>NZ_CP168939.1:0-4506470 GCF_051122455.1 Dechloromonas sp. ARDL1
ACGCCGCCGACTATACCGTGCGCAAGATCAACGTGATGCATGATCTGAAGCAGGCTTTCCTGCCGATGTTCGGCGCCATGGCCATCGTCGGCATGCTGCTGCTCAAGGAGCCGGACTTCGGCGCCTTCGTGGTCATCATCTCCATCGCCATGGGCATCCTCTTCCTTGGCGGCCTCAAGGCGCGGCTGTTCGCCATGCTGATCGTCGGCCTGCTCATCGCCTTCACGATCATGATCATCGTCTCGCCTTACCGCCGCGATCGTGTATTCGGCTTCATGGATCCGTGGGCCGATGCCTTCGGTCGCGGCTACCAGCTCTCCCACTCGCTGATCGCCTTCGGACGCGGCGAGCTGTTTGGCGTCGGCCTGGGTGCTTCCGTCGAGAAACTGTTCTATCTGCCCGAAGCGCATACCGATTTCCTGCTCGCCGTGATCGCCGAGGAACTGGGTTTCTTCGGTGTGCTCGCCGTGATAGCCCTGTTCGCCGTACTCGTTCAGCGCGCCTTCGCCATCGGCCGTCAGTGCGTGCAACTCGACCGTCTCTACCCGGCGCTGGTTGCCATGGGCATGGGCGTCTGGTTTGGCGTGCAGTCCTTCATCAACATGGGCGTGAACATGGGCCTGCTGCCGACCAAGGGCCTGACCCTGCCGTTGATGAGTTTTGGCGGTTCCGGGGTTGTCGCCAACTGCATCGCCTTGGCCATCCTGCTACGTGTGGATTGGGAAAATCGCCAGTTGATGAGAGGTGGAAAATTATGAGCAAGACCATCCTCGTCATGGCCGGCGGTACCGGCGGCCACATCTTCCCGGCTCTTGCCGTCGCCCACAAGCTGCGTGATGCCGGCTGGCGTGTCGTCTGGCTGGGCAATCCGGAAGGCATGGAAGCCAAGCTGGTGCCGCAGCATGGTTTCGAGATGGTCTGGGTCAAGTTCTCGGCACTGCGCGGCAAGGGCATCCTGCGCAAGCTGTTGCTGCCGCTGAACTTGCTGCGCGGCTTCTGGCAAGGGCTGAAGGCCATCCGTCAGGTCAAACCGAACGTCGTGCTCGGCATGGGCGGCTACATCACCTTCCCCGGCGGCATGATGGCGGCGCTGACTGGCGTGCCGCTGGTGCTGCACGAGCAGAACTCGGTTGCCGGGCTGGCCAACAAGGTTCTGGCCGGCGTCGCCGACCGCATCGTGACCGGCTTCCCGAATGTGCTGAAGAAGGGCGACTGGGTCGGCAATCCGGTGCGTCCCGAAATTGCCGGAATCGCCCCGCCGGCCGAGCGTTTTGCCGAACGCAGCGGTGCCTTGCGCGTCCTGGTTATCGGCGGCAGCCTGGGTGCCCAGGCGTTGAACGAGATGGTGCCCAAGGGGATGTCCCTGCTGGCCGAATCGGAACTGCCGCAGATCGTGCATCAGGCTGGCGAGAAGCATATCGACGCCTTGAAGGCCAACTACGCCGCCGTCGGTGTCCAGGCCCACTGCGTTTCTTTCATCGAAGACATGGCGGGTGCGTATGCATGGGCCGATCTGGTGATCTGCCGTGCCGGCGCCCTGACCATCGCCGAGCTGGCGGCGGCCGGTGTTGCCAGCATCCTGGTGCCTTTCCCGCATGCCGTGGATGACCACCAGACTGGCAACGCCAAGTTCCTGGTCAGCGTTGGTGGCGCCTTTCTGCTGCCACAAACCGAATTGACCCCGGAGGCGATTGCCCTGATTCGCAACTATTCCCGCGGCCAGCTCCTGGAAATGGCCGAGAAGGCGCGCAGCATGGCCAAGCCCGATGCGACCGAGGCTGTCACCCAACTTTGCACGGATATCGCCCAATGAAACACAAGGTCAAGAACATTCACTTCGTCGGCGTCGGCGGCTCGGGCATGAGTGGTATTGCCGAGGTGCTGGCCCACCTCGATTTCAACGTCACCGGTTCGGATATCGCCGCCAGCGCGACGACGCGCCGCCTGGAAGGCGAGGGCGTCAAGGTGATGGTCGGCCACGCCGCAGAAAACATCGCCGGCGCTGATGCGCTGGTCGTCTCAACCGCCGTCAAGGCCGACAACCCGGAAGTGGTCGCCGCCCGCGAGAAGAAAATTCCGGTCGTGCCGCGCGCCCAGATGCTGGCCGAACTGATGCGCCTGAAGAGCGGCATCGCCATCGCCGGCACGCACGGCAAGACGACCACCACCAGCCTAGTGACCAGCATCCTGGCCGAGGGCGGCATCGACCCGACCTTCGTTATCGGTGGCCGGCTGAACGCCGCCGGTGCCAACGCGCGGCTGGGCAGCGGCGATTTCCTGGTGGCCGAGGCCGACGAGTCGGACGCCTCCTTCCTGTTCCTGTCGCCGGTCATCTCGGTGGTCACCAATATCGATGCCGACCACATGGAAACCTACGGCCACGACTTCGAGCGCCTGAAGACGGCTTTCGTGGATTTCCTGAACCGGCTGCCTTTCTACGGTGTGGCCGTGGTCTGCGGCGACGACGCCAATGTGCGCGACATCCTGCCGCGCGTGCCGAAGCAGATCATTACCTACGGCCTGTCGCCGGAAAACAATTTCTACGCCGAGAACATCGTCGCCGAAGACGGCCGGATGCGTTTCGACTGTGTTCGCGTCAACGGCACGACGACCCGGCTGTCCATCGTGCTCAACACGCCGGGCCTGCACAATGTACTCAACGCGCTGGCGGCAATTGCCGTGGCGACCGAAGTGCAAGTGGCCGATGAGGCCATCGTCAAGGCGCTGGCCGAGTTCAAGGGCGTTGGCCGCCGCTTCCAGCGCTACGGTGAAATCGCCTTGCCGGCCGGCGGCAGCTTTACCTTGGTCGACGACTACGGCCATCACCCGGTCGAGATGGCCGCCACCGTGGCCGCTGCCCGGGGGGCTTTCCCGGGGCGCCGCCTGGTGCTGGCTTTCCAGCCGCACCGCTACACGCGAACCCGCGATTGCTTCGAGGATTTCGTCAAAATATTGAGCACCGTCGATGCGCTGTGCCTAGCAGAGATCTACGCCGCCGGCGAAGCCCCCATCGTCGCGGCGGACGGCCGGTCGCTGGCGCGCGCGCTGCGCGTCGCCGGCAAGGTGGAACCGGTGTTCGTCGAAGACATCGCGGCCATGCCGCAAACAATCATGGATGTCGCCCGCGATGGCGACGTGGTATTGACCATGGGTGCCGGCTCAATCGGCGCGGTGCCCGGCAAGCTGGTGGAAGGCAAATGAGCAGTTTCGGCAAAGTCGCGGTCCTCTTCGGCGGTACGTCCGCCGAGCGCGAGGTTTCCCTGAACAGTGGCTCGCGGGTGCTGGCCGCGCTGCAGGGCCAGGGTATCGATGCGCATGCCTTCGACCCGGCTACGCAGACGCTCGACGACCTCAAGGGTTACGATCGGGCGTTCATTGCGCTGCATGGCCGCCATGGCGAGGACGGCACGATCCAAGGCGCCCTGGAGTTCATGCACATTCCCTACACCGGTTCCGGTGTGCTGGCCTCGGCGCTGGCCATGGACAAATTCCGCACCAAGCTGATGTGGCAGGCGGCCGGCTTGCCGGTTCCCGAATATGCGCTGCTGACGGCCGATTCCGATTTTGCCGAAATCGAGGAGCAACTCGGTCTGCCGCTATTCGTCAAACCGGCGCGCGAAGGCTCGTCGATCGGCGTCACCAAGGTCAAGGAACCTGGCGCGCTCAAGGCAGCCTACGCGGAAGCGGCACGCCACGATTCACTGGTCATTGCCGAAAAAGGTGTGATGGGCGGCGAATACACGGTTGGCATCGTCGGCGACGAGGTGCTGCCGATCATCAAGATCGTGCCGGCGACGGAATGGTACGACTACGAGGCCAAGTACAACCGCGACGACACGAAATACCTGTGTCCCTGCGGCCTGCCGGAAGCCAAGGAAATGGAAATCCGCAAGGGGGCACTGGAAGCCTTCCGCATCCTGGGTGGCCGCGGCTGGGGGCGCGTCGATTTCCTGATGGATGAGGCTGGCAATCATTACTACTTGGAAGTGAATACCGCCCCTGGGATGACCGACCATTCGCTGGTACCGATGGCGGCTCGTGTCGCCGGCATGGAGTACCCGGCGCTGGTCCGTCGTGTCCTCGAACTGGCGGCCAACGATTAACGATAGAGACGATGAATGTGGAACAAACCGCATCTGCTCAATGCCATCGCCGACCTGCTGATGCTGGTCGCGTCGGCGGCGTTGCTGGCTGCCGCCGCAGTCTGGCTGGTGCAGGTGCCATCCTTGCCGGTGCGTCACGTGGTATTTGCCGACACGCTGGCGCATACCCGGCGTGCCGAAGTGGAGCAGGTATTGCCGGCGTCGCTGAAGGGCAATTTTTTCAGCATCAATCTGGAGTCGGTGCGCGGCGCGCTGGAAAAGCTGCCCTGGGTGCGCAAGGTGGATATCCGTCGCCAGTGGCCGGATCGCCTGGAAGTCAACATCGAGGAGCACAAGCCGGTCGCCCGTTGGGGCGAAGGGCGGGGCGAGTTGGTGAACAGCTACGGCGAGGTGTTTGCCGCCAATCTGCCGGACAGCGAGGCAAATGCCATGCCGCTGCTTTTTGGTCCGGTCGGCACCGCGCCGGAGGTGTTGAAGGAATACGGCGAGTTGGTGGGAGCCTTCAAGGCAGTTGGCGAGGTGCCGGTGCAGGTAACGCTGTCGCCGCGCCTGGCCTGGGTGTTGAAATTGCAGAACGGGATGTTGGTCGATATCGGGCGCGAGCAGCCGAAATCGCCGGTCGGCGTGCGCTTGGCGCGGTTTATCGAGGCATACCCGGAGATGGTCGCCAAGCGGGCGGTCAGGCCGGTCGTGGTGGATTTGCGGTATCCGAATGGTTTCGCGATGCGGGTCGCGACCGAGGGGAAGGGAAAGTAAGGACATGAGCAGGGATAACAAGGATTTGGTCGTCGGCCTCGATATCGGCACCTCGAAGATCGTCGCGCTGGTCGCCGAGATCAACAACGAGGGCCAGTTGAACGTCATCGGCATGGGGTCGCAGGATTCCAGGGGGCTGAAGAAGGGCGTCGTGGTGAACATCGAGGAAACGGTGCACACCATCAGTCGGGTCATCCAGGAGGTCGAGCTGATGGCCGACTGCAAGGTGAGCAACGTCTATACGGGTATCGCCGGCAGCCACATCAAGAGCTTCAATTCGAACGGCATGGTGGCGATCAAGGACAAGGAAGTGACCCAGAGCGATGTCGAACGGGTCATCGAAACCGCTCGCGCCATGCCGATTCCGGCCGATCAGGAAATCCTGCACATCCTGACGCAAGAGTTCGTCATCGACGGACAGGACGGGATTCGCGAGCCGATCGGTATGAGCGGCATGCGCCTGGAGGTCAAGACGCACATCGTTACCGGTGCCGTGTCGGCCGCCCAGAACATCGTCAAGTGCGTGCGCCGCTGCGGCCTGGAAGTGAATGATCTGGTGCTGCAGCCGCTGGCATCGAGCTACGCCGTGCTGTCCGAGGATGAAAAGGATCTCGGTGTCTGCTTGATCGACATCGGCGGCGGCACGACCGACATCGCCGTGTGGACGCAGGGCGCCATTCGCCACACTTCGGTCATCCCCATTGCCGGCGATCAGGTGACCAACGACATCGCGATGGCGCTGCGCACGCCGACCCGCGAAGCCGAGGACATCAAGTGCAAGTACGGCTGCGCCCTGTCGCAACTGGCCGACGTCAATGAAAACCTCGATGTCGCCGGCGTCGACGACCGCCCCAGCCGCAGCCTGAGCCGCCGTGCGCTGGCCGACGTGATCCAGCCGCGCGTCGAGGAGCTGTATGAACTGATCCAGAACGAATTGCGTCGCGCCGGCTTCGAGGAAGTGCTGTCCTCCGGCATCGTGCTGACCGGCGGCGCTTCCGTCATGCCGGGTATGGTCGAGCTGGGCGAGGAAATCTTCCACATGCCGGTTCGTCTCGGCAACCCGAAATACCACGGCAGCCTGGCCGACGTCGTGCAAAGCCCGCGCTTTTCGACGGCTTTCGGCCTGCTGCTCGAAGCGCAGGCCCAGCGCAAGCGCGGCCAGAAAATTCAGGAAAAGCAGGGCATCAAGGATGTCTTTTCCAGCATGAAAGATTGGTTTGTCAAGAACTTTTGATTTGAATTTAAACGATTTTTTCAGAGGAGGTAGTTATGTTTGAGATCATCGAGAAGGACGAGGAAAGCGGCACGATCATCAAGGTGTTCGGCGTCGGCGGTGCCGGTGGCAATGCCATCGAGCACATGATCAATGAAGGCGTGAACGGCGTTGAGTTCATTGCCGCCAATACCGATGCGCAGGCCCTGGGCCGCAATGCTGCATCGAGCAAGCTGTCGCTGGGCCAGAGCGGCCTGGGGGCCGGTGCCAAGCCGGAAAAGGGTCAGGAAGCCGCTCAAGCGCACCGTGATGAAATTCGTGCTTCGCTGCAGGGCGCCCACATGGCCTTCATCACGGCCGGCATGGGCGGTGGCACCGGTACCGGTGCTGCTCCGGTGGTCGCTGAAATCGCCCGCGAAATGGGCATCCTGACCGTCGGTGTGGTCACCAAGCCGTTCAGTTTCGAGGGCGGCAAGCGCATGAAGGCAGCCGAAGCCGGTATCGCCGAATTCTCCAAGCACGTCGATTCGCTGATCGTCATCCTCAACGACAAGCTGATGGAAGTCATGGGCGACGATGCCGATGTCGACGATTGCTTCAAGGCAGCCGACGATGTGCTGAAGAACGCTGTCGGCGGTATTGCTGAAATCATTACCTACCCGGGTCTGGTCAACGTCGACTTCGAAGACGTCCGTACGGTCATGGGTGAAATGGGCCGCGCCATGATGGGCTCTGCCGCCGCTGCCGGCGTCGACCGCGCCCGTATCGCCGCCGAGCAGGCCGTTGCCTCGCCGCTGCTCGAAGGCGTCAATCTGTCCGGCGCCAAGGGCGTTCTGGTGAATATCACCGCTGCCAAGGGCAACCTGAAGATGAAGGAAGTCAACGAAGTGATGAACACCGTCAAGGCCTTCGCCGCCGAAGACGCGCACATCATCTTCGGTGCCGTGTACGACGAACTGATGGGCGACGCCCTGCGTGTTACCGTGGTCGCCACAGGCCTCGGTCAGGCTGCCGCCGCCGTGCGCAGCAAGCCGGAAGTGTTTACCCAGCCAGTGCTCGTCCAGGCCCAGGCTACCGGTACGCACGATGCGGTCGCCTTCGGTGCCGGTCCGTCCATCGACTACAACCAGATCGCCGATGTGCCGGCTGTGGTGCGTAAACGCAACGTGACTGTCGAAGCGCTGGCCAACAGTGGTGTCGACCGTTACGATATCCCGGCGTTTCTGCGCAAACAGGCGGATTAAAGCATCACAAAAGCTTTCTCTGAAAAAGGGTGGCGGCGGCTTGTGTTACAATCCGCCGCCTTCCCCAATCATTCAAGCACTTAGCATGCTCAAGCAACGCACGCTCAAGACGGTCATTCGCGCCTCAGGTGTCGGCCTGCATGGCGGCGTCAAGGTCAACCTGACCCTGCGCCCGGCAGCCCCGGATACCGGCATCGTCTTTCGTCGCGTCGATTTGCCCGAGCCCAAGGATATTCCCGCTAAGGCCGTACTGGTTGGCGACACCCGCATGTGCTCCTGTCTCGAAGTGGACGGGGTCAAGGTGGGGACCATCGAACACCTGATGTCGGCCCTCGCCGGTCTAGGCATCGACAATTGCTGGATCGATCTGGATGCGCCCGAAGTGCCCATTCTTGACGGTTCGGCCGCACCGTTCGTCTTCCTGATCCAGTCAGCCGGTATCGAGGAGCAGGACGCAGCCAAGAAATTCATTCGCGTCACCCGGCCCATCGAGGTCCAGGATGGCGACAAGTGGGCGCGTTTCGTGCCTTACGACGGCTACAAGCTGGTTTTCTCCATTGTTTTTAATCACCCCGCCATCGACAAATCGGCGCAGAAGGCCGAAATCGATTTTGCCGAGCAGTCCTATGTCCGCGAAGTGTCGCGCGCCCGGACTTTCGGCTTCATGCAGGAGGTCGAGTATCTGCGCGAGAACGGCCTGGCGCTCGGCGGCGGTCTGGAAAACGCCATCGTCCTCGACGAATTCCGTGTTTTGAACCAAGATGGCCTGCGTTATGGCGATGAGTTCGTCAAACACAAGATTCTCGATGCTGTTGGCGACCTCTATCTGCTCGGCCATCCGCTGCTTGCCGCCTATTCGTCGCACAAGGGCGGCCACGCCCTGAATAACCAGCTGGCCCGTTCCCTGCTTGAGCAGCAGGACGCTTGGGAGTTCGTGACTTTCGACGAAGCGGAGCGCGCCCCGAGCGGTGTCACCCGCTGGCTGGCCCAGCTCGCCTGATCCGCCATGTGGCTGCTGCGTCTGCTGGCAGTCGTCGTGGTTATCGCCATCGGCGTCGGGCTGGTCGTCTATGCCTTCACCGGCAATCGCCAATATCTCGCTTTCAGTTGGCGCCTGTTCCGTTATGGCGTCGTTTTCGCCCTGCTCATTTTCGCGCTGATGTTCGTTGAGCGCCTAGCCATCATTCCGCTCTAGCGGCACGCGCCAGCAAGGTTTTCAAGGCATTGCGCAGTGGCCCATCAGGCATTTTTTCGGCAGTCGACTCGATCATGCCAAAAGCCTTGCCGGACAGCGGTTTCAAGGTTGAAGTCGTTGATTGGTAAGGTATTTGGCGGGGTTGCACTTTCACCTCGAGGAGGCTACACTCCGCCCCTCCCCTGGATAACTCGTCGCACAGGCGCTGGCTCATCTGGCGAATTTTGGCGGCGACCGCACCGTTGTCGGTGTGGATAACGATAGTCCCCGACTTGTAATTGGCAACGCGTGCGGCGTGGCGCAGCCCGGAAGGGGCGACCGCTTCGAACCGTCGCGAGAGCTTCTGCAGCAGGCGTGCGTGGGCCATGATGCGGCTCGTTGTCGCATCGCTGTTGAGGTATTGCTCTGGCCCTTTGTACATAGGAGGTTCCGTGCAGATCATTCTGGTTTCGCGCCATCTGAAGGCGGCGCGCACGATTACCATTATGCCCCGGCATGTGCTCGCGACGATATTCGCGTTGCTGGTGCTGGTGTTTTCCACGTCGGCACTGTTTTCGTGGTTGTCGGTGGCGTTGCGTTTGCCGGTGGTTGAGGATCTGCTGGTGACCTTGCATCTGCAGGAAGATCGCAAGACGCGCGATCATGTTGACAACAACCTGCATTTGATGGCGACGCGGCTTGGCGAATTGCAGGCGCAGGTGTTGCAGCTCGATGCCTTGGGCGAGCGTCTTTCCGGTATTGCCGGCGTCAAGCGAGAACGTTCGGTCGATATCATCAAGGCGGCACAGGGCGGTCCTTACATACCGGCGCCGATGAGCGTGGGGGCGTTGGAGAAGGAAATCGAGCGTTTGGCAGCAGTGGTCGACCGGCGGAGCGATGATTTGGCGCATGTCGAAACTAAATTGCTGGAAAAGCGGGTCCGGGAACGTTTGCTGCCGACGGTTCTTCCGGTCAAGGATGCCTACCTAGGCTCGCCTTTCGGGCATCGATCCGATCCGATCATTGGTACCCGCGCCATGCACGAAGGGATGGATTTCAACGCGGAAACAGGGACGCCGGTTATTGCGGCCGCGGATGGGGTGGTCTTGATGGCTGCTTATCACCCGGAGTTTGGCAACGTGATCGACATCGATCACGGCGAGGGTCTGACATCCCGCTACGCCCACCTGTCGCGCATCGATATCAAGCCGGAGTCGCTGGTGAAGCGCGGACAATTGATTGGTGCCGTGGGTAGTACCGGGCGTTCCACGGGGCCGCATTTGCATTTCGAGGTTCGCATGCTGGGCGTCGCCCAGAATCCAGCGCATTTTCTCAAGCAGGGCGATGAGTACGCGCACCTCAAGCGTCGCTAGCTTGTTCTCGGTGCTCTCTTGATTTAGGTCGTCATCATTGGGTAATGGGGGCGTGTTAGAATCGACGCTTTGCCGCCACCCGCGCAACCACCTTACATCGCGATGATATCCGGCCTACTCAAGAAGATTTTCGGCAGCCGCAACGACCGGCTGATCAAGCAATACTCCCAGACCGTCAAGCGCATCAATGCGTTCGAGCCGGCCATGCAGGCGCTGTCCGACGCGCAGCTGCAGGCCAAAACTGACGAGTTCCGCCAACGCCATGTCAACGGAGAGTCGCTCGACGATCTGCTGCCCGAGGCCTTTGCCGTTGTCCGCGAAGCCGGTCAGCGCGTGCTCGGTATGCGTCACTTCGACGTCCAGATGATTGGCGGCATGGTCCTGCACTACGGCAAGATCGCCGAAATGCGGACTGGTGAAGGCAAGACGCTGGTCGGCACGTTGCCCGCCTACCTCAATGCCATTTCCGGCAAGGGCGTGCATGTCATCACGGTCAACGACTACCTGGCTACCCGCGACTCCGAGTGGATGGGCCGTCTGCACCGCTTCCTCGGCCTGACCGTCGGCGTCAATCTGTCGCAGATGGACCACGAGGCCAAACAGGCCGCCTACGCCGCTGACATCACCTACGGCACCAACAACGAATTCGGCTTCGACTATCTGCGCGACAACATGGTCTATACGTCCGACCAGCGCGTGCAGCGTGGCCTCAACTTCGCCATCGTCGACGAAGTGGACTCCATCCTGATCGACGAAGCGCGGACGCCGCTGATCATTTCCGGCCAGGCCGACGACCATACCGACCTCTACCTGCGCATGAAGGCCGTGGTGCCGCAACTGACGCGCGCCATGGAAGAGAACGGCGAAGGCGACTACTGGGTCGACGAGAAGGGCCATCAGGTCCATCTGTCGGAAACCGGTTACGAGCACGCCGAGCAGCTGCTGGCCGAGCACGGCCTGCTCAAGGAAGGCTCCAGCCTGTACGACGCCGCCAACATCTCGCTGATGCATCACCTGAACGCCGCCCTGCGCGCGCTGTCGCTGTTCCACAAGGATCAGCACTATGTCGTGCAGAACGGCGAGGTGGTCATCGTTGACGAATTCACCGGTCGCCTGATGGCCGGCCGCCGCTGGTCGGACGGCCTGCACCAGGCCGTCGAGGCCAAGGAAGGCGTTGAAATCCAGGCCGAGAACCAGACCCTGGCCTCGATCACCTTCCAGAACTACTTCCGGATGTACAACCGCCTGTCCGGCATGACCGGCACGGCCGACACCGAAGCCTATGAATTCCAGCAGATCTATGGCCTGGAAACCGTCGTCATCCCGACGCATCGGGCGATGGTGCGCAAGGACATGAACGACCTGGTGTACAAGACGGCCGACGAAAAGCATGCGGCCATCATCGCCGACATCAAGGATTGCTCGCAGCGCGGCCAGCCGGTGCTGGTCGGCACGACGTCGATCGAAAACTCCGAGCTGCTGTCGCACCTGCTCGACAAGGAAAAACTTTCGCACCAGGTGCTCAACGCCAAGCAGCACGCCCGCGAGGCCGAAATCGTCGCCGAAGCCGGCCGTCCGGGCATGATCACCATCGCCACCAACATGGCCGGTCGCGGTACCGACATCGTGCTCGGTGGCAATATCCAGAAGCAGATCGACGCCGTCGCCAACGACGAGGCGCTGTCGGCTGCTGACAAGGAAGCCAGGATCGCCGCCCTGCGCGCCGACTGGCAGAAGGTGCACGAACAGGTGCTGGCTTCCGGCGGCCTGCACATCATCGGCTCCGAGCGTCATGAATCGCGCCGTATCGACAACCAGCTACGCGGCCGTGCCGGCCGCCAGGGCGATGCTGGTTCTTCGCGTTTCTACCTGTCGCTCGACGACCAACTGCTGCGCATCTTCGCCGGCGAGCGTCTGCGCGCCATCATGGACAAGCTGAAAATGCCGGAAGGCGAGGCCATCGAGCATCCGCTCGTCACCCGCTCGCTGGAATCGGCGCAGCGCAAGGTGGAAGCCCGCAACTTCGACATCCGCAAGCAACTCCTGGAATACGACGACGTCTCCAACGACCAGCGCAAGGTGATCTACCAGCAGCGCAACGAGTTGCTGGAAACCGACGATATTTCCGAAACCATCACCGCCATGCGTCAGAGCGTCATCGTCGAAACCTTCCGCACCTATGTGCCGGAAGAGTCGGTCGAGGAACAATGGGACATGGAAGGCCTCGAGCGGGCGCTGGCTGCCGAACTGCAGATCACCGCGCCGGTAGCCCAGTGGTTCAAGGATGAGCCGACGCTGTCCGATGAGGAAATCCTCGTGCGCATCACCCAGGGGGCCGACGAGGTGTATCAGGCCAAGGTCGATCTGGTTGGTGCACCGACCTTCCATCAGTTCGAGCGCAATGTCATGCTGCAGAGCCTCGACAGCCATTGGCGCGAACACCTGGCGGCACTGGATCACCTGCGACAGGGCATCCACCTGCGCGGCTACGCCCAGAAGAACCCGAAGCAGGAATACAAGCGCGAGGCGTTCGAACTGTTCGAAGGCCTGCTCGACCTGGTCCGTCGCGAAGTGACCCGTATTGTCTATACCGTGCAGATTCGTTCTCAGGAAGACGTCGAGGAAACCGCGCCGCATGCCGATGTGCAGAATGTACAGTACCAGCATGCCGGTTACGACGAGGCGCTGGGCGAGGGAGAGGGCAAGGCGCAGCCGCAGGCTGTGGCGCCGGCCGATGCAGGCCCGAAGATCGGCCGCAATGACCCCTGTCCCTGCGGATCGGGCAAGAAATACAAGCACTGCCACGGAAAACTGTCCTGATCTGAACCCCAAGGCACCCGACGGTGCCTTGATGCTTTTGGAGCTACGAGAATGCCTGTCAATTACGCCACCCCCGCCGCCGATCAACTCTTTCCGGTTCCCGGCGTCCGTCTTGGTGTTGCCGAAGCCGAAATCCGCAAGAAGAACCGCCGCGACCTGACCCTGGTGGCGCTGGATGCCGGCTGCACCGTGGCCGGCGTATTCACGCTGAACCGCTTCTGTGCCGCGCCGGTGCAGTTGTGCCGTAACCACCTCGCCGGTGGCAAGGAAGTCCGTGCCCTGGTCATCAATACCGGTATTGCCAATGCCGGCACCGGTGAGCCGGGCCGCCAGACCGCCCAGGCCAGTTGCGCCGCCGTCGGCGAACTGTTGGGCATCGCGGCCGATCAGGTCCTGCCGTTCTCGACCGGCGTCATTCTCGAACCGCTGCCCGTCGACCGTCTGAAAGCCGGCCTACCGGCTGCACAGGCCGATCTGAAGGCCGACAACTGGCACGCCGCGGCGCACGCCATCATGACCACCGATACCGTTGCCAAGGCCGCTTCACGCCGCATCACGGTCGGCGGCAAGACGATCACGGTCTCCGGGATTTCCAAGGGCGCGGGCATGATCAAGCCGAACATGGCGACCATGCTCGGCTTCCTGGCTACCGACGCCGGTATCGCCCAGCCGCTGCTGGACAAGTTGGTCAAGGAGGCTGCCGATGCCTCGTTCAACTGCATCACCGTCGATGGCGACACGTCGACTAACGATTCCTACGTGATGATTGCCACCGGCCAGTCAGGTGCTGGTTTCGCCAGCGAAAGTGATGCCGGCTGGGCCGAGGTCAAGGCAGCGATTATTGCCGTCTCCGTCGAACTGGCGCAGGCCATCGTGCGCGACGGTGAGGGCGCTACCAAGTTCATTACCGTCGCCGTACAAGGCGGCAAGACGATTGAGGAGTGCCGCCAGGTCGGCTACGCCATCGGCCACTCACCGCTGGTCAAGACGGCCTTCTTCGCTTCCGACCCCAACCTCGGCCGCATACTGGCCGCGGTCGGCTACGCCGGTATTGCCGATCTGGATGTCGATGGCGTCAAGGTCTGGCTCGCCAGTGGTGAAAGTAGCGTGCTGGTTGCCGAAAACGGCGGTCGTGCCGCCGCCTACCTGGAAGCCGATGGCGCCCGCGTCATGGCCCAGGCCGAAATCACGGTGCGCGTCGACCTCGGGCGTGGCGCCGCCAAGGCCAGCGTCTATACCTGCGATTTCTCGTACGACTACGTCAAGATCAACGCCGACTATCGTTCCTGATCCGCTTGTTGCGGAACAGTTCAGCCTGGCGGCCAGACCGGAGGTGAGCGCATGAACGACATTCGCCGCGACCTGGCCAGGAATACCCTGGCCATTCTCTGCATTCTTGGGCTGATCGGCCTGAGCCTCTGGGTATTACGCCCCTTCCTGGCGGCCTCGGTGTGGGCGGCAATGCTGGTTGTCGCCACCTGGCCATTGTTTGTCGGTCTGGAGGCGCATCTGGGCGGGCGGCGGGGTGTCGCGGTGCTGATCATGAGCGTCGGCATGTTGTTCCTGCTGGTGCTGCCCTTGTGGTTGGCGCTCGATACCATTCTTGAACATTCCGAAGAGCTGGCGGCGGCTGGCAAATCCGTGGCGACCAACGGTCTGCCGCTGCCGCCGGATTGGGTCGCGCGGCTACCGTTGGTGGGTGAGCGCCTGGCTTCCGGGTGGAGTCAGCTGGCTGCCGGTGGATCTGCCGGCATCATGGCCAAGGCAACGCCCTACGCGGCGGATGCGGGCAAGTGGATCGTTGCGCAGGTGGGGGGCTTCGGTGGAATGCTGATCCAGTTCCTGCTGGTGGTCACAATCTCGGCTATTTTGTATTCAAGTGGCGAAACCGGGGCGCGCATGGTTCGCCGTTTCGGTCGCCGCTTGGCTGGTGATCGCGGCGAAAACGCGATCATTCTCGCCGGCCAGGCGATACGCGGCGTCGCCCTCGGTGTCGGTGTCACGGCTATCGTGCAGACCGCGCTGGGTGGTCTGGGGCTGGCTGTGGCTGGCGTGCCGTTTGCCTCTCTGCTGTCGGCCCTGATGCTGATGCTGTGCATCGCCCAGATCGGCCCGATGCTGGTCCTGCTGCCGGCAGTCGGCTGGATGTATTGGACGGGCGATACCGGTTGGGCGACCTTCCTGCTGGTGTGGAGCCTGATCGTCGGTACCCTGGATAATTTCCTGCGTCCGATGCTGATCAAGCGCGGCGCCGATCTGCCGCTGTTGCTGATCTTTGCCGGCGTCATCGGCGGTATGCTGGGTTTCGGCCTGATTGGCATCTTCGTCGGTCCGGTCGTGCTGGCGGTTACATGGACGCTGATGCAGGCGTGGATTGAGGATGCGCTCGGCAAGGACGAACCACCGGTCGAAGAAATGCCGGCCGATATCGCCGTGTCAGAGCCGACGCAGGCGGATCATCCGGAACCAGCCGCCAGCCAGGGCGGATAGGTCGTATTCCACTGCCAGTTCCGGTGTGGCAAGGAGCAGGTCTTCGAACACCACATCGAGCCGCGTCGCCACACGACGCATCAGCGGATTGATCAGGCGCCGAAGCGGTGCCGGTTGGCCGCGACGCAGGAATTTGTCGAATACCAGCACGCTGCCGCCCGGCCGCACGACACGGGCAATCTCGGCCAAGCAATCGGATGGTTGCGGCACGACGGCCAGAATCAAGTGCAGCACCGCATGATCGAAGGCACCATCTGCAAATGGCAGGCGCTGGGCATCGCCTTGAACTGGCTGGAAATCGACCTCGCGGACCCGGGGGAGTGCTCGGCGCAGCATGGCATGCGTCAGGTCGAGTCCGATATAGCGATGGTGGGCGGGCAGGTACGGCAGATCGAGGCCGGTGCCGACGCCGGCGAGCAGCACGCGCCCCGGTTCGGCCGGCAACGCGGCCAGGCTGCGCTGGCGGGAGGCCCGCGTCACCCGGTCGATCGCCGCGTCGTAGAACGGTGCGATCAGCGTGTAGCTGTGTTTGAGGTTCAATGTAGGGCGCGCGGCATGGCGAGGACGAATTCCGGAATTTCCGCTTCGAAGTGTGTGCCGTCTTCGGCGACCATCTGGTAGCTGCCCTTCATGGTACCGATCGGGGTCGTCAGCGACGAACCGCTGGTGTACTGGAAACTCTCGCCAGGCTGCAGCAGGGGCTGCTTGCCGACGACGCCGAGTCCGCGTACTTCCTGCACCTCGTTGTTTGCATCGGTGATGATCCAGTGTCGGGAAACGAGCTGGGCCGGTATTTCACCAATATTCTTGACGGTGATGGTATAGGCAAAAATGTAGCGGTCATTTTCCGGGTCGGACTGCTCCGGAATGAACTGCGGCATGGGGCTGACTTCGATTCGGTACTTGCTGTCGGGCATGGGATAATTTCGTTCGTTATCGTTCAGGGAAACATCATGTCAGCCAAAGACTACGTCATTGCACCGAGCATTCTGTCCGCCAACTTCGCCAAACTGGGCGAGGAAGTGGCCAACGTCATTGCCTCGGGGGCCGACTGGATTCACTTTGACGTGATGGACAACCATTATGTTCCCAACCTGACCATCGGGCCGCTGGTTTGCGAAGCGATCCGCCCGTGCACCACGGCGCCGATCGACGTGCACCTGATGGTCAAGCCGGTCGACCGCATCATCCCCGATTTCGTGAAGGCCGGGGCCAACATCATCACCTTCCATCCGGAAGCCTCGGAGCACATCGACCGCAGCCTGTCGCTGATCCGCGAAGGCGGCTGCCAGGCCGGCCTCGTCTTCAACCCGGCGACACCGCTCGACCACATGGACTACGTCATGGACAAGCTCGACGTCGTGCTGCTGATGAGCGTGAACCCAGGCTTCGGCGGCCAGAAGTTCCTCTCCGGCACGCTGGCCAAGGCGAAACAGGCGCGTGCCAAGCTCGATACCTACGAACAGCAGACCGGCCGGCGTATCCGCCTGGAGATCGACGGTGGCGTGAACACCGCCAACATCGCCGAGATCGCCCGCGCCGGCATCGATGCCTTCGTGGCCGGTTCGGCCGTCTACGGAGCCGGCAAGGACAGCGACCCGCATCGCTACGACTCGATCATTGGTGCGCTGCGCAGCGAGTTGGCCAAGGTCTAGTTCTTCCGGAGCTCGGCCCACGCCGTCCTTGATAGATCAATGTCATAATCCGCCGTTCGGGCTGATGCCCGACGATTCATTGTCAAACATTCTAAGGGGGCGTCGATGTCCTTGCTTTCCGGGCGGCTGAGTATTCGGATACTGGCACTATTGATTGCGGTGGGAGCGGCCATTGCGGCTGTCCTGCACTTTTACCCGCCGGGCGGCGATGTTGGCGGTGCCGGTGGTGATGCCGGCCCGTTCGAGATTGCCGACGTCGCCAATCGTGACTTCGAAGGCGCGCCGGCCCTGGCCCTGAGCTTTACCCACCCGATGAGCGCGCGGAGCAGCTACGACGACCAGATTCAGGTCTTCGAAATGCCGCCGCGCGCCGCCGATGGCGTAAAGAATCGCCATAACGACGATGAGGACGATGGTTTCGGCGCGGAACAGGCGCCGGGCATCGCCAATCCGCAGGTCAGCACCCAGGACGAGGACGTCAAGACGGATGGCGGCAAGCTGGTCAAGGGCGCCTGGGTCGTCGGCGACAATCCGCGCATCCTCTACTTCCCCCACATCAAGCCGCAGACCCGCTACGTGATCCGTGTTGCGGCCGGTCTTCCGGCGGCGTCCGGGCAGAAACTGTCGGCCGAAGGGCGTTATTCGATCCTGACGGCGACCGTGTCGCCAGCCTACTACTTCCCGAGTCGCGGCATGGTCCTGCCGGCCAAGCAGAATGGCGGGCTGCCGGTGATGACGGTCAATGTGCCGGAAGTCGATATCCAGTTCCTGCGCGTCAAGCCGGACCAGCTGCCGCGCTTCCTCGACAAAGTCATCAGTGGCCCGCGCAAGGCGCCGAACCGCCGCCAGGACGAGGACGGCGAATATGCCTACGACGAGGATTACGACTGGCGCGCCACCGATCTCAAGGGGGCCATCAACAACTGGTCGCTCGACGCGATGCACAAGCTGACCGACAGCGTTTTCGTCGGGCGCTTCCTGACCGAGCAGAAACCCAACAAGCGCAACGTGACCTTCATCCCGGTGGAGGAAATCAAGGAACTGCGCGAGCCGGGAATCTACATCGCCGTGATGAGCCAGCCCAACCGTTTCCGCTACGACTATCAGGTCACCTATTTCTACGTCAGCGATCTTGGCCTTGCCACCCGCCTGTTCACCAAGGGGGCGGATGCCTACGTCAGTTCGCTGAGCACCGGCAAGGCGGTGTCCGGCGTCGAAGTGGCGTGGATGGACGAGAACGCCAAGGTCGTCGCCCGCGCCGAAACCGATGGCAACGGCCGCGCCGCCTTTGCCGAACGCCCGGCCAGCGCCAAGGTCGTCGTCGCCCGCCAGGGGCAGCAGATCTCGATGATCACCCTCAAGGAGCCGGCGCTCGACCTCTCCGAATACGATGTCGCCGGTTTGCCGGGACGTCCGGTGCGCCTGTTCGCCTACTCCGGCCGCAACCTCTACCGGCCGGGCGAACAGTTCGATCTGTCGGTGCTGGCGCGCGACGCCGACGGCCGGCCGGTCGCAGCCCAGCCGATCCAGGCCATCCTGCGTCGGCCCGACGGCAAGAGCCAGTTCACCGCCACCTGGCAGCCCGATGCCAAACTGGGCGGCTACTACCAGAGCCGCATCGAACTGCCGGTCGATGCCCCGACCGGCTTCTGGACGCTGGAACTGCGTGCCGATCCGGCCGACAAGCTGGCGACGACCAGCTATCGCTTCGGCGTCGAGGAATTCATGCCCGAACGCATGAAGCTCGACCTGTCGAGCAAGCAGGCCACGGTGTCGCCGGACGACAACCTGAGCATCGCGGTCAAAGGCGCTTATCTCTACGGTGCGCCGGCCGCCGGCAATCAATTGCTCGGCGTCGCCGTCTTCGAGCGCCAGAAGAATCCGCTTGCCCAGAAACTGCCGGGCTTCGAGTTCGGCGATACCAACGAGGACAGCCAGCGCGAGCGCGTCGAACTGGAGCAGAACGTCCTGGACGAGAACGGCGACCTGAGTCTCGACGTCGACCTGTCGCCGGCCAAGGGCAAGCGCTCGCCCTATACTGTGCGGACGACACTGAGCCTGCTGGAAACCGGCGGCCGCCCGGTGGTGCGCAATTTCGAACGCGTCATCTGGCCGGCACCGGTGCTGGTCGGCGTGCGGCCGCTGTTCACCGGCGACTACGCCCGCGAAGGCAGCGTCGCGCAGTTCGAGGTCATCCGTGCCAACGCCGACGGCAAGCTGTTTGCCGGCAAGGCGCTGCCGGTCCGCCTGTTCCGCGAGAACCGCGACTACTACTGGCGTTTCGACGACCAGCGCGGCTGGCACAGCGGTTTCACCGAAACCGACGAACTGGTCGATACCGGCAGCGTGAGCATCGCCGACGGCGGGCGCGGCAAGCTCGGCCTGCCGGTCAAGTACGGCCGCTACCGGCTGGAGATCAGCGATCCGGAAACCCGCCAGGTGACGAAGGTTCGTTTCTACGCCGGTTGGAGCGCGCGTGGCGACGAAACGCAGGGCGTGCGTCCGGACCGTGTCGCGCTGAAATTCGACAAGCCGGCCTACAAGGATGGCGAGACCGCGAAGCTGACCATCACCCCGCCGCATGCCGGCGAGGCGCTGGTCACGGTCGAGGGGGAGAAGACCCTGTGGCTGAAACGCATCGCAGTACCGGCCGATGGCACGACGCTCGACATTCCGGTCGACAAGGAGTGGAAGCGCCACGACCTGTACGTCTCGGTGGCCGTGCTACGTCCCGGCAACAGCGGCGAGAAGGTCACGCCGGCCCGCGCCCTGGGCCTGACGCATCTGCCGCTTGACCGTGGCGACCGCAAGCTGGCCGTCACGCTGGAAGCCCCGAAGAAAATGCTGCCTGAGACCAAGCTGAAGGTGAAGGTCAAGGCCCCGGCTGCCGCCGGCCAGAAGGCGGTAGTGACGCTGTCGGCAGTCGATGTCGGCATCCTCAACATCACCCGCTTCACGACGCCCGATCCGCACGGCCATTTCTTCGGCAAGCAACGCTACGGCGCCGACCAGTACGACGTCTACGGCCGCCTGATCGAGAAGATGGCCGGCCAGAAGGGCAAGCTGAAGTTCGGCGGCGACGCCGCGCCCAAGGCGACCAAGAGCCTGCCCAAGAAGGTCCGGCTGGTCGATCTGTTCTCCGGGCCGGTCGAGTTGAACGCCCAGGGCGAGGCCGAAGTGGCGCTCGATGTGCCCGATTTCAACGGCACGCTGCGCCTGATGGCGGTCGTTGCGGCGCCCGACAAGTTCGGCAATGCCGAGGCGGAAACCGTGGTGGCCGCACCACTGGTCGCCGAACTGATGACGCCGCGTTTCCTCACCGTTGGCGATAACGCGACGGTCGCGCTCGATCTGCACAACCTGTCGGGCGAGGCGCAGAAGCTCAAGGTGCGCGTCATCAACGGCGACGGACTGAAAGTGGCGAATGCCGAGCGCGAATTGGAACTCAAGGACCAGCAGAAGCAGACCCTGCGCTTCGCCGTCGAGGCGGGCAGTGCTTTCGGCCTGACCGATGTGCGCGTGGCCGTGAGCAGCGCCAGCGGCCTCAAGCTGGAACGCAGCTTCGGCCTGCAGGTCCAGGCGGCGACCCCGCAACAGCAGGTCATGAAACTGCTGGCGGTCGGCCCCGGCGAAAGCATCGACATCAAGGAGGCCGAGCTGGGCGGATTCATCAAGAGCACCGTGCAATCGCACTTGGTGATTTCCGACAAGGCGCCGATCGATGTGCGCGGCGCCATCCAGGGCTTGCTGACCTATCCCTACGGCTGCGCCGAGCAGACCACGTCGACCGCCTATCCGCACGTGCTGGTCGACGAGGAGGGCGCCAAGCTGTTCGGGCTGAAGGCCTACAGCCGCGAGCAACGGGCCGACATGCTGGGCAAGGCGATTGCCCGCCTTGGCGCCATGCAGGCGCCGAACGGCGGTTTCAGCCTGTGGGGCAACGTCTCCGAGTACCAGTACTGGCTGTCGGCCTACGTCGGCAACTTCCTGCTCGATGCCCGCGAACAGGGCTTCGACGTCCCGGAAGCGATGCACAAGAACGCCATGGAATTCCTGCTCAAGAACCTGCAGGAGGGGGCTGCCGGCCTGCCGTCGGGCAAGGTCGTCTATCGCGAAAATGGCTGGCAGGACTACCGTTACGCCGGGTCTGGCCGCTTTGGCGTGCTGGCCTATGGTGGTTACGTACTGGCGCGTGAGTCGAAGGCGCCACTGTCCACGCTGCGCCAGATGTTCGAGCTGCGCGAGCAGGCCCACTCGGGGCTGGCGCTGGTCCATCTCGGCCTGGCGCTCAAGCTGATGGGCGATGAAACCCGCGCCCAGACGGCGCTCGCCGAAGGGGTGAAGAAGAGTCGCGATACCGGCTACTGGTGGGGCGATTACGGCAGTCCGCTGCGTGATGCAGCCTTGTCCTATGCGCTGCTCGAACGCCACAAGCTGAAGCTCGAGGGCAAGGACAATCTGGTCGCCATCGCCGCCGCCGAACTGGGCAAGAACCGCTACACCAGCACGCAGGAGAAGCTGGCGCTGTTCCTGCTCGGCCGTAATTTCGTGGGGAAGGCGGAGGGCGAAACGAGTTGGAGCGCCGAGTTCGCCGACAAGGACAAACCGGAGAGCGTCACCGCCTCGGGCAATCTGGTCCGTCCGCTGACGGCCTCGGCCTTGCAGGGCGGCGTGCGCATCAAAAACACACACAAGGAAAAGCTCTACCTGCAACTGAGCCTGAGCGGCCATCCGGCGAAGATGCCGGCCAACCGCGATGACGCCATCGCCCTGTCGCGCGACCTGTTCGAGGCCGACGGCAAGCCGCTGCGGCCGCGTGCGCTGCGCGTCGGCGAGTCGGTGATCGTGCGCATCAACGTCAATCCGCGCAGCTGGGTGAATACCGGCATGGTGGTCGACAAGATTCCGGCTGGCCTGGAAATCGAGAACCTCAACATCGCGCAAGGCGAGGGCATCGCCAGCACGACCATCGACCGGGTCAATCCGGCCGAGGCCATGCAGGACCCGCGCATCCAGCACGTCGAGTTCCGCGATGACCGCTTTGTCGTCGCCGCCCGTCTGCAGGGCAAGCTGAGCCTGTTCTACCGGGCGCGGGTCGTGACGCCGGGCAAGTTCGTCTTCCCGCCGATCTATGCCGAGGATATGTACCGTCCCGATGTTTATGGCCTGGCGACCGGCGAAGCGACGCTGACCGTCACCGACGGCAAGGAGGCCAGGGAAAAGGCGGCGCCGGCCTCGACACCCGGCAAGCCCTGATCGCGCGTGGGGTTGGTCGGAGGATTTGCACCCTGGCGTGGCCGGCTGAAACGCTTGCCGCGCTGGGTGTGGCTCGTCTTGGCAGTGCTGGCCCTGCTACTGGCGCTCGACAGGGCCTTCCCGCCGCGGGTGCCCGGCCGCGATGCTCCGCATGCGCTGCTCATCGTCGCCCGCGACGGCACGCCGTTGCGGGCTTTTCCCGATCGCGACCACGTCTGGCGGCATCCAGTGACGCTCGCCGAGGTGTCGCCACGCTACCTCGAGGCGCTGGAAGCCTACGAGGATGGCTGGTTCCGCTGGCATCCCGGCGTCAATCCGCTGGCTCTGGCCCGTGCTGCGTGGCAATGGGCGCGCCATGGCCACATCGTGTCCGGCGGCTCGACGCTGACCATGCAGGTGGCGCGCATCCTCGAGCCCATGCCCAAGACGATACCGGGCAAGCTAAAGCAAATCCTGCGTGCCCTGCAGCTGGAAGCCCATTACTCCAAGGACGACATCCTCGGCATCTACGTCAATTACGCGCCGATGGGCGGCGTGCTCGAAGGCGTCGAGGCGGCCAGCCGGGCCTATCTCGGCAAGCCGGCCCGGCTGTTGAGCCATGCCGATGCCGCGTTGCTCACCGTGCTGCCGCAGGCCCCGTCCCGCCTGCGTCCGGATCGCCAACCCGAACGCGCCCGGCAGGCGCGGGACAAGGTGCTGCAACGGATGGCCGGGATGTGGCCGGACGCCGATATCCGGGATGCGCTGCAGGAGCCGGTCGTCGCCCAGACGGTGCGCGACCCGCTGCTCGCCCCACTGCTCGCCGAGCGGCTGCGCAAGGAGGCGGCTGGTCGCCAGCGTATCGATACCTCGCTCGATGCCCAGGCGCAACAGACGGTCGAACTGCTGCTGACGCATCGACTTGGCGCCTTGCCCCCACGCGTGTCGATGGCCGCGCTGGTGGTCGATAACGAAACGCTGGAGGTCCGCGCCTACGCCGGCTCGGCGGATTTCGCCGACAGCGACCGCTTCGCCCACGTCGACATGGTGCGTGCCTCGCGCTCGCCGGGCTCGACGCTCAAGCCCTTCCTTTACGGGCTGGCGCTGGACGAAGGGCTGATTCATTCCGAGTCGCTGCTTGGCGACGTGCCGCAGTCCTTCGGCGGCTACCAGCCGGGCAATTTCCAGCAGAGCTTTCATGGGCCGGTCAGTGTTTCCGAAGCGCTGGTCAAGTCGCTCAACGTGCCGGCCGTCGAAGTCCTCGAGCGCCTCGATCCCAAGCGTTTCGTCGCGGCGCTGCGGCGTGGCGGGCTGAAGCTCGATTTTTCCAAGGGCGAGTCGCCCAACCTGTCGGTCATTCTTGGCGGTGCCGGCACTTCGCTGGAACAACTGGTCGGCGCCTACACCGCCTTCGCCCGTCAGGGCATTGCCGGCAAGCCGCGCTATACGCCGGATGCGCCCAGGGTCGAGCAGCGCATGCTGTCGGAGGGGGCGGCCTTCATCATCCGCGACATTCTCGAATCGGGTGGTCCGGTCGGTCGCGCGGTCGAGGCGGGGAGCGGCATACGACGTGGCGTTGCCTGGAAGACCGGGACCAGCTTCGGTTTTCGCGATGCCTGGGCCATCGGCGTTTCCGACCGGCTGACGGTTGGTGTCTGGGTCGGCCGGCCGGATGGCACGCCCAACCCCGGGTTCTTCGGTGCCAATATCGCGGCGCCGCTGCTGGTCGACATTTTCAGCGCGCTCGATCAGCAGCCGGCGGTTACGCGCACGCCGCCGTCGTCGGTCAGTCAGCAGAAGGTGTGCTGGCCGCTGGGCGGGCGCTACGACCCCGATGAAGATGGGTTGTGCCATCGCCAGGCACTTGCCTGGCTGCTCAACGACACGGCACCACCGACCTTTCCGGATCGCCTGCGCGGCGGCGAAGTGCGCTACAGCTATCAGGTCGATGCGGCGAGCGGCTTGCGTGTGACGCCGGCGTGCAGCGAGCGGCCGCGCCGCCAGGTCGAGGCCGTGCGCTGGCCGGCGGCGCTCGAGCCCTGGCTGGGAGCGGAGCTGCGCCGCAAGGCCCTGCCGCCAGCGTGGAATCCTCAATGCCGCCAGCAGGCTGAGCCGGAGGCCGGCCTGCGCATTTCGGGCATCACCGACGGCGAAGTGATCAAGCGCGTGCGGGCCGATCAGGAGCCTGTGGTCCGGCTGGAGGTGCGTGGCCAACGGGGACAAGTTTACTGGTTGCTCAATGGCAAACTGGTCGCCCATCGCCCGGCCAGCCTGCCATTGATCCAGCGGCTGAGTGAGACGGGGCGCATGGATGTGACGGTGATGGACGAGCATGGTCGTTTTGATAAGGTCAGTTTCAGTGTTCGTTAACTGTCCGCTGGTGTGCTCGCTATATACTCGCGGCTGACCTTGTGACTACCGGACGACCGCTATGCATTTCCAATCCGTCACCTTCGACCTCGACGGGACCCTGCTCGACACCATCGCCGATCTGGCCGAAGGCTGCCGGTTGATGCTCGATGAAATCGGCGCGCCAGCGCGCAGCCAGGCCGAGGTGCACAGCTTTGTCGGCAAGGGCATGGCCGTGCTGGTCGAGCGCTGCCTGACGCATGGCACGCCGCCGACCGCCGAGGCGCTGCATGCCGCCATTGAGTCGTTCAAACGCCACTACACAGAGGTGAACGGTCGCTTCACGCAAATCTATCCCGGGGTTCAGGAGGGGCTGGCAGCGTGGAAAGCAAGCGGCCTGAAAATGGGGGTCGTCACCAACAAGCCGGGCATGTTCACCGAGGCCCTGCTCGAACGCATGGGCATGACGGATTATTTCGATGTGATTGTTTCAGGCGATACCACGGCGCACAAGAAGCCTCATCCCGAGCCCATCCTGCATGCCTGCCGCCTGTTCGGTGTGCGCCCGGATCGCAATCTGCATATCGGCGATTCGGAAAACGACATCCTGTCCGCCCGCGCAGCCGGCTGCCCGACCTTCTGCGTGCCCTACGGCTACAACGAAGGCAAGCCGGTGGACAGTGCCGATTGCGATGCGCTAGTATCCGATCTGCTTGCCGCTTACCGGCAGGCGCTCACTTTCAAGACCTCCTGACGAAATGACCACCTTGCATCACTGGAACATCGAGCTTCGTTGGCGCCGCTGGCGTCCGTAATCACTCGCCCGTTTGGCGCCTGCACGCTCTGCAGCGCGCACCCAGTTTGCAACACCCCGTCATTTTGAGGCTCCCCATGACTGAAACCGAATTCAACGCGCTGGCCGCGCAAGGCTACAACCGCATCCCCGTTTCGCTGGAGACGTTTGCCGACCTCGATACCCCGCTGTCGATCTACATGAAGCTGGCCAACGGACCTTATACCTACCTGCTCGAATCGGTGCAGGGCGGCGAGCGCTTCGGGCGCTACTCCATCATCGGCCTGGCCGCCTCGACCCGCATCGTCGTCAATGGCCATCAGGTGCTGGTGCTGACCGGCAACCGCATCGCCGAGCGTGAGGACGACACCAACCCGCTCGATTTCATCGGCAAGTACATGCAGCGTTTCCGGGCGCCGCCGGCCAGCGGCCTGCCGCGCTTCTGCGGTGGTCTGGTCGGCTGCTTCGGCTACGACACCGTGCGCTATGTCGAAACCCGCCTGACCCGCACCCACAAGCCCGATGAAATCGGCACGCCGGATATCGGCCTGCTGCTGTCGGAAGAACTTGCTGTCGTCGACAACCTGTCCGGCAAGCTGACGCTGATCGTCTACGCCGAGCCCGGCTTCCCCGGCGCCTACCAGAAGGCGCGTAGCCGCCTGAAGGAATTGCTGACCAAGCTGCGCATGCCGGTCACCCTGCCCAGCGAACTGCCGGTGCATTCCGAGCCGGCGGTGTCCACCTTCGGCGAGGCCGCCTTCAAGCAGGCCGTGCTCAAGGCCAAGCGCTACATTACCGAGGGCGACATCATGCAGGTCGTGCTCTCGCAACGCATGACCAAGCCGTTCATGGCCAGCCCGCTGGCGCTGTATCGCACGCTGCGCAGCTTGAATCCGTCACCCTACATGTTCTATTTCGATTTCGAGGATTACCACGTCGTCGGCGCCTCGCCGGAGATTCTGGTGCGCCTCGAAGGCGAGCGCGTCACCGTGCGGCCCATCGCCGGCACCCGCAGGCGCGGCGCCTCGCCGGAAGAGGATGCCGCGTTGGCCACCGAACTCCTGGCCGACGAAAAGGAGCGCGCCGAGCACACCCAACTGCTCGACCTCGGCCGCAACGACTGCGGCCGCGTCGCCCGCGTCGGAACGGTCAAGCTGACCGAGAACATGATCGTCGAGCGCTATTCGCACGTGATGCATATCGTTTCCAACGTCGAAGGCAAGCTGCAGCCGGGTCTCGATGCACTCGACGTGTTGCGCGCCACCTTCCCGGCCGGCACCGTGTCCGGCGCACCCAAGGTGCGGGCCATGGAAATCATCGACGAGCTGGAACCGGTCAAGCGCGGCATCTACGCCGGCTCGGTGGGTTACCTCAGCTTCAATGGCGACATGGACGTCGCCATTGCCATCCGCACCGGCGTGATCAAGGACAAGAAACTGCATGTCCAGGCCGGCGCCGGCATCGTCGCCGATTCGAACCCCGAATCGGAATGGCAGGAAACCCAGAACAAGGCCCGCGCTGTGCTGCGCGCCGCCGAACTGGCTGAACAGGGGCTGGATACCCGGTTCAACTGAGGTCGGCGCCGTCGCCTACCGGAAAGCCGCCTGCGGGCGGCTTTTTTCATGTCGGTTTCGATTGCCGCGCTTTCTCTGGTCTTCTGTGCCGCGCACGCCGTTGTTCCGGGCAAATCAAGTGCGTATGATGAAGCGGGCACGCAGCCGCAAGGCGCTTCGTCATCCTGGAGGCAAACCAATGAAACGCATCGTACTCGTCGCTGCCGTTTGGGCAGCCTGTTCCACTTCCGTCATGGCGCAGGAGTCGCCGACCCTGAAAAAGATCAAGGATGCCGGCAGTGTCACGCTCGGGCATCGCGAGTCCTCGATACCCTTTTCGTACTATGACGACAAGCAGCAGGTCATCGGCTATTCGCACGAATTGATGCTGAAGGTGGTTGAGGCGATCAAGAGCGAACTCAAGCTCGCCAAACTCGACACGAAACTGATGCCGGTCACCTCGGCCAATCGCATCACCTTGATCCAGAACGGTACGATCGACATCGAATGCGGCTCGACGACCAACAATACCGAACGCCAGAAACAGGTCGCCTTCTCGACCAGCATCTTCGTCATCGGCACCCGGCTGATGACCCGGAAAGATTCCGGCATCAAGGACTTCCCGGATCTCGCCGGCAAGAATGTTGTGACGACCGCCGGCACGACCTCGGAGCGCCTGATCCGCAAGATGAACGAAGAAAAGCAGATGAAGATGAACGTCATCTCCGCCAAGGATCATGGCGAATCCTTCCTGACGCTGGAAACCGGACGCGCCGTCGCTTTCATGATGGATGACGCGCTGCTCTTCGGCGAAATGGCCAAGGCCAAGCGGGCATCCGACTGGGTCGTGGTCGGCACGGCGCAATCCAAGGAAGCCTATGGCTGCATGTTGCGCAAGGATGATCCGGGCTTCAAGAAAGTGGTCGATGCTGCGTTGAGCAAGGCCTTGACCTCCGGCGAGGCCGAGAAAATCTACGCCAAATGGTTCATGAATCCGATTCCGCCGAAGGGGCTGAATCTGAACATGCCTTTGTCCGACGACATGAAGGCCCTGATGAAATCGCCGAACGACAAGGCTTTCGACTGATGTTCCTTGCCGCCGGGGCGTTTCCGCCCGGGCGGGCCGAGAGATGGGGCGGACATGAGCTACCAATGGAACTGGGGCGTCTTCCTGCAGCCGTCTGCGGCAGGTGACGATACCTATCTGGGCTGGATGCTGGCCGGCTTGAAAATGACGGTCATGCTCTCCCTGTCGGCCTGGCTGCTTGCCTTGCTGCTCGGCGCCGTTGTCGGCGTGCTGCGTACGGTGCCCAACCGCTGGTTGAGCGCCGGGGCGAGCGCCTATGTCGAACTGTTCCGCAACATTCCCCTGTTGGTTCAGTTGTTCATCTGGTACTTCGTATTGCCTGAACTCCTGCCCCAGGCCATGGGCAACGCCTTCAAGCAGTCGAATCCGGTATTCCAGATGTTCTCGGCCTCCGTGCTCTGCCTGGGGCTGTTCACCAGCGCCCGGGTTGCCGAGCAGGTGCGTGCCGGCATCAATTCCTTGCCGCGCGGACAGAAGAATGCCGGCCTGGCGCTGGGCATGACCCTGGCCCAAACCTATCGCCATGTGATGTTGCCGATGGCTTTCCGGCTGGTCGTGCCGCCGCTGACTTCGGAATTCCTCAATATTTTCAAGAACTCCGCCGTCTGCTCGACGATCGGCCTGCTCGAACTCGCCGCCCAGGGGCGGCAATTGGTCGATTACACGGCCCAGCCCTACGAGTCCTTTATTGCCGTGACGGTGGCCTACATCGCCATCAACCTGATCGTCATGGCGTTGATGAAGCGGCTCGAGGCCAAGGTACGCGTTCCCGGCTACCTGGGGGGCAAGTGACATGTACGAATTCGACTGGTCTTCGATACCGGGCGCGCTGCCCTTCCTCTGGACAGGGATGAAGATTTCGCTCGAAATCACGCTGACGGCGGTCGTCGTCGGCATCGTCTGGGGCACGCTGCTGGCGATGATGCGCCTTTCGTCGCTGCGTGCGCTGTCGCTGTTCGCGGCGGGCTATGTCAACCTGTTCCGCGCCGTGCCGCTGGTCATGGTGCTGCTATGGTTCTTCCTGATCATTCCGCGCTTCATCGAACAGTTGTTCGGCACGCCGTCGGGCACCGACTTGCGGCTGACCTCGGCGATCATCGGCTTTGCGTTGTTCGAGTCGGCCTACTATTCCGAGATCATCCGCGCCGGCATCCAGAGCGTGCCCAGGGGGCAGATGGCCGCCTGCTACGCGCTGGGCATGAGCTACGGCCAGGCCATGCGCCTGGTTATCCTGCCGCAAGCCTTCCGCAACATGGTGCCGCTGCTGCTGACCCAGGCCATCATCCTGTTCCAGGATACGTCGCTGGTCTACGTCTCGGCACTGGCCGACTTCTTCGGTGCCGCCTACAAGGTGGGCGACCGCGATGGCCGCCTGGTCGAACTGCTGTTGTTCGCTGGCGCCGTCTATTTCGTCATCTGCTTTGGCCTGTCGCAGTGGGTCAGGCACCTTCAGAAAAAATACCAGCCGGCCTGAGTGCCAACGGACCTGTTACCCATGATCAAGATCGTAAACGTCAGCAAGCAATACGGTAGCTTCGAGGTGCTCAGGAAGTGCAGCACGACCGTCGATAAGGGCGAGGTGGTTGTCGTTTGCGGGCCTTCGGGTTCCGGCAAGTCGACATTGATCAAGTGCGTCAACGGGCTTGAGCCCTTCCAGTCAGGTGAGATCATCGTCGACGGCATTTCGGTCGGCGATCCAAGGACCAATCTGCCGGCCTTGCGCGCTCGGGTCGGCATGGTGTTCCAGCATTTCGAACTGTTTCCTCACATGAGCATTACCGAGAACCTGAGCGTGGCTCAGATCAAGGTGCTCCGGCGTAGCAGGGAGGAGGCGATGGAGCGCGGCCTCAGGCTCCTCGACCGGGTTGGTTTGAGGGCACACGCCGACAAGTTTCCCGGCCAGTTGTCCGGTGGGCAGCAGCAGCGTGTGGCGATCGCCCGGGCCTTGGCGATGGATCCGATCTGCATGTTGTTCGACGAACCGACCTCGGCGCTCGACCCGGAAATGATCAACGAGGTGCTCGACGTCATGACTGAACTCGCCCAGGAGGGAATGACCATGATGTGCGTGACGCACGAAATGGGTTTCGCCAAGCGCGTGGCCCACCGGGTGGTGTTCATGGATCAGGGGGCGGTCGTCGAAGACGAGGCGACCGAGGCATTCTTCGCCAATCCGCGCTCCGAGCGGGCAAAGCAGTTCCTCGCCAAGATACTGCAGCACTGAGCAGGCGTTTTCCGGGCATGAAAAAGCCGCTCACGGGAGCGGCTTCCACTGTCGCGGTTCGAGTTTCAGTCGGCCTTGTGCCACGCCTCGTCAGCGGCCAGGGCCGGACTCTGGCGTGCCGAATACGAGCGCACGGTGCCCGATTCGAAGTAGATGCGGGCGAGCAGTTCGGACAGTACGCCGGTGGTGATGAAGTGCACGCCGGCGATCAGCGTGCCAATGCCGACGATGAGCAGCGGGCGGCCGCCGATTGGTTCACCCAGCCCGAATTTGACCCAGCCGAGCCAGGCCAGTACCAGACCGGAAATGGCAGTCAGCGCCAGGCCGATGCTGCCGAAGAAATGGCCGGGACGGGCGCGGAAGCGCATGAAGAAATAGACGGCGATCAGGTCGAGGATGACGCGGAAGGTGCGTGAAATGCCGTATTTGGAGACGCCCGCGGTACGAGCGTGGTGCGTCGTCGGCTCCTCGGCGATTCGGCGCGGCGTGGTGACGGTCGCCATCCAGGCCGGGATGAAGCGGTGCATTTCGCCGTACAGGCGCACGCGCTTGATGACGTCGCCGCGATAGGCCTTCAGGCTGCAACCGTAGTCGCGCAGCTTGACGCCGGTCATGCGGGCGATCAGGCGGTTGGCGATCTTCGACGGAATCTTGCGCAGGAACAGGCCGTCCTGGCGATTCTGGCGCCAGCCGGCAACCAGGTCGAGGTCTTCGTTGAGCAGGCGGGCCACCAGGCGCGGGATATCGACCGGGTCGTTCTGCAGGTCGCCGTCCATGGTCACGATCACGTCGCCGCGCGCGGCATCGAGACCGGCCTGCATGGCTGCTGTCTGCTTGAAGTTGCGGGTCAGTTCCACGATACGCACATGCGGACCGTATTCGCGGGCGCACTGCAGGCCGCGGTCAACCGTCGCATCGCTGCTGCCATCATCGACCAGCACGAGTTCCCATGGATGCTGGTAGCCGGCCAGCGCCTCATGCACCCGCTTGACCAGCGGCGCGATGTTGTCTTCCTCGTTGTAGAACGGGACGACGATGGACAGGCTGTGCGGAGGAATGGAAAGGGCGGCGGTCATGGGCAGGTCCGGCGGGAAAGCGGCATTTTACCGCGAAGTGCGCAACAAGCCGCAATGAAAGGCCACCCCCGGTGGTTCACGTGAAGCTCGGGTCTGAATTGGCAGGCAGATGGCAAGGACTGTCGAGCAGCTATTCCTTATGTTGTCGCGTTGAAAGCTGCCAAACAGGCCAGCTCCGTGGGTTTTTCAGTTTTGCCTTGAGCCTTCAAGTGTTTGCTTGGGCTGCTTTGCGAAAGGTAGGTCAAGCACAGGTTTTACCCTGCTGCCCGGGCCTGGTTTGCAGTCAGGAGCAGGATGGATGAGGCTGATAATCATTCCTATGTTGTCAGAACTAAGCAGAATTCTTGTTTTGCTTGATCACAAAATCATAGGCGAAAAAAAACACCGCTTGATTTCGTTTGGCGAAACCTGCGTTCTATTTTGCAAATTGCCGGAAAACCGCTCTGGAAGAGGCTTTCAGTTATTGGCTCGTGGGCCCGCGGAAAGGGCTTGAGTCATGGCAATTGAGAGATGAAAGTTAAAGTTATGGAGCTATTAATTCATTTATTTCAAATTTTGCGCAAAAGTAAAAATCAAGACGTTTGTCATTCAAAAAATGGCATTTGTGGTATGATTAAAAAATCAAATTTTTTATATGGTTATCCTATAAACATAGTGAATTTTCAGTATTGAAAAACAGTTTGTAATAAATGATTTTAATGTCTTCAAAAAAGCACTCTCTTCACGATTTGTCATTCAAATCTTTCGATAAAAATTCGATTGATTCGGAATATGACGATTTGTTCAGCTTATGGAAGGCAACATCCTTGAGCAGAAGGGAAAGTACGACAGAAGATTATGGGCGTATATTTCATGAGTTTGCCAATTGCATAAATTACCGCCCGCTGGGTGATATTTCCCGTCGCGACGTGATCGGCTTTCGCGATCGCTTGATCGAGAAGGGGCAAAGTCCGATCACGGCCAGCCGTAAAATCGGCGTGCTGAAGACAATCTTTTTGACGGCGGTCGATCATGAGCTGATGCCGGCCAACCCGGCCGACGGCATTCGAATGCACAGCAAGACGCAGATCAAGCAGCGCATTGCCTTTGCTGCAGACGATCTGGAGCGGATATTCAACAGCGCCATCTATACCGAGGGGTTCGTGCCGCGGGGCGCGGGGCGGGAGGCTGTCTACTGGCTGCCGCTGCTGGCCTTGTTTACCGGGGCGCGGGTTGAGGAACTGGCGCAGTTGCTGGTCGAGAACGTTCAATATGTCCCGGGGCTGGGGCATTACCTGGATATCACCGATGAAGCCGGGCATGCCAAGCTCAAGAATGTAGCTTCGCGCCGCCGCATCCCGGTGCACCAAACGCTGATCACCTGTGGGTTTCTCGATTATGCAGCCGAAACCGGCAAGCGCTCGACCTTCCTCTTTCCCGACCTCAAATCCAATCCTCGCGGTCGGTTGGCGGGCTACTTCACCAATTTTTTCTCGCACTACCTGCGCGGTACCATCGGCATTTCCGACAGTCGCAAGGTTTTCCACAGTTTCCGGCACACCTTCAAGGATGCGTGCAGGGCGGTCGGTATCGAGGAGTCGGTCCATGACGCGTTGACCGGGCATACCGGGGGGGGCGTCGGTCGGCGTTACGGTAATGAGCAGTACCCCCTTGCCCCGTTGTTTGAGGCCATGGAGCGGTATGAGGTCGAGGGCCTGGATCTCTCTCATCTGTATCGGAAGTCCTGCCTGCGCCAGTTGCGCCCGACGGAGCTGCGTATCGTGTCGGCGTTTTATGGTGTGCTGCTGGCCTTCAGTGCCACCAAGATGCGTGGCGCTGAAAAAACCGTGATCGTGGCGATGTACCAAGGCGCCCAAGCTGGCATCGATGTCGAATCCAACACGCTGGTATTCGGCAGCTTGGCGGCGGCAAAGCTGATGTTGGTCCACGCCTGGGTTGAAATTCATCGCGAGGAAATCCTGGCCAGCTGGATAGCCGGTCGACACACCGGAAACTACCTGCAGCTCGATCCGCTGCGCTAGTGCTCTGCTTCGTAAGTGTTGGAGATGAGAAGACGCGGGCTTCATGTTTCCGGTATGGCGCGAACCTTCACCGTTGCGAGGGTAGGCAACGCGCCTGGCTATGCGAAGAGAAGCGTTATTGGTACGAATATTTACAAAGCAGACAACCGACAACCAGCAAGGGCAGTCTGACCTATAGGCGTCGTGTGTCTGCAACCCGGCTGTGACGAGTGCTCGCGGTTCATCGCGCGATGACGACGCAGCGTCATAACAAGAATCAGGCCGATAAGCGGAAATCAGCATTCGATCAACGAAAACGGGACAGCCCCGAAGTGGCTGTCCCATCCTCATTCTTCATTCAAGCCTTAGAGCCATCAGAAGGAGTGGCGGATACCGACCATGTAACCTGTGTAGGTAGAACCGAAGGTGCCGGATGTCGTTCCGGTGGCCACGCCGTTATTGGTGGGGTTGACGTAGAAGTTGTAGTCAACGTTGTCGTTGTTCGACAGGCGGCTGTAACGGGCATGCAACATCGTGCGCTTGCTCAGCGAGTAGCTGTAGAGTGCGGTCACGATATTGGCGCCAGTGTTGTCTTGCTTGGAGCCACCGATGGAGGTGTCGCCGGCGCGGGCATATTCGAGCCCAACGGTATTGTTACCGAAGGCCTGGGTAACGCCCAAGGACCAAGCGCGGCGCTTCGCGTACGTATCACCACCAAGGCCAGCCTTCGTGCTGTCGTACAGGGCGGAGATCTTGGTGTTGCTTGGGAAGGTATAGGTGGTCGCGGCACGCCAGATACTGGAGTCGGCATTGCTCAAGGCGCCGAGAACCGGACCGTTGCTGGTCGGCGAACTAAGTGCCTGGGCGCCGAAGTCATACTCCCTGTGATAGCCGAGTGCAGCCCATACCGGTCCATTTTCGTACTGGCCAGCCAGTTGCCATGCGCGGCGGTTTACGCTACCGCTGGTCGGGGTGTCGTTGGTCTTGGTTTCGCCGTTGATGTAGGCCACGGTTCCGCTGAAGCCGGCAAACTTGGGCGTCATGTAGGCGACGACATTCTTGGCGCGGTCGTCGGCGCCGGTCCTGGAGCCCATGAGCTTGCCGACCACGGACGACGTGGAGCCTAAGCCGGTGGCGCCCGGGAGGATTTCCGTGCGTGCGTACATTGCGCGCAGCGGGTGGGTTAGTGTACCGGCGACGATCGTACCGAAGCCGCCGGTCAGTCCGACGTAGCTGTCACGTCCACCCTGGATCGCGCCAGATTGGTCGCCCTGGAAATCGGACTCATATTGGAATACTGCCTTCAGGCCGTTGCCAAGATCTTCGGTACCCTTGAAACCAATGTAGGAGGAGTTATTGTCCAGTCGACCAACGGTTCCCTGATTGAATTGTGACCCCCCGGCAGCACCGGAGGATTTGACGAAGGCTTGGCCCACATCGAACACCCCATACACGGTGACATTGGTCTGCGCGAAGGCTGCGGAAGAGGCCAGAGCAGAAATTGCGAGATAAATAATCTTCTTTTATCAGGCCATTGCCTTCGGGATGGTTTTTAAATTGATCTTTATATTCAAATGCATGAAATTGAAATAACCGGCATATATGGCCAAGATGGCAAATTATCGACATGGCTCTAGGGTCAAAAAAATGTAAATGCCAATGAAGATCGAGGTAAAAGTGATTTTTCATCATAAGAGCAGGACCCGGCTGTTTGGACAGATTTTCGACGGTGATAAGTGGAGCCCTGCGGGTGTAGCGTTATCCACGGTGACGGTTGCCGAAGGTCCGTTCAGACCGTAGGCGGCCGGCGCGGTGGGTAACGCGGGTTTCATGCGGCGAGGGGTTCCTGCGGCAAGCCGGCGAAGTAAATCATGTCCGGTGTCTTGCCGGCAAATGCCTGATGAGGCCGCCGGCTGTTGTAGAACGTGATGAACTGCCCCAGGCTCGCCTTGGCGTGGGATACGGACTCATAGGCTTTGAGATACACCTCGTCGTACTTGATGGTCCGCCAGAGGCGCTCGACGAAGACGTTATCACGCCAGCAACCCTTGCCGTCCATGCTGATACGAATGCCGTTCGCTTTGAGCTGCCCGGTGAATTCGCTGCTGGTGAACTGGCTGCCCTGGTCGGTGTTGAAGATTTCCGGCGTGCCGTAACGCGTTATCGCTTCCTGCAATGCCTCGAGGCAGAAGTCGGTGGTCAGCGTGTTCGATAAACGCCAGGCCAGAACCCGGCGACTGTACCAATCAACGATGGCGACCAGATAGACGAAGCCTCGGCGCATCGGGATGTAGGTGATGTCGGTCGCCCACACGTGATTGGGCCGCTCGATGCTCAGGTTGCGCAGCAGGTAGGGATAAATCGGGTGGGCCGCATGCCGACGACTGGTGTTCGGCTTGCGATACAAGGCTTCGATGCCCATCTGCCGCATCAGCCGGCGGATCCGCTTGCGGCCGACGGGCTGCCCCTCATTTCTGAGCAGGTCGCGCAGCATCCGGCTTCCGGCGAATGGGAACTCCAGATGCAATTCGTCCATCCGGCGCATCAGCGCCAATTCCTCGGTTGAGGTCGGTTTCGGCGTGTAGTAGGCCGTCGACCGTGCCAACGCCAGAATCTGGCATTGCCGGACCACTGGCAGGTCGTGATTGCGGTCAATCATCTTCTTGCGCTCAGCATGCCCGCCTTGGTGAGCGCCTTTTCTAAAAAATCGTTCTCCAACGTCAGCTGACCAATCTTGGCCTGCATGGTCTGGATGTCCGGTCCTATTTCCTTCGCCGGCTTCTCGCCAAACACAACCGACGAACGTTCCAGCAGTTGCATCTTCCAGTCCGTAATCTGGTTCGGATGCACATCGAATTGCTGCGCCAGTTCAGCCAGCGTCTTGTCGCCCTTCAAGGCAGCGATCGCCACCTTGGCCTTGAATTCCGGCGAGTGATTCCGCCGCTTCCTTCTCGTCATGCTCTTGCTCCTCATTCAAGCCGCTACGCGGCCGTGGGTGAAGCAAGGCTATCACTTATCCTACTGTCCGATTTTCCGGGGCCGGCTCTATATAAATAGCTGCCGGGTGCGCGATCGTTGTGCATCACCAGTTCGTGGCCTGCGGCTTCAGGAGCTTGTTTTCTGGCCGAGTCGGGCCTTGGTGGGTGAGCAGAGCATAGCGGCTGCATCGAGGAAGGCTGTGGATCATGAGGCAAAAACCCGGTTTCGGCTGGGGTGTTCTATTTTTGCTGAAACCGTCAAAAATCCTGAACATCGGCGACGTTCTTTGACGCCGGGTGCCGCGGAATAGGATAATTCTCGTTCTAACGCTGCCGCCTCAGCCCAATCATAATTGCCAGGAATGCTGTGGTTGCCGCGATGCCGCGGCCGTCAAGACAAAGGATTGCGAATATGCTGCTGATGATCGATAACTACGACAGCTTTACCTACAACATCGTCCAGTACCTGGGCGAGTTGGGTCAGGAAGTGAAGGTTTTTCGCAATGACGAGATTGCCATCGCCGAGATTGCCCGCCTCAAGCCTGAGTACTTGGTGATTTCACCCGGCCCCTGCGCCCCGGCGCAAGCCGGCGTTTCGCTGGCGGCGATCAAGGAATTCGCCGGCAAGATTCCCCTGCTCGGCGTCTGCCTTGGTCACCAATCAATAGGCGAAGCCTTTGGTGGCAAGATCGTGCACGCCAAGCAACTGATGCACGGTAAAGTGTCGCCAGTGCATCACAATGATATCGGCGTTTTCAAGGGGCTGCCCAATCCGCTGACCTGCACCCGCTATCACTCGCTGGCCATCGAGCGCGAATCGCTGCCCGACTGCCTGGAAATCACCGCCTGGACCGACGATGGCGAAATCATGGGCGTGCGCCACAAGACGCTAGCTGTCGAAGGCGTGCAGTTCCACCCCGAATCCATCCTGACCGAGCGCGGTCACGATCTGCTCAAGAATTTCCTGGAAGAACACAAGCAATGACCCCGCAAGCCGCCCTGCAACGCGTCATCGAGCATCGCGAAATTTTCCACGACGAAATGGTCTCCCTGATGCGCCAGATCATGGGCGGCGAAGTCACGCCGGTCATGATCGCCGCCATCATCACCGGCTTGCGCGTCAAGAAGGAAACTATTGGCGAGATCGCTGCCGCCGCATCCGTAATGCGCGAATTGGCAACACCGGTCAAGGTGCCCTACGACAACCGTTTTGTCGATATCGTCGGCACCGGGGGGGATTCGGCGCACAGCTTCAACATTTCCACGACCTCGATCTTCGTTGCCGCCGCAGCCGGCGCCAAGGTTGCCAAGCACGGCGGGCGCAGCGTGTCGTCCAGTTCCGGCAGCGCCGATGTGCTCGAGGCGCTTGGCGCCAACATCATGCTGTCACCCGAACAGGTTGCCGCCTGTGTCGAGGAAACCGGCATCGGTTTCATGTTTGCGCCCAACCATCACAGCGCCATGAAGCACGTTGCCCCGGTGCGCCGCGAAATGGGGGTGCGTACCCTGTTCAATATCCTCGGGCCGCTGACCAACCCGGCTGCTGCACCCAATACCCTGATGGGGGTTTTTCACCCCGACCTGGTCGGCATCCAGGTCCGCGTCATGCAAAGGCTCGGCGCTGAGCGTGTGCTGGTCGTGCATGGCAGGGATGGCCTGGACGAAATCTCGCTGGGCGCAGCTACGCTGGTCGGCGAATTAAAGGATGGCGAGGTTCGCGAATACGAAGTGCATCCCGAGGATTTTGGGTTGCAGATGATGTCGCTGCGCAACCTGCAGGTCGCCAGCGCCGCTGAGTCCCGCGCCACCATGCTCGGTGCGCTGGAGAACAAGGCGGGCGCTGCCCGCGAAATCGTCTGCCTGAATGCCGGTGCGGCGCTTTACGTCGCCAACGTGGCAGACAGTATCGGCGGCGGTATCGCCAAGGCGCGAGAGGCGATCGCCAGCGGTGCAGCACGCGCCAGGCTCGATCAATTCATACAGTGCACGCAACGTCTGGGGGGTAAGGCATGAGCGATATCCTCAACAAGATCGTCGCCACCAAGCGCCAGGAAGTTGCCGCTGCACAGGCCATCAAGCCGCTGGCTCTGATCGAGGCAGAGGCCAATGCCCAGCCGGCGCCACGCGATTTCGTCGGTGCCATCCGCAACAAGATCGCCACCGGTCGCCCGGCCGTCATCGCCGAAATCAAGAAGGCCAGCCCGTCCAAGGGCGTCATCCGCCCTGATTTCCGGCCGGCGGAGATCGCCCGTAGCTACGAGCAACACGGTGCAGCCTGTCTGTCGGTGCTGACCGACCGCGATTATTTCCAAGGCTGCCCGGAATACCTGCAGGCCGCTCGCGCTGCCAGTGCCCTGCCGGTCCTGCGTAAGGATTTCATGGTCGATGCCTACCAGGTCACCGAAGCCCGGGCGATGGGCGCGGACTGCATCCTGCTCATCGCCGCTGCGCTAAGCCTGGCCGATATGCAGGCCCTAGAAGCGCAGGCCATGGCATACGGCATGGGCGTGCTGGTCGAAGTGCATAACGGAGAAGAGCTCGATGCCGCGCTGCAGCTGAAAACCCCGTTGCTCGGTATCAACAACCGCAATCTGCGCACCTTTGATGTCACGCTCGATACCACCCTCGGGTTGCTCTCTCGCATCCCGAACGACCGTATCGTCGTCACAGAAAGCGGCATCCTGAAGCCGGAAGACGTTGCCCTGATGCGCGCCAGCAAGGTTGAAACCTTCCTCGTCGGCGAAGCCTTCATGCGCGCTGTGGAACCGGGCGTCGAACTGGCGCGCTTGTTCGCGTGAGCCTGTTGCGTCAAAACAACAATGCTTGCTAAAAGCATCGCGGCAACGCAAACATGCGTTGCTAGGGGCTTTTGCTCTTTGCGACAATCGCTGCAACTTCTCGATCCGAGAGGTAAAGCTTGGAATGGTTTTCGGGTCAAACCAAAAACTAACCACTAAGGAGATTTTCTGATGCAAAAGAAGATTGTTGCTCTGGCTGTTGCCGCTCTGGCTTCTTCCGCCGCTTTCGCACAAACCAACGTCACCGTTTACGGTGTTGTCGATCTGGGCCAGTCCTTCGTCAAGTCTTCCGGTACTCCCGACAGCCAGGCTACCGTTGGCCGTCTGGACTCCAACTCTTCCCACATCGGCTTCAAGGGCGTGGAAGATCTGGGCAACGGCCTGAAGGCTGTTTTCCAGTACGAAACCGGCTTCAACGCTGACGTCGCTGGTGCTCTGGCTGGCGGCCGTGATACCTTCGTTGGCCTGACCGGCGGTTTCGGTACCGTTGTTGCTGGCAACCTGACCCACCCGTTGCGTGCCATGGGCGCCAAGGTTGAACTGGCTCCGGGCGCAACCGGCCTGGGTACCACGATGTCCGTGACCGGCACCATCCTGGGCCTGCAGACCGGCGCTGACAACCGTGCCAGCAATGCGATCGCCTACGTTTCCCCGTCCTTTGGCGGTGTGACCGGTACCGTTGCCTACATTAACGGCGAGCGCCAGGCAAATGGTGCTGGCCAAGCTGAAACCCGCGCCTACCAACTGGCTGTTCAGTACGATAATGGCCCGCTGTACGTTGCTGCTGGCTACCACGCTTCCAAGAACGGTCAGTGGGCTGCCGCACTGCCTGCTCCGTTTGCCGCACTGAACGGTGTTGATGAAGCCGATGCACGCATCTACCGTCTGGCTGCTGTTTACACCCTGCCGACCCAGACCAAGCTGACTGCTCTGTTCGACAACACCAAGGTTGAGGGTGCTCTCGGTGGCGAATACCTGAAGCGTAACGCTTGGTCTATCGGTGCTGCTCAGTCCTTCGGTAAGAACACCATCGGTCTGGAATACGGTCGCTCTGGTCAGGTCAAGGATGAGACCGGTTCCCTCGATGGTACCAAGTCGAACATCTGGACGGCTCTGTACACCTACGAACTCTCCAAGCGTACCAGTGTTCAAGCTCGTTACTCCAAGCTGAACAATCAGGAAAACACCGCCAACAACTTCTACATCAACCCGGTTAATAACGGCGCTCCTGTCGCTGCTGGTGCCGACTACACGGGTTACATGGTTGGCCTGCGTCACGCTTTCTAATCTGACTTAAACCAGATCTGAAACAGAAACGGGAGCTTCGGCTCCCGTTTTTTTATGGCTCTGTCTGAATTAGCTGTAGAAGCGAGCTATATTGAAAGCATGGTTCTACCGAAGGAGGTAAATTATGCGGCACGTAGCTTTTATCGAGTTACTGGATCAGGTCAAACACCTCACTCCAGTCCAGAGGAAGCAGCTGGTTCAGCACTTGATGGGGCGAGAGAAGGCTTTAGCGCCAAGTCTTCCGGCCCCGCTACCGATAGCGACCGCTTGTCCGCACTGCGGAGCCAGCGGTGATCGCTTGGTGGGATGGGGTCAAAGTCACGGGCTCAAGCGCTACCGTTGTCAGGACTGTGGCCGAACCTTCAACGCCCTGACAGGGACGGCATTGGCGCATTTGCGCAAGCGCGAACAATGGACACGCTATGCGGAGCTCTTGATTGAAGGCGTCAGTCTTCGTGAGGCAGCACGCTGTTGCCAGATCGACAAGAACACCGCGCTTCGGTGGCGCCATCGCTTCCTGCACGTTGCGGCCGGGCACCGGGCCGAACACGAGGCTGGGATCGTCGAGGCGGACGAAACCTTCCTTCTCGAATCCTTCAAAGGCCAGCGGCACTTATCCCGGCCCGCCATCGGGGTGGCGTAGCCGGCAAGCGAGGCCTTAGCGCCGAGCAGATTCCGGTCCTCGTGGTGCGCGATCGCAGCGGACAAACCGCTGACTTCAAACTGGAAAAGCTCGATGCGGCACACGTGATCGCAGCGCTCCGGCCTCTGATCGATCAAGAAGCCATTCTATGTTCTGATAGTGCTGGCGTTTATGCCGCCTTCGCCCGCGCCACCGGGATCGCCCACCGTCCCCTCAATATCCAGCATGGCCCACGCGTGGTCGATAGCGTATTCCATATCCAGAACGTCAATGCTTACGATAGTCGGCTCAAAGGCTGGATGCGTCGCTTCCACGGGGTCGCTACACAATACCTGGAAAATTATCTGGGCTGGCGACGCATGCTGGAGCGCTATAAAACCGCAATCACCCCACAGCTCTGCTTGGCCGAGGCGACGGAGCGTTTCATCAACAGCTAATTCCTACAGAGCCTTTTTATTTGGGCGCGGCTTCTTGATTGTCTGTGAGCGAGGTTGTTGGGGGTGTCCGACTGAGCCTTGCTGTAATCTGTGGTACCGAGAGGGGGGGTTGATCGATTTTTGTAATGCTCGATATACTCGTCTCCTGCGCTGCATGAGTCTACGTTCTTCGTGGGCTAGTGAATTTTTGTTAGGTGCATTGCTAGGAAAGGCTGCTCTCCGCAATTGAATCAGGGCGGGGCTTCTTCTCCATGCGGCAATCTCCGTGACTGGTTCGAGGTATCGGGATGCCAACACCGGCACTCACGCTTAGGCTCAAGAGATTTCGACGACGATTTGGTGTGCTCTCCCCTCGAGTGGTTGTCCGGCGACATATCCCTCGGGTTTGGTTCTGGTTGATCTCCATGTTGTTTGCATTTGTTATGTTCGGCCTGGGGTGGTTTGCCGCGAATTATTCAGCAATGGGCGAAAATGAGGCAGACTGGACCGGGCTGCATAGCCAGTTGCAGTTGCAGCATGATGAACTGGCTTTTCTTCGCTCGCTGGCGGGCTCTGCTCAGAACGGGTTAAGCATTGAGCGTGCTGCGCATCAACAGCTACTTCTTAAAATTGGAGCGCTTGAGGCTGAAAACGCTACGTTGAAAGAAGAGATGAGGGTATTTGAGCGTTTGATTCCACCGGGGGCGGATGCAGGAAAAAGGATTTCGCGTTAGTGCTGCATTAGCGAGTCGGCTTGCTAGTTAGTTAGCCGCGCAGAAGTGAGCCTTCTCGCCTGCGGGGTAATACGATAGGGTTCAAACAGTTGGTGCGAATTCGGGAGCTTGCGATGTTTGGCAAAAAAGACCACAACAAGCCTTTGGGGCGTATTGATAGCCTGATTGGTGCCGGAACTAAGATCGAGGGGGCTGTGTATTTCACTGGCGGCTTGCGTGTTGACGGTGAGGTAAAGGGGAGTATCTTGGCTGCGGAGGGGGCTTCGTCTTCAACCTTGATACTTAGCGAACATGCGCGTGTCGAGGGAGGGGTTAGAGTGGGGCATCTGGTCACCAATGGATCTGTGGTTGGTCCAGTTGTGGTGACCGACTCTTTGGAGATGCAATCGAAGGCTCGCATTGTTGGTGATGTGGAGTACGTTGCAATTGAGATGCATCTGGGTGCGGTCATAGAGGGGCGTCTGGTAAATGCGATTGGGGCGTCGGTTGAACTTAAATCCGAGGAGTCTGCCTAATGCGATTGACCGGGATTGTGTGGCCTCGCATAATCGTGCATGAATTTTTTCTGGAGCTTTACTCATGAATGCAGTTGCCGAAATGACCACCCCTTTTGTGTTTACCGATAGTGCGGCAGGCAAGGTTAAAGAGTTGATCGAGGAAGAGGGGAATCCGGCGCTCAAATTGCGAGTGTTTGTTACTGGCGGCGGCTGCTCGGGCTTTCAGTACGGCTTCACTTTTGATGAGGAAGTGAATGAGGATGATACGACGATGGAAAAAAATGGCGTAACGCTATTGATCGACCCCATGAGCTTTCAATATCTGGTTGGTGCTGAAATCGACTACACCGAAGGTCTTGAGGGGGCGCAATTCGTCATTCGCAACCCGAACGCTACCTCTACTTGTGGTTGTGGCTCGTCCTTCTCTGCTTGATTGGGTTGTGTTTTTGCAAAAAGGCGGCTGCGGCTGCCTTTTTCTTTTTGTGTGCTGCGGTTGAAAGATTTTGCAGAGGGTGTTGACGGCAAGTTTAGTCTCTATATAATGCGCACCTCTTCTGCAGCGACGGGGTTTTTCGGCGGTGCAGGGGGTCAAGGGATTTCGAAGTTGTTGAAAAATAATTTCTGAAGTAGCTTGACTGGAGTTGGGGGGTGCTTCATAATCTCGCCTCTCTGCTGCTGACGAATCGAACGAAACGGCGCGGCACTGATCTTTAACAAATTGGACAACCGATAAGTGTGGGTGTCTTGATGCGAAGCGACGCAAGTTGCAAAAGAGTATTAAGGCAAACGCACTGGTGAAAAAAGATGGAGCAATCCATCGAGGTAGAGAAATCTACCGTCAGTGAATTTGCGAGTTTGTTGGATTGAACTGAAGAGTTTGATCCTGGCTCAGATTGAACGCTGGCGGCATGCCTTACACATGCAAGTCGAACGGCAGCGGGGACTTCGGTCCGCCGGCGAGTGGCGAACGGGTGAGTAAAGTATCGGAACGTACCTTTCAGTGGGGGATAACGTAGCGAAAGTTACGCTAATACCGCATATTCTGTGAGCAGGAAAGCAGGGGATCGCAAGACCTTGCGCTGATTGAGCGGCCGATATCAGATTAGCTAGTTGGTGGGGTAAAGGCCTACCAAGGCGACGATCTGTAGCGGGTCTGAGAGGATGATCCGCCACACTGGAACTGAGACACGGTCCAGACTCCTACGGGAGGCAGCAGTGGGGAATTTTGGACAATGGGGGCAACCCTGATCCAGCCATGCCGCGTGAGTGAAGAAGGCCTTCGGGTTGTAAAGCTCTTTCGGCCGGGAAGAAATCGCATAGGTTAATACCCTGTGTGGATGACGGTACCGGAATAAGAAGCACCGGCTAACTACGTGCCAGCAGCCGCGGTAATACGTAGGGTGCGAGCGTTAATCGGAATTACTGGGCGTAAAGCGTGCGCAGGCGGTTTCGTAAGACAGAGGTGAAATCCCCGGGCTCAACCTGGGAACTGCCTTTGTGACTGCGAAGCTAGAGTACGGCAGAGGGGGGTGGAATTCCACGTGTAGCAGTGAAATGCGTAGAGATGTGGAGGAACACCGATGGCGAAGGCAGCCCCCTGGGCCGATACTGACGCTCATGCACGAAAGCGTGGGTAGCAAACAGGATTAGATACCCTGGTAGTCCACGCCCTAAACGATGTCAACTAGGTGTTGGGTGGGTAAAACCATTTAGTACCGTAGCTAACGCGTGAAGTTGACCGCCTGGGGAGTACGGCCGCAAGGTTAAAACTCAAAGGAATTGACGGGGACCCGCACAAGCGGTGGATGATGTGGATTAATTCGATGCAACGCGAAAAACCTTACCTACCCTTGACATGTTCAGAATCCTGGAGAGATTTGGGAGTGCCCGAAAGGGAGCTGGAACACAGGTGCTGCATGGCTGTCGTCAGCTCGTGTCGTGAGATGTTGGGTTAAGTCCCGCAACGAGCGCAACCCTTGTCGTTAATTGCCATCATTTAGTTGGGCACTTTAACGAGACTGCCGGTGACAAACCGGAGGAAGGTGGGGATGACGTCAAGTCCTCATGGCCCTTATGGGTAGGGCTTCACACGTCATACAATGGTCGGTACAGAGGGTTGCCAAGCCGCGAGGTGGAGCCAATCCCAGAAAGCCGATCGTAGTCCGGATTGCAGGCTGCAACTCGCCTGCATGAAGTCGGAATCGCTAGTAATCGCGGATCAGCATGTCGCGGTGAATACGTTCCCGGGTCTTGTACACACCGCCCGTCACACCATGGGAGCGGGTTCCGCCAGAAGTAGGTAGCCTAACCGCAAGGGGGGCGCTTACCACGGCGGGGTTCGTGACTGGGGTGAAGTCGTAACAAGGTAGCCGTAGGGGAACCTGCGGCTGGATCACCTCCTTTCTAGAGAAGCATCCTGGCACCCACAACTTATCGGTTGTTCAGAAGTAGCAAACAGACGAGGGTCTGTAGCTCAGTCGGTTAGAGCACCGTCTTGATAAGGCGGGGGTCGTTGGTTCGATTCCAACCAGACCCACCAACGTCATCAAGAAAGCTTGCAGTACGAGGCGCAAGGAAAGGCCGCATAGCAGCGCTATGCAACTGACCGAGCAACAAAGTAATGCATGCTTTACGGGGGATTAGCTCAGCTGGGAGAGCACCTGCTTTGCAAGCAGGGGGTCGTCGGTTCGATCCCGTCATCCTCCACCAAAACCCAAAGATAAGCAGCGATGTTTATCTTTGGCTTTTGAGAAATCAAATTGCTACGCTCTTTAACAAAACGGAAGAAGGTTGTGTATCGCAGTGATGAGCTGCTGATACACGTTGTGATTGCATCTGTTCTCGTATTACAGCTAGTACGAGACAGCACAAATGAGTTGCCTGTAGCCGCTCTCTAACGAGAGCACAAGGTTATAGGATCAAGCGACTAAGTGCATGTGGTGGATGCCTTGGCGATCACAGGCGATGAAGGACGTGCAAGCCTGCGAAAAGCGGGGGGGAGCTGGCAATGAAGCTTTGATCCCCCGATGTCCGAATGGGGAAACCCACTCAGCAATGAGTATCCTGATCTGAATACATAGGGTCAGGAGGCGAACCCGGTGAACTGAAACATCTAAGTAGCCGGAGGAAAAGAAATCAACCGAGATTCCCCAAGTAGTGGCGAGCGAACGGGGAAGAGCCTGCTAGTGATAGCGGAACTGTTAAGAGAACGGAATGGAAAGTCCGGCCGTAGTGGGTGATAGCCCCGTATTTGAAAACAGATCCGTGGTACTAAGTTAGCGAAAAGTAGGGCGGGGCACGTGAAACCTTGTCTGAACATGGGGGGACCATCCTCCAAGGCTAAATACTCGTGATCGACCGATAGTGAACCAGTACCGTGAGGGAAAGGCGAAAAGAACCCCGGGAGGGGAGTGAAATAGAACCTGAAACCGCATGCATACAAACAGTGGGAGCCTCCTTGTGGGGTGACTGCGTACCTTTTGTATAATGGGTCAGCGACTTACGTTATGTTGCGAGCTTAACCGAATAGGGGAGGCGTAGCGAAAGCGAGTCTGATAAGGGCGTTTAGTAGCATGGCGTAGACCCGAAACCGGATGATCTATCCATGGCCAGGATGAAGGTGCCGTAACAGGTACTGGAGGTCCGAACCCACTAACGTTGAAAAGTTAGGGGATGAGCTGTGGATAGGGGTGAAAGGCTAAACAAATCCGGAAATAGCTGGTTCTCCCCGAAAACTATTTAGGTAGTGCGTCACATATCACTTCCGGGGGTAAAGCACTGTTATGGCTAGGGGGTCATCGCGACTTACCAAACCATGGCAAACTCTGAATACCGGAAAGTGCGAGTGTGGCAGACAGACAGTGGGTGCTAACGTCCATTGTCAAGAGGGAAACAACCCAGACCGCCAGCTAAGGTCCCCAAGACACAGTTAAGTGGGAAACGAGGTGGGAAGGCATAGACAGCTAGGAGGTTGGCTTAGAAGCAGCCACCCTTTAAAGAAAGCGTAATAGCTCACTAGTCGAGTCGTCCTGCGCGGAAGATGTAACGGGGCTCAAACTGTGCACCGAAGCTGCGGATATCGAAAGATATGGTAGGGGAGCGTTCTGTAGGTCTGTGAAGGTGTCTTGTAAAGGATGCTGGAGATATCAGAAGTGCGAATGCTGACATGAGTAGCGATAAAGGGAGTGAAAAGCTCCCTCGCCGAAAGCCCAAGGTTTCCTACGCAACGTTCATCGGCGTAGGGTGAGTCGGCCCCTAAGGCGAGGCTGAAAAGCGTAGTCGATGGGAAACAGGTCAATATTCCTGTACCGATTCTAGATGCGATGTGGGGACGGAGAAGGTTAGGTCAGCCAACTGTTGGAATAGTTGGTTTAAGCGTGTAGGCGTGCCCCTTAGGCAAATCCGGGGGGCTAAGCTGAGGCGTGACGACGAGGCACTACGGTGCTGAAGTGATTGATACCAAGCTTCCAGGAAAAGCCACTAAGCTTCAGTCTAGAGTCAACCGTACCGCAAACCGACACAGGTGGGCAGGATGAAAATTCTAAGGCGCTTGAGAGAACTCAGGAGAAGGAACTCGGCAAATTGACACCGTAACTTCGGGAGAAGGTGTGCCCCGGTAGGTTGTAGAGATTTACTCTCGAAGGCCGATGGGGTTGCAGTGAAATGGTGGCTGCGACTGTTTAATAAAAACACAGCACTCTGCAAACACGAAAGTGGACGTATAGGGTGTGACGCCTGCCCGGTGCTGGAAGATTAAGTGATGGGGTGCAAGCTCTTGATCGAAGTCCCAGTAAACGGCGGCCGTAACTATAACGGTCCTAAGGTAGCGAAATTCCTTGTCGGGTAAGTTCCGACCTGCACGAATGGCGTAACGATGGCCACACTGTCTCCTCCTGAGACTCAGCGAAGTTGAAATGTTTGTGAAGATGCAATCTCCCCGCGGCAAGACGGAAAGACCCCATGAACCTTTACTGCAGCTTTGCATTGGACTTTGAACCGGTTTGTGTAGGATAGGTGGGAGACTGTGAAACCGGGACGCTAGTCTCGGTGGAGTCGTCCTTGAAATACCACCCTGATTTGTTTGAGGTTCTAACCTTGGTCAGTGAATCCTGACCGGGGACCGTGCATGGTAGGCAGTTTGACTGGGGCGGTCTCCTCCCAAAAGGTAACGGAGGAGTACGAAGGTACGCTTAGGGCGGTCGGACATCGCCCATAAAGTGCAATGGCAAAAGCGTGCTTGACTGCGAGACCCACAAGTCGAGCAGGTGCGAAAGCAGGTCATAGTGATCCGGTGGTTCTGTATGGAAGGGCCATCGCTCAACGGATAAAAGGTACTCTGGGGATAACAGGCTGATACCGCCCAAGAGTTCATATCGACGGCGGTGTTTGGCACCTCGATGTCGGCTCATCTCATCCTGGGGCTGTAGCCGGTCCCAAGGGTATGGCTGTTCGCCATTTAAAGAGGTACGTGAGCTGGGTTTAAAACGTCGTGAGACAGTTTGGTCCCTATCTGCCGTGGGCGCTGGATATTTGAAGGGGGCTGCTCCTAGTACGAGAGGACCGGAGTGGACGAACCTCTGGTGTACCGGTTATGACGCCAGTCGTATCGCCGGGTAGCTATGTTCGGAAGAGATAAACGCTGAAAGCATCTAAGCGTGAAACTTGCCTTAAGATGAGATATCCCGGAGTCTTGAACTCCTTGAAGGGTCGTCGAAGACCACGACGTTGATAGGTCAGGTGTGGAAGCGCAGTAATGCGTTAAGCTAACTGATACTAATTGCCCGTACGGCTTGATCCTATAACCTTGGATCTCTACAACAACTCATACCAACAATCACAACACCTTCTTCCAGTTTTGCGCTGCAACCGCAGCGTTACAAGTTACGTCTGGCGTCAATAGCCTGCTGGTACCACCCCTTCCCATCCCGAACAGGACCGTGAAACAGCATCGCGCCAATGATAGTGAGCTTCCGCTCGCGAAAGTAGGTCAACGCCAGACTCCCATACAAAAAGCCCGTTACTTAACCAGTAACGGGCTTTTTACATTACAAAATAAAATATACAAAAATAAAAACTCAGACAAAAATCCGCCTTACCGGGCAAGTTGATCGATGAAAGTCATGAGATCGTGTGCAAAGCGTTCGCGTTGCCACTGATGGGGTGAATGGTCGGTGCCTTCGTAGATGTGGAGTATTGAGTCGGGAATCTGCTCCGCTACGAATCGCGCTGTGTCCAGTCGATAGAAGTTGCTTTCGCCGCCATAAACGAGCATTGCAGGTATGTCGATTTTCGACAGAACATCCCGATAGTCCGCTGCCGTGAGACTAGCCCAGCAATCAATCAGCGGACCTGGCACCTGGGCCCGCAGCGCGGCCCGAGACTTTTCCCAACCGCTTGCACCGGCAAGATACTTTTCGTGAGCGCGCGCATTGAGGCCGAAAGCCGTCAATTTGAGCACGGCTTCGGCAAAGTCTTCGTTTAGCCACGACATCATTTCCTTGGATCGGGCTTCGTCAAAGTCCCCATAAATGCCGTGATTCCAATGCGGATCGGTTAGCAATTTGGGTGACTGGTCAATGAAGCAGACGCGTGATAGGGCCTGGGTACCGAAATCGCGTATGTATTGCCAGAGTGTCAGGGTTCCCATCGAGTGCCCGACGGCAGTGGCATTTTCAATCTGGTAGTGGTCGATCAAATTGGCCAGGTCTCGTGCCATGCGCAGGACCGTTGGTGGTGTTTTGCCACAGAGATCGTGGCCGCCGTGCCCACGGGCATCCCAGCGATAGACCCTGTGTCGGGGATTGAGAGCACCCAGAAAGGGAAACCATTCCTGATGACTGGAGGTCCAGCCATGCAACATGATCAATGGTGATCCTTCACCGGAAATTTTGAGGTGGATTTTTGCGCCGTCATCGGCCAGGAAATGGATCATGGTCTTGGAAATCGTTGGGAGGCAGCAAGTATAATGCGTGCCAACAATACGGAGAGGTATGGTGATGTTTGACTGGAGAGACTACGGCAACGGGATCGTGGCATTCGATGCCGGTTACGTGCGCCCGATTCTGGCCGCCATCCACATGGTTGTCGAAGGGGGAAGGGTTGCGTTCATCGATACAGGCAGCAACGACGCTTTGCCCAATGCATTGGCAGCGCTTGGCAAGCTGGGTTTGGATGTTTCAGCCGTCGATTATGTGATTCTGACGCATATCCATCTCGATCACGCTGGTGGCGCAGGAAGCTTGATGCAGGCTTTTCCGAACGCCCGACTCGTGGTGCATCCGCGCGGTGCGCGGCACATGGCCGAGCCATCCAAGCTGGTCGCTGGGGTTACCGCCGTCTATGGCGCGGAATACGTGGCACGTGTCTATGGGAATATCCTGCCGATTCCAGCCGATCGCATCATTGAGGCGCCGGACGGTCATGTCGTTTCGCTAAATGGTCGCGAACTCCTATGTCTGGATACCCCCGGGCATGCCCGCCACCATATCTGTGTTGTCGATAAAAAGGCCGGGGCCGTATTTACCGGAGACATGTTCGGACTGTCCTACCGGGAGCTGGATGTCGATGGTCGGCAATTCATTTTTCCGACCACAACGCCAACGCAATTCGAGCCCGAGGAAATGCGTGCCTCAATCAATCGCTTGCTGGCGCTACAACCGGAAGCAATGTATCTAACCCATTATAGCCGGGTGCCATCCGTCCAAGCCCAAGGGGCAGCGCTGCTGCGGCATCTCGATACGCTGGTTGCACTGGCCGAAGCTGAGAGGGACGCGGGTGCATTGCGTCACCAGCGGATCAAGCAGACCATGACTGACTATTTGCTTGCCGAAATCCGCAAGCATGGCTGCCAATTGCCGGAGGCGACACTGCTCGATATCTGGGCGACCGATCTCGAGCTGAACGCACAAGGCTTGTGTGTCTGGCTCGACAGCCGCAAACCCTAAACGTAGCGTCGCCGCCAGAACAGCAGGAGCATGATGGTGGCGATCAGCCCCATCAGCCCCAGGGCGTAGAAAAATCCATTGGGAGCCTCGAGCCAGGGCATCACCTTGAAGTTCATGCCGAAAATGCCAGCGATCAAGGTAGCCGGCATGAAGATCGTTGCGACGACGGTTAGTGTGCGAACTTCGAGGTTAACGCGATGGCTGACGGTGGACAGGTAGACGTCCAGCAGGCCGGTAGCCAGATCTCGGAGATCTTCCAGTGATTCGAGGATGTGTACGGTGTGATCGTAGACGTCGCGGATGTATAACTGGATGTCGGCCCGAAAGAAATCCCCCGCGTCGCGATGCAGGGTGCCCAGTACTTCCCTGAGCGGATGCAGGTTGCGCCGGAGTTGGGAGACACAGCGCTTCAGTTGATGTATGCCTTCCAGGGTGGCCGGACCGGGGTGTCCGAGAATCTTGTCTTCGAGGCTCTCTGCGTATTCGTTCAATTGTTCGATTACGCCGAAGTAACTGTCGACCACGGTATCGATCAATGAATAGGCCAGCATATCAACGCCGCCCTTGCGCAGGACGCCCTGTCCGCTACGCAGGCGCAGGCGGATGGGTTCGAAGGTTTGCGACGGGCGTTCCTGGAACGTCAGCACGTAATCACGGCCGATGACCAGACTGATCTGGTCCTGGGCCAGTTCGAGCGAGTCTGCCTTCAACTCATAGCGATGAAGAACCAGATAGAGGTAATCCTCGTAGCTGTCTAGTTTTTGCCGCTGGGCCGTATTGAGGATGTCTTCCTGAACCAGCGGATGCAGGCCGAAGGCCGTTCCAATGGCCGCCAGATCCGATGGTGCGCTGGCGCCGTACACGTTGGCCCAGCGCGTCGCATGCAGGCGGGGCTGCTGGGACAGGGCGGATGCGTCGTGGAGATTGTCTTCGCGCAAACCTTGTTCATCGAAGTCGATGAATGAGAAGGCGGCGTGGCGGGTTTTTTTCTCGCCGATATGCACCAATGTTCCCGGCGGGAGTCCAGCCTTGCGCGAGCGCAGTTTGCGGGGTTTGTTCATGCTTTTGCGATCAGGTTGATGACCTGGGCCGCTGCGGTCATCCCGAAAACTGAGGTAATGCATACAGATGAGCCGAAGCCGGCGCAGTTGAGACCAGCCGGGCCGCGGTCGCTATCGCAGGTCGCGCCGCTTCCCGGGTAACGGAGAGGCTCGGTCGAAAAGACGGCCGAAACCCCGAATTTTTTCCCTGTGTCGCGCGTGAAGCCGTGGTCGCGGCGCAGGCTGGAGCGTACTTTTGCCAGCAGCGGGTCCTGCACAGTCTGGCTAAGGTCTGCCACGCCGATCCGGGTCGGATCGATTTGCCCGCCTGCCGCACCGGCCACGACGATGGGCAGCTTGTGGCGACGGCAAAAGGCGATCATCGCCACTTTGGCGCGGACCTGGTCGATGGCATCGATGACGGCGGTAAAGCCGCGATCCAGCATGCTTGCCACATTGTCCGGTGCAACGAACTCCTCGACGCAACACACCTCGCATTCCGGATTGATGGCACGAATCCGCTCGGCCATGGCATCCACTTTGGCCTTGCCGTAGATATCGCCCAAAGCGTGTATCTGGCGGTTGGTATTAGATTCGGCAACCATGTCGAGGTCGATCAGCGTAATCCGGCCGATGCCTGTGCGGGCGAGCGCTTCCGCAGCCCAGGAGCCGACGCCGCCGATGCCGACGACGCAGACGTGGGCCTGACGCAGCGCCTCGGCACCATCCGGGCCGTAGAGACGGGCTACGCCCCCAAAGCGACGTTCGCGGTCAATACTCATCAGGATTCTATTGTCTTGCGAATGACGGCGTTGAACGGGGCAATCCATTCCGGCGCAAACTGGTTGTCGCAGGCGTTGATTTCGGCGATTGCACGCAGAACGGAGCGGTTCTTGCCCCGGTGGATATGCTTGAGCATGACGGCTTCGAAGGCATCGACGATGGCGAGAATCTTGGCGCCCGGGCAGATGTCGGTGCTGGATAGATTGTTCGGATAGCCGCCACCATCGGGCATTTCGTGGTGCTGGGCGACCATGTTGGCGGCCGCTTCCCAGCCCGGCATGCGCAGCAACAGGCCGGCGGCGAAGCCGGGGTGGTTGCGCAGGGCGATCTTGTCTTCTGGCGACATTTTTCCCATCTTGAGCCAGATCGATTCCGGCAACAGCATCATCCCGACGTCGTGCAGGTAGACCGCTGCTTCCAGTTGCAGCGGGTCGACGATATTGTGGGCTGCCTTGTTGGTTTCCAGCGCCAGGCGAAGGATGCGCATTGTCCGTCCCTTGAACAGCGGCGAACGGCTTTCGAATTGCAGCGCCAGCGAGCGGAAAAACTGCAGGTCGGCACTGGCATTCTTTTGTTCGTCCTTGGGCGCCGAGCTTCTTGGGGCGCGGCTGGAGATGTCGGGCAATACGGGCGGAAAACCGGTGACTGCCTCGATCAGGTCGGCGCTGCTCGCATCGATTTGTCCGGCAATTTCTTGCGCGACCTCTTCCAGTCCCTGAACCAGAATCGGCAGGCGCAGGTTATCCAGCGGCTTATGCAAGATCAGGGAGTCGGTGGCCAGTTCCAGCCGGTCAACCGCGAGCAGGATCAGTTCTGCCAGCAGGTCGGAGAAGGGAATCTCCCCTTCCCGGAAGCGCGCCATCATGGTTTCGATGGGGTGCGCTATGGCGACCCCGAGTTCGAACTTGCAGAGGGCGGCATCGCCCTTGATGTTATGAACGGCCCGGAACAGATCCGCCGTAATGTCGCGATCATGGGGGGTCTTGCGCAGACGGGCGACATCGCGTTCGATTTCTGGTGCACGGTCGGTCAGTGCATCAGCGAACTCCTCGAACAGTTCTCGATCCTGAATCACTGGTGTGATGATCGAACTCATGTCCATGCCCCCTCCGCCTGTTTTGATCTAATCGCAAGAGTTTAGCAAAGTGGCGTCGAAACAGAGCGCGTCCTTGATTTACCGACCTTGACTGGGCCCCGCCAGAACCCTAAGATTCCGCGCTTCTTCAAGGAATTACCTGCCGTGAATCTGGAACAGCTTTATGCCCTGATCGGGCCTGACATGAAGGCCGTCGACGCGGTTATCCGCGATCGCCTCTATTCCGATGTGGCTCTGGTCCGGCAGGTCGCCGAATACATCATTGGCAGTGGCGGCAAGCGCATGCGGCCGGCGCTGGTGCTGCTGGCCGCCGGCGCCATGGGGTACGAGGGCGAGCGGCATCACGAGATGGCGGCGGTCGTCGAGTTCATCCATACCGCCACCTTGCTGCACGACGATGTAGTCGACGAGTCGGCGCTGCGCCGTGGCCGCGATACTGCGAATTCGATGTTTGGCAATGCAGCCAGTGTACTGGTTGGCGACTTCCTCTATTCCCGTGCTTTTCAGATGATGGTTGCTGTCGACAACATGCGCGTAATGCAGGTGTTGTCGAACGCCACCAACATCATTGCCGAGGGCGAAGTGCTGCAGTTGATGAACTGCCACGATGCCAACGTCGACGAAGCGCGCTACATGCAGGTCATCCATTACAAGACGGCCAAGTTGTTCGAAGCGGCTGCGCAACTTGGTGCCATTCTCGGACAGGCTACTCCGGAGGTCGAAAAGTCGTTGGCGGTATATGGCATGCATCTGGGAACCGCCTTTCAACTGATCGATGACGTGCTCGATTATTCCGGGCAGGAAGCCGATACCGGAAAGCATCTCGGTGACGATCTGGCCGAAGGCAAGCCGACCTTGCCGCTGATCTATGTCATGCAGCACGGCACGCCTGAACAGGCCGCTTGCGTGCGCAAGGCCATCGAGGAAGGCGGCCGCGACGACTTCCCGCTGGTGCTCGAGGCGATCCGTCATAGCGGTGCTCTGGAGCACGCGCGAGCCCGCGCCTTGCAGGAAGCCGAATTGGCCAGATCAGCAATTCAGTGCCTGGGGGATTCACAGTACAAAAAAGCTCTGCTACAATTGCCGCTCTTTGCAGTTGAGCGGAATCACTAGCCAGTTGCAACGAACCTCGGAGTGTAGCTCAGCCTGGTAGAGCACTGCGTTCGGGACGCAGGGGTCGCATGTTCGAATCCTGTCACTCCGACCAATTCAAGCCCCTGTAATCGACCGATTACAGGGGCTTTTGGTTTGTGCGGCGCAAAAAGTGTTTCTGCATCCCCGCGTACGTCGGGATGCGCGGGATCTGACTCTGTCGGCGGCTCGTCGATTGTATGGTCTCAGGTTTCGTCGGTAAGCCAGTTCTTGCGCGGCGGCAGCTTGATTTGCGGAATCGGGCCGCGCTCGGCGGCGATGACTTTGTCCATGACCTCATAGAGCTCCAGGATCAATTCCGGCCCGAAAGCCTGTTCGATCACCTTGTATTGCTCGACGATCAGTGGACCGAGTTCGGCCACGAGCTTTTCAGCCTTGGGTGTCATGCGGACGATTACCCGACGCTGGTCTTCTTCCATGCGCGTCCGCGTCACCAGTCCGATGTCTTCCATACGCGACAGCACGCCGGTCAGGCTGGGGCTGAGAATCTGGCAGATCTCGCAGATCTCGCGCGGCTCCAACTGGTCGTATTCGCCGATGGCGCGCAGGATGCGCCATTGCTGCTCGGTCAGGCCGAAATGAGTGATGATCGGGCGGAAATGGCAGAGCAGTTCTTCCCGGGCGCGCAGGAACAGCTGGGGAAGGTTGCGGTAGGCGAGTTTGCGGGACATGGCGGAAATTTCGGAGTCGTGCGGATGCATATGGATAGCCCAGATCATAGCAGCTACATGGCTAATATGTTAGAGAATGCCGTGTGTGCAATATTCCGGCTTGCCATGAGGTAAGCTGACATTCTTCTTGGTGGGAGCTGAGGCTACTCATGACGGCAACGTCGGTTCAGGCAATTCCGGACATCCATATCGGGCGGGTCTACGACCAGCGCGACCCGGAGTGCGAAATCCACTACGAGACCTTCGGCCGCTTGGCTGACTTCTTCGGCCGCAACACGCCACCGCATCGCCATTACTGCTTTTTTCAGGTGCATCTTCTGGTGCGCGGCAGTATCCGTCTCAATCTCGACGGCGAGGTCTACTTTGGCCAGGCGCCGCTGGTGATTTTTACGCCGCCGACCATTCCGCATTCCTTTTATTCCGAGGAGGATACCGACGGCCATGTGCTGACCGTGCGCCAGGAGGTCGTGCGCGCCTGGTTCATGGCGATGCCCGGGCAATGGCCGGAGGCTTTGTTGCGCCAGCCAGCCTTCGTCGAAATGTCTGGATTGCCTTCTGAATTTGCTGCCGACTTTGACGGGCTGTTGGCATCCGTCAACTTGTTGCAGCAGGAATTTACCCGGGATGCCAAGGGGCACCTGGTCTTGTTGCAGGCCCTCGGGCAGTGCGCCTTCATCCATCTGAGCCGCCTGCTGGTGGCGCATGAGCCGGTGTCGGCACAACGCCCGGAGCGCAGCGAGGACTTGCGCATCTTCCTGAATTTCTGCGACCTGGTCGAAGCCCATTTCCGCGACCACCTGACTTTGACCGAATATGCTGGCCGCCTCTCGGTGACCGAGGCGCGGCTCAATGACATTTGCCGACGCATGGCCGAGCGGCCGTCCAAGGAAGTGGTGCATGAGCGCCTGCTGCAGGAGGCGCGTCGCCTGCTGCGCTATTCGGCGGTGCCGATCACCGAAATCTGCTACCAGCTCGGTTTTGCCGATCCGGCCTATTTCTCCCGGTTTTTCACCAAGCGCACGGGCATGCCGCCCAGCCAGTTTCGGCGTGAAGGCCAAGTCTGAGTATTTGGTACTTACGAAAAGTACAAGTCATTTCCCCAAACGTCCATTCATTAATATCTTAGCAAAAGCTTTAATGTGCCTCATCAGAGAACTGCTGCAAGGCAGTCGAGGAATGAGGAGCGAGACATGGCGGAAGGCAAGTTCGACATCACGCGCAAGTTCGTGCGCGTCATGCGCACCCTGCCCAACGGGCTGATCGAATTCGAATTTGCCGTCGGCGATCCCGATGTGGCGGCCGAACTGGTCATGCCCAAGGCGGCATTCGACGAATTCTGCAAGGCCAATCAGGTCGAAGTATTGACCGATGCCAAGCCCGAGCCGACCGACGCCAATGCCTCCGACGCCGATTTCAACTGGAACCTGCATCAGGCGACGCACCAGCGTTTTCGCTAAGTATTTGGCTTTCCGGTGCGGCCAAGCGCACCGACTGGGGATTAAAAGGAGACAAGCATGGCAATCGATTTGAGGACAGTGAGCATCACGCCGCTGCGCCAGACCTTCGGCCACCTGGCCCGCCGCATGGGGGCCGACAAGCCGGCCTCGCGCTACATCGAAGCGACGATGGACTTGCAGCCGGTCGAGAACTACCACTATCGCCCGACCTGGGAGCCGCAGTACGACATCTTCGACACGACGCGCACGGCGATCACCATGAAGGACTGGTACGCCCTGAAGGATCCGCGCCAGTACTACTACGGTGCCTGGACCTTGGCTCGCGGCCGGATGCAGGAAGTGGCCGAAGGCGATTTCGACCTGGTCGACGAACTCGGTTTGGCTGCCGCTTACCCGGCCGATGGTAAGGCAAAGGCGCTCAAGGTCTTCCTGCCGTTGCGCCACGTCGCCTGGGCGTCCAATCTGAACAAGGCCTACGTGTCGTCCTACGGCTACGGCATCGCCATGTCGCAGGCAGCCTGCTATGCCTCGATGGACCAGCTCGGCGTCGCCCAGTACGTGACCCGCCTGGGCATGGCTTTCGATGATCTCGATGCGCTCGCCACCGCCAAGACCGCTTGGCTGGAAGGCGCCGAATGGCAGGAACTGCGCCGCTATGTCGAAGACTTGATGGTCGAGAAAGACTGGTTCGAAGTGCTGGTCGCCCAGGACTTCGCGCTGGAAGGCCTGCTCTATCCGCTGATCTACGAGCGTTACAACGAGAAGCTGAACGCCGCCTACAGCCCGGTGTTCTCGATGCTGACCCGCTTCCAGCGCGAATGGTACGGCGAAACGACGAAGTGGCTGGATGCCGTGCTCAAGGCCACCGGTGCCGACAATCCGGCGAACAAGGAACAACTCGCCGCCTGGATCAAGAAGTGGCGCGAGCGCGCAGTCGTTGCCTTGAAGCCGGTCGCCGCCCTGGCTTTCGGTGCCGAAGCCGACGCCATCATGGACGAACTGGTCCAGAACCTGAATGCTCGCGCCGCCAAGGCCGGCATCGCCCTGTAAAGGAAATCGCATGTCTAACGCATTCATCGCCTTCCAGAAGAACGACGACTCTCGCTGCATCGTCGAGGCCATCCTCGAGGACAACCCGAACGCCATGGTCGACGACCAGCCGTCAATGGTGAAGATCGACGTGCCGAACCGCCTGGTCATCAAGCGTGAAACCGTCGAGGAAAAGATGGGCCGCTCGTTCGACCTGCAGGAGCTGCAACTGCACCTGATCACCATCTCCGGCAACCTGGACGAGACCGACGACGAATTTACCCTGAGCTGGAATTCCTGATTCCGGCTGGCAAGGAGAGAACACCATGGATATGAAAGCAACCAAGAAGCTCGGCCTCAAGGAGCGCTACTCCCTGATGACCCGCGATCTGGCCTGGGACACGACCTACCAGAAAATGGAGGACGTTTTCCCGCAGACCTCCTACGAGGGCATCAAGATTCACGACTGGGACAAGTGGGAAGACCCTTTCCGCCTGACCATGGACGCCTACTGGAAGTACCAGTCGGAAAAGGAGCGCAAGCTGTACGCCATCCTCGACGGTTTCAACCAGAACAACGGCCATCTGTCGGTCACCGACGCCCGCTACATCAACGTTTTGAAGCTCTTCCTCGGCTCGACGCCGCCGCTGGAACTGATGGCTGCCCGCGGCTTCTCGATGATGGGGCGCCAGATGAACGGCGCCGGTCCGCGCGTCGCCTGCCAGATGCAGGCCGTTGATGAGTACCGCCATTTCCAGACGCAGATCCACTCGATTTCGAACTACAACAAGTACTACAACGGGATGGACGAGTTCGCCCATCAGCAGTCCCGCATGTGGTACCTGTCGGACGGCAAGTCCTTCTTCGACGACGCGATCACCGCCGGCCCGTTCGAATTCATGGTCGCCATCGGCTTCGCCTTCGAATACGTACTGACCAACATCCTGTTCGTGCCGTTCATCTCCGGCGCCGCCTACAACGGCGACATGGCCGCGATGACCGTCGGCTTCTCGGCGCAATCCGACGAAGCGCGTCACATGACGCTGGGCCTCGAGTGCATCAAGTTCATGCTTGAGCAGGACCCGGACAACCTGCCCATCGTCCAGCGCTGGATCGACAAATGGACCTGGCGCGGCACCCGCAAGCTGGCTGCCGTCGGCATGATGATGGACTACATGCTGCCTAAGCGCATCATGAGTTTCAAGGAAGCCTGGGAAATGTACGTCGAGGAAAACGGTGGTGCCCTGTTCAAGGATTTGGCCCGCTACGGCATCACCATTCCGAAGTGCTTCGGGCAGACCATCGAGGAGAAGGAACACGTGTCGCACCAGTCGTGGATCGGTTTCTACATGAAGCCGGGCGCCACGCCGTTCCACACCTGGATTCCGACCCCGGACGAAATGGACTGGCTGTCCGAGAAATATCCCAACACCTTCGACAAGTACTACCGCCCGGTGCTGGAATTCTTCGATGCCCAGGAAAAGGCCGGCAACCGCTTCGACAACAAGACGGCGCCGATGAACTGCCAGGTCTGCGTCAGCACCATGAAGTTCAACGAGCCGGGCGACCCGATGGAAATGTGCTTCCGCGAGTCGATCTACAAGGGCGAGAAGTTCCACACCTGCTCCGACCACTGCAAGGAAATCTTCGACAACGAGCCGGAGAAGTACATCCAGACCTTCATTTCCTCGCACCAGGTGCTGCAGGGCAATTGCGAGCCGGAAGGCGTCGACGTCAATGCACCGGACTTCCAGCCCGGCAAGCAGATTCTCGACTACTGGAAGCTCGACAAGCGTGCGCTCGGCGACTTCAATGGCTCCGAAGACCAGAAGAACTTCGCCGCCTGGCGCGAGCAGGCCACGAAAAACTAAAAGGAGACAGCTATGACCATGTTGAAAACCCTCGCTCCGTACGAGTTCAAGTCGCGCGATGCGGTCGAGAATTACAAGGGCCGCCAGCTGCTGTACGTGAATTGGGAGCGCCACCGCATGTTCTCGCGTCCCTTCGTGCTGGCCATGAAGCCGGAAACGCTTTTCTCCGCCGTGGTGGACGAAATGGCCGCCTGCTTCAGCTACCACCCGGACTGGCAGCATATCGACTGGGACAAGGCCATCTGGCAGAACGGCAACACACCCTTCACGCCGGATCGCAACAAGACCCTGGCCGAAAACGGCATCGGCCACAAAGACCTGATCCGCTTCCGGACGCCGGGTCTGGACGGCATCGCCGGCACCGGCTACTAAAACCAACGGGGCACCGCGCCGGACGCGGTAGCCCCGCCAAAACCCGCAGAGAGACAAGAACATGAGCTACGAACTGACCATCGAGCCGCTTGGCCGCAGCATTGAAGTCGAAGACGGCCAGACCATCCTCGACGCCGCCCTGCGCGCCGGTATCTACCTGCCACACGCCTGCGGGCAAGGCTATTGCGCCACCTGCAAGGTGTGTATCACCGACGGCGAAGTCGATCACCAGAACGCTTCCAGCTTCGCGCTGATGGACTACGAGCGTGAAGAGGGCAAGGCACTGGCCTGCTGCGCGACGTTGGAAGCCGATACCGTCATCGAAGTCGAGATGGAAATCGACGAGGACGCCCGTGACATCCCGGTCAAGGATTTCCACGGTACGGTCAGCCGCATCGAAAACCTGACGCCGACCATCAAGGGCATCTGGCTCAAACTCGACGAGGCGCTCGATTTCCAGGCCGGCCAGTACGTCAATTTCAACCTGCCCAACGACATGGGGCATCGTGCCTTCTCACTGGCCAACAGTCCTTCGACCGGCGACGAAATCGAACTGAATATCCGTATCGTTCCCGGTGGTGCCGGCACGACCTGGATCCATAACGAACTGAAGGTCGGCGACAAGATCACTGTTTCCGGCCCCTACGGCCGCTTCTTTGTGCATAAGTCGGCCAACGTGCCGTCCTTGTTCATGGCCGGCGGTTCCGGCTTGTCCAGCCCGCGCTCGATGGTCCTCGATCTGCTGGAGCAGGGGAGCGACCTGCCGATCACACTGGTTTACGGCGCGCGCAACCAAGGCGAGCTGTACTACCACCAGGAATTCGTCGAGCTGGCCGCCAAGCACGCCAATTTCACCTATGTGCCAGCCCTCAACGACGAGCCGGCCGACAGCGGCTGGACCGGGTTCCGCGGTTTCGTGCACGAAGCCGCCAAAGCCCATTTCGACAACGATTTTCGCGGCAACAAGGCCTACCTGTGCGGCCCGCCGGTGATGATCGAAGCCTGTATCACGACTCTGATGCAGGGCCGCCTGTTCGAGCGCGACATCTATACCGAGAAATTTTTCTCGGCCGCCGATGCCCAACAGGTGCGCAGCCCGCTGTTCAAGCGGGTGTAACCTTTTCCTCTGCATCCCCTCTTTAAGGCCGCGCTCGTCGCGGTCTTTTTTTAATCGAATTGCCTGCGCGCCCCCCGAGACAAAACAGGGGGCAGCTTGGCCTGTGCGTCGTTTTTGTACGTCAAGCCCCCGTATTTTGCCGCGCTCCGATTTTGTAATCCTTAAAAATCAATACGCTGCCGTGTTGCCGTCTGCAAAGTAGCGTCCAGCTGCAAGTGTATTTGATTTGCATATTCAAGCCGGTCAGGGAGTGGTCAGGAAATTACGTTTTAGTAAACAAATTGACTATTGCAGATTTTATACTAACATATTAGCAATGAAGGCCAGCCCCTTCGGCTACCTTGAACGGAGAGTCGTGATGAACCAGCTGCTCGAATCTGTCGTCGGTCATGGCCGGCTTGCGTGTCGCCTGACGGAGAACGCCGATGTCGATGCGCAGGCCGGTGCCTTGATCTATCAAAGCTGGGATCAGCGCTACGACCAGCTTTCGGGCGGACGTTTCTGCGGCTCGCTTGAGGAAATGTCGTTTCCATCCTTTACGCTGATCCGTGAAACGAGCAATCGGGTCATCCTGCAAAAAGGGTGTACGCCGGAGGGCGTATTTGCCATTGGAGCGCTGATGACTACCGGCGGCAGCGGTTTTCATTGCGGCGAACTCATGGCCACGCATACGGCTGCGCTTCTCGAGCCGGGGACGGAGTTCGAGATTCGCACACCGGAGATTTTTGATTTGATCGCCGCCGTTTTTTCGCCCAGCGACCTGGCGCGAAACCTGGATGATCCCGGGTTTGACCATCTCGAGCTGGAGCAGGAGTTGCGCCGCTCCTGCAAGACCATCGGGCCATCCAACACCTCGCAACTGACGGATTTCCTGCGTCGGGTTTATGAGTGTGGGAAGAGCGCTGCCGATCACATGATGATTCCGAGCAACCTTCGCCAGTTGGAGGAGGAGTTCTACAGCATCCTGATCGAATTGCTGCGTACGTCGCGCGGGCCGGAAACGCATGCGGTGTGCCCGAATCGCGAGCGCATCGTACGTCGTTTCCGATCCTTGCTTGATGCATCCCCGGAGTCGGCACTCAGCATCGTCAATATCTGCGATGAAATAGGTGTTACCCGGCGCACGCTTCAGAATGCCACGCAGGAAGTGTTCGGCATCTCACCACAACACTACCTCAAGGCCATCCGTCTCAATGCCTTCCGCCGTGCCCTGAAAGTGCGCGAGCCGCAGCGCGAATCGATCGGCGACGTAGCTGCCCGCTGGGGCTTTTGGCACCTGTCCCAACTGGCCCAGGACTACCGCAAGCTGTTCGGCGAACTGCCGTCGCAGACGCCCTGCGTCCACATTTCGTAAGCCACTTTTTCCAATTCTTGATACAGCCCCGAAAGGGTCCCGCCGGATACTGACCTCACGCTCCCTAACGCGTCGAACGAGGTCACACAATGCAAAACATCTCATCGCGGCTGGCGCTGCTAGCGCTGCCGCTCTGCCTGGCGGCGGCCACGGCACAGGCTGGCAAGGACCGGCCGCCTCCACTGCCGGAAGAGGAAATCCGTATCGAGCGGGCGGCCGCACCGGACGGTAACCGGCTGTACGTCACCGATTTTGTCTTCAACCACATGGTCGATGGCCGCGTGCATGTGCTGGATGGCAAGGCGGCGCGCTATCTCGGCGTCGTGATGGCCGGCTATGGTGCGTTGACCACGGTGTCGGCGGACGGCAAATCCATCTACGTGGCGACAACCTACTACCCGCGTCTGTATCGCGGCCAGCGCAGCGACGTCGTCGAAATCCACGATGCCGAAACGCTGGAACTGAAGGCCGAGATCGACATCCCGCCCAAGAAGGCGCAAGCCGCCTCTTATCGCGGCATGCTGGTGCCAAGCGCTGATGGGCGTTTCCTCTACGTGCAGAACGCAACGCCGGCCACATCGGTGACCGTGGTCGACCTGCACAGCAAGAAGTTCGTAGCCGAGATTCCGACGCCGGGCTGCTGGTCGATTCAGGGATGGGACAAGGGATATCGCTTCTCGACCATCTGCGGCGACGGCACCCTGATGACCGTGACGCTGGACGAAGCCGGCCAGCCGGCTGGCCGCGAACGCAGCCAGCGCTTCTTCGATCCGGACAAGGACCCGATCTACGTGCATCCGGAAATGCTCGGCGAGGACCGCTACTTCGTTTCCTATTACGGCAACCTGTACAAGGTGACCCTGGGCGGCGACAAGCCGACCTTTGCCGCACCCCGGTCGCTGCTCGATGCCCGCGACCGCAAGGCCAACTGGCGCCCTGGCGGCATGGCGGTGACCGCGATGCACCGGGCCAGCGGCACGCTCTACGTGAACATGCACGACAAGGGCGAAGAAGGGTCGCACAAGAATCCCTCCAAGGAAATCTGGGCCTTCGATGTCGCCAGCCAGAAGCGGGTGGCGCGCATTCCATCGAATGGCGCTATTTCGCTGGCCGCCAGCCAGGGGGCGGAACCGCTGCTCTATTCGCTGAACGTAGAGAAGGGCGAGATCGTCGCCCGCAAGATCGCCAAGGGCTATCCGGTTGCCAGGACGATGAGCGGCGTCGGTGAAACCTCGCTGTTCATGGAGGTGCGCTGACATGGGAGCGACCAATTTCCTGTTCGATCCGGTCGTCGTCCATGCTGCCGCGGCGGCCATGGGCATCATCCTGATCACCGGCGCGCTGGGCAAACTGCGCGACCTGGAACTGTTCCGCTACGCCGTGGAGAACTACGGGCTGCTCAGCGGCGGTTCAGCCGTGCGCTTCGCCCGCCTCTTTCCGGTGGCTGAACTGCTCGCCGGCCTGGCGCTGATCCTCGACGCCACGCGCCCGCTCGGCGTGCTGCTCGGCCTCGCCGTCATGGTCGTGGCCACTGGCGGCGTGGCGATCAAGCTGCTGCGCGACACCGGGCGCATCGAGTGCGGCTGCGGCAGCGGCGGCCAGCGCATCTCGTGGGGCCTGGTCGTGCGCAATCTGTTCCTCTGTGCGGCTCTTGTCCTGGCCGCTGCCGACGAGCTGCCGCGCAGCCTCGGCGCACTCGATTATTTCAGTGTGGCGGGCGCCATCCTGGCCTTGCTGGTCGTCTATGCCAGCGCCAACCAGCTGCTCGCCAATCAACCGCTTTTGAAGGAGTTGCAATCATGATGGATCCGCTCGCCCTGTCCGTAATCGCCCTGTGGGTCGTCGTTGTGGCCCTCGGCATCTGCGTTCTCGCCCTGTCCCGCCAGATCGGCATCCTCTACGAACGCGTCGCGCCGATGGGGGCGTTGATGATGGATCACGGCCCCAAGGTCGGCGAACAGGCGCCGCCGGTCGAAGTCACCACCTGGGAAGGCAAGGGGCTGACCATCGGCACGGCCACCGCCAAGAGCACGCTGCTCTTCTTCGTATCGCCGACCTGCCCGGTGTGCAAGAAGCTGCTGCCCATCATCCGTTCCGTCCAGCAGCGTGAAAACCGCTGGCTCAACGTGGTGCTGGCCTCCGACGGCGACCGACCCGAACATGCGACTTTCCGTGAGAAGCACCAGCTCGGCGACTTCCCCTACGTGCTCTCGCAGCCGCTGGGCATGGCCTACAAGATTTCCAAGCTGCCCTACTGCGTACTGCTCGACGCCAATGGCTTTGTCCGCGCCAAGGGCCTGGTCAATTCCCGCGAGCAGGTTGAAAGCCTGATGACGGCCTACGAAAGCGGCATCGCCTCGGTGCAGGAGCATATCGATCGTCAGCTGCTCGCTGCCGAAGCCCATCCGGAAAAGGCCTGAGCCATGGACTTCCTCAAACTACTCGACCGCTTCACCGAACGCCGGACGCGTGCGGTGGCCAGCAATACCGGCCGGCGCGGCTTCCTGGTCGGCGTCAGCAAGCTGTTGGTGGCCGGTGCTTTCGCCCTGCCGGTCCTGCCCTTCGACCGTACCAACGCCCATGCCGCCGGCGGCCACGGCGGCGCGCCCAAAAAGCGTGAGCCGACCGAGACCGATTGCGATTACTGGCGCTACTGCAGCGTGGATGGCTTCCTCTGCTCCTGCTGCGGCGGCACGATGACCACCTGCCCGCCGGGCAGCACGCCTTCCGCCGTGTCCTGGGTCGGCACCTGCCGCAACCCGGCCGACGGGCGCGACTACCTGGTCAGCTACAACGACTGCTGCGGCAAGACGGCCTGCGGCCGCTGCTTCTGCAACACCAATATCCGCGAACGGCCGGGCTACCGGATGGGCGTGCACAACGACATCAACTGGTGCATGGCCAACCAGAGCAGCCACTACCACTGCACGGTGTCGATCATCGTCGGCCTCGAAGAGGGGCAGTCATGAAGCGTTTGCTTTCCAGCCTGATCCTGGCGCTGGCCGCCGGAGTTGCCGGCGCCGCGGACGGCAAGGCGGTCTACGACGCCAACTGCGCCGCCTGCCACCAGCCGGACGGGGCCGGTGCCCTCGGCCTGGCGCCGCCGCTGGCCGGTACGCTGGGCAAGCGCATGGCGGTGCCCGAAGGGCGCAAGTACCTGCCCGGTATCGTCATTGCCGGGCTGGCCGGCAAGATGGAATCGAAGGGCGTCATGTACGAAGGCATCATGCCGAACTGGCAGCAGTTCTCGGATGCCGAACTGGCCGCCGTGCTCAACCACGTGCTGACCACCTTCAACGCCGCCGAACTACCGGCCGACTTCAAGCCCATCGAGGCCGACGAACTGGCCGCCGCCCGCGCCAAGAAGCCGACGGCCAAGGAACTGCGCGCCTGGCGCGCTGCGTCCCAGTAAGGAAAACGCCATGCGCTTCGCTTTCGTCACCCGCAGCCTCCTCCTGCTCGCCGGCCTGAGTGGCTTGCTGTCCGGCGAGGCCATGGCCGATGCCGCCAAGAAGAACTACCGTCTGTACTGCATGGGCTGCCATCAGGCCGATGGCTCAGGATCGCCGGAAAACGGCATCCCCAGCATGCGCGACGAGGTTGGGCATTTCCTGCGCGTGCCGGAGGGGAGGGCATACCTGTCGCAGGTGCCGGGCACGCTGAATACGCCGCTCGGCGACGGCGAAACGGCCGAACTGCTGAACTGGGTGATGGTTAATATCGGGCGCAACAGTATCCCGGCCGACTTCAAACCCTACACCGCCGAGGATGTGAAGGCCTACCGGGCCAGCGTGCCGCAGGATATCCCGGGTATGCGGGTGCGGCTGGTCAAGCAACTTGAAGTCAATCAGGTCGGGGTGGTTCGCTGATCCCTGCCCGAGTAGGCCGAACTTTCCGCTAACGGCGGTAGTCGCCTCCCGCTTTCAGCAGTCATCTGTAATATGCGATTGAAGCGCTAGTGGTCGTGAAGATTTGGAAAAGCTTGCATTCTGGAATGCTGACAATAACCGGACGATGTCCAGCGTAGCTGGCCAAAGCCCCAGTGCATTGGATGCTCAGGTTTCACGAACACATTTAACGACTCCAAAACCGACAAGGTGCATACCTTCTTGAATGCGCAATTCTGTACCGATGGCGAGATGTTCTCGTAGGCCACGTACATTCAGAAACCTGACCATGAGATTTTTTGTTTGGCCTGGATAAAGAAGCTCGCCATCTTCAAGCTCCACTTGGCCGATGAACATGTTTCTATTGTCTGGGCCGCCAAAGTTATGGTTTGGGCGGTAATGATGCGCAATTGGCCGCTCTTTCCCACCTTGGTCCGTAGCGAGTAAAGAAATGGTCGCCTCGACGAGAACGGGCTCGTCCCCAACGGAATCAAGATTGTCGTAGAAGAAGTTACTGTCCATTTTGAAGAGCCTGCCGTTGTTCAGAAGCCATAGCGCTTGGGAGCGGCCACTATCGCCTCGGCGGTCTGTAATGCCTGTTTTTTCGAAAGCTTTGCCTGCAGCAGTACTTGCGTTAGGAGAGGAACATCCCGCGCCCTTGCGGCGGCATCGAAGGGCTCGAACAGGCCAAAGTGGAACAGACGTTCGTTGACCGTCATGCTTCTAACCGATGATTCTTCAATGTCTTCGGGCACGATCAAGTCTCCTGCGAGATTTTGATTTACGCCGAGACTATCCCGTGCTGGCCGCCATATCAATACTGCGCGGTGAGGCATGGTTTTGGATCAAACAGCATCTGGCCACTGATCGGCATGGCGGTCAGTCGGGCTAGCCTGGCACGGCCCGGCGGTGCTTTGGGTTCCGTCGGGAATCTCGCGGCCGATCAGGGCGCGAGCGGTCCCTGATCCGATTTCGACGAACAGCTTTCCTGCTTATCTCTTCTTCGTACCGACCATCAACTGTCGGATGGCCGCTTCCTTCTTGGCGCGTGCTGCGATTTCCTGAACGTGATCTGATGTGGGTCAAAAAAGTTGCCGATTTTTGATAACGGGCAAAGGGGAGCGATTTCTACACTGCCTCCAACCAGTGACATTGGTTGCGGCCGGCCGGAGGGGTTGGCGCTGTTCACCACACAGGAGGTTGAAATGATCATGTTCAAGAAGGCCGGGGCCGCAGCGATCCTCGCCACCATTTTTTCCGCGTCGTTGTCTGTCCATGCAGCGACCGACGCCGATGCCGCCAAGCTCGGCAAGGAGCTGACCCCGGTCGGTGCCGAGAAGGGAGCCAACAAGGACGGTTCCATCCCGGCGTGGGGCGGTAACGAACCGCAGGCCTCCGGCTGGAGCTACGGCAAGAGCCGCGCCGATGCCTGGAAGCACAAGGGCGACAAACCGCTGTATTCGATCGACGCGAGCAATGTCGACAAGTACGCGGCGCAACTGTCGCCGGGCCAGGTTCAGCAGATCAAGCAGAACAAGGGCTACAAGATGGATGTTTATCCGTCCCGCCGTACCTGCGGCAACCCCGATTTCGTCGCCGAAAATACCCGGAAGAACGTCACCACCGCGAAGATCGGCGCCGATGGCTGGAGTTTGAAGGAAGCCAACGTTCCCGGCGTGCCGTTCCCGGTGCCGCATACCGGCACCGAGGTGATGTGGAATACCAAGATGAAGTACGCCGGCGTCGGCTTCGAGTGGCCGACGCTGTACACCGCGCTGTCGCCGCGTGCCGGCTCCAGCGAATGGATTGCCGCCACCTCGACGCAGACTTACTTCTTCCCATGGGGCAAGAAGGGTTCGACCGCGTTCTCCAGCATGCCGCCGGTCGAGTACTACACCTACTTCGCCTACAAGTCGCCGACCGCGCTGGCCGGCCAGTCGCTGGCGATCACCGTGTTCACCGACAAGACCAACGAGGTTTTCTACTACTTCCCGGGGCAGCGTCGCGTCCGTCGCATGCCGACCTACGCCTACGACGCACCGCAGATTGGCTTCGAGAACCAGTACACGATGGACGAGCCGCGCATGTTCAACGGCACCATCGAGCGTTTCGACTGGAAGCTGGTCGGCAAGAAGGAACTGATCGTCGGCTACAACGCCTTCGGCATGTATGACCCGAACGTCAAGTTCAGCGATGTGACCAAGGAAAATGGTGTGGATAGCGCCCATCGCCGTTACGAGTTGCACCGCGTCTGGGTGGTCGAGGCTACCGTCAAGGCCGGTGTCCGCCACGTTGCGCCGAAGCGCACCTTCTATATCGACGAGGACAGCTGGGCCATCGTCGTCGCCGAGGACTACGACGCCCAGGGCAAGCTTTGGAAGCTGCGCGAAGGCTTCGTCATCCCGGTCTATGAAACGGGCAGCTGCGACAACCCGGCCTTCGTCCAGTACAACCTGATCGACAACCGCTACCTGGTCGACCAGAGCTCGCTGGGCGGCGGCAAGGATATGCGCTGGTTTGTCGAGGCCAACGACCCCAAGCTGAAGGAAGGCTTCTATACGTCGGACAACCTGCGCGCCATCAGCGAGCGCTGATCAGCCGGAATGGACTCGGAGGGTAAATAACCATGCACAACATCTTCAAGAAAACCGTTCTGGCTGTGTTGATCGGCTATGTGGGGGCGGCCTCCGCCTTCACGTTTGAAACGGGCAGCATTTCCGGCAGCTTCGATTCGACCGTGTCGCTGGGGACCGGCATCCGTACCCAGGGCCCTTCCAGCGACCTGGTTGTCGCCGGCGCCACCGGCAACGGCGCACCGACCGGCAACACGACTTTTCAGGGGGTCGGCGACCAGGGCAACATCAACTACAAGAAGGGCGACGCCTTCACCACTTACCTGAAGGGCACGCACGAACTGCTGCTCAAGATGCCGGACGACTGGAAGTTCATGGGCCGTTTTAGCTGGCTGCGCGACTTCACGGCAACCAAGACCACCGGTTTCGTCAGTGCAGCGACCGGCCCCAATGGCTACTCGGCGTCGCTGTCCGACGATGCGCGCGACGATCTGGAATTCAAGACCCGCCTGCTCGATTTGTGGGTGAGCAAGGAGTTCTCGGTCGGCGAGCAGCGCGCCCGCGTCCGCGCCGGCAACCAGGTGATCAGCTGGGGCGAGAGCCTGTTCCTGCCCGGCGGCATCAACCAGACCAACGCCATGGACATCATGCGCCTGTCGCAACCCGGTACACAGTTGAAGGAAGTCTTCCTGCCTGCGCCCATCGTCAGCTTCGCAACGGGTCTGGGACGGGGTGTGAACTTCGAGGCCTACTACCAGGCCGAGTGGAACGCCCATTACTTCCCGCCGACCGGGAGCTACTGGTCGCAAGTCAACGGCCTGGGTGTCGGCGACAGTACCTACGGCATCAACCGCCGCAAGGCCAAGGATTCAGGGCAGTACGGCGCGGCGGTTCGCTGGCAGCCCTCGGGAACCCAGCTCAACCTCGGTTTCTACGCCATGGCCTACCATGACAAGGCACCGAACCTGGCCGTCGATCCCAATACCACGGCCTTCTCCTGGCAATATGCCGAAGATCGCCGTCTATACGGCATTTCCGCCAATTTCCCGGTCGGCGACTGGGCTATCGGCACGGAGCTGTCGTACCGGCCGAAGGATGCCGTTTCGCTCAATCCGGGTCTCGACCTGTGCGCCGCGAATAATGGCAAATGCTGGGTGGACGAGAAGAAGTTCCAGTGGCACCTGACCGGCTTGCTGAGCATGACGCCAGGCGATTACGGCGGCATCCTGAAGGCACTGGGCAATGCCTCGACGGCAACCTTCATGATCGAAGCCGTAGCCAGTTACTACCCGAAGCTGAAGAAGTATTACGGCAGCGAGCCGATCGGTGCTGGCGTCTGGGCCTGGGGCCAGGAGTACAACCTGGGCAATACGGCCGAGGCGGTGGGCGACAAGCTGTCCTGGGGCTATAACCTGGATTTCAGCTGGACCTACGACGGCAATCTGATTCCGGGCTGGCAGGTGACGCCGGAGATCTACTACTTCCAGGCAGTCAGCGGCCGCACCCCGAACGCATCCGCGTTGTTCATGGAAGGCGCCAAGTCGGCCAACTTCATCGTCAGCTTCACGCAGAACCCGGCCAAGTGGCAGGCGGGCGTGAACTACGCCAAGTTCTGGGGCGGGTCGCGCGTCTACGACCAGCCGTACAAGGACCGCGACTTCTTCGGCATGTACGTCTCGCGCAATTTCTAAGGCGACATAAGGTCGGGAGGCGACTCCCCGCTTCCCGACTGCAACGATAAAAACAGATTACCCCCCGCAGGACAGCACATCATGCTCAACCTATTCAGCGTCGACGATGTCGACAAATACCTGACCCGCACTCTGACCGGGCTGGAGAACTTCTGCTTCAAGTACCGCACGCCTTTCCTGATCTGGTTGGCCGTGTTCACCGCCGTGATGGGCTATTTCGCGCTGCAGTTGCGCATGGAAGCCGGTTTCGAGAAGCAGATGCCGACCGGCCACGAATACATCGAGACCTTCCACAAATACCGCAACGACGTGCTCGGCGCCAACCGCCTGAACGTCGTGGTCAAGGCCAAAAAAGACACCATCTGGACGCAGGCCGGCCTGAAGCGCCTGTACGACGTGACCCAGGCGGTAATCTACCTGCCGGGCGTCGACCGTCTGGGCGTGCAATCGCTGTGGACGCCGAACAGCTTCGTCAATGAAATCACCGAGGAAGGTTTTCGCGCCGATCCGCTGATTTCCGGCACGGTGACGCCGGACCAGTTGAATTCCGAGATCATCGCCGGCATCCAGCGCTCGGCCAGCCAGGGCGGTTTTGTCGGCACGCTGGTCTCGCGCGACCAGACCAGCGCGATGATCGTCGCCGAACTGGCCGAGGTGGACAAGGACGGCAACAAGATCGACTACGTGTCTTACAACGACAAGCTGGAAGCCCTGCGCAAGCAGTTCGAGGACGCCGATTTCGAAATCCAGATCATCGGCTTCGCCAAGCAGATCGGCGACATCGCCGACGGCGCCTCGTCGGTGCTTGAGTTCTGCGCGGTGGCCCTGTTGCTGACGGCGGGGGCGGTGTATTGGTACTGCCATTCGCTGCGCTTTACGCTGCTCCCCATCATCTGCTCCTTCACCTCGCTGATATGGCAGTTCGGCGCCTTGCGCCTGCTTGGCTTTGGCCTCGACCCGCTGGCCGTGCTGGTGCCTTTTCTGGTCTTCGCCATCGGCGTCTCGCACGGCGTGCAGCAGATCAACTTCATCGTGCGCGAACTGGCGCACGGCAAGACCACCGAGCAGGCCGCCCGCGCCAGCTTCTCTGGCCTGCTCATTCCCGGCGTGCTGGCGCTGGTCACCGCCTTCGTCTCCTTCATCACGCTGATCCTGATTCCGATTCCGATGGTGCGCGAACTGGCGATCACCGCCTCGCTCGGCGTCTTCTTCAAGATCACCACCAACCTGGCGATGCTGCCGATTGCCGCCTCGTACTTCACCTTCACCAAGGAATACGCCGACAAGGCGATGATGAAGCGCGACAAGCGGGCTCGCTGGCTCAAGGCGCTGGCCAAGGTGGCCGAGCCGCGCAATGCCGCTATCGTCATCGCGCTGACCACTGCCGTCTTCGCGGTTTACGTGTGGCAGAGCAGCGACCGCGTCATCGGCACGCTGCAACCCGGCGCGCCGGAACTGCGTCCGGAAGCCCGCTTCAACCGCGATGCGGTGGCTATTTCCGAAGCCTACGACACCGGTCTCGACTGGCTGACCGTGGTTTTCGAGGCGGCGCCGGAATCCTGCGAGAACGTCGCCATCGGCCTCTACCAGGACCAGTTCGTCTGGCACATGCAGAACACGCCGGGCGTGCTGTCGGCCATTTCCTTCTCCGGCCAGTTGCGGACCTATAACGAGGGCTACAACGAAGGCAATCCGAAGATGAACGCCATCCCCATCGATCCGGGCAACTATGCGGCGCTGGCCACCGAAATCGGCCGCATGCGCGGCTACATGCGCAAGGATTGCAGCATGACGGCGGTACACCTCTTCCTCAACGACCACAAGGCGACGACGATCAATCGCGTCATCGACAAGGTCAAGGACTTCCGCGCCGAGAACAAGCTCGACGGCGTCACCATCCGCCTCGCTTCCGGCAACGCCGGCGTGCTGGCGGCGGTCAACGACGAGGTCGAGAAGAGCGAAATGCCGATGATGATGTACGTCTACGCCGCCATCGTCTTCCTGGTCGCCATGGTCTATCGCGATTTCCGCGCCGTGCTCGCCTGCTGCCTGCCGCTCACCGTCGGCACCTTCATCGGCTACTGGTTCATGAAGGAGCTGGAGATCGGCCTCACCGTCGCGACGCTGCCGGTCATGGTGCTCGCCGTCGGCATCGGCGTCGATTACGCCTTCTACATCTACAACCGGCTGCAACTGCACCTGTCGCAGGGCGAGAACATCGTCAAGGCGCTCGAACACTCGATCCTGGAAGTCGGCACGGCAACCATCTTCACCGCCATCACGCTGGCTATCGGCGTCGCCACCTGGGCCTTCTCCGACCTCAAGTTCCAGGCCGACATGGGCAAGCTGCTCGCCTTCATGTTCATGGTCAATATGGTCATGGCCATGACCGCGCTGCCGGCCTTCGCCGTGTGGCTGGAAAAACTGTTCCCGCGCAAGACGCCGGTCCGTGCGCCGGGCATCCTCAACCACTAATCGGGAGCCGAACATGAACAAGCAACCCATGACGCTCCGCGCCACCACCCTGATCGCCGCCTTGCTCGGCAGCCTGATCGCCGTCCCGGCCACGGCCCAGGCGCCGGCCGCTCCAGTGCCGCTACAGGCCCAGCCGGCCAAGAATAGTGCGGCTGCCACGCTGGCGCCGATCCAGGGCGCCGCCTTCGCCGGCAAGCGCCTGGTTACCGTGGGCGACTACGGCACCATCCTGCTCTCCGACGACGACGGCAAGACCTTCCGCCAGGCCGCTTCCGTGCCGCTGTCCTCAACCCTGACCGCCGTGCATTTCTCCGACGACAGGAACGGCTGGGCGGTCGGGCAGTGGGGCGCCATCCTCCATACCGCCGACGGTGGTGAGAACTGGAGCATCCAGCGCCTGGAAACCCAGGAAGACCGGCCGCTGTTCTCTGTTCATTTCGTCAACACCCAGGAAGGTCTGGCCGTCGGCCTGTGGTCGCTGGTGCTGCGTACGCAGGATGGCGGCAAGACGTGGGCTCCGGTCGATCTGCCGGCGCCACCGGATGGCGGCAAGGCGGACCGCAACCTGTTCCGTATTTTTGCCTCGGCCAAGGGCGAGCTGTTCGTCGCCGCCGAGCGCGGCATGGTGTTGCGCAGCGCCGACCATGGCCAGAGCTGGCAATACCTGAACACCGGCTACAAAGGCTCTTTCTGGACGGGCGTGGCGCTCAAGGATGGCACGTTGCTCGTCGGCGGCCTGCGTGGCACGATCTATCGCAGCAAGGATGACGGCCATAGCTGGCAGCCGGTGGTCAGCGGCAGCAAGAGCTCGGTGACCGATCTGGTCGAGGGCGGCGGCCATGTTTTCGGGACCAGCCTGGACGGCGTGCTGCTCGACAGCACCGACGGCGGCGCCAGCTTCACCTGGAAGCAGCGCGACGACCGCCTGTCGCTGACGGCCGCGCTGTGGGCCGGGCAGGGCCTGGTCCGCTTCTCGCGGCACGGCGTGATCACCGACGGGCAGGGCTTGTAAACCAGGCAACACGAACAATCAAACAGGAGACGACATGCAAACCATTTCCATGCTGATCGATGGACAGGCCGTTCAGGCAGCCACCACTTTTCCGGTCATCAACCCGGCTACCGGCGAGGCGTTTGCCCAGGCCCAGGCCGGCAATGCCAGCCACGTCGATGCGGCGGTCAAGGCCGCACAGGCGGCTTTCCCGGCCTGGGGCCGCAAGCCGGATGCCGAGCGCAAGGCGCTGATGCACGCTCTCGGCGCCGCACTCGAAGCCAACATGCCCGAACTGATGCGCCTGGTCACGCTGGAAACCGGCAAGCCGCAGGGCGGCCTGAACGGTGTCGGGGCGGGCATGGAAGTCGGCGGTTCGATTGCCTGGACGCACGTCACCGCCGATCTGGAATTGCCGGTCGAAGTCATTCAGGACAACGCCGAGGCGCGTGTCGAGGTGCATCGCAAGCCGCTCGGCGTGGTCGGTTCGATCACGCCGTGGAACTGGCCGCTGATGATCGCCATCTGGCACGTCATTCCGGCCTTGCGCGCCGGTAATACCGTGGTGCTCAAGCCGTCGGAAATGACGCCGGTAGCGACCGCCCGCTTTGCCGAACTGGCCAATGCCATCCTGCCGCCGGGCGTGCTCAACTTCGTGACCGGCGCCGCCGGTTCCGATGTCGGACCGGCCATGACCAGCCACCCGGGCATCGCCAAGATCGTGTTCACCGGCTCGACGGCGACCGGCCGGCGCATCATGGCCAACGCCTCGGGCAACCTGAAGCGCCTGACGCTGGAGCTGGGCGGCAACGACGCCGGTATCGTGCTGCCCGATGTCGACGTCAAGGCCATCGCGCCCAAGCTGTTCGGCGTCACCTTCCACAACAACGGCCAGACTTGCGCCGCGCTCAAGCGCCTTTACGTGCATGAAAGCATCTACGACGAACTGTCCGGCGAACTGGCCAATCTGGCGCGCAACGCGGTGGTCGGCGACGGCATGAACCCGGACACCCAGCTCGGCCCGATCCAGAATGCCATGCAGCTGGCTAAGGTCGAAGAACTGGCCGAAGACGCCCGCGCCCACGGCGCCCGCTTCCTGTGCGGCGGCAAGCGCAAGGCCGGCCCCGGCTACTTCTACGAGCCGACCGTCGTGGTCGACGTGAGCGATGGCCTGCGCCTGGTGGACGAGGAGCCGTTCGGCCCCATCCTGCCCATCATCAAGTACAGCGATATCGACGAGGTCATCGCCCGCGCCAATAACAGTCCGAACGGCCTCGGCGGCTCGGTATGGTCGAGCGACACGGCCAGGGCGGCCGCGCTGGCCTTGCGCCTCGAATGTGGCAGCGCCTGGGTTAACGAGCATGGTGCCATCCAGCCGGACGCGCCCTTCGGCGGCGTCAAGCAGTCGGGTATCGGCGTCGAGTTCGGCGCGCACGGCCTGGCCGAATACACTTCGATCCAGACCCTCAAGATCATGAAATCCTGATTTCTCCTGCGTTCATCTCCTCTTTGCGGAGTTTCCGGTCGCCGCGTGCGGCCGGTTTTTTTTTGGTAGTTCTGCCATGAGCGAATTTGAAATACCGACCCGAATCGAATCGGCACGTTTGATCCTGCGCCCGTTCCGCGAGGAAGACTGGCGTGGCATGCATACCCATTACAGCAATCCCGAGTGCACCCGCCATACGCTTGGGCGGGTACTGAGCGAAGGCGAGAGCTGGCGCCTGACGGCGACCTTGGCCGGACATTGGCTGCTGCGTGGCTACGGCCCGTACGCGCTGGAGGAAAAGTCGAGCGGTGCCTTGGTCGGTGCGGCCGGTCTGTGGTATCCCGCCGATTTTCCGGAGCGCGAAATCAAGTGGGCGCTGCTGCCCGCATTCCAGGGGCGTGGCTATGCCAGCGAAGCCGCCCGGGCGGTGCAGGCCATGGCGGCCGAGGTGTATCCCGGCCAGCCGCCGATCAGCTTCATTCACCGCGACAACGGGGCGTCGATCCGCGTTGCGCTGGCGGTCGGCGCGCATCTTGAAGACGAAGTCGATTTTCGCGGCGGGCGCTTCCAGATTTATCGCCATCCGGCCCCAGGAAAAAAAGCGTAAAAAAATCGAAGAGCAGTTCACTCACTAACATCCTAGTGATTTAATTTGATCACTAATATGTTAATAAACGTGGGTCCGACCCGCGCCCTTCGAGGAGATGCCGAATGAACACCCGTCAATTGACCGTCGTTGCCGCTTTGGCTGCCCTCTCCCTGCCGGCTTTTGCCCAGGAAGTCACCTTCAAGATCGCCCACTTCCTGCCGTCGGCCGCGCCGACCCAGCAGAAAGTCCTGCAGCCGTGGTGCGACGAGATGGGCAAGCTGTCCAATGGTCGCATCAAGTGCCAGTTCTACCCGGCCATGCAGCTCGGCGGCACGCCGGCCCAGCTGGCTGACCAAGTGAAGAACGGTGTTGCCGACGTGGTGTGGACCGGCCCGGGGTATTCCGCCGGCCGCTTCCCGGCCATCGAGGCCTTCGAGCTGCCGTTCATGGTCAAGGATTCGTCCTCCAGTTCCAAGGCGCTGTGGAAGTTCTACCAGCAGAATGCCCAGCAGGAGTTCGCCGCCTACAAGGTGCTGGCGTTCCACACCGACGGTGGCCAGGCCGTGCATACCGCCAGCAAGCAGATCGCCGGCCTGACCGGCTTTGCCGGCCTCAAGCTGCGTACGTCGACGCGCGTCGGCGCCAAGACGCTGACGGCGCTGGGCGGGCAGCCGGTGGCCATGCCGCCGGCGCAGGTGACCGAGGCGATTTCCAAGGGCGTGGTCGACGGTTCGCTCGGTGCCTGGGAGCTGGTTTATCCGACCAAGCTGTCCGAAGTCACCAAGTTCCACCTGCAGCCCGACAATGGCGTGGCCTACCCGACGGCCACCGTGCTGGCCGTGCTGATGAACAAGCAGAAATACGACGGCCTGCCGGCTGACCTGAAGGCGATTGTCGACAAGACCACGGGCGAAGTGATGGTCGGCAAGTTCGGCGCCATGTTCGACGAAGTCGCGGCCGATACCCGGAAGCGCATCGCCGCCCAGGGCAACAAGATCACCACGCTGAGCGCCACCCAGGTGACGGCCATGAAGCAGGCAACGGCCAGCGTCGAAGACGAGTGGGCCAAGCAGGTTGGCGAAAAGGGCCTGGACGGCAAGAAGCTGATTGCCGCCGCCCGCGAACTGACTGGCACCACCAAGTAAAACAAGGATCGGGGAGAACAGCATGCAGGATCCGATGGGCATGCCCCATGATTTGCTGGAGCACGACAGGGTCGAGCACTACCTGATCATGGCCGGCAAGGCGATGGCAATCTCAGGGGGCGTATTGTTCATCCTCCTGATCGTGATGTCGTTGGTGTCGATCATCGGCCGTAAACTGGGCTTCGGCTCGGTCAACGGCGACATCGAGCTGATGCAGGCCGGCACGGCCGTTGCGGCGACGGCTTTCCTGCCGTACTGCACGCTGCTCGGCGAGCATATCAAGGTGGATTTCTTTACCGAGAACATGCGCGATACATTGAAGCGCACGATCGACGGTATCGCGGAAGTCCTGTTCGCCGCGGTCTCTGCGCTGCTGGTCTGGCGCACCATCCTGTCGGCCATCGCTACCCACGAGTCGCAGGAAGTGACGACGCTGGTTTCGCTGCCGCTGTGGATTCCGACGGCGCTGCTCGTTCCGGGCCTGTTCCTGATGATGATCTGCGCGATCTACCGGGCCTATGCCCATTTCCATCCGAGCAAGAGCATTCCGGGGGCGGGCAAATGAGCGGTACATCCATCGGACTGATCGGTTTCGGCTGCCTGCTGGCCATGCTGGCCGTGCGCGTCCACATCACCATGGCCATGTTCGTCACCGGCGCCGGCATCTATCTGGTCATGAACGCCGGCGAAACCGCCGGCTTGCTGTACACCCTGAACAACCTGGTCTACGCCCGGGTCTCCAACTACGATCTGGCGGTGATTCCGCTGTTCATCCTGATGGGCCAGTTCGCCACGCATGGCGGCTTGTCGAAGGCGCTGTTCAAGGCGGCCGGAACGCTGATCGGCCACTGGCGCGGCGGCCTGGCCATGGCTTCGACCGCCGCCTGTGCCGCTTTCGGCGCGATCTGCGGTTCCTCGCTGGCGACCGCCGCCACCATGGGGCAGGTCGCCCTGCCGGAACTGAAGGCCAACGGCTATTCCGGCAAGCTGTCCACCGCCACGCTGGCGGCTTCGGGCACGCTCGGCATCCTGATCCCGCCGTCGGTGCCGCTGGTCATCTACGCCGTGCTGACCCAGGAGTCGATCGGCAAGCTGTTCGTCGCCGCCGTGGTGCCGGGCATCATCGCTGCCCTCGGCTACCTGCTGGTCATCGCCATTATCGTCCGCCGCGACCCGAATGCCGGTCCGGCCGGCAAGAAGGTGCCGTTCGGCGAGATGATCAAGGCCCAGATCAACATCATCCCGGTGCTTTGCGTTTTCCTGGTGGTCATCATCGGCATCTATGGCGGTTGGGCCAATCCGACCGAGGCCGCCTCGATCGGTGCTGCCGCCTGCGGCATCATCGCGGCGGTTTCCGGGGGCATGCGCACCAAGGATTTCCTGCAGAGCGTCTACGGTACGGCCCACGCGACCGGCATGATCTTCATGGTGCTGATCGGCGCCGACCTGCTGAACTCCAGCCTGGCCCTGTCGCAAATGCCGACCGAGCTGGCCCTGTGGGTGCAGAACAGCGGCTTGCCGGCGCTGGTCGTGCTGTTCTCCATCCTGCTCATCTACATCCTGCTCGGCTGCGTGATGGATTCGCTGGCCATGATCCTCTTGACCATCCCCATCTTTTATCCGATGGTCATGGGGCTGGATTTCTTTGGCATGGCGGTCGAAGACAAGTCGATCTGGTTTGGCATCCTGGCCCTGATGGTTGTCGAAATCGGCCTGGTGCACCCGCCGGTGGGCATGAACCTGTATGTCATCAACAAGATCGCCAAGGACGTCCCGATGAAGGAAACTGCCTGGGGGGTGATGCCCTTCCTGGCCTCGGACTTCCTGCGCATCATCGCCCTCGTTTTCTTCCCTGTCCTGTGTCTCGGTCTGGTCCACTACCTCGGCTGAGCGGAGTCTAGAAACATGATCAAACAGCAAGTGTGCGGCACGGTTTTCGGCGTCATCCTGAATGACACCGTTTCCGTCCAGAAAATCGGTTCGCTGGAGGAGGCCCCCTACAAGGGCGCTCCCAAGGCACCGGTGCTCTATATCAAACCGGCCAATACCCGCGTCGGCTGCGGTTCGGTCGTCAGCCTGCCGGCCGGCGCGGACAGCGTCGAAGTCGCTGCCACCATCGGTCTGGTCATGGGCCGCGCCGCCGGACGACTGGCAGCCGGCAACGCGCTGGCGTCGGTCGCCGGCGTCGTGCTGGCCGCCGACCTGAGCCTGCCGCACACCAGCTATTATCGTCCGGCCATCCGCGAAAAGTGCTTCGATGGTTCGCTGCCGATGACCTCGGTCAAGCCCTTGGCCGATCTGGCCGGCCTGACACTGGCGACGGAAATCGACGGCCAGGTGGTCGACACCCGTTCATTGAACGATCTGATTCGTTCGCCGGCCAAACTGCTGGCCGATGTGACGGAATGGATGACCCTGAGCCAGGGCGACGTCCTGCTCGTCGGCGTGCGCTACATGGCGCCGCAGGCCAAGGCCGGCAGCACCGTTCGTATCAGCGCCGAAGGTCTCGGTAGTCTGAATTTCACCCTTGTCGAAGGAGTCGCAGCATGAAGCGCGGTCGCATCGCCTACAACGGCGCCGTTCATCAAGTCACCGACGCAGGTGTTGAAAACGCGGGCAAGGTTCGCATGGCCGACGGCCGCCTGCTCAACGACGGCGACTTCCAGTGGCTGCCGCCGGTCGAGGTCGGCACTGTTTTCGCGCTCGGCCTGAACTACGCCGATCACGCCAAGGAACTGGCTTTCAAGGCGCCGGAAGTGCCGCTCGTCTTCCTCAAGGGGCCGAACGCCATCACCGGCCACAAAGCCAACACCCGCCGCCCGGCCGACGCCACCTACATGCACTACGAGTGCGAGCTGGCCGTGGTCATCGGCAAGACCGGCAAGAACGTGAAAAAGGCAGAGGCGATGGAGATGGTTGCCGGCTACACCGTGGCCAACGACTACGCCATCCGCGACTACCTCGAGAACTATTACCGTCCCAACCTGCGCGTCAAGAACCGCGACGCCTGCACGCCGCTCGGCCCCTGGCTGGTCGATGCCGCCGACGTGCCGAACCCGATGGCGCTGAAGCTGACCACCCGCGTCAATGGCAAGACGACGCAGGAAGGCACGACCGCCGACATGATTTTCGACATCCCGACGCTGATCGAATATCTGTCGTCCTTCATGACCCTGAATCCGGGCGACGTCATCCTGACCGGCACGCCGGAAGGCCTGGCCGACGTCAAGCCGGGCGACGTCATCGAAACCGAAGTCGAAAACGTCTGCTGTCTGGTCAACACCATCGTCGACGACCAGACCTATTTCGCCAACGCTTAAGAGAAAGCGAGAACAGCACATGATCCAGCACATCATCAACGGCCAGAAGGTCGGCAGCAAGGAAAACTTCGAAACCATCAACCCGGCCACGGGTGAAGTGATCGATACCGTCGCCAGTGGTGGCGAGGCCGAGGTCAATGCCGCGGTGGCCGCCGCCAAGGCTGCCTTCCCGGGTTGGGCCGCGACGCCGGTCAAGGAGCGCGCCCGCCTGGTGCGCAAGCTGGGCGAGCTGATCGCCGCCAATGTCGAGCCGATCGCCGACATGGAAACCGCCGACACCGGCCAGGTGACCTACCAGACCAAGAAGGTGCTGGTGCCGCGCGCCTCCGACAACTTCAACTACTTCGCCGAGCTGATCCAGCACATGCACGGCGAAACCTACGATTCCGACACCGGCCACCTGAACTACACGCTGTGGCAGCCGGTCGGCGTCTGCGCGCTGATCTCGCCGTGGAACGTGCCGTTCATGACCGCCACCTGGAAGACCGCGCCCTGCCTGGCTTTCGGCAACACGGCCGTGATGAAGATGTCCGAGCTGTCGCCGCTGACCGCCAACCGCCTCGGCGAACTGGCGCTCGAGGCCGGCATCCCGCCGGGTGTCTTCAACGTCGTGCATGGCTTCGGCAATACCGCCGGCGAGCCGCTGATCGCCCATCCGGATGTCCGTTCGATCTCCTTCACCGGTTCGACCGCCACCGGCAACCGCATCGTCAAGGCGGCCGGCCTCAAGAAGTTCTCGATGGAACTGGGCGGCAAGTCGCCCTTCATCATCTTCGACGACGCCGACTACGAGCGCGCCCTCGACGCCGCCATCTTCATGATCTTCTCGAACAACGGCGAACGCTGCACCGCCGGCTCGCGGATCATCGTCCAGGCCGGTATCTACGACAAGTTTGTCGCCGATTTCGCCGCCCGCGCCGCCAAGATCAAGGTGGGCGACCCGACCGACATGAGCACCATCATCGGCCCGATGATCTCCAAGGGCCATCAGGAGAAGGTCAATTACTACATCGAACTCGGCAAGCAGGAAGGCGCCGAAGTCGTCTTCGGGGGCGGTACGCCGGTCGTTGATGACAAGTTCAAGAACGGCTTCTGGGTCCAGCCGACCGTGTTCGCCGGCGTCGACAACAAGATGCGCATCGCCCAGGAAGAAATCTTCGGGCCGGTGCCGTGCATCATCCGCTTCAAGACCGAGGAAGAGGCGATCCAGATCGCCAACGACACCATCTACGGCCTGTCGTCCTACCTGTGGACCAACAACACCGGCCGCGCCATCCGCCTGGCCAAGGCCATCGAGTCCGGCATGACCTTCGTCAACAGCCAGAACGTCCGCGACCTGCGCCAGCCCTTCGGCGGCAGCAAGGCGTCCGGCACCGGCCGCGAAGGCAACCACTACAGCTACGAAGTGTTCTGCGAAGCCAAGAACATCGCAGTCTCGTACGGCAGCCACCACATTCCGCGCTGGGGGGTGTAAATCATGGGCAAACTCGTACTCGCCGCCAAGATCACCCACGTTCCGTCGATGTACCTGTCGGAGATGGATGGTCCGCACAAGGGCTGCCGTCAGGCCGCCATCGACGGCCACAAGGAAATCGCCCGCCGCATGCGTGAGCTGAACGTCGACACCATCGTCGTCTTCGACACGCACTGGCTGGTCAATTCCGGCTACCACATCAACTGCGCGCCGGCGTGGGAGGGCATCTACACCTCCAACGAACTGCCGCACTTCATCAAGAACATGCCGTTCTCGTATGAAGGCAACCCGGCACTCGGCCATGCCATCGCCGAGACGGCGACCGTCGCCGGCGTGCATACCCGCGCCCACGACGCGACCAGCCTGGCGCTGGAATACGGCACGCTGGTCCCGATGCGCTACATGAACGAGGACAAGCGGTTCAAGGTCGTCTCCGTCTCCGCGCTGTGCACCGTGCATAACCTGGCCGATTCGATCGAACTGGGCCGCGCCGTGCGCCGCGCCATCGAGGAAAAGTTCGACGGCAACGTCGCCGTGCTGGCTTCCGGTTCGCTGTCACACCGCTTCGCCCAGAACGGCGTGTCCGAACAGTTCCTGCACAAGGTCTGGGATCCGTTCCTGGAAACCGTCGACCACCACGTTGTCGAACTGTGGAAGAACGGTGACTGGAAGACCTTCTGCGGCATGCTGCCGGAGTACGCGGTCAAGTGCCACGGCGAAGGCATGATGCACGACACGGCGATGCTGCTCGGCGTGCTCGGCGCCGAGGAGTACACCGGCAAGGCCGAGGTGGTCACGCCTTACTTCGGTTCGTCGGGTACCGGCCAGATCAACGTCGTGTTCCCCATCCAATAGAGCGAAAAGCCAACGATAACCCTGACAGAGAAGCCTATCCACACCATCTCAGGAGACAGAAAAATGGGTGAAATCGTCATGGCCATCAAGTGCACGCATGTGCCCTCGATGCTTATTTCCGAACAACCGGGGCCGGCGCATGGTTGCCGCCAGGCTGCCATTGATGCCGAGCGCGAGCTGGGGCGTCGCGCCGTCGAACTCGGTGTCGATACCTTCATCGTGTTCGACACGCACTGGCTGGTTAACGCGGGTTATCACATCAACAACAACGCGGTACACAAGGGCAACTACACCAGCCACGAGTTCCCGCATTTCATCCAGGACCTGCCCTACGAGTTCCCGGGCAACCCGGAACTGGGCCGGATGATCGCCGAGGAAGCCACCGCCATGGGCGTCAAGACCCGTGCACACGAAGTGGCCTCGCTCGACCTTGAGTACGGCACCATCTTGCCCATGCGCTACATGAACCCGGAAGGCAAGATCAAGGTCGTCTCGATCGCCGGCTGGAGTACCTTCGGTTCGCTGGAAGAGTCGCGCATCCTCGGCGAGGCGCTGGCCAAGTCCGTCGCCCGCAGCAACTGCCGGGTGGCCATCGTCGCCAGCGGCTCGATGTCGCACCAGATCTGGGAAAACCGTCTGGTCGAGCAGGGCTTCAACACCATCAGCCGCGAATTCAACAAGCAGGTCGACCTGCGCGCCCTGCAACTGTGGGAGGGGGGCGAATGGGCCACCTTCCTGCGCATGCTGCCGGAGTACGCCCAGTACTGCACCGGCGAGGGCAAGATGCACGACACCGCCATGCTGTTCGGCGCCATCGGCTGGGACAGGTACGAAGGCAAGGCCGAGATCGTCTGCCCGTACTTCGAAAGCTCGGGCACCGGCCAGGTCGTCGTCAATCTGCCGGTCGCCGGTATCCCGCCGCTGGCACGCGGCGTCGGCATGGAAATGCCGGTTTCCTGATTCACGCAAGGAGCGAAAAATGCCCCATCTGATCTATGAAATCACCGACAACCTGAACGTGGCCGAGGCTGACATTCAAGGCCTGCTGAAGAAGAGCAACCAGGTCCTGATCGATCAGGGGGGCGTGTTTCCGACCGGCGGCATCCGCTCCCGCGTCATCTGGCTCAAGGACTACTGCGTGGCCGATGGTGCCCTATCGAGCGACGCCTTCGTGCACGCCACGCTGAAGATCGGCGCCGGGCGCTCGGACGAAGCCAAGAAGAAGGTCGGCGACGAACTGTTCGCGCTGTTGAGCGAACACTTTGCCGCCTTCTTCGAACGCCACGGACTGGCCTTGTCGATGGAAATCGCCGAATTCAGCGAAGCCGGCACCTGGAAGAAAAACAACATTCACCCCCGCTACAAAAAGAACTGACAGAGGAGATACAAAAATGCTCAGCCAAGAGATCATCGAAGCGGCCGCGCGCCGCCTGCACGAAGCCGAAAAGGCCCGCAAGCCGGTACGCCAGATTTCGCTGGACCACCCGGAAATCACCATCCCCGACGCCTACGCCATCCAGAAGGCCTGGGTGCAAATGAAGCTGGCCGAGGGCCAGAAGATCGTCGGCCACAAGATCGGCCTGACCTCGCGTGCCATGCAGATGTCGTCGCAGATCAACGAGCCGGATTTCGGCACGCTGCTCGACGAAATGGTCTACAAGGACGCCGCCGAGATTCCCTGCGAGCGCTTCATCGATCCGATGGTCGAGGTCGAACTGGCCTTCATCCTCAAGGATCGTCTCGAGGGCGAGAACGTCACCATCTTCGACGTGCTGTCGGCCACCGACTACGTGACCCCGGCCGTCGAGATCATCGATGCCCGCTGCCACCGCATCGATCCTGAAACCAAGCGTCCGCGCAAGGTCATGGATACCATCTCCGACAATGCTGCCAACGTCGGCATCATCCTCGGCGGCCGTCCGATCAAGCCGCTGGATATCGACCTGCGCTGGGCTGCCGCACTGCTCTACAAGAACGGCATCATCGAGGAAACCGGTGTCGCCGCCGGCGTGCTGAACCACCCGGCCAACGGGATTTCCTGGCTGGCCAAGAAATTCGCGCCGCACGGCGTGGCGCTGGAACCGGGCCAGATCATCCTGGCCGGCTCCTTCACCCGCCCCGTGAAAGTGGTGCCGGGCGATACAATCCATGTCGATTACGGCCCGCTGGGCAACATCACCGCCCGTTTCGTCTAAGCAGGAACCCGCCCCATATGGACATGCCCCTCAACACCTTCAAGCGCGCCCTGGCCGCCGGTGAAACCCAGATCGGTCTCTTTCTCGGCCTGGCCAACGCCTACGCTGCCGAAGTGGTCGGCACGGCTGGTTTCGACTGGCTGCTGATCGACGGCGAGCACGGCCCCAACGACCTGCGCTCGATCATCGCCCAGCTGCAGGCATTGGCACCGTACCCGGTGCGGCCGGTGGTGCGCACCGTCGACCACGATGTTGCCCGCATTAAGCAGTTGCTCGACGGCGGCGCCCAGACGCTGATGGTGCCCATGGTCGAAACGGCTGAAGAAGCCGAATCGCTGGTGCGCGCCATGCGCTATCCGCCGCACGGTATCCGCGGCGTCGGCACGGCGCTCGCCCGTGCTGCCCGCTGGAACGGTGTCGACGGCTACTTCGCCAAGGCTGACCAGGAAATGTGCCTGATCGTGCAGATCGAATCGGTTGCCGGTCTGGCCGGTCTCGACGATATCCTCAAGGTTGAGGGGGTCGATGCCGTGTTCATCGGGCCGTCCGATCTGGCCGCGTCGATGGGACACCTTGGCAATCCGGGGCATCCGGAAGTCAAGGCGGCGGTTGAGGGCGCCATTCGCCAGATCGCCGCTGCAGGCAAGGCGGCTGGCGTGTTCTCGGCCGATCCGGCGATTGCGGCTGCCTATCGCGAGATGGGGGCGAGCTTTTTGCTCGTTGGCGTTGATGCGCTGTTGTTGCGGAATGCTTCCGTGGCCTTGGCTGACAAGTTCAAGTCGGCTGGTTCCGCTCAGGGCGGGGCGGCTTACTGATGGGTTTTTTGCCTTTTCTGGCTGTGGGTTTCGCGATTGAAGTGGGAGGGCGGGGACAACCGTTGCTTTCCGCCTTGAGGGCGTCTCACTTTCTTTTGCTTCGCCAAAAGAAAGTAAGCAAAGAAAAGGCGACCCCAGCTTACGCGGTCGGCTGCGCCGACTCCCCTGCGCTACTCGCCACCGGCGGGCGCTGCGGAACTCGGGCCTTTGGCCCTCAGACAGTCCTCGCGCTCTTTCCGCCGGCAGCTGCGTTGCTCGGCGCTGCAGATGGGGACCCGAAAGGCGTCGCGGGGATAGGCACCGTCTACAAGCATGAATGCGTTCGCCGGTCGCTGAAAAACCCAAACGTCAGGCGCCACTGGTTGAATCCGGACGCTTTTCCGGGCCCCTTGAGAGGTGCCGAGCAACGCAGAAATGCCGGGGGCCTTCGGCTTGCCTTGTCTGAGCCGCAGGCGAGTTCAGGCAAGCCGCCCGGCGTTTCGAGTAGCGCAGGGAACCCCGCGCAGCGGGGCACCGACCCGGGGTCGCCTTTTCTTTGCTTACTTTCTTTTGGCGAAGCAAAAGAAAGTGAGACGCCCCGCAAGGGCGGAAAGCAGCGCATGCAATCAGAACCAACTCCGGCATAGTCGAAAACACCCAACCAAGAACACCCAAGGAGAACAACCATGCTGTCCCTGAAAGACTCCAACCTCCTCCGCCAAGCCTGCTACATCGACGGCGCCTGGACCCCCGCCGACAGTGGCGAAACGATCAACGTCACCAACCCGGCCACCGGCGAAACCATTGCCACCGTCCCCCGCTGCGGCGCAGCCGAGACCGAGCGCGCCATCGTGGCCGCCAACAAGGCGCTGAAGACCTGGCGCGAAACGACCGCGGCCGAGCGTTCGCGCATCCTGCGCCGCTGGTTCGACCTGCTGATGGCCAACCAGGAAGACCTCGCCGCGCTGATGACCGCCGAGCAGGGCAAGCCGCTGGCCGAGGCCAAGGGGGAGATCGCCTACGCCGCCGCCTACGTCGAATGGTTCGCCGAGGAGGCCAAGCGCGCCTACGGCGAGGTCATTCCGTCGCCGTTCAAGGACCGCCAGATCGTCGTCACCAAGGAGCCGGTCGGCGTTTGCGCCGCCATCACGCCGTGGAATTTCCCGTCGGCGATGATCACCCGCAAGGTCGCTCCGGCCCTGGCCGCAGGCTGCACCATCATCCTCAAGCCGGCCGAGCAGACCCCGCTGTCCGCCCTGGCGCTGGCCGAACTGGCCGAGCGCGCCGGCGTGCCGGCCGGTGTGTTCAGCGTCGTCACCGGCAAGGCGTCGGCCATCGGCGGCGTGATGACGGCCAGTCCCATCGTCCGCAAGCTGACCTTCACCGGCTCCACCCCCATCGGCCAGTTGCTGATGCAGCAGTGCGCCGGCACGGTCAAGAAGATGTCGCTGGAACTGGGTGGTAACGCGCCGTTCATCGTGTTCGACGACGCCGATGTCGACGCAGCGGTCGCCGGTGCGCTGGCGTCCAAGTACCGCAACGCCGGCCAGACCTGCGTCTGCTCCAACCGCTTCCTGGTCCAGGAAGGCATCTACGACACCTTCGCGAGCAAGCTGGCCGCCGCCGTCGCCGGCCTGAAGGTCGGCAACGGCATGGAGGAGGGCGTCACACAAGGCCCGCTGATCGACGATGCGGCCATCAACAAGGTCGAGGAACTTGTCGAGGACGCCGTTACCAAGGGCGCCCGCGTGGTGACCGGCGGCAAGCGCCATGCGCTGGGCCGCACCTGGTTCGAGCCGACCATCCTGGCCGATGTGACGACCGGCATGGCCGTCGCCAAGGAAGAAATCTTCGGGCCGGTGGCGCCGCTGTTCCGCTTCAAGACCGAAGCCGAGGCCGTGCAGATGGCCAACGACACCGAGTTCGGCCTGGCCGCCTACTTCTTCTCCAAGGATCATGGCCGCGTCTGGCGCGTATCGAAGCAGCTCGAATACGGCATGGTCGGCATCAATACGGGGCTCATCTCGACCGAGGTGGCGCCGTTCGGTGGCGTCAAATTGTCGGGTGTCGGCCGCGAAGGTTCCAGCCATGGCCTGGATGAGTACATGGAAACCAAGTATTTGGCATTGGGCGGCCTGTAACACCAACGCGTTATTCCCGCACAGGCGGGGATAACGAATTGACCCCGTACATGCAGATGCCAAACGCTTCCATCGAACCGGCCCGCGAGGGCCGTTTCATTTTGCTGCTCGGCGCGCTCGTTGCCTTCGGGCCGCTGGCCATCGATCTCTATCTGCCTGCCTTGCCGGCGATAGCGGCGGGCCTGGGCGCGTCGCCCGAGGCGGTGCAGTCGTCGATCACCGTCTTCCTGGCCGGCTTCGCGGTCGGCATGCTGTTCTACGGGCCGATTTCCGATCGCTACGGACGGCGTACCGTGATGTTGAGCGGAATCGCGCTGTTTGCGCTGGCCAGCCTCGCCTGCATGCTGGCCACGGCGGTCGAGCAACTGATCCTGGCCCGTTTTGTCCAGGCCTTGGGGGGCGGCGCCGCCTCGGTGCTGGCGCGGGCCGTCGTGCGCGACGTCTATTCGTCGACCGAGGCGATTCGCAAGCTGTCGCTGATGGCCATGGTCACGGCCATCGCGCCGCTGCTCGCCCCCTTGCTCGGCAGCGCGCTGCTGGCCGGTTTCGGCTGGCGGGGCACCTTCGCCGCCGTGCTGGCCTGGGGCGTGCTCAGCCTGGCGGTCGTCTGGCGCCTGTTGCCGGAAACCCTGCCCCCCGAGAAACGGGGGCAGATGTCGCTGGCCGCGGCCTTCGCGGCCTATGGCCGCCTGGCGGTCGATCCGGTCGCCATCGGCCTGCTGCTGGCCGGTGGCATGTCCTTCGCCGCAATGTTCGCCTACATCACGGCCAGTCCCTTCTATTTCATCGCCTTGCAAAAGCTGTCGCCAGTTGCCTATGGCGCACTGTTCGCGGCCAACGCCCTGGGCATTTTCGCGGCCAACTACGCCAACAGCCGTCTGGTCAAAAGCCGGGGAGCAGCGGGGATGGCCGGTATCGGATGCGCCTGCGGCCTTGCCGGGGCGCTGCTGCTGGCGGGGGCGGTGTTCGGCGGTGACCTGCTGCCGCTGGTGATTGCCGGCCTCTTCGTCGTGGTCAGCATGACCGGCCTGCTCGGCGCCAACTGTGTCGGCCTGCTCATGGCGCGCTATCCGCAGAACGCCGGTGCGGCGGCAGCCCTGTTCGGTTCCAGCCAGTTCGGTTTCGGCATGTGGGCCAGCGCGGCGGTCAGTTACACTCACGACGGCAGCGGCCGGCCCATGGCTTGGGTGATCGTGGCGACCATGACGATCTCGGTGTTCGGCTATCTGCTCTACCGGCGCGCCGTGCGCTGATTCGAATCCCGCTAGCGAGGCTGATCATGCATCCTGTCATCCTGTATTGCACCGCTGCCCTGGGCTGCCTGCTCTTCCTGCTCGGGCTCTCCGTCTCCATGTTGCGCCGCCGCGCCGGTATCGGGTCCGGCCCCGCTCCGGACAAGAACGCGCCGCTCAACCGGGTTATCCGGGCGCATGCCAATACGGCTGAGTTTGCTCCCTTCCTGGCTGTGATTTATCTGTACTTCGGCTGGCGTGGACCCTCCGACCTGGCCGTCTGGCTCATTGTCGCAGCCACTGTGAGTCGCTTCCTGCTGGTTATCGGCCTCATCGCCTGGCCGAGTATGTCCCGACCAAACCCGCCTCGCTTCATCGGCGCCCTGGGTACTTACCTGTGCGGTGTCGCGCTGTCGGTCTTGATGGTGGTGGGCGGGTGAGGCGGGCAGCGCTGTTCGCCGCATGAGCCCGGCCGCCGCAAAACCACGTTTGCCAGCCGGCATGCGCGCGCTGGCGCATCGCAATTTTCGCCTGTATTTTGCCGGACAGGCCGTCTCCATACTCGGCTCGTGGATACAGCAGGTGGCGCTCGCCTGGCTGGTCTATCGCCTGACCGGGTCGGCCGCCTTGCTCGGCGTCACGGCGTTCTGCGGCTTGATCCCGCAGTTGCTGGTCGGGCCGTTGGCCGGGGCGTGGATCGACAAGCAGGACAAGAAGAAATGGCTGGTCGGCGTGCAGGCGCTGATGGCCGTGCAGGCGTTCGTGCTGGCCGGGCTGACCTGGGCCGACTGGATCGGCACGCCCTTCATCGTGCTGATGGCCCTCGTACTCGGCACGCTGAGCAGTTTCGATGCCCCCCTGCGCCAGTCGCTCATTGGTAGCTTCGTCGGCAGTCGTGACGACCTGCCCAACGCGCTGGCCCTCAACGCCATGCTGTTCAATGCCGGGCGCTTCGTCGGGCCGCCCATCGCCGGCCTGTTGCTCGGCACGACCTCGGAGGCCTTCTGCTTCGCCATCAACGGGTTTTCCTTCCTGGCCCTGATCGCCGGCATCCTGCTGGTGCACGGCACGCCGCCGCCGCGCGCCAAGGGGTCGATGGGCGAGGTGTTCAAGGAAGGGCTGCAGTACGCATGGCAGACGTGGAGCGTCCGCACCCTGATCCTGACGCTCATTGCCCTGAACCTGACCGCCTCGACCTACGCCGTGCTGCTGCCGGTGTTCGCCCGCGACGTGTTTGCCGGCGATGCGACAACCCTCGGCTGGCTGTGGGGGGCGGCCGGTTGCGGCGCCTTCCTGTTCGACCATCTACCTGGCCACCCGCAAGGCGGTGCCAGCCGTGGTGTCGGCCATCGTCGCCGGCGTGGCGATCAGCATGGTATCGATGCTCGCCTTTGCGCTGACCACCTGGCTGCCACTGGCGCTGGTCGGCATGGTCGGCCTCGGCTTCGGCATCTCGGTGTGCAATGTCGGCATCAACATGGTGTTGCAGAGCATTGCGCCGGAAACGCTGCGCGGGCGGATCGTCTCCTTCTTCACCTCGGCCCGCTTCGGCTTCGATGCGCTGGGAGGGCTGCTTGCCGGTTTCGTCGCCTCCTGGCTGGGGGCGGGGTACACCCTGTTGGTCGAAGGCAGCGCCTTGCTGCTGTTCGTCGTCTTCCTCTTTACCCGGCGACAGCGCCTGCTGGCCCTGGTCGCCGAAGCCCACGGAGATTCATCGCATGGACATTGAAATGATCGCCTCGCTCGGCCTCGCTAGCGCCGAACAACTCGCCGACGGTGCCCTGGCCGCCGCCCGCGAAGCCGGCGTCAAGATCTGCGTCGCCGTCGTGGACCGTGCCGGCTACCCGCTGGTCTTCAAGCGCCACCCGGGCGCGCCCTTCCACTCCATCGACATCGCGCTCGACAAGGCCTACACCGTGGTCAGTTTCGGCCCGGCCACCGCCAAGTGGGATGCGCGCCTGGCCAAAGGTTCGGACATGCTGCGCCACGGCCTGATGCAGCGCGACCGCTTCATCGGCTTCGGCGGCGGCCTGCCGGTCAAGCACGACGGCGTGCTGGTCGGGGCGATAGGCGTTTCCGGTGGCAGCGAGGCGCAGGACGTGGCATTCGCCGAGGCGGCGCTGGCGGGCTTGGCAGCCGGCGCTTGAGCGGTCAGCAGGCTGGGAAGGCCCGGTGGGGCGCGGATGGCTGGCTTAGTCTGGGGGCCAGGGATTCACGATGCCTCTCCCGGTGAGGCAAACCGTCAGGGGCTGACTTTGCGTTGGCCGTCCTGTTCTTCCGTGAGCAGCGGGGCCTCCACGCCTTCCCGGGGCGACGCGCATTTCGACGACCCGCAGCCGTTCCGCTTGCAACTCCCCGGCGCCGCAATATCGATACCGTCTTCGCTCATGTTCTTCAGGATCTGATAAATGACCGCCACGCCAGCGGCAAGCAGAACAAGGGCGACGATGACAGTGAACATGGCAAAAGCTCGGAAGAGGAGTAGGCGACCACTATACCGCGGTGTACTACCGTTTCAATGAGGTGAAACCTTGTACAGGGATTTCTGCCCAATAGGCCAGAACAATCGCTGCAAGGAATACCATGCCGACTTCGCCTGGCCACCAACCCATCGAGCCCGACTCCCCAAATCCCCAAGACCCGATCTACCAGCGCCGCAAACCGGATCATCCCTTTCATGATGAGGTGGGCGACACCGACGAGGATGAAGACACTGGCTCAGACCCTTGGTGGATGTAGAGGCGAAAGGCATATTTCTCGAAGCTTGACTCATTGATTGCTTTTGCGATGGCTGGGAGCCGCGCTTTCAGTGAAGACCTGACTAAACATCGGAACCAGCAACTTATTGCCTGCCTCGCTCAAATGGTCGTCGTCGCTATATATCGGTTGTAGGTCACGGCTACCATAACAACGCTCCGCATCACACAAGTGCTCGGTCGGATCGAGAATGATCGCACCACACAGTCGCACCGCCTCATCCTGAGCCTCCCATACCCATTGATTTCGTGTCAGATACTCTGTCCGGGAAATGGAAACATCTTCACGAAAACCGAACCCCAGTCGCCGCGACAGCACCTTCGGTACGTCAAAACCCATTTCCGGAATCGGGCGAACAAGATAAACCTTGCGTCCTTTTGCGGCATGGCAGGCCGTCTGTACGATTGCGTTTGCAAATTCCGCGAAGATTCGCTCGTCATTCTGCTCATAAGGCATCGAAAAATAGACGCCAGGCTTCGAAACCGCTTTGCCTTCTTCGTTGGCTCCAAGCACATTCGCAGCGTAACGATTTGCAATGACGACAGGTATATCCGCTGCTAATTCATCAAGGCGTTCCGCAGCCCACTTGATAAACTCCTCGCACAAATAGTCATTCTTCTGCCGTGCCTTGACTTCCGGGGCGATTTTTAGGCCCAGCACATACGAGCAGCCGCTATATGACCATTGCACAACCCCGGCGTGCTGCCCACCGGCGGCAGAAAGTGCGGATACCATCGCTGAGGTGTGACTGTCGCCCAGCGCGATGACCCGCCACGCTTCGCCGCCCCAGACGCACGAAGGGGAGTCGCGCCCGCCCATGGCATGGCATGCGTCCCGCCGCGGGTTTACGTTGGAAGAGGTGGCCGCAACGCGTTCCACGTCGGGTCTAAGCCGTCCTTCAATTCCTTCTGCCAGTCGAATCGAAATAGCGAGCGTGGCGGGAACGGCAAAGGCGAGGCTTGCCACACCCCAAAAGCGCGCGGGAGGCAAACGGCCCATAAAGCGCCTGAATGGCAATTCAACCCATTGACAGGAAACGTGACCAAGCAGGATGGTGGCGGCTATCCCTGCCGCGATGGCGAATGGATTCTGCTGCTGTTCGACAAACGCCAGGCCAACCACGACCGGCCAGTGCCACAAATACAGCGAGTACGACCGATCACCGAGCCACTGCGCCAGTGGGAAGGTCGTCCAGATGGAGCGCTCTCGGTGGGCCACCAAGATCATCATGGTCCCGAGCACGGGAATTGCCGCCCGCCAACCCGGCCAAGGAACGAGGCCGTCAAAGAGGAGAATGGAGGCGACGATAAGCACAAAACCCGCGAACTCCAAACCCGCTTTTGCCCGAAATTCCAACCTAAAGTGCACCGCCAGCAAAAACACTAACCCGCCTGCCAGCATTTCCCACGCGCGTGCCGGCAAGAAATAGAAGGCACTGCTTGGCGACTCAAGCGTAAGCAACACGGAGGCCGCGAACGATAGCACTCCGCCAAACAGAATGGCTAAAACCTGGGCGCTGCGTCCCGGCCTGATGTGCCAAATGGTGGCCAGGATGATGGGAAGTAGTAGGTAAAACTGCCATTCGATGGACAGGGACCATGTGTGCAGCAGCCATTTTTCGTGAGACGCGACGTCAAAATAGCCTGCCTCGCTCCAGAATTTGATATTGGAAAAGAAACCCAGGGAGGAAATGACATGGGTCGCCAGTGTTTTGTAATCCAGCGGCGCTAAAACGAAATAGCCGATCAAGAGAATGAGCGTGCATAACACCAGCAACGCAGGCACGATTCGTCTCACCCGTGCCGCGTAAAATGACAATACGGAAAAGCCGCCAACTTCGAGGCCTTTAATGACAATGGATGTCATTAAGTATCCGGAAATGACGAAGAACAAGTCGACGCCGATGAATCCGCCGGAAAATCCCGGGAATCCAAAGTGATATAGGACGACTGCCACGACGGCCCAGGCACGTAGGCCATTGATATCCGAACGAAATGCCATCGCTAACCTGGTTTCAAATATTTAATTTGTATGGATTATAAGTTACATGGTTGGAGCGGTATTCAAACAGGATGCCGGTTTTTCCCGGGCTAAGTCGGACATTCAGTTTCCTCGATCTTCCGTGCCGTGGATGGCCGAATCTGTCCGCTAGCGCCCGTTCGAGGTGATGCGCCCGTAGCAAGCTGACGCAGGCGCGTGTAATTCGGTAACATCGCATCTTTACCCTTGCCGCTTCAGACCACGGAAAGTCGACCATGCAATACCACGCTGCCAATACCGATTCCCTGATGACCATTACCAACCGGCCGGATCTCGTTTTCGAGCGCGGCGAGGGGTCCTGGCTGTTCGATCATCAAGGCAAGCGCTATCTCGATTTCATCCAGGGCTGGGCGGTCAATTGTCTTGGCCACTGCCCGCCGGAGATCACTGCTGCGCTGACCGAGCAGGCCGGCAAGCTGCTCAATCCCAGCCCTGCCTTCTACAACGGGCCGATGGTCGAGCTGGCGAGCTTGCTCACGGCGAATTCCTGCTTTGACCGCGTCTTCTTCGCCAACACCGGGGCCGAGGCCAACGAGGGGGCGATCAAGCTGGCCCGCAAGTGGGGGCAGCTGAACCGCGACGGCGCTTTCGAGATCATCACCTTTGGCCACTCCTTCCACGGCCGCACGCTGGCGACCATGTCGGCTTCCGGCAAGGCCGGTTGGGACACGATCTTTGCACCGCAGGTGTCCGGCTTCCCGAAGGCGGTCTACAACGACATCGCCTCGGTCGAGGCATTGATCGGGCCGAAGACGGTCGCCGTCATGCTCGAGCCGGTGCAGGGCGAGGGCGGCGTGATCCCGGCCGACCTGGAATTTCTCAAGGCCTTGCGCGGGCTGACCGAGGCGCGCGGCATCCTGCTTATCGTCGACGAAGTGCAGACCGGTGTCGGGCGTACCGGCAAGCTGTTCGCGCACGAACATGCCGGCATCGCCCCGGACATCATGACGCTCGGCAAGGGCATTGGCGGCGGTGTGCCGCTGGCGGCGCTGCTGGCCCGCGAAGCGATCTGCTGTTTCGTTCCGGGCGATCAGGGCGGCACATACAACGGCAATCCGCTGATGACGGCGGTCGGCCTGGCGGTGGTCAAGCGCATGCTGGCGCCGGGCTTCCTCGCCGAAGTCGATGCCCGGGGCCAATATCTTGCCAAGCGCCTGCTCGAACTGTCGGCCAAGCATGGCCTGAAGGGCGAGCGCGGTTCCGGCCTGCTGCGCGCCTTGATTCTCGACGACGAGCGCGGGCCGGAGATCGTTTCGAAAGCCCTGGTGCAGGCCCCCGTCGGCCTCCTTCTCAACGCCCCGCGCCCCAACCTGTTGCGCTTCATGCCGGCGTTGAATGTGAGCGAGGTGGAAATCGACCAGATGGTGGGCATGCTCGACGGCTTGTTGCAGCGCTAGGCTCGTTGATCCAAGGGTAAGGCCAACCGGGGTTGGTCCCCTGGCTGCTCATGCCAGGAAAAGGGTCGTGTCCTGCTGGTGATTGATAGCCTCCGTTCGGGATGTCGCTTTGGATGTTCCGGATGTTCCGGATGTTCCGGATGTTCCGGATGTTCCGGATGTTCCGGATGTTGCGGATGTTCCGGATGTTGCGGGAGTCGTGCTTTGTCCCGCGTGGTGTCCGCACGATAGCGAATTTTGCAATCATGCGCTGGCAGAGGCTGGATGGCCTCTACTTGGCGTACCGGCGAAATACCATTTTTTTGTTATGGTTTTTTTGGCGAGAGGCGCTCTGGATCAGGGTTTTGTGATTTAGGATGTGGCTTTGCCATACCTGTTGCTTTTTTGATGTTCGCTGCTTTGCCGATCAAGTCAGAAAACACATCGCCTTCAGCCCAATGAATCGCCGTCAATTGATCAAGGCTTTTGCCGCCGTGGGGGGGCTCCACGGGATTTCCGCTTGCGCCAGGTTCGACAGCGGGCCCATAACGATTGCTGCGCACACCTGGGTAGGCTACGAGCCGATGTTCATGGCGCGTAACGAGGGGTGGCTGGAAGACCGGAAGGCGCGTTTATACGAGACCCAAAATGCGACGGAATCCTTGCTGGCCTTGGCAGAAGGCAAGGTGGACGGCGCTGCGTTGACGTTGGACGAGGTATTGCAGGCCCGACAGAGTGGCCAGAAACTGACGGTCGTTCTGGTTTTCAACATCTCGGCCGGTGCGGACATGCTGGTTGCCCGTCCTGAGTTGGGTTCGCTGTCGGCGCTGCGCGGCAAACGCCTGGCTTACGAACAGAGCTCGGTAGGGGCGTTGTTGCTTGGCGAGATACTGAGCAAGGCAGGCTTGAGCAAGCGCGATGTCACGCTTGTGCCGTTGAGTGTGGACAAGCAAGTTGCGGGCTGGCGCGCGCGAGCTTTCGATGCCGCCATCACCTATGAGCCGGTAGCGAGCGAGTTGCTCGATCTTGGCGCCCGAAAGCTGTTCGACAGTCGCCAGATTCCGAACACCATTGTCGATGTATTGGCGATTCGCAGCGACCTGGTGGCGGCGCATGCAGGCGAGCTTCGTCATCTCGTACGTGCGCATTTCCGGGCACTTGATCATCTGGCCCGCAGTCCTCACGATGCCGCCTACCGGATGGCAACGCACCTGAATTTGCCGGCGGGCGATGTACTCTCTGCCTTCAAGGGCTTGCTTCTACCCGATGCGCAGGCCAACCGGCGATTATTGGCCGGACGCGAGCCGCCGATGTTGCTTACGGCCCAAAAGGTCTCGGCAGCGCTGGTCGAAAACGGGCTGCTGCAACAGCCGGACAAGCTCAACGCGCTGGTCAGCGCCGAGTTCATTCCAGTGGATCTGGTCGCGCGATGATTCTTTCTCCATGCTCCCTCGTTGTCGCGCTGCGTCACCGCATATTGCGTGTGATTGCGCTGCTTCTCTCCTTGTTCGTCGGTGGGGGCGCACTGGCCGATGAGCCCGTGAAGATTGGCGTACTGGCCTATCGCTCCAAGGCGGAAACGATGAAGCAGTGGCAGCCTCTGGAGGCCGCCCTGAAGCAGGCTATTCCAAACGAGGATTTTGTCGTCGAAGCCCTGAGCTACGACGAGTTGAATCTGGCTGTTGCAGGCCGCCAACTCGATTTCGTGTTGACCAATCCGGGGCATTTCGTTTTTCTTAACCGGACGGTAGGGGTGTCGGCTCCTTTGGCGACGTTGGTGACGAAGGAGGACGGGCAGGCCGTCTCCGTCTTTGGCGGCGCCATTTTCAGCCGTTCGGATCGGCCTGATATTCGGGCATTGGCGGATGTCCAAGGAAAAACCGTGGCGACACCGAGCACGTGGTCGCTCGGGGCTTATCAGATGCAGGCCTACGAGTTCAACAAGGCCGGTGTGAGATTGGCTGAAGATGCCAGGGTACTGGTGACCGATTTTCCGCAGAGCAATGTCGTTGACGCGGTACTGTCAGGACGGGCTGACGTTGGGCTGGTCCGCAGCGGATTCCTCGAGTCGCTTTCCCGTGAAGGGAAACTCGACCTGAATCAGGTTTCGGTACTCAATAGGCAGTCACTGCCCGGATTTCCGGTGCTGGTCTCGACCCGCCTTTATCCCGAGTGGCCCTTTTTTTCCTTGCCGCATGTCAACGAGGCGCTGGCACGCCAGGTCTTGGCGGCTTTGTTCCTGCTGCCCGAAGGGGGCGCCCGTGCGCAGTCGATGGGTATTGCCGGTTTTTCCGTTCCGGCCGATTACACGCCGGTAGCCGATCTCCTTCGGGAATTGCGGATGCCGCCGTTCGAGCACGCTCCGATATTTACCTTGCGCGATGTCTGGTCTCGCTACCAGTGGCCCATGCTGGCTGCCTTCATGGCGCTGGGCCTGATCCTGATTCTGGGATTCCGGCTTTTCCTGACCCGCCGGGAGTTGTTGCGTCAGCATGAAACCGTCCTTGACCAGAAACGACGTCTCGAACTGAGTGAAACACGCTTTCAGCTGGCGATCGAAGGGGCCGAGGAGGGCGTCTGGGACAACGATCTGGTGACCGGTGCGCTCTATCATTCGCCACGGATGTACGCGATGCTGGGCTATGACGCGAAGGAGCTTCCAGCTGACTTCGACGCTTGGAAGGCGATCATGCACCCTGATGATTGGGAAAAGCTCTGGCAGCGGGTGCAGTTCCATCTGGATACACCAGGCGACGAGTACGAGTTCGTCATGCGTTTGCGCCATCGCGATGGTGGTTGGCGCTGGGTGCTTACCCGGGGGCGGGCAACGCGCGATCTGCAGGGGCGGCCCGTGCGCTTCACGGGCACCCATATGGACATTACCGAACGCAAGCTGGCAGAAGAAGAACTTCTGCGCCACCGCGATCATCTGGAGGAACTGGTTGCCGAGCGGACGGAGGCCCTGCAGGTTGCCAAGGAAGCAGCCGAAGCGGCGAGTCGTGCGAAGAGCGCCTTCCTGGCCAACATGAGCCATGAACTGCGCACTCCGATGAACGCCATCATGGGCATGACCGATCTGGCGCTACGGCGTACGACGGATACCAAGCAGGCCGACCAGTTGAACAAGGCCATCGGCGCTTCCAGGCATTTGCTGGGCGTTATCAACGATATTCTCGATATCTCGAAAATCGAAGCTGATCGACTGGTACTGGAGAATATTCCCTTCGATCTGGGGGCTGTTTTCGACAAGGTGTCCGGATTGCTTGATCAGGTTGCCACTGGCAAAGGCCTGCAACTGAACATGGAAATGCCTGCGCAACTGGCTGCACGCTCCTTGTCCGGTGATCCGGTTCGCCTGGGACAAATACTGATCAATCTGGGTAGCAACGCCATCAAGTTTACCGAGCGGGGAAGCGTTCATATTCGGGGATGCTTGCTCGACGAGCATGAAGATAATCTGCTGGTGCGCTTTGAGGTAGAGGACACCGGGATCGGGATCGCCACGGCGGATCAGGAACGCCTGTTCTCGGCATTTGTGCAGGCCGACGATTCGATTACCCGAAAATATGGCGGCAGCGGACTGGGGCTGGCGATCAGCAAGCGTCTGGTCCAGATGATGGGTGGGGATATCGGCGTCAATAGCGAGCCGGGCAAGGGGAGTACGTTCTGGTTTACGACCCGGTTGGAAAAAAACCTGGCCGTCGACGAGATGGGGTGTGTCGCCGAAGGACCTTCGGCGGAGATTGCGTTGAATACCTCGTTCGCTGGAACGCGAGTGCTTTTGGCTGAGGATGAGCCGATCAATCAAGAGGTGTCGATCTGCCTGCTGGAAGCTGTAGGCCTGCAGGTCGACCTCGCGTGCGACGGCGTGGAGGCGGTCGACAAGGCCTTGGCCGTTGATTATGCCGTGATCCTGATGGACATGATGATGCCCCGGCTGGATGGTCTCGGAGCCACCCGCGCCATTCGCGAAGCTGCGGACAGGCGGCACACGCCGATCATCGCCATGACCGCCAATGCCTTTGCCGAAGATCAGGAGCGCTGTCTGGCTGCCGGCATGAGCGATTTCATGTCCAAGCCGGTCGCTCCCGATCAACTCTATGCCAAGCTGCTGAAGTGGTTGGAGAAGCGCGACGCATCCTGAAGCCAGTGGCATGAACGACAAGGCAGGGGTACAAATGCTGCTCGCACTTGCTGTGCACGCCTTAGCGGATAAAGCCTTTCAGAATCTCGCGGAATGCCGGGGAGTCGGCGTTTTCCAGCCATTCGAAGGCGACCATTTCACGGCTCACGATCTCGGCGCCGTTCTGCCGCATACGCTGCAGGGCGAGTTCCTTGTCGCGGGGGCGGCGCGAGCCGACCGCCTCATCGACCACGAATACTTCGCGGCCGGCCGCCAGCAGATCGAGCACGGTTTGCTGGACGCAGACGTGGCTCTCCATGCCGGTGACGATCCATTGCGTGCGTTCGGCGGATGGCGCACGCAGTAGATTCCCCTCGGCGACTGCGGAGAACCAGGTTTTCTCGACGATCCTGTCCGCCGTCAGGCGGCTGCGCAAGCGGGGTTCGGACAGCCCGATGCGCTGCGGGCAGTGTTCGGTGGCCAGTGCCGGGATGCCGAGCAAGGCGGCGATATCCAGGAGCCAGAGGGTATTGGCCAGAACATCGTCGCCGCCGTCGATGGCGGGCAGCAACGCGCTCTGGATGTCGACGACGAGCAGGACGGAGTTGGACGGTGCGATTTTCACGATACGAGCCTCTGGCTTCATGGACGATGTGCCATCCATCCTCCGCGATATCGCGACGGGCGGCAAGTTGGGCGCCTGCTGGGGAGGAGACCCGCCAGCAGGCACCGTCCGGTGTTACATGCCGAGGTAGGCCGCCCGCACCTGCTCGTTGCTGATCAGCTCCTGGCCGGTGCCGGTCAGCGTGATGCCGCCGGTTTCCAGCACGTAGCCCCGGTCGGCGATGGCCAGCGCGGCGAAGGCGTTCTGTTCGACGAGGAAGATGGTCATGCCCTGAGCCTTCAGTGCCTTGACCACGTTGAACACCTCTTCGACCAGCAACGGGGCGAGGCCCATCGACGGTTCGTCGAGCAGCAGCATCTTCGGGCGACCCATCAGGGCGCGGCCGATGGCGAGCATCTGCTGCTGGCCGCCGGACAGCGTACCGGCCGGCAGGGCGCGTTTTTCCTTGAGGATGGGGAACATCGAGAAAACCTTTTCCATGTCGCCATCGACTTGCCCTTTCGGCTGCGTGTAGGCCCCCAGGCGCAGGTTGTCCTCGATCGACAGCGGGCCGAAGACCTGGCGGCCTTCCGGGCTCTGACAGATGCCCCGGCGCATGCGCAAGTCGGAACGCAGTTTCGAGATGTCCTCGCCGTCGAAGGTGATCTGGCCGGCGCTCATCGGCTGCACACCCGACAGGGTGCGCAGGAAGGTCGTCTTGCCGGCCCCGTTGGCGCCGACCAGGGCGACCAGCTCGCCCTTGCGCACTTCGAGATCAATGCCCTTGAGCGCCTTGATGCGGCCGTAGCAGCTTTCCATGCCCTTGACCGAGAGCAGCACATCGCCTTTGCCGGAGGCGGTGCCGGGTTGCAGCGAGCCGGCGCTGTGGGCGCCGAGGCCGATGGATTCCGGCGCCAGGCTGGCGATGCGGTGGAACAGCTCGCGGAATTCGGCGCGTGCCTTGCCGCCGAACAGTGGGTCGTCATTATCGAGGAAAGCCTTGTCGATCTCGGCCCAGTCGTCAGCCGTCAGCGCCTCGCGGGCCAGCGGCATGGCGTCCTTTTCCTCGCTGCGGATATGCCCCTTGAGACCCTGCGTGTAGTTGCGCAAGGCGGCGGTGAAGGCGGCGTTGTGCTCGCCGTTGCCGGCCGTGGCGGTCAGCTTGGCGCGCAGGTCGCGGAGCAGTTCCGGGCCGTTCCGATGCTCGGCCTGCAGACGGTCGAGCACGTTGGCGGCTTCGGCGGAGCGCTGGCGCAGCAGGCGGAACAGGAACTCGTCCTCCTTGGCGTGATGCGAACGATCCATGAACTGTTCGATGTAGTCGAAGACCGAGGAGAAGAAGGGGGCTTCGACCTTGCCGCCCTGATCGATCTCGTCGGCGACGAGGTCGAGGGTGGTGGCGATGCGCCAGAGGTTCTGGTGCTCTTCGGTGATGATGCGCAGGGATTCCATGTTCTCTCCTCTTCTTATGCGTGAGCGCCGAGATAGGCGGCAATCACATCCGGGTTCTTGCGGATTTCCTCGCCTGTGCCCTCGGCCAGTTTCTTGCCGTAGTCGAGGACGAGGATGCGGTCGGAGAGGTTCATGACCATCTTCATGTCGTGCTCGACGAGCACGACGGTGACGCCGGAGTCGGCGATCTTGCGCACCAGATGGTCGACCTCGATGGTCTCCTTGGGGTTGAGGCCGGCCGCCGGTTCGTCGAGGAAGATCAGGCGTGGCTTCATGGCCAGGGCGCGGGCGATCTCCAGGCGCTTCAGCGCGCCATAGGACATCGCATCGGCGCGGGTTTCGACGTACTGGCCGAGGCCGACGAAATCCATCAGCTGGGCGGCCTCGTTGCGCAACTCGCGATCACGCTTCTTGAGGCCGGGGAAACGCAGGGCAGCCTTGACCAGATTGCGGTCAAGCCGCAAGTGGGCGCCCACCATCACGTTCTCGACGGCGCTCATGTTCATGCAGATCTGCAGGTTCTGGAAGGTGCGGGCGACACCGCGCTGGGCCAGCTGGTTGGGCGACTTGCCGTGGATGGCCTCGCCGTCCAGCTTGATTTCGCCGGTGGTCGGTTTGTACACCCCGGTGATCAGGTTGAACAGGGTGGTCTTGCCAGCGCCGTTGGGGCCAATCACCGAATAGACGATGCCGGAATCGATGTTGAACGATACGTTCTGCACGGCCTTGACGCCGCCGAAGTGGATGGAGAGGTCTTTGACTTCGAGCATGCTCATGATCATTCTCCCTTTCCGAATTTGGCGGCAAGGGTCGGAACGAGGCCCTTGGGCAGGAAGATCATGCAACCCATCAGGATGGCGCCGAAGACGACGGTTTCCCAGCCTTCGAAGGTGGCCAGCGCCTGCGGCAGCGCCGTCAGCAGCACGGCGCCGACCAGCGAGCCGTATACCGAGGCCATGCCGCCGATGACGACCATGGTCACCAGTTCGATGGAATGGAAGAAGTCGGCGAAGTTGGGGCTGACGAAGCCGACGTAGTGCGCCGTGACGCTGCCCATCAGGCTGGCGAAGACGGCGGACAGCACGAAGATCGCCACCTTGTAGCGCACGACATCGACGCCGACCACCTGCGAAGCGACTTCCGAACCGTGCAGGGCGCGCAGCGCGCGGCCGAACGGGGAGTCGATCAGGTTCAGCGAGGCCCAGACGGAAACCGACAGCAGCAGCGCGACGACCCAGTACCACTGCTTGTCGTTGCTCAGCTCGAAACCGAACAGGCCCATCGCCGGCACCGGCATGCCGTCCGGCCCGCCGGTCCATTGCGCCTCGTTGCGCAGCGCGATGTTGATGATGATGCCGAGGCCGAGCGTCGCCATGGCCAGGTAGTGGCCCTTGAGCTTGAAGATCGGACGGGCGACGAGCGCGGCCAGGATGCCGGTTGCTGCCGCGCCGGCGCCCATGGCGAGCAGCGGATGCCAGCCGAAGTGCGTCGGCAGCACGGCCGAGGCGTAGGCGCCGATGCCGAGGAAGCCGGCATGGCCGAGGCTGATCTGGCCGGCGAAGCCAATCAGCAGGTTGAGACCGAGGACGATCACGGCATTGATCGCCATGCGGATGACCAGGTCGAGATAGAAGCTGTTGGGAACCACGAAAGGCAGGATGGCAAGGATCGCCACCACCAGATAGAGGCCGAAATAGACGTTCTTGTTCATGCTTACACCCGATCCGTCGATTTGCCGCCGAACAGGCCGCGCGGCATGAAGAAGAGAATGAACAGGATCAGCACGAAGGGGATCGCGTCCTTGTAGCTCGACGAAATGTAGCCGGCGCCCATGGCTTCGAGGATGCCGACGAGCAGGCCGCCGAGCACGGCGCCGAGGCCGTTGCCCAGGCCGCCGACGACGGCGGCGACGAAGCCCTTGAGGCCGAGCATGATGCCCACGTCGTAGGAGGTCAGCGTGATCGGCGTGACCAGGATGCCGCCCAGCGCACCGAGCGCGGCCGACATGGCGAAGCTCATGAACAGGACCCAGCTGGTGTTGATGCCGACCAGTTCGGCGGCCAGCCGGTTGTACGAGGTGGCGAGCATGGCCTTGCCCTGCAGCGTGCGGTTGAAGAAGTACCACAGCGCGATGACGACGATGGCGGTGACGCCGAGCACCCAAAGGCTCTGCGGCAGCAGCGTGGCGCCGAGGATCTGGATCGGTTCGTCGCCCGAGAAGGCGGGCAGGCTGAAGGTGTTCTTGCCGAGCCAGACCTGGATCAGGCCGCGGATGACCAGCGAGGCACCGATGGTAATGATGATCAGGGTCACCGTTTCGGCACCCTTCACCGGCTCGATGGCCAGCTTTTCGACCAGCACGCCGACGATGGCGGGGATCAGGATGGCGAGCAGCAGCGCGACCGGCAGCGGCAGGCCGGCCTGCGTGAAGTACACGGCGAGCATGCCGCCGAGCATGATGAATTCGCCCTGGGCGAAGTTGATCACGTTGCTGGCGTTGTAGATCAGCGTGAAGCCGAGTGCGGCCAGCGCGTAGGTGGCGCCGACCGTGATCCCGGAAAAGAGGAATTGCAGGAACTGGGCCAGCATCACACGCCCTCCGTTCCGATGGCCGGGACAACCGTTGGGGGCTGCAGGCCGGAATTCATGATTGCGGATTTCATGTCTTCTCCTGTGATTATTCTGTTCATCTTCCAGTTGCCGGGTTTTCCGTGTCGGATTCCGGTCTCTTGGTTGTTTTACTAATATGTGATCGATTAAATCACTACGATGTTAGTGAGTCAAGTCGAAGGCTTGCCCCGCGATGGTGACGGGCAGGTGCCCGCCCGGTCATCGCGAAACCGAGAGGAGCGCTCTCAGCCTGGCAGCAGATGGTCGGCATCGGCAACCACGGGTTGCTGCTGGGCGAAGAAGCCTTCGGTATGGATCAGTTCATCCTTGGCACCCTGTTTCTTGACGGCGGCAACGCAGGCGTCGACGAATTCCGGGCTGCCGGCGGCGAAAATGGTGTGCTTGGAGAGATCGGGGAAGAGCTGCGGCAGCACCGTATCGATGCGGCCGTTCAGGAAGCCTTCCTGCTGTTCGCGGGTCAGCGTGATCTTGTAGTCGAAGCTGCGGTGCTTGGTGCGCCACCAGGCCATCATGCCCAGGCTGTAGACGTCTTCCTTGGTGCGCGCCGAAAAGAGCATGGTCACCGGCTTGCGGAATCCGCGACGCAGCGCCGCTTCGGCCAGTGCGAGAACGGGGGCGAGGCCGGTGCCGGCGGCAATGCACAGGACCGGCGTGTCGACCGACGGGTCGCCGATGAAGGTGCCGTAGGCGCCGGACACCTTGACACTCTCACCGATGTTGAGCTGATCGTGAATCCAGTTGCTGGTTACGCCGCCTTCGGCGCGGGCGACCTGGAGAACCAGTTCGCCGTCGGGGCGCGGGGCGTTGGAAATCGAGTAGGCGCGGGCCGGAATGTCGGCGCGCGGGTTGCCGATCGTGACGTACTGGCCGGGCCAATAGCGGATCGGCTGACCGACCGGGCGCAGGCGCAGCTCGACGACGCGGGCGGCGATCTGTTTCTTGTCGGTAACGACGAAGAGGGCATCTTCGCGCGGCGGGAAGAGTTTCGGCTTGGCATCCTCGGTGCCCCACTCGATGGTGAGTTCCTCGGAAATCGGCTTGGCCATGCACATCAGGCCGTAGCCCTGTTTACGTTCGTCCTGCGACAAGGCCATGTCGAGCACCATGCCCTGGTCGAACTGACCCTGCGTGACCTTGACCTTGCATTCGCCGCAGGCGCCGGCGCGGCAGTTGTTGGGCAGTGCATAGCCTGCCTTTTCGAGTGCCATCAGCACGGTGTCGCCGTAGGCGCAGTCGACCGACTTGCCGGACGGTTGCATGATGATACGAGCCATTTTCGTCTTCCCCTGTTGGTTTGGAACCCGGATTGTCCATTAGGCGCGCCCTTGGCGCTGCTTGGGTGTCAGCGGGCCATTTGCGGTCATTTTTTCCCCTCTTCGTCGCCGATACCATTGGGTATCGGTTCCTCAGTCGGGGCAAAACTGCCTCGCAACTGTCCTCGCTGCCATCCCAAGCCCTAACGAACACTCCGGGTTGTTTCTCTGTTGCGGCAAGGCCGACGCCCTTTGTCGGGACGTCGGCCGAAGCAAATCGTCTGGTTTTTGCGGTTTAGAACACCGGGATGATGTCTTCCATGTCGATCTCGGAGACTTCCTGGCCGGTGATGCCGACTTCCGGAATCGCCGGGAACGGGATGTTGTAGCGATCGAGCACGCCCTTCAGGTTGATCATCGCATTCTTCCAGTTCTGCAGCTTGGCCTCGTAGGTCGGGATGCCGAAGCCGGCGCCGCGGGCAACTTCCTCGGCTTCACGCTGGTTGGCGATGAAGTCGGACGGCAGGTCCCAGAATTCCATCGGCGGCTCGAACAGCACGGCGGACAGGAACAGGTAGCCGGCGCGGATCTGCTTGGTGACGATGGCCTTGGTGGACTCGTCGAGGCCCGGGTAGTCACGCTCCATGACGGCCATGCAGATCGCCATGTGGCGGCCTTCGTCGCGGCCGATGTTCTTGAAACCTTCCTTGAAGACGGCTTCGCGGGAGTTGTCGTACATCTGCTTGAAGATGGTGGCAGCGGCGATTTCGCCCATCAGGAAGGAGGAGAACAGCACGGCCAGGTCGTACTTCGGCACGGCCTGCTTGTAGCCGGTCCAGTAACGGCCACCGTTGAAATACAGCCACTGCACGTTCTTCTGCAGGCGCTTGCCGAGTTCGGTCTTCGGCGTGTAGGTCAGCGGGTCCGAATGGCCGAGCAGCTTGGTGATGGCCAGGCCGCACATGATTTCGTGGTTTTGCTCGTCGCGGGTGACGGAGAAGAAGCACTTGCGGACCGGATCTTCCTCGTGCACTTCATAGGTCTTGATCAGCGCTTCGGCGAAGACCGGGGGGGCGGAGGCGTCGAACACCGACAGCAGGCTCCACCAGTAGGCGATGGATTCGCGCTCTTCCCAGGTGTAGCTGTCGACGTCCAGCGTGTCCCAGGGCAGCTTTTCCGGGTCCCAGTTCTCGCGCAGCGCGGCTTCCCAGACTTCCTGCAGCTTCTTGGTCTTGCTGGTCCAGGACAGCGGGTAGATGTTCGGCTGCGGCGTAGCCGGCGGGAATTCCATCTTGTCTGCAAAACGTTCCTTGTTGCTTGCCATGTCTCACTCCTTATAGGGCTTCATCAATGGTTCGGTAAGCCAGTCCGGTATCCGGGTGGCGTGGGGTGAATAATGATACGTGTTCGTGGTTTGAGTCAACAAATTTTGTATCAAATCGCAAAATAATTTTCAGGGAACCAATTCTGAATTTTAAAACTCAAAAGATCAATGACTTTTTTGTCGGATAAAATTTATTGATTAAAAAGGACATTTTTGCAATTTGGAAACTTGTTCCTCAAAACGGAATTGCAAATCGCGTCATTTTTTACGATACTTTTGATTGACTTGTTTCAATATCATTCGTATCGTGTGTTGAGTTGGTGCCATCCAACGCGCCTTCGCCCAAGAACAAGCTTCAACTAGGAGATATCGATGTCCCACCCCCTGCTCGAGAAACACCGCGCCACGCTGGATGGCGCCCTGAACGCCATCGCCACCCGCGGCTATTGGTCGGCCTATAACGAGATGCCAAGCCCGAAGGCCTATGGCGAAACGGCGGCCGACGATGGCAAGAAGGCTTTCGAGGCGCACCTCGGCAAGCAGTTCGTGCTGGATCAGCCGGGGCAGAAGGGCTGGGCTGGCGGTGAGCAGTCGCCCTACGGTATCGACATGGCCGTGCAATATCCCGTTTGTGACCACGAGGCCTTGATCGCCGCTGGCCGGCAGGCCATGGTCGGCTGGCAGAAGGTCGGGGCCGATGGCCGCACCGGCATCTGTCTGGAGATCCTCGATCGCCTGAACAAGCAAAGCTTCGAGCTGGCTCATGCGGTCATGATGACGACCGGGCAGGGCTGGATGATGGCCTTCCAGGCCGGCGCCCCGCACGCGCAGGATCGCGGCCTCGAAACGCTGGCCTACGCCTATCGCGAAATGAGCTTCGTGCCGACCGAAACGGTTTGGGAGAAGCCGCAGGGCAAGAACCCGCCGCTGGTCATGAAGAAGCATTTCGAGCAGGTCGGCCAGGGCGTCGGCGTCGTCGTCGGCTGCGGCACCTTCCCGACTTGGAATACCTATCCCGGCCTGTTTGCCGCCTTGTCGACGGGCAATGCCGTGATCGTCAAGCCGCACAGCAATGCCATCCTGCCGGCCGCCATCACTGTACGCACCATCCGCGCCGTGTTGGCCGAGAACGGCATCGACCCCAACCTGGTGACCCTGTGCGTCGCCGGCGATCGCGCGACGACCCAGAAGCTGGTCACCCATCCGGCCGTCAAGTCCATTGATTTCACGGGGGGCAACGTCTTCGGCCAGTGGCTGATCGACAACTGCCGCCAGGCCCGCGTCTATGCCGAACTGGCCGGCGTGAACAACATCGTCGTCGACTCTACCGACGCCTACAAGCCGATGCTGCGCAACCTGGCCTTCACGCTGTCGCTGTATTCCGGCCAGATGTGCACCACGTCGCAGGCCATCTTCGTCCCGGCCGGCGGCATCGAAACCGAAGACGGCCACAAGTCCTACGACGACGTCTGTGCCGACCTGGCCAAGGCCGTTTCCGGCTTCCTGTCCAAGCCGGAAGTCGCCCATGCCGTGCTCGGCGCCGTGCAGTCGGCCGATACCCTGAAGCGCATCGAGATGGCTGACAGCGGTACGCTGGGCAAGGTCGTGCTGGCCTCGAGCAAGCTGGAAAACCCGGAATTCCCCAAGGCCGTCGTGCGTACCCCGGTGCTGCTCGCCTGCGATGCCGCCGACGAGCATGCCTACATGGAAGAGCGCTTCGGCCCGATCAGCTTCATCGTCAAGGTCGCCGATACGGCGGCTGCCATCGCCCTGTCCGAGCGCATCGTATCGACCCACGGCGCGCTGACCGCCGGCATCTACTCGACCAAGCCGGAAGTGATCGATGCCATGACCGCCGCCACCATGCGTTCCAAGGTCGCCCTGTCGATCAACCTGACCGGCGGCGTGTTCGTGAACCAGTCGGCGGCTTACTCCGACTACCACGGTACCGGCGGCAACCCGGCTGCCAACGCTTCGTACGCAGATGCAGCCTTCGTTGCCAACCGTTTCGTGGTTGTCCAGCGTCGTTACCACATCGAGAACGCAGCATGAATTTCGAAAACATCACCTTCACCGTCGAGGCCGGCATCGCCCGCCTGACCCTGAACCGGCCGGACAAGCTGAATAGCTTCACCGGCGACATGCACGCCGAGTTGCGCACAGCGCTGGATCGCGTGCAGAGCGACCATTCGATCCGCGTGCTGGTCCTCACCGGTGCCGGGCGCGCCTTTTGTGCCGGCCAGGATCTGGCCGATCCGGACATGGCCAAGATCGACGGCCGCATGCCGGATATCGGCAATGTCGTCGAGCGCAACTACAAGCCGCTGGTCATGCGTTTGCAGAACCTGCGCGTGCCGACCATCGCCGCGGTCAATGGTATCGCTGCCGGTGCAGGCGCCTCGGTGGCGCTGGCCTGCGACCTCGTTGTCGCCACCAAGTCAGCCTCCTTCCTGCAGGCCTTTTCGAAGATCGGCCTGGTGCCGGATACCGGCGGCACCTGGTTCCTGCCGCAGCGCGTCGGCATGGCGCGCGCCATGGGCCTGGCCTTGCTCGCCGACAAGCTGCCGGCCGAAAAGGCCGCCGAATGGGGCTTGATCTGGGAATGCACTGAGGACGCCGATTTCGCCGCCCGCATCGATGCGCTGGCCAAGCAATTGTCGGTGATGCCGACCAAGGCCCTGGTCCGTACCCGGCAGGCCATGCATGCCGCGCCGGGGCATACGCTCGAGCAGCAACTTTCCTTCGAAGGCAGCTTCATGCGCGAACTGGGCTGGAGCCCGGACTACGCCGAGGGCGTCCAGGCTTTCATGGAAAAGCGCGCACCGAAATTCACCGGAGAGTGAAATCGTGAGCCACGCACCCCTATCCCAACAGGCCGTCGTCGCTGTGGTCGGCACCGGTGCCATGGGCGCCGGTATCGCCCAGGTCGCCGCCCAGGCCGGCCACGTCGTGAAGCTGCTCGATAACCGACCGGGGGCCGCTGCCAAGGCGGTTGACGGCATTCGTGCCCAGTTCGCCAAGCTGGCCGACAAGGGCAAGCTTTCCGCCGAGGCCGCGCAGGCGGCCGGCGAGCGTCTGGTTGCCGTCGAGCAGTTGAGCGACTTGGCCGATGCCGCGCTGGTCGTCGAGGCCATCGTCGAGAATCTCGAAGCCAAGCAGAAGCTGTATGCCGACCTCGAAGCCATCGTCGGCGCCGATTGCATCTTCGGCACCAACACGTCGTCGATCTCGGTGACCGCCATCGGTTCGGCGTTGCAGCGCCCTGAGCGCCTGGCCGGCCTGCATTTCTTCAATCCCGCACCGCTGATGGCGCTGGTCGAGATCGTTTCCGGCCTGGCGACCGACAAGGTGGTTGCCGAAACCCTGTTCGCCACCGCCAATGCCTGGGGAAAGACGGCCGTGCATGCCAAGTCGACGCCGGGCTTCATCGTCAATCGCGTTGCCCGTCCGTACTACGCCGAAGCGCTGCGCATCGCCCAGGAAGGCGCCGCCGACTACGCCACCATCGATGCCTGCTGCCACGAGGCCGGCGGTTTCCGCATGGGGCCGTTCGAGCTGATGGACATGATCGGCCACGACGTCAATTTCGCCGTGACCAATTCGGTCTGGCGGGCCTTCTACAACGACCCGCGCTTCCTGCCGTCGCTGATCCAGCAGGAACTGGTCGATGCCGGCTTCTACGGCAAGAAGACCGGGCGCGGCTTCTACGACTACCGGGACGGTGCCGAAAAACCCGTGCCGCAGACCGAGGCGCCGCAAACGCCGGCCGGCAAGATCACCGTCTATGGCGAATGCGACATTGCCGATGCCATGGTCGAGCGTCTGCAGCACAGCGGGCTGTCCTTCGGGCGGGCGCTGGCTTCCGATGGCCGGCTGCTGGAAATCGGCCGCGCCGTGCTCTACATCACCGACGGGCGCAGCGCCACGCAGCGGGCCAGCGAAAGCGGCGTCGCCAATACGGTGCTGATCGACCTGGCCCTCGACTACGCCAAGGCCACCCGCCTTGCGGTCGCTGCGGCGGAGCAGTGCGATCCCTCGGCCATGTCGGCGGCGGTCGGCCTGCTGCAGGCGGCCGGCTTTGCCGTGTCGCGTTTCCTGGATGTCCCCGGTCTGGCGGTCATGCGTACCGTGGCCATGCTGGCCAATGAGGCTGCCGACGCAGTCAATCAGGGCGTGTGTACCGAAAAGGGTGCCGATCAGGCCATGCGCCTCGGCGTCAATTATCCGCAAGGCCCGCTGGCCTGGGCCGATCAGGTGGGCGTCGCCGCGATTCGCGACGTGCTGGCCAATCTCGGCGCCAGCTATGGCGAGGACCGCTATCGCATTTCGCCGCTGATCCAGCGTGCCGTGTTTGCCGGAAGGAAGATTCATGACTGAACACAAGCTTTCGCCGGCCGAAGCGCAGGCACTGGCCGAGGCAACCGCCGAGGCCATGTTCTCGCGTGACCGTGCCGCCCAGGCGCTAGGCATCAAGATCGTCCGTGTCCAGCCGGGCGCATCGCTGCTCACCATGGCCGTGCGTTCCGACATGGTTAACGGCCACCACATCTGCCACGGCGGCATGATCTTCAGCCTGGCCGATACGGCATTCGCCTATGCCTGCAACAGCTACAACAGGAACACCGTCGCTTCCGCCTGCCACATCGATTTCCTGGCGCCCGCCAAGGAAGGCGAGACGCTGGAAGCGGAAGCCGTCGAGCAATCGGCCTCCGGGCGTACCGGGGTCTATGACATCACGGTGCGTACCACAGGTGGCAAAACCATCGCCCTATTCCGGGGCAAGAGCTATCGTATCAACGGCGAAGTCATCGCCGGCCTGCAACAGGCCGACTAAGCCGACCTGACCAGAGAGAGGAGACAACCATGCCCGTCAAGAAGCCCCTGCCCGGCGATCTCGAGCCAATCGAAACCGCCAGTCGCGACGAAATCGCCGCCCTCCAGCTGGAGCGCCTGAAGTGGTCGGTGCGCCACACCTACGATAACGTCGAACCGTATCGCCAGAAATGTGTCGCCAAGGGTGTGCATCCGGATGACCTGAAGACGCTGTCCGATCTGAGCAAGTTTCCGTTCATGACCAAGCTCGATCTGCGCGATCACTACCCGTTCGGGCTGTTCGCGGTGCCGCGCAACAAGCTGGCCCGCCTGCACGCCTCGTCCGGCACCACCGGCAAGCCGGTGGTCGTCGGCTACACCAAGAACGACCTCGACAACTGGGCGAATGTCGTCGCCCGCTCGCTGCGTGCCGCCGGCGTCCGCCCCGGCGACATGGTGCATAACGCCTACGGCTACGGCATGTTCACCGGTGGTCTTGGCGCCCATTACGGCATCGAGCGCGCCGGCTGCATCGCCGTGCCGATGTCCGGCGGGCAGACCGAAAAGCAGGTCCAGCAGATCATGGATTTCAAGCCGGACGCCATCATGGTCACCCCGTCGTACTCGCTGGTCATTGCCGAGGAGTTCGAGAAGCAGGGCATTGCCCCCGAGGACATTTCCCTCAAGGTCGGCATTTTCGGGGCCGAACCCTGGGGCGAGGGCATGCGTGCCGAAATCGAGCGCAAGCTGGGCATCGACGCCATCGACATCTATGGCCTGACCGAAGTGATGGGCCCGGGCGTCGCTAACGAGTGCATCGAGACCAAGGACGGCCCGGTGATCTGGGAAGACCACTTCTACCCGGAAATTATCGATCCGGAAACCGGCGAAGTGTTGCCCGACGGCGAGGAAGGCGAGCTGGTGTTCACCTCGCTGACCAAGGAAGCCTTCCCGGTCATCCGCTACCGTACCCGCGACCTGACTCGCCTGCTGCCGCCGACCGCCCGTTCCTTCCGTCGCATCGGCAAGATTACCGGCCGTTCCGACGACATGCTGATCATCCGTGGCGTCAATGTCTTTCCGACCCAGATCGAGGAAATGATCCTGCGCGACCCGCGTCTGGCCGGCAATTACCAGGTGGTCGTCACCCGCGATGGCCACATGGACAACCTCGAAGTGCGTTGCGAGATCCAGCGCGAGCTGTCCGGCAAGTTGGCGGCCGCCGACATCCAGCAGATCGGCAAGGAATTGCAGCACCGCATCAAGACCAATATCGGCGTATCGACCAAGATCACCGTGATGGATTTCGACGCCATCCCGCGTACCCAGGTCGGCAAGGCCAAGCGCGTGCTCGACGAGCGCCCGAAGCAAAACTGAGGAAATGACGATGACCCAAGCCTTTATCTGCGACGCCATCCGCACCCCGATCGGCCGTTACGGCGGCGCCTTGTCCGGCGTGCGCCCCGACGATCTCGGTGCCATCCCGCTCAAGGCGCTGATGGAGCGCAACCCGCAGGTCGACTGGACGGCCGTCGATGACATCATCTACGGCAATGCCAACCAGGCCGGCGAAGACAACCGTAACGTCGCCCGCATGTCCGGCCTGCTCGCCGGCCTGCCGATCGAGGTGCCTGGCACGACGGTCAACCGCCTGTGCGGTTCCGGCATGGATGCGGTCGGTCTGGCCGCCCGTTCGATCAAATCCGGCGAAACCGGCCTGATGATCGCCGGCGGTGTCGAAAGCATGTCGCGCGCCCCGTTCGTGATGGGCAAGGCCGAGTCGGCCTTCTCCCGTCAGGCGGCGATCTACGACACGACCATCGGCTGGCGCTTCATCAACCCGCTGATGAAGAAGCTGTACGAGACGCACTCGATGCCGCAGACGGCGGACAACGTCGCTGCCGATTTCAACATCAGCCGCGCCGACCAGGACGCCTTTGCCGTCCGTTCGCAGCAGCGTTGGGGCGCTGCCCATGCCGCCGGCCGTTTCGCTGACGAACTGGTGCCGGTGGTCATTCCGCAGAAGAAGGGCGACCCCAAGGTTGTGGACACGGACGAGCATCCGCGTCCGGAAACCACGCTGGAGCAACTGGCCAAGCTGAAGGGCGTCAATGGCCCGGACCTCAGCGTTACCGCCGGCAACGCCTCGGGTGTCAACGACGGGGCCTGCGCTCTGCTGCTGGCTTCGGAAGCAGCCGCCGGCAAATACGGGCTCAAGCCGCTGGCCCGCGTGGTCGGCATGGCGACCGCCGGTGTAGCGCCGCGCATCATGGGTTTCGGCCCGGCCCCGGCCGTACGCAAGGTGTTGGCCCAGACCGGCCTGACGCTCGATCAGATGGATGTCATCGAACTCAACGAGGCCTTTGCCGCCCAGGCGTTGGCCGTGCTGCGCGACCTTGGGCTCTCCGACGATGCTGCGCATGTGAACCCCAATGGCGGTGCTATCGCGCTCGGCCATCCGCTCGGTATGAGCGGTGCCCGACTGGTCACCACCGCAGCTTACGAACTCAAGCGTCGTGGCGGCCGCTATGCCTTGTGCACCATGTGTATCGGGGTTGGGCAGGGCATCGCCATGGTCATTGAGCGTATCTGAGCTATTGCTTTTTCTGGAATGCGTTCCATAATAAGGAACGCTAATATCTTAACGAAGGAGACAAACCCAATGAAGAAGATGATGAAGAAACTGGTCGCCGGCGCTGCCCTGACCATGGCTGCATTCGGTGCTTTCGCCGCCGATCCGATCAAGGTCGGGTCGGTCCTGTCCGTGACCGGTCCAGCCGCTTTTCTGGGCGATCCGGAACTGAAAACCCTGCAGCAGTATGTCGACGAGATCAACAAGAAGGGCGGCGTCCTCGGTCGCCAGTTGCAGCTCGTTCATTACGACGACGGTAGCGACGCCAACAAGGCCAACGGCTTCGCCAAGCGCCTGATCGACGACGACAAGGTCGACGTCATCGTCGGCGGCACCACGACGGGCGCCACCATGTCGATGGTGCCGCTGGTGGAAAAGGCCGGCGTGCCCTTCATCTCGCTGGCTGGCGCCGTGGTCATCATCGAGCCGGTCAAGAAATTCGTCTTCAAGACCCCGCACACCGACCGCATGGCCGCTGAAAAGGTCTTCGAGGACATGAAGAAGCGCGGCATCAGCAAGGTGGCGCTGCTCTCCGAAACCTCCGGCTTCGGTCAATCGGGCAAGAAGGAAACCGAAGGCGTCGCCGCCAAGTACGGCATCACCCTGGTGGCCAGCGAAACCTACGGCCCGAAGGATACCGACATGAGCCCGCAGCTGACCAAGATCAAGAGCACGCCGGGTGTCCAGGCTGTCTTCATCTTCGGTCTCGGTCAGGGTCCGGCCATCGCCACCAAGAACTACAAGCAGCTGGGCGTCACCTTGCCGCTCTACCACGCCCACGGCGTCGCTTCCGAAGAGTTCATCAAGCTCGCCGGTCCGGCTGCCGAAGGTGTCCGTCTGCCTGCCGCCGCCCTGCTCGTCGCCGACAAGCTGCCGGCCAACGACCCGCAGAAGAAGGTTGCCGTCGATTACACCAAGGCCTTCCAGGACAAGTGGAAAACCGATGTGTCGACCTTCGGCGGCCATGCCTACGATGGCCTGATGATCGTGGTCGACGCCATCAAGCGCGCCAACTCCACCGACAAGGCCAAGGTCCGCGACGCCATCGAAGCGACCAAGGGCTACGTTGGTACCGGCGGTGTCGTGAACATGTCGGCTACCGACCACATGGGTCTCGACCTGTCGGCCTTCCGCATGCTGGAAATCAAGAACGGCGACTGGAGCCTTGCCCAGTAATCGGTTAGCGCAGTACCGGTAGTACAAAAAAATCATAAGCCGGGTGCGGACCCCTCAGGGGCCGAACCCGGCAAACCCCTCCAACCCCACGGAGAACATCATGTATACACAGTCATTCAACGTGCCGGATTCTCCCGGCGCGAAGAGCGTCGCTTTGGCTCCTTCCGCCGAAGATTCCGCCCTGCAGGCGGCTTTCGATGCCCGCATCGATGCCGATGGACGCATCGAGCCACAGGACTGGATGCCCGAGGCCTATCGCAAGACCCTGGTGCGCCAGATCAGCCAGCACGCCCATAGCGAAATCGTCGGCATGCTGCCCGAAGGAAACTGGATCTCGCGGGCCCCGAGTCTCAAGCGCAAGGCCATCCTGATTGCCAAGGTGCAGGACGAGGGCGGTCACGGCCTCTACCTCTATTCCGCCGCCGAAACGCTGGGCACCAGCCGCGACCAGATGCTCGAAGGCCTGCACAGCGGCCGAGCCAAGTACAGCTCCATCTTCAATTACCCGACCCTGACCTGGGCCGACGTCGGCGTTATCGGCTGGCTCGTGGACGGCGCCGCGATCATGAACCAGGTGCCGCTTTGCCGCTGTTCCTACGGCCCCTACGCCCGCGCCATGGTCCGCGTCTGCAAGGAAGAATCCTTCCACCAGCGCCAGGGCTACGAAGCCCTGCTCGTCATGATGACCGGCACCGATGAACAGAAGGCGATGGTGCAGGATGCCGTCAATCGCTGGTGGTGGAAGTGCCTGGCCATGTTCGGCCCGCCCGACGCCGACAGCCCGAACAGCGCGCTTGGCATGCGCTGGGGTATCAAGCGCGTCTCCAACGACGAGCTGCGCCAGAAATTCGTCGATGCCACCGTCCCGCAAGCCAAGGTGCTCGGCGTCACGCTGCCCGATCCCGACCTCAAGTGGAACGAGGAGCGCCAGCACTACGACTACGGCCAGATCGACTGGGCCGAGTTCTGGGAAACCGTGAACGGCAACGGCCCGTGCAACAAGGAACGCCTGGCCACCCGCGTCAAGGCGCACAACGAAGGGCAGTGGGTGCGCGAAGCCGCGCTGGCCCACGCCGCAAAAAAACAAGCCCGTAGCATCAAGGAGGCAGCATGAGCACCCAACTGAAAGAATGGCCCCTCTGGGAAATTTTCGTCCGCAGCAAGCAGGGCCTCGAACACAAGCATTGCGGCAGCCTGCATGCCGCCGACGCCGCCCAGGCGCTGGAAATGGCGCGCGACGTCTATACCCGCCGCCAGGAAGGCGTGAGCATCTGGGTTGTCGAATCGAAGGCGATCACCGCCAGCAATCCCGACGAAAAGGGCGAGCTGTTTGATCCGGCGGCCGACAAGATCTACCGCCACCCGACCTTCTACGAAATCCCGGAAGAAATGGGGCACATGTAATGAGCGCCGCCGTCGATTACCTGCTGCACCTCGCCGACAATGCCCTGGTCCTTGGCCAGCGCAATGCCGAGTGGTGCGGCCACGGCCCGATCCTCGAAGAGGACATCGCGCTGTCCAATGTCAGCCTCGACCTGATCGGCCAGGCCCGCCTGCTCTACCAGCTGGTCGCCACGCTCAAGGGCGGCGACTGCACCGAAGACAAGCTGGCCTATTTCCGCGACACGCACGAGTTCCGCAACTACACGCTGCTCGAATTGCCGCACCACGGCCCGCTGTCTGGCTACGCGCAGAGCAGCCTCGACTACGGCACGACCATCGTCCGCAATTTTCTGTACAGCGCCCTGATGGCGCTGCTCTGGGAAGCGCTGGAAAAGTCGACCAATGCCGATCTGGCTGCCATTGCCGCCAAGTCGCTGAAGGAAGTGCGTTACCACCTGCGCCATTCGCGCGACTGGCTAGTGCGCCTCGGCGACGGCACCGACGAGTCGCATGCCCGCGTGCAGGCTTCGCTCGACCATCTGTTCGCCTATACCCAGGAGTTCTGGGCGCACAGCCCGGCCGAGGCAGCCGCCATCGCCGCCGGCATCGGCGTCGATGTGACGACGCTGAAGGCCGACTGGGATGCCATCGTCGATGCGGCACTGGACGAAGCCACGTTGCAGCGTCCGGCGATGAGCGGTTACGTCACCGAGGGCAAGCAGGGCATCCATTCGGAACATCTCGGCTTTCTGCTGGCCGAAATGCAAAGCCTGGCCCGCGCCCACCCGAACGGCGTCTGGTAAGCGATGAATGCGAACGTCGAGGCGGCCTGGGCTGCGCTGGAGGAACTGACCGACCCGGAAATCCCGGTCATTTCCCTGCGCGAACTCGGCATCCTGCGCGATGTCCGCCCGGCAGCGGATGGTGGCCTGGAAGTGGTCATAACCCCGACCTACAGCGGTTGTCCGGCGATGGGACAAATCGAGGACGATGTGCGTGCCGCGCTCCACCATGCCGGCATTGCCGCCCGCGTCTTCACGCAGTTGTCGCCGGCCTGGACGACCGACTGGATGAGCGATGCCGGCAAGGAAAAGCTTCGTGCCTACGGTATCGCGCCACCGCACCGGACGCCGCCGGGCAGTAGCGTCGTTCGCTTCATCAGCAAACCGGCTTCCGCCGAGACCGTGCCCTGTCCGCATTGCGGATCGGGCCATACGGTCGAATCCTCACATTTCGGGTCGACGGCCTGCAAGGCGCTCTACAAGTGCCTCGATTGCCAGGAACCGTTCGACTACTTCAAGCCTTACTAGCGAGGCATCGTCATGTCAGCCCTCCGTTTTCACGAACTCACCATCAAGCGGGTCAGCCCCGAGGCCGCCGGTTCGGTGGCCATCACCTTCGACATTCCCGCCGCCGAGCGCGAGACCTTCAGCTTCCAGCCCGGCCAGTTCCTCACGCTGCGGGCCAAGGTCGAAGGACAGGAAGTCCGCCGCAGTTACTCGATCAGCAGCCCGAAGAGCCGCCTGGACAAGGTCGGCGAGCTGGAAATCGGCATCCGCCCGGTCGAGGGCGGCCTGTTTTCCAACTGGGCCGCGCAAACCCTGAGGGCGGGTGCCCGCCTCGACGTCATGCCGCCGGACGGGCGCTTCGTCGTCAAGAAAGCGCGTGCCATCCACCGCGTCGGCTTTGCGGCCGGATCGGGCATCACGCCCATCCTGTCGATTGCCGCCACCACGCTGGAAGAACAGCCGGAATCGAAATTCACCCTGGTCTACGGCAACCGCCGCATGTCCAGCGTGATGTTCAACGAAGCCCTGCAGGATCTCAAGGACCGCTATCCCGATCGCCTGACGCTGATCCACATCCTGTCCCGCCAGGCGCAGGAGGTCGATCTGCTGCAAGGCCGCATCGATGGCGACAAGGTCAAGGCCATCATCAAGGCGCTGTTGCCGGTGGCCAGCATGGACGAAGTGTTCATCTGCGGCCCGGAAGCCATGATCGATGCGACCGAAAAGGCGCTGATCGAAGCCGGCGTGCCGGACAGCCGCGTCCATACCGAGCGTTTCACCAGCGGCCCGGCACAGGCGGCCAAGATTCAGGCGGATACCGACTCCTCGGCCAGCCGCAAGGCTGCCGCCAAGGACATCGCGCTGACCATCGTCCTCGACGGCAAGCAGCATGAATTGCAGATCGGCGCCGACGAGCATGTACTCGATGCCGCCATCGAGGCCGGACTCGATCTGCCGTTCTCGTGCAAGGCCGGCGTCTGCTGCACCTGCCGCGCCAAGGTGCTGTGCGGCGAGGTGGTCATGGACAAGAACTTCACGCTTGAGGCCGACGAGATGCAGCAGGGCTATGTTCTGAGCTGTCAGGCCCGCGCTACCACGCCGCAACTGACGGTCAGCTTCGACGACCGCTGATTTTTTCAAGACACTGCACTTGGGCCGCCCTCTTGTCCCTTCGGGGGCGGCCATTTTTTTGGAGAACCCCATGTCCCAAGTCGTCCTCACCGAAGTCATCGGCAAGGTAGGCCTGATCCGCATCAACCGACCGGAAGCGATGAACGCCCTGAACAACGACGTCGTCGACGGCATCGGTGCCGCCATCGACCGCTACGAAGCCGACGAAGCCATCGGCTGCATCGTCATCACCGGCAATGAAAAAGCCTTCGCTGCGGGAGCCGACATCGGCTTCATGAAGGACTTCGACTACATGCACGCCTACAAGACCGACTTCATCACCCGCAACTGGGAACGCGTGAAGACGGCCCGCAAGCCGGTGATCGCTGCAGTAGCCGGCTTTGCCCTGGGCGGCGGCTGCGAGATGGCGATGATGTGCGACATGATCTTCGCCGCCGATACCGCCAAGTTCGGCCAGCCGGAGATCAAGCTCGGCACCCTGCCCGGTGCCGGCGGCACGCAACGCCTGCCGCGTGCTGTCGGCAAGGCCAAGGCCATGGACATGTGCCTGACCGCCCGCATGATGGACGCGGCCGAAGCCGAGAAGTCGGGCCTGGTCGCCCGCGTCATCCCGGCCGATCAACTGCTCGAAGAAACGCTCAAGGCCGCGCAGACCATCGCCAGCTTCTCGCTGCCCGTGGTCATGATGATCAAGGAATCGGTCAATCGCGCCTTCGAATCGAGCCTCAACGAAGGACTGCTCTTCGAGCGCCGCGTCTTCCATTCCGCCTTCGCCCTCGAAGACCAGAAGGAAGGCATGGCCGCCTTCGCCGGGAAGCGCAAACCAACGTTCAAGAACCGCTGAGGCAAACCATGTACCAGACTCTCGAAATCGAACGCCAAGGCAAGGTCGCCACCATCTGGATGAACCGTCCGGCTGTCTTCAATGCCTTCGACGAACAACTGATCGCTGAACTGGCCGCCGCCTGCAAAGAACTCGATGCCGACAGCGGCGTGCGTGTCGTTGTCCTCGGCGGGCGCGGCAAGCACTTCTCGGCCGGTGCAGATCTCAACTGGATGAAGCGCGCCTCGCAATTTACCCACGAACAAAACGTCGAGGATGCCCGCAAGTTCGCCGGGATGCTGCGTGCCTTGTCCGGCATGTCCAAGCCGACCATCGCCCGCGTGCAGGGGGCGGCTCTGGGCGGCGGCACTGGTCTGACGGCAGCGTGCGACATGGCTGTGGCCAGCGACGATGCCGTGTTTTCTACCTCCGAGGCCAGGTTCGGCATTATTCCGTCGGTGATCAGCCCCTACGTGCTGCGTGCCATCGGCCCCCGACACGCCCTGCGCTATTTCCAGAGTGCCGAGCGGATAAGCGCCGAACGCGCCCTGGCCATCGGTCTGGTCGGCGATGTCGTGCCGCTCGCTGAGCTCGACGCCTGCCTCGGCAAGCTGGTCGACACCTTGCTCCAGTGCGGCCCTCTGGCCCAGAAAGCGGCCAAGGACCTGATCGCCGCGGTCAGCGGCAGGCCCATTGACGACGCTGTCAGCGAGGAAACCGCGCAGCGCATCGCCCGCCAGCGCGCCACCGACGAGGCAAAGGACGGCATCGGCGCCTTCCTCGACAAGCGGCCGGCGAGCTGGTTGTCCTGAACCGTTCGTGCTGGTGTGCGCGCTCGCCTGGCCGAGTCGCGCACCAAATCGAAGCGACAACAACGGTCGGCTTCGTCAATCGGGAAGCGGATCGTCAAACGGTAATAAACCCAAAGGAGAACGCATGAAACTTGGTATCTCGCTACTCGTTGGACTCTCTCTGCTGAGCACGGCAAGCGCTGAAAACGGCGTTACCGGCGACAGCATTGTGCTCGGCCAATCCGTCGTCCTGAGCGGGCCGCTCGCCGAGAACGGCGTTCAATACACCAAGGGCATTCGTCTCTATCTCGATCAGGTCAACAAGAGCGGCGGCGTTAACGGTCGCAAGATCGAGCTACTGACCCTTGATGATGCGTACAGCCCCCAGAAGGCAGAAGAGAACACACGGCAGTTGATCGAACAGAAGCAGGTTTTTGCGCTGCTCGGCTATGCGGGAACCGGGTCAACCATGGCATCGCTGCCTTTGGCCGAGAAAACCCAGACGCCATTCATTGCGCCTTATTCGGGCTCGGACGGCTTGCGGGCCAAGGTGAGCCCGGTTTTGTTTCACCTCCGGGCGAGCTACGGCGACGAAATGTTCAAGATCGTCGAGCATCAAACTACGCTCGGCGTGAAGGATATAGCCATCGTTTATCAGGACGACAATTTCGGCAAAGCCGGGTTGAAAGGCTTTGAGGCGGCGATGAGCCATTTCAAGCTGAAGCCGGCCGCGGTGCTGGCGGTCGATCCCGCCAGGCTGGATGAGTCGGTAGCCGCAAAGGTTGCCGAATTGGGCAAGGGCAAGCCGGCCACGGTGGTCCTGGCGACGGCCGGCAAGGTCTCGTCGGCGGTCATTGCCGAGACTCTGAAAAGTGGGCTTCGACCACAACTCATCGGGCTTTCCGTGGTCAGCGCGGCGCAACTGCTCAATGACCTGAAGGGCGATACGGCCGGTATCATCGTCGCACAGGTGGTTCCCTCGCCATGGAGCAGCAAATACCGGATCGTGCGCCAGTATCGTGAGGCGCTCGCCAGCAAAGGCGAGGAGCCGCACTACGCTTCCCTGGAAGGCTTCGTTGCCGCTCGCGTGATGGTTGAGGGGTTGCGGCGAGCCGGTCAGAACCCGACGCGCAGTTCCTTGCTTGGCGCGCTGGATGGATTGCGTCGTTTCGACCTCGGGGATTTCGTGGTCGACTACGGTAACGGCCGGCATGTCGGTTCGACGTTCGTTGACCTGTCGATGATTCGCGGCAACGGGCAGTTTATTCAGTAGGCCTTGCTGTCGTTCCGGGGGCTGGCGCTCCGGAACGCTTTGGAGATTCAGTGATCAGGTCGGAATCTTCGGCTCGCCGTGCGCGCCCAGTCTGACCGACAAGGCTTCGGCATGGCGTTTCAGGCTGCTGACCACCTCGCCATCGGGGTGGGTGTCGAACATCCCCTGCACGCCGACGACCAGTACGGCCATGCTGATTTCGTTCTTGAAGTTGAAGACCGGCGCGGCTACGGCTTCGACGCCGGGAACCTTGTGTTGCCCTCCGGTGGCGGCGAAACCTTGTGTGCGGACTTCGGTCAGCATGGCCTCGACAGCTGTACGGGTGCTTAGCTCGGGCGGCAGCCTGGCATGTTTCAGTTCGTCGGCGATCATCGGCGCCACCGTCTTTTTGGGCATCCAGGCAGCGAAGACGCGGCCTGTTGCGGAGGACAGCAAATCGAGTACGGTGCCGGTGATGACGTTGACCGTGATCGGTCGGCGCGGCCGCTCCCAGCGCACGATGACCGGTCCCTTGTCCCCCCACACGGCGAGGGCGGTAGTCTGGTTGATTTCGTCGCGCATCTCGGCGATGGCAGCAAGACCCAGGCGGACGCGATCCAGCCGGTCGAGGGCGACCAGGCCGATGTTCATGGCAAAGGGGCCGAGGTCATAGCGCGAGGACATCGGATCCTGCTCGACCAGCCCGGCGCGGATCAGGCTGACCAGGTAGCGGTGGGCCTTGGAGGCCGGCATGTCGGCCGCAGCAGCGATTTCCTTGAGCATCATCGAGCGCTGGCCGTTCACCATGGCGCGCAGGATACCCATGCCGATCTCCAGCGACTGTACGCCGTGCTTGCCGTCGATGTCGTCGTTCATGGCATCTCCTTAAGTTCTGTTATTTAAAATCGGTTCTATAATATAGCACTGCCATTCCGAAGAGAGTATTCCCATGCAAGCCTTGAGAGTCTATGCCATCGATGGCATCGTTCCGGTGGTCGACCCGACGGCCTATGTACATCCCAGCGCGGTGCTGATCGGCGACGTCATCGTCGGCCCCGGCTGCTATGTTGGTCCCTGTGCCAGCCTGCGCGGCGATTTCGGGCGCCTGGTCCTGGAAGCTGGCGCCAATGTGCAGGATACCTGCGTGATGCACGGTTTTCCCGGTACCGATACGGTGGTCGAGGAGAACGGCCACATCGGCCACGGGGCCGTGCTGCATGGCTGTCGCGTCGGACGCAATGCCCTGGTCGGCATGAATGCGGTGGTCATGGACAATGCCGTGGTCGGCGAGGCGAGCATCGTGGCGGCTTCGGCCTTCGTCAAGGCCGGCCAGGAAATCCCGGCGCGTACGCTGGTGGCGGGTATGCCGGCCAAGGTCATCCGGCCGCTGAGCGACGAGGAAATCGCCTGGAAGACGGAAGGGACGCGGACTTATCAGGATCTGACCCGTCGCTGCCTGGCGAGCATGGTCGAGACGGTACCGCTGACTGAAGTCGAGGCGGGGCGCAAGCGCATCGAAATGCCCGATGTGGTTCCGCTGGTCGAATTGAAAAAACGGAGCGGCTGATCCGCGCTTCGCCAAGACTCAGGCCTTGAGCGGGTCGTATTGCGAAAAGCGAGCGGCCAGCGAAACGTCGACAACCGGAACGCTGCCGTCGGCAAGGCAGAGCAGCTCGTCGAGATGCCGGTTGGATGGCAATTCGAGGCGCTTGTAGAGTTCCTTGCACAAGAGCCGGGCCTGTTGGCCGGGCCAGTCGGCGGGGAGCAGCACTTCGGGCAGTTCCGGGTCGCGCAGCAGCAGTCGGCGATAGTCGTGGATGAGCAGGATGCGCAACAGGAAGGCATCCTGGTCGGTGATCGTCGCCAGGTGGTCGCGCCGAAGCTCGTCGACAATGGGCTGATAGGCGGCGACGAACTGGCTGTAGTCGTCGGCCAGCGCACTGAGATTCCAGGCACGGCCAACGAGGTCGGCATCGCTTGCCGACTGGGCGGAGCGTGAGTCGGCCGCGAACAGCGGCAGCAAGGCGCTCAGCGACGACGACAGGCCTTCGGCGATCAGGGCGTCGAGAACACTCGGCAGTTCGGCGCTCGGGTGGACGAAACAGTCGGCGCCGAGTGCGCCAAAACCCTGCCAGAACAGTGCGCTGCGCACGTGTTCGCGGGTCTTCGGGTCAAGTTCGCCGACCACCAGGATCAGGCGCCAGCGTCGGTCCCACAAGGGAGCATGCGCTGCGTAGATATGCCGGGCGGCCTCCTCGAATCGGCGTCGACCGGATGGCGTCAAAACGTAATCGGCACGTCGGCCGATGGTTTCCGTTCTTAGCCATTCATCCTTGGCCAAGCGGAAAACGGAGGTGCGAATCAGCCGCTCGTTCAGTTCCAATGGCTCGAGTAAACGGATCAGGCTGCCCAGCCAGATCCGTCCACCGCGCGGCAGGATGGCATCGCCGAACACGGTGATGATCAGCGAACCGGCTTGAACCCGGCGCTGTTGTCGGAAAGTGTCGAGGCGTTGCTGAACGAGAGTGCTCACGATGTTTGGCGGCGATGAAACGGAAAGGGGGCTCTAGGCGAGCCCTGTGCAGTTCGAGGCAAATTATACTGCAGTTGCGTATCGGTTCCGGGCGCGGTTTGCTCGCTGAAATTGGGCATTTTCGATTGATTTCGTGATTTGTCGATACAAAGTTGTTTGCAAGTTTTTGTTTGGTGTATCGCGTTTGCCTTGCTTTGCAGCAAAAAAAATCCCCTCGCTTGGCTGCAGGCCGTCAAGGCGGAGGCATGGGCGATGGAGGGGGCTTTCCCGTTGCGGCTCGGAGCCGCTCCAGGCGAATGGGTGAAGTGTGGTAGATTCATTTCCGCTCTTGGTAAATTTTCTTCCAAGTATTTGAATTCAATGATCTGTTGCGTGCTGGATATGCTTGTCGGGCGAGGCGTGCAGCCGCTTGCTTGCGAGCGGGGTTTGCATCCGAGGCCAATGGCTGGGTGTTTGGCCGCACAGTGGGATATGCGATGAAATATCTGTTGTTGTTCGGGCTGTTTGCAGTGATCTGGTGGGTTTGGTCGAAGCGCAAGGCCTCAGCCGACGTGCCGCCGGCGCGGCCGGCGTCGCCGGATGCGGAAAAAATGGTCAGCTGCGCGCAGTGCGGGGTTTACTTGCCGGAAAGCGACAGCATTTCCGAGGGCGGGCAGGCGTATTGCTGCGAGGCGCACCGCGCACAGGGCCGATCGGCCGAGCGTCGATGACCGACTGGCTCTCGTCGACCTGGGAGGCCAACTGGCGCTCCTTTCAGTATTTCAATCTGTATCGGCTGGTTCTTGCACTGCTATTTTGCCTGGCGCTGCTTTTTCCCAACGAATGGACCGCCCGTCTCAATCTCCTGCCGACATCGCCGATTCTGGTGCTGACGGCTTTCTACCTGTCGGCAACCTTGGGCGGCCTGCTCCTGGCAACGCACTGGCAGCAGCATTTCAACAAGCAGCTCTCGGCGCAGGTGATGATCGATATTGCGGTTGTCACGGCCTTGATGCTGCAGGCGCGCGGCGTCGGCAGCGGGCTGGGTATCCTGCTGCTGGTCTCCCTGGCTGCGGCCAGCCTGGTCGGGCGCGGGCGCCTGGTGCTGTTCTACGCGGCCATTGCCACCCTGGCGGTACTGCTGATGCAGTCCTACGGCATCCTCGCCGAGCAGTTCGAACCGGCGACCATCGTCCAGGCCGGCCTCATTTCCGCCGGTTTTTTCGCCACAGCTGTTCTGGCGCGCTTGCTCGGCCAGCGCGTGATGATCAACGAAGATCTGGCCCGGCGCCGGGGCGTGGCCTTGGAAAACCAGATACTGATCAGCCAGCGGGTTGTCGAGCGGGTTCAGCACGGCGTTGTGATTGTCGGTCGGGATGGCGAGGTAATCCGCTGTAATCCCATCGCACAGGAAATGCTCGGTCTGCCGGATACCGGTGTTCCGGCGCCGTTGGCCGAGTCCTCAGGCGTCCTGGCCGACGCCTTGGCCGCCTGGCGTGGTACGGGAAAGATCGGCCAGTTGAACTTTGCCCGGGCGGGCGGTCGCGACTTGCATGCGCGCTTCGAATCCACCAGTAGTTCTGATGGCGAGATCCTGATCTTTCTGGAGGATCTTGGGCGCATCAAGGAGCGGGCGCAGCAGCTCAAGCTGGCTTCGTTGGGGCGCCTGACGGCGAGCATCGCCCACGAAATCCGCAATCCGCTGTCGGCCATCGGTCATGCCGGCGAACTGCTGCGTGAGGAGCGCCGGGGCGAAATGCAGGATCGCCTGCTGCGGATACTGAACGACAACGTGATCCGCCTTGATCGCATCGTCAAGGATGTTCTGGAGCTCGGCCGCCAAAACCGGGCGGAGCCGGAAACCCTGGCCGTCGAAGCCTTTTGCGTTGCTTTCCTGGATGAGTTGGCGGGTTGCGACAGTCTTCCCGATGGCGTGGTTGTGCTTGAGGTGCGCGACGATTTCAGTATCTGCTTCGATCGTTCGCACTTGCACCAGGTGCTGTGGAATCTTGTCAGCAATGCTGTCCGCCACTCGACAGGCGGGCCGGGGGCGGTTCGCGTGGTGTTTCAGAACGGCGCGACGCCGGGGCGAGTAGAATTGCACGTGATCGACGATGGCCAGGGCATTCCGGAGTCCGTGCGCGAGCAGATTTTCGAGCCCTTCTTCACGACGCATACGCAAGGAACCGGCCTCGGGCTTTTCATTGCCCGGGAATTGTGCGCCACCAACGGCGCGAGCCTTGAGCTGCTGGTTGCGGACCAGGGGGCGCATTTTATTGTTGCAGGGAGAAACGACACGTGTCAGCTGCCAAATCCGAACGACGCCCCCGCGGCGAAATGAGCCGGGTGCTCGTCGTTGACGACGAGGCCGACATCCGCGAACTGATTGATCTGACACTTGCCCGGATGGGGCTGGCCACGGAATGCGCCGGCTCGGTCGCCGAGGCGCGGGCGGCGCTGGAGGCTGGCGATTTTCAGCTGTGCCTGACCGATATGCGGCTGCCGGACGGCGAGGGGCTGGAGATCGTTCGCTACATCACCGAGCACTGCCCGCAGACACCGGTTGCCGTGATCACTGCCTTTGGCAGCGCGGGGAATGCGGTCGCCGCGCTGAAGGCCGGCGCTTTCGATTACCTGGCCAAACCGGTCGGGCTGGAGCAGTTGCGGGCGCTGATCAAGTCGGCGCTGCGCCTGCCGGGCGGCAGCCAGGACGAGGCCAACCCCTTGCAGGCGTTGATCGGCGATTCGCCGGCCATGCAGCAGGTGAGGACGATGATCGAGAAACTGGCGCGCAGCCAGGCACCGATCTACATCTCCGGCGAGTCGGGTAGCGGCAAGGAACTGGCGGCGCGCCTGATCCACGGCCGCAGTGCACGCGCGGCCAGCCCATTCGTGCCGGTGAACTGTGGCGCCATCCCCGAAAACCTGATGGAAAGCGAGTTCTTCGGCTACCGCAAGGGCGCCTTTACCGGCGCGCAGGATGATCGGGAAGGTTTCTTCCAGGCAGCCAGCGGCGGCACCCTCTTTCTCGACGAAGTGGCCGACCTGCCGCTCGCCATGCAGGTCAAGCTGCTGCGCGCCATCCAGGAAAAACGGGTGCGCAAGGTTGGCAGCGTGACCGAAGAGCCGGTCGATGTCCGCATTATCTGCGCGACGCACAAGAATCTGCGCGAGTTGGTGGACAGAGGGGCCTTCCGCCAGGATTTGTACTACCGCCTGAATGTCATCGAACTACGCATGCCGCCCCTGCGCGAGCGGCTGGAGGATATTCCGCCGCTGCTCGAGGCCATCTTGCGCCGGGTTTTCGGCGACACGCCGCCGCGGCTGTCGAGCGGCGCGCTCAAGGCGCTGCAGTTCTATTCGTTTCCCGGCAACGTACGGGAGCTGGAAAACATCCTCGAGCGGGCGACTGCACTGTGTTCCGACGATAGCATCGAGGTCGACGACCTGCATCTTGGCCCGGAGGAAATACACGAGGGCGAAGCCCAGGGCAGGGGTAGCGAAACGCTCGACGATTACCTGAATCGCCTGGAGCGCCAAGCTATCCTTGAGGCGCTGCAGAAGGCCGAAGGCAATCGCACGGCGGCGGCGCGCCTGCTTGGCGTAACCTTCCGCTCGATGCGCTATCGCCTTGAACGCCTGGGTATCGACTGATGGCCTGGCGGGACGACGGGTGGCTGGAAGGTGTCGACTGGCTGCCTTCGCCCAACTTTGGTGAACGCCCGGCCGATGCCGAGGTGTCGCTGGTCGTGATCCACAATATCAGCTTGCCGCCGGATCAGTTCGGCGGCAACTGGGTTGAGGACTTCTTTCTGAACCGGCTCGACCGCAATGCGCATAGCTATTTCGCGACCATCGCCGATGTGCAGGTGTCGGCCCATTTCTACGTCCGGCGCGACGGACGGGTCATCCAGTTCGTCGGCTGTGACCGGCGCGCCTGGCACGCAGGTCAGTCGTGCTGGTGCGAACGCGCCAATTGCAACGACTATTCCGTGGGTATCGAACTCGAAGGCGCCGACACGACGCCGTTCGCGCCCGAGCAGTACGTGGCACTGTGGTCGCTGCTGGAAGCCTTGCGCGAGCGCTACCCGCTGACCGCCGTTGCCGGGCACAGCCATGTGGCGCCGGGGCGCAAGACCGACCCGGGGTCGCATTTCGACTGGGCGGCGCTGGTCGCCCGCCATCCCGACCTGGCCTTACCGCCCGAAGTAACGGCCTAGGCGCTCGACGGCTTCGGCCAGCCGCGGTATTTGCGTGGTGTAGGCGAAGCGGATGTGTTTCTCCGGGGCGTTGCTACCGAAGTCCAGTCCCGGTGTCGCCGCGACGCCGGCCTTTTCCAGCAGGTCGCGGGCCAGCGTGTAGCTGTCGTCGGACAAGGCCGAACAGTCGCAATACAGATAGAACGCACCTTCCGGGCGGGCCGTGACGCGCAAGCCGAGTGCTTCGAGGGCGGGGGCCAGGAAATCGCGGCGGCGACGAAATTCGGCGCGGCGCTCCTCCAGGATGGCAATCGTTTCCGGTTCGAAAGCGGCGAGTGCGGCATGCTGGGCAGGGGTGGACGGGCAGAGCGTCAGGTTCTGCGCGAGTTTCTCCACGTCGCGCACATAGGTTTCCGGAATGACCATCCAGCCGAGGCGCCAGCCGGTCATCTGGAAGTATTTGGAGAAGCTGTTGATGACCCAGATGTCGTTGCCGGCGGCGCAGGCAGTCGGTGCGTCCGTTTCATTCCCCTCGGGGGCTTCCTTCGGGGCGTAGGTCAGGCCGTGATAAATCTCGTCGACGATGAAGTGGCCCTGCAGCTCCCGGCATGTGGCGGCCAGCGCCTCGATCTGGGCGAGCGTCAGCAGGGTGCCGGTCGGATTAGCCGGCGAGGCGACGAGCAGCCCGGCTGTCTTGTCGGTCCAGTACTGGCGAAGCATGGCCGGTGTCGGTTGGAAATTGCTCTCCGGGCCGACCGGGATGCTGACCGGGCAGCCTTCGTACGTGCGCAGGATGTGGCGGTTGCACGGGTAGCCGGGGTCGGCCAGCAGCCATTCGTCGCCGGGGTTGGCGAGCGCGGCGAAGGCTAGGTTCAGCGCGCCCGAGGCGCCGTTGGTAATGGCAATGCGGCCGGCCGGTACGGCAACCCCGTAGCGTTCGCGATAGAAGGTCGAGATTGCAGCGCGCAACTCAGGCAGGCCGAGGGCCTGCGTATAGAGTGTCTTGCCGCCTTCGATGGCGCGTATGGCGGCGCGGGCAATCGGCTCGGGCGTCGGAAAGTCGGGTTCGCCCACTTCCATGTGGATGATGTCGTGTCCTCCGCTTTCCAGTTGTCGGGCCCGGGTTAGCAACTCGACGACGTGAAAAGGCTCGATATCAGCCAGGCGGCGGGCGGGGCGGTAGGTCATGGCAATCCTCAAATAAAAACGGCCACCCGGAGGTGGCCGTTGCATTATCGCTCAGGCGATGATCAGGCAGCGTCCTTGAAAATGCCCATTTCGAACAGTTCGCGCTTGAGCACGAGTTCGCGCGGCATCTTTTCGCCCATCTTGTCGAACCACTCCTTGTGGCCTGCCAGTTCAGACTTCCAGGCATCGGCGTCGATGGTCGTCAGCGCCTCGAACTCGTCCTTGTTGATTTCCAGGCCGGTCCAGTCGATATCCTCGAACTTCGGCATCCAGCCGAGGACGGTTTCCTTGGCGGCGACGGTGCCCTTGCAACGCTGGACGATCCACTTCAGGACGCGCATGTTGTCGCCGAAGCCCGGCCACATGAATTCGCCCTTCTCGTTCATGCGGAACCAGTTCACGCAGAAGATCTTCGGGGTGGCATCGACGGTCTTGCCCATGCGCAGCCAGTGGTTGAAGTAGTCACCCATGTGGTAGCCGCAGAACGGCAGCATGGCGAACGGATCGCGACGGACGACGCCCTGCTGGCCGAAGGCAGCAGCGGTGGTTTCGGAACCGAGGGTAGCGGCCATGTAGACGCCATAGTTCCAGTTGAAGGCCTGGTAGACCAGCGGCACGGTGGTGGCACGGCGGCCACCGAAGATGAAGGCGGAAATCGGCACGCCGGCGGGATCTTCCCAGGCGGCATCGACGGACGGGCACTGGCCGGCCGGGGCGGTGAAGCGGGAGTTGGCGTGGGCCGCCTTCTTGCCGGCCTTGCCGTCTTCCGGCGTCCAGTCGTTGCCCTGCCAGTCGATCAGGTGATCCGGCGCCTGCTTGGTCAGGCCTTCCCACCACACGTCGCCATCGTCAGTCAGCGCGACGTTGGTGAAGATGATGTTTTCCTTCAGGGTGGCCAGGGCGTTGAAATTGGTCTTCTCGCTGGTGCCCGGGGCGACGCCGAAGAAACCTGCTTCCGGGTTGATGGCGTAGAAGCGGGTGACGCCATCCTTGTCGACGCGCGGCTTGATCCAGGCGATGTCGTCGCCGATGGTGGTGATCTTCCAGCCGTCGAGGGTCTTCGGCGGGATCAGCATGGCGAAATTGGTCTTGCCGCAGGCCGACGGGAAGGCAGCAGCGACGTAGGACTTTTCACCTTCCGGCGATTCGACGCCGAGGATGAGCATGTGTTCGGCCAGCCAACCCTGGTCGCGGGCCATGGTGGAGGCGATGCGAAGGGCAAAGCACTTCTTGCCGAGCAGGGCGTTGCCGCCATAGCCGGAACCGTAGGACCAGATTTCGCGGGTTTCCGGGTAGTGCACGATGTACTTGACGGTCGGGTTGCACGGCCACTTGGCATCCTGCTGGCCGGCTTCGAGCGGGGCGCCGACGGTATGCACGCAGGGTACGAATTCGCCATCGGTGCCGAGCACGTCATGCACGGCCTTGCCCATGCGGGTCATGGTGCGCATGTTGACGACGACGTAGGCGGAGTCGGAAATCTCGACGCCGATGTGGGCGATCGGCGAACCGAGCGGGCCCATCGAGAACGGGATGACGTACATGGTGCGGCCCTTCATGCAGCCCTTGAACAGGCCGTTGAGGGTTTCGCGCATCTTGGCGGGCTCTTCCCAGTTATTGGTCGGGCCGGCGTCTTCCTTCTTCTCGGAGCAGATGTAGGTGCGGTCTTCGACGCGGGCAACGTCGGACGGGTCGGAGAAGGCGAGGTAGGAGTTCGGGCGCTTTTGTTCGTTGAGCTTGATCAGGGTGCCGGCCTTGACCATTTCGGCGCACAGGCGGTCATATTCTTCCTGCGTGCCATCGGCCCAGTGGATACGGTCAGGTTGGGTCAGGGCGGCGATTTCGGCGACCCATTTTTTCAGGCCTTCGTGTTTGACGTAATCGGGCGCGTTCAGCGGTGCGGTCATGGCGATATGTCTCTCTCTAAGTTGCTGATAAAGCTAGGTTTCACGCCAGTCGCCGGGAGCTGCCACCAAGACTTCGAGCGGCTGGAGGCCGTCGGCTGGGAAGCGCGTAATTATGCATCAAATTAGGGTAAACATCTACTTGACTTGGCGGGCTACGTGATATCCGATAGTGTGGAATTTCACGTTTGGCATGCTAAGATATTCCATAATTCGAGATGGCATTTCATAATGTAAAACGGAGACAAAATGGATCCTCGCCAGTTACGTGAAGCAGCGCTTTACTATCACCGCCAGCCGAAGCCAGGGAAAATCGCGGTCACGCCGATCAAGCAGTTGACCAACCAGTACGACCTGTCGCTGGCCTATTCGCCGGGCGTAGCCTACGCCTGTGAAGAGATCGTCGCCGATCCGTCCGAAGCCAGCACGCTGACCTCGCGCGCCAATCTGGTCGGCGTCATTACCAACGGCACGGCCGTCCTCGGCCTCGGCCCCATCGGTCCGCTGGCCGCCAAGCCGGTCATGGAAGGCAAGGGCGTGCTGTTCAAGAAGTTCGCCAATATCGACGTTTTCGACCTTGAAATCGAGGAGCGCGACCCGGACAAGCTGATCGACACCATCGCCTCGCTCGAACCGACCTTCGGCGGTATCAACCTGGAAGACATCAAGGCGCCCGAGTGCTTCTATATCGAGAAGAAGCTACGCGAGCGCATGAAGATTCCCGTCTTCCACGACGACCAGCACGGCACCGCCATCGTCGTCGGCGCCGCCATCCTCAATGGCCTGCACCTGATCGGCAAGGACCTGTCCAAGGTCAAGATCGTCACCTCGGGTGCTGGCGCTGCTGCGCTCGCCTGTCTCGACCTGCTGGTCATGCTTGGTGCTCCGGTCGAAAACATCTGGGTCACCGACATCAAGGGCGTGGTCTATGAAGGTCGCGTCGAGGAAATGGATGAGATCAAGGCCCGCTACGCCAAGAAGACCGACGCCCGCACGTTGGGCGAAGTGATTGAGGGGGCCGACGTCTTCCTCGGTCTCTCCGCCGGTGGCGTCCTCAAGCAGGACATGGTCGCCAAGATGGCCCCGACCCCGGTGATCATGGCGCTGGCCAACCCGACGCCGGAAATTTCCCCTGAACTGGTCAAGGCCGTCCGCGATGACGCGATCATCTGCACCGGTCGTTCGGACTACCCAAACCAGGTCAACAACGTCCTCTGCTTCCCTTTCATCTTCCGTGGTGCGCTCGATGTTGGTGCGACGACCATCACCGAGGAAATGAAGATGGCGGCGGTCAAGGCGATCGCCGAACTGGCCCGCGCCGAGCAGTCGGAAGTCGTGGCGTCCGCCTATGGTGAGAAGATCTCCGGTTTCGGTCCGGAATATCTGATTCCCAAGCCCTTCGATCATCGCCTGATCGTCAAGATCGCCCCGGCTGTGGCCAAGGCCGGCATGGATTCCGGCGTCGCCACCCGTCCGATCACCGACTGGGATGCCTATATCCAGAGCCTGAACGAATTCGTCTACCACTCCGGCATGATCATGAAGCCGGTGTTCTCGCAGGCCAAGCTGGCGCCCAAGCGCATCGTCTTCGCAGAAGGCGAGGATGAGCGCGTGTTGCGTGCCGTGCAGGTGGTGCGTGATGAAGGCATCGCCTGGCCGGTGCTGATCGGTCGCCATGCCGAGATCAACCGCCGTATTGAGGAAGCCGGCCTGCGCATCCGCGAAGGCGAGGATTTCGAGGTGGTGCATTCCGAGAATTGCGCCTTCTTCGATGCGCATTACGAGGAATTCTGCACGACCTATCACCGCCTGATGGAGCGCAAGGGCGTTTCGCCCGAGTTCGCCCGTCGTGAAGTACGTCGCCGCAATACGCTGTACGGTTCGCTGATGGTTCATCTGGGTTACGCCGATGGGCTGATTTGCGGCACCTTCGGTCGCCACGAAACGCACCGCGAATATGTGCAGAGCGTGATTGGCATGCGGGCCAGCCACGATCGCTACTACGCAATGAACCTGTTGATGCTGCCGGAGCGCACGGTATTCATCGGCGACACCTACGTGAACTACGACCCGAGCGCCGATCAGTTGGCTGAGATGACGCTGCTGGCGGCCGAGGAAATCCGCAATTTCGGCATCACGCCCAAGGTGGCCCTGCTGTCGCATTCGACCTTCGGTACCGAGGATACGCCGACGTCGTTGAAGATGCGCGAGGTGCTGTCGCAACTCAATCAGCGCGCTCCGGAATTGGAAGTCGAGGGCGAAATGCACGGCGATGCGGCGCTCGACGAGCAGATTCGCCTGAAGGCCTTCCCGAACTCCCGCCTCAAGGGGCAGGCCAACCTGCTGGTGATGCCGACGCTCGATGCCGCCAACATCTCGTTCAACCTGCTCAAGGTGGCTGCCGGTGACAACCTGACTGTAGGCCCCATCCTGCTCGGCGCCGCAAAACCGGTGAACATATTGACGCCGACCGCCACAGTGCGTCGAATTGTAAATATGACGGCCCTGACTGTGGTTGATGCGGGGTAAGTTATTGCTTTAATTTGTTTTTGTATCTATTTATTTTTATTGAAAATTCTTCGTCTCCTGCTAAACTGGGGTAAAATTGCCGCAATTGGCAGGGGATGTTGAATGATGCGAAAATTGAAATCTGCCTTGCTGGTCGGCGCTGTCCTGGGGTTGTGCGTGCAAGCCCCCGTTCTTGCGGCGCAGACCAAGAAGGTCGAACAGGGCGCCCAGAAAAAGGCAGCCAAGAAAGCGCCTGTGGCGGCTGCTTCAACCGGCAAGTCCACCGGTAGGTCGCTGTCCAAATCAGCGGGCAAGGCCGCGCAAAGCCAGGCGGTTTCAGCCAACTCCTCGAAACGGCAGGCGGTTGCGGGGGCGGCAAAACCCTCGGGCAAGTCGGCTTCGCTCGCCTCCAAACCTCAGGCCAAGCCGGTTCGCCATGTTGCGATGTCCGAACTGGATGTCGATCCGCGTCGCCTGGCGTTGTATTCAGCTTCCGCGCTGGTGATTGATCAGACCAGCGGTCAACCGCTGATCGAAAAGCAGCCCGATGCCGTGGTTCCCATCGCGTCGATTTCCAAATTGATGACGGCCATGGTCGTGCTCGATGCCAAACTCGACCTGCAGGAGGTTATCTCCATCAGCGAAGAGGATGTCGATGGCCTGAAGGGAACGCGTTCGCGCCTACCGGTGGGAACCACGATGACCCGTGAAGCGGCCATGCTGCTGGCCTTGATGTCGTCGGAAAACCGCGCCGCCAATGCGCTGGGCCGCCACTATCCTGGCGGATTGCCTGCCTTCGTGCAGGCCATGAACAAGAAATCCCATGCCTTGGGCATGTACCACTCGCGCTTCGAGGAGCCGACTGGCCTGTCGAGCAATAATGTGTCGACAGCGCATGACTTGGCGCGCATGGTTGCCGCTGCTGCGCGCTATCCGGAAATTCGTCAGTATTCGACGACTGCCGAAGCCAAGGTCGAGCTGAATGGCCGCATTCGCGATTTCCACAATACCAATGCGCTGGTACGCAGCGACAACTGGGAGATTGGCGTTTCCAAGACCGGTTATATTTCCGAGGCTGGCCGCTGTCTGGTCATGCAGGCACGTGTCGCCGACAAACCGGTCGTCATCGTGCTGCTCGATTCGGTCGGCAAGATGACCCGCGTCGGTGACGCACAACGGATCAAGCGCTGGATGGAAAGCGCGTCGCTGGCGGCGGATCGCCGCAAGGCCTGATTGGCCTCTAGTTAGCAAAAAGGCCGCTTGCAAGCGGCCTTTTTCATGTCGGAGCGGCTACGAACTTACTTGCGCAAGCCGGTATAGCCGAGCGCCTGGGATACGGCGTCGGCCGTGGTCTTGACCTGCAGCGCCCAGTCCGGGTCGTGCCGGTCGGCTGGCGCAGACACCGAGAGTGCCGCAACGATGCTACCTTCGTCGTCGTGGATTGGCGCAGCGACGCACTTCAGGCCGAGTTCGGCTTCTTCGTCGTCGTAGGCGATGCCATGACGGCGGACCTTGTCGAGTTCTTTTTCCAGCGCGGCCAGCGAGGTCAGCGAGTGCGGCGTCTTGCCGGGCAGGCCGGTGCGCTTGGCATAGTCGCGAACCCGTTGGGGGCCGTCGGTGGCGAGGAAAAGCTTGCCCAGCGAAGTCAGGTGCAGCGGTGCCCGGCCGCCGACCAGATAGACCACGCGCACCAGGGCGCGGCCCGATGAGGTGCGTTCGAGATAGACGATTTCGTCGTCGTGGCGGGTGCCGAGATTGATCGCCTCGCCGATGCGTTCATGCAATTCCTGCATGTAAGGCAGGGCGACCTCACGGACGTTGATGCGCGACTTGACGATATTGCCCAGCTCGAGCAGGCGGATACCGAGGCGGTAAGAGCCGGTGTCTTGACGTTCGACAAAGCGGGCGGCAGTCATGGCTGCCAGAATGCGGTGCGCTGTCGACGGGTGGAGTTCGGTGGCGAGTGCCAAATGTTTCAGGCTGGCGGCATCGGGCGATGCGGCGAGCGCGTCGAGCAACGACATCATGCGCTCGATGACCTGGATGGATCCGGGGGCTTTGCCGGATCCGTTGGCTGCTTCGGACAACTGGATTCCTTTATTGGTGTGGTTTGAGTAGCATTAGCCACTTCACTTTTCTTGTGCGCCGCAATATTAGCATGCGCTTAGCTCTCTACGTCACCTGTCTGGTCGACCTCATGCGACCGTCGGTCGGATTCGCCTCGTTGCGCCTGCTTGAGGAAGCCGGCTGCGAAGTGATTGTTCCTGAAGGACAAACCTGCTGCGGCCAGCCGGCCTGGAGCGCGGGCGAGCGCGCCACTGCCGAAGGCTTGGCGAAGAAGGCCGTCGTCGAGCTGGAGACTTTCGACTATGTGGTCATCCCCTCTGGTTCGTGTGCCGACCAGTTGCGTAATGTTTATCCGCAACTCTTTGCCAATGATCCGGAGTGGGGGCCGCGCGCCCGGGCACTCGCCGGGCGGGCTTATGAACTGACCAGTTTTCTGGTCGATGTCCTCAAGGTGTCGGCCGTCCCCGGTGCTTTCGACGGCAGCGTGACCTATCACGATTCATGCAAGGGTTTGCGCGGTCTCGGTATCAAGCGGCAGCCGCGCGACTTGCTGCAGCGCGTGCCGGGCCTGGCGCTCAAGGAGATGGGCGATTGCGAGGAATGCTGCGGCTTCGGCGGTGCCTTTTCGGTGAAATTTGGTGATGTATCGACCCGGATTGTCGACCGCAAATGCGATGCGATTGCCGGCGCCGGGGCGGATGCCGTCGTCGGCGGCGATCTGGGCTGCCTGATGAATATCGAGGGCCGGCTGCGTCGGCGCGGCGACGAAACGACGCGCGTTTTGCACATCGCCGAGGTGCTGGCCGGGGGCGACGCGTGAGTGCTGCCGCAAAACATTCGCAGGCCATGCATTTCCAGGCACGGGCTGGCGAGAAGGTGCGTAATCCTGTCCTGCAGCGGGCCTTGCAGAAAGCCAAGCCCTTGTTTGTCGGCAAGCGGGCCAAGGGCATCGCGGCGCTGGCCGACGATGGCCTCGAATTCGAGAGCCTGCGCAGCGCTTGCGAGGGCATACGCAACCGGACGCTGGCCGATCTCGATGTCTGGCTCGATATTTTCGAGGAACGGGCCACAGCGAGCGGCGCCGAGGTGCTGTGGGCGCGCGATGGCGAGGAGGTCGGTCGGCTGGTCGTCGATATTGCCCGCCGTCACGGTGTGACCAAGGCCACCAAGTCGAAGTCCATGCTCTCTGAAGAGGCGCACCTTAACGAGGCGCTGTCCGCTGCCGGCATCCGGCCGGTGGAGACCGATCTTGGCGAGTACATCGTCCAGCTGGCTGGCGAAACGCCGTCACACATCATCGCGCCGGCGGTGCACAAGACGATCGAAGAGGTCGAGGCCCTGTTTGCGGCCGAGCATGGCCGTCCCATCGAAACGCGCACCTCGGCCGACATCCCGGACATGACCCGCGAGGCGCGCGCAGTGCTGCGCCAGCACTTTTTGACGGCGGAAATGGGCATTTCCGGCGCCAATTTCCTGATTGCCGAAACCGGGACGGCGGCGCTGGTCACCAACGAGGGCAACGGCCGTATGGTGACGACCCTGCCCAAGGTGCATGTGGTGGTCACCGGTATCGAGAAGGTGATTCCGACGCTGGAGGATTTCGCGACGCTGATGCGCCTGCTGCCGCGCTCGGCGACCGGCCAGAGCATTTCCAACTACGTGTCGCTACTGACCGGAACGAAGCGGGAAGGCGACCGGGACGGCCCGGAAAAGACGGTATTCATCCTGGTCGACAATGGCCGCGCCAATCTGCTCGGCTCGGCCTATCAGGACATGCTGCGCTGCATCCGCTGCGGCGCCTGCATGAATCATTGCCCGGTGTATTTTTCGCTCGGCGGCCACGCCTACGGCTGGGTCTACCCCGGCCCGATGGGCTCGGTGCTGACGCCGCTCTACACGGGAATCGAGAACGCCCTCGACCTGCCGCACGCCTCCACCGGCTGCAACCAGTGCGGTAGCGTTTGCCCGGTGCGCATTCCGCTACCCAAACTGATGCACCGACTGCGCGAGGAACAGGTCGAGCGCGGTTTGCGCCCTTGGTCCGAGCGCCTGGCGCTCAAGGCCTGGGCGTGGGTGGCCGCCCGCCCCGCGCTCTACGGCTGGGTGATGCGCCGTGCGGTGCGTTACCTGAACTGGTTGGCCGGCGATGATGGCCGTATCCGTATCTTCGGCCTGGCGCCTGGGTGGACCGCCGGGCGCGATCTGCCGGTCGCCTCCGGCCGAACATTCAACGAACTCTACAAAGCAAGAAAGCGAGCTTGAGCATGGAATTTGCCCCCGACGGCCCGATGGCCATCCCCATGTGGGTTAACGGTCACGCCTTTTTGACCGTCACCCCGGCGTTTTTTACCGTCACCAACCCGGCGACCGGTGAAGCGCTGCGGCGTGTGCCATTATGCGGTGGCGAGGAGGCCGCTGAGGCCGTGAAAGCCGCGCAGGCTGCGCAACCGGAGTGGGCGATGATGGGCATGCCGGCCCGCCGCGTCTGCCTGGAGCGGCTCGCCCAAGGGCTCGATCGCTATGCCGGTCATTTCGCCAAGTTGCTGATCCAGGAGTGCGGCTTCGACGAAGCACGGGCGACGGCCGAAGTCGGCGAGGCGGTCGCTGCACTGCGCGGGGCCACGGTCGGGCAGACCGGCGTGCTCGGCATCGTGCTTGATGCCAGCCGCCCGCTGGCCGGCTTTGCCGAAGTCATGGCGCCTGCCCTGATGGCGGGTGCCACGCTGGTCGTCAAGCCGAGTCCCAAGGCGCCGTCGGCGGTGTTTGCCCTGTGCGAACTGACCGCTCGCGAGGAGTGGCCGGCTGGCGTGGTGAACCTGTTGCAAGGGGACTCCGCCGCCGTCGAGGGCTTGTGTGCCAGCGCCGTTGATCGCCTGCTCTATTGCGGCAATGCCACGCTCGGGGCGCAAGTAGGCGCGATGGCCGAGGCCGTCGGCAAAGCCTTCGAGATGAAGGCGGCCTGAGCGTGCGCATCGTCCAGCTCGAAGGCGATTTCGTCATTCCCGGCATGCGTCGTCCGGGCTTTGCCCACGACTGGGTCGAGTACGGCAAGACGCGCCCCGAGGAGGTCGTCGTGCGCCTGCTGGGGGCGGATGTGGCCCTCATCAACAAGGTGGTGCTCGACGCCGCGACGATCGGGCGCTTGCCCGATCTGAAGATGATCGCCGTCGCGGCGACCGGCACGAATTGCGTCGACCTGGAGGCGTGCAAGGCGCGCGGTATCGTCGTCTCGAATATCCGGGGCTATGCGGTGCATACCGTGCCCGAGCATGTCATGTCGCTGCTGCTCGCACTCTCCCGCAATCTCGTCGCCTGGCGCGAGACCCTGATTGCCGGAGGGTGGCAACAATCCGGCCAGTGGTGCCTGTTTGACCACCCGATCCGCGACCTGCATGGGGCGACCTTGGGTTTGATCGGCAGCGGCACGCTCGGCCATGGCGTCGCCCGCCTGGCCGAGGCTTTCGGGATGCGCGTCCTGCTCGCCGAGCGCAAGGGGGCTGCCAGCGTTCGCGCCGGCTATACGGCCTTCGAAGAAGTGCTGGCGCAGGCCGATGCGATCAGCCTGCATTGCCCGCTGACGCCCGAGACGCGGGGGCTGATCGGTGAGGCCGAGCTGCGGGCCATGCGCCCTTCGGCGCTGCTCATCAATACGGCGCGTGGTGGCATTGTCGATGAAGCGGCACTGGCGCGTGCGCTGCGGGAAGGATGGATAGGCGGCGCCGGGTTCGACGTGCTCACCGCCGAGCCGCCGGCCGACGATCATCCCTTGGTCGATCCGGCGCTGCTGGCCTTGCCCAACTTCCTGCTGACGCCGCATGTGGCATGGTCCAGCCGACCGGCCATGCAGGCGCTGGCCGATCAGCTCATCGACAATATCGAAGCCTTCGCGGCGGGATCACCGAGGAACCGGGTGGCATGACGGCCAGGGACGAAATTCTCGGGCGTGTCCGCAAGGGCGTCGGCAAGGGCGACTTTGCCCAGCGCAAGATCGACGCGCAAGCCTGGCTGACGGCGCGAACGCGAGGGCCGCAGCCCGCTCTGGCGGGCGACTTGCTCGAACGTTTCCGGAACAAGGCGGAAAGCCTGTCCAGCACCGTCGAGGCGGTTGCCGATCGTGGCGCGGTGCCGGCTGCCGTGGCGCGCTACCTCGCCGCGCAGAATCTGGGTACGGAGGTCGTCATGACCCCGGATGTTGCTGCCCTGAACTGGATCGCTCACGGCGTACGGGGCACGGCACGTGCGGCGGCAGATGCCGACCGGGTTGGCGTAACTGCCTGCTTTTGCGCGGTGGCCGAAACGGGGACGCTGATGCTGCTCTCCGCGCCGGACTCTCCGGCCACGGTCAGCCTGCTGCCGGAAACCCACATTGCGCTGGTCGACGCGTCTCGCGTCGTTGCCACGATGGAAGACGCCTTTGCCCTGCTGCGGGCCGAGCGGGGCGAGATCCCGCGGGCCATCAACTTCGTTTCCGGCCCGTCGCGGACCGGCGACATCGAACAAACCATCGTCCTCGGCGCCCACGGGCCTTGCCGCGTACATCTGATCCTGATCGGAACCTCGTCATGACCATCCGTTTTGCCGTACGCGGCGAATTTATCCAGCTCGACCAACTGCTCAAAGCCACCGGCCTGTGCGAATCCGGTGGCGCCGCTCACGCGGCCATTGCTGAAGGGCGAGTCAAGGTCGACGGAACGGTCGATACGCGCAAGCGGGCGAAGCTGCGGCCGGGGCAGGCGGTTCAGTTCGCCGGCGAAGCGGTGGAACTCGTTGCCGAGTAGGCGCTAGTCCAGCCAGCACACCGGCGAGGCGAGCTCGGGGTGCTTGCCCGAGCGGCCGGCGTAATGCTTGGCCAGCGTGGCGATATCGGCGACCGGATCGCCGCTCAGGGTAATGTAGGCGAGTATGCCGGCTTCGCGCCGTGCGTAGTCGACAAAACCGAGGGCGACGGGAACCTGGGAGGCCAGTGCGATCCGGTAGAAGCCGCTTTTCCAGCCGTCCGTCCGGCGGCGGGTGCCTTCCGGGGCCATGATCAGCGCGCAATGCACATCGCCGGCAAAGCGTTCGGTCATCTGCTCGACAAAGCCGGTGCGCTGCCGCCGATTGACGGGAATGCCGCCCAGCTTCTTCAAAATGCCGCCCAGGGGCCAGCGAAACAGGCTGTCCTTGGCCGCCCAGTTGGCGCGTAACCCGAGGCACAGGCCGGTGAGCAGGGCATACAGCGCATCCCAGTTGGAGGTGTGGGGGTAGGCCAGGATCAGCATCCTGCTCGGACGTTCCATCGGCTCGATCAGGCGCCAGCCGAGCGCTCCGAGGAGCAGGCGTGCAAGTGCTTGCAGCATGGGGAGGGCTTCAGCGGCGTGCCTTGCCGAGTATTTCGGCGGCGATTTCATGGGCCTCGGCGGATGGCGCCGGGGCGGATTCCTTTGCGCCGAAGTAGCTGATCCATTCAGCTTCCGTCATGTCGGTTTCCTCGACGGACGGAATGCGTCGTTCGGGCGTTCGCCGACGTTCCTTCCAGCCGCTGGGCGGCCCGCAATCGTCGTCGCGACGGTCGCTCGTCGCGCGTGCCTTTTGTTCCTTTTCCATGCCCCAATTCCCCTCTGCCCCGTCTTTGCAGGTGCTATTGTAGGAGGCCTTCCATGTCTTTTTCCGTGTTCCTTTTAACGGTCGTCAGCACATCTTGACCACGATGTCGTGCAGGGTATTGGCACAGTTGGCCATGCGATCGGCGGCGTTGGAAAGATGCCGGTAGATTTCGCGGCGCTTGAACATGTGGATGTAGTCGTCGCCGACGAACAGTTCGGAGATGGCGCGGCGGTAGTTCTTTTCCACCCTGCGTTCGGCCTTGCGCGCAGTGTCGGCATCGGCTGCAGCGGCCTGGGGGGCCTTCGCCAATCGGGAGTAGCCCTGGACCAGCGCGTCGGTGCCCAGCTTGATGTGCATGGCCATTTCCAGGCAGTGCTTGTCGGGGGCGAGGCCGAGAACCTCCATCTCGCTGACCGTGCTCTTGCAGTAATTGACGATTTCGTCGAGATCGACGATCGCGCGGTAGATGTCCTCGCGGTCGATCGGCGTCGAGAAGGCCTCATTCAGCGTGTGCAGGTTGCGTATCTTGATGCGATCGGCGTCGTGCTCATCCTGGCGAATGCTCTGGCCGACGGCGGGGTCCCCTGTTTCCATGAATTCGACCAGGCGCCCGGCGGTCTGGGCGACGTTTTGGCATTGCTCGGCGAGCAGGCTGAAAAAATCGGGCATTTTCGGAAAGACCCGTTCGAACAGGCGGCTGACGATCGATTGTCGTTTTTCATCGCTCATGGCGTGCCTCCGAGAAAGAGATGAACCAGCGCGTAGGCCTGAATGGCGACAATGGCCGCGCCGGGAATGGTGATCAGCCAGGTGGTGGCGATGTCCTTTGCCTTGGCCCAGCGCACGGCACGTGGGCGTTCCGAGGCGCCTATCCCCATGATCGAGGTGGCGACGACATGGGTGGTCGATACCGGTGCCCCGACAGCCGAGGCGGCCATGATGACGGCTGCCGAGGTCAGTTGCGAACCGAGGGCGTGGATGGGGCGCACGCGATAAATGGCGAAGCCCAGTGTACGGACGATGCGCCAGCCGCCGGAGAGGATGCCGAGGGTAATCGCCGAGGCGCAGGCGAGCATGACCCAGAAGGGGACTTCGAACGACGGGATGAAGCCGCCGAGCACGAGGACCAGGGTCAGGATGCCCATGCTCTTCTGGGCGTCGTTGGCGCCATGCGAGAAGGCCAGGCCGGCCGCGGTGACGAACTGCAGGCCGCGCAGGCGGGCGTTGGCGGCCGGGTTGGCGGCCATGAGCAGGGCGTGGAGCAGGCGGTGGATGAGGAAACCGACCCAGAAGCCGATCAGCGGCGACAGGATCAGGGCGGCGAGTACCTTGACGATGCCGGTCAGGTGTCCGGCGGCCAGTTCGCCAAAGCCCCAGAGGACATGGTCGGCACCCACCGAAACGACGATGGCGCCGATCAGCCCGCCGACCAGCGCGTGCGACGACGACGACGGGATGCCGAAGTACCAGGTGGCGAGATTCCAGGTGATGGCGCCGATCAGCCCGCACAGCAGGATGGAAAGGGAGAGGATGGGGAGAACGCCGTCAAGGACGACGAACTTGCCGATGGTGTTGGCGACGGCGGTGCCGCCCAGCAAGGGGCCGAGAAATTCGAAGACGCCGACGATGATTACCGCCTGGGCCGGCGTCATCGCACGCGATGCGATGACCGTGGCGACGATGTTGGCGGCGTCGTGGAAGCCGTTGGTGTAGTCGAACACCAACACGACGACGACAGTGACGACAGCGAGCAGGAAGATCGTGTCCATGCGCATCGATCCCGGTGAGGGCGTTGTCTCCGGTTATTTTTTTCAGTATATCGCCGAAGAAGGCGTTGTGCTGTGGCGTTTGCGCCAGGCATGGTTGCGCTCTCGCGAGACGAAAAAAGGGCGGGAGATCGCCTCCCGCCCAAGCGGAGTCTGCCTCGGTGCTACTGGGGCAGGAGGAAAGCAGCTTTTTCCCGGACCTTGATGTCGGGGTTGTCGACGGCGACGATATCGAAGTGAATGGGGTTGGAGCCGACCTTGCCGGCATCGGGCGGCACGCGGACGATGGTGTTATGTGAGGTCAGCCCGGCCGCTGCGGCGTCGACCTCCGGATTTCCGGCAATCTCGGCGCCGGGCAGGCCGTCTACGCTGATGCGGTAGCGGTGGGGGCGCTCCTCGGTGTTCATGATCTGCAGCATGTAGACGTTTTCGATGCGGCCGTCGTCGGCTTCGCGGGCCAGTATCGAACGGTCGCGGATGATGTCCACCTTGAGCGGAATCCGGTTCGCCAGGAACCAGGCGCAGGCGCCGAGAATGATCGCCAGGATGGCCGAGTACAGCAGGATGCGCGGGCGAACGATATGGGCCAGGATGGCCTTGCGGTCGAGGTGCTGCGACATCGCGTTTTCGGTCGAGTAACGCACCAGGCCGCGCGGCTGGCCGGTTTTGTCCATCACCTGGTCGCAGACGTCGATGCAGGCGGCGCAGCCGATGCACTCGTACTGCAGGCCGTTGCGGATGTCGATGCCGGTCGGGCAGACCTGGACGCATAGGCCGCAGTCCACGCAGTCCCCCAGCCCCGCAGCCTTGGCGTCGACACCCTTCTTGCGCGCCCCGCGCGTTTCGCCGCGTTCCGGGTCGTAGGTGATGATCAGCGTATCCGGGTCGAACATCACGCTCTGGAAGCGGGCGTAGGGGCACATGTACTTGCAGACCTGTTCGCGCATGAAGCCGGCCATCAGGTAGGTGAAGCCGCCGTAGAAGAAGATCCAGAAGGTTTCCCACGGGCCGAGGTTGCCGGTCCGCACGTTGTTGATCAGTTCGCTGACTGGCGTGAAATAGCCGACCAGCGTGAAGCCCGTCCACAGAGAGAGCAGCAGCCAAAGCGCGTGCTTGATCCCCCGGATTCTCAGCTTGCGCGCGTCGAGCGGGGCCTTGTCGAGTTTGATGCGGGCGTTGCGGTCGCCTTCGATCCAGTTTTCGATCCACATGAAAAGTTCGGTGTAGACCGTTTGCGGGCAGGCGTAGCCGCAGAACAGGCGTCCGGCGATGGCGGTGACGAGAAACAGGGCGTAGGCCGAAACGATCAGCAGGGCGGCGAGGTAGATCACGTCCTGCGGCCAGAAAACGACGCCGAAGATATAGAACTTGCGCTCGACCAGGTGCAGCAGGATGGCCTGTCGTCCGTTCCATTCCAGCCACAGGCCGCCGTAGAAGATGGCCTGGGTGAGGAGGACGAGGGCGATCCGCCAGTTGTCGAAATAGCCTCGGATGCCCTTGGCGAATATCTTCTTGCGCTTTTCGTAAAAGGAGACTTTGACAACGTTCTCCGGTTGCGTGGTGGCTTCGGGCTGGCTCATCGGTCCTCGTTTGGCGTGGGGCTGGTTATGAATCGGGGTGGAAACCGGGATGGGCGATATCGGAGCCAACTGGCCGCATCAAGCTTGCCTGCGGGGCGAACTAAGGGGGATATGCCGCCAGTTGGATTTTCGATGCCGCCCATGGTTGTCCTTGCGCGTGCTGAGGAGCGCGTCGGGTGCAGCCTTTCGCCGGTTTCCGCCGGGCTTCTTATCAAGATGCATGCCTGTCGCCATTGGCTTTGCTAAGTTCCATTAAATCAATGCCCTGTCGTTGCTCGAGAGCGTGGTACTTGTGTTGGCAGGGTGGCTTGTGACAATAATGTCATCGTTGGCTGACATTGGTGACAAAATTGACATGACTGATCCTGTGCTGAGTGAACTCATTTCCTTTCTCGACGGCCTGCCGGAGCCACGTATCGTGATGGGTACCGATTACCGGATCGTTGCTGCAAACGCGGCGTACATGCGCGAATTCGGTGTGGGCAAGGCGTTGCCCGGTCGCTTTTGCTACGAGGTATCGCACCATTTCGACGTCCCTTGCGATCAAGCCGGGGAGTCCTGTCCGCTCCGGCTGAGTATGGAGAGCGGGGGGGCGCAGCGCGTCCTGCACCTGCATCACACGCCGCGCGGCGAGGAGCATGTCGCCGTCGAAACGACGCCGATCCGCGATGCTCTGGGGCGTATCGTCTATTTTGTCGAGACCATGCGGGTCGTGCGCCAGGCCAGCAGCCGGGCAGCCGCGCAGGGACTCGTCGGGCGCTCGCCGGCTTTTGTCGGGATGCTCGAAAAAATCCTGCGAGTCGCCAATTCGAATGCGGCAGTCCTGTTGCTTGGCGAAACGGGGACCGGCAAGGAACTGGTGGCGCGCGCCATTCACGAAGCCAGTGTGCGCGAGGATGGACCGTTCGTGGCGGTCGATTGCGCCGGCATGACGGAAACGCTGTTCGAGAGCGAGTTGTTTGGTTACGAGAAGGGCGCATTCACGGGGGCGATGACGCGCAAGCAGGGGTTGGTCGAGGCCGCGTCCGGAGGCACCTTGTTTCTCGACGAGATCGGCGAATTGCCGCTGGCGCTCCAGGTCAAGTTGCTGCGTTTGCTGGAAACCGGGACGTATCGCCGGGTCGGTGGAGTGGACTGGTTGCCCGTGGATTTCCGGCTGGTGACGGCCACGCATCGCGATTTGCACGCCATGGTGCAGGCCGAGAGCTTTCGCCGCGACCTGTATTTCCGGATCAACACCTTTCCGATTCGCACGCCGGCGTTGCACGAGCGTAGCGACGACATCCCGCTGCTTGCCGAATCGCTGCTCGAGCGCGTCGATAGACGCGCCGGCCGGCGTATCTCGGCGGAAGCCCTGGCTTGGCTGTCGGGGCGACGGTTTTCGGGCAATATCCGCGAACTGCGAAATTTGATCGAGCGGGCCAGCTTGCTTGCCGATGGCGACGTGATCGATCGTTCGCATCTGACTGAACTGGCTGACGAGCAGCCCACCCAGGCCGTTTCGGCAGAAGGTGATTTCGTGGTCGACGAAGTGCTTCCCCTTGCGGAACTGGAGCGTCGTTATCTCGCTTGGCTCAAGTCGCGGCCGGAGCATGGCACGGCCGGCCTGGCCGAACGTTTGGGGATCAGTCAGCGGACGCTATACCGGAAAGTTCGAGCGCTGCGCTTAGGCTGATGGCCTGTTCATTAAGCCGGGTTGCGTGGGGAAAGGCTTTTCCCCTGTTCTTGGTTGCCTGTCCGGCATTTCGCATAAGTACGTTATTTGTCCCCTGGGTGCCGGGAGGGGGGTAGATAATGTGAAAAAATTTGATTTTCACACTTAAATTAAAATTCATTTGTCATTGAAATAAGTGTTTTTATTCAGTTTGTTGCGTTTTTGTTAAGGCTTGTTCAAAGGTTGGTTTTGTGTTGTTTTTTGGGTGATTGTGGGTTTTTTGTTTTTTTTTGCCGATGCTTGGTATTAGTGTTATCTAGGTCGCGGCCATGGGGGAGAGGGGGCGATAACCCGAATTTGTCTCTTCTGGTGCGACTTTTTGCCGGCGCTCAAGGTGCCGAAGACTCAAAATCTTGGCTGGTGTGTGATTTATTTCTCGGTTGGTTTTACGAATTCTTACAATCACATAGGATGTGCTACCTATAATTGTGGGCATTAAGGCCGAGTGGTGATCGTTTCAAGCTTGTTTTTACCTTGGTCGATTGCGCCATGCTCGGCTTCAAGCTTCAACTTTCTGGTTGCCTCCCATGAACAATAAAGCCATTGCCGTCCTCTGCACGCTTTCTGCCATACCGGCGATTGCTCAGGTTTCCTCTTCCTCCGTACCTGTTCAGGCGACGCTGAAGGATGTCGCGCAGCGTGCCGTCATCAACAGCCCGGAAGTTACTTCCAAGTGGCACAACTATCGGGCTGCCGAAGAGGAAATCGGCGTGGCCCGTGGCGGTTATTTTCCGCGTATTGATCTGACGGCCGGCAGCGGGCGGGAAAGCCTACGTACGCCGTCGGCGGCCGAGCGAGACTACAACCGCACTGGCTATGTGCTCAGTCTGAACCAGATGCTGTTCGACGGTTTTGCGACACGCAGCGAGGTGCGTCGACTCGACAAGGCCAGGCTGGTTCGCTATTACGAGTTGCTCGACGCATCGGAAAACGTGGCGCTCGAAGCGTCTCGCACCTACCTTGACGTTCTCCGCTACCGGCATCTCGTCGATCTTGCCAAGGACAACTATGTCCAGCACAAGGCAACTCATGAACAGATTCAACGTCGTGTGCAGAGCGGCGTTGGGCGTCGCGTTGACTTTGAGCAGGCGGGTAGCCGTCTGGCGCTGGCCGAAATCAATCTGGTGACCGAAAACGCCAATTTGCACGATGTGTCGGCGCGCTACCAGCGCCTCGTTGGTGCCCAGCCGAGCGGTACGATCATTGCGCCGACGCAGGTGAACGGTGCCTTCCCGGGGCAGGCGAAAGCCGCGCTCGACACCTTGCTGCGCAACAACCCGGCCTTGCTGGCGGCCAGCGAAAACATCGAAGCCAGTCAGTATGAAATCGATGCGCGTCGTGCTGCCTATTCGCCCAAGCTCGATTTCCGGGCGCGCACCGACCAGACTCGCAATTATCTCGGCGATATCGGTCAGCGTGACTACAACGTGGCCGAACTGGTGGTCAGCTGGAACCTGTTCAATGGCGGTTCTGATCGCGCCCGCGAAAAGCAGACCATCGAAAAGAAAAATCTGGCTTTCGACATGCGTGAGAAGGCTTGTCGCGATACCCGCCAGACCCTGTTGATTGCCTACAACGATGTTCTGCGCCTGAAGGAGCAATCGGCCCACCATGCCCGCCAGGTGTCGATGCTCGAAAAAACACGCGATGCCTATCGCGACCAGTTCAATGTCGGCCAGCGTACCCTGCTGGACCTTCTCGATACCGAAAACGAACTGTTGTCGGCGCGTCGTTCCGCTGTCAACGCCGATAGTGATCTGACCTTGGCTTATTTGCGGACTTATGCCGGCATGGGGACGCTGCTGCAGTACCTGGGGCTGCAACGTCTCGACGCCAGGACGCCGGAAGCCGGGGAGCTGGCTGACGTCGACCCTGCGCAGCTCTGTCCGACTGATCCGATCGCGCTGGATATCACCGATCGCGAGGCGCTCGATGCCCGGGCTGCCGCGATGAATGCGGTGCGTCCGCCGGTCGCTCCTGCGCCCCTTCCTGCGGTGACTGCCGGCCCTGATGTCGAGGTTGAAGGTCGGGTCAGATCCTGGGCTGCGGCTTGGTCGGCACGTGATTACTCGGCTTATTCGAGCTTCTACGCACCGAGCTTCACGCCGGATGGCGGGTTGTCCCGTGAAGATTGGGCGCAACTCCGTCGTAGCCGTATTTCAACGCGTGCCGATATCAGCGTCGAGATTCAGGATCTGAAGATCCGCATGGATGGCAACGATCGTGCCTTCGCCGAGTTCCGTCAGGTCTACAGTTCGAATGCTTTCCGCGATACGACGCAGAAGTCGCTGGAGATGATCCGTGTCGGTGGCAAGTGGCTGATCAACCGCGAAAGCTCGGTGCCTTGCGTTGGCAATACGGTCGGCGGCTGCAAACCTGTGCGCTGATGCGCGATGAGGCTGCCGGCTTTCGGCCGGTGGTCATAAGACAACAAAGGCCATGCATTTCTGCATGGCCTTTTGCATTTCCGGCGAAGCTTGTTAAGCCAGCGTCGGATTCAGGGTGTAGGTACCGGTCAGGCTGGCTTCAGCAAGGATGTGTCCCCGCATGGCGGCGCGCACTTCCGGGCCGCCGAACCGGCCATCGACGGGGAGTTTTTCCACGTCCAGGGCGTAGACGGTAAAGACGTAGCGATGAACGATTTCATCGTTCCATGGCGGGCACGGGCCGTCGTAACCGTAGTAGTCGCCGCGCATGTCGTTGTCGCCGGCAAACCAGTCGGTATAGTTGTTGATTCCCTGGCGGGCGCCATGGGCGGCGAGGGGGCCCGGTTTGCCGCGCGGGATGACCTTGTTGCTGAACTCGCCTTCCTTTAAGGAGGTGAGCGAGGCGGGAAGATCGACCAGAACCCAGTGGAAGAAATCAACGCGTGGCAACGCGGCCGGAACGGTGCGCCCTTCCTGGTTGACGTCGTCTCCCTGGCTCGGCACGTCGGGATCGTGACAGATCACTGCGTACGACCGGGTGCCGGTGGGCGGCTCGCTCCAGGCCAGTTGCGGGTTGGCGTTGCGGCCGAGGCAGACATGGTGCGCGGGGTCGGGCGTACAGAAGGCGAAGTCGCCGGGGATTTTCTGGCCATCTGCAAAACTGGTGCTGCTCAGTTTCATCGGTGTAGTCTCCTGTTTAGGCGGCTGTGCGTCTTTTGAAGTCGCGAAGCCGGAAGCCGAGAAGCCATAGTGTAGCGAAATAAGCGCCGCAGCCAAGCGGCACCAGCCAGGCGAGACGGAGGCCTCTGGTTGCAAAGGAGGCATCCAGCCAGCCGGTCTCGGTGCCCATGGCGAACCAGAGTACGGTAGCCATGACGGCCAGCGCTCCTGTCAGCTTGAGCAGAAATCCCATCCAGCCCGGCTGGGGGTGGTAGATATCGAGTCGGCGCAGGCCGCGATAGAGCATGCCGGCGTTGAGGCAGGCGGCCAGCCCGATTGAGAGGGCTAGCCCGGCGTGGCCGATCCAGCCGATGAAGGCAATATTCATGATCTGTGTGGCGGTGAGCGAGATCAGCGCAATGCGTACCGGGGTTTTGACGTTTTGCTGGGCGTAGAAGCCCGGTGCCAGGACCTTCACGAGAATCAGGCCGGTCAGGCCGACGGTATAGGCAACCAGGGCTTCGCGGGTGCGGAAGACGTCCTCGGGGGAAAAGGCGCCATGGAAGAACAGCGTCGCGATCAGCGGCACAGCGAGGATGGCCAGCCCGACGGCGGCCGGAGCGGCTAGCAACAAGGTTAGGCGCAGCCCCCAGTCGAGCAGGCGGGAGTATTCGACATGGTTTGCGCTGGCGTGGTAACGAGACAGCGAGGGGAGCAGGATTGTACCGAGCGCAGCGCCCAGCATGCCGGAAGGGAACTCCATTAGGCGGTCGGCATAATAGAGCCAGGAGACGCTACCGGTTTTCAGGAACGAGGCAAAGATCGTATTGATCAGTAGGCTGACTTGGGAGACCGAAACGCCGATCAGGGCTGGTCCCATTAGTGTGGCAATGCGGCGTACGCCGGGGTCGGCCCATGCGGCGCGCCAATTCAGCGTTGGTCGCGGCAGCATGGCGATCTTGCGCAGAGCCGGAATCTGGATCGCCAGTTGCAATAGGCCGCCGATGAAGACGGCCCAGGCCAGCGCCAAGACGGGCGGGTCGAAATAAGGGGCCGCGAACAGCGCCATGGCAATGAACGAAAGGTTCAGCAGCACGGGGGTGAAGGCAGGCAGGGCGAATCGGCTCCAGCTGTTGAGTAGCCCGCCGGCCAGCGCCACCAGCGACATGAAGAATATGTAGGGAAAGCAGATGCGAGTCAGCGTGACGGTCAGTTCGAACTTGCCGGCGTCGGAGCTGAAGCCAGGAGCGGAGAGCCAGACCAGTAGCGGAGCGGTGGCAATGCCGAGGGCAGTGATGGCGAACAGCAGCATCGATAGCAGGCTGGCGACGTGATCGACCAGTGTGCGAGTGTCGTCAATGCTGCGCTTGTTTTTGTACTCTCCCAGGATGGGGACAAAGGCCTGTGAGAAAGCCCCTTCGGCGAACATGCGGCGAAGGAGGTTTGGTAACTTGAAGGCGACAAAAAACGCGTCGGTGGCCAGCCCGGCGCCGAAGGCGCGCGCGATGACGAAGTCGCGAACAAAGCCGAGAATTCTCGACAACAAGGTCATTCCGCTGACCGTGGCCAGCGCGCGAAGCAGATTCATGGGTTGGTGACGTTGCCTGAACGTGGGCGAAAAAGCTATAATTCTACGCTCTGCTTTTTCGGAAGCGGCGAAAGCCTGATATTCCGAGGCTTTTGGTAAGCGTGCCGTTGTAGCTCAGTTGGTAGAGCAACTGATTCGTAATCAGTAGGTCGAGTGTTCGATTCACTTCAACGGCACCAGTAATTCCATGCACTTGGGCTAACTCCGCGCGGAGTTGGCCTTTTTGCGTTCATCCGTGTGGTTCAGCCGTTTCCGGTTTGTCTCACCGGGGCTCCTGCCCCTATTGAGATACCCGGTGGCGCCATGCAACAAACGAAGTAAAGGATTGGCGATGACTACTCCCAAGGTTCTTGATCATTTGAAAAAGCACGGGCAGTTGCTCGACCTCGAAATCGCAAATGCGATCAAGATTCCCCTTGAGGAAGTGCGCGTGGCGCTTTCCGAGCTTTCCGCGCAACAGGAAATCTCGATGTGCAGCGTGACCAGCTTCAAGAACGGCAAGCCTGTTGAGGCGATTCAGTGCCGTATTTTTGGCTACTTCCCCAAGCCCGCTCCGGGGCGCAAGCCGGCCAGCAAGCCGGCCGAATAAACTCCGCTATTGAGAGTGCCCCTTCCATGTGCTGGGAGGGGTTAGGCGTAGCTAGCCGTGTCGCTGTTGATTTCGACGCGGTTTCGTCCGCCGCGCTTTGCGGCGTATAGCCCGGCGTCGGCAAAGCGCAGGAGTTGCTGCGGGGCCTTGTCAGCGCGTGGATGAGTGCTGGCGACCCCGAAGCTGCAAGACAGCTGGCCGCCAATTCCGCGTTCGTGCGGGATGCAGAGCTCGCGGGCCGATTGCCGCATGCGCTCGGCCACCGCATAGGCGCCATCGGCATCCGTTCCGGGCAGGATGGCGACAAACTCCTCGCCGCCGTAACGGGCGACGCTGTCTTCCACCCGGAAAAGCGATTCACTCAGCGTGCTGGCGACTGCCTTGAGGCATGCGTCGCCGGCTTGATGTCCGTAGATGTCGTTGAACTGCTTGAAGAAGTCGACGTCGCTGAGGATGATGCTGAGCGGTGTTTCCGTACGCAGGCAGCGCTTCCATTCGGCAGCCAGCGTGTCGTCGAAGTAGCGCCGGTTGGGAATCCCGGTCAGGCTGTCCAGGGTTGCGATGTCCTTGAGTTGGCGATGGACGTCGCAAATCTCGCGTTGGCGTGCCGCGATACGCAGCATGGCGCGCACCTTGGCGAGCAGTACGACTTCCGAGACGGGCTTGCAAATGAAATCGTCGCCACCGGCCAGAATCCCTTGCGCGAGAAGATTTTCGTCGTTTACGGACGACAGAAATACGATCGGCGTCCAAGGGGCATAGGCTGCGCTACCGCCAGCCTGTTCCCAATTGCGGATGGCGCGTGTCAGCGATATTCCGTCGATGCCTTTCTGTGCGCTGTCGAGCAGGACCATGCTCGGCCTGGCCTCGCGAACGATCTGGAGTGCCTGCTCGGCCTCTCCTGCGGCGATGACCTTGATGTCCGGCAGTTGGTTCAGGCACTCGCAAATCTGGGCGCGATCCGCCAGCGATGGGTCGATGACCAGTACGACGGCGTGGTGGCTGCGGACGGTGGGACGATCAGGCATGGTCGGAAAGCGGACTGCAGGTGATCACTTGTCAATCATAGCATCGGACCCGGTGCGGGGATTTTTCTTTCGTTGATCCCGGAGTAATATGTTGTCTTTACCATACGGTACCGTCTGGGATAACGGCCGGTAACACAGAGGAGAGCGGCAAATGCAGATCAAGGACAAGGTTTTTCTGGTCACAGGTGGCGGTTCGGGGCTGGGCGCGGCGACAGCGGTGGCGTTGATTGAGGCTGGAGCCAAAGTGGTTCTGGCCGACCTTAATCGCGAGGCCGGCCAAAAGCTGGCGGGTGAGCTTGGCGCCAATGCCATGTTCGTCGAGACCGATGTGGCCAGCGAGGCTTCCGCGGTTAGCGCGGTGAATGCCGCCGTCACAAAATTCGGTGCCCTGCATGGCCTGGTGAACTGCGCTGGCGTGGCTCCGGCTGAAAAGGTCGTTGGCAAGGAAGGTCCGCACAAGTTGGAGAGCTTCGCGCGCACCATCAACATCAATTTGGTGGGTACCTTCAACATGCTCCGCCTTGCCGCCGAAGCGATGCTCAGGAACGAGCCGGATGCTGGCGCTGAGCGTGGGGTGATCATCAATACGGCATCTGTCGCGGCATTCGAGGGGCAGCTTGGACAGGCTGCCTATGCGGCTTCCAAGGGCGGCATCGTGGCATTGACCCTGCCGGTGGCGCGAGAGTTAGCGCGCAGCGGCATTCGCTGCCTGACCATTGCTCCGGGGATCATGGAGACACCGATGCTGCTCGGCATGCCGGCCGAGGTGCAGGATGCGCTGAACAAGATGGTTCCGTTCCCAACACGCATGGGAAAGCCGGCGGAGTACGCTGCACTGGTCAAGCATATTGCGGAGAATGCTTATCTCAATGGAGAGGTCATTCGCCTGGATGGCGCCATCCGGATGGGCGCCAAATAATCTATACTGCGGCTCCGCCCTTGATTCGAAAGGCACTTCGGTGCCTTTTTTGGTTTTTATGTCCCTGAGTTCGTGCTACCACTGCGGCCTACCCATTCCCGATGATGTCGAGTTGTCGGTCAGGATAACGGGGGAGGCGAGGTCGGTCTGTTGCTATGGTTGCCAGGCGGTGGCGCAGTCGATTGTCGACAATGGCCTGGAGGACTATTACCGGAGCCGTGATGCGCTACCGGAGTCGCCGCGCGAGGCCATGCCGGCCGTTCTGGATCAACTGGCCTTGTACGATCACGCCGAATTTCAGAAGAGCTTTGTCAAGGAATTGGGTGAGAGTGAACGTGAGGCATCGCTGCTGCTCGAGGGGATTACCTGTGCGGCCTGCATCTGGTTGAACGAGCAGCATGTTGGCCGATTGCCCGGCGTGACTGCGGTCGATATCAATTATGCGACGCGCCGTGCCCGGGTTCGCTGGGATGAGTCGCGCATCAAGCTATCCGATATCCTGGCGGCCATCGCGGCCATTGGTTATCGCGCGTATCCCTACGATGCCGCGAAGAACGAGGAGATTTCACGCAAGGAGCGTCGTGACGCACTGTGGCGTCTATGGGTAGCTGGTTTTGGAATGATGCAGGTGATGATGTATGCCTACCCGGTATACATCGCCGACGGCGACATGGCGCCCGATATTGAGAGTCTGATGCGCTGGGCCAGTTTGCTGTTGACCTTGCCGGTCGTTTTTTACTCGTCGGCACCTTTCTTCAAAAATGCCTGGCGGGATATCAAGCTGCGTCGGGTCGGTATGGATGTGCCGGTAGCGCTTGGCGTTGGGGCGGCCTTTCTGGCGAGTTGCTGGGCAACCTTTGTCCAGGCTGGCGAGGTGTATTTCGACTCGGTCACCATGTTCGTTTTCTTCCTGCTCGGGGGGCGCTTCCTTGAGATGACTGCGCGCCAAAAGGCCGTCAGCGTGACGGAGGCCTTGGCCAAGTTGCTGCCTGCCTTCGCACAAAAGATGCGGGCTTTTCCGGCGGATCGCTCGGTCGAGCAATGCGTGGTGGCCGATCTGCGCGCTGGCGATCACGTGCTGGTGAGGGCTGGCGACATCGTGCCGGCTGATGGGTGTGTGATCGAGGGGCGTAGTTGCGCCAACGAGTCGCTGCTGACTGGCGAGAGTAAGCCAGTAACGAAAATGCCGGGCGATCCGGTGACCGGCGGTTCGATCAATGCCGAAAGCCCCTTGGTTGTTCGCGTCGAGCAGGTGGGTGAGGGAACGCGTCTTTCGGCCATTATCCAGTTGATGGAGCGGGCGGCAGCGGAAAAGCCGAAAATCGTCGAGATGGCGGATCGTGTTGCCAGCTATTTCGTCGCGGCTTTGCTGGCTGTCGCCATTCTGGTTGCAATTGCCTGGTATGTGATCGACCCGTCGCGCGCGCTGTGGATTACCGTTTCGGTATTGGTGGTGACTTGCCCTTGTGCCCTGTCGCTGGCGACGCCGATTGCCCTGACGGTTGCGGCGGGGGCGCTTGCCAAGGATGGTTTGCTGGTTACGCGTGGGCATGCCATCGAAACCCTGGCTCGGGCCACACACTTTGTGTTCGACAAAACGGGGACGCTGACCACAGGCCAGATGCATTTGGTTGATGTATTGCCGACGGCGGATCTTGGTCGCGAAGAGTGCCTGGCCTTGGCGGCGGCTCTCGAAGAGGCATCAGAGCATCCGTTGGCCGGTGCGCTAAAGCGTGCCGCGAAGGGGGGGCAGCGGGCGACTATAAATGCCCGGAGTGAGCCGGGGCAGGGCGTCGAGGCTGAGGTGGATGGTCGACGCTACCGGATTGGTCGGCCAGATTATGCGCTGACACTTTCTGGTGCTCGTTTGCCAGAAACGGCAGGCGATTGGCTGCAGAGTGGCGATACCGTTGTCGTTCTTGGGGGCGAGGTGGGGTGTCTTGCGTTGTTTCGTATCGGTGACGAGGTGCGCCAGGAGTCGGCGCGTCTGGTTGCCGAGTTGCGCGGGCAGGGTAGGCATGTTGTGTTGTTGACCGGGGATGCAGAAAGTGTGGCGCTTCGTGTCGCAGCGACCTTGGGGATCAACGACGTGCGCGCAGGGGTGACGCCGCAGGGCAAGCATGAGTGTGTCAAGGCCTTGCAGGCGCAGGGGGCGGTGGTGGCGATGGTTGGTGATGGCGTCAATGATGCCCCGGTGCTCGCACAGGCGCAGGTTTCCATTGCAATGGGCGGTGGCGCTCAGTTGGCGCGCACGCAGTCCGATTTCGTCCTGCTGTCGGAGAATCTTGATCATCTGCGTCGCGGGGTACGGCGTGCGCAACGAAGTCTGTCGATTATTCGGCAAAATCTCTGGTGGTCCTTCGCGTACAATTTCGTGGCCTTGCCTTTGGCTATTGCCGGGTATGTGACCCCATGGTTGGCGGGTATCGGCATGTCGGCCAGCTCCTTGCTGGTCGTTCTTAATTCTTTGCGCATTCAGCGCCAGGAGGCTGACGACTGATGGAAAGCGTCTATCTGTTGATCCCGGTGTCTGTGCTTCTCGTTTTCGGGATTGCACTCGCGTTTTGGTGGTCGGTGCGTAGCGGCCAATTCGATGATCTGGAAGGGCCGGGATTCCGGGTTCTGATGGATGATGATCTCCCGCAACCCCCAGTCGAAAAAACGGCGACGGAGAAAGCAGAGAAAGTTTGACCTGTGTCAACGTGCTATTTGTGCCCAAAGCCAATAATGCGCGTATTGCGAGGTGAGTGCTTCGCAGCAATTCTCTGTTGGGGTTGGGGTGCGTTACGACGCACCCTTTTTTTGTCCACAGATATGCCCGGATTGCAAGGTGGGGCTAGGCAATTCGGACTAATTTGACTTAGATAATCGGTAGGTTGATCTAGGTCAAAACGCCTCCACTCAACTAGAATACCATCCGTTTCTATGTGCCCCCTTGGTCTCAGGGAGGTGGGCATCCCGTTTTTTATTAACGAGAGGTGGGTTCATGTCTGGAACGCAAACCACATATAACGATAAGGTCGTACGGCAATTTGCCGTCATGACCGTCATTTGGGGCATCGTCGGTATGCTTGTCGGTGTCATCATTGCAGCTCAGCTAGTATGGCCGGAGCTTAACATTGGGCCCTGGTTGCATTTCGGGCGCCTGCGTCCGTTGCACACTAACGCAGTTATTTTTGCGTTCGGTGGTTGCGCTTTGTTTGCAACGTCTTATTGGTGCGTTCAGCGCACCAGCCACGCCCGTCTGTGGGGTGGCCCGCTGATTCCTTTTACCTTCTGGGGCTGGCAGCTGATTATCGTCCTGGCAGCAGTTACCCTGCCGCTTGGTATCACCAGCGGCAAGGAATACGCCGAGCTGGAGTGGCCGATTGACCTGCTGATTACCGCTGTTTGGGTGTCCTATGCGCTGGTCTTCTTCGGCACCATCGCCGTTCGCAAGGTCTCGCATATCTACGTGGCGAACTGGTTCTTTGGCGCCTTCATCATCGCCGTGGCGCTGCTGCACATCGTCAACAGCATGGCTATGCCGGTTAGCCTGACTAAGTCGTACTCCATGTACTCTGGCGTGCAGGATGCCATGATTCAATGGTGGTACGGCCACAACGCTGTGGGCTTCTTCCTGACTGCGGGCTTCTTGGGCATGATGTACTATTTCGTGCCGAAGCAAGCTGGTCGTCCAGTCTATTCCTATCGCCTGTCGGTCGTGCACTTCTGGGCGCTGATCTTTACCTACATGTGGGCGGGTCCGCACCATCTGCACTATACCGCGTTGCCTGATTGGACTCAGTCCGTCGGTATGCTGTTCTCCCTGATTCTGCTGGCTCCGTCCTGGGGTGGCATGATCAACGGCATCATGACCCTGTCAGGTGCCTGGCATAAGCTGCGCGACGACCCCGTCCTGAAGTTCCTGATCACCTCGCTTTCCTTCTACGGCATGTCTACCTTCGAAGGTCCGATGATGTCGATCAAGACCGTCAATGCCCTGTCGCACTACACCGACTGGACTGTCGGCCACGTGCACTCGGGTGCCCTGGGTTGGGTGGCCATGGTTTCCATCGGATCGATCTACTACCTGCTGCCGCGTCTCTTCGGTAAATCCGAGATGTACAGCACCAAGCTGGTGACTGCACACTTCTGGATTGCCACCATCGGTACCGTTCTGTATATCGCTTCCATGTGGATCGCCGGTGTGATGCAAGGCCTGATGTGGCGTGCGGTGAATGCCGACGGCACGCTGGCTTACAGCTTCGTCGAATCCGTCAAGGGCTCCTATCCGTTCTGGGCGATCCGTTGGCTGGGGGGTGTCCTGTTCCTGTCCGGCATGCTGATCATGGCTTACAACATGTTCAAGACCATGGCTGGCGGCAAGACCCAGGATATGCCGGTAGTTGCTCCGGCTGGTCATCACGCCTGATTAGGGAGAGATAACAATGCTTAAGCATGAGCAAATTGAAAAGAGCGTAGGCCTGCTGATTGTGCTGACGCTGCTCACCGTGATTTGGGGCGGTCTGCTCGAAATCGTTCCGCTGTTCTTCCAGAAGTCGACCACGAATCCGGTTGAAGGTACCAAGCCTTACGATGCCGTTCGTTTGGCTGGTCGTGATGTATATATCCGTGAAGGCTGCTTCCTGTGCCATTCGCAGATGATCCGTCCTTTCCGTGCCGAAACCGAGCGTTATGGTCACTATTCAGTCGCTGGTGAGTTCGTCTATGACCACCCGTTCCAGTGGGGCTCCAAGCGTACCGGTCCTGACCTGCATCGCGTTGGCGGTCGCTATTCTGATGAATGGCAGCGTGCTCACCTGATGAATCCGCGTGACGTGGTTCCGGAATCCAACATGCCTGCTTTTGCCTTCCTGGCAGCGACCAAGGCCAAGGATTCGGTTGGCGCCGATATCGAGAAGAAGATGGAAATCATGCGTGGCTATGCCAAGGCGCGTGGTATTCCGACCTATTCCGATGAGGAAATCAAGGGTGCCAAGGCTGCCATCGGCGACAAGACTGAAATGGATGTCCTGATTGCCTACCTGCAAGGCTTGGGTCTGGCGCTGAAGAACGTCAAGTAATAGCCATGGACATCAACGATCTCCGATCCGTCGTCACTGTTGTCGGGTTGCTCTGCTTCCTGGCGATTGTGGCTTGGGCCTACGGCCGTAGCAGCCAAAAGGGGTTTGACGAGGCTGCGAACCTGCCGTTCTCCGGGGATGATGATCACGGTGCGTCGTCAAAAACGACGCACCCGCGCTGAAAAAAGGAAAGCAAATGAGCGATTTCGTTAGCGATTTTTGGAACCTGTATGTCGTGGCTATCGTGCTGGGGAGTATCCTCTTCTGCGTGGTTCTACTGGTTGTGCAGGGCAAGGCGACTTTCACGCCGGGCAAGACCATGGGTCACGTCTGGGATGAAACTCTCGAGGAATACAACAACCCGATGCCGAAGTGGTGGAGCTGGATGTTCATCATCACGGTCATCTTTGCCTTTGTCTATCTGGCGCTCTATCCGGGTCTGGGTAACTTCAAGGGCATGCTGGGTTGGACCTCGGCCGGTCAGCATACGGCGGAAGTCAAGAAAATGGACGATACCGTCAAGCCGTTGTTCGACAAGTTCATGGCCATGGATCTGAAAGCGGTAGCCGCCGACAAGCAAGCCATGGAAATGGGCAAGCGCCTGTATCTGACCTACTGCATGCAGTGCCATGGTGCTGATGCTCGTGGGGCCAAGGGCTTCCCGAATCTGACCGATTCCGACTGGCTGTACGGCGGCGAACCGGAGCAGATCAAGGAAACCATCTCCAATGGCCGCATGGGTGTTATGCCTCCGCATGCCCAACTTGGTGGCGATACGATCAAGGATGTGGCCAACTTCGTTCGCTCGCTGTCCGGTTTGCCGAACGATGCTACCCGTGCCGCCAAAGGCAAGGAAGCCTTTACCTCCGCCGGCTGCGTAGGTTGCCATGGTCCGGAAGGCAAGGGTATGCATGCTATCGGAGCCCCGAATCTGACCGACAAGGTCTGGCTGTATGGTTCTTCCGAGGCTGTCATCACCGAGACGATTACCAAGGGACGTCAGAACCAGATGCCGGCTTGGAAGGAGTTCCTCGGCGATGCCAAGGTTCACTTGCTGTCTGCCTACGTGCTTAGTCTGAGCCAGGGCGCCAAGTAATAGCTCTCGAACGGGGCGGCGACGCCGCCCCGTTTATTCCTATACCAGTGATGTCTGATCTGTATCAAAATTGCGTTCGTCTTCTCCCTGAGTTGCTACCACCCAGCGTAATTTCGATACGGATATAGCCCTGATGGACCCAAAAGAAAATACAACACAGTCAGTCCCCGCTCCAGCACCGGTTTCTTTCTATGAGAAACATAAAAAGATATATATCCGGGACGTAAAAGGCTGGTGGAATACGTGGCGCTGGGTTCTCGTCTGGGTTACCCAAATTATTTTCTATGGCGCCCCATGGATTGAATGGAACGGCCGCCAAGCTGTTCTCTTTCATCTGGTTGAGCGCAAGTTTTATCTCTTTGGCTTGGTTTTGTGGCCACAGGATGTTTTCTATCTTGCACTGCTGTTGATTATTTCGGCTTACGCACTATTTCTGTTTACCGCGATCGCCGGTCGATTGTTCTGTGGGTATGCCTGCCCACAAACGGTCTATACGGAAATATTCATGTGGGTGGAGAACCGCATCGAAGGGGATCGTTCTGCAAGAATGAAACTCGACAAGGGGCCGCTGACGTTGCGCAAGTTTGCCCTGAAGGCGCTCAAGCATGCCGTATGGCTGTTGATCTCAATCTGGACTGGATTCACGCTGGTCGCCTACTTCACGCCCGTTGATGAGTTGCTGGCGGCCTTGCCTATCAATTTCTCTGGTTGGGAGCTGTTCTGGATTTTTTTCTATGGCGGATTCTGCTATATGCAGGCCGGTTTCTTGCGTGAGCAGGTGTGCAAGTATATGTGCCCCTACGCCCGATTCCAGGGGGTGATGTTTGATCCCGATACCCTGGTGATTACCTATGATCCTGAGCGTGGCGAACCGCGCGGGGCGCGCAAGAAGGGGGGCGATGCGAAGGCATTGGGCGACTGTGTGGATTGCGGCCTATGTGTGGCGGTTTGTCCCACGGGGATCGATATCCGCAAGGGAATCCAGTACGAGTGCATTGGTTGCGGCGCTTGCATCGATGCGTGCGACCCGGTCATGGACAAAGTTGGCAAGCCGAGAGGCCTTATCCGCTATACGACCGAGAATGCGCTGGAGCGGCATTTTTCTCCGAAGGAGGTTGTCGGGCATATCATGCGCCCGCGTATCCTTCTGTACACCGCAATTTTGGTGGCTATTACCGTGGCCTCAATCTGGTCGCTGGCTACGCGCGTCCCGCTCAAGGTCGATGTTATTCGCGACCGCTCCATACTGGCTCGTGAGGCCGACGATGGGCGTATTGAGAACGTCTACAACCTCAAAATAATGAATACTACCGAGGAGCCGAAGCGTTACGCCCTTTCTGTTGAAGGGATAGAGGGGATGGAGATTGCTGGTGATCGTATCGTTGAGGTTGCCAGCGCGGAGAATCATGAAGTAACAGTTGTCGTGCGCGTGCCTGCGGAATCGGGCAAGGCGGGAGCCAATACGATTTATTTTGATATCAAAGCCATGAACCATGACGGAATAGCGGTTCATGAAAAAGCCACTTTCCTGATGCCATGACATGAGTAATACGATGACCCTACGCAGTGACAATCAGCCTTGGTACAAACAACGTTGGCCGTGGCTACTCATGGTCGGCCCCGGACTGGTTGTCGTTGCTGGCGTTATTACGGTTTGGTTGGCTGTGATCAGTAACGATGGCTTGGTGACCGACGACTATTACAAGCAAGGTCTTGCCGTGAACCAGGCGTTGGAACGGGATCATCGTGCGTTCAGTCTTGGCTTGCAGGCAGACGTTATGCGAGCGGGTAGCGGTGTCCGCCTGCTCATCAGAGGCAATGATGGTGTCGTTCTTCCTTCGGCTATTGATCTCAAGCTGGCGCACCCAACCCGGGCTGGTCAAGATCAGATTGTTGCCATGGGGTCGGAGGGGCAGGGTTTCTACAGCGGGAAAATCGCTGGAGAGATGACGGGGCGCTGGCTTGTTTCCATCGAAGATCCTGCAGGGCAGTGGCGGCTTCATGGGGAGTGGCAGGCTGACTCGGTGGAGCCACTGCGTCTGACGGCGCAAGCGGGGAAGTAATTTTTTTTGTTACTGGGAGGTGACTTTATGGCATGGGAACTGTTGTTTAGTAGCGATATCGGTTTGATGAGCCTTGTTGTCATTGTCGGCGTTCTGGTTATCGGCGCTGTGATGGGCAAGATGTATTCGAACAAGATCGAAGAGGAGTCTCGCAAACTCGGTGGCAAGTAATATCGCTTGCAATCGCCTGCCTCGAGCGGGAGAAATACAAGACCCCTGTTCCGTTAGCTCGGGCAGGGGTTTGTTTTTTTGGAAGTAAGATATGCTACATGCGTCGTGGCATTGTCATATCTCTTGTCGTTCATGTGCTCGTGCTCTTGGGGTTGTCAGAGTTGCGGCTACTCCCCGCCTATACGCATTCGGCGGACAAGGGGCGATCGGTGATAACGGTGGAGCTTGCCGTCTTGAAGGCGTTGGAGAGTGCTGTCTCAGATCGTCCGGGCAATGCGCCAAGGATTGCCCCTGAGGCGCATTCCGAGAGGCGTATATTTTCGACAACGGCCAGCAGGCAGCGACCTTCCGGGATGCGTTTGCAAGCTTCACATCGGGTAGAGCCCTTGACGTCGCCTGAGTTGCAAAGCGTGCCCGGCTTGCCGGCCGAGGTTGAGGGCGCCTATCGGCTCAATATCGCACGAGAGTTGCGCAAGGCAGGAAAACTGTCGCATGAGGGGGGTACGTTTGCGCAGGGCGCCAGCGTTCGCCTCGTCATCTCGTATCGAGCCGGTTTGTACGCGCCGGTAGTGTCCGTCGAACGCTCAAGCGGCCATGCAAATCTCGATGAGATGGCTGTGGCTAGCTTGAGGGAGGCCGTGACAAGGGTGCAGCTACCTGATGCCGACGGTTTCAGAATGCTTTTCGTGATGGAGTTTCGCCAGGCTCCGTGAGCCAATCACAGCGGAGAAAGAACTGCTTCGTGAAAGCCGTAGCACTGTCTTTCGCGATCGGCGAGGTAACGCTCGAGGCAAAGGCGGACACTGCGGAACGCGAGTTTGTCCCATGGAATCTCATTGGGTGGGATCAAGCGCACTTCGAGACTTTCCTCTCCCGCCATTACTTCTGCTGTCCGCAGGTTTCCGCGATAGAAGAGATGGACCTGGTTAATGTGAGGGATATTGACCATGGCGAATGGTGCATCCACGGCGACGTCTGCTCCAGCTTCCTCGTGGGTCTCGCGCCAGGCTGCCTGGCTGGTGGTTTCTCCGTTTTCCATGAAGCCGCCCGGTAGCGTCCAGAAACCGTGGCGCGGCTCGATGGCGCGGCGGCACATCAGGATGCTCCCCTTCCATTCGGCGACGCAGCATATGACAAGACGTGGGTTTTCATAGTGGATGTGGCCACATGTGCTGCAGATGTGTCGAGGGAGGTTGTCGCCGGTGGGAATGGCGAATAAGACGCTGGAGCCGCATCGAGCGCAAAATTGAATCACAACAACTCCGAGGTATTTCACGGGTGCCCAAGTTTAACACCTTGCCTTCCGGCCCCTCGGAGTTGCCCTTGTGGCGGGCATTTCTTTCTTTGCACTCCGGCAATTCATGTGGCTACAATAGCGGAAACTAATGCCGGGATGGATTTGCGCCGGTTTGCTAATCGGCGTAGGGGGGGGCTTGAATGTTTTTGATCGTCGGGTATGTCATTATTTTGGCTTCGGCTCTGGGGACGTATGCGATCCACGGGAGTCTGCTCGCCCTCTGGGTTCCAACGGAGTACGTTGCCATTATCGGCTTGACGATTGGGTATTTTGTCGCAGCCAACAACATTACGATCATCAAGGCTACTGTCGGGGCGGTTCCCGGGATACTGAAAGGCTCTAAGTTCAACAAGGCCTTTTACATCGATGCCTTGGCAATGCTTTTCGAAGTGCTTGCGAAAGTTCGGAAAGAGGGCTTGATGTCCATTGAAGGCGATATCGAAAATCCCGAAGCCAGCCCGATTTTTTCCAAGTATCCAAATCTGGTCCACGATCACCACATCATGGAGTTCGTCACCGACTATCTACGGATGATGGTGGGGGGCAACCTGAACACAGTGGAAATCGAAGGGCTGATGGATGTCGAGCTCGAAACGCATCACCATGAGGCAGCCGAGCCCGGGCATGTGGTGGCAGCAGTGGCCGGCGCCGTTCCGGCATTCGGTATCGTTGTCGCGGTGATGGGCGTGGTGAACGTGATGGGGTCCGTCGGCTCGCCTCCCGCAGTTCTTGGCAAGATGATCGGGGGGGCTCTCGTCGGTACCTTTCTTGGTATTCTGATTTCGTACGGTTTTGTGGAGCCGGTCGCCAAACTTCTTGAGCAGAAGGCTGCGGAGGAGGGAACCATCTACAAGTGCATCAAGATGGTGCTGCTGGCCTCGATGTCCGGCTATGCGCCCCAGGTGGCTATTGAGTTCGGGCGCAAGACGCTTGATTCCCATTCGCGCCCCAGCTTCCGCGAGCTGGAGGAAGAATTGAAGGCCCGCAAAGGCAAGTAAACTTGCCCAACCCTTGAGTCGATTCGATGAGCGACGATTCCACACGCCCCATAGTCATCAAGCGCAAAAAGGTCGTCGCCGGCGGCGGCCATGGTGGCGCCTGGAAGATCGCCTATGCCGACTTCGTCACGGCGATGATGGCGTTCTTCCTGTTGATGTGGCTGCTGGGCTCTACGGCAAAAGGTGATCTGCAGGGTATTGCAGAGTTTTTCCAGAATCCGCTGAAGGTTTCCCAGCAGGGCGGCAGTGGCTCCGGGGACGCAACCAGCGTGCTGCAGGGGGGGGGCAAGGATCTTACCCGCCAGGCCGGACAGGTCAAGCGAGGGGATGTTGAAGCAAAAAAATCCACATCCTTCTCCAAGGAAGCGCAGGCCGAGTTTCGTCGCAAGGAGCAGGAGCGCCTCGAGGCCTTGAAGGCAGATATCGAGAAAATGATTGAAAAGAGCCCACAGTTGGCCCAATTCAAGAAACAGATGCTGCTAGATATCACCTCCGAAGGTTTGCGTATCCAGATCGTCGATGAGCAAAATCGGCCTATGTTTGACTCAAGCAGTGCAGAGCTCAAACCCTATACCAGAGACATTCTGCATCAGATTGGCAAGGCTTTGAACGGGGTGCAGAACCGGATCAGTCTCGCCGGTCATACCGATGCGGCGCAGTTTGCCGGAGGCGAAAAAGGCTTTTCAAATTGGGAATTGTCGTCCAATCGGGCCAACGCTTCGCGACGCGAGTTGGTGCTCGGTGGAATGGATGACAGCAAGGTCTTGCGGGTAGTCGGCCTCGCTTCGACGGTGCTTTTCGATAAGAACGATCCGTTAAGTTCAATCAACCGTCGTATCAGCATTGTCGTGCTGAATAAAAAAACGGAACAGGCCATTCTCCAGGAGGAGGGGCCAGAATCCGAGGTGGGGGGCGAAGAGTCGCTGCCCGAGGGGCTGACCTTGCCGAATGCCGGCAAGGGGACTGCCGGCTGACCTGCTGAGGCTGGCTGAATCACAGGGAGAGGGAATGGCCTCAAGTGGTAAGGTGGTATGGAGGGCTGTTGCAGCCTCCTTTGCGGTAATGGGCGGATTGGTCGTATGGGAGCCGGCGGCCCGCTCTCCCTTGATCATTGGTGTCTTCGTCCTGCTACTTGCAGGCTGGGTGTTTGTTGGTTTGCATTCGGGAAAAACAAAAATAGCGAGCCAAGGCGCTAGCGATGGCGCAAGCGCTCGCCGGGAAATCGTTGAGCGAAGTGGCGAGGCAATCCTGCATGTGTCGGCAGAGGCCTCCAGGCAGGTTCTCGAGATGAGAAACGAAATCCGGCGGACTCAGGGGATTTTTGGCGAGGCCATTGAAAAGCTTGTGGCGAGCTTTCATGGCATGAATGCTCAACTCCAGCGTCAGCAGTCATTGGGTCTGCAGGTCATCAGCGGAGGCGGCGAAGAGGGGGCAGTCAGCGAGTTTCAGAATTTTGCGGCCAAGACATCGGATACGCTGCGTCAGTTCGTCGATAGCGTCGTCGAAAACTCCAGACTGGCTATGTCGTTGGTTGAAATGACTGATCGCATCATTCAGCAGATGAGTGAGGTCCGGGGTATGTTGGGGGAAATAGAAGGCATTGCCAAGCAGACTAATCTATTGGCGCTCAATGCCGCGATTGAGGCTGCCCGCGCCGGCGAGGCGGGACGGGGATTTGCCGTCGTGGCGGATGAGGTTCGGGATCTTTCCGGTCGGACCAATCATTTCAGTCAGCAAATTCGGGGCTCTCTGGGCAATATGCAGACCACCATCGAGGCAACCGAACGAGCCATTAACCAGATGGCGGCGCAGGACATGACATTTGCGCTTACCTCGAAGAGCGACGTCGAGGTGGCCATGGTTGGCATTAACGAGATGAATAGGCATACCGGAGAACGAGTCGCTGAATTGAACAATATCGCCGATCAGGTTGAAAAATCGATCAATCAGGCCATCATGTCGCTGCAATTTCAGGATATGGTGACTCAACTATTGGGGCATGCCGAGCGTCGTCTAGACGTGCTGGATGAGATTCTTGTCGACGAGCAGCGAATGGCAGGCATCATGAACGATACCGTCAATCCGGAGGCTGCATTGGTCGCTCTTTCAGAAATCTGCCTTCACGTTGACCAGATTTCGCAAAAAATGGGTGTGATTTCTCAAAAGGTGGATAATAATCCGGTTAATCAAACAGGCTTTGCCAGCGGTGAAGTCGAGTTGTTCTGAATATATCGAGAGGTAACGATGGCAAAAACCGTTCTAGCAGTTGATGATTCCGCCTCCATTCGCCAGATGGTTTCATTTACCTTGAAAAGCGCTGGATACGACGTGGTTGAGGCAGTGGACGGGATGGATGGCTTGGATAAGGCCAAGGTCAAAAGCATCAATCTGGTTCTGACGGATCAGAACATGCCGCGTATGGACGGGCTGACCTTGATCAAGAGCCTGCGCGGCCTGCCGCAGTATGCCAAGACGCCGATCCTGATGCTGACGACCGAGTCGTCCGATGCCATGAAGGCACAAGGCAGAGCTGCCGGTGCGACGGGATGGCTGGTCAAGCCATTCGACCCCCAGAAACTGATTGAAGTCGTGCGCAAAGTCATCGGCTGACCAACGGCCGATCCGCCTGCCAAAGGCAGGTCGTTTGCATACCAATATCGGCTGCCAAGGGGTGGCGGTTGTGCTCGGGGGGTAGCATGGCTATCGACATGAGTCAGTTTTATCAGGTGTTCTTCGATGAGTCGGCGGAGCACCTGGCGGCAATGGAGGGGTTGCTGCTTGATCTGGATATCGAAAATCCGGATCCGGAGCAACTCAATGCCATATTCCGCGCCGCGCATTCCATTAAGGGGAGCGCGGGAACATTCGGGTTTACCGATCTCGCGGAAACAACGCATATTCTGGAAAACTTGCTGGACCGTATCCGTAAACAGGAGCTCGGTCTGCGCGCCGAAATGGTGGACGCCTTTCTGGAGAGCGGCGATCTCCTGCGTGACATGTTGGAGGCGCACCAGGGGCGAGGAGAAGTCGACGCTGTAGCGGTAGAGGCTATTTGCACTCGTCTACGCAAGTTGTCCACGGATGGGCAGGTGCCGACGCAGCCGGCTGGAGCTAGTGCCCCTCTTCCCGGTGCGATGCCCCCCAAGGCCGGAGCTCGGGTCTTCGACATTCAGTTCGTGCCAACGGAGGTGTCGGCGAAGGGAGAGGGGGTCACGAATCTGTTGGCCGAACTGCGCTCGCTTGGCGAACTTGAAATTCTGAGTCAGCCGGATGATGGCGTACACAACGTTGGATACTGGCAACTGCGCCTGAATGGTGATTGTGGTCAGGAGGCATTTGCCGATCAGATCGATTTTGTTGCCGACAACGGCGCCTGGAGGGTGCTTGAAAATCACCCTGCCAGCGAAGCGAAGGATGCTGCGTTCGGCTTTTTCGATGATTCGCCAGGGGCTCCCGAGGACGATGCCGCCTACGGATTTTTCGCTCCGCTCGAAAAGCCGGCTGAACTGGAAGATTTGTCTGCTGCAGGTGTGCAAGAGGAAAGCTATGGCTTTTTCGAGCCCCTCCCGGCGCGCGAAGAAACGCCCAGCGTCACGGTGGGTGTAGAGGAGGGGGAGGGCTACGGCTTCTTCGAACTGCTGCCTTCAGCTTCGAACACTTTGCCAGAGGTGGCCGAAGAGGGGGAGGGATTCGGGTTTTTCGAGCCATTGCCCGATGTGCCTTCGCTGCAGACGCCACCAGATTCCCCAGTCGTCGAGCAAGCTACTCCTGTACCTGCCGCGGTGCAGGAAAAGCCGCAGGCCGAGACGAGGGTGCGCGCGACCAAGGCAGCTTCGGCTGCCGCTGGGGGGGACTCCTCCATCCGGGTAAGCGTCGAAAAGGTGGATCAGCTGATCAATCTGGTTGGTGAATTGGTAATCACACAAGCCATGCTATTGCAGACAGCGGCTCAGATGCAGGAGAGCGCGCCGGAGCGTCTGGTCAATGGATTGGCCCAGCTGGAGCGCAATACGCGTGATTTGCAGGAGTCGGTCATGTCCATTCGCATGCTGCCGATTTCCTTCGTGTTTTCCCGCTTCCCGCGTGTGGTTCGTGATCTGTCCGGCAAGCTCGGCAAGCAGGTCGAGCTCAAGACGTCGGGGGAGACGACCGAGCTGGACAAGGGGCTGATCGAGCGCATCGCGGATCCGCTGACACACCTCATTCGCAATAGCCTGGACCACGGGATCGAGCTGCCGGAGAAGCGCATTGCCGCTGGCAAGAATCCGATCGGGACGATTACCCTGAAGGCCTACCACCAAGGTGGGAACATCGTGATCGAGGTCGGCGATGATGGCGGTGGCTTGCCACGCAACAAGATTCTGGCCAAGGCGCGCGAGCGCGGCCTGCAGGTTTCAGACCAGATGACCGATCAGGAGGTCTTCAACCTGATTTTCGAAGCGGGATTTTCGACAGCGGAGCAGGTGACCGATGTTTCCGGTCGGGGCGTCGGGATGGATGTGGTGCGTCGCAATATCCAATCCATGGGCGGGCGTGTCGAAATCGATTCGATGCTCGGAGTGGGGACTCGGATGACGGTGCGGCTCCCGCTCACCTTGGCGATTCTGGATGGCATGTCGATTGCCGTTGGCGACCAGACCTACATTTTGCCCTTGTCGTATGTGATCGAGTCCTTCCAGCCGCAGAGCGGCGACATCAAGACGCTCTCCAACCAGGCTCGGGTTATTCAGGTTCGGGGCGAATACTTGCCCGTGGTTGCCTTGCACGAGGTGTTCAACATCAAGCCGTGCGCAGCCGATTTCACGCAGGGAATCATGGTTGTGATCGATGCGGATGGCATCAAGGCGGCACTCTATGTTGACGCCCTGGTGGGCCAGCATCAGGTCGTGATCAAGAGCCTGGAGGCCAATTATCGGCGGGTGCAGGGGATTTCCGGTGCCACCATCATGGGCGATGGCCATGTGGCGTTGATTCTGGACGTGTCGGCGATTGCCGGCATGGCCAAGAGCAGTGTGCAGAAAGCCGGCTGACGGCTGAATTGAGGAGCATGAGATGGAAGCGATGACGCAGGGCGGAAGCGCGGCGGGGGAAGAGGATCTGGTTGCCAGTGAGTATCTGACCTTCACCCTGGGGAGCGAGGAGTATGCGATCGATATCCTCAAGGTCCAGGAGATACGGGGCTATGAACCCCCGACGCTGATTGCCAATGCTCCCGCTTTTATCAAGGGCGTGATCAACCTGAGGGGAACAATCGTCCCCATCGTCGATCTGCGTATCAAGTTCAATCTGGGCAAGATTGAATACACGCCCTTTACCGTCGTCATCATTCTGAATGTCGCCGGCAGAGTGATCGGTACGGTGGTCGATAGCGTTTCGGATGTCATTTCCCTGACTCGCGCACAGATTCGACCGGCACCGGACTTTTCCGCGACCTTCGATACCAAGTACATCCTCGGCCTGGCGACCGTGGACAACCGGATGATGATCGTGACCGATATCGAGCGTCTCATGACCAGTGCCGATATGGAGCTGATTGACAGCGCTGCGGCATGAGGCGATTGACGTAGCGGACAGCAATCCTACAAACGCATCCGGAGTGGGGAATATTTCGATGAAATCCGAAAAGCTGGCGAATAAATTCATAGGATTGGGCTTACTGACGGCCATTGCCGTCGCTGTACCCATGGTGCCCTTGGTTGGCGGGCTCAACGAGCAGGTGCGCCTGGTGGACAAGGAGCGTGCCGGAGTGGCGGTGCACCGGGAGTTGCGTTTCGTGTTGCAGGACGCGCAACGTCATCGTGGGGCGACGACTTCGTTGCTGCTCGGCAAGCAGGAGTTCAAGGAACGCGCCGACAGCGCACGAGCAGGAACGGATGCGGCCATCACGAAGGCTGATGCGCAGATTGCAGCCAAGGAGTCGGAGCTTGGCCATCTTGCCGACTGGAATGAATTCAAGTCGAGCTGGCAAAACCTGAAGGGGGAGTTCTCGACGCTTGCGCCGCAGGAGAACTCAAAGCGCCATACCGAGTTGATCGCACGCTTGATGACGATCATGGATAAGGTGGCTGAGCAGTCGGAACTCGTGCTCGATCCGGAGGTTGTTACCTATTACACGGTGGATCTAACCATCCTGCAACTGCCGCATGTCACCGAGCGCATGGGACAGGCGCGTGCAATGGGTTCGGTCGTTCTGTCGGAGAAGGCGATCAGTCAGCTTCAACGCGATACCTTGATCGGCGGTTTTGCCGAGGTCTCCCTTCGCCAGAAACAGATGATGGCCGATGGCGACAAGGTGCTGGCAGAGGATCCGGGGGCGCGGGAGCAACTGGCGAGTGCTTTTGACGCAGCGAAGGTTGGTATTGATACCTTCGTGGCCAATATTCAGCGCAACATCCTGCGGGCTGATGTCTTGAGCTACGAGCCAGCACGTTATTTTGATGAGACCACGCAGGGTATCAACGCCTTGTTCAAACTCTACGATAGCGCGGACCACTATCTGGACCAGGCATTGGAAAAGCGGAGCGACAGAGCCCACCAGCAGCGCCTGCTGGTCCTGGCTTTGGCCTGTGCCTTGATCGCACTGGCGGCCGGGGCTGGCTTCGTTATCCTGCGCCGTGTCAATCGTTCGGTTCTTGAGGTATCGCACGCGCTCGACCAAATCGCCAGCGGTCGCCTCGATGTTTCCCTGGTCGCAGCCAGCAATGATGAAATCGGCCACATGATCAAGCGTCTGGAGGAAATGCAGAGTCAGTTGCGTAGTCGGCTGACCGCAGAGCGTGACGCTGCGAATGCCACCTTGCGGATCAAGGTAGCGCTGGACGTCAGTTCGAACAGTGTCATGGTTGCGGACCCCGACGGCCAGATCATTTATTGCAACACGGCCGTGTTGTCGATGATGCGTGCTGCGGAGAGCGATATTCGTACCCAACTACCGAATTTTCGAGCCGATACGATTCTGGGGTCGAGTTTCGACATCTACCACAAACAGCCCAACCATCAGCGCAATTTGCTGGCAACGCTGAAGGGAACGCACCGTGCATCAATGACTATCGGTGGCAGGCACTTCAATCTGATTGCCACACCCATCCTGAATCCTGATGGTGAACGACTGGGAACGGTGGTCGAGTGGTTGGATCGTACTGCCGAGGTTCTCGTCGAGCAGGAGGTGGCAAGCATCATCGGCGCCGCCGCCAGCGGCGACTTCAGTCGGCGCCTGGATAGCGACAAGATGAGCGGTTTCTTTAGGCAGATTTCTGAGGGGATCAATGCCTTGCTGGAGGCCAATACGCGAGCCCTTGGCGATGTCGGCGCCATGCTTGCGCGGTTGGCTCAAGGTGACCTGACGCGGAAGATCGATGCGGATTACCAAGGGATGCTCGGTACCCTGAAGGATGATGCCAATACGACTGTGGACAACCTTGAGCAGATCATCGCCTCGATCAAGGATGCAGCCGGGGCAATTACGACGGCGGCTAAAGAAATTGCATCGGGCAATCAGGATCTTTCAAGCCGGACGGAAGAGCAGGCGAGCAGCCTGGAAGAGACGGCCTCGAGCATGGAGCAGCTGACGGGCACGGTGAAGCAGAATGCCGACAATGCCCGACAGGCCAACGAACTGGCGGGTACGGCACAACAGGTCGCGGTCAAGGGAGGCGAAGTGGTCAGTCAGGTGGTCGACACCATGAGCGCGATCCACCAGTCGAGCAGCAAGATTGCCGACATCATTGGCGTGATTGACGGCATTGCCTTCCAGACCAATATCCTGGCGCTCAATGCTGCAGTTGAAGCGGCCCGAGCCGGCGAACAAGGGCGAGGCTTCGCGGTAGTGGCGACCGAAGTACGCAATCTGGCGCAGCGCAGCGCGGCGGCGGCCAAGGAAATCAAGGGGCTGATCTCCGACTCGGTGGAAAAGGTTGAAACCGGCAACCGCTTGGTTGATCAGGCAGGGCGGACGATGGACGAAGTGGTCACCAGCATCAAGCGGGTGGCGAAGATCATGGCCGACATCTCGGATGCCAGTCGCGAACAAAGTTCGGGGATCGAGCAGGTTAGCCGGGCGGTCAGTCAGATGGACGAAGTGACGCAACAGAACGCGGCACTGGTGGAGGAGGCTGCTGCCGCAGCCGAGAGCCTGGAGGAACAGGCGCACAACCTGGCGCAGGCAGTCGCCGTTTTCGTGTTGCAGCAAGGAGGGGGCGCTCCACAGTTGTCTGTGCCCCAACCACCGATTCGGGTAGCGAAGGCAGTGCCTCGTCCGGCATTGCAGCATAAGGAGCCCGTTCGCCTGACCTCTGCGGCCAGTAAATCCACTGCGCCATCCATTCCGGATGACGACGAGTGGGCGGAGTTCTGAGCAGCGGTATCGATACCGACAGAAAAACGATCGAGGAATCAATAATGAGAACCAATTTACCCGTTACCGACAAAGAGGTCGTGCTCCGGCCGGACTCATTGATCGTTTCGAAGACCGATCTCAAGGGGCGTATTACCTATATCAATAATGATTTCATTGAAATCAGTGGTTTCGCAGAGGCTGAACTGATCGGTGAGCCGCATAATCTGGTTCGCCACCCCGATATGCCGAGTGAGGCCTTTGAGGACCTTTGGCGGGATCTCAAGTTAGGGCGCCCGTGGACCGGGATGGTCAAGAACCGCTGCAAGAACGGCGATTACTATTGGGTCGTTGCCACGGCAACGCCAACGCGAGATGCCGGCGGCAATATCGATGGCTATATGTCGGTGCGTCGTAAGCCTTCTGCTGAACAGGTGCAGGCTGCCGATCAGGCATATCGTTTGTTTCGGGAAAAGCGTGCTGGCAATCTGCGCATTCAACACGGAGCCGTCGTCAAGGGAGGGCCGGGGCTGCTTTCGGGCTTGAGCTTGAAGGCCCGGATGATGACTGGCTTTGGTGTGATCTTGCTGGCACTGATAGCGGTTGCCACCCTGGGGCTTTGGGGGATGGCCGCCACAGACGAACGACTTGAGGATTTGTACGAGCGCCGGGTTGTTCGGCTGGAGAAAATTGCCATTATTACGAAGCTGATGGCAGATAGCCGGGCTCAGATGCTCTCCGCGTTGCAACATGATCCCGCGAACCCCTTTGCTAAGTTACACGACCACGGGATTGATACCCACTTAACGGCGATCGACAAAAACATCGCGGCAATTGGGGAATATTGGGCTGGCTATCGTCACCCGGGGCATGCTCCGGAGCATGTCAAGTTAGCCGATGCCTTCGAGACATCCCAGAAACGCTTTATTTCCGAGGGGGTTCTGCCGGCCCGCAATGCCTTGGCAGAAGGACGCTTCACCGAGGCCAATGATATTCGGCAGAACAAGGCGGACAAGGCCTACGCCGAGGCATCCCTGGCAATTGAAAACCTGCTCGCTTATCAGACGAAGGCGGCTGGGCAGCAGGTTGCACAAGCGCACAGCGCTTTCTCGGCTGCACGTCTGTGGATGTTGGTCACCGGTGTGATCACGCTGGCCTTGAGCGTGTTGATCGCGCGTGCCCTGATTCTGGCCGTGACCCGGCCGATTGGCGAGGTTGTTGCTACGTTCCGGTCGCTGGCCAATGGCGATTACACCCGCAATGTCGATACCACACGCAACGACGAAATGGGGCAGGTGTTGCAAGGTCTGCAGGCCATGCAGGTTCAGCAGGGCTTCAACGTGGCTGAGGCCAAGCGTGTATCAGATGAGAACCTGAGGATCAAGATTGGTCTCGACTGTGTGAGCAGTCCAGTGCGTATTGCCGACCCGGACGGGCGGATCATCTATGCGAACAAAGCACTCCTGAAAGCGGTTGGCGAAATGGAGGATGCTCTGCGTGTCTACATCCCCGGTTTCAGTGCCGATAAGTTGGTTGGTAGTGACGTGGGGGTGTTCTACCGTGAGGGGCGCGAAGAGGCCATTGCCAGACTCAAGACTTTGGCCGAGACGCGGCGTTCCGAAATGGATATTGGCAACAGGGTGTATCTGGTGACGACCAATCCGATCATCAACGACCGGGGGCAGCGTCTGGGTACTGTCGGCGAATGGCGTGACCGTACGAACGAGATCGCTGTTGAGAAGGAGGTGGCAGCCATTGTGGGGGCCGCGGCGAACGGCGATTTCTCGACGCGCATCATTGAGGAGGACAAGGATGGATTTTTCCGTAGCCTGGCCCAGGATCTCAACCGGTTATTGAACACCAGCCAGCGAGGATTGGAGGATGTGGCCAGGGTGCTCTCCTCCATGGCGGGCGGAGATCTGTCGCAGACGATCAATGCGGACTATGCGGGAACCTTCGGGCAACTGAAGGATGACACGAATGCAACGGTGCTGCGTCTTCAGGAAATCGTTACGCAGATCAAGGATGCGACCGATGCCATCAACACGGCGGCTAAAGAAATTGCATCGGGCAATCAGGATCTTTCAAGCCGGACGGAAGAGCAGGCGAGCAGCCTGGAAGAGACGGCCTCGAGCATGGAGCAGCTGACGGGCACGGTGAAGCAGAATGCCGACAATGCCCGACAGGCCAACGAACTGGCGGGTACGGCACAACAGGTCGCGGTCAAGGGAGGCGAAGTGGTCAGTCAGGTGGTCGACACCATGAGCGCGATCCACCAGTCGAGCAGCAAGATTGCCGACATCATTGGCGTGATTGACGGCATTGCCTTCCAGACCAATATCCTGGCGCTCAATGCTGCAGTTGAAGCGGCCCGAGCCGGCGAACAAGGGCGAGGCTTCGCGGTAGTGGCGACCGAAGTACGCAATCTGGCGCAGCGCAGCGCGGCGGCGGCCAAGGAAATCAAGGGGCTGATCTCCGACTCGGTGGAAAAGGTTGAAACCGGCAACCGCTTGGTTGATCAGGCAGGGCGGACGATGGACGAAGTGGTCACCAGCATCAAGCGGGTGGCGAAGATCATGGCCGACATCTCGGATGCCAGTCGCGAACAAAGTTCGGGGATCGAGCAGGTTAGCCGGGCGGTCAGTCAGATGGACGAAGTGACGCAACAGAACGCGGCACTGGTGGAGGAGGCTGCTGCCGCAGCCGAGAGCCTGGAGGAACAGGCGCACAACCTGGCGCAGGCAGTCGCCGTTTTCAAGCTGAGCGGGACAGAGAGTGTTCCCCGACTTGGCGCGCCGCGCTCGCATGTGCCGCTTGAGCGTAGCGAATCCGTACGCCGGAAGAAGGCGCCCGCTTTGCCAGCCAGTCTTGACGACGAATGGGAAGAGTTCTGATCATGGCCGACTTGCGCAAACCGGTATTGCCATTGAGATCCGCTGTTTCAGCTACGCTTCCGCAGCGAGAGAGCAGCACGCGAGAGTTTTCCTTTTCGACGGCGGATTTCGAGCGGGTTCGTAAACTGATTTATCAGCACGCGGGAATTTCCCTGTCGCCGGTCAAACAGGACATGGTGTACTCGCGGCTGGCGCGTCGTTTACGGGCGACAGGAAAGCAAACCTTTGCCGATTATCTCGATGCACTGGAAAAAAATGGCGGTGACGAATGGGAGCGTTTCGTCAATTCGCTGACCACCAATCTGACCTCATTCTTCCGCGAACCACACCATTTCCCAATTTTTGCGGAACACCTTCGCAAACTGGGCAGTCATCGTCCGATCCGCGTATGGTGTTCAGCCGCATCGACGGGAGAAGAGCCTTACTCCATTGCGATTACGGTGGCGGAAACCTTTGGCAGCAATTGTTCGCATGTTTCGATTGTGGCATCGGATCTCGATACCAATGTTCTGGCTACCGCACAGAAAGGGGTTTATCCGATCGAACGGGTCGAAAAACTGGCACCGGAACGCTTGCGCAAGTTTTTCCTGCGTGGAACGGGCGCACAGGAGGGCTACGTCTCAGTGCGACCTGAGCTGAAGAGCATGATCCAGTTCCAGCGCCTCAATCTGCTGGACCAGAGCTACGCGGTCAAGGGGCCTCTTGATGTCATATTTTGTCGAAACGTCATGATTTATTTCGACAAGCCAACACAGTACAAGATACTTGCGCGCTTTGCGCCGATGATGCAGCCGGATGGTCTGATGTTTGCCGGGCATTCGGAAAGTTTCCTGCATGCAGCGGATCTCTTCAAATCCCAGGGCAAGACGGTATACACGCTGGCCCGGGCACGTTAGGGAAAAGTGTCGGTGCAACACGCTTACGATGAAAATCTCGCCACAAATCGCTACTTCGACCGCAAGTTCGGGCTGGAGGCTGCCAAAATACTGCCAGGCGAGTATTTCGTCGCCAGCGATGACGCGCTGCTCGTGACGGTGCTTGGCTCCTGTGTTGCAGCCTGCATTCGCGACTGTGATTCCGGTATCGGCGGCATGAATCATTTCATGCTGTCGGATGATGGCGGGAGAGATACCATTGGCACGTCGGCCCGTTACGGGACATATGCCATGGAGGTGTTGATCAATCACCTGCTCAAGCTGGGGGCGCGGCGAAATCGTCTGGAGGCGAAGGTCTTTGGTGGCGGCGCGGTCATGGCCAGTTTGTCGAGCAGCAATGTTGGTGCGCGCAATGCCGAATTTGTTCTCAATTTCCTGAAGACCGAAAAGATCCCCATCGTTGCAAAGGACCTGCTGGATTCATATCCGCGGAAAGTCTACTATTTCCCCCAAAGCGGCAAGGTCTTGGTCAAGAAGCTGCACCGCGTGCATAACGACACCTTGTTCAGCCGTGAAAACGATTACAAGGTCAGACTGTCCGGTTCCCGTCTCGAGGGCGACGTTGAACTGTTCATTTAAGGCCGATTTTTCGACAAATATTTCCCTTACAGTGATCTAGATGCCGCAAAAGACAAGAGTTCTGGTTGTTGATGATTCCGCATTGATGCGTGGCTTACTGAGTCAAATGATCAATTCGGCGCCGGATATCGAGGTTGTCGGCGCCGCGCCGGATGCTCCGACCGCGCGGGAACTGATCAAGACCTTGAATCCGGACGTCCTGACTCTGGATGTCCAGATGCCGAAGATGGATGGTCTGGAGTTTCTTGATCGCCTGATGCGTCTGAGGCCGATGCCGGTTGTCATGGTTTCTTCCTTTACCGAGGCCGGCTCTGAGACGACCTTGAAGGCTTTGGAACTGGGAGCCATCGATTTCATAGGAAAGCCGCGTTCCGATGGCGGGCGAAGTATGGAGGCCTATGCTGACGAACTGCTCGAGAAAATTCGTGCCGCCAAAGGGGCGCGTTTGCGTCGTCCGGTCTCAGCGCCGCTTGTCGCCCCGACCATGAAAACTGCAATCTTGCCAAAAACCTTAAGCAGCGGTGCTAGTGGAAAGATTGTGTTTCTCGGCGCTTCCACGGGCGGAACGGAGGCCATCAAGGACTTTTTGATGGGCGTACCGGCGGATTGCCCCCCTATCTTGATCGTGCAGCACATGCCCGAGTCATTCACCGCGTCGTTTGCACGCCGTCTCGATGGCTTGTGTGCACCCCGAATCATCGAGTCGCAGGGGAACGAGAAGGTGGAGTCCGGGACTGTCTATATTGCGCCGGGGCACTCACATATGACGATCAAGCGAGGGGCGAGCGGTTATGTCACCGAGTTGGCAGCAACACCTCCGGTCAATCGGCATCGTCCCTCCGTTGACGTGCTTTTCGATTCGGCAGCAGCGTTGGTTGGTAAAAGGGCCGTTGGGGTCATTCTGACCGGCATGGGAAAAGATGGCGCCCAGGGGCTTTTACGCATGCGCCAGGCCGGCGCGAGAACTTTCGGTCAGGATGAAAGCAGCTGTGTCGTATATGGCATGCCCAGGGAGGCATTTCTGATCGGCGGCGTTGAGGAGCAGTATTCGCTCGAGGAAATTTCCCGCAGGGTTTTGGCTGCTGCCGCGTTGTGATGCGCCCTTGGGCTTGTTCCGCGTGTGTATAGTATTAAACTGATGTGAAATTTGGCTATTTTGAATAGGAATACCGATGCAAGCGAGCATTCTCAAAGACTCCGGTAAGGCGACGATCAAATTGGTCGGTCGTTTCGATTTCAATACCCATCGTGAATTTCGAGGGGCCTATGAGCCCTTGGTGGGCGATGCCTCCGTTCGTTCAGTCGTCGTTGATTTTTCCGGCGTCGACTATCTGGACAGTTCGGCGTTGGGTATGTTGTTGATGTTGCGTGATAAATTGGGTGGTGCCAACAAGGAGGTCAGTTTGCTTGGGGTTCGCGGTAACGTAAAGCAGGTGCTAGATATTGCAAATTTTGGTAAATTGTTTCAAATTTCCTAAAAAAACGACAGTTGATGTCGTTGGTAGTTGGTAGGATGGATGCCCGCGAATAGCTGAGTAAACGACCTTGTTGCGATGGGGCTCAGCAGGCTGGCGGCCTGATTGGATGGCAGCAGGTGACGTGCGAGAGGAATGCGATGTCGGAACTATTAAAGAATATTGATGCACGGACCAAGTTGGCGGGGACCAACAAGTTGGAGATTTTGCTGTTTTTCCTCGGGGTTGATCAGCGCACGGGGCGCCGGGAAACATACGGCATCAATGTCTTCAAGGTTCGCGAAGTTATGCGTACGCCGGCTATTACAGCCGCTCCAGATATGCCATCCTCCGTCGAAGGAATGGTTAGTTTGCGCGGCGCACTGGTTCCGGTAATCGACCTGGCAAAGTATTCGGGTATCACGGCAGATACGCCGCGCGAAATCATGATCGTGACCGAATACAACGGGCATACCCAGGGCTTTTTGGTCGAGGGCGTAGATACCATTCTGCGTCTTGACTGGAGCAAGATGCGGGTACCTCCGGAGATGCTCACCGCCCAGACGGGCGGTCTGGTTACAGCAGTCACCGAATTGGCGGATAACCGGCTTGTCATGATGATGGACGTTGAGAAGGTGTTGTCAGAAACCACCAGCATCGATCAGGAAATCATGTTCCGGGATGTCGTGACGATTGATCGGCCTGATTGCACGGTGTTTTACTGCGATGACTCAAGCGTCGCACGCAAGCAGATCGAGCGCACCTTGGCTGCAATGGGGGTCAAAGGCGTGGCTGCAGTCAACGGTCGTCAGATGTGGGAGGAGATGGAAAAGGTCGCAACCTATGCGCAGTCGGTTGGCAAATCTCCCGCGTCGATCATCAGCCTTGTTCTCACCGATATCGAAATGCCGGAAATGGATGGCTACATCCTCACCAAGAGAATCAAGTCGGATCCTCGCTTCAATGGCATCGCGGTCATCATGCATTCGTCACTCTCCGGGATGTCGAATCAGAAGTTGGGTCTGTCGGTAGGCGTAGACGAATATGTGCCGAAATTCGAGCCACTGCGTTTGTCGGAAACACTGGCGCGTCGCCTCGGGGTTGAAACGACGTCTGTTGCCGTGGATTGAGTGAGCGGGAGAAGAAGATGAATCTCGTTGAAAGCAAGAATTTGCTGGATAGTGTCGATGCCCGGACTCGACTGGCTGGCTCGAACAAAATGGAAATCCTGTTGTTTTCGCTGGGTACGCGCGAGATTTTCGGGATCAACGTTTTCAAAGTGCGCGAAGTAGGGCGGACCCCCCACATCACCAAGACACCCAACATGCCACGTGGTGTCGAAGGCCTCATCTCATTGCGCGGCAATGTGATTCCCGTGCTTTCACTTGCGCCTTTTCTGCAGCTTGATACGCAGCCGGGGCGTGGAAAAACCATGATGGTGGCCGAGTATTCCAAGCGTACGCTGGGTTTTCTGGTGCACGATGTCGACCGCATCATTCGTGTCGATTGGGAGCGGGTAAAAGCGCCGGAGAGTGTGCTCTCTGCCAACCAGGGACTGATCACGGCTGTCATCGAGCTGGATGGAGGTGGTCTGGTTTCGATTCTCGATGTCGAGCAGATTCTCGCCAACGCATTTGGCGAGGCGATGATCATCGATATTCCCCCTGCACGCGTCGATCCTGACACCAGTGTGTTTTTTGTCGATGATTCGATCGTGGCGCGGCGGAAGATTTCCGAGGTGCTGGACAAGTTGGGGGTGCGTCACAAACATGCTACGAACGGCATGGAGGCGTGGACCCGCTTGCAGGGCTTGGCTGCGCATGCTTCCCAGATGGGACGGAACATTCGTGACGATGTACGTCTGATTCTTGTCGATGCTGAGATGCCGGAGATGGATGGTTATGTGTTGACCAAGAATATCAAGTCGGACCCGCGCTTCGATGGCGTGCCGGTCGTCATGCACTCTTCCTTGTCGTCGGAAGCGAATCGTGCGATGGGCAAGTCGGTAGGGGTGGATGCGTACGTGGCCAAGTTTGATGCCGAGGCATTGGCCGATACCTTGCGCCCGCTGATTGAACGATAACAAACAGAGTTACCGGAGTAGTTGATGGCTGATCCCAAAATGAGATTTCTGGTGGTGGATGATTTTTCCACGATGCGTCGTATTGTCCGAAACCTCCTCAAGGAGTTGGGCTATACCAACGTGGACGAAGCTGAAGATGGTGCGATTGCCTTGCAAAAATTGCAGGGGGGCGGTTTCGAATTTGTCGTGACGGACTGGAACATGCCCAACATGGATGGGTTGACTCTGCTGCAAACCATTCGCGCAACCCCGAATCTCAAGCATCTGCCGGTGTTGATGATTACGGCGGAGGCCAAGAAGGAGAACATCATTGCTGCGGCGCAGGCCGGTGCAAGCGGCTATATCGTCAAACCATTCACGGCGGGTACTCTTTCCGAAAAGCTGAACAAGATTTTCGAAAAGATGGGTCAGGCCTAAGGGGATATCATGGCTGCCAATAACGATTCCGCTGATCTTGAGGCTCTATTCGACTCCATTGCCGCCGATTTCCCGCCTCCAGCGGCTGCTGCGCCCGCTCCTGTAGTATCGGCGCCGACGGTGTCGACCGATGGCGACTCTGACGACCTGCAGGCGCTTTTCGACAGTGTTTCCGCAGAAACCAAGGTGACCAGCGCTGTTCCAGAAGTGGCGGCCGCATCGCCTTCGCTGGGTGCAGCTCCCGAAGACTGGCCGCAGCAAGAGGCCGTATTCAATCGCCTCGGTCACATGGCTCGATCGTTGCATGATACGTTGCGGGAGCTGGGCTATGACAAATTACTGGAGCAGACCGTTACCGCCTTGCCTGATGCGAAGGACCGCTTGGCCTATGTGGCCAATCTGACCGAGCAGGCTGCCTGCCGCGTACTCAACGCCACCGACATTGCGGGCCCCTTGGTCGATGAAATCGAAAATGGCGCGGCAGAACTGGCTGGTCGCTGGGACAAGGTTTTTGACAACCAGCTCGGTGTTGCGGAGTTCAAGCAATTGGCCGAGGAAACTCGTGCTTACCTGAAGAATCAAGTGCCGACCAATACGCGCGCGACTCATGCCCAGTTGACCGAAATCATGATGGCGCAGGATTTCCAGGATCTGACGGGGCAGGTAATCAAGAAAGTCGTGCTTCTGGCCCAAGAGCTTGAGGCAGGGCTGATGGGGGCGCTGATTGATGTTTTGCCGGCCACTAGGCGGACCGAGGAGGTGGCGAGCTTGATGAACGGGCCGGTCGTCAATGCAGAAGGGCGTAACGATGTCGTGGTCAACCAGGAGCAGGTCGATGACTTGCTCGATAGCCTCGGATTCTGAGGGGGGGCACTATGAGTGACTTTAGCGGAATGGAAGACCTGCTACAGGATTTCCTGCAGGAGGCCAGCGACCTGTTGTCCGATGTTGACAACAAACTCGTTGATCTCGAAAAGATGCCGGACGACCGCGGGCTTCTCAACGATATTTTCCGTGGCTTCCATACCGTCAAGGGTGGTGCCGGTTTTCTGAATGCCACTGAGCTGGTGACACTCTGCCACTTGACGGAAAACCTCTTCGATCGGTTGCGCAATGGCGAACTGGAGCTGACCCCTGAGTTGATGGACGTCATCATGGCGGCTACCAAGGGGGTTCGCGAGATGTTCGGCGAACTGGGGCAAATGGTGCAGCCGCAACCTGCCGATCCGGAGGTGATTGCTGCATTGCAAGGGGCGCTAGCCGGCGAGCAGCCGGTAATGGCTGCCGCTGCTGCACCGGCGGTGCAAGAGGCTACTTCGGAGCAATCCACGGCGGCAGAGGAGCCGGACTGGAGTCTGCTGCACGCTGCCGTTACAGGCCAAGCGGTTGCCCAAGCGCCGGTCAGCGAATTGATTACCAAGGCGGAAGCGGCGGCAGGCGAGATTGCGGTAACTCCGGCAGCCAGCGTGCCCGCTCAGCCCGCATCTCAACAGGCCCCCGCTTCTCCGTACGGTCGCCGGGCAACGGATCGACCGGGAGGGCAGCCTGTCAACGCCAGGCGAGCCGAAGAGCGCGTTCGCGAGAACACAATTCGCGTCGATACTTCGCGCCTCGACCAAGTGCTCAACCTGTCTGGCGAAATCGGTCTGACCAAAAACCGTCTGACCAGTTTGCGCGCCGATATCTTGGCCGGAAAAAACGATTCTGAAACACTACATGCCCTTGATCAGGCGGTGAGTCAGCTTGATCTGCTGGTTTCCGATCTGCAGAACTCGGTCATGAAAACCCGGATGCAGCCGATCGGCCGCCTGTTCCAGAAATACCCCCGTATCGCTCGTGACTTGGCCCGCCAATTGGGCAAGGATGTGGAGTTGGTGCTTGCTGGAGAGGAAACCGAAGTCGACAAGACGATGATCGAAGACTTGGCGGATCCGCTGATTCACTTGATTCGCAATGCGGTCGATCATGGGGTTGAAATGCCGGCTGAGCGCCAGGCCGCCGGCAAGCCGTCGAAGAGTCTGGTGCGTCTGGAGGCGCGTCAGGAGGGTGACCACATCGTCCTGATCATCGCCGATGACGGCAAGGGCATGAGCGCTGAACGTATTCGTGCCAAGGCCATCGAAAAGGGGCTGATCTCCGAGGAGGAGGCCAACACGCTAGACGAGCGTCAGAGTCTGAACCTGATCTTCCTGCCTGGGTTCTCGACAAAAACCCAGATTTCCGACGTTTCCGGGCGGGGGGTCGGTATGGATGTGGTCAAGACCAATATCCAGAAGCTCAACGGCTCGATCGAAATTCGCTCAGAGCCGGGCAAAGGGTCGGTGTTCATGATTTCCTTGCCGCTGACGCTGGCTATTCTGCCGGTGTTGCTGGTGTTGCTGGGGGATCAGCCGTTTGCGCTGCCCTTGTCGCTGGTCCGCGAAATTCTGCCGATTGAGCAGAGTCGCATTCAAGAGGTGGGTGGCAAGGAGACGCTGGTGGTACGCGGCGAAGTCCTGCCTGTCATTACCCTGTCCCGTCTCTTGGGCTGGCCGCGGGAGCACTATCCTGAATACGGTGTCTTCATGCAGACGGCGGAGCGAAGCTTCATTCTCGGTGTCGACAGCTTTGCAGGGCGCGACGACGCGGTGATCAAGTCGCTTGAGGACTTCCGACCCAAGGGCGTTGCCGGGGTGACGACGTTGTCCAATGGCCAGATTGTGCTGATTCTGGATATGAAGGAATTGCTAAGCGATATCGGACAGCATGTGGACATCGGGTCGGCAGTGAGGGCGCTCGACTTCGCCTGATTCCCGTTCCGAGTCAACGAGTTGAGAGAGGGCTGCGGCCCTCTCTTTCTTTTTGGATGTTTACTCTGATGTCATGGGCTTGCGTCTGGCATCTGAGAAACAATCTAAAAAAAGTGGTGTACCTATTTAATTTTTCTCGTTTTTTCCTATAATAGCCGCAACACCAACTAGATACGGCTATGGCGGAAGATAGCGACCTCGAGAAAACCGAAGAGCCTACTGGTAGGCGAATCGAGCAAGCCCGCGAGCAGGGTCAGGTCCCCCATTCCCGTGAACTTGGTACCTTTTTGGTCCTGGCTGTAGCTGCTGCAACCATCTGGATGATGGGCGGCTGGTTTGCGCAGCGCTCAATGGCACTCATGCAGAAGGGTTTCGTCATCGAGTCGCAGTTCATACGTGAGCCGGGTTTGATGCTTCCTCGGTTGGCCGATATTTCCAGCGACGCGCTATTTATATTTTCCCCTTTGCTGGCCTTGCTCCTGGTTGCGGCTATCCTGCCGCCTTTTTTCCTGAATGCGTGGGTTTTTTCGCCCAAGGCGCTGGTACCGGATCTGAAGCGCTTGAATCCCTTGAGTGGGTTTGGTCGCATGTTTTCTTGGGCCAGCCTGATGGAATTGCTCAAGGCGGTTCTCAAGGCGGCCCTGGTGGGCGGTGTGGCGGCCCTGTTGATCTGGAAGGAACGCGACGAGTTGTTCGGTCTGCTGGGTGAGCCGCTAGAGGCGGGGCTGGCGCATGCCGGTCATATGATTGCATTCTCGTTTCTGATTCTGGTTGCCACCTTAGTGCTGGTTGTTGCTGCCGACGTTCCGTTCCAGCTCTGGCAGTACTTCGACAAGCTGAAGATGACCAAGGAAGAGGTTCGGCAGGAAATGAAGGAGATGATGGGCGACCCGCACGTCAAGGGGCGTATCCGCAGCCTTCAGATGCAAGCAGCGCGTAAGCGGATGATGGCTGCCGTGCCCACGGCGAATGTGGTGGTCACCAACCCGACGCACTACGCGGTGGCGCTTTCGTACAAGGCGGGAATGGCGGCACCCAAGGTGGTTGCCAAAGGGGTTGGCGCGGTCGCTTTGAAGATCCGCGAGGTGGCTTCCGAGAATGCAGTACCGATCATGGAAGCGCCGCCGTTGGCGCGAGCGCTCTATAAGCATACCGATATCGACGCTGAAATTCCCTCCGCCCTGTATAACGCAGTCGCGGAGGTTCTTGCTTATATCTACCAGTTGGCTAACTGGCGCCAAGCGGGGGGCACCTATCCGGTTCCGCCGCGCGATTTGCCGGTCCCACCCGAGCTTATTCCGGAGGCGAACTAAATGGCCGCCTCGTCAATGAGCATGCAGAACTTGCTGGGGCGTCTGAATCTGACCCAGATGGCGGCGCCGGTCCTGATCCTGATGATCCTGGCGATGATGGTGTTGCCGCTGCCGGCATTTGTGCTGGATGTGTTCTTCACCTTTAATATCGCGATCTCGGTGCTCGTCCTGCTGGTCGCCGTCAATACCCAGAAGACACTCGATTTCTCCGTTTTTCCGACGGTTTTGCTGGTGACGACCTTGCTCCGTCTGTCGCTGAACGTGGCGTCGACGCGAGTCGTGATGCTTGAGGGCCACAATGGTCCGGATGCGGCCGGGAAGGTGATTGAGGCATTCGGTCACTTTTTGGTTGGCGGAAATTTCGCTGTTGGCATCATGGTCTTCCTGATCCTGGTGGTCATCAATTTTGTCGTGATCACCAAGGGCGCGGGGCGGGTTGCCGAAGTCTCCGCACGCTTCACGCTCGATGCAATGCCGGGTAAGCAAATGGCCATCGATGCCGACCTCAATGCCGGCCTGATCGGTGAGGAGGAGGCGCGCAAGCGGCGGACCGACATTTCCCGCGAGTCAGAGTTTTTCGGTTCGATGGACGGTGCGTCCAAATTCGTGCGCGGTGACGCGATCGCCGGCATCATCATCATGCTGCTCAACGTGGTCGGCGGCCTGATCGTTGGCGTTCTCCAGCACAACATGGAACTTGCCCAGGCGGCCAAGAACTACACGCTGCTGACCATAGGCGACGGTCTGGTGGCACAGATTCCGGGACTGATCATTTCCATCGCCGCCGGCATGGTGGTGACCCGTGTATCCGACGATCGTGACATTGGCCAGCAAGTCATGGGGCAGATGTTCCGCAACGGCAAGGTGATCGCCATCACGGCAGCCATCGTCGGTTTCCTGGGCCTCATCCCGGGGATGCCGAATCTGGTTTTCCTCCTGCTTGCGGCTATCCTGGGCTGGTTCTCCTGGACCATGATGCAGCGTGAGAAGCGCATCGTCGAAACTCCCGTGCATGTTGCCCCGGCGCCCGTGCAAGAGGCGCTTGAGGCCAGTTGGGCTGATGTGGCGCCACTCGATGTGCTCGGGCTGGAGGTTGGTTACCGCCTGATTCCGCTGGTCGACAAGTCGCAGGACGGCGAGTTGCTGCGCCGTATACGTGGCATCCGCAAGAAATTCGCGCAGGAGGTTGGTTTCCTCGTATCGCCGGTTCATATCCGCGACAACTTGGAACTGAAGCCGAATACCTACCGAATTTTGCTCAAAGGGGTGGAGATCGGCCAGGGCGAGGCCTATACCGGTCAGTATCTGGCGATCAATCCGGGGCGCGTTGCCGGCACATTGAACGGCGTGAGCACCAAGGATCCGGCATTTGGCCTGCCGGCAACATGGATCGATGCGGCGCAGCGCGATCAGGCGCAGGCTTACGGCTATACCGTCGTCGATGCCTCGACGGTCGTTGCCACGCATCTGAATCATCTCATCCTGACGCATGCGGCCGAGTTGCTGGGGCGCCAGGAGGTGCAACAGTTGCTCGACCATCTAGCCAAGGAAATGCCCAAGCTGGTCGAGGATCTGGTTCCCAAGGTCCTGCCGCTCGGCACCTTGCAGAAAGTCCTGCAAGGCATGCTCGAAGAAGGCGTCCATATCCGCGACATGCGGACCATCATCGAAACCGTTGCCGATCATGCAACGCGGACCCAGAACGCGGACGACCTCACCATTCAGGTGCGCATGGCGCTGGGGCGTGCCATCGTCCAGCAGCTTTTCCCCGGGACTGGCGAAATGCAGGTCATGTCGCTGGACCCGACGTTGGAGCGCCTGCTCACCCAGGCGGTGGCTGGCGGCTCGGAAAACACCAGTTTCGAGCCCGGTTTGGCGGATACGCTGATTCGTGAGACCGCAACTGCTGCCGGGCGCCAGGAAAGCCTGGGCTTGCCCGCCGTATTGTTGGTTCCTGGCAGTCTGCGCTTGCTGCTGTCCAGGTTCTTGCGCCGCACCATTCCTCAACTCAAGGTGCTTTCGCACAATGAAGTGCCTGAAGCCCGAATCATCAAGGTGACCTCGATCATCGGAGGTAGAACATGAACGTCAGAAAATTCATCGCCGCCAACGCAAGGGATGCCTTGAGGAAGGTCAAAGAGACCTTGGGCAACGACGCGATCATTCTCTCCAACCGAGGAGTTCCCGGCGGGGTGGAGATCATGGCCGTCGCCGCAAGGGATATGGCCATGATCGTACCGACACCGGTCGCCGACAGCGCTCCGGCGCAGCAACGTCCGCAGCCCAAGGTCGATGTCGAGGATGATTATCGGGTTGTGCTCAATTCGGCCCGCGCCCGCATTTCGCAGCCAACGCCGCCGGTAGCCGTGCCATCGGCGCCGCAGCAGGCGACCAGGCCGACTGTGAATCATGCTTTCCTGGCCAAGCCGGCGGCAACCGTGAATGCCGGTATCCCCAAGACCGGCGCGTTGCGCAATCTAGAAATGTCCCGCCCATCGCAGCCTCCCGTGCAGCCCCGTCCGGCGCCCGTTGTCCCCCCCGTCGCTGCGGCAATTCCGCAGCCGCCTGCCGCATCGCGGCGGGCCGAAGCCGAAGTCGTACCGATGGAGGTCATGGAGGAAATTCGTTCGCTACGCAAGATCGTCGAGCAACATCTGGCCGGCTTCGCCTGGGGCGAGGTGGCGCGTTCGGAGCCGGTGAAGACCGACATTCTCCGCCAGATGCTCGATGCCGGGTTCTCGCCGCAGTTCGCTCGCGACCTGTTGTCCGATCTGCCGGTGGACATGAGTGCTGTCGAAGCCATGGCTTGGGTCAAGGGCGCGGCCGATCGTTCGCTGATGACGCTGGGCAACGAAAATGACATCGTCGATCGAGGTGGTGTCTATGCGCTGGTTGGGCCGACCGGCGTGGGCAAGACTACCACAACCGCCAAGCTGGCCGCACGCTGTGTGCTGCGTCACGGGCCGAGCAAGGTGGCCCTGGTCACCACCGACGGTTACCGGATCGGTGCCCACGAACAATTGCGCATCTATGGACGTATCCTCGGAGTGTCCGTGCATCTGGTCAAGGATGCCGCAGAATTGCGCCAGACACTCAGCGAACTGCAGCACAAGCACATGGTGTTGATCGATACCATGGGTATGAGCCAGAAGGACAAGCTGGTTCCCGAATTGACCGACATGCTGGCCGGATGCGACGTGCAGCGGGTGCTGCTGCTCAATTCGACCGCGCGCGGCGATACTCTGGATGACGTGGTGCGTGCCTATGCCGGCGATTCGCTGGCTGGCTGTATCCTGACCAAGATCGACGAGGCGGCCAGTCTTGCCACGGCACTCGACGTGATCATGCGTCACAGCCTGAAGCTGCTCTACGTCTCGAATGGGCAGCGCGTGCCCGAAGATATTCATCTCCCGAACCGGAGCTATCTGCTGCATCGTGCTTTCAAGGACGTGCCGGAAGCCTCGCCCCACAAGTATGACGGGATCGAACCGGCCATGATGATGGCGAACGCCGGTATGGTTGCGGCGGGAGGGCGTCGTGGCTGATTTTCGCGTCGACCAGGCTGCCGGCCTGCGTCGGCTTCTCGGGGGCGGGCAGCAACTGCAAGTAGTCACCTTTGTTGCCGGTTGCGAAGGTGTCGGACGCAGTGTGGCCGTGGCCAACATCGGCGTGGCCTTGGCGCGTCTTGGCAAGGAGGTGCTGATCATCGACGAGCATGCGCCGGGCGATGACATCGCCGCCACCTTTGGCTTGGTCGCCCGCAGCGATCTGCTCAATGTGGTGCAGCGCGAATTGCCACTGTCGCAAGTGCTGCTGCAGCCGATGCACGGTCTTCGCGTCCTGCCGGCAGCGCGTGCGGTGAAGAAACTGGGACGTCTGTCCCTGCATCAGCAGCAGACCCTGCTCGATGCCATGTCGGGTCTCGACCGGCCTGTCGATGTGATTCTGGTCGATGCCAGTACAGCGCATCCTCACGGATTTTCTCCGTTTGGCATCGCGGCTCAGGAGGCGGTGGTCGTTCTCTCTGGAAGCAGTGCATCGATCACCGAAGCCTATTCGCTCATCAAGAAAGTGAGCCATGCTTTTTCCCGGAAGCATTTCCGCATTCTGGTGAACAAGGTGCGCAGCCAGCCCGATGCCCGATCGATCTACGAGAACATCGCTCAGGTCGCCGCTCAGCGCGGTATTGCTCGCCTGGATTATGCCGGAGCCGTCCCGCTGGATGAGTCCCTTCGTCTAGCCGCTCAGTTGTGTCGCCCGGTGCTGGTGCAGGCTCCGGATTCGGTAGCAGCTACAGCGTTCCGCGATATCGCCTCGGACATGCTGTATTGGCAGCGCAGCGAAAGCGAGGCCGGCGGAGTCGAACAGTTCATGCAGCAACTGCTACACTTGAGCCAACGTATAACTCCCAACGTATTACGAGCCTGATGTATACCGCTGCCGGGCAGCCAGACAGGGAACAGTTGGTTCAGCGCTTCGTGCCGCTGGTGAAACGTGTCGCCTACCATTTGATGGCGCGCCTGCCGCCCAGCGTTCAGTTCGATGATCTGGTCCAGAACGGGATGATCGGGCTGCTGGATGCCATCGACCGTTATCAGGAAGGGTTCGGGGCGCAGTTCGAAACCTATGCCACGCAGCGAGTGCGCGGCGCGATGCTCGACGGCCTGCGGGAAAACGACTGGTTGCCCCGGAATCTCAGGCGTGAATTGCGCCGTATCGAAACAGCGATCAATCAGCTCGAACATGAGTACGGGCGGGCGCCATCCGAGCGCGAACTAGCCGATTCGTTGGGCCTTTCTCTCGCCGATTATCAGAAAACCCTGCACGACGCGCGCGGTCACCAACTCGTCTATTTCGAGGATTTTTCCGGTGAGGGCGATGACGACTTTCTGGAGCGTCACTTCACCGACAACAACGCCGATCCGGCTGCGATACTTGAAGATCAAGGCATGAAGGCGCTGCTGGTGTCAGCCATTGGTGATCTGCCCGAGCGTGAGAAGCTGATGATGGCGCTTTACTACGAGCAGGACCTCAATCTCCGGGAAATCGGTGAGGTCATGGGGGTCAGTGAGTCACGGGTCTGCCAGCTACATAGCCAGGCTATTGCCCGGTTGCGAACCCGCATGGTGGGGGAAGTGCCCAAGGCAGCCAAACGACGCAAGGAGCGTGCGGGTGGATAAGATCAGTCTGGCCGGTCTGGCCATTGGATTGTTCGCCATTGTCGGCGGCCAGTATCTCGAAGGTGGGCATGTCGGCTCGCTGGTTCAGCCGACCGCTCTTTTGATTGTTCTCGGCGGCACGCTGGGTGCCGTCCTACTGCAAAGCCCTATCCATGTTTTTCGACGGGGCATGAAGATGGTCAAGTGGGTGTGGGTTCCACCGGTCATCGAGCAGAAGCGGCTGATCGAGCAAATACTGATGTGGAGCCAACTTTCGCGACGCGAGGGCCTGCTGGCGCTGGAAAACCAGATGCCTCGCGTCAAGGACGAATTCACCAAACGCGGCCTGCAGCTCTTGGTCGATGGCGCCGACCCTGAGCGTATCCGAGAGTTGCTCGAAGTGGAGATCGACACCTACGAGGATGAGCTGCGGCAGTCCGCCAAAATCTGGGAATCCGCAGGAGGCTACTCGCCGACCATCGGCATTCTTGGTGCGGTCATGGGGCTGATCCACGTGATGGAAAATTTGTCCGATCCGACCAAACTGGGGGCCGGTATCGCGGTTGCCTTTGTCGCTACGATCTATGGCGTAGGCTTGGCCAATCTGGTCTATCTGCCGATTGCCGGGAAGCTGAAGTATTACATCGGCCGCATGGTGGCGACCCGTGAAATGCTGGTCGACGGACTGGTCGGTATCGCGGTGGGCGACAATCCGCGCATCATCGAAGGTCGTCTCAAGGGCTATCTGCACTGATGGCTCGGCGTCGCCGCGAGGAAGAGCATGAAAACCACGAGCGGTGGCTGGTGTCATACGCCGATTTCATCACCCTGCTTTTCGCTTTCTTCGTGGTCATGTATGCCATCTCGTCGGTGAATGAGGGGAAATACAAGGTTCTGTCCAATTCGCTGACCAACGCTTTTAAAAATACGACAGGGCAACCGGGGGGGCAGCCGATTGCGACCATTCAGGGGGCGCCGTTGCTGCCGGTGAAGCCGATTGCCAAGCCCGACAAGCTACCCGATCAGAAGAAGGTGGAAGAAAAAAAGAGCGAGCAGCGACAGAAGATGCGAAATGTCGCCGACGATATCAAGAATGCACTGCAGCCCTTGATTGCGCAGGGCAAAGTGAAGTTGCTCGAAACCAGTCGCGGCGTCACGGTCGAGATCAACGACAGCATTCTTTTTCCGGCGGGTCAGGCCAGGTTGCAAGCAGCATCGATCAGTGCAATGCAGGCGATCGCCCAGGTTCTAGCTGATTCTGATTTTCCGATCACGATTGAGGGGCACACCGACAACGTGCCGATCGCCACGGCACAATTCCCGTCGAACTGGGAGTTGTCGGCCATGCGGGCCACCACCGTGCTGCGACTGTTCAACGAAGGCGGTGTCGGCGCCGAACGCCTGACTGCCATCGGTTATGGCGAAACACGGCCCCTGGAAACGAATACGACCGTAGAGGGAAGGGCCAGGAATCGCCGCGTCAGTATCCTGATCGATTCAAACCGTCCGGAGGAGCCGACGGAAGTGAAGGAACTGCGTCCGGGGCAGTGAGCGGGCTGTCCTGCTTGCTCAGGCCGAGTCGACGATACGACTGCCCGAACTGCCCATGGTCTGGCCGCTGGCCCCGTAGAGACTTGAGGATTCCGGCGGTTGGGTCAGGATAGCGAGCGCTTCCGTTGCGTTCCTAAGGTGCATTTCGACCAACTGAATGTTCAGGTCATGCAGTGCCTTGGCTTCGCGGGCCAATTCCAGAAGTTGCTGCCAGTTTTTCGCAACGGCGGCATCTGCGGTGTTGTCTTCCAACCAGCGCTGCATGCTGGCTTTGGCTCCGGGCTGCCCGGTGGCGCCGATGGCTGCCATGCGCTCACCTTCGGCACTGTTCATTTGCGCAATTAATGGCATCTTTTCTGCCGTGATCGCTTGCAGGGCGTCGGCATTGGCCTTTTTCAGGCTGTCCTGTTCTTGATCGAGCAGCGAAATGAACCGGGAAACCAGTTCAATTTCACGAGCCAGGATGCCGGCAAGGTCAGGCATCAAACCTGGTGCTTGCCGTCGCGGCCCAGCAGGTCGCGGGTCGATTCGATCAGGCGGTCAGCGATTGCTTCCGGATTGATCTTGAAACGTCCTTCCGAAATGGCCTGCTTGATCTCCTGGATACGTGCCGTGTTAACCGGGGGCTGATTGGCACCCGCATTCAGGCTGCCAGCCACCTGGCTCAGACTAACCGCATCCTGTGCCGGCGTTGCGATAGCCGTTTGAGGCGCCGATGGCTTGCTCGAAAGGCCGGTCGTCGTGGGCTTGTAACTGTTGTCGATCTTCATGGTGATCATCTCAAAACTTTTTTCTCAATCCTGTTAACGACCGTTCGAGGCAGAACTTTAGCCTAAAAAGATATTTCTACACTACCGTCAGCTTTGGCCGCACCGCTGACTGTTTGTCCCGAACTCATCCGAATCTGTGCAATCTGTCCCTCGGCGGCATTGTTCATGGCTTTCCCTTCGGAACTGACAGCAAATCCCGGGCCTGTCGAGATGACGCGTACGGTCTGCCCTTGCCGGATAACCAGCGGCGCGATGAGTTGGTCTGATCGTAGCGGCTGCCCGGCGCCCAGCGAGTTACGCAAGGTCTTGCCGATAGCGAGCTGCGGGTCACCAAGAATACCGGTGGGCATGGCGCTCAAGTCGCCGGTGCTGACGATCAGATCGCCGGCGGAAATGGTCTGGCCGGCCGCAAGGGGGCGACTTGTAGTGAGGTAGTTACCGGTGATGGCGATATGCACGGGTACCAGCACACTCCAGATGGCCGGTCCCAGGCAGCGCACGCCGACATGGGTCTTGCCGCTGAGCCGGGTTCCGGAGGGTGAAAAGGCTTCGTGAGCGGTGCACGGAGGCAGGCGGGTAACGTCCAGAGTGCCCATCTTGACCTGCACTTTGCCTGGCAAGCCCAGCGTTTGTTGCCGGACGTAGCGCTCGGCGGTATCGAGGACGAGATCGGTTTCCGCCGTGTGGCCGGTGACGGCGAGCGCGAGGAAAAACAGGGAAGCCAAGTATCGGGTCATCCGTACATTTTGCCTGAGCAATCAGGATGCTGCATGTCTTCCGGCAAGAATTGCCGAAGGTCTTGCCGGAAAGTGACTGATTTGCCGTTCGCCGGCCATGGCACGGAGCGTGCTATCCACAGACTGATCATCCGGAGTTCATCATGGCAAGCATCGAACAAAGTATTTCCGTCTACAGTCAGGCGCTCAACCTGCGTACCCAGCGTCATCAGGTTTTGGCGTCCAATATTGCCAATGCCGATACCCCGCAGTACAAGGCGCGCGATTTCAACTTCGAGGCCGCCATGCAGAACGCGATGGGTGGCCGCATGCAGGCCGGTGGCGTGGCGCTGGCGCGCACCTCGTCGGGGCATATCGCGGGCGGTTCGGCCAGCGGACCGGCAGTGCTTCAGTTCCGCAAGGAAACCCAGTCGGCTGTGGACGGCAACACGGTGGATATGGATGTCGAGCGCGCGCAGATCGCCGAGAACGCCATGCAGTACCAGATACTGACCCAATTGATCAGCGATAAGTTCAAGGGTATGCGCAGCGCCATGGCTTCAACCAACGCCTAAGGAGCGAAGATGAGCCTGTTCAATGTATTCAAGGTTTCTTCCAGCGCCATGACGGCGCAGTCGATGCGTCTTAATGCCGTGGCTTCCAATCTGGCCAACGCTGACAGCATCGTTTCTTCGGACGGCAATCCCTATCGTGCCAAACAGGTTGTCTTCGAGGCTACACCGATGGGTGGTGCTGGCGAACTCTCGAAGGGGGTTCGGGTGCGCCAGGTGGTCGATGATGCTTCGCCGCCGCGTATGGTTTACGACCCCAAAAACCCGGCTGCTAATGACAAGGGATATGTCGCGTTTTCCAACGTCAATGTGGTCGAGGAAATGACCAACATGATTTCCGCCTCGCGTTCGTATCAGACCAACGTCGAGGTCATGAATACCGCCAAGGCCATGATGCTGCGCACTCTGCAGATCGCCCAGGGCTAAGACTCGTACAGGAGAAAAAAATGGCTTCCAGCGTCACCAACACGACAACGAACACGGCTGCCGATATCTTTTCCACCATCAACGGCAACAGTGGCAAGAAGACCACGTCGACCAGCACGACCGCGGAAATGGAGGATCGCTTCCTGACCTTGCTGATGACCCAGATCAAGAACCAGGATCCTCTGAATCCGATGGACAACGCGGCGGTGACCACCCAACTCGCCCAGTTGAATACGGTGAATGGCATCGAAAAACTGAACGCCACGCTGAGCCAGTTGCTGAGCGGTTACAACGAGGCGCAGGGCCTGCAGGCGGCAGGCATCATCGGCAAAAATGTGATGGTTGCCGGCAACAGCTTGCCGCTCGCTGCCGGCAAATCGGCATACGCCGGCGCCTCGCTTGCCGCTGCCGCCGACAAGGTGACGCTCACCATCAAGGACGCTAGCGGCAAGATCGTGCAGTCGAAAGAGTTGGGGGCCCAGGAGGCCGGCATCATGTACTTCTCCTGGGATGGCAAGGACGAGGCCGGTAATGCAATGAAGGAGGGGAATTACACCTTTTCCATTGCTGCCAGCGCGGATGGCAAGAAGGTCGACGCTACGGCAATGAAGATTGGCACGGTTTCTGCTGTTACTCGCAGCAAAGACGGATTCATCCTTGATTTGGGTTCCTTGGGCGATGTGGCCTTCAAGGATGTCCAGCAAATTCTGTAAGGGGTAACAGCAATGGCATTCCAACAAGCATTGAGTGGCCTGAATACGGCCTCCAAGGCAATTGACGCGACCAGCAACAATATTGCCAACTCGAGCACGGTCGGCTACAAGGCTTCGGTCACCCATTTTAGCGATGTCTATGCCGCCTCGCTTGCCGGTGCCGGAGCCAGCCAGATCGGTATCGGTGTGAATCTCGGTGCCGTTCAGCAGCAATTTACCCAAGGCAATATCACGGCGACCAGCAATGCGCTCGATATCTCGATCAATGGCGCAGGTTTCTTCCAGATGGACCAGAACGGGGCGACGACCTATACCCGCAATGGTCAGTTCCACCTGGACAAGAATGGCTATATCGTCAATGACCAGAATCTGAAACTTACTGGTTATGCCGCACTGTCCGGTGTCATTGTGCCTTCGACACCGGCCCCGTTGCAGATTTCCGCTTCCGCGCTGGCACCGAAGGCGACGGGCTATAACACCAGCAGCAGCTTCAATGGCGTCAAGGCCAACCTGAACCTGGATTCGCGGCAGTCCACGCCGACTTCGCCATGGGTTAACGGTGGTGCCGCCGGCTCAACCACGGCCTTCACGCCGGACCCGCTGACCTACAACTATTCGACCGCCCTGTCGATGTACGACTCCCTCGGCAACGACCACACCATGACCTTCTATTTCCGCAAGACAGCGGTATCGGGTCAGTGGGATGTCTATGCCAACGTCGACGGGACGACCAACCAGAATAACGGCGCCGCCGGTCCTATCGGGACGCTGACTTTCGGTACCAACGGGCAGATCACGGCCGGTTCGCCGATGAACGTGACGGTCAATGTCAGCAACGTCGTCGCCAGCCAGGGCAAGCCACCCAACGGTGCGCAAGCCACGCAAACCTTCCCGATCGACTTTACCGGCACCACACAGTTCGGCAGCCCGTTCGGTACCAACCGCCTGGAGCAGGATGGTTACGCTGCCGGCAACCTGATCGGCCTGTCAATCGGTAGTGACGGCGTAGTACAAGGCCGCTACAGCAATGGCCAGACCTTTGCCCAAGGGCAGGTCGTGCTGGCCAACTTTACCAATCCGAATGGCCTGCAGGCGCTCGGCAACAACCAGTGGTCGGAAACATCCGTATCCGGGCCGGCGCTGGTCGGCGCGCCCAGTACTTCGAACCTGGGGGTCATTTCTTCCTCGACCATCGAAGAGTCCAACGTCGACCTGACGGGGGAACTGGTCAATCTGATTACCCAACAACGTAACTACCAAGCCAATGCCCAGTCGATCAAGACGCAGGATCAGGTCATGCAGACGCTGGTGAACCTGCGCTAAACCATCGATTGAGTCGCTGACATGGATCGTCTGATCTACACCGCGATGACCGGCGCCAAGCATGTGTTCATGCAGCAGGCCGGTACCGCGAACAACCTGGCCAATGCCAGCACTATCGGCTTCAAGGCTCAGGAGCATCGCTTCCGCGCCGTGCCGGTGATCGGCGAAGGCATGCCGACACGGGCCTTCACGGTGGATGCTTCGGTCAGCGACGTGATGGACGAAGGGCCGCTGATGTTTACCGGCCGCAACCTCGATGTCGCAGTGCGCGGCCGGGGGTGGATCGCCGTCCAGTTGCCCGATGGCAGCGAGGCCTACACCCGGGCCGGTAGTCTAGATGTCGATGTCACCGGTCTGCTGCAGACCAAGAGCGGGTACAACGTCGCTGGCGATGGTGGGCCGATCAACATTCCGCCCGACAACAACATCGAGATCGCACCGGATGGGACAGTCTCGGTGATTCCTGCGTTTGGCACGCCCAACAACGCCAATGCGATCGGACGGATCAAGCTGGTCAATCCGCCGGAATCCGATCTGGTGCGCGGTTCGGACGGTCTGTTCCGCCTCCGCAACAACCAGCCGGCCGATGCCGACGCCAACGTCAAGCTGGTGTCTGGCACGTTGGAAGGCAGCAATGTGAATGTCACCGACGCGATGGTCAATCTGATCAGCTTGTCGCGTCAGTTTGAAATGCAAATCAAGATGTTGCAGACAGCCGATACCAACGCCCAGCGCGCCGATCAGCTGCTGTCGCTGAATGCCTGATAGGACCTGAATCATGATTCGTTCCCTGTGGATCGCCCGTACCGGACTGGATGCCCAGCAGACCCAGCTGGACGTCATTTCCAACAACCTGGCGAACGTCAGCACCAACGGCTTCAAGCGTTCGCGCGCAGTGTTCGAGGATCTGCTCTATCAGACCATGCGTCAGCCCGGCGCCCAGTCGTCGCAGCAGACTCAGGTACCAGCTGGACTGCAGTTGGGTACGGGGGCTCGTCCGGTGTCCACCGCCCGCATCTTCACGCAGGGCAATCTGCAGAAGACCGACAACACCCTCGATATCGCGATTCAAGGCAACGGCTTTTTTCAGGTGTTGTTGCCGGATGGCACCACAGCCTATACGCGGGACGGCTCTTTTCAAAAGGATAACCAGGGGCAGATCGTTACTTCCGACGGTTATCCGCTACAGCCGAACATCACGATTCCAGCCAACGCGCTGAGCATGTCGATCGGTACCGACGGTACCGTGACGGTGACTCAGCCAGGCTCGGCGGCGTCGACGCAAATTGGCAGCATCCAGTTGGCCACCTTCATCAACCCCGCCGGCATGCTGAGCATGGGTCAGAACCTGTTCCAGGAAACCGCGGCCAGCGGCACGCCGACGCCCAACACGCCCGGAACCAACGGTGCCGGCATTGTCAATCAAGGCTACGTGGAGACCTCCAACGTCAATGTGGCCGAGGAACTGGTCACCATGATCCAGACCCAGCGGGCCTACGAACTGAATTCCAAGGTGGTGTCGACCTCCGACGCGATGCTCGGGCGCCTGACCCAGCTGTAAGCAGTAAGGTGAGCACATGAAACGCCCTATCTTGACTCCAGCGCTGATCCCGATTTTGATCATCCTGTTGGCATCGTCAGCATGCTCCACGGTGCCGCCGACCAATGTGCATCAGCCGATGACGGCACGCCCGTCGGCGCGGTTCGACATGCCGAGTGGCAATGGTGCCATCTACCAGGCGGCCAGCAGTCGGCCGCTGTTCGAGGATCGCCGCGCCCGTTACGTGGGCGACACGATTACAGTCAAGATTACCGAAAGCACGACAGCCTCTACCAAGTCCAACAACAAGCTGGATAAATCGAATACGGCCTCGGCATCGGTGTCCGGTCTGAACAAGCTGCCGGGCAAAGGGCTAGTCGGACTCAATCTCGAGGCTGAAAGCGCCAATGCCTTCAGCGGCAAGGGCGAAGCAGCGAACAACAACATCTTCACCGGCAACATGTCGGTAACTGTGATTGACGTCATGCCCAACGGCAACCTGCTGGTTTCGGGCGAGAAGCAGGTGGCGATCGGGAATGAGCAGGAATTCGTTCGTATTTCCGGGGTGATCAACCCGAGCTTTGTCGATGCCTTCAATACCATCGAGTCGTCGCGGATTGCCGATGCCCGGTTCGAATACAAGTCTTCCGGCCAACTGGCCGAAGGCCAGGTCATGGGCTGGCTGGCACGCTTCTTCCTTAGTGTGATGCCGTTCTAAGGAATTTCTTGCGGAGGCGCATCATGAAGACGAAAAGCGGCAAACTGTTCCGGCAGACGGCAATTCTGGCCGCCTGTCTGCTGCCGCTGTGGTGTCAGCCGGCGCTGGCCGAGCGGATCAAGGATTTGGCCAGCATTCAGGGCGTGCGCAACAACCAGTTGATTGGTTACGGCATCGTGGTTGGTCTCGACAACACCGGCGACCAGACCACGCAAACGCCGTTCACCACGCAGGCCATCGCCAACATGCTGTCGCAGCTGGGCGTTAACCTGACTCAGGAGCAGTCGCAGAAACTGCAGCTCAAGAACGTGGCGGCGGTCATGGTTACCGCCAACCTGCCGCCTTTTTCGCGGCAAGGGCAGAGTATCGATGTCACCGTGTCGTCAATGGGCAATGCCAAGAGCCTGCGCGGCGGCACGTTGCTAATGACGCAGCTCAAGGGGGCCGACGGGCAGGTGTACGCTATCGCTCAGGGCAATGTCATGGTCGGTGGCGCCGGGGCTTCCTCGGGTGGCTCCAAGGTGACCGTAAACCACTTGTCGGCGGGGCGCATCCCCGGCGGTGCCAGCGTCGAGCGTGCCGTACCGACGGCGCTTGGGCAAGGGGGCATGGTTTATTACGAGTTGTCGACAGCCGATTTCGGTACCGCGCAGAAGCTGGTCGATGCCATCAACCGAAGCGTGGGGTCTGGTACAGCCCAGGCCATTGATGGTCGGCGCATCGCCGTACGTACCCCGGAAGATGCCGACGCCCGTGTCGCCTTTCTGGGGCGGATCGAGAATCTTGATGTCCAGCCGGTAGCCGGTATGGCCAAGGTCGTCGTCAATCCACGTACTGGTTCGGTGGTCATGAACCAGAAGGTCACGCTGGAGGCCTGCGCCGTTGCGCACGGCAGCCTGTCGGTGGTGGTTGATGCCGGCCAGCCGCAATTCGGGCAGGGGGCCGACATTCAGGTCAAGCAGGACAACGGCAGCCTGATGAGTGTCAAGGCTGGCGCCAACCTGGCTGATGTGGTCAAGGCCTTGAACGCGCTGGGGGCGAATCCGCTTGATCTGCTCGCCATCCTGCAGGCGATGAAGGCTGCCGGGGCACTGCGCGCCGATCTCGAAATCATCTGATCCCGACGATGTCGATGAAAATACAGAACACGCCCAATCGGGCGGCTTTCGACGTCCAGTCGGCGCAGGATTTGCGCAGCCAGTTCGCCAAAAATCCGCAGGAAGGGCTCAAGGCGGCTGCGCAGCAATTCGAGACCATGTTCCTGCAAATGGTCATGAAGAGCATGCGCGATACCGTGCCGGACGACGGCATGCTCAACAGCGAGCAATCGAAGTTCTACACCAGCCTGCTTGACCAGCAGATGGCGCAGAATCTGTCCTCCAGCGGCAAGGGCGTCGGGTTCGCCAAGTTGATCGAGCAGCAACTGGGGCGCACGATGGTTGGCGCCTCTTCTGATCCCAATACGGCAGGGGCGGCAAACGCTGCCGCCGGCGACTTGCCGCTTGCCGCTTCCGATGGCCGCCACCTGCAATACAAGACCATTCTCGGTAATCTGCCGACCTCTGCTGCTTATCCGCGCGCCGACGCGACGGTAGCGCCGGCCGTTGCGCTTGATGCGCCGGCCAGTTCGAAGGAGTTCGTCAACCGGGTCTGGCCGCATGCCGTAGAGGCTTCGCGCTCGACCGGCGTGCCGCCTCAGTTCCTGGTGGCCCACTCCGCATTGGAAAGCGGCTGGGGGCGTTCCGAGATTCGCCGGGCCGACGGTTCACCCAGCTACAACCTGTTCGGCATCAAGGCTGGCAAGAGTTGGGCTGGCGCAACGGCGGACGCGACGACAACCGAGTACGTCAATGGCCAGCCGCAGCAGTCGGTCGAGCGCTTTCGGGCTTACGGCTCGTACGAGGAGGCTTTCCGCGATTACGCCAACCTGTTGCGCAATAACGCGCGCTTCGGTTCGGTGATTGGATCTCAGGATGGCACGGAGTTTGCGAAACGTTTGCAGCAGGCTGGCTATGCCACTGATCCGATGTATGCCGACAAGTTGTCGCGCATCATCAACGGCCCCGCGTTGCGGCAGGCACTGATCGGTTGATGGCCGCCTAAACTTTACGGTGGTTTGGCCGTTAACCTCTTAGAGGTGACATGATGGGTACAGGAATTTTCAGCATTGGCGTCAGTGGTATCGCGGCAGCACAAGCGGGCTTGCTGACGGTCGAGCACAACGTAGTTAACGCGAATACGCCGGGCTATAGCCGCCAGGTAACGACGCAGGCGACCAATATCGCGGTCAATACCGGGGCTGGCGCCATGGGGCAGGGCGTTCATGTCCAGACCATCAAGCGGATGTACGACAGCTACGTCAATTCGCAGGTGAATACCGCCCAGACCCAGGTCAGCCAGCTGGATGCCTTCTATAGCGAAATCAGCCAGATCGACAACTTGCTGGCCGATCCCAATGCCGGTCTCTCGCCCGCGCTGCAGAGCTTTTTTGCTGGCGTGCAGCAGGTTGCCTCAAACCCATCGCTCCTGCCGGCTAGGCAGTCGATGATCAGCAGTGCGCAGACCCTCGTCACCCGTTTTCAAGACATCCAGAGCCGCATCAGCGAAATTTCCGACGAGGTCAATGGCCGCATCACGGATGCCGTCAGCGAAATCAACGCGTATGCAGCCCAGATCGCCGATGTGAATCAACGGATCGTGGTTGCCGAAGCCGCCTATCAACAGCCGGCCAACGATCTGCTCGACCAGCGCGATCAACTGGTCAGCGAACTCAACAAGCGAATCAGGGTGCAGACGAGCACCAATTCCAACGGCAGTTATAACGTCTACATCGGTAATGGCCAGCAGTTGGTTGTCGGCTCGCAAGTGATGCAGCTGACGGCTACCGCCTCGACGTCGGACCCGTCGAAGATCGTCGTTGGCCTGCAGACCAACAGCGGGACGCTGCAGATGCCGGACTCGCTGATTGTCGGCGGACAGCTGGGCGGATTGGTTGATTTTCGCAATCGTTCACTGGATTCGGTGGGCAACGAGCTGGGCCGCATTGCTGCCTCCGTGGCGCTCACCTTCAACGCCCAGCACACGCTGGGTCAGGATCTGCAGGGCAATATTTCGGGGAGTGTTGGCTTCGTCGGCAATTTTTTCTCCGTACCCTCTCCCATGGTTTTGCCGAACGCCGGCAACACAGGCGCTGGTTCCGTATCAGCAAGCTTTGCCGCACCAAGTAATTCCGGAAACTTCTATACCAATCTGACCAACAGCAACTATCAGGTGACCTTCGGTGCCGCCGGTGCCTACACCATCACCCGCCTGAGTGATAAGCAGACGGTCGCCAGCGGCAGCGGTGCCGGCTCGGTCACGGTCGATGGCGTGGCGGTCACTATCGGTGCAGTCGGCAATAGTGGCGATACCTTCGTGATCAAGCCGGTAGCCGATGCGGCGATGACGATCAATGTTGATAGCCGGATTGCCTCCGACCCTCGGCTGATTGCAGCTGCTGCCCCGGTCCGTACAGCTCCAGCGCAGACCAATACCGGTTCGATGACTATCTCGCAAGGTAGCGTGACGACGGGCTACAGCGCAGCCGGATTGCCTGTGACGCTGAGTGCGACAGCCACCACCCTCAATGGTATTCCGAGCCCCTGGACTGCGAGCTATTCCAATGGGTTGAATGCGACCGCAACTGCGGGGGCTGTACCCGGTACATGGGATGTGACCTATTCCTATGCCAACGGATCGCCTGCCCCCGCACCCGATATCGGTGTTGCCGGGACCGTTTTGGTTAAAGGAGGGGCGACGCTATCCAATGTTGCCTTTTCCGGCATGAACTTCGATATCAAAGGTAGCCCGGCTGTTGGCGACCAGTTTACGGTGCAGCAGAACACGGCAGGGGTTCAGGACGGCCGGAACGCGGTGTTGTTTGCCAAACTGCAGACGCAGAACACCGTTTCCGGCGGCACGGCAACCTACCAGGCTGCCTTTGCCCGTCTGGTGGCCGACAACGGCATCATGACCCGGGAAACCAAGGTCAAGATGGATGCCCAGACGTCCGTGCTCAAGCAGGCAACATCAGCCCGCGAAGCGCTTTCCGGGGTCAATCTGGATGAAGAAGCCGCTGAAATGCTGAAATTCCAGCGCTCCTATCAGGCATCCTCCAAGATACTGGAGATCGGCAATCAGCTGTTCGATACCATCCTGTCGCTGGGTAGATAAGGAGAAAATTCATGCGCGTCAGTACATCGATGATTTTCACCAGCGGCAAGCAGGGTATCCAGGACCGGCAGTTTGATCTGTACAAGACCCAGAATCAGCTGTCCACAGGGCGTCGCGTGTTGACGCCGGCCGATGACCCGATTGCGGCCTCGGAAGCGCTCAAGGTGGAGCAGTCCAAGGGCGTTACTGCCCAGATGCTCGACAACCAGAATACTGCACTGTCGTCACTGACCTTCCTGGAGGGAACGCTGAGCAGCGTGAACAACGAACTCGACGCGATCTTCGCGCGGGCAAGCGATGCGGGCAATCCGACCTACAGCGCCTCGGATCGAGGCATGCTCGCTGCCGAGTTGAAAAAGCGCATGCAGAATCTGGTCAGCCTGGCCAATACCCAGGATGGGACCGGCCTCTATATCTTTGCCGGTTTCAAGTCCACGACCCAGCCTTTTCAGTCCAATGTCGGTGCGACGCAACCCTACGCGCTGGGTGGCGGGACGCTGGTTAACTACAATGGCGATGCTGGGCAACAGTCGTTGCTGGTGTCCCAGTCTGCCGAAATGGCTGTCAGCGAGAATGGCCTCGACGTATTCATGCGTGTCAAGGATGCCTCAGGCAATGTCGTTGGCCGCAGCGTTTTCGACAGTCTGCAGAACATGATCGACATTCTTGATCCAACCAGCGGCGTTCCCTATACGGCTGGCGCGTACAACCAGGCCATCGGCGACCTGCGCTCGGCCATTTCCCACGTCGCCAATGTGCGCGCGACAGTTGGGGCGCGCCAGAACGCTCTGGAGACCTTGATCGAGGGTAGCAAGGATCGCGACCTGCAGTACACCCAGCGTCTTTCCGATCTGCAGGATCTTAACTACACCGAAGCCCTTTCGCGCTTTGCGAACTACAAGGTGCAGCTTGAAGCAGCGCAAACGACGTTCAAGGAAATCAGCCAGTTGAGCTTGTTCAATATCCTATGAAAAAGAGCGTTTTAACGTGGCTGCTCGTTTGTGTCACGCTGTCCGCTTGCACTAATACCGGTCGAACGGGCGGCTCGCCGCTGATTCCCGATCAGGCGATTCGCCTGACAGCGCATACCTCGGTATCGCTGACGACACTGTTGGTTGGTGCAGCAGTCTATGCCTACTACGACCCGCTGGCGCCGAACTGGGAAATCGAGGAGGCGCGTCTGGATGACGAGACGTATCGTTTTTCGATGAAGATGAAGCGTTACCATACCGGCGGCTCGGGCGAATCGATCCAGATACTCAAGCGCAGGGCCAACCAGATACAGCGTGAGCAGGGTTTTGGCGGCTACCAGATTCTCGAATACAACGAAGGTATCGATTCGCAGACCATCGGTGCCCGGCGTGTTGCCGAAGGAACGATCAAACTGGTCAAGCCCCAGCAGGCCGACTCGTTCATGTTGAACTGAGTGCTACGGTTTGCCGGGAACGATCACCCCGAGCATAGACTCGAGTCCGACCAGGAAAATGCCCTGAAATGGCGAGGCCAGGTAATTCAAGCTGATGGCCAGGATCAGGAAGCCCCCGAGTAATGTGAGGGGGAAGCCCAGCGCGAAAAGGTTCAGTTGTGGTGCGGCACGCGTCAATACGGCCAGCGCGACGTTGGTGATCATCAGTGCCGCCATGATCGGCAGGGAGAGTAGCAGCCCGGCTGAAAATATCTTGCTGCCGAGTTCGGCAATGTTCAGCCAGGAGCCCGCACCGACCGGTATGCTGCTGATGGGAATGGCCGAAAAGCTTTGGGCCAGGGTTGCGAGATAGAGCAGATGGCCGTTTATCGACAGGAAGAGCAGCAAGGCAATCAGGTTCAAGAATTCCGAGACGACGGGCGTTTGCGATGCGCTCAATGGATCATAAAAGGTTGCAAACCCAAGCCCCATCTGGTTTCCGATGAATTCACCCGCGTATAGAAACGCGGTAAAGACAATCTTGGCGGCAAAGCCCATGCCGATGCCGATCATCATCTGCTGCGCCATGATCCACAGTCCGGTCAGCGAAGCAGGCTGTACCTCCGGCATCGGTGGCAAACCGGGGGCGAGGGCGACGGCAATGGCAATGCCGATAGTCAGACGGATACGTTTAGGTACTCCGGCGGTACTCCACAGTGGGGCCGTCGCGATGAAGCCCAGGATGCGGCTCAGCGGAAAAATGAAGGCGACGATCCAGGCATCGATCTGGGCGGAGCCAACGCTGATCATGGGTTAGCCGATAAGTTGTGGAATGCTGCCGAACAGGCGTTGGATATAGTCGATCAGATACTGCAGCATCCACGGGCCGACCAGTAGCAAGACGACAAACATGGCGACCAGCTTGGGAACGAATTGCAAGGTCGATTCGTTCAACTGTGTCGCGGCCTGGAAAATACTGATGATCAGGCCGACAACCAGCGCTGTGACGAGTAGCGGCGCCGAAATCAGCAGAGTGACTTCAATGGCCTGGCGGCCGATTTCCATGACGGTTCCCGGCGTCATGGCGTAAAGCTCTGAACCAGGGAGCCGATGATCAGGTGCCAGCCATCGACCAGAACGAAGAGCATCAACTTGAACGGCAAGGCAACCATCACCGGGGACATCATCATCATACCCATCGACATAAGCAGGCTGGCGACCACCATGTCGATCACCAGGAAGGGAATAAACAGGATGAAACCAATCTGAAAGGCGGTCTTGAGTTCGCTGATCACGAAGGCGGGTATCAGAATGCGTAGCGGCGTGTCTTCAGGCTTCTCTATCTTGTCGATCTTCGCGATGCCGGCGAACAGCGCCAGGTCGGCTTCGCGCGTCTGCTTGAGCATGAAGCCGCGCATCGGCGCTGCTGCCCGTTCGGCTGCCTGCATGACGTTAATTTTGTTTTCCGACAGCGGGAGATAGGCTTCCGTATAGACCTTGTCGAGCACCGGGCTCATGACGAAGAAAGTCAGGAACAACGCCAGCCCGACGATGACCTGATTGGGCGGCGTGGTTTGCGTACCCAGCGCTTGGCGCAGCAAGGAGAGCACGATCACGATGCGCGTAAAGCCGGTCATCATCAGCACTGAGGCCGGGATGAAGGTCAGCGCCGTCATCAACAGCAGCGTCTGGATCGTCAGCGAGTAGGTTGTTCCGCCGCCGGCGGCCGGCGAGCTGGTGATCGCCGGCAGGCCGCCGGCGGCCTGGGCCAGTGCCAGTCCGGCAGGTAGCAACAGCAGGAGCGAGGCAAGCAGGCGCTTAATCATGGTGCGAGCGATTGGCGACGGTTTGCAGCCATTGGGCAAACGGTTTTTCGGACGCCGAGGCGGGCGGCGCCTCGGGCAGGCTGCCCTTATCCAGTCGGTGCAGCGTACGAATCTGGCCGGGCACAATGCCGATGACCAACCAGTCATTGCCGATTTCGACCAGCACGATGCGCTCGCGCGGACCGAGCGCGACGCCGCCGATAACCTTCATGCCGGCCTGCCCGAAGCCCTTGCCGGCTGATACCTTGCGGGCCAGCCAGGCGGTTGCCGCGAGCAGGGCGACAATGAGGGCGAGGGCAAAACCGGCCTGCAGGTAGGTCCCTGGCGAGACGCCCGGCTGAACGGCTTCGCCGGCTTGGGCGGCGGCCGGGAGGAGCAGGAGTAGAGTGCGTGACAAGGCGGGTTTCGCTAGCGGAGGTCGTAGCCCGCTATCTTAATCGAAACTCCACAGCGCGTTCAGCGATTGAGCTTACGCATCCGTTCGGATGGCGTGATGATGTCGGTCAGGCGGATGCCGAACTTGTCATTGACCACGACAACCTCGCCCTGGGCGATCAGGGTGCCGTTGACCATGACATCCATCGGCTCGCCGGCCATGGCGTCGAGTTCGACGACAGAGCCGTGGGCAAGCTGCAACAAGTTCTTGATAGTGATCTTCGTGCGCCCTAGCTCAACGGTGATCTGAACCGGAATATCCAGGATCATGTCGAGTTCGTTCATCATCCCGGCATTGCCGCCGGCTCCGCCAAACGAGGGGAAAATGTTCGCCGGCTGGGCATTGACCTGCTCGGCCGGGGCGTCGGAAACGGCTTGTTCGGCCATGGCGGCAGCCCAGTCGTCTTCGCTGATCTGATCTTCGGCAGCGTTACTCTCGATGTTTTCCATTTCGTCAGCCATTGTTTTCTCCTGGTGCCGGTTCCGTATTGGGATGTTCCGGCGAGGCGGCGATGAATCGCTCGACCTTCAAAGCGTATTGACCATTCTGCTGGCCGTAGGTGCATTCCATCAACGGAACGCTATCGACCAAGGCTTCGATCTTGTCAGGGATGTGCAGGGGAATGACGTCCCCGACCTTGAGTTTGAGGATCTGTCCCAACGATACCCTCCCCGAGCCCAGCATGGCCACGATTTCCACTTCGGCACCTTGCAGCTGCTTGCGCAGGGTGCCAATCCAGCGCTTGTCCGAAGACAGCTGGTCGCTTTGCATGGTGCTGTACAGGAGGTCGCGAATGGGCTCCAGCATCGAATAGGGAAAGCAGATGTGCATGTCTGCCGTCGCACCACCGAATTCCAGCGTGAAGGTAGTCGATACGACGATTTCGGAGGGGGTCGCGATGTTGGCGAACTGCGAATTCATCTCCGAGCGGATGTATTCGAAGCTGATGTCGTAAACCGGTTTCCAGGACTTGCTGTATTCGGTGAAGACGACGTTGAGCAGGCCTTGGATGATGCGCTGCTCGGTCGGTGTGAAGTCCCGTCCTTCGACGCGTGTGTGAAAGCGTCCGTCGCCCCCGAACATGTTGTCGACCACCAGAAAAACAAGGTTCGGGTCGAATACGAAAAGCGCCGTACCGCGCAAAGGCTTGGCAACGACAAGATTCAGGTTGGTCGGGACGACAAGGTTGCGGATGAACTCGCTGTATTTCTGGACGCGGATCGGACCGACCGAAATTTCCGCATTCCGGTGCATGTAGTTGAACAGACCGATGCGCAGGTAACGGGCAAAGCGTTCGTTGACCAATTCCAGGGTCGGCATCCGTCCGCGGACGATCCGTTCCTGGGTGCCGATGTTGTAGGCGCGAACACCTCCGCCTTCACCTGCGCTGTCCTCAGGTTCGTCCGTCTCACCGGTGACGCCCTTGAGTAGCGCGTCAACCTCATCCTGAGAGAGAAAGTCGCCTGCCATGGCTCCTTACTGGATGATGAAAGAAGTAAAAAGAACGGCTTTGACCGGGCCTTCGGGAGCGGCAACCTCGCCCTTCTTGCTCTTCTTGGGTGGCTCGATTACCGAGTTGATCTCGTCCTTGAGCGCCTCGGCCAGTTTCTCCTTGCCTTCCTTCGGCAACAACTCCGACGCCTTCTTGGAAGACAGCAGCAAGGTGATGTTGTTGCGAATCTTGGGCGTCAAGGCCTTGAGTTGCGGGTCGGCTGCGGGATCTTCGAGTTCGAGCGAGAGGATTACCTGCAGGTACTGATCGCCGGTTTCAGGAACCAGATTGACCGTGAAGGGGTCGAGATTGACGAAGACCGGTGCGGCGTGGGCCTCCTTTTTCTTATCCTTCTTCTTGGGTTTTGCAGTTTCTTCGGCGACTTCTTCATCGCCTTCTTCGTGATCGCCCTTCTTGAGCAGCATGAAGGCCGCACCGCCGCCGGCCAGGACAACCACCAGAACAACAGCCAAGATGATGATCAACAGTTTTTTGCTTTTCTTCGGGGCGACTTCCGCCCCTTCTTCCGCTGGCTTGGCATCCTTGGCCATGTTCCCTCCTGTCTGGCGTTTCCTGGTCCGTCAGGCAAACAGGTCTACAAGGCCCCGGCCTTGCTGCAGGGGCGTTGCGACACCTGCGCCTGGCGCATTGTCATTGGCCGGGAGTATAGCGTTTTCAAGCGTTGCTTGGGTTCTGTTTGGCGTCGGGAGCGGGCTGTTCTGGTTTTGTTGCGCCAGATTTGCCCCAACATTGGCGTCACCGAGGCTGATGCCGGCGGAGGCGAGCATTTCCTTCAGTTGGGGGAGCGAGTTTTCGATTGCTTGGCGCACGTCGGCGTGGGGCGATGCGAATATGGCGGTTGCCTGATCGCCACTCAGATTCAGGGTGATCTGCACGGGGCCGAGTTGTGGCGGGTTGATGTTGATCTGGGCGCTTTGCACCTCCTGGTTGGCCATCCAGACCACCTTCTCGCTGAACTGCTGTGACCATGCCTGGCTATGCAGGGGAGCTGGGATGCTGCTCGCGTGCGGCTGTGTGCCTGGTGCGACGCCCCGTTGATGGAGCGAGGCGGCAATCGCTTCACTGAAGGCCGGGAGGCTGCTGGCGGCTTGCTGGCCGGCGGCGGCAATATTTGCCGTATCGAGCGCCGCTTTGCTTGCCGGTGCAGAATCATTCGTCAATTGTTCTGTGGTGTTCAGCACACCCTGCAGCTTGTTCTGTGAGGACAGCATCTTGTCGGAGGCGGGCATGTCCCGCAGTTTCGGCTCGCTTCCGCCTACCCATGGGGTGCCCGAGCCATTGGCGAGCGCTTCGTCGTTCAATGCGCCATTTGAAACATCGCTGCGGATCGTGGGCTGGGTCTGGGTTGAGCCGAGCATGGCGATGAGCGCTGCCGGATCGAGTACGGATACGCCGGCGTCGGCAGTTGCATCGCCCGTGAGTGAGTCCTGTTTGCTCGTATCGTCGGCCGCGATTTTTAGGGTAAGCGTGGTATCGCTTCCCGCTATGAGCGCTGTAAGGGATTGGCCTGACAGCAGGGCGGCGAAATCCCCTGGCGGCGCACTGTTTGCGGCGCCTGCGGCGGTGGCAGGGTTTGCGCTGGCGACGGTCGCCAGCTGCGAAATGACACTCAGGCCCATGGCCAGATCCTTGAAAAGATTGTTCAGCCAGCTGTCAGCAATATGTGTGCCTGTCAGGCGTCCGGGTCGGCAGGATCCTTGGTGCCGTATTTGCGTGTGGAGAACTCGTCCTGCAATTTCTGCTCGATCTTGTTTTCACGATAGCGCTCGCGGGCATCGTGTCGCTGGGACAGGGTGTCGATCGCCTTCAATTGCTTGTTCTGACTTTGCCAATGCTCCTGCCCGGCCTTGGTGTTGCGCTCGGAGTCCTTAACGGCGAGCCGTTGCTGCTCGATGGCTTCGTCGATTCTGGCCAGGAAATCCTGATAGTTGAGCATGACCAGCCGGGTGATGCCTTGAGCGACGGCTTCCCGCAACCGTTGGGCGTATTCCTCTCGATATTGCTCCAACATCTGCAGGCGGCTGCGCTGACTTTGCTCGGCTGCAATCAACTTGCCAAGGGTTCGCGTGGCTTCGTCGGTGCGACTCTGCATCAGATCGAGCAAGGGTTGCAGCGAAAATGTCTGGGCCATGGGTTATCAAAGCAGCGTTCTGAGTGATTCGAGGCTGGCCGGAAAGTCTGCCTGTTCGGCAAGCTGCTGTTGCAGGAAGCCTTCCATTCTCGGGTAGAGGGCGATGGCCTGGTCAAGTACGGGGTCGGAGCCCGGCGCATACGCGCCGACCGAGATCAGGTCGCGAGAGCGTTGATAGCGCGCGAAGAGCACCTTGAATTTGCGTATCTGGTCGAGATGTGGCGCATCGATCAGGTTGACCATGGCGCGGCTGATCGACTGTTCGATGTCGATGGCCGGGTAGTGCCCGGCATCGGCCAGCGTACGCGAGAGCACGATATGGCCGTCGAGAATGGCGCGTGCCGAGTCGGCAATCGGGTCCTGCTGGTCGTCGCCTTCGGCCAGTACGGTGTAGAAGGCGGTGATCGAGCCGCCGCCTTCCGGGCCGTTGCCGGCGCGTTCGACCAATTGCGGGAGGCGGGCGAAAACCGATGGCGGGTAGCCTCGAGTGGCCGGCGGTTCGCCGATGGCGAGCGCAATCTCGCGCTGGGCCATGGCGAAGCGGGTGAGCGAGTCCATGATCAGCAGGACCTGTTTGCCCTGGTCGCGGAAGTACTCGGCGATGGTCGTCGCGTAGGCGGCGCCCTGCAGGCGCATGAGCGGCCCGGTGTCGGCCGGTGCAGCCACGACGACGGAGCGCCGCATGCCTTCCTCGCCGAGGATCTGTTCGATGAATTCCTTGACCTCGCGTCCCCGTTCGCCGATCAGGCCGACAACGATGACTTCGGCTTCGGTATAACGCGCCATCATGCCGAGGAGAACCGACTTGCCGACGCCGGATCCGGCGAACAAGCCCATTCGCTGGCCGCGTCCGACGGTGAGCAGGGCGTTGATCGCCCGGATGCCGACGTCGAGCGGCTGGTCGATGGCTGCCCGCATCATCGGGTTGAACGGGCGGCTCTGCAATGAACGCGTGATCGAAATGGCGAGAGGGCCCTTGTTGTCGAGCGGGCGTCCGACGCCATCGACGACGCGTCCGAGCAGTTCGTCTCCCACCGGCACCTGCTTGGCTCGATCGATCGCGCGGCGCCGCTTGAATTGGGGAACGTCCACGCGCGGTCCGGCTTGTGGCACATCGACAGCCTCGACGCGGGCGCCGGGGGCGAGGCCGAAGACGTCGTCGGATGGCATCAGGTAGATTTTTTCGCCGGCGAAGCCGACGACTTCGGCTTCCACCGGCGTTCCGCTGCCGGGGATGATGCGGCAAGTACTGCCGAGCGGCAGCTTGAGGCCGGAAGCCTCCATGACCAATCCGTTGATGCGCGTCAGGCGGCCGGTTGCCCACAGGGGTTGCGCTTGGCTCGCGGCAGCTTGGCAGTTGGCCAGAAAACGCCGCCAGCGACCGATATGGTCGGGCGGCGGAGTGCTCAGGTCTTGGTCAGCCATTCTGTCGGTTCAATGCCGATCGCCTCAAGGACGCGCCGCCAGCGCGTTTCGATCGAGGCATCGATTTCGCTGCTGCCTGCCCTGACCTGGCAGCCGCCTTCGGCTACCGCTGTGTCCGGAACGACATGGGCACCGGTATGGGTCAGTTGGTCCTTGAGAATTGCGGAGAGCGCTTCGGCATCTGCCGGGTTGAGGTGTAGCGAGATCGCTCCGTGGTGCATCGGCAACTCGGCCAGGGCTTCTCGGATGGTCGGCAGCAGGCGTTCACGCTCGACCTTGAGCGTGCTGCGGAGCACTTGTGAGGCGATCTCGAGGGCGAGGTCGAGCAATTGGTCAGATACTTCCTGATCGAGGTGGGCCAGTGAAACCTGAAGGTTGCCGATGATCGTCGAAAACTGTTCGGCTTGCTCCGCCGTGCGTGTGGCAAATTCGGCTTGGCCTGCGGCCAGTCCTTCCTCGTAGCCGATCTGGTAGCCTTCGGTGCGTGCGGCATCGTTGATGCGTGCTAGATCCTCAGCGGTTGGGAAGGGGATGTCGACGACCGTATCCGTATCAATTGAACCGGATTCGGTCGTGGTCTGGATTGTCGGCGCTCCACCCGCTTCGCCGGTTACCGATGCGCTTGGCGCGGCGGGCTTGTCGAAGGAGCCGATCTGCCAGCGTTGATAGCCGGCCAACTGCTCCTTGGGAATGATGCGCGACATCGCTTAAACCATCTGTTCGCCACCGGCTCCGCCGAGGACGATTTGGCCTTCGTCCGCCAGACGGCGAACGATCTTGAGGATTTCCTTCTGTTCGGCCTCCACTTCGGAGAGTCGGACAGGGCCTTTCGACTCCAGATCCTCGCGCAGCATTTCGGCGGCACGCTGCGACATGTTCTTGAAGATTTTCTCGCGCAGTTCGGGAGAGGCGCCCTTGAGGGCCAGGATCAGAGAATCAGACTGGACTTCGCGCAGGATCAGCTGGATCGAGCGATCGTCGATATCCATGAGGTTCTCGAAGACGAACATCTCGTCGAGAATTTTCTGGGCGAGATCGGGGTCGTATTCGCGAATGGCGTCTACCACCGAGGTCTCATTGGCCGTGCCGATGAAGTTCAAGATCTCGGCAACAGTCCGCACGCCGCCCATCGCGGTCCGCTTGACGCTCGCCGAGCCGGCGAGGATGCGCATCATGGCTTCGTTCAGTTCGCGCAAGGCGGCAGGCTGAATGCCTTCGAGGGTGGCGATTCGCAAAACCACGTCGTTGCGCAGGCGCTCGGTGAAATGATTGAGGATTTCGCTGGCGTGGTCGTGTTCCAGATGCACCAGAATGGTGGAGATGATCTGGGGGTGTTCGTTCTTGATCAGGTCGGCGACGGTCGCTGCGTCCATCCACTTCAGGCCCTCGATACCCGAGGTTTCACCTGTCTGCAGGATGCGCGAAATCAGGTTGGAAGCCTTGTCGTCGCCCAGCGCCTTGGTCAGCACGGAGCGGACGTAGTTGTCGGTATCGACATGGACGGCCGCGTGCTCTTCGGATATCTGGAGGAACTCGTCCAGGATGCCTTCGACCTTGGCGCGGGGAACCGATTTGAGCGACGCCATGGCGTGGCCGATCTTCTGGACCTCGCGTGGCCCCAGGTGCTTGAGCACTTCCGCCGCACGATCTTCACCGAGCGCAATGAGCAGCGTGGCGCTCTTTTCGAGTCCTTCCTCGGGGCTAGTTGCCATTGACGCCCATCCAGTCCTTGATCATGTTGGCAATGGCCTTCGGGTCCTTGTCGGCTATGTCCCGTGCCTTTTGAACCTTGACCGCGTAATGGTCGATGTGCACCTGGGTGGCGCCCTCGTCGCCACCTTCTTCCTCGCCCTGGAGCGCTCCGCCGAAGATACCCCCCGGCCCTTCTCCGGCGCCATGCCGCTCGCCTTCGTGATGCGGCGGGAACATCGTTTTGAGCAGCGGCTGAATGACCTTCAGGTACAGGAAGCCGATGAGGGCCGCGATCAGCAGGTATTTGAAGATATCCTTGGCAAACGAGACATTCTCCGGATCCTTCCAGACCGGCAGTTCGTTGTCGCTCTTATCGACGGCGGTGAAGGGCGCGTTGGCGACCGACAGGGTGTCGCCGCGCTCCTTGCTATAACCCATCGCTTCGCGCACCAGTTCGTTGATCTGCTTCATTTCCGCGTCGGGCAGCGGTTTCGTGATCTGCTTGCCGGCCTTGTCGACCTCCTTGCGGTGATTCAGGACAACCGCTGCAGACAGGCGGCGGATATTGCCCATACCTTGGCGGGTGTGGCGGATGGTCTTGTCCAGCTCGTAATTGATCGTGGTGTTCTTGCTGGTGCTGATCGGTTGGCCGGCGGCATTCAGCGGGGCCGTGACACCTGCTGCATCGAGCTTGCCTTGTAACTCGCCTGGCTTTCCGGGTTGGCCCGGTACGTTGCCGGTGGCCGGCGTGGTCAGCGGGGCGGTAGCCGGCACCGGCGGCTGGTTGGTCAACGCGCCGGGAACGCCGCCGGCCGCCTGATTGACGTTGGCCGACTCATTGCTTTGCTGGCTACGGATGCTGCTGCTTTCCGGCGTGTTGTTCGGGCGGAAGCTCTCGGCGGTCTGCTCTGTCTGCGAGAAATCCACGTCGGCGGCAACTTGTACCTTGAAATTGTCCTGCCCGAGGAGCGGGGCGAGTATTTCGTCGATACGCTTGATGATGCTGTTCTCAACCTCGCGTACATACTTGATCTGCGCAGGATCGAGGCCGGCTTCGGTCAACTTGCTCTTGAGTTGGGACAGCAGCGCGCCGCTCTGGTCGATGACGGTAACGTTGGCGGCCGGCAATTGCGGTACGCTTGACGACACTAGGTGCGTGATGCCGGCGATCTGAGCGGCCTCCAGATTGCGACCGGGATAGAGGTTGAGCATCACGGAGGCTGTCGGCTTCTGCTCTTCGCGAACAAAAACCGAGGGCTTGGGAATCGCCAGGTGAACGCGGGCCGACTGAACCGAGCCGATGGACTGGATGGTACGGGCCAATTCACCCTCGAGGCCGCGCTGGTAATTGACCTGCTCGGCGAACTGGCTGACCCCGAATTTCTGGTTTTCCATCAGTTCGAAACCGACCATGCCGCCACGCGGCAGGCCTTGCGAGGCGAGTTTCAGGCGAACTTCATGGACGCGTTCGGCGGGAACGAGCAGGGCGCCGGTATCGCTGTAGCGGTGCGGGATGTTTTGCTGCTCGAGAACGGCGGCGATTGAGCCGCCATCTTTCTCGTTCAGGTTGGAAAACAGGACTTTCCAGTTAGGCTGGCGGCTCCACAGGATGGTACCAATGATGACCGCGATGATGGCGGCAAGGGCGACCATGAGGACGATCTTCTGCTGGCTGCCGAGCCGGTTGAAGGCGTCGCGCAGACGCTCGGCCGGATTTGTGGCCGGTGCATTGCCTGCTGTCGTCTCGGTAGTTGCTGCCATCAATATTCGGTTGAAATTCGGTGAAACAGAAGAAGAATCAATTGAGAAGCCAAATTTTCCTAGAAATATTCTACTATTACCGCGCCTGAATTCACCCTATCTTTTTTCAATGCCATTCGCCCAGGCAATTCCCGTGACGCCAGAGCCAGACAACAAGACAGCCGAATTACAGCGTGCCTTCGCCATGTTCAACCAGGTTTCGGCCGAGTTGACCCAGGCATATGAAGCGTTGCAGGCGCGTGTGACGTCGCTCACCGAGGAACTGGCGGTGGCCAACGGCGAGTTGCGGCGGCAATTTCAGGAAAAGGAAGCACTCTCCGAGCGTCTCTCGTCCCTGCTCGACGCCCTGCCGGCCGGTGTTGTTCTGCTCGACGCCAATGCCGTCGTGGTGGCGCTTAACCCGGCCGCGATTGCCCTTTTCGGGCAGAGCGCCGTCGGTCGTCATTGGGGCGATGTGGCGCGCGATCACCTTGAGCCGACATTGGCCGTTGGCGAATGGTTGTGCGGCGGCGGGCGGGTTTCGATCGCCGAGAGCGCATTGCCGTCGGCCGGTGGAAAGATATTGCTGGTGCACGATGTGACGGCGGCGCACCAGATGAAGACCGAGTTGGAGCGCAATCAGCGACTGGCAGCCATGGGTGAGATGGCGGCATCGCTGGCCCACCAGTTGCGGACGCCACTTGCTGCCGCTCTGCTTTACACGTCGAATCTCGGTCAGCCAGGCATGAGCGACGATGCGCGGGCGCGTTTTTCGGAAAAGGCCAGCGGACAGCTGCGGCGCTTGGAGCGGCTGATTCAGGATGTCTTGCTCTTCGCTCGCGGCGAAAGCATCGGCCGCGATGTGATCGGGGCTGGCGATCTGCTCGCCGAAGCGGCGCAGACCGTCGAGCCGCTGATGCGTGCGCATGGACTGGAATTTGCTGTGAACGACGCCTGTCAGGGGGCGGCCATCGTCGGTAGCCGCAAGGCCTTGTTCGGTGCCCTGGTCAATTTGTTGGAGAACGCCATGCAAGCCATGCCGGGGGGCGGCAAAATTTGCCTGTCCGGCAATCGGCAAGGCGATTTGTTGTTGATCGGGGTGCGCGATAGCGGCCCGGGTATTTCCCGGGAGACCCAGGCACGCATCTTCGAGCCATTCTTCACCACCAAGGGGCAGGGTACGGGATTGGGGCTGGCGATTGCGCTCGGTGTGGCGCGTGCTCATGGCGGGACGATCGATCTGGTGTCCGAGCCGGGCGAAGGGGCCGAATTCGTATTGACCCTGCCGGTTGCTCCGGTAGAGAGAGAAAGAGAAGAGAATGTCTGATCATCGCTTGCCCATCCTCGTTGTCGAGGATGATCCCAGCCTGCGTGAGGCCATCGGCGATACGCTCGAATTATCCGGGCGCGCTTATGTCGCGGTCGATGGCGGCGAGGCTGCGCTCAAGGTACTGGGGGAGCGGGCATTTTCCATCGTGGTCAGCGATGTGCGTATGATGCCGATGGACGGCATTACATTGCTGAAGGAAGTTCGCGCGCGCCTGCCGCACCTGCCGATGGTTCTGATGACAGCCTATGCCGAGGTCGACAAGGCGGTCGATGCCATGCGCTCGGGGGCATGTGACTTCCTGCTCAAGCCTTTTGAGCCGCAGGCGCTGCTTGCCCATATCAACAAATACGAATTGCCGGCGTCGGAGGGCGGGGCGGGCGTTGTCGCCAACGATCCGGCCAGCCGCGAACTGTTCGCCATCGCCCAGCGGGTCGCGCAGACCGACGCAACGGTGCTTCTTACTGGTGAGTCGGGCGTTGGCAAGGAAGTGGTCGCTCGCTACATTCATCGTCATTCGGCGCGCCGGGAAGGGCCTTTCGTCGCCATCAACTGCGCGGCGATACCGGACAGCCTGCTTGAGGCAACCTTGTTCGGCTACGAGAAAGGGGCGTTTACCGGTGCCCAGCAGGCGCAGGCCGGCAAGTTTGAGCAGGCTCAGGACGGTACGCTGCTGCTCGACGAGGTGACCGAGATGCCCATGGCGCTCCAGGCCAAATTACTGCGGGTGTTGCAGGAGCGTGAAGTAGAGCGGGTCGGCGGCAAGAAACCGGTAGCGCTGAATATCCGCATTGTCGCAACCTCCAATCGCGATATGGCGGAGGCGGTTGCCAAGGGCGTGTTTCGGGAAGACCTGTATTACCGCCTGAACGTATTTCCCATTGCCATTCCCGCGCTACGGCAGCGCCCGGAGGACATCGTTGCCATTGCCCGGCATTTCGTGACTGAACATGGCGGCCGCTTCGGGCGAACCGGCATGTCGCTGTCGCCCGGTGCCGAAGCGGCGCTGACCGCCCATGCCTGGCCGGGTAATATTCGCGAGCTGGAAAACGTTATCCAGCGGGCCCTGATCATGGCGTCGAGCGGTGTCATCGGGCCGGAAGCCTTGAATCTGGTGGTCCGGCCGGTCGAGGCGGCGGTGCTTGCGGCCCCGATTTCCGCTGCCGCCGTTGTTTCGGCTGGCATGACGGAATCGGCAAAAAAGGTCGATAATATGAAGGACTTGGAGCGCGACCATATCTTGCGTACGCTCGCTGAAGTGGGGGGCTCGCGTAAAAAGGCGATCGAACGCTTGGGTATATCGGAGCGTACCTTGCGTTATAAACTGCAGCAGTATCGCGATGAAGGGTATTTCGAAGGTTAATTGGCCTGAGAATTGCTTGTTAATTGCCGTATGGGTTGGAGCACATCATGGATACGAACGGCATCGAACAAATGTTGACTGCGCTGCGCAGCACGGCGGCACAAGCATCCGGCAAGGCCGCGGCACCCGCCGCGCCGGCTGCCGGCGGTCCCGATTTTGCCCAGGTTTTGCAGAGCTCCATCGACAAGGTGAATGAAACCCAGCGGCAGGCCAACCAGATGGCGGAAAAACTTGCCGCCGGCGATACCAGCCAGAACCTTCATGAGGTGATGATCGCCTTGCAGACGGCCAGCGTGTCATTCCAGGAAATGGTTCAGGTACGTAACAAGCTGGTTTCTGCCTATCAGGATGTGATGAACATCCAGGTCTAATCGACCAGTCCGGAATTCCTGGCGGTGCGCTCGCGTTCGATGCGGGTGATGTAGCGCTCGATCATGCCCAGCCGCATGGCGGGGACGCCGACGAAAGAGCAGCCGATACGAAGGGTGTGCGGACCCTCCGGTGATGAGATTTCCACGACCTTGCGCACTTGCAGGTTGATCTGCAAAACGCACTCTTCTGGAATTTCCAGGCGGCAATCCTTGAATATGCTTCCCGGCTCGAGGTCGTCGAGCAAATCGATCGGCGCTTCCAGGCTTATGCCGCCGCCACTGATGTCGAGGGCGGGCAGGTCGTGGCTGTTTGTACCGGAGTTTTTGCCAGCGATGGCAATGCTGCAGCGGATGGGTATGCCGCCCGGTGGTTCCAGTCGAAAATGCTCGCGCCGCTGCAGGCGCAGAAGCATGGACGGTATTGCTGCCTTGAGCGCCGGGCGTTGGTCGTGGCTTGTCGCCTGCAGGGTGTTCAGTCGGAACTGCACCTTGACTCGATCGATCCTGACGATGAAGGTGATTTGGCGCGCCTGAAGGGCAGCGATGGATTGTTCCGGCGACTGCGGCGGATCGAAAAACAGTTCGCCGCGCTCTGTGTCGATCGCCAGCAGGGTGGTCAGGAAGCTCTGGCGTCCATCGTCGAGGTAGGCGCTGATCAGTTCACCATGTCTTGCCAGTTGGCCGAGGTAGTGGTGAATTTCCTGCGGTTGATCCAGCGCGTATTGGGCGTACTCGTCGAACCGGTCAATTTCGAATTCGCGTGGCGTCTGTTCGTTGAAACTTGAAGGCATGCCATTAATCACTGTCGAGCGAAATCCGGTCATGGTAAAGCATTGCGTTGCTTCATGCATATCCGTTGATGGGGCTTCCAGTCAGACATCGCGTGCTGGTGCGCTTTCTCCGTGTTCGATGCGATACAGCCATGCCAAGAGCTCGGCAACCGCCATGTAGAGTTGCGGTGGGATATGCTCATCCAGGTCGACCTGGGTTAGCAGCGCGACCAACTCGGGCGATTCGTGGACATAGACGCCATGTTCTTTGGCTCGCGCGATGATTTTTTCCGCAATCAGTCCTTTGCCCTTGGCCACCACCCGCGGGGCTGCATCGGTTTGGCTGTAGGCGAGGGCGATTGCCTCGCGCACCGAGTCATTCGCTGCCGGGCTCATGGCTCATGGCTGATGCTGATCTGGGCAAGCTCAAGGCCGGCCGATGACAGTTGCTGTTGCAGTCGTTCGATATTTCCGCGCAGACGATCCTCGGTGCCGTCCGAATCCGCATTTACTGCAAGGGCGACTTTACCCCCCGGTTGCAGGCGCAGCATGACGTCCAGCGAGCCCAGCGAAGGCAGACTCAACTTGAGTCGGCTTTGCCATTCCCGTTCCGCGTCAAGCTCTCCTGCTCCTTGGCGATCGGGGGCGTCGGCAATTTCCCATTGCATTTGCTGGTCGGGCCATATCTGCCCTTGCCAGGTGAAATTGTTCGTTGCCAAGCCGTCCAGCTGTTGCCGAACCAGCGAGGCTACGCCTTCTGGTACGTGGCTGCCGACCGTTCTGGCCTCCGGTGTGTTACCGACAGTCCCGCTTGTATTCATTGGGTTTGCGGTGTTGGGCGCAGCAGCGTTTTGCACCTCGGTGGCGGCTGCCGCATTCAGCGGCTGCGCTGTAGAGGAAAGTTTTCCTTGTGGTTCCAGTTTCAGGGTTTCGGTCGGTATCTGGCCGGCCACCCAGCGTGCTTGATGTGCTTCGTAGAACATGCCGCTTTGGGTCAGCGCCTGCTTGAGTACCGGTGCGAGTTCCGCACCGGTTTTCGGCATGTCGGTCACCAGGGGTTGGCTGCCATTGAGCGGCGCGGGTGCCGCTCGCTGACCTTCATTTTCCTTGTTGCCGATCAGCTGGCCGATCAGTCGTCCTGTCGGGCTCAATGTGGTCGGTACCGATTCGTAGGGCGATGCTGTGGCACCACCGCCATCCGCACGATTGGCGACGAAAGCCAGCGTAAGTTTGCCGTTGGTCTCGGCGACTTCCAGTTCAAGGGCGTCGCCGGGCTTGGCGGAGAAAGGGAGCGCCAGTGTGACATTGCGTTGGGCGACGACGGCGCGATAGGTGCCGTTCGGTAGCAAGGCCTGTATTTCGGCCATGATGCGCTGTCCGGGCGCCAGATTGGTCAGCGCATCGGTCAGGCGCTGGATGGAGGCAACCGGCTGGTTTTGCGGCTGTTCTGCCGCAATGCGGGCCTGATCCGGAAGTTGCAGTCGCAGCGCGCTGGCGACGTCTGGGGGGATCATGCCTTGATCGCGTCGGGGAGTGCTTTCAGGCTACCGACCAGCGGCGCTATCTGGTCGCGCCGTGTGGCGCATGCTGATTCCGCCCTGTTGATCAACGTGACTATTTCGGCTAGCCGGGTTTGATCTGCCGCAGGCGTGTTAATGGCAGCGACCGGTGTTTGGTATTGGCGCTCAAGCTCAGCCAGCCGTTTGCTCACCTCGGGCTGCATGAGTACGACGGCTTCCCAGTTCCCCGCATCCGCTTGTGCTATTAGCTGGGTCAGTAGCGAAGCGATGGCAGTCAAATCAGGTTTTGAGGAGGCTCCCGGCGCGAGCATGTGGATGAGTCCTTTGGGTTCAGCCCGGTTGCGACGGCTGTCTGAGCTTGACGCCCAGCTCTCGCCACGCTCCGGCGATTTCTGCGAGCAACTTCTGGACCTCGGAGACGGCGATTGGGTCCAGGTGTGCATTGGCATGAATCAGACGGGAAACCATATAGTCGTAGAGCGCTTTGAGGTTGCCTGCCAGTTCACCGCCTGACTCCGTGTTCAGGCTGGCGGCAAGGCCATCGTTGATGATTTCGATGGCTTTGACCAAGGCTTCGGATTTGCCGTTGATATCCTTGGCGGCTAGACAGGCCTGTGCTCTGTTCAGGGCCGCCTCAGCGCCATCGAACAGGAGCACGATGAGTCGATGCGGATCGGCACCCAATACGTCGGACTCAAGGTCCATGCGGCGGTAGGAGGCAATCGGGTCAGAAAACATGGCAAGGACAGGCGAATGGAGGCAACGGGACGACTATCTTACGTGATGGCGAAGCTCGGTTGTTGTCATCAGCCGGATTTGTTGAACATTTGCGTAAGCTGGCTGCTCGTCGACTTGAACTGGGCCACCAGTTTATCCATGGCGGTGAATTGGGCGCGGAAGCGCTTTTCAATGGCAACCATGCGCACTTCAAGCGCGGCTTGGTTGTCTTTGTATATCTTGACGGCATCGTTCAGGCTGGTGACCCGTTTGGTCAGGACGCCATCGTTGTTCAGCATGCCACCCGCAGAGTTGCTGAATGCCTTTCCGTACGCCTGCAACGTGGTGAGTACGTCCGATGGCGCTTTGCTGAGCGCTTGGCGAAGCTTGGTTTCATCTAGCGTCAATTGGCCGGTCTGGGTAAGGGAAACGCCGAGCTGGCTCAATGTCGTGTAGGTCGCGCTGGAGAGCTCGGTCGGCACGGTGGTCAGGGTGCCGGACAGGCCAGAAGATATCGTGCGGGCTGCGAAGTCACCATTCAGCGGTTGCGCCGTCTTGGTGCTGCTGTTGTAAGCGCTGTTGCTCTTGATTGTGCTGGCAATGCCGTTGTACGCGTCAACCAGGGCCTTGACCGCCGAGACAACCTTGTCGTTGTCGGTCTCCACCTTGAGCGAGGTGGAAACCCCCGGCGTGCTGACTTTGTTGGCGGTAATGCTGAGGCCGGCAACGTTCGTAAACACGTTGGTGGTCGATGAGACCTCGATCCCGTCGATCTTGATGAGGCCGTCCTGTGCGCTTGCGCGAGCCAGGCCAACGGTGGTCGTATCGAAGTTGGCGCCGTCCAGATTGGCTTGCCCACCTGAGGCGGTGAGTCCCGAGGTCAGCGAGAAGCCGTTTGCCGCGCCGGAGTTGTCGCTGGTCAGGATCATGCGCTGTCCGCCGCTCGATGTATTGACGACGGTTGCCGTTACGCCGATCTTGGCTGCGTTGATCTTGTCGCGCACCTCATCCAGCGTATAGCTGGTTTTTCCTGGTTCGTTCAGATCGATGGATGCAGCCGGCGTTCCCGCGACTGTGAAACTGAGGCTGCCGGGGGAAAAGGTGGTGCCGGCGCTGTATTCCTGAGTGAAGCTTTTCTGGGCGGAGGCCAGTTGGGTGACTTCGATGCCGTACGTGCCTGCGGTGGCGCCAAAGGCGCTGGTGGCGGTCACGATGGAGGTGTCGCCGCTGGTGGCCTTGGTTGCCGCCAGGCGACTGGGGAATTGCAGGGTATCGGCGGCTGTCTGCAGAGCCGAGAGCTTGGTGCTCAGCGTGCCGAACAGTGAAATCTTGGCTTGTGCCGAGGTGATTTTTGTCGTCAGGGCATCGATGGGCGCACGCTCCGCGCTCATCAGTTTGGTGACCATAGACTCCAGGTCGAGCCCGGAGCCAACGCCGAGGGAAGATACGCTTGCCATGATCGATACTCCTAATTGCAGACCCTGAATTCAAGCAAAAATCAGGCCTTTTCGCGAACGAACAAGCCTTGCAGTTTATCCAAGGCCATGGCCAGACTGATTGCTTCTTCGGAAGGAATTTGCCTGATGACGTCCTTGGTGCTCCGGTCCACGATTTTTACAACCGATACGCCAGAATTGCTGTCGATAGCGAAATTGATATCCGCATCCGCTGTAGACACAAACTGCTTCAAGCGTTCAACCGCTTGCTCGACTGAGAGCGATCCGCCTTGGCGATTCTGGTTTGCGGATTGATCGCTTCCCGTATCAGCCCGGTTTGCCTGGGGGGCAGCCTGGGTTGGCCTGGTTTGCTGCGTGTTGGTTGGCAACCTGACTGCGGCGGCCGCTCCCATGTTTCCACTATCCTGAATTGCACCGATGCTCATGATATGTACTCCCGGTGTGAATGGCAGAATGGGTGCAGGGCGTTTCCGCCGCTGCACCCATTATCGGATTAGGGAGATCCGTGATTAACGCAGCAGCGCCAGGACGTTTTGCGGAACAGCGTTGGCTTGCGAAACCATCGCCATGCCGGCCTGTTGCAGAACCTGGTAGCGAGACAGGCGGGCGGTTTCTTCAGCGAAGTCGGCGTCCATGATACGGCTCTTGGCGGCCATCTGGTTTTCGTAGGCGGCGCGGTCGGCTTCGATCTGGTACTGGGCGGAGTTGATGTTTGCGCCGGCATCGGCACGAGCGGAAGCGATCGAGGTCAGGGCGGCGGTGGTGCCGATGGTGGCCGACGTGAAGGACAGGGACACCTGGGCGGTACCGTTGAAGGTCGCGTTGCTGACAATGTTGGTAGCCGCAGTCGCCAGAGCCGAGATTTCCTTGTCGATGTAGCCTTTTTCGGTCGTGCCGAGCAGGGTGTTGGTTTTCTGGGCTTCCAGTTCCTGGGCACGCAGTGCGATGTCGCCGAGTGACTGGAGTGCGCCGTCAGCAATCTGGTTCGCGGAGATTGTGTCGGAATTGTTGCGGATGCGGGAACTGATGGTACGCGAGTAGGCGTCCATGTTCAGACCGATGGCGAGACCGGCGGCATCGTCCTTGGCGGAGTTGACGCGCAGACCGGAGGACAGGCGCTCAAGGGCGGAAGCCAGGCCGACGTCGTTCTTGGCGACGTTGCGTTGCGCATTGAGCGAATAGGCATTGGTGTTGATGACAGCCATTTTGATTCTCCTAAGTATGTTGGTACTGGGAGCGACCTACTTGCATTACCGCGTTCTGTTGTCCCGGTTGTACGGCGATTAATTCGCTGACAAGTTCCTTAACGACACCTCCCGGGAAAACTTTAGAAAATTTCTTAGAATTTTTTGCTTTTTGCCTTTTTTACGGAAGATGGGCGCTAAGCCATTGATCCAGATTGTTTTCCAGAAGGAAGTGTCGTTTTACCCAGTCCTTTATTTCACACCCCTCTTGGTCTCTCGCGTCAGCATCGTTTATCCGGGCACGAACGGCTTCAAGCCACGCGTGGAGTGTGTTGGGAACGCAGCAGGCGGGGCTGTTCCTGTAGGGATCGATGTCCGTGCAGACGACGGGGATGCCGAGAATTCCATATTCGAGCAGGCGAAGGTTGCTTTTCCCCCGGTTGAAGGGATGATCTGCGAGCGGTGCGACCGCCAGATCCAGATTGAGGGCTGCCAGCCGTGCCGGGTATTCGTGGAATGGATATAGCGGATGGTATTCGCTCAGCAGCGGGCGGATTTCCTCGGGGCACATGCCAAAGAAAATCCAGTCCGCTTCATCGCGTGTTTTCGCGATGACTTCCTTGAGGAGAATGAGATCACCCTGGTGCGTCGAGCCGCCGGCCCACCCGATCCGGGGTTTCTTGCCTGTACGCTTCCGACTGTGCAACGGGAGCCACACTTTCTGTTCCAGACAGTTCGGAACGACACGGATATCCTTGATGAACCCGCGGTAGCTTTCGGCAAGAAATTCAGTCGATACCACCATGCGGTCGCAACGGTCGAGCGCATATTTCAATGATGCGCGACAGTTGGGGGGGATATTGCGGCGCAAAGGGTTGGATTCAGGCAAATTGGTTAGCAAATCGTCTGCTGCAAACACGATGAATGGCCGGTCAGGTAACTTGTGCCATTGATTCAGCGCCGAGAGGTGCTGATTTTGAATGTAGTGCTGAACGATCAGTGTGTCGGGATTCAGGGCCAGCAGTTCGGCCGGTGAAGGGGTGCGGGTGCCTTCCTGGTGCCAGATGCACTCGCTCGCGCGGCCGACTGTACGCAGGGCGCGGAGTGGTGCGGTGATACGGAAATGGCCTTGCCCATTGTTCAGTGTACGCACCAGAAAATGCGGTACTGGCGACGGCAGGTACTGCCATTGAGGCCGGAATTCGGTTTCGATCCGGAGCGCCGATTCACGGCGTGACATGTTGTTGTTCCAATACGGGTCGACCAGTGCCTGGCGCCCCCAGCGTTTGAGCAGAACATCTTCGGCGGCTGCACGTTGAAGTGCCATTGCGGCTCGCCCTGACTCGAGTTGTTCGTCCGGGGTTAGGGATGTTCCGGAGAATGCGACGGTGGCCCTTGGCTGGAATGCGATGCGTAAGCCGATTTGCCGGAGTTTGATGGCGAGGTCGACTTCGCAGAGATGGTCTCCCAGTTCGTTGTCGTCCATGCCGCCAATTTGCTGATAGGACGCCTTTTTTACCAGAAACATACCGTTTGCCAGCGCACTGACGTCTCGTGCCAGATGAATGCAGTGCTGATACGCCGTGTCGTTCAGCCTGGTTGAACGAGCGAAGGGGCTGCCGACAGTTCCTTCCAGCCCTAATACAGCCCCTGCGCTCGTAATGGCAGGTGCTCCGGGGGTGTACATGCGTGGCGAGACGGCGCCGAATTCGGAGAGGCTCCCCAGACGAACCAGTTCCGTGAGCCATTCATCATGCAGTATGACCACCTCTTCCTGAATCAGTACGACGAGGTCGTGCGTTGCCGTGCGCATCGCGAGATTGCAGCGCGCGGCATGGTTTCCCGGGGCGTGGGGAGCAACGGTTACCCTTACCTGCTTTTTCCGGAGTTCATCCAGATAGTTCGGCAACTCAGGGTCTGCAGTGCAGTCTTGGCAAATGACCAGGAGTTCAATGGTCGGATAGGCGGTTTTTTGCGCGATGCTGTCAATGCAGCGTGTGAGCAGGTCGACCTGGCCCCGGGACAGTACCGCGACGGTAACGGGCGGGAGGACCGCTTGTTGGTAGGAGATATTCCAGCAATCGTCGCCGACAGGAAGAAAGCGGGCTTGTTGTCCCCGAGCAAGCAGATACTCGTTCAGTGCAGCCTGGCAACTTTCGACGTGGTGCGGAAAGCTGTTGGGGTAGCTGATCAGCACGTCGTCGATGTGGCGTATCGCCGGCCATCCGAAGCGATGGGCCAGTCTGAGGAGTTGGTGGAACCATGGGCTGTTGTCGAGCGGACTCGCGCCGCCGATGGATTGCCAGGCATCGGCTCGCATGGCGACAGGGCCGGCGAGGTCGCTCGCCTGCATCCGGAGCGGGTTGCAGCCCGGTTTGAAGCGCGGCGTATGGCGTTCGCCGGTTTCTGCATAACAGTCATCATCGGAGAAGAAGGTCATTGCAGTGGTGTCCTCTCCTTCCTTGGTCAAGCGCCAAAGGTAGAGTTGGTCGAGAACGGCGCCGGGTGGGAGTTCAAGAATCCAATCATGTTGCGCCGATGTGACCAGTCCATCGATCGTTTCCTTGGCGCGACTCGATGTGTCAAGGCTGTGCCAGCCGACACAAGGTATCTCGTCGATCCCCGCGGGGCTTGGCATGGGCGAAACGATGTCCAGGTGCCAGTGCGGATAAATCTGTCCGCCCAGGCTATCGAGGGTGTTGGCCAGAAGGTGCTCTTCGCCATGAAACAGGCGCAGGACGATGTGGAATACGGGGAGGGTGTCGCCGTTCGGTGCAGTACAGAACAAGCCATCGGTCTCCAGCAGTTGGCGTTGTGCTAACCAAGCCTGATAGCGTTTGTCTGCCGGGGCGACATGTTGGGTTTGCGGTATCGTTGTGGGGGGAAGGTCGATGGACTGACTGGCACCGGTCCTGAAACATTTACCCCAGAAGGCGGCCGCCGCGTGGTCTCCATTCCGATAATGGTGTGCAAAGCGTTCTTCGGCCAATTCAGCGGCAAAGCGGAAGTGGGGTTCGTCCGCGCAACTGACGGCGCCGTGAAACATGGCAATCCGGACGTCTTCTTCAGTGGCATCTGGAGGGAGCCCGAAAGCCTCGCAGAGAATGTCACGGGGCAAGGCCAGGAATTGATGATAGATGCGTGAGTGTTCGTAATTGAGCCGATTCGACGATGCACGTGTGTTGATGGCGCTTTCGTTTGAGCCATCCGTTGCCCAGTTGAAGAGCGTGAGAGGCTCCTCGATGATGTGGATGTTGCCGTAGGTGAGCAGATTCACCCATTGTGCAAGGTCAGGCAGTTGAATGTAAGGCATTGGCGGCATGCTGTGGGCCAAGGCCTCCGCCCGAACGAGTATGGAGGGTTGACACAGGCAGTTGCCCCGCAGGAAGAATTGCCTGACCCATTCGCCACGGCTGCGATTAGGAACGCCGAAAGGGTTGCTCGCTTCGGCATTGACCAGATGCCTGCCGAATTCGTCTATCAATCGCGCATAGGTGAAGCAGGCGACCGTTTCCGGGGTGTTCTCGAGATACGCCACCTGTTTTTCGAGCTTGTCCGGCGCCCAGCGATCGTCGTCGAAAAGATAGGCGGTGTAGCGTGTCGTGATGGAGGAAAGAATGTCCAGACTGATTGGTCGGCCGAGCGCATTGTCGTCGATCCGAAGGTAGCGGAAGCGAGGGTCGCGGGCAATTTCGTCTGGCAATGTAATCGGCGGTGTGGAGCCATTGTCGATTACGAGGACCTGGTAGTCCTGGAAAGTCTGGTTCTGGATCGATAACAGGGCCTCGGGAAAAAGGTGAGGCCGGTTGTAAGTCAGAAAATAGACGGTGACCAAAGGTTGGGTCATGGGTGATCCAGAAAAAAGTTGAGGGCGTAGGGGGTGCCGGTCAGGCAACGTGAGTGACTACGTTGCCATGTCATTATCGATTTTCGTCGAGGATTATGCCTCACGTCGTTTCAGGCGTTCTTCTGGAATGGCATAGAGGACTGCGGCAGTGCCACACCATCCGTGTAAACGCATCATCAGTCGATATCGAGCGAGATTTTCTGCCAGGAAGCACGCCGTCGGCCAGGCGCCATCGGCATTGTGATATACCGTCACGGCGAGAATCGGCCGCTCCCGGCGCAAGGTTGCCAAGCTGCCGCGTAAGGCCGGTAGTTCATGGCCTTCTAGATGGAATTTTGCAAAGCTGATGCGCAGGCCAAGATCGTCGAGTGCTTGTGCCGGAGTTCCTTGTATGCCGCTTGGATGAATTCGTGATCCGAGGTCCAGGCCGCTGGCAAATCGGCCTGGGCCGGTTTGTTCATCGAGAACGCAGTCCAGGAGGCGTATTTCCGCAGCCTCGCTGTTGGTGGCGAAGCGTCTGGCAAGTCGCTCTCGATTGACCGGATCGGGTTCGATCAGGGTGGCTTGCACCTTGCGCCCGGCCATGACCTTCAGAAAGCGTTCCGTAACCGATCCGTCGTAGGCGCCGGCATCGATGAAATACTCTTTGTCGCCAAGCGCAGCAACGACCTCGGAGATGAAGTAACGGTCATTGACGTTGACGGGAGCGCCATCGAACATCCATTCCTGACGCGCGTAACGCCATGCCAGAAACTGCAGGTGAGCGGCGCGAGAACAGTCGTCATGCCACGCGTCGAGCAAGTTTAATATTTGCGACAGAGCCAAGCTGTCTGGCCTTGGCAGGAACCAGCCATTCTCCATCAAGGTTGTTGCGGCATGTGGCTGGAGCAGGTCGTAAACCGGATGGACGTTTCGCCATCCGGCCGCGTTCAGGGATTCGCGAATAGGCTCATACGGTGCCGTGACCACGCAGACGCCAATTCTCAAGTTCTGGCGGTCGGCTACGGGCACGGCCTCCGGCACGATGACCGGGACTCCCAGAAGTTGGCCGCTGGCTGGAGGGTGGCGGTCGACGACATAGGGAACTTCGATCGCCAGTTGTTGCAGGAGCCGCAGGGCCATGTTACCCAGGTTGCCCGCACCGTAAAGGATCAGGGGGCTTTGGGCACCGGCGGTGGGCGTGGCTGGCGCTCCGGCAAACAACTGTAAGGCGAGCCTGCGGCTATTCTCGATATCGGGAAGGGGGTAGTGCATCATGTCAGTGGTGTCATGCTGGCCGCCCAGCCAGCCAGTCGGCGGTCTTCGGGAAAGCTGCGGGCATAGTGAAACACTGAGCCCTTGGCGTTTTCGCGCAGCGCGTAAGGCGGATTGCCGGACAAGTCCACCGGGCAGTTATCCTTGAAACGCCAAGTTTCTTCTCCCTGCGCGGATAAAAACCAATCAGCCGCTTGCGTGCCAAGGACCGTTGCAAAATCGTAACGACATTTGTCTTCGGTCATCAGCGCCATGTAGTGGCCGAGGAGCGAGCGATAAGTGACTTCGATCGCAAAGCGCGACCGGACGGTGCGAGCGGCTTCGGCCGAGAGCGAGGATCGCTCTTCGGGGTGCGTCATGAGGAAGCGCAGGGCTTCAGCAAAGCTAGTCGGATTGGTTACGACCAGGCCGGTACGCCCATGGTCGACCAGGCAACGCTCGGCCGGGTTATCCAGAACAATCGGGACCACGCCCATCGCCATCGCTTCGAGCAAGGCATTTTCAGTGGTTCCATAATGCTGAGGGTTGAGCAGGTAAGCGAGGATGTCGAGGTGAGCCAGAACATCGGCAACATCGGTTTGATAACCGCGCAACCGCAGTCTGTTTGCCAGGCCACGCTGAGCTGCTTCCTCAATCAGTTTCATGCCTGGCGCGCTGTCGCCGACCAGGTCAATGCAAATCTGGTGATCGTCCACTGCGCCGATGAAGTCGAGAAATCGGGGGTGCATCTTGGCAGGGGTAAGGGAGCCAAGATAGCCGACACGCGGCGGTTCATTCGAGCTGCGTTCCGGTACTGGCGGCAGATCATCGAACCCTCCTGAACTGAAAACCGTTGCCGTGCGTCGCCGGGCAGCATCGCTGAGCATGGCCAGGCGAGGGGCTGCTGCACTGCATGGCGATGTAAAGAGAAAGCGGGCTGGCAAGGAGACAAAGTCCGGCGTCAATGCCGGTGTATGCAAGCCGGATATGTGGCTCCACACAAGCAGTCGCATGGGGGCTTTCATTGCCGAGGCGAGCAGTGCCGTCACTTCAGGGTGGTGCCACCATTCCACCTGCACGATATCGGCCTGCCGAATGTGCATGTCGAGCGAGGCGCGTGAAGGCGTTATCAGTAACTGGCCGCCATTGGCCGCGACCGTATCAGCAAACTGAGTTTTTTCAGGAGTTTCGAGGCAAGCGATGGTATGCCGGAGAATCCCGCCCTGGCGTGCGGAATGCTCGACCATTCGTGAGAGAACCTTGCCGACGCCACCGCCAAGGTGAGCCGTGATATGCAGGATGTTGATCATCGGCCATTCATTTGAGCCAGTGGGGGAAAATTGTGGCAGTTGTTTCTGAACATGGTCGCGTTTATCCGGACGAACGGTTCATGCGCTCTAACAGCATGGGGGCATGGGCGTCGATGTTGTCCGGCAGGCAGTGGCTGAGTTGGCCGCAGGCAGCGCATGTCGGATCGTCCTTGCGGCATCCCCTGAGGTGCGCTATGCGGTGACGATGCATCGCTTCTCCATTCCAGATGTCCTTCAGCGATTCTGTTCGTGCGTCACCGATGACGAGTTTGCGTGCCCAGTCGAGGAAGCACAGGCTGACCGTACCGTCAGTGTTGACTGCCATCGAATAGAAAATATAAGGGCAGGTGGAAACTTCTTCGATGGTATTGCCGTAGATACCTTCGGTGATCTGGATACCGGCTCTCTCCTCGACATCGAACGTCGGCCAGCATGGTGCGAAATTTTCGATGAAAACGCGGTCGGCCATTTCACCGAAGGTTCCGAAAAACCGCATCTTGTCGTCTTCGCTGAGGATATCGCCCGGAATCTTGATGCAAATTTCGCAATCTCCCTTGCGTTCGTATAGCTTGCGGATGTTGTTTACGAACTTGTCAAAGTCGACGTGTGTCTTTGTGAAATCCCAGAACTGCTGGCTGGACATGCCGTCCACCGAAATGTTGATGCGATCGATGCCGGCATCGAGGATGGGACCGACCTTGTCGGGCGTCAGCAGGTAGCCGTTGGTGGTGGTGTCGATGTATTGGACATGGCCACTGGCTTTGGCATAGCGCACCATGTCGGCGAAGCGCGTATGGAGCAGCGGTTCTCCCTCCTTGTAGAGGCGCAGTACCTTGAGCGGCTGATCGAAATCTGCGAGATCATCGATGATTTTTTTGTAGATCTCGAAATCTAGCCGCCCCTGCCAACGACCGGTCGATTTGATCAACTCGCGGTCTCCGGTGGGGCAGAAGGTACACTGAAAATTGCAGGTATTGACCGGGTCGACGAAGAGTACGAATGGGGTTGCCAGCGGAATGACTGTCTCCAGCGGCGTCCGGTTTTCGAGATTGATGCGGGGTTTGATCTGGGCGGACATGGCGGGCTCGTCTTGATTTGGATAAATAGGATGATCGCAGGCCCGCCCCTAGTCAATCGATGCGGAGCAATTTGGCTATCGGTCGCGGGGCGGGGCTTCTGGTGTGATGCGTCGCGTTAGCCGGCGTACCTGAATGGCTGCGGGAACTTCATGGGCTCCGCCGGTAAGAAGGCAGTGGTTGCAAGCGTCGATGCTTTCGAGTTCGACGAGCGAATCGAGTGCTTTCCTTAGGGAGTGGTCATCGAGATGGTCAATGTCCACAGTTTCTCCGGGAGGAGAGGACAATCTACCCAACTGGATGCCAGCCAATTGATGGGGGCAACGGTACATGACGCCGCCGGACACTGAAATGCAATGCGTAAAGGCGCAATTGGCAAACGACTTCCGGAGCGCCGCTGCATCCAGATTCATGGGGGCGAACGTCCCGAGATCGAACCAAAGTTTGTTTTCCAGCAGGCGGTAGGCGATGCCGTGTTCGTCAAACAAGGTACGGCAGCGTTCGAAATTGTCTTTCAGTTTGCCGGATAGGTGTTCCCCATAATCGGAGAGGTTGACAGCGATGCGCGGATTGGCGAGTTGACGTAGTAATTCTGATGATGGAACCACTGTTCCGCTTGTATAGAGATAGACAAAGCCGATGCCCGGTGTCGCAAGAATTCCGCGAATGATTTCCGGAAGTTCACGATTCAACATGGTTTCGCCACCGGTCAGTGAAAAGCGGTCAATGTATCCACTGGCGGCTACAACGCGACGTACTGTTTTCAAGATACGTTCGCATGACTCCGTTTGCCGTGCTTCGTAATATGGCAGCGCTTCAACACAGTGCTGACAATTGAGGGTACAGCGGTTGGTGATGAAATAGGCAAAATCATTCAATTTGCCCGGGGAGCTGCCCATTTCAGTTGGCTGTTGTGGCGCGACCTTGCGCGCCGCTTCGCGGAAGGCAGTGCAGTGGCTCGGGTCTGCTCGGCAGCCCATGCATTCAAGAAGGTCTATCCCTTTGTTGTTCTGCAGCTTGCGATGGCATCTTTCCGAGGCCATTCGGTCGGCCAGGGCTCGCCCCCATATAGGGGCGGGGAGCTGCGGATAGTCTGCCGCGAGTTCATCCCGGATACTTTCGAAGGCGTGTCGTGAGTTGACCGCAACAACGAGGTCGAACGGTATTTCCGGCCTAAAGGTGGCCAGCCTTTGAGGCAACCAAACCGGGTGGCCATTGATCTCATGGATGGTTGGGGCATGTTTGTCGATGCATGCTAAAACGGGGAGTCCCAGTTCATCCAGTAGCCTGACGAGCTGCTTGCCTGCGCTACCTGCGCCGTAGACAACAAATGGCTGGGTTCCCGCTGGATTCAGTCCCATATTTTTCTCTCGGTTTCTGCGCTGAAGCGTTCTTCTACATAGAACGAGGCCTTCAACTCTTCGCTCATCACGATGTCCTGGCTGGCGACTTGTCCGAAAAGCCGGTCGACCAGCGCTGGATTGACCCGTTCGGCGGTGGGGTCGTGGCCAAGAGCCATCCAGTCTCCGATGAGCGCGGCTATGCCGGCATGTATTGCTGCTTTTTCCGGGAAGCGGGACTGATTCATGCCGGGAGGTGCGTTGACCATGCTGCCGTCTCGGGATGCGCGGACATACATGCCTTCCGGTGCAACCAGGACTGACTCCCAGAGAATGTGGTGTCTGTAGATATTGCTTTCCTGCCCGTTTATGAGCGGAGTAAACAGGCAGGCAGTGTTTTCCGTCATGTTGAACGGGTTGTCCTTGCCGAAGGTGCCCGTGATGTAATAGCCGTCCAGTGGGCGATCCAGCATGCGTTGCAGCGCATGCTGGATAGAGCCCTTGATTCCGAGATCGGCAACGGCGATACGAGTCTGCTTCATGATTCCGAGGCGATTCACGTAGGCCTGGTAGGATTCGCGTTCATCTTCTGCATTGGCAAGGATTTCGGCCATTCGTTTTTCGATCAGGGCGGCCGCTGCCGTATCGGCGTGGGTGAGGTGATCGTCCGCGCTTGCGTTCGGTTTGGATAGTCCGAAACGAAGGCGCAGCAGGCCATCGGAACTGCCCGAGTAGTTGTCGCGCAGGAGTTCGCGGACGTCGTCGGTGGTACGCAGCGCTGAGACACAGGCCATGCGCCGGGATGTCGCAAAATAGGTGCCTGTCGGCAGACTTTCCTGTAGTCCAAGGGCCTCGCGCAGGCGGTTGTAGAGGGGCGCGAGGACATATCCTTCGCGGGCCAGGAAAAGCAGGTGGTCTGCCGGTGTTTGCTGCAGGCGGCGAATCAGCCAGCCGAGCCAGACCAGCAAGGCTGGGCCAAAAAAACAGTAGCCGAGCAATTCAAAACTGTCGACTGTCGGCCGCCTGTCGGGAGCGATTGCGGAAAATGGATTTTCCATCAGCCGGCGCGATACCAGACCGAGAAGCAAGCCGTCGGAAAGCGTCAGAGCATCGCTCAGCGCGGGCATCAGGGTCGATTGGGCGAGCAGGTCGTTGGGCGACATGAGTCGGCAGGCATCGAGACCGTGTTCGATGGCGCGTAATTCATCGGAAGCCGGGTTGTCGCCAATATGGAGTATGTGGCGAGCGTCGAGGCGAACCTTGAGGATGTCGAACAAGTGTCCGTCTGCCTTGGAGGCATGTTCCTCGTTGGAGATCAGCAGCAGGTCTACTGGTCCGATATTGCAGCGCGCCAAAATGGATTCGATGGTACTGCGCTGCAGATGGGTATCGGTGACGATGGCAATGCGCATGCCATCGCGTCGGCATTGATTCAGGATGTCTAGGACGGGAGTGCGGGGAGCCGAGAGTTCAATTTCCACTGCAATTTCAGCGCGGTGAAGTGTTTCAGCGACGTCAGCCGGAATTCCCCGCCCGGTGTGCATTTCATCGTAGATTCGGGAGAGCGGATAGGCAAAGCGCCCGGCATTTTCTGTGCAGACAGCTTCGGCCTCCTTGCGGGCGGTGAGCACGTTGGTTGGCACACCGCTGCGTGCAACAGCCAGGTGGAGTATGTCGTCAGGATGTGATGCGGCGCGGACCACGAGGGTTTCGAACAGGTCGAACGAAATGACGTCATGGCCTGCCAGACGCGCTGCCAGTTCACTGCCCTCCGGCAGCTCTAGGGGGGGGCGGCTGCCAGCTGGATTCGGCGTACTGCCGTCAGGGAGCAGGGTGGTGATGCCGAGTTGTTGGCAAAGAGGGGCGATACGGCTGGCGATGGTCTGCCAGTAGATGTCGGAGGCTGCGATGACAATCGTGTCCACCTGCAGCGATACGAGCTCGGCTTCGCCCAGCACGAGACTGCCGTAAAAGCGTCGGCCGATGTTGGCTGGGTCCTTGTCCATCAACCCGACCACCGGCAAGTCGGACAGCTGATCCAGCATGTCCTTTGCGGCTACACCCAGGCCGTAAAGGGCTATCGCTCTCGGGTGCCGTTTGCCCAGCGCGGTTCGTAATTGCTGCTGGCGCCGGGTTTTAAGGGGTGGTGTCGGCAAGGCACTCAACGTTCGATGATAGGAATCGTACGTCCAGATAACTGCGCAGCGGCGACGACTTCCTTGGCGCCAACCGGGAGCGCGCAGTACCGACAGGAGTCGATCATCTTCTCGTGCTCAAATATGTCGAGTTGTTCTCGGACTTGGCGGGCATCGCCCGCGTAGAGCTCGACGGTATTGTTTTTTGGGATGAGGCCCAACTTCACGCCGTTGGCCTGGAAGGCGCAGTGGTACAACGTGCCGCGATAGAGGCGTCGGCAACTCTCGAGGAAGCAGTCGGCGTAGTTGCGCATCAGATCGGCATCGGGGAGTCCGTTCTGCTTGAATTTGATGAGATCGAACCAGTAGCGGTCGGAAATCTGGATAACCTTGACGCCAAAGCGTCGAAGCTTTTCATTGGTGTTTTCGATCTTCTGCTTCTTCTCGCTGGTCAGGCTTTGGCTGTAATCCGAGTTGGTGACGATGATGCGGGGGGAAACCAGTACTTGGCAAAGCTCATCCGATGGCAGCAGTGTGCCGTTGGTGAACACGGCGATATAGCCGATTCCCGGCAACTGCTTGATCTTGCGGATGACGTCGACAATATCCTTGTGAGCGAAGGGCTCGCCGCCTACGATGTCGAGGCGATGCAGGAATTTAATGGATTCCGTCAGCTTGCGCAGGTCGGCAACGATTTCGTCGGCGGGCACCATCTCCTTGCTGTCGAGGTAGGGTACGGCCTCGCAACACTGGGCGCAGCGCAGGTTGCACCATTCGCTGACGAGGTAGCCAACGCTGTTGAAGGTCGATCCCGTGCTCTTGATCGTTTGTGGAACATCTTCGGAGGCCAACCTTTCGGTCGCACGCCGGAAGAAGTCGCATTTGAACGGCTTTGTGTGGTAGCTGACGCAGGTCAGCAGATCTTCGTACTCGCCGTGTTCGGCGAGTTTGCCGCAATGGACGTTTTGCAGCACATAGGTCAGCTTGCGTCCGTCGAGCAATTGCGGGGGCGCACCGTTGCACAGGACAGCGATTTCGGCCGCCATCGATTGAAAAAGCTGGGCCGAACCGGAGGCCAGAATGAGCAGATCATCGCTGTCCAAACTGGCGACGCTGGCCGACGGGAGAACTTCGAAACCAACCGAGGTGTCGCTGCCATGCTGTATTTTGCGATCGAATCCGCCCGCTATACGCACTCCCAGTTCGTCGAGCCGACGGATGAGCAGCGTGGCGCTGCGGCCAAGAGCACCGTAGACATGAAGCTTTTTCCCGGACAGATGGCGGATGACATCTGCAGTGACCCGAGGGTCTGCCCGACCGGTGATCACCAGGCGATCGAACTCGCTATCCAGCGCAGCCATCGAATCGTTCATGCTGTAGGGCCTATATGAGGAAATGGTTGATGAGACAAGCGGATGGCGAGGAGGTTCACCGAGGGCTGCGGGATATCGCGCGGCCCTTCAAGTTACCGGTTTCCTGCCTGCTGCAGTCTAAGGCGCCGGAGTCCGCTCGCCAAGTCAATTGACGGTCGCCAGCCGGGGAGAATTTCCCCGGATTCCCATGGTGTAAATACCTCGCGTTGCCGGTAGGGGCGGGCTGACCAGTTTACGTGGGCGGGACGGGCTGGGTCTGCGGCATCGAAGAGCGCGACGAGTTCCCTGATGGTCACGGCCGATGCCGATGGGAGGCGGAAAATACGACGTGTGCCAGCTGGCTGTTTCGCTATTTGCGTGCAAGCCATGAGAAAGCCTTGAGCCAGATCGTCCACATGGACCAAGTGCAGGCGCTGTTCGCCGGGGGACAGTGCGAGCGCTCGCTCTGAGGCGACGCTGGCCTGAAGCTGGTTGAGCAGGCGCTGGCGCGGGTCGTCTTCGCCATAGCTGTCGTATAGGTGCAACTCGAGCAGGCGCAGTCCTGCCTTATCGAGGTAGTACTCCGCCAGTGTCGAAACAGCCTGCTTCATGGCAGCATAAAGGTTAACCGGGCGGTAATCCGCTCCTTCGTAGTGCTGCCAGGCTGTGCCGGCCCAGACCAGGGAATGGCAGCCGGCTTCATGCATGGCTTCCATGAGATGGGTGCTGAGCAGGATATTGGCGTCGATCAGTCCGGCAATATCATCGAAGCAATGTTCGGCCTTATAGCCGGCGGCCAGGTGAACGACAACGTCAGGTTTGAAGGTGGCGCAGAGTGATCTGATGCCGTGGCCTGAGCGGTCGGCAATGCCGGTTGGCAGATTTGTCCAGTTTTTGGGGAGTGCAGCGGGGTCTCTCGTCAGGCAGGCAACCAAGTGCCCCGCATCGAGCAGGGCGGGGATCAGATGTCGGGCGAGATAGCCGCTGGCGCCGGTAACCAGGATACGCATCAGCACTGCGCCCCGTAGTGGAAAGGGGTGTCGAAGTCTGACAACGGGGGGTGTTGCTTGTCACGGACCGACAGGGTGGGGGTGTTGATTCCCCAGTCGATGCCAGCGGAGTCCCAGCGGATTCCCCTGTCGCATTCAGGGGCGTATTCGCTGCTGACGTGGTAAACCACCGTCGCCGATTCGCTCAGAGTGCGGAATCCGTGAGCGATTCCGGGCGGGATGTAGAGCATGTTGGCGCGCATTGCATCGAGTTCGAGCAAGATGTGTCGGCCGTAAACCGGGGAACCAGCACGCAGGTCGACGACAGCGTCAAGTATCTTGCCATTCGTACAGTAGACGAGTTTTCCCTGGTCGGCGGGGGGGGTCTGGAAATGCAGGCCTCGGATAACATCCCGGTGCGATATCGAGTAGAAGACTTCAGGGAAATCCACGGGTAGTCCCAAGCGGTCGAATACCGTGTGCTGCATGATTTTGACGAAACGACCACGTAGGTCGTCGTGGCAGGGGGGCGATATCTCGATACAGCCGGGTAAGGCGGTTTGCCGGAATGAGAATTCGAGTTGGCTCAAAACCCGACTCCGAAATAGTTTTCTATCTTCGTTGCCACGTAGTCCAGATGAGCCTCACCGAGGCCTGGCCAGACGCCTACCCAGAAAGTGTTCTCGGCGGCACGATCGGTATTGATCAGGTCGCCGGCGGTGCGGAAGGCTCGGTCGGCAAAATAGGGTTGTCGTGTCAGGTTGCCAGCAAACAGCAGGCGTGTACCGATTCGGTATTGGTCCAGGTAGCGCAATAACTCGAGTCGTGTGCCATCCCCGGCATCGCGCAGGGTCATCGGGAAGCCGAACCACGAAGGTTCGCTTCCCGGGGTTGGCGAGGCGAGTTGGAGATGTTCGGCAAGCGGCAGCAAACGGGCATGAAGGTAGGCAAAGTTGTGTTGCCGCTGCGCGATGAAGCCAGGTAGTCGATCAAGCTGAGCCAAGGCACAAGCCGCCTGCATGTCGGTGATTTTCAGGTTGTAGCCGAGGTTGGCGTAGATGTACTTGTGGTCGTAGCCATAGGGCATCTGCCCGTGCTGTGAGCAGAAGCGCTTGCCGCAGGTGTTATCGCGACCGGGGGCGCACCAGCAGTCGCGACCCCAGTCGCGTATCGACTCAGCGATGCGCATCAATTCCGGGTGTCGCGAAAAAACAGCGCCTCCTTCCCCCATGGTGATGTGATGTGCGGGGTAAAAGGAGAGCGTCGCGATGTGTCCGAAACTGCCAACCTTGCGGGTAGCTGCCGGGGTTCCCCGCGTCCATTTGCTTGGGTCGGCATCGGTGGGTGAGCGCGCATGCCAGGCCGACAGTTCGTTTGGCAGGGTGTATCGGGCGCCAAGCGCATCGCAGCAGTCCTCGACGAGATAGAGATTGTGCTCGATGCAGAAACGGATGACGGAGGCGAGATCGAATGGGTTGCCCAAGGTGTGCGCCAACACGATGGCGCGGGTCTTCGGCGACAGTGCGGCATGTAGCTGAGACGTATCGATGTTGCAGGTGTCGAGTGAAACGTCGGCAAAGACCGGGATGCCCCCGTTTTGGATCAGTGGATTGACTGTCGTCGGGAAGCCGGCGGCGACGGTGATGATTTCATCGCCAGCTTGTAGTGCATGTTGCCCAAGCTGAGCAGCAAAAAGACTGGAGATCGCGACGAGATTGGCCGACGATCCGGAGTTGACGGTGATGCATCGTCCTGTCTCCAGATAGTTCGCCAGTCGTGCTTCGAATTCGGCATTGAATCGCCCGGTGGTCAGCCAAGCATCCAGCGAGGCCTCCACCATGGCCTGGATTTCCGGCTCGCCAACGACCTTGCCGGATGGGGGGATTGGCGTTGTTCCTGGAATGAATTGGTCGGCAGTCTCGTTGTCGGCCAGGTAGCGGCTGATCGCCAGTCGAATGGCATCCCTGCCGTCGTTCTTATCCATGGGGTGATTCATACTGATTGAGTTGTTCGTTGCAAAGATCGATCGCAGAGGCGCCATCAGCATGTCGGCGATACCAGGAACCGGTGATCCGGAGCGTTTCCGCAAAATCCCAGCGCGGCTGCCAACCGAGTAGTTCGCGGGCAGCCTGGCTGTTGAGTCGCAGGCAAGCAGTTTCGTGCGGGTGCGCCCCGGCCGAAGGCGACCAGATACCACCCAGTTCGTGCTTCAACTCTGCGCACAGATCGGCGACCGGGCGCATCGAGTTGTCGTCGGGACCAAAGTTCCAGGCGCGGGCGACATCGCGGTCTCCGGCCAGAAGGCGCGCGCCGACTGACAAGTAGCCAGAGAGCGGCTCCAGCACGTGTTGCCATGGACGGATCGCCGACGGGTTGCGGATATTTGCCGTCAGACCAGCGTGCACAGCACGCACGAGATCGGGAACCAGCCTGTCTTCAGCCCAGTCGCCGCCGCCGATAACATTGCCGGCTCTGACGGTGGCAATCAGCGGTGCATCGCTACAGGCGCCAAAGCTGGCCTGCCAGGACTGGGCCACCCATTCTTGGCAGGCTTTACTTGCACTGTAAGGATCCAGGCCCCCGAGCGGATCGCTTTCCCGATAGCCTGGGTGATCGTTGTCTGGTGCGTAGCATTTGTCCGAGGTGACAACCACTACTGCGCGCACCGATGGTGTCGCCCGGCAGGCCTCCAGCACATGGGCGGTCCCCATGACGTTGGTGCCAAAGGTTTCGACTGGTTCCCGATAGCCACGCCGGACCAAGGCTTGCGCGGCAAGGTGAAAAACGATTTCAGGCTTGACGCTACCGATCACTTGGTTGATGAACGCACGGTCGCGTACATCGCCAAGCCGGTGGTCCATGCGCTTAGCCAGGCACAGTTCGTCGAAAAGATTGGGGTTGCCCTCTGGCGGGAGAGCAATGCCATGAACACTGGCGCCCAAGCGCAGCAGCCAATGACTGAGCCAGCTTCCCTTAAACCCTGTGTGGCCGGTGATTAGTGTACGGCGGCCAGCGTAGGCGTCCATATTTAAGGCCAGGCCTTCCATGGGGCGGCACCGTTTTCCCAAAGCGACTCCAGGTGGATCTTATCCCTGAGCGTGTCCATCGCCTGCCAGAAACCACGGTGTTGGTAGGCGGCCAACTGTCCGGAGTCGGCCAACGCCGTCAACGGCTCACGCTCCCACATGGTCGAATCATCTGCAACGTACTGAAGCACATCCGGTTGCAGAACGAAAAATCCCCCGTTGATCCAACCACCGTCGCCCTGCGGCTTCTCGATGAATTCGGTAACACCGCTTTCGCCAATTTCCAGCGCACCGTAGCGCCCCGGCGGTTGGACGGCTGTTACGGTCGCCAATTTCCCGCTGTTCCGGTGAAAACTGATGAGTGATGAGATGTCCACATTGGATACGCCGTCGCCGTAAGTGAAACAGAAGGGTTCTCCGGCATTGAGGAACTTGGCAATACGCTTGAGGCGTCCCCCGGTTGCCGTATGTTCCCCCGTATCGACCAAGGTGACACGCCAGGGTTCCGAGTGACGCTCATGCACCTCCATCAGGTTGTTTTTCAGGTCGAATGTGACATCGGACATGTGCAGGAAATAGTTGGCAAAGTATTCCTTGACAACGTATCCCTTGTAGCCGCAGCAGATGATGAAATCGTTGATTCCATGATGGGAGTACATTTTTAAGATATGCCAAAGGATCGGCTTGCCGCCGATCTCGATCATTGGCTTGGGTTTCAGGTGCGTTTCTTCTGAAATCCGTGTTCCCAAGCCACCTGCCAGAATCACTGCTTTCAATTTCTGTCTCCGTTTCAAATGCGTCGGGCGTACGCGGGGATAGCGCTGCGGGCGGAACTGTTCAGAGCCGTGGTCAGCTTTTTTCGCGTGCCAACAACATGAAAAGTTGACGCATGTCGTCCAGTCCTTGTTCTTCGATGACCCGGGAGATCGTTTCCTTGAAGTGAGTGTAGTGTCCGGCGAATCGTGAATAGGACTGAATCGTAGTAACTGCAAGTTCTTCGGTCATCCCCTTGTGAAAGCTTGCCTGGCCTTCCAGTAGGGTGGTGATTGCAAGGTAGTTGCAGATCAGTTCTTGGTATTGGGTCAGCAAGGTTTGTCTGGCAAACGGAAACAGCGAGTGAAAAACGTAATGCACCAGATAGTTTTCCAGAATGTAGGCGTGCTGATCGAAAAACGGCGCGTAGTAGCGCAGGTGCGCTTCCGTGTGGCAAGCAATCCTTTCGCGGTCGGAGGACGGGTTCATATCCTTGAAGGCCAGCCCTTCCGCGGCTTCGGTTAGCAGGTTACGGAAGCGGTTATTGTGAGCCGAGGTCGGGATGTTGCCGATGACGGCTGTAACCAAAGCCATTTTCAACACCAGATTGGGATTGATTTGATCTATTTCCTTTTGCAGGGCTTCCGGGCTACCCAGCAGCGCGACAAAGCGCTGGAGTACTTCTTCCTGAAGCTGTCCCGCAGATGCCGGGGGGGCTTGAAGTGCGGACTGAAAATCTTCGAGCAATAGTCCGATCAAGATCAGTCGCGCATCGATTGTCAAATTACGGCACTGCAATATTCCGATAACCAACGCACGTAGATCGTTCAACTGCATCAGGGCTGTATCGTTATTCAGAGCACCGGCAAGAGAGGAAATGTTATCGAGAGAGGTATCGATGCCGGTTTGCACAAAGACCATCGGTTGTTGATTCAGAAGAATCAGCCGAGCTGCTTCCGGGCACGAAATTGACAGGGAATACTCCACCTGGATTCCTAGCTGATTTGCTCTCCGGGGAAAAGTTGCGCAAACCTTGCTGAGTGCCTGGTGGCCGAGGTTCTTTTGAATCAGGCAAAGATTATCTTGGTCCAAAAAAGCGCAGCGCCCTTGTTCGCTCATTGAAATGACGCCAAAGTGCTTGTCATCCCCTTTCGTTTCACTGCGTTTGACCGACAGTTCGAACAGTTTGCGCAATGCTTTGTGCTGGTTCTGCTTGTAATAATGGTAAGTTTTCTTGTCCAGATGGACGCGCCAACCGATGCAGCAAGAGTCTTCACATCGGGAGCCGGTGCATTGGAAGTGCGGGTAGTGGTCGGGGCAGAGAGCGATGGGGGTGTCGGGAGCTGTCATTTCGTAGCGATAGAAGTTGTTTAATTTGCTGCAACCACCCGGTTTTTTCCTGTCTGCTTGGCTTGATACATGGCTTCGTCGGCCCGTTTGATCACGCTGTGCTGTTCGTCGTCGGGATGTAGCGGTGTTACGCCCGCGCTGAAGGTGATGAGCACTTTTTCGTTGCCACTCAGGAAAAATTTTTTGGTCAGTTCCCGCTGCAGGCGGGTCAGGGCTGTAACTGCTTCGTCGAGACGGGTATCAGGGAGCAGGATGATGAATTCCTCGCCGCCATAACGTGCGACGGTATCCTGGGGGCGCAGGGTTTCGCGACAGACGTTGGCCAAGTGGATCAAAGCCTTGTCCCCTGCATCGTGTCCCAAACTGTCATTTAGCTTCTTGAAGTTGTCGATGTCCAGGAGGGCGATGCACAGTTGGGTTTCGTGGCGTTTGGCACGCGCCGATTCCTTGGCAAAAATGTCCTCCAGGCCGCGCCGATTGAGTGCGCCGGTAAGTTGGTCGTGACGCACCAGATCGCTGGTGGCCTCGAGTTCCTGTTCGAGCTCCTTGATGCGTGCCTCGGATTCCTTGACCTTCTCTTGAGTGGAGCGCAATTCGTCGCGCGAGCGCTGGGCATTGATCTGAACGGCGCGCGTTTCGCGCATCACCTCGTCGAGGACGCCGCCCAGTTCCGTGATGTCTTTGGCTGAACTGATTTTCCCGGCATAGCCTTCGATCTTGTCGTGGTAGTCGGATGTCACCTCGGCAAAATCGGCAAGATGGTCGACAAAACCCGCCAGCATCTGCTTGATCGCTTCCTTGGCCTCGAACAGGCTGGCTTTGAGCTGGCTCTGCTTGAACAGAACCTCTTTCAGGCGCCTTTCGGCATCATCCAGCGCACGTTGCGAAAGCGGCTTGCTGATGATTTCCCTGACGACTTCGACTTGTCCGTGCAGCCAATGATCTTCGAGCGTGAGCTCTGTAATGTTCTCGACCAGCAACCTGAGGAGGCTGAGCAGGCTTTGGCGCAGTTCGGTTTGGTCTTCGGCCAGCAGTTCCAGCTTGAAGGCAAAACGCTTCAGGCGTGTCAGAAACTCGGCAAGCTGGCTGGCCGTGTCGGCTGTGCGGATATCCTGAGCCAGCGCTTTGGCGTCAACCGATAAGGCAGGGGTTTCAAGAAGTTGCGTGGCAATCGCCGTTTCGAGTGTAAACGCGAATAGCTCGCGCAGTTCAGGTAGCAGGTCTTCGACCTGAGCGGGGGCAGTCGCCCCTGTCGGTGGGGGCGAGCCGCCTTCAACGGGTATTTCAGCGCTCGTCTCGGTTTTTTCCTGCTCGCGTCCCTGCCCCCATGATTTAAGCAATCCCTGCAGGCGGTTGAACAAGGTTTCCGGATTGGCTCCGCTGCCCGCAAGGACGTGTTCGAGCGATTCGCGCTTGCGTGCGGATGTGAGCCCCTGGTGCTTGGCATCCCACTGACGCAGTAGGTCGGCGATAAGTTCGGACCAGGCTAATTTCTGGCTGCTCGAAAGTGCCGTCACGAACTCGACGAGATGTCCTTTGTAGGCATCCCAATTGGCAGCCTTGACCGCGTCGTCGAGTTGTCTGGCCAGGCGAAGCTGGTCTGGAGAGATTCTGGGGAGTGCTGTGGCAAGTGCCCTGAGCTGTGTCTCGGGAAATCCGGGGGCCGTTGCCTTGGTTCCGGAAATTTCATGATAAAGGGTCAGGTAATTGTCCGGTGTGGGCGCAATCCGTCGGGCTGCCAACAGTCGCAGCGTTTCTCGGGCAATCTCGAATGGATTCGTCAGTGTGCTCATATTCGATGATCAGGCTATAATTGCGGCCCATCGCAACGGGCCCCCGTAGCATGAAGGTCGTGCAGTTGATTTGTAATCATCAGGTAGCGGTTCGATTCCGTTCGGGGGCACCAGCGGCATTATTCGGCGATTCCGCCATGGCCTAAGCGATGCGACAAGGCCTTTGCCGCAGCAATCATTGCTTTTGCTGTTGCACTTTCCCACTCGACGTCGAATTCTCCGATGGCTCCCAGCGAAGTAATTGCGGCGACCATATTCCCGGTGTGATCGTAGACGGGGGCGCTAAAACCGTTGATGCCCGGTGTCAAACTGCCGGTTGCGCGGGCGATACCATGCTCGCGGATTTCCGAGAGGGTTTTTTCCAGCTGGCGACGTACGGTGGTCACAGCAGTATTGCTCGACGCGGCAATCTCTTTGAGTTCGTCATCAAGCAGCTTCTTCAAATAAGGCGAGCGGTAGAAAGTTGCGAAAGCTCTGCCCGTTGCCGACTTGCATAGTGGCAAAGTGGTGCCGGCTCTCAGGGTGATAGTGATCGGACCTCCTGCGTCGGCGATGCGAACAATGGTCGCGCCATGCGTTCCCCAGACCGCCAGAGCCACGGTTTCGTGTATCTCTTCACAGAGCGTTTCGAGAATAGGCCCCGACAAGCGCACGGGATCCAGGCGTCCCAGCCCGGACAGCCCAAGTTCCAGTGCATAGGCACCCAGATCGTAACGGCCGCTGCTGGAGTCCTGCTCGACGATGCCAATGCGCAGAAAACTCACCATGTAGCGGTGGGCTTTTGCGGCTGGCATGCCCGCCCCTTTGGCGATGTCCCGTAACATCATCGGGCGGTTCGTGGACGCGAGAACTTTGAGCAGGCGAAAACCAACCTCAACCGATTGAATGCCCTGGCGATCAGTCGCAACTTTAGTAACCATGGTGGATTGTCTGGTGTGAAAGCTACATTCTATGCATCTATGACCCGATTGAGGGGGCGAATATAATCGCTGGCACGAATACATGTATATAGGGAGGGTTTCATGCGAGCTGTTCTGGTTGCAAATCCAAAGGGAGGGGCCGGAAAAACCACGCTGGCGACAAATCTGTCAGGCTATTTTGCGAATCAGGGCAAGAAGACCACCCTGTGTGATCTGGATCGCCAGCAATCCTCTCTGCGCTGGATGGCCTTTCGTGATCCGGTATTGCCTGCTATTACCGGTTATTACGGTGGAAACCAGATCTCGCTCAGTTTGCCGCGTGAAGCGGATTGGGTCATTGTCGACGCGCCGGCCGGCCTGCAGGGGTACAAGCTATCGGATTACCTGAAAACGGTTGACAAGGTGCTGGTTCCTCTTGTGCCTTCGGTATTTGACATGGCGGCCACCGAAGACTTTCTTAACTCCATTCGCGCTGAGATTCGTGGTGTGCGTGCAAAAGTCGGGATCGTCGCCATGCGGGTCGATCCGCGTACAAAAGCGGCGAGCATGCTTGAGGAGTTTCTGAAGCATTTTGATATCCCCATCGTCGCGTATGTGCGCAACACCCAGAACTACGTCAACGTTGCTGCCGCTGGCGCTACGGTATTCGATCCCCCGCGCGCCAAAAACCGCCGAGACTTGGAGCAGTGGTCTTCGCTTGTGCAATGGGTTGAAAAAAAATAACTCCGATTTTGCGAGATAGTTGTTGACGGCTTTGGGTGGGGTCTGGATAATGCGCCCCTCTGACGGACGCGGGGTGGAGCAGTTGGCAGCTCGTCGGGCTCATAACCCGAAGGTCGCAGGTTCAAGTCCTGCCCCCGCAACCAAAAAACTGAACGCTTGGCAAAGCCAAGCGTTTTGTTTCTGAAGTTGGAAAAAGTCAAGTTGCTTGTGAAGTTGTTGAAAAATAATTTCTGAAGTAGCTTGACTGGAGTTGGGGGGTGCTTCATAATCTCGCCTCTCTGCTGCTGACGAATCGAACGAAACGGCGCGGCACTGATCTTTAACAAATTGGACAACCGATAAGTGTGGGTGTCTTGATGCGAAGCGACGCAAGTTGCAAAAGAGTATTAAGGCAAACGCACTGGTGAAAAAAGATGGAGCAATCCATCGAGGTAGAGAAATCTACCGTCAGTGAATTTGCGAGTTTGTTGGATTGAACTGAAGAGTTTGATCCTGGCTCAGATTGAACGCTGGCGGCATGCCTTACACATGCAAGTCGAACGGCAGCGGGGACTTCGGTCCGCCGGCGAGTGGCGAACGGGTGAGTAAAGTATCGGAACGTACCTTTCAGTGGGGGATAACGTAGCGAAAGTTACGCTAATACCGCATATTCTGTGAGCAGGAAAGCAGGGGATCGCAAGACCTTGCGCTGATTGAGCGGCCGATATCAGATTAGCTAGTTGGTGGGGTAAAGGCCTACCAAGGCGACGATCTGTAGCGGGTCTGAGAGGATGATCCGCCACACTGGAACTGAGACACGGTCCAGACTCCTACGGGAGGCAGCAGTGGGGAATTTTGGACAATGGGGGCAACCCTGATCCAGCCATGCCGCGTGAGTGAAGAAGGCCTTCGGGTTGTAAAGCTCTTTCGGCCGGGAAGAAATCGCATAGGTTAATACCCTGTGTGGATGACGGTACCGGAATAAGAAGCACCGGCTAACTACGTGCCAGCAGCCGCGGTAATACGTAGGGTGCGAGCGTTAATCGGAATTACTGGGCGTAAAGCGTGCGCAGGCGGTTTCGTAAGACAGAGGTGAAATCCCCGGGCTCAACCTGGGAACTGCCTTTGTGACTGCGAAGCTAGAGTACGGCAGAGGGGGGTGGAATTCCACGTGTAGCAGTGAAATGCGTAGAGATGTGGAGGAACACCGATGGCGAAGGCAGCCCCCTGGGCCGATACTGACGCTCATGCACGAAAGCGTGGGTAGCAAACAGGATTAGATACCCTGGTAGTCCACGCCCTAAACGATGTCAACTAGGTGTTGGGTGGGTAAAACCATTTAGTACCGTAGCTAACGCGTGAAGTTGACCGCCTGGGGAGTACGGCCGCAAGGTTAAAACTCAAAGGAATTGACGGGGACCCGCACAAGCGGTGGATGATGTGGATTAATTCGATGCAACGCGAAAAACCTTACCTACCCTTGACATGTTCAGAATCCTGGAGAGATTTGGGAGTGCCCGAAAGGGAGCTGGAACACAGGTGCTGCATGGCTGTCGTCAGCTCGTGTCGTGAGATGTTGGGTTAAGTCCCGCAACGAGCGCAACCCTTGTCGTTAATTGCCATCATTTAGTTGGGCACTTTAACGAGACTGCCGGTGACAAACCGGAGGAAGGTGGGGATGACGTCAAGTCCTCATGGCCCTTATGGGTAGGGCTTCACACGTCATACAATGGTCGGTACAGAGGGTTGCCAAGCCGCGAGGTGGAGCCAATCCCAGAAAGCCGATCGTAGTCCGGATTGCAGGCTGCAACTCGCCTGCATGAAGTCGGAATCGCTAGTAATCGCGGATCAGCATGTCGCGGTGAATACGTTCCCGGGTCTTGTACACACCGCCCGTCACACCATGGGAGCGGGTTCCGCCAGAAGTAGGTAGCCTAACCGCAAGGGGGGCGCTTACCACGGCGGGGTTCGTGACTGGGGTGAAGTCGTAACAAGGTAGCCGTAGGGGAACCTGCGGCTGGATCACCTCCTTTCTAGAGAAGCATCCTGGCACCCACAACTTATCGGTTGTTCAGAAGTAGCAAACAGACGAGGGTCTGTAGCTCAGTCGGTTAGAGCACCGTCTTGATAAGGCGGGGGTCGTTGGTTCGATTCCAACCAGACCCACCAACGTCATCAAGAAAGCTTGCAGTACGAGGCGCAAGGAAAGGCCGCATAGCAGCGCTATGCAACTGACCGAGCAACAAAGTAATGCATGCTTTACGGGGGATTAGCTCAGCTGGGAGAGCACCTGCTTTGCAAGCAGGGGGTCGTCGGTTCGATCCCGTCATCCTCCACCAAAACCCAAAGATAAGCAGCGATGTTTATCTTTGGCTTTTGAGAAATCAAATTGCTACGCTCTTTAACAAAACGGAAGAAGGTTGTGTATCGCAGTGATGAGCTGCTGATACACGTTGTGATTGCATCTGTTCTCGTATTACAGCTAGTACGAGACAGCACAAATGAGTTGCCTGTAGCCGCTCTCTAACGAGAGCACAAGGTTATAGGATCAAGCGACTAAGTGCATGTGGTGGATGCCTTGGCGATCACAGGCGATGAAGGACGTGCAAGCCTGCGAAAAGCGGGGGGGAGCTGGCAATGAAGCTTTGATCCCCCGATGTCCGAATGGGGAAACCCACTCAGCAATGAGTATCCTGATCTGAATACATAGGGTCAGGAGGCGAACCCGGTGAACTGAAACATCTAAGTAGCCGGAGGAAAAGAAATCAACCGAGATTCCCCAAGTAGTGGCGAGCGAACGGGGAAGAGCCTGCTAGTGATAGCGGAACTGTTAAGAGAACGGAATGGAAAGTCCGGCCGTAGTGGGTGATAGCCCCGTATTTGAAAACAGATCCGTGGTACTAAGTTAGCGAAAAGTAGGGCGGGGCACGTGAAACCTTGTCTGAACATGGGGGGACCATCCTCCAAGGCTAAATACTCGTGATCGACCGATAGTGAACCAGTACCGTGAGGGAAAGGCGAAAAGAACCCCGGGAGGGGAGTGAAATAGAACCTGAAACCGCATGCATACAAACAGTGGGAGCCTCCTTGTGGGGTGACTGCGTACCTTTTGTATAATGGGTCAGCGACTTACGTTATGTTGCGAGCTTAACCGAATAGGGGAGGCGTAGCGAAAGCGAGTCTGATAAGGGCGTTTAGTAGCATGGCGTAGACCCGAAACCGGATGATCTATCCATGGCCAGGATGAAGGTGCCGTAACAGGTACTGGAGGTCCGAACCCACTAACGTTGAAAAGTTAGGGGATGAGCTGTGGATAGGGGTGAAAGGCTAAACAAATCCGGAAATAGCTGGTTCTCCCCGAAAACTATTTAGGTAGTGCGTCACATATCACTTCCGGGGGTAAAGCACTGTTATGGCTAGGGGGTCATCGCGACTTACCAAACCATGGCAAACTCTGAATACCGGAAAGTGCGAGTGTGGCAGACAGACAGTGGGTGCTAACGTCCATTGTCAAGAGGGAAACAACCCAGACCGCCAGCTAAGGTCCCCAAGACACAGTTAAGTGGGAAACGAGGTGGGAAGGCATAGACAGCTAGGAGGTTGGCTTAGAAGCAGCCACCCTTTAAAGAAAGCGTAATAGCTCACTAGTCGAGTCGTCCTGCGCGGAAGATGTAACGGGGCTCAAACTGTGCACCGAAGCTGCGGATATCGAAAGATATGGTAGGGGAGCGTTCTGTAGGTCTGTGAAGGTGTCTTGTAAAGGATGCTGGAGATATCAGAAGTGCGAATGCTGACATGAGTAGCGATAAAGGGAGTGAAAAGCTCCCTCGCCGAAAGCCCAAGGTTTCCTACGCAACGTTCATCGGCGTAGGGTGAGTCGGCCCCTAAGGCGAGGCTGAAAAGCGTAGTCGATGGGAAACAGGTCAATATTCCTGTACCGATTCTAGATGCGATGTGGGGACGGAGAAGGTTAGGTCAGCCAACTGTTGGAATAGTTGGTTTAAGCGTGTAGGCGTGCCCCTTAGGCAAATCCGGGGGGCTAAGCTGAGGCGTGACGACGAGGCACTACGGTGCTGAAGTGATTGATACCAAGCTTCCAGGAAAAGCCACTAAGCTTCAGTCTAGAGTCGACCGTACCGCAAACCGACACAGGTGGGCAGGATGAAAATTCTAAGGCGCTTGAGAGAACTCAGGAGAAGGAACTCGGCAAATTGACACCGTAACTTCGGGAGAAGGTGTGCCCCGGTAGGTTGTAGAGATTTACTCTCGAAGGCCGATGGGGTTGCAGTGAAATGGTGGCTGCGACTGTTTAATAAAAACACAGCACTCTGCAAACACGAAAGTGGACGTATAGGGTGTGACGCCTGCCCGGTGCTGGAAGATTAAGTGATGGGGTGCAAGCTCTTGATCGAAGTCCCAGTAAACGGCGGCCGTAACTATAACGGTCCTAAGGTAGCGAAATTCCTTGTCGGGTAAGTTCCGACCTGCACGAATGGCGTAACGATGGCCACACTGTCTCCTCCTGAGACTCAGCGAAGTTGAAATGTTTGTGAAGATGCAATCTCCCCGCGGCAAGACGGAAAGACCCCATGAACCTTTACTGCAGCTTTGCATTGGACTTTGAACCGGTTTGTGTAGGATAGGTGGGAGACTGTGAAACCGGGACGCTAGTCTCGGTGGAGTCGTCCTTGAAATACCACCCTGATTTGTTTGAGGTTCTAACCTTGGTCAGTGAATCCTGACCGGGGACCGTGCATGGTAGGCAGTTTGACTGGGGCGGTCTCCTCCCAAAAGGTAACGGAGGAGTACGAAGGTACGCTTAGGGCGGTCGGACATCGCCCATAAAGTGCAATGGCAAAAGCGTGCTTGACTGCGAGACCCACAAGTCGAGCAGGTGCGAAAGCAGGTCATAGTGATCCGGTGGTTCTGTATGGAAGGGCCATCGCTCAACGGATAAAAGGTACTCTGGGGATAACAGGCTGATACCGCCCAAGAGTTCATATCGACGGCGGTGTTTGGCACCTCGATGTCGGCTCATCTCATCCTGGGGCTGTAGCCGGTCCCAAGGGTATGGCTGTTCGCCATTTAAAGAGGTACGTGAGCTGGGTTTAAAACGTCGTGAGACAGTTTGGTCCCTATCTGCCGTGGGCGCTGGATATTTGAAGGGGGCTGCTCCTAGTACGAGAGGACCGGAGTGGACGAACCTCTGGTGTACCGGTTATGACGCCAGTCGTATCGCCGGGTAGCTATGTTCGGAAGAGATAAACGCTGAAAGCATCTAAGCGTGAAACTTGCCTTAAGATGAGATATCCCGGAGTCTTGAACTCCTTGAAGGGTCGTCGAAGACCACGACGTTGATAGGTCAGGTGTGGAAGCGCAGTAATGCGTTAAGCTAACTGATACTAATTGCCCGTACGGCTTGATCCTATAACCTTGGATCTCTACAACAACTCATACCAACAATCACAACACCTTCTTCCAGTTTTGCGCTGCAACCGCAGCGTTACAAGTTACGTCTGGCGTCAATAGCCTGCTGGTACCACCCCTTCCCATCCCGAACAGGACCGTGAAACAGCATCGCGCCAATGATAGTGAGCTTCCGCTCGCGAAAGTAGGTCAACGCCAGACTCCCCATTCAAAGCCCCAGCCGGTCAGCCGTCTGGGGCTTTGTGCTTTCAGCTTCTAGAACGCTTACTCCAAAAACATCAAGAAAGTCCCCTCCCCCCAGAACACAGGACAACTTGCTTTGAAGCGCTTGAGTCAATAAACGTCACTAGATCTCGCGCAAAACGCCCTCGAAGAGCCGGCCCCGGAAAATCGGACAGTAGGATAAGTGATAGCCTTGCTTCACCCACGGCCGCGTAGCGGCTTGAATGAGGAGCAAGAGCATGACGAGAAGGAAGCGGCGGAATCACTCGCCGGAATTCAAGGCCAAGGTGGCGATCGCTGCCTTGAAGGGCGACAAGACGCTGGCTGAACTGGCGCAGCAATTCGATGTGCATCCGAACCAGATTACGGACTGGAAGATGCAACTGCTGGAACGTTCGTCGGTTGTGTTTGGCGAGAAGCCGGCGAAGGAAATAGGACCGGACATCCAGACCATGCAGGCCAAGATTGGTCAGCTGACGTTGGAGAACGATTTTTTAGAAAAGGCGCTCACCAAGGCGGGCATGCTGAGCGCAAGAAGATGATTGACCGCAATCACGACCTGCCAGTGGTCCGGCAATGCCAGATTCTGGCGTTGGCACGGTCGACGGCCTACTACACGCCGAAACCGACCTCAACCGAGGAATTGGCGCTGATGCGCCGGATGGACGAATTGCATCTGGAGTTCCCATTCGCCGGAAGCCGGATGCTGCGCGACCTGCTCAGAAATGAGGGGCAGCCCGTCGGCCGCAAGCGGATCCGCCGGCTGATGCGGCAGATGGGCATCGAAGCCTTGTATCGCAAGCCGAACACCAGTCGTCGGCATGCGGCCCACCCGATTTATCCCTACCTGCTGCGCAACCTGAGCATCGAGCGGCCCAATCACGTGTGGGCGACCGACATCACCTACATCCCGATGCGCCGAGGCTTCGTCTATCTGGTCGCCATCGTTGATTGGTACAGTCGCCGGGTTCTGGCCTGGCGTTTATCGAACACGCTGACCACCGACTTCTGCCTCGAGGCATTGCAGGAAGCGATAACGCGTTACGGCACGCCGGAAATCTTCAACACCGACCAGGGCAGCCAGTTCACCAGCAGCGAATTCACCGGGCAGCTCAAAGCGAACGGCATTCGTATCAGCATGGACGGCAAGGGTTGCTGGCGTGATAACGTCTTCGTCGAGCGCCTCTGGCGGACCATCAAGTACGACGAGGTGTATCTCAAAGCCTATGAGTCCGTATCCCACGCCAAGGCGAGCCTGGGGCAGTTCATCACGTTCTACAACAGCCGGCGGCCTCATCAGGCATTTGCCGGCAAGACACCGGACATGATTTACTTCGCCGGCTTGCCGCAGGAACCCCTCGCCGCATGAAACCCGCGTTACCCACCGCGCCGGCCGCCTACGGTCTGAACGGACCTTCGGCAACCGTCACCGTGGATAACGCTACACCCGCAGGGCTCCACTTATCACCGTCGAAAATCTGTCCAAACAGCCGGGTCCTGCTCTCATGCCGATGTCGATTTCCTTGATTGAAAACGCGGCATCGCTGGCGACATAGCGCATGTCGCAGCAGGTGACGAGATCTAGCGCACCACCGATACAGGCGCCGTGGATTGCCGCCAGGACAGGTTTCCGGCATCGTTCGATGCTGCTTAGACAGGCTTGTAGGTCGAGGATGATGTGGCGCAAGGTTTCCCGGCTGCGCGCACCATCCGGGTTGGCGATCTGCTGTTGAATTCCGGTCAGCATCGCTAGGTCGATTCCCGCGCAAAAATTCTTCCCTTCGCCGCTCAGGATGGCGACGCGCGCATCTGGCGAGCAATCAACCCATTCAAAGACCTGTCGAATTTCCTGCCACATCGTCGCATTGAGGGCGTTCGACTTCTCAGGGCGATTAAGGCGTATGTCGGCGATATGCTCGCTGAGCGCGATTGTCAGGGTATTGAATTCTGGAAGGCTCATCGGGTGCTGGCTCCTTGGAGATGGTTTCCCGTTGATACGCCAAGCGCTTCGCCCCTTGGCTGGTGCCTATATCATGCCATGCTAGCCAGTGCAGAGGCCAGATCGGCGTTGTCCTCCGGCACTTTGCCTGCCTGGCTGTCGATTTCTACGATATATCCGGCCAGACGCAATTGTTCTGCCCAATATTCGGTGTGCTGCCGAGAGGGGTGCCATGGACCATGCTCAATGATGGGGCGCTCGGTTCCGTTGCGGTAGCGGGTTACAACGCGGTACACGATTCAACTCGGCGTTTATGTGAAAGTACAGCCCTGAGTGTAAGTTTACCCGGCGTTCTTAGCTTTCTGCCAGAGTACGTCGCCACGTCCACCAGCGCGGTTGAGCAGGCGGCCAAGAATGAACAGAAGGTCGGAGAGGCGGTTAATGAAACGCCGTGCTGCTTCCGAAAGTGCTTCGGCACTGTGTAGTCGAACCATGGTGCGTTCCGCGCGTCGACACACGGTGCGGCAAAGGTGGGCGATGGCGGCAGGTCGGGTTCCTCCGGGTAGGATGAATTCCTTGAGCATCGGGAGTTCCCGATTGAACACCTCCGCGAGTTCCTCCAGGCGGGCAACCTGAGCGTCTTTCATGATGGCCATGCCGGGGAGGCAAAGCTCGCCACCCAGATCGAACAGGTCGTGCTGGATATCGAGCAGCGCGGTACGGACGGGATCGGGCAATTCCTCACAAAGCAGAAGCCCAATGGTCGAATTCAGTTCATCGACCTCACCGATGGCATCAATACGAAGGCTGTCTTTGGTTGTCCGACTGCCATCGCCCAACCCGGTCGTCCCGGCATCACCGGTGCGGGTGACGATCTTGGACAGACGGTTCCCTTTGCGCTCGTTTACGTTGCTGTTCTCAGTCACGATGTTTCTCCTTGCATGGTGCGGATTATACTGACAGGCCGTGAAAGAGACTGTTCCGCCCATGCCAAAGTTCGCAGCTAACCTGAGCTTTCTGTTCACCGAGCATTCCTTCCGGGAGCGTTTTGACCTCGCAGCCGCAGCTGGATTTGAGGGGGTTGAATACCTCTTTCCCTATGACTGGCCTGCCCGAGAGCTTGCCGAATGCCTGAAGGCTGCTGACGCGGAACAGGTGTTGTTCAACCTTCCGCCTGGCGATTGGGCTAACGGCGAGCGTGGGGTGGCGTGTTTGCCCGGCCGTCAGGGCGAGTTCGTGGAGGGGGTCGAACAGGCCTTGGACTACGCGATGCTACTCGACTGCGAGCGCGTGCATTGCATGGCGGGTTTGCGCCCCTGGGGCGTTGCCGAGACTGAGTTGGAAGCCGTTTATGTCGCCAACCTGCGCTATGCGGCCGATCGTTTTGCGACGATTGGCACCACCGTCATGGTCGAGCCGATCAATAGCCGGATCGATATGCCCGGATACTGGCTCGATAATGTCGACAAGGCGCTGCGCTTGATCGAAAGCATCGGCCGCGACAACGTCCGACTCCAACTCGACCTTTACCACGCGCAGATTATTCAGGGCGATCTGGCGCGCACGATAGAAGACAACATCGATCTGATCGGCCATGTCCAGATTGCCGACAATCCCGGTCGTCATGAGCCGGGCACTGGAGAGATTCACTATCCCTACTTGTTCGCTTTGCTGGATCGTCTGGGTTATTCGGGCTGGGTGGGATGCGAATACAAACCGCTGGCTACGACCGAGGCTGGTCTTGCCTGGTTGCCCAGATGAGCCAAAGCGCCATCGTCTGCTCGGCACGATGCATGGTATTGTTTTTCAGAGCACGGCCGCTTGCTGTTTACCGTGCCAAGCCTTGGCAACATCAACGCTAATCGCGCCGTCCTGATCAGGTGACCCCGCCGTCATGAGTGCAATGAACGATATTCAGTTTTCGGTCGACAAGGAAAGCCTGCTCAAGCGCTTGCGACTCTATCTCGCGGATCGTTGTCTGCTGGCTGACGAAGAAGACTTGCGCCCCTACGAGTGCGACGGACTGACAGCGTTTCGCGAGCTTCCGCTGGCCGTTTGCTTGCCCGAGACCGAGGGACAGGTGATCGACATCCTGCGCACCTGCCACCAGCTGGGCGTGCCGGTGGTGGCTCGCGGCGCCGGCACCGGGCTCTCCGGCGGGGCGATGCCCCATTCTCAGGGTGTCGTGCTGTCGTTGGCGCGCTTCAACAGGATTTTGCGTGTCGATCCGTTGGCCAGGCTTGCCGTCGTCCAGCCCGGGGTGCGCAATCTCGCCGTCTCCGAGGCGGCCGCGCCGCATGGATTGTATTACGCCCCGGATCCCTCATCGCAGATTGCCTGCACGCTGGGCGGTAACGTGGCGGAGAACTCGGGCGGCGTGCATTGCCTGAAGTACGGACTCACCGTCCATAACGTGTTGCGCATCCGTGTGGTCAGCATTGAGGGTGAGGTCTTCGACATTGGCTCGGAAGGCCCGGACTCGCCGGGGTACGATATGCTGGCGCTGCTGATCGGTTCGGAGGGCATGCTGGGCGTTGTTACCGAGGTGACCGTCAAACTGGTGCCCAAGCCGGAACTGGCGCAGGTCGTGATGGCTTCGTTCGACGATGTCGCCAAGGCAGGTGATGCGGTCGCCGCCATCATCGCTGCCGGCATCATCCCGGCCGGTCTGGAAATGATGGACAAGCCGGCGACTGCAGCGGTTGAGCCCTTCGTCAAGGCAGGTTACGACCTGGATGCCGAGGCCATCCTGCTGTGCGAATCGGACGGAACACCGGAAGAGGTGGCGGAGGAAATCGCCCACGTCACCGAGGTGCTGAAACAGGCAGGGGCCAGCAACATCAGCGTTTCGCAGTCGGAAGCCGAGCGCCTTCGTTTCTGGGCCGGGCGCAAGGCGGCTTTCCCGGCGGTCGGGCGGATCACGCCGGATTACTATTGCATGGATGGCACCATCCCACGCAAGCGACTGGCCGAGATGCTGTCGGCGATTGCCGGGATGGAGCACAAATACGGATTGCGTTGCGCCAACGTTTTTCATGCCGGGGATGGCAATCTACATCCTTTGATCATGTACGACGCTTCCGAGCCGGGCAACTGGGAAAGGGCCGAGGCCTTCGGCGCCGAAATACTGGAATTGTCGGTCGCTCTGGGCGGATCGATTACCGGCGAACACGGCGTGGGGATCGAGAAAATCAATCAAATGTGCGTCCAGTATGCGACGCCCGAACTCGATGCCTTTCGTGGCATCAAGCATGCATTCGACGAGCGGGGCTTGCTCAACCCCGGCAAGGCCGTACCGAGTCTGCATCGCTGTGCGGAATACGGCCGCATGCATGTGCATCGTGGCGAACTCACGTTTCCGGAACTGGAGCGTTTCTGATGACGCTAGATACCATCGTTGAGGGCGTCCGGACGGCGTACGACAACCACTCCGCGTTACGTATCCGCGGTGCCGGCAGCAAGGATTTCTACGGCGGGATGCTCTCCGGGATCCCGCTGGATGTAGCCGGATACCGCGGTATCGTAGCCTACGAGCCCACCGAGCTATACATCACCGCGCGTTGCGGTACGCCGCTCGCCGAGATCGAGGCGACTTTGGCGGAACAAGGGCAGATGCTGGCTTTCGAGCCGCCACGTTTTTCGGGAGCCACAGTCGGCGGTTGCGTGGCTGCCGGCTTGTCCGGTCCGCGCCGACAGCAGGCCGGGGCTGTGCGCGATTTCACGCTCGGCGCCCGGCTGGTAGACGGCACGGGTCAGGTGCTCAACTTTGGCGGTCAGGTCATGAAGAACGTCGCCGGTTACGACGTTTCGCGCCTGCTGGCCGGCAGCTTGGGAACTCTGGGGGTACTGGCCGAAGTTACTCTCAAGGTGCTGCCGCAGCCGACGGCGGAGCGGACACTGGTGTTCGCGCTGGATGTGGAGGAGGCGATTGCCCGGCTCAATCGCTGGGGCGGGCAGCCGTTGCCTATATCCGCATCGTTTTGGCATGAGGGGCAGCTCTGGCTGCGCTTGTCCGGAGCGAAGGCCGCGGTCGATGCGGCAATCGGCAAACTGGGCGGAAGCGAGCTGGCGGACGGCAATGGTTTGTGGGAGTCGGTACGCGAACAGACGCACCCTGTATTCGCCAGCGACATCCTGTGGCGTCTTGCGCTGCCATCTACGGCCGGTGACCCCGGGGTGTCGGGTTTGCGTGCCGTCGAGTGGGGCGGCGCGCTGCGCTGGTATGCCGGAGAGCAGGATGCGGTACGGGGCGCAGCAGCGCGTCTGGGCGGCCACGCGGTGCTCTATCGCGCCCCCGAGTCGTTGCGCTGCCTGGAGGGGGCTTTCGCCCCGCTATCGCCGGCCATGCTGGCGCTGCACCGACGCCTCAAAAAATACTTCGACCCGAGGGGGATACTGAATCCTGGTCGTTTGTACGCGGAGTTCTGATGGATACCAAACTCACCGACGAACTGCGGGCGACGCATGACGGTCAGGTAGCCGAGGAAATCCTGCGCAAATGCGTGCATTGCGGCTTCTGTACGGCAACCTGCCCGACGTATCAATTGCTGGGCGATGAACTGGATGGCCCGCGGGGCCGAATCTATCTGATCAAGCAAGTGCTCGAGGGCAAGCCCGTGAGCGAGAAGACGCGCACTCACCTTGATCGCTGCCTGACCTGTCGCTCCTGCGAAACGACCTGCCCGTCAGGAGTCAAATACAGTCATCTGCTCGATGTCGGTCGCATGGTGGTGGAAGACAAACTGCCCCGCCGCCTGGGCGACAGGCTGACGCGCACGCTGCTCAAGACGGTCCTGCCCAATCCGGCATTGTTTGCCCCGGCGCTTGCCATTGGCCGGGCGATGAAACCGCTACTACCTTCGGTGCTGGCCGACAAGCTGCCGCCAGCGCTGCCCGTTGGCCTCCCCTGGCCGAAAGAGCGGACGCATGAGCGGCGTATGCTCGCGCTGGCCGGCTGTGTCCAGCCATCGCTGGCGCCGAATATCAACGCTGCCTTGGCGCGCGTGCTGGATCGTCTCGGCATTACGCTGTTCGAGGAGGAGAAGGCCGGATGTTGCGGTGCCGTACGTTTTCACCTGAATGCGCAAGCGGATGGCAAGGCCGACATGCGTCGTAACATCGATGCCTGGTGGCCGCACGTCGAAGCCGGGATCGAGGCGATTGTGATGACTGCCTCGGGTTGCGGTGTTCAGGTCAGGGATTACGCGCATGTTCTGGCCGATGAGCCGGCCTACGCCGAAAAGGCACGGAAAATTAGTGCGCTCTGCCGCGATCCTGCCGAGATTCTTGTGGCAGAAACAGATACACTGTTGCCGCTTCTTGCCGTGCGCGCAGGGGAGCGGGGGAGGCTGGCGTTTCATTCTCCATGCACGCTGCAGCACGGTTTGAAAATTCGTGGGGTGATCGAAACGCTGTTGCAGGCGGTGGGCTATATTCTGACGCCGGTGGCCGATGGCCATCTTTGTTGTGGTTCGGCGGGTACCTATTCGCTGCTCCAGCCGGACTTGGCCGGGCGGTTGCGCGACAATAAGCTGAATGCGCTGATGGCTGGCGGGCCGGCGCTGGTGGCTACCGCGAATATCGGCTGCCTGACGCATTTGCAGGCCGGAAGCAGTTTGCCGGTCAGGCACTGGATAGAACTGATAGACGAGGGTTTGGTGTGATGGCTGAGGCCACAAATTCTGTTTTCGAAATTACGAAATCGCTGGACGAGCAGGGGGCCGGGCGGATCAAGAGATTGCTGGAGGGAGGCGTGAAGATTCCGCCTCAACCACGCGTACTCGACGAGTTGCGCAAACTGATGGCGCGCAAGGAAATGGATGTCCGTTTGCTGGCTCGCGTCATCAATCAGGATCCAGGGTTGACGGCAATATTGTTCAAGATTGTGGGAAACTCCGCGTATCGCCAGCATCCGCCGATGAGCTCGGTTGAGGAGATTCTTCATGCCGTCGGCGTGCGTCAGACCTTCAATCTGGTGCAGGCCATTTCGCTGGCCGGGCTCGGGGGGGTCAAGAAGAACCGTCAGGTTTACGAGGCCTTCTGGGCACGCTCGCACACCATCGCCCAGATGGCCATGCTGATCGCCGACGAGCGTGTCGCCGTGTGCAACATTTTTCCGGATCAGGCTTATCTGGCAGGAATATTCCACGACTGCGGCGTGCCGCTGCTGATGCAGCGTTTCCCAACCTATTGTGCCGAGATGCAGCTGGGGGCCCCGGGAAAATGGATCGATCTGGCTGACGAAGACAGCAAGTTCAACGCCGATCATTGTGTGGTCGGCTATCTTGTCGCCCGTCACTGGTGCCTTCCGGAGTTCATCTGCGATGCCATTCGCTACCATCATTCGATCAACGATCTGGGGGCTCACGAGGCGCGCAGCATGGTTGCCATCCTGCAGCTGGCCATCGAGATACATTGCGTCGATCAGCGCATGGACAACCCGGAGTGGGATGCCATTCGCGGCGATGTACTACCTGAACTGGGGCTGAGCGACGATACCTTGCCGGAATTCGTCGATATCGTTCTCGAGCGCTTTCAGGGAGTAGCCAATGCGCCGTGATTGCCCGGAAAACGACGTTGCAACAGTGTTAATCAAGCTTTCAGCCATTCGTGATGCCCTTGCGGCCGAAAAGGGGGAGGAATGTCGATAGCTGTCGATGCGTGCGCTGCGCAACATCAAGGAGATCGCAAGGAGCAGCAGGATCGTGTGGCGATCTTGCCGCATGCACGCCGCAAGGGTGTGGCGCTGGCTGTTGTCGCCGACGGCATGGGGGGGCATACGGGCGGCGCGCTGGCCGCAGAGCAGGTCATCCATACCGCAAAAACCAATCTCGATCATTTCCTTGGTGCCGACGAATGCCCGCAAGGCATGCTGGAAAACAGTATGTTCGAGGCGCACACCATGATCAAGGCGTCGCGCTTCATGAACGAAATGGATCCGCACAGCACGGCGGTCATGTTGCTGCTCCAGCCGGGAAAAGTCACCTGGGGGCATTGCGGCGACAGTCGTTTGTATCATTTCCGGGGCAAGCAACTGGTGCGTCGTACCGTCGATCACTCGTACGTCGAACATCTCGTGGCGACCGGAAAGATTACGGCCGAACAGGCGCTTACGCATCCTAACCGCAATGTCCTGCTGGCTTCGCTCGGCGGACAGGATGAGCCCAAGATCACTCTCGACGAGTTTACCGAACTGGCCGCCGGCGATTCCTTCGTTTTGTGTTCGGACGGCTTGTGGGCCTACTTTGATGACCGCGAACTGGGTGCGCTGGTAGCCGAGAACTCGGCACGCCAGGCTTGCGAAATCCTCATTGACAAGGCCCGGCAGCGTGCCAACGGCGGCGGGGATAATCTGTCGCTGGCCATTATCAAGCTGATCGAGGCTTTGCCGCCCAAGAAGCCGGCGCCGCCACCGGGTTTCGTTCCTCGTTCGCGTCTCTGAGCGCGCTAAGATCAAAACAAGAACGGCGCCTGGATGGCGCCGTTCTTGTTTACGTGTGTTTGCCTTACTTGCGGCCCAATCCGCCGAGCAGCGCAGCCACAACGCGTTTTGGCTTGTGCGGATCGGCTTTGGGCGGTGCCTTGGGCGAGTCCGGAATCTCGCCGCGCGGGGAGGTTTCCTCGTAAGGTTTGCTGAAATCGAAGCCGTCGGCGGCGATCATCGGGTTGCGGCGCGATGGGCGGCGTTCGCCGCGCTCGTGGCGTTCCGGCTTGTGGGCCAGCGGTGCCTTCGGCGGCGGTGCCAATGAACGCTTGCGCTTGTTGCCCGGGGGGTACTCGTATTCGGGTTCCGGTTCGAAGCCGGCTACTTCGACTTGTTCGATCGGCCGCTTGATGAGTTTTTCAATATCGACCAGGTAGCCGACCTCGTGCGCGCTGACCAGCGAGATGGCGTTGCCCATCTTGCCGGCGCGGCCGGTACGGCCGATGCGATGCACGTAGTCTTCCGGCGTATGCGGCAGTTCGTAGTTGATGACGTAGGGCAGATCGTCTACGTCAAGGCCGCGTGCAGCGACGTCGGTGGCGATCAGGGCGTGCGTTTCGCCAGCCTTGAAGGCATCGAGCGCCTTGATGCGATCGATTTGGCTCTTGTCGCCGTGGATGGCATCGGCGTGGATGCCGGCACGTTGCAGTTCGCGGGTCAGCCGCGAACAACCCTGCTTGGTGCGCATGAAGACGATGCACTGGCGGATTTCGCCAGACTTCAGCAACTTGGTCAGCAACCCGCGCTTGCCGTATTCGGATACCGGGTGAACGCGGTGGGTGATGGTGTCGGATACCTGGTTGCGGCGGGCGACCTCGACCAATACCGGCGAGCTGAGCATGGTATCGGCCAGTTTCTTGATCTCTTCCGAGAAAGTGGCCGAGAACAGCAGGCTCTGGCGTTGGGCCGGCAGCATCTTGAGGATGCGGGTGACGTCGGGGATGAAGCCCATGTCGAGCATGCGGTCGGCTTCGTCGAGGACCAGCGCCTGCACGGAATTGAAGCTGACGCTCTTGTTCTCGACATGATCGAGTAGGCGGCCCGGCGTGGCGACGAGGATTTCAACGCCCTTTTTCAGCTCGGCGATCTGCGGCTTGATGTCGACGCCGCCGAAGGCACACATGGCGCGGATCGGCGTATGCTTGCTGTAGGCCTTGACTGATTCGAAGACCTGCAGCGCCAGTTCGCGGGTCGGTGCGAGGATCAGGGCGCGTACCGGGTGTTTGGCCGGCGAGGGGCTGCTGCTGGCGAAGGGCAGAATACGTTGCAGGATGGGCAACGTGAAGGCGGCGGTCTTGCCGGTGCCGGTCTGGGCACCGCCCATGATGTCCTTGCCGCTGATGACGAGCGGAATTGCCTTGGCCTGGATCGGAGTCGGTTTTGTATAGCCTTCGTCGGTAACGGCACGCAGCAGTTCGGGGGCCAGGCCGAGGTCGGCGAAGGTGATTTCGGGAGCTGCTTCGGCAGCCGGAGTGCCGGCTGCGTCGCCGGCTAAGGTATTGATTTCAGACATGGGCCGGAATTATACGCCTACCGTCTGCGCTCGGTCAGAATACATGGGGCGCCGGTGGCGGAGAGCGTGATTTTTGTCAGAAAGCCGGTGCCCTCAAAGTTTGCCGACCATCGTTTCAAGCTGCTGCCGATTGATCGGTTTGACGAGCACGTCGTCGAAGCCGAGGCTCCTCAGGCGATCCTGATCTTCCTGAAAAGCATGCGCCGTGTAGGCAATGATCGTCGGTCGCGGCGACACGGCACATGCCTTGAGCTGGGCGCAGGTTTCCTCGCCGGATAGCCCGGGCATACTGATGTCGAGAAGGATCAGGCGGAAAGCGTTTTGTCTTGCCAAAGCCAGGGCACTCAATCCATCCGCAGCCTCCTTGACATCCCAGCCCAGACGCTTGAGCAGCGCCGATGCAAGCAGACGATTGGTCGGTTGATCGTCAACGACCAAGGCAAGTGGTTGGTCAGTCATTGGTCGCTCCAAGGGGGAGGAATACGGTAAAGGTCGATCCGACGTTGACTTCGGAGGTCAGCGCGATTCTGCCCCCCATGTGCTCGACGAGTTGTTTGACGAGCGCGAGCCCAAGTCCTGTTCCGCCTTGTTCCCGGGTCAGGAAGTGCTCCAGTTGCTTGAATTTCTCGAAAACTGTTTCCTGGCTCTCCACGGGGATGCCCAGGCCGGTGTCGCTTACTGCAAACGCAATTTCATTGCCAATCCGGCTGACCGCGAGCGAGATTTCACCGCGAGCCGTAAATTTGACCGCATTGCTCAGTAGATTGTTGAGTATCTGACGCAGGCGTACCGGGTCGGTCGGGAATTGGGCGGGCAGTTCATCGGCGAGATGCACGCCGAAGCGGAGTCCCTTGCTTTCGGCGGGAACCCGGTGCAGTACTGCGCATTCGTCGACAAGATCAGCAATTGCCGTCGGAGCGGACTGGAAGAGCATTTCGCCCGATTCGATCTTGGCCAGGTCGAGTATTTCATTGACGAGGCTGAGCAGGTGGCTGCCGCTCTGTTCGATGATGGCAGCGTATTCCTGATGTGATGGATTTTTCAGTTCGAGCTTCAGGAGTTCGGCGAAACCCAGTATGCCGTTGAGCGGGGTTCGCAACTCGTGCGACATCGTCGCCAGGAAGGCTGATTTTTGGCGACTGGCTTCCTCGGCTTTTTCGCGTGCCTCATCGAGACGTTTGAACGACTCCTCGACCGAGTCGGCCATATGGTTGAAGGAGCGGGCCAGTTCGCCCATTTCGTCGGTGCCGCGTGCATCCAGCCGGCGCCCGAGGTTGCCCGCCTGAAAATCGTGAATGCCGTCGATCATCCCGGTGATCTGCCGGGTCAGCAGCCCGGCCATCCAGACTGCGATGCCGATGACGACGGCGACCATCAGCAGGGTCGATCCCCACAGGCCGAATGCGGTGGCGGCCAGGCTGTCGCTGATGTGATCGAGCAGCGCGCTGCGGCGGTTCTTGAAGTCGGCGTCCTTCTGTTCGACCAAGGCATTGATCCGTGTTGCCGTATCGGTAGCCGCCTTGTGGAAGTCATCGACGTTGGCGCCGATGGTGACGAAACCGAAGCCTTGTGGCGTTTTGCCGTATTGACCGGTGTAGTAGGGGATTGCAGCCGCCGTGGTTAGTTTCCACAAGCCCGAGAAGAAGATTACGAAGGAGCCCGATCCGCCATGTTCGGTCAGGGCATTCCAGCCGTCGCATTGCGGGGAGAAGTTGAGGTAGCGGCAGTCGAGGCCGACGGTGCCTGCCTCGATCAGTGCCTTCGCCGGCTTGCGTTGCAGGTTCTGGTCGCGGAATGGTGGGATGCCGGCAAGGAATTCGTCGGCGGGTTTGCCGCTGGCCTGCCATTCCGCGTAGAGCGCTTCGTCCATCCATGGCGTGGCCGGACGGCCGGTCAGCGGGTCGTAACCGGCGATCATGTAGTCGCGGGGGTGGGAGATCGAGCGGCTGTTGTGATCCCAGAGAAATGCGTAGTTCCCCTTGATCGCATCGGCGATCGGGGTGAAACGTTCCTCCGTCGGCATCAGGCGATCGGAGAACTGGCGGATGTGGTCGTGATCGAGGGCCAATGTGACATAGCCGGTGATCCGCCCCCCCCTGACGACCGGCGTGGCCCAACGGACAATTCCGCGGAAGCGCTTGCCGAGTGGATTCTCGGTTCCGGCATAGGCCGAATCCGTGGGGCTGAAGGGTTTTCCGGCTTTTTCGAGAACGGCCGGAAGATAGGGGCCAATGGTATGCGTCGGTACATAGGCACCGATCACGTTGGAGACATGGATTTCCCCCGGTTTGAGCTTGCCCAGCTCGGCAAAATATTGCTCGGCCTTCACAAAGGTATTGGCCGGGTCGGCAATGTTGCGCCGGCGCTTGTCGGTCAGGTCGCCTTGCGTGACCTTGATCTTTTCATTGCCAGCGAGATCGACGAAGGTTATTTCGACAAATAGTGGACGGCGCTGGCGTTCTCCCAGATATTCTGGGGGGCGCGTGTGAAAGTCCTTGGCGTTGTCGGGCAGTGGCTTGCGGGTGGCTTTGGTCTCGCGTGCGACCGCTTGCTCGGGAGTCCATGATTTTCCGTCATCGGCCAGGCGCCATTTTCCGTGCTGATAGATGTCGCGTTGGTGTTCGTTCAGAAACTGTGCGAAAGCCTCCTCGGAAGGGGGGAGGGTGGCTGCCTGGCGGATATCGTTGTCGCGGTCGTACAGAAAAGCGGCTATTTCCTTGGCTGTATCCGTCGTCAGCGCCTCGATCGCTTCCCGCGAACGCAAGTCCAGCGCGCGTATCGAGTCGTCGGTGACGGTCTTGCCCATCGATTTCATGGTCACCAGAATGGCGTCGGCCATGCTCCCGGCTTTTGCCGATACGTCGTTGCCCAGGCGGCTCGTGGCATACCAGGCGAACCAGGCAAGCAGCAGAAGCGGAATCACCTTGATCAGCACGAAGATGCTGATCAGTTTTCCACGTATTCCACCCATGAAATCCGGGAATGGCATCGCTACGCTCCGAGAGGAAAATGACGTGGTGGGCTGCTTAGTGTTTGTCCGCCTTCTTCTCGCTGTCGGCCTTGGGTTCTGTCTTGACTTCCGCCTTGGCGTCGCTCGCCGTGGCGTTTTCGGTCGTCTCCTTCTTTGCCTTTCTCTTGGCGCCAGGAGGCTCCGGGGGCGGTAGTTGCGGGGCGACCGTTTCCAGCTTGTTTTCCCGCATGTATTCGTCCATTTCGCGCCAGCCGGCGTAGATGCCGGCTTTCGGCAGCCAGCCATAGATCGAATAGCAGTCTTCGATGGCGCGTCCCGATTGTCGGCAGGCACTGCCGACAGCCTTGGCTTCCGGCTCCATGCGCGCCTCCTTCTTGGCGGGGTCTTCCAGGCCAAGCTTCTGGCCGATCTGGTCGCACGCAGTAAGCGCGATGACGGCGATGGCGGTTAGGATGTACGTTTTCATGTTCGCGATTCTCGCATATTTGTAAAAAGCAGGGAGAGGCGATGCCCTGATTTTGACGGGTATAATCAAGCGCTTTACGCTCCCGGAGTACCCATGCAGCATCGTATTCTCCCTTCCGCCATCGCCATTTCCCTGGCCTTTGCCTGTGCCCCCGTCTTGGCGGCCAAGCCGGCTACCAAGACGGCCGCCAAGCCTGCGGCCAAAGCTGCACCGGCGCCGGCTGCCGACTTCGAGCTCGCGCACAATCTCGGCCCGGCAAGCGAGGAGCAACTGCAAGCCGTGGTTGATCGCTTCAATAAGGAAACCGGGGGCAATCTGAAGCTGTCCCGTCTCGAAAAAGGTGAAAAGCCGGCTGGCCTGAATCTGGTTCGTCGTTATGACATGAGTGATATTCTGGTTCAGCCGAAGAGCTTCGTGCCCTTGCACGAGATGATGGCCAAGGCAGGCCAGCCGCTGAAGCTGGCCGACCTCTCTCCCGATCTGAAGGCCGGCACGGTCGATGGCAAGGGGCGTCTGGTCGCCTTGCCGCTGGTCTATTCGACGCCGGTACTGTTCTACAACAAGAATGCCTTCCGCAAGGCGAAGCTGGACCCCGAGCAGCCGCCGAAGACCTGGTTCGAGATGCAAGGCGTGCTCGACAAGCTCCAGGATGCCGGCTATGCCTGTCCCTACACCTCGTCATGGCCGGTCTGGGTCCATGTCGATAACGTGAGTGCCGTTTCCGGGGTTCCTGCGGTCAGTGACAAGGGGGTCTTGACCTTCAACGGACTGCCGCAGGTCAAGCACATCGCCATGATGGCAACCTGGGCCAAGGCTAACTACTTCAAGGTCTTCGGGCGTCGCGACGAAGCCAGTGCCCGATTCCATGCCGGCGAGTGCGCGATGATCACCACCGATTCCCGCGAGCACGTGGATTTTCGCGATGCGAAGGGTGTCGAACTGGGCGTGGCGCCGCTGCCTTACCATGACGACGTCTATGGCGGCCGCCAGCACACCTTGGCCGACGGCGGCTCACTGTGGGTGGGGGCCGGAAAGTCGGCAGCCGAATACAAGCAGGCGGCGAAGTTCGTTTCTTTCCTGCTTTCGCCGGAAATGCAGATCGAAATGGTCCGTATCTACGGCGGTTTGCCGCTGACGGCTGCGGCGCGCTCGGCGGCCCGGAGCACGCTGCTGCAGGATGGCGACAAGACGCTTGAAGTGGCGTATGCCTCGATGAAGGGGCGCGGTACGGCGAATGTTCCGCATGTGACCGATGCCGACCCGATTCGCATCATCACCAACGAAGAGCTGGAAGCCGTTTGGTCGGACAAGAAACCTGCCAAGGCCGCGCTCGATACGGCGGTGTCGCGCGGCAACGCCGTGTTGAACGCCAAGCCGGCCTTGAAGAAGGCGCAGCCCTTCTGATGATGCCGCCGCTGCCGCGCTGGTTTGCCCACCGCGGCGGCGGTTCGCTCGCGCCGGAAAACACCCTGGCCGGAATCCGGTTGGCGGCGCGGCTCGGTTATCGGGCGGTCGAATTCGACGTCATGTTGTCGGGAGACGGGACTCCGGTTCTCATTCACGACGAAACGCTGGAGCGGACGACCAACGGCGTCGGGCGCGTCTGCGATACGCCGGATAGCGCACTGTTCGCGCTCGATGTCGGTCATGGCGAGCGCATCCCGCGCCTTGCCGAGGCGGCGGCGCTGTGTCGCCAATACGGCTTGCTGGCTAATGTCGAGATCAAGCCGGCCGGCGGCTTTGAGCGCCAGACAGCCGAAACGGTGGCCCGTCAGGCGCGCGCCTTGTGGCATGGAGCCGAGGTGATGCCCTTGCTGTCGTCGTTTTCCCTCGAGGCTGTCGAAGTTGCTCGCGATCTGGCGCCCGATCTGCCGCGAGGTCTGCTGTTCGAGCAGATTCCCGCGGATTGGCAACAGGAAATGGTGCGTCTGCGGGCAGTCACGCTGCATTGCAACGCCAGGCACCTGGCTGACGATACCCTTGCCACACTGAAGGAAGCCGCCGTTCCCGTGTTGTGCTACACCGTCAATGATCCGGAGCAGGCAAGAAATCTCTTCGAGAAGGGCGTCAGCTCCCTGTTTACCGACCGACTCGATTTGTTTGCATCCGAAACAAGTGCTTACAAAGGCTTGCATTTGGGTGGCTGATTTTTAACGCGCTTTCACTTCTAATGGTGTTCAGGGAGTTCGCCCTACATCTCAGGAGGAAAACATGAAAACCGTCAAAGCACTTGCTGCCATCGTCGTCGTTCTGCCCACCCTTGCTTTCGCCCAGGCCAATACGCCGGGTATCGACCAGCGTCAGGTCAATCAGGAGCGTCGCATCGATCAGGGCATCGCTTCGGGCAGCCTGACCCCGCGCGAGGCGAACCGTCTGGAGCGCGGCCAGCAGCATGTCGACAACATGGAAAACCGCGCCAAGGCGGATGGCACGGTGACTCGCCAGGAACGCAACCGCATTCAGCATGCGCAGAACGTGCAAGGCGACCGCATCTACCGCCAGAAACACGACCGTCAGCACGACTACAACCACGATGGCCGCATGGATCGACCGCGCCAACGCTGAATGCTGAGAGCAGACACGGGAACCCGCCGCCGAGCGGGTTTTTCTTTTTGCGCCGTCGTCACCGTAGCGGGCCATGCTCCTGCACTGAAGGCTGGCACTTTCATTTAAAATGGACGGTTTCGAATTCCACCGCCGCGAAGGCTGCCAGCTTATGAAAAGCTCTGAAATCCGCCAGCAATTCCTCGACTTCTTCGCCTCCAAGGGGCATCAGATCGTCGCCTCCTCGTCGCTCGTTCCGCACGACGATCCGACGCTGCTGTTTACCAACGCCGGCATGAATCAGTTCAAGGATGTCTTCCTCGGTTTCGACAAGCGCCCCTACACCCGCGCCACCACCTCGCAAAAATGCGTGCGGGCCGGCGGCAAGCACAACGACCTGGAAAACGTCGGTTACACCGCGCGTCACCACACCTTCTTCGAAATGCTGGGCAACTTCAGCTTCGGCGATTATTTCAAGCGCGACGCCATCAAGTACGCCTGGGAACTGCTGACCGAAGTCTACAAACTGCCCAAGGACAAGCTGATGGTCACGGTCTATGCCGAGGACGACGAAGCCTACGACATCTGGCACAAGGAAGTCGGCGTGCCGTCCGAGAAGATCGTGCGCATCGGCGACAACAAGGGCGCCCGCTACGCGTCCGACAACTTCTGGATGATGGGCGACACCGGCCCCTGTGGCCCGTGCACCGAGATCTTCTACGACCACGGCGACCACATCTGGGGCGGCCCCCCGGGATCGCCGGAAGAAGATGGCGACCGCTTCATCGAAATCTGGAACAACGTGTTCATGCAGTTCAACCGCGACGAAGCCGGGGTCATGCATCCGCTGCCCAAGCCTTCTGTCGACACTGGCATGGGCCTGGAGCGCATCTCCGCCGTGCTGCAGCATGTGCATGCCAACTACGAGATCGACCTCTTCCAGAAGCTGATCGCCGCTGCTGCCCGCGAAACCAGTGACGCCGACATGAACAGCCCGTCGCTCAAGGTGCTGGCCGACCACATCCGCGCCTGCTCCTTCCTGCTCGCCGATGGCGTCATTCCGGGCAACGAGGGTCGTGGCTACGTCCTGCGCCGCATCATCCGCCGCGCCATTCGTCACGGCTACAAGCTGGGCGCCCGCGCCGCCTTCTTCCACAAGATGGTGCCGGACTTGGTTGCCGAGATGGGCGAAGCCTATCCGGAACTCAAGGAAAACCAGGCCAAGGTGGTCGCCACGCTGAAGCAGGAAGAAGACCGCTTCTTCGCGACCATCGAGCACGGCATGGCCATCCTTGATGGTGAACTGGCCGATATGGCCGCCAAGGGCGCCACCGTTTTCAACGGCGAAACCGCCTTCAAGCTGCACGATACCTACGGCTTCCCGCTCGACCTGACGGCCGACATCTGCCGCGAGCGCAACGTCACCGTCGACGGCGCCGCTTTCGACGCCGCCATGGCCCGCCAGAAGGAGCAGGCCCGCGCCGCCGGCAAGTTCAAGATGGCTGTCGCACTCGACTACGCCGGTCAGGAAACCACCTTCCACGGCTACGAATCGCTCGACGCCAAGGGAAAGGTGTTGGCGCTGTACAAGGACGGTGCGGCCGTCAAGGAGCTGAACGAAGGCGATCTCGGTGTCGTCGTTCTCGACAACACCCCGTTCTATGCCGAATCCGGCGGCCAGTGCGGTGACCGAGGCGAACTGAAAGGCGTCGGCGGCATCTTCGCGGTCGAGGATACGCTGAAAATTCAGGCCTCCGTGTTCGGCCACCATGGCGTGCTGAAGACCGGCAAGCTGGCCGTCGGCCAGGAAGTCGCCGCCCGCGTCGATGCCGTGTCGCGCGCCGCGACAGCACGCAACCATTCGGTCACCCACCTGATGCACAAAGCCTTGCGCCAAGTGCTGGGCGGCCACGTGCAGCAAAAGGGCTCGCAGGTCGATCCGGACAAGACCCGTTTCGACTTCGCGCACAGCCAGCCGATGACCGCCGAGGAAATCCGCGAGGTAGAGGAAATCGTCAATGCCGAGATTCTCGCCAACGCCGCCACCGACAGCCGCGTCATGGCCATCGACGACGCCCAGAAATCCGGTGCCATGATGCTCTTCGGCGAGAAGTACGGTGACGAAGTGCGTGTCGTCGCCATCGGTTCCTCGAAGGAGCTGTGCGGCGGTACCCATGTCGGCCGCACCGGCGACATCGGGCTGTTCAAGATCGTCAGCGAGGCCGGCGTCGCCGCCGGCGTGCGCCGCGTCGAGGCGATCACCGGCAACAACGCGCTGACCTATGTGCAGGTGCAGGAAAACCGCGTCCAGGGTATTTCCGCACTGTTGAAGACGACGCCGGAGGAAATCGCGGAGCGCGTCGTCGGCATCATGGACAACGTCCGTGCGCTGGAAAAGGAACTGGCTCGCCTGAAGTCCAAGCTGGCTGCATCGCAGGGCGACGATCTGCTCGGCCAGGCGGTTGATGTCAAGGGGGCAAAGGTGCTGGCCGCGGTTCTGGACGGCGCCGACGTTACCGCGTTGCGCGAAACCATGGACAAGCTGAAGGACAAGCTGAAATCGGCCGCCATCGTGCTGTCGTCGGTTGCCGACGGCAAGGTCACGCTGATTGCCGGCGTCACTGCCGACCTGACCGGCAAGGTCAAGGCCGGGGAACTGGTGAACATGGTCGCCCAGCTGGTTGGCGGCAAGGGCGGCGGTCGTCCGGACATGGCGCAGGCTGGCGGTACCCAGCCGGAAAACCTGCCGGCAGCGCTGGCTTCCGTACCGGGCTGGGTCGACGCCAAACTTTGAAAGCGCTGCCCGGCGTACTCTTGGTTCTGGCGGCGGGGTTGTGCGTCGCCGCCGAGCCCGAGCGCGCGCCGATAGAGGCGGTCACTGCCGACGGCTACCCGGTTCGTCTGTTCCCGAACGGACGCTGGGTATTCGTCGACACGGAGAAGGCTGAAGTCGCCCGGAAAATTGCCGCCGAATATCCGGAGAACAAGGTACGCAACGCCGAGGCCCAAGGGGGATTGTTCGGCGTCGGGCGAACTGTGATGCCGGGCGACAAGGACTATAACCGCGGCTCGCTCAATCCTAAGCTGCGTTAAGCGCCCAGTCCTTCGCCGGTCAGTCTTCCTGCCGGCGAGCGGCGGCACCCGCCGCATCGTCGGCGATGCGAGTTGCTTCGCCGTCGATGACAGTCGCTGAACGCTCCGGCGTGGGGCGGAACGGACTTTCCTGTGCCGTGCCGCTCCATTGCTCGGCCCGCTGGCGATCAATTTCCTGACGCAATTTCCGGGTCCGCCACCACAGCCAGCCACCCAGCATGACACCGAGGACGGAGACAACGGCCAGGGCAAGCACCGAGAACATGAAAGCCAGAACGAGAAAGGCGGCGCTCAGCACGAAGGCGATCACTTTGGCGAGCGGACCTTGAGGCGGTCTGCCGAGTGCGTTGTGGCCGAATGGCTGGTGTGGGCGTTCGCTATCCATGGAATACCGTGAAGTAGATGACCCTCTGGATTATAGGCTCGCCTCGTTGGGCCGGCTGTTGCCAGGCTGTGGCAGTTTTGTAACGAAACTCAGGACGATTGTTCCTGGAGGATTTCGTTGGCCCATTGCAGTGCCACGGTCTGCGCCCGGTTGATGGCTTTCGCACTCAGGCCCGGCACCTCGGCCAGTGCTGCGCCCAGTTCCAGCGTGTCGCCGCTCTCGCTGCAGGCAGTGATGCGCAGCAAGGCACCGAGTCGGCCGCTGCCGTGGCATAGCGCATCCCGTATGTCGCTGGTGAGGCCGAGGGGGGCGATAATTTCATCTATCGGCTGAGCGACGAGGACGGGCATCAAGGACATGATGCCGACCATGAAGGCCCGGTCGGCCAGCCCATTGTTGTCGGGGCTGAGTTCGTTGGCCAGCAACTCCATGAGTCGGCCGCGCGTAGCTGCCATCTGGAGGAGCGGATTGCCCGTCGCATTTTGCTTGCCCGAGGCGAAGACCAGCAATTGCAGCCAGCGCTGGAGCTGCCGTCGGCCGAGGACGGTGATGGCATGACCCAGCGAGGTAATGCGCTCAACGCAGCCGGCGCCGACCGAATTGGTCATGCGCAGCAGGTTCACGGTCAAGCCCGGCTCCGGCTTCAGCGCTGCTTCGAGTTCGCAGGTGTCGGCATCGCCAAGAAGCAATCCCATCAGTTTCATCAACGACAGCTGCGAGTGGTCCAGCTTCTTGCCGGCGATGATGGTCGGTTTGGCGAAGTAGTAGCCCTGAAAGAGTGTGAAGCCCAATTTCAGGCACTGTTCCATCTGTTCGCGCGAGTCGACTTTCTCGGCCAGCAGTTGTTTTCCCAAGGGTTTGAGCTTCATGCTCAACTGCATCAACTGGACGCGCGACAGCGGCTGGATGTCGACCTTGACGATATCGACCAGGGCCAGGAGTTCGGCGAAGGCCGGCTCAAGCTGGACGACATCGTCGAGCGCCAGCGTGAAACCAGCGGCCTTCAAGGCGCGGCAGCGCTCGATGACGGCTGGCGTGGGCGGCACAGTTTCCAGGATTTCCAGAACGACTGCATGGCGGGGAAGCAACTCAAGCATGTCGCTGAACAGAAACTGCTCGTCGACATTGATGAATCCCCGGTGCTTGCCCAGTGCTGCCGCAACGCCGAGCTCGGTGAAGGCATTGGCGATAACGGTGGCCGTGGCCTGGACGCCGTCGGTGACTTCGGCAAAGTTGTTGCCGCTGCTACGAAAAAGTAGTTCATAAGCGAACAGCTGTTGGTCGCGGTCCAGGATCGGTTGGCGTCCGAGGAACAACTGGTCGGAGGCTGATTCGCTCACGAAAGCTCCTTAGAATGGCAGCTGGATGCCTGGCCAAGCTGCGTTGAGCGCTTGCCGGAAACCGTCCTGGATGCGCTCCAGGGCCACCGCGTTGTCGGCTTCGAAGCGAAGGACGACCACCGGCGTGGTGTTCGACGGGCGGGCCAGTCCGAAGCCATCCGCGTACTCCACGCGGACGCCGTCGATGGTGATGATTTCCTCGGCGCCGGCAAACTTGCCTTCGGCCTTGAGCTTGTCGATCAGCTTGAACGGTTCACCCTCGGCCATCTTGATATTCAGTTCCGGCGTAGACGGCGCATTGGGCAGGTTCTTCAATACCGGGTTGGCGTCGGCCGCCTTGCTGAGGATTTCAAGCAGGCGGGCGCCGGTGTACAGCCCATCGTCGAAGCCATACCAGCGTTCCTTGAAAAAGGTGTGGCCGGACATCTCGCCGGCCAGCGGGGCACCGGTTTCCTTGAGCTTGGCCTTGACCAGCGCGTGTCCGGTATTCCACATCAGCGGCACGCCGCCGTGCTGCCTGATCCACGGGGCGAGGAGGCGCGTGCACTTGACGTCGTAGATGACCTGGCCGCCCGGCACGCGCGACAGCACGTCGGCGGCAAACAGCATCAACTGGCGGTCGGGGAAGATGATCTCGCCATCCTTGGTTACGACGCCCAGTCGGTCGCCGTCGCCGTCGAAGGCGATGCCGATTTCAGCGTCGGTTTCCTGGAGGGCCTTGATCACATCGGCCAGGTTTTCCGGTTTGGAGGGATCCGGGTGGTGGTTCGGGAAGTTGCCGTCGACCTCGCAATAGAGCGGGACGATGTCGCAGCCGAGACGCTTGAACAGTTCGGGGGCGATGGCGCCGGCGACACCGTTGCCGCAATCCATGACGATCTTCATCGGTCGGGCCAGCTTGACGTCGCCGACGATCTTGGCGACGTAGGCCGCCGTGATATCGGTGCTGCGGCGCTGGCCCTGGCCGTGTTTCAGGTTGCCGGCCTCGATACGTTTCTTCAGGTCCTGGATGGCATCCAGTGCCAGCGTGGTGCCGCCGATGACCATCTTCAGGCCGTTGTAGTCGGGCGGGTTGTGGCTGCCGGTGACCGAGACGCAGGAGTGGCAGCCCAGTTCGTAGGCGGCGAAATAGGTCAATGGGGTCGGTACGCAGCCGACGTCGATGGCGTCCACCCCGGCGGCATTGATACCGTCCATCAGTGCGTCCGCCAGTTCAGGGCCGGACAGGCGGCCGTCGCGACCGACGGCGATGGCGGTCTGGCCCTGCTCGACCGCCAGCGAACCCAGCGCGTGCCCAACTTGGCGGACGACGTCGGCGGTCAGTGATTTGTTGACGATGCCCCGGATATCGTAGGCCTTGAAAATTTCGGCTGGGAGTTGATTCATGACGGTGTTTGCTTAGGACAATTCGGATGTGAAGAAGTGTAAGAGCCTTTGCGGCAGCCAGTCCAGATTTCCCGGAAAGGCACCACTGACGAAGCCGACATGGCCGCCGGTGGCCGGCTGCTCGAGGCGGACGCAGGGGCTGATGTCGTTCGGGCCGGGCAGGGCGGACGCCGGCAGGAAGGGATCGTTTCTGGGATTGACCACCAGGGCAGGGACGGCGATCGTTTTCAGCCAGGCGATGGCCGATGAGCGTGCCCAGTAGTCGTCGGCGCCGGCAAAGCCGTGTACCGGGCCGGTGACCGCGTCGTCGAAATCCCATAGATTGCGCGAACGGCGCATGCGCGTTTCGTCGAAAAGCCCAGGGAAGCGCGCCAGGCGGGCTGCCGATCTGGATTTCAGGGTGTCGAGGAAATGCCGGGTGTAGATGCGATTGAAGCCGCGCGCCAGTTGGTGGCCACAGGCGGCCAGATCGAGCGGGGCGCAGATGCCGGCGACGCCGCTGACCAGCGAGGCGGCAGCCTGCTGTTGTTCGCCGGCCCACTTGAGGAGCGCATTGCCGCCCAGCGAAATGCCGGCGGCGTGCAGGCGACGGCCGGTGTTGTCCTGATGCAGGCGACGCAGGATCCAGTCGATTTCAGCTGAATCGCCGGAGTGGTAGGCGCGTGGGCGGCGGTTCAGTTCGCCGGAGCAGCCCCTGAAATGCGGTAGCGCCAGGCGCCAGCCCATGCGGCGGCAGGCACGGGCGGTCGAAATGGCATAGTGGCTGCGGGCGCTGCCTTCCAGTCCATGGAAAAGTACCAGCAAGGGCGACTCGGGCGGACCATCGAGGTGATCGACGTCGATGAAGTCGCCATCCGGCGTCTCCCAGCGCTCGCGGCGCAGGGGGATGGCTTTCGGCTTGATCAGCAGCGGCCAGAGGGTCTGGGCCTGGCCGCCGGGCAGCCAGCCGGGGGCGCGGTAGGGTGTCAATGCAGCGTGTGCGGAATGGCGTCGGCCATTGCCTGGTGGCCATCGTCGGCGGCCGAGGCGTGCCGGCTGACCATGCGCCAGCCGTGGGCGCCACGGACGTAGACGTGGGTGACGTGGAGCGGCCCGTGCGGGCTGGGGTCGTCGCCGACGAACAGGACTTCGGTCAGGTGATGGATGGCCATGACGCTGCCCTGCCAGTGGGCGACCGATTCCGGCTGGACCTTGATGCGGGCGCTGGCGAAGATGCTGCGCCAGCTTTCGCGAATCGGTGCTTCGCCGCGCAGGCGGACGCCGGTCGGGTGCACGCAGACGGTGTCTTCATCCTCGGCCCAGACCAGCATCAGCAGGTCGGCATCGCCATGCGCGATGGCATCATAGAAAGCGTGTTCGACATCGTCGGGCGAGGCGAAATGGCCGGGCTTGCTCATGGCGATATCCATTTTCTGCAATGGGCGAGAACTCGTTCGGGCATCAGTTTGTTCAGGCAATCGAGGTGACCGAGCGGGCATTCGCGCTTGAAGCAGGGGCTGCAGTCGAGATTCAGGCTGATGATGTCGGCGCGATCCGACAGCGGCGGGGTGAAGCCGGGTGATGACGACCCGTACAGTGCGACGATGGGGCGGTCGAGGGCGGCGGCGACATGCATCAGCCCGGAGTCGTTGCACACCACCAGATCGGCCAGCGCCAGCAGGTCGACGGCCTGGCCGAGCGTTGTGGCGCCGCACAGGTTGCGGCACAGGCCGGGGGCGAGCTGGGCGATTTCCTCGGCAACCGCATGATCCTTGGGCGATCCGAACAGCCAGATGGCACAGCCCTGGGCGGCCAGTTGCCGGGCCAGCGTGGCGAAATGGGCGGTCGGCCAGCGTTTGGCCGGGCCATATTCGGCGCCCGGGCAGAAGGCGACGACGCGCTCCGGCTTGCTCAAATCGAGTTCGACCAGCGTGCGCTGCCGATCTTCCGGGCTGGAGTGGATGCGCGGATAGGGGATCGGCTTGCGCGGCGGCGTACCCGGCGTTTCTGCCAGCTGCATGAAGCGCTCGACCATCAGCGGCAGCGCCTGCTTGTCGAGATCGTGGCGGACGTTGATCAGCCCGTAACGCGATTCACCGGTAAAGCCGACGCGCTGCGGAATGCCGGCCAGCCACGGGACCAGGGCCGATTTCAGTGAATTGGGCAGGACATAGACGGCATCATAGCCTCCCGCAGCCAGTTGCCGGGCCAGGCGCCAGCGGGTCTTGAGCGACAGCTGGCCGTGTCCGAACGGGCTGTCGATGACGTCGCGGATTTCGGCCATGCGGTGCAGCACGGGCGCGACCCAGCGCGGGGCCAGGGCGTCGAGATGCAAACCGGGATGGCGGGCGCACAGCCGTGCGAACAGCGGCTGCGCCATGATGGTGTCGCCGATCCACGACGGGGCGACGATCAGGGCTCTCTTCATGCGAAAACGGCGGGCTTGCGGCCCGCCGTCCGTGTCTTAGTGATGGCCCTTGGGGGCTTCGCCGGTGAAGACGTACTTGGCGCTGCAGTACGGGCAGGTGACTTCGCCCGTTTTCAGCACGTCGAGGAAGACGCGCGGATGCTGGCTCCACAGCGGCGCATTCGGCGTCGGGCAGTGCAGCGGCAGGTCGTGGGCGGTGACTTCGATGGTCTTCTTGTCGGACATGGTTTTCTCCCTGATTAGACGACGGCCAGCCAGTCGGCGTGCGCGGCGGAGCGGCCATAGACCACGTCGAAATACTTTTCCTGCAGCGCCTTGGTGATCGGGCCACGATGGCCGACACCGATCTGGCGATTGTCGAGTTCGCGGATCGGCGTTACCTCGGCGGCGGTGCCGGTGAAGAAGGCTTCGTCGGCGCAATAGACTTCGTCGCGGGTGATGCGCTTCTCGATAACCTCGATGCCCAGTTCGCCGGCCAGCTGCATGACGGTGGCGCGGGTGATGCCTTCGAGGCAGGCGGTCAGGTCCGGCGTGTACAGCTTGCCGTTCTTGACGATGAACAGGTTCTCGCCGGCGCCTTCGCAGGCATAGCCTTCCGGATCGAGGAGCAGGGCTTCGTCGTAGCCGTCAGTCGTCGCCTCGTTGTTGGCGAGGATGGAGTTCATGTAGTTGCCCGAGGCCTTGGCGCGCACCATGGTGATATTCACGTGGTGGCGGGTGTAGGACGAGGTCTTGATGCGGATGCCGCGCTGCATGCCTTCCTCGCCAAGGTAGGCGCCCCAAGGCCAGGCGGCGATGATGACGTGCACTTTGGCGCCCTTGGGCGAAACACCCATCTTCTCGGAGCCGTAGAAGGCGAGCGGGCGGAGATAGCCGGATTCGAGCTTGTTGGCGCGGATGACTTCCTTCTGCGCTTCGTTCAGTTCCTCGGCGGAGTACGGCATCTGCATCTGGAAGATGTGGGCCGAGCGGAACAGGCGCTCGGTGTGCTCCTTCAGGCGGAAAATCGCCGTGCCGCGTTCGGTCTTGTAGGCACGGACGCCCTCGAATACACCCATGCCATAGTGCAGGGAATGGGTGAGGACGTGGGTGGTCGCTTCGCGCCAGGGCACGAGCTTGCCATCCTGCCAAATGAAACCGTCGCGATCCGACATGGACATGGTGATTCTCCGTGTTGCCGTGTGTAAAAGCCCATAATTCTAGCCGAATTCAGACGCTAAAATAACGCTTTTGCCGTTCGAGTCTTGCCATGGTCTGGAAGCCCCACGTTACCGTTGCCGCCGTCGTTTATCGCGACGGGAAATTCCTGTTGGTCGAGGAGGAAACCGATACCGGCCTGGCCTTCAACCAGCCGGCCGGGCATCTCGAAGAGGACGAGCCGCTGGTCGATGCGGTGGTGCGCGAAGCACTCGAGGAAACGGCCTACCACTTCAAGCCGACGCACTTGGTCGGCGTCTATCATTGGAAGCATCCGACCAAGGAAGACACGACCTATCTGCGTTTTGCCTTCGGGGGCGAGCTGCGGGGATTCGAGGCGGACCGGAAACTGGACGACGGGATCGTGGCAGCCCGCTGGCTGACGCTGGACGAAGTGAAGGCCACGCAGGCGCGTCATCGCAGCCCGCTGATCCTGCGCTGCTGCGAGGACTACTTGGCTGGCAAGCGTTACCCGCTCGACATGCTGGTGCATTACGGCTGATGCTGCACGCCTGCTGTCTGCTGCTCGTGGTGCTCTGCGGTGCCGCATTCGCCGATGAAACGGTTGGCATCTGCCATGGCTATGGCTGCCAGCATCAGGTCGTGGTGCGGTACACCGAAGGACAGCTCGGGCAGGTACGTCGGCTCATGTTTGCCGCGACCGACTCGGCGAGCGAACGCGGCGTGCTGGCAGTAGCCATCGGTCGTTTGTACGAGTGGGGGGGCGAGCAGTCGGATATTCGCAACGACCGTGGCGGCAACTTCGACGACGATGATGTGCCGGGCAAGATGGACTGCATCGATCATTCGACGTCGACCACTCGCCTGCTGCAGTTGCTGTCCCGCCGCGGCTACCTGCGCTGGCATCGCGTGCTGGAGCCGGAAGTCCGTTATTTTGCCGGTCTGGTGCCGGTGCATTGGTCGGCGGTGATCGAGGAAAAGAATCAGGAAGGCGAGCAGCGACGCTTCGTCGTCGATAGCTGGTTCGTCGATAATGGAAAACCGGCGGTGGTGTTGCCGCTGGAAGAGTGGAAGAAAGGGGCTGGGCCCGATGTCTAAGAAAACAGTGGTCGTCGGCTTGTCCGGCGGTGTCGATTCCTCCGTGGCCGCGCTGCTGCTCAAGCACCAGGGCTGGAATGTGATCGGCCTGTTCATGAAAAACTGGGAGGACGACGATACCGAGGAATACTGCTCGTCGCGCCAGGATCTGATCGATGTGATGAGCGTTGCCGACCGTATCGGCATCGATGTCGAAGTGGTCAATTTCGCCGCCGAATACCGTGAGCGGGTATTCGCCGAGTTCCTGCGCGAATACCAGGCCGGGCGGACGCCGAATCCGGACATCCTGTGCAACTCCGAAATCAAGTTCAAGGCTTTCCTCGATCACGCCATGCAGCTGGGGGCCGAAAAGATCGCCACCGGCCACTACGCCGGTGTGCGCGAATTCGACGGCCGGTTCCAGTTGCTCAAGGCCGAGGATGGCACCAAGGACCAGAGCTACTTCCTCTATCGCCTCAACCAGGCACAGTTGTCGAAGACCCTGTTTCCGCTGGCTGACCTGTACAAGCGCGAGGTGCGCAAGATTGCCGAAGCGGAAGGCTTGCATGTCGCCGCCAAGAAGGATTCGACCGGTATCTGTTTCATTGGCGAGCGCCCGTTCAAGGACTTCCTGTCACGCTACTTGCCGCCCAAGAAGGGCGAGATTCGCCGGCTTGACGACGGCAAGGCGATGGGCGAGCACGACGGTTTGATGTACCACACCATCGGCCAGCGCAAGGGGCTGCATATCGGCGGCGTCAAGGAAAAGGGCACAGCCGGCGGCGGCGATCACGATGCGTGGTTCGTGGCCGGAAAGGACATGGACAAGAATGTGTTGTATGTCGTTCAAGGGCATGATCATCCGGCCTTGCTCAAGGAGTCACTGGTCGCCGAGCAACTGAGCTGGGTGTCGGGCGAAGCGCCGCATACGCACTGGGTTTATACCGCCAAGCCGCGCTACCGGACCTCGGATCAGCCCTGCGAGGTGGAGCGCGTTGATGCGGCATCCTGCGAAATCCGTTTCGCCGAGCCGCAGTGGGCTCTGACGCCCGGACAGTCGGTGGTCCTCTATGAAAGCCGTGTTTGTCTCGGGGGCGGCATCATCCGCTAATGACGCGCTAACAAAATGATCGTGGCGTTGTTGCGCCTCTTTACCGTACGCGTCGTACTGTCTGCGTCGGCACCCCTAGCCCAGGACCACTGCGCTTCATTTTGTTACCGCTTCTAAGAGGCGCGCCGGGTCGCCCAGGATCAGCGGTTTTCGATCACGGCGCCAAAGGCGTGAACCAGATCCGGGTCGTGCTTGCTGCCCGACTCGCTGGCCAGAATATCCATGACTGCCCGGTGGTTGCGTGCATCGTGATAGGGGCGGCGGGCGATCATCGCGTCATAGCTGTCCACTACCGATATGATGCGGGCGTCGAGCGGAATGGCGCTGCCTTTCAGGCCGTCCGGATAGCCCGAGCCGTCGAAGTGCTCGTGATGGTGCCTGACTGTGCGCGCCACGCTGCTCGCTCGTCCGCCGTTGATGGCGAGAACGATCTGTTCGCCGATCAGGACGTGCTGCTTCATGCATTCCCACTCATGGGTTTCGAAGGGTTCGGGCTTGCGCAGGACGGTGTCGGGAATGCCAATTTTCCCCAGGTCGTGGAAGCGCGCCCCCAGAGACAGGTGTTCCAGTTCCCGGCTGGTTAGGCCCAGGTGTTTGCCTAGCGTTTCCGACAGCTGGACGACGCGGTCACAGTGCACGCGTGTGTAGTGGTCGCGGGCACCGAGTGCGACAGTGAGTGCATGGGCGATGGCATCGATCGGCGATGCCGCTTCGGGGGGAGAAATCATGCGCGATATCCTCTGGGTGTTCCCGGCAAAGAGGGAGACAGACCAAAAGAATTTTGGTTCAGTGGCTAGAAACAACCGGGGCGCCTCTGGCGCCCCGTGTTTGGCTGTGCGGTTCGCTTATTCGTGCGGAATGGTGTCGGCAAAGGCCGGGCGCTGCATCAATTTGTCGTACAGCTTGGACAGGTTCGGATGGCTGGCCTGCCAGGCAATTTCCGGGAAGCGGAAGTTCAGGTAGCCGAGTGCCGTACCCAGCGCCAGATCGGCCATCGAAATGTGCGTTCCCATGCAGAAGCTCTTGTCGTCCAGCTCTTCGGACATGAAGGCGAGGGCGCGCTTTACCTTGGCGAGTTGGCGGTCGATCCAGTCGGCGCTTTGTTCGTTGGCTGGGCGTTTGCGCTCCAGCAGTGCGGCGACGGCAGCATCGCATAGGCCATCGGCCAGGGCTTCCCAGCGTTTGACTTCGATACGTTCGCGATTCGGGGCGGGGAACAGCTTGTTGTTCGGCGTGACGTTGTCGATGTACTCAACGATGACGCGCGAATCAAAGAGGGCCGTGTCATCGTCTAAGACCAGTACGGGAATCTTGCCCAGCGGGTTGTAGTCCGCCACCTTGTTGCCGGGTGTCCACGGCGACTCGACCACGAAATCGTATTCGATCTTTTTTTCGGCCAGCACGATACGCACTTTGCGTGTGTAGGGGCTGGTATGGGAGCCGATCAGCTTCATCGTGCGCTCTCTGGTTTGGGGGATTCGATTATAGCGTATGGGCAGCGCATGGCGGGAAAGGTAAAATTGCCGGCTTACTGAAAAGGATGTGCATATGACTTTCGATCCCTTGACTGCCCTTTCCCCGCTCGATGGCCGCTACGCCGGCAAGGTTGACGCCTTGCGCGAGCATTTTTCCGAGTTCGGACTGATCCGCGCCCGCCTCAAGGTGGAGATTGAATGGCTGAAGGCGTTGTCTGCCGAGTCGCATTTCACCGAAATCGCCGCCTTCTCGCCGGCCACCGTCGCCGAGCTCGACGCGCTGGTCGCCAATTTCGGGCCGGAGCAGGCCGCCGAGGTCAAGGCCATCGAAGCCACCACCAACCACGACGTCAAGGCGCTGGAATACTGGATCAAGGACAAGACCAAGGCCAACGCCGAAGTCGTCAAGGTCAGCGAGTTCATTCACTTCGCCTGCACTTCCGAAGACATCAACAACCTGTCGCACGCGCTGATGTGCCAGGGCGCCCGCGAGCAGGCCATGCTGCCGACGCTGGACAAGGTGATCGCCAAGCTGCGCGAGCTGGCCCACACCTACGCCGACATTCCGATGATGAGCCGCACGCACGGCCAGCCGGCAACGCCGTCGACGATGGGCAAGGAAATGGCCAACGTCGCCTACCGCCTGCAGCGTGCCCGCGCCCGCATCGCCGCCGTCGAACTGCTCGGCAAGATCAACGGCGCCGTCGGCAACTACAACGCCCACCTCGCGGCCTACCCGGGCTACGACTGGGAAGGCTTCGCCAAGCGCTTCGTCGAGTCGCTCGGCCTCGTTTTCAACCCCTACACCATCCAGATCGAGCCGCACGACGCGCTGGCCGAACTGTTCGACGCCTTTGCCCGCGCCAACAGCATTCTGGTCGACCTCGACCGCGACGTCTGGGGCTATATCTCGCTCGGTTTCTTCAAGCAGAAGGTCAAGGCCGGTGAAATCGGCTCGTCGACCATGCCGCACAAGGTCAATCCGATCGACTTCGAAAACTCCGAAGGCAACCTCGGCCTGGCCAACGCCGTCTTGAAGCACCTCGCCGAAAAGCTGCCGATCTCGCGCTGGCAGCGTGACCTGACGGACTCCACCGTGCTCCGCAACATGGGCGTCGGCCTGGGCTATACGCTGCTCGGCTACGACTCGCTGCTCAAGGGCCTGGGCAAGCTGGAAATCAATGCCGACCTGATGAAGGCCGACCTTGATGCCAACTGGGAGCTGCTGGCCGAGCCGATCCAGACCGTGATGCGCCGCTACGCCGTGCCGAACGCCTACGAAAAGCTTAAGGAACTGACCCGCGGTACCCGCGTTTCGCGTGAAGGCATGCAGGCCTTCGTGTCCACGCTGGAGATTCCGGAGGCCGCCAAGGCCGAGCTGCTTAAGCTGACGCCGTGGGATTACACCGGCAAGGCCGCCGAACTGGCCAAGCGCATCTGAGTGGCTGCCACAAAATGGCTCTGACTTTGTTGCGCCTTCTTGTCGTACTGGTTCGTACTGCCTTCGTCCCCCTGAAGGGTTTCCTTCGGGGCATCGGCGCGGCGCGTCAGGGGCGTTGCGCTCCATTTTGTGGCAGCCACTTATGAAGTGCAGCAAGTGCGGCCAGGAAGTGCCGGCGGACGCCATCTACTGTCCGCACTGCACCGGTGACCGGAAAACCACGGATCGGGAAGTGATCCGTGGCGGCATCCGTGGCGGGGCGATCGGCCTGTTCCTCGGCATGCTGCCGATGGCTTGGCTGCTCTTCCATTTCGGCGCCGAGCGCGGCATCAAGGCCATCGCCTTCACCGTGCCCATCGCCACTTTCACCACCGGGCTGATCATTGGCCTGGTCAAAGCCAAAAGGGACTGGAAATAAATGTCTTTTGCCGAAAATCTGAAGAAACTGCCGGGCATTTCGCATCTGGCGGCCATCAACCTGCTCGATGCCGACGGCAACGTGGCGGCCAGCATCGAAAACAAGGCTGGTAGCCAGGGTTCGCTGGCGGTCTACAATCACCTGGCGCAGACCTATGGCTCAATCAATGCCGAGGCGGCCAAGAAAGGCCTGGAAATTTTTGCCGAGCACACCGAGGACGAGCGTGCCAACCCGGGAAAACATCCGAACATTGCCCGCCTGCTGGCCATCGAGTCCGGCGCCCCGGCGTTGCGCGTCAAGCACGTATTCGCGGTGTGACCCCATCTCGGTGACATAGGTTACTGAAATACAGCGTGCGGCTGATAGAGTGTGGTTTCCTGGCCCGGTCGACAGCGTTTTGGAATAACTGTCGACTTGGCTGCGTATACATCGGTGTAGTCAACCCAACAACGGAGAATAACTCATGAAATCCAAGCTCTTGCTGTCTCTGCTGGCCCTTACACTGGCTGGTACCGCTGCTGCCCAGGTCAAACCCGAGGATGCGATCAAGTTCCGCCAGTCAGGCTATGGTTTCATGGCCTGGAACATGCAGCGCATCAAGATGAATGTCGAAGGCGGTAACTTCAACAAGGAAGAGGTCATCAAGGCGGCCAACGCCATCCAGGCCATCGCCAATTCAGGCATGGGGGCGCTCTACCTGCCAGGTACCGACAAAGGCACGGGCTGGGAGCCGACACGCGCCAAGTCCAATATCTGGACGGACAAGGAGAAGCTGGGCAAGGCGGCCACTGAGTTCAACAAGGAAGCCAACGAAAAGGCCAAGGTTGCGGCGAGCGGGGATGCGGCGGCGATCGGTGTTCAACTGGGCAAGTTGGGTGGCACCTGCAAAGGCTGTCACGACGATTTCAAGGCCAAGAAGTAAGAGGCCGCTCGCTCCGATTTGCACGCAGGCGCCTTTGGGCGCCTGTTTCATTTAACGAGGAAGGGCAGGGTATGAACAGCAAGCGGATTTTCCTGTGGGACCTACCGACGCGCCTGTTTCACTGGCTCCTGATGGCATCGGTGATCGCAGCCGTGGTTACCGGGCAGATGGGGGGCAATCTGATCGAGTGGCATGGAAAGATCGGCATCTTGATCGCCGGCCTGCTGGCGTTTCGTGTGGTCTGGGGCGTGGTCGGCTCGACCTACGCGCGTTTTGCCCATTTTTTTCCGACGCCTGCCAAGATCAAGGCCTATCTGAGCGGCCGATGGCGTGGTGAGGGGCACAACCCGCTTGGTGCGCTGTCGGTTTTCGGTCTGATCGTTCTGCTGCTGGTGCAGGTCGTCAGCGGATTGCTGGCCAATGACGACATTGCGTTTACCGGTCCGCTCGCCGATTTGGTCAGCCGTGAACTCAGCAACCGCCTGACGGGCGTGCACCACCTGCTATCGAATGTCTTGATTGGGCTCGTTGCCCTGCACATCGTCGCCATCGCTTTTTATGGCCACGTCAAGAAACACAACCTGATCAAGCCAATGATTACCGGATGGAAAGACGATGCGGATGGCGAATCCGCCCGCGGCGGCGGTTTCCTTGCGCTGCTCGTCGTGCTGGCGATTGCCTTGGCGGCGATCTACGCAGCCAGCGGCGCCTGGTTGCCAGAGGTGCCGCCGTCGGCGGTGGGGGAAGTGCCGACCTGGTAGCGCCAGGGGATGTTCGCGCCTCAGTCGCGCCGGTCCGCGCTGTGCTGGAGCCAGTGTAGAACGGCTTCGTAGAGTTTCACGGGGCTGATTGGTTTGGGCAGGTGGCTGTTCATACCAGCATCAAGGCAATCCTGGCGGTCTTCGTCGAAGGCGTTGGCGGTTGTAGCCAGAATAGGCGTTGCGATGTTCAGCGATTGGCTGCGGATGCTGCGTGTGGCGTCAGTGCCGCTCATGCGCGGCATTTGCATGTCCATCAGGATCAGCGCATAGGCATTTTGGCATGACAGCTCAAGGGCTTCCCTGCCGTCATTGGCGACATCGACGGCAAGGCCCGCATGTTCAAGCAACTCGCGAGCAATTTCCTGGCTGACCGGTTCGTCGTCGGCAATCAGTACGCGTGTTCCCCCGAATTTTTCGCGAATGGTTTCTTCGGTTGCCGGTCCGGAAACGTTTGGGGGGAGCGGGAGCGAGGATTGGTGTGGGTCGCTGAGCCTCACCGTGAACCAGAAGGTACTGCCGTGTCCAGGTTGACTCCTGACCCCAATACGGCCTCCCATCAACTCGACCAGGCGTTTGCAGATGGCGAGGCCGAGACCGGTTCCGCCATGGTGCCGGCTGGTTGAACTGTCGGCTTGTTCGAACGCCAGAAACAGCCGCTCCTGATCTTCCGGCTGGATGCCGATTCCGGTGTCTTCCACTTCGAAGCGCACGGTCAGGTCATCGCCCTTGGTGCTTGTGATGTCAGCTCGCACTGCGGCATGGCCATGCGGTGTGAATTTCATGGCGTTGCCGAGCAGGTTGATCAGTATCTGTCCCAGTCTTAGCGGGTCACCCGTCAGTACCCGGTTGAGAAGCTCCGGCGAAATGATGATCCGGACATCAATCCCGTGATTGCTGTCGGTTCTCAGAAGCAAGGTGTTCTGGACATTGTTGATGACGCCCGACAGGGTGAATGGAACCGACTCCAGGGACATCCGGTTGGCTTCGATCTTGGAAATGTCGAGTATGTCGTTGATGACCGCGAGCAAATGGTTGGACGAACTAAGTATTTTTCCGATCTGGTCGCATGTTTTCGGATCATCGCTGCGTTTCATCAGTAGCGATGCCATCCCGATAATGCCGCTGAGCGGTGTGCGCAGTTCGTGGCTCATGTTAGCCAGAAAAGTACTTTTGGCGCGGTTGGCTCGTTCGGCCTCCTCGACGGCACGAATCAGCGCCGCTTCGTCCTGAAGGCGACGATTGCTGCTTTCCAATTCCAGGGTTCGTTGGCGTAGTGCCTCGGTCAAGGCGTGGGTATCGGCGAGCGTATTGCGATTGGTCTTGAGCAGCAAGAGCAGATCGCCGAGCGGATTGTGGGCCGGTAGGGCATGGAGCGGAATTCCCAGGTTGGTTAGTTCGTCCGGGTCGGTGACCCAGGGCCAGCCAAGGAAAAATAGCTTGCGCGATGTGCTGCTGGCAAACCATTCGCCGCGAAATACCAAGGCTGGGGAGCGGTTCTGCCGTATTGCGGCGGGGCGCCGGTGTTCGGTGGCGAGTTGATCGAAACCAACGAATTCGCCGCTCTTGCCGATGGGTTGGAAGGTACTGGCCAGCGAATCGCCGGCTTGTAGTGCCGGGTAGGCTTTGCGCATCAGGGGGCCGATTTGCACGATGCGCAGGCCGTCGTCCAGCTCGATCAAAAAGGGAAATAGCTCGCCGAGTGGTAACGGGGAACCCTGTTCCATGTCAGGCTATCCGGATGTCGAAACTGTCATGGTCGGCACCTGTGTTCCGGTCGCTGGTCTGGCTGATCGTTAGGGACTTGCCAAGGCGTTCGCCCAGTCCTTCGATCAAACCGATCACCATGGGAGCCAGTCCTGGGCGTTCCGAGAAATAGTGCAGCGTCAGCCCGTCATCGCTGACATTGGCGCAACTGAAGGATGGCGGTTTGAGCGCGGGATACATCAGACCGACCCTGACATGCAGGTCATCGAGATTGGACAGAATTTCCTGCAAAGAACTGCCAGCGCCATCGAGCAGGGAGCCGTACCCTTCCTGCCCGGTGAACAGTACCCAATGACGACCGAAGTTCCGAAGTAGGGTGGCGGGGGCGATGTTCAGCGACTCGCATGCTGCGCCGACGAGGCGATAGGTGATGTCATCGGGGTAGGACTCCATGCGAACGAACAATTCGACATCCACGCTGGCCATGGTCTTGATGGCCTGCCAGCTTGCGTCACCATGGTGTTGGCAAATGAATTCCTGCAATGCGCGATTGACGAGTCCGTACAAGAAACTTGCCTCGATTGTTTTGGGGGAGTGTCGCAATTGTGACAGTTATGGCATGTTTTGTGGAGGTGCCTTGGCCCAGGTGGCGTAAAACAACAAAAAGGGGAACCCGTGGGTTCCCCTTTGGCAGCGGATGCGGCGATGTTTAGACAACAGCGCCTTCTTCGTTGGCGCCTTCGACGACCTTCTTCTGCTTGATGAACTGCTCGCGCGAAACGCCCAGCCACATGACCAGTGGGCTGGCAACCAGCACCGACGAGTAGATGCCGAAGCAGATGCCGATGGTTAGGGCCAGCGCGAAGTAGTAAAGCGTCTCGCCACCGAAGATCAGCATCGACAGTACCATCAACTGGGTGCTGCCGTGGGTGATGATGGTTCGGCTGATCGTGCTGGTGATGGCGTGGTCGAGGACTTCCGGCGTGCTCAGGCCGCGCACCTTCTTGAAGGTTTCGCGGACGCGGTCGAAGACGACGACCGATTCGTTGACCGAGTAGCCGAGTACGGCCAGTACGGCGGCCAGCACCGACAGCGAGAACTCCCACTGGAAGAAGGCGAAGAAGCCAAGGATGATCACCACGTCGTGCAGGTTGGCGATGATGGCCGACACCGAGAAGCGCCATTCGAAACGGAAGGCGAGGTAGATGACGATGCCGATGACGACCAGCAACAGCGCCATGGCGCCGTTCTCGGCGAGTTCCTTGCCGACCTGCGGGCCGACGAACTCGACACGCGACAGCGCGGCACCCGGGGCTTCCGCTTCCAGGGATTTCATGACCGCTTCGCCGAGCTGCGAGGTATTCTGTTCTCCCTTGAGCGGCAGGCGGATCATGACGTCCTGCGACGAGCCGAAGTTTTGCACCGAGTAGTCCGAGAAGCCCGATTTGCCGAGTGCGCCGCGAATTTTCTCGAGGTCTGCAGCCTGCTGGTACTTGACCTCGACCAGCGTGCCGCCGGTGAATTCCACCGACAGGTGCAGCCCCTTGGTGAACAGGAAGAGCACGGCCAGGATGAAGGTGACGAGCGAAATGACATTGAACGTCAGCGCATGGCGCATGAACGGGATGTCTTTCTTGATGCGGAAAAATTCCATGTCCGTGATTCCTTATTTCTGCGTGCCGGCGGCGACGCCGGGCTTCCACACCTGGCCGATGGCGACCTTGGTCAGCTTTTTCTGGCGGCCGTAGATCAGGTTGACCAGGGCGCGCGAGACGACCACCGACGAGAAGATCGAGGTCAGGATGCCCAGGCAGTGCACCACGGCGAAGCCGCGCACCGGGCCGGAGCCGAAGATGAGCAGGGCGAGGCCGGCGATCAGGGTGGTGATGTTGGAGTCCAGGATGGTGCCGAAAGCCCGCTCGTAGCCTTCCGAGATGGCCGCCTGTGGTGGCATGCCGGCACGCAGTTCCTCGCGCACCCGTTCGTTGATCAGCACGTTGGCGTCGATGGCCATGCCCAGCGTCAGCGCGATGGCGGCGATGCCGGGCAGGGTCAGCGTGGCCTGCAGCAGCGACAGGATGGCGACCAGGAACAGCAGGTTGGAGGCCAGAGCTAGCACGGAGACGAAGCCGAACATCTGGTAGTAGAGAATCATGAACACGGCGATGGCGGCGAAGCCCCACATCGTCGAGTGGAAACCCTTCTGGATGTTCTCGGCACCGAGCGACGGGCCGATGGTGCGTTCCTCGATGATGTCCATCGGTGCGGCCAGCGAGCCGGCGCGCAGCAGCAGGGCGGTGTCGTTGGCTTCGCTGGTTGTCATGCGGCCGGAAATCTGCACGCGGCCGCCGCCGATTTCGGTGCGAATGACCGGGGCGGTGACGACCTCGCCCTTGCCCTTCTCGATGAGCAGGATGGCCATGCGTTTGTTGACGTTCTCGCGGGTCACATCCTTGAAGATGCGGGCGCCTGCGGAATCCAGCGTCAGGTGCACGGCCGGTTCCTGGGTCTGGTTGTCGAAGCCGGGCTGGGCATCGGTCAGGCGGTCGCCGGTGAGGACGACCTGCTTCCTGACCAGCAACGGCTGGCCGCCGCGCTCGGTGTAAACCTCGGTTCCGAAGGGCGGATTGCCCGCCAGTGCGGCGTCGAGCGCGCCAGGGGTGTCGTCGACCAGGCGGATTTCCAAGGTCGCGGTGCGGCCGAGGATGTCCTTGGCCTTGGCCGTATCCTGCACGCCCGGCAGCTGGACAACGATGCGGTCCTGGCCCTGCTGCTGGATTACCGGCTCGGCGACGCCGAGTTCGTTGATCCGGTTGTGCAGGGTGGTGATGTTCTGCTTCAGCGCCGATTCGCCGATCTTCTGTTGCGCCTGCACCTTCAGCGTGGCGATCAGGCGCGGCTCGCTGGCGTCGCCGGCTTCGACGACCTGCAAGTCGGGCTGGCTCTCGGAAATGGCAAAGCGGGCCTTGTTCTGCGTTTCGGTATCGCGGAACTTGATGACGATGCGGTCGCCCTCGCGATTGACACCGCCATGGCGCAGGTTCTTGTCGCGCATCAGCGTGCGCAGGTCGGCCGAGGTCGAGTCGAGGCGCTTGGTCTGCGCGCCTTTCATGTCGACCTGGAGCAGGAAGTGCACGCCGCCGCGCAGGTCGAGGCCGAGGTACATCGGCAGCGCGTGCAGCGAGGTCAGCCACTGCGGCGAGGCAGCCAGCAGGTTCAGGGCGACGACGTATTGCGGGTCGGCGGCGTCCGGATTGAACGCCTTTTCCAGGGCGTCCTTGGCCTTCAGTTGGGTATCGGTATCTTTGAAGCGCGTCTTGACGCCGTTGAAGTCGAGCTGGATGCCGTTATGGGCGACATTGGCTGCCTTCAGGGCTTCCTCGACGCGGTTCTGCGTCTTTTGATCGACCTTGAGTGTGGCCTTGGCGCTCGAAACCTGCACCGCCGGCGATTCGCCGAAAAAGTTGGGCAGAGTGTAGATGAAGCCGAGCACCAGCGCGATGGCGACGGTGACGTACTTCCAGAGTGGGTAGCGATTCATGGCGGCTTTAAAGCGAAAAAGGCGGCGATGGTGTCAACCTCGCCGCCTTCCGGGGTGAATTACAGCGACTTCAGCGTGCCCTTGGGCAAAACCAGGCCGATCGACGGCTTCTGGACGACGACTTCGGTGCCTTCGGCGATTTCGACGGAGACGTAGTTCTCGCCGACCTTGGTCACCTTGCCGACGATGCCGCCCTGGGTAACGACTTCGTCTCCCTTGGCCAGGCCGGCCAGCAGCGCCTTGTGTTCCTTGGCTTTCTTCATTTGCGGACGAATCATCAGGAACCACAGCACGACGAACATCAGGATCATCGGCAGCAGCTGCATGAAGCCACCCGTGGGGTCGGCGGCGGCGCCAGCGGTTTGGGCGTGGGCAAGACTGATCATTGTTGTAACTCCGGAGTGCTTGAAAACGAAACGAAGGATTCTATCACCGGCCCGAGGATCGGTCGCGGGCAAAGGCGAGCGACCATGCATCGAGTGTGCCGGCCTCGATGGCGGTGCGCATCTCGGCCATGATCACCTGATAGAAATGCAGGTTGTGGATGGTGTTCAGCATGCCGCCGAGGATCTCGCCGCAGCGGAAGAGGTGGTGCAGGTAGGCGCGGCTGAACTGGGTGCAGGTGTAGCACGAGCAAGACGGATCGAGAGGGCCGGTATCGGTCTTGAACCGAGCGTTCTTGATCTTGATGTCGCCGAAGCGGGTGAACAGGTGGCCGTTGCGGGCATTGCGCGTCGGCATCACGCAGTCGAACATGTCGATGCCGCGTTTGACGGCGAAGACCAGGTCTTCCGGCGTGCCGACGCCCATCAGGTAGCGCGGCTTGTGGGCTGGCATCCTGGGGGCGACGTGTTCGAGGATGCGCGCCATGTCTTCCTTGGGTTCGCCCACAGACAGGCCGCCGATGGCCATGCCGTCGAAGCCGATATTGTCCAGTCCGGCCAGCGACTCGTCGCGCAGGTCTTCGTACATGCCGCCCTGAATGATGCCGAACAGGGCATTGCTGTTTTCCAGTTTGTTGTGCTCGTCACGCGAACGCTGTGCCCAGCGCATCGACAGGCGCATCGATTTCGCCGCCTCGTCGCGGGTCGCCGGGTAGGGCGTGCATTCGTCGAAGATCATCACGATGTCGGAATTCAGCACGTGCTGGATCTGCATCGAGATTTCCGGCGACAGGAAGAGCTTGGCGCCGTCGTGCGGCGAGCTGAACTTGACGCCTTCCTCGGTGATCTTGCGCAGGGCGCCGAGCGAAAAGACCTGGAAGCCACCCGAATCGGTGAGGATGGGCTTTTGCCAGTTCATGAAATCGTGCAGGCCCCGGTGCGCCTGGACGACATCCAGCCCCGGCCGCAGCCACAGGTGGAAGGTGTTGCCGAGGCAGATCTGGGCGCCGATGTCGTTCAGCGATTGCGGCGTCATCGCCTTGACCGTGCCGTAGGTGCCGACCGGCATGAAGACGGGAGTCTGGACAACGCCGTGGTTGAGGGTCAGCGTGCCCCGGCGGGCGGCGCCATCGGTTTTCAGGAGTTCGAATTGCATCGTGTGGGCTTTTTGTAACAGCTATTTGCTTGTGCGGTGCGAGATTGTATAGTTTGCGCGTTCATTCTTCGAATTCCCATGTTCAAACGCCTGATTTCCCGCCTGTTGTTGCTGGTCATGCTATCGACCGTTTGGTCATGCTATCGACCGTTTTCTCGCCGAGTTTCGGCTGGGAACTGCTCGATGCCACGGCGCCGCACGAACACGGCGCATTATCGGTCGGGGACGATGAACATTCCGGGCATGACGGGCATGCTACCGCTGCCGTACACGACGATCAGGCGGCTTGCGACGATCAGGCGCACCATTGCTGCCCCGGCCACATTCTTGGACATCTGCCGGCAGGCCTGGCGGCGTCGGGGCTGGCAGTCATGGCGACGGCCGATTCGTTCGCGTTGGACGGTCGGGCCGATCGTTTCGCCTCGCGTATTCCCGACGGGCTGGAACGCCCGCCCAAGGCTGCCGCCTGAGTCGCGGCGGCTTGTCCTGACACTTCCTATTCCTGTTTGAGGCCCTGACGGGCCGGTGCGGCATGCCGCCGGTTGTTCCATTGCAACCGGAGGAAATCCCATGCGAAGCGCTTTTTGCATCGCAATTACCCTGACGTTCAGCCTGGCCCTGCCGGCGCATGGCGAAACGTCGTTGGCCAAGGCTTTTGCCGAGGCCTGGCAACGCCAGCCGGCAGCTGCCGCGCTGGGCGAGCGTCAACGCGCCGTCGACGGCCGCCTCGGGGCAGCGTCGGCGTTGACGGCGGCGGCCCCGAGCCTGGAACTGGGCGTGCGCAGCGACCAGTTCAATCGCAATCGCGGTGCCCTTGAGAACGATCTCGGCTTGGTGCTGCCGCTCTGGCTGCCTGGCGAACGCAGCGGCGCGCGTGCCGCTGCCGAGGCAGAGGGAACGGCACTGGCCGGGCGGGCCGACAGCTTGCGCCTGCAATTGGCGCAGCTCGTTCGTGACGCCTGGTGGGGCTGGCAAGCCCAGCAGAATGAAGTCGCGCTTGCCGCCGACCGCCTTGGCGCGGCGACCCGCCTGCGTGATGACGTCGCCCGCCGTTTCGCGGCCGGCGACCTGTCGCGGGCCGATCTTAATCAGGCCGAAGGCGTGCTGTCGCTGGTCCGCGCCCAGCAGGCGGAGACCGACGCCGCCGAGGCGCTGGCCCGTTACCGCCTGGAAAGCCTGACCGGTGCGCCGGCCGTGGCGACGGGCTGGCAACACGAGACGGTACCGGCACAAGCCGGCGAAGCGCATCCGCTGTTGCGCGAGTGGCAGGGGCGCTCCGAACTGGCTCGCCGCAATGCCGAGCTGGCACGCGTACAGTCGCGCAGCAACCCGGAGCTGGCCGTGTCGACGCGGCGCGACCGTGCGGCCGACGGCGAGCGCGCCGACCAGACCTGGGCGCTGTCCTTGCGGATTCCGTTCGGCGATGGCCCGCGTCACGATGCCCGGGTGGCCACGGCGAATGCCGAGGCCATCGAAGCCTCGGTGGAGCTGGAGCGCCTGCGCGAGCGGTTGGCGCGGGAGGCCGACGCCGGCCGCCGGCAGGTCGCGGCGGCACGCCAGCAACTGGCGGCCGCCGAGGAGCGTGCCCGGCTGGCACGCGAAAATCGCGGCTATTACGAGAAATCCTTCCGCCTGGGCGAAACCGATCTCCCGGCGCGGTTGCGTATCGAAGCCGAAGCATTTGAAGCGGAGCGTGCCCTCGGGCGTGCCCGTATCGCCCTGGGACAGGGTATTTCGCAACTGCGCCAGAGTCTTGGCCTGTTGCCGGAATGAGGAAGATCAACATGATTCTTATACGATCAATGACGGTTTTCGCGGGGCTGCTGCTGTCGGCTGCCGTGACGGCCGGCGAGGTGCCGCCGATGTCGGTCGTCGTGGCCGAAAGCGAGCATTTCGAAGCAGTGGGGCGAATCATGCCCGAGGGCATGAGCTGGTATGTCGATCGCGCCGAGAGCAACGCGCCGGTGCTCAATGCCGAACTGGAGTTGGAGGTTGGCGGCAGTTCGGTCAAGGCGCATTTCCGCCCGGAGCGTGGCGACTACTGGGTGGCCGACGAAAAGTGGCTGCAGCCGCTGCGTCGCCCCGGCGAATATGCCGTGGCCTTGACCTTGGTTGCCGGGGGCGACAGCGATCTGCTGAGTGGCGATCTGCATGTCCAGGCGCCGGAAGAGGGCATGTCGGCGGCGCTGGCCTGGCAGCCGGCGGGCTGGCTGGCGCTGGCCCTCGGTGCGGGCGGATTGCTTGTCTGGCGGCTGCGTCGCCGGACGCAGGGGGGGGCGCAATGAAAAAGCAGCTATTCGCGCTGGCCTTCCTGGCCGGTCTTCATGTCGTGGCGGTGGCGCACGAAGGCCATGACCACGCCGACGAAAAGAAAAGCGCCCGCCCGCTGGGTGACACCCCGCAGCGTCTGCCGGACGGCACGGTTTTCGTGCCCAAGCCGGCGCAGCGCGGCATGGGCGTGCTGACGCTCAAGGTGCAGCCGGAAACGCTGCCCAAAACGCTGGAATTGCCGGGGCGCGTGATCATGGACCCGCATCTGGGCGGGCGCGTGCAGGCGATGATTCCCGGCCGCATCGAACCGGCCGGGGCGCACGGCTTGCCGGCGGCAGGCAGCCGGGTGAAGAAGGGCGACATCCTGGCCTGGGTGGTGCCGGCTTCCGGCGCCATCGAGCGTTCCAACCAGGCGGCCTTGCTCGCCGAGCTGAAGGCTGCCCTGGGCCTGGCCGAGCGGCGGCTGGCCCGCCTCAACGAACTGGCCGATACGGTGCCGAAAAAGGACATCGATGCCGCCGAGAGCGAGGTGGCCAGTCTGAAGGGGCGCATGGCGGCGGTCGGTGGTGGCCTATCCGGGCGCGAGGCGCTGGTGGCGCCGGTCGGCGGAGTGCTGGCAGCGAGCAATGCGGTGGTCGGGCAGGTGGTCGAGCCGAAGGAGCTGATTTTTGAGGTCATCGATCCGGACAGCCTGCATATCGAGGCGACGGCCTTCGAGTCGGTTCCGCTCGGCGAGGTAGCGGCGGCAACGGTAGCCGTCGCCGGTCGCTCGGTGCCGTTGGCTTTCGTCGGCGCGCCGCGCCGTCTGCGCGAACAGGCCCTGCCGCTGATCTTCGAAAACCACGCCGCAGGGGCCGGTCTGGCCCTGCCGCTCGGGCAGCCGGTCAAGGTTCAGGTGCAGCTCAAGGCAACAGTATCCGGCCTGCCGTTGCCGGCAGCGGCCTTGGCACGCAACACGGCGAATCAGGTGATTCTCTGGGTGAAGACGGCGCCGGAGCGTTTTGCGGCGCGGACGATCCGCAGCGAGCCGCTGGACGGGCTGCGGGTGCTGGTCACGGGTGGCCTGGAGCCGGGCGACCGGGTCGTCGTCCAGGGCGCCAGCCTGATCGCGCAGATTCGTTAGGAGCACGGCATGTTTCAGTGGCTTGTCGAAAAAAGTCTGGGCAGCCGGCTATTCGTGCTGGTGGCGGCGACCGCGTTGATGATCTGGGGGGCTGTGCAGGCGACGCGCCTGCCGGTGGATGTCTTTCCCGATCTCAACAAGCCGACGGTGACGGTGATGACCGAGGCCGGCGGCATGGCGCCCGAGGAGGTCGAGCAGTTGATCAGCTTTCCGCTCGAAACAGCAATGAGCGGCCTGCCGGGCATCGCCACCGTGCGCTCGATTTCCAGCGCCGGCCTGTCCTTTGTTTACCTCACCTTCGACTGGAATGTCGATGTCTATCGCGCCCGGCAGATGGTGACCGAGCGACTGTCGGCAATGAACTCGGCATTGCCGCCGGGCAGCGTGCCGCGCATGGGGCCGGTGTCGTCGATCATGGGCGAGATCATGCTTGTCGCCATCCCCATCCGTGGTGACGGGGCCGACCCCAAGGCGGCACGCGAGTACGCAGACTGGGTGCTGCGGCCGCGCCTGATGGCGATTTCCGGCGTCTCGCAAGTCATCCCGATCGGCGGCGAGGTTCGCCAATTCCAGGTGCAGCCCGATACGCGGCGGATGATGGAGCTGGGCATCGGACTCGACCAGATCGAGGCGGCGGTGCGTGGCTTCGCCGCCAATACGTCGGGCGGTTTTCTCGAACTGAACGGGCGCGAATACCTGATCCGTCACCTCGGTCGCAGCGCGCGTCTGGAGGATTTGAAGAACCTGGCGATCACGGCGCGCCCGACCGTATCCGGCAACCAGCCGATCCTGTTGCGCCAGGTGGCCGATGTCGGCTTCGCGGCGGCGATCAAGCGTGGCGACGGCGGCTTCGACGACGGCCGCGAGGGCAGCCCGGCGGTGATTCTGAGTATCCAGAAGCAGCCGACGGCCGATACCGTCGACCTCACCCGGCGCATCGAGGCGGCGCTGGCCGATCTCAAAAGCAGCGTGCCGGCGGGCCTGAGCGCGCCGCAGGTGATCTTCCGCCAGGCCGACTTCATCGAGGCCTCGCTCGGCAACCTGCAGCTCAAGCTGCTGATGGCTGCCTGCTTCGTCGCCGGCGTGCTGTTCTTCTTCCTCGGCAACCTGCGGACGATGCTGATTTCGCTGACGGCGATTCCGCTTTCCATCCTGACGGCGGTGCTGGTCTTCAAGTGGTTCGGGCTGTCAATCAACACCATGACCCTGGGCGGTCTGGCCATCGCCATCGGCGAGCTGGTGGACGATGCCGTCGTCGATGTCGAGAACATCCTGCGCCGCCTGCGCGAAAAGGCGGCCAGCGGCCAGCCGTACTCGGTGCGCGCGACGGTGATCGCCGCGTCGCTGGAGGTACGCACCGCCATTGTCTATGCGACGCTGATCATCGCGCTGGTCTTCGTCCCGCTGTTTGCCCTGCCCGGTATCGAGGGGCGGCTGTTCGTGCCGCTCGGCATCGCCTATATCGTCGCCATCCTGGCCTCGCTGGCGGTGTCGGTGCTGGTGACGCCGGTGCTGTCGAGCTATCTGCTGCCGGCGCTGGTGCGCCACGATCACGGCGAAACGCGGCTGGTCCTCCGGCTCAAGGCCGCCTACCGGCAGGCGCTGGAGCGGGTGCTCGCGGCGCCGCGCCTGCCCGTCGTCGCCGCCGGCGTCGCCGTCGTGCTGGCGACGCTGGCGGTGCCGTTCTTTCCGACCACCTTCCTGCCGCCGTTCAACGAAGGCTCGATCACCCTCGGCTTGCGCCTCAATCCGGGCGCCACGCTGTCCGAGTCGATTCGCGTCGCCACGGCGGCCGAGCAGGCGCTGCGCGGCCTGCCCGAGATCGAGCACATGGGCCGGCGCACCGGCCGGGCCGAACTCGACGAGCATGCCGAGGGCGTCCATGTCACCGAGTTCGAGATCAAGCTCAAGCCGGGCGGGCGACCCAAGGAGGCGGTCTATGCGGAGATTCGCCAGCGCCTGAAAGAGCTGCCGGCCAGCCTCAGCCTCGGCCAGCCGATCGCCCACCGTATCGACCACATGCTGTCCGGCGTGCGGGCGCAGATTGCCATCAAGATCGTCGGCGAAGATCTCGACACGCTGCGCGCCCAGGCCGGCCTGCTGCGCGCGCGGTTGGCGAAGATACCGGGGCTGGCCGACCTCGAGATCGAAAAGCAGGTACTGGCGCCGCAGATCAAGGTGCGCGTCGATTTCGACGCGGCGGCGCGCTATGGCATCTCGACGGCACAACTGACGCGCACGTTGCAGACCTTGGTCGATGGCGAGAAGGTGACGCAGATCGTCGAGGGCAACCGCCGCTTCGACCTGGTCGTCCGCCTCCCTGAGCCGGCGCGCTCGCTCGATGGGCTGGCCAACCTGCTGGTCGAGACCCCGGCCGGGCGCGTGCCCCTTGCCAAATTGGCGAGCATCGAGGATGCCGACGGGCCGAACCAGATCACGCGCGATGAAGGCCGGCGGCGCATCGTCATCTCGGCCAACGCCCAGGGACGGGCCCTGTCTGACGTGGTCGCCGACCTGCGTGCGGCGGTTGCCCAATTCCCGTTGCCGGAAGGCTATTTCATCACCCTCGGCGGCCAGTTCCAGGCACAGGAGGAGGCGGCTCGCCTGATCGCTGTGCTCGCGCTGGGCTCTACGGCACTGATCTTCATGGTGCTCTTCAGCCGCTACCGCTCGGCCCTGCTGGCCGCGCTGATCATGGCCAACGTGCCGCTGGCGCTGGTCGGCAGCGTCATCGGCCTGTGGCTGTCCGGGCAGCCGCTGTCGGTCGCGGCGCTGATCGGCTTCATCACGTTGGCCGGCATCGCCACCCGCAACGGCATCCTCAAGATCAGCCACTACCTGAACCTGATGCGCTTCGAGGGCGAGACCTTCGGCGTGCCGATGATCGTGCGTGGCTCGCTGGAACGCCTGACGCCGGTGCTGATGACCGCGCTGGTCGCCGCCTTCGCGCTGGCGCCGCTGCTCTTCGAGGCCGAGCAGCCGGGCACCGAGATCCTGCATCCGGTGGCCGTGGTGATCTTTTCCGGGCTGATCAGTTCAACCCTGCTTGATACCTTCGTAACCCCCGCCCTGTTCTGGTTGTTCGGCCGAAAACCGGCTGAGAGACTGGTCCAGCAGGCTTCCCATGAAGCGTTCTAACCGCAAGGAGATTTGCAAATGAGCCAAAAAATCCGCTTGACCGTCGTCGCAGCCCTGCTGGCGCTCAATGTCGCATCGCTGCCCGCCCATGCCCACGCCGAGCATGGCAAGCCCCAGTTCGGTGGCGTTGTTGCCGAGGCGGGCGAGGCGCAGTTCGAAATTGTCGGCCAGGGCAACAAGGTCGTCGTTCATGCCTCCAGCCACGGTGCCCCGGTCGATATGGCCGGCGCCAAGGGCAAGCTGACCGTGCTCGCCGGCAGCGCCAAGAGCGAGGTGGCGCTCACCCCGGTGGCGCCGAACCGTCTGGAAGGGGCGGGCAGCCTGCCCAGCGGAGCCAAGCTGCTGATTCTCGTCGAATGGCCGGGCCGCAAGCCGCTGCAGGCGCGTGCCGTGGCGCCGTGATCCGACTGTGATGAAAGGAAAGATGATGAAATCACCGCTGTTGGCGCGCCGTCGCCTGTTGCTGTCCGTGCTCGCTGCCGCCACCCTTCCCGTTTGGGCGGCCCCGGCCAAACCGCGGGTCGAGGTCTGGAAAAGCCCTTACTGCGGCTGTTGCAAGGACTGGATCGCCCATCTCGAACGCGAGGGCTTCGCCGTGCAGGCCAATGAGGTCGGCGACCTCGATGGCGCCCGGCGCAAGCTGGGTATGCCCGATCGTTATGCCTCCTGTCACACCGCCCGCGTCGGGGATTACCTGCTCGAAGGTCATGTGCCGGCGGCCGACATCCGCCGTCTGCTGGCCGAGAAACCGCAGGCTATCGGCCTGGCTGTGCCCGGCATGCCGGTCGGCTCACCGGGCATGGACGGGCCGGCCTATGGCGGCCGGCGCGATCCCTACGATGTGCTGCTGGTGCGCCGCGACGGCAAGGCAGCGGTCTTTGGCAGCTATCGTTAACCGGGTTGGCCGGTGCGTTCGAGCAACATCGCGTCGCCGTAGCTGAAAAAACGGTAGCGCTCGGCCACGGCATGGGCGTAGGCGGCACGAATGGCGTCGTAGCCGGCAAAGGCCGAGACCAGCATCATCAGCGTCGATTTCGGCAGGTGGAAATTGGTGATCAGCCGGTCGACCACCTGGAAACGGTAGCCTGGCGTGATGAAAATGTCGGTTTCGGCCCCGCCAACGCGCACCGTGCCGTCGGGATTGCCGGCCGATTCAAGGGCGCGCAGGCTGGTCGTGCCGACGGCGATGACCCGCCCGCCCGCCGCACGGGTGGCGGCCACGGCCTCTGCTGTGGCTGCGGGAATCTCGAAGCGCTCGCTGTGCATCTGGTGGTCGGCAATCTTCTCGACGCGCATCGGGCGATAGGTGCCGGCGCCGACGTGCAGCGTCAGGAAGGCGGTGTTCACGCCCTGTTGGCGCAAGGTTTCCAGCATGGCTTCGTCAAAGTGCAGGCCGGCGGTGGGAGCGGCGACCGCCCCGGGTTCGCGGGCATAGACGGTCTGGTAACGCGTTTCGTCGGCGCCTTCGGCCGGGTGCTCGATGTAGGGCGGTAGGGGCAGCTTGCCGTATTGCTCGGCCAGTTCCCAGAAGTCGCCGGCGTCATTGAGTTCCAGCGCGAAAAAGTCATCGCCGGCCCCGGCCCGGCCGGTCACCGTGACGCTGAACGCATCGGCCAGGATCAGCTTGCCGCCCGCCTTGGGTGCTTTGCTGGCGCGTATCTGGCAAATGGCGTGCGTCGCATCGACAATCCGTTCGAGCATGATTTCCACGCGCCCGCCGCTTTCCTTGACGCCAAAGAAACGTGCCTTGATGACGCGGGTGTCGTTGAACACGAGCAGGTCGCCCGCACGCAGGAGCGAGGGCAGGTCGGTAAAGCGCCGGTCGACATGCGTTGCCCCGTTGACGTGCAGCAGGCGGCTGCCCGTGCGCTCGGCGGCGGGGTGCTGGGCGATCAACTCGGGAGGGAGGTGGAAGTCGAAGTCGTCGACGGTCATCGACATGGCGCGATCCAATCAATCGGGAAGAACAAACAAAAACGGCCTTCCTGGAGGAAAGCCGCTTTGTCTTGAAACTGGTGCCCCGGGCCAGACTCGAACTGGCACACCTTTCGGCGGCGGATTTTGAATCCGCTGCGTCTACCGATTCCGCCACCGGGGCGAGTGGAGGCCGGATTATCCCTGAATCACTTCTTCGATTCAAGCGATTCCGTACATGGGAAAGCTTTTGCCAGCGCGCCGGCAACCAGCGTTGCGGTGCTCATCGTGGTGTTCGGCGGCACGCGCTCGACATGAATGACGACGGCGCGGACGAGACGCATCGACAAATCCGGGTCGTTGGGCAGGCAGATGGCGTTGAGTTTCATGCCGACCTGACCGGCCAGATAGTCGCTGACTGCATAGCCGTCGGCAAAGCCGGCGACGTAGGCAATGCAGCGGGCGCTGCGTATCGATTGGAGGGGGTCGCTGTTCTTCTGTTTGGCATACAGCTCCTCGGCGGCCTGACAGTCGCCGCGTAACTCGTCCGGCGTGTAGGCGTGCGCGGAGACTGAAAACAGCGCGGCCAGCAATAACAGGTATTTCATCGCTTCTCGAACCAGCTGAGTTTTTCGTGCAGTCCGACGACACTGCCCACCACGATCAAGGCCGGCGGCTTGATGCCGGACTCGGCGAGGCGATGCGGCAGGGTGCCCAGCGTCGCCAGTACGGTCTTCTGGTCAGCCTGGGTGCCGTTACGGATGACCGCCGCCGGTGTCATCGAGGGCAGGCCGTGATTGATCATCTGCTTGCAGATTTCCTCGGCAGCGCCTATGCCCATGTAGAAAACCACCGTCTGGTTGGGCCGGGCGAGGGCTGGCCAGTCGAGGTTGACCGTACCGTCCTTGAGGTGGCCGGTTACGAAGGTGACGGCCTGCGCATGATCGCGGTGTGTCAGCGGAAAGCCGGAATAGGCGGCACAGCCGGCAGCCGCGGTGACGCCGGGTACGACCTCGAAGGGAATGTCGGAAGCGACCAGGGTTTCCAGTTCTTCGCCGCCACGCCCGAAAATGAAGGGGTCGCCTCCCTTGAGACGGACGACGGACAAGCCTTCGCGGGCGAGGGTGACCAGCAACTGGTTGATGTCACCCTGCGGCATGGTGTGCTTGGAGGACTCCTTCCCGGCGTAGATGATGCGGGCGTCGGAGCGGGCCAGATCCATGATGCCGTTGCCGACCAGGTGGTCGTAGACGATGGCATCGGCCAGCGCAATAAGGCGCGCAGCCTTGATGGTCAGGAGATCGGGGTCGCCTGGCCCGGCACCTATCAGCCAGACTTTCCCACCTTGCAATTGTGACGAATTATTCATGGTTTCTCTCTTCCTTTGGGCGGGCATCCTAATGCGCTCGTTCGTGCCTGCCAATAGCGTGGATCAAGGAATTGAGAAAATATAGTTCAAAAGGTGTAGTTAACTAGTTCATGAGAACTATTTGTCTTTGAATATAAAGAATTTCTTATGGGAAAAAGATTGATGAGTATCAAGGATGGGGAAAGCGCTGAAGCGCAACCTAGCGGACATCGCGTTTTGGGGATTTATGGACGCGACCCGTTTTCGTTCTAGGAGAGGAAAGATGAAAAAATCTGTAGTGGGGATGCTTGCATTGACCGCCATGGCTGCCGCCATGGGTTCCGCCTTTGCTCAGGAGGCCGCCAAGGCCGCCCCGGCAATGACGGCAGCCGAGAAGGAACAGGCCAAGAAGATTTACTTTGAACGTTGTGCCGGCTGCCACGGCGTGCTGCGCAAGGGCGCCACCGGCAAGAATCTCGAGCCGCACTGGTCCAAGAAGGACAAGGACGGTAACGTTACCGAAGGCGGCACCCTCAAGCTGGGTCAGCAGCGTCTGGAAAAGATCATCGGCTACGGTACCGATGGCGGCATGGTGAACTTCGACGACATCCTGACCAAGGAAGAAATCAGCCTGATGTCGAAGTACATCCAGAACACCCCGGACGTTCCGCCGGAGTACAGCTTCAAGGACACCATGGATTCCTGGAAGGTCATCGTTCCGGTCGACCAGCGTCCGAAGAAGCAGATGAACAACTTCAACCTGAACAACATGTTCTCGGTCACCCTGCGTGACACCGGTGAAGTTGCCCTGATCGATGGTGATACCAAGGAAATCCGCTCCATCGTCAAGACTGGCTACGCGGTTCACATTTCCCGCCTCTCCGCCTCCGGTCGCTATGTGTACGTCATCGGTCGCGATGGTCGCCTGAGCCTGATCGACCTGTGGATGGAAAAACCGGCCGTCGTGGCTGAAGTCAAGATCGGCTTCGACGCCCGCTCGGTCGATACCTCCAAGTTCAAGGGCTTCGAAGACAAGTACGCGGTCGCCGGCTCCTACTGGCCGCCCCAGTTCGTGATCATGGACGGCGATACCCTGAAGCCGCGCAAGGTCGTTTCGACCCGCGGCATGACCGTCGATGGCGAATACCATCCGGAACCGCGCGTTGCATCCATCGTCGCTTCGTTCATCAAGCCGGAATGGGTCATCAACATCAAGGAAACCGGCCAGATCCTGCTGGTCGATTACTCCGACATCGAAAACCTGAAGACGACTACCGTCGGTTCCGCCAAGTTCCTGCATGACGGCGGCTGGGATGCTTCCAAGCGCTACTTCCTGGTGGCAGCGAATGCCTCCAACAAGATCGCTGCGGTCGATACCAAGACAGGCAAGCTGGCCGCGCTGGTCGATACCGCCAAGATCCCGCACCCGGGGCGCGGCGCCAACTTCGTCCATCCGAAGTTCGGTCCGGTCTGGGCGACGGGTCACCTTGGTGCCGATGTCGTGACCCTGATCTCGACGCCGTCCGACGACAAGAAGTTTGCCAAGTACAAGGAGTACAACTGGAAGGTCGTCCAGGAAATGAAGCACGTTCCGGGCAACCTGTTCGTCAAGACCCATCCGAAGTCCAAGCACTTCTGGGCCGACGCTCCGCAGAACCCGGACAAGGATCTGGCTGAATCGGTTGCCGTCTGGGATATGGCCGATCTGTCCAAGCCGAAGGCCATCCTGAACGTCGCCAAGGATTCCGGCCTGCCGCCGACCAAGGCCGTCAAGCGCGCTGTCCATCCGGAATACTCGGCGGACGGCAAGGAAGTCTGGATCTCCCTGTGGGGCGGCAAGACCGACCAGTCTGCCGTGGTGGTCTATGATGATGCTACGCTGAAGGTCAAGAAGGTCATCACCGATCCGAAGATGATCACGCCGACCGGCAAGTTCAACGTCTACAACACCCAGCACGACATCTATTGATCGGCTGTTGATTGTTTGATTTGAGGCAAAGCTACGGGGGCGCAAGCCCCCGTAGCATATGAAGCAGCACAGAACGAAGCCGTTTTGAATAAGCCGAATTCGTATCACTTTTGTGGAGATGACCACGATGAACAAGCATTTCGTTTCCCTGGCAGTCGCCGGTGCCTTCATGGCCCTGGGTTCGCAAGCCGCGATCGCCGCCCCGGACTGGGCCAAGGTCGGCAAGAGCACGATTCACGTTTTCCACCCGGGCGCCACGCCGATGGAATGGGTTCAAGGCAAGGGCGAACATAGCGGGGCCAGCGGCCTGAAAAAGGGTGAAACCTGTGCCGGTTGCCACGTCGAGGATGGCAAGCTCAGCCTGGATACCAAGCGCTTGGGAAGCAAGGAACTGGAGCCGAAGGGCGCCCCGAAGACGCTGACCTATCCTGTTACCGTGCAGGCCGCCTACGATGCGAGCAACCTCTACGTCCGCCTGACCTTCAAGGCGCCAGCCGGTGGCTTCGATCATTCGGACAAGGACAACGAGGTCAAGGCGACCGTCATGTTCCCGAACGACAAGGTACCGTTGGCCGATCAGGCAGGCTGCTGGTCCGCTTGCCATGAAGATGTCAAGGGCATGCCGAAGGGAAAGGACAAGACCAAGCATGTGGCCGCCGGCGCCATGGATTTGATGCAGTGGAAGAGCAGCGGCAAATCGGTTGACGGTTTCGTCGCCGACAAGCGCAACATGGAAGGCGGCAAGGCCGGTGCCACGGCCGAAGGCGCCAAGGCGGGCGATACCTACACCGTCACCTTTACCCGCAAGCTGGCTGGTAACGCCGTTCTTGCTCCGGGCAAGGCCGTGCCTTTCGGTATCGCCATCCACGCCGACAATGCCGCTGGCCGTTTCCACCACGTATCCTTCGGTCACACCATCGGTCTCGGTGCCGACGGCGACGTGAAGGCTGCCAAGCAGTGAGATGAGCGTGCCATCCGGAAGACTGACGTTGCGATCCGGGTGCTTCTGTCACGGGGGAGTGCTGGCTGTGCTGGCACTCCTTTTTTCATCGGCAATCGCGCAAACGGCTGACGTGAAAATCGAAGGCTATCGTTTCGAGCCGGCCGAGGTTCGTATCGGCGTCGGCGATAGCGTCCGGTGGACGAATCGCGAGAAACGAACCAGTCATTCCATCCTTTTTCCGGCCGAAAACAGCCTCGAATCCGAGCGCCTGTTCCCGGAAGAGAGCTGGACGCGCCGTTTCGACAAGCCTGGTCGCTACGACTATCATTGCGGGCCGCATCCGGAAATGAAAGGGAGTGTCGTTGTCTCCGAATAAACTGGGGCTCGTCTTGCTCGCCCTATCGTGCGCCTCCTGGGGAGCCGAGCCCGATGCGGCACGCCAGAAGGAGCTGGTGCATCTGGTGCGCCAGGATTGCGGCTCCTGTCACGGAATGACCTTCAAAGGCGGACTCGGTCCTCCCTTGCTGCCGGAGACGTTGCGTGACAAGCCTGCCGAGGGATTGACGGCAACGATCTACTACGGTCGTCCGGGAACACCCATGCCGCCATGGAAGCAGTTCATGTCGGAAGCCGAAGCCGCCTGGATCGTCAATAAACTGATGACTACCTTCCCTGAATAAGTCCCTGTGAGATAACCATGCGCCTGTTGCTGAGTCTGTTCCTCCTTTTCCTGCTTTCTGCCTGCGCTGGGCCACAACTGCGTGGTACCGGCGATCTGGGGCTGATCATCGAGCGTTCGAGCGGCCATGTCACCTTGGTCAACACCTCCACGCGCCAGCCCTATGCCCGTATCGCCGGCTTGGGCGATCTATCCCATGCCTCCGCCGTCTATTCGCGCGACGGTCGTTATGCCTTCATTTTCGGGCGCGATGGCGGGCTGACCAAGATTGATCTGCTCGAAGCGAAAATCGTCAAGCGCGTCATCCAGTCGGGCAATGCCATCGGCGGTTCGATCTCGCAGGATGGCCGTATCGTCGTGGCCCAGAACTACGCACCCGGTGGAATCAAGGCCTTCGATGCGGAAACGCTTGAGTTGCTCTCCGAGGTGCCGGCCGAATACGCGCCGGGACAGTTTTCCAAGGTCGTCGGATTGGCCGACACGGCGGGCAACAAATTTGCCTACGCCTTGTTCGAGGGGGGCGAAATCCGGGTCACCGATTTCAGCGATCCGAGGCAACCGGTCACACGGCGCTTCCCGGCCGGTAACCAACCCTACGATGGCCTGGTGACCCCCGATGGTCGCTATTTCCTGGCCGGCCTGTTCGGCGAGGATGGTGTCGCCATGCTCGACCTCTGGCAGCCGGAAAAGGGCGCCCGCAAGATTCTCGAAAAATACGGTCGCGGCGAGGAAAAGCTGCCCGTATTCAAGATGCCGCACCTGCGCGGCTGGTCCGTGGCGCAGGGCAAGGCCTACCTGCCGGCGATCGGGCGGCACGAAGTGCTGGTCGTCGATGTGGGTACCTGGAAGGAAGTGGGGCGTATTCCGGTACGCGGCCAGCCGGTCTTCGTGATGGCGCGCCCCGATGGGCGGCAGATCTGGGTTAACTTCGCCTTCCCGGACAACGGCAAGATCGATGTCATCGATACGCTGGCGGGCAAGGTCGTGCACAACATGGAGCCGGGCAAGGGCATCCTGCACATGGAGTTTGCCCCGCGCGGAGAGAATGTCTGGCTATCGGCACGCGACGACAACAAGGTCGTGATCTACAACACCGAGAGTTTCGCCAAGCTGGGTGAAATTCCGGCGGATAGCCCCTCCGGCATCTTCTTCACTTCGCGCGCCGTGCGCATTGGCTTCTGATGGACGATACGCTCGACTTTCATCTGCTGAACGACTTCCAGCGCGACTTCCCGCTCTGTCCGGCCCCCTTCGCCGAACTGGCGTCGCGCTTGGGCGTTGCCGAAAAGGTGGTGCTCGGGCGTCTCGACAACCTGCGCCGGGAAGGGAAAATCTCCCGGGTCGGCGCGGTTTTCGCGCCCAAGCGGATCGGTGCCTCGACGCTGGCTGCGATGGCCGTGCCGCCTGAAAAACTGGCGGCGGTGGCGGCAGCGGTCAACCGTTTTCCGGAGGTCAACCACAACTACGAGCGCGAGCATCGCTACAACCTCTGGTTTGTCGTGACGGCAGCCAGCGAGGGGCGCCTGCAGGCGACGCTGGGCGCCATCGAGCAGGCTGCCGGCTATCGCCTGATGCCCTTGCCCTTGCTGGAAGAGTTCCACATCGACCTGGGTTTCTCGCTCGATGGCGACAGGCGCAAGCGCGAAGTGGCGGTCTTGCCGGTAACCCCCGTGCAGCCGATCGGTGAGATCGAGCGCCGTCTGATTTCCGTTCTGCAGGAGGGGCTGCCGATGTTCATTCGGCCCTTCCAGTTAATCGCCAGTCGCATCGGTTGTTCCGAAAGCGACGTGCTGGGCCGTATCAAGAGTTGGCTGGAGGAGGGGGCGATCAAACGTTTCGGCGTCGTCGTCCGTCATCACGAACTCGGTTTCCGGGCCAACGCCATGCTTGTGCACGACATTCCCGATGACCGGGTTAATGCCCTGGGGCGTGCCCTGGCCGACGAGCCGGCGGTGACGCTGTGCTATCGCCGGCCGCGCTGCCTGCCGGATTGGCCATACAACCTGTTCTGCATGATCCACGGCAAGGCGCGCGATGAAGTCGAGGCCATCATTGCCGGCTTGCGTCAGCGACATGGTCTCGATGATTGCGCGCACGAGATTCTCTTCTCGCTCACCCGCTTCAAGCAGAACGGGGCGCGTTATGCCTGAACTCGATGCCATTGACCGGGCCATCATCGATACCCTGCAGGGCGACTTTCCGCTGAGCGAGCGCCCCTACGCCGAGGTCGCCCAGCGCCTGGGCGTAGTCGAGGCCGACCTGCTGGCGCGCCTGAAGCGGATGCTTGACGACAAGGTGCTGACACGCTTCGGTCCGATGTTCCAGATCGAGCGGATGGGCGGCGCCTTCGTTCTGGCGGCGCTGGCCGTCCCCGAAGAGCGCTATGAGACGGTCGCCGCCCAGGTCAATGCCTTGCCGCAGGTGGCGCACAACTATCGGCGCGAACACCTGCTCAACATGTGGTTCGTGCTGGCGACCGAGAAGCCGGAGGGGATTGCCGAAGCCATTGCGCAGATCGAGGCCGATACCGGTCTTCCAGTTCATGCCTTTCCCAAGGAAAAGGAATACTTCGTGCAGATGCAGCTGGAGACCCGGGTATGATCGGCGACGACATCGATCGAGCGCTGATTGTTGCCACGCAAGGCGGCCTGCCGCTGGTTAGCGAGCCATATCGTGCGCTGGGAGAAGGCTTGGGTATTTCGGCCAGCGAGGTCAGCGAACGGCTTGGAAGAATGCTCGCGCAGGGGCTGATCCGGCGGATCGGTGCGGTGCCCAATCACTACGCCATCGGCTGGACTGCCAACGGCATGACGGTCTGGGATGTCGACGATGCGGAAATCGATCGTCTGGGCGGCCTGGTCGGGTCGTTGCCCTTCGTGACGCATTGCTATCGCCGGCCGCGTTCTTTGCCGGCCTGGCCCTACAATCTTTTTGCCATGGTGCATGGCAGTTCGCGGGACGAATGCGCGGCCAAGGCCCAGGATATTCAGGCCTTGCTCGGTGCCGCCTGCCGAAGCAGCGATATCCTGTATTCGACGCGCATCCTGAAAAAAACCGGTTTGCGTATTGGTGCCTGAGTCGGGCTAATCCGGCGGGATGGAAAGCAGTTTGGGTGCTATTTCGGGGGTGATGTCCGAATTTGTTTGCCATCCACCCGGATAGTGCGTATTGTGCACTGCAGCGAATTTCAAGTAGTGTAGTTGTCTCGTTGGTTTAGTTACCGTATTTTCTGCGGCGCCATTCCCCCATTCTTACCTCGCCGTCTTGATCTCGCCCCACCCAAGGGGCTATGCCCCGTAATTTACTCGGAGATTCAAGATATGGCACAAGGTACTGTCAAGTGGTTCAACGATTCCAAAGGTTTTGGCTTCATCACCCCGGATGGCGGCGGTGAAGACCTGTTCGCGCATTTCTCGGCCATTCAGTCGCAAGGTTTCAAGACCCTGGCCGAAGGGCAGCGCGTAAGCTTTGACGTGACCACCGGCCCGAAGGGCAAGCAGGCCAGCAATATCCAGGCTGCCTGATCGTTGGCGCGGGCCCGTTCGGCGTCCGCATTCCTCCGTGGCCCGGCTTTCGTCGGGTCGCCTCATTCACTGAATGGAGGCCGCCATGGCCAAAGAAGAACTGCTTGAGATGCAAGGCGTCGTCTCCGACGTCATGCCTGATTCCCGCTTTCTCGTCACGCTGGATAACGGCCATACCTTGGTTGCGTATACGGCTGGCAAGATGCGCAAGCACCACATCCGGATTCTGGCCGGCGACAAGGTTACCCTCGAACTGTCACCGTACGACATGAGCAAGGGACGCATCACCTTCCGCCACATCGAGGGGCGCACACCGCCGCCGCCTCGCGCCAGGTAGGTTTGATGAAAAACAAAAAGCCCGGCATTTGCCGGGCTTTTTGTTTTCCTTGGGGGCGGATCAAGCCGTTTCGACGATGCGCTGGGTGATATGCGCCAGCGCTTCTTCGACCTGATCGATCAGGACCAGGCAGAGGTCGCCCGGCTGCAGGCGTTCCAGGGCCAAGTCGATGGCATTGAATTCACCGGTAATTTCGTCAATGCGCTTGGTGCGCTTGGCACCTTTCAGGCCATCGCGCAACAGGGCGACAACCTCGCCGTCCTCGCGGCCGCGCTGGCAGGCATCCTGATAAAGAATGGCATCATCGAAGGCATTGCCGAGAATCTCGGTTTGCTGACGGATGTCTTCGTCGCGGCGGTCGCCAGCGCCGCTAATGACCACCGAGCGGCGCACTGCCGGCATGCCTTCGACCGCCTGGACCAGCGCCTGCATGGCATCCGGGTTATGGCCGTAGTCGGCAATCAGCGTGGCACCCCTGTAGTCGAAGACGTTGAAGCGGCCCGGTGCAGTGGCGGCATCGCTAACGAAGCCGGCCAGCGCCTTCTCGATCACCGCCCAGTCCAGCCCCAGCGCCCAGCCGGTGGCGGTCGCTGCCATCGCATTCTCGACCTGGAATCCGATGCTGCCGTTGCGGGTCAGCGGAATGGCGGAGAACGGAATGCGATAGCTCTTGCGGCCTTCCTGGCAGACGATGCCCTCGTCGTTGGCATAGACGACGCGTTTGTTCTGCGCCTTGTGGGTTGCCAGTACCGGATTGGCCTTGTCGCGGGCAAAGAAGATGATGTTGCCCGGGCAATGGGCGGCCATCCGGGCTACCTGCGGGTCGGCTGCATTGAGGACAGCCATGCCGTGCGGTGCCACGTTTTCGACGATGACGCGCTTGACCACGGCCAACTCATCCACCGTGGTGATGTAGTTGAGGCCAAGGTGGTCGCCGATGCCGATGTTGGTGACCACGGCGACATCGCACATGTCGAAGCCGAGGCCTTCGCGTAGCACGCCGCCACGCGCCGTTTCGAACACCGCGGCGTCGACGTCCGGATGCATCAGCACGTTGCGGGCACTGCGCGGGCCGGAGCAGTCGCCGTTGTCGATCTGCCGGCCTTCGATGTAGACGCCGTCGGTGCTGGTCATGCCGACGCGCTGGCCGTTGGCTTCGAAGATGCGGCCGATCAGGCGGCTGGTCGTTGTCTTGCCGTTGGTGCCGGCGATGGCGACGATGGGAATGCGGGCGTTATCGGGTTTTCCATCGGGGCCGTTGGGGAACATCATGTCGACGATGGCCTTGCCGACATCGCGTCCCTTGCCGAAGGAGGGGTCGAGGTGCATGCGCAGGCCGGGGGCGGCGTTGACTTCGACGATGCCGCCGCCCTGGTCTTCCAGCGGCTTGAGGATGGTGTCGCAGACGACATCGATGCCGGCGATGTCGAGGCCGACGGTCTGCGCTGCCGCGACGGCGGCGGCGGCGAGGTCGGGATGCACGTCGTCGGTGACATCGGTTGCCGTGCCGCCGGTGGAGAGGTTGGCGTTGTTGCGCAGGATGACGCGGGCACCGCGTTGCGGAATGGTCTCGGCGGTATAACCCTGCTCGGCCAGGCGGGCGATGGCGATTTCGTCGAAGCGGATCTTGGTCAACGAGGTGGCGTGGCCGTCCGAGCGGCGCGGATCGCTATTCACGATATCGACGAGTTCGCGAACGGTGTGTTTGCCATCGCCGATGACCAGTGGCGGGTCGCGCCGGGCGGCGGCGATCAGCTTGTCGCCGATGACCAGCAGGCGCCAGTCGTGGCCCGGCAGGTATTTTTCGACCATGATGTCGTCGCGGAACTCGATGGCGACGCGGTAAGCCTTGCGTACCTGTTCCTCGCTGGTCAGGTTGACCGAGATGCCCTTGCCCTGGTTGCCATCCTGCGGCTTGACGACCACCGGTAGGCCGACTTCCTGGGCGGCTGCCCAGGCATCGTCTTCGTCTTCGACCGGGCGGCCGAAAGGCACGGCGACACCGGAAGCATGCAACAGGTTCTTGGTCAGTTCCTTGTCCTGCGCGATCGATTCTGCGATGGCGCTGGTGAAGCTGGTTTCGGCGGCCTGGATGCGCTTCTGCTTGCTGCCCCAGCCAAACTGGACGAGGCTGCCCTGCGTCAGCCGACGGAAGGGGATGCCGCGAGCGACAGCGGCCGAGACGATGGCGCCGGTAGAAGGGCCAAGGCGGATATCCTCGTCGAGGTCGCGCAGTTCCTTCAACACGCTATCGAGATCGAAGGGTGTATCGTTGAGCGCGGCCAGACAGAGCTTTTCAGCGTATTTAAACGCCAGGCGGCCGACATCCTCTTCCGAATACTCGACGACGACCTGATAGACGCCTTGGTCCACGGTCTGCGTCGTCCGGCTGAAGGTGACCGGGCAACCGGCCTGGGCCTGCAGGCCCAGTGCGCAGAATTCCAGGGCATGGGCCATCGACACGGTGTCGAGATGGTCGGAGGGGATCAGGTCGCCGAGTTCCGGAAAGCGCTCGCGCAGGCGAACTTCAAAGCCGGGCAGGTCGGCGATGGCGACTTCGGCGCCTTCGCAGTTGGCGATGGCCTGGATGGCGGTGTGGCGGCTCCACAGGTTGGGGCCGCGCAGGGCACGAATGCGGGAAACGTCCATGACGCGATGTTCCTTGTTATTTCTTCAGGGCCGCCGGCAGCGGCTTCTTGGCCTGGATGGGCAGCAGGGCTTCCGGTTCCGGCAGGTCGAGTCCGTAGGTCTTGACGCCGGTGGCGATGACTTCCTGGGTCAGGCCGAGCGCCCAGCCTGCTGCCACGGCAGCCAGTACATTGGCGATGTCCTCGGCCTTCTTGGCCTTGCCGATGGTCGGTACGTCACCAAGGCGGCAGATGCGAATCTCGTCGCCACCCGTGCGCAGGATGATGCGCCCGTCGGCGACGGTGACGCCACGCTTGCCGGCGGCGAAATGCTCGGCGAGCTTCAGGCAGGACGGGTCGGCGGTAAAGAAGATGACTTCTCCGTCGCAGAGTTCGGCAAAGTCGGCGACCAACGGATCGGCAGCGTTGAGGACGGCGTAGCCGGAAGGAAGAACGACATCGACCTGAGTGCGGTAGATGGAGCGTGGCGTCGTGTAATACTCGCCACCAGTCGGTTGTACGTTCCAGCGCGACAGGTCTTCGTCGTCGGAAGCGATGTTGGTGACGACGCCCACCGAACAGCGGTCGTAGGCCAGGCCCTGGCCGAGAATCACCTCAGGGCCATTCTCGATCACGGCAGCGTCGATGGCGCGGTTCAGCAGCAGGCGGCGGCCGGCCGACCAGTTGGCGGCATCGGTCTTCTGCACCTGGCGGCGATTCTGGAACAGGCCATCACTGCAGGCCAGCCCGGTGTGGGCGCCGGACAGGTAGAGCAGGTGGGCGACCAGCTTGGCGACTGCGGTCTTGCCGTGCGTGCCGGAGACGCCGACCAGCGGAATGCGGCCGGTCTGGCTGGTGGAGAAGAGGTTGTCGACAATCGCCTGGCCGACCGGGCGCGGTTTGCCGACGCCGGGCTTGATGTGCATGAGCAGGCTGGGGCCGGCGTTCACTTCGACGATGGCGCCGCCCTGCGCGGCCAGCGGCTTGGCGATATCCTGGCAGACGAGGTCGATGCCGGCGATGTCGAGGCCGACGACGCGGGCGGCCAGCGAAGCAATTGCGGCGGTATCGGGGTGGACTTCGTCGGTACAGTCGAATGCGTGGTTGGCGTTGCGCTGGATCAGCACCTCGCGGCCGGCGGCCGGAACGCTGCTTGCTGTCAGCTTCTGGCGATCCAGCTCCATCTGCGCGGCGGTGTCGATTCGGATGATCGACAGGGGGTGCAACTCGGTCGAGCCGCGGCGCGGATCGGTATTGATCTGCGTGTCGATCAGTTCCTGGACGGTCTGCTTGCCGTCGCCGGCAACCGTGATCAGGTCGCTGCGGTTGGCGGCAATCAGCTTGCCGCCGATCACCAGCAGGCGGTGCTCGATGCCCTGGATGGAACGCTCGACGAGCACGCCGGAACCTTCCTCGACGGCGATGGCGTAAGCCTTGCGGACATCGTCGGCGGTGGTCAGGTCGATGAACACGCCGCGTCCGTGGTTGCCGTCGGTCGGCTTGACGACGACCGGGTAGCCGATGTCCTCGGCGGCATCGACGGCATCGTCGGCATCGTCCACTTCGCGGCCTTCGGGGACCGGCACGCCGACCGAGGAAATGAGTTCCTTGGTCAGGTCCTTGTCGCGTGAAATGGTTTCGGCGATGGCGCTGGTGCTGTCTGTTTCGGCAGTCCAGATGCGGCGCATCGCGGCGCCGTAGCCGAGCTGGACGAGGTTGCCGTCGTCGAGTAGGCGGATGTGCGGAATCTTGCGTGCTTCGGCGGCATTGACGATGGCGGCGGTCGATGGGCCGAGGTACTTGCGGTCGACCTTGCGGCGTAGTGGTCGGATCGCTTCGGCGACATCGAACGGGTCGTCGTGGATGGCGGCGAGCAGCAGTTCGCGGCCGATGTCCAGCGCCAGTCGGGTGCATTCCTCGTGGAAGTTGCTGACCACCAGCTTATAGACGCCGCGCGTCGTTGTTTCGCGGGTGCGGCCGAAACCATCGGGCAGGCCGGCAACGGTCATCAATTCAAGCACGACGTGTTCGAGGATGTGGCCGGTCCACGTGCCTTCCTTGAGGCGCTGCAGGAACCCGCCACGGACATCGTAATTGCAGCGGTGCTCGATCAGCCCGGGCAACCAGGCCTCGAGGCGCTCGTAGAGGCCGGGAATCTTGTCCGAGGGGTAGTCCTCGAGTTCGCCGATGTCGACCCAGGTCTCGATGCACGGCGGGTAGGTCCAGATGCTCGGCCCCTTGAGCGAGATCGAGTCCTTGAAAACGATGTCTTGTCTTTTTTTCATGTGTTCTGCTTTGGCCGGTGGGCCCGGCAATGATCACGAGGTTATTTCGACATTATTAACGCTTTCACGCCGTTTGCGGCTGACACCCGTGCAAAATTGTCACACTTCTGCACAGGCTGTTACACGGCGGGCAGTGGTCTATTGCGCTAATGGCGAAGCAGGCCGCTACAGGAAGCGGTCGAGCAGCTTGCGGCTGTGCTTGTCGAGCGTCGTCAGGTCGCGGACCAGAAACTGGATGCCGTTGGCGTCGGCGATCAGCAGGCGCGTCTGCGACAGGCGGCGGATGTCTTCTTCTCCCTTGAGGACAAGTTCGGCCTGGCCGCGGTTGGTCTGCACCTGCCACGTGCTCGGGCAGGCGAAACCCGAGACGCCGATGATGCGCTCAATCTCCGGCACGAACTCGCGGCTGCGCAGGTCGGCTTCGACGATCTCGCGCATGCCCGGCGGCAGGTCGGCGATATGGTCGACCCAGCCGACCTCGTGGCCTTCGAAATTGATCAGCGACAGGCCTTCGTCAGGGGCCGCGATCGGGAAAGCACGTACCGGGGTGACGCCTTCATGGCGGACGCCTTGGGCATCGGTGAGGACCAGGCGGCCGAAGTTGTCGCAATACAGTTGGAAATTGACGTTGGCCATGGTTTATTCCGCGTGGGCTTTGGGAAGTTCGGGCGCTCGCGGCAGCGTGTCCTCGGTATCGACGTTGCGGGCCTGCGCCATGTACAGCTTGTGGTAGTGACCTTCGGCTTCCATCAACTGATCGTGGTTGCCGATCTCGACAATCTTGCCGCGATCCATGACGACCAGGCGGTCGGCCTTGCGCAGTGTGGACAGGCGGTGGGCGATGGCGATGGTGGTACGGCCCTTGACCAGGTTGTCGAGCGCCTTCTGGATTTCCTTCTCGGTCTCGGTGTCGACCGCCGAAGTGGCCTCGTCGAGGATCAGGATGCGCGGGTCGATCAACAGGGCGCGGGCGATCGAGATGCGCTGGCGTTCGCCGCCGGACAGGCCCTGGCCGCGCTCGCCGACCAGCGAGTCGTAGCCGTGCGGCAGGCGCAGGATGAATTCGTGGGCGTGCGCGGCGCGGGCGGCGGCGACGATTTCCTGGCGCGTCGCGTTCGGCTTGCCGTAGGCGATGTTGTCGGCGATGGTGCCGAAGAACAGGAAGGGCTCCTGCAGCACCAGGCCGATGTGCTGGCGGAATTCGGCGACCGGTACCGAGCGTACGTCGGTACCGTCGATCAGCACCTGGCCTTCGGAGACGTCGTAGAAGCGGCAGATCAGGTTGACCAGCGTCGATTTGCCCGAGCCGGAGTGGCCGACCAGGCCGATCATCTCGCCCGGCTGGATGACGAGGTCGACGTCCTTGGTGACGGCCCGCGTGCCGTAGCGGAAGCCGGCCTTCTTGAGCTCGATCTGGCCTTTGACGCCGGACAGATGTACCGGCTTGGTCGGTTCGGGCACGCTGGAAACGTGGTCGAGGATGTCGAAGATGCGCTTGGTGCTCGATGCGGCGCGCTGGGTGGCCGAGACGATGCGGCTCATCGAGTCGAGGCGGGTGTAGAAGCGGCCGATGTAGGCGAGGAAGGCGGTGAGCACGCCGACCGTCGAATCACCCTTGGCGATCTGCCAGATGCCGAATACCCAGACGACGAGCAGGCCGACTTCGGTGAGCAGGGTGACGGTTGGCGTGAACAGCGACCAGGTCTTGTTCAGCTTGTCGTTCATCTGCAGGTTGTGCTCGTTGGCGGCGCGGAAGCGGTCGCCCTCGCGCTTTTCCTGGGCGAAGGCCTTGACGACGCGGATGCCGGGAATGGTATCGGCCAGCACGTTGGTCACCTCGGCCCACACGCGGTCGATCTTCTCGAAGCCGGTGCGCAGCTTCTCGCGCACGAAATGGATCAGCCAGCCGATGATGGGCAGCGGCAGCAGCGTGACCAGCGCCAGCCACGGGTTGATGCTGAACAGGATGACGGCGGTCATCGTGATCATCAGCACATCGGTGGCGAAGTTGAGCAGGTCGAGCGACAGGAAGATGTTGATGCGGTCGGTTTCGTTGCCGATGCGTGCCATCAGGTCGCCGGTGCGCTTGCCGCCGAAGTATTCCAGCGACAGGCCAAGCAGGTGCTCGTAGGTCTGCGTTCGCAGGTCGCGGCCGATACGTTCGGAAACCAGCGACAGGATGTAGGTGCGTATCCAGCCCAGGACCCAGGCCAGGATGGCGGCGCCGAGCAGCCCGCCGAGGTACGTCGAGACCAGTTCCCAGTCGATCGGCTTGCCGTTCTGGAAGGGGATCAGCACGTTGTCCATCAGCGGCATGGTCAGGTAGGGCGGCACCAGCGTCGCGGCGGTCGAGGCCAGGGTCAGGGCAAAACCCATGAACAGCTGCCAGCGATACGGCCGGGCGAAACGCCACAGGCGGAACAGCGTCCAGGTCGACGAAGAGACGGTCGATTCGCGGTTGCAGACCGGGCATTCGTCCTCGCCCGGCGGCAGCGGGGTCTTGCACTTCGGGCATGCCTCTTCGTTCGGACGGACGACCGGCTTGCCGGAAGCGATGCTGTCGCGGTGCAGGTCGAATTCGGCGATGACGCGCAAGGCGGCCAGGTTGCGGGCCAGCGTATAGCGCCAGGTGGCGAGGCGTCCGTTGTCGTCGATCAGTTCCAGCGAGCCGACGCCGGCGTGGTCGTGGTGGTCGAGCTTCAGGCCGCCTCGCAGCGGCCATTCCTGCCAGTTACCGCCGCCGGCATGGCAGGCCAGAAGGCGCCGATCGGTAATGACGATCAGCCCGTCGGAAAATTTCAAATCTTGGTCCAGATCTGTTTCCAGGCAGGCCTGAATTTTTTCGCCTGAATCCAGCCGGGATTCCACGTCGGTCGTCCAGCGACCCGGGATGGCCGGTTCATTGCCGGCAATGCTTTGCACGTTCGAAGTCATCAAAAAAGTATACCGCTTATGGTTCCAGCCCTGTTAACGCGCTCACGCAGGTTACGATGACCGGCGGCCTGATTCCGGGTGCTGTCGATTTGCGCGACGCGCCGCGCTGGCATACCGTTGATACACGTCAAGGTTGCCGGCGCGGCCTTGCGATGCAATAGCAGCCATTCTCGACAAAGGGTTTTCATGTTTCGCATCTCCCAATACATGCAGGAAGTCGCGTCGCCGACGCCGCTCGGCCCCAAGCGCAATCCGCCCGGTCCGGTGGTGATCTGGAACCTGATTCGGCGTTGCAACCTGACCTGCAAGCACTGCTATTCCATTTCGGCCGATACCAACTTCCCGGGTGAACTGTCCTACGAGCAGGTGTGCACGGTGATGGACGACCTCAAGGGTTTCCGGGTGCCGGTGCTCATCCTGTCCGGGGGCGAGCCGCTGCTGCGGCCGGATATCTACGATATTGCCAAGCGTGCCAAGGCCCAGGGCTTTTATGTCGGGTTGTCGTCGAACGGTACGCTGATCGACGAGAACAACATCGACAAGATCGCCGAGTGCGACTTCAACTATGTTGGCGTCTCGCTCGACGGGCTGGGTGCCACCCACGACAAATTCCGCCGTCTTGATGGGGCGTTCGAGGCTTCGTTGAAAGGCATCCGCCTGTGCCGCGACCTCGGCCTGAAGATCGGCGTCCGCTTCACGATGACGCAGGACAACGCCCACGACCTGCCCGGCCTGCTCAAGCTGGTCGAGGACGAGGGCATCGACCGTTTCTATTTCTCGCACCTGAACTACGCCGGGCGCGGCAACAAGAACCGCAAGGACGATGCGCAGCACAAGCTGACGCGCTGGGCGATGGACCTCCTGTTCGATACCTGCTGGGACTACCAGCAGCGCGGTCTGGACAAGGAATTCACCACCGGCAACAACGATGCCGACGGCGTCTATTTCCTGCACTGGGTGCGCAGTCGCTTCCCCGACAAGGCGGCGCACGTCGAGGCCAAGCTGCGCCAGTGGGGCGGCAATTCGTCGGGGATCAACGTCGCCAATATCGACAACCTCGGCAATGTCCATCCCGACACCATGTGGTGGCACCACACCCTGGGCAATGTCAAGGAGCGGCCGTTCTCGCAGATCTGGCCGGATACCTCGGATGCCCTGATGGCGGGCCTCAAGCGCTATCCGCGGGCGGTCGAGGGGCGTTGCGCCACCTGCGCCTACCTGCCGATCTGCAACGGCAATACCCGCGTCCGCGCCCAGCAACTGACCGGCAACCCGTGGGCCGAGGACCCCGGATGCTACTTGAGCGACGAGGAGATCTCGGCATGAATCTGAAAACCGTGGGCAAAGTGCTCATTCCGGCCGGCTTTGCGGCCTGCACGCTGTTGGCGATGGCCGACCTGGCGCAGGCGGCCGACGCGCCGGCTTCCTACAAGCAGCATTGCGCTTCCTGCCACGGCGAAGCCCGGCTGGGCGGCCTGGGGCCGGCGCTGATCCCGGAAAACCTGGCGCGCCTGCGCAAGGGGGAGGCTGAAAAGGTGATCAGGGACGGGCGCCCGGCGACGCAGATGCTCGGTTTTGGCGACCGCCTGTCCGCCGATGAGATCAAGGCGCTGGTCGATTACGCCTATACGCCGATCACGCCGATGCCGGCCTGGGGCGAGAAGGAGATCACTGCCTCGCGCATCGTGCTTGAAGCCAAGCCGTTGCCTGATAAGCCGGTGTTCAAGGCCGACCCGCTCAACCTGTTCGTCGTGGTCGAGAGCGGCGATCATCACGTTTCTATCCTCGACGGCGACAAGCTGGAACCCATCCACCGCTTCCAGTCCCGCTTCGCGCTGCACGGTGGCCCGAAATTCACGCCGGACGGGCGTTACGTCTTCTTCGCCTCGCGCGATGGCTGGATCACCAAGTACGACCTGTGGAACCTCAAGGTTGTCGCCGAGGTGCGTGCCGGTATCAATACCCGCAACGCGGCGGTTTCCGGCGACGGCAAATGGGTGGCGGTGGCCAACTACCTGCCGCACAGCCTGGTCATCCTCGACGCCGACCTCAATCTCAAGAAAATCCTGCCGGTCACCGACAAGGATGGCAAGACAAGCTCGCGTGTTTCCGCCGTTTATGACGCCTTGCCGCGCCAGAGCTTCGTTGCAGCGCTCAAGGATGTGAAGGAGGTTTGGGAGGTGTCGTACAACCCCAAGGCCGATGAGATTCCGGCCGGCATGATCCACGACTTCAAGTATCGCGAGGGCAGCTTCGTTCCCGGCTTCCTTAATCCGCAGCGCAGCCAGCTCGATGACTATCTGGACGACTTCTACTTCACCCAGGGTTACGACGAAGTGATGGGTGCTTCGCGCAATGATGCGAAGAGTGCTGTCAGCGGCCAGGTGGTCAATCTCGACGCCCGCAAGAAAGTCGCCGATCTGGAACTGCCCGGCATGCCGCACCTCGGCTCCGGCATCAGCTGGAAGTGGAAGGACCCGAGCGGCCAGGAGCGCACGGTGATGGCCACGCCAAACCTCAACGAGGGTGTCATCAGCATCATTGACATGCAGACCTGGAAGACGATCAAGCAGATCAAGACGCGCGGCCCCGGCTTCTTCATGCGCAGCCACGAAAACAGCCGCTATGCGTGGACCGACTCGATGATGAGCCGCGAGTTCAAGGACACCATGCAGATCATCGACAAGGACAAGCTGGAAGTCGTCGCCGAGCTGAAGCCGGAGCCGGGCAAGACCTTCGCCCACGTCGAATTCACCCGCGACGGCAAGTATGTGCTGGCCAGCCTGTGGGAAATGGAAGGCGCGCTGATCATCTACGATGCCGTGACACTCAAGGAAGTGAAACGCCTGCCGATGAAGAAGCCGGTCGGCAAATACAATATCTGGAACAAGATCACCAAGTCGGAAGGAACCAGCCACTGAAGTCGTTCGCTCGTCTCTTCCTTGGACGAGGGGTCGGCTTAGCGGCCGGTAGTCAAGTCGGCCAAGCCATTGCCGTCCTTGATCAACGTCAGGCCGCGCCTGGTTTCGACAAAGCCTGCCGAGACGAACTCGCGGACAAGGCGGGCGACAACTTCACGGGTCGTGCCCAGGTGGAAGGCGATCTGCTGCTGGGTCATGTGCAGTTCGCCGGCAGCCGAGGCGTGCACCAGGATGAGGTTGGCAAGGCGCTGGTTCAGTTTGTAGGAGTGGACTTCCTCCAGCTCCGCCATCAGGCGGAAAACAAGTGTGGACAGGGTTTTCACCGTCAGGTCGCGAATGACAGGCTCGGTGGAGAACAGGCGGCGGAACGTATTTCCCGGGATCAGCGCGATGCTTGTTTCATCGACCGCTTGCACCCAGGCCGGGTAAAGCAGGTCGTTGAACAGGCTGTTCAATGCGAAAACACAGGTTTCACCGGGGTCGATGAAATAGAGCGTGGCCTCTGTGCCGTTGGGCGATATCGAAAATACCCTCAGTCGCCCTGTGAGTACGAAATAGGCGCCAGAAGTGCGCTGCCCTTTGTGCAGTAGGTGTGCCGCCGAAGGATGATGCCGGCTGATCGCCGCATCGCGCAGCAATTTCCTGCCGGCATTGCTCAGGCTGGAAAAGGGGGGGAAATGTTCAAGGTGTTCCATAGGCACCTCCAATCGTCATGCATTTTATTGGCATGCTGCGACAAGCGGTGAGCATATCCTTGGGGCGCGAGTCCGATGGTTGCATCGGCGCTCATGGCGTGGTCGGCGCCATTTTTTTGCGTAAGCCATCGCTGCTCAATGATTCGAGAAAGGCGACAATATCGTGGATATCCCGGTCGCTTAAGGGGGAGCGGTCCACCTTGTCCAGCGCACTATCCTTGTTCAACCAGGTCATCAACTGGGTGGAGCGTCCGAGTTGCGCGCTGGCCATGATGCGGACGACCTCATCCAGCTTGTCGACAGATCCGTTGTGCAGCCAAGGGCCTGTTAGCGCGACGTTGCGCAGGGAAGGAACGCGCCAAACGCCGCGTTCGCCGGATTCGGTCAGCAACTTGTATTTTTCGTCATAAGGCGTGGGGTTGGCGGGGAAGAAACGAAGCGGCGTTTCGCCATCGAGCAAACTCGCGTCGCTGAAATTCGGGCCGCGATGGCAGAGCACGCAGCCGACTGCCTCGAAGAGGGCCATGCCCCGCAATTGGGCCTGGTTCAAGGCCGTGCTTTCGCCGCGCACATAGCGGTCATAGGGCGTGTCGGCTGTAATCAAGGTGCGCTCATAGGCGGCAATGGCTTGAACGATTCGTTCGAAGGTGATGGCCTGCCCTTCGCCGAAAGCCAGGGCAAACCGGGCGCGGTAGGTCGGATCCGCATTCAGGCGGCGTTCCGCTTCAGCCGGTGTGCTCATGCCCATTTCGATGGGGTTGAGAATGGGACCCTTGGCCTGCGCTTCCAGCGAAGGTACGCGACCATCCCAGAACAGGACTGACTGAAAGGCTGCATTCCAGATGGTGGGCACATTCCGCGCACCAACTTGGTTGGCGATGCCGATGGCTGTCCGACGGGCGTCACTGCCGGCTTTTTCGTAGAGGTCGTGGCAAGAGGCACAGGACAAGGAAGCATCGCCCGAGAGCTGTTTTTCATTAAATAGGTGCTTGCCCAGCGCGATTTTGGCGAGCGTGCCGGGATTGTCAGCCGGTTCCGGGGCCGTGGTCGGCAAGGTCGCCCAAACATACTGGCGAGGGCGATTCGGCGCTGGGTTGAGAAAGTCCCCTTTGTCGCTGTCCGCTCGAGCCTGATGTAAGAAGTCGGTATGGGTTAGTCGGTCAATGGTGTTTTCCGGGGATTGGACGAGAAGTTGTGCGACGCCCAGCTTGAGGACGAAGGCCAGTATTCCCATGCCCAGCGCTACGGTCAGTAGCCATTTTCCTTCCGGGGTCAAGCCGACAAAGGGGCCAAGCTCCCGGTGCACCATCATTCCGAGAGCCAGCATGCCGAACAGGATTGCAGGGATGCCGATGGTCATGAGATCCGACAGGCCGCTTTTCATGGTTTGCTCCGATCAATCGTGGCGCCACCGGATGGCGGGGGCGGCACCCGCATCGTTGGGTGCTTGGCAATGCCGGCAATTGCCCATGGCATCGCCGTGTTTCTTGCCTTACTGCTGGGCGGTCTTCGGCGACCCGCCCGGCCGGGGCGCTGTGTTTAACTTGTTCAGTATTTCCGAGGTATTTCGCCGGCAGCGGCAGGGCGACGGAAGAACGTGTCGCCGGGTGTCGCCGTGGTGATCTCGGTGATGCTGTCGAATGGAAGTCCGAGTCGCTGATGGGCACGTTGGATCGCTTCTGCATCCTCGGCAAGATTCAGGCAAAAGGCGCGTCCCTCGTCGTAACTCAAATGAATCTTGATCGGGACAACCCCTTCGGCCTGACAGGCCTGTTGGTATTGCACGAAGAAAACCTCGAATTCCTCGGGGCTCAGCTTTTCCGGAAAAGTGCCATCGGCGCGATCATGGGTGTCGATGAAATAACGCAGCGGGTTCATGTTTCCTCCTTGGGAGCACTACGGGGCGTAGCGATGCCAAAGGTAGACGCTTGCCGAGCGGAGATATGTAGCAAAAGTTACACAGCGCGTAGATGATGTTTTCTGCCTGAGCAGGGGGGATCAAAATGAACGCTTAACCTGCCCGCCGTTTTTGGTTAGAATTGCGCCCCTCCGATGTATCCCGCATTCCGGCGAAGCCGGATTCCAGCCTTGGTGGTGAAATTGGTAGACACGCTATCTTGAGGGGGTAGTGGCGCAAGCTGTGCGAGTTCGAGTCTCGCCCAAGGCACCAAATGCTTTTTCCGTTTGGCGAAGCATGATCGACGGATACTGTTCGTTGTCGAAATCGGCGAAAATCAGAGCTTCTTCGGTTTTCCTCCCCGCGCCTTGTCCTCCCTGCTACTGTTCAACAAACCCTACGGTGTTCTCAGCCAGTTCACGCCTGAAGGCAAGTGGCGGGCGCTCAACGAGTTCATTTCACTCAAGGGCGTTTATGTTGCCGGGCGACTGGATGCCGACAGCGAAGGGCTGCTGCTGCTGACCGACGATGGGAAGTTGCAGGCGCGGATCGCCGACCCAAAGCATAAACTGGTGAAAACCTACTGGGCGCAGGTTGAAGGCATTCCGGATGAGGTGTCGCTGGATCGCCTGCGCGCCGGCATCGCGCTTTCCGATTTCACGGCGCAGCCTGCCCGGGTGCGCCGGATCGAAGAACCTGCGGGATTATGGGAGCGCGACCCGCCGATTCGTTTCCGGGCTGCGATTCCGACTGCGTGGCTGGAAATCAGGATTTCCGAGGGCAAGAATCGCCAGGTTCGGCGGATGACGGCGGCCATCGGGTATCCTACGCTGCGACTGGTTCGGGCCGCGATTGGCTCGGCTACCCTGGACGGCCTGCCGCTCGGGCAATGGCGCCGGATCGATGGCAGCTACAAGGATTTGCAAGGACGCTTGGAATGAATAACAAGATTGTGATGGCCGGACTGGCCGTATTGACCTTCGCCGGAAGTGCCATGGCGCAATCAGCGATGCCCGTGCTGGAGCTGACGAGCGGCATGTACCGCATCGAGGCCGAGGTCGCCGCGACCGACCCGCACCGTCAGTTGGGTCTGATGAATCGCAAGAGCATGCCGCCGCAGCACGGCATGTTGTTCGTGTTCAGTCACGAAAACACGCATTGCATGTGGATGCGCAATACGCTGTTGCCCTTGTCGGTGGCCTTCATGGATGCCAGCGGCACGATCATCAATATTGAAGACATGCAGCCGCAGACCGAGGACAACCACTGTGCCCGCCGCCCAGCACGTTTTGCGCTGGAAATGAATGCCGGTTGGTTCGCGCAGCGTGGTATCAAGGCTGGCATGAAGATCAATGGCATCGACAAGGCGCCGCGTCCGCAGTAATGAAGCGTAGTAAATGGCGGTCGCGCCTTGCCGGCGGGCCGCAATCCCCTGTTTTGTGTTCGTGGCTGACCGAGCCGGGTTCGCTTACGGCGCGCTGCCTGAAATCCAGCCGGCAGTTCAGTGTTCGCCTCTTGCGCTTTGGCAAGGGCCAGGCGCTTGCCGACGAAGCTATCGATGGCGGCTGCGACGGTGCCTTGGCCTGGGTACGCGAGGTCGTGCTCGTCTGTGACGATAAGCCGGTCATCTTTGCGCACACGACGCTGGCGGCCTCGGGAAGTGGTCGTCTGACACGCTGGATGGCGCGTCTTGGCTCCCGTTCCTTGGGGTCGCTGCTTTTCGCTTACCCTGGATTTACGCGCGGGCGAATCGAATTCCTGCGCCTCGACGGCCGTCACCCGCTGTATCGGCGCGCTGCGGCCCTATGCTCGCCGCCTAGACATCTCTGGGCGCGACGGTCATTGCACCGCTTGGATGATCAGCAGGTTCTGGTTACCGAAGTGTTCTTGCCGGACATACTTGGCCTCGGCTAGGTTTTGGCAGCCGGCCTGCCAAAAAAATTGCGGCAGCAAGTTGACATAAATCAATTAATTCATAAAAATAACGTCAATGGTGATTTGTTTGTCAAAATCACCATTCAAGGGGTGGGTTCAGTTGCAAGCTGTGCTCGCTCTTGTCCGAAAAAGGCACACCCGACCGAAAGGCGGGGTCGCAAAGTCACCGGTCTACCGGGCGAAGCTTCAGCTTCACCCCACGATAGCGGGATTGCCGGAGGTTCTTCATGGACGTCTTTCGCCGTGTTGCTCGCCACATCGTGTTGGTGCTGTTATTCGCAGTTTCCGGCAGCAGTTCCGCAGATATTGCCGATCCTGCAAACGAAGGTGCGCGCTGGGCTTGCTGGTATGCACCTGCTCAATTGACGGTCCAATGCCTGCTTGCCCGTGCGCCGGTCAATGGTCATACGCAGCGAGCTGCCGAAGTCGCCAATCGCATGGATCGCCGCTTGCCTGCGCTGGTGCGGACGATCTGGGGCAGCCCGGAGCAACTGGCCGGGGATCGTATCAGTATTCCCCTGATGAACGTGCCGTTCGAGATGAATTATGTCGGCGTTCTCGCCAAATCAGTGATGTGCGGTTCGCGGAGGGATTGTTCGGTGCATTTCGACAGCAACCCCGATGGTCTGGCGCCGGTTCGTGCGGCCGCCATTGAATCCGGCCGCAGCGAAGCGGAGGTGATGGCCGAAATGAGTGCACAGGGTATTCAGCTTGCGCAGTCGGAGGCTGAGCCGACATCTATTGCTCCTGCCCCTGTCAAGAAGCTGCCGCGTGGGATGCTGCGAAGCTAATGCATTTCCGGGGGGATTGCCGATGCGGCGGGTGCAAGGGGGGCGGGGGTTAGTTACGCGTACTGCGCGGTTTTCTCACGGATAGCGTCACCAGGAAGGGGAACTCATCGTCCGCTGACTGGGTGATTCGAGCGGCGGGGCCGAGGCTGCGGGTGATCCAGGTTTTCAGTGCCTTGAGGTCGACCGCTTCGCAGCGCAGATCGGCGATGAGATCGCCCCGGTCTTCATAGACCGGAAAGTCGGTGCAACCAACAGGTTTCAGATGTTGCCCGTAGATTCGGCATGCCCCCCGGGGCTCATCGTAGGCCGGGCAGGGTTTGCCGTGCACGTAGTAACGTCCGCCGCTTTCGCGGATTTCCTCGGGGCCTTTGCCGGAGGAGAGTGCCTTGTCAAATACCGGGCGCGATTCGCGCACCTGCCAGAGGGTTTTGATCTGCTTCCACTCGAGGTCGAGAACCAGTGTTTCGAGTTTGCAGCAAGGCTGCGAACAGCCCGGGCAGTGCGGAATGATCTCGGCGGTCTGGTAGGCCGCGGCAGCGGCGGCCAGTTCTTGGGCGAGAAGGCGGCGGGTATTCGGCGAGGTCATCGGGAAATGGACGGCAAAGCGATGGGAACAAAAAAGGGAGCGCGACGGCTCCCTTTCATTGCTTTTATGGGTCAATCAGGCGAAGTTGGCTTCGGCAAAGGACCAGTTGACCAGCGAGGCCAGGAAGGTTTCTACGAACTTCGGACGGAGGTTGCGGTAGTCGATGTAGTAGGCGTGTTCCCAGACGTCGACGCAGAGCAGGGCCTTGTCGCCGGTGGTCAGCGGGGTGCCGGCGGCGCCCATGTTGACGATATCGACCGAGCCGTCGGCCTTCTTGACCAGCCAGGTCCAGCCAGAGCCGAAGTTGCCGACGGCAGAGGCTTGGAAGGCGGCCTTGAAGGCATCCAGCGAGCCCCACTTGGCGTCGATGGCAGCGGCCAGGGCACCGGTCGGGGCGCCGCCGCCGTTCGGCTTCATGCAGTTCCAGAAGAAGGTGTGGTTCCAGACCTGGGCAGCGTTGTTGTAGATGCCGCCGGCCGGAGCCTTCTTGACGATGGCTTCGAGGTCGAGGGCTTCGTACTCGGTGCCCTTGATCAGGTTGTTCAGGTTAACGACGTAGGCGTTGTGGTGCTTGCTGTAGTGGTAGTCGAAGGTCTCGGCCGACATGTGCGGAGCCAGGGCGTCCTTGGCGTACGGCAGCTGGGGCAGTTGATGTTCCATTGGTATTCTCCGTTGTATTTGAGGGGTGAAACGAAAATTCTAGTCAGCTTCCGGTGTCGCGACAACCTGATCGACCTTTGCCGTGGCGGTGCCACGGGCAAAACTCAAGCGAAGGGTGTCGCCGGAGGTCAAATCGATGGCATTTCGGACTGCGCGACCGTCCGGGCCGATGGCCAGCGCATAGCCGCGTTGCAGTACGGCATGCGGGTCCAGCTGTCTCAGACCGCTGGAGAGCGAATTAAGTTTCCCTGAGCAATCGGAAATTCGCCAGGCGATCTGTTTGCCGAGTCGGTAGCGGGCATGTTCCAGCTGCTTGTCCATGCGATCCAGGCGGGGACGCGCTCCCTGCCTGCGCTGCTGCAGGGTATCGGTCAGCAGGCGCAGGCGGTCGATTTTGTTGCGCCAGGCATGATCCAGTTGCGTGCCGAGTGCGCTGATTTCCTGCTGGCGCTGCCGCAGCCGGTCGGCAGGGTGGGTTAGACGGGATCCTAGCCAGTCCAGTTGCTGGTGGCGGTCGGCCAGGGAGCGTTCGGTCTGTCGTTGCAAGCGGTTTCCGAGCCGTTCCAGGTCGGCGAGCAGGCCGTCGCGGTCGGGGCTGACCAACTCGGCTGCGGCGGTGGGGGTCGGGGCGCGCAGATCGGCCGCGAAATCGGCGATGGTGAAGTCGGTTTCGTGGCCGACACCGGAGACGACCGGGATCGCGGAGGCGCGTATGGCACGGGCGACGCATTCCTCGTTGAACGACCACAGGTCTTCGATGCTGCCGCCGCCGCGACACAGGATCGTGGCATCGCAATCGCTGGCGCTGGCTTGAGCGAGCGCCTCGGCGATCCGGGACGCCGCGCCTTCGCCCTGTACCGGCGTGGGAAAGAGCGTGATGCGCAGATGCGGTGCCCGACGGTGCAAGGTGGTCAGCACGTCGCGCAGGGCGGCGGCCTGCAGGCTGCTGACAATGGCGACACGGCGGGGAAACGCGGGGAGCGGACGTTTGGCCTCGGCGGCGAACAAGCCCTCGGCCTCGAGTTGGGCCTTGAGCCGAAGAAAACGCTCGAACAGATCGCCCTGGCCGGCGCGCCGGACGGCTTCGATATTGAGCTGGAACTCGCCGCGTGGCTCGTAAAAGGAAACCAGCGCCCGGGCTTCGATCTTCTGGCCATTTTCCAGTCGCCAGCCGAGCAACTGCGCACGGTTACGCCACATGACGCAACGCACTTGGGCGGAAGCGTCCTTCAGGGAGAAATAAACATGCCCGGATGCCGCATACGTCAGGTTGGATATTTCGCCGCCGACCCAGGTGAGCGGAAAGGCGGTTTCAAGGCAGTCGCGGACCTGGCGGTTGAGGCTGGAAACGCTGAGTACGGAACTGCCGGCAGGCGGGGGGGGGATCGACATTGCGCCATTGTAGCGCTTGGCCTGCTGCATGCGTTCAGGCTTGATAGAAGAGAAACATCTAAGTAATTGATTTTTCTGCGTGACAAACGGTGTGCCTCGTTTTTTGGCAGAGCAGGCAAAGTCCTTTGCTGCAGGGGAGTTAGCGCGCTTGATGACAAGAGATTCACAGACTTATCCACAGGTTTTGGGGATAAGCCGCGGAATCCCGATGGTTCGCCGCTTGCCCTGATGCGGGAGGGCAGGGCAGAATTGCAGGCTAAACTTCCATCGAGGATTGGCACAAGTGATTGAAATCGTAAAGGCGGCCGGCTGGCCCATCTGGCCCCTGTTGCTGGCATCCGTGATCTCCGTGGCCCTGATCATCGAGCGCCTGGTCGCGTTGCGCCGCGTCAAGGTGGTGCCTGCCGGCCTGCTGCAGCGCGCCGTGGGCGAATTCAAGCGTGGCGCCAATAACGACAAGCTGCTGGAGGAGTTGGAGCGTCATTCGCCGCTTGGGCGCGTTCTGTCGGCCGGCCTGCGCAATGTCAATGCATCCCGTGAAATCATGAAGGAGTCGATCGAGGAATCCGGCAATGCCGTGGCGCACGACCTCAATCGCTACTTGACTACGCTCGGCACCATCGCTTCGACCAGCCCGCTGATGGGGCTGTTCGGTACCGTCGTCGGCATGATTGAAATCTTCGGTTCGCAGTCGCCGACGGGAACCAATCCGCAGCAGTTGGCGCACGGTATTTCGATCGCCCTGTACAACACCGGCTTTGGCCTGGTCATCGCCATTCCGAGCCTGGTCTTCTGGCGTCATTTCCGTGCTCAGGTCGATGGTTTCGTGGTCGAGATGGAGCAGCAGGCTGTCCGTCTCGTCGAGTACATGCACGGCGACCGGACCTGAGCGATGAATTTTCAGCGCGGTCGTGGCCGGGAAGAGCCGGAAATCAACCTGATCCCCCTGATCGATGTATTGTTGGTGATCATCATTTTCCTGATGCTGACCACCACCTACGCCAAATTCTCGGGGCTGGAAATCAATCTGCCGACGGCCGATGCCAGCAAGCAGGCCGAGCAGCCGAACGAAGTCAGTGTGGCCGTGACGGCCAATGGTCAGGTGTTGATCAACAAATCGCCGCTGGCGGCTTCCGACGTCAAGAGTATCGCCGATGGCTTGCGCCGCGCCGCGGGCGGCCGGGATGATCCGCTGATCGTGATCAATGCCGATGCCAAGGCGACGCACCAGAGCGTCGTCGATGTCATGCAGGCGGCGCAAACGGCGGGGTATCCCCATATCTCGTTCGCGACGCAGAATCGCTGATGTTTGCGCGCTGGTTGCAGCGGCAATGGTTTGAACAACGCCGGCTGACGCCGGCGTTGTGGCTTTTTGCTCCCCTGTCTGCCATCTATGCCGGCTTGAGCGGCTTGAATCGCCTGTTGGCCAAACCCAGGCGTCTACCGGTGCCGGTCGTGGTGGTCGGCAACATCACCGTCGGCGGGGCCGGGAAAACCCCCTTGACCCTGTGGCTGGCCGAGCAGCTGCGGCGGCGTGGATGGCATCCCGGCGTCGTCAGTCGCGGTTATGGGCGCTCCGGCGATGCGGTGCGTCCGGTGCTGGCCGATTCCACGCCGGCCGAGGTGGGCGATGAGCCGCTGCTGATCGCCCGGCGCAGCGGCATCCCGGTGTGGGTCGGGCGCAGTCGGGCGGCGGCCGGCGAAGCCTTGCTCCTGGCGCATCCGGAAGTCGATGTCGTGCTCTGCGACGACGGCTTGCAGCACCATGCGCTGGCCCGCGACGTCGAACTGGCCGTCTTCGATGCGCGCGGTATCGGCAACGGCTGGCGCCTGCCGGTCGGCCCTTTGCGCGAGCCGCTTTCTCGCCTGGGCTCGGTCGATGCGGTGGTGGCCAACGGCTTGCCGGCGGGCGCCTTGTCGTCGCCCGTGCCGCGATTCGATATGAGCCTGCGGCCCGGCAACTTCTACCGGCTGGACGACCCGGCTCAAACTTGCGGCGCAGCCGCCCTGCGGACGCGCGGCAAGCTGCATGCGCTGGCCGGCATCGGCAACCCCCAGCGATTCTTCGCGACCTTGCAGGCCTTGGGCCTGGATTGCGAAACGCATCCATTTCCGGATCATCACCGCTATACGACGGCGGACCTGGCTTTCGCCGACGGCGGCATCCTGCTGATGACCGAGAAGGATGCAGTAAAATGCACCAATCTGCCGATGGGCGAGGCATGGGTCCTGCCCGTCGAGGCCGAGTTGTCGCCGGCCCTTATTGATTACATTGTGGAGAAACTCCGTGGACGCCAGGTTGCTTGATATTCTCGTCTGCCCCATTTGCAAGGGCAATCTCGAACACCGCAAGAGCGAGAAGGAACTGGTCTGCAAGCCGTGCAAGCTAGCCTTTCCGATTCGCGACGACATCCCCATCATGCTCGAGGACGAGGCCCGTCAACTGCCGGCGGACGCGCAGTAATGTCAGGCCTGGCCTTCAAGGTCGTCATTCCGGCACGCTACGCCTCGACGCGCCTGCCAGCCAAGCCGCTGCTCGATCTCGGCGGCAAGCCGATGGTGGTCCGGGTGGCCGAGCGGGCTCGCCTCTCGGGGGCAGAGGAAATCTGGGTGGCAACTGATCACCTTGATGTCCGTGCCGCAGCCGAGGCGCATGAGGTGGCCGCACTGATGACGCGCAGCGATCATGCTACGGGCACCGACCGTCTGGCCGAGGTGGTCGAGCAACGCGGCTGGGGTAGCGACACCATCATCGTCAATGTGCAGGGCGACGAGCCGCTGATCGAGCCGGACGTCATCCTGCAGACGGCGCGCCAACTGGCGGCCAGCGGTGCCGACATCGCGACGGTGGCGCACCCGATCACCGAGGCGGCTGACTTCTTCAACCCGAATGTGGTCAAGGTTGTCTGCCGGGCCGATGGCGATGCCGCCTATTTTTCCCGGGCGCCGATTCCCTATGCGCGTGATCACTTCGCCCGCGAGGGCGGCGGCAAAACCTTGCCGGCCGGTTTTCCGGCCTATCGCCACGTCGGCCTGTATGCCTATCGTGCCAGCTTCCTGAAGGCATATGCCGGTCTGTCCGTGGCGCCGACCGAGCAGTTCGAGTCGCTCGAACAATTGCGTGCGCTGTGGCATGGCTACCGTATCAGCGTCACGCTGATTGATGCCGCGCCGGCAGCTGGCGTCGACACGCCGGAGGATGCCGAAAGGATGCGCAAACTGTTTGACCGTGCCGGAAATAGCGAGTAATTTCCAAATTTCATCGAACGGCCGCTACGACGGCCGAAAACAAGAATTCCGAGTCAAAAACCAGAGGACTATTCATGAAGTTGATTTTGTTGGGCGCTCCGGGCGCCGGTAAGGGAACGCAAGCTACTTTCATCTGCAAAGAGTTCGGTATCCCGCAAATCTCGACCGGCGACATGCTGCGTGCCCAAGTCAAGGCCGGCACCCCGCTCGGCCTCGAAGCCAAGAAGCACATGGATGCCGGCGGCCTGGTGCCGGATGCGGTCATCATCGGCATGGTCAAGGATCGCCTGACCCAGGACGACTGCAAGAACGGCTACCTGTTCGATGGCTTCCCGCGCACCATTCCGCAGGCCCAGGCCATGAAGGATGCCGGCGTGCCGATCGAGTACGTGCTCGAAATCGACGTTCCCGATAGCGACATCATCACCCGCATGGCCGGTCGCCGTGCCCACCTGGCTTCCGGCCGCACCTACCACGTCGTGTTCAACCCGCCGAAGGTCGAAGGCAAGGATGACGTGACCGGCGAGCCGCTGGTCCAGCGTGACGACGACAAGGAAGAAACCGTCAAGAAGCGCCTGGAAATCTACCACTCGCAAACCAAGCCGCTGGTCGACTTCTACAGCAAGTGGGCTGCCGAAGGCGATGCCAAGGCGCCGAAAGTACGCAAGGTTGCCGGTGTCGGCAGCGTCGATGCGATTACCAAGAGCGTTTTCGACGCGCTGAAATAAGGAGCAGAGCATGGCGGTGAAGAATGCCTTCTACGCACAGTCAGGGGGCGTTACCGCCGTGATCAACTCGACGGCGTGCGGCCTGATCCAGGAAGCGCGCCGTCATCCCGAGCGGATCGGGAAAGTCTATGCCGGGCGCGATGGCATCATCGGCGCCCTGACCGAAGATCTGATCGACACCAGCCTCGAAACCGACGAGGATATTGCTCGCCTGCGCCATACGCCGGGCGGTGCCTTCGGTTCCTGCCGTTACAAGCTGAAGAGCCTCGAGCAGCACAAGACCCAGTACGAGCGCCTGATCGAAGTGTTCAAGGCGCACGACATCGGCTACTTCTTCTACAACGGCGGCAACGATTCCATGGATACCGCCTGGAAGGTGTCGCAAATTGCCGAGAAGATGGGTTATCCGGTAGTTTGCGTTGGTGTTCCCAAGACGGTCGACAACGATCTGCCACATACCGACTGCTGTCCCGGTTTCGGTTCGGTTGCCAAATATGTCGCAACCTCGATTCGCGAGGCTGGCTATGACGTTGCCTCGATGGCGCGTACCTCGACCAAGATTTTCGTGCTGGAAGTGATGGGGCGCCACGCTGGTTGGATTACCGCCGCCTGCGGTCTGGCTTCCGGCAACGCCGGCGAGCCGCCGCACATTCTGCTGTTTCCGGAAGTGCCGTTCGATCCGGAGCGCTTCCTGGCGCGCGTCGACGAATGTGTCAAACAATACGGATACTGCACGGTTGCCGTTTCTGAAGGCCTGTCCGATTCCGATGGCAAGTTGATCGCCGAGTCCGGCACCAAGGACGCCTTCGGGCACTCGCAACTGGGGGGCGTCGGGCAAGTCGTTGCGCAATTGATCAAGGACAAGCTGGGCTACAAATATCATTGGGCGCTGGCTGACTACCTGCAGCGCTCAGCCCGCCACCTCGCCTCGAAGACCGACATCGAGCAGGCGCATGCCCTCGGCGTCGCTGCCGTCCAACTGGCCTTGCAGGGGAAGAATGCCGTGATGGCGACGGTCGAGCGTCTGGCCGACAAGCCGTATCGCTGGCAGATTGGCGATGCGCCGCTGGCCGAGGTTGCCAACGTCGAACGCAAGATGCCACCGGAGTTTATTTCGCCGGATGGCTTCCATATCACCGAGGCCTGCCGCACCTACCTGCAGCCCTTGATCGCCGGGGAAGAGCCGCCGCCGTACCGCGACGGCTTGCCGGATTACATCCGCTTGAAGAACATGGCCGTGCCGAAGAAGCTGGAGGCATACGCCGTTTGATTTTTTTGTAAGCCACGGAGGGGAGAGTAATGAGTACAGCGTTGTTACTGGCGCTCGGATGCGCCGTGTTGGCAGTTCTGTATGGCTGGATTTCCAGCCAACAGATCCTCGCGTTGCCGGCCGGCAACGAGCGTATGCAGCAAATCGCCAAGGCGGTCCAGGAGGGGGCGGCGGCCTACCTCAGCCGACAGTACAAGACCATCGCGATTGTCGGTGTCATCCTCTTCCTCGTCATCGGCTTGGTGCCCAAGCTGGGGTGGCTCACTGCATTCGGCTTCCTGATCGGCGCCGTGCTCTCCGGCGCAGCCGGGTTCATCGGCATGAATGTCTCCGTTCGCGCCAATGTGCGTACCGCCGAAGCGGCGCGAGGCGGCATTGCTCCGGCCCTGGCCGTGGCTTTCAAGGGGGGCGCGATCACCGGCATGCTGGTGGTCGGTCTCGGCTTGGTCGGTGTGGCCGGCTACTACGCCTTCCTCAAGGCGACAGTGGGTGGTGCCGATCTGCATCACGTGATTGAGCCGCTGGTCGGCCTGGCGTTTGGTTCCTCGCTGATTTCGATTTTCGCCCGTCTCGGCGGCGGCATCTTCACCAAGGGAGCCGACGTCGGCGCCGACCTGGTGGGTAAGGTCGAGGCCGGTATTCCGGAAGACGACCCGCGCAACCCGGCGGTGATCGCCGATAACGTCGGCGACAACGTCGGCGATTGTGCCGGCATGGCAGCCGACCTGTTCGAGACCTATGCCGTCACCGTCGTTGCCACCATGGTGCTGGCGGCGCTGACCATCAAGCAATTCGCCGGCCTCGGCGAGAACCTGGTGCTCTATCCACTGGCCCTGGGCGGCGTGTCGATCATCGCGTCGATTGTTGGCTGCATGTTCGTCAAGGCGACCGAAGGCGGCAAGATCATGGCCGCACTGTATCGCGGGCTGATCGTCGCCGGTGTATTGGCATTGGCAGCCTATTACCCGATTACCTCCTGGCTGATCGGCGCCGGCGATGCGGCGGCCAAGATCACCACGGCCTCGATGTTCGGCTGCTCGGTCATCGGTTTGGTGCTGACGGCGGCGCTGGTGTGGATCACCGAGTACTACACCGGTACCGACTACGCGCCGGTGAAGCACGTGGCTTCATCGTGCCAGACTGGTCACGCGACCAACATCATTGCCGGCATCGGCATCTCGATGAAAGCCTGTGCGCTGCCGGTGCTCTCGGTTTGTATCGCTATCTACGCGGCCTACGCCATGGGTGGGTTGTTCGGTATCGCCATCGCCGCGACTTCCATGCTGTCGATGGCCGGGATCGTCGTTGCTCTCGACGCCTACGGTCCGATCACCGACAACGCCGGCGGCATTGCCGAGATGGCAGAGCTGCCCAAGGAAGTACGCAACGTGACAGACCCGCTGGACGCTGTGGGCAACACCACCAAGGCAGTGACCAAGGGTTACGCGATCGGCTCCGCCGGCCTGGCCGCGCTGGTGCTTTTCGCTGATTATACGCACGGCCTGGAGGCCGCCGGTCTGACCGGCATTACCTTCGATCTGTCGAACCACATGGTGATTATCGGTCTCTTCATCGGCGGTCTTATTCCTTATTTGTTCGGTGCCATGGCCATGGAGGCTGTAGGTCGCTCCGCTGGCGCCGTGGTGCTGGAGGTGCGCCGCCAGTTCAAGGAAATCCCGGGCATCATGGAAGGCACGGCCAAGCCGGACTATTCCCGCGCTGTCGACATGCTGACCGTGGCGGCCATCAAGGAAATGATGATTCCGTCGATCCTGCCGGTCGCCGTGCCCATCGTGGTCGGGTTGGCGCTTGGCCCGCAGGCGCTGGGCGGCCTGCTGGTGGGAACCATCGTCACCGGCCTGTTCGTCGCCATTTCGATGACGACGGGTGGCGGCGCATGGGATAACGCCAAGAAGTACATCGAGGACGGCCATTTCGGTGGCAAGGGCTCGGATGCGCACAAGGCTGCGGTGACCGGCGATACCGTCGGCGATCCGTACAAGGATACAGCGGGACCGGCTGTCAACCCGCTAATCAAGATCATCAACCTGGTTGCGCTGCTGATCGTGCCGTTGATGGCCTGATTCCTTTCGCCTCTAGGAAAAGGCGGCTACGGCCGCCTTTTTACATTTCTTTGGGTTTGTTGCACGAAGCCACGCTAGAATCGCGAAAACGATATGGGAGCGGCATGAGCGAGGATACAAGCAGGTCTGCAGGGATTGGGGCGACAGGATTGCGGGAAGACATTCTGCATCATGATCCGCTGCTGGATTGCCTGGTCGAACTGACCCGTATCCATGGCCGACCCAGTACGCGGGCGGCCTTGGTGTCCGGATTGCCGCTCGACAAGGGGGTTCTCTCGCCCTCTCTATTTGCCCGTGCCGCTGGTCGTGCCGGGCTGTCGGCCAGGGTCAGCCGACGTTCCCTTGAACGTATTGATGCGGTGCTGCTGCCGGCTGTCCTGCTGCTGGTCAACGAAGAGGCTTGCGTACTCCTCGGCTGGGATGAGACAGGCGAAAATGCCCGTCTGCTGTTCCCGGAAACCGGGCAGGGTACGGTGCAGATGACACGCGAGGCCCTGGCGGCGCGTTACACCGGCATTGCCATCTTCGCACGCCCGCATTTCCGTTTCGACACCCGCACGCCGCAGGTGGGCGAGGTCAAGCTGCGTCACTGGTTCTGGGGTACGCTGAGCGAGCAGTGGCCGGTTTATCGGGATGTGCTGGGCGCGGCGCTGCTGATCAACCTGCTGGCGCTGGCCATGCCTTTGTTTACCATGAACGTCTATGACCGCGTGGTACCCAACCGCGCGATGGAAACGCTCTGGGTCCTGGCGCTGGGCGTGATTTTGGTCATCGGCGTGGACATGATGTTGCGCCTGCTGCGCGGTTATTTTATCGATCTGGCCAGTGCGCGAATCGACATGCAGTTGTCGGCACGCATCATGGAGCGCGTTCTCGGCGTACGCATGGAGGCGCGGCCAGCGGCTGTCGGGGCGTTCTCGTCCAATCTTCGCTCCTTCGAATCGGTACGCGACTTCATTACCTCGGCATCGGTGACGGCCTTCATCGACTTGCCGTTTGCCCTGCTGTTCGTGCTGGTCATCGCCTTGATTGCGTGGCCTTTGGTTCTGCCTGTATTGCTGGCATTGCTCGTGGTCGTTGTCTATGCCTATGTGCTTCAGCACAAGATGCATGCCCTGTCGGAGACGACTTATCGGGCTTCTGCCCAGCGTAGCGCCACGCTGATTGAAAGCCTGACTGCGCTGGAAACGATCAAAACCCAGGGGGCGGAAGGCGTCATGCAGTCCAAGTGGGAGAAGTCGGTTTCCTTCGTGGCGCGGGTCAACAACCAGATGCGCTTCCTGTCGGCGGCGGCAACCAACGGTGCAATGGAAATCCAGCAGATTGTCAATGTCGTGGTGGTGATTGCCGGGGTTTACCTGATCGCCGACGGCAAGCTCAGCATGGGCGGCCTGATCGCCTGCACCATGCTGACCTCGCGTGCGGTGGCGCCGCTCGGGCAGATGGTGGGTTTGTTGATGCAGTATCACAACGCCAAGGTTGCGCTGACCTCGCTGGAACAGATCATGAACAACCCGGTCGAGCGGCCGAGCGAAGCCAATTTTGTTCATCGGCCGGAGTTGCGTGGCGATATCGAGTTTCGCGATGTCCAGTTCAGCTACCCCAATTCTCAGGTTGCCGCCTTGAAAGGCTTGAACTGCAAGATCAGCGCCGGTGAGAAAGTCGTCGTTATCGGGCGCGTCGGTTCGGGCAAGACTACCCTGCAGAAACTCCTGCTCGGGCTGTACTTGCCGACCGAAGGTGCGGTCAGCATCGACGGTGTCGACCTACGGCAGCTCGACCCGGCCGACCTGCGGCGCAATATTGGTTATGTGGCGCAGGATCTGACGTTGTTCTACGGCACACTGCGCGAGAACATCGCCATCGGGGCGCCTTACGCCGACGATGCAGCTATCGTCGCCGCGGCCGAGGCGGGCGGTCTGACCGATTTTGTCAATCGGCACCCGGACGGCTTCGACATGATGATCGGCGAACGGGGTGATTCCTTGTCCGGCGGCCAGCGCCAGGGCGTAGCGATTGCCCGCGCTTTCCTGATGGACCCACCCATCCTGCTGCTCGACGAACCGACCAGCGCGATGGATTTCAGTTCCGAGCAGCAATTCAAGGAGCGGCTGCGCAAAATGGCGGCTCACAAGACGGTGCTGATCGTCACCCATCGCAACAGCCTGCTCGATCTGGCGACGCGCGTCATCGTTGTCGATGATGGCAAGATTGTCGCCGACGGGCCGCGCGACCAGGTGATCCAGGCCCTGCAGAGCGGCCGGGTGGGGAGGGCTGCATGAGCCTCCTGAAGCATATTGCTGCTGCCCTGCACGGTTGGTTGGAGAAGACCGCTCAGCGCGGCGCTCCGCATGTCGAGAAAGTGCTCGGCCGGCTGCCCAGCCGTGAGGAGGTCGAGGTCGTTGATTTCGCCACCGACGCCGATCTCGCCATCCTGCGCCAGGAACCCTTGCGCGCACGTGTGTTGTTGCGCTCTATTGGCATCGTTTTCGCTGTTTTCGTGTTGTGGGCTGCCGTTGCCCAACTTGACGAGGTGACGCGCGGTGACGGCAAGGTCATTCCGTCGCGCCAAGTCCAGGTGCTGCAGAGCATCGACGGTGGCCTGGTCTCCGAAATCCTAGTCAAGGAAGGCGAAATCGTCCAGCAGAACCAGTTACTGATCAAGATCGACGAGACGCGCTTCGTGTCGTCGGTGAAGGAGAACCAGGCCCAATACCTCGGGCTGGTCGCCAAGTCGGCACGACTGAAGGCCATTGCCGACGGTAAGCCGTTCGTGCCGCCGCCGGATGTGCTCAAGGTTGCACCGGAGATCGTTGCCCAGGAGCGCCAGTATTACGAGGCACGTACCGACGAAATGAATGCGTCGGTCTCCATCGCCCGGCAGCAGCTGGCTCAGCGCCATCAGGAACTGAACGAGGTGCAGGCCAGGCGCGCGCAAGCCAGCCAGGGGTATGAACTGACTTCCAAGGAACTGGCGGTGACCAAGCCCCTGATCAATTCCGGGGCGATTTCGGAAGTCGAGGTATTACGTCTCGAGCGCGATGTGTCGCGCTATCGCGGTGAGCGCGACATGGCTTCGGCCCAGATATCGCGGGTCCAGGCCGCGATCAACGAAGCCCAGCGCAAGATCGAGGAGGTCGAGTTGACCTTCCGCAACGACGCCAGCAAGGAGCTCTCCGAAACGACAGCCAAGCTCAACAGCCTGGCTGAAGGCAGCGTCGCCCTGTCCGACCGCGTCAAGCAGTCGTCGATCCGCTCGCCGGTCAAGGGCACGGTTAAACGTCTCCTGGTCAATACCGTGGGCGGCGTGATTCAGCCGGGCAAGGATATGATCGAGATCGTACCGCTGGAGGATACCTTGCTGCTCGAGGCGCGGGTGCTGCCGCGGGATATCGCCTTTCTGCGGCCGGGGCAGCCAGTCATGGTGAAATTCACCGCCTATGACTTCTCGATCTATGGTGGGCTGGAGGGCACGCTGGAGCATATCGGCGCCGACTCTGTCATGGACGAGAAGGGCAATGCTTTCTACACCGTCCGCGTGCGAACTAACAAGCCGGGCTTTGGCGATGCCAACCTGCCGATTATCCCCGGCATGGTCGCCGAGGTGGATATCCTCACCGGTAAGAAGAGCGTGCTGAGCTATCTGATGAAACCGGTGCTGCGCGCCAAAAATGTGGCGATGACGGAGCGCTGATGAACCATTGCTTTGTCGATCGTGATGCTTTGCCGTTGCCGGCTTGGCTTGCCGCCTTTCCCCAGGCCCGGGTCATGCGGCGCGAACAACTATCCTTGCTCCCTTCGGGTGAGCCGGTCGTGCTCTGGGTTCGTCTGCGCAGCGGCGAATCGCTCGCCTCGGTCATGCCACCTGCGCTCGAAGCGTGGCAATTGCTGGTCTTGCTGGCAGATGAGCCGGATGACGAGATCGTGGCCGATGCGCTGAGTCGGAGCGCATCCGGTTGCTGCAACACCCATGCCGCGCCCGAGGTTTTGCGGCAGGTCGCTCTGGTGGTTGGAAACGGCGGGTTGTGGGTAGGCCAGTCTTTGCTGCGTCGGTTGGTCGGTGGAACGTCGCGTGCCCTTGCAACACGCAGCGAAAGGCCGCCACGCGTCGATTGGTCGACCGTGCTTTCCGAGCGCGAAGTTCAGGTCGCCCGGCTTGTTGCGGGCGGCGCCAGTAATCGCGAAGTGGCCGAACAATTGTCGATTACTGAACGGACGGTCAAGGCGCACATGTCGGCGATCTTCGAAAAGCTAGGCTTGCGGGACCGGCTGCAACTCTCCCTGCGCATCAACGGCGTCCAAGTCTAAGCGTTGAGCGTGGAATTCTTCACGCTTTTTTACATCAACTGTACTTTGGTTCAATAGGCGCCGGGCATTCCGCTCCCTACACTCTGAGTATTGCTAATCAGTGTGTGGAGTTCGATCATGGCCCAAGCTCAAATCATCGCCAAGGTTTCCGTCCTGTCCGGTCAGGCTTACGCCAAGGACAGCGCCGGTAACATGCGCCGCCTCAAAGTGGGCGATGCCATTCGCGAGGGCGAAAGTGTGGTTGCCGCACAGGGGGCGAATGTCGTCCTGGCATTGGTCGATGGTCGTGAAATGACTGTCCGGCCCGGTGAAACCGCCAGGATTGATGCCGAAGTCGCCGCCGCCGTCCCTCCGGATGCTTCCGACAGCGGCATCGCCACCAACAAGCAGGGCTTCCAGGCAATCACCCAGGCCCTGAAGTCGGGTTCCAACCTCGACGATCTGCTTGAAGATACGGCCGCCGGCGCCGGGCCGCAGGGCGGCAATGAAGGGCATACCTTCGTCGAACTGCTGCGCATCGTCGAAACTGTCGATCCGCAGGCCTATCAGTTCGCTACCAATCGTGATCGTCCGCTCGATACCATCGAGGGTGCTCCGCTGGTTTCCAGTGCGGCCACCGCCACCATTCCTGGTACGCCGACGGTCAGCATTCCCGATACCAACAATCCGGGGGTGGGCGATGGCGACAAGACGGTCGCCGAAGCCAGTGGCCCTGTGCCCGGCACTTTCACAATCACGGCACCGGCCGGCTTGGGCAGCCTGACCATCGGCGGCCAGACCTTTACGGTGGCCCAGTTGGCCGATCCAGCTTATCTGGCAGCGCACCCGGTCAACACTGGCGGAGGTCAGCTCACGCTGCAGGGCTATGATCCGCTGACCGGCGTCGTCAGCTATACCTACGATCCCTCCATACAGAATCACAACGGTCCGGTGGTCGACAATATCCCGGTCGTGGTCACCGACTTGCTCGGACGCAGCGCCCCGGACAGTATCGACGTCACCATCACCGACTCGAAGCCGGTGGCGGTCGCCGACGTCAACACCATCACCGAAGACAGCAGCCCGAACACGGTAAGCGGCAACGTCCTGCCGAACGATGCGGTCGGTGCCGACAGCAACGCCACGCCGGTGACGGCGGGGACCTTCGTCAGCGCCAACGGCTACGGCACGCTGGTGCTGAACGCGGACGGCAGCTACACCTACACGCTGAACAACGCCAACCCGACGGTCAATGCGCTCAACGACAACTCGACGCCGCTGACCGACAGCTTCACCTACACCCTGACCGACGGCGACGGCAGCACGACGACCGCGACGCTGACCATCACCATCAACGGCCACACCGACGGCACGCCGGTGATCACGGTACCGGATGCGAACGGCGTCACCCCGGGCCAACTCACCGTTGCCGAAACCGACGGCGCGATGGCCGGCAGCTTCACGATCAGCGCGCAAGCCGGCATCGCCAGCCTGAACGTTGGCGGCACGGTCCTGACCCTGGCCCAACTCAACGCCCTGGGTAGCACCCCGGTGAGCATCACCACCGCCGACGGCACCCTGCGACTGACCGGGTACAACGCTGGCACCGGCGTCGTCAGCTACACCTTCGACCCGGTCGTGCACAGCAGCAACGCCAACGTCCTGGCCAACTTCCCGCTGACCCTGACCGACGCCAACGGCGTGTCGAACGCGGGCACGCTGGGCATCACCATCACCGACTCGAAGCCGGTGGCGGTCGCCGACGTCAACACCATCACCGAAGACAGCAGCCCGAACACGGTAAGCGGCAACGTCCTGCCGAACGATGCGGTCGGTGCCGACAGCAACGCCACGCCGGTGACGGCGGGGACCTTCGTCAGCGCCAACGGCTACGGCACGCTGGTGCTGAACGCGGACGGCAGCTACACCTACACGCTGAACAACGCCAACCCGACGGTCAATGCGCTCAACGACAACTCGACGCCGCTGACCGACAGCTTCACCTACACCCTGACCGACGGCGACGGCAGCACGACGACCGCGACGCTGACCATCACCATCAACGGCCACACCGACGGCACGCCGGTGATCACGGTACCGGATGCGAACGGCGTCACCCCGGGCCAACTCACCGTTGCCGAAACCGACGGCGCGATGGCCGGCAGCTTCACGATCAGCGCGCAAGCCGGCATCGCCAGCCTGAACGTTGGCGGCACGGTCCTGACCCTGGCCCAACTCAACGCCCTGGGTAGCACCCCGGTGAGCATCACCACCGCCGACGGCACCCTGCGACTGACCGGGTACAACGCTGGCACCGGCGTCGTCAGCTACACCTTCGACCCGGTCGTGCACAGCAGCAACGCCAACGTCCTGGCCAACTTCCCGCTGACCCTGACCGACGCCAACGGCGTGTCGAACGCGGGCACGCTGGGCATCACCATCACCGACTCGAAGCCGGTGGCGGTCGCCGACGTCAACACCATCACCGAAGACAGCAGCCCGAACACGGTAAGCGGCAACGTCCTGCCGAACGATGCGGTCGGTGCCGACAGCAACGCCACGCCGGTGACGGCGGGGACCTTCGTCAGCGCCAACGGCTACGGCACGCTGGTGCTGAACGCGGACGGCAGCTACACCTACACGCTGAACAACGCCAACCCGACGGTCAATGCGCTCAACGACAACTCGACGCCGCTGACCGACAGCTTCACCTACACCCTGACCGACGGCGACGGCAGCACGACGACCGCGACGCTGACCATCACCATCAACGGCCACACCGACGGCACGCCGGTGATCACGGTACCGGATGCGAACGGCGTCACCCCGGGCCAACTCACCGTTGCCGAAACCGACGGCGCGATGGCCGGCAGCTTCACGATCAGCGCGCAAGCCGGCATCGCCAGCCTGAACGTTGGCGGCACGGTCCTGACCCTGGCCCAACTCAACGCCCTGGGTAGCACCCCGGTGAGCATCACCACCGCCGACGGCACCCTGCGACTGACCGGGTACAACGCTGGCACCGGCGTCGTCAGCTACACCTTCGACCCGGTCGTGCACAGCAGCAACGCCAACGTCCTGGCCAACTTCCCGCTGACCCTGACCGACGCCAACGGCGTGTCGAACGCGGGCACGCTGGGCATCACCATCACCGACTCGAAGCCGGTGGCGGTCGCCGACGTCAACACCATCACCGAAGACAGCAGCCCGAACACGGTAAGCGGCAACGTCCTGCCGAACGATGCGGTCGGTGCCGACAGCAACGCCACGCCGGTGACGGCGGGGACCTTCGTCAGCGCCAACGGCTACGGCACGCTGGTGCTGAACGCGGACGGCAGCTACACCTACACGCTGAACAACGCCAACCCGACGGTCAATGCGCTCAACGACAACTCGACGCCGCTGACCGACAGCTTCACCTACACCCTGACCGACGGCGACGGCAGCACGACGACCGCGACGCTGACCATCACCATCAACGGCCACACCGACGGCACGCCGGTGATCACGGTACCGGATGCGAACGGCGTCACCCCGGGCCAACTCACCGTTGCCGAAACCGACGGCGCGATGGCCGGCAGCTTCACGATCAGCGCGCAAGCCGGCATCGCCAGCCTGAACGTTGGCGGCACGGTCCTGACCCTGGCCCAACTCAACGCCCTGGGTAGCACCCCGGTGAGCATCACCACCGCCGACGGCACCCTGCGACTGACCGGGTACAACGCTGGCACCGGCGTCGTCAGCTACACCTTCGACCCGGTCGTGCACAGCAGCAACGCCAACGTCCTGGCCAACTTCCCGCTGACCCTGACCGACGCCAACGGCGTGTCGAACGCGGGCACGCTGGGCATCACCATCACCGACTCGAAGCCGGTGGCGGTCGCCGACGTCAACACCATCACCGAAGACAGCAGCCCGAACACGGTAAGCGGCAACGTCCTGCCGAACGATGCGGTCGGTGCCGACAGCAACGCCACGCCGGTGACGGCGGGGACCTTCGTCAGCGCCAACGGCTACGGCACGCTGGTGCTGAACGCGGACGGCAGCTACACCTACACGCTGAACAACGCCAACCCGACGGTCAATGCGCTCAACGACAACTCGACGCCGCTGACCGACAGCTTCACCTACACCCTGACCGACGGCGACGGCAGCACGACGACCGCGACGCTGACCATCACCATCAACGGCCACACCGACGGCACGCCGGTGATCACGGTACCGGATGCGAACGGCGTCACCCCGGGCCAACTCACCGTTGCCGAAACCGACGGCGCGATGGCCGGCAGCTTCACGATCAGCGCGCAAGCCGGCATCGCCAGCCTGAACGTTGGCGGCACGGTCCTGACCCTGGCCCAACTCAACGCCCTGGGTAGCACCCCGGTGAGCATCACCACCGCCGACGGCACCCTGCGACTGACCGGGTACAACGCTGGCACCGGCGTCGTCAGCTACACCTTCGACCCGGTCGTGCACAGCAGCAACGCCAACGTCCTGGCCAACTTCCCGCTGACCCTGACCGACGCCAACGGCGTGTCGAACGCGGGCACGCTGGGCATCACCATCACCGACTCGAAGCCGGTGGCGGTCGCCGACGTCAACACCATCACCGAAGACAGCAGCCCGAACACGGTAAGCGGCAACGTCCTGCCGAACGATGCGGTCGGTGCCGACAGCAACGCCACGCCGGTGACGGCGGGGACCTTCGTCAGCGCCAACGGCTACGGCACGCTGGTGCTGAACGCGGACGGCAGCTACACCTACACGCTGAACAACGCCAACCCGACGGTCAATGCGCTCAACGACAACTCGACGCCGCTGACCGACAGCTTCACCTACACCCTGACCGACGGCGACGGCAGCACGACGACCGCGACGCTGACCATCACCATCAACGGCCACACCGACGGCACGCCGGTGATCACGGTACCGGATGCGAACGGCGTCACCCCGGGCCAACTCACCGTTGCCGAAACCGACGGCGCGATGGCCGGCAGCTTCACGATCAGCGCGCAAGCCGGCATCGCCAGCCTGAACGTTGGCGGCACGGTCCTGACCCTGGCCCAACTCAACGCCCTGGGTAGCACCCCGGTGAGCATCACCACCGCCGACGGCACCCTGCGACTGACCGGGTACAACGCTGGCACCGGCGTCGTCAGCTACACCTTCGACCCGGTCGTGCACAGCAGCAACGCCAACGTCCTGGCCAACTTCCCGCTGACCCTGACCGACGCCAACGGCGTGTCGAACGCGGGCACGCTGGGCATCACCATCACCGACTCGAAGCCGGTGGCGGTCGCCGACGTCAACACCATCACCGAAGACAGCAGCCCGAACACGGTAAGCGGCAACGTCCTGCCGAACGATGCGGTCGGTGCCGACAGCAACGCCACGCCGGTGACGGCGGGGACCTTCGTCAGCGCCAACGGCTACGGCACGCTGGTGCTGAACGCGGACGGCAGCTACACCTACACGCTGAACAACGCCAACCCGACGGTCAATGCGCTCAACGACAACTCGACGCCGCTGACCGACAGCTTCACCTACACCCTGACCGACGGCGACGGCAGCACGACGACCGCGACGCTGACCATCACCATCAACGGCCACACCGACGGCACGCCGGTGATCACGGTACCGGATGCGAACGGCGTCACCCCGGGCCAACTCACCGTTGCCGAAACCGACGGCGCGATGGCCGGCAGCTTCACGATCAGCGCGCAAGCCGGCATCGCCAGCCTGAACGTTGGCGGCACGGTCCTGACCCTGGCCCAACTCAACGCCCTGGGTAGCACCCCGGTGAGCATCACCACCGCCGACGGCACCCTGCGACTGACCGGGTACAACGCTGGCACCGGCGTCGTCAGCTACACCTTCGACCCGGTCGTGCACAGCAGCAACGCCAACGTCCTGGCCAACTTCCCGCTGACCCTGACCGACGCCAACGGCGTGTCGAACGCGGGCACGCTGGGCATCACCATCACCGACTCGAAGCCGGTGGCGGTCGCCGACGTCAACACCATCACCGAAGACAGCAGCCCGAACACGGTAAGCGGCAACGTCCTGCCGAACGATGCGGTCGGTGCCGACAGCAACGCCACGCCGGTGACGGCGGGGACCTTCGTCAGCGCCAACGGCTACGGCACGCTGGTGCTGAACGCGGACGGCAGCTACACCTACACGCTGAACAACGCCAACCCGACGGTCAATGCGCTCAACGACAACTCGACGCCGCTGACCGACAGCTTCACCTACACCCTGACCGACGGCGACGGCAGCACGACGACCGCGACGCTGACCATCACCATCAACGGCCACACCGACGGCACGCCGGTGATCACGGTACCGGATGCGAACGGCGTCACCCCGGGCCAACTCACCGTTGCCGAAACCGACGGCGCGATGGCCGGCAGCTTCACGATCAGCGCGCAAGCCGGCATCGCCAGCCTGAACGTTGGCGGCACGGTCCTGACCCTGGCCCAACTCAACGCCCTGGGTAGCACCCCGGTGAGCATCACCACCGCCGACGGCACCCTGCGACTGACCGGGTACAACGCTGGCACCGGCGTCGTCAGCTACACCTTCGACCCGGTCGTGCACAGCAGCAACGCCAACGTCCTGGCCAACTTCCCGCTGACCCTGACCGACGCCAACGGCGTGTCGAACGCGGGCACGCTGGGCATCACCATCACCGACTCGAAGCCGGTGGCGGTCGCCGACGTCAACACCATCACCGAAGACAGCAGCCCGAACACGGTAAGCGGCAACGTCCTGCCGAACGATGCGGTCGGTGCCGACAGCAACGCCACGCCGGTGACGGCGGGGACCTTCGTCAGCGCCAACGGCTACGGCACGCTGGTGCTGAACGCGGACGGCAGCTACACCTACACGCTGAACAACGCCAACCCGACGGTCAATGCGCTCAACGACAACTCGACGCCGCTGACCGACAGCTTCACCTACACCCTGACCGACGGCGACGGCAGCACGACGACCGCGACGCTGACCATCACCATCAACGGCCACACCGACGGCACGCCGGTGATCACGGTACCGGATGCGAACGGCGTCACCCCGGGCCAACTCACCGTTGCCGAAACCGACGGCGCGATGGCCGGCAGCTTCACGATCAGCGCGCAAGCCGGCATCGCCAGCCTGAACGTTGGCGGCACGGTCCTGACCCTGGCCCAACTCAACGCCCTGGGTAGCACCCCGGTGAGCATCACCACCGCCGACGGCACCCTGCGACTGACCGGGTACAACGCTGGCACCGGCGTCGTCAGCTACACCTTCGACCCGGTCGTGCACAGCAGCAACGCCAACGTCCTGGCCAACTTCCCGCTGACCCTGACCGACGCCAACGGCGTGTCGAACGCGGGCACGCTGGGCATCACCATCACCGACTCGAAGCCGGTGGCGGTCGCCGACGTCAACACCATCACCGAAGACAGCAGCCCGAACACGGTAAGCGGCAACGTCCTGCCGAACGATGCGGTCGGTGCCGACAGCAACGCCACGCCGGTGACGGCGGGGACCTTCGTCAGCGCCAACGGCTACGGCACGCTGGTGCTGAACGCGGACGGCAGCTACACCTACACGCTGAACAACGCCAACCCGACGGTCAATGCGCTCAACGACAACTCGACGCCGCTGACCGACAGCTTCACCTACACCCTGACCGACGGCGACGGCAGCACGACGACCGCGACGCTGACCATCACCATCAACGGCCACACCGACGGCACGCCGGTGATCACGGTACCGGATGCGAACGGCGTCACCCCGGGCCAACTCACCGTTGCCGAAACCGACGGCGCGATGGCCGGCAGCTTCACGATCAGCGCGCAAGCCGGCATCGCCAGCCTGAACGTTGGCGGCACGGTCCTGACCCTGGCCCAACTCAACGCCCTGGGTAGCACCCCGGTGAGCATCACCACCGCCGACGGCACCCTGCGACTGACCGGGTACAACGCTGGCACCGGCGTCGTCAGCTACACCTTCGACCCGGTCGTGCACAGCAGCAACGCCAACGTCCTGGCCAACTTCCCGCTGACCCTGACCGACGCCAACGGCGTGTCGAACGCGGGCACGCTGGGCATCACCATCACCGACTCGAAGCCGGTGGCGGTCGCCGACGTCAACACCATCACCGAAGACAGCAGCCCGAACACGGTAAGCGGCAACGTCCTGCCGAACGATGCGGTCGGTGCCGACAGCAACGCCACGCCGGTGACGGCGGGGACCTTCGTCAGCGCCAACGGCTACGGCACGCTGGTGCTGAACGCGGACGGCAGCTACACCTACACGCTGAACAACGCCAACCCGACGGTCAATGCGCTCAACGACAACTCGACGCCGCTGACCGACAGCTTCACCTACACCCTGACCGACGGCGACGGCAGCACGACGACCGCGACGCTGACCATCACCATCAACGGCCACACCGACGGCACGCCGGTGATCACGGTACCGGATGCGAACGGCGTCACCCCGGGCCAACTCACCGTTGCCGAAACCGACGGCGCGATGGCCGGCAGCTTCACGATCAGCGCGCAAGCCGGCATCGCCAGCCTGAACGTTGGCGGCACGGTCCTGACCCTGGCCCAACTCAACGCCCTGGGTAGCACCCCGGTGAGCATCACCACCGCCGACGGCACCCTGCGACTGACCGGGTACAACGCTGGCACCGGCGTCGTCAGCTACACCTTCGACCCGGTCGTGCACAGCAGCAACGCCAACGTCCTGGCCAACTTCCCGCTGACCCTGACCGACGCCAACGGCGTGTCGAACGCGGGCACGCTGGGCATCACCATCACCGACTCGAAGCCGGTGGCGGTCGCCGACGTCAACACCATCACCGAAGACAGCAGCCCGAACACGGTAAGCGGCAACGTCCTGCCGAACGATGCGGTCGGTGCCGACAGCAACGCCACGCCGGTGACGGCGGGGACCTTCGTCAGCGCCAACGGCTACGGCACGCTGGTGCTGAACGCGGACGGCAGCTACACCTACACGCTGAACAACGCCAACCCGACGGTCAATGCGCTCAACGACAACTCGACGCCGCTGACCGACAGCTTCACCTACACCCTGACCGACGGCGACGGCAGCACGACGACCGCGACGCTGACCATCACCATCAACGGCCACACCGACGGCACGCCGGTGATCACGGTACCGGATGCGAACGGCGTCACCCCGGGCCAACTCACCGTTGCCGAAACCGACGGCGCGATGGCCGGCAGCTTCACGATCAGCGCGCAAGCCGGCATCGCCAGCCTGAACGTTGGCGGCACGGTCCTGACCCTGGCCCAACTCAACGCCCTGGGTAGCACCCCGGTGAGCATCACCACCGCCGACGGCACCCTGCGACTGACCGGGTACAACGCTGGCACCGGCGTCGTCAGCTACACCTTCGACCCGGTCGTGCACAGCAGCAACGCCAACGTCCTGGCCAACTTCCCGCTGACCCTGACCGACGCCAACGGCGTGTCGAACGCGGGCACGCTGGGCATCACCATCACCGACTCGAAGCCGGTGGCGGTCGCCGACGTCAACACCATCACCGAAGACAGCAGCCCGAACACGGTAAGCGGCAACGTCCTGCCGAACGATGCGGTCGGTGCCGACAGCAACGCCACGCCGGTGACGGCGGGGACCTTCGTCAGCGCCAACGGCTACGGCACGCTGGTGCTGAACGCGGACGGCAGCTACACCTACACGCTGAACAACGCCAACCCGACGGTCAATGCGCTCAACGACAACTCGACGCCGCTGACCGACAGCTTCACCTACACCCTGACCGACGGCGACGGCAGCACGACGACCGCGACGCTGACCATCACCATCAACGGCCACACCGACGGCACGCCGGTGATCACGGTACCGGATGCGAACGGCGTCACCCCGGGCCAACTCACCGTTGCCGAAACCGACGGCGCGATGGCCGGCAGCTTCACGATCAGCGCGCAAGCCGGCATCGCCAGCCTGAACGTTGGCGGCACGGTCCTGACCCTGGCCCAACTCAACGCCCTGGGTAGCACCCCGGTGAGCATCACCACCGCCGACGGCACCCTGCGACTGACCGGGTACAACGCTGGCACCGGCGTCGTCAGCTACACCTTCGACCCGGTCGTGCACAGCAGCAACGCCAACGTCCTGGCCAACTTCCCGCTGACCCTGACCGACGCCAACGGCGTGTCGAACGCGGGCACGCTGGGCATCACCATCACCGACTCGAAGCCGGTGGCGGTCGCCGACGTCAACACCATCACCGAAGACAGCAGCCCGAACACGGTAAGCGGCAACGTCCTGCCGAACGATGCGGTCGGTGCCGACAGCAACGCCACGCCGGTGACGGCGGGGACCTTCGTCAGCGCCAACGGCTACGGCACGCTGGTGCTGAACGCGGACGGCAGCTACACCTACACGCTGAACAACGCCAACCCGACGGTCAATGCGCTCAACGACAACTCGACGCCGCTGACCGACAGCTTCACCTACACCCTGACCGACGGCGACGGCAGCACGACGACCGCGACGCTGACCATCACCATCAACGGTAAAAACGATGCCCCGATTGACGGCAACGAAACCAACACGGTCACCGAAGACACGACGCTGACGGTTGCCAACGGCGCGGCCGGCGACCTGCTCAACAACGCCAGCGACGTTGACGGCGACAGCCTGAGCATCACCGGCTACACCATCGCCGGCATCAGCGGCACGCAAGCAGTCGGCAGCGCCGTCGCCATCGCCAACGTCGGCAGCATCACCATCAACGCCGACGGCAGCTACAGCTTCGTCCCGGTCGCCAACTACACCGGTGCCATCCCGGTCATCACCTACACCGTCTCGGACGGCAAGGGCGGTACCGACACCTCGACGCTGACCCTGAGCATGACCCCGGTCAACGATGCACCGGTCGACGGCAACGAAACCAACACGGTCACCGAAGACACGACGCTGACGGTCGCCAACGGCGCGGCCGGCGACCTGCTCAACAACGCCAGCGACGTTGACGGCGACAGCCTGAGCATCACCGGCTACACCATCGCCGGCATCAGCGGCACCCAAGCAGTCGGTAGCGCCGTCGCCATCGCCAACGTCGGCAGCATCACCATCAACGCCGACGGCAGCTACAGCTTCGTCCCGGTCGCCAACTACACCGGTGCCATCCCGGTCATCACCTACACCGTCTCGGACGGCAAGGGCGGTACCGACACCTCGACGCTGACCCTGAGCATGACCCCGGTCAACGATGCACCGGTCGACGGCAACGAAACCAACACGGTCACCGAAGACACGACGCTGACGGTCGCCAACGGCGCGGCCGGCGACCTGCTCAACAACGCCAGCGACGTTGACGGCGACAGCCTGAGCATCACCGGCTACACCATCGCCGGCATCAGCGGCACCCAAGCAGTCGGTAGCGCCGTCGCCATCGCCAACGTCGGCAGCATCACCATCAACGCCGACGGCAGCTACAGCTTCGTCCCGGTCGCCAACTACACCGGTGCCATCCCGGTCATCACCTACACCGTCTCGGACGGCAAGGGCGGTACCGACACCTCGACGCTGACCCTGAGCATGACCCCGGTCAACGATGCACCGGTTGTGAGCGGCGCTACTGTTTCTGGTACCGAAGACACGGCCTTGTTGCTGAATTGGAGCAATTTCGGGGTCAGCGATATCGATAGTCCGACAATCACCTCGGTTACTGTCACGGTTCTGCCGACGGATGGTGTGCTGCAACGCTTCAATACCGGAACCTCCACATGGACCACAGTGAGTGCCGGGCAGGCGATCAGCAAGGCGGATGTTGATGCGGGATATATCCGCTTCGTTCCGGATGCCAACGAGTCGGGAGGCAGCATGTTCCCGACTGCAGGCTTGGGGGATCAGCGTAGCACTTACGCAAGCTTCCAGATTTCGGCGACGGACAGCAGCGGTGCGAGTGCGACAGGGACCGTCAGCGTCAATATTGCTCCGGTCGTCGATACGCCGCTCATCAGCATGAGCGGTACCGGTTTTGTCGTGCAGTCGATTACTGCAGGAAATATCTCAACGACTACGAACGGCTTCCAGGTCAGCGCGTTGAGTGCAGGCGGGCCGGGAACGATCAGTATGAACGGTGCACCTTCCGGCTTTGGAGTGGCGGGGAATCCATCCGGCTCTGGCGATGGCGCTCCAGCTGAGATCGGCGGAAACAACAGCGAGGCGATTGTCGTACGCTTCGATAATGCGGTGTCGTCAATCGATGTCTCGTTTGCCTGGAAGGCTCCCGCTGAGACGGCGTTGGTGGAGTTTTACAGGAATGGTGTACTGATCGGTTCAAATACTTACCAGGGTGGGTCGGATGGAGTCGACCCGGCGATCTTGCTACAGCCGTCAGGTGGTGGAATGTTCGACGAGGTGCGTTTCAAAGCACCGGGGCTTAACGATGATTATCTGATCAATTCCATCGCGTTCGAGCGCACAGTCAGTTCAACCTCGACGGTAACCGTTCGTGAAGATCAGGCCGTTCCTTTGAACGTGACTTCGGCGAGAACCGATCTGGATGGATCGGAAAGCCTTTCGACGACAATCAGCGGTGTTCCGGCTGGCTATACCCTGACGGATGGTGTCCACAGCTTTACCGGCAGCGTGGGGGCAAGCAGTGTCAATGTCAGCAGTTGGAATCTGTCAGCCTTGCAGCTGACGGCGCCAACCCATGCCAGTGGCTCGATTACCCTGACGGCAACCGCGACGGCCACGGAAACCTCTACTGGCGCCCAGTCCTCCGCCTCGACCTCCCTGCAGGTCAATATTCAACCGGTTGCGGATGTGCCCTCGCTGACAGTCAAGGCACCGTCGTCGCTGCTGGTCTTTGAGAACAGTTGGGAAACAGTCGCAAACGGCGATGCGACGAGTGAGGCGGTTGCATCGACGACGCTTGAGGGCTGGACGCTGGTTACGACCCCCGATTCGTTCGCCGGCGGCACCAACGTTTTCGAGGTTTGGGCCGATCGCGATTCGCAGCAGCGTCAGGACGGCGGAAACAATACGGTGCACGCGGCCCCGGGTAATGGCAATAATTTCCTGGAACTCAACAATGCCGACAACAACGGAGCCCTGGTTCAGACGCTGGGTATCAGCCGCTCGGTCAGTACGGTTGCCGGTACGGTCTACGAGTTGTCCTTCGATTACGCTGGTCGGCCGGGCTTTGGTGTCGATTACACGCGCATTGGCATGTATGTTGATGGTGTTCTGGTCCAGCAGTATGCCGCCACCAGCCCCCAGTCATCGATTGACTGGAAGAATTTGACTTTCAGCTTTACCGGCGATGGCGCAAACCACACGGTGATGATCAAGACCGATGCCTCTCAGTTCCATACCAGTGGCCGTGGGGCATTTATTGATGATCTGAAGATGATTGCCTTCCAAGGGGTGAGTGCCGGTAACGCGGGTGGTGGCATTACATCCGTTGCGCTGGCGAATTACGTGACCGCCGGGCTGGTCGATACGGATGGTTCGGAGACGCTCAGCCTTGCCTTTGCAGGTGTTCCGGCGGGGGCTACCATCGTTACCGGGTCGGGGACCTATGCTGCGGTTGGCGGCGTGATCACGATCAGTGCCAATGAACTGGCGAGTGCGCAATTGCGGTTTGCCGATTCGGTTACAGGTTCCCTGAGTATTGGTGTGACCGCCATTGCGACTGAAACCGCCAACGGTGATCAGGCGACTTCGGCATCGCAGACGCTCAACCTGGAGGTTCGACCGAAGTTCTCGTCTACCGATACGTTGTATGACGAGGTCAATGGCTACACCGACATCTTGGGGACGACCGGTAACGATACGACTGTGCTGGACGGCACCTCGGGCAACGATCTGATCAAGGGCGGGGCAGGTGACGATCGTTTGGGAGGAACGCTGGGTACGGGCGGGAACGACGTGCTGGATGGCGGGGTCGGGAATGATACCTTGCGTGGCGGTGCCGGCAACGATGTGCTGATCGGAGGCGCGGGCAACGATACGCTGACCGGCGGTACCGGTGCCGATACCTTTGCCTGGGTGCTGGCAGACCGGGGAACGCCGGGTGCGCCTGCTTCCGACGTGGTCACCGATTTCAACGAAAATGCAGGGGACAAGCTGGACCTGCGCGATCTGTTGGTCGGCGAACTACACAGCGGCACCAATGTCGGCAACCTGGCGAACTACCTGCATTTCGAGGCATCGGGTGCGAATACCATCGTCCGGATCAGTTCGACCGGAGGGTTCTCCAGTGGCTACAGCGCAGCCCAGGTCGATCAGCAGATCACGCTGCAGGGCGTGGCCCTGAGTGGCACGGATCAGCAGATCATCCAGCAGCTGCTGACCAATAACAAGTTGGTTACCGACTGATTCTCGCCATTGAGCAATGAAAAAGGGGCAACTTCGGTTGCCCCTTTTGCTTTGAACCCGGATCGTGATTCGGCGCCCGGGTAAGGCGCTACTCAGCCCTCGTGCTTGCGCAACTTGACCACGCTCGGAATATGGATCTTCCGGCCCTCGACGACAATCAGGCCGAGTTCGGTCAGTTCGTGCAGGATGCGCGAGAAGTGCTCCTGGGTCAGGTTAAGGCGGGAGGCGATGACGCCCTTGTTGGTCGGCAGGGTAACGGCGACGTTGATGCCGTCGTGGTCCGCTTCGGGAAGCTCGCGGAGGAGATAGCCGATGATCCGCTGCTTGCCAGAGTGCAGCGAATACGACTCAACGTCGGTCATCAGCTGGTGCAGGCGCATGGCCATGCCGGCCAGCATCTTGCGGCAGAGGTTGTGGTCGCGCTGCAGTTCTTCGTAGACCGCTGCCTTGGAAACGTGCAGCAGCAACGAGTCGGTCAGGGCCTGGGCGAAGACGATGTAGGGCTTGTCCATGAACATGATGGCTTCGCCGAAACTTTGCCCCTGGGTCAGGATTTCGACGACCTTTTCGCTGCCCTGCTGCGACGTGAAGGCCAGCTTGATCTGGCCATAGACCAGCAGGTGAAAGCCCGAGCAGGGATCGCCCTTGTGAAAAAGAATGTCGCCCTTGCTGGCGTGGATTTCACGCGTGCTCCTGGCGATCCGCGAAATCTCTTCCGGAGCCAGGCTGTTGAACAGCGGTACGTGGGTCAGTAGCGCTTCGATATTGATGGGGTGATTTCCATGCATGATCAATCTTGCCTGAAGGAGGACAGTCGATGGTGGCACCGAGCTAATACTTTGGCAATACTTCTTAGTGACTATGGATTCAGTGGCGAGTCAGCTGTACGTACAGCAAAGGGAGTCGCCGTGGCAGTTCCTCGGGTTTGCGAATGACGCAGAATCCGGCCGGGCCGAAGAGGTAGGGCAGATAGGCGCCCGCTTCGCGGTCGATGGTGACGCAGAACGGCGTCAGGCCCATGGCGCGCGCTTCGTGGACTGCCAGGCGGGTGTCTTCTATGCCGTAGCGAGAGTCGTACAGATCGAGGTCATTCGGTTTGCCGTCGGTGATGATCAGCAGCAGGCGACGGCTGGCCGGCTGTTCGGCCAGGATATTGGCCGATTGGCGGATGGCTGCACCCATCCGGGTGTAGTAGCCGGGCTTGATGGCCAGGATGCGACCGCGTGCCGCAGCGTCGTAGCGCTTGCCGAAGTCCTTGAGCAGATGAAAGCGGATGTTCTGGCGGCGCAGCGAGGAAAAACCGTAGATGCCGAAGCGGTCGCCAGTGGCGGTCAGCGCCTCGGAAAACAGCAGCAGCGAATCGCGAATGACGTCGACGATGCGGTGACTGTCCGAGATCGGCGCATCGGTGGACATCGACAGGTCAGCAAGCAGCAGGCAGGCCAGGTCGCGTTCGCATCGGGCTTGGGCGAGATAGCCGCCGGATTCCGGCGTATGCCCCGAAGCGCGGTCCGCATGGTTGCGCACGCAGGCATCGACATCAAGTTCCGGGCCGTCGGGTTGCCCCTTCAGCCAGCGCCGTTGCGGGGCGAGGGCGGCAAACTGGCCGCGCAGCTTCTTCGCCGTCGCTGCCAGTTCCTGCGGCAAGGCGGCGGGTTCGGCATCGTGGGCGATCATCGGCTGGATCAGGCAATGCTTCTCCTGCATCAGCGATTTGCGGTAGTCCCATTCCGGAAGGGCGATGCCCGGGCCGATTGGCGTGTCGTCCTCGGCGGCCGAAGGCAGGTCAAGGTCGAACTTGACGCGCGATTTGGCAGTCTGTCCATCGCGGGTCAGCGATAGTTGATCGAGATCCTTGGCGGCATCCTTGGCATTCGGATCTTCATCCTCATCGAAGGCACGGTTGACGCGCACGTATTCCGCCCAGGTTGGCAGGCTTTCGGCGCGGAACATGGCAAGCATGGGCGCCTTGTTGTCCGGGGTATCGACTTGCTCGGCCTTGTGCGCTTCCTTAGTGGCTTCGGTATTGCCACTGCCTTCCGGTGGGAGTTCCCCGTTGGGGTCGGCAACCCGGCCGGCTACGCGCTCCTCGGCAGCAATCAGCCAGAGCAGCACCGGCTGCGGTGGGCGGGATTTCTTTGAATTGAGCGGCGGCAGGCCTTCCACGCTGCCCGGCGTACGCAGTGCCTGGCGCAGGGCTTCTTCCTGCGCGGCCTCGTCAGGCAGCAAGTCGGCGGGCGGGATGCGGCCGGCGATATGCGCCTCGACCAGCCGCTCGTAGCGTGGGCGCAGTCCAGGGTAGCGCTGCAGCGTGGTTTGGGCGGCAATCTGGTTGCGCAGGAACCACGGCTGGTTCTGGGCGATATCGCAGGCGGCAATGGCCGAAAGCCAGAGGTAGAGGTCGCGGTTCAGCGACTTTTCCGGGAAGGCGGCAATTTCGGGCGGTAGGCGCAAGGTTTCGGCATCGCGTCGGCCCTGGGTGATTTTTTCGTTACTGCCGGCGAGGCGCTCCAGCCAGCGTCGGCGGGCACCGTGCTGCTCGGCCGTCGCAGCCGCGACCTTGAGCCCCGGGTCGCCGCCGAAAGCGCGGAACAGGATGCCCGCCGTCTTTTCGACATCAACCAGTTTGACCGCGGCTTGCGGGTAATGTCCCCCGGCGGCCTTGGTCACCCAGTTATGCCAGATTTTGCCGATGAATTCTTCCATGTCAGCGACCTGTTTCGCGATGCTTGGAGCAAGATGAAAGCGCCGGATATGCGTCGTTGGCTAGGCGCGAACCGGAGTGATGGCGGGTACTATCATGAGGATGAGCAACACCACCAGCGGCGTAAAGACAAGCTTTCATGTTTCAATCATTGCGAAGTAGGTTGCTCCATTTTGCCTCCAGCATCCTCGTCTGTATTTGATAGGGCTGAAAAACCGGCCTCGTTGCGCCGTGCCGCATCGTTGCTCACCCAGCGCAGCAATTGGCCTTTAGGGTTGTCGCGATTGGTCGTTGCACAGGCCGAAATGCATTGACCGCATTGCGTGCAGGCGAACATCCAGCGCTTGACGTTACGTGGCTTCAGACGCATGGGACAGACCGCATCGCAGGCGCTGCCGGAAGGCGGACCAGGCTCCGCATCCTTGATCGCGTGAAGGCCCTGGCGGGCCAGCGTGGTATTGGCTGCCGTGCCGCAGCCCTTCATGCAGTTGGCGCAATCGGTGATGCGTTGACGGTCGAAGCCGACGACCATCGCCTTCTTGTTCACGATCCACGCAAAACTCTGGAAAATCCCGATGGCGCAGCCGAATCGGCAAAACAGGTGGCGAGCGAAGAGAAATTCCAGAGTCAGGACTGTTGTCGCTGCGCACAGGAATATCACCTCGCCGCGCAAAAGCGTGAAATTCAGCAGACCACCATAGACCTGAAAGGGCGGCATCAGGTAGGTCAGGCCGACGACGGCCCAGGCGAAGGCGAAGCCGATTGCCGCCGGCACGACGGCGAACCAGTAGCGCCAGTCGCGTGGCATCGGCGTACCGTCTGGTTCCCAGGGTGGGGTCTGCTTTTTGTCCCAGACTGAATGCTTGCCTGTAGCAAACAGCATCAGGCGGTTGATGGTTTCGACTACGGAAAAATGCGGGCACAGCCAACCGCAGTACAGGCGCCCCCATTTCCAGGCGACGCCGATGATCAGGGCGAGCGTGCCGAGGACGGGTAAGAACAGGAAGAGGATGATATTGACGGCGGCTATTTTCGGGTCGCCCGTGCCGGCGATGAGCTCATCGATGCCGAGGTGCCACGGCATGGTCAGGAAATAGGCGTGCTTTTCCGTCAGGTCGTAACGAAAGAGGTCGAATATCGGGGTGACGGCAAACAGCGCGAAAAAGCCCATCTGCGCCAGCAGCCGGGCGCGTTGCAAGGCTGGCTTCTTCATGCCGGGTCGTGGTCGATGGCCAGGCCGATCAGTGGATAGCACCAGAATTGGCCGGCCAGTGCCTTGGAGAGTGCATAGGCGCCAAAGCAGACCAGTGTCGAGTGGATGCAGGTGAAATACATGATCACCAGCACCCACGTCCATTCCCACTGCAAACCGCCAAAGGCGATGAACAGCGCGCTCAGCGTGACGATCAGCAGGCCGCCCCACAGGCTGACGTAGGTGGCCTGCTTGAGGTGATGGCGGGCCAGGGCCGGGGCGTCATCCTTGTTGCGCATCCACAGCCAGAGCAGGATGGCGAAGCAAACACCGGGCGCGACCAGCAGGTTGCCGAGGAACAGCGACTCGGCGATCACGGCCAGGTTCTGGCCGGGAATCCGCTCCTCGAAACCGGTATCAGCGTCCGAACGTGGCATTGACGATTTCCATCAGCGCCTCGACCGTCTCCGGCTCGTCGGTCAGTGTTTCAACCAGCGCGGCGCGGCAGGCGGCGGAGACATCGAAGCCGGACTTGATCAGCGTCGCGGCATAGACCAGCAGGCGGGTGCTGGCGACTTCTTCCAGATCACGGTCCTTGAGGGCGCGGAAAGCCTTGGCGATGCCAACCAGGCGCTTGGCCAGATCGGCGTCGCAACCGGTTTCGCCGATCAGGATCGAGGTTTCGCGCTCGGCGCTCGGGAAATCGAAGCTCATCGACACGAAACGCTGGCGGGTCGAGGGTTTCAGGCCCTTGAGCAGGTTCTGGTAGCCCGGGTTGTACGACACCACCAGCATGAAGTTGGGCGGCGCTTCCAGCGTCTCGCCGGTACGGTCAATGGGCAGGATGCGGCGGTCGTCGGCCAGCGGGTGCAGTACGACGGTCGTGTCCTTGCGTGCTTCGACCACTTCGTCGAGATAGCAGATGCCGCCTTCGCGTACGGCGCGGGTCAGCGGGCCGTCGCTCCAGTAGGTGCCCTTGTCGGAAATCAGGTGGCGGCCGACCAGGTCGGCGGCGGTCAGGTCGTCGTGGCAGGCCACGGTGTACAGCGGCAGCTTCAGGCGCGCCGCCATGTGGGCGACGAAGCGCGTCTTGCCGCAGCCGGTCGGGCCCTTGATGAGCAGCGGCAGGTGCTGGTTGAAGGCGTGTTCGAACAGGGAAATTTCGTTGCCGGAAGGTTCGTAGAAGGGCAGTTCGGTCATTTGAGGGAAATCCAGTAAGCAAGCAGAATCAAGCTGGAGACGAGTATAAGCCAGCCTTCGAGCAGGATGCGCCACATCCGCGGTGCTTCGCGAAGCTCCATGAAATCGAGGATGACCAGTCGGCCCTTGACGAAGGCAATGAGCAGCATGGCGATGATCGACGCAGTCCCGGCGGCTCCGACTTCACCCAGGTACCAGGTGACGACGGTGGCGACCATCAGGATGATCCAGGCGCGATGGGCGGGGTTCTTGAGCAGTTCCATGTCAGCGCATCACATAAACGAGCGGGAAAAGCACGATCCACAGCAGATCAACCATGTGCCAATAAGCGGCGCCGCTTTCCAGGCCGTGCGCGTCGTGGCTGCCATAGACGCCCTTGCGTGCCTGCACCCAGAGTACGGTCAGGATGACCATGCCGAGGATGACGTGCATGAAGTGGAAGAAGGTCAGCGAGATATAGAACATGTAGAAGGTGTTGGTCGACATCGAAATGCCGGCCCCGAACTTGGCGGCATATTCGATGACCTTGACGACCAGGAAACCGCCGCCGCACAGCCAGCCGAGCAGGAGATTGCGTGCGATGGCCCCCCGGTTGTCCTTGTGCGCTGCCTGCACGGCGAGCACGACGAACCACGAGCCGGTGATCAGCAGGAAGGTGTTCAGCGCACCGAGGTTGCGGTCCAGGGTGTGCTGGTAGAGGTTGAACTCCTCGACATTGCTGGCCCGGGCGAAGGCATAGGCAGCGAAGAACACGGCGAAAGCCAGCATCTCGGCCAGGATGAAGAACCAGATGGCCAGGTCGCCGGGCAGGCGGCGGCCGGGTGGAGCCTCGGGAGGGGATGCTGCCTGTGTATTCGTCATGGCCGCCATCGTAGCCGCCGCTGCCGGGCCAAACCTTGATATGGCCCAAAGAAAAAAGGCGCGGTCCGAAGAGCCGCGCCTTTGGGGTGCTACCTGGAGGTATCGTCGCTTACGCGGCTTCCTTCTCGTCACCGCCGACGAAGAAGCTGGCGATGTAGACAATCAGGCCGATCAGGAAGGCAACGCCTGCCCATTCACGCATCCAGTAGAACAGGGCGATCTTGTCCTGGGCCACCATGAAGGGCAGCGGAGCGTCGGAGACGCGCTGCAGCCAGACTTGCAGGATACCGGCGGCGGTCAGGAACAGGGTGATGAACACGATGGCGACGGTCATCAGCCAGAACGACCACATTTCCAGCACTTGCGACTTGTTGCTGTTGGCAGCACGGCCGCGCAGGATGGGCATGGCGTAGGAGATCATCATCAGGTTGACCATGGCGTAGGCGCCATAGAAAGCCATGTGGCCGTGAGCGGCGGTGATCTGCGTGCCGTGCGTGTAGTAATTGACCGGAGCCAGGGTGTGCAGGAAGCCCCACACGCCAGCACCCAGGAAAGCCATCACACCGGTACCCAGGGCCCACAGGACGGCGGCCTTGTTCGGGTGCTCGCGACGACGACGGTTCACCATGTTGAAGGCGAAGACGGTCATGGCGAAGAACGGGATCGGTTCCAGTGCGGAGAAGATGGAACCCCACCACTGCCAGTATTCCGGCGTACCGATCCAGAAGTAGTGGTGACCCGTACCGATGATGCCGGTGATCAGCGTCAGGGTGACGATGACGTACAGCCACTTTTCGATCACTTCACGGTCAACACCGGTCGTCTTGATCAGCACGAAGGCCAGGAACGAACCGAGGATCAGTTCCCATACGCCTTCCACCCAGAGGTGCACCGTCCACCACCAGAAGAACTTGTCGAGAACGACGTTCACCGGGTTGTAGAAGGAGAATAGGAAGAAGACGGCGAGGCCCCACAAGCCGAGCAGCAGCACGATCGAGATGGAGGTCTTCTTGCCCTTCAGCACCGTCAGGGTGATGTTGAACAGGAAGGCCAGCGCGACGACCACGATACCGAGCTTGGTCGGCAGCGGCTGTTCGAGGAACTCGCGACCCATCGTTTCGAGCAGGTTGTTGCCGGTCAGTTCGGCCAGCGTGGCGTACGGAACCGCCAGGTAACCGACGATGGTCAGCGCGCCGGCGACCAGGAAGATCCAGAACATGGCCAGCGCCAGCTTGGGGCTGAACAGTTCGGTCTCGGATTCTTCCGGGATCATGTAGTACGCGCCGCCCATGAAGCCGAACAGCAGCCACACGATCAGCAGGTTGGTGTGGACCATGCGGGCCACGTTGAACGGAATGGCGGGGAACAGGAAGTCGCCGAGCACATACTGCAGGCCAAGGATCAGGCCGAACAGGATTTGACCGACAAACAGGCCGATAGCCGCGATGAAATAGGGTTTTGCAACCGCTTGGGATTTAAATTGCATGTTCAGTTCTCCTCTCGATCAGCCCTGGCTGTTAGGCGGCCAGTTTGCGTCGTTGATCGAATTGACGTGCTTCAGGAAGGCCACGATGGCGTCCAGCTGCTCGTCGGTGAAATTGAACTGCGGCATGCTGCGGCGGCCCGGGATGCCTTCCTTCGGACGGCTCTTGATGAATGCCTTGACGCCTTCGTCGCCATAGCGGACGACGACGTTGCCCAGTTCCGGAGCGAAGTAGGCACCTTCACCCATCAGGGTGTGGCAGCCGATGCAGTTGTTAACTTCCCACAGCTTCTTGCCTTCGGCGATTTGCGGCGTGATGTTGGCCCGCATGTCGCGCTTCGGCAGTTGCGAATGAGTATCGAATGACAGCGCTAGGAACAACAGGAAGAAGAAAATCGTCCCCCCGTAGAAAATGTTCCGCGCCATCGACTTAGTGAAAGCGCCACTCATTGTCTTTCCCCCTTTCGGAAATTGTTTGGCGGGTCGATGGTAGGTGGGGGAGTGACTTGCTGCTTTGATGCCTGCTAAAAATGCGGCAAGAATGTGTCTAAATCCTGCTCAGTAGCGGACTCCGGCGGGCGGCGTGAAGCTGTCGATGGCGTTTAGATAGGCGCTCCGCGCATAGGCCGAAGGATTGGGGTGATTGCGCTGGCTCATCGATCCCTGGAGTTGCGCGACCGAATCGTAGTCATGCTCGGCGAGCCAGCGTTCGATGTCCTTCAGCATCTGCCCGATCAGCGTCGGGCCTTTGAGCAGGATGCCGCTCGCCACGTGGGTGACATCGGCACCGGCGAATAGCATCTTCAGCGTGTCGGCTGCGTTGTGGATGCCGCCCGACGCAGCCAGCGTGATCGGCGTCTGGCCGCGCAGGATGGCGATCCAGCGCATGGCCAGCAAACTGTCGGCCGAGGTCGATAGCTGGACCCGGTCGACTACCGTCAGGCTGGCCAGGTCGATGTCCGGCTGGAAAAAGCGGTTGAACAGCGAGACGCCGGCGACTCCGGCCTTTTCCGCGCGGCGGACGAAATTGGGCAGGGCCGAGAAGAAAGGCGAGAGCTTGAGGCAGACGGGTATCCGGACGACGGCTTTCAACTCGGCGAGCAAGGCGATGTAGCGGTCCTCAACGCCGCCGGCCGTCTCGAACACCGTTCCCGGCAGATGCCAGGCATTGAGCTCCAGTGCGTCGGCCCCGGCGGCCTCCAGTTCGCGGCCGAGTTCCACCCAGCCGGACAGCGAGTCGCCGTTCAGGCTGGCGATGACCGGAATATCCAGGCGCTCCTTGAGGTAGCCGATCTGCGCCAGATAACGGTCGAGCTTGCTTTCGTAGTCCTGGCGGCCAGGTAAGTGGCCGCTCGCTTCGCCGGAGGGTTCCGGGTGGATCAGGAAGCGGTCGATCATCCTTTCGTCGTTGCGCACATCCTCCTCGAACAGCGAGTGCATGACGATGGCGGCGGCGCCTGCATCCTCCAAATGGAGCGGCGCGGCCGCATCGCGCGTCAGTGGCGTGGAGGATGGAACGATCGGGTTCTTCAGGTGCAGGCCGAGGTATCGGGTGCTCAGGTCAGGCATTCTTGTTCTCCTCCGTGGCAGGCTTTTCGGCACCGGGCAGCGCCAGTGCGGCGAGGTCGGCATATTCCCGGTGGCGGTTGCGGGCTACCGTTTCGGCTTCGTTCATCAAGCGCTCGGCCGCCTCCGGGCGCAGCCGCTCCAGCACCGTGAAACGGGCTTCGTGCTGGGCAAAGTCGCGATACGGAATTGACGGCGCCGCGCTATCCACCGACAGCGGGTTGCGCCCTTGTTGGCGCAGACGCGGGTCGTAGCGGAGCAGGGGCCAGTGGCCGGACTTCACCGCCAGATCCTGCTGGCGCAGGTTGCAGGACAGATCGACGCCATGGGCGATGCAGGGGCTGTAGGCGATGATGATCGATACGCCGGGGTAGCTTTCGGCATCGAGGAAAGCCTTCAGCGTGTGTACATCCTTGGCGCCGTAGGCGACCTGGGCGACGAAGACGTTTTCGTAGTCCATGGCGATGCGCGCCAGATCCTTCTTGCGGTTCGGCTTGCCGCCGGCAGCGAACTTGGCGACCGCTCCGAGCGGCGTTGCCTTGGAGTTCTGGCCGCCGGTGTTGGAATAGACCTCGGTGTCGAGCACGAGGATATTTACATCCTGGCCGGAAGCCAGCACATGGTCGAGACCGCCGAAGCCGATGTCGTAGGCCCAGCCGTCGCCGCCGATGATCCACACGCTGCGCCGGACCAGGTATTCCGCCAGCGCGGCCAGTTGGGTCGCCTCGGGCGTGGCGATGGTCTGCAGCGCGGCGAGCAGTTCGGCGACCCGTTCGCGCTGTGCGTGGATGCCGGCTTCGCTGCGCTGCTCGGTGTCGAGAAGCGCGCTCACCAGCGCCGGATCGAGTTGCGGCGCCAGCGCCTGCAATTGCGTGCGTGCCGCATCGGCCAGCTTGTCGGTGGCCAGGCGCATGCCGAGGCCGAACTCGGCGTTGTCTTCGAACAGCGAGTTGCTCCACGCCGGGCCGCGGCCGTCGGCGTCCTTGCAATACGGCGTGGTCGGCAGGTTGCCGCCGTAGATCGACGAGCAGCCGGTGGCGTTGGCGACCAGCATCCGGTCGCCGAACAGCTGCGTGGCCAGCCGGATGTACGGTGTCTCGCCGCAGCCGACGCAGGCGCCGGAGAACTCGAACAGCGGTTGCAGCTGCATGGCGCCGGGCAGGGCAGTGCGTTTGGCGATCTGTCGCTCGAGGTCGGGCAGGGTGAGGAAGAATTCCCAGTTGGCGACCTCGGCGGCGCGCAAGGGGGGCTGGGCGGCCATGTTGAGCGCCTTGTGCGCGATGTTCGACTTGTCGCGGATCGGGCAGGCCTCGACGCACAGCGTGCAGCCGGTGCAATCCTCGGGGGCCACTTGGTAGCTCATGCGGGTGCCGGCCGGGTAGTCCTTGCTGCGTGCGGGAACGTGCTTGAAGCTGGGCGGTGCACCGGTCGTCCGGTCGGCGGTGAAAACCTTGGCGCGAATCGCCGAATGCGGACAGACGAAAACGCACTTGCCGCATTGCGTGCACAATGTTTCGTCCCAGACCGGGATTTCCAGCGCCAAATTGCGCTTTTCGTGGCGTGCGGTACCGGTCGGCCAGGTTCCGTCCACCGGGAACAGCGAAACCGGCAGCCGGTCGCCGTGGCCGGCGATCAGCGGCAGTGTGACGCGGTGGATGAAATCGTCGGCGGCCTTTCCCCTGGCGGGCTCAGCTGCCGGGCTGGCTGGCTCGGGCAGTGCTACGCGATGCAGGCAGGCGACGGTCCTGTCGATGGCGCGGTAATTGAACTCGGCGATACGTCGGCCCTTGCGGCCATAGGTTTTTTCGACGGCGTGCTTGATCGCGGCAATGGCCTGTTCCTGGGGAAGGATGCCGGAAATGGCGAAGAAGCAGGTCTGCATCACGGTATTGATGCGCCGCCCCATGTCGGCTTCCTGCGCCACCTTGTAGGCGTCGATCACGTAGAAGCGGATGCGCTTGGCGATCATCTGCTGCTGGATGCGGGCCGGCAGACGATCCCAGACTTGCTCGGGCGGTACGTCGGTGTTGAGCAGGAAGACGGCTTCCGGCGCGGCGTGCGCCAACAGATCATGCTGTTCGAGAAAGTGCGCCTGATGGCAGGCGACGAAGCGTGCGTCCCCGTCAGCGGTCAGGTAGGCCGAGCGGATCGGCTGCGGCCCGAAACGCAGGTGCGATACGGTCATCGCGCCGGACTTCTTGGAGTCGTAGACGAAATAGCCCTGCGCGTAGCGTTCGGTTTCGTCGCCGATGATCTTGATCGAATTTTTGTTCGCCGACACCGTGCCATCCGAGCCGAGACCGTAGAAGACGGCGGCGAAATGCTCGCGGGCGGCCATGGTGCGAAAGCTCGGATCAACAGTCAGCGACAGGTGGCTGACGTCGTCATCGATGCCGACCGTGAAACGGCGCTTCGGCGAGGCTAGCGCACAGGCGGCGTAGATGGAAACGACCATGGCCGGCGTGAACTCCTTGGAGCCCAGCCCATAGCGGCCGCCGATCACTTTCGGCATGCGCCCGAAGTGGGGTGTCTCGCCAGCCGCATCCTCGGCCAGCGCAACCAGCACGTCCTTGAACAGCGGTTCGCCGTCGGCGCCGGCCTCCTTGCAGCGGTCGAGCACGGCGACGGCGAAGACCGAGGGCGGCAGGGCGGCGAGCAGGGCCTCCGGCGCCCACGGCCGATAGAGGCGGACCTTGAGCAGGCCGACCTTTTCGCCGCGCCGATTCATGTCGTCGACGGTTTCCTCAACGGTTTCGGCGCCCGAACCCATGATGACGATGACGCGCCCGGCATCCGGCGCACCGACGTAATCGAACAACCGATAGGTGCGCCCGGTCAGCCCGGCGAAGCGGTCCATGGTCTGCTGCACGATGCCGGGGAAGGCGTCGAACCATGGATTCTGCGCCTCGCGGCACTGGAAGAAGGTATCCGGGTTCTGCGCCGTGCCGCGTAGCACCGGATGTTCCGGCGACAGGGCACGGCGACGCTGGGCGTCGATCTGCGATGGCTCGAACAGGGCCTTGAGCGTGTCATCCGCCAGCGGCGCGATCTTGGCGACTTCGTGCGAGGTGCGGAAGCCGTCGAAGAAGTGGAGCACCGGGATGCGCCCGGCCAGCGTGGCAGCCGAGGCGATGGCTGCCATGTCCTGCGCTTCCTGTACCGAATTCGAGGCGAGCAGCGCGAAGCCGGTGCCGCGCGTCGCCATCGCGTCGGAATGGTCGCCGAAGATGGACAGCGCATGCGTGGCCACGGCGCGGGCGGCGACATGGAAAACCGTCGGCGTCAGTTCGCCGGCGATCTTGTACATGTTGGGAATCATCGACAGCAGGCCTTGCGATGCCGTGAAGGTAGTGGCCAGGGCGCCGGTCTGCAGCGCGCCATGGACGGCGCCGGCGGCGCCGCCTTCGGATTGCAACTCGACGACGGTGGGGACGGTGCCCCAGAGGTTCCTGCGGCCCTGGGCGGCCCATTCGTCGGAGAGTTCGCCCATGCCGGACGAGGGTGTGATCGGGTAAATGGCGATCACTTCGGAAACGCGGTAGGCCACGTTGGCGACGGCTTCATTGCCGTCAATGGTGAGCATGCTGTTCATGCGAAACCCCTGAGACGGTTGCCGGTTCTCCGCCGGCTTGCTGCAGTGCTGCGGGTGCTGCGTTGCAGCAACTTCATCATACGCCCGAAACTTGCCGTTGGAATGGGCTCTTGTTCCGCATCGTGGCAGGGTATTCCACGCTGCCGGGAGGGCCATCGGCGGTATACTTCGTCCTCCTCAAGTTGAAAGCATTTCATGGCCGCATCCAACGACACCGCCAGCATGGCGCTCTTCTGTGATTTCGAGAACATTGCCCTCGGCGTGCGCGACGCACAATACGAAAAATTCGACATCCGCCCCGTGCTCGAGCGCCTGCTCGCCAAGGGCAGCATCGTCGTCAAGAAGGCCTACTGCGACTGGGAGCGCTACAAGGGGTTCAAGGCCGCGATGCACGAGGCCAATTTCGAACTGATCGAAATCCCGCACGTCCGCCAGTCGGGCAAGAATTCGGCCGACATCCGCATGGTCGTCGATGCGCTCGACCTGTGCTATACCAAGTCGCACGTCGATACCTTTGTCATCATTTCCGGCGATTCCGACTTCTCGCCGCTGGTCTCCAAGCTGCGCGAGAACGCCAAGAAAGTCATCGGCGTCGGCGTCAAGCAAAGCTGCTCCGATCTGCTGATCACCAATTGCGACGAATTCATCTATTACGACGACCTGGTCCGCGACCGCGAGGCCAGCCGTGGCGGCCAGCGCCGCGAGCGCGAGAAGCGTTCGCCGGAGGAGGAAGCCAAGCGCCGCGAAAAGCAGGAGGAGCGCAAGGCCAAGGCCGTCGAGCTGGTGACGACAACCTTTGTCGATCTCATTGCCGACCGTGGCGAGAGCGAACGCATCTGGGCGTCCGTGCTCAAGGAAGTGGTCAAGCGCCGCAATCCGGGATTCAACGAGAGCTACTACGGTTTCCGCAGCTTCGGTAATCTGCTGGAAGAGGCGGCAAGCCGTGGCCTGCTCGGTTTTGGACGCGACGAGAAGGGCGCCTTCGTCTTCCGGGCGCCGGTGCGGCCGGCAGTGGCCATCGAAGGCGACGTATCGGTGGAAACGGCCTCCGTCGAGCCGGTTGTGGTTGAAGCCACCGAAGAGCCACCGGTGCAAACCGAAGGCCCTGCTTCCGAAGCGGAGGCCGGCGGCGGCCAGCGCCGCCGGGGCGGACGCCGCGGGCGCAACGGCCGGGATCGCGAACGTGCGCCGGCCAGCGAAGCGGCGATCGAGCCCGCTTCCGTTGCCGCTCCTGTCAGCGAGCCCGAGCCGGCTGTCGACGCAGCGCCCGCAGCCGTAGTCGTTCCGGCAACCGATGCCGTCGATACCAAGCCACGTCGCGATACCCGGCGCGGTCGCGGTGGCCGGAACAAGGAGCAAGCGAAAGCGGCCGAGCCGGCAGCGGTGGCGGAGGCGATGCCCGCACCCGAGGTCGCCACACCCGAGGCGGAAAGCAAGCCGAGCCGCGCTGGCCGTCGCCCGCGCAAGAGCGCCTCATCCGAAGCGGCCGATGCCCCGGCCGAGGCAGCGCAGCCTGTAGAGGCTGCCGACGAAGGCAAGCCGGCCAAGGCCAAGCGACCGGCGCGGCCGCGCAAGCCGAAAGCCGCTGCTACGACGGAAAGCTGAGCGAACACGGAAAGGCAGCCTCGGCTGCCTTTTTTTTCGGGGGTAGCTGGCGTCTAGATGACGTTGAGCAGCTTGGCGCGCAGCGACTCGGCTTCGCGCTTGCCGTCGCGCGACATCACGATGGCGTGATACCACTCGTCGTACAGGTCGCGCAGTGCCTGGTGGCCATCGCTCTTGTCGATGCGGTCGAGCAGGCCGCTGGTACCCAGCGAACCGACGAAGGCATTGAGCGTATTGGTCATGAAATTGCGCGCCATCTGCAGACGAACAGGGTCCGGCTCGGCCGGTAGGTCGCCGAAGGCCGTGATCGACGGCAGTGCGGCCGGCACCGGCGATGTGGCTGCCTGCGGGGAGGCTTTCAGATCGTGGAACTCGATATAGCCTTCTTCCTCGAGCATGCCCAGCGTGTGCTGGAGGTCATCGGCAAGGAGCATGCTGCGCAACTCCTCGACTGACCGCTTCCCATCGACGAAGATCAGGATTCGTCGCACGCGCGGCGACAGCCCTCCGGCCTTCGTGGCGATTTCGTCATGCCCTTTTTGGGTCTTTGCGAAAACAACGCCCATTGTTTGTCTCCAACTTTGGTGTGTAAATTTTTGTAGGGCATTGTACAGAAAAGAAAAACCCGCCATGCGGCGGGTTTTCTCTGGGGCGTGAATAAATTCGCGATCAGGCGGCGGCCTGGACCGGAATCTTGTGCCCGCGACGTACGATGCGGTTCTGCGAATCGACGTAGATTAGGTCCGGCTCATGCTTGGCCAGTTCGACTTCGTTGTACACGGCGAAAGTGGCGATGATCAGGATGTCGCCCGGGGCAGCGCGGCGGGCTGCGGAACCATTGACCGAGATGACGCCCGATCCGCGCTCGGCGCGAATGGCGTAGGTCGTGAAACGCTCACCGTTATTTACGTTCCAGATGTCGATCTGTTCGTATTCCTTGATGTTGGCCGCTTCGAGCAGGTCTTCATCAATGGCGCAGGAACCCTCGTAGTGCAGGTCGGCATGGGTCGCCGTCACGCGGTGCAACTTGGATTTCAGCATCGTTCTCTGCATGGTTTCACTCATCCAGAAGGTTGGGGGAAGCGCATTGTAACGACAATAGCCCCTCTGTCAACGGGCATAATTATGGATATTCAGCCCGCATCAAATCTCAATGTTATCAATGAGCCGGGTGCCTCCCAGGCGGCTGGCGGCAAGCACCACCAGCGGGGCGTTTACGCCTTTGGGGACAGCCAGGTCCGACTGTTGTCGGATGGCAACATAGTCGGTCTTCCAGCCGGCCGCATCGAGCGCAGCAACGGCAGATCGCTCCAGTTTGCCGGTATCGGTTTCACCGTGGCGCACTGCCTCGCGGATTTCATTCAGCAGACGATACAGGCGCGGCGCTTCGGCACGCTCGGCGTCGCTGAGGTAGCCATTGCGCGACGACAGGGCCAGTCCGTCGGCAGCGCGGACCGTTTCGCCGCCGATGATGTCGATCGGCAAGGCCAGTTGGCGGGTCATGTTGCGGATGACCATCAGCTGCTGGTAGTCCTTCTTGCCGAACAGCGCGGTGTCAGGCCGGACGATGTTGAACAGCTTGAGTACCACGGTGGCGACGCCACGGAAATGACCCGGACGGAATTCGCCGTCGAGCACGTGCTGGATGGCCGGCGGTTCGACGACGTACTCTTGCGGTTCCGGATAGAGATCGGCTTCGGTCGGCGCAAACAGCACGTCGACGCCGGCGGCGGCCAGCTTGTCGCAGTCGGCCTGGAAGGTGCGCGGGTACTTGTCGAAGTCCTCGTTCGGGCCAAATTGCAGTCGGTTGACGAAGATCGAGGCGACGACCGTGTCGCCGTGGGCGCGGGCCTGTTCCATCAGGCTGATGTGGCCGGCGTGCAGGTTGCCCATGGTCGGCACGAAAACGATGCGGCCGCGGTTCTTCAAGGCCGAACGCAGGTCGGCGATGCTGGAATGAATGTGCATGTTGAGGTCTCTTGCGTCGAAAGGCCGGGTCTGGTGCCCGGCTATCCGGGATCAGGCCGCGTAGGTGTGTTCCGGGCCGGGGTAGGTGCCATCCTTGACGGCCGCGACGGCACGGCAGGCTGCGTCATGGACGGACGAAGCGCCTTCCATGAAATTGCGGACGAACTTGGCTTTCTTGCCGGGCGGGATGTCGAAGGCGTCGTGCACGACGAGCACCTGGCCCGAGCAATCCTTGCCGGCGCCGATGCCGATGGTGATGATGTGCAGCATGGCCGTCACTTCGGCGGCCAATACGGCGGGAATCGCTTCAAGGACGATCATGGTCGCGCCGGCTTCCTGCAGCGCCAGCGCATCGTCCTTCAGGCGCTGGGCGGCGGCTTCGCCCTTGCCCTGGACCTTGTAGCCGCCCATGACGTGCACGGATTGCGGCGTCAGGCCGAGATGGCCGCAGACGGGGATGCCGCGGTCGACGAGGAATTTGACAGTCTTCGCCATATCGCCGCCGCCCTCCAGCTTGACCATTTGGGCGCCGGCCGCCATCAGCGTGACGGCGTTGCGGAAAGCCTGTTCCGGCGATTCCTGGTAGCTGCCGAAGGGCATGTCGGCAATGATGAAAGCGCGGTCAGAGCCGCGTTTGACGGCGGCCGTGTGGTAGGCGATGTCGGCGACGGTGACCGGCAGCGTGGTGTCGTGCCCCTGGATCACGTTGCCCAGCGAGTCGCCGATCAACAGGGACTCGACGCCGGCGCCGTCGAGCAGGCGGGCGAAGCTGGCATCGTAGGCGGTGAACATGACGATCTTCTCGCCAGCCGCATAAAGCTTGGCGAGGTCGCCCTGGGTCAGGCGGCGGGTGACGACTTGAGTAGACATTCAGGTCCTGAAGACGAAGTAAACGGCGCCTAGGATACACAGAGCCGCCCACAAGTAGTCAAGCTTGAGCGGCTGTTTCATGTAAAAGATGGTGAAGGGCGCGAGACATTCCGCGTCAGGAGTAGCTTGAGGCGGCGAAAAGTATGGCGCCTTTCGGATGCGGAATTTTGCCGTTGGCTCCCGATTAATTACCGTTCTCCCGAAAACCGGAAAGGGTGATTTTTCGACTCCTAGTATGTCGCTTGTGAATAACTGTTCACGACATATTGAGGAGATTAAAATGGACCAAGCGATCTATTTTGTCATCGTCACAGTCTGTGTCCTTGCGCTGGCGTATCGCTTTTACGGGATATTCTTCGTCAACAAGGTTTTGGCTGCGGATGACAACGAAGTAACACCGTCGCACGTATTGCAGGATGGGAAAAACTACGTCCCCACCAAAAAGTGGGTTAACGCCGGGCAGCACTTTGCAGCCATTGCCGCTGCGGGGCCGCTGGTAGGTCCGGTTCTCGCGGCGCAATTCGGCTATCTGCCCGGGTTCATCTGGTTGCTGGTCGGGGCCGTGATCGGCGGCGCGGTGCACGATACGGTCGTGCTCTTCGCGTCCATGAAGCATCAGGGCAAATCGCTGTCGGAAGTGGCCAAGGCCGAACTCGGACCGGTGGCCGGCTGGAGTACCGGCCTGGCGATGCTGTTCATCATCACCATCACGATGGCCGGCTTGTCCATCGTCGTGGTGCACGCACTGGAGCGCAATGCCTGGGGAACCTTCGCGGTCTTCATGACCGTGCCGATCGCCATTGCCCTCGGCTTGTATGAGCGTTTCTTCGGCTCGTCGAAGTGGGCTACCTACCTCGGCGTTGCCGCCGTGGTTGCTTCAGTGGCGGCCGGCCCGCATTTGCAGGGGACCGCTCTTGGCGACTGGCTGACGCTGCACAAGACGACCGTGTGTTGGCTGCTGCCGATCTACGCCTTCTTCGCGACCGCTTTGCCGGTGTGGATGCTGCTGACGCCGCGCGGCTACCTCTCCAGCTTCATGAAAATCGGCGTTTTTGCTGCCCTGGTCGTCGGTGTTGTCTTCATCAATCCGACCATCCAGTTCCCGGCGCTGACCGAGTTCATTCATGGCGGTGGCCCGATCCTCAAGGGTTCGGTTTGGCCGTTCATTTCGATCACCATCGCCTGCGGTGCCATCTCCGGTTTCCATGCTTTCATCGGTTCCGGAACGACGCCGAAGCTGGTTGATAAATGGACCGACATTCGCCCGGTTGCTTTTGGTGCCATGTTGGCTGAGTGCATGGTTGCCGTCATGGCAATGATCGCCGCGACCTCGCTGCATCCGGCCGATTACTTCGCCATCAACTCGACGCCCGAAGTCTTCAAGACCCTGGGTATGCAGGTTGTGGATCTGCCCGAATTGAGCGAAAAGATGGGCCTCGATCTTTATGGCCGTACCGGCGGTGCAGTGACCCTGGCGGTCGGCATGACCTATATCTTCACCAAGATCTCGTGGTTTTCCGACCTGGCAGCGTATTTCTTCCAGTTCGTCATCATGTTCGAAGCCGTCTTCATCCTGACTGCCGTCGATTCCGGAACCCGTGTCTCGCGTTACCTGATCCAGGACCTGCTGGGCGACCTGTTCCCGGCCATGAAGAATCTCAACTCCCTGCCGGCCGGCATCACCGCCAGCATCATCGCCTGCGTCCTGTGGGGCTACCTCCTGCTCTCCGGTGACATCAGCTCGGTGTGGGCCCTGTTCGGCGTATCGAACCAGTTGATGGCCTCGGTTGGCCTGATGATCGGTGCCACCATCGTCATGCGCCTCTCGAAGAAGCGGATTTACGCGCTGACCTGCCTGATTCCGCTGGCCTATCTCTTCGTGACGGTGAATTACGCCGGCTACTGGATGATCAGCAATGTCTATCTCAACGCCGCCGGCAAGGGGTACAGCCTGTTCAACGCGGTGATCGCCTCGTCGATGCTGATTCTCGGCTTCGTCATCCTGGTCGCATCGTTGAAGCGTTGGGCAGTTCTGTGGAAAGCCCGCGGCGAGTCTTCGGCGATCCCGCCTGCCATGCTGACCCAAGCAGTCTGAACAACGCTCGCCGTGGTTACCGCCACTGAGCGCCGAATGAAAGGGAAACGGCCGACCCGGCCGTTTCCGGAATGACCGGGTGTCTCGCCTGAATCAGTCGGGCATCCGCATGCCACAAGCAGATTACTTTCAAGGAGCAACTCATGAACGCACTATTCAAGATCGGCAGCCGCCAGGAACCGTGGGAAGGTTTTACCCAGGGCGAATGGACCACTAAGGTTGATGTTCGGGGCTTCATTCAGGCCAACTACACTCCTTACGCCGGCTACGGTTCCTTCCTCGCTGCACCCACGGCGCGTACCACCGCCCTTTGGGCAAAAATGCAGGAACTGTTGAAGCAGGAACAGAAGAAGGGCGTGCTCGACGTCTCGGTCGATCGTCCTTCCAGCATCTTGGCGCATGACGCCGGCTATATCGACCAGGCCAACGAAATCATCGTCGGTTTGCAAACCGATGCGCCGCTCAAGCGCGCCATCATGCCCAATGGCGGTTTGCGCATGGTCGAAGGCGGTCTCGAAGCCTTCGGTTTCAAGAGCGATCCGGCAGTCAGCGAAATCTGGACCAAGTACCGCAAGGACCACAACAGCGGCGTTTTCGATGTCTATTCGCCGGAAATCATGAAGGCCCGCAAGTCGGCCATCCTGACCGGTCTGCCCGACGCTTACGGGCGTGGCCGCATCATCGGCGACTACCGCCGGGTAGCGCTGTACGGGATTGACGCGTTGCGCGCCTTCAAGAAGCAGGAGTTTCACGAACTCGACAATGTCGAATTTACCGAGAGCGTGATTCGCCAGCGCGAGGAAATTTCCGAGCAGTTCCGCGCCCTCGACGAGTTGAAGCAGATGGCCGCCAAATACGGTTGCGACATCGGTCGCCCGGCAGCCAATGCGCGGGAAGCGGTGCAATGGACCTACCTGGCCTATCTCGCCGCGGTCAAGGAACAGAACGGTGCCGCCATGTCGATTGGCCGCATCTCGACCTTCCTCGACATCTACATCGAGCGCGACCTGGCCGCCGGCCTGCTCGACGAGGCGCAAGCGCAGGAACTGATGGACGACCTGGTGATCAAGCTACGCATCGTCCGCTTCCTGCGTACGCCGGAGTATGACCAACTGTTTTCCGGCGACCCGACCTGGGTCACCGAATCGATTGGCGGCGTCGGCGAAGATGGCCGCCCGCTGGTGACCAAGAACAGCTTCCGCGTCCTGCATACCCTTTACAACCTCGGCCCGGCGCCGGAACCGAACCTGACGGTCCTGTGGTCGGAGAAGCTGCCGCAAGGCTTCAAGGAGTTTTGCGCCAAGACCTCGATCGATACCTGTTCCGTCCAGTACGAGAACGACGACCTGATGCGGCCGCTCTGGGGCGACGACTACGGTATCGCCTGTTGCGTCTCGGCCATGCGCATCGGCAAGCAGATGCAGTTCTTCGGCGCTCGCGCCAATCTGGCGAAAACCCTGCTGTACGCCATCAATGGCGGTCGCGACGAACTGACCGGCGAGCAGATCGGCCCGGAATTCGCGCCGATTTCCGGTGACGTGCTGGAGTACGATGAAGTCGTCGGCAAGTTCCTGCCGATGATGGAATGGCTCTCCGGCGTGTATATGAAGTCGCTCAACGCCATTCATTACATGCACGACAAGTACGCTTACGAGCGGATTGAGATGGCGCTGCACGACCGCGACATCCTGCGCACGATGGCCTGCGGCATTGCCGGCTTGTCGGTGGTGGCCGACTCGCTGTCGGCGATGCGTTACGCCCGAGTTTCAGTCATCCGCGACGAACGCGGCCTGGCGACCGATTTCGCGATTGACGGCGATTTCCCGACTTACGGCAACAACGACGACCGGGTCGATGCCATCGCCACCTGGGTGGTCGAAACCTTCATGGGTTACCTGAAAGGGCAGCGCACCTATCGCGATGCCGTTCCCACCATGTCGGTACTGACCATTACGTCCAACGTGGTCTATGGCAAGAAGACCGGCAATACGCCGGACGGTCGCAAGACCGGACAACCCTTCGCGCCGGGCGCCAACCCGATGCACGGCCGCGACCACAAGGGGGCGCTGGCTTCCATGGCGTCGGTCTGCAAGTTGCCCTACGACTGCTCGCAGGATGGCATTTCCTATACCTTCACCATCGTGCCTCGTGCGCTGGGACCGACCGAAGGTGAGCGGGTGGCCAATCTGGCGGCGATGCTCGACGGCTACTTCGCCAGCAACGGGCATCACGTGAACGTGAATGTATTCGATCGCGAAACCCTGCTGCATGCGATGGATCACCCCGAGCTATACCCGCAACTGACGATTCGCGTCTCGGGGTATGCGGTGAATTTCATCAAGCTGACCCGCGAGCAGCAGCTTGACGTCATCAACCGTACTTTCCATGCCAGCCATTAACGCAAACATGCGCCGTGCTGCCGCTGCCCCTGCGGGGGTAGCGGCCGGGCCGGCCAGCCTGGAGGGCTGGGTGCATTCCACCGAGACTTTCGGCACGGCGGATGGCCCCGGTGTTCGCTACGTGCTTTTCCTCTCCGGTTGTCCGATGCGCTGTCTGTACTGCCATAACCCGGATACCTGGCATCGCCAGGATGGCACCCTGACGCCGGTAGAGGATGTGCTGGCCGATATCGCCAGCTACCGGGGCTTCATCCGCCAGCGTGGCGGAGTCACCTTGAGCGGCGGCGAACCCCTGGTCCAGGCTCGGTTCTGCAAATCCATCCTGCATGGCTGCAAGGCGATGGGGCTGCATACGGCACTGGATACTTCGGGTTATCTGGGCAGTCTGGCCGATAGCGAATTGCTGTCCGATCTTGATCTGGTCCTGCTCGATATCAAGGCAGCCAGTGGGCGGCTCTTTCACAAACTGACCGGCGTCGAGATCGCGCCGACGATTCGCTTCGCCGAAGACCTCGCGGCCATCAACAAACCGGTCTGGCTGCGTTATGTCCTGGTGCCGGGGCTGACCGACAACCCCAACGAAATTACGGCACTGGCCACCTTTGCCGCTGGCCTGGGCAATGTCGAGCGCGTCGATGTGCTGCCGTTCCACAAGCTGGGCGAACACAAATGGCGCGATCTTGGCCTGAATTACCGGCTGGAGCACGTTCAGCCGCCTTCCGAAGCGTTACTGGCGCGGGTGCGCGGCATATTTCACGAGGCCGGCTTGCTGGCCCATTGAGTCGTGACCGTGAACCCCGTTTCTGCTTGGGCCAATCGGAAAACGCAAGCCGCGCACGCTGCTATACAAAAGGAATCAGCATGACCAAACAAGCCGCATTTCTTGTCTTGAACGCAGGCTCTTCCAGCCTGAAGTTTTCGGCATTCCGTCAACATTCGAGCAGCGACGAACTGGAAACGCTGCTCTCCGGCCAGGTTTCGGGGATCGGCGGCACGGCCAGGTTCGAAGCGAGGGGGGCGGATCGCCGCCGGCTGGCCGAGCATGTCTGGGACGAGCAGGATTCCCGGTGCCGCGATACCTTGCTGCAATACGTGCTGCACTGGATTCGAACGACCCTGGTCGATGACGAGATCGTGGCGGTCGGCCATCGTGTCGTGCACGGCGGTCGTGCTCTCGGCAAGCCGATGCGTGTCAGTCCCTGCCTGCTCGATGAACTTGATCGCCTGATTCCGCTGGCGCCGCTTCACCAGCCGCATAATCTGGCTCCGATCCGCATTCTGGCCAAGCGGTTTCCCGACCTGGAGCAGGTCGCTTGTTTCGATACCGCTTTTCACAGCACCCAGCCATGGTTGGCGCGGACCTACGCGCTGCCGCAGGCATTGACCGACGAAGGCGTGTGCAGCTACGGTTTCCACGGATTGTCCTATGAGTACGTGACCGGGCAGTTGCTGGCGCGCCGGCCCGATCTGGCTGACAAACACATCGTCATCTGCCATCTCGGCAACGGGTCGAGTGTTTGCGCGGTCAAGGGCGGGCAGAGCATCGATACGTCGATGGGCTTCTCGGCACTTGACGGGCTGCCGATGGGAACGCGCAGCGGCAGCATCGATCCGGGCGTGATCCTCTATCTGATGCGTGAAAAACAGATGGGACTGGAGGCACTCGAAGACCTGCTCTACAAGCAATCCGGCTTGCTCGGCGTTTCCGGGCTGTCGAATGACATGAAAGTGCTGCAGGAGGCGGAGTCGCCGCAGGCGGCTAGGGCGGTCGACCTGTTCTGCTTCCGCGTCGCCAAGGAGGTGGCCGCGTTGGCAGCCTCGATGGGCGGGTTCGATGCCCTGGTATTTACTGCCGGCATCGGCGAGAACTCGCCGCAGATTCGCGCCCGGGTGGGCGAACGGCTGGCATGGCTGGGCGTGAAGATCGATGCCGGGGCGAATGCTGGAAACGCCGACGATATTGCGCACGCCGATTCCAGCGTACCGGTCTTCGTGCTGCCCACCAACGAAGAAATGATGATCGCCAAGCACACGATCAAGGTGCTTGGACAGATGATGGGGAATGCCTGATCGCTTAGACGGTCGGGCGACGGTGCCGGGTGGGGAGCCGCCCGGCTCGCGCAAGCGGAGTGCATGCAGATGTTGCAAAAGATAGCGGGTAGCCCGGGAGTGAGGGTTGTCGAAAACAGTCAGGCAAATTCGCCAGCCGCCGAGCCGGCTGCCGGGTTTTCGATCGACCCCTTGATGCCCGAGGCGATTGCCCTGGCCGCCGAGAATCTCGGCGCAAAAAAAGCCGGACAAAGCCTGTGGCTGATCTTCGGGCTGGCTGTGTTGGGCGGGGCATTCATCGCCCTCGGCGGCCTGTTCGCCACGGTGACCATCTCGGGTGCGGCCGGCCATTTGCCCTACGGGGTCACGCGGCTCCTGATGGGCGCCACTTTCTCCCTCGGCCTGATGCTGGTCGTCGTCGCCGGTGCGCAATTGTTTACCAGCGATGCGCTGATGGTCATGGCCTGGGCCAGCGGCCGTTTGCAAACCGGGCGCATGCTGCGGGTGTGGACGACCGTATGGTGCGGCAATTTCGTCGGTGCGCTGGGGGCGGCAGCTCTCGTTTTCCTCTCCGGCCAGTACATGTTCGGGCACGGCGAGGTCGGGGCCAGCGCGCTCTATCTGGCGACTGCAAAAAGCACGCTGGCTGCGGACAGGGCTTTCTTCCTCGGCATCCTCTGCAACGTGCTGGTTTGCCTGGCGGCCTGGGTGGCGATGGCGGCGCGCAGCATAACCGACAAGATCCTGGCGATGTTCATGCCGATTACCGCCTTCGTAGCGGCCGGCTTTGAACACTGCGTTGCCAATATGTACTTCATTCCTTTCGGCCTGTTCATCAAGTGGTGGGCCCCGGCTTCGTTCTGGGAAGATCTGGCGGCGCATGGCGGTGTTCAACCGGAGATTCCGCTCGATCAGTTCGCGATCAACCTGGCCGCTGTAACGCTGGGCAACTGGGTTGGCGGAGCCTTGCTGGTCGGTGCCGTGTATTGGCTGCTCTTTCGTTGCCGAGTCAAGGCAAGCGGTGAGTCCGTTAAAGAGGTGTCCTGCAAAAGCCTATGAACAAAATCATCGATGTCACCGAACTGGCCTTGCGCGATGCGCACCAGAGTCTGCTCGCAACCCGCCTGGCGCTGGAAGACATGGTGCCGGCCTGTGCCGACATTGACCAAGCCGGCTACTGGTCGGTCGAATGCTGGGGCGGAGCGACTTTCGATGCCTGCATCCGCTTTCTGAACGAAGACCCCTGGGAGCGCCTGCGGACCTTCCGCCGCTTGCTGCCCAATTCGCGCTTGCAGATGTTGTTGCGGGGACAGAATCTGCTGGGCTATCGCCACTATGAAGATGGGATCGTCGATCGATTCGTCGACAAGGCGGCTGAAAACGGCATGGATGTCTTTCGTATCTTCGATGCCCTGAACGACATCCGCAACATCAGGCACTCGGTCGGCGCGGTACGGCGCAATGGCAAGCATGCCCAGGGAACGATCTGCTACACCGTCAGTCCGTTGCACACGAGCGAAACCTTTGTCGACATGGGCGAACGGCTGGTCGAGCTCGGCTGCGACTCGATCTGCCTGAAGGACATGGCGGCGCTGCTCAGGCCACAAGCTGCCTACGATATCGTCAAGGGCATCAAGACACGATGCGGTGAGGCCGTCCGCATCCATGTACACACGCATTCGACGACCGGCGTTACCCTGGTTTCCCTGATGAAGGCCATCGAAGCCGGTGCCGACTGCGTCGATACCGCTATCAGTTCCCTCAGCCTCGGGCCCGGCCACAATCCGACGGAAAGCCTGGTCGCCATGCTTGAGGGCAGCGGCTACGAGGCCCGCTTGAACAAATCCCGCCTGCAGCGCATCAAGGACCATTTTGCTGCCTTGCGGCCACGCTATCAGGCTTTCATGTCGAACATCCACGGCGTCGACACCGATATCTTCGACAGCCAGATTCCGGGAGGCATGATTTCCAACATGGAAAGCCAGCTCAAGCAGCAAAAGGCAGAGAGTCGCCTTGCCGAAGTCCTGCTTGAAGTGCCGCGAGTCCGCGAGGATGCGGGTTTTCCGCCGCTGGTGACGCCTTCCAGCCAGATCGTCGGGACGCAGGCGGTATTCAATGTCCTGATGGGGCGCTACAAGGTGATGTCGAGCGAATTCGCCGATTTGATGCTCGGTTATTACGGCAAGGCCCCCGGCGAACGCGACCCGGCCGTGCTGGCGCTGGCAGAGCAGCACGCGCACAAGAAAGCCATCGTGCAGCGTCCGGCCGATCTGCTGCAACCGGAGTGGGAGGCGCTTTCAGCTGCCGCGACGGCGCTCGCCGGGTGCAATGGCAGCGCCGAGGATGTGCTGACCTACGCGATGTTTCCACAGGTTGCGCCCGCCTTTTTCACGAGTCGCGTGCTTGGGCCGAAGAATCTCGGGGTCGCCCCCGACGTTGCGCCATCCGGGACGGGCGCCGTACCCGGGGCGGCAGTACCGCTGCGCACTCCCGTGGCCTACGACGTCAAATTGAACGGGCACTCCCACCGGGTTGTGGTGACCCCGGTCGGTGCGTAAACAAGGGGGCACCATGAAGCGCATGCAGGAAAAAATTGAAGAACTTCGCCGGCGGCAGGCCGTTTCGTGTCTCGGCGGCGGTGCCGAAAAGCAGGCCAGCCAGCGGCAATCCGGCTGCCTGACGGCGCGTGAACGGGTTGCCGCGTTGGTCGACCGCGACAGCTTCGAGGAAATCGGCCAGTTTGCGGCGCACCGCGCAACCTTGTTTGGCATGCAGGGCAAGGTGTTCGCAGCCGATGGTGTGATTACGGGCGCGGCAACCATTGCCGGTCGCCCCGTGCACCTGGCCAGCCAGGACTTTACGGTGGCCGGTGGGTCGGCTGGCGAGACGCACTCGGTCAAGGTTGCGGACATCATGCTGGCCTCCCTGAAAACCGGCTCCCCCTTCGTATTCATCAACGATTCCGGCGGGGCGCGTGTCCAGGAAGGCATTGCCGCGCTGTCTGGCTATGGCAAGGTCTTCCATGCCAACGTGATGTTGTCCGGCGCGGTGCCGCAAATTTCGCTGATTTGCGGCCCCTGCGCCGGCGGCGCCGCCTACAGCCCGGCCCTGACCGATTTCATCATCCAGACCCGCCAGGCCCGGATGTTCATTACCGGGCCGCAGGTCATCAAGCAGGTCACCGGCGAAACCGTCTCGGCGGAAAGCCTCGGCGGAGCGGACGCGCACATGGTTCATTCCGGCCTGATCCATTTCATTGCCGACGACGACCGCCACGCCATTGCGTTGTGCCATAAGCTGCTCGGTTTCCTGCCTGCGAACAATCTGGAAGATCCGCCGATCGTCGAGGGCGACCGTTCCATCGAAGCCAACGCGGCGCTCGAAAGCATCCTGCCCGACGAGGGCAAGCAGGGCTACGATGTCCGCGCAATCATCGAGGCGGTCGTCGATTTCGCCGATTTTCTCGAGGTTCAGTCCGGTCATGCGACCAATATCGTGGTCGGCTTCGCCCGGATTTGCGGCGCGACGGTGGGGATTGTCGCCAATCAGCCCTCGGTCATGGCCGGGGCGCTCGACATCAATGCTTCGACCAAAGCCGCGCGCTTCATCCGCTTCTGCAACGCATTCAACATTCCGCTCGTCACCTTTGTCGATGTGCCCGGTTTCATGCCCGGCGTCGAACAGGAGTACGGGGGCATCATCCGGCATGGGGCCAAGTTGCTTTTTGCCTATTCGGCGGCGACCGTACCCAAGATCACCGTCATCCTGCGCAAGAGCTACGGCGGCGCTTACCTGGCCATGTGCGGCAAGGATCTCGGTGCCGATCGGGTGTTCGCCTGGCCGAGCGCCGAAATTGCCGTGATGGGGGCCGAAGGAGCGGCAGAAATCGTTTTTCGCAAGGAAATCGCCGAAGCCGCCAATCCGGAGGCACGTCGCGCCGAGTTGATCGCCAACTATCGCGAAACCTTTTCCAATCCGTATGTCGCCGCGGAGCAGCGTTTGGTCGACGCCGTCATCGAACCTGCGCTGACCCGCCGCCACATCGCCCAGGCCCTCGAGTACTTGCGGATCAAGCGCCTTCCGCGACCGCACAAGAAACACGGCCTGGTGCCGCTTTAGGGTAACGGCATGACAGAGAGTCCTATCGAAGGCGACCTGCCGGCACTGATTGCGCAAATGCGCGCCGAGATCGGAAGACTCGCCCGGCGGGTCGATGAACTCGAACAACGCCTGGCGGCGTCGGGCGAGGCGGCAGGTGCAGCGCCCAGCGAGGAAACCCTGCTGGTCATTGCCGCTGCCGTCGCCGCTTTCCTGGGGGTGCGTGCGCGCATTCGCCAGGTACGTGTCGTGCATTCCACAGCCTGGGCGCAGGTCGGGCGAATCGGGGCGCATGCTTCGCACCGCCTCAATTGATCGGGAGTCATCGTGAAACTCAGAATCACCATCGACGACAAGACCTACGAGGTCGATGTCGACGTCGCCGAAGCCGACAACGCGAGCTTGCCGCCCGCCTATCCCGTCGGTTCGACAAGCATGACGGGGCGTGCTGCGATGCCGCCGGGCGTACTGACGGCCAAGTCGCCCAACCGGCCGCTGGCCGACGATGAAAAGCTCTGCCGCAGCCCGGTCTCCGGCGTTGTCGTCAAAGTCTTCGCAAAGGAAGGCGATACCCTCCGGGCCGGCGATTCCCTGCTTCTCCTGGAGGCCATGAAGATGGAAACGAACATTACGGCGCCGCGGGACGGGGTCGTCGCCGCGATCAAAGTCGTTGCGACCCAGGCTGTCCAGAGCGGCGACGTTCTGGTCGAGTTCGCCTGAGCCGTCGGTGCTGGCCGGGGCCAAATCGATGGTGGTTGTTGAGCGGTCTGCCTGCGCTGGTTGGCCGGTTTTCGCTGTTCGTACGATGCGGCGCTGAGAGGTTGGCTGGATGCAGGGAAGATACGCGGTGAACGATGGAGTCGACGCGGCGGCCGGTTTGTTGAGAAACCACGGTAGAGAGGCTGGGCGCGTCGAAGCGGAGTTGCTGCGCCGCCTCAGCCTGATCGGTATTGGTGTGAATGACGACATGGCTGTTCGGCAGTTATTTGAACGAAACCTGTCGGCAACAGCGCTGCGTTATCGCTCCTTGCGCCATTCGGATATGCTCGGCCTTGCACTGCTGCTGATGAAATTGGCGAATCGGGCTGGCTTCGACAACGGCTTCCCGGCACTGAAGCCGGCGACCCGTGCCTTGCTGGAGGCAATGCATGCTTGCTCGGTACGTTTGGGCTGACCTTCGGGATCGCGGCTGTAGCAGCGCGAGCAGCCGCTTTGCCGAACCGGGAGGCCAGTAGAATATGAAAATGATCTTCGACTCGATTGAACTCACCCTGGCGCTGTTGCAGCAGACTTGTGTTTACCTGGTGATTGCCTACCTGCTGAGCCGCACCCGGGTTTTCATTCCGTTGATGCACGTCACCATCCGGCTACCGCACCGGCTGACCTGCTATGTGGTGTTCTCCATCTTTTGCATCATGGGGACGTATCTCGGCCTGTGGATTGACGACTCGATCGCCAATACCCGCGCCATCGGAGCTGTCCTCGGCGGGTTGCTCGGCGGGCCGTCGGTCGGCCTGGCGGTCGGTTTTACCGGCGGTCTGCATCGTTATACGCTGGGTGGTCCGTCGGCATTCGCCTGCATGGTGTCGACGGTGATTGAAGGCTTGATCGGCGGACTTTTCCATCGCTACATGATGCAGCGCGGGCGCTTCGGCACGTTGTTCAATCCGGTTCCCGTCGCCCTGGTGACCTTGGTCGCCGAAATCACGCAAATGCTGGTGCTTCTGCTTCTGGTCGAGCCTTTTTCGGCGGCCAAGCATCTGGTCGAGCAAATCGCCATGCCGATGCTGGTTGCCAATGTGCTGGGGGCGGGCATGTTCATGAGCATCGTCCTTGAACGGCGCAATCTGTACGAGCAGCAGTCCAGTGTCTTTTCGACCAAGGCGCTGGCCATTGCCGCCCGTGTCGAAGGCTTGCTGCGCAGCGGCTTCAATAGCGATACCAGTGCCCGGGTGGCCCGCATCATCTATGAAGAAACCGGTGTCGGTGCCGTTGCGATTACCGATACGCAGAATCTGCTGGCATTTATCGGCATCGGCGACGACCATCATCTGCCGGGAAGGGTGATCAACTCGACGTTAACCCGCAAGGCGATCGAGAACAATGAAGTCGTTTACGCCGACGGCAACGAGCTTGCCTACCATTGTTCGATCAGTCCGCGATGTCCGCTGGCTTCCTCGCTGATCATCCCGCTGGTGGGTGAGGAGAAGCGGGTGATCGGTACCATCAAGCTCTACGAGCCGAGGACGCGTCTGTTTTCGACCATCAACCGGGCCTTGGGCGAGGGGATTGCGCGCCTGCTGTCGAATCAGATACTGGCCGGGCGCTACATGCAGCAGCGCGAACTGCTGGCTCAGTCGGAGATCAAGTTGTTGCACGCGCAGGTCAATCCGCATTTCCTGTTCAATGCCCTCAATACGCTTTACGCGGTTATCCGGCGCGACCCGGAGCGGGCCTGCCAGCTGGTGCTGAATCTTTCCACCTTCTTTCGCAACAACCTCAAGCGACCGAGCGAGGAGGCGTGCCTCAGCGAGGAGATCGAGCACGTCACGGCTTATCTCGAAATCGAGCAAGCCCGTTTCCTGGATAATCTCGTGGTCGATTTCGATATTCCCGAGCCGTTGCGCCATGTGCGCATGCCAGGTTTCCTGTTACAGCCGATTGTCGAAAACGCGATCAAGCACGGCACCTCGCAATTGCTCGGGGTTGGCCGCATTCGCATTTCGGCGACGACGCGCGACAATGCACTGTTGCTGAGTGTGGAGGACAATGCCGGGCTATATGCTGACAATCCAAATGCCACTGGCTTGGGTATGAATCTGGTCCGGCGGCGCATTGCCAACCGCTACGGTTCCGCCTACGGGCTGGAGGTGGTGTGCGAACCCGAGGTGCTGACCCGGATTACGCTCATTTTGCCGCTCGTGCCGTGTGACAGCGTTGCCACAATCGAGGGGGATCAAGCATGAATGTATTAATCGTTGACGACGAACAGCTGGCACGCGAGGAAATTGCTCGCCTGCTGGGCCAGGAAAAAGATATCCGTATCGTTGGGCAGTGTTCGAATGCGATCGAGGGGATTTCGGCGATCAACCAACTCAAGCCGGAGGTGGTTTTTCTCGATATCCAGATGCCACGCGTCAGTGGCCTGGAAATGCTGGGTATGCTCGACCCCGAGCGCATGCCGCGCGTTGTTTTTCTTACCGCCTATGACGAATATGCCCTGCAGGCTTTCGACCAGAATGCGTTCGACTATCTGTTGAAGCCGGTCGACCCGGCCCGCCTGGCGCTGACACTCAAGCGCCTGCGTCATGACCGCACGCCCAGCCCGCTTCTTTTCGACGCGGCCGCCCCGCTCAAGCAGATTCCCTGTCCCGGGCATCATCGGGTGCTGTTGATCAAGATCGACGATATCGAATATGTGACCTCGAAGACGGCTGGAGTCTATGTCACGACCAATCAGGGGGCGGAGCATTTCACCGAGTTGACGTTGCGCACGCTGGAAGAGAAAACCCCGTTTTTGCGCTGCCATCGCCAGTATCTGGTCAATCCGGATCAGATCAAGGAACTCAATTTTCTTGAGGCTGGCGCAGTCGAAATCGTCACGCGCAACAATCACCGGATACCGGTCAGTCGGCGCCTACTGGGCGAATTCAAGGAAAAGCTCGGCTTGTAGGCTGCTCGCCGTGGCGACTCGGGTGAATCCTAAACGAGCCTCCAGCCATCGAGGAAGAGCAGTCTGAGGCCGAGCAGGTTGCGCGTGCGTATGGTGAGCGGTCGCGTGTTCGGGAGGCTGTCCGGTACGAAAACTTGAGTATTCCGAATTTCCCTCAGCGTATATCCGCTTCGGTTGCGTGGCGTGCCGAAACGCACGGAAGGGCAGGGCGTTATCTCCAGGCAGCAGCCTTCGATGCTTTGCGGCATGTCAATGAGGACCGGCTGTTTGCGCTCGGCGATCAACGCCAAGGCGTCTTCCGATAGGGTAAGCATGGCGAAACTCCTGGCGATGTTGGTCTTGGTGGCAAATCTGGCGCCTGGGAGCATAAAAAGCAGAAGCTGGAGAGTGTCCCGCGCGCTCGACGTTCATTCTAGAAAGATTCGTCGCTTGCTTTTCGGTCTTCAGGCCAGCGGTCGCCCGGCACCGGTGTGCGGTCGTCTGGCCGATATGAGCGGTTGCGTCGGTTGGCGGGCTTTATGACCTGAAAACAAAATAAACGGCGCCCAGGATGCACAGAGCCGCCCACAAGTAGTCGAGCTTGAGTGGCTGATTCATGTAAAAGACAACGAAGGGAACGAACACCGTAAGGGTGATGATTTCCTGCAGGATCTTGAGCTGGCCGAGGTCGAGTTCGGTATGGCCGATGCGGTTGGCCGGCACCTGAATCAGGTACTCGAACAGCGCGATGCCCCATGAAAACAGCGCGGCGATCCACCAGGGCTTGTCATTGAGATTCTTGAGGTGGGCGTACCAGGCGAAGGTCATGAAAACGTTCGACAAGGTGAGCAGCATCACCGTCTGCCACAGCACGGGGATGTGCAGGCCGAACAAGCTCACAACTTGACGATGCCCTGATTGGCGACGGCCGGCAGCCAGGCGGCGACGGTGCCGCGCCCGGGAATGACGAGATCGGGGGCGATTTCCGCCAGCGGCTGGAGCACGAAGGCGCGCAGGTGCAGGCGGGGATGCGGCAGGGTCAGGCGCGGCAGGTCGAGGTACTGGTCGTTGTAGAGCAGCAGGTCGAGGTCGAGCGTGCGCGGCCCGTTGCGTTCGGCGCGGATGCGGCCGAAGCGCTGTTCGATCTCGAGCAGGGCATCGAGCAGGGCCTCCGGCGCCAGGCTGGTTTCCAGCTCGGCGACGGCGTTGATGAATTCCGGCTGGTCGGCAATACCGACTGGGGCAGTGCGGTACAGCGAGGAGCAGTGGACGATGCGGCTGTCCGGCAGGTTGGCCAGCGCGGCAAAGGCCGCGCGGACGGTCGCGGCCGGATCGTCGAGGTTGGCTCCGAGTGCGATGTAGGCGGTATTCATTCGCTCGCGGGGTGACTGGAAGCGCCGGTGTTGGCCGGTTTCTTGCGGCGCCGGCGCTTCTTCTTGTCGCCGGCCTGTTCGGGCAGCAGCATGTCGGCGCGCTTGTCGCCCTCGACGTTCTGGAAGCGCGTCCACCATTCGGCGATCTCCATGTCAAGTTCGCCGGCCTGGGCGCGTAGCACCAGGAAATCGTAGCCGGCGCGGAAGCGCGGCTGTTCGAGCAGGGCGTACGGGCGCTTGCCGGCACGTTGTTCGAAGCGCGGCTGCAGCGCCCAGATGTCCTTGATATCCCCGGCAATGCGGCGGGTGATGGCGAGTTTTTCGCCCTGCACGTCGAGCACGGTGTCCATCGCTGAATAGAGGGCAGGAATCTTCGGCTCGCCCTTGGCCTTGAGCTTTTCCCAGTGCGCCAGCACCTCGTGCCAGAGCAGCGTGGCGAACAGAAAGCCGGGGGAGGTTCCCTTGCCGCGCCGCACGCGGTCGTCGGTGTTGGCCAGCGACAGCATGACGAACTTCTCGCCCAGCGGCTGTTCGAGGATGACGTCGAGCAGGGGCAACAGGCCATGGTGCAGGCCCTCGTCGCGCAACTGGGTCAGGCACTTGACCGAGTGGCCCGAGGTCAACAGCTTGAGCATTTCGTCGAACAGGCGGGCGGGCGGCACGTTTTCGAGCAGGACGGCCATTTCGCGGATCGGCTTTTTCGCTTCCGGATCGATGGACAGGCCGAGCTTGGCCGCCAGGCGGACGGCGCGCAGCATGCGTACCGGGTCTTCGCGGTAGCGGGCGCGCGGCTCGCCGATCATGCGCAGGGTTTTCTGCTTGAGGTCGCCGACGCCGTGGTGGTAATCGATCACCGCTTCGGTGGCCGGGTCGTAGTACAGGGCGTTGGCGGTGAAGTCGCGGCGGGCCGCATCCTCGGCCTGCGAGCCGAAAACGTTGTCGTGCAGCACGCGACCGTGTTCGTCCTTCTTCACGTCGTCACCGAGTGCGCCACGGAAGGTGGTCACCTCCAGCGTTTCCTGGCCCATCATGACGTGCACGATCTGGAAGCGGCGGCCGATGATGCGCGAGCGGCGGAAGTAGCGCCGCACTTCCTCGGGCGTGGCATCGGTGGCGACGTCGAAGTCCTTGGGGTCGGCGCCGATCAGCAGGTCGCGCACGGCACCGCCGACGACGTAGGCCTTGTGGCCGTGGCTCTGCAGCGTCTCGCAGACGCGGCGGCTGCCGCTGCTGATGCGGTCGCGGGTGATGCCGTGGCTGGAGACGGGGATGACGGCCGGCTCGTGGCGGTTGGCCCTGGGTTTTTTGCCGCTGAAGACGCGGGAAATGAGTTTGCGGATCACGTATTACCGTTCGGGCAGCGTGAAGGCGCTGCAAAAAGATGAGATTTTACCGGAAGCCGGTGATTATTCACGGATTTTTCCGATGCGCCATCAGCCGAGCCCGAAGAAGTCGCGGATCTTGCGGCCGATGTCGGCGCTACCCGGGGTATTGCGGACCAGTTCGTTCTGTCCCTGGGAATAGCCCTGTTCCAGTTCGGCAAAGCGCTGCAGGCGGCGTTCGAGGATGCTCGACAGCATATCGGCCAGTTCCGGCCGTTGCTCGATGATGGACTGGAAGCCGGCCTTGTCCAGTCGGTAGGCTTCGACGTTGGTGCTGGCGATGACGGTGGCGCGGCGCGGTGCGCCGGTCATCAGGCCGATTTCGCCGAAGACGCTGCCCGGGCCGCGCTTTTCCAGCAGGCGGCGGGGGCCTTCCGGCGGCTGCCACCAGGCTTCGGCCTCGCCGCTGACCATGATGTACAGCCAGTGGGCGATGGCGCCCTGGCGGGTGATGATGTCGCCACGCGCGAAGGGAGCCTTGACCAGGTGTTCGGCGAGGTGTTGCTTTTCCGTATCGGCCAGCCGGGCGAACAACTCGATGCCGTCGATGGCCAGCAGGCGGCGCCGCATTTCGCGGCTTTCCACTTCCTTGCGGTGCTTGGCGCCTTCTTCGACGAGATGGATGGTGTGGTCGTCGGTGGCCAGGCGGATACCGTTGCGCTGCAGGGTGGCCAGGATATGCACCCGGACGTCGGAGTCCGTCGGGTCGTCGAGTTTCGGGTTGAGCAGCCAGTAGCGCAGCACGTAGTGGGCGTAGCCGGGGCCGAAATCCATCAGCACGCAATTCGGGGCGGGGTCGAGCGCGATGTTGGGGATGTTGGCATCGGCAATGTCGGTTTGAATCAGGTCGATGACCTTGCCGGGCGGGACGGCGAGGTCTACGTTGAAACCGATGCTGCGGCGCCAGCCGGGCTGGGGCTGGTGCTTGTCGCAGAGCACGTAGTAACGGCCCTTCATCAGCTGGCTGTTGGGCACAACGACCTTTTCGCCGTTGCGTGTCACCAGCGCCGTAAAACGCCACTGGATGTCGGTGACCTGGCCGGAGAGGTCGTCGATGCGGATCCAGTCGCCGATTTCCAGCGAATTGTCCATTTGCAGGGCGACGCCGCCGAGCAGGTTACCCAGGGTGTCCTGCATGGAAATGGCCAGCACGGCGGTGAGAATGGCGGTGCTGGCAAACAGGTGGTTGAGTTCGACGCCGGCGAGATTGAGGCGGAAGAAGGCCCAGCCGATGTAGGCGATGATGACCAGGATGTCGCCGAGGATGCCCGAAATCCGCAGGTTCATCCGGGGCAGCGCGACATTGAAGAAGGCCAGGCCGGCGAAACGGATGACCGCCAGGCCTTCGCCGAAGACGGCCAGCTGGCGTAGCCAACCGGCTGCGGCCCTGCTGGTGGAGCCGCCGGAAACCAGGCCGGCCAGCACGTCGCCGATCAGGCAGGCGAGGAAGAAGACGCTGGTGTTGATCAGCGAGGGGCGCATCGCCCGGAGCGGGCGGAGGATGACCATCAGCAGCAGGGCCATCGCGATGATCGCGTAAGGCGCCTCCGCGCTCAGGAAGGGGATGCGCAGCATGATCTCAGCGCAGGCTCAGGATGCTCCAGCCGTTGGCCTCGGCGTGGGTACGCAGCTTTTCGTCGGGATCGACGGCCACCGGCTTGGTCACTTTCTGCATCAGCGGCAGGTCGTTGTGCGAGTCGCTGTAGAAATAGCTGTTGTCGAAAGCGCCCCACCACAGGCCCAACGATTCAAGCCAGCCCTCGACGCGGGTGATCTTGCCGCCCTGGAATGACGGCGTGCCGGTCGGCTGGCCGGTGAAGGCGCCGGTTGCGACATCGACTGCCGGGATGGTGCCGATCAGGTGGTGGATGCCGAATTCGCGGGCGATGGGCCCGGTGACGAAGCTATTGGTGGCGGTGACAATGGCGCACAGATCGCCGGCGGCCAGGTGCTCGAGGACCAGCGTGCGCGCCTTGACGGTCATGATCGGCCGGATGTGGCGTTCGACGTATTCCTTGTGCCAGGCGTCGAGTTCGGCGCGGTTGTGGCGGGCCAGCGGGGCCAGCTGGAAGGCCAGGAATTCGTAGATGTCGAGCGTGCCGGCCTTATAGTCCTCGTAGAACTGGATGTTCTTGGCTTCCTGCACCTCGCGGTCGACGACGCCTTTGGAGATCAGGAATTGCGCCCACTCGAAATCCGAGTCGCCGGCGAGGAGGGTGTTGTCGAGGTCGAAAAGGGCGAGATTCATGCGTCGTGTTCCAGGGAAAGCAGTTCGCGCAGCAGGGGCAGCGTGACCGGGCGTTTTTGTTCAAGGGTGTATTGGTCTAGGGCGACGACCAGCATGGCCAGGGTGCGCATGTCGCGCGAGACATGGCGCAGCAGGTAGCCGATCATTTCCGGCGACAGCTTGAGCGCCCTTTCCTTGGCCAGGGTGGCGATGGCATCCGCCTTTTCGGCATCGGACAAGGGTTGCAGGCGGTAGATCAGGCCGGAACCGAGGCGGGTACGCAGGTCTTCGCGCAGCGCCAGGTGGGCCGGAGGCTGGGGGGCGGCGGTGAGCAGCCGTCCGCCGTCCATCTTCATCTGGTTGAACAGCGCAAACAGTGCCACCTGCCCGTCGGCATCGAGCTGGTCGACGTTGTCCACGGCCAGCGTTTCGCCGGCGCTAATCCCGGCCAGCGAAGGATTGAGCGCGGCATCGACGTAGGCGAAGCCGGTAGCCAGCAATAGATGGGAACGGCCACAGCCCGATTCGCCGTAAAGGCAGAACGAGGTATCCGGACGCCCGCCGGCCAGCCATTCGGTCAGCGCCGCGACGGTCTCGGCGTTGGTGCCGGGGACGAAGTTGTCCAGCGAGGGCGGACTTTCCGGCAGCAGGTCGAGGGTGAGCTGGCGCATCGAGCGAAATCAATTGGCAAATGGGCTGAGCGGGGATTTTAGCACCGCGCAGCCAGCTGCCACGCCGAATCCCCGCTCAGCGGCGTTCCCAGCTCGTTACTTCCGACAGCGTGTGCTGGAACTTGTACTTGGTCTCGCGGATCACGAAGGGCAGCGATTCGGGGCCGGAGGGCAGGCGAAAATGCTGGCCGAGCAGCGCCTTCAAGCCATCCTGCGTGGTGAAGTTCTCGCCGTCCTTCTTGAAACCGCCGATCCAGTCCTCGTGCTTTGTATGTTCCTCCAGCCAGGTGTTGGGCGAGGCGAGCACGAGCAGACCGCCGGGGTTGAGGCGGGTATGCACGGTGCCTATTGGCACACAGCAGGTCGTCCCAGCTCATTTCATCGACGCCGATGGCGAACATTGACTCGAAATGGGGGTTGATGCGCTGCTCGATCTGCCCGGCGAGCAACAGCTTGTTGATGAAGAAGGTCGCCGTGTGGCCGAAATAGAAGATCAGCAGGTGGCGCAGCGAAATCGGCTTGCGCTAGTAGGCCTCGTCGCAGCTCAGGACTTCGAACAACTGCTCGTAGCGGTCGAAGGTGGCGTGGAAGCAGTCGAGAATCCCGCGCCGTTTCTGCTCGGGGTCTGGGCCGGTCAGCGGGGGCGTGCCGGACAAGGGGATCGGCTGCATGCGGTCACCGGGTGAGTTCATGGTTGCGGATCAGGAATCGGCCGGGGCCTCCTGCGCACGAAACGACCCCGTTTCGATGAGTTTGGCATTGCCGGCGTGGCGTAATGGAGGGCGTGGCCGGACTGCGAAATCGTCCAGGCGCCTTGCGCTGCGGTCCAGCTTGGGCCGGCCAATTTTCCCGTCCTTCAAAGCCTGCGCCGCACCGTGGAGGGCACGATAGACCTGGCGCGGGTCGTAGGAGACCAGTACCAGATCGACGCCGGCAGCGAGTGCCTCGGCCGCCACCCGGCCGATGCCGAGGTCGAACACGGCGCCCATGTTCAGGTCGTCGGTGACCAGCACCCCCTCGTAACCCCAGTCGCCGCGCAGCAGGCCGTCGACGACGGCGCTCGAATGCGAGGCGGCGCGCTCGGGGTCGATGGCGGCTAGCGTGACGTGGCCGAGCATCATCGCCGTACCGGGGTGGTGGGCGAGGGTCCGGAAGGGTTGCCAGTCGGCGGCCAGTTCGTCGGGTGTGTCGTCGAGCCGCGCGGCGAACAGGTGGGTATCGGCTCGGACGCGCGCCAGGCCGGGGAAGTGTTTGATCGTTGCCCGCACGCCGCTTTCATTGAGGCCGTCGATATAGCCGCCGGCCACGATGCTGACGGTGGCCGGATCGTTCGAGATGGCGCGTGCCGAAAGTCGGGTCAGGCGGTCGTGCGGGTTGTCGGCACCGGGCGGACGCAGGTCCACCACCGGGCCGAAGTTGAGATTCACCCCCAGCGCCGCCAGCCCTGCTGCCTGTTGTAGCCCGTAGCGATAGCCGGCGTCATCGCCGTGGCCGGCCACGCTGGCCAGCGGCGGCATCGCTTCGAGCAGCGGCGACAGGTGCGACACCGGCCCGCCTTCCTGGTCGCCGGCCACGATCAGCGGCGGCAGTTCGGCCCGCCGACGAATGGCCTGCAGGGCTTCGATCTCGGCCGCCACCTCGGCCAGTTCGCGGCCGCGCAGGTTGCGCCGGGCGAGGTAGATGCCGCCGATGAGGCCGCGTGCGGCGAGCAGCTTGACCTCCTCGAAGTCGGTATAGCCGACGATGAAATGCCGGCCCACCGCCTGCATCGCTTCTCCGGCGTCGAGCACCGCATCGCGCTGGGCGCGGTACTCGGCTTCGCGCCACAGCGTCACGGCCAGCACTGCGACCAGCACCCAGACCATGTGCCGCGGCAGGTGCCGCCGCCAGATCAACCCGAGCAGCGCCGTACCGAGCAGCAGCCCGGTTTCCCAGTCGCGCAGCCAGAACAGCAGCGGGTGCTTGAGGTGCCAGGCGTGGATCAGCAGCAGCGGAGGCACCAGCCAGCCCGCAAGCCGGGCGGCGGTTGTGGCCACCCGGCGGAACGCGGCGCTCATGCCTGGTCCGGGCCGCTGATCTGGCCACTCAGGCGATACCAGTCGACGCGGCGGGTGGCGAGCATGGTGGCGCCCAAGGCAAGGAAAAGCAGCAGGCTGCCCATGAGCAGCGAGTTGTCCTCGGAAAGCAGCACGCCGTAGAGTACACCGTACAGGCCGCTCAGCCCGGCGCCGAAGGCAAAACCCTGGCGTGCGCCGCCCAGCGCCCCGGCGAGGTAGAAGGCGATCAGCCCGATGCACGCCGCCGCCGATGCCGCGTAGGCGAGCACGAAACTGAGGTGTTCGGACAGCGCGATCAGCAGCAGGAAGAAGATGGCCAGCGCCAGCCCGACCAGCAGGTATTGCATGGGGTGGATCGGCGCCCGGCGCAGGATTTCGGTCAGGAAGAAGCCGGCGAAGGTCAGCACGATGAACAGCACGCCGTACTTCACCGCGCGCTCCGATTGCAGATAGACATTCACCGGATCGACGAAATCGATGCTCAGCACCTCGCCGCTACCCGGCTTCTGCGTCGCCTCGAAATTGCGGGCCAGATGCGAGATGTCCCAGCGGGCGGTGAAGCCGTCCTTGCCGACGCTACGCGCGGTGGGCAGGAAGCGACCGCCGAAATTCGGGTGCGGCCAGGCGGATTTCAGTTCGATGTGGTTGGCCTCGCCGGTCGGTGCAATGGCTAGCCGGGTGGTGCCGGTCAGCTGCAGCGGGAAGCTGAAATCGAAGCGGCTTTCGCGCTGCAGATCAAGCGGCCCGAGGTCGATGGCCAGTCGGTTGGTCGGCGCGGCCTGAGCGGCGGTGCTGTCGGGGGCGGTGGCCGTAGCCGGCGGCTCATTCTTGCTGCTCGCCGAAGCGAAGCGATGCATCTTGCCGTTGATCGTCACTTCCGGGTCGTTATTGACGCCGCGCGGGTCGGCGATGCCGAGCAACAGCCGGGCCCGAGCCGACACGATGCGCCCGCCGCTGGGCAGTTCGGCCAGCGGCTTGAGCAGGAAACGCCCGCTGGTGCCGAGGCCGAGGCGGAACAGCCGCGCCTGGTAGATGCCCCGGTTACGCGTTTCCACCGCCGTCTCGCCGAGCATTTCCAGTTTTTCCGGCGGCACGAGCAGCGTGCGCTCGACGATGCGGGTGCGCACCGTCGTCTGTTCCGGGTTGCCCTCGCGGGGCATGGCGACATCGACCTGTTCGCGGTACGAGACGGCGATCACCGGCGCCACCAGCAATTGCTCGCCCGCCGCGCTGTTGGCGATGCTCGCCTGCACCTCGTTCTGACGCTGGCTGCGCTCGCGGATCTGGCCCTCGATCAGGCCGAGCGGCACCAGCAATAGCAGCGACATGAAGAAAATCGCCGCCAACTTGAAGAGCAGTTTCTTGTCCATTTCTGGCTCCCTGGGTTGAATTGGGCGTCAGTGTGGGCGGCGGGTGTGAACGGGTTCCGAAGTGCCGGTGAAGGCGTGTGAAGCGAGCGTGAAGAGAAGGGGGGCTTTTCGGTGCAAGGCAGCGGCAAGCAGGCGTCTCCCCTATGATGGACATCCCGATTGCCTTATTATCCAGCGCCTCTTTCCGATCGGATTTCCCCATGCATTTCGACGTCATCATCATTGGTTCCGGCGCAGCCGGCATGATGTGCGCGGCCCAGGCCGGTGCGCGGGGAAGGCGGGTCTTGCTGGTCGATCACGCAGCAAAAATCGGCGAGCGTATCCGCATCTCCGGCGGCGGGCGCTGCAACTTCACCAACCGGACAGTCAGCGCCGACAATTATCTGTCGCAGAACCCGCATTTCTGCCGTTCGGCGCTCGCCCGCTTCAGCCAGTACGACTTCATCGCCATGGTCGAGAAGCGGCGAATCCCCTATCACGAGCGCGAACACGGGCAGTTGTTCTGCGATGACTCGGCGGTTGAAATCATCGACATGCTGCGCGATGCCTGCGATGCCGTGCAGGTGCGCTGGGCGCTTGACTGCGCGGTGCACGGCGTCGAGCGCCACCCGGATGTCGAGCACAAGCGTTACACCCTGCGCACGGCGAGCGGGACTTTTTCCTGCCAGTCGCTGGTTGTCGCCACGGGCGGGCTGTCGATTCCACAGATCGGTGCCAGTCCCTTCGGCTACAAGCTGGCCGAGCAATTCGGCATTCCTGTCATCGCCCCGAAACCGGCGCTTGTGCCGCTGGCGCTGGGGCCGGAACTGCTCGCCCCGCTCAAGCCGATGGCCGGCGCCACGCTCGATGCCGCCGCCTGCTTCGAAGGCGCGGCCTTCCGCGAAAACGTGCTGATCACCCACCGCGGCCTTTCCGGCCCGGCCATCCTGCAGGTGTCGAGCTACTGGCAAATGCAGGAGTACGGCGGGGGCAAGAAACTGCCGGTGGAAATCGACCTGCTGCCCGGTCGCGATGCCGGTGAATGGCTGGCCGAGCACCGTCAGGGCCGCATTCACCTGCCCAATCTGCTCGCCGAACACCTGCCACGCCGCTTCGCCCAGGAGTGGTGTCTCCTGCAGGGGGGCGAAAAATTCCAGACCCGGCCGATCAGCGAACTGTCGAATCGCGATCTGGATGCCGTCGCCCGGGCGCTCAACGCCTGGCCGCTGATGCCCTCCGGCACGCTGGGGTTCGCGAAGGCCGAAGTCACCCTAGGCGGCGTGTCGACTGCGGCCCTCTCGTCAAAGACGATGGAAGCCAAGGGAGCGCCCGGCCTCTACTTCATCGGCGAAGTCGTTGATGTCACCGGCTGGCTGGGCGGCTACAACTTCCAGTGGGCCTGGTCATCCGGCTGGGTTGCCGGGCAGTTTGCCTGAAGTGTTTTTCAGAGGGCGGAATCAGGCTGTATAGGCCACGGTTCGGCAAGCGCATCGCCAAAAGCCGAAGCCACCCGGGATGAAAGCCGGGTTCAGGCCACTATCGCGCATGATGCGACTGCGCCAGCACTATTGCGGCCTGAATGGCGGCACGAGCTTGTGGACTGTTTTTCCAGCAAGTGGAACCGACGATCGTCGAGGCTTGAGACACGATATCCATTACATTGGCTTTGCTGAGTTGGAGCAATGATTCAACCCCCATTTGTTCAAGGCGAGCCACCACGGTAGGGCCAACCCCCTTTACGCCCAGTAATGCCTCGCGTTCTTCTGGTGGAAATGGCATGGATTTTCTCCATCGAATATTCGGGGACGGACCACGGTTTTGCTACCTAGTTATTGCCGGGCGCTGGCGCCCTTGATTTCGCTGACGATCTCGACTGAAACTGCTTCAATTTGCTTTGGTGACGCCGCTGAGAAGATTCCTTGACCGCCGCTGGTTGAGGTTTTGTAGCTGCGTGTCCCCCGCTGTTTGTGCGATGGTAGTTCAAGAAACTCTACAGTTACGTCCATGAACGCATTGCCCGCCATAACCCCCACCAGGTACCTTGCCCATTGAGCCATATAGCGATAGTCGTTTACGGTGACACGAACAAGGGTTGCCACTTCTGAAGGTATCTTTTCCTCACTGCCGATCTTCATGAAACCGATGTTTGCTTCCGCTGTTGCAGCAGTCATCGAACTGTTCCAGTCTTCAAGAAAGAGTTCCCAGTGCTTTCCTGATTTCACGGAGTCATTTCCGTCGATAAGGAATACCACTTTGTTGGTGGCGGAAGGACTGAGTCCAAGTTTTTTCTCGGCGCGCGGCATGCCCGAATCTTCTTCCTTGGTCACTTTTGCGGCGCAGCCGTACAAACCGATGATGATCAGAAAAGCTACGAAATAGGCCACAGGTTTCTGCATAGGGTCTCCATTGATGTCGAAGGTGCGAACCGCTGGGGGAGTCGCTCATGAAGCGCGAGAAAAGAATACTCATGTCATCGTGCCGTGAACCATGTGGAATAACAAGGCTCAAGCCTGATGTTGAGGTGATCTCCCGAGATTGAGTGGCTGACTCTCACCTGCATTCGCCCTCGGTATGGCGAAACACTACGCTATCAAGTAGCCGTCTTGCGCCGATGTAGTGCCAGCAGCCAGGCCAGCGTAAGGCCAATCGCGGGTGTCGCCACGGCAGCAATTAGCAGCATCGGAACGATGCCAGCCGTGGCGAGGATGTGCGTTGCGCCCATGACCCCGAGCGACTGGCCGAGGAAGAAGCGGGGGGCGAACAGCGAGACGGCAGTACCGCGCGTGGCGGGGGCCATCTGGGTGGCGGTGGTCTGCAGTGATCAATAGGGGGCAGACCCCTAATGTTATGCAGCCTGCTCTCCGAACACCTGCCGCGCCGTTTCGCGGGAATGGTGCCTGCTGCAAGAGGGAAAAAAAACACCAGAGCCGGCCGATCAGCGAACTGTCGAATCACGATCTCGATGCCATCGCCCGGGCGCTCAACGTCTGGCCATTGATGCCATCCGGTACGCTCGGCTTCGCCAAAGCAGAAGTCACCCTGGGCGGCGTGTCGACTGCGGTCCTCTCGTCAAAGACGATGGAAACCAAGGGATCGTCCCACCTCTACTTCATCGGGGAAGTGGTCGACGTCACCGGCTGGCTGGGCGGCTATAACTTCCAGTGGGCCTGGTCATCCGGCTGGGTTGCCGGGCAATTTGCCTGACCGGTTTCGCCGGAAGGCTGGCTCATGTGAGGTGCCCCCGGTTTTAGTGCCAAGGGCGTTTTAGTAAAAGTCCTTGGGTTGTACCGTTAAAGACATTCTTCGGCGGCTGGCTGGGCAGAGGTGGTTGCCCGATGCTCGGCCGCGAACTCTGCCGGGGTTTGATAATTCAATGCGCTGTGCGGCCGATGCTGGTTGTAGTCCCGGCGCCAGGCGGCGATCAGGATACGAGCCTGTGGCAAGCTCGTAAACCAATAGTCATTCAGGCACTCATCTCGGAAGCGTCCGTTGAAGCTCTCGATGAACGCGTTCTGCGTGGGTTTCCCGGCCTGGATCAGTTTGAGCTGAACGCCATGCTGGCAGGCCCACTGGTCGAGCGCTTTGCCGGTAAATTCTGGTCCCTGGTCAGTTCGAATGGCCTTGGGGTAGCCCCGGAAGCGAGCCGCCTGATCAAGAACACGCGTAACGTAATGGCCTGAAATGCCGAAGTCGACCGCGAGATCGATGGCCTCCTTGCTGAAATCATCGACGATGGTCAGCACCTTGATCCGGCGGCCATTGGCCAGCGCGTCACTGACAAAATCCATCGACCAAACTTGGTTGGGCTCGGTAGGGCGTTCCAGTGCCTGCCGCTCAACAGCCACACCATGTCGCTTTTTGCGGCGCCGAACTGACAGACCGGCATCACTGTAGAGCCGATAAATCCGTTTGTGATTGGCTCGAACGCCCTCTCGCCGAACCAGCGCATGCAAGCGGCGATAGCCGAACCGGCGGCGCTCGCCGGCCAGTTCGACCAGCCTGGCTTGCAACTGCTCGTTCTCCGGCTGCGCCTTCGATACGTAATGCAGGACCGTGCGTGACAAACCCACCAGCTGGCAGGCACGGCGTTGGGAAATTGCTGTCGCTTTCCGCATCACCATGACTGACTCACGCTTTTGCTGGGGGCTCAGCGCTTTCGGCCCAAGGCCGCTTTGAGAGCTTCGGCATCAAGGATCGATTCGGCCAGTAGGCGTTTGAGCTTGGCGTTCTCGGCTTCCAGTTCCTTCAGGCGCTTCGCATCCGGAACTGACATGCCGCCGAATTTCGCCCGCCAGTTGTAGAACGAGGCGTCACTGAAGCCGTGTTGCCGGCACAGTTCCTTGATCGCCACGCCGGCTTCCGCCTGCTGCAAAAAACCGATGATCTGCTCTTCTGAAAACCGCTTCTTCAAGTCCATTCTCCTTCTCGAAAACGGACTTTACTAAATTGCCGGTGGCACTGATTACGGGGGGCACCTCACATGCTGGATGAACCTAGGGCCAGCAACCAGAACGCATCGGGAAAGACCTAGTCGAAAGCGGTAGAGAAAATGGGGGCTGACCCGAATGGCACTAAGTTAAGATCGTGGCTTACTCGCCTGTTGTTGATGGATGCTCTGACGGGGCCTCTGTTTCTTTGGTCTTTGCCTGCTTGAGACGGAACTTTCTAAGGCCGGAAAGAAGTTTTTTCCCTAAGTCAGTAAGACTCCAGTAGTCGTTCGAGTCGCTTACGGGATGCTTTTTTGTTGACGGCTGAATAAGTTCAAGTGCGTGGAAGTCTGCGATCCAGCTTTGAATATAGTTTTGTGGTACAGGCCAGTCTTGATGATAGTTTGTTTTACCGGATATTCCGAGAGCGGCATCTCTTGCTATCTCTTCTGGATAGTTCTCGATAATCATGTTGGGGGCGATTGATGCAAAAATACTCAACAAGGTAACCTTTATTGGGTCACCCCATTCGCCAGCCTTGAATCGCACGTAAGCATTAACCGTATTGCGCTCAAGAGTGTTAAAAACTTCCGACACTGCATCGCGATCATGTTCCCGCTCTATGCGTTGCAGTGTTTCTATCTGTTTGCGTAGATCCGTATTTTCGGCGCTAAGCCGTGATAATTCTTTTATTACTTCAGGGCCAGCAACATCACTGGCTTTGCTCCAGCCGGTTCTCGGATGAGTTACGAATGCCTTCATGAGAGCAATTGAAAACTTCGCATGAAGGTCGTTTCTGTTGGACCAGAAATTGACCATCCTGCTCTTAACTCTTGCCCTGAATTGTTCGAGCCGCTCTCGTTTTTGTGGGTCACTTTCAACTTGGTCGGCCGGCCATGCTGCGCCGTCAGTGATAACAAACCCTAGGATGGGTATGCCTTTCGATATTGCATATTCGTATTCCTTCTCGGTGTAGCTGGTTCCGCTAGCAGGCTGCTGAAATACCGCCCTGCAACTGCAGACGGTGGCATGGAACGGAGTCGTTTTTCGTAAGGCGAAGCGGATTTTCGGTCGTTCGCACGTGTTTTACAGGGATTCCGAGGTGTTTTCCTATCATATTGCCCCCAGCGGACGGATTGCTCCCAAGGAGCGCATGCGCGTCAGGTTGTAGGCGGCCATGGTCAGCACGAACAACTGATCGACCTTCTCCAGTCCGCGCACCATCACCTGGCGTATCGGCCCAATGAACTTGGCCCAGCCGAATCCCTGTTCGATGAGTTTGCGCTTTTGCTGGGAGATCGCGTAACCGTCACTGCCGGCAATGTCGTCCGGCACGGCAGAACGGCGATGGCTGGTGTTCTGCGCCACATGGGGAATGACATTCAGTTCGATGAGTGCCGCAATGAATTCCTGGGCATCGTAGCCCTTGTCCGCGCCGAGGGTGATTTCAGCCGTTTCGCCGGCGACTTGGCGGGCATCGGCGATCAGGGCCTTGGCAACTTCCCGCTCGGCATAGCCATCGGCCGTGGTCACGACCGCACTGGCAATGAGTCCGTGGCGGTTGTCGCTCAAGGTGTGTCCCATGTAGCGCAACTCACTGGCGGTATTGCCCTTGCGGTACAGTCGGGCATCCGGGTCGGTACGTGAGGCGTGGGTGTCATTGCTGCGTGACTGGCCCTTGAAATTGCCGCCGCCTTCATCATCTCCGCCGTCCTTGCGCAGGAAACTCTTGTGTCCCGCCCAAGCCTGGATGAGCGTGCCGTCGACACTGAAATGTTCGCCTGATAGCCAGTTCTGCTTCTCGGCAATGGCCAGTACCGCATTGAAGAGTTCGATCACGGCATCGTGGGCAATCAGGCGTTCGCGATTCTTGGTGAAGACGGTGGGCACCCAGACTGCATCGTCCATCGATAGGCCGATGAACCAGCGAAAGAGCAGGTTGTACTGGGTCTGCTCCATCAATTGCCGTTCCGAGCGAATGCTGTAGAAGATTTGCAGCAGCATGGCACGCAGGAGTTTCTCCGGGGCAATGCTGGGGCGACCGCCTTTGACGTCGGCGGCATACATGCCGCTGAGCAGGGGTTCGATATCCTTGAGCGCCCGATTCACCATCGCCCGGATCGGCCGCAACGGGTGCTGCGCCGGCACAAAGTCGTCCAGGCGACGCATCGTAAACAAACTCTCGGTGAAGGTGTCGGCTCCGCGCATGATCCGCTTTGTGCTCTCGGTAATCTCGGTGAATCTCTATAACGATCAAACCCGCTGTTTCGTCGACAGGATGGGGAAGTATTTCAGCAGCCTGCTAGGTGCTACCGATCCATATCTATGAGCAAGAATGATGCAGTAGTAATCAACTTCATCTATCTGGCGCGCAATTATGTTCCATTGCTCCTCGTCTGCTGCGCTAAACATCTCCATCCCCACTGGGATGTGCCCCATTTCTAATGTTGCTTTTATTACCTGATCTCGCTCGGCTTTGAGGTCTTCATAAGTGGAGCTAATGAATACTTGATATTTTTTGCTCATGGATACTTTTCTGCTGATCGTTATGCGAATATGCGCCGCCCTTAGCGCCTAATTAGTAGTAGACGTCAAAAACATCCCATATTCCGGCCTCGTGTCCAATAAGCTGGCGGAGCGGAAAGCCGCAACGCCTTGTGGGATGGACGTTGGCGGAGATAGGTAGTTTAGTGGTGAGATACAAACCGGACACTCCGTACTCGGGGTTATGTCATGCGGATTGTATCTGCCCCGGCCGCGACGGGCTATTGAACGATGGCCAGCGTTTTTATCAGGCTGAGTGCTTGCTGTGGTGCTTGACCAGCAGCCAGGAAAGCGTGCCCCCAACCAAGGGCGTTCCAACAGCAGCGATCAGCAGCATGGGTACGATGCCGGCCGCGGCGAGAATGTACGCGGCGAGCATGACCCCGAGCGACTGGCCGAGGAAGAAACTGGAGGCAAAGAGGGAAACGGCGGTGCCGCGGACGGCGGGAGCCATCTGGGTGGCGTTGGTCTGCAGGGTGTTGTGCAGCATGTAGAAGCCGAGGCCGACGAAGTAGCTGGCGGGCAGCGCCCACAGCCAGCTTTCGCCCCAGGCGAGCATCGCCCAGCCGAGGGCGACGAGGATGCCGCCGCCGGTGGCGAGGCCGACTTCACCGAGGCGGCGGACGAAATGGCGGGCGGCAAGGATGTACGTCAGGCCGCCGATGCCGAAGAAGGCCATGGCGGCGCCGGCCATGGTGAGGCTGAGGCCGAAGCGTTCGTGCAGATAGGAGGGCACGAAGGCCAGTGCGCCGAAGACCAGCATGCCTTCGAGGAATACGATGCTCAGGATGACCCTGGCCCACGGTTGGGTGAAGACCTGCACGGCCTGGCCGACGATGCCCTTGCGCGGCGTTTCGGCGTGGCGGTGGTGGGTGCTCGGGTTGGCGCGCGATTCGAGCAGCACGATGGCGCCGATGACGAGATACAGCGAGGCCAGGAAAGCGAAGGCCCAGCGCCAGCCGAGGGTGTCGGCGAAGAGGCCGCCGATGAACTGGCCGCCGATGGCGCCGAGTATCTGCCCACCCATGAAGCGGGCGAGCGTTGCCTGCCGCTGCTCGTAATGCACGGTGTCGCCGATCCAGGCCATGGACAGCGGGATGATGCCGGCCGCCGTGGCGCCGAGCAGGATGCGGGAAACGACCAGTGCGTCGAGCGACCAGGCGACGGCCGAACCGACGGCGCCCAGTGTGCTGAGCAGGGTGGTCAAGGCGATCAGCCGGTACTTGCCAAGGCGGTCGCCGAGCGGGCCGAACAGGGCCTGCGTGATGCCGTAGGCGATGGCGAACGAGGAGATGACCGAGGCGGCGGCGGTCGGCGTGGTCGCAAAGCTGCGGGCGAGGTCGGGCAGCAGCGGGTCGCACAGGCGCGCCGCGGCCGCGCTGGCGAAGGCGGCAACGGAGAGCAGCGTGACGGCGCGGCGGTGTTGGGCGTCCGGGGCTTCGGGCATGGCGTTAGTTCAGGTTCAAGGTTGCCAGCAGGCTTGGGTGGCGATGTCCAGCGAGCGCAGGCGCAAGTCGGGGTCGAAGACGTCGCTGACGAACATCATTTCGTCGGCGTTCGTAGCCGCGTGCAGGTCGCGCAGGCCGTCGCGTACGGTGTCCGGTCCGCCAATCACGGCGGCGCCGAGGAAATCGGCGATGCCGGCCCGTTCCTGCGGGTGCAGCGTTTCGACGTAGCCTGCGACCGGGGGCGGCAGCGGGCGGCGGTCGCCGCGCAGGATGCCGAGGACGCGCTGGAAGGTGCTGGTAGCGAGGAAGTCCGCTTCGTCGTCGGTGGGGGCGGCGATGACCGGCACGCCGATGATGACGTAGGGCTGGGCCAGCTTGGCCGAGGGCTTGAAACTGTGCCGGTAGATTTCGATGGCTTGCAGCAGCAGGGCTGGCGCAAAGTGCGAGGCGAAGGCGTAGGGCAGGCCGCGTTCGGCGGCGAGGCGGGCCGAAAACAGGCTGGAGCCAAGCAGCCAGATCGGCACTTCGGTGCCGGCGCCGGGCACGGCGACGACCTGCTGGTCCGGCTGGCGGGGGCCGAGCAGGCGTTGCAGTTCGGCGACGTCGCGCGGGAAGTCGGCTTCGGTTTCGATGCGGTCGCGGCGCAGGGCGCGCATGGTCAGGCCGTCGGTGCCGGGGGCACGGCCAAGGCCGAGGTCGATGCGGCCGGGGTAGAGCTCGGCCAGCGTGCCGAAGGCTTCGGCGACGACCAGCGGTGCGTGGTTGGGCAGCATGATGCCGCCGGAACCGACGCGAATGCGCTGGGTGTTGCCGGCGATGTGGCCGACCAGCACGGCGGTGGCCGAGCTGGCGATGCCCGGCATGTTGTGGTGCTCGGCCAGCCAGTAGCGGGTGTAGCCGAGCCCCTCGACGTGGCGGGCGGTGCGCAGCGAAATGGCCAGGGCGTCGGCCACCGTGCCGCCTTCGCGGATGGCGACGAGGTCGAGCATCGAGAGTTTGAGCTTGGCGAGCGGGTTCATGCGCCTTCCTTGGGTGTGGCGAGCGCAGGATTGCGCCGGCTGGCCGCCCAGCCGAGCAGCGAGAGCAGGGCGAGGCCGCCGCCGATGAGCAGGATGCCGGCGATCTCGGTGCTCTTGAACGATTCGCCGAAGGTCAGCCGCGACGACAGTATGGCGACGACCGGCGTGCCGAGCACCGACAGGCTGGCTTCCCAGGCCGGCACGCGATCGAGGATGTAGATCCACAGCCACCAGCACATGGCGGTGCTGGCGACCGACATGAAGAGCAGGATGCCGGCGTAGGCGGGCGTCCAGTTCGTGGCCGGCTCGGGCACGACGAGGGCGATCAGGATTAGCGGCACGGCGCCGAGGATCATCTGCCAGGCGGTGAGGGTCAGCAGGTCGACGGGGGTGACGGCGCGCAGGCGCTTGATCAGGATGGTGCCGCTGGCCCAGCACAGCGCGGCCATCAGGCCGAGGAACTTGCTGAACAGGCTGGCGTGCATGTCCCACGGTTCGATGATGAGGAGCAGGCCGGTCAGCGTGCTGGCGGCGGCCAGCCACTGCTTGCCGCGCACCCGTTCGCCGAGCAGCGGCCAGGCGAGCAGCAGGGTCCAGATCGGCATGGTGAAGATGAGCACCGCCGTCTTGCCCGGGCCGCCTTCGACCAGCGCCCAGGTCTGGAAGATCATGAAGCCGGCGACCTGGGTCAAGCCGATGCCGATGGTTTGCAAGGGGGCGACCATCGTCAGCCGCCGGCCGGTGAGCTTGAGGGCGATGAGCAGCGACAGGGCGCCGCCGACGCAGCGCTCGGCCGCGAAGGCGAAGGGGGGCGCGTAGGCCAGGCCCTGCTTGGCGAGTACCCAGGTGTAGCCCCAGGTGAGGGATAGGACGACAAGGGCGATGGCCGGCAGCCAGCGGCGGTAGGCGTTCATGCTGTTCTCTGTTGGCCGCGCCCGGATTTTTCCGGTACGCGGCCTGGGGTTGGGGTTTTTGTTATCAGGCGGCGAGCGTCGGGTAGTCCGTATAGCCTTCCGCTCCTCCACCATAGAGCTTGTCGGCACGCAATTCGTTCAACGGCGCACCTTCGCGCAGGCGGCGGACGAGGTCCGGGTTGCTGATGAAGCTGCGGCCGAAGGCGACAAGGTCGGCCTTGCCGTCAGCTACTGCCTGAACGGCGAGGTCGCGGTTGTAGCAGTTGTTGATCATCCACGGACCCGGGAAGGCGCGGCGCAGGGCAGCGTAGTCGACCGACACGCCATCCGGCGTGCGGGTGCGGCCGGTATCGCCTTCGATCATGTGCAAGTAGGCGAGGCCGAGCGGGGCCAGCTGTTCGACAACGTAGCCGTAGGTAGCCTGCGGATTGCTGTCGAGCGGTGAGGTGAACGTGGTCAGCGGGCTGAGGCGGATGCCGGTGCGGCCGGCGCCGATCTCGCCGGTAATGGCGCGGACGACCTCAAGCAACAGGCGGGCGCGGTTTGCGATGCTGCCGCCGTAGGGGCCGCTGCGCTCATTGACGCTGTCGCGCAGGAACTGCTCGAGCAGGTAGGTGTTGGCGGCGTGGACCTCCACCCCGTCAAAGCCGGCGGCGATGGCATTGCGCGCCGCCTTGCGGTAATCCTCGATCAGGGCCGGAATCTCGTCGTCGCGCAGGGCGCGCGGCTTGGAGGTCGGGATGAAGCCTTCGCTCGTGAAGGTCGAGGCATCGGCGGCCTTGTCGGTCGACGACACTGGCACTTCGCCGGCCGGCAGCAGCGAAACGTGCGAGACACGCCCGACGTGCCAGAGCTGCAGCACGATCTTGCCGCCTTCGGCATGGACGGCCGTGGTGACGGCCTTCCAAGCCTCGACCTGCTCATCGGACCAGATGCCCGGGGTGTCGAGGTAGCCCTGGGCGGTCGGGCTGATCGGGCTGGCCTCGGCGATGATCAGGCCGGCGCTGGCGCGCTGGCGGTAGTACTCGACGGTCAGCGGGCCGGGCTTGTTGCCTTCGATGGCACGGTTGCGTGTCAGCGGGGCCATCACGATACGGTTGGCGAGGGCGATGTCGCCCATCTGGATGGGATCGAACAGGGTGGTCATACGCTTCTCCTTGTTGCTTGATTAGACCGGTCGTCTAGTTGTGAGGCTCAAAAAATGGCCGCATTGCCTGCGACCCTTCGTGGGGAAATGCTTATCGTGACAGCAGCTTGCGGGTGAACACCATGGCGTTTTCCAGCGCGGCGGTGTCGCGGTGGAGCTTGCCGAGCAGGCTGGCACCGAGCCACATCTGGTACAGCGTTTGGGCCGTGATGCCGGGATCGAGTGCGGGTATCGAACCATCGGCAACGCCGGCTTCGATGACGCGGGCAATGCGCTGCACGACCTGGTCGGTACCGTCGCGCAGCGTGACGCGCATGGCGTCGGAGAGGTCGGCCACTTCGCCGGCCAGCTTGACCACCAGGCATTTTTGTTCGGCGCAGGCATCGAGTTGCTTGCCGAGCCAGCGCTGCCAGTAGCGCATCAGGCGTTCGCGGCCGGAAGTGGCATCGGCGGCGAAGAGTTCGTCGAGGTCGGCCAGGTAGTGGTCGAAGTATTCTTGCAGCAAGGCCTGCCCGTACTGCTCCTTGGATGCGAAGTAGTGGTAGAACGACCCTTTCGGCACACCGGCCGTGGTCAGGATTTCATTGAGCCCGACGCTGGCGAACCCCTTGCCGGCGATGATGCGGTGGCCGGTTTCGAGGATGTGCTGGCGGGTATTGTCGTGACGCGTATTCATGGTGAACAGTCTGGCATGAATTAGACCGGTCGTCTAGTAAACTTTCTTGCATCGATCTTGGCTTTGTGTGTCAGTTTTAGTCGTTTAAAAACAATTGAATAGGGAATTTTTTGGCCTTGCCGGAGGGCAAGTGGGGAGCCGTGGGTACCCGTTCTTTGACGGCATGGTCGTTGGCGTGACTTTTCTCACGGAAGATTTTTCCGGGCATGGCTAGCATGCAAACCATATCAACAAATTCGAAAGGCGGGGTCGGTCATGTCCGTTGCTATCGAAGTCAAAACGCCCAATGGTGGCTGGTTTCAGCTGGTGGATGGTGTCAAGGAAAGCGGTGAGCTGGTCGAGGAATGGGTCGATCTCGCCCGCGAGCTCTATCCGGCCAGCGAGGTGCGCGTTGTCGAAGCACCGCAGCTCTCGGTCTCCACCCGGCACTGATCCGGGCCAGACAAAAAAGCGCAAAACCCCGGCACCTCCACAGGAGGGCCGGGGTTTTTTCTTGGCGCGCCCCGCTCGCCTCCTTGCAAGGGGAAGTGAAAGCACGAGGCAGCGAGATGACTGCCTGCCCGTATCAGATCGACAACAAGATTGCTTTCCATCAGTGCCAGCGCTTTCGGCATAGGGCAGCGCTTTTTTGGGGCAGGCATTTCTGCCTGTAAGAATTTGCATTGTCGTCCGACTAATAGGCGCGCGACCTTTTTGTCGCCACGCCGTTGACTGCCCCGACACGGTACGAACATGAGATCGGGGCATTTTGTTCATCAAGGGAGAATCGACCATGCACCATCAATCCGCACGCAATATTTCCGCTGCCGCCCTCGCGCTGGCCCTGGGCGCCGCCCTGACTGTTGCCGCAGCGCCGGTTGCTGCCGCCGACGGCGCGAAGGAAAAATGCTACGGCGTCGCGCTCAAGGGTAAGAACGACTGCAAGGCCGGAGCCGGGACTTCTTGCGCCGGAACTTCGGCGCGGGATCATCAAGGCAATGCATGGACCTACGTTCCTGCCGGCACGTGCGTCAAGACGGCGTCGCCGAGCTCGCCGACCGGTTTTGGCCAGTTGAAGGAGTTCGCCGAGAAAAAGGCTTGATACCTGAACCGCGCCGCACGCCCGATAGGGCGGCGGCATTCCGGGGCGGATTGCTTGCCGTCGGAGCAATTGAAGGTTTGCATCTGTCTCGGTGAGGCATTCGATGTGCAGCCTCCTTCTGGGCACAGTCTGTTTGCCCCGCAAGCCATTCCTGACAACTCCCCGAACAGCGGTGTTCGGGGAGGCGGTTTTTATCTACTTATGAGGGCACACGGCATCCGTTTGCCCTCTCTCCATCGCTGGCAGGCCCAGCGCCTGCGGCCCGAGGCCGGAAAGTGATTGGTCATGCGTATCGGAAAACGCCTCTCCATCAGTTATTTGATCCTCTTGTCCTGCCTGGCCAGCATTGCTCTGCTCAGCGTATTGCGCCTGGATGCGATTACCGTGACCAACCGTGAGGTCATCGAAGGCGACGCGGTACGTGCCGAGCTCGCCAATCGCATCAACCTGCATGCGGAAAGCGCCGCCGGACGTTTGGCCTTGCTCTTCGTACTGGACGACCGCGAACTACGGGTGCAGACCTACAGGGAAATCGATGGCCACAACGCCGCCATGAACAGTGCGCTCGAAGAGTTGAAGCCGCTGCTGGCGCAAGACCAGGGCAGCGGTGCGCTGGATCGGCTGATCAAGCTGCGCAGCGACTACGAGCATGAATTTACCGCCACGGTGGAAGAGATTGAAGGCGGCGAACGCGCCAGCGCAGCGCGTCGCATGGCCGGCAGCACCCGCCACCGTCTCAACGCCTTGCTCGACGAGACCGCCCTGCTGGCGAAATCGCAACATCAATCGATGATGCAACGCCAGGCGGCATCGGTGGAGTCGGCCAACGCCGCCAAATTGTTGGTGCTGCTGATTGCCATTGCCGCGCTGGCGGTCGGGATATTGATGGCTTGGCTGATCACCCGCAGTATCACCGCGCCGATGCACGCCGCCGTCGCTGCCGTTGCCCGTATCGCCAGCGGCGACCTGAACAGCGAAATACCGCGCCAGGGCAGCGACGAAATCGCCCAGTTGCTCAACGATATGGAGCAGATGCGGCAAAGCCTGCGGCGAGTCATTCAAGTCATTCATACCAGTGTTGCCGATGTCAGCACCGCTGGCGAGGCACTCAGCCAACCCGCTATCCGGGTTACGCGCGAATCAAACGAGCAACACGAGCTCGCCAATCGTATCCAGCAGTCGATCAGCCATTTCGCGCACAGCGCGCAAAGTATGGCCGAGCGCGTGCAAACGGTGCGCGAGGAGGCGCAAGCCGCCCGCGACATGGCGCAGCAAGGCGCCAACGACATCGTTGTCGCCGCCGGCGAGGTTTCGCAAATTGCCGCCGCCGTGGCCGAATCCGCGCGCTCGGTGGAAACGCTGAGCCAGAGCGCCAAACGCGTCGCCACTACCGTCTCGGTCATCAAGGAGATTGCCGACCAGACGAACCTGCTGGCACTCAATGCCTCGATCGAAGCGGCACGCGCCGGCGAAAGCGGTCGTGGTTTTGCCGTCGTCGCCGACGAAGTGCGCAAACTCGCCAATCGTACTGCCGATGCCACTCGCGAAATCGATGAGGTCATTGCCACCATTGCAATGCAGACCGCCAAAGCCAGTGCCGATATCGATGCCGGTCGCAGCGGCATGGAAAAAGGCAACGCCTTGATCCGCTCGATCGTGGCGCCGTTGGGGGAACTGCGCGATGGTGCCCAGGCTTCGTTGAACGGGCTAGACGCACTCAACAAGGTTGCTCAGCTACAAGCAGCCGAAAGTCAGACCATCGCCGCCAGTGCCGACGAGATCGTCGCCAAGGCGAGCAGCAATACCGCCGCTGCGAAGGAGGTCGACCACATCACGCACGCCTTGGGTCGGATGGCGAGCAGCCTGCAGACCTCGGTTAACCTCTTCAGGATGTAGACCATGCGCTTCAGCTGCCTTTCGCTACGCAAGCGCTTGTTCATCGCCGTGGCGCCGGGGTTGATCCTGCTGGCGGTTGTTGTCGCACTCGCCTACCAGGGCTTTCAATCGATCAGCCACAGCACCAGCATGCTGGTTGACCGTCAGGCGCGACAAGCCTTTCTCGCCGAACGTGCCAACGAGCATACGCTGCAGGCGGCGCATCATCTGCTACGTCTTCTGCTGACGCAGGAACGCAAAAGTCGTGTCCCGCTGTATGCCGCGATGGATGCTGCTCTCAACACCGCCGACCAGGCATTGTTGCAGCTCGTAAACGCGGAGGGGGAGAGCGCTACCGCCAATATTTCACGCTTGCAAACCTTGCGCCAAGCCTATGGTGTGGCCTTTCAGGAAACGGTCGAGCAGATCGAGCTGGGAGGCCCGATCTCGGCGATCCATCATTTTGAAAGGCAGACCGAGCCACTGCTGCGGGAATTGCTCAGCGCCACTGCCGAATTTTCTATCGCCCAGCAAGATGCCATGCAAAGCGAGGTCGATCGGCTTACCGCCGAAGCCGCTCGCGATCAGGCCAATATCATCGCCATCGGCCTGTTGGCCCTGCTGCTCGGGGCGCTCGTTTCCGGCCTGCTCGCTACCGGCATTGCCCGCCCGGTCAATCAGGCGGCGGAGATCGCCGAAAAAATCGCCGGCGGCGATTACAGCATCCCGATTGCAGCACCCGGTCACGACGAACTCAGCAGCATGTTGCGCGCCATCGACACGATGCGCTTGCGCATCGGTGAACGGGAGGCCCATATCCGGCGCATCGCCTACGTCGACGAACTTACTGACCTCGCCAATCGCGCCCGTTTCGTCGAAGACTTTGCGACCCGCCATTGGCGCGGTGGGGCCATGCTGATACTCGACATCGACCGTTTCACGATGATCAACCAGGCGCTTGGCCATGCCATTGGCGACGAACTGCTGCGGGCCGTCGCCCGGCGTTTGCAGGCGGTGCTTGCCGAGCATGATTTGCTGGCCCGCTTGTGGGGCGACGAGTTCGCCATGTTGCTCTGCGGTGCCGATATCGACAGCGCCATGGCGACGGCGAACCGCATCCGCGATGTCCTGCGCGAACCGATAGAAATCGCTGGCCAGTCGATCGATCTCGACGCCAGCATTGGTGTTGTCCGCATCCCCTAAGGCGACATCGATCTGACCCGCCTGATGCGGCAAGCCGACCTGGCCCTGCGCCAGGCCAAACAACTGCACGCCGGCGTGGCTCTGGCCCGCGACGAGGTCAAGCCGCCTTCGCACGAGCAGCTATCCTTGATCGGCGATATGCGCAATGCACTGATGCAAGGGCAATTTCTCCCCTACTACCAGCCAAAGGCGGACCTCCAGACGGGGCGCATCGTCGGTGCCGAGGCTTTGATCCGATGGCAGCATCCCGAGCGTGGGTTGGTACCCCCGGGCAAATTCATCCCCTTTGCCGAACAAACGGGATTTATTCGCGAAATCACGACCTGGCTCGTCCGCCGCGTCATCAAGGATGCTGCCCATTGGCATCGCGAGGGGAGGGGGCTCGTCATATCCGTCAATATCTCGACGCTCGATTTGCTCAACCCGACGTTGATCGAAATCATCATCGACGAACTCGAACAAAGCGGCCTGCCGGCTCCGGCGCTCTGCCTGGAGATCACCGAGAGTGCGTTGATGCATGACCCCGCGCAAGCGCTGGCTGCACTTAACCGGCTCGCCGCCTACGGCATTCTGATATCCATCGACGATTACGGTTCCGGCCAGGCATCGCTGGCCTATGTCCGCGATTTGCCGGTCAACGAACTCAAGATCGACCGCGAGTTCGTCAGCGGCGTCGACCACGCTCCGCGCAACGCCGCCATCGTCCGCTCGACGCTGCTGTTATGCCGCGAACTCCAACTCAAGGTCGTCGCCGAGGGGGCGGAACGCGCTGAGGAAGTTGCTTGGCTGCGTGCCAACCGCTGCGACATCGTGCAAGGCTACGTTATCGCCAAACCGCTGCCCAAAACCGATTTCGAGCAACTGCTGGCAAAGCCTCCGGGGCATGGGGAATCAACGGACGGCCGCCGCCAAGATTCGTTGCCTGAGCTTGGCCGGCCGCTCCCAAATGCGTAGTGTCCGTCGGGGTGCTGCCTCCTTCCGCCGTGCTTGTTTTTGTCCGGCCTTTCCGCGTGTAAGGATTTTCGTTGTCGTCCGACTAATGGGTGCAAGCGACCTTTTTGGGGCGCGATGCCGTTGATTGCCCCGGGACGGCACAAGCATGAGATCGGAGCATTTTGTTCATCAAAGGAGAATCAAACATGCATCAACAATCCGCACGCAATATTTCCGCTGCCGCCCTCGCGCTGGCCCTGGGCGCCGCCCTGACTGTTGCCGCAGCGCCGGTCGCCGCCGCCGACGGCGCGAAGGAAAAGTGCTACGGCGTCGCGCTCAAGGGCAAGAACGACTGCAAGGCCGGGGCCGGGACTTCCTGCGCCGGGACTTCGGCACGGGATCATCAAGGCAATGCCTGGACCTTCGTTCCTGCCGGTACGTGCGTCAAGACAGTATCGCCGAGCTCGCCGACCGGTTTTGGCCAGTTGAAGGAATTCGCCGAGAAAAAGGCTTGATACCTGTACCGAGCCGCAAGCCGAACGACCGAAGGGTCGGCGGCTTGTCGCGGGTTTAACTCGGCGCAAGTCGATTCATTCCGGAGTGATTGTCATGAACCATCGTGCTATTTCCGTGCCGACGAACAGTCTGCCAGCGTCGGCCGGCATCGGCCTCAAGCCGGAGCACTTCCTCGATATTCTCGACCAGCGTCCCGATCTGGGATTTTTCGAAATCCACGCCGAAAACTATATGGTGCCGGGCGGTCCGTTTCATTACTACCTCGGACGCATTCGCGCCGATTACGCGCTATCGGTGCATGGTGTCGGACTTTCCATCGGGAGTCCCGCTCCGCTCGACGAAGCGCATCTGGACCGACTGGCCGAGCTGCTGGCCCGCTATCAACCGGAATCGTTTTCCGAGCACCTGGCGTGGTCTACGCATGATGGTCACTATCTGAGCGATCTGCTGCCCGCTCCGTTCAATGCCGCGACGCTGGCGCGGGTTTGCGAGCATATCGACCGGGTGCAGGAGCGCCTGAAGCGCCGGATGCTGCTGGAGAATCCATCGACTTATGTCGAGTTCTCGGCTTCCGACATGAGCGAAGCGGCATTCATCGGCGAAGTCGTTCGTCGCACCGGCTGCGGCCTCTTGCTTGATGTCAATAATGCCTACGTCTCCTGCACGAATCATGGCCGTGATCCGCTGGAATACTTGCGACAGCTGCCGCTGTCGGCTGTCGGGGAGATCCACCTGGCCGGTTTTGCGCGCGAGTGCGACAGCCTGGGCGCGCCCTTGCTGATCGACAGCCACGGGGCGCCGGTGGCGCAGGCGGTGTGGGATCTGTACGACGAGGCCCTGGCCTTGATCGGGCCGGTCGCGACCTTGCTGGAACGCGATAACGACATTCCGCCCTTTGCCGTATTGCATGCCGAGGCGAATGCCGCTCAACAAAAACTGGCGCGGCTTCAACGCAAGGTGGCGGCATGACGACGATTCGCTTTGACGACGATTTTGCCGCCGCCCTGCTCGATCCGGCGCGCCCGACGCCGGCTGGCTTGACGGCCTGGAATGGCTCCGATCCGGCGCAGCGTTTTGCGGTCTATCGCAATAACGTTACCGTTGCGCTGATCGATGCTGTCGCGGATACCTTCCCGGTGACGCGCGAATTGGTCGGCGACGACTTCTTTCGTGCCATGGCCCGCGAGTTCGTTCGCGCCGAGCCGCCGGATTCACCTGTCCTGGCATGGTATGGCGAGACGTTTCCGGCCTTTGTCGAACGTTTTGGGCCGGCAGCTTCTGTCCCCTACCTGGCCGATGTCGCGCGTCTGGAGTATGCCCGCGTGCAGGCCTTCCACGCGCCGGACAGCAGGGTTCCAGGAAATGACGAAATCGCAACGCTGCTGGCCGATCCGGAGCGGCTCGCCCGTACCGGCATCGTGCTTGCGCCGTCTGTCGGCCTGTTGCGCTCGCCGTGGGCGATTGTCAGCGTGTGGAGTGCGCACCAAGGCATGGGCGATCTCGCCGATATCGATCCCGAGCGGCCGGAAAATGCGCTGGTCAGCCGTTGCCGGCAGCAGGTCGAAGTCCGCTCCCTGACGCAGGGCGACGCCGCCTTTGTTCATCGTCTGGCTGCCGGGGATACCCTGGAGGAGGCCACGCGACAGGCGAACGAACTACCCGGTTTCGAGCTGACCGGCATTCTGGGCGTATTGCTCGCGGCTGGGGCAGTTTCCGATTTTCATACCTCTTGTTGAGTCACGTGATGCATAACTTCACTTTGCGCGCGGTCGCCTGGCTGCAAGCCATTCCCGATACGCTCATTGCCTTGCTTGGGCGTTTTTCGATCGCTGCCGTCTTCTGGGTTTCCGGCCAGACCAAGATCGAAGGTTTCCGTCTCAACATCGTGAGCGGTGAGTTCGTCCCCGGCTGGCCACGGCTGGCAGATTCGACGGTCGACTTGTTCCGCGAGGAGTACCGGCTGCCGCTGATCTCGCCGGAAATCGCCGCTCCGCTCGCCGCATTCGCCGAACATTTTTTCCCGCTGCTACTCCTGATCGGACTGGCCACCCGTTTTTCGGCTTTGTCGCTGCTGTTCATGACTATGGTGATCCAGGTTTTCGTTTATCCCGACGCTTATTCCGTACATGGCGTCTGGGCAACCGTTTTGCTCTACCTCGTCGCCCGGGGGCCGGGGGCGATTTCGGTCGACGCCTTGCTTTGCCATCAGTGCGAAGGCGGGAGAGCCAGGCACGAGACATGAATGTTCCCGCAGCATCGTGCTGTCGGCATTTGCCGCAGCTCGATTTGAAGCGCTGGACATTTGAGGATGCGTCGCTATCAACGATTGGAGAGAAACAGTGAACAAAAACCGACTGGTTGCCGCCTTCCTGTTCATCGGTGCCCTGGCTGGATTGGGATCATGGACGCTATACGAGGCTTCGGCCAATCTCCCGGATGAAGCCGCGATTGATCTCCAGGTCCGGCGCGTTGCAATTGCCGAAAGCCTGCTCAAACACGCCAAGGATGCTTCGGCACCGGTTGTCCAGCTTTTACTGGCGAGCGAACGCGAGCAGCGCGTCCGGCTGTACACCCAGATCGACCGGGCCAACGCAGCGGCCGACGAGGATCTGAAAATGTTGGCGACGCTTGGTGTTCAGCCCGATACACGGTGGCGCGCGGAAATGCTGTCCGAGCAGCGGATGAATTACGATGCCCGGTATACCGCAGCCGTCGAGGAAATCGAACGCAGCGGCGCCCAGGAAGCCTTGGCCCAGTTCTGGACCGGAACACGCGACGCCCTGGGCGGGCTGGTCAAGGCCAGCGAAGGCGTTGTCGGCGAAGAGCAGCGCGCCTTGGCGGCCTTGCAGAATGCCCGGGACAAGGCCATCTCCAGTGGCCTGCGCTTCGTCGTGGCCGGCGGGCTGGCGATGTTGATCGCCTTTTTTGCCGGAAGGCTGAGCATCCGGCCGAATCCCTGATCGACCGAGATTTGAACCGTGCCTTCGGGTTCTATCGCCAGCTGATCAGGCCGTAATTCTTCTTGCCGCGGCGGAGGATGGTGAAGCGGCCATAGAGGCGCTCTTCGCCGGCGATCTGGTGATCGATGGCATCGGCCTTGGCGCCGTTGATGGCGACGCTGCCGCCCTGGATGAAGGTGCGGGCTTCCGTTTTCGATTTGGCGAGGCCGGCCGCGACCAGGGCGTCGATCAGGCTGCCGTTGGTGGCGTCGAGCTGCACGCCGGGCATGCCGTCCTGGGCCAGTTGTTCGAGGTCGTTTTCGGTCAGATCGGCCAGCTGGCCGGAGAACAGGCTCTCGGTGATGCGGCGGGCGGCCATCAGCGCCACTTCGCCATGCACCAGGCGGGTGGCTTCCTCGGCCAGGATGCGCTGGGCTTCCGGCTTGGTGCCGCTCGCCTTGTCGGTGGCCTCGATCTCGTCGATGCGGGCGACCGGCAGGAAGGTGAAGAACTTGAGGAACTTGTAGACGTCCGCGTCGCTGGTGTTCAGCCAGAACTGGTAGAAGGCGTACGGCGAGGTCTTCTTCGGGTCGAGCCACACGGCGCCTGATTCGGTCTTGCCGAACTTGGTGCCGTCGGCCTTGGTGATCAGCGGCACGGTCATGCCGTAGACCTGCTTCTGGTGCAGGCGGCGGGTCAGGTCGGTGCCGGCCGTGATGTTGCCCCACTGGTCGGAGCCGCCGACCTGCAGCGTGCAGCCGTGGCGTTTGTACAGTTCGGCGAAGTCGTAGCCCTGCAACAGGCTGTAGGAGAACTCGGTGTAGGAAATGCCCTGGTCTTCGCGGACCAGGCGCTGCTGCACCGATTCCTTCTTGATCATGGCATTGACCGAGAAGTGCTTGCCGATGTCGCGCAGGAACTCCAGGCAGTTCATGCCGCCGAACCAGTCGTAGTTGTTGGCCATGATGGCCGGGTTGTCGCCCTCGAAGGTGAGGAAGGGGGCGACTTGGCCCTTGATCTTGTCGACCCAGGAAGCGATCACGTCCGGCGTGTTGAGCTTGCGCTCGGTGGCCTTGAAGCTGGGGTCGCCGATCATGCCGGTGGCGCCGCCGACCAGCGCGATGGGCTTGTGGCCGGCTTCCTGGAAGCGCTTGAGAATGAGCACCGGCACCAGATGGCCGAGGTGCAGGCTGTCCGCCGTCGGATCGAAGCCGCAATACAACGTTACCGTCTCTTTGCCCAGCAGTTGGTCGAGCGTCTCGGCATCGGTCAACTGGGCGATCAGGCCACGGTCGTGCAGGTCCTGAAGCAGGGGGGACTGGTACATTGCGTTTTCTCCACGGGGCAGGCACGGCGAGGTGCCAAAAATTCGAACCCGCGATTTTAGCAGAGCAGGGACAAGACCGATGGAGATCGAAGACTAGGCGCTAAACGACGATATCGATAAAGCTGCCGATGCGCGATTGAGGCTGCATGGTGGAAGTTGCCATGGCGGGCGGGGCGGCGGTGCTCATGTTTCCGTTCAGGACGTTCTCCGGGGGCGCGCTTGTTCTCGGGGCCTGTCTCGCTTGGGAGGCTTGCGCAAGCCGCGCCTTGATCTGGCTGATTTGAACGGACAGCTCCTGTATTTTTTGCCGACCGTCGGCGGTGTTGGCCGTCGAACAATTGATGCAGGCCGACAATTCCCGTTCGTAACGGGTGAGCATCCCTTGCAGAGCTGGGGCCGGATCGGAGGTGACGGCAACGAAGCGGCTTATTCCAATGGACGGGATCATCGCGTGCTTTCCAAAATGTGGTTCCGCAATCCAGGGCGGGTTTCATTCTGTTTGTCGCACACGAACGAAGAATCTTACAGTCACGGCACTGCCCCCGGATACCGGCATCGGGAGCGCTGTTTGCCGCACACCTGCGATCGGTGCGGTGGCGAGGCGTAGGGTGGTCGTTCTGGACTGTTGTTTTTGTGCAACGTATGTTGCATAAATGCCTAATTTCTTGTTGACGAGGATGCTACTTGTCATGAAAATGGTCACTCGTTGTTTTGCAACCCATTCTTTCCCAGGAGGAAAAACCATGTCTGCACTGTTCGAGGTTTCCACGCGCTAAGCCGCAGGCATGCTTTTGCCCGGAGCGCGTTTCATGCGAATCCGGGCCGGGAAGATCCAAAACCCCCAGGCCATTGCCGGGGGTTTTTGTTTTTCCGAACCCGCCGACCGCAATAAAGGTCGGCCACGCCCGGATTCCTTCATGGCGGCCCTGTTGCCGCCGGCAAGTTATTCAAGGAATCAAAATGGGCATTCAACTGGAGCTCAACAAAGCGCGCGTTCCCGTCAAGATATGGACGCGCGATATCGAAACCGAAGCCATGCAGCAACTGCTCAATGTCGCTTCGCTTCCCATCGTGCATGGCCACGTCGCTGCCATGCCCGACGTGCACGCCGGTATCGGCGCCACCGTCGGCAGTGTCATTCCGACGCGTCAGGCGATCATCCCGGCGGCTGTCGGCGTCGACATCGGCTGCGGCATGAACGCGGTGCGTACCTCGCTGACGGCCGAGCAATTGCCGGACACCTTGCGCGGGCTGCGCATGGCGATCGAAGCCGCCGTGCCGCTCGGTTTCAACCAGCACGCGGCCAGCCGCATGCGGGGCAGTGCGCTGCAACGCCAGGGGCGGGGGCTGAACGACAGGCTGGATCGCATCGTCGGACGGCATCCCGGCCTGATGAAGATGCAGCGCCGTTTCAACGAAACCTGGCTGTGCCAGATCGGCACGCTGGGCGGCGGCAATCACTTCATCGAGCTGTGTCTGGACGAGGCGCGGCAGGTGTGGATCATGCTGCATTCCGGGTCGCGCGGCATCGGCAACGTCATCGGCCGCTATTTCATCGCCGCTGCGCAGAAGGACATGCGGCGGCATCAAGTACGGCTGCCGGATGCCGACCTGGCGTATTTCAGCGAAGGCTCGGCGCTGTTCGACGACTATGTCGAGGCCGTCGACTGGGCGCAGGACTACGCGTTGCTCAACCGGAACCGCCTGCTGGCGGCGGTGGTCGAGGCGATCAAGCCGCTGTTGCCCGGCTTCAGGCTGGAAAGCGAGGCGATCAATTGTCACCATAACTACGTCAGTCGGGAAAGCCACTTCGGCCACAGCCTGTTCATCACCCGCAAGGGGGCGATCTCGGCGCGCGACGGCGAGTTGGGCATCATCCCCGGCAGCATGGGGGCCAAGTCCTACATCGTGCGTGGCCTGGGCAATGCGCAATCGTATTGCTCCTGCTCGCACGGCGCCGGGCGACGCATGAGCCGTAGTGCGGCCAAACGGCGCTACAGCCGCTTCGACTTGGAAGCGCAGACGGCGGGCATCGAATGCCGCAAGGACGGCGGCGTGGTCGATGAACTGCCCGCCGCCTACAAGGACATCGACGCCGTGATGGACAACCAGCGCGATCTGGTCGAGGTCGTCCATACCTTGCGCCAAGTGCTGTGCGTGAAGGGGTGAGCCATGAGCAAGAAAGCCAAACTCGCCGCGCCGCTGATTCTTCCGCAAAGCCGCCCGCGCAACCCCGTGCTCGTCCCCGGCCTCACCCGCCGCGCCGGGCCGCACGGGGCCACGCGCAAAGCGAGCCGCCACAACATGCGCCAACGCACCCGGCAACTGCTCGATGAGCTATTGACGGGCGAGGTGGCGGAATTCGAGATCGATTGAAGCGCACCGCCCCTGCGCGGGCGCTTGTCAGCACACAAACACAGGGCCGGCGGCATCATGGGCCGCCCGCCATTTATTGAGGAGAAAGCCATGCACGCAGTCACTGCCTTCGTTTCGACAACTTCCGCAAATCCGTTCAAATCCTGTCGAGGAGTCCCGCATGGACAACGAAAGCGCCGACGAAGTCATCGCCTGCCTGGGCGATGAGCGACGCATTTTTCACTACTACCGCGACCGCTACAGCCTCGGCTTGTTGGGTCAATTGGCGCGGCAAGCCGGCGGACAGTTGCCGCTGAACCAGCTGCGCCAATCTTCCTGTGCCGGCCTGCTGCAAAAACCCCGCCTGCACCAGATGCTTGCCTCCCTCGGCAAGCAAGCCCTGAGCGAGGCTTTCATCGCCGGGCACGATCACGACCCGCAGCAGGAAGCCTTCGTGCTCGGCATCGCGCGCTGGGGTGGTGGCAGCTATCGCGCTCGCCGCCGCCAGCAGACCTCGCGTCCCGGCTGCAACCTGGTCCTGCAACTCAACCTGAGCCGCCGCCACGACGCGGACTATGCCCGCCTGGGCTGCGCGCCGGGGCTATTCAATTACCGGGGCCACCCGGTCTCCGGCAAGCGCAACACGCTGGCCTGGGCGCGCATCGATCTCGATTGGGCGAGCGATAGCGCCCTGATCGAGGAAATCCAGTCCGACTGGATACGCGACGTTGCCTGGCTGGCCGAGCGCTTGCAGAGAAAATTGCGGCGCGGAGCGCAGCTCGATTCGCCTGCCAAGCTCTATCGCCTCGATTGCTCCATCCGGACCGCGCTCGATTATTGCCGGCAAACCTTGGCCACCTACCGTCCGCTCTGGGACGAAGCCATGCTCTGGGCAGCCATCGGCTTCATCCGCGACGAACTGGGCGTGGCGCAAATCTACTACCACAGCGAACAAAGCGGCCGCCTGCTCAAGCGCATTACTGGCGGACTGCCGCCGCGCTCGCTTTACGCTGAGCTGCCGCGCCGCTTCTGCTTTAAGGAAACGCAGGAATTCCCCGAATTCCTGCTGCGCGAAGCGCAGGTGCGCAAGGAATTGAAAAGTCATCCCGACTTGAGCCTGTTCCATTTTGGGATGGATTCCCAATTGGCGTGATCGCCCGTGATCATGCTTGCTGGCGAGGCGGTCACGTGGTCATGAACGATCGTGCCGTCGGTGTGTCTTCAGCGTATTGATCGTGTCCGGCGGAGCCCACGTTTGATGTGCCTTGCCATCCCGGCGATGACGTGCCGGGATGGCAGCGATGCCGGGGGGCCGTAAATGATCCGCTCCAATTCCTGCGCCGCGCAGCGCGCCTCGGGGTCGTCCAGGATTCCGGCCAGCGCCCCCAGCGAGTTCGGGGGCGCGGCAGGCTGGCATCGTGCGGCGAGAGCCAGGATCGCATCGCGAACGACCACCGGGTTTCCGCCGGCCATGGCGCGCTGCAAACGCCATTCCAGGCGGATAGCGCTTCGCCGGATGCCGGCAAGCGCGACCAGCCCGCCGAGCAGGCCGGCCAGGGCGAGCTTCACCGGAAGGAGCTGCGCTGTTTCCGGTGCGCCTGCCATCGGGGCGGTATCGAACGGACGGGCGGGCAGCGTGGCCAGCTGCGATGTCTGGTCGCCGATGCGCCACCAGCGTAGCGACAATGCCGGAATGCCGGGCTGGGTATCGCTTTGCGGCACCAGGTTGTACGTCTGGATACGGGCGGCGACGGCCATGCCGCTTTCGCTGCGGTTTTCCAGCCGGGCACTGTCCGGGTGTATGGCATAGCCAGGAATGTCCATTTTCAGCTCAGGAATCTGTGTCGCATCGATGCCCTGCGCCTCGATCCGGATTTGTCGCCTCAGCCAGCGCGCCGGATGGTACGTGGCAGGGTCGGGGGTTTCCCATTGTTCGCTCAGGGTCAGGGCATGGGCCGCCAGGAAATGGCCGGCGGGGAGCGGCTGAACCGCCAGGGCGAGCGTATCGCCTTGCAGTCGCAAGTGCCGCTTTTTCTCGCCCAGGCTGGCCGAAGGCAGTTCGCCGTTCACCCGGGCGCCGACGATTTTCAGATCGCCCGAGGCATACGGAAAAATGGCGTAATGCCGTTCATGCACACGGTAACGCCGCCCTTCGCGCTGCGTTTCGAATACCCGTTGGGTGCCGCTCGGCCTCACCTCGGCCAGGGGCAGGCTGGGCGGCTCGATGTCGAGATCGCGAATGGCGATGCCCTGATAGAAGCGCAGACGATAGATTGCTTCGGTCTGAACCGTCACCCGGGGCTGGAGCATCTCGGTTTCCAGCCGCCAGTCCGGTGCCGCAACGGCGTTGCCGGCGATGGCCAGGCCGGCAAGCGCCAACCGGCGAAACCCTGTTGGCCGCAGGTCTACCATGCGCTTTCCGCCGCTCCCGAAAGTCGTCGCTGGTGTTCGATCGCGATCTTGCGCCGGAAGAGCGTTCCGCCCCGCTCGGGAACCTGGCGCAGCCATTGTTCGGCAAGGCGGCCTGCCTCCTGTTCCTGTGGGTCGTTCTCCTTGCCGCTGGTCGGCGGCGCCTTGCCCGCAGGCGGCGGTTGTCCGCCGCTACCGGCGTCGGGCGACCGCTCCCGGCGCAACAGGCTTTCCACCAGATTCCGGTTGTGGCGCGTGTCGGCATCGTCCGGGCGCCGGGCCAGCGAGCGGTCGTAGGCATCGAGGGCTTCGAGATACCTGCCCTGGCGAGCCAGGGCGTTACCCCGGTTGTAATGGGCGACGGGATCGTCAAGCCGTGCCCAGTCGTCCGCGGCGGCGGCATATTGCCCCAGCCGGTAATTCGCGGCCGCACGCCAGTGCGCATCGCGAAACAGGCGGCTGGCCTGCAGCACGTCGCCGTCCTGGAAATGGCGCCAGGCGAGCCGGTTGGCAAGCAGGGCGGGGTATTGCTCTCCGGCATCGGCCGGTACCGGCATCAGCAGCGTGAAGAGCAGGGCCGGCAGGGTGAGGAGGCCGGCCCGGCCCTGGCGGATGCCCGGTGCGAGCAGCAGGAGCAGGGGCAAGAGAAGCCAGTATCCGATTGCCTGGCGCCGGGCCGCACTGACTTTCTCCGTTTCCCGGGCGCTGGCCGCGAGGAATGCGCTCAGGCTCGCGATATCGCGCTGATCTTCAGTGAAGCTGGCATGCAGGGCTGCCCGGGGGGCAGGGCCGGGAGATGGGGCGCCGCTTGCCGGCGGCGACCAGATGGCCAGGCGAGCATGGGCCGCCCGGTCGAGATGCAGTTCTCGGGGAGGCGTGGCCGTAATCCAGACGATGTCGCCTTTCCCTTCGGGGCTGTTGGCCAGCGTGCGGCCGGCCAGGGCTAGTGCATACTCGGGGCGGTTTCCCGGAACCGGCAGGGCAGCGCTGCTCAATTCGCGTACGAAAAGCGCGACGTTTGCCGGATCGCTGGTCGGCGGAACGACAAGGTAGGGCTCTCCGGCGTAGACGATCAGGCCGGTATTACCCTCCGGCATGGCTTGCAGCAGGTCGAGGATTTTCTGCTTGATGCCCTCGAGGTCGGCTACGGCTTCGCCGGTCGGCGGTGAGAGGTCGACCACCAGCAGGCGGGTCGCTTCGTGCCGAAAGGCCGTGCCCTGCTGCGCGTCCACACTCGGTCCGGCCAGGGCCAGGATCGCCAGGGCGGCGGCGATGCCGAGCCGAAGTCGTTGTCCTGTCTTGCTTTGAGGTTGCCCGAGGCTCAGGAGATGGGGCAGAAGATGGGCGTCGATGACCTTCGCCCACTGCGGCGCAGCCGAAACCGGCACGCGCCACCGGCGCCACAGCAAGAGGGCCAGCGGCAGGGCGGCCAGCAGGAACCATGGCCGATCGAAGGCGAGCGAACCGGTCATCACGTATGCCTTCCCCGGTCGCGCCAGATGGTCGGCAGCAAGGCCAGCAGCAGTGCCAGGGCGAGTGGCCAGTGATAGAGCTCATGGCGCGGGTAAACGAAGCGCTGCCCTTGATCCGTGGCTTCCGCTTCCGCCAGTTCCTGCCAAAAGCCGGCCAGCGAGCGGCTGTCGACTGCACGCCGATAGCGGCCGCCGGTTTGCTCGGCCATGTCGCGCAGGGTCTGTTCTTCGCGCTCGCCGGGCCGCAGGCTGTCGCCCAGGTGCAGGGCATGGATGCGCACGCCTTCGCGCCGGGCCAGCCAGGTGGCCTGTTGCGGTGTCAGTTGGCCGCTGTTGTTGGCGCCGTCCGTGACGATCACGAGGCTTCGGCGGGTTGATGCCTGAGCGCGCAGATGCCGGGTGGCCAGGCCGATGGCGTCGCCGAGCGCGGTTTCCTTGCCGGCCAGCCCGATCTCCGCCGTGGCGAGGGCGTTGCGCAGGGCGTTCATGTCCGGGGTCAGCGGCGTATGGAGAAAGGCCTGCGAGCCGAAAACGATCAGTCCGGCGCGGTTTCCGCCGCTCCTTTCGAGAAAACCGTCGGCCAGTATCCTGGCTGCCGACAGTCGGTCGATGGGCTGGCCGGAAAAAAGCAGATCCCGGGTGCCCATGCTCGCCGAGATGTCGAAAGCCAGCATCAGGCTGTGTCCGCTCAACGGCTGCGCGATGGCCTGGCCGGGCAGCTGTGGCCGGGCGGCGGCAGTGACCAGGAGCAGCCAGAGCAATCTGCCTGGCCAGCGGGCGTGGGGTACGGCTTTGCCCGGTCCGCTGCCCGCATGGGCGGGAAGGCGAGGCAGGCGCAAGGCGCCGGCCGGGTGCGCCGGGCTGCCCTTGGCAAACAGCCAGGGGAGAGGAAGGGCAAGAAAACACCAGGCCCAGCCGAAAGTCAGCGACATCACCGGGGGTTGGCCTCCAGCCAGCGAATGACCAAGGCGGTCAGGGCGGCATGGTCGACCTGTACCGATGGGCCTGGCGGGCGGTAGGGCAGGGAGGCCAGGGTCTCGCCCATGCCCCGGCTGAATTCGCCGCCACCGCCCGTTTCATCCAGAAAATGCAGCCATTCCATGCCGCTGAGGCCGGCAATCGGGCGCTCGGGAAAGCATTGCCGGGCGTAGTCGCGCAACAGTCGGGAGAGTTCCCGCGCCAGGCATTGGGTGTCCGGGGTGAGAGCCAGTCTGAGGGCATGGCGGCGTGCCTTGCGCAGGTGGGGGTGCCTCAGCCGATGCCGGATCGCGAATCCCGCCCCGATCAGCGCCGCCAGGCAGCCGAGCGCCAGGCCGGCCAGGCCCCAGTCCGGCAGTTCGGCCAACGGGGGGGCGGGGGGCAACTGGATGTCCCGCAGGTCGTTGAGGAGATCCTCACTCATGTCGCGCCGCCAAGGATTACCCCGGGCTTGATGAAATCCGAGGCCAGTCGCCGCGGCAGATCGTCATCGGTCGCCAGACGCAGGCACGAGCTGGCCGTGGTTTGGGCAAGCCGTTCCAGGCGCTTGCAATGCGCGGTGAATGCCGCCGCGTGCGCGGTGCGCCCTCTCTCCGACAGCAGGTCGAGGTGGGCGTGCCGCCGGCCGTCGGTGACCGGGTAGCGGGCAGGTGGAGGGGGCTGCATCTCGAAGGGGTCGCATATGTGCAGCAGGGTCAGCCTGGAGGTTCGTGCGAGATGCCGGATCGCTGTTTCGCTGTCATCGTCGAGGCCGGCAAAGTCGCTGATCACGACGGTCATGCCGTTTTGGGGCCGGGTGGCGAGCAGTCGCTTGAGCGGCACGGCCAGCGACCCGTTTCCTGTCGGGGGGCTGGTTGCCAGCTCGACTAGGGGCCGGATGAGGGCCAGGGCGCCGCGTTCATGCCCAAGCGCCGGCAACTCCCGCATTGGCCCGCCATTCCAGACGATGCCGCCGATCCGGTCGCCGCCGGCAATGGCCTGCCAGGCCAGCCAGGCAGCGGCCCGGGCGGCAACGACGGACTTGAAGGCCTGGCGCGTGCCGAAGCGCATGTCCGGGCCGAGGTCTACGAGCAGCATCACGGCCTGTTCGCGTTCCTCGTCGTAGCGTTTGGTGTAGAGGCGGCCGCGGCGGGCGCTTTGCCGCCAGTCGATCGAGCGTACGTCGTCGCCGGGGAAATAGGGGCGTACCTCGGCAAATGCCATGCCGCGGCTGCTGCGGGCAGGCGTCTGGCGGCCGGCCGGGGGCGTCAGGAGGGCGGACGGCGGCTGCCGGATGCCTGAGCGATGGCAATGCGGCGCGATCAGTTCGTGCAGCGACGGAATGATGCCGATGAGGGCATCGCTGGCGCGGGAGGCATCCCTTTCGATCATGGCACGGCGATGGTCTGGATCAGGGCATTGATCACGCTGTCCGGAGTGTTGCCTTCGACCTCTCCCTCATACGTCATCACGATGCGGTGGCGCAGGACGTCGGGGGCGCAGCTTTGGATGTCCGCTGGCGATACGTAGTCGCGACCGGCCAGCCAGGCGCGAGCCCGGGCGCAGCGCTCGAGGGCGATGCTGCCGCGCGGGCTGGCCCCGAAGCGGCATTGCCCGGCCAGAGCCGGCACGATGGCAGCGGGTTGGCGGGTGGCCGCGACCAGCGTAACGATGTAAGCGGCCAGGTCGGGGGCAAGATACAGCGCCAGCGCGTCACGGCGGGCGGCAAATACCGCTTCCCGGCCGATGCACGCCGTCGCCCTGGCAGGCGGGTTGGGATCGAGTCCGGCCAGCGACTCCTGACGAGCCAGGGAGAGGATTTTCAGTTCGGCTTCGGGGTCCGGGTAATCCATCTTCAGGTGCATCAGGAAGCGGTCGAGCTGGGCTTCCGGCAGCGCAAAGGTGCCGCTGTGTTCGAGCGGGTTCTGCGTGGCCATGACCATGAACAGCCTGGGCAGCGGGTAGCTTGCCTTGCCGACCGTGATCTGGCGCTCGGCCATGGCTTCGAGCAGGGCCGATTGCACCTTGGCCGGCGCCCGGTTGATTTCATCGGCGAGGATGAAGTCGTGGAAGAGCGGGCCTGGCTCGAAGTGAAAATCGCCGCTCTGGGGACGGAATATCTCGGTGCCGGTCAGGTCCGCCGGCAGCAGGTCCGGGGTGAATTGCAGGCGGTGGAAGCTGCTATCGACGAGGGCGGCGAGCGACTTGATGGCGCGCGTCTTGGCCAGCCCGGGCGGGCCTTCCAGCAGGACGTGGCCATCGGCGATCAGGGCGACCAGCAACTGCTGGCACAGCCGGGACTGTCCGACCACCGCCGCATTGAGCTGTCCGGCAAGCGCCGTGAAGGAGGCATGCAGCGTCATCGTTCTCAGACCATGCCCTTGTGCAGGGCGGTGGTGACGAACGGGATGCCGAAGAAGGTGAAGAAGGCGATCAGCCAGGTGGCGACGATGAGCAGGGCATTGGTCACCGGCGGCGTTTTATAGGTCGCGCGGACATGGATGGTCAGGCCGACGGCCAGCCAGGTGATGAGGGACCAGACTTCCAGCTTGTCCCACGACCAATAGCGTCCCCAGGCATCTTGTGCCCAGATCGAGCCGGCCACCACGCCCAGGGTGTCGAAGATCAGGCAGAGCGCCATGAAGCGATAGGCGCGTTCGTCCAGGATGCCGTCGGTGGGCAGCGATTCGAAACGCTCGCGTCCCCAGGCGGTTTTGCGCAGCAGGACGATGCCGGCAATGCCCAGGGCGATGAAGGCGCAGCCCATGAATAGTTTGATGAAGCCGATATGGATGAACAGCCAGATCGTGTCGTAGGTCGGGGGGAGCGAGGTTTCCTCGGAGGGCTTGAGCAGCATCCAGGCCATCAGCATGATGATCACCGGCATGACGACCGCGGCGAAGGCGCGTACGCGCGGCAACCGGATATAGGCGACGACCACCGCCAGCATCAGGCCCCAGATGTTGGCCGACAGCATTTCGAAGGCGTTGATGACCGGGATGTGCCCGATGCGGGCCCAGCGCGCCCCCAGGGCGATGGTGTGCAGCGTGACGCTGATCAGCATCACGCCGATCAGGGTGCGCTCGGGGCGTTTCTTGAAAATGACGCCGACCATGACCAAGGCTGTTACCAGGCTGTAGCCGATCAGCGACAGCCAGAGCGCGATGCTTTCTGTTTGCAATAAATTCACGGATTTTTCCGATCAACGAAGTGGATTAAGGGGTCAGTACGGTGGCCGATCCTTGGGCCAGGTGCCGCCGGACGGCGTCGACATCGATGGCAAAGCGGGTGCCATTGCAACGGAAGGGATCGTCCGGCGGGTAATAGATGCGGGCGCCGATCTCAAGCTGGCGTTCATGCGAGGCCCAGCGCCCTCCCTTGAGGATCTTCCACGGGCCCTGGTAGTCGGCGGGGTATTCGGCATAGGGGACCACGGTGCCGCTGTCGCTGCCGGCCGGATTGCGGTCGCCGTCCTTGAGCGAGCGGTCACTGGCGCGGTCGTACCAGTCGGCGACGAATTCCCGGACGTTGCCGGCCATGTTGTGCAGTCCGTAAGGCGAGCGGCCTTTCCGGAAACTGCCGACCGGCCAGGTATGGCAGTCGCTGTCGATCTTGAAGCCGGCGTAGGTGTCGTCGGGATGGTCGTCACCCCACGGATAGCGTCGTTTGTCGCTTCCCCGCGCGGCTTTTTCCCATTCCATTTCGCTGGGCAGGCGGAAGCCCATCCAGCTGGCCCAGCGGTCGGCCAGGCGCCAGGAAAGGTGGGTGGCCGGGAGGTCGTCGCCAGGGTTGATTTCGGTGTAGCGGTTCTGCGCATCGCCGCGCACCGAGCAACTGATCTGACTGCCCGCGTACGGCATGGCGTTGCCTTCCGGGGTGTTCAGGAAGCGCACCAGATCCCTGGCGCGCGCCTCGTATTTTGCGATGTAGTAGGGGTCCAGCCAGATCTTGACTGCTCCCCCGCCTTCGTTGTCCAGCAAGGCGGCCGGCGTTTTGTCCACGGTTTGGCCGCCGCTCTTGTAGAACCATCCGGCGGGTATGAGCACGAACTCCACGCCGTTGATCTGCACCGCGTCGGGCAGTGCGCCGGTCTCCGCTTGCGGGGCAAGGGGGAGGAGAGTCGCGCCGAGGAGCATGATTCGCCGGAGGGCGCGCTGCATCGAGGTTTTCATGGTGCTTTTCGTCCTGCAAGCTGCTGGGGGGATCATGGCTTTTCTCCGCTGTCGACAACCAGCCGCAGGCCCACCGTCGGCAAGGGGTCGTCAGCCAGCCCGAAAGCCCGCGCTCCACAGCGGGATTGATGGATGTCGCTGCGGAAACTGCCGCCGCGCAAGACTTTTCTGTCTCCGGGTTCGGAAATCAGCGGGTTTTTTCCTGCATGCCGGCTATAGGCATCGGCGCGATAGGTGTCGGCCGTCCATTCCCAGACATTGCCCAGCATGTCGAACAGGCCTCGCGGGTTGGGGGCGAGGGTGCCCGTCTCGGCCGCATCGGTGGCCCCCTGTTTGTTGCTGCGGAACCAGGCGCTCCTTTTCAGTTCGGCCTCGCGCTCCCAGCGGTCGTTCTCGATGTCCGACTGCGCTTCTCCCGGCTGGCAGGCGTATTCCCATTCGGCTTCGGTGGGCAGGCGGAAGCGTTTTCCCGGCGGGGCATCGCGATTGATCCTGTCGAGGAAGTCCTGGGCCTGCTGCCAGGTCACGTGTGTCACCGGGCGGCGGTCGTCGGCCTGCGTCGTGGCGGGTCTGCCGCCCATGATGTTCTGCCATTGGTCGCGCCGGACTTCGTGGCGACCCATCCAGTAGCCGTCCACGCAGACCCGGTGCAGCGGGGTCTCATCCTGTCGCGGTGAGCGCGGCTTGCCGTGGGGGGCGGCTTCAGCCGCCCGGAGCGCGCCCATGTCGAAGCAGCCCGGCTGGACCCAGACGAAGCTCAGGCCGTTCCGGGGATCGGTCCATTCGGCGGCGTTCGCCGCATCGGCCGCATGGCTGGCGCCGGTCAGGCCGAACGCGAGGTGCAGCATAAGCAGGGATAAGCGGATTGGCATGAGGGGGCGCTTAGTCCGGTTTGAAATGGTTGAATTTCTTCTGGTGCTTGATTTCATATTTCATCGAGCCGTCCGGTGTCCGGGTTTCCGGTAGCGGGATCTTGATGCCGACGCCGCGGCCGTCGCGCTTCAGCTCTTCCCGGGTAAATCCGGGGGGAATTCCCTTGGTCGGACCCCAGGGGCCGCGGCCGAGCTGGGCCTCCCACTCCCACAGGGCGGAGCGCGCCTGGACGACTTTCAGGCGGTCCGGGTCGAGGCTGGCCTGGGTATGCAGGAAGTTGCGCATGGCGCCGATGGCGGAATGCAGGTCTCCCAGGCGTTCGGAGGTCGTGGCGTAGCCCCAGTAGGCTTCCGACAGGTAAGGTTCACGCTCGATGGCCGCGTTGTAGAAATCGCGTGCAGCCGCAAAATCCTTCTTGCCCTCGAGGGCGGTCCCCAGCATCAGATAGGCTTCCGGATAAGACTGCAGTTTGGCGCGCGCGTCGTTCAGGCGGCGCAACGCGTCGTCGTAATGCTTGGCCTTGATGTCCTTGGCGGCCAGTTGCATGATTTCCCTGGCTTCGTTGCCGGGACGGTCGGTCAGTCCGACGGCCGGGTATTGCGGCTCGACCTCGGCCAGCGGCACGACGGAAGGTCCGGTTGCCGACAGTCCCTCAAAAGGAGCCGGCGGCTGGTTGGCTTGAGTAAGGATGGTGCCGGCTTCCTGCCGGTTGTCGAGCCAATGAATCACGCCGCCGAGTACGGCAATCGCGGCGAATACCAGGGCCGTGGTGAGCAGGCGCCTGTCTTTTCGCCGGCGGCGGGGTTGGGGCGAAGGGGGGGCGGTATCTTGCATGGTCGTGACGGTTGGTGGCGCTGTATGGGTCACTGCCTGGCCTCCTCGATGGCCGTGGCCAGGCCCTGGGCAAGCAGTTCCCGGACGCGGGCGGCGTCGATGGCGAAGCGGACGCCCTCGCCGGGCGTTGCCGTGTGGGGATCGATCCGGCGCCGGGACGAGATGGTCAAATGAGCCGGTGATTGGCTCCATTTGCCACCCTTCGTGATCTTGTCCGGCGTCCGGTAGGGGGAGGGCGTGCCGGTTGCGGCGAGCGGCGGGTTTTTCTGGCCCGGGCGCAAGGCCTGGTCGGCCTGGTGGTTGTACCAGTCGCTGACATGCTCGGCGACATTGCCGGCCATGTTGTAGGCGCCGTAGTAGGAACGTCCCTTGTCCAGGCTGTCGACCGGGAGCGGGTGGCAGTTCCGGCTCCATGTGAAATGGGCGACGGTATCGTCCGGATACTCGTCACCCCACGGCCAGAGGCGTTGCCCCTGGCCGCCGCGGGCGGCTTTTTCCCACTCCGCTTCACTGGGCAGGCGAAAGCCGAGCCAGCGTGCAAATTGCTCGGCCAGCTCCCAGGACAATTCAGTGGCCGGCATGTTGCTGTCCGGCCACGCCAGGTAATACGTGCCGTCCGCTCTCCGGCGCACGGTACAGCCCGGATCGCCATTGGCTGCGAAGCCCGCTTGTTCGCTTTGTGCGGCGGCAAGGCGCTCGAGAGCTTCCGGGGAAACGCTGCCGGACTGCATGAAGCGGAGTTGGTCGCCGGCGCGGGCCTCGTATTTGGCGATGTAGTAATCGTCCAGCCAGATGCGGACATGGCGGAAGGGGGTGTGATTCGGGTCGGCCAGGTGGCCGGGGTCGGCCTCGCTGGTGAACGTGAATTCGCCAGCCGGAATGCGGATGAATTCGTTGCCGTTGATCCGCACGCCATGGGGCAGCGCGCTATCGGCACGCAGCGGGAGCGGGCTGCAGACGATGGTGGCGAGCAGCAGGCTGAACAGGCGCTTCATTTGCGTGGCCCCGCGACGCGCACCAGACGCAAGCCGAGGTGGGGCAGGCTTGAGGCTTGATCAAGCTGGCTCCGGTTGCTGCATCGGATCTGGTTGTATTCGCTGCGGTAGCTGCCGCCGCGGATGACCCGGGACGAGGTGCCGCCTTCGTGTCTGGGGTTGAACAAGGCATGCCGTGCGTAAGCCTTGGCGCCATAGCTGTCTTCGGTCCATTCCCAGACATTGCCCAGCATGTCGTGCACACCCCAGGCATTGGCCGGCAGGCTGCCCGTGTCGGCCACCTCGAGGGCCGGGTAGCCCTGTTCGCCGGACCAATGGTTATACCAGGCGGTCGCCACTGCTTGCTTGCGGTCGGGGACGATGTCCTGATCGTTGCCGGCCCGGCAGGCGTATTCCCATTCGGCCTCGGTGGGCAGGCGGTAGCGGTAAGCGCCGCCGGACAGCGCGCTCAGGGTTTGCGCATAGTGACGGGCCGCTGCCCAGCTCATCCCCGCGGCAGGCTGCCGGCCGCTTCCCTGCGGCGGGGGCGAGCCGCTGATGCGTTCCCATTGTTCGGCGCTGACTTCATGCTGGCCAATCCAGAAGGCGTCGAGACAAACCTCGTGCCTGGGGGTTTCATCGGCAGCCAGTTGGCCTCCGAAGCCAAGCTGTTGCCAGCGGATATCGCTCTTGGGGTAGAGCGCCTTGGCGCTGCCCATTTGAAAGCACCCCTTGGGGATTTCGACAAAGCGCATGCCACTGTGCGTATCCAGTTCCGTCCTGATGGGGCGTTCACCGGCCATGCCGTTCGGGAGCGCCGAACTCAGGCTCAGGGCCAGCAGGAGAGAGGCGAGCGGCGGCGTGCGCATCAGGCACCCGGCTCGGCGATGGGGCTGCGCTTGAAGCGGGCCAGGTAATACCAGCACAGGCTGCCGACCCCGACAAAAATGACGGCGATGATCCACGGCACCGTGGGGTCGTAGACGATGCGATAGCTCATCCAGGCGTCGAGCTTCAGGTAGTGCAGGGTCCCTTCGGCAAAGCTGACCTCGTCGCCGACGCGGATTTCCTCGCGGCGCGTGTCTCCGCTGCGCAGTACCAGCACGTGGTCGAGTTCCGCCGCGCCCAGCCCTTGCTGCCGGGTTCCTCGCGGATCGGGCAAGGGCGAGAACTGGAGCTGTATCCAGACATCCGGGCCGTCAGGCAACTTCCAGCCGGCGGTCGGCGGGTGATCGTCGGCTTTCCGGTGGTCGCGCAGCTGGACGGTCCCGATCGACGGTTCGCCATGGCGCGGGCGCCATACAAACAGCGGCGACAGCCCGCGGTGCGCCGTGGCATAGATGCGATAGCCCTGGAGCAGGAGCGGCCGGTCATCGCCAATCTCGGTTTCCCGCCATTGCGCGTCGGTACCCTGCCAGCGAACCCGGTTGTAGGTGCCGAGGTAGGCGCCGTTTTGCGAGTAGCGGGCGGAAAAACCGTCAATGAAGAAGTGCAGGCGGGACAGTCCTCCCGTGTTGAACGGGCCCTGTTCGGAAAGATCGGCCCGGCCTTCGAAGGCTTGTCCTTGGCTCAGGGTGGTCCGGGCATCCAGATAGACCAGCCGGGCAATGGCGATCAGGGCGATCAGCGCCAGCAGGGCGAGATGGAAAATCAGCAGCGGTACATCGGCCCGGAATCGCGCGTTGGTGACGATGGCCGCCAGCAGGTTGACCATGAGCAGGATGAACGGCGCCAGCATGACCGGCGTTGCCGTCATCCCGCCCTGCGCCACCAGGAGGGAAGCTGCAGCCGTCGCCAGGAAGAACAGCACGGTCCAGCGCGGCGCGGCGAGTTGCTGCATGAAGGTCCGTGCGCTTCCGGCGGCTTGGTGAGGCAGGCGTTCAGGCGCGACCATGGTGGACTCCTGAACGCGGGCGGATGGCGTGGGGGTGTGCAAGCATCATGGCGTGCCGCTTAACCGCCGGTACGCGGGCAACTGTCTTCCATGGTGCCGCCGCCGCAGTTGGAGGACCCCCAGCCGCCGCTTTGCGCCCAGGTCGAAATGCGCAAACGGGCGGCGTTGTAATAGGGCGCCAGGGTGGTCGACCCGTACGATCCGTTGCCGCGATCCTGGCAGGTGCCGGTCGTTCCCGAAACCTCCTGGCCGACGCAACGCAAATTGACCAGGAAGGCCTTGTTCTTCCAGCCGTGCGGAACGGCGATATGGCAATACATGCACGCCTCGCCGCCCATTTTGTCGTCCGGCACATGGTCGCCGCCAAAGCCGCTGGCGGTGCCGTTGGCGCCCGGATTGTGGCATTTGCCGCATAGCGAGGTGCTCGCCGGGCTGGGCAATTTGACATTGAGGTCCCAGCTTCCCTTGAGCAGGAAAGGCTGCGTCGAGCCATGCGGTCCTTGCACCTTGGTGTAGTCCGGCCCGCTGTTCTGGATGTAGGAAAGGTCGTAGCCATGACAGTCGGAACAATGCATGGTCTGCCGTCCCAGATTCGTATCCCACGGCGTCCGCATGTTGATGGCGCCGGTGGCCCCCATTCGGCGCTCTGCGCGGTTCCGGCCGGTGGGGTAGGTCACCGGATGCCAGGAGCGATGGTTGTTCGTCTGGTCGGCTGGCTGTGTCTGGCCTGACGGGGAGCCGCTTGGCGTCAGCGCAGCGTCGCCACCGACTTCGCCCTGGTCGGTGCCGCTGCTTGGCGGATTGGTGGCGTTGACCGCGAATTCCGCAGCCACGTTGGTGTAGCGCTGCATGCCGTTGGTGCCGGCGGTGGTTCCTCCGGGGCCGCCCAATGCCGGAAAGTTGGCAGCGAGATCGCTGTTGGCATAGTTCGAATGGCATTTGAAGCAAAGCTGGTATTCCTTGGTCAGCGGGTTGGGGTCCACGCCGGGAACGCCTTTCTTGATCTGGAAACTGCCTTGGGGCGGCACCTGGGGCCAGGTGGTGATCGCCCCGTAAACAGGTTCAACCCCCCAGGCGCCGCGCAAGGCGCCCGAGGCAATGTTGCCGTCGCTGCCCTGGTTGGGGGCCGTTCCCGCCACGGCATGGGTGCGGCTGGATGCCGAGCCGGTGCCGTCGTAGCGCGAGTTCTTGATGACACGATGAGGGTTGTGGCAGTCGGTGCATTCGGCGTGGCGGTTGCCGAGCGCGCCATAGCCCAGAGTCGCCTGGTCTTCGGTGAAGTGCGCGTCCTTGATGTTATGAACTTCGGTCGTTCCCGTGCCGCCCCCCTGGTCTGCGGTGCGAATCGGCATGCGGTACGGACGATTGAATTCCGTCTTAATGTCCGGAACACCGGTGGAGGCATTCATGGTCGGCAACGTCAGCGCGCTGGTGCCCGTGCTGGCGTGGCACTGATAGCAGGTTTCCTCGATGGCCGAATTGCCGCCCGCCTTGGGGGTGTTCAAGCTGTCGGTTCCCTCGCGCAGCAGGCGTCGGGCGCCGGTGACCGTATGGGTGTCATGGCAATTCAGGCAGGCTGCCTGCCAGACCTGGGTGCCGGCGGCAAACTGGCGTTGCGTGGCGGCGGCCACGGTATAGGCATAGTTGCCGACCGTGTTCTTGGCGTGGGCCGAATTGGCCCACTCTGCTCCCATCTTGTCGTGGCAGGCCAGGCAGATGGTGTCGTTTGCCTCGTTGAACGCGCCGCCCGTCGGCGGGCCGACCTGCAGCCGGTTGGCGCGCAGGAACTTGCGGTTGGGATCGGCGGCGTCGTACAGGTGCGGGTCGTGGCAGGTGGTGCACTGGACCTGGCCAGCTCCCCCGTTACCGGTGGGGGCGAGTGGCAGTAGCGGCTTGTAGCCGGGTCTGCGGATGCCCAGAATGGAGCCGACCTGGCCGGTAGTCGGGTGTTGCTGACTGGCGTTCATGCGACGGAGTTCGCCGTCGGTCGTGGCCAGGGTGTCGTTATAGGTGACCGATATCGGATGATCGTTGCTCAGGTTGGTGCCGATCAGCCGGGTAAATCCTGTGGTGCTGCCGCTGCCGGCGGGCATCAGGTTGGTGCCGCCGGTTCCGGCCATGTCGATGGAGACCGGGCTGCGGCCGTCGAGAACCTTGACGTTGCCAAGCGCGATGGTGCCGTCATGGCAGGACAGGCACAGCATCGAGGGGCCTGCCGGGCGTCCCTTGGCGGTATCGACCTTGAAGGCGCCGCTGTCGGCATCCATCGACAGCGAGGTGTAGCCGGTATAGGTGCTGGCGGCGTTGGTGTCGCGATTCCACAGCGGCGCTTTGGCGACGCTCTGTGATGCGGCGTGGGGCGTGTGGCAGAACACGCAGACCTGATCCGTCGTGCCCTTGCCGCTTCCGGGAATTTCGGCACCGCTGCCGGTCATGGAGCGAACCACGTTGCCGCTGTTCTTCGACAGGTTGTGCTTGGTCATGCGGATGTCCGAGGTCGGTGCCGCATGACCCGCCGGCATGTGTGCGCTGGCCGCCATGACGAATGCCATGGCGGCCGCGCGCAACAGGGTGCGACCGCGTGTCGCTGTCTTTCCGGTTAGTTGTCGTTGCATTTTTGTTCTACGCTCCCTTGGTCCGGATTCCTTCAGCCTGGTCTCATGGTTTTGTTATGACCAGCATGACAATCGCCGTCGTTGTTCCCAGGCTCAGGTACTGAATGAGGTCCAGTCGCTTCCAGTGCCAGATCGCCATGCCGCGCGCGGCGTATCGGAATTGCCTGAACAGCACGCCATGCAGGGTGGCAAGGACGGTAACCAGGCCAATTTTTGCCCACAGCCAGGCGGGAAGATGGCCATGCCCGAGCCAGTGGCTGGCGGCCATCACGCCACCGAATGCAAAGGCGCCAAGCATGGCCAGATTCATTTGCACATTGACCCAGCGTTTCATGCGTCGCAGGTACTCGTTTTGCCCCGACGTTCCAACGTGGCGCTGGGAAAAGATCATCAGGCCGAACAGCAGTTGCGTGCCGGCCCAGGCGATCACGCAAACGACGTGCATCGCCTTGCACCACGGGTAATAAGCGGGGAATAGCGCGGACATTCGACGGGCCGTCAGCGGCAGGAATGGGGCTGTTGCATGGTGGCGGGATCAATCGGCCTCGACTGCGACCTTGAGTTCGGCCAGTCCCGGCATGTCGTGCGGGACGGGTTTTCCGCCGAAATCGAAGTGCTTGTGAAAGTCCTTCATCATCGCCTTGAAGGCGCTCAGCATGTAACGCCGTTGGAAACCGTCCTCGAGCGCCAGGACCTCCTTCATCTTGTTGCCGTAGAAGGTCATGTAGCAGCGGGCCAGTTCGCGCGTGACCTGATCGAGCGACATGGCATAGGGCTCGATGATCGGTGTCATCAGGTTGTACTTGGCATAGTCGTGGACCCGGATGCGATCCTTCATCTGCTTGAAAAGCGGGGTGAAGGGCATGGGCGTGATGAGCGGAAAGACGGCGATGTCCGGGTTCATGCGTATGGCTTCGGCAATGGTCCGATCGACGCTTTCGGTGGTTTCTTCCGGGAAACCGAGCATGAACGAGGCCTCGGTCATGATCCCGTGTTCGCGCAACAGGTCGATCGCCTGCTTGTTCATGTCCGAGCTGGTTCCCTTGTTCAGGCTGTTGAGCGTGGTGTCGGAACTGCTTTCGGCGCCGAGGTACATGTGGATGATGCCGGCATCCCGGTACTTGGGAAGCAGGTCGGCGTCGCGGATGATGTCTTCGACGCGGGTTTCCATCAGCAGGCGAACGTTGATCCGTGCCTCGATCAGCAGGTCAAGCTGACGTTCCCAGCGCGCCCTGTCCTTGGTCGGATAGGGGTCGATCAGGGTGATGAATTCGACCTGGTGCGTATCGACCAGATAGCGGATTTCGTCGACCACCTTGGCCGGATCCCGGAAGCGCCAGTCTCCCCGCCAGAAAACACGGTGCGAGCAGAACGAGCATTGCATCATGCAACCGCGTGTCGTCAGGATCGAGGCCATGCGTCCCCAAGGCTCGATGTTGTAGTGGTAATCCGCCCAGTCGAGCAGGTGCCAGGCCGGCTTGAGGGTGTCCAGGTCCGCGATGTGCGGCCGCAAGCGCGTTGCCACGGCGATTCCGTTGTCGGCGTAGGCGATCCCCTCCTGGCTTCGCCAATCGCCTTGCGGGTAGGTTTTCAGGAGTTCGCGCAGCGTGGCTTCGGGTTCTCCCCGCAGGACAAAGTCCACCGGGTTGCCCGGCGTGGCCAGTATTTCCTTGAACATGAAGCTTGGATGGGGGCCGGCGATGATGGTGGTGATGGCCGGGTTGATTTCCTTGGCGATCGCCAGGGTGCGAATGGCGGCCGGCACCGTGGCCGTGCTGATGGCACCGGAGACCGGCAGGTAGTCCATCGAAATGACGAAGTCGGGGGCGTAGGCAGCGATTTCGTGGCGCACGTCGTCGAAGCCTAGGTTCTTGTTCATCGCATCGAACACCTTGGCTTCGTATCCCGCATCGAGTGCAGCCCCGGCGAGATAGGCCAGCGGCAGCGGCGGCCAGGTGCCGATGACCTGAACTCCCCAGCAGTGGTAGGGGGGGGCGACAAACAGAATTCTTTTCATGGACGGTATTTGGATTGCGAACGGGGGCGGTGGAAATGCGTTATCGGCTTAGCGCGGCGCGTCGGCCTGGGCGAGCGGGGTTTCTTCGATCATGGCGTCAGTCAGTTCGCCGCAAGGGCAGGCCGGCGGAACCAGCGGCGTCCGCGGGCGGAGCCAGCCGGATTTGAAGCGAATGGAAAAGTTCACGTAGGCTTCCAGGATGCGGAAAATGGGCTTGTCACCCATCGGGCCAACCGTCCTGGCGCTCGGCTTGGCGGCAACCTTGCCGGTCTGCTTGTCCTGTTGGGCGCGTCCGATGATCTGGAAATTGCCGTTGGCTTCGACATAACCCAGGTTGTCGGTCTGCACGGCGAGTACGGTCGGCAGATTGACCAGGTCGTAGTGCCGCAACAGGCCGACTTCACCCGGCGGCAGGGGGCGCAGGTCGTCGGCACTGACCGCCACGGTGCGCGTCCATGGAGGGCAGGGGCGCGAACGTTTTTCGATCGGGAGTTTCTGGACGTCGCGGCGCAAGCTGTCATCGAAATAGTTGGTCGCGCTCTCGGCCATCCCGAGGACATTGACGCAGTGTGAACGCGGGATGTTCAGCACTTCCCAGGCCAGTTGCCAGTATTGTTCCTGCGTCATTTCGCCAAAGCGTCCGCGGTAGCCCCCGCCGTCGCCGATCCGGCTGCCGGGCGGCAGATGGAAGGAAATGCCCCGCTTTTGGCAGGCGTTGAAGAAAAACACGAAGGCCGAGGTCGATCCGATCATCGCCACCGGTATGCCGGTCGATTCGGAATTTTCCAGCGCCGCGACCAGCGCGGGGATGTCGATGCCGCTGTGGCTGAGCAGGAAGCGACTGTCAGGCGTGCCAAAGTGGCGACGCGTTTCCTCCATGCCCAGTGCCATGCCCATTGAAGGTGCCATTTCAGGACTGGGCGCCAGTATCAGGATTCGGCAACGCTGGTTTTTCGCGAAATCCGGAAATAGATAGGCCTCGGTCATCACGCGATTGGCCTCGAGCACCAGTTTCCGCCCGATCTCGTCACGGAAAATCTGCCCCCTGACGATGGCGGTGGTGCCGCTGGTCAGGTGGGCCATGACAGCTTCTTCAAACGGAAAGGAGGTAACGAGTTCCTTCTTGAAGCTTTCGCAAGGGAAGGCCGGGATGTCGCGCCAATCGTCTACGTTTGACGGGTTGGCACCCGTGGCATCGCAAAATTCGCGGTAGTGAATATTGTTGTCGTATTGATGCGCGAATATGTCGAGCGCCAATCGGTCAAACGCCCCGCCAGGCCCGTCGACGCCATCGGCCAGCATGGCGTGGATGTTTCGGGCGAGTTCTTGAGCCTTGTGTGGGGTCGGGGGCGGCGCGCTTGGAGTGCTCATGCAGGAATGGCTCGGGCTGTGGAATGACATGGATGGCCGGTGTTACAGGGTTTGGCGTTGGTTGAAGAGAGTCGTGCAGGTTCGCTTGGGGGCGGGCGTGTGCTGCCTCAGTCGGGTTTAAAACGATGTTGGTCAGGTTCGTGGCAAGGAATGGTCAGTTTCGTGTCAGGTTTGAGAAAAGCCTTTCCCAATAGCGGGAAAATCCTGCGGCATTCAGTTGTTTGGCGGGGGGAGCCTTTCGAAGACCACGACACGGTTGTTGTACATGTCGGCGACAAATACCTTGTTATCCCCGCCGAGCCAGACGCCCGCGGGCAAGGCAAAGCGCCCGTCGGGCAGTCCGCTGCCGTCGATGCCCAGCAGGAACTGGCCGGCATCGTCGTAGACGAGCAGATGGGCGAAATAGGACTCGATGGCATAAACCAGTTTCTGCCTGGCGTCGTAGGCAATTCCCTTGGGGCGCGAGAACTGTCCGACATGGATGCCGGCTTCGCCGGTCGTCTGGCGATGGCTTCCGTCGGTGCTGAACGCTTGAAGCCGGTTGTTCAGGCTATCGCTGACGTAGAGCGTTCCGTCCGCAAACGAGAGGTGTGTCGGGGCGTTGAGTTCGCCTGTGCCGTCGCCGGGTGCGCCTATGGTCCGAATCTGCTGCCCGGTCCGGTCAAAAACCTTTATGTCGCTTGCCTCGGTGTCGGCGACATAAAGAAGGCCGTTGTCGCTGTCGAAGGCCAGGCCTGTCGGGCGCCCCAACAGCCCCGCGCCGAGCTTGCCGACGGGCTCTCCCTTGTCGTTGAGCAGATAGACCGCCTTGAGCTCCGCATCGGATACGGCGAGTGTGCCATTCCAGGCGCCGGTAATGGCGATCGGGGATTGCAGTTCCGTTTGCTGGTCGGCAGCCGTCCATACCTGTCGGCGCGCGTTTAAATTTGACCACCTGTGCGCGTTGAATTTTGACCAGGTGTGATAGCCACCTGACATAGGTGGGCTTGTGGATAAGTGTAGCTCAGAACAACTGATTTCCGAGCCACGACGAATGCGTTGGGAAAGCCGTGGAGGACGGAGTCCGGAACGGATTTCCCAACGCGGCCTCGATCAGAACGGATCTGCTTCGGGTGGATTTCCCCGCTTGCTCTGCTCCCGCGCCTTGATCCTCGACTTGGCCGTTGCCGTGCTGTGCCGGAAGCGAAACGACTCATTCCCGGTCTCGACGATATGGCAGTGATGCGTCAGCCGGTCGAGCAAGGCAGTGGTCATCTTGGCATCGCCAAAGACGCTCGGCCATTCGGCGAAGGTCAGATTGGTCGTGATCATCACACTGGTGTGCTCGTAGAGTTTCGACAGCAAGTGGAACAGCAAGGCGCCACCGGCCTGACTGAACGGCAAATAGCCCAACTCATCGAGGATGACCAGATCCATGCGCAGCAGCCCCAAGGCAATCCGCCCGGCTTTGCCAGCAGCCTTCTCCTGTTCCAGCGCATTGACCAGATCAACCGTCGAGAAGAAACGCACCCGCTTGCTGTGATGGGTAATGCCCGAGACACCCAGCGCCGTCGCGAGGTGGGTCTTGCCAGTGCCCGTGCCACCAATGAACACGACGTTCTGGGCTTCCTCGGCAAAGGAGAGGTCGGCCAGTTGCCGGATCAGCTTCTGATCCACCTTCGATTGTTCGAAGTCGAATCCGGCCAGATCACGATGTACCGGGAAGCGGGCCGCATGCATCTGATAGCCAATCGAACGCATCACTCGATCAGTATGCTCGGCTTGCAGTAGATGTTCGATCAGCCAACGTGAGGCTTCGACACGGCTGCTACCGTTGGCTGTCAGCTCCTCCCAGGCACCGGCCATGCCGTGCAAACGCAGTTCCTTGAACTCGCTCATCAGCTCACGCATGATCAGTCACCTCGGTACGCAAGCGGTCATAGCGGCCGGTATCGGCAATCGGTACTTCGCTGAGGGTGAGTGGCGTTTCCACCGGTGGCGGCATGGGACCCGACTTCAGGCGGTTGAGCATGTTCTCGATGTGCTCGGCACTGGGTAGGCCGGACTCCAGCACCAGATCGACGGCAACCAGCACCGCTTCCAGATCAAACTGCGAAATTGCCGATAGCACTTTGGCCATCACCCGATCACCACCTTCCCGGCGCAGGAGCAAGCTGCGTAATCGTTGCAATGGCTCCGGCATGTCGGCAAACGGCGCGCCATTTCTCAAGGCCCCTGGCTTGCGTTCGATCAGCGGGATGTAGTGCTGCCAGTCGTAGAGGGTTTGCTGCCGACTGAAGTTGCGGGGATGACTGGCCACCCGAGTATCGTGCGCCACAATGTCGATCCGTTCCGGATAAAGACGCAGGCTGACGGCTTGGCCCACCAGTTCGCACGGTACCGAGTAGCGGTTGCGATCCAGCGTCACCAGGCAGGTGCTCGATACCTTGCCCAAGGTTTCGACGTAGCCATCGAAGGATGCGACCATCGGCATCAGGCTCGGTTGTTCGTGTTCGAGCATCTCGGCCACTGTCAGGTCAGCGTACTCGGGATGACGCAATTCCTGCCACAGCCCCCGGCAGCGCTCGAGCAGCCAGACGTTCAGTTCGGTGAATGAACTGAATCGCTCCTTGCCGGCATCCTGCCAGAGACGGAGCCGACTATCCTGGACGTTCTTCTCGACGACGCCTTTCTCCCAGCCGCTGGCGACATTGCAGAAATCCGGATCAAACAGGTAGTGGGAGGCCATCGCCGAGAAGCGCGAATTGACGATGCGGGATTTGCCTTTCTGCACCTTATCCACGGCCGTCTTCATATTGTCGTAGATGCCGCGCCGGGGAATGCCACCCAGCGCCGCAAACGAGCGGGTATGGGCATCGAACAGCATCTCGTGACCTTGCGTCGGATAGGCTTGAACGACAAAGGCCCGACTGGCGCAGAGTTTCAGATGTGAGGCGAGAATCTTGCGCCAGACCCCGCCAATGACCAGATGCTCTTCGCTCCAGTCGAACTGGAAGGCTTCGCCCAACTCGAAGTGGAGCGGAACGAAGGCTTTACTGACGGCTGCACCGCCATCGGCCCGCCAGCGCCGGATGAATTCGGTGACCCGGCAGTAGGTACCGGTGAATCCGGCGGCCTGCAATTCGCCAAACAGTTTCAGTGCTGTGCGCCGATCCCGTTTCGGACGGCGGGCATCCGCCTCCAGTGCCTTGATCAGGCGCGCCGCATACGGGGCAATCTTGATGTTCGGGTTCTGCCGTTCGTACTTCGGCTCCGCCCCTTCCGGTGTCCGTAACCAACGTTTGACGGTGTTCCGGCTATACCCCGTCTTCCGCGAAATCTCGGACAGCGATAGGCCATCCCGATAAAACAACCGCCGAATCCTTCCCAGATCCTTCATGGTGATCATCTCCTAAAATCCTGCTCAAAAAATGAGCGGACGAGTTAATCACCCTGGTCAATTTTCAGCGCGCACACCCCCACTTTTCTGGTCAGTTTTCAACGAGCGTCAACACCGATGACGACGGTTTTTTTCATGGTGAGGAAAATCCTGTAGCCAACGGGGGCTCGCCGCGCTGTTCGATGATTAGATTATTTTATAAATGACTATAGCAAAAAATCGTTTCGTTGAAATTTTTGTCGGTGGTGGATTTCATAAACTTGCTTTTATTCAATTGGTTAGGCGATTTTGATCGCCCTGGCATGCCTCTCGCAATAAGAAGGACATCGCCGACTTGCGGCTGTGCCGACGGGCAGGGGGTTCCACCCCGCCGGTGCGGTGGGATACGGAGCACTCCGGTCATTCCGCCGTATGCCGCCGTCGCGGGGGAGCGATATTGGGGTGCCTGGTGGTTCGCTCGGGTTCGATTCCCGGTCATCCCGCCACTGGATAGCTCAGTCGGGTAGAGCAACCGTCTCATCAGCGGTCTGACGCGGGTTCGAATCCCGCTCCGGAAACTGTCCTTCCACGACAGTGGTTTTATGCAGTACCCGTCGGCTGCGGATTGCGCGAGCACCCGCCGCCGGTCTGGTCCGACGCTTCGGTCCGCTTGTGCGGCAGGGCGTTCGGTGCCGGAGGGCGGGGTAGCGTGGCTTTGGCGATGACGCCGGGGCCGTCGCCAGCCCAGGCCTGCCGCACCGGATGCTCCCCCGTGTGAGCCAGCCGCGGCGCCCACCGGGCCGGCGTGAGCCGGCAGCGTTTGATGACGAATTGTGAAGATGAAGTGTGAAAGCGAAGAGGGAGAAAAAAGATGTTGAAGCGTTTTATCGTGAAGAAAAATGAACGGGCCGCCCTGCTGCGCAACGGCGATTTCGAGCGCATCCTCAATCCGGGTCGCCACTATCTGTTCGATCCGTTCAACGAACTGTCGATGAGCGTCTGGCACACCGATACGCCGATGCTCGATAGCGATCTCGTCGATTACCTGCGCCAGAACGACCCGGCAGAGGCGGAGCGACATTTCGTCTGCATGGAGTTGAACGAGGATGAAGTCGGGCTGCGTTACGAAAACGACGTGCTGGTCGAGGTGTTGCCGCCGGCTGCCCGGCGTTTCTACTGGCGCGGCCTGCTCGCGCAGCGCCTGGAGAAAATCGATCTGCGTGCCGGCCCGGCCTTGCCGGCGGAAATGGTGAAACGCCTGCTGCAGCCGTCGCTGCGCGGCCGTCCGGTGTCGGGGTTGAACGGGGTGTTCGTCGTCCAGGTTCCGGCGGCGCATGTCGGCCTGCTGCGCATCGACGGCATCCAGCAGCCGCTGCTGCCGCCGGGTGTGACCGCCTACTGGCGTTTCAACCGCGATCTGCAGATGGAGCTGGTCGATATGCGCTGGCAGACCATGGAGGTGAGCGGCCAGGAAATCCTCACCCGCGACAAGGTGGGACTGCGCCTGAATCTGGCGGCCACCTGGCGCTTTGACGATGCGAGTACGGCCTTCGCCAAACTGGCCAAGCCGGTCGAGCACCTCTATCGCGAGCTGCAATTCGGCCTGCGGGCGGCGGTGGGCACGCGCAACCTGGACGAACTGCTGGAGAACAAGCAATTGGTCGACGAGGTGGTGAGCGGGCATATCGCCAGAAAGCTAGCCGGATTCGGTATGGAAATCGGCAGTATCGGCGTCAAGGACATCGTGCTCCCGGGCGAGATGAAAGCCATCCTCGCCCAGGTGGTGGAGGCAGGCAAGGCGGCCGAAGCCAACGTGATCCGTCGCCGTGAAGAAACGGCCGCGACGCGCTCGCTGCTCAACACCGCCAAGGTGATGGAAGGCAACCCGGTGGCCCTGCGCCTGAAGGAGCTGGAAACGCTGGAGCGGGTGGCGGAGCGCATCGACCGGATCTCGGTCTTCGGCGGTCTGGACCAGGTGTTGAGCGGTCTGGTGACGCTGGCGAAATAAACGGCTGGCGGGATTTCGCAATAAATGCAAGACGAATGAAATCCGGCTCGCTACCATCGCGACCGGAAGCAAAGGAAAAAGAAAAATGAGCTATCAAGTACAAGACGTGGTTGAAGGAAAGCCGATCAAGCTGTGGACCGAAGGCGTCCCGGTCGAGGACGATGCGCGCAAGCAACTGATGAATACCGCGCGGATGCCCTTCATCTTCCGTCACCTGGCGGTGATGCCAGACGTTCACCTGGGTAAGGGATCGACCATCGGTAGCGTGATTCCGACGCAGGGCGCGATCATCCCGGCGGCGGTCGGGGTCGATATCGGCTGCGGGATGATGGCGGCGCGTACCACGCTGACCGCCGGCGATCTGCCGGACAATCTGCATGGCCTGCGCTCGGCGATTGAAGCCGCTGTGCCGCACGGCCGTACCATGACGCGCGCCCGTCGCGACAAAGGCTCCTGGGAAAACCCGCCGGCAGCCGTCGATGCCATGTGGTCCGCGCTGCTGCCGGGGTTTTTGCGCATCACCGAAAAATACCCGCGCCTGAAAAACACCAACAACCATAAGCACCTGGGAACGCTGGGAACCGGTAACCACTTCATCGAAGTCTGTCTGGACGAGGCCGGGCAGGTCTGGTTCATGCTGCATTCCGGTTCGCGCGGGGTGGGTAACGCCATCGGCAACCTGTTCATCGAACTGGCCCATGCCGATATGCGCCAGCACATCGCCAACCTGCCGGACAAGGATCTCGCCTATTTCGCGGAAGGTTCGGAGCATTTCGACGACTACGTGGAGGCTGTCGGCTGGGCGCAGGATTACGCCCGTCGCAACCGCCAGGTCATGATGGCCAATGTGGTGGCGGCGGCGCGCCAGGTGATTGCCAAGCCATTTGCCGCCGATGTGGAAGCGGTGAACTGCCACCACAACTATGTCCAGCGCGAAACCCACTTCGCTGCCGAGGTGCTGGTGACCCGCAAGGGGGCGGTATCGGCGAAGAAGGGCGAACTCGGCATCATTCCCGGATCGATGGGTGCCCGTAGCTACATCGTGCGCGGCCTGGGCAACGAGGAATCGTTCTGCTCGTGCAGCCACGGCGCCGGCCGCGCCATGAGCCGCAACGAAGCCAAGCGCCGGTTCACTGTCGACGACCAGATCAAGGCCACCGCCCACGTCGAATGCCGCAAGGACAGCGATGTCATCGACGAAATCCCGATGGCCTACAAGGACATCGACGCCGTGATGCACGCTCAGCGCGAGCTGGTGGAGGTGGTGCATACCTTGCGGCAGGTCGTGTGTGTAAAGGGGTGAGTCATGACGAAATCGGTTGCGAAAGAGAAAATCGTCGGCGCGCACCCGATCGAGCCGGCAGTCCGCGAGCGTGTCATGCAAGCCCTGGCCGACATCGAGGCCAAACATGATGTGACGGTCCTCTACGCCTGCGAGTCGGGTAGCCGGGGCTGGGGTTTCGCGTCGCCGGACAGCGATTACGACGTGCGTTTTCTCTATGTGCATCGTCTGCCCTGGTATCTGGCCGTCGAGCCGAAGCGCGACGTGATCGAATTGCCGATCAGCGACGTACTCGATGTCGGTGGTTGGGAGCTGCGCAAGGCTCTTCGCCTGTTGCGCCGGGCTAATCCCGTGTTGCTGGAATGGCTGGATTCGCCGGTGATTTATCGGCAGGACGCAGCGGTGGTTGCGCACATCAAGGCGTTGGCGGCGCGTTGGTTTTCCCCGAAGCGCGGGCGGTATCACTACCTGGCGATGGCGCGGCGCAATTTTCGCGAGCATTTGCAGGGCGATAGCGTGCGCCTGAAAAAGTACCTCTACGTGCTGCGTCCGCTGCTGGCGGCGCAGTGGATCGAGCGCGACCTTGGCCAGCCGCCGATGCGCTTTGCCGATCTCGCCGGGCATCTGGTGACGGATGCGGCGCTGCGCAACGAGATCAATGCCCTGCTGGCGATCAAGATGGGTGCCGGCGAGGCCGAGTACAGCCCGCGTTGGTCACGCATCCACGCCTTCATCGAAAGCGAGCTGGCACGGACCGTCGTCGATCCCGACTACAAGAAGCCGGAGGGCGACGCCGGGGAACTCGATGCCTTCCTGATGCGGACGGTGCTGGCGGTCTCGCAAGAAAAGAAATGAACGAAGAGAAAAACAACATGCAATGGATAGAACTGGACGGCTCACGCGGCGAGGGCGGAGGGCAGATTTTGCGGACAGCCTTGAGCTTGTCGATGATTACCGGTATTCCCTTCGCCATCGATGGTATTCGTGCCGGGCGCAAGAAGCCGGGGCTGTTGCGCCAGCATCTGACGGCCGTGCAGGCTGCGACGGCGGTGTGCGGGGCCGACGTGGCGGGGGCGGCGCTGGGCTCGCAAAGCCTGCGTTTCAAGCCGGGGAGGGTGCGTGGCGGCGACTATCGTCACGCCATCGGGTCGGCCGGAAGTTGCACGCTGGTATTGCAGACGCTGTTACCGGCGCTGTGGTTCGCCGACGGACCGAGCACCGTGCGCGTTAGCGGCGGCACCCATAATCCGGCCGCGCCGCCGGCCGATTTTCTCATCCGCAGCTGGCAGCCGTTGATGCGCCGCATGGGCGTGACACTGGACATCCAGTTGTTGCGCCACGGGTTTTACCCGGCCGGCGGCGGCGAGGTGCTGGCCGCAACGGCGCCGGTGGCGGGTTGGCAGCCCCTGCATCTGAATGCGCGGGGCGATCTGCGCCGTCAGACGGCGGTCGGCGTGGTGGCCGGCGTGCCGGCCGAGGTCGCCAAGCGCGAGATGCAGCGGGCGGCCAGCCAGCTCGGTGTGCTGGACGAGGAACTGCGTGTGCTGCCGAGCAACGAGGGGCCGGGCAATGTGCTGCTGGTCATGCTGGAGTACCCGGAAGCGACCGAGGTTTTTTCGGCTTTCGGCGAACGCGGCATGCCGGCGGAAACGGTTGCCGATCGTGCCGCCCGCGAAGCCCGCCTGTTCCGCGACAGCGGGGTGCCGGTCGGCGAACACCTGGCCGACCAGCTGCTGCTGCCGATGGCGCTGGCGGGGCAAGGGAGTTTTACGACCCACGTCCTTTCATCGCATCTGAAGACCAATTGCCAGGTCATCGAGGCATTTCTCCCGGTGCGTTTTGCATGCGACGAGGTCGAACGGCAGGTTCGGGTGAGTGTGTTTCCCGCTTGAGACTGGCCCGCTCAGCAGCCGATATCCTCGTTCCACAGCGTCGGCTGCGCGGCGATGAAGTCGCCCATCAGCGCGAGGCATTCCTCGTTCTGCAATACCTCGACGGATACGCCACGGCTTTGCAACAAGGCCTCCTCACCCATGAAGGTCCGGTTTTCGCCGATGATGACCTTCGGGATGCCGTAGAGCAGGATGGCGCCGCTGCACATGGCGCACGGCGACAAGGTGGTGTACAGCACGCAATCGCTATAGACGCTGGCCGGCTGGCGTCCGGCATTCTCGAAAGCGTCCATTTCGCCGTGCCGGATGACGCTGCCCTGCTGTACCCGTCGGTTGTGGCCGCGGTCGATGATCTTGCCTCGATGCACGATCACCGAGCCGATCGGGATGCCGCCCTCGGCCAGCCCCTGGCGGGCTTCGGCGATTGCGGCTTGCATGAATTCGTCCATGATGGGCTCCTGTTGGCGCGGGATCAGGCGGACGGCAGGCGCAGCGTGGCCTGGCCGCCGCCTTGCGGATGGTTTTCGAAACCGGCGTCGCCGCCGTGCAGACGCGCCACCTCGCGCACCAGCGCCAAGCCGAGACCGGTGCTCTTGCGCCCGGTGGTGGGGCGAGGCAGCGAATAGAAACGGTCGAACAGTTGCGGCAAGGCGTAGTCGGGGGCACCCTGACCGTGGTCGCGGACAGAGAGGATCACTTCCTCGCCGTCGTCGCTGGCGGTGAGTTCGATCTGTCCACCTTCCGGCGAGAACTCGATGGCGTTGTCGAGCAGGTTGAGTACCGCTTGTTGCAGCAGGAAGGCGTCGCCGCGAATCGTCGCCGTGCTGCCGGCTTGCACGGCGCACGTCAGGCCGCGCGCGTCCAGTGCCTGTTGGCGAAGGGCGACGCAATCCCGCAGGAGTTCGCCCGGCGCCATGCGGCGGAGGCCTTCGGGTGACTGCAACTGCTCGACGCGGGCGAGCAGCAGCATGCGGTCGATGATCGCCTGCAGGCGGCGTGACTGTTCGGCGATGCTCTCGGCGAAGCGGCGGCGGTCGGCTTCCGGCGGGTCGCCCTCAAGGATTTCGGCGGCACCGATGACGGCGGTGAGCGGGCTCTTCATCTCGTGCGCCAGGTTCTGCACGTAGCGTTCGACATACTGCTTGCCTTCGAGTTTTTCGCGCATCGCGGCCAGCGCCTGGGCCAGTTCGGACAGCTGGCGGCCGCCGCCGGTCGGCACCTCGGTCTTGCGCCCCTCGCTGACATCGCGGGCGTAGGCACGCAGGCGGTGGATCGACCAGCCCAGCCAGGCCGTGAAAAAGAGGCCGATGGCCGCGCTGGCGGCCAGCAACAGCAGGCCGGACTCCTTGACCCGGCGCGCCGCGCGCTCGGCGTAGGGGGCGACCGAAGCCATCGGCTTGGCCAGCGACAGCGCGCCGATCAACTCGCCCTGCCAGAAAATGGGGGCGGCAACATGCATGACGGTGGATGCCGGGTCGTAGGGGTCTTCACGGGTCTGGCGGGCGCCGTATTCGCCGCGCAGGACGCGGGCGATGTCGCGCCATTGCGAGAAATCCTCGCCGATGGCCGCCTGCCTGGAGTCGTAGACGACAATGCCGTGGGCGTCAGTGACATAGATGCGGAAATCGATGCTTTCCTTGTGCACGCCGGAAATGTCGGCTTGCGGGCTGCGCCGGATGGCGGCGCGCACCGCGTCGGCGAAGGGGCCGTGCGCGATGCGGCCGGCGGAGAGTTCGAGGGCGGCCATCTCGGCCAGCACGTGGGCGGTGTCGACCAGCGTTTCCTCGGTGGCCTGGCGGATGCCCGGCTCGGTCTCGCGGTTGACGGTGTTGAGGACGAACCATGCCGCCAGCCCGACGATCAGGAAGTAACCGAAGAACAGACGGACGGAGATGTTCATGCGCGCTTCAGCCGACGACCGCGATGCTGGCGCCGGTTGCGACCTCGCCGCTGGCGATGACCGCTGCGCGCAAGCCGCCCCGGCCTATCCAACGCTTGACCACGGCGGCAGCCGGCATGGCGTCGCTGGCCAGGGCGCGACCGAGGTCGCCGCAGGGCTCACAAATCTCGATGCCGCGCAGCGTTGCGCTGCCGAGGGTGAAGGTCTTGCCGACCAGGTCGTTGAGACGCACGCCCCGGGTGACGACGTTGCGCCGGGTTATCGAAAGGTCGGTTGGGCGCTGGGTTTCCGTGCAGAAGCGCTCGATTTCCTCGGCTTCGACCAGCGTCAGGTTTTGGCCGGCCCAGTCGTCACGGCCGAAGTGGCGGTCCCCGACGATGCCCGCGTCGCGCTCGACCCGGATGCTGGCGCATTCCTGTTGTACGCCGCCGGGGGCGTGGCTGATGAAAATTCGTTCAATGGTCATGACGGTTTATTGAAGGGGGCTTGCGTCAGGCTGCAGCGACGCTGTAACCGAGGCCGCGATGGGTGAGGATGATCTCTTCGTCGCGCACGGCGCGCAGCTTGCCGCGCAGGGTCTTGATGTGCGTGTCGACGGTGCGCTCCAGGCTTTCGCCGCCATCCTGCCAGACGCTTTCCATGATCTGCTGACGGCTCAGGATGCGCCCCGGGCGGTCGAGCAGCAGCGCCAGCAGCAGGTATTCGTAGCGGGTGAGATTGAGCCAGGTGCCATGGAAGGCGACGCGCAGGCCGTCGCGGTCGATGGCGAAGCGGGACACGGCAGGCACAGTGCCCGCCGTCGAGACACGCGGCTCCGGATTCAGGCGGCGCAGGATGGCACGAATCCGCGAGGCGACCTCGCGCGGGCTGAAGGGCTTGGGCACGTAGTCGTCACCGCCGAGTTCGAGGCCGACGATGCGGTCCACCTCGTCCGAACGGGCGGTCAGGAAAAGGACCGGAATGTCAGAAGTCCGGCGCAACGCCCGGCAGACGTCGAAGCCGGTCATGTCCGGCAGCCCGATGTCGAGCACGACGAAATCGATACTGCCCTTCTCCAGGCGCTGAAGGGCTTCCCTGCCCAGCGTGCAGCTGTCCACCGCGAACCCGTCAGCCCGCAGCGTGTAGGCCAGGGTGTCGGAGATGGCGGGTTCGTCGTCGACGATCAGGATGTTCATGGCGCGATGATAATTCATCCCGTTGCCATCGGCGGTAGCCGGAATGTCCGTGTGTGCCGGGCGGTTAGGGGCGAGCGCCGGTTTCGGGTAAAATTGCCTTTTTATTCAAGCGGCACCCGCCGCGCCTGGCCCGGAACGACCATGACCCAGAATACTTCCCTCTCCTACCGTGATGCCGGCGTCGATATCGATGCCGGTGACGCCCTTGTCGACCGTATCAAGCCGCTGGCCAAGAAGACCCTGCGTGACGGCGTGCTGGGCGGTATCGGCGGCTTCGGCGCGCTGTTTGAAGTGCCCAAGCGCTACAAGGAGCCGGTGCTGGTCTCCGGCACTGACGGTGTCGGCACTAAGCTCAAGCTGGCCTTCGAGCTGAACCGCCACGACACGGTCGGCCAGGATCTGGTCGCCATGAGCGTCAACGACATCCTGGTGCTCGGCGCCGAGTCGCTGTTCTTCCTCGATTACTTCGCCTGCGGCAAGCTCGATGTCGATACCGCCGCTGCGGTTGTCGGCGGCATCGCCAAGGGTTGCGAACTGGCCGGCTGCGCGTTGATCGGCGGCGAAACGGCCGAAATGCCGGGCATGTACCCGGCCGGCGAATACGACCTGGCCGGCTTCGCCGTCGGTGTCGTCGAGAAGTCCAAGGCCATCGACGGCAAGAGCATCCAGCCGGGCGACGTCGTCCTCGGCCTGGCCTCTTCCGGCGCGCACTCCAATGGCTACTCGCTGGTGCGCAAGATCATCGAGCGCTCCAATCCGGACATGAACGCCCCGTTCGATGGCGAGCGTACCCTGGCCGACGTGGTCATGGCGCCGACCCGCATCTACGTCAAGCAGGTGCTGGCGACCATGGAAAAGGTCGCCATCAAGGGCATGGCGCACATCACCGGTGGCGGCCTGCTCGAAAACGTGCCGCGCGTGCTGCCGGAAAACACCGTTGCCGAAATCCAGAAGGCTGCCTGGCCGCGTCCGAAACTGTTCGATTGGATGCAAAAGGAAGGCAATGTCGACGAGAAGGAAATGCACCGCACCTTCAATTGCGGCATCGGCCTGGTCATCGTCGTTGCGGCAGCCGATGCCGACGCCGCCATGGCCGAGCTGAAGGCGCAGGGCGAAGCGGTTTACAACATCGGCGTCATTCGGGCCCGCCAGGGTGACGAAGCGCAGACCGTGGTGGTCTAGGACGCGCTGACAGCGCGATTCCGGCGTTGTTGCACCGCCTTGCTGTACTGTCTTCGGCGGCGCGCCTGACCGGAAGCGCTACGCTTCTCGCTGTCATCGCTTTCCGTATCGCACGGTGGGCTGCGGCTTTCGTCTGTAGCCTGCTGTTATGCCAAGCCCCGTCGCCTGTCTGGGCGGCGGGCAAGAATGTATCGGCAAAACCGGCTGCAGCCCGGCAGGCCAAGAAGGCGATAGGCAAACCGGCTGCCTTGCCGGCCAGCGATTTCGGACCGGCCGACATTCTCGATGACGAAGGCCCGGGCCTGCGCGGCCAGGCCAGCTTTTATGGCAAGGCTTTTCAGGGGCGCCGGACTTCGACGGGGGAGCGTTTCGACCGCCGGGAATTTACGGCTGCCAGTAATCGTTTTCCCCTGGGCTCTCGGGTTGCCGTGCGTCGGGTCGACAACGACCGTTGCGCCATCGTCAAGATCAACGACCGCATGCATGCCCGTCACAGCAAGCGGGTCATCGATGTATCGCACGGCGTAGCGGAATATCTGGGAATGCTGCGTGCCGGCGTCGTTTTCGTACGGGTTGCGCCGGTCAGGCGTGATGGCTTGTTGCCGGAAAATGCCTGTCGCTCGGCTTTCGAAGCCGATATCCCTTGCACCGACTGCGGCGAACCGGCGCAACGCCTGCTGGATTTTTCCCTGTTCTCGTCCCACTGATCGTCTGGCCGGCATTTTCGAATTGCATATTTCAATTGTGGCAAATGCGCCATAATGATGTTCGACTATGAGGAGGGCGAGATGAATACCGATTTGCGTGTATTTGTTGTCGACGACGACCCCTTGATGTTGGAGGTATTGAGTTCGACGCTGGATGGCGTTTGCCAGGTGCAGACTTTCGCGTCAGCGGCAGCTTGCCTTGACGCATTGTCGGTGTCGCGGCCGGATCTTTTCCTGCTTGATGTGACGATGCCGGTGATGGACGGTTTTGCCTTGTGCCGTCGCCTGAAGGACGACTGAGACACGCAGTACATTCCGGTTGTCTTCGTTTCGGCGAGTGATGACCTGGAAACACGCTTGCTCGGCTACGAAGCTGGCGGTGAGGATTTTATCCAGAAGCCCTTCGAACCGGCCGAATTGCTGAGTAAACTCCATGTGGCAGCCCGGATTCTTGCCGAGAAAAAGGCGCTATGCGAGCAAGCAGGCTACGCGCAGCACACGGCGATGACGGCCATGGTCAGCATGGGTGAATTGGGTGTCGTGTTGCAGTTTCTCAGCAAGTCGTTTGCCTGCGATTCGATGGAGGAACTGGCGGGCGCCTTGCTCGACGCGATGCGCCAGTATGACCTGCAATCGGCGATCCAGATGCACATGGGCGAGGAGGTGCTGACGCTCAGCGCCAATGGGCGCAACCTGCCGTTGGAGGTTTCGGTTCTCAACCATATCCAGGATAGCGGGCGGATTTTCCAGTTCAAGTCGCGCTGTGTATTCAACTATGGCCACGTGACCCTGCTGGTCAATAACATGCCGCTGGACGACCCGGAGCGTTGCGGCCGCATTCGCGACAACGGAGCCTTGCTGGCGGAGGGCGTCGATGCCCGGTTGCGAGCCATCGAAACGGAGGTGCTCGCCAGGCGGCGGAGGGCAGGTATCGAGGATGCGCTGCCGAGGTTGTACGCCACGCTCGATGGTGTTCAGAACAACTACCGGCGAAACTGCTTCGAGTTGACGCAGGTGATGATCGAGTTTCAGGAGACGCTGACCAAAGCCTATATCCATCTCGGCTTGATGGAGCGTCAGGAGGAAATGATCAGCAGTATGGCCAACGAATTCATGCTGCGCGTCGTAGGGACGCAAGATGCCTCGCTGGAGATCGTCGGCCGGCTAGAAGGCTTGGCCGACGACCTGAAGGTTCTGCTCAGGAGCTGAGAAAGGCGTCGGTTCGTTCGGCGATCTGCTCGGGCATGGCCGGGTCGAGGCAGTCGAAGTGCTCGGCCTCGAAGGAGTTGGTCAGCCAGGTGATCTGGCGCTTGGCCAGTTGCCGGGTGGCAAAGACGCCGCGGTCGCGCATTTCGCTGGCCGGCATCAGACCGTCCTGGGCCTCCCAGACCTGTCGGTAGCCGACACAACGCATCGACGGTAGCCTGAGGTCGAGGTCGTATTTCTCGCGCAGCTCACGAACTTCCTCATCCAGCCCGGCGCGCAGCATGTCGTCAAAGCGCTGCGCGATGCGCTCGTGCAGCACGCTGCGGTCGGACGGCAGCAGGCCGATGGACAGAAACGTGTAGGGCGGCTTCTGGCTTTCGCTTTCGGCGAGCAGGTCCGACATCTTGCGGCCGCTCAGGGTGCAGATCTCCAGGGCGCGCTGTAGGCGCTGGCTGTCGGTCGGATGCAGGCGTGCCGCCGTTTCCGGGTCGATGGCGGCGAGCCTGGCATGCATCGCCGGCCAGCCGTGGATCGTCGCTTCGGCGTCGATGGCGGCGCGCAGCGCAGGGTCGGCCTGCGGCAGCTCGGCCAGTCCGAGGAGCAGGGCCCTGAAGTAAAGCATGGTACCGCCGACCAGTAGCGGAACCTTGCCGGCAGCCGTGATTTCGGCCATCGCAGCGAGCGCGTCATGGCGAAAACGGGCGGCCGAGTAGCGCTCCTCCGGCGTGATCAGGTCGATCAGGCGGTGCGGGTAGCGGGCCAGCGTTTCACGGTCCGGCTTGGCGGTGCCGACATCCATGTCGATGAAGACCTGCGCCGAGTCGACGCTGATCAGTTCGACCGGAAAACGGTCGGCCAGCGCCATCGAGACGGCAGTCTTGCCCGAGGCTGTCGGGCCCATGATCAGGATGGCAGGGGGATGGCGGGAGTTCATGGCGGCGAATGCTAACACGCTGGGGCTAGAGGCCGGATGGCGCCGGGAGGCGCCCTGTAGCGTATGCTAACACCCGATCCTCGATCGGGAATGCCGGGCTCGGGCACCCCCATTGCTCCAGCATGCTGTTGCCGGATCAATCAGACCCGGTAAGCTGCCACGATGCCTTGCATTTGCTGTGCGAGCATGACCAATTGCTGGGCATTTTCCGATGTTTCCTCGGCGGCTGCGCTGTTTTCTTCGGTCATCCGTGCGATGCGCTCCACCTGCTGGGCAATGGCGGTGCTGGCCGTACTTTGCTCACGCATCGATTCGGTGATGTCGCCCACCATCGCCAGCGTCTGCTGCGAGCCGTCACCGATTTTCTGCATTGCGGTGCTGGCCTGCGAGGCTTGCTCCACACCTTCCCTGACCGTGCTCTCAACGCTCTGGATACTGTTGACCGCCGCCAGGGCGCCGCTTTGCATATCCTGGATGGTGCCGGTGATTTCCTGCGTGGACTTCCCGGTGCGCTCGGCCAGCTTGCGCACCTCGTCGGCCACCACGGCAAAGCCGCGTCCCTGTTCGCCAGCCCGTGCCGCTTCGATGGCGGCATTCAGGGCCAGCAAGTTGGTCTGGTCGGCGATTTCCTTGATGACCGAGACGACATTGCTGATTTTTTCGCTTTGCTGCTCCAAACTGACGATCTGGCTGGAAGCGTCGCCAACGGTGCTGGCGATGCTGTTGATCACGTTGACGGTTTCGTCGATGACGCCTTCGCCTTCATTGGCCAGGCGGCCTGCTTCAGCGGACAGATTGCGGGTTTCGCCGGCACGGTCCGCAACATGGCTGACACTGACGGTGAGTTGTTCGATCGCCGCGGCCATGGCGGCAGCCGATTCGCTTTGGTGTCCCGAGGCAAGCGACATTTCGTGGGCAGCCTTGGAGACACGACTGGCCGCCCGATGTACTTCCCCGGTATGGTCGGACAGTTGCTGCAGGTTGGTTTGCAGGCCGTCCAGCAAGCCATTGAAAGCACGAGCGGCTTGGGCTACTTCGTCCTTGCCGGAAGCATCAAGGCGCAGCGTGAAATCCAGTTCCTTCTGTACTCTGCCGAATAATCCGACCATGTTATCCAGCGACTGCCTGATCTGGCGCAGCGTCAGGAACCCGATGATGCCGAGCGCACAGGCGCTGCCAACGATCAGTGCGATCACGATGCCGCGCGACGAGCGATAGTTCGTTGCCGTTTCCTTGGCATGCTGGCTGGCCAGTTCCTCGTTGTAGGCCGCGTGCTCGCCCAGTGCCTTGCTGAGGCCATCAATGGCCGGGCGCATTTCTCCGAGTAGCCGGTTGGCCTCCTCGCGATGTCCGTCGCGCGATGCGGCCAAGACCTTGCGGGCACTGGTTTCATACTGCTCCGCCAGTTTCAGGTCGGCTTCGTATAAAGCCTTGTCCTTCTGATCAATGATCAAACTGCCATAATTTTTCAGCTCCTGGTGCATTTGGCTCATGCGTTCATCAAATCGCTTTTCGAATGCTGTCTTTTTGGCCGGGTCGTTTTCCAGCAAATGTGAAAGAAGCGGGGGGCGGGCCCTAAGAGGCTGTTCACGATCAATTGGATGTCGTAGACTGGGGCATGAGAAAGAGATACCCCAGTGACATCAGCCCGGAAGCCTTTGAAGAGATCAGGCCCTTGCTGGAAAGTGTGCGCAAGCAGACCAAGCCCCGAACGGTGGATTTATATGAAGTGTTCTGTGGCGTGCTGTATTTGCTGAAGAGCGGTTGCCAATGGCGGATGCTCCCGAGCGAATATCCGAAATGGCGCACGGTGCATGCCTATTTTGCCAAGTGGAGTGAGCCTGGTCCAGACGGTTTCAGCGTTCTGGAACGGGCTTTAAAAAAATGTGGTTGGCGCGGTCCGTACAAAACAGGGGCGCAAATCCTCGACGAGCTTCTTGATCGTCGACGCGCAGAGCGTCAAGAACAGCGATAGCGCTCGCGAGAAAGGCTACGATGCGGGCAAGAAAGTTTCCGGCATCAAGCGCCATATTGCCGTCGATACCCAAGGTCTGCCGCACGCTATCGCCGTCACGACCGCTGATGTAGCCGACCGCAAGGGGGCATTGCAGGCTTTGAGCCGCTGTGCAGCGGATTTACAAGCCGTTCAGAGCATCCTGGCCGACGGTGGCTATGTCGGCCAGCCTTTTGCCCAAGCAGTAGATGAACTGCTGGGCGCCGAGGTTCAAATCGCCAAGCGCAGCGAATTGCATACCTTTGCCGTCATACCTCAACGCTGGGTTGTCGAGCGATCATTTGCCTGGATTGAAAAGTGCCGCCGTCTTTGGAGGAACTGCGAACGCAAGCTGAACACCAGCCTACAGTTCATTCATCTCGCCTTCCTCGCGCTTTTGCTCAGAAGATCGTGAACAGGTTCTAAGAAAGGCGATCTGTGCCTTGTCCAGTGTCACGACGCTGGGTAGCAGATTCTGCTCGGTTTCAACGACCCCTTCGTTGATCCTGGAGAGTTGCCAGAGGGCGAAACCGCCTTGCAGGGTCAGCGCCAAAGCCCCCAGCAACACCAGGAGGGCAATTTTTTTCGCGATGGTCATTGGGCTTTCCTCTGGCCGGATGTGTTCAGTGAACGCTTGTTATTGGATGGTTGCTACTATAACTAAAGTATTAAATGTATCAATGTTCGTTTTTCGGCGGCTGCACGCTTACTGCCCACGGAGGAAAAGTTTGTCGAGCTGATCCAGCGTCAGTTCCGTCCATGTTGGTCGGCCGTGGTTGCACTGGCCGGCCCGTTCGGTTTCTTCCATCTGGCGCAGCAGGGCGTTCATTTCTGGCACGCTGAGCTGGCGGCGCGCGCGCACGGCGCCATGGCAGGCCATGGTGGCAAGCAGTTCGTTGCGGTGTGCTGTGGCCAGTTGCGTGATGCCGTGCTCGCGCAGCTCGCCGATCAGCGAACGGGCGAGGGCTGCCGGATCGCCGGACTGTAGCAGGGCTGGCACGCTGCGCACGCCGAGCTGGTTGGGGCCGAGCGGGGTGATATCGAAACCAAGGTCGCGCAGGGCGTCGCCGTGTTCCTCGACGGCGGCGATGTCGAGTGGATTGGCCGAGAAGACGGCCGGGATCAAGAGGTTCTGGGTGGCGATTTGGCGGTTGTCGAAGGCAGTTTTCAGCTTTTCGTACAGGATACGTTCATGCGCGGCGTGCATGTCGACCAGGATCAGGCCGCGGGCATTCTGGGCCAGGATGTAGATGCCGTGTAACTGGGCCAGCGCGTAACCGAGCGGAGGAGCTTCCTGGCTTGCAGTTTCCACTGGTTGAAATTGTGGCATGGCTTGCGGGCGCGGAACCGGTGTCTGACCGGTATTCTGCGTGGCGCGGGCGAAAGCCAGATAGGCTGCGGCGGCAGGCTCGGCGACGCCGAGGCTGGCCTGGCGAGGAGCTTCGTTGTGTGCGGCGTAGGATGGGGTCCAAGCCGGGTGAGAGGGGGCGCTGGCCGGCGTGGTCGCCGTGGATGTGGTGTCCTGCGCTGCAGGCGGAGCCAGCGATGGTGCGGCTTCGGCCTGGACAGGTGCTGCTAGAACACGCTGGATGGTGTGAAAGACGAATTGGTGTACGGCGCGCGAATCGCGGAAGCGGACTTCGGTCTTGGCCGGGTGCACATTGACATCAACCAGCGCCGGGTCGATGTTCAGGAAGAGGCAGACGGCTGGCTGGCGGCTGCCGTGCAGCACGTCGCGATAGGCTTCGCGCAGGGCGTGGCCGATGATCTTGTCGCGCACGAAACGGCCGTTGACGAAGACGGTCTGGCCATCCTTGGCATCGGTGGCGCGGGTTGGGTCGATGGCGAAGCCGGCCAGCGTCAGCGGGCCGGAAGCAGCATCAATGGCGCGGGCGGCGCCGATGAATTCCTCGCCGAGGATGTCGGCGATGCGCCGGCCGGTGTCGGCCGGGGCCAGCTGGAACAGGCTGCGCCCGTTGTGTGTCAGGCTGATCGCCACGTCCGGCCGGGTCAGCGCCAGGCGGCGAACGGCGTCGGCGCAATGGGCGAATTCGGTACTTTCCGACTTCAGGAATTTGCGGCGGGCCGGGGTGTTGTAATACAGGTCGCGCATCTCGACCACGGTGCCGGCCATCAGGGCGGCCGGTTCCGGCATGGCATCCGGTTCGCCGCGCAACTTCCAGGCATGGCTGGCGCCGCGTTCACGGCTGGTCAGGCTGAGGCGAGCGACCGATGCCACCGAGGCCAGCGCCTCGCCGCGAAAGCCGAGGGTGCCGACCCGCTCCAGGTCGTCGAGCGTGGTGATCTTGGAAGTGGCATGCCGGGTCAGGGCCAGCGCCAGTTGGTCCTTGGCGATGCCGCATCCGTCGTCGGTAATGCGGATCAGCTTCACGCCGCCTTCCTCCAGATGCACCTGGATGGCCTTGCTGCCCGCATCGAGGCTGTTTTCGAGGAGTTCCTTGAGGACGGAGGCGGGTCTTTCGACCACTTCGCCAGCTGCAATCTGGCTGATCAGGAGGTCGGGGAGGCGGGCGATGGTCGGCATGGCTGAATTATCCCAGAATCCCCAATGCGACGGAGATGCGCTGTGCCGGAATTGGCCGTATGATCCAGACCATATATCAATTGAAATGGCGCGTGCTGGCCTGTGCAAGGGGAGGCAATGGTGACGATGAAACGTTGGATGGGGCTTTTTTCTCTTCTCGTTATTCTGAGTGCTGGCTTGCGGGCCGAGCCTGGGGTGAGCGACAGCGAAATTTTGATCGGCCAATCGGCCGCGCTTTCCGGACCGGCCGAAAAACTGGGCAAGCAGATGGCGCTGGGCGCCAAGGTCTACTTCGATTACGTCAATCAAAGCGGTGGTATCCATGGACGGAAAATCCGCCTGTTATCGCTTGATGACGGCTATGAACCCGACCGGGCCAAGGCGAATACCCTGCAGCTGATCAACCAGGACAAGGTCTTTGCACTGTTCGGCTACGTCGGCACACCAACCTCGTTGGCTGCCTTGCCGATCTTTACCGAAGAGAAGGTGCCTTTCGTGGGTGCGTTCACCGGTGCACAGGCGCTTCGTGAACCTTTCAACCACTACATCTTCAACGTGCGTGCCGGTTACAACGAGGAAACCGAGGAGATCGTCAGGCAGTTGCTGACGCTTTCGCTGAAGCGCATTGCGGTGTTCTACCAGAACGATGCCTATGGTCAGGCCGGCTTGAAGGGGGTGACGGAGGCGTTGGCGAGGCGCAAATTAGCGCCGGTGGTCACGGCGACCGTCGAGCGGAATTCGAGCGACGTGGCGGCGGCTGTCAAGGCGATCGGTCCGGTAAAGGCAGACGCGGTCATCATGGTCAGTGCCTACAAAAGCGTCAGTGCTTTCGTCAAAGCCATGAAGCGCGCCGGATTCAATACACAGTTTCACAACGTCTCCTTTGTCGGAAGTACGGCGCTGGCCAAGGAGCTCGGCGCCGACGGGAGTGGTGTGGCGGTTGCCCAGGTGGTGCCTTTCCCTTGGCGAGGGACGCTGAAGATTACCCGCGACTATCAGGAGATGATGAAGAAGGCCGGGCACGAAGACTTCGATTTCGTCTCGCTGGAAGGTTATATCGCCGCCCAGGTTCTGGTCGACGGACTGCGTCGCGCGGGAAAGGAGCTGACGCGGGAGAAGCTGATCGGCGGTCTGGAAAGCATGAGCAAAACGGATATTGGCGGGTTTGCGATCAATTTTTCGAAAACCGGCCACAATGCTTCGTCGTTTGTCGATTTGACGATCATCGGCAAGAACGGGAAATTCTTTCGTTGAGGCGAGGATTGAAGCTCACGGGGCGGTGGCAAGTCGACAAGGGCGGCTTCGGGTAGAATCGCCGAACTTTTTACCCGGAGCGGATGCATGGAATTTCTCGCGCAGTTCATCGACATCGTCCTGCATCTCGACAAGCACCTGGCCGTGCTGGTCCAGCAGTACGGTCTGTGGATCTACGGCATCCTGTTCTTCATCGTTTTCGCCGAAACCGGCTTCGTCGTGACCCCATTCCTGCCCGGCGATTCGCTGCTCTTCGTGGCCGGCGCGCTAGCTGCCCTGGGTGAGGGCGGGATGGACGTGTACACCCTGATGGCGGTCCTTGTCGTCGCGGCGGTACTTGGCAATACCGTCAATTACCAGATCGGGCGCTTTCTCGGGCCCAAGGTCTTCCACTGGGAAAATTCACGCTTCTTCAACCGGAATGCACTGGTCAAGACGCATGCATTCTACGAAAAGCATGGCGGCAAGACACTGGTGATTTCCCGCTTCCTGCCGCTGTTCCGGACGTTCGCGCCCTTCGTCGCGGGCATCGGGGCCATGGGCTACCTCCGTTTTACCCTGTTCAACCTGATCGGCGCCCTGGGATGGGTGGTGTCGCTGTGCCTGGCCGGTTACTGGTTGGGCAATATCCCGTGGGTCAAGGCCAACCTGTCGTTGATCATCATTGGCATCATTGTTTCGTCGCTGATCCCCATCGGCTGGGGTTACCTGAAAAGCAAGGAGGCCTGATGCGCGGCCTGGCCGTCCTGCTTGCCCTGGTCTTGGCAGCGGCCTGCTCGACCCGGCTGGGCAAGGACGGTCGTAGCGAGACGACGGTGGACGTCAAGTACCTGGCCAAGACCGAGGTGGATCGCATTGCCGATACCAATCGTGCCGAGGTAGTCGATAGCTTGTTGATGATTGCCGACAAGCTCTACAAGCGCAACCCGAAGGAATGGAAGAAGGCCGGCCAGCCCAGCCGCGAGGCGGCACTGGAGCGCCTGCGCAACCGCCATGCGCAGCGCTGGCCTGAGCTGAATGGCCTGCGCGAAGGCCAGGCTGCCGCGCTGGCCTTCACCGAGGCTTACCCTGGCGACCGGGTCGCCGCCCTGGTCTTCGGGCTATTGACCATGGTCGATGCCGCCTACGAGCACAAGGAGGCGTTCTATATCCTCGATAGCCTCAACGAAATGAAGCTCTACAACTCGGCTCGTAACATGGATGTCGCGGTATGGAAGCTCGGCCATGACCGCAACGCCGCCGGCGAGTTGTTCCTGCTCTCCAACGAGCTCGACCCGGCCAACCGCAACCTGTCCTTCGAGCGCGAATTTGGCCGCGTCATGGGCCTGCTCGACTTCATGGCCAAGATCGTCGCCGATCGCAACGGCCGTGGTTTTTCCCGACTGACCCAGACGGCGGTCAGCACCATTTTTCTCCCGGTGAGTTTTTTGAAATGAAGAATATCGTCATCCTGATTTCCGGTCGCGGCAGCAATATGGAGGCCTTGATCGCCGCCCGCGATGCCGGCGATCTGCCCGTCAACATCGCTGCCGTGATCAGCAACCGGCCCGATGCCAAGGGGCTGGAAACGGCGGCGAAGGCCGGTATCGTCACGCATTACATCGACCACAAGGCCTTTGCCGGCCGCGAGGCCTTCGATGCCGCGCTGGCCGAATGCATCGATGGCTTCGTGCCAGATCTGGTCGTCCTTGCGGGGTTCATGCGGATACTGAGTGAAGGTTTCGTCCGCCATTACCAGGGGCGCCTGATGAACATCCATCCGTCGCTGCTACCCTCCTTCCCCGGTCTGCATACCCACCAGCGCGCGCTGGAGGAAGGGGTGCGTATCCATGGCTGTACCGTCCACTTCGTCACGCCGACGCTGGATCACGGTCCGGTCATCGTCCAGGCTGCCGTGCCGGTGCTCGATAGCGACGACGAAGCCGCCCTCTCTGCTCGCGTGCTGCGCCAGGAACACCGGGTCTATCCACAGGCCGTGCGCTGGTTCGCCGAAGGCAAGTTAAAGCTCGAAGGCGGACGGGTCCGCATTGCCGCCGATCTGGCTGACGGCAACGCCTTCATATCACCGGTGCTGCGCTAGGCGGCCATGCCGATCGCCATCGTCCTGGCGCTGGCGGCGTCGTTAGGTATTCACGCTGCAGCCTTGTTCGGGACCGATGTCGAGCTGTTCGGCGGCGCGACGGAAGAACCTGTCGTGCTGCGCGCCGAACTGCAGCCTCCGCCGGCCTCGCCGCTACCGCCTGCCGCGCAGAAGCCGCCAGCAAAGCCCAAGCCCAGGGCCAGGGCCAAGCAAGTGCCCTTGGCTAGCGCCAGGCCAAGCTTGGCGCCGCCGAGTATTCCGGTTGTTGCCGAGGAGCCGGATCTTTCCGCTCCGGTGAGCGAGGTGGTGGTAATGGCCGCGGCTCCGCCGGCGGAGCCGGTCAAGCCCCTGCTGCCGGCCAACGGGATCATCCGTTTCGCCATCCTGATGGGCAGCCAGGGTTTCCAGGTCGGCCGTGCCGAGCATCGCTGGGAATTCACCGAGGACGGCCATTACCATCTCTACGGCATGACTGAAACCAGCGGCTTGGCCGCCCTGTTCAAAACGCTTCGCTTCGAGAATGAAAGTTACGGAAAGCTGGTGGCAGGTGGCTTGCAGCCCGAACGCTACCTGACTCGGAAAAACGGCAAGGATGCCAACGAGAATGCCGATTTCGACTGGCCTGCCGCGCAGGTACTGCTGTCGCGCGACGGCCATACGCGCCCGATTGCCCCCGGTACCCAGGACATCCTGTCGCTCAACTACCACCTTGCCTACATCCGCCAGCCAGAGTCCGGCGCTTCGGTCGGCGTGGTCACCGGCAAGAAATACGAGCGTTACGCCCTCGATTCGCTGGGCGAGGAGCAAATCGAGACACCGGCCGGTCGCTTCCGCACACTGCACCTGCGGGCGATGACCGATAGCGTGACCGAAATCTGGCTAGCGCTCGATCATCATCGTTTGCCGGTTAAAATACGTTTTACCGACAAGAAAGGCGACGTTTTCGAGCAGATCGCCACCGAATTAGGAACGCCATGAAAGCCCGCTTCACCCCCGCTCTTTTTGCCCACGCAGAGGCCGTTCTCGGCCAGTTGCTGCGCTTTGATCATCCGGCCGATGCCGTGGTGTCGCGCTACTTCCGGGAGCATCGTCAACTCGGCCATGCCGACCGGGCCTTCGTGGCCGAAACCGTTTTTGCCGTGCTGCGGCGCGGGCGAAGCATTGAGGCGCGCTGCGCCGGGCAACTCTCCGATCGCCGCCGCCTGCTTGCCGCGCTGGTTATGGTGCGCGGCTGGAGCCAGAGGGAACTGGCGCCGGTTCTCAAGGGCAGTGAAGCGGAATGGCTGGCAGCCGCCAAGGCCATGCCAGAGGCCGATTTGCCGCCGGCAGTGCGCTGCGATCTGCCGGATTGGTTGTACGAGCGCCTTGAGCAGCAGTTCGGGGCCGATGAGACGCTGGCCCTGGCCCGTGCGATGAACCAGTCGGCACCGCTCGACCTGCGCGTCAATACGTTGAAGGCCGACCGCGACACGGTGCTTGCCAAGCTGGCGACCGATGGCATTGCTGCGGCGCCCGGCGAATTGTCGCCGCTGGCCGTTCGCCTGCGCGACAAGCCGGCGCTGGCCAAGCATCCGCTCTTTTTGGAGGGTGCGTTCGAGGTACAGGACGAGGGTAGCCAGTTGCTCGGTTTCCTGCTCGAACCGAAGCGTGGCGAGATGGTTGTCGATTTCTGCGCCGGCGCTGGCGGCAAGACGCTGTTGCTCGGCGCGCTGATGCGCAACACCGGCCGGCTCTACGCCTTCGACGTGTCGGACAAGCGCCTGGCCAACCTGAAGCCGCGCCTGGCTCGTTCCGGCCTCTCCAACGTGCATCCCGGTCGTATCGAGCACGAGCGCGACCAGAAGATCAAGCGTCTGGCTGGCAAGGCCGACCGCGTGCTGGTCGACGCGCCATGTTCGGGGCTCGGCACCCTGCGCCGCAATCCTGATTTGAAGTGGCGCCAGGATGAAACCTCGGTGGTCGAGCTGACCGTCAAGCAAGCGTCGATTCTCGATGCGGCGTCGACGCTGGTGCGCCCGGGCGGCCGCCTGGTCTATGCCACCTGCAGCCTGTTGACAGTCGAGAACGACGCCATCGTCGCGGCGTTTCTCGAAAAGCACCCCGATTTCTCCTTGCTGCCGGCTGCCGGCCTGCTCGCCAGGCAGGGCATCGCCTGCGAAGGCGAGGTGCTGCGCCTGTTGCCGCACAAGCACAACACCGACGGCTTCTTTGCTGCAGCACTGGAGCGCAAGGCATGAGCGAAAAGAGCCAGGCACTGCGCCTGATCAACGATCTGCTCGCCGATATTCGCGATCCGAGTTTCGTTTGGCAGGTCGTCACCTTGGTGGCGTGTATCGGTTCGGCCCTGCTGATCGCCCGCTGGTGGCATAGCCGCCACACCGAAGGCGAGGGGCGCCTGACCGATGCCGGCGCCCGCCTGGTCTTCCCATTGACCGGCATGTTGCTGACCGGGATCGCGCTGAGCACACTCGGCTCCTTCATGCATCTCAACCTGCTCAAGTTGGCGATGCCGCTGCTCGGCTCGATGGCTCTGGTGCGTGGTGTCATCTTCGTGCTGCGCCAGGCTTTTCCACGCGCCACATGGCTCACGGCCTGGGAACGCATCATCGCCGCCACGGTGTGGGGATGGCTGGCGCTGTATATCACCGATCTGGCCCCCTTCGTCATCGAAGCAATGGAAAGCGTGCAGTTCCATGTCGGCAAGCAGCAAATCGATCTGTGGACCGTCCTGCGCGGTATTGCCACCGTTTTCCTGACAGTCGTCTTCGCGCTCTGGATCGCCGGCCTGGTCGAGGCAAAATTGATGCGCATCCAGTCGCTGGATGTGAACCTGCGTATCGTCGGCGTACGCGTTGCCAAGGCCGTACTGACCGTAGTCGCCATCCTGACCAGCCTGGCGTTGGTCGGCATCGATATGACCGCACTGTCGGTATTCACCGGCGCACTCGGTGTCGGCCTCGGTTTTGGCCTGCAGAAGATCGCCAGCAATTATGTCTCCGGCTTCATCATCCTGCTCGACCGCTCCATCCGTATCGGCAACATCGTCCAGGTCGGTAGCGACAGCGGCGAGGTAACGCAGATCACCACGCGCTACACGGTGCTCAAGCACCCGGGCGGCACCGAATTCATCGTTCCGAACGAGACGCTGATCGGGTCGATCGTTCAGAACCAGACTTATTCCAATACCTGCATCCGGTTGGTGAGTAGTGTCGGCGTTGCCTACGACAGCGATCTCGATCTCGCCTGTCGTCTGATGGTTGACGCGGCACAAAACCATCCGCGGGCTCTGAGCGATCCGCCACCCAAGGTTTTCCTGACCCAGTTCGCCGACAGCGCGATCAATCTCGAGGTTGGGTTCTGGATCAACGATCCGGAGGAGGGTAAGGGCAATATCGTGTCCGACGTGAATTTCGCCATCTGGCGAGCCTTCAAGGAAAACGGTATTGGCATTCCCTTCCCGCAGCGCGATATACGTATTATTAGCTCGTCATAACAAGGGGTTACCTAGGGAAACTCTGCATAAGCGCCCATCATGCAGCGCAATTTGAGAAAATGACGGCATTGTCATTGAGTTGGTGAGGCAGATGAATCTGATGAAGCAACTGAGCTTGGCTGAGACGGGATTTTTGCCGAAAGCCGGCAAGCAAACCCGCAAGGCAGTGTTCCTGGCGGAGATGGAAACAGTGGTGCCGTGGTCGCGTCTTGAGGCGCTGATCGAGCCGTTCTATCCGAAGAAGGGAAACGGTCGTCCGCCGATGCCGTTGGGCACGATGTTGCGGATTCACTTCTTGCAGCAATGGTTTGGTTACTCCGACCCAGCAATGGAAGAAGCACTGCACGATGTTCCGTTGTTGCGTCGCTTTGCCGGACTGGATGCCTTCGAAGACGTGATGCCGGACGAAAGTACGATTCTTCGCTTCCGTCATCTGCTGGAGAAGCATGACCTGGCGGTGGCGATCTTTGCCGAGGTCAATGCCGTGCTGTCGGAGAAAGGCCTGTCGATGAAGCGCGGTACGGTGGTCGATGCCACGCTGATTGCAGCACCGAGTTCGACGAAGAACGAAGACAAGAAGCGCGATCCGGAAATGACGCAGACCAAGAAGGGCAATCAGTGGCACTTCGGCATGAAGGCGCACATTGGCGTCGATGCCGACAGCGGCTTGATACATACCGTTGAATGCACGACGGCCAAGGTCGCCGACATTGCGATGATGGAGAAGTGCCTGCACGGGGAAGAAGCCATTGCGCTCGGTGATCGCGGCTATCACAAGAAGAACCGGACGATTGACGCGTTCCAGAAGGAAGGCAATCTGTCTGTTCTGACACCGACCAAGAAGCCGGCTGGCGGCACGCTGACTGTGGAGCAGAAAGCGTTCAATCGGATGCTGTCCTCGGTGCGGGCAATTGTCGAACATCCGTTCCGAGTAGTGAAGCGCCAGTTTGGCTTTGTGAAAGTTCGCTACCGTGGTCTGGCGAAGAATACCGGGCAAATCGTGACGTTGTTTGCGCTGGCCAATTTGTGGATGGCGCGCAAGCGATTGTTGCCCTTGCTGGGCGAGGTGCGCCCGTGAAACGTGAAATACAGGGAAAACTCCCTGGATTTCCCGGTCAACGGTCGAAAATCGCCTATTTCTCATCGCTTTTATGACGACCTACCAGTAAATGGCCGGTTGTTCAGAGAGTCCCTAGTCTATTCCCTAGGTTAAATTGAGTCCGTTTTTGATAAAATTGCGCCCGTTTCAGGGGTTTACATAAAAAATCAGGCAGAGCGACCCTGTGGCAGTCGGGGTGTTGTTCGGGCCGCCCGTCGAATGGATGCCGTGAATAGCACTTCTATTGTCCGCTCTTCCCTTTGCTCGTGCTTGTCCCTGCTGTTGGGAGGAGCTTTGTCTTTCAAGGCGCAGGCGGAGGAGGACGTCTTTTTTTCCAGTCTTCCCATCGTCGCATCGGTGAGCCGTTTGCCGCAGCAACTGTCAGAGACCCCCGCTTCGGTCACGGTGATTGATCAGGAAATGATTCGCGCCTCGGGCATGCGTACCGTGGAAGATCTGTTGAGGCTTGTGCCGGGCTTTCAGGTGACTTCGCACAATCAGGATCCGGCCAATGTGGTTTATCACGGCTTGAATACCGGTCTTTCCGGGGACGAGTATGGTTCGCGGGTTCAGGTTCTGGTGGATGGTCGCTCGCAATACTCGCCCCTGTTCAAATCCGGCGTGAACTGGAACTTGTTGCCGGTGGCGCTGGAAAACATTGAGCGCATCGAAGTCATTCGCGGTTCGAATACCGTCTCCTATGGCTCGAATGCATTCATGGGTGTCGTCAATATCATTTCCATCGACCCCTCATTGACTAAGGGGTGGCAAGTCTCTGCCAACCACGGGAGTAATGGGATTCGTGACGAGATGCTCCGCTGGGGCGAGAGTGTCGGCGATGCCAATGTCCGGCTGACTTACCGCTCGCTTCAGGATGACGGTTTCCAGAGAGCTTCGTACGACGACTGGAAAACGACGACTTATGCAGCCGATAGCCGTCAGTCTCAGCTCTTCGACCTGCGTGTCGACATGCCACTTTCCGAGCGTGATGACCTTCAGATTACAGGTACGTTTGCCCGGGATTATTCCCAATACGGACGGCCTGTCACCACCACATCCGATCCTTTGCGCAACCTGGAGCAGTCATCGACCGCTTTTGGGGTCCAGTGGCGTCGTGTCATTTCGCCAACCGAAGAGCTCCGTTTGCGTTATGGCTATACCGAAGACTGGGCCTATGGTCGCTATATGCGACTGCAGAACATTACGACAGCCGCAGGGGCTCCGTTACCGATACGCTTCACTTATGATCCTGGGGGGCGCTCAATGCTGCACGAGGCGGAGCTTGAGCATCGTCTGTCGCTTTCCAAGGCCACGCGGGCGGTCTGGGGGCTGGGGACCAAATACACGGAAGTGACTTCCTTTGCCCAGTTTTCGTTGCCGGGTTGGCAAGAGCGCTTTGCCTATCGAGGTTTTGGTAATCTTGAGTATCGACCTTTTGATGCGCTGCTGTTTAATGCCGGTGCCAGTCTGGAGCACGATAGCCGTGTGGGGTGGATGTTCGATCCACGTGTAAGCGTTAGCTATCACGTATTGCCTGGACATACCTTGCGTTTCGGCGTCGCGCGCGCACACCGGAATCCCAGTCTGTACGAAACGTCAGGGCGTTTTGAGCGGCGCAATTCGCCGGTCGGAATGCCAGATGACATTGCTTATCTCGCTCAGGGCGTTGAGCCGGAGCGCATCGATACCGTTGAAATTGGCTACCTGGCTGAATTGAAGAACTATCGGGCCACTTTGGATCTGCGCTTGTTCAGCGAGAGAATACCCAACTATATCCAGATACTGCCGTTAGCCTTGCCGGCCAGCATACCGGATAACCAGGACCGATCTACGACGCGGAATGATGCTTCTTTCAACTACGCTATCTATCCCTATGGTCGTGCCGATAGTGCGGTCAATCTGGAACGGGTGCGCATCAAGGGTTATGAATACCAGTTGCAGTGGCGACCATTCGAAACGACACGGCTGATATACGGTAGCGCGCTGATTACCATAGAAGCCGATTTTACCGACAGCTCGCGGATTGCGGATGACGTGACCAATGTGCCGAAAATTGTCAATCAAACCCGGGACTCGGCACCTGCTCACTCCCAGTCGGCGATGTTGATCCAGAAGTTGCCTTATGACATGACAGCTTCAGTCATGTACTTCCGGGCCTCTCCAATGCGCTGGCGGCGTAACGGGGAGCTCATTCAAGCCAGTGAACGCTTCGATTGGCGAGCGAGCAAGCGCTTCCAGGTAGGGGGCGCCAAGGGAGAACTGGCCTATACCGTGCAAATGGCCAATGAGTCGCAAGAAGAGAGGTGGCCCCGCGCAGTTGGACAGAAATTTGGTTTTCTTAAGTGAGTTCTCTGCGGGTTAAGCCGCTGCGGCGAGCAGCGGCTGGTTGAAGTAAGCCGTATCCGGGGTTTGCCCGTCAAGCGTTGAGTGCGGGCGACGACGATTGTAAAAATCGAAGTAGCGGGCCAGCGCCTGTCGGACCTCGGAAACGGTGTCGTAGCCGTGCAGGTAAATCTCCTCGTACTTGACCGATTTCCAGAGGCGTTCGACGAATACGTTATCGCGCCAGCAGCCCTTGCCATCCATGCTGACCTGAATGCTGTGCTCCTGAAGCAAGCCAATGAAGGCCGAACTGGTGAATTGGCTGCCCTGGTCTGTGTTCATGATTTCCGGTCGGCCATACTTCATGATGGCCTCTTCCAGAGCATCGACGCAGGGATCAGCCGTCAGGCTGTTCGACAGGCGCCAACTCAGCACCCGACGGGTTGCCCAATCAAGCACCGCGCTCAGATAGACGAAGCCCCGGCGCATCGGGATGTAGGTCGTATCCATGGCCCAGACCTGATTCGGACGCTCGATGGCAAGGCCGCGCAGCAGGTAGGGATAGATGCGGTGTGCCTGGTTGCGCCGACTGGTGTTGGCCTTGCGGTAGATGGCCTGGATATCGAGCTTCTTCATCAGCGTACCGACATGTTTGCGACCGATTTCATGGCCTTCGAGCTTGAGCATATCGCGCAACATCCGCGCACCGGCAAAGGGATGCTCCAGGTGCAGTTCATCAATCCGCCGCATCAGCATCAAATCGATTTCGGATGTGGGCTGCGGCTGGTAATAGACAGAAGAACGCGAAAGCTCAAGTAACTGGACTTGCCTGACGACAGGCAGATCGTGGGCCTTGTCGATCATCGTTTTGCGCTCGCATCGCCGATGCGACCGAGCGCGACGGCCAAAAAATCAATCTCCAACGCCTGCTGGCCTATCTTTGCATGCAAATCCTTCAGGTCCGGCGTGGCCGCCTGCTTCTCGGCAGCCGTCGCAAAGACACCCGAGGCGTTCTCGAGCAATTGTGTCTTCCATTGCGTAATCTGATTCGGATGAACGTCAAACTTCTCTGCTAACGCAGCCAGCGTCTCATCGCCCTTGAGGGCGGCAATCGCCACTTTGGCCTTGAAGGCGGCTGTGTGGTTACGGCGGGGTCTTCTCATTGCTTCTGCTCCTAGGCAGGCGATTTCCATCGCCCATTGAAGCAGAGATTTCACTTAACTCGATGTCCGGATTCGCGGAACCACCTCTAAGGGCGCCAGTGGCTTCGTCTTGCTGACAAGGTGCACTGGTTTTCCCTGCATCTGAGTTACTGAGGGTTTCTCGCCAACAACGCGTGTCGTCGCACGTTTTTTGGGAAGGCACTTCTGGTATTCGGAAAGGAATGGCTGCAGCGTCGCCCGTTTTTGCTGGCTGTGTGCTTCAGGGGTGGCGGGGAGCTCATCTTGCCAAGCTTGCCGTGCCAAAGTAATGGTTTTGAAAAAAAACCCCGCCACGAAGGCGGGGTAACAGGGAGGTCTCGAATCGGGGGAATTCGAGAGGAGGGTAACTTTTAGCGCTTGTTGCGGTGTTTCAACAGCGCGCGGGCAATGGCGATGATGCCTCCGGCCGCGATGGCTGCGATGGCTGCCTTCAGTGGTTCCGCCTGGCCTTCGGCAAGCCAGTCGTAACCGGCGATACCTACGAAGACACCGAGCGACTCGCTGATCGGCAGGTGATCCGCAAAGGCCATTAGCGGTCCTTTTTGAGCGGAATCGTAACCAGTGCCGGTTGTGCGGGAACCAGTGCAAAAAGATACTGGCGGGTAGCTTCGATAAACTGTTTGATATTCATGCTGATCATTTCCTCGTCATCCTCTTGGCGGGTTTTGTTTCCTGACATGCCTTGCATTTTAAAAAGTCAGGTGCGAGCCGTCTGTTGCATGAGCGTTGCGCAGAGGTAACGGGTTTTGATCTTGTGTGACGCTTTGTAACTTCCCGAAGATCGCCTATTGGTGAGCTTTCCAGCTGAGCGTGAAGCGTGCGCCGCCCAGTGGCGAAGCATCGGCGGTTGCGTTTCCGCCGTGTAGTTCGAGCACCCGGCGGGCAATGGCCAAACCGAGACCGTAGCCCCCTGTGGATCGGTCGCGAGAACGATCGAGTCGCGTGAAGGCCGAGAAAATGTGTTCGCGTTCTTCGGGAGGGATGCCAATTCCATCGTCGTCGACGTTGACGCGTATCTCGTTGCCATTCAGTTCGGCATTGATCGAAATGCGCTTGCTGGCGTATTTGAAGGCATTGCGCAGCAAATTGCGCAGGGCGTAAGGCATGGCCTTGCGGTCGAGATCGACATGCAAGTCATCGGGTAGCCCTGCAGTATCCACCGCAACCTCAAGTTGGCGGCCGAGTAGCCGGACGGAATCGACTTCGTCTGCCAGCCATTCGCTGAATTTGACGCTGGAGAAATGAGGTTCTGGTGCTTCGCGTTCGAAGCGGGCATAGGTCAGGCTGGTGTCGATCAGTTGGTCGAGTTCGTCGAGGTCAGCCTCCATCATGGCCCAGAGGCGTTCCCGCTCTTCCTTTTCCTCAGTCTCCGAGAGCATTTCCAAGGCAAAACGCATGCGGGCGATGGGCGTGCGCAGTTCGTGCGAAATGCCACAGGAGAGTTCGCGATGCGTGGCCAGCAATTGGCGAATGCGGTCGGCCATGCTGTTCATCGTGTCGGCAAGGGGGGCAAACAACTGTGTTTTGGCAGCTGGCGAGCGGGCGTCGAAATGTCCGTCGCCCAGATCGCGGGCCGTTTGGCGCAGTGTTTCGAGATCGCGCCAGACGGGGCGGATCCAGAACCACAGTGCAATGGCGAAAATGACGCCGATAAGGCTCCAGGTGAGGAGGCGGAGTCGGAGCTCCAGTGGCAGGCGATCGGCCAGTTCGGGGTTCCGGCCAGAGGCGAGCGGTCCGACGACAAGTACGAGGCTGGATGTTCCCAGGCGGTGGTACATGATATCGCCGTCGTGATCGATGGCAATATCGCCGGCATCCAGCTTGCTGACCTGGAATGGCGTCAGGGTGCGGTCGAGCGAAATACGTTCGACGATGCCCAGGTTGTAGGAGAATTTTTCGTCGATTTCGCCTACTTTCTTTTGCCACTCGCGACGAGGATGCCGGAACAATTCATCCTCGATCAGGGTGATCGTGCCACGCATGAAGCGGCGTGCGTAGTCGTCGGTTATGCCGCGCTGCGCCGTTGAGATGACAAAGTCGGCAGTGAAGGCAATGGCCACGAAGGAGCCCATGGCCAGGAGATAAAAATTGAAGAACAGGCGCGACAGGCTGTAGCGGCTGCCCCGCCAGCGCGGCAGCGAAACACGGAACAGTGAGCGGGCGAGTCCCTGGTTGTGTTCCTTGGCCGGCTTGTCGTCGGCCGGCGTGTCAGTTCCAGTCATGCTTGCTAAACAGGTAGCCCTTGCCGCGCACGGTCTTGATGCGGGTCGGATTCTCTGGGTCGTCGTTCAACTTCTTGCGCAGCCGGGAGATACGGGCATCAATGGAGCGGTCCAGGCCATCGAAACCGATGCCGCGCAATTCCTGTAGCAGGTCGTCGCGCGACAGGACGTTGCCAGCGTGCGTGGCCAGCAGCCATAGCAGGTCGAACTCGGCAGTAGTCAGGTCGATAGATTGGCCGGCAAGTGTTGCGGTACGCGTTGCCTGGCTGATCCGAAACTGACCAAAAACCATTTTGTCGGCTTCACCAGCAGGCGTGTCGCCAGGGGTGGGGAGTCGGCGAAGGAGGGCTTTGATGCGGGCGAGCAGGACGCGAGGCTGAACCGGCTTGGCAATATAGTCGTCGGCACCCATCTCGAGGCCGAGAATCTGGTCGAAGTCCTCGTCACGTGCCGTGAGCATCAGGATCACGCCCCGATACTGGGAGCGCACGGCACGACAGACTTCGAAGCCGTCCTTGCCCGGGAGCATGACGTCGAGAATGACCAGGTCGGGCTGTTCGGCGAGTATGCGCGCTTCGGCAACGTCGCCCCGCGGTTCGACGGAAACTTGCAGATCGTTCTTGGTGAGGTATTCGGCGGTCAGTTCGGCCAGCCGTTCATCGTCTTCGACAAGTAGTATGCGTGTATTCATCCGACAATCTTAACGGTCAGCAGAGGCCGGGTCCAGCATGCCCAAAGTGCAGGCATGACATCAAAGGAGGTGAATACGTCTTGGTCTGGCTTAGAATACTTGCTGGTTACTCATAGGAAGCTTGTGGATGATTTGGTCAAAAGTGCCCGTCCGGGCTTGGTTTGCAACGTTGGGGATCGGTTGTCTTGGGCTGGTCGCCATCGGAATGGAGTTGCAGAATTTGTTGCGCCTGGCGCCGTGTCCCTTGTGTATTTTTCAGCGCCTGCTCTATATCGTCATCGGTTTTATCGGTTTGCTCGGCTGGGCTGTTCCCGGCGGGCGCCTGCTCTGGTCGGCGCTGACTGTCGGTCTGGCCGGCCTGGGGGTCGGCGTTGCGGCCTATCAGACCTGGATGCAGGCTTACCCGCATCTGGCACCGGAATGTAGTTTTACCGATCCGAATGCCATCGAGAGCCTGGTCGATTGGCTGGGCGTGCAGATGCCCTCGCTGTTCCTGGCGACCGGGTTCTGTACAAGCCGGGACTGGGAATTCCTGGGAATGTCGATGGCTAACTGGTCGGCTATCGTCTTCGCAGGTATCGTAGGATATGCCGTTCTGCTTTTCCGGGGCAAGATCCAGGGCTGAAAAAACAAAACCCGCCGAGAGGCGGGTTTGTCGAATGCCGGAGTTGCTGAATTACTTCAGCTTTACTTCCTTGTAAGCGACGTGCTTACGAGCCTTCGGATCGTACTTCATGAACTCCAGTTTTTCAGGCGTCGTGCGCTTGTTCTTGGAGGTTGTGTAGAAGTGTCCGGTGCCAGCCGTGGATTCCAGCTTGATCTTTTCGCGACCGCCTTTAGCCATTTTTCGTATCCTTCCTTAATCAGACTTCGCCGCGGGCACGCAGATCGGCCAGAACGACTTCGATGCCCTTCTTGTCGATGATGCGCAGGCCGGCGTTGGAAACGCGCAGGCGTACGAAGCGGTTTTCAGTTTCGACCCAGAAACGACGATACTGCAGGTTCGGCAGGAAGCGGCGCTTCGTTTTGTTGTTGGCGTGGGAAACGTTGTTCCCAACCATCGGGGCTTTACCCGTGACTTGGCAGACTCGCGCCATGATGGTGCTCCAGAATTCGCTAGAAGAAAGCCCGTGATTGTAACCAAAAGTCTTGAATGGGATCAAGGGGTTTCTTTATTTTCATAAAAGGCCGCGCTCGGCGAACGAGAGCGGCGTGGCAGTCCCGGCGACGATGAAATGGTCGAGAACCTTGATGTCGACCATGGCGAGGGCTTCCTTCAGTGAGCGGGTGAGCATCTCGTCGGCCCTGGAGGGGTCGGCGACACCGGATGGGTGATTATGCGCCAGGATGACGGCGGCTGCATTATGAAATAGTGCAGTCTTGACCACTTCCCTCGGGTAGACGGAAGTTTGGGTTAGCGAGCCGGTAAATAACTCCTCGGCTTTGAGCAGGCGGTTCTGGGCGTCCAGCCAAAGGGCCATGAAGATTTCCTGCGGTCGGTGGGCGAGCTTCAGCCGCAGCCAGTCACGCACCTTGCCTGGTGAGGTGAAGTTGTCGCGGCTAGCCATTTCTTGCGACAAGGCGCGGCGTGCCAGCTCGAAGCTGGCTTTCAGCTGGGCAGCCTTGGCCATGCCGATGCCGGATACGCTGGCCAATTCCTCCAGAGAGGCTTCGACCAGGACGCCGAGTTGGCCATCGAAACGGTTCAGCAGGTCGCGTGCCAGATCGACCGCACTTTTGCCGCGCACCCCGACGCGTAAATAGATGGCTAGCAATTCGGCATCGGAAAGCGCGCCTGGCCCATGGGCGAGTAGTCGTTCGCGCGGTCGTTCGCCTTCGGGCCAGTCGGTGATCGCCATTTTCTTTCCAAGGTAGAATGTGCGGAATCCAATTCTAACGGTAAGACAATGGAATTACAGGGTAAGCGCATCGTTCTCGGCGTGACCGGCGGTATCGCCGCTTACAAGGCGGCCGAACTGGTTCGATTGTTGGGCAAGCAGGGGGCCGAAGTACAGGTGGCGATGACCGAGGGGGCGGCACATTTCGTGACAGCGACCACCTTTCAGGCGCTGTCGGGCAAGCCGGTCTATCTCGACCAGTGGGACGCGCGCATGCCGAATGCCATGGCACACATCGATCTCTCGCGCACCGCCGATTTGATCATGGTCGCGCCGGCTTCTGCCGATTTCATTGCGCGCATTGTCCACGGCATGGCCGATGACCTGCTCGCAACCATGGTTTTGGCACGCGATTGCCCTTTGCTGCTGGCGCCGGCGATGAATCGCCAGATGTGGGAAAACCCGGCGACCCAGCGTAATGTTGCGCAATTAAGGGCCGATGGCGTGCAGACGCTCGGCCCGGCCAGCGGTGAGCAAGCCTGCGGCGAAGTCGGCGCCGGGCGCATGCTCGAGCCGGATGAAATCGTCGAAGCGGTGATCGCCTTCTTCGCGCCCAAGGTATTGGCAGGCCGCAAGGTATTGATTACTGCCGGACCGACTTTCGAGGCTATCGATCCGGTGCGTGGTATCACCAACCTGTCTTCCGGTCGTATGGGCTATGCCGTGGCCCGTGCGGCACAGCAGGCGGGGGCCGAGGTGACACTGGTCTCCGGGCCGGTCAGCTTGTCCGCGCCGCAAGGTGTCGAGCGGGTCAGGGTAGGGAGCGCACTCGATATGCATGCAGCCGTGATGGCGCGTGCCGGAGGTTCGGATGTCTTCATCGGCGTGGCGGCGGTGGCCGATTACCGTGTCGCCAACGCAGCCGAGCACAAGTTGAAGAAGGATACTGGCGGCATTCCACCGATCGAACTGGTCGAGAATCCGGACATTCTGGCTGAAGTTGCCGCGTTGCCGAATGGTCCGTTCTGCGTCGGATTCGCGGCGGAAAGCCGTAATCTGGAAGAGTACGCCCAGAGCAAGCGGCGCAAGAAGAATATCCCGCTGATTGCCGGCAATCTGATTCAGGACGGCTTCGGCGGCGACGACAACCGGCTGGTGCTGTTCGACGACCACGGTACCCATCCGCTGACGCCTGCCCCCAAATCCGTGCTTGCCCGCCAACTGGTCGAGCACATTGCCCAATTGTTAACAGGAAAAGCGTAATGCACCATATTGATGTCAAGATTCTCGACACCCGTTTGCGGGAAACGCCACCCGAGTATGCGACCCCCGGCTCGGCCGGCCTTGATCTGCGCGCCTGCATTGATGGGCCGCTGCATGTCGAACCGGGGCAAACCACCCTGGTACCGACCGGCATGGCGATTCATCTGGCCGATCCGGGGCTGGCAGCGATGATCCTGCCGCGCTCTGGATTGGGCCATAAGCATGGCATCGTGCTTGGCAATCTGGTCGGACTGATCGATAGCGACTACCAGGGGGAGTTGATGGTTTCCGTGTGGAATCGTGGCCATGCCGGCTTCACCATCAATCCGCTGGATCGGATTGCCCAACTGGTCATCGTGCCAGTGTTGCAGGTAGGCTTCAATATCGTGGACGATTTTGACGCCAGTCATCGTGGAGAGGGTGGTTTCGGCAGTACCGGCAAGTCCTGATGCGTGGTCTGCTCGTGCTCTGGCTTGCTTGCATTACCCTCTCGGTGCAGGCAGCCGAGGATCCCGTGCTGATGCAGCGTGGTGAGGGGCAGGTTATGGGAAAGTGCTTTCTGTGCCACGGCGCAACTGGCGATAGTTCCAGCCCGCTCTATCCCAAATTGGCCGGCCAGAACGAAGCCTACCTGCTTAAACAGTTGCGCAATTTCAAGTCGGGCGAGCGCGACAGCAACGACATGCGCAAGATTGTTGTCGATATGAGTGATGACGATATGCGTGCCGCGGCACATTTCTTCAGCCATCAGAAGCCGAGCCGTGGCAAGTCGGCCTATGGTGATATGCGGGCGGTGGGTGAGCGGCTTTACATGCAAGGCAACCCGGAAAACGGTTTGGTTCCGTGCCGTGATTGCCACGGCGAGAATGGTGCCGGCTCGGATAGGTTGCCTCGGATTGCCGGCCAGCACACGCTGTACATCGAAACCCAGTTGAGTCTCTTCGAGGAGCGCAAGCGGACCAACGACAATGCCCAAATGCAAGATATCGCCAAGCGCCTGAGCATTGATGAGGCACGGGCTGTCGCGGAGTTCTTGCGCGGACTCTGATTGCCGGATATCTAGCCGAAAGCAGGCAACTGGTACTGCAGCCGGTTACCTGGCCTGATCGATCAGAACAGTTCGATTTCTCCGTTATTGTTGGACTTGGCGTTGCTTGCCGAGTTGCTCGAACGCAGGGCATCGCTCTTGACGTGTGAGTTGACCAGCAGTTCAACCAGCTTTTGGCTGCGCTTGCGGAAACGTTGCAGCCCATCGCTTTCGTTATCCTGATGCAGCGCCAGGAAGGCGTGCATGTACTCGCCGACGTTTGCCGTGCGCTGGCCGACGCGCTCCATCATCTGGCTGACGATATCTTCGAACTGCATGGCCATCACGCCTTCCTGCGTCAGGCTATGCATCTGTTCGGTCACTGCAGTGATCTGTGCCGAATGCTCGCGTGCCTTGGCGGTCAACTCCAGCAACTCGCCGCCCAGTTCGCCGAGCATGGCGCGCGACTTGTCGGCGATGCTCATGTCGATATTCGCGGTGTCGCTGATCCGGTTGCCGACCTCGCGCAGCGAGTCGAGAATTTCGGTCAGTCCGTTGCGGATGTCGACATTGAATTCGCCGGTTCGCGCCGCCAGGTTGCGGACTTCGTCGGCAACAACGGCAAATCCGCGGCCAGCCTCGCCGGCACGGGCGGCTTCGATTGCCGCGTTGAGCGCCAACAAATCGGTTTGCTTGGTAATCCCGGCAATATCGTTCAGCGAGCCGGAGATTCGGGTGACCTGGGCTTGCATCTGCTCGAAACTGCTGGCGATACCCTGGCTGCTTTCCTTGAGATACGTCATCTTGCCCGCAAATTCGGCGATCAAGGTGTTGGTTTCGTCAAAGAAGCGCTGCAGGCTGACCTCCTCGTGATCCCGGGTGTCGGAGTCTGTCATCTCGAGCATCTGATCGATCAGCGAACGCAGTACCTGCCGTTGATTCGATGATTGCGACTCCAGGCCCGTCAGGCTTCCGGAGATCCTGCTTACGGAAGCGCGGATGACTTCCTTGGCTTCGCGCATTTCCGTTTCCAGCGAGGTGAATTGCAGTTCGGCGTGTGCCATGGCCTCGTCGGAAAGTACTTGGTACTCCGACATGACATTATTTAGTTCCTGGAAGTGGGTCTTCTGGCGTGCTTGCCAATTGCGGCGTTCACGCAGGGAAAGCACGGTAGTCGCCAGCAGTAGGGTAGCTACGGCAAGAAAAGCATGAGCCGTCACCGGCCCCGCCATGAGCGACCACACCCAAAGTGTCAGGCAGGTTGCAATTGAGACCCAGATCAACAGGTCGTCGATACGTTTCATGAACGGAGTTCCGGTGGGCTTGAAGGGTTGTCGGATATGTGTTGCTTTTGAACGATTTTGAGACAGCGTTAGCCCATTGCCTTCAAATGCTGGATGATTTCTCCAGCCATGGGTTGAGCATCGCCGTAGAGCATGCGACAGTTATCGGTGTAGAACAGTGCGTTTTCGACGCCGGAGTAACCCGTGCCCTTGCCGCGCTTGATCACGATGACGTTCTGCGCCATGTCGGCGTTGAGAATCGGCATGCCGTAGATCGGACTGGACTTGTCGGTACGGGCCGACGGGTTCACCACGTCGTTTGCCCCGATGATCAGCGCCACATCGGCCTGGCCGAACTCGCCGTTGATCTCCTCAAGGTCGAAGATCTTGTCGTACGGGACACCGGCTTCTGCGAGCAGCACGTTCATGTGCCCCGGCATGCGGCCGGCTACCGGGTGGATGGCGAATTTCACCTCGACGCCGGCTTCTTCCAGGATTGAGGTCATCTCCCATACCTTGTGCTGGGCGTGCGCCACCGCCATGCCGTAGCCCGGCACGATGATGACCTTGCTGGCGTAGCGCATCATCGCTGCCGCATCGATGGCGCCGACTTCCTTCATCGATCCGCTGATCGCTTCACCGGGGCCGGAGGCCACCATCGGCGTAAAGAGGATGTTGGTCAGCGGACGGTTCATCGCCTTGGCCATCAGCTGGGTGAGCAGCGTACCCGCAGCGCCGACGACGATGCCGGCGATGATCAGCGACGGATTGCCGAGGACGTAACCTTCAAAGCCGACAGCCAGGCCGGTGAAGGCATTGAACAGCGAGATCACTACCGGCATGTCGGCACCGCCGATGGGCAGCGTGACGATCAGGCCAAGAATCAGCGATACGGCGAAGAAGAAGTAGATCAGCTCCGGTTGGGCAGGGGCCATGACGACCATGGCGATGCCGAGGCCGACAGCGTTGAGTGCGAGGACGACGTTGACTGCATTCTGCGCTGGCAGACGGATGGCTTTTTTCAGCACACCCTGCAGTTTGGCCCAGGCAACGCAGGAGCCGGTGAAGGAGACGGCTCCGATCAGCGCACCAATAACGGCCAGTATGGTCGTCACGGTGCTGTGGGTGTCGCCCTTGGCGAACTCGATGGCGGCAATCGCTGCTGCCGCACCGCCACCCATGCCGTTGTAGATGGCGACCATCTGCGGCATGTCGGTCATCTTGACTTTCTGGCCGGAGATCCAGGCGGCCGCACCGCCGATACCCAGCGCGGCAACCATCAGGGCTATGTTCTTCAGGCCGGGGACGAGGAAGGTACCGGCAATGGCGATCAGCATGCCGTAGCCGGCAATGACGATACCCTTGCGGGCGGAAGCCGGGGAACTCATGCCCTTCAGGCCGAAGATGAAGAGCGCAGCGCCGAGGAACCAGGCGCCTTGAACGTAAGCGGGAAGTGTCATGTTCAGCCCTCCTTCTTCTTGAACATGCCGAGCATGCGCTCGGTCACGACGTAGCCGCCAGCGGCGTTGGCCGCACCGAGGGCGACGGCGAAGAAGCCGATGGCCTGTTCAACAACGGTATCCGCACCGCCGAGGGCGATCATGGCGCCGACCACGACGACGCCGTGAATGAAATTGGAGCCCGACATCAGCGGGGTGTGCAGGATGACCGGCACCTTGGCGATGATCTCGTAGCCGGTGAAGGCGGCGAGCATGAAGATATAGAGTGCAAGCAGGCCGTCCATTACGCCTCTCCCATGACTTGTTTGACCGTGGAATGAACCGTCGCACCATCCTTGCAAAGCAGGGTGCCGGCGACGACTTCGTCGCTCCAGTCGATGTTCAGCTCGCCGTCCTTGATCCACGGGGAAAGGAAGTTGTACAGGTTCTTGGCGTACAGTTCCGAGGCGTGGGTGGGCATGCGCGAGGGAAGATTGAGCGGGCCATGGATGTTCACGTCGTTGGCGACAACGTGCTCGCCCGGCTGCGTCAGTTCGCAGTTGCCGCCGGATTCGGCGGCCATGTCGACGATGATGGCGCCGTATTTCATGCGGCCGACCATGTCGCGGGTGATGATGACCGGAGCCTTCTTGCCGGGGATGGCGGCGGTGGTGATGACCACGTCGGCGGCGGCAACGGCCTTGGCCAGCTTTTCGGCCTGTTGGGCCTTTTCCTCGGCGGTCAGTTCGCGGGCGTAGCCGCCGGAGCCGTCGGCTGAGACGCCGGTGTCGACGAACTTGGCGCCGAGCGATTCGATCTGCTCACGGGCGGCGGCGCGCACGTCATAGGCTTCGACCATGGCGCCCAGGCGGCGGCTGGTGGCGATGGCCTGCAGGCCGGCGACGCCGGCGCCGATGACCAATACACGGGCCGGACGGATGGTGCCGGCGGCAGTGGTCAACATCGGGAAAAACTTGGTGCAGCGGGCGGCGGCGATCAGGCCGCACTGATAGCCGGCGCAGGCACCCTGGCTGGACAGAGCGTCCATGCTCTGGGCGCGCGAGATGCGCGGCAGCAGTTCGAGCGAGAAGGCGGTGATCTTGCGGGCATTGAGGGCGGCCAGGCGAGCCTTGTCCTCGAAGGGTTTGAGCAGGCCGATCAAGACCGAGCCTTCCGGCATGGCGGCGATTTCCTCGGTACTGGGCGGGGTAACGCGGAGGATCAGGCCAGCGTCGATATAAGCATCGGCAATGCCGCCGACGAGTTTGACGCCGGTGTAGTCCGAATCTAGGAAGTGGCTTTGGATACCCGCGCTTTGCTCCATACAGAGCTGGGCGCCGAGGGCGGCGAATTTTTTGGCCGTCTCGGGAACCAGCGCGACACGGCTTTCGCCGGACGAGCGCTCCCTTACGACCGCGATGGTTAGCGGCATGCTGTTACTCCCAGTGGGTAGCACAGGGGTATTTTTCCCCTGTATTTTATTGGTGATAAAAATGCGTCAGTCTGCTTGGGTCGGATTGTTACAGAAACGCAGCGCTTGTGGATAGGGGAAAAAGTCCTCCACGTGCCCTTCGCGAATTTTTTGCTGCGATTCCTGCCAGAATTTAGGCGAGAGCAGATCCTTATGGTGTTTGACGAAGAGCTTACGAACTTGCGGTGAGGCGAGGAGGAAGGTGGCGAATTCCTCAGGAAATACGTCGTTCTTGGCAACGCCATACCAGACCTCGCCGGACATCTCCGTTTCGAAGTCGGGAGCCGGGGGAATCTTGCGGAAGTTGATGTCGGTCATGTATTCGATCTCGTCGTAGTCGTAGAACACGACGCGGCCGAAACGGGTGATGCCGAAGTTCTTCCACAGCATGTCCCCCGGGAAAATGTTGGCCATGGCCAACTCTCGGATGGCGCTGCCGTATTCCCTGATGGCGTGTTCCATGCCTTCGATGTTGTTGGTTTTCTCCATGCGGTCGAGGTGGATGTTCAGCGGCTCCATGCGCCGTTCGATATAGAGGTGCTTGATGATCAGTTGTTCGCCATCGACTTCGAACTTCGACGGAGCAAGCTTTTGTAGTTCGCCCAGCACTTCGTCGTCGAAACGCTTGAGTGGGAACATCACGTTGGAAAACTCCAGCGTATCGGCCATGCGCCCGACGCGGTCGACCTGCTTGACCATCATGAACTTGCGCTTGACCGTCGCTTGATCCATGTCTTTCGAGCTGCCGAAGACGTCCTTGATGATCTTGAAGACGTAGGGGTATGAAGGCAGTGTGAAGACGAGCATGACCAGGCCGCGGATGCCCGGGGCCATGATGAATTTGTCCTCCGAGTGGTGCAGGTGATAGATGAAGTCGCGGAAGAACATGGTCTTCCCCTGTTTGCCGAGGCCGAGCATGATGTAAATCTCGGAGCGCGGCTTGTTGGGCATGATTGAGCGCAAAAACTGCACATAGCCCGAGGGGACTTCCATGTCGACCATGAAATAGGCCCGGGATAGCGAGAAGAGCAGGCCGATCCGCCAGGCGTCGAGCAGGATGGTGTCGAGGTAGAGCCGGTCGTTGTCGTCGTGGAGGACGGGAATGGCGAACGGATACTCGTTCGCGCCGTTGATGGCCTTGCCCAGAATGTAGGCTGCCTTGTTGCGATAAAACGCCGATGCCAGCACCTGTATCTGGAAATTGACTTCGCGTCGTGGCATGCCGTTGAGGTAGCCGAGCACGGCCTGATAGACGCAGTCGACATCGCGATCCAGGTCGGCAAACGGGCGATGCCAGTCGAAGTCCGCCACGATGTCGTGGATGGCGCCACGAAGCCCCTCTTCTTTGGCGTAATAGCTGCGGTAAGTCGCGCTGTCTTCACCTTCGATGTTTTCCGTCGAGATGGTGGGACGAACGAAGATAAAGTCGTTGTGGAAGTAGTTGCGGTGCAGGATCTTGGTGGTGACTGAGTTGAAGAAGGTCTCGGCTAGTTCGGGCTGCTTGTGGTTGAGCAGCAGCCCGATATAAAGCAACTTGACCTGCTGCCAGGTAGTGTCGTCGATGCTCCCCGCATCGAATTCGTTGCGCAGGCGCTCCACGCATTCGTCGACGCGGTCGTCGTAGAAGCGGATCCGCTCCTTGACCGCCTTATGCACGCCCAGCCAGTCGCTTTGCTCGAAGCGCGTCTTGGCCTCGCGGCTGGTTTGCCGGAACAAGGTGTAGTGCTTGTTGAAGCCCTGGATCATGGCCAGGGCGATCTGGTGCGCATTGGTGCCGTACAGTCCGACGGAAATCTTCATGGTGCCCGATCCAATAGACAGCCTGAAATATAGCATCGGCCAAGCACGGAAAAAAACGCCATTTTTCAAGGACATCGCAATGTGAAAACGCGTTTCGTTGACTGAGATTCGATGGCGGTCGATACTCTCAATGTTTTGCTTCTGCAAACCGGTTTACAAAGGGTCGAGTGTCACCCTCGGCCTAAAAAACTCAATCCAACGCAAGGGGATATACATGGCTGGTGGAAAGTCAAAAATCATTTACACGCTGACCGACGAAGCGCCGCTGCTGGCGACGTGCGCGTTCCTGCCGATCATCCGCACCTTCACCGGTCCGGCTGGTATCGAAGTCGAAAAGGCCGACATTTCCGTGTCCGCCCGCCTCATCGCCGAATTCCCGGAATTCCTGACCGAAGCGCAGCGCCTGCCGAATACCCTCGGCGAACTGGGTAAGAAGTGCCTGCTGCCGGAAACCAACATCATCAAGCTGCCGAACATTTCAGCTTCCGTCGCTCAGCTCAAGGCCTGTATCAAGGAATTGCAGGAAAAGGGCTATGCCATCCCCGATTACCCGGAAACGGCCGATACTGATGAGGCCAAGGCGCTCAAGGCTCGCTTCGGCAAGTGCCTCGGTTCCGCCGTCAACCCGGTGCTGCGCGAAGGCAACTCCGACCGCCGCGCGCCGGGTGCCGTCAAGAACTACGCTAAAAAACACCCGCACTCCATGGGCGAGTGGAAGCAATGGTCGCAAACCCACGTTTCGCACATGCACCACGGCGACTTCTATCATGGCGAAAAATCGATGACCCTCGACAAGCCGCGCGAAGTGCGCATGGAATTGATCGCCAAGGGCGGCAAGACCACCGTGCTGAAGCCGAAGCTCGCACTGCAGGAAGGCGAGATCATCGACTCCATGTTCATGAGCAAGAAGGCGCTGTGCGACTTCTACGAAGCGCAACTGGAAGACTGCCGTAAGTCCGGCATACTGTTCTCACTGCACGTCAAGGCAACGATGATGAAGGTCTCGCACCCTATCGTCTTCGGCCACTGCGTCAAGATCTACTACAAGGAAGCATTCGAGAAGCACGGCAAGACCTTCGCCGAACTAGGCATCAACGTCAATAACGGCATGGTCGATCTGTACGAGAAGATCAAGGCGCTGCCTGAGTCCAAGCGCGACGAGATCATTCGCGACCTGCACGCCTGCCAGGAGCACCGCCCGCGCCTGGCCATGGTCGATTCTGCCAAGGGCATCACCAACTTCCATTCACCCAACGACATCATCGTCGACGCCTCCATGCCGGCCATGATCCGTCAGGGCGGCAAAATGTGGGGCGCCGACGGCAAGCAGTACGACTCCAAGTGCGTCATGCCGGAATCGACCTTCGCTCGTATCTATCAGGAGATGATCAACTTCTGTAAGTGGCACGGCAACTTCGATCCGAAAACCATGGGCACCGTGCCCAACGTAGGTTTGATGGCCCAGCAGGCCGAGGAATACGGCTCGCACGACAAGACCTTCGAAATTGCCGAAGACGGTATCGCCAACGTGGTCGATATCAACACCGGCGAAGTGCTGCTGACGCAGAACGTCGAGCAGGGCGACATCTGGCGCATGTGCCAGGTCAAGGACGCACCGATCCGCGACTGGGTCAAGCTGGCCGTCACCCGCGCCCGCAACTCCAATACGCCGGCCGTCTTCTGGCTTGACCCGTACCGTCCGCACGAAGCAGAACTGATCAAGAAGGTCGAAAAGTACCTCAAGGATCACGACACCAGCGGTCTGGAAATTCGCATCATGTCGCAGGTCCGCGCCATGCGCTTCACGCTGGAGCGCGTCGCTCGCGGTCTGGATACCATCTCGGTGACCGGCAACATCCTGCGCGACTACCTGACCGACCTGTTCCCGATTATGGAACTGGGCACCTCGGCCAAGATGCTGTCCATTGTTCCGCTGATGAACGGCGGCGGCATGTACGAAACCGGTGCTGGCGGTTCGGCACCGAAGCACGTCCAGCAGCTGACGCAGGAAAACCACCTGCGCTGGGATTCGCTGGGTGAGTTCCTGGCCCTGGCCGTGTCGCTGGAAGAGCTGGGCATCAAGGAAAACAACGCCCGCGCCAAGCTGCTGGCCAAGACCCTGGATGCTGCCACCGGCAAGCTGCTCGACAACAACAAGTCGCCGTCGCCGAAGACCGGTGAGCTGGACAACCGTGGTTCGCAGTTCTACCTCGCCATGTACTGGGCGCAAGAACTGGCGGCTCAGAAGGACGATGCCGAACTGGCGGCTCAATTCGCCAATCTGGCCAAGACCCTGACTGACAATGAAGCACAGATCGTGGCCGAATTGAAGTCGGTGCAAGGCAAGCCGGTCGATATCGGCGGCTACTACAAGGCTGACGCCGAGAAGTGCAAGGCCGTGATGCGTCCGAGCCCGACGCTGAACGCTGCCCTCAAGGCGGCTCGCGCCTGAAGCCAAGGCCGGTGGAAGCCGGCCGGCAAGATAAATCCCCGTCCGGCGCTTGCCGGGCGGGGATTTTTTTTGCAGCCCTTTTCCTGTACGCCATCGGCATTTCGATTGTTTTGCTATGGCATTGTCCGGGCCTCTGAGATGGAGTCGGCCGGGCAGGTCCGGTATCGATCATGCGATTCGCCAGGAGGTCACTGCAGGTCCAAGGGCGGCGCCAGGAGCGGGGGGGCAGCACCTGGGCATTTTCTCAACTACCCTCGAATACCTGGTTCAGGGGAATTTTTTGTAATGTTCCGGGTGACTTCACACGCCGTTGGCCCGCCTCGAGATGGTGCGGTGGAGGTCTACTTCATACTTGTTGGTGTTTGACTATTATTTCTTTGTAACTAACTGTGATCGGGGTGTGGTAAACGACCCTAATTGTGTGACGATTGGCTCGTTTGCAGTACGTCGGATGCAACAATGCGCCGCTTGTGTTTCTTTGTGTCGGCGCTGTGATTCAACCATCATTTCTTTTGGCGCTGCGTGCATTCGCGGCGCTGTCCATCGTGTTTCACCATTTCGCCCTGTATGTGCCGTCGAGTGATTGGGCGGCGCCGCTGCGGGGCGGAGTGCTGGACTGGCTGGCGGAGTATGCGCGCACGACGCAAGTGTTCTTTGTCGTCGGGGGCTACGTCGCAGCTCGCACGCTGGGCAGTCGCGACTGGACGCTCAGCCATCTCGGTCGCTTTGCCCTGCAGCGCTACTGCCGGCTGGGCCTGCCCTGCCTGGCCATCGTGTTCGTCATGCCGGCGATCATTGGTTTCGCGCGCGGATGGGTTGACGACGAATTGCTCGGGCAGCCAGCCACGCTGGAGCAACTGGTGGCCCACGCTTTCCTTCTGCAGGACATCCTGGGGTACGAGGCCCTGTCGGCAGGCTTGTGGTTCGTCGGCATCAGCTTCCAACTCGGCATCGCCTATGCGCTCGGGCTGGCCCTGCAGCAAGGCTGTGGGCGGTTCGGGCAGGCGGTGTTTGCCCTACTGGCCTGGGGCGCCGCCGCCTATGCCCTGTTTCATTTCAATCTCGATGCGGCCGGCGACGCCTGGGCTCTGTATTTCTGGCCTTATTTCTACTTGGGGGTGCTGGTGCAGAAAGCCTCTCGCCTCGATGGCAAAGCCGAATTCTGGGTGTTTCAGGGCTTGCTGCTGTGCGCGGCACTGTTCGCCTGGCGGTGGCGGCTGCTCATGGCGATGGCCGTCGGGTTGTTGCTCTACGTTGCACAGCGTGCCGGCTGGGGGCGCGTTTGGCCGAATGGCGGTGTGTTGACCGGGATAGGGCGCATCTCCTACAGCCTTTTCCTCGTTCATTTTCCCGTTCTGGTGCTGGTCAGCGCCGTCTGGGCACGCTTCTCGCCGGATTGGCCGGCCGCCGCTGCCGTAACCGGGCTGGCGGTCGCTTTCACCGGCAGCCTGGCCGTCGCCTGGGGCTTTCATCGCTGGGTAGAGTCACCGGCCGCGCGGCTGTCACGGCGCTTTGGCGCGGTCGGAACCTGAATCGTCTCCCGGCCCCGCGATGCGGCCAGCGAGGGAAGGGCGAGGGGGCAAGACGCGTGAGGCGATTGAACGATTCAACTGCTTTTGCCCCATAATGTGCCGCTCTGGCGGTGCGTCGGCAAGGCCACGCGGGCCGTCGGGCAATACCGAAATCACGCATGGAGTGACTATGACTTCTCACATCAAGGTTCCGCAAGGTGGTTCGAAAATCGTTCCGGGTCAGCCGATTCCTGACAATCCGATCATTCCGTTCATTGAAGGAGACGGCATCGGCATTGACATCACCCCGGTGATGATCAAGGTTATCGATGCCGCGGTAGACAAGGCGTACCGCGGGGAAAAGAAGATTCACTGGATGGAAGTGTACGCCGGCGAAAAATCGACCCGCCTGTACGGTTCGGACGAGTGGCTGCCCAAGGAAACCTTCGATGCGCTGAAGGAATATTCGGTTTCGATCAAGGGTCCGATGACGACGCCGGTCGGCGGCGGCATCCGCTCGCTGAACGTCGCCTTGCGCCAGGAGCTGGATCTCTACCAGTGCGTTCGTCCGGTTCAGTATTTCAAGGGCGTGCCGTCGCCGCTCAAGCATCCGGAACTGACCAATATGGTCATCTTCCGCGAGAACACCGAGGACATCTACGCCGGTATCGAGTGGGCCGTCGGTTCGGAGGGCATGAAGAAGGTCGTCAAGTTCCTGCAGGAGGAAATGGGCGTCAAGAAGATCCGCTTCCCGGAAAGCTCGGGCATCGGCATCAAGCCGGTTTCGGTCGAGGGCACCTCGCGTCTGGTTCGCGCCGCCATCCGGTACGCCATCGACAACGATCGCAAGTCGGTGACCATCGTGCACAAGGGCAACATCATGAAGTTCACGGAAGGCCTGTTCCGCGACACGGCCTACAAGCTGGCGCAGGAAGAGTTCGGTGCCGAACTGATCGATGGCGGCCCGTGGTGCAAGATCAAGAACCCGAAGAGCGGCCGCGAAATCATCGTCAAGGATTCCATCGCCGACGCCTTCCTGCAGCAGATTCTGCTCCGTCCCGCCGAATACGACGTGATCGCCACCACCAACCTCAACGGCGACTATATCTCCGACGCCTTGGCCGCACAGGTTGGCGGCATCGGCATCGCGCCGGGCGCCAACATTTCCGACAAGTATGCCTGCTTCGAGGCCACTCATGGCACGGCGCCGAAATATGCCGGGCTGGACAAGGTGAACCCGGGTTCGCTGATCCTCTCGGCTGAAATGATGCTGCGCCATCTGGGTTGGGTCGAGGCCGCCAACTTGGTCATCAAGTCCATGGAGGCGGCTATCGGCGACAAGCAGGTGACCTACGACTTCGCACGCCTGATGGACGGCGCCAACGAGCTTTCCTGCTCGGAATTCGGCGACGCGATGATCGCCAGGATGTAATTCGTCGCCGATTGTGATTGAATGAGGCCCCCGCCAAGGGGGCTTCTTTTTTGTCAGGCCAATCTTGAGTAACCAGCACATTGCCGTCTTCGATTCAGGCCTGGGAGGCCTGACCGTGCTGCACGCCCTGCGCGAGCGCTTGCCGCATGAAGATTATTTCTACTTTGCCGACACGCGGTTTTTACCCTATGGCGACCGTTCGGAGCACTTTCTCCGCGAGCGTGGAGTCGTCATTGCCGAGGCGCTGGCACGTCGCGGCGCCAAGGCGTTGGTCGTCGCCTGCAATACGGCCACGGCGGCAGCCGCCGAAGCCATTCGCGCCGCCATCGATTTGCCCATCGTCGCCCTTGAGCCGGGGGTCAAGCCGGCCGCCTTGCTGAGTCGGAGCGGGGTGATCGGCGTTTTGGCAACGACCCGGACATTGAATAGCGAACGCTTCCAGCGCTTGGTCGGCAATCACGCGAACCAGCTTCGCGTCGTGACGCAGGCCTGTCCCGGTTTGGCCGAGGCAATTGAGGGCGAGGGACCGGGCAGTCCGCTGGTCGAGCGCCTGCTTGATGAGTACGTAGCGCCGCTGGCCAATGCTGCAGCGGATGTCGTCGTACTGGGCTGTACGCACTATCCCTGGGTCGCCGCTGCCATTGCGCGGCGCTTGCCGGAGGGTGCGACGCTGCTCGACACCGGGGAAGCGGTGGCGCGACAACTCGAACGCCTGCTCGCGGCCGGCGGCCTGCTCAGCGGCGGCAGCGGCCACTTGCGTCTGGCGACCAGCGGCGCGCCGCAATCGGTCGGGGCGACGATAGACCGCCTGCTCGGCAGGAAAATGCATGTCGATCACTGGGAGCCCTGATATGAAGGATGCCGTAAAGCCGCTCGCCGGACTGCGTGTCGTCGAACTCGGTACGCTGATCGCCGGACCATTCTGTACCCGCATCATGGCCGAATTCGGCGCCGAGGTGATCAAGGTCGAAGCGCCGGATGGCGGTGACCCGCTGCGCAAGTGGCGCAAGCTGTACGAAGGGACATCGTTGTGGTGGTATGTCCAGGCGCGCAACAAGAAATCGGTGACGGCCAACCTGAAGCATCCGGAAGGGCGCGAGTTCGTGCGTCGGCTGATCGCCGGGGCCGATATCCTGGTCGAGAATTTCCGGCCCGGCGTGCTGGAAAAGCTCGGCCTGGGGTGGGAGCAACTCAAGGCGGATAATCCGGGTCTGGTCATGGTGCGCCTTTCCGGCTTCGGCCAGACCGGGCCGTACAAGGATCAGCCGGGCTTCGGCGCGGTCGGCGAGTCGATGGGCGGGCTGCGTTACATCACCGGCTTTCCTGATCGGCCGCCGGTGCGTACCGGCATCTCGATCGGCGATTCCATTGCCGCGCTATGGGGCGCCATTGGCGCCCTGATGGCCCTGCGCCACAAGGAGGTCAATGGCGGGGCAGGACAGATCGTCGATGTAGCGCTCTACGAGGCGGTTTTCGCCATGATGGAGTCGCTGGTACCCGAGTGCGATGTGTTCGGCTTCGTGCGCGAACGGACCGGCAACATCATGCCCGGCATCACGCCATCGAACACGCACACCACGCGCGATGGCAAGCATGTCACCATCGGGGCCAACGGCGACGCCATCTTCAAGCGTTTCATGACGGCCATCGGGCGCCAGGATCTGGCCGACGATCCTACGCTTGCCGATAACGCCGGGCGGGATGCGCGCCGTGACGAAGTCTACGCCCTGATCGATGCTTGGTGCGCTTCACACGACGAAAGCGAGGTATTGGCGATTCTGGCGGAGGCGGAGGTGCCGTCGTCGCGCGTCTATTCGGCGCTCGACATGTTTGCCGATCCACAGTTCATCGCACGTCAGATGTTCCAGACGGCTACCCTGCCCGATGGCCGGGCCTTCCGGATGCCGGGTATCGTTCCGCGCTTGTCTGGAACGCCAGGCGGTACGACTTGGATCGGCCCGGCTCTGGGGGCGCATACCGACGAGGTCTTGCGGGAACTCGGCTATACGCCTGAGCGGATAGCGGCCCTCAGGGCAGATGGCGCGCTGTAGGCCAGGCCCCGAGGAGAGGCGCAGGCCGAGCGCGGCATCGGGTTTTGCCGGTGTATTCAGGTTCTGAATCGGCTGATCAATTGTTTGAGATTGCCGGCAATCTTTTCCAGTTCGTGGGCCGAATGCGCGGTCCCCCGAATGGTGTCCGTGGTTTCTTCAACCATGTTGGCGATCTGCTCGACACGCTGGGCAATCGAGGTGCTGGCGGCGCTTTGTTCCCGGGTGGCGTCGGCAACTTCATCAACACGTTCGAGGGTGCGTCGTGCCCCGTTTTCGATGGCCTGCAGCGATTCCGATGCGGAGATTGCCAGCTCCACGCCTTCCTGAACTTCGGGCAGTGCCGAGGTCATGGCTTCGACCGCGCCCACCGTGTCTTGCTGGATGCCGCTGATCATCTGCTCGATTTCCAGCGTGGCGCTTGATGTCCGCTCCGCCAGCTTGCGGACTTCGTCGGCGACGACTGCAAATCCGCGTCCCTGCTCGCCGGCGCGGGCAGCTTCGATGGCGGCATTGAGTGCCAGAAGATTGGTCTGGCCGGCAATGTCCTTGATGACGCTGGCAATCGAGGATACCTGGTTGGCTCGTTCTTCCAGAGCGTGAATGCGTGTCGACGCGTCGGATACCGTGCCGGATATTTTTTCGATCGCCTGTGCAGCCTGGTTGACCCTTTCGCTTCCCTTGCCGGCCAGAGTGGCGGCTTCGGAGGTTTCTCGCGCGGTTTCGCGAGCGCTGTCCGAAATATGATTGGAGCTCACCGTGAGCTCCTCGATGGCGGCCGCCATGGCCGAAGTCGAATCGGTCTGATGCTCGGCTGCCCGGGCAACTTCGTCGGAAGCGCGCGCGATTTTTTCGGCATTGGCGACCAGATTGTTGGCGTCGTTATTGATCGCACCGACCATTTGGCGCAGCGCGTCGACCATGTGATCCAGAGAGGCCAGCAGGCTTCCTGCCGGGGCTTTTTTGCGTTGTGGCGTCAGGTCGCCGCTGGAAACCCGTTCCATGATTTCGTTTGCCATCGCCGGCTCGCCACCGATCTGCCGGAGAATGCTGCGGGCGATCACGAAGCCAAGAAGGCCAATCAACAAGGCCAGCCCAAGCGCTTCCAGGCCTGACTGGAGAAGGTTTTTGCGGAAATCGGCGTCGACATCGTCGGTGTAGATTCCGGTTCCCAGCATCCAGTTCCAGTTCGGCACCAGCATGACAAACAGCAGCTTGGGGACGGCTTCCGTGCTGCCGGGGCGCGGGAACTCGGCATCCAGAAAACCTTCCGGACTGCCGGTCAGTGCCGCCTTCATATCCTTGAGGGTATAGCGGCCCTTGCTATCCTTCAGATTCTCGATCATCAAGCGCCCTTCCAACTCGCGCTTGACGTGGACGACACCGACTCCGTCTGTTGTCCAGGCATAGTAGTACTCTGTCTTGCCATCCGCGCCACCGTAGCGGGCATTGAGGATGATTTCCTTGGCCAGACGCTGAGCTTCGTCACGCGTCAACTTGCCGTCGATTTCCTGCTTCTGTAAATGCATTACGGCGTTGAAGACGCCTTGCGTGCCGTAACGGATCAGTGTTTTTTTCTCTGCCATCAGGCTGGCGCGAGCCTGTAGGGCGCTGATGGAGGCCAGCAGGAGCATCCCCAGCAATGCCGCCAGAACGATTAACGCGAGGCGTGTGCGTAGTGTGAGACGTGCAAACATGAATTCCCCTTTTTGTATTATTTTTTACAAATTATGAACTTGGTAGATTGCTCCTAAAGTACCCAATGTGCAAGAAAATGTTCGATTGCTGCCGCATGGCCGCTGCACGGTGCGCCGTTTCGATGGTCAGCGCAGGCGGAAACGGACCGGCAGCACCGTTTGGCGCGGTGCATCGGCGGGCAGGGATTTCAAAGAGCGGGCGGCGCGTAGCGCGGCTTCGTCGAGAATCGGGTGGCCGCTGCTTTGTTCGACGCGCGCGGCAGCGACCTGGCCACCTTCATCGATGATCAGCAAGATGGCAACCTCGCCTTCCAGTCCACGCGCAATGGCTTCGGCTGGATAAAACTGGCCTGCTGCATCGAGTTTTTTCAATTGTTCGCGAACGGCCTGGGTCCAGGTTTTGGGTGCAGCGGCCTGGCTTTTTGCAGGCACCGGTTTGGTTGCCACTGCTGGCTGCGGAGGTGGATCGGGCAGGTGTAGTGGCGGGCTGGAGGGGCTCTCGACGCTGGGGGGCGGGCGCAATTCGGCTTGCAGCGCGGGGGCGCTCGGAGGCGGGGACGGACGGGGAAGCGTATCCGGCAGGAAGGGCAGCAGATGCAGGGAGAGCGACAGCGCCAGCGCCGCAAATAACCGGTAATCGGTTCGGGTCATGAGAAAATGGAAGCTGGCCTGTGGAAATGGAAATGCAATGAGACGGACTGCAAAAAGACTGGTCGTCATGATAATCGGGATGGGTGGCTTGCTGTTGGCGGCAGGCCCGGTTTTTTCCGCGACTGCGACGCCCGATCCGGTCGCTTTTACCCACAGCATGGAACTGGGCGATGTTCGCCAGGCCGAGCAATGGCTCGATGCCGGCATGTCGCCGGATTACATGGGCAGCCGGATAGGCAGCGGCTTGATGATCGGGGCCTGGGAAGGCAAGATCGAATTGATGCGGCTGTTCATTTCGCGCGGTGCGGATATCGATCTGCTCAACAGCAACGGCGAATCGGCGCTGGCCATGGCTGCCTGGCGGGGGCAAATGGCAGCCGTCAAGTGGTTGCTGGAACGCGGTGCGCGTATCAATGCGCCAAGCCGGAAATGGTCTGCGCTGCACTACGCCGTGTTCAGCGGGCACGCCGAGGTGGCCGATTACCTGATCGAGCAGGGTGCGGATATCAATGCCCAAAGCACCAATGGCTCCAGCGTATTGATGATGGCGGTTTACGAAGGGAATCAGGATCTGGCGCGTAAACTGATCGAAAAGGGGGCCGATCGGACCCCGAAGAACGACTGGGGCGATGGTGCCCTGGAGTGGGCGATGCGCCAGAACCGCCTTGAAATCGCCCGCATGGTCAGCAACCCGGAGGAATTCAACATTGCCGTCGCCAAGCCCAAGGAAAGTTGGGGGGAACCGGTGCGTTCATTGCGCACTTCCAAGGAACTCGAGAATCTCCTCAATATTCGCGAAACCCTGATCAAGCGGGGATACTCGACCGAGGCGGTGGATAAGCGCATTGCCGTCGAGCGGATGCGTATCGTGCGCTCCGAAATGGACAAGACTGTACCGGGGCGGGCCGCTACCATGGAGATCACGGCGAGCCGCGCCAAGCCGCAGGAACAGTCCACCCAGATCATTTACGACGACAAGGGCAAGGCCATGGGCTACAAGGCACCGCCGGCGACTTACTTCGGAACGCCGAAAATGCCGCCCAAGGCACCGGTCCGGAATTACTGATGCGCCATGTGATGGACTGGACGGAGGTCCAATTGCAATGGTTGCCGGGCTGATGCAGACTTCCCCGAATGACAGATGAAGGAGCCGGCATGCTTTACGTGAGCAGGGACGATCAAGGGCAGATCAGCGAATTGCATTCGACGCCGGTCAGTGATGCGCAGGAGTCGCTGCCTAGCGACCATCCCGATGTTCTCCAGTATCTCCATGACCGTTGGCGCCAGAGCGAGCTGGATCAGCTGGACCGGGGCTTTGTCCGGGCGGTCGAGGACTTGATCGAGTTGCTGATCGCCAAGGAGGTGATCATGTTTACCGATCTGCCGGCCAAAGTTCAGGAAAAGCTGCTGCGGCGCAAGGAAGTGCGTCAGCAGACCCACTACCTTGGGGGCATGGGAATTGGCGGCGACGACATCATTCCCCTGTGAGGCTTTACGGTCGCCGCCCTGGCATTGACCGTGACCGGGAAGTGCGGCCGGCTCAGTTGACCGACATCACCGCCTTGACCAGTTCGGCCAGGGTGCGCACGCCCATCTTTTCCATGACCCGCGCCCGATGGGCCTCTACGGTCTTCATGCTGATGTTGAGATCGTCGGCAATCTGCTTGTTCAGCTTGCCGGCGACAACGAGATCCATCACTTCGCGCTCGCGCTGGGTGAGTTGATCGAGGCGCGACGCAATTGCGCCGTCGCGCTGGCGACGTTCGGCTTGTTCCCGGTCGAGCGCCAATGCGCGGACGATACGCGATAGCAAGTCTTCGTTGTGGAACGGTTTTTCAATGAAATCGCAGGCGCCGCGCTGCAAGGCTCCGACTGCCATCGGCACGTCGCCGTGGCCGGTGACGAAGATGACTGGCAACTGCGAACCCAGACTATCGAGCTTTTCCTGCAATTCGAGACCGCTCATTTCCGGCATGCGGACGTCGAGCACCAGGCAGCCGCGCATATCACCGTGATACGCCTTGAGGAAGGCCTCTGCCGAGTCGAAGCAGGCCACCTGATAGCCTTCTCCCTCCAGGAGCCAGGTCATCGAGTCGCGCATGGCCTCGTCGTCGTCGACGACATGAATGGTCTGAATCTGCTCACTCATTGTTATTCCCGTTGTTTTCCTCGGTCGGTACGGTGAAGTGGAAATCGGTGCCGCCATCCCGGCGTGGGCTGACCCACAGGCGCCCCTGGTGGAACTCGATGATGGAGCGGCAAATGGCAAGCCCGATACCCATGCCTTCCGGTTTGGTCGTATAGAAGGGGGCAAAAATCTTCTCCACGTCCTCCGCGGCAAGCCCGTGACCGTGATCCGAGACGGTGACCTCCATCATCCGCTCGTCGGCCAGGCGGGCCTGCAGATGCAGTTGGCGCCGCTCGACCGGGACATCGTTCATCGCTTCGATGCCGTTCTTGACCAGGTTGAGCAGAACCTGTTCGATCATGATGCGGTCAACAACGATGCGTGGCAAGTCTTCCGGTATGTCCACGATGATTTGCGTTCCGGTGCGCTGTGCCTCGATGTCGGCGAAGGCGCGCGCTTCGTCGATCAGCTCCGGCAAGGCAATGGGCTGCCGGTTGGGCTCGCCCTTCTTGACCATGTCGCGCATGCGGCGAATGATCTTGCCGGCCCGCTCGGCCTGGCTGGAGGCCTTCTGCATGGCGGTGAGCAAGTCGTCCAGCTTGTAGTTGCCGGCCTGCATGCGCTTGACGCAGCCGGCGCAGTAGTTGGCGATGGCCGACAGCGGCTGGTTCAGCTCATGGGCCAGCGACGATGCCATTTCGCCCATGGTGATCAGGCGCGAGGTTTGTTCTAGGCGCTTTTGCTGCTGCAGGTTGACCTCGTCGATATGCTTGCGGTCGGTGATGTCGGCGGCTACCTGAACGCGCACGGTACGACCATCAACCCAGCGGATGGCGCGCTCGTGCAGGTGATACCAGTGACCCGACAGGGCGTGCTGGATTTCACCGTCGTAAATTTCGCAGGGCAGTTCCTCACTGCCGATCTGTGCCGGATCGTGCAGGTAGGCGTCTGGCGGGGGGCGGCAGGGGGCTGTGACCAATGCCGTGTCGCGGCCGACGGCATCGAATCCATAGATGTTCTGGAAGGCACGGTTGGCGAACAGAATCTCGCCGCTCTGCGCATCCGCGACGTGCACAGCCGAATCAAGGCCGTCAATGACCGTGACGAAGCGTTCATGGGCGCGTTCCAGTTCGACGCGGACCCGCTTGGGTTCGGTGATGTCGTTCAGCGACGCCATCCAGCCGATCTGCTGGCCATTGGTATCGATCAGCGGCGAGAAGTAGAGGCGCACGTCGAAGCGCTCCCCGTTCTTGCGCATGATCCGCATTTCGAAACCGCTGGCTGGCGCCTTGCCCGCCAAAGCCGTATCGATATTGTTCTGCAGCTTGTCGAATTCCTCGGGGGGCCAGTAGGGGTAGGGGGGCTTGATGCCGACCAGCTCGTTTTCGTTGAACCCGGTCATCCGGCAGAAGGATGCGTTGACGAAGGTGATCCGCCCATCGAGGTCGATGGCGCGCAGGCCGGTGATCAGCGAGTTCGACATGGCCTGGCGGAAGGCGTAGGCGGCGCGCAGTTCCTCTTCGGTGGCGGCGCGATGCCTGGCATGGCGGCGCAGCAGAATCAGGGTGACCGATGCGATCAAGGTCAGAACGATGATCAGCGCCGCGGGCAGGAAGGGAAGCCAGGCGCCGCCGCCGCGATAGGCGACGATGTTCAGCCCGAGCCGGTTGTTCGGCAGTTCCAGGTTGATCAGGCCCGAGAGTTGGCGATCCGTCGGCTTGACCGATGAATTGCTGTATACCTCGCGGTCGTCGGCGTTGACGACGGTAAGGCTGTAGCGGGTCGTGAAGACGGCTGGGAGCGTGGAACGCAGCAGGCCCTCCAGCGATTGCAGGGCGATAAAGGCGCCCAGATCGGCGCTGCCTCGCTGGACAGGCAGGATGATGTCGTGCACCGCGCGCTGGGCGACATCCCGATAATCCGGTGAAACCAGTTCCCGGCGTGTGCGCAGCGCTTCCTGCAGGGCGTTCAGCCGCATGCCCTCCATTTGCTCGCCGACAAAGGTTACCGTTGCCTCGTTCGGTGCCACCCATTCGACCTTGCCATCGGTGTTGACCCAGATGATGGCTTGAATTTCGCTGTTTTCCCGCACATAGCGGGAGGCGCGAACCTGGAAGGTCTCGTAGGTCAGTTGCTTGAATTCCTGTTCGCGCCCCAGTTCTGCCAGAAAGTCCTGATGCGCGTGAAGACGGGACTCGATGGTCCGTTCCGCCCAGTGCATGTCGCCTTCCAGCGCCGAGCGAGCCGTATCCAGCTCGCGCCACTGGAGCAGGGCGGTGACGATGAGCATGGCCACGGCAAATATGCCGATCGCGAGATAGGGCGCCAGCCAGAGCCAGGTTTGTTTCGGGGACTTGGACGGGATGCGTGGCAACATGGCCGAATTCTTCGCCCGCCGAGGCATTCCGGCCATTGGTAGTTACCCTAAGCCGAATGATCGGCGGATATCGGCTGCAGGGAGCGGCTGTCAGGCGGGAGGGCTATCCGGGGTGGGGGCGGTCAGCGGAATGTTCAACTCGAATGTCGTGCCTTTGCCGGCGGTGCTGGCTACCGATATGGTGCCGCCCAGAACGTTGGCGGCGATGTTGTGGGCAATGTGCAGTCCGAGGCCCGTACCGCCGCGCCCCATCCGGCTGGTGACGAAGGGGTCGAAGATGCGCGGCAGCAACTCGGGCGCGATGCCGATGCCGTCGTCGCTGATGCGCAGCTTCAGGTGATCTGCATCCGTCCCGGCGCGAACCTCGATTGTGCCTTGATCCCTGTCCGCGAAGGCGTGTACGGTGGCATTGGTGATCAGGTTGGTGAGGATCTGGCCCAGGGGGCCGGGGTAGCTGTCCAGCGTGATGCTGGATGGAATATCCACACTGAGCCGGGCGACGCTGTGCCTGAGCGTCGGACCCAGTGTCAGGGCGATTTCCCGAACCACTTCGTCGAGTTTGAAGCTCCTGCGCTGGGAGCTGGTCTGGTCCGCCGCTACCTGCTTGAAGCTGGCCACCAGTTCGGCCGCGCGTTCCAGATTGCGCTCGGCGATCGTCGATCCGGTGTCGACCGCCTCGACGAAACTGTCGAGTACGGAGCGTTTCAGACCGTTTGAACTTTCCGCACGGAAGCGTTTCAGTGAGTCGCGCATGGTGCTCACCGCCATCACGCCATTGCCGATGGGCGTGTTCAATTCGTGCGCCACACCGGCAACCAGAGAGCCCAGGGAGGCCAGCTTTTCCGAGCGAACCAATTCGTTCTGGGCAAGTTTGAGATACTCGATGGTGGTCGATAGCTCGTTGTTGGCCTTACGCAGTTGTTCGGTGCGTTTCTGGACGCGGGCTTCAAGCTCGGCATTCAGTTCCCGTACCTCGCTTTCGATACGGCGAAATTCGGTGATGTCTTCCACGACCCATATCGTTCGCTTGGCGCCGCCGATATCGACCGTACGCGCCTGAACGAAGGCGAGAAACTCGCTGCCGTCCTTGCGGCACATCCAGGTCTCGATCTGGCCGATATCCTTCTTGTTCAACTGGCGCAGTATCGCCTCGCGATCGGCCTGATGCTTCCAGAGTCCCAACTCCAGCCCGCTTTTGCCAAGCACCTGGTCGCGTTGATAACCCAGCAGTTTCAGGATGGCTTCGTTGGCCCGGGCGAAGGCAAAACTGGGGCTAGGCTCGGTCAGCAGCATGCCGACAGGAGACGATTCGACGATGGTTTCCAGCTCACGCTCGCGCTCGCGGATGACGTTCGACATGTGCTCGATGTCGGCGGATAGTTGGTTCAGCTCGATGACCGAACTGCGCGGCCATTCAGCGCCGGTTTCTCCTTTGGTCTGCTGCCGGGCGCGCTCGGCGATGGCGTTGATCGGGCGAGCGGTGTGCGCCGCCCAAATGGGGGCGAACACCAGGCTGAGCAGCATCAGCGAGATCATTGCGGTGATGCCCAGGTTCAGGGTCGTGCGCAACTGGGGCGAAGCGAGGCCGGCCGGACTGCGCACGACGAAATACCAGTGCATGCGCACCGACCGGGATACCGCCATGTCATAGGTCCGGCCTTCAAAGACAGCCTGATCGATCACCTGGGACTGGGCATCTGCCTTGGCGATGATCGGCAGGTTGGCGATATTGACGACGCCAATACGCTCGCTGCGTTCGGAGTCCGCGAGGATGTCCCCGTAGGCATCGGCAACCCATATCGACCAACCCGCCGGGTCGCTCGAATCGGCCAGCATCTCGAGAATGTAGGAAAGCGGTATTTCGCCGATGATGACGTCGTTGCCGGTCCATACGCCAATGGCGACCGCCAGGCGTCGGGAGGAAGGCGAAAGATACTTGTCGCTCCACGTTGTTTGCAGGCGCTGCATGACGCGCAGGCGAAGACGGTCGTTGCTCAGGTCTGAATCAAGCAGCTCGGCAGCCTGTTTCTGGCTGTCCCGGCTCACGGCGGCATGGGTGATGCGTCCATTGCTGCCGATGTGATACAGGGCCGAAAAAGTACCCTGGCCAATCACCAGATCCATTTGTTCCTGTGCGCTGCGGTTATTCCCGTTCTTGACGCTTTCCGCGACCAGTTCGAGCTGGCTCTGCAGGATGGAGAGAACGCGTTCCGAACGGCCGGCCAGATCGTTGCTCAGCTTGCCCAGTTCGCTGCGGGTCTGCACGGCAAGGTGTGGCTGGAAATAGGCGAGCAGTAACGAAAAGGCAATCAGCAGGGCAACCGTCGATGACCCGACCAGCAGCAGGGTCAGCGAACTGCGGAGGTGCCAGCGGGGTTGCAGGGTCATGGTTTGTTAATCAGGCGACCATTCCGAATCACGGTCATGCTGGGATTGCGTCGGGTGTCCCCGTAGCGGTCGAACTGGACGGCGCCCTGCAGGCCTTCGAACGGTCCTAGCTCAATCAGCGCCGTTTTCAGCGATGCGCCACCCTGGCGTCGTGAAAGGGTTTCGAAAAGGACTGTGCCGGCATCGTGGGCGAGAATGCTGGGCGCTCCCGGGAGACGGCCGAATCGTTTCATGTAGCGCTGCTGGAAGTCGGTATAACGCGGGGAGCGATCCTCGACATCGAACTGCATCAGGATGGCCATGCCCTCGACGGTAGCGCCGCCCAGTTCGATCAGCTGTTGGGTGCCCGCCCATTCGGTGGCGAGCAGCGGGATGCTCGTATTCAGTTTTCGGGTCTGCTGTGCCAGTCGCGCCGAGTCACCGGCGTTGGCGACAAAAACAAGCCCGTCGGGGCGGGGGGCCAGAAGTTGCTGCACAACTTGCAGCAAGCTCTCGTCCGCCGAATGAAAGGTCTGGACGCCGAGAATTTGACCACCGCCGTTCTCGAACGCGTGCCTGAACTCTCCCATCCAGCTTTCCGTGAAGGTATGGTTATCTGTGTTGATCGCTGCGGCCAGGCGCTTGAGGCCGTGCTTGAGACAATAGGATGCCGCAATTGCGGCATCCTCGCGGGTAGTCCAGTTGAGGCGAAAGAAATAGTCGTCGATGCCGGCGAACTTGCTTGCCGTGACGGTGGGTGACAGCAGAACGAGTTGGGCTGCATTGTGAAACGGCACCAGAATGTCGGCGGCCGTGCTGGTCATGGGGCCGATGACGGCAAGCACTTTGGCATCGCGCAACTCGCTTGCAGCCTTGATTGCTTTTTCAGGCGTATTTCCCGTGTCGCGAGCAAGCAATTCGATCTGGTGTCCATTTACACCGCCGCTGCGGTTGTATTGATCAACCGCCAGCATGACGCCGTTGCGCCCGGCTTCACCGAGGTCGGCTGAAGGGCCGGTCAAGTCGCCGATGAATCCGATGCGGATCGGTTCCTTCTCCATGCACCCCGCCATCAGGGCGCAAGCGGCCAGAAGAGTGGCGAGCCGGCGCCGGAGGGTCATGCGTGTTCCTTCATCCAGCTCAGGAAGGCAGCTTCGTCCATCGGGTGTGCGTAGTAATAGCCCTGCGCCGCATGGCAGCCGAATTCGCGCAGACGATCACCCGTGCCTTGATTCTCGACCCCTTCGGCAATGGTCCTGACATCGAGCTCATTGCCAAGCAAGGCGATGGTGCGGACGATGCGACTGCCCCGTTCGCTCGAGGCGAGTGCGGTGACGAAGGAGCGGTCGATTTTCAAATGGTCGATGGGGAGTTGTTCCAGATAGTTGAGTGACGAATAGCCGGTTCCGAAATCGTCGATAGCGATGGTGATACCACGACTACGAAGTTGATTGAGCAGCGTAATCATCGCCTCCAAGCTTTCCAGCGCGATTGACTCGGTGATTTCCAGTTCGAGGTGGTGGGGGGAAACGCCTGTTTCGGCGAGGCTGGCATTGATGAAATCGAGGAATCCCGGCTGTCGTAGTTGAATGCTGGAAACATTGACCGCCATGTGCAGGTTGTCGAGACCGGCCTGATGGAAACGCTTCAGTGCGCGCAGGGCTTCGGGTAGCATCCAGCGGCCCAGGCTCACGATTAGGCCGGATTGCTCGGCGATGGGAATGAACTGCTCCGGCAGTACGAATTGGCCGTTACGACGCTGCCAACGCATCAACGCCTCGGCGCCGACAATGCGACCGGACTGCAGGTCGATCTGGGGCTGATAGACGATGGATAGCTCACGCTGCTCGAAAGCCTCGCGTAAATCCTTGAGTAGCAAGGTGCGTTGGCGGGCGGCTTCCCCGATTTCGGGCGTATAACTGATCGACTACCCGATTCCGAGCGCCTTGGCCCGGCGCAGCGCGATATAGGCTTTATTCAGGGCATCCAGACCGTCGTGGCACCCCGCGCAAGGAGCGATGCCGAGGCAGACGGAGACCGAATGGTCGATATCGTCGATCAGGAAGGGATGGGCAAACAGGCGTTGGATACTGCCAGCTTCCAGCAGGTGAGCCGGGCCGGTCAGGGCAAAGGCGTCGCCGGCAAGGCGCGCCACGAATACGCTACTGTCGAAGAGGGCGCGCAGGCGCTGCGCGATTGCCAGGAGCAGGGCGTCGCCGTAAGTATGGCCGAGTATGTCGTTGGTGGCCGCGAACTGGTCAACATCGACCAGGGCAATCACTTCGGATGTCGCGCCGCGCTTTGCCCGACGCTCGAGCTCGGCAATCAGTGCATTGCGATTCGGAAGGCTGACCTGACGGTCGACCAATGCGTCCAGACGCAATTCGGTGACCAGATCAATGTTTTTGGCGCAAAGGGCGATATTGGTGCAGAAAATTTCGAGCAGGTGCTGGTCTACATCCCGGATCGGTGCTGTCGATTCGATGTATGCGGCAAAGCCCTCTTCATTGTTCTTGCGGAAGAAAAGGGTGATGTCCCGGCTGCCGACGACGCTGTAGTGGTTGCGCAGAACCTGGTTCAGCGAACGGGCGATATGCACATTGTCGATTTCTTCCAGGCGGTGCTGAATGAGATGCCGATAGCGGCCGGCCGCCGCGATGACGCGGTATTGCTCGGGGTTGTCGGCACCATCGGACGAACTTGCGCAGACCAGGCCTTCGGGGGCGATGCCGATCAGGCTGGCCAGTTGCGTGATCACGCCATCGGCAAATGCGTTCAAGCCCTTTTCGGCGATGAACTGGTTGCTTGCCGACACGATCTTCTCCAGGCCCTGGCGGCTGGCATCAAGGCACTTCAGCTGGCTGTAGGAGCGAATTGCCAAAGTGAGCGTGGTGAACAGCCGGGCGTGGGTGAGTTCGCTCTTGGTCTTGTAGTCGTTGATGTCGTAGCGGGCGATGGTGTCCGCTTCCGGGGCCTGGCCCGGCTGGCCGGTACGCAGGATGATGCGGATGTTGAGCAACATCAGCTCCTGGCGTATCGCCTCGACGGTCTTCAAGCCCGCATCGTCGCTTTCCATCACCACGTCGAGCAGGATCACGGCGACATCCTGCTCGCGCTCCAGCAGCGCAATCGCTTCCTTACCGGAAAATGCGTGAATCAGCTCAAGTTTCCGGCCGAGAATCTCGATGCCGGACAGGGCGAATTCCGTCGCTTCGTGCACATCGTGATCGTCATCGGCAATCAGGATGCGCCAACGCGGGTCTTCGATCGAAAGATCCTGCGGATGTCGCTCTTCCTCGATAAAGACCAGATCGTCGTCCGAACCTTCATCCATATGCGCCCCCTGTTGCCATAATTTGTTGCTTTTGTCAGTTTCTCCCAATTGTCTGCGAATGGCAAGCGATCTGGCAAGCGAAGTCGTATTGCATGGCAATTCCGCCTTTTCCGCCTCAGCGCTGCATCCAGCCCGCCAGCGCGGGAACGAGCAAGGCGGTAAACACGCCGTTCAAGCCCATGGCCAAGGCGGCAAAAGCCCCGCTTTGCTCGTTGACCTGAAACGCCCGTGCGGTACCGATGCCGTGCGACGCAACACCGATGGCAAAACCGCGAATGGCCGGGTCGCGACAATTCAGGATGTCGAAAATCCAACGCGCACCCAGCGCGCCAAGAATGCCGGTGACGATGACCAGAACGGCGGTCAGCGAGGGGATTCCACCGATTCTTTCGGCAATGCCCATGGCGATGGGCGTCGTCACCGATTTCGGGGCCAGCGACAACTGGGTAGCCGTGCTGGCGCCAAATAGCTGGCCGACCCCCACGGCCGAAACGATTGCTGTCAGGCTCCCCGCGACCAGGCCGGCCAGCAGGGGCAACCCCATGGCGCGGACGCGCTTGAATTGGGTGTAGAGCGGAACAGCCAGCGCAACGGTTGCCGGTCCCAGGAGAAAATGAACGAATTGCGCTCCGGCAAAGTAGGTTTCATAGCGGGTCTCGGTGGCCAGCAGGAATAAGACCAGGGCCACCACTGCGATCAGCACGGGGTTGGCCAGCGGATTGCAGCCGGTGCGCTGATAGACCCAGCAGGCACCCTGGTAGGCGAGCAGGGTGATGGTCAGGCCCAGCAGCGGGGAGGCGGACAGATAGACCCAGATCTGGCCAATATCCTGCGTCATTGCTGTTCTCCCTTCACGGCTGCGGTGCCGGGCAGGCAGCACTTCATCGCCACTGCAGTCACCACCAGCGTCGCTGCGGTGCTGATGATCAGGGAGAGTAGCAGGGGCAGCCACTCGCTGCCGACCCGGTGGAAATGAACCATGATGCCGGTACCGGCCGGAACGAAGAGCAGCGAGAGGTGCTGGAGCAGATTCTGGCTGCCCGTTTGCAGAGCGTGCCCGGGGCCACCTTTCAACAGCAGGGCAACGAACAGAAACAGCATGCCGAGTACCGGGCCGGGAACGGGCAGGGCCAGGGCGCGGGCGATGACCTCGCCCGATAGCTGAAAAAGGAGCAATTGCGACAGTGCGGAAAGCATCGAATATCTCTCATATAAGCGATGCCCTGAGTTTATTGCGTATTATGTGTAATCAATAGACGCGATATTGTCTGATTATTTTTTACAAAAAGTATCGTATCAGGCGACGATGGCGTGCCCAATGGTTCGTACGGCAATACCCAGGCAGGCGCCCACGGCGGCCGGCTTCCAGACCGAGGCCACGCGCCGCCCGGCCGAAATGAGTACCGCCACGCCGGGCAGGTCGAATGGTGAAATCAGGAAACCGGCACTGGCGTTAAGCAACTCGATGCTGACTTGCCCGGCACGCCGCATGTCGTCCATCACGCCCATCATTGCCGTCCCCCCAGCGAGGTATTTGGTCAAGGAAGGCAAGATCAGAATGGGGTCGATACCCGCCAGTCGCAAGGCCGGCGCGATTAGCGCAGTCAAAGCGTCGATGGCGCCGAAGTGCTTCAAGGCGGTGACGGCGACCAGCGACAGGACAAGCATGGGAATCGCGCCGACGGCGATCTTGAAGGCCTCCGCGCCGGCTCGGTTGATGACATCGAGAACCCCCTTCGCCGTTTCGGCAACGGGATGATGCAGGGTTTCGTCGACCACGGCCTCCGCCGTCGATAGATGCCGCCCGAACACGTAGTAGGTAGCCGCCGCCGCGCACAGGCCGCCGAGCAGCGAAAACGCAAGCAAGGGGCCGAAGCGCAGGCCCATGGTCAACATCGGAAAGGCGGCGTTGGCCTGGGCCATGGCGAAGACCATGGCCAGGGTTGCCGCCAGATGGCGATCCGACGTGCCGCGCTGCTCCATCATGGTCAGCGTCGCCATCGGCGCCGCGAAACTGACGAAATTGATCTGCAGGGCCGCGAAGACGCCCAGCCCGGTCAGACCGAACGGCCGCAGCAGCGGGCCAAGCCGGGCGACTGCCCAATCCAGCGCGCCGCGGGCTTCGAGCAGGCGCATCAGCGACAGCATGACGACCATCACCGGCAGCAGGATGAACAGCGAGAGTTCGACCGCCGAGCGGCCGGCCTTGAGGATGATGTCGATCAGGATGTCCATGGGGCGAGGCGTTGAAACGTGAAGAATCGTGGAAAAACGGTGGAATCCGGCTGGCGGCTACGGAAGGGGGATAAAGCCTGCTCTCCTTCGCCACGTTGCAGCGTTGTGGACTTTCGGCAGGCCGTTCATCCAGTACTGTTGCAGGCTCACGCGGCCGGCTACCCGGCGGGAATGTCCCAATCGCCGACCAAGGCGTTGTCGGTCTGGTGGAACTGGCGTACCCAGCTGACTACGTTCTGGAAGTCGCTATTCTCTTGCGCCAGGCGGTTGCAGGCATCCCAATCGATGTCGCCTCGTTCGCGCGCCGGGATCAGCACTTCGCTTTCGTTCGGGTCGTTGATGTCCAGGCGGATCAGGCCGATGCCGTAGGAAGCGGCGAGTAGGCGCAATTCCCTCATGGCCGATTCCTGAATATCGGCCGCGACCAGATAGCCCAGGTTAGCCCAGCTGGAGTTCGACACTGCCTGGAACCAGGCCTCGCGCACGTTGGCCCGGTTGATCAACAACTTGACCTCGAATGACCACAGACGTGCCCGTTGTGCACCTACCTGCTGCACACAGGCGCGAATCTCGCGGTCCCATTCGCGGCCCAAGTCTTCCAAGGCAACCAAATCTGGGAACAGCCATTTGTTGCCGTTCGGCCCGTTACGATTGGACGAGCGTTTCTCGTCGATACGCTACGGGTAAAGCTGCCATTCGCCGTGCAGATAGCGGCAGAGCAGGGGGTAGAGATCGTGTTCGCTGACCTTGCCCGACTCGGCGGCTTTGAATTTTTCAGCCTCCGCTACCTCGGCCGCCTCGCTCGCTGCCGTCCAGTAATACTGCCGTGGCCGGCCTTCGGTGGTGCGTACTTGCGGCCAGCGCTTCTGAATCTCCGGCCGGTTGGCGCTAATTTCTGCCACCAGTTGCCACATGAAGGCCGCATCCTCGCGTAAATCCTGCTGCGAATTGCGCCGCTTCTCCTCGCACGCCTCACGCAGATTGGCAAAAATCCAGTCGGCAATCTGCCGTGCCGTAAAACGCTCCTCCGGCCGGGTCTTGAGGAAATCGACGAGGGTTTGGCGGAGGTTGAGTTTAGTGGTCATTTGGGGTTGCAGCTTGAGTATGCAAATGGCTTTAGATAATACACATCATCACAGCAAGACGCAGACTTGATGCTGGCAAGTTAGGAGTCAGTGTTTATTGATCAGACTTGGCGCCGGCTTCGAATAAAATGCCCGGATGCTTACCAAACAACAGTCCAGATACTTCGCTTGGCAACTGACGAGGCGCGCCGCGCCAGATACGATGGATTTGCTTGCCTCGACCTTGGTCGATGCTCAAGTCGATCTCAATCCTCACCAGGTCGATGCTGCGCTGTTTGCCTGCCGCAATCCTCTGTCGCGTGGGGTGATTCTTGCCGATGAGGTAGGGCTCGGAAAAACCATCGAAGCGGGTTTGGTGATTGCCCAGCATTGGGCTGAACGCCGCCGCAATATTCTGATCATCGTTCCCGCCAATCTGCGCAAGCAGTGGTATCAAGAATTGCGGGAAAAATTCGCGCTTGAATCCGTCATTCTGGAAACTAAGAGCTATAACGCCGCACGAAAAAACGGGGAAGCCAATCCCTTCTGTTCTCCCGGCAAAGTGGTGCTTTGTTCCTACCAGTTCGCCAAAGCGAAAGCTGACGATATACGCCGTCTCCCTTGGGACTTGGTTGTTTTCGATGAAGCCCACCGCCTACGGAATGTTTATAAAACCGGAAACGTCATCGCCCGCACGCTCAAAGATGCCGTGGGTCACGCAGTCGGCAAGGTGTTGCTGACGGCGACACCGCTACAAAACTCGCTGCTCGAACTTTATGGATTGGTCAGCATGATCGACGAACGGGTTTTCGGCGATCTGGACAGCTTTCGTCAGCAATTCGGGCAAATCAGCCGAGAGCAAACCTTTGCCGACTTGCGCGCCCGCCTTTCACCGGTATGCCTGCGTACCCTGCGCCGGCAGGTGCAACTTTATGTGCCGTACACGCGGCGCATACCGATTGTTGAAGAATTTATCCCAACGTCCGATGAAATCGAACTGACTGCGCTGGTTTCCGACTACCTGCGTCGCCCGGACCTCAAAGCTTTGCCCAATAGTCAGCGCCAACTGATTTCCCTGGTCTTGTGGAAGCTACTAGCCTCATCGACCCACGCCATTGCCGGTGCGTTGGGGGCAATGGCCGACCGCCTGGAAAAAATGCTGGGTACTCAGGCCGCTGAAGACATTGTGGAAACATTCAACAATGACTACGAAGCATTGAACGAAACAGCCGATGAATGGGACAGCGACGAATCGGCGCTCGATGGCCCGCAACCCGAACGAACAGCCATTGAGCGCGAAATGCGTGAGCTGCGTCACTTTCAGCAACTGGCCTCAGGTATACGGCAGAATGCCAAGGGAGTTGCGCTACTCAAGGCGCTGGATAAAGCCTTCGCCGAGCTCGAAAGGCTCAAGGCGGCACGTAAAGCCATCATCTTCACGGAGTCTAAGCGGACTCAGGCCTATCTGCTCCAACTATTGGCTGAAACCCCCTACGCCAACGGTGTTGTTCTGTTCAATGGCACCAATAGCGATGAACGGGCGCAGCAGATTTACAGAGACTGGCTAAAGAAACACGAAGGTACCGACCGCATCAGCGGTTCACGCACCGCCGATACTCGCGCGGCGCTGGTGGAGTATTTCCGCGAATGCGACAACCCGGCGGGCACCATCATGATCGCCACCGAGGCTGGTGCCGAAGGTATCAACCTCCAATTCTGCTCGTTGGTCATCAACTACGACCTGCCCTGGAATCCGCAGCGCATAGAGCAGCGCATCGGTCGATGCCATCGTTACGGCCAAAAGCACGATGTAGTCGTGGTCAATTTTGTCGATCTTTCCAATGAGGCAGATCAGCGGGTCTATCAACTCTTGGCAGAGAAATTTCAACTCTTCGAAGGTGTCTTCGGGGCGAGCGATGAAGTGCTTGGCGCCATCGGCTCCGGTATCGATTTCGAACGACGCATTGCCGAAATCTATAAAACTTGCCGCCAGCACGAAGAGATCAAGGCCAGCTTCGAGCAACTGCAACTCGATCTCTCCGGCGAAATCAACCAGGCCATGGTCAAAACCCGGCAATTGCTGCTGGAGAACTTTGACGAAGAAGTGCAAGCCAAGCTGCGGGTGCGGGACGAAGCCGGCAAAGCCACGCGCGGTCGCTACGAGAACCTACTGCTCGAGCTGACTGAGGCGGCGCTGCCAGGAAAGGCAGCATTTGATGACCATGGCTTTACCTTGCTGGAGTTGCCTTCGCCAACGCTTGCAGGGGAAGTCCCGCTCGGGCGCTACGAACTGCCGCGTCGCTCCGGCGAAGCTCACCTTTACCGTGTTGGCCATCCGCTGGCTGAATGGATCGTCGCACAGGCAAAACAAGGCGAACTGCCGCCCGCCCGACTCTGCTTCGACTACGAAGCCTATGCCCGAAAAAATGGCCGAATCACCACACTGGAATCTTTGAGGGGAAAATCCGGGCAGCTTCAGGTCGAGCTGCTCACCGTGGAGGCCTTGGGCAGAAAAGAAGAGCGGCTCATCGTGTCTGCTGTCGATGCCCACGGAAAGCCCGTAGCGGCCGACGACGGCGAAAAAATGCTGCGCTTGCCGGCCAGCGAGCACGCCTCGCATGAGGTCGGTGTTCCCGGCGATGCGCTACGCACGGAAGCGGAAAGCCGTCGTACCGTCGCGCTGGGAGAAATCAACCAGCGCAACCTCAGCTATTTTGAGGCCGAGGTGCAAAAACTCGATGCCTGGGCAGACGACCTCAAACTTGGCCTGGAACAGGAACTCAAGGAACTCGACCGACAAATCAAGGATGTCCGGCGCGAAGCTTCATCGGCCCTGACCCTGGAAGAAAAAATCAATTGCCAAAAGCGGCAGCGCGACCTTGAGCAAAGCCGCAATCGCAAGCGCAGGGATATGTTTGACCGCCAGGATCAGATTGACGACGAGCGGGGGCGCTTGATTGATGAATTGCAGGCTGGATTGGCGCAAAAAACGCATTCCAATGTGCTATTTTTCGTCGCTTGGGAACTACGATAAATAGCTTTGGGAGTGAGAAGTGAATCCAAGTGCCGAATTGGCGAGCAAAGTTCTGGATCGCCTTGAAAAAGAAAAATTGCTATCGGCAGATCAGCGCAAGCGAATCGCCGAAAAACTGGTTCAGGGAAAGTTGAAGCAAGAAGATTGGCGCTCGGCGATAGAGCTCTCCATGCCCAAGGAGGACGGTCATGGCAGCTAAGACCCCATTACGTTCCCTGTCGGTGCAGTCGCTGCGAGGCGCGACGACACCGGTTTCCGTGAACTTCGAGTCGAGCAAAACCCTGACCTTGATATACGGCGAAAACGGCACAGGTAAAACGACGATTTGCGATGCCTTCGACTTTATCGGCAACGGAAAGGTCGGTTCGCTGGATGGGCGTGGACTTGGCGTAACGACGGCTTATTGGTCCTCGTTAGGCTCGGCCAAAAGTCAAATTCTGGTGGAGTTGGAGACAACATCAGGAAAGTGGCAGGGGGTATTTAACAAAAATGCAGTCCAAGTTAAGCCAGTTAGCGGCATGCCGAACATCTCGGTTTTACGGCGCAGCCAACTGCTTCAACTGCTCCAGGACACGCCCGCCAATCGCTATGCGGTGATTCGCCCCTTCATCGATATATCACCCATCGAAGCTTCCGAAAACGAACTGCGCAAGCTGATCGCCGAAATCGAACGTCAGCAAACAACAGCGAGTGCAGTGATCAGCGAAAACCGCGCTGCATTGGAGGAACGCTGGGGCGTAGCTGGCAAGCCCGGTAGCGACTACATGACCTGGGCCGAAAGCGAAGCCAAGAAAAGCACCGCCCAACTTGACAAGGGCTTGCTCTGTTTCAGGACGGTCGCTTCCGCGATTGTTCGCGTTCAGAATGACGCATCACGCGTGCAGCAGGCCGAAGACAAGCTGCAAACTAGCCAGCGGCAATTCGAATATGAAGAAAATGCCTTGAGTCAAGCCAAGGCAAGCTGCCTGTCGGATGAAGTGACGACCATCGAATTGCTGTTGGTAGCCAAAGCGCATCTGGAAGGGCTGCAAAACGTGGATCATTGCCCGCTTTGCGGCAGTGCGGAATTTGCCCAAGGGCTGCCGATGCAGGTAGCGCAGCGGCTGGAGAAGCTGAGTGCACTTCAGTCGGCATTGACGGCGCGAAATCAGGCGGCCAATTCCGTGGCGCAGCAACAAACGATTGTGGAAAACGAGCGGCTGCGTTTGGAGCAGGCGCTTGCCCAGTTTCGGCAAGCCTGGGAATCGGCGCGCGACATGTTCGTTGCCCAAGGTGGCGATGAGGCAAGCGTGTTGAGCGCATTGGTAACCGAAATTCCGGATGCCGATCTCCTTCTGGGCGTCGGCCAAACCATGAACCGGCTGATAGAAAACCTGGAAGCTTCAAAATCCGGTATCGAGACCCTGCAATTAGCCTTGGATCGCTACCGAACCAACTACGAAAGCCAGCTGGAAATCAGTCGGGTGCTGCCCAATCTACGGAAGTCGCTTACAGCCATGGAGGAGGAACGGCGCGCCTACGTCGATGCCAAATTGAAAGCGATTGCCGATGAAGTCGGGCGACTGTATGAAAAATTGCATCCCGGCGAGGGGCTAAACAAAATCAGCCTGAAACTTGATCCGGCGAAACGCGGCTCTTTGGAACTGGGAGCAGAGTTTCTTGGGCAACAGGATGCGCCGCCTCATGCCTATTTCAGCGAATCTCATTTGGATTCGCTCGGACTATGCATCTTCCTCGCGCTAGCAGGATTGCAGGGGCGCGAAAATACGATTCTGGTGCTCGACGACATTCTCGGCAGTATCGACGAGCCGCACGTGGATCGACTGATCACCCTGCTTTATGAAGAATCGCAGCAATTCCTGCACTGTGTTCTGACGACCCACTATCGCCCGTGGAAAGAGAAGTACCGTTGGGGCCACATGCGTCCGCCTTTTTGCCAGTATGTGGAACTGAAAAACTGGAGTCCGGGAAAGGGCGTCTCGCATGGCAAGGGGGCTCCGATGCCGGTGGCCGAGCTTGGTAAACTACTGGCGGAAGAAACGCCCAGCCCGCAACTGCTTTGCGCCAGCGCAGGGGTCGTGCTGGAAGCCACCTGTGACTATTTGACTGCGCACTACGAATGTTCCGTTCCCAGGCGCAAAGGCAAACCTACGCTGGGCGATTTGCTGCCGTCCATCGACAAGAAACTGAAAAGCGTACTCAAGGTGGAGAGTCGTCAAACTGATGGTAGCTACCTGGCGACAGAATTGGGGCCGATTTTCGAGCAACTACAGAACACCATGCAGGTGCGCAATATTTTTGGCTGTCACTTCAACGAACTGGCAATGCATTTACCGGATCAGGATGCCATCGATTTTGCCCGGCTCGTCTATCAGGCAGCAGAAGCTTTATGCTGCCCGGAGGAGGGCTGGCCAACGATGGAAAAAGCTGGCTCTTACTGGGCGACGCGTTCCGAAACGCGGCGCCTGCATCCTTATAGAAAACCTTCGTAATACATGACGCAAAAACAAAAACTCGAACTCACCTGGATCGGCAAGGACAAGCGGCCGAAGCTGGAACCGCGGATTCTGGTGGAGGAAGCAGAGAAGTCGTATCACGCCCGGCAGCGGGTGACGGACACGGATATTTTCGACAACCAGTTGATCTTCGGCGACAACCTGCTGGCCTTGAAGGCGCTGGAAGCGGAGTACGCGGGCAAGGTCAAGTGCGTGTTCATCGACCCGCCCTACAACACCGGCAGCGCCTTCACCCATTACGATGACGGGTTGGAACATTCGATCTGGCTGGGGCTGATGCGCGACCGGCTGGAAATCATCCGCCGCCTGCTCGCCGAGGACGGCTCGCTGTGGATCACCATCGACGACAACGAGGCGCACTACCTCAAGGTGTTGTGTGATGAATTGTTTGGTCGGAACAATTTTGTGGCGACTTGTGTCTGGGAGAAAGACAAAGGAGGCAGAGGCGATGCTGATATTTCCTTATCTCACGACAACATTCTGGTTTACGCGAAAGATCGTGAGTGCTGGTCAAAGTACCGAAACCTGATGCCTCGAACCGAGACACAACTTGGTAGATTTAAAAATCCTGATAGCGATCCTCGTGGGGCTTGGCGTCAAGGGGATGACGGCACTGCAAAAAGCGGAACGGAGAAACAGCGTTTCCCTGTGAGTTTGCCATCTGGCCGGATCGTTACGCCACCGCCTGGACGGTATTGGGCTTTTTCTCAAGAAACACTAGCTACAGCCAGGTCCGAAGGGCGGGCATACTTTGGTGTGGATGGCGACAGATTGCCAATCATCAAACGTTATTTGTCTGAAGTGCGAGACGGTGTGGCCCCTCGTACTTGGTGGTCAGCGGATGAGGTTGGCACTAACCAGCAAGCGAAACGTGATCACTTAAACAAGCTGCTCACAGATGTAGAACCTTTTGCTACGCCTAAGCCTGAGACACTAATTCAGCGAATTGTTCACATCGCCACCAACCCCGGCGACCTCGTCCTCGACTCCTTCGCCGGTTCCGGCACCACCGGCGCCGTGGCCCACAAGATGGGCCGGCGCTGGATCATGATCGAGCTGGGCGAGCACTGCCATACCCACATCATCCCGCGCTTGAAGAAGGTCATCGACGGCGATGATCCCGGTGGGGTGACTGCTGCGGTCAACTGGCTGGGCGGCGGCGGTTTCCGCTATTACCGGCTGGCCCCGTCGCTGCTGGAAAAGGATCGTTGGGGCAACTGGGTGGTCAATCCGGAATACAACGCGGCGATGCTGGCCGAGGCGGTGTGCAAGCTGGAAGGCTTCAGCTACGCGCCGTCGGAAAACCATTTCTGGCAGCACGGGCATTCCAGCGAAAGCGATTTCATCTATGTGACGACGCAGACGCTGGGTGTGGAGCAACTGGCGCAACTGTCTGAGGAGGTGGGTGAAAGCCGTTCGCTGCTGGTCTGTTGCAGCGCTTTCCGTGGCCTCACCGCCGTGCAGGCCGGGCAACGCTGGCCGAATCTGAGTTTGAAGAAACTGCCTAAAATGGTGCTTTCGCGCTGCGAGTGGGGCCACGATGATTACAGCCTCAATGTGGCCAATCTGCCGATGGCCGAGAAACCACACGCCGAGCCGCCTGCCGAGCCGGAAGTGCCGCTCTCCTCGGCCCTTTCCGGCAAGGGGCGAGGGAAAAAAGCCGCTCAGGCTGAGGCGACCCTGGATTTGTTTGGTGAGGACAAGGAGCCGGGGGCATGACGGGCGGCGGCGAGTTCCTGCTTTACCAGACCGAGGATGCCCAGACGCGGGTTCAGGTGCGCTTTGCTGAGGGGGGCGTCTGGCTGACGCAGCAGCAGTTGGCCGACTTGTACCAGAGCACGCCGCAGAACATTACTCAGCATATTCGCGCCATCTACAACAGCGGTGAGTTAGGGGAAGAGGCAACTTGTAAGCCGTACTTACAAGTTCGCGAAGAGCGTGGGCGGCAGGTTAGCCGGAGCCTGAAGCACTACAGTCTGGAGATGGCGCTGGCGATTGGCTACCGGGTGAAGTCGCACCGGGGGACGCAATTTCGGCGCTGGGCGACTGAACAATTGCAGGCCTATCTGCACAAAGGCTTTTTGCTGGATAACGAGCGTTTCAAGGACGACCAGGACGGCGGCTATTTCGAGGAGCTGCTGGCGCGCATCCGCGACATCCGTTCGTCGGAGAAGGCGTTTTGGCGCAAGGTGCTGGACATCTACGCGACCAGCATTGATTACGACCCGAATACGGAAACTTCGCGGCAGTTTTTCGCAACCGTGCAAAACAAGATGCACTGGGCTGCTCATGGGCATACGGCTGCCGAATTGATTGCGTTGCGTGCCGATGCTCAGGCGCCGAACATGGGGCTGACCAGTTGGGCTGCAGCCTCGCGTGGCGGGCCAGTGCGCAAGTCAGATGTGGCCAGCGCCAAGAACTATCTCGATGCAGGGGAGCTGGAGACGCTGAACCGCATCGTCACCGCCTATATCGAAGTGGCCGAGTTGCAGGCCAGCGCACGGCAGCCGATGACGATGCGCGACTGGAGTACGCAGCTCGACGATTTTTTGCGCCTGACGCGCAAGGACATCCTGACCCATGCGGGCTCGGTTTCCGCCGAAGCGGCGTTGATCAAGGCACAGGCGGCGTTTGCGCAGTATCAGCAGCAGATCGGCGCTTTGCCGGGGCGGGTCGAAAAGGATTTTGAGGCGGCGATTGCACAGCCGGTCAAACAACTGGAAAAGAGCCGAAAGCGCTTGCCAAAGAAGAAAGCAGGGGACGGGGAATGAATAAGCGTTGGGAGATGAAGCGGTCAGTTATTCGAGATTCCTGGATAACCCGGTCTGCCTGTTTGCATCAAATACAAAGAGGACGCCCATGAGCGCAGAACAAGTCGTCCGTTCCCTGTCGGGACGCCTGAGCCTGCGTGCGCCGCAGCGGGAGTCGCTGGAACAACTGGCGCGGGCCATCGCCGTGGCGCCAGATACTTTGGCTCATGGTGAGCGCGATTTGCCGGCGCTTCTGGCGCAAATGCAGGCCGCATTTCCGTTGCTCAAGGATTTTGACCGGGAATTTCCTTCGCTTTGTTTCGCACTGGCGACCGGCGTGGGCAAGACGCGCCTGATGGGCGCCTTCATCAGCTACCTGTATCTGGCGCATGGTATTCAGAATTTTTTCGTGATGGCGCCGAACCTGACCATCTACAATAAGCTGATTGCCGATTTCACGCCGAATACGCCGAAGTATGTGTTCAAAGGCGTCGCCGAGTTTGCGGTGTCGCCGCCGGAGATCATCACCGGCGATAACTACGAGCAGCGCGGGGCGAATTTGCAGGGTGGGTTGCTGTCGCCGGTGACGATTAACATCTTCAACATTTCCAAGATCAATTCGGAGGTGCGCGGCGGCAAGAGCCCGCGCATTAAGCGGCTTTCCGAGTATATCGGTCAGAGCTATTTTGACTATCTGGCGGCCTTGCCCGATTTGGTCTTGTTGATGGATGAGTCACATCGCTACCGGGCGAGCGCTGGGGTGCGGGCAATTAACGAACTCAAGCCGATTTTGGGTTTGGAGCTGACGGCGACGCCTTTTGTCGAGAGTGCCAAAGGGCCGGTGCCGTTCCGCAACGTGGTGGTCGATTATCCGCTGGCGCGGGCGCTGGACGATGGGTTTGTGAAATCTCCCGCCGTGGTGACGCAGCGCAATTTCAATCCCGCACAATACCCGGCAGATGCGCTGGAGCGCATCAAGCTGCAAGACGGGGTGCGTTTGCACGAAGCAACCAAGGTGGAGCTGACTACCTACGCCCACCAGAACGGCGTGCGTTTGGTGAAGCCTTTCATGCTGGTGATTGCGCGGGATACGACACATGCCGGCCAGTTGCTGGATTTGATCCAGTCTGCCGAGTTTTTCGAGGGACGTTATCGGGACAAGGTGATCCAGGTCGATAGCAGCAAATCGGGGGTGGATGAGGAGCAGATGGTTAGCCGCTTGCTGGCGGTGGAAAGCGTCGATGAGCCGACGGAGATTGTGATTCACGTCAACATGCTGAAGGAAGGCTGGGATGTGACCAATCTGTACACCATCGTGCCGCTACGGGCCGCCAATGCGCGGACCTTGATCGAGCAGTCAATCGGGCGCGGCCTGCGTTTGCCGTATGGTCAGCGCACCGGCGTGGCGGCGGTGGATCGATTGAATATCGTTGCCCATGATCGCTTTCAGGAGATCGTCGACGAGGCGAATCGACCCGATTCGACGATCAGGCTGCAGCAATTGATTCTGGATGCGCCGGAAGATGATGCGCGCAAGGTGAGCATCGATGTGCCGTCATTGGCCGATGTCGAGCTGGGCTTGGCTGTGCTGCCAGGCGTGCCCGGAATGGAAATCCGGCAGCCGGTTTATACGACCTCAAGAGAAATGGAAGTGGTGCGTTTGGCTCGGCAGGTTGCCGCAAGCTATGAGATTCGCCGCGATTTGGCGCCGACCAGCGGCGCTTTGCTGAATGCGCCGATTCAGGCTGAAATCGTGGCTGCGGTGCGTCAGCAAATGGCCCCGGCCCAGGGGGATTTGTTGCCGGAAGAAACGCCGGTGGATGTGGCGGCGATCGTTGCTCAAACGATTCAGTCAGTGGTGGAGCGATCCATCGACATTCCGCGTATTGTTGTGGTGCCGACCGGGGAGGTCGTCGGGGGATTTCGGCCGTTTTCGCTGGATACGAGAGGTTTTGCCAGCTTGCAACCGGGCGAGCGGGATATTCTGATTCAGAATCTGCATAACCATGCCCAGGAAACACTGGCGGCACAGGCTGGTATTGTCGAGCAGCGCCCGGAAGATTACATCGTCCATGGTTTGATGGATTTCGATGACATTGACTACGATAGTCATGCCGAGTTGCTGTATGACCTGGCGGGGCAGGCGGTTGCGGCGTTGCGAGAAAAACTGGCTTCGGACGATGAGTTACGCAATGTGCTGGATGGATATCGTCGCCTGATTTCCGACAATATCCACGCGCAAATGCTGGATCATTTCGATGAAGGTTCTGTTGGCTATGTGGCAGAGGTCAAACGCGGTTTTACTGCCATCAAGTCGTGCAGCTACTCGGCGACGGCCGGAGAAATTCATTATTTTCGCGATACGGTCGCTGAGATCGGCAAGATCAAGCAGATGCTCTTTGGCGGCTTTGAAAAGTGTCTGTATCCGCTGCAGAAGTTCGATTCCGATACCGAACGGCGCTTTGCGGTGATTCTGGAGCGGGAAGCCGCGAAGTGGTTCAAACCGGCCAAGGGGCAGTTTCAGATTTTTTATCGCTTGGGGGCTGAGCAACCGGAGTACGTGCCGGATTTTGTGGCGGAAACGGCTAACGAGATTCTGATGTGCGAGACCAAAGCTCGGGGGGATTTAGCTTCCGAGGAAGTGTTGGCGAAAGCCGCTGCAGCTGCAAGGTGGTGTGCTCACGCCTCGGACTACGGTAAAGCCGTGGGCGGTAAACCGTGGCGTTATCTATTGATTCCCCATGACGAAGTAGCGGACAACCGGACGCTGGCCTATCTTTCCAGATTTTCAGTGGAGTAGTTCTTGGAAGAGTCAGGAAACGGTTTTTGCCCAAAACGGGCAGTGCACCGCAGCAGTCGCTTCCAGGCATAAAAAAACGCCGGGTTGCCCCGGCGTCAAGTCTCTCTCCACTTCGTATTTTTTTAGGCCATCGCTTCGTACAGCGGCAGGGTCAGGAACTCCGGGTAATCCGGGGTCAGCGACATGCGGTCGAAGATTTCGGCGGCCTGGTCGTAGGAGGCGGTATCTTCGCCCTGGGCGGTGACGGTGGCCTTCACCTTGGCCAGTTCCTCGGCGATCATCGGGCGGACCATTTCAACGGTGACCTTGCGGCCGTCGTCGAGCACACCCTTCGGCGAAACCACCCACTGCCAGACTTGCGAGCGGGAGATTTCGGCGGTGGCGGCGTCTTCCATCAGGTTGTGGATGGGCACGCAGCCGTTGCCGGCCAGCCAGCTGCCGAGGTAGTGGATGCCGACGTTGATGTTGTTGCGCAGGCCGGCTTCGGTGATCGGGGTGGTCGGGCGGAAGTCGAGCCATTGTTCCGGGCCGAACTTGCCTTCAACCTGCTTCTCGAACTGGTTCGGCTTGTCGCCGAGCACCTTGACGAACTCTTCCATGGCGATGGGCACCAGGCCCGGGTGGGCCACCCAGCCGCCGTCGAAGCCGTCGTTGGCGTCGCGGGTCTTGTCGTGGCGGATGCCGGCCAGCGCTTTTTCGTTGGCGACCGGGTCGTTCTTGATCGGGATCAGGGCCGACATGCCGCCCATGGCCGGTGCGCCACGCTTGTGGCAGGCCTGGACGAGGGCCAGGGCGTAGCCGCGCATGAAGGGCACTTCCATGGTGATGGCGCCGCGTTGGGCCAGGCAGAAGTCCTTGTTCTTCTTGAACTTCTTGATGCAGGAGAAGATGTAGTCCCAGCGACCGGCGTTCAGGCCGGCGGAGTGGTTGCGCAGTTCGTACAGGATTTCTTCCATCTCGAAGGTGGCGAGGATGGTTTCGACCAGCACGGTGGCCTTGATGGTGCCTTGCGGCAGGCCGACGTGGTCCTGCGCCATGACGAAGGCGTCGTTCCACAGGCGGGCTTCGAGGTGGCTTTCCATCTTCGGCAGGTAGTAGAACGGGCCGGCGCCGCGGGCGATCTGCTCCTTGGCGTTGTGGAAGAAGACCAGGCCGAAGTCGAACAGGCCGCCGGAAACGCGCTGGCCATCAACGAGGACGTGCTTTTCGTCGAGGTGCCAGCCGCGCGGACGGATCTGCAGGGTGGCGATCTTGTCGTTCAGCTTGTATTCCTTGCCGGCTTCGTTCTTGAACGACAGTTCGCGGCGGATGGCCTTGTACAGGTTCACCTGGCCCTGGATCTGGTTTTCCCAGTTCGGGCTGTTGGAATCCTCGAAGTCGGTCATGTAGGAGTCAGCGCCCGAGTTGAAGGCGTTGATGATCATCTTGGCTTCGACCGGGCCGGTGATTTCGACGCGGCGGCATTGCAACGCGGCCGGCACCGGGGCAACCTTCCAGTCGCCTTCGCGGATGTGCTTGGTTTCCGGCAGGAAGTCCGGCATTTCGCCGGCGTCGATGCGGGCCTGGCGCTCGACGCGGGCCTTGAGCAGTTCCTGGCGACGGCCTTCGAAGGCGCGGTGCAGCTTGGCGACGAATTCGAGGGCTTCGGTCGTCAGAATGGATTCCCATTCGGGCTTCACGGGGGCGGTAATTTGCATACCGGCGGGCAGATTGAGGGCCATGCGGAACTCCTGAAAAAAGAAGGTTTCGGATACTGCGATGGGATGCATTCTATGAGTCTTCTATAAGACTTGAAAGACGGCTAAAATCACTTCATCTTTTACTTAAAGTATTAAATGGACCGCCTCAAGCAGATCGAAGCCTTTGCCAGTGTCGCAACCCGGGGGAGTTTGTCCGCGGCGGCGCGGGTCGAGGGGGTTACACCGGCGATCATCGGGCGCCGCATCGATGCGCTGGAGGCGCGGCTGGGCGTGCGCTTGCTGGTGCGTACCACGCGCAAGCTGACATTGACCTTCGAAGGGCAAGCTTTTCTGGAAGACTGCCAAAAACTGCTCAACGACCTGGCCAATGCCGAGGCGGCGGTTTCGCTCGGTGGCCTGAAAGCCAGCGGCTATCTGAAGGTATCTGCCCCTGCCGGCTTTGGGCGGCAGCATGTGGCGCCGCTGGTTGGCGATTTCATGCAGGTTAACCCGGAGGTACGGGTCAATCTCAATCTGAGCGACCGCCTGGTCGACCTGATCAACGAAAATATCGATTGTGCGGTCCGTATTGGCGAAATGACCGATTCCAGCCTGATCAGTGTGCGTCTGGGCGAGATGCGCCGCATGGTGGTAGCCAGCCCGGCTTACCTGGTCGAGCATGGGGTGCCGCGCTCGCCAGCCGATCTGGCCGGACACAACTGTTTGTCGCTCGGCCAGCAGCGAGGTTGGATATTTCGTCATCCGGATAGCGGGGAAACGGAAACCATCAAGGTCAGTGGCAGCTTTGAGTGCAACGATGGCGCCGTGTTGCACGAGTGGGCGCTGGCCGGGCGCGGGCTGGCCTGGCGTTCGCTGTGGGAGGTTGGGCGCGACCTCAAGGAAGGACGGCTGACCTCGGTTCTCGATGCCTGGCAGGCGCCACCGATGGGCATTTATGCGGTCTTTCCGCAGCGCCGCCATCTGCCGCTGCGGGTCAGGCTTTTCATCGACCTGCTCAAGGACAACTACAGCCGGCCCAGCTATTGGGAACTGCGCTGATGAAGACGCCCGTCTATCGCACGCTGGGGGCGCTTTCCGTCGTCCTCGGTGTGATCGGGGCCTTCCTGCCGCTGTTGCCGACGACGCCTTTCCTGATACTGGCGGCTTGGTTCTTTGCTCGCTCCCATCCGGAGTGGGAGGAAAAACTGCTGGCGCATCCCAAGGCCGGCCCAGCCATCCGTGCCTGGCGCGATCATCGGGCGATTCCGGTTGCCGCCAAATGGGCGGCGGCAATCATGATGGGCATCAGTGCGTTTGGGGGCTGGTACGGTTTGCCTGAGCCGTGGCGTTATCTGCCGCCGTGTATCGCTGTTGTGGTGCTGGGCTGGATGTTGAGCAGACCTTCGGTTTAGACGCGCTGACAAAATGATCCTGGTGTTGTTGCGCCCCCAAGCGGATTTCCTGTGGGTGTCGGTATTCTTGATCAGGAGCGCTGCGCTTCGTTTTGTTAGCGCTTCTTAGTTGGGCTGCTCCGTGGTGCGCCGTTTTCGCTCGTTTCGTCGTGGTGCGTGGGTCGGGCGGAGGGACGGTCTGGCCTGATAGGGCGTTTTTAGGGCCGGAGCAGGCCGGTTATCAGCGGTTTCGTTGCAGAAACTGAAAAGACTCCGGGTGAGCGCATCGCGCAAATGTTCGAGTTCGGCGAGTCGGCTGCCGATGTCCGCGCGTTGACCATGACGGTAATCGGAGATCAGTTCCCGCGCCAGACGGTGAGCTTGTTCGTGCAGATTGCTTGCGGCAGTGATTTCGATAATCTCCTCCGGGGTTGCCTTGACCAGTCGGCTGCCTAGCCAACTGCCAAAGCGGCATAGTCCCGGGTCGAGATCGGGTGGTGTGTCGCGTTGGCCGCTCAGGTAGGCGGTGACCTGACGTATCCAGGAGCGGTGCTCGACCATCGCGTACAGGGCTGGCAGTGCGTCGCGTCCAATGCGCCGGGCGGCTGTCCAGGCAGCAGGTGGCGTCCAGCTGCCGACCCAGGTGGGCATATCGTTACCGGGCATGGGCTGGGCGATACCGAAACCTTGGCCGAGTTCACACCCCAATTGCAGCAGCAACTCGCCATGTGCTTCGGTTTCAACGCCTTCGGCGATCAGTTCGCGTGCAAAGGCATGGGCAAAGCCGATGATGCCCTCGAGGATGGCAAGGTCGTCGGCGTTGTCCAGCATGTCACGGACGAAGCTCTGGTCGATCTTGAGGGCTTGGGCCGGCAGGCGTTTGAGGTAGGTGAGCGAGGAATAGCCGGTTCCGAAATCGTCCAGCGCGAAATGAATGCCGAGTTGGCGGCATTCGGCGATGACTTTCGATACGTGGGCCAGTTCTTCCAGTGCGCTGGTTTCCAGCACCTCGAGTTGAAGCAGCGAAGGCGAGACCTCCGGATGCAAGGCCATCGCCGTGCTCAGGCGCTGCACGAAATCGGGTTGTTGCAACTGGTAGGCGCCGACATTGATACTGACCGGAATTGCGTGGCCGAGTTTTTGCCAGCGGCTGATCTGAGCGAACGCCTGGGCAATGACCCATTCCCCCAGTACTTTTCCCAGCGCATGCTCTTCGATGGCCGGCAGGAACTCGGCGGGCAGCAGCATGCCGCGTTCCGGATGGCGCCAGCGTAGCAGGGCCTCGGTGCCAACCAGGCTACCGTCGCGCATGTTGACCTTGGGTTGGTAGTAAAGCGTGAATTCGTCGTTATCGATGGCTTCGCGGATACGTTCGATGCTCTCATGCCGCCCGCGGGTGCTGCGATCCTGCTCGATGTCGAAGAAATGGTAACGATTCTTGCCAGCGAGTTTGGCCTGGTACATGGCCTGATCGGCCTGGCGCAGCAGTTGGTCGGCGTCGGCCGGTTCGGACTGCGGGTAGAAGGTCACGCCGATGCTGGCCGATACCCGGTGCCCCGTGCCATGGAGGTGGATGGGGCGGGCCGCCGCAGCGAGCAGGCGTTCGAGGAGCGGCGCGGCAATCTGGTGCGATGGCAGGTCGAGGAGGATGACGACGAATTCGTCTCCACCCAGGCGGGCGATCGTGTCGCCTTCCCGCAGGGCATCTTTCATGGCTTGGGCGACGGCAATCAGGAATTGGTCGCCGGTCTGGTGTCCGAAGTTATCGTTGATCGACTTGAAGCCGTCCAGGTCGATATAGGCAACTCCCAGCAGGAGATTGCGGCGCTCGGATTGCCGCATGGCCTGGCGTAGCCGGTCGCCCAGCAGCACACGGTTGGGCAGGCCGGTGAGTGGATCATAGTGGGCAATGGATTCGAGTTCGCGCTGGTGTTCCTTTTGGGCCGTGATGTCGGAAAACAGGCCGATGTAGTTCGTCGGTTTGCCGCTGGAGTCGCAGACCGAACTGATGGTCAGCAGTTCGGCATAAACCTCGCCGTTTTTCCGTCGATTCCATATCTCGCCGGTCCAGTGCCCCTGTTCGATAAGCTGCTTCCACATCGATTCGTAGAATTCCGGCGGCTGACTCCCCGAGCGCAGGATATTGGGGTTACGGCCGATGGCTTCCTCGCGGGTGAAGCCGGTGATCCGGGTGAACGCTTCGTTGGCGTCGACGATCGTGCCATCGGTGCTGGTGACCACGATGCCTTCGCGTGCATGGGAAAAGACGCTGGCCGCCCGGAGCAGGGCGTCGGTGGCCAGTTTACGCTCGGTAATATCATGACAGAAGCCGATGTAACCGATGAAATTACCGTCGCTGTCGTAGCGTGGGGCGGCATCGTCGAGTATCCAGCGATAGTCTCCGCTCGCATGGCGCAAGCGGTACTCCATGCTGAATGCCTCGTGGCGCTCGAAGTGGCTGGTGAAGCGCTCCTGGCATTGTGCGAAATCGTCAGGATGTATTCCCTCCATCCTGCCTTGTCCGGTTTCCTGTTCCAGCGTGCGTCCGGTAAAGCGAAGCCAGGGCTCGTTGACGTAGTTGCACTGCTTGTCGGTGCCCGATGTCCAGATCAGCGCCGACCCCCCGTTGGCGAGGGTTCGATAGTGTTGCTCGCTGTCTTTCAAAGCCAGTTCGCGTTGACGCAGCGAGTCGAGGAGTACGTTGAAACTGCCGATCAGGCGGCCGACTTCGTCCTGTCGCTTTACATCGAGTGGCTGATCGGCAATGTGGTTGTGGGAGCTCATGTCGGTCAGTGCTTCGGTGGCTGCCAGCATGGGGGCGAACTGCTTGCGGAGCGTTCGGCGGACTAGCCACCAGGCCAGCGCACCAGCCAGCATGCTGAGCAACAGGGCAGACATCAACACGCGCTGTTGTAGGGCGCTTAGTGGGGCAAAGGCTTCAGCTGTCGGCAGTACGCTGACCAGCAGCCAGTCCGCCACCGGGATGCGCTTGGCGGCCGAAATCTCCTCGATACCCCGTGAATTCAGGGCAATGCCGTAGCCTTCGTAGCCGGCAACATAGCGATCGTTCATGATGTTGGCGCCTTGCGGCGGCGTCGGCGTCATGTTCCTGCCGCTGTCGGTGCCGGCGACCACGATGTGGTGTCGTGGGGCGATGATCAGATAGCCGCCGGTCTGCCCGTAGCGGGTTTTGACTATCTTCTGGAAAATGCTGGAGTCGCCGAGAATGATCGCGCCGACGACGGCGCCAATCGTCTGCCCGCTCGTCGACTTGATTGGGTAGGCCAGGCCGATGACCGGCGTGCCGAGGATCTTGCCAATGGCCGGTTTGCCGATATTGGGGCGCCCGTCCTTGAGTGCGGAAATCATGTAGTCGCGGTCGGCATAGGAAACACCGATGCGATCTTCCGAGTAGGGAAAGCTGGCCAGGGTTCTGCCATCATGGTCCGATACGCGCAGGCCACCGTTGAAGGGACGAATGTGCTCGGAATGTCTGACCAGGTAGTCCTGCAGGCGTTGTGGCGATTGTAAAAGCTCAGGATCGATCTCGCCGGCCATGTGCCCCAGTTGCGCGAGTCCATCCGCCAGTTCGTCGTTGAGTTGGGATGCCAGGGTCGAAACGGTTGAATACTGCTGATTCCCGATGACCCGTATGAAATCGTCGCGTAGGCTGCGGGTCGCATAGAGCGTCACCGTCCAGATGCCCAGAAGGAAGACAAGCAGCGTTACCAGCGTGATACGGTTCTGCAGGGACAGGCTTCTTGCTCGGGCATGCCAGCGAATCACAGACTCCCCTTCGATAGTTTTGCCTTGGCGCACCGGCACCGGCTATTTGAAGACAAGACTACCTTGATGGGGTGAGTCTGGCAAGTTTATTGTTTTTGTCGATATTGTTGATTGATGTTCGGCGTGTGCTGCGCTTGTCGAAAAAAAAAGACCGGCCCCTTGTGGGAGCCGGTCTATGAACGCTGCCGGGTAGGGCAGCGAGATGCCTAAATCGTAAAGTCCGATTAGTGGAACTGCTCTTCTTCGGTCGAGCCGGTGAGGGCCTTGACGGAGGAGGAACCGCCCTGGATGACGGTGGTGACTTCGTCGAAGTAACCGGTGCCGACTTCTTGCTGGTGCGACACGAAGGTGTAGCCATCTTCGCGGGCAGCGAATTCCGGTTCCTGAACCATGTTCACGTAGTGCTTCATGCCTTCGCCGCGAGCGTAAGCGTGGGCGAACTTGAAGGTGTTGTACCAGTTGACGTGGATACCAGCCAGGGTGATGAACTGGTACTTGTAACCCAGTGCCGACAGTTCTTCCTGGAAGGAGGCGATCTGCGAGTCGTTGAGGTTCTTCTTCCAGTTGAAGGACGGCGAGCAGTTGTAGGACAGCAGCTTGCCCGGGCAGGCGGCCTGAACGGCTTGAGCGAATTCGCGGGCGAAGCCGATATCGGGCACGCCGGTTTCGCACCAGACGAGGTCAGCGTACGGAGCGTAAGCAACGCCACGGGAGATGGACTGCTCCAGGCCGTTCTTGACGCGGTAGAAACCTTCCTGGGTGCGCTCGCCCGTCAGGAACGGCTTGTCGTTCTCGTCGTAGTCGGAGGTGATCAGGTTGGCGGCTTCGGCATCGGTACGAGCCAGGATCAGGGTCGGAACGCCCATGACGTCAGCAGCGAAACGAGCGGAGATCAGCTTCTCAACGGCTTCGCGGGTCGGCACGAGCACCTTGCCACCCATGTGGCCGCACTTCTTGGCGGCAGCCAGCTGGTCTTCGAAGTGAACACCGGCAGCGCCCGAGGCGATCATGTTCTTCATCAGTTCGAAAGCGTTCAGAACGCCACCGAAACCGGCTTCAGCGTCAGCAACGATCGGCAGGAAGTAGTCGATGAAGCCTTCGTCGCCCGGGTTGATGCCACGCGACCACTGAATTTCATCGGCGCGCTTGAAGGTGTTGTTGATGCGGCGAACCATGGTCGGCACGGAGTCGTAGGCATACAGCGACTGGTCCGGGTACATGGTTTCGGAGGTGTTGCCGTCGGCAGCAACTTGCCAGCCGGACAGATAAACGGCTTCCAGACCAGCCTTGGCCTGCTGCATGGCTTGACCGGCGGTGATGGCGCCGAAAGCATTCACGTAGCCCTTCTTGGCACCGCCGTTGACCTTTTCCCAGAGGGTCTTGGCACCGCGCTGGGCCAGGGTGTATTCCGGCTGCAGGGAGCCACGCAGACGGACGACGTCAGCTGCGGAGTAGCCGCGCTTGACGAGCTTCCAGCGGGGGTTTTCAGCCCAGTCTTTTTCGAGGGCGGCGATTTGCTGTTCGCGAGTGCTCATGTGAATTCCTCAAGAGATTTGGTTTGGGGGACGGCGTTGCGGCGGGAGGCCCGTTACAACGTCGATGGGAGAAGTATAGATATTTTTCTGCAGAGCAGCAATAGTCTTATATAAGACATAAGACAATATTTTTTTGTTTTATATCATTGGGTTGTTGTGTAAATTTTGCATTGTGAAACGCTGCTTGCTTCGATGAAATGCAATGCAGCATTTTTTGCCTCGGATGTCGGGAATTTTTCCCGATTTTGCGCGGAGGCCTTGCCTTGACCGTTCTCGAAATTGGGTGTTGAATCCGTCGAATTTTATAAATAACAACTATTAATATGGAAATTCTGAGACAACTGTATGACTGGAACGAGCGAACTTTCTGGAATTCGCTGACCAAGAAATTAATGAGCTTCCTTTTGCTCTTCGTAATCGATGTCGGCTACTTGGGGATTTATTTCCATCAGAAAGACGTTGTCACCGATACCCTGAAATCTTCCGGAGCCACTCCGGAGTCGTTGCAGCGGGTTTTGGCAAGTTTGGATAGCGGGTTGATGCTGATGATCGGGCTGACGGTGGCCGCGCTGCTGTGGAACGTGCTGCAGATTGTTTATATCCGGTATTTGATCCTTCGCCCGATTCGCCTGATCTCAACCATTTTCGACGAGATTGCGCGCGGGGAAGGCGACTTCTCGCGCAACCTGCCAACGATCAGCCACGACGAGCTGCGCACGCTGGCCGAATCCTACAACCGGTTCGCCGACAAGATGCGCCAGATCATCAGCGAAGTGCGTCAGATGAGCGTCAATATTGCACGCGAAGCGGTACTGGTGAAAAAGACGGTGGCGGTGACCGCGACCCGGGCAAGTCGTCAGGGCGAAATTGCCGATGCGGTATTTGGCGCCAGCAACGAGGCGACGCAGGCCATTCACGAGGTATCGGCTTCCGCTGAAACGATATCCCACTCCACTGATTCGAATCTTGATTCAGCGCGGAATTCGCTGAACGAGATGCATGAAATTGTGATCAAGGTGCAGGCGGTCAGCGATAAGCTGAGCAGTTTCAACGGCACCGTCGATCAACTGGCGACGCGCTCCGACAGCATTCGGCAGATTGCAGGACTGATCAAGGATATTGCCGACCAGACCAATCTGCTGGCGCTCAATGCGGCGATCGAGGCGGCGCGGGCCGGTGAAATGGGACGCGGTTTCGCCGTGGTGGCCGACGAGGTTCGGAAGTTGGCGGAGCGGGTCAATGTGGCGACGCAGGAAATCAATGAAAACATCGGGGGCATGATTTCGCTGGTCAAGGAAACGCAGCGCGAAAACGAGATGATCAACAGCGATATTCAGCAGACGCGCCAGGTCGTAGAACGCTCGTCGGGCGAATTCCAGCGCATGGTCAGCGATTTCGAACGGACCGGCGATCAGCTCAATCAGATTGCGACGGCGATGGAGGAGTTGTCGGCAACCAATGGCCAGGTGCACGAGGCGGTGGTCCAGGTGCACGCCTTATCCAGCGAAGTGGCGGTGAGTATGGAGTCCTCGGAGCAATCGACCGGCAAGTTGAGCGCGGCGACCGAGAGCGTGCAGGAGCTGGTTTCGCGGTTCAAGATCGGCCGCGGTGTGTTCGACTACAACGTGGAGCAGGCGCGCAAGGCCTTGGCGACCATGGAGAGCAGGTTGGCCCAGCTGGAAGCCCGGGGGGTAAATATATGGGATCAGAACTATCGTCCGATTCCGAATACCAACCCACAAAAATACGACGTTAGCTATGCTGCTGATTTCGAGCGTGATGTCAGGCCGCTTGGGGAAGATACCTTGGCTTTGCTCAAAGGGGGCATCTTTGCCCTGATCGTCGACACCAAGGGTTATGCGGCCGTTCATCACCTGAAATACTCGAAGCCGCTGACCGGCGATTACGATGCCGACCTGGTCGGCAACCGTACCCGTCGAATCTGGGAAGACCCGACCGGCCAGCGCGCCGCAAAGAACCTGAAGCCGCTCCTGCTGCAGACCTATGTTCGGGATACCGGCGAAATCCTGTCGGAAATCGATCTGCCGATCATGGTCAATGGCCGCCACTGGGGCGGCTTGCGCATCGGCTGCGATAGCGCGGTGTTGCTCGAGGGCTGATCATTGGATGCGTGGGCAGGGGTGCCTTTCGGCATCCCTGCCCACGGGAAAATTCAAATAAGCGGATGGGTGGCGACCAGCACGCCATCCTCGTCGGCATACAACCATTCGCCCGGGTTGAAGGTGACACCGCCGAAAGTGACCGCCACGTTCTTGTCGCCGATCCCCTTTTTGAGGGTCTTCTGCGGGTGGGTATTCAGCGCGCGGACACCGATATCGATGCCGTTGATGTCGCCGGAATCGCGAATGCAGCCGTAAACGATCACTCCCTCCCAGCCGTTCTTGTGGGCGAGGATGGCCAATTGGTCGCCGACCAGCGCGCAGCGCAGCGAGCCGCCGCCGTCGATGACCAGGACCTTGCCCTTGCCGTCTTCACCGAATACCTCGCGCACCAGCGAGTTGTCCTCGAATAGCTTGAGGGTGACGATCTGGCCGGAGAAACTGGTTCTGCCGCCGTAGCGCTGGAACATCGGGGCGACGACGCGCACGGTCTTGCCCAGTTCGGCTTCGAAAGCATCGCACAGGTCGGGGGTTTTGAAGCTCATTCTGCAGTCCTCGAAATAAAAAATGCCGTGCAATCTTGCACGGCTTTGGGGGCGGATGGCAATCGTCAGACGGTTGCTTCGGCCTTTTCTTCCTCGAAGTTCAGCGCGATCTTGCCGTCCTTGTCGAGATCGACCATTACGTGGCCGCCGTTGGCCAGTTTGCCGAACAGCAACTCGTCGGCTAGCGCCGAGCGGATGGTGTCCTGGATCAGACGCGCCATCGGGCGGGCTCCCATCAAGGGATCGAAGCCCTTCTCGGCGAGCATTTCCTTGACCGCTTCGCTGAAGCTTGCTTCGACCTTTTTCTCGTGCAACTGCTCTTCAAGCTGCATCAGGAACTTGTCGACCACGCGCAGGATGACCTCGTGGTCCAGCGGCGCGAAGGAAATGGTCGCGTCGAGGCGGTTGCGGAATTCCGGCGTGAACAGGCGCTTGATCTCGACCATTTCGTCGCCGTTCTGCTTGGAGGCGGTGAAGCCCATGCTCGTTTTCTGCAGGTCGGCCGCCCCCGCATTGGTTGTCATGATGATGATCACGTTGCGGAAATCGGCCTTGCGACCATTGTTGTCGGTCAGGGTGCCGTGGTCCATGACCTGCAGCAGGATGTTGAAGATGTCCGGATGCGCCTTTTCGATTTCGTCGAGCAGCAGTACCGTGTAGGGCTTCTTGGTGATGGCCTCGGTGAGCAGGCCGCCCTGGTCGAAACCAACGTAGCCCGGCGGGGCACCGATCAGGCGGGATACCGCGTGGCGTTCCATGTATTCCGACATGTCGAAACGCTGCAGCTCGATGCCCAGGAAGTAGGCGAGTTGCTTGGCGACTTCCGTCTTGCCGACGCCGGTCGGGCCGCTGAACAGGAAGGAACCGATCGGCTTGCCCGGATTGCCAAGGCCGGAGCGGGCCATCTTGATCGCCTTGGCGAGCGCATCGATGGCCTTGTCCTGGCCGAAAACGGTGGCCTTCAAGTCGCGGTCGAGGTTCTTCAGGGCGCTGCGGTCGTCCATCGTCACGTGCTGCGAGGGTATGCGGGCAATCTTGGCGACAATTTCCTCAATGTCGGTCTTGTTGATCACCTTCTTCTGCTTCGACTTGGGCAGGATGCGCTGCGCCGCACCGGCTTCGTCGATGACGTCGATCGCCTTGTCCGGCAGGTGACGGTCGGTGATGTAGCGAGCCGACAATTCGACGGCAGACGAAATGGCCGTGGCCGAGTACTTGATGCCGTGATGCGCCTCGAAACGCGCCTTCAAGCCCTTGAGAATCTCGACGGTTTCGGCGACGGACGGCTCATTGACGTCGATCTTCTGGAAGCGGCGCGACAGGGCACTGTCCTTTTCGAAGATGCCACGAAACTCGGTGTAGGTCGTCGCACCGATGCACTTCAGTTGGCCGGAGGAGAGCGCTGGCTTGAGCAGGTTGGACGCATCCAGCGTGCCGCCGGAGGCCGAGCCGGCGCCGATCAGCGTATGAATTTCGTCAATGAACAGGATGGCATTCGGATTCTCCTGCAAGGCCTTGAGCACGGCTTTCAGGCGCTGCTCGAAGTCGCCGCGGTACTTGGTGCCGGCGAGCAGGGCACCCATGTCCAGCGAGTAGACATTGGCCTTGGCCAGGATTTCCGGTACGTCGTTTTCGATAACCTTGCGCGCCAGCCCTTCGGCGATGGCGGTCTTGCCGACGCCGGCTTCGCCGACCAGCAGCGGATTGTTCTTGCGCCTGCGGCACAGGGTCTGGATCACGCGTTCCAGTTCCTTGTCCCGGCCGATCAGCGGATCGATCTTGCCCTGCAGGGCAAGTGCGTTGAGATTGATGGTGTATTGCTCAAGCGGGCCGGCTTCGGCTTTTTCGCCTTCGGTTTCCACCTCGCCTTCCGGGGTTGCCTTCGGTTGCGGCACCTTGCTGATGCCGTGCGAAATGAAATTGACCACGTCCAGCCGCGTCACCCCCTGCTTTTGCAGGAAATAGACGGCATGCGAATCCTTCTCGCCGTAGATGGCAACCAGCACGTTGGCGCCATTGACCTCCTTCTTGCCGGATGATTGCACGTGCAGGATGGCGCGTTGGATGACGCGCTGGAAGCCTAGCGTCGGTTGAGTGTCGATGTCGTCCTCGCCGGATACCGTCGGCGTGTGTTCGTCGATGAAATTGGTGAGGTCCTTGCGCAGCGTATCGGTCTTGGCACCGCAGGCACGCAGGGCATCCGCAGCGGAGGGATTGTCGATCAGCGCCAACAGCAGATGCTCGACAGTGATGAACTCGTGGCGTTTTTGACGTGCCTCGACAAAGGCCATGTGCAGGCTGACTTCGAGTTCCTGGGCAATCATCAGTTTTCCTCCATGATGCAGGCAAGCGGGTGTTGGTGCTGGCGAGCGAATGCAAGTACCTGTTCTACTTTGGTCGCGGCGATGTCGCGCGGAAATACGCCACAAACCCCTCTTCCGTCGTTGTGAACTTTGAGCATGATTCGCGTCGCTTGTTCAGTATCCAGAGAAAAAAAGCGCTGCAGAATGGTGATGACGAAATCCATCGGCGTGTAATCGTCGTTCAGCAACACTACCTTGTACATCTTCGGCGGCCCCAGCCTGCTGCGCAGGGCCTCGAGCTGTCCGCCTTCACCAATCTTTGTAGCCATGCATTCGATTCTATACAGTCCGACTCAATGTGCAATACATCATATAAGGCTGAATCCGCCAATTTCCAGTCTGAGTCAAGCAATTCCCTTGCCGGAATATGCTGCGCTGCGGCATAGAAACTTGTTGACGACATATTTCAAGTCGCGTAGAAAGCCATTGTGTTTGGCTTCAAGCTGTATCGGGATTGCCGTGAGCACCGGGTCGTTGAGCGCAAACAGGGAGTCGGGGAGACCCGGAAATTTGTTCGATTTTTGTAAGAAAGTAGCAAACATGGCACTCGGTACCGTTAAGTGGTTCAATGATTCCAAAGGCTTTGGCTTTATTACTCCGGATGACGGCAGCGAAGATCTCTTCGCCCACTTCTCCGCCATCAACATGAATGGCTTCAAGACCCTGAAGGAAGGCCAGAAGGTTTCCTTCGACGTCGTCCAGGGCCCGAAGGGCAAGCAAGCTTCCAATATCCAGGGCGTTTGACTCGGATCCCAAGATAATTAAAAAGCCCGCCTGATCCAGGCGGGCTTTTTTTCGTCTGTTTCCTGCGGTTTAGGTTGTCAGGAGACTGTGATTTCGTCCTGTCGCTTGTCGCCTGTATTGTCTGTCCATGCGACGCTGAGTTTGTCGCCAGATTTGATGCCGCGCGCCTTGAACGTAAAGAGCGGGTTCTTCGAGACCGAGGTGTTGAGTTGGCCGTCAATGATGACCTTGCCGTTCAGGCTGACCGTAAACGTCTGGATGAATTGGGCGGGGAAAATCTGTCCCTTGTCATCCTTGCGTTGACCGGTTTCCATCGGATGCTGCATCAGTATCCGTATGTCGGTGGTTTCACCCTGATTTTGCGCGCGAATCTTGATTTGCTCACCCATGATCAGCCTCCGCAACCACCGAGGGTCACCTTGATCTCCCGAAAGGCGACATGGAATTTTCCTTCTGCAGTCTTCGCGACGACGCGAATACGCGTGGTCTCCGATAGCTTGAGCTGCTCGCGCAGATAGGGAAGAACGGGACCTGAGAACTCGATGGACGAACAGAGCGGCATCGGATTCTTGTCGGCAAATACCGCCAGGCTGCGTGTATTGGCGATATTGCTTGTAATCTCGATCTCGACCTTGGCACCGTTTTCAGCGATCTCTGGCGCGTTGATCAGGATGTCACGGCTTTCGGCAGCGTTGGCGCTGCCGTAGGCTTTCAGCGCATCGCCGACATTGCGGGCGGTGAAGGCGGGCCTGTTCCAGTCGGCAGCGAGAACGCGGGTGGGCGTTAGTAGGCCGGTGCCGAGCAGCGGTGTGAGCAGGGCTGCCGACAGGCCTCCCTTGAGGAATTGTCTGCGTAATTCAAGCATGGTTTCAGCGTGATTGTTCGGCCAGCCAGTGGCCCGATTTGCCGCCGGATTTTTCCAGCAGGCGAATATTCTCGATGCGCATGCCCCGATCGACGGCCTTGGCCATATCGTAAATGGTCAGCAAGCCGACGGAGGTGGCGGTCAGTGCCTCCATTTCGACACCGGTACGACCAAAGCACTCGGCGGTCACTTCGCAGTGGATCGCGCTCTGCTGTTCATCGATGGTGAAATCTGCCGCGACGCGTGTCAGCGCGATGGGATGGCACAGCGGGATCAGGTCGCCGGTACGCTTCGAAGCCTGAATGGCGGCGATGCGGGCAATGCCCAGCACGTCGCCTTTCTTGCTCGTTCCGCTACGGATCAGGGCCAGTGTCTCTGGGCGCATGAAGATGCTGCCGGCGGCGCGGGCAATACGGGCGGTTTCGGCTTTGGCGCCGACGTCGACCATGTGGGCCTGGCCGGCATGATCGAAATGAGTCAGTGTGGAGTCGGTCACGAGCGTTACGTTTGGTTACTATCCGCCGGATGGCGATATTGAAGGCTGCGCTATCATAGCACCATGCGTCTGACCCAACGATTCGTCGCCCTGACTCTTGCTTGTTCCCTGGCTATCCAGCCTGCCCGGGCCGATGAGTTGCCGGAGCTGGGCGACATCGCGAGCAGTGAGTTTTCGCTGAGTACCGAGAAGAAGATCGGTATGCAGATCATGCATGATATTCGCTGGCGGGAACCGGCTTATCTCGACGATGCCGATATCGAAACCTATCTCAATCAATTGGGTGGGCGTCTGGCGGCAGTCAGTAATGATCCCGGTTTCGGATTTACCTTCTTCGCCATCAATGATCCGAATATCAATGCCTTCGCAATGCCCGGCGGCTATATCGGCGTGCATACGGGCCTGATCCTGTCGTCGCAGACCGAATCGGAGCTGGCTGGGGTGCTTGGTCACGAAATCTCCCACGTTACCCAGCGCCACATTGCCCGCCAGATATACCAATCGAAACAGATCGGCATGGCTTCCATGGTGGCGATGGCCCTGGCGTTGCTGGCTGCGCGTTCGAGCGGACAGGTGGCGGGAGCGGCGATTGCCGGTACGCAGGCTGGCGCGATCTCGGCGCAATTGGCCTTCTCCCGTGATTTCGAACGTGAGGCTGATCGTCAGGGTTTTGACATTTTGCGCAAGGCCGGTTTCGACGTGCGCGGTATGGCTGCATTCTTTGCGCGCTTGCAGCAGGCGGTTCGTCTCTACGAGAACAACGCAACCGCCTACTTGCGTACCCATCCGCTGTCGGGCGAACGTTTGAGCGACATGCAGAACCGCGAGCAGGCGGTACCTTACCGCCAGGTAGTCGATAGCGTCGATTTCCACTTGGTTCGTGCCAAGGTCAGGGCCATGCAGGGAACGCCTCGCGAAGCAGTCAAGGATTTCGAAGCTTTGCTCCAGGAGAAGAAATTCGCCTCCGAGGGAGCTATCCACTACGGTCTGGCCTATGCCCGCTATCGGCTCCGCGACTGGAGCGGTGCGGAAAAGGAAGTCGAGGCGGCCAGACGTCTGAAGGTGACGGCCGCCATGCTGGAGCATCTTCGGGCGGATATTCGTCTGGCGCAAGGCGATACGGCCGGAGGGCTGGCTATCTATCGCGATGCGATGGTGCGTTACCCGCTGAATCTCGCACTGGTCTATGGCTTCGGGACATCGCTGACCGGGGTGCGCCGCTTTGACGATTCTTTGCGTTTTGCCGAGGCGCAGTTGCGTAACTACCCCGAGGATGTTCGATTGCACAAACTGCGCGCCGAGAGCTACGCCGGACTTGGTCAGCGTGCCATGCAGCATCGGGCGCTGGCCGAGGTGTTTATTCTGCAGGGGCAGACTGCCGGTGCCATCGAGCAGTTGCAATTGGCGCAGAAGGCTGGGGACGCAAATTTCTACGAAATGTCGTCGATCGATGCCCGACTGCGTGAGATGAAGCGTCGCCAGATCGATGAACTCAAGGAAAAGCGCAATTAAGGTTAGAATCGCGGCTTGAATTCATCCGAAGAATGACCATGGAATTTGATCGCGATCTCGATGTCAAGGGGCTGAACTGCCCGCTTCCCATTCTCCGTACCAAGAAGACCCTGGCTGAAATGGAAACCGGCCAAATCTTGCGCGTTCTGGCGACCGATCCGGGCTCGCTGAAGGATTTTCCCGCCTTTGCCAAGCAGACCGGTAACGAATTGCTTGAGCAGAAGGAAGAGAACCGGGTCTTCGAGTTTTACCTGAAGCGCAAATAAGCTCCGAATTCACAGCATTTTTTGAAGACAGGCAGGCGCCGGCGGGCGAACCTGCCGCTTGGCGCTTCGAAGGCTTGATCGATTGCCTCGAGGTTTGCTGTGCCGACTCCTTCGTTTCGGCCATGCGGCTACTCGGCGAACAGACCGGCTGGACTGTGGCGGCCATCGGGTATGAACTCGGATATTTGCTTGAGCCACGTTCGGCACCTGCAGGGTGGCAGCCAGGAGAGACTGTGCTCGCACGGTTTTGGCGCTTTCGCGAGCGCCTCGCGTTGTCGGGGGGCGAGGCAGAGGCATGGCTGGCCGCAGAGGGGGCTGATGATATCGCCGGTATCGGCAACCTCGCGCCGGCCTTGGATGAATCAGGCTACCAACTTGCCGTCGCGGGGATCAAGCGCTTTATTTCCGATGGTGACTGCTATCAGGTTAACTTCACCTTTCCGATGGAGTTCTCCTGGTTCGGGTCGCCGTTGGCCGTATATGCGCATTTGCGCCAGCGCCAGCCGGTGCGCTACGGCTGTTTTGTCGGCAACCCGCAGGGCGGCTTCGTTTCACTTTCACCGGAGTTGTTTTTGGAGCGGCACGGCGAGCGTTTGTTGACGCGGCCGATGAAGGGTACCGCGCCGCGCAGCATGCCGAGCGAAACCTTGCGCGATTCGGTCAAGGACCGTGCGGAAAACCTGATGATCGTCGATCTGCTGCGCAACGACCTTGGCCGCCTGGCAGAGCCGGGCAGTGTGTCGGTCGACCGTCTGTTCGGGATTGAGGCATATCCGACGGTCTGGCAGATGGTTTCTGCGGTATCGGCGCGGATTGGACGGCAGAATTTCGAGGCCGTCCTGCGTGCGCTCTTTCCTTGTGGATCGATTACCGGCGCACCGAAAATCCGCGCCATGCAGATCATCGGCGAGTTGGAGGGGGGGGCGCGCGGCCTGTATACCGGAGCGCTCGGATTTCTGGCGCCGAACGGCGATTTTCGGCTGAATGTGGCGATTCGAACGCTGGAGCTGGCAAGCGGTCATCGGGGGAAAATGGGGGTGGGCAGTGGCATCGTCGCCGACTCCTTGCCTGAAGCCGAATGGCGAGAGTGTCTGCTGAAGGCCGAGTTCCTGCGCAGTCTCGATCCTGGCCTCAAGCTGATCGAAACCTTGCGTCGTGAGAACGGCGTCTATCCGATGTGGGCGGGCCATCTGGCGCGGCTTCGTCGTTCTGCTCAATGGTTCGGCTTTCCGCTGGACGAGCAGCGCCTGTGTCGCGAACTGGGCATGCACCCTTCGCAAGGCATTTGGCGTGTTCGCCTGACCTTGGACAAGGCGGGCGATATCGATATCCAGGCCGTCGAACTGGACGATACGCCGCCCTCTGTGCGATTGGCCGAACTGGCCGAAGAGCGTATCGATAGCAGTGATCCGCTGCGTCTCCACAAGACAACGGCACGCCATTTGTACGATGCAGCTCTGCGCGCTCTGCCGGCCGATTCTCCGGTATTCGACCTGATTTTCACCAATGAGCGCGGAGAGATCGCCGAAGGGGCGCGTAGCAACGTCTTTGTCGAGCGGGATGGCGTGTTGCTGACCCCGCCGCTTGCGTGTGGTGCGCTACCGGGTGTGCTACGGGCCGAATTGCTGGCCAGCGGCAGGGCGCGCGAGGCCGTGCTTTATCCGGCCGACCTGAGCGGCGACTTTTTTCTTGGCAACGCCCTGCGTGGGCTGATGCCCGCTCGCTTGCGGCCGGCCAAAAAAAACGGCCGGATTTGAGAACCGGCCGTTTTTTTATTAGTCGTTGGCGTTGCGCTTAACGGCGCAGACGACGCAGATTGAGGCCGATTACCAGGAACATGGCGGCGCCCATGCCATAGGTGAATGCCTTGGCGACATCGACGTCCTGAACGGCAACGAGGACCGGCGCATCCTTCTCGACCTTGTAGCGGATGCTGGTCTGGAAATGCCAGGACGAAGCCTTGACTTCATAGACCCCGTCGTTCCTGCTCCATTTCAGCCAGTTCAAGGGCTCCTCGAACTCACCGGCGGCCTCGGTCATCTCCAGGCTGATCTGTCCCTTTGCCTTTGCTTCGTCCAGTTCGCCGTAGCTGATGCCGCAGGCTTCCTTCTTCTCGCCGCAGAGGGCGACCAGACGGAAATTCGGCTTCCACTCGGGGTTGGCCTTCTCCCACGGCCAGGAGTAGATGAATGCGACCGTGCTGGCACCGACGGCCAGGGAAAAGATCATCAGCGTCGTGAAGATCTGTGTGAAGAAACTGCGGTTATCTTGCATGGGCGCTCTTTGTTCAGCCGAGTTTGGCGAGTTGGGGTTTGAGTTTTTCCAGCGTCGCCGAGAATTCGGCTACCCGCTGTTTTTCCTGTTCGACAACAGCGGCCGGGGCACGGGCGACGAAGCCTTCGTTCGAGAGCTTGCCCTGGGCGATCGAAATCTGCTTCTCCAGCCTTTCGATTTCCTTCTTCAGGCGCTCCTTCTCGACAGCAACGTCGATCTCGACCTTCAGCATCAGGCGCGTTTCGCCGACTACCGCGACCGGTGCCATGGCATCGGCCGGCATGTCGTCTACGATTTGTACCTCGGACAGCTTACCCAGAGCTTGCAGAATAGGCGCGAACTCGGAAATCTCCGCGCCGCCACCGGCCACCAGCAAGGGCATGCGCTGGGCGGGCGAAACGCCCATCTCGCCGCGCAGGTTGCGGCAGGCGTAGGCCAGCGCCTTGAGGCGATCGACCTTGGCTTCGGAGGCGGCGTCGATCTTGTATTCCTCGGCACACGGGTAGGCGGCGAGCATGATCGATTCCTGCGTCTTGCGGCCGGCAATGGGAGCAACGGTCTGCCACAGTTCCTCGGTAATGAACGGGATCAGCGGATGAGCCAGTCGCAGCACGGCTTCCAGCGTACGCACCAGCGTCCGGCGGGCGCCGCGCTGCTGGGCATCGTTGCCGGTCTGGATCTCGACCTTGGCGATTTCCAGGTACCAGTCGCAGAACTCGTCCCAGATGAACTTGTAGATGGCCTGGGCGATCAGGTCGAAACGGTAGTCGGTGAAGTGCTGCTCGACTTCCTTCTCGACGCGCTGCAGCTGGCTGACGATCCAGCGGTCGGCGAAGCTGAATTCGAGCGGCGCCGAGCCGCCGCAGGCCGGGCCGCCTTGCTGGTGTTCGAGAGCCAGGTCGTGGCCTTCGACGTTCATCAGCACGAAGCGGGTGGCGTTCCACAGCTTGTTGCAGAAATTGCGGTAGCCGTCGCAGCGGTTCAGGTCGAACTTGATGTCGCGGCCGGGGCTGGCGAGCGATGCAAAAGTGAAGCGCAGCGCATCGGTGCCGAAGGCCGGAATGCCCTCCGGGAACTCCTTCTTGGTCTTCTTGGCGATGCTCTCGGCCTGCTTGGGATTCATCAGGCCGAAGGTGCGCTTCTCGACCAGGGCGTCGATGCCGATGCCGTTGATCAGGTCGATCGGGTCGAGCACGTTGCCCTTGGACTTGGACATCTTCTGGCCTTCGCCATCGCGGATCAGGCCGTGTACATAAACATGCTTGAACGGAATCTTGCCGGTGATGTGCTTGGTCATCATGACCATGCGCGCCACCCAGAAGAAGATGATGTCGAAGCCGGTGACCAGCACGGACGAGGGCAGGTACTGTTGCAGCATCGGGTTGGCGGCATCGGTTGCTTCGTCGCCGGTCCAGTCCAGGGTCGAGAACGGCCACAGGGCAGAGGAGTACCAGGTGTCGAGCACGTCTTCGTCGCGCGTCAGCTGGCCGGCGTAACCGGCCTTGTCGGCCTGCTTGCGGGCTTCTTCCTCGTTCTGGGCGACGAACACCTCGCCATTGACGCCGTACCAGGCCGGAATTTGATGGCCCCACCACAGCTGGCGGGAAATACACCAATCCTGGATGTTGTTCAGCCACTGGTTGTAGGTATTGACCCAGTTTTCCGGATGGAACTTGATTTCGCCGGAATGGACGACCTCAAGGGCCTTCTCGGTGATCGATTTGCCATCGGCGCCCGGCTTGGACATGGCGACGAACCACTGGTCGGTCAGCATCGGCTCGATGACGACGCCGGTGCGGTCGCCGCGCGGTACCTTGAGCTTGTGCTTGTCGGTCTTTTCCAGGATACCGAGGGCTTCCAGGTCGGCAACGACGGCCTTGCGGGCATCGAAGCGGTCGAGGCCGCGGTATTTTTCCGGCGCGTTGTCGTTGATCTTGGCATCCAGTGTCAGGATCGAGATCATCGGCAGGCCGTGGCGCTGGCCAACGGCGTAGTCGTTGAAGTCGTGCGCTGGCGTGACCTTGACGCAGCCGGTACCGAATTCGAGATCGACATAGCTGTCGGCGATGATCGGGATTTCCCGATCGGTCAGCGGCAACTTCACCATCTTGCCGATCATGGCCTTGTAGCGCTCGTCTTCCGGGTGGACCATCACGGCCGTGTCGCCGAGCATGGTTTCCGGACGGGTGGTGGCGACCACCAGGCTACCTGAGCCGTCGGCCAGCGGGTAGCGGATGTGCCACATGAAGCCGTCTTCCTCTTCCTGAACGACTTCCAGGTCGGACACGGCGGTGTGCAGCTTCGGGTCCCAGTTCACCAGGCGCTTGCCGCGGTAGATCAAGCCTTCGTTGTAGAGGCGGACGAAGGTTTCGGTGACGACCTTGTTGAGGCCGGCATCCATGGTGAAGCGCTCGCGTGTCCAGTCCGGGCTGGTGCCCATGCGGCGCATCTGGCGGGTGATCGTGCCGCCGGAGTACTCCTTCCATTCCCAGACTTTTTCCAAGAACTTCTCGCGGCCGAGGTCATGGCGGCTGATACCTTGTGCATCCAGCTGGCGCTCGACGACGATCTGCGTGGCGATGCCGGCGTGGTCGGTGCCCGGCTGCCACAGCGTGTTATGGCCGCGCATCCGGTAGTAGCGGGTCAGCGCATCCATGATCGTCTGGTTGAAGCCGTGGCCCATGTGCAGGGTGCCGGTGACGTTCGGTGGCGGCAGCAGGATGCAGAAATTGTCTTGCTTGTTGCCGTCTACGCCGGCAGCAAAATAATTCTGACCTTCCCACGCGGGGTACCAGCGGCGTTCGATATCGGCGGGCTCAAAGGCTTTGGCGAGTTCCATGGACTTCTCGGAAAAGGGGAAACCCGCAATTATACCGGAGCGCTGCCCCGGCTTTGGTTCGATGTCAGTCGCGTTGCGATGCGGCCGCAATCATTTCCTGTTCGGCCAGAAAGTCGCGGACAGTTGCCTCGATGATGCGCGGGAGTTCGGCGGCTAGGCGTTGTTCGACGCGGCGAGCCAATTCACAGGCTAGTTGTTCGCGCAGGTCAGTGTCCACCGGGCCCGGGGTGTGATGGGTTTCTGTCTGCGCTGGCTGGGCGTCGCTTGCACCGAGGACGGGCTCTTCAAGCGTGGAGGCTCCCGCCGCAGCGAGCGCGGCAGCCGGTTGCGACAGCGTAGCCGGGAAGGGGTCAGCTTCGGTAACGAAGGGCGCCTCGTCGACCAGCACCGGAATGTCATCCTCATCGTCGATGCTGTCGGTCAGAATCGGTACGTCGTCGAATTCGGCCTCGGTCTGGCGCTTGCGGTGCATCAGGGCGTCGGCGCGGGCGAGGATGGGGCTGGGCACGGGTATTCCTTAGCGGTCGCTGAGATCGAAGTAGCGGACTTCGTACCCGCGGTCCTTGTAGAACTTGACTCGGTCGCGTGCGGCGCTGCGGTCATCCTCATCCTGGCCAACCACTTCGATCAGGCTCTCGAAGCGCGAGAAGCCGGGCGGGATGTCCCGGCTCAGATTCATCAGGCGCTCATCCTGCGCGATGCTGTCGAGGTTGTCAGTAATCAGGATAGGCGTTTCGGCGGCCAGGGGGGAGTCGGCACGGCAATGCGGCACAAAGCTCAGCGCCGAATGCGTCCACAGCATGCGGTCTATGCTGCCGGCCACCTCTGGCTCCGTCGCGTATACGAGCATCGGCTTTTTCTTGGCGTATGCGCCGCTGAGCAGGGCGCAGGCGGCGGCGATTCGGTCGCTGGAGCCATGGTAGAAGAAAACCTGGGTCAATTGAGCTTGCCCGCGCGTTGCAACAGGTAATGAGTGAGCAGCGGCACGGGGCGTCCGGTGGCGCCCTTGTCGGCGCCCGATTTCCAGGCGGTGCCGGCGATGTCAAGGTGCGCCCAGTCGAATTTCCGGGTGAAGCGCGACAGGAAGCAGGCAGCCGAAATGGCGCCGCCGTAACGCCCGCCGATGTTGGCCATGTCGGCGAAGGGGCTCTTCAGTAACTCCTGGTAATCGTCCCACAGCGGCATGTGCCAGGCGCGGTCGTTGGCTTCGTCGCCAGCGTCCTGAAGGTCGCGTGCGAGGCCATCCTTGTTGGCGAACAGGCCGGTGGCGACGTTGCCCAAGGCGACGACACAGGCGCCGGTCAACGTGGCGACATCGATCAGGGTGTCCGGGTCAAATCGTTCGGCGTAGGTCAGCGCGTCGCACAGAATCAGGCGGCCTTCGGCATCTGTGTTCAGGATTTCGATGGTCTGTCCGGACATCGAAGTGACAATGTCGCCCGGGCGGGTTGCGTTGCCGCCCGGCATGTTCTCGGTGGCCGGTACGATGACGGTCAGGTTGATCGGTAGTGCCATGCGGGCTACAGCCTGCATCGTTCCCAGCACGCTGGCGGCACCGCACATGTCGTATTTCATCTCGTCCATTTCGGCACCGGGTTTCAGCGAAATGCCACCGGTGTCGAAGGTAACGCCCTTGCCGACCAGGACGATCGGTTTTTCGTTGGCTTTGGCGCCCTTGTAGCTCAGCACGATAAGCTTGGGCGGCTGGTGTGAACCGCGGGCAACGGCAAGCAGCGAATGCATGCCCAGTTTTTCCATGTCGTCGCGCTCCAGCACGTCACAGTCAAGCTGGAGGGTCTGGGCCATGGTCCGGGCCTGTTCGGCCAGATAGGCAGGGTGGCAGACGTTGGGCGGCAGGTTGCCAAGAGTCTTGGTCAGGGCGATACCTTCGGCAATGGCCAGACCCTGATGCATGCCTTCTTCGGCCGGTGCCAGTTCGTTGCGGCGTTCGACACTGATGGTCAGCTTGCGCAGGGGGCGGCGAATTTCTTCCTTCTTGCTCTTGAACTGGTCGAACTTGTACGTGGCATCCAGCGCTGCGATCACCGTCTGGCGGACACGCCAGGCAATACTGCGCTTTCTGACCTGCAGTTCGGTCAGGAACAGTGTGGCGTCGAAGGCGCCGGTTTCGTTGAGCACCTTGACGGCGGTACGGATGGCGCTGGCGAATTCCTTTTCGCGAAATTCCTTTTCCTTGCCCAGCCCGACAAGCAGGATGCGGTCGCAGAGGGTGGCCGGCACGTTATGCAACAGCAGTGTGCTGCCAGCCTTGCCTTCCATATCACCACGGCGGACGATATCGGCAAGGTAGCCGCCGGAAGCGTTGTCGAGCAGTTCTGCCGGGAGGGTCAGTTTCCTCGACTCGAAAACACCAACGACGACGCAGGCGCTGCGCTGTTTTTCCGGGCTTCCGCTTTTTATGCTAAATTCCACAAGCTGCTCCTGATCAAGGAAATATCAGTATTCGAGGGATTATCCTCGTATTTTTTCGGTTTCGTCAAAGCATGATATTCGAGCGCGCCGCCCGGCGCGAATTTGCCCAGGCAGCTGCCGGCATCAGCGTTGCGCTGCTGGCTATTCTGACCTCGACCCATTTGATTCGTTTGCTCAAGGAAGCGGCGGGCGGACGCATTGCGCCGGAAGCGGTAGCATCATTGCTGGGTTTCGCGGCGTTGAATTTCATGCCTGTTTTGCTGTCGCTGACGCTTTTTGTGTCTATTTTGCTCAGTTTGTCGCGCGTTTATCGGGATTCCGAGATGGTGGTCTGGTTTTCTGCCGGATTGCCGCTCACCGGCTGGATCATGCCGGTGCTGCGTTTCGCGATACCGATCATTCTGGCGATTGCCGCGGTTTCCGGTTTTCTTGCTCCCTGGGCTAATTCCAGCTCGGCCGAGTACCGTGAGCGCCTTTCCGCGCGCAGCGAACTTTCGCAGGTGTCGCCCGGCGCTTTCAGGGAGGTCAAGAAAGGACAGCGGGTATTTTTCGTGGAGGGCGTAGGTGACGATGGCAGCAATGTCGGCAACGTCTTCGTGGCTTCGTATCAGGAAGGCAAGTTCGGCGTGATCGTATCGGACTCGGGCTTTCAGGAAACAGCCGGAAACGGCGACCGCTTTGTCGTATTGGAGCGTGGACGGCGTTACGAGGTGGAGCCGGGTAGTCCAGCGTTCAAGGTCATGGAGTTCGAACGCTACCGGGCGCGGGTCGAGGACGGTGAGCCAGACTCATCCTCGCCGTCGCCGAAGGGCATGCCGATCACTGAACTGCTTCTCGACGACAGCAATGTCGCGCGCGGCGAACTGCTGTGGCGGATCGGCTTGCCAGTTTCGGCATTGATCCTGTGTCTTCTCGCTATTCCGCTTTCCTATGTGAATCCGCGGGCCGGGCGTTCGGCCAACATGTTGATCGCCATCCTGATCTACGCCATTTACAACAATCTGCTATCGGTGAGTCAGGCTTGGGTGGCGCAAGGCAAGATGTCTTTCTGGGTGGGCGTCTGGGCGGCTCACGTCGCGATGCTCTTGCCGCTGGTGGCGCTTTTCTACAAACGGATCGTTGTGCGCATGCCTTGGCAGCGCTGGGGGCATTGATGTTTCGCCTGAATCTCTATCAGCGCTATCTGATTCGCGAGACATTTGCATCGATATTCCTTGTGCTCGCCGCTTTTCTGGCGCTATTCGCCTTCTTTAACTTCATCGACGAGCTGCGCAGTGTCGGCAAGGTCGGGTACACGGTATTTCACGCTGCCTTGTTCGTTGCGCTGGGTATGCCTGGCCTGATTTACGAATTGATTCCCATCGCGACGCTGATCGGGGCCCTGTATGCCTTGTCCACATTGGCACGTCATTCGGAAATCACCGTTCTGCGAGCCTCCGGGCTCGCCACGAGCGACTTGCTGAAAACCCTATTCAGGGCAGCCTTGCTGTTGGCGTTGTTGACCTTTGTAGTGGGCGAGGCCCTGGTTCCCTTCAGTGAGCGGCTGGGGAGGGAGATCAGGGCCAAGGCGATGAGCACGGTGATTGCCCAAAGCGGTTTTGATAGCGGGCTGTGGGTCAAGGATGGGCGTAGTTTCATCAACATTCGTAATGCAATGCCCGATGCACCCCTGCAAGGCGTCCGTATCTACAAATTCAGCCAGGACAACCAACTCGAGTCGGTGACTGATGCGCGTCAGGCAGAGTTTCAGTTGCCGGATCGATGGGTTTTGCAGGATGTCGTCAAAACCGTTCTGGAGGGAGATTCGGCACGGGTTGAGAGCAGTCCTGATGGCGAGTGGCACTCGAATGTCACGCCGAACCTGTTGGCGGCGTTGATGGTTTCTCCCGAGCGTATGTCGCTGATCGGGCTGTTGAACTACACCCGGCACCTGAGCGACAACAAGCAAAAGACGGAGCGTTACCAGATTGCGCTTTGGAAGAAGTTGCTCTATCCCCTGGCTGCCTTGGTAATGGTCGCGCTCGCGCTACCGTTCGGGTATTCGCACAACCGGGTGGGCGGCGTCAGTTTGAAGATATTTGCCGGCGTCATGCTCGGCATCCTCTTCTATGCGTTGAATGGCCTGTCCTCCAACCTCGGGGCGATCAACTCATGGTCGCCGCTGGTTAGCGCGACGGCACCGTCTGCCCTGTTCCTGCTCGTTGCAATGGGGATGTTGTGGTGGGTCGAGCGCCGCTGATCAGCTGGCGCTAACGATACGGGTACCGGCGATTCGGTCGTGCAGGAACTGCTTGTCCTTGTCCAGTAGAGCCCAGACGATGCCGATTCCCAGAAACAGGATGCTGGGCCAGGCGGCGAGATAGCGCAGGATGGCTTGCAGCGGACGCAACGGCTGGCCGCTTTCGTCGATCAAACGCATTTTCCAGGTTTTCATGGGTAGCGTTTGGCCTCCGTTGAGCCAACACCAGACAAAATAGGCCATCAGTAAAAACAGGACGTGAATCCACAGCCCCTTGGCGCCGATGACCCAGCCAAAACCCGATAGCATGACCTGGGGGAGAAGGAAGCCGATCAGCAAGATCGAAAAAACGACCAATCCTTCATATAGCATGCAGACGAGGCGTCGCCGGAGGCCCGGTAGTTCGGTTGTCATTGGTTTTGTGCGCCGGCGGAATGTGGCACGGGAGGCATGGGCTCAGCGCCGCTTGGCGCAGAGGAGGTGGTTAGTGCCGCGTTTGGGGTCAGCAGCTTCGATGAGCGGCCGGACTCGCGGATGCGCTGTCGCTCCTCGGGGCTAAGGTTCGAATAAGCCTCCCACTTTTGTTTTACGACCTGTTTCTGTTCAGTCGGAAGCTGATTGAAATCTTTGTAGGTGTCGCGAACCTTGTTGCGTTCGGAAGGCGACAGTGAAGCCCATTCCCGCATGCGGTCCTGCATGCGTTGTTGCTCGTCGGGTTTCATTGAGGGGTAGCGCTCGGCAATGCCCAGCCATTTTTTCTTGCGAATGTTCTCCATGCCTTCCCAATTCTTGGCCAGTGGAGCAAGGATGGTTTTTTGCTGGGTGCTCAACTGGTTCCAGCCTGGTTGTGGCGGCGTGCCGATAATCGCCGTTGTCGGCGGCTCGACAGCGATGGCGGCATTCAGACCAAGGGCGAGGATCAATCCTCCGGCGAGTCGTCTAATAGCCATTCGAAGAAATCGTTGTCCAGGAAAGCATCGGGGGGCAGGTCATCGGTGAGCAGTGCGCTATCCACTTCTTCCAGCGCAGTGACGTATTGAACGCTGTGCCAGTAGAAGGAAATCCACATGCCGAGCAACAATGCCGCAATGGCGAGAATCTGCTTCAGATAGGGAACGTGCGAGCCCAAACGGAAGGATGGGCCACCAAAGCCGGCCAAGGCCATTTGAGGGGCGGCCTGTTTTTGCCGGCCCAGCGCCAGATGGCGCGCGGCTTCGAGGCGCCGGGAGGCGGCCGGTGGAATATCCTTCAATCCGTGGTTCAGCGCTTGCCGAACGCGATATGCGTAACGTTCTTCGTTCATAGCTTTATCCCTTTTGCCGACAGGGCGGTTGCTAGCGTGTGGGTGGCACGCGAGCAATGGGTCTTGACACTGCCTTCTGAGCAGCCCATCGCCGCTGCGGTCTCAGCGACGTCCATGTCCTCCCAGTAACGCATGAGGAAGGCTTCGCGTTGACGTGCCGGCAGCTTTTTTATTTCGTCCTCGATCAGGTTGAGGGTTTGTGCCTGCAACAACTTGCTTTCGGGTGTCTTGGGGCCGGCCTCATCCTCGTCGGCAGCGAGCGTTTCGAGCGGGTCGTGGTCGTCGTCCTCGTCCGACGAGAAGGCCGACAGCAAGGTGGTCCACATCGAGCGGACCTTGCTGCGCCGGTAGTAGTCGCGAATTGTGTTTTGCAGGATGCGCTGAAAGAGCATCGGGAACTCATCATCAGGCCGGTCGCCATATTTTTCGGCGAGTTTAAGCATGGCATCCTGCACGATGTCGAGCGCCGCCTCCTCGTCACGGACGGCAAACATCGCTTGCTTGAAGGCTCGGCGCTCAATCGATTCGAGAAAGCAGGAAAGTTGTTGGGGTGATGCCAGGGTTGTCTCTTCCAAAAGGCCTTGAGCGATATGTGGATATGCCAGGAAACCTTGACCGAAAATGGGCGGTCGATTAAGGTTACGCCCTTTTAGGCAACAGCTTTTTTGGGCTCAAGAATGATGATCAGCGGTGCAGAAATTGTAATCAGGTGCCTGCAAGAAGAAAAGGTCGATTATGTGTTCGGTTACCCCGGCGGTTCCGTTCTGCATATTTACGATGCGCTTTTCAAGCAGGAGGACGTCAAGCACATTCTGGTCCGCCATGAGCAGGCTGCTGTCCATGCTGCGGACGCCTATTCGCGCTCTTCGCAGAAGGTCGGGGTCGCGCTGGTGACCTCCGGTCCGGGCGTGACCAACACCGTGACCGGCATTGCCACTGCCTACATGGATTCGATTCCAATGGTCGTGCTGTGTGGCCAGGTGCCGACCCAGTACATCGGCCAGGATGCCTTCCAGGAGTGCGACACCGTCGGCATCACCCGCCCCTGCGTAAAGCACAACTTCCTGGTCAAGGATGTCAAGGATCTGGCGTCGACCATCAAGAAAGCCTTCCACATTGCCTCGACCGGCCGTCCCGGTCCTGTTGTCGTTGACATCCCGAAGGACATCACGGCCCAGGTTTGCGATTTCGACTACCCGAAGTCGGTGCAAATGCGCTCGTACAACCCGGTGGTTAAGGGGCACTTAGGGCAGATCAAGAAGGCCGTGCAGATCCTGCAGGAAGCCAAACGCCCGATCATCTATACCGGCGGTGGCGTGATCCTCTCCGATGCCGCCGAGAAGCTGACCACACTGGCACGCAAGCTGAATTTTCCAGTGACTAACACCCTGATGGGGCTTGGCGGCTATCCGGCAACAGACAAGCAGTTTGTCGGCATGCTGGGTATGCACGGTACCTTCGAAGCCAACAACGCGATGCATTTTGCTGACGTGATCCTGGCCATTGGCGCTCGCTTCGACGATCGCGTGATCGGCAATCCGGAGCATTTCGGCGAAGAGAAGCGCCGTGTCATCCACATCGACGTCGATCCATCGTCGATTTCCAAGCGCGTCAAGGTTGATGTGCCCATCGTCGGCAATGTGAACGATGTCCTCGATGAAATCCTCAAGCTGATCGACGGCGGCTTCACGGCCGATCCCGAAGTGGCCGATTGGTGGAAGCAGATCGACGAGTGGCGCGGTCGCAACTCGCTGGCCTATCGCCAATCCGAGCACATCATGCCGCAGTACGTGGTCGAAAAGCTGTACGAAGTGACCGGCGGCGACGCTTTCGTCACCTCCGACGTCGGCCAGCATCAGATGTTTGCTGCGCAGTACTACAAATTCGACAAGCCGCGTCGCTGGATCAACTCCGGCGGCCTGGGGACCATGGGTGTCGGCCTGCCGTACGGCATGGGCGTCCTGCTCGCCAACCCGGGAGCGCAGGTGGCCTGCGTCACCGGCGAGGGGTCAATCCAGATGTGCATCCAGGAACTGTCGACCTGCAAACAGTACGAGCTGCCGATCAAGATCATCAACCTGAACAACGGCATGCTTGGCATGGTTCGTCAGTGGCAGGAAATGTTCTACTCCAAGCGTTATTCGCAGTCCTACGTCACGTCGCTGCCGGATTTCGTCAAGCTGGCCGAGTCCTACGGGCACGTCGGCATGCGTATCGAGCGACCGGAAGATGTCGAGCCGGCGCTGCGCAAGGCCTTCACGGAGTACAAGGATCGCCTGGTGTTTATGGACTTCATCATTGATCCGGGTGCCAACGTGTTCCCAATGGTGGCAGCGGGCAAGGGCCTGACCGAAATGATCCTCGCCGAAGATATCTGAGCGGGGGAGGAAAAGAAAAATGCGTCATATCATTTCCATCCTGATTGAAAACGAAGCCGGGGCGCTGTCCCGTGTCGCTGGGCTGTTCTCCGCCCGCGGCTACAACATCGAATCGCTGACCGTGGCACCGACGGAAGATCCCTCGTTGTCACGCATGACCATCCTGACCTGGGGTTCCGACGAGGTACTCGAGCAGATCACCAAGCAGCTCAACAAGCTGGTTGATGTCGTCAAGGTGGTCGATCTCTCCGAAGCTGCGCATGTCGAGCGCGAACTGATGCTGATCAAGGTTCGTGCTACCGGCAAGGATCGCGAAGAGATGAAGCGGATGGCCGATATTTTCCGTGGCCGCATCATCGACGTCACGGAGTCGACCTATGTTATCGAGTTGACCGGTGCCAGCTCCAAGCTCGATTCCTTCATTGCCGCGCTCGATGCCGGCCTGATTCTCGAAACCGTCCGTACCGGTGTTTGTGGCATCGGTCGCGGTGATCGTATTCTCAAAGTCTAACTATTTGTCTCTAAAGAGGATTTCATGAAAGTTTATTACGACAAGGACGCCGACCTCTCCCTGATCAAGGGCAAAAAGGTCACCATCGTTGGTTACGGTTCGCAGGGCCATGCCCACGCCCAGAACCTGAAGGATTCCGGCGTCAAGGTCACCGTTGGCCTGCGCAAGGATGGCGCTTCCTGGAAGAAGGCCGAAGCGGCCGGTCTGAAGGTCGAAGAGATCGCCAAGGCCGTCAAGGGCGCCGACGTCGTCATGATCCTGTTGCCGGACGAGAACATTCCGCAGGTGTACAACGAGGAAGTCGCCCCGAACCTGAAGAAGGGCGCTGCCCTGGCCTTCGCCCATGGCTTCAACGTGCATTACAACCAGGTCGTGCCGCGCGCCGACGTGGACGTCATCATGGTCGCGCCGAAGGGCCCGGGCCACACCGTCCGTTCCGAGTACCTGAAGGGTGGCGGCGTACCGTCCCTGATCGCCGTTTACCAGGACAAGTCCGGCAAGGCCAAGGATATCGCCCTCTCCTACGCTGCTGCCAACGGCGGCACCAAGGGCGGTGTCATCGAGACCAACTTCCGCGAAGAAACCGAAACCGACCTGTTCGGCGAGCAAGCCGTGCTGTGCGGGGGCGCCGTCGAACTGGTCAAGATGGGCTTCGAAACCCTGGTTGAAGCTGGCTACGCTCCGGAAATGGCTTACTTCGAGTGTCTGCACGAACTGAAGCTGATCGTCGACCTGATGTACGAAGGCGGCATCGCCAACATGAACTACTCGATCTCGAACAACGCCGAATACGGCGAGTACGTGACCGGTCCGGAAGTCATCAACGAGCAGTCGCGCGTCGCCATGCGCAATGCCCTGAAGCGCATCCAGACCGGCGAGTACGCCAAGATGTTCATCCTCGAAGGTCGTACCAACTATCCTTCGATGACCGCTCGTCGTCGCCTGAATGCGGTTCACCAGATCGAAACGGTCGGTGGCCAGTTGCGCGACATGATGCCGTGGATCAAGAAGAACAAGCTGGTTGACCAGTCCAAGAACTAAATTGGTCTCTAGCTTGGTAGCCACTCTGCGTCTGTGCAGTTGAGGCTGCCCTCGCTTCGGGCGGTGTGGGAAACTGCACCGCCCTTGTTGTTTGCGGATTTCGATGCTTTCCGGGTGTATCCTCTTCGGGTTGCCCGTTCATACAAGCCCCATGACCGAACTCAAACCCCGTAAATCGCTATTCAATCCTGAAGTCAAGCGGCGCGGCATTTACGTGCTGCCCAACCTGTTCACCACGGCGGCACTGTTTGCCGGTTTCTTTGCCATCGTGCAGGCGATGCAGGGCGACTTCGCCCGGGCCGCCATGGCCATTTTCATTGCCATGGTGCTCGATGGGCTGGACGGTCGGGTAGCGCGCTTGACCAATACCCAGTCGGCCTTCGGTGCCGAATACGATTCACTGTCCGACATGGTCAGCTTTGGTGCGGCACCGGCTCTCGTGATGTACGAATGGGCCTTGCGCGACCTGGGTCGGCTGGGCTGGATCGCAGCCTTCATCTACTGCGCCGGTGCGGCGCTGCGTCTGGCGCGCTTCAATACCACGCTGGAGGTGATGGATAAGCGCTATTTCCAAGGGCTTCCATCGCCGGCCGCCGCCGCATTGGTGGCTGGTCTGGTCTGGGTAATGATCGAGACCGGCGTGGCCGGCGGCGATGTACGCTGGTTTGCGTGCGCGCTGACAATCTTTGCCGGCGTGACCATGGTGTCGAATATCCGTTTCTATAGTTTCAAGGATATCAATCTGAAGAAAAGCGTGCCTTTCTTCGTGATTGCGGCCATCGCCCTTGGTTTTGCCCTGGTCGCCTATAGCCCAGAAATCGCGCTGTTCGGTTTCTTCGTCGTGTATGGCCTGTCTGGTTATGTCCAGGCGGCAATCGGCCTGCTCAAGCGCAAGCCCCAGTAATTCCCGGAGTTCTTCATGAAACAGCATCTGGTAATTTTCGATACGACGCTGCGCGACGGCGAACAGAGCCCGGGCGCGTCGATGACCAAGGAAGAGAAGATCCGCGTCGCCCGCCAGCTGGAAAAGATGCGCGTCGATGTGATCGAGGCCGGTTTTGCCGCCGCTTCTCCCGGTGATTTCGATTCGATTCATTCCATTGCCCAGGCGATCAAGGATTCCACGGTCTGCTCGCTGGCCCGCGCCAACGAGAACGATATCGGCCGTGCCGGCGAGGCCATCAAGCCGGCCAAATCGGGGCGTATTCATACCTTCATCGCCACGTCGCCGATCCACATGGAGAAAAAGCTGCGCATGACGCCGGACCAGGTGGTCGAACAGGCCGTCAAGGCTATCGGCTGGGCGCGGCAGTACACCGACGATATCGAGTTTTCGGCCGAGGATGCCGGTCGCTCGGAAATCGATTTCCTGTGCCGTATCTTCGAGGCAGTGATCAAGGCCGGTGCCAAGACCATCAACGTGCCGGATACCGTCGGTTACGCCATTCCCTTCCAGTACGCCGAAACCATGCGCCAGCTGATCGAACGCGTGCCGAATTCGGACAAGGTCGTCTGGTCGGTGCATTGCCACAATGACCTCGGGCTGGCCGTTTCCAACTCGCTGGCCGCCGTGCTGGCCGGCGCGCGCCAGGTCGAATGTACGATCAATGGCCTGGGCGAGCGTGCCGGCAATGCCGCGTTGGAAGAAATCGTCATGGCGGTGCGCACCCGTCCGGACATTTTTCCGGTCGAATCCCGGATCGATACGACGCAGATCGTTCCCGCGTCCAAGCTGGTGTCGCAGATCACCGGCTACCCGGTGCAGCCGAACAAGGCAGTGGTCGGTGCCAATGCCTTCGCGCACGAGTCGGGCATCCATCAGGACGGCGTGCTCAAGCACCGCGAAACCTACGAAATCATGCGTGCCCAGGATGTAGGCTGGAGCCAGAACAAGCTGGTGCTCGGCAAGCACTCCGGGCGGAATGCCTTCAAGACCCGCCTGCAGGAACTGGGCATCGAGTTGGAAAGCGACGAGGTGCTGAATGCTGCCTTCGCCCGTTTCAAGGAACTGGCAGATCGCAAGCACGAGATTTTCGACGAGGACCTGCATGCGCTGGTTTCCGAGGAGGTTGTCACGCCGGACCAGGAGCACTACAAGCTGGTTTATTCGCATGTCTGCTCGGAAACCGGCGAAATGCCTTTCGCCAAGGTGATCCTCAATGTTGGTGGCACTGAGAAGAAGGGCGAAGCCAGCGGCGGCGGTCCGGTCGATGCGACCTTCAAGGCGATCGAAAGCATCGTCGGTAGCGGCGCCGAACTGCTGCTTTACTCGGTCAATGCCATCACCACTGGTACCGACGCGCAGGGCGAGGTGACGACGCGGCTATCCAAGGACGAGCGTATCGTCAATGGCAATGGTGCGGATACCGACATCGTGATCGCGTCGGCCCGTTCCTACCTGAATGCCCTGAACAAGCTGCATTCGTCACTGGATAAGGTCAAGGCTCAGGGCGACGTTTGAGCACTGGGGGCACCGAGCGAAAGCCGCCTCAGTTTGACTGGGCGGCTTTTTCTTTGGTGGGCGCGATGCGCGTGGCCCGGATGTAGAGAACGAGCGCCGCAAAAAGCACAACTGAAAGCAGTGTTTCTCCCGCCGCCAGCCATTGCGACAGGCCGCTGTCGCTGGTAGCCCGTGTCGCTCCTTCCATCAGATAAAACTGGATGAACAGCGACAGCCATTTGTAGGTATAGCGCTTGCCGCGCAGGATGCCGAACAGCGGGAAAAGCAGGAAGGCGCCCTTGAGGATCATCCACGAGCCGCCCGGTTTGAGCGGGGCGAGCCAGCCTTCCCAGGCGAGACAGAGGGCGATCAGCAGGATCAGGCTGGTACTGGCGATGAGTTGATAGCGTTGGGCGTTCACGGGCGATTCAGTTTTTCGGTGAGCAGGGCGAGACGTTTGCCCAGGGCAAAGGCCAGGCGGCTTTCTTCGTTGGATAGCTGTGGGTTGCCGGTGTGTCCGGCGACGTGGCTTGCGCCGTAGGGCGTGCCACCGGTTGCGGTCGATGCCAGTTCGGGTTCGGTAAAAGGCAGGCCCATGACCAGCATGCCGTGATGCAGCAGGGGGAGTGTCATCGAGAGCAAGGTTGCCTCGTTGCCGCCATGCTGGCTGCCGCTCGATGTGAAAACGCAGGCCGGTTTGCCGGTTAGCGTGCCGTTCTGCCAGGCGGCGACGGTGCTGTCCCAGAAATACTTCAGCGGAGCGGCCATGTTGCCGAAGCGAACCGGGCTGCCCAGGGCGAGTGCTGCGCATTCCTGCAGGTCGGAAAGTTCGACGTACGGGGCGCCGGAGTCCGGGATTGCGGGTGCCACCGCTTCGCACACTGCGGATATGCGGGGGACGGTACGCAGCCGGGCCTGCATCCCGGGAACAGCCTCGATGCCATTGGCAATGCGTTCGGCCAGGGCGCGAACCGAGCCGCGATGGCTGTAATAGAGGATGAGAATGTCTTGCATGGTCGGCTATTATACGGCCCCATGCAGAAGCACCTCCGTTCCCGATCGGCCAAAGCCCGCTCCGCCGGCCCGGTCGGCATTTTTCGCCGTTTCCTCAGCGAAAACATGATGCAGACCAGTTCGGCCCTTGCGTTCACGACCCTGATGGCCCTGGTGCCGCTGGTTGCCGTGGTGCTCGCCGTTGCCGGCGCGATTCCCTTTTTCGACGTGCTGGTCGGGCGGCTTGACCTGCTGGTACGTGAAGCCTTGTTGCCCGGCGGCGCGGCAGGGGTCATCGCCGGAAATATCGGAAAGTTCTCCCAAAAGGCGCAGCAGCTCACGCTGGCGGGCATCGGCCTCTTGAGTGTCACGGCCTTCCTGTTGATGAATACCATCGAGCGGGCTTTCAATCATCTATGGCAGGTCAAGCCGCGCCCGTTTCTTGCGCGCATTCGTCTTTACGCTTTTGTGATGATGGTCTGGCCGTTCGTACTTGGTGCGGTTGCCGGGATCATGTCGTTTGCCGTCACCACTTCCCTGGGCTTGTTCGATGAGGCGCTGTGGGTTCGCCGGATGGCGCTGAAGGGCGTTGCCATGCTGCTGCTCGGGCTGTTCTTCTCGTTTCTGTATTACGCGGTTCCCAATGCCGATGTTTCCCGGCGTGCCGCCGTGATCGGCGGGGTGTTCGCGGCACTGGCGTTTTCGGTGATGCAAAAGGGGTTCGAGATGTTCCTGGTCGGTTCGGCCACCCTGAAAAGCATCTACGGGGCTTTTGCGGTGTTTCCGGTGTTTCTCGTCTGGCTCCACCTGTCCTGGGCCGTGGTTCTCTTCGGGGGGCTGATTGTCGCTACGCTGAGCCGTCCGGCGAAACGCTGAAGATTTCCACCGAGCTGGTTTGTTCGCGCAGTTCATCGGCCTGCAGTTCACGAATGCTCAGGTTTTCCTCTTCCTGCAGTACCACGATGTGCCGTGCGCTTTCCCGGATCAGCCCTGGCGGGACTATGAGCGACTGTTTGGGGTGCAGCGGCGGGGTGGCGGGCAGTATCAGCGCGGGAACCTTGCTGGCATCGAGATCGAACGGGTGGGCGATTTCGACCGAGATTGCCTTGGGTGCGAGTAGCTGCAATCCAAGTTCGATATGCTCGGGGTTTTCCGAAATGGCCCAGCGAATGATGCAGATATGCCAGATGCTGGCGCTGTCGGCCTGTTCGTCGCAGGCTTGAAGGGCGACGATGTCACCAACCCGGACGTCGTGGGTTTGTCCGGACATATGCATCAGCGCGTAACCGTCGGGACTCTCGTTGGTGACCATCCACTCGCTCTGTTCGATCCGGGTTTCCGGAGCCTTCATCAGCTGGTAGAGGTTACCCAGGCCAGAACTCAGATGGGCACGATACGATTGCCGTCGGCGAGGGAAGCGTCGCTTGGCAGGGTGGCCCCAGAGCTGGTTCAGGCGAAGCAAAACGCCAGGTCCGGCATGGGTGTCGGCAAATCGGGGTAGGCCGATGTCCTGGGCGGCGATGTCCCTGAGCAATTCGCCTCGGTGCTTGAGAGCCTGTTCGGCCAGCATGTCACAGGAGAAGTACAGCACCTCCGATTCCGGGCTGGGAATGCGGCGGATCAGCGCGTGGGCCGGGAAGTCCTTGTCCGGATCGATCCAGAAGATGCCCCGGGCATCAAGAGGGGGAGTGTCGAGTAGGCCGACATCGGGCGTGCATTTGTCGATATATTCGCTAATGAACTCGAGTTCGTCGGCGGAAAAGGATACAGGTTGGGCAATGGCCGACAGCAAGATGGAGGTATAGATGCGCCGTATGCTTGGTCCGCCATGAGGGCCGGGAAACTCATCCAGACCCAACCGGCGGGCCGTGCGGAAAGCGGCATGTAGTTGCTGCCACAGTCCGAGCGGCATCGGTGAAGCGATCATGTGGGCGATGCGGACCTGCCAGGCAATGGCGTGCATGGCGCGACGCAGCGACATGTGCGGCATGCGGGGAGTGTTGTCGGCCTGGGGGTCGAACAGGTCGGCCAGCGTATTGAAATAGTCTTGGGTTAGCGTTTCCAGAATATCCAGCAGCGTGCGAACCCGTTGCCGAAGCTTGCGGGATATCGGTAGGCTGACTTCGTTCAATCGCGGTAGTTCGGCTTTGGTAATGCGTTCGGCTTGGCTGAAGAGCAGATCAAGCAACTTGAGGCGCTGCGGGCCGGGTATCGGGGTGTCGCGCAGGCAGATGAGTTGGCGATGTAACTGCTCGCCGTCTTCAGCGTTGGAGCGGCCGTGTGCCAATGCGAGCCATTCAAGAATGCCCTTGATGTTGGCTTCCGGCGTGCTGGTTGTGGAGTTGTCCTTGGCTCGGTTCATCGCTGCGGAGAATAACAAATATTTACTTTTCCACCATGGCCGTCTGTCGGCTCCGAGCGGTTTTGCGCTGCTCGGCTTCTCTTTGGCTGCCTAAGTGGCTTGTTTTTCCTTGATAAAGCGCTATAATCTCCGGTCTTTTTTCCAGCTAACGAAAGTATTCTCATGGTTGTTATCCGTCTTGCCCGTGGTGGCGCCAAGAAGCGTCCGTTCTACAACATGGTTGTGACCGATTCCCGTAACCGTCGCGATGGCCGTTTTGTCGAGCGTATCGGCTTCTACAACCCGGTTGCTTCCGGCAATGCCGAAGGTCTGCGTATCGCTACCGATCGCCTTGAGCACTGGCTGAAGAACGGCGCCCAGCTGTCGCCGACCGTTGCTCGCCTGGTCAAGCAAAACGCCGCCAAGGCTGCCTAAGTTATTTTGACTTCGAGCGGCAACGATATCGTGGTGCTGGGTCGGCTGGCCGACCCGTACGGGATTCGGGGCTGGCTCAGGTTGTACCCCTTCGGGGATGATCCGCTGGATTGGTCTGAAATGCCGGTCTGGTGGATTGCCAGGGAAGGCGAGCCGTGGCGTGAGGTCAAGCTGAAAGGTTTGAAGGTTCACGGCGATGGTGTGGTGGTGCTGCTTGATGGCATTGCCGACCGTACGGACGCTGAAACGATGAAAGGGGTGTTGGTCGGTGCGCCGCGCGATGCGTTGCCGGCGACCGACGAAGATGAGTTCTATTGGGGCGATTTGATCGGCCTGGAAGTCGTCAATACCGCAGACGAAAAACTCGGCAAGGTTTCCGGGTTGATCGAAACGGGCGCCAACGATGTGTTGCGTGTCGTTGGTGAAGAAGGGGCCGAGCGCCTGTTGCCGTTTGTCTCGGCAGTGGTGCTGGCGGTGGACAAGGAAGCGGGACTGATCCGCGTGGAGTGGGGCAGCGACTGGTGATCCGGTTCGACTGCGTGACCATCTTCCCGGAGATGTTTGCGGCGGTAACGCAAAGTGGCATCACCCGTCGTGCGCTGGAAGAGCAGCGCTGGGTCTGGCAAGGCTGGAATCCTCGCGATTTCGCTGACAATGCCTGGCGGCGGGTCGATGATCGCCCTTTCGGGGGCGGGCCGGGCATGCTGATGCAGCCGGGGCCGCTGGAGAAGGCGATCGATGCCGCAAAACTGCAGCAGCGCGAGGCGGGGCTGGCGACGAGCCGAGTCATCTACCTCTCGCCGCAAGGTAAGCCACTGACTCATGAGCGGGTCATGCAACTGGCGACCGGCGATGAAGGCTTGATCCTTCTTTGTGGTCGTTATGAAGGGATTGACGAGCGTCTGATCGAGCGCTGTGTTGATGAAGAAGTTTCGATCGGGGATTTTGTGCTCTCCGGTGGCGAATTGCCGGCGATGGTATTGATCGATGCCATCGTCCGCCAGTTGCCTGGGGTGCTCGGAGATGCCGCTTCGGCGGTGGAAGATTCGTTTGTCGGTGGTCTGCTGGATTGTCCGCACTACACCCGCCCGGAGGTTTATGAGGGTGAGGCGGTGCCGGAGGTGTTGATGTCCGGTGACCACAAAAGAATTCGTCGCTGGCGGCTCAAGCAGTCGCTGGCACGAACCCGGAAGCGCCGGCCGGATTTACTGGCGCACCGCGTGTTGAGCGCGGAAGAGACGCAACTCCTCACGGAAATTTCCGGGGAGGAGCAATGCGGTGAGTAGATGTTTATAAATTGAAGGATCTCACATGAACCTGATTCAACAACTTGAGCAAGAAGAAATTGCCCGCGTTTCCGCCGGCAAGACCATTCCCGAATTCGCCCCGGGCGACACCGTCGTCGTTCAGGTGAAGGTCAAGGAAGGTACCCGCGAGCGTCTGCAGGCTTACGAAGGCGTGGTTATCGCCAAGCGTAACCGTGGCCTGAACTCCAACTTCATCGTCCGCAAGATCTCTTCCGGCGAAGGCGTTGAGCGTACGTTCCAGACCTATTCCCCGCTGGTTGCTTCGATCGAACTGAAGCGTCGCGGTGACGTTCGTCGCGCCAAGCTGTACTACCTGCGCGAGCGTTCCGGCAAGTCGGCTCGTATCAAGGAAAAGCTGGATTTCAAGAAGGCCTGATCGGCTTTCTGAAGGTTCAATGAAAAACGGGGTGCTACGGCGCCCCGTTTTTTTTGCTTACTGTATGAGTTGATTCCAGCCATCCTGCATCGATTAGGCTGTCTGGTGGTGTTGAGGGGTGGGCGAGGGAATCCGTTTGCCTTGCTTCGAATTGATTCTTACTATGTTCAAATTTGCAACCCTCCGGGGGTTGCCGGGCTAGCGTTGCCTGCAGCATGGTTTTGGGTGATAGTGCTGACGTCGAGGTGATGTATGGAGCATTTCGGGGGTGCTTTGCCTGCGAAGTCGCTTCCGGTTGCTGTGAGTTTTTTCTCCAGGCGGAAGGATTCCAATAGATTTGATTTTGCGCAAAATGACAGGACCGGCTTCCGGTTAGATTGAAAACTGCTTGCCAGCCCTCAAATCTCCAAAAGGAAGGCAAATTGCCAGATTGGAACGAAAGGCAGAAGGAACGGATTATTCAGGAGTTCGTGCCTGGAAAGCAGGTAACGCTTGCTCATCTGATTGCGCATCCGACGGACGATTTGAGCAAGAAAATAGGGGTTCCCGGTGCCGAAGCCATTGGCATCATGACCCTGACGCCGGGGGAGACCGCGATGATCGCTGGTGATATCGCCACGAAGGCCGCCTCCGTCGAAATCGGTTTTCTTGACCGCTTCTCCGGCGCCTTGGTGATCTACGGATCGGTCGGGGCTGTCGAGGAAGGGCTGGTTCAGGTTACCGGTGTTCTTGAGCGGCTGTTGGGATATTCAGTATGCCGGATCACGCGCACCTGAGTGTCGACCGGACACATGCTTTCATGCTCGCTGGCCCGATAGGTGCCGGCAAGACGACGCTGTTCAATATTCTCTTCGGGCGGACTGGCTGTGCTCAGAAAACCCAGGCGGTTGAGTACGAGGCGGATATCGGCCTGGATACGCCGGGGGAGTTTTTCAGCCATCCTCGTCTCTACCATGCGCTCATCACTACCGCTTCCGACGTTGGTACGTTGGTGTACGTCCAAGCCGCAAACGACTTCAGTTGTCGTCTCCCTCCGGGGTTGCTTGGAGTCTATGGGCAGAAGCGCTTGATCGGCGTGATCACCAAGATCGATCTGCCAGGAGGCGATTCAGATCGGGTTGAGGCTCTGATGCGTGAGCACGGGATTATCGGACCGGTCTTTCGGATTTCAGCACTTACTCCCGACAGCGTACTACCCCTGAAACGATTGCTGGTCGGACCAACGGGCCGCTGGGCGCCTGGGTTCGTTCATGGTGAGGAGGTTTCGGAATGAAAAAAACCCTCATTTCCGCCGAGTTTGTGCGTCAGGAACATGCGGCTGGTCGGAAGCGTATCGAGGCGTTATTGCCGCAGGCCATTGTCACTGCCGAGGCACGTGTGGTTGCTCAGGAGCTTGGCGTCGCCATTGTCGAGTCGGTGGTTACGCTGCCTTCTTGCAAGATACTGGGCCAGGAGGCGTCCGGAGCGACCCCGGTCGCCGCCAGTCCGCTTAGCTCTACTGCGCCACCGGGTGAGGCCGAGGTGGCGGCCATCCGTGCCGCCATTCTGGCAAAGCTGCCGCCGGGCTGCGTTTCCGATGCCGTGGTGGACCAGTTGATTCGCAGGACTATCGAGGAGCGTCGCAACGGCAGTACGAGCACCGGTGGTGAGGGAGCCTATGCCATGCAGCGCATCGCCAGGGGGATCAAGCATGTGCGCTCAGACTCCGTATCATTCGGCTTGTTCGAGGGGGCAGGGGCGAAAAACCAGGTTGGACTAACCGATGTGGTCACCGCCCACGATGGTAGCCCCATGGCAGCAGGCTACATGGCTTGGAGTAACTGCTTCTTTCCGTGGACGCTTACCTATGACGAGATCGATGTGGTGCTCGAGGGTGAGCTACACATCCGTAGCGAGGGGCAAACCGTGATCGGCCATCCCGGGGATGTGATTTTCATCCCCAAGGGCGCTGCTATCGAATTCGGGACACCCTCCCGCGTCCGCTTCCTGTATGTGACCTATCCGGCTGATTGGCAGGGCTGAGAAGGCGGTTTCCAGATGTCGATCTTCATTACCGAATCCTGGCTGCGCGATAACTTCAGCCTGACACCGGGTACCGAGGTGCATTTGCCGGCGACAGGACGCCTGACCCCGTCGGCGTGGAGCATGCTCGACGAGCGCCAGATTCGTGTGAAGTATGTGGATGAGGCGGGGAGGATGTTCCGTGAAGGTGAGGGGACCGTCCCGGAGAGCCGGGAGGAGGGGGGCGGCAACGTAGCCTTGGTTCAGGTGCACCCGCTGACCGGTTCCGAACAAAGACACGCCGCCAATTGCCAGCTTTGTGGCCAGGAGGTGAAGTACAAACCGGATGCCTTGACTCATCTCGATAGCCACACCCTGACGCCAAAAAATGATCCCCGCATCAAGCTGCGTGGCAAGCTGGATACTGCCATTGCCTACGCCGTCTGGGCTCAGGCAGAGTTGAATGAGCGGGAGCGGCAATCGGTCATGGCCAACTGGCTGGCGGATATCCGCTCCAGCCTCGGCAACGTGCTGCGGGCTGAGGTAACCAATGAATTGCTGGCACCAGTACGCATGGGGGATCTCGATGAGGAGGCAATTCATCGCTTGTCACATGATCCGCTGCACTATTTTGGCCACGACCACATCGTGCCGGAGGCGACCCAGGGGGCGACCATCGCCCGCCTGAATCTATTGCGGGCTCATATTCGGGAAGCCGAGGTTGCTGCGGCCGACGTTTATATCGATCGTGATTTCAACGTCCTGCGTCCGGACCTCATGCAAGCCCTCAATCGCTTGAGTAGTGCCGTTTATGTGGTCATGCTGCTCTCCCATGTGGCTTCCTTGGAGCAGTCCGCCGACATCAAGTAACTGACATCATGGACCTGATCAAGAACTGCTCAGACTTCTGCCGTCAGTTTCCGGGCCGGGTGGTGTTTCCCGACAGCCTTGATGAGCGGGCTATCGCAGCGGTGGCGCGACTGGTGGCCGAGGGGTTGGCGAAGCCCGTTCTGCTGGGCAACCCTTTCGCCATTCGTAGTCTATGCCGCGCGAAAGGGCTGCATCTGTCGCAGGTGCCGGTGGTAGATCCGGAGCGCTCGGACAAACGTGAGTACTATGCGGATATCCTCTTGCCGCGGGTGGCCGAGCGGGGAATGGGCCGCGAACAGATACTGGAATATCTCACCGATCCCCTTTGGTACGGGGCCATGATGGTTGCTGCCGGTGATGCGGATTACTGCGTTGCCGGTAACCTCTCCTCGACCTCTGCCGTGTTGCGTGCGGCGCTCAATGCCATCGGCCTGGCGCCAGGTAACAAGACGGTCTCGAGCATTTTTTTCATGATTGCCCCTGGTGGCGGGCGGGCACTGGGATTTGCTGATTGCGGCGTAGTGCCTGAACCGACGCCCGAACAACTGGCTGATATCACGATTTCCACTGCAGAGAGCTACCGCACGGTGACCGGGAGCGATCCGGCCGTGGGTCTTCTCTCGTTTTCCAGCCGAGGTAGCGCCAAACATCCGGCAGTGGAGAAAGTACGGGCGGCGGTCAGCCTGGTGCGACAGCGCTGTCCGGGTTTGGTGATTGACGGGGAGTTGCAGTTCGATGCTGCCTACGTCCCTTCCGTGGCGATGAAGAAGGTTCCCGACAGTCCTCTGGCTGGCAGCGCCAATGTCTTCGTCTTTCCCTCTTTGGAGGCTGGCAATATCGGCTACAAGATCGCTGAGCGGCTGGGGGGCTATGCGGCTGTCGGCCCATTGATCCAAGGACTGCAATACCCGATGCACGATTTGTCACGGGGGTGCAGTGTCGAGGACATCATTGACGTTACCCTCGTTGCCAACAAGATGGCTCGCGGCCAGGGTAGTCTGGTGTGCAGTGAGCAGCAAAAATCGGCCTCCGGTTTGATCGGCGTTAACCCGCAGGCTCTTGACAGGCTGTATGCTTCAAAGCGTGCAGTCCATTCTTTCTGAGGTCGTAAGACCCATTTTTTGGAGACGATGCAATGGAAGCTCTAGGCATGATCGAAACGAAAGGTCTCGTGGCTTTGATCGAAGCATCCGACGCCATGGTCAAGGCAGCTCGCGTCAAGCTGGTTGGCTACAAGCAAATCGGTGGCGGGCTGGTTACGGCACTCGTACGCGGCGACGTGGCTGCCTGTAAGGCCGCCACTGATGCCGGTGCTGCCGCTGCTCAACGCATCGGCGAATTGGTGTCCGTGCACGTCATCCCGCGTCCGCACGCAGACCTGGAAGAAATCTTCCCGATCAAGATGACCGGAAGTATCGAAGACTGACTGGTCTGGGGAGTCTGAAGCTCCCGGGCAAGGAGTTCGATATCGGTCAGTCTGCTGCAGTCTGTTCCGTCGCCAGGGTTGCGGGCTATCGCTCGCGGCTCGTGGGCGACGGTGGGGCTGCGGGTTGGTGTCATGGATGTCGGGCCCTTGTCCGAGCGCCTCTTATCTAGGCGAGGTACAAGATGGAACTAGCAGTGGTAGTCGGCCAGGTCGTGTCGACCGTCAAGTGTCCCGGCTTCGAAGGGGATCGGCTGCTCCTTGTCGACTTCATCGATACAGCCGGCAAGCCGCAGGGTTCTCTCCACGTTGCTGCCGACAGTATCGGGGCGGGTATCGGGGAGTGGGTTCTCGTGGTGCAGGGCAGTTCCGCCCGCAAGACAATCGGTGACCAAGTGCCGGTGGACATGAGCGTTGTCGGCATTGTTGACGAAGTGGTTGTAGGCCAGCAGGTGGTGTATCACAAATAACGCGCCGGTCAGGGAAGGGCGCGGTGTTGCAGAAGCGCCAGGATTGGGCCGGCGGGCAAGTGGGAGATCTGTATGGATCTGGACGCCAAGGAGGTACAACGTATCGTTCTGGCTGTATTGCAGGCGATAGACAAGTCGCCGGCGCACGGCGGTGAAACGGTTGGCCTGAAGTCAGCTCCCGGTGTTTTCGATAGCCTGGACGATGCCGTTGCGGCGGCTACCAAAGCTCAGCCGGGGTTGCGTTGCCTGGTGACACGAGGCAAGGTGATTGAGGCCATCCGCCGGGTTGGAGAGGCGAATGCACGCGAACTTGCGGAGATGGCGGTAGCCGAGACCGGCATGGGGCGGGTCGAGGACAAAATACTTAAAAACATTGCGCAGGCGCGCCAGACGCCGGGTAGCGAATGTCTGCATGCGGCGGTTCTGACCGGTGACCGGGGACTGACGTTGACGGAGAATGCTGCCTGGGGGGTCATTGCCTCGGTTACGCCGTCCACCAATCCAGCCTGCACGGTGATCAACAACGCGATCAGCATGATCGCCGCCGGCAACGCGGTGGTTTTCGCCCCCCATCCCGCAGCCAAGCGCGTTTCCCAGAAGACCATTTCCCTCATTAACGAAGCGGTGGTGGCGGCCGGAGGCCCCGACAATCTGGTGACTACCGTAACCAGCCCGAACATCGAGACCGCCCAGCGCCTGTTCAGGTTTCCCGGCATCAACCTGCTGACGGTGACCGGGGGGGAGGCGGTCGTCCATGAGGCGCGCAAACATAGTGATAAACGCCTGATCGCTGCCGGTGCCGGTAATCCGCCGGTCGTCGTCGATGCGACGGCAAATCTTGTTCAGGCGGCAAGGGACATCGTGTGGGGGGCTTCCTTTGACAACAACATCATCTGTGTTGACGAAAAGGAAGTGATTGCCGTCGATTGCATAGCCGATGCCCTGAAGGCGGAAATGAAGAAGCATAAGGCTGTCGAACTAACCGCAGAACAGGTGAAGCGGGTTGAAGGGACCGTGCTGGTCTCCGACAAGGACGGCAAGCTGGCGATCAATCGCCAGTGGGTGGGGAGGGATGCTGCCAAGATTGCCCAGGCTGCCGGTATCGAAGTGCCGGAAGAAACACGCCTGCTGTTTTTCGAGGCTCCTGAGGACCACCCGTTGGCGGTACTCGAACAGATGATGCCGGTATTGCCGCTCATTCGTGCCGGTAATGCCCGTGAAGCCATTGATCTCGCCGTCCGCCTCGAAGGAGGGTGTCGTCACACCGCTGCCATGCACTCCAAGGATCTCGATAACCTGGACTATATGGCCAATGCCATCAATACCAGCATTTTCGTCAAGAACGGCCCTTGCCTGGCCGGTCTGGGCTTCGGTGGCGAAGGGTGGACGACGATGACCATTTCCACACCCACCGGCGAGGGGGTAACCTCGGCAGCCACCTTTGTGCGCCTGCGGCGCTGTGTTCTGGTGGACCACTTCCGTATTGTCTGAGCATGGCAAGGGAAATGGATCTCTGGCTATCACCCCGCCTCGACCGGGCTGCCGCCCTGCTTGGTGCGGGGGCTGCTGCTGTGGGGGGCGATGGTTTGCGCTTGGGCATCGATTTGGGTACCAGCGACGTGGTCTCCATGGTCGTCGATGCCGAAGACCAGCCAGTCGGCGTTCAGTTGCAGTGGGCCGATGTGGTGCGCGACGGGATCGTCTGGGATTATTTCGGCGCGGTGAATATCGTCCGTCGTCAGGTAGAAGCACTGGAGCAACAGCTGGGCGTGCGTTTCGCCAAGGCCCATACCTCCTTTCCTCCGGGAACTGATCCGCGCATCTCGGTCAATGTCATCGAAGCGGCTGGGCTCGAGGTGGCCGAGGTGATCGACGAGCCGTCGGCTGTTGCCAGGCTGCTGGCCATCGAAGCCGGAGCGGTGGTGGATATCGGTGGCGGTACCACCGGCATCGCCGTGGTGAAGGGGGGGAGGGTGGTCTATTCCGGTGACGAGCCTACCGGCGGCCATCATGTGTCGCTGACGCTGGCTGGCGGCCACAACATTCCACTGGAGGAAGCCGAGCAACTGAAGATCGAGCGCGGCCATGAAATCTGGCCGAGCGTGCAGGCCGTGTTCGAGAAGATGGCCGACATCGTTCGTCAGCACCTCGCCGGCCATGCCGTGGATAGTCTCTATCTCTCCGGTGGCTCCTGTGCCCTGCCCGGGGTACGTGAGTTGTTCGCCAGCGAGTTCCCGCAATTGCAGGTGTTCCTGCCGAGCCAGCCACTCTTTCTCACCCCGCTTTCCATTGCCGCCTACCGGCCTGTGCCGGAAAGCGCCACCTAGCAAAAACAACAAGCCGCAAAGGGAGTAAAGCATGGAAATGATCAACAAAATCATCATGATCATCATGATGAGCTTCATGGGGATTGCGGCTATCGACCGAATTTTGAACCAGTTCGGTGGGGCTGAGGCGGTCTTGTCGAAGATTGGTCTGGGGGCGCTGGGGCGCGCTATTACCGGTGCTGGCAGCCAGTTCGAGGAGGGCTTCATGGCGATGGGGGCTCTTGGCCTGGCCATGGTCGGCGTCATTGCCATTGCCCCCGTCCTGGCCCAGGTGCTCGGGCCCGTGATTATTCCCGCCTACCAGGCAGTCGGTGCCAGTCCGGCAATGTTTGCCACGACACTGCTGGCCAACGATATGGGCGGTTTCTTCCTCGCCAAGGAACTGGCGACGGTAAATGGTGTGGTGGATAACGCCTCCTGGCTCTACGCCGGCCTCATTCTCGGTGCCATGATGGGGCCGACGATCGTTTTTTCGATTCCGGTAGCCATTGGCATCATCGACGAGAAGGACCGCCGCTTCCTGGCCATGGGCGTGTTGGCCGGTATGGTGACTATTCCGCTGGGCTGCATCGCCGGCGGGCTGGTGGCCATGTATTCGGGCATCTCCATTGGTGGTCAGCCGGTAGTATTCACTTGGGGCCTGATCCTCCAGAACCTGATTCCGGTCCTCTTCTTCTCGGTCCTGGTGGCTGTTGGCCTGTGGCTCATTCCGGAGCGAATGATCAGTGGCTTCCAGGTTTTCGCCAAGATACTGGTCAGCCTGATCACCATCGGCCTGGCGGCAGCCGTATTGCAGACAACCCTCGGCTTTACCCTGATACCGGGCATGGACCCCATCTTCATGGTGGCCGGCGACAAGCCGGGTGAGGTGATGCGCGCGGTCGAGGTTATCGGCTATATCGCTTGCGTGTTGTTGGGAGCCTATCCCATGGTCTTTCTGCTTTCCCGCTGGTTCGAGAAACCCTTGATGGGTGTGGGCTCATTGCTCAAGATGAACAACAACGCCGCCGCCGGCATGGTGGCCACGCTGGCCAACAATATTCCGATGTTCGGCATGCTCAACAAGATGGATGATCGGGGCAAGGTACTCAACGTGGCTTTTGCCGTCAGTGCTGCCTTTACCTTTGGCGACCATCTCGGGTTCACGGCTGCCAACATGCCCGGCATGATCTTCGCGGTCATCGTTGGCAAGCTGGTGGGGGGGGTGACTGCCGTCATGGTGGCCATGCTCATAGCGCCTCAGGCAACCGTGGGCAGCGGCCGGTAATGGATAAGCCGGCATGAGTATCCGGGAGATTCGCAGCGTGGGCATCGACATCGGCACGACGACGACGCAAGTGATCTTTTCCTGCCTGGAACTGGTCAACCGGGCGGCTCCGTCGCAGGTGCCGCGCTACGAGTTCTCGCGCCGGGAAATCACGTATGAGAGCCCGGTGGTGTTTACGCCGGTGGACCACGAAGGTCATATTCGCCAGCCGGAATTGGCCGCCTTTATCGATAGCCAGTACCGGGCCGCCGGGATGGTGCGGGATGCCGTGGAGAGCGGCGCGGTCATCATTACCGGGGAGACCTCGAAGGCACGCAATGCGCGGGGCACGGTGATGCAGCTGGCCGAGTCGTTAGGTGACTTTGTAGTGGCTACGGCGGGGCCCCATCTGGAATCGGTCATCGCCGGCCATGGCTCCGGTGCCGGTGAGTATTCGAGAATGCATTCCGCCCGGGTGATGAATATAGATGTCGGCGGCGGCACTTCGAACTACGTTGTCTTTGATTGCGGTCGCGTGGTGGATACGGCCTGCCTCAACGTGGGTGGGCATCTGGTGGAGACCGACGGGGAAGGGAAGGTGCGTTTCATCCACGATCCGGCAGTCAGAATCCTTGCGGACCTGGGGCTGGCTGGGCGTGAGAACCTCAATCAGCATGAGCTAGAAATGCTGGCGGGGCGCATGGCGGCCCTGATCGTGGAAGTCATCGAGGGAGCACCATCGGCACTGGCCCACCAGTTGCTGATGACCGACTGCCTGCGGCGCGGTCACCACCTTGATGCGCTCTTTGTCTCCGGTGGCGTCGGAGAATGCCTCTACCACCCGGTCGCCAAGCCCTTCGCATTTGGCGACATCGGCCCCCTGCTGGCCGACGCTCTGCGCCGCCATCCCGGTTTTGCGTCCATGCCCCTGCAGGAGCCGAAGCAGACGGTGCGGGCCACCGTCATCGGCGCCGGCGCCCATACCCTTTCCCTCTCGGGCAGCACGATCTGGCTCAACTATGGGCAGTTGCCACTGCGCGACGTTCCCGTGGTCGTGCCTGCCCTCGGTGAGGCCGACGGTGGTGATCCTCGGGAATTGGCCGATGCCTGGGATCTCACCGCCCGCCGCCAGGACCTTGATCCGGCACGAGATCTCTGTGCACTGGCCATGCCGCCGGGATTGCCGGTGGCTTACCGTAGCGTCCTCGCCTGTTCCGAGGCCCTGCGGATCTTCGCGGCACGTCATCCCAATCCACAGTTGCCCCTTATTGCCATTGCCCGCCAGGATTTCGGCAAGGTTCTGGGCATGGAACTGCAGCCCACGCTCGGCGGTCGTGCCTTGGCCATCATCGACGAGGTGGAGACGCGGGAGGGAGACTACGTCGATATCGGCAAAAGTTATTTCGGGGGCGAGATTGTCCCGCTCACCGTCAAATCACTGGCATTTCCTTCTTGAGGAAGAGGAACCATGAAACTCTCCACACGCCTGTTCGGAAAAACCTACCAGTTTCGGGATGTCAAGGATGTCCTGGCCAAAGCCAACGAACCCCGGTCCGGCGACGTGCTGGCGGGGATTGCCGCAGAAACCGCCCAGGAACGGGTGGCCGCCAAGCAGGTGCTCAGCGAGCTGAGCGTGGCCGATCTGCGTAACAACCCGGTGGTGCCCTACGAGGAGGATGTCGTTACCCGCATCATTCAGGATGGTATCAACGAGGGAGCCTACGAAAAGGTCAAGACGTGGACCATCAGTGCGTTGCGCGAATACCTGTTCTGCGACGGAACGCGTCTGGAGGATATTGAGTTCCTGCGCAAGGGGCTGACCTCGGAGGTGGTGGCCGGCGTCGCCAAGATATGCTCCAACGCCGACCTGATCTATGGGGCCAAGCGCATGCCGGTGGTCAAGAAGGCCAATACCACGGTGGGGCTGCCCGGGACCTTCAGTTGTCGTCTGCAGCCCAATGACTACCGTGATGATGTCAAGAGCGTTCTTGCACAGATCTACGAAGGCCTCTCGTTCGGCGCCGGCGATGCGGTGATCGGCATCAATCCGGTGACCGACAACGTGGAGAACGTCAAACGTCTGCTGCACCAGATCTACGAAGTCATCGACAAGTACAGCATTCCCACCCAGGGGTGCGTGCTGGCACACGTCACTACCCAGATGGAGGCGATCCGCCAGGGGGCGCCAGCCGGGCTGGTCTTTCAGAGTATCTGCGGCAGCGAGAAGGGGTTGGCCGAATTCGGCGTGACCATTGACATGCTGGACGAGGCGCATCAGGTAGCAACCACTTACAACCGCTCCGCGGGCTCCAGTGTGATGTATTTCGAGACGGGGCAGGGGTCGGCCCTTTCCGCCAATGCGCACTATGGCGCCGACCAGCTAACCATGGAGGCACGGAATTACGGCTTGGCCCGGCGTTACAACCCGCTGTTGGTGAACACGGTGGTCGGTTTCATCGGCCCGGAATACCTCTACAACGATCGCCAGATCGTTCGGGCCGGACTGGAGGACCATTTCATGGGCAAGTTATCTGGTGTCTCCATGGGCTGCGATTGCTGCTACACCAACCACGCCGAGGCCAACCAGAACTCCAACGAGAACCTGATGATCCTGTTGGCCACGGCCGGCTGCAATTACATCATGGGTCTGCCCATGGGCGACGACATCATGCTCAACTACCAGACGACGGCCTTCCACGATACAGCCACCATCCGCCAGTTGCTCGATCTGAGACCGGCCCCGGAGTTCGAGCGCTGGCTCGAGCGCATGGGCATCATGGAAAATGGACGGCTCACCGCCAAGGCTGGTGATGCGTCAATGTTCTTCTAAGGGGAAGCAGCATGGACCAGAAACAGATTGATGACATCGTCCGCGCGGTTATGGGCAAGCTTGCCGAGGGCGGCAAGACGAGTGCCTCGGCCAGCGGCTTGGGTGGCTCGGCGGCAGCAACCGCGCCGCAGGCGAATGGCGAGAGTCTGGCGGACCTGGGCGGCGACGAGTTCAAGACCTGGATCGGCGTACGCAATCCCCATCGCAAGGAGGTTCTGGAGGATTTGCGGCGCAACACGGCAGCACGCATTGCTGTTGGCCGGGCCGGCCCACGCCCTCGCACGGTGACGCTGCTGCGTTTCCTGGCCGATCATTCACGCTCCAAGGATACGGTGTTGAAAGAGGTTCCCTCGGAATGGGTGACGAAGACCGGCCTCCTCGAAGTCCATTCGGAAATCACCGACAAGGACCAATATCTGACCCGCCCCGACCTCGGGCGGCGCCTGTGCAAGGAAGCCGTCGATGTCATCCTGGCCAAGTGCAAGAAAAATCCGCAAGTGCAGGTGGTGGTCTCCGATGGCCTGTCCACCGATGCCATTACCGCCAATTTCGACGAAATCCTGCCGCCCCTGCTGAAGGGCCTGGAAAGTGCCGGCCTCGACGTCGGGACTCCCTTCTTCGTGCGTCATGGCCGGGTCAAGGTGGAAGACCAGATCGGCGAACTGCTGGGAGCCAAGGTGGTGATTCTGCTAATCGGCGAGCGCCCGGGGTTGGGGCAGTCGGAAAGTCTCTCCTGCTACATGGTTTACAGCCCGACTCTGGCCAAGACCGTGGAGTCGGACCGCAACTGCATCTCCAATATCCACCGGGCCGGCACGCCACCGGTGGAGGCCGCCGCCGTCATCGTGGACATGGCGAAGAAGATGCTGGACAAGAAGGCCAGCGGCATCGCCCTCAATCGTTAAGCGAAAGGAATCGTCATGGCCATCATGGATATCATCAAGCCGAGCGTCAGGGCCGTTCGGCTGATCGCTTCCCTGCAGGCGGATTTCAAGAAGCAGTTGAAATTGCCGGAGCACTTCAATAGTCTCGGTCTGCTTACCGCCGACTCCGACGATGTCACCTATATTGCCGCCGACGAGGCTACCAAGCAGGCCCAGGTGGAGGTGGTCTACGGGCGCTCGCTCTATGCTGGCGCTGCACACAGTTCCTCACCGACCGCCGGCGAGGTGATGATCATGTTTGGCGGACGGACCCCGGGCGAGGTGCGTGCCGGACTGGAAGCGGCTATCGCCACCATCGAGGACGGGCCGGCTTTCCGTTGTGCCAACGAGGATGGATCGATTGCCTTTCTTTCTCACCTCATTTCCCGTACGGGCACTTATCTATCGGGAGTTGCCGGGATCAAGGTCGGGACGCCGATGGCTTATCTGATCGCCCCGCCCCTGGAGGCCACTTTCGGCATCGATGCCGCTCTCAAGGCAGCCGAGGTGACATTGGTGACCTATGTGCCGCCACCCTCGGAAACCAACTATTCCGGCGCCTTCATGACCGGCAGCCAGGCTGCCTGCAAGGCTGCCTGCGATGCCTTCACGGCTGCTGTGCTCGACGTGGCGGCCTGCCCGATCCGTTGCGGGTGATCTCATGCGCGTAGACGCCATCGGTTTCGTCGAGGTCGTGGGGATGGTCGCCGCCATTGAGGCCGGCGATGCCATGGTCAAGGCTGCCAGCGTGCGTCTGCTCAAGCAGCACGTGATTTCACCGGGGTGGATCACTGTCGTCGTCGAAGGTGATCTGGCCTCCTGCCGTGCTGCGGTGGATGCCGGAAAGGCCGCGGCGGCCAGGGTTGGCACGGTGCTTAGTATCCTGGTTCTCGGTCGGCCGGATGTCGATACGGAAAGTTTGGTCCTCGACCTTCTGCATCTTGAGCCGGAGCCTCCTCTGTCTTCGTCAGGCGGAGCCAGCAAGCCGAACGCTGGCAATGGCGCGAGCATTCCGATAAAGGAAGAGGGCGCTGTTCAGGGCATGACTGCCGTAGCGGTGAGCATTCCGCTGCTGTCCGCGCTGCCAATGGAGGCAGGCGCGGAGCCGGCGCCGGGCGTGCTCTTGGTCAAGTCGGTGTCCGAGGCATCGCCCTTGCCCGCTCCGGCTTCTGTTCAATTTCCGTTGGAGGATGAGTCGGTAGCGGTGCGCGCGGTTGGCGAACCGCCGTCGCCGGAGACCCTGTTGGCCTATATAGCCGCAACTGCCCGGGGCCGCACCTGCCAGGACGTGGCGCGACGCTTCCACATGGCGCCGGCTGCGGCACGTGAAATCCTTGATCAATGGGTTGGCGATGGTCGCCTGGACAAGACCGGCAGCCGCTATTTTCCTGCCCACCGGCTGATTTGATGCGACAAGGGCGACGCCGCGCGGTCAGAGAGGGATGACGATGATGAACGATATCAGTGCCAAGGTCAGAGCTGCCGGGGTGGTCGGTGGCGGCGGGGCCGGCTTTCCGACCCATGTGAAGCTCGAAGCCCGGGCCGAAATTTTTATCGTGAACGGGGCAGAGTGCGAACCGTTGTTGCGAGTGGACCAGCAACTCATGGCACAGCGAGCCGAGGAACTCCTGCGCGGTTTGCGTTATGGCATGGCAGCGACGGGGGCGAAGGAGGGCATCATTGCCCTCAAGGCCAAGTACAAACCGGCGATAGCCGCCCTGGAGCCCCTTCTGCCAGCGAATGTACGCCTCCATTACCTGAAGGATGTCTATCCTGCCGGCGACGAGGTGATTACCATCTGGATGGCTACTGGCCGCCGCGTACCACCGGCCAAGCGACCCGGTGACGTGGGGGTTGCCGTGAGCAATGTGATGACCCTGATCAACGTCGCCCAGGCGGTGGATGAGGGTAATCCGGTGATCCTGCGCCCGGTGACGGTAACGGGCGCCGTCAGGACGCCGATTACCGTTACAGTACCCGTGGGCACGCCGATGGCCGAACTGGTCGAATTGGCCGGCGGACCGAGCGTGACCAATGCGGCCTATGTGGGCGGCGGGCCGATGATGGGGCACTTGCTCCACGATCTCTCCGATCCGGTGACCAAGACGACTTCCGCGATCATTGCCCTGCCGGAGGAGCACATTGTGGTGCGCCGGCATCGGCAAAGCATGCAGACGGTCCTGCGCGTTGCCAAGACGACCTGTGAGCAATGCCTGCTATGTACTGAGCTGTGCCCCCGTCACCTTATCGGTCACGAGTTGCCTCCGCATCTCATTGTCCGCTCGCTGAACTATAACCACGTAGGCAATCCATCGACCCTGCTCTCGGCATTGACATGCTCCGAGTGCGCCGTCTGCGAAGCCTATGCCTGCCCGGTGGATATTTCGCCGATGCGGGTAAACATGGCGCTCAAGGCCCAGATGCGGGAACAGGGGCTGAAGTATGAAGGGGAACTGCGCCCCGCCGACCCGATGGCCGAGTATCGTCTGGTGCCTATCTCGCGCCTGCTGGCCAGGCTGGCCATCCAGCAATACAGCGTGCCGGCGCCAATGCAGGCCGATGTGCACCGACCGGCGACAGTCGTCATCAAACTGCAACAGCACATCGGTGCCCCCGCGTTGGCGCTGGTCAAGGCGGGTGATGCCGTGAGAGCGGGGCAGCTGATCGGCGATATCCCCGAAGGTAGCCTGGGCGCACGCATCCATGCCAGTATTGACGGTACCGTCAGCGAAGTGACGGCAGCCGCCATCACCATCCGCCGCTAGCCAAGGAGAACATTGTGTTGCATGCCATTGGATTGATTGAAACCACCAGCATTGCCAAGGGTATCGAGGCCAGCGACATCATGGCCAAGACGGCCAATGTGTCCATCCTGATCGCCAAGGCCATTTGCCCGGGGAAATACATCGTGATGGTTGGCGGCGATGTGGCGGCTGTCCAGCAGTCGGTCAAGGCCGCCATTGCTCTGGCTGCCGAGACGGCGGTCGATCATTTCATCATCCCCAGCATTCATCCCTCCATCATGCCGGCTATCTCGGGGGGGAACAGTATTGGTGAGGTGCGGGCTGCAGGGGTGATCGAAACCTACTCGGTTGCCTCCTGCATCGAGGCGGCCGATGCGGCGGTCAAGGCTGCATCGGTGGAGCCGGTGCGCATGCATCTGGCTTTCGGTATCGGCGGCAAGAGTTATGTGGTCTTGAGTGGCGAGGTGGCCGACATTGAGGCCGCAGTGCGTGCCGGTTGCGAGATAGCGGGCGAGAAGGGGATGTTGGTGCAGCGGGTCGTCATTCCGCGGCCACACAAACAGGTGATCGAACACCTGCTCTGACGGACGGTGGCGTAAGAAAAAAGGGCCGGCAAGTTGCCGGCCCTTTTTTTCAAGGCCGGCGCATGCCGGCCTTCCCGGAGGAAATCACTTGAGTACTTGGCCTTCCTTGGCGCCCAGCTTGACGTGGGCCTGGGAGGGAATGAAGGTCCCCTTGTTATCGTCGCGTCCCTGCAGCAATACCTTGGCGTCGGCCTTGCCATAGTCAGCAGCGGCAGTGCGGGACAGCTTGTCGATGTCCTTGCCCTTCAGGCGATTGACGATCAGCACCAGCTTGGTGTCGGCGAAATCCTGCATCATGTTCATGTCGCCTTCGCTGTCGCCGGCAACGAAGATGGGGCCGGAGCCATACTTCGACACCAGGAAGCGTTCAATCGCCTTGGTTTTGCCCTTGCCTTGAGTCTGATCGTAGCCCTTGCGGAACTCGGTCTGGATAATTCCCTTGGCGTCCCGTTCGAGTTCCATGCCGATCACGCGGTTGTCGGGACTGAAGTAACCGTACTTGGGATTGGACGAGATTTCCTTGACGACATCGACAAAGGAGGCGGTGCAAATCCAGATGTCGATGCCTGCCGCACGGAAGGCGCGGAAGATGTCCTGCATTTCAGGCATCAATCGCAAACCATTTTTCCAACTGACGGAAACGACCCCCGCCTTGCCCGGAATGGAGGCAGGGCTGGTCCACTTCACTTTTTCGACGGGCTGGGTTAACTGCCAATCCGTCGTCTCCTGTGTCATCTTGCGGACTTGTTGTTCGTTCAGTCCGGTAAACAGGTAGAGTACCCAAGGGTAGGAGATGGAGACGTCGAAGGTGTCGCCGATTGCTTCGTACAGATAACGTACCTTGGTGATGAAGTTGGTGTAGTGCGGATTCTTCTTCACTTCCTCCAGCGGCATCTTCCCCTTCAGTCCCTGGTAGTTGTTGTAAATCCAGGTGTAGCTCTCCACGGCATCAGGTACGACGAGATCGAGATTCACCGGCTGGCCGGCAGCATTGTTGTAGTCTGCCTTGAAGTTGCTCGTCGGGACGTTCATGCGCAGTGCCTTGTCCATCTGGGCCGGCGTCATGTTGAACTTGAGGTTCACCAACTGGTAAATCAGCGTGGCTTCCTCGATGTCCAGGAAGACCATCGTGTTGTCCCAGTCGAACACTGCGTAGGGCGGTTTGGCCGCGTTGTAGTTGGCGCTGCCCTTGCCATGGGTAGCGAGCAGTTTCTCGATTTGCGCTTTATTGAATTTGTCCCAGTTGTAGTCAGCGAGCTTGACGGCCTGCTGGACTTGGGCCTGGGAGTCGGAATACTGCGTGGTTTGGGCACAGCCGCCGAACAATCCAGCGATCAGGGCGGCAATGAGCAGATAGGTGCGCTGCGATTTCATGAGTCTCTCCTTGTGATTGGCATGAAACGATAGAGTCAAACCTGAAGAGTGCTAAGACAACCCGCTACTTGGTCATGCTACTCCCATTCATGGGCGGGATAGGAGAGGGCTGCTACGCAAATTCGCCTTGCCTTGACTTGGGTCAACGCTGGCAGGGGCGGGGGATTAAACAGCACCTTTTAAGGACTGTTCAGGCTGCCGGCATGGCCAGCGAGCGGTTCACGCTTTTTTTCCGCAGATTTCAGATGCCGCTATGCTTTGACTTGGCGTCCGCCTTTGAGCTGGCTTCCACCCCCCCAAATAAAACCGGGTGCTCGGCAGTTCAAAACGGGGTGTTGCGGTGCTTTTGGATTGCCTATCGGCCTATGCCATAGTGTTCGCGCAAGCGTTGGCATTCGGGGTGCGGCGAGCCGTCGGCGAGGAAGGCCTGAAACTCCCGGCAGGTCGATGGGCGCTGGCTGTAGATGGCGCAGTGACCGTCGTCGTGCAGAGCAATGCAGCGTCCGCGACCGGTTTCCGTGCCGCGCATGCAGGCCAGGAAGGGGCTGACCGGACTGGTCAGGTGGGCTGGGACGAAACCGCCCGGCTGGGTGTCGAGTTCGCCGTGGTAGAAGGAAACCCGGTAGTGGTAACAGCATGCGCCACAGCTGAAGCAAGGATTGTCCTCTTCAGTCATGTCGTAGAAGACACGGCCGTCGGATTGCGGCTGCGGAATTTGGGTTCTGCGCACTGTCAGTCGTTGCGCTGCCGGGCAGGAAAGCGAGCGTTCCTGCCCAGGCCCGGCGGCGTTAGCGGGCGGTCTTGTCGTTTTCGATCAGCGCGTAGGCCGAGTGGTTGTGGATGGACTCAAAGTTTTCCGATTCCACGATATAAGCGTCGATGCGCTTTTCGGCGTTGAGGCGGGCAGCCACGTCGCGGACCATGTCCTCGACAAATTTTGGGTTGTCGTAGGCGCGCTCGGTGACGTATTTCTCGTCCGGGCGCTTGAGCAGCCCGTAGAGTTCGCAGGAGGCTTCCTGTTCGACCAGTTGCACGATTTCCTCGATCCACACGAAATCATTGGTACGGGCGGTGACGGTGACGTGCGAGCGCTGGTTGTGGGCGCCGCGCTCGGAAATCTTTTTCGAGCAGGGGCACAGGCTGGTTACCGGGACCACGACCTTGGTCGAGGTGACGATATCGCCGTTACTGATGTCGCCGATGAAGGTGACGTCATAGTCCATCAGGCTCTGCACGCCGGACACCGGGGCGGTCTTGTTGATGAAATACGGGAAATTCATCTCGATGTGGCCGGTTTCGGCTTCGAGCTTGACGACCATGTCGCGCAGCATGGTCGGGAAGTTCTCGACCGAGATTTCGCGTTCGTGGCTGTTCAGGATTTCCACGAAGCGGGACATGTGGGTGCCCTTGAAGTTGTGCGGCAGGCCGACGTACATGTTGAACATGGCGATGGTGTGCTGCACGCCGGTCGATTTGTCCTGCACCTTGACCGGGTGGCGGATGGACTTGATGCCGACCTTGTTGATCGCGATCTGGCGTGTGTCGGCAGAGTTCTGGACGTCGGGGATGTTGGGGGTGGGGGCGCTCATTCGCTGTTCTCTCGGTAATTTATTGTTGGTCGGCTCGGGCGCCGAGTTTTTCACGGATCGTGCGCACGATGCCTTCCTTGTCGAGGCCCAACTCGGACAGGAGCTGGCCTTGTTCGCCATGGTCGATGAAGCGGTCGGGCAGGCCAAGGCGCAGTACCGGCACTGTCAGCCTGTTTTCCGCCAGTACCCGCTCGACTTCCGAACCGGCACCACCAATCACGGCGTTCTCTTCGATGGTCACGAGCAGGGAATGGTTCCCGGCCAATTCAACAATCAGCGCTTCGTCGATGGGTTTGACGAAGCGCATGTTGGCTACGGTGGCATCCAGTTCGTCGCCAGCGGGAAGTGCTGCACCGAGCAGGGGACCGAAAGCGAGGAGCGCGACGCCATGACCTTGGCGGCGAATTTCGCCCTTGCCCAGCGGCAAAGTATCGAGTTCGGGCGAGGGGGGGGCGCCGGTGCCGCTGCCGCGCGGGTAGCGCACCATGGAGGGGCAATCGAGGGTATAGGCCGTGGACAGCATGCGCCGGCACTCGGCTTCGTCCGACGGGGTCATGACCACCATGTTGGGGATGCAGGTGACGTAGGACAGGTCGAAGGTGCCGTGGTGTGTCGGGCCATCGGCGCCAACCAGGCCGCCGCGGTCGACAGCAAAGACGACCGGCAGGTTCTGCAGGGCGACGTCATGGACCAACTGGTCGTAGGCGCGCTGGAGGAAGGTCGAGTAGATGGCGACGACCGGCTTCAGGCCTTCGCAGGCGAGGCCGGCGGCGAAGGTGACGGCATGCTGTTCGGCGATGCCGACATCGTAGTAGCGGTCAGCGTGTTCGTTGGCGAAGCGGACCATGCCCGACCCTTCGCGCATGGCCGGGGTGACGCCGACCAGTCGGGAGTCGGCCTTGGCCTGGTCGCACAGCCAGTCGCCAAAAACCTGGGTGTAGGTCAGTTTGCCGGAGCCTTTGGCCGACTGGATGCCCTCGCCGGCGGCGAACTTGCCGACGCCGTGGTAGAGGATGGGGTCGTTCTCGGCCAGCTTGTAACCTTGGCCCTTTTTGGTGATGACGTGCAGGAACTTCGGGCCCTTGAGCTTCTTCAGGTTTTCCAGCGTCGGGATCAGGGCGTCGAGATCGTGGCCGTCGATCGGGCCGTAGTAGTGGAAGCCGAATTCCTCGAACAGCGTGCCGGGGGCGATCATGCCCTTGACGTGTTCCTCGGCCCGGCGCGCCAGTTCGAGCAGCGGCGGTGCGAAGCCGAGCATGTGGCGGCCGGCTTCGCGGGCGACGTTGTAGGTCTTGCTGGAAGTCAGGCGGGTCAGGATGTTGTTCAGCGCGCCGACCGGCGGCGAGATCGACATTTCGTTGTCGTTGAGGATGACCAGCATGTCGGCATCGGCGACGCCGGCGTTGTTCAGTGCCTCGAAGGCCATGCCGGCCGACATGGCGCCATCGCCAATGATGGCGACGGCCTTGCGGTCTTCGCCCTTCTGCTTGGCGGCCAGGGCCATGCCCAGGGCTGCCGAGATCGAGGTTGACGAGTGGCCGACGCCGAAGGTGTCGTAAGGGCTTTCGCAGCGCTTCGGAAAGCCGGCAACACCGTGGCGCATGCGCAGCTTGGCCATGCCCTCGCGGCGGCCGGTGAGCACCTTGTGCGGGTAGCACTGGTGGCCGACGTCCCACACTAGGCGGTCGTCCGGGGTGTTGAATACGGCGTGCAGGGCGATGGTCAGCTCGACCGTGCCGAGGTTGGACGACAGGTGGCCGCCGGTCTGGGAGACGGATTCGATCAGGAAGGCGCGCAATTCAACGGCGAGTTGCGGCAGTTGCTTGCGATCCAGGCGACGCAGATCGGCCGGACTGTGGATGGTATCGAGCAGGCTGTAAGGCATCTCAGAATTGCCGGTGGCAGATGAAATCGGCCAGTTGGTTCAGGCGGGTGGCGCGGTCGCCGAAGATGGCGAGGGCGTCGCGGGCGTCGGCGCGCAGTTCGTCGGCGTAGGCGCGGGCTTTTTCCAGGCCGAGCAGGGCGACGTAGGTCGGCTTGTCGGCAGCCTCGTCCTTGCCGGCGGTCTTGCCCAATGTGGCTGTGCTCGCCGTGCAGTCGAGAATGTCGTCGACAACCTGGAAGAGCAGGCCGGCGCGCTTGGCAAAACGGTCGAGGTTGCTGCGCTCGTCGGTGGAGAGCGGTTGGCCGGCGAGGGCGCCGAGCAGCACGGCAGCGCGGATCAGGGCGCCGGTCTTCAGCGCGTGCATCAACTCCAGTTCGGGCTGGGTTAGCGGCTTGCCGACCGAGGCGAGATCGATGGCCTGGCCGCCGGCCATGCCGCGCGAACCGCTGGCGTGGGCGAGCAAGGCGATCATTTCGAGCTGCTGCTTCGGCTCGCCGAGGGGCTGGCTGGCCAGCAGTTCGAAGGCCATGGTCTGCAGGCTGTCGCCAACCAGCAGGGCGGTCGCTTCGTCGAATTCGACATGGCAGGTCGGGCGGCCGCGGCGCAGCACATCGTCGTCCATGCACGGCAGGTCGTCGTGCACCAGCGAATAGGCGTGGATCATCTCGACGGCGCAGCCCACCACATCAAGCGCTTCCGGCGTGGCGCCGGTCAGCTCGCCGGCGGCGTGGGCGAGCAGCGGGCGGACGCGCTTGCCGCCGCCGAGCGTGGCGTAGCGCATCGCTTCATGCAGGCGGGCCGGGATGCTGTCGCCGGAGGGCAGGAAGCGGCCGAGCGCGGTTTCGGCACGGTCCTGAGTGACGGCCATCCATTCGGTGAAGGGCAGGGTGCTCACTGGGCCTCCAGCGTATTTCTATCGACTGTCTTGAATTCCCCGTTTTCGAGTACGCGGACCTGTTCCTCGGCATCGGCAAGCTGGGCCTGGCAGTGCTTCATCAGTTCCATGCCGCGCTTGTAGGCGGCGATGGAAGCTTCGAGTTCGAGCTTGCCGCCTTCCATGCTGGAGACGATGTCTTCGAGTTCGGCGAGGGCCGTCTCGAATTTCATGTCGGCGATGGGGGTTTGATCCATGTCAGTGGGGTTCGGGGAAACACGCGAAAATACTCCATCCAGGGGCTTCAGGTCAAATGCGGGGCGGGGTAAAATCCTGTTTTTTCAACCCGCTGGAGCGTGGAATGTCTGACGTGGCGAATCTGTCCCGTTTGGCCCCCGCAGTTTCCCAACTGCCGGTGGACTGGTACTTCGATCAATCGATTCATGAGCTGGAGAAGAAGCTCATCTTCGATGCCGGTCCTGGCTACGTCGGCCACCAGTTGATGGTGCCGGACGCGGGTGATTACCGTTCCCTGGAGTGGAAGGATCACGGCCAGATGCTGCTCAACGGCGGCAGCGAGGGCACGAATGCCGGCATCTGGCAGATGTCCAACGTCTGTCGCCATCGGCAGGCGATCATGCTGCAGGGCGCCGGCAAGCTGAACGGGCCGATCGTCTGCCCGATCCACCGCTGGACCTATGAACAGGGTGGCGAGCTGATCGGCGCACCGCACTTTCCGCAGAATCCCTGCCTGAATCTTAACAAGGCAAAGCTGGAAAACTGGAACGGCCTGCTGTTCAAGGGGCCGCGCTCGGCCAATGCCGACCTGGGCGGGATGAAAGTTGCCCGCGACCTCGACTTTTCCGGCTACAAGCTCGACCACGTCGAGATGCACGAGTGCAACTACAACTGGAAGACCTTCATCGAGGTCTATCTGGAGGACTACCATGTCGTGCCCTACCATCCGGGGCTGGGTAATTTCGTCACCTGCGAAGACCTGACCTGGCAGTTCGGTGACTGGTATTCCGTTCAGAAGGTCGGCATTACCTCGCTCATGAAGGACTCGTCGTCCGCCGTCTACAACCGTTGGCAGAAGGTCGTTCGCGAATACTACGGCGACCGGGGCGAGACGCCGCCGCAGGGCGCCATCTGGCTGACCTACTACCCGAACATCATGGTCGAGTGGTATCCGCACGTGCTGGTCGTGTCGACGCTGCTGCCGATGGGGCCGGACAAGACGATGAACGTCGTCGAGTTCTACTACCCCGAGGAAATCGTCGATTTCGAACGCGAGTTCATCGAGGCCGAGCGCGCCGCCTACATGGAAACCGCCATCGAGGATGACGACATCGGCGAGCGCATGGACCGTGGCCGCAAGGCATTGCTGGCCGAAGGGCGCAATGAGGTCGGCCCGTACCAGAGCCCGATGGAAGACGGCATGCAGCACTTTCACGAGTTCTATCGCCGGATCATGCAGAAGGATATCGAAGCCAGATAAGCGAAGCGCGCTGATTCCGCGCAGCGCCGAAGCAGGGCGTCGGGGTAAAATCCGGCGCCCTTTTCCATTTTCGAGTTCCGCTGCATGCAAGCCCTGTGGATGATCGCCGCCAGCTTCCTGTTCGCCTGCATGGGCGTCTGCGTCAAGCTGGCCGCTGCGACGCATTCGGCGGTCGAGATCACGTTCTGGCGCAGTTTCATTTCGCTGATCCTGATGTTCGGACTGGTCCGCCTGCGCGGCGTATCGCTGAAGACGGCGCACTGGCGCTGGCAGGTGACACGCGGCGCGGTCGGTTTCTCGGCGCTGTTCTCGTATTTTTATGCCATCACCTTGTTGCCATTGGCCACGGCGGTCACGCTGAACTACACCTCGGCGATTTTCCTTGCCCTCTATCTGGGATTTGCCGGCATGCGGATGCGTAAGGGCATTCTTGCGTCCTTGATGCTTGGCCTTGTCGGGGTCGTCCTGCTGCTCAAGCCCACATTCCATGCCGATCAGTTGACGGGCGGGCTGATCGGCCTCGGTTCCGGCGTGCTGGCCGGCATGGCCTATTTCAGCGTGCGTGAACTGGGGGCGCGGGGTGAGCCGGAGACGCGCACGGTATTCTATTTTTCACTGGTGTCGTCGATCGGGGCCGGGGTGTGGCTGCTGTTTAGCGAAATCCATCCGATGGACCTGCGCAGCGGCTTGTTCCTCCTCGGGGTCGCCTGCTTCGCGACCGCTGCCCAACTGGCGATGACCCGCGCCTATTCGCGCGGCAAGACACTGATGTCGGCTGCGCTGGCCTACAGTACGGTGATCTTCTCCAGCCTGTTCGGCATGCTGATCTGGGGCGAGGTCATGGCTGCCTCGTCGTGGTTGGCGATTGGGCTGATCGTCGCTTCCGGCGTGGCTGCAACGCATTTTTCGCGGGCCAATCCGGCGGAAGGCGACTGAGATCGTCGGGATTGCCGACTACAGTCCGGCGACTACTTCGTAGGCACGCAGTTTTTGCGCGATTTGCGGGTTCGCGTCGGCCGGTACCGGCCGATATTGCTCGTTACCCAGGCCATTCGCTTCGTAGGCGCGCGCTTCATCACTGAAACTGACGCGAAAGGATTCCTGGATTTCCGGTAGGTCGACGCGCTGATCCTGCGGTACGCGATCTTGCCGGGGCGCGACCTCACGCAGCAAATTCCCGGGGCGTAGCGCGTATGCCGACAGAAGGTTGGTGGGGTAGGTCAGTGGAATCATGACATTTCCTTTCCCAGCTTTGGGTTGGGAACCGGAGTGTTGCTGCGACGCAGCGACAGTGCAACGGAGGTCGCGATGATGCCGGCGACGACGCCCAGCGAGAGGAGCACCGGAATCTTGACGACATCGATGAGCAGCATCTTGGTGCCGATGAAGATCAGCACGATAGCCAGTCCATACTTGAGCAGCGAGAAACGGTCGGCCATGTCGGCGAGCAGGAAGTACATGGCACGCAGGCCGAGGATGGCGAAGATGTTGGATGTGAGGACGATGAACGGGTCGGTGGTGATGGCAAAAATGGCCGGGATCGAGTCGACGGCGAAGATCACGTCGGAAAACTCGACCAGTACGAGGACCAGGAAGAGCGGCGTGGCGTAGCGGACCAGCGTGCCAGCTTCAGGCCGCTTGATGAAGAAACTTTCGCCATGCAATTGGTCGGTTACCTTGACGTGGCGGCGTATCCAGTTGATCAGCGGATTGTTCGCCAGATCGGGTTTCTCGTCGGCGAACCACCACATCTTGATCCCGGTGATCAGCAGGAAGGCGCCGAAGACGTAGAGCAGCCAGTGGAAATGGGCAATCAGCCAGACGCCGGCAAGGATCATCAAGGTGCGCAGGACGATGGCGCCGAGGACGCCGAAGACCAGCACGCGCTTCTGCAGTTCCGGCGGAATCGCGAAGAAGCCGAACAGCATCAGCCAGACGAAGACGTTGTCCACCGCCAGCGATTTTTCGATCAGGTAGCCGGTGATGTACTCGAGTGCTTTCTGGTTGGCCAGCTCGCGGCCTGCCGTGCCATCCAGGTAGAGCCACAAGGCGCCGGCGAAGAGCATGGAGACGCTGACCCAGATCAGCGACCAGGTGGCGGCTTCGCGCACGCTGACGCGATGCTGCTTGCTGCCGCCGACAACGAACAGGTCGATGGCGAGCATGACGAGGACGATGGCGAAAAATCCCACCCACATCCACCAGGTACCGATCGACTCCATTGCGAGACTCCTTTTGTTTGTCGCCTGTCCGGACACTCACTGCCCCGTGGCGCGCGTTTTTTTCATTGTGGACTTCCGGTCGGCGAAAGGTATCGGAAAAACCGGATCGTCGCTCAGGGCGGAGCGAAGAGTCGCCGCCTCGGCGAGGCCGCCGGCTTTTCCGGAAAGGACCGCAAGACGGGGCATTCCGGGTTAAACTGGAATCACAAAGACTGCGAGGAGCATAAAAATGATCGTCATCGACCACCAGGCCAACCGTGTCAATGTCTCCGTCGTCGGCGAGTTCACACTGGCCGATTACAAGGAGTTCGAGGAGGTCGTCAATTTCAAGGTCAGGTTCGAGGGGCCGGTTGACCTGTACTTCGACCTGACCCAGATGGCCGGCCTGACCCTGGATGTGGCCTGGGAAGAGGTCAAGTTCTCGCGGGCGCACGCCAATGATTTCAAGCGCATCGCCGTGGTTACCGACAGCCAGTGGGTAACCTGGAGCGCCTGGATATCGCAGACCTTCGTCAATGCCGATGTCGAGGTCTTCGACAACGCCGATGAGGCGAAGGGCTGGCTGGAGCAGTAGGCGGTGAGCTACACGACGCTGGTCGATGTCGCCACGCTGCGGGCGCATCTCGACGATCCCGACTGGCTGGTGGTCGATGTGCGCCACCAACTGTCGGATACCGGCTACGGCGAACGTGCCTACGCCGCGAGCCATATTCCCGGAGCGGTCTTCCTGCATTGCGACCGTGACCTGTCGGGGCCGATGACCGGCAGCAACGGTCGCCATCCCTTGCCCGACATTGAGCAACTGGCGCACTACCTGGGCGATATCGGGATTGGCGCCACGACGCAGGTGGTGGTTTACGACGATGCCCAGGGGATGATTGCCGGTCGCTTGTGGTGGCTGCTGCGCTGGCTGGGGCATGACGCGGTTGCGCTGCTCGACGGCGGCTTGCAGGCCTGGCAGGCGGCGGGCGGTGCGCTGACCGACCTGCGGCCGACGCCCGTTCCGCGCGTTTTCGTGGCTCGCCCCCGCGATCTGAAAGTCAAGGCCGATTACGTGCTGGAACGTATCGAGACGCCGCACATGCATCTGGTCGATGCGCGCGGGCCGGATCGCTTTCGCGGCGAGAACGAGACCATCGATCCGGTCGGCGGCCACATTCCCGGTGCCGTGAACCGTTTCTTCAAGGACAACCTGCAGGCCGACGGCCGTTTCAAGCCGGCGGCACAGTTGCGAGCAGAGTGGTTGGCGCTTCTCGCCGGATCGCCGCCCGACCAGGTCATCCACCAGTGCGGATCCGGTGTTTCCGCCTGCCTGAACATGGTAGCGATGGAGATTGCCGGTTTGCCCGGTTCGCGACTCTATGCCGGGTCGTGGAGCGAGTGGTGCGCCGACCCGGGGCGGCCGGTCGCCCGCTGAGCGGGGCTGCGGGGAGGAGCCGGAATGTCGTTGTCGCGCCGTATCCTCCGCCAGGTGTTGCTGGTTGCCGGCGGGGCCTCGCTGCTCTTCGGCATCCTCTTTCTCGGACTTTATCGCGACCAACTGGAACGAGAGCGGGCGACCACCTCGGAGCAGGTGAACCGTCTGCTCCGGGTGGCACTCGAAAACGCGATGCTCAAGCGCGATGTGCCGGGGTTGCGCGATATCGTCCGGCAACTGGGGCAACAGCCGGGCATCGCCGGTGTGATGATCCTGGCGCCGCATGGCGAGGTGCGTTTCGCGTCGGCTGACGGCCGGTTGGGGCGCGTATTTCCCGAATTGACCGCGGCGACGAAGCCGGGCGTTCCGGTCAGTCGTTTCGTCGAGGGGGATGGGGGGGGCGAGGTGCTGCGCTCGATCAACCCGGTGCCCAACCAACTCCCCTGTATCGGTTGCCACGGGCCGATCGATCTGCATCCGGTCAATGGAATCCTGGTGGTCGATTACGATGCGGGAACCATCCGCCAGGCTGCTTACCGCAGCGCAGCGCTGTTTTCGGCGGCCGGCATCGCGGTGCTCGGCCTGACCCTTTGGTCTGTCTGGCGCTTGTTGCGCCGCCGGGTCATCGCGCCGCTGGGCCGACTGGATGCAACGGCCAATGCGCTGGCGGCGGGCAATCTGTCGATTCGCGCGCCGCTGGGCGAGGCGGATGAAATGGGGCGTCTCGCGACCAGCTTCAACCATATGGCGGAACGCCTGGTCGAGCAGATCGGTCGTTCCGAGAAGCAACAGCAGTACCTGCAGCAATTGCTCGATGGCCTGCCCGACGGGGTGCGCGTCATCCGACAGCGCGATTTCCGGGTGCTGGCGGCCAATAGCGCCTACTGCCGGCAACTGGGGGTGAGCCCGGAGCAGGTGCTCGGCCAGGCCTGCCATCGCTCCAGCCATGCCCGCGAAACGCCCTGCGCGCCGACCATGGTTATCTGCCCGGTACACGAACTGCGGCAGGATGGACAGGCGCTCAAGTGTCGCCACCATCATCGCGCCGCCGATGGCCGGGAACTCCCGGTCGAGGTGCATTCCGTGCGCTTGCAACACGAAGGCGAGGCATTGATTGTCGAATCGATCATCGATCTCTCGCAGGCCGTGCGCCATTCGCAGGAGCAGCGCCTGTCCGAGCTCGGCCTGCTCGCGGCCGGCATTGCCCATGAAATCCACAATCCGCTCGGTTCGATGCGCCTCGCGGTCGATGGTCTGCTGCGCGGCTTGCGCAACGGGCAGGACGATCCCAAGCGGCTGCTCGGCTATCTCGAGATGATGAGCGTCGAGATTGACCGCTGCACCGGCATTACCCAGCGCTTGCTGCTGCTCTCCCGTTTGCCGCAGCAGATTCCGCAGATCGTCGATCTCAACCGCGCGGTCGGCGATACGGTCAGCCTGCTCGACTTTGATGCCCGCAGCCACGGCATTGTCCAGCATCTCGACCTCGACGCCGCGGAACCGCGCGTACTGGCGGATGACAGCGATCTGCGCATGCTGGTGCTCAACCTCGTGCAGAATGCCCATCACGCCATGCCGCAGGGGGGCGAATTGACGGTGCGGACACGAGGGGGCGAGAGCGAGGCGTTGCTCGAGGTAATCGACAGCGGTTGCGGCATTCCCGACGAGGCCCTCGGCCGCATATTCGACCCGTTCTACAGCCGTCGGGCCGATGGCGAAGGTGGCACTGGTCTTGGACTGACTATCTGCAAGAGCATCGTCGAGCGCTACGGCGGTCGTATCGACGTGGTCAGTCGCGAAGGGACGGGGACGATCTTCCGTGTCGCGTTGCCGGTCGCAAAGGTGGAGGCATGAAAAAACTGATTCTGGTCGTCGACGACGACCGCGTCTTCAACCAGTTGCTGGTCGAGCAGATCGGCGATATGGGACTGGAAGCCATCGGGGCCACGAGTTGGGCCGAGGCCTCGCGGGTGCTGGCCGAGCGCGAGCCCGACCTGCTTTTTCTCGACTTCAAGCTGCCCGACGCCGAAACGCCGCAATTGGTCGAAACCCTGTCGCCCCAGTTCCCGATCATCGTACTCACCGGTTACGGCTCGATCCGCAATGCGGTCAGCCTGATCCAGGCGGGCGCCGTCGAATACCTGACCAAGCCGGTGAGCCTTGACGAACTGGAAATCACCATTCGCCGCGAACTGGCCAGCGCCGAATTGCGCAGCCGGAACGCCTTCTACCAGCGCCAGCTCGAATCCCGTCGGCCGGGGCCGCTGGTGGGAGGCTCGAAAGCGATGGAAGCGCTGCAGCGGATGATCGAAGCCGTCGCGCCGACCGATGCGACGGTGCTGATCCAGGGCGAGTCCGGGACCGGCAAGGAAATGGTGGCGCAGGCCGTGCACGAGGGAAGTGTGCGGGCCGGGCGGGAAATGGTGACTATCGACGGCGGTACGCTGCAGGAGACGCTGTTCGAATCGGAACTCTTCGGCCACGAGCGCGGCGCCTTCACCGGTGCCGACCGCCAGAAAAAGGGCCTGATCGAGGAGGCGGCGGGCAGCACCCTGTTCCTCGACGAAATCGGCGAAACCTCGCCGGCCAACCAGGCCAAGCTGTTGCGGGTGCTGGAGACGAGCACCTTCCGGCGGGTCGGCGGGGCGAAGACGCTGAAGGCCGATGTGCGCTTTGTCGTGGCAACCAACCGCGACCTGGCCGAGTTGAGCCAGTCCGGCGGTTTTCGCAGCGACCTGTATTTCCGCCTGGCCAGCTTCGTCATCCAGGTGCCGCCCTTGCGCGAGCGGCGCGACGACATTCCCTTGCTGGCCACGCATTTCCTGCAGCGCTTCTCGCGCGGTATCGAACGCAAGCTGACCGTCGAGGCGCAAAAGCTGCTGGTCGCCTACGACTGGCCGGGGAACGTGCGTGAGCTGCGCAACCTGATCGAGCGGGCGGCGATCCTGGCCGGACGGGAAGAGCGCATCCGCCCCGAACATTTCGGGCCATTGCTGTCGCGCCGTGAGGATGCGGTGATTTACGCCTTCGAGCATGAGCCGAAGTTGGCCGAGGTCGAGCGCGAATGCCTGCGCCAGAGCCTGATTCGGCATGCCGGTAATCGGGCGCAGGTGGCCGCTGTCCTGGGCATCAGCGAACGCAACATCTACCGCCTGATCAAGCTGTACGAACTGGATTTCTGAGCGCCTGCCAAAATGGCATGGTGCGGATTTGTTTGGAATCAATAGGTTGCGGGAATGTACGCGATTGTGCCCTGACAATTTGGCAGTATGGCGATTTGGCCTGCTTGCGTTGTTTGATAAAAAATCAATGTAATCAATTGCATGTGCTTTTGCTTCGAGATGGTCCGGAATGTGCGTTAGGCATACTGTCCCGGTCGCTACCGGGGCCGCTTTTGCCAAGGAGGCGGGGCGAATACCTAATGACATGAGAGGAACCTACATGAAGAAATTGTCGACTATGGCTGCCGTTGCCTTCGTTTCCCTGGCTGCCGCTACCGCCAACGTGCATGCCGAGCAGAAAGGCATGTCCGGCATGGAAGGTCAAAAGGGGATGAGCGGCATGTCCGGCATGCAGGGACAGAAGGGGATGTCCGGTATGGAAGGCCAGAAAGGCATGTCCGGCATGGGCGGTATGTCGGGTATGGAAGGTCAGAAGGGCATGTCCGGCATGGGTGGGATGTCCGGTATGGAAGGCATGGAGGGCATGTCCGGTATGGAAGGCCAGAAAGGTATGTCCGGTATGGGCGGCATGTCCGGTATGGAGGGCCAGAAGGGCATGAGCGGCATGCAGGGCAAGAAATAACGAACCCGGTGCCACAATGGGGCGGAGGTAACTTTCTCTCCGCCCCTTTTTTCGATGGAGTCATGCATCGTGACGTGCAAGATCAAAATCCGGGTTTTCCTGATCGGACAGTTTTTCCTGACTGCCGCGGCATCGGCACAGACGGATGGGGTGGCCGGTTTGCAGCCTTATCAACGGCCAGCCGGTGCGCCGGTTGTCGAGCGTTTCGAGCAAAGTGAAGCCTGGAAGGCGCGGGCACTGAAAGGGATAGGCGAACCGCGAACCGGGGTCGATTTCCTGAAGGACCAGGGGGCTTGGTATACCCCGTTCAACCGGCCCAATCTGCAGGGGCGCTACGATATTCGCCAACTGCACGACAACGACAACAAGAAAGATTGATCATGGAAAGCCCCAAGACCGGCATTCTGATTCTGGCGCTGGTGGCGATTGCGACAGCAGTCGGCATCTTTCTGGGTTTGCAACTGCGTCAGCCAGCGCAGACGGCCGCCATTGCGGCCCAAGGCCCGGTCAACTCGGGAAAGGACCATCTGCGCGCCACCTACGACCCGATCCATTTCAAGCCGGCGATCGACAAGGCGACTGACGCCCAGTGCCTGGCTTGCCACCGGGAGGTGCTCGAAGACAAGGTGCGCGAGACCTCGCCGGTCGGCATCAAGGCGGCTGCCAGCAAGGCCTGGTACCAGCGGTTGAGCACCTATGCCGGCGAGCAGGATACGTTCCATCGCCGCCATCTGGTGACGCCGATGGCCAGGGAGTTGATGAACCTGAGCTGCACGACCTGCCACCAGGGCAGCGACCCGCGCGAGGAGGCGCCCGGCTCGTCGGCGACCGCGATGCCGCAATCGACCGATGCCTTCACGCTGCGCAAACAGGTCAATCCGGAAACCACCTGCCTGAAATGCCACGGCCAGATGAACATCCAGGTCATGGGCCTGCCTTCGCCATGGCTTGAGAGCAAAGAAATGTTCGGCAACAGCTGCCTGACCTGCCATGCGGCAATCCGTACCAAGCGCCATCAGGTCAGCTATCTGAAAGCGGAGGCCATCGAGGCGGCCGGGGCGAAAAACGCGGATACCTGCTACGGCTGCCACGGCGGCCGCTCGTGGTACCGCATCAGCTATCCCTATCCGCGCCACGCCTGGGAGGGCATGGCCCCCGAGGTGCCCGACTGGGCCAAGGACCGCCCGACCGAATCGGAAGCACGCTTTCTGCTTCCCGTTGTGACCCAGAAATAAGCAGGAACGACCATGGACAAGAAAACAAACTGGCTCGATCTCCTCAACCCCAAGCGCCGCAATTTCCTGAAGACCGTCGGGGCCGGCGCCGCCGTGGCGACGACCAGCGGGCTGGTTGAACTCGGCAGCGGTGAGAAGGAGGCCAAGGCCTTCGCCTACGAGCCCTACCCGCGTGACGACCAACTGACCACCGTGGTGACCTCCTGCGACCACAATTGCGGTTCGCGCCACATGCTGGTGGCGCACAAGAAGGGCGATGTGATCGTTCGGCTGAGTACTGACGACGGGCGTTACCAGGAGGGCGGCAAGTTCGGTTTCGAGAGCGAGCAGGTGCCGCAACTGCGCGCCTGCCTGCGCGGGCGCTCCTATCGCAGCCGGCTGTATTCGCCGGAGCGGCTGCTCTACCCGATGATGCGCGTCGGCGAACGCGGCGAGGGCAAGTTCAAGCGGGTATCGTGGGATGAGGCGCTCGACTACGTGGCCCGCAAGATGGTCGACCTGAAGCAGAAATACGGACCGACCGCCATTCTCGACCAGGCGTATGCCGGTACCTCCTATGGCGTGCTGCACAAATCCGACCAGATCGAGGGGCTGCTCGCCCGTTTCCTCGGCATGTTCGGCTGCCGCACCAACTCATGGTCGGTGCCCAGCTATCAGGGCACGACCTTCAGTTCGCGCATGACCTTCGGCACCATCACCGACGGCAACGAGGATGACGCCTTCGCGCACTCCAAGCTGATCATCATGTGGGGCTGGAACCCGGCCTACACCTTCCATGGCGGCAACACTTTCTACTACATGCGCCTCGCCAAGCAGCGCGGTTGCAAGTTCGTCGTGGTCGATCCGCAATACACCGACTCGGCGGCCAGCTACGACGCCTGGTGGATTCCGATCAAGCCGAACACCGATGCCGCGATGCTCGCCGGCATGGCCCACCATATCTTTGCCAACAACCTGCAGGACCAGAAGTTCATCGACAAGTTCTGCCAGGGGATGGATGCCGGCACGACGCCGGAGCAGTTCAAGGATCGCGAGAACTTCAAGGACTACATCCTCGGCAAGTACGACGGCACGCCGAAAACGTCGGAGTGGGCCGAGAAAATATGCGGCGTGCCGGCGGCCGATATCAGGAAGCTGGCCGAGATGTACGCCACGACCAAGCCCGCCGCGCTGAAGGCGAGCTGGGCGCCGGGGCGCGCATCGTACGGCGAGCAATACAACCGGATGGCCGCCGCCCTTCAGGCGATGACCGGCAACATCGGCATTCTGGGCGGCTGCGCCGAGGGTGTCGGCAAGGGCTGGCACGCTGAAGCGGTGGCCTACCCATACGACAAGTACGCCAACGTCTGGTACGCCTCGCTGAAGTCGGATCGCTGGGCGCACTGCGTGCTCAACTACCCCAACGTGAAGCGCGAGGAAATCGGCTGCTGGCCGCGCAACGACGAGCTGGACGGCAAGATTCCCAACATCAAGGCGATCTTCTGGCACGGCTCGGACTGGTTCAACCAGCTGACCAACATCAACAAGGAAATCGCCGCGATCAAGAAGCTGGAACTGGTCGTCTGCATGGATTCGACCATCACGCCGTCCGGCCTGTGGGCCGACGTGCTGTTCCCGATCGCCACCCACTTCGAGCGCCAGGACGTGGCCTTGCCCTGGTACAAGGGCCACTACTACATCCATCGGCCGAAGGTCATCGAGCCGCTGGGCGAGTCGAAGACCGATTTCCAGGTATTTACCGAGCTGGCCTATCGCATCGAGAAGCTCGATCCGAGCGTCGAGAATTTCGGCAAGCGCTACAACCCCAAGTCGCAGCGCGATTATTTCCAGAACAACGATGCGACCGACGAGGCCTACCTGACCGACTGGTGGAAGAACAAGGTGCAGGCGCACCAGGGCGTCAAGATGTCCTGGGAGACCTTCAAGAAGCACGGGGTCTACAAATTCACCTTCGACAAGCCGCATGTCGCGTTCGAGGAACAGATCAGCCAGGGCGTGCCATTCGAGACACCCTCGGGCAAGATCGAAATACTCTCCACTACGCTGGCCAACATCAAGGATTGGACGAAGACCCAGTACGGCTACGAAATCCCCTACATCCCGAAGTGGATCGAGCCCTTCGAGTCGCTGAATCACGAGAAGGCGAAGACCTATCCTTTCCATATGGTCACGCCGCACCCGCGCTGGCGTACCCATTCGATCTTCCACAACATTCCCTGGCTGCGCGAAACCTACCAGCAGGAAATCACCATCAGCGCCCGCGATGCCAAGGCGCGCGGCATCGTTACCGGAGATATTGTCGAGGTCTGGAACGACCGCGGGCGGGTGGTCGTTCCCGCGTATGTGACCGAGCGCTGCATGCCGGGCGTCGTCGTGCTCTATGAAGGTGCATGGATGGATCTCGCCAAGGACGGCACCGATCGCGCTGGCAACCCGGATTTCCTGACGTTGGACCAGCCGAGCCCGGCCGGCGCGTTCGCCTACAACACCATCCTGGTCGATTTCAAGAAGACCAGCCTTGAACATCACCCGGGTTGGGATACCCAGGCCACCTCGCGCTCCGTCATCTTCCGGAGGGACAAGTAATGGTCAAGAAGATCGACAAGCAGGAACTCAAGTCGGCCATCGAGCGCAAGGTTGCGCAGACCTACGAGCCGGTAAAACCGGCCGTCCAGCTCGGGTTTATCCACCACAACGTCGATTGCATCGGCTGCCGGGCCTGCGAAATCGCCTGCAAGGACAAGAACGGCTTGCCGCCGGGGCCGCGCTTCCGGCGCGTCATGTACGTCGAGGGCGGCAGCTTTCCGGATGTCCATGCCTACAAGGTCAACATGGCGTGCAACCACTGCGCCGAACCGGCCTGTCTGCCGACCTGCCCGACCGGGGCGATCTGGAAGCGGGCCGACAACGGCGTGGTCGATATCGATTCGACGCTGTGCATCGGCTGCCGCAAATGCGAGGCCGCCTGCCCCTACGGTGCGCCGCAGTGGGATCCGCAGGAACTGGTGATCAAGAAATGCAACATGTGCATCGACGAACTGGAAGCCGGCCGCAAACCTTATTGCGTGATGGCCTGCATGATGCGGGTGCTGGATATCGGGCCGATCGAGGAAATATGGAAGGGGGCGTTCAAGACCACGGCAATGGGGCCCAACGATAAACCGGTCAAGCAAGTCAAGAATATGGCCAATCCGGAGCTGACGCGCCCGTCGATTGCCTTCATTCCTCACAGCAAGGGACGGATCGATGGAAAATGAACTGTTTGTCGCGCTGGCCGACGATCTTGATCAATTGATCCGCCTGCACGATCGGGAGCTGGAGGGGGCGCTCATCGGCGCGCTGCGGTCTGCCGACTTCCCGCACGGCCTGGCTTTGCCGCCGGCAGGCGACGATGGTCGGGCCGCCTACGCCAACATGGCCGATGCCTTGAACGAGGAGGAGTCCCTCGATGAACTGGCGGCCGATTTTGCGGCGATTTATCTGAACAATAGCCTGGGCGCCTCGCCCTACGAATCCGTCTGGTTGTCCGACGACCATCTGGCCTGCGCGGCGCCGATGTTCGAGTTGCGGGAGCTCTACGCGGCAGCCGGGTTACAGGCGGTCGACTGGCGCAACCGCTTCGACGACCATTTCGTGCTGCAGCTGCAGTATTTGCGCCTCATCCTCGTCGATCCGACCGTCGACCTGAAATCGGCGGCGGCTTTCATCGACGAGCACCTCGGCTACTGGTTTCCCGATTTCGCGCAACGGGTATCGATGCAATGCGGTACCCGTTTTTACGCGGCGCTGGTTGAATTGACGCATGTCTGGCTGCTGCGCTTCCGTCGCTTGCTCGACGAGGTGTATGACCTGCCGATTCCCTCCCGGGAGCAGATGGCCGAGCGCATCAATCGCAAGCTGGTGCTCGACAAGGTCGAAGTCGCGCCGATCCGCTTCATGCCCGGTGCCGCCGGGCCGAGTTGGTAGGGCGGCCGGTCGTTCAGCCGGCCGCCGCCACGGCGTTTCGGCCGCCTGCTTTGGCCTGGTACATGGCCTGATCGGCGGCCTTGCGTATGGCGTCGAGCGTTTGGCCCTGCGCCGGATAGAGGGCAACACCGATACTGCAGGTCAGTGTCAGGTGGCCGGCGCTGGTCGCCACAGGTGCCGCAATCGCCGCCCTCAGTTTTTCGCCCACGGCCTGGGCATCCTGCAGGTTCAGCGTGTTCGCCAGGAGGATGACGAATTCATCGCCGCCATGGCGGGCGACGGTATCGCAGGCACGAATTTCGTGGGTCATACGCCGTGCCGCTTCGATCAGGACTTCATCCCCCACTTCGTGTCCGTGCCGGTCGTTGATTTCCTTGAAGTGATCGAGATCGAGCAGGAGCAAGGAGAAGGCGTTGCCATTCCGGAGGTGTTGCTGGACCGACTGCTCGAAGCGGTCGCTGAACAGAAAGCGGTTGGGTAGGCCGGTGAGCAGATCGTGCGTGGCCAGATAGGCCGAGCGCTCGTGTTCGCGTTCTCCATGTTCCAGTGTCTTGAGGTGGCGAAGGATCAGCGTGGGAACGGTTACCAGCGCGCAGGCGAGCAGGGCAAAGATGAGGATCGTTTCCCCGCTCAGCAGTTCGCCCCAGAGCAGTTGTTGCTCGAAGCGCATGAGCGTCGGCTGCGAAGCGTTGTCGATACTTAGTTGACGGCTAAGGCGGGGGAGGAATGCCCGGTTCGGCCATTCCGATGCTTCGGCGGACAGGGTGAACAAGGTGCTTGGGTCGTGATTGGCGGAGAGCAGCGCCGCCGAGTATTCGAAACCAGGCTGTTTCGCACCGAGAGGGCTGCTTGGCAGCAGCGACTCGGCCTTGATCAGCAGCAAGGCCGTCATGGTGGTGCCGAAAATGTTCAGTCCACGGGTGCTGTCACGTCGTTCGCTACGATCCACCTCCCGGAGCAGTATGTAGGCGGTGCCACCTTCATACATCTGAAATAGCGGGGAGGCCACGGGGCGGGTGTTCTTTTGCGCGAGCGCCAGTGAATGCGCCAGATAGTCCACGGTTTCCAGGCGCACGCCATAGATGCTCTCGGCTTCCGGCAGGGCCGGATACATGAAGAGAATCGGCCAGGTGAATTTTTGTGTGCTCGGGCCGGCCAGCGTGCGCTGGGTGAGCCAGGGGAAATCCTTGATCGTGAAACCCGGCAACCATTCCCTGCGCAAGGTGGCCTGTAGCTCGGCTTGTTCCGAAAGCGGCACCTGGCGCGCCACTTCAAGCATGTAGATATGCGGATAAGCGGCGGTGACCGAAGCGGCGTAGCGTGTTGCCGAGGCGATGTCATTGCGTTCCACGGCCTGGAGGAATGCGGCGAAGCCGGCGAGCACGGCTTCATTCATGTCCAGCTTGTTCCTGACCTCGCTGGCCAGATGTTGAATCTGATTATCGAAATCCCGTTCACGCCGTCCGATCTCGGCGGAAAGCAGGAGATGGGCGGCAAATGCGACAACCCCGAGCCAGAGGCCCATTGTGGCGATCAGGGTATGGCGATGGTGAAAGGAAAGCATGAAGGTCGTATCCGGATGACCGGATGATTCACTGCTTCCTGAAATCTGTAAATATCACCAAAGTGATAAAAATGTATGATATCTGGTTTTATTGGGCGTCGAGTCGTTGGCGTGCCCAGATAGCGTGCTCGCGCACGAGGGGCGATTGGTGGTCGCACAAATCGCGCAGCGCCGCCATGGCATCGGGCGTTGCGGGGCCATTGCCGAGTGCGACGGCGATGTTGCGCAGCCAGCGCGAGTGCCCAATGCGACGTATGGGGTTTCCAGCCAAGCGGTCGTTGAACTGTTGCTCCGTCCAGCGTGACAGCTGGATCAGGCTGGCCGAATCCAGCCCGTGGCGCGGGGCAAACTCGCGGTCGCCGATCTGCGCGAACCGGTTCCAGGGGCAGCATAGCTGGCAGTCGTCGCAGCCGTAGATGCGATTGCCCATCTGTGGGCGGAATTCCTCGGGAATCGGGCCGTCCAGTTCGATGCTCAGGTAGGAAATGCAACGGCGGGCATCCACCTTGTAGGGAGCGACAATGGCACGCGTCGGGCAGGCGTCGATGCAGGCGGTGCATGTCCCGCAATGGGCTTCGATCGGTGCGTCCGGTGGCAGGGGAAGATCTGCGTAGATTTCGCCGAGAAAGCGCCAGGAACCGTGCTGCGAGAGCAGCAGTGTATGTTTTCCCCGCCAGCCGAGACCCGCCTGGCGGGCGAATTCGACTTCCATGACTGGCGCTGAGTCGGAGAAGACGCGGTAGCCGAAGGGCCCAACCAGTGCACTGACTTGGTCGGCGAGTTTCTGTAGCCGGCCGCGGATCACCTTGTGGTAGTCGCGGCCCTGCGCGTAGCGCGAAATGGCCGCCTGATCCGGCCGGTCGACGATGTTGGCGTGGGGCAGGTAGTCGAGGGCGGCGCTGATGACGGTGATCGTGCCCGGTTGAAGGAGTTCGGGGCGGGCGCGCAATTCGGCATGGCGGGCCATATAATCCATGTCGCCATGGCATCCCTCGGCCAGCCAGGCGCGCAGCCCGGCCACCGCTTCGCCGGGGTCGGCCCTGGCCACGCCGATGGCTGCAAAGCCCAGTTGTCGTCCTGCGTCGCGGATTTGTTCCTTGAGCGCCGCGTAATCCACCGTGGAGTCCTGATCGTGCATAACCCCGATGTTACCGCTGTTTTCGAATTGCCCGACGAGGCGGCAACCCAGGCTGTTGGCGAAAAGCTGGCTCCCGCGCTGAAACCGGGCATGGTCGTCTTCCTCGAAGGTGACCTGGGTGTGGGCAAGACGACCTTGTCGCGAGCGCTGATTCAGGCACTTGGTCACGCCGGGCCGGTCAAAAGTCCGACCTATTCATTGGTTGAAGTTTACGTAATTTCGAGCTTATACTTATATCACTTTGATTTTTATCGTTTCGAGTCACCCGAGGAGTTTCTCGATGCGGGCTTTGATGAATACTTTAATGACGCTGCGCTCTGCCTGGTCGAGTGGCCGGAGCGCGCTCAAGGCTGCCTTCCGCCGGCAGACCTGCGGTTGCGCCTTTATCATGCGGGTGTCGGGCGTGTCCTCGAAGCCGTGGCAGATTCACCGGAAGGGCAAGCATGTCTAGACGCGCTCATCCCAGCCATGGGCGCCGCCAACTCCTGAAATATGCCGGCGCCTCGCTGCTCGTCTCCGTGACGCCGCTAGCCGGCGCCGCAGCGAAGCTGCCGTCCGTGTTGGCTGTCCGCGTCTGGCCGGCAGCCGATTACACCCGCGTCACGCTGGAGCATGACGCACCGCTCAAATTCACGCATTTCACGGTCGAGAATCCGGATCGCCTGGTCGTCGACATCGAAGGTGTCGAGTTCAACAGTGTTCTCGATAGCCTGGCGCGCAAGGTGGCGACCGATGACCCCAACATCAAGTTGCTGCGTGCCGGTCGCTTCAAGCCGGGCGTTGTTCGCCTAGTCATGGAGTTGAAGGGCAAGGTCAATCCGCAGGTGTTCACATTGGCACCGGTTGGCGAGTACGGTCATCGGCTGGTGCTTGATGTCTATCCGGTTAATCCGCCGGATCCGATGATGGCCTTGCTCGAAGGTCGTAAGGAGGCTGTTGAGCCCTTCAAGGGCGGACAGGATTTTCAGGTTGCCGACGAGGCGCGACCCGATGATATGGCTGGCAGGAAATCGGACAAGCCTCCGGTCGAAGCCCCCGAGGTGCAGACCGCCAAGAAGTCCGGCAAACCCGTCGTCGATCGCCTGGTGACCATCATGCTTGACCCCGGGCATGGCGGCGAGGACCCCGGTGCCATTGGCAGGGCGGGAACCTATGAAAAAAACGTCACGCTCGAGGTGGCCCGCCGTCTGAAGGCCCGCATCGATGCCGAGCCGAACATGCGTGCCGTGCTGACCCGCGATTCTGATTTCTTCGTTCCCTTGCAGATGCGTGTACAAAAGGCCCGCCGCGTGCGCGCCGACCTTTTCCTGTCCATACATGCCGATGCCTGGATCAAGCCGGATGCCCGCGGGTCATCGGTCTTCGTGCTCTCCGAAAAAGGTGCTTCGAGCACGCAGGCCCGCCTCCTGGCGCAAAAGGAAAACGATGCCGACCTGATTGGTGGCGTGAATCTCGGTAGCAAGGATCTCTTCCTGGCGCGTACGCTGCTCGATTTGTCGCAGACGGCGACCATCAACGATAGCCTTAAGCTGGGCAAGTACCTGCTGGGCGAATTGGGTTCGATCAATACCTTGCACAAGGCCCATGTCGAGCAGGCGGGGTTTGCCGTGCTCAAGGCGCCCGATATTCCGTCGGCACTCATCGAAACGGCCTTTATCTCCAATCCGGAAGAAGAGGCGCGCCTCAACGACGATGCTTATCAGGAAAAGCTGGCGGGGGCGATGGTGCGCGGCATTCGCCAGTACTTCATCAAGCATCCGCCCGGACCGAAGGCCAAGCTGACGTAGGCAAGCCCTGGCGGGGGCTTAGAACAACTCGACCTCGCCCTTGGCGATTTCCTTGGCTGAAAGATCGCCCGCTGCGATCAATCGTTCGTAGCAGGCCACCTGATTCCGGCCATTGTGCTTGGCGAAGTAGAGGGCCTCGTCGGCGCGGTCTATGGCATCGGTTGGGGTGTCGTGCGCTTGCAGGGCGCTGAATCCGATGCTGATCGTGATCTTGCCGACACGACTGAAAGACTGGTGTTCGACGGTGCTCCTGAAGCGCTGCAGCGCCGACATGGCGTCCTGCTCGGTCATTGGCTGCAGCAATGCCACGAACTCCTCACCGCCAAAACGGAACAGCTGATCGTCGAAGCGGAATGACTGGCGCATGACCTGTGCCAGCATGATCAGCACTTCATCGCCAATCAGATGTCCGAAGGTGTCATTGACGAGCTTGAAGTGGTCGATGTCGCAGACTGCCAGCCAGTGCGGGTTGTTGTCGGAGCCGCGGCGTCGGCTTTCATGGGTGTCGTTTTGCGGATCGATGGACGCCTTGCCGAGGAGTTCGAAAAGGTGCTTGTCGAATGTCTTGCGGTTGGCCAGCCCGGTCAGCGTGTCGGTTTCGCCGTAGTCGAGCAGGCCGATGTGGTTGCCGAAATACTCGACCAGCCCCATCAGGGTCACGCGTTCGTCGGCCGAGAAGTTGTCGGAGAGCACAAGGTCGATGAGATAGATCGGCTCATTGTGATCCATGATCGGGAAGACGACCCGATGGGAACCATCGTCGAGGTAATCCAGCACGGCCGATTTTTCCTTGCGGCAACGGGCGAGGATGGGGTCGCGCTCGAGTGGCTGGCAGAATTTCCTGTCCGGCACATAGGCGTTGCGCAGCCGTTTTCCATCCGGGCCATGGCTGGCACAGGCAAAGACCATCAGCTTTCGGGTGCCGGGGTAGCAGCGATAAATGGTCAGTCGCTGCGGGTGAAACAGTGCCTTCAGCGCGTCCACCATTGATGAATTGATCTCCGTGCGATCCCGGCGCGACGAAATCTGGATGACATGGCTGATCAATTCAAGCATGACGTGGGGCGGAAAGCAGAGTGTTCAATTTGCCGATTATAGCGAAATGCGGGGTGTCGACTGCCTGGCTTGCGTCAATGCTGTGCGGGGCGAGGCCGACCGGGGTGCCCCGAGGGGGTTACAGACCGTTATAATTCAACGTTTTTCCCATCAAGCAATCCATGCGCGTCTTTCGCGGCCATTCACGTCCTGTCCCTGCTCCCGTTGTGCTCGCCATCGGCAATTTCGACGGCGTTCACCTGGGACACAGCGCCTTGGTCGCTCGCTTGGCGGACTACGCGCGCGAACATCGGCTGGTCCCGATGGTGCTTACCTTCGAGCCGCATCCCCGGGAGTTTTTTACACCGGAGTCCGCACCGGCACGTTTGACCACGGTTCGTGAGAAGCTGGAGCTCCTGGCCGAATGCGGTGCCAGCCAGGCGATGGTGTGCCCGTTTAATGCTCGGTTCGCCGCCCTCTCGGCCGAGGAGTTCGTCGAGCAGGTGCTGGTGCAAGGATGCCAGGTCAGGCATTTGATCATCGGCGATGACTTCCGTTTCGGTCGTGGCCGCAGCGGCGACTATGCTTACCTTCAGCAGGCCGGCGCCCGCTTCGGTTTTAGCGTCGAAGCCATGGGCAGCGTTACGCTCGATGGCGAGCGCGTCTCCAGTTCAGGCGTACGCCGCGCGTTGGCGGCGGGTGACATGGAGCATGCCGCGCGTTTGCTTGGTCGCCCCTACATCATCGACGGTCAAGTGCTACACGGCCAGAAGCTGGGCAGGCAACTCGGTTTCGCCACGGCCAATCTGCGTATCAAGCACAATCCCTTGCCGATGGCCGGTGTGTTTGCCGTTGAGGTCAGCGGCCTTGGCGATCGGCCCCTGCCGGGCGTCGCCAACCTCGGTATCCGCCCCACCGTTGGCGGAACGATCCGGCCGCTGCTGGAGGTTCATCTTTTCGATTTTGATCGCGACATCTACGGTGCGCATATTTCGGTGCGTTTCGTACATAAGCTGCGCGACGAGCAACGCTTTCCCAATTTCGACGCCCTCAAGGCGCAGATCGCGGCCGACGCCGCGGCAGCGCGGGCATTTTTCAAGCTGTGAGCACGCACAATGGCTGACTACAAAGACACGCTGAATCTCCCCGATACCCCGTTCCCGATGCGCGGCGACTTGCCCAAGCGCGAGCCGCAATGGGTCGCCCAGTGGCAGCAGAAGAAGCTCTACCAGCGTATTCGCGAGATCAGCGCAGGGCGCCCCCGTTTTGTGCTGCACGACGGCCCACCGTACGCCAACGGCGACATTCACATCGGCCATGCGGTCAACAAGGTGCTCAAGGACATCATCGTCCGTTCGAAGACCTTGAGCGGTTTCGATGCGCCTTATGTGCCGGGGTGGGACTGCCACGGCCTGCCCATCGAGCATCAGATCGAGAAACTGCACGGCAAGAACATCCCGGCCGATCAGGTGCGCGAGTTGTGCCGCGCCTATGCCGCCGAACAGGTCGAGCGCCAGAAGAAGGACTTCATCCGCCTCGGTGTGCTGGGTGAATGGGACAATCCTTACCTGACCATGAATTTCAAGGCGGAAGCCGACGAAATCCGCGCCCTTGGAAAAATCCTGGAGCAGGGCTACTTGTACCAGGGCCTGAAGCCGGTCAACTGGTGTCTGGACTGCGGTTCGGCACTGGCCGAGGCCGAGGTCGAGTACGAGGACAAGAATTCGCCGGCCATCGATGTCGCCTTTGAGGTTCATGAAAACCATGCGGCCAAGCTGGCCGCCGCTTTTGGTCTGACGCATCTGCGCGGCCCGGCCTTCGCCGTGATCTGGACGACAACGCCTTGGACGCTGCCGGCCAACGAGGCGGTCAGCGTGCATCCGGAACTGACCTATGACCTGATCGAAACGGAGAAGGGCGCCCTGATCCTTGTCCGCGAACTCGCCGATGCGGCGCTCAAGCGCTACGGGCTGGAAGGCACGGTGGCGGGTTCCTGCACCGGCGACAAGCTGGATCAGATGCTGTTGAAGCACCCGTTCCAGAGCCGCGACGTGGCCATCATCTGCGGCACGCACGTGACGACCGAGGCGGGTACCGGCTTGGTGCATACGGCACCGGCACACGGTGTGGACGACTACAACATCGGCAAGAAATACGGTTTGCCGGTTAACAACCCGGTCGGTAACGACGGCAAGTTCATCTCCACCGTCCCCGCGCTGTCGACCGGCGAACTGGCCGGAAAAACCGTCTGGGAAGCCAATCCGCTCGTCCTTGGCGAATTGGAGGCGCGTGGCCGCCTGCTCAAGCAGGAACGCATCCAGCACAGCTATCCGCACTGCTGGCGCCACAAGACGCCGATCATCTTCCGCGCCACGACCCAATGGTTCATCGGCATGGAAAACCGCAAGGACGAGAGCGAACCGACCTTGCGCTGGATCGCCGAGCGCGCTGTCGATGAAACCCAGTTCTTCCCGGCCTGGGGCCGCGCCCGTCTGGAAGGCATGATGAAGACTCGCCCCGACTGGTGCGTATCGCGCCAGCGCAACTGGGGCGTGCCGATTCCCTTCTTCCTGCACAAGGATACCGGCCACCCGCACCCGCGTACGGCCGAGTTGGTCGAATTGGTTGCACAGCGCGTCGAGAAGGCCGGCATTGAGGCTTGGTTCAGTCTCGATGCCGCCGAACTGCTCGGTGAAGAGGCTGGCCAGTACGTCAAGATGAAGGACACGCTGGATGTCTGGTTCGATTCCGGCACCACGCACTGGCATGTGCTACGTGGCTCGCACGCCGCCGTGTCGACACATCCGGCCGATCTGTATCTCGAAGGCTCCGACCAACATCGCGGCTGGTTCCAGTCCTCGCTGCTCTCCGGTTGCGCCATCGACGGCCGTGCCCCGTACAAGGCCCTGCTGACGCACGGTTTCGTCGTCGATGGCAAGGGCCACAAGATGTCCAAGTCCAAGGGCAACGTGATCGCGCCGCAGCAGGTGTCCGACAAGATGGGCGCCGACATCCTGCGCCTGTGGACGGCCTCGACCGACTATTCCGGCGAATTGAGCATTTCCGACGAAATCCTCAAGCGCGTTGTCGAAGGCTACCGCCGCATCCGCAATACCCTGCGCTTCCTGCTTGCCAACGTTTCCGATTTCGACGCCGCCGCCGACATGCTGCCGGTCGGGCAATGGCTGGAGATCGACCGCTACGCGCTGGCCCTGACCCGCGAACTGCAGGACAGCTGCCGTGCCGACTACGACAAGTACGAATTCCACCGTGTCGTTCAGGCACTGCAAACCTTTTGTTCAGAGGATCTTGGCGGCTTCTACCTCGACATCCTGAAGGACCGCCTATACACCACGGCGCCGAAGTCGGTTGCCCGCCGTTCGGCGCAATCCGCCTTGTGGCATGTCACGCAGGCTTTCGTGCGTCTGCTGGCGCCGATTACATCCTTCACCGCCGAAGAGGTATGGGCCGTGCTGACCGGCAAGGAAGATGATTCGGTGATGTTCCAGCTCTGGCACGACTTGCCGGCGGTGGAGGGCGAGGGCGACCTGCTCGCCAAGTGGAGCCTGATCCGCGCCGCGCGTGCCGATGTGACCAAGGCGCTGGAAGCCCAGCGCGAAGCCGGAAAAATCGGTTCGGCCCTGCAGGCGGCGGTCGCCGTCCATTGTGCCGGCGAGAAGTTCGAGGCACTGGCTTCGCTCGGCGACGACCTTAAGTTTGTCTTCATCGTGTCGGCCGCCACCGCGATCCGCGACGATGTCGAGCAGGTCATGGCCACGCCGCTGGAGCATGCCAAGTGCGAACGCTGCTGGCATGTGCGCGACGATGTGGGGGCCGATGCCGGACATCCTGGGCTGTGCGGCCGCTGTGTCAGCAACCTGCACGGCGAGGGTGAGGCGCGTACCCGTGCCTAGAACGGCCAAGGGGTGGTATGGGCTGGCGGCGATTGTTGTTATTCTCGACCAGTTCAGTAAATGGGTGGTGCTTGGTCATCTCCAGTACGGTGAAACCATCTATGTGGCACCGTTCTGGAACTGGGTGCTGACCTTCAATCCGGGTGCCGCCTTCAGTTTTCTGGCCGACCAGCCGGGCTGGCAGCGCTGGTTCTTCAGCGTTCTGGCGTTGGGCGTTTCCGGCTGGATCGCGTTGGAACTCAAGCGCCATCCCGAGCAGAAACTGATGGCACTGGCCCTCACGCTGGTCATGGGCGGTGCATTGGGCAATGTGATCGACCGCATTCGTTTCGGTGCCGTCGTTGATTTCGTTCAGTGGCATGCTGCCGGTTACTACTGGCCGGCCTTCAATGTTGCCGATTCAGCGATCACGCTCGGCGCGGTCCTCATGGTCTGGGCTTCGCTTTTCGTCAAAGAAAGAGATTCGCAATGAGCACAGTTGTTCGCTCCGACAGCTATCTGACCCTTCACTACCGCATTACCGCGCAGGATGGCGAAGAGTTCCTGTCTACCTTCGACATGAGCCCGGCTACTCTGCAGATGGGGAGCGGGCAGTTGGCCGAGAACCTTGAAAGGGTCCTGATCGGCCTGCCGGCGATGGAGCAATACGTATTCGAATTGCCCCCGGACGAGGCTTTCGGACAACACAACGCCCGCTTGGTCGAGCGTATCGCCCGTAGCGGCCTGCCACCGGAAATGGAACTCAAGGAGAATTCCGTCGTCGAATTTACCGCGCCGAACGGCGGCACCTTTGCCGGCTTCCTGCGCGAACTGGACGCCACGCACGCGCTCTTCGACTTCAATCACCCGATGGCCGGCAAGACGATCCGCTTCGAAGTGAAAATCATCGGAATCATGTAATGGAAATCATCCTTGCCAACCCTCGCGGCTTCTGCGCCGGCGTCGAACGTGCCATCGCGATCGTCGAGCGCGCCCTGGAGAAATTCGGGGCGCCGATCTATGTGCGCCACGAAGTCGTGCACAACAAGTTTGTCTGCGACGACCTGCGGGCCAAGGGAGCGGTTTTCGTCGAGGAACTGGATGAAGTACCCGCCGGCAGCACGGTCATCTTTAGCGCTCACGGCGTTTCCAAGGCCGTCCGTGCCGATGCGGAAGCCCGTGGCCTGAAGGTCTTCGATGCCACCTGCCCACTGGTGACCAAGGTTCACGTCGAAGTCGGCAAGATGCGCAACCAGACCCGCGAAGTCGTCATGATCGGCCACAAGGGGCATCCCGAGGTCGAAGGCACGATGGGACAGAGCGACAGTGGGATGTATCTGGTGGAAACGGCTGAGGATGTTCAACGACTGGTCATACAGCACCCGGATTCACTGTCTTTCGTAACGCAGACCACCTTGTCGGTTGACGATGCAACACAGGTAATCGATGCGCTGAAGGCACGATTCCCAGATATTCAGGGGCCGAAGAAGGACGATATTTGCTATGCCACGCAAAACCGGCAGGATGCCGTGAAGGCTTTGGCTCAACAAACTGAATTAGTTTTGGTTGTTGGTTCTAGCAACAGCTCAAACTCTAACCGCCTGAGGGAGGTTGCCGATAATTTGGGAACTCGTGCATTTCTGGTCGATAAAGCAGACGACATTCTGCCCGAATGGCTCGATGGGGTGGGGGTTATTGGATTGACGGCAGGAGCCTCAGCACCAGAATTACTTGTGGATGAAGTTGTTGCCCGTTTGCAAGTTTTGGGAGCTGATCGTGTCGCTCAGCTGGATGGAGTGACGGAAGGCATTAGTTTTCCTTTGCCAAGGGAACTACAGGATCTAATTGCGGGCTGATTTCCTCTTCGGCTCCTTCAAACAATACTTCCAGCCAAAGTTGGCTTCCAACGGGCTGACCACTCATCATGCCCGGCTTGAATTGGATATTTAAGAAAGCCTGCTTTGCGGCATCTACAAATACTGTCGGCAATTCGGTAGGGAGTGTTTCCACCCAATCTACACGCCCATTTGAGTTGATTAGTAACTGTATGACAATTTTCCCACTTATATATTGCTCTGAAGTTTCGGGGTAGGATGGTCTTGGATGACTCAGTGCCAATGGGCGTTGATCTAGTTCGGCCAGCCGATAATAGGTGGTAGGCCGCTCGCTGGAAATTGAGGAAGGTAGGTGGGTGGGGGGCGGCTTAGGGAATGTTTTCCTGTTACGATTCTTGATTTCCGGACGCAAGCGAGCAAACGACGAGAACGAGTCGTAATCTAAAGATTGCGCTATCAATGGCGAAAGTTGTGCGCTTAATCTGCGGTGTGAGTTGGAGGGCGGGGAGGCTTGCGCCATATTCGCAATACCCGTGTTCCAGAAAAATATTGCGAGTACATGAAACCCCAATGAAATCAGGATGTATGTGGAAAGCGGGCGCCTTGTAAGAGGGCCTCGTCTGAGTACGAGACCCTCTGTCGCATCTATTGGTTGGGTATTTCTTTCCAAGTGGCACGACGTGTTCTGATGGAAGGTGGTGTATAGGGCAACGCTGTTGTTGGCGTCAGGCTGTCTGATGTCCGAACAATGGCCTTGATGCTGCCATCCACGGTCTGAATGGTAATTGGACGACTGGCCAGTACATTGCCTAGAGAAATCGAAGCGTAGCTACTTCCAGCTACCTGCGTACCAGAAACATAGTTGACTATGTTGAGCCAACTGCTACCTCCGGGTAAGCAAGGGTCTGTGTTGGGGGTGTTACTTGTGAAATACAGCATTCCAATGGCCAATGCAGGGGTTGTAGTGATTCGTTCCTGCGCCGGAAGGTCAATGTACCAACCTCGTTGGGTTGTCCAATTTATGGATTGGCCCGTGATTGTTCTTGTGCTCCCGCTCGTGACCAATGTCTGGGCCTGTAGATTGCTACGTAACGGTGAAATCAGGGGGGATGTACTCAGGTCGTCGACCAAGCCATACATCGTTTGTATTTGAGTCGCATTGGAGTTGGCTCCAACAACGCCAGGAACATCGGTTTGACCAAGGTACTTTCCTGTGCCCACGAATACCAAGCGCTTGGCAACTCCATTGATCGTTGCTGTCGCCAATTCTGGTTCGCTGGTAACTGGTTGCGCATTTCCACTTGGGTCTACGAGTACAGCAAGTTTTTGCACACTCCAGTTGGATGGAGTGGCAGAACTTAGATCAAAACGCCAAACGTTTCCATTCAGATCACCGCCATATGCTTGTTCTATTGTGTTGTCGTACTGCGCATTAGTGGCATATCCGCTGATATAAGTTAGACCGCTAGGAGAGGTACTTGATCCGACAGCGGTGTTGAAGATATGCAGAACGGCTCCAGTTTTTACGTTGATGACAAAAAGAAAACCGCGACCATCCCCGTTGTTGTAGCCAGATGTAACGAGCGCTACCCAGCCATAGGCACGGGTCTTGGTAATGATGGGGCGGCCATAGGTGTAACCCATCATGTTCGCGGCAATAGTCAGTCCATTGGCTGTGTAGCCGGATGGTGTGGTTACATTGAAATTGCCGCTGGTTGTGCTGGAGGGAAATTCCCACAATACCTTGGTGGCAGCATCCGCTTCATCGGATGCGGTCGGAGTCGTGACATCAAGTGCGTAGTAGCCACTACCACCTTTACCAAGCCCCCCTATTAACATGGTTCGCCAATCGGAGGTGGCAAGTATGCTGCCACTGGTTTTGCTGAAGTCAACATCGCCAGTGATTGGTGTGGCATCAACGTAATATTTGTGTACGAATCCCTGTTTTTTGGTGAGTTGATTCAAATTTGGCAAAACGAAACTAGGAATGTACGCCCAACTCTCAGCTCCCGTGGAGCCGTCAAAAGCGTGGATCATGCCATCGTTGGCGGCTTGGAACACCGTTTTGATACGTGTGACATTGGGGAGCCCAACGGTATTGGCAAGCTTGAAAGCCGAATATCCGGCGTCAGCGTAGGAAAAAACGGGAGTGGAAACGAGAACTGGCTCTGCGTTGATAATGTCACCAAGTAGGTGCGCACGCGTTCTGTAGGCGCCATTTGGACCTTCTTGACTACGATCTCCTCTGATATAGGCTAGAACATCCGCGCCATCCGACGGGCCGGGAGGTGTGGTGTTCGAATTCAGAAAATTCTGTTGGGTAGCAGTTAGTTTGGTTGAAGTAGATGCGGCGCTGGGCTGAAATTGGATGCCAGCATTGCTACTGATGGCTCGCGTCACTATGCGGCGATTGGCTTGAGTCATGTTGTCGAGCTGGTCGCGGACTGTCCAAGTGGCAGTCGTTGAGACGAGGCCGGTTATCTGATCGATAGGGTAGGCTCCGAGCTGCCCATCCCAGGTGCCTGAGTTGTAGGTGGAGGCATATGAGGTGTTGTCAATTGAGACGTCCGTGCTGGCAACAGCAACGGCTGCAGCAGAGGCGCTACGCGCAATAATGTCTTCCAGAACCCTTTGCAGTGAGGTTTTCAGGATTGTCGGGTGTTTTGCATTGAAATATTGTCCGCGCCCATTTACCGCTGCATGCCATAAATCGTCAATTGCCGTGTTGGTATCCGCTACAGGCGTTGGCCAGTTATCTGAACCGTTGATGAGATTGTTGTAGTACCAGTTGCCGGTTGTCGCGGTCAGATAGTCATCGCGGTAATCCTTACTGCCGTCTGCTCCCAAACCGATGGTAAAAGTGGTCATGTGCTGCCAGGTGGCAGGATCGGCCGCATTTGCGGAAACGTTGTTGGTGGATTTTGTGCCGCTGGTACGCAAGTCGGTGGCCCAATAATACATAGCAACATCGCTTAGAGTGTTCGATGTACTGGTGCCGTCGTAGTAGGGTTTGGGAAAGCTGCTTCCAGATGTTAATCCCGTAACGGTTTCGGGTAAAGTTGGGACAGTGGTATCCCTATTGCCCAGATTGACTGTATTGCTGTTCCAGAATCCGTCTGTCGATAGGATTGCATAATTATGCTGACAGGAATATTGGACAGGGTCATCGGTGCTGTTGTTCGACGAATAACCCATGCTATTGCCAGCATAATATTCGCCAACGCGCTGAAGCGCTCTCTGCAAGGGTGTGCCGTTGGCAGGGTCGATGGAATATAGCTGTGTATACCATGTCAGTTTTTTTGAATAATCAAAATCACCAATGGAAATAAAATTTGCACCGGTGTTATTGCCTGTTGATGCCGAATTGTTGATTGTCGAGAAGCCAACCCGGTATTTGTCACTAAGTCCTGAAAATACTAGACCCATCGTCGTTTTCATCGTGAGGATGCGAGTGCGATAGTAGGTCCACCAATTGGCGAAATTTTGAATTTCCTGGTTGTAATTACAAGTGACTGTCGTGCTTCCTATCCCGCAGTCGGTTCGGGTCGTGTTACGGACGTAGCTCGTAACGCTTGGAATGATGTCTTGACGTGAATAGTTGCTATCTGTCGTCAACGACCCGCTTCCAGAATAAACATAATAAAAAGATTTAACCGCAATAGGCCCATTTGTGTAAGAGCCCGTTGCCGAGCTTCTGCAGTTGCCGCCAATCGTAGGTTTTAAAGGTGGAGTTGCACCTGCGTAGTAACACGAGGGCGTGAGATCAGTTGAGCCAGCGCCAGATAAATATGGGTTGTTTGGGGCTGCTGTAGGTGTAGAGGGGTTGAGCAGCGACCCCGTAGTATTTGTACTTGAAAAGCTTGTTTTATCGATCCCCGGGGAATATGTGGTATTTGGGTCATACCAAAGCTGATTGTAGCTGCTAGAGTAAAACTCCGTTTCATTATCGCTGTATTCATTCAGAGCATCGGTCCCAGTAATGGACCGCCATTCCATACTGCCCGAATTGTCAAGAATGAACATGATGTTCGGTTTAACGGCATTTGTAACAGCCATCGGGGAGTCTGCCAAATCTGTTGTTGCGCTCAGTGCTGGTACAATAAATTCAATGCCTAAAAACCAGAAGACAAGTGTTTGCGCGGCAATGCGTTTGGCGCGGATGGAAATGGATGGGGGCATGGTCTTTCCTCTTTCCTAATCCAAGGGTCAGCGTTGGAACTGGGCTTGTGTGATAGTAATTGTGTTTCTGGGGCCGGCAACACGTACGGTTGCCCGGTAAACCAGTGATGTTAAAAGCAGGTCGTCACTGCTAAATGATGAACCAATCCGCCCTGACCCTGTGCTGACCATATTGGGATCTCGGAATACATTCAAACAAGTATTTTTCGATTTTGAATAAGTTGGTGCTGTACCTTGGTCAACTGCTACTGCTGCGTTCGTATTACATAGTCGTTCGATGACAAACTGGATTTCATAACCTGTAGGAGGCGTAACGTTAGCAGGCCACCCGCTGGGAGGTGGGTTGGTGGCGCTGTATTTTGGTATGTTTCCATTGGCCCAGTCGATAAATGGCGTTCTAGTGACACCGTCCTCATTCTGTTGTCGAGCGTAATAGCGACAATTCCCCAGTGAGTTCGCGGAAATGGAGGCTGTGCAGCCAACTGGTAAATTTGTATTTGCAGCGCTGGCAGTTGTAACGAGCGTTTCCAAGTATGCGCGTGCTTCTTCAACTGCCAAGTCGGTCATGCTTTGCGTACTAGATTTGAATGCGTAGTTTCCAGAAACCAAAGATGCAGTGTCTACTGAGCGGATAAGGCCCAATCCTGCCAAGCTCACGATAATGAGCGCAATAAGGGCAATCATTAGCGAGGCCCCACGTTGAGTTCGGGAGGAGCGTCCGGGGAGGCGAGCGATATTAGGGGTGGCGGGGCTCATAAGAAATCTGGCCAGACAGAATTGCGTAACGGAATAACGGTTTCAAATACCTTGTAGCGATAGTGCTGCCATTCGGTATCTCCATTTCCTAAACGTAAATCAACGGCTGGAGCTTGATCGGCTGCTGTGTCGCGCCATAGACAGGGGCCAAAATTGTTTGCTGCATTCTGGCATGCACATGGTCCGGTGGCAGTCGTTGCGGTACAGATTGGGGTCACTACTCCTCCTTCTCGCTTGCTGCTTCGTGCGATAACCGCGATACGGATAGATTTGACCCGCTTGCGCAGTTGTTCATCCGTCAAAGAGGTTACGTCAGCGTGATCAGGGTTCCTCCAGAAGGTAACGGTTCGAATGTTGTTGGCACTGCTGAAGCCATACTGAGCCTGTAGATTGACGACATCATTGGCTAAAGTGAAGCATTGGTTTGCTGCCGTACAAGGGGTTGTGGAGCAGTTTGCAGATGGATCAATCCGTAGCTCAAAAGTGTTCGTGTTGGCGGGGTGGAAAATGCAAAAACGCTGTGTGGTGATGCCTCCGTTATTCACGTCTCCGATACGGAAAACCAGAGATTTTTCGACAAAGGCTTGTGCGTCGCTTGCTCGTATTCCATAGCCAGGCCAGTTACTCGTTGTCAGATCTGCTGTCGGCGGGTTGTATTCAGGGGTGTTGCCTGCCGCATAGTTTGTCGTCAAGGTAAATGTGTTGAGATCGATCGCTGAAATTCTCATGAGCGCACAATTAAGCCTATCAGGTCGTACTACCAAGATTACGTCATTTACATTGAAATCAAAGATACGTTCAACCGATAGCGTCCGGTTGGTGGCGTCCATTCGCTGAGTTAGTCGTGTTGGTGTCGAGCCAATAAAGCGCGAGGCGCTGTTGACGTCTATAGCATCTGCAAAAGGGCGGGCGCCTGTAAGGTTGTTGCTGAGTCGGATGGGGGATATGTCCAGTGAGCCTGCAATGTTTGGTGTGTTGCTACCAGTGCTACCGATCGCGCTACGCGCTCCTGTGGATCCATCGGGGTCGAAGTACCAAAAAACGTTCTGGCACGAGTAGGTGTCGTTTGACGCATAGCCGTTACCTGCGTTATGAACTTGTTGTTCAATTGCAAATAAGCTCATGAGGCCGCTTTGCTGCGCGTCAGCGCCAGAAACAGTAGTGCGTTTCTGGTTCTCATAGAACGAAAGTGTTTGCAAAACTGCAAGGATCGCTATTAAGCCGACGGTCATCCCTACCATCAGTTCGACGAGACTAAAGCCGTCTTCATGATGGTTAAAGTGTCGGGAGGGGACTTGCCTGTCAGGTGTTGTCTTGGATTCGTGCTGAGACTTCATGTTTGTGATAGCTCGTAGCATTTGGTGAGGTAAGCCAACAAATGGCAATGGAAACTTGGCCTGATGCTGCGTCAACGACAATTCGCTGACGATTGGCAACTGCACCAGGGAGTGCGGCACCAACTTCGTCGAGCCATGCGACAACGTTTGCGTTTGCGCCGGCGACCCCAGCATCACATACATTGCCAGCAACTCCCCCGGAGGAATAGGCAGCTAGATTGGCCTTGTCTCCCCACATGACTCCAATAATTTTGTTCGCGAGGAATGCAGCATCGGAACGGTATTTTGCATCTGATGTCGTCGCAATCGCCCTGGCCTGCAAACTGACCAAGCCGAGAAGTCCGATAGAGAAAATTAGGATGGCGACTAGCGCTTCAAGTAAGGCGACGCCTTCTTGCTTGGTTCTAGAGGTAGGGACGGTCAGCATTTTGTGGGGTCCGTACTGGCAAGGTTGGTGTCAGGATTGCAAAGTCGAATTGCACCTCCTGATCCAACAACAACTCGACGGGATGAGCCGCTCGGGGCTGCCGCATTAGTAAGTTCGACCTGAGTAAGTGAAACCGATGCGTCGGCGTTTGCTGCGATGCGTCCGAAAGAATTGAAAGTTATGGTTGTGGCACCGGCGGGGGCTATTGTAGTCGTTACTGCGCTCGCCCCTTCGCCGCTGGCGCGAGATTGCTGAATAATCGTGCCTGAGGTGTCTTCGCTGACTGTCCAGGAGGATTGTCCGGTTTGGCTTCCAATCACGAAACGGACACGCAGGTTCCGGCGGACAGCTTCTGCTCGCGCTAACTGAATTCCATTTTCCACTGCTTCGCTGGCGCTACGAATCTGGCCGCGCAGAATGAAGTCACGAAACGATGGGGCTCCAAGCCCAAGCAAAATGGCGAGCACCAAAATGGCGACGAATAACTCTACCAGCGTAAAACCCTGCATTGAGGTAGGGTGAGAAACTGGTTTCAGCATGCCTCTCCTCGTTTCGATATCCAGCAGTTCAGCGGTAGGCCGACAGTTCCAGGGAATGCCGTTGTCTGGCGAATGTTATCTTGGTTAATTGTGAAATTGATGCCATTTACTGCGCCTGTGCCGTTTGCCCACGCAGTGAAGGTATTTGCGGTGCCTGCGCACCCCAGAGTGAAATACCTTTGTTCAAGGCCGGTTGTGAGTGAAGCAAGATTGGCGTTGCAGGTAACTCCAGCTGATACATAGCTTCGGTTATCTTGAAAATAGCGTTCCTGTCGAACGCGCATTTCAGCCAAATTGCCAATGGCCTCGGCAATCATGCCGCGCTGCATATAAGCAACGTAAGATGGGTAAGCAATCGCTCCCAGTATGGCAACGATTGCGACGACAATCATCACTTCAATCAGCGTAAACCCGCCTTTTTTCTTTCGTAATGGCATAACGATTCCTTTTGTGTCTAGTTCGTACTATATAGAATCGACTCGGGTCTAGGCTTGCGGGAAGATGAGCGGTTGCAAAGCCGGAGTGAATGGTTTTCGGGGGGGCGGGGTATTGTTCAGTTTAAATGGTTGTGTTAAAGTAGCCAATTTACTGAATTCAAGGCGATTAATTTCATGGCCAATAGCGCACAAGCCCGCAAGCGCGCCCGTCAAGCTGACAAGCAGCGCTCCCACAACGCCAGCCTGCGTTCGACCCTGCGTACCGCGATCAAGCGCGTGCGTCAGGCGATCGAAGCTGGTGACAAAGCCGCCGCACAGGGCGTCTTCCAGCAGTCTGTCGCAGTGCTCGATCGCATTGCCGACAAGAAGATTGTTCACAAGAACAAAGCTTCCCGTACCAAGAGCCGTCTTTCTGCTCAGATCAAGGCACTTGCTGCTGCCTGATTCCTGCGGATTGACCCAATAAAAATGGCGCCTCCGGGCGCCTTTTTTATTGTCGGTGTCTATTGTTCTCGGCTGTGCTTGGCTTGGTTACTTCTTGCCGTCGATCGAGCAGACGCCGTCGACGATCTGCAGGTCGTTGTCCTGTGCGAAATTGAGCATGAAGCGGTAGGCCATCGGTTCGAGTTCGCCGAGGCGGCCATCGACGAAGACAGCTTTTTCGCCGTTGTAGTCGCCGGGGCCGACGTAGGGGGAGTATTTCATCTTGCGTTCGGCGCCGAAGGCGGACATGACGCCACATAGGCGCTCGGCCCAGTCACTGGGGCGGAATTTTCGTCCTTCCTTGGTCAGGCCAACAATGATGAATGTGGTCGATTCTGGATTTGTCATTGTTTTACTCTGCGTTTGCGGGCGATACGACCTTGCGTGGGCGCATTCTAGCAGAAGCGCTTAACCTTTCCATAATTACGGCGGCGATCTGGCTTTACTCATCGGGCCTTGGCGGCCGGTGCTGTTCTATACACGGCCTGGTTTTTCTCATAAAATTCAGCTTTCTGCTGCCCGGTAGGCTTGTTCCGCTTGTGGTGGTGGTCGTTTCGGCGGCATTTGCCGCCGTTTTCGTTTTCTGAGGTTGCCTCATGTCGCATGTCATGAATACCTATGCCCGTTTGCCGGTGACTTTCAGTCATGGTCAAGGGTGCCGGATTACCGATACCGAAGGCAGGGAGTATCTGGATGCCTTGTCCGGCATCGCGGTCTCGACGCTGGGCCACGCCCACCCGAAGCTGGTTGCTGCCATTTCGGCCCAGGCAGGGCGCATGTTGCATACCTCCAATCTGTACCGTATTCGCGAGCAGGAACAGCTTGCCGACAGGCTGTGCGCGCTGTCCGGCATGAGCGAAGTGTTCTTCAGCAACTCGGGCGCCGAAGCCAACGAAGCGGCAATCAAGCTGGCCCGTTTTTACGGGCATACGAAGCAGATCGATCTGCCGACGATCATCGTGATGGAGAAGGCCTTTCACGGGCGGACGATGGCAACCCTTTCGGCCACCGGCAATCGCAAGGCTCAGGCCGGTTTCGAGCCGCTGGTGAGCGGCTTCGTTCGGGTTCCCTATGGCGACCTTGAGGCCATCCGCAGTGTTGCTGAGCAGTACCATAATGTGGTCGCCGTGATGCTCGAGGTCATTCAGGGAGAGGGGGGTATCCATCTGGTCGATCCTGCCTTCTACCAAGGTGTTCGGGCTCTGTGCGATGCTCGCGGCTTGCTGATGATCTGCGATGAGGTCCAGTGCGGCATGGGGCGTACCGGCAGCTGGTTCGGCTATCAGCAAGTCGGCGTCCAGCCGGATATCGCTACTCTGGCCAAGGGACTGGGTTCCGGTGTGCCAATCGGTGCCTGCATGGCCGGCGGCAAGGCGGCCGGCCTGTTCGGGCCGGGTAACCACGGTTCGACCTTTGGCGGCAATCCGCTGGTGTCCACCGCGGCGTTGACCACCATCGAGGTTATCGAGCAGGAAGGCTTGCTGGCCAACGCTGCCCGTATTGGCGACCTGATTCGCCAGCTGTTTGCCGAAGCACTGGTGGGAACCCATGGCGTGGTCGATATTCGCGGCCATGGCCTGATGATCGGTATCGAACTGGATCGCCCGTGCGGCGAACTGGTCGCTCGCGGCCTGGCCGCCGGCTTGCTGATTAATGTGACGGCGGATAGCGTCGTCCGCTTCCTGCCGCCGCTGATCTTCAGCGAGGCCGATGCACGTGAGCTGGTGGCGCGTACCGCACCGCTGATCAAGGAATTTCTGGCTGCTTAATCATGGCAATCAAACACTTTTTGCAATTCAAGGATTTCTCCCGTAGCGAACTCGACTATGTATTCGAGCGTACGGCGTGGATCAAGAACCAGTTCAAGTCCTACCAGAAGTATTGGCCGCTTGAGGACCGTACGCTGGTCATGATCTTCGAGAAGGCTAGTACGCGGACGCGCCTGTCCTTCGAAGCCGGCATGCACCAGCTCGGCGGTGCGGCGATCTACCTGAATACCCGCGATTCCCAGCTCGGGCGCGGCGAGCCGGTCGAGGACGCGGCGCAGGTGATCTCGCGGATGAGCGACATCGTGATGATTCGTACCTTCGAACAGGAGATCATTGAGCGCTTTGCCGCCAATTCCCGTGTGCCGGTGATCAACGGCCTGACCAACGAATACCATCCGTGTCAGATACTGGCCGATATCTATACCTACATCGAGCATCGCGGCTGCATTCAGGGCAAGACCGTGGCCTGGGTTGGCGACGCCAACAACATGTGCAACACCTGGCTTCAGGCGGCGCAAGTGCTCGATTTCAAGGTGCACGTGTCGACGCCGCCGGGTTATGAGCTGAATCCTGCTCTGATTGACGGGGTGGACAAGGCGCACTACGAGATCTTTGCCGATCCGATGGACGCTTGTCGCGGGGCCGATCTGGTCAATACCGATGTATGGACCTCGATGGGCTTCGAGGCGGAAAACGAGGTTCGTCTCAAGGCCTTCGCCGACTGGTGTGTCGACGGCGACATGATGCGCGTGGCCGATCCGCAGGCGCTGTTTATGCATTGCCTGCCGGCCCATCGCGGCGAGGAAGTGACTGCCGAGGTGATCGACGGTCCGCAGTCGGTGGTTTGGGACGAAGCGGAAAACCGTTTGCACGTGCAGAAGGCGCTGATGGAATATTTGCTGCTCGGCCGTATTCAGGCCTGAGCGGTTGGATTGAATCAAAATCGAAACAAGGGAACGCAAATGAGCGACATCAAGAAGGTTGTGCTGGCCTATTCGGGCGGTCTGGATACCTCGGTCATCCTCAAGTGGCTGCAGGATGTTTACAAGTGCGAAGTGGTCACCTTCACGGCCGACCTCGGTCAGGGTGAAGAACTTGAGCCGGCGCGTGCCAAGGCGCTGAAGGCCGGTATCAAGCCGAAGAACATCTACATCGACGATGTGCGCGAGGAATTCGTCCGCGACTTCGTCTTCCCGATGTTCCGGGCGAACACCGTTTACGAAGGCGAATACCTGCTCGGTACTTCCATTGCTCGTCCTTTGATTGCCAAGCGCCTGATTGAGATCGTCAATGAAACCGGCGCCGATGCCATCTGCCACGGCGCGACCGGCAAGGGCAACGACCAGGTGCGTTTCGAACTTGGCGCCTACGCGCTGAAGCCGGGCATCAAGGTCATCGCCCCGTGGCGCGAGTGGGATCTGATGTCGCGCGAAAAGTTGATGGCCTATGCTGAAAAGCACGGCATCGAAATCGACATGAAACACAAGAAGGGTGGTTCCCCGTACTCGATGGACGCCAACCTGCTGCACATCTCCTACGAAGGCCGCCATCTGGAAGATCCGGCCGCCGAAGCCGAGGAATCGATGTGGCGCTGGACCGTGTCGCCGGAAAAGGCACCGAACAAGGCCGAGTACCTCGACCTCGAATTCGCCAAGGGCGATGTTGTCGCCGTCAACGGCAAGAAGCTGAAGGCCCACGAAGTGCTGGCCCTGCTCAACGAGTTGGGCGGCAAGCATGGCATCGGTCGTCTCGATCTGGTCGAAAACCGCTACGTCGGCATGAAGTCGCGCGGCTGCTACGAAACCCCGGGCGGCACCATCCTGTTGCGCGCCCACCGCGCCATCGAGTCGATCACGCTCGACCGTGAAGTCGCCCACCTCAAGGACGACCTGATGCCGCGCTACGCCAGCCTGGTGTACAACGGCTACTGGTGGAGCCCGGAGCGCAAAGCGCTGCAAGTGCTGATCGACCATACCCAACAAACGGTCAACGGTACCGTCCGTCTGAAGCTGTACAAGGGCAACGTCATCGTCGTCGGCCGCGATTCGAAGACCGATTCGCTGTTCGATTCGACTATCGCTACTTTCGAGGATGACGCTGGTGCCTACGACCAGCGCGATGCCGGTGGCTTCATCAAGCTGAACGCCCTGCGCATGCGCATCGCGGCCAACCTGACTGCGAAGAAGGCCGGTAAGCCGGCTGCGGCCAAGAAGGCTGTACCGAAGAAGGAAACCGCCGCCAAGCCGGCAAGCAAAGCAGCCGCCAAGGTTGCTGCGAAGCCGGCTGCCAAGACAACGCCGAAGGCGGTCGTCAAGCCGGTTGCCGCCAAGGCCGTGGTCAAGAAGGCCGTTGCCGCACCGGTAACCAAGAAGGCGGCAGCGCCGGCCAAGGCTGTCGCCAAGAAACCGGCGGCGAAGAAGAAGGGCTAAGCGATGGACGGCACCGTATTCGGGTTCAACGAAGAACAGATCGCGGATTTCTTCTCGACCTGGGGCGTCGGCGCCTTCATCCTTTTCATGCTGTTCATCATCGGTGAGATTGCCTGGAAGTCGAAGGCCGGCAAGACGGGTACTTTTGTGCTCTTCTTCGTGCTGGCTTTCGGCATGGTCGGTTTTATCGCCAAGAGTGTCATTCAAAAAATCTGGGGTATTTAAATGTCGCAATACGACAACGTTTCAGTGGTCAAGAAGGCCAATGTGTATTTCGATGGCAAGTGCGTCAGCCACACCGTGGTCCTCGCCGACGGCACCAAGAAGACGGTTGGCGTGATCCTGCCGTCCAGCCTGACCTTCAATACCGGTGCGCCGGAAATCATGGAAGGCGTGGGCGGTTCCTGCCGTGTCAAGCTCAAGGGCGAAAGCGAGTGGAAGACCTACGGCGACGGCCAGTCCTTCAACGTGCCGGGCAACTCGAGCTTCGAGATTGCCTGCGACGAGCCGTACCACTACGTTTGCCACTTCGGCTAAGCAGCCAGTGCGCCAACCAGCCCGGCCGTCGTGCCGGGTTTTTTGATTAGAGGAGATTCCATGCCCAGTTTTGACTTCACTTCCGAAGCCGACATGGTGGCGTTGAAGAACGCCATCGATGTCGCAGTTCGCCAGATCGACAACCGCTACGACTTCAAGGGCACCTCGGCCAAGGTCGAGTTCAACGAGAAGGACAAGGTCATCACCTTGCACGGTGATTCGGACTTCCAGCTCGACCAGATCAAGGACATTCTGTTTCCTGCCATGGAAAAGAAGGAGGTCGAGAGCACCAAGCGCCTCGATCACCAGCCGGTACAGAAAGTTTCCGGCAACAAGGTCAAGCAGGAATTGAAAATCAAGATGGGCATCGAGACCGAGCTAGCCAAGAAACTGGTCAAGATGATCAAGGATGCCAAGCTCAAGGTGCAGGCCTCGATCCAGGGCGACGCGGTGCGCGTTCAGGGTGCCAAGCGCGACGACTTGCAGGATTGCATCGCCTTGATTCGCAAGGAGGTGACCGACTTCCCGATCAAGGCGGGCAATTTCCGCGATTGATCGCTTGCCGGCGCCACTGGCGATAGATGCGAAATGGGCGGCTTGGGCTGCCCTTTTGCTTTCTCAGCGGGCCAGTCCGCCGATCCAGACCGAATAGAGTTGATCGGATAGCTGACGCATTTGCGGCAGTCGCATGGCCAACTCGCTGGCCATGCTTTCCGGCGTTTGAACGCTCACCTGATCGCTCACGCCCTGGGTTTCACCAGCCCAGTCCTCGTTCCATGTGGTGATCATTTCCGGCGTCATCTCGATGTGGCACTGCATGGCCAGGTGGGGGCCGAGCGCGAACATCTGGTTGGCGCAGTGATTGTTCGAGAAAAGACGCGTCGCGCCGGGCGGGATGCTGAAGGTCTCGCCATGCCATTGAAACACACTGCCGCTCTTGCCGGCCAAATCACCCAGCCACTGCTTGCCCACGGCATGGCCTTCGGCGTAGGCATCGCCCCAGCCGATTTCCTTGACTGGGTTGCGGGTGATCGCGCCGCCCAGGGCCTTGCTCATCAACTGGCCGCCCAGGCAGTGCCCGATGACCGGGATTCCGGCGGCTATTGCGGAACGAATCAGCGCACAGCTCTGTTCGATCCAAGGCAGGGGATCGTTGACGCTCATCGGGCCACCCATGAAGCATAGTCCGGAGTAGTCGTGCGCATTGGTGGGCACCGCTTCATCCTCGTCGATGGCGATCAATTGCCACGGAATCCCTTGCTGCTCAAGGAATATGGCAAAATAGCCGGGACCTTCTGTTGGGGAGTGGCGAAAGATGGCGACGGGCTTCATGGCGGAGAATTTATCCGGAAAAGTGATCGGCCATTCTACGCTCCTCGCGCTGCTCTCTGTCCTGCTGCCATTCACCGCAAGCGCTCAGGATGTCGGTCTGGCGGGCATCATGGGTAGCAAGGCCATGTTGATGATCAATGGTGCCGAGCCGCAGGCCGTGCCGGTCGGGCACACGGTCGATGGCGTCAAAGTGCTGTCCATTCAGAATGATCAGGTGGTGGTCGAGATCGGCGGCAAGAAACGTCCGTTGCGTGTCGGCCAGCATGCTATCGGTGCGGTGAATACGGATGGCTCGGGCAAGATCATCATGACAGCCGACGGACAGGGGCATTTCTATACAACCGGCACAATCAACGGTACCTCGGTCCGTTTCCTGGTCGATACCGGGGCGACGATGATTTCCCTGGGCGCGACCGATGCACGGCGGGTCGGGGTTGATTTCAATCGCGGTCAGAAGACCTTGAGCAATACGGCCAACGGCCAGGCGGTGGTGAGCAAGGTTCAACTGGATACCGTCCGCATCGGCGATATCACGCTGCACAACGTCGATGCGCTGATCCATCAGACGGAGATGCCGATTGCACTGCTCGGAATGAGCTTTCTGAACCGAATGGAAATGCTGCGCGATGGCAGCACAATGACACTTAAAAAACGATTCTAGGAGAAATAATATGCCGCAAAAAGATCAGGAAATCGCCCTCTTGCGCCGCGAGATCGAGTTGATGATGGGGGAGCGCCAGGCCTTGCTGCGCGTGGCCGGCTCGGCGGCTGTCCTGATTGCCAGCCTGGACAGCAAGCGGCTGCCGGTGGGGGCGGTCGAGTCGGCCGACCTGGTGGCCACCACGATCAACGATCTGTCGGAAGAAACGCTGCAGGACGCCTTGGCTTCGGTGAACGCGGAAATCGAGGAAGACTCCCCGGCAAAATGAGCGTCGATCTGGATCGACTGCGGGCCAGTTTGTTCGGAGAGCCGAAGGCCGGTCACTTTGTGCAGGAGGATGGCGCCCAGGATGAGCCCCTGACGCCGGCAGCCGTCCTGTTTCCGATTGTCCTGAGGGACGATGGACATACGGTCCTGCTCACCCAGCGTACGGCCCACCTCAGGGATCATGCTGGGCAAATCAGCTTTCCCGGCGGTCGTGTCGAAGCGCATGACCTGACGCCGATCGAAACTGCCTTGCGCGAGACCGAGGAGGAAATCGGGCTGGCGCGTGAGCGTGTCGAAATCGTCGGGTTCCTGCCTGAATGCCGGACGGGGACCGGGTTCCGGGTCACGCCGGTCGTCGCGCTGGTGCGTCCGCCGTTCGACTTGCAGCCAGATCCCTTCGAGGTTGCGGAGATTTTCGAGGTGCCGCTCGCCTTCCTGATCGACCCAGCTAATCACCAGCGGCATTCGTTGCACTATCGCGGAGCATTGCGCCATTACTTTGCCATGCCCTACGGCGAGTATTTCATCTGGGGAGCGACGGCCGGCATGATCCGTTCATTGTCGGAGCGGCTCGGGCTGCTCCAGGCACCCTGAGCTTGTGGTATCGTGGCGTTTTGCAATACGAAAATAAGCCGAACACGGCAATCCTCAGCCCCACATGAGTCTCCTTTCGCTGATTGCAGTCTTTCTCATCGAGCAGCTGCAGCCCCTCGATTACCGTCGCATCGTCGCTGAGCCGTTCGGTGCGTGGGCGGAATTCATCGAGTCCCGTTTCAATTCCGGCGCCTATCGCCATGGCGTGCTTGCCTGGTGCTTTGCCGTTCTGCTGCCGGTCGTTCTGGTCGGCATTGCTTATGGCGCGCTGGTCGCGCTGAATCCTCTGTTCGGGCTGCTGCTCAACGTCGGCGTACTCTACCTGACGATGGGATTCCGGCAGTTCAGCCACCACTACACCGAGATCCAGCTGGCCTTGCGCCTCGGCGACCTTGACCGGGCCCGCAGCCTGCTCGCAGAGTGGCAGGGGCGCTCGACCTACAACCTGGGATCGGAAGACATCGCGCGCCTGTCGATCGAGGGTGCCCTGGCGGCTTCGCACCGGCATGTTTTCGCCGTCTTGCTGTGGTTCATCCTGCTCCCCGGGCCTTGTGGCGCCTTGCTCTATCGCCTTGCCGTGATCGTGCGCGATCGCTGGAATGCTGAACGTGTTGACCAGGAAAACCAGTTCGCGCTGTTCTCCCGTCAAGCCTTCGGCGTGATCGACTGGCTGCCTTTGCGGACGACAGCCTCAGCGTTTGCCATCGTCGGCGACTTCGAGGATGCGGCGTATTGCTGGCGCACGCAGCCGGCACAATGGCCGGATCGTGATCTGGGTATCGTTCTGGCCGCCGGTGCCGGCGCCTTGGGCGTTCAGTTGGGAAGCCCCGTTGTCGACGGCGTCGAGATCGCCGATCGCGGGGAACTGGGGCTGGGCGACCCAGCCGACGTGGATTTCATGCAGAGTGCCGTAGGCCTCGTCTGGCGAGCCACGGTTGTGTGGATGTTGTTGCTCTTTTTGCTGGGGCTCGCTAGTCTGGTGGGCTGAAACTTATATCAGGAGGTTTTCATGAGCAAAGATGTTGTCGTTCTGAGTGCTGTTCGTTCCCCCATTGGTGCTTTTGGTGGTTCGCTGGCCGACATGGATCCGTGCGATCTGGGCGGTGCCGTGATGAAAGAAGCGATTGCCCGCTCCGGTGTCGATCCCCAAGCCATCAATTACGTGACCGTCGGCACCACGATGCCGGTTGATTCCCGTTATGCCTACGTCTCCCGTGTTGCCTCCATCCAGGCCGGCCTGCCGATGGATTCCGTCGCCATGCAGGTTTCCCGCCTGTGCGCCTCCGGCCTGCAGGCTATCGTGACCACTGCCCAGAACATTCTGCTCGGCGATTCCGACTACGGTATCGGCGGTGGCGTCGAAGTCATGTCCAAGGTTGCCTACCTGATGCCGGCCCTGCGCTCCGGTGCCCGTATGGGCGACACCAAGGCGATCGACGCCATGGTTGCCGTGCTGACCGACCCGTTCGGCGTCGGCCACATGGGTATCACGGCTGAAAACCTCGCTGCCAAGCATGGATTCAGCCGTGAAGACCAGGATGCGTTCGCGGTCGAATCGCAGCGTCGCGCTGCTGCCGCCATCGATGCCGGTCACTTCAAGTCGCAGATCATGCCGATCGTCAAGCAAACCCGTAAGGGCGAGGTTGTGTTCGACACCGACGAGCACCTGAAGCGTGGCACCACGATGGAATCGCTGGCCAAGATGAAGCCGGCCTTTAAGAAGGATGGTACCGTCACCGCCGGTAACGCTTCCGGTATCAACGACGGCGCTGCGTTCTTCGTGCTGGCCGATGCCGCCAAGGCTGCCGCTGCTGGTCAGAAGCCGATCGCCCGCATGGTTTCCTACGCCGTTGCCGGCGTGCCGAACGACGTCATGGGTGAAGGCCCGATCCCGGCGACCAAGCTGGCCCTGAAGAAGGCTGGCCTGACCCTGGATCAGATGGATGTCATCGAGTCCAACGAAGCCTTCGCGGCACAGGCCCTGTCGGTTTCCAAGGTGCTCGGCCTCGATCCGGCCAAGACCAACCCGAACGGCGGTGCCATCGCCCTCGGCCACCCGGTCGGCTGCTCCGGTGCCTTCATCGCCACCAAGGCGATCTACGAAATGAATCGTATCGGCGGAAAGTACTGCCTCGTCACCATGTGTATCGGTGGCGGCCAGGGCATCGCCGTGATCTTCGAACGCGTCTAAGCCTTTTCGCTGCGTTTTCAAAGAAAACCCGCTGGAGCGATCCAGCGGGTTTTTTATTTGCACCATCTTGTGCGGATTGCGCACCTCGACAGTGCGCTAATCGTCATGAAGTTGTATTTTGCACATGATGGGATGCGTATTTACGGGTGGCATGGAACCTGCTGAATCCGAAACGGGAGCATTCTCAGCGACGAGTCCAAAATGAACTTCTATAACGAGATGGTTGACGCCCAGGGTGGCGTCCGGGCGCATTACAAGGGATATGAAGACTGGCTAAAGGCAAGCTCGCCGGAGCGCATCGAGCGCAAGCGCGCCGAAGCTGATCTGGCCTTTCACCGGGTGGGCATTACCTTCGCCGTGTATGGCGAGGAGGCGGGGAAGGAGCGCCTGATCCCTTTCGACATCATCCCCCGTATCATTCCTTCTGCGGAGTGGAAGGCGCTGCAATCCGGTCTGCGCCAGCGGGTCAGGGCGCTCAACATGTTTCTGTGGGACGTCTACCACGACCAGGAAATTCTCAAGGCGGGCATCATTCCGGCTGAACAGGTACTGAACAACGCCCAGTATCGCCCGATCATGCAGGGCGTCGATGTGCCGGGGCGCATCTACGCCCACATTACAGGGGTCGATATCGTGCGGGCCGGCGAGGGCGAGTTCTACGTGCTGGAAGATAACCTGCGCGTTCCATCAGGCGTCTCGTACATGCTCGAGGACCGCAAGATGATGATGCGCCTGTTCCCCGAATTGTTTGCCAAGCACAAGGTGGCGCCCGTGCAGCATTATCCGGACTTGTTGCTGGAAAAACTGCGGGCGGTGGCGCCAAAGGGTGTGACCGATCCGTCGGTGGTGGTGCTGACGCCGGGTGCTTACAACAGCGCTTATTTCGAGCACACCTTCCTGGCCCAGCAGATGGGCGTCGAACTGGTCGAGGGGCGCGATCTCTTCGTCAAGGATGACGTGGTTTACATGCGGACCACACAAGGGCCGCAGCGTGTCGATGTCATTTATCGCCGCATCGACGACGATTTCCTCGACCCGCAGGTGTTCCGCGCCGATTCGGCGCTGGGCGTGCCGGGCCTGATGCAGGCCTACCGTGCCGGCAATGTGACGCTGGCCAATGCGGTCGGTACCGGTGTCGCCGACGACAAGTCGATCTACCCGTACGTACCGGACATGATCCGCTTCTATCTCGGCGAGGAGCCGAAGCTGAACAACGTGCCGACCTACATGTGTCGCAAGCCGGAAGATCTGAAGTACGTGCTCGACCACCTGCTCGAACTGGTAGTCAAGGAAGTGCATGGTGCCGGCGGCTACGGCATGCTGGTCGGCCCGGCGTCGACCAAGGAGCAGATCGCGCACTTCCGGCAGTTGCTGATCGCCAAGCCGGATGGCTACATCGCCCAGCCGACGCTGGCCTTGTCCAACTGCCCGACCTTCGTCGAGGAGGGCATTGCGCCGCGCCACCTCGACCTGCGCCCTTTCGTCCTGTCGTCGGGTGAATGCGTCAACATGGTGCCCGGCGGCCTGACCCGCGTCGCGCTGACCAAGGGGTCGCTGGTCGTCAATTCGTCGCAGGGCGGCGGTACCAAGGACACCTGGGTTCTGGAGGATTAATCATGTTGAGCCGTACTGCCGATCATTTGTTCTGGATGTCGCGCTACATGGAGCGCGCCGAGAATCTGGCCCGCCTGTTGGATGTGACCTACCAGATGTCACTGGTGCCGCAGTCCGAGGAGGCGGCAAACCAGAGCTGGGGAGCCATTATCGCGTTGAATAGCCTGGAAGAGGCCTATGCCGCCAAGTACGCGACGGTTAACGGTGAGAACGTACTGAAATTCATGGTCAGCGATGCCGACAACTTCTCGTCGATCCATTGTTGCCTGCGCATGGCCCGGGAGAATGCCCATGCCGTGCGTGGCACGCTGACCACCGAAATGTGGGAAACGCTCAATTACACCTGGTTGGAAGCGCGCACTCGCAGTTTCGAACAACTGGTCAGCACCGGCATCAGCGAGTATTTCGAGTGGGTCAAGATGCGCTCGTCGCTGACGCGCGGCACCACGCTCGGCACGCTGCTGCAGGACGAGGCCTATCACTTCATCCGGCTCGGGACGCTGCTCGAACGAGCCGACAACACCGCGCGCATCCTCGACTTCAAGTACCACGTGCTGCGTCCGCATGGCGACGAGGGGGCGACCGACTTCTACCAGTGGGCGGCCCTGTTGCGCTCGGTGTCGGCCTTCGAGGTCTATCGCAAGGTGTATCGCGACGTGATCACACCAGATCGTGTGGCCGAGTTGCTGATCCTCAACAAGGACATGCCGCGCTCGCTACATTTCTGCATGAACGGTGTCGTCAAGAACCTCGACCTGATTGCCAATCGTCACTCGGGCGAAACCACCCGCCAGGCCGGGCTGCTGCATGCACAACTGCACTATGGGCAGATCGGCAGCATTCTTGAGCAGGGGCTGCACGCGTGGCTCGAGGATTTCATGGATCGCATCTACCTGCTTGGCGAGGGGATCAGCAAGGATTTCCTGGTGCCGATGACGGAAGCGGCCTGAGTTGGAGAGTGCACGGCGGACGAGGCCCGGTCATGCCGGGCCGTGCGCGTCACCGGGAGGGTTTATTTCCCAAAATGGTGAAATGAATCCAGCGCTTGGTGGCGGCTGGCTTTAAACTGCGAACCTCGCAGATGCCAGCCGGTGTTCGGCTGCTTCTTTGCTTTTTTCAAGGCTGTCCATGTACCCGATCCACGATCACGATCCTCTTGTACTGCTTGCCACGGCTCTTGCCGCCAAGCGCCGTCCCGCCGAATTGCCTGAAATCATGGCCGCCATCGACCTGATCCAGGGCAATATCCCCAATGAGGAAAAGCTCAGCGAAGCTTTTGTCCGCCTCGGGCAGAACGGGCTGCTGGTCGACCGCGATGGTGGCGTCGCCTTGACACCGGCAGCCGAAAGCCTGATTGAAGCTTTGCCGCGCAAGGGCGAGATGGCAGATCGCCTGGTCGCCTTGCGCAGCCAGTTGGCGGCCTACGCGACGACCGGCGAGGGCGGGGCTGTGGCGATTCCCGCCGAACAGCTACGCGCCGCCATGCTGGCTCATCGTGCGGCAGCAGCAGGCTCCGGCAAGAACCTGCTGGTGCCCAAACCGAAGCCGGAAGCCGCCAAGGCTCGCCCCGGCCAGCGTCAGCGCAAGCCGCTGCCCAAACAGCGCAAGCGCTGAGCCTACGATCCGTTCAGGCATGACGCAAGAACAACCGAACAACCCGCTGCATGGCGTCACGTTGGAGGCCATCCTGAACCAACTGGTTGCCCACTACGGCTGGGCTGAACTCGGACGGCAGATCGACATCCGCTGCTTCAACTATGTCGGCGCGCGTTTAAATTTGACCACCTGTGCGCGTTGAATTTTGACCAGGTGTGATAGCCACCTGACATAGGTGGGCTTGTGGATAAGTGTAGCTCAGAACAACTGATTTCCGAGCCACGACGAATGCGTTGGGAAAGCCGTGGAGGACGGAGTCCGGAACGGATTTCCCAACGCGGCCTCGATCAGAACGGATCTGCTTCGGGTGGATTTCCCCGCTTGCTCTGCTCCCGCGCCTTGATCCTCGACTTGGCCGTTGCCGTGCTGTGCCGGAAGCGAAACGACTCATTCCCGGTCTCGACGATATGGCAGTGATGCGTCAGCCGGTCGAGCAAGGCAGTGGTCATCTTGGCATCGCCAAAGACGCTCGGCCATTCGGCGAAGGTCAGATTGGTCGTGATCATCACACTGGTGTGCTCGTAGAGTTTCGACAGCAAGTGGAACAGCAAGGCGCCACCGGCCTGACTGAACGGCAAATAGCCCAACTCATCGAGGATGACCAGATCCATGCGCAGCAGCCCCAAGGCAATCCGCCCGGCTTTGCCAGCAGCCTTCTCCTGTTCCAGCGCATTGACCAGATCAACCGTCGAGAAGAAACGCACCCGCTTGCTGTGATGGGTAATGCCCGAGACACCCAGCGCCGTCGCGAGGTGGGTCTTGCCAGTGCCCGTGCCACCAATGAACACGACGTTCTGGGCTTCCTCGGCAAAGGAGAGGTCGGCCAGTTGCCGGATCAGCTTCTGATCCACCTTCGATTGTTCGAAGTCGAATCCGGCCAGATCACGATGTACCGGGAAGCGGGCCGCATGCATCTGATAGCCAATCGAACGCATCACTCGATCAGTATGCTCGGCTTGCAGTAGATGTTCGATCAGCCAACGTGAGGCTTCGACACGGCTGCTACCGTTGGCTGTCAGCTCCTCCCAGGCACCGGCCATGCCGTGCAAACGCAGTTCCTTGAACTCGCTCATCAGCTCACGCATGATCAGTCACCTCGGTACGCAAGCGGTCATAGCGGCCGGTATCGGCAATCGGTACTTCGCTGAGGGTGAGTGGCGTTTCCACCGGTGGCGGCATGGGACCCGACTTCAGGCGGTTGAGCATGTTCTCGATGTGCTCGGCACTGGGTAGGCCGGACTCCAGCACCAGATCGACGGCAACCAGCACCGCTTCCAGATCAAACTGCGAAATTGCCGATAGCACTTTGGCCATCACCCGATCACCACCTTCCCGGCGCAGGAGCAAGCTGCGTAATCGTTGCAATGGCTCCGGCATGTCGGCAAACGGCGCGCCATTTCTCAAGGCCCCTGGCTTGCGTTCGATCAGCGGGATGTAGTGCTGCCAGTCGTAGAGGGTTTGCTGCCGACTGAAGTTGCGGGGATGACTGGCCACCCGAGTATCGTGCGCCACAATGTCGATCCGTTCCGGATAAAGACGCAGGCTGACGGCTTGGCCCACCAGTTCGCACGGTACCGAGTAGCGGTTGCGATCCAGCGTCACCAGGCAGGTGCTCGATACCTTGCCCAAGGTTTCGACGTAGCCATCGAAGGATGCGACCATCGGCATCAGGCTCGGTTGTTCGTGTTCGAGCATCTCGGCCACTGTCAGGTCAGCGTACTCGGGATGACGCAATTCCTGCCACAGCCCCCGGCAGCGCTCGAGCAGCCAGACGTTCAGTTCGGTGAATGAACTGAATCGCTCCTTGCCGGCATCCTGCCAGAGACGGAGCCGACTATCCTGGACGTTCTTCTCGACGACGCCTTTCTCCCAGCCGCTGGCGACATTGCAGAAATCCGGATCAAACAGGTAGTGGGAGGCCATCGCCGAGAAGCGCGAATTGACGATGCGGGATTTGCCTTTCTGCACCTTATCCACGGCCGTCTTCATATTGTCGTAGATGCCGCGCCGGGGAATGCCACCCAGCGCCGCAAACGAGCGGGTATGGGCATCGAACAGCATCTCGTGACCTTGCGTCGGATAGGCTTGAACGACAAAGGCCCGACTGGCGCAGAGTTTCAGATGTGAGGCGAGAATCTTGCGCCAGACCCCGCCAATGACCAGATGCTCTTCGCTCCAGTCGAACTGGAAGGCTTCGCCCAACTCGAAGTGGAGCGGAACGAAGGCTTTACTGACGGCTGCACCGCCATCGGCCCGCCAGCGCCGGATGAATTCGGTGACCCGGCAGTAGGTACCGGTGAATCCGGCGGCCTGCAATTCGCCAAACAGTTTCAGTGCTGTGCGCCGATCCCGTTTCGGACGGCGGGCATCCGCCTCCAGTGCCTTGATCAGGCGCGCCGCATACGGGGCAATCTTGATGTTCGGGTTCTGCCGTTCGTACTTCGGCTCCGCCCCTTCCGGTGTCCGTAACCAACGTTTGACGGTGTTCCGGCTATACCCCGTCTTCCGCGAAATCTCGGACAGCGATAGGCCATCCCGATAAAACAACCGCCGAATCCTTCCCAGATCCTTCATGGTGATCATCTCCTAAAATCCTGCTCAAAAAATGAGCGGACGAGTTAATCACCCTGGTCAATTTTCAGCGCGCACACCCCCACTTTTCTGGTCAGTTTTCAACGAGCGTCAACAGGTGGCCATGCCACGACCGCGCGACCCGTCGTCGGCCGCCTTCAACGACCTCAAGCGCGAACTCGGCAGGCTGGTCATGGAGGAGCAGCAGCGTCATGCCAATGATGAAATGAAAATGGCGGCCGTCGACTGAGCGGCGACCAAAGCGGTAGGAAGAGGGTGCTCCTTTAGGACAGTCGGCAGCCCACCTGCAAATTGTCCGGAAGCGCGAGCCACAATCCTCCTTGGTGGAGCCTGCCAGCAATTATTGCTGACAGGCTCTCCTCACTGGGGGCGGGCAGCGCTCTGGTGTCGATGCCCGATCCTCACATGCATTCGCGACCAAGCACTGGTTTAGTGCTCTGCGCCTCGTGGCGGGGGTAACGTGCGTTGTATCCACGGTTTGTAGAACCAATCGGTGGTGTGAAGAAAACTCCTCCATTCGAGTAGTAGGAGAACTGCCTATCGTGAGGATTGATATTTCCAATTTCCTTGTCATTCCAGCAGTTGCTACCTTTGCGCACTTTGAGCTGCATCTCGCGATAACGCTAGAGGAACGATTCGTGGAGGTATGCCTTTCCAGGCGCAGCGTTTGCTGAATTGCACTGGGGGCGTCTCCCTGCTGCTGCAAGCGCTGCTGGCAACGTCGATACCATGATCACCACGGCGTCGTTGAACAACAAGGACAGGTGGACCAATCGACTCGATCTTTAACCTTTGTGTCAGCACAGAGCTTTTTCAAATCTTTGCGATACCAAGGCTGGAACAGCTTCAAGCATCGGCTGCTACCGACAGTTACATAATTCGTAGGGAAATTGCTTGAGAATCCCGATTCTCTGTCCAACCGCGTGGGGCCTACTCTTCCCCATGGATCCTCAGATAGGAGTTGTTTCATGGCTTTGACACAACTATTTGTTCACCCCTTGAAATCAGGCCGTGGCCATGATCTCCAAAGTGCGACAGTAACGGAACAGGGACTGTTTAATGACCGCATCTGGCTCGTGGTGCGTCCTAACGGCAGCCAAATTACAGCCCGCACTCATCACCGTCTGGTGTTGGTACAGGCGCAAGGCAGCGGGGAAGGTGAGTGGCGCTTTAGTGCGCCGGGGCAGGCAACGCTGTATACCGACACCCACCGATTTGCAATCCCACACCGCGCCCAAGTATGGAAGAGTGAATTCACCGCGCAAACCGGCGATGTTGCTGCGGATGCCTGGTTTAGTACCTTGCTCGGCGAGCCGGTTCACCTGCTGTGGTTGGGACAGAGTACCCGCCGATTGCAAGACGGTTCAACGCCTTTGTCATTTGCCGATGGTGCGCCGTTTTTACTGATCAGCGAGGCGTCGCTCGCCGACCTGAACCAGCGCCTGAGCACTCCCATCTCCATCCGTCAGTTCCGGCCCAATCTGGTAGTGGACGATGCCTTTCCCTTTGAGGAAGACGAATGGCATCAAATCCGCATCGGCGAGGTCGTGTTTGAAAAAATCAATCGCTGTACACGCTGTATTTTCATCACTATCGATCCCGATAGTGCATTGCCTCACCCCGATAGGCAGCCACTAACAACCCTGATGCAGTATCGCCGTTTGCCAGAGGGTGTCTGCTTTGGCGTAAATTTGCGTGCCCGTAACAGCGGTATCTTGCACGTTGGCGATTCCTTGGAGGTCGTGCAAAGCTGAGCGCATTCCGCCAGAAATTTTGGCGATGACTCCCTCCGTGATTGTTACGCCCTTGTCCTTTGTTCCGAATAGTCAAAAACATTGGGCTCTGTTTCCTTCAGCCTACCTCACCGTGGGGTTGAGCATTGCCCGGTAGCAGCGATGCTGGCAACGTCGGGATGCCCTGTTGCAAGGCATCCCAGAGGTACAGAGACGCGATGGTGTGATAGCGCTTGCGTGAACGGATCAGATAGGCCGAACGTTGTAAACCTGGTGCTGCAATCGGTTTGGCCAGGTCGACCATGCCCAGGCTGACGGCTGCCATGGCATTCAAAATAGCGGTCAGTGCGCCGTGTCGGGCTGCGTCGCCTAGATCCGACAGGACATCCGATTCAAGATGAATGCAGGGTTTGATGCCGGCCTTGGCAAAGGCGGAATCTATTTGCCGTCGCATCTTGTAATCACTTGGCAGCAATGCCAATTTCCCTTGAGCCAAGCTTGCCAGATCGATGCTGTCACCGTTGTGTGGCGTATTGCCGATGGCCACGAACGGCTCGACAAAGCACTTTGCAATATCCAGCTCGGGATAGGGTTCGGGATCGAATGTCACCGCCAGCTCGAAGTCGCCCCGCAGAACACCGTCAATCAGGGCTTGCGCGCTGCGTCGTCTTAGGGATACCGACAATTCCGGAAAGCGATCCTGTGCCTTCCTGACAACCGGCAAAACCCAGCATTCGCCATAGGATTGAACCAGGCCGATACGTACCAGGCCGCCAAGTTTTTCGGCCCGATCATTACTGCCTCGCAGCACCGCCTGGAGATCGCCAAGGCAAGCCGATATCTGCTGGTGAAGTTTGATGGCCGGCTGCGTCGGTTTGGCGCGCCCACCGCTTCGATCAAACAACTTCAACCCCATCGTTTGCTCAAGCCCGGCGATTTGCTCCGACAAGGCTGGCTGCGAAATCGAGCATGACTTCGCGGCTTCGTTGAAGGTGGCGCATTCCATCGCGGCGCTGAAATAGCGCAATTGGCGGAGCGAGATCAATTCGAGCGGGTCGCGATACTTAATTTTCTCCATAGGAATTTCCGATTTCAATTAGATAAAAAAGCGAATTGACCTAGGTAAATCCTATTGTTGATACTGAGCCCTGTCAATGCATGACCCGTCATGAGTTTCCGATTTGAATTTCTTCTCATTCGACTGTCCGAGAACGAACATGCCCCATATCCGTATAGAAGCTAGCTCAGGAATTATCGATTTAATCGACTGGCCCCATGTCTTGAACCAGCTGCACAGAGAGTTGGCCGGGCAAGGCTGGGCCAAACTGAGCGATCTCAAGTCGCGTATTCATCCCTGCGCCGTCTCGGTATCGGCGGACGCCCCGAGCGCCCAGCAAGTCGTGGCAACCCTGGTGCTGACCAATCCGCGACCGGCAGAAATGCAGCAGGCAATGAGCCAAATGGTTCTCGATCACCTCGGGCGGGCAATCGATGCTGCCGGCCCGGCGCAGTGGGTCCAGTGCTGCGTGTTCCTGCAACCCTTCCCCAAACAGGATTACCTGAAACGACACTGGAACGCTCCGGAAGCGGCGTGATTCGCCACTTCAGATCCGCGAAATGACAAGGCGGACCGCTCATCCTGGATAGCCCTAGTTTTCCCGCAACCCTCGAAGGAAAATCACCATGAAAAACGCAAATACTCCGCTCATCGCCACCGTCGACGGTTCCCGTCGCCGAATCCTGCGCGGTTCGGCTGCGGCCATCGCGGCTGCCGGCGTCGCCGCCGTATCCGGCAATGCCTCCGCCGCCAGCGGCACAGCCGCCATGCCGGGTGGCAAAGGTAAATTTTGGCCGGATGGCATCCGCCTGGTCATTTCGGTTTCGATGCAATTCGAAGCAGGCGCGCAGAGCGAACGAGACAATGGTTCGCCTTTCCCCAACCTGACCGACGATGTCCCCGATCTGCCGGCCCGGACATGGTTCGAATACGGCGCCCGCGAAGGCGTGCCGCGCCTGCTCGATCTGTGGGACAAGCATGGCGTCAAGGTGACCTCGCACATGGTCGGTCGCGCAGTCGAATTGAATCCGAAACTGGCAAAGGAAATCGTCGATCGCGGCCACGAGGCGGCGGCTCACGGGCATACCTGGACGCCGCACTGGAACATGACGCCGGCGCAGGAGCGCGAGTCGTATCGAGCCAACATCGATGCCTTGGTCAAGGCTACCGGAACCCGTCCCGTTGGTTACAACGCATTCTGGATGCGGGGTACGCCGCGCACGCTGGGGATTTTGCAGGAACTCGGATTTACTTACCACATCGACGACGTGTCGGCCGACGAACCGATGCTTACCCAGGTCAATGGCAAACCGTTTGCAATTGTTCCTTACACCTTGCGCAATAACGATATCGCCCGCTTTGGGGCGGAAGGCCCGATGAACGCATCGGCATTCGGCCAGGAGTTGAAGGACGAATTCGACCAACTGTACGCCGAAGCCGGCGTGCGGCGCCGGATGATGTCGATCTCGACACATGACCGGATCGGCGGAACACCGGCACGGGTCAAGGTACTGGGCGATTTCCTCGCTTACGCTAAGAAGCATCCGGGCGTCGTCTTCGTGCGCAAGGATCAGATCGCGAAATGGGCGCTGTCCATGTCCGGCGTACCAAGCAAGTCTTACTGATCGAATGGCCGCTCCCCGGGACGGCGTGCATGCCGTCCGGGGAATTTCCGGCGACAAGGAGCAAGATGTGACTTCAATCGGAAAATCGCTCTACTGGATAGGCGTGGCGCTTGCAGCTTGCACCGCCGTGCTTGCCCTTCAATTCATTGCCAGTGAAACGGTGACTGCCTGGTTCTCGGCCTCGGCCGTCGGCTGGCTTGTCGCGCTGGGCGTCGCCCTCGTGCTGGCACGTCGCCATGGCTTGTTTGCCATTGTCGGCGCGCTGTTCGCCGCCTTGGTGCTTGGCCGTCTCTACGGCACCTTCCGTCCTGAGGGTGGTGCCAATATGACCAACGACCCGTTGTTGCTTGCTGAAACGGGGCCTGGCGTGCCCGGCGTGATGTGGGCCGCGACCGCGTTGGCCTTGGTGCTGGTCCTATGGATCGCCGATTTCATCCGCAGCAACCGGAAAAATACCCCCTGGGGGCCAGTAAGCGATGAAACATGGGGCCTGTTTTTCATACGGAACTATGTCGGCATGATGTTCATCGCACACTTCAGCGGTCATATCTTTGCGGGGCCGGCCCAGTTCGCCATTTTCGAAAGTTATTTCGGCAGTATTGGCCTGCAACCGGCTGCGGCCATGGTCGTGCTCGGCGGAATCTCCGAAGTGGTCGCAGGGATCGGTTTGTGTCTGGGGCTATTTACGCGCTTTGCCGCCTTGATCGGTGCGTCCTTTCTGTTCTTCTCGATGCTGTGGGGCGAGCACTTTCCCATCGGCTATATCTGGATTCTGCCCAATGGCGGATGGGAATTCGGGATTTTCTGGGCGGTCATGGTCGCGGTATTCGTGGTGCTCGGCGGCGGGACGCTGTCGCTGGACCGCATTCGTCGCGCCGGAAAGCACGGTGCGGTGGCGCTTCACCAACCGCTCTCTTAAGGCACAACATGAATATCGTTATTTCAGACGACTATCAGGACTGCATCCGCAATCTTTCCTGCTTCAGCAAACTGGATGGACATCAAGTGAGCATCCATCGCGATACGCTGACGGACGAGGCGGCGATCGCCGAACGTTTTGCGCAGGCCGATGTCGCCCTCCTGGTGCGTGAGCGCACCCGCATCACAGCCAGTCTTCTGGAGCGTTTGCCCAATCTGAAATTCATCAGCCAGACCGGGCGGGCCGCGAATCATGTCGATCTGGCGGCATGCACGGCACGCGGCATTCCCGTCGCCGCCGAAGGTAGCGCCACCCATGCCGCCGCCGAACTCGCCTTTGGCCTGCTGCTGGCCAGTGCGCGGAATATCGTTGTCGAGGCTGAACGGTTCAAGTCCGGTCAATGGCAGACGACACTGGGCGTTTCGCTGCGTGGCCGCACCCTGGGCATCGCCGGCTACGGCAAGATCGGTTCCACGGTAGCCGGCTTCGGCAAGGCTTTCGGCATGAAGGTCATGGTCTGGGGCGAGCGCCCCGACTCAAGCCGGCGCGCTCGGGAAGATGGGTTCGAGGTGGTCGCCGATCGGCGGGAATTCTTTTCCCGTTGCGATGCGCTCAGCATTCATCTGCGCCTCACGCCGTCGTCGTGCGGGATGATCTCGGCCAGCGACCTGGACTTGATGAAGCCGACGGCCATTCTGGTCAACACCTCGCGCGCCGAAGTGATCGCGGAAGGCGCCTTGGCGTCCGCGCTCCAGGCCGGCCGCCCCGGGTTCGCGGCAATCGATGTCTATGAGCGCGAACCCATTCATGGGGCCGACCACCCCTTGCTCAAGTTGCCCAATGCCTTGTGCACCCCGCATATCGGCTATGTCGAGCGCGATACCTACGAGGCGTATTTCAATTTCGCCATCGAACAGGCCTTGGCCTGGGAGCGTGGCGAACCGATGAATCTTCTCAATCCCGAGGTCTGGGAGCGGCGTAGAACGGCTTGATCGTTCGCTGCCGATTCACCCTGCCGGCTATACGAATAGTCCGGCTTCCTGCTGATCCGTGTTATCCAGTCTGGCAATTTCCCTCAAGTTCTATGGAGACAAAAATGAAAAATCAAATATCGCGCACCGCGTTCGGCCTTGCCGGCGCGGCATGCTTGCTGCTTGCTTCCCCCGCGCAGGCCCAGGATGTCGTTCGCCTGGGTAATCTCAAGCTGGCGCACTACGGCGCCGTGTCGTACATGAAGGACTATTGCGGCAAATACGGCTTGAAGGTTGATGAGCGCATCTTCCTCAAGGGGACCGACATGCTGCCGGCGATCATTTCCGGCGATCTCGATCTCGCCGCATTCGGTTCCGAAGCGGCTGTTTCCGGGCGCTCCAACGGCGTGCCGATTTATGCCCTGGCCGGTTTTTCGACCGGTGGCGCGCGGATCATTGCCGGTGCGGACAGCGGCATCAAAAGCATGAAGGACCTGAAAGGCAAAAAAGTCGCCGTGACGCGCGGCACGGCCCTGGAACTGATGCTCTACGGCGAACTGGAAAAGGCAGGTCTGACCTGGTCGGAGAAGCCTGGCAAGGATGTGCAGATCGTCTTCCTCGCCTTCGCCGATCTCAACAACGCCTTGCTGACCAAGCAGATCGATGCGATGAACCAGGCCGAACCGCAGGCGACCCAGGCGCTCAGCAAGAAAATCGGCATCGAGATCACCAAACCCTACAACTCGCCGATGGGCAGCCCGTCGCGCCTGCTGGTCATGACCGAGAAGATGTACAAGGAAAAGCCCGACGTGGCGCAGCGCGTCATTAGCTGCTTTGTCGATGCGACGGTCCAGTTCAACAAGGACATGGGATTGGCCGAAAAGTACGTGCGCGAACAACTGTTCAAGGGGCAGCTGACGTCGCAGGACTTCAAGGATGCGATGGAGAATGCGCAATACACCTACGATGTGACCTTGGACCATGTCGACGTGATTACCGGTTACATGGCGAAGTACGGTGCCGGCAAGATGGGCAAACCGCCCAAGGCGTCGGAATGGGTGAAGCTTGACCTGCTGCAAAAGGCCAAGGCCGACCTGAAAGTGAAGTGAGACGGCGATGCAGAAACTGAAAGACTTCGCCCAAGGCGCGCTGGTTCCGGTACTGGTACTCATCCTGTGGGAAGCTTGCTCGCGAGCCGGCCTGTTCTCGGCCGTCGTGATGCCGGCCCCCACGGCGGTCGCCGCCAAATGGTGGGCCTACCTGCTCCCGGCGCAAGAACAGGAAATCGGCCAATCCTGGCTCGCCTGGCTGTTCTCCGGCGAACTGCTGCACGACGCCTACTCCAGCCTCTACCGCGTCATCGCCGGCTTCCTCATCGGCGCCGGTCTGGCCCTGCCGATCGGTCTCCTGATGGGCGCCAGCAACCGCATCTACGCCCTGTTCAACCCGCTGATGCAAATCCTGCGGCCGATCCCGCCCATCGCCTACATCCCGCTCGCCATCCTGTGGTTCGGCCTGGGCAACCCGCCCTCCTTCTTCCTGATCGCCATCGGCGCCTTCTTCCCGGTCCTGATGAACACCATCGCCGGCGTGCGTCAGGTCGACGGCATCTACCTGCGCGCGGCACGCAACCTCGGCGTTGGCCAATGGACCATGTTCACCCGCGTCATCCTGCCCGCCGCCACCCCCTACATCCTGGCTGGCGTACGCATCGGCATCGGCACCGCCTTCATCGTCGTCATCGTCTCCGAAATGATCGCCGTCAACGACGGACTCGGCTTCCGCATCCTCGAAGCCCGCGAATTCATGTGGTCCGACAAGATCATCGCCGGCATGATCACCATCGGCCTGCTCGGCCTCTTCATCGACACCGCCGTCAGCCGCCTCAACAACCACCTGCTGCGCTGGCACCGCGGCCTGGAGCACTAAGCATGAGCAGCCCCATCCTGATCAACAACGTACAGAAAATCTTCAAGACCCCGGGCAAGGACGTCGTCGCGCTAAAAGACATCAACCTCACCATCCAGCCCGGCGAATTCGTCTGCCTGCTCGGCCCCTCGGGCTGCGGCAAATCCACCCTGCTCAACGCCGTCGCCGGCTTCCAGCCCCCCTCGGCCGGCGAGATCACCATCGACGGCCGGAAAATCCTGTCACCCGGCCCGGACCGCGGCATGGTCTTCCAGGAATACGCGCTCTTCCCGTGGATGACCGTCGGCCAGAACATCGCCTTCGGACTGGAAGTCCAGAAAAAGGACAAAGCCGAAATCGACCTGGTCGTAAACCAACTACTCGACCTGCTGCACCTCAAGGACTTCCGCGACCGCTTCCCGAAAGACCTCTCCGGCGGCATGCGCCAGCGCGTCGCCATTGCCCGCGTACTCGCCCTCGACTCACCGATCATGCTGATGGACGAACCCTTCGGCGCGCTCGATGCGCTGACCCGGCGCAACCTGCAGGACGAACTGCTGCGCATCTGGGAAAAGCTGGGCAAGACCATCCTGTTCGTGACGCACTCGATCGAGGAATCGATCTACCTGGCCGACCGCATCGTGGTCATGACCTACCGGCCGGGCACGGTCAAGCGCGACCAGCGGGTGGCCATGCCACGACCGCGCGACCCGTCGTCGGCCGCCTTCAACGACCTCAAGCGCGAACTCGGCAGGCTGGTCATGGAGGAGCAGCAGCGTCATGCCAATGATGAAATGAAAATGGCGGCCGTCGACTGAGTCCAGCACAAGCAAGCCGGATGACGGCGGGCTGTGGGTAAAACGAAGTGGGGGCTGTTTCGCCCAGACCAACGAGAAGCCCAAGCCCGTTTGCCGGAGCCTGTCAAAGCAAGGTTTTTGACGGGCTCCGGCCTTTGTCGTTTTGATTGATGTCTTTCGCTTGTGACGGCGCGCTTGGGGGGGCGACCTTCGTCCGGCCTGCGCAGCTGGGCAGCCTATCCCGGAGGCGCTCTTTCCAGCGAATACCGGAGTACCGCGGTCGCCGTGACGAAAAATCTGAATCTTCCTGTCATGAAAATTGGCTATCGCGAAAATTGCAGTTTTCAATTTCCCTGTCATACCCATGGTCGCTAGCCTGAATGGGCAACACCTCACAACAATCCCAAAGGAGCGATTCATGGAACATATTCCCTTTTTCACACGGCGTTTGCTCAGTTGTGCCGGGCTGTCCGCCGTATTGCTTGTCGCTACGCCGCCGCTACAAGCAGCCAATACCATGGCGAACAAGGCGCCATTGACCAACAAGGATTGGTGGCCCAATCGACTCGATCTTTCGCCGCTGCGCCAGCACAACGCCTCTTCAAATCCGATGGAAGAGGGTTTTGACTATGCCAAGGCGTTCAAGACGCTGGATCTGAATGCGGTAAAGAACGACATCAAGGCGACCCTGACCACTTCGCAGGACTGGTGGCCGGCTGACTATGGCAACTACGGCCCGTTCTTCATTCGCATGGCCTGGCACAGTGCCGGCACCTATCGCACGCTGGATGGTCGCGGCGGTTCGGATGGCGGCCAGCAGCGTTTCGATCCGCTCAATAACTGGCCGGACAACGTCAGTCTCGACAAGGCGCGGCGCCTGTTGTGGCCGGTCAAGCAAAAATACGGAGCGAAGATTTCCTGGGGAGACCTGATGGTGCTGGCGAGTACCGTAGCCATGGAGTCGATGGGCATGAAAACCTACGGCTTTGCGGGTGGCCGGGCCGACGACTGGGAGCCAGACCTCGTCTATTGGGGGCCGGAATCGAAGTGGCTTGGCGACGAACGCTATCACGGCGACCGCAAGCTCGAAACACCGCTTGCCGCCGTGCAGATGGGCCTGATTTATGTCAATCCGGAAGGCCCCAACGGAAACCCAGATCCGCTTGCCGCCGCCAAGGACATTCGCGATACCTTCGGTCGCATGGGGATGAACGACGAGGAAACGGTGGCCCTGATCGCTGGTGGCCACACGTTTGGCAAGGCGCACGGGGCGCATGACCCGGAGAAGTGCCTTGGCGCGGACCCGACAGGTGCCCCGCTCGAAGATCAGGGCTTGGGTTGGAAGAACAGATGCGGCAAGGGGAATGCCGAGGATACGATCACTAGCGGTCTGGAAGGGGCCTGGACCTCCAGTCCGACGGCATTCACGACCCAGTACCTGTCCAATCTCTTTTCATGGAACTGGGTTCGTTCAAAGAGCCCGGCGGGCGCCATCCAATGGATTCCGTCCGACCCCGCGGCGGCAGCGCTGGTTCCCGACGCGCATATCAAGGACAAGCGTCACGCGCCGATCATGTTTACCACAGACATGTCGCTGCGTTTCGACCCGGCCTACGAGAAGATTTCGCGACGCTTCATGGAGAATCCGAAAGAGTTCGAACTGGCATTTGCCAAGGCCTGGTTCAAGCTGACGCACCGTGACCTCGGCCCGCGTTCCCGTTATCTTGGTGCCGATGTGCCCAAGGAGGCGCTCTCCTGGCAAGACCCGGTTCCAGCGCTTAACCACAAACTGATCGATGGGCGAGATGCGGAGACCCTGAAGTCGCGCATTCTTGCCTCGGGGCTCGGCAACGCGGAACTGATCCGTACTGCCTGGGCATCGGCCGCTTCCTTCCGCGGTTCGGATATGCGTGGCGGAGCGAATGGCGCGCGCGTTCGCCTGTCGCCCCAAAAAGACTGGGCGGCCAACACGCCTGAAGAGTTGAGCAAGGTACTAGGCAAGCTGGAAAGCATCCAGAAAGACTTCAATGCGGGTCTCAAGGGCGGCAAGAAGGTTTCGCTGGCCGACGTCATCGTGTTGGGTGGATCGGCGGCAATCGAATCGGCGGCCAAGAAGTCCGGTCACAACGTCAAGGTGCCGTTCTCGCCGGGACGTATGGACGCCTCGCAGGAAAGCACCGATGTCAATTCGTTTGCAGTGCTTGAACCCAAGGCCGATGGCTTCCGCAATTACTACAGCAAGGAAGCGCGCCTGTCTCCGGCGGAGATGCTGGTCGAAAAGGCCAACCTGCTCAAGCTCAGTGTCCCGGAAATGACCGTCCTGGTCGGCGGATTGCGTGCCCTCGACGCCAACGCCGGCGGGGTCAAGCACGGGGTCTTTACCGCTAATCCCGGAACGCTGACTAACGACTTCTTCGTCAATCTGCTGGACATGTCCACCGTCTGGTCCAAGGCGTCGTCAGAAGGTCTGTACGAAGGGCATGACCGCAAGAGCGGCAAGGTCAAGTGGACCGCGACCCCGGTCGATCTGGTATTCGGCTCCAACTCGGAACTGCGGGCAGTGGCCGAATACTACGCCGGCGACGACGCCAAGGAGAAGTTTGCCAAGGACTTCGTCAAGGTTTGGGCCAAGGTCATGGAACTGGATCGTTTCGACAAAGATGCCGGAACGGCTCGACGCCCGTAATTCGTGCTCCAGGCGCCCTGTCTTAACCGGGGCGTCATGCCCTCCGGAAAACCCGGAGGGCATGACGAAAGGGATCGAAACGAAAGGATCGAAATTTCCCCGTCCTGTTGGCTCTTTCGTGCCGAGGCCTGAGTCGCACAACGAACAGGCCGGCGGTTCGCTGTTGATGCGGGTCTCCGAGTTGTCCACGACACGGCCGGCAGGGGCAAGCGTGATCGGCGCCATGTGCCGCCGCCGGGATGACGCGGGAGGCCGTCGACTGAGCGGTACGCAAACCGGTAGGATGGCGGCGTGAATAACTCGGACGCCGTCATTCGCCCCCACCGTACCCTGTGGCTATCCCTGGCCGCCTTGCTTGTCTGCGTGCTGCTCGGCTGGCTGGCCTACCGCCTGCTGCTGAACAGTCATCTGGACAGCGAGCGGCATCTGGCGGCGCAGCGCCTCGATGCCTTCGCCTTGTCGATCGAAGCTACGCTGGCCCGGCACGAGTCGCTGCCCGGCCTGCTCGCGCTCGATCCCGCATTGGCCGCGCTGCTCCGCGAGCCGAACGATCCCCGGCGGCAAGCTGCCGCCAATGCCTATCTCGAGGCTGCGCAGCAGGGGGCGTCGGTTGCCGTGGCCTTCCTGATCGACGCACGGGGCAAGACGCTGGCCGCCAGCAACTGGCGCCTTCCGCGCAGCTTTGTCGGCCACAACTACGCCTTCCGCCCCTATTTTCGCGATGCGCTGGAAGGCGGATTCGGCCGTTTCTATGGTGTCGGTGTCACCACCGGCGAGCCGGGGTATTTCCTGGCGGCATCGGTGCGCGAGCAGGGCCGGGTGCTCGGCGTCATCGTCCTTAAGGTCGGCCTGGAGAGCATGGAGCAGGCGCTGTCCGGCGTTGGTGACACCCGGCTGCTGGCTGACAGCGATGGTGTCGTCTTCCTGGCATCCGAGCGCATGTGGCGTTACCGTGCCCTCGCGCCGCTGAACGAGGCAGTCAAGGCGCGGCTCGCGGAAACGCAGCAATACGGCAGCCAGCCGGTGCAACTGCTTGCCGACAGAGCCATCGAAATCGACGGCGGCGAACTGCGCCGCATCGCTTTGCCGGGCGAGATGGCGCGCGAGCGGATGATCCACGCCCGGCCGGTCGGCAGCCTGGGTTGGCAGATCGTCCAGTTCGTCGATACCGGCGAGGCGCGTGCCGTGGCGCTCGGCGGCGGGATTGCCGTCGCCTTCGCCGCCGCCTTCCTGATCGGCCTGGCCGCCCACTTCCGGCATCGCCGCCAGCGCCGGGAGGAGTTGCGGCGTGTCTACGCGGAGCTGGAACAACGTATCGCCGAGCGCACGGCCGACCTGACGGAGCAGGTGGCCGCGCTGGAGCGCACCAAGGCCATCCTGCGCGAAACCCGCGATGCTGCCGTACAGGCCGGCAAGCTGGCAACCCTGGGCCAGATGTCGGCCGGCATCAGTCACGAACTCAACCAGCCGCTCGCCGCACTGCAGACTTTTGCCGACAATGCCTCCGCCTTGCTGGCGCGCGGCCGTACCGAGGAAGTCGCCGAAAACCTGCGGATGATTTCCGATTTGGTCGGGCGTACCGGACGCATCGTCCGCCAGCTCAAGACTTTCGCCCGCAAGGAGGCGGCGACGCCGCAGGCGGTCGGTGTTGCCGCCGCCATCGAACATGCCTTACTGATCGTCGAGCCCCGCCGGCGCGAGATCGGTGCGCGCATCGCCATCGTCCCGCCGCCGACCGATCTGTGCTGCGTGGCCGAAGCCGGGCGCCTCGAACAGATCCTGGTCAACCTGCTGCGCAACGGGCTGGATGCCATGGCCGGGCTGAACGAACCGACGCTGGACGTATCCGCCAGTATCGAGGGAAGCCAGGTCTGCATCGCCGTGCATGACCACGGGCCGGGCCTCAGCGACGAGGCGCGCTCGCACCTGTTCGAGGCCTTCTACACCACCAAGCCGGCCGGTGAAGGACTCGGGCTGGGGCTGGCCATTTCGCTTACCATTGCCGAGAGTTACGGCGGCACGCTGAGCGCGCACAACGCCCCGGACGGCGGCGCCATTTTCGTGCTCCGTCTGCCCGCCGCAGGAGAAAACCATGCCGCATCTAACGCTTGAATACACCCGCAACCTGGCCGACTTCGACCCGGTGCAAGCCCTCGCGGCGCTCAATGAAGCGATGTTCGATTCAGGCCTGTTCGGCGAATCCGACATCAAGAGTCGCGCCCTGGGCCTGGACGATTTTCAGGTAGGTGTCCACGATACGCCACGCGCCTTCGTCCATGTCCGGGTGGCCATGCTGTCCGGTCGCACCGACGAGGAGCGCAAGGCGCTGGCCGACAGCCTGCTCGCTGCGCTGACGCCGCTCGTCGCTGGCCAGAAGGTCGGTGAAGTGCAGCTCAGCGTCGAGACGGCAGAACTGCATCGGCCGAGCTACGCCAAGGCGGTGCTGCATGGCTGAGCCGCTCGTCTTCCTGGTCGAGGATGACGTGGCCGTCCGCAAGGGGTGTGAGCAGGCCTTGTCGCTCGCCGACATTGCCGTGCGCGGCTTTACCAACGGCGAAGCCATGCTCGTCGCGCTGGCCGCCGCTCACCCGGCGCTGGTTGTCAGCGACGTGCGCCTGCCAGGCAAGGATGGCCTGGAAGTGCTGCGCGAGGTCCGCCGTTTCGACCGCGAACTGCCGGTGCTGCTGATGACCGGTCATGGCGACGTGGCGATGGCTGTCGAGGCCATGCGCGAAGGGGCGCACGACTTCATCGAAAAGCCCTTTCCCTCCGAGCGCCTGATTGCCGCTGTCCGCAGCGGGCTGGAAAAACGGGCGCTGATCGTCGAGAACCGGCTGCTCAAGGAGCGCATCGCCGGCCAGGGCGAGGGCGGCGCCGGGCGCATTGTCGGCCAGTCGCCGGCCATGCAGCGCCTGCGCCAACTGGTCGGCACCCTGGCGCCGACCGGCGTCGACATCCTGATCAACGGCGAGACCGGCAGCGGCAAGGAGGTCGTCGCCCGTGCCATCCACGAGGCCAGCGGCCGGCGCGGCGCCTTCGTGGCGATCAACTGCGGGGCCTTGCCGGAGACGGTGTTCGAAAGCGAGTTGTTCGGCCACGAGGCGGGCGCCTTCACCGGCGCCGGCAAGCGGCGCATCGGTCGTATCGAGCATGCCGGAGGCGGCACGCTGTTTCTCGACGAAATCGAATCGATGCCGCTCAATCTGCAGGTCAAGCTGCTGCGCGTGCTGCAGGAACGCAGCGTCGAGCGCCTGGGCAGCAATTCGGCTATTCCCGTCGATTGCCGGCTGGTTGCCGCCAGCAAGGCCGATCTCAAGGCGCTGTCCGATGCCGGCCAGTTCCGCGCCGATCTTTATTACCGTCTCAACGTCGTCAGCCTTGACCTGCCGCCGCTGCGCCAGCGCCGCGAGGATATTGCCCTGCTCATGGCGCAGTTCCTGCACGAGGCGGCGGAACGTTTCAAGCGTCCAGTCGCCACGTGGACGCCGGCCGACCTGGCGCGCTGGTCGGCACATGACTGGCCCGGCAATGTCCGTGAACTGAAGAACGTGGCCGAGCGCTGGGCGCTGGGCATGCCCGATGCGCTGGGAACTGCCGCGACGCCGGCGGCTACAGCCATCTCGCTGGCCGAACAGGTCGATAGGGCGGAGCGGAGCATCATCGAGGCCGCACTGCGCCAGTGTGCCGGCAACGTGGCGCGCACCGCCGAATGCCTGCAGACGCCGAAGAAAACCCTCTACGACAAGCTGACGCGCCATGGCATCGTCGCCGACAGCTACCGGTCGGAATGAGCGACGGAAACCCTGTTTCCTGGCCCGACCGGGTGCGTCAGGCGCTGCTTGCCGTGGCCGATGCGCAGCGGGCACCGGCCATGCAGGCCTACCTGCGCGGCCAATTCCCGTTTTTCGGCATTCCCACGCCGCTGCGCCGACAGGCCGTGTCCAGCCTGATCAAGCCGCGCCAGACGGCGGCCGAACTCCTGGCCAACGCGCGCGCCCTGTGGGCCATGCCGGAGCGGGAGTGCCAGTACGTCGCCGTCGATCTGCTGGCCCGTCAGGTTCGTCAGTTGGGCGAGGGCGATCTGGCGACCCTGCTCGAACTGGTCCGCTTGCGCTCGTGGTGGGATAGCGTCGATGGCCTGGCCGGCGTCGTCGGCGATGTCGTCCGCGCGGCGCGGCGAACCGATCCGGATGCGCAGCGGAGCATGGATTCTGCACTGGCTGACGGCAACCTGTGGGTGCGCCGCGTCGCCATGCTGCACCAGCTCGGCTGGCGCGGCGAAACCGACCGCCGGCGCCTGTTCGCCTATGCCGAAGCGCTGGCCGGTGAAGAGGATTTCTTCATCCGCAAGGCCATCGGCTGGGCGCTGCGCGACTTCGCGCGCTGCGAACCACAGGCGGTGCTCGATTTTCTGAACGCTCCGGGGCGCGTACTGTCATCCCTGAGCCGCCGCGAAGCGGCCAAGCACCTTACCGGCCTGAACTGACCAAGGAGCCCCAGATGTTCGATCTCTATATCGGCAACAAGAACTACTCGTCGTGGTCGCTGCGCCCCTGGCTGCTGATGAAGCATTTCGGGCTGCCTTTCGCCGAGCACATGGTCTCGGTGGCCGGGCGCGACTACAACGCCGCGCTCAAGCCGCTGGCCGGAAACGCCCGCGTCCCCTGCCTGCACGACGACGGTTTCCAGGTATGGGATAGCATCGCCATCGCCGAATACCTCGCCGAGCGGCATCCGCAGATGTGGCCGGCCGATCCGAAAGCGCGGGCGAGGGCGCGCAGCATTTCAGCCGAAATGCATGCCGGTTTCGTCAGCCTGCGCACCGCCATGCCGATGAACCTCAAGCTCAAGCTCAAGGGCAAGACGCCGACGCCCGCGGTTCAACGCGACATCGACCGGGTCATCGAAATCTGGCAGGAGGCGCGGGCGCAGTTCGCCTCGGGCGACGGCCCCTACCTGTTCGGTGACTTTTCGGTGGCCGATGCCATGTTCGCGCCGGTGGTCTGGCGCCTGCACATCTACAACGTTCCCTTGCCGCCGGTTGCCGCTGCCTATAGCGAAGCCATGCGAGCCCATCCCGCCATGCAGGAGTGGTACGCGGCCGGCATCCGCGAAAGCGAGGCCCACGCGCACTACGACGCCCTCGCCGACGAGTACGGCGGGCCGCGTTAGGAACCAGCCCATCAGCCCGGTGGCCAGGGGAACGACGCCGCCCGGAGACGCTGATCCGGTAAGGGTTTCCAATTTCGAGCTTTGACGCGTTTGTCTGTTTGTCCCTCCTGTGTTCCTCCGGGAGAATCAGGTGGCTACATTCACGCAGCGTTCAGGTGGTTGGCAGGTTCGGGTTCGGCGTCAGGGCTACCCCTATGTGGTGAAAACATTCAAGCTCCGGCAAGACGGCGAGAAGTGGGCTAGAGCCATTGAGCGCGAGTTGGATATGGGCTGCTATGTCCATCGCACGGAAGCGGAGCGCATGACGCTTGCTGAGCTTTTGGAGCGATATGGGAAAGAGGTGTCGCCACAGCACAAAGGCCATCGGGAAGAGCTTTGGAAGATCGGCGTCATCTTGCGCGACCGGATCTCCAAATACAGCTTGGTGGCTTTGACACCGATGCTGGTTGCCGACTACCGGGATCGGCGATTGCAGGTCGTATCCGATGCAACAGCCAGGCATGAACTGAACATTATCAGCGCCGCCTACAAGGTCGCTGCGCGTGAATGGGGTATCCCGGTCAGCAACCCGGTCAGCCAGATCAAGCGCCCTCCTGCTGGACGAGAGCGCAAGCGACGTATCAGCCAGGCGGAGATTGAGGCCATCATTCAGCACAGCAAGACCCGAGAGCTACCGGACTTTCTGCATCTGGCGGTGGCTACCGGAATGCTGCGAGGCGAGATCATTCGCCTACGCTGGCAGGACATTGATCTGGGCCGGCGCCTTGCCTACCTGAGCGATACCAAGAACGGCGAGGATCGCGTCGTTCCGCTCAATAGCGAAGCACTGGCGGTGCTACAAGCCATGCCTCGGCGACTCGATGGGCGCTTGTTCAGTCTGGAGCCGCGAGGGTTCTCCAAGGCGATGCGGAAGTCAGTCGTCAGGGCAAGGCGAGCCTATGAGATTGATTGCACCGTTGCCGGCGTCCTGAGGTGCCCCCCGTAATCAGTGCCACCGGCAATTTAGTAAAGTCCGTTTTCGAGAAGGAGAATGGACTTGAAGAAGCGGTTTTCAGAAGAGCAGATCATCGGTTTTTTGCAGCAGGCGGAAGCCGGCGTGGCGATCAAGGAACTGTGCCGGCAACACGGCTTCAGTGACGCCTCGTTCTACAACTGGCGGGCGAAATTCGGCGGCATGTCAGTTCCGGATGCGAAGCGCCTGAAGGAACTGGAAGCCGAGAACGCCAAGCTCAAACGCCTACTGGCCGAATCGATCCTTGATGCCGAAGCTCTCAAAGCGGCCTTGGGCCGAAAGCGCTGAGCCCCCAGCAAAAGCGTGAGTCAGTCATGGTGATGCGGAAAGCGACAGCAATTTCCCAACGCCGTGCCTGCCAGCTGGTGGGTTTGTCACGCACGGTCCTGCATTACGTATCGAAGGCGCAGCCGGAGAACGAGCAGTTGCAAGCCAGGCTGGTCGAACTGGCCGGCGAGCGCCGCCGGTTCGGCTATCGCCGCTTGCATGCGCTGGTTCGGCGAGAGGGCGTTCGAGCCAATCACAAACGGATTTATCGGCTCTACAGTGATGCCGGTCTGTCAGTTCGGCGCCGCAAAAAGCGACATGGTGTGGCTGTTGAGCGGCAGGCACTGGAACGCCCTACCGAGCCCAACCAAGTTTGGTCGATGGATTTTGTCAGTGACGCGCTGGCCAATGGCCGCCGGATCAAGGTGCTGACCATCGTCGATGATTTCAGCAAGGAGGCCATCGATCTCGCGGTCGACTTCGGCATTTCAGGCCATTACGTTACGCGTGTTCTTGATCAGGCGGCTCGCTTCCGGGGCTACCCCAAGGCCATTCGAACTGACCAGGGACCAGAATTTACCGGCAAAGCGCTCGACCAGTGGGCCTGCCAGCATGGCGTTCAGCTCAAACTGATCCAGGCCGGGAAACCCACGCAGAACGCGTTCATCGAGAGCTTCAACGGACGCTTCCGAGATGAGTGCCTGAATGACTATTGGTTTACGAGCTTGCCACAGGCTCGTATCCTGATCGCCGCCTGGCGCCGGGACTACAACCAGCATCGGCCGCACAGCGCATTGAATTATCAAACCCCGGCAGAGTTCGCGGCCGAGCATCGGGCAACCACCTCTGCCCAGCCAGCCGCCGAAGAATGTCTTTAACGGTACAACCCAAGGACTTTTACTAAAACGCCCTTGGCACTAAAACCGGGGGCACCTCAGCCATCCTCTGCTCCTGTATAAATGTTGGAAAACGTGGCCAAGAATAGGACGCCGCCAGAAAGTCCACAAGGATAGATTTCCGACAGGGTTGAACGTAAAGACAGAGGTGTGCCGGAATACGGTCGTATCTCTACAGGGCTAGTTTTCGATGCTGGCATCCAACGGCTTGGCATAAGAGATACGGATATCCCCGTGGCGTTTTTCAGGCTGCTCCAGCTGGAGACGTATTTGGGCTGATACTGACCAATCCGGTCGGCGTCGGGCCGCTGTCAGCACCATCGGCGTGCCATCCGACAGGCGGTGCAGGCGCTTGTCGCTGCTCAAGCAGCGACTGGCACCCGCCGCCAGTAATAGGCCGAGGCATCTTCCTCATGCGACGCATCAGACTGCAGGGCATTCTTCCCGAGCGCCTGACTCCCGGGAGGAATGCCATTTCACCAGCGCGTGCTGCTTACAGTTGCTCCAGCGTTTCGCGGGTGATCAGCTTGAACACTTGCGGCGGCTGCTGGCCGATCAGGCGCACCAGATAGACCTCGTCGTTCGATTGCTTGATGCGGGCGACCGCCTCCGCTACCGGCAATTTCAGCAGGTGGCCGAGGATTAGCGGGGTGACGCCGCCGTGGCTGACGACCAGCACGCTGCCCTTGGCGTGCGCTTTGCGGATTTGGTCGATGGCCTTGGCGACGCGCTGCGCCTGGCTGTTCAGTGACTCGCCACCATCCAGCGCATCGTCCGGCTGGCTGCCGCGCGCCTTGAACTCGGCGGTCATCGCGGCATCGCGACCGTCCTCGTACATGTCTTCGAACTTGCCGAAGCTGCGCTCGGAGAGGGCAGCAAGCGGCGTCGCCTTGACGGCGGGCAGGGCCAGCGCGGCGGTTTCCTTGGCGCGCACCAGGCCGCTGCTATAGACGGCGGTGATCGGCACGCCGGCCAGCTTGTCGCCGAGCTGTTTGGCCTGCTGGCGACCCGTTTCGTTGAGCGGGTTGTCGGTACCGCCTTGCAGGCGCTTTTCCAGGTTCCAGTCGGTCTGGCCGTGGCGGGCGAGGTAGATGTCGAGCACCGGCGTATCGGCCAGCGCACTGCCGGCGGCGAGGGCCAGCACCAGCCAGAGGTGCTTGAAGGTTTGGGCGTTGAGCTTCATTTAGCGGGCCTTCAGGAGTTCGGGGACGTGCAGCAGGATGAATTCGTTGTCGTCCTGCAGGTTGGGCTGGCGAGCGGCCGAGTAGGGCAGGTTGTTGTCGTTGGCGACGACGATGTGCTCGGCATCGACGACATCCACGTCCTCGATGGTGACAAAGGGGAAGGTGAATTTGCCGTCCTTGCCGCCGCGTCGGGCAACGTGCTTCGGATCGGCGATGTCGAGCAGGTCGATGTGGCCGATCTTCCTGACGAAGCCTTCGCTGTCGGCGTCCTTCAGGCTGACCTTGTAGACGCGCTTGAACTTCGCCGGCACGTTCTGGCAATCCGGGCGGGCCGGGCCGTTGCAGGCGTGTTCGGGCAGGCCTTCGCCATTGTCGCGCTCGATGATCAGGCCGGTGTCGGCGTCGATCATGTTGAAGTCGCCGATGTTGTTGCCATTCTGCTCAAGCAGGTACTTCCACGAGCGGCCGGTCCATTCGCCCTTGGCGACGCTGAATTCCAGGATGCGCAGGTATTCGCGGCCATCCTTCTGCTCCCACTTCTTGTCGTCGGCATTCCACAGCGGGCCTTCGAGCAGCGGGTAGAGGAACTGGCCATCCTTCGAGGCCGCCATGCCCTCGTAGCCCCGCGAGCGGCGGGCGACCGTGGTGAACGCGCCGGAGGTGGACGGGGTGGTCACCGAGAAATGATCGGGCGATTTCAGCGTCTTGCCGTCGACCTTGGTTTCGAAGACGGCCAGAACCTTGCCGTGGTGATTGGTCTTGATCAGGTAGGGGCCGAGTTCATCGCCGAACCACACGGTATCGCCGATCACCTGGATCGACTCGATATCGAAATCGGCACCGGTCAGGTAGCGCTGCTTCGTACCTTCATTGACGATCAGGAAAGGCACCTTGCGGTCCGGGTCGTGCAGGAAGGCGGTTTTTTGCAGCTTGACGCCACCCTTGTGCCAATCCGGCTGGACGCGGTGGAAAATCAGCATGGCATCGGCGCTGTTGTTCTTGGCGCCGTAGCCGTTGTCCTGCAGCACCCAGAAGCTGCCGTCGCCGTTGCTCTGGATGCCCGAAAAGCCTTGCACCGGCTGGCCCTTGAACGGCAGCGAGACATTGGTCGGGCGCGGCACGGCCTTGTCGGACAGATAGGAGTTGCCCGGCAGGCTATCCACCGCATCGACCCGCTTGCTCTCCGGGCCGGTGTACTTGCCGGAAACCTTGAGGCTATCCGGCGCATCCTTCGGTGGCGCGATGAAGGTCTTGGCCGGTAGTACGGCGTGGCCGGCCAGGGTGGCGGGAAAAGCCTGATCGGCCATTGCGCTGGTCATGGTGAATGAGGCCAGGATGGCCAGGGCGAGCTGTTTTCTTTTCATGGCATGGGCTGTCGGGTTGAAAGGGGGACAGCGTAGGTGCCCGGTATTTCAGGACGGTTAAGCGGGCCTTACAAGCAGATTTCAGCCGGCGCGTCGTGCAGGCTCAGCTGCCGCAAGGTGCTGCCGGGGCCGGAGCCCGACGGCTGGCGACCCGGATCGGCTGGCTGATACTCGGGAGCAGGGGCGGCCACTGTGCATTGCGATCGCGCCGGTGGGGGGGCTACGTTGTTCGAGCACTGGCAACTTCCTCCTGCCTGCCGTATAACGCCGGATAGCCGTTGCGATTTTTCCTTCGTGGAACGGGAAAGCAGGTTACAGGCGTCGCTCAAGCGGTTTTGTGGAAACCAATTCAAGGAAAAGCAAAGCATGAAAATACTGATTCTGGGTGCGGGCGGTGTTGGCGGTTACTTTGGCGCGCATTTGATTCGTGTCGGCGCGGATGTGACCTTTCTGGTGCGCCCTAAGCGCAAGGCTTTGATCGATGCGAAAGGCCTATGTGTCGAAACGCCGCGCGGAAATTTCGCGGTACCCGCCAAGACGGTGACTGCGGAGGCGCTGACCCCCGATTACGATTTGATCGTATTGGCGCCGAAGTCCTACGATTTGGACGATGCCATCCAATCGCTGGAAAATGGCCTGGGCCAGGCCGTCATCCTGCCTTTCCTCAACGGCCTGGATCATCTGGATGTCTTGGATGCCCGTTTTGGGCGTCAGCGGGTGATGGGCGGTGTCGCCCACATCGCGGCGACCTTGACCGACGAAGGCGCGATCCGGCAGCTGACCGACATGCACAGCCTGACCGTGGGTGCCCGCCACGAGGCGCATGAAAAACTGGCGCGCACCTTCATGGAGTTGTGCGGGCAGGCGCCTTTCGATAGCGTGCTGGCCGATGATATCGAGCAGGTGCTCTGGGACAAATGGGTGTTTCTCGCCGCCCTTGCCGGAATGACCACGCTGTGCCGGGGCTCGGTGGGCGAGATCATGGCGACGCCTTACGGAAAGAGAATCACCGAGGAAATGTACCGGGAGTGCGGCGATGTCGCCGGCGCTTTCGGTCATCCGGTTGCCCAGGCCGCAAGAGACAAGGCGCTCGGCATGCTGACGGCCGAGGGATCGCCTTTTACCGCCTCCATGTTGCGCGACCTGCTATCCGGGCAGCGCACGGAGCACGAGCATATTCTCGGCGCCATGGCGCGCCGGGGAGAGGCGCAAGGGCTGGGCATGCCGCTCATGCGCATGGCGCATACGCACATGGCGGTGCAGGCGCAAAAAGCCCGTGCTTGAAGCCGCTGTCCGATCTGCTCCGGATGTTCGCTGAGTAGCTTGGGGCGCGAACCCCGGGTGTTTTCCGGACCCGCCTATCCGGTTTGACGGGGGGCTGGGCTTGCCAAGCAACCGGCCACCGCCGGGGGCATGCCCGAATGCAGATGGGCCGGTTCTGCAGCAGGGCGGCGCGGCTTGCCTTCAGGAGCGCGTATGCTGCGCTGCCCTGGCCCGCGCCGCGTGCACTTTCCGGTAGCTGTCGATCAGGCGCTGGTGCCGGTCCAGCCCTTCCAGCTGCATGCTGGTCGGCGTCAAGCCGTGGAAGCGCACGCTGCCGTCGACCGAGCCGATCACCGCATCCATGCGCGGATTACCGAACATGCGACGGAAATTGGCCTCGTAGTCGGCTAGTTCCAGCTCGTCGTCGAGCAGCACTTCCAGCACCGCGTTCACGGCCTGATAGAACAGGCCGCGCTCGACGGTGTTCTCGTTGTACTGCAGGTAGGCCTCGACCTGTTCCTTGGCCGCTTCGAAATCCTTCAACGCAAGGTTGATCAGCAGCTTCAGTTCGAGAATGGTCAGTTGGCCCCAGTCCGTGTTCTCGTCGAATTCGACGCCGATCAGCGTGATGATGTCGGTGTAGTCGTCGAGTTCGCTGTCTTCAAGGCGTTCCAGCAGGGCTTCCAGCGCCGCATCATCGAGGCTGTGCAGGTTGAGGATGTCTTTGCGGAAGGCCAGCGCCTTGTTGGTGTTGTCCCAAATCAGGTCGTCGACCGGGTAGATTTCCGAGTAACCGGGTACGAGGATGCGGCAGGCGGTGGCGCCGAGCTGGTCGTAGACGGCCACGTAGACCTCCTTGCCGAGGTCGGCGAGGATGCCGAACAGCGTGGCGGCTTCGTCGGCGTTGGAGTTCTCGCCGTGGCCGGAGAAATCCCACTCGACGAAGTCGTAATCCGCCTTGGCGCTGAAGAAGCGCCAGGAGACGACGCCGCTGGAGTCGATGAAGTGTTCGACGAAATTGTTCGGCTCGGTGACGGCGTTGCTCTCGAAGGTCGGGCGCGGCAGGTCGTTCAGGCCTTCGAAACTGCGGCCCTGGAGCAGTTCGGTCAGGCTGCGTTCGATGGCGATTTCCATGCTCGGGTGGGCGCCGAAGGAGGCGAAGACGCCGCCGGTGCGCGGGTTCATCAAGGTGACGCACATGACCGGGAATTCGCCGCCCAGCGACGCATCCTTGACCAGCACCGGGAAGCCCTGGTTTTCCAGTTCTGCGATGCCGGCCAGGATGCCGGGGTACTTCGCGAGTACTTCCGGCGGCACATCGGGCAAGGCGAGTTCGCCTTCGATGATTTCGCGCTTGACGGCACGCTCGAAGATTTCCGACAGGCACTGCACCTGCGCTTCGGCCAGCGTGTTGCCGGCGCTCATGCCGTTGCTGAGGTAGAGGTTGTCGATCAGGTTGGTCGGGAAATACACCGTTTCGCCGTCCGACTGGCGCACGTAGGGCAGGGCGCAGATGCCGCGCTCGGTGTTGCCGGAATTGGTGTCGAACAGATGCGAGGCGCGCAGTTCGCCGTCCGGGTTGTAGATTTCGAGCGTGTAGTCGTCGAGCAGGCCCTTGGGCAGCGCATCTTTCTTGCCCGGTTTGAACCAGCGTTCTTCCGGGTAATGCACGAAATCCGCGTTGGCGAATTCCTCGCCCCAGTACTGGTCGTTGTAGAAATGGTTGCAGTTCAGGCGCTCGATATATTCGCCCAGCGCCGAGGCGAGCGCGCTCTCCTTGGTCGAACCCTTGCCGTTGGTGAAGCACATCGGTGAATGCGCGTCGCGGATGTGCAGCGACCAGACGTTGGGCACCAGATTGCGCCACGAGGCGATCTCGATCTTGATGCCCAGACTGGCCAGAAAACCGGACATGTTGGCGATGGTCTGCTCCAGCGGCAGATCCTTGCCGGCGATGTAGGTTTGCGTGTCGGCATCGGGGTTGGTGGTCAACAGCGCCTGTGCGTCGGCATCGAGGTTCTCGACTTCCTCGATGATGAACTCCGGCCCGGTCTGTACCACCTTCTTGACGGTACACCGGTCGATGGAACGCAGGATGCCCAGTCGGTCCTTGGCCGAAATATCCGGCGGCAGCTCGACCTGGATCTTGAAGGTCTGCTTGTAGCGGTTCTCCGGATCGACGATGTTGTTCTGCGACAGGCGGATGTGCTCGGTCGGGATGTTGCGCGTGTCGCAGTAGAGCTTGACGAAATAGGCCGCGCACAAGGCCGACGAGGCCAGGAAGTAATCGAACGGCCCCGGCGCCGAGCCGTCGCCCTTGTAGCGGATCGACTGATCGGCGATGACGGTGAAGTCGTCGAACTTGGCTTCCTGGCGGAGCTTGTCGAGAAAATTGACCTTGATTTCCATGCGGGATTCCCAATAGGGTTCAAAACGAAACGGCCGCTATTATCGGATTTTCCCGGGGGAAAAGCCCGGCTTCTCGGTGGTTGGCTGGGCTTGTATTGGAGTAGCCGGCTGGCGATAGCGGTGCCAATTCTCTCGATTTAGCTGTCGGGTATTGGGGCGGCGCCACGACCAAGTCAGGATAGCAAGCTTCAGTCACTTTGATCTAGGGCAAAAGGAGTATTTTGGTTCGCTATATACATCAGTATATTTCGACTTGGGCGTTATCTAAGTTGAATTGGTTTTAACTGATTGAAAATTAGGATGCCACCATGGTTTCTGTATACATATGAATATAACGAATTCGTCGCCTTGCTCAGTTGCCGCAATTGCTGCTCACAGCGTTCCAGCGGTGGAGGATGTCATGGCCAGCTTTGCGCTATCGCTCAGGGAGCGGGGGTGGTGGGTGCGTGGAATCTTGTCAACAACGGCGTGGAGACCGAGTGGGAATGTATGTCCTGCATTCATTGACTTGGATTCATGCAAGAGCTACACACAGATCAATTACCAATCCGATTCAAGCGCTTCCGAATTGCTCGATGCAAAATCCGAGTTAGCGGGCCACATGCGGGAGATCGTGCGCGATGGTGCCGATCTGGCAATCTTCCATCGTTTTTCGTCCTCGGAGGCAGCAGGAAAAGGGGTGGCCGCAGAACTTTTTTTGCTGATGACATCAGGAATCCCGCTGCTAACGACCATTCGACCCGAGCAATACGATGCTTGGCGGTCGTTTACTCGAAATCAGTTCGTGCTGCTACCCCCTTCCTTGGAGTCTTTGTTTTCCTGGATTGAGGGAGTCTGGCGGGAACATCATTCTGGTCTGGTGGACCATGAGGTGTGGTCTACCCAATGCGGTGTTTAGAGCCCGTAGCAATCTACCTCGGGCAAGTGTGTCAATAAGCGCCTCGGTGGCGCGGCTGCTAACCGCCCGCCCGCGCCCTGTCCCGCAGCGCCTTCCACAGCCGATCGACTGCCTCGCGGGGCGGAGTGTCGTTGTCGATTTCGGGTTCGTTGCGCAGGATGAGTTCGAGTATCTGTACGGTCAGGTCGGGGGAGCCCAGGGCGTGGCGGCCGATTTCGGCCCAGAAGGCGATAACCTGTTCGACCGGCTGGTGCGTTTCGGCGGCGCTTTTCTGGGCTTGTTCGTAGAGGGTGTTGTTGAGCGGAATGTTGAGGTCGATGCTCATGCAGTCTTCATCGCGGTGTCGAGCATGGAGAGCGCGACGGCTTCGGCGACCTTGATGCCATCCACGCCTGCCGACAGGATGCCGCCCGCGTAGCCGGCGCCTTCGCCGGCCGGGTAGAGGCCGCGCGTGTTGATGCTCTGGAAGTCGGGGCCGCGCTTGATGCGGATCGGCGACGAGGTGCGCGTCTCGACACCGGTGAGCACCGCGTCGGCCATGGCGAAGCCTTTGATCTGGCGGTCGAAGGCCGGGATGGCCTCGCGCAGGGCCTCGGTGACGTAGGACGGTACGCAGCTGGCGAGGTCGGTCCAATGTACCCCTGGTTGGTAGGACGGTTCGACATTGCCCTGGGCCTTGGACGGCCGGCCGGCGAGGAAGTCGCCGATCTTTTGCGCCGGGGCGCTGTAGTCGCCGCCGCCGGCGACGAAGGCGGCCGATTCCCAATGGCGCTGGAAGTCCATGCCGAGCAGCGGGTTCTTCCTGAAGTCGCCGGGGAAATCCTCGGGGTCGATATTCACGACCAGAGCCGAGTTGGCGTTGCGTTCGGCGCGTGAATACTGGCTCATGCCATTGGTCACGACGCGCCCGGGTTCCGAGGTGGCGGCGACCACCTGGCCGCCGGGGCACATGCAGAAACTGTAGGCGGCACGGCCGTTTTTGCAGTGGTGCACCAGCTTGTAGTCGGCAGCACCGAGGATTTCGTTGCCGGCATTGGGACCAAACCGGGCGTGGTCGATCAGCGTTTGCGGATGCTCGACGCGGAAGCCGATGGCGAAGGGCTTGGCTTCGACATAGACGCCACAGTCGTGGAGCATCTGGAAGGTGTCGCGGGCGCTGTGGCCGACGGCCAGCACGACGTGGCGGCTCATCAGGCGTTCGCCACCGGCGAGTTCGACGCCGACGACCTGGCCGTCCTCGCGCAGCAGTTTGTCCACCTTCGCCTCGAAACGGATTTCGCCGTCCAGATCGACGATGTTCTGGCGGATATTCTCGACCATCTTGACCAGCCGGAAGGTGCCGACGTGCGGCTTGCTGACGTAGATGATTTCCTCTGGGGCGCCGGCCTTGACGAACTCCTCCAGTACCTTGCGGCCGTAGAAGTTGGGGTCCTTGATCTGGCTATACAGCTTGCCGTCCGAGAAGGTGCCGGCGCCGCCTTCGCCGAACTGGACGTTCGATTCGGGGTTCAGCGTGTTCTTGCGCCACAGGCCCCAGGTGTCCTTGGTGCGCTCACGGACGATCTTGCCGCGCTCCAGCACGATGGGGCGAAAGCCCATCTGGGCCAGCAGCAGCGCGGCCATGAAGCCGCAGGGGCCCATGCCGATGACGATGGGGCGCTCGCTGAGTCCGGCCGGCGCCCGGGCGACGACCTTGTAGGCCATGTCCGGCGTCGGGCCGATGTTGCGGTCGCCGCTCAGGCGCTTGAACACGGCGGCTTCGTCGCGCAGGGTGCAGTCGAGCGTGTAGATCAGCGAGATCGCCGATTTCTTGCGGGCGTCGTAGCCGCGCCGAAAGATGCTGAAGTCCAGCAAATCGCCGTCGGCAATGCCCAGGCGCTGGCAGATCGCCGGGTGCAGGGCGTCGGTGGCATGGTCGAGCGGCAGCTTCAGTTCGGTGAGACGCAACATGGGCAGTCCTTAGCGCGCCTTGAACTGCTTGTGGCAGGACTTGCAGCTGTCGTGCACGGTCTCGTACGCAGCGCTGATCTGCCCCTTGTCCTTGCCGGCCACGGCGGCCTGCAGCTTGTCGGTGGCTATCAGGAAGCCCTGCTTTTCCTTTGCAAAGGCTTCCGGCTGGCTCCACACTTCGGCCGTCGCCTTGGTCGGCGGGTAATTGGTGTCGGGGCCGAAGTGGCTCCACGGCAAGTCGCGCTTGGCAACCAGTTCGGCGGTGAATTTTTCGAAACGCTCGGCGTCGTACGACCCCTTGCGCAGCATCACGCCCATGGGCTCGAAGGACTTGATGATGTCCTTGAAGGCCTGCTGGCGTTGCTTGACCGGCTGGCCGGGGCGGGTGTCCTCGGGCTCGCCGCAGGCGGCCAGCAAGGTGACGGACAAGATGAGGACGGCGCGTAATACAGCGGGCATGAGCGTTGGGGCGAGTGAAATCGGGAGGCGCCGATTATACGTGCTGCCCGCGACCGGCACGAAACGCCCGGCGCCGTCGGCCTTGGCGGCGTTACGTACTAGCCACAATTCTCTGTTTCATTATGCGCGGATAGATTCCGCCATATGAGATATGGTGCTGGCATGGAAATGAGCGGTGCCATTGAATATCTTTCCGGAAAGGGTTGCAATGCGTCATTTTCAGGCAGCTGGTGTGCGTGCCGCCTTGGTTGCACTGGCGGTTTTGTTTTCGTCGGGCGCAGCTCTGGCCGATTTCAAAGTAGTGCAGATCGCGCCGCTCAGCGGCCCCTTGGCCGATACCGGCAAATTGCTGCGCCAGGGAGCCGAATTGGCGTTCCGCGAAGCCAATGAGCGGGGTGGCGTGCACGGCCAGAAGGTTGTGCTCGAATCGTTGGACGACGGCTATAAGGTGGAGGAAACGGTACGCCTGGCGCGCGAACTGGCAAAGCATCCGGACAAGCCGGTGGCGCTGCTCGGCCTGGTCGGCACCGGAAACATGGCAGCGTTGCTCAAGCAAGGCGTCGTAGACGAGGTGGGGGTACCCATCGTCGGCGTGCGCACCGGTGCCGTCAATCTGCGCCAGCCGGGGCATCCCCTGGTATTCCACTTGCGCGCCAGCTATGAGTCTGAGATGGACAAGCTGGTGGAAATGGCTTCCGCCATCGGTAGTCGCCAATTTGGAGTCTTCTATCAGGATGATCCCTTCGGCCACGACGGCTTGGAGTCGGCGCGCAAGGCGCTGGGCAAGCGCAAGCTGACGTTGGTGGCGAGTGGCGGCTATGCCAAGAATACGACGCAGGTCGAGGCGGCGGTCGATACCCTGATCAAGGCTGCCGGCGTGCAGGCGATCGTCATGGCCTCGAACACGCAGGCTACGGCCGCTTTTGTCCAGGCATACCGGGCACGTGGCGGCGTTGCACAACTTTATGCGATGTCGGTCAACAACGATCGTGAGATCGTCGAACGAATCGGTGCCCAGCGGGCGCGCGGCCTTGGCATCGTGCAGGTCGTCCCGTTTCCGTTTTCCGGGGTGATGCCATTGGCGCGCGAATACCAGAAGGCACAGAGCAAGCAGCATCCCGGGGTGCCGCCGACGGTGACCGGCATCGAGGGCTACATCTACGGCAAGGTGCTGCTCGAGGCGCTCAGGCGGGCCGGCCCGCAAGCGACGCGCGAGGCACTAGTGAAGGCCCTGGAGGGCGCCCCCTTCGAACTGGGCGGGTATGTCATCGATTTCTCGCCACAGAATCACGAGGGCAGCCAGTTCGTCGAACTGACGATCATTGGTGCCGGCGGCAAATTGATGCGCTGAGATGCGCGCAACCCAATGTCCCTGAGCTTGTCGGGTGTCAGCCCATCCAGTCAGGGGGGCTTCGCTGCATTTTGTGCGCCGCGCGGATGAGGCGTCAGGTCACGACGTAGTCGATTACTTCCGGCGCCGCGCTACGCGGCGTTTCGCCGACCAGTTCACAGACCGATGTTTCGATGCCGTGGCACATCGAGGCCAGGGCCAGGTCGTTCGGTTCGGTGCCGAAGGGCTCTTCGATCTGTTCGCCGATGACGTCGAGGGCGAGGAAGGTGTAGGCGATGAACGGCGCCACGACGGCGGTCAGCCAGCCAATCGAGGTACTGAGGCCGATCGGCAGCAGCAGGCAATAGACCATTACCGTCCGGTTCATCAGCACGCGGTAGGTATAGGGGATCGGCGTGTTGGCGATGCGCTCGCAGGCGCCGGAGGCCTCGGTGAGTAGGTTGAGGTTGCGGTCCATGGCCAGCAACTGCAAGTCGCTGATCACGCCATTGCGTTGCGCGGCGGCGAGTTCGCGTCCCAGCATGAGGAGCAGGGCGGCAGGCGGAATGCGGGCAGCGCAAACGTGCTCGACCAGCGCCGGATCGAGCCGGTTGGCCAGGTCGGCACGCGGGTCGGTGCGCCGCAACTGGTGCTTGAGGGCGTAGGCAAAGGCGGCCAGCGTGCGTGCGACGCGCTGGTGCAGCTCGATTTCATGGGGGGCGAAGCTGACGATTTCGCGGGTCAGCGAGCGGGCGGCGATGAGCAGGGCGCCCCACTGCTTGCGGGCTTCCCAGTAGCGCTCATAGCTGACCGAGTTGCGAAAGCCGAGGAAGATGGCCAGCGCGACCCCCATCAGCGTGAAGGGCGGGATGGAGAGCGCCGAGGCTGCATGGGCGCTCATCCACCAGTCCAGGCTGAGGACGCTGGCGACGGATACCGCCAGGACGAGCAAGAGGCGGGTAGCAATATACGGGAGTACCGAACCGCGCCAGACGAACAGCAGGCGAAACCAGTGGAGGTGGGGGCGAACGATCATCGGGCGGACAAGGGGAAGGATGAAAGGAGGTGCGAGCGCGGGTCAGCGTGTTTCGTCCACGACCATGATCAGCCGGGCCTCGATGTCGGCGACGATGCGTGCCGCTTCGCTGTCGCTGCTGCAGGCTTCGGCCAGTGCCGGCGGGCGGACGAGGCCGATGCGGGTGGTGCCGTTTTCAGTGAAGACCGAGATGCGCCACGGTAGCGCCAGGCTCAGGCGCATGTCGATATTGAGCAGGTCGGCTGCGTGGCGGTAGTTGATGACTTCATGCACCTGGCAGTCTTCGTCAAAATCGATTCCTCGCCGCTGCAGGAGTTCGCCGATGTCCTGGCGATGCAGGATGACGAAACCCAGGCGCTCGATCACCGGCCCCAGGTCGAGGTTGGCTTCGTAGAAGGACTTGCTGCTTTCGACGATATAGAACACGACTCTTCCTCGGGATGGGCTGCGGGCAGCAGAATAGCGGAGGCGCGCCGATCGAACAATCGGCAGACGCCGCGCCGCTCACTCGTCCGATGCAGGTGCGCGCTCGATTGCCAATCGAAAGGCGTTGCGACCGCCATGCTTGGCGACGTACAAGGCGCGGTCGGCGTTTTCCAGCAATTCGCAGATATCTTTGCCGTTCGTCGGGTAGATGGCAATACCGATGCTGGCGCTGACCGGGCTGCGTATGCCGTCGTAGGGTTCGGCCAGTCGCGTGACGAGGCGTTGGGCGGTTTCCTCGGCGCTGTCGCGGTCGGCATCGACGAGGAGGATGGAAAACTCATCGCCACCCATGCGGGCCGCTGCATCCGAGGCCCGGATGGTCGACTCGATGCGGCGGGCAACAGCTTCGAGAAGATGGTCGCCAGCCGGGTGCCCTTCCTCGTCATTGACCACCTTGAAATTGTCCAGGTCGATGGCGAGCTCGGCCAGCTGGCCATTTTCGCGCTCGGCCACGGCCAGCTGGTGCTGGAGCAGTTCGTAGAAAAGGGCGCGGTTGGCCAGTTCGGTCAATGGGTCGTGGTAGGCGCGGTGATGCACTTCCGCCATCAGGTGCGAAGCTTGCACGATGGCCTCGCCGACCGCTTCGGCTTCGTAGAGCTGTATGCGGGGCGGGGCGAGCGGCTTGCCTTCGCGCAGGGCAAGCGCGGCATCGTTGAGATAGGCGACGGACGACAGCACGCGGCGGGTGATCACGGCAGCCAGCCAGCTGCCGGCGATGATGAAGAACAGCGCGATGAGGCCGATGCCGGTGAACAGGCGGAACATCCCGGTCTCGATCAGCGCCTTCGGGGCACCGGTGGCAACACTCCAGTTCCAGCGTGCCGAACGGGCGTATGCAGTGGTCACCGTTGTGCCATCCTCGGTCGTCGTCGACATGGAGCCGTGCATTTCGTCCTGCAGGCGCTTGCGCAAATCGGGTAGCGCTTTCCGGCCGACGAATTGTTCGCCATCGCGAGAGAAGGCGACCACTGTTCCCGAACCATCGATGATGGCGGCCAGCCAGCCGTTCGGAATCGGCTGGCGGTTGAGCAATTGGTTCAATTGCTCGGGCAAGAGCCCGAGGACCAAGGTGTAAATGATCGTGCCGTCCCGCCCATAGACCGGCACACCCAGGGCAATGACCTGTTTTCCCGCAAGGGGGGTGACGAACAGATCGGTGAGAATAGTCTTGCCGGATTCGAAAATCTCGGCCAGTTGCGTCGGGTTTCCGCTGGTCGGCAGCGATGCACCGTAGGGGCGCAGGGTGTTGAGAATCTGCCTTCCCTGCGGATCGATCAGGACGTAGGCGTAGGCAGTCTGTGATTTGATGGCGGCACGGGCGATTTCATGAAAACGGTACAGTTCGCCACTTTTCAGCGGCTCGGCGGTAGCCAGCACGCGCAAGCCGGATTCCATCGCGGCCAGTTCGCGGTCGAGCTCGACGAGAATCTGGCCGGCCAGGCGCTCCGTCTCGCTGGCGACGCGGCGCTTTTCCAGTTGGTAGTTGGCCAATACCAGATAGGCGCAGAGCGCGGCGCCGGGCAGCACGCAGATGAGGACAAGGACGAGCAGGCTGGTACGCAGCGAGACGTGGCGCGGCTGAACGGCGGCATGGACATGCGCCGCAGCGCACGCTGCCGTAGCCTTCTCATTGCTGTCGTGCCGTCCTTCTGCCTTCGGTTTTCCGCTCACGCTGGCTCCTCCTGGCGGGCGACCAAAAATGGTGCCGCCGAACCGGTTTTTTCGCTTGCGTCACTCTTGTCAGGCTAGGCTTGGCCGTGATCTACGTCAATCCTACTAAGGTGGGGTATCGATTTTTAATCGTTCAAAAAAACCGCCAGGGTGTAACAAAATCCGACTTGTGCCGACCAATCCTTTAAGCGAGCGAGCAAGGCGCTCGCGATCTTAACGGCACCACGGAGCAAGCCATGGAAAAGCAAAGTCTGGTTTCTCGTCACGCTCTTTCCCCAAGCGCCGCAGCCTTCGGCTGCGTTGCGCATGCGGGCGGGGCGATGGGATGCAGGCGCTGACAGGACGGCCGGTTCTGCCCGTAGAGCGCGGCCCGGGAAGAGAGACAACAAGGAGCCAATTTGCGCCATTTCAACGAGCGTCATCACGTTGTTTGCCATGGACCGGCCTGCCACCCTGATTCAATTTGGCAGATCGTCCGGGGCATTCGTCTGCCGGAGGCTGGGAGGCGTTGCGGCGATCTGACGCAGCACGAGCGCTTTGCCAATGGCGATGTGGGTAATTTCAAGCTTCCGGCGCCGTTCGTTGGTATGCTGTTGCCACTGCGCCTGCTCGGCTCCGGGGGCTTGTCGATCGATGTCTGGATTCGGCGGCATTGCAGTGAAAAAACCGTCTACCACCCTGAATACATCGACCTGTCTTGTCCAACAAACCCCTTATCGACGATGAATTCGTCGCGGAAGTGCGCCGCGACATGCTGAAGTTTGCCCAGTTGCAGCTCCGCGATGCGGCGCTGGCGGAAGATGCCGTGCAGGAGGCGCTGGTCGCTGCCCTGGCCGGGGCAAGCCGCTTTTCCGGGCGCTCCGCCTTGAAAACCTGGGTATTCTCGATCCTGCGCAACAAGATCGTGGATTTGATCCGTACGCAGTCCAGGACGACCAACGTATCTGCGTTGGGGGACGACGAGGCTGGCATGGATGCCACCTTTGAAGCGCTATTCAAGGACAATGCGCACTGGCGACCGGAGGCGCGTCCGTTTGGCTGGGGCGACCCTGCCGAGACCCTGCGCGAGGAACGTTTCTGGGAAGTCTTCGAAACCTGTCTCAACCACTTGCCGGAGAAAACCGCCCGTGTGTTCATGATGCGCGAGTTTCTGGAATTCGATACCGACGAAGTCTGTCGTGAGTTGAGCCTCACCGTCAGCAACTGCAACGTGATCCTGCATCGTGCCCGCAACGGCTTGCGTCGTTGTCTGGAGGGAAGCTGGTTCGCACCCGGAGAGCGCGCATGTTGAATTGCAAGGATGCAACGCGGCTGATGTCGGAAGCGCAGGATCGCCCATTGAGCGTGGGTGAGAAGCTGCAACTTGAAATGCACCTGGCGATGTGCCGAGGTTGCCGCAATTTTCGCGAGCAGATGGATTTTCTGCGTCTGGCCTGCCGCCGCTACCTACAGCGGCGGGATGGAAACGACGACGGTTCGTCGCCCTGACTTCAGAGGGTTGATCAGGTCAGCGATTTCTCGATTGCTTCCAGCAATTTGAGCGCGCGCTCGCGGTTCTTCGCGACGGCGGCGGCGCGCGCATCGACGTTGGCGCTCTCAGCCCGCGATGCTTCCAGCAAGGCCTCGTGCGGCGTCATGCCGCCCAGTGCGGCTTCCAGCATGCGTTCGGCTTCTTGGTCGATGTCCCGGTCAGACATGCATTGCTCTCCCTGGATTTCAATGGCTCGGCTTTTTACCAGAAAAAAAGCCCTGCGGGTGACGCAGGGCCTTTATTTCGGCTGAAGAACCGGGTCTTAGCGCTTGGACAGGGCGGCGATGTTGGCCTGGGTGGCGTCGGCGAACTGCTTGGCCACGGCGTTCATGTTGCCGAAAGCCGAGTTGGCGGCTGCAACGGCGCTCTGGATGGCGGCAACGGCACCTTCGGAGCCGGCCGGAGCGGACTTGGCAGCCAGGTCGACCATCTTGGTGACCGACTTCTGGAATTCGCCGAATTGGGCTTCGACCATCTTGGCCAGTTCCTGTTGGGCCTCGGTGGTGATTTCGTAAACCGACTTGCCGTAGGCGACAGCCTTGTCGACAGCCGGCTGGGCCAGCGACTTCTGGGCGGCGAAAGCGGCTTGCGGATCCTTGGCGGCGAGCACGGTCTGCACGCCGGCGGCGGTGTCTTCCAGAGTGCTGCGGGCGGTGTTCAGGTTCAAGGCGGCGATGCGCTCGGCGGAGGCGAGGGCAGTGTTGGCGACGGCCAGCAGGGAGTCCACGGTGGCTTTGTTGGCAGCGGCGAACTGTTCGGCGTTGATGGTCATGACGGTATCCTCTGAATAAGTAATGAATGAAATCGACGCCAGTATAGAGCACTTTTCCGAAGAATTGTGCACTGCAACAAAATTGCTTTGGGGCGACAAGGCCGGATGTCGCAAAACCGACTGCTAGCCCGGTGCCGAGGGGCGCGCGTTCTCCTGGTTTGCCCGTACCATGCAGCCCATCCGGGGGCACTGTTTCAGAATACTGGCGGTCAATGCTCATGAGGCCGAATGCCGCCGCCTGATTAGTATCTTCCGCTTTTGGTGTGCGTCGGGAGCGGTGTGGGCGAAGCTGGCGGAGACCTGCGCCGAACCCCCGTTTACGCTAGACTTGCGGCGTTTTTACCCGGAAGAATCGCCCCTGGCGTACTTTCGAGCCGGAGGAGCGACTTTTCCGGCCCGATCGTGCCGGAGAAGGCTCAATGGCCCGCACGCTTCTCGCCATCTACCCCCATAGTACCCACCGCTACGACGAAATGTTGGCGGCGGACGGAGCCGTGCGTCCGCATTGGCGGCAGTTTTTCACCCACCTCGATTCGGTGGCGCCGGACGAAATGCGCCAGCGCCTGGCATTCGCCGATCGCCGCATTCTCGAAAACGGCGTCACCTACAACGTCTACGCTGCACCGGACGGCGCCGACCGACCGTGGGCGCTCGACCCGCTACCGCTGATCATTCCGCCTGAAGAGTGGGCCGAGGTGTCGGGGGCAGTGGCGCAGCGCGCCGCACTGCTCAATGCGATCCTGGCCGATCTTTACGGCGAACAGACTTTGCTCGCCGAGGGCCTGCTGCCACCGGCCCTGGTCTATGGTCAGCACGGCTATCTGTGGCCCTGCCAGGGTATCAAGCCGGCGGGCGGTGTCTGGCTGCACAACTACGCCGTCGATCTGGCACGTTCGCCCAATGGCCGCTGGTGGGTTATCGCCGACCGTACCCAGGCGCCCTCGGGCGCTGGCTACGCGCTGGAAAACCGCCTGGTCGTGTCGCGGGTTTTTCCGGAAATGTTCCGCGACTTGCGTGTCCAGCACGTTGCCGATTTCTTCCGCGACCAACAGGAGGGCCTGACCGCGCTGGCCCCGGTCGAGGGCGACGAGCAGCCGCATATCGTGCTGTTGACGCCGGGGCCATACAACGAAACCTATTTCGAGCACGCCTATCTGGCCCGCTACCTCGGCTATCCGCTGGTCGAAGGCCAGGATCTGACGGTGCGCGGCGATACGGTTTACCTCAAAACCCTGCGCGGCCTGAAGCGGGTGCATGTCATCCTGCGCCGGCAGGACGACAGCTATTGCGATCCGCTCGAGCTGCGCGGCGAATCGGCTCTTGGCGTGCCCGGCTTGCTCAACGTGGCACGCGCCGGTCGGGTAGTCATCGCCAATGCGCTGGGCAGCGGCCTGCTCGGTTCCGGTGCCCTGATGGGCTTTCTGCCGGCTATTTGCGAGCGCTTGTTGGGCGAGAAGCTGATGATGCCCTCGGTGGCGACTTGGTGGTGTGGCGAAAAAACCGCGTTGGCGTACGTCAGGGAGCATTTCGACGATCTGGTCATCAAGCCGGCCTACCCCTCGCAGCGCATGGAGCCGGTGTTCGGCCACGAGTTGAAGGCCGAGGCACGCGCCGAGATGCTGCTCCGCATCGAGGCCCGACCGCATGCCTATGTGGCGCAGGAAATGGTTCAGTTGTCGCAGGCGCCAACCTGGAGCCGTACCCACGAGCGCCGCCTGCTGGCCCGGCCGGTCGGACTGCGGGCCTACGCCGTGACGACGCCGGACGGCTACTCGGTGATGCCCGGCGGGTTGACGCGGGTTGGCACAGCCGGCGACACGCGCATCCTCTCGATGCAGCGCGGCGGTGCTTCGAAGGATACCTGGGTGCAGACCAACGGGCCGGTCAGCGACTTTTCGCTACTCAAGCCGTCGGTCGGTGTGCGCGACCTGGTTCGCGCCGGCGCCAACCTGTCGTCGCGGGTGGTCGAGAACCTCTTCTGGCTTGGCCGCTATTCCGAGCGTTTCGATGACAGCGCCCGCATGTTGCGCGTCGCCCTCGGACGCGTCGTCATCGCCGACGGCGGCAAGACGCCGGCCGTGGTTGCCGCGATGGAGCTGGCCCGTCGGGTCGGCATCCTGCCCGAGCCGGAGAAGGATGGTCCGGTCAGGGATGGCAGCGAGCACGTGCTGCTCGAAGCGATCTACGATCCGGAGCAGCCGGGCAGTCTGGCCGGTAACATCCGCAGCCTGATGTGGGCGGCGACCCATGTTCGCGAACGCTTGTCGCTCGACCACTGGCATTCGCTGAACCGTCTGCAGCGCGACCAGCAGGCGGTGCTGAAGAAGCATCCGACGCTGACCGAGGCCATCGCCTTCCTCGACCGCGTGCTTGGCGTTTCGTCGTCGTTGACCGGGTTCGCCATGGACAACATGACGCGCGACGACGGCTGGCGCTTCCTGATTATCGGCCGTCGCCTGGAGCGTCTCTCCTTCCTGGCGCAGTCTATCGCCCATTTCCTGACGCTCGAATCCGCAGCAGGCCCGGAGTCGATGGAGTGGCTGCTCGACCTGATGGATTCGATCATCACCTATCGTTCGCGTTATTCCCGCGCTCCCGAATTGCTGCCGGTTGTCGACCTACTGGTCTTCGACGACAGCAACCCGCACGGCGTGCTCTTCCAGGCCAACGTGCTGATGCGCTACCTTGAGCGGATGGGGCGCGAACTGGCCGCTGATTTCGACGGCGAGCTGGCCGGGGCGCTTGAACGGCTGCGCGCCTTCGATCTCGGAAGGCTGGAGCACCAGCCGTTCAATCGTAGTCATCGCAGCGTCGCCTGTGTCGAACTCGCCGGTCTGCTGCACGAACTTGATGCGGCCGCCGGTCAGCTCTCGGATTGGTTGGCCATGCGCTATTTCACCCATGTCGGCGATGTCAGCCGGCAGATCATGGCACTGTAATCATGCCAGCCGTCCGCTATCACGTCCTGCACGAAACCCGCTACGACTACGGTAGCCAGGTGTCGCTGTCGCAACAGCAATTGCATCTGTCGCCGCGCATTCTCGCCTGGCAGCAGGTCGTGGAGCAATGCGTCGACATTGATCCGAAGCCGAGCTGGCGACGCGACGGCCTGGATGCTTTCGGCAACCCGGTGACCTGGGTCGCCTTCCACGCGCCGCACGACAGCCTGCTCATCCGTTCGGTGATGAGCGTTGCAGTCGAGCCGCATCTGCCGCAGGACCTGGCGGACTCGCTGCCGTGGGAAGCCGTGCGCGATCAACTTGCCTACGATTCGAGTGCGCCAGCGCCGGCGGCACTGGATGCCGCGCGTTTCCTGTTCGAGAGCCCGCACGTTCGCGTCAAGCACGAACTGGCCACCTACGCCGCCGACTGCTTTCCGCCGGAACGACCACTGTTGCTCGCGGTACAGGCCTTGATGGATAAGATCTTCCGTGAATTTACCTTCGATCCGGAAGCAACCACGGTATCCACCCCGGTGCTCGAAGTGCTGGCAAACAAGCGCGGCGTCTGCCAGGACTTCGCCCACTTGATGATCGGCTGCCTGCGGGCGATGGGCCTGGCCGCCCGCTACGTCAGCGGCTACCTGCTGACTCGCCCACCGCCCGGCAAGCCGCGCCTGATCGGTGCCGACGCTTCGCATGCCTGGGTGTCAGTCTATGCGCCGGGTAGTGAGCACGGCTGGGTTGATTTCGATCCGACGAACAACCTGCTGCCCGACACTGAGTACATCACACTCTCCTTCGGGCGGGACTTTTCCGACATTTCCCCGCTGCGCGGCATCATCCTGGGGGGCGGCGGCGCCGAGCCCGAGGTCGCGGTCACCGTTTTTCCTGCCGACGAGAAGGAAATTCCCGAGGTGCTCTCGGCAGCGGTCGAGGCTCGGGGAGCCGGGGCATGACGACGTGGCGCATCGCCATCGTCGGCGGCGGGCCGGCCGGCCTGATGGCGGCCGAAGTGCTGTCGGCCGGCAGCGGCCTGCGGGTCGATATCTACGATGCCATGCCCTCGGTCGGCCGCAAGTTCCTGATGGCGGGCAAGGGGGGGATGAATATCACCCATTCCGAACCGCTGGCCGATTTCGTCGGTCGCTACGGCGCACGGGCCGGACAGGTCGCCTCCTGGCTCGATACCTTCGGTCCGCAGGCCTTGCGCGACTGGATACATGGCCTGGGTATCGCTACCTTTGTCGGTACTTCCGGCCGGGTCTTCCCCACCGAGATGAAGGCGGCGCCGCTGCTGCGCGCCTGGCTGCACCGCTTGCGCGGGCAGGGGGTGCAGTTTCATGTGCGTCATCGCTGGCTGGGCTGGCACGATGGGCAACTGCGCTTCGACACACCGACCGGCGAGTTGGCGGTGGCGGCGGATGCGGTGCTCCTCGCCGTCGGCGGCGGCAGTTGGGCGAAGCTCGGTTCGGATGGTGCCTGGGTACCTGTGCTGCGCGAGGCCGGGGTTGCGGTGGAGGCGCTCAAGCCGGCCAACTGTGGCTTCGATGTCGATTGGTCGCCGTATTTCCGCGAGCGCCATGCCGGGCAAGCGGTCAAGCCGGTGGTGGCGACGGTGGGCAAGCACACCCGGCAGGGTGAGTTCAATATCACTGACAGCGGCATCGAAGGCGGCTTGATCTATGCGCTGGCGGCCGACTTGCGCGATGCGCTGGCGCGCGACGGGCGGGCGGCGCTGCATCTCGATCTTGCACCGGGGCGTGACCTGGAGCGGCTGACAGCTGACCTGGCCCGGCCGCGTGGTCGTGATTCGCTGGCCAACCATCTGCGCCGCCGGGCCGGGATCGAGGGCGTCAAGGCGGCACTGCTGCGCGAGTTGTGTGCCCCCGAAGCCTTGGCGTCACCGTCGGCACTGGCGGCGGCAATCAAGGGGCTGCCGTTGCCGGTGACGGCGACGCGACCTCTCGACGAGGCGATCAGCACCGCGGGCGGCGTCAGCTTCGATGCGCTCGACCCCGGCCTGATGTTGCGCGGGATACCCGGGGTGTTTTGCGCTGGCGAGATGCTCGACTGGGAGGCGCCGACCGGCGGTTATCTGCTGACCGCCTGTTTCGCCAGCGGGCAGGTTGCCGCCCGGGGTATCCTGGCTTGGTTGCAGGACAGGATTTGAAACCACCAGCAAAACGCCTTGAGCGTTTTGGGACTTTGGGTGTGCTGCCTTCGCCAGTCCACTTGGCTACTAGGAGGCTTCGCGGCATGGGCGCTAGCGATTCTTAAGGCGCTTTGCCTGCCGGCCCGTGCGTATCAAGGTAGTCGAGCGCAGCCTCGAAATCGAAGGACGAGACCAGATTCTCGAATTGCGCATGGTGGGCACCGAAGGCTTGCTTGAGGACATTCGCTTCTTGCCTCACTCGGTCCTGAACGCTCATTTCACCTTGTTGAAGTTCATGGCGGATGAGTTCCAGCACTTTGCGGATGGCCTCGTCGTCCACCGTCGGTCCCGTGATGCCAGTATTGTCGTGCAGGGCCGACAGTTGCCCCTGCAGAGCCTGGTAAGCAGTTTCGGTACGTTCGACGAGGGATAGCAGTTCAAGTGTGTCGCGACTTTCGCGGATGGCGATTTCGAGTGTCAGCGCGGCGTGGTTGACCTGAACCGCCCCGAGGGTTGCGGAAACCCCCTTCAGCGAGTGGGCGAGTCGTCTTGCCTCGTCGAGGTTGCCTTCGGCCAGTTGCTGGCGAATGCGGGTGAAGTCTTGGCCATGGGTTTCGGTGAATTTGCCGAGCAGGCGAATGTAGGAGTCCACGCGGCCGCGCACTGACTGCAAGCCGAGCTTGCTGTCCAGCCCGGGAATACTGGCGAGGGCGGCAATCTGTTCGGGCGTTCCTTGAACGGCAGAGGCTGGCTTGCGGATGGGTAGCCAGCGGGCCAGTGTAGCGTAAAGGACGTCGGGAGCGACCGGTTTGGCGATATGGTCGTTCATGCCGGCCGCCATGCAGACGTCGCGGTCTTCATCGAAAGCGTTGGCCGTCATGGCCAGAATGGGTACCCGTTGCCAGCCGGGGAGCAGGCGTATCTGCCGGGTGGCTTCGAGGCCATCCATGACGGGCATTTGCATGTCCATCAGTACCAGGTCGTAGGTGCAACGCAGTGCACAGTCGACGGCTTCGGCACCGTCGCGGGCCAGGTCGACGACAAGTCCGGCGCTTTTCAGCATGTCGCACGCCACTTCAGCGTTGATGACGTTGTCTTCGGCCAGGAGTACCCGGGCACCCTGCCGGTGGTGAGCAGGGGGCATCGTTGCGATATGCTGTCTTTGCCGGGCTTCTGTGCCGCGTTTCAGCCGCGCAGTGAACCAGAAGGTGCTGCCGCTTCCTTGTTCGCTCTCCACGCCGATGTCGCCGTGCATGGCCGCCGCCAGCCGTTTGCTGATGGCCAGGCCCAGTCCCGTTCCTCCGTAGCGGCGGGTGGTTGAAGTGTCGCCTTGTTCGAAGGGCTGAAAAAGTCGGGTTAAATGATCCGCTGCGATGCCGATGCCGGTATCGCTGACTTCGCAGCGGATCAACACTTCGTCCGTGTCTTCCTCAAGAAGGCTGGTACGCAGCGCTATCCTTCCCCGCTCAGTGAATTTGATGGCATTCGACAGGAAGTTGATCAGGATTTGCTGAACCCGCATCGAGTCACCCCGTACGACGGCGGGAATGGCCGGGTCAAAGTGGCGGATCACAGCCAGGTGCTTGGCTTCCGCACGCGTCGACACCAGTTCGCAGGTGCGGTTGCAGACATCGTCGAGCGCGAAATCGGTGTCTTCGAGAATCAGCTTGTCGGCTTCAATCTTCGACAGGTCGAGGATGTCGTTGATGATCGCCAACAGGTGTTGGGCCGCATCGCCCACCTTGCTCAGGCGTTCGTATTGCTCCTTGTCATGGGTGTTGCGCTGTGCAAGATAGGTCAGGCCGATGATGGCGTTCATCGGGGTGCGGATTTCATGACTCATGTTGGCCAGGAAGGTACTCTTGGCGCGGCTGGCCGACTCGGCCTCGTTCTTGGCACGCACCAGCTCCTCTGTTCGTTCGTCGACCAACTGCTCCAGGTGTTGGCGATAGGTTTCCAGTTCGGACTGGATGCGTTTTTTCTCGGTGATGTCTTCCTTGATGGCGAGGTAGTGCGTTATCCGGCCATCTGGCTGACGAACCGGCGAAATGATCGCCATTTCCTCGAAAATAGACCCGTCTTTCCGCCGGTTGATGAATTCGCCATGCCACACCTCGCCGCGCTGTAGCGTTGTCCATAGGTCGGCTGGCGGTGCTGCCTCCGGCGTGCCGGGATTCAGCAGGCTGGGGTTTTTGCCGGCGACTTCGTCCCGCGTGTAGCCGGTATTCCTGACAAACGCTTCGTTGACGTATTCGATCTCGGCCTGCGTATTGGTGATGATGATGCTGTGCGGGCTTTGCTCCATCGCCAGGGAGAGCTTGCGCAGTTGCTCCTCCGCTTCGTGCCGTTCGGTGATGTCCTGAACGGTGCCGACAGCCGACTGGGCCGCTCCGGATTCATCAAATCGGATATGCGCGCGCTCGCGAACCCAGCGGATTGAATTGCCCGCCAGTATGCGGTGTTCACTGTCGTAGAGTTCTCCACGCAGCGCTTTTTGCCAGTCGGAGAGGACGCGTTCGCGGTCGTCGGCATGGATGCAATCGAGGAAATCTGCCAGCTTCAGCGAGGCACCCTGTGTCAGTCCGAATATCCGGTACACCTCGTCGCTCCAGCTCAGCCGGTCATTTGCGATATCCAGTGTCCAGCTGCCGAGATGGGCGATGGCTTGCGCTTCGCGCAGTGCCGCCTCGTTCTGGCTCAGTCGTTGCTCGAACTGCTTGCGTTCGGTGATCTCCTGGCTGGTGCCGAAGAGTCGGCTGACTCGGTCGTCGGTGCCGATCAGCAGTTGTCCGGCCGTGTGTATCCAGCGCTCTTCGCCGCTGTCGCGCCGGATGATTCGATATTCCGAGTCGAAGGGCTGGCGATTGCGGAAGACGTGGTCGCGCGAATACTCGGCGACGCGTTCGCGGTCATCCGGGTGGATCAGCGCAAGCCAGCCGCGGGTGTCCAGTGCTTCTCCCGGGGTGATGCCGAGAATTTCGTTGTGCGTTGGCGATCCGATCAACAAATCCCGATCCGCCTCGAAGGTAAAGTGGCCGATCCGGGCCAAGCGCTGGGCTTCCTGCAGCATCGCTTCGCTGTGCGCCAGGGTGCGGCGCGAACGCTGCATGGCGATGCCGAGTTCGACTTCGCTGGCAATGTGCGCCAGCAGCGCAACCTCATCGTCATCGAAGGTGTCGGTATCCGGTGAATTGAGGTTCAGGCTCCCGAATACTTTGCCGTCGATCCATAGTGGCAGACTGATCGATGAGCGGAAGCCATTCGCGCGGGCTACCTCCCGCCAGCGTGTCAGAGTCGGGTCGGAGTCGATGTCGCGGGCGACAAAGGGGCGGCCGTGGCGGATGGCCCGGCTGGCGGTTCCCTGCCCATTCCATGCGTCGGCCCAGGTGATGTTCAGATTGAGCGGATAGCTTTCGTTGTTGCCAGAGTAGGCGAGGGGAAGGATGCGTTTGTCCGGGTCGTGCATCGCTTCGCCAACCCAGACCAGCTTGTAGCCGCCGGTTTCGACAATGATGGTACATACGTCGACCAGCATCCCGGGCTGATCGTGGTGGCGGACGAGCGCCTGGGAGACGGCGTTCATCAGGCGCAAGGCGCGATTCTGGCGTTCGATCTTGTTCTTGTCGTTCTGGCGGGCCGTGATGTCGTTGATCACCCCGGCTGTCAGGCGCGGGCTACCGTCCGACAGGCGTTCGGTGACGCAACGCCGGTCCTCGATCCACAGCCACCGACCATCTTCGTGCCGTACGCGGTATTCGAGGTATTGGGCCTCGGTCACGCCTTGTTCAGCTGAGCTGAAAGCCTCGTCCAGCAACGGCCTGTCGTCCGGATGAACACGCTCCATCCAGGCGGCGAGTGTCCTCGGGGCAGGGCTGTCGGTACACCCCAGGATGCGCAGTACGCCTCTGCTCAGCTGATAGCGGTCGATATCGTGCTGGTATTCCCAGCTTCCGGCGCCTCCACCATCGAGGGCCATCTGCAGGTGGGCTTCGAGACGAAGGCGATCGCGTTCCTGTTGTGCCTGCTGCAGGGCATGCTCCATCCGCTCCAGCGCCAGTTGTTCAAGCAGGCGGCGCTGGTTGACCACGCCGGCTATTTGACCGGACTCGTTTAGCACGACCATGTGTCGTAGCCGGAAGCGGGTCATCGCTTCCATGGCGCCCGTTACCGACATGTCGACCGGCACGCTGCGCAACGGTGCGCTCATCGTTTCGCGCAAGGTCAAGGCATGGGGCGCATCGTGTTGCGCGAGCAAGCGCGGGATGTCTCGCTCGGTCAGGATGCCGATCGGCATGTCACCTTCGTTGACGATCAGATAGTCGGCACCCCTGTCGATCATTCGGGCGATGGCCTCGTCGAGCGGGGCTTCCGGCTGTAGATGCGGCACTTCGTGATCCATGATCCCTTCCAGCGTACGCACGTGCCGGAAAGCCGCGCTGCCGAGGTACATGCGGAAGTCGGTGTCGCTGACGATCCCGGCTATGGTGCCGGTTTCGTCGAGGACGGCCAGGTGGCGGATCCGCTTTTCCTCGGCCAGCCGTCTGGCGCTGACCAGATCGAGGTCGACTGGTGCGCTGATCAGCGGTTGGGACATGATGGCGCCGATACGCATGTCGCTTGGCGTATGAACGTGAAAGGCGTGAACGATGTTGCTTTCGGTCAGAATGCCGACTGGGGTCCCTTCGGCAACGACGATGACGCACGATATCTGCTCGTCGGACATCTTGCACACGGCTTGTCGCAGCGTGGCCTCTGGCGGCAAGGTGTGGACTTCGAGGCTCATGATCGAGCCCAGGGTCGATGTGGGGGCGATGGGCATGGGTTGGTCAGCTTGCAGGATGCCGGAATGCGTGGATGTTTCGACCGAAAAACCACACTCTCACCGATGCTCTCGTGTTTTCCGTGGCTTGGGACCAGGCACGGTAGCGAAGCGGCATCTCTTACTCCGCGTAGGCCTTGGCAATGGCGATGAAGGTTTCGAAGTCGCAGACAAAGGCTTCGACGATATCCGGGTCAAAGTGGATTCCCTTGCCGTCCAATATGATCCGGTAGGCATCCTCGAAGGAGAATGCCGGTTTGTAGACACGCTTGCAGGTCAGGGCATCGAATACGTCGGCGAGGGCCATCAGACGCGCGGCGATCGGGATGTCGTCACCGGCCAGACCATCCGGGTAGCCGCTGCCGTTCCACTTTTCGTGGTGCGAGCGGGCAATCATCTTGGCGATGGCGAGAAATTCAACCGGTTTTTCGGCGTCCGCTTCGGCCTGGGCAATGGCGTTGCTGCCGAGCTCGGCATGAGTCTTCATGATTTCCCACTCGTCCGGGGTCAGCTTTCCGGGTTTGAGCAGGACGTGATCGGGAATGCCTACCTTGCCGATATCGTGCAGGGGGGGCGACTGGACCAGGGCATCAATAGTCCGCTGGTCGAGGTAATGGGCAAAACGTGGGTGCTTGCACAGACGCCGGGCCAGGGTCAGGATATATTCCTGCGTCCGGCGCAGGTGCTTGCCGGTTTCCGGGTCGCGGGTCTCGGCCAGGCGGGCCAAGGCATGAATGCTGACTTCCTGGATCAGCTGGTTTTCATGCATTCGGCGAGACACCTCGTTTTCGAGAAAGGCGTTCTGGTTGCTCAGAAAATCCCGGGCCGCCTTGAGTTCGAGCTGGGTTCGTACCCGGGCTAGGACAATGCTCGGGCGGATTGGCTTGGTAATGTAGTCGACAGCGCCCAAATCGAGGCCGCGCTCTTCGTCAGAGGTGCCGTCCATGGCCGTGACAAAGATCACCGGAATATTGCGCGTGGTTCCGGATGCCTTCAGTTCCTGAAGCACTTCGAAGCCATCCATTTCCGGCATCATGACATCGAGCAGGATGAGATCGGGTGTCGGGTCGGCCATGGCGATCTGGATGGCGCGTTTTCCCGAATTGGCGGCACGGACACGATAAGTCGGCTGCAGGAGTTCGCCCAGAACACTAAGATTCTCGGGCGTGTCGTCGACGATCAGTATGGTTGGTGGGCGGATATCCATGCGCAAGTCCAATCGCCCGTGGGTGGCGAGTTTGCAAGAATTATCACATCACTATAGTGGTATTGCCAGCTTTAATCTTTATTAAACGCCAGAGTTGCCCAGGTGGGGTGTCGCATCAATTGCCAACAATGCGGTGATAGATTGCGAAACGATTCCTGTCGATCTTGCCGCTGTCCACTGCAAGGTTCAGCGCGCAGCCGGGTTCGCGGTCATGCCGGCAATCACGGAATCGACACTGGCCGAGATATTCACGGAATTCCGGGAACGCGACTTCAATTTCCTGGCGGTCGAGATGACCCAGGCCGAATTCCTGCAGGCCGGGCGAGTCGATCAGGTCGCTGGCGGCATCCAGGTGATAGAGCGTGGCATGTGTTGTGGTGTGCTTTCCGGAATCGAGCGCCAGCGAAATCTCGCGCGTGGCGGCCTTCGCTTCGGGGATCAGCGCATTGACCAGCGTCGATTTGCCCATGCCGGATTGGCCGACAAGCACGCTGGTCTTTCCGGCGAGATGGGGGCGCAGATCTTCGGCGTGATCGCGAGCAGACAATTCGAGGATGGTGTAGCCGAGCCCGGCCAGGACTGCCAGGCGTTCGCGTGCGGCGGGCAGCTTGTCGGCCAGATCGCACTTGTTGAGCACGATGAGCGGGGCGATTTCCTCGCTCTCGGCGGCGAGCAGGGCGCGGGCGACCAGTTCGTCCGAAAAGGCCGGTTCGGTGGCGACGACGATGACGATCTGGTCGACATTGGCGGCGATCAGCTTCTGGCGGATTTCATTGGAGCGGTAAAGCAGGCTGCTGCGTGGCTGTATTGCTTTGACCACTCCCTGATCATCGGAGGTGCGCTGGATGTCCACGCGGTCGCCGCAGGCGATCTCGCTTTTCTTGCCCCGCGGGAAGCAGGGCAGTCGGCTTCCGTCGGCCAGTTCGACCACGTATTGCCGGCCATGGGCAGCGATGACACGGCCGTCCATCAAGCCTTGCCCGGCTGCAGTTGCAGGTGCGCGATGCGTTGCGCGGCGGGGGGGTGCGAGTCGTAGAACAGCGAGTGCAGCGGGTCGGGGGTCAGTGTGGACGCGTTGTCGCGGTAGAGCTTGACCAGCGCATGGATGAGATCGTCGGCGGCGGCGTGCTCGGCTGCATAGGCATCGGCCTCGAATTCGTGCCGGCGCGACAGCCAGCTCATCAGCGGCGTCACCGGGAAGGTGAACACCGGCATGACCAGGAAGAAGAGGATCAGTGCCAGTGCCGTGTTGCCGGTATCGACCCCGAGGCCGGCGTAGAACCACGGCGCATCAATCAGCTGGCCAAGCAGCCACAGGAAGGCGAGCGAGCCGGCAAACATCATCACCAGCCGTTTGAGCACGTGCTTCTTGCGGAAATGACCCAGTTCATGGGCGAGCACGGCTTCGACCTCGGGTGGGTCGAGGCGGGTGAGCAGGGTGTCGAAAAAGACGATGCGCTTGTTGTTGCCGAAACCGGTGAAGTAGGCATTGCCATGGCTGGAGCGCTTCGAGCCGTCCATGACGAATAGGCCGGAGGTGCGGAAGCCGCAGCGGGCGAGGAGGGCTTCGACGCGCGCTTTCATCTCGCCGTCTTCAAGCGGTGAGAACTTGTTGAACAGTGGCGCAATCCAGGTTGGGTAGATGAACATCAGCAGCAGGTTGAAGGCCGACCAGAACAGCCAGACGTAGAGCCACCAGTGTTCGCCCATGGCGCCCATCAGCCACAGTACGGCAAGGATGACCGGGGCGCCGATCAGGGCGCCGAGCGCAGTTTGCTTGGCCAGGTCGGCGAAGAACAGGCCGACGGTCATACGGTTGAAGCCGTGGCGGGCCTCGACGACGAACTGGCTGTACAGGGAAAGCGGCAGGTCGACCAGTCCGGAGATGAGCATCACGCTGAAAATCATCGCCAGGCCGTAAGGCAGGCCGTCGACACGCGGAGCCCAGAAACCGTGCACTGTGGCCAGTCCGCCGCCCAGCGTCAGCGCCAGCAACAGCCCGGCATCGACGAAAGTGCCGATCACTGCTGCCTTGCTGCGGTCGACGGTGTAGTCGGCCGCCTTGCGGTGTGTTTCCAGCGTCACGCGTTCGGTGAATTCGGCGGGCACCGTCTCGCGATGGGCTGTCACGAAGCCTATATGGCGAAGCTTCAGCCACAGGCGGATGGCCAGGGTAAGCGCGAAGAAGAGAAGAAAGATCAGGGTGAAATTCTGGGTCACGAAGGTCAGGCCAAGCTGTGCGAAAATCGGGTTTTTCAAGGAGTCGGGCAATTATATGGCAGGCAATGCAAACAACCTCGTCTGGCTGGACATGGAAATGACGGGTTTGAATCCGGATGGTGATCGCATCATCGAGATGGCGATGGTCGTGACCAATTCGGAACTGGAAATGGTCGCCGAGTCCCCGTCATGGGTCGTGCACCAGTCTGACGAAACGCTGGCTGCCATGGATGATTGGAACCAGAAAACCCACGGTCGTTCCGGCCTGATCGACAAGGTCAAGGCCTCGACCATGGACGAGGCGGCCGTTGAGGCGGCGGCGCTGGAGTTCCTGAAGAAGTATTCCCTGGCCAACCATTCGCCGATGTGCGGCAACTCCATCGGTCAGGATCGCCGTTTCATGGCGCGTTACATGCCGACCCTGGAAGCCTTCTTCCATTACCGCAACCTCGATGTCAGCACCCTGAAGGAGCTGTGCAAGCGCTGGCAGCCGGAAGTGTACAAGGGCTTCAAGAAGAAGAGCAAGCACACCGCGCTGGCTGATATCTACGAGTCCATCGACGAACTCAAGTACTACCGGGAGCATTTCCTGAAAGGGTGATCCTTTCGGGCCGACTGCGACCGCCGATCGGCGGTCGCAGTCTCAGCGGCGATAGAGGCGGAATTTTTCCTTGCGGTCCCCCGGGCGATTGCCCTCCCATACCTTGGTCCATTGACCATTCGGTGGCGCCAGCTCGCGGCGCGTATCGCCGACGACCAATAGCCAGTCGCAGGCCTTTCCTGCCTTCGAGTCTTCGGCTACCGGTTCGATCTCGACGAAGTAGGACATTGACGCCAACTGCGTGTCGCTCAGGTTGCGCTCGGCCAGGCAGCCATGATTGTCGGGCAGCGCCTGGGCGATCGCCTGGGCGACCGGGCGATAGGTCTTGCCATAGTCGAACCAGGGCAGGATCAGACTGGTCGCCAGCAGCCATAGCGTCGTGAAACCCAGTGTCCAGTGCGTCAGGCTGCGGTAAGGCGAGCGCGGGGCGGTGACGATCAACCACAGCCACCAAGCGGTCGCGCCAATGCCGATAAGCAGCGCCAGCCAGTGAACCTGACCGACGAAGCCGGGGCGCAGGATGATGGCGCGCTCGGCCAGTTTGGTCGGCCAGCCCAGCGCCATCGCCGACCAGCCGATCCAGACGGCGACGGCGAACAGGCTGAACGTGGACATTGCGAACCAGTCGAAGGCGCTGGCAGCGCCCCGGCGCAAGGCCAGTGCGCCGGGCGTGGCGAGCAGGGCGAGTGGCGGCAGCAGGAGTAGCGCCGGAATTTCTCGCGGTCGGAAGGCCCAGGCGAGCAGCAACAGGGTGATGGCGAAAAAGGCCAGCGGTAGCAATAGATTGGGGGACTGCAGGTTCTTGCGCCGTATCCACAGTGTCCAGGCCGCCAGCGGCATGGCCGGGAAAGCGAACCAAGGGAGCATGCCGAAGAAGCGGCCAAGGCCGACGAGCGAGAACGGTGTCTTGAAAGGTGCCAGTTCGGTGGCTAGCCAGCCGTGGAAACGGGTTGCTTCCAGGCTGAGCAGAAGTAGTGGCCAGGGCAGGATCAGCATGGTTGCGATAGCCAGGCCGATAAGCAGGGTGTGTAGCGCTTTTGGGCGATCCGGCGATAGCCACCAGGCAACCGGTGCGATGGCTAGCAGCGGTAATGTGGGGGCGATCCCGGTACCGAGCAGGCTGGCGGCGACGGCGAGGCCGTAGAAAATACCGGTGAGCCTGGGTTTGCGGCCGATGGCGGCCAAGGCACCGAGACCGCCGCCGTAGGCTGCCAGTGCAATCAACATCGGCTGCGCATCGTGAGCGTGGAAAAGCAGGCCGGCGCAACCGGCAAGCAGCATCGGGCTGGCCGCCGCTGATTCCGGGCCGTACAGCTCACGGCCGGCATAGTACAGGCCCATCAGGGCCAGCGTGACCCAGATGCCGCTGGCCACCCGCATCGCCTCGTGCAGGGGTAGCAGCCAACCGAGGGCCTTGCCGGTCAGCGCAGCGCTCCAGTAATAGAGCGGCGGCTCGTTGAAGGCACGGTTGGCCAGGTCGGGCGACAGCCAATCGCTGTAGTGCAGCATGTGCCAGGCGGCACCGATATGGATAGCGTCCTCGCCCTTCCACGGGTCGCGACCGAACAGGCCGGCCAGCACGTAGAAGGCCAGCATGCCGGCGAGCATCCAGCCCGATGGGGGCAAGCGGATGCCGCGACGGATCAGGGCGAGGAAGTCAGGCATGGTGTCCGGAAATGAAAAAGGCAGCCCACAGGCTGCCTTTCGAGACGGCGAAAATCAAGCCGATCAGGCGGCAGCCTTGCCGCGCATGGCGCCGAACTTCTGGTTGAACTTCTCAACGCGGCCGGCGGTGTCGACGATCTTTTGCTTTCCGGTGTAGAACGGGTGGCACAGGGAGCAGACTTCAACATGGAAGGCATCCTTGGCCATGGTCGACTTGGTCGTGAAGGTGTGGCCGCAGGAGCAGGTCACGGCGACTTCTTTGTAATTCGGGTGGGTATCGGCTTTCATCTCTTATCCTTTAAACAAGCGACCGGCGGATGTGGCCGATCTGGGAAGCCCGCGATTATCCTCGAAAAATCGCGGGCTTGCAAGCTGCGTGGTGTGGGCTTCAGTATTCGGCTTAACCGCGACGCATGGCGTCAAAAAACTCCGCGTTGCCCTTGGTCGATTTGACCTTGTCGAGCAGGAATTCCATCGCCTCGAGGTCGTCCATCGGGTAGCACAGCTTGCGCAGCACCCACATCTTCTGCAGCACGTCCGGCTTGAGCAGCAGTTCCTCACGGCGGGTGCCGGAGCGATTGACGTTGACCGCCGGGTACATCCGCTTCTCGGCCATGCGGCGGTCGAGGTGGATTTCCGAGTTGCCGGTACCCTTGAATTCTTCGTAGATCACTTCGTCCATTCGCGAGCCGGTGTCGATCAGCGCAGTGGCGAGGATGGTCAGAGAGCCGCCTTCCTCGATGTTGCGCGCGGCGCCGAAGAAGCGCTTCGGCTTCTGCAGCGCGTTGGCGTCGACGCCGCCGGTCAGCACCTTGCCGGAGGCCGGCTGTACGGTGTTGTAGGCGCGGGCGAGGCGGGTGATCGAGTCGAGCAGGATGACCACATCCTTTTTGTGCTCTACCAGGCGCTTGGCCTTCTCGATGACCATTTCGGCGACCGCGACGTGGCGGGTGGCCGGTTCGTCGAAGGTCGAGGCGACGACCTCGCCCTTGACGGTGCGGGTCATTTCGGTGACTTCTTCCGGACGCTCGTCGATGAGCAGCACGATGAGTACGACTTCCGGATGGTTGGCGGTGATGGCGTGGGCGATGTTCTGCAGCATCACGGTCTTGCCGGTCTTCGGCGGGGCGACGAGCAGGCCGCGCTGCCCGCAGCCGATCGGGGCGATCATGTCGATGACGCGGCTGGTGATGTTTTCCTCTGACTTGATGTCGCGTTCGAGTTTGAGGTGACGCGTCGGGTGCAGCGGCGTCAGGTTCTCGAACATGATCTTGTTCTTGTTGGCTTCGGGCGAGAAGCCGTTGATGCGGTCAAGCTTGGTCAGCGCGACGTAGCGCTCACCATCCTTCGGTGTGCGGATTTCGCCCTCGACCGTGTCGCCGGTCCGCAGGTTGAAGCGGCGGACTTGTGACGGAGAGACGTAAATGTCATCCGGGTTGGCCAGATAGGATGTGTCGGCCGAGCGGAGGAAGCCGTAGCCATCGGGCAGGACTTCAAGGGTGCCATCACCGTAGATGGTGTCGCCGTTCTTGGCTTTTGCCTTGAGGATGGCGTAGATCAGCTCCTGCTTGCGCATCCGGTTGGCATTTTCGATGCCGAGTTCGGTGGCCATATCCAGCAGTTTGCTGACGTGTAATGTCTTGAGTTCGGAAAGTTGCATGTGGGAGTGTGTGGCGCCGGTTAAGGAACGGGCGAGAGCCCGAGGTCGGGGCGCAGATTGCAGAAGCTTGGGAGAGGGGAATGACGCCGGACAGCTTGCCTGTCGCGTCTGCCTGAAGGTGCAGGGCGCACCTTCAGGGCGGGAGACTACGGAGATTACAGGTTGCTGTCAATAAAGGCCGCGAGTTGCGACTTGGATAGTGCGCCAACCTTGGTAGCCTCGATATTGCCGTTCTTGAAGATCATCAGGGTCGGGATGCCGCGGATGCCGTACTTGGCCGGGGTAGCCTGGTTGTCGTCGATGTTGACCTTGGCGACCTTCAGCTTGCCGGCATATTCGTTGGCGACTTCGTCGAGGATCGGAGCGATCATCTTGCAGGGGCCGCACCATTCTGCCCAATAGTCGACGAGAACCGGCTGCTGCGACTGCAGCACTTCGGTTTCAAAGGTGTCGTCGGTGACGTAATGGATGTGCTCGCTCATGGTTTCCTCATGGGATGGAATGTAGGGATGGGGGGCGCCAGCGAAGGGCGACGGGAAAGTTGGCGTGATGCTAGCGAAAAAAAATGCCTTAGGGAAGCGTTGGCAGTCTGCCTGGAAGAGAGTTGTCCTGGAATATTCGTGACGATGCGGTACGCTTCTTTCGAGGGTGGTTTAGTCTAGGCGCCGGTCTTGAGCAGGTTGGCCAGTTCAACGGCGGTCTTGACCTGCATCTTGTCGAAGATGTTGGCACGGTGAACTTCGACGGTGCGCATGCTGATATTGAGTTCGTCGGCGATGACCTTGTTGAACTTGCCGGCCAGAATTAGTTCCATGATCTGTTTTTCGCGGGTCGTCAGTCGCGCCACACGCGAGCGAACCGAGTCGACGGCTGCCGTGGCCTCACGTTGTTGTGCGTTCAGCGCCAGAGCCTGTTCGATACGGTCGGCGAGGTCGTTGTCGTTGACCGGCTTTTCGAAAAAGTCGAATGCGCCTTTCTTCAGCGCGCCTACGGCCATCGGCACATCGCCGTGGCCGGTCAGGAAGATCACCGGGAGTGTCGAATTGCGTTCGCATAGCCGGTCGAAGCAGTCGAGGCCGGTCATGCCGCCGAGGCGCATGTCAAGGACGATGCAGCCGGCCATCTCGGGCGTCCACTGGTCGAGGAATTCCTCCGCGGATGAGTAGCTGATGCTGTGCAGGCCGCGCGACTTGAGCAGCCAGGCGAGCGCGTCGCGAATGGCTTCGTCGTCGTCCACCAAGTGGGCGGGGGCATGACTCATGACGTTTCCAGAGGTAGGGTAAAGGTGAATATCGTACCTCGCCCGGTGTACGAATTGGTGTTGTTGTCTGCCCACAATCGGCCACGGTGAAACTCGACGATTGATCGACAAATCGACAAGCCGATTCCCATGCCGTCCTGTTTGGTTGTGAAAAACGCGGTAAAGAGTTTGTCGCGATTTTCGGGGGCAATGCCGCATCCTTGGTCGACAACGCAGACCGACAGTTCGTGCGCGCCCTGTTCAACGCGCACGGATAGCAGGCGGTCGGCTTCTTCATTGCCCGACATCGCCTCCATTCCGTTACGCATCAGATTGAGCAGCACTTGCTCCAGCATCAGTCGGTCGGCGAGGATCGGCGGCAGGTCGGGGATGTGGGTTTCGATCCGGATGCGATGTTTGCGGGCGTCGGCCTCGATGAATCCCAGGCAGTCGTCGACCACGTCCTTCAGTGAGCATGGCGCGCGTTTGGGTTCGCTCTTGCGGACGAAGTCATGTACCCGCCGGATGATCTTGCCGGCACGCTGGGCTTGGGCGCCTATTTTCTCGAGGGCTGGTTTGATGTCGTCGGTGGCACATCCGGGGCGTGCCAGAAGATTGAGGCAGCCAGCGTTGTAGCTGGCGATTGCAGCCAGTGGCTGGTTGATTTCGTGCGCCAGGGTTGATGCCATTTCCCCCATGGTGACGAGACGGGAGGTGAACTGCAGCTGGGCCTGTTGCTGCCGGGCAAGCTCTTCGGCGTGCTTGCGTTCGGTGATGTCGAGCACGGAGGCCATCCAGCCGGTGTGTTTGCCGTTGCCGTCGATCAGCTTGGCTTCGTAGACGAGGGCGTGAAAGTGTTCCCCGCTTTTGCGCTGGAAGGTCATTTCAAAGCCGTCGGGCGGCGCCATGCCGGCCAGGACCGCCTGATGCATGGCGAATGTTTCGTCAATTTGCTCAGGAATCCAGTAGGGCATCGGTGGCGTGGTGCCGACCAGTTCGTCGCTGTCGAAACCGGTCATCCGGCAGAAGGCCGGGTTGACGTAGATGACCTTGCCGTCGAGGTCGCGGGCGCGCATGCCGACGGTCAGCGAGTCTTCCATGGCGGTCCGGAAGGCATGTTCGCCGCGCAGGGCCTCTTCAGCGCGCGTCCGTTTGCGCATCAGGTCGCGGACCAGCCAGAGGCTCCAGAAAACGCCGCCGGCCAGCAGGATGATGGCGGTCGACAAGATGCGGGGGAGCATGTTTTCGCCGCTCTGGTAGCTGGTGACACGCAATTTGAGGCCGCGCCCCGGCGGATCGAAGGGAATTTCGTAGCTTTGAGCGCTGTTTCCTTCGACGCTGGTTTTTGTGGCGTACTGGATGTCGTTGTCGTCAATGATGACGACCTTGTATTTTTGCGTGAACCACCAGGGAACCTGGCTGCTGAGCAGCGTATCCAGTGGAAAGACGGCTGCGAGCATGCCTTTCAGTTGGCGTCCTTCGAAGATGGGGGTCATCAGTTCGACAAAGGCACGCTTGCCGTCGGCAAAGAAAGGCTCGCTGTAAGTCTGTTTGCCGAATTGCTTGGCCAGGTCGAACGCCTGCCGGGAGTAGGCCAGGCCGAAGGCCTCGATTTCCTGGTCCGGCAATGTCGAGCTCGGAAGCGCGTCGATAACGCGCTGCGTCGCATCTAGCCAGAGTATTTGCGATATTTCCGGGGTGTTCTTGAGCATGTGGGCCGCGCGAAGTCGGAAGGTGCGCGACGGCTCCGGCTGCTGAACGAGATCGACCGCCAACTGTTGCAGGTGATCCTCGCTGCCGTTCAGGTGAAAGCGCAGATTCTGCTCGAGCCACAGCACGTCCTTGATCAGCGCAGTCCGCTCCTCCTCGACTTCGTTGCGCTGGAGGAGCCAGAGCAAGGCGATCAGGGCGATGACCAGCAGGACAATGCCGAATTTCGGCAGGGCGAGCAGTAGGCGCAGGCGTCGGGAGCTGCCTGGGCCGGGCAGGGGCTGGGTAGTCATCGTGCGCATCCTATACCAATCGCTCGCGGCCTGAGCCATCCGTGGTTTCCACAATTCGGATCACCACAATAGGCACGTGGGGGTGGTGTGTTCATACTCCGCGCCACTGTAAATCCGTGGGGGACGTCTTGTGAAAAAAAGTATTTTCAAAAGCCTGTATGTCCAGGTCCTGATTGCCATTGCCCTCGGCGTGGCACTTGGGCACTTCTATCCGTCGGCCGGTGCCGACATGAAGCCGTTGGGCGACGCCTTCATCAAGTTGATCAAGATGATCATCGCCCCGATCATCTTCTGCACCATCGTCGTCGGTATCGCCGGTATGGAAGACATGAAGAAGGTCGGCAAGACTGGCGGTTATGCCGTGCTGTACTTCGAAGTGGTCAGCACCATCGCGTTGATCATCGGCCTGATCGTGGTCAACGTCTGGGCGCCGGGTTCGGGGATGAATGTCGATCCCGCATCGCTTGATACCAAAGGGCTCGACAAGTATGTCGGACCGGGCAAGATGCAGTCGACGACCGATTTCCTGATCAACATCATCCCGACCAGCGTGGTCGATGCCTTTGCCAAGGGCGACATGCTGCAGGTGCTGTTCTTCTCCATCCTCTTCGGCTACGCCATGCATGCGTTTGGCGAGCGCGGCAAGCCGGTGTTCGAGTTGATCGAAAAACTGTCGCACGTGTTGTTCGGCATCGTCGGTGTGATCATGAAGGTGGCCCCGATCGGCGCTTTCGGCGCCATGGCCTATACCATCGGCAAGCACGGTGTCGGCAGCCTGGTTCAACTGGCCAACCTGATGGGCGCCTTCTATCTTACCTGCGTGATTTTCGTGGTCGGCGTGCTCGGTACTATTGCCAAGGTGCACGGTTTCTCGATTTTCAAGCTGATCAGGTACATCAAGGAAGAGCTGTTCCTGGTGCTTGGGACCTCCTCGTCGGAATCGGCGCTGCCCCGCCTGATGGCCAAGATGGAAAACGCCGGTGCGCAGAAATCGGTGGTCGGCCTGGTTGTGCCGACCGGCTATTCGTTCAATCTGGATGGCACCTCGATCTACCTGACCATGGCTGCCGTGTTCATCGCCCAGGCGACCAATACGCCGATGGACCTGTCGCAGCAGATCACCTTGCTGGTTATTCTTCTGCTGACCTCCAAGGGCGCTGCCGGGGTGACGGGTTCGGGTTTCATCGTGCTGGCGGCGACGCTGTCGGCCGTCGGTACCGTTCCGGTTGCCGGTTTGGCGCTGATTCTCGGTATCGATCGTTTCATGTCGGAAGCGCGTGCGCTGACCAACTTCATCGGCAACAGCGTGGCGACCCTGGTCGTTGCCAAGTGGTGCAAGGCGCTTGACGTCGAGCGCATGAATGCCGTTCTTAACGACGAGACCGACGACGAGGCCGATAACCCGGAGCTGGTGCTGGATGATGCCCCGGATGTGGTCATTCCCCACGTGCCGCGTCCGATCGTCGAGCACCACTAGGTGTGCGATAGACCAAGACAAACCGCCGGCAAGTCCGGCGGTTTTTTTTGCCCGTTGCTTGCTAGCGTCTTGTCAGTTTCCGGTCAGCTGTGGATAACCACAATACTCAGCGATTCCTCCTTTCGTAATACTTGTATCTAGTCGTAATTTGCGACAGTTCAACTGGAGGAGAAAATATGAAGATATCCAAACTGCTTGCCGGCCTGTTCCTCTGTGCCGCTTCGCTCGGTGCCTACGCCCAGCAGCCGATCGTGATCAAGTTCAGCCATGTCGTGGCAGCCGATACGCCCAAGGGCAAGGCAGCCGAGATGTTCGCCAAGAAAGCCGCCGAACTGACCGGTGGCAAGGTCAAGGTCGAGGTGTATGCCAACTCGACCCTGTACAAGGACAAGGAAGAAATGGAGGCACTGCAGTTGGGGGCGGTCCAGATGCTGGCGCCGTCGCTGGCCAAGTTCGGCCCGCTCGGGGTCAAGGAATTCGAGGTTTTCGACCTGCCGTTCATCTTCAGTAGCTATGACGATCTGCGCAAGGTGACCAATGGCGCTGTCGGCAAGCAATTGCTGACCAAGCTCGAGCCCAAGGGTATTCGCGGTCTGGCCTACTGGGACAACGGGTTCAAGTCCTTCTCTGCCAATACGCCGATCAAGACGCCGGCCGACCTGAAGGGCAAGAAGCTGCGCATCCAGTCCTCCAAGGTGCTTGAAGAGCAAGTCCGTTCGGTTGGTGGCCTGCCGCAGGTCATGGCTTTCTCGGAGGTCTATCAGGCCCTGCAGACGGGCGTTGTCGATGGTACCGAGAACCCGATTTCCAACCTTTATACCCAGAAGATGCACGAAGTTCAGAAACATCTGACCCTGACCGAGCATGGTTATCTGGGCTATGCGGTGATTGTGAACAAGAAGTTCTGGGATGGTCTGCCGGCCGATATCCGCAAGCAGCTTGACGATGCCATGGAGCAGGCGACCCGTTACGCCAACCAGATCGCCAAGGTCGAAAACGACACGTCGCTGGATGCCGTGAAGAAGAGTGGCAAGACCGCGGTCTACGTGCCGACCAAGGAAGAGCGCCTGGCTTTCAAGAAGGCGATGGTGCCGGTCCATCAGAAGATGGAAAGCCGCGTTGGCAAGGAAGTGATTCAGGCGGTCTACAAGGACATCGGTTTCAAGCCGGACAGCCTGTAAGGTTCAAGGGAGTCACGGTCGGGGGCGAAAGCCCCCGATTTACAAACGGGGGTAACACACCATGTTAAACAAAGCGCTCAATCACCTCGAAGAGCTGCTGGTCACGTTCTTGATGGGCGCGGCCACGCTGATCATCTTCATTTCGGTGGCGCACCGCTATCTGGCCGGGGTCGATATTCCCGGTCTGCAGGACTGGCTGCTGACGCTGAATTTCAGCTGGGCGCAGGAGCTCTGCATCATCATGTTCGTCTGGATGGCCAAGTTCGGTGCTGCCTACGGCGTACGCACAGGCATCCACGTTGGCGTCGACGTCCTGATCAACCGTCTCGACGACGGTATGCGCGGCAAGTTCATCATCTTCGGTTTGCTGGCCGGTGCCTTGTTTACCGGCATCGTCGCCGCACTGGGGGCTCACTTTGTCTGGGAGAACGGGGCGCACTACGCATTTTTCAATACCTTCGGCATTCAAGCCGAAGATATCTATGAAGGGCCGACGACGCCTGACCTGGAATGGCCAACCTGGATCGTTTACAGCGCCATTCCGCTCGGTTCGTCGCTGATGTGTTTCCGCTTCCTGCAGGTCACCTGGTCCTTCATCAAAACGGGCGAGCTGCCGCATCACGATCATGGGCATGTCGATGGTCTGGAAGATGAAGTGCCACCCGTCGATTTCGACCCCTATGGCATGGACGATAACCTGCACATGAAGGACATGAAGCACACCATGGTTGGTGAACGTCGTTCAGGCGAGGAGCGTCGTCATGAGACCCTGGCGACCGCCGAAGAGCGTCGCGCCGGTGGCGAGCGCCGTCAGGCATCCGACAAGCAAGGAGACCAGCAATGAATGCCTTGGTAATTTTTGGCCTGCTGGCCATCCTCATGCTGACCGGCATGCCGATCTCGATTTCGCTCGGCCTGACCGTGTTGACCTTCCTGTTTACCATGACGCAGGTGCCGCTCGAATCGGTTGCCCTCAAGCTGTTCACGGGCATCGAGAAGTTCGAGATCATGGCGATTCCCTTCTTCATCCTGGCCGGCAATTTCCTGACGCACGGCGGGGTGGCGAAACGCATGATCAATTTCGCGACGTCGATGGTCGGTCACTGGCATGGCGGCCTCGGTCTGGCCGGCGTGCTGGCTTGTGCGCTGTTCGCCGCCGTCTCGGGTTCCAGTCCCGCCACCGTCGTGGCCATCGGTTCGATCTTGCTGCCCGCCATGGTCAAGGCCGGATTCCCGAACAAGTTCGGTGCTGGCGTCATCGCCACCTCCGGGGCGCTGGGTATCCTGATTCCGCCGTCCATCGTCATGGTGATGTACTCGGTGGCGACCAACACCTCGGTTGGTGCTCTGTTCATGGCCGGCGTCATCCCGGGCCTGGCCCTGGCGGGTGTGCTTGGTGGCGTCACCTGGTACCGTGCCAAGAAATTCAACTACCCGCGTCAGCCGAAGGCAACCTGGGGTGAGCGCTGGCAGTCCTTCCGCGCCTCGGTCTGGGGTCTGCTGCTGATCGTGGTCGTGATGGGCGGTATCTACTCCGGTATCTTCACGCCGACCGAAGCGGCGGCAATGTCTGCGGTGTATGCCTTCATCTGCGCGGTCTTCATCTATCGTGACATGAGCCTGAAGGATGTGCCGAAGGTGTTGCTGAACTCGGCCAACATGTCAGCGATGCTGCTCTACATCATCACCAACGCTGTGCTGTTTTCCTTCATCATGACCAACGAGAACATTCCGCAAGCCTTGGCCGACTGGATGCTGGGCAATGGCCTGGGCGTGATTACCTTCCTGCTCGCGGTGAATATCATCCTGTTGCTGGCTGGTAACTTCATGGAGCCCTCGTCGATCGTGTTGATTTTTGCCCCGATCCTGTTCCCGGTGGCCGTTGCGCTGGGCATCCATCCGGTGCACTTCGGCATCCTGATGGTGGTGAACATGGAAGTCGGCATGTGCCACCCGCCGGTCGGTCTCAACCTATATGTGGCGTCCGGCATCACCAAGATGGGTATCACCGAACTGACGGTTGCTGTGTGGCCGTGGCTGCTTTCGATGCTGGGCTTCCTGGTCGTCGTTACTTACTGGCCGGATCTGTCGCTGTGGTTGCCACGGCAACTGGGTATGCTATAAGGCCTCCCTTCTGGTCTTCTCGAAGCCCCGGATTCGTCCGGGGCTTTTTGTTGGATGTGCCTGTGGCACAATCGGCCGTCCTCTTCGAATCTATCTTTTCATGAAATTTGCCCTGTCGCTGATTGCGCTTGTCCTTGTCGCCCTGATTGTTCCATTTCTGCTGCCCGGGGTGGCCAAGCAGGAGGGGGTGGACCCGAACAGCAACCTGCCTTGGCAGATACAGCTGGATGGCCAGGGGGGGAGTATGGTGTTCGGACTGCGTCCTAGTGCCAGCACCTTGGCCGAAGCGAGGCAGAAGCTGGGTTGCGAGCTCGAGGTGGCGGTTATTGCCGAACCGAATGAGGCGGGGGCGCTGGAGGGGTATTGCGCCCAGGTATCGCTGGGATTCGTGATGGCGCGCGCCATCGTTACCCTGGAAGCGACGGAGCAGGCAGTCATTGCCTTGCGCGAGCGGGCCTTGAAGGCCAAGCATATGGAAAGCACGACCCGCAAGATCACCCTGCATCCGGACGATTTGCGTGCCGTCGATGCCATGCCGATCAAGGCCATCAGCATCATTCCCACGGTCAATCTCGATGAGGCGACGGTCGTGCAACGTTTTGGTCAGCCCGGTGAGCGCCTGGTGGTGTCCGAGAAGCGGGTGCATCTCCTTTATCCGGACAAGGGGCTGGATGTGATTGTCGACGCGGATGGCAAGGAATTGTTCCAGTACGTTGCGCCTCGTCAGTTTGCCTTGTTGCGCGAGCCCTTGAGGGCTGCGGTCGATCCCAATACCCCTGCTCGTTGAGGCGGGCGCTAGCGCGCCGAGTCTGCTAAAATGATCCGTTTTTCAACTGACTAGCTTTCTCGGAGCAAACCCATGGCTATCGAACGCACCCTTTCCATCATCAAGCCGGACGCCGTCAAGAAGAACGTCATCGGCCAGATCTACTCCCGTTTCGAAGGCGCCGGCCTGAAGGTCATCGCCGCCCGCATGACCTGGTTGTCCGAACAGGAAGCCGGCCAGTTCTACGCCGTGCACAAAGAGCGTCCCTTCTTCAAGGATCTGGTCTCCTTCATGACCTCCGGTCCGGTCATGATCCAGTGCCTGGAGGGCGAGAACGCCATCGCCAAGAACCGCGAACTGATGGGCGCCACCGACCCGAAGAAGGCCGACAAGGGCACCATCCGCGCCGACTTCGCCGAATCGATCGATGCCAACGCCGTTCACGGTTCCGACGCTCCGGAAACCGCTGCCGTGGAAGTTGCTTTCTTCTTCCCGGGCATGAACACCTACTCTGGCCGCTAATTTCTTTTCATGCTTAGACCGGCCGTGGCTTTGTCGACTTCGCCTTGCCGTGCAGTGTGCACTGTCTTCGGCTCGTCTTCGCGCCACGCCCGCCCTGCGCACGAAAAGAGGAAGTAAGCAATGACCGTCAATCTGCTGGATTTCGATGCCGATGGCCTGACCGCCTGGTTCGCCGAGCAGGGCGAGAAGCCCTTCCGCGCGAAGCAGGTGCTGCGCTGGATGCATCGTTCCGGCGTGGCGGACTTCGATGCCATGACCGACATCGCCAAGAGCTTGCGTGAGAAGCTCAAGGCGAGGGCGGTCGTGGCCCCGCCGGCCTTGGTGTCCGACAAACTGTCGGATGACGGTACGCGCAAGTTCCTGGTCGATGTCGGCAACGGCAATGCCGTCGAAACGGTGTTTATTCCCGAGGATGATCGCGGAACACTGTGCATTTCCACGCAAGCCGGTTGTGCGCTCGATTGCGCCTTCTGTTCGACCGGCAAGCAGGGTTTCAACCGCAACCTGACGGTGGCGGAAATCATCGGCCAGCTGTGGCAGGCCAATAATGCCCTTGGCGTCGTACATGGTGACGAACGCGTCATCTCCAACGTCGTCATGATGGGCATGGGCGAGCCGCTCGCCAACTTTGAAAATACTGTCGCCGCGCTCAAATTGATGCTCGACGACAATGCTTACGGCCTGTCGCGCCGCCGCGTCACGGTATCCACCTCCGGTCTGGTGCCGGTCATGGACCGTCTGCGCGAGGAGTGCCCGGTGGCTCTCGCCGTGTCGCTGCATGCACCAAACGACAAGCTGCGCGACGAACTGGTGCCGATTAACCAGAAATACCCGTTGAAGGAGCTGATGGCTGCCTGCCAGCGATACTTGGAAAAGGCGCCGCGCGACTTCATTACATTCGAATACACGATGATCGACGGCATCAATGATTCCGAGGGCCATGCCCGCGAACTGCTGGCGCTAGTCAGGAACGTGCCGTGCAAATTCAACCTGATTCCCTTCAACCCCTTCCCGGGTTCGCCGTTCAAGCGTTCGCCGGCGGAGCGGGTGCGCCGCTTTGCCAATATCCTGATGCAGGCCGGCATCGTTACCACGACGCGTAAGACGCGCGGTGACGACATCGATGCGGCCTGCGGCCAGTTGGCCGGGCAGGTCAAGGACAAGACGAAACGTACTTCCGGACGCGTGATTCCCTTGGTGGAGGCTCGATCATGACAATTCAATTCCTGAAACCCTGGATGTTCGGCTTCGGGCTGGCTATCCTGAGTACCCTTCCGGCACATGCTCAGCAGTACCAGTTCAATAACTCGGCTGCCCAGGAACAGAAAACGACGGATCCGCGTAATCGGGCCAGGATTCATACCGAGTTGGCGGCCCTGTATTTCCAGGCGGGCAGCTATGCGGTTGCCCTCGATGAGTTGCAAATTGCGCTGAATGCGGATTCAAGCTACTACCAGGCATACAGCATTCGTGGCTTGGTACGCACGGCGCTGAAGGAAAACGACAAGGCGGAAAGCGATTTCCGGAAAGCGCTCGACATGGCGCCGAACGATCCGGAAGTGAACAACAACTATGGCTGGTATCTGTGCGAAACCGGAAAGGAGCGCCAGTCCATTGCTTACTTCCTGAATGCGCTGAAGAGCCCGCTGTATGAAACGCCGGATCGCGCCTATACCAATGCCGGCTCCTGTGCCTTGAAGGCGGGCGATCTCGACGGGGCGCAAAACTACCTGCTCAAGGCCTTGCAACTGTCGTCCGATGGTGCCGTGCAGGCCCGGTACGAGTTGTCCAAGGTCTTTTATCGCCGCGGAATTTTTGAGGAGTCGCGCATCTATTTGAACGATGCGCTGAAGATGATGGAACCGCCGAGCGCCGAGGCGCTTTGGCTAGGGCTGCGCATCGAGCGCAAGCTGGGTAATCGTGTGGCGGAAGGTAGTTTTGCGTCGCAGTTGCGCAGTCGCTACCCGTCGTCGACGGAATATCAGGAATTCCTGAAGGGTAATTTTGAATGAACGAGCAGGTCATTGATCAGGAATCGATGAGCGATGAAACGCCCGTCGTCGTGATGGAAAAGCCGGTTGGAGAACAATTGCGTCTGGCACGCGAAGCACGGGGGCTGCAGATCGGAGATATCTCGCAGACACTCAAGCTGGGGCCGCGCCAGGTCGAGGCGCTTGAGGGGGGCGATTGGAGTGTGCTCCCGGGACATACGTTCATCAGGGGGTTTGTGCGTAACTATGCGCGCCTGATGCAACTCGACCCGACGCCCATGATGGCGCAGCTCGACCGGATACTGGAAAAGCCGGTCAGCAATCTGGGCATGCAGAATACCGGCCCGGCCCCCATGCCGGATAGCGGCGGCTCGGGCGCCTCTCGTCGCGACCGGCAGTTCGTATTGCTTGGCGTCGGTCTTGTCGTTCTGGCTGCTCTGGCCTATACCTTGATGCCGGCGGATCTGTCGGCCTTGCGTACGACGGTGCAATCGCTGCTGGACTCCTTTGCACGTAAGGAAGTTGCGGAACAGGCTGCCGTGCCTGCGGCACCTTCGTCTCAGCCTGCTCAGGCAAATGAGCCTGTATTCCCGCCGGGGACAACGCAGCAGCAAGTCATGTATCCGCAAGTCCTGGCCCCGGCCGAAACGCCGGCAGCCCAAGCGCCTCAGGGAGCGGCAAGCCCGGAGTCGGTCCAGGCGCCCGCAGCAGCGAATGCGGCACCACAACTGCGTTTCCTTTTCGACAAGGAATCCTGGATCGAAGTGCGTGATCGTGACAACAAGGTTGTTTTCTCCCAGCGAATCGCTGCTGGGGCCGAGCAGGTCGTCTCCGGGCAGGGGCCGCTATCGCTGACCGTTGGCTATGCACCGGGCGTTCGCTTGTTCTGGCGCGGTCAGCCGGTTGATCTGGTACCACACACCAAGGGCGATGTCGCCCGCCTCGTTCTGGAATAGTCCGTGAGTGCTGTTAGCAAGCGCCTGACCCGCGCCACCCGTATCGCGCATGTTGGAATCGGCGGTGCCTCGCCGGTCGTTGTCCAGTCGATGACCAATACCGATACCGCCGACTACCTGGCTACAGCCATCCAGTGCGCCGAGTTGGCGCGTGCCGGATCGGAGCTGGTACGCATCACGGTCAATACGCTGGAAGCCGCGGCCGCTGTGCCGAAGATTCGCGATCATCTCGACAAGATGAACTGCAACGTACCGCTGATCGGCGACTTCCACTACAACGGCCATCGCCTGCTCACCGAGCATCCGGCCTGTGCCGAGGCGCTGGCCAAGTACCGGATCAATCCGGGCAATGTCGGCTTCGGCAAGAAGAAGGACGAGCAGTTTGCCCAGATGGTTGAGCTGGCTTGCCGCTACGACAAGCCCGTACGCATCGGCGTGAACTGGGGTAGCCTCGACCAGGAATTGCTGGCCCGCATCATGGACGAGAACAGCAAGCGCAGCGAACCGCTCGACGCCACCGAAATGATGCGCCACGCGATGGTTACCTCGGCGCTCGAATCGGCAGCCAAGGCCGAAGAGATCGGTCTGGCGGGCGAAAAGATCATCCTGTCCTGCAAGGTGTCGAGCGTACAGGACCTGATCGCCATCTACCGCGAATTGGCGAAGCGTGCCGATTATGCCCTGCACCTCGGCCTGACCGAGGCGGGCATGGGCTCCAAGGGTATCGTTGCCTCGACGGCAGCCCTGTCCGTGCTACTGCAGGAAGGCATCGGTGATACCATCCGCGTGTCGCTGACGCCGGAACCGGGCGGCTCGCGGTTGCAGGAAGTCATCGTCGCCCAGGAAATCCTGCAGACCATGGGCCTGCGCGCCTTCACGCCGATGGTGGCGGCCTGTCCCGGTTGTGGTCGGACGACCAGCACCTTCTTCCAGGAACTGGCTGGCGAGGTGCAGGACTTCGTCCGCGCCAGGATGCCGGAGTGGAAACTGCACTACGACGGTGCAGAGAACATGACGCTGGCCGTCATGGGCTGCATTGTCAATGGCCCGGGCGAGTCGAAGCACGCCAATATCGGCATTTCGCTGCCGGGTACCGGCGAAGCCCCGTCTGCACCGGTCTACGAGGACGGCGTCAAGACAGTGACGCTGAAGGGCGACAATATCGCCAGCGAATTCAAGGACATCATCGAGCGCTACGTCCAGCGCACCTACAAGAAGAAACTGCAAGCATGAGTCAGACTCTCCAGTCCGTGCGCGGGATGAACGACATCCTGCCGGACGAAGCCGAATTCTGGGAACTATTCGAGGACACCATCCGTTCGTGGCTCAAGAGCTACGGCTATCGCCCGATCCGCATGCCCATCGTCGAGCCGACGCCGCTCTTCAAGCGTGCCATCGGAGAGGTGACCGATATCGTCGAGAAGGAAATGTATTCCTTCGAAGACAGCCTGAATGGCGAGCAGCTGACGCTGCGCCCAGAAGGGACCGCCGGTTGCGTGCGCGCCGTCATCCAGCACGGCCTGGCCAATCAGGTGCCGCGCCGTTTGTACTACATCGGCCAGATGTTCCGCCACGAGCGCCCGCAGAAAGGCCGTTACCGCCAGTTCCACCAGGTTGGCGTGGAGTCCATCGGCTTTGCCGGGCCGGACATCGACGCCGAAATGATCCTGATGGGTGCCCGCCTGTGGGCCGACCTTGGCCTCGACGGCATCGAACTGCAGATCAACAGCCTTGGTCAGTCCGAAGAGCGCGCCCAGCACCGTGCGGCGCTGATTGCCTATTTCGAGGAACACGCCGAGATTCTCGACGAGGACGCCAAGCGCCGCCTGTACACCAACCCGCTGCGCATCCTCGACACCAAGAACCCCGCGCTGCAGGATATGTGTGCTGCGGCGCCGAAGTTGATCGACTATCTTGGCGAAGCCTCGCTGGCCCACTTCGAGGGCGTCCAGCGCGTGCTGCGCGATGCCGGCGTGCCGTTTGTCATCAACCCGCGCCTGGTGCGCGGTCTCGATTACTACAACCTGACCGTCTTCGAATGGGTCACCGACAAACTCGGCGCTCAGGGCACTGTCTGTGCCGGCGGTCGCTATGACGGCCTGGTCGAACAACTGGGCGGCAAATCGACCCCGGCCTGTGGTTTCGCCATGGGTGTCGAGCGCCTCATCGCGCTGATCAAGGAGTCGGGCGGCGAACCGGCCAGCCCGGCGCCGGATGTCTATGTCGTCCATCAGGGCGATGACGCGGCACGCTTGGCCTTCCGTGTTGCCGAGGGTCTGCGCGACCAAGGTATCAACGTGCTGCTGCACTGTGGCGGCGGCTCCTTCAAGTCGCAGATGAAGAAGGCCGACGGCAGCGGTGCCACCTTCGCCGTGGTTATCGGTGACGACGAGGCGGCCACCGGCGAAGCCCAGTTGAAGTCGCTGCGCGAAGAGGGCGTGGAACAACGTAAACTGAAAGTCGATGACCTGGCCGAAGCCATCATCGGCCAATTGATTGATTCGGACGAAGAGGAATAAGCAGCATGGCGCATTACGACCTCGAAGAACAGGAACAGATAGACACCCTGAAAACCTGGTGGAAGATGTATGGCAACCTTGTCACCGGGGTGGTCATGGCTGCTTCGCTGGCTGTAGTCGGCTGGCAGGGGTGGAACTGGTATCAGGGTGGCCAGTCGGCCAAGGCAGCGGCAGTCTATGGTGTTCTCGAACAGGCGGCTGCCGTGGGTGATGCTCAGAAAGTGAAGGCAGCTTCTGCTGAGCTGGCCGAAAAATTCGGTCGCACCACCTATGCCGCACTGGGCGCCATGGTTGCCGCCAAGCAGTCTTTTGACGCTGGCGATCTGAAGACTGCCAAGACTCAATTGGCCTGGGTTGCTGAAAATGGCAAGAACGAAATTCGTGATCTCGCCCGTCTGCGTCTGGCTGCCGTGCAGCTTGACGAACAGGCTTACGATGAAGCCCTGAAGCAACTTGAAGCTGGCCATGCGGCAGCGTTTGATACGCGCTTCCTCGAACTGAAGGGTGATGTGCTCACCGCTCAGGGGAAAAAGGCCGAGGCGCGCGCTGCCTACAAGTTGGCACTGGAGAAAATGACCGACAAGCAGTCGGCTGGCCGCGAACTGCTGCAGCAGAAGCTCGATAGCTTGGGCGAGGCTGCCTGATGTCGCGCCGCATTGCTGCCTTGCTTGCCGCCGCCGGCCTCTTGCTGGGCGGCTGCGCTACTATTTCCGACGGTCTGGATGCGATCAACCCGTTTTCCAGTTCAGCACCCAAAATGCCGCCACTGACGCCGATCAAGACAACTGCGGATATCCGTATGCTGTGGTCAGCCAACGTTGGAAAAGCCGGAGACTATGTCTTCACGCCAGCCGTTGTCGAGGGCGCGGTGTACGCTGCTAGCGCCAAGGGAACGATCAGCCGGATAGAGGATGGCAAGGTTGTCTGGAAAATTGATGCCGGGCAGCCCTTGTCGGCAGGGGTGGGTGCCAATAGCAAGTTGGTCGTGGTAGGAACTCCGAAGGGAGACGTTCTGGCCTTTTCTTCCGACGATGGCAAGCTTGCCTGGAAGACCAAGGCGTCGAGTGAAATTCTCGCTGCTCCGGTGGTCGGCGACGAAGGCGTTGCCGTGAAGAGTGGTGACAATCAGGTATTCCTGTTCGATGCCCTCGATGGCGGTCGAAAGTGGGCCTACCAGCGTGCAACCCCGCCGCTTTCCGTGCGTAGCGCCGGGTCGCCGGTTTTTGCCGATCGCTATCTGTTTGTTGGTTACCCTGGCGGCAAGTTGGTCGCGCTCGCCTTGCAGAACGGTGCACCGGTCTGGGAGGGGGCGGTCGCTTCACCCAAGGGGGCAACCGAACTGGATCGCGTTGCCGATGTTGTGGCTACGCCGGTGGTCGACAGCCGCCAGATTTGCGCCGTGGCCTTCCAGGGGAGGGTCGCCTGCTTCGACATGGGGCAAGGCGGTGCCATGGTCTGGTCGCGTGACATTTCGTCGGTCAGCGGTCTGGTCATGGATGGTCGTTATCTGTTTATCACCGACGACAAGGGGATCGTTTACGGCCTGGATCGCCTGTCCGGCAGCAGCCTGTGGAAGCAGGATAAGCTGAAGAACCGCCGTTTGTCGGCACCTGTCATTCGTCGTGGCCTGGTGACCGTGGCGGATGGCGAAGGAATCATCCACTTCCTCTCGCGTGAAGATGGCAGCTTCGCAGCACGCCAGAAAACCGATGGCACGCCGGTTCGCGCGCCGCTGCAAGCGTTGGGTTCCGCTGTGCTGGTGCAAACCACCGGTGGCGATGTCCGCGCATTCGAGGTGCAATGAAACCTACGCTCGTTCTGGTTGGCCGTCCCAATGTCGGCAAGTCCACGCTGTTCAACCGCCTGACCAAGTCGCGCGACGCCATCGTCGCCGACATGCCGGGCCTGACTCGCGATCGCCACTACGGTCATGGCAAGCTGGGCAAAAAGCCTTATCTGGTTGTCGATACCGGCGGTTTCGAACCGCTGGTCAAGGATGGCATCCTCCACGAAATGGCTCGGCAGACCGAGCAGGCGATTGCCGAAGCCGATGCCATCATTTTCGTTGTCGATGGTCGTACCGGCCTGACGCCGCACGACAAGGAGATCGCCAACAAGCTGCGCCGCATCGATCGCCCTGTCTTTGTTGCGGTCAACAAGGCTGAAGGTATGAATGCCGGCATGGTCGAGGCTGATTTCCATGAGTTAGGGCTGGGCGAACCGAACGCCATTTCTGCTTCGCATGGGGAAGGTGTCCGCGGGTTGGTCGAAATGGCGCTGGAGAGCTTTCCCGAACCGGAAGATGATGAATGGCATTCGGACGCCGTTCGGGTCGCCATTGTCGGTCGTCCCAACGTCGGCAAGTCCACGCTGATCAACACCTTGCTCGGCGAAGAGCGTGTCATCGCCTTCGATGCCCCGGGTACGACCCGGGATTCCATCGAGATCGATTTCGAGCGCGGCGGCAGCAAGTATGTGCTCGTCGACACGGCCGGCATGCGCAAACGAGGCAAGGTTTTCGAGGCAATCGAAAAGTTCTCGGTGGTCAAGACCTTGAAGTCCATCGAGGATGCCAATGTCGTGATCCTGATGGTCGATGCCCAGGCCGATGTATCCGACCAGGATGCCCATATTGCCGACTTCGTCGTGCAGTCGGGGCGGGCTCTGGTCGTTGCCGTCAATAAGTGGGATGGCCTGGATGCCTATACCCGCGAGCAGACTCGGCAGATCCTGCAGCGCAAGCTGAAATTCCTCGATTTCGCCAAATTTCACTTCGTATCGGCCCGTGAGAACATCGGTCTAGGGAATCTCTTCAAGTCGGTTGATGCGGCTTACTCGGCGGCCATGGCGAAGATGTCAACGCCGCGCCTGACGCGCGTCCTGATTGATGCTGTCGCCAAACAGGCCCCGGCCAAGCACAACATGTTCCGGCCCAAGCCACGCTATGCGCATCAGGGCGGTTCCAACCCGCCAATCATCGTTGTGCACGGTAATGCGGTGGATCACATCACCGATAGTTACCGCCGTTATCTCGAACATACTTTCCGCGAGGCGTTCAAGCTGCAGGGAACGCCGTTGCGCATCCAGTTTGTGGCAGCGAAGAACCCGTTTGCCGACAAAGACAAGAAATAATCTGCAAATTCTTTGGCATCACCCCCCAAATTTGGGTACATTAAGACCCTCATAACAACTACCACCATGGAGTCCACACCATGAGCAACAAAGGGCAACTTCTACAAGACCCCTTCCTCAATGCTCTTCGTCGAGAGCATGTTCCAGTGTCTATTTATCTGGTGAACGGCATCAAACTGCAGGGTCAGGTCGAATCTTTCGATCAATACGTCGTTCTGCTCAAGAACACGGTTACCCAGATGGTCTACAAGCACGCCATTTCGACGGTAGTGCCAGCCCGCCCGGTCAACCTCCAGCAGGAACAGGCGGCCGAATAATCTGCCTCTGTATAGCACCCCGCCACACAGGCGGGGCTGCACTTCTCTCTCCCGGAAACGCCCATGATTGAACGACCAGCCGCCGGCGAACGTGCGGTGATCGTTCAGCTCGACTTCGGCCAGCCCGATCTCGAGGATCAACTGGAAGAGGTTAGGCTGCTCGCCGAATCAGCGGGTGGTGTCGTGGCAGCCGAGGTTCATGGGCGACGCCATGCTCCTGATCCCAAGACCTATGCCGGTAAAGGCAAGGTCGACGAAATCGCTGCCATGCTGATCGCCGGCAACGCTGATTTGGTGATCTTTAATCACGATCTTTCCCCTGCGCAGCAGCGTAATCTTGAACGGACGTTGAAGTGCAGGGTTATCGACCGCACCAGCCTGATTCTCGATATCTTCGCGCTGCGCGCTTCCAGTGCCGAAGGCAAGTTGCAGGTTGAACTGGCTCAACTGGAGCATTTGTCCACTCGTTTGGTCCGTGGCTGGACACACTTGGAGCGGCAGCGCGGCGGCATTGGCATGCGTGGGCCTGGTGAAAAGCAGTTGGAAACCGACCGTCGCCTATTGGGTAATCGCGTCAAGTTGCTGAAGGACAGGCTGGCTAAGTTGACCCGCCAGCGCGGCGTGCAGCGCAAGGCCCGAATGCGTGGTGATGTGCTTAGCGTTTCGCTGGTCGGCTATACCAATGCCGGAAAATCCACGCTCTTCAATGCCTTGACCCATGCCGGAGTCTATGCGGCGGACCAGTTGTTCGCGACGCTGGATACCACCTCGCGCAAGCTCTGGATTGCTGGCGCCGGCAATATCGTGATCTCCGATACTGTAGGCTTTATCCGTGACCTGCCTCACTCACTGGTCGATGCATTTCATGCGACTCTGGAAGCGGCGACCGATGCCGATGTTTTGTTGCACGTGGTCGATAGCGCGAGCCATGCCCGGGATGAGCAGATGAACGAAGTGAACAAGGTGTTGTCCGAAATTGGTGCCGAGCATGTTCGGCAAGTTGTCGTCTGGAACAAGATCGATCTGACCGACGCCTCGCGGGGAGTCGATCGGGACGAGTATGGTAATATCGCGCGCGTTCGTGTCAGTGCGCGCTCCGGTGAAGGACTCGATCTATTGCGCGAGTCGTTGGCCGAATATGCGCGTGCCAAGGCCGATGCCCGGCAAAAGGCTTTGACCGAAGCAGAACGCGAAGCTCACAACGAATACATTAACTGAATCCCGACTATTCATGATTCCGACCCTAGGTATTTTCATGTCGCTCAATGACCCACAATGGGGCAATCGTGGTGGCGATAACGGTGACAAGCCCGGTGGCAACGGCCCGCGCCGTCCCAATGATGGACCTCCCGATCTGGAAGAGCTCTGGCGCGATTTCAATCGCAAACTGAACGGCATGTTTGGCAACAAGCGTGGCGGAGGCGGTGGCAATGGCGGCGGCGACGGTCCGCGCATGCCGCAGATCGATTTCAACCCGCGCTTCCTCGGAGGCGGTATTGGCTTGCTGATTGGCTTGGCGGCGATTGTCTGGCTGGCCTCCGGCTTCTATATCGTCGATGCCTCGCAGCGTGGCCTGGTTCTTCAGTTCGGTAGCTTCAAGGAGGCAACCGAGCCGGGGCTGCGCTGGCGCTTGCCGTATCCGATCCAGTCGCATGAGCTGGTTAACCTGACCGGCGTGCGTACCATCGAAATCGGCTACCGCGGCAGCGAGCGCAACAAGGTGCTCAAGGAAGCGCTGATGCTTACCGATGACGAAAACATCGTGAACATCCAGTTCGCCGTCCAGTATGTGCTCAAGGATCCGGTCGATTACCTGTTCAATAACCGCTCGACGGATGAAGCGGTGATGGGGGCCGCCGAAACCGCCGTGCGTGAGATCGTAGGCAAGAGCAAGATGGATTACGTGCTGTACGAAGGTCGCGAGCAGATCGCCACCCAGGCCGCCAAACTGATGCAGGACATCCTGGATCGCTACCAGAGCGGCATCCTGATTTCCAAGGTGACGATGCAGAATGCCCAGCCACCCGAGCAAGTGCAGGCGGCTTTTGACGATGCCGTCAAGGCCGGCCAGGATCGCGAGCGTCAGAAAAACGAAGGCCAGGCCTACGCCAATGACGTGATTCCCAAGGCCAAGGGTACGGCCGCCCGTTTGTTGCAGGAAGCCGATGGCTACAAGCAGCGCGTCATCTCGACCGCCGAGGGCGATGCATCGCGCTTCAAGCAGGTGGTGGCCGAATATGCCAAGGCGCCGGAAGTGACGCGCCAGCGCATGTATCTCGACACCATGCAGCAGATTTTCGCTAATACCAGCAAGGTGCTGGTCGATGCCAAGGGGCAGGGCAATCTGCTCTACCTGCCGCTAGACAAGCTGATGCAGGCCACCGCAGCGGCAACGGCTGCCCAGGCGGCACCGGAAGCTTCGGTGGCTCCTTCCACCGCTCGCCCATCCGCCCCGTTGTCGTCGGATGCGCCGCCGCAACTGGAGGCCGCGCCCAAGGTCGGAGGCGGTTCGTATTCATCTACTTCGCGCGACGGTTCGTTGCGTTCGCGTGATCGGGAGGGGCGTTGATGAGCTCGCGCATGAATTTTGTGGGCGCGCTGGTCGCGACCGTACTGGTGGTTCTGGCCATGTCGATGTTCACTGTCGACCAGCGTCAGTACGCACTGGTTTTCCAGCTTGGTGAGGTCAAGCGGGCGATTTCCGAGCCGGGCCTCTATTTCAAGGTGCCGATGGTTCAGAACGTGCGCTATTTCGAAAAGCGCATCATCACACTGGACAACGCCGAACCGGAGCGTTTCATCACCTCGGAGAAGAAGAATGTTCTGGTCGATTCCTACATCAAGTGGCGCATTGTCGATCCCAAGCTGTATTACATCTCGGTAGGCGGCGATGAGTCGCGGGCCAAAACCCGCCTGAACCAGACCGTCAATGCCGGTTTGCGCGAGGAGTTCGGCAAGCGTACGGTGCATGATGTTGTCTCCGGAGCGCGTGAGAAGATCATGGACAACATGCGCGAAAAAGCTGATGCCGACGCGCGCAAGATTGGCGTGCAGATCGTTGATGTTCGTCTCAAGCGTGTCGAACTGCCGACCGAGGTCAGCGAAGCGGTCTATCGCCGCATGGAAGCCGAGCGCAAGCGTGTGGCCAACGAGCTGCGCTCCGAAGGTTCCGCCGAGGCCGAGAAGATTCGCGCCGATGCAGACCGCCAGCGCGAAATCATTGTTGCCGAAGCCTATCGCGACGCCCAGAAGATCAAGGGCGAAGGCGATGCCAAGGCAACCGCGACCTATGCCCAGGCCTTTGGTCAGAATCCGGAGTTCTACGCCTTTTATCGCAGCCTAGAGGCCTATCGTGGCAGCTTCAAGAACAGAAGCGACGTGCTGGTCGTTGAGCCGAGTTCAGAGTTCTTCAAGTACATGAAGAGTACCGGACGTGGAAACGATAAGGCCAAATGACCTCGACGCTGCTTCTCGCCTTCGCGCTGATGCTGGTGCTCGAAGGCGCCATGCCCTTCATCGCGCCGGCTGCCTGGCGTGAAACATTTCGCCGCCTTATTCAATTTTCGGATGGGCAGATTCGCTTCGTCGGTCTGACGTCGATGCTGATCGGTCTGATCCTCCTGATGCTTTTCTCATGAACTGGCTGTTACCCGAATACCTAGCCGATGCGCTCCCCGCAGAGGCCGCTCGCATTGAGCGTTTGCGCCGCACGGTGCTTGATCACTTCCGCGGTCGTGGCTTTGAACTGGTCATGCCGCCGGTGCTGGAATATCTCGATTCGCTGCTGACCGGTACCGCTCAGGATCTCAACTTGCGTACCTTCAAGTTGGTCGACCAGCTCTCAGGTCGCACGTTGGGTGTGCGCGCCGATATCACGCCGCAGGCGGCGCGTATCGATGCCCATTTGCTCAACCGTCAAGGGGTCACGCGCTTGTGCTATTGCGGCAGCGTCTTGCACACGTTGCCGGCGACGATTTCCGCCAGCCGTGAGCCGCTGCAGATCGGTGCCGAACTCTACGGCTATGCCGACATCGCCGCCGACCTGGAAGTGGTTCGACTGATGGCGGGGGCTTTCGACAAGGTCAAGTTGCCGCTCAGCCGCATTGATCTGGGGCATGTTGGTATCTTCCGGGCCTTGATCGAGGCGGCCGGTCTGCCGCAGGAGTCAGAGGAAAAGCTGCTCAGTCTGCTGCAGTCCAAGGACGTGCCCGGGCTGGCCGATGCTTGCGCTGATGTCCCATCGCCTTACCGCGAGGCGCTGCAGCGTTTGCCGTATCTCTACGGTGGTGTGGAGGTGATTGACGAAGCTGCACGGGTCTTGCCGGATTTGCCGGCCATTCGCACGGCATTGGAGAGCTTGCGTCATATCGCGGCGCAGGTGCCAGCCTTGCCGCTTTCATTTGATCTATCGGATCTGCGCAGCTATCACTACCACAATGGTGTGATATTTGCAGCTTATTGCACCGGTTATCCGGCAGCGATCGCGTCGGGCGGGCGTTATGACGGCGCTGGTAAGGCGTTTGGAAGAGCTCGTCCGGCTACAGGATTTTCGATGGATTTGCGTGAGGTGGCGCGCTTGGTGCCGGCCGGCATGGTTGCTGGTGCCATATTGGCCCCGCATGTCCTTAAGGATGGGGGGCGTTTGGCGGCGCACATCGCCGCATTGCGCGAGCAGGGCGAGATTGTCGTTGAGCTGCTGCCGGGAGAAACCGCCTGCGAAGGACCGTTCTGTGACCGGAAGTTGGTTCTGGTCGGCGAACACTGGATTATTGAAGCAATACAAGAGGACTAGAAAATGGCCAAGAATGTCATCGTGGTGGGTACCCAGTGGGGCGACGAGGGGAAGGGCAAGATCGTCGACTGGCTGACCGATCACGCCAGCGGGGTCGTGCGTTTCCAGGGCGGCCACAATGCCGGCCATACACTGGTTGTCGGCGAAAATGTCTACAAGCTGAACCTGGTCCCGTCCGGGATCGTGCGTGACGGCGTCGATTGCTACATCGGCAACGGCGTCGTGCTCGACATCCATCACCTGATTTCCGAAATCGCCGAGCTGGAAAAGGGGGGCATCGACGTCCGTTCGCGCCTGAAGATCAGTCCGGGGTGTCCGATCATCCTGCCGTACCACTCGGCCATCGATAAAGCGCGTGAGGGTGCCAAGTGCGCAGACAAGAAGATCGGCACGACCGGCAAGGGCATTGGGCCGACATACGAGGACAAGGTTTCCCGCCGTGGCCTGCGCGTCTATGACCTGTTCCATCCGGAACGTTTTGCCGAGAAGCTGAAGGAAGTACTCGAGTATCACAACTTTGTGCTGACCCAGTATTTCAAAGCCGATCCGGTCGATTTCCAGATGGTTTACGATCAGGCGATGGCCGATGCGGAATACATCAAGCCGTTGGTTGTCGATGTTTCTGCTGCGCTCTATGACGCCAACAAGGCTGGTCAGAACATGCTGTTCGAAGGTGCCCAGGGCACCCTGCTCGACATCGACCACGGCACGTACCCGTTCGTTACCTCCTCCAACTGTGTGGCCGGCCAAGCTGCGGCCGGTGCCGGTATCGGTCCTGGAATGCTGCATTACGTGCTGGGCATCACCAAGGCCTACTGCACGCGTGTTGGCGGCGGTCCATTCCCGAGTGAACTGGATATCGACACCGAAGGTACACCGGGCCACCAGATGTTCAGCGTGGGCAAGGAATTCGGTACGGTAACCGGGCGTAAGCGCCGCTGCGGTTGGTTCGATGCTGCCCTGCTGCGCCGTTCGGCCCGTATCAATGGCTTGACCGGGCTGTGCATCACCAAGCTCGATGTGCTTGATGGCTTGAAGGAAATCAAGATCTGCACAGGCTATCAGTTGGGTGACAAGATCGTCGACCTGCTGCCGATCGGTGCCGACGATGTGGCGCGTTGCGTTCCTATCTACGAAACGATGCCGGGCTGGGAGGGAACCACCTTCCGCGTCAAGCGCTGGGAAGATTTGCCGGTCAACGCCCAGGCTTACCTGAACCGCCTGGAGCAGCTGTGTGAAGTACCGATCGCCATCGTGTCGACCGGCCCGGAGCGCGACGAAACCATTCTCAAGCAGCACCCGTTCAAGTAGGAGAGGGTTGCTTGCATGTAACACAACGGGCCCTGCGGGCCCGTTTTCTTTTCAGCGGGCTGGTACGGCTTGCCAGCCTTCCGGGCAGGCATTGGTGTAGGGGTAGTACTGCCCGGATGAGATGCAGTAATACCAGGCGCCGCTACGAGCCGGCGGAGCGATATAGACCGGGGCTGGTGGGGTGTAAACCGGTGCGGCATAGACCGGTGCCGGCGCAGCGTAGGCGTTGTTGTAGGCCGCCGCGCCGATGGCCATGCCGGCAATGGCGAGTACCGCTGCCGGGCCAACCCAGCCGCCGCCACGATGATGGTGGTGTCCATGCATAGGCGGGCGGAAATCACCGCGGTGGTGTCCCCAGTCAGCCAGGGCTGACGTATTGATAGTCATGGCCAGGGTGGCAGCCAGGCAGAGGGTGACGGTCTTCTTCATGATTCGGCTCGTGATTGTCGTTTGGACAAGCCGAATAACGCATCGCCCCGGCGGGCGATTACCGGTGCTGTGTACCCATTTGTTAGCAATTGTTACCGCTGCTGATGGGATATGGGAAAGTCATGCCCGGAAATGAAAAAAGGCTTCGATCACTCGAAGCCTTTCATCAAAATCGCTGGTGCCCAGGAAGGGACTCGAACCCCCACGGAGTTACCCGCTAGTACCTGAAACTAGTGCGTCTACCAATTCCGCCACCTGGGCACAGGTGCGAAGAGCGCGCATTTTACATGATTTTCGCTGGCTGTAAACATTTTTCGTGCCGATATTGGATTCGGGGTTTTCGCAGGCGCTGTGAGACAATTCGCGCAGTCGTTCGGCGGGAGCCGAAAAGAAAAAAGGCTTCGATCGCTCGAAGCCTTTCATCAAAATCGCTGGTGCCCAGGAAGGGACTCGAACCCCCACGGAGTTACCCGCTAGTACCTGAAACTAGTGCGTCTACCAATTCCGCCACCTGGGCACAGGTGCGAAGAGCGCGCATTCTAGAGGAAATACCGTTAATGTCAAGAAAGAAGCTATCCAAGGTCCGTCGAGCCGATCCATTTTTGGAGCGCGAGCTGGCGCGTTATGAATTCCCGCTGCCGTCGCGTGAGTATGTCTCGCAGATTCTCGCCGATGAAGGGCGACCGCTGAGTTTCATCGAATTGACCGAATTGCTCGATATCGCCGGTAGCGAGCGCGAGATGTTCCAACGTCGCCTGGGGGCCATGGAGCGAGAAGGCCAGTTGATGCGCAACCGCAAGGGCGCCTATATCCTGCCCGAGCGGGCCAGCCTGACGCCGGGCAAGATCCAGGGGCATCCGGACGGTTTCGGCTTCCTGATACCCGATGACGGCAGCGCCGACATCTTTCTCGACCAGCACCAGATGGGCAAGGTGCTGCATGGCGACCGGGCGCTGGTCCGGGTCACCGGCATCGATCGCAAGGGGCGCCCGGAGGGCAGCATCGTCGAAGTGACCGAGCGGGTGAATACGCGGGTGGTCGGCCGGGTTTTCGTCGAACACGGTGTGGTCGTCGTAGTGCCCGAGAACAAGCGCATTTCGCAGGACATCCTGGTGCCGCCGGAGAAGAAAACGAAGGACAAGCCGCAGTCCGGGCAGGTGGTGATGGTCGAGATCATCGAGCAGCCGAGCAAGTATTCGCGACCCATCGGCAAGATCATCGAGGTGCTCGGCAACTACGCCGACCCGGGTATGGAGATCGAGATCGCGCTGCGTAAGCACGACCTGCCGTTCGAGTTTTCGCGGGCGGCGCTGGAAGAAAACAAGAAGCTGCCGGACAAGGTGCGCAAGACCGACCTCAAGGGGCGTGAGGATCTGCGCGAACTGCCGCTGGTCACCATCGACGGCGAGACGGCGCGCGACTTCGACGACGCGGTGTTCTGCGAGAAGAAGGGCCGTGGCTGGCGGCTGGTGGTGGCCATTGCCGACGTGTCGCATTACGTCAAGCCGGGCATGGCGCTCGACAAGGAGGCGCTGGAGCGCGGCAATTCGGTGTATTTCCCGCGCCGTGTCATCCCCATGCTGCCGGAGAAGTTGTCGAACGGCATTTGTTCGCTGAACCCGGATGTCGAGCGGATGGCCATGGTCTGCGACATGGATATCAGCGCCGCAGGCAAGATCGGCAAGTACCGCTTCTACCCGGCGGTTTTCCGCTCGCATGCCCGGCTGACCTATAACCTGGTGTGGTCATGGCTGTCCGGCGAGAAAAAGCCGGAAACGGATGTACATCAGGCCGTGCTACCGCATGTACAAAACCTCTACAAACTGTTCGGTGCTTTGCACAAGGCGCGGGCCGAACGCGGCGCCATCGATTTTGAGACGACCGAGACGATGATGTTGTTCGACGAGCAGAGCAAGATCGAGAACATCGTGCCGGTCGTGCGCAACGACGCCCACCGCATCATCGAGGAATGCATGCTGGCCGCCAACGTCTGTGCCTCGGCCTTCCTGGAAAAGAACAAGCAGACCTGCCTGTATCGCATCCACGAAGGCCCGTCCGAGGACAAGCTGCAGAATCTGCGCGCCTTCCTCGGCGAATTCGGCCTTGCCCTGGGCGGTGGCGATGATCCACGCGCCAAGGATTACGGCATCCTGCTCGAGAAGGTCAAGCAGCGGCCGGATTTCCAGCTCTTGCAGACGGTGATGCTGCGTTCGCTGAAGCTGGCGATGTACAGCCCGGACAATGTTGGCCACTTCGGCCTGGCCTACGAGCATTACACCCATTTCACCTCGCCGATCCGGCGCTATCCCGATCTGCTCGTCCATCGCGCCATCAAGGCCGTGCTGGCCGGTGAGAAGTACGTTCCGGAGCGCGAATGGGACGATATCGGCCTGCAATGCTCGGCGACCGAGCGCCGGGCCGACGAGGCGACGCGCGATGTCGAGAACTGGCTGAAATGCTTCTTCATGAAGGAGCGTATCGGCGAGGAATTCGACGGAACGATCTCGGCGGTGACGGCGTTCGGCATCTTCGTGGCGCTCGACACCATCTACATCGAAGGCCTGGTGCATGTCTCCGAACTGGGTTCTGATTATTTCCAGTTCGACAACATCAAGCACCAGATGCTGGGCGAGCGGACGGGGCAGCGCTTCCGTCTGGGCGACCGGGTACGTGTCAAATTGGTCAGGGCCGACCTGGAGTCAAACCGCATCGATTTTGTGTTGGCTCAGGAGGCGCGAGGGCCGGCCGCGAAGAAGCCTGTGTCCAAGGCTTACGCGCCGAAGGTTACAGCATCGTTACGCAAGGCTGAGGCCAAGCCGGCTGCAAAGGCGAAGCCGGGCAAGGGGGCTGTCAAGGTCGCGCCCAAGGCTGCTCCCAAGGCGGTGCCGAAGACAGGGTCAAAGAAGATGGCAACTCCGAAAGCCAAGTCGACCTCCCGGAAAACTTCTGCCAAGGTGCCCTCGAAGCGACGGTGACGATGATTTCGTCGTCAATGATGGGTGGGGTCGAGCAGGTCCGCTGCCTTGGCGACAATGAGGGGGATTTGCGCTTCATCAATGCCCGGCAGCTGTTCCGCCAGCCACTCAAGTGTGGCGCCGGGGATGATTTGTTTGGCTTCGGCGATATCCGAGGGGAGGGCCGGACTGGTGCTTCCCTCGGACAGGATGTGCCGGGCAGTGTCGACGCACAGCCGTGAAAGGCTGGAGCGCGTGTTGTCGATGCCGCGAATCAACTGGGTTAACAGGGATGGAAGATGCCAGATGGTGGCGCACTTCAGGGTCAGATCCTTGAAGCGGAAACCGCAGGTGTCGAGCTGGGCCTGGATGGAGCGTGACGATTGCCCGGAGCGCAATGCAGCAAGGGCATTTTTGGGAACATCGGGAGCAAACGACCAGAGCAGCAGTTCGCCTGTCTCGGACAGCAGGGCCGCCATTGCGATTTCGTCGGGAGAGATGTCGGCACGTGCTGTTCCCCAGCGCAGGGCGAGCCGACTGGCGATATGGGAGCGCGCTTCACATTCGGCCAGCCCGGATGCCGATTCGTCTGTTTCCGGGCAGTTCAGCAACAGTTTGTGGAAAGTGTCTGTTCCCAACTGCATGACGGCGGCGAGCGGCGTTGTTGTGTCGTGACCAAGGCGTTGGACGCGATGCGCTTCGGCTTCCCGCAACAGTCGCAGGCAGAGGAAAGGGTCGGCCGCGGCAATGTCGGCCAAGTCGCGCGCTGCCAATTTTTCGCCCTGCGCGGCTTCCAGTTCGATTAGGCGCGTTTTTGAGCGCGGCATGCAAGGCAGTTCATGGTTGCTCAAATAGGCAGCCCATTGATCGACACCCCAGCGTTTCTGGTTTTCCGAAAGCACCTGATCTCCCGTTTCATGCCGATGGATCATTATCGGCAGTATCGCTCAAAACCTGAGTGTCGCGTGCAACTGCCCGTAAAGGCTAAAAAACGACAGGTGAGCGGGGCGGGTTGTTCAGCCAATGGTTAAATTGACTTTTTTTACATTGATTCTGCGTAATTACGCATAGAATGTATCGTTTGCATTGGGAGGCGCAGCAATGACGAAGCAAAGAACGGCTCCGGTCCCATCCGTGGAAGGATTGGCCGTCGGCGAGCTTCCGGACATTGTTGCGTACTGGCGGAGCACGGGGGTCTTGCCGCCCCAGCTGGTTACCGGGCACCGCTTGATCGACATGGAGCATCGTTTCCTGATCGATGCCATCGCGAATCTGCAGCGGGTTTGCAAGAGCGTGACGGATTTCGAGAACTGCAGCTCTTGCGGCAGGTTGCAGCAGGAAAGTTGCGAAAACAATCTGGTCGGCCTGTTGGGGGACGTGTTTGCTTTCATTCTCGATCATTTCAAGAATGAAGAGGAAATCATTCGCAATTCCATGCTGCTGGTGATCGATCGGGCGGTTTGCGAGGCGCATATCGAGGATCATGCGGAAATTGCGGCCAAGGTGCAGCAGATCGTTTCAGCGCTCGATTCTTCGCATGTCGTGTCACGCATTCGGGAACTCGAGGCTTTGCTGGGGCGCTGGATCACCAATCACATTGCGCTGCACGACATGTTGTTGTTGCGCTGGATTGCTCGCTACGAACCGCAGCTCCAGTCGATCGACCGTTGATCGTCGACTGCCCGAGGTTTCCGGGCGGGGCGTGCGGCGCGGTAGAATCCGCCATCCCGAATTTTGAAAGCAGCCATGACTTCCCGCCTGATCTACGGTTTTCACGCCGTTATCTCCAAACTTCGCCACGACCCGGGCTCGATCAAGGAAATCATGGTCGATGCGACGCGCCAGGATGCGCGCGCCCGCGATCTCCTCCAGCATGCCGAGCTGCAGGGCATTCGTGTCATTGCGACCGACGGCAAGCGGCTTGACGGCATGGCGCCAGATGGCAAGCACCAGGGCGTGGTGGCGCGCATCGAGGGTGGGCGCAAGGTGGCCCACCTCGACGACGTACTCGATACGCTGGCGGAGCCGGCTTTCCTGCTCGTCCTCGATGGCATTACCGACCCCCGTAATCTCGGCGCCTGCCTGCGTGTGGCCGACGCCGCCGGCGTCCATGCCGTCATCGCGCCCAAGGATCGGGCGGTCGGCCTGACCGATGTGGCGGCCAAGACGGCCTGCGGGGCCGCCGAAACGGTTCCCTACGTGATGGTTACCAACCTGGCGCGCACGCTGCGCGAACTGCAGGAACGTGACATCTGGGTTGTCGGTACGGCCGGCGAGGCGGAGCACGATCTTTACGCGGCCGAATGGCCCAAGGCGACCGCCTGGGTGATGGGCGCCGAGGGCGAGGGCATGCGCCGTCTGACCCGTGAAAATTGCGACCAGTTGGTCAAGATTCCCATGCATGGCAGTGTCGAGAGTCTCAATGTGTCGGTGGCGGCCGGGGTTTGCCTGTTCGAGGCCAGACGCCGCCTCTCCTGAGCGATGACGCACCGCCGGGCCATGGTGTTGATGGTGGTGGTGACGCTCCTCTGGAGCATCGCCGGCGTTGTCACACGCCATCTCGAAGCGGCGCGTGGTTTCGAGGTCACCTTCTGGCGAAGTTTCTCCACGGCCCTTTGCCTGTTGCTCGGTCTGCTTGCCACCAAGGGCGCCGGCCTCTGGAATGCCTTGCGCCAGGGCGATCGCTGGTTGTGGATGTCCGGCATGTGCTGGGCCGTGATGTTTACGGCCTTCATGCTGGCACTGACCCTGACCAGTGTCGCCAATGTGCTGGTGATGATGGCTTTGGGGCCGTTGGTGACGGCCGTGTTCTCCCGTATCTTCCTGGGGTATGTCCTGCCTGGGGCGACGTGGCTGGCGATTTTCGTGGCCGGTTTCGGGGTGGCGTGGATGTTTGCCGGCGAGGCCGGGCCTGGATTCTCGTTGGCCGGCGTTTTGGTGGCGGGCTGCGTGGCGCTGGCCGGTGCCGCTAACTGGACCTTGCTGCAGGGGGCTGGGCAGCGGCAGCGTGTCGACATGATGCCGGCGGTGCTCATCGGGGCGTGCCTGTCGGCGCTGACCAGCTTGCCACTGGCCTGGCCCGTGCAGGCCTCGCTGCACGATGTCGGTTTGCTGGCTTTGCTCGGGGTGGTGCAGCTGGCCTTGCCCTGCCTGCTGGTCGTACGCTTGAGCCGCCAACTGCCGGCCGCCGAGATCGCCCTGCTCGGGCTTCTGGAGGTCGTTTTCGGCGTTACCTGGGCCTGGTTGTGGGGTGGGGAAACGCCCTCGTCGCAGGTCCTGAGCGGTGGCCTGCTGGTTCTTGCGGCGCTGGCCGCGAACGCGCTATTGGGCTTCAGGCGCCGTCAGGCAGTCGTGGTGGCTTAGCGCGCACGCGCACGATCCACATCGGCCCGGTTTATTTCGTCGCTATAGACGCCCTGGTCGCCGGGCTGGCTGCTGGCGAAGCAGGCTACTTCGACGTTGGCCAGCGGCTTTCCCTTGTGCAGCACGTCTACGGCACAACGCCCGAATACGCGCTCTATCGTGTGCAGCAGGCTGCGGGCGTAGGGGGTTTCCAGCTTGCCATCGAGAATCAGGTTGGCGAGAAGAACGCCATCGGGTTTCAGGACCTTGCGGGCGCTGGCCCAGAACTCAAGAGTGATCAGGTGGCTGGGGATCGAGGTGTGCGAACTATAGACATCGACGACGACAGCATCGAAACGGTGTTCGGTGGTGGCTACGAAGCGCCGGGCATCGTCGGCGATGAATTCACCGCGCGCTGTGCCATGCAGGAAGTGCCGTTCGGCGATGTCGCGGATTTTCGGATCGATATCGACATAGGTGTAGTGATTGGACGGTTCACGGTGTGACAGCGTAAAGCCGCCGGCGCCCAGGACCAGGATATCCCGCTCCCGGTAGCCGAGATCGTCGAGCAGGATCTTGCGCAGATGCTGGATATAGCGCGTGTAATGGGGCGGTTCGCTGTCGTCGAGCAGCGAGGCGAGGGATTTGTTGACCATGAAGGCGCGTGCATTCCGCTGTCCTTCGAGTTCAACGTCGGTGACTACGTATTCGGCGTAGGCGGTGTCGGCCGTGGGCGTTTGTCGGGAGTTCAGCGCGGCGGCCGTGACGAGCGTGGCCAGTGACAGGGCCACCATGCCGGGTTGCCGGCCGGAAAGCAGCAGGACGCCGACGATCAGGCCGCTGCTGCAAGCCAGGATCGCCGCCGAAACCCCCAGCCATTGCATGACGATCAGGGATAGCGACAGCGAGCCGAGAAAGGAGCCCAGCGTCGACCAATAGAGGGCCATGCCGCTGGCTTCGCCGCTGCGCTGGGTCTGCATCAGGTTGGTCAGGATGGGCACGGTCTGGCCGAGCAGCCAGGCCAGAGGGCAGAGGACGACACCAACGAAGCAGAGGTAGGCAAACCAGGTCGGTTGCAGGTGGGCGAACATCCCGTCGACGCTGACACCGGCCAAGCCCACGCCGGCCAGCAGGGCCGAGATCAGGAAATTGCGGGCGACGATGCGGCGGTAGTCGGCGGCAACCTTGGCGCCGGCAGCGTAGCCGAGCGCGAGGGCGAGCAGGAAGAAACCGATGGTCGGCGCGGTGACGACGATGGAACTGCCGACATGCGGCACCAGGCGACGCAGCGCGATGACTTCGGCACCGAGCGAGCAAAAGCCCTCGATGAAAACGATGGTGTACAGGAGGGCACGCGACATCAGGCGGTCGCCCGGTATTTCCGCCAGGTGCTCCAGCTGAAGACGAGCAAGCCGGCCCAGATCAGGCCGAAACTGATCAGGCGGGTCGTTTGCAGGGGCTCGTCGAACAGGTAGATGGCCGTCAGGAACTGCATGGTCGGATTGATGTACATCAGCATGCCGACGGTGGCCAGGTCGAGACGCTGCGTGGCGGCGGCGAAGGCCATCAGGGGCAGGGCAGTGAGCATCCCGGCGCCGACCAGCCAGCCGGCGGTGGACGCGGAATCGACGGCAAAGACGAGATGGCCGGCTTGCGCCATCCAGAGTGCGTAGAGGCCGCACACCGGCAGCATGCACAGGGTTTCCAGCCACAGGCCGGATAGCGCATCGACCGGCACCTGCTTGCGGACCAGCCCGTAGGTGCCGAAGGTGCCGGCGAGGAAGAGGGATACCCAGGGCAGGCTGCCCAGCGTCGCCACCTCGTTGCCAAGAGCGATGACCGCCAGTGCGACCGAGAGCCATTCGAGGCGATTGAGCCTTTCCTTGAGTACCAGCAGGCCAAGGAGGATATTGACCAGCGGCGTCAGAAAGTAGCCGAGGCTGGAGGCGACAACCTGCTGGTTGGCCACGGCCCACAGGAAAACCAGCCAGTTGCTGCCAACCAGAAGAGCGGCCAGCGCCAACATGCCCAGCTGCCGCGGCGTTTTGAGGATGGCGGCCACATTGGCCCAGCGGCCGCGCAGCGTCAGTAGCAGGCCGACGAAGACGCAGGCCCAGACGGCGCGATGCGACAGGACATCCATCGGTGGAACGTGCGACAACTGCCTGAAATAGAGCGGAAAAAATCCCCAGATGCCATAGGCCAGCAAGCCGTAGCCGATGCCGGCGGCTGAGAAGGCGGTGCGCACGGGTTCAGTCCGGGGTGCTGAGCACGGCCAGCGTTGCCGATTGGTAGTCGCGCCGGTAGAGCACGACGAGTACCGCCAGCGCGAGCGCGGCGAGCACGAGCGGGCTGAGCAGCCAGCCGGAGGCGGCTAGGCCGAAATAATAGGCGCGGATGCCCCGGTTGAAGTCGTCGCCCGCCAGATTGTTGGCGCCGGCCAGGCGCCGTGCATAAGCATCGATGCCGGCTTCGCCTGCTTTGCCCAGCGGCGCGGCGCCGACGAGAATGGAGAGCAGGTTGAATTGGCGCAATGACCAGGTGAACTTGAAATAGGCGAAGACGAAGCTGGCGAGCAGCAGCATCAGCTTGACCTCGAGCAACTCGCGGTTGCCGGCGCCGCCGAAAGGCAGGTCGGCGGTGACGCTGAGGAGCTTGTCCGCCGCGCCCAAGGCCGCGACCAGGCCGGCGATGATGTAGATGGTGGTGTTGGCGTAAAACGAGACCGAATTGACAAGGTTACCGATCAGCGTGGAATCCATCACCCGTATATCGCGTTCCAGCATGCGGTAGGCCCACAGCAGGCGGTACTGCTGGCTGCTGCCGATCAGCCCGCGGGCGCCACGGCGGCTATGTTCGGAAAACCAGGCGTAACCGGCCCAGCAGGCAAAGAAGACGATTAACGCCAGCCAGTCGACCGCGGCAAGATGGGGCAATGCATGCATTCCGGCATATTGCCACATCGGCCGGGCTTGCGATATTGGGGAAACTCGCGCTATTCCGGCTGGTCACAGTGCTATTGTGGCCTTCGTGTCCCGCCACCAAGAAGACGGGAACACCCGACAAGAGATCGATCTAGGCGCGTCGATAATGACAAGAATGAACCTGCTGACGCTCGGATTTCATGACTCCGCAACGGAGATGGCTTTCGTGCGCCACATCTTGCCGCGACTCCGTTTGCAGGGGCGGGCGGCGATCATTCTGGGCACCATCATTTATTTCCTTTACGGTGCAGTGGATCACCTCTTCGTTCCGGCGGATCTGCTCGACGAGGTGTGGCAGGTTCGCGTGCTGGCGCTGATTGTCCCGGCTGGCGTGCTCATCCTGAGCTATCTGCCGTGGTTCGAAAGGTACAACCAGCTACCGCTCGGGCTGGTCGGCCTGTCGGCCGCGCTGGGCCTGATCGCCATGCTGTGGCGCCTGCCCCTCGAGAGCGCTGCCTACTGCTTTCCGGGCATGATGCTGGCAACGTTCTATACCTACAACCTGCTGGGTACCCGCTTTATCCATGCGTTGTTGATCAATGTTGCAGTCCTGATTCTCTATAACCTTCTGTTTGGCGTAATTCGAGACTTTCCCGAGGCGGTGCTGCTCAGCCAGAATTTTTTCCTGGTCTCGGCCAATCTGATTGGCGGGGCCGCCGGCTACCTGGCCGAGTTCTACCGTCGGCAGCTCTTTTTACGCGAGATGCAACTCGAGGAAGAGCGTCAGTTGCACTTGAACCGTTCGTTGCATGATCGCCTGACCGGGTTGCCCAACCGCGACTTGCTCGACGACCGCATCAACCAGGCGCTGGCGCTGGCACGGCGGGATCAGGCGCGCCATGCGGGGTTTTTCATCGATCTGGATGGCTTCAAGAGCATCAACGACCGCCTGGGGCACGACCACGGCGACATTGTCCTGCGCAGCGTTGCCCGTCGGCTCGAATCGGTGATGCGTGAGACGGATACCATTTCGCGCATTGGCGGCGACGAGTTTTTCGTATTGGTACAGGATATCGGCTCTTGCGACAGTGCAAGGCATTTGGCGGAAAAGCTGATCGCGCTGATCGAGCAGCCGATTCCGGAGCTTCCGGGAAAGCATGAACTGAGCGCCAGCATCGGCATTTGTCTTTTTCCCCGACCGGGACTGGCCAACACGCCGGAGGGCATCATTCGCTGTGCCGATCAGGCGATGTATCAGGCCAAGGCGGATGGCCGGCGTTGCCACCGCTTTGCCGACATGCTGGTTTGAGGGTGAGCGGCTCCGCCGGGAGGAAACTCCTGTATCCTGCTTGCCTTTGATCGATTGGGGAAATGAATATGGGACAAGCCAAACAGCGTGGCACGCTGGCACAGCGGGTCGAACAGGCTCAGGCCAAGGTCGAGGCGACACGCCCGGAAAAACTGGTCTGCAACCATTGCAGCGCCGATGTGACGCAGATCAACCCGGTCAGCACGCGCGGTTTGCGCGGCCTTGATGCAATCTGGGTGGGTCAGTGCGCGTGCGGCCATACCACGTTTGCCGCTTCCGGCGATCCCAAGGCGGTGGAAGCCTTTTTCTTTGCACTTAGCGAGAATACCGAACTGACGCTCGGCAGCCAGAAGAAGGACGGCAGCGAGCACGAAACGGCAGCCTGAGGTCTTCAGGCTGGCAGAGGCGGGCCGGGGAGGCGCCGAGCTTAGTGTGCCCCAGTGACCTCGGCGGCCCGTTGCTCGCCCGCGACAGCGCGACGAGGAACCAGATTTTCGTCAAGCAGGCGCTCGATGCGGAAAAAAATCTCGTAACGCGAGAACGGCTTTTTCATGAAGTCATCCGCCCCGATGCGGGTGCCGAAGAATTGCTCCATGGCCTGCTCGTTGCCGCTCATCATGATGACGGGGATGTCGCGTGTTGCCGGGTCGCGGCGAATGGCGCGCAGCGCGGCGAAGCCGTTCATGCCCGGTAGCACGATGTCGAGAAAGATCAGGTCCGGCTTGTGTTCGCGCAGTTGCTCCAGCCCGGATTCGGCATCCAGGGCTTCCAGCGTTTCGTAACCGGCCGAGCGCAGGAATTTCTTCAGTGCCGTCACAATGGTTCTGGAGTCATCGACGATAAGTACCCGGGTGCCTTCGCGCGCATTGACACGGGCTCGTTTGCGCCGTTCCACGGCGCTGTCGACGACGTTCGTAGGCGTTGCGTCCTTTGCATCGCTTTGCCCGAGCAAGGCCCGGATCTGATCTAGTATTCCCACCCTGTTTCCCCCTGAAGTCCGGCCGCCCGATGGCTGACAGAACAGGCAGCATTTTATGATCGAATCATGGCCCTCTGGAAGGCATGATCGGAAAAATCCTGCTTGCCGGGGGCTTCTTCGGCGGTTTCGCCTGCGCGGGCGGCAAAAACTAGCGTATGCAGGGTTTGCCCGGGGCGCAGATAACCATGCCCTGGCCACCTGGTGGCGTGCTCGCCGGCGGTTGGGGGGGCTTTGGTTGAGGCTGGGGGTGCGGATAGTGAGGGTGGTGGGGATAGACCGGAGGTGCCACATAGACTGGTACATGAACGGTCTGTGGTGGCTCGGGCGGACGCACCAGATTGCGGCACTCGGCTTCCATTTGTGCCCGCTGGTTCGCTTCGAGGGCGCGCTGGGCGACATCGCGCAGGCAGGCATCGGGGTCGCCGTAGCTGCGTGGCTGATTCACCGTGGCCGCCTGTTTCTGGCTTTGGAGCTGCCGCTCGGCTGCGATGTCGGCCCGCTGGGTGTTTTCGCGCTTTTCGACGTAATTGCGCATGCGTTCGACGTCGCGCTCGGCCTGCTGGCGGTTCGTCTCGGATACTGCCTCGTCGGGGCGTACGGCCAGTGTGCCGCTGCCACCGGAGCAGGGCGAGTTTGAAATCTCTGTCTTGCCGCTCGGCAGGCGGCATTTGTAGATTTCGGCGCCGGCCGGCTGGGTGAGCAGCAGGCCAGCCAGAAGGGGCAGGAATATCCGGTACATGGCTTCGTTATAGCGTAAACGCGCCACGAGGCAATTCAGTTGACCGGGTTTTCCGCTGTCTCGATTTTCGGCACCTGGCCGGATAGAGGTGGTTCCGCGAATCCGGACATCGAGTTAAGTGAAATCTCTGCTTCAATGGGCGATGGAAATCGCCTGCCTAGGAGCAGAAGCAATGAGAAGACCCCGCCGTAACCACACAGCCGCCTTCAAGGCCAAAGTGGCGATTGCCGCCCTCAAGGGCGATGAGACGCTGGCTGCGTTAGCAGAGAAGTTTGACGTTCATCCGAATCAGATTACGCAATGGAAGACACAATTGCTCGAGAACGCCTCGGGTGTCTTTGCGACGGCTGCCGAGAAGCAGGCGGCCACGCCGGACCTGAAGGATTTGCATGCAAAGATAGGCCAGCAGGCGTTGGAGATTGATTTTTTGGCCGTCGCGCTCGGTCGCATCGGCGATGCGAGCGCAAAACGATGATCGACAAGGCCCACGATCTGCCTGTCGTCAGGCAAGTCCAGTTACTTGAGCTTTCGCGTTCTTCTGTCTATTACCAGCCGCAGCCCACATCCGAAATCGATTTGATGCTGATGCGGCGGATTGATGAACTGCACCTGGAGCATCCCTTTGCCGGTGCGCGGATGTTGCGCGATATGCTCAAGCTCGAAGGCCATGAAATCGGTCGCAAACATGTCGGTACGCTGATGAAGAAGCTCGATATCCAGGCCATCTACCGCAAGGCCAACACCAGTCGGCGCAACCAGGCACACCGCATCTATCCCTACCTGCTGCGCGGCCTTGCCATCGAGCGTCCGAATCAGGTCTGGGCCATGGATACGACCTACATCCCGATGCGCCGGGGCTTCGTCTATCTGAGCGCGGTGCTTGATTGGGCAACCCGTCGGGTGCTGAGTTGGCGCCTGTCGAACAGCCGTAAGCGTCCTTTCATGGCCGTCTGGCGAATAGTTTGAAACAGAGAGAAAGTGGTGCCCGCCAAACAAAGTAGCGGGGATCATTTTGGAGACAGCAGAGGTTGTTAGCGGCGGACGGCGTGGCCGGCCGAATTATCCGCTTGAATTCAAGCGCCGATTGGCCGTGGAAGCTTGCGAGCCCGGGGTGTCGGTGGCGAAGCTAGCGCTGCGGTACGGGCTGAACACGAACATGGTGTTCAAGTGGCGGCGGCAATATCGGGCGGGGCAGTTCGAGATACAGGGCGACTCCAAGGCCGTTGGGATACAGCCTCAGCCCCTGTTCCTGCCCGTAATTGCAGAACCGGCGGGCGACACAAAGGCCACCAAGGCGACGATCACCGCGGCGGCGGGATATATCGAGATCGTCCGGGGCCAGACCAGCGTTCGTGTGTGTGGCGATGTCACGGCCTCGGCACTGCATCTGGTACTGGATTGCCTGGCGTCCAGGGAATGATCGGACTGCCGGTAGGAACGCAGATCTGGCTGGCGGCCGGCGTGACTGATATGCGCCGTGGCTTTGATGGACTGGCTGCCATTGCCCAGGAGCAATTGGCGGCAGACCCATTCAGCGGTCACGTCTTCGTGTTTCGTGGCCGGCGCGGCGACCTCGTCAAACTGCTCTGGTGGGATGGCGATGGTCTGTGCCTGTTTGCCAAGCGGCTCGAACGCGGGCGCTTCATCTGGCCGAATGCCACCGATGGGCGAGTTCATCTGAGCAAAGCCCAACTTGCCATGCTCCTGGAAGGGATCGACTGGCGGCGTCCTGCGCGTACCTGGCAGCCCGAGCGGGCGGCGTAAAGCCGGCCTGCGGGGGCTGTTCACTGCCCCTGAATTCCCGTAGACTTCGGTCATGCCCAAGCCAGACCAATCCTCTACCAGCCAGGCTTCCTGCGAAGTCGATAAGCTGCGCCAGCAGGTTGAAAGGCTGCTTGAGGAGAACGCCCGTCTGAAGCTGCTCGTCGCCAAGTATCGTCGCCTGCACTTTGGCCAGAAATCGGAAACGCTGGCGCAATTGGGGCAACTCGATCTTGGGCTGGCGTTCGAGCCACTGCCGCTCACGCCGGCTTCGCCGATATCGTCCGCGCCGGATAAACCGGCCGACACGCCGCGAATCAGGAACCGCAAGCCCTTCCCGGAAACAGCGCCCCGCGAAACGGTGACGCATATGCCGACGGCAGAGTGCTGTCCGGATTGTGGCGGGCAATTTACGCACCTCGGTGAGGACGTTTCGGAAATGCTCGAGTACGTGCCAGCCAGTTTCAAAGTGATTCGCCATGTGCGGCCGAAACTGGCCTGCACCCGGTGTGATCACATTGCCCAAGCGGCGGCCCCCGCCCGTCCGATTCCCCGCGGCTTTGCCGGTCCTGCCCTGTTGGCTCACGTGCTGGTCGGTAAGTTCTGCGATCACTTGCCGCTGTATCGGCAAAGCGCCATTTATGCACGCAGCGGTCTGGACCTGGACAGGGCACTCCTGGCCGAATGGGTTGGACATTGCCATGACTTGCTCTCGCCGCTGGTGGATGCGATCCGGCGTTATGTCCTGGGCGGCAGCAAGGTACATGCCGATGACACACCGTTACCAGTGCTCGCGCCGGGCAAGGGGCGAACCAAGACCGCAAGGCTGTGGACGTATGTGCGGGATGATCGCCCAGCGGGAAGTGGCGATCCGCCAGCAGTCTGGTTTGCCTACTCGGAAGATCGCAAGGGACAACATCCCCGTGATCATCTGAAATCCTTCCGCGGCATCCTGCAAGCCGATGCTTATAGCGGGTTCGATGCCTTGTACGAGATTGGCAAGATTCAGGAAGCCGCCTGCTGGGCGCACGTCCGGCGCAAATTCGTCGATGTCTATCGGGCCCAGGCTTCGCCCATCGCGGCCGAGGCCATTGCCCAGATTGCCGAGCTGTATGCCGTCGAAAGTCAAATCCGTGGCCGATCGCCCGGTGAGCGGCAGGTCATTCGTCAAGTGCAAGCCTATCCCTTGCTCAAGATCATGCATGCCTGGCTCGACGCTCAGCGCCAGCGGATATCACGCAAATCCGGCCTTGCCGATGCAATCAGCTATGCGCTCAATCACTGGTCTGCGTTGATCCGCTATGCCGCAGATGGCCGAATCGAGATCGATAACAATGCGGCAGAGCGTGCATTACGCGGAGTCGCTTTGGGGCGAAAGAACTACCTGTTCGGCGGCTCGGATGTCGGCGGCGAGCGCGCAGCCAGCATGTATTGCCTGATCGGTAGCGCGAAACTCAATGGGATTGATCCCGAGGCTTACTTGCGGACAGTCCTGACCCGGATTGCCGAGCATCCGATCAATCGGATTCATGAGCTACTCCCGTGGAATCTTTACCCCGATCACGCCACCGTTGAACAGAAAGCTGCCTGAAATGAGTAACGTCATTGCGCTGAAGAAGCCCAGAGCCAAGAAGATTCCCGATCTGCTGCAACTGAAGATTGAGCTGGCCTGGATCAAGCCGACCATCTGGCGGCGCATCCTGGTGCCGGAGTCGATCACGCTGGGCAATCTACATCAGGTCCTGCAAGTCACCTTCGGCTGGTGCGATTACCACTTGCACGAGTTCGACTTTGGTGGCAAGCGCTTCGGCATTCCCGACCCCGAATTCGATTGGGAGCCAGTTCGCCCGGAGACACGAGTCCAGCTCAAAACCGCCTTGGGCGGCATGAGTTCGTTCAAGTACATCTACGACTTCGGCGATCACTGGGAACACCGGGTCAAGGTCGAGAAGAAATTGCCAGGCGATCCCGAATTGAGCCACCGTGCCATGCTCCTGAAAGCCGCGAATGCCACACCTCCGGAAGATGTCGGTGGCGCGCCCGGTTACGCAGACTTCGTGGCAGCCATGACCGACCCCAACCATCCCGAGCACCAGTCGATGTCCGAATGGCACGGCGATGCCTTCGATCCCGCATTCGTGGACGTCGTCGCCATTAGCCTCGCTTTACACGACCTGAAAATCTGATTTCAAGACGGCTTCGGGACGACGCTTACGAACAGCCTGACGGCTGATCCCTGCGTCGATGCTCTGGAAGAGGCCATCATGAAGTATGGCCGACCGGAAATCATGAACACAGACCAGGGCAGCCAATTCACCAGTTCGGCCTTCATTGGCTTGCTTCAGGAGCACAGCATTCAGGTCAGCATGGATGGCAAGGGCTGCTGGCGCGATAACGTATTCGTCGAACGCCTCTGGAAATCGGTCAAGTACGAGGAGATTTACCTGCACGGCTACGACACCGTTTCCGAGGTCCGACAGGCGCTGGCCCGCTACTTCGATTTTTACAATCGTCGTCGCCCGCACTCAACGCTTGACGGGCAAACCCCGGATACGGCTTACTTCAACCAGCCGCTGCTCGCCGCAGCGGCTTAACCCGCAGAGAACTCACTTAAGAAAACCAAATTTCTGTCCAACTGCGCGGGGCCACCTCTCAAGATCATGAGTTTGGCGCTATCCAGAATAGCTCTTTGGAGAAGTTCAGATTCGCGAATGCTTTCTTCTGCAGCCTTACGAATTGTGATGTCTTCGACATTCCAGATTGATCCATCATTGGGGAAAGCGGGGTCAATGGCGTTTCCGGTAAGCCGAATCCAGATTGGTGCGCCACTGGGGCGAAGATGAATGAATTCGCGAATGTAGGTTTCACCCCGCCCCAAAGTCTCGTAGACCACTTTGGCTGCCGTATCGAAATTTTGGTCCGATGGGTACGAGATGCGCGTCGACTGTCCAATCAATTCTCCGGGAGCGAATCCGTAGATTTCCTCGTAGCGGCGGTTGCATCGCTGGATGATGCGATTTTTGATAAAGGCAATGCCAACGACACTGTGTTCGAAGATCAACGTCTGTTCGGTGTAAGCCTCGGCCAATGCGATTTCGGCGCGCTTGAAATCGGTTCGATCCTCTAGAATCCAGAAAGTGGCGTGGTTGGTTTCATTGTTGTCGGCAACGTAGCCGATAAGGTTAACCCACAGGTCGTATCCATCCTGATGGCGCATATAGAGCTCGTTGATGCTCGGTTGTGCTGCCGATAGCAATGGAGTCACTTTTGCGCCTAGAGCTTCATATTCTTCGTCTGATCGGTAGAGCTCCCGGGCTGGATGGCCTATAGCGACCGACCCGGTATAGCCAAACATCCTGGCGAAATGTTGGTTGTATTGCAGGATTTTGCGCTCTTTTGTGACCAGTATGCCGACAGGTGCGTTGTTCATCAGCGCTTCGCGTTCACGCAGCGTTTGCTCGAGAGTGAGCTGGTTGGCGCGAGTTTCAGTGATATCCTCAACCAGCCATACGGTGCCGCGATCGGTGTGAGCAGGGTCAACCGCCTTGGCATAGACACGACACCAAATGCTTGTGCCATTCTTTCGCCTGTATTCCCTTTCAGACATGAACGGTCGCCCCGCGGAAAGCAGGGGGCTGGCTTCCGCGCCAATTGCCGCGTAGCTTTCATCGTTTGGATAGAGGCAGGTTGCCGGAAGCCCTACGAGTTCCCCTGGGCTGTAGCCGAAGATTTCCTCAATACGCTGGTTGCAGCGCTGAATGATTTTGTCACGTGAAAACAGCATGCCAACAGCAGCGTTGTGTAGGATCGCCTGTGTTTCGAGAAGTGCTTCCTGCAAAGCTTGTTCGGCAGCTTTGCGGGCGGAGATGTCGTTAATGATCCAGATTGACCCGAGCGGAGGGTCATCCGCTTTGATCAAGTAGGCGACGGCATCGGCCCAGAAAAGTGTTCCATCCATTCGCCGCATGAGCATTTCCTGGCGGAATGGAAGCCCGGCAAGCAGAAGTGGCGATGCCTGTTCGCTGATGGTGCGATAGGCTGATTCCGAGGGATAAAACGCTGGTGTGGGATGTCCCATTGCCAACCCGGCATCGCAGCAGAACATCTTCAGGAACGCGTTGTTAAAGCGGACGACTCTACGATCTTTTGAATACAGAATGCCGACAGGAGCGTTATTCATGAGTGCTCCGAGGTCAGCCATGGCTTGGTTGGCTTCAGTATTGCCATAAGGGCATTCACAACTTTCAGGTTCGAAGCAAAGTAGCCGAAAGTTATCTTCCTGCTTTGCAGTCATACGCATTCGGTGCGCCTTGCCCGCCAGATAGATGCGTTGAGGGGCTTCGTCCATGCCAACCGCCAGTTGTTGCAAAAGGTCTGTTTTCGCATCAGCGGCCATGCCGGGAAATCTCTTTCCGCGCAGTGCCAAAAGAGGCAGTCCGGAAATGGCTTCAAATCCGCTGTTGCAGTCGGTCACAGTGACATCAGGTAGCTTTACTGTGCAGGCGGGAAGCGGGAGGCTGCTTAGTAAGTCGCGGCAATCAATTCGCTGAATATTTTTGGAGTTCATGCAATTTTCTGTTTTGAAATTACGGTTTCGACAGAATTTATGATGATTCGTTCATTTTTGTGGTTTTTCGTGTCAATTTTGTGTCAGGGAGCTGCAATGAAAAACGCCTCCATAGAGGAGGCGTTTTGAGTGCGGAAAAGCGCGGATGGCTAAAGAATCATGCCGGCGCCGACGGTGTTGTTGTTGCTCTCGTCGATGACGATGAAGGCACCGGTACCCCGGTTTTCCAGGTAAGGGTCGACGAACAGCGGCTGGGCGAGCTTGAACGTCACCTCTGCGATGTCGTTCATCGCCAGCTTGTCGGCGGTGACCTTTTCCAGCGTATTGACGTCGAGGCGGTGGTCGATGCCGGTCAGCTTGGCCTTCGAGTCGCGCGTCGTGTGGCGGATCAGGTAGGTGCGGGCGCGGTCGAGCGGGGTTTCGGCCAGCCAGCAGACGGTGGCGCGGATTTCCTTGACGGCGGCCGGCGCTTCCTCTGTCTTGACGATCATGTCGCCGCGCGAGGTGTCGATTTCGTCGGCCAGCAGCAGTGTGACCGACTGTTCGGTAACTGCCGAGCCGATCTCGACGCCGCCCAGTTGCACCGACTTGACCGTCGATTCGAGGCCGTTGGGCAGCACGGTGACCTTGTCGCCGACCTGGATCGAACCCGACTCGACGCGGCCCATGAAGCCGCGGTAGTCGTGCAGGTCCGGGTTGGCCGAGTCCTGCGGGCGGCAGACGTACTGGACTGGGAAGCGGAAGGGCTCGTCGTGTTCGGTGTGGGCGGCCGGCGCGGCTTCGAGGATCTCGAGCAGGGTTGGGCCGTCGTACCAGTTCAGCGACTCGCCACGGTCGACGATCATGTCGCCGTTCAGTGCCGACATCGGCAAGAAGCGGATATCCTCGATGCCGACCTTGGCTGCGAATTCGAGGTAGTCGGCCTTGATCTTCTCGTAGGCTTCCTGCGAGTAGTCGACGAGGTCCATCTTGTTGATGGCGACGACGAGGTGCGGGATGCCGACCAGCGAAGCCAGCTTGGAGTGGCGGCGGGTCTGCGTCAGCACGCCCTTGCGCGCATCGATCAGTATGATGGCGAGGTTGGCCGTGGAGGCGGCGGTGACCATGTTGCGGGTGTACTGCTCGTGGCCTGGCGCATCGGCGATGATGTACTTGCGCGTGCCGGTGGAGAAGTAGCGGTAGGCGACGTCGATGGTGATGCCTTGCTCGCGCTCGGCCTGCAGGCCGTCGGTGAGCAGCGAGAGGTCGACCGCGCCCATGCCGCGTTTCTGCGAGGTCTTTTCGATGGCGTTCAGCGTGTCGGCCAAGATGGTCTTGGTGTCGAACAGCAGGCGACCGATCAGGGTGCTCTTGCCGTCGTCGACGCTGCCGCAGGTCAGAAAGCGCAGCAGGCCGTGATCTTCAACTTGATGGGCGCTCATTAGAAGTAACCCTCTTTCTTGCGTTGTTCCATGGAGGCTTCGCTGGTCTGGTCGTCCAGACGCGTGGCGCCGCGCTCGGTGATGGTGGTGGTGGCGGTTTCGACGACGATCTTGGCGACGTTGTCGGCATCCGACTCGACCGGGGCGGTGCAGGAGATGTCGCCGACGGTACGGAAGCGCACCAGCTTGTCGATGATTTCCTCACCGGCCTTCGGCAGGTTGGTCAGCTCGCCGGAAACCAGCGGCACATTGACCGGCACGATGGCGCCCTGGCGGATGACGACCGGGCGGGTGTGGGCGAAGTAGATCGACGGCAGTTCGAGGCCTTCGCGCTCGATGTATTGCCAGACATCCATTTCGGTCCAGTTCGAGATCGGGAAGGCGCGAATGTTCTCGCCCTTGTGGCTGCGGGCGTTGTAGAGATTCCACAGCTCCGGGCGCTGGTTCTTCGGGTCCCATTGGCCGAACTCGTCGCGGAAACTCATGATGCGTTCCTTGGCGCGGGCCTTTTCCTCGTCACGGCGGGCACCGCCGATGCAGCAGTCGAAACCGAATTCTTCAATCGCTTCGAGCAGGGTCACCGACTGGTGCTTGTTGCGCGATTCGCCTTCGTGCTTGAGGACGACCGTGCCGCGCTTCATCGAGTCTTCAACCGAGCGCACGATCAGGCGCTCGCCCAGCTCAGCCGCGCGCTTGTCGCGGAAGGCGACCACTTCCTGATAGTTGTGGCCGGTGTCGATGTGCATCAGCGGGAAGGGGAACTTGCCGGGGCGGAAGGCCTTTTCGGCGATGCGCAGCATGCAAATCGAGTCCTTGCCACCGGAGAAGAGCAGCACCGGGTTGGCACACTGGCCGGCCACTTCGCGCATGATGTGGATGGCTTCGGCTTCGAGCCAGTCCAGATGGGAGAGAGTAGAACGTTGGGTCATTGCTGGGTAATCCGCGTGGATTGTCGAATGGACGCCATTGTAACAACACCTTAATGCTCAATTAAGAACAAGTGAGCATCTTGTTATTTCAAATTGTTATAAATAATTGGCATTCGACTTTGAACATTTGGCGAACTATCGGGTCCGTTCAGTTACCCGATCAGGGGTGATACTTCATCAATGACAAAGAGGAGACAAAAATGATCATGCGTGCCGGTTTTTTCCTGAGTGCCATTGCGGTAAGCCTTCTGAGTGCCTGCGCCACGACCCCGGCGGGGCCGGTGGCCAGCGCTGACCTGCTGGCTCGTTCGGGGAGTGCGGTGAGCGGCAAGGTGACATTGACTGAATTGAACGGCCGTTTGCGGGTCGAGGCGCAGGTTGCCGGCCTGACCCCGGGCGAGCATGGCTTCCATATTCATGAGGCAGGGGATTGCAGTGCGCCGGATGCGAGTTCTGCGAAGGGGCATTTCAATCCCGCCAGCAAGGCTCATGGCCATCATGCCGGCAGTGAGCGGCACGGTGGCGATATGCCGAATTTGGTCGCCAATGCTGCCGGAGAAGCCCGTTTTTCCGGTGAGATCGCAGGGCTCAGCCTGAGCGGTGCGACAGGCGTGGTCGGGCGCAGCGTTGTCATCCATGCCGATCCGGATGATTACAAATCGCAACCTGCCGGCAATTCCGGCAAGCGGATCGCCTGCGGTGTGATTGCCGCCCGCTAGGAGGAAGTTGGGGAGGGGGGCGGCGGATGTCGCTTCCCTGTGTAATAAACGGAGGTTGATGTCTGCGGTTTTGCTAAATCTATTACTTAATGCATACAATTCATTAATGGGATTCGTGTATTAAGTTTTGGAGGGGCAGTGAGCCGCCGCATACTATTTTTCGTCACGGGCCTTCTGGCTTGTGGATTGGCGCTGGCGGCCTACTTTGCCGAACAGATCAATCAGGCACAGCACGAGACGGCGATTCGTGCCTCGGTTCATAACGAGCTTGGGCGGGTGCGCGATTTGCTTGAGGGGCATCTGAATGCTGATATCCAGCTGGTTCGTGGCCTGACCAGTCTGGTTGCCCTGACACCGGGCATCGATCAGGAGCGCTTGAATGTGGCGGCCAAACCCCTGTTCGACGGGCGCTCGCAACTGCGCAGTTTGGCGTTGGCCCCGGGCATGGTCATTCGCATGGTTTATCCGCTGGCTGGTAACGAGAAGGCGCTGGGGCTGCAATACAGTAGCATTCCGGAGCAGTTTTTATCGGTAGAGCGTGCGCGTCAGAGTCGCCAGATTTCACTTGCCGGGCCGTTCAAGCTGGTTCAAGGGGGCGAGGGGCTGGCCGCCCGTCTGCCGGTATATCTGACGGATCGTGGCGGGCGAGAGTATTTCTGGGGCATCGTCAGCGCCGTGATCGATGCCGAGAAGCTGTTTGCCGCCAGCGGTCTGCGTGACGAAAAGCTGTCGGTCGAAATCGCGATTCGGGGAAAAGACGGCGATGGCGCGAAAGGCGCCGTGTTTTTTGGCAGACCCGATGTCTTCACCATGAATCCCGTATTGACCGACATCTATCTGCCGATGGGGTCCTGGCAGCTGGCTGCCATCCCGCGTGGCGGTTGGCAAATCATGCCCGACAACCTATGGTTGCTGCGCGGTGGGTTGCTGGTGATTTCCGCTCTGATCCTCGGGGCTTTCCTGGCGCTGATTCGGGCGTGGGGGCTCCTGGCGCAGGCCGGGGAGCGCGTCGAGGCATCGCGCCAGCAACTGTCGGCAACCCTGGCAAGCACGCCCAATGTGGCCGTCCAGTGGTATGACCGGGCGGGGCGGGTCATTTACTGGAACAAGGCGTCGGAACGCCTGTACGGCTGGTCGGCCGGGGAAGCGCTGGGCCGGCGGCTCGATCAACTGATTCTGAGTCCGTCCGAGGCTGCGGAGGCACAGCGTGCGTCGGAGCAGGTCGTGGCGAGCGGAGTACCGGTTGGTCCGCGGGAATTCATGGCGCACAACCGGGACGGCGAAACCGTCTGGGTCGAGGCCACGAAATTCGCCATTCCGGGCGACAACAAGGCCGAGCCCATCGTCGTCTGCATGGATGTCGATATCACCGAACGTAAGCGTACGGCCAAACAACTTGCCGATTTTAATCGTGACTTCGAAGCATTCCTGAACGAGACGAGCGACTTCATCTATTTCAAGGATAGCGATGGCCGCATCCGCTTCTGCAGCCAGGCCATGGCCGCATTGGCCAATTGTGCGACGTGGCGCGACATGGTGGGTAAGCGCGATGCGGATCTCTTCAGTCCGGAAATCGCCACCCGCTACATCACATCCGACGGCATCGTTCTCGGTGAAGGTAGACCGATTCTGGGCGTCATCGAGTCCTACCGCGATGCCAATGGCGATATGAGGCATGTGCAGACCAGCAAGTGGCCGCTGTTCGATGAGGGGCAGCATGTAGTGGGGGTGTTCGGGATCAGCCACGATATTTCCGAACGCATGCAATACGAGGCGGAACTGCATGCGCATCGCCAGGATCTGGAAAGACAGGTTGCCAGGCGTACGGCCGAGCTTGCCCAAGCCAAATCGGCGGCGGAGTCGGCCAGCGTTGCCAAGAGCGCGTTCCTGGCCAACATGTCACATGAAATACGGACCCCCCTCAATGCCATTACCGGCATGGCGCACCTGATTCGTCGCGAAGGCCTTCTGCCGGAGCAGGAGGCCCGGCTGGGCAGGCTCGAACTGGCTTCGGAGCACCTGCTTGAGATCATCGACGCCATTCTCGATCTATCCAAGATCGAAGCCGGTAAATTCGTACTCGACGAATCGCCGCTACAGCCTGTGCGGCTGCTCTCGAACATCATCGACATGCTTGGCGATCGCGCGCAGGCCAAGCAACTCCAGTTGGTCGTTGACAGCGGCGAAGCGCTTCCCCTGCTGATGGGGGATGCGACACGGCTGCAGCAGGCCTTGCTCAACTACGTAACCAATGCCATCAAGTTCACTGAAAACGGAACGATCACCTTGCGCCTGCACCGTCTCGACGAAAACGCGCAAGGCATCCTGCTGCGTTTCGAGGTGCAGGATACGGGGATCGGCATTCCACCCGAGCAATTGCCCCGCCTGTTTGCGGCTTTCGAGCAGGCCGACAATTCGATTACCCGACGCTACGGCGGTACCGGCCTGGGCCTGGCCATTACCCGGAAACTGGCCCTGGCCATGGATGGTGAGGCGGGGGCGGTCAGCGTGCCGGGCGAGGGCAGTACCTTCTGGCTGACGGCACGCCTGAGGCGGGCGCCGGAGGCCCATGGTGCGCGCTTGGAGATCGGCCAGGAAGAGGCGGCCGATATCGTGCTGAGCAAGGATTTTGCCGGCAGCCGCATCCTGCTGGTCGAAGACGAGCCGATCAATCAGGAAATCACGCTCGCCATGCTCGACGCCATCGGCCTGGTCGCTGACATTGCGGAGGATGGCATGGTCGCGCTGGAGAAGGTTGAAGCGAACGAATACGACCTGATCCTGATGGACATGCAAATGCCCAAGCTGGATGGGCTGGCGACCACGCATCGCCTGCGCGCCATGCCACAGGGGGCGCACATTCCGATTCTGGCCATGACGGCCAACGCCTTTGCCGACGACAAGGCGCGCTGCCTGCAAGCCGGAATGAACGATTTCATCGCCAAGCCGGTGCGTCATGAAGCCTTTTACGCCACGCTGCTTCGCTGGCTGGCCAAGCCCGAGGGCTGAGCACGTCGATCCTTTCCGTTGTGGCGGAAAGGATCGTGGGCGACGATCTCAGGCGCGGCTCTGGATTTCCTCGATGTAGCCGAGTGTGCCGGTCTTCAGATTGCCGGCGTTGCCTTCGTCGGTGTCGATGTGCATGGCCAGGCGGAAGGCCGGATTCACACGGACAACCACGTCGCCGAAGATCAGCTCGCGATCGCCTTCGACGCGCACGCGGACGACGTAGTTGTCACGCACGCGGAAACGCATGGCGTCTTCCGGCGACATGTGAATGTGACGCTGGGCGCAGATGACGCCGCGTTCGATCTGCGTGCTGCCGTGCGGGCCTTCGAGCGTCAGACCGGGCGTTCCGGCGAGGTCGCCCGACTGGCGGATCGGCGGTTGCACGCCGAGCTTGAACTGTTCGGTCATGGCGATTTCGACCTGGGTTTCCTTGCGGGTCGGGCCGAGCACGCGGACATTGGCGATGCGGCCCTTGGGGCCGATGAGATGGACCTTTTCCTCGCAGGCGTACTGGCCGGGTTGCGACAGCTCGTGCATCGGCGTCAGTTGGTGACCGGGCCCGAACAATGCCTCGACATCGGCTTGCGACAGGTGTACGTGATGGGCGGAGATTTCGACCGGGATCGCCGGCGGCTCGTCGGCCTTGGCTTCCAGCAGCAGCTGGTTGCGTTCGATGGCACGCAGGGCCTCCCAGGCCACCAGGCGTTCGTCGTCGTTGGTGATGACGAGGATGGTGACCGGCGAATCGTCGGTGGAAATGACCGCATGCGAGCCGATGGCCGACAGGTTACGGTTCTTTTCCTCGTCGAGCTTGATGCCCATGTAACCGAGGCCCTGACAGGCCAGGCTGCGCACGGTGGCGCTGGTTTCGCCGATGTCGCCGGTAAAGACCAGGACGTCGATGCCGCCCATGGCCGCCACATAAGCGCCGATATTCTTGCGTACCTGATAGCAGAAGGCCTTGTGGGCGAGCAGGGCGCGGTGGTGGCCGTCGGCGGCTTGCGCCTCGATTTCGTGGATGTCGTTCGAGATGCCGGAGATACCCTTGAGGCCGCTTTCGGTATTGATCAGGGCCGACAGCTGCTCCGGCGACATCCTGTGCTGTTCCATCAGGTGGATCATCACCGCCGGGTCAATACTGCCGGAACGGCTGGGCATGATCAGGCCGTCCGACGGCGTCATGCCCATGGTCGTGTCGATCGAGCGTCCGTGGTCGATGGCGCACAGCGAGGCGCCGATGCCGAGGTGGCAGGAAACGATCTCCAGCTCGCCGAGCGGTCGGTTCAGCACTTCGGCTGCCTTCATCGAGACATAGCGGTGCGACGTGCCATGGAAGCCGTAGCGGCGGATGCCGTGCTGCTTGTAGAGGTCGTAGGGTAGACCGTAGAGGTAGGCGTAGGGTGCCAGCGTCTGGTGGAAGGCGGTGTCGAACACGGCAACCTGCGGTACGTTCGGGAAATGCTTGAGCGCGACGCGGATGCCGGCGACGTTGACCGGGTTGTGCAGCGGCGCGAAGAGCGAGAGCTCCTCGATGTCGGCAATCACGGCCGGGGTGATCACGGCCGAGCTGGAGAATTTGTTGCCGCCATGCACGACGCGGTGGCCGATGGCGGTGACGTCTTCCGGATGGAAGGTGAAGTCCTTGCCAAGCAGGGCGGTAGCCTCGGCCATCACCGAGAACAGATCGGAAAGCTTGAATGGTGCGTGATCCAGCGTCTTCTTTCGGGTGCCGACGCTGACCGTGATGTGGGCGAACTGCTTGTCGGCGTTGTCGATGATGCCGTGGATGTCGGCACCACTTTCACGGGTGTCGTAGATGCCAAAATGGATCTGGCTGATGCCGACGTTGAGGGCGACGACCTTGCCCGGGGCGTTGGTGTGCATCGACAGCGCGTAAGGATCATCCGATTTGCTGACTGCGCGGGCCTGCGCGGCGACGAGGTCGACCGACATGGCGCGCGTGCGTTCGGCGAGCAGACGGGAAAGGTAGCCGACAGCCTTCGGGTTGGTCAGGATGTGGCTGTTGAAGACCTCCTGCGGGATCATCAGCACGAAACAGCGGTTGCCAGCGATGACGTCGGCCACGATGCGGTCGCCGGTGAGCAGGGACATGACGCCGAACACGTCGCCGGCTTCGAGCTGAGCGATCACCGAGCGGGTGCCGGTGTTGTCGGTCATCGAAATCTCGGCATGGCCGGAGACGACGACGCCGATGGCGTGGCCTTCGTCGCCGGTTTCAAGGATCGCCTCGTTGCCTTCGTAGGTCGCCAGGCGCGACTTGATGACGATTTCCTCGACCTTGTCGTCAGGAAAGTTTTCAAACAGGCGTACCTGTTCAAGGAAGAATCGTTTCAGGTCAATTTCACTCATGCTGTTACTCGCTTGATACGGGTTTTTATAAGGCGAGAGCCTACCACCTTGCTGCACTGCAGCAAAGTGGCTTTGTGTGATAGTTCGATGACTATCTGGTGAGCGGCGGTGAACGCCCGGCGAGCGTTCGCCATGGCCGGGCGAACGGTTGGCCGTCATGCGTGAGCGGTCCGTGCAAAAAAAATCAACCCTCCCTGTAAGGAATTGTTGGTCGTCGCGACTAATCGCTAACAACGGATGCGAGGCAGCATTTTCAGTCCATCCGGCAACGATTTTTTTGCGAGGCGAATGATGCACAAAACCTGTTTTACCGCGCTGTTGGCCGGGGCGCTCGGCCTGGCCGCATCCAGCCCGGTGCTCGCTAGCGAAACCTGCAGCGCCCGTAGTCCGGCGCATCGGGTCGGGCTGCTCGAACTCTATACCTCGGAAGGGTGCAGCAGTTGTCCGCCGGCCGACCGCTGGCTGAGCGGTTTGCGGCAGCAGCCTGGTGTCGGCGAGCAGTTCGTGCCGCTGGCGCTGCATGTCGATTACTGGGACGACATCGGCTGGAAGGATATTTATGCCCAGTCGCGTTTCGGCCATCGCCAGCGCGATTTGGTCGCTGCAGCCGGTAGCACGGTGGTGTATACGCCGCAGTTCTTCCTTCAAGGCAAGTCGGTGCGCCCGGACCGCTCGGCGGGGCTGCTGGCGACGGAACTGGCGGCTCTGGCCCAGCGCCCGGCGGTGGCCGATATCGTCCTGACGCAAAGCCGCAGCGGCCCGCGCCAGCTGGCGCTCAAGGTCGAGGCCAGCCTGCACGCGGAGTCCGGTGGGCAGCCTGCCAGCCTGTTCATCGCGCTTTACCAGAACGGATTGCAAACACAGGTCAAGGCTGGCGAGAACAGCGGCGCGACCTTGCGACACGATTTCGTCGTGCGCTTGTGGTCTGGGCCAAAGGCGATTCCGGCTAGCGGCAAGCTGGCCGAAACGGTCGTTTTTACCTTGCCGGGGAGCGCCCCGGCCAGCGACTTTGGCGTTGCCGCCTTTGTCCAGCGCGGCGGCAAAGAGGTCTTGCAGGCCCTGGCCCGGCCGGTCTGCGTGTAAGAGAGGAGGCAAGCGATGTCGTCGCATGATCAAAAGCCGGCTTGTGTTCTCGTGCATAGCCTGCCGGTACGCCTGATGCACTGGTTCAATGTCGTCGCCTTTGGCCTGATGCTGGCCAGTGGTTGGCGTATTTACAACGCTTCGCCCTTGTTCGCATTCCGCTTCCCGGCCGATTTGACGCTGGGCGGCTGGCTGGGTGGGGCGCTGCAATGGCATTTCGCCGCGATGTGGCTGCTCGCGGCCAATGGCCTGTTTTACCTGGCTTACGGCCTGGTTTCCGGCCATTTCCGGCGCAAGCTGTGGCCGATCAGGCCGGCGGCAGTGCTCGCCGATATGCTGGCCGCCATGCGCGGCAAGCTCGCTCACGACGATCTGGCGGTTTATAACGCCGCCCAGCGCGCCGCCTATGTTGCGCTGGTTGCTGGCCTAGCGCTGCTCGCCTTGTCCGGGCTGGCGATCTGGAAGCCTTTCCAATTCCATCTGCTGGCGCAGTTGTTCGGCGGTTACGAAGGGGCGCGGCTGGTGCATTTTGTCGCCATGGCGCTGACGTTGGGAATTGTCATCGTCCATGTCGCCATGGTCGTGCTCGTGCCGCGCACCTTGCTCGCCATGTTGAGTGGTCGCGTCAAGGAGATGCAAGCATGAAGAAGACAATCATGGGGCAGGGCTTCGCAGCATTGCGCGACAGCGAAATCGCCGATGTCGAGCGCCGCCTCTTCCTGCGCCGGGGGCTGTCCTTCGGGGCGCTGTCGCTGCTCTCGGGATGCAGCATCACCGATCACGCCGGTGTCGAAAAAGCCTTGCAGGCGATATCGGGTTGGAACGACCGGGTACAGGCGAAACTCTTTAGCCCGACCCGTCTGGTAGAGGAGTTCCCTGAATCGGCGATTACCAACCCATTTCCCTTCAATGCCTTTTACGGCGAAGACGAAATTCCGGTCATCGACAGCACCGATTACCGGCTCGAACTCGCCGGCTTGGTCCGCGAGCGCAAGACCTGGGGCCTGGCTGAGCTGTACGCGCTGCCGCAGGTATCGCAGATCACCCGCCATATTTGTGTCGAAGGCTGGAGTGCCATCGGCAAATGGAGCGGCACGCCGCTGCGCACCTTCCTCGAACGCGTCGGCGCCGATACCTCGGCCCGCTATGTCGGTTTCAAGTGCGAGGACGACTACTACACCAGTCTCGACATGGCGACGGCGCTGCATCCGCAAACGCTGCTGGCTTTTCGCTATGCCGACCAGATTTTGCCGGCCAAGTACGGCTTCCCGATGAAGTTGCGGGTGCCGACCAAGCTGGGCTTCAAGAACCCGAAACACATCCGGGCGATTTTCGTCACCAACGACTATCCCGGCGGTTATTGGGAGGACCAGGGCTACAACTGGTTCAGCGGATTGTAATTTTTGTTTTTAACCACCACGAAGGAGTATCACAAATGAAAGCACTGTTCACCGTTATCGTTGCCGCTACCCTGTCCCTCGGTATGGCCTCCGTTCACGCCGACGAAATGAAGAAGGAAGGCGCCATGATGAAGCACGACGGCATGGCCAAGGATGGTATGAAGAAGGATGCGATGGCCAAGGACGGCATGGCGAAAGACGGCATGAAGAAGGACGCGATGGCCAAGGACGGCATGAAGCACGACGGTATGGCCAAGGACGGCATGAAGAAGGATGGCATGTCCAAGGACGAAATGAAGAAGTAATTCGTCTGACGGCCAGTCAGCCCCATCCTCGTCGTCCTCGGGGGTGGGGCTTTTTTTGGTCGCTTGCGGTGTGCCTGAGCATCGCTACAAGCGTGGTCAGCGGGAGCGGAGCTCAGTCTTGGCCATGACGAGGAATACCATCATCGAGGACTGGGCGCACAGCCTTGCCGCCGGGCTGAACGGTTTAACCGTCAAGCCGATCGAGCAGGATCGCTTGAATATACGTTGCTATGCTGTTTTGAATGGCCAGGGGGTTTAGTTGGTTTGCCTGGTCGGAATAGCCGATTCGACCCGGTTTCGTCCCTCCGATTTGGCCTTGTAGAGCGCCGAGTCCGCTTCGGAGATAAGCGCCTTGATGTCGATGGCACGTCCCTGGGCAGCCGAGACGCCGGCACTGAGCGTAATCGACATGGGCAGGCCGGGTTTTGCATCGATGACCGCCTGGCGGACCTTCTCGGCGACCCGGTGCATGTCCTGAAGCGCTGTGTTGGGGGCCAGGATCAGGAACTCTTCGCCGCCCCAGCGGCAGACCATGTCGGAGCCGCGAACGGTGTTCTTGATTACCGTGCCGACTTGCCGCAGCACCTGGTCGCCCATGAGATGGCCATGCAGGTCGTTGATCTGCTTGAAGTGGTCGATATCAAGAAAGGCGATGCCGAGTGGCAGATTCATGCGCCGGCAGAGCTGTGCCTGGGTGTCGAGGAAGGTATTCGCTTCGCGGCGGTTGGGAAGCCCGGTCAGCGGGTCGAACGAGGCCAGCTCCTGGAGCTGGAGCTCAAGTTGCTTGCGGTCGCTGATGTCATGGACCATGCCGACGACGCGGGCGGGCTCGCCGTCGGGACTGAATGCGCAGACGCGGCCGCGGTCATGCACCCAGAGATAGTGCCCGTTGCGGTTGCGCAACCGATAGATTGCCTCGAAACGGGCGCGCTTGCCCTGCATGTGTTCGTGCAAAATCCCCAGTACATCGGCGACATCGTCGGGGTGAACGTTCAGTTTCCAGGTGTCTAGCACCGGTGCCATTTCGTCCGGACCGTAGCCCAGCATGCGTTTGAGTTGCGGGCTGAAATACAGCTTACCGGTCGCCACTTCCCAATCCCAGAGGCCATCGCTGGCTTCGTTCAGGGCGAACCACAGCTGTTTTTCCCTGTCCTCCAAATCCCGATGCTGCGCCATCTGGCGCGACAGGTTATGGGCAACCGACAGGAAATAAGGACGGCCCGCGTGCTCGAACGAGGTGGTGAGTGCTTCCACTTCGATTTCGTGGCCGTCGCGATGACGATGTCTTCCGATGAAGCGATAGCATTTGCTGCGGCGGATGATCTCGGCGATCTCGGACCACTGCGGCAGGCCGTGGATATCCTTCTGCAGGCTAAGAACGCTGTGGTTCAGGATGTCGTCCGAGGTCAGTCCGAGGCATTCCCAGGCGATGCGGTTGGCCCAGACGATGTTCGATGTTTCCGGATCGATCAGATAAACGGCATCGGCCAGGTGTTCGAACAATGTCAGCGTGTCGGGCAGTGCGCCGTTCGGCGGGAGAGGGGGATGCTCGGGCATGACAGGGGAAAATGACACGTGAGCGGATCATTCTAGTTGTTTTTTTGTGTCGCCGAACAAAGAAATGATGCTCTGGAGAATGATGCGAACCTGATTCGCATATGCATTTTCGTTATTTTGGCGCTTCCGGCCGAAGTTCCGGACTGGCGGTAAGCCGCGGGGGAGGCATTGGCGAGCGGAGGGAACGCCAGTATCCGCCGCTCAGCCCTTGCACTTGCCTGTTGCTGCCGGCCGGTCGGCGATCAGCGGTCGCAGGGCGGGCTCCATCTCCTTCAGAATCTGCACGGGAAGTGCCGAGGTGAAATCGTAGGCGGCGGCCTTGGCGCCCGGCACGAAGGCGGTGACGACGCCGTAGAAACGGTCGCCGATGTAGAAAGCGAAGGTGGCGGCGCGGTTCATGACCTTGGCGCTGCGCACGCCGCCATCGGCACCGATGACCTTCGAACGATGGTCACCCGTGCCGGTCTTGCCGCCCACGGCAAGGGGTTTTTCCGCTTCGTCGCGGTAGGTGTCCTTGAGCCGTCGGGCGGTGCCGCTATTGACCACGCGCAGCAGGGCGCGGCGGGTAACCTGGGCGACTTCGGCCGGCATGACGCGTTCGCCGGCCTCCTGCTGGCGTTCGAGACGGGTTTCGTAAGGCGTTCCGGTGGCGAAGCGCAACTGGTCGATGCGCACCGTCGGGCGGCGGATGCCGTCATTGACGACGATGCCCATCAACTCGGCGAGGGCGGCCGGGCGGTCGGCGGAACTGCCGATCGAAGTGGCCAGCGAGGGTACCAGATGCTCGAACGGATAACCCAGGCGCCGCCACTCCTCGGCGATGCGTTCGAAGGCGGCGACCTCGACGACGATGTTGATGCGCACCTGCTGGGCGTGCTTGAAGCGGGGGGCAAACAACCATTTCGAGGCGTCACGCCGTGCTTCGACGCTGGCCGGCACGATATCCTTCAGGGTGGCCTTGGGCTGGCCTTGCAGGTGGCGGACCAGCCATAGTTCCAGCGGATGCACGCGCGCCAGATAGCCCTGGTCGGCCAGACTGTACTGGCGGGTGGCATGGTTGTCGAACAGCTTGCGCAGGCTGGCATCGGAGCCGGCCTTGTCGCCGAGTCGCTTGCGCAGGAAGGCAGCGAAGCCGGCAAAGTCGCTCTCCGGCTTGACGCTCAGGTAGGCAGCGGCCTGCGGAACCGGGCGGCCGGGGACCGAGTCGGCTAGGACTTCCAGCCGGTCCTCCGGCGCTACATCGCGGTACTTGTGCCAGTAGGTGCGCAGGAAACCCAGGCCCTCGCGCTCGGCGAAGCGGTTCAGGAAAGCCTGGCGGGTCTCGTCGTCGTCCTTGTCGCGCAGGCCGCGCGCCGGGGCATCGGCCGCTTCGTAGGCGTGGTAATGGACGACATCCTGCATGATGCGGACGAAGGAGAGGTTGACCGACTGTTCCAGTGCTTCGGCGACGCTCGGGTTCTTGCCGTCGTCTTCGTGCTTGAAATTGCCGAAACGATGGATACCGCTGCCGGTGAAAAAGGTTTCGCCCGGGCTGGCCGGGTAGCGGCGCTCCATGGCCGCTTCGAGCAGCGCTTCGAGTGAGGTCTCGGGCTTGGCGCGCAGGATGTCGATGGCCCAGTTGCTCAGGCGGTCGGCCGGGTGGCGCGGCAGTTTGGCCAGCACTTCAGGCGGCGTATCGGCGTAGCGTTTGTGCAGGTCGGCGACGACCAGCAGGTAGGAAACCAGGGTGCGGAACTTGGCGCTGGAGCCGAGATCGAGCTTGGTGCCGGCATTGATGTCGAGTGGTTGGTCGAGGTTGTCGGCCTGGATGCGCAAGACATTGGCGGTCGCTGTGCGTTCATAGAGCGTGAGGCTGTAATTGACCTGTTTCGGATCGCCATTGGCCAACAGGCGGGCTTCCCTGAAACCGGCACAGGCTAGGAAGGACGGGTCGGCCAAGCGGTTGAGGACGTGCGTGACCGCCTGCTGGCTGGGGCCGTCCAAGGTGGAGTGCACACGCAGGTCGTAACGGTCGAGGGTGTAGAGGTTTTCGACATCGAGCAGATCGCTGAGCGAACCCCGGATGTCGTTGACCGCCTTGCGTTCGACGAAGGAGACTTCGTCGCCCGGACGAGCCTGGCGGGCGGGGTGGATGGTCACCCGGAGCGCGGCTTCGCGCAGGTCTGCGGGAATCCGGTGGTCTTCGGCGAGCAGGCGAATGTAGCTGTCGGTGAGCGCGTTGAGGCGGCCGCTGGTATCGCCAAGCAGACCGGAAGGACGGCGTTGGGCGACGAACAGCGACAGGGCCTGCTTGAAGGCCAGGGCACGCTCGGCGAGATCGGCGCCGGGGTCGTTCAGCAACTGGTTGACCTTGGCGAAATCGTGGCCGTACCAAGCCCACAGGCCGTCACCCAGGCCATTGACTTCTCCGTAGCCGGGAATGCCGCCGAGCGGTACGGAGTTGATGAAGTCGAGCACGATGCGCCGGCGTGCCGGCAGGGTCTCTTCGCCGTCCTGGTAGGCGCGCAGCGCAGCCGACATCATCTGGTGGAACTTGTCGTCGGTATCGTGCGTGCGGCCGCCCGGCGAGTGGCGGAATTTCTCGATCTGCGTCGCCAGCGTGCTGCCGCCGGCACGGCCGTTGCCGCCCAGGTTGACCTGGCGCATGGCCTGCCCGGCCGCCACGCGGGTCAGCCGTCCCCAATCGACGGCGGGATTGCGTTTCGGCGTTTCAGGGTCGAGCAGGTCGCGGTTCTCGATGAACAGCAGGGCTTCCACCAGCACGGGGGGAATGGCCTCGAAATTCGGGTACTGCAGGCGGGGATATTGGCTGTCGTACAGCGCCTGGTCGTGCCGGTCGAGAATGGTCAGGCCGGCCCGCGATTTCTCGCGGTAGATCGGGAAATGCCCTTGCCCGACAATGTCGCGGAATCCCTGGGATTGCCGTGCCTGGGCAACGACCGTGTAGCCGGCCGCCGTCATGCGCGGCAGGAAGGCCTTGAGCTGGGCATAACCGAGACGCAGGTCGTAGGGGCCTGTCACGGGCAGCCAGATGCTCTTGTCCTCGCCTGGCTCGATCTGCCAAGTGGAGGTCCGTGCCATTTGGTTGAAATAGCTGGCCTGGAAATTCGATTCCTGCAGTTCGATCCAGGCCAGTGTACCGGCGCCTGCACCGAGGGCGAGAATGGTCAGCGAGAGATAGAGCTTCCAGCGGCGCGGCCGGGCTTGGATATTTTCTTGTGGGGTGATACTAACCATCTGAGGGGCGAGGCATGTTGGTTATGGGTGAGGACGACGGTCCCGGTGCTTGCCTGGCGTGGTGCCTTGCGTTGATGGGTCTCGTCGGGCTGACCTGCTTTCGGTTTGCCTGCATGGTAAATCGGTTTCGCATAACGTGTACGCCCTGCCTCGACGCCGGACACGAAAAATATTGGCGGGATGCCGTGTTTGCCGGGATGGTATTGCTGGCAATCGCTTGAGTCCGGTTTGCTCCCGGCGAGAGGGCTTCAATAGATCGGTGCGGGAAAAGGCGGCGGGGGCTCCAGGCTTGCCGGCATGTCGCCGCGCAGAAAGCTGACCGAGCGATCCACCACTTCTCCTGCGCGAAGAATGCGTCGATGTCCCAAGCCGCCGGTGGGCCACAGGGTTGCGCCGGGCCATGCCTCGCTGGCCAGGCGACTGTTGGCGAACGGAACCTCGCGGTCGCCTTCGTCATGGATGAACAAGGCCGCTTGCTTCAGCCGCGGAGCCAGGGAGAGCAATTCGACTTCATCCCAGCGCAGACCGATGCGCTGTTCGAGGCGGTACTGCATTGCCGAGCGCAGTATTTCCGGCAGCCCAAGCCGCTTGGCGAAAAAATGCGAATAGGCGGTTAGCGAGGCCGGCGGAGCGATGAGCACGACCCGTAATTCGGGCCTCGTCTTCAATTCGCGGCTGATTGCCAGCGCCAGTGCGCTGGCGCCGAAAGAGTGGCCGATCAGTCCGGCCAGCGTGCCGCCTTCGGATTCGATCAGGCGGGCAACGTGACCGATGCTCGCGGCGAAATCGACGATGGTCGCCTGCCGGCCGTCGCTGCCCCCATGTCCCGGCTGGTCGAATAGCCAGACCTGGAATCCTGCCGCGAGCAAGGCGGGAACGAAAGCTTCTCCCTGGCTGCCGCGACCGCCCCAGCCATGACTGAAAATCACGGCGGGCGATCCGCTAGGGCCGAAACGCCAGCAGGCGAGGCTACCGTCGGCGTTCTGGATGGCGTGATGCCGACCTGACTGAAGGAACGGTGTTTCCTCACCCTGACGGGAAGATCGGGGCGGCGTGATGAATCGACGAGCGGTTGTTCGGGCAATCCAGCGTGGCGCCAAGCGAATGCCGATGCCGGCCAGTGCCGCGCCAGCTGCGCGGATAAATAATGAACGAACGGTCGTGCTATTTTCAGGTGCGAGATCGACTAATGCGAAGGTTTTCATGAGGAGACTCCAGGGAAAGTGGCTGTCAGGCGGTGCTGGCGGATGGCGATCGAGCGCAATCGATCAACCGTTGAAAGGCGGCTTTGGCTCGGTTGCCGGTCTCGGCATCGCGGTAGAGGCTGTGGTTGCGATAGCAGGCGGCAATGATGCCGAACAGTTCAAAGGCGAACTGATCCGGTTGAATTGCTCCGGAAAAATCCCCCGATTCGATGGCTACTTGCACATTGCGGGCTACTTCGCGATCCAGTTTTCGCATCTGCTGAGCGACCGCGTCGTGCATCGGACCTGGCTGGTCGTCGAATTCGCTCATGGCGGACATCATCGGGCAGGCCTTGAGTCCGCATCGCTCTGTCCAGAGCAGCCAGTTGACGAACAGCAGGCTCAAGCGCTGAGCACCGGCCGGTGCAGCGAGGGAGGGAAGGTAGGCCGTTTCTGTAAAGCGGCGGACGACCTCGTCGAGCGTGGCCAGTTGCAACTCTTCTTTCGAGCCGAAATGGGCGAACAGACCGCTCTTGGACAAGCCCGTCAGGGCGGCGAGGCGGCCAATGGTCAACGCATCGAAGCCCTGCGTCGCCGATTGCCGGACGGCAATGTCGAGAATCGCAGCACGGGTTTCTTCGCCTTTTCTGGCGAGACGCTTGTTGGTGGTAGCCATGGGAAAATAATAGAACGATCGTGCTATTGGTTCAAGCCAAATCGATACGGTCACGGAGCGACCATGCCTGGCGCTAGCCAAGGCACTCGGTCAACGCCGTTGGGCTACTGCGGCAAGCGTCTGCGTCGAATGCTTGCGTTGGTCCCGGGCGCGCCGGGAGGCGGATTTACGGGGCAGCCTTCAAATGCAGCCCGCATTCCTTCGATTCGGGATTCTCCCACCACCAGCGGCCTGCGCGGATGTCTTCGCCCAGCGAAATGGCACGCGTGCAGGGCGCACAGCCAATGCTGGGGTAGAACTTGTCGTGCAGGGCGTTGTAGGGCACGCCGTTCTGCTTGATGTAGGTCCAGACTTCCTTTTCGCTCCAGTCGGCCAGCGGGTTGAACTTCTCCAGCTTGTTGCCTTCGTCGTACTCGCGGGTCGGCAGACCGACGCGGGTAGTGGCCTGCTGGGCGCGCAGGCCGGTGATCCAGGCCTTCTTGCCGGCCAGGGCGCGTTGCAGCGGCTCGACCTTGCGGGCGTGGCAGCAGGCCTTGCGCAGTTCGATGGCGTCGTAGAAGGCGTTGATGCCGTGCTGGCGCACGTAGTTTTCGACGGCTGCGGATTGCGGGAAATAGACCTTGAGCTTCAGGCCGTAGTGCTTGTGCACCGCGGCCATCAAGTCGTAGGTTTCGAGCGGCAGGCGGCCGGTGTCGAGGCTGAAGGTTTCGATGGGCAGGCCGGACTTGACGATCAGGTCGGTCAGCACCATGTCCTCGGCGCCCAGGCTGTTGGCGAAGGTGGCCGGCGACCAGTTGCCGGCGATGTCGGCGAGCAGGTCGCGCGCGGCGTCGGTCTTGGCGGCGACGCTGGCGGCGAGTTCGGGCGTGACGTTGAGCAGGCTCGGATTCATGTTCGCTCTCGAAAAATCAGGCGCGGCGGCGGAAATAGGGCTGCGGCTGGTCGGTCGCGCCCTGGTAGGCGTTGCCGAAGGGGCTGAAGCCACGTTCGATGGCGTAGGCCAGGTTCTTGCCGTCGGTCAGCGCATAGCTGTCGAAACCGACGCGCTTCATGAAGAACAGCTGGTCGTGCAGCACGTTGCCGACGGCGCGCAACTCGCCGGTGTAGCCGTAGCGCTGGCGGAGCAGGGCGGCGGTCGAGTAGCCGCGGCCATCGACGAACTTGGGGAAATTGACGGCGATCAGCGCAAAGCGGGCGACGTCGTCGGCCACGTCCTCGACCTTGTCATCCGGTTGCAGCAGCAGGCCGATGCGTTCGCGGCCGGCCAGTTCGCTCTTGCGCGCTTGCCAGACGGCGAGCGGGAAGAGGATGTCGCCGGCCGGCAGGGCGACGGTTTCCGCCGTTTCGCCGTCGCCGATTTCCAGGGGGTGCCAGCTATCGACCGCTGCGGCGCCGTTCTTGATCAGTTGGGACATTATGCGGCCTCCTTCTGTGCCGTCTTGGCCTTGCCGTGGGCACGGCCTTCGTAAACGCGGTTCTTGAACGGGTCGATGCCGATGCGATCGAAGGTGTCGATGAAACGTTCGTCTTCGTGGCGATTTTCCAGATAGACCTGGATGATCTTCTCGACGGCGTCCGGCATTTCCTCGGCGGCGAAAGACGGGCCGATCACCTTGCCGAGCTTGGCGTCGTTGCCCTGGCGGCCGCCCAGCGTGACCTGGTAGAACTCGGCGTCGTTCTTGTCTACGCCGAGCACGCCGATGTGGCCGACGTGGTGATGGCCGCAGGCGTTCATGCAGCCCGAGATGTTGAGGTCGAGTTCGCCGATGTCGAACAGGTAGTCGAGATTGTCGAAGCGGGCCTGGATGGCGTTGGCGATGGGGATGGACTTGGCGTTGGCAAGGTCGCAGAAATCGCCGCCCGGGCAGCAGATCATGCCGGTCAGCAGGCCGATGTTCGGCGTCGCCAGGCCGGCGGCCTTGGCCTTTTGCCAGATTTCGTAGAGGTCGGTTTGCTTGACGTCGGCGAGGATGATGTTCTGTTCGTGGCTGATGCGCAGTTCGCCGAAGCTATAGCGGTCGGCCAGATCGGCGACGATGTCCATCTGCTCGGAGGTGATGTCGCCCGGCGCGATGCCGTGCTTCTTCAGCGACAGGGTGACGGCGGCGTAGCCCGGCACCTTGTGGGCGTGGGTGTTGCGGTCCAGCCAGTTGAGGAAGGCCTTTTCGTTCGGCAGTTCGACATTGCCGACGGTTTCGTAGGACGGCGCGGTGAAGTGGGCAGCGACGCGGTCGTATTCGGCCTGGGTGATGGTCATCGGGCCGCCCTTGCCGTGTGCCCATTCGGCCTCGACCTGCTCGCGGAAGGCGTGGATGCCGAGCGCCTGCACGAGAATTTTGATACGGGCCTTGTAGGCGTTGTCGCGGCGACCGTAACGGTTGTACACGCGGAGAACGGCTTCGCAGTAGGAGAGGATGTCCTGCCAGGGCAGGAAGTCGCGGATTACTTCGCCGCGGATCGGGGTGCGGCCAAGGCCACCGCCGACGATGACGGTGAAGCCGACCTGGCCGTCGACTACCTTGAGATGCAGGCCGATGTCGTGAAACCAGGTGACGGCGCGGTCTTCCTTCGTGCCTGAGATCGCGATCTTGAACTTGCGCGGCAGGAAGGCGAATTCCGGGTGGAAGGTGGTCCACTGACGCATGATCTCGGCCAGCGGGCGCGGGTCGATGATCTCGTCGGCGGCAACGCCGGCGAACTGGTCGGTCGTGATGTTGCGCAGGCAGTTACCCGAGGTTTGGATGGCGTGCAGCTCGACTTCGGCCAATTCGGCCAGAATCTCCGGCACATCTTCGATCTTCGGCCAGTTCAACTGCAGGTTGTGGCGTGTGGTGAAATGGCCGTAGCCACGGTCGTACTTGCGGGCGACGGAGGCCATGACGCGCAGTTGGGCGGAGTTCAGCATGCCATAGGGTACGGCGATGCGGAACATCGGTGCGTGGCGCTGGATGTAGAGGCCGTTCTGCAGGCGCAGCGGGCGGAATTCGTCATCGGCCAGCTCGCCGGCCTTCCAGCGGCGAACCTGGTCGCGGAACTGGGCAACGCGTTCGTTGATCAGTTGGCGGTCGATGGCATCGTATTTGTACATGAAACGTCCTTGGGCAAATCAGGAAAGAACCAGCTTGGTACCGATCAGTACCAGCATGGAGGCCAGGATGCGGCGGAGGATGTGTTCCGGCACCTTGGCTGAAAGATGGCTGCCGATCCAGATGCCGGGTAGCGAGCCGAGCAGCAACGCACCCAGCAGCGACCAGTCGACGCCGCCGAGCATCCAGTGTCCCAGGCCGGCGACCAAGGTCAGCGGCACGGCATGGGCGACATCCGATCCGACAATTTTAACGGGCGAAAGTTTGGGGTAGAGGAAAAACAGCGCGGCGACACCCAGCGCGCCGGCACCTACCGACGAAATGGTGACCAGCACGCCGAGAATGGCGCCAACGACGACGGTGATCTTGCCCAGATAGCGTTGACGCAGCGGCGATTCGTCATGCTTGCCGGCGTAGTCGCGCAGCTTGCGACCGAACAGGATGGCGATCGCGGTGAGCATCAGGGCAAACCCCAGGCCGTGGGAAATGATGGTACCGATGGTGTTGCTGCCTTTGGGCAGCTGGGAAAGAACGAATATGGTGATGGCGGCAGCCGGGATGCTGCCGGCGGCAAGGCGTCCGGTAATCGCCCAGTCGATATGTCCCTTGCGGCCATGCGCCACCGTACCGCCGGCCTTGGTCATCGCCGCGTAGAGCAGGTCAGTGCCGACGGCCGTTGCGGGATGCACGCCGAACAGCAACACGAGCAGCGGCGTCATCAACGAACCGCCGCCAACACCGGTAAGGCCAACGATTGCGCCGACGGCAAAGCCGGAGAGGGTATAGAGATAATCCATGGAGGCGCATCGTAGCAGCGCAGATTTGAATCAAAAAGAATATTGGGTTAGATTGGTATAACTGTAAGTTATTAGTCATGGATTGTTAGTCGCCCGCTGACAACCCATGACTAATAACTAGCAATGGCCTATTCCATGAAACTCCAGCAACTTCGTTATATCGTCGAAATCCAGCGCCAGGGCCTGAACGTCTCCGAGGCGGCTGAGACGCTCTATACCTCGCAGCCCGGCATCTCCAAGCAGGTCAAATTGTTGGAGGACGAATTGGGGGTGGCCATCTTCGAACGCAGCGGCAAACGTTTTACCGGGGTCACCGAGCCGGGCAAGGTGGTGCTGGGCATTGCCGAACGTATCCTGCGCGAAGCCGAAAACCTGAAGCGTGCCAGCGCCGAGTTCGCTTCCGGGGATAGTGGGCGTCTCGTGCTGGCGGCGACGCATACGCAAGCGCGCTACGCCTTACCCATCGTCGTGCGGGATTTCGTTGCCCAGCATCCATCGGTCAAGCTCGAAATGCATCAGGGAAGCCCGACGCAAATTGCTGAATGGGTAGTGGCAGGCGAGGCCGATATCGGCATCGCCACCGAAGCGCTCGACCAGTATCCGCAGTTGATCACGCTGCCGGTGCGCCAATGGAGCCATTGCGTGATCGTTCCGGAGAATCACCCGATTCTCAAATGCCAACCCTTGTCGCTGAACGAGCTCGCCCGTTGGCCCCTGATTACCTACGACACGGCGTTCACCGGCCGTTCGCGCATCAACCGGGCTTTCGAACGCATTGGTACGCAGCCGAACATCGCACTGACCGCCCTCGATGCCGATGTGATCAAGACGTATGTCGGTCTCGGGCTGGGTTTGGGGATTATCTCCGCGCTCGCGGTCGATCCTCAGCGCGACTCGGGTTTGGTCGCGATCGATGCCAGTCACTTATTCGAATCCAACACCACGCGCCTGGCGCTGCGCCGCGGCACCTACCTGCGGCGCTATGATTTTGATCTGATCGGCTTGTTTGCCCCGCATCTTTCGCGGCGCGTCGTGGAAATGGCCATGCAGGGCGGCGGCGACGCGTATCAGCTATAACTTTTGTTATATTTCCCAAGAGGGTGGCGAATGGTAGTCTCCGCTTCACATTTGGAGAATGACTCACCATGAATGCCGTCGCGGAAGAGAAGTTGTTGCCAAGCATGTTGAGCGGGGTCGATATTCCTCCCTGCCCGGCCATCCTGATCGCGCTGGATGCCGAACTCAATAAAGAGGTGCCGGATCAGCGCGAAGTGGCCCGCCTGATCAGCCAGGACGTCGCCTTGTCGGGGCACGTGATGCTGATTGCCAATTCCCCCGCATTCTCAACCGGGCGCAAGGTGGATTCCGTTATGCAGGCGATTGCCGTACTCGGCATGCAAAGCGTCTTCAGCATGGTGGTCGGCCACCTGCTGCAGGTGGCATTGGCCAGCGGAACCGACGTTGCGATGGAACGTTTCTGGGATAGTTCGGCCCAAACCGCGCGGATTGCGGCCGAACTTGCCCGGCGCCTGCGTTGTGTGCGGCCGGATGTCGCCTACACCTTCGGGCTGTTTCACGATTGCGGCATTCCCCTGTTGGTAAAGCGTTTTCCGCAGACCAAGGAAGTGCTGGCCAAGGCCAATCGCTGCGATGAGCGCCGCTTCACGGATGTTGAGGACAGCGAATTGGGGACCAACCACGCGGTGGTCGGTTATTTCCTGGCGAAACGCTGGCATTTTTCAGGCGTGCTGGCCGAGGCGATTCTCCATCACCATGACTATACCGTCCTCGGCAAGCCAGACGGACTCAGCGATACCGCACGCGCCCTGATCGGGCTGGGGGTTCTTGCCGAACATATCGGGCGCCTCCAGGGGGGCGGTGGAGGGGACGAGGAGTGGGATAAGGCCGCTCAAGCGGTGTGCGCCTACTTCAACTTGTCGCTGGGTGCGGTGGACGATCTGATCGAGGATGTGCTCGACAATCTGGACTGATGTGGCTCCGGGCGAGACTCATTTGCGCATGCGCGGGGCGGTGTCCCTGAGTATCAGGCTGGGGGTCGAGAAAGGGGCAAGTCGTTCAAGGAAGTCGAGCAGTTCCAGCACCGGTGAGTTCCGGAAGAAGGTCGCACTCGGGGTTTCCATCCAGATACGGTCAGCCCAGGCGTGCAGTTCGTGCGGCTTGTCGCCGAAACCGTCGCCATCCAGGTCGAAGCCTTCGTAGGTATCCCAGCTGTTGCCCCACCAGGTGTCGTTCATCGGGTCGCCGTCGCCGATGATGGTGACCGGCCATAGATTGCTTTTGAAGGTATTGTTGATGGCGATGTGCCCGCCCTTGGCGCCGTAGAAGTAAATGCCGGTGATGTTGTGGGCGATGATGTTGTCGATGAAGACGATGCGGTTGATCGGGTTCATCGGCGAGTCGGCCATGATGCCGTGGGCGCAATGGACGATTTCATTGCCCTGTACAAGGGCGGCCGAGGTTTCCTTGAGGGCGACGCCTGCACCCGAAGCATCCATGGCATGCAGGATACGGTTGTTGCGGATGATCAGTCCTTCGGAATTGAGCGCGATGATGCCGGTCGAGTTCTTTTCGAGCAGGTTGCCTTCGATCAGGCTGCGATGGGCGAACAGGAAATTGAAGGCGCGCCGGCTGTCGCGGATGGTGTTCCCGGTGTAGCGGTTACGTGGCGAATTGCTGACGGTGATGTCCCTGATCTGCGCGATATCGTTGTTCTCGATGCGGTTTCCCGTGCTGTACCAGAGGCGGATGCCGTCGCCGCGATCGGCGGAGTCGACGGGGCGGGAGCGAATCCGGTTGCCGCGTACGACGCTGTCGTTGCTTTTGTGCAGCGAAATGCCGAACAGAACGTCTTCGATCACATTGTTCTCGATCAGCAGGCTGTTGCCCTCGGCCATGATGCCGCCATCGATGGCATCGTGCGAGCCGCCGCTGCCCCGTATGACGAGGCCCCGCACGGTGACTTGGTCGGACTTGATGGTCAGCACCGTTCCTTTTCCGCCGCCGTCGATGATCACCTTACCCTGGGCTTCCAGGGTAAGGGGCTTGCTGATCGTGGCCGGGCCGCGATACTGGCCGGCCGGAAGGCGCAGAACACTGCCTGGCAGCGCCATGTCTAACCATGTTTGCAGGGACTGTTGGGCAACAGCCGCCAGGGAAAGGCTGATCAGCGGAAGAATCAGGAGAAATCGAAGGCGCATCGGGCGGGATTTTGCCGTTTGGCTGGGCTGTTTGCCGCAATCTGAATCAAGTTTCCGCCAATCGGTCGGCTATTCCCAATACTCGGTCACTTCGCTGGCCCATGCCGTGGCGGCAAGCAGGGCGCGATTGACCATGTCCGGCGTGACTCCGGCGCTTTGCGCTGCATCGGCCATACCCGACTGATCGCGTTTTTCCGATTGTTCGGCGACGGCCAGCAGTGGCGCGTAGGGGCCGCTGCGTTCGAGCAGTGCCTGGCGGATTTCCTCGGCAATCGGCATGGCGGCGAGAACGTCGGTGAGCGGGCGGTGCAGGAGTCGATCGAGGCAAGAGAAGATGCCCGTCAGGAAGAACGGGTCGTGCGGCTGACCCGGCATCAGGCATTCGGCCAGGAGTTCCATCAGGCGGCCTCGGGTCAGCGCATTCTCGACGAGCAGCCAGTCGCTCATCTGCGGTTCGCGGACGGAGAACAGCAGTACCGCCAGCCAACGGGTCAGGCGTTGCCTGCCGAGGATGATCAAGGCCTGTTCGAGCGAGTCGATCCGGCGCGTCAGTCCGAGCATCGGCGAGTTGAGGTAGCGCAGGACGCGAAAGCTGAGTAGCGGGTCCTGTTTCATCGCTTCGGCAATCTCGGCCGTTTCGGCATCGCCCTGGACGAGGCGAAGCAGGTTTAGCAATTGGGCCTTGTGCGGATCGCTGCTTGGGTCTTGCTGCCGGGGAACTGATTGTTCGGTGAATCGGCCATGGCAGGCGTCGAAATGCCACTGCAGGCAGAGCTGATGATCGTCGTCGGTATCGATGTTGCATGCCAGGAGGTAGATGGCATTCTCCCGGAGTCCAGCCCGTACTGCGGCCGAAAAGTCGCGGACCGAGCCTGGCTCGCTGCCAGCCACATCGATTGCGGCGCAATCGACCTTCTGGATAATCTTGGCGAAGGCCGGATTCTTCGGCTGTCGGAACAATCCGAATCGGTAGGCGCGTTCACGCAGGCGCGTGATTGCGTCGGAAACCAGGTCGGCTTCGGCGTCGCGGGCCAGCTGGATGAGCAGTGTTACGTTGCTGCCAGCGAGCTTTTCGAGCACAGGAGAATCGAGGCTCGCCGAGCTGAGCGGAATGTAGACCGGGGTATTGTTCCATGCCTCGCCGACGGCCAGTAGAGCCGCAAGCAGGGCGTCGTCGTGATCGCGTTGCAGGTTGCTGGTGGCATCGGCCGCGATGGTGGAGTGCTGCAGTCGAAAGATGTGGCCTGCCGGGCGATTGCCGCGGTCGAAAATGGCTTCACGACGCAGGAACGGGGGCTGGCTGAGTAAGCACGGTCCGGCATTGCTGCCATCGGCAGTTTCCTTTCCGTTGCGGGGATCGGCGGATTTGCCGAACAGCTTTTTCAGGTGGCTGAACACGATGCGCTCTCCCAAAAGGAAATGCCCACCGAGGGTGGGCATTTCCGGACCACACGAGGTGTGGTGATTTTCGCATGCGGGGTCGCGTTTTAGTCGACCTTGGCCTTGACGCGCAGTTCCTTGACCAGATTTTCGATCTGTTGCTGGCTGGCACGCTGTTGCAGTTGCGGCTTGACCTGATCGAACGGCGGCGGCGTGGCCGGACGGGAATCTTCAAGCTGGATGACGTGGTAGCCGAAGTCCGACTTGACCGGGGTCTTGGTGTATTCACCCTTCTTCAGCTTGGTCAGCGCTTCGCCAAACGGCTTGACGTAGGCAGCCGGGGAACTCCAGCCGAGGTCGCCGCCCTTGTCCTTGGAGCCGGGATCCTTGGACTGCTTGGCCAGTTCGGAGAACTTCTCGCCCTTGTCGAGCTTGGCGATGATGGCCTTGGCGTCTTCTTCCTTTTCGACCAGGACGTGGCGGGACTTGTACTCGGTGCTGCCGAGGTTGGTCTTGATCAGTTCGTATTCGGCCTTCAACTGGGCTTCGCTGATCGGGTGGGCCTTGACGTAATCGGAGAGGAAGGCACGGATCAGCACGGCCTGCTTGGCCAGTTCGATCTGCCCCTGAATGTTCGGGTTCTTGTCCAGGCCCTTCTTCTTGGCTTCCTGGGCGAGGATCTCGCGGCGAACCAGTTCTTCCTTGATGGCATCCTTCAGTTCCGGCGAATCCGGAGCGCCCTGGGCCTGCTGTTCGGCGGTAAAGGCGTTGAATACGGTTTGCGAGATCGGCTGGCCGTTGACGGTGGCGAAAGCCTTGCCCTTTTCGGCAGCCAGTGCCGGGGCGGAAACGATGGCGCCGGCGACGAGCAGGGCGGCCAAACGGGAGAGCTTATGCATGTATCTATCCTTGGGTGGAGAACAACCTGAAAATTATACTGCGCCGGGTACTTCAGCGCGGATGCTGAGCGCATGGATCGGACCGCGCATCAGATCACCGGCAGCATCATAAATCAAGCGATGGCGGGCGACGGTGTTTTTGCCGGCAAAAATCATGGAGACGATGTCGACATGGAAGTGGCCACCTCCGTCACGGGCGCCCGCGTGCCCGGCGTGCAGGTGCGAGTCGTCGCGAATAGTCAGTGATACCGGTTGCAACGCGCTCAGGCGTTGGCGGAGCAGGTCGACCGTTTGACTGCTCACGCGGGCATGACTTTCTTGAAGGGTTTGACCGTTATCTTTTCGAAGACACCATGAGTTGTATAAGGGTCGTCTTCGATCCAGGCTTTCGCCGCTTCGAGTGAGGGAAAGTCGGCAACGATGAGGCTGCCGGAAAATCCGGCAGGGCCGGGGTCAGGTGAGTCGATAGCGGGGAAGGGACCGGCTAGGATGATGCGACCTTCGGCTTGCAAGATTTGCATACGCTCAAGATGGGCTGGGCGGACGGACATCCGAAGGTCCAGCGTACCGGGGCGATCTTCACCGATGATGACGTAGAGCATTACTTTTCTTCCTCCATGTATTTGGACAGGAACACACCTTGGGCGAGCACAAAGACCAACATCAGGCCCATGCCACCGAAGAGTTTGAAATTGACCCAGGTATCGGTCGGGAAATTGAAGGCGATGACCAGATTGAGTACGCCCATGATTGCGAAGAAGGCGATCCAGGACAGGTTCACCTTGCTCCAGACAGCATCTGGCAGAATTAGTTGCTCACCAAGCATTGCTTTCATCGGATTTTTCCTGAGGGCCAGCGCACTGAACGCCATGCTGACGGCGAATACCCAGTACAGGATGGTCGGTTTCCACTTGATGAAGGCTTCGTTCTGGAAGGCCAGGGTCAGGCCGCCGAAGACGACGACCAGGCCGAGGCTGATCCACAGCATCTTGTCCACCTTGCCGTGACGGAAATGCACCCAGGCGATTTGCGCCACGGTGGCAGCGATGACGACGACAGTGGCAAGCAGGATCGGCGCCTGCTTGGCGTCGACCAAGGCTGATCCGAGCAGGGCTGCGACCCAGCTGGCAGCGGTTTCGGGGTTCTTTTCCGAGTACTTGAAGGCTGCGAAAAAGAGAATGACGGGAAAGAGGTCGAAGAGCAGTTTCATGGCGGGGCATTATATACTCGCAGCGATTACTCTCCCGCAAGCCGAATCTGCCATGCACACCGTCCTGATCATCGACGACAGCGACATCAACCTGACCCTGATCAAGGCCTTGGTGCTCAAGCTGGGCGAGTGTAGCCCGGTTCTTTTCGACAGGCCGCTCAAGGCGCTGGAGTGGTGTCGGGAAAACGAGCCCGATCTGGTCATCGTCGACTACATGATGCCGGAGATGGACGGGCTCCGCTTCATCGGCGCCTTCCGAGCCCTGCACGGCAGGGACGAGATTCCGGTGTTGATGATCACGGCCAACGATCAGAAGGATATTCGCTACGATGCCCTGCTTGGCGGTGCCAATGATTTCCTGACCAAGCCGATCGATCGCGTCGAGTTTTCGGCACGTGCCCGCAACATGCTGTCGTTGCGTACCGGCCAGAAATTCCTGGCGGATCGCGCCAAGCATCTCGAAAAACTGGTCGACGAGCGCACCAGTGACATTCGCGAGCGGGAAAAGGAGCTGATCTTCCGGATGTCGCGCGCAGCCGAATTTCGCGACCCGGAAACCGGCGCCCATATTCAGCGCATGGCGCACTACTCGCAGATCATCGCGCGCGGCCTGGATCTCGGCGCGGCCATGGAGAAGTTGATTCTCGAGGCGGCGCCCATGCACGATGTCGGCAAAATCGGCATTCCGGACTACATCCTGTTGAAACCGGGCAGGTTGACGCCCGAGGAATTCGATGTGATGAAGGGGCACGCCCGGATTGGCTACGAGCTGCTCAAGGACAGCGGCTCGGAAATCTTGCGAGCCGGGGCCGAGGTGGCGCTTTCGCACCATGAGAAATACGATGGTTCAGGCTATCCGTACGGACTGAAGGGGAGCCAGATTCCCCAATTCGGCCGCATTGTCGCGGTGGCCGATGTCTTTGATGCATTGACCTCGGAGCGTCCCTACAAGCGTGCCTGGTCTCTGGATGATGCTTGTCGCTTTCTCGAGGAAGGGCGAGGCAAGCATTTCGATCCGATGTGCGTCGAGGCTTTTCTTGCCGGCTGGGAGGATGTCCTCGAGGTGCGCCAGCGTTTTCGCGACGAAGAAATACCGCAGATTTGATCCGGCTTCGGGCGGTCGCTCAAAAAAATCCAATGGAGTGAGCAATGGCAGCACCTTTCGTTCTTGATCGCGTATCCATTCTTGACCGCCTGGGCGGGGACGAGGAAATCTATTCAATGATGGTCAACATGTTCCTCGACGATGTGGAAGCCAACAGCGCTGCGCTAGCCAGCGCATTCGCCTCCGGCGAGGCGACGGTGATCCAGCGGGAGGCACACACGATCAAGGGCTTGCTGGCCACCTTTTCCGATGAGGACGGGGCTGCCGAGGCGCAGGAGGTAGAACGGAAGGCCAAGGTCGGGGACCTCGACGAGTTGGGCGATGCCGTAGACTATCTCCAGCAACGTTTGCACGAAGTGGCAAATGCGTTACGCGCCGGGTAGCGTCAGGTAATCGGCGGCCCCCTTCGGTCCGTCCGCCGGGGAGTGAGGGACTACGCCAAGCAGCGGGGCGCGCAGGCGCGTCCGTAGCGCCGCCAGGTTTTCCTCGAAACGCGACATCGCCGGATCGATCCGGTTGGCTACCCAGCCGGCCAGCGTCAGGCCGCGGGCGGCGATGGCCTCTGCAGTCAGCAGGGCGTGGTTGATGCAGCCCAGGCGCATGCCGACAACGAGCAGGACGGGAAGCGCCAGTTTGATCGCGAGATCGTCAAAGCCCCGATCCTCGCCCAGCGGAACGCAAAAACCGCCGGCTCCTTCGACAATGACCAGATCGGCCTGCAGCCTGCTTTGGTCCACCGTCTTTCCGATCGTCGGAAAATCGATGGCAATGCCGCTTTCTGCTGCCGCGATGTGCGGGGCGATCGGCGGAGCAAAGCAATACGGGTTGATCACCTCGTCCGGCAAGGCGACACTGTTGGCCGCGCGGATGTTTTCGACATCCTCGTTTCGTCCGTTGGCGTCGGTGCCGGCGGCAATCGGCTTCAGGCCGGCGGCGCGCAGGCCTTGCCGGCGGGCGAGGTGCAACAGGGCGCAGGTGACGAAGGTCTTGCCGATCTCTGTGTCGGTGCCGGTCAGGAAATACGCTTGGCTCATGCGTGGGCAATCAGGGTGATGACGTCGTAGGTCAGCGGTAGCCCATTCGGCGTGCGCTGCATTTCGTAGGCCGCTTCTGCTTTTTGGAAGGCGCTGCGGCTCATCAGGCTGGTCCGTCGGCCGCTGCCCACCTGGTTGGCGCCGATCGCCTTGACGGCGCGCAGCAGTGATTTGAAGTCTGCGTAGCAGGCAAGCTGCGGGTATTGGTCGATCGCGATGCCTTGGAGTCCGACATCGGCGGCCATGCGGTGGATATCGTCGACGCCATGGAAGGGCAGCGTATGCCGGTAATCGTCGACGCCGGCGAAAGCCTGTCGCAGTTCATGGAAGGTAGCCGGGCCGAGGCTGGCCAGCGCCAGGGTGCCGCCCGGCTTCAGGATGCGCCGGGCTTCGTGCAGAGTGGCCGGAAGGTCGCACCACTGCACGGCCAGGCTGGACCAGAACAAATCGAGACAAGCATCCGCCAGCGGCAGGTGTTCGAGGTCGGCCGCGACACGGCAGCAAGGCTCTGGGACGCGGCTTAGCATGGCTGGCGACAGATCGAGTCCGACGACATGGGCTTGCGGGAAACGTTGACGCAGTAGCGGCAGTGCGTAGCCGGTGCCGCAGCCGGCATCGAGCAAGCGCTGTACCGTATGAGGCGGCAGCCGGTCGCTCAGGTCGTGGCAGATGCGGCGCTGGACGGCAGCGGCGTTATCGTAGGTGCCGGCGGCCCGCTCGAAGGATTGCCGGACGCGCGCCTTGCTCGGTTTAGTCATTCAGGAAACGACGGGCCCGGGCGACGAAGTCATCCGGACGGGAGATGAAGGGGGCGTGGGCGCAGTCATCGAAAAGGGCGAGTTGTGCGCCAGGAATCAGGGCTGCCAGTGCTTCGGCAGCGCCCTGCGGCATCAGCGGATCGGCGACGCCATGTATGAGCAGGGTGGGGCAGGCGACCTTGGCGGCGTCGGGGCGCAGATCGACATCGCGCAGCCAGTTGAGACCGGTTGCCAGCACTTCTCCGGCCGGGCGCGGATCGGCTAATGCGAGCAGTTCGGACGTCACCGCCTTGGCCCGTGCGTCGCCCCGGTTGAAGCCGCCGACGAAGCGCGGCAGCATGGCTTCGACATCGGTGGCGATGCCGGCGGCGAACTCGGCGAGCATGGGTTGCGGCATGGCGTGCGGCCAACCATCGCGCTGAACGAAGGAAGCGGTGCCGGCCACCAGCAGCAGCTTGCCGACCTTGTCCGGATGACGGGCGGCGATGGCCAGCGCCATCTGGGCGCCGAGCGACCAGCCGCCCAGCGTGCTCCCCGGTTGCAGGCGGGCTGCGTAGGCGTCCACCGCCGCGTCGAAATCGGAGATCAGTGTTTCGCTGCCGTAGCCTGGCAGATCGATGATGCTGCCGCTCAAGGCTTCAACGGCGGCACTAACCGGGCTGCGGCCGACGCACCAGCCGGGCAGGAAGACAAAGGGAGCGGTCATGCGAGTTCCTTCAGGGCGGAAAGGAGTTGGTCGATATCGTCGGCGGTATGGGCGGCCGAGACGGATATGCGCAGCCGGGCCGTACCTTTGGGAACCGTCGGCGGGCGGATGGCCGGTACCCACAGGCCGCGTTCCCACAAGGCTTTCGACAGGGAGACGGCGGCCTCGTTGTCGCCCACGACGTAGGGCTGGATAGCGGTGGCCGAAGGCAAAAGCGGCTTTCCGGCCAAGCCGTTGCGCAATTGGGCGATGCGCGCCATCAGGTTGGCACGCAGGGCATCGCCGTCACGGATGATTTCCAGGCTTTTCGACAGGGCGCAGGCGGTGGCAGGCGGTGCCGCCGTCGTGAAGATGTAGCCGCGCCCCTTTTGCAGCAGGTATTCGATGGCGATGGCCGAGCCGGCGACGAAGGCGCCGCCGACACCGGCGGCCTTGCCCAGGGTGCCCATGAGCAGGATGCGCGGCGAGGCCGGCAGATTGAAATGGGCCAGGGTGCCTGCGCCGTGTGGGCCGAGCACGCCGAAGCCGTGGGCATCGTCGATGACCAGCCAGGCGTCGTGGCGTTCGGCCAGTTCGAAGATGAGCGGCAGCGGGGCGAGGTCGCCGTCCATGCTGTAGACGGCATCGGTCACGATGACCTTGCGGCGGGCGCCGCTCGCGGCCAGTTGGCGTTCCAGCGCTGCAACGTCGTTGTGCGGGTAGCGCTGCACCTCGGCGCCGTTGGCCTTGGCCAGCTGCATGGCGTCGATCAGCGAGGCATGGTTGAGCTTGTCGGCGAACACCGTGTCGCCACGGCCGGCCAGCGTCGGGGTGACGGCGATATTGGCCAGGTAGCCGGTCGAGAAGGTCAGGGCGCGCGGGAAGCCGGTAAAGGCGGCGATTTCCTGCTCCAATTGGTCATGCGGCGTCAGGTGGCCGCTGACCAGATGCGAGGCGCCGCTGCCGGCGCCCCAGCGCAGCGCGCCGTCGGCCAGGGCGCGGGCGATCCCGGCATTGCCGGCCAGGCCGAGATAGTCGTTGCTGGCGAAATTGAGCACCTGCCGGCCATCGACCGTGGCCATACGGCCGGCCGGCGAATCGAGCACACGGCGGCGGCGGGTCAGGCCGGCGGCAGCCAGCTCGGCGAGTTCGCGCTGCAAGTCCTGTTCGATCATCGCAAAGCCTCCTCCAGGGCGCCCTGAGCGGCTCGGGCCAGATGCGCGATATCGTCATCGCCGACGATATACGGCGGCATCAGGTACACCGTGTTGCCGATGGGGCGGATCAGTGCCTCGCGATCGAGGGCGGCGCGGTAGAACTTGCGCGAGAAGTGCAGGTCGTCGGTGGCGACATCGAAGGCGGCGATCATGCCGCGTTGGCGCAGGTGACGCACTTGCGGGTGGTCGGCCAGGGGGGCTAGGGCGTCGCCGATGCGCCGGGCCTTGAGGCGGTTGGCGGCGATCACGTCGTCCTGCTCGAAGATGTCGAGCGTGGCCAGCGCGGCCCGGCAGGCCAGCGGGTTGCCGGTGTAGCTGTGCGAGTGCAGGAAGGCGCGGGCGACCGAGTCGTCGAGGAAGGCACCATAGATGGTGTCGCTGCTCAGGACGATGGACAGCGGCAGGTAGCCGCCGGAAATGCCCTTCGACAGGCACATCAGGTCCGGGCGGATGGGTTTGCCATCGATCACCGCTTGCTCATGGGCGAAGAAGGTTCCGGTGCGGCCGCAGCCGACGGCGATTTCGTCGCAGATCAGGTGGACTTCGTGGCGGTCGCACAGTTGCCGGGCAAGGCGCAGGTATTCCGGGTCGTACATCGCCATGCCGGCGGCGCCCTGGACCAGCGGTTCGACGATCAGCGCGGCGATGCGCTCGCCATGTTGTTCGAGATGGTTTGCCAGCGCGGCAGCCGCCCGGCGGGCGACATCGGCCGGCGTTTCGCCGTCTTCGCCAAGGCGGAAATCCGGCGACGGGATCACCGTGGCGGCGCGCACCAGCGGGGCGTAGGCATCCTTGAAGATGGCGACATCGGTGACGGCCAGTGCGCCGACCGTCTCGCCATGGTAGCTGCCGGCCAGGCACAGGAATTCGGCCTTCTCCGGCCGGCCGACGTTGCGCCAGTAGTGGAAGCTCATTTTCAGCGCGATCTCGGTGGCCGAGGCGCCGTCCGAGGCGTAGAAGGCGTGGCCGAGGGCGCCGCCGGTCAAGGCGCTCAGGCGCTCGGACAGTTCGACCACCGGCTGGTGCGTGAAGCCGGCGAGCATCACGTGTTCCAGCGTTTCCAGCTGTTCCTTGAGCGCGGCGTTGATGCGCGGATTGGCGTGGCCGAAGACGTTGGTCCACCAGGAGCTGATGCCGTCGAGGTAGCGTTGGCCGTCGAAGTCGAACAACCAGGGCCCCTCGCCACGGGCAATCGGCACCAGTGGCAGGTAGGCCGGCGAACCCGGCTGGGCGTGGTGCTGCATCTGCGTGCAGGGGTGCCACACCGCAGCCTGGCTGCGGGCCAGCCAATCCCGGTTGTTCGTGTTGCCCATCAGTGCAGGATCTGCGACCCGCCGCCGGTCGGCTGTTCCGGCATTTCGGTATGCACCAGCTCGCCCTCGCGGTTGGGGAAGAGCGGGGCGCCGCAGTCGTCGCAGAATTCCATCGGGAAATGGTGGTCGAGGAAGAGCACTTCCTTGACACCGGTTTCGCGCAGCACGGCCTCGATTTCGCCGGCCGCATCGGTGGCTTCGTCCTCGGCGCCAAGCAGCGGCCAGACGATGCCGTGGTAGACCTCGTCGCCGGTCTTCGGCCCGAGGCTGACGCGGTATTCCTCCATCCGGCGGTCATAGCACGGGCCGACGACGGCACGGATGTCGGCCGGCATCAGGCCGAGCATGGTCTGCAGGAAGGCGACCGAGGCTTTCAGCGAATACGGGCGCGACAGTTTGTCGGCATTGCGGCAGGCGGCATGGTAGGCGTCCGGCAGCAGCGGCTGCCAGGCGCAGCCGGTGAGCAGCGGTTCGAGGTTGGGGCTGCCCTGCTTGAGCCATTCCTTGAGCGCCGTTTCCCGGTTGCCGTCGGCCTCGTTCCAGCGGAACAGCGGCTTGCCGCGCGGAACGGCGATGGCGCCGACGAGATAGCGCACATCGGACAGGAAACGGTTGGTTTCCGGCATGCCGGCCGTGTCGATGCCGAGGTGGCCGCCGGCCAGCGCCGCTTCGCCCAGTTGCTTGGTCAATTGCCAGGTGTCGCAGAAGCTGCGCGGCAACTGGTCCGGGCTGAACAGGAAGTCGGCCAGTGCCAGCTTGGCGTCGCCGCCGAAAACATGGGCGCCGAGTTGCACGGTGAGCGCCTGCAGTGTGCTTTGGGGCAGCGGGCTGGCGGGGATGGAGAAGCGCGACCAGGCGAGAACCGGGGCGGCGAACAACTGCATGTCAAATGCCTGCCCCGAGGTTTCCAGGCGATGCGTTTCGGCGCGCGACTCGACCATGTCGGCGAGTTCGTCGTGGGCGCGCGGGTTGGCCTCGAACAGGCGGTCAAGGGCGGTGTTGATGTCGTCTTCGGCACCATTTTTGAGCAGACTGTCGACGGCTTCGGCCAGCTGGCTTTCCCAGTAGCTGTCCTCCAGCTTGCCGCCGGATTCGGAAAGGCCGGTGGCCAGGCGTTGCAGTTCTGCCGCTTCGCGGGAAAGTCGGTCGCGCGAACCAAAGCGGGTGCGTTTCATTGGTGATCCAGAAAATACAAAAACGGGATTTTACCAGCCGCGTATCGGCTTGCGCGGCTCAATCGGCGCCGCGAGGCTGTTGCCCGCCGCGGCGCCGATTCCGGTCAATGATTCTCCAGCCTGCTGTAGTCGAGGATGCCGAATTCGACTGGCCGCGAGTTCCGGTAGTCGTCGTGGATGGCGTCGCTGGTCGGCCAGAAGCGCCGGTCGGTGCGGCGTATGCCGTAGGTGTCGGTCAGGCGGGCCAGGTCGGCCGCGCTGCGCAGCGCGGCGACGGCGTCGGCGAAGCGGTGGGCATTTTGGGGGTCGATGGCGAAAATCGCATTCGGGTAGGCGCCGACGATGCCGTTCAAGGCCAGCAGCGTGTCCTCCTCGGGAAGCCGGCGGTCGGCTTCGCTGAAGATTTCGGCGACATTGGTGTGGGCGCTGTTGCGGATCAGTGAAAAGACCCGGGGTTTGCCGACTGCCGGCCGATAGACGAGCAGGCTGTCCTCCGGCATCTGCGACGCGGCCAGGCCTTGGATGGCGGACAGCCGGCGCAGGGCGGCCAGTTCGCTTTCCGGCAGCCCGCTGGCCGCCAGTTCCCGCGAGCGGTCGCGGGTTTTGGCGGTGCGTTGGGCGAGCAGGTCGTAGAGCTCGTTCAAGGTGTCCTTGCTGCGGTAGCGGATGCCGGTTTCCAGCGGAAAATAGCGGGTGGCATCGGCGAGGTAGTCGTTGTGCGGCTTGCTGCGCTGGCGATACCAGTGGTCGAGAACCGGCTGGCGATCCTTGATCGGCAGCAGGGCGAGGAAGTTCAGCTCGCTCTCCATGCGCAGGAAGTCCATATAGAGGCGGGTGGCCAGCTGGTGGCCGATGTTGCCGTAGACGTCGAAGCCGGCCACCAGCAGGTAATGCATGCGCTCAAGGACCGGGTAGCCGATGAGGAAGCTGGTTTGCGGCCGTTCGCCGGCCAGCCCCTTGATCACCGACGCGCTGTCGAAATGCCGGAAGACGGTGAGCGCGGCGTTGGGGTTGCTACCATCGCCGTCCCAGATGTCGTTCAGCGTCGGGCGGGTATCGCCGTACTTGAACTTGGCGGTGATTCGACTGCGTTCCTCGGTGTATTTGCGCTGCAGGCGGGAATATTCCTGCCAGGCCAGCAGGCCGGCCGTGCTGTCGCGTTCGGCGGGGAGACGCAGCACCGGGCTGGCGGCATCGATGATCGCCTGCATGAACTGGGAGCTCTTGTCGTTGGGGGCGACAAAGTAGACCCAGAAGTGATCGTTGATCGAGTTGAGCGCGAACTGGCCACGGCAGACCGGGCCTTTCATGAAGCCGGCCAGGGTGAATTGCGCTTCGTCGAGCATCAGTCGGTAGCGGGCAACGAGCGGCAGGTCGCGGAAGGTGATGAAGGGATTGGCCGCACTTTCCGGATCGTAGCCGGGCAGGTGTGTCACGGTGTAGTCAGGCTTCAGGAACCACTCGCGCAGACGTTCCATGCGTGCCGCGTCCAACTGCATCGGCATGTGGGTCTTGGCTGCTGGCGTGGATTCGATGCGACGCAGGCGATACCACACGCGGTCGACGCCCGGGTCGTCGTAGGGGCGGCGGGTGGCGACCAGATCGATCGGCTGGCCCGGTGGCGTACGGCTGCGGACCAGCTCGAAATAGGTGCCGGGCTGGGCGGCAAACCACAGCTGGCCGATGAACCAGTGTTCGTAGATGTAGCGGGCGGTGAGGCGGCTCTTGGCATCGTCGGCGTTGAGGAAGGCTTCCCAGTCGGCAAGCTCGCGCAGCACGGCGGCCGCTGGCGGCGGCGCCGGGCGATAGGGGGCGCCGGCCTCCAGCCAGCGGGTGAGCGTGGCGTGTTCGTCGGCGCTGACCGGCGGCAGGCCGAAGGGCATGCCGCGCGTGGGGTGGCGGCGTGCATACTCATCCAAACCTTCGGTTGGCACGCAGATTTGCGCGCGATTGAGCGAAAAATCGAGATCCGGGTCGTTCAGCGGCCCGCTATCCGGGCCGGGGTGGGCCTGCTTGAGGGCGAGCAGACGGGCCATCGCGCTCGCTTCGCGGTTGGCTTGCGGCGTCTGCAGGCGTTCGTTGAGGACCGGGAAAAACCCCATGTTGCGCCACTGGGCGTTGGTTTGGGCGTCGATGCCGAGTCGTGTCGGCTCGCCGGCCAGCAGGCGGTCGGCAAACACCCGGCTGGTGCTGGCGCCGCGTGTCAGGCCGCTGTAACTGGCGAGATTGAGCTGGCAGGGGGCGTCGTAACAGGCGTGGCAGGTGACGCAGCGGCTGTCGAGCACAGGACGGACATCGCGCCAGTAGTCGGGGGCATCGACCGACGTGGCTGGCAGGCGGTCGAAACGGGCTGGATCGGCCGGGCCGAAACGGTCGTCGAGGCGCAGCGTGGCGACGGTGGCACAGGCCGCGAGGAACAGGAAGAGTATGGGGGTCAGTTTGCGCACGATTTTTACAGGGCGGATTTGAATGTCATGTACTCGAGCAGGCGCATCCTATCAAAAACCGGGAGATTGCCCGCATCACCGGCAATCTACGACAACATGGCGGGCCATGGGTTCTGTGCGATGAGTCCGGGCCGGTAGAATGGCGACCAGAAAAACACCGGATGTCGTGACCTGACCACCATGCTGATCTTCCTTTCGCCTGCCAAATCGCTGGATTTCGAGACCCCGCCGCAAGTTGCCACCTTTACCCAGCCTGCTTACCTGAAACAGTCGCAGGTCCTGATCGACCAGTTGCGCCGCCTGTCGCCGGCCGACATCGCCAAGCTGATGGATCTGTCGGATCAACTGGCGCTGCTCAATTTCAACCGCTATGCCGACTGGTCGCTTCCATTTTCTCCGGCCAACGCCAAGCAGGCCGTCCTGGCTTTCGACGGCGACGTGTACGACGGATTGGCGGCGCGTACGCTTGGTGCCGACGATCTCGATTTTGCCCAACAGCATGTGCGCATCCTGTCTGGCCTGTACGGCATCCTGAAGCCGCTCGATCTGATGCAAGCCTATCGCCTGGAGATGGGGACACGGTTTGCCAATGCGGGCGGCAAGGACTTGTACGCGTTCTGGGGCGAAACCCTGCTCGACGCGATCAATGCCGAACTGGACGAGATGTCGCAGCCGGTGGTGGTCAATCTCGCTTCCGAGGAATATTTCAAGGCAGCCGTCGGGCGCAAGATCAAGGGGACGGTCATCCAGCCGGTATTCGAGGACTGGAAAAGCGGCAAATTCAAGATCATCAGCTTCTACGCCAAGCGCGCCCGCGGACTGATGACGCGCTACGCGGTAGTGAACCGGCTGACCGATCCAGAAGGACTAAAGGCATTCGATTACGACGGCTACGCCTATGTGCCCGAGGCTTCGGATGCGACGAGCTGGGTGTTCCGTCGTCGCACGGGCTGAGTGCCGAGCGCTGGCGGAGCTATAGCTTGGTGGAGGCTAGGATCAAGAGGCACGAGTCGGATCATCGGGATCAAACGGGGGATTGTTGACCTGGATCAGCTAGCCGCCAATCTGCAATTGACGAGGCTGGGAGTGAGGGGGAGACTGGCGCGCTTTCACCTAGAGGAGCATTCCTTACATGAAGAAGTTCATTGCGCTGGCCTTGGTCGGCATGCTGGTGGCGGGCAGCGCCTTGGCTGCCGATCCTGTCGCCCGGTCGGTCGAGTCGATCAACAAGGAAAAGGCAGCCTTGTCGGGGAAAGAGGTCGCTTTCCAGGGTAAGGTCGTCAAGGTGAATAACGGGATCATGCAGCGCAATTTCGTACACGTGCAGGACGGTAGTGGTGACGCCAATACCAATAACCTGATCGCCACAAGCAAGCAGACCGCCGCTGTCGGACAGACTGTCAAGATTGTCGGCAAAGTAACGCTGAACCGCGATTTTGGAATGGGCTACAGCTATCCGCTGCTCATCGAAGAAGCGAGCATTACCCCCGTTCAGTAAGGAATTCGCGCCAATGCCAAGCCGGCCGAACTGCCGGCTTTTTTATTTCAGGATGACTCCAGTACCGCACTTTGCTGGACTACGCCACAGCCATATACAGCAAGTTTATCAATGACTTAGGCGAGTTCAACATATGCCGGTGCTTTCTGAAACTTGACCCGGCTTCCCTTCTACTGGCTCCTACGAGGCTCCTGGGAATCGGGTCTTTCCGAGGAGTCATCATGGCTAAGATCAAGCTCACCAAGTCCGCAGTAGATGCGGCACAACCCCAAGCGCAAGCCATCGAGCTGCGCGATACCCTTGTTCCCGGCTTCCTGTGCAAGATTACGCCGGCCGGTCGCAAGGTGTTCATGCTCCAGTACCGAACCAACGCCGGCGAGCGACGCAAGCCGGCCCTGGGCCTGTTCGGCGAGCTGACCGTTGAACAGGCCCGCTCGCTGGCGCAGGAATGGCTGGCCCAGGTGCGCCGGGGCGGCGATCCGGCAGCGGACAAGGCCGAGGCACGCCAGGCACCCACCGTTGAGGAATTGTGCAAGAAGTTCATGGAGGACTACTCCAAGAAGCGCAACAAGCCCAGCACCCGAGTCGGCTATCAAGGCGTCATCGACCGCTGCATCATCCCGCTGCTGGGCCGCAAGAAGGTTCACGACGTGAAGCGGCCGGACGTTGCCGGGCTGATGGAGAAACTTTCATACAAGCAGACCGAGGCGAACAAGGCGTTCAGCATCCTGCGCAAGATGTTCAACATGGCGGAGGTGTGGGGCTATCGGCCAGACGGCACCAATCCTTGCCGCCATGTCCCGATGTTCCCTGCCGGCAAGTCCACCCATCTCATCAGCGACGACGACATGGGCAAGCTGTTCCGGCAGCTCGACAAGATCGAGGTCGAAGGGCTTGAGAACTACGTCATCCCTCTGGCGATTCGCCTGCAATTCGAGTTCGCCGCCCGCCGCTCCGAAATCGTCACGCTCGAATGGGAATGGGTCGATCTGGAGAATCGGCGCGTCGTCTGGCCCGACAGCAAGACCGGCGGCATGTCCAAGCCCATGAGCGAGGAAGCCTACCGGCTGCTTTCGACGGCACCGAGACAGGAAGGCAATCCCTATGTGCTGCCGTCGCCACGCCATCCGGCGCAGCACCTGACCACAGGCGAATATTACGGCGGCTGGTGCCGCGTGCTCAAGGCGGCGGGTGCGACGCACGTGGGGACGCATGGCATCCGCCATCGCTCTGCGACCGACATTGCCAATTCAGGTATCCCGGTCAAGGTCGGCATGGCGCTGACGGCGCACAAGACCGTCGTGATGTTCATGCGCTATGTCCACACCGAGGACGATCCAGTGCGCGAGGCGGCCGAACTGGTGGCGAACCGGCGCAAGGCGATTACCGGCGCCAAGCAGCCTCCTGCGGAGGCGACAGCATGACCAGGCGCCGGTCATCTGTGGCATCGCCCGCAGCGCCGTCGGCGCTGCTGGGCGACATTCGGGCACTGATCGAGGCGGCGCGTAAGCACGCCGCCTCGACGGTGAATAGCGAGCTGACGATGCTCTACTGGCGCATCGGCCAGCGCATCCACACGCAGGTCTTGGACGGGCGCCGGGGCGCTTATGGCAAGGAAGTCTTGCCTACCCTGGCGGCGCAGTTGGTGAAGGAGTACGGCAGCAGCTTTGCCGAGCAAAACCTGCGCCGCATGGTGCAGTTCGCCACCACCTTCCCCGACGAGCAGATTCTCGTATCACTGATACGAGAATTGAGCTGGACGCACTTCATTGCCCTGATCCCGCTGAAAGACCCGCTCCAGCGGGACTACTACGCGCAGATGGCGAGCGCCGAGCGCTGGAGCGTGCGCACGCTGCGCGAGCGCATCGACTCGATGCTGTACGAGCGCACGGTACTGTCCCAAAAGCCGGGCGAGACGATCGCGCAGGAGCTGGCGACGATGCGCGATGCGCAGCGCATGTCGCCCGCCCTGGTCATGCGTGACCCGTACATCCTCGACTTCCTGGGACTGCGGGACACATGGCAGGAAGGCGACTTGGAGGCGGCGATCATCCGCGAAATGGAATCCTTCCTGTTGGAGCTGGGCGCAGGTTTCAGCTTCGTGGCTCGGCAGAAGCGCATCCAAATTGACGGCGAAGATTTCCACCTTGACTTGCTGTTCTACAACCGCAAACTGCGGCGGCTGGTGGCAGTGGAGTTGAAGGTCGGCGAGTTCAAGGCGGCTTTCAAGGGACAGATGGAGCTTTACCTTCGCTGGCTGGACAAGCACGAACGGGAGCCGGAGGAAGCCTCGCCGCTGGGAATCATCCTTTGCACCGGCAAAAAGCGCGAGCAGATCGAATTGCTGGAGCTGGACAAGTCGGGCATCCACGTCGCCGAGTACCTGACCGCCTTGCCGCCGAGGGGCGTGCTGGTGGAGCGGCTACAACAGGCAACGCAGCGGGCGCAGTTGCAGATCGAGCAGCGCAAGACCGACAACGAGTAGCCCTGCCCCAAGCAGTCGGGCGTCCCGGCGTGCCGCCGTCGGGTTCGCGGGCTGCGCCCCGCGCTTCGTGCCGAATCGCGGCCATCCGGCTTTGACCCCTGACGCCTCCGGCCCTCTCGGGCCTGCGTGCTTCGCTTGCCCAAAAGACGACAGTGTGCAGTGGGCGGGGTGTGGGCGGTCTTGCTGTTCCCTTCACCGTATCACGGCGTTCTCGCCGTCAAGGGCGGCGCGTGCCATGCACGCTTGCGTCCTGGCGGCCGTCTGCGACCCCTGACTGCTTGCGCTGCGCCGTGCTGGCCACGGTTCCGGGCAATTCCGCCCGAGCAACCGGAGCACGATCATGTCGCAACTGTCCTTTTCCTCGTTCGATGCCTCGCTGATGGTGCGCGATGCACAGGGCCGCTACCTGCTGGCGACGGCCGACCAAATTCTGGAGGCCGCGCGCCAGGCCATCGAGTACAAGATGCAGCGCGGTGCGTCGTTCAGTTCGCCGGTGGCGGTCAAGGAGTACCTGAGCGCCAAGTTGGCTGGTTTCGAGCATGAAGTCTTCGCTGTGCTGTTCTTGGATACGCAGCATCGCCTGATCGAATACAGCGAGCTTTTCCGAGGCACCATCGACAGTGCATCGGTGTATCCACGCGAGCTGGTCAAGGAGGCGCTGCGGCTCAATGCGGCAGCGGTCATCGTTTCGCACAACCATCCGAGCGGCAACCCCGAACCGAGCGGCGCCGACAAGGTACTGACCCAGCGGCTCAGGGAGGCGCTGGCGCTGGTGGATGTCCGCACGCTGGATCACATCATCGTGGCGGGTGGCAGCACCATATCCTTCGCCGAACGCGGTCTGATTTGACCGAGGGGGCTTCGGCCCCCATTTTGCTGCGATGGCGGCTCTCAGATCGCTGCTTGATTGACGCGCCGGCTCAGGGCTTCGGCGCTTTCCTTGCGTTCGCTGTAGCGATCTACCAGATATGGCGCCACGTCGCGCGTGAGCAGCGTGAACTTCATCAGCTCTTCCATCACATCCACGATGCGGTCGTAATAGGCCGAGGGCTTCATGCGTCCCGCTTCATCGAACTCCTGGTATGCCTTGGCGACCGAAGACTGGTTTGGGACGGTCAGCATCCGCATCCAGCGGCCCAACACGCGCATTTGGTTAACGGCGTTGAAGGACTGCGATCCACCCGACACCTGCATCACCGCCAACGTCTTGCCCTGTGTCGGGCGCACCGCGCCGACCGACAGAGGAATCCAGTCTATTTGGGTCTTCATCAAGCCGGTCATGGCACCGTGGCGCTCGGGCGAACTCCACACCATGCTTTCGGCCCATTGCACCAGTTCGTGCAGTTCCCTGACCTTTGGGTGATCGTGAGGCGCGTCATCCACCAACGGCAGGCCCGAGGGGTTGAACATCCGTGTCTCGCCGCCGAGCGCGCTCAGGATGTGTGCCGCTTCTTCAGCAGCCAGGCGGCTGAACGAGCGTTCGCGCAGCGAGCCATAGAGCAGCAGGAAGCGCGGCGCGTGGGTGGCACGCTCGGGTGCCATTAACCGCTGGGCATCGGGTTGCTGGAACAGCGCGGTGTCGATATTGGGTAGGTCGATTCTGGATTCAGACACGGCGGCCTTCCGCATTCACGACGGCTTCGCCGTCTTCCTTGCTGAATGCACCGCGCTGCGGCTGGGGCAGGATGTCCAGCACCGCTTCCGAAGGTCTGCACAGCAGTGCGCCCAGCGGCGAGACCACGATGGGGCGGTTGATGAGGATGGGGTGCTGGAGCATGAAGTCGATTAAATGTTCGTCGCTCCATTTGGAATCATCCAGGCCCAATTCCGCATAAGGTGTGCCTTTCTCGCGCAGCACCGCACGCACTGGCACACCCATCGCAGCGATCAGCGTTTTCAGCGTCTCGCGGTCGGGCGGTGTTTTCAAGTATTCGATGATGGTCGGCTCTTCGCCGCTGTTGCGAATCAAGCCCAGCACGTTGCGCGACGTACCGCAGTCGGGGTTGTGATAGATGTTGATCTGGCTCATGCCATTGCCTCGGTTCAGGGATTCGTGGGGTTGGCGGAATACATGCTGGCGCCCTTGAGCCGCCACCGGCGGCCCAACCGCAAGGCGACATGCACCAGCAGGATGAGCACCGGCACTTCCACCAGCGGCCCGATCACCGTGGTGAAGGCGACAGGCGAAGCCAGGCCGAACGACGCAATAGCCACGGCGATGGCCAGCTCGAAGTTGTTGCCTGCGGCAGTGAAGGCGATGGCGGTGGTGCGTGGGTAGTCGGCCTGGATCAGCCGGCCCATAAAGAAACTGATGAGGAACTGGATCACGAAGTAGAGTGTCAGCGGCACGGCAATCTTTAGCGCGTCCATCGGCAGGCGCACCACGTCGGCACCTTTGAGGCTAAACATGGCCACGATGGTGAACAGTAGCGCCGCCAGCGTGATGGGACTGATCCGCGGCAGGAATGCACGCTCGTACCAGTCCTGGCCCTTGCGTCGAATCAGCGAGCGCCGGGTCAGGTAGCCGGCCAGGAACGGGATGCCCAGGTAAATCAGTACCGCCTCGGTGATCGTCCAAAAGCCCACGTCAATGACGCTGCCTTGCAGGCCGAACACAGGCGGCAGCACCGACAGGAAGAACCAGGCATAGGTCGAGAAGAACAGGATCTGGAAGATCGAATTGAAGGCGACCAGGCCCGCGACATACTGGTTATCACCACGCGCCAACTGGTTCCACACAAGCACCATAGCGATGCAGCGTGCCAGTCCAATCAGGATCAGGCCGGTCATGTATTCCGGCTGGTCGCGTAGGAAAATCACCGCCAGCACGAACATCAGCACCGGCCCGATGATCCAGTTTTGCACCAGTGACAGCAACAGCACGCGCCGGTCGGCGAAGACCTCGTGTAGCGTCTCGTAGCGCACCTTGGCCAGCGGCGGGTACATCATCAGGATCAGGCCGATGGCGATCGGGACGTTGGTCGTGCCGATCGAGAGCGCATTGAGCGCATCGGGCAAACCGTCGAAGAACGTACCCAATGCAACACCCAGCGCCATCGCGGCGAAAATCCAGACGGTGAGATAGCGATCTAGGAAGGACAGGCGCGATGGCGTGTTCAGCATCGAATGCCCGCTTTGGGGGCTGTCGTGATTCATGAGGTTTTCCTGTTTGCCAAAGCCCGCAGACGCTCCACTCCCACCGGCTCTTCGGTCAGAAGCGGCACGACAGCATGGCGTCGGGCATGTTGTGTGGCCACGGCGTCGATTTCCCGCAACTCGTTGCGTGCACGCTGGCGCAGCAGCGGGGAATGCGGATGTGCGGCCGCCACGCTGTTGTTAACGATCCAGGCCCACGGCTCGATGCCCGCGCGGCGCAGGTCGTCTTGCAGGTTGGCCGCTTCCAGCACGGGCGTGGTTTCGGCCAGGGTGACAATGAGCACCTTGGTCTGCTTCGGATCTTGCAACTGCATCATCGGCGTCGTGAAATGAACGCCCGTCTCACCCATCTGCCGGGCGATGTCGCGGTGGTATGCGCCGGTGGCGTCGAGCAGCAGCAAGGTGTGGCCTGTGGGCGCGGTGTCCATCACCACGAACTTTCTGCCCCCTTCGCGGATGGCACGGGAGAATGCCTGGAACACCGCGATTTCCTCGGTGCAGGGCGAGCGCAGGTCTTCTTCCAGCAAGGCGCGGCCTTCGGCATCGAGCTGCGCGCCCTTGGTGTCCATCACATGCTGGCGATAGCGTGCCGTGGCTTCCTGGGGGTCGATGCGGCTGAGAGCCAGATTGGGAAGCGAACCTTCCAGCGTGTCGGCCAGATGCGCAGCCGGGTCGGAGGTGGTCAGATGCACGGGCAGGCCCCGGCCCGCCAGCTCCACGGCAATGGCAGCGGCCAGCGTGGTCTTGCCCACGCCGCCTTTGCCCATCACCATGACCAGACCGTGCCCATCGGCAGCGACTTCATCGACCAGGGCGGATAAGTCCGGCGCATTGATCTGGTCGGGCAGCTCGATGGCATCGGCGCCATATGTGGCGTCGGTATCGACCAGCAGATGGCGCAGAGCGTCGAGGCCCACGAGGTTGAACGGCTTGAGCGCGATCTGATCCCGAGGCAACGCCTGGAGGACAGACGGAATGGCGGCCAGCGTAGCCTGCTCTTTTTCGTAGATGGCAGCGGCAAGCGTATCGGTTTCGGCCTCGCTGGCAGGAAATACGCCGTTGATGACCAGGTGTTGCTGTGACAGGCCGATAGCGGCCAGTTCTTCATGGGTGCGGGCCGCCTCGCGCAGCGTGGGGCGCTGCGCACGGGCAACCAGCACTAGACGAGTGCGCAAGGGATCGGCCAACGCCTCTACCGCAGCCTTGTACTGACTGCGCTGTTTTTCCAGGCCCGCCAGCGGCCCCAGGCACGACGCATCGCCTTTGCCTGCTTCCAGAAAGCCACTCCATGCGCCCGGCAGTTGCAGCAGGCGGATGGTGTGGCCGGTAGGGGCTGTGTCGAAAATGATGTGCGCGTAATCCTGCGTCAGCGCCGCATCGGTCAGCAGGGCCGTGAACTCATCGAAGGCGGCGATTTCCGTGGTGCAGGCACCCGACAGGGATTCTTCGATGCCATCCACTACCGCATCGGGCAACACGCCTCGCACTGGGCCGACTATGCGGTCACGGTACGCTTGCGCGGCTGCCTGCGGGTCGATTTCCAGTGCCCATAGATTCGGCACGGCGGCAATCATCGTGATGTGGTTTCCGATGCGTTCGCCGAAAACCTGCCCCACGTTGGAAGCCGGGTCGGTACTGACGAGCAGCACACGCTTGCCCTGGGTCGCCAGTTGCACGGCCGTTGCGCAGGCGATGGAGGTCTTGCCGACGCCCCCTTTGCCGGTGAAAAACAGGAAGCGAGGCGGCTGGGTCAGGAAGTGCATGGGATCTCCTTGTTCAGCAGCAGCGGCCGCCAGAGCAGCAGGCGTTTTGGGCTGGCGAGGCTTCGGGCGCCTCGATGCCAGCCCAGCGGGTCAATTCGCTTCGGCTGGGGTAGCGACCGGCCAAGGCCACCTCACCATCGACCAGAACCAGGGGCAGCGCCTCTTGGCCCGAGCGTTGTAAAAAGCCTTTCACTGTCGGGTTTTCGGCGAAAGCGAGGGGTTGCTGTGCCAGGTTGAAGCGTTCGACCTGAGCACCGTGTTGCTTGGCCCAATCCACATCGGCGGCGAAGTTCACCAAGTTTTGATCCACTTCAACGCCACATACGCCGGTGCTACAACATAGCGCCGGGTCGAAAATCTGGATGCTTGGCATGGGGTGTCCTTTCAAATTGGTTGTTGATGAAGTGACGCTCTTCACTCTTGGCCGATGTTTCGCAACTCGCGTTGCAGCGACATGGCGTCCAGGCGTTGCAGTGGCAGCGAGAGAAACAGCTCGATGCGGCGGCGCAAAATCAGCGCGGCATCCTTGAACGCTTTGAGTCGTTGTTCTTCGCTACCTTCGACGGCTGCCGGATCGGGCACGCCCCAGTGAGCCGATACCGGCTTGCCCGGCCAAAACGGGCAAGCCTCGCCGGCGGCGTTGTCGCAGACGGTAAAAATGAAGTCGAACACCGGCGCCCCCGGCGCTACGAACTCATCCCAGCTTTTGCTGCGGTAGCCAGTCGTTGGCATGTGCAGCCGCTCCAGCGTGGCGAGCGCCAGCGGATGCACTTCGCCCTTGGGCTGGCTACCTGCCGAGTACGCCCGAAAGCGCCCTTGGCCCAGTTTGTTGAGGATGCCTTCGGCGAGGATGGAACGTGCGGAATTGCCCGTGCAGATGAACAGTGCGTTGTATGCGGCCTCTGTGGTCATGGTGTGCTTTCTCAACAGCAGGAAGAACGGGGGCTTGCTGTGCAGCAAGCCGGTGCGGTGATCGGTGTCGTGACTGAAGCCGCTTCATGGAAGACCGGGATGCTGCCTAACGTGTGGAAGTGCTCCCAGGCAATACCCTGCGGGTCGGTGACCCAATGCTTCTCGCTGCGTGCGTAGCAGCAGGTGGTCGTGCCTTCGTCGAGCAACGCCATGTCGGCGGCTTGTGCGCGGAGTTTCAGGGCGGCCAGTTCCTCGGCGTCGTCGGTCTGGATACCCAGGTGGTCGATGCCCGGCTTGCTGCCGCGCGTGGAGATGGCGAAGTTGACCGGCGGGTCTTCGAGCATCCACTTCGCGTAGTCGCCTTCGACGCGCGCAGGCTGCGCCGCGAATAGTTGGGAATAGAAGCCGATGCTGCGGTTCAAGTCATCGACGTGCAGGTGGACGTGGAAGCGCTTCATGGAGAGTTCCTTTCAGCAGGAGGCACAGGTGGAGGGAGATTCAGTGACTTCGCATACGCCGCCCTGGCAGCAGTGCTCGGTCATGTAGCCAAGCAGACTGTTCATCTGCGCGAAGTCAGCGCGATAGATCAGGTTGCGCCCTTGCTGTTCGATGGTGACGAGGCCAGCGTGAGCCAGCTCCTTCAGATGGAAGGACAGAGAGTTGCGGGCCACGTCGAGCTGGTCGGCCAAGACGCTGGGCGTCAGCCCCTCGGGGCCTGCGACGACCAGGGCGCGGAACACGCGCAGGCGTTGGGTGTGGGCCAGGGCGCCGAGGGCGGAAACAGCTTGATCTTCGTTCATAGTTCGATAATACAACATTTATTGAATCATTGCGCAAGAAACCAGCAAACAGAACCTCGTAGCGCCCCGGCGTGCCGCCGTCGGGTTCGCGGGCTGTGTCCCGCGCTTCGTGTCGAATCACGGCCATCCGGCTATGCCCCCTGGCGCCTCCGACCTGGGTGCTCTGCTCGCCTAAAACCGACGCATATGGAGGTGCAAGGGAGGCGGTCTTGCTGTTCCCTTCATCGTGCCACGGCGTGCTCGCCGTCAAGGGCTGCGCGCCGATGGCGCTTGCGTCCTGGCGGCCGTCGTTGACCCCTGACTGCTTGCGCTGCGCCGTGCCACGGAAGGGTCGGGCAATTCCGCCCGGCAACCCTTCAGGAGTTCACCATGAACAACCCACTCATCACTGACGAGCAGCGCATCGTGCTGCTGGCCAACGGCCGCGAATCGCTGGAGAACCCGGACTTCGATCCGGCGCCCGTGGTCAAGCTGTTCACGCCGGATAGCGGCGCGACCTGGCTGCTAACCGAGATTGATCCCGACGACCACGACCACGCCTTTGGTCTTTGCGACCTGGGCCTGGGGATGCCGGAAATCGGCTGGGTCAGCCTGGGCGAGCTGGCGACGGTGCGCGGCGGGCTGGGCTTGCCGATCGAGCGCGACCTGTCTTTCCGCGCCGAGAAGCGGTTGAGCGCCTACGCACGCGATGCGCGGCTGGCCGGGCGGATCGCTGTCTGACTCGGCCCTGGGAGCGCCGCAAGGCGCTCCTTGTGCTTTCTCAACCTTTGCAGGAGATCCATGCCATGAGTAGCCATCACGACTAGATCATCGAAATCACGGCGCAGCACGATGCGCTCAAACCGTTCGCGCCGGAGAACGGGCAGCCGCTGTGCTTCAAGATCGGCGACGCGGTGATCTACACCAACGAGTTTGGTGTGCAGTTCTGGCGCCGCGTCACCGGGTTCTACCAGCCCACCGAGCCTTCGGGGTTGTATGCGCGTGGTAGGCGCTACTACCTGAACTCGACTTCGCCGTGGATGCCGGTTGCGGAATCCAGCCTGTGTCCTGACGACTCGGCGTGATGCCTTCGCGCCCCTGACGGGGCGCTGCGCTTGCCTCCAGGGGAAAGCCCTGCGGGCCACCCCCGCCGCGCGATGCTTAGCGCCCCTCAAAGACCGCCGAACCGGCTACGCGGGATCGGCCAGACCGAAGCAATCACCGGCACAACTGGCTCTGCTTCCCGATGCTTGGCGAATGAGCTTGTGCATCGAGCTTTGAAATCCGGGCGTCCCCGGCCAAGAAACATGGCCGGTCGCGCTGTCGTGCTGCGCATCGAACCCCCTGCGGGGTTTCGCCCCTGACGGGCTTCCATCGTTCCCTCGCTCCGCTCGGCTGACGCCTCCGGCCCGGCTTCCAGCTTCGGGCCTGCGCGCTTCGCTTGCCGTGCGGTTCGGCACACAGGGAAGGCCGTTGCCTTGTCGAGCCGTCTCCCCTGACTTCATCACCTTGTCCGCGACTGTAGCCCGCGCCCGTGCGCCGTCAAGGCGCGCAGGGCCGTGTCCTCGGCTTCGCCTGCGGGCCGCACCAACCCTGCGCTTGCCTCCTTGACGGCACCCGTTCGCGTGCTCCTGACCGTCGCGGGCGATGAACTCAGGAAAGACGGTGGCAACAGGGCCAACCGGGTTCCTCGTGCCGACCGCACCGAACAACCGAAAGGCTGGGCTCCGAATCTAGGAATCCGGTGTGCGGTTTGAACAGCAAACCCTTTTCGTCAGGAGAAAGACCATGCAACTCGCATCCCGTTTCGCTTCCCATTCCCCAGCACTGCGCAGCGACTACCCGCTGTCCGATGACCAGATTCGCAGGGTGGCCCCGTCCATCTTCGCGGATGCCCCGCATGAGAGCCGTTCCGAGCGGTACAGCTACATCCCCACCGCCACGGTGCTGACCGAGCTTCGCAAGGAGGGGTTTCAACCCTTTATGGTGACGCAGACCCGCGTGCGCGATGAAGGCCGCCGCGAGCACACCAAACACATGATTCGCCTGCGCCACGCCAGCCAGATCAACGGCGCGGAAGCCAATGAAATCGTGTTGCTGAACTCGCACGACGGCACCAGCAGCTATCAGATGCTGGCCGGGATGTTCCGGTTCGTGTGCAGCAATGGCCTTGTGTGTGGCGACACCGTGGCGGACGTGCGCGTACCCCACAAAGGCGACGTGGCCGGGCACGTCATCGAAGGCGCTTTCGAGGTGTTGAGCGGCTTCGAGCGGGTGAAGGAATCCCGTGACCTGATGCGCAGCATCACGCTGGACGAAGGCGAGGCCGAAGTGTTCGCCCGCGCTGCGCTGTCGCTCAAGTACGACGACCCCGACAAGCCCGCACCCATCACCGAATCGCAAATCCTGATGCCGCGCCGGTTCGACGACCGCCGCCCGGACTTGTGGAGCGTGTTCAACCGCACGCAGGAGAACCTGACCAAAGGCGGATTGCATGGCCGCAGCGCCAACGGACGCCGCCAACGTACCCGCCCCGTGCAGGGCATTGATTCCGATGTGCGCCTGAACCGCGCCCTGTGGCTGCTGGCCGATGGCCTGCGCCAGTTGAAAGCCTGATTCCCCACGCGGCAGGGGCAGGCAGCAGCCCTTACCGCTTCTTTCGCTGCTGCATTTCCTAACCGCAAGGAGTTATCATCATGAACGCCATCACCCAAACCGAAGCCCGCGCCGTCAATACCGCCGCAGCTATCCCGCTGGAAGCCGCCGACCCGACCAAGAACCTGATTCTGGTTCCGTTGTCACGGTTGGTACTGCGCCCCACGGGCCGCAACGTGCGCAAGACCCCGCGCATGTCGATTCCCGAACTTGCCGCGAGCATCCAGCGCGTGGGCCTGCTGCAAAACCTGATTGTGATTGCATCCGCCGATGGCGAGCATTACGAAGTCGTGGCCGGTGGCCGTCGCCTCGCCGCCTTGAAGCTGCTGGCGAAGAAGCATCGCATCAGCAAGGAATGGGAAGTGCCTTGCCTGCTGGTGGCCGATGGAACCGCCCGCACGGCCAGCCTCACCGAGAACGTGCAGCGGGAGGCCATGCACCCGGCAGACCAGTTTGAAGCCTTCGCGGCGCTGGTGGCCGAAGGACGGCCCATCGAGGACATTGCAGCGGATTTTTCCGTCACGCCGCTGGTGGTGCAGCGCCGCTTGAAGCTGGCGAATGTCTCCCCGCGCCTAATGGCCGACTATCGCGCCGATGCCGTGAGCCTTGACCAGTTGATGGCCCTTGCCATCACTGACGAACACACTGCGCAGGAAGCGGCGTTCTACGATGCCCCGCAATGGCAGCGCCACCCCTCGCACTTGCGCGAGCGCCTGACCGAACGGGAAATCGACGCCTACCGGCATCCGTTGGTGCGCTTTGTCGGGCTGGACAGCTACGAAGCCGCAGGCGGCGGGATTCGCCGTGACCTGTTCGCGGAAGGTGACGCGGGCGTGTATCTGACCGATGCCGCGTTGCTGGAACGGTTGGTGCAAGACCGGCTGGCAGGCATTGCCGCCAATGTTCGCGCCGAAGGTTGGGCATGGGTGGATGCCACGCCGGGAATGACCCATTCCGACCTGCACGCCTTCCAGCGTGCGCCCAGGGAGCGACGCGAGCCAATCAAGCGCGAGGCCCAACGTATCGAGAAGCTGCAAGCCAAGCTGCACGAACTGGCCGAAGCAGTGGATGCCGCGCTGGACGCCGAGGACGAGGACAAGGCCGACGCGCTGCAAGAGGAAGGCGAAGCCGTGGGCGAGCAATTGCAGGCGCTGGAAGATGGCTTGCAGGACTACAGTCCGAACGTGAAGGCCGCAGCCGGGGCTATCGTCACCATCGACCGCAACGGCGAAACCGTGATTCATCGCGGTTTGATGCGTGAGGCCGAAGCCAAGGCGCTGCGCACGCTGGAACGCTTGCGGCAGGGTTTCGGCGGCGAAGGCGAAGCCGGAAACGACGACGAAGGCGAGGACGACGAACAGCCCAAGATCGCCGCCATGTCTGACCGGCTGGCGCAGCGGTTGAGCGCCCACCGCACCGCCGCGCTGCAAATCGAAGTCGCCCGGCACCCGCAAGCCGCGCTGGCTGCCGTGGTGCATGGCATGGTGCAGACCATCTTGCAGGGCAGCCACTACGGCCACGACCTGCCGCTGGGCATGAGCTTGAAAGTGCAAGACCGGCTGGAAGGCATGGCCCCGGACTGGCCGGAATCGCCCGCCGCCGTGGCACTGCGCGAACTGCAACAGGTGGCGGGCGAAGCCTTGCCGGAGGACAGCGCCGAACTGTTCGCCGCGCTGCTGGCGAAGCCGCAAGACGAACTGGTGCGGCTGCTGGCCGTATGCGTGGCTTCCACGGTGGACGTGGTGACGCCCCGCACCACGGTGCAGCAACCCGGCGAGGAATTGGCGCAGGCCGTGGGCCTCGACATGGCCGCATGGTGGCAGCCGACCGCAGAAGGCTATTTCAAGCACGTTCCGAAGGCCGTGATTCTGGATGCCGTGGGCGAGTACGCGCCGCAGCACGTCACCCGGCTGGCGAAGTTGAAGAAGGCCGACATTGCCAGCGAGGCCGAACGGCTGGCCGATGGCACCGGCTGGATGCCCGCCATCTTCAAGGCCGCAGGCCCGCAGGATGCCGCGCAGGAGGCAGGCCCGGAGCAGGACGCCCCGGAGGATGCCGAGGCAATAGCGGATGAACCTGCCGAGGCGCTGGCCGCTTGATCCGCGCCGAAGGCATGCGCCCCGGCCTCAACCGGGGCGCTTCGCTGGAAGGAGACACCCCCATGACCCGCACCACCATCAGCCGCCCGCGTATGGCTGCGATCTACGCCCCCGGCACGGTACGCGCCCGCCGCTGGCACGGCGATGGCGACGTGCGCGGCTACCGTCCGCCCTTGGGCTGGACGGCCTGCGCCGACCTCACCGACATTCATCCCATCACGGGCCGCGTCTTGCCGCGTGCCGTGTGGTGGCTCATCGAGACGAAGGAATAACCGCGATCAGCACCGCGCCCAGGCCGTTCCGTCCTGGGCGCGGTGAAAAGCAAATCCGGGCGCGGCAGTAGCCGCGCCCGGTGTTCAAGGTCAAGGCTTAAACCTTATGTTCATGTTTTTTGCTTCTTGGTGTTGAACCATTCCTTGAACTCTTCTGCCTCGTTGCCGGTTAGCTTTGGGAAAAGCGACATATTGAATCCAAGGGTGATTGTGCTGTCATTGACTAGGGCTAAACGGCTCTTTGTAACACCAAGCAGTCCGAATTCCTGAACAAATCCATGGAGAGGTTTGTCGATTGTTGCGAAATGAATTCGCATTTTCATTCCTCTGCTTATGCCCGCCAACTCTGAAAGATTGACAATCACCATCAGGTCGGCCAATGCGTTATAAATCCTCGCATTTCTCTTAGGATCATTCTGTTTGGGTTTCTTAGGTTTTAGCACTCCATGCGCATTCTTGTTTCCATATAAAGTCGACAAGCCACACAGCATGATTGGGTGGCCAATTTCCATATCTCGCTTAGATGCGAAATTTAAAATATCCTCCCTAACCTCTTTAGCTTGGGCCGGGCTGCGCGGCTGATGCAACGTATCTTGTAGGTATGCGACGATTTCTGAATTTTTCAGAAAAGAGTCTCTCTGATGAGTTGTGATACCCCAGGAGGCAAGATTGTTGAAGGCTTCAAAAAAACCTGAATCAACGCGAGCCTTCTTGAAGAACCCCTTAGCTATGTCACCTTCAGCGAACATGCCGGAGGATGCTTGACTCATGTCTTGAGGAATCCCAAGTCGGCCTTCGATGTTTGAAAGAAGAAGGCTTATGGCACTTCCTTTTGTATCCAGTGATTTAATGAAATTTTTATCTTCGATGCTGCAATTTTTGAAGCCTGATGAAATTTTGGATACGATATTTCTGTCGATCATATAAACACGCATGACTCGACAACCTCCTTGCCTGATGAGCGGTTCCCAACGGGAAAATGGCTAAATATTCAGTCATAGAATGATGCCGTAAATTGCTTGAGCGTGTCGGCGCACAGCGCCGCCGGGCTTTCGGGCTGCGCCCCGTGCCGGCAAGCCGTCACGGCCATGCGGCTTCAATCCCTCACGCCTTCGCGCCTGCGGCGCTGCGTGCTTCGCTTGCCTCCAGGGGAAAGCCCTGCGGGCTATCCCCGCCGCGCGCAGCTTGGCGCCCCTTAATACCGCCGAACCGGCTGCGCCGGATCGGCCCGGCAAGCGTCCCGCCGCGATGGACGGGTGCTGGCGAACACGCTGGCGCTTGCTGCGGCAGGTTGTTCGGATGCGTGCCGTCCTCAACGCTGGCGGTTCTCGCCCATCACGTCACGAAGGACGGTTCACGAACATCCCGCCCGGCATCGCTATGGAGCTTCCACGCCACGCCTCAAAACCGGCGCCGCAAGGTGCGGCAGGGGCGCTCTCGCCTGTCGTTGGGTGGTTGACCTGGCCCGCGTCAGCGGGCGAGCCGGAGAAGCCTTCGGGCGGGGATGCCGAGCCGGCCCCATCTTCTTTCGGAGCGGTTCGGCCCAAGGCGTCCTTGTCTCGTTGTGAATCCTGGCGGGGGCGCGGCTGCGCCTCGGGCTTCATGGCTGCAACCGTCCGGCGAAAACAATTTCCCCGCCGCTGCGCGGCTTCCTCGCGCAGCAAATTCTTTTCGCCTCCCGGCTCTCCACTGCGTTGCGACCGCAGGCGGTGCAGCCAGCCCGTCCCCCGCCGGCCGGATCACAACAAGGACGCGATGGGCGCGAACCTTGTTCAACCGAAAGGAGAAAACATCATGGCCAACATCGGCACCTTCACCGCAGACAAAGACGGCTTCACCGGCACGCTTCGCACCCTGACGCTCAACGTCAAGGTCAAGCTGGTTCCCAACGACAAGGGCAACAGCGAGAACGCCCCCGACTTCCGCCTCCAGGCCGCCAGCCACGACATCGGCGCGGCGTGGAAGAAGACCAGCGAGGCCGGGCGGGAGTACCTGTCCGTGACCCTCGACGATCCTTCGTTCCCGGCGCCGGTGTATGCCCGCCTGATCGAAGGCGAGGACGGCACGCACGACCTGATCTGGTCGCGCAGCAGGCCGCAAGCGGCCTGACGGCCACCCCAAGCATCCCGCCCATTGCGGCGGGGTGCAGCGCTGCTTATCGCAGCACCGAACACGCGGCAGCGGGAAACCGTCAGCTCGCGCCCGATCGTTTCTGGTTCCGGTATTGCCGCAGTCATATTCAGCAGGTTCAATGCCCGTGGAGGCAAATCCAAGATGGCGTGTCGGCGCTGCTAGCACCGCCGGGCTTTCGGGCTGCGCCCCGTGCCGGCAAGCCGTCACGGCCATGCGGCTTCAATCCCTCACGCCTTCGCGCCTGCGGCGCTACGCGCTCCGCTTGCGGAATCCAGTCTTACACGCCGACGCGCGCTACGGCGTGCTGCGCTCTTTCAACACCGCCTCAAGCTCCTGGCGTACCCGCGCCAGCAGCTCATCGGTCTTATCCGTGCTGTCGCCGGCATAGGCCAGCGTCAGCAGCGTGAGCGGATGCACCTCCATGACCTCGCACAGCTCGGTCAGCTTGTGCAGGGTCGGGCTTTTCAAGTCGCGCTCCAGCGAACTCATGTAGGTGCGGCTAGACACGTCCGAAAACGCTTCCTGGCTCAAGCCCCGCGCCTTCCTGACTGTCCGTATCGCCGTCGCCAATGAGTGTTTCGCTGTCACCAACTTGGTTTCCCCATAAAAACCAAGATGACAGTCCATTGCGCCCTATAGGGCTACAATCTATAGTGTTCATTTATGGCTGAGAGGCACGCTTTCGTGCTTTTACGGAAATCCGCATATGCGGATTTCCTCAAACCCGTGGAGCCACATCCGTGTCTTTCATGGCCTGCACAATTCCGCTTCTGCGCTTCCGTGCCTGTACGGATTCGACGGCTTACGCCTTCGTGCTTTCGCACGAAAGCACGCATCCATTTCGCCGCTTCCGTGTTTTGGCAGGAAGGCTCCTCCTTGCATCGTCGGATTCGTGGGAGCGCCAACCATGACCCAACCGCTCATCACTGCCGAACAGCACGCACAACTGCTCGCCGTTGGCGAGGCGCGCGCCAACGGCCAGAGCATCGACCCGATGCCCGTGGTGCGGCTATTCACCCCGGACGCGCACGCGACCTGGTTGCTGGCCGCGCTCGATCCTACCGATGGCGATACGGCCTACGGCCTGATCGACCTCGGGATCGGGATGCCCGCCTTGGGAACGGTGAAGCTGTCCGATCTGGCTGCCATCGTCGGGCCGTGCAAGTGGCCCGTGATGCGCGACAGTTACTTTCAACCTGCGCGGCGACTATCGGAATACGTGCGGCTGGCGCAGGAAAACGGCTCGATCATGGATTGATGCAAGCCAGCGCAGCCGGGTCAAACGGGCGCATCGTGACTATTTCGGTCTTACCCAAGACCGGGCAGGTCTGAATCCACATCCTTGCACCGAAGCGGTGCGCTTCTGACGCAAACAGTCATGATCTTTGGCGCGGGCTGCTGCACCGTGCGCCATGCCGCGCACCATTTTCGTGGCGGCGCAGCCGTCGCATTCAGACGATTTCAGCAATGCCCCGGAGCGAATCTGTCTTGACACCAGTAGTTACAGCTTACCCCGATTTCGATGACAACCTGATGGTGATTCGATAGCTCCCGCACGACGGAATCCAGGCGACGCACCCCAAGCACAGGGAGGTTCCGTCATGACTAATCGCAGCGTCGAACACTGGTATCCGACAGCGGCTTATCTCTACGTTCTGCACCAGGGCGGCCCCGCGCTGGCCTGGGAGTACCTGCGCCGAAACCCTGACTACCGGCGCGACTGGCTGCACCGCCGCCGCCGACCAGATACGGCGCATCGTTGGGGCTTGCGCCTGCTGGAAGATCCCGCCCTGGATGCGCGCGACGCACATCCGGCGTGGTTCCCCGATCACGATGGCGTGATCCAGCTCTACCCGGACGACGACCCGCCGCCGGATGCCGATGCCTTCGAGTTCTGGAACGTCCCAGGACGCAAGCACCTGATCCATGATGGCAAGCGCCTGATGCTGACGGCGCAATGGCCCGGCTGCTGCGTGCGGCTCACGCTCACGCCGAGCATGGCCGACGGAATGGCCTACCTCTACGCCATCCGAGGCTGCACTACGCCTTGCGCACGCTATCGCGCACTGGCGGCTGGGCTGGATGCGTTGTCCACTGCAACCGGGGCCGCGCCTGCGGCGGCGACCCGCTCGCGGCCCACGCACGCCGCAGTGCTGGAACTGCACACCTTGCAGGCACTCGACGCGACCCTGGCGGGCGCGTCCTTGCGCGAGGTTGCCGAGGGGCTGTTCGGCGTTGATGCCGTCGCGGCCGATTGGCACAAAGACAGCGCCTTGCGTGCCCGCGTGCGGCGCTTGGTGCGCCGGGGCGATGCGCTGATGCGCGGCGGCTACCGCCGCCTGGCACAGCTTCCGCCGTTCCCGTCGCATTAGGAGGGGGGACGTTTCGCGCCCCCTGCAAATCGTCCCTTAGCAAGAAGCCTTGCTTTCTTGAAAGTGCCTCTATCCGGCCGCGTGGTGTGGCCGGGCTTGATGGAGGTACACCCCATGCGACCCTCTCCCTTGCGGCCTGCCGCCGCTACTGTCGCTGCGCCCTCGCAGCCCCAACGCTACCTGACCAACGACGAAGCCGCCGAGTATCTGCGCCTCAGTCCTCGCACGCTGGAGAAGCAGCGCGTGATCGGCGGTGGCCCGAAGTTCCGCAAGTTCGGTCGCCGCGTCATGTACGCAGTAAGCGACCTCGATGCCTGGGCCGACCAGCGCAGCTACGAGGCTACATCCGACCCGGAATACGCCGAACGCCACGCGGGTGACTACCGTGATGGCCGCTGATCGTCGGCGCGTGGGTGGCCTTCGCCATGTCCGGCCCTCCAGGGCAAGCCTTGCCGCAGTGCGAACAGCTCGACCTGTTCCGCGCGCTGCCGGGCGACATGGCGCCACGCGACAGCCAGGACTTGATGGCCTTTCCATTCTTCTCGCTGGCGAAGTCGCGGCGCATCGCGCCGATCGACTTCCGCAGCGGGAACATCACCATCCGCGTGGAAGGCACGGCCGAGCACGGCATCGCCACGATATGGGATGCCGACGTTTTGATTTGGGCGGCCTCGCAGATCGTGGAGGCACGCGACGCGGGCATTCGCCCGTCGCGCTGGATACACGCCACGCCCTACGAGATCCTGCGCTTCATCGGGCGCGGCACATCCCTCAACGACTACCTGCGCCTGAAAGCGGCGCTCGACCGGCTGCAATCGACCAGTGTGGCCACGTCCATCCGAGAAACCACGGGCAGGCGCTTGCATCGCTTTTCGTGGATCAACGAATGGCGCGAACTGGCCGATGCCAGCGGCACGCCGCTGGGCATCGAGCTGATCCTGCCGGACTGGTTCTATGCCGGCGTGCTCGACGCCGCCCTGGTGCTGACCATCGACCCGGCTTATTTCCGCTTGAAGGGCGGCATCGAACGCTGGCTGTACCGCTTGGTACGCAAGCACGGCGGGCGGCAGGAACACGGCTGGCAATTCGACTTCCGGCATCTGCATCGCAAATCCGGCAGCGCGGCTCGCTTCTCGGACTTCGCCTACGACCTGCGCGTGCTGGTGGCACGGCAGTCGTTACCCGGCTACGTCCTCGGCATCGAGCGCATGCCGGACGACAACACCGAACTGCTGACCTTCCGGCCCGTGCTGCATACGGCACGGGGATAACTGCGGGAAAAGCTGTGGACGGCCTCGTGCTATCAGGAGTACCCGGTATCGTGCTATCGGGAGTACGCCTATCGTGCTATCAGGAGTACGAAAACGCCGCAAAGCCAGTAATGGCGCGGGTTTTCAGCCTCTCTAACTTACCTAACTATAAATCTCTAACTTTTAGTAGAAGCGCACCGTTTCGGTGGACAACCGCCAAACGGCACAGCGAACAGCGTTTTGCAGGGCAGGCGAATCCCGGCTTTCCAGCATGGGAGGCCGCGTCATGATCTTCGCGCTTCTCAATCAGAAAGGCGGCGTCGGCAAGACCACGCTCGCCACGCACATCGCGGGCGAACTGGCGATGCGCGGTCTGCACGTCATCCTGCTGGATGCCGACCCGCAGGGTTCCTCACTGGACTGGACGCAGCGCAGAAGCCAGCAGGGCTTGCCCCGGCTGTTCAGCACCGTGGGCCTCGCCCGCGAGACGCTGCATCAGGAAGCGCCGGAGCTGGCCCGCCGCGCCGATCACGTCATCATCGACGGCCCGCCGCGCATCGCCGCATTGGCGCGTTCCGCGCTGCTGGCGGCCGAGCGCGTGCTGATTCCCGTGCAGCCCAGTCCGTATGACCTGTGGGCCAGCGCCGAGATGGTGGCGCTGATCCGCGAAGCGCAGGTGTTCCGGCCTGCGCTGCACGCGGCCTTCGTCATCAACCGGCGCGTCAGCACCACCATCATCGGCAGGGAAGCGCGGCAATCGCTGGCCGAACAGCCGCTGCCGGCGCTGCGCAGCGAAGTGCGCCAGCGCATCGTCTTCGCCGACAGCGTGGCCGCTGGCCGGCTCGCCCGCGAGACGGCGCCCGACAGCGCCGCCGCCCGCGAGATCGCCGTGCTCACCGATGAACTGCTGCGGTGGCCGACATGAGCAGCCCGCGCAGCAAGCGCGTCGGCATCGGCGCACGTCCGCCCGCGAATCCGCACGCCGAGGCGTGGATTCGCCAGGGCGATGCCGATGCGCTCAACAAGGGCGACCTTTATACGGCCCGCCTGACGCTCGACGTGACGCCCGCGCTACGTGCACGCATCAAGATCGCCGCCTTCGGCCAGGGCGTGACCGTGGCCGAGTTGCTGCGCGGCTTGCTGGAACGGGAGTTCCCCGACAAGCGCCCGGAGAACCTGCCATGAACGCATCCGCCTTGCCTGCCGCTCACGCGGCGACGGCTGCACCGGCTGCTGCGCCGCCGCCTTCGCTTTCGACGCTCGCCGGCCAGGCCGGCAGCGTGCCGCTGACGCGCGTATCGCTCGCCTACATCGAACCGCGCTTCAAGCTCTACCTGCGTTTCGGCGAACCGGCACGCACGTTGCGGCTCGACCGCTGGCGGCGCTGCGCGGTGTTCCTGCCGCGTGCAATGTTCTGCCGCGTGCGCTGGGAAGCAAACGACTACGGCACGATCCGCTGGCAGCTCATGGTGATGCAAGCCGCCACGCCGCTGGACGACATGCAGCGCATCCCCGGCGTGCGGCCCGGCGCACGCCTGCTGCTGCACGCCGAAGGCGAAAACGCGGTGCGTGCCGTGCTGGAACGCATCGACGGCATCGAAGGGCAAGGCATCGCCGCCATCGACGTGTCGCCAGCGTACTGGCGCACGCTGGGCAACCGTCTGGCGGCCCGCCTGGCGCTGCCCGAATACACCGCCGAGCGGCACGCCGCCTGGCTGGCCGGAAAGGCGCTGCCATGACGACCCAATCCAACACCCCATGCACGCACGAAGTCGCGCCGCAACCTCGCTCGCGCCTGCGCGTTCGCATCGTGCTGGCGGGCTTCGCCGCCGTCGGCCTCGCTGCGCTGGCCTGGGCGGCTTTCGTGTCGCCGCTGCCGCGTCTGACCTACAACCCGTCCGACAGCGTGGCGGTCGGCTGGTATCGCATCGAACCGTTCGACCCGCGCACCGCCTCGCTGCCACGTCCGTTGTCCGTGGACAGCATCGTGCTGGTGCCGCTGCCCGACAGGGCCGCCATGCTGGCTGCGCAGCGCGGCTACCTGCCGACCCGCGTTCCGCTGCTCAAACGTGTGGGCGCGGTCGCGCCGCAACACGTTTGCATCGTCGCCGGGCAGGTACGCATCGACGGCGTGCCTGCGGCCGCCGCGCTGCCTGCCGACCGGCTGGGCCGGCCGCTGCCATCCTTGCAGCTTTGCCGCCGCCTCGAATCGGGCGAGCTGTTCCTGTTGAGCGTGACCAATCCAGCGTCGTTCGACAGCCGCTATTTCGGGCCGGTCAGCGCATCCGCCGTGATCGGCGTCGCGTATCCGGTCTGGCTGGAAACACGCCCATGATGGCCGCCGATTCGCTGCACGTTGCCGTGCATCTCATCGTGCCATCGGGCATGTCGTTCCGGTGGCTGCCGCCGTGTCGTCGCGCGTGCAGCGCGGGCGCATCCGCGCCGCGCCTCGCGCAACATCCGGCGCAGCCGTCCAACGTGCAGGCGTCTTGCCTCGAACGCGCCCGGCCTGCAGCCATTGGCGCGTTCGCCGGCGGGCGGGTTGCAAGCAGCGCAGCGCCGCCGGGCCGCCGACGCCCGGAGCGACAGCGAAGGGCAAAGGCGGAAGGCAAGACAAAAGGACGCGGCACCAGGCCGCGTCGAGAGCCTGTCTGCACATGGGGGTGGCGCGGCACGCAGCGGCTCCGCCGCCGTGCCGCGTGGGGCGCGAAGGTCGCGCCAATGCAGGCATGTCCGCGTGCTTCGCACGACGGGACACGCCAGAGCTTGCAGGTAGAGCGGCTATGACCGACCGCCGCGACGACGATTTCCGCGTGCGCCCCAGCGCCCCGAAGAATCGGGGTAAGGGCCAGGGCCATAGCTTTGTTTCCAAGGTGCTCAAGCAAGCAGGCAAGGCCAGCAGCGGCAAGTCGGTGGTGCGCCGTCCTGGTACTGGCGGCAGCGGCCAACGTCCCGGTTCGCGCTTGGGGCGCGGCCACACGGCGGCGCGTTTCGCAGGCGCGAATCTAACGCCCATGTCGCGGCGTGTGACCATCAAGACCTTGCTGGTCAATCAGCGCAACGCCAGCCCGCAGTCACTCGCCAAGCACCTGCGCTATGTCGAGCGCGACGGCACGGGCCGGGATGGCGAACCTGGGCGGGCCTACGGGTCGCAGACCGACGAAGCCGACCTGGATGCCTTCAAGGAGCGGGCCGCCGACGACCGGCACCATTTCCGCTTCATCGTCTCCCCGGAGGACGGTGCCGAGCTGGACGACCTGCGTACCTACACCCGGCATCTGGTGAACCGGATGGAAGCCGACCTGGGGACACGGCTGGATTGGGTGGCGGTCGATCACTGGAACACCGACAACCCGCACACGCATTTGATCGTGCGCGGACGCGACGACACCGGCAAAGACCTCATCATCGCGGGCGACTACATTGCCCACGGCCTCCGTCATCGCGCCGCCGAACTGGCGACCGAGTGGCTGGGGCAGCGCACCGAACTGGAGATCCAGCAGACCTTGCAACGCGAGGTGGAGCAAGAGCGGTGGACGAGCCTCGACCGCACGTTGCAGCGTGAGGCCGGCGAAGATGGCCGGGTGCAGATCGAACGCTTCAATGAACCCCGGCTGCAACGCCAGCGCCTGCTGCTGATCGGCCGCCTGCAACGCTTGCAGCGCCTGGGCTTGGCCGATGAGACGCAGCCCGGCACCTGGGCCGTCCATGCCGATGCGGAGAAGACCTTGCGTGCCCTGGGCGAGCGTGGCGACATCATCCGCACCATGCAGCGCGCCATGAGCGGACAGCCGCGCGAGCTGGCGGTGTTCGAGCCGAGCCAAAATGCAGACGGAAGCGGCCGCACCATCATCGGCCGCGTCGCTGCCAAGGGGCTAGCCGACGAGCTGCACGACCGTGGCTATCTGGTCATCGACGGCGTGGACGGCAAGGCCCACTACGTCGCCTTGAACGCCCGCGACGAACTGTCGAACTACCCGACCGGCGCGGTGGTGGAGGTGCGCGGTTCTGCCGAGGTACGGGCGGCCGACAAGAACATCGCCGCGCTGGCGAGTGATGGCCTGTATCGCGCCGATCATCACTTGGCCATTGAACAGGGCCGGGCCAAGCCCGGACGCGACCCGCAGGAGGTTGTCGCCGCCCACGTCCGGCGGCTGGAAGTCCTGCGCCGGGCGGGCATCGTGGAGCGCGTGGCCGAAGGGCTATGGAAGGTGCCGGACGACCTGGACGTGCGTGGCCGCCAGTACGACGCGCAGCGCCTGGGTGGCGTGGCCGTGGAAATGAAGTCCCATCTTCCCATCGAGCGGCAGGCCCGCGTGATCGGCGCGACCTGGCTTGACCAACAACTGATCGGCGGCGGCCGTGGGCTGGGCGACCTGGGTTTTGGCGGCGATGCGAAGCAGGCCATGCACCAGCGCGCCGACTTCCTCGAAGAACAGGGGCTGGTGCAGCGGCGTGGGCAGCGCGTCATTCTCGCACGTAACCTGCTGGGCACGCTGCGCAATCGAGAGCTGGCGCAGGTCGCCAAGGACATTGCCGCCGAAACCGGCCTGGAGCATCGCCCGGTGGCCGACGGGCAGCGCGTGGCCGGCATCTACCGGCGCTCCGTCATGCTGGCGAGTGGTCGCTACGCGATGCTCGATGACGGCATTGGATTCAGCTTGGTGCCGTGGCGGCCGGTGATCGAACAGCGGCTGGGGCAACAGATCACCGCGACGGTGCGCGGTGGTAGCGTTTCGTGGGAGCTTGGGCGGCAGCGTAGCTTTGGCGTCTCGTAACACTGTTGCTTGGCCGAGTAAGAAATCAAGCGCTTTTCAGTGACTGCAAGGAGCCTTGTACGCTCCACAGAATCGCGATCAAAGTTCTGACACATTGCTTTGTTTGGTTGATCGTGCTTGACCGTATCCAGGGGAGTGCCTACAATCCAATCTACACATAACGTCAGGTTGTTTTTCATGTCGTCTTCCCACGCCTTGTTGCAGATCGGTGAGCTTGCCCAACGGGCAGGTGTCAGCCATCGCACCATCCACTACTACGAGCGCATCGGCCTGCTGCGCCCGGCAGAGCGTGAGGGCGCTGGCTATCGCTACTACGATGAACAGGCCGTGCAGCGGCTGGAAAAGATTGCCGCCTTGAAGGGCTTGGGCCTGAGCCTGGATGAAATCGGCCAGGTCATTGACCTGTACTTTGATGACCCCAGTGGCATCAAGGGCAAGGAAGAGGTGCTGAAGATTCTGGAGACTCAGTTGCAGGCCACGCGCAGCAAGCTGGGCGAGATGCAGGCCTTTGAGCGTGACCTGGTAGCCAACATTGCGCGCATGAAAACGCTGATTGAAGTGGCGCGCAAACAGTCCTGATCGGGATGGGGCGGCATTGGGCCGTCCCCTTTTTTAAGTCAAATCTACAGTTAACGTAAGGTTTATTTTTATGGAATTGAAGAACACCCGATTGCTGCTGCTTCTGATGTTAGGAGCCGTGCTGGTGGTCGGCCAACTCTACGTCACGTTGCCTTTGACACCAGCACTGGCCTCGCGCTGGCAAATCACGAATGGGCAAGCCGCCTGGGTAGGCAGTGCCTTTGGTTTTGCCTATGCGGCAGGTTTCCTGCTGCTGGGACGGCTGTCGGATCGGGTTGGCAGGCGCGCGGTACTGCTGTTCAGCCTGCTGGCGACGGCTGTGGCAAGCGTGCTGGTGGCAGTGTCCATGCACTTCGGCATGCTGTTGGCCGCACGGGCATTGCAGGGGCTGGTGGCGGCAGCTTTTCCGCCCGCTGCATTGGCATTGGTGGCAGAAGCCTTGCCGCCGGCACGTCGGCCACTTGGCATCTCGCTGATGAGTTTTGCCTTTCTGGCTGCCGCGCCTCTTGCCCAATTCCTTGCTACGCAGTTCGCTGGGCTGGGCCTGCCCGCCATCATGCTGGTCTTGGCGGCAGCGTATGGGCTGCTGACCCTTGGACTGCATCGTTTACTGCCTGCTGGTGTTGCATTGGTGAGCCGTGTTGTCGCAGCAACGGCACCCGTGCCGATGTGGCGGCAAACGCACTTGATGGGCGTATGGCTGGCGGCTGTCACAGTGCTGTTTGCTTTCGTTGTTTTCCATGCCGGCGCGCAGACAGCCGGGGTCTCTGCGGGAGATCTGCAAGCCTTGCGCCTGGTGGGCCTGTCGCCGTTGTTGCTCAGCATTGCGGCAGCGCGGCTGGTCAGTCGTTTCGGTACGGTGGCAACAGCACGCGCTGGTCTTTTACTGGCTGCGATTGGGCTGGTGTTCGGGCTGGGCGGGAGTTTTGGGTGGTTGCTGATGGCCAGCGTGGTGCTGTCGGCGGGCATTGCCTTGGCCGTGCCGGGGCTGATTGGCACCGTCGCCAACCGCGCCACACCAGACGTCCGTGCGCAAGCCATCGCGCTCTACACCTTTTCCCTGTTCCTTGGCGCCAGCGTCGCGCCACCTGTTGCGCAAGCCTTGGCACCACTCGGCTGGAACGCGCTCTTGCTGACACCCATTGCGGCACTGTTGTGCGCGGCTGCGGTGGTCAATGGCTGGGCGCCTTCGCTTTCACGCTTTCAATCCTCGGAGCATCGCACTTCATGAACCCCATTCGTTGCTTATCCGTGCTGTCGGCGGCGCTGTTGTTCTGCGCCAGCGCCCATGCCAGCCAAGTCAATTCCACGCTGTCCATCCACCAGGAACCCGTCATGCCTACTGTCAACGCCATGCTTCGTCCCGTGAACCCTGCGGGTGCTTCCATCCCCGGTATTTCCTCGGCGATGGTCGTGGAAAACGGTCGATTGATGTTTCTGTCTGGGCATGTGCCGATGGATGCAAACGGAGCCGTGCTGCCACCGGATATTGAAGCCCAACTGGATCAGGTCTTCAAAAACCTGGGAGCAACGCTGGAAGCGGCTGGTGCAACGCCGCACCATCTGGCGCGCATCACCATCTATGTGCGCGATTTCAAGCCGGATCAATTGCCCGCCATTCGCCGCGCACGCGACCGCTTCATCAATCAGGAAAAGCCGCCTGCCAGCGCGCTGATCGGCGTGGCCGAGCTGTTCCATCCCGACGTGCTGGTGGAGGTGGATGCCGTGGCCGTGCTGCCGTCCGACACCTGACTTCCCCTTAGTTCATCAACATCCATTGAAAGGAGATCCGTCCATGTCCCGTTTTCAGACCGTCGCGCTGGTGACTGCGCTTGTGCTCGGCACAGGCAGCACAGCGTTTGCCCAATCCAACCCATCCAGCCAGGAGCGTCCTGCCATGACGACACATTTCGCCAGCATCCCATCCGCTATTTCCCGCTTTGTTCCTGATGCCTATGCGCAGGTGTCCGAACGCGCTGTCTCAGTTGATGGCGAAAACGCGACCTTGATCCGCCATGAGCGCCGCGATGGTCGCAATGCCGGGTTGGAAGGCGAGCACTTCAGTGCAGTCGTGGCGACTGATGGCACGCTCAAGGGTTTTGCCAATATATCTCTGGACTTGGCTGATAAACCGCTGCCATCGCGTGAGCGCAGCGAGCAGATCGCGCGTGCATTTCTTCAGGAAACCGCACCTGACCTGCTGCCGCGCATGAAGATCAGTTGGATCGAAGCGCACGACGAACCAATCCGGGTGCAGCGCGACGGTCGCAGCGAAACCGTCACGCTGACCGGCATGAAGGTCAAGGCCCGCAACCTGGCCGACGGGCGCTGGTTCTGGGTCATCGTCGGCAGCGAAGAAAAGCCGATGGTGTTCGAACGCGACATTGTCTGGATCACCTTCCCAGGCCATCGCAAGACCGAGAAATGGTTGCACGACAGCTGGCTGAAGGATCAGGCCGAGTGAAGCAGCAAAAAAATAGACGCCAAGCAATGACACAGCAATGGGAGCAGATAGGGCAATGAACAGAAGAGATGTTTTGAAGGCGGCGGCTTCGGGTGTGGCTGCAATGTCTTTCGCTTCACCTGCGATTTCAGAAAGCATCGGTGGTCGGTCTTTCGATAATAAAAGGACCGCCTTGATATTCATTGAATTTCAGAACCAATGGCTGGACTCAGCCAGCCCTCTGAATGCTTTGATGCAGGACAGAGCATTATTTTCAGCTGCTGTTGAGAACTCTGCCCGTGTTCTTCGGAAAGCCCGTGAGCGACAAGCCAATGTGGTTCACGCAGGATTGTCGCTGGTTGCAGACCCGGACTACCTAATTTTTGCCGGTGGTAAAGACAAGCCTGGATTGAGGGGTGCCATTCCCACGGCAGGGACATGGCGAAGTCCAGATCAGGTCGCTTTTCCTGCCCCGTTCTCTCCGCAGACAGGAGAGTTTGTTGTTGCGGGCCGATCCGGGGCAAGCGTTATCACCAACTCGAATCTTGACCCCTATTTGCGCAACAACCGAATCGAGCACATTTACCTGCTGGGTTTTGCATTGCATGTGTGCGTCGAGTCCACCATGCGTCATGCTCATGACCTTGGTTACGACGTGACGGTGGTGAGAGATGCTGCACCTGCATTCACGGCAGAACAGCAAAGGCACGTACTTGCGCATGTCATTCATCACTTTGGCAGCAGCATTACAAGTGAAGAACTGATTGGGATGATGTGAGATGACGAGCAAGGGGGTGATCTACTGCGGCGGGAGAGCTTGAAATGGAACTACGTCATCTGCGCTGCTTCCTGGCCGTTGCCGAAGAACTCCATTTCGCCCGTGCCGCCGAGCGGCTCCACATCGAGCAGTCGCCCCTGTCGCGCACCATCAAGGAACTGGAAGAAGACCTAGGCGAACAGTTGTTCATCCGCACCAGCCGCAGCACACGACTGACACGGGCGGGCAAGCTGTTTCTGGAGCATGTGCCGCGCATCTTCACGGCCTTGCAGCAAGCCCGCGACAGCGTGCAGGCAGCGGCCAACGGCTTTCATGGGCAATTGCGCATTGCCCTGTCCGACGGCATCACGCCGTCGCGCCTGCCGACCTTGCTGGCGCTATGTCGCCAGGAGGAGCCCGAAATCGAGATCCGTCTGTTCGAGGTGCCGCTGTCTCAGCAGATCAAAGGGCTGCATGACGACTTGTACGACGTGGGATTTTCGCAGTCCGACGAGGTGGGCGAAGGCATCACGGCAGAAGCGGTCTGGAGTGATGTATTAATGGTGGCGGTGCCTGCGCGTCACCCGCTGCTCAGGCACAAACGTATCCCGCTGGAAGACGTGCTGCGCCATCCTCTGGTGCTGTGCGATCCGCAGGTTTGCGAGGGCTATACACGCCAGGTGGATCGCGTGCTGCGGCGCATGGACATGGAGCCGCTGATCGCCGAACGGGTGACGTCGTTCGACCTGATGATGGCGCTAGTCGCGGCGGGCTTCGCCCTAGGCTTGGCCGGAGCGCCGCATATCGCAAGTAGCCGTGAGTCCGGTGTGGTTGCCCGTCCGCTGGCGGGCCGCTCTCCCATGCTGACCACTTATGTGCTGCACCGGGAAGGTGAATCCTCGGACTCGCTGGCGCGCTTCATCGAACGGGTTCAGTCAATCGAATCACCAGAAGGCCGTAGATCCACACCAACTGTTGAATCTGACCCCCAGGAGAAAGTCGAGCCATGACCATGAAGCTGATCTTCCCGGTCCTGTTGGGTGCCTCGCTCACGGCCTGCGGCCCGTCCGAGCCGCCGAAGCAGCAAGCCAATGTGCCGACCGTGGACGAACTGGCCGCCGATCCCGATCGTTTGAAGGAACTGCGCCGCCAGTGCAAGACCGAGCGTCCGGCAATGGGCGACGTGCTGTGTAACCGGGTGGCCGAAGCGACGAACAAGCGCTTCTTCGGCGACGGCAAGGTGCCTTACACGCCATCGGAAACACCCCCAAAGTTCTGACCGTTGGCGGCTTGCCGCATATCCTTATTTTCTTTCTCGACACGCCGCAGTGCGCTCACGCCTGCGGCGTTTTTATTGGCTTCGTCCCTGCATGGAGCGATGTTTTTCGCATCACCTTGCTGCCGATAACGGTCTTTGACCGGCACTGAACCGGCACCGATCCTGACGCCTGCGGCACGCCTTTGTGCCGCGTTTTCCACGGGGAATCAGCGCAGGAGAAATCGGAGGCCAAGGTATGCAGGCTCAGGGTGTGTTGTTCGGGCAGATCGCCGCCGTGTTCGGCATCGTGATTGCCGGTGTGTGGGGTGCCACGCAATGGACAGCCGCTGCATTGGGCTACCAGCTACGCCTGGGCTCGCCCTGGTTCGACTTCCACGGCACGCCGGTCTATTACCCGTGGAAGCTGTTCGAGTGGTGGTTCTTCTTCGACGCCTACGCGCCGCAGGTGTTCGACACCGGCGGCATGATCGCGGCAAGCAGCGGCCTGCTGGCCGTGGCGCTCGCCATCGCCATGTCGGTGTGGCGCTCGCGCCAGGCGCGCAAGGTGACGACCTATGGCTCGGCCCGCTGGGCCGATGCTGCCGACATTCGCAAGGCCGGGCTGACGCAGCCTGCTGGCGTCTTTCTCGGTCAGCATGACGGCCATTACCTGCGCCACGAAGGGCCGGAACACGTCCTGACCTTCGCGCCGACGCGATCGGGTAAAGGCGTGGGCCTGGTGGTGCCGACGCTGCTGTCCTGGCCGGCATCCGCCGTCATCCACGACATCAAGGGCGAGAACTGGCAGATCACCGCTGGCTGGCGCTCGCGCTTCTCGCACTGCCTGCTGTTTAACCCGACTGATGCCAGTTCGGCGGCCTACAACCCGCTGCTGGAGGTTCGGCGCGGCGCGCATGAAGTGCGCGACGTGCAGAACATCGCCGACATCCTGGTCGATCCCGAAGGTGCGCTGGAGAAGCGCAATCACTGGGAGAAGACCAGTCACGCGCTGCTGGTCGGCGCGATCCTGCATGTGCTCTACGCGGGCGAAGACAAGACGCTACGCGGTGTCGCCAATTTTCTGTCCGATCCGGCCAGTCCGTTCGAACTGACCTTGCACCGGATGATGACGACCAAACACCTGGGTGATGCCCAGCATCCCGTCGTTGCATCTGCTGCCCGCGAAGTGCTCAACAAAAGCGACAACGAGCGCTCGGGCGTGCTGTCCACCGCCATGTCGTTCCTGGGGCTGTACCGCGACCCCACGGTGGCTGAAGTCACCTCGCGCTGCGACTGGCGCATCGCTGACCTGATCGCGGCAGAGCATCCCGTCTCGCTGTATCTGGTGGTGCCGCCGTCGGACATTTCGCGCACCAAGCCGCTGATCCGTTTGATTCTCAACCAGATCGGCCGGCGGCTCACCGAATCGCTGGATGGCAGTGACGGCATCCAACGCCGCCACAAGCTGCTGCTGATGCTCGACGAATTCCCGGCGCTGGGGCGGCTGGACTTCTTCGAGACAGCGCTGGCCTTCATGGCGGGTTACGGTATCCGCAGCTTTCTGATCGCGCAGTCACTCAACCAGATCGACAAAGCCTACGGGCAGAACCATTCGATTTTGGACAACTGCCATGTCCGGGTGACCTTCGCCACCAACGACGAAAGGACGGCGAAAAGGATCTCGGAAACCCTCGGCACGGCTACTGAGTTGCGCGCTCAGCGCAACTACGCGGGCCACCGGCTTGCACCGTGGCTGGGGCACCTGATGGTGTCGCGCCAAGAAACCGCACGGCCACTGCTGACGCCGGGCGAAGTCATGCAACTGCCGCCCGACGAATCGGTGGTCATGGTGTCCAGCGTCGCACCGATCAAGGCGAAGAAGCTGCGCTATTTCGCCGACGCCAATTTCAAGCAACGGGTAATTCCGCCGCCTGCGGTGGCGGCAGGCCGCTATGCCGATGTGCCGCCTGCACGACCTGACGACTGGAGCGGTCTGGCAATACCTGCGGTTCCTGCGGCACCGGCCACGGCATCCAGCGATGACCTGGAGACCTTGGGCTCGACCGACGACGGCGGCCCACGCCGCCAGCCCGAACTGTCCGAAGCCATCGTCTATGCCCCCGAGATGGATGCGCCAGCTAGCGACCTGTCGCTTCTCGATGACGAAGAAATGCCCCCGGTGCTTCCCGGCCAGCTCGACCCCGCCCTGCAACGCACGGCGCGACTGGCTTCTCTCGACCCCAATGACGGAATCGACTTATGAGCCAATACCGATTGAACCTGTTCATCCAGCACGAGCACGCCAAGCGCCTGGACGAGCTGGCCGCCAAGAAAGGCGTGTCCAAGTCGTCGATCGTCGCGGCGGCGCTGGCGTCCTGGCTGTCGCCGGACGCGGGCGACCAGCGCGAGGCCGCCATTGCCAAGCGGCTGGATCGCCTGTCGCGGCAGGCCGAGCGCCTGGAGCGTGACCAGAACATCCAGATAGAAACGCTGGCGCTGTTCGTCCGCTACTACCTGACCGTCAGCACGCCGGTGCCGGAGGCCCATCAGGATGCGGCCCGCGCCCAGGGCAAGGCGCGTTTCGAGCAGTTCGTCGAACAGTTGAGCCGCCACCTGCTGCGTGGCCGCAGCCTAGTGCGCGACGTGGTGGAAGAACTGCATCCCGACCCGATGCGGATGGATGACGTAGAGGCACAGGCCCATGAACGTGCTGCGGAGCGTGCCTCATGAGCGCCGTTCCACAAATCCCACCAGAACCGCGCTCATCCGTTGCAGCGTCCCAGGATCGCCGCATCCAGATGCTGCGCACGGCGATGGGGCCGGTGATCGCCGCCGCATTGGAAGACCCGGACGTGGTGGAAGTGATGCTCAACCCCGACCGGACATTGTGGGTGGATCGGCTGTCCTCTGGACGTGCACCGCTCGGAGTCGAACTGCCCGAGGCGGATGGCGAACGCATCATCCGCCTAGTCGCCGCCCATGTCGGTGCTGAGGTGCATCGCGGCCAGCCACTGCTGACCGCCGAGCTACCGGAGACCGGTGAACGCTTTGAGGGCATCTTGCCGCCAGCCGCGCCTGGCCCAGCTTTCGCGCTGCGCAAGCGTGCCGTGAGCATCATCGGCCTGGATCGCTATGTGGCCGACGGCATCCTGACCGCCGGGCAGGCAGAGTTCCTGCGCCATGCCGTGCGCGAGCGGCACAACATCCTGATCGCCGGAGGCACCAGCACCGGCAAGACCACGCTGGCCAATGCCTTGCTGGCCGAGATCGCCGCCACCGGCGACCGCGTGCTGGTGCTCGAAGACACCATCGAACTGCAATGCGCGGCCCGTGACCATGTGCCGCTGCGTACCCGTGCGGGCGTGGTGTCGATGCAGGAGTTGGTGCGCGCCACGATGCGGCTACGCCCGGATCGCGTGATCGTCGGCGAAGTGCGCGGCGGCGAAGCGCTGGATCTGGTGAAGGTCTGGGGCACGGGCCACCCCGGTGGCATCGCCACCATTCATGCCGGCTCCGCCTTGGGCGCGCTGCTGCGCCTGGAGCAACTGATCCTCGAAGTGGCGGTGAATCCGCCTCGTGCCCTGATCGCCGAGGCGGTCAATGTGGTGATCCACATCGCAGGCCGTGGCCGCAAGCGCCACGTCGAAACCATTTCTCGCGTCGTCGGTTTCGACGGCGCGGGCTACCGCCTGGCGGATGCGCTGGAAGCGCCGCTTCCCGAGCTGTCGCCGGTTCCTCTTGCAGCCGCTGTCGCTGCGCCTTCCTCGACCCCTGAACAACCTGGAGAACTGCCATGACGCACGTTGATGCTTTCCGTCTTTCTGTAAATCCGCTTTCCCCGCTGCCCATGCTGGCGCGGCTGCACCGCCTGGCCCGACCCGCAGGACAAGGGTTGCTGCTCGCGGTGTTGATGCTGTTGCTGGCGGGGACGGCGCAGGCCGCCGGTTCCTCAATGCCGTGGGAAGGCCCGCTGCAATCCATCCTCGAATCCATCCAGGGGCCGGTGGCCCGCATCGTCGCAGTGATCATCATCATCGCCACCGGCCTGGCACTGGCCTTCGGCGATACCAGTGGCGGTTTCCGCAAGCTGATCCAGATCGTCTTCGGCCTGTCCATCGCCTTCGCGGCTTCGAGCTTCTTCCTGTCGTTCTTTAGCTTCTCCGGCGGGGCCGTCGTATGAGCACGGCCACCGATCTTCCGGGCTTTGAAGTGCCGCTGCATCGCTCGCTGACCGAGCCGATCCTGCTGGGCGGTGCGCCGCGCACCGTGGCAATCGCCAACGGCACGCTGGCCGCCGCCGTTGGGCTGGGCCTTCAACTCTGGGTTCCCGGCGTGGTGCTCTGGATCGTCGGCCACTCGCTGGCGGTCTGGGGTGCGCGCGTCGATCCGCAGTTCATGGCCGTGTTCGCCCGGCACATCAAGCACAAGCCGCTGCTGGACGCATAGGGAGAAGCCGACATGCTGAACCTTGCCGAATACCGCCAGCGGCCCGCGCTGCTGGCCGACTGGTTGCCCTGGGCCGGGCTGATCGCGCCGGGCGTGGTACTCAATAAGGATGGTTCGTTCCAGCGCACGGCACGCTTTCGTGGGCCGGATCTGGACAGCGCCACGCAAGGCGAGCTGATCGCCACGTCGGCGCGGCTGAACAACGCGCTGCGCCGACTGGGATCGGGCTGGGTCTTGTTCGTCGAGGCCGAGCGCCGCCCGGCAGCCGGCTATCCACGTTCCGACTTCCCTGAGCCGTTGTCCTGGCTGGTGGAGGAAGAACGCCGCGCGGCTTTCGAGGAATCCGGCCACCACTACCAGAGCGGCTATCACCTCACGCTGGCTTATCTGCCACCAGAAGAATCCCGCGCCCGTGCCGCAAAGATGCTCTATGAGAACGCGCCCGGTGATGGCGTGGACTGGCGCGGCCGACTCGATGCCTTCGTGGCGGAAACTGATCGCGTGCTCGACCTGCTCGACGGCGTGATGCCGGAAATTGCCTGGCTGGATGACAGCCAGACACTGAGCTACCTGCACGCCACGGTGTCCACGCGGCGCTACCGCGTCGGTGTGCCCGACGTGCCGTTCCATATCGACGCACTGTTGGCCGACTCCGCCCTGGTCGGTGGCCTCGCACCGATGCTGGGCGACCAGCACCTGCGTGTGGTGTCGGTGCGCGGCTTCCCGACTTCCACCTGGCCGGGCTTACTGGACGACCTCAACCGCCTGGGCTTTGGCTACCGCTGGTCAACCCGGTTCCTGTGCCTCGACAAAGCCGAGGCAGAAAAAGAACTGGGTCGCCTGCGCCGCCAGTGGTTTGCGAAACGGAAGAACGTCGTCGCGCTGTTGCGCGAAACGATCTTCCAGCAGGAAAGCCCGCTGGTCGATACCGACGCCAACAACAAGGCCGCCGATGCCGATGCCGCCTTGCAGGAGTTGGGAAGCGATCAAGTCGCCTTTGGCTACCTGACGGCCACCGTCACCGTCATGGATGCCGATGCTGCCGTGGCCGACGAGAAGCTGCGCATGGTGGAGCGCGTGATTCAGGGCCGGGGCTTCGTCACCATCCCTGAAACCTTGAACGCGGTGGATGCCTGGTTGTCGTCCATCCCTGGCAACGCCTACGCCAACGTGCGTCAGCCCATCGTCTCGACGCTGAATCTGGCGCACATGATGCCGCTGTCCGCCGTGTGGGCCGGGCCGGAGAAGAACGCGCATCTGGATGGCCCACCGCTGATCGTCACCCGCACCGATGGCGCAACGCCGTTCCGGCTGGTGACGCATATCGGCGACGTGGGCCACACGCTGGTCGCCGGGCCGACCGGCATGGGCAAATCGGTCTTGCTCGCCACGCTGGCGATGCAGTTCCGCCGCTATCCCGGTTCGCGCATTTTCGCCTTCGACATGGGGCGCTCGATGCGCGCCACCATCCTGGGACTGGGCGGCGAGCACTACGACCTGGGCAACGGCGGGGCGATTGCTTTCCAGCCATTGGCCCGCATTGACCAGGAGGGCTACCGCACCTGGGCCGCCGAATGGGTGGAAGGCCGCTTGCTGCACGAAGGCGTGACCATCGGCCCGGACGAGAAGGCAGCGATCTGGTCGGCACTCGGCAGCCTCGTCGGTGCGCCGGTCGAGCAGCGCACACTGACGGGCCTGTCGGTGCTGTTGCAATCGAACGCACTGCGCCAGGCGCTCGCGCCCTATGTGCTGGGTGGTGCCCACGGCAAGCTGCTGGATGCCGATGCCGACCGCCTGGGTTCCGGCAGTGTGCAGTGCTTCGAGATGGAAGAACTCATGCACAGCAAGGCGGCGGTGCTGGCCGTGCTGGGCTACCTGTTCGCCCGTTTCGATGAGCGCTTCGACGGCGCGCCCACGCTGCTGATCCTCGATGAAGCCTGGTTGTTCCTCGATGACCCGGTGTTCGCCGCCCGCATCCGCCAGTGGCTCAAGACGCTGCGCAAGAAGAATGTCAGCGTCATCTTCGCCACGCAGTCGCTGGCCGACATCAAGGATTCGAGCATTGCCCCGGCGGTGATCGAAAGCTGCGCCAGTCGGATTTTTCTCCCTAACCCACAGGCGACCGAGCCGCAGATCCGCACGATCTACGAGGGCTTCGGCCTCAACAGCCGGCAAATCGAAATCATCGCCACCGCGCAACCCAAGCGCGACTACTACTACCAATCGCGCCTCGGGAACCGCCTGTTCGACCTCGACCTGGGGCCAGCCACGCTGGCCTTTGCCGGGGCTTCCACCCCGCAAGACCAACGTGACATGGATCGCGTGCTGCTGGACGCCGGCACACCGGGCTTCGCCGGTGCCTGGTTGCGCCATCGCGGCCTCGATTGGGCTGCCGACCTGTTGCCGTCCGCACCGGCGGCAGCGTCCTTCCTCGCTTCTCAACCCCTGGAGGTTTCACCATGAAGACCCAACCCCGTTTGCTGTCCATCTCGCTCGCTGCCGTGCTGTCGGTATCGCTGCTGGCCTCACAGCCGGCGTCCGCGCTGACGGTGTTCGACCCGTCCAACTTCGTGCAGAACACGCTGACCGCCGTGCGCACGCTGGAGCAGATCAACAACCAGATCAACCAACTCCAGAACGAAGCGCAGATGCTGATGAACCAGGCGCGCAATCTGGCGAATCTGGACTTCAACATCGTCAATCGCCTGCGTTCGACGCTGGCGACCACCGAACGCCTGATCGCCGAGGCGCGTGGCCTGGCCTACGACGTGCAGAGCATGGATGCCACCTTCGCCCGGCTGTACCCGGAGCAGTATGCCGCGACCGTCAGCGGCGACCAGATGCTGCGCGATGCGCAGGAGCGCTGGAAGAACACGCTGAACGGCCTGCACACCGCGATGCGGATGCAGGCGCAGGTGTCGCAGAACCTGGCGCAAGACGAAAGCGCGCTGTCCGATCTGGTCAGCCAGAGTCAGTCCGCCACCGGCGCGCTGCAAGCCATGCAGGCAACCAACCAGCTTCTGGCCTTGCAGGCCAAGCAGTCCATCCAGGCGCAGCAACTCCAGATCACGCAGGAGCGCGCCGCCGCGCTGGAACTGGCACGCCAAGCGGCGGCTGTCGAACGCGGCCGTGAAGTGACGCGCCGCTTCCTGGGTGGTGGCACGCCCTACACGCCGCAGCGCGTGGATTTCTACGGCAACTGACGGGAGACGGCCATGCGATGCGTTTCCTTGCTGCTTCCCGTGCTGCTGGTCGCTTGCAGCCAGCAGCCGACCGAAGACCTGGCCGCTGCCCTGGCCGCCGATCCCGTGCGGCTCAAGGCTTTGCGTGCGCAGTGTGCCGCCGACCGAGCTACGGCAGGCGAAGACGCTTGCCTGGCAGCGGCTGAAGCTTTCCGGCGGCGCTTCTTCGCTGGTGAAACCGGGCCTGACGAGTTCCGCACGCTGGCCGATCTGCCGCCGATCCCACCGAGCTTTGATGCCCCCGCCAGTGACCAGGACGCCATGCCCTTCGAGGGGGACGTGCCATGAATGACGTGACAGTGATCGACCGTTTTCTCGCTACCTTCTCGCGCTACATCGACTCGGGCTTTGGGCTGCTGCAGGGCGAAGTCGCGTTCCTCACCGCCACGCTGATCGTCATCGACATGACGATTGCCGGGCTTTACTGGGCGATGAGCCACGCCACCGGCCAGGGCGATGATGTGATCGCCAAGCTGCTGCGCAAGGTGCTTTACGTCGGTGCCTTCGCGTACATCATCAACAACTTCAACTGGCTGGCCAGCATCGTCTTCCGTTCGTTCGCTGGCCTGGGTCTGACGGCCAGCGGCTCGACGATGAGCATGAGCGAGTTCCTGCAACCGGGCCGCCTGGCCAAGACCGGCATCGACGCGGCCGCGCCGATCCTTGAGCAGATCAGCGACATGGCGGGCTTCCCCGAAGTGTTCGTGAACATGACGCCCATCGTGGTCATGTTCCTGGCCTGGGCGGTAGTGATCCTGTGCTTCTTCGTGTTGGCGATCCAGCTTTTCATCACGCTGATCGAGTTCAAGCTGACCACGCTCGCGGGCTTCGTACTGGTGCCGTTCGCGCTGTGGAACAAGACCAGCTTCCTCGCCGAGAAAGTGCTGGGCAACGTGGTGTCTTCGGGCATCAAGGTGCTGGTGCTGGCCGTCATCGTCGGCATCGGCTCAGGTCTGTTCGCCGAGTTCCAAGTACATCCTGCCGAACCCTCCATCGACCATGCGGTGGTCATCATGCTGGCCTCACTCACGCTGCTGGCGTTGGGGATCTTCGGCCCTGGCATTGCCACCGGCCTGGTATCCGGTGCACCGCAGTTGGGGGCCGGGGCGATGGCCGGGGCCGCTGTGGGTGCCGCAGGCGCGGCGGTGGCCGTAGGTGCCGCCGCCACTGGCGTGGGCGGTGCGGTGATGGCTGGGGCGCGCATGGCACCGGCTGCCGCCAAGCTCGCCGGGGCAGGCGCGCGGGCCGCGACCTCGGCGGCTGGCAGCGCGAAGTCGGCTTTCCAGGCCGGTTCTGCTGCTGCGGGCGGCGGAGCCAAAGGAGCGATGGCAGGGCTGGGCAGTGTCGCCAAGGGCGGCGCACAGGCGGCAGGCCAACGCGCCGGTGCAGGAATCAAAGCGGCGGCGGCCAAGGCGGCCGCGCCATTCAAAGCAGGCTGGCAAGGCTCTGGCGCAGATGGCGGCTCAGGCGATGGCAGTGCCAGTTCCGGGCAGGCCACCACAGGCGATGGCGCGGGCGACACGGCCAATGCGCGGAAGCAGGAACAACCCGGCTGGGCCAAGCGCCTGCAACGCCGCCAACGACTCACCCAGGCCACCACCACGGCCGCGCACACGCTGCGCGGTGGCGACGGCGGCGGTTCGGGCCAAGGCCCGAGCCTGCGGGATTCCGATAGCTGACTTTCAAGGAGAACTCCATGCGATTCAAACGACCGCAGGTGCGCTACGCCGACACGCCGCAGCCTGCCACCCCGTATCAAGCCGCTGCCCAGGTGTGGGACGAGCGCATAGGCTCGGCCCGCGTACAGGCCAAGAACTGGCGGCTGATGGCCTTCGGCTGCCTGGTGCTCGCGCTGCTGATGGCCGGTGGCCTGGTGTGGCGCTCGGCCCAGTCCATCGTCACGCCCTATGTCATCGAGGTGGATCAGTCCGGCCAGGTGCGCACCGTGGGCGAAGCGGCCACGCCGTACCGGCCCACCGATGCGCAGACGGCGCACCACATCGCGCGCTTCGTGACGCTGGTGCGCTCGCTGTCCATCGATCCCATCGTCGTGCGCCAGAACTGGCTCGATGCCTACGACTACACCACCGATCGGGGCGCGGCGGTGCTCAACGACTACGCGCGGGTGAATGACCCCTTCGCCCGCATCGGCAAGGAGTCGGTGACGGTGCAGATCACCAGTGTGGTTCGCGCCAGCGATGCGTCGTTCAACGTGCGCTGGACGGAACGCCGTTACGTCAATGGCGCGGCTGACGGGCTGGAGAGATGGACGGCGGTGGTGTCCATCGTGCAGCAGACCCCGCGCACCGAAGAACGCCTGCGCCGCAACCCGCTGGGCATCTACGTCAATGGCCTGTCGTGGAGCCGTGAACTGGATTCTTCTGAAGGAGTAAAGCCATGAGTGTGCCTTTCCGTTTTTACGCTTTGCCGTTGATCTTGCTGGGCCTTGCGGGCTGCGCCACACAGGGCAAACCGCCGCCGGTGATCTCGCTCGATGAGCCGGTGCAGGCTAAGCCATTGCCTGAGCCGCCCAAGCCCATCGAAGTGGTGGCAGTGCCCGAACCTTTGGCGCTGCCAGCACAGTTGAAGCCGCTGCCGGACATTGATTCGGCCCCGATCACGGCGGAGCCTGCTGACGAGAAGGTGCGCGTCTCCCGCGCCAACGCGGAGGCGCGCATCGCACCGACCCGCGAGGGCTACGTCAATGCGATCCAGGTCTGGCCCTTCACCGATGGCGCGCTGTACCAGGTCTATGCGTCCGTGGGCCGCGTGACAGTGATCGCGCTCCAGCCCGGCGAGGAACTGGTGACGGTCGCTGCCGGCGATACCGTGCGCTGGATCGTGGGTGACACCTCCAGCGGCAGCGGTGCCGAGCTGCGCGTCAATGTGCTGGTCAAACCTATCCGTTCCGGCTTGAAGACCAATCTGGTCATCACCACCAGCCGCCGCACCTATCTGCTGGAACTGACTTCGACTGACAAGGCATGGATGGCCTCGGTGTCCTGGGACTACCCCAAGGATCGGATGCTGGCCTTGCAGCGCCAGGCCCAAGCCGCCAACGCTGCCGCGCCGGTTGATGCGGGTCTGTCGCTGGAGAACATCCGCTTTCGCTATGCAATCAGCGGCAGCAATCCGCCGTGGAAACCGCTGCGTGCCTTCGATGATGGCGAGAAGGTCTATATCCAGTTCCCGGCAGGCATCGCCCAGGGTGAGCTGCCGCCGCTGTTCGTCATCGGCGCGCAGGGGGATGGGCAATTGGTGAACTATCGCTTCCGCTCGCCGTACTACATCGTGGATCGGCTGTTCGGCGCGGCCGAACTGCGCCTGGGGGCCGACAAGGGCGATGTGGTGCGCATCGAGCGCACGGATGGCATCACCGGGAGGAACTGAGCATGAGCCAGGACGACATTCCCGACCTTGCCGCGCCGCAGGTGGACAAGGTGGCACCCGAGGCGGTGGCACTGCGTGCCCAACCACGCCCGGTCACGCGCCTGAACCGGCGCACGCTGGCCATCCTCGCGGGCGGCCTGTCGGTCGCCGTGCTTGGGGCCACGATCTGGTCGCTGCAACCGCATCGGCGCGGTACGGGCGAGCAAACCGAGCTTTACAACGTCGATCGCGTCTCGAAGTCCGAAGGGCTGGATGCGCTACCGACGGACTACTCGAAGCTGCCGCCAGCCTTGCCGCACGATGTACCCGAGCTGGGGCCGCCGCTGCCGGGCGACCTCGGCCCGGTCATCGTGAAGTCGCAGCAGCCGGTGACAGCCGCCTACGCGGCTCCCGGCCACGACCCGAACGATGCGCTGCGCAAGGAAGCCGAAGCTGCCGCAGCATCGTCCGTGTTCTTCCGCTCGGGTGCGCAGGCGGCCGCGCCGGTCGCGCAGTCGCAGGCCGCCACCGCGCCGGGCTTCGCCGCCAATGCGGCGTTCGACCCGATGGCCGCCGGGCCGGCCTCGACGGCGGCCCAGCCTGCCGATCCGACCGCCGTGCAGAACCGGCAAGACCAGAAGGAGGCTTTCCTGAAAGGCGGCTCTACGGAAACCCGCAATTCCGGCAACCTGACCCTGCCGGCTTCGCCGTATCAGGTCATGGCCGGAACGGTGGTTGCCGGAGCGCTGGTGACGGGCATCAAGTCGGACTTGCCCGGCGACGTGATCGCCACTGTGACAGAGCCGGTCTATGACACGGCCACCGGGCGTTTCCTGCTGATCCCGCAGGGTTCGCGCATCCTGGGCAAATACAACAGCCAGGTCAGTTACGGGCAGAGCCGCGTTCAAGTCGTCTGGAATCGGATCATTCTGCCGGACACGTCTTCGTTGACGCTCGACAATCTGGCCGGCGCAGATCCGGCCGGCTATGCCGGCCTGGAAGACGATGTGGACTACCACTGGGGCCGCATCTTTGCCGGTGCGGCGCTGACGACCCTGCTGGGCGTCGGCGCCGAACTGGCCGCGCCGGAGAATCGACAAGATGGCGATCGCGTCATCATCGCCGGGCGTGACAGTTTGCAGGACACGGTGAATCAAATCGGCCAGGAAGTGACCCGGCGCAACCTCAACATCCAGCCCACCTTGACCCAACGGCCCGGCCTGCCGGTGCGGATCATCGTCAACCGCGACTTGGTGTTGCGGCCGTACCAGCCGCTGTTCTTCAATCGGGGGACTTCACGATGAGCACAACCAAGAAGCTGCGGCTGGGGCCGCTGCCCAAGACCGAAAGCGTCAAGCTCACCTTTGCCTGCCCGGCCAGTCTTAAAACCGACCTCGACCGCTACGCCGCGCTGCACGCGCAGGCGTATGGCGAGGCAGTCGATGCGGCGACGCTGATCCCGCACATGCTGGAAGCGTTCATGGCGGGGGATCGGGGATTCAGAAAAGGAGGGGCAGGCAAGGCCGCCCCGCCGAAGCCGAGTTGACGATGCGGACGCCTCTACCATCCGCCCACGATGAAAGCGCAGCCCAAGGGCTGCGCTTTCGCTTTGAGCGGTGGCTTGCGATAGGCCGGGCTATGATGGCGGTGCGACCTTGCCCGCTCCGCCGCTCCTAGGCTTGCTACCGCGAAGCGCCTATGCGGCACCTAGCTCAAAACGCGGTAAGAGCACACCGAGGCCGAAATCTGGCCTAACCTATTGCCCCACAAGACCTTTCGTACCGTTGCATGTCCGCACTAACGACTTGACAGCGGACATTTTTTATGGCGGTAATTGTGGGCGGCAATCGCCAATCCTGGATTCCGGGCTTGCCGCCGTTGAGCCGGAAGGGTGTGAAAGTCGCGACTTGGAAGCGCTAACAACATGATCCTGGCGTTGTTGTGCTTCCTTGCCGCACGCGCAGTACTGTCTGCGTCGGCACGCCTAGCCAGGACCGCCGCGCTTCATTTTGTTACCGCTGCTTACAGCTTTAGCTTGAAAAGCTTGCCGATAGCCTCGACAGCCTCGCGGCTGTCCCATTCGTGGGCACCGTAATACTTGCCGAGCACCTTGCCGTCGGCATCGACCAGAACGGTCAGCGGCAGGCGGTTGGCGCCGAGCATGTTTTCCAGCGGCCAGGGCTTGTCGTCGATGAACATCGGGAACGACGTGCCCGATTTTTGCAGGAAGGTCTTGGCGTTTTGCGGGTAGTCGTCTGTTGAAATGCCCATCACGGTGAACTGTTTGGCGTAGCGCTTCGCCAGCCGGTCGAGCGATCCCATCTCGGCACGGCATGGCCCGCACCAGCTGGCCCAGACATTGACGATCAAAGGCTTGCCCCGGAAGTCGGAAAACTTCTTTGTGGGGCCATTCAAGCCCTGCATGGGTAGGTCGCGCAGCATGCTGCCGACTTCCACCTCGCCAGGGGGCCTGGCATATGCCGGGGAAAACAGAGCCAGGGCGGCGACGAGGAGGGGGATAAGGCGCTTCATGGAAATCCAGCAACGAACGGTTGCCGGATTGTAGTGGATTCCTTCGGCCATGCCCTACCGCTCGTGATTCGGATTTCGTCGCCGGCAATATTTGAACCAAGCTTGATCTAGGTCATATCCATTGCCAAACAGCAATATTCTTAAGCGCTAATATTTTGGTGTGTGTTTCGTGTCTGCGGGGGCATGAATCCAACTGATGGGACAGGCCAACTGGCTTGAACTCGCGGCCTGTCCTGATTTTGCGATGTGGAACAGGGGGATGATATGAAACTACGTCTGACAGTGATGTGTGCGACGTTGCTGGCGGCTTTGTCGGGCATGCCGGGCGAAGTGTTGATTGTCGGCGCGCGTGCGGCGGAGAGCGTAGCGGTTGAAGCCAGGGCTGGGTGGTACAGCCAGCTGGTCGATGCCGAGTTTGTCGCGAAATACGCCGTCCTGCCCAAACCCGAGGGAGTACAGATCATCGATTCGCGGCCTGCGGCACGGAAGTTCGACCCGGGGCACATACCGACCGCCATGAATCTGCACGATGGCGATTTCGACAAGCTGGCCGATCAGCTTCCCGGCGACAAGAACACCTTGCTTATTTTCTACTGCGAGGGATACGAGTGCATGCTCAGCCATAACTCGGCCTTCAGGGCGGAAAAGCTCGGCTATACCAACATCAGGGTCTATGCCGCCGGCTACCCGGAGTGGGTCAAGTCAGGGCGCATGGTTGCGGTATCGGTTCCCTTCCTCAAGAAAAAGCTGGACGAAGGTTCGCCGCTGACCCTGATCGACTCCAGACCCAAGGAGCGTAAATACGACAAGGGACATATCCCGGGGGCGATCAGCCTGCCAGACAGCGATTTCGACAAGCTGATCGACCGCCTGCCGGCCGACAGGAACAGCCCCCTGTATTTCTATTGCGAAGGCCTGAACTGCAAATTGAGTTCCGATTCAGCGGAAAAAGCCGTCAAGCTCGGTTACAAGCAGGTCAAGGTGGTTCCGGAAGGCTATCCGCTGTGGGCCAGGCTGTACGGACCGGGGCCGGGCACTTCGGCATCGCCGAAAGTAGTTATCCAGACGACCGCCGATCAGGATGCGATCGCCATCGCCTCCTTTGAAAAAATCCTGAAGGAATCAGCCGGCGCCGTTCTACTGGTCGATGTCCGTGATCCGGCTGAATACGCCAAGGGGACGTTCAAGGGCGCGATCAATATGCCTGTCGCAGAGGTTGAAAAACGGGCAGCTGAACTGCCCACAGACCGCCCCGTGATTTTCTTCTGTTCGGCCGGTGGCCGCAGCGGGGATGCACTCGATAAGGCGCGCAAGGCTAAACCGGGGATTACTGCCTATTTTCTCGATGCCAATGTGAAGTGGACGCCGGATGGCGGCCACGCCATAACGCCCAACTGACCGTTTGACGGGGGGCTGTTGAGGGGGCGAAACTCAGGATTTTCGCCCCTCCAGCCACTTCAGGAGCGTAACGAATAGCCGGTTTGGCTCGACAGGTTTGCCGACGAAATCGTTCATGCCCGCTTGCAGGCATTTGTTGCGGTCTTCGGAGGTTGTGCTGGCGGTCATGGCGATGATCGGGACATCGCCGTAACCGCCGATCGCCCGAATTTTCCCGGTGGCCTGCAGACCATCCAGGACGGGCATCTGTATATCCATGAGGATCAGGTCGAAATGCCGTGCCTCCGCCAGTATGACGGCGGCTTCTCCATTGTCGGCAACGGTCACGGCCATGCCGGCCTCGCTGAGGAATTCGTTGATGATGCTCTGGTTGATCGGTTCATCCTCAACAAGCAGAACCTTGGTGCCGCCGTATTCCCAGCGCAAGCGAAGGTCGGGCCGGGCATCCGGCGTGGCGGGGGCGGGCGGTGAGGGGGAAAAGAGCGGGGTGATCGCTTTTTGCAGGATGGCTTTGTTGATCGGCTTGACCAGCACGTCGGCAAAACCGGCGGCTCGTGCCGACATGGCGATACTGCTGTCCCCCGAAGCGGTTACCAGGATGCACGCCGGAGCGTGTTTCAGGTTCAACTTCTGAATGGCGGCCAGGGTATCCATGCCGCTCTGGTCGGGCATCAGCAGGTCGAGCAGAAGGACGGAAAACGGGTCGTTTTCGGCATCCGCCTGCGCGATGGCCGCGATGGCCTCCTTGCCCGAGGCAACGGCTTGAGGGCTAAGGCCGATCTGGGTAAGGAGGTGGGTGTGCACCATCTGCGTGATTTGCAGATCGTCGGCCACCAGCGCACGTCGCCCGGCCAGTTCGGGTTCGAGTGGTAGCAGCTCCTGATGTGCCTTGCCCAGGCGGGCCGTCATCCAGAAGGTGCTGCCTTTGCCCGGTGTGCTGATGGCGCCCGTCTCGCCACCCATCAGGCCGGCAAGGTGACGGGTAATCGCCAGGCCCAGGCCCGTTCCGCGAAACCGCCTGTGTGTCGCGGCGCCTGGCTGTTCAAAAGCGTTGAAGAGCCAGGGCATGGCTTCGGCCGGAATGCCGCAGCCGGTGTCCTGGACTTCGAAGCGGACCAGCAGCGTGCTGTCCGCTTCGTCCGCCAGCTTGCCGCGCAGCACGATCGAGCCCTTGTCGGTGTACTGGACGGCATTGCCGAGATAATTGAGCAGGGCCTGCCCCAGTCGCGTGACATCCCCATGCAGGACGGGGGGCAGGTCGCCGATATCGACGACCAGTTCAAGCCCCTTGGCCTGGGCGCGTTTGACGACTGCATTACAGATGTGCTGCAGCATCTCTTCCGGCGAAAAATTGGCCGATTCCAGCTCCAGCTTGCCGGCCTCGATTTTCGACAGATCGAGAATGTCGTTGATCACCGCCAGCAAATGGTCGGCCGCGCCGGCAATACGCGACAGCTTTTCGGACTGCGTCGGTGTGATCCGGTCGCGGCGTAGCAGGTGCGTGAGGCCGATGATGGCGTTCATCGGTGTCCGGATTTCGTGGCTCATGCTGGCCAGAAATTCGCTTTTGGCTTGGTTCGCGGCCTCTGCCTGCGCGATCTGGGCTGCCAGACGCAGGTTGAGATGGTTTGTTTCTTGGGTACGCCGTCTGGTGAGCAGGATCATGGCCAGCAGGGCGCCGGAGAAAATCAGCCAACTGATGGCGTACAGCGTTGCCTTTTGTCGCCAGGGCGTCAGGAAGTCTTCGGGGGATAGTCCGATATTCAGGGTCAGCGGCAATTCGTCCAGCTTGCGGAGGTGATGTATGCGTTCGATTTCGTCGGTCGGTGAAACGGCCACGTACGACCCGCGCTGCTTGCCCTGTATCCCGTCCACCGGGATTTCAACGGATGCCGGCGTTTCTCCGGCCGGTTCGTCGGTGTCGGGAATGCGGGCGACCAGAAGGTTGTTGTCGGAGAGCAGGGCAATCGACCCACGCTTTCCAATATTCGCGCCGCTCAGCATGCTCTTGAAAACCTCGGCGCGAACGGCGGTTTGCGCGAGACCGGCAAACCGGCCGTCAGGGTGGTTGATGCGCCGACTAAAGGTCATGACCCGCAGATCGGAGAAGCGGGAAAGAATGGGCTCGGAAATGACCATGGGTAGCTTCCGGGCGTTTTTCTGGATCTGGAAGTACGCCCGGTCGCCGATGTTGAAGCTGGGGATCGTCTCGTCGTTTCCCGCACTGAACAGCACGGCGCCTTGTGCGTCGATGATGCGCAGGCTGTTGGCCTGGCTTTCCTCGAGCACCGCTTCCCGCCTCAGCAGATCGCGGTTCCCCTCGCTTCGCGTTAGCCGGGCGTTGCCGGTAACGACCGGCGTGTAGTCGTTTACCGTTTCGCGCAGGACGATGTCGATCTTCCTGACGCTGGTGGTCAGCTGTTTCTCCAGCAGGCTGGCCTGATTTTCGGCAATGGCCAGGGTGTTTGCATGGGCTTGCCGGTAGGATTGCCACAGGTCGTATCCGAGCAGTGCGGCAAGCGCCAGGGCCAATCCAAGGGCAATCAGCCTCGGGCTGGATGGCAAGTATTTGCGCGACGTAGGCGGCGACGGTTGGCGTGTCGTTTCCATGGCGGCTGAGGGCGTCTCGCCGACCAGTCATCCCTGCATGGGGCGACGGCTGTTCAACGCTGAATATGTGATTGGGTTAGCACGATAACATATGTCGTGAGGGTGGATGCCTGATATTCGGGGCGCCAGAGAGTGAGTTCGCCATGTCGGGAAATAGGCGGTGCATTGGCCGAAAGGGCAGGTGCGATTGGCAGGCAGGCGGCTTGGGTGTGCGAAAAAAACGGAGCTTTCAAGCCCGGGCTTCACCGGTGGTGATCAAGCTGGCAGGGTATGTTGCGGATTGCCGGGTGGTACGCTGCCGGCGAGCTCGCCGATACGTTTTGAGGCAGCGGCCGGGCCGATGATCTGGAAGCCGAGTTTGGTACGACCGCGCAGCTTGAGCAGGGCCTTGTCCTTGCTGACCAGGATGTCGGCATTGCAGCGCGCCGACAGTTCGAGGAACTTCTGGTCGTCGCGATCCTTGCAGCGCGGCAAGGGCGGCGCTTCGCCCTCGGGAATCACCTCTACCAGGCCGCTGTAGCGGGCATAGCGTTCGGTGATCATCTCCGGTGTCAGCTTCAGTTGCGGGTAGGTCAGTACCCGCTGAAGTTCGTCGAGCGTGCGCGCGTCGGCGAAGCAGGCGATGTGGCCGGCCTCGAGGGCGGCCATGATCGGCACCGCATCCACATTGGCCCAGTGGAAGAGGTCGAGGACGACATTGGTGTCTAAGACGATACGCAGCATGGGGTGGATTATAATCGCCGCCTTTTCAAGCGCTTGCCGAAAGTTCGTCGATGTCCCGCATTCTTCTCGCCCCGATGGAAGGTCTGGCCGATCCGCTCATGCGGAACGTGCTCACGGCCGTTGGTGGCTACGATTGGGGCATCTGCGAATTCATCCGCGTTACCGAGAGCGTGCTGCCCAATCGCACCTTCCTGCGTACCTGCCCCGAATTGCACCACGGCAGCCTGACCGACTCCGGCACACCGATGCGCGTCCAGCTGCTCGGTTCCGATCCGCATTTCATGGCGGCCAATGCCCGGCGCCTGGTCAAGCACCGGCCGGCCGGCGTCGATATCAATTTCGGCTGCCCGGCACCTACCGTTTTCCGGCATCGCGGTGGGTCGGCGCTGCTTGGCGAGCCGCAACTGCTGCACGACATCGTCAGCGCCGTGCGGGCGATGGTGCCGGCCGACATCCCCTTCACCGCCAAAATGCGCCTTGGCATCGCCGACAGCAGCCTGGCCGTCGATTGCGCCCAGGCCATCGAGGCCGGCGGCGTCGACGAACTGATCGTGCATGGCCGCACCAAGGTCGACGGCTACAAGCCGCCGGCCCGCTGGGCGCAGATCGACCGCGTCCGCGCGGCGGTCAATATTCCGATCATCGCCAACGGCGAAGTGTGGACGGTGGCCGATTTTCGCCAGTGCCAGATGGAATCGGGCTGTGCCGACGTGATGATCGGCCGAGGCGCGCTGGCCGACCCGCTGCTTCCGCGCAAGGTGCGCGGCGAGGAAACCGGCGGCTGGGAAGAACTCGTGCCCTCGGTCGCCACCTACTGGCGCGGCGTGCGCGAGCGGGTGCTGCCGGTGCATGCCGGCGGCCGCCTCAAGCAGTGGCTGCTGCTGCTGCGCCGCCATTACCCGCAAGCGGAGGCGCTCTACCAGCAGCTGCGCCCGGTCAAGGCCGCCGAGGATATCGACCGCATGCTGATCGAGGCCGGCATCCTCGACGCCATGCCCGACAAGCTCCTGCTCGCCGCCTGAGGCCAGGGCCATGGAAGGCAACTCACGCTTCATCAGCAGTGCCCAGAGCGGCCCGCACGACGATCTCGACGCGCTGCTCCGCCGCCATCTGGCGCACCCCTTCCGCAAGCCCATCCTCGACTACAACCGCGACGCCTTCGCCCAGGCCATGGCCGCCCGCGCCGCCTGGAACCCCGCCGCGCCGCTCATTCTCGATGCCGGTTGCGGTGTCGGCTGGAGCACCCTGCGCATCGCCGAGGCCTTCCCCGATCACTTCGTGCTCGGCGTCGACCAGTCCAGCGACCGCATCGGTCGCGGCAAACCCATGGAACTGCCGGCCAATGCGCTGCTCGTCCGTGCCGATCTGGTCGATTTCTGGCGCCTGCTCGCTGAGCACGGCGTTCGTCTGGCGCGCCACTACAACCTCTATCCTAACCCCTGGCCGAAAATCGGCCATCTCGCCCGCCGCTGGCACGGGCACGCCGTGTTTCCCGTATGGCGGCAGCTTGGCGGCGAACTCGAATGCCGCAGCAACTGGCGCATCTACATCGAGGAAATGGCGCAGGCCCTGACCCTGCTCAGCGGCCGGCCGGTGGCTGCCGAACCTTGGCACACCGACGACCCGATCACGCCCTTCGAAAAGAAATACCTGGCCTCGGGCCACGAGCTCTGGCGCTGCCGGGTGAGCCTGCCGTGAGCGTCTGCCAGAGCTGCGGCGCCTGCTGCGCCAGCTTCCGCGTCGATTTCCACCCGGCCGAACTGGCCGGCGGCACCTTCGCTTGGGGCGAGGGCGTGCCCAAGGCCCTGACCGTACCCGTCACCGCCAGCATCGTCCGCATGCGCGGCACCGACGATTCGCCCCCACGCTGCATCGCGCTCGCCGGCGAAGTCGGCGTCGCGGTCAGTTGCACCCTCTACGACGCCCGGCCGTCACCGTGCCGGGAATTCGATGTCGAGCACGCCGCCTGCAACCGGGCGCGGCAGCGTTGCGGGTTGCCGCCGCTGTAGGTCAAGCATTGATTTGCTGCGGCAAGGCTGCAATTTGAGACGGGAACCAGTGCTTGTCGGGGGGCGGAGCGATCAGGGGGGCAAACCGCGGTGCATGGTGTTCAGCTGTGTTTCACAGCTTGGTTTTCAGGCGAAAAGACGAGGTGTACTTCGCCCGGCCATACTTTGCCCCCGGTAAATTCCATCCGATGAACAGATCGATGAATCGTTTCGAAGTGATGGGCAAAGGCCGCCGATACAGCCAATAACCCTCTGGGTTGGCGTAGTAAAACCCCTGCTGGGTATAGGGCGTGTCAAGACAGCCAAAGACGTTGTAGCTGATCTTATTTCCCCCGTTGCGGATCAGCCATCGGGTACGGTTAATCCACGACAGCGGGTCGGTGCCAATCAAGTGTTCTTGTTTCCAGCCCGCGTCACCACTCAAGTCATTGTCGATGGTATCGAGCCATTTGAACGGGCTGCGCAAATGGCGACGATCAGGCGTGACAAAACAGGCCGCAAGTGGGGATATGACGGTGCACAAGATCGAGAACAGAAGATTTACCGGGAAAAGTAGAAGCCACAGGAGTTGTTTCATCAATACATGCACCGATACGGAAGAACAAAGGGGGCGCTGTCCAGTTCTACGACAGATCCCCCTTGCTGGGTTAATTGCGCTTTATTCCCGATAAATTCGAGTGCTATCGGCATCCCTCGAGAGAGGCGCAGGTTATCGCCAGGCGGCGCCCGTCCTGGCATTGAAAGGTCAAGGTTTCAACCGATTTTCCGTGGTCAGCGACTTCCGGACTATCTTTCGCAATGCACTGTTTATCCTTGGCAAGCCTGCTGGCCGTGTAGTCGAATCGCGAAACGGGGCGTAGCTGTTTAGCTGGGTATTGCCCATCCTGCTGATTTACCGACTGCCCGGTTGTCGGGTGGTGATCGGTTCCACCGGATATGGGATCAAGCTCTGCATCGATCATGCTGGGGTTCAAATTGAACATTGCGCCGGTCAGCGGGTCGACGATGACCATGCCAACCACCCCACCCAGCAAGATATTCGCGAAATACCAAGGGTTGATTCCGGGCGTGATGTCGACGAATTTCGTTTGATAACCTTCCTTGCTGATTTTCGCCTTGTACGCATGCGGGCTGAAATAGCCAACGCCGCGTTGAAGTTGTACCGTTCCGGCGGATTCACCAGCGGCAATTTGAGATCCGTTGGAATTGCTGATGCTGTAACGGGCACCAGGGGTCGTTCGGATGGAAACTTCCTGTGTCGTACCCGAAAAGATGGATGCACATCCGCTACAAAGCACCGCGACGGCAAGGAGTGGCGAAAACTTGTTCATGCTGGTCTCAAAAAAAGGTGAAAACACAATATGCCACGATAGTTGCCTCCTATTATATATGTCGAATGGCATAAGCTGAGTCTGAGAATGAGGGCCTGCGGAGGTTTCATTACCCAGAAATGCCTTTAACCCGGCAAATTTAATATTTTCATGCGCATGTGCTGCATGGGGGGGCCTTCTCGCCGGATTCGGCGACAAGCAAGACCGCTTCAGTCGCTGGGCCAGAAATCTGGTCGAGCGACGTGGCTACCGGAAAGCGGTGGTCGCCATCGCCGCCAGGAACCTGCGGCTGGTGTGGGCGGTTATGCCCTATGGCGATGATTTCCGACAACTCGGAGAGGCCGCCTGAACCACTTTCTTGCTTGTAACCTGTTGCCCGGCGAAGCTGGTTGCAGGAAGTGAGTTAAAGGGGGGTAAGGGCGACAAAATACTCGGAGTAGTACTGAAGTAGCTCCTTCTGTTGCTCCGGAGACAACGGACATCGGAATCCAAGCGCGTTCTTGATTGCGAGATTCTTTGACTCGAAGTACCACTCAAGTGCCGAGCGCAACTCTGAGTGTCGGATTGCTGTAGTAGTCATTATGCCCAACGTAGAGCGAACCGGCGCTGCGCTGCTTTATCGCGCAGCGTACAGCGACCGAAGGGAGCGAGGTTGAGCGCCGTGTTATGCGTATTGCTTAGTACCAGGAATTCCACTGTGGACCACCTTCTTCATGACGAGAGATACCAGTGCGCAAGACGGTAAGGAGCGGTTCAGACTCCGAAGATTCGAGGAGCCGCTCTCCAATGGCTACGGTCGGCGAGCCATTGAGTCTAAATTTCGGTGCGCGGCTGAAGCGCTGGATGAACACGATTTGTTCGTTCATTCCGTTTGCCCATGCCGATACCGCTAGGCTCATAGTGGTGCGACCTTCTTCTTCCATGCGGCCTTCCCGTGTGAAGGCCCACGCATCGCACTTGGCGGCGTTGACGGATAGTTCTTCCTTTGCATTGACTACTGCCTCGGCCTGGGTCTTTCCAGTGTGAAACTTCGTGTAAAGCTGGCCGTTCCGAAGACAAATGGAGAATGGGGTGAGTACCTTCACTTCTTCAACGAAGGAGAGATTCGCGGCCGAGTGCGCGAGGAGATAACCGGCCAAGAGAACTGCCTGATCAACAACGCTCATGAGGCGCACCAAGACGCATAACGTGCTAAATCACCGAACAGCAAAAGCGAAGCTTTTGACGGTCCGGTGCATTGAATGTGTTATACGTAGCATGCTTATTTGACTTGAAGCGGCGCATCGGTTGGTGAAGTCCACTCGGCATCAAATAGCTCTTTAATTCGTTTTAATGCCTCTTCTTCAGAGAGGTCGCCGGTATTTCCGTAAGCTTTGGCAACGTGCCGCGCAATATCTACAAGCATTAAGCCCCATGCTCCAGGGTCGCCCCAGACCGTTTTCAATGAATACTGCTGCGGCAAGTTATCACCGCCCCACACTCTCAATATTTCAAAAGCTCTGTAGTCGCGTGACAAAGGCGGCTTCTCCAGCTCGATGGCTTTACGGCCGAACATGCAGGGCTCCCGAGGTATAAGGGGTGGCCCGCTTGCAGGACGTCCTAGCAGCCGAAGGCTGCGCCTTGACCTGATTGTTAGGGTTGAGATGGCTGATTGTCATGTGCGTTTCTTTGTGGGGATTTAATTAGCTCAATCACTCCAGTGACTACGAGAATAAAGCCGATGGGGCCTGTGAGCACAAGGCCAAATGCAGACAAGTAGTGCCACATAAGGATGGTGTTACTACTGAAAAGGCCTGGAAATGCTGAAACGAACAGAAACATTGCGATAGGTCCAAGGGGTAGAACTAAACCAATTGCAATTCGTACCAATGGCATAAAGAGGTGGTTCCGCGAATCCGGACATCGAGTTAAGTGAAATCTCTGCTTCAATGGGCGATGGAAATCGCCTGCCTAGGAGCAGAAGCAATGAGAAGACCCCGCCGTAACCACACAGCCGCCTTCAAGGCCAAAGTGGCGATTGCCGCCCTCAAGGGCGATGAGACGCTGGCTGCGTTAGCAGAGAAGTTTGACGTTCATCCGAATCAGATTACGCAATGGAAGACACAATTGCTCGAGAACGCCTCGGGTGTCTTTGCGACGGCTGCCGAGAAGCAGGCGGCCACGCCGGACCTGAAGGATTTGCATGCAAAGATAGGCCAGCAGGCGTTGGAGATTGATTTTTTGGCCGTCGCGCTCGGTCGCATCGGCGATGCGAGCGCAAAACGATGATCGACAAGGCCCACGATCTGCCTGTCGTCAGGCAAGTCCAGTTACTTGAGCTTTCGCGTTCTTCTGTCTATTACCAGCCGCAGCCCACATCCGAAATCGATTTGATGCTGATGCGGCGGATTGATGAACTGCACCTGGAGCATCCCTTTGCCGGTGCGCGGATGTTGCGCGATATGCTCAAGCTCGAAGGCCATGAAATCGGTCGCAAACATGTCGGTACGCTGATGAAGAAGCTCGATATCCAGGCCATCTACCGCAAGGCCAACACCAGTCGGCGCAACCAGGCACACCGCATCTATCCCTACCTGCTGCGCGGCCTTGCCATCGAGCGTCCGAATCAGGTCTGGGCCATGGATACGACCTACATCCCGATGCGCCGGGGCTTCGTCTATCTGAGCGCGGTGCTTGATTGGGCAACCCGTCGGGTGCTGAGTTGGCGCCTGTCGAACAGCCTGACGGCTGATCCCTGCGTCGATGCTCTGGAAGAGGCCATCATGAAGTATGGCCGACCGGAAATCATGAACACAGACCAGGGCAGCCAATTCACCAGTTCGGCCTTCATTGGCTTGCTTCAGGAGCACAGCATTCAGGTCAGCATGGATGGCAAGGGCTGCTGGCGCGATAACGTATTCGTCGAACGCCTCTGGAAATCGGTCAAGTACGAGGAGATTTACCTGCACGGCTACGACACCGTTTCCGAGGTCCGACAGGCGCTGGCCCGCTACTTCGATTTTTACAATCGTCGTCGCCCGCACTCAACGCTTGACGGGCAAACCCCGGATACGGCTTACTTCAACCAGCCGCTGCTCGCCGCAGCGGCTTAACCCGCAGAGAACTCACTTAAGAAAACCAAATTTCTGTCCAACTGCGCGGGGCCACCTCTTAAATACTTTAACGACGCTGTAGAAAAAGTGAATTCATGGTGGCATCGTGCCGTGAACCATATGGAATAACAAGGCTCCAAGCTGAAGATGAATTCAGGGAGGCGCCATGGCCCGCTACAAAGCAATCGACACCAGCCCGAGGTTCCTGGCGGTGGATCTGGAGAAGCAGTTATTGCCGGGCAGCTTCGAACACGCCGTGCATCATCTGCTCGACCATGAATTCGACCTTTCCCACTTCGACACCCGCTACCGCAATGACCAGAGCGGTGCCTGCGCCTACCCGCCGGGGATGCTGCTCAAGGTCATCCTCTGCGCCTACGCCCAAGGCGTCGTCAGCAGCCGGGGCATTGAGCGACTATGCCGCGAACAAGTTACCTTCATCGCCCTCAGTGGCGACACCGCGCCGCACTTCACGACGCTGTCTGCCTTCATTTCCAGCCTGGACGAAGAAGTCGCCCGGCTCTTCGCCCAGGTGCTCTACCTCTGCGACCGGCAAGGTCTGATCGGCCGGGAAATGTTCGCCATTGACGGCGTCAAGCTGCCCAGCAACGCTTCGAAAGCCAAGAGTGGTACGCGAGCCGACTTCGCCCATCAAGCCGACAAACTCGAAACCGCCGCAAAGAAGATGCTGGCCCGCCATCGCGAGAACGACCGCTTGCCTGTGGAACCCGAGCTGGCCGAGAAATCCCGGCAGCGTGTCGAGCGCCTGCATCAGGAAGCTGCCCAGCTACGCCAATGGCTGAGCGCCAACCCCCAAGACAGAAAGGGTAGCAAAGGCACCATCCGCAAAAGCAATCGCACCGACCCCGAGAGCGCCAAGATGGCCACCAGCAAAGGCGTCATTCAAGGCTACACCGGCGTAGCCGCCGTCGATGCCAAGCACCAGATCATCATCGAAGCCCAGGCCCACGGCACCGGCTCGGAACAAGAGCTACTGCTGCAGGTCGTGCGCGCCACTCAAGCGCAAGCCACACCGGACACGCTCTACACGGCGGATGCCAGCTACCACTCCGAACACAACCTCAAAGCACTGGCCCAAGAGAACATCAACGCCCTGATTGCTGACAACGGCATGCGCCAACGTGACGAGCGCTTCAAGGATCAGGGCAAACACAAAGCCAAACCCGATCCGCTCTACGACAAGGCGCACCCGAAGAAAGCTGCAAAACGCTACCGTCTGCAGGACTTCACGCTCGATCCGGAAACCGGCATCTGCACCTGCCCGGCCGGCAAGCAACTCTATCGAAATGGCACGAACTGCATCCACAACGGCCACCTCGCCACCAAATACAGCGGCACCCTGCGCGATTGCCTGTCCTGCGAACATCGCGACAAATGCCTGCGTACCCCCGAGAAGACCAAGGTGCGGCAAGTTGCGTTCTTTCGAGGCAAAGCCAACACAACCGAAGAAAGCGACACCGAGCGGATGAAGAAAGCCATCGACAGCGAAGCAGGCAGAGCCCGCTACGGGCGAAGATTCGCCACCGTCGAACCGGTGTTCGGCAACCTGAGGCACAACAAACGGCTGGACCGGTTCACGCTACGCGGGTGGAAGAAGGTCGATACCCAGTGGAAGCTCTATTGCCTGGTGCACAACATCGAGAAACTGGCGCATCACGGGTTCGGGCAGTAGAGGAAAAAGAAGGGAAATTCACCTGACGGGGCCGAAACAGCTCGTATCGAGAATCCCACGGTCAACCGGGAAAAAGCCTGAAAACGAAAATGGCGCGGATCAAACCTGCGCCATTTCTTTGCCGGAAATCTGGCTGGAAAAGGGTTTTTCTACAGCGTCAACGTTGAAAATCACCGGACGAAGGCAAGCGCAGCTTGCTGGAGGTCCGGTGGATTGTGATGTTGGGCATCAATTTCCCACGCCAAATATATGAATTTGCCATTTGGTATTACATCAATTGTTTAATGCTTTGGAACTTGCAGCCAGTTGGCGGCGGATTCTGCAAATAGCGCCAACCAATAATCACCTTGTCTTTCTTTCGAACCATCAAGGCGTAATTGCATTCATCTGGTCTCAGACTGGTTAGTTCATAAGTTTCGGCGTCAACGTCGTGATAATTAAACATCCACCTCGTGTGACCGACTGCCAAATCCGGTGCGGACTTCCCTACATCTGCATTGAGCGAGGTTTCCATGTCGCTAAACGTGACCATGGAGCCACATGCCAGCAATGCCGAAGGCAAAGCCAGCAACCCTAAATACCTAGCAACGGAGGCTAGACGCATGCCATGGCCTTTCGCATTGATGCACAACGTTTGAATTCACCGACCTGCGCGGCTTTTCGCGCAGGTCCGGTGGAATGATTTGTTGGGCCACCCATTAGGGCGAGCACCGGATACCAACAACAGTATTGACTGCACTTGGCTTCCATTCGGTTTCCCGCCAACGATACACACCTGGAGCAACGATCACGAGTTCCCATTCGACCGGTACGCCTGACGATTTCTTTCGGGTTTCATTCTCATATCTGATTACAAGCGTGCGTGCCGTTGCAGAGACAATGTCTGCGGAAATTCCTTCCATTTCGCCAAGTTCTGTTTTCCAACGGCGGTCAAAACGCACTTGGAGGCGTTTGCCGTCCGAACTTACCTCCATAGTGCTTTTCAAGTTTTCGGGGCCACATGCCGGGTCGGTGTTATAGCTTTCTCCCCACCAGCCAGACAGCTGGCTGCGATCAAATGGGAAGGGATTAGCGTCAGTTGCTGCAATGGAGGCACAAGAGGCTGCTAGAAATAACAAAGCGAATTTATTCATCTTGTGAGGCTTTACAGAGGAACGATCGAAAGGCCCAACGTAAAGTCGATGGCGATTTCGCCATATGTTCTGGAAAACCGCCGCCTATGCTTGCTAACACATCAGCTTGAAAGGGACGGCCTGTGGTGTGTTGGATTAATTGCGATGCCATATTTCCGAGGATGGATGGCGGTGAAACATGGCGAGTTACCGGGATATAAGGCGTTAGCGACGTATATTCTGGGAACGTGCCGTCCATTCTGGCCAACACGGCATCTCTAAAGTGCTTGTTGTTTGCATAGGAGTCGATTGTTGTATTTGCATGCGGCATATTTTGTTCTTTGTGTAAGGCGCTGAACTGAATAAGTTTTTTTGTTGTCTTTAGCTGTGCGTGAGTGGTCTGTAGTAAGTGCTACGGCATAAGTGTGTGGCGTTTTTATGTCGAGTGGGTGGCTCGTGTCGTGATCCGCTGTGGATCTGTTCATGGCGTCTGAACCTGCTATCTGGGAGGGCGATGCTGCGGGCAGGGTTGCCGTTTCGACTGAAAGCCCTCCGCTTAATGACGTGGCATTTCAATCCGGCCGATCCAGCTTGGTGCTGAGCATGATGGTCGAGAAGGTTTCGACGACGCCCTTGATGGCGCGGAAGCGGTCGATGACGCTGTCGAGTTCTTCGGTGGAGTCGGTGCTCAGCATGGCGCACAGGTCGTAGCGGCCGCTGACGGAAAACAGCTTGCGGACTTCGTGGCGGCGCGAGATGGACTGGATGATCTCGTGTTCGCACTTGGAGTCGATGGAGATTAGCACCATGGCCCGTATGCCGGGGCCGCGTTGCGGGGTCGAGACGCCGATGGTGTAGCCGGTGATGACGCCGCTGCTTTCCAGCGCCTTGAGGCGCAGCTGCACGGTGCTGCGTGCGCAGCCCAGTGCCTTGGCCAGCTTGACGACGGGCAGGCGGGCGTTGACCTTGAGCAGGTCGATCAATTGGCGGTCCAGGGTGTCCAACGGCGTGCTGCTCATGGTGTCTCATTCAGTTTGTTTTGATATCGGTCATTATGACTGATTATTTTTGGCCGATTCGATCATTGTGATTGTTTTCGTCGGCCGAAGGCGCTTCCTAGAATGCCCCCATGCCACTGCTGAACGCAGGGTCATTCAGTCACAGGAGGAGTCATGTTGCACAAGATCGTTTCCGTTACCCCAGGCAAGCTGCTGTTGCGCGAGGAACTCGACGCTTACGACCCGGCCGCCGAGCCGTGGCAGAAGCAGTTTGCCCGTCGTTATGTCCATCATTCGGAGATGAAGGGCGTTCTCAACAACATCGAGGATGTGAACGAGACGGTTTACGACAAGTTTGCCGTGTCGGTCACGCCCTACATGGCGCAGCTGATGGATCGCGACTGAGGTGCCCCCCGTAATCAGTGCCACCGGCAATTTAGTAAAGTCCGTTTTCGAGAAGGAGAATGGACTTGAAGAAGCGGTTTTCAGAAGAGCAGATCATCGGTTTTTTGCAGCAGGCGGAAGCCGGCGTGGCGATCAAGGAACTGTGCCGGCAACACGGCTTCAGTGACGCCTCGTTCTACAACTGGCGGGCGAAATTCGGCGGCATGTCAGTTCCGGATGCGAAGCGCCTGAAGGAACTGGAAGCCGAGAACGCCAAGCTCAAACGCCTACTGGCCGAATCGATCCTTGATGCCGAAGCTCTCAAAGCGGCCTTGGGCCGAAAGCGCTGAGCCCCCAGCAAAAGCGTGAGTCAGTCATGGTGATGCGGAAAGCGACAGCAATTTCCCAACGCCGTGCCTGCCAGCTGGTGGGTTTGTCACGCACGGTCCTGCATTACGTATCGAAGGCGCAGCCGGAGAACGAGCAGTTGCAAGCCAGGCTGGTCGAACTGGCCGGCGAGCGCCGCCGGTTCGGCTATCGCCGCTTGCATGCGCTGGTTCGGCGAGAGGGCGTTCGAGCCAATCACAAACGGATTTATCGGCTCTACAGTGATGCCGGTCTGTCAGTTCGGCGCCGCAAAAAGCGACATGGTGTGGCTGTTGAGCGGCAGGCACTGGAACGCCCTACCGAGCCCAACCAAGTTTGGTCGATGGATTTTGTCAGTGACGCGCTGGCCAATGGCCGCCGGATCAAGGTGCTGACCATCGTCGATGATTTCAGCAAGGAGGCCATCGATCTCGCGGTCGACTTCGGCATTTCAGGCCATTACGTTACGCGTGTTCTTGATCAGGCGGCTCGCTTCCGGGGCTACCCCAAGGCCATTCGAACTGACCAGGGACCAGAATTTACCGGCAAAGCGCTCGACCAGTGGGCCTGCCAGCATGGCGTTCAGCTCAAACTGATCCAGGCCGGGAAACCCACGCAGAACGCGTTCATCGAGAGCTTCAACGGACGCTTCCGAGATGAGTGCCTGAATGACTATTGGTTTACGAGCTTGCCACAGGCTCGTATCCTGATCGCCGCCTGGCGCCGGGACTACAACCAGCATCGGCCGCACAGCGCATTGAATTATCAAACCCCGGCAGAGTTCGCGGCCGAGCATCGGGCAACCACCTCTGCCCAGCCAGCCGCCGAAGAATGTCTTTAACGGTACAACCCAAGGACTTTTACTAAAACGCCCTTGGCACTAAAACCGGGGGCACCTCACGACGATCCCAACTGCCCGATCCGCCTGCAATACCTGCCGACCTTCCACGAGGAAGCCAAGCCGGGCTTCGCCACCATGCTCGACGAGCTGGGCGAGGAGGGCGACACCATTCCCGGGACCAGCGTGGTGCACCGTTACCCGCGCCGCGTGCTGTTCCTGGTCAGCAATACCTGCGCCACGCTGTGCCGCTTCTGCACCCGCAAGCGCATGGTATCGCGGCCGACCGGTTCGGTGCACAAGGACGAGATCGAGCGTTCCATCGACTACATCGCCGGCAACAAGGATATCGACGATGTGCTGCTTTCCGGCGGCGATCCGCTGACCTTCGACGACGAGCGCCTGGACTACATCCTCGGCCAGATTCGCAGCCGTGCGCCGCATGTCCGCTTCCTGCGCATCGGATCGCGCATGGTGGTGCAGCTACCCACCCGCGTTACCCCGGAACTGTGCGCCGTACTGGAAAAGCATCGTGTGCAGATGATCAATATCCACATTAACCATCCCAAGGAAATCACGCCCTTGCTGCGCGAGCGGGTCAAGATGATCCAGAGGGCCGGCGTCATGATGGGCTTGCAGACGGTGTGCCTGCGTGGCGTGAACGACAGCGTCGAGATCATGCGCGAGCTGTTCATGCAGGCCATCGAGATGGGCGTGCGTCCCTATTATGTGTACTCGACCGACATGGTCGAAGGCGCCCACCACTTCATCGTCCCGCATGCCCGCATGATTGCGCTGTACGAAGGCCTGCGCGGCTGGATCAGCGGGCCGGCGGTGCCGACCTTCATCGTCGATGGCCTGGGCGGCCTCGGCAAGCTGCCGATCATCCCCAGCTATGTGCGCGAGGAAGTGCGCCCGGACGGCCAGGGAACGACCATCAAGTGCCGCAACTACAAGGGCATGGAAGTCGAGATGCCGGGCCTCGGCGTCGAGTTCCGCGTGCCGAGCCAGAGCAACTGAGGGGGCGGCATGAGCAGTGCAATGCAATCCGCCTACGGCACCCACCGCGTGGTCGAACCGCTCGGCGTGCTACCGCAAGGGGCGTGGAAGATCGACAACAGCATGGTGGTCGGCGAGCGCGAGATCCTGATCGACGTGCTGGCGCTCAACGTCGATGCCGCCAGCTTCACGCAGATCAAGGGCGAGGCCGGTGGCGATGCCGGCCGGGTCGGCGAGATCGTCGCCGACATCGTGGCCCGGCGCGGCAAGCTGCATAACCCGGTCACCGGGTCGGGCGGCATGCTGATCGGCCGGGTGCGCGAAATCGGCCGGGCGCTGGCTGGCAAGACCGACCTCAAGCCGGGCGACCGCATCGCGACGCTGGTGTCGCTGTCGCTGACGCCGCTGCGCATTGACGCCATTCGCGCCATTCATCTCGACCGCGACCAGATTGAGATCGACGGCCAGGCCATCCTCTTCGAGACCGGGCTGTATGCGGTGCTGCCGGAAGACATTCCGGAAAAGATGGCGCTCGCCATCCTCGATGTGGCCGGGGCGCCGGCGCAGACCGCCCGCCTGGTCAAGGCCGGCGATACGGTGGTGGTCATCGGCGGGGGCGGCAAGTCCGGCACCCTGTGCGTCTATGAGGCGCGCAAGCAGGCCGGGCCGACCGGTTGCGTGATCGGCGTTTCGCCCTTCGAGAGCGACTGCGTGCGCATGCGCGAACTGGGCTGGGTCGACCATACGCTGCAGGTCGATGCCGGTAACGCGGTGGCGATGATGGAGGCGGTTTCGGCTGTCACCGAAGGCCGGATGGCCGACGTGACGATCAACTGCGTGAACATTCCCGGCACCGAGATGGGCAGCATTCTCGCCACACGCGACGGCGGCCGTATCTACTTCTTCTCGATGGCGACCAGTTTCACCGCCGCCGCGCTCGGCGCCGAAGGCGTCGGCAAGGATGTCGAGATGATCGTCGGCAACGGTTATGCCCGCGGTCACGCCGAGCTGGCGCTGAACCTGCTGCGCGAGAGCGAGACGCTGCGCCGGCTGTTCGAGCAGCGTTACGTCTGAGGGCGTCGGCAATGCATCTCAAACGACCCCAAAGCCAGCTGTGGGAAGGTATCCGCGATGGCGGCATGGCGACGCTGGCGGTGATGGGCATGAGCAAGAACACCGGCAAGACGGTGGCGCTCAATCGCCTGCTCGCCTGCGCGGCGGCCGAGGATGTGGCGGTCGGTCTGACCTCGATCGGGCGCGATGGCGAGGCGCTGGATCAGGTGTTTTCCATCCCCAAGCCGCCGGTCGTCGTCTGGCCGGGGGCGCTGGTGGCGACGGCGCGCGAGACGCTGCAGCAGGCCAAGGCACGCTGCAAGCTGATCGACGGCAGCGGCATCGACAGTCCGATGGGCGAGATCGTCGTGGTCAAGGTGCTTGATGGCGGCGAGATGGAAATCGCCGGCGCCTCGCGCGGCCATGACCAGCTGAAGATCATTGCCCGGCTGCGCCAGTGCGGCGCCAGCCAGGTCTTTCTCGACGGTGCGCTCGGGCGCAGTCAGCACGCCTCGCCAGCCATTGCCGACGGGGTGGTTCTGGCAACCGGCGCGGCGGTCGGCGGCGGCATTCAGGATGTGATCCGCAAGACGCGCGACCGGCTGGCCATTCTCGGCATCGCCGAGGCCGATGCAGCAACGGCGGCCCGTTGTGCGTCGGTCTTTGCCGAGGGCGGCGTCGGGATGTGGGATGCCGACGGCAAGGTGCTTTTCCGTGCCGCCATTCCCAGTCTCAACGCCGGTAGCGTGCTGCTCGCCAACGACCAGCCATCGCTGGCCGGCGTGGCGGTCAGCGGGGCGGTGGGGCGCCAGTTGTGGCAAGCGCTGGAAACCTTGGTTCGCCGTCACAAGGGGCTGCAGGTGGTGGTCGCCGACGGCACGCGGCTGTTTGTCGATGCCGGCGACCTGGCCGCTTTCCGGGCGCTCGGCGGGCAACTGGCGGCGATGCGCCGCATCCGCATGGCCGGCCTGACGCTCAATCCGTTTTCACCGCTGGGCGGCCATTTTGCCGCCCATGAATTTCTCGAAGCCAGCAGGGTAGCCTTCGACGGGCTGCACGTCACCGACGTCCTGCTGGAAAGCGTGGTCTCCACCGCAGATAACGAAACATGAAAGCTAGTCTTTGCCCCGCTGGCGTTGTTGCTCATCCTCGCAATAGCGATGGCTATTGCTGCGGTTCGCGCCTAGCCAGCGGAACAAATCCTTCGCTTTCATCCTGTTCCGTCATCTACGGTGAAAACCACTGGAACAACAAGAGGAGCAATTAGATGGCTCATTTGCAGCTTGACCAGGCGCGTATCGACCGCGCCCGGGGCTCGGCGCGGCGCATTGCCGGCCGGGTGTTCGATGAAATGGACCGCTCGACGACAACCACCGTGGAGCGGGCGACCCTGCGCCTGATGGGCATCGATGGGGTTGATGAAAACCAGGTGCCGCTGCCCAACCGCGTGGTCGACCATTTGCAGGAGCAGGGTTTGCTCAACCGGGGCGCGGCGCTGGCCGTCGCAGCGGCGATGAACGAGCAGGGCTGGACGGCGCAGCAGGTGGCCGAAGCCGTTGCTGCCGGCCGTCTGGTGCTGGACGGCGGGCGCGACGATGCTGCGGCGCGCGACACGGCCGACGAACTGGCTGCCCGCAGCTGCGAGCATATTGCCGCCCAGCGGGCGCAGCGCGCCGCGCTGATCGGCAACAGCGGCGAAGCGCCGCAACCCTGGCTCTACCTGATCGTCGCCACCGGCAACATCTACGAGGACATCAAGCAGGCGCGGGCGGCGGCCGAGCAGGGCGCCGACATCGTCGCGGTGATCCGCTCGACCGGCCAGAGCCTGCTCGACTACGTGCCTTACGGCGCGACGACCGAGGGCTTCGGCGGCACCTACGCCACCCAGGAGAATTTCCGCCTGATGCGCGCCGCGCTCGACGAGGTGGGCGCCAAGGTTGGCCGCTACATTCGCCTGACCAATTACTGTTCCGGCCTGTGCATGCCGGAAATCGCCGCCATGGGCGCCATCGAGCGCCTCGACATGATGCTCAACGACTCGATGTACGGCATCATCTTCCGCGACATCAACATGCAGCGCACTTTCATCGACCAGTTCTTCTCGCGCATGATCAACGGCTACGCCGGGATCATCATCAATACCGGCGAGGACAACTACCTGACCACGGCCGATGCCTACGATGCGGCGCATACCGTGCTCGCCTCGCAGATGATCAACGAGCAGTTCGCCTACCTGTCGGGGCTGGTTCCAGAGCAGATGGGCCTCGGCCACGCCTTCGAGATCAACCCCGAGCTGGAGAACGGCTTCCTGTGGGAGTTGGCGCACGCCCAGCTGGTACGCCAGGTTTTCCCGGAAGCGTCGCTGAAGTACATGCCGCCGACCAAGCACATGACCGGCAACATCTTCAAGGGCCACGTCCAGGACGCGCTATTCAATATGGTCAGCACGGTGACCCGCCAGAACATCCACCTGTTGGGCATGATGACCGAGGCGATCCACACGCCCTTCATCCAGGATCGTTTCCTCGCCATCCAGAATGCCCGCTACGTCTTCGGCACCATGCGCGACCTGCATTCGGAAATCGAGTTCAAGTCCGGCGGCCTGATCGAGCAGCGGGCGCAGGCGGTACTCGCCGAAACCGAGGCCATGCTCGCCGAGATCGAGCGGATCGGCCTGCCGTCGGCCATCGCCCAGGGCATGTTCGCCGAGATCAAGCGCACGGCGACCGGCGGCAAGGGTCTCGACGGCGTGATCGCCAAGGCGCCCGATTATTACAACCCCTTCCCGAAACGCATGCTGCAAGGAGGTGCCCGCCATGGCTGAACAATGGATCAAACCCTATGGCGACACGCAGGATGACGGCCGTGTCCAGCTGTCCTTCACCCTGCCGGTGCCCCTCGACGAGGTGTCGAAGGAAGGCGCCCGCCGGCTGGCGCTGGCCATGGGCCTCGACGAGCCGGCCGTGGTGCACGCCGAGGACATGGGGCAGGGCTTTTCCTTCTACGTTCTCTACGGGCAGAGCAAGCACCGCATCGACTTGTCGACCATTCAGGTCGCCAAGCCGGAGTTCGAGGTGCTCGACAAGGATGGCGTCAATGCGCTGATCGCCGAGAAGATGGGGCGCAAGATGGTCGTCGTCGGCGCCTGCATCGAGACCGACGCCCATACCGTGGGGATCGACGCCATCATGAACATGAAGGGCTACAACGGCCACAAGGGGCTGGAAAGCTACCACGAGGTGCGCGCCATCAACATGGGGGCGCAGGTCGATTCCGAGGAACTGGTGGCGCGGGCCATCGAGGAACAGGCCGACGTGATTCTGGTGTCGCAGGTGGTGACGCAGAAGAACATCCACCTCGACAACCTGACGCGCCTGTCCGACATCCTGGAGGCCGAGGGGCTGCGCGAGAAGATCATCCTCGTCGTCGGCGGGCCGCGCATCAGCCACGAGCTGGCCAAGGAGCTGGGCTACGACGCCGGTTTCGGCCCGAAGAGCTACGCCGAGGATGTCGCCTCGTTCGCCATCAATGAATGGATCAAGAGAAAGGCCGCCTGACATGGAAACCACGCAAACCCCGATCACCAGCCTGATCCGCCTGCGCATCGGCGCCCACGACGTGCATTACGCCGGCAATCTGGTCGATGGTGCCAAGATGCTCAATCTGTTTGGCGATGTGGCAACCGAATTGCTGATTCGCAGCGACGGCGACGAAGGGCTGTTCGTCGCGTACGACAGCGTCGAGTTCCTGGCGCCGGTACGGGCCGGCGATTACATCGAGGCCTTCGGCGAAATCGTTGCGCAGGGCAAGACCTCACGCAAGATGCGTTTCGAGGCGCGCAAGGTCATCGCCGCCGCTGACGTGCCCGGCCAGCCCTCGGCGGCCGATGTGCTCGATCCGCCGGTCGTCGTCTGCCGGGCCAGCGGCACCTGCGTGGTGCCGGCCGAATGCCAGCGCGGCGGACGCCAATGAATCCGCTGATCATCACTGCCGCGCTGACCGGTGCCGAGGTCGGCAAGGACCAGCAGCCGGCCCTGCCGATCACACCGGAAGAAATCGGCGAGGCGGCAGCCGAATGCGTGGCTGCCGGCGCGGCCATCGTGCATCTGCATGCCCGCTGGCCGGATGGACGGCCAACGCAGGATGCCGGTGTCTATCGCGAGATCATCGCCGCCGTGCGGTCGCGTTGCGACGCGATCATCCAGGTGTCGACCGGCGGCGCCGTCGGCATGACGACCGAGGAACGCATGGCGCCGCTGGCGCTCAACCCGGAGATGGCGACGCTGTCGATGGGCTCGGTCAATTTCGGCGACGAGGTATTTCTCAATGTGCCGGATGATATCGAAACCTTTGCCGCCGCCATGCGCGAGCGGGGCATCCGCCCGGAGCTGGAAATTTTCGACGCCGGCATGCTGGCGACGGCCAACCGCTGGCTGGCGAAAGGCAAGCTGCCGGCCAATCCGCATTTCGATTTCGTGCTCGGCGTGCCGGGCGGCATGCCGGCGACGCCGGAAGCCTTGCTCTATCTGAAGTCGCAGCTTCCTGCCGGAGCGACGTGGACGGTGGCGGGGCTGGGGGCTGCCCAACTAACCATGGGTACACTGGGTATCCTCCTCGGCGGCCATGTTCGGGTCGGCTTCGAGGACAACATTTATTTCAGCAAAGGGGTGCTCGCCAGCAGCAATGCGCAACTGGTCGAGCGGGTCGCCGGTCTGGCCGGCACACTGGGTAGACCGGTTGCTAGCCCTGCGGAAGCGAGAAAACTACTCCATTTTGCGTAATTGATTTACTAACTGTATATCCGATTTGATCAAAACGTCATTTGTGCATGTAAAAAATCAACAATAAAGTGTCATAACGTTGCATAAATTATTGTTGTGTTGTCAAAGTGATAATTTGTTATCTTTTTTGGTAGTAAAGTGGGGGTTTACCCTACTAGGTTGAGTACCCCTTAAACCATAGAGTCGCAGCGCGGTAATCCCCGATTCGACTCACTGGAAGAGAAGGCGTCTTGATAAAAAATAGGGGGTTTTTCAGGTTCAAATTCACAGGAGGAGTTATGAAGTTCATCAATAAATGGATGGCTGTCGCGTCCACTGTCGCGCTGCTGGCAGCAGGCGCAGCCGAGGCGCGTGACTGGGGGACGATCAAGGATTCAGGAACGGTGATTGCAGCCACGGAAGGCGCTTTCTTTCCGTTCAATTATTTCGAAGGGTCGAAACTGACCGGCTTCGAGGTCGAACTGGCCGAGGCGGTGGTCAAGCAGTTGGGCATGAAGATCGAGTGGCGCGTGGTCTCCTTCGATGCCCAGCTCGCCTCCATTCGCCAGGACCGCTTTGACTTCGCCATCGCCTCGCACGGTTTCACCGAAGAGCGCGGCAAGGCTGTCGATTTCGCCAACCCGCACTATTGCACCGGCGGCCAGATCGCCGCCCATCCGAACGGACCGCTCACCATGGCCGCACTGAGCGGCAAGACGGTCGGCGTTCAGCTGGCGACCAGCTACTTCGACAACGCGAAAAAGATCCCCGGGGTGCAGGAGGTCAAGACCTACAAGGCCGACCCGGAGGCCTTCTCGGCCTTGAAGTCGAAAAAGGTCGATGCCTGGATTTCCGACAAGTGGCTGATCAAGTCCACGCTGGAAAAGAACGCCGACTCGGGCATCGTCGTCGGCGAGCAGGTTTTCGTCGAGCGTGTTTCGATGATCCTGCGCAAGAACAACAAGGAACTGAAGGACCAGCTGAACAAGGCACTGGAAGAGGTCATGAAGAACGGTACCTACCAGACGCTGTCGCAGAAGTACTTCAAGACCGACATTTCCTGCCGTTCCTGATAGGTCCGAATCAACATGAATTGGACCAAGCAACATCCCGGACTGGCGATGTTCGCGGCGATGATCGGCCTCCTGCTGTTCCTGTGGGGGATGGCGGTGCCGCTGTCGTGGGCGCCGGACCCCATCGGCCAGGCGGCGCAGCAGTTCGCCGAAGGCACGCGGATGACCGTGCTGCTGACCCTGATCTCGGGTTCGGCGGGTGTCGTCCTCGGCGTTCTCGCCGGCCTCGGCAAGCTGTCGTCGGTGCCGCCGCTGCGCTGGATCAGCGAGTTTTACGTCTGGCTGATCCGCGGCACGCCCCTGCTGCTGCAAATTCTCTTCGTCTGGCTGGCGGTGCCGACTTTGCTGCCGGAGTCGATGCAGATATCGGACTTCGCTTGTGCCGCCATCGCGCTGGCGCTGAACATCGGCGCCTACAACGCCGAATGCGTCCGTGCCGGCATCCTCGCCGTTCCGCATGGACAGGTCGAGGCCGCCCGGGCACTGGGTCTGTCGCCGTTTCAAACCTTCGTCGATATCACCTTGCCGCAAAGCATGCGGGTCGCCTTGCCGGCTCTGGCCAATAACCTCGCCTCACTGGTCAAGGATTCGTCCCTGGCCTACGCGATCAGCGTGGTCGAACTGACCATGGTCGGTTATCGGGTGCAGGCCGAGAGTTATCAGCCGATTCCGGTGTTCGTCACCATCGCCGTGATCTACCTGATATTGACCACCGCCTTCACTTCGCTCACCGCCGCGCTGGAATCGCAGCTCGACGTCGGTCGCAAGCGCTAGGAGCCCACGATGACTAGCACATCATCCGCATTGAAGCCGATCATCGAGGCCCGCGACGTTGACAAGCATTTCGGTGCATTCCATGCACTGAAAAAGGTCAACGCAACCTTCTACGAAGGCCAGGTCACGGCCATCATCGGCCCTTCGGGGTCGGGGAAGTCGACCTTCCTGCGCACCCTCAATCGGCTCGAAACGCACGACACCGGCTCGATCAAGGTCGACGGCATCGAACTCAACGACGACTTGAAGAACCTGGATGCCATCCGCCGCGAGGTGGGCATGGTTTTCCAGAGCTTCAACCTGTTCTCGCACCTCAGCATCCTGCGCAATGTCGCGCTGGCCCCGATACGGGTCCGCAAGATGAGCAAGGAGGCCGCCGAGGCCAAGGCGCTGGCGCTGCTGGAACGGGTCGGGCTGAAGAACCAGGCCGAAAAGTACCCTGTGCAGTTGTCAGGCGGCCAGCAGCAGCGCGTCGCCATTGCCCGGGCACTGGCCATGGATCCCAAGGTGTTGCTGTTCGACGAGCCGACCTCGGCACTCGACCCGGAAATGGTCAACGAAGTACTCGCCGTCATGCGCGAGCTGGCCCACACCGGCATCACCATGCTGGTCGTTACCCATGAAATGGGCTTTGCCCGCGAAGTGGCCGACCGCCTGATCTTCTTCGATCACGGCACCATCCTCGAAGACTCTTCGCCCGCCGAGTTCTTCAGCAATCCCAAGCACGACCGGGCAAAAGCCTTCCTGACCCAGGTCAGGCACGGCTTCTAGTCGAAGCACGTCGGTTCGGCCCCGGGGGGGCCGGTCATACCGTTCATTCCAAGGAGGAGTTATGAAAGTAAGGAAAATTGTCATTGCGTTGCTCGCCGCCGGCATCGGCGCCGGTGCGCCGCTGGTCCATGCCGCGGACGCCGACCGCATCGCCCAGCTCGAAAAACAGCTCAAGCTGATGCAGGCCCAGCTGGATGAAATGAAGAAGAATTCGGTTTCGGCCAGCGAGGTCTCCGAATTGCGCGACCAGATGAGCGCCCAAACCAAGGAAAACGTCGTCGTCGGCGATATCCCGAACTCTTTCCGCGTTCCGGGTTCCGATGTGTCGATTCGTGTGTACGGCGTCGCCGAGCTGAACATGATTCACGAAACCTAGGGCGACAACAGCAATAACGATTACTCGACCTTCATGCCCTACATGCCGCTTAACGGCTCACGTGCCTCCGAGCGCAAAGGGCAGACCTACCTGCATGCCCGCACCTCGCGCATCGGCATCGAAGGCGCGACGCCCAGCCCCTTCGGCATGATCATGGCCAAGGTCGAAGGCGACTTCAACAACGATCCACGCACCGGCAACTCGGCGGTTTACGGTTCGCTGAACAACATCTACACCCAGCAGGCGACCAACAGCTATGGCTTCCGTCTGCGCCATGCCTATGTGCAGACCCCGAACTGGCTGTTCGGCCAGACCTGGTCGACCTTCATGGACATCGACAATACGCCGGAAACCATCGACTTCAACGGCCCGATCGGCTCCACCTTCATTCGTCAGCCGCAGATTCGCTACACCTACGTGACGCCGCAGTATGGCAACTTTGCCGTGGCGCTGGAAAACTCGGTCAGCTATGTGCTTGACCCGACCGGCAGCGCCTCGGCAGCTGGTTTCTCCAAGGTTCCGGATCTGGTGTTGCGCTGGGACAAACCGTTCACCTGGGGTTCCTTGAGTCTGCGCGGGATCAGCCACGAGCATCGCGTCAACGGTACGCTTTGCCTTGTTTCCAACTGCGACTCGACGATTCCGGGCGAAACCGCCAATGTCAATGGCAGCAAGCGTGGTTATGGCCTCGCGGCCAGCGGCCAGATCAAGACCTGGGGAGATGATTTCATAAGCTGGATTGTCACCGGCGGTGAAGGTATCGGCCGCTACTTCAACTACATCGAAGGTGCGGGCTACAACGCCACCACCAACAGCATCGAGATGGAAAAGGCGATGGGCGTGGTTCTTGGCTATCAGCGCAAATTCAGCGACTCCTTCCGCATGAACTTTGTCTATGGGCATCAGCGTAACTTCGATAGCGCTTATACCGACTGGGCTCGTGCCAACGGCCTCGATTCCGGGCGCTACGGTGTCAACCGTAATGTCAGCCAGTTCCACATCGGCGGTATCTGGAACCCGGTCAAGGTCATGGATATCGGTCTCGAGTACATCTATGGCCGTCGCGAAACCCTGGCCGGCGAGCATGGCAACATGTCCCGCATCAATTTCCTGGCCCGCTACAACTTCAACTAAGGCGGCCTGACCGAAACGGCTCCGGGCTTGTGCACGGTGCCGTGTTTCCCCGGTCGATGGCCTGACGCTACCGATGCAAGAACTGCTGTCGACCGTATTCCTGTTGCTGCTGTTGCTCGATCCGCTCGGCAACATCCCGCTGCTGCTCTCGCTGCTGCGCGGCTTCTCGCCGTCGGACCGGCAGCGCATCGTTCTGCGCGAGTCGGCCATTGCTGGCGGCGTGCTCCTGATTTTCGTTTTCGTCGGCGACTGGCTGCTTGCAGCCATGCGCCTTTCCGAGCAGGCACTGGAAATCTCCGGCGGCCTGATCCTGTTCATGATTGCCTTGCGCATGGTCTTCCCCGTCGGTTCCAGCGACGAGGCTGCCGGCGATGTGGATGGCGACCCGCTGATTGTGCCGCTCGCCATACCGATGATCGCCGGCCCGTCGGCGCTGGCGACCGTTCTGCTCAACGCGCGCCAGACCGATCACCCGACATCGCTGGTCTTGGCGATTGTCATCGCTGTTATCATCAACACCCTGATCCTGTTGTCGGCCGGGCGTCTCGCCCGGCTTTTCGGGAAAGCGGGCCTGGCCGCCATGGAGCGCCTGATGGGCCTGATCCTGACCACGATTGCCGTCCAAATGCTGATTTCCGGCGTCCGGGTCGCTTTTTCCCTGCCGTCTCAACCGATGATTCCCTGAAACACATGAGCCGTTCCGTCGCCAATTCCCTGATGCTCCTTGTTGCCCTGATCTGGGGGACAACCTTCGTCGCCCAGCAACTGGGGATGGCGCATGTCGGCCCCTTGACCTATACCGGTGTGCGTTTCCTGCTCGGCGCCCTGTTCGTGCTCCCATTGGCCCTTCGTGAGTACGGCCGTCTTCAGGCGCGCGGCGTTCGGCTCGAGCGTTCCGACTGGTTCGCCTGGTGCGGCTTGGGTGTATTGCTGTTCCTGGGCGCCGTTTTCCAGCAGATCGGCATCATGGGGACCACGGTCTCCAATGCGGGTTTCCTGACCGCGCTCTACGTTCCCATGGTGCCCATTCTTGCCTGGCTGATCGATCGCCAGGCGCCGCATCCCGCTGTCTGGCCGGCAACCATTGGTAGCTTTATCGGGACGTTCATGCTTTCGGGCGGACGATTCGACGCCTTGACCGTCGGCGATTACTGGGTGATCGCCAGTACCTTGTTCTGGGCCGCCCACGTTTTCTGGGTCGGTCGGGTTGCCGCGCACCGGGGCGCGCCGATCATGGTGGCCGTAACGCAGTTCGTGGTCAGCGGCGTGTTGTCGATGCTGGTTGCGCTGACCATCGAAGACATTGAGTTGTCAGGCTTGGTCGAGGCCATGCCGGCCATACTCTACGGTGGGTTGCTGTCGGTCGGTGTCGCCTTCACGGTGCAGGTGATCGCGCAGCGCCATACGCCGGCGACGGATGCCGCCATTCTGCTCAGTTCGGAAATCCTGTTCGCCGCCCTGGCGGGAGCCCTCTACCTGGGCGAGCGCCTTACCCCGTTGCAGCTTGCGGGTGGAGGCATCATTTTTGTCTGTATCCTGGGCGTGCAACTGGCCCCGATGCTTTTTCGCAAGTCGGCCAAGGCGGCTTGACGACCGATCGTCGGCTGTCTGGCCGAAAGCCTTCCCCTGTGGTGTGATTGATCGGTTGGCGTTGAATCATTTGTCATCAATTCTGTGACAAATGTATAGAATGTCGCACAAGCACGATTGATGATCATGACAGGGGGAAGCATGCAGGCGCTCGCGGCAAATTACTACGAACTGCTCGGGATAGGGCAGAAGGCGACACTGGATGAAATCAAGGCGGCCTACGCCAGGCAACTGGCAGAGTTTCGCGACATGCTGGCCCGCCGCGAACCGCCTCCGGTGGAGTCCCTTGATGCATTGCGCGAAGCCTTCAAGACGTTGAGCGATCCTCAAGCACGGGTTGCCTACGATGCCGAATTGGATGACATGCCGCCGCTGTCAGCGTTGCCAACCGAGCCGCCCGTGGCGGTGCCGCACACCGGTGGAGGAGGCGAGGAGCGGTTCGAGTTTCTCGGCGAGGGGGGGGAGTATTTTAGGATCTGGATCGTCAACATCTTCCTGACCATCGTCACCCTCGGCATTTATTCGGCTTGGGCCAAGGTGCGCCGGGAACAGTATTTTCATCGCAACCTGATGCTCGACGGCTCGGGTTTCGACTATCACGGCAAGCCAGCGGCCATCCTCAAGGGGCGTCTCGTCGCGCTGCTGCTGGTCGGCGGCCTTTCGGCGGCCCAGCATTTCAGTCCGCTGGCCTACGGCGTAGCGCTTCTGTGCCTGGTGCCGGTAGTGCCTTGGCTGGCAGTCAAGGCCTTTCGTTTCAGGGCCTTCAACACCAGCTATCGGGGGCTGCGTTTCTCCTTTCATGGCACCTACGGCCAGGCATTCAAAGTGTTCGTCGGTTACGGGTTTCTGGCCATGGTGACGCTTTGGCTGGCTTTCCCGGTTTTTTACCGGCAGTTGCGAAAGTTCATCCTCGACAACACGCATTTCGGCAATACCGCATTCAATTGCTCGGTGACGACGGGGGCCATCTACCGGATATTCCTGTTTCCCGGCTTCATTATCCTGGCGCTGTTCGCGGCCATCATCCTGATTGCCGTCATGAGTGCCGGCGGGGGAACCGCGGGGCTGGCCGCCGCCGGCTTCGTCTTCCTGCTCATTCCGTTGCTGCTGATCCTGCCGCAGGTGGTGCTCGTCCCGTATATTGCCGCCCGCAGCAACAATGCCGTCTGGAGCGCAACCACCCTCGGCCCCCACCGTTTTGGCAGCAACATCCCGGTCGGCGGCTTCATTGGCCTGACCGTGGTGAACTGGCTGTGCATCCTGTGCACCCTGGGCTTGTTCATCCCCTGGGCGAAGGTCAGAGTTGCCCGCTACCGGGCTGAGTACCTGACCCTGGCGGTCGATGGCAGCCTCGACGATTTCGTCGCCGGCGAGGCGGCGGCGGCAACGGCCGTGGGCGACGAAGCTGCCGAAATGTTTGATCTGGATATCGGTTTGTGAAAGGTATTGCCGCCATCTACTACGATGGGCGAACGCCGCGCCGGCAGCCGGCCGAGCTGTTCGCCATCGGCGATGAACTTGTCGCCCGTGGCGCTTTCGGTGAGTTGCGAGCCCGGCGGGACCGGGTCGACATTTCCGAACCCATGGGGCGCGCACCGCGCGTGTTGCGTTTCGACGACGGCGGCAGTTTCGAAGTGGCCGATCTCGAGGCCTTCAGTCTTTGGCTCGTGGCGGCCGGCTTCAGGGATTCGGCGGTGGTGTGCGTGCAGAAGCGCTGGTCGTGGTCACTGGGTTCGTTGCTGGGGGCGGTATTGCTGGTCGCGGCAATCTATTTCTGGGGGCTGCCAGCCTTCGGCAAAATGATGGCGCCGAGGATTCCCGATACGGTTCTCCAGGGCTTGTCGAAACACACGCTGAGTTTCCTCGACGAAAAGCTGTTGGCGCCGTCACGCCTGAGCGAAGCGAGACGCACCGAACTGACCGAGTATGCCGGCCGGATTCTGGGGCAAGGGGGTAATCTGCCGCCCCATCGCTTGCACTTCCGTTCATCGACACTGGGGCCCAATGCCTTCGCGTTGCCGAGCGGTGATGTCGTAGTTTTCGATCAACTGGTCGAACTGGCAAACAGCAACGACGAGGTGACGGGCGTCATCGCCCACGAACTGGGGCATGTGGCGTACCGTCACGGGTTGCGCCAGTTGATTCAGTCGTCGGTGGTTTCCTTCGTGGTCGGCATCTATTTCGGCGACGTGTCGTCGATGGCTGCAAGCTTCGGTGCTCTTGCGCTTGAGTCGCGCTATTCACGCGAATTTGAGTACGAAGCCGATGCCTACGCTGCCCGCAGCATGCTGGCCGCCGGCTTGGGAACCGAGCCGCTGGCCGCGATGCTGGAAAGCATGGAAAAAGCGCATGCGGAGAAGCGCGGGAAGTCCTCCGGTGGCGATATGCTTTCCTCGCATCCCGACACCACCGAGCGCATTGCCCGCCTGAGGGCCCTGCGCTAGCGTTATCTGCGGCATACCGACTGCTGCCCTTGCCGCAATAAAGACGAAGCGATCAAGTTGGCTGGCAAATCCCTTTCGCCAGCCAACTTGGCTATTGCTGCAATGAAGCCGTCGCTGGCATGGAGCGACGAACTAATTTGAATCCGCTATTAAAAGCAGACAAAGAAACAAAGGATTTGCGACTTGTCGAGCGCAACATCCAGGACGTCCCCGTCGTTCTGGATTGTTACCTGCTTCTGGAAGGTCGTCGGTTGCTTGATGAGATAAGACCAATTGACCACGTGATCCTGTGTGCCGATATGCCTGTTCCCGGCAAATACATGCGTTTGGCCGACTACCTCTGGAACGCTGATCGTTTCGTTGTAGCTGAAACTCGCGATCAACATATATTCACCAGCGGGCAGGCGACTGAAGGAAAAGCCACCTTCGTCGTCGAGAATCTTCGTACTCATGATGTGCTTGGCAATGTTTTCCGGAATATGATCCGGGGCTTTTTTGGTTGCCTTGACCTCTTCGTACCACGCTTTGAATTCCTTGCTCATCCAGATCAGGGCGACCGCTTCACTTCCCTTCGGCGGATACTGTTTGCTTGCCAGGAATCCACCCTTGTAATAGGCGCTGCCGCGGATGGTGGATTTCCCGAGCGGGCGGATTTCGGCAAGCGCCGTGTCCATATCCTGTCCACCCGGCTTACGTCCGGCTATGCAATCGAGCATTGCCACACGCGCTTTATCCAGCCCGTCGTAGTCCAGATCGACGATTGTTTCAGGAATGACTTCGCGCTGTATCGTCAAGCGGAGCTTTTCTTCGCTATCCCGCATCGATTGCAATAATTTCCGGATGTCGCCGGTGGCGATCATCAGGTTATTGGTCTTCGCGTCGGCTTGTTTGGGCAAGATGACGCCTTTCAGGCTCGACTCCGGCAATCCCTTCAGGCGCAAGCCCAGTTGAACTTCCTTGGGCGATCGCGTCGTCGGAATATCCGGACCGGAGAACAAGAGAGTCGAGTAAGCCGCTTTGGCGGTGGGGCCAAATATCGCCAGGCTGGCCACATTGCGTTTGCCCGGAATGAAACGGATGCCGCAATTCAGACCGGGCGTGGATTCGTCATAGCGCAAGGCCCAAGCGCCGAGTTCGCTACGCGTAATGATTTTCCCCTCGGATTGTTGTGCGTATGCCGAAGTCCAGGGCGCCGTCACCAGGCCAATGAACAGGGCGGTAAGCGCGCCAGAGGCGATGGTTCTTGCCTTCGAAGCGAATCGGCCGGTCAAACGACGAGGCAGCGGGTAGGCATGACTCGTCGTGTATGGGGGCTTGGAATCTTTGGTGCCGGGGATGGCTGACTTGGTTTTGCATGCGATCATTTTTTATCCAGTTCATGGCTGGCTGCTGAAACGCTGTTCTGCAAAGGCGGCAGGCAGCACTCAAACGCTTTGTCGTGCAGAATGCGAGGGAGTTTTTTTCCTCTTCGCGCGGATTTCCAGATGTTGTCTCGTCATGCGGCACCGGGGGGGCGACTGTCCCCGGTGTGCGCATGTGTGTCGGATTGTAGCCCGTCACGAGCGGATCGATCCATTTGCGCCTGGCATAATGTTGCGCGGGTGTTTACGCTGCTGCCGGGAGATCGCATACTCGCCGCTGCGCGGCGGCGATGGCTGTGCCTTGCGCCGCTAAGCGCCGCTGCCGCTGCGGTAGGTCGCCAGATGGATACTGGTTTCGGTGGCCTGGATGCTGCGGATCAGGCGGATGCGCTCCAATACGTCGGAGAGTTCGGTTAGGTTCTCGGCGCGCAGTTCGGCGAGCAGATCCCAGCGGCCGTTGGTGTCGTGCAGCGAGGCGACACCGGGTTCGCCGAGCAGGCTGGCGATGACCGAGCGGGTCTCGTTGCCGGCGACGACGATGCTCATCCAGGCGCGGATTTCATTGGGTTGCGAGTCGGGGCGCAACTGTACGGTATAGCCGACGATAACGCCCTCGTTTTCGAGCCGCGCGATCCGGTTGGTGACAGTGCCGCGCGATACCTTGAGCTTGTGGGCCAGGGTGGCCACGCTGGTGCGGGCGTTGTTGCGCAACAGGGCGATGAGTTGTTGGTCCAGATTGTCCATTTTGCCGATTTGCCAAAAATAGGTATCGATATGTTCAGCTAATTGCCGAAATAGTGCAATAGTTGCTATTTTGGTTGGCTTGCTTTTCGGAGATGATGTTTCCATCGAGACATAACAACGACCGAGGAGCCACACCATGTCCGCCAACCACCGTATCCAGACCCGTTTCCTGAGCGCCGAGAGCGCCGCCCGCATGATCCAGCGCAAGGGGCTTGCCGTTTGCCTTGAGGGCATGGCCGATTACATCGTCGACGACTTCCTGCGCTGGCAGGATTTCGAGAAGACCCCGCGCGTTGCCAATCATTCGCACGATGGCGTGATCGAACTGATGCCGATCTCCGATCACAGCCTGTATTCCTTCAAGTACGTGAACGGTCACCCGAAGAATTTCCGTTTCGGCATGTCGACCGTCATGGCTTTCGGTGTGCTGGCCGATGTCGGAACCGGGGCGCCGACGCTGGTCAGCGAACTGACCCTGACTACCGCCTTGCGCACTGCCGCCATGTCGGCTGTTGCTGCCCGTGCGCTGGCCAGCCCGAACAGCCGCCGCATGGCCCTGATCGGCAACGGTGCGCAGAGTGAATTCCAGGCTCTGGCCTTTCACCGACTCCTCGGCATCGAGGAATTCCATCTCTACGACACCGATCCCGCCGCCACCGACAAGCTGCTCGCCAACCTGGCCGCCCTGGGCTTGAAGGCCCGTCGTTTTGACAGCACCCGCGATGCCGTGCGCGGCTGCGATATCGTGACCACGGTCACCGCCGACAAGACCAATGCCACTATCCTGACCCCGGACATGATCGAGCCGGGCATGCATATCAACGGTGTCGGCGGCGATTGCCCGGGCAAGACCGAACTGCATCGCGGCGTGCTCGACATGGGCAAGGTCTTCGTCGAGTACGAGCCGCAGACCCGTATCGAGGGCGACATCCAGCAGATGCCGGCCGAATTCGCCGTGGTCGAGCTGTGGAAGGTGCTGGCCGGTCAGGCCGCCGGTCGTTCTGCAGACAGCGATGTGACGGTGTTCGACTCGGTCGGTTTCGCGCTTGAGGATTATTCCGCATTGCGTTTTATGCGCGATTTGGCTATTGAATTGGGTGTCGAGGACGAGATCTCGCTGATTCCCGCCTTGCCGGACCCGAAGAACCTGTTCGGCTTCATCCCGGCGGCGGACGAGGTTCGCGTTCTCTCCCGTGCAGCCTGATTTGCTTTGGAGACAGCAATGAGCATGCGACCGGTCAGCATCATCGGTGCCCCGACGGATATTGGCGCCAGCGTCATCGGCGCCCGCATGGGGCCGGAAGCCCTGCGCGTGGCGGGCATTGTCGAGGCGGTGGCCCGCTACGGTTGCCTGGTGCGCGATTGCGGCGACGTGGTAGGGCCGCTTAATCCACAGCAGGGGCCGGTGGATGGCTTTCGTCACCTGCATGAGGTGGCCGAATGGAACCGCAAGCTGCACGAGGCAGTTTATCGCGAACTCAGCGAAGAGCGCCTGCCGCTGATGATCGGCGGCGATCATTGTCTGGCCATCGGCTCGATCAGCGCGGTTGCCCGGCATTGCCGCGAGCATGGTGAGAAGCTGCGCATCCTGTGGCTCGATGCCCACGCCGATTTCAACACCTCGGCCATCACGCCGAGCGGCAATATCCACGGTATGCCAGTGGCCTGCCTGTGCGGCCATGGGCCGGCGGAACTGACCGGGATCGGTGGCCACGTGCCGGCGATCAGCCCGGCCGATATCCGCCAGATCGGCATCCGCAGCGTGGACGAGGGCGAGAAGCGCTTCCTGCGCGAGCAGGGCGTCGAGGTCTTCGACATGCGCTACATCGACGAAGTCGGCATGCGCCACACGCTGGAACTGGCGCTCGCCGGCCTCGACGACAATACCCACCTGCATGTCAGCTTCGACGTCGATTTTCTCGACCCGGAAATCGCGCCTGGCGTCGGCACCACGGTACGCGGCGGCCCGACCTATCGCGAAGCGCAGTTGTGCATGGAAATGATCGCCGACACCGGCCGCCTCGGTTCGCTCGACATCGTCGAACTCAACCCGGCGCTCGATAACCGGAACATGACGGCCGAACTGGCGGTCGATCTGGTGGAAAGCCTGTTTGGCAAGAGTACCTTGTTGCGTCTGTATCAATCCTGAGTCCGGGGCGGTGCGCCGGGGACCGGCGCAAGCCGCTCTGCTCCCTGTTGTGAAAGTGCCCACCATGAATGCCCCGAATCAAACGCATCTTCGTTTTGCCGAGCGCCGCGCCGAGATGGCGGCTCATTGCCGTGCCGACGAGCCCGGCTGCATTGCCGCGCTGACTGCCGAATACCGGGCCCGGCCGCTCGATGAAGCGGCCATCGCCCGGCGGGCCGGCGAACTGGTCGCGGCCGTGCGCGCCCAGCGCAAGACGGCGAGTGGCGTCGACCACTTGATGCACGAGTTTTCGCTGTCCAGCCAGGAAGGCATCGCGCTGATGTGCCTGGCCGAGGCGCTGCTGCGCATCCCGGACGCCGAGACGATGAACCTGCTGATCCGCGACAAGATCAGCAAGGGTGACTGGCGCGCCCACCTCGGGCAGAGCGGGTCGCTGTTCGTCAATGCCGCGACCTGGGGCCTGATGATTACCGGCAATCTGGTGTCTACGCACCGCGAGGCGACGCTGGGCAATGCCTTGTCACGCCTTATCGGGCGTGGCGGCGAGCCGCTGATCCGGCGCGGCGTCGAATTCGCGATGACCCTGCTCGGCCAGCAGTTCGTCATGGGCGAAACCATCGAGAATGCGCTGGAGCGCAGCCGTGCCAACGTCGAGCGCGGTTTTACCCATTCCTTCGACATGCTCGGCGAAGCGGCGCTGACGGCGACCGACGCCGAGCGCTATTACGCTGCTTACGAGGCGGCGATCCACGCCATCGGCAAGTCGAACGGCCAGGGGGTGGTCAATGGCGACGGCATTTCGGTCAAGCTGTCGGCGCTCCACCCGCGCTACGTCCGCGCCCAGCATCAGCGGGTGATGGCTGAACTCTACCCGCGCCTGTTTGCCTTGGCTGCGCTGGCCCGCGATTACGAAATCGGCTTCAACATCGATGCCGAAGAGGCGGACCGCCTGTCGATCTCGCTCGAACTGGTCGAGCGCCTGGCTTTCGAACCGCAACTGCAGGGCTGGGAAGGGCTGGGCGTGGTGGTCCAGGCCTACCAGAAGCGGGCGCCGCTGGTCATCGCGCATCTTGCCGATATCGCTCGCCTGGCCGGGCGGCGCATGATGGTCCGCCTGGTCAAGGGGGCCTACTGGGACAGCGAGGTCAAGCGTGCCCAGGTCGACGGGCAGGCCGGCTACCCGGTGTTCACACGCAAGGCGCACACCGACCTTTCCTATCTGGTGTGTGCTGGCCGTCTTCTCGACGCCGCCGATGTCATCTACCCGCAGTTCGCCACCCACAACGCCCACACCCTGGCTTGCGTCGAACGCATGGCCGCCGACCGTGGCGTTGCCGATTACGAATTCCAGTGCCTGCACGGCATGGGCGAAGCGCTTTACGGCAACGTCGTCGGCAAGGATGGCGACGGCTTGCGCTGCCGTATATACGCACCGGTCGGGCGTCACGAGACGCTGCTGCCTTACCTTGTCCGTCGTCTGTTGGAAAACGGCGCCAACAGCTCCTTCGTCAATCGCATCGTCGATGAAGCGGTCGGTATCGACGAGCTGACGGCCTCGCCGCTGCTCGTGGTCGAGCAGTGGCAAGGGCAGCCGCACCCGGCGATACCCTTGCCGGCCGACCTGTATGGCGCGACGCGGCGCAATTCGTCCGGCCTCGATCTTGCCGACGACCCGGAAATCGATCGCCTGGGCGCCGAACTCGCCGCCTTGCGCGAGCGCCGCTGGGAGGCCCGGCCCCTGCTGGCGCATGGCGAAGGCGAGGGCTGCCAATGCGAGGCCGTTTTCAATCCGGCGGATCGAGACGACGTGGTCGGTCGGGTCCATGAGGCCAGCACGGCCGAGGTCGACATGGCGCTTGCCTCGGCCAGCGCCTTCGTCGGGCACTGGTCGGCCGTTCCGGTCGGCGAACGTGCCCGGCTGTTGCGCGCCTGTGCCGACAAGCTGGAAGAGGCCCGGAGCGAGCTTATCAGCCTGTGCGTGCGCGAGGCCGGCAAGACCTGGAGCAACGCCGTCGCCGAGATTCGCGAAGCCGTCGATTTCTGCCGCTATTACGCCGCCCAGATCGAATCGTTGCAGCCGGCGCTTGCCGAACCCGGTGTCGTGGTCTGCATCAGCCCGTGGAACTTCCCGCTCGCCATCTTCACCGGTGAAGTCGTTGCCGCGTTGGCGGCCGGTTCGCCGGTACTCGCCAAGCCGGCCGAGCAGACGCCGCTGATTGCTGCATTGGCCGTGCGCCTGATGCACGAAGCCGGGATACCCACGGCAGCGCTGCAGTTGCTGCCGGGGCGCGGCGAGACGGTCGGCGCCCGGCTGACTGCCGACGTGCGCGTACGCGGCGTGATCTTTACCGGATCGACCGAAGTGGCGCAGATCATCAACCGCAGTCTGGCCCAGCGTCCGGCTGAGGCGCCGGATGCCTTCCTGATCGCCGAAACGGGCGGCCAGAACGCGATGATCGTTGATTCGTCGGCGCAGGCCGAGCAGGTCGTGCAGGACGTGATCGCCTCGGCTTTCGACAGCGCCGGACAGCGCTGCTCGGCATTGCGCGTGCTGTGCGTGCAGGAAGAGATCGCCGATCGCCTGATCGATATGCTGCGCGCCGCCATGGGCGAGCTGCGCATGGGTAACCCGGCCGATCTGGCGACGGATGTCGGCCCGGTTATCGACGAGGCGGCGCGCAGTGTGCTGGAAGGGCATATCGCCGCCATGCGCCAGGCCGGACATCGTGTCCACCAGATTTCCGTGCCGCTGTCCTGCGCCCGTGGCTGCTTCGTGCCGCCGACGCTGATCGAGATCGATCGCCTCGATCAACTGAGGCGCGAGGTGTTCGGGCCGGTCGTCCATGTGCTGCGCTTTGCCGCCCGCGACATGCTGGCCGTGGTCGACGCCATCAATGCCACCGGTTACGGCCTGACCTTCGGCATGCACAGCCGGATCGACGAGAGCATCGAGGCGGTGACCGGCCGTGTGCGCGCCGGCAACCGCTACGTCAATCGCAACATGGTCGGCGCCGTCGTCGGTGTGCAACCGTTTGGCGGCGAGGGGATGTCGGGCACCGGACCCAAGGCCGGAGGTCCGCTCTATCTGCCGCGTCTGCTGGGTGCGGTCAATCCCGCGCCGGCCGTCCTGGGGCTCGATCGTCTGGCGACTGGCAAGGGCTTGCCGGCGTTGGAGAGCTTCATCACCTGGGCTGGCGAGGCCGGAGAGGCGGATTTGCAGTCGCTGTGCCGCGAATATGCCGTGCTGACGCCGTGGGGTTGCGAGGCCGATCTACCTGGGCCGACCGGCGAGAGCAACCGGCTCGACTTTTCGCCGCGTGGCGAGGTGTTTTGCCTGGCCGACAGCGAGGCCGGCCTGCTGCGCCAGATCGCTGCCGTGCTGGCGACGGGCAATGCCCCGGTGCTGCTGAGCGCTGCGGATACGACGCCCGGCCTATATCGCTACGATGCGGTTGCCAAGGCCGTGCTGAGCCGCTTGCCGGAGGCCTTGAGTGCGGGCTGGCGCAGCGCGGTATTCGCCGAGGCTTGCCTGGCCGGCGGTGTGCTGCACGAGGGTGATGCCAAGGTCAGACGCAGCCTGCAGCAACGGCTGGCGGCCAGCGATGGCCCCCTGGTTCCCTTGGTCACGCCCCGGGAGAAAGGACGATACCCCTTGTTCCGCCTGCTTTGCGAGCATGTTCAGACAGTCAATACTACCGCAGCGGGCGGTAACGCGTCGCTGATGGCTCAGGCGTTGTAATCGCTGGAGGCAGCGGGGATAGCGCGGTTTATCCCCGTTTGCTCTGGGTAAGCCTGTGGATAAACACTGAGGTGTTTTTCCAACTTGTTGATCTGAATAGCGTTTGCTTGCGCTGCCTGATTTTTAGGCAGTCCGGGGTGGTACTGAATAAATGTTGTTTATCCCCGTTTCGGTCGGGTAAGTCTGTGGATAAGCTCGGGACAGAGTAGCCAAGTCGCTGAACTGGAAAGAAAATCGAGGCTTGCCTAAAAAATAGGCGGCGTTCAGTTCTGTTTCCTGACCTGTGGTTTCTTGTGGCGGGCGGAATGCAACTGCGTTTCGATAAGTTCGGCCGGCAGCGGTTTGGAGAACAGGTAGCCTTGCAGGAAGTTACAGCCCAGTTGTGTCATCGTTTCCTGCTGGGCGGCGGTTTCGACGCCTTCGGCGACGACCTTCATGCGCAAGCTGTGCGCCAATGCCGTGATTCCCTTGACGATGGCCACGGCGTCGCCATCCTGCGGAATGTCCTGGATGAACGAGCGGTCGATTTTCAGGATATCGGCCGGCAAGTGCTTCAGGTAGGAGAGCGAGGAATAGCCGGTGCCGAAATCGTCGATCGAGATGTGGATGCCCAGATTGCGCAATTCGCGCAATAGGTCGATGCTTTCGGCTGCCCGCGCCATCATGACGCTTTCGGTGATTTCCAGGACCAGACAGGATGCCGGTAATTCGCTTTCGTTCAGCGCGCTGAGGATGATGTTGCGTAGGTCGGGCTGTTCCAGTTGCTTGGATGACAGATTGATCGCCACGTACAGGTCGGGGATGCCGTTGTCCAGCCAGGCCTTGGCCTGCTGGCAGGCGTTGCGCAGGACGCGTTCGCCAAGCGGCAGGATGAGGCCGGTTTCCTCGGCGATCGGAATGAACTCGGCAGGCGAGATGACCCCCCGTTCGGGATGTAGCCAGCGGACCAGTGCCTCCACCCCGGTGATCCTGCCGTCGACCGTTTCGACCACCGGCTGGTAGAAGACGGTGATTTCGTCGCGTTCGAGCGCCCGCCGCAGGTCGGTTTCCAATTTCAGGCGCCCGGACATGGCCGATTCCATCGCCGCTTCGTAGTAGCAGAAACCGCTGCCGCTGCTCTTGGCCCGATACATCGCGGTATCGGCATGACGCAGCAGGCGGTTGATGTCCGGTCCGTCCTGCGGGTAGAGCGCGATACCGACACTGGCGGTGACGACGATTTCCTGGCCGTCGATGATCAGGGGGGCCGAGACGGTGCGGCAGATATTCTGGGCGACGCTCGCAGCGACGGAGGCATTGGGCAGGTCGTCGAGCAGCACGGTGAATTCGTCGCCGCCCAGGCGGGCCACGCAGTCGTCGGCACGCACGCATCCCTTGAGACGCTGGGCCATGGTGGCCAGCAGTTTGTCGCCCACTTCGTGGCCGAGGGTGTCGTTGATGAACTTGAAGCGGTCGAGGTCCAGGAACAGTATGCCGAGCATGCTGGCGTTGCCCTCCGCATGCTCGATGGCACGGGTCAGGAAATCCATGAACAGCAGGCGGTTGGGCAGGCCGGTCAGCGTGTCGTTGTAGGCGAGATGGCGAACATGGCGCTCGGCCCGGGTGGCGTCGATGATGCGGCGGACCCGCTGATTGACCACCGAGAGGTGAATGGGCTTGGGGATGAAATCACTGGCCCCGGCTTCGAAGGCACGTTCGATCGACTGCCGGTCTTCGAGCGCGGTGATCATCAGGATGGGAATGTCCTTCCAGCGCGGGTGGCGCTTGAGCGCAGTGCAGGTGTCAAAACCGTCCATCACCGGCATCAGCGCATCCATCAGGATGGCATCGGCGGTGTTGTATTCCAGCCAGTCGATGACTTCGCTGCCGTCGCCCGCTTCCGCCACCCGGAAGCCGCTCCGGTACAAGGCGTGGCGCAGGGCTGACCGGGTGCTGCGGTCGTCGTCGACGACGAGGACAACCGGCGCATCTTCGCGTACCGGCGGCAAAGTCGCCGCCGGTTCATCCAGTTCGGCCATCAAGGCCGGTTCGATGACGGCGAATTCGGTGCGCAGGCGCAGCAGCAGTTCGCTTGCCTCAGTCAGCGTGCCCGCTTCAGCCTGCAACTCCATCTCGCGGGCAACGCCAGCCATGGCTACTGCTCCTAGATTGCTCGCGGCACCCTTGATGATATGGGAAACGTTGCGCAGCGTCGTCGCATCGCCTTGTGCAATACCATTTTCCAATTCGATCAGATAATTCGGGACGTCTTCGAGGAAAGGACGGATGGCCTCGCTGACCGAGGTGCCAAGGATCTCTCTCAGGCGTTTGAGTACCATAGTGTCGAGCGGCGAATTGCCGTCGGCAGTATCTTGCTGTGTATTGGTCTGCGGTAACTGCTCGGCCTGCCAGTTGAGCCAGTGCCCCAGGCAGGAGGCGAGGGCGTCCAGGGTCAGCGGTTTGGGCAGGTGGTCGTCCATGCCGGCCATCTTGCAGCACGCGATGTCGTCCGGCAGTGTGTTGGCGGTCATGGCGATGATCGGTATGCGGCGGGCGCTGCCCGATTCCTGGCTGCGAATCGCTGCGGTGGCCTGGAAACCGTCCATTTCCGGCATCGAGCAATCCATCAGGATCAGGTCCCAATCGCCTTTCCGCCAGGCTGCCACGGCTTCGATGCCATTCTTGGCGATCTCGTAGGTGCAGCCGAGCATGCGCAACATGCCGGCGGCGACCAATTGGTTGGTGGCGTTGTCTTCGGCAATCAGGATGCGGCCGCTACGGCTCACCTGCCGGTTGTTTTCCGGCTGTTGAAGCGATACCGATGCACCGCGTATACACGGCACGGTGAACCAGAAATTGCTACCTTCGCCCGGCGCGCCTTCGACGCCGATTTCACCGCCAAGCAGGTGGGTGATCTGTTTGCAAATGGAAAGTCCCAAGCCGCTGCCGCCGTAGCGCCGCGTGGTCGAGGTATCGGCCTGGGTGAAAGAGTCGAAAATGACCGACTGCAGTTCCTTGGCGATACCGATGCCGGTATCGCGGACACTGAAGCGCAATTGCCGGCCTGCATCCATGCGTTCGACGGTCACGGTGACCGAGCCCTGCTCGGTGAATTTGAGCGCATTGCCCAACAGGTTGATCAATACCTGACGGATACGGTCGGGGTCGCCGGTCAGGACCAGTGGAACGTCGGGCGCCACGCTGTCGGTCAGGGCGATATTCTTCTGCTCGGCTTGTGTGCGGAACATGTTCATCACACCATCGACCAGCGGCTGTATCTGGAAGTCGCAGGCATCGACCTCCATCCGGCCGGCTTCCAGGCGAGAAAAGTCGAGGATGTTGTTGATCAGTTCGAGCAGGTATTGTGAGGAGTCCCAGGCCAGGCCCAGCAATTCCTGCTGTTCACGATTCATGCGGCCCAATTTCAGCATGTCGAGGGTGCCGATGACCCCATTTAGCGGCGTACGGATTTCGTGGCTGATCGTCGCCGCGAAATCGGCCTTCAGCTTGGCGAAGCGGAGCGCACTGTCGCGGGCCGTGCGCAGTTCCTGCTCACGTTGTTCGAGGGCTTCCATCATGCTGTTGAAGGCATGGGCCATGTCGGCGACGTCTTGTGGACCAGAAAGGTCGGCGCGCAGTCCGATTTCGCCTTTTTCGGCGCGTGCCATGGTGTCCGACAGATTGGCCAGCGGCCGGGTCAGACGCCGGGCGAGCGAGCGGAGGGCGAGGACAAAGAGTGCGGCGAAGGCTATCCCCGCCGCAAAATTGATGATGAAAACCTCCTGAACCAGCGTTTTCAACGTTGCCTTGCTTTGTTCAATGATGACGAAGCCGAGCAGCATGTCCTTGCGCTCGGTCGTTTCGAACTGGGTATCGGGGCCGGAAACCGAACACTCTGGTCCTACGACGCGCCAGCCGGCGGTACTTTCGCCATCCAGGTAAGGATCGTGAACATCTGGCTGCGGGGTTTTCTGGTCAGCATCGATGCTGGGTTTTCCCTTTTCGAGGAGGATGCGGCCATCGGCGTGGCGGATTTCGATCCGGGTCACATCGGGGAAAGCCGAGGTGGCAGCCAACGCTTCGGAAACATTTTCCGTCGATCCGAAGGCCAGGGCCAGCCTGCTTTGCGAAGCAAGGTTCCGGGTGATGCGCAAACCGTCATCCAGTTTGCCGTCGTAGAGCTGGCGGCTACCTTGCCAGGATGTGATCAGGGCGGCGAGCAGCGAAGCGCAGACGACGCCGATTGAAAACAGGATGGACAGCTGACTGCGGAAGGTGGTTTTCCTGAAGCGCCGCAGCAAACCTGACAACCAAGCCATGGTGCGTTTATTGTTCCGGGAAAAGGAGATCGAAGCCCTGCTGCTGGACTTTCGAGGGGGTCAAGCCGAGATGGCTGGCCGTCCGTGTATTGAATGCGGTTAACACGTCGCGCAGCGGCAATACGCCGCGCGCCACCGGGCTGCCGCTCGCCATGCCGAGGGCGGAGCTGGCCAGGTTGCGCCCCAGTTCCACGTTGTTGGGGTACAAGGCAAACAGCGCTCCCCGCTTGACATGGGAAACGTTACTTGAAAACACCGGGATGCCCTTGTTCCATGACTCCTGCAAGACCAGCGGCAGAACCAGTGACTCGTCCACGGTAGCGCTGTCCTGAGGCAACCAGAGGGCATCACGCTTTGCATCGGCGTGGGCGAAGATGTTCTGGTAGATCGCCAGGGCGCTCTTCAGGTCGGTGGCTTCCTGGGTAACCAATTCGATGCCTTGGTTACGCGCGGCGTCCTTAGCGAGTTTGATCAGCCAGGCGTTCTGGCGCGGTTCGAAGACGACGAAGACACGCTGGGTTTTGGGTGATAGAGCTTTCAGGCGCGTGAACAGTAGCGCCGGGTCGGGGGCCAGGCTGAGAATGGCGCCGGTTCGGGCCTCGGTGTCGGGTACGGAAACCACGCCGCTGGCGATGACGCCGAATTCCTTGTCGAGCGCGCTGGCGGCTTTCAGGCCATTTCGGCCGAGGGCGATGACGACGCGTATATCCTGGCGCTTCAGTTCGCCGGAAATTGCCTGGGCGTTGAAATTGCTACCCACTGCATAACTGCTGACCTTGGCCTGGGAGCTTTCCTCGATCCCCTCGATGATCTTGGAAAAAACACTGCGATAAGGCTCGCCGATATCCGGGTAAAGCACGGCGATCGGCCCGATGTTGCCGCCCGCCGCGGCCAGCCGGATGGAAGCGCCGCGCTGCGCATTGGCCTGCAGTAGCTGGCTGAAGCGGGGTTCTTCGAAATCCCTCAGTGTCAAGCGGATGATTTCGATCCCCGGTGTGTTTTCCATGCCACCAAGCAAGCCGGCAAAATTGGCCGGGCCGGCATCGTCCGCCTCGGCGAAGATCACTGCGATGCGCGTGACGCCCGCTTCCACCTGGACGGTACAGGCGAGCAGCAGGAGCGTCAGGAGGTGGCGTAGAAAGCGCAATGTCATCCCAAGATTATAGGCTGTAACGGGCCTGAAGCCAGATGGTACGGCGCGGCATCGGCAGGTCGTGGATGACGCCGGTGCCCGATGTGAGATCGATCTTGGCCGGCTCACGGATGTCGGCGTTGAACAGGTTGAAGACCGAGGCGGAGAAGTCCCATCCGGTTTTCTTCCGGACGGTGCGCAAGGTCAGGTCTACCGAAGTGTAGTCGGGAGAGGTGGTTCCGCGAATCCGGACATCGAGTTAAGTGAAATCTCTGCTTCAATGGGCGATGGAAATCGCCTGCCTAGGAGCAGAAGCAATGAGAAGACCCCGCCGTAACCACACAGCCGCCTTCAAGGCCAAAGTGGCGATTGCCGCCCTCAAGGGCGATGAGACGCTGGCTGCGTTAGCAGAGAAGTTTGACGTTCATCCGAATCAGATTACGCAATGGAAGACACAATTGCTCGAGAACGCCTCGGGTGTCTTTGCGACGGCTGCCGAGAAGCAGGCGGCCACGCCGGACCTGAAGGATTTGCATGCAAAGATAGGCCAGCAGGCGTTGGAGATTGATTTTTTGGCCGTCGCGCTCGGTCGCATCGGCGATGCGAGCGCAAAACGATGATCGACAAGGCCCACGATCTGCCTGTCGTCAGGCAAGTCCAGTTACTTGAGCTTTCGCGTTCTTCTGTCTATTACCAGCCGCAGCCCACATCCGAAATCGATTTGATGCTGATGCGGCGGATTGATGAACTGCACCTGGAGCATCCCTTTGCCGGTGCGCGGATGTTGCGCGATATGCTCAAGCTCGAAGGCCATGAAATCGGTCGCAAACATGTCGGTACGCTGATGAAGAAGCTCGATATCCAGGCCATCTACCGCAAGGCCAACACCAGTCGGCGCAACCAGGCACACCGCATCTATCCCTACCTGCTGCGCGGCCTTGCCATCGAGCGTCCGAATCAGGTCTGGGCCATGGATACGACCTACATCCCGATGCGCCGGGGCTTCGTCTATCTGAGCGCGGTGCTTGATTGGGCAACCCGTCGGGTGCTGAGTTGGCGCCTGTCGAACAGCCTGACGGCTGATCCCTGCGTCGATGCTCTGGAAGAGGCCATCATGAAGTATGGCCGACCGGAAATCATGAACACAGACCAGGGCAGCCAATTCACCAGTTCGGCCTTCATTGGCTTGCTTCAGGAGCACAGCATTCAGGTCAGCATGGATGGCAAGGGCTGCTGGCGCGATAACGTATTCGTCGAACGCCTCTGGAAATCGGTCAAGTACGAGGAGATTTACCTGCACGGCTACGACACCGTTTCCGAGGTCCGACAGGCGCTGGCCCGCTACTTCGATTTTTACAATCGTCGTCGCCCGCACTCAACGCTTGACGGGCAAACCCCGGATACGGCTTACTTCAACCAGCCGCTGCTCGCCGCAGCGGCTTAACCCGCAGAGAACTCACTTAAGAAAACCAAATTTCTGTCCAACTGCGCGGGGCCACCTCTCTGGATCTTCATCCTTGGCTGCATCGGTGCGGAAAATCTCCCGCAGGCTGTCGCGCCGGTGCTTGTTCTGGCGTTCGAGGCGTCGGGCCAGCGAACGTTCGGCCCGGTCTACGGCCCGGTTGATGGCGGCATACAGGTCCGCCTCGGTGTCCTCGATAACGATATCGCTGGTACCGGGCAGGGCGATCTGTATGCGGCAGCACTTGTCTTCGCCACCGCGCGGACCGTTGATGTCGTAAAGGCGTACAGCGACCTTGCGAACATCATAGGTGGCCCAACTCAGGGCGAATCCCAAGCGTCGCTCGGTGTGTTCGCGCAACGCGGGAGAAAGGTCGAATCCTTGGGCTCGAATGTCGATATGCATGATGCGCTCCTTTTGCGGTTGGGGAGCATTCATCCTAGAGTGGTTCGATGATTCGAAATAGACGAAATTTACAGACCTATATTTCGTTTTTGCCGAATTGTTTTGCGGCTATCAGTGTTGGGATAAGCATCGTTTATCCCCGTTTTGTCGGGGTAAGTCTGTGGATAAGCTCTGGGCTGTTTTCGTAAGAGCTTGTCAGGCAAGCTGTTTTTTTATATTGCTCAAATTTTGAGCATTGAGCTTGCTGCAGCGCACATCAAGTGCATGGCAAAAACCTGAAGATAAGCTATCATATATAAGACTTGCGAGCCGGCCTCGGGAAGCTACAAGCCGAACCAATCGGCCGCCGCCATTGTCGTAAAATATTCGTTTCCCAGAGCAACCCTTTACGAAAGGAAGTCGCCGTGCTTGAAGCCTATCGCGCCCACGTTGCAGAGCGTGCAGCCCTCGGTATCCCCCCGCTGCCCCTGTCCAAGCAACAGACCACCGAACTGGTCTCCCTGCTGAAGAATCCGCCCGCTGGCGAAGAAGCCGCTCTGGTCGAGCTGATTACCCATCGCGTGCCGGCTGGCGTGGATGATGCCGCCAAGGTCAAGGCTGAGTTCCTGGCCAAGGTTGCCAAGGGCGAAGAGTCCTGCGCCCTGATCTCAAAGGAAAAGGCCACCGAACTGCTCGGTACCATGCTCGGCGGCTACAACGTCAAGCCCCTGATCGATCTGCTGGCTTGCGGCACCTGCGGCGCCGTTGCCGCTGAAGGCCTGAAGAAGACCCTGCTGGTGTTCGACTTCTTCCACGATGTCGCCGAGCTGGCCAAGGCCGGCAACGCCAATGCCAAGAGCGTCATGCAGTCGTGGGCCGATGGCGAGTGGTTCACCTCCCGCCCGGCTGTTCCGGCTTCGCAAAAGCTGACCGTCTTCAAGGTCACCGGTGAAACCAACACCGACGACCTGTCGCCCGCCCCGGATGCCTGGTCGCGTCCGGACATCCCGCTGCACGCCCTGGCCATGCTGAAGAACCCGCGTCCGGGTATCGAAGCCGACGAGCCGGGCTCGCGCGGCCCGATCAAGCAACTGGAAAAGCTGGCTGCCAAGGGCAACCTGATCGCCTACGTCGGTGACGTGGTCGGTACCGGTTCTTCCCGCAAGTCCGCCACCAACTCGGTGCTGTGGTTCACCGGCGAAGACATCCCGTTCGTCCCGAACAAGCGTTTCGGCGGCGTCTGCCTGGGCTCCAAGATCGCACCGATCTTCTTCAACACCATGGAAGATGCCGGCGCGCTGCCGATCGAAATCGACGCCGGCCAGATGGACATGGGCGACGAGATCGAACTGAAGGTTGATCAGGTCACCGGCAAGGTCACCGCCACCAAGAACGGTGCCGTGATTGCCGAATCCCAGCTCAAGACCCTCGTCATTCTTGACGAAGTCCGCGCTGGCGGCCGTATCCCGCTGATCATCGGCCGTGGCTTGACCACCAAGGCCCGCGAATTCCTCGGCCTGCCGCAATCCACCCTGTTCCGCCTGCCGCAGAACCCGGCCGACAACGGCAAGGGCTTCTCCCTGGCCCAGAAGATGGTCGGCAAGGCCTGTGGCGTGACCGGCATCCGTCCGGGCACCTACTGCGAGCCGAAGATGACCACCGTGGGTTCGCAAGACACCACCGGCCCGATGACCCGCGACGAACTCAAGGATCTGGCCTGCCTCGGCTTCTCCGCCGATCTGGTCATGCAGTCCTTCTGCCACACCGCCGCTTATCCGAAGCTGGTTGACGTCAAGATGCATCGCGAACTGCCGTCCTTCATCAGCACCCGTGGCGGTGTTGCGCTGCGTCCGGGCGACGGCGTCATCCACTCCTGGCTGAACCGCCTGCTGTTGCCGGATACCGTCGGTACCGGTGGCGACTCGCACACCCGCTTCCCGATCGGCATCTCCTTCCCGGCCGGTTCAGGTCTGGTCGCCTTTGCCGCCGCCACCGGCGTCATGCCGCTGGACATGCCGGAATCCGTGCTGGTTCGCTTCAAGGGCAAGATGCAAGACGGCATCACCCTGCGCGACCTGGTTAACGCCATTCCGTACTACGCCATCAAGGCTGGCCTGCTGACCGTCGAGAAGAAGGGCAAGAAGAACATCTTCTCCGGCCGTATCCTCGAAATCGAAGGTCTGCCTGATCTCAAGGTCGAACAGGCTTTCGAACTGTCCGACGCCGCCGCCGAGCGTTCCGCTGCTGCTTGCGCCATCGCCCTGAACAAGGAGCCGATCGTCGAGTACATGCGTTCCAACATCACCCTGATGAAGTGGATGATCGCCGAAGGCTACGCCGATGCCCGCACCCTGAAGCGCCGTATCGCCGCCATGGAAGAGTGGATCGCCAACGGCACCCTGTTGAAGGGCGACGCAGACGCCGAATATGCCGCCGTGATCGAAATCGATCTGGCCGAAGTCACCGAGCCGATCCTGGCCTGCCCGAACGATCCGGACGACGTCAAGCTGCTGTCCGAAGTCGCCGGCGACAAGATCGACGAAGTTTTCATCGGTTCCTGCATGACCAACATCGGCCACTTCCGTGCAGCCGGTAAGGTGCTGGACGGCAAGAGCGACATTCCGGCCCGCCTGTGGATCGCCCCGCCGACCAAGATGGACGCCCTGATCCTGACCGAAGAAGGCTACTACAGCGTTCTCGGCAAGGCCGGCGCCCGTATGGAAATGCCGGGCTGCTCGCTGTGTATGGGTAACCAGGCCCAGATCCGCAAGGGTTCCACCGCGATCTCCACCTCCACCCGTAACTTCCCGAACCGTCTGGGCATCGACACCCGCGTCTACCTCGGCTCCGCCGAACTGGCCGCCATGTGCGCCCTGGCCGGCCGCATCGTGACGGTGCCGGAGTACATGGAGCAGATCAAGCTGGTCAACGCCAAGGCCGCTGACGTGTATCGTTATATGAACTTCGACCAGATTCCGGAGTTCGTCGAAGTCGCTGCGACCGTCGAGATGTAAGCAGTCGTACATTCCCGAGCAATCGGGAATGCGGAAAATAGCCCCTGCCGGGAAACCGGTGGGGGCTTTTGTTTGGGCCTTCGACAAGCGACGGCCCAAATGCCGTTCTATTAGTTCAAGAAACGCAACAAGGCCATAGCTGTTCAAGACAGTGTCTGGTGTGTCTTTTCACTCCTTGAACCTGACCCGCCGTTTCGGCTGCTGCGGATTCGCTACGTGATCGAGTGGCAGTTCATGCGTCTGCTTGACCTTCGACAGCGCGATGTTGGTTTTCACCTGCGCGACGCCGGGCAGGGTGAGGAGTTTTTTCATCATCAGGTCGGAGAAGGCGGCGAGGTCGGGGGCGACGATGCGTAGCATGTAGTCGGCCTCGCCGGTGACGGCGAAGCATTCGAGCACTTCGGGTAGCGCCACCACTTGCCGTTCGAAATCGGTGGCGCGGGTCTTGTCGTGGCGTTCGAGAATGACCTGGGCGTAGGCGATGACCCCGAGGCCGAGCGCGGGCGGGTCGAGCAGGGCGGCGTAGCCGGAGATGACCTTGGCTTCTTCGAGTCGCTGGATGCGGCGGCTGATCTGCGAGGCGGAGAGGTTGGCTTTTTCGCCCAGTTCGGCATTGGTGGCCTGCCCCTGGCGCTGCAGTGCGGCCAGGAGTTGCAGGTCGTAGCGGTCGATGACGATTTCGCTCATGGATTTCCAATGTATGCACAAAACGTGCGTAATGTACCGCGAATGTGAGATGTGTTGAACGCATTGTGCGGCCGTGGTGCGCAATAATGCTGTCGATATCCCTTCCTGGAAGTCCGCGCAATGAATCTCACCAAATCGCTTCTGCATGCCCTCAAGGACAACGGCGCCCGCCAGATTTTCGGCATTCCCGGCGACTTTGCGTTGCCTTACTTCCGCATCATCGAGGAGTCGCGCATCCTGCCGCTGCACACCCTGTCGCACGAGCCGGGCGTCGGGTTCGCGGCCGACGCGGCGGCGCGCATCGGGCGGGGCGAAGGGCGTTCGCTGGGTGTTGCGGCCGTGACTTATGGCGCTGGGGCGTTGAACATGATCAATTCCGTGGCTGCCGCTTATGCCGAGAAATCGCCGCTGGTGGTGCTCTCCGGCGGGCCAGGCACGGGCGAGTCGAGTTCGGGCCTGCTCCTGCACCATCAGGCCAAGACGCTGGATTCCCAGTACTGCATCTTCGAGGAAATCACCTGTGACCGCGTGCGGCTCGATGACGCGGCGCGAGCGCCGGCCGACATCGCGCGCGTCCTTGGCAACTGCCTGAAGCACTCGCGGCCGGTATACATCGAAATTCCTCGCGACATGGTGGCGATGCCCTGCGCGCCGGTGCCGCCGCTGCCTGAGCCGATGGTCGATCCGGATGCCCTGGCCGCCTGTGCCGAAGAGGTGCTGAGCCGCCTTGGCGCGGCGGAGCGGCCGGTGTTGATGGTCGATGTCGAGGTACGCCGTTTCGGGCTGGAGGACAAGGTCGCCGAACTGGCGCACCGGCTGGCCTTGCCGGTCGCCACCTGTTTCATGGGGCGCGGCCTGCTCGCCGACGCCAATGCGCCGCTTGTCGGCACCTACATGGGGGTCGCCGGCCTGCCCGAGGTGACGCAGCTGGTCGAGGGCTCGGACGGCCTCTTCCTGCTCGGTGTGATTCTCTCGGACACCAATTTCGCGGTGTCGGAAAAGAAGATCGACCTCAGAAAGACCATCGTTGCCTGCGATGGCGAGGTGCGACTCGGCCACCACATCTATCACGACATCCCGCTCGCCGCGCTGGTCGATGCGCTGCTCGCGCGCACCCCGCCTCGGGCGGGCGATTTCGACGTGAAGCCGACGGCTTATCCGCGTGGCCTGGTCGCCGATGAGGCCACGATTGCCCCGAACGACATCGCGATGGCGGTCAACGACCTGATGGACGCCCACGGCAAGCTGCCCATCGCCGCCGACATGGGCGATTGCCTGTTCACAGCGATGGATATCGAGCAGACGGCGTTGGTCGCTCCCGGCTACTACGCGACTATGGGTTTCGGCGTGCCGGCTGGTCTCGGCATCCAGGCGGCGACCGGGCAGCGGCCGTTGATCCTGGTCGGCGACGGGGCTTTCCAGATGACCGGCTGGGAACTGGGGAACTGCCGTCGCTACGGTTGGGACCCCATCGTGCTGCTCTTCAACAACGCGAGTTGGGAGATGCTGCGCACCTTCCAGCCGGAGTCCGGCTTCAACAACCTGGATGACTGGGGGTTCGCGTCCATGGCTGCCGGCATGGGCGGCGACGGCATCCGGGTACAGACGCGCGCCGGGCTGAAGGCCGCCCTCGATAAGGCCATGGTCACGCGTGGCCGTTTCCAGCTGATCGAGATCATGATCCCGCGCGGCGTGCTGTCGCAGACGCTGCAGCGCTTCGTGGCCGGCGTGAAGCGGCTCAACGCCGCGAAGTGAATCCTCCCGGGCCGGGCAGGGAGGTTGGCGCCTGAGGGGCGAGGCGGTGGCATGCGCCTCACCGCTCGTCAGGAGGGGCGGTTACGGTCGCAGGGTTTGGGGCAGCGTTGACAGGCTATAGCCGGCCATTTCCAGGCCGGCGGCGAGTGCGCACGCCGAGGCCACGGCATCCGGCCCATCGCCATGCACGCAGATGCTGTGGATGTCCGTCTTCAGCACATTGCCGGTCCGGGTGACCAGACCGCCGGCGTCGAGCATGCGCAGGACATGCTGGAGGCTGGCCTCGGCGCCATGGATCATGGCACCCGGCTGGCTGCGCGGCACCAATTGGCCGTCGTCCTGATAGGCACGGTCGGCGAAGACCTCCAGGCCGACCGCCAGGCCGGCACGAATGCCGGCCAGTGCCAGTTGCGAGTGCGCCGGGGCAAGCAGGATGAGATCACGGTCGACGGCGGCGACGGCGGCCGCCACCACATCGGCCAGACGGGCGTCGGCGCAGGCCATGTTGTTTAGCGCACCGTGCGGCTTGACGTGGCTGAGGGCATGCCCCTCGACGGCGGCCATCGTCTGCAGGGCGCCGATCTGGTAGATCAGCATGGCGGCGAGTTCATCGGCCGGGATATCCATGCGGCGGCGGCCGAAACCCTGCAGGTCGGGGAAAGAGGGGTGGGCGCCGATGCTGACGCCGCGTTCGCGGGCAGCGCGGACGGTCTGGCGCATGACCAGCGGGTCGCCGCCGTGAAAGCCGCAGGCGACGTTGGCGCTGCCGACGACATCGAGCAGGGCGCTGTCGCTGCCCATGCTCCAGGCACCGAAGCTCTCGCCGAGATCGGCATTCAGGTTGATTTTCTGGCTCATGCAGGGCCTCCGGTGGAATCAGTCGCGGATCGGCGGTTCGGCGCGCACCATGCCGTCGATCAGGTTGCAGGTGTAGAGCGCGGCCTCGTCGAGGTAGCCGGCAGGCAGGTAGGTGCCGATGCCGTTTTGCCAGCGAGCCAGGCGTTCCGTTTCGTGGTGCTGGATGGCGAGCGCCTCGGGCAGGTCGACCGCCGTGAAGCGCAGTGGGTCGCCGGCCCGACACTGGGCCAGGCGCGGCAGGTCGGCGCGGATGACGGTGGCGATCTTGGGGTAGCCGCCGACGGTCTGGCAGTCGGCCAGCAGCAGGATCGGCTGGCCGTTGCCGGGTACCTGCAAGGTGCCGGGTGTCACGGCATCGGAGACGATGTCGGCGTGTGCCGGGCTGCGGTGGGCGAGGGCCGGGCCTTCCAGGCGCATGCCCATGCGGTCGCTGTCGCGGGTCACGCGGTAAGGCGTGGCGAGCAGACGTTCGAGTTCGCCGTCGGCAAAATGATCGGCCTGCGGACCGCTCATGACACGGATCGGCCCTTCTGCATGCTGCCAGGGGGCGGCGCGGTATTCGCGATACTCGTTGTGGCTCAGGCGACGACAGGGCAGTGCGTCGCCACTGGCCAGCAGCCGGCCGTCGATGCCGCCAATGCCGGCACGCTGGTAGGTAGCGCGGCTGCCCAGTTGCGGGAGCACATCGATGCCGCCGCTGACCGCCAGATAGGCCGTGCCGCCATCGACCGCGCCGCATTTCAGGATATCGCCGGCTTCCAGCGTGGCGCTGTGCCAGGCGTCCAGATCCTGGCGGCTGCCGCCGTGGCGCAGGATGCTGGCCGACAGGGCGCCGGTCAGGGCGACCCGTACCGGCCCTTGGCGCACCCTGAAGCTGGGGCCGAGACCACGGATCTCGATGGCCGCCACGTCGCCGGCATTGCCGACCAGTGCGTTGGCGCAGGCGGCGAAGACCGGGTCGAGAAAGCCCGAGACGGCGACGCCTATGTGGCGATAGCCGTAGCGGCCGGCATCCTGGATGGCATTGCCGAGGCCGCCGTCGATGACGTCCAGCCAGCCGATCATGCCGGCGCTCCGTTCAGGAAATGCTGGCGATGCAGTTCGCCGTTCGCCAGCGCCTGCTCGATCCGGCTGTATTCCGCCCGGTCGACGACCCGCCAGTGCACGCAATCGCCCGAGGCAAGCAGGGCAGGCGGATTGTCGCCGGCGACGAAGAGGTCGAGCGGTGTCCGGCCGAGCAGGTTCCAGCCGCCCGGGCTCGGCCACGGATAGACCGCGCACATTTCGCCGGCAATGGCGATGGAGCGGGCCGGGACGAGCTTGCGCGGGGTGCTCAGGCGGGGTGTGTTCAGGCAGGCCGGCAGACCGCCCATGTAGGGAAAACCGGGCATGAAACCGATCATGTAGACGCGGAATGCCGTCTGGCAGAGCAATTCGACAACCGCTGCCGGCGTCATGCCATGCCGTTCGGCCACCGCCGCCAGGTCGGGGGCGAAGTCGGCGTCGAAGCAGGCCGGCAGCAGCCAGTGGCGGCCGTCCAGCGTGGTCGCCTCGGTGCTGCGGGCCAGGGTCAGCAGGCGCTCGCCGAGCACCAGCGGATCGGGGTCCGGGCGGAAATGGACGGTCAGCGAGCGGAAGGTAGGGACGGTGTCGACGATGCCGGCAAAGGCCGGGTCGTGCTGGCGGGCGTCGTTGACCAAGGCATCCAGCGCCATCACCCGACCGTGGACGGCCGGGTCGATGTGCCGGGCAAACTCGACGGTCCACGCGCTGTCGCCGAGCGGCAGCAGGCGTGGGGTGTCGTACGACGGGGTGGTCATGGCGCCTCTCAGCCGGCCATCTGCTGCGGCAGCCAGGTAATGAAGCCCGGAAAGAAATAGAGCAGCAGCACGGCGGCAACCATGAGCACGAACATCGGGAAGGCATGCTTCGCGAGGTAGGTGATTTCCTTCTTGGTCATGCCTTGCAGCACGAAAAGATTGAACCCGACCGGCGGCGTGATCTGCGCCATTTCGACCACGAGCACGACGAAGATGCCGAACCAGACCAGATCGAGTCCGGCCGCTTCGACGGTCGGCAGCAATACGCCCATGGTTAGCACGACGATGGAAATGCCGTCGAGGAAGCAGCCGAGGATGATGAAGAAGATCATCAGGGCGATGATCAGCATGAGCGGCGACAGGCCGAGGCTGGTAATCCACTCGGCGAGGTGGCGCGGCAGGCCGAGGTAGCCCATCGACAGCGTCAGGAAGGCGGCGCCGGCCAGGATCAGGGCGATCATGCAGTACAGGCGGGTGGCGCCGAGCAGGCTTTCGCGGAAATTCTTCCAGTTCAGTTCGCCCTGCACGGCGGCGATGATCATCGAGCCGACGACGCCCAGCGCCGCGGCTTCGGTGGCCGTGGCCAGGCCGGTGTAGATCGAGCCGAGGACGGCGGCGATCAGCGAGACGACCGGAATCAGGTGGCGCGACTCGTAAAGCTTCTGGAAGAAGGTGAATTTCTGTTCGGCCGGGGGAATCTGGTCCGGGTGCAGCAACGCCCAGACGATGGTGTAGCCCATGAACAGACCGGCCAGCAGCAGGCCGGGAACGACGCCGGCGATGAACAGTTGGGCAATCGAGACGTTGGCCGTCACGCCATAGACGATCATGATGATCGACGGCGGGATGAGCAGGCCGAGCGTTCCGGCGCCGGCCAGGGTGCCGATGGCGATGTGTTCCGGATAACCGCGGCGCTTGAGTTCCGGCAGGGTCATCTTGCCGATCGTGGCGCAGGTGGCGGCGGAGGAGCCGGAGACGGCGGCGAAGATGGTGCAGCCGATGATGTTGGTGTGCAGCAGGCGGCCCGGCAGACGCTCCAGCCACGGCGCGAGGCCCTTGAACATGTCTTCGGACAGTTTGGTACGGAACAGGATTTCGCCCATCCACACGAAGAGCGGCAGGGCGGTAAGTGTCCAGGATGAAGACGAGCCCCAGATGGTGACGGCCATGCTGTCGCCGACCGGGCGGCTGGTGAACAATTCCATGCCGATCCAGGCCACGCCGGTCAGCGCGAGGCCGATCCAGACGCCGGAACCGAGGATCAGAAACAGGGTGACGATGAGGAGCAGGGTAATGGTCAGGTCCATGTCGGCCTCCTTATTCGATATGGGCCGGTTCGCCATCGGGCGAAGCGTCGCGCAGGGTGTGGCCGGCCAGCAGCAGGACCAGATCATTCAGGAAAGCCAGGGCGAACAGGCTGGTGCCGACCGCCATGCCAATCTGGGGAATCCACAGGGGGGTGGCATCCAGGCCGGTGGAAATGTCGAAAAACTCCCGGCTTTGCAGGACGAGACGAATCGAGAACCAGGCCAGTGCGCTCGACAGTCCCAGGGCAACGAGGTGGCAGAAGATGTCCAGCCAGTGCTGCGCGCGGGCCGGCAGCTGGTTGAAGATCAGTGTCACGCGGATATGTTCGCCACGGCGCAGGGTCGGTGCCAAGGCCAGGAAGCCGGCGGCGGCCATGCAGTAACCGGCATAGGCATCCGAACCGGGCAGGTCTAGCGCCGGAATGATGCGGCCGAAAATGCTGGACAGCACGGCGAGCAGGGTCGCGATCATGAACAGGCCAGCCAGATAGGCGGCCAGCGTGAATAAGGTGTCCATCAGCTTGCGCATGGAGACTCTCCGAAAAAAGGGCCTTTCCGGGGAAAGGCCCTGGTGGTACGGCAGGGTTACGCGGACGATGCGTTACTTGCGGTAGGCGTCGAGCATGGCCTGGCCGTCGGCGCCGGCCTGCTTGGCCCAGTCGGCAATCATTTGCTCGCCGACTTTCTTCAGGTCGGCCTGGAGCTGCGGTGAACCCTTTTCGATCTTCATGCCGTTCTTGGCCAGTTGCTCGAGGTACCAGGTGTTTTTTTCCTGGCTGATCTTGATGCCGCGCGCTTCGGCCTCGGCCGCTGCCTTGAGCAGCGCATCCTGGGTCGGTTTGTCGAGGCCGTCGAAGGCCTTTTTGGAGACGATGACCAGGTTCTTCGGCAACCAGGCGCTGACATCGTAGTAATACTTCACTTGTTCCCAGACCTTGCTGTCGTAGCCGGTGGCGCCGGACGTCATGAAGGTGTTGACCGTGCCGGTGGCCAGCGCCTGCGTCAGTTCGGCGGCTTGGACGGTGACCGGCTGGGCGCCGACCAGTTGGGCAATGCGGCTGGTGTTCGGGTTGTAGGCGCGCCACTTGGCGCCCTTCAGGTCGGCGGCGGAGTTGATCGGCTTGGCGCTGAAGATGCCCTGCGGCGGCCAGGGCACGGCATACAGCACTTTCAGGCCCTGCTTGGCGAGATGGGCTTCAGTGGCTGCCTTGGTCGCCTTCCACAGCTTGTCGGATTCGGCGTAGCTGGTGGCGAGGAAGGGAATGGAGTCGACGCCGAAGACCGGGTTTTCGTTCGAATAGCCGGAGATGATGATTTCACCGATCTGCGCCTGGCCGCCCTGGACGGCGCGCTTGATTTCGTTGGCCTTGAACAGCGAGCCGCCGTCGTGGATGGTCAGCGTCAGCTTGCCGCCGGTGGCCTTCTCGACATCCTTGGCAAAGAGCTGGATGTTGGCGGTGTGGAAATTGGAGGTCGGGTAACCGGTCGGCATGTCCCATTTCTGCTGGGCCTGGGCAATGGCGGACGAGAACATCAGGGTGGTGCTGAGGCCAAAGGCGGCCACGGTTTTCAGCATGGGAGTCTCCTCGTTATTGTGCGGATGGTCATGTCCGCTACCGAAGCGCCCGGCGGGACGATTGTCGACGCCGCAATTCCGGATTTGAACATGGTGACGTGACGTTAAGAAAACGTTGATAAAAAGTCAACATGATAGTCGCTATAATCTCCGCCAAATTATTGGAGAAAAGTCATGCCCAGTCGTCAGAAAGCCAACAAGACTCCGGTTGCCGTCCCCGTTCCACCGGTCGGGCAGCGCATTGTTTCCTCCTCGCATCTGGTGTCGGAAAAGTCGCCGGAGCTGTCGGAGTTCGAGTTCGGCCTGATCATCGCCACCCACGCCTTCAACCGCTGGCTGATCCGCTGCATGGGGGCTGCCGGCGTCAAGGACATGGCGCCCGTCGATGTGCTGATCCTGCATCACATCAACCACCGGCGGACGGAGAAGCGCCTGGCCGATATCTGTTTCGTCCTCAATATCGAGGACACCCATGTGGTCAGCTATTCGGTCAAGAAACTGTCGGGGATGGGCCTGTTGAGCAGCACCAAGCGCGGCAAGGAGGTGTTCTTCGCCACGACGGAAGAAGGCAATGCCCTGTGCCAGTGCTACCGCGAGGTACGCGAAGCCTGCCTGATGCCCGGTTTTTCCGGGCAGGAAGAGGAGAACGCCCGTCTGGGCGATTTGGCGCGGATACTGCGCCAGTTGTCCGGGCGCTACGATCAGGCGGCGCGGGCAGCGACCGCCTACTGATTGCGGAAAATCCGCCCGGGCTATTCCTGCGGTTCGAGGATTTCGGTGTCGGTGTGGTCGTAGGCCGGGCTGCTCGCGCACAACACGCGCAGGGGCACCGGCCAGGTGTTGTGCAGCGCATGCGGCGTACCGGGCGGTATGAGGATGGTATCGCCGACGCCGATGGCGAAGGTCTTGTCGCCGAGAATCATGGTCCCTTGCCCAGCGGTCACGTGGTACAGCTCTTCGGTCTTGTGGTGACGATGGAGCAGGGTTTTCTGGCCGGAATACACCGTCGCTTCGGCGAGGCTTTGCGCCTGGTTGCCGTGTTGTGCCGGGTGCATCAGCTCGCGGATTTCCGAGCCGTCCTTGGTCGTGTAGGGCTGGATGTCGTCGTAACGGGTGAGCAGGGTGGTCATGCGGAGTCCTTGGGTATCTTGGCGAGAAAGCGGTCGAGCTGGTTGGCGAAGGCTTGCCGGTCGGCTTGGCTGAACGAAGACGGCCCGCCGGTTTCGATGCCGGCACTGCGCAATTCTTCCATGAAATTGCGCATGCTCAGGCGTTCGCGGATGGTCGCCGTCGTGTAGAGCTCGCCGCGCGGGTTCAGGGCGTGGGCGCCGCGTTCGATGACCAGCGAGGCGAGCGGAATGTCGGCGGTGACGACCAGGTCGCCGGCGGCCACCTGGTCAACGATGTGCCGGTCGGCGACATCGAAGCCACTGGGCACCTGGATGGCGCGGATGACTTTCGACGGCGGCGTGCGCAGCATCTGGTTGGCGACCAGGGTGGTCTGGATCTGCCGACGCTCGGCGGCGCGGTAGATGATTTCCTTGATGACGCCGGGGCAGGCGTCGGCATCGACCCAGATCTGCATGCTATTTGGCCAGCGGAGCGAATTCGGCCGGAACCCAGGCGTAGCCCTTGGCTTCCTTGCGGACGTGGCCAACGCCGGGGAAGGGCAGGTGCATGCCGGCGACCATCAGCTTTTCGCGGGCGGCCTTGTGGAAGACGCGCTTGCGGGTGGCGACGGCCTGCTTCGGGTCGTTGTCGAACTCGAAGGCGACTTCCGGGCGGGCGAACTGCACGGCGTGGTTATGCACCAGATCGCCGAGCACCAGCAGGCGCTGGTCGCCGCTCTGGAACAAATAGCTGGCGTGGCCCGGGGTGTGGCCGTGGGTGTCGACGCTGCTGACGCCGGCCAGCAGTTCGCGGTCGCTGTCGAAGGTCTTCCATTTGCCGGCGGCGAGGTAGGGGGCGGCGGCATCGCGCGACATCTTGAAGAAGGGCTGGAAATCCTTCGGGGCCTGGGCGGCGATCGCCTCGCTCAGCCAGAAATCGTTGTCCGCCTTGGCCGACCAGACCTCGGCATTGGCGAAGACGCGCTGGCCGTCCGGGGTGACCAGGCCGTTGATGTGGTCGCCGTGCAGGTGGGTGATAAGCACGGTGTCGACCTGCTCCGGGGTGTAGCCGGCGGCCTTGAGGTTGTCCACGATGTTGCCGAGCCCCGGCCCGAACAGCTTGGCGGCGCCGGCGTCGACCAGGATCAGCTTGTTGCCGGTATTGACCAGGTAGGCGTTGACGGCGGTCTGCACCTTGGGGCCTTTCAGGAACTCGCGGGCGAGCAGGCGCTGGATGTCGCGCTTGTCGATGTTCTTCAGCAGCTTCTCGTCGAGGTCGATGGCACCGTCGTAGAGGGCAGTGACTTCGAACTGGCCGAGCATCAGGCGGTAGTAGCCGGGAACCTGGGTTTTCTGCTGCGGCGCTTCGGCAATCGCCAGGCTGCTGCCGAGCACGAACAGCCCGGCGACGGCCAGACGACGGAAGGCTGTTTTCAGGGGAGATGCAGTGAGGGTCATTCAGGGCTCCTGTGGGGTGGGAGAAAAGCCGGGATGGCCGATGTTGCGGGCAGTCGGAGATCGGCGGCGAAAGGCAGATATTGCCACGGAGTGCCCGGTTGACAAATGCATCATGGCGCCGTTTCATGGCTGCTTCCCCATTTCTCGCGCGGAGCGGCCCGCCATGGTTCGATCGATTGCACGCGTGCTGCCTGCGGGCAGCCTTTGGTTATGGCTTTTCCTGGGCAGTGCGCTGGCGCAGACGACTGACAAGCTGCCGCCGGCGCCGGACTATCTGGGGGAGATTCGCCGGGGGGCCGACGGACGACTGGTGGCTCGCCCGGAAGCGGCGCTTGCCATGGAGGCAGCCGTGCCGGCGACGATGGTCGTCGGTCCCGGCGAGAAAATCGCCTCGATCACCGAGGCCGCCAAACAGGCGCGCGATGGCGACGTGATCGAGATTCGTCCCGGCCTCTATCGCGGGCAGCCGGCCGTCTGGACGCAGAACAACCTGGTGATCCGCGGTGCCGGTGAACGGCCGGTCATGCTGGCCGACGGCAAGAATGCGGAGGGGAAGGCGATCTGGGTGGTGCGCGGCGGCAAGTTGCGGATCGAGAACATCGAATTTCGCGGTGTGCGCGGCGCCGACCTGAACGGTGCCGGAATCCGTTTTGAAAAGGGCAGCCTGAGCGTGCGGGGCTGCGCGTTTTTTGACAACGAGATAGGCATCCTGACGGCGAACCGCAGCGACTTGAGTCTTGAGGTGAACGACAGCGAGTTCGGCGATGCTCCGCGAACCCCGGGCGATCTGCACCATCTGCTGTACGTCGGCGCAATCGGGAAATTCACGCTGAGGGGTAGCCGCTTCTCCAATGGCTATCTGGGCCATCTCGTCAAGTCGCGGGCGCGCGAGAACTACATCCTGTACAACATGCTGGTCGATGGGGCTGGCGGCAAGTCGTCCTACGAACTGGAGTTTCCCAATGGCGGTGTTGCCTACGTGGTCGGCAATACCATCGGCCAAAGTGCCGGGACCGACAATCCGCGTCTCGTTTCCTATGGTGCCGATGGGCCGAAATGGCCGGAGAATGCGCTCTACATGGCGCACAACACCTTGATCAACGACGCCTACGCAGGCACTTTCGTCAACGTGCGTACCGACAGGATGGGCGGCGATCTTGAGGTTTGGCTGCTGAACAACCTGATCGTTGGGGTGGGCGATCTCCACAAGCCGGCGCAAGGTCGATTCGAAGGCAACCGTTTTGCAGTACGGCACGAACTGGTCGAGATGGGCGGCATTCCGCTGAAACTGACCAGCCTGTCGCCACTGCGCGGTATGGTCAGTCCGCCGGGGATGGCGCCGGCCATGGCGCTGCTGCCCGATGCCGAGTTTGTTTTCCCGGCTGGAACCCGCCGGATGCAGCCGAGCAGCCTGCTTGCACCGGGGGCATTCCAGTAGGGCCTGTCTAGGTCGCTACGGGTGCTTCCAGAGGGAGCGTCAAGGTGAAGGTGCAACCTTGGCCGGGCCGACTTTCAACGCGTATCTTCCCGCCAAGGATTCCGGTCACGCTGTTGTAGACGATGTTCAATCCGAGGCCGCTTCCCCCTTTTCCGAAGCGGGTGGTGAAGAAAGGATCGAAAACGCGTCCGAGGTTTTCTTCGGCGATGCCCGCGCCGTCGTCGTGGATGACGATCACTGCCTTGTCGCCTTCCTGCTTCGCGGACAAATGTATTTCACCGCCGCTTTCCCCATAGCCGTGGATCATGGCGTTTTCCAGCAGGGCGGAAACGGCCTGGTTCAGGCTGCCGGGATAAGCATTCATCGGGATATCGCCGTCGATGTCGGTGACGACGGTGCAATGGCCGCGTCTCAGGCTAGGGGTGAGCATGACCACCGTGTCGTTCAACGTTTCCCTCAGCATGAAACCCCGGCGGGCGTCGCTCGTCCGGTCGACGGCGGCGCGTTTGAAGCTGGCAATGAGTTCGGCTGCCTTGTCGAGATTGCGTTGCAGGATGTGCGTCGCCGTGTCGAGCTTGTCCATATGCTCGCAGAGGGTTGTTTTGCGAAGCTGGCCCTTGTCGATTTCTGTTTGCAGCGCTGTCGTTTCGTCGCTCAGGCGCGAGGCGACCAGAACACAGTTGCCAATCGGCGTATTCAGTTCGTGGGCAATGCCGGCGACCAGCGCACCCAGGGCGGCCAGCTTCTCTGCTTCAACCAGGTCCTGGCGGGTATCGGTCAAGGTCTGGATGGTTTGCTCCAGTTCCCGATTTGTGTTGGCCAGCGCAATAGTCCGTTCGTCGACCAGGCGCTCCAGGTTGGCATTCAGGTCGCGTACTTCGGCCTCGGCGCGTTCTTGTTCCTGGCGTTGGCGTTCCTGCACCGCGAGCATCTCGTTGAATGCCTTTTCCAGCGTGCCGATTTCACCCGTCGCCTGCAAGTTGATCGGTGTTTTTTCAACCTGGTTCGTCAGGCGGGCGACGTGCTCGGTGAGGCGCGACAAGGGCGCCAGGGAGCGTTGCGCCATGAACCACGCCAGGCTGAGGAGGCCGAGTCCGGCAAGGGCAGCGAGAAAGAAGACCCGGTCGCGGGTTTCGCGAAACGGCTGCTCGGCTTCGGCGACCGGGAAGTTGGCCGCCAGCAGCCAGCCCGTACTTTTCATGGCACGTATTCCGACAATCATTTTCGTGCCAGTGCTGTTGACGGTGGTGCCACTCCCCTCGAAGTTTTCATCGAGTGCCTTGTCGATGATCTTGTTTTGCCCAGGCTTGGTCGCAGTTTTCATGACACGCATCGGGTCCGGGTGCATCAGCATGGTTCGCGACCGCGTCAGCATGAAGAAATAACCGCCTTTCCCGATGTGGACATCTTTCAGCGAAGCCAGGAAGTTGTTGCCATCGAGGCGCAGGGCGCCGGTGACGAATCCGCGATGCTCTCCGTCACGGCTGAAGATCGGGATGATCAGGGCGACCGCCGGACAACCATTGCAGGACGGAGAGGGATAAGGGGCGGAGAAGGTTGGCCGGTGGCTTTCCCGCGCCCGGTAGTCGGCATCCGGAGCCCCCGTGAGCTTGCCAAGGCGTTTTTGGGCGGCAACAGGGTCTGTCGTGTTGACGCCGATGAGGATGCGATCCTTGTTGGCGATAAAGAGGCCAAGGTCAAAAACGCTCAGGCCCGCTGACTGGGTGCCAATATAGGCATGGGCCGCGCTGGGGTTATCGAAGGCCGCGGCCGGTGCATGGGCGGCGATGGTCTGCAGCATCTCCGTTGCCGCTTCGAAACGGCGATCCAGCATGTCTGCGTGGGTTTGGGTCAGGAGTGCGACATCGTCGCCGATCAGTTGTTGAAACCGGTTCTGCAGCGTATCCAGCACAACGTGCAGGATGGCCGCCAATGCCACGAAAAATAGCAGCACTACCCCGACGGAGAAACGTGTTTTGAGCGACCAGGAATGCATATATCTCCCCTATTACTAAAGTAGTATAGGGGGTGGTGTGTTTTTGGCAAATAGCGGTTATTTGATGTTTTGTATTTTTTTGTTAAATGCTGTATCCCATCGCTTCTCCCATTCTGATCGGCCGGGTCGGTGACCAATCGGGGTTGAAGGAGAGGCGGCCTTGCGGAAAGAGCATGACGACCGTCGAGCCGAGCAGGAAACGCCCCATTTCCTCGCCTTTCCGGAGCACGATGTGTTGCTCGTCGTAGCGCCATTCGCGGATCACGCCCGGGCGCGGCGGATTGACGACGCCGTGCCAGACGGTCGCCATGCTGCCGACGATGGTGGCACCGACCAGGGTCAGTACAAAGGGGCCAGTCGCCGTTTCGAAGAGGCAGACCACGCGCTCGTTGCGGGCAAAGAGTCCGGGCACCCCGCGGGCGGTGGTCGGGTTAACTGAAAACAGCGCGCCGGGCACGTAGATCATCCGCGTCAGCCGGCCATCGCAGGGCATGTGGATACGGTGATAGTCGCGCGGGCTGAGATAGAGCGTGGCGAAGCTGCCGTTCTCGAAACGGGCGGCCAGTTCGCGGTCACCGCCGACCAGCGCGGTGGTCGAATAGGAATGCCCTTTGGCCTGGAATATCTGGTCGCGCGCGATGGCGCCGAACTGGCTGATCGCGCCATCCACCGGGCACAGGAAATCGGCTTCGGCCTGCGGGCGGGCATCGTCCTTCAGCGGCCGGGTGAAAAATTCGTTGAAGCTCTTGTAGCTGGCGATGTCGGGATTGGCCGCTTCGGCCATGTTCACGTTGTAGCGGCCTACGAACCAGCGGATGACCGAGGTCGTCAGCGCGCCGGCTTCGGCCGAGGCCAGTTTGCCGGCCAGAACGGTGAGGGCTTGCTTGGGAATCAGGTATTGGGGGAGAACGGCAAGACGGTCGGACACGGGAGACACCGGCAACATAAAGGACGCTCATTATACCGGGTGCCATGCTTCCTCTTTTTCGGCGGCTCTTGAGGCTTGCCGATACGCGTTTTCCCTTGGGGTCTTTGGCATCTCGCCCGCCACGGCATATTGCCGGGCGGGTCGAATGCCCTTTACTGGGGGTAAGAGTGCTCAGCTCAGGGCATGCAGGCCGACACGGTTGCCTTCGCTGTCGACGATCAGCGCGATGAAGCCGATGTCCTTGCCTTGCTCGTCCTGGCCCAGCGCCAGGCGCGGCATGGCGACCCGGCCGCCGGCGGCCTGTGTCCGGGCCAGCGCCGCGTCCAGATCGTCCACGCTCAGGTAGATCAGCGTTCCATTGTCGCGCGGTTCCAGTTGCGGCATGGTAACCAGCGCGCCGCCGGGCATCTTGTCGTCGTAGGCGAAGATGGCCATCGGATGGCCGCCGCAGATTTGGCGGCGAAAAGTCGTGCCGAGCACGCGTTGATAAAAAGCCTCGGCACGGTCGAGGTTGACGGCGGGAAGTTCGAACCAGCAGATCAGGGTGTTCATGCTTTTCTCCTTGGGGGGGGGCGCCGACTGTTTGCCGGCGTTGCATGCATCATCCGCTGCCCCTCCTGACAACGTGGTGTCAGGAGACCCCGTGGGCCGCGAGAAAGCGCGTGCTATGCTGAAATCCAGCCGCCATTCCCGGGAGTTGTCGTCGATGCGCCCAGCCGATCGCCTGTTCCAGATCATTCTCATGCTGCGCCACGGTCGCATTGTCACCGCCCGGGCCTTGGCCGAGGCTTTGGAGGTATCCGAGCGTACCGTCTATCGCGACATCGCCGACCTCATCCGGGCCGGTGCGCCGATCGATGGCGAGGCGGGTGTCGGCTACCGCCTGCGGCGTGGCTACCAAGTGCCGCCGCTGATGTTTACCGCCGACGAACTCGCTGCTCTCGCCATTGGCGCCAAATTGGTCCGCGCGTGGACCGATCCGGCGCTGGGCAAGGCTGCCGATGCCGCCATGGCGCGTATCGAGGCGGTGCTGCCGCGAGATCTCGAGGAACGCATTGCCGCCAGCAGTCGGCGCTACCTCGCCCCGGACTGCCTGCAGCCGGAGCCGCTGCGCGAACCGATGGCCGCCTTGCGCGATGGCATGGAGTCCGGACACAAGGTCCGCGTCGCCTACCGGCGTGGCGACGGCGAACGTTCCGAGCGCATCCTGTGGCCGCTCGGCCTCGTCTTCTGGGGGCGCTGCTGGACGCTCGGCGCCTGGTGCGAACTGCGCCAGACCTTCCGTACCTTTCGTGTCGACCGCTTTGCCGGCGTCGAACTGCTGGATGCGCGATTCGACGATCGCTACGGCCATCTGTGGGCCGAATACCTGTCGCGTTCAAGCGAGGAGGGCGAAAACACGCCGCCTCCCGGAGTGGCGTAGCTATCCCGGCAGTGCAGCACGTCGTTGTGGCTTTTACGTTGCCGGGTGCTTCGTCGCCCGCTCCCTTGCCCATTTCGAGCGATCACCCGCGCTGAGAAAGCTCCAGGCGACGATCCGGCTCTGCTTCTGGCCTTGGGCCATGTCGATGATGCGGGTATCCACGACGCGGGCCTTCTTGAGCACGGCCTGAAGCGGCGTGAGGTTGTCGGCCTTGGAGAGCAGGGTGGTGAACCACAGCACACGTTTGGGGATTTGCGTGCTCTGCTCGATCATGGTTTTGACGAAGCCGCGCTCGCCGCCATTGCACCAAAGTTCGGTGCCGCCGCCGCCGAAGTTGAGGCGGGGCTGCGCGCTGCCTTTTTTGGCGCCGGGCTTGTTCAGGTTGTTCCATTTGCGCTGGCTGACGGAGAGGACTTCGTCGGGCGAAGCATGGAAGGGCGGGTTGCACATCGTGAAGTCGAAGTTTTCGCCGGAACGCAGCAGGCCGGTGAAGATGTTGTCCCACACCGGCTGGTGGCGTAGTTCGACATCGGCGGCGATTTTCGGGTTCTTGCCGAGGATGGTGGTGGCGTTGGCCAGCGCCGCTTCGTCGATGTCGGTGCCGAGGAAGGACCAGCCGTAGGCGGCGTGGCCGATCAGCGGATAGACGAGATTGGCGCCGGTGCCGATGTCCAGCCCACGCACGCCGGGGCCGGCGGGGATGGCATTGCCGTCGGCGAGCAGGTCGGCTAGCGCATGTATGTAGTCGGCGCGCCCGGGGATGGGGGGGCAGAGGTAGCCGGCAGGAATGTCCCAGCCTTTCACGCCGTAGTGGTGCATGAGTAGCGCCCGATTGAGTGCCTTGACGGCAGCCGGGTTGGCGAAATCGACGGTCGGTTTGCCGGCGGGCGTGGTCTTGACGTACTTGGCCAGTGCGGCGGAGGTGGCTGTCAGTACGGCCAGGTCGTAACCATCGGCATTCTCGTTGCGGGGGTGCATGGCGGGTTTCCTAGAAACGGGCCGCCATTGTCCCACGCCGCGGCGATCAATGCTCCCGGCCGTCGATGCGGGCTTGCATCAGGATGGGGATGTAGCGCCAGGCGAGTGTGCCGAAAGCGATCAGCCAGCACGTTGCCGAGGCATGGACGATGCCGATGTAGGCGCCGGGCGCGAACTGCGGTACGGCGACGCGGACGATCAGCGCCAGAATCATGATGTACAGCACCACGCGGTCGAGTCCGTCGAAGACGACCTTGCGGCCGGTGTGGCCCTTCGATATGCGGATGATCATGGCCGGGATGACGCAGCCCATGGCGCCGAAGGTGAACAGATGCACCGATACCGATCCGACCCACACGAAGTTCATGACATGGCCGAGCGCCTCGATCAGCAACTGGCTGACGATGGCCAGGTAGCCGATGTACATGATCCCGATGTCGATGCGCCTGAAGGCGAGGTGAGGCTTCCAGAACACGAAGCGGATGACGAGCAGGATGGCAAGCGCCAGCGACAACCCGGTCGTCAGCGGACGGGGCAGGAAGGGTTCGAGCACCAGCAGCAGGCCGAGCAGCTTGATCGGCATGTCCAGCCTGGGCTGGCGCAGGATCTGGGTCTGGAAGGCCGCCTTCATGAAGCCGGTCAGGGTGCGTTCGAGCATGACCAGAAAAGCCACGCGGAACAGCGCGATGGCCATGCCGTAGCCCGCCTGGAAATCGTTGCCGTAGAGCATCAGGTACTTGGCGATGAGGAAAGCTGGCAGCATGACCATAAAAAAGGCATTGTCGCGGTAGCTGTCCTGGCTGCGGTAACGGACCAGCGTCAACAGCAGCATGGCGGCGATGCTGCCGAGAAAGGCATTGTTGGCGAGCATGGCGACCGGCAACGGCCATTGTCCACCGAAGCTCATGCCCAGGCGCTCCACGAGCCAGGCTGCGGCGAGCAGCATCAGGGCCGGCCCGTGATAGCCACGGATGTTGACCCAGTTCTTGGTCGAAGTGAGCAAAAATCCACCCAGTACAGCCCAGCCGAAGCCGAAGAACATCTCGTGAGCGTGCCATTGCACCGAGGTGAACGGTGCGTTCGGGGCTGGCAGGCTGCCACTGAACATCAGCGCCCAGGCGATGGGGAAAAGCATGCCGGCCAGGCAGGCGAGGGCGAAGAAGGGGCGGAAGCCGACGAGCCAGAGCGGGGGGGTGGGTGAAAACATGATGAACCGGAGGAAAAAAGTACAATCGAAGTGGCAAGTTTAACGACAGTCGCGAATCGCTAACTTGATTTATACCGGGCTGGTCACGCATCGTTTCCCACAATGGCGTAAAATCCCATCCTTGGCCGAGGGTGAGGGGTTGTTCGGCTGATTTCCATAAGGACAAAGATGAAGCGTGTGGATGATTTCCGCTTGCGGCTTGGCAAGCACGAGCTCGTGCCGATCATGATCGGTGGCATGGGGGTTGATATTTCGACGGCCGACCTGGCCCTGGAGGCTGCCCGTTTGGGCGGTGTCGGGCACATTTCGGATGCGATGATCAACACCGTTTCCGATCGCCGCTATGAAACCAAGCACGTCAAGGAAAAGCTCGCGCTCTACAAGTACAACGTCCAGAACGAGGACAAGTCGGCGGTCAAGTTCGACCTCGGCCGTCTCGAGGAAGCCACCCGGCTGCACGTCGAAGCCACCATGAGCCGCAAGCAGGGCAGCGGACTGGTCTTCATCAACTGCATGGAAAAACTGACCATGAACGCGCCGAAGGAGACGCTCAAGGTCCGCATGACGGCAGCGATGGATTCCGGCATCGACGGCATCACGCTGGCCGCCGGACTGCATCTGGGCTCCTTTGCGCTGATCGAGGATCATCCGCGCTTCCGCGACGTGCAACTGGGCATCATCGTGTCCTCGGTCCGCGCGTTGCAGCTGTTCCTGAAGAAGAGCGCCCGAACCAACCGTCTGCCGGACTACATTGTCGTCGAAGGTCCGCTCGCCGGCGGCCATCTCGGTTTCGGCATGGACTGGGCGCAATACGACCTTGCCACCATCGTCGCCGAAGTGCTCCAGTACCTCCGGGACGAAAACCTGAATATTCCCGTCCTGCCCGCTGGCGGCATCTTCACCGGTTCCGACGCAGCCGGCTTCCTCGAAATGGGCGCTGCGGGCGTTCAGGTTGCCACGCGTTTCACGGTGACCAGCGAGTGCGGTCTGCCGGATGACGCCAAGCAGGAATACTTCAAGGCCGACGAAGACGACATCGAGGTCAACCAGATTTCGCCGACCGGTTATCCGATGCGCATGATCAAGTCCAGCCCGGGCATCGGCGACGGTATCCGCCCGAATTGCGAAGCCTACGGTTACCTGCTCGACGCCAACGGCAAATGCGCCTACATCACGTCGTATAACCGCGAAGTCGCTGCGAACCCCGGAGCACGAAAGGTCAAGGTATGGGACAAGACCTGCCTGTGTACCCATATGCGCAACTTCGAGATCTGGACCTGTGGCCACCTGACCTATCGCCTGAAGGATACGACGCACAAGCTGGGCGACGGCCAATACCAGGTGTTGTCGGCCGAGCATGTGTTCAAGGATTACCAGTTCAGCACGGATAACAAGATCGCGCTGCCGACTCTCTCGCAAGATTGACTATTTGTCGCCTCGTCCTTGCGGCGAGGTGATGTGCAGGTTTTTCAAGTCCGGATGGTCATGCGTTTTGCGCGAATGCTGAAGGGGAGCGTGTTGGGAGGTGGATGCAGACGCTTGTTTGCTGCCTGCGGCCTGCTGGCGCTTTCTTCTCTTGCCGTGGCGTCCGAAGACGCTTCGGCATTCAGCCTGAACGGATTCGGAACCCTCGGGATGGCCAGGACAACGAGCGACCAGGTCGAGTTCGTCCGCGACTTGTCACAGCCGAGCGGCGTCAAGAAACATTGGGATGGCCGCAACGATAGCGTGTTCGGCTTGCAGGGGGCATGGCAGATCAATCCCCGCTTGTCGGCAGTGGTCCAGGCAACCGCTAAATACCGCTACGACCGTACCTACAATCCGGAGGTTGCCTGGGCCTATTTTCGCTACGAACCGACACCCAGTGCGACCTTGCGCCTGGGGCGTCTGGGTACCGATTTCTTCATGCTGGCCGATTCGCGCTGGATCGGCTATTCCTACCTGACGGTGCGTCCGCCCGGCGACTATTTCTGGTATCTGCCCTTCTATAGCATCAATGGCGGCGATGCGGCTTATGCCTGGTCCCTTGGCGAGAGCCTCGTTCGTCTCAAGGTTTTCTACGGGCGTTCCAATGGCCAGATTCCGCTGGCGGATCGACAGTGGGACATCAACGGCTCACCGATGACCGGCGCGTCGGTTGAGTACCAGCACGCCGCCTGGCAGATACGGGCGAGCTACGCCAACATCACGTTCAAGAACGACTTGCCCATAGGCGACATGCTGCAGGCCTACTCGCCCGACCCGGCAACCTCGGCACACTACCTCGGTTCCCGTGACCGGCGTTCGGATTACTATTCTCTGGGCGCGGTGTACGACCGGGGGCCATTGCAACTGCAGTTGATGCTCAACCGCATCGAGCAGGGAAGCAATTCATTCGAAAGTTCGGAGGGGGGCTATGTCCTGGCTGGGTATCGGGTTGGCGAGGTCAAGCCCTATCTTGGCTATTCATGGATTCGCTCGGTGCAGCGGAATACTTCCGGGCGTCAGGCAATCGAGGCGAAAATCATGGCGGATGCCCATGTGGATCAGTCGACCCGTATTGTCGGATTGCGCTGGGATTTCGCACGCAACATGGCACTCAAGGCGCAGTGGGATGCCATTCGTGGTGAGCCCAGCTCGATTTTTCCCTATCGCAACGATCCTGCCAGCGGCTTGTGGTCGGGGCGTATGGACGTCTATACCGTGACCTTCGACTTCATTTTCTGAGGCCATGCCGATACGTCGCTTCTTCCTCCTCTGTTTGATGGCCTGGATGTTGGTGCAGGCGGGAGGGGTGCATGCCCAACTGGTTGTCGTCGTCAACGCGCGCAGTGGTGTCGCCGCGATGTCGCGGAACGAGGTGGTCAACGTTTTTTTCGGGCGTACCCGGCAGTTCTTCAACGGGCTTGAGGCGCAGCCGGTCGATATGGCCGACAGCCACCCGGACAGGGCGCGTTTTTACAGCGCCTTGGTCGGCAAGGATTTGTCCGAGGTCAATGCCTATTGGTCGCGCCAAGTTTTCTCGGGGCGCCAACAGCCTCCGGTCCGGGCCGCCACACCGGAAGAGGTATTAAGGATGGTGGTTTCCCAGCCGGGCGGTATCGGTTTTATCGAGCTATCCAAGGCTGATGCCCGCGTTCGGGTCGTGTACGAATTGCCGAAATAGGGCTTGGAATTCATTGAACTGATCGGCATGGTCATAATTTTTGTGATCATTGCAATAACTGTCATAAAGTCGATGTAATCTGTGCAAGCGCCGTGGCATCCTGCATGATGGGAGCCACGGAACTCGCACCGACAATAAAGGAGACAATCATGCCGAGAAGAATGATCAGTGACATGCTCGATGGCCGCGGCCTCGTAACCGCCAGCAAGGACATGACCGTGCGCGCCGCCTGCCGACAGATGACCGAACGGAAGATCGGCGCCCTGCTGGTGGTGGACAACAACCGTATTGCGGGAATCTTTACCGAGCGCGATGCGTTGAACAAAATCCTGTCGGCCGGGGTGGATCCGGATGCGACCCGCGTGGAGCAGGTGATGGTGCGCGACCCGCAGACCATCGGCGTGGACAAGCCGTTGGCCTACGCCTTGTACATGATGGCTGAAGGCGGTTTCCGCCACGTGCCGGTGGTTGACCGGAATGGTGTCCCTGTTGGCATGGTATCGGCCCGCGATGCGCTGGGGCAGGATATGGTCGATCTGGAGCGCGAGATGAAACACCTCAACGAACTCGAGGGCTCTATCGGCTATTAAGCGCTGGGCCAGCCAAAGCGAGCCAGTATCTCGGCAAATTCGCCGGATACTGGCTGCTTTATTTCGAGCCGTTGGCCGCCGACTGGATGATTGAAGGTGAGGCCGACGCAGGCCAGCAGCAGTCGCCTACACTCCAGTGTCTCTGCAAAAAAGCGGTTGTGGCGCCCCTTGCCGTAGGTCGCATCACCGATGATCGGGTGGGCGATATGCTTGAGATGGCGGCGAATCTGGTGGCGGCGCCCGGTGATGGGTTCGAGCTCAAGCAGCGCATAACGGCTGCTCGGATAGCGGTCGACGGCAAACGGGAGTTCGATTTCGGCCAGTTTTCTGTAGTGCGTTAGTGCGCTTTGCGCTTCCGTGCTGCATTGGTTTCCATGATACTCGTAGGCATCGCGCTGTCTGGTCAAGGCGTGATCAATGCTGCCGGCTGGAGGTGGATGACCCCGTACGACGGCCCAATAGCGTTTGTCGACCAGGCCTTGCTCGAATTGCCGGCCGAGCAGGCTGGCGGTCTCGATGTTCAGGCCGAAGAGCAGAATGCCCGAGGTGCCGCGGTCAAGTCGGTGAGCAGGCCAGACGCGCTGGCCGATCTGATCGCGCAGGATCTGGATCGCAAAGCGTGTTTCGTGGCGATCGATTTCCGAGCGATGGACAAGCAGGTTGGGCGGCTTGTCGATGACGACGATATGCTCGTCGCGAAAAAGAATGGGCAGGGTTTCAGGCAAAGAAGCGATTCTTTGCTTCGTCGGCGATAGTCATGCCCGTGACGTGGGCGCGATCGAGCAATTCCCAGTAATAGCGGTAGGAAGCGCGATCATGCAGGCGCCCCTCGTGCTGGATCGGACCCCAGTCCTTGTCTTGGGCCGCGATCAGGATTTCGGTGGCGGCCTGGACTTCGGAGAAGTCGGGGCGCATGGCTTCGACGATGGGCACGATCTGGTTGGGGTGGATGCTCCACATGCGCAGGTAGCCGAACTCGCGTCGGGCGCGCTGTGCATCGTTGCGGATGAATTCGATGTCCTTGAGTTCCGTCGTCACGTTGTGTGACGGCACGATGCCATTGGCCAGTGCGGCGGCCGTGATTTCGCACTTGGCTCGTGCGATCAGCGGATGGTCGAACTGCCCCGGGCTCTTCATCGCAGAGCCGGGGATCGCGCCATGGTGGCCCGAAACGAAGTCCATCAGGCCGAAGTCAAGGCTTTCGACGCCGGGAAGGGCTGCGATTTCCCAGACCTCCCGCAGGGCGCCGTGCGTTTCGATCAGGACGTGGACCGGAATCTGCCGCTCGGCGCCGAAACGGCGTTCGATGTCGCGCAGCGCTTCGATCTGCACCTGGACGTCCCCCGCGCTGCATGGCTTGGGCAGGGTGAGGAAAGGCAGGCGGTTGCCGGCGATGCCGAGCAGGATTTCCATGTCCTGCCGCCAGTGGGGATGCGTGACGTCGTGCACGCGGGCGCCGACGCGACCGAAACGATTGTCATCACTCATGATCACCGAGGCTGCCATCTCAGCATGCTCGCGCTCGGCGCCGGCATGCGCGCCATCCTCGCAATCGCAGGTAATGTCGAAAATCGGGCCGAGCTCGTTTTGTAGTTGCAGGGCCTTCCTCATCAGCTTTTCCGAACCGGCGTAATGATCGACGGCGGGCAGGACGGGGAATGGCTTTTCGCCGGCAAAGAGAACGGCTTTCGGATGGCGCATGAGGAGTGCTCGGCGAAAAGCACCATTATAACGCTGCCGTTTTGGCGGGATTTATCGTTGCAGGACTTCCGCCAGAGCTTTGGGGGGAGTGTGCCCGGTCGTCCATGAACGATAGTGTTGGTCGAGCCGCAGCAGCAGATCGGGGATGCGTTCCGACGCGATCGCCTTGGAGAAGTACCAGCCCTGGAACAGCCTGCTGCCCAACGAGATGATCCAGTCTAGGTCTTCCTGTTCCTCGATGCCTTCGCAAATGACATCGGCGCTAAATACTTCGCCTATGCCTTTGATGAAACGCAGGATTCCGCCTACGTATATATTGCTTGAGGCGCCGTGCACATAGAGTCGGTCGGCCTTCAGTCGCTCGAAGCGCAGGTCCCTGAGGGTGCTGAGGTTGGATAGTCCGGTGCCGAAATCATCGATGGAGACCTTGAATCCCATCGCGTGCATTTCTGAATTCCGTTGCCGGACCAGGTCAGGATCTTCGCAGATGCCGCTTTCCGTAATTTCCAGTTCGATCAGCTCGGTCGGTATCCGGTAGGTTTGCAGGGTGTCGTGCAGCGTTTGCAGCAGGTCCGGTGTGCCGACGGTGATACGCGACAGATTGATCGAGACGGGGACGATGGAGAGGCCTTCATCGAGCCAGTAGCGCATGTCGCGGCAGACCTGGTCGAGGATCAGGAAATCGATCTCAGAAATCAGGCCGCTCTGCTCTGCCGGCCGGATGAAGCGATCCGGTCCGATCAGTCCTTCCTTGTTGCTGCGCAGGCGAGCCAATGCTTCAAAGCCAATCAGCTTTCCGGTCGTGACATCCACTTGCGGCTGATAGTACGGAACGAAGCGGCGTTCCTTTAGGTTTTCGGGCAACGATTTGAGAAATTCGACATTGTGGACGGTCTGGATGATTTGATTGTCGAAGAAGGTCAGAACTGTAGCCGGAGGGATTTCTTTGGCGCGGCTGCCTGCAGCGGCAGCTTGATCGAGGAGCGATGAGGCATGGAGTCCGGATTCAGGGAAGCGGGAGACGCCAACTGAGGTGGCTATGTGAAGCAGGTTTCCGCGGACTTCGATAGGCTGCGATAACAGGGAAACCAGTTTCTCCAGCTTGTCTTCCGGAGTGTTCGGGCCCCTGAACAGGGCAAATGCGATATCGTCGCTTTCGAGGTGAGCAAGCAGATTGTGTTCGCCCACCCATTCGCCGAGGCGAGCGGTCAGTCCGCGCATCAGTTCCTGGCCCGTGTCGGAACCATAGGCGGTATTGATCAGGTGCAGATTATGGATTTTGATGCAGCCGACGATGCAAGGTTCCTTGCGCCCTTCGCTCAGGCAGACGTTGTCAGCGTTGCGCCTGGCACAACTTGCCAGGCGGCAGGTCTGACTACCGCGCTGCTGGTTGAGGGCGCACTGGAGATTGCTGACAAAGGCACTTCGGTTGGGGAGCTGGGTTCCAGCATTCTGGTAGCGCATCTCGAGCAGGCGAACGACCTGTCCGGCTAGAGCACGCATGGCGTTGCGCTGCCTGTCGTCGAGCTGCCTGGGCTGCGTATCCATGACCCAGAGCGTGCCCAGGTTATAACCGCGGTGGCCGACTAGATTGGCCGCCGCGTAAAACCGGATGTGCGGTTCGGAGGCGACCAGGGGGTTGTCGATGAAGCGGTTGTCGAGCAGCGTGTCGGGTACGATGAACATGTCTTCGCTGGACTCGACTGCATAGGAGCAAAAAGCCCCTTCGCGTGCCAGGCATGAGAGTTCGACGCCGACGCGCCCCTTCAGCCATACGCTGTTGTCGTCGACCAGGCTGACGCCGCCAAGTGGCATGGATGCGAACATCATCGCGATCCGGGCGATGTCACAGAACGCTTCCTCCTTCTCCTCGTACATCACGCCGTAGCGGGAGAGTTCGCGAATACGCAGCATTTCGTCCAGGGGGAATTGGATGTTGCCCATGCGCTTCTCTCCAATAGGGGGGATTATGTTAATGTTGTTGAATTAATTGTATTTGTCAATATTTTTCTAGTGGACAAAAAAACCGCAGCACAGGCTGCGGTTTTTGGAGGGTAATTGGCGGGCAGCTTACAGCATGTCCTTGACGGCTTCGGCTTCGTCGGTCAGTTCCTTGAGCGTGATATTGATCTTCTCACGGCTGTATTCGTCGATTTCCAGACCCTGAATGATCTTGAAAGAACCGCCCTTGCATTCGCACGGGAAGCCGAACACGATGCCGGCCGGGATGCCGTAGGAACCATCGGACGGAACACCCATGGTGACCCAGTCGTTGGAGCCGAGAACCCAGTCACGGACGTGGTCGATGGCGGCATTGGCAGCGGAAGCAGCTGAGGACAGGCCGCGTGCTTCGATGATGGCGGCGCCGCGCTTGCCGACGGTCGGCAGGAAGACGTCGTTGTTCCAGACGTGATCGTTGATCAGGGCCTTGAGGTTGTCGCCGTTGGATTCGCAGTTGCGGTAGTCGGCGTACATCGTGGGCGAGTGGTTACCCCAGACGACCAGCTTCTTGAAGGAAGAAACGGCACGGCCGGTCTTCTCGGCCAGCTGCGACAGGGCGCGGTTGTGGTCGAGGCGGAGCATGCCGTGGTAGTTGTTCGGGTTGGTGCGGCCGACCTTCTTGGCGGCGGCAGCAGCGATGTAGGCATTGGTGTTGCAGGGGTTGCCGACAACCAGGACCTTGACGTCTTCCTTGGCGTTCTCGGCGATGGCCTTGCCCTGAACGGTGAAGATGGCGCCGTTGGCGGTCAGCAGGTCGGCACGCTCCATGCCCTTGGTGCGCGGACGGGCACCAACCAGCAAGCAGACGTCGGCATCCTTGAAGGCGACGTTCGGGTCGTCGGTGGCAACCATGCCAGCCAGCAGCGGGAAGGCACAATCGTCCAATTCCATCATGACGCCCTTGACGGCTTGCTGGGCCTGCGGCAGGTCGAGCAACTGAAGGATGACCGGCTGGTCTTTGCCGAGCATTTCGCCGGAGGCGATGCGGAACAGCAGGCTATAACCGATCTGGCCGGCGGCGCCGGTAACAGCAACGCGCATGGGGGCTTTGGACATAAATCGCTCCTGTATTGAAACAGCGTGGTTGAAATTTTGCGGGCTTCGTGTGCACCCAGCTTTGTTATTACCTTGCGTGGTTAGCTGGAACAACAGACTATCGATGTTAGAAGTTCATCGTTTTTCTGTCAATTCATCATCTGTCTTATATAAGACAACTTTTCGTGGACGCTGCTCCCGAAATGTGCTGAAATTTCGCCCATGACTCGTGATGTTTCCCGCCCTGCCGCTCGTCTGGCTTCCCCGACATTCAGCCCACTCTATCGGCAGATCAAGGATTTCCTGATCCGTAGCCTGGAGCATGGGGAGTGGGGGCCCGGAGATGCCATTCCCAGTGAAGGGGAGTTGGCCGTGCGCTTCAATGTCAGCCAGGGAACGGTTCGTAAGGCCATTGACGAAATGGCCGCAGAAAATCTGCTGGTTCGTCGCCAGGGCAAGGGGACGTTTGTTGCCACGCACAGCGATCCTCGCTCCTTCTATCGTTTTTTGCGCTTGGTGCCTGATGGCGGGAAAGTCATGCCTACCGTCAGCGACCCCTTTTGTTGCGAAACGGTCTTGGCGACCCCCGAGGTTGCCGCCGCGCTGGGTTTGAAGGTGGGCGACAAGGTTGTGCATGTCAAACGGCTGCTTCGCTTTGGGGGCGAGTCCGTTGTTTTGGATGAAATTTTCTTGCTGGCGGAGCTGTTTGGCGGCTTGACGCTTGAGGGGCTGCGTGCTGGCGAGCGTTCCTTGTATAGTCTTTTCGAGAGTGAATTTGGTGTTCGCATGATCAACGCCGAAGAGCGTCTGCGAGCGGTGCCGGCGGATGGGCAAAGTGCGGAATTGCTGGGTGTCCAGTTGGGTGAGCCGCTGCTGCTTGTCGAGAGGACTGCATACACTTATGGCAATAAACCGGTTGAGTGGCGTCGTGGCTTGTACTGTACGCGGCATCACTACTACCGGAACGAGTTGGGGTGAGGGGCATGCTTTTGAACTAGGCCGTAAAGCGCCCGGAGTGGCGTGTTTGGCCGGGTTTTGAATGTATAATTACCGTTCTTTTCGAACCACGTACAAGCGGATAACCGCAACTTTACGCGAGGGATGACGTTCATGGCAGAAATGACCATCAAGAAACGTCCAAAAAACTTGGACTTGACTACAATCAGGCTGCCGTTGCCTGGCAAGGTTTCCATTCTTCACCGCATCAGCGGCGTCGGATTGTTCCTGTGCTTCCCGGTGATGCTTTGGCTCTTCGGTGCCAGCCTGGGATCTCCTGAGAGCTTTGCCGCCTTCAAGGCTGTTGCCGGCATGCTGCCGGTCAAGGTTGTTTTGGCCGGCTTGCTGTGGGCCTTCGTGCATCACTTTTGCGCCGGTATTCGCTTCTTGTTGCTCGATCTGCACGTCGGCATCGAGAAGGAAGCTGCCCGTCAATCCGCGGCTGTCGTCTTCGCTGTCAGCATCCCGCTGACCCTGGTCCTGTGGGGGGTTCTGCTGTGATCAATCGTATCGTTGTCGGCGCTCATTACGGCCTGAAGGACTGGATCGCCCAGCGCGCCACCGCCGTCATCATGGCGGTCTATTCCGTGCTGATCGCCGCCGTGCTGCTGGTGGTCCGTCCGGGCACCTTCGAAGCTTGGCAGGGTATCTTCGCCAATGGTGTCATCAAGTTCCTGACTTTCCTCTTCTTCGTCAGCCTGTTCTACCACGCCTGGATTGGTGTGCGTGACATCTGGATGGATTACGTGAAGCCGACGGGCCTGCGCCTGACCCTGCACGTCCTGACCATTGCCGCGCTGGTGGGTTACACCGCGTGGGCTGCTGCGATTCTCTGGAGGCTGTAAGCGTGAGTATTCCTGTTCTGAAGTTTGATGCGGTCATCGTCGGTGCCGGTGGTGCCGGTCTGCGTTCCGCGATCCAATTGTCCGAAGCCGGCCTGAAGACGGCCGTCCTGTCCAAGGTTTTTCCGACCCGTTCGCACACCGTTGCAGCGCAGGGCGGTGTCGCCGCTTCCCTGGGTAACTCCGAGGAAGATCACTGGACGTGGCACATGTACGATACCGTCAAGGGTTCCGACTGGCTCGGTGACCAGGACGCCATCGAGTTCATGTGCAAGAAGGCCAACGAAGTGGTCGTCGAGCTCGAACACTACGGCATGCCGTTCGACCGTACCGACAATGGCAAGATCTACCAGCGCCCGTTCGGCGGTCACATGTCGAACTTTGGCGAAAAGCCAGTGCGTCGTTCCTGCGCTGCCGCTGACCGTACCGGTCACGCCATGCTGCACGCGATGTACCAGCGCAACGTCAAGGCCAACACCCAGTTCTTCGTCGAGTGGATGGCCCTTGACTTGATCCGTGACGAAGAAGGCCACGTCCTCGGCGTCACCGCCATGGAAATGGAAACCGGCCAGGTCGTGATCTTCCACGCTCGCGCCACTATCTTCGCGACCGGTGGTGCCGGCCGTATCTTCTACTCTTCGACCAATGCCTTCATCAATACCGGCGACGGCCTGGGCATGGCGGCGCGCGCTGGCATTCCGCTCGAAGACATGGAATTCTGGCAGTTCCACCCGACCGGCGTGGCCGGTGCCGGTGTGCTGATTACCGAAGGTGTGCGCGGCGAAGGCGGCATCCTGCGTAACAGCAGCAAGGAACGCTTCATGGAGCGCTACGCCCCGAACGCCAAGGATCTGGCGTCGCGTGACGTGGTTTCGCGCGCCATGGCCACCGAAATCAAGGAAGGCCGCGGCTGCGGCGTCAATAAGGACTACGTCCTGCTCGACATCACTCACCTCGATCCGGCCACCATCATGAAGCGCCTGCCGGGCATCCACGAAATCGGCCTGCAGTTCGCCGGTGTGGACTGCCTGAAGGAGCCGTTGCCAGTCGTTCCGACCTGCCATTACCAGATGGGTGGTATCCCGACTCATTACTCGGGCCGCGTCGTGATGCCGCAAGGTGGCGACATGAATGCCGTCGTGCCGGGCTTCTACGCCGGCGGCGAATGTGCCTGTGCCTCGGTACACGGCGCCAACCGTCTCGGTACCAATTCGCTGCTCGACCTGCTGGTCTTCGGTAAGTCGGCCGGCGACTCCGCAGTCGAAGATCTCAAGGCCGGCAAGGCCCACCGTGATCTGCCGAAGGATGCCGCCGACAAGTCGCTGGCCCGTATCGCCGCCATTGATAACCGCAAGGGCGGCGCCAACGTGCACGAAACCCGCCTGGCTATGCAGCGCACCATGCAGGATCACGCCGGTGTGTTCCGCTTCGGTGACATGCTGAAACAGGGCGTCGAGAGGATCCTCGAAGTCGAGAAGGCTGCCCGCCAGCTCGAAATCAAGGATAAGTCACAAGCCTGGAACACGGCTCGTACCGAAGCGCTCGAAATGGAAAACCTGATCGAAGTCGCCAAGGCCACGATGATCTCCGCCGAGGCCCGCAAGGAGTCCCGCGGCGCCCACGTCCGCGACGATGCGCCGGATACTGCCGAGTTCCCGAACGGCCGCAACGACAAGGAATGGCTGAAGCACACGCTGTTCTCGCCGGTGGACAATTCGATCACCTACAAGCCGGTGAACATGCAACCCCTGACCGTCGAGCCTGTTGCGCTCAAGACGCGCTCGTACTAATTGGAGTCCAGAATGAGCAAACGCATGGTTCAATTCAGCATCTATCGCTACGATCCGGACAAGGACGACGCGCCGTATATGCAGGATATCTCGGTCGAACTTGAACCGACCGATCGCAAGCTGCTGGACGCGTTGACCAAGTTGAAGGCCAAGGACGACACGATTTCCTATCGTCGCTCCTGTCGCGAAGGCGTCTGCGGTTCTGACGCCATGAACATCAACGGCAAGAACGGCCTGGCCTGTCTGACCGATATCGACAGCCTGAAGCAGCCGATCGTGCTGCGCCCGCTGCCGGGTCTGCCGGTCATCCGCGACCTGATCGTCGACATGACCCAGTTCTTCAAGCAGTACCACTCGATCAAGCCGTACCTGATCAACAACGATCCGGCTCCCGAACGCGAGCGCCTGCAATCGCCGGAAGACCGCGAAGAGCTGAACGGCCTGTACGAGTGCATCCTGTGTGCCTGCTGCTCTACCTCCTGTCCGTCGTTCTGGTGGAACCCGGACAAGTTTGTCGGGCCGGCCGGCCTGCTGGCTGCCTACCGGTTCATCGCCGATACGCGCGACCAGGCAACCAACGAGCGCCTCGACAACCTCGAGGATCCGTACCGCCTGTTCCGTTGCCACACCATCATGAACTGCGTTGACGTATGCCCGAAGGGTCTGAATCCGACCAAGGCCATCGGCAAGATCAAGGACATGATGGTCCGTCGCGCAGTCTGATGGAACGAGCTGATTACGAACGCCTGCGTTGGCGCTGTATCCGTCGGGCATTGCTTGAACTGGATATCACGCTGACGCGCTTTCTCGATAGCGGTTTCGAGAAGCTGACCGAAGAAGAGAAAAAGGTGTTCGTGGAGCTCGCGGACATGGAGGATCACGAACTCTGGTATTGGCTGAGCGGCAAGACCGAGTGCGAGGATCCTCGATTCGCCCCTGTCGTGGCGGCGATTCGTAAGAGTTGAGTAAGGTTTGCATTCTAAATTTTGAATGTTTACCGCTTTTTTTTGCTGTGCAGTGACAACCAACACCTGTAAAGGGAAGACACCATGACGACCGAACGCAAGGCAACTTTGACAATCGATGGACAGGCTCCCGTCGATTTCCCGATCATGTCTCCGACGCACGGCAACGACTGCGTCGATATTCGCACCCTCGGTGGCAAGACCGGTTTGTTTACCTACGACTCCGGTTTCCTCTCCACCGCCAGCTGCAAGTCCAAGGTCACCTTCATCGACGGCGACAAGGGCGAGCTGCTGTATCGCGGCTATCCAATCGAACAACTGGCTGAAAACTGCAACTTTCTCGAAGTGACCTATCTGTTGAAGAACGGCGAATTGCCGAATATCAAGCAGAAGACCGACTTCGAAACGACCATCAAGAACCACACGATGGTGCATGAACAACTGACCAAGTTCTACTCTGGTTTCCGTCGCGATGCCCACCCGATGGCCGTCATGACCGGTGTCGTTGGCGCACTGTCCGCCTTCTACCACGATGCGATGGACTTCTCGGACGCCGAGCACCGCAACGTCAGCTTCAATCGCCTGGTTGCCAAGATGCCGACCATCGTCGCCATGGCCTACAAGTACAACACCGGTGCGCCGTTCATGTATCCGGACAACGAGCTCGACTACACCGCCAACTTCATGCGCATGATGTTCGGCAACCCGTGCGAGAAGTACAAGCCGAATCCGGTTCTGGTTCGTGCGCTCGACGTCATTTTCACCCTGCACGCCGACCACGAGCAGAACGCTTCCACCTCGACCGTCCGTCTGGCCGGCTCTTCCGGCGCCAACCCGTTCGCCTGTATCGCTGCCGGTATCGCCTGCCTGTGGGGGCCGGCACACGGTGGTGCGAACGAAGCCTGCTTGCAGATGCTGGAAGAGATCGGTGATGTTTCCCGTGTTGGTGAGTACATCAACCGCGCTAAGGACAAGAACGATTCCTTCAAGCTGATGGGCTTCGGACACCGTGTCTACAAGAACTTCGACCCGCGCGCCAAGCTGATGCGCAAGGTTTGCAACGAAGTCCTGACCGAACTCGGCCTGGAAAACGATCGCCTGTTCAAGCTGGCCATGGAACTGGAAAAAATCGCCCTGGAAGACCCGTACTTTGTCGAGAAGAAGCTCTACCCGAACGTCGACTTCTACTCCGGTATCGTCCAGAAAGCCATCGGCATCCCGACCGAGATGTTCACCTGCATCTTCGCGCTGGCTCGTACCGTCGGCTGGATGACGCAGTGGGAAGAAATGTTGACCGATCCGGAATACAAGATCGGTCGTCCGCGTCAGCTGTACATCGGCGCCGCCAAGCGCGACGTGGTACCGCTCGCCCAACGCGGCTAACGAAAAAAAGGGGCGGCCTCTTGGCCGCCCTTTTTTTACCTGCGGAGATTTGTAGCGCCGCACGCAAGCAGCTACGAAAGAAAAATGACCCTAGTGGGGATGCCTATGACTACGATGAACCAACTGTTCGACAGCACGATGTTCTTCGGCGGCAATGCGCCGTTCGTGGAAGAGCTGTACGAAAACTATCTGAATGACCCGACCTCGGTTCCGGCAGAGTGGCGCGATTATTTCGATCGTCTGGCCCAGATGCCGGGCTACGTTGCCCGCGATGTCGCCCATGCGCCGGTGATTGCTGCCTTTGCCGAACTGGCGAAGGATGGCGGTTTCCGCCAGGCGGCACCGGCTTCGGCCTCGACAGAGCACAAAAAGCAGTCTGCCGTCGGCCAACTCGTGACCGCCTACCGTTCGCTCGGTACGCGTTGGGCCGATCTCGATCCGCTCAAGCGTCTGCCCCGTCCGAAGATCGACGAACTCGAGCCGGCTTTCTATGGCTTCACCGATGCCGACCTGAACCAGACCTTCAGCGTCGGCTCCCTGAAGGGCCTGCCGGAAAACGCCAAGCTGGGCGATATTCTGGAAACCCTGAAGCAAACGTACTGCGGCACCATCGGTGTCGAGTACATGTACATGACGGATTACAACGAGAAGCGTTGGTTGCAGGAGCGCCTGGAGGGTATCCGTTCGCGTCCCTCCTACAATGCCGAGCAGAAAAAGCGCATCCTGGAGCGCCTGACGGCTGCTGAAACGCTGGAGCGCTATCTGCACACCAAGTATGTCGGCCAGAAGCGCTTCTCGCTGGAAGGCGGCGAATCGCTGATCGTCTCCATGGACGAAGCCATCCGTACCGGCGGTACTCTCGGTGTCGATGAAGTCGTTGTCGGCATGGCCCACCGCGGCCGCTTGAACGTCCTGGTCAACACGCTGGGCAAGGCACCGTCGATGCTCTTCGCCGAATTCGAAGGCAAGAAGAAGAGCGATCTGTCGGCTGGCGACGTCAAGTACCATATGGGCTTCTCGTCCGACGTGTCCACTCCGGGAGGCGCCTGCCACCTGACGCTGGCTTTCAACCCGTCGCACCTCGAAATCGTCAACCCGGTGGTCGCCGGCTCCGTCTACGCCCGCCAGGTTCGTCGCGGCGAAGGCAGCAAGTCCAAGGTCATGCCGATCCTGGTGCACGGCGATGCCGCCGTTGCCGGTCAGGGCGTCAACCAGGAAATGCTCAACTTCGCGCAGACCCGCGGTTATGGCGTCGGCGGCGTGCTGCACATCGTGGTCAACAACCAGGTCGGCTTCACCACCTCCGACCCGCGTGACTATCGTTCCGGCCACTACTGCACCGACATCTTCAAGATGGTCGATGCGCCGATCTTCCACGTCAATGGCGACGATCCGGAAGCGGTTGCCCTGGTCACCCAGCTGGCTGTCGAATACCGTCAGACCTTCGGCAAGGATGTTGTCATCGACATCATCTGCTACCGCAAGCTCGGCCACAACGAGCAGGACGAGCCGATGGTCACCCAGCCGCTGATGTACAAGATCATTGCCAAGCATCCGGGTACCCGCAAGCTGTACGGCGATAAGCTGATCGCCGAAGGCACCCTGCCGGCCGAAGGTCCGGATGCGATGATCGCCGAGTATCGTGCTCACCTCGACAAGGGCGAGTTGCTGTACAACCCGGTGCTGGCCGGCTACAAGCACCCGAACACCATCGACTGGACCCCGTTCCTGACCAAGAACTACATCGAGACCTGCGACACAACGGTGCCGATGAAGGAACTGAAGCGTCTGGCCAAGGGCTTGAGCACCATTCCCGAAGGCTTCACGCTGCATTCGCGCGTCAAGAAGATCGTCGAAGATCGCGCCGCCATGGGCGAGGGCAAGCTGCCGGTCGATTGGGGCATGGCTGAGAACCTGGCCTACGCTTCGCTGCTGGTTTCCGGCTACGGCGTGCGCATCTCCGGTGAAGACGTCGGTCGCGGTACCTTCTTCCACCGCCATGCCGCTTTCCACGACCAGAACCGCACGAGCTGGGATACCGGTACCTATCATCCGCTGAAGAACCTGCAAGAAAAGCAGGCCGGCTTCCAGTGCTACGACTCGGTTCTTTCCGAAGAAGCCGTGCTTGCCTTCGATTACGGCTACGCTTCGGCCAACCCGTATGAGTTGGTGATCTGGGAAGGGCAGTTCGGCGACTTCGCCAACGGCGCCCAGGTTGTCATCGACCAGTTCATTGCCTCCGGCGAGGCCAAGTGGGGCCGTGCCTGCGGTCTGGTCATGTTGCTGCCGCACGGCTACGAAGGCCAGGGGCCGGAGCACTCCTCCGCCCGTCCGGAACGTTTCATGCAACTGTGTGCCGAGATGAACATGGAAGTCTGCGTGCCGACCTCGGCTGCCCAGGTCTTCCACATGCTGCGCCGCCAGGCCGTCCGCATGCAGCGCAAGCCGCTGATCGTCATGTCGCCGAAGTCGCTGCTGCGTCACAAGGATGCCAGCTCTTCCCTGGAAGAACTGGCCAATGGCGAATTCAAGCGGGTCATCGGTGAAGTCGACGATCTGGACCCGAAGAAGGTCAAGCGCGTCATCCTCTGCTCGGGCAAGGTCTATTACGATCTGGTCAACGCCCGTCGCGAAAAGGGTATCAAGGACATTGCCATCGTCCGTCTGGAACAGCTCTATCCGTTCCCGAAAGATTCCCTGCAAGCCGAGCTCGCCAGGTATCCGAAGGCTACCGAGATCGTCTGGGCGCAGGAAGAACCGCGCAACCAGGGCGCCTGGTACTGGATCGCCTCGCGTCACCACCTCGACACCCAGCTGGGCGCCAAGCAGAAGATGCTGCTGGTATCGCGTCCGGCTTCTTCGTCGCCGGCGGTGGGTTACCTGGCCAAGCACAACGAGCAACAAAAGGCTTTGATCGAGTCCGCGCTGGGCAAGATCGAGTACTAAAACTACAGCAGAGTGGAGTCATACATGAGCATTATCGAAGTTCAAGTTCCCCAGTTGTCCGAGTCCGTCGCCGAAGGCACGCTGGCTTCCTGGAAGAAGAAAATCGGCGAAGCTGTTGCGCGCGATGAAATCCTGATCGATATCGAGACCGACAAGGTTGTGCTGGAAGTCCCGTCCCCGGGTGCCGGTGTGCTGGTCGAGATCGTCAAGGGCGATGGAGAGACCGTTGTTTCCGGCGAACTGATCGCCCGCATCGATACCGAAGCCAAGGCCGGTGCCGCCGCTCCGGCTGCCGAGGCGCCGAAGGCCGCTGCTGCTCCCGCTGCCAAGGCTGCCCCGGCCGCCGCTGCTCCGGCTGGTACCGCCAGCCCGTCGGCCCGCAAGATCCTAGACGAGAAGGGCATTGCCGCCGCTGATGTCGCTGGTTCCGGCCGCGGTGGTCGCGTCACTAAGGAAGACGCCGTTGCCGCCGCGCCGAAGGCCATTCCGGCTATCGCTGCCGCCCCGGCTGCTGTGTCGATCGCCGCACCGAATACCGGTGTTGCGCTTGGCGAGCGTACCGAACAGCGCGTCCCCATGACCCGCCTGCGTGCCCGTATTGCCGAGCGTCTGCTGCAATCCCAGCAGACCAACGCCATCCTGACCACGTTCAACGAAGTGAACATGGGCCCGATGATGGCGCTGCGCAAGCAATACGGCGAGAAGTTCGAGAAGACCCACGGCGTCCGCCTGGGCTTCATGGGCTTCTTCGTCAAGGCCGCCTGCGCCGCCCTGCAGAAGTTCCCGATCCTGAACGCCTCGGTTGATGGCAACGACATCATCTACCACGGCTACATCGACATCGGTATCGCCGTCGGTTCGCCGCGCGGCCTGGTCGTGCCGATCATCCGTAACGCCGACCAGCTGAGCATCGCCGAGATCGAAAAGAAGATCGCCGAATTCGGCGCCAAGGCCAAGGACGGCAAGCTGTCGATCGAAGAACTGACCGGCGGCACCTTCTCCATCTCCAACGGCGGCATCTTCGGTTCCATGATGTCCACCCCGATCATCAACCCGCCGCAGTCGGCCATTCTGGGCATCCACGCCACGAAGGACCGCGCCATGGTTGAGAACGGTCAAGTCGTCGTCCGTCCGATGAACTATCTGGCCATGTCCTACGATCACCGCATCATCGACGGCCGCGAAGCCGTCCTCGGTCTGGTGACCATGAAGGAAGCGCTGGAAGATCCGTCCCGCCTGCTGCTCGGCGTCTAATTGACGCATGCCGGCGCCAGTGTCCCCACAAGGGCGCTGGCGCTTTTGCACATCTGAATTCTGAAAGGTTTACACATGTCCAAGCAATTTGACGTGCTCGTTATCGGCGGCGGTCCTGGCGGCTACATCGCGGCCATTCGCGCTTCCCAGCTCGGTTTCTCGGCTGCTTGTGCCGAATCCAATCCCTACGCCGACCCGAAGGGCGAACCGCGTCTCGGCGGTACCTGCCTGAACGTCGGTTGTATCCCGTCCAAGGCGCTGCTGCACACCTCGCACCTGTTCGAGGAAGCCAACCACAGCTTCGAAGCCCAGGGCATCAAGGTCGGCAAGGCGACCATCGACGTGCCGACCATGAAGGCACGCAAGGATGGCGTGGTCAATCAACTGACCGGCGGCATCAAGATGCTGCTCAAGAAGAACAAGGTTACCTTCCTGGCTGGCCACGGTTCTTTTGTCGGCAAGGAAGGCGATTACTGGAAGGTCAAGGTCGGCGCCGAGGAAGTGCTGGCGAAGCAGGTCATTGTCGCCACCGGCTCCAAGGCCCGTCACCTGCCGAACGTTGCAGTCGACCAGAAGATCGTCATGGACAACGAAGGCGCGCTGAATCAGGAATCCGTGCCCAAGAAGTTGGCCATCATCGGTGCCGGCGTCATCGGTCTGGAAATGGGTTCGGTCTGGCGTCGTGTCGGCGCCGAAGTCACCGTGCTCGAAGCCATGCCGGACTTCCTGGCCGCCGCTGACGTCGATGTCGCCAAGGAAGCACTCAAGCTGTTCACCAAGCAAGGTCTGAACATCCAGATGGGTGTCAAGATCGGCGACATCAAGACGAGCAAGAAGGGTGTTTCGATCGCTTACGAAGACAAGGACGGCAAGGCGCAGAAGCTGGATCCCGACCGCCTGATCGTTTCTATCGGCCGCGTGCCGAATACCGATGGCCTGAATGCCGAAGGCGTCGGCCTCAAGCTCGATGCCCGCGGCTTCGTCGAAGTCGATGGCCACTGCCAGACCAACCTGCCGGGCGTCTGGGCCATTGGCGACGTCGTGCGCGGCCCGATGCTGGCCCACAAGGCTCACGAAGAAGGCGTCATGGTTGCCGAGCTGATGGCTGGCCAGGCCGGTCACTGCAACTTCGACACCATTCCTTGGGTCATCTACACCTCGCCGGAAATTGCCTGGGTCGGCAAGACCGAGCAGGCCCTCAAGGCCGAGGGCGTTGCCTACAAGGCTGGCAAGGTTCCCTTCCTGGCCAACGGCCGCGCGCTGGGCATGGGCGATCCGTCTGGTTTCGTCAAGGTGCTGGCTGATAAGGCAACCGACCGTATCCTCGGCGTGCACATCATCGGTGCCAACGCTTCCGAAATCATCGCCGAGGCTGTTGTCGCGATGGAATTCGGCGGTGCCTCGGAAGATCTGGCCCGCATCTGCCACGCGCACCCGACCCTGTCGGAAACCGTGCATGAAGCCGCACTGGCCTGCGACAAGCGCACGCTGAACTTCTGATCGCCAAATAGGCGCTTCAAAGGCGGGTTGCGGCAACGCACCCGCCTTTTTCTTTGGCAAAATACGCTATTCCCCATCTCAGATTCCCGGAAATGCCGCATAAGAAACTCAACGTCGCCGCCCAGGGCATGCTCGACGCGTACAAGGCCCTGCTCGATGCCCGAGGCTACATTGCCGATGCGGCCCAGATGACGGCGGCCACCGCGCTTCAGGCGCTGTACACCAACCTCCTTGCCTTCAAGGTCGACCGGAGCAGTACCTTCAAGCGTCTGCTGTCGCCGCCCAAACCGCCCAAGGGCGTCTATTTCTGGGGCGGAGTGGGGCGTGGCAAGAGCTTCCTGATGGACTGTTTCTACGATTCCGTTCCCTATCGCCGCAAGAAGCGCATTCACTTCCATGCCTTCATGCAGCAGATTCATCGCGATCTCGACAAATACAAGGGTGAAGCCGATCCGATGCTCAAGGTTGCCGAACAGGTCGCCAAGGAGGTCCGGCTGCTCTGCTTTGACGAATTCCACGTCTCCGACATCGCCGATGCCATGATCCTCGGGCGCTTGATGAACGGCCTGTTCGCCCATGGCGTGATCGTCGTCATGACCTCCAACTACCCGCCGGACATGCTGTACCCTAACGGCCTGCACCGCGAAAGCTTCCTGCCCACCATCGCCCTGCTCAACAAGAACCTCGACGTTTTCGAGGTCGAGGCCGGGATCGACTATCGCTTGCGCGCACTGGAGCAAGTCGAGATCTACCACCACCCCGCCGATGATGCTGCCGAAAAGAAGATGCTCGAATACTTCAAGATGGTGGCTGGTGAGGAAGGCAAGAAGGGCGGCCACATCGAAGTGCTTGGCCGCAACATCGACACGGTACGTCGCGGCCATGGCGTCATCTGGTTCGACTTCAAGACCCTGTGCGGTGGGCCGCGCTCGCAGAACGACTATCTCGAAATCTCGCGCAGCTACCATACTGTGCTGCTCTCGCACATTCCCCGGATGACCCAGCATCAGGCTTCGGAAGCACGACGCTTCACCTGGCTGGTTGATGTCTTCTACGACCACAAGGTCAAGCTCATCGCTACCGCAGACTGCGCGGCCGATGCGTTATACACAGAGGGCACCCAGGCCGGGGAATTCAAGCGCACCGTCAGCCGTCTAACCGAGATGAACTCCAAGGAATATCTGGCATTGCCACATATCCCGTCCGAATGAGGAAACGCCCGTGAAAACGATGCTGAAATGCCTGCTTGCCGGCCTCATGGCCCTCTGGATCGGCATCGCTGCCGCGCAGCAAATGGAAATCATCCAGCTGCGCAGCAAGACGGCCGACGAAGTCATCCCGGCACTGCTGCCGCTGCTTGAACCCAGTGGCACCTTGACCGGCATGAACGACCAACTCTTCCTCAAGGCCTCACCCCGGAATCGTGACGAGATCAAGCGGGCGCTCGCCGCCATGGACCGTCCGAGTCGTCGCCTCATTATCCGCATCGCACAGAACCGCCAAGCCGAAGACAGTGCCCGTGGCGGCGAGGTCAGCGGGCAGGTCACACTGGGCGGTACCCGTCGCAGCAATGTCGGTGCCACGGTGTGGGACACCAAGAGCGTGCGTGGCGAGAGCGCCTCGCAGATGGTCCAGACCGTCGAAGGCGGCCGCGCCTACATCCAGGTGGGTCGCTCGTTGGCGGTACCCATGCGCCAGATCGTCGTCGGTCCGGGCGGAACCTATGTTCAGGAAGGTTCGGTCTATCGCGACATCGGCAGCGGCTTCTACGCCACACCGCGCATCAATGGCCAGCGCGTCACCCTGGAAATCACCCAGCAAGCAGAAAACTTTGATCCCGCCTACGGCCGAGGGGGCGTCAGTTCGCAGCGCCTCGCCACCACCGTTTCCGGCACCCTCGGCGAGTGGATCGAGCTTGGCGGCAGCGGCCGGCAAGCCGCCGGCCAGCAGGGTGGTGCCTTCAGCGTGGGCACCAGCGATGCCCGTGACAATCGCTCCATCTGGTTGAAAGTAGAGGAAGCAGAATGACCGAAGAAATTATCCGCAAGCCGCGCCACATCGGGCACAAGATCGCCCTGGTCGGCGCCGCGATCTGCGCACTGATGATGATCCCCGCCATCATTGCCTTCGGCTGGTTCTTCTTCACCCGTGGCATGGCTGACACCTGGACGCCCAGCATGGCAGCAGCCGTCTTCTTCTTTGGTTGCTGCGCTGGAGTCCTGCACGCCACCAGCGTGCCGCAGCCCCTGCTGCCGCCTGATAGCGAAGCCTGATATCTGCCGTCAATGTCAATTAGTTGATAGCACAGGCTTCGGCTCAAGTAAAAGCTGTACCGATTGCCCCAATTCAAAACACTTCGAGATCACACCATGACTTTTTCATGAAAAGCATGGTGTGGGGTACGTTTTGCGTACCGGGTAGCACAGGTGTGTAACGTCGTAGCCCCCCGAAGCAGATGGCGGCAACTACATTGCAATACGAGCAATTGGGCCGCTGTTTTGGTGGTCAACGAACAAGGTGAATCGGCAACTGCAGGAGCCCACCGTAAAGGCTGTGAAGCGACCAGCTTGAACAGCGGGTTAGATGGCGGCGCACGGCAACTCGCGAAGAGGATTGCCTCCATCAATGAAAAGTCGTCCGTTTGGCGCCAATGCCGCATAGATTCTCGGGAGTGCAACGAGTCCGGCTTTAGGGTGCCGCCCATCAAGTGCGCCGACGCGGAGTGCAAAGGCCAGATCGAATCGGGGTTCGTTGGGGCGCAGAGAGAAATCTTCTATTGAGGACAATAAAAAGGAGATTTGCCCTGATCTGATTTGTGCCTGCGAGGCGGCAGTCGCTAGCCTGATGGCGGCGGCAGATCGGTCAATCCCGAGAACGCAGACATCAGGCCATTGTCGGATGATTTCCCTTGCCGCCACGCCCGAGCCACATCCGATTTCGAGCACGCGCATACCGTTTTCCAAAGGCAAAGCCGCCACCGCAGCAAAGATACGTTGGGATACATTGGCTGCATGGGTAGCATGAATAGCCGGCATCTTCACTCGCGCACTCCCTTTCGTAAGCGCTCATAGGACGACCACTCGGGATCGCGGCCTGCGTACACTTCGATGGGGAAGCGCGGTTGGCCAGCGAGCGCCTTGTTTAGCGTCGCAAGGAATTCCTGCTCCGTTCTGGCATAGAAGATTCATTCGCGGAGGTTTTCGCCAGTGGATACCAACGCAAGTACGCTTACGCCTGATTTTTCCACCAGCGGCTCAAGAAGCTCTTCCATTCGGTCCATGGCTTCGCGCTCCTTTAGCACTGGCATGCCTGAGTCGGAGTTGTACTTCCAAACCACAATGACTCGATCAGGAAAGGTGGATTTCTTGAAGCCGTCGCGAAATTCCCTGGCGTACCGGAAAATAATTGCGCGCCCCGTGCCTTCTTGCTTGGAAGTGGCAGTGGCCCAAGATGCAATTTCTCCTGACATGACAGGCGCACCAGAAAGCGTGAGAGCGGCCAGGAGGAGTAAGCGCCTCATGTGACGGCTAGCGAACAAGGTAAGCGGCCCGCAGAATGCGGGTCCGCTTGAGCGAAGGGTTAGACACTGCGTTCACACACCCTTTTTCGCCTTGGCGAAGCGTTCCGCTCGCTTTTTTTCGGCAGCCCCTTCCCACACCAGTCCCAAGCCGACAGAGGCAATAACAAGCGCAAGACCAAATGCCCCGGAGAACCATGGAAGAGTGGCGGCGAGAAAAACAGCTAAAACGGTCGTGCCGACTACTGACAAACCGAGACGCCAGTGAAACACCAGCAGCATAACCAAGTCGATCAGTGCATCCATGGTATGGCTAACGAATGAAAGGGACTTCCCCGTCCCGAAGTAGCGGCGGAAGCCGCCGGCAGGGTGAGCTGCCATGATTGAGTTTCCACACTGAATCATTTGCACGAAAGGGGAAGTCCATGAATATTGTCACCGTAGGCATCGATCTCGCCAAGAATGTATTCGCTTTGCATGGCGTTGACCAGAGTGGCAAGGCGGTTTTCATCAAGCCCAAGGTGGCTCGCGGCCAATTGCTCGAAATGGTCGCCCACCTGCCGCCCTGCCTGATCGGCATGGAAGCCTGTTCCGGCGCCCACCACTGGGCAAGGGAATTCAGCCGCTACGGCCACACCGTGAAGTTGATGGCCCCGAAGTTCGTGGCGCCGTACCGGATGAGCGGCAAGCGTGGCAAGAACGACGCCGCCGATGCCGCTGCCATCTGCGAAGCCGTCACCCGGCCCAACATGCGCTTTGTCCCGGTCAAGGACCTCGATCAGCAAGCCATCCTCTGCCTGCACCGCACCCGGCAAGGTTTCATCGAAGAACGCACCGCGCTCTACAACCGCCTGCGCGGCCTGATCAGCGAGTTCGGCATTGTTCTGCCGCAGAAAGTCGAACGCCTGCGCCGGGAAATCGGCGCCCACCTTGAAGCTCTCCCCGGCTGGGCCAATCGTTGCGTCGGCGACCTGCTCGTACACGCTGACCGCCTCAATGAACGCATCGAAGAATACGACCGGGCCATTGCTGAAGCCGCCCGCCAGGACGCCAGAAGTCGGCAACTCATGCAACTCCCCGGCATCGGTCCGACCACAGCCAGTGCGCTGGTCGCCAGTCTCGGTGGTGGGCATGACTTCAAGAACGGCCGGCAACTCGCCGCCTGGGCCGGGCTGGTGTGAATCGCCCCGGGTTTCGTAGAGGCTCCGAGGTTTAAGTGCAGGCGGTCGTTGCCTGCACAAGGGATTGTGAATAGTACCGTTCCTCCGCCTCGGCGGGCGGGATGTTTCCGATGGGCTCGAGGAGTCGAGTGTGATTGAACCAAGTCACCCAAGTCAGGGTGGCCAGCTCCAGGGACTCGATGGTTTTCCAGGGGCCCCGGTGATAAACCAATTCGGCTTTGTAGAGGCCGTTGATGGTTTCAGCCAGGGCATTATCGTAAGAGTCGCCTTTGCTGCCGACAGAGGGCTCGATGCCTGCTTCGGCCAGCCGCTCGGTGTAGCGGATGGAAACGTACTGGCTTCCCCTGTCTGAGTGATGAATCAGTGCCCCGTCACGCTTGGGCTGTCGGTCATACAGCGCCTGCTCAAGCGCATCGAGGACAAAATCGGTACGCATTGACCTGCTGACACGCCAGCCGACGATACGACGAGCGAAGACATCAATCACAAAGGCGACATAGACAAATCCCTGCCAAGTAGAGACATACGTAAAATCAGAGACCCACAGTTGGTTCGGGCGCTCGGCCTTGAACTGGCGATTCACCCGATCCAGCGGGCAAGGCGTACGGGTGTCGCTGAAGGTCGTTTGCATGATCTTGCCGCGCCTGACGCCTTCCAGGCCAAGATGCTTCATCAGCCGTTCGACCGTGCAACGCGCCACGGGCGTTCCCTCACGGAGCAATTGCCGCCAAACCTTGCGGACACCATAGACTTGGAAATTGGCCTGCCAAACCCGTTGAATCTGAGGAATCAGCAATTCATCCCGTTGCGCCCTGGCGCTCCGCAGGGAAGGATTGCGTTGCCGGGCAGCGTGACGCCAATAGCCAGACGGGGCAACCTGCAATAGCTTGCAGAGCGGCTCGACCCCATATGTCTCCCGGTGCCGGTCAATAAATGTCCTCACTTCTTCTTGAGGCGGTCGAGCTCCGCCTGCGCGAAAAACGCACTGGCTAGCCGCAGAATTTCGTTGGCCTGACGGAGCTCCTTGTTCTCCCGCTCCAAGGCTTTCATACGCTCACGCTCATCGGTGGTTATCCCATCGCGCCGGCCCGTATCCACTTCATGTCGCTTGACCCAGTCATGCAACGTCTGGGCTGCGCAACCAATCTTCGGGGCTATCGATTCAATGGCTGCCCATTGCGACGGATGTTCTTTGCGGGCTTCTTGTACCAGCCTCACCGCACGTTCTCTGACTTCAGGGGAATATCTGTTTGATTTGCTCATCATGGCTCCATTCTCTCAGGTAATGGAGCCTCCTCAATTCCCGGGGCGATTCAGTGCCCGGTCAATACAGCAGTGGCGGCAAAGCCCGGCTGGGCAGGATCACCAAGGCCGGTGATGCCTACCTGCGCAGCCTGCTCGTTATGGGTGCCCGCGCCGTTCTTGCCGGACTCGGCGAGAAGCAGGACCGGTTCAGTCGTTGGGCCAGAAACCTGGTTGAACGACGCGGCTACTGGAAAGCGGCGGTCGCCATCGCCGCCAAGAACCTGCGGCTGGCCTGGGCGATATTGCACTACGGCGAGGATTATCGACCAATCGAAGAAACTGCCTGAACAGCAAAAGCGTCGATAGAAAAACAGGAAAGGAATCACCGGCTGATCGCTGGCAGCCCAAGCCCAGCGAAGCACTGCCACGTTGATGTGAAGCGGGTTGGACCCGCGCGGGGAGCGCCTGATTAGCTCCAGGAGAGGAAGTCACTCTCGGCTAACGAATGAGGCCCCCGCGCGCGTCTTTCATCAGGGTCCGGGCAAACGCCCAAGATGACCGGTTGTAGTACCGCAGTCCTTCACCTTCTCTCTCACCGATACGGCAGGGTTCGATGAACAGATATTGAACAGGATCAGGAATGAAACGTTAAAACTTCAGAACGCTTGCAGAGAATGGGGAAGCCCTTGTAGGCAGCTAACGTTGGACTTCAGCGGCTGCCCGCTTGCGGGCAGTCCGCTGGAAGGACTTGTTAGCGGTTTTTGTCTTTGATGACATTGTAAAAATGGACAACGCTATCTTCCTCACCGTTGATAAGTAATTTATGAACTTTACCGATAGGGTTCCAAAAGACACCATCTCTTGTGGAAATGCCCATGGCTGTTAGACCTGCAGCTTGAACTTCTTTTGGCGGTTGAGACCACTCACTGCCTTTAATGTTTCTGACAATGACCTCGCCAACATAGGCCCCAAGAATAAATAGAATTCCTTTCACTTCTTCTGGATTGGTTCCGCCTCGACGAATACCGAGCACAATTTTATCGATGTCTTTCAGGCTGTTAGGCGAATAGTCGAGGACGGTGCCGTCAACTTTTTTTGCTGTTTCGACTGCCTGATTTGCTGCGAATGCGGCTTGCTCGGCAAGTTTGGATGCGGCTGAGGCCGAAACAGTAAGCGATGCAATACCGACAGTCGCCAATAATTTCTTCCAGAAACTCATGCGCTCTCCTTGTGACCGCTAACGAATGAAAGGGACTTCCCCGTCCCGAAGTAGCGGCGGAAGCCGCCGGCAGGGTGAGCTGCCATGATTGAGTTTCCACACTGAATCATTTGCACGAAAGGGGAAGTCCATGAATATTGTCACCGTAGGCATCGATCTCGCCAAGAATGTATTCGCTTTGCATGGCGTTGACCAGAGTGGCAAGGCGGTTTTCATCAAGCCCAAGGTGGCTCGCGGCCAATTGCTCGAAATGGTCGCCCACCTGCCGCCCTGCCTGATCGGCATGGAAGCCTGTTCCGGCGCCCACCACTGGGCAAGGGAATTCAGCCGCTACGGCCACACCGTGAAGTTGATGGCCCCGAAGTTCGTGGCGCCGTACCGGATGAGCGGCAAGCGTGGCAAGAACGACGCCGCCGATGCCGCTGCCATCTGCGAAGCCGTCACCCGGCCCAACATGCGCTTTGTCCCGGTCAAGGACCTCGATCAGCAAGCCATCCTCTGCCTGCACCGCACCCGGCAAGGTTTCATCGAAGAACGCACCGCGCTCTACAACCGCCTGCGCGGCCTGATCAGCGAGTTCGGCATTGTTCTGCCGCAGAAAGTCGAACGCCTGCGCCGGGAAATCGGCGCCCACCTTGAAGCTCTCCCCGGCTGGGCCAATCGTTGCGTCGGCGACCTGCTCGTACACGCTGACCGCCTCAATGAACGCATCGAAGAATACGACCGGGCCATTGCTGAAGCCGCCCGCCAGGACGCCAGAAGTCGGCAACTCATGCAACTCCCCGGCATCGGTCCGACCACAGCCAGTGCGCTGGTCGCCAGTCTCGGTGGTGGGCATGACTTCAAGAACGGCCGGCAACTCGCCGCCTGGGCCGGGCTGGTGCCCGGTCAATACAGCAGTGGCGGCAAAGCCCGGCTGGGCAGGATCACCAAGGCCGGTGATGCCTACCTGCGCAGCCTGCTCGTTATGGGTGCCCGCGCCGTTCTTGCCGGACTCGGCGAGAAGCAGGACCGGTTCAGTCGTTGGGCCAGAAACCTGGTTGAACGACGCGGCTACTGGAAAGCGGCGGTCGCCATCGCCGCCAAGAACCTGCGGCTGGCCTGGGCGATATTGCACTACGGCGAGGATTATCGACCAATCGAAGAAACTGCCTGAACAGCAAAAGCGTCGATAGAAAAACAGGAAAGGAATCACCGGCTGATCGCTGGCAGCCCAAGCCCAGCGAAGCACTGCCACGTTGATGTGAAGCGGGTTGGACCCGCGCGGGGAGCGCCTGATTAGCTCCAGGAGAGGAAGTCACTCTCGGCTAACGAATGAGGCCCCCGCGCGCGTCTTTCATCAGGGTCCGGGCAAACGCCCAAGATGACCGGTTGTAGTACCGCAGTCCTTCACCTTCTCTCTCACCGATACGGCAGGGTTCGATGAACAGATATTGAACAGGATCAGGAATGAAACGTTAAAACTTCAGAACGCTTGCAGAGAATGGGGAAGCCCTTGTAGTTGAAGCTCACCGGACGGCGGGCAGCGAAGCTGGCCGACGGTCCGGTGGAGCGGGTTGTTGGGCATTTGTCAGATAGTCCAGTGTTTATTGGTACGATCGAACGCTTCGACCAGCTGAGGCGGTACCAGAAAGATAAAGTAGGAATCACCAAAAGTTTCCACGATTCGGAGCGCCCTCAGCGGCGGCTGAAGTAGTTCCGTGAGTTGACGCGGCACCTCATAAATCCGCTGTTTCGCCAATTTTGCCGGTACCTTCGTTAGCGCATCGCGCTCTTGGTCAGATAGGCACTCTAGGTTTTCCAGAATGTCTTCAAGAGATGCTCTCCAATCAACCTCGGCTCCATGTCGCCCATCAATGCTCTCAAACAATAGTCGTTCACTTTCCTCATTAGATGCACTTTTCATGCGCTCGAGGAGAATTGCATCAGCGCCAAACAACTGAGCCGTTCCAACGAGATGAGCTTTTGTGCCTTCGGCGGCGCGGCCAAAAGAGCGTTTTAACCAGCTAACGAATGGCATATGCCTCCCAGAGACGCCCAACGTTGTAAATCACCGGACGCAGGCAAGCGCAGCTTGCCGGAGGTCCGGTGGATTGGAATGTTAGGCGACGAGCTTGCAGGGCCGCTACGATTGCTTGCAGCCTGACGGTTCTGGTCAAGACTCGACATTACGCGCACTCGATTGATGCCACACGAGTTCAAACTCAGCTGCACTGATCTCTTCGAATTCAGGATCTTGAACATCAACAGTTTGATCGGTGAGGAAGCCATATTCATCCTCATTTTGCTCGGCGCCATACCGTAGTAAAACGCCGGAATCGTATTGTTCAATCTGCCGAAGTGCGGAGCCATCAGGTTCCACTTCAAAATACCACCACGACTTGCCCCAGGCATCGTATTGATCGCCTCGGGATTCATTCCAGCGACGCTTCAGATAGAGAGACATTTTCGTTGCCTAACGTGAAGGTGAGGGGCGACGGGCCGGCATCGCCGGCACGGCGTCCCAGCGGCGAAGCCGCGCCTCGACCGTAGTGTTAGGGCTAGTTGCCATAGCCACTGACCCAACCCTTTGCTTCGAGTGCGGATATGTCACCGTTTGCGAGTAATTTCCAAAGTTTCAGCGCTTCCTCGGCTGGGATGATTTTCATATGCCATGGACCTGCGCCAGTTTCAACATTCTCGAAGATGATGGTGTGAGACGCCCCGTAGGAAAGTGCCCATCCCTCTTCGTGGTTTAGCGATACGTCTGGATGCTCGGAGTCGTTAGTGCTGACAGACGCCAGCAACTCTCGCATTTTGTTTTCATCGGGGCGTTGAATTGATGCGCCCATTCGGTCATAAGCGAAGTACGACATGAGAGCCCTAACGTTGAAAATCACCGGACGCAGGCAAGCGCAGCTTGCCGGAGGTCCGGTGGATTGTGATGTTAGCCATGTTTTTTTGCCTGTATGTAATGAGCAGCTAGGCGAATTGCCAAAAGTAAAAACGCCGGAACAGCGCAATGGAACAGAACAATCCACCCGTAGCTGAAAAGTGCATTAGCAATTAGGTAGGTGTTCTGGTGAATTGGGTTTAATGCATATGCGGCTATAGCGAATAGCGGAGCGACAAATACCGAAGCAGCGACGTTTTGAGCTGCGCGTTGCAGTGATGTCGATGCCAAGGCAGCCGGTATCAGGCAAAGCAGTGTCAGATAGGCGGGAGCATTAATGGGGCTTGGTAGGAGTTTCGCCCACTCGGGGAGATAAACAGTCTTTGAGAAATTGAAGATGTCAGCCCATATGACCATGGCAGCCGACAACAGAGCCAGACTTGTCAGCGTGGATATACGATCACGGTTCATGATGGGATGAATTGAATGGCTAACGAATAGCGTTTATCCGCCGACGCGGACGAGGTTGAAGAGGGCAGGAAGTCATATCGGCGGATAAACCTCGTTGGACTGGACCGCCGGATGGGCGGTGGCTATGGGGATTGTAAGGAGAGGGTGCTCGAAGTCAATCGAATGGCATGAAACAGGCCGGCGAGTTTGGCTGGTACAAGCTTCGCTGCCCTTGCTGCAAGTCGATTCAGCGAGCACGATGCGACCGGAAGTTGGCTGCCTCCCTGCGCAATCGTCACAGGGCGAATAGCGGGACGAAACCTTCCGTGAATGGTCGGGCCATCCAGGGAAGAAACCCGTTGCTGCTGTTTGCCGCTGGGTTTCATGGGGGGCCACGAGCCGGACACCTGGGCAGCGGCAAGAGCGAGGCGGTAACCTGAAACTGTCCGCCGCAATGCGCACAGCACATCGACGCCAGGAGAGCCACCCGGCGCAGGAATGCGGCCACCGACTCGATAACCGCCGCTTCCGGCGGCGGCACGGCCAGCGCGCTACGCGCTGCCGCCAGCCCAACCTTCTTTCGTGCTGGCGAGAGCAAGCCATAATGCCGGATACGCTTGAAACCGCCGGGCAAGACATGCAGCAAAAAGCGGGCGATGAACTCGTCACCCGGCAAGCGGACAATCCGCTTCTTGCCTTGTGCGTCGGCCCGCACCCGAAACGCCACATGACCGTTGGCGATACCGACGATACGCTCATTGGAAATCGCCACCCGGTGCGTGTAACGCCCCAGGTACGCCAGCACGGCTTGCGGTCCGCCCAGCGGTTGCTTGGCATAGACCACCCAGTCGTGGGCGTAGAGGGCCTGTTTGAGGCATTGCCAAGCGAAGGAATCAAGAAAGTCGGGCAGGCGGTTCTGTCGGCGCAAGTCGTCGAGCCCGGCCATGAACTTCCCCCGAAAAACCTTCGACAGCGCCCGAACCGGAAACAGAAAGCCCTTCTTCGGACGAATCCATTCCCCGGAATCGGACAGAGCACCACTGGCCACCAGTGCATGCACATGGACATGCCGCCCGAGATCCTGTTGCCAGGTATGCAAGACCAGCGAGAAAGCCGGCATCCCACCCAGATGGCGCGGGCTGCCGGCAAATTCGGTGAGCGTTGCCGAGGCGGCGGCAAACAGGGTTTCGTAAAGCCGGCGGGGTGCAGCACCGATCAGCCCATTGAGCGCATGCGGCAGGGTGAACACCAGATGGAAATACGGCACCGGAAGTACCTCGCGTCGCCGCGCGGCCAGCCAGGCTTCCTTGGCCCGTGTCTGACAGCGCGGGCAATGCCGGTTGCGGCAGGAATGATAGACGTGCCGGCTCGTCCCGCAATTTGTGCAGGATTCGACGTGCCCGCCCAGCGCCGCCGTGCGGCAGGCGAGAATGGCCCGCCAGACCTTGGCCGCCCCACGCGGCAAGGCATGGTTGGCGAGATAGGCCGGACCGAAGGTGGTGAGCGCCTCGGCCAGGCCGGCCGGGGTCACGGCACCTTAGCCGGGCGTCAGCAATTCCAGCGGTGGTGTGGTGCCGGTCAGATGGCTCCGGGCCAGATGGAAGTAGCGCATGGTCGTACCGACATGGCCATGGCCGAGCAGGCGCTGGATGGTGTGAATATCGACACCCGCTTCCAACAGATGGGTAGCAAAGCAATGACGCAGGGTATGGATGCCACCGCCGTGAGGAATGCCGGAAGCCTCACGGGCTGCGTGGTAGAAGCGTCCCACCGTTTTACCATCCAGAGGCGCTCCGGCACGACTGGGAAACAGCCAGTGTTTGGGGCGGGCGACGTGCCAGTACAGGCGCAGGGTTTCCAGCAGGCGGGGTGACAGTAGCGTATACCGATCCTTGCCGCCTTTGCCCTGGCGTACCTTGAGGCACATGCGATCGGGCGAGGATTCGATGTCGCTGACTTGCAGGGCGCAGACCTCGGACAGACGCAGGCCGGCCGCGTAGGTGGTGGTCAGCAGCGTGCGCGCCCGGATGTCGCGGGCACTGTTCAGCAAGCGGGCCACTTCGTCGCGGGTGAGTATCTGCGGCAGGCGTGTGGGCACCTTGGCCATCGGGATGTCGAAACGGGCTTCACGCTGCTCGAGCACCACGCCAAAGAGAAAACGGATGGCGCAGACAGCCTGATTGACACTGGCGTAGGCCAGTTTCCGCTCGGCGATCAGGTGCAGCAGGTAGGCCTGGATGGTGGCTTTATCCAGCGTATCCGGTGATCGCCCGTAGTGCTTCGCCAGGGCCGTCACGCAGGCCAGGTAGGTTTCTTGGGTTCGCTCGGCGAAGCCCCGCAAGACCATCGCTTCGGTCATCCGCTGTCTGAGTGTGCTCATTGCCTTCTCCTCTTCCGATTTGGGAACATTCCCAAGGAAAAGGATCGGATCGGGCTGCTCAATGCTTGAGCCGGAAGCCCCGCAATACAGCGCCCTCGTCGAGCGCGCTACCACCGCGTCAGCGGTTTAGTTCAACGATAAAGCTCACCGGACGGCAGCCAGCGTAGCTGGTTGCCGTCCGGTGGAGCGACTAGTTATGTTTTGATGGCAGTCTGGTTTAGACAAAGGTTTCGGTGCTCATACCCGTCACTTTGCCGAAATCTCATCCCACCAAGTAACCATGTTCACCCACCAGTCGTTCGCTGTTGTTGTAGCAAACTTAAGCTGATAGTGCTTACCTGGTTCTAGTGTCTCAACAAACTCGAATTCGTAACCTCTGGAAAACAAGCTCAGTTTTTCGATTTTAGGAGTAAGAACATGGAGGCGGTCATTATTGGGTGCTTTGACGATAATGGAGTTGTTCTCTTGGCCATTTGGCATGTTCAGATTATTTGATGAGAACCTATGCTTGCCAGGTAAAACCTGAACTGGACGAAAAAACATACAGTTACTCCAGCAACTTGTTGGAGTTTCCCCATCAATTCGTAAGACCATAGCGGCAGTTCCAATACTCGGCGGATGCAACGTAACAAGATGGTCATGCTGTAAGACCTCTCCCGGATACATTTTTATTGGCTCACCGCTGCTTGTCGCGCAACCAACCAGAGCAATTGTAAGCATTGCGCTTAGATAGATATTCCTCATATTGTTCCTAAAATGCATAACGTAGAAGTAACCGGCCTGCGCGGCTTTTCGCGCAGGTCCGGTTGACTGCCGGGTTAGAACTTATGGCTGAAATAACCATCTCGAATAGAAGCTCATTTGTTGTGGATATTTCCATGACTGATGTGCTCGATATCAATTCCGATAGGAGGCGGGTCATTGACGTTTATGTTCATTCCAAGCTGACCACAAATGACAGTGCAGGGGTTGTTTCCAGTGATTGTTACTTCGATGTTTGTTCCATCTGCGATGACCAAGTTGACTAGGTATGACGTGCCCGGAGCGGCCCGGAGAACCACTGTGTCCCCTGCCTTAAGATTGTGTGTGTTTACCTCGCCTGCCATCTTCACTCTCCACCTGCTTGGAATTAGTTCTAACGTAAAGTCGATGGCGATTTCGCCATCCATTCTGGAAAACCGCCATCCATCCTGTCCTGCACTTCAGCTGAAGATGGCCTATTTAAAAGGGTTTTCGGCTGGGTGGGCAGATTATTTCCTGGGATGGATGGCACGAAAGCATGGCGCGGTGCCAGGATATGCGGCGCAAACGCCATGTATCCCGGACCCACGCCGTCTACGCTGGCGAACATGGCGGCTCCAAAGTTACTTGTCATATGGCTTAAGATAAATTACTGTTTTTATATACAGTGAATTTTCGTTGGCAGGTACGGCATGGAAACAAACCAATCCTCGACCTTGCTGGGGCGCGTTCGGGAAGCAATTCGCTATAAGCACTACAGCATAAGGACTGAGCGTTCCTATGTCGAGTGGGTACGTCGTTTTGTGGCTTTCCACGGTCGCCGTCACCCCAGGGACATGGGGGCGGATGAGGTTCGGGCGTTTCTGGGCTATCTGGCTGCTGAGTTGAAGGTGGCAGCATCGACGCACCAGCAGGCATTGTCGGCGCTGCTGTTTTTGTATCGCGAAGTGCTGGGTGTTGATCTGCCTTGGCTGACCGATCTGGATCGCCCCAAAAAGCCGAAGCGGGCGCCAGTCGTGCTGTCTCGCGCTGAAGTGGAGCGGTTATTGACGGTGATGGAGGGGAGCCATGCCTTGATGGCGCGTTTGCTTTATGGAACGGGAATGCGCCTGATGGAGTGTGTACGTCTGCGCGTCAAGGATGTGGATTTCGAGCGGGGTGAGTTGACGGTGCGTCATGGCAAGGGGGGCAAGGATCGGCTGACGGTACTGCCGGCATCGGTCATTCCGGCTCTGCAGGCCCATATGGCGCGTGTTCGGGGGCTCTGGGAGCGAGACGAGGCGGCCGGACGGCCCGGTGTGCAGATGCCGGAGGCGCTGGCACGCAAGTATCCTTCTGCGCCAAATGCCTGGGGGTGGTTCTGGGTCTTTCCGGCGCGTGAGTTGTCTGTTGATCCGCGTAGTGGCATTGAGCGTCGTCACCATACGCACGAACAGGCCTTGCAACGGGCTATCAAGGCGGCGGTCGGGTTGGCGGGAATCGCCAAGCCTGCATCGACGCATACCCTGCGGCATTCGTTTGCCACGCATTTGCTGGAGTCGGGCTACGACATCCGCACGGTTCAGGAGTTACTCGGGCATTCGGATGTCTCGACAACGATGATCTATACCCATGTGCTGAACAAGGGCGGTCGTGGCGTGATCTCCCCGCTCGATGCGGTAAGGATTTGAGGCGTCTGAACGCACGCTTTACAGATTGCTGGTTGAGTAATACTCTTTGGTAAGAGTAAGAATTTTGGAGTCGCCTATGAAAATCACCAGCAAAGGGCAGGTAACCATTCCCCTGGCGGTAAGGGAAAAGGCCGGACTGCACCCGCATGGCGAGGTGGAGTTCGAGGTACGGGATAACGGCGATGTCGTCATTCGACCCGTGCTGCCAGCGTCTTCCGGAATTCGTGCGGCTTTTGCCAAGGCGCGCGGTTCGGCCAATGCGACGGCCTTCAAGGGCATGAGTACCGACGAGTTCATGGTTTTCCTGCGTGGTTGAGGCAATGGAAAATCCGGTGCTTAGCGAGCCATCGCCACGCTGTGGCGTAACCGTGTTGTCTGCCACGCTGGTGGATAGCTGTGTATTGATCGATGTGCTGGCCGACGATCCGGCGTGGGCCGATTGGTCGATTGATCAGTTGGAAAAGCAGGGGCAGCGCGGGCCGCTGGTGATCAATCCCCTGATTCTTGCCGAAATCAGCCCGCGCTATGAACGTGCCGATGACCTCGAGGCTGCACTGGCCGGCTTGCCTCTGGTGCGAGAGCATTTGCCGTGGGATGCCGCTTTTCTTGCAGGCCAGGCTTTCCGTGTCTATCGGCTTGGCGATGGCGTGAAGACATCGCCCATGCCGGATTTCTACATTGGCGCTCACGCATTGGTTCGTGGCATGTCTCTGCTGACCCGTGACGTGAAGCGCTATCGCAGTTATTTTCCCAAGTTGTCGATTATCGGTCCGGAGGACGCGTGACGATTTTCCGGAGCCTTATGTCATGAGCGATTTGTTTTCCCAGAACACCGTTGATCGTGCTGCGCCGCTCGCCGAGCAGTTGCGCCCGCAGACGCCGGACGAGGTGATCGGCCAGCAGCACCTGCTCGGGCCGGGCAAGCCGCTGCGCTTGGCGTTCGCCTCAGGGCAGCCGCATTCGATGATCCTGTGGGGGCCGCCGGGGGTCGGCAAGACGACGTTGGCGCGGATGATGGCCACACAGTTCAGCTGCGAATTCATCGCGCTGTCGGCCGTGTTTTCCGGTATCAAGGAGGTGCGCGAGGCCGTGGCGCAGGCCGAGATGTGGCGGGGGCAGGGCAGGCGTACCATCCTCTTCGTCGATGAAATCCACCGCTTCAACAAGGCGCAGCAGGATGGCTTTTTGCCCTTCGTCGAGAGCGGGTTGTTCACCTTCATCGGGGCCACGACCGAGAACCCATCGTTCGAGGTGAACTCGGCCTTGCTGTCACGGGCGTCGGTCTATGTACTGAAATCGCTCGACGAGGCGGAGATGGGGCAGCTGTTCGACCGCGCTCGCGACAAGGCCCTGGCCGACTTGGCTTTCGACGACGAGGCACGCACCCGGCTGATCGGGCTGGCCGATGGCGATGCCCGCCGTCTGCTCAATCTGCTCGAACAGGTGCGCACGGCTGCGCATGCCGCCCAACATGCCACGGTTGACGGCGCCTTCATCGAGGCGACCATGGCGCAGAACCTGCGCCGCTTCGATAAGGGGGGCGATGCTTTCTACGACCAGATTTCGGCCCTGCACAAATCGGTGCGCGGCTCCAGTCCGGATGGGGCGCTGTACTGGTTCTGCCGCATGCTCGACGGCGGTGCCGACCCGCGCTACCTGGCCCGGCGCATCATCCGCATGGCCTGGGAAGATATCGGTCTGGCCGACCCCCGCGCCATGCAGATCGCCAACGATGCGGCCGAAACCTACGAGCGCCTGGGGTCGCCGGAGGGCGAGCTGGCGCTGGCGCAGGCGGTCACCTACCTCGCCGTGGCAGCCAAGTCGAACGCCGGCTACAACGCCTACAACGCCGCCCGCGCCTTTGTGAAGCAGGATGGCTCGCGGCCGGTGCCGGTACACCTGCGCAACGCGCCGACCAAGCTGATGAAGGAACTGGGCTACGGCAAGGAGTATCGCTACGCCCACGACGAGCCCGAGGCCTACGCCGCCGGTGAAAGCTACCTGCCGGACGGCATGGCCGAGCCGCACTGGTACGAGCCGACGCCACGCGGGCTGGAAGGGCAGATCGGCCAGAAACTGGCCCACTTGCGCGAACTCGACCGCAAGGCTGGCAAGAAATAATGGATCTCGTCCAGACCGTCGCCCTCTCTGCCGGGCTGGCCTGGGCGAGTGGTCTGCGCTTGTATCTGGTGGTCTTTCTGGCCGGCGTGCTGGCGCATCTGGGCTACATGCACCTGCCGGAATCCTTGCACGTACTGACGCATCCGCTGGTCATGGCGGCGTCCGGTGGCATGGCGCTGGCCGAGTTGGTGGCCGACAAAGTGCCGGCTTTCGATTCGCTATGGGACAGCTTCCAGACTTTCATCCGCATCCCGGCCGGCGCCTTGCTGGCAGCGTTTGCCATGGGTGATGTCGACCCGGCCTGGATCGTGGCTGCCGGCCTGGTCGGCGGAACCATTACTGCCGGTACACACTTTGCCAAGGCGGGCAGCCGGCTGGCCATCAACGCCTCTCCCGAGCCGTTCTCCAACTGGCTGGCGTCGTTCGGCGAAGAGGGCATGGTGCTCGGCGGGCTGTGGGCCATGCTGGCCTCGCCCATGGTTTTCCTTGGCTTGCTGGCGGTATTTCTGATCCTTGCCGGCTATGTGATCTACCGCCTCGCCGGTCTGCTGCGCCGCCTGTTCGGGCGGAAAGCGCTCTAATCGGCCACCTGCAGCAGCGCCTCGAAGGCCTCGTTGGCCGACAGAAAGACCTGCCCGTTGAGGGCCGGCCAGAGCGGCGAGCGTTTTAGGCGGTCCTGCACCGGCCCCTTGATTTCGGCCAGATGCAGCGCAATACCTTGTTCACCGAGGTTGCGGTTGATGTCGCACAGGGTTTCCATGGCTGTCGTGTCGACCCGGTTGATCGCGCTCATGACCAGAACGACATGGCGCAGTTGCGGCGCCTGCGCCAGTTCGGCGGCCAGCCGTTCCTCGACGGCGGGGAGGTTGCCGAAGAACAGGCTTTCGTCGATGCGCAGGAAAAGCACCTGCGGCAGGGTATCCACGGCATGCCGCTCGACGTTGCGGAAGTGCTCGCTGCCCGGCAGGCGGCCCAGGCGGGCGATGTGCGGCGTGCTGGCACGGACGATCAGGGCGATGAGCGACAGGGCGATACCGATGGCGATGCCCGCTTCCAGCCCGAGGAAGAGCACGCCGCCGGCCGTGCCCAGCCACGAGGCGGCGTCGATCCGGTCGTAGGCCCAGGCATTGCGCAGCGACTGGAAGTCGATCATCGAAAAGGCTGCCACCATGATCGTCGCGCCCAGCGCGGCCAGTGGCAGGCTGGCGAAGGCCGGTGCGGCAGCGAGGACGATGGCGGCCATGGCAGCGGCGGTGACCATGCTGGCCAGTGGCGTATGGGCGCCGGCCGAGATGTTGAGTGCAGTGCGTGACACGCCGCCGCCGACCGGCATGCCGCCATGCACGGCGGCCACCACGTTGGCGGCGCCGAGGCCGAGGATTTCGCGGTTGGCGCTGACGCGCTCGCGCCGCTGGATAGCCAGCGCCTGTGCCATGGCGATGTTCTGCACCATGCCGACGAGGGCCATGATCAAGGCCGGCAGGGCCAGTTGGCCCAGTGCGGTATCGGTCGGCCACACCCAGTGCGGTGCCGGCAGCCCGCTGCCGATGGTGCCGACGATGGCGACGCCCTGTGCGGCGAGCTGGAGGCGAATGACCGCCAGCGTAGCCAGGCCAACGATGAGCAGCGGCATCAGCCGCACGGCGAAGGCCGCAGCCCGTTGCGGCAGGCCGAGGCGGGCGAGCAGGGCGCCGAGCACATAGCGGTTGAGGGCCATGGCGAGCAGGCAGGCAATGCCCAGTTGGGCAGTCGGTGCCAACTGGCCGGCCAGCAGGTGGTGCAGGAAGTCCGGTAGTTCGCTCAGGCGTGCGACGCCGAAGACGTGGTGGACCTGGCTGATGACAATGAGGATGGCCGAGCCGGTGAGAAAGCCCTGTGTCACCGGCCGGCTCAACAATTGGGCGAGAAAGCCGAGGCGCAAGACGGCGGCCAGCACCAGCAGTGCGCCGGTGAGCAGCGACAGGCTGGCGGCCAGCGTCACATATTCCGGCGAGTGTGGGGTGGCGAGCGGGGCCAACACGGTCAATGTCATGATCGAGGTGATCGCCACCGGGCCGACTGCCTGAACCATCGAACTGCCCACCCAGGCATAGGCAAAGGCTGGCAGGATACTGACGTACAACCCGGCCTGTGGCGGCAGTCCGGCCAGCAGGGCATAGGCGAGGCTTTGCGGCAGGGCGAGGACGGCAACAATCAACCCGGCGACGATATCGTCGGCGAGGTGGGGGCGCGCATAGGCGCGCAGCCAGGCGGGGAGCGGCGAAAAGCAGGCAGAGGATGGGGCGGGGGAGGGCATGCGGGGGAGAAGTAGAAGCAAGTGCTAATGCTAGGTCAAATCACCGCGGCGGCCAAATCGGGGCCTGATGGGGGCATAGGCTGCCTTGATTGGTGCCCGGTTCATGTGCGATTGGTGCGCCGGGCAGGCCGGCGCCGGCGGCGCCTCGCGTATAATTTGAGGCTTAGCCGCATTTCCGGCCGATTGTCACGATTCAGGATTTCTCATGCTCGACATCCAACAACTCCGTACCCATCTCGACACCGTTGCCGCCGGCCTGGCCAAGCGCGGCAAGCCGATCGACTTCAGCGAATTCTCGGCATTGGAGGCCGAGCGCAAGACGCTGCAGACCCGCACGCAGGATCTGCAGGCGCAGCGCAACAGCCTGTCGAAGCAGATCGGCATGTTGAAGGGCAAGGGGGAGGATGCTTCCGAGGTCATGGCCCAGGTCGGCGCGCTGGGTGACGAACTGAAGGCTTCCGAGGCGCGCCTCGGCGAATTGCTGGAAAAGTTCAACGCCATCCTTGCCACGCTGCCGAACATTCCGGATGAGTCCGTTCCGGTTGGCGAAGACGAAGCCGGCAATGTCGAAATGAAGCGCTGGGGCACGCCAAAGACCTTCGCATTCGCAGTCAAGGATCACACCGATATCGGCGAAGGGCTGAACCAGCTCGATTTCGCCACGGCGGCCAAGATTTCCGGCGCTCGCTTCTCGCTGCTCAAGGGCGGCATGGCCCGTCTGCATCGCGCGCTCGCCCAGTTCATGCTTGATACGCACACCATGCAGCATGGTTACACCGAGGTTTATGCACCTTACTTGGTGAACGCCGCCAGCCTGTTCGGTACCGGCCAGCTACCCAAGTTCGAGGAAGACCTGTTCAAGGTACTGCGCGGCGAGCAGGACCCGCTCTACCTGATCCCGACCGCCGAAGTGCCGGTGACCAACATCGTGCGCGACGAGATTCTCGCTGCCGAGGCTCTGCCCTTGAAGCTCGTCTGCCATACGCCATGTTTCCGTTCCGAAGCAGGTTCGGGTGGGCGCGACGTGCGCGGCATGATCCGCCAGCACCAGTTCGACAAGGTCGAATTGGTGCAGGTCGTCCATCCCGACCAGTCGGCTGCCGCGCATGAGGAGTTGACCGGTCATGCCGAAGCCATTCTCGAGGCGCTGGAACTGCCGTACCGACGTATGGTGCTGTGCTCGGGGGACATGGGTTTCTCGGCTGCCAAGACCTACGACCTCGAAGTCTGGCTGCCGGCGCAGGAGACCTATCGTGAAATTTCGTCCTGCTCGAATTTCGGCGCCTTCCAGGCTCGCCGCATGCAGGCTCGCTTCCGTAACGAAAAGAACAAGCCGGAGTTGTGCCACACCTTGAATGGTTCCGGCCTGGCTGTCGGCCGTACGCTGGTGGCCATTCTCGAGAACAACCAGCAGGCCGATGGCAGCGTGGTAATTCCGGCGGCGCTGCGTTCGTACATGGGTGGTCTGGAGCTGCTGGAGCCGTTGCGCTGATCCGCGCCATGTGCCGAAGGGTTTAACCTGATCCCCGCAGGCATCAAGCCGGGCGGGGATTTTTTATGTCAGTTGCTCGCGCGGGCCTCGATGGTTGGCAACCGCGGAGGGCGGTTATCCGTATCGTCGCCGGGCTCACCGACGGCTTTGGCGGCTGTCATCCGTCGCGCGTAGGCCTTGCGCCGCTCTTCGACTTCGAGCACCAGGCGCTTCAGGCTTTCGGCAGCCTTCGGGGTCGGCCCGAAGGGCGGGGCGTTGCGCTGCAGGATATCGTAGTAGCTGCGGATGTTCTCGACCAGGATGACCGCCTCGCCGCCGCGCGCCTTGCCGATCTTGAGCTGTTGTGCGATTTTGGGTTGCGATAGCTTGGGCAGGACGCGCTTCATCTCGTACCAGGCGTTGGGGTCTGCCTTGAGTTGCCGGGCGAGGCTGCGCGCCGCGTTGAAGTGACCGGGGCCGATGTTGTAGGCCGCCAGCGCCAGCCAGGTACGGTCCGGCTCCTCGGCATCGTCGGGTAGCTGTTCCTTGAGCAGGTTGATGTAGCGCGCTCCGGCCAGGATACTTTCGCTCGGGTCGAGGCGATTGCCGACCTGCAGGCGGTCGGCGGTATCCTCGGTCAGCATCATGATGCCGCGCACGTTGGTATAGCTGGTGGCGTTCGGGTCCCACTGCGATTCGTGATAGGCCACGGCGGCGATCAGGCGCCAGTCGATCCCGGTCAGCACCTGAGCCGCCTGGAAGTATTTGCGGAACTTGGGCAGGGTGGTTTCGACGGCGCCGAGAAATTTGACGATATCGGCTTGTTCCAGGCGTCGAACGTGGCCGAGGTAGCGATCTTCCAGGCGAGCCAGCGTGCCGTCGTGCTGTACCCGTTCGACAAAGGTTTCGAGGCGGGCCTTGAGTTCGGCATTGGGGTGCCTGCCCAGTGCCCAGACAACGGGGCGGTTCTCGCTCAGTACCAATGACGAGTGCAGGTTGGGTACATGCTGGTTGGCGATGTCCTCGAGGCTTTCGTCGAGAGCGACATAGTCGATGCGCCGGTTGCCAAGCTGTTCGAGCAGGGTCAGAACGTCGGCATCATTGAATTCGACCACCGTGATGTCCGGGATGTCACGGGCCAGTTGGCGCAAGGTTTCGGCCTGGCGCGAGCCGGCCATCACATGCACGCGCTTGCCGCTCAGCTGTTCCGGGCCGGTCAGGGGCAGGGTGGCTTCATGCTGGATCAGGATGTCGCGGGTCTGGAAAATGGGCGGTGTGTTCTGGATGTCGGTGTCGGCGCCGGGGGAAAGCCAGCCGGCCGCCAGGTGGTAGCGGGTGCCGGCGAGCTGCGCGTCCAGCGCATCCGGTTCGGCAACCAGATATTTGACGCCGACGCCGAGTTCCTGAGCGAAAGTCTGGATCAAATCGTATTCGAGGCCGCCCGGATTTCCGTTTTCATCTGTCGTGTAGGTGAGCTGGCCGGGGCGGATGAGGACAACGAGATCGTGTTGTGCCGGCGTCGGGAAGGGCAGGCGTCCAAAACCCTCGCCGCAGCCGGCGATAAAAAAAACAACGATCAACAGTAACAGTCGTTCTATACAGCGCATCTCTTGTGCTATTATCTCGCTCCCGCGGAGAGGTGGCAGAGTGGTCGAATGTACCTGATTCGAAATCAGGCGTACTGCAAGGTACCGAGGGTTCGAATCCCTCCCTCTCCGCCAGGGTTTAAAGAAGCCATGTTTGCCAGTCGTTGTCCGGCTGATGAACGTGGCTTTTTTTTGCCTCCGGGCCGGATCGGACAGGGGCAACCGCGTGGTGGCGCGGAGTATAACCGAGGCCGATGGAACGCTTGTCTCGACTGTGTAAAGCTTTGTGAAGTGCGCGGGTACAAATCCCGCACCCAGGCGGGTGTGCCGGCTTACAAGCACCGCCAGGTCTTGGCATAATCGCGGCAATGCTCGCCTACATCGTTCGCCGCCTTTTCTACGCGCTGCCCATCCTGATCGGGGTCAATCTCGTTACCTTTGCGCTGTTCTTCGTTGTCAACACGCCCGACGACATGGCGCGCATGCAGCTTGGGGTCAAGCGCGTGACGCCGGAGGCGATCGAGAAGTGGAAGGTCGAGCGCGGCTACGACAAACCGCTGTTGATCAATGGCGAAGCCGCCGGACTGGCGACGCTGACCGATACGGTGTTTTTCCAGAAGTCGGCGCGCATGTTCGTTGGCGATTTCGGGCGCGCCGAGGATGGCCGCGACATCGCCCGCGAAATTGGCAACCGTATGGGCCCCTCCTTGGCCATTGCACTGCCCACGTTCATCCTCGGCCTGTTCGTGACGGTGAGTTTCGCGCTGACGCTGGCCTTCTTCCGCGCCACCGCCTTCGACTTCTGGGGCGTCGTGCTGTGCGTGGCGATGATGTCGATTTCCGGCCTGTTCTACATCATCGGCGGCCAGTACCTGATCAGCAAAGTGTGGCGGCTGGTACCGATTTCCGGCTTCGGCGACGGGCTGGAGGCGTGGCGCTTCCTGATCCTGCCGGTCCTGATCGGCGTGGTCTCCGGGATTGGCTCGTCGGCGCGCTGGTATCGGACCATCTTTCTTGAGGAGGTGAGCAAGGATTACGTGCGAACCGCCCGTGCCAAGGGCTTGCCGGAAACGCTGGTCTTTTTCCGGCACATCCTGCGCAATGCGATGATCCCCATTCTCACCGGCGTGGTCGTGGTTATTCCGCTGCTCTTCATGGGCTCGCTGCTGACCGAGTCCTTCTTCGGCATTCCGGGCCTCGGCAGCTATACCATCGACGCGATCAATGCTCAGGATTTCGCGGTGGTGCGCTCGATGGTCTTCATCGGTTCGGTGCTTTATATCGTTGGCCTGATCCTGACCGATATCTCCTACACACTGGTCGACCCGCGGATACGCTTCGAATGATGGGCTTCCAGATCGTCGTTCTCTGGTCCGATATGCTGGTCTGGTTGCTGGTCGCGGCCGGTATCGGTGTCGGCGTGCTCATTCGGCGGACTCCGCCCTTGCTGGCGGCCTGGCGACGCGTCGGGGCCAACCGTGTCGGCATGGCCTCGGCCACCGTCCTGCTCGCCTTCATTCTGGTCGGCCTGCTCGATTCGCTGCATTACCGGCCGGCGCTGGAGGGCAAGCCGGGGCAGAAGACGCAATATGCCGTCGATGTGCTGTCGGCGCTTGATGCGTTGGTGACGCCGTTGCGCACCCGCAACGAGAAAACCTACTCCGAGCCCTTCGCCACCCGCCTGTATGCCAAGGAAACCGTCGACGTGCCGGGGCAGGGGGCGGTACGCGAGTACCCGCGACTGAAATACGGTGGCAAGCATCTGGCTGGGCGTGAGGACGAGGTAGCGGCCGATGCCGGCTTTACTGCCTTCCGTGCCGGGGTGCTGGCTTTCCTGGGGTGGCTGGCGGTGGCCGGTCTGGCTGCTGCCGCAGTCGGGCGCGGCAAGGCTGCGGGCTCGGGCTGGCAGCGCATCTGGCGCGGCGACACGGCCTTTGCGTGGAATGCGGTGCTCACTGCGTTGGGCCTGATGTTGCTGGTTGGTGTGCCGCTGTTCTGGCTGTCCGGGCAGTACCATGTATTCGGCACCGACAAGGTGGGGCAGGACGTGCTGTACCAGATTCTGAAAAGCGTGCGCACCGGCCTGATCATCGGCCTGGTCACCACGCTGGTCATGTTGCCCATGGCCGTGCTGCTCGGCATCGTCGCCGGCTATTTTCGCGGCTGGGTCGACGATGCGATCCAGTACGTCTATACCGTGCTCAACTCGATTCCCGGCGTGCTGCTCATCGCCGCCGCCGTACTGATGATGCAGGTGGTCATCGACACGCATCCGCAGTGGTTCTCGACCGCCGCCGAGCGGGCCGACCTGCGCCTGCTGGCGCTCTGCTTCATCCTCGGCATCACCTCGTGGACCGGCCTGTGCCGGCTGCTGCGCGGCGAGACGCTGAAGCTGCGCGAGCTGGAATACATCCAGGCGGCGCAAGCTTTCGGTGTGTCGAGCTGGCGCATCATTATCCGCCATATCCTGCCCAACCTGATGCACATCGTCATCATCGCGCTGGTCATGGATTTCTCCGGGCTGGTGCTGGCCGAAGCCGTGCTGTCCTACGTCGGTATTGGCGTCGATCCGACCATGACCAGCTTCGGCACCATGATCAATAACGCCCGCATGGAGCTGGGCCGCGAGCCGGTGGTCTGGTGGTCGCTGGCGGCAGCCTTTGCCGCGATGTTCATCCTGGTGCTGGCTGCCAACCTGTTCGCCGACGCCGTGCGCGACGCATTCGACCCGAGGGCGTGATCCTTGAAACCTCAGTTGACCGCTTATTCATTGATGGCTGGCTGCACGAGAACAGGCCTTTGCGCCTTCGAGGCAATTCACTCGTTGGGTGACAGCGCTACGCGGCTGCTGGCACTTCTGGACTGGCGTCCGGCTTTGTCGCTCCTCCTTGCAGGCATGAGCCTGCCGCGTCGTCGCTTCGTGCCGGCCATCCCGCCCAGGCGCACCGGCCGCCGCGTCCAGCTGAGGTTTCAAGGATGATGCTGAAGGTCGACAATCTCCGTCTCGGCTTCATGGCCGGCAAAAAAACGCTGGCCGCCGTCGACGGCATCTCCTTCACTATCGCCAAGGGCGAGACCTTTGCCCTGCTCGGCGAATCGGGTTGCGGCAAGTCGGTCACCGCGCAGGGCATCATGCGCCTGTTGCCGGCCAACGGGCGGGTGCTTGGCGGCAGCGTGGTTATGGAGGGCGAGAGCCTGCTGGCCTTGCCGGAAGCCGATATGCGTACCTGGCGCGGTGGCCGGATGGCGATGATCTTCCAGGAGCCGGCGACCAGCCTCAATCCGGTGCTCACGGTCGGCCAGCAGATCGGCGAGGTGCTGGAACGCCACCTCGGCCTGACCGGTGCGGCAGCTACCGAGCGCATGGTCGAGTTGCTGCGCCAGGTCGGTATCGCCGACCCGGAACGTCGGCTCAGCGAATACCCCTTCCAGTTTTCGGGCGGCATGAAGCAGCGGGTGATGATCGCCATCGCGCTGGCCGGCGAACCCGAACTCCTGATTGCCGACGAGCCGACCACGGCGCTCGATGTCACCGTCCAGGCGCAGATTCTCGACCTGCTGGTCCGCCTGCAGGCTGAGCGTGGCATGGCCATCCTGCTCATTACCCACGACCTGGGCGTCGTTGCCCGCATGGCGCACCGTGTCGGCGTCATGTATGCCGGCGAACTGGTCGAGGTGGCCAGCCGCGAGGCTTTTTTCGGCGAGCCGCGCCACCCCTATACCCAGGCGCTGTTCAAGGCTTTGCCGGATATATCGCGACGCGGCCAGCGTCTGACCACGATTCCCGGCCAGGTTCCTTCGCTGGCCGCCATGCCTGCCGGCTGTCGGTTCGCCGCGCGTTGCCAGCACGCCATGCCACTCTGCCGCGAGCAGTCGCCGGCCTGGCGCGACGAGCAGGCACATGTCGTCCGCTGTCACTGGCTGGAGGTGGCCGCGGATGTGGCGGATGGTGGCCATGAAATAAGCGACCTCTCCGTCCCGGGCGGCAGGGAGTTTCTGCAGATCGACGACCTTAAGGTCCATTTTCCGATTCGCAAGGGTCTCCTGCAGCGGACGGTCGGCCATGTCAAGGCGGTCGATGGTGTCTCGCTGGGCATTGCGCCGGGGCGGACCTTGGCGCTGGTCGGCGAGTCGGGCTGCGGCAAGACAACGGTGGGCAAGGCGCTGTTGCAGCTGATTTCCCCGGCCGGGGGTTCTGTTCGCCTCGGCGGTCAGCAACTGGTTGGGCTGAAAGGAGGGCGCCTGCGCGCGGCGCGTCGCCACATGCAGATGATCTTCCAGGACCCATTTGCCTCGCTCAATCCCCGGTTGCGGGTCGGCGAGATCATTGCCGAGGGGATGGATGCCTTGGGAGTCGTTGGTGACGTGCGCGCCCGACGCGAAGCCATGGGGGCGCTGCTTGCCCAGGTCGGGCTGCCGGAAGATGCCATTGATCGCTACCCGCATGAATTTTCCGGCGGCCAACGCCAGCGTATCGCCGTGGCGCGGGCGTTGGCCGTGCAGCCAGGCCTGCTGATCTGCGACGAGCCAACCTCGGCGCTTGATGTGTCGGTCCAGGCACAGATCCTCAACCTCCTCAGAAAACTCCAGTCGGAACTTGGTGTGGCCTACCTGTTCATCACTCACAACTTCGCGGTGGTGGAGTACCTGGCGCACGATATCGCGGTGATGTACCTCGGCCGGATCGTCGAGCGAGGGCGGGCCGAAGAGGTGTTGCGTACGCCGCGACATCCTTACACCCAGGCCTTGTTGTCGGCCGTTCCGGTGCCTCGCCTGGAGGGAGCGACGGCGGTTATTCGCCTGCCCGGTGAAACACCATCGCCGGCCAATCCGCCGAGCGGTTGTCATTTCCACCCGCGCTGCCCGCATGCCTGGGACGTCTGTCGCAGCCGCTATCCGGAGACGGTTGAGGTGACGGCAACGCACAGCACGCGTTGCCACTTGCTGGCCTGAATTACTGGCGGGATTTCCCCGTCGGTTTGGCGCTCTTGCTCGGGGAGCTTGCCGGTTTGGCGGTTGCGGGCTTGCCCTGTGCTGCCTTCGGTTGAGGCTTTCCGGAAGGTGCCGAGGCCTTGTTGGTGCCGGCCTTTGAAATTGTCTTATCGCCTTTTGCCGGCCCCACCTTGCTGGTCTTGTCGCTTTTGGCAGGTACATGTTCGTCACGCGTCACGCACGCCTTGGCGCCTTTTTTCGCCGGCTTTCCGCAGGTGCGGGCTGTTCGTTCGGGGGCGATGATGTGTTGCGGTGCTGCGGCATTGAGTAGTGAGGTCAGTCCCGAAGTGTTGCCGCTCCCGGGAACGAGCAGGGTCGAGCCGGCACCCAGTCGCACCTTTTCGGAGAGACCGTTGACGCGGGCCAGTTCGGCGGCACTGGTGTCGAAACGGGCGGCAATCTGGTCCAGGCGTTCCGCCGTGGTGACCGTGTAGGCCTGCCATTGCGTCAGCGGCACCTTGCTGGCGTGCAGGTTGCTGCGGAAGGTGTCGACTTTGTCGGCAGGAATCACCACTGGCGTGTCCGGCTTGATGATCGGCCGGTTGTGCGACGGGTTCAGGCGCTGGAATTCCTCCATCGACATGTTAGCCAGTCGTGCTGCCGTCTTGACGTCGATCGGCTGCGGGCTTTCCAGGGTGGCGAAGTACGGTTCGTTCGGAATGAAGGGTAGGCCGAGGCGGGCAATCAGGCCTGGGTTGCCGAAAATGTTCTTCAGCGCCTGCAGCTTAGGAACATAGTGCCGCGTCTCGTTCGGCATGTTCAGGCTGGGATAGTCAGTTGGCAGTCCGCGCGCTTCGTTCTTGACGATGGCGCGCTTGACGGCGCCTTCGCCCCAGTTGTACGAGGCCAGCGCCAGATGCCAGTCACCGTGCATGTCGTAGATGGTCTGCAGGTAATCGAGCGCGGCATTGGTTGAGGCAACGATGTCGCGGCGCTCGTCACGCCACCAGTTCTGTTCGAGATTAAAGCGCTTGCCGGTGGCTGGGATGAACTGCCACAGGCCCGAGGCATGGGCGCGTGAGTAGGCATTGGGGTTGAATGAACTTTCGACCATCGGCAGCAGAGCCAGCTCAGTCGGCATGCCGCGCGCCTCCAATTCCTCGACGATGTGGTGGAGGTAGGGGCGGCTACGCTCGACCATGCGGCGCAGGGCATCCGGGCGGTTCTGGTACCACTGTTGATAGTGCAGAACCAGGTCGTCGTTGAGATCGGTCATCGCAAAGCCGTTGCGAATCCGGTCCCATAGATTGTTTTCGCGCGCCGTCAGGTCGATGCTGACCGGGAGCGCCGGCGCTCCCTGAATCTCGTGTACCGTCAGCGAATCGTCGGTGCTTCTGGTCGGTTGCTCGGAGGGTGAGGGGATTTTCAGTGACGGGAAGATCGACAGATCACCCAGTTGGGCCAGGGTTGGGGTGGCCAGCAGGCTGAATACGATGGCCGACAGTGTCTTGCGAATCTTGAGCAGAGGCGATGAATTGTTGCTGTGCTGCATGTGGGACGTGCCTGGCTCGCGCAATTTCAGGAGGGCATGATTATACCGCGTCGCTCGGAGCAGCCTTTCGAGAGATGCTATAAAAATGGGCATAAAAAAACCAGCCGAAGCTGGTTTTTTTATGACTGGCGGAGTGGACGGGACTCGAACCCGCGACCCCCGGCGTGACAGGCCGGTATTCTAACCGACTGAACTACCACTCCGCGCTTTAACCTTCTACTGCCAAATTCTTGGCGTCCCCATGGGGATTCGAACCCCAGTTACCGCCGTGAAAGGGCGGTGTCCTAGGCCTCTAGACGATGGGGACCCGGACAAAACTGCATTTTTGTAGTTTGGTCGCTTGGTGGAGGTAAGCGGGATCGAACCGCTGACCTCTTGCATGCCATGCAAGCGCTCTCCCAGCTGAGCTATACCCCCACGAGGAGACAGCCAAACTACGTTTTGGTCTGATGACCCGGAAAGCAGGTTTCCCTGCAATCCGTAAAACTGGCGGAGTGGACGGGACTCGAACCCGCGACCCCCGGCGTGACAGGCCGGTATTCTAACCGACTGAACTACCACTCCGCACTTTAACCTTCTACTGCCAAATTCTTGGCGTCCCCATGGGGATTCGAACCCCAGTTACCGCCGTGAAAGGGCGGTGTCCTAGGCCTCTAGACGATGGGGACCCGGACTTTTTCTTTCGCGCTTTTGGTGGAGGTAAGCGGGATCGAACCGCTGACCTCTTGCATGCCATGCAAGCGCTCTCCCAGCTGAGCTATACCCCCGCCGCGAAAGAAGGCCGCATTATAGGGAGCTCATTGGTCCTTGTAAAGGGCTTTTCGCGATTTTTTAACGATAAGCTGAAAGCAACGTCAAAACTTTCTCGCGACCGATCAGGCTGATCACGGCATCGACCGAAGGCGTCTGCGCCTGGCCGGTCAGAAGGACACGCAGCGGCATGGCTAGCTTCGGTATCTTGAGGCCATGCCGGGTGACACATTCCTTGATCAAGGCGTTGATGGCTGGCGCTTCCCAGGCGATGCCGGCAATGCCGGCGGCGAAGTCGGCCAGCGCCGGGCGCGCTTCGTCGGAGAGATGCTGGGCCAGCAGGTCAGCGTTCGGTTTCACAGGTACATAGAAGACCTCGACAGCGTCGGCCAGTACGTTCAGCGTATTGCAGCGGTCGACGTAGAGGGCAACTGCTTTTTCCAGGCAGGGGCCGGTATCGGTGTTCACGCCGCGGGCAGCGAGACGCGGCTGGACCTTGGTAGCCAGTTCGGCGGCCGGCAGCTGTTTCATGTAGTGCTGGTTCAGCCAGAGCAGCTTTTCAGTATTGAATTGAGCAGCGGAGGCGGTGATGTGGTCGAGGTCGAACCATTCGACGAACTGCTGGCGCGAGAAGACTTCGTCGTCGCCGTGCGACCAGCCGAGGCGGGCAAGGTAATTGATGAGCGCTTCCTTGAGGAAGCCATCCTCGTCGTACTGCATCACGGAGACGGCACCGTGGCGCTTGGACAGCTTGGCGCCGTCGTCGCCGAGGATCATCGAGAGGTGGGCGTAGGTCGGTACCTCCGCGCCCAGGGCCTTGAGGATGTTGATCTGGCGCGGCGTGTTGTTCACATGGTCGTCGCCGCGGATGACGTGGGTGATCCCCATGTCCCAGTCGTCGACGCAGACGCAGAAATTGTAGGTCGGCGTGCCGTCGGCGCGGGCGATGATCAGGTCGTCGAGTTCGTCGTTGCTGATCTCGATGCGGCCCTTCACGGCATCGTCCCAGGCCACTGCACCACCCTTCGGGTTGCGGAAGCGGACGACCGGGTCGATACCAGCAGGCGGGGGCGGCAGGGTTTTGCCGTCTTCCGGGCGCCAGCGGCCATCGTAACGCGGCTTGATCTTCTGGGCTTCCTGCTCGGCACGCAGGGCGTCGAGCTCTTCCTTGCTGGTGTAGCAATAGTAGGCGTGGCCCTTGGTCAGCATTTCTTGAATCACCGCCTTGTAGCGGTCCATGCGCTGCATCTGGTAGTACGGACCGTCGTCGTGTGTCAGCTCCAGCCAGGCCATGCCGTCGAGAATGGCTTGCACGGCTTCGGGAGTCGAGCGGGCGACATCGGTATCTTCGATGCGCAGCACGAAGGTGCCGCCATGGCGACGAGCGTAGGCCCAGGAGAAAAGTGCGGTGCGGGCACCGCCGATGTGCAGGTAGCCGGTGGGGCTGGGGGCGAAACGGGTGCGAACGGGTTTCATGGAATCCAGAATCAAGTGAGGCAAAAAACGGTATTTTAGCTGACCGGCGTTTGACCCGTATGGCCGATTGTGGTTAAATGCGCGGCTCTTGTGCGGGCGGTTAGCTCAGCGGTAGAGCACTGCCTTCACACGGCAGGGGTCACTGGTTCGATCCCAGTACCGCCCACCACGAAAGTGGACCGCACAGGAAAACAAATGTGCCGTAAAGCATAAAGTGGCCACCAGGCCAGTAAATGCTTTATTTCACGATAGGACACATTTTGGTTTATCGGGTTTCCCGATGTAGAGTCGAAAGTTTTGCTTCGTTTTGCTTCGATTTCTACAAAATCAAGATGCAAAAAAACGGAACCAATTTGGTTCCGTTTTGCTTTTGAACTGCCGAATTTGTTTAGTCGTTCGCCGCGATGGCTTTGGCTACTTGCCGGTAGGTATGGCGAATGGTCTTCAAGTCGCCATCCAGCTGCAGCCAGACCTCCCGAGCACTAATGCCTTCGTATCCGGCATCCAGTCGCTCTCGAATCAGCTCACCTACTTCGGCCTGTAGACGGGCTTCCTTAGCTTCCTTCAGGGCTGCTTGGTGACGACGATAACGGTCTGCAATGGCTCGAGCTTCGGTATTGGCTCGCAGATAAAGCAGCTTGTGTTCAACACCGGTACGCTGGCACGCTTCTGCCAAGGTAATCGGCACCTCCTCTGCCAGTATCCCGTGCAATTGTTGGCGAATAGCCTCCCAATCTAATTCACGAGACTGAATTCCCTTGCGCGGTGACATGGAAAGTTGCATCGCAAACTGCACCGGTTCGGTTGGCAATTTCCAGTTTGCGAGCTCGCCGGCGTAGAGCTTTTCTAGGCTAATTCCACCATGAAGCGCAATGCTGAGCCAGGCCGGTAGCGTCGGCAGTCCGCCTTTCCGGAGCCAATACCAAACGCCGCTTTTGGAGAGGTTGAGCTCCTGAGCAAAGGCCGCCGCATTGCCGTCGGCCATTTTTTCGATGATGGTTTCAAGCAGTTTGGTAACGCCGTCGGTGGCAATTCGCGGTGGTGTGGCCAGCATCTGCCCTACTTGCCGGGCACTCCAGAGCGCTTGTGGCGTGGCCGCTTCTGTTTCGGCATCCCCCAAAAATCCGCCGCACGAAGTGCAATAGCCCACAACCACAGTGGTGGCGCGATTGCGCACATTCGATTTGACACAATGCGGGCACTCAGAACGCAGCCCAACCTTGTGGCGAAGGCAGGCGGTTACCGGCGCAAAATCCCAGCTGAGGCGCAGATATGGCGATTGCTGTTGTGCCCGGTCTTCAGTCAGGCAGCAGGGACACCAGCGGTCAGAGGCCGGGGGCAAACCCGGATTGGAAATCAGATGGCGCCATGGCACCAAGGTGAGATGGTCCAGGTTGGCAATGCCGGTCAGCTCCGCCAGCCATACTGCCCACTGTTCTGTTTCAGTGGACATCCCGCCGAACGAGCGGCGGAACCACTTGAAATCGTCAGGAATCGGCTGCTCGTAATGTTCAAGCGTCCAGGCCGCCAGGTTACGCGCAGTCATTCCGTGTGAGTGAGCCAGGCGGCAGAAGTAGCTGGTCAGGCTTTCGACTTCAGTCGTGCCTTGCCCCATCGGCACTAGGGCATGGAGAGTCGTACGGGGATTGTTCATGGTACTCATCAGGCAGCTTTGGGGGTACGGACGGTATCCATGGACAGTGAATTACGGTGTAGGCCGGGAGCAATCCGCTCCTCCCCCTCAAGGACTTCACGTGTAATCTGGGTAACTTGTGCATCGGTCAGCAATGCGGTGCACAAAGCGTCCTCGGACCAACCTTTGCTGGCTACGAGGCGGTCTAGGCGCATCAAAACCGCACGCAGGGTGCCGATACAGCCCAGCGTGGTTTGATGAAATGCCTCGGCGTAGCGCACCAAGTCGAGGTTTTGCAGTGCCGGCATGCCTTTGGCCAATTGCTTGAGGCAACCGTTGAAGCAGCGGACGTCGACATCCTGGTCGTGGCGATAGCGGCTGAAATGAACCACGTGAGCCCGCCGTGCCAATTGACCGCTCAGGCTCATCAGGTCGAACAGGTCGTAGGAGCCAAGCAGAACCCATTGCACGCCATATTCGTTGGAGAGGGACTTTAGCGTATCCAGCTGCTGGGCCAGCCGCGCAGGCGGGCATTGATTGATGATGTGGGCCGCCTCGTCGACGACGATAAAACGGGTTCCCCGATTGCGCAGCGAGCGCTCCACGGCCGTACGCAGGCCGGACAGGCGGTTGGTATTGTTGCCGCGCGGGCGCACGACCTTACCGGTTTCGGGGTCGACGCCATATGCAGTGCGTGGCGCGTCCAATTCGCCCTCCAGTTCATGCAGGATGCGCTGGTAGAACAAACGCCAGGAGAACTCCTTTTCTCCAGATGCAGGTGCTTCGACGCGGATGGCCGGCATGAATCCCGGATTGGTGGCCATCTCCCCTGCTTGTAGTTTCAGTTCTTCTGTGACCAGAAAATGACCCAGCGTACTTTTACCGACGCCGGTCGGACCACAGACAAGAATCAGGTCCGCACTGGAGCCGGCGGTCAGCATCAGTTGGCATTCCTCGATGGTGCAGGCAATCCGAGGATGGCGGATGCGGGCGCCCAGCGTCGGGGTGTTGGCGGTTGAGGTCGGATGGGTGTTTTGAGTAGTCGTGTTCATGGCGTGATGCAAAATTAGAAAGTCTCGAATTCCAGGTCGTCCGGTTGCTCAGGGTGGCAAACAGATGACGGGAGCGGTGTATAGCTCCCTCGTGGTTCGATGTCGGTAACGGTCGCAGAAGTCTGATGGCGGAGCTGCGGTTGATACGTCGGGGGCGTGATGGCGCCCAGGCCGATGTGCTCGTAGAGCTCGCGGTTCTCCTGTTGGCGCTCGAAGGCCAACTTGGCGGCCCCCGCCGGCGTGAAGATGCGCAGAAATTCCTTGAGCCTCTGGGGTGACGGTTCTTCGTCATCCGCCAGGGGCAAACGGCCGCACAGTTCGTCCGCAATGAGCTCACGCTCCTTTTCTGTCATCTGGCCGTGACCGACCAGGGCCTTGCACTGGGCGGCAAACCAGCGCTTGTTAATCTGGACATAAACGGTCGACGCATCCCAGGGGTCATAGCGCACAGGGACGTATTTGCCGTGCAGCTTCGGGTCGCGCAGTTCCGGGCACCAATAGTGGAAATGGTTGTGAACCTTGATGCCCCGCTGCCGGTCGACTTTCCGCTCTCCGCGGCGACCTACCGTTGGGCAAGTCAGGATGAGGAAGTCACGGGTCAGCGTAACAATCCGGTGGGAGCGCTGACCAGCATTGAGCAAACTGCGCTCACAGGCCTCACGTGGTGTCATGCCCAAGGCTGAATGGATTTCCGTGTCGTAATACTCGAACGCCCAGTATTCCAAGCCGTAATACAGATACTCGAGACACCATTCGGCGAGTCGGGACGGCAGAAATTTGCCTGTGGTCTGGCGAACCTTCTTGGTAGCCTTGGTGTTCCCGGCCAGGTTGTGCACATACTCGGTGTGCGCATGCCCGAAGATTCGCTCCATCACCGCACCATGGCGAGGACGACCAGCAGGCCGATAGCGCACATGGATACGCATCAACTCGGCAAAGCGGGCGAAATCCTGGCTGCGGAAATCGGCGCCGTTGTCGACCACGATAAACTGTGGCAACCGGCGATTGCGTCGAACAATGTCGCGCAAAAGCATCATGTTCGAACGATACGATGGCGGGTCAAAGCTCAGGTACATGCCGACGATGCGGCGGGTATAGGCATCAATCGCCAGCGACAGCCAAGGACGGCCCAGGCATTTGCCGGTTTTGAGCGAAATCAGCTCAATGTCCAGTTCTGTATGGTCCATATGCACGTACTGCAAGAATCTGGAACCGTGCGCCGGCGTGTCGGCATACAGAATATGGACAAACTCCCCGTTTTGATAGGCGACGCGATTGCCATGGCGAGCCTTGTCTGCGGTTTGCTGTGACAGCCCCTTAATGCGGGCAATCAGCGTCGGATACGACGGTGACTCAATTCCTCGTTCTGCACACAAAACCTTGAGCTGAAGATGCGTGTGCTTAGCATTGCGGGCGGCGCTGGTGAGATAGTGTTCCCGGATGACGTCTTGCATTGCCACTTCTTGGGCCTCGTCGAGGCGTGGAATGCGGTTGCCCCGATGGCGCAAGCGTGGAACCAGTGCAACCAGTTCGTCGGTCCCTGTCAGTTTGGCTATGGCCAGGGCCTTCAAGTGACGACGCTGTGAGCGGTTCGGATTGGTGACGTTTGCCAAACCATTCATCCGGCTCAGCGCAATTTTGAGTTCCTCCTCCGTGAAATCAGAGAGGCGGATGGGTTCAGACTGCTCTTTGCCGCTGGCTGCCAGGTCTAGGTTCAAGGCCAGGCGCTCGAGGGTATCCAATGCAATTTCGACGCTGTTGCCATCGTCGGATTGCAACACTGCTTTGCTTTCCCCAACCATCACGATGGTATAGGTCTGTTGGTCATAGAGCACACGTGCGCCGATACGGATGTCAACCACGCCGGGAATGGCTTGGGGAACAGGGCGTAAACGTGCGTGCTCAAATTCCCGTACGGCCGTGTCACGGAAAACCCGACAACGGTGCGGGTCTTCAAGCGGTGCGACGTCGATGTCAGAAACCAGGAGTCCGTCTGCAATCAGTTTAAAGACATCGTCCGAGCTGCAATTGAGTTTCTCGTACAGTTCGGCGAGATAAAGGACCGCATCCTCGGCCAGGGCGGCATGAATACTTTGTGCGACATTGACTGGACACGGCGGTGCTGCCGGGTGAAGGTAATCCTCAAGGTGCAGGATGTTTTCGGTACGGCGTTGTGGAATATCGCGCTCGGTTCGGAGGCGATAGCCAATTCCGCGCTCGGCGAGCCAACGCTCGATGAGTGGAGCCACCCAGTGGCCATCAGGGGCGAGTTCGTAGCGCCACGGGTAGCGAGCGGCTAAGCGCTCCAATTTACTCCAAGGCTTGCGTTCCTCAAGCGCGACTGAACGCTCGCCAATGACAAGGAAGTCCGGTGTATGGTCGATTTGGTGGATTTCGCCATCGGCATCGATAACCTCGAACTTCAGTCGGCAAGGCTGCGGGTAGTATTCGAGTACGTCCTGCTCGTATTCAAAGCTGACAGCCGCCGGGAACTCGAAATGCAGGCTTTCGGTTTCCACCGTCCGCTGCATTTTTTGGCTCTGGTAGGGGGTAATGACATTGCCACCCCCCTTCGAACTGACCTGGCGTACCGGGGCATATTTGACCGCATCGAGGACCAGCCGTCGGCCTTCAATAGGAAGCCCAAGGCGGTCAAGCAGTTGCAGCCGCTGGGAATTCTCAAGCATTTACTGTTACCTCAAGGTGGTTGGGGCTGAGGTATAGGTAGCTTGAGGTGACGTGTGACAAAATTGACTTTAATTGGTCATCCACGTAACCCAGCAAGTCATGCCGTTGAAAATGAGTATTGGTAAAGGGCGCCCGCTCTCGCTTGATGCCAAGGCCGGCGACGTAAAACCCCAGTCCCAAGTAATGGACGAATGGGGTTTCAAGGCTGAGCTGCTGATTAAGCGGGGAATGCAGCAGCGTGCATGGGGCTACCGGGAGTTGGCCGAAGCCCTGAATGCGGTGGGCATCAGAGGGAATGGGCCGACCGTCAACCGGCGCATCAATCGCGGCAATTTCAATGCAGGATTTTTGCTGGTCTGCCTGTCGGTCTTGGGGAATGGTGCGGACGTTGTTGAAGCGACCAAGCTGGTTCCAGCTTCTGGCAGCAAGTCCACCGTTTAGCTGGCTAAAATGCCTAGCAAAAAACCCGGAGAAGCTTGTGCAGCAATAGTTTTGAAGCGTTTTACTGTGCTTCGGCGCTGATTTTTTACAGCTCTCCATCTCCAAGCCCCCATTTTGTGGTCCGTTCACAAAATGGCGCCTTGGAGACCATGCTCTCCATCAACAGGCTTAAAACGTATACTCGGTCGGCCTATGCCGTGGGTCCACGATATAACAACAATTTGAGAAATGGAATGTGATAACACCTCGTTTCATATGGCAAAAATTCGACATCACCGTCGCTTTTTAATGTGCTCGAGATGAATATGGAATTGTCCGCATCCGGTCACTCGGATAGCATTGCTTAGATGTGTTGTGCCCCTCATGGTGGCCGATATAACGATAAGAACTAGGAAACACCGACATGCTTACTGGCGAACTTCGCAGCCAAATCGATTCAATCTGGAACGCCTTCTGGTCGGGTGGCATATCCAACCCGCTGGAGGTGATGGAGCAAATTACCTATCTGCTGTTCATCCGCCGGCTGGATGACGCCCACACCCTTGAGGAGAGCAAGGCCATGCTCCTCAAGAAGCCGATGACCAACCGGGTATTCCCGGAAGGCAAGGACGCCAAGGACCGCGACTACAACGACCTGCGCTGGTCACGTTTCAAGAACTTTGCCCCGGCGGAGATGTTCGATACGGTCAGCGAACATGTTTTTCCGTTCATCAAGAGTATGGGCAGTGATGGCTCCACCTATAGCCACCACATGAAGGATGCCCGGTTCACCATCCCTACGGCGGCGCTGCTGTCCAAAGTGGTCGATATGCTCGACCACGTGCCGATGGAAGACCGGGACACCAAGGGCGACCTCTACGAATACATGCTGGGCAAAATTGCCAGCGCCGGCCAGAACGGCCAGTTCCGTACTCCCCGGCACATCATCAAGCTGATGGTCGAACTGACCGCGCCCAACGCCAAGGACGTCATCTGCGACCCGGCCAGCGGCACCTGTGGCTTCCTGGTTGCCGCCGGGGAATACCTGCGCGACAAGCACCCCGAAATCTTCAACGACGCCACAGCCCGGGCGCATTTCCACGCCGGCATGTTCCACGGCTACGACTTTGACAACACCATGCTGCGCATTGGCAGCATGAACATGGCGCTGCACGGCGTCGAGAATCCGGACATCCGCTACAAGGACTCGCTGGCGCAGGACCATGCCGGTGACGAAGAAAAATACTCGCTCATCCTCGCCAATCCGCCATTCGCTGGCTCGCTGGACTACGAGAACACCGCCAAGGACCTGCTGGCGCTGGTCAAAACGAAGAAGACCGAACTGCTCTTCCTTGCCCTGTTCCTGCGGCTGCTCAAACCCGGAGGCCGCGCCGCCGTCATCGTGCCGGATGGCGTGTTGTTTGGTTCCTCCAAGGCGCACAAGGAACTGCGCCGGATGATTGTCGAGGAGCAGAAGCTGGATGCGGTCATCTCGCTGCCGTCCGGTTGCTTCAAACCCTATGCTGGCGTGTCGACGGCGATTCTGATTTTCACGAAAACCAATTCTGGCGGCACTGACCACGTCTGGTTCTACGACATGAGGGCAGATGGTTGGAGCCTCGACGACAAGCGTCAGCCGCTGCTCCCGGAAGATAAGCTCGGTGTTGCACCACCGTATAACCTGACCGAAGCTGAGCACGCCAAGAACAACCTGCCGGATGTGTTGGCCCGTTGGCCGCAACGCGATGCTGGCGAGCGGCAGCGTTCACGCACCGAGCAAAGTTTCAGTGTTCCCAAAGCCGACATCGCCTCCCAAGGCTACGACCTCTCCATCAACCGCTACAAGGAAGTGGTGCATGCTGCGGTCGACCATCTGCCACCGAAGGAAATCCTCGCTAAGCTGGCGAAACTGGAAGAGGAAATTCATATCGGGATGAAGGCGCTTGAGGGGATGCTGAAGTGAGCCGATGGCCCCGAGTCCCTTTGGGGGCGATTTCCGAATCTATTGATTACGGTGTTACCGCATCAGCCTCAGAACAACCTTCAGGCCCCAGGTTCTTGCGCATAACTGATATTCAAGACAACAGCGTTAATTGGGGGACTGTTCCTTGGTGTTCATGCTCTGAACGTGAAATGGAAAACTCACGACTCCAATCTGGGGATATTGTTTTCGCACGAACAGGTGCAACGACTGGCAAAAGCTTTTTGATTGGTGAATGCCCAACTGATACCGTTTTTGCCTCTTACTTGATTCGCGTCAGACCAAAAGAAAGCGTCGAGCCCAAGTTTATTGCACACTTTTTCCAGACATCGGATTACTGGGGGCAAATCACTAAAGGTGCTCGTGGCGCGGCTCAGCCCGGGGTTAACGCAACAACGCTAAAAGCTCTGGAAATTCCGCTTCCTCCACTCCACGAGCAACGCCGTATCGCCGCCATCCTCGACCAAGCTGACGCACTCAGAGCCAAGCGCCGGGAAGCCTTGGCGCAACTCGACAGCCTCACGCAGTCGATTTTCGTTGAGTTGTTTGGGGACCCGGTAGCTAACCCGAAGGGATGGGTTGTTCAGCCTTTACTCGAGCTTTCCGAACGAGTGCAGATTGGTCCTTTTGGGAGCCAACTACACGAAGAGGACTATATCGACGACGGCATTCCGCTGGTAAATCCTACGCACATTAAGGACGGCGAGATATATCCAGATTGGACACTGACTGTTCCGGAGTCGAAGTACCAACGTAAGCGTCCTTTCATGGCCGTCTGGCGAATAGTTTGAAACAGAGAGAAAGTGGTGCCCGCCAAACAAAGTAGCGGGGATCATTTTGGAGACAGCAGAGGTTGTTAGCGGCGGACGGCGTGGCCGGCCGAATTATCCGCTTGAATTCAAGCGCCGATTGGCCGTGGAAGCTTGCGAGCCCGGGGTGTCGGTGGCGAAGCTAGCGCTGCGGTACGGGCTGAACACGAACATGGTGTTCAAGTGGCGGCGGCAATATCGGGCGGGGCAGTTCGAGATACAGGGCGACTCCAAGGCCGTTGGGATACAGCCTCAGCCCCTGTTCCTGCCCGTAATTGCAGAACCGGCGGGCGACACAAAGGCCACCAAGGCGACGATCACCGCGGCGGCGGGATATATCGAGATCGTCCGGGGCCAGACCAGCGTTCGTGTGTGTGGCGATGTCACGGCCTCGGCACTGCATCTGGTACTGGATTGCCTGGCGTCCAGGGAATGATCGGACTGCCGGTAGGAACGCAGATCTGGCTGGCGGCCGGCGTGACTGATATGCGCCGTGGCTTTGATGGACTGGCTGCCATTGCCCAGGAGCAATTGGCGGCAGACCCATTCAGCGGTCACGTCTTCGTGTTTCGTGGCCGGCGCGGCGACCTCGTCAAACTGCTCTGGTGGGATGGCGATGGTCTGTGCCTGTTTGCCAAGCGGCTCGAACGCGGGCGCTTCATCTGGCCGAATGCCACCGATGGGCGAGTTCATCTGAGCAAAGCCCAACTTGCCATGCTCCTGGAAGGGATCGACTGGCGGCGTCCTGCGCGTACCTGGCAGCCCGAGCGGGCGGCGTAAAGCCGGCCTGCGGGGGCTGTTCACTGCCCCTGAATTCCCGTAGACTTCGGTCATGCCCAAGCCAGACCAATCCTCTACCAGCCAGGCTTCCTGCGAAGTCGATAAGCTGCGCCAGCAGGTTGAAAGGCTGCTTGAGGAGAACGCCCGTCTGAAGCTGCTCGTCGCCAAGTATCGTCGCCTGCACTTTGGCCAGAAATCGGAAACGCTGGCGCAATTGGGGCAACTCGATCTTGGGCTGGCGTTCGAGCCACTGCCGTGTTGACGCTCGTTGAAAACTGACCAGAAAAGTGGGGGTGTGCGCGCTGAAAATTGACCAGGGTGATTAACTCGTCCGCTCATTTTTTGAGCAGGATTTTAGGAGATGATCACCATGAAGGATCTGGGAAGGATTCGGCGGTTGTTTTATCGGGATGGCCTATCGCTGTCCGAGATTTCGCGGAAGACGGGGTATAGCCGGAACACCGTCAAACGTTGGTTACGGACACCGGAAGGGGCGGAGCCGAAGTACGAACGGCAGAACCCGAACATCAAGATTGCCCCGTATGCGGCGCGCCTGATCAAGGCACTGGAGGCGGATGCCCGCCGTCCGAAACGGGATCGGCGCACAGCACTGAAACTGTTTGGCGAATTGCAGGCCGCCGGATTCACCGGTACCTACTGCCGGGTCACCGAATTCATCCGGCGCTGGCGGGCCGATGGCGGTGCAGCCGTCAGTAAAGCCTTCGTTCCGCTCCACTTCGAGTTGGGCGAAGCCTTCCAGTTCGACTGGAGCGAAGAGCATCTGGTCATTGGCGGGGTCTGGCGCAAGATTCTCGCCTCACATCTGAAACTCTGCGCCAGTCGGGCCTTTGTCGTTCAAGCCTATCCGACGCAAGGTCACGAGATGCTGTTCGATGCCCATACCCGCTCGTTTGCGGCGCTGGGTGGCATTCCCCGGCGCGGCATCTACGACAATATGAAGACGGCCGTGGATAAGGTGCAGAAAGGCAAATCCCGCATCGTCAATTCGCGCTTCTCGGCGATGGCCTCCCACTACCTGTTTGATCCGGATTTCTGCAATGTCGCCAGCGGCTGGGAGAAAGGCGTCGTCGAGAAGAACGTCCAGGATAGTCGGCTCCGTCTCTGGCAGGATGCCGGCAAGGAGCGATTCAGTTCATTCACCGAACTGAACGTCTGGCTGCTCGAGCGCTGCCGGGGGCTGTGGCAGGAATTGCGTCATCCCGAGTACGCTGACCTGACAGTGGCCGAGATGCTCGAACACGAACAACCGAGCCTGATGCCGATGGTCGCATCCTTCGATGGCTACGTCGAAACCTTGGGCAAGGTATCGAGCACCTGCCTGGTGACGCTGGATCGCAACCGCTACTCGGTACCGTGCGAACTGGTGGGCCAAGCCGTCAGCCTGCGTCTTTATCCGGAACGGATCGACATTGTGGCGCACGATACTCGGGTGGCCAGTCATCCCCGCAACTTCAGTCGGCAGCAAACCCTCTACGACTGGCAGCACTACATCCCGCTGATCGAACGCAAGCCAGGGGCCTTGAGAAATGGCGCGCCGTTTGCCGACATGCCGGAGCCATTGCAACGATTACGCAGCTTGCTCCTGCGCCGGGAAGGTGGTGATCGGGTGATGGCCAAAGTGCTATCGGCAATTTCGCAGTTTGATCTGGAAGCGGTGCTGGTTGCCGTCGATCTGGTGCTGGAGTCCGGCCTACCCAGTGCCGAGCACATCGAGAACATGCTCAACCGCCTGAAGTCGGGTCCCATGCCGCCACCGGTGGAAACGCCACTCACCCTCAGCGAAGTACCGATTGCCGATACCGGCCGCTATGACCGCTTGCGTACCGAGGTGACTGATCATGCGTGAGCTGATGAGCGAGTTCAAGGAACTGCGTTTGCACGGCATGGCCGGTGCCTGGGAGGAGCTGACAGCCAACGGTAGCAGCCGTGTCGAAGCCTCACGTTGGCTGATCGAACATCTACTGCAAGCCGAGCATACTGATCGAGTGATGCGTTCGATTGGCTATCAGATGCATGCGGCCCGCTTCCCGGTACATCGTGATCTGGCCGGATTCGACTTCGAACAATCGAAGGTGGATCAGAAGCTGATCCGGCAACTGGCCGACCTCTCCTTTGCCGAGGAAGCCCAGAACGTCGTGTTCATTGGTGGCACGGGCACTGGCAAGACCCACCTCGCGACGGCGCTGGGTGTCTCGGGCATTACCCATCACAGCAAGCGGGTGCGTTTCTTCTCGACGGTTGATCTGGTCAATGCGCTGGAACAGGAGAAGGCTGCTGGCAAAGCCGGGCGGATTGCCTTGGGGCTGCTGCGCATGGATCTGGTCATCCTCGATGAGTTGGGCTATTTGCCGTTCAGTCAGGCCGGTGGCGCCTTGCTGTTCCACTTGCTGTCGAAACTCTACGAGCACACCAGTGTGATGATCACGACCAATCTGACCTTCGCCGAATGGCCGAGCGTCTTTGGCGATGCCAAGATGACCACTGCCTTGCTCGACCGGCTGACGCATCACTGCCATATCGTCGAGACCGGGAATGAGTCGTTTCGCTTCCGGCACAGCACGGCAACGGCCAAGTCGAGGATCAAGGCGCGGGAGCAGAGCAAGCGGGGAAATCCACCCGAAGCAGATCCGTTCTGATCGAGGCCGCGTTGGGAAATCCGTTCCGGACTCCGTCCTCCACGGCTTTCCCAACGCATTCGTCGTGGCTCGGAAATCAGTTGTTCTGAGCTACACTTATCCACAAGCCCACCTATGTCAGGTGGCTATCACACCTGGTCAAAATTCAACGCGCACAGGTGGTCAAATTTAAACGCGCGCCGACACTACAAGACCGAGTACGCCCAAAGCCTCATCGACGACTTCTCGGCCAAGGACAAGATGCCGCATATCGCCATCTCGGTGGATATGCTGGATACCGGTATCGACGTACCGGAAGTGGTCAATCTGGTGTTCTTCAAGATTGTCCGCTCCAAGACCAAGTTCTGGCAGATGGTGGGACGTGGCACCCGCCTGTGTAAGGACTTGTTCGGCCCCGGCGAGGACAAGCAGAATTTCTTCATTTTCGACTTCTGCCAGAATCTGGAGTTTTTCAGCCAGAACCCGAAGGGCTCGGAGGGTAATGCCGCCGAGTCGTTGAGCACCCGACTGTTCAAGGCGCGTTTGCAAATCATTGCCGAGCTGGATAACAAACTGAACGCTGGACCAAAGGTCGGAGAGAACCCGCCGCCTCCATACGGTGGCTATCTGACCGACGAGCAGCTACGTGCAGAAGTGGCCGCGCTACTGCACCAGAACGTGGCAGCCATGAACGTCGATAACTTCGTCGTTCGTCCACAGCGCAAGTATGTCGACAAGTTTGCCCAAGGAGACGCCTGGCAGAACCTGGGGTCGGACGCATTGCATGAGCTGACTACCCATGTTGCCGACCTCCCCACGGAACTCACTGACGAGGATGAAGAAGCCAAGCGCTTCGACATGCTAGTGCTACGCACCCAGTTGGCCATCCTGCAAGCCAAGCCGGATTTCGCGAGCCTGAAGGAGAAGATTCAGGCAATTGCCAGCGCGCTAGAGGAGCAGGCGGCCATTCCGGCCATCAAGGCGGAGATGGTTTTCATCCAGGCAGTAGCCAGCGACGATTGGTGGGAGGATGTGACAGTTCCCATGCTGGAAACCGCCCGTCGCAAGCTGCGTGCTTTGGTGAAGCTCATCCCTAAGGGGCAGAAGAAGATTGTCTACACCAACTTTGAGGACGAGATTAGCGATGGCACCACTATCGACTTGCCTCAAGTGACCGCCGGCTTGAACATGGCCAAATTCAAGGACAAGGCCCGAGCCTTCCTGAAGGCGCACGAATCGCATATCTCGCTCCAGCGCCTGCGCCGAAACCAGCCGCTGACGGCGAGCGACCTTATTGAGCTCGAAAAAATGCTCATCGAAGCTGGCGGTTCAAGCGAACTCATCGGCGAAGCCAAAGAGAAGAGCCACGGCCTTGGTCTATTCATCCGTTCTTTGGTTGGCCTTGACCACGAGGCGGCCATGCAGGCATTCAGCGAATTCATCAATGGAACGACAGCAACGCCAAACCAGATTGAGTTCATCAACCTGGTTGTTCAGGAGCTGACTCAGAGCGGCGTGATGGAGCCCGACCGGCTATTCGAGCAACCGTTCACCAATCTTCACTCGGCGGGGCCTATGGGCATCTTTCCGCAAGCGACGGTCTTGCAGATTGTGCAGGTTCTGGAGGGGATTCGTGAGCGGGCGGTCGCATAAATTCACTATGCGGAGATGGCCAGAACAGTGAGTGAAATGAACTTGGATAGTCAAGAAATTGACGCAGCTACCATCAAGCGCGTGTTTTTCCCGCATGCAGTTCCAGAGGTGAGGCTGTTCTTGAAAATGGGCAACTGCGCGCTGAACTCGATGTGTACGGTACACGCCTCTACGGCCGGTACCGTGATGAACTACGCCACCTCCTCGACCCCACCGATGTGATGTGCGAGGACTACCGCTCCGAGACTTTCCGCGAGCTCAAGAACAAAAAATGCGTGAATTCAGCGAATACCGTACCAGGCAGCTGGTGCTGGAGGCGAGGGACAGACTGAAATGTCGATGAAAAGTGACTCTCCCCAGCAAGCAGTGTTGAAGGATTCTTTGACTGCTACACAGCCTGCCATATCAGCGCCAGCCTATCTTCATCATCTGAAGCAGTGTGACCACTTGACACTGTGGGATGGCACGAAGTGCGAGGTTTGGGAACTCGATGTACCTGCTGATGCGGCGTGCCTTAGTGAGTGGGCGAGCTGCTTCCGTCAGACCTACTGTCCTGATAGTGACATCGACATCCTGCGCGAAGGAACCGGAAAGTCACGTGCAGAGTATCTCTTGGACCTTGTCTTTCCGGATAAGAGTGCAGCACCGGGGCCGGCTATTCGAGCGGGTGACTTTGCAGAGTTACTGGTCTCGGACTTCGTGGAGTACATACTTGGATATTGGGTACCGCGCGGCAAGTACGCAGAGAAAGGTAGCCGAGATGAATCCGTTAAGGGGGTGGACATCATTGGTTTTAAGTGCGCCAATGCCGACCAGCCGATGCCAACCGATGAAATGCTGACCTTTGAGGCGAAAGCGCAGTGAATCGCCCCGGGTTTCGTAGAGGCTCCGAGGTTTAAGTGCAGGCGGTCGTTGCCTGCACAAGGGATTGTGAATAGTACCGTTCCTCCGCCTCGGCGGGCGGGATGTTTCCGATGGGCTCGAGGAGTCGAGTGTGATTGAACCAAGTCACCCAAGTCAGGGTGGCCAGCTCCAGGGACTCGATGGTTTTCCAGGGGCCCCGGTGATAAACCAATTCGGCTTTGTAGAGGCCGTTGATGGTTTCAGCCAGGGCATTATCGTAAGAGTCGCCTTTGCTGCCGACAGAGGGCTCGATGCCTGCTTCGGCCAGCCGCTCGGTGTAGCGGATGGAAACGTACTGGCTTCCCCTGTCTGAGTGATGAATCAGTGCCCCGTCACGCTTGGGCTGTCGGTCATACAGCGCCTGCTCAAGCGCATCGAGGACAAAATCGGTACGCATTGACCTGCTGACACGCCAGCCGACGATACGACGAGCGAAGACATCAATCACAAAGGCGACATAGACAAATCCCTGCCAAGTAGAGACATACGTAAAATCAGAGACCCACAGTTGGTTCGGGCGCTCGGCCTTGAACTGGCGATTCACCCGATCCAGCGGGCAAGGCGTACGGGTGTCGCTGAAGGTCGTTTGCATGATCTTGCCGCGCCTGACGCCTTCCAGGCCAAGATGCTTCATCAGCCGTTCGACCGTGCAACGCGCCACGGGCGTTCCCTCACGGAGCAATTGCCGCCAAACCTTGCGGACACCATAGACTTGGAAATTGGCCTGCCAAACCCGTTGAATCTGAGGAATCAGCAATTCATCCCGTTGCGCCCTGGCGCTCCGCAGGGAAGGATTGCGTTGCCGGGCAGCGTGACGCCAATAGCCAGACGGGGCAACCTGCAATAGCTTGCAGAGCGGCTCGACCCCATATGTCTCCCGGTGCCGGTCAATAAATGTCCTCACTTCTTCTTGAGGCGGTCGAGCTCCGCCTGCGCGAAAAACGCACTGGCTAGCCGCAGAATTTCGTTGGCCTGACGGAGCTCCTTGTTCTCCCGCTCCAAGGCTTTCATACGCTCACGCTCATCGGTGGTTATCCCATCGCGCCGGCCCGTATCCACTTCATGTCGCTTGACCCAGTCATGCAACGTCTGGGCTGCGCAACCAATCTTCGGGGCTATCGATTCAATGGCTGCCCATTGCGACGGATGTTCTTTGCGGGCTTCTTGTACCAGCCTCACCGCACGTTCTCTGACTTCAGGGGAATATCTGTTTGATTTGCTCATCATGGCTCCATTCTCTCAGGTAATGGAGCCTCCTCAATTCCCGGGGCGATTCACACTGACAGCATGCTCCAGCGACAGTAGGCCGGATTGAAAAGCGGTGATGAACCGTACCTCAGGGTAAGGGGTGAGGGTCTGTACGTGTTGTTGAACCTGCTCATGAAACGCGGCGGTTCGCTCTACGAGCTGAAGGAGTTTTTCTTCTGTCACGACAAAGATTATAAGAGGGCCTATGCGACCATTTTATGCTGATTGGCTTTGGTGTGTCGGAAAGGAATCGAGTGATGGAGAAAACGGACAAGCCGGTTGACCGTGAAACACTCTACAACGAGGTCTGGACGGACCCCGTAACAGTAGTGGCGCCGCGCTATGGCCTCTCGGATGTTGGACTCGCGAAAATCTGCCGAGCCTTGGCCATCCCCCTACCGAGCCGCGGCTACTGGGCAAAGGTGAAGGCAGGTCGCGTCATGGGGCGCGCACCGCTCCCTAAACTAAAAGCCCCAGGTCCGGTGCCAACAGGCTTGGTCAAGCTGCCTCCGGAAAAGGCCGCTGTACGCCAGGCAGCCAGACAATCGGCCGCCAAGATTCGCAAAGAAACGCCGCCATTGCCGCTACCGGAGGAATCACAATCATCAGTTACCCACCCGTTGGTTCGTGCCGCTGCCAAGCGTCTGAAACAACGGGATGGTTGGCCACCAGACACGTTGCTTCGCTCAGCCCCCAAAGAGGTGCTGCATCTTTCAGTGACGCGAGATGCACTCGACCGAGCACTCGGGATTACGGATGCCCTGATAAAAGCGCTTATCCAGCGAGGCTTTGATGTGGAGGTCGATGGCGAGCGGGGGGCAACCACCCTGAAATACATCGAAACCGGAACCAGGTTGGAGTTCACGTTGACCGAATACATACGTCGAACGCGCCACGAAATTACTCCGGAAGAAGAGCGTGCCCGAAAACGCTACAGGGAACGTTCTCGCTGGGATAACTCAGTCAGTTATCCGCATGTGCCGATGTATGACTACACCCCAACTGGAACTCTCACTATCCAGATTGGCCGATGGCCATCACGGAACTGGAAGGACACCCCAAAAACCCAACTCGAAAAACGCCTCGGAGAGGTTGTTGGTGGCATCGTAGCCCTTGCCCAGGAGACGTACGCTAAAGAGGTTGAAGCGGCGAGACGGGAAGAAGCGCACCGACGCGCTGTGGAGCGCTATGAGTTTCTAACCAAACGACGCGAAGATGAAGTCGAACGCTTCAAGGAAGTTGAAGCCAGTGCGACAGATTGGGAGCGGGCCATGCGCCTACGTGCGTTTGCCGATGCGGTTGAGGCTCAGGCCAAGTTAGCAGGCGAACTATCCTCAGAATACGTGGAGTGGCTCGCCTGGACTCGCGCTAAAGCCGATTGGCTGGACCCACTCGTTCAAGTCAGCGACCCGATATTGGACGCACCAGAACCCAAGCGCCCCGGTTATTGGTAGGGAATGGCTAGCCTATAAAGCATGAAGCCCATGTCGCTAAACATGGGCTTCGTAAATCTTGAACCCTGGCACTCAAGGCCAAGGTGACCGGCTTCTCGCCGTTTGGGTACTACTCGGTCATCTTGTCGAACTGCGGCGGATTTTCAGTCATGCTGCCTCCAATCGCGTTGTTCCTGAAGGGCCTGACCAACTGCCCGTCAGGCTTCGATTCCAGATTACTCCTCCGGATTAAAAAGTCTACTGCCAGGAAAGAAAACGGCCCGTCACTTGGCGAGCCGTTCTGACACCTACCGTCGGCGAGCTACGTTAGTCGTTGCTGGAGAAGCCGAGTAGTTGCAGCACCGACAGGAACAGGTTCAGCACATTCAGGTACATGCTGACCGCGGCCATCACATAGTTGGTTTCTTCGCCGCGCACCAGACGACTGGTGTCGAAGAGGATGAAGCCAGAGAACAGGAGCGCCGCGACCGCCGATACGCCGGCCTGCATGGCTGGGACGAACATTGCAGCGATGCTGGCCAGGATGACGACAATCAGTCCGGCGAACAGGAAGCCACCCATACGGGAGAAATCCTTGCCTGTCTTATGAACATAAGCCGTCAGCGCCAAGGTGACCGCCGTCGTGATGACGGCAGCGGTCAATACCGTGCTGCTGCCACCAGGTAGATTGATGTAGTGGGATAGCGTCGGACCGATGCCCAGACCGCTGAGGGCCGTAAAGGTCAGCATGGTCGGCACGGCCGCTGCGGTATTTCGATTCTTGTTCAGGTAGAGCAACGGCACCAGGCCGAGCAGCGTGAACACAATACCGGCCAGCGGGCCAAAGCCGGCCAGCATGCTGATACCTGCGCCTACGCCGGCGACAGCGGTAGACAGGGCGAGTAGTTGGTAGGTATTGCGAATGACACGGTTGGTATCGGGCGCTGCATACGTGCCATATTCGGTTTTGCTCAGGTCGATAACACGTGCTTCAGTGCGCATGGTGGTTTATTCCTCCAGTAGTAGGTGACGCCACTGTATGTCGGGACTGGTCACCAAGAAATCAATCCTCTGCTGAGCAATGGTTCGAAAAAATCGAATTGATTGTCGTTCTTTGTGAGATTTTGTTTGATGCCAGGCAGCTAAGGGCTCTGTCCGACTGCTTCATGCCTGAAAAGCCATTGATTTTTCGAGGATTTATTTTGGCCAAGAATTGCTTTATTTCTTCACGATTGGCCAAGATATGCTTTTTAGTGCTCTGGAGAGCATCGTTTTCAGCGCGTTTTGGAGCGTTTTTGTGGGGCTAGAGGTATGCTTCAGGGGCCTTCTTGGCCAGTTAATGCTTTATTTCGGGGCAAGAAATGCTTAAAGGCACAACAAAAACCCGCTCGGCGAAAGGCTCGGCGGGTTTTTTTGTTTTTGGCTGGCTTGTGAAGATTACCGGGTGACTGCGTTCTTCAGGTTGAGATCGAAGTGGATGATGTGATCGACGATGATGGTGATCAGTTCGTGGGCAATATCCGATACGTGTTTCCATTCCGAGAGCGTGGTGGAGTGGATGTTGGCCTGGATCAGCCTTTCCAGGAGTGCCGAATGTTCGCGTGTGTGCACTTCGAGCTGGTCGCTGGGTAGGCCGAGTGATCGCATGATCTTTTCTTCCGTCTCGAAATGATCAGTAACCAGTTGCCAGAACTCCGCAAAATAGTCACCGAATCGCTCGGATGTCAGGGGCAATCCGGTTTCCTTCAGCATTTTTTCACCCAGTCTTGCGATGTCGCGATGCTGCTGATCTACGGTCGGGATGCCCGTCAATAACGTTTCATCCCACAATTCCAGCGTATTGAGAGAGGTTGGCAAAGACATGGTGTTTTTGCACAGTGAGCAATGTGCAATTGTATGACGATGTGAACATCAGTGTCGTCGCCTAGGGGTTACCCTAGGTGTTTGGCTACATAGTGTGAGTCGCCCCAGAACGTGCATGGATTCCTAAGGCAACTCTGAAAGCAAGGCTGGCGAGAATGGAGGTGGATGCAAGTCGGGAACTTATTATGCTTTCTCTGATCAGTGTTGGTTTTGATCGAAGAGACTTGCGCACCAAGCCGGGGGCGGCGGGCTGTTTACCTTGCCTTATTTCTTGAGCAGCGCGCCTTCGATCGCGTCGAGATCGGCTTTCTTGACGGTTCCCATTTTTTTGCTGATAACCTGGCCATTGCGGTCGATGAACAGCGTATAAGGCAGTCCCGCCTTGGTATTGCCCAGGGTTTGCATGAGTGGAATGCCCTGTTCCTTGGCGACAAACACAGGGTAGTCCATGTCGTAGGCCTTGGCGAATTCCTTGGCCGGTTCTGCCTTGTCCTCGATGCCGATACCGAGTACCTCGATCTTGCCCTTGTGAGCATTGCGGAATTTGATCAACTCGGGAATCTCGGCACGGCAAGGGCCGCACCAGCGCGCCCAGAAATTGACCACCAGCGGCTTGCCTTTGTAGCGTTCCAGCGCCACCGGCTTGTCGTCCAGGTCGGCCAGTGTCGCCGCGAACAGCGGTGCCGACGACGGCATTTCCTGAGCCGCCGCCAGCGTAGACAGTGCGGCGAGGGCGAAGGCTGTCAGCAGGCGGGTCATGGCAGGTCGCCCCGGCGGAAGAGGAAGTAACCTGCTGTCGCGCTGAGCAGGCCGAGCGCGGCGGGATAGGCCAGGGCGAAGACCTTGTAGCCGGCGGCGCCGAACAGGTCGAGGATGACGTAGGCCGAGGGGCCGAGCACGATCAGTTGCGGGTCGAACAGGGCCAGCGCGGCGGTGCGGAAAACCTGCAGCGGGTTGGCGAGTGCCAGGGTGATGGCCAGTTCCGGTGCGATCTTGCCCTGGATCATGACGCCGAGCAGGATCAGGTCGAGGAAGAGCAGCAGCACCAGCCAGACCATGAAGGCGGCACCTTGCGCCATGTCGGTGCTGCGCGCCACGGACGAGATCAGCATGCCGATGCCGAGGAAGCACATGGCCATCACGGCGAGCAGCGCGGTGTAGTAGCCGAACATGTCCCACGGCACCTCGATGCCGGCGATGGTGGCCCAGATGACGGCGCCCAGCATGGCCAGGAAGACCGGTGCGAAGACGACGATGTAGCGGCCGACGATCTTGCCCCAGAACCACGCCGACAGCGACACGGGCAGCGACAACAGGTATTCGAAGACGCCGGCCTCGCGGTCGCCGGCCACCGAGCGCACGGTGGTGATCAGGACAAAGATGGGCAGGATGGCCATGGTGAGCTGGATGTAGGTGACCAGCAGGCGGGAGAGGCCGATGAAGCCGAGTACGCGCGATTCGGTCAGCCCGAAGACGAAGAGCAGGGCGACGATGCCGCCGAAGACCAGGGTATAGATCTGGAACCAGCGGGCGCGCAGGGATTCGACGATATCGAGTTTGGCGGTGAGCCAGAGTTGTTTCATTTACTTGCCTTTGGCCAGCACGTGCTGGCGCATGTCGGTGAAATCGAGGCTGCCGGGCATCGGCATGCTCACGGCGGCGTAGTTGTAGCCCATCGGCGAGCTGCGGGTCACGAACTGGGCGCGGCGCGGGTCGAGCCAGCGCATTTCCTCGCGGCTCTTGCTGTCGAAATCGGCCACCCACATCTTGGTGCCGGCCTCGGCGAGCCACGGGTATTTTTCCGCCTTCTCCTTGAGCCAGAAGGCGAGGCAGCCGGGGTCGTCGAACTTGAAAACGGTTTGCTCGGCGCCACCCCGTATCTGCGCGGCAAAGCGACGGTCGGAAATGACCATGCTGCATCGCGCACAGGTGTCGCGATCCCATTTGATCTCGGCCATGTCATCCGGCCAGTTGCCCTTCTTGCACGCCGAAAGCAGGGCGGCCAGCGGCGTCAGGGCCAGGCCGCCGACGCCGATCCGGCCGAGAAAGCGGCGGCGATGCATGTCGCACATGGTCAGCGCTCGGCCAGCGAAAGATCGGCGACGAGCGCCGTGTAGCGGGAAACGATGCCCAGGAAGCGCAGGCGGTCGGGGCCGGCGATCTCGCCTTGCCACTCCAGTTGCTGGTCGTCCACCGAGGCGATTCGCCAGCCGTCCAGCGCCTTGGCGAAAGCGGGTTCGAAACGCTTGAGGAGGATGCGACAAGAGACCGTACCGGTCAGCGACACGTCGTCGGCCACCTTGTCGTCGAGGACGACCTTGCCCATGTCCATTTCGATGACGCGATTGACCAGCGCCGACACTTCGTCGAGACGGTGGCTGGAGATGATCATCGTCGCATCGTTGAGGCGCTCGGCCAGCAGGTCGAAGAAAATCTTGCGCGCTTCCGGATCGAGGTTGGCGGCCGGTTCGTCCATCACCAGCACCTGCGCGTCGCGGCCCAGGGCGATGGAGATCAGCAGTTTCTGCTTCATGCCGCCGGAAAGGCGCACGAACTGCCGGGTCAGGATGGCTTCGAGGTCGAGACCGAGGCGCTTGGCGATGGCGTGGATGCGCTGCGGATCGGTGCCGCACAGCGAGGCGGAAAACTCGATCAGCTGGCCGACCGGCATTTTCAGCGGCGGCGGCAGCTGGGGAACGAAACCGATCTTGCCGAGCACGGCGGTGCGATTGCCGCGCGGGTCCAGGCCGTTGATGCTGACCGTGCCGTCGAAGGTGTATTCACCGAGCAGGCAACGGATGAGGGTGGTTTTGCCGGCACCGTTGGAGCCGATCAGGGCGACCCGTTCGCCGATCCCGATGTTGAGGCTGATGCCATCGAGTACCCGGGCTTTGCGAAAGGTCTTGGCGACATTGTTGAACTGGATCATGGGGCCAGATTATAGGTGGGCGGTGGCTATCGGCATTGAATCTCGATCAAAAATCGTGCGCCTTCACGGCTGGGACGGCTGCGCCCAGAAGCTTCCCGGCAATCGCCGCAAACGCCTCGGCCAACAGCGACGGGGTGGCGGGGAGAAGCATCGCCGAAGCGGCCACAGCGTCGTCATCGCTAAGCGGACGGAAGGCGATGCCGGGGTGCGCCAGTCGGGTCATGCCTTCGGGGATGACGGCGATGCCGAAGCCCGCCGCAACCAGCGTCAGCATCGAGGTCTTGCGGGAGATGGCCGGCGCCAGGCGGGGAACGAAGCCGCGCTGCAGGCAGAGATCGGTGACGCATCGGGCCAAGCCGCCACGCTCGCGATGCACGGCGCTGACGAAACGTTCCTCGGCCAGGTCGGCGATGGTCAGGGCCGGGGCGGCTGCCAGCGGGTGCGGGGAGGGCAGTGCGACCACCAGGCGTTCCGCTGCCAAGTGCCGCAGCGCGACATCGTCGGTGCGGCGCAGCACCGGCAGGCGGATGAAGCCGATATCGGCCTTGCCTTCGGCGATTTCGGCCAGCTGCTGTTCGGACGACAGGCGGTCGATGTCGATGCGCGCCGACGGCAGGTCGTCGTGAAACTGCCGGAAGCAGGGCAACAGGCGTTCCAGCGGCAGCGAGCTGGAATGCATGAGGCGCAGTACGCCCGCTTCGCCCCGGCTGAGTTGCCGGCCATCCTCGATGGCTGTTTGCAGCGACTGTTCGATGCTGGCTACCCGGTCGCGAAACTGGCGGCCGGCCGGGGTCAGGCTGACGCCGCGGGCTTCGCGGACGAAGAGGGCGAAGCCGAGCTCGTCTTCAAGAAGCGCCATCTGCCGGCTGAGCGCCGGTTGGGCGACATGCAGCGCCGCGGCGGCGGGCGTGAAGCCGCCCTGGGCGCTGATGGTCAGGAAATAGCGAATCTGGCGCAAGCTAGGCATAACAAAACGATATGGATCGTCGCTAAAAATGGTATTCGATTTATACATCGAATCTGCCGAGAATGGCATGAGATGAATAAACCGAGGTTTCTGCATGACACCCGATTTTGTGGCGACCCTGCCGGTCGCCTTGATCGCCGTGATCGGCGGTTACGCATTGTTTTCGCTGTTCGGCTTTGGCTCGGCCATTCTGGCGACCCCGGGCCTGCTGCTGGTGATGCCGATGGCCCGCATCGTGCCGCTGCTCGCCTTGCTCGATGCCGGCAGTTCGGCGCTGCGGGCGTGGCGGGGGCGCGCTTCGATCGATGGCGCGGCCATACGTCTCTTGCTGCCGTGCATGCTGGCCGGGCAGGTCCTCGGGGTCGGCTTGTTGCGCTACCTGCCGGTGCACGAGACGGGCCTGTTGTTCGGCTGTTTCATCGCGCTGCTCGGGCTGTCGTCCTTGCGGCCGCAGGCGCAGTGGCTGAGTGGGGCAGGCGGCATCCGGTCGGGGATCGGGCACGGTCTGGCCGGCGGGGTGCTGGGCGGGATGTTCGGCAGCGGCGGCTTCCTCTACGCGCGCTACTTGCAGCGGCGTTTGCCGGAACAGGAGCGCTTTCCGGCGACGCAGTCGGTGATGATCGGCATCTCGACCGTCTGGCGCGTCCTGTTGTGCATCGCTTCCGGCCTAGTTGATGGCAGCTTGCTGATGACGGCGGCGATCCTCGCGCCGGCAGTGTGGGCCGGGTTCGGAATCGGGCATTTGGCCCGGGGCAGGATTTCCCGGCAACGCGGGGACACGCTGCTCAACGGCCTGTTGGTGGTGGCCGGATTGCTGCTCGTTTATCGTCACATCGGCTGAGCATGCCCGGACAGAGCGATCCTTCCGCCATCCTTTGCCATTTTGCGCAGGGGCAAATCCAGCCGGACCCGGCGCAGCGCCGGGTCGCCCGGCAATTGGCGCAACTGCTGGCCGAGGTGCAGGTTGGCACGGGCAGACGCACGGTAGACCCGGGGGGGCGCGGCATCTTCCTGTGGGGCGGCGTCGGTCGCGGCAAGACGCGGCTGGTCGATGCCGCCGTCGCCACGCTGCCGGCCGGGATGGCCTGTCGATGGCATCAGCTGGCGTTTCTCGATGCTTTTCACCGCACTTTCGCCGGGGCGGCGCGGCGTGACTTTGGCGCTGCCATCGACCGGCTGGTCGGGCCGGCCCGTTTGCTGGCCTTCGATGAGTTTCACATCCACGATGTCGCCGATGCGCAGATTCTCCGTCGCGCTTTTGCCTGCTTGGCCGGGCGGGGCGTTCGCCTGCTCGTTACCGCCAATCCACCGCCGGCTGGATTCGCCGCCGAGGGCGAGTGGCAGCGTCATTTCGCGCCGCTGATCGAGCACTTGTCGGCCTGGTGCGAATCGATCGAACTGGATGCCGGCATCGATTACCGGCGTACCCATTCCCGGATCGGGCGGCGCTGGGCGGTGCCGGATACGGCGGCGGTCCGCCGCCAGATGCTGCTCAATCTGCAAGAGCAGGCGTCTCGCGTCGTTGCCTTGTCGTTCGATGAACTTTGCCGGCACCCGTACTGCCACGGCGACTATGCGCGAATGCTGGAAACGGAGTCGGCGCTCGTCCTGTGGGGGGTGCCGCGCTTCGGTGAGCGCGACGGGGATGCACTGCGCCGTCTGGTCTGGCTGGCCGATGTACTGTGGGAGCGGCAAATCGCCTTGGCGGTGACGGCGGCGGAGGCAGCCGAATCCCTGTTCCTGGATATCGGCGAGGCGCTGCGGCACATGCTCGGGCGCGATCTGGCGCGTGCCGAATCGCGCCTGGTTGCCCTGTGCAGCTTGCCGGCAGGGTGCTCTACAGCAGCTTCTGCAGCCCCTTGATCTCGAAGCTCAACGAGCCGGTCGGGCAGGTGTCGACGCACAGGCCGCAGCGCGTGCAGTCCGGGCCGATCGGCACCTCGGGTTCGACGGCGCGGCCCTTGATCACTGTGTCGAGAACGTGCGGGACGAGGCAGACCTTGCGGCAGTCGCCCTCGTGGAAGCAGCCGTCGAGCTTGTACTTGATGCGCACCGGGGAAATGATGCCGACCACGCCGTAGGTCAGGCCGATCGGGCAGGCATAGCGGCACCAGGCGCGCCGCGAGAAGAAGACTTCGAAGAAGAGCAGGGCGAGGACCCACAGCATGGCCAGCCCCGGGCCGTAGATCAGGGCGCGCGAGACGATGCCGGTGGGCGAGATGGCTTCGTAGACGGTATAGCCGGTGAGCAGCGCCAGCAGGGCGAAGATGATCCAGAACACGGTGCGCAGGCGGCGATCCATGGTCTGGTCGGTGACCAGCTTTTTCTTTGCCAGGAAGAGATGGATCTTCTCGGCCCACTCGGCCAGCAGGTGGTAGGGGCAGACCCATGAGCAGAACGTTCGTCCGCCGAGCAGCACCCACAGGACCAGAACGGTTCCCGTACCGATGAGCAGGTTGTTGATGATGTGCTTGTGGGCGAGCATCACCTGCAGCGCGGAGTTCAGGTCGATCAGGTGGAAGCCGACGAAGCGCGACGCCGTGAGCGCGCCTTCGAGAATCTGGATGTCCAGCGCGAAGGAGAGGGTGAACAGCAGGTTGGCGAAGATCAGCGTCGCCCAGCGCCGGTTGCGCCACTTGTTGGAGGTTTCCTGGTGGGCGCGCTGGTGGGCCTTGGCCGCCTGCAGGTCCTGCTTGTTGGTCATGCGCTTGAGGACGTGAACTTCCTGAGCGCGTTCGGATATTTTTTCCGGCTTGGTCGGTTCCCAGCCGAACATGATCTTGATCTGTTCACGGAAACGGCGTTTGAGGAGATCGCTCATACCTTCCACACCTCCCGGGCTTCGATGCTGATGGCCGTGGGTTCGACCGGACAGACCATTTCGCAGACGCCGCAGCCGACACACGGCTCATGGACGACGGGCGACTTGCGCTTGCTGCCATCGGGCGCAAAAACGGTTTCGATGGAAATGGCGCCCTTGATCGGACACTCGCGAACGCAGAGATCGCATTCGGCGACGTCATAGGGGTGGTCGGCGATCTTGATCGGCTTCCAGCGGTCGACGTCCATGTAGCGCATCTTGCCCTTGAAATCGGGGCCGCGCGTTTGTCCCTTGAAGCCCTTGCCCTGGATGGCCAGGCAGGCCTCGGGACGGACCAGGCGGGCAACACCCATGCGCTCGTTGAGGTTCAGAGTCGGCTCGGCATCCTTTTCCTTGGCCAGCAGGATCGGTTTGGCCGACAGTTGGGCGCCGGAACGAACCGGCAGGAAGTCGGGCTTGTGGTAGGTCAGCGACCCCGTCGGGCAGGCCAGAATGCACTGCACGGCATCGCAGGAGAAGTCGCAGGCCTGTTCGCGGGCATCGATCATCGGGACGCCGACCCCCATGCCGTCGACCAGATCGGCGAGCTTGATCGCCTGTACCGGGCAGACCTGCACGCACTGGCCGCATTTGATGCAACTGGCCAGGAAATCCTTCTCGTCCAGCGCGCCCGGGGGGCGCAGGCGTTGCTTCTTGGAATAAATCAGCGGCAGAAAGCCGGAGGTCGCAGCACCGAGCACGCCGCCAGTGAGCAGGATGGTGCGCAGTACGCGGCGGCGGTTGGTCTGTTTCCGGGCGATGGAGACGGCAGGTTTGGTTTCGGCCGCAGGCTTGGGGTCGTCGTCTTCGGGGGTGCTCATGAGATGGCTACCTTGGTCGGTTTGACGAAGCGAGGCTTCTCGTCGCGCAGGATCAGGTCCGGCGTCGAGAACGGCGCAAGGCGTTCCAGAAAATCGAGCAGTTCCATGACCGGGGAGCTGCGGAAGAAGCGGGCAATCGGCAGTTCCATCCAGATCTGGTCGGCGAACGACAGCAACTCGTGCGGATTGTCACCGTAGCCGTCGCCGTTGCGGTCGAAGCCCTGGTAGTCGTCCCAGTAGTTGCCTTCCCAGAAATTCTTCTCGGTGTTGGGGTTGTTGCCGCGGCCGCCGTAGGTCACCTGGGTCAGGTTGCCTTCGAAGACGTTGTCGGTCAGGCGGTTGCCGCCGGTTTCGCTGTTGAACTGGATGCCGATGCCGTTGAAGGCGAAGCGGTTCTGGCGAATCTCGATGGTCGAGTCGGGCTGGAAGGGCGAGAGATCGGAGCCGATGCCGATGGCACAGTAAATGATCTCGTTGTTCTCGATGATCGTGCCCGAGGCTTCCTTGAAGCCGATGCCCATGCCGGCGGCGCCGGTGGCATGCGAGATGACGTTGTTGCGCACCGTGCCGCCCTCGGTGTACATGAAGTAGATGCCGACCGCGTTGTCGTGGAACTGGTTGCCCTCGACGACATTGTCGTTGGCGAACATGAAGTGGATCGAATAGCGGCTGCGCTTGCCGATATTGTTGCGGTAGGTGTTGCGGTGCGAATACCAGGCCACCATGTCGCGCGAATCGATGACCTGGTTGCCCTCGATCAGGTTGTCGCTGCTGTACCACAAGCGCAGACCATCGCCGCGCACGCCGAGTTCGCGATCCTTGGAGCTGATGCGATTGTTCTTGACGGTACTGCGATTGACTTGCTTGAGGTCGATGCCGAACAGGCAGTTGTCGGCGACCACGTTCTCGATCACGTTGTTGTTGCCGCGCACGTCGAGGCAGGAGTCGTCGGTATCGTGCGAGTCGCCCGAGCCGGTGAGGCGCAACCCACGGATCGTCGTGTCGCCGGCATTGATCATCATGACGGTTCCCCGGTCGCCGGCATCGATGGTGACCTGGTCGCCACCATCGATGGTCAGCGGCTTGTTGATGACCACCGGGCCGGCGTAGGTGCCGGGTGGCGGCTTGATGACGGAACCCGGGGCGGCCTTGTCGACAATGTCCTGGAAGGGCTTCAGGCCATGCACGCGCTTGTCGCGCTCGTGCAGCATGAAGGTCGGTTTCGGGCGGTCGACATCGGCACGGGCACCCATGCCGGGTGGCGGCTCGGATTGTGTTTCCGAGATGCCGTTGGTGAAGGCCAGGAGGAGCGCGGCGGCCAGGCTCAGCCTGGCCAGATGATTCAGGGCGGCCACGTGATTTACTCGGCTGTGCCTTCACGCAGTTGCTTGCGGCGGATCAGCAGCGCCAGCATCATGCAGACGAAGATGACCAGCAGCAGGCCATAGCCCCAATAGGGGTAGGAGAAGGTCGAGAACTGCGCGACCTTGCCTTCACCAAAAACGGTGGGCATGAAAGGCTTGACCGTGAAGGCGCCCCACGGATGCAGGTTGTGGCCGAAGAACCATAGCCAGCCGGCATAGGTGACGACAAAGAAGAGCGGCAGCAGGGCCGGCACCAGCGCCAGCAGCAACTGGAAAGGACTGATTTTGGCGGTTGCCACGACGACGATGCCCATGACGGCGATGAGGCCGGCGATTACGATTTTGGAAATCTGGGTGACATTGTCGCCCCAGACTTTGATCTTGTCGGGTTCCTTGAAGAAGGTGCCGGCTTCCTTCATGTAATGCTCGACATGGCTGGCCAGATGCCCCATGACGAACTGATCGACGATCATCCAGGCGGCCACTGCAGCAAAACCAATGGTGAGCGTCATGATCCTGGCCTTCTTCTTGGTCATGGCGAAGGCAATCATCATCACCGCGAAGAAACCGAAGAAGAATTTGGCCAGCGGCTTCTCGACCGGTGCGCCGGTGGCAATCGGGAACATCCCGACATAGTGGTTGATGGTGTTCATTTCATGGACGCAGTCGAGGCCTTCGGCACCCTTGTCGACGTTTTTCTGGGCGTCGAGGATGGGGTTGTAGCGCTCGTCGTCATGGGCGAGATCCTTCTGGATGATCTCGTTGGCCATGCGCGTTCCCTTGCCGGCCGCCTTGCAGCCGTTATAGACGCCATCAAAATGGAAATGAATGCGGATGCCGTCCGGAAATGCATCCTTCGGGTAGTTCGGGGCGGTCAGGGAGACCCACCAGATTGGAGCGAAATAGGCGGCGACCAGGCAGATCAGAGAGATCAGGGTCAGCCCACCGACGATTTTGTTCTGTTTTTCCATGTCGCTGTTCTCTGTTCGTTTCAAACCCGGTTCCTGACCGGGGTTGCGGCTGCCGTGAGGGCAGCCGCTATCCTGCGATGATACAGTTACTTCTTCTTGGCTGCGCCAGCCTTGGGCTTGCACATGTTGCCCGGCATTACCAGGCTGGATTGGTATGCCGAGATGGCAACCAGTTGGTCATTGGTGTAGGGCTTGATGACCTTGACCATGTCCGGATTGGCATTGCGGCGGTGGCCGTCACGGATTTCGGTCATCTGGCGCAGCAGGTACTTGTAGTGCTGGCCGGCGATCACGGGGTAGAACTTTGCCTTGTCGCCTTCACCGTTCTTGCCGTGGCATTCCAGGCACTGCTTCTCATACAGTTCCTTGCCCTGGGCAACCTTGATGGCAGCGTCTGCGCCTTCGTACTTGCCATGCTCGAGCGGAATACACAGGCTTTCGATGTAGGCGGACACGTCAGCCAGTTCCTGGGCATCGGTCAGCGTGGCGGCAAACGGATACATGGTCGGGTTGTCGCGCAGACCGGCGCGGATGTCGGCCATCTGCTTGATCAGGACGGTGGTGTGCTGGCCGGCGAGCTGCGGGAAAGTGCCGTCCGGACGACCGGCACCGGAGGGCAGGTGGCAGGCGCCGCAGACTTCGTAGCCTTCCTGACCGGCTTTCTTGTCGCCCTTCTTGTTCAGGGCTTCCGACTTTTCGCCGCCCTGGGCATTCCATTTGTAATCCTTGCCTTCGATGCCTTGTTGATGCGGGGCGGGGGGGGCGGCGAATGCGACACCCGCGCTAAGCAGGGCAACCATCAGAAGTGATGCTTTCATGTCAGATATCCTTTTATGGCTGGGTCCGAGGAGTGATGGGCGCATTATCCAACGCCCTATATCAGCACTCCTTGATGTGAGTCATAAGCCCGTCGTTCCGGGCTTTCGGCTTATTTCAACTTCGACAGGTAATCGGCGAGGGCCTTGATTTCCTCGTCGTTGACCAGTTCCATGACGCCCTTCATGGCAGCGGCCTGGCCGTTGGCACGGGCACCGCTCTTGATGTCCTTCATCTGTTGTTCGGCGTAGGCGGCGTTCTGGCCGGCAACCTTCGGGAATGCCGGGGTCAGGGTTTTCTTGCCATCCTTGCCGTGGCACGACCAGCAGGTTTTTTCCTGATACAGGGCTGCACCGTCCGGGGCGGCAATGGCGGGGGCGGCGACAACGGCTGCGGCGATCAGAGTCATTACAAATTTCATGGTTATTCCCTCCTGAAAGTGAAACGGGGAGCAGATTGACTCTGCTCCCCGATAATTGCCTTAAGTCAGATCAACTTTTGGCTTACTTGACCTTCTTGGCGCCGTTCTGCTCAAGGTAGGTCTTGGCGCGCAGGCCGAGGTCGGCTGCCTTGACCTGGTACTGCCACACTTGCTCAGCCCACAGGTTGGCTTGTTCCCAATCCTTCTTGGCGGCTGCGGCTTCGTGCTTGGCCTTGGCGTCCTTCATCTTGCCGAGCTGGTCGGTGGCGTCATCAACCATGGCCACGACATCCGGGAAGTCCTTGAAGTTCACGCTGGTGATGTAACCCACCACGGAATCGATGACGGCCTGGGTGTCAGCAACCTTCTTGATGGTCGCCTTGTAGTCAGCTTCGGTGTAGTTCTGCTTGGCCATCTCGGTCTTGGTCGGCTTCCAGCCCTTCGGCTTGACGAGCAGGTAGCCTTGCATTTCGAGGTGCAGTGCGGAGCAGAATTCCGTGCAGTAGTACGGATACACGCCTTCCTTGTCGGCCTTGAACTTGACGGTGACCGTCTTGCCCGGTTCCACGGAGGCGTGGACGTTGTAGGTCGACACGGTGAAGCCGTGGGTTTCGTCCTGAGCACGTTCGAGGTTGGTCAGGTGGATGGTGACTTCGTCGCCCACTTCAGCCTCGATGGTTTCCGGCGTGATGTGCGAACGGATCAACGTACCCTTGACCTCGATCTTGTTGCCCTTCTTGGTGGTGACTTCCTCGCCAGCACGGACGGCACCCGGGTGCGGCTTGTCGGTGCGGGAATCGGTACCGACCTTGTAACGCACGCCCGGCTTCAGCTTGGTGGCGTCGATGGCGACGGCGTAGTGCGGCTCACCCAGCGGCAGCGGCATGTCGTACAACAGTTGCATCTTGTCGTTCGAGATGTCGATCAGCTGGTGGTTCTGCGGGTGCAGCGGGCCGACCGGCACGAAGCGGTCGATGGCCAGCTTGTTCAGCGCAACCAGGTAACGGCCCTTCGGATCGGCGGAGTCACCTTCCATGGCCATCAGGTGGCCGATGTTGTAGTGCACCGAGATCTTGTCGACGACCTTGCCTTCGCAGTAGTTCCACTTGGCAACTTGCGAGTCAACATACAGCGAGGTGTAGGCCAGGCAGGACTTGGAGTCGTACTGGGTGTGCAGAGGGCCGAGGCCGAGTTGAACCTGCTTGTCCAGAGCGTCCTTCATGCCGATGACCGGAATGCCGTACGGATCCTTGGATTCGAACTTGCCGGCCTTGATGGCGGCCTGAATCTTCTCAAAGGAGTACACGGACACGTGGGTGTCCAGCTTGCCGGAAACGACGATATGCTTGCCGTCCGGGCTGACGTCGACGCCGTGCGGCGACTTCGGCTCGGGGATCAGGAACAGGACGCCTTCCTTGACGGAAACGTCCATCGGCAGAACCTTGTGGCCGTTGATGGTCTTGGCCTTGCCGGCGGCAACCAGTTCGGCAGCCTTCTTCCAGTTGATCACATGCAGATAGTCGGTGTCCTTGGCGGAACAGCCGGCTTCATACGGCGGACGACCCTTTTCGATACCGCCGACGTAGCGCTCGGAACAGAAGGAGTTGGTGAACGACCAGCCATCAGACGGCCCCTTGCCGGCGTCGGACAAGTCTTGCGAGTACGGCGGCAGTTCGAGGGAGAACGACTCCTTCGGATTGATGCGGCCTTCCTTGCGGTCGAACTTCCAGTAAGTTACGCCACCGCGATATTTCTCGTTGAACTCTTCGAGCGGGTAGAACTTCTTGTTTTCCAGCGGAGCGGCGTACTGTGCGGCTTCGATGACGTACTCGGTGTTCGGCGTGACGAAGGCGCCACCGTGCTCCGACTTGTAGATCGGGTTGACCACGATCTGCTTGGTTTCGAAGTCGCGCAGGTCGATCACGGCGAGGCGCGGGTTGGCCTTGTCGTTGATGAACAGGAACTGGCCGTCGTACTTGCCTTGGGTTTCCGAGATGGCCGGGTGGTGCGTATCACCCCAGGTGATTTCCTTGCCGTCGATGTTGCCTTGCTTCAGCACGGCCTTGGAGTTTTCATCGAAGCCGTAGCCCTGCCACGGTTCCGGTGTGAAGACGGCGAGGTATTTCAGGATGCGCATGGACGGAATGCCATACACAATGACCTGGCCGGACTGGCCGCCGGAGCTGAAGACGACGAATTCGTCGCGCTTGCCGGTCGGGACGTAGGTCTTGGCCGCGGCCAGCAGATCCTGCTGGCTCAGGTTGCGACGCTTCATCACGTCCTGCAGCGATTCAGCGGACCACGCGGTGGCGGCAAAACCGGCTGCGAGCAGCAACGCAGTTGTTTTCACTGCAAATTTACTCATTTTGATTTCTCCCAAGCAAGAAGTGAGAACTTCTAATTCCCCCATTACCGCGTGTGACAAAATGTCACTGCGACAATATGCCGCACACTGTATTCCCGGGCGTATGTGAAAGAATTGATCTTTGTTAAATTCAAGTTGGTTGTATCGGCGAGAATGCACGCTCCTCAATGCTTTTGTCCGGCTGCGCGACTTTGTGAATAAAAAAATACTGATGGATGTGATCGGCATGGAGCTGATCGCCCTGGTCGTGGTTGCTGGCTACAAGCTCTCTCCCATGCTGCTTCCGAAAGCCGATATCACCGTTTTCCCCGATCCTGCCTGCAATTTGCAAAAGGCGAATTGCCCGGTAACCCTGCCGTCGGGGGGGCTGATCGAGCTTTCGCTGGGCGCGCGCGCCGTTCCGCTGGTCAAACCATTCGGAGTCGAGGTGACAACCAGCGGTTTCGCCCCGGAGCGCATCGAGGTTGATTTCGTCGGAGTGGACATGAATATGGGTTACAACCGGCCCGAACTGGTGCAGCGTGGCAAAGGACATTTTGCTGGTGAGGCGACCTTGCCGGTCTGTATTACCGGTCACATGGACTGGCAGGCAACCGTGCTGATCGAGGCGGGTAACCAGCGCATTGCCGTGCCTTACCGGTTTTCCACCGGAGGGCAGGAATGATGACTGAGCGTTTGCTGGGGTTGGCAGCCATCGTGCTGGCGATCCTCATTGCCGGATTGGCGTTGTTCTGGAAACCGGAAATGCCCGAGCGGCCGATTCCCCGTGCTCCGATCGTGGCGGGCGGAAATTTCACCTTGCAATCGGTGGCTGGACCGGTTTCCCTGAGCGACTACAAGGGCAAGCTGGTACTCCTGTACTTCGGCTATACCTATTGTCCGGACGTTTGCCCGACGTCATTGGCGGCGACTGCCGAGGGCCTCAAGCAACTGACACCGGAAGAGCTGGCCAGGGTCGCGATGCTCTTCATTTCGGTCGATCCGAAACGCGATACGCCGGCGCGCCTGAAGGAGTACGCCGAATTCTTCCATCCATCCATCGTCGGTGTCACCGGTAGTACCGAAGTCGTGGCCGACGTTGCCAAGCGTTACGGCGTCTTCTATGCGGAACAGAAGGTCGAGACGGCGGGCGGCGGTTATGTGGTCGATCATTCGTCCGACACCTTCATTGTCGGGGCAAACGGTGCGGTGGTCGGCAAGATCGCTCACGCCACGCCGCCGGATCAGGTTGTCGTGGCTATCCGAAAATATTTGAATCAACCGTGAAGGAGTGCAAGTCAATGAAACGTGTTTCCCTGTTTACTGCCAGCCTGCTTTTTTCCGCCGGGGTATTTGCCGGTGCCGCCGACCAGGTCGTGGTTCAGGACCCCTATGTTCGGCTCGCTCCGCCCAATGCGCCGGCGACGGGTGCGTTCATGGTAATCAAGAACAACGGCGACAAGGATATCAAGGTGGTCAAGGCCGAAAATCCGGCCTCCAAGGTGACGGAGCTGCACACGCACCTGAATGAGGGGGGGGTCATGAAAATGCGCCCGGTTCAAGGTGTCGATATCAAGGCCAAGGGCGAGGCGGTGCTCAAGCCCGGCGGCCTGCACGTGATGCTGATTGACCTCAAGGCAGCCATGAAAGAAGGGGACGTCGTCCCGATTACCTTTACCTTCGACGATGGCAGCACGAAAAAGGTCGATGCCAAGGTGGTTCGCCCCATGGCCGCCGGTGCGCCGATGTCGGAGCACAAGCACTAAGCGGGGGGCTTTTCCCCGGGTTGCCGGCTCGTTGTCCGGCATGCATCAGGCGCCGAACGGGCGCCTGATTGCTTTCCAGGCCACGGCTTGCGTCATCGCAGCAAATCGGGAAGGCGGTCAGGCGGTAGGATGGGACTCAGTATTTCCCCTGACTGGCCGGCAAAGTGTGTTGTGCTACCCTTAAGTACTCCCCATTTGCCTGTCTCTCGATGATCGATCCCACTATCAGCCTGCCCGAAATCTTTGCCGCCGCCATCTTCGCCATGGCGGTACTTCATACCTTTTCGACCAAACTGTTCGCGCATCTCGCGCACGTGCAGCCCCGGCATGCGGGGTTGTGGCACTTGCTCGGAGAAGTCGAAGTAGTCTTCGGCTTCTGGGCTTTCGTACTGCTTGCCGTCCTCTTTGCACTGACGAGCAAGACCGATGCCATCGACTACATGGAAAGCCGGAATTTCACGGAGCCGCTGTTCGTCTTCGTGATCATAGTCATTGCCGCCAGCCGGCCGATCCTGGAGTTTTGCGGTGCCGCCGTGCGTGGTCTGGCAGGCATGCTGCCGATGGCGCGCGAGGTGGCGATCTTCTTCCTGTGCCTGACCCTTATTCCGTTGCTCGGCTCCTTCATTACCGAACCCGCCGCGATGACGCTGGCGGCACTCATGTTGCGCGACCGCTATTATTCGCAAAACATCAGTTCACGCCTCAAATATGCAACGCTCGGCGTCTTGTTCGTGAACGTATCGATTGGCGGCACACTGACCAGTTTCGGCGCACCTCCGGTATTGATGGTGGCCGCCACCTGGAGCTGGGATACAGCTTTCATGTTCACGACTTTCGGCTGGAAGGCTGCGCTGGCCGTGCTGCTGAATGCTTCGCTGCTGACCATCTTTTTCCGTGGCGAATTGGCGGGAACGGCAGGGGAGGATAAAGCAGCCGACAAGTTGGGCGTACCGCTTTCCGTGGCCCTGATCCACTTGGTATTTCTCGTCGCGGTTGTGCTTTTTGCCCATCATCCGTCCATATTCATGGGGATATTCTTGCTCTTCCTGGGCTACACGGAAGCGTATGAGCGCCATCAGGACCGCCTGATCCTGCGCGAAGGATTGCTCGTGGCATTCTTCCTCGCCGGTCTGATCGTTCTCGGCGGCTTGCAGCAGTGGTGGCTGCAGAAGACCTTGCTCGGCGTCGAGCCGACGGTCCTGTTTTTCCTGGCCACCGGATTGACGGCGATTACCGACAACGCCGCCTTGACCTATCTGGCCTCTCTGGTCGAAGGCGTTACGCCAGCCTTCCAGTATGCAATCGTCGCCGGTGCCGTGACCGGCGGGGGGCTGACCATCATTGCGAACGCGCCCAATCCGGCGGGCATCGCGATTCTGAAATCCAGCTTTACCGAAGAGGCGATCAGCCCGTTGGGTCTCTTCCTGGCGGCACTGCCGCCGACGGTGGTTGCCGCCACAGCTTTCATGCTGCTGTAGGCGGCGCACAGGGGCGGTTCAGCTCCTGACCGGCCGTTTCGAAAGCTTGCGCTGCAAGGTGCGCCGATGCATCTTCAGCGCACGCGCCGTTGCCGAGATGTTGCCGTCGTTTTCATTGAGTACCCGCTGGATGTGTTCCCATTCCAGGCGGTCGACCGAGAGTGGCTCATCGGGTATCGGAAGGTCGAAATCGGGGTCGCTGTCGTCATCAAAGGCCGACAGGATGGCTTCGATCTCGACAGGCTTGGCGAGGTACTGGATAGCGCCCAGCTTGACGGCGTCGACGGCCGTGGTGATGCTGGCATAGCCGGTCAGCACCACGATGCGGCAGTCCGGCCGGATTTCCAGCAGCCTGGGGATAAGCGCCAGCCCGGAGCTGCCGTTGAGGTTGAGATCTAGGATGACGTTGCCGGGTTTGAGTTCGCGGGCCTTGTCCAGTGCCGACTGGATATCTTGGGCGCCACAGGCCCTGTAGCCACGGCGTTCCAAGGTGCGGACGAGGATGGCGTTGAAGCTGGGGTCATCGTCGATGACCAGCATCGGTTCAATCATGATTGGACTCTGGGCAGTTCGATGCGGGCAAGGGCACCGCCCTCTTCGCGATTCATCAGGGAAAGTCGGCCACCGAGTTGTTCGATGGCTGTTCGGGTCAGCATCAGGCCGACCCCGCTGCCCCGTTCATGGGCCGGAAAATTGGACTGTCCACCATGTACGAGAACATCGGGTGGGAAGCCGGGGCCACGGTCGCGGATTTCGAAGCAGATTTCGTCGACGCTCCATCCCAGGCGGATCTCCAGGGGATGGTGGGTGGCGTTGGCGGCATTGTTCAGCAAATTGAGCAGCGCTTGTTCCAGGCGCGGATCGGCCACCAGGCTCGGTGCTGGGCCGTCGCTGGTCAGGATCAGGCGGCTGTTGGCCTGAGGGCGAGCCGCGTGCCAATGCTGGCGCAGGCTTTCCAGCCAGCGGTCGGCAGGTAGCAGTTCGGCGTTTTCGAGCCGTTCTGCGCCGGCGCGTCGCGACAGGCCGGTGATGATCTGTTTGCAGACGCCGATCTGTTGGCGAAGCAGGGCGATATCGTCATGGATGGCGGGCGGCAGGCTCGGGTCGTTGGCCAGTTCCCCGGCCAGCAGGGACATGGTGCCCAGTGGTGTGCCCAGTTCATGTGCGGCGCCGGCAGCGAGGGTGCCCATCGCCATCACCCGTTCGTCGCGCAACGCCTGTTCGCGCCTTGCCGCCAGTTCGGCATCGCGTTCACGGATCAGCCGGGTCATGCGGACGATGATCCAGGCGATCATGGCCGCCGAAATAACGAAAATCAGCCACATGCCGATCAGGTGCAGGCGCGTCGCGCGCGTCGCATCGGTCATCGGTAGGGGAATGAAGAACACCATCAGCAGTGAATAGGCGACGATGGCCGTGGCGCTGACGACGAGCACGCAGCGCGCGGGCAGGGTCAGGGCGGCGATGGCGACGGGCGGCAGCAACAGGGAAACCAGGGGGTTGGCGGCGCCGCCACTGAAGAAGACGATGGCGGAAAGAGCGCCGATATCGAACAGCAGCTGGCTGAACAACTCGCCCGCGCTGGCCTGTTCGCTGCGCGCCACGCGCCATTGGGCGAGTGCGTTGAAGGCGCCGATCAAGGCGAGGATGCCCAGGAGCGGTACTTGCGGAAGTGGAATGTCGAGCAGGCCGGGGGCCATCAGGGCGAGCTGGATCAGGATGGCCAGGACGACCCAGCGCCCCAGCACCAGGCGGCGGAGATTCGCCAGATGGTCGGTGCTTTCCATTGAACATGCGCTGATTGCCATGGGCGAATTATGCGTGATTTGTGTCAATTTACGGATGACGACTTGATGCGACAATTCGCCGCAGCGAACTCTGGAGTGCCCACATGAAGAAAAACCTGCGTCTTGCCGCACTGGCCGTTGTCCTGGTCTGCAGCGGCGGAAGCTTTGCCGTCGAACTCGAAAAAGGCGGCGACAAAGGCAAGGAAATCAATGGCACGTGTGCTGCCTGCCACAGCGACAACGGGCAAGGCGGGAAAAAGGGTGAATACCCACGGATCGCGGGGCAGCAGGTCAAGTACCTCGAGAGCCAACTCAGAAGTTTCCGGGCGAGGACACGGGTCAATATCCCGATGTTCCCCTACACCCAGGAACGCGAGCTCTCGGATGAGGACATCAAGGAAGTTTCGGCCTACCTGAGCAGCATCGAACTGGATACCAAGATGCCGACCTATACCGGCAACGAGGACGCACTGACCAAATTGCTGATGGCGGACAAGGTGATGATTATCCCGCGCGCCGAGGGCGATCTGGCCAATGGCGAAAAAATCTACCAGAAGCAGTGTGCCTCCTGCCACGGAAAAACCGGCAAGGGGCGCGGCATGTTCCCGATGCTCGTCGGGCAATACACCAACTACCTGCAACGCCAGGTCGACCTGTACCTGAAGGGCGACCGGCCGCATGACGAGGAGGGAACCGTCGGCGTGCTCAATGGCCTCAAGGCGCAGGATATCCAGGATATCCTGGCCTATCTCACCTCGATTCAGGATGCCGGAAAATGAAACATCTTCCATTGATTCTTCTGGGGCTGCTGTTTTCGGGCGGTGCCGTGGCGCACGGGCATCCGGCGCCGATTGACGACAGCATGCCCGATGCCCAGAAAATGCGTTTCTGCGAGCGGGTTCGCGACCATGCCCTGCAGGCGTTCTACAACCGCGACCGCGGCCGTCCGATGAAACTTTTCGACGAGGATGGCAGCGATGGCCCGCGCATCACCAACGTGATCATCAAGCGCATCTACGAAGAACCCCAGATTTCCAGCCCGAAGAAGGCCGAAGCCTTTGGGCGGGCGACCTGCAACGAGATGATGGGGACGAAGGGCGTTTCAGAATAGGAAGGGAATGAAGCGTTTCGTGCGCCGCATGTAGTCGGCGTACTCCTGGCCGAAGTAGGTCAGGCATTCCTTTTCGTCGGTGGTGGCGGTCAGCCACAGCGCGATGCTGGCAACCAGGAGGATGGGGGTGCCGATCAGGCTTGGGTCCTGAAAATAGGCGCCCCAGGCCAGCGCCAGCAGGGATGCGTACATCGGGTGGCGAATATAGGCAAAGATGCCGTGGGAGACGAGTTGGGTCGTCTTCTCGAATTCGTAGAATGAGCCATCGTCGCGTTGGGCCCCGGGGGCGCCGTCGCGTTTCAGTGTCGCCACGCCGAGGACGACCAGCGCAATGCTGGTCAGCATCAACAGCCAGGACGCGAACTGGTGGGGCGAATAGGGATCGTCGCCCCAGACCGGACGGTTGAGGACGATCAGGCCGAGAATGGCTTCCCAGGCGAAGAAACGGTAGAAGTCATGGCTGCCAGGCTTGCTCAAGGGCTTGCGCGACCACCAGACGATGATGGCCGAGCCGGCAAAAAAGAGGATGGCGTCGCTCATGTCAGCTCGCGAAGGCTTGGGTCATCGCGGCAATCATGTAGCCGTGATCGAGAACGCCTGCACTTTCACGGATGCTGTGCATGGCCCACATCGGCGAGCCGACATCGACGCTGGGGATGCCCAGCTGGGCGGCGACGATGGGACCGATGGTGCTGCCGCAGCCGAGGTCGGTGCGGTGCGCGTATTGCTGGCAGGGTACGCCGGCGCGTTCGCAGAGGGTCATGAAGCGGGCGGCGGTCTCGGCGGTCGTGCTGTAGTGCTGGTTGGCGTTGCTCTTGATCACCGGGCCGGCGTTGACCAGCGCATGGTGGCAAGGTTCGTAGGCTGCCGGGAAATTCGGGTGCCAGCCATGTGCCATGTCGGCGCTGATAAAAAAGCTGCCAGCCAGCATCCGCCGCCGGTCCTCGTCATCGAGGCCGAAAGCGCCGGCGAGGCGGGCGACCACATCGCCAAGAAAGCTGCCGCCGGCACCCGCCGCGCTTTCGCTGCCGACTTCCTCGTGGTCGAAGAAGGCGACGAGGCAGGTCTGCTCCGGTTCGCGGGTGGCCAGCAGCGCCGACAGCGCGGCATGGCAGGAAGCCAGGTTATCGAGCTGGCTGTCGGCGACGAACTCGTTGTTGGCCCCCCAGAGAGCGCCTTTCTGCGTGTCGTAGGCCGCCAACTCCCAGGTCAGCAGGTCGTCCGGTGCGACATCGAGCGCCGCGGCGATCGGAGCGCGAAAGCGCTGTTCGGCGCCGTCGTCGCCGGCGATGCCCAGAAGCAGCGGCAGTTCGGTCTGCTTGTTGAACTTGAGGCCGGCTTCGTTGACCTCGCGGTTCATGTGGATGGCGAGATTGGGCAGGCGCAGCAGGGGGGCGTCGAAGCGCAGCAGGCGGCTCTCGCTGCCCCCAGCGGTGCGGACATTGACGCGGCCGGCCAGCGACAGGTCGCGGTCGGCGAAGGTGGCCAGGATGGGGCCGCCATAAACCTCGACACCAAGGCGGATCATGCCGCCGATTTTTTCGGCAGGTTTTGGTTTGAGACGCAGGCCGGGCGAATCGGTGTGGGCGCCGATCAGCGTCAGGCCGCGTTCGGCCAGTGGCGCGCTACCGACAACGAAGGCGATGATCGACGATGCGCCACGGGTGACGAAATAGCGGCCGCCAGCCTGCAACGACCAGCGGGCGCTTTCGTCGAGAGCCTGGTAGCCGGCGGCGCGCAGCCGGGATTCGCAGGTGGCGACGGCATGCCAGGGGCTGGGACTGGCATCGATGAAATCGAGCAGATCACGGGCGGTCAGGTTGGCGTGAGCGTCTGCGTGAGAATCGGCGTGGGGCATGGCGGCGGGTATCCAGCGTGTATCGGGTATCGGCCCGGAATGCTACCGCAGATGCCGGCCGGGCAGAAGGCAGGCGGGCAATGGCAGCGCCCGGGCCGGCCAGCGGATGGCTCGGGGCGGGCGAGGCATTTCGCATTCGGTCTACGGGGGCTACACTGCGTCCATGAGCGACATTGTCATTACCCGCAAGCACAGTCTCGGCGTTCGCAAGGCCAGGATCGCCGCCGAGCGCGTTGCCGCCGACCTACAGGCAGAGTTCGCACTCGACTGTGCATGGCGGGAAGCCAATGTCCTGACTTTCGAGCGGCCGGGAGTGAACGGCGAATTGCGGCTGGCGCGCCATGAGGTGGCCTTGTCGGTGCGCCTGGGCTTGTTCTACCTGCCCTTCCGCGGGGTGCTCGAGCGCGAGATTCATGCATATTTCGACCGGGAGTTCGCTGCCTGACGCAGTGGGCCGGTGCTGGACGGGGAGGGATGTCTGTGGAAAAGATGTCGGCGGTCGATACCGCCTGGTTGCGGATGGACCGGCCGTCCAATCTCATGCAGATCGTCGGCGTGATGATCTTCGATGGCGTACTCGACGAAATCCGCCTGCGCACGGCCATCGAGCAGCGCCTGCTCCGCTTCGAGCGCTTCCGGCAGATTATCCGCCAGCAAGGGGGCTCCTATGTTTGGAGCGAGGATCCGGACTTCCGTCTCGATCATCACCTGCGTCGGGCCATACTGCCCGGTGCCGCCGGCAAGGCCGAGCTGGAGGCTTTTGTCGCCGATCTCGCCAGCACCCCGCTGAATCCGTCGCGCCCTTTGTGGGAAATGCACCTGGTCGATACGTCGATGGGTGGGCAGGCATTGGTCATCCGCATCCATCACAGCATCGCCGACGGCATCGCGCTGGTCGGCGTCCTGCTCTCGATGGCCGACGATGCCCCGGTGCCGCGACTGCGGCCCGGCGGGAAAGCAGTCCGCGGCGAGGACGAGCACGATCCGTTTTGGCTGGCACTGTGGCGGCCCGCGACCGATGCCATGCTCAATGCCATCCGGCTGTCGACCAATCTCTGGGCCAAGTACGTCGGCCTCGCTACCGATCCGTTGAAGGCGCTGGAATACACGCGGCTGGGCAGCGCCATGGCCGGCGAGATCGGCAAGCTGCTACTGATGTCCGACGATACGCGGACCCGTTTCAAGGGCAAGCCCGGCACCAGCAAGCGGGTCGCCTGGTCGGCCCCGATTTCGCTGCCCGAGGTCAAGGCGGTCGGGCGGGTGCTGGGCTGTTCGGTCAACGACATGCTGCTGTCGTCAGCCGCCGGTGCCTTGCGTGCTTACCTGGCCGACAAGGGCGATCCGGTGGCGGACGTCGAGATTCGTGCCATGGTCCCGGTCAATCTGCGTCAGCCGGAAGACGAGGGGCTGCTCGGCAACCGCTTCGGCCTGGTTGCGCTCGAACTGCCTGTCGGCGTCGAGAATCCGCTCGCCCGGCTCTATGCGACGCGTGACCGGATGCTGGCGCTGAAGGATTCGCTGCAGGCGCCGTTGACCCTGTCCATACTCGGCGCCGTCGGCATGGCGCCGAAGTTCGCCCAGTCGAAGATTCTCGACATGTTGGCGAGCAAGGCAACGGCGGTCATGACCAATGTCCCCGGGCCGCAGCAGCCGGTGTACGTGGCCGGGGCGCGTCTGAACCAGCCGCTGTTCTGGGTGCCGCAGTCCGGCGATATCGGCATGGGCCTGTCGATTCTTTCCTACGACAACCGGGTGCAGTTCGGCCTGGTGACCGACAAGGGATTGGTCCCCGATCCGGAAAGCATCGTGGCCCGCTTTGCCGGCGAATTCGAAAAGTTGCTGATGCTGGTATTGATGGAGCCCTGGGCGCGCCTCGCCGACCCGCAGGCCGTCGAGGCGGAGCTGCTGGCGTGACGGCTGGCCGCTAGTCGTCCATTTCCGCCTTGGCCGCCGCGATATCCAGGCATTCCATGGCGTCGGCAGGTGTGCAGGCGACGGCTTCGGCATAGAGTTTTTCTGCTTCCCGAAGGCGCGACTTGCCGAACATCATCACCAGCCCGTTAGCGCATTCGGTGCGGGCGATGGCGGATTCCGGATTCAGTTCGAGCGCACGGCGGAAGTGTTTTTCACCGGCTTCTTTCTTCGCGCCATAGGTCAGTCCGCCGACCAGACTGCCTACCTTGTCGATGATCTCGGCGTGCCAGGTGCCGAGGGCGATATGGGCATCGGCATGCGCGGGCTGCAGTGCCAGCGCCTTGTCCAGGCTGGCCTTGATCTTGCCGCCCAGGCCTTCGGCCAGCGCCGTGGCGACCGAGATACCCTGGCTGTAACGGCCCAGCGCGTAGGCGTGAAAATACCAGGCGTTGGGATCGCCGGGCTGCGTGCGCTGACGCTGTTCGCAGCGGGCGGCGACTTCCTGCAGCCGAGCCAGTTTGCGGGCGACATCCGGTTCGAGATAATTGGCGTGGATCATGGCCGCCTTGTCGGCTGCGGCGAGCCCGGCGCCGCCGGCTTGCAGGCCGAGGCTGACGGCTCGTTCGAAGTCGCCGGCGTGATAGGCACGCCAGGCGTCCTGGACTTTGCCGTCGGTGGGCCAGGGTTCGCAGTCGCCGCGGTGCAGGCGCGGCCAGGTTTTCTTGAGGGCCGTGCCGGCATAGCGGAAAGCAGCTGCATCGTGGGGGAAGGGGGACCAAGGGGCACTCATGCGATTTCCTCGTTCACGGCGCATCGAGATAGGCGGTCGACAGTTGTTCCAGCAGGTGGCGGGCTTCGCCCAGCAGGTAAGGCGCGGCCAGCGACATGACCTGGTAGATGCCGCGACCGATGTCCGGTTCGCAGCGCGGATTGCGGGCATGTTCGTAAGATAGCCAGAAGGTCGCCACCACCGTCATGTTGGTGGCCAGGGCCGGAATCTGGGCTGGCGTGGCGGCGAGCAGGCCGGAGGCGGCGAGGCCGCGACAGATGGTGATTCCCGTTTCCTGCTTCTGCGCCAATATGCGCTGAAAGTGCGTTTCGACCAGGCGGTTGCGGGTCAGCAGGTCGTTGATGTCGCGGTAGAGGAAGCGGTATTTCCAGATTGTTTCGAACAGCAGGTGCAGAAAGAGCCAGATGTCCTCCACCCCGTGCGGACGGTGGTCGGGGGCGCCGAGCAGGGCGCCGATCTCACGCTCGTAGTCACCGAACAGCGCGTTGACGATCTCGTCCTTGTTGTGGAAATGGTAATAGAGATTGCCGGGGCTGATGTCCATTTCGTCGGCAATGACTGTCGTCGTGACGTTCGGTTCGCCAAAGTCGTTGAACAGGCGCAAGGCGGTTTCGACAATCCGCTCGCGTGTGCGTCGGCGCGGTTTTCCGTTCATGCGCGCCCTCCCGGCCGGAGTTGATATTCGTTCAGGATACATCAACCGGCAGCTCCGCGCCGTGCCAGCCAGGATTGCAGTTCGTCGAGCGTGTGGTCGAGCGCCCGGGTGGTCTGCGCGATGGCGACCCGGGATTTGTGGCGGGGGCGCCGCAGCAGGCTGCGCCGGTGATCCTTGAGCGCGGCGATGTCGAGGCTCAGCCCGTGCCGGTGCAATACCGGCATCAGCTCGTGGCGGCGCCGGTACAGATCCTGGCGGGTGCGCTGGTAGGCGTGTTCGCACAGGCGGCGCCGGTCGCGATAGCTGAAGACATTGGTGAAGAACATCTCGCCATCGTCCTGGGTGGGCTCGAAAAGCAGCACGTCAGCATCGGGGAACTGGTGGCGGTAGCGATCCATGCCGACGCGCATGCGCGAATGGATGATGGCGCGGAAGGTCTGGGAGAGGACGACCGGCAAGCCGCCATCGTTGAGGTGGCGCGGGTGCGGCGCATTGCGGCGAGCGGCCAATTCGGCATCGAAGGGGACGAGTGGGTTGATGCAGAAAAGCAGTTCGGTTCCGGCACGCAGTGCGACCGAGGCGTGCAGGGTCTTGATCAGGGCACCATCGACGTAGTGGCGGCCGTTTATCTCGACGGGCGGGAACAACCCGGGCAAGGCGGCGCTGGCCTGCACGGCGGTGGAAATCGGGATGTCGTCGTGTCCGGCGCTGCCAAAGGCGACGGATTCGCCGGAGTCGAGTTCGGTGGCGACGAGGAACAGCCGGTGGCGCAGCGCGCGGAAATCGTTGGTGCGGCCGCGTGCGGTAAGCAGCCGGCGCAGCATCAGGTCGATGCCGTGATTATCGAAAATCCCGGTGGGAATGGCGTGCGAGAGTTGCTGGAAGGACTCGAACAGCCCGTGATGCAGCGGGTCGCGCAGCCAGCTCAACAGGGAATCGCCAGCCAGCTGCGGCACACTGAGCAGGCGATTGAAATACTCGCGGAAAGCGGGGCGCAGCAGTAGCCGCGGGTCGAACACCGTGGCCGCGTCGTCGAGCAGGATATGGGCAAGCTTCTCGGGGGAAAAACCGTTGGCGAGCGCGGCGGCGATGAAACTGCCGGAGCTGACGCCGACAAAACAATCGGCCTGCGTCATGGTCAGGCCGTCTATGGCCTCTTCCAGCGCGGTACAGGCGCCGACTTCATAGATGCCGCCAAGCGGACCTCCGCCGGCCAGGGCGATGCCTATGCGCGACAATCGTCTTCCTCCGGGTGACGGACGCCCGGTCGTGGCCGGGCATCTCGGTTATTCAGGCACGCCACCGGCAAGCCAGCGGCGTGTGGCCTACTCAGGAAGCAGTTGCCGGACCAGTAGTGGCATCAGCAGTGGTGGCCGGGGCTGCACTTTTGGACTTGGCCGGCTTTTTGGCCGGCGTCGCTTTCGGGGCGGCTGCTTTGGCGGCGACAGGCTTGGCAGCCGGTTTGGCAGCTGCCCGGGGCGCCGACTTCGCTGCCGGCTTGGCGGCGGCCTTTTCGGCAGCTTCCTGCGCCTCGGTCAGTTTCTGGACAACGGTGGTCAACTCGGCAACGCGCTTGGACAGCTTGTCGATGTCCTTCTTGGTAGGCACGCCCAAACCACCCAGCGCCTTGGCGACGCGGTCCTCGAACACCTGTTCCAGACGGTCCCAGGTGCCGGCTGCCTTGCCGGCGACGACAGCAATTTTTTCGTCAGCCGCCTTGCGGGTTTTCTGCTGGATGGTCTCGCCTTCCTTGACCAGGGCATCGAAGACCTTGTTGCCTTCTTCCTGGGCCTTGGCAAAGGCTCCCAGGCCAGCCAGCCAGATTTGCTGGGCGGAATCCTTGACGGTCTGGGCCAGTTGATTTTCAGATAAGGCTTTGAATTTCTTGACCATGATCTACTCCTCGCGTGGTGGTTTCCGGCAACGAAGCAAGCTTCGTTCATGTGCTCAGTTTAGGCCAGGTGACTAGAGGAGGCACACTAATTTTCTAGTGGATGTCCTCTAGAATGAGATGATGAGCAGATAAAAAACAGGAGACAAGAGATGCAGTATTTCATGACGGGTGCAACCGGTTTCATCGGCCGGCGTCTGGTTGCCAAATTGCTTGAACGCGAAGGCAGCACGATCTTTATCCTGGTCCGCGACAGCGAGCGGGAGCGTCTGGATGAACTGTATGCTTTCTGGGGTTGCGACCATGCCCGGGTGAGGCCGGTAGTCGGCGATCTGACCGAAGACCTGCTCGGCGTGTCGGCGGCCGACCGAAAGAAGTTGGGCAAAAAGACGACGCATTTTTTCCATCTGGCCGCGATCTACGATCTGTCGGCCGACGCCGAGAGCCAGTTGCGCGTCAATGTCGATGGCACGCGCAATACCGTTCGCTTTGCCGAAGCCATCGGCGCCAGGCATTTTCACCTGTTCAGCTCGATCGCTTCGGCCGGCCTGTTCGAAGGCTTGTTCCGCGAGGACATGTTCGAAGAGGCCGAAGGGCTGGAGCATCCGTATTTCCGAACCAAGCACGATTCGGAGGGTATTGTCCGCCGTGAGTGTGGCATTCCGTGGCGCATCTACCGGCCGGCCATCGTCGTCGGCGATTCGCGCACCGGCGAGATGGACAAGATCGACGGCCCCTATTACTTCTTCAAGCTGATCCAGAAAATGCGCAAGATGCTGCCGTCGTGGATGCCGACCATCGGCATCGAGGGGGGGCGCATCAACGTCGTGCCGGTGGATTTCGTCGTCGCGGCGGTCGATCACATCGCCCACCTGAGGGGCGAGGACGGCAAATGCTTCCATCTCGTCGATCCGCAGCCGATGCGCGTCGGCGACCTGCTCAATACCTTCGCCCGCGCCGCGCATGCGCCGGAAATGACCATGCGTATCAATGCCGCGCTGTTTGGCTTCATTCCGCGCCACATGCGCAAGGCGTTGCTGGCGCTGACGCCGGTACGCCGCATCCGCCACGCGGTGATGAAGGATCTCGGCCTGCCCGACGACATGTTCCAGTTCGTCAATTACCCGACCCGTTTCGATTGCCGGGAAACGACGCGCGTTCTCAAGGGAACGGGGATTACGGTGCCGACGCTCGACAGCTACGCCTGGCGGCTGTGGGATTACTGGGAGCGCCATCTTGATCCCGATCTGTTCATCGACCGCAGCCTGCGCGGGCAGGTCGGCGGCAAGGTAGTCCTGGTCACGGGCGCATCGTCGGGTATCGGCAAGGCGCTGGCGCGCAAATTGGCGGAAGCGGGCGCCGTGGTTGTCACGATTGCCAACGACAAGGCGCAGCTCGACGAGGTTGTCGCCGAGTTCGCCGCAGATGGCTTGACCCTGCATGCTTATGTTGCCGATCTGTCCGACATGGCCGAGGCGGAAGCGGCAACGGCCAAAGTGCTGGAAATTCACGGCTCCGTCGAGGTGCTGGTCAACAACGCCGGCCGCTCGATTCGACGGGCGATCGAGAATTCCTACGACCGCTTTCACGATTTCGAGCGCACCATGCAGATCAATTACTTCGGCGCGCTGCGCGTCAGCATGAGCGTGCTGCCCCGGATGTCGGTGCAGAAGCGGGGCCACATCATCAATATTTCGTCGATCGGGGTGCTGACCAATGCGCCGCGTTTTTCGGCCTACGTCGCCTCTAAATCGGCGCTCGACGCCTGGACACGTTGTGCCGCCTCGGAATTTGCCGATCGTGGCATCACTTTCACGACCATCAACATGCCCTTGGTCAAGACGCCGATGATCGCGCCGACCAAGCTCTATGAGCACGTTCCGACGCTGACGCCGGAAGAGGCGGCCGACCTGATCTGCGATGCCATCGTGCACAAGCCGGTGCGCGTCGCGACCCGCCTGGGGATTACCGGCCAGGTGCTGCATGCGCTCGTGCCGCGCGTCGCGCAGATCATCATGAACACCACCTTCCGCATGTTCCCCGATTCCGGTGCTGCGCAACACAAGGAGGCCGGACTGCTTCCGTCGATACCATCGGCCGATCAGATCGCCTTCCAGCAGTTCATGCGCGGTATTTATTTCTGATGGCGACGCAACTGCAGCTTGGCGATGCGGCTCCCGACTTCACCGGTACCGTCACCGATGGCGCTACTGTGTCGCTGGCCGCCTATCGCGGGCGCAAGCTGGTGTTGTATTTTTACCCGATGGATGACACGCCCGGCTGTACCCGCCAAGCCTGCAGCCTGCGCGACACACATGCGGCGATCCGGGCCCGGGGGGCTGAGATTCTCGGTGTTTCGGCGCAGGATGCCGATTCACACCGGCTTTTCAGCGATAAATACAGGCTCGATTTTCCCTTGCTGGCGGATGGCGGCCTGGCGGTGGCCAAGGCCTATGGCGTTGCCGGCAGCGGGATCGGCGGTTTGCTGCGGCAGGCGGCGGGTGTCGCCGAACGGGTGACTTTCCTGATCGACGAGGCTGGAAAAATCGCTGCCATCATCCGCGATCCGGACTGTTCGGATCACGGCGCGGAAGTGTTGGCGCTGCTCTGACTCAGTATCGGATCGGTACGGGCGGGCGCGGCAGGGGTTCGCCGCACAGCTGGATCAATAGATCGGCCGTGCGCCCGGAAAGCAGCAAGGCCAGATGGCCGATGCCTGGCAGCTCGACATCGCGGGCCTCCGGCAGGCGCTGGTTGTCCTGCGGCATGACATAGTTGTCGTGCGGCGTGCGGACTGAAACGAAAGGAATCTTGACCGGCTCTGCTCCAAGATCGTGCAGCCAATGTGAGCCCGGTTCCATTTCCCGCGCATTCTGACCTATGCCGATGCGCGCCAGTTCGCTGCCTTGGTGTGGCGAGGCCAGCGTGATCAAGCGGTTCACGCGGGCTATGCCGTGGCGTGCCAGGTAGGAGCGTGCAACCAGGCCGCCCATGCTGTGCGCGATCAAGGTCACCTGTTGCACGCCGGCGGCAGCGACGACAGCCTCGATGCGTGCATGCAGTTGCGGTACCAGCTTGCCGACGCTGGTGTAGGGCGGCACGAGGCTGACGCTGGCGACGTTGTAGCCGGCCGCTTCGAGGCGGCGGCGAATGAACCACCAGACGCCGCGGCTGCAGCCATAGCCGTGGACCAGGAGCAGGGTCGGGCGTCCGGGGAGCAGTCTGTCGGCCGGCATCCATAGGCGCTCGAAGGGCAGGACGAGGATGAAATGGGCGATGAAGGCGAGGTATTCGCCGAGCAGCATGCCGGCGTAACGCACCGGGGGCAGCTTCGGCGCCGGCGACGGATAGGCCCAGGCGAAGGCCCAGGTGATGGCGACAATGCCGAGGCGCAGGCCGAGCAACGCTCCCGTGGCGGGGAGCAGGGCCTCGGCAAGCGGCAGGGCAAAGAAGTAGCGGGCGAGATTGACGTAGGTGGCGAATTCGACCACCAGCCAGAACAACAGGGCGAGAGGAACCATAGCCGTCAGAGAATCGCGGGTTTCGGCCTTCCCGTCAAGCTGGCGGCGAGTAGCGAGGCATTGCGGGCGACCAGTCCGTAGATGGAAAGTTGCGGATTGGCACCAATGCTGGTCGGGAATACGGAACCGTCGTGGATCGAGAGGTTGTCGACGTGGAAGTGGCGGCCGCTGTCGTCGGTCAGCCCGCGTTCCGGGCTGTCGGCCATGGCGCAGCCGCCCATGACATGGGCGCTGACCATGCGGCAGACGAGCGGCGCCAGCGGCAGCGCGGCGAGGCCGGCCTTGGCGTCGCGCCAGTTGCTCCAGCCCGGTGCTGTTTCATGCACCGGCGTCACCCAGCGGGCGCCGGCGGCGAACTGGATTTCCGCCATCGTTATCAGGGCGCGGCGGACGCCGTCCCAGATCGGATCGTTGAGCGGGTAATCGAGCAGCGGCGAGCCGTCGTCGCGCAGGCGAACCCGGCCGCCGCGGCTGTCCGGATGAAAACCGTCGCGCAGCAGGGCAAGGACGGTCTGGCAGCGGTCGAACTGTTCCATCAGCCGGCGATGGCTTTCTCCCCAGCCTTGCAGGGTGGTCGCGAAGAGAACCGGGTGCAATGGCGGCACCTCCAGCTTGTAGCCGAGCGGCCCATCGATGGGCAGGTCGTCCAGGAAGTGATCCGAGTAGACCGATTGCGGTGCCCCGGCGTGGGCGCGTACCGGAGCGTCGAAAAGGGCCGAGGAGATCACCGTCGGATGCAGGAAGGTGCGCGTTCCGGTCAGTCCGGCCGGGTCGGGGGCCTTGCTGCGCAGGAGCAGGGCCGGTGAGTTGATGGCCCCGCCGGCGAGAACGACATGACGGGCGCGCAGCTTGATGCGGGCCGCCCCGGGGTGCAGGCCGTCGGCGGCGAGCGCTTGCGCCTCAAGGTAGTCGACGCGCCGGCCGGCGAAGACCAAGCGTTCGGCGCGCAACCGCGAGTAAAGCGTCGCGCCCTTGCTCAGGGCGACCGGTAGCGTGGTCAGCAGCATCGATTGTTTGGCGTTGGTCGGGCAGCCCATGCCGCAGTAGCCGAGATCCCAGCAGCGCTTGACGTTGCGCCGCATCGGGTGGGTCGGGATGCCCAGCTTGGCCGCGCCGGCTGCCAGCAGGCTGTTGTTGGCATTGGGCGCCACCGGCCAGGTGCCGATATGCAGGCGCATTTCCATGGCGTAAAACCACGGGGCCAGGGCTTCGACCGTCAGGCTGCGCAGGCCGTGGGCGGTCTGCCACCAGTGCAGCGTGGCGGGCGGCGTGCGGAAGCTGCTGGTCCAGTTGACCGTGGTCGAACCGCCGACACAGCGGCCCTGCAGGATGTTGATCGCCTTGTCGGCGGTTTTGCGTGCCGCCGATTCCTGGTAGAGCGCCGGGTAGGCATCGCTTTCGCGCATGTGGAAATCGCTGCTGGTGCGCAGTGGGCCTTCTTCGACGATGATCACCTTCAAGCCCGTATTGGTCAGGATTTCTGCCGTTACGCCGCCGCCGGCGCCGCTGCCGACGATGACGACATCGGCCTCGACGTCGAGCGGCCCGTCCAAGGTCGAGGCATCGATATGGCGCCAGCCGGCAGCAAGGCCTTCGCGGAAGGGATCGTTCATCATTTCACCTCGGGCGGGCCGGGGTAGCCGATGCCCGGCCAGTTTTCAGGGATGGCGTACCAGGCGCCGAAAATCAGGTCATGAAGCGCGGCGTAGCCCGACTTGAGCAGGTCGAAGCGACTATGCCGCCAGTTTTCGAGGAAGGCACGGATCTCGCCGGGCGTGGCTTGCGCCCAGTCCGTCCACAGCCCGGCGGCGAGCGCACGGGTGGGGGTGAAGGCGAGCAGATCGAACAATTCGCCGATCTCCTCTTGCACGGGGAGGGCGAGTCCGGCAATCGCCGTTTCGACGCCAGCAACGGTGCGGGCGATGGCGGCTTCCCTCTCTTCCTGGCCGAGGGCGCCGGCAAGCATGACCGGAGCGATGGCGGCAATCACCGTGCCGCGCCGACCGTTGGCCGATGGCCGCGTGCAGCCGGCGATATTGAGCAGGAGTCCGCCGGCCAGGCCGGTCTGCAGAAACTGGCGGCGCGTGGTCATCGCAGCAGGACTTTCAGCATGCGCTCGAACAGTGCGCCGTAAGGCGGGTCGAACAGGCGCATCGCGTTGAGGCGCGATTGATGAAATACCGGTTTCAGCTTCGAGAAGGTGTCGAACCCGGCCTGGCCGTGATAGTGGCCCATGCCGCTCGGTCCGATGCCGCCGAAGGGCAGTTCGTCCTGGGCGATGTGGAGGATGGTGTCGTTGACCGTGACGCCGCCGGCGATGGTGCCGTCGAGCACGCGCCGGATGCGGGCGGGCTCGCGGTCGAAGAGATAGAGCGCCAGGGGACGGTCGTGGGCGTTGATGTAAGCGAGGGCCTCGTCGAGCGTGCGGTAGGTGAGCACCGGCAGCAAGGGGCCGAAAATCTCTTCCTGCATCACCCGCATGTCGTCGCTCGGATTGAGGATCAGCGTCGGCGGCAGGCGGCGCCTTGACACATCGCTGCTTTCGCAGAGCGGGACGATCTCGGCGCCCCGGCTGCGGGCATCGGCGAGCAGGCTGTCCAGTCGTTGCCAATGGCGGTCGTTGATGATGGCCGAGTAGTCGGGATTGCTCGCCAGGTCCGGGTAACGGGTGGTGACCAACTGGCGGGCGGCCTGGACGAAGGCCGGCAATGTATCGGCGGGCAGCAGCACGTAATCTGGTGCTATGCAGGTCTGGCCGGCGTTCAGGCACTTGCCGGCGAGGATGCGGGCGGCTGCGGCGGCGCTCGGGTAGCCTGGCGCGATCAGCGCCGGCGACTTGCCGCCGAGTTCCAGCGTGACTGGTGTCAGGTTGGCGGCTGCCGCCCGCATCACCTGGCGGCCGACCGCCGTCGATCCGGTGAAGAGCAGATGGTCGAAAGGCAGGGCAGTAAACGCAGTCGCCAACGACTGATCGCCGCCAACCACGGCAAGTTCGTCACGGCTGAAATAGCGGCTTGCCAGATCGGCCAAGGCGGCAGCGGTCGCCGGCGTGAATTCGGACATCTTGAGCAGGGCACGGTTGCCGGCAGCGAAGGCGGCGGTCAGCGGCCCGGTTGCCAGATAGATCGGATAGTTCCACGGGGTAACGATGCCGACGCAGCCGAGCGGCTGCGGCCGCAACTCGGCCCGCCCGGGCTGGAACCACAGCGACACCGGGCGGCGGCGTGGCGCCATCCAGCGTTGCAGGTGCCTGCGGGCATGGCGAATCCCCTCAAGCGTCGGGAAGAACTCCAGCAGCTGGGTCTCATGCCGCGAGCGATGGCCGAAATCGGCGGCTACGGCATCGGCGAGACGGTCGCGATGATCCTGCAGCAGCGCCTCCAGCGCATCGAGGCGGCATCGGCGCTCGGCCGCAGCGGGCATCATGTCCTGCCGGCTTGCTGTATGCGCACGGTCGAATGCGGCTTGCAGGCCTTCCTGCGTGACGATCAGGCTGGGGGAATCGGACATCGGATTTCACCTGCTGGAAAAAGTCGTGGCGAATGCAACGGGCAAGGCTGCTGCCGTGTTCAGTTTAGTCGGCCGGGGCAGTCACGGTTAGGTAATTGCTTCTAAACCCGGGCGAACTGAAGGCCGATAATGATGGCATGAGCCATCACGATCATGACGCAGCCGATCGGGCGGCCTGTGCCGCCGAATTGGCGCGGTTCCTTAACGAAGCCCGCAGCTTGCGGCGTGCCGCAGCCGCCGATCCGGTCGTCGCCGCGCGCCGGGATCGTCTGCGCGCCTTCCAGTCGGTGCGCTTGGCGCGCACCCACGCCGACCTGCTCGCCGATGCCGATTCGCGACAGGCTGCTGCTTTTTTCCTCAGCGATCTGTACGGCCCCAAGGATCTCAGCGAGCGCGATGCCGAGGTCGAGCGCATCCTGCCGCTGATGACGTCGATGCTGCCGCTGTCGGGGTTGCGAACGCTGTTGTTGGCCGTCGAGGTCGATGCGCTGTCCGAGCGTCTCGATGCGGCCATGGTTCGCGCTCTGGGGCGCAAGCTTGATGGCGAGCTGGACGAGGCCAGCTACGCGGCGGGGTATCGCAAGGTCGGCGAGCGCCCGGCCCGCCTGGCGCAGATTCGCCTGATCGGAGAAACCGGATTCGCGCTGGATGCCTTGGCCAGGAAGCCGCTCCTGCGCGGCTTGTTGAAGATGATGCATAGTCCGGCGCAAATGGCCGGGCTCGGCGAACTACACGCCTTTCTCTTCCGCGGTTTCGAGGCGTTTCGCAGCCTGTGCGATGCCGAGGCTTTTGTCGAAGCGGTTGTCAACCGCGAAGGAGCACTGGCGCTGGCCTTGTTCGACGGCGCCGAAACGCTGACTACCGGCTGAACGGCGCCTGTCGGTTCAGGCTTCGGCCTTGGGCAGCCAGAGGCAGGCGCCTTTCGATTCCTTGTCGATGGCGGCAAGGGTGCGCTCATGCTCGGCCAACTCATCCTCGGTGGCGCGGCGCACAAGCAGCGGCTTGCGCTCGCGAACCTGGCCATCGGCGCCGATGTTCGGGCGTGGTGCGGTATCGGGCTCGATCATCAGGGTGTTCTGACCCCGGGTCATGGCCAGGAAGACATCGGCCAGCAGTTCCGTGTCGAGCAAGGCGCCGTGCAGGGTACGCGTCGAGTTGTCGATCTCGTAGCGTTCGCACAAGGCATCCAGGCTGTTGCGCTTGCCCGGGTGCAGTTCCTTGGCCATCTTCAGCGTATCGGTCACGCCATCGCAGATGGTTTCGACTGGCACGCGGTCGAGGCGGCGCAGTTCGGCATTGAGGAAGCCGATGTCGAAAGGCGCGTTGTGGATGACCAGTTCGGCGCCGCTGATGAACTCCAGGAACTCGTCGACGATGTCGGCGAACTTCGGCTTGTCGGCCAGGAATTCCAGCGTAATGCCGTGCACGGCCTGGGCGCCGGCATCGATCTCGCGTTCCGGGTTGACGTATTTGTGCAGATGGCGGCCGGTCAGGCGTCGGTTTTCCATCTCGATACAGGCGACTTCGATGATGCGGTGACCCGAGCGCGGGTCAAGGCCGGTGGTTTCGGTGTCGAGGACGATCTGGCGCATGGTCTTTCCTTATTTCTTCAGGTCGTCGATGCCGCGATTGGCCAGGGCATCGGCGCGTTCGTTTTCCGGGTGGCCGGCATGGCCCTTGACCCAGATCCATTCCAGCTTGTGCTGGCGAACCAAGGCATCAAGGGTTTGCCACAGGTCGGCATTCTTGACCGGCTTCTTGTCCGAAGTCTTCCAGCCGTTGCGCTTCCAGCCGTGAATCCACTCGCTGATGCCTTTCAGCACGTATTGCGAGTCGGTATAGACCTTGCCGACGACCGGGCGTTTCAGCGCTTCCAGTCCGCGAATCGCGGCGGTGAGTTCCATGCGGTTGTTGGTGGTTTCCTTCTCGCCGCCCCACAACTCCTTTTCATGCGGTCCGGAGCGCAGGATGGCGCCCCAGCCGCCGGGGCCGGGATTGCCCTTGCAGGCGCCGTCGGTAAAAATTTCTATGATGTCTTCAGTGGCCATGTGTTTCTTTTTGCGTAATGGGGCGCAGCGCCTTGGCGCGCACCGGTTTTTTCTTCCAGTTCGGGGTGATCAGACGCATGCCGTGCATGCGCTTGATGGCGTGCAGCACGTAGACGCCGCCCGATATGTTCCACCATCGATCGCCGGGCTGGTCGAGGGTCTGCCATTGCCGGAGCCAATGCAGCCGCTCCAGCGGCGGAATGCAGCAACCCTGACTGCCTTGGGCAATCTCGAATCCCAGCAGTTTCAGCCAGTCCTTGAGACGGTTCATCGACAGGTAGCTACCATTCCAGGGGTATTCGCCACTCCGGTCGAAACGGCGCTTCAACCCCCACAGCGACAGGGGATTGAATCCGACGATGACGACCTGGCCTTCCGGAATCAGGATGCGTTCGACCTCGCGCAGAATCTGATGCGGCTCGTCACTGAACTCCAGAACGTGCGGCAGGACGAGCAGATCGGTGCTGTTCGAGGCGATCGGCAGGGCGTTGAAATCGCACAGGAAATCGCTACCGACCGTATCGCCGCCTTTCTGGCGCAGTGGAATGCGATTGGCACGCAGATAGTCGACTTGCTGCAAGCCGATCTGCAGTGCGTGGTAGCCGAAGATATCCGTGAGCATGCGGTCGACCTGCCCCAGTTCCCAGTCGAGCACGGAGCGGCCGGCGGCCGATGCGAGCCAGCGATCGAGACCGGGAATTGACATCCGGGGCGAGTCGCTCGATAGTTCCGGCATGTTTGACGTGTCGTTCATTCCCGCATTCAAGGACAATTACATCTGGCTGCTGACCCGGGGCAAGCGCGCTGTCGTCGTCGACCCTGGCGACGCGGCTCCCGTGCTCGCCAGGCTGGAGGCCGACGGGCTGAGTCTCGAAGGCATCCTGATCACGCATCATCATGCCGATCATCAGGGAGGTGTCGCCGAGTTGGTCGCACGCGGTCCGGTCAGGGTCCATGCACCGGGCAACGAGTCTATCACAGGCTGCACGCACCCCTTATACGGGGGTGAAACCATCGAGATTCTCGGTTCTCCGGTCTCGGTGATGGCCGTCCCCGGACATACGCTCGGGCATCTGGCCTACCTTACAGAAGGGTGCCTGTTTTGCGGCGATACCCTGTTCGGCGCCGGTTGCGGGCGCCTGTTCGAAGGAACGCCCGAACAGATGTCGGGCTCGCTCGAGCGTATTGCCGCCTTGCCGGACGCGACGCGGATTTACTGCGCCCACGAATACACCGAGATGAATCTGCGTTTTGCGCTGGCCGTCGAGCCGGACAACGCCGCCTTGCAGGCTCGGGCGGAGCGGGTGGCTTCGCTGCGTGGCGCCTGCCTGCCCAGCGTTCCGTCGACCTTGGGCGAGGAAAAGGAGACCAATCCCTTCCTGCGCTGCAGCGAACCGGCAATGATCGAGGCAGCGTTGCAGCATGGTGCAGCCGCTCGCGACCGGACTTCGGTGTTTACGGCAATACGCGCTTGGAGAAACGGGTTTTAGGGTTTCTTCTGCAGGATGCGGCTGCTGGCCTTGGCCAGCGTATCGAGCACCCGGGCCGCGTTGAATGGCTTGATGATGAAGCCGCTGGCACCGTTTTGTATCGACTCCTGCACAGTTTCCGGATCGGAGCTGCCGGTCACCATGATGACCTCGACGTTCGGCTGTGCTGCCTTGATCTCGGCAAGCGCTTCGATGCCGTTCTTCTCCGGCATCAGGACGTCCATGCAAACGATGTCCGGCTTGAGGCGACCGACCATGTCGACGGCGGCCAGCCCGTTGCGCGCCTCGCCGACTACATCGTATTCCTCATGGCGTAGCATCCCCCGCAAGACGCTTCGCATCATGTCGTTATCGTCGGCAATGAGGATGGATATTCTGCGTTTTGCCATACCGGTCAAGCGGCATCCGCACGGCAGATACGGTCTCGACCTTCCTGCTTCGCGCGGTAAAGGGCCTTGTTGGCTGCTTGAATCAGGTCGTCCGGCGGGTTGTCGAAACCCGGTGCGGCGGAGGCGATGCCAATACTCAGGGTAACCTGGCCGAATGGCGACGCCGGATGGGGAATGTTCAATTCCAGAACGCCGCTGCGGATTTTCTCGGCAACCATCAACGCGCCGCCGATACTCGTTTCTGCCAGGATGACTGCAAACTCTTCTCCCCCGTAGCGGGCGACAGTGTCCGAGGGGCGTTCCGAGTGTCGGCTGATGATGGCGGCAAGCTTGCGCAAGCAAGCGTCACCGGCGGTTCGACCATAGGTGTCGTTGTACAGCTTCAGATAATCGACATCGCACATCAGCAAGGCAACTGGGTTGGAGTGGCGACGGGCACGCCGCCATTCAACCGACAGGGCTTCCTCGAAGTAGCGCCGATTGGCGATCCCGGTCAGGCTATCGCTGGACGAGATGCGGGTCAGTTCCTGATTGGCGGCATCGAGCTTGCGCGTCAGCGAAAGGAGCGATGTGCGCATCAGGACGAGGCGCTGCATGGCGCGAATCTTGGCACCCAGGGCGATTTCGCTGATCGGACTCAGCAGGTAGTCATCACCGCCGGCGGCGATGCCTTTCTCAATGTCATCGTCTTGCCCGTTTGTCGACAGGAAGATGATCGGTGTCCATTCGCCCGGTTTTTCCGTGGCCCTTATCCGGCGTGTGAGCGCCAGGCCTTCGATGTGGGGTGAGGTAATGTCGAGGAGGATGAGGTCGGGAGCTTCGCTGGCGAAAAGCTCGAGCGCGACTTCGCTGTTTTGGGCATCGATGGCGAGCGCCCCGCAGCGTTCGACGTACTGCTTGAGCAGCGAATGGGTGGATCGGCTGTCTTCGACAATGAGTATTTTCATGGAGAGGCCGCGAACGCTATTCGTCTCAGTCTAACGGCAATACTGACTGAAGAAAACCAGTGCGCCCATCGCAATGCTCACCGCAATCATGCCCCAGACGACTCCCCATACCAGGGATTGCCGGGTTTGATGATGGGCGGCACGTTGCTTGTATTGCAGATAGCGCTGCACTTCGCCAAGAGTCAGTATGGTTGAAAAGGCAAAAAAGATCATGCCAAAGAACATGGCGATGATGGTGCCGTTGGTCATTTCCCGGCAGGAAGCACCCGTACGGCGCATGAAGACAAGAATGGCATCGGTTTTAAAGGCAAAGGTCGCCACCAGATAGGCAAGACTGGCAAAGGTGCCAATCAATCCGATGCCCAGCCAGGTTTGCCAGCGCTTGAGTTGGTTTAGTAGGGCGTCTATTTCGTCAATCAACCACTTCATACGTTTGTGCTTATACGGAGATGTGTTACTGGTATGCTAGATACTGGAATCCAGAGCAATAGAGGCAGAATATCATGGTGGAGCAGGGGGCGAATCATTCAGTGACAATGTCACGCTTTTCTGATGCGCTCAAATCCCGGCGTAGCCAGAATATCGGGAAGTGGCTGCTGATATTTCTGCTTGTTTTCGGTGCTTTCGGGTATTTTGCCGCGCCACCGCTCGTAAAGAGCATTTTGCTCAAGCAGCTCTCGCAGCAGCTGCACCGCGAAGTCAGCATCGAACAGATTGCCATCAACCCCTATGCGCTGTCCGCCCGGGTCAGCGGCTTGTCGATCAAGACCGAGGGAGGCAAGGAAGTGGCGGGTTTCGACGAGCTTTTCGTCAATCTGTCGTCGGCGTCGCTGTTCAAGCTGGCTGCCGTCGTCGACGAGATTCGTCTCCAGGGTTTGCGCGTCGCGATAGCGCGCGTGGCCGACGGTCGTTACGACATTTCGGACCTGCTCGACGAGTGGATGAAGCCCAAGGACGAGCCGGATACCGGCACGCCGCGTTTCTCACTGAACAACATCCAGCTGATCGACGGCAAGATCGTGTTCGACGATCAGCCGAAAGGCAAGGTGCATACGATCAGCGACATCAATCTGGCGCTGCCCTTCGTGTCCAGCCTGCCGTATCAGGCCGAAGTGTTGGTCAATCCGTCGTTCTCGGCCAGTATCAACGGCGCCCCGCTGGCGCTCAGCGGGGAGAGCAAGCCGTTTTCGACGACGCATGAAAGCCACTTGAATCTCGATCTGGACCGTTTCGATCTGGCCGTTCTGCAGCCTTATCTTCCCGAGTCGCTGCCGTTCAGACTGGCAGCCGGAACGCTCGATACGGAAATGAAGGCCATGTTCAAGGAGACTTCAGACCAGGTTTATTCCGTTTCGATCGTTGGGGCGGCGCATGTCTCGGGCCTGGATCTGACCGAGACCAATGCGGCTCCGCTTGTCGCCTGGAAACGGCTCGATATAGAGCTCGACAATATCGATCCGATCAATCGCCTGGCGGCAATCAAACGCGTCGGGCTTGATGGTCCGGTGTTCAGCCTGGCGGTGACCAAGCAGGGCGAGTTCAATGTTTTCCGGGTATTGGAAAAAATGGCCGCCAAGGTACCGGAAAAGCCTGAGCCACAGGCTGCGCCGGCCAAGCCCTTCGCCTGGACGTTGGGTGAGTTCGCGCTGACCAAGGGCTTGCTGCGCTGGCAGGACGAGTCCAATGCGGTGCCTGTGGTCGGCGAGGTACGGAATATTCACGCTACGGTCGGCAAGGTGGATAGCAAGCTGGTCGATCCGATAGAAATTGCCGAGGTCGGCTATCAGGTCGATCTCGGCGAACGTTTCCGCGTCGAGAAAATGTCGGTGAAGGGTATCAAGATTGATTTGCCCGGGCATCGTATCGATATCGCCGAGGTGCTCAATGCGGGTGCACGGGCGCGCATGGTGCGCAACAAGGCAGGCAGGATCGAGTGGGTCAGCTCGCCGATCCTGAAAACGATTCGCGCGACGGATACCAAGGCCGGCGATGAGAAACCCTGGATCGGCAAGGTGGGCAAACTGGCTGTAGAGGATCTCGGCTTCCGTTTCGAGGACCAGACGACCCAACCGAATGCCGTGCAGGAAATCGACGGCTTCAGCCTCACAGGCGAAGGTTTGACCAACGAGCCCAACCAGAAGGGACGGATTGCGTTGAAGACCAAGGTCAACAAGAAGGGCAGCCTGAATGTCGATGGCAGTCTGCAGGTCTTCCCGCTGGATGTGGCGGTCAAGGTCGAGACCCTGGCGATTCCGCTGGGCCCGCTCGAACCCTACTTCAGCCAGTTCCTCAATGTTTCGGTCAATCGCGGGCAGATTTCGAACAAGGGCGAGGCCACGGCCAAGCTCGATAATGTCGGACTGAAAGCCGGCTACAAGGGCAATTTCACGCTGGGCGACTTTGTGGCGGTGGACAAGGCGAACAGCGCCGATTTCCTGAAGTGGAAATCGCTCTATTTCGGCGGTATCGATTTCAGGCTCGACCCGATGGCAGTCAATATCGGCGAAATCGCGCTGAGCGATTTCTACTCCCGCTTGATCCTCAATCAGGAGGGCAAGCTGAATCTCGCCGACATCGTCAGGAAGCCGGAAGGCGCCGAAGCTGTCGCCAAGCCGACCGAGCAGCCTGCCGCAGGCAAGGGTGAGGCGAAGGCAGCCGCCGCACCGGCCAAGCCGGTGGTTCCGATCAAGATCGCCAAGATCACCTTGCAGAACGGCACGGTCAATTTCTCGGATTTCTTCGTCAAACCGAACTACACGGTGAACCTCGCCAAGCTGGGCGGGCGGATCACCGGCCTGTCATCGGCAGCCGATACGGTTGCCGACATGGAGGTGCGCGGCAGGTACGCCAATTCGGCACCGGTCCAGATCCTGGCCAAGCTGAATCCGCTGGCAGCCAAAACCTATCTCGACCTGAAAGCCGATATCACCGGAGTCGATCTGACCGGCTTTTCTCCCTATTCGGGCAAGTATGCCGGCTACGCCATCGAGAAGGGAAAGTTGTCGCTCAATGTTGCCTACAAGCTGGAAAACAACCAGTTGGCCGCCGAGAACCGCCTGTTCATTGATCAGTTTACCTTTGGCGACAAGGTGGAAAGCCCGGATGCGACCAAGCTGCCGGTCAATCTGGCCATCTCCCTGCTCAAGAACAATCGTGGCGAAATCGATCTGAACCTGCCCATCTCGGGTTCGCTCGACGACCCACAATTCTCCATTGGCGGTCTGGTCGTCAAGGTCATCGTCAATCTGTTTGTCAAGGCGGTGACATCGCCGTTCGCGTTGCTCGGTTCGATGTTCGGCGGCGGCGAAGAGTTGTCCAATGTCGAATTCGCCGCCGGGCGGGCGGGCTTCGATGCCGCCGCGACGAAAAAGCTGGAAAGCCTGGCCAAGGCGCTGGTCGAGCGTAATTCGCTGAAACTGGAGATCACCGGCCGCGCTGACCCGGAAACCGACAAGGAAGGCGTCAAGCGGGTTGCCATCGAGCGCGCCATGAAGGCCGAGAAACTGAAGGACCTAAAAAAGGCCGGCGAAGGGAAATCAATCGAGGAAATCGAGATACCCCCCGAGGAATACAAAACCTTCCTGACACGCGCCTACAAGGAAGCCAAGTTCCCGAAACCGCGTAACGTCGTCGGTTTGCAGAAGGATCTTCCGGTCGAGGAAATGGAGAAGCTGATGCTCACCAACCTGCCAGCGACCGATGACGATATCAAGACCCTGGCCGGCCGCCGTGCTGAAGCCGTGCAGTCCTGGCTGGTTGAGCGCGGCAAGGTGCCACCCGAGCGGGTCTTCCTTCTGCCGCCCAAAGTCGAGCATGACGACAAGGGCAAGGGTGGCCGTGCCGATTTTTCCTTGAGGTGAGTTGTTGATGAGTGAAGCGATGGGGCTGGCCGTACTGGCTGGCGTGGTGGTGATCATCCTGCTGCAGGTCGCCGCGTGGCTGCGCGGTGATCGCCGGCAGGAGGACGAGGCGCGTTTTCGCGCCCAACTGGAGGCACAGGAAAAAGGGCTGGCGCGCCTGGAGCGGGAGCTGCGCGAGGAATTGGCACGCGGCCGACGGGAGGATGCCGAGGAGGCTTTTCGCGACCGCGAGGAGCGCGCCCAGTCCTCGAACCTGCTTAGCCAGTCCGTGACAACGCAGGTTGGGCAGTTTGGTGCCATGCAGGCGGAACGCCTGGAAGCCTTTGCGCGTGAGTTGAATCGTTTCTCGCTGGGGCTCGACGAGCGTTTCGAGCGCCTGAAGCTGACGGTCGAAGGCCGCCTGACGGCGATGCAGGCGGACAATGCCAATAAACTGGAAGAAATGCGCCGGACCGTGGATGAAAAGTTGCACGCCACGCTGGAGCAGCGCCTTGGCGAATCGTTCAAGCTGGTCAGCGACCGGCTCGAGCAGGTGCATCGCGGCCTGGGTGAAATGCAAACGCTGGCAGCCGGCGTCGGCGATCTCAAGCGGGTGCTGACCAACGTCAAGACGCGCGGCATGTGGGGCGAAGTGCAGTTGTCGGCCCTGCTCGAGCAGTTGCTGACCGGCGAGCAGTTTGCCGCCAATGTGGCGACCCGGCCGGGCAGCGGCGAGCGCGTCGATTTCGCGATTCGCCTTCCCGGCAAGGATGACGGTGCGGTCGTCTGGCTGCCGATCGATGCCAAGTTCCCGATCGAGGATTACCAGCGCCTGGTCGACGCCCAGGATCCGGCGGCCATCGAGGAGGCCTCGAAGGCTATCGAGGTGCGCCTGCGCAACGAGGCTAAAAGCATTCGCGAAAAATACGTGTCGCCGCCGCACACCACCGATTTCGCCATTCTTTACTTGCCTATCGAAGGTCTCTACGCCGAGGCGCTGCGGCGTCCCGGGCTGGCCGAGGCGCTGCAGCGCGACCAGCGCGTCAGCCTGGCCGGTCCGACCACGCTGGCGGCGATGTTGAACAGTCTGCAGATGGGCTTCCGGACGCTGGCTATCGAGCAGCGGTCGGCCGAGGTCTGGGCCGTACTGGGGGCGGTCAAGACCGAGTTCGGCAAGTTCGGCGAGGCGCTGGCACATACCAAGAAGAAATTGGACGAAGCCAGCAACAGTATCGCCAAGGCGGAAACGCGAACGCGGCAACTGTCGCGCAAGCTGAAGGAAGTCGAGGCGCTGCCGGTGGCGGATACAGAACAACTGATCGGGGTGGCGGATTTCGATGGCGAAGACGAGTGAGCTTGAAGCGGCCTACAAGGCAACGACCTACCGGGTGTTTCTGCCCGGCGGAATTTGCGACCTGCGGGTCGGCGAGGCCTGCGAGGCGTTGCGTTGCTGGCTCGAGACCGCTGGTTGTAAGCAATTTGCGGTGATATCCGCCTACAACCCGGGTTCCGTGACCACCGACGAGGCGATCAACGCCGAGCGCCAGGCTGCGCTCGAGTGTGATTTGCTGGAGGGGAACTATGAGCCTTATGCCGCGCAGAATCTGCCGGATGTTCCCGATGCGCCACAGGAGGAGAGTTGCTTCGTGCCTGACCTGAGCGTGGAAGATGCTTGTGCATTGGCAGGAGATTACGGGCAGAATGCAGTCATCGGCGGGGGGCTCGACGGCGTGCCGCATCTGATCTGGATTGAAGAAATCGAATAATGAGTCGAAAGATCGGGCGTTTTGAAGTCAGGGGCGAATTGGGGCGCGGTGCGCAGAGCGTCGTCTATCTGGGATTCGACCCCCAGTTGCAACGCGAAATAGCCATCAAGACCCTGCATTTCGCTCGGCCCGATCCGGTTCACAATCAGACCCTGCTTGCCGAGGCGCGTGCCGTTGGACGCATGCGCCACCCCGGCATCGTGCCGATTTTCGAGGCGGGCGAGGAGGGGGGCGATCTCTATCTCGTATTCGAATACGTGCCGGGCAAGAACCTCGCGGAGTTCCTGGGGCAGAGCGGGGCCTTGCCGCCGGTCAAGGCGGTCAGCATCCTGCGCCCTATCTTGGATGCGGTGTCCCACGCCCATGCGCAGGGGATCATCCACCGCGACCTGAAACCGTCGAACATCCTGCTCGACGACGACGGGACACCCCGGGTCATGGATTTCGGTATCGCCGCACGCATCGATGCGGCGGACGAGGCGGATGGGCAGATTATCGGGACACCCGCGTACATGGCCCCCGAGTACATCCTGAATCGCGAGATCAGCGCGCGTTCCGACGTTTTTTCGGCGGGTGCGATTCTGTTCGAGATGCTGGTCGGCCGGCGTGCCTTCGCCGGCGACAGCCTGCAGGCGGTGCTGAAGCAGATTACGGGCGTCGATCTGACGCTGCCGGAGGGAACGGGCGTTGATGACCGCTTGCGTCCCATCTTGTTGAAGGCGGTGGCGCGCGACCCGGCGCTGCGCTTCCAGACCGCCGCCCAGTTTGCCAAGGCGCTCGATGACTATCTCGATCCGGAAGACGAGCAGCCGGCCACGGGCAGCCGGCAATCGACCATCGATTTCCTGCTGCGCCGGATGCGCCACAAGAGCGACTTCCCTGCGCTCTCCGAGTCGGTCAGCGCCATCAACCGGATCGCCAACAGCGAAACCGAGAGCATCGACAAGCTGTCGAATACCATCCTCAAGGATTTTGCACTGACCAACAAGCTGCTGCGCCTGGTGAATTCGGCCTACTTCAGGCCGGCCGGGGGCGGGAGCATCAGTACCGTATCGCGGGCGGTGGTGGTGCTCGGCTTCGAGGCCGTCCGCAATATCGCGATCACCGTACTGCTGTTCGAACACCTCCAGAACAAGGGTAATGCCAACCAGTTGAAAGAGGACTTCCTGCGTGCCAACCTGGCCGGCGTGCTGGCCAAGGACATCGGTGCCGCAGCGCAGATGCGCGATCTCGAGCAGTCGTTCATCTGCTCGCTTTTCCACAGTTTGGGTCGCTTGCTGTCGCAATACTATTTTCCTGAGGAATCCGACGAAATTCGTCGGGTTATCGCGCAAAAGACCTGTGCAGAAGAGGCTGCAGCCCGTCAGGTGCTCGGTATTTCGTTCGAGGAACTGGGTGTCGCCATCGCGCGGCAGTGGGGGTTCCCCCCGCTGATCGTCAGTACCATGCGTCGCTTGCCGGCCGGTCCGGTCCGCAATTCGACGCAGCAGGAAGATCGATTGCGCGTCCTCTCCGGATTCGCCAACGAATTGTGCGATGTCATTGCCCAGACGACACCCGAGGCACGCGACCGGGAGTTGAAGCGAACCCTGTCGCGCTTTGCCGAGGCCGTCGCCCTGGATCAGACGGAAATACTGCGCACGGTTCAGCGCGCCGTCGAGGAGGTGGCTGATTTTGCCCGTGTCGTGCAACTCAACCTGCAGCAAACGACATTCGGCAAGCAGATGCGTCTTTTTGCCAAGGGGGCGGCGGCCGACTCGCGTGCGGTGAATGTCGGAAGCGATACGGACTACGCGGGGAGTACCGTACTGCTGGAGCCCGATCCTCTGGCCGCTGGCGAGGGTGGCAAGGGTGGGGCGCAGGTTGATGCCCAGGCCGTCCTGACGGCGGGAATCCAGGATATCAGCAACACCCTGATCGACGGTTTCCAGCTCAACGATATCCTGCGCATCATTCTCGAGACGATGTACCGGGCGATGGGCTTTCGGCGTGTCGTACTGTGTATTCGCGACGCCAAGGCCGGCGTCATGCAGGGACGTTTCGGTTTTGGCCCTGATGCCAACGAGGTGGCTCGCGCTTTCCGTTTTACGCTGAGCTTCACCCCGGACATCTTTCACGCTGCGACATCGAAGGGCGTTGATATCCTGATCAGCGACATCGACGATCCGAAGATCGCCAACCGGATTCCCGACTGGTATCGCAAGGCGGTGCCTGCCCATTCCTTCGTGTTGTTCCCGCTGAACATCAAGAATAACCCGGTGGCGTTGATCTATGCCGATCGTGATGAGCCGGGCGGTATCGCGATTCCGGAAAAGGAACTGCAATTGCTGCGTACCTTGCGCAATCAGGCGATCCTGGCGATCAAGCAGGGCAGCTAGCCGTGGGTGACGATGTCCCTTTGCCGAAAGGCTGGGGGCTGTAGCGTCATGTCGAGAGCGTAAAAATGCCCGCGTCGTGCGGGCATTTTTACGTGAATCAGATCCAAAGACTTACCAGAGCTTCCACCAGGCGGTCTTGCGTTCCAGCCCATCCTTGTAGAAACGGCTGTTCGGGAAGTTCTTTTTCATTACGCGATCCGCGTCGTCGCGCAAATCCGTCATGCCCATCTTGTCATAGGCGGTAACCATGATGAACATCGCTTCCTCGATTGCCGGGGCCTGCGGATAGGTCTTGATGGCGTACTGGGCGCGATTGGCTGCGGCGATGTAGGCACCTCGCTTGACGTAATAGCGCGCCACGTGGACTTCCAGCGACGCCATGGCGTTGACCAGGTAGTTCATGCGCAAGGTCGCATCTGGCGTGTATTTGCTGTTCGGGAAGCGGGTAACCAGTTCCTTGAATGCTTCGAAGGATTGGCGGGCGGCTTTCGGGTCGCGCTCGGTTGGATCCTGCGAACTGACGTAGGCAGTCAGGCCGAGGTCTTCGTTGAAGTTGATCAAGCCCTTCAGGTAATAGACGTAGTCGACGGCCGGGTGGCTGGGGTGTAGTTTGATGAAGCGGTCGCAGGCGGCAAGGGCAGAACCGGGTTCGCTCGCCTTCCAGTACACGTAGCCGAGTTCAAGCTGGGCCTGCTGGGCGTAGCGGCCGTACGGAAAACGGGCTTCCAGCTTTTCAAGATACTTGGCCGATTTGTCCCAGGCGCCTTCGCCTTGAGCATCTTTTGCCTCGGAGTAGAGCTTGCCGGCAGACCAGCCGCTGGTCTCGTCGTATTTTTCCGAGGTGCCGCAAGCCGCAACAAGGGCTGCCACAAATAGTGCCAGCAATGTGCGGATGAGGGCGGGGAAAGACGTGAATGCGGGTAAACTTCGCATCTATGAATGATCCTATTGAAGATTCCGGCGATTATAGCCGAACTGAACCGCTCCGCCTGACCGTTCCCGAAGCATCCACCGGCCGTCGCCTCGATCAGGTGCTGGCCGACCTGCTGCCCCAGCACTCACGCAATCGTCTGCAGGGCTGGGTCAAGGATGGTTGCGTGTCGGTCGATGGAAAACTGGAAACCGAACCCAAGCGGAAACTGCTGGGCGGCCAGGTGCTGCTTGTTGAAGAACCGGAGGAGGCGCGCAACCAGATCGATCAGCCCGAAGATATACCGCTCGACATCGTTTTCGAGGATGAGACGCTGCTGGTGATCAACAAGCCGGCCGGCCTGGTCGTCCATCCCGGCAGCGGCAACTGGAGTGGAACGCTGATGAACGCCTTGCTGCACCATGTGCCGGGCATCGACCAGATTCCCCGTGCCGGTATCGTCCACCGGCTGGATAAGGATACCAGTGGCCTGATGGTGGTCGCCAAGACACTGGAGGCACAGACCGACCTGGTGCGTCAGTTGCAGGCAAGGACGGTGAAACGGATCTACCTGGCTTTCGCGGCCGGTGTGATCAAGAAGGACGGGGGCGTCGATTCGCCCATCGGGCGGCATCCCACGCAGCGCATCAAGATGGCGGTGGTGCCCGAGAACCGGGGCGGCAAGCCGGCCTTGACCTGGTATCGCGTGCTCGATTCCTTCCCCTATTGCACTTTCGTCGAGTGTTCGCTGGAAACCGGCCGGACTCACCAGATTCGCGTCCACCTCGCGTCAATCAACCATCCCTTGGTCGGCGATCCGGTTTATGGCAAGAACAATCCCAAACTACCCGAATTTCCGCGCCAGGCGTTGCACGCCACGCGGCTCGGTCTCGTCCATCCGTTGACCGGTCTCAAGATGCAATGGGAGGTGCCGATGCCCGAGGACATGCGCAACCTGCTCGATACCCTGCGTTATGGGTGAGTTGCTGGTTCCTGACTGGCCGGCCCCGGCCACGGTGCGCGCCCTGCAGACGACACGGCTTGGCGGATGCAGCGCGGTGCCGTGGGATAGCCTGAATCTTGGCGATCACGTCGGCGACGACACGGCCTGCGTGCGGGCAAACCGTGCGCGCCTGCGTAGCAGCTTGCCGAACGAGCCGACCTGGCTAAAGCAGGTACATGGCACGCGGGTGGTCGATGCCGCCCAGCGCGGTTCCGATGCCGTCGAGGCGGATGCGGCGTATACCCGGCAGCCCGGGGCCGTCTGCGTCGTCATGACCGCCGATTGTCTGCCCGTGCTGTTCTGCAACCGAGCCGGGACGGTCGTGGCGGCAGCGCATGCCGGCTGGCGCGGTCTTCAGGCCGGCGTGCTCGAGGCGACCGTTGCCGCCATGGCCGAAGCGTCGGGCGAGTTGATGGCCTGGTTGGGCCCGGCGATCGGACCTTCCCGTTTCGAGGTTGGCGAAGAGGTGCGGGCGGCGTTCGTCGCCAGCGACCCCGAGGCGGTGGAGGCGTTTGCGTCAGTGTCACCGGGCAAGTGGCTGGCCGACATCTATTTGTTGGCAAGGCGTCGACTGCGTGCAGTCGGCCTGACGTCGATTCACGGTGGCGGGTTGTGTACGGTCAGCGACCGCGAGCACTATTTCTCCTTCCGTCGCGAAGGGGTGACTGGTCGCATGGCGACGCTGATCTGGCTGGCTGCCGACGGCGTATAATCCGCCGCTTTCCATCAGGCCGACATTTGTGAGCACATTATCCTGGATCATTGCCGTATCGCTGGCCGGCGGTGCCTTGAGCGTTGCTGCCGCAGCGGCACTGAGCCTCTCGGTTGGGGCTCATCGGGTCAATATCCTGATCTCGTACGCCATCGGCGCCCTGCTGGGCGCGGCATTCCTGGAAATCCTGCCGCATGCGCTGGAGCACGGCGACCCGCACAAGATGGCGGCCACCGTCCTGTTCGGTATCATGGTGTTTTTCGTCCTTGAAAAACTGGTGCTCTGGCGGCATTGCCACCACGACCACTGCGAGGCCCATGAAGCCCACGCCCCGGCGCACGACCACGGGCGTTCCGGGCTGCTGATCCTCGTCGGCGACACTTTCCACAATTTCGTGGACGGCATCCTCATCGCTGCGGCTTTCCTGGAAAACACCGAACTCGGGATTGTCACCGCGCTTGCCATCATCGCCCACGAGATTCCACAGGAGGTTGGCGATTACCTGATTTTGCTGCATTCCGGCTACAGCAGGCTCAAAGCGCTAGCCTTCAACCTGTTGTCAAGTCTGGCGACACTGGTCGGGGCGATGCTGGCCTATTTCGCCCTTTCTGAACTGACTGAATGGATTCCGACCCTGCTCGGCCTGGCTGCAGCCAGCATGATTTATGTCGCGGTCGCCGACCTGATACCGGGGCTGCACAAACGCACGGAATTGAAGGCCACCCTGCAGCAGGTGCTGCTGATCGGCTCGGGCATCGCCTCCATCGCGCTGGTCAGGGCTCTGGTCGGCGAATAGTCGCCACCAGGCACTGCAGGCAACCGGATCGCCCTAAGCACCCGTATCGCGGCGGTTCTTTTCCGCCATCATCTCCTTGAAGCGCTGGCGTTCACGGCGCACCCGCGACCCGGCAAAGTAGAGCAGGAGGCCGCAGGGCAGGGCACCATAAAACAGGAACGAGATGATTCCGGAAATGATGGTTGGCTCGTTGGCGGCAACCAGAACGGTGACGTAAAGCCACCCGATGACGATGATCAGTACGAGCGACATGGCATGGTGTCGCGGCTAGGCGAGTAAAACATTTCAAGAGTCCGGCTGGTTGCAACAATGTACGGCGCGGGGGTGTCCACGACGCCAGAATTATGCATCCAAATGCATTGACAGCGCGGAAGCGGGTATGGAGAATCCAAAGGCTCCAGCCCCGAAACTACAGATACGAGATTTCCCATGGCGCAGGGATCGAACAACAACGACGCTTTCATGGGTTCTGCCGCGCAGTTCATGCAGGCAGGCCAGAACATGATGCAGCAGTTCATGGATTATCTTGGCAAGTCGGGCGGCCAGTCAGCAGCCATGCCACCGCCGGTCGCCGACCCGCAGGCGCTGACCGCGCTGCAGAAGCAGTTCATGGATCAGCAGATGTCGTTGTGGCAATCCGTACTCGCCAAGCAACAGGGCCAGGAGCCTGCCTTCAAGGTGGCTCCGGAGCCGGGCGATCGGCGGTTTTCAGCGCCGGAGTGGAAGGAAAGCCCGATCTACGATTACCTGCATCAGGCTTATCTGCTCAATACCCAATACCTGAAACAGATGGTCGAGGTGATTCCGGCTCAGGACGAGAAGGCCAAGGAGCGCATGCGCTTCCTCGCGCGCCAGATGGCCGATGCCATGGCACCATCGAACTTCGCTGCGACCAATCCCGAGTTCATCAAGTTGGCGGTTGAGACCCAGGGGCAGAGCATCACCGACGGCATTAATAATCTGATCAAGGATTTCGAGAAGGGCCGTATCTCGATGACCGACGAATCGATGTTCGAGGTCGGTCGAAACATTGCGACGACGGAAGGTGCGGTCGTTTTCGAAAACGATCTCATGCAACTGATCCAGTACGCGCCCCTGACGCCCAAGGTTGGAACCCGGCCGCTGGTCATGGTGCCGCCGTGCATCAACAAGTTCTACATCATGGACCTGCAGCCGGACAATTCGCTGATCCGCTATGCGGTCGAGCAGGGCAACACGGTATTCCTCGTTTCCTGGCGCAATCCGCAGGAGGAACTAGGGCATCTCGGCTGGGACGATTATCTCGAACACGGCCCGATCACGGCATTGCGCGTGGCGCAGGAAATCACCAAGGTCAAGCAGGTCAACGCCCTCGGTTTCTGCGTCGGCGGTACCATCCTGACCTCGGCGCTGGCCGTGCTCAAGGCACGTGGCGAGAGTCCGGTCGCTTCGCTGACCTTGCTGACCACGCTGCTCGATTTCTCCGATACCGGCGAAATCGGCCTGTTCATCGATGAACAGGGCGTAACGGCGCGCGAATCGACAATCGGCAAGGGTGGGTTGTTGCCAGCGCGTGACCTGCAGAATACCTTCTCCTTCCTGCGCGCCAACGACCTGGTCTGGAATTACGTCACGGGCAATTACCTGAAAGGGCAGAAGCCGCAAGCTTTTGACCTGCTTTACTGGAATTCCGATTCGACCAACCTGCCGGGGCCGTTTGCTGCCTGGTACATGCGCAACATGTATCTCGAAAACAACCTGCGCGTGCCGGGCAAGCTGACCATGTGCGGCGAGCGGGTCGATTTGGGCAAGCTTGACATGCCGGTCTACCTGCTGGCTACCCGCGAGGACCATATCGTGCCTTGGCAATCGGCCTACCAGAGCACGCGCCTGCTGAGCGGCAAGATTCGTTTCGTGCTGGGCGCCTCCGGCCATATTGCTGGAGTGATCAATCCGGTCAGCAAGAACAAGCGCAGCTATTGGGTTAACGACGATCTGACCGTCGAGGCCGATGGCTGGCTGGCGGCGTCGGAGGAGAAGAAGGGAAGCTGGTGGGCCGACTGGGCTGGCTGGCTGAAGCCGTTGTCGGGAGAACAGCGGGCACCGCGCAAACCGGGGAATACCAAGTACAAGGCCATCGAGCCGGCACCCGGACGTTATGTCAAGGAACGCGCGGTATAAGAACTTCCTGAGGAGATGAAAATGTCCCGAGTTGCACTGATTACTGGCGGTATGGGCGGACTGGGCGAGGCCATCTGCATCAAGATGGCGGCGCTGGGCTACAAGGTTGTGACGACGTATTCGCCGGGCAATGCCAAGGTGGATGGTTGGCTCAAGGGTATGAACAACATGGGTTACGGCTTCAAGGCCTATCCATGTGATGTGACTGATTTCGAATCGGCCAAGGCCTGTGTCGATACGGTGACCCGGGAGGTCGGTCCGGTTGACGTTCTGGTCAACAACGCCGGCATCACCCGCGACATGACCTTCAAGAAAATGACCAAGGCTGACTGGGACGCAGTCATGAGCACTAACCTCGATTCCGTCTTCAACATGACCAAGCAGGTCATGGACGGCATGGTCGAGCGCAAGTGGGGGCGGGTGGTCAACGTCTCCTCGGTTAATGGCCAGAAGGGCGCTTTCGGCCAGACCAACTATTCTGCAGCCAAGGCCGGCATGCATGGCTTCACCAAGGCGCTGGCCCTGGAGGTCGCCAAGCAAGGTGTGACCGTCAATACCATTTCCCCGGGTTATATCGGTACCAAGATGGTCACCGCCATTCCGCAGGAAATCCTCGATTCCAAAATTCTGCCGCAGATCCCGGTCAATCGCCTGGGCAAACCGGAAGAAATCGCCGGCCTGGTGGCTTATCTCGCTTCGGACGAAGCGGCGTTCGTGACTGGTGCCAACATTTCCATCAACGGTGGTCAGCACATGTTCTGACCGGCGTAATTTTTACCCCGCTCTATCTAAATAAGGAAGGAAGAAATATGACGCAACGCGTTGCTCTCGTTACCGGTGCCATGGGTGGTCTCGGAACCGCTATCTGTCAAGAACTGGCCAAGGCCGGCCACAAGGTTGTCGCCTCCTATCATCCGCAGTTCGACAACAAGGATGCATGGCTGGCCGATATGGCTGCTGCCGGCTTCAAGGATTTCGTCTGTGTCGCCGGTGATGTCTCCGTGCTGGAAGATTGCCAGCGCATGGTTGCCGAGGCTGAAGCCGCCTGTGGTCAGGTCGATATCCTGATCAACAACGCCGGCATCACCCGCGACCGCATGTTCGCCAAGATGGAAAAGGATGGCTGGGATGCCGTTATCGCCACCAACCTGACCTCGCTGTTCAACATGACCAAGCAAGTCTCCGCCAAGATGGCCGAGCGTGGCTGGGGCCGCATCGTTAACATCTCTTCCGTCAACGGTGTCAAGGGTCAGGCTGGCCAGACCAACTACTCTGCCGCCAAGGCTGGCGTGATCGGTTTCACCAAGGCACTGGCCGCCGAACTGGCCGCCAAGGGTGTGACCGTCAACGCCATCGCCCCGGGCTACGTGGCTACCAAGATGGTCATGGCGATCAAGCCGGAAGTTCTGCAGACCATCGTCGACTCCGTCCCGATGAAGCGCCTGGCCAAGCCGGAAGAAATCGGCTATGCCTGTGCCTACCTGTCGAACGACCTGTCCGGCTTCACCACCGGCGCCACCATCAACATCAACGGCGGCCTGTATTACCAGTAATTCGATGTCTATTTCGGCATGAAATCTTGCTGAAATTTTGCATCGCAACAGTCAATAGGCGCCTCCGGGCGCCTATTTTTTGCACTATAATGTTGCGCTGCACACAAACAATCGTTTTGAGGATCGCAGCATGTCGGAACCGGTACGCCTGATCAAGAAATACCCCAACCGTCGTCTTTACGATACCAAGACGAGTGCGTACATCACGCTGGGCGACGTCAAGGACCTGGTCCTCAAGTTCGAGGTTTTCAAGGTGGTCGATGCCAAAACCGGCGATGACCTGACGCGCAGCATCCTGCTCCAGATCATTCTCGAAGAGGAAACGGGCGGCGTGCCGATGTTCTCCAGCGAACTGCTTTCCGGTTTTATCCGCTTCTACGGCAGCACCATGCAGGGCATGTTGGGCAAGTATCTGGAGAACAACATGAAGACTTTCGTTGATTTTCAGCAGAAGCTACAGGATCAGTCGCGCACCATTTATGGGGCGGGCGACAGCACTCATCTGCAGACCGATTTCTGGAACCAGTTCCTGAATTTCCAGCAGCCGGCCATGCAAAGCATGATGACGGCCTACATGGACCAGTCCAAGAAAATGTTCCAGTCGATGCAGGATCAACTGCAGAGCCAGACGCGTAACATGTTCACCGGTTTTCAGGCGGACAAGCCTGAAAAGTAGGACTTCTCACCGGCTCGTCGGTCGCCGATAAAGCAATGAAAAATGGCCGTCGAAACGGCCATTTTTCATGGACAGGCTGCGCAACTCGCAGCCCGTATTGCCCGATATGGGATCAGCTCTGGCTGTCGGTTTTCCAGCCGCCGCCCAATGCCTTGAACAAATCGACCGAGGTACTCAGGCGGGCCTGTCGAACGCTGATTGCTGACAACTGCGCCTCGTTCAGGGTGCGTTGGGCATCAAGCACTTCCAGATAGCCGGCATGGCCCGCTTCGTAGCGCAGGCGGGAGAGCGCCATTGCCTTTTCGGCGCGGTCGACGCGGATGCCTTGCGCCTTCTCCTCATCGCCGTATTCGCGCAGGCTGACCAGTGCATCGCGAACTTCCTTGTAGGCGGTCTGCAGGCTGTTTTGCCAGGCAACCAGCGATTGCTGGTTGAGTGCCTTGGCCTGGTCGACCCGGGCCGAGGTGCGGCCGAAGTCGAGAATGGGCATCAGTGCCGACAGGCCGAGCGACCAGGCGCTGGATCCGGCACTGAACAGGTCGGAGAGCGCCTTGCTTTCGCTGCCCAGGCTGCCGGTGAGGGTGAATTTCGGGAAGTAGCCTGCCTTCGCGATGCCGATGCCGGCGTTGGCAGCGATCAGCTCCTGTTCGGCCTGGCGCACGTCGGGGCGACCTTCGATGAGATCCGATGGCAAGCCGGCCGGCGGTTCGGGTAGCAAGGGCAATTGTTTCAGGTTACCGGCGGCGATTTTCAGTTCTGGATTACCCGTGAGCAGAGCCAACTGATGTTCGGCCAGCGTGCGCTGACGACGTTGCTCGGCCAGTTGCGCCTGGACGGTCGCCAGCGCGCCTTCCGCCTGATAGCCGTCGAGCGGAGAGGCCAGGCCGGCGTCGACACGCGTCTTGACCAGACTGAGGCTTTCCTCGCGCGTCTTGACGGTTTCGGCCGTTACGGCGAGTTGGGCATCGTAGGCGCGGAGGGCCAGGTAGGTATCGGTAACCAGGCCAGCAACGCTCAGGCGAATCGAATCACGGGAGTACTGGGTGGCCAGTATGCTGGCCTGTGCCGCCTCGTTGGTACGTCGGATGCGGCCCCACACATCGAGTTCGAAGGATGTGCTCAACCCCGCGCTGCGCGCGTGGCGTATCTGGGGCAGGGTGGCGAAATAGGTGGCCGTCTTGGTGCTGGCCTTGGAGCTGCTGAGACCGGCCGAACCATCGATCTGCGGGAAGAAGGAGGCACCGGCCTCGCGGGCGACGGCGTCGGCCTGTTCAACTCGGGCGATGGCTTGGCGCAGGCTGGCATTGCCGGTGAGTGCTTGATCCACCAGGTCGTTCAAGGTGGGGTCGTTGAATAGCGTCCACCAGCTTGGGTTGATCGCCGGGTTGCTGGCGACGGCGACATTTTCGGCAGGCTTGGCTTCGCTGAAGACAGCCGGCAGCAGGGAGGCCGGGCGCAGGTAGTCCGGGCCAACGGCGCAGCCGCTCAGGGCAAACGCCAGGGCAAGCGGGGTGAGACGGATGAGGATTTGGGAATTCATGCCTTTTCCTCCTCGTTGTTGTCGAGGTGCGAAGGGTCGATTTGCTTGCCGCGCTCCAGCCATTTGAAGAAAAGCGGTATGAATAGCGTGGCGATGAATGTTGCGGCGAGCATGCCGCCGAAGACGCCGGTTCCCATCGACTGGCGGGCGGAAGCACCGGCACCGGTCGCCTTGACCAGCGGGAAGACGCCGAGCACAAAGGCGAGCGAGGTCATGATGATCGGCCGCAGGCGCAGGCGGGCCGCTTCGACGGCGGCCTGGGCCGCACTCATGCCCTCGGCGTACTTCTGGGCAGCGAACTCGACGATCAGGATGGCGTTTTTCGACGCCAGTCCGATGAGCACGACGAGGCCGATCTGGAAGTAGATGTCGTTCGGCATGCCGCGCAGCCAGATGGCGGTCAGTGCCCCCATCAGGGCGAAGGGCACGGCCATCACGACGGCGATGGGCAGCGACCACTTTTCGTACTGGGCTGCCAGAATCAGGAAGACCATGATGATGGCGAAGCCGAAGGCCTGCAGCGACGAGCCGGACGTGCGCTTTTCCTGGAAGGCCTGGCCGGTCCACGCGATGCTGTAGCCGTCGGGCAGGGTGGCATTGGCCACTTCCTCGACGATCCTGATCGCGTCGCCGGAGCTGATGCCCGGCTTCGAGTCGCCCATCACCTTGGCCGCGATGAAGCCGTTGAAGCGCTCGACCTGCTCCGGGCCGACGACATTCTTCACCTTGCTCACCGCCGACAGCGGGATCATGGCGTTGGTGGTCGCACTGCGCACATAGACCTTGCCGATGTCGTCAGCCTTCATGCGGTAGTTGGCCACGGCCTGCAGCTGCACGCGATAGACGCGGCCGGCCTTGTTGAAGTCGTTGACGTACAAGGCGCCCATCGTGCTTTGCAGCGTCGAGTAAATATCGGCGACGGGAATGCCCAGGGCCAGCGCCTTCTGCTCGTCGACCTCGACATACAGCTGCGGTACGGTCGGGCGGAAGAAAGTCGAGATGCGGGTGAATTCCGGATGCTTCTGCAACTCGGCCATGAAGGCTTGCGTGACTTCGTTGAGCTTGCGCGCATCGCCATCGACGCGGTTTTGCACGTAGACTTCGAAGCCGCCGGCAGTACCCAGGCCCATGATCGGTGGCGGGTTGAAGACCAGGCCCATGCCGTCCGGCTGCATCATGCCGAAGCCCATGAACTTGCCGGCGAGGTCTTGTGCCTTGCCTTGCCGTTCAGACCAGTCTTTGAGAGGGATGAACATGGTGCCAGCGTTAGGCTTGTTGCCGCCGCCGATCAGGTCGAAGCCGGAGACGATGAAGGTGTGCTTCACCGCTTCGTCCTTGGCGATCATCTGGCGCATGCCTTCACCGGTCTTTTCGGTACGCTTCAGCGTCGCGCCGTCCGGCAGCATCAGTGCCGAGATCAGGTAGCCCTGGTCCTCGGACGGTACGAAGCTGCCCGGGATGACGCGGAAGAAGAGGGCTGTGCCGCCGATGATCAGCGCGAACACCAGCGCGCCGACGATGCCGTGCTTGAGCGTGAAGCCGACGGCCTTGGTGTAGTTGTCGGTCAATCGCTCGAAGGCGCGGTTGAACGGCGCAAACAGCTTGTTCTCGGTATGCTGGGCCTTGAGCAGCAGCGCGCACAGGGCGGGCGTCAGCGTCAGCGCGACGACGCCGGAGAGCACCACGGCCACCGCCACGGTGACGGCGAACTGCTTGTACAACTGGCCGGCGATGCCGCCGAGGAAGGCAACCGGCACGAACACCGCACACAGCACCAGCACGATGGCGATCAGCGCACCGGTCACCTGATGCATGGCCTTGATGGCTGCCTGCTTGGGCGGCAGCTTCTCTTCGGCCATCAGGCGCTCGACGTTCTCGAGCACGACGATGGCGTCGTCCACCACGATACCGATGGCTAGCACCATGGCGAACAGGGTCAGTGTATTGATCGAAAAACCGAACAACCACAGGCCGGCGAAGGTGCCGATCAGCGAGATCGGCACGGCGACCATCGGGATCAGCGTGGCGCGCCAGCTTTGCAGGAAAATGAAGACGACGGCCAGTACCAGCACCATGGCCTCGATCAAGGTTTTCACCACTTCGTTGATTGATGCCGACACGAAGCGCGTGGTGTCAAAGGGGATGACGTAGTCCATCGCTTCCGGGAACTTGCCCTTCAACTCGGCCATCTTGGCCTTTACCGAGTCGGCGACCTCCAGCGCATTGGCGCCGGTTTGCAGGAAAACACCCATGGCAATGGTCGGCTGGCCATCCAGCGTCACGCGCTGGTCGTAGCTGTAGGCGCCGAGTTCGATGCGGGCGATGTCCTTGAGGCGTAGCAGGCCGCCCGGGCCGCTGGCACGGATGACGATATTGCCGAACTCCTCCTCGCTCAACAGGCGGCCCTTGGCCGTGACGGTGTAAACCAGTTGCTGGTCGTTCGGTGCCGGCTCCTGGCCGATCTTGCCCGCCGCATTCTGGGCGTTTTGGGCGGTGATGGCGGCGGCAACCTCGCTGGAGGTCAGTCCTAGCTGTGCCATGCGATCCGGCTTCAGCCAGACACGCATCGAGTAATCCTGCGCGCCGAAAATGGTCACGTCGCCAACGCCTTTCACGCGCTTCAATTCATCGACGATGTTCAGGCTGGCGTAGTTGGATAAATAGAGCGTGCTGTACTTGCCGCCCTCTGACTTCAGCGCGACGACCTGCAGGATGTCGTTGGAGCGCTTCTGGACGATCACGCCGTTGCGCCGTACGGCTTCAGGCAGGCGCGGCTCCGCGGCCTTGACGCGGTTGTTGACGTTCACCGCAGCCATGTCGACGTTGGTGCCGACCTCGAAGGTGGCGGTAATGGTTACCGCGCCGTTGGCGCTGGCCGACGAGGTGAAGTACACCATGTTCTCGACGCCGTTGAGCTGCTCCTCGATCGGCGCGGCGACGGTCTTGGCCAGCGTTTCAGCGGAAGCACCCGGGTAGGTGGCGGTAATCAGCACGGTGGGCGGAGCGATCTGCGGATATTGCGCGATGGGCAATACGCGCGAGGCGACCAGTCCGGCAATGACGATGATGATCGAGATGACCGACGCGAAGATGGGCCGGTTGATGAAGAATTTTGCCATGGCGACTCCTTACTGCTTGGCCGGGCCGCCAGCCGCCATGCCGGCCATTCCTGCCGGTGCATCATTCGGGCCCTTGGGCGCGATCGGCGCACCGGGACGCAGCTTGATCAGGTTGTCCACGATCACCTTGTCGCCGGCATTCAGGCCGCCGAGAATGACCCAATCCTTGCCGTACCATTCGCCGGCCTTTACCGGGCGCGGGGCGACCTTGTCCTCCGGGCCGGCGGTCATGACCAGCGTGCCCTGCTCGGTTTGCAGCACCGCCGACTGAGGCACCAGGAAGACACCGTCGCGCTCGCCGGTCAGAATGCGGACGCGGACAAACTGGCCGGGCAACAACTGGCCACTGGCATTGTCGAATTCGGCGCGCAATTGCTGCGTGCCCAGCGTGGTATCGATGTTGGTAGCGAGGAAGTTGAGCTTGCCGCGCTTTTCGTAGACCTGTCCGTTCGACATGACCAGTTCGACGCCCTTGATGTCCTTTTGCGTCATGCGCCCGTTAGGGAACTTGGCGAGGTCGCTTTCGCCCAGGCTGAAGCGCACCCAGATCGGATTGGTCTGGTAGATCGAGGTGAGCAGGCTGTCGGCGGTCGAAATCAGGTTGCCGTCCGACTTGATGGCGCGGCCGGTCGTGCCGGCAACCGGGGCGGTAACGGTGGTCCACGACAGGTTCAATTCGGCCTGCCGCAGCGCGGCCTGGGCCATGGCATTGGCCGAGACGGCGTCGTCATAGTCCTTCTGGGCGATGGCCTTGGCTTCGGCCAGGCCTTTCAGGCGGCTGGCTTCGCGTGCTGTCTGCTCGGCCTTGGCCTTGGCTTCGGTCAGGGCGATTTCATAGGGAGCTCGGTCGATCTGGAACAGCGGCTGGCCAGCTTTCACGGCATCGCCTTCCTGATACAGGCGCTTGAGCAGGATGCCGCCGACCCGGGCGCGCACCTCGGTTTCGCGGGCGCCTTCGGTCTGCGCCATGATTTCGATGCTGGTCGGCACTTTCTGCGGTTGCATCTCGATGACGGTGACCGGCATCGGCCCCTGTTTCGGCGGTCCGCCCGCCTGCTTGTCACCGGAACATCCTGCTGCGCCAAGGGCGCCAATCAACGCCGAGATAATGAAAGGCAGCGATTTGCGCTGAAAAATGGCCGTCGGGTTCACGCGGATTCTCCTTGATTATTTTTGCTGCGATGATTATAAACATTCATGAATGTATGTAAATAAATTTGTGTGTAGAATCGCACTGTCAGATGTAACGGATAGTAAAAGGTTCGGCGGAGAAAGATCGTGGTCAGAAAAACAAAAGAAGAAGCGGAGCAGACGCGCAAGGAGATCATCCATGCCGCGCGCCGGGTATTCCATGAATACGGCGTCAGTCGTTCGACGCTGGAAAAGATAGCCAAGGCGGCAGGGGTGACGCGTGGCGCGGTGTATTGGCATTTTCAGGATAAGGCGGAGTTGTTCTTCGCCATGCGCGAGGATGTCTTTGCTCCGCTGGTCGAGCGTACAGATGCCTATTTACTGTCGGAGCGCTTCGACAATCCGTTGGATGCCATCGAAGCATCGATAACCGAGTTTTTCCGCGTGTTGGAGGATAGTGCGGTGGTGCGCGAGGTCTTCGAGATCATGATTTCGCGCTGCGAATATGTTGGTGAATTCAGCTCGGTGGAGGAGGAAGTCGGTCGCCCGGCGCAGAATTTTCTCGCCAAGATCGAACGGGTTTACCGGCAGGCGGCAGAGAGGGGGATGCTGCGTCCAGGGATCGATCCGCTGGATGCGGCACGCGATACGTGGGCTTTCACCAGCGGTTTGCTGCATTTGTTGCTCAGTTGCCAGCGCGGTTCAGATCTTTTCCAACAAGTGTCGGCCATGATCCGCGTTCATATGGCGATGCGACGAATCACGCCCGCCTGACCATCGGTTCGGTCCTACTTGCTGGGGGATGCGCAAGCGAAGCTGTCGTGTGGTGTGAACCCGAGGCCGGCAACGGTTGGTAATTGCATCCGGCCGGTGATAACGGGGTACGGTGTCCCGGTGTCCGAGGCAAACCAGTCGGCAGTCGTCAGCCCATGTACGCTTTCCGGGGCGACGGCGGCTGCCAATTGGGCGCAGGCCGCAAGGCCGCAGGCACTTTCCAGACCGGATGTGACGGTTGTTTCGATGCCGGCAGAACGGGCGCGTAGCGCCAGTTCGATGCTGGATAGCAACCCGCCGTGCCGAGCGGGTTTGATGACCAGGCGCCGGACGAATGGGTGGCGAAAGAAACCGTCGTCGATCAGTTGTATCGATTCGTCGAGGGCGATAGGCCAGGGCGCCATCGATTGCAGACTCCCCAGTGCAGGGCGATCGGGGGTGGCCAGTGGCTCCTCGAGCCCTTCGATGGGAAGGTTGATGCAGCCTGATACGAAAGCCTTTGCCTCGGCCAGGCTCCATGCGCCGTTGGCGTCGAGTCGCCATGAAATTTGTTGCGCTGAGGATGAGGCGAGTTGGCGTAACCGGGCGATTTCCTCGGCGACCGGACTGACGCCAACCTTCAGTTTGACCACCGAAAAGCCTTGTACCGCAGCCCTTTCCAGCAAGGAAGGGGTGTCGTCCGACAAACAACCGAGATTACTGTTGACTGCCAGCTCGGTAACCGGCGTATCGCCGCTCAGCCATTGATGTAGGGGCCGGCCGGCGCGTTTGGCGACGAGATCGAGGTGGGCGCTTTCTTCGGCGAAGGCGTCGGCTGCTGCGTCGACAATGCCGAATTCGGGCAGCGGGGCCGAGTCACCCCAGCCATATCGGCCGTCGCCGGAGCGCAGGCGCAGCAGGCGGCCTCTGCGCTGGACGATTTCGCCCTTGCTGGTGCGCCACGAGCGTTTCAGGGGCAGCGCGTAAGGCAGCCAGTCGGCGACGACGATCTTCACGGACGTTTGCGATACTTGCCGAAGTCGGGTGGGCGACGTTCGAGCCAGGCGTTGCGACCCTCCTGGCCTTCGTTGGTCATGTAGAAGAGTCCGGTGGCGTTGCCCGCCAGTTCCTGGATGCCGGCCAGGCCGTCGGTGTCGGCATTGAAGCCGGCTTTGATCATGCGCAGTGCCATCGGCGACAGCTTGAGCATGTCGCGACACCAGTTCACCGTTTCTTCTTCCAGCTTGTCGACCGGTACGACCGCATTCACCAACCCCCAGTCGAGTGCCGTGGCGGCATCGTACTGACGGCAGAGCAGCCAGATTTCCTTGGCGCGTTTCATGCCGATGGTGCGTGCCATGAGTCCGGCGCCCAAGCCGGCATCGAAGCTGCCGACGCGCGGTCCGGTTTGCCCGAAGCGGGCATTGTCGGCTGCAATGGAGAGGTCACAGACCAGATGCAAGACATGACCACCGCCGATGGCAAAGCCGGCAACCATGGCCACCACCGGTTTGGGCAGGCGGCGAATCTGCATTTGCAGGTCGAGCACGTTGAGGTGTGGGGTACCGCCTTCGTCGATGTAGCCTTCCTCTCCGCGCACCTTCTGGTCGCCGCCGGAGCAGAAGGCTTCACTACCCGCGCCGGTCAGGATGATGGTGCCGATGGTGTTGTCGTGGTGGGCGCGATGAAAGGCGTCGATCAACTGTTCGACGGTTTCCGGGCGAAAGGCATTGCGCCGCTCGGGCCGGTTGATGGATATCTTAGCGATGCCCTCGGCGGTTTCGTAAAGAATGTCGGAGTAGGTGTGGGCGCTTTGCCAGCGGATGCTTGTCGTCATGATTCGGCGGTGGGTTGCAATGAGCCGAAGTATAGCGTCGGCAAGCGGTTGCCGATTTGATGCGGCGCGTGGCGTTATGTGCGGAAGCACGCCGGTCGACGACCTGGCGCGCTTTGCCGACGGCTTCGTTTAGCGGAAAAAACGGCCGAGCAAACCAGAAATGAAACCGGCACGAGCTTCCGCCTTTGGGTGTGCAACTTCGTGGTGCGCCGCTTCGGGGCCGACCATTTGCTTCACCGAGTCGGCGTAGTCGCGGTCTTCGTTGGCAATGTGGTTCAGCAGCCACTTGGCCAACATGGAGTGCAGTTCGTCAGCGATATCCTCGCCCTTGGCGGCGCGCATTGTGAATTCGGTGACCCGCTTGATGAAGAGTTCGTGGACTTTCTTGTGCGGCTTGATGAATTTGTAGCCGGCTTCTTCCATCATCGATTCTTCGAAACCGAAGTGGGATTGCGTGTAGTCGATCAACTGCTCGATGACATCGGTAACCATCGCCTTGTCACCCTTGGTCTTGGCAATTTCCAGATCATTGATGTAATCGACGATGCGGCGGTGCTGGGAGTCGATGACGTCGATTCCGGTGTCCAGCTTGCTTTCCCAAATGATAGGCATGTCCATTCTCCCGTAGTCACAACTTTTGGTGCCCCTGGTGCTTGAGAAGGGCTGTTATGAGGTGAGCCAACAGTGACGCGGAGGCCAAGTGCGTGGTGCTCTGAAACGATGTTGGCAAAATTGTGGCAACACTTTCCGCTATTTCCGAAGGGGCAATATTGATGTGGGTCAATTTTTGGTGAGTTCGCCACGACCCCGAAAGGTGTGGTTATGCCTTTGAAATATTTGGGAAATTGACTGTTTTGGCGAGGGCTCTTGTTTACCGGGTACGGCGCGGCTATACGCTTTGGCATTGCTCGTGTGAAAATGCAGCTTCGCTAGTTCGATTGGAATGCCACTGTGAAAGAACGTCGCCGTTCGCCTCGTGTTCGCCTGCTGGGAGAGATTCACCTCAGCCTGGGAGGAAAAAACCTGCGGCTGCCGGCTTCCGATATTTCGGTATCCGGTGTCGGGGTGCTGATCGAGGAGCGCGTTCTGGGGGCCAAACCGAGCGGCGAGGTGGGTATATGCCGTATTGAATCGCCGGATTTGGGCGGCGCCATCGAGGCGTATGTCAGCGTGATGCGGATACGTCGTGTCGGCAACCTGCGACTGGTTGGCTTGCGTTTTGAGTCAATCAGTGACGAGGAGCTTGAGCTGATCCATGAATACAAGCGGAAGTGCCGGCTTGCACCGGCAACTTCCTGATTACTTCCTCAAGCCCGGAAAAAATTCTCCAGATTCTGGAAGACTGCATGGTCGGCATTGTGGCGTCGAATGCCGATAACGTCTTCGAGTTTGTCAACCTGCTTCATCATTTGCGGCAAGCGCTGGTCTTCGTTGACCAGCAGCCAGATCCGGCTACGGCTGCCGTCGCCCAGCGGCAGGCAGAGGATGCCTTCCACGTTGTAGGCGCGGCGTGAGAACAAGCCGACGACGTGCGACATGACGCCAGCGTGGTTGTTGACGTCAATTTCCAGTACGGCGCGGGACAGCGCGTTTTGTTCGTGGCGGTTAATGGCATTCATGTTCAGGCTCCGATCATGTCGCGGTTGGCAGCACCCGGCGGCACCATGGGGTAGACTTTTTGCTCGGCATCGATGCGAGCATGGATCAGACACGGGCCGGGCCGGTTGATGGCTTCCATCAGCGCTGCGCAAGGGTTGGCGACCTGAGCGAGATCGATGGCCGCAATGCCGAAACCCTGAGCTACCTTGACGAAATCGGGGGTGCTCTTGAATTGCGAGGCGAATAGGCGCTCGCCATAGAACAGCGTCTGCTGCTGATGCACCAGGCCAAGGGTCGCATTGTTCATCAGCACGATCTTGACGTTCGCGCCTTCTTCAGCCGCGGTGACCAGTTCCTGGATGTTCATCAGGATCGAGCCGTCGCCGGTAAAGCACACCACCGTCCGCTCCGGTTCGGCTAGTGCAGCACCGATGGCGGCAGGGACGCCGAAGCCCATGGTGCCCAGTCCGCCTGAGGTGAGCCATTGCCTGGGGCGACGCAGGGGGTAGGCCTGGGCAACCCACATCTGGTGCTGGCCGACGTCGGTGGTGATGGTGGCCTCATTGTCGAGGCAGGCAGCGACGGTGCGGATCAAGCCGAAATGCGACAGCGGATTATCCATGTCGGGCATCGCCAGGGGATTTTCGGACTTGAGATCTGCGACACGCTGCAGCCATTGGGTTCGCCGGTTCTCTGCAACCGCCGGTATCAGCCGGGTTAGCGCCTCCGCAACATCGGCCGTGATGCCGATGTGGGCACTCTTGATCTTGTCCAGTTCGGCCGGGTCGATATCGATGTGAATGATTTTCGCCTGCGAGCAGAAGGCGGCGACCTTGCCGGTTGCACGGTCGTCGAAGCGGGCGCCGACGGCAACCAGAAGATCGCATTCGTCCAGCGCAAGGTTCGTGTAGCGGGCGGCGTGCATGCCGAGCATGCCCAGGGACAATGCATGGTCGACCGGCATGGCGCCCAGCCCCATCAAGGTCATCACGGTCGGCAAGCCGGCCTTTTCGGCAAGTTGAACGGCCAGCCCCGAGGCAGCTGAATGAACGACGCCCCCGCCTAGGTAAAGGATCGGGCGCTTGGCGGCGTTGATCATCGCTGCCGCTTCGGATAACGCCCAACCGTCGGCCTGCAGCGGCGCTTGGCGCTGACCGGGTACCGGCCACTCATCAATCTCAATTGCTTGCAACTGCACGTCCTTGGGAATGTCGACCAGCACCGGGCCGGGGCGGCCTGAGGCAGCGAGTTCGAAGGCGCGTGGGATGACATCCAGGAGTTCCTCGGCCGAGGAGACCAGGAAGTTGTGCTTGGTGATCGGGATCGACAGACCGTAGGTGTCGACTTCCTGGAATGCGTCGGTGCCGATCATGGCCTTGGGAACCTGGCCGGTGATGGCGACTAGTGGAATCGAATCAAGCTTGGCATCGGCGATCGCTGTCAGCAGGTTGGTTGCACCTGGGCCTGAAGAGGCTAGACAGACTGCGGTCTGACCGGTGGCGCGGGCCATGCCCTGGGCCATGAAACCAGCCCCCTGCTCATGCCGGGCCAGCACGTGATGGATGATGGGCGACTGCCCGAGTGCATCGTAGATCGGCAGGATGGCACCGCCGGGGATGCCGGCGACGGTGCGGACACCCTGGCGTTCAAGCAGTCGCACGGTGATTTGGGCGCCGTTCAGTGTTTCTGTCATGGAGATTCCTTTGGGTTGTTGGCTCAACCGGCGGGCTCCAAAACAAAACCCCCGCCGGTTTTGGCCGGCGGGGGTTGGTGAATTCCTGGTGTTTTGTTTACCTGACCCGCGACGGCGCGTGCGTTACGACGCCTACCTTAACTACGCATACGACGACCGGCGGCACTGCGCAGGCAGTGGCGGGGCGGAGTGTACGGGTAGCGTTCATCGGAAGTCGGTTCAGATAAAATCGTGATGGTTACGAACTATCGCTGAGTCATTCGGGAAAATCAAGCGTTCTGTCAGTAGGGGTATGGAGGCACGGTCGTCTATCGTTTGTCGCTCAAGCCGCGACGGCGAGTCCCTTGACCTGGCGGCGTTCCAGGCGCCGCATCTCGGCGCGGAATGCAACCTGTTGTCCGGCGGTGATCATCCGTTGCCCCGAGCTGCCGTTCCACTCAAATTGCACGCCGTTGATATGAACGCCAGCGTGAATCAGCGCATCGGCCAATTCGCGCAGTTCAGATTTTTGGATACGGCAACCATCGCTCAATGTGGCTACGAATTCATTCTTGAACAGGATAATGCTGGCGGTTGTTGTCATGTCGTTTTCCTCCTGAGGCTAAGGTAGCGCGATGCTGGGTGCGTAGTGTGTGGCGTATTCCACACTTTCCAGGAAATACCCTGGATGTCGCTCGGGCGGGGGGAAATCGGCGGAGTGTCGTTCGATCAAGTGCTTGTATTTATAGGGAACAAGGATTTTCGTCTTCGATTCTTGACGGCTGCTACCGTACCTCGCTTACACTCTCATCTTTGGGAAGTAAATGATCCAGGCGTTTGAAACGCATCTGGGATGCTGACAAAGAGATGACATTGAAGCGAAAAGTTCTGGTTGCTGATGCCTCGAAAGTGGTTCGCGCATCGTTGTCCAAACAGCTGGCTGAGCATTTCGATGTTCGTGAGGAGGCTAGCGGTGAGTCTGCCTGGCAGACGCTGGTTCTCGATAGCGCTATTGTCGGTGTTGTCTCTGGCGTTAGCCTGACGAAGCTTGATGGTCTGGATTTGTTGGAGCGTATTCGCGAAAGCAAATTGTCACGCCTCAAATCGCTTCCTTTCTTTCTCGTTGTTTCAAATTCCTTTGGCGAATCGGAGCGGATGCACGCTCGGGCACGCGGTGTAACCGATTTTGTTGCCAAGGATTCCAGCCATACCTCGTTGGAGAGTGTGGCATCCATGCTCCTGGGGCTTTCGCACGATGTCCGCGAGGAATCTGATGCTGCGGGTCTTGAAGCGTTTCCCGCTGTTGCCGTGTCGGCCGAAACGCATCCGGAAGATTTGGCGATGCGCACCGATGTCGGTGTCAGCGATGTTCTCGGAACGTTGGGGGGCATGGCGGGACTAGAACCATCCGGTCCGGACTCGGCTGGGCAGGTCGAGGAGCATCTTGGGCATGGCAGTCCAGTGTGCGCGCAGGATAGCCTGGAGGCAGCATTCGCAAGAATGCTTCCCGGCGCTCTCGAAGGGCGCGGGGTGGGCATTCTGGCCTTTGGTCTTGACCATTACCACGACCTGATTGCCCGCCATGGCGAGGACCTTGTCGCGCGAACGGTCGAGAAATTTTCCTTCATGGTTGCCAGGAAAATCAGGCCGGAAGACGTGATCAGTCAGCTTCCGGGCGGACGGATCGTCATCATTGCGCCTGCGACGACGAGTGCAATCTGTTCAGGATTCGCGAACCGCATTTGCAAGGCAATGGCGACGGCGCAAATCGCGGTTCGCGGTCAGCGTATCGACCTGACTGTCAGTGCCGGCGTTGCCGTGATTCCTGATGATGGCGTTTCTCTTTCCGGGCAGGAGTTGATGAATCTGGCCGATACCCGTCTCGACGATGCGCAGCGTGCCGGAGGGAACCGGGTGGTCGCCAAAGCCGATGCCAAGGGGACCGAGGAGGGTAGTTGCGAGGCGTTTGTTCCGCGGCTCAAGGAACTGCTTGCGTCGGTCGATCCGGCGGTCTTGCGCCCCTGTCTCGGGACGGTTGGTTTGCAGTTGATTCCGCTGCTGAAGGAGATCGAAAGCAGCTTCCGCCTTGGTTTGCCGATCGACGACTTGAAGCGGCGGCTGTGGGATAAAGCGCGGACTGAGCGAATGCTCTGAGCAGAGCATCCCAATACGGTTTGAGGCCGCTCGGGATGCGCCGCGAAGTCAGGCGGCTTTCAGCGATCCGTTCGCAACAGGCCGATTTCTCTTGCCGTCTCTTGGCCAATAACTGTTTCCGTTAGGCTAGCCGGAATTTCGGATGTGACTTCATCGATGGGGGTGCGCCCGCCCATGATTTCGGCGCGAGCTTGCGGCAAGCGCGGGGTGCGTTGCGGCTCGGCATAGCCTTGCGGGTGGATGGGCTGTAGCGTGGCGAGGTCGTATTTGTCGGTTGCGCCAAAGGTGTGCAGCAGTTCGTGGGCAATCACCACGTTGTTCTGCCGTCGTTGCTGACGGTTGGCGTAAGCGTGGATCAAACCGATCTGGCCCTTGGCGAGGCCGGTGGAATGCGGTGTCCTGCTGTTCAGTTCCGGATCGTGGAAGAGGACGAACAGGCGCACCTGAGGTTTGGGCCCGGCGATCGCATCGTTTTGTGATGCCCACCAGCGCAGTTTCAGGCTCCACAGGATGGCCTCCTGTGCGCTCGGGTGGCTCGGGGCGAGCGGCGGTTTATCCGTCAAGGGCGATGCCAAGTGCAACACGATGGGTTGCAAAACCGAGCGTCCGTGGCGATTACTTTCGGTTTGCATCCATTGCGCGATATCTTCGAAGCTATCAATGCTCAGGTGGTTCAGGTAGCTTCGCGTCGCAGGTGAGTCGTCGGCAGCAATCGGGTAGATCGCCACGTGAACGGAATGCTCCCATGTGGTCAGCCGGGCGTTGGCACGCCATGCTCCGAGGCCGACCGTGGCGAGTATGAAGATAAGAATGGCAATGCGGAATTTGCGGAACATGCCGAGGTGCAGAGTCTGATGTTGTTCGTGCAGTGGGGTGTAAAAAACCCGGCCGGAGCCGGGTTCCATGTGGATCAGCTATCAGGACTTGACCGGAATCTTCCCGATCTTGACCTGCCATTCCTTGGGGCCGGTTTCGTGCACGCTGGTGCCGGACGAATCGACAGCCACCGTCACCGGCATGTTCTCGACATCGAATTCGTAGATGGCTTCCATGCCCAGGTCGGCAAAGCCGACCACCTTGGCCGACTTGATGGCTTTGGCCACCAGGTAGGCGGCACCGCCCACAGCCATCAGGTAGGCCGACTTGTTGTCCTTGATCGCCGCAATGGCGGTCGGTCCGCGTTCGGACTTGCCGACCATGGAGATCAGGCCGGTCTGTTCCAGCATCATGCGGGTGAACTTGTCCATGCGGGTGGCGGTGGTCGGGCCGGCTGGACCGACGACTTCGTCACGCACCGGGTCGACCGGGCCGACGTAGTAGATGACGCGGTTGGTGAAGTCCACCGGCAGCTTTTCGCCCTTGGCCAGCATGTCGGCGATGCGCTTGTGGGCGGCGTCGCGGCCGGTCAGCATCTTGCCGTTGAGGAGCAGCTTCTGGCCCGGTTTCCAGGCGGCGACTTGCTCCTTGGTCAGGGTGTTCAGGTCTACGCGGGTGGCGGACTTGAGGTCCGGCGTCCAGGTGACGGCGGGCCAGTCTTCCAGCTTCGGCGGCTCGATCTTGGCCGGGCCGGAGCCGTCGAGATGGAAATGGCAGTGGCGGGTGGCGGCGCAGTTCGGCACCAACGCGATCGGCAGGTTGGCGGCGTGGCAGGGGTAGTCGAGCACCTTGACGTCGAGCACGGTGGTCAGGCCGCCCAGGCCCTGGGCGCCGACGCCGAGGGCATTGACCTTCTCGTACAGTTCGAGGCGCAGTTCCTCGGCACGGTTCTTCGGACCGCGGGCCTTCAGTTCGTGGATGTCCACAGGCGCCATGATCGATTCCTTGGCCAGCAGCATGGCCTTTTCCGGCGTGCCGCCGATGCCGATGCCGATGATGCCCGGCGGACACCAGCCGGCGCCCATTTCCGGAATCTTCTTCAGAACCCAGTCGACCAGGTCGTCGGACGGGTTGAGCATGGCGAACTTGGACTTGGCTTCCGAGCCGCCGCCCTTGGCCGCACAGATGACTTCGACGTGGTGGCCTTCGACGATTTCGAAATGCACGACCGCCGGGGTGTTGTCCTTCGTGTTCTTGCGGGTTCCCGCCGGGTCGGCCAGCACCGAGGCGCGCAGCGGGTTGTCCGGGTTGGCGTAGGCGCGACGGACGCCTTCGTTGATCATTTCCTGGATGCTCATGGTGGCATCCGGCCAGCTGACCTGCATGCCGACCTTGATGAAGACCATGCCGATACCGGTGTCCTGGCAGATCGGGCGATGGCCTTCGGCGGCCATGCGGGAGTTGGTCAGGATCTGGGCGATGGCGTCCTTGGCGGCGGGAGATTCCTCGCGCTCGTAGGCTTCACCCAAGGCCTTGATGTAATCCAGTGGGTGGTAGTAGCTGATGTACTGGAAGGCATCGGCGACGGACTGGATCAGGTCTTCCTGTTTAATGGCGGTCATGCAAGAACTCCGGTTTTAGTGGTGTTTTTGATGTTGCAGGGCAAGGGTCTGGGTCATGGTCTTGTCGACAAGGGCCATAGCCAGGGCGGAGAAAAGGAATACGACATGAATGACGACCTGCCACATTAGCGTGTGCTCGGTCAGGTTAGCGGCATTGATGAAGCTCTTCAGCAGGTGGATCGACGAAATGCCGATGATGGCCGTCGACAGCTTGATCTTGAGGACGCCGGCATTGACGTGCGAAAGCCATTCGGGCTGGTCGGGGTGGTCATCCAGGTCGAGGCGCGAGACGAAGGTTTCGTAGCCGCCGACAATGACCATGACCAGCAGGTTGGCGATCATGACCACGTCGATCAAGCCGAGGACGATCAGCATGATGTCGGTTTCGGTCATCTGGTGAGGTCCGAAGGCGCCGGTTACCAGATGGCTCAACTCGACCATGAACAGCCAGCAGTAAACAACTTGGGCGACGATCAGGCCGACGTAGAGCGGGGCCTGAATCCAGCGGCTGGCAAAGATGAACGATTCGAGGAATTTTATGGGCGAACTCATCATCGGGAAGGCTGTAGGTTGGGGGGGCGATTTTACCATGGGCGAAGTGGGCCGTCGGGTGTCATGAAAGCCTGTTGAATTGTTGCGCCGCAGCGTGATTTCGTAAGTCCTTTGTAAGATTATCCGGGTCTAATGCCGCCTCAACGCTGGCGAGGGGAATGAGGTGTTCTCCAGCTTGCGCGGCTTTAAACGTCCCGGGGGAAAGCCCGAGATCCGATCGGTTGTTTCAACATAATTGCGAAGTACCGCAGAGGAGAAAAATATGTCGAATGAGTCCGTGCAGCTTATCTATCCGTCTGACGAAATCGTCAAGAATGCGGCGGTTTCCGGGATGGACGCCTACAAGGCGCTGTGCGCGGAAGCAGAAGCCGACTACGAAGGTTTCTGGGCCAAGCGTGCCCGCGAATTCATCACCTGGAAAACCCCATTCACCCAGGTTCTCGATGAGTCCAATGCTCCGTTCTTCAAGTGGTTTGCCGATGGCAAGCTGAACGTTTCTTACAACTGCCTCGACCGCAATGTCGAAGCCGGTCTGGGCGACAAGGTCGCCATTATCTTCGAAGCCGACAACGGCGAAGTCACCAAGGTAACCTACAAGGAACTGCTGGCCAAGGTCTGCAAGATGGCCAACCTGCTGCGTTCCAAGGGCGTCAAGAAGGGCGACCGCGTCGTCATCTATCTGCCGATGACCATCGAAGGCATCGTCGCCATGCAGGCCTGTGCTCGTATCGGCGCTCCGCACTCCATCGTTTTCGGCGGCTTCTCCGCCCAGTCGCTGCGCGATCGTATCAACGATGCCGGCGCTGTCATGCTGATCACCTCCGACGGCCAGTTCCGCGGCGGCAAGGCCATCCCGCTCAAGCCGATCGCCGACGAAGCCTTCGCCATGGGCGGCTGTGAATCCGTCAAGAACGTCATCGTCTTCAAGCGCACCGGTGGCGACGTCAACATGCTCGCCGGCCGTGACGAGTGGCTGCACGACGGTCTGGCCAACCAGCCGGAAACCTGCGAACCGGAATGGGTCGAAGCCGAACACCCGCTGTTCCTGCTCTACACCTCGGGTTCCACCGGCAAGCCGAAGGGCGTCCAGCACTCCACCGGTGGCTACCTGCTGCATGCCATCCTAACCATGAAGTGGACCTTCGACATCAAGCCGACGGATACCTTCTGGTGTACGGCCGACATCGGCTGGGTGACGGGTCACACCTATATCACCTACGGCCCGCTTGCCTGCGGCGCGACCGAAATCGTCTTCGAAGGCGTGCCGACCTACCCGGACGCCGGCCGTTTCTGGAAGATGATCCAGGATCACAAGGCCACCATCTTCTACACCGCTCCGACCGCGATCCGCTCGCTGATCAAGGCTGCCGACACCAACCCCGCCGTGCATCCGAAGAGCTACGACCTGTCGTCGCTGCGTATCCTCGGTTCGGTTGGCGAGCCGATCAATCCGGCTGCCTGGCAGTGGTACTATGACAACGTCGGTGGCGGCCGCTGCCCGATCGTCGATACCTTCTGGCAAACCGAAACCGGTGGTCACATGATCACCCCGCTGCCGGGCGCCACCCCGCTGGTTCCTGGCTCCTGCACCCTGCCGTTCCCGGGCATCCAGTTCGCCGTGGTCGACGAGACCGGTGCCGATCTGCCCTGGGGCCAGGGCGGCATCCTGGTCTGCAAGAAGCCGTGGCCGTCCATGATCCGCACCATCTGGGGCGATCCGGAGCGTTTCGTGAAGTCCTACTATCCGGCCGATTTCCAGGGCAAGTATTACCTTGCCGGCGACGGCGCGATCCGTGACAAGGATACCGGCTACTTCACCATTACCGGCCGTATCGACGACGTGCTGAACGTTTCCGGTCACCGCATGGGCACCATGGAAATCGAATCCGCTCTGGTCGCCAATCCGCTGGTTGCCGAGGCTGCCGTTGTCGGCCGTCCGGATGACCTGACCGGTGAAGCGATTGTGGCCTTCGTCGTGCTCAAGGGCCAGCGCCCGACTGGTGACGACGCCAAGCGCATCATCAAGGAACTCTCCGACTGGGTGGGCAAGGAGATCGGTCCGATCGCCAAGCCGAAGGACATCCGTTTCGGTGACAACCTGCCGAAGACCCGCTCCGGCAAGATCATGCGCCGTCTGCTCCGTGGCCTGGCCAAGGGCGAGGAACTCACGCAAGATACCTCGACTCTCGAGAACCCGGCCATTCTGGAGCAGCTGAAGGGCTAAGGCGAGCATGCCGGGTTTTGCCGATGGTGAAACCCGGTGGCCTGCGGGCTAGCCTTCGGCTGCCCGCTTGATACGATCAACAGGGATGATGGCCTTGCCACATCATCCTGACAGAACAAGGGGCAAGGAGGAGACAATGGTCGCCCATAAGGTGACTTCCCGTGTGGTCGCATCAGACTGCATTCCCGAACGGCTGGCACGCTTGGCGTGCCGGCCGTTTTTATTTTTGCGGGGTGGCGTATGAAACGCTCAAGCCCAACTCGCCAGCGCCTGGCTGCCCTCGCGCTGCTTGGCATTCCATTGCTGACCTATCCCTTGCTCAGTTTGCCCGGCGGTAGCTTGGGAGGAATTCCAGCCGGCTACCTGTATCTTTTTGGCGTATGGGCCGGGCTGATCGCCCTGGCAGCCAGGGTTGCCGAAGGGCGGAGCAAGTAAGTGGCGCTTTCCGGCTGGTTCATCGCGCTATTGTCGGTGGCCTATCTCGGCCTGCTGTTCGCAGTCGCCCGCTTCGGCGATGCGCGGGCGGATGCCGGCAAGTCGATCATCTCGGCCAACGTTTACGCGTTATCTCTGGCCGTCTATTGCACTTCCTGGACTTTCTACGGCAGCGTCGGTCGCGCGACATCGGGTGGCCTTTCCTTCCTCACCATCTATCTGGGACCGACGCTGATGCTGCTGTTCGTCAGCGTCATCGTCAAGATGATTCGCATCAGCAAGGCGCAGCGCATCACATCGATTGCCGACTTCATCGCCTCACGTTACGGCAAGAGCCAACTGCTGGCGGGCATGGTGACGGTCATCGCGGTGATCGGGGTGGTGCCTTACATCGCTTTGCAACTCAAGGCCATGGCGGCCAGTGTCGATGTCCTGCTTGCACATTCCGGACGTAGCGGTGTCTGGCTTGGGTTGGATTCGACCTTCCTGATCGCCGCAATCCTGGCGCTGTTTTCCATCTTGTTCGGAACCCGCCACCTCGATGCCACCGAGCGCCACGAGGGTATGGTGGCGGCCGTGGCCTTCGAGTCGGTGGTCAAGCTGCTGGCCTTCCTGGCGGTCGGTATCTTTGTCACCTACGGCATGTATGGTGGCCTTGGCGATCTCTTTCAGCGCGCTGCGGCGACTGCCGATTTCGACCGGTTGCTGCAGCTTGATTCGTCACGCGCCGGGACGTGGACCGCCTTGATCGTGCTCTCCGGATTGGCGATCGTTTTCCTGCCGCGCCAGTTCCAGATCATCGTTGTCGAGAATGTGGACGAGTCGCACGTCAAGCGGGCGGTCTGGCTGTTTCCGCTCTACCTGCTGCTGATCAATATCTTCGTCTTGCCGCTGGCGCTTGGTGGTTTGCTGCATTTCGACGGCCAGGGCATCAACCCGGACACCTTTGTGCTGACCCTGCCGCTTGCTCGCGGTGCCGAGGCGCTGGCGCTGCTCGCCTTCATCGGCGGCCTGTCGGCTGCCACCGGGATGGTCATCGTCGAGACCATCGCGCTGTCGACCATGGTCTGCAACGATCTGGTCATGCCCTGGTTGCTGCGTTCGGCCTGGCTCCAGACCAGGCAGCAACTGGATCTGTCGGGCTTGCTGATCGGCATCCGGCGGGTTGCCATCGCCCTGATCGTGCTGCTCGGCTACATCTATTTCCGGGCGGCCGGCGAGGCCTACGCGCTGGTCGGCATCGGACTGATTTCGTTTGCCGCCGTTGCCCAGTTCGCCCCGGCCATGTTCGGCGGCATGTACTGGAAGCAGGGGACACGTGCCGGTGCCGTGGCCGGGCTGTCGGCAGGCTTCGTCGTCTGGTTGTATACCCTGTTGCTGCCGTCGTTTGCCAAATCGGGATGGATTTCCAGCGGCTTCGTCGATCAAGGGCTGTTCGGAATTTCCTGGCTCAAGGCGCAGATGCTCTTTGGGCTGGGCGGCATGGATGAGATTTCGCATTGCCTGTGGTGGAGCATGCTGGCCAATATAGGCTGCTACGTCGCTGTTTCGCTCAATTCGCGGCCGGATGCGGTCGAGGCCAGCCAGGCCGAGCGCTTCGTCGATGTCTTCCGCTTCGATCGCCGGAATGCTGAAGCGCGGCTGTGGCGTGGCAAGGCGTCGTTGGATGCCCTGGTTCGTCTACTTGAGCGTTTTCTCGGCGCCGGCCGGGCGCGGCAGCAGCTGGCGCTCTACGCTCAGGGCCGGGGGGTAGGCGATTGGCGCAAGCTGCCGGCCGATGCCGAGTTTGTTCATTTCGCCGAGGCTGAACTAGCCGGTGCAATCGGTTCGGCGAGTGCTCGCGTGATGGTCGCGTCGGTAGCCGAGGAAGAGGACCTCGGATTGGATGAGGTCCTCGACATCCTCGACGAGGCTACCCAGGTCCGGGCCTATAGTCGAGAACTGGAGGTCAAGCAGAAGGCACTTGAGGCCGCGACCGGCGAATTGCGCGAGGCGAACGAACGTCTGCGCGAAGTCGATCGCATGAAGGATGACTTCATCTCCACGGTGACCCACGAATTGCGCACGCCGCTCACCTCGATTCGGGCACTGTCGGAAATGCTGCATGAAGACCCGCGCATCGACCTGGCTAACCGACGGCGTTTCCTCGGTATCATCGTTCATGAAACGGAGCGCCTGACACGCTTGATCAACCAGATTCTCGACCTCGCCAAGCTGGAGTCTGGGCGGGCCGAGTGGACGACCGGCGAGGTCGATATTGGATCGATCGCCCGTGAAACGATGGGCTCGCTCGAGCAATTGTTCCGCGAGAAGGGCGTGGCCCTGGATGGCGATATTCCGGCTGTCGGTCCGGTGGTGCTGGCTGACAGCGACCGCCTGACTCAGGTGCTGATCAACCTGTTGTCCAATGCGGTGAAGTTTGTGCCGGCCGAAAGCGGTCGGGTGCATGTCAGTGTTGGCGTCGACGGGCGCATGGTTCGGGTCGAGGTGGCCGACAATGGTCCGGGCCTGACCAGCGAGGAATGCGATGTCATTTTCGAGAAATTCCGTCAGGGTGGAAATACCCTGACCGACAAGCCGCAAGGCACCGGGCTCGGGCTGCCGATCAGCCGGCAGATCATCGAATATTTCGGTGGTAAGCTGTGGGTTGAAAGCCACCCGGGAGCGGGTGCGAATTTCATTTTCACGGTGCCGTTGCCGGCATCGGAGGAATAACAAAGGGAGACTGAACGCATGACCAAAAAAATCCTTATCGTCGATGACGAACCCAACATTGTCATCTCGCTCGAATTCCTGATGAAAAAGGAAGGTTTCGAGGTTGCCGTCGCCGTCGACGGCGAAGAAGCGCTCGCCAAGGTCGATAGCTTCCGGCCCGATCTCGTGCTGCTCGACGTCATGATGCCGAAGAAATCCGGCTTCGAGGTTTGCGAAGCCTTGCGCGCCGATCCGGAGAAGGCCGGGCTGCAGGTCGTCATGCTCACCGCCAAGGGGCGGGAGACCGAGGTGGCCAAGGGCTTGGCCATCGGCGCCGACGCCTACGTGACCAAGCCGTTCTCGACCAAGGATCTGGTGGTCAAGGTCAAGGGCATGCTCGGCATGGCCTGATTCCGACACTTTCCGGTTTGCTGCCGGAGGCTGTTCGCAACAATAACCAACCATTCCGGGATGCCTGCCATGAAGGCAAAACATCGTTTCATCCTCGCCGTGGTCGTGCTCGGTCTGCTCATGACCGGCCCGTTCGTCGTCACCTCGCTGCTCGTCTGGCTGGACATGAAGGAGGCGGAGCGCAACATGCTGACCGAGCTGCTGGTTTCCCGCCTGCCGGTCGGCACCATGATGACGCTGTTCGGTTTCGTGATCGGCGTGCTGGTGTTGCACAGGTTGTTCAAGCAATACGTCGAAGGTCTGCTGCGTATGGCAGAAACGCTGCGCCTGATGCTCGGGGCCAACCGCAATTTCCGCGTGGCGCCGGAAGGACCTCCCGAGGTTCAGCAGTTGGCGCAGGCCGCCAACGACCTGGCGCAGCAGCGCGATGCGTTGATGGACGACGTCGATTCGCAGATCGCCCGCGCCAAGGCCTCGGTCGAGGAGGAAAAAAACCGGCTGGCGGCGCTGATGTCGGAACTGGCGCAGGCTGTCGTCGTCTGCAACCTCGACGGTCGCATCCTGCTCTACAACAACCGTGCCCGGCTGCAGTTCAAGGCGCTGTCCCAAGGGCCGACCTCGGTGGCCGGCGGGGCGCTGATCGGGTTGGGGCGTTCGATCTTCTCGATTCTGGAAAAGAGCCAGGTCGAGCATGCCCGCGAGGTCATTCACCAGCGTCTGGCCAACGGCAAGACGGCAATCGCCAATTTCATCACCACCACGCGCGGCGGCCAGCTGCTGCGTATCCAGATGGTGCCGGTGCTCGGTGGGGCGGGCGAGGCGTCGATGTCGGGCTACGTGCTGACCGTCGAGAACATCACGCGCAGCATCGAGGAAGAAGAGCGCCGCGATCGGGCGTTGCACACGCTGACTCAGGGCAGCCGCTCGGCGATCGGTAACATCCGGGCGGCGGTGGCCAACCTGATCGACTATCCGGACATGGAGCCGGAGTTGCGCCAGCGCTTCCTGCACGTCATCGACGACGAGGTCGCCAAGCGCAGCCAGGTTATCGATCAGACCATGAACCAGTTTTCCGATGCCATCAAGACGCGCTGGCCGTTGGAAGATGTGCTGGGCATCGATATCGTCGCCGCTGCCCAGCGTCGCATCGACGATAAGCTCAAGCTGCCGACCAAGACAGAGGAAATGGATGACAATCTGTGGATCAAGGCAGACAGTTTCTCGCTGGTTTTCGCCCTGGTCTCGCTGGCGTCCAAGCTGCAGGATCACTATGCACCGCGCGAACTGCGCTTCCGGCTGACCTCCAATGGCAAGTTGGCCTATCTCGACCTGATCTGGGCCGGCCCGGCGATGTCGTCGGAGACTTTCTACACCTGGGAAATGGAGTCGATGCAGATCGGCAGCGAAAGCTCGCCGCTGACCCTGCGCGAGGTCATCGACCGCCATGGCGGCGAAATCTGGTACGAGCGCGAGAAGGCCGCGCACCGGGCCTTCTTCCGCTTCGTGCTGCCGGTAGCCATCCCGGAAGCCGAGCAGGTGATCGAGGAGCGCCATGTCACCGGCCGTCCGGAGTACTACGATTTCGACCTGTTCAAGTTCGAGGACAAGTCCATCGACCTCGATCGCAAGCTGTCCGAGCTGACCTATACGGTGTTCGATACCGAGACGACCGGCCTGGAGCCGTCCAACGGCGACGAGATCATCCAGATCGGCGCAGCGCGCATCGTCAACAACCGATTGCTACGCCAGGAAACCTTCAATCAGATCGTCGATCCGGAAATTCCCCTCAAGCCGGAATCCATTCCCATCCATGGCATCACGGAGGACATGGTGCGCGGCCAGCCCAACATCGACGTTGTACTGCCTGCCTTCCATGAGTTTTGCGAAGACACGGTGCTGATCGCCCACAACGCTGCTTTCGACATGCGTTTCCTGCAATTGAAGGAAGAGCGCACCGGCATCCGCTTTACGCAGCCGGTACTCGATACGCTGCTGCTGTCGGCCGTGGTGCATCCGAACCAGGAGTCGCACAAGCTGGACGTGATCCTGGAGCGCCTCGGTATCACCATCGGCGCGCGTCATAACGCGCTGGAGGATGCACTGGCGACTGGCGAAGTATTCCTCAAGCTGGTCAAGCTGCTGGAAGACAAGGGCATCGTTACAGTGCGTCAGGCGCTGGAAGCGGCCGAGAAGACCTATTTCGCCCGGGTGAAATACTGATTGCCGTGAGCACTGCGCCTTTGCTGCTTTGCCAACAGCGTATCGATCTCTTTGCAGCGATTGATGCGCTGCCCACTCTGGACGAGGCGCCGGCCTTGGCTGATGCTGTTCGTGCGCACCTGTTGGGGGCGCTGGCCGGCGGCATGGATGGCGTGGCGGCGACTCGTCTGATTTCGCTGTTCAACGATCGCCTGTCTTCACGGGTTGTCGACCTGACAGCGCGCAACCATAGGCTGCCGCAAGTGGCCTGGTGCTGGCTGGCCCTCGGCTCCGAGGGGCGGCACGAGCAGACCTTCGTTACCGACCAGGACAACGGTCTGCTTTTCCATGCCAGCAGCGAGCAGGAAGCCGGCGCCTTGCGCGACCTGTTCCTGCCTTTCGCGCAGGAAGCGAATCAGCACCTGGCCGACTGCGGCTTTGCGTTGTGCCGGGGCAAGATCATGGCCGGTAATCCAGCCTGGTGCCTGTCGCTCGACGAGTGGCGGGAGCAGTTCATCGAGTGGGTGCGTCGTCCCGAGCCCGAAGCCTTGCTCAACGCCTGCATCTTCTTCGACCTGCGCCCGCTGCATGGAAATCTCGCCCTGGGCGAGCAACTGCGCACCTTGTTGCTGTCGCTGACGAGCAGTACGCCGGCTTTCCAGCATCTGATGGCGGCGAATGCGCTGCATGCCGAAGCGCCCTTGAATTTCCGTGGCGAGGTCGCGGTGAATGGGGCAGGGGAAGTCGACCTCAAGAAGTTCGGCAGTCGGATATTCGTCGACGCAGCCCGCATCTTCGCGCTGACCGCCGGAACACCGAGCGTTAATACCTCGGAACGTCTGCACCAGGCCGGCAAGGCGGTCGGTTTGCCGGAAATCGAGCTTGCCAGTCTCGACGCGGCTTTTTCCCACATCCTGCGGCTGCGGCTGACGCAGCAGATTGCTGCCGCAGCTGCCGGAGTGACGGCGGGTTCCGGTCTGAAGCCCGCTGCATTGAACGACATGGATCAGGCCATACTCCGTGAGGCGCTCAAGCAGGCCAAACGCCTGCAACAACGTCTCAAGTTAAACTACGCACTCTGAAGAAAAACGAGGTTGTCGTGAATACGCAACAGCAAACAGGGCAGGAAATGGTCGTTGGTCAGGTGGAAATGACGCTGCGCGAAAAGGGGCGCACCCGCATGGCTGGCAATACCATTGCATTTCTTCGCAATCATGCGCCGTTCAACAAAATGCAGCCCGATGCGCTGCAGCGATTCGCAGAAAAGGCGCAGATTGCGTTTTATCCTGCCGGCAGCGAGATCATCGGCCCCGACGCAGGTAACGTCCGTTACTTCTATCTGATCGAGTCCGGCAAGGTTCAGGCGCGGCAAGCGGGCGAGGTGACGGTGACCGAGTATTCCATCCTCAGCCTGGGCGCCGGGGAAGGCTTCCCAATCGGTGCGGTCACCGCCGGGCGGCCGTCCACCAATGTCTATCTGGCCGTCGAGGACAGCTTCTGCTACCAGTTGCCGGCCGAGGATTTTCTGGCGCTGGTCGCCTCCAGTCCGGAATTCAACCTGTTTTGCACCCAGTACATCGCCAGCCTGCTCGACCAGTCGCGTCGGCAGTTGCAACTCCAGTTCGCCCAGCGCGCCAGCGAACAGCAGACGCTGAATTCGCCGCTGGCCGGCATCGGCTCGCGTTCGCCGATTACCGTGACGCCGGATACGCCGCTGCGGGCCGCGTTGGAAACCATGTCGCAAGCCGGTGTCGGTTCGCTGGTCGTGGCCGGCGAGGATCGCAAGGCGGTTGGCGTGTTCACGCGTACCGATCTGCTCGACCGCGTGGTGTTGGCCGAATTGCCGTTGAGTACGCCAGTCGGCGAGGCGATGACGCCGAGTCCGTTCATGCTCGAAGAGCACGCCACGGCGTACGATGCCATGTTTGCCATGGCCACGCATGGTATCCGCCATGTGCTGGTGACGGACGCGGAAGGTCGCCTGACGGGCGTGGTCTCGGAGCGCGACCTCTTCTCGTTGCAGCGTGTCGGCTTGCGCCAGATTCGACAGGCCATCGATGGCGCGCACAATGTCGAAGCCTTGCAACAGGCTGCCGCCGACGTGCGCCAACTGGCCTTCAATATGCTGGCCCAGGGTGTGGGGTCGGAGCAACTGACCCAGTTCATTTCGGCGCTCAACGATGCGCTGACCCGGCGCGTCATCCAGCTCAATCTGGAAAAGCATGCTTTCGATGGTATCGACTGGGCGTGGCTGGCTTTCGGTTCGGAAGGGCGCGACGAACAGACCTTCAGCACGGATCAGGATAACGGCATCGTTTTCCAGCCGCCTGAAGGTGCATCGGTCGATGCGCTGAAGCAGCGCTTCCTGGCCTATGCCCTGGATGTGAACAAGGATCTTGATCGTTGCGGTTTCCCGTTGTGCAAGGGCAACATCATGGCCAGCAATCCGCAGTGGTGCCTGACGCTCGACGAGTGGAAGGAGCAGTTCGGCAACTGGATTCGCCAGCCGCATCCCGACGCCTTGCTCAACGCAACGATCTTCTTCGATTTCCGGCCCTTGTTCGGCAAAGCAGAGTTGGCCGAGGCCATGCGCCGCCATTTGCTGGCCCTGACAGCCTCCAACCCCATGTTCCTGCGCGCCATGGCCAAGAACGCGCTCGATGTCGAACCGCCGCTCGGCAAGATTCGCGATTTCCTGACCGATCTCGAGCCGGATCATCCCGGCAAGATCGACCTTAAGAAATACGGTTCGCGGATTTTCGTCGATGTGGCGCGTATCTATGCCATGGCCAGCGGCGTGCACAATACCAATTCGATTCAGCGTTTGCGTCTGGCAGCGCAGCGCTTGAACATCCGCGCCGATGAAATTAACGCCGTGCTCGAAGGGCTCAATTTCATCCAGTTGCTACGCTTGCAGCACCAGTACCTGGAGGGCGAACCGGGCAAGCAGGGCGACAATCTGATCGATCCGGAAACCTTGAACGAACTGGATCGCCGCATCCTCAAGGAATCCTTCCGTCAGGCGCGCAAGATACAGACCCGTCTCAAACTTGATTACCAGGTGAACTGATTATGCTCGGCCTCAAAAAATTCCTGTTTCGCGGCGGCGCGCCGAGCGGATTGTCGGAGGACGTCAGGGCGTCGCTGGATGCCTGGCGCGGCAGCCATGCCCCGGCGCTCGAGGATCTTCATTTCCATACCCGCTATCTGGTCGTCGATATCGTCAGCAGTGGTCTCGATCCTGAAAAGGATCAACTGCTGGGCATCGCCGCCGGCAGTGTCTGGCAGGGAGCAATCCAGCCGGATGATACTTTTTATGTCAATTTCTCGACGCTCGATGGTGAGGGGGCGGCCGTCGACCGCCAATTGATGGCTTTCCTGCTCTTTGCTGCCAAAGCGCCGATGGTGACCTACCACGTTCCGTACGTGGGTGGCTTTCTGCAACGTGCCTACAAGGAGCGTCTTGGCCTCGATTTCCAGCCGCAATGGGTGGATATGGCCTGGCTCATGCCATCGATGTTCGAGGACAAGGGTCATACGGTGATGCCGCTTGATCAATGGCTAGAGATATTCGGGATGGGAGGCGGGGAAGGGCGGCGTGACGCGATGGCGAATACACTCCTCCTCGGCCGTCTTTTCCAGATGTTGCTGGTACGGGCGGTTGGCAAGCAGATTGATACGGCTGCCCGGCTGGTCGATGAATCGCGTGCCAGCAGCTTCCTGCGGCGTACGCACTAGTATTCCCCAATGCTGAGGTCGTTGACCCGCCTGCAGCGCTATTACCTGTATTACACAGGCGGTTTTCTCTTGTTCATCGGGGCGCTGGCCGTTCTCGAGCAGCATGGCATGCCGCCACGGTGGATCGGTTACGCATTCCTGATGTTTACCATCGCGATGTATGCGTTGATCGGGGTCATCAGCCGCACTTCAGATGTGTCGGAATACTATGTGGCTGGCCGGCGGGTGCCGGCCTTCTTCAACGGCATGGCAACCGGTGCCGATTGGATGAGTGCCGCCTCGTTCATCGGCATGGCGGGAACCCTCTATCTGTCTGGCTTTCAAGGCCTGGCTTACGTTATTGGCTGGACCGGTGGTTTTGTTCTGGTGGCGCTGCTGTTGGCACCGTATTTGCGGCGCTGCGAACAGTACACCATTCCGGATTTTCTCGGGGCTCGCTATGGCGGCAATTCGATCCGCCTCGTTGCCGTGGGGGCGGCCATCCTTGCTTCTTTCGTTTACGTGGTGGCGCAGATTTATGGTGTCGGCGTCATTACCAGCCGCTTTGTCAGCTTACAGTTTGAAATCGGTGTTTTCGTCGGGCTGGCGGGGATTCTCGTCTGCTCATTCCTGGGCGGTATGCGCGCAGTGACCTGGACCCAGGTCGCCCAGTACCTGATCCTGATCGTCGCCTACATCACACCGGTCGCCATCCTGTCGTACAACGTCACGGGTAACCCGATTCCACAACTGGTTTATGGCGAAGTGCTACAAAAAGTCACGCATCTGGAGAACCGGCTGTTCGACTCGCCGGCCGAGATTCAAGTGCGTAAACTGTTTCACGAGCGCGCCGACGTCTATGCCCAGAAAATCATGCAGCTGCCTCAGTCGCTGAACAACGAGCGCGAGCAGCTGTCGACCCAGATCAATCAACTCAAGGCCAGCGACGCGCAAATGCGCGATATCGTTGCTCTCGAGCGTCAGCGCCGGGAGTTGCCGCACGATCCGGAGCAGGCCAAGGCGCGCTGGGAAACAGCCATGTTTGCAGCGCTCGAGCAAAGCCGCAAACCGATCCATCATGCGGAGGCATTCCCCGGTGACACAGAGGCGGAGCAGAACATCCAGCGGATCAACTTCCTGGCCCTGATTTTCTGCTTGACCGTCGGTACCGCTGCGTTACCGCATGTGCTGGTTCGTTATTACACGACGCCTACCGTGCACGAAGCACGCGAATCGGTATTCTGGTCGCTGCTCTTCATCCTTTTGCTTTACATCACGGCTCCCGCTTATGCCGTGTTCGCCAAGCACGAGGTTTTATCTCATCTGGCGGAAATCCCCATCGCCAAGCTACCCGGCTGGGTAACAGCGTGGGCCAAGGTTGGTTTGGTCAGTATCGAGGACATCAATCTCGATGGGGTACTTCAATTGGCGGAGCTTTCGCTCAATCCGGACGTAATTGTTCTGGCGACCCCCGAAATTGCCGGCATGCCCTATGTCATCTCAGGGCTGGTTGCGGCCGGCGGACTGGCGGCGGCGCTTTCCACCGCTGACGGCTTGTTGCTCACCATTACCAGTGCCCTGTCTCACGATGTCTACTACCGCATCATCCGCCCCGACGCCTCGACACAGTTCCGCCTTGTCATCTCCAAATCCTTGCTGCTGGTGGTGGCGGTGCTTGCGGCAACCGTGGCAGCCGAAAAGCCGGGAACCATCCTTTCCATGGTTGCCTGGGCATTTTCGATTGCAGGGTCAGCCTTCTTTCCGGCATTGGTGCTCGGTATTTTCTGGGAGCGAGCGACCCGAAAGGGGGCGCTTGCCGGCATGCTTGTTGGCGTGTCCTTGTCGCTCTACTACATCCTTCGCGTCGAGTTCGACAGCATTCCCTGGCTCGGTATCAGCGGTTTCGGAATGGATCCCTGGTTCCACGTGCAACCCACGGCGGCTGGCTTGTTCGGCGTGATCGCAGGCTTCGTCACCATCGTCGTGGTGTCGCTGATGACGCAACCCGAGTCGGGGGCCGAAGATTTCCTCATCAAGATTCGTTTGTCAAACGGCAAGGACTAATGAAAGGTAAACGCCATCTTTATTGGAGGAAGACCAGGCGCCTGACCTTTGCCCTGCTTGTGCTCTGGATCAGCGTGACTTTTGGCACGACCTGGTTTGCACGGGATATCAACCAGATCGTCATCTTTGGTTTTCCGCTGGGCTTTTACATGGCCGCACAGGGCGGATTGGTACTCTTCCTGGTGATCATCTGGTGGTACAACCGGCAGATGAAGAAAATTGATATCGAATTCGGTCTGGAAGACGAATAAAGCGGATGTTGCTGTTTCTGATCAGCGCGGTTCGCGCCATCATCGAGATGCTGGGTCTTTGCCTGATCGGCCAGGGGATGCTGTATATCCTGGCCGGGCGGGGGAGGGAGGGCAACAGGATCTATCAGCTGTTCGACCTGATTACCCGCGCGCCAAGGCAGCTTGTGGCCATGATCATGCCAGGTATCTCAGATAGGGCCATGGGGGTTGCCTGTTTCGTAATCCTGCTTCTGCTCTGGGTTGGACTCGCTTTTCTCAGAAAGATTGTTTGACCATTTCGGCGATTCTGCTAGAATGCACGGCTTCCCGGAGAGGTGGATGAGCGGTTTAAGTCGCACGCCTGGAAAGCGTGTGTGGGTTAATAGCCCACCGCGGGTTCGAATCCCGCCCTCTCCGCCAGGATCATTTGAAAAGCGCCCTCCGGGGCGCTTTTTTGTTGGTATCGTTCCTGAAAAATACTTTGTCGGGGAATGTCATGAAAACCATTGCCTTGATGACCATTTCGTTGGCTATGGCAGGATGCTCGCTTTTCCAGCCTGCTTGGCATTGGTCAAGACCGGGGGCATCGGAAGCGGATTACGAGGTTGATATCCGGTTCTGTAAATCACAGACTGATCAGGCGATTGATGGCACGGTAACCAATGCCAGTGTCCGCCGCATCCATGGATGCATGGAACGTCGCGGTTGGCGCAAGGTCGAAAATGAGTGACGAAATGAGAAACAAGCACTATCTCTGCCGATAGTTTGCCTCTGGAGAGGCAGATGTTGCTTGCATTTGTCATGGTTGGGCGCTAAGGTCGAGTCGTGTCATGACGTATGGGTGCTAAGGACATGGAGCGCAGAGCACGTGTTGATCGTCGGGTGAGGGATATTGGTCCCCCTGGTGGGAGTTTTGAGCGGCGTCGGTGTGCCGAGCGTCGTCTTTCGTATGCCGAGGATGCGGCGCTTTCCGACGAGGAGTTTGCGAGCTACTTTGGCTCGTTTTCCCAGGGACACACCGGTCAATCGAGTCAATTTGACGAAGCGGCAGATGTTTTGGCCAGGGCGCGTGATGGTTGTTGAACGGGGTCCTGTGGTGCGCGATGACCGATAGGCAGATCAGGGATTTCATCCGATCGGGGTGGCCGTTTTTCGGTGTGACGTCGAAAGGTGATGTCATGGCCCGATACGTTCTCTATGGGCCGGTATTTCAGTGGCGGCGGAATCAGATGGTTCCCATGCCCCTGCAGGCAGGTGATTTGTTGTGGTGGTTGCAGGCCTCTGATGAGGATGATGATTTGGATTAGCCTTCGCGTTACTCGAATTGGCGGCTGCGCCCGAACTTGGGTGTCGAAGCAAAAAAAGCGCCGTCAGGCGCTTTTTTGTTTTTGCGCGGACTCGGTTTAGCCGCGAACCGTTTCGGGAAGGTGTCCGTCGATCAGTTTCAGCAAGGGGGCAAATACCTTGGGGGTGCCGGCGATCAGGTTGCCGGTTTCGAGATAGTTGGCATCACCGCGCAAGTCGCTGACCAGGCCGCCAGCTTCCGAGATGAGCAGGGCGCCTGCTGCCATGTCCCAGGGGGAGAGGCCGAATTCCCAGAAGCCGTCGTAACGGCCGCAGGCGACATAGGCGAGGTCGAGCGAGGCGGCACCGGGGCGGCGCTGGCCGGCGGTTTTCTCGGCCAGTTCCTTGAAGATGGCCAGGTAGAGATCGATCTTGTCGAACATGCGGTAGGGGAAGCCGGTGCCGATCAGTGCCTCGCCGAGGCGAGTGCGGCGGGATACGCGGATGCGCCGTTCGTTGAGGAAGGCGCCGGCGCCCTTGCTGGCGGTGAACAGTTCGTTGCGATTCGGGTCGAAAACAACGGCTTGCTCGACGATGCCGGACTTGGCGAGGGCGATGGAGACCGCATATTGCGGCATGCCGTGGATGAAGTTGGTCGTCCCGTCGAGCGGGTCGATGATCCATTGGTACTCGGAGTCCTGGCCTGCGGTGATGCCGGACTCCTCTGCTAGAATGCCGTACCCTGGGTATGCCTCCTGCAGTGTTTCGATGATGGCTTTCTCGGCGGCTTTGTCGACTTCGGTCACAAAGTCGTTGGGCTGCTTCGAGGCGACCTTGAGCAGGTCGATGTCGTTCGACGCACGATTGATGATCTGGCCGGCGCGACGCGCCGCCTTGATGGCGATATTCAGGGCTGGATGCATGGGCTTAAAGAGCTAACGGGCAGCCGAGGCTACCCGAAATATTTTGAAAGAACGAATTTTACACCATGAACCCGGAAGTCCTGCTTTCCCGCATCAGAGTCGTGCTTTGTCGCCCCAGCCATCCCGGAAATATCGGCGCGGCAGCGCGGGCGATGAAAACCATGGGGCTGTCGCGCCTCTATCTGGTCGAGCCGAAGCAGTTTCCCGATCCTGAGGCGGATACGCGGGCGACAGGTGCAATCGACGTACTGGCGGCAGCGAACGTGCTTTCGTCGCTGGGCGAAGCCTTGGCTGGTGCGTCGTTTGCCGTTGCGCTTTCGGCGCGTCAACGCGATATCGGCCCTGTGCTGGGCGCGCCTCGGGAAACCGTGGGGCGTTTGCTGGCCGAGGCTGCGGAGGGCGATGTGGCGCTGGTCTTCGGCAACGAGACGGTCGGCCTGTCCAACGAGGAAATCCTGCATTGCCAGGCGGCCGTCACGATCCCGACCAACCCGGGCTTCAGTTCATTGAATCTGGGGTCGGCCGTTCAGGTGTTGTGTTACGAATGCCGCATGGCCGCCTTCGGTGAGAAGCCGCCTGTGAGCGCCCAGGTTGCGACGCCGTTTGCTTCGCCGGCGGCGACCAACGACGAGATCGAAGGCTTGTACGCGCACCTCGAGCGCGTCATGACCGATACGGGGTTCTTCAACCCGGAGCAGCCGGGCAGGCTGTTGCCCAAGCTGCGTCGTTTGTTCGGGCGCGCCCGGCTGGAACGCGACGAAATCAACATCCTGCGCGGTATTCTGGCGTCGACCCAGGTCAAGACCGGTCACGGGCGAAAGGGCTGAGCCCCGTTTATTTGAGGCTGCCGCGCAGTTCGGTGGCCAGGGCGTCGATTGCCGGCCGGAGGTTGCAGTACTGTTGTTCCAGCTGGGTGATGGCGTCCGATGTTCCTGATTGATCTTGCATCACCCATTCGATATGTCCGCCGCTCAGCATATTGGCGACGTAGATGACGTCCGACAGCGTGCGGATGGTCGATGGTTGGTTACGCAGGTGGTCATGGTCTATCGTCGCCTCGACGATTTCTTCCGGCAAACCCAGGGCGTTGAGAAGCGAAACGCCGATGCTTTCATGCCATTGCACAATCAGGTACTTGATGGTGTCCGGGCGATGGCGTAATTCGTCGTATTGCGATGCCCGATAAAGCATGTAGAACGCGCCCAAGTCGTGGATCAGGCCGGCCAGCATGGCCTCGTCACAGTTGATCCGGCTGTTTTCCCGAGCCAGCACGTGGGCGGCGGCGGCAGTCTGTATCGAATGTTCCCATAAAGAATGGGTCGTGTCGGCAAACTCGGCCATGCCCTTGGCGCGCATCAGCTGGGTCATGACGATGGAGAGTGCTGCCGTATGGACGACGCTCAGGCCGAGACGGACAATGGCCGATTTAAGGTCGACGATGTTCTTGCCTTCAGGATTGTAGGCGACTGAATTGGCAAGATGGAGCAGTTTGGCGGAAATCAGCGGCTCGGCCAACACGGCGTGCGCGATGTTGGCGACGCTCTGGTTAGGGTCGTTCAATACCTTGCGCAAGCGAAGAACCGCATCGAAATAGGTCGGGAATACGACTTCGCCGGACAGCTCCCTGGCGATATCCGCCAACATCTGGAAGCGCTGAGCCTTGAGTTCGTTTCCGGTCTTGTCCGGATCGGTGGTGGCGGCTGAGATGTTCATGACAGGATTATCAAGCAAAACCCCGCCGGGTGGGCGGGGTTCAGGATTTTTCCCGGGGAAAATCGCTTCGGATGAAGCGGCAGTCGGGCGCAGACCTGGAAATGAAAGGTCGCTTAGAAGCTGGTGTTCATGGTCAGGCGAACGGTACGCGGGGCGCCCGGGGAGATGTTGTTGTCGCCGTCGGCGGTGGGGTAGTAGTTCTTGTCGAACAGGTTCTCCACGTTGAGTGCGAGGCGGCTCTTCAGTTCCTTGACGGTGTAGTACAGCGCCCCATCGACCCGGGTGAAGCCGGGCAGCTTGACGCTGTTGCTGATCGAAGCGTACGACGACGACTGGTGGATGATGCCCAGGCCGGCACCCCACTGTTCGCTCAGATTGATGCGGTTCCACAGCGAGAACATGTTTTCGGGGACCAGGCCGATCTTGCGCCCGACAGGGATTGCGTCGGCACCGGCATCGGTTCCGGTGCTCAGTGCCTTGGTCACACGGGCGTTGAGGTTGGCGTAACCGGCATAAACCTGCCAGTTTCGGGTCACATCGCCCTGCAGGCCGATTTCGACGCCGGTCGTCCGCTGCTGGCCCGTCTTCACGAAGCGGCCGCTGCCGGACGGGTCTTTCGAACGGACGTCATCCTTGTCGAGCTGGAAGGCGCCCAGCGACATGGACAGCCTCGGCATCAGGTCCCAGCGTGCGCCAAGTTCGTAATTGGTCGACTTTTCGGGAGCCAGGTCGGCGGTCGATGTGGCGAGGCCGAGCTGTTCCCCGGAGGGGAGAAATGCGTAGCTGTAGCTGGCGTAGTAGGTCGACCAGCGAGTCGGGCTCCAGATCAGGCCGAGGCGAGGGCTGATCTGCTTGTCCGTGCGCTGCAGGTCGGTTTGGGCGGTGGTGGTGCGGCGATCGTCGAAACCTACCTTAAAGTAGTCGTAGCGCAGGCCGGCGAGCACCTTCCAGTTGGCGGAGAGGCTGATCTGGTCCTGTACGTAGACTGCCGCGGTATCGGAGCTGACGTAGTTGTTGGCATCGGTGGTGCGGAAATCGAAACGGGTGGCCGTAGCCGTCGGGTTGGTCGCGGAAATGCTGCCGATGGTGCCGGCTGCGGCACCAAAATAGCCAGTCTTGCGCTGGTTCCAGCTGTCCTGGTGACCGACCTCCAGGCCGGTGAGCAGGGTGTGCTGCAGGCCGCCGGTGGTGAAGCTCGTCGTCAGGTCGGTTTGGTTGAAGATATTGCTCCGGTCATTCGAATTGTTGTAGGCCGAAATCGACATCGTATTGCTGCCGCTGACGGCGCTGCCGGGATAGATGTTCTGATAGAACTTGTCGTAATGGGTAACGCGGAAGCTGTTCCTGAGCTGGGCGCCGTCGCCCAGATTGTGCTCCAGCGTGGCGGCGAAGCTGTCTACCGTCGAACGTGCAGTGCTCTGCTCGGCATTGCCGAAGAAACGCGCGTTGTCTGTCTGGAAGGGCATGCCGAATTGCGAGGGAAGCCCGCGGTCGGCCGTGCGATCATCCTTCACGTGTTCATAGGAGAGCGTCAGTGAGGTGGCCGGCCCGAGGAGCAGGGTGAGCGTTGGGTTGATGGCGTAGCGGCGCAGATCGGCGTCGTGGCGGAAGCTGCCGGCTTCTTCGAACATCGCGTTCATGCGCACGGCTGCGCCGTCAGCCACTTTCTCGCCGACATCAAGGGTGGTGCGGCGCTGGTTGTAGCTGCCGAGCGTCAGGGCGAACTCGCCGACATGGCCGAAGACCGGTTTCTTGGTCACGCGGTTAACGACGCCGCCGGCACCGCCGCGGCCGAAGGCCATGCCGCCCGGACCCTTGAGGATTTCGACGCGCTCGAGGTTGTAGAGGTCGCGGAAAATCTGGGCATCGTCGCGGATGCCATCGATGAAGAAATCGGCGGTCGTGCTGTTGCCGCGCAGAACGACCTGATCGCGGTTGCCTTCGCCCTGGTGGACGCTGGCGCCGGGAACGTAGCGCAGGACGTCGGCCATGCTCTGCATCGCTTGGTCCTTGATCAGGTCGGCAGGCACGACGGTGACGGAAGCGGGGACTTCCTTGAGCGGCGTGTCGGTCTTTGTGAAGGTGGCCGAGCGGGTGGCGCGGTACCCCGTTATTGGCCCGTCAGCCCGTTCGGCCTGCTCGTGGACCGTGATCGGTTTCAACAGCTGGTCATCGGCCTGGGCGGTGGGTGCGCCTACGGCCGCCAGTACGGCCAGTGTGGATAGTCTGAGTTTGACATGGCAAGCCATCGTGTGATTTCTCCCGGTATGTGGCTGGCTGGGAAAATCACCTGGCTTGCCGAATGAAAAGATTGTTCCCGGCGTGGGACGCGTGTAAATCTATGTGAGCGCGATTCTCATGCTTAAGAATGAGCGTTGATGAGGGGGGCGCAAGTTGAGTTGACTGATTTGCGGCGCGGCTTAGTTCGCGCTGATCCCGAGCCGCGCGAAAAGGGCGTCGTCGCGGGCTGGAGCGCTGTTCTCTGTCGTCAGCATTTCGTCACCGTAGAAAACCGAATTGGCGCCGGCCAGGAAGCACAGCGCCTGCTGTTCGTCGCTCATTTCCTGGCGGCCTGCCGAGAGGCGGACGAAGGATTTCGGCATCAGGATGCGGGCGACGGCAATGGTCCGGATGAATTCGAAATTGTCGAGTTTGGGTAATTGCGCAAAAGGGCTGCCCGGAATGGCGACCAGGTGGTTGATCGGGAGGGAGGCGGGCGGAGTCAGCATGTTGGCGAATTGCACCAGCAGGCCGGCACGATGGCGGCGTGTTTCCCCCATGCCGACGATGCCGCCAGAGCAGATCCTGATGCCGGCTGCGCGAACCTGGTCGATGGTGTCCAGGCGGTCTTGGTAACAGTGAGTCGATACGATTTCCGCGTAGTACTCGGGTGCGGTATCCAGGTTGTGGTTGTAGAAGTCGAGCCCGGCTTCCTTGAGGCGCTCGGCCTGGCCGGGCTTGAGCATGCCGAGGGTGAGGCAGGTTTCCAGCCCCAGCGCCTTGACCGCGGACACCATCTCGATCACGGCATCGAGATCCTTGTCTTTCGGGTTGCGCCAGGCGGCGCCCATGCAGAAGCGCGATGCGCCTTTTTCCTTGGCGGCGCGGGCGGCGGCGAGTACGACGGGGAGCGGCTTGAGCGGTTCGCGTTCGACGACGGTATCGTGCCGCGCTGATTGCGAGCAGTATTTGCAGTCTTCCGAGCAGCCGCCGGTCTTGATCGAAAAGAGGGCTGAGCGTTGTACGCGATTGGCGTCAAAGTGTTCGCGATGCACCTGCTGGGCGTGCCAGAGCAGATCCATGAACGGTTTTTCGAACAATTCCAGCGTTTCCTCGACGGACCATAGTTTGGGGGCATAGAGGGAGATGGCGGCTGCCGTGGCGTGCGTGTGCATGATGATGAGGGTCTTGGAAACAGGAAATGGATTGGTGGTGCGCGAAGGGGACACCCCCAGCCCCGATGTTAGCTGCCTTGCATGGGAATCATCGTGGCCAGCGCGCCCAGGCGTCTGTCGGTCAGAGCGTAGAACATGCGGCTGGCGTCCTTGCGGGCGGAGATGAGGTTGCGGCTGTGCAGGATCCACAGATGGTGCGAAATGTTGGGCTGGGAACTCCAGAGTTGTTCGCAGAGCTCACTTACCGAGCGTTCGCCTTGGGCGAGCAGAGCGACGATCGACAGCCTGAGAGGATGGGCAAGTGCCGAGATGGCGTGGGCAGTCTGTTCGATGTCGGCATTGCTCCATGTGCCCTGAACATCGGCAGGTGTATGTCCCCGGGTCTGCAGTGAGACTTTGATTCTGGTTTTGGGTGGCGCTCTGCGGTACATCACTTTTCCCAGCGGTTATGACCGACGTATTCTTCCCAGCTCAGAAAACCGTCGTGGTTGGTGTCGCGTTCGGAGAATTTTTCGGCCAGATAGTGGGAGTCGTTGGCGGCTTCCTGTGGGGATAGGCGGCCATCCTTGTCGGAATCCGCCGCGTTGAAGCGCTCCTGCGCCTTTTGCCGGGCTAGTCTGGCAACCTCTCCCTTGCGCCCTTCCTGGTCGAGTTTGGGAACCATGGTTTGGGCGGTGGCGGTAAATGCCATGCAGCAGACGAGGAGGCCGAGCAGGGTATTCCGGATCATCAGCTGACCTCGAAGAGTGCTTGTAGGCTGGGCTTGTATTTCATGTCTTCAAGCAGGATGTGGTTGCGCCACCAGCGGGTCAGGTAGCTGAACAGTTCCTTGGCACTGATGACGCCCAGTGTCGCGCCATAGCAGATTTCAGCGACCACTTCGCAGAAGTGGAGGTGCTCCTGGCGATGGGATTCGAGATGGTCGTAGGCCGCTTCCGCCATCAGTTCTTCTTCATGTTTGAAGTGATATTCGGCGTATTTGACGAGTGCCGAGAGGATGTCGACCATCTGTTCGGATTTCAGATTGTCGGAGTCTCTGCCGCCCAACTGATTGATCAGGTGGGCAAGGTGTTGATGATGCTTGTCGAGTGTCGGTTCGCCGACACTCAGGGATTCGTTCCAAAAGATTGGGGTGTTGCTGTCATGTTCGGTCATGGGAATTCCTTAGCGGGGCACCTTGTCGGTATTCCCAATGATGGGACGCCCGTTTCCCGAAGCTGAGTCTTGTTGGTGGCGGTGCAACGCACCGATTGAACGAAGCGCGGCTGCGGCGCGCCCGAGGCTGCGTTCGGCGCTGCGTTGGTTGGCCGCGATGACGGCTAGCTTCCCGTGTAGTTTGCTGACATTTGCGACGTAGTCGCCAAGGTGATCAACATTTGAGTTGGCGGGAGTGCTCTGTGGATTGTGCATCGGATTTCCCAATTCGGTTGCCATAACTAAAGTAATAGCAAGACGTAGGCCACCCGGAAAATGATGCTCAGTAGGCAGGCAGCATCTTGTTGATGCCGACGAGAAAGTGAATGACCGGCAGTACCAGTAAGCAGATGATGAGCAACATCAGGAGCAGCGTGCCGACGAATGGCCGCTTGAAATTGAGCCAGACGACCAGAGTCCTGATGAAGGCCGGCGCCGTTCCCGGCTTTTCGGGGTGCTTGGCGCCGGGGGGGAGCGGAATCGCCCGGGGAATCCGACGGAGCCCGGTCAACATGGCGAGCACGTAGTTCTCTCGATGCAGCCATGCAGCCCAGATGACGCCGCCGAGGTGGCAGGCAACCAGAATGGCAAGGAGATGCCCACCCAAGGTGTGGGCGCCGATCAGCTTGTCTTCCCAGGTATCGGGAATCAGCGCGCCGAAAGGCCCGAGTTGTTGGCTGGCGCTGTAGGAGAGCAAGCCGAGAAGGCAGGTAACGAAGAGCGTGGCGAGGAGGGCGTACACCATGGCTGCCCCCATCGGATTGTGGCTGTAGTAATAGCTGGCCTTGCCGGCCAGGGCATCGCGACAGTAAGCAAGCATTTCGTCTGGCCGGTACGAAAAGGCTGAAAAGCGTGCGGCACCCTTGCTGACAAAACCCCACACGATGCGGGCGGTGATCAGGATGCTGATCAGGTAGCCCGCATAGGGATGCAGAGGGAACTTCTTGTATTCGAGATAGGCCGTCGCAAAGGCAAGAACGAGCAACCAATGATGTACGCGAACGAAACGGTCCCAGACCTTGATTTCGGGGTCGCGGCGCTTGCGTCGTTCGATGGGCTCCAGTTTGTTGGTCAAAGGAGATCCTGATCAGATTTTGAAGCGGCTGAGCTCGTGTTCGAGCGTATGGGCAAGCTGGTTGAGTTCCTGCATCGATTCGTTCATGGCCTGGATGGCGTTGCCGTTTTCCCGCGCCAGGCTGGCAATCGCGTCCACCTGGGCGGAAACGAGGCCGGAGGCCTGTTGTTGCTGCTCGGTTGCATCGTTTACCTCTGTCATACCCTTGGCGACCTGATTGACGGTGGCCGCGGCGTTGTCGAGGACGTTGGCCACCGCAGACATGGAGCCATGGCTGGCTGCCAGCACTTCCAGCCCACTGGCGAGGGCATTGCGCACCTGCCCCGATTCGTTGCCCAGCGCGGTGGTCAGCTTGTCGATCTCGACAGCGGAGCGGTTCGATTTTTCTGCCAGCTTGCGGACTTCATCGGCGACGACAGCGAAGCCACGCCCCGTCTCTCCGGCACGCGCCGCTTCGATGGCTGCATTGAGGGCGAGCAGGTTGGTCTGGTCGGCAATGTCCTTGACCTCCTGTGTCATCTTGGTAATGGAGTGGGTGCTGGTGACGAAGCTTTCGACTTTCTCGGCGATGTTGCCGACTGCGTTCTCGACCAGCTTAATCTGGTGTTGAAGTTGTTGCAGGCTGGCTTGTCCCTCGTGCGTCTGCTTCTGGCTCTCCAGCGTCAGTTGATGCACCTGGGCGCAGGACTGGTTGACACTGACCACGGCAGTGGCAATCTCATCAAGTGCCGAGGCGGCATTTTCCGACTCACGGGCCTGGGCTTCCGAACCCTTGGCCACATTGTCGGTCCGTGAGCGCAATTCACCGGCCGAATTCGCCACCCGCGATGCGATGCAGTTGATCTGTGCAATCAGGGTCTGCAGTTTTTCCATCATTGCATTGAAGGCGGTTGATGCTTCGCCGACTTCATCCTTGCCCTTGATCGGCAGGCGGCTGCGCAGATCGCCCTCGCCGCTGGCGATGCCTTTCAGGTTATGTGCCATGGCCGCCAGCGGAATGGTGACGAAGCTGCGCACGAAGATGAACACGAACAGCAGCAGCGGAACCGAGATCATCAGCGTCGCCATGAGCATGCCCATGCGGGATTCGGCGACAGACTCGTCAAGATCCTCCAGCGACACCTTCATCGATACCGCGCCGAGAATGTTGCCATCCTTGACCTCTTCGTGACACTCCATGCAGTCGCGTCCGAGATAATTCTTTGATGCGATGGCCGGGAAGATGGCGATCAGGACATGACCGTGCTTGGGGTCGTGAGCTTCCTGGAACAGGGTTTTCCCGCTCGCCATGACCTGTTTTTCCAGTTCATTCGGATTCATGGCGATTTCGTCGCCATCGCCCATCTCGTGAATGACCAGCTCGCCGCGCAGGACACGCAGATCCTTGATCGCTTCCGATTGGCGAACCTGATCGTAGTAGATATGGCGTTTCTTGATGGTCTTGGTTACCTTCATGAACAGCAGGTTGGCCATGGTCATCTGATTGACGCTCGTCGCCAGGTCGCGTGCCTGATGGATCACCATGTTGCGCTGCTGATAGGCTGTCCAATGGATGATGCTGCCCCACGCCAGGCTGAGCATAGCGGCGATCGAGACAACCAGGCGTATCCAGATCTTGACGTTGTACAGGCTGCGTAAGGGGGGGTACTCAGCCATGGCGTTGAAAGGGTTCATTGAATTAACGGAAGGCGAAGTTGTAGGTCAGGCCGACGAAGTGGATCTTCTGGTTCGGGTCCTGGTAGATCCAGCTACCATCGGTGTAAATGTAGGCTCCGGACGAGCCCGTGCCATTCCAGGTCCAGTCGTTCGTCTTGCGGTGGTCGAGGACGAGGTCGAGCCGGACATTGCTATCCCTGTCAAGTGCGTAGCGACCGAAGAGCTTGAGCGTCGTCTGGTCGTAGCGGATGTCGGGAATCTGTGAATTGGCCGCCGCAGCACCTTGCTTGTACTCGCTGGTGTCGCGACCGAGTATGGCATCGGCTCCGATATCGATGGTCCCGGTTAACTGGCCGCGCAGACCGACACCGACGGTATCGGTGCGGTTGGTCAGCGAGGCGGTCCACAAGTTGGCGACGCTGGTACCATCGGCCTGGTCCATGCGCGTTACGCTGCGCGATAGCCAGCCATTGAGGCGCCAGCGGTCGCTGATCGTCCATGAGGCATCCAGCGAGACCAGTTGCGCGTTGCCTCGGCGAACGCCGATGTCCAGGTTGTTGCGGCCAGTACCATAGTTATCTTCGGCGCCTTCAACCGCCAGTTGGAGGTTGAGCGGCTCCAGTGGTGTCCAGTCAGCAAACAGGCGCACCTTGTTGCGGATACGGTCAGCCATGTAGATCGGTTGCATGCCGTTGGAGTAGGAGATGCCAGGGTTGAAATTACCGGTGGTCGCGTTCCAGGTTTGTAGCGTGCCGTAGTTGGAACCGCTGCGGTCGCTGTGGATGTAGGCGATGGAGCCGTTGAGATCTTCGGAAAGCGACTTCTTCACTTCGATGCGTTCGGAAATTTCCTCGGTGCGTCCCCGGTAACCGACGACACGTACGCCATTGACCGAGCGCTCCTTCTCTTCGTAGTCGATGCCGCCGGTAAGGCGATAGCCGGCCGGCAAGCGATAGCTGGCTTCGAATTTCCCATTCAGCGTGCTCAGCGAGCGCGGTTCGTTGTACCCGTCGGTGGATGAGGTCGTGCTGGTGATATTGATGTAACGGGCAACCGCCGTGTTGTCCTTGCGATTCTCGTAGCGCACATTGGCTAGCAAGGAGAGGTTGCTGGTCGGGCGCGAGGTCAGGCCGAGATTGACCTGGGTTGTGTCGACACGTCCGCCCAGTTCGCTGCGTCCGGACATATTGAGCCCTCCTGTCGGCGGTGCGCCGGTCGGGGAGGGGACGGCCACAAAGGCATCCCGTTGCGAAGCCAGCGTCCGCGCCACCTTGAAGCTGCCGCGTGTCTTGTCGGTGAACTGGTAGGCGCCGGTCAGATGAATCTGGTGAGCAATGTTGTCCGGCGGTAGTGACATGACGGAAAACGGAATGTTCGGGCTGGCCGCCGAGCGCAGAGCCGTATCGCCGCCGGCGATATTCAGCTGGTTGTTTGTGTTCTGAAACAGGGAGCCGTAGTAGCCGCCGGAAAGCTGCAGTTTGTTTCCGGTGTAGTTCAGCACCAGGTCGAGCTGGCGGGTAGCCCAGTCGATGGGTTCGACCAGAAACTCCTGGACGCTGGGAGTGCCGCGTCCGAAGGGGCGCTGCCCTTTCTTTTCGGTATTCTGGAAATTGACCCGGAGCTCCAGTTCGGGACTGAACAGGTAATTGGCTCCCAAGCGTACGTTCTGCCGCTCGATGTTCATATCGGCCAGCTTGATGTTGCTCGCTGCCTGTGCGCCCGTGGTGTTCGGGTAGGTCAGCGAATTGCTCCCGACGCCCTGCAGCTTGCTATAGAAGGTATAGGGTGAGTAGCGGGTCGATTGGTCGTACTCGGCGAAGTACTGCCAATGGCCTTGCCGCTCGTGTTCGACGCGCAGTTCGGCTTGCGGGATGCCGAGGTTGCGCCCCATGGCGCGGAGCCAGGTGCCGGTAGTGTCGTCGCGGCGAACAAAGGAAAACGCGCCGATGCCGAATACCCCTGAGTCGTGTTGCCCGTTGTACATCCCGTAGCGCTGGCTATCGCCGCTGACCGAGCCGAGGCCGATGCTGACCGAGCTTTCCGGCTTGATCAGGCGAAGGACTTCGGGATCGAGGTCTTCGTCGGCGGCAAGGATGCCGCTCGAGAAGGCGATCAGCATGGCTGCGACGCTGGCCTTCAGCGCCAGGGGGGCTTTCCGATGATAGTGATTCATGTCTGTCTCTCGTTTAGCGGCGGAAAGTCCGTTCGTTGCCCACGTTGGCCGGGTTGTTCGAGCCATGGATGTTGGTATGGCAATTCAGGCAGGCGCGCCCCATGGTGATGCCCTTGTGTTGACGCTCGTTGAAAACTGACCAGAAAAGTGGGGGTGTGCGCGCTGAAAATTGACCAGGGTGATTAACTCGTCCGCTCATTTTTTGAGCAGGATTTTAGGAGATGATCACCATGAAGGATCTGGGAAGGATTCGGCGGTTGTTTTATCGGGATGGCCTATCGCTGTCCGAGATTTCGCGGAAGACGGGGTATAGCCGGAACACCGTCAAACGTTGGTTACGGACACCGGAAGGGGCGGAGCCGAAGTACGAACGGCAGAACCCGAACATCAAGATTGCCCCGTATGCGGCGCGCCTGATCAAGGCACTGGAGGCGGATGCCCGCCGTCCGAAACGGGATCGGCGCACAGCACTGAAACTGTTTGGCGAATTGCAGGCCGCCGGATTCACCGGTACCTACTGCCGGGTCACCGAATTCATCCGGCGCTGGCGGGCCGATGGCGGTGCAGCCGTCAGTAAAGCCTTCGTTCCGCTCCACTTCGAGTTGGGCGAAGCCTTCCAGTTCGACTGGAGCGAAGAGCATCTGGTCATTGGCGGGGTCTGGCGCAAGATTCTCGCCTCACATCTGAAACTCTGCGCCAGTCGGGCCTTTGTCGTTCAAGCCTATCCGACGCAAGGTCACGAGATGCTGTTCGATGCCCATACCCGCTCGTTTGCGGCGCTGGGTGGCATTCCCCGGCGCGGCATCTACGACAATATGAAGACGGCCGTGGATAAGGTGCAGAAAGGCAAATCCCGCATCGTCAATTCGCGCTTCTCGGCGATGGCCTCCCACTACCTGTTTGATCCGGATTTCTGCAATGTCGCCAGCGGCTGGGAGAAAGGCGTCGTCGAGAAGAACGTCCAGGATAGTCGGCTCCGTCTCTGGCAGGATGCCGGCAAGGAGCGATTCAGTTCATTCACCGAACTGAACGTCTGGCTGCTCGAGCGCTGCCGGGGGCTGTGGCAGGAATTGCGTCATCCCGAGTACGCTGACCTGACAGTGGCCGAGATGCTCGAACACGAACAACCGAGCCTGATGCCGATGGTCGCATCCTTCGATGGCTACGTCGAAACCTTGGGCAAGGTATCGAGCACCTGCCTGGTGACGCTGGATCGCAACCGCTACTCGGTACCGTGCGAACTGGTGGGCCAAGCCGTCAGCCTGCGTCTTTATCCGGAACGGATCGACATTGTGGCGCACGATACTCGGGTGGCCAGTCATCCCCGCAACTTCAGTCGGCAGCAAACCCTCTACGACTGGCAGCACTACATCCCGCTGATCGAACGCAAGCCAGGGGCCTTGAGAAATGGCGCGCCGTTTGCCGACATGCCGGAGCCATTGCAACGATTACGCAGCTTGCTCCTGCGCCGGGAAGGTGGTGATCGGGTGATGGCCAAAGTGCTATCGGCAATTTCGCAGTTTGATCTGGAAGCGGTGCTGGTTGCCGTCGATCTGGTGCTGGAGTCCGGCCTACCCAGTGCCGAGCACATCGAGAACATGCTCAACCGCCTGAAGTCGGGTCCCATGCCGCCACCGGTGGAAACGCCACTCACCCTCAGCGAAGTACCGATTGCCGATACCGGCCGCTATGACCGCTTGCGTACCGAGGTGACTGATCATGCGTGAGCTGATGAGCGAGTTCAAGGAACTGCGTTTGCACGGCATGGCCGGTGCCTGGGAGGAGCTGACAGCCAACGGTAGCAGCCGTGTCGAAGCCTCACGTTGGCTGATCGAACATCTACTGCAAGCCGAGCATACTGATCGAGTGATGCGTTCGATTGGCTATCAGATGCATGCGGCCCGCTTCCCGGTACATCGTGATCTGGCCGGATTCGACTTCGAACAATCGAAGGTGGATCAGAAGCTGATCCGGCAACTGGCCGACCTCTCCTTTGCCGAGGAAGCCCAGAACGTCGTGTTCATTGGTGGCACGGGCACTGGCAAGACCCACCTCGCGACGGCGCTGGGTGTCTCGGGCATTACCCATCACAGCAAGCGGGTGCGTTTCTTCTCGACGGTTGATCTGGTCAATGCGCTGGAACAGGAGAAGGCTGCTGGCAAAGCCGGGCGGATTGCCTTGGGGCTGCTGCGCATGGATCTGGTCATCCTCGATGAGTTGGGCTATTTGCCGTTCAGTCAGGCCGGTGGCGCCTTGCTGTTCCACTTGCTGTCGAAACTCTACGAGCACACCAGTGTGATGATCACGACCAATCTGACCTTCGCCGAATGGCCGAGCGTCTTTGGCGATGCCAAGATGACCACTGCCTTGCTCGACCGGCTGACGCATCACTGCCATATCGTCGAGACCGGGAATGAGTCGTTTCGCTTCCGGCACAGCACGGCAACGGCCAAGTCGAGGATCAAGGCGCGGGAGCAGAGCAAGCGGGGAAATCCACCCGAAGCAGATCCGTTCTGATCGAGGCCGCGTTGGGAAATCCGTTCCGGACTCCGTCCTCCACGGCTTTCCCAACGCATTCGTCGTGGCTCGGAAATCAGTTGTTCTGAGCTACACTTATCCACAAGCCCACCTATGTCAGGTGGCTATCACACCTGGTCAAAATTCAACGCGCACAGGTGGTCAAATTTAAACGCGCGCCGACAACCATGCCGCCATTTTTTGGAATTCTGCAAGATGCGCAGATTCTGAGTGTATTGGCTTATGTGAGAACGCTACGATGAAATTGAAACTATGGTTGTGTGCTGCTGCGGTGCTGGTGCAAGGCGCATTCCTGCCGGCGCTGGCGGCGGAAAAGAGCGGTGTGCGGGTTGTCGATTCTTTTGAAGTCGGTGACAACGTCTACGTCCGGGCATTGACGGTTGAGAAGGCTGCCAACAGCCTGTGGGTCGGTACGTCCGTTGGTGCGCACGAGATTGATCTGAAATCGAGCAAGCCGCGTAATACATTTACCCGTCAGCATGGCCTGGCCAACGAATACGTTTTCGCCATCGGTATCGATAGCGAGGGTTACAAATGGTTTGGCACCAATGCCGGCGGTGCATCACGCTACAAGGACGGCAAGTGGAAAACCTACTTTCCGATGCACGGATTGGCCGATTACTGGATTTATTCCTTTGAGAACGACAAGGCAGGCAACCTGTGGATCGGTACCTGGGCCGGGGTCAATCACTTCAATGTGAAAACCGGCAAGATGAAAACCTACGTCAAGGAGTTGATCAACGAGTGGGTTTATGGCCTGTCGGTCGACAAGGATGGGCGTGTCTGGTTTGGAACCGAAGGCGGCGTCAGCATGTATGACGGCAAGCGCTGGCGTTCCTGGACGCACAAGGACGGGCTGGGTGCCGAGAACGTGAACAACCTGCAGGCGAGCGCAAATACGGGGCTCGGGACACGTTCGCGGCACGATCTGACGACGCAGGTTGAAGGTTTGTCGTCGTACAACCCGAACTATGTGTTCTCCATTCATGCGGCACCCGATGGCGTCATCTGGGCCGGTACCTGGGGGGGCGGCGTATCGCGCTACGACGGCAAGCGCTGGACCAACCTGACTACCCAGGACGGCCTGGCAGGCAACATCGTTTATTCCATGGTGCAGGACGACAAGGGGGTCTTCTGGTTCGGCACCGACAAGGGGTTGTCGCGCTACGACGGCAAGACCTGGAAAACGCTGGGCAAGGCCGATGGCCTGTTCGATACGCACGTTTATGCCGTGACGGTCGCTCCGAACGGAGATATCTGGGCCGGTACGAAACGCGGTGTGGTTCGCGTGGCCCCGCAATGATCATGCAGCAGAAAGGCAACGAATGAACATGTTCCATCCATTGAAAAAGCTCGGCCCAATCGCCGCCGGTATCACCATCCTCGTCCAGGCTGGCGTGGTGGTGGCCGGTCCCAATACGCCGGCGCCCGTGCATCCCCCGATTAACGGCGCCACGGCTCATCCTGCCATCCCGCAGCAACCTGTGGAGCGTGAAGGCAAGGTGACTGTCGACCCGGCAGCCAAGTTCACCCACTTCCGCGTCGGCAACAAGAACGTCAAGTCGATCTATCTCGATGGTTCTGTAGTCTGGGTAGGAACCTCGGGCGGCGTGGTTCGCTATGACACCAAGGACGATAGTTTCAAGCTCTTCGATGCGCGGAACGGATTGTTGTCGAACGGCATGTTCTATGTCGGCAGGGTCAAGGGCATGCTGGCCGTTGGCACCTATGGTGGCGGGCTGTCGCTGCTCGAAGAAAAAACCGGCAAGTGGAAGAACTACAATATTCCCGAAGGGCTCGGCGACGCCTTCGTCTACGACGTAATTACCGCGTCGAATGGCGATATCTGGATCGCTACCTGGTCAGGCGTCAATCGTATTCGCGGCGGTAACCTGGACGACCGCAGCAAATGGGATCTCTATACCGTGGAGAACACCAAGGGCGGCGTTCCGAATGATTGGATTTACGGGCTGGCGGAAGGCAAGAACGGCGATATCTGGCTAGCGACCGAAGGGGGCATGGCCCGCTTCGCCAACAACAAGTGGGAAAACTGGAATCACGCCAAGGGCCTCGGGGCGCCTTACGCCAAGGTCAAGGATGCCATCGCCTTCAAGAATGACCCGGGCAAGCAGTCCACCCACCACGCCAAGCAGAAGCAGGAAATGGGTCTGCAGGGCGTCGATGTCGCGTACAACCCGAACTATGTCGTGTCGCTCGAAGTGGATAAGCAGGGTACGGTGTGGGCGGGAACATGGGGCGGTGGCTTGTCGCGATTCGATGGCAAACGCTGGGTCAACTACACCACGGCCGAAGGTCTGCCCGGCAATCACGTCTTCATGCTGCATACCGACGCCTCGGGCAAGCTGTGGATTGGCACCAACAACGGCCTGACCACCTACGTGCCGGAAACCGGGAAGTTCTCGAAGGCCCTGACAACGGCCGATGGCCTGTTCGCCAACAACGTGTTTGCCATGGGTTCGTCGGCGAAGGGCGATCTGTGGGTGGGTAGCTTTGGCGGCGTGGCCCATCTTCGCACGCCGCAGAAGTAGCGATTCGGCCAGCGGACGGACAGCCTCAGGCTGACCGTCCGTCGGTCAGAAAACCGGTACGCCCATCATTTGCAGGGCGCGGTTCAACTGCAGGTTGGCCTTCTCCATCTCCTTCACGGCCGACGCGTAGTCTCCGGTACTCGCCCGGTTCGAGGCGTCAGCCTTGATCGCGTTGGCTCCTTGCAGGTAGGCGTCGACCTGCTTTCTGCTCTCGCCACTGGCGCGTTCTTCGCGAATCATCATGCCGACCAGGATTTCGTTCGAGTAGAAGCGCTTTTGTTCGTAGTCGAATTCTTCGCGGGGCGACGCGAACTGAAGGCGCATGATCACTTCCTGCCCGTTGCGCAGGCGTGAAATTTCCTCGACGGCCAGTTTGTAGCTCGCCGCCATCCGCTTGTTGGCTTCGTCTTGCTGGCCGTTGTCGAACAGTTTTCGGGCTTCGGCCGTCATGCCGTCGAGACGGACAATCAACTGGCGGGCAGCCGCCGCCGTTTGCGGCGTATTGGTCATGTCTTGAAGCGTTCGCCTGTAGCTTTCGATCTGCTGGGCGTGTTCGTCGAACTGTTTCTTCAGTGCGCCGCCAGCTCCCAGCTTGTCGCCGGTTAGCTGACTGCTGGCCTTGGAGAGGTTACGCAACGCTTCGTCCAGTTGCTCGATGGCTTCATCAGCCTTCGCAAGAGCGATTGCGCTTCCGGCTTGGGCGAGTAGTTGTCGGCTTTGTGCAATCAGTGCAATGACTTCAGTGTTCCGGCTATCCTGCGCAGCCCTGATCGCCGGCGCATTGATCAGCGTTTCAACCAACTTGGCCTTTTGCTGGGCCAGAATCAATTTTTCATTGGTTTCGGCGGTTGTCGGTGTTGAGTGGATTGTCAGGATAACGAGAATTATCCTCAAAGCATGGCGGTATATGCTGAGACGCATCGTGTGTTCTGCAATCACTTTCTGATTTTCGCAATGAAGACCTTGTGTGCCGGAGCGCCTTTGTCATCAGGAAGGGAATCCGGGCAAAGTTGGCAGGCAACGATCTACTGATGTCAGAGAAATAAAGCAGGAATCGGGCCGAGCGATCTGGGGCAGGGAGGGACGATTTAAGATGCTGGATCGGTGGTCGTGGTGTCGAAGTGCCTGGCAGATGCCGGAGTTTTTCCTCGCATTCTTTCCTCCATGGAAAGCGCCATTAGCCGTGCTGTCTTGACCGGACCCGTCTGCGCCGTGCGAAGACTCTCAATGACCTGTTCATCGATACTATCGAGGGCTTTGTGGCGCTTTTCGGCTTGCAGGAGGGCGTCCATTTGTCGCGAAGCTCTCAGCCAAAGTCCCGAGAAGCCTATGGTGATGGCAATGAGCAGAATGAAAAAGGTCAGCATCACCGGTCGCGCGATAGTTCCCATGTTGATCAATTCGCTCCCAAGCGGTTCAATCAGCAATTTCGGGGAAGACTCACTTTCCGGGCCGAACCAGGTCAGATAGGCATTGGAGTCTTTGGATTCCAGGGTGGGGTAGCGGGCTGCCGTTTTGCGCAGGCCTTCCTCGCCATCCGATGAGGCGACTGCCTTGCCCTTCCACCACAGGCTCAGCCGGGTACCTGGATAGGTCATATGGGTTAGCAGGGCATGGTCCATCGGCTTGAATAGCACCAGGTAGCCGTTTTCCTTGCCTAGCCAGATAAATTGGCGAATTACCAGATACAGTGTGCCATCCTTGGGATTTTGAGCCCAGGTATTGGTCTGCCCGGGCAGAAACCTGACACTGGTATCGACATGGCTGGCATAGTCGTAGGATGCAATTTTCTCGCCTTGCGTGGTTTCTATTCTGAGGGATGGAAACTCGATGCTATTGCCCTGGGAAATCAGGTACACCATGAGTTTTTCCTTGTTCTGCTCGGTATCTGCCAGGATTTTCTGTGCTTCGAGGCGAGTTTTCAGATTAAAGGACTCGCGCCCCCAACGGCGGTCCAGATCGGCCAGAACGGCGGCGTAATGTTCCCGAGCGTTCGCCAGTTGGGTCGAGCGGAATTTGTCGTTGAACTGCTCTTTTGTCCATATCCCCAGAATGCTCAGGCTGACTAGAATTAGCAGCAGGACACTGGTCAGTCGAAAGGCAAGTTGGGAGTTCAATGTGCGCAGCATGGCCTGGCTCGATCAGTCCTTGGTGCCTACCCAGCGCGCGTCGACCATGGTGTCGATGCGGAAATTTTCGGCTGCAGGGTTGCCGGCCTGGGAATCGATGAAAAAAATCTCGGTTTCGCGTAGTTGCCGATTTGAAAACGCACCGTCCTTACTGTACTGGCGAGGAAACTTCTTCAGTACGGCAATCAGCTTTTGGCGTTCGTCGGGATCGGATATCCCCAATGCACTGACGAACTCTTCCGGTGTGTGTGTGGCAATCCAGTTCAAGGTTCGCTTGATGATGCGGACCATGGTTTCGGCCTTGGTCGTGTCTTTTTCCAGCTTGTCCGATCTTCCGATCAGGGCTCCGCGAAGGAACCCGGAACCGGCATATTGACGCGCCATCTGGGTATCGCCGAGGTGAACCAGCGGAAAAGCAATTTTGTTCGTCACCATGTGGGTAGCGTGCGGTTCATCACCGATGACCGCATCGACTGCACCCGATTTCAACATCAGGGATTCAGACTCCCAGCGTCGCCCGATCCCTACAATGTGATAGCTTCCCGGGGGGACGCCGCCACGGCGAAACATTAATTCCAGAACCTGCTGTGAAGTACTTTTGTTGGCGGTCGAGTTGCTATGCAGCCCTATCGTTCGCCCTTTGAGATCGGCAATTTTCTTGACTTCGTTTTTCAGCCCCTGGCGAACAAGCAGGGCGTAAAGCGGCAAGTCGTTGATCGCAGCCAAGGCAACGACACGCTTGTCTTTGAGACGAACCGACATGGCAGCCGGCAGACCGACCACTGCAAAATCCACGTTGTTGTGCATGACGTCATCGATGGCTGCCGGGCCTCCCGGGGAAAAGACGACCCTGACTTCGGCGCCTTCGGCCTTGTCGGCGCCAATTTTCGAAATCAACTCAACGGGGTAGTAAGAGGCCGCATTGGGGCCGGGAACGCTGATGGCAAGTCGCAATGGCTCGGCACTGCTGACTAATGCGGGAAGTAGCGTAATCGCTAATAACAATGCCTTGGCAAATCGTGCCAACGGTGCGGAATACAGAGCAGATGCTTGGAAGGGGAGCATTGCACGATTATGCCGCATGATGCCTTTCCTTTGGTGGGCTCTTGTATGCCATTCATCGATGCTGCCGTCAGGCATGCCATGAAACCTGTTGGTAACCTCGGGCACCCGATGCCAATGATAGGGGAGGGCGGGTGATTAGATTTGCCTAATGAGGGGGGGCAGTTGCTCGGCGTTTCGTAGGCTGGAGATGGGGGGCTGAATAGTGCAGGCAAAAATAACCCCGCATTGCGGGGTTATTTTGACTTTCCTGAATATCATCAGGTTGTATTTGGTGGGTGCTGACGGGGTCGAACCGCCGACATTCGCCTTGTAAGGGCGACGCTCTACCAACTGAGCTAAGCACCCTGTTCATCAGCGCACTACGTTACGACTTCGCTTTGTTGTTCGTGGAGAACGACTGCTGCTCATCGTTACGTCTGGTGTGCGCCAACGAAGATTAGTTGCAGGCGTCCTTCAGGCCCTTGCCAGCGCGGAATTTCGGCGACTTGGCGGCCTTGATTTCCAGGGTCTTGCCAGTACGCGGATTGCGACCGGTGCGGGCGGCGCGCTCGCCGACGTAGAAGGTGCCGAAACCGATCAGGCTGACCGAGTCGCCGTTCTTCAGTGCGCCGGTAATGGCTTCGACGGCGGCGTCCAGTGCGCGGCCAGCAGCAGCCTTGGAAATGTCGGCTTGGGAAGCGATGGCATCGATCAGTTCAGATTTGTTCATATTGAAGTCCCCTAAAAAGTAGGATTTGGAGTGGTGAAAACTTTGCGAGGACGGATTTATATCTCTCGCGAAATCCTTGTGTCAAGCGGATTCTCGGCCGCTTTTCTTGGATGTGAGGGGGCTGGAAGGAGCCGATGGTTACGCCACCTGCATCCTTCCCTTCAAAATCAATGAGTAACGACGGTCGAGGCGGCCGCGATGTCACTTGCGGGCTGTACCTCTGAATTGGCGTCGCTCTCGGCAGGAAGAGCTTCAGGCTTGTTTTCCAAAGCCCGTTCCAGCACTTGGTCGATCCACTTGACAGGAACGATCTCGATCTTGTTCTTGATGTTGTCCGGGATCTCGGTGAGATCCTTGACGTTCTCTTCCGGGATCAGGGCCGTCTTCAAACCGCCGCGCACGGCAGCCAGCAGCTTTTCCTTGAGACCGCCGATGGCCAGCACTTCGCCCCGCAGCGTGATCTCACCGGTCATGCAGACGTCGCAGCGAACCGGGATGCCGGTGTAGGACGAAACCAAGGCCGTGGTCATGGCAATGCCTGCTGACGGCCCATCTTTCGGCGTTGCGCCTTCGGGAACGTGGATGTGGATATCGGTTTTCTCGAAAGCCTCGTCCTTGATCCCCAGGCGGCGCGAGCGGGCGCGCACGACGGAGCGGGCGGCCTCTACCGATTCCTTCATCACGTCGCCCAGCGAGCCGGTGCGGATGATGTTGCCCTTGCCCGGCATGTTGGCGCATTCGATGGTCAGCAGTTCGCCGCCGACCTCGGTCCAAGCCAGACCGGTAACCTGGCCTACCTGATTTTCCTTTTCGGCCATCCCGAAGCTGTAGCGGCGGACGCCGAGGAACTTGTCCAGGTTCTTGGCGTTGACGGCAATCTTCGAGTCGCGCTTTTTGAGAACGAGCGTCTTGACGATCTTGCGGCAAATCTTGGAAATCTCGCGCTCGAGGGCACGCACACCGGCTTCGCGGGTGTAATAGCGGACGATGTCGCGGATGGCGCTTTCAGCCACCAAGGCTTCTGTCTTCTTCACGCCATTGTTCTTCAACTGCTTGGGCAGCAGGTAGCGCATGGCGATATTGACCTTCTCGTCTTCCGTATAGCCGGACAGGCGGATTACTTCCATGCGGTCAAGCAGCGGTGCCGGGATGTTCAGCGTATTGGCCGTGGCTACGAACATCACGTCAGAGAGGTCGAAATCGACTTCAACGTAATGGTCCTGGAAGGTGTTGTTCTGTTCCGGATCGAGCACTTCGAGCAGGGCGGACGACGGGTCGCCACGGAAATCCTGGCCGAGCTTGTCCACTTCGTCGAGCAGGAACAGCGGGTTGCGGACACCGATCTTGGTCAGACTCTGTAGAATCTTGCCTGGCATTGAGCCGATATAGGTACGGCGGTGACCGCGGATTTCGGCCTCGTCACGCACGCCGCCCAAAGCCATGCGGACGAACTTGCGGTTGGTCGCCTTGGCGATGGACTGGCCGAGCGAGGTCTTGCCGACGCCCGGAGGGCCAACCAGACACAGGATCGGGGCCTTTACCTTGTCGACGCGCTGCTGGACGGCGAGGTATTCGACGATGCGTTCCTTGACCTTGTCGAGGCCGTAGTGGTCCTGGTCGAGGATCTTTTCGGCGGCGCGCAAGTCCTTGCTGATACGCGTCTTCTTGCGCCACGGCAGACCGATCAGTGTTTCGATGAAGTTGCGCACGACGGTTGCTTCAGCCGACATCGGCGACATCAGGCGCAGCTTCTTGAGTTCGCTCTGCGCCTTGGCCAGGCCTTCCTTGCTCATGCCGGCAGCCGTGATCTTCTTGTCCAGTTCCTCGAGATCGGCACCTTCTTCACCTTCGCCAAGTTCCTTCTGGATGGCCTTGACCTGCTCGTTCAGGTAGTACTCGCGCTGGCTCTTTTCCATCTGGCGCTTGACGCGGCCACGGATGCGCTTTTCGACCTGGAGGATGTCGATTTCGGCTTCGAGCTGGGAGAGCAGGCGGTCGATGCGGTCGCGGATGCTTTCCATTTCCAGTACTTCCTGCTTCTGCTCAAGTTTGAGCGGCAGGTGGGCGGCAATGGTGTCGGCCAGGCGGCCGGCGTCCTCGATACCGGCGATGGAGGACAGGACCTCCGGCGGAATTTTCTTGTTGAGTTTGACGAACTGGTCGAACTGAGCGACCACGGCACGGCGCATGGCCTCGATCTCGTGGTCCTCGACGCCGGGTTGGACCAGCGGAGTAGCGGTGGCCATGAAGACGGAGGCTTGGACGTCGATGGCCTCTACGTGGGCGCGCTGTGTGCCTTCGACCAGTACCTTGACCGTGCCGTCCGGCAGCTTGAGCATTTGCAGTATGTTGGCGAGGCAGCCAATGCGGTACAGGTCGTCAGGTTCGGGCTCGTCCTTGGCGGCAGATTTCTGGGCCAGCAGCAGGATGCTCTTGCCCGATTCCATGGCCATTTCGAGCGCCTTGATCGATTTTGGACGGCCCACGAACAGCGGGATGACCATGTGCGGAAACACGACGACATCGCGCAACGGCAGCAGCGGCAGTTCGACGGTTTCCGGGAGGGTGTTGGGGTTCGACATTACGAAGCCTTTGAAATAGGTATGTTCCCCCTAAATGGGGGCGGGAAACCGGGTTTCAAGAGCCCCCGGCTCAGTTCGAGCCGGAAACCTTGGGCTGGTCGGCGTAAATGAGCAGGGGCGGCGTCTCGCCGTTGATCATGTTTTCGTCGATGACGACCTTTTCGACATTTTCCATACCGGGGAGTTCGTACATCGTGTCGAGCAGGGCGTGTTCGATGATCGAACGCAGGCCGCGTGCGCCAGTCTTGCGTTCCAGGGCTTTCTTGGCGATAGCGGACAAGGCGGCCGGACGAATTTCCAGTTCGACATCTTCCATCGAAAACAGCTTCTGGTACTGCTTGACCAGCGCATTCTTCGGCTCGGTCAGGATTTGGACGAGAGCAGATTCTTCCAGCTCCTGCAACGTGGCGACGACGGGCAGGCGGCCAATCAGTTCCGGGATCAGGCCGAACTTGATCAGGTCTTCCGGCTCGGCGTCGAGCAGAATCTTGCCGACCGCCTTGCCATCGTCCTTGCTCTTCACTTCGGCGCCAAAACCGATACCGCCGCGTTCCGAGCGATTCTGTATGACCTTCTCCAGGCCGGCGAAGGCGCCGCCGCAGATGAACAGGATGTTGGTGGTGTCGACCTGGACGAAGTCCTGGTTCGGGTGCTTGCGACCACCCTGCGGCGGGATCGAGGCGGTGGTGCCTTCGATCAGCTTGAGCAGGGCCTGCTGCACGCCTTCACCCGACACATCGCGGGTGATCGAGGGGTTGTCCGACTTGCGCGAGATCTTGTCGATTTCGTCGATGTAGACGATGCCCTGCTGCGCTTTTTCGACATCGTAGTCGCATTTTTGCAGCAGCTTCTGGATGATGTTCTCGACGTCCTCGCCGACGTAGCCGGCTTCGGTCAGCGTGGTGGCATCGGCCATCACGAAGGGGACGTTAAGCAGGCGGGCGAGGGTTTGGGCGAGCAGGGTCTTGCCCGAGCCGGTCGGGCCGATGAGCAGGATGTTGCTCTTCGACAACTCGACATCGCCGGCATTCTTGGCGGTATGGCGCAGGCGCTTGTAATGGTTGTAGACCGCCACCGACAGGATGCGCTTGGCGACCTCCTGGCCGATCACGTACTGATCGAGAATCGAGCTGATCTCGCGCGGTGTCGGCAAGTCGGAACGACCGGCCTTGGCAGCTTCTTCCGGCAGCTCGTCGCGAATGATGTCGTTGCAGAGTGCGATGCACTCGTCACAGATGAACACCGACGGACCGGCGATCAGCTTCTTGACCTCGTGCTGGCTCTTGCCGCAGAAGGAGCAGTAGAGGAGTTTTTCCTGGCTGCCTTTGGTCATCTGTCGTTCTCCGTTAGGCCGCGTCGCGGCGGGTGAGCACCTTGTCGATCAGGCCGTATTCGGCTGCCTCGGCGGCCGACATGAAATTGTCGCGGTCGGTGTCCTTTTCCAGGCGTTCCAGCGGTTGACCGGTATGTTCGGCCATGATGCGGTTCAGCTTGTCCTTGATGGAGAGGATTTCCTTGGCGTGGATGGCGATATCCGAGGCTTGGCCCTGGAAACCACCCAGCGGCTGGTGGATCATCACGCGCGAGTTGGGCAGGGCGAAACGCTTGCCCTTGGCGCCGGCACACAACAGGAAGGCACCCATCGACGCAGCCTGGCCGATGCACAGCGTCGACACATCCGGCTTGATGAACTGCATGGTGTCGTAGATCGACATCCCGGCCGTCACCGAGCCGCCTGGCGAGTTGATGTAGAAATAGATGTCCTTGTCCGGATTTTCCGCTTCAAGGAACAGCAACTGGGCAACAACCAGATTGGCGCTGGCGTCGTTCACAGGGCCGACAAGAAAGATCACACGCTCCTTCAACAGGCGCGAATAGATGTCGTACGCGCGTTCACCGCGTCCGCTCTGTTCCACCACCATCGGGACGAGGCCCAAAGCCTGCGGATCCCAGTTGCCTGCGTTGTCGATATTCATGTCAGCCCTTGTGTGTTGCTTGTTGGTTACGTTCAAGACCGTTGTCGTTTTGGCGACAAGGCCGAGATTACTGCTTTTGGCCCATCAATTCATCAAAAACGGCAGCCTTGTCGGAAACCTTGGCCTTGCTCAGCACCCAGGCGACCACGTTGTTCTCGATGGCTACGCCTTCGACTTCCTGCAGACGTTGCGGTTGAGCGTAGTACCAGCGGATGACTTCTTCCGGCTGCTCGTAGGAGGCAGCGGTTTCCTCGACCATCGCACGAACCTGTTCCGGCGTTGCCTGAAGCTTTTCCGTTTTCACGACTTCGGCGAGGATCAGGCCGAGGGTGACGCGGCGCTTGGCTTGGTCGGCGAACCATTCCGGCTGGATCGGCAGATCCTTGACCTTCATGCCGCGCTGCTCCATGTCCTGGCGTGCGGCCTGCATCAGGCGCTGGACTTCCATGTCGACGAGGGCGACCGGGACAGTGATCGGGTTGGTGGCGAGCAGGGCTTCCATGACCTGATCTTTAACCTTGCCTTCGATACGGCGCTTCACTTCACGCTTCAGGTTGGCTTCGATCTCAGCGCGCATCTTGGCGACGTCGCCGTCGGCGATGCCCATGCCCTTGGCGAATTCGGCATCAACTTCCGGGAGCTTCGGGGCCTGAATCTGCTTGACAGTGATCTCGAACTGGACCGTCTGGCCAGCCAGATCCTTGGCGTGGTAGTCGGCCGGGAAGGTCAGGTCGAAAGTCTTGGATTCACCAGCCTTGGCGCCTTCAACGGCGTTTTCAAAATCAGGCAGCATCATGCCCTGGCCGAGAACGAACGGGTAGTCGTTGGCCTGGCCGCCCTGGAACGGTACGCCGTCCTTCTTGCCAAGGAAGTCGATGACGACGCGGTCTTCCTTGGCGGCTGCGCGGTCGGTGTCGGCGTAGGAGACGCGTTGCTTGCGCAGGATGTCCAGGGTCTTGTCGACTTCGGCGTCGCTCACGTCCAGCGTCGGGCGCTCGATTTCGGAGGCGGCGAGGTCACCAATGGCGAACTCCGGGTAGGTTTCGAAAATGGCGGTGAATTCGAGGTGGGTGGTGCTTTCGGTAACCTTCGGCTCGATGCGCGGATAGCCGGCAACGCGGGTCTTCTGGGCAGTGACGGTTTCGCCGAAGACGCGGTCGAGTTCCTCGGACAGCACTTCATGGCGGGCCTGGTCGCCATACTGCTGCTTGACGATATTGAACGGCACCTTGCCCGGACGGAAGCCAGGCATTTTCATGTTCTTGCCCATGCGCTTCAGGCGTTGTTCCATTTCCTTCTCGACATCGGCGATAGCGATGGAGAGGTCGACGCGGCGTTCGAGTTCGTTAGCTTGTGCAGTGGTTGCTTCCATGAGTATTCCTTGTGACTACGGAGCCGAGAAAAAAATTAAGCCAATAATAATATCACGGTCGATCAAATGCCGTGATGCCCGCGCCACTTCAGACAAATGTCGATTTTCTGCAAAAGCCTGTAGACAGAAGCAAATGACCGTCGTAGAATGCGGGCCTTCTTCGACGGCGGCATTAGCTCAGTCGGTAGAGCACTGGATTGTGATTCCAGGTGTCACCGGTTCGATCCCGGTATGTCGCCCCAGATTTAAACCCCCGAAAGTCGAAAGACTCTCGGGGGTTTTCTCTTTGGAGTTTGGCGATGCACTCATCCCTTGCCACACCAACTGTGTTTTCCGGCCTTCAGCCTGTGGCCGTATGGGCACATTTTGCCACGCTATGCCGTATACCACGGGCCTCCAAACACGAGGCGGCAATTCGAAGCGAATTGCTGGCCTGGGCGGATAAGCGCGGCTTGGGAGCCGAGGTCGACGCGGTGGGCAATCTGCTCATTCGCAAGCCGGCGACACAGGGGCGGGAGGATGTGCCTGGCGTGATTCTGCAGGCACACCTTGATATGGTGTGCCAGAAGAACAGCGATAGCGATCACGATTTCCTGCGTGATTCGATCGTTCCTGTTCTGGATGGCGGCTGGTTGCGGGCTGAGAAAACGACCTTGGGCGCCGATAACGGGATCGGCGTCGCGTTGATCCTGGCCCTTCTGGAGAGCGACGACATCGCGCACGGTCCCATCGAAGCCTTGCTGACCGTGGATGAAGAGGCAGGCATGGGCGGGGCGCGCGGCCTGGCATCTGGGGCCTTGCAGGGCAGGCTGATGTTGAATCTGGATACCGAGGAGTGGGGCGAGTTCTATCTCGGCTGCGCCGGCGGGCTGGATGTCAATATCGAGCGCTCCGGCCTGCCGGACGCTGTGCCCGACGGCTATCAAGGCTGGCAACTCGTCCTGCACGGCTTGCATGGCGGGCATTCGGGTGTCGATATCCACGAAGGGCGCGGCAACGCGATCAAGTTGTTGGTGCGTGCGTTGCGCCATCTGGAACGCGATTTTCCCCTGCGCCTGGCGGAACTGAAGGGGGGAACAGCGCGCAATGCCTTGCCGCGTGAGGCCATGGCTTCGTTTGCGCTGCCGGCGGGTATGGGCGATCGCCTGGCTGCCGCAGTGATGGAACTCCAGGTGTTTTTGGGCAATGAATTGCGCGGTGTGGACGAGGGCTTGGTGCTTGCTGTTTCGCCGTGTGCGGTGGATTCGGTGCTTGCATCGGAAGAGCAGGCGGTGTGGCTGGCCAGCCTGCACGCGGCGCCGCACGGCGTGCGTTGCATGAGCCGGCGGGTGCCGGGCGTGGTCGAGACTTCGAACAATCTCGGCATGGTCGATCTGGCGCCGGCCGGCGGTTCGTGCAATTTCATGGTGCGCTCGCTGCTCGATAGCGGCAGCACGGCGTTGGCCGACGAAATCGTCAGCTTGTGGGCGCTCAGCGGCACCGTGGCTGCAACGAATGGCTACTATCCCGGCTGGGCGCCGAACCCGGCGTCAGCCTTGCTGAAAACCTGTCAGGCGGTCTATGCACGCGATTTTGCGGCCGACTCGATGGTTCAGGTAATTCATGCCGGTCTCGAATGCGGCATCATCGGCGCCAAATATCCCGGCCTGGATATCGTTTCCTTCGGGCCGACTATACGTGGGGCTCATGCCCCCGGGGAGCGGGTTGAAGTGGCGTCGGTGGCCAAATGCTGGCAACTGCTGACGGCCATTCTGGCCGAACTGCGTTGAGCGCTGATCAGCGGCGGCGGATGGCCTCGCGACGGGCGAGGCCGAGTTTGCTGGAGCGTTCCATTTTTTGCACGAAGGCCGGGAAGTCGAGGCCGAACTTGGCGCGTAGTTCCTTGGCGTAATTGTGCAGCCAGCGCCAGCGCGGCTCGAAGTAGGTTTCCTTGAAGGCGTAGAGCACGTGGTTGCCGTCGTCGGGCACCGAGATGACGATCACCTGGTCGTCGAAGACGTGCATCGCCTCGCCGATCAGGCCGGCATAGCTGTCCTTCTCACCGGCCAGGTTGATAACCAGTATGCCGTTGCCGGCCAGTTTGGCATGAGCGTTCTCGAAAAACTCGCGGTTGGCCAGGGAGGGCGCGAAGCCGGTCTTGTCGAAGGCATCGACGAGTAGTACGTCGAGACCCTTGTCGGTGGTTTCGAGAAACTCGGCGCCATCGCCGTGAATGATCCGCAGGCGCTCGTTGTCCGGCGGCACCAGAAAGGCCTCCAGTATACGGAGCGGAACACTCGATGAGTATCCCAAAACAGCTTTGCACATGGGACTGTCGCTAATATAGCGTCAATACATTCTACGGAAAATAAAATGCGCAACTTCCGTAGAGCGCCAGGACGGATGACTGCATGCCACTTTGATTTACAGTGAAGGAAGAATCCTCCTGCGGCTTCTCAGGAACGCGACGCTTTCCAACCTGTCTGCCTCACATTATCATTTTCGAAATCATCGAAATGAGGGGCGACCTTGAAAGCGGCTTCCAATATCATCCAGAGTCCGATATGCAACGTCACCTGCTTCGAGCAGGAGAAGGTTGCCCGCATCAAGGCGGAACTGGCCAAGGATGAAGGGGCGCTGCCCCAACTTGCCGAACTCTACAAGTTGCTCGGCAACGCCACCCGCCTCAAGATCCTCCTGGCGCTGGCCCAGGGCGAATTGTGCGTCTGCGACGTAGCCCATGTGCTGGGCCTTACCGTCGCCGCCACGTCGCATCAATTGAAGCTGTTGCGCGACCAGCGCTGGCTTGCCATGCGCAACGACGGCAAGATGGTCTACTACCGTCTGAACAGCCCGGGGCTGCTTGAAGCCCTGAGGGGCGATCTTTGCCTACTTGAGGAGCGTATCGCATGAGCGCCCGGGGACTTGAAGCAGCAGAGGAACAGATACGCCTCGCCATGGCCGCCACCAAGTGCCACCGCTGTGGCTGCTTCCAGGATACCGTGCAGGCGCTGGAGCAATCGCATCCTATTCGAGAGCTATTGCCGGAACTCATCAAGGAGGCCCTGGCTCTCTTCGAGCCGAAGCGCTACGAATGCCTGGGCTGCGAGGTGTGCTGGCCGGCGGTCGCTACCAACGCTACCGCCGAGATCGACCCGGCCATAGCGGAAATGGCCCACTGCGCGACTGCCGACCCGGAGGAGCGCGAGGGCTGGCCGCCGCTGCCCGGTGACTATCGCGTGGTGCGCTATCAGGCGCCGGTCGCCGTCTGCACCCTCAACTCCGACGATCTGATGCCCCGCCTGGCCGGAACCCAAGCGCCTGGCTTGGCCATCGTCGGAAGCCTGCACACCGAGAACCTGGGCATCGAGCACCTGATCCGCAACCTGTTGCCCAATCCCCACATCCGCTTCCTCATCGTCTGCGGCGAAGACACCCAGAAGGCTATAGGCCACCTGCCAGGGCAGTCCCTCGTTGCCCTCATGATGAACGGTCTGGAAGACAGGGGTCGGATAAGCGGCGCCGAGGGGAAACGCCCCGTCATCAAGAATGTCTCCCTTGAGCAGGTCGAAGCGTTCCGCCGGCAAGTACAGGTGATGGACTGCATCGGCATGACAGACCTGGAGGCCATTGCCGGTGAAATTGCCAAGGCGGCTGCCAACGATCCAGGGCCGGCGACAGCAACCTTCGCCCATGGGAACACAATCCCGGTCCAGCAGGCCCAGGAACCTTCGCGCCTGGTGTCGGACCCCGCCGGCTACCTGGTGCTCTATCCGGACAGGCGTCGGAAATGCCTCGTGCTCGAACACTATGCCAATAATGGCACTTTGGACCGGGTGGTCGAGGGAGCCACCCCAACCGCGCTCTACAGCACGTTCATTGCGGAAGGACTCATCAGCCGCCTGGATCATGCTGCCTACCTGGGTAGGGAGCTGGCACGGGCCGAGACCGCGCTTCGGGAAGGGCACGACTACGTGCAGGACCGGGCTCCTGGAGAAATAGAATCCCCCGCACCCGAGGCCAAGTGTGGCTGCTCGGGCGCCTGCCACTGAAAGGAACAAGAATGCGCCGTGCACTCCTCATCATCGCTCTCACCGCCGTTGCCGCGCTCATCTGGGCAAAATGGCCTCAAAGCCACCCCGCCGCGGTCGCTACCGCAGCCGTTAGCGGCCCCCAGGTCGTCCTCTTCAAGGGTGACGACAGTGCAAGCTGCCGGGCGATCCTACGGATTGTGGAAGAGGCAGAGGCGCGTTACGGAGAACGTATTGGCGTCACCAAGGTTGATTGGTCCCCCGAGAATCCCCTGATCCAGGCGTACCAGGTGCGCTTCCTGCCTACCGTGGTGTTCGTGGATAGTACCGGCCGGGAGCGCAAGCGCATTGTGGGCGAGAGCGACGCCGTGCAGGCCGAGCTTCGGCAAGCGCTGGCCCAAGCCGAAACACTGCTGCGCCAGTAGGCGATGGATAGCATTGCCGAGTGGCTGACGCCTTGGCTCCAGAGCGGTTCCCCGCTATTGATTCCCCTCGTGCTACTCGGGGGCTTGGCCACTGCCCTCAATCCATGTTGCCTGCCCATGTACCCAGCCGCCCTCGGCTACCTGGGGCAGGCGGGCTTGCACCCGGAAGGGGGTTCCCGCTCCGGCCGGATCGCCTTCGCTTTCATCGCTGGCATGGCAAGTGCCACGACGGCCATGGGAGCGGTGACAGCCTCGCTCGGTTGGGTCTTCGGGCAGATGCCGGTGACGCTGCGGCTGCTCCTCGCGTCGGTGCCGCTCATCATGGGACTGGACCTTCTCGGTGTGGTCCGGCTGCACCCTACCTTGTACATCCCCTGGCTGTCCCGCGCTTCGACCCTGAAGCAATTCGTCCCTCGGATGGGTCGCGCTTTCATGGTCGGCTTCCTCTTCACCTTGGCAATCGCACCCTGTGCGACGCCCATTCTCATCGGCATACTAAGTGCCGTCGCCATGAACGGCAGCCCCAGTTTTGGGGCGGCGCTGATGTTCCTGTACGGCCTTGGCGCCGGTTTGCCCTTACTCGCCATTGCGCGGGGCGCCCATCTTCTGGGGCAACGGCTGATCTCATCCCGGGCCCGTCGCGTCATGAATGCGATCCTGGGTGGCATGCTGGTTGCCCTGGGCCTCTTCCTCGTTTGGCAAGCCTAGCCGACACCCTGCCCGGAAACGAGCGGTCATAGAACCATGGGGCTCCGCCCCATACCCCGCGCTCGCCGCGTGGCAGGGGGTGGGGTTATTGAAACGAACCCCACCCCTTGCCACAGAGCATGGGGTCGCTACGGCCTGTAAAGGGGCTTTCGCGGCATAAACGGCCCCTCCCCGCAGGGCGGGTCCCCTCCATTTATTCCACGGTCCCCTTGACAGCCCTCCGCTCAGTGCCGGATTTCGTTCAGCAAGGTGGGTAGGGTGATGTGACCTCGACCGATACGGCGTTAGGGCTGGCTGAGTCGGCAGTTATTGGGATGAGGCACAAGATGGCCTGTAAAATCCAGCCCTTCGATGGTTTTGGCAGCGTAGCAGGGATAGACATTTATGCCTCTTATTACTTTGAGCAAACTAGAGTTGGCTTTTGGTCACTGGCCCCTGCTGGATGGTGCGTCTCTGGTCCTGGAGAAGGGGGAACGAATCGGGTTAATTGGCCGTAATGGCACGGGAAAATCTAGCATGCTGCGGATTGTTGCAGGCGAGATTCATGCAGATGCGGGAGATGTTTGGCGCCAGCCCGGTCTACGGCTGGCCTACGTGCCGCAGGAGCCCGTATTCAAGCCCGGCCACACGGTGTTCGAGGCAGTGGCCGAGGGCGTCGGCGATGCTCACCGATTGCTCACCGAATACCACGCCGTGGCCCACCGTGTCGGCCACGCAGCCGAGGCGGCCGATCTCGCACAACTGGATCGACTCAGCCACGAACTGGAAACCGCCGACGCCTGGCGTCTCAACAGCCGGGTGGAGGAGACCCTGGGCCGCCTCGATTTGCCCGCCGACGCACAGGTCGATGCCCTCTCCGGTGGTCAGAAGAAACGCGTGGCGCTGGCCCGGGCCTTGGTTGGCGAGCCGGAACTCCTGCTGCTCGACGAACCTACCAACCACCTCGATTTCGAGGCAATCTCCTGGCTAGAAGAACTGCTCGTCGCCTTCACCGGTGCACTCTTCTTCATCACCCATGACCGCCGCTTCCTCGACAACGTCGCCAACCGCATCATTGAGTTGGATCGCGGTCAGTTACGCGAGTACCAAGGCAACTTCAGCGCCTACCAGCAGAAGAAGGCGGAGCAGCTTGAGGTTGAGGCCATTCACAATCGCAAGTTCGACAAGTTTTGGAAACAGGAAGAAGTCTGGATCCGCAAGGGCATCGAGGCGCGCCGCACCCGCAACGAGGGGCGCGTGCGGCGTCTTGAGGATCTGCGGCGGCAACGCGCCGCGCGTCTGGAGCGCGTGGGCCAGGTAGGCTTTGCCCTCGATGCCGGTGAGCGCTCTGGCAAACTGGTTGCCGAGTTGGAAGGGGTGAGCCACGGTTTCGGCGGGCGCCACCTCATCAAGGACCTCTCGCTTACCGTCATGCGCGGCGACAAGCTTGGCCTTATCGGCCCGAACGGCTGCGGCAAGACCACGCTTATCCGCCTTATTCTCGGTGACCTCAAGGCCGACTCCGGCCGTATTCACCAAGGCACCCAACTGGAGGTGGCCTACTTCGACCAGTTTCGTAACCAGCTCGACGACGAGAAGAGCCTGATCGACACCATTTCACCGGGCTCAGATTACGTAGAAATTGCCGGTCACCGCCAACACGTTATTAGCTATCTGGAGGGATTCCTGTTCCCGAGCGAGCGTGCAAGGGCTAAGGTTTCCGCCCTGTCTGGAGGCGAGCGCAACCGTTTGCTCCTGGCCCGGCTTTTCGCACGGCCTGCGAATCTACTGGTGCTGGACGAACCCACCAACGACCTCGACATCGATACGCTCGAACTGTTGGAACAGTTGCTACAAGACTACACTGGCACGGTGATCCTCGTATCGCACGACCGTGCCTTTCTGGACAATGTGGCCACGCAGTCCTTGTGCTACGAGGGCGAAGGTCGATGGATCGGGATTGCCGGCGGTTACGCCGACTGGCAGGGGTATCGCGCCCGACATGCCACGCCTGCAAAAGCTAAGGCCGAGAAACCAAAAGAAGCATCAGTGTCGGCCGTGAAAGCGGATAAGCCGAAGACCAAGCTCTCCTACAAGGAAGGCCGTGAACTTGAGGCGATCCCGGAGCGCATCGAAACCTTGGAGCTGGAGCAGGCCAGGCTAAACGAGCGCCTCGCCGACCCCGCCCTCTACCGCGAGACGCCGCAAATTGTGTCAGAGTTGAAGGCTCGGCTCGATGCAATTGAGCTCGAACTTCTGGAATTGCTGGAGCGCTGGGAAGTGCTGGAGAGGATGCGTTCTGCGTAAGAACGATCCAAGTCTGGCGAACTCAGAACAATAATTCAGGAGCGGACCCAATACCCTCCCATTTATTCCACGCCGCTTGACCCCGCCTCCGCTTCTTAGAAAGCAAACCCGGTCGTCCTCTCGGTTCGCCGTGCCACCGCCTCGACAAGCCTCCCCTGATCCTCGACATTGAGCAGGATCAACTCGCGGCCCCGTGTGATGCCCGTGTACAGCCATTCCCGGGTCACCAGCGCACCATCGTCTGCCATCAGAACAACCGTGGCAGCGGCGCTTCCCTGGGCCTTGTGGCAGGTAATAGCGTAGGCCAGATCGACATCTGCCTCCGCTTCCTCCGGCAAGTCACGCGGACTGTTTTCGCCGTCAAAGTGGATCTGGACCCGCTCGCCGGCGATGTCGATTACCGTGCCGAGCAGGCCATTGAAGAGACCATGCCTGTACCTGTTCTGCGTGATGATGATTGGGTCACCCACCGCCACAGTGGCCAGAGGCCCGAGCCGGCGGGTTGGCGTGGCATCATTCCGCCGCTTCATGGCCTCGCTGTGGTTCCATTCGTCAACGGTCTGCCGGCGAGCTGCAATCAGCATGAAGTCGTCCGTGCGCGCCAGCCTGGCCAGGCGTTGGGAGTCGATCAGGAATACCCCCTTGGCTTCCCCATTCCAGGCCGGCAGGACCGGGGCATGGCCGCTCCTGACCTGCCAGGCAACCAGAGGAATCGCGCTGTCTTCCGCCTGGCGCAGCACCTTGGTCAGCGTTGCAACACGCGACCCCTCTGCGACAAGGTCGTGGAATATCTTTCCAAATGCCACAGGGAACAACTGACCGTCGTCGCCGGCAAGCAGGATGCGTACGCCCTTGGGCAGGAGCTTTAGCAGCTGGTAGAAGGTGGGGGTATCCATCATGCCCGCCTCATCGATAACCAGCAGGGTTCTGCTGTTGAACTCCACGTCGGGTCGGCGCCCGTTCTGCGGGTTCTCCTCGTAGGCGGCCTGCTGCTCCAGCATGCCGATCAGCCGCGCCAGCGTATGCGCCAGACGAGGGGCGTCGTGGGTCGAAGCCCCGCGCGAAAGCTGCAGCGCTGCTTTGCCTGCCAAGGCGCCAAACACCACGTTGCCACGTTGCCGCTCCCAAATGTAGGCCAGCACCTTCATCACCGTGGTCTTGCCGACGCCGGCACCGCCTTGCAGCACTCCAAGCGGCAAGCAGATGAGCCGGCGCAACGCGCCGGCCTGCTCGACGGTCAGGCGCAGTTCGCATGCCATCTCGGCATCGCGGATCAATTGGTCGAGCCGCTGTTCGTCAGGGATGGCCAGGCTGGCCGGGGTCGCCTCGATGATCCGGAGCATCCTTGCGACCTCGTCCTCAATCCAAGCGGCACCTGGCGCGCGGACAAGTTTGCCGCTACGCCTGAGATTGCCGATCCCTTCGGCATGGCGAAGGGCCAAGTCGGCATCTACGCCGCGCTTGGCTAGCATCTCGCGCAAGGCTGCTTCGGTGACGGCGCTATCGCCATTGGCCAGCAATTCGCGCCAGACGCTTGCCAGCGCACCCATGAAGCGTGCGGGATGATTGTCGAGATCGGCATCCGGGTGATCTTTGCGCAACAGCAGCTTGCCCACGCGATCCGCCACCTTCCAGGAGGTAAGATGAGCGGCAAGATAGGGGTTGCGCAGTAGTCGCTCGATGGCGTCGATGCCTGCACAGAAGCGCCAGAGCTGGTTGGCGACACGTGGTTCGCGCAGCCCGACCTTCTCCAGCATGACAAGGAAGTCGGCCTCGGCGAGCTTGATCTGGTCGGCCGCCGACTTCTCGGCCATAGAGGAGAACAGTTGCGCGGCAATACGTGCTGCGAGCGCCGGCTTGCCCGGCTCCAGGACCTCGGCGACCTCGGCCATGCGCGCAGGGTCGTCCAGGACCTCGATGAGATCATGACCGTAGCGTCGCATCAAGCGTTCCGCCCTCTGTGGGCCAACGTTGGGGATACGCTGGAGGAAAGGCGCGAGCAGGTCTCCAAGTACCGCCCTGCGCTTCATCACCTTGGTTTCGACCTGGTGGTGGACACGACGATACTTGTCGGTGAAGGTTGCCCATTGCCCCTTAATGGTGAAGGTATCACCCACGACGGGCATCTCACGCCGCCCAAGGTAACGCACGCGCACCTTCTCGCCGACAGGGGTTTCTCCGACGAAGATCGTGCCGTACTCCAGCGTGGAGACCACGCGCGTGACTGTCACTTCGGAGTCGAAGGCAAAGCCGCCGGTCATTGCACGGCTACCCAGATACCGTTTTCGACGGCTTGCAATCGAGCACGCAGCCGACCGATTTCGGCCTTGGATGCCTCCAGTTCGGCCGAAAGTGTGCGGATGCGCTCCAGTAGCTCCTCCTGGGCAGCCACGGCTTCCACCGCCGCCTGGGATGACTCTTGAACACTCTTCGCTTGCCGAATCAAGCGCTCCTTGATCGCCTTGTCCGCATCCGTCTGGTTGACCCGCGACCCGATGGTCAGCACCCCCTGCCCCTCGGCGATGCAGTTGATGAGATCGGTCAGTTCCTTGCGCTCGTAGAGATATTTCTCCTGGGTTTGCTTGAGGCCAATCGCTTCGGCCAAGGCCCGCACATTGACCTTGCCGTCCGGCGTCACCGGCAGGGTCGGCATGGCATCATCTCCTTGCGCGAGGAATTCGGCCTCTCTTTGGTCGAGATATTCCTCAAGGCGAGCCTTGATGCCCGGTATCACGGAAGGGCGTGGCATCAGGATTTTCCTCCCTTGGGGAAAGGCTTCACATTCGACGCACCGGCGAGGCGCAACTGTTCGAGGAGGGCGGCAATCTGCTGTTCGAGTTCCTGCACCTTGGCGAGTGCCTTGTCACGCTCGGCCTCGGCCGCCTGGGTTTCCAGCTCAGCCTTGCAGAGGTTGTCTGCAATCAGGTTGTAGCGCTCCTCCCAGTCCGCCGCCCGCTCCTTGTACTCGCGGCGCACACGTTTCGTCCCTATCGTCTCGGTTTTCCGAAGCTTTTCGAGCCATAGGTTAACCTCTTCAGCGAGTTCTTTCTGCTTCGGGGTGAACAAGGTTGTCAGGCTAATGCCGGCCCGGCGCGCAAACTCGTTCTTGCTTAGTCTGCCTTTGGCATGGGGGTAGATGCCATCGTTGTCTTGGATTTCGGCCACGATGGTTTCCATAGCCGTCCTGACCTTGCGTTCCACCTCGGCGGTTCGTGCCTCGCCGCGCTTGCGCGCCGCCTCCACGTATCGGTTGGTCATACAAGCGCCTCCCGGAAGCTACGAATGTCGTGATGGTTGCTGTACTGGGCAGCGATGTCCCCGAAACGCTGCAGATCCCTGTCCAGGTCGGTAACTGTGCGGGACAGCAAGATCAGATCGTTCTCTGCGAGAGCGCGCCGACCATGGTCGATCAGCACCTCGATGACTTCGAGGACATCCCGCCGGGCGGTTTCGTCCTCCACACGGTTCTCACAGCTGGAATCGCAGGTGCAGGGGCCAGATTTGCGAGCGGCGGGTTTGAGGCAGATCACGCCGGGTGCCGTGATGCGCCAGTAGCGGCCATTGACGGTCATGACGCGCGCCAGTTCGTAGGCGTCTTCGGCATCCCACTCCTTACCCTGGCGGTGCAACTCCTGCTCATACTCGGCGACCATCTTCGTGAGACGAGGCATGGCGCCACCGCCGTGGCCACCGTAGGGTGTGGATCCAGGATTGTGCAAGGAAGCATGGATGTCCTCAATGAGACCCTTGGCCCGCATGATGCGTAGCTCGTTCTCCACCTTGAGTATTTCCGCCTGGATGGCCTTGTCGGCCAGGATGTAATGTAGCGTCATCGCAATGTCCTTATGGCCCAGTAGCTTCTTGAGGATGCGAGGAGAATCGACTGCGGCGATGGCTACGAGCCGGGCGGTAGTCTTGCGAAACCGATGTGCGTGAAGGTTAATGTCACCCGGCCTGTCCGTCAGGCCGACACGCCTGGCTAACTGCATAAGCGCCGCTGTTGAAACAACGAGAGGCTCGTCCACGCCGTTGCCGCTTCGCCCCAGTGACGCCCAGAGGTGGTCGCCCTCGATGACTGTGAAATCCCGTTTTTTCGTCTTCTTTGGCCAGACGGGAGCAATTCGCTCCCACGCTTCGACTAGGCGCCGCTGCTGGCCCAAGGCGAGCACCAGGGCCTCCGGCGCTGGCCAGTCGCGCTCTTCGCCGGCCAGGAGCGGGCTTAACTTGTAGGTTTTGCCTTTCACGTACTGCTTGCAGTTGCGGTTCCAAGAAACGCAGTCACGTGTTAGCGTTTGGACCTCGCTGTCTCGGCCGGCCATGGCCAGCAGGGCGATCCAGAGGTGTGCCGCCTGGAGGGTAACGGACAGGTTATGCACATGCGCCAAGGTACGAGGCGGCCATTCGTAGACATTGCAATTTTTCGCAAATCCGTAGGCATCGCCAATCTTTAGCGGGAAACACGGGGCCGCGAGCGGATCGCCGTTACTGTCGCGCCATACGTTTTGCTCGAAGTAGTTGGCGAGGCGGATCATTGCTCCCGTCGTACTACTTACGACATTTCTCCCGGGCACCTGTTTTCCATGGCGAGCGCTGCCTGCCAAGAGTTCCGGGATGGCTTCTAGCAAGTGAATCAGGTTGGGACCAAGTTCCTCCACGACCCAGAGGACCCGCGGCCCCATTTTTTCGAGGTAATCGTCGGGGATTGGCTGGTACTCAGAGGAATCTTCGAGGGGCACGGGGGTCTCGCGCTCCCCCTTGGGGTTTGTGGTGCGGGTAATATCATTCTTCGGTGGGACGTCATGCCAAAGCCCCATTTCCATCATCATCCGCATCCGGTCGAATTCATTCCGGCGGCTTCTGACCTTTTGAAACTCGATCACGTCCTCCGCAGCCAGGTGGACGAGAAGTCCCGTGGCGGCAGGATTGGCCGCTGCGAGCTTGCGGATGATAGCCCTGGCGAGAATAGGGGGAACATCGGCGTACACCCTGTTCAACACAACCGTGGCGTCGAGCGGGCGACCCTTGCCATGGCGCATCCCACAAGGTGCGAGCCTCAAAAGCAGCGCATAGCGAGTAAGCTGAAGGGTGCCCTCATCAAGGAGAATATCGAGCTCTGCCGACGACTCGATGTCCTCTGGAATAAAGGCGTTGATCCGGTCGCGTAGACGGACTCGCTTTGCGTGATCCGCCAGACGGCGATCTCCAATCATTGCCTCGGATGTTTCCCAAACACCACAAACCTCGCCGTGCCCCAGAAGGGCTTGGCAGCGTGCGGCATCTTCGCGGGACAGGTGTTGCAGTGACTCTTCGGGAAACAGCAAGGATACTTGCATCCGTCCACTGTCAAATCCGGAAGCTGCTGGGGCTGGAGGCATGACGGGAAGGGTTTCTTCGCTCATACAATCCTCTTTTCTGCGTGCGGCCGTAGACCGGGCACGCGATGTTGTCCGTTTTCGATAGCTGTCGCCCAACGTGTGCGCGCCTTCTCTACCGCCTCTGGCGGGAACAGCCGCAAAACGAGGAGAGCGTTGGCCAACTCGTCGGCAGGCACGCCTTGGAAGGCCGTGATCGGAACGGCAGACTGGTATGCGAGCAGTTCCTCGACACGCCGGGACACGAAGTCCAGCGCCTCCGGAAGAATCACGGCGTTGGGCTTGCACAGCAGGCAGCGCTCACCTGGGCAAACCGGCACGAGGGAGGTGCCTTGAATCTCTGCGGGTGGGTGGCGAGGATCCTTGCAGCCAATACCTGGCCATGCACGCGGCAGCGAGCGGTACTCAGCCAGACGCCGATCCATTTCTGGCGTTACAGTGCCATAGCGGAGTTGGTGGGCGAGGATCGTCAGGTCAAGGCGGCCATCGCCTAATTGGGCGAAGAGGAGATTGAGGAACATCAGGATCGCGGCATCGCGTTCCTCGTTCAGTATGTTCTGATTGAGATAGTCGTCAGTTGTCTTCAGCCAAGCGTGGTTGAGAGCTGCCATGACGTCAAGGATGTTGCCCCCACTGATCCGCCAAACGTAGAGGGCGAACATGTTGCGGAAGTCCTTCGGCCTGACATGGGGAATCGCCACCTTCCCATTGGCATCGCGGATTCGGTTAAGGCGATTCAGGAAGGCAGTGAGGAACGGTCGTTGCGTACCATCTATTGTGTAACTTGACTGCCCATGAATCAGCCAATTGATCTCCCCGTAATGATCAACGTAGAGCCAGACGCTGCGACAGCCTTCCTCAAGGGTCTGAATAGCAATCAGTTGTTGCGTCAGAACTTCGGCACCAGCCCCTTCCTGCAGCATCCGCTCGTACGTGGCACGCTCTGCTGCTAACCTATTCTGAAGTTGAGCGCGCAGAGGTGCGTTGCGGTCCAGTAGCGTCTTAATGATGTAGCCGGGACCGTAGCGAGTTTTCCAGAGGCCATCTACTACTTGCTCCTTTCCACCGGCACGGGCCTTCGACCCGATCAGCAAGTAGCGAGCGGGGTCCCATTCGTTGTCGCGGAGGAAATCCGTAAGCGCGTCCAGGGAGAATAGCGTGGCTAGGTTCCATCCGGTATTCACCAGGCATTGGTGGAAGGCCGCGTCAACTTCCCAGCGGCTCGGAAACTGAACAGCGCGCATCGTGACGAGGCTGAGCCCAGTCTGGGCAGTGAAGTATTTGTCGTCGAGCCCGTTCCGCAATTCGACAGGTGTGGGAAGTACCTTGCCAGTGCGTCGCTGTGCGTCCTGTAACCAACGCCAATGCTTCAGGAAATCTTCCTCCTCGGTGGTGGTCGGGCAGAGACTGTCAGCCATGACTCGGTCCATGACCGCCCATTGCTTGAGGACGGCGTACCACTCCTGCTTCAGGGCAATGCGCAGGTCGGTACACTGATCCTCAGGCGGTAGAGGCAGTTGGGGGGCGGCTTTCTTGCGCACTACCCAGTTATGGATCTGCCGCTCATTGATAGACTTCAGGGTCAGGTTCACCCAATACCTAAAAGCAGTAAGCTTGTTTGGCTGTAGCGCGCGTGCCCCATGTTTTTCGCCAGAGGCGTACAAGAAATGTACCCGCGTAAGCTGACGTACATCCTCCACCCGATCCATCGGCTGCCCGGCCAGTGCAGCGTCCCTTTCGACGGTGTCGAGCACACGCCACCATTCGCGCAAGCTGATCAATGCCTCCTTGGCGGTACGGCTCGCCTTGCCTTGAAGGTTCGTACGTATGGCGGGAGCGAGTTGATGGATCAACTGTGGGCGACCCGAGAAAGCGCCATGCCAGGTTCCGCCTCCATTTCCTCTTGGCTCATTCTGACCCAGCGCGAAAATGGCCAGATCAACGAAGGTGTTCTCCTTCGGATGAAGCGTCCAGAATTTGAGCGGGTCTTGATGATCGGGTAATTCAGCCCCGGACGAGACAAGCGTCAGCCGACCGGGCTCCTCCATATGTTCGGCAAGATGGTCCTTGTTGACGTCTCTCAGGCTCAATCCGAGTCATCCTCATCGTCAGCGATGCTCTGCAGATACTTGTCATGTACGTTGTGAGCAATTCCAAGTCGATCAAACACCCACTGAAGGTAAATCATTGAGGTTTCCCAGCTGACATGGCGCAGCTGCGACTTGATTTCTATCTGAATGACAGACATCACACTGGCATGAACAGACTGCCGGACCGTATCCTCCAGCCCCCTGCCGACAGCGGCGAGCCAGGCTTCCCGCTGCTGTTCCATCCTCTTCCACAAGGTCTGGCACGCCCACCAGTGCCGTCCCTTGTGGGGCGACCAGCCTTTCGGGCAGCCAGGGGTACGCCGCCACTCATCGTAAAACTGGCTTGTTGTGTACTTACGGCCGGTCTTGGGGTTGAGAAAGAGCTGGACAGCCTCGTCACGAATCTGCTGCTGCGCAGCAAGGGTTCTCCCCTTCTTGATCGCCTTGGCGAGTACCTTCGGGCGGATTTTTTCGCGGTACTCGTGCAGCTTCAATGCGAGCGGCATTGGTATCCTGAAGGGCTTCTCTGGCCCGATCTTGTCGCCGTGGTCCGTTCCGTACTGGGGACCCTTGGCGCCGAACCGGACGTCAAGAAGCACCATCTGTTGTTCCAGAGGAACATCACGGCTGGCGACCCTCCACTCCGAAGGCTCCCAGGGAAGCGTGTCGATTCTCAGGCCGCATATCTCCGCCTCGCGCAGGGCCGTATCCAGTACCGTCTCGGCCATCAAGCCCACGGTCGAGCCAACTTCTGGTTTGGAATAGGCTGAATGGAGCCATCTGCCGATGTCCTGCTCTGAAGGAAATGCGAGACGAGTCTTCTTCACCTGCACCTTACCTTGGCGCGTCTCGTATTGGTCACGTTTTGGGGGAGCGCCAAAGCGCCCACCATTTGGAGGAAGCTTGCGGATTTCGGTAGGAATTACAAATGGACCTCGCAACTTTTTGTCGGCGAGCCAAGTACAGTATTGGGTCCCGATGCCAACCCTGAAGTTGATCGTAGAGGCCTCCAAGCCCTTCCCAGTGGCAGACCAACTCCCCTTCAGCATTTCGTGCTGGTAGCGTCCGAGGAGGTCCTGGACGTACTCGGCAGTCAAGAAGTCCACTCCTCGGATCTCCCCCCATTCCAAGCAATTGGCAAGTGCGAATGCAATACCTCGAACTGACTTATCTGCAAGGGGACGGGCGCGGGGCACCTCACCATGATTAACCGGTTCCCATAGGCCAAGTGCGCGATCCTGAATGAAGCGAGATGCCAGTCGGTGGTAACGCAGACGAGAGTCAAGAATGCAGGGCAAGTGAGCCACCCGTGCAAACCCAGCCCTCACGAGAGAGTCTTCGTTCGGGTAGTACACCTGGTAGCTGTAGCGCTTCTCCTCAACATTCATAGTATGCAATACGTTATGCTGTAGACCTTATTATGTCCCGCAAAAAAAACGCTCGTCAAGCGAAATACAATTTGCCGTAAAATGTCGCGAAAGGCAATGACCTCAGGATCGAGCTCGACGGCGGTCATGTGTGTGCCGGGCATGCGGTGGTAGCAGAACTTGACCAGCGAGCCGCCACCCAGGCCGATCAGCGCGATGCGTTTCGGGCGCGGCTGAAAGAGCAGGAAGGCCATCATTTTCTGCGTATAGCGGATGGCTAGGTCGTTCGGCGCCTTGAGCGACATTTCGCTCTGCATCAGGCGGACATTGAAATACAGGAAGCGCGACTTCCCGTTATCTATGACGAAGGGTTTGGGATAGCTCTCGTCAAGCAATTGGGCGCGCAGCTCGCCAGCGCGCGCCCAGGGGGGCTCATGCATCAACACCGTGCCCGTTTCGACCTCGAACGGGCTGGGCAGTTTGTACAGAAGGGCCAAGCGACAGGCTTAGCCGGGTAGATCGGCGGCGTGAAGCAGGAAGACGTATTCGTCGCCGGCTGCGGTGTCGAGCCAGGTGAAGGGGAGCGTCGGGTAGGATGCTTCCAGGGCGTCGCGGTTGTGGCCGATCTCGACGACCAAAATGCCGTTGTCGGTTAGGTGCTTTTTTGCCTCGCGCAGGATGATGCGCGTGAAATCAAGACCGTCTTCGCCGGAGCCGAGCGCCAGTTCCGGCTCATGCAGGTATTCCGGCGGCAGCGCGGCGACCGATTCGGCGTTGACGTAGGGTGGGTTGGAGACGATCAGGTCGAATTTGCGGCCTTCGAGCTTGGTGAAGGCATCGGAGCGGATCAGTTCGATGCGCTCATACAGACTGTAGTCGGCCACGTTGCGCTCCGCCACTGCGATGGCCTCGGGCGACAGGTCTACTGCGGCGACCTCGGCATTGGGGAAGGCGAGGGCGGTCAGGATAGCCAAGCAGCCGGAGCCTGTGCACAGATCGAGCGCCGACTCGATGGCCCACGGGTCGTCGACCCACGGAGCTAATTGTTCGTCGAGTAGTTCGGCGATGAAGGAACGCGGGACGATGACGCGATCGTCGACATAGAAACGGTGCTCACCGAGCCAGGCTTCGTGCGTGAGATAGGCGGCCGGCAGGCGGTCCTGGCAGCGACGGTGGTAGATGTCGAGCAGCGCTTCGCGTTCATGCGGCAACAGGCGCGCATCCAGAAAGGGCTCCAGGCGGTCGAGTGGCAGGTTCAGCGTATGCAGGGTGAGGTAAACGGCTTCATCCCAGGCATTGTCGCTGCCGTGGCCGAAGAAAAGGCGGGCGGCGGTGAAGCGACTGACTGCGTAGCGGAGATAGTCGCGGACGGTGATCAGTTCGGCGGAAGCGGTGGTGCTCATGCGGTCAGGGTCTGTTCGAGGATGCGGCGATAGATCGCGGAGAGTTTGGGGAAGGTGTCGACAGCGATGCACTCGTCTATCTTGTGGCTGGTGGCGTTGACCGGGCCGATTTCCAGCATCTGTTTGCAGATGTCGGCAATGAAACGGCCGTCGGAGGTGCCGCCGGTGGTCGATAGTTCGGTTTCGATGCCGCACACTTCGCGGATCGCCGCCGTTGCCGCATCGGCCAGCGGGCCACGTCCGGTCAGGAAGGGGCGGGCGCCGAGCGTCCATTTGATCTCGTAGTCCAGCTTATGCTTGTCCAGGATGGCGCACAGGCGGGCTTGCAGCCCTTCTGGCGTACTCGCCGTCGAGAAGCGGAAATTGAACTTGACTTCGACACTGCTAGGCACGACGTTGGTGGCGCCTGTGCCGCCGTGGATGTTGGAAATTTGCCAGGTGGTCGGCTGGTAGTATTCGTTGCCCCGATCCCATTCGGTGACGGCCAGTTCGGCCAGGGCCGGGGCGGTTTCGTGGATCGGGTTGCGGCCTTTTTCCGGGTAGGCGATATGGCACTGGATGCCCTTGACGGTCAGGACGCCGGACAGCGAGCCGCGGCGGCCGTTCTTGATCATGTCGCCCAGTGTGTCGACCGAGGTCGGCTCGCCGATGATGCAGAAATCGATTGTTTCGCCGCGTGCCTTCAGGGTTTCGACGACGATCACGGTCCCGTCGGTGGCATCGCCTTCCTCGTCGGAGGTGAGCAGGAAGCCCAGAGAGCCGGAAAAGTCCGGGTGTGCCGCGACGAACGCTTCAATGGCGGTCACCGAAGCGGCCAGTGAGGACTTCATGTCGGCCGTGCCGCGTCCATAGAGCATGCCGTCGCGGATTTCCGGGGCGAAGGGCGGCGAGGTCCATTTGTCGAGTGGGCCGGTCGGCACCACGTCTGTGTGGCCGGCGAAAACGAACAGCGGAGCCTGGTTTCCACGTCGTGCCCACAGATTGGTGACGCCGTTGCGGTTGATGGTTTCGAGGGTAAAGCCGAGCGGCTTCAGTCGGGCGCCGATGATTTCCATGCAGCCACCGTCTTCGGGCGTGACGGAGTGACAGGCGATGAGTTCTTTCGCCAGTTCAAAGGTGGGGTCGGACATTCAGGTGTTTTCTTCGTCGTGGTCGGCGAGGCTGAGCGTGAACTCCTTGAAAGAGGCGCCGCCTTCATTGGTGCTGTCGAATTCCAGGGCAATGTCGGATTTCTTGTCGTCCTTACCGTTGGATGAACCGAATTCCGAGTTGTTGATCAGCCAGGAAAGGTTGGTCGGGGAATCGGCGTTGGCGAGAGCTTCGTCGATGGTAATGGTTCCGGCGCTGTACAGGTTGAACAGATCCTGCTCGAAAGTCTGCGATCCGGGGGCCAGGGTTTGTTCCATGGCGTCCTTGATGCCTTGCACTTCGCCGCGTTCGATCAGTTCGCTGATGTGGCGCGTGTTGAGCATGATTTCGCAGGTCGGGATGCGCTTGCCGTCCGGTTTCTTGACCAAGCGTTGCGAGACGATGGCGCGCAGGGCGACGGAAAGGTCGAGGAACAATGCCGGGCGGTTTTCTGCCGGGAAAAAGCTGATGATGCGGTTCAGTGCATGGTAGCTGTTGTTGGCGTGCAGGGTTGCCAGGCAGAGGTGGCCGGTCTGCGCGTAGGCGATGGCCGCCTGCATGGTGTCCTTGTCGCGGATTTCACCAATCAGGATGCAATCCGGTGCCTGGCGCATGGCATTTTTCAGTGCTGCGTGCCAATCCACGGTGTCCATGCCGATTTCGCGCTGATTGACGATGGATTTCTTGTGCTTGAACAGGAACTCGATCGGGTCCTCGACCGTCAGGATATGCCCAGACCGGTTGGCATTCCGGTGGTCGAGCATTGAGGCCAGGGTCGTCGACTTGCCGGAACCGGTGGCGCCGACGATCAGGATCAGGCCACGCTTTTCCATGATCAGTTCGCCGAGGATGTTCGGCAAGCCCAACTCGTCCAGCGCCGGAATATTGCCCAGAATGAAGCGGACGACGATGCTGGTCGAGCCGCGCTGGCGGAAGATGTTGACCCGGAAGTTGCCGACATTCGGCACCCCGAACGAGAGGTTCATTTCCCAGGTCGTCTCGAAGGTCTTGATCTGGTCCGGCGACATCAGTTCATAGGCGATTTTCTCGATCATGTCCGGCAGCATGATCTGCTGGTTGACCGGGATCGTGTTGCCCTGGATCTTGATGTGGATTGGCGCGCCTGCGGAAATGAAGATATCCGAAGCCTGCTTTTCGGCCATCAGCTGGAACAGTTTGTCGAGGATCATCGCAAGACCTTCGTGGTGGAACGTGACTTAGGCGCGCAGCAACTCGTTGATGCTGGTCTTCGAGCGGGTTTGCGCATCAACCTTCTTGACGATGATCGCTGCGTACAGGTTGTACTTGCCACCATCCTTCGGCAGGGAGCCAGAGATGACGACGGAGCCCGGCGGGATCTTGCCGTAGGTGATTTCGCCGGTTTCGCGGTCATAGATCGGGGTGCTCTGGCCGATATAGACGCCCATCGAAATCACTGAGTTTTCACCGACGATAACGCCTTCGACAACTTCGGAGCGGGCGCCGATGAAGCAGTTGTCTTCGATGATGACCGGGCCGGCCTGGATCGGTTCCAGCACGCCGCCGATGCCCACGCCGCCGGAGAGGTGCACGTTCTTGCCGATTTGGGCGCAGGAGCCGACGGTGGCCCAGGCGTCGACCATGGTGCCTTCATCGACGTAGGCGCCGATGTTGACGAAGGAGGGCATCAGCACGGCATTTTTGGCAATGAACGAACCCTTGCGGGCGAAGGCGCCCGGTACGACGCGGAAACCGCCGGCCTTGAACTGCTCCTCGGTCCAGCCCTGGAACTTGGTGTCGACCTTGTCGTAGAAGCGGACATCGCCGGCTTCCTGGACGCGGTTGTCGCGGGTGCGGAAGGAGAGCAGAACGGCCTTCTTGGCCCACTGGTTGACGACCCACTCGCCGTTGATTTTTTCGGCGATGCGCAGCTTGCCGCTGTCCAGGTCGCTGATGACCGACTCGATCACCTTGATGGCGTCGGCGGATTGCGTATTCAGTTCGGTGCGACGTTCCCAGAGATCGTCGATGGTGGCTTGCAGGGGATGGCTCATGTGATGTTCTCTCTTGGTTACAGTTGTTGTGCGAATTGACGAATGCGTTGCGTGGCTTCAAGGCACTCGGCGAGCGAGGCAACCAGCGCAATGCGGACGAAATTGGCGCCCGGATTCACCCCTTGCGCTTCGCGGGCAAGGAAGCTGCCGGGCAGAACCACGACATTATAGTGTTCGAGCAGTCCGCGGGCGAATTCGGTATCGGTGATCGGTGTTCTGGCCCATAGGTAGAAACTGGCGTCCGGCATGCCGGTGCCGAGCACTTCTGAAATCAATGGCGTGCACGCGGCGAATTTCTCGCGGTACTGGTTCCGGTTGTCGAGTACGTGTGCCTCGTCATTCCAGGCGGCAATCGAGGCGGTTTGTACTGGCGGCGACATGGCGCAGCCCTGGTAGGTGCGGAAGAGCAGGTATTTCTTGAGGATGGCCGCATCGCCAGCGACAAAACCCGAGCGCATGCCCGGCACGTTGGAGCGCTTGGACAGGCTGGAGAACATCACCAGGCGTTCGTTGTTGCGACCGAGCAGCTTGGCGGCCTGCAGGCCGCCGATCGGCGGGTTGGCCTCGTCAAAATAGATTTCCGAATAGCACTCGTCGGAAGCAATCACGAAGCCGTATTTGTCGGACAATGCAAACAGTTGCTTCCAGTCTTCCAGCGACAGCACCTTGCCGGTCGGATTGCCCGGCGAACAGACATAGAACAGCTGGACGCGGGCCCACTCAGCTTCCGACAGGGCATCGTAATCGAAGGTAAATCCGTTTTCCGGAAGGTTGTTGAGGAAACGCGGTTCGGCGCCGGACAGGTAGGCGGCCCCTTCGTAGATCTGATAGAACGGGTTCGGGCTGACGATCAGCGGGACGTGGCCACGGCTGGGGTCGATGACCGTTTGCGCAAAGGAGAACAGCGCTTCGCGGGAACCATTGACCGGCAGAATTTCGGTTTCCGGATTCAGGTCGAGTCCGTAGCGGCGCTGGCACCAGCCAGCGATGGCCTGGCGCAGGGCGGGCATGCCCTGCGTTGTCGGGTAGTTGGCAAGGCCTTTCAGTCCGCCGGATAACGCATCCATGATGAATGCCGGAGTGGCATGCTGAGGTTCGCCGATGGAAAGCTTGATTTCCTTGTATTGCGGGTTCGGTGTGACGCCGGCAAACAAGGCGCGCAGCTTTTCGAAGGGGTAAGGCTGAAGTTGGGCGAGGTGCGGATTCACGTCGGACGTCGAATGGGTGTAAAAAGCTGATTATCGCCGAAAACGACTTGCCTGCCTCATGAACCGACGCTTTACGCTGCCCTTGTTTGTCCTGCCGATGCTTCTGGGGGCCTGTGCCTTTGGCTATCACGCACGCGGCACGCTCAGCGACGTTTCCGGCGAGCTGCGGGGCAAGGCTTTTCCGGGCAATGCGCAGGGTGGCGGGCGTTTTGCACTGGCTGATCGGGAAGGTCGGCTTCGCTGTGATGGCGAGATGGCGCCTGCACAATCGGCTGTACCCTCGGGGAGTTGCGAGGGCGAGACGGGGAGCGGGATTGTCCGTTGTAGCGACGGGCGCGTGCTGACTGCACGCTGGACCGCGATCTCATGCCGGGCATTTCAGGGATATGCCGACGACGATTACGGCAACCGCCTCGAATTCCGCGTCGAACGAAGGCCTTGAACCTATTCCCAAGGATATATTGTTAAAACTGTGACATTCGTCTAAATTTGGCAGGCGTCCGACTTTGTATCCGGTCGGAATGCAATGCTGCTGATTCGGGGGGGGGTATGCGCAGTTCATTCCTGTCTTATTTACCGAGTGCGCTGGTGATCGATATTCCGGAAATCGACGAACAGCATGCGCATCTTTTTGAGCAACTTGATAATTTCAAGGCGTCATGTATTGAGCATAATACCTACCGGGCTGACGAGGCCGAGGCGCTTTTTGCGACGCTGACGGCGCATTGCAGAACCGAGGAGCGGCTTGCCGGCGAGGCGGGGATCGATTTCCGTCGGCATGGCGAAAAGCATCGAGCCATGCTGCGTGGCATACGGAAAATGCTTGATGACATGGAGAATCCGGGGGGCGATGTGTTCAGCCTGATTCGCTATGTTGATTATTGGTTCGAACGGCACATTCAGGAAGAGGACAGGAACCTCGGCATCAACCTGAAGCAGGTGGCGTTCGTTGAAGTCGGCGAGCAGTTTGCCGATGAGTTCCTGGAGCAGCGCTCGGCGGGATGACTTGTTGCCCGGCGGGCTTGGCGCTAGCCGAGCAGGGTGACACGTATTTTTTCGAACAGGCTCAGGCTGGCCCACCAGACCAGGCCTTGTTCACGAAACAGGTCGCCGCTTGGGGTTAGGGTCAATTTACGCGCCCCGAATTCGGTGCGCCCCGTTTCGGCGATGAAGCCCGACTCCATGAGATAACGGGCAATGGCTGGCTGAATCTGCTGTCCGCCCAGCGTCCAGCGCGAGCCGTATCCTTCGTCGTCACCGCTCAGCATCAGAATCGGTTCGCTGGCGATGAAACGCAGTACTTGCAGGGTTTCAGCGCGATGGGGAATGATGTCGGGCGACATCGGGTGTCGGCTCAGTAGGCAACGCGGGTCGGATTTTGGGACCAGGCGATCAGCGGCGCCAATGCGTCCGCCAGCGGATGGTGTTCCATGACGATACCGCGTTCGGTGAAATGCCGTTGCAGCTCGTCGTACAAAGCGTCGTCGCAAAAGCCGATGGCAGCGGCCTCGCTGCGGCTGTTGGCGAAAACCACCCGCTCGATGCGCGCCCAGTAGGCCGCTGCCAGGCACATCGGGCAGGGTTCGCTGGAGGCGTACAGGGTGCAACCGGTCAGGTGGAAATCACCCAGTTGCGCGCAGGCCGAGCGGATGGCGGAAATTTCGGCGTGGGCGGTGGGGTCGCGGTCGGCGACAACCCGGTTCCAGCTTTCCGCGATGATTTGGCCATCACGGATGATGACGGCGCCAAAGGGGCCGCCATCGCCGGCTTCGCTGCCGCATCGTGCCAATTCGACGGCACGGGTGAGGAAAACATCGTCGGAGTTCATGCGCTTGCCCTCGGGTTGGCGACCATGAAGCGTTTAAGGCGTCGGTGTCATGGATGCTATCATACGCCCCCCGCTGCGGTGCGGCATGGTGCGCCGGGCGGAATAAACCATGCGCCTGACCAAACTAAAACTCGCCGGCTTCAAATCCTTCGTCGATCCAACATCCGTTGCCTTGCCCGGGCAATTGGTCGGGGTCGTCGGCCCCAATGGCTGCGGCAAATCCAACATCATGGATGCCGTACGCTGGGTGCTGGGCGAGTCCAAGGCTTCGGAGCTGCGCGGCGAGTCGATGCAGGACGTCATCTTCAACGGCTCGACTAACCGCAAGCCGGTGTCGCGCGCCTCGGTCGAGCTGATATTCGACAACTCGCTTGGTCGGGCGATGGGGCAGTGGTCGCAGTATGGCGAGCTGTCGGTCAAGCGCGTGCTGACGCGCACCGGACAGTCCGACTATTTCATCAACAATCAGAAGGTCCGCCGCAAGGACATCACCGACCTGTTCCTGGGCACCGGGCTGGGGCCGCGCGCCTACGCCATCATCGGCCAGGGCATGATCTCGCGCATCATCGAGGCCAAGCCGGACGATCTCCGCGTCTTTCTCGAGGAGGCCGCCGGCGTTACCCGCTACAAGGAGCGCCGCAAGGAAACGCAGGGCCGCCTCGAAGATACGCGCGAAAACCTGCTGCGCGTCGAGGATATCCGCGAGGAACTCGGTCACCAGATCGGTCGCCTGGAAGCGCAGGCGGAAGTGGCACGGCGCTATCAGGCGCTCAATGAGCAGCTGGTCCGGCGCCAGCAGTTGCTCTGGTTGTTGAAGAAGCGCGAAGCGGAGGCCGAACGTCAGCGACTGGCACTCGAAGTCGAACGCGCAACGACCGATCTCGAAGCGCAGAGCGCGGCATTGCGCGAAACCGAGGCACGTGCCGAGGAAACCCGCGAGGCGCACTTTGCTGCCGGCGACGCGCTGCATGTAGCGCAGAGCGAGATGTATTCGGCCAATGCCGAAGTGGCACGCATCGAGGCTGAAATCCGCCATCGCCGCGAGTCGCGCAGTCAGCTCGAAGCGCGTCTCGTGCAATTGGAGGGAGAGCTGGCGCACTGGACGGCGACCGCCGAAAAGCTGGCCGAAGACCGTCTGCGCTGGGAAGAGCAGCAGGAAATCACCCGCCTGCGCGTCGAGGAAGCTGAGGAGCGCCTGCACCAGCAAATGAACCTGGCGCCGCAGGTTGAGGAAGACCACGCCCAAGCACAGGAAGAACTGCTGCGACTGAAGACGCGTTCGACGAACGGCGAGCAGAAGCTGGAAGTCGAGTTGACGAACAAATCGCACGCCCAGCGCGCCCTGCAGGCCATCACCCAGCGCCGCGAACGCCTGCGCGAAGAAACCTTCGGCGACGCACCGGACGAGCTCGAACTCGCCGAAAAGGAAGAAGAACTGTCGCTGTTGCGCGAGGAGCTTGCTGGCGATCAGGACCAGTTGCAACAGTTGCAGCAGGAAATGCCGCAGCTTGAAGCCCGCCGCCGCGAGGCGCAGGCCGAATTGCAGCGACTCGAACGCGAGCTGGCCGCCGGCCATGCCCGCCGTGCCGCGCTGGAGCAGATGCAGGTCAAGACGCAGGCAACCGGCCAACTGCCGGAGTGGCTGCGCCGTCATGGCCTGGAGGCCGTCCCGCCGCTGTGGCAAAAAATTCATGTCGAGGCCGGCTGGGAAGAGGCCGTCGAAGCGGTGCTGCGCGAGCGCCTGTCGGCCATCGCCTGCGACGATCCGGCCAAACTCGACGAATGGCTGCATGACCGTCCCGAAGCGCGGCTGGCCGTGGCCCTGCCGGAAAGCACGGATATGGGGCGTTTTCGGCCGGCCAGCGGGTCTCTCGCCGAGCGCCTGCGCTGCGACGATGCAGGTCTCGCCGCCGTGCTGGCGGATTGGCTGTCGCCGGTGCGCACGGCCGAAACACTGGCCGATGCCCTGGCCGGACGCGCCGCGCTGGAAGCCGGGACGGCGATCGTGACCCGGGGCGGCGATCTGGTCACGGCGACCAGCGTCACCTTCTTTGCCCCTGATGCCGGCGAACATGGCCTGCTCGAACGGCAGCGCGAGATCGAGACGCTGGCCGACGGCATCGCCTTGGCCGAGGAGCGCTCCGAGTCGCTGCGCGAGCAACTGGCGATGTTCGACGAGCAGGTCGGCGACAAGCAGGAGGAGATGGACGAAATCCGCCAGTACGTGACGGACCGCCAGCAGCGCGTGCATGTCGCGCAGATGGACGTGCTGAAGATGACCCAGGCCATCGAGCGCTACAAGGAACAGAAGGAAAGGATTTCCGAGCAGCTGGCCGAACTTGCCGAGGAGGAAGAGGGCGAGCGCGAGCGCGAAATGGCGGCCGACGAGCGCATCGAGGAGATTCGCGATGGCCTGTCGCGCATTCGCGTCCTGGTCGCCGGCGCGCAGTCGCGTCTTGATGAATGCGAGCGCGCCGTCCGTGCCGAGCGCGAGCGCAACGCCGATCTCGACCGTGCCTTGCGCGAGGCGCAGTTCTCGCTGCGCGAGGCCGATGGCAAGCTGCAGGATGTCTTTGCCCAGCAGGCCATGGCACAGCGTGAGCTGACCCGCATCGAGAAGGACAGGGCGCTGTGCGCCGAGCAGGTCGAAGCGGCGCCGCCGGATGTCATGGAAGGTCAGCTCCAGGCGGCGCTGGAAGCGCGGCAGGCGGCCGAACTGGTCCTTGCCGGCAAGCGGGACGCACTCGAAAACGCCACCAATGCCTTGCGCGCACTCGACGAACAGCGCCTTAAGATCGAGCAGGGCTTGGAGCCCTTGCGCGTGCGTATCGGCGACCTGAAATTGAAGGAACAGGCGGCGGCGCTCAATACCGAGCAGTTCGCGCTGCAGTTGCTCGAAGCCGGGGCCAACGAGGAAGCGTTGCAGGCCGAACTCGGCACGGCGCGTCCGCCGGCGCTACAAGGTGAAATTACCCGTCTGTCGAATGCCATCGCCGAACTGGGGGCGGTCAACATGGCTGCCTTGCAGGAGCTTGAAACGGCGACCGAGCGCAAGGGCTACCTCGACATGCAGGCAGCCGACCTGAACGAGGCGATGGAAACGCTGGAAAACGCCATCCGCCGCATCGACCGCGAAACGCGTGACCTGCTGCAGAGCACCTTCGATACGGTCAATGGTCATTTCGGCCAATTGTTCCCGGAGCTTTTCGGTGGTGGCCGTGCCGAATTGGTAATGACCGGCGACGAAATCCTCGATGCCGGCGTGCAGGTTATCGCCCAGCCGCCGGGCAAGAAGAACTCGACCATCCATCTGCTGTCGGGCGGGGAAAAAGCGTTGACGGCGATCGCGCTGGTCTTTTCGATGTTCCAGCTCAATCCGGCGCCGTTCTGCCTGCTCGACGAGGTCGATGCGCCGCTCGACGACACCAATACCGAGCGTTTCTGCGGCATGGTGAAGAAAATGTCAGGAGCAACCCAATTCCTGTTCATTTCCCATAATAAAATCGCGATGGAAATGGCCGAGCAGCTGGTCGGCGTCACCATGCAGGAATCCGGTGTTTCGCGCGTGGTGGAAGTGGATATCGAAGAAGCCTTGAAGATGAGGGATGCTGCCTGAGGCGCTCCCGGGAAGAGATCGAGATGACCGAATTGCAGATGGGTTTGATTGGGCTGGGTGCTGCCGCGGTGGCGGGCGTGTTTGGCTACAACAAGTGGCAGGAATTCCGGCAGCGCAAGATTGCCGAGGCGGTCATGAAACCGCAGCACGAGGACGTTCTGCTTGCCAAGGGGGGCAGGGCGGAGCAGGAATTGCCGGTTGCCCAGCCGGTAGCGCGCAGCGAGCCGGAAATCAGGAATGAGGCGCCGGAACAGCCTGAAGCGCGAGTCGAGCCGATGTTCATCGATCCGACGCCGACGGAGCCTAGCGACGATATGCTGCAGGCAGCGACCGTGGAGCCGATGCCCGAGCCGCCGGTGATCGAAGCACCTGCCGCAGTCGCTGCCAAGCCGCCCATGCCCATTGCAGGGGAAAGCGCCGCAGCGGCCGATGCTGACCTTGAAGTCGAGGCGGGCGATGTTCCCGCCGAACTGCTCGATCCCCGCCTCGAATATATCGTGGCCATGGAGCTTGTCGAGCCGGTGTCGTCGATCCAGATACTGCATTCCCAGCGTTCGGCGCTGCAGCGCTTGAACAAGCCGGTTCTCTGGGTTGGCTTCAATGAGAAGAGCCGCGAATGGCAACGCCTTTCGCCGGATAGCGAACTGGAGGTGCGTCGCCTGCGCGTCGGCCTGCAATTGGTCAATCGCCTCGGCCCCGTCTCCGAGGGCGACATGGTCGTTTTCGGCAATGCCATGCAGGCGCTCGCCGACGAGCTGATGGCGGTGGCCGATATGCCCTCGTCGCGCGTACTTGACCAGGCGGCCGAAATCGACCGTTTTTGCGCCGCTGTCGATCTGGAAATCGGACTGAACCTGGTCAGCCGCGGGGCTGCCTTTCCGGGAACCAAGATTCGCGCCCTGTCCGAGGCCGCCGGCATGGTGCTTGGCGTAGATGGTCTGTTTACGCGCTACGACGATGCGGGGCGCGCCCAATTCAGCCTGCAGAATTTCGAAAACACGCCGTTTTCTGCCGATGCGCTGCGCAGCATGAGTACGCATGGCCTGACTTTCCTGCTTGATGTGCCGCGCGTCGATCACGGCGAGCGTGTGTTCATGCAGATGGGAGAGGTCGCCAAGCGTTTTGCCGATACCCTGCAGGGGGCGCTGGTCGATGACAATCGCCAGCCGTTGTCCGATTCGCAGCTCGATCATATTCGTCGCGAATTCATCGGCAAGCCGCAGGCGACGATGGCCGGCTTCGGCCTGGCCGCTGGTTCGCCCCAGGCCCTGCGGCTGTTTTCCTGATGACGGCACCGGTTGCGGCAGCCGAGCGCGCAGCCTGGCTGCGCGCGGAACTGGAGCGGCACAATCACGCCTATTACATCCTTGATGCGCCGACCGTTGCAGATGCCGAGTACGACACGCTGTTCCGCGAACTGCAGGAACTCGAAGGGCAATACCCGGCCTTGCAGTCGGCGGATTCGCCGACCCGGCGTGTCGGCGGGCACCCGCTGCCGCAATTCGATCCGGTACGTCACGATGTACCGATGCTGTCGATCCAGACGGAAACCGATACACAGGCGAGCGGGGCGGGTAACTTCGATGCTCGGGTAAGGCGCGAACTCGACTTGCCGGAATCCGCTCCACCCATCGAGTATGCTGCCGAACTGAAATTCGACGGGCTGGCCGTCAGCCTGCGTTATGAAAAAGGCGTTTTCGTGCGTGGAGCGACGCGTGGCGATGGTTCGACCGGCGAGGACGTAACGCAGAACCTGCGAACTTTGCACCAGATTCCCTTGCGCCTCAAGGGCAATGCGCCGCCGGTACTCGAGGTGCGCGGCGAGGTCTATATGCGGCGTGACGATCTGGTGCGCTATAACGCCCAGGCCGAGTTGCACGGAGAGAAAACGCTGGTCAATCCCCGCAATGCGGCCGCCGGCAGCATTCGCCAGCTCGACCCCGCCGTTGCCGCGAGCCGGCCACTCTGCTTCTTCGCCTACGGTCTCGGCGCTGTCGAAGGCTGGACCATGCCGGAAACCCATGCCGGCGTACTCGATGCGCTGGCCGGTTTCGGGCTGCCGGTGTGCGAACACCGTGCCGTGCTGCGCGGGCCCGGCGCGTTGGCGGATTTTCACAGTCGCGTCGCGGCCCTGCGTGACAGCCTGCCCTTCGATATCGACGGTGTCGTCTACAAGGTTAACAGCCTGGCCTTGCAACAGCGCCTGGGTTTTCGCACCCGCGAACCGCGCTGGGCGGTAGCGCACAAGTACCCACCTCAGGAGGCGCAGACGGTGGTCGAGGCCATCGACATTCAGGTTGGCCGTACCGGGGCACTGACACCGGTTGCCCGCCTGGCGCCGGTTTTTGTTGGCGGCGTCACGGTGACCAACGCGACATTGCACAATGCAGACGAGGTCGAGCGCAAGGGCGGCATCTGTGTTGGGGACACGGTAATCGTGCGTCGTGCCGGCGATGTGATTCCCGAAGTGCTCGGTATCGTTGCCGAACGGCGGCCGGCCGCTGCCCGGCCTTTCACGATGCCCGATGCCTGCCCGGTGTGTGGCGCCCACGTGGTGCGTGAGCCGGGCGAAGCGGTCACGCGCTGCTCCGGCGGATTTTCCTGTCGCGCCCAGCGCATCCAGGCCATCCTGCATTTCGCCAGCCGGCGGATGATGGATATCGAAGGTCTCGGCGAGCGCTACGTCGAGCGCCTGGTCGAATTCGACTATGTGCATGGCGTTGCCGATCTCTACCGGCTGACGCTGGATGACCTGCTGGAAATGAAGCGCCGGGCCGACGAGCGTGACGGAACCGTACCGGAAACGGCTAAGGCCGGTCAGGTTCCGACGCGCTGGGCCGAGAACCTGCTCGATGGCATTGCCGCCAGCCGCCGGCCGAGTCTGGCCCGTCTGCTTTTTGCCCTCGGTATCCGTCATGTCGGCGAGTCGACCGCCAAGACCCTGGCCGACTGGCTGGGCAGTGTCGAGCGCGTGCGCCGTGCACCGGCACCACTGCTCGCCGTATTGCCCGATATCGGCGCGACCGTGGCGGCAGCCATCGCCGATTTTTTCGCCGAAGAACGCAATGTGCAAGCAGTAGATGACCTGCTTTGTCCGGAGGTCGGCGTCGCGCCGGCCGACGAGCATCCGCCGCACCCCGGCTTGGCCGAGAAGCTGGTGTGGCGCGAGCTCTATGCAGCGCTTGGCGTGCCCCGGCTGACTCCGGTACGCGCCAGGCAGTTGGCGGCTGTGGTCGATGGGGAAACCCTGGCTGCACAGGGGATCGATACGGCGGCCTTGTCGAGCGCGGGCATTTCCGGCGAGGTCATCGATGCCTTGGCCGGTTGGCTGAAGGGGCCAGGTAATCGTGGCTTGCTGGCTGCGCTGGCGTTGCGCCGCAGCGAGTTGCTGGCCGTCTTGCCGACGACCCCGCCGACCGGCGTGGCGGCTTTGCTTCTGGCCGGCAAGACCTTCGTGCTGACCGGCACCTTGCCGACCCTGAAGCGGGATGAAGCGAAGGACTTGATCGAGGCTGCCGGCGGCAAGGTCGCCGGCTCGGTGTCGAAAAAAACGAGTTACGTGGTGGCCGGCGAGGAAGCCGGCTCGAAGCTGGAAAAAGCCATCGAACTGGGCGTTGCCGTGATCGATGAAGTGCAATTGAAGAAAATGCTCGAAGAGGGAGTCGAACCATGAAAAAAGTGAGAAAAGCGGTGTTTCCCGTCGCCGGTATGGGAACCCGTTTCCTGCCGGCCACCAAGGCCAGCCCCAAGGAAATGCTGCCCATCGTCGACAAGCCGCTGATCCAGTATGCCGTCGAAGAAGCGGTCGCCGCCGGCATTACCGACATGATCTTCGTGACCGGCCGCTCGAAACGGGCCATCGAGGATCATTTCGACAAGGCTTACGAACTGGAAAGCGAGCTGGAAGCGCGCGGCAAGAATGAGATGCTCGAATTCGTACGCAACATGATTCCGAAGAACATCAACTGCATCTACATCCGCCAGGCCGAGGCACTCGGGCTCGGCCATGCGGTACTGTGCGCCAAGCCGGTGATCGGCGACGAGCCCTTTGCCGTCCTGCTCGCCGACGATCTGCTCGATGGCACGCCACCCGTCATGAAGCAGATGACCGACACCTACGACTATTACCGCTGTTCGGTGCTGGGCGTGCAGGATGTGCCGCGTAGCGACACCAAGAGCTACGGTATTGTCGACGCGCGGGCGGTGGCCGAGCGGGTCGAGCAGATCAACGCCATTGTCGAGAAGCCGAAGCCCGAGGAAGCGCCGTCGACGTTGGCCGTCGTTGGCCGTTACATCCTGACGCCACGCATCTTCCACCATCTGGAAAACATTGCACCGGGAGCGGGAGGGGAAATTCAGCTGACCGATGGCATCGCCTCGCTACTCAGCGAGGAGCAGGTTCTGGCCTATCGTTACGAGGGAACGCGTTACGATTGCGGCTCCAAGCTGGGTTACCTGCAGGCGACTGTGGTCTTCGGTCAGCGCCACCCCGAGGTTGGTCCTGCTTTCGATGCTTATCTGAAGAACCGGGAGCGCTGAATGGATTTGCAGAAAGCCAGCGCGATGTTGGAGAACGCCGAAGTCATCCACGACGAGGCAACCGTGCAACGGGCGGTCGACGAAGTGGCGGCGGCGATCTGCGCGCGTTTGTCCGACAAATATCCGCTCGTGTTGTGCGTGATGAACGGCGGTATCGTGTTTTGTGGGCAGTTGATGACCCGCCTGGGCTTTCCGATGGATTTCGACTACCTGCATGCGACACGTTACGGCCCGGAAACGCGGGGCGGCAAGATTTCGTGGCGGACCGCGCCATGGACGTCGGTCAAGGGGCGCTCGGTCCTGGTGGTTGATGACATTCTCGACGAGGGGGTGACCCTGGCAGCCGTCAAGGAAAGCCTGAGTCGCATGGGCGCGGCGGAGGTTTTGACAGCCGTTTTCGCCGACAAGGCCAATGGCAAGAAAAAGCCGATCAGTGCCGATTTTGTCGGCCTGACCGTTCCCGATCGTTTTGTCTTCGGCTTCGGTATGGATGCCGGTGGCGTCTGGCGTAACCTGCCAGCCGTTTATGCCATGAAGGATGGGGCGTGAGCGGTAACACAGTCGCTGAATTCATGGCCTATTGGGAAGCCGAGGGCCAAGCCTACGTGCGGCGCGGAGACTACGACTGGATGGCGGCGCTGTTGCCCGGCCAGCGGATACTGGAAATTGGCTGCGGGGTCGGCTATTCGACGGCCGCACTGGTTGCACGCGGCCTCGCCGTCCTGGCGCTGGATTCCCTGCCCGAATGCCTGGCGGCAACCAGGGCGCGCGTCCCTGCCGCAGGGCTGACCCTGATGCAGGCTGAATTGTCGGTTCTGTCCGACGAACAGAAGGGCGAGATCGAGCGCTTCCAGCCCGATACGGTCGTCTGCTGGTTGATGGGGGCGCCGGCCGAGGTGACCGGTGCGGCGCCGAGCGCAGCAGGGCAGCAGGCGGTGGCGGTTTATCGCGAAAGGATTCATCGCCTGGTTGCCGAATTGGCGAGTACCTTGCCGACGGTGGGTCATTTGCACTTCGTCGATCGAACGGCCATTGCCTGGCAGGCCAAGGATATCGGCCGCGATACCCTGGTTGGCTATCACAATGACAAAACCCTGCGCGGACTGCCGTTTGCCGGGGAGCGGCGTCTTGCGCTGTATCGAAAAATCGAGGAGGGTTCCGCCGGCGTGGCGCCCCTCCGCAAACCGCATCCCTCGCTGCAGCGCGTGGTGCCAACGCTGGCTTCGCTGCTGGCGGAAAGAAAGGAATAACATGCTGGCAATCATTGGCGGCAGCGGACTGACCACGCTGTCCAATCTTGACGTCTCGCACCGCGAAGTCGTACGCACGCCGTACGGGGAAGCGTCTGGCGCTTTGGTCTTTGGACAGATCTGCGGCCGGCCGGCTGTTTTTCTGCCGCGCCACGGCTATGGCCACACGATTCCGCCGCATAAGGTCAACTACCGGGCGAACTTGTGGGCCTTGCATCACCACAAGGTTTCCGGCGTGATTTCGGTTGCTTCCGTGGGGGGGATACGCGGCGACCTGCAGCCGGGCGATATCGTTCTACCGCACCAGATCATCGACTACACTTGGGGGAGAAACTCGACCTTTTTCGACGGCAACGGGACTCCGGTTCATCACGTCGATTTTACCGATCCCTACGATGCTGCATTGCGTCAGCGGATTCTGGAGGCTGCGCGAGATCTGAGTATTGATATGAAGGTTGATGCCGTCTATGCCGCGACGCAAGGGCCGCGCCTCGAAACAGCCGCTGAAATCAACCGCCTTGAACGGGATGGTGCCGATGTGGTGGGCATGACCGGCATGCCGGAAGCCGTGCTGGCCCGCGAACTGGATTTGCCCTATGCAGCGCTCAACGTTGTCGCCAATCACGCAGCCGGTCGTGGCGACAGCGTGAACGGCATCCATTTCGAAAGCCTCGAACACGTTCTGCACGATGCCATGGGGCGTGTGCGGACCATCATCGAACGCTTGGTCGGCTGCCAGGAAAACTGCCCACCGATCGGGCTATCGGTTTAGTTGCCGGTCGTTAGTTGCTGGCGCCTTGCGACCGGCAACCAGCGACTACCCTATCTTCAGCCGCTCCATCAGTTCGGTTTCCAGGCGTATCCGGTTGTTGGTATCCCGTAGGTCGCCGCCGCTGATCAGGAAGACGTCTTCGGCACGTTCACCCAGCGTCGTGATCTTGGCGGTTTGCAGGTTGGCACCGTGTTCGGCCAGGGTGTTGGCTACCGTGTAGAGCAGGCCGGGGCGGTCGGCGGCAATCAGCGACAGGATGAAGTGCGTTCCCTTTTCATCGCTGCTAATGCTGACCTCCGGCTTGATCGGAAAGTGCTTGACCTGGCGCGATAGGCGGCCGGTGGACGGAATATCCGGCGGCGACTGGTGCAAGAGACGCTGCTCCAGCTCGTGTTCGATGAAGGGGACCATTTCGCGCTCGTTTTCGCGGTTTTCCACATCGAGTACAACAAAACTGTCCAGAGCGTAACCGTGCGCCGTTGTATGAATCTTTGCATCGACGATGCTGTAGCTGGCACGGGCGAAGAAGCCGACGATGCGGGCGAACAGATCGGGCTGGTCCTGCGTATAAACCATGACCTGCAGGCCCTGGCCTTCCTGGTACGGGCGGGCGCGGACGACGGGTTGGTTGTTGAATATCCTGTAGTGCAGCGAACGGGTGTGCCAGGCGATTTCCTCGGCGGAATGGCGAAGGAAATAGACGGTGTCGAGCTGTTTCCAAAGGCGCTCATGTACCGTGTCGGATAGTGCGAAGTAGCGTAGCAGACGCATGGCCTCGGCCTGGCGGTCGGCAATGACGCCGTGCGCTTCCGGGGTCTTTCCCTGGGTGATGTGGTGCTGGGCCTGGTAGTAGAGATCGGCGAGCAGCTTGCCTTTCCAGTGATTCCACACTTTCGGGCTGGTGCCGCGGATATCGGCGTGGGTCAGCAGATAGAGTGCCTGAAGGTGGCGCATGTCACCGACCAGCTTGACGAACCGGGCGATTACCTCGGGGTCGGTGAGGTCTTCCTTCTGGGCGACCTGCGACATGACCAGATGGTTTCTGACCAGCCAGACCACCAGTTCGGTATCCTCCTCACTCAGGCCGTGATCGACACAGAATTCACGGGCATCGACCGTCCCGAGTTCTGAGTGGTCGCCGCCACGTCCCTTGGCGATGTCGTGGAAGAGGGCGGCCACGTAGAGCAGCCATGGGCGCTCCAGCTCGCTGACGATGCGGGAACACATCGGGTATTCATGCGCGAATTCGCTCATCGTGAAGCGGCGAATGTTGCGCATGACCTGCAGGATGTGCTGATCCACGGTATAGACGTGGAACAGGTCATGCTGCATCTGGCCGACGATGCGCCCGAAATTCGGCAAGTAATTGCCCAGGATGTCGAGCTGATTCATGCGCCGGAACTCGTGCACGATACCGCGCTCGCTGGTCAGCAGTTTCAGGAAATTCGTCCGGTTTTCCGGATTGGCGCGAAACTCTGGCGTGATGAGATCGCGGGAGCGCCATAGTGCCCGGAGCGTGCGGGTCGTCATGCCGGAGAGTTCGTGACACTCCTGCATGGCCAGGAAACAATCGAGGATGGCCGCAGGATTGCGCTCGAAGAGCTGGTCGTCGCGGATGTCGAGCAGATTGCCCACCATCTGGAAATGGTCGTCGAGTGGCTGCGGAACGAGGTCGATTTCTGGTGTCAGTGCAGCGCCGATGTTCTGCACGATCAGGGTGTTGAGTACGGTGACCGATTTGGCGTGCCGGTAATACACCTGCATCAGTTGTTCCGATGCCCGTTTCGCGGTGTTGGTGACAAATCCGAATTTCTCGGCCAGATTGTTCTGGTAGTCGAACAGCAGGCGGTCGTCGCGGCGACCGAGCATGAAATGAAGGCGGATGCGCAGGTGCCGCAGATAGTCTTCGCAGGCTTCGGTCATGCGCATGCCCTCCGCGCTGATGACCCCGTTTTGATGAAGCTCGGCCCAACTGGATCCGAGTCCAGCCGCTTTGGCCATCCAGAAAATGACCTGCATGTCGCGCAGGCCACCGGGCGATTCCTTGCAGTTCGGCTCCAGGCTGTAGGGCGTTTCATTGAAGCGCAGGTGGCGCTCCCGCTGCTCGAGGCGCTTGGCTTCGTAAAACGCCAGCGGGTCGAGGTTGCCACGCAGCCGTTTCTCGAAGGTTGCGAAGAGTTTCGCATTGCCGGTCAACAGGCGTGCTTCAAGTAAGGCTGTTTGGACGGTGATGTCGCGCGCTGCTTCGTCCAGGCATTCAGGAATGGTGCGCACGCTGTGGCCGATTTCAAGGCCGATATCCCAGAAGTGCCCCACCAGTCGTTCGAGCTTTTCCTGGGTAATCTTGCTGACTTCCTGGGGCAGGAGGATCAGCAAGTCAATGTCGGAGGCAGGAAAGAGCTCTCCTCTGCCGTAACCGCCAACCGCGGCCAATGCCATCGAGGCAGGAAAGTCGAACGATTGCCAGAGTTTTTGCAGGACACTGTCGACTTGCGCGCAGCGGTTGCGAAGCAGGGCGCACGCGTCGTGGGTGAGTTCGTATTGCTGCTGAAGCCGCTGCTGGTTGGCCTTGACTTCCGCGCGCAGGGCAGCGACGTCGCAGCTCATCAGGCAATCCAGTCGGGTTTTGCTCGGCAGGCAGCCGACAGCGTCAATACCTCGTAACCCGTATCGGTGACGAGGATGGTGTGTTCCCACTGCGCTGACAGGCTGCGGTCCTTAGTGACGATGGTCCAGCCGTCGGCCATTTCGCGAATGGCAGCCTTGCCGGCATTCACCATCGGTTCGATGGTGAATATCATGCCCGACTCCAGTTTCGGGCCGGTGCCGGCCTTGCCGTAGTGCAGGACCTGCGGATCTTCGTGGAATTTCTGGCCGATGCCGTGTCCGCAGAATTCGCGGACAATGGAGTAGCCGTTCTTCTCGGCATGCTTCTGGATAATGGCACCAATGTCGCCGAGAAAGCCACCGGGGCGAACCACGGAGATTCCCAGCCACATGCATTCGAAGGTGATCTCGCACAGCCTGTTGGCCTGGATCGATCCCTCGCCGACCACGAACATGCGGCTGGTGTCGCCGTGGTAGCCGTCCTTGATTGTGGTGATGTCGAGATTGATGATGTCGCCGTTTTTAAGGATGCGCTCGCCAGGGACGCCGTGGCAAACCTGCTGGTTGACCGAGGTACAGATCGACTTCGGGTACGGGTCGTAGCCTGATGGGGCGTAGTTGAGCGGGGCCGGAATGCAGTTTTGCACATCGACCATGTAGTCGTGGCAAAGTTTGTCGAGTTCGTCGGTGGTGATGCCGGCCTTGACGAAGGGTTCGATGTAATCGAGAACCTCTCCGGCGAGACGCCCGGCAACGCGCATTTTTTCGATTTCTTCCGGGGTCTTGATGGTGATACTCATGGTTTTTTCGGTACGTTAGGGATGAAGAAGGATAAATGATGGGGCTGGTTTCGCAAAGAGCAGGCCCGTGGAAATGGCATACTGTGCGGGTTTTCAGCCCATCGGGGTCGTAATGAGGATTCTCCTGCTCGGTAAGGATGGCCAGGTCGGCTGGCAGTTGCAGCGTTCATTGGCGCCACACGGCGATGTGGTCGCTTGCGGGCGCGCGGAGTGTGATTTGGCTGACACGGATCGTATTCGTTCCGTCGTTCGCGAGCTGCGTCCGGATATCGTCGTAAATGCAGCAGCGTACACCGCTGTCGACAAAGCGGAGGCAGAGCCGGATCTGGCGCGCCAGATCAATGCCGTGGCGCCGGGTGTGCTGGCCGAGGAGGCGGCGCGTTGCGGGGCCTTGCTGATCCATTATTCGACCGACTACGTTTTCGACGGTAGCAAGGATGCGCCCTATGTTGAGAGCGATCCGACCGGGCCGCTCTGCTTTTATGGGCGCAGCAAGCTGGAGGGCGAAGAGGCCATCCGCGCTGCGGGCGGAAAATCGCTGATCTTTCGTACTAGTTGGGTGTTTGGCGCGCGCGGCGAGAATTTTGTCAAAACCATCCTGCGCCTGGCGCGCACGAAGGAGCATTTGAGCGTGATCGATGACCAGATCGGTTCGCCGACGCCGGCTGCGATGATCGCTACCGTCAGCGGCGTTGCCCTGGCCATGCTGCGTCACGGGGCGCTCCTTGCGAAGGGCGAGAGCCGGCTATACCACCTGGCGGCGGCCCGGCCGGTCAGCTGGTGCGAGTTTGCGCGGACTGTCGTCGGTCTGGGCGCTCAGGCGCCTGGCTTCGCCCTGCATTTGCAGCCGGAGGCGATCACTCCGATCGCCTCGGCCGAGTATCCTAGCGCGGCGCGTCGCCCCCTGAATTCCCGCCTTGACTGTCGCCGGCTGGAAAAAGACTTCGGACTGCGAATGCCCGACTGGCAGCCGTATCTGGAGCGCATGCTGCAGTTACTGGCCTTGAAGCAAAATGGTTATTGAGGCTGTTGGCTTCCCCGTTCTCCTGCTATAATCCGCAGGTTTTTCTCGGTCGTTTCGGCCGCGAGAAACGGTTGTCTGCACGGTGCAGGCAACCAAAATCCACACATCCGCCGATTAAGGGTGTCCGTCAAAACTCAATAATGACGGGCGTTTCCGGCGGGTGGCGGTTCAACCCTTAAAAGGAAATTGCTATGTCCGTTACTATGCGCGAAATGCTGGAAGCCGGTGTTCACTTCGGCCACCAGACCCGTTTCTGGTCCCCCAAGATGGCTCCGTACATCTTCGGCGCTCGCAACAAGATTCACATCGTCAACCTCGAAAAGACCCTGGTTAAGTACAACGAAGCCATGGCTTTCGTGAAGAAGCTGGCCTCCAATCGCGGCACCATCCTGTTCGTCGGTACCAAGCGCCAAGCCCGCGAAATCATCGGCGAAGAAGCGCTGCGCGCCGGTGCTCCGTATGTTGACCAGCGTTGGCTGGGCGGCATGCTGACCAACTTCAAGACCGTCAAGACCTCCATCAAGCGCCTGAAGGACATGGAGCTGGCTGTTGAGGCTGGCGAACTCGAGCGCATGCCGAAGAAGGAAGCGCTGACCTTCCGTCGCGAACTGGAAAAGCTGCAGAAGTCCATCGGCGGCATCAAGGATATGGCCGGCCTGCCGGATGCCATCTTCGTCGTCGACGTCGGCTACCACAAGATCGCTATCACCGAAGCCGAAAAGCTGGGTATCCCGGTCATCGGCGTGGTCGATACCAACCACTCTCCGGAAGGCGTTTCCTACGTCATCCCGGGTAACGACGATTCTTCCCGTGCCATCCAGCTCTACGCACGCGGCGTGGCTGACTCCATCCTCGAAGGTCGTAGCCAGGTGGTTGCCGACATCGTGGCGGCCGGTGGTGACGACGAGTTCGTCGAAGTCGAAGAAGCGGCTGAATAAATAAAGATGTAACGGCGGAGCTTCAGGCTCCGCCAGTTTTATAAGCTCAGGAGAAAGAAATATGGCGGCAATTACCGCAGGTATGGTTGCAGAACTGCGCGGCAAGACCGACGCACCGATGATGGAATGCAAGAAAGCGCTGACCGAAGCCGACGGCGATATGGCCAAGGCGGAAGAGATTCTGCGCGTCAAGCTGGGCAACAAGGCCTCCAAGGCTGCTGCCCGTATCGCAGCCGAAGGTATCGTCGCGGTCAGCATCGCCGCCGACGGCAAGACCGGTGCGATCATCGAAGTGAACTCCGAAACCGACTTCGTTGCCAAGAACGACGAATTCATCGCCCTGGCCAATGGCTCCGCGGCGCTGGTTGCCCAGCACAATCCGGCCGACGTTGCAGCGCTGTCCGCGCTGCCGATGGGCGAGGGCACCGTCGAATCCACCCGCTCCGCTCTGGTCGGCAAGATCGGCGAGAACATGTCTATCCGCCGCTTCGTTCGCTTCGAAGCCAAGGGTAAGCTGGTTCCCTACATCCACGGTGGTGCCAAGGTCGGCGTCGTCGTTGATGTGATCGGTGGTGACGAGCAGCTGGGCAAGGATCTGGCCATGCACATCGCCGCTTCCAAGCCGAAGGCGCTCGATGCCTCTGGTGTTTCTGCCGAACTGCTTGATACCGAGCGTCGCGTCGCCATCGAGAAGGCACGCGCCGACAACAAGCCGGAAGCCATGCTGGAAAAGATCGCCGAAGGTACCGTCCAGAAGTATCTGAAGGATGTCACCCTGTTGGCGCAAGTCTTCGTCAAGGCCGAAGATGGCAAGCAAACCATCGAGCAACTGCTGAAGGCCAAGGGCGCTTCCGTCGCCGGCTTCATGCTCTACATGGTGGGCGAAGGCATCGAGAAGAAGGTTGACGACTTCGCTGCAGAAGTCGCTGCCCAGGCCGCTGCCGCCGCTGCCAAGAAGTAATTGAAAGGAACGCCGATGACCACACCCAAATATAAGCGCATCCTCCTGAAACTCTCCGGCGAGGCCCTGATGGGTACCGACGCCTACGGCATCAATCCGAAAGTGATCGGTGAGATTTGCGGGGAGATCAAGGCGGTCGCCGACCTGGGGGTGGAAATCGGCGTCGTGATCGGCGGTGGCAACATCTTCCGCGGCATGGCCGGTACGGCCACCGGAATGGATCGCGCTACCGCGGATTACATGGGCATGCTGGCCACGGTGATGAATGCCATGGCACTGTCCGACGCGATGCGTCAATGCGGTCTGAATGCCCGTGTGCAGTCGGCCCTGAATATCGAGCAGGTGATTGAGCCGTACATTCGTGGCAAGGCCATCCGCTATCTTGAAGAAGGCAAGATCGTGATCTTCGGTGCCGGTACCGGCAACCCCTTCTTCACCACCGATACTGCTGCAGCACTGCGCGGTTCGGAAATCGGCGCGGAAATCGTGCTGAAGGCGACCAAGGTCGACGGCATCTACACGGCCGATCCCAAGAAGGATCCTTCGGCAACGCGCTACGACAAGATCAGCTTCAACGAGGCGATCTCCAGGAATCTCGCGGTCATGGATGCGACTGCCTTTGCGCTGTGCCGCGACCAGAAATTGCCGATCAACGTATTCTCGATCTTCAAGGCCGGCGCGCTTAAGCGCGTGGTCTGCGGTGAGGACGAAGGTACGTTGGTTTATTGCTGAGGAGAGACAGATGATTGCAGACATCAAGAAAAACGCAGAACACAAGATGCAGAAATCGCTGGAGGCGTTGAAGAACGATCTCCTGAAGGTGCGTACCGGCCGTGCCCATACCGGCTTGCTCGATCACGTCCAGGTCGACTACTACGGCTCCATGGTTCCGGTGAATCAGGTCGCCAACATTACCTTGGTGGATGCTCGTACCATCGGTGTCCAGCCGTGGGAAAAGAACATGCTGCAAAAGGTCGAGAAGGCCATCCGTGATTCCGACCTCGGTCTGAATCCGGCCTCGCAGGGCGATTTGATCCGCGTACCGATGCCGGCGCTGACCGAGGAACGCCGCAAGGAAATGATCAAGGTCGTCAAGCATGAAGGCGAGGGCGCGAAGGTGGCCATTCGCAACCTGCGCCGCGATGCCAATACCCATCTCAAGGATGCGTTGAAGAAGGGCGAAATCCCTGAAGACGACGAGCGCAAGGCACAGGACGATATCCAGAAGTTGACCGACAAGTTCATCGTCGAAGTCGACAAGATGCTCGCCACGAAAGAGGCCGAGCTGATGCAGGTTTAAGCGGCTTCACGCAGATAGCCGGCTGAATGGCTTTTTTTTCCAGTTCGACGCGCGACGTTCCGCAGGCGGCAGCGGTGCCTCGGCACGTGGCCGTCATCATGGACGGAAATGGGCGTTGGGCCAAGAAGCGCTTCCTTCCTCGCGTGGCCGGCCATGTCAAAGGCGTCGAACTGGTTCGCGAGATGGTGCGTTCCTGCCTTGAGCAGGGCGTCCAGTATCTGACGCTATTCGCCTTTTCCTCCGAGAACTGGCGCCGCCCTCAGGAAGAGGTCACGCTGCTGATGCAGTTGTTCGTCAAGGCGCTGGAGCAGGAGGTCGAAAAGCTCGACCGCAACGGCGTGCGTTTGCGTGTGATTGGCGACCTTTCCCGTTTCGAGCCGCGCCTGCAGGATCTTATCCGCAAGGCTGAAGAGCAGACGGCGGCCAATACGCGTCTGGATTTGACCATCGCCGCCAACTATGGCGGTCGCTGGGACATCATGCAGGCGGTCAATAAGATGGTGGCCGCCCAGCCCGATAAGTCAGGCGGGTGGCAGGAGGCCGATCTCGAACCGTATCTGTCGATGCATTTTGCTCCCGAGCCGGACTTGTTCATCCGCACTGGCGGCGAAGAGCGGATCAGCAACTTCCTGCTCTGGCAACTGGCTTACACCGAACTCTATTTCACCCCGACCCTGTGGCCGGATTTCGATGCCGCCGAATTCGGCAAGGCCATCGCCTCCTTTCAGCAGCGGGAGCGTCGTTTTGGCAGGACCAGTGAGCAACTGGTGAAGCCGAATGCTTAAGACGCGCGTCATCACCGCGCTGGTGCTGGTCTCGCTGCTGTTACCCAGCCTGTTCTGGTTGTCGCAGTCTTCTTGGGCCCTGCTGGTGGCAGTCTTCATCGGTATCGCCGCGTGGGAGTGGGGGGCTTTGCTGTGCTGGAAGCCGCAACCCCGGGTGGCGCTTGGTGTGCTGGTCGGCGCCATTTGTGCGGCGCTTTCGCTACTTGATCCGTCGTCGCTGGAATTTCGTCTGGGATCGACGTGGGTGGCTGCGGCCTATGGGCTTTCCGCGGCGTTCTGGCTCATCCTCATGCCGTTCTGGCTGAGGAGCAAATGGGCCATCGGCGGAGCGAGAGGGCTGCTGGTCGGCGCCGTCGTCCTGATTCCGACATGGCTCGCCATGGTGCAGCTGCGCGCCTTGGGTCCGGCTGCCTTGCTCGGTATCTTTACCGTTGTCTGGATGGCCGATATTGCGGCCTATTTTTCCGGTCGAGCTTTCGGCAAGCACAAACTGGCACCTACGATCAGTCCCGGAAAAACCTGGGAAGGGGCGGTCGGCGCCTGTGTCGGCGTGGTTGTTTACGGTCTGGTCGTTCGGCTGCTTTTCGATATTCAGGTGCTGTCGCTACCGCTGTGGATCGTTGTCCTGTTCATCGTCACCGGGGTCAGCATCGTTGGCGATCTGTTTGAATCGCTGCTCAAGCGTAAGGCGGGCATCAAGGACAGCAGCAATATTCTGCCGGGGCATGGTGGGGTTCTGGATCGCATCGACAGTCTGACCTCCACGCTGCCGGTCGTGGCGCTCTTTTTGCTGCTGGTTCAGCGTTCGGCATGACAGTTCGCAACATCACCGTTCTGGGCTCAACGGGATCAATCGGAGTCAGTACGCTGGATGTCATACGCCGTCATCCTGATCGCTATCGGGCATTTGCCCTGTGCGCGCATAGCCAGATCGACAAGTTGTTCGAGCAGTGTGTTGAGTTCAAGCCAAACTTTGCCGTTTTGCGCGATGCCGCTTTGGCTGCGCAATTGGCGAAGCGCTGTCGTACAGCCGGGCTGCAAACCGAAGTTCGCTACGGCGTAGAGGCGCTGGTCGAGGTATCTGCCTTGCCCGAGGCCGACTCGGTGATGGCCGCCATCGTTGGTGCCGCAGGCCTCGAACCTACATTGGCGGCAGCCAGGGCAGGCAAGCGGGTAATGCTGGCCAACAAGGAAGTCCTGGTCATGGCCGGCGAACTGTTCATGCACGCCGTGCGTGAACATGGTGCCCGCCTCTTGCCGGTTGATAGCGAACACAATGCCATCTTTCAATCCCTGCCTGCAGATTTCTCTCGTGGCATGGCCGCATGTGGCGTCCAGAAAATCCTGTTGACCGCTTCGGGTGGGCCGTTCAGGAACGTGGCGTTGTCCGATCTCGAGCAGGTAACGCCCGAGCAGGCATGTGCGCACCCCAATTGGGTCATGGGGCGGAAGATATCGGTTGATTCGGCAACCATGATGAACAAGGGGCTGGAGGTTATCGAGGCGAGCTGGCTGTTCGATGCGCCTCCCGAGATGATTCAGGTTGTCGTGCATCCGCAGAGCGTCATCCATTCGGCTGTCCAGTACGTCGATGGTTCGGTGTTGGCGCAATTGGGCAATCCGGACATGCGGACTCCGATTGCTTACGCAATGGCCTGGCCGGAGCGCATTGCGGCCGGTGTCGAGCCGCTGGATCTGTTCAAGATTGCTCGTCTCGATTTTCAGGCGCCGGATTTCGAGCGTTTCCGTTGCCTGCAGCTGGCTTACGATGTGTTGCGTGCAGGCGGTACCGCGCCCGCGATTCTCAATGCGGCGAACGAGGTTGCGGTAGCAGAGTTTCTGGAAGGGCGGCTGTCTTTTCTGGGGATTGCCCGTCTGAACGATCAGGTGTTGCAGTCGCTTCCAGCTGGGCCGGAGGGGAGCCTGGCCGACGTGCTCGCAGCCGATGCCGAAGCGCGGCGTTTGGCCACGCGGCTGATCAGGGAACGCACTTTCGCGTGAACGACGTTCCGTTCTATCTGGCTGCATTTGCGGTCGTTCTCGGTGTCCTGATCGTTGTCCATGAACTCGGACACTACTTTGTTGCCCGTTGGTGCGGGGTCAAGGTGCTGCGTTTCTCGGTCGGCTTCGGGCGTGTGCTGTGGAAGAAGCGCCTGGGGAGGGATGGCACGGAATGGGCGGTGAGCGTCTTTCCGTTGGGCGGTTACGTCAAGATGCTCGATGAGCGGGAGGGCGATGTCCCCGAAGGTGAGGCGCATCGGGCTTTTAACCGCCAGAGCGTCGGCAAGCGCAGCCTGATCGTTGCGGCTGGCCCGCTGGCCAATTTTGCGCTGGCCATCCTACTTTATTGGGCGGTTTTCATGCACGGCAGCGACGAGTTGCTGCCGGTTCTGGGAACTCCTGTTCAGGGATCTCCGGCCGCCGTGGCTGCGATCCAGAATGGAGAACAGGTTCGCCGGGTCGATGGGCAGTCAGTTGCTACCTGGAACGATTTCCGCTGGCTCTTGTTGCAGAAGGCAGCCGATCAAGCGAGCGTCGATCTCGAGGTGGTCAATGCCAAAGAGGAAATATCATTCCGCCGCCTCGATCTGCGAGCTGTCGCCGAGCAAGGGTGGGAGGGCGAGGCGCTGGATAGGCTGGGTGTTCGTTTCTACCGTCCGGATACGCCACCGATATTTGGTGAAGTGGTCTCCGGTGGGCCGGCTGCGCGCGCCGGCCTTAAATCCGCAGACAGGGTGTCGCGCGTTGATGGCCGGGAAGTCGACTTGTGGCTTGATTTTGTCACGGTCATACGAGAATCGGCGGGCAGGTCCGTACAGCTTGAAGTGCGCCGCGGCGATGAACTGCTCACGTTTGAGGTGGTTCCCGACCCAGTATCCGAAAAGGGCCGGACCGTCGGCAAGATCGGTGTCGCGGTCAAGACGGATTCGGGAAGTCGCCGCGAGCTGCGTACTTTCATTCGTCATGGTTTCTTTGAGTCGGGTCGTCTGGCCCTGCTGGAAACCTGGGATAAGTCGGTGTTCAGCCTGGTCATGATGGGCAAGATGCTCATCGGCGAGGTGTCGTGGAAGAACCTTTCTGGACCGGTCACGATTGCCGATTATGCCGGGCAGTCGGCACGCCTTGGCCTCGATTATTATCTGAAGTTCATGGCCCTGGTGAGCATTAGCTTGGGGGTCCTGAACCTGCTCCCCATCCCGGTTCTGGACGGTGGGCATTTGTTGTATCATATGCTAGAAGTCGTCAGGCGCAGGCCGCTCTCCGAGCGTGCAATGGAAATCGGCCAGCAGATTGGCATGTCCATTCTCTTCGCCTTGATGGCTTTCGCCTTTTTTAACGATATATCTCGCCTGCTTTACGGCTGAATAATGAAGAAAACCCTATTGTCCGTCATGATTGCCAGCGTATTTGCCTCGCCGGTGCTGGCATTCGAACCCTTTACGGTCAAGGACATTCGGGTCGAGGGTATCCAGCGCACCGAAGCGGGGACTGTCTTCGGCTATCTGCCGGTCAAGGTCGGCGAAACCCTGAATGACGAAAAAGCGGCACAGTCGATCAAGGCCTTGTTTGCTACCGGGTTTTTCAAGGATGTCCGGGTCGAGGTCGAGAAGAATGTCATGGTTGTCGTCGTCCAGGAGCGACCGGCTATTGCGACCATCAACTTTGTAGGCCTGAAGGAATTCGACAAGGACGTTATCGTCAAGGCGCTCAAGGAGACGGGCATTGCCGAAGGTCGTATCTTCGACCGGGCTTTGCTCGATAAGGCCGAGCAGGAACTGAAGCGCCAGTATCTGACGCGCGGCAAATATGCGGCCAATATCACGACGACCGTGACGCCGCTGGAACGCAATCGCGTCGGCATCAACTTCAATATCGAAGAAGGTTCGGCGGCCAAGATCAAGCAGATCAACATCATCGGTGCCAAGGCTTTTCGCGAGAAGGAACTGCTTGGCCTGTTCGAATTGACCACGCCGGGTTTTTTGACGTGGTATACCAAGAATGACCAATACTCGCGGCAGAAGCTTTCGGCGGACCTCGAGAAGCTCAAGTCGTTCTACATGAACCAGGGCTACTTGGAATTTGCCGTCGAGTCGACTCAGGTGTCGATTTCTCCCGACAAGCAGGATGTCTATATTACGGCGAACATCGTTGAAGGTGAGCGCTATCAGGTTTCGTCGGTGAAGGTTGCCGGTGATTTCACGCTTGCCGAAGATGAGCTGAAAAAACTGCTCATGATAAAAGCTGGCGATGTGTTTTCGCGTGAGAAACTGAACCAGTCCACCAAAGCTATCAGTGATCGGCTTGGCAAGGAAGGTTATGCCTTTGCCAACGTCAACGCGGCGCCGGAGATCGACAAGGACAAGAACAAGGTTGCCTTCACGATTTTTGTCGATCCGGGTAAGCGGGTTTATGTGCGTCGCGTCAATGTGACCGGTAATACCAAGACGCGCGATGAAGTGATTCGCCGCGAAATCCGCCAGATGGAAGGCGGGTGGTACGATGCCGACAAGGTGACAGCATCGAAGCAGCGGGTGGACAAACTGGGGTTCTTCTCCGAGGTGGCGGTGGAGACGCCGGCCGTCAGCGGCACGTCGGATCAACTTGATGTCAATATCAATGTGACCGAAAAGCCGACCGGGAACCTGATGCTTGGCCTTGGTACTTCCAGTACTGACAAGGTCATCCTTTCCGGCTCGATTGCCCAGAACAACTTCATGGGTAGCGGCAACAACGTCGCGATTCAGGTTAATTCGGCCAAAACCTACCGGACCTACGTCTTCTCTTACACCAATCCTTACTTTACGCAGGATGGGGTCAGTCAGGGCTTTGACGTTTACCATCGTACCTTCAATACAACCTCGACGACTCTGGCATATTATTCGTCATCGTCGACGGGGGGGGCGATTCGCTTCGGCTTCCCGATCGGTGAGAAGGAGTCGATCGGTATTGGCTTGGGACTTGATTCGACCAGTATCAAAACATTCGAGCAAACACCGCAGTATTACAAGGATTACGTCACCAAGTTTGGCCAGTCTAATTTGTCGGTTCCGCTCACGCTAAGTTGGGCCAGCGACGGCAAGGACAGCTTCTTCTTCCCGACCAAGGGTACCTTCCAGCGTGCTTCGCTCGAGGTGGCTCTACCGGGGGGCGACCTGACGTATTACCGAGCCAGCTACCAGCTTCAGCATTTTGTACCGCTCAATTCCAAGTTCACTCTGATGCTTAACGGCGAATACGGAATGGCAAATGGCTACGGTGCATCCGGTTTGCCTTTCTTCAAGAACTATTATGCGGGCGGCGTAACCTCGGTGCGCGGCTTCAAGGCCTCATCTCTCGGCCCGATCTATACCGATCCATCGACGTCAACACAGTACCGTCTCGGGGGTAATCGCCGTATCGTCGGCAATGCCGAATTGCTGTGGAGTTTGCCCGGCATGGACAAGTCGTTCAGAATGGGATGGTTCGTTGACGGTGGTCAGGTATTTGGTAGCGATGAGAAGGTCGATTTTGCTGACTTGCGCTACTCGACGGGATTGTCTGCTGCCTGGGTTTCTCCGATTGGTCCGCTCAAGTTCAGTATCGGCAAACCACTCAACAAACAAGGCACGGACAGGGCCGAAGTCTTCCAGTTCCAGATGGGTACTACGTTTTAATTCAGGAGTATCAAGTTGAAAGTTAAATCCGTTGTCCTGGCATCGCTGATGTCTGCATTGTTCGTGACGGGTGCTTACGCCGCCGAACTCAAAGTGGGTTATGTGAACACGCAGCGTATCTTCCGCGATGCGCCAGCTGCCCAGAAGGCCGCGAAGAAGCTGGAAGGTGAGTTCGCCAAGCGCGATCAGGATTTGCAGCGCATGGCCAAGCAGTTGCAGGGTCTGCAGGAAAATCTGGAGAAGAACTCGGTGACCATGGCCGAGAGCGAGCGCCGCTCCAAGGAAAAGGAATTTGGCGAGCTTTCCCGCGAATTCCAGCGTCGCCAGCGCGAATTCCGCGAAGACCTGAATCTGCGTCAGAACGAAGAAAATGCCGCTGTTATCGAAAAGGCCAACAAGGCAATCAAGCAGATTGCCGAAGCTGACAAGTACGATCTGATCCTGCAGGATGTGGTGTGGGTCAGCCCGCGCCTGGACATTACCGAGCGCGTTATCAAGGCACTGTCGGAAGCGAAGTAATGAGCGTGAACGGTATATCGTTCACGCTTGCCGAGATCGCCGCCCGTTTGGGCGGCGATGTGCTTGGAGATGCACAAACACGCATTGATCAGGTCGCTTCGGTAGGCAATGCCGAGGCCGGCGATATTACTTTCCTGTCCAATCCGAAGTTCAGGAATCAGTTGGCAAGCTGCAAGGCATCGGCAGTCATCCTGCGCGCCGATGCGGTCGACGATTTTGGCGGTGCCCGCATCGTTACCGCCAACCCTTACGCATATTACGCGCGGGTGGCGACCCTGCTGAATCCCTATCGGGCGGGTTTTTCCGGCGTCCATTCCTCGGTGATTGCCGAATCTCCCATTCCGCAGAGCGCATCGCTGGGTCCGAATGTCGTGATCGGCAAAGGCGTAACTCTGGGCGAAGACGTCGTGCTCGGTGCTGGATGCGTCGTGGGTGACGGGGTGAGCATTGGCGATGGAACGGTGTTCCATCCCCGGGTGACTGTCTATGAACAGTGTCAGGTCGGTGCTCGCTGCATTGTTCATTCCGGTGCGGTGATTGGCTCTGATGGCTTTGGATTTGCTCCCGATGGCCAGGATTGGGTGAAGATTCCCCAGATCGGTCGCGTGCGGGTCGGTAATGATGTCGAGATCGGTGCCAATACCACCATCGACCGTGGAGCGATCGACGATACGGTTATCGACGATGGCTGCAAGCTTGATAATCTGGTCCACATCGGACACAACTGCGTTATCGGACGGAATTCGGTGTTGGCTGGCTGTGTTGGGGTTGCCGGCAGTACGGTCTTCGGTGAGCATTGCATCGTCGGCGGTGCCGGGATGATTTCCGGGCATCTGAACATCGTCTCGGGGACAACGATTTCCGGAGGATCGACGCTGATGAAGAGCATCGCGAAGCCCGGTGTTTATACCAGCGTATTCCCGATCGATACGCACGAGGAATGGTTGCGTAACGCATCGCATCTTCGCCGCCTGTCCAAACTCGCGGATCGTATTTCCGATCTTGAGAAAAAACTTAAACAAAAATATATAGAGGGTTGATTAAATGGATATTCATGAAATTCTTGATCATTTGCCGCATCGCTACCCCTTTCTGCTGATCGACCGTGTGGTCGAAGTCGTGCCTGGCAAATCGATTCACGCCTACAAGAACGTGACTATCAACGAGCCCTTTTTTGTCGGCCATTTTCCGCACCATCCGGTCATGCCGGGCGTGCTGATCATGGAAGCGCTGGCCCAGGCGGCCGGCATCCTGTCGTTCAAGACCGAAGGAAAGAAACCGACCGAAAGTGACGTGTTCTATTTTGCCGGTATCGACGAGGCACGTTTCAAGCGCCCTGTCATGCCGGGCGATCAGTTGCATCTGCATGTCGAGATCGAGCGTCAGATGCGCGGCATCTGGAAGTTCAAGGGCGAGGCCAGGGTCGATGGCCAGTTGGCGGCCGAAGCACGACTCATGTGCGCAAAGCGGGATCTGTAACATGATCCACCCGACTGCCATTGTCGATCCGGGCGCCAGGATCGGCGCCAATGTCGAGATCGGCCCCTATTCGATTGTCGGTCCCGATGTCGAGATCGGCGATAACACGGTTATCGGCCCGCATTGCGTGGTTCGCGGCCATACGCGGATCGGTCGCGACAATCGCATCTTCCAGTTTTGCTCGCTTGGCGAAGTGCCGCAGGACAAAAAGTATGCCGGTGAGCCGACCCGCCTGGAAATCGGCGACCGCAACACCATTCGCGAATTCTGTACCTTCAATCTGGGAACGGTTCAGGACAGGGGGGTGACGTCGATCGGCGACGACAACTGGATCATGGCGTATGTGCATATTGCCCATGATTGCCAGGTCGGCAACAAGGTGACCTTTGCCAATAACGCCTCGCTGGCGGGGCATGTGGTGGTCGATGACTGGGCGATTCTCGGCGGTTTTACCGGCGTTCACCAGTTCTGCCGCATCGGTGCGCACGTGATGACGGCGGTCAGCACCGTCATTCTCCAGGATGTTCCTCCGTACCTGATGGCGGCCGGCAACACGGCCCAGCCCTACGGCATCAACGTCGAGGGATTGAAGCGCCGCGGCTTCAACGCCGACGCGATCACCTCGCTCAAGCGCGCCTACCGGACCCTTTACAAGTCGGGGCTGCTGCTCGAGGAAGCGAAGGCCAAACTGGTCGAGGATGCCAAGACCCAGCCGGATGTTCAGCGTTTCGTCGATTTCCTCGAGGTCTCGAAGCGCGGCATCATTCGCTGACATGGGCAAGGCAGTAAGAATTGCCGTGGTGGCAGGGGAGGCCTCCGGGGATCTCCTGGCCAGCCACCTGATCGGCGCATTGAAAAAGCATCTGCCGGATGCCGTTTTCTACGGTATTGGCGGCCCCAAGATGCAGGCGCAAGGGTTCGATGCCTGGTGGCCGATGGACAAGCTGTCGGTCATGGGCTACTGGGATGCCCTGAAGCACTATCGGGAAATCGCCGGTATTCGCCGCCAACTGAAGAAGCGCCTGCTCGAACTGCGTCCGGATGTCTTCATCGGCGTTGATGCACCGGATTTCAATCTGGGGCTGGAGGCCGACCTCAAGGCGGCCGGCGTGCGCACCATTCACTACGTCAGCCCTTCGATCTGGGCCTGGCGCGGCGGGCGCATCAAGAAAATCGCCCGTGCCGTCAACCGAGTGCTGGCGCTGTTCCCGATGGAGCCGCCGCTTTACGAAAAAGAGCGGATTCCGGTGACCTACGTCGGGCATCCGCTGGCCGACATCATTCCATTGGAAACCAGCAAGCTTGCCGTACGCGAAAAGCTCTCGCTGCCGAGGGACTATCCGGTCTTCGGCATGCTGCCGGGCAGCCGTCGCGGCGAACTGGAGATGATGGCCGACACCTTCGTCCAGACGGCCAGGATCATTCGCGAGCGTTTCCTGCCGCAAGCGATTTTTGTCGTGCCGCTGGCCACTCGTGAAACGCGGCTCCAGTTCGAGGCCGCCATCTATCGCCAGCAGGCCGGCGACGTGCCTTTCCGCCTGCTCTTCGGCCATGCCCAGGATGCCTTGGGCGCGGCCGATGTCTCCCTCGTTGCCAGCGGTACGGCCACGCTCGAGGCGGCGCTGATCAAGCGCCCGATGGTCATCACCTACAAGATCGCCAAGTTCTCGTACTGGTTGATGAAGCGGATGGCCTACCTGCCGTATGTCGGCTTGCCCAATGTACTGGCCGGGCGTTTCGTCGTGCCGGAAATCATCCAGGACGAGGCGACGCCGGAAAATCTCGCGGAGGCGCTGGTCAAGCTGTACGGTGACAAGGAAAACGCGAAAGCCGTTGAAGAGGCGTTTACCGACATCCATCTCCAACTGCGGCAGAACACCGCCGAGAAGGCGGCGCGGGCGGTTATCGAATGCCTGAACTGATCGTTCCCGAGGGCCTCGTCTGCGGCATCGATGAGGCCGGGCGTGGCCCGTTGGCCGGCCCCGTGGTCGCTGCCGCGGTGATTCTCGATCCGGCACGCCCCATCGTCGGCCTGAACGATTCCAAGAAACTGAGCGACAAGAAGCGCGCTGCGCTGGCCGTCTTGATCCGCGAAAACGCCCTTGCTTGGTGCGTTGCCGAGGCGACGGTCGAGGAAATCGACCGTCTCAATATCCTGCATGCGACGATGCTGGCCATGCAGCGTGCGGTTGCCGGTTTGTCGGTGCGTCCCGAGCGTGCGCTGGTTGACGGTAATCGTTGCCCACGGCTCGATATGCCAGCCGAAGCCGTGGTCAAGGGCGACGGCAAGATCGCCTCGATTGCCGCCGCATCCATCCTGGCCAAGACCGTCCGCGATGCCGGCATGCTGACCTTGCATGCGGCGTATCCACAGTACGCTTTCGACCGCCACATGGGCTATCCCACTGCGGCGCACTTTGCCGCGCTGGAGGCGCATGGCGCGTCGCCGGTGCATCGCACGAGCTTCGGGCCGGTGGCGCGGCAACTTTCCCTGCTGTGAAGCTTATCCAGTCGCGCGACAACGCCTTGTTCAAGCAGCTCAAGAAGCTGGCGGAATCCGGGCGCGAACGGCGCAAGTCGGGGCTGACGCTGCTTGATGGCGTGCATCTCGTCCAGGCTTACGAAGAGGCCTTCGGGCGTCTGGATACCTTGATTGTCGCCGAGTCGGCAAGCGGTGAAGCGGCTGACTATGCCGCTGGCCGGGAGCATGTCGTGCTGGCGGATGCCTTGATGCGCGATCTGGGTTTGGTGGAGACGCCAAGCGGCCTGCTGGCGATGGCGCCGATACCGGCAGCCAGGGAGGGAATCCGCCGGGATCGCGATGCGATTCTGCTCGATGGTGTGCAGGATCCGGGCAATCTTGGAACCTTATTGCGCACTGCGGCCGCCGCCGGCATCCGGCAGGCCGTTCTTTCGCCCGGGTGTGCCTCGGCCTGGGCGCCCAAGGTGCTGCGCGCCGGGCAGGGTGCTCACTTCGCCCTGAGCATCCATGAGGATGTCGATCTTCTGACCGTGATGGCCGATTATGCCGGGACGACGGCAGTGACTTGCCTTGATGGCGCAACGTCGCTCTACGAAGCCGCCTGGTCCGGGCCGGTCGCCTGGGTGTTTGGCGCGGAGGGGCAGGGGGTCGGCCGGCAGTTGATCGAGGCTGCTCGTTTGCGCGTTCGGATACCGATGCCGGGGGGCGTGGAATCGCTCAACGTCGCGGCCGCTGCGGCGGTTTGCCTGTTTGAGGCGGTGCGCCGACGGCTTCGCTGAAGCCCGGTCTGGCCGACGTAGGCCGGTATCGATACCGCGCCGTTACTTGGGCGATCTTTTCGATCAGCACTCCAGCAGCACCGGGAAGCGCTACTTTCCCGGTGCTGTCGCCTGGAATTACAGCGTGTTCGGGTACTCGCCGCGAGCCGGATAGTCGTTGGCGATGACGAAATCGATGGCACCCAGAAGGTCGGCGAACTGGGGGCGCGCGAAGGGCATGGTCTGCACGGCGCCGTAATACAGCGTGCCGTCCGGTCGAACCAGGAATACCCCGGGTTCGCTGAACAAGGCGGGCTCCTCAATGCCGATCGACGTTTTTCCGCGCGATTCGCTGATATAGAGGCCCCACTGGCGGGCGCTCGCCATCGACAGTCCGTAGCCGAATTGCAGCGCCGTGGCGTTGACCTTGTCAGCCATTGCGACGCCGCGTTCCTGATCGTCGCTGCTGATCGCAATAACCTGTACCCCGCGCTTGTTGAATTCCGGGGTAAGGCGCTCCAGCTCCATCAGATACTTGGCGCAAATCGGGCAATGCAGGCCGCGATAAAACACGATCAGATCGAAGCGCTCGCCGGGGTTGGCGCCGAGGACGAAACGTCCCCCGGTGGTGAGCGGGACATTCAAGGCGGGAACAGGCTTGCGGGGCATGAGGGCTTGTGCGGTCATGAGTTTTCCTTTGCGAGTTGATGGTGGTGAGTGAAGGTCCTGTCGATGTGCCGAGGGATGGCGGGCAACCCGGGCTCTTGGTCTTCATGGTGCAGTGTGATGGACGAATTGATGTATTATGTTCAAAATTGTTTGCATATCGTACAAAATGTCCATTTCCTCCCGCCTTGATCGCTTGTCGGCTCTGCTTGAAGCCTTGGCACCACGGGTTGAACTGATCGGGGATGAGTGTCCTGTCGATACAGGCACGGTGGTGGCCCGCAGTTCGGCGGCCCCCTTTCTGCAGCTGTACCTGCTGACCCAGGGGGAATTGGTATTGACCCAGTCGAGCCAGGTTCGCCATATTCCTTCCCCCTCGATCGTCATTTGTCGTTCCAATCTCTCGCACCGGGTGTCGGTTGTCGGAAAAGAGAATTCAGGGCATCTGGTGCGCGCCAAGGTCGCTATCGAAGGTCCGGCCGGTGCGCTGCTTTTCAACGAATTTTCCGAGCCGGTCATCTTGTCCCTGGCGCAGACCGACACGGCGCTGAGCCAGGCTGTTGCGCTGATTTCTTCCGAGCTTGCGGCCCCGCGCTGCGGTCAGCCTGCGCTGCTGAACCGGGCCGGAGATATTCTGTTCATCGGATTGCTGCGTCATCTTGTCGCCCATCCCGCGACCGGTAGCGGCTTGTTCAACGGCTTGGCGGACCCGCGCATCGCACGCGCGCTGGTGGCCTTGCACAGCGCGCCGCAGGAGGCCTGGACGCTGGAGCGGATGGCCGCCGAGGCCGGCATGTCCCGCACGGCGTTCGCCAACACCTTTCGGGATGTCATGAATCAGACGCCGGGCAAGTATCTCGGGATATTGCGCCTCGCCATCGCGCGATCCGCCGTGGACTCCGGACGCGGATTGAAAAGGGCTGCCAAGGAGTCGGGATACGCCAGTTCCTCGGCCCTTTCGCGGGCGCTCTCGCGCGCGATGGAGGAGGAAGTCGCAAGCAGCAGTGCTTGATCCAGCCCAAGCGTCCTTTGGCGCCTGTAAGAAATCCGCGATTTGTTCGACTGATGGTCGACGTTGTGTCTTTTACTCACGGAGAATGCTCATGACCCTCATTAAATCCTTTCTCGCGATGGCGCTGCTGGCATCGGTCAATCTGGCTTCGGCGCTCGAAATAAAACCCTATTCGGCCGGGGCGCTGGCCGATCTGCAGGGAGCGGACAAGCCGGTAGCCCTGCATTTTCATGCCGAGTGGTGCCCTACCTGCCGCGCGCAGGAAAAGGTGTTCAATGGCTGGAAGGGCGATCCGGCGGTGCCCGGTACTTTGCTGGTCGTCAATTACGACAATGAACGTGAGTTGAAAAAGACCATGGGCGTGCGCAGCCAGTCCACCCTGATCGTTTTCAAGGGGAAGACCGAGACCGCACGACTGGCAGGCGATACTGATCCCAAGGCGCTGGCAAAAGCACTGGGCAGCGCCCGATAGCGTGCCATGGAGATTCCCCTTGGGCATTTGGGGCTCAGCGTACTGGCCGGTAGCCTGACTACGCTGTCGCCCTGCGTCTTTCCGTTGTTGCCGCTGGTGGTTGGCGGGGCCGTGCAGAACAACCGCCTGGCACCGGTGGCGATGGGCCTGGGCATGGCTACATCCTTCGCCCTGATCGGTATTTTCCTGGGTGCCTTGGGGCCGGCGCTCGATATCGACGCGGAGAGCGTGCGCCTGTTCGGTGGCTGGATGCTGATTGTCTTCGGCCTGGTGATGCTCGTCCCGATTCTCAATGAACGCTTTACACAGTGGCTGGCTCCCATCGCCTCCCGCGCCAACAGTGCTTCGAGCCTGCTGGACGGTGGTTCCCTTGGGGGCGCGTTGCTGCTTGGGGCGGTCCTCGGTCTTGTCTGGAGCCCCTGTTCCGGGCCGCTTCTTGCGTCGGCGCTGACGCTGGTCGCCAGTGAGGGCGGGGCGACCCGGGGCGGAATCGTGCTCGGGCTATTCGGGATCGGGGCGGCCATTCCGCTGGTTGCCGTGGCTTATGCCTCGCGGCGGGGATTCAACGCGGCGAGGGGTTGGGTGTTGAGCCGCATCGAGGGCGTCAAGAAGGCTTTCGGGGTGTTGATCCTGCTCACCGGCCTGGCGATTCTGAGCGGTGCGGACAAATGGCTGGAGGCCAGGGTGTTGACTCTACTGCCCGATGCCTGGGTACGCGCGACGACGCTGTTTTGATGGGGCAACGCAAAAAAAACGGCGCAGGTGAATGCGCCGTTTTTTCGATGCTTGCCAGCGGTGGCTTGCTTATCGCAGCTTCAGTTCCTGCAGGATGGTCGTCGAGATTTCCTCGATCGACTTGCTGGACGAATCCAGCCAGCGGATGCCTTCGCGGCGCATCATCTTCTCGGCTTCGGCAACTTCGAAGCGGCAGTTGGCCAGCGACGCGTATTTGCTGCCGGCGCGCCGTTCCTCGCGGATCTGCGCCAGTCGCTCCGGCTGGATGGTCAGGCCGAATAGCTTGCCGCGGTGTTTTTCCAGCGTGCCCGGCAAGCGGCCGCGGTCGAAGTCTTCCGGAATGAGCGGGAAGTTGGCCGCCTTCAGGCCGAATTGCATGGCCAGGTAGAGCGAGGTCGGCGTCTTGCCGCAACGGGAAACGGCAACCAGGATGACATCGGCTTCCTCCAGGTCGCGGTCGGTGATGCCGTCGTCGTGGGCCAGCGTGTAATTGATCGACTCGATACGCTTCTTGTAGTCCGAACTGTCAGCCGATCCGTGCGAGCGGCCGACCGTGTGGTTCGATTTGCGCCCCAGTTCCGCTTCGAGGGGGGCAAGGAAGGAGTCGAAATAGGAAAGGCAGAAGGCGTCGGCCTGGTGCACGATGCCGGACAGGTCGGGATTGACCAGCGTCGTGAACACGATCGGCCGCATGCCGTCGGCTTCGCCCTGGGCGTTGATGCGGGCGACGGCTTCCTGGGCTTTTTCCACGTTGTCGAGAAAGGGGATGCGAATCTGCTTGAATTCGACATCCTCGAACTGGGTCATCAGACTGTGACCCAGTGCCTCGACCGTCAGGCCGGTACCGTCCGAGACGAAAAATACGGTGCGTTTGATGGGATTTGGCATGGCCGGATTTTAACCGCTGTTGCGCAAGCCGGAGGCGATGCCGTTGATCGACAGGTGAATGCCGCGCGCTACCCGCTCGTCGGTCTCGCCGGCGCGGTGCCGCTTGAGCAATTCGACCTGCAGGTGGTTCAGCGGGTCCATGTACGGTGCGCGCAGCTTCAGCGAATTGCGCAACATTGCATTGTCGGCGAGCAGTTCGTCCTGCTCCTCGATCGCCAGCAGGTGCTTGCGGGTCAGCTCCCATTCCGCCGTGATGCGGCTGAAGATGTGCTCGCGCAGCACGGCATCGCTGACCAGTTCGGCATAACGCGAGGCGATGGCGAGATCGGTCTTGGCCAGCACCATGTCCATGTTCGACAGGAGCGTCCGGAAGAACGGCCACGATTTCAGCATGCGGCGCAGCGTGGCGAGGCCGTCGGGATTGTCTTGCAGGTAGCCTTCGACGGCTGAGCCGAAGCCGAACCAGCCCGGCAGCATCAGGCGGCATTGCGCCCAGCTGAAAACCCAGGGAATGGCCCGCAGGTCTTCAATCCGGTCGGACGCCTTGCGCGAGGCCGGGCGGCTGCCGATATTGAGCAGGGCGATTTCGGAAACAACCGTCGATTGCCGGAAATAGGTCGTGAATCCCGGCGTTTCGTAGACCAGGCCGCGATAGGCGTTGAACGCCCGTTGCGACAGGTCGTCCATGACGCCATGGAATTGCTGGGCCGGCTCGATCTGGTTCTCGTGGTCGGTCAGGCTGGCTTCCAGCGTGGCGGCGAGCAGCACTTCGAGGTTGCGGCGACCGGTGTCCGGGTTGCCGTACTTGGTCGAGATGACCTCGCCCTGCTCGGTCAGGCGGATCTGGCCGGAGACGGCACCGGCCGGTTGGGCCAGGATGGCGTGATAGGACGGGCCGCCACCACGGCCGACCGAGCCGCCGCGACCGTGGAACAAGCGCAGGCGTACGCCGTGCTGCTGGAAAGTACGGGTCAGCTCGATCTCGGCCTTGTACAGCTCCCAGCCAGAGGTCAGGAAACCGCCATCCTTGTTGGAGTCGGAATAGCCGAGCATGACCTCGTGTTCGTTGCCGCGACCGGCGATCAGCTCGCGATAGGCCGGCAACCGGAAGATGCCGTCCATGGTCACCGCGCTCTTCTGCAAATCCTCGATGGTTTCGAAGAGCGGGATGATGTTGACGTCGAGGCGGGGTTTATCTCCGGGCAATAGCAGGCCCGACTCCTTGAGTAGCAGCGCGAGTTCGAGCAGGTCGGAGACGCCGTCGGTCTTGGAGATGATGCAGTTGGGCAGGGCGGCGGCACCGTACTTGCCGCGCAGTTCGTGGGCGGCGAAGAAGATGTCGAGTTCGCCGCGGGTTTCCTCGCTGTAGGCGATGTACGGCGAATAGAGCGGGCGCGGGGTGGCGATTTCCTCGATCAGCAGCTGGATGCGTTGATCTTCGGGCAGCGCCTCGTAGTCCGCGCAACGGCCGGCCTTGGCCAGCAGTTCGGCGACCGAACGGGCATGCACGTCGGAGTTCTGGCGCAGGTCGATCGGCGCCAGGTGGAAGCCGAAGACCTGCACGGCACGCAGCAGGCGGCGCAGGCGGCCACCGGCCAGCGCGGCGCTGCCATTGAGCTTGAGCGAGATGTTGAGGATCTTGAGATCGGCGCGCAGCGCTTCCGGCGTGGCGTAGGGCTCGGCGCTGCCGATTTCGTGGCGGACCGGCTCGACACCGTCGAGGAAGCGGGCGGTGGCAGCCAGTCGGGCGTAGATGCCGGACAGGGCGCGGCGATAGGGTTCATCCGAACGCTGCGGCGAATGATCGGTCGAGTGCTCGGCGAGTGCCAGCAGTTCCGGGGTCACCTTGATCAGCAGGTCGGAAAGCGGCAGTTCGGCGCCCAGTTCGTGCACTTCTTCCAGATAGTGGTTCAGCGTGGCGGCGGATTGTAGGCGCAGTGCTTCGCGCAGGATGTCGGCGGTGACGAAGGGGTTGCCGTCACGGTCGCCACCGATCCATGAGCCGACGCGGAAGAAAGGCGGCAGCGCCCAGGTTTTTTCCGGGTAGCGCTTCTGCAATTGTTGCGTGGCCTGGATGTAGAGGCGCGGCAGTTCGGTGAAGAAGGTTTCCTTGAAATAGGTGATGCCATTCTTCACCTCGTCGATGACCTTCAGGCGGACCGGGCGCAGCATGCGCGACTGCCATAGGGTGAGAATGGCATTGGTCAGGGCGAGGTCGTTGTCGGCCTCTTCTTCCGGGGTCATCTGCAGGCGTTCGCGCTTGTCGAGCAGGCGGGCGACGTCGCGATGGTTGCGGATCAGGCTCTGGCGCTGGACTTCGGTCGGGTGCGCGGTGAGTACCGGGGCGACCAGGGCGTGAGCGAAGAAGTCAGCGATGGTATCCGGCGACACGGCGGCTCCAGCCAGTGCGTCGAGGGCGTGCACCAGGCTGCCTTCGCGCGGCGGCGAACCGGCGAGGTCGTGGGCGCGACGCCGGCGGATGTGGTGCTCGTCCTCGGCGATGTTGGCCAGTTGCAGGAAGTAGCTGAAGGCACGGACGACGGATTGGGTCGTCTCGCGCGGCAGCGGGTCGAGCAACGCGGCGAGTTCGGCGCGGGCGGCCGGGTCGTTGTCGCGGGCGAAACGCACCGCCGTCTGGCGGACACGCTCGACAATGTCAAAAACCGATTCGCCTTCTTGTTCCCTGACCGTATCGCCAAGAATGCGGCCGAGCAGGCGGATGTCGTTACGAAGCGGTTCGTCCTTGTTGATGTCGAGCGCGTGCTGTTGCATTAGTGTTTCCTGACGAGAAGTACGGAGGCGTTGGAGATTTTAGCGAGTTGTTCGGCAACGGAGCCGAGAAGCAGGGTGGCCAGGCCACGCTGGCCATGGCGGCCGATAACGATCAGGTCGATGTGCAGCTCTTTGCCCTTGTCGGCCAGGGTTTCGGAGATGCGGCGCTTTTGGGCTTCGAGCAGGAGCGCTTCCGCGTTGATGTCGCCGATATCCTTCATGGCGGTATCGAGGAGCGACTGCCCGGCGCGACGCAGGTTGGAGATGGCCGATTCGGCACCGCCCATGTCGATCATCCCGTGGCCGTGCATGCTGAGGAGGACTTCATCGACCACATGGACAACATAAAGCTTGGCCTGGCTGGTCTTGGCGATGTGCTTCGCTTCTGCCAGCGCGCAACGCGAGGTTTCGCTATCGTCAATGGCGACCATAATGTTCTTGTACATGGCGATACTCCTGAGAAAGATGTTTAACGCGCTAAAGGTACCAAGACCGGCGCTCGGGCGCAGTTAGGGAAATCCTGAGGTTGGCGGGTCGGTTCGAGGCCAACGGCCTCGAACCGACGTTTGCGCTTTAGTGGAAATGCACTTCGTCGTGGCCTTCGACCGGCGCTTCGAGATCGGCGCCGAGGCGACGGGCCAGCAGCGTGACGCAGGTAATGATGCCAACGAAGATGCCCAGCCACATCAGGCCGTCCGGATTGATCGCGGCCTTGGCGCCGGCGGCGACTGCGGCGGCCGCAGCGGCGACCGGCTTGACGTAGACCGGCACGATGCCCGGGAAGACGTAGGCCCACAGCAGGTGCAGCACGCCGACGATGGCGGCCAGGATGATGGAGTGCTTGAAGGTGAAGCGGAAGATTTCCGACTCACGTCCGACCATGCCGGTGGCACCGGTCGCTACCGAGATCGACTGCGGCGAGATCATCTTGCCGCACACGCCGCCGCAGGTATTGGCGGACATGGCAATGACGGGGTCGATGCCCAGCTTCTCGGCGGTGACGGCTTGCAGCTTGCCGAACAGCGCGTTGGTCGAGGTGTCGGAGCCGGTCATGAACACGCCCAGCCAGCCGAGCAGCGCGGCGAAGAAGGGGAAGGCGACGCCGGTGGTGGCGACGGCATAACCCAGCGTGATCGCCATGCCGGAGAAGTTCATGATGTAGGCGAAGCCGAGGATGGTGGCGATGGTGACGATCGGCCACTTCAGGGTCTTCAGGGTGTCGCGGGCGACGCCGCCGGCGGTCTTCAGCGAAGCGCCCATGACGACGATGGAGAAGAACCAGGCGAAGAGGATGGCGGTGCCGGCAGCCGACAGCACGTTGAACTTGTAGGCGGCCGGCTTGGCCTTGCCTGCTTGATCGATGACCATCTTGTCGAGGCCGGCGATCGGGAAGGTGAAGTCGAAGACGGCCTTGGTCATCTGGTCGAGGGCCTGGTTGACCGGCTTGATGCCCCAGGCGCAGACGAACAGCGACAGGATGATGAACGGTGCCCAGGCACGGAAGACCTGGCCGCCGGTGTACATCAGCTTGGCCTTGCCTTCACGTTTCGGCTCGTGGTCGAAGTGCCAGCTTTCCTTCGGATGCCAGACCTTGAGGAAGGCGACCGTGCAGATGATGGAGGCGATGGAGGCGATCAAATCCGGCAGCAGCGGGGCAGTGAGCGGCGAGTTGGCCGAGAAGTACTGGGCGATGGCGAATGAACCGCCGGACACCAGGCAGGCCGGCCAGACTTCGAGGCCCTTCTTCCAGCCGGCCATCAGGACCACCAGATAGAGCGGAATGAAGACCGACAGGATGGGCAGCGTGCGGCCGACCATCTGGCTCAGCGCCAGGTCGGGGATGCCGGCAACCTGGCCGCCGACGACGATGGGGATGCCGATGGCGCCCCAGGCGACCGGTGCGGTGTTGGCCAGCAGGCAGATCGAGGCGGCGTACAGCGGGTTGAAGCCGAGGCCGGCGAGCATCGCCGACGTGATCGCTACCGGGGTGCCGAAGCCGGCCGCGCCTTCGATGAAGGCGCCGAACGAGAAGGCGATCAGCAGGGCCTGCAGGCGGCGGTCGTCGGAGATCGAGGCGAGCGAGTTCTTGATGACCTCGAACTGGCCGGTCTTGACCGACATGTTGTAGATGAACAGCGCGGTGATCACGATCCAGCACACCGGGAAGAGGCCGAAAGCGCCGCCATAAAGCGTCGCCAAGGCAGCCAGGTCGACCGGCATGCCGTACACGAAAACGGCGATCAGGATGGCCAGGCCGGTGCCGCCGAGGGCCGCGAAGTGGCCCTTCATGTGCTTGATGGCGAGCGCCCAGAACAGGAAAAGAATGGGAATGGCCGCGACCAGCGCGGACAGGGCGATATTGCCGAGCGGGTCGACATTCATTTGCCAAGTCATACAATACACCTCATAACAAAAATGGTCAGGTTGCCGTCAGCAAGATTTGCCGATCCCTGGCGGCTACCGAGAGTTGTCACTACTTGTTCCGGCCCTGAGTTCGCAGCTCAGGGCCGTATTTTTTTACTGTTCCCCTCCTCAACAGGTCATGGCGTCCTCCTTGCGCGAGCACGCTTCGAGCAGGTAGGCCACAGAACGATAGGTCCGGCCGGTTTCGGCCGTCAGGCCGATTTCGCAGGTGCGGTTGGTGGAAACGCCGCAGGCGCAGTTGGCCGGCAGTTCGTCGTGGATGTGGCGCAGGGCGTGGCGGTTCAATTCCGGTACCGCGAAACCACGGTCGCCGCCGAAGCCGCAGCAGGTGGTGCTGGCCGGTTCGACGATCTCCTCGACGCAGGCCTGGAGCAGGGCGCGCAGCTTGCCGTCGGCGCCGGTGCGCTTGACGCTGCAATTGACGTGCAGGGCCACCGGGCCGGGTTGCTTGGTGATCATCAGGCGCGGCAGCAGGGCGTCGTGGGCGAACTCGTGGAAGTCGTAGAGCTTGAGCTTGCCGGCGAGGTGCTTGTGCATGCGGGCCGAGCAGGCGCTGGCATCCATGATGACCGGGATGCGGCCGTTGTCGGAGGCCTTCATCAGTGCGGCTTCCAGGGTGTTCGACATGTCCTCGGCCTCTTCGAGCATGCCTTTGCTGGCCAGCATCTGGCCGCAGCACAGCGTGTCGAACCCCTCCGGCAGGATGGGGGCGTAGCCGGCGCGGATCAGCAGTTCCTGCACGACATCGCCGAGTTGTTTGTCGGCGCTGTCGGCCGGCCCGAAGATGCGGGCGCCGCAGGTCGGGAAATAGACCACCGGGTCGCCCTTGGCCGCACGCTGGACGGGGGGCTTGGCGGCAGGTGGCATGGCTTTGCGCCACGTGCCGCCGCTGATCCGGCTGACGAAATTGTCGCCGAGGACACCGGACACGGCGTGGCCGATTTTCAGTCCCGTCCGGCTGAGCCCGGCGAAAGTGCCGAAATGCTCGCCGCTCCAGTGGTGCACGGTACGTGCCGTAGTGCTCAACTGGCGGCCGCGCAGGCGGCGGGTCAGGTCGCCGGTGTCGATGCCGACCGGGCAGGCTGTCGAGCACAGGCCGCAGGCGGCGCAGGTGTCCAGCCCCATGTAGGCATAGGCTTCGCTCAGTGTCTCGGCGTGTTCGCCGGCGGTAGCGCGGCGCGACAGTTCGCGTACGCTGGTGATGCGCTGGCGGGGCGACAGGGTCAGGCGGTGCGACGGGCACAGCGGTTCGCAGAAGCCGCATTCGATGCAGCGGTCGACAATGTCCTCGGCGGCTGGCATCGGCTTGAGGTTCTCGAGGTGGGCGTGCGGGTTGTCGTTGATGATCACGCCCGGGTTGAGCTGACCTTGCGGATCGAACAGGGCCTTGATGCGACGCATCAGGTCGGTTGCCTCCTTGCCCCATTCCATTTCGACGAAGGGCGCCATGTTGCGGCCGGTGCCGTGTTCGGCCTTCAGCGAGCCGTCGTACTTGTCGACCACCAGCTTGCACAGGTCGTCCATGAAGCGGGCGTAGCGGTCGATCTCGGCCTTGTCACCGAAGTCCTGGGTAATGACGAAATGCAGGTTGCCTTCCAGTGCGTGGCCGAAGATGATGCCTTCGTGATAGCCGTGATGGCGGAGCAGGGCCTGCAGGTCGAGGGTGGCGTCGGCCAGCGACTCGATGGGGAAGGCGACGTCCTCGATGAGCACGGTGGTGCCGGTGCGGCGCATGGCGCCGACGGCCGGGAAGGTGCCCTTGCGCACCTTCCAGTACATCTCACAGGTGGCTGGGTCGGTGGAGAACTGCGCCGGTTCGACCGTGGCGATGCCATTCATCGCGGCGAGGACAGCGGCGATCTTCTCCTGCAGCCCGGCCGGATTCGGTGAGCGTACCTCGATGAGCAGCGCGGCGGCGTCTTCGCCCAGTTCGCGCATGATGCTCGGCAGGCCCGGCTTGTTTTCAACCGAGTGGATGGCCGGACGGTCGAGCAGTTCGACTGCCGATACCGGTTGCGGCTTGAGGCGGATGACGGCTTCGCAAGCGCTGCGAATATCCGGGAAAAAGACCAGCGCCGAGGCCTTGCACGGGTCTTCGACGACGGTCTGGTAGGTGATGCGGGTCATGAAGCCGAGGGTGCCCTCGGAGCCGATCATCAGGTGCGACAGGATGTCGATCGGGTCTTCAAAGTCGACCAGGGCGTTGAGGCTGTAGCCGGTGGTGTTCTTGATCTTGAACTTGTGGCGGATGCGATTGGCCAGCGCCGGGTTGGCACGCGTTTCCTTGCCCAGGCGATCCAGTTCGCCCAGCAACCGGGCGTGCGATTGCTTGAAGGCGGCGACGCTGGACGGGTCTTCGGTGTCGAGCAGGGTGCCGTCGGCGAGCATCACGCGCAGGCCGGCCAGCGTCTTGTAGCTGTTCTGGGCTGTGCCGCAGCACATGCCGGAGGCGTTGTTGGCGGCGATGCCGCCGATCTTGGCCGCACCGATGGAGGCAGGGTCGGGCCCGATCTTCTTGCCGAGCGGGGCGAGGCGGCGATTGACCTCGCCACCGACCATGCCCGGGCCGACGCGAACCTGGCTGGCGTCGTCGGCCAGCTCGAAAGTGGCGAAACCTTCGCCGATCAAGGCTAGCACGCCATCCGAAAGCGCCTGTCCGGACAGGCTGGTGCCGGCCGCGCGGAAGGTCACCGGTGTGTTGTGCTGGCGGGCGGCGGCGAGCACGGCGCGTGCCTCGGCCTCGTTTTCAATGATGGCGACGACCTGCGGGGTCAGGCGATAGAAGCTGGCGTCGGTGCCATAGGCAAGGCGGCGGAGGTCGTCGGTCACTACCTGGCGGTCGGGCAGGGCGGCTTGAAGGGCTTGGATCAGAGCGTTCATTTCTCTTCTGTCTTATAGAGGAGTTGCGGTGGCGAGCGGCGTCGAAAACGGGCAAAAAAATCCCGGAGGCCGGTGGTGCCGGCGCTCCGGGGAAGAGGGATTAGGGACGTTCCTTGATCAGGTCGCGCAGGCGTTTGGGGGCAGGCTGCAGCGGCGTGCGAACCGAGGTCCAGCCGGCTTGCTTGCGCGGCATCAGCCAACGGAAGCGGCTGCCCAGCCAGGATACCGTGCGGTACAGGGCCGGTGATCCATAGACGGCAGCCCAGCCGCGCCAGATGGCCGAGGTCAGCGCGTTGTAGCCGGCGCCCTGGCCGCGCATCGCCGGGTTGGCGTGCGGGGCGGTGAAGGACTCTTCGCGCAGGCGGACGAGCAGTTCGGGAATGGGAATCCTGACCGGGCAGACTTCGCCGCAGGCGCCGCACAGGGAAGAGGCGGTGGCCATGTTGGCCGTCGCCTCAAGCCCCAGCATGTGCGGCGAAATGATCTTGCCGATGGGACCGGGGTAAGTCGTGCCGTAGGCATGGCCGCCGATGCGGGTGTAGACCGGGCAGTGGTTCATGCAGGCGCCGCAGCGGATGCATTGTAAGGTCTTGCGCAACTGCTCGTCGGCGTAGGCCTGGCTGCGGCCATTGTCGAGCAGCACCAGGTGCACTTCACCCGGGCCGTCCTTCTCGCCGGGCTTGCGCGGGCTGGAGATCATGTTGAAGTAGGTCGAGATGTTCTGGCCGGTGGCGGAGCGCGTCAGCAGCGACAACAGCGGCGGCACGTGTTCGAGCTTTTCGACGATCTTCTCGATGCCGGTGATGGCGATATGCACCGGCGGCGCCGTGGTGCACATGCGGCCGTTGCCTTCGTTTTCGACCAGGCACAGCGTGCCGGTTTCGGCGACGGCGAAATTGACGCCGGAGAGGCCGATGTCGGCGATCTCGAACTTCTCGCGCAGGACCTGGCGGCCGATCTGGATTAGCGCATCGACGTTGTCGGTGTATTCGACGCCCGGTACGTTTTCGTGGAAGAGCTTGGCGATCTGCTCCTTGGTCTTGTGGATGGCCGGCATGATGATGTGCGACGGCTTCTCGTGCGCCAGCTGGACGATGTATTCGCCCATGTCCGACTCCAGTGCGCCAATGCCGGCGGCTTCGGCGGCATGGTTCAGCTCGATTTCCTCGCTGACCATGGATTTGCCCTTGACCATCAGCTTGGCTGCGTGTTTCTGGCAGATGCCGAGGATGATGGCGTTGGCTTCCTCGGGCGTTTCGGCCCAATGCACCTGGATGCCGTTGCGCGTCAGGTTGGTTTCCAGCTGGACGAGCAATTCGGGTAGCTTGGCCAGGTTGTACTGGCGGATGCGCTCGCCCAGGTCACGCAAGCTTTCCAGTTCCTCCGGGTCGGGGAACTGGGCAGCACGCTTGCTCATCAGGAAGTCCATCGCGCCACGGAAACTCTGGCGCAGGAAGGGATTCTCGACGACATCCTTGGCCCGGGCGCGGAAGCCGACCGAGGGCATGAAGTGCAGGGCGTGCGGGGTCATGTTGGAATCTGTCGGATTGGGGGCGCTCATTGTTCGTCTCCGATCATCAGCACGACCAGTTCCTTCGGGCCGTGCGCACCGTAGGCCAGCGTCTGCTGGATATCGGCGGTCTTCGAGGGGCCGGAAACGAGCAGGGAGTTGGTTGGCAGGCCGTTCTTCCAGCCCTCCGCCTGCATGGCCTCGAAGAAGGTGTTGTAGATACGGGTGGCGTCGAGCAGCACGATATGCACCGGCGGCACCAGCGACATCAGGCGCGGCTCGTCGGGCGTCGGCCACAGGATCAGCGTGCCGGTTTCGGCGATGGCGCCGCGAGCGGCGGTGAAGCTGGCCGGGGTGTCATTGAACATCGCCGGCTTCCAGCTTTCGATGGGCTTATCGTAGCTCGGGCAGGCGATGCCCAGCGGCGGCAGTTCGGACTGGGCGCGGGCGCCATGGGGCGTGCCGGGGGCGACCAGCAGCTTGTCGATCTGCTTGGCGCTGAGTACTTCGTACAGTTTCTGCAACCAGCCGCCGCGTGATACGGCATAGACCTCGGCGTGGGCCAATTCGATGAAGTGACGGAAGCGCTTGGCCTTGTCGGCGGTGCTTTCCTCGCCGCGATGGGTGGCGTACCAGCCGGCCACGTCGGGCAGTTCGCCGGCGGATGCCGGGGTGGCGGCCTTCAGCTTGGCCAGGATGCGGTCACGGGCGCTCATTGGGCATTCTCCTTGGCGGTACGGCGCAGCAGGAAGGTGGCAATGTGCTCGCCGGGCAGGCTGGGCGTTGCGCGGCCTTCCTGCTGGTCCTTCCAGGCAGCATGGCCGAGGATGTTCATCAGGCAGCCGCAATCGGCGCTGACCACGCGCTCGGCGCCGGTGGCCTTGAGCGCCTTGAGCTTGTCCTCGACCATGGCGCCGGAAATTTCCGGCTGCTTGACCGAGAAGGTGCCGCCGAAGCCGCAGCATTCCGATTCGTGGTCCTGTTGTGCCACGCGGACCTTGTCGAGGTCGCCGAGCAACTTGCGACCGGTGAGATGGACGCCCATCTCGCGGCGCGCCGAGCAGGAGGTGTGCAGGACCACGGTGCAGTCGCTGCCGCAGTCCTCAGGCTTGAAGTCGAGTACTTCGACGAGAAACTGGGTGAATTCGTAGATGCGGGCCGACAGTTTTTCGGCGGCCGCCTTGCGGGCCGGGTCTTTGGCGAACAGCGTCGGGTAGTGGTGCTTCATCATGCCGGCGCAGGAGCCGGAGGGAACGACCACCGGCCAGTCGTTGGGAAACAGGGTGAGCTGAAGCGCCGCCACCTTGCGCGCTTCGTCCGGGAAGCCGCTGGAGTAGGCGGGCTGGCCGCAGCAGGTTTGCTCTTCTGGAAAATGCACGCGAATGCCCTGGCGCTCGAGCAGGGTGATCGCATCCATGCCGGCACCGGGGAAGAACTGGTCTACGACGCAGGTTGCGAAAAAGTAGACGTCAGTGGGGTATGCAGATCGGCTATGCATCTTGTCTCCGTTGAAATTATTTACCGGTCAAATGGTAAGACCAGTTTGCGGTCTTGGCGAAATTTTGCGTGAATACCGACACTTAGTCAATCCTGAATAGGGAAATCCCTAGGCTTGCACTTTGTCTGATCGATGATTAGAATGCGCTGGTCTTACCAATCAATGTGGTCTTACCAATGCCGAGCAAGCTACAGGTTCCACGCATTTCCGATGCCATCGCTGCCACGCTGGAGCGTCGCATCCTCGAAGGCTCGCTGAAGCCCGGCGATCGCTTGCCGCCGGAGCGTGAACTGGCGGTCGATCTGGGGGTGTCGCGGCCGAGCCTGCGTGAAGCGATCCAGAAGCTGGCCTCAAAGGGCATGGTAACCAGCCGCCAGGGCGGTGGGACCTATGTGACCGACGTGCTGGAGTCCAGTTTCTCCGACCCGTGGCAGGACATGATGGGCAAACACCCGAACCTGCGCGAGGACATGCTCGAATTTCGCCGCATGCTGGAAGGCCAGGCTGCCGAATGGGCTGCTGAGCGGGCTACCGAAGCCGACTTGCAGCGGCTGGACCAGACCTTCAATACCTTGATGGGCGCTTTCGAATCCGACGATGCGCAGAAGCGTTCGGATGCCGATATCGCTTTTCATCAGGCCATCGGCGATGCCGCACACAATGTGCTGATCGGCCATCTGTCCGGCGCACTGCTCAGCCTGATGCACGACAATATCCGCCTCAATCTGGGCGAGCTGAAGGGTGTGCCGGCCGCCAATCGCCTGCTGATGAGCCAGCACGAGGCGATCTACAAGAATATTCGCGAGAACAAGCCGCAAGCGGCACGCTCCGCCGCCGAGACGCATATCGATTTCGTCCGCGAGACGCTGGCCCAGACGCTGCGCTCCGTCGCTCGCCGCGAAACGGCCGAACGCCGCCTGACAACCGATTTTTCAACTTCGTAATTCACAACCTTTAATTTCGATCCCGAAAGGAAGCAGCAATGGAAGCATTGGTAATCCCGTTCGAAAAACTGCGTATGACCGACGTCGAGCAAGTCGGCGGCAAGAATTCGTCGCTCGGTGAAATGATCTCGCAATTGGCCGACACCGGCGTGCGCGTGCCCGGCGGCTTCGCCACCACGGCACACGCCTACCGTGTCTTCCTGTCGCAATCGGGACTCGATGCCAAGATCAACGCCGCCCTCGACGCGCTGGATGTCGACGACGTTAACGCCCTGGTCAAGACCGGTGCCGAGATTCGCCAGTGGGTGCTCGATACGCCGTTCCCGATGGACCTGACCATCGCCATCACCGAGCAGTATCAGCGCCTGGTGGCCGACTCCCACGCCGACATGTCCTTCGCCGTGCGCTCCTCGGCCACCGCCGAAGACCTGCCGGACGCTTCCTTCGCCGGCCAGCAGGAAACCTTCCTGAACATCGTCGGTCTGGAAAACATCATGCACGCGATCAAGGAAGTGTTCGCTTCCCTGTATAACGACCGCGCCATTTCCTACCGTGTGCACAAGGGCTTCCTGCACGCCGATGTCGCCTTGTCGGCCGGTATCCAGCGCATGGTGCGTTCCGACAAGGGCGCGGCTGGCGTGATGTTCACGCTCGACACCGAATCCGGTTTCCGCGATGCCGTCTTCGTCACCTCCAGCTACGGCCTGGGCGAAACCGTGGTGCAGGGCGCCGTCAATCCGGACGAGTTCTACGTGCACAAGCCGATGCTCGAAGCCGGCAAGAAGGCCGTCGTGCGCCGCAACCTCGGTTCCAAGATGATCAAGATGACCTTCTCGCCCGAGAAGGTTGCCGGCAAGTCCACGATCACCGAGGACGTTGAGGAATCCCTGCGTCACCAGTTCTCGATCAATGACGAAGAAGTCATGGAACTGGCCCGTTACGCCCAGATCATCGAAAAGCACTACGGTCGTCCGATGGACATCGAGTGGGGCAAGGACGGCGTCGACGGCAAGCTGTACATCCTGCAGGCTCGTCCGGAAACCGTGCAGTCCCAGGCGCACGCCGGCAAGCAGGAAAAGTTCAAGCTGAAGTCCTTCTCCAAGGTGCTCGCTTCCGGCCGTGCCATCGGCCAGAAGATTGGCGTCGGCCCGGTCCGCGTCGTCAAGGACCCGAAGGAAATGGATCAGGTCAAGCCGGGCGACGTGCTGGTTGCCGACATGACCGATCCGAACTGGGAACCGGTGATGAAGCGCGCCTCCGCCATCGTCACCAACCGTGGCGGCCGTACCTGCCACGCAGCGATCATCGCCCGCGAACTGGGCATTCCGGCCATCGTCGGTTGCGGTGACGCCACCGAAACCCTGACCGAAGGCGAAATCGTGACGGTCAGCTGCACGGAAGGCGATACCGGCCACGTCTATCGCGGCAGCCTGGATTACGAAGTCACCACCCGCGACATCTCCGCCATGCCGGATGTGCCGGTCAAGGTCATGATGAACGTCGGCAACCCGGAACTGGCCTTCGAATTCGCCCAGCTGCCGAATGCCGGTGTCGGTCTGGCCCGCGTCGAGTTCATCATCAACAACGTCATCGGCATCCACCCGAAGGCCATCCTCGACGTCGAGCGCCTGCCGGCTTCCAAGCGCGACGAAATCAAGCGCCGCGCCCGTGGCTATGCTTCGCCGAAGGCCTTCTTCGAAGAGAAGCTGGTCGAAGGTGTGTCCACCATCGCTGCCGCCTTCTGGCCGAACCCGGTCATCGTCCGCCTGTCCGACTTCAAGTCCAACGAATACCGCAAGCTGCTTGGCGGCGAACTGTACGAGCCGGAAGAAGAAAACCCGATGCTCGGCTTCCGTGGCGCTTCCCGCTACATCGCCCACACCTTCGAAGACTGCTTCGAAATGGAGTGCCGTGCGATGAAGAAGGTGCGCGAGGAAATGGGCCTGACCAACGTGCAATTGATGGTGCCGTTCGTCCGTACCGTCGGTGAAGGCAAGGCTGTTGTCGAACTGCTGGCCGAACACGGTCTGAAGCAGGGCGAACACGACCTGAAGCTGATCATGATGTGCGAAATCCCGTCCAACGCGCTGCTCGCCGACCAGTTCCTGGAAATCTTCGACGGCTTCTCCATCGGCTCCAACGACCTGACCCAGCTCACTCTCGGTCTCGACCGTGACTCCGGTCTCGTCGCCAACCTGTTCGACGAACGCGACCCGGCCGTCAAGCAACTGCTGGCCATGGCGATTTCGTCCGCCAACAAGGCCGGCAAGTACATCGGCATCTGCGGCCAGGGCCCGTCCGACCACCCAGATCTGGCCGAATGGCTGATGGATCAGGGCATCAACAGCATCTCGTTGAACCCGGATACCGTGGTCGATACCTGGACGCGGTTGGCCAGCCACAAGAAGGCGTGATGCTTGCCTGATGGAAACGAAAAGGCCGGGATTGATCCCGGCCTTTTTTGAATCATCTTCTGCCGTACCCGCTAAAAAAAGCCAAGACAAGGCGTCTTGGCTTTTTCTTTGGAGAAGTTGCGATCAGGCGACTGCGTGCTTCCGCTTGAGGTTGCCGTGCGCGCCGAGCCCGATGAATGCCATGGCAAGCAGTGCCAGGGTGGTGGGTTCGGGAACGCTGTTGTCGTCGCGTGTGCCAAACGGTTGAATCCAGGCGGTTTCGCCGCCGCCGTTGATGTAGGCCATCTGCCAATCAATTTGCAGGGTGTCGAAAATCGTATCCTTATTGTGAATTTCGTCATCCAGCTGCTGGTTGTATATCGCGAAGGCCGCATTGTTCTGGCCCGTGTTGGTCTGTGCTTTCGGTTGACCGACTGCGCAAACACCGTTGGCGTCCGGGAAGCCAGTAAAGACGGCGCCGTTCATGCAAATCGAGCCGTGAACGTAGGCCCACGGACCGGTATCGCCAAAGCCGGTAGCATTCGATGGCGGGAGCGGATTGGCCAGGGGGTCGTTGCTCAGTGCGGATCCGGTTGGCTGGAGATAGAACGACTTGTTGTTGCCGGCGTTCTGGATGTCAACCAAGGTGATCTTGGCCCAGACGAGCAAATCAGGACCACCATCAAGCAGGTTGGTTGCGCTGCTTCCGCCCTGTGTTCCCGTTTCGTTGAAGGCAAAGAAGCCGACAAACTTGCTTCCGGCAAACTGGGAAGCCAAGGTGCTGATACTGGCTTGCCAACTGTTTCCATCACCGCTGGCCGGGCCGTTGGTGGTATCCGTGGTCATGTTGGTGAAGGTTTTGATGTTGTTGGCCGACGGGGTGTTGTAGGCGTTGTCAATGCCTGCAATGTTTGTCTGGGCCTGTCCTCCGTTATTGACCCCAACGACAACGTAGTCCTTGATGCTACCGGGTGTGGCGTCAACCGCGTAAGGGCCGGAGTTGGATGAGCCGCCGTTCAGTAGTGTCAGGGAGTAAACCTGAAAATCGGTGAACTGCAGGCAGTTTTGCCCGTTACAGGGACCGGTCGGCAGGTTGATGGCGAGGGCTGCTTGCGATGCCAATGCCAGTGCGGTCATCGCGATGCTCTTTTTCAGGATATTTTTCATGGAATTCACCGTTCAAGTGATTTTTGATTGCAGATGACCTGTTCAATGCAAATACTGGACCATTTTTGCAATGCATTGAATTTAAATAAAAAATGAAATTCATTTTTTTCAAATTGGTGCTTGGTGTAAAAAAATCCGACAAATATGACATAAGTCCTGAAGCGAATTGTTTGGTGTCGGGCAATCGGATCGCCTAGCAGGCTGCTGAAATACTTCCCCATCCTGTCGACGAAACAGCGGGTTTGATCGTTATAGAGATTCACCGAGATTACCGAGAGCACAAAGCGGATCATGCGCGGAGCCGACACCTTCACCGAGAGTTTGTTTACGATGCGTCGCCTGGACGACTTTGTGCCGGCGCAGCACCCGTTGCGGCCGATCCGGGCGATGGTGAATCGGGCGCTCAAGGATATCGAACCCCTGCTCAGCGGCATGTATGCCGCCGACGTCAAAGGCGGTCGCCCCAGCATTGCCCCGGAGAAACTCCTGCGTGCCATGCTGCTGCAAATCTTCTACAGCATTCGCTCGGAACGGCAATTGATGGAGCAGACCCAGTACAACCTGCTCTTTCGCTGGTTCATCGGCCTATCGATGGACGATGCAGTCTGGGTGCCCACCGTCTTCACCAAGAATCGCGAACGCCTGATTGCCCACGATGCCGTGATCGAACTCTTCAATGCGGTACTGGCCATTGCCGAGAAGCAGAACTGGCTATCAGGCGAACATTTCAGTGTCGACGGCACGCTCATCCAGGCTTGGGCGGGACACAAGAGTTTCCTGCGCAAGGACGGCGGAGATGATGAAGGCGGCGGCAATTTCAAGGGCCAGTCACGCAGCAATGACACCCACGCCTCACGTACCGACCCGGATGCCCGACTGTACCGCAAGGGCAATACCGCCAGTGAGTTGCGCTACATGGGACACACCTTGAGCGACAACCGCCACGGACTCATTGCCAGTGCGGTCGTGACCACGGCCGATGGCTATGCCGAGCGGGAAGTTGCCAAGGCCCTGATCGCCGATGCCCGCCAAGTCGCCGGCGAAACGGCTGAAATCACCCTCGGCGCGGACAAGGGCTACGATGCCCAGGAATTCATTGCGGCACTCATCGAACTGAATGTCATTCCCCATGTGGCGCAGAACACCAGCCATCGCCGTTCTGCCGTGCCGGACGACATTGCCGGCAGTGACGGTTACGCGATCTCCCAGCAAAAGCGCAAACTCATCGAACAGGGATTCGGCTGGGCCAAGTTCATTGGGCCGATACGCCAGGTGATGGTGCGCGGACTGGAGAAGGTCGATCAGTTGTTCGTGCTGACCATGGCCGCCTACAACCTGACGCGCATGCGCTCCTTGGGAGCAATCCGTCCGCTGGGGGCAATATGATAGGAAAACACCTCGGAATCCCTGTAAAACACGTGCGAACGACCGAAAATCCGCTTCGCCTTACGAAAAACGACTCCGTTCCATGCCACCGTCTGCAGTTGCAGGGCGGTATTTCAGCAGCCTGCTAGGGGGCAATAAAAACGGCGTAGCTGGCCTGGAGTCGAACGAGGTTTTCCAGAAGCGAAAGAAGAGGGCTTTCTTTCTGGCTGTGGTTATTTGCAGGCCATCGTTGCGGCAGGATTATGACAATGGCCCCGGATTGTGTAGGTCGTTCATGGGGTTAGGATTGTCTTGGCGTAAAAGCCGTCCAGCCTGCCTTGCTGGAACAGTGATCGCCTGGAGCGTTGTTTCACCCCGGCGTAGACCGGGGCCAGGAGATTCAGGCGCGCCAGCGCTGGATAGCGGCTTTCGCCGTTATGGCGGGCGTTTCGTCCTTGATTGGGCAGAAGTTAAAGTCAGCCTTACAGTGACGAAGTCTTATAGTCGTCGTGGCAGTTCTTGCAAGTTCGCGTCATATCGGAAACCGCAGTTTTCAGGGCTTCCAGATTGCCGCCTCGGGCGATTTCCTTCAGGCGTGTCGCGTCAGCCTGGAATTTCTCGATCTGCGAACGAAAGCGCGGCCAGTCCTGCCAGATTTCAGGCTTGGCCTTGGTCTCTCCTTCGTGCGACCCGGCGACGAAGCCGTCGATGCTGGCCCGCGACAGCATCTCCAGATAGTTTGCGTGGCGATTCAGTTCCTCGCGATTCATCGCGGCTTTTCCCTTGGCCATCGCCGATACTTGCTCGTAGTGCCGTTTGATCATGGTCATTACGGCACGCCGGTAGCGAATCGGCTCTTCGTAGCGGGCAACCTCTGCCCAGAGACTCGCCGAGAAGGCGAGCAGGGCTGACATGATGAGCGGTCGGGCGAGTGTTTTACGGAGGAACACTGTCGAATACCTCGTTGGATGTGCGGTTTTCTCATTATCGCTATTATTCGCATAGTTCATCAATGATCACCAAAGAAGGGGAATGAATGAAAAGCGTGCGTTGCTTGCTGGCCTGTCTGGCGTATTGTCTTTCCGGAAATCTACTGGCTCAGGATGTTCCGGCCGCTGTGCAAAACAATTGTGCGCGTTGTCATGGGCTGGACGGCATCGCAAAACAGCCGTCGATGCCCCATCTCAACGGCCAACTCGACAGTTACCTGCTTGCTGCGATGAAAAAATTACAGAAGGGGCGCTCACCGACCGAGGTAGCGAATCATGTACCGGAGTCGCTTCCGGAAAGCGAACTGGCAGCCATCGCTCATCACTATCAAGCCGTCAAGGCAACGCGTCCGATCCAGGAGACGGACCCGGATAAAGTGGTGCGGGGCGAGATCGTGTTTCGCAATCGCTGCAACGATTGCCACGGCGACAACGGCCGGGAGGCCGACAAGGATGCGCCGCTCATGGCAGGCCAGGACCTGCAGCACTTGTTGAAGCAAATCAGACTTTTTGTGGGTGGGAAGCGCAGATTTGGCTTTTTGCAGGACGATGCGTTCAAGGGGCAAAGCCTCGAAGATCTTGATGCCGTGGCTCATTTTTTTGCCAGCCAGGATCCGGTGGCGACGCAGGTGTCGGTCAATAATAGCGGCAAGAAGAAGCAGCGCCGCTAGGCATTCTCAACCGGGGAGAAGCGCCTTCAGCCCGAGCAGCACTGCCATGCCGACGATGAACGGCAGCCAGGGATTACGCCAGCGGATGGCGACGAGAATGGCGGCGATGGCAGCGGCGAGTTTGGGGTTGATCGGCTCGACGCTACCGCCAACCAGCAGAACGTCGGGCACGACGATGGCGGCCAGCGCGGCGGCCGGGGCGTAGCGCAGCGCGCGCTGCAGCGTCGGCGGCAGGTTGAAGCGGTTGCCGAGGACGATGAAGCTGGCGCGGGGCAGGGTGGTCGCCAGCCCGAGCACGATGAAGATCAGCCACAGCGAGATATCGTCGTTCATGCGGCCTTCTTTTCCTGCCAGTGTTCGGCGGCAAAGCCGGCGGCGATGCCGATGACGATGGCGGTGACGACGCCCAGGCGTAGCGGCATGCCGCGCAGGAGCACGGCGCTGCCGCCGCCGACGAGGGCAGCGACGAGCATGGGCCGCGACTTTGCCATCGGTACCAGCAGCACGATCAGCGCGATGGTCGCCATGAACTCCAGCGACCAGCTTTTCGGGATGACGCCAGCGGCGAAGATGCCGGCCAGCGTGAAGGTCTGCCACAGCAGCCAGGACCAGACGCCGGTTATCAGGTAGAAACCGAGGCGCCAGCGTGGGTCGTCGACCTGCATCAGCTTGTCGTAACAGACGGCGAAGCTGCCATCGGTCAGGAAGTGCCCGCACAGCCAACGCCAGCCAGTACCGATGCCGCGAAACCCCGGGGCGATGCCGGCGCTGAAAATGAGAAAACGCAGGTTGAGCGCCAGCCCGGTGGCGAGGATCAGCCACAGCGGGGCGTGATCGACGATCAGCGGTAGTGTGCCGAGCTGGGCGGTGCCGGCGAAGACGATGATATTCATGCCCATCGCCTCGATGGGCGTGAAACCGGCGCTGGTCATCGCCATGCCGACGACCAGCGCCCAGGGGATCAGCCCGACGGATACCGGCAGGAAGGCGACGAAGCCTTCCTGCACACCGGCAGCGAAGCCGCGGCGCTCAAAATCGGAAGACTGCATGGAGGACTGGTCGGGTGTTCAAGAGCGGAGGGTGGCAATAAGTCAGTGCGCATCAGATGATTTGGGCAGCAGGAAGTTCAACGCTACCGCCAGCACGCCGCACAGGCTGATGCCCTGCAGCGAGAAACTGCCGATATGCACACCCAGTCCGCCGATGCCGGTGACCAGCGTGACCGAGACGATGCACAGGTTGCGCGGGCTGGCCAGATCGACCTTGGCATCCATCAGCGTCTTCAGGCCGATGCCGGCGATGGAGCCGAAGAGCAGGACCATGATGCCGCCCATGACCGGCAGCGGGATAGTCTGCAGCAGGGCACCGAACTTGCCGACGAAGGCCATCAGGATGGCGAAGCCGGCCGCCCAGGTCATGATCGCCGGGTTGTAATTCTTGGTCAGCATCACCGCGCCGGTGACTTCGCCGTAGGTGGTCACCGGCGGGCCGCCGAACAGGCCGACGACGTTGACGGCCAGCCCGTCGCCGAGCAGCGTGCGGTGCAGGCCGGGGCTTTCGGTGTAGTCCTTGCCAGCCACCGAGCCGATGGCGAGGATGCCGCCGACGTGCTCGACGATGGGGGCAATGGCGACCGGGATCATGAACAGGATGGCGGCCAGGTTGAATTCCGGCTTGCCGAATTCCGGCAGGGCGATCCAGGCGGCGGCGCTGACCTTGCCGAAATCGACGATGCCGGCAAACAGGGATGCCACATAGCCGACGGCAACGCCGACCAGGATCGGCACCAGCTTGAGCAGGCCCTTGGCGCGGATGGCGGTGAGCATGGTTGCCAGCAGCGAGATGGCGGCAATGGCGATGGCCGTTTCGTAAGGCACGACCTGCGCCTCACCGGCCTTGCCGGTCGCCATGTTGACGGCGACCTGGGCGAGGCCGAGGCCGATGACCATGACCACCGGGCCGATGACGACCGGCGGCAGCAGGCGGTGGATGAAATCGACGCCACGCCATTTCACCAGCCCGGCCGCGACGTAATAGAAGAAGCTGGCGGCGGCCAGTGCGCCGAGCGTGGCCGGCATGCCCCAGGTCTGTACCGAGTAGATCACCGGGGCGATGAAGGCGAAGCTGGAGCCGAGGTAGATCGGCACCTGCCGCTTGGTGCATAGCTGGAAGATCAGCGTGCCGACCCCGGCGCCGAGCAGCGCCAGGCTGGGGTTGAGGCCGGTGAGCAGCGGCACCAGTACGGTGGCGCCGAAGGCGACGAAAAGAATCTGCGCGCCGGACAGCGCGGTACGCCAGGTCGGCTCGTGGGCGTATGTACTCATCAAGCCTCCTTGGTGCCAAAAATCTTGTCGCCAGCGTCGCCTAGGCCGGGGATGATGTAGCCGACTTCGTTGAGATGGCTGTCGATGGCTGCCGTATAGAGCTGCACGTCCGGATGGGCGGCTTCGAGCGCCTTGATGCCTTCCGGCGCTGCGACCAGCACCAGCGCCTTGATGTGCTTGCAGCCGTTGCGCTTGAGCATGTCGATGGTGGCGATCAGCGAGCCGCCGGTGGCCAGCATCGGGTCGATGATCATCGCCAGGCGCTCGTCGAGCTGGCCGACGAAACGCTCGAAGTAAGGCTCGGGCATCAGCGTGTCGTGGTTGCGGGCGATGCCGACAACGCTGACCTTGGCGTTGGGGATCAGGTCGAGCACACCGTCGAGCATGCCGAGGCCGGCGCGCAGGATGGGGACGACGGTGACCTTCTTGCCCTTGATCTGGTCGATCTCGACTGGGCCGGCCCAGCCAGCGATGGTGGTCTTTTCCAGTTCGAAATCGGCGCAGGCTTCATAGCTGAGCAGGCGGGCGACCTCGGCCGTCAGTTCGCGGAATTTCTTGGTGCTGATGTCGCCTTCGCGCATCAGGCCGATCTTGTGCTTGACGAGGGGGTGCTGCAGTTCGATGACGGGCATGGCGGTTCCCGGGCAGAAAATGATCGCGCGAGCTTAGCCGATTCGTCTGGTCCTGCCTATGCGGGAAATCGACAGGTGAAGTATTTCCGGGCGCTGGCGGCTCAGAAGATTCCCAGCGCCAGGCCGGCGGCGATGGTGCAGCCGAGTTCGGCGCAGCGTGCCAGTTCATCGGCGGCGATGTGCTTGGGGGCGAGGATGGCCTGCGGCGTCTGGGCGTGGGTGCACACGACGAGCGGCGGCGCCACCGGCTTGAGGCGCCAGCCGGTAGCGATGCGCTCGATCTGCCGGGCGGCGCCGGCGCCATCGCTGCCGGCGCAGATCAGCGTGGCATAGGGCCGGCCGTTTACGCGGTCGAGTGCCGCATAGTAGGTCCGGTCGAAGAAGTCCTTGAGCATCCCGGCCATGCCGGCGAGGTTTTCCGGCGTTGCGAAGATGAATCCGTCGGCCGCCAGCACGTCGTCCGCCGTCGTCTCCACCGCCTTGCTTAGACGCACGGCGATGCCGGCTTCGGCGCCGGCGGCATCGGCGGCGGCACGGGCCATCTGCAGCGTGCCGCCGGTGTGCGTGTGGTAGACGATCAGCAGGGTTTTCACGGAGCGGATGTCTTCCTTCGACAGGTCAATCAGCGCACGATCTTCAGCAGTTCGACCTCGAAGGTCAGCGTGGCGTTCGGCGGCACGGCCGAACCGGCGCCACGGCTGCCGTAGGCGATTTCCGGCGGGCAGGTGAGCTTGGCCTTGCCGCCCTCGCGCATCTTGGCGACGCCCTCGGTCCAGCACGGAATGACGCGGTTGAGCGGGAAGGTCGCCGGCTCGCCGCGCTTGTAGGAGCTGTCGAATTCGCGGCCGTCGGCCAGCGTGCCACGGTAATGAACCTGGACGTTGGACTGGGCGGTCGGCTGGGCACCGGTGCCGTCCTTCAGTGATTCATAGACCAGCCCGCTGGGCGAGCGTTCGGCGGGGCCGGCAAGCGCGGAGCAGGCGGAGAGGGCGATCAGGCTGCCGATGGCGAAGGTATGCAGGGTGTGCTTCATGGGTTTCTTTCGTGAGTGGTTCATGTTGTGGTGGGCAGGTCAGGGTTTGCCGGTGACGGCAAGATGATCGACGAACATCACGCTCGGAAATGTCCGTTTCAGCAGCTTGCTGTAGAAATTGCTCATGGTTGCGCCATCTTCATAGCGCACCGTGCTGCCGACCTTGATTTCGCTCTTCTGGATGGCGACCCACTGTTTCTCCTTGCTGCCCTTGCGGGCGATTTCGAGATAGCTGAATTCGTTGGCGTGGATCACGTCGAGCACCTTGCCTTCGTTCGGAAGGTCGGCGGCGCGCGGCGGCTTTTCCGGCACGAGCAGGTCGCTGGCCTGTGCTGGCGTCGGGTGGCCGGCAGGCGGGGCTGCGTATAGCGGCAGCGCGAAGGCGGCAGCGAGCAGCCAGCCGTAGCGGCAAAGCTTGCGAAATGGGCGGGGCATGGGCGACTCCGTGGTTGATGCGGACGCACGTTTTAACACGCCCGGAGGTCGGCTGGATATCCCCCGTCGTGCCGAAAAAGGGAATCGGTTAGAGTGTGGCCCCGATTGGCTTCCTTTTCGTACCCGACCATGCCTTCGTTCGACGATCAATCCCTTGCCCGGCTGTCCGCATTTTTACGCGATCTGGGTTTGGCCTTGCATGTCAGCGGGGCGCCGGCACATGACCTGGAACTCAGCCTGAACACCATAGGCGCACGGCTCGGCGTGCGGGTCGAAGGCTTTGCCGTGCTCACCTTCCTGGCGCTGACCGTGGTCGCCGGCGACGGTACGCGGCGGGTCGAGATGCTCCGCCTGCCGCCTTACGATTTCAACATGGCGCGCCTGATCGCCTTGCAATCGTTAAGCCGCGACATCGTGTCGGCGGACGCGATCGACGCCTACGCGGCCCGTCTCGACGACATCATGCGCCAGCCGTCGCCCTGGTCGGGTTGGGCCATGGCGGCGATGGGCTTCCTGCTCTCCGGGGCGGTCGCGCTGCTGCTGCGGGGCGGCTGGGTGGAGATGCTGTGCGGCGGCTTCATCGGCGTGCTGTTCGTTGGCGGCTATGTCGGTTTTTCCCGCTACCCGCGGCTGGCGCCCGCGGTGCCAGTCATCCTGAGCGCCCTGGCGGCTTTCCTGGCACAGGTGCTGGCCCTGTTCTTTCCGCAGCAGGTACCTTTTGTCTCGGCCGTGGCCGGCATTGTCTTCCTGCTGCCCGGTTTCATGCTGACGGTAGCCATGTCGGAACTGGCGACCCGGAACTACCTGGCCGGCACCGGCCGTCTGACCGGTGCCTTTGTCCTGCTCTTCCTGCTGGGCGCCGGGCTGGCCATCGGCACCCAGGTGGCGCTGGCCAGTCTGCCGGTGCAGACACCGGGGGTGCCGCTACCGCTCGCACCCTGGGCAATCTGGCTGGCCATCGCCGCGCTCGGAGTCTCCCTGCTCGCCGTGTTGCAGGCGCCTGCTTCCTCGGCGCATATTTCGGTCGGTGCCTGCCTGTTGGCCTGGGCTGTGTTTTCGCTGCTCGACGCCCGCATGGGCAGCGTGGTCGCCGCCTTTGCAGCCGTCCTGGCGGTGGCCTGTGCTGGCCATCTTTATCAACACCTCACCCAGCGGCCGGCGGCACTCGTCCAGATACCGGGCCTGATCACGCTGGTGCCCGGCAGCATGGGCTTTCGCGGCTTGCACGCGCTGATGCAGCAAGACAGTGTTGCCGGCATCGGCTTGATTACCGAGATGGTCATCACCGGTGCCGTACTGGCGGTGGGCTTGCTGCTGGCCGACAACATCATGCCGGTGCTGTTCGAACGCCCGGGCGCTGAGCGGGAAGTGCGTTGATACCCGAGGCGCGGACGCAGCCCAGCATCCGCCGGGACTTTGTCGAATGGCATCGCGGGCGGCAGCCGTACGTGTTCTGGGCGCTCGATGTCGATGTGCCGGCCGTTGCCGACGACGTGGCCCGCCATGCCCGCCTGCTGGGCGATGCCTTGCTCGAAGGCTATTGCCGGCAGCCGCATGTCACGCTCGATGTGTGCGGTTTCCCGTCCCGCCGGCCGCTGTACGACGACGAATTCGGTCCCGCGCTGCTGGCCCGCCAACTGGCCGCCTTGCGGCTTGCCCGACCGGAGCCGTTTTCCATCGAGATCGGCGAAGCGGATAGCTTTCTCTCGGCCCCCTACCTGACGGTGCGGGATACGGAAGGCGGGATTGGCGCTTTGCGCCGATGCCTGGCGATCGACGGCGCACACCGTTTGTTCGGGGACTATGTGCCGCATGTGACGATCGGCCTGTACGCCCGATCCTTGCTGTTTTCCGAGCTCCGGGCGCGCCTGCTCGCCGGACGCTGCGACGGGCTGGTTTTCCCCGTGGCGCGGCTGTCGCTGATGGGGTATGCGCCGGCCGAAATCGGCGGGCGGCTCGACCGTCTTGCCGATTACGAGCTGGCAGCGTGCGATTGGCGCTGGTGTGACGCGGCGCCGCTCGATGCGCTGGATTTTCTCCGGGCAGGCGCTCCTGAATCCTGACGGCTTCATGCGGATCGTTGCCTGGCGCTGATTTTCGGCGGCGCTTGGGGCAAAATGGCCGTAAGGAGGTGAATCATGGTGGCTGGAAACCTGGTCGACAAGCTGCGCTCCCTGATGGGGGGCGGTGCTGAACGTATCGCCCTGACCGCGCGGGGCGTCGAGCAATTGCGCGCGCAGTTGCGCGAATGCGCCGAAGGACTTGGCGGCGAGGTGTCGGCGCGCAGCCGGGCGGCGCGTCTGGCGGAAACCTACCTGCGCCTGAACGACGAAGGGCGGCAGCGCTTCCTGAAACTGATTGCCCTCGAATTCGGCCCCGATCCGGCCAAGGTAGCCAGCGCGCACAAGGATTACCAGAAGGCGGTCGGCACGCCCGAGCAGTGGAAGGCCGAGGCCGCCTTGCGCGGTGCCATGCGCTCGTCGCGCATCCGCATCCTGACCCAGTTCAACGCCATGCCGCAGGGCGTCAAGTTCCTCGTCGACCTCCGCGCCGACCTGCTGGGCTACCTGGAAAAGGACAGGGAACTGGCGGTACTCGACCGCGAGCTGGAGTCGCGCCTGTCGGCCTGGTTCGACGTCGGTTTCCTCGAACTGCAGCGCATCACCTGGAATTCGCCGGCATCCTTGCTGGAGAAACTGATCGCGTACGAAGCGGTACATGAAATTCGCTCATGGACCGACCTGAAGAATCGCCTCGATTCCGACCGCCGCCTGTATGCCTTCTTCCACCCGCGCATGCCGGCCGAGCCGCTGATCTTCGTCGAGGTGGCGCTGACCGATCATCTCGCCGATAACGTCCAGGCGCTGCTCGACGAGAGCGCCCCGGTGTTCGACAACCGCAAGGCCGATACGGCGATCTTCTATTCCATTTCCAACACCCAGGTCGGGTTGCGCGGCGTGTCCTTCGGCAACTTCCTGCTCAAGCGGGTGATCGACGACTTGAAGCGCGATTTTCCCAAGCTGGCCAATTTTGCCACGCTGTCGCCGATGCCCGGCCTGGCGGCCTGGGTGCGCAGGAACCCGCAGGTGCTTGCCGAGGCCGGGGTTGAACGCTCGCTCGATGAATTGTCGAATGGCGCCTGGGCGCAGGACAAGAAGCAGGTGCGCAGCCTGCGCGATCCGCTCGCTCGCTTGGCAGCCCGCTATCTGGCGGCGGCCAAGCAGGGTGGCGCCGAGAGCGGGCCGCCGCTCGACCCGGTGTCGCGCTTCCACCTCGGCAACGGCGCCCGCATCGAGCGGCTGAACTACCTTGGCGACAGCTCGCCCAAGGGTTTCCGGCAATCTTTCGGCCTGATGGTCAATTACCTGTACAGCCCGGAAGAAATCGAGACCAATCTCGAAGCCTTCGCCGGGCAGGGGGCCATCGCCATGTCGGCCGCGGTGCGCCGCCTGGTCAGGGCCAAGTAAGCGGCGACCGGCCGGTCGCCGCTACAATCGCCGCTTGAGTTTGCCGACGAGGAAGAAACAATGGCTGTTCGCGACATCCTGCGCATGGGCGATCCGCGCCTGCTGATACCGGCGGAACCGGTTGCCGCATTCGATACGCCGGAACTGCACGCCCTGATCGCCGACATGATGGACACGATGGCGGCGGCCGGCGGCGTCGGTCTCGCCGCTCCGCAGATCGGCGTTGGCCTGCAACTGGTGATTTTCGGCTTCGAACACAGCGTGCGTTACCCGGATGCACCGGCCGTGCCGTTGACCGTGCTGATCAATCCGAGCATCGAGCCGCTGGGTAGCGACGAGGTCGCGGCCTGGGAAGGCTGCCTGTCGGTGCCCGGCCTGCGCGGCGAAGTCGCTCGTCCCGACCGCATCCGCTACAGCGGCTACGACCCGCTGGGGAATCGGATCGAGCGCGAGGTCGACGGCTTTCACGCCCGGGTCGTCCAGCACGAGTGCGACCACCTCAACGGCATTCTCTACCCGATGCGCGTGCGCGATTTCTCGCGTTTCGGCTTTACCGACGTGCTCTTTCCGGAATTGGGCTAGCGGTACGCAGCCCTGTTCGAGACGTGTCGCTCATGGCGAAGGTTTGCTGAACAGCGCGAGTGCGACGATCCCCGCAATCATGAAGGCGGTCCCGATCAGCCGCGACGGGAGCAGGGCTTCGCGCAACAGTCGCGTGCCCAAATAAACGCCGACCAACATCGACAGCTCGCGCATCGGCGCGACATAGCTGAGCGGGGCGCGCTGGACGGCGAAAAGGACGAGCAGATAGGCCAGCGGCGACAGTAGGCCGACGGCGATGATGTAGCGCCGGCTGCGCAGCCATTCAGTGCGTAGCGCCGGCATGTTGCGCAGTGCCTGCGGCGCGAGGATGACGGTGCGCAGGCCAAGGCACAGCACGTAGAAAAGAAGCGGAGAGAGGCCAAGTACCTTGATCGCCCAGCCGTCGATGACCGTATAGGCCGCGATGCACAGGCCGGTCAGCGAGCCCCAGAATAGTCCGGCGCGGGCGCGCTCCGTCGCGGCACGGTGAATGCGGTGGGCGCCGGAGATCAGGAAGATTCCCGCCAGTAGCGCCAAAATGCCGATCCAGCCGGCCTGATTGGGCATTTCGCCGAGCAGGGCGATGGCTGCCGTAACCGAGAAAAGCGGGCCGGTGCCGCGTGCCAGCGGATAGACGACCGAGAAGTCGCTGTTGCGATAACCTTGCTGCAGCACCAGCGAGTAGACGGCATGCATCAACGCACTCCCGGCAATGGCTGCCCAGGCAAGCCATGTCAGCGGCAGCGGATTCTCGTGCCAGGCCCAGACGGCGAAGGGCAGGGCCGCCGTACTGGCGACCACGCCGAACAGGAAAACGAAAGGCAGGCCGCCAGAGGCCTTCTTGGCGAGCAGGTTCCACGCGGCGTGGCACAAGGCGCCGGTGATGACGAGAATCAGGGCAATCGAATCCACGGAACGGGGGGGGACAAGGCAAAAACGGCAGCGTAGCAAATCGCGCGCTGCGCGGCATCCGGAGAAATGTGGCGGGCGCTGCCCGGTATGATCGCGGAAACGCTGGAAAGGCCGTTCCGCACGAGGCCATCTGCTAGAATTGCGCCTGATTTTTCCGGTCTTTTTCCTTGTCCTCCGTTCCCGAAATCTTCTCGCCCGACGGGCCTTTTGCCCGCGCCATTGGCGGCTATCGCGTCCGCCAGCAGCAGGTCGACATGGCCGAGCGTATTGCCGCCGCCATCCATGGCAACTCGGTCTTCATCGCCGAGGCGGGTACCGGCACGGGCAAGACCTTCGCCTACCTCGTTCCGGCCCTCAAGTCGAACGGCAAGGTGATCGTGTCCACCGGTACCAAGACCTTGCAGGATCAGTTGTTCAACAAGGACCTGCCGATGGTCCGCGACATCCTCAAGGCGCCGGTCAAGATCGCGCTGCTCAAGGGGCGCGCCAACTACGTCTGTCCCTATCATCTGAACCGGGCACTGGCCGACGGCCGCTTCCTGAGCAAGGAGGACGCCCGCCGCATCTCGGTCTTCGCCAAGACCACGCAGACCGGCGACAAGGCCGAGTGCTTCGAGGTCAACGAAAACTCCCCGGTGTGGAACAGCGCCACCTCGACGCGCGACAACTGCCTGGGGCAGGACTGCCCGGACTACAAGGAATGTTTCGTGATGGCGGCGCGCAAGGAGGCGATGGCGGCCGACCTGGTGGTGGTCAATCACCACCTCTTCTTCGCCGACGTCATGCTGCGCGACGAGGGCATGGCCGAACTGCTGCCGGCCTGCAACACGGTCATCTTCGACGAGGCGCACCAGTTGCCGGAAGTGGCAACGCTGTTCTTCGGCGATAGCGTGTCGACGGCACAGGTTGTCGATCTGGCGCGCGACGCCAAGGCCGAGGGCCTGACCAGCGCCCGCGACTGTCTCGACATCCAGAGCGGCGCCAAGGCCATGGAAAAGGCGGCGCGCGACCTGCGCCTGTCGGTCGGCGTCGATGCCGGCCGTTTTTCCTACGAGCAGTTGCAGGAGCGGCCGGAATTCGCCCCCGCGTTGAAGCTGCTCGACGAGGAAGTCGCCAAGTTCGCCGCCATCCTCGAAACCCAGGCGCAGCGTGCCGAGGGTATCGAGAAGTGTTGGCAACGCGCGCTGGAGTTGCAACAGCGCCTCGCCCAGTGGCAGAACCTGGCCGATCTTGGCACCGTGCGCTGGGGCGAGGCCTTCACGCAATCGCTGCAGTTGAACTCGACGCCGCTCAAGGTTGCCGACATTTTCCGCAAGCAGATGGGCGGCCATCCGCGTGCCTGGATCTTCACCTCGGCGACGCTGGCGGTGCAGGGCAAATTCCACCACTACTGTGCCGAACTCGGCCTCGGCGACCCGGATTCCGCCTGCTGGCACAGCCCCTTCGATTACGATAAGCAGGCCGTACTCTATGCCCCGCTCGGCATGCCCGACCCGAATGCCTGGAACTACACCGACACCGTGGTCGAGGCGGCTTGGCCGGCGGTCAAGGCGGCCAAGGGTGGCGCCTTCTTCCTGTGCACTAGCCTGCGCGCCATGCGCCGCACGCATGAGCTGCTCAAGGCCAAGATCGAGGACGAGGGGCTGGACATCCCGCTGCTGGTCCAGGGCGAGGGCAGCAAGAACGACCTGCTGCAACGCTTCCGCAACCACGGTGCGTCCATCCTGGTCGGCAGCCAGAGCTTCTGGGAAGGCGTCGATGTGCGCGGCGAGGCCCTGTCGCTGGTCGTCATCGACAAGATTCCCTTCGCACCGCCCGATGATCCGGTACTGTCGGCGCGCATCGAGCAGATGAAGCGCGAGGGCCGCAACGCCTTCATCGAATACCAGCTGCCGCGCGCCGTGATCAACGTCAAGCAGGGCGCCGGCCGGCTGATTCGCGACGAGAACGACAAGGGTGTGCTGATGATCTGCGATCCCCGACTCATATCAAAGCCCTACGGCCGCAAGGTCTGGCAAAGTCTGCCGCCGATGAAGCGCACCCGCGAACTGCAGGTCGTGCTCGATTTCTTCGCCAATCGCTGAGGCCATGAAAAATACTTTCGACCAACTGCGCGAACGCCAGCCCCAATTTTTTTCAGGCGCCGCCGTCGCCATTCCCGCTAAGGCCATGCAGGCCATGGCCGGGCTGATCGCCGCCATCGAGTCGGTGATCGCGCTGCCGGCTTATCGGGCGCATGCGCTGGCCCAGGCACCGGAAATCGCCCGCCTGCCGGGCAAGGCACGCGGTGCCTTCATGGGCTACGACTTCCATCTGACCGAGGCCGGGCCCAAGCTCATCGAAATCAACACCAACGCCGGCGGCGGCCTGCTCAACGCCTACCTGCTGGCTGAACATGGGCAGGCGGACGAGGGCGCGCGGGGGCGTGATGAGTTCGTCGCCATGTTCCGCGAGGAGTGGCACCTGGAGCGGGGCGATGCGCCGTTGCGCCGAATCGCCATCGTCGACGAAAACCCCGCCGGGCAATTTCTGGCGCCGGAGTTCGCGCTGTTCAAGGAACTGTTCGAGGAACATGGCATCGCCGCCGTGGTCTGCGACCCGGCCGAACTGGCCTTCGATGGCGAAACGCTGCATCACAATGGCCAGGCGGTCGATCTCATCTACAACCGCCTGACCGATTTCGCCCTCGACGCGACGGAAAACGCCGTTATTCGTAGCGCTTTCGAGCAGGGCAAGGTCGTGCTGACGCCCAATCCACAGGCACACGCCCTCTACGCCGACAAGCGCAACCTGATGCAGCTCTCCGACGAGACGGCATTGTCGGCTCTGGGCGTTGACGCAGCTACCCGCCAGACCTTGCTGGCCGGCATCCCGCAAACGGTGGCGGTGACGCCCGATCAGGGCGAGCGTTTCTGGGCTGAGCGCAAACGCTGGTTCTTCAAGCCGCCGGCCGGTTTCGGCAGCCGTGCCGCCTATCGCGGCGACAAGCTGACCCGGCGCGTGTTCGAGGATGTCCTGCACGGCGGCTACATTGCCCAAGAAATCGCTCCGCCATCGGAGCACGCGGTCGGCGACGCGACCATGAAGGCGGACATCCGCTGCTACGTCTACAACGGCCATATCCAGCTGGTCGCCGCCCGGCTGTACCAGGGACAGACCACGAATTTCCGGACGCCCGGCGGCGGATTTGCCCCGGTCTTCACCGCTTGAACGAGTAAAATCCCGCCATGAAAGTATTTGGCATCGCCGGCTATTCCGGCTCCGGCAAGACGACCTTGCTGGAAAAGCTCATTCCCCAGCTGACCGCTCGCGGCCTCAAGGTCTCGGTGATCAAGCACGCCCACCACGGCTTCGACATCGACCGGCCGGGCAAGGATTCCTACCGCCACCGCGAGGCCGGCGCCAACGAGGTGCTGCTCTCCTGCGGCGACCGCTGGGCGTTGATGCACGAGCGGCGCGATGAGCCGGAACCGACGCTCGCCGAACTGCTCGGCCACCTGTCGCCCTGCGACCTGGTGCTGATCGAGGGTTTCAAGCAGGAACCGGTGCCCAAGCTGGAGGTCTATCGGCCTGAAAACGGCAAGCCGCCGCTCTTTTCGGAGCGCCCGGATATTGTTGCCATCGCCACCGATGCCGACCTCGCCACCGATCTGCCGAAACTGCCCTTGAGCGACTACGCGGCCATTGCCGATTTCGTCATGAATACCATGCAACTGCAGGAACGCCCATGCTGACCTACGAACAAACCCTGGAAAAACTGCTGGCCGCCGCACGTCCGGTCGAGGAAGTCCGCCGTGTGCCACTGCTCGCCGCAGCCGGTCGCGTGCTGGCCATCGCCCAGCAGTCGACCGTTGCCGTGCCGCCGCTCGATAATTCGGCAATGGACGGCTACGCTGTACGTACCGCCGACATTTCGGCAGTCGGCGTTTGTCTTCCGGTCAGCCAGCGTATTCCGGCCGGCACGGTTGGCACGACACTGCAGCCTGGAACGGCCGCCCGTATATTTACCGGCGCACCGATTCCGGCCGGAGCCGATGCGGTGGTGATGCAGGAGTTGTGCGAACACGGCGAGGGCGGCGTGGTGGTCAACCATGTGCCGCGTAGCGGCGAAAATATCCGCCGTGCCGGAGAAGACATTGCCGTCGGCAGCGAAATCCTGCAGGCCGGCCTCAAGCTGCGTCCACAGGATATTGCCTTGGCCGCCTCGGCCGGTCTTCCCGAGTTGCCCGTCTACCGGCGCATCCGCGTCGGCGTATTCTTTACTGGCGACGAACTGGTGCAGCCGGGCGAGCCCTTGCCGCCGGGGGGCATCTACAACTCCAACCGCTATGCGCTGCGCACACTACTCGAAGGCATGGGCTGCGAAGTGCGCGATCTGGGGGCGGTCGAGGACACGCTCGAAGCGACCCGCGATGCCCTGCGTCGTGCTGCGGCCGACAACGATCTGGTCATCACCAGCGGTGGTGTCTCGGTTGGCGAGGAGGATCATGTCAAACCGGCCGTCGAAGCGGAGGGGGCGCTCGATATGTGGAAAATCGCCATCAAGCCGGGCAAGCCGCTGGCTTTTGGCGAAATCCGCAAGGAAGGCGGAAACGCCTGGTTTGTCGGCCTGCCCGGAAACCCAGTGTCGGCCTTCGTTACCTGTCTGATGGTGGTTCGTCCTTTCATTCTTCGCCTGCAGGGAATGAGCCGGGTCATGCCGCGACTGCTCAGCCTGCCGAGTGCGTCGGTATGGACCAGACCCGATAGCGCGCGACTCGAGTTCCTGCGCGCCAGCATCAACGACGCCGGTGCCGTCGAGATCTATCGTAATCAGGGCTCGGCGGTCGTGACATCGCTCTGCGTCAGTGATGGCCTCGTACTCAATCCGCCAGGCAAGCATATTGCGGTAGGTGATACCCTGAGTTTTGTTCCGTTTGCGGAGTTGCTGGCATGAGTATCAGGATCCTGTATTTTGCCGGGCTCAAGGAAAAGCTCGGGATGCCGGGCGAAAGCATCGATATCCCGGCTGGCGTGGCAACGGTTGGCGCCTTGCGCGACTGGCTGGTCGGGCAGGGGCGAGAGGCCCTGGGTACGGCCAAGAATTTGCGCTGTGCCGTCAATCAGGACATGGCCGGACTCGATGCATCGATCAAGGATGGCGACGAAATCGCCTTCTTCCCGCCGGTGACCGGCGGCTAACTCCAGGAACAACAATGTCCATCCAATGGTATCCGGGGCACATGACCTCGGCCCGCAAGAAGGCGGGCGAGACGCTGGCCGTGGCCGACGTGGTCGTCGAGGTGCTCGACGCCCGCCTGCCGCAGGCGAGCAGCAACCCGATGATCCACGAACTGCGCAACTTCCGTCAGCGCCCCTGTCTCAAGCTGCTCAACAAAGCCGACCTGGCCGACCCGGAAGCGACCAAGGCCTGGCTGGCGTATTTCGACGCACAGCCCAACGTCAAGGCCGTCGCCATCTCGTGCAAGAAACCGGGCGACGTGGCCAGGATTCCGTCGCTCGCCCAGAAGCTGGCCCCACACCGCAACGATGCCGTCAAACCGCTGCGCCTGATGATCATGGGCATCCCCAACGTCGGCAAATCGACCTTGATGAACGCGCTGGTCAAAAAGAAGGTCGCGGCTGTGGGCGACCAGCCTGCCGTCACCAAGAGCCAACAGCGTATCGACATCAGCAACCGCCTGACCCTGTACGACACTCCGGGCATGTTGTGGCCGAAGATCGACCATCCCATCGATGGCCTGATGCTCGCCGCGAGCCATGCCGTGGGCGTCAATGCCTACATTGGCGAGGATGTCGCGACCTGGCTGGCCGGCTACCTGCTCGAACATTACCCGGCCCTGCTCAAGACGCGCTACGGCTTCGCCATTGACGACATGGATGCCGTGGCCGTCCTCGAAGGCGTCGCCAAAAAGCGCGGCTGCATCATCAAGGGACGCGGTGGCGAGCTCGACCTGGAAAAGGCTTCTGGCATCCTGCTCACCGATTACCGTAGCGGCAGCCTCGGCCGCATCAGCCTGGAAACGCCTGCCTTGCGCGCCCTGCGTGCCGAGTCGTTGGCCAGGCAAGCGCCCGTGGAGCCGGAAGAGGAGTGAGTTTCGGCTGATTCGCGCTTCAAGATGCTTGCCATTGCGCCATCTCGAAAGTTTTGTATATAATGCGCGCCCTGTCGTCAGTAATTGCCGACTATACCGATTCCCCGATAGCTCAGTCGGTAGAGCGCCGGACTGTTAATCCGTAGGTCCCTGGTTCGAGCCCAGGTCGGGGAGCCAAAGAATCAAGCGAAAAGCCCAGCCAAGTTGGTTGGGCTTTTTGCTTTTCTAGCCGCCCACCTAATCAGAAGGTTTCGAAACTCGCATGCATACGTCGTTTTTTGGGCTGACGTATGCCATCGGAATGGTTTTGCTGCTTGTTCAATGCCTTGCATGGCTGTAATCTGCTAAAAATTACAGCGGGGGCGGACATGACTGTTTTTGGTAATGGCTGGCGGTTTGTCGTGATCGTGATGGTTGTGTTGTTTTCGCCGTGCTCGCAGACCGCCGAGTCTTATGTCGACAAATATGGCCTGACCAGGAATTCGCCACCCATCGACGTGGGGGTACAGCCGCTTGGGGTGCCTTCCGGTGTCTTGAGTTCGGTCATGCGGCGGGATGGGATTCTGCTCGAGAAGCTCAAGGGCATGGGCAACCCGTTGTTGACTTATCCTTTTCAGCGCGGGGCGGACATGTTGCCTGCGTTGGCCGACGGTCGTCTTGATGCCGCATTTCTGGGCGACATGCCGACCCTGCTTGCTGCGGCGGCCGGTAATGTGTTGATCGTCGGCTTGGTTGAGGTGCCCCCGGTTTTAGTGCCAAGGGCGTTTTAGTAAAAGTCCTTGGGTTGTACCGTTAAAGACATTCTTCGGCGGCTGGCTGGGCAGAGGTGGTTGCCCGATGCTCGGCCGCGAACTCTGCCGGGGTTTGATAATTCAATGCGCTGTGCGGCCGATGCTGGTTGTAGTCCCGGCGCCAGGCGGCGATCAGGATACGAGCCTGTGGCAAGCTCGTAAACCAATAGTCATTCAGGCACTCATCTCGGAAGCGTCCGTTGAAGCTCTCGATGAACGCGTTCTGCGTGGGTTTCCCGGCCTGGATCAGTTTGAGCTGAACGCCATGCTGGCAGGCCCACTGGTCGAGCGCTTTGCCGGTAAATTCTGGTCCCTGGTCAGTTCGAATGGCCTTGGGGTAGCCCCGGAAGCGAGCCGCCTGATCAAGAACACGCGTAACGTAATGGCCTGAAATGCCGAAGTCGACCGCGAGATCGATGGCCTCCTTGCTGAAATCATCGACGATGGTCAGCACCTTGATCCGGCGGCCATTGGCCAGCGCGTCACTGACAAAATCCATCGACCAAACTTGGTTGGGCTCGGTAGGGCGTTCCAGTGCCTGCCGCTCAACAGCCACACCATGTCGCTTTTTGCGGCGCCGAACTGACAGACAGAGGTGGTTCCGCGAATCCGGACATCGAGTTAAGTGAAATCTCTGCTTCAATGGGCGATGGAAATCGCCTGCCTAGGAGCAGAAGCAATGAGAAGACCCCGCCGTAACCACACAGCCGCCTTCAAGGCCAAAGTGGCGATTGCCGCCCTCAAGGGCGATGAGACGCTGGCTGCGTTAGCAGAGAAGTTTGACGTTCATCCGAATCAGATTACGCAATGGAAGACACAATTGCTCGAGAACGCCTCGGGTGTCTTTGCGACGGCTGCCGAGAAGCAGGCGGCCACGCCGGACCTGAAGGATTTGCATGCAAAGATAGGCCAGCAGGCGTTGGAGATTGATTTTTTGGCCGTCGCGCTCGGTCGCATCGGCGATGCGAGCGCAAAACGATGATCGACAAGGCCCACGATCTGCCTGTCGTCAGGCAAGTCCAGTTACTTGAGCTTTCGCGTTCTTCTGTCTATTACCAGCCGCAGCCCACATCCGAAATCGATTTGATGCTGATGCGGCGGATTGATGAACTGCACCTGGAGCATCCCTTTGCCGGTGCGCGGATGTTGCGCGATATGCTCAAGCTCGAAGGCCATGAAATCGGTCGCAAACATGTCGGTACGCTGATGAAGAAGCTCGATATCCAGGCCATCTACCGCAAGGCCAACACCAGTCGGCGCAACCAGGCACACCGCATCTATCCCTACCTGCTGCGCGGCCTTGCCATCGAGCGTCCGAATCAGGTCTGGGCCATGGATACGACCTACATCCCGATGCGCCGGGGCTTCGTCTATCTGAGCGCGGTGCTTGATTGGGCAACCCGTCGGGTGCTGAGTTGGCGCCTGTCGAACAGCCTGACGGCTGATCCCTGCGTCGATGCTCTGGAAGAGGCCATCATGAAGTATGGCCGACCGGAAATCATGAACACAGACCAGGGCAGCCAATTCACCAGTTCGGCCTTCATTGGCTTGCTTCAGGAGCACAGCATTCAGGTCAGCATGGATGGCAAGGGCTGCTGGCGCGATAACGTATTCGTCGAACGCCTCTGGAAATCGGTCAAGTACGAGGAGATTTACCTGCACGGCTACGACACCGTTTCCGAGGTCCGACAGGCGCTGGCCCGCTACTTCGATTTTTACAATCGTCGTCGCCCGCACTCAACGCTTGACGGGCAAACCCCGGATACGGCTTACTTCAACCAGCCGCTGCTCGCCGCAGCGGCTTAACCCGCAGAGAACTCACTTAAGAAAACCAAATTTCTGTCCAACTGCGCGGGGCCACCTCTGACCGGCATCACTGTAGAGCCGATAAATCCGTTTGTGATTGGCTCGAACGCCCTCTCGCCGAACCAGCGCATGCAAGCGGCGATAGCCGAACCGGCGGCGCTCGCCGGCCAGTTCGACCAGCCTGGCTTGCAACTGCTCGTTCTCCGGCTGCGCCTTCGATACGTAATGCAGGACCGTGCGTGACAAACCCACCAGCTGGCAGGCACGGCGTTGGGAAATTGCTGTCGCTTTCCGCATCACCATGACTGACTCACGCTTTTGCTGGGGGCTCAGCGCTTTCGGCCCAAGGCCGCTTTGAGAGCTTCGGCATCAAGGATCGATTCGGCCAGTAGGCGTTTGAGCTTGGCGTTCTCGGCTTCCAGTTCCTTCAGGCGCTTCGCATCCGGAACTGACATGCCGCCGAATTTCGCCCGCCAGTTGTAGAACGAGGCGTCACTGAAGCCGTGTTGCCGGCACAGTTCCTTGATCGCCACGCCGGCTTCCGCCTGCTGCAAAAAACCGATGATCTGCTCTTCTGAAAACCGCTTCTTCAAGTCCATTCTCCTTCTCGAAAACGGACTTTACTAAATTGCCGGTGGCACTGATTACGGGGGGCACCTCATGGTCAAGCAATCACCGACTGCGATCGTGGCGCGCGGAGGCGCGCAGGTCGGTGCGTTGGCCGGCAAGCGTATCGCTTATGTCGAGGCTTCCAGCGCGCATCAGACATTGTTGCAGGGTTTGTCTTCCGCCGGTTTGTCGGAAAAGGATGTCAGGCTGGTGCCGATGCGTGTCGATGAAATGCCTGGGGCGCTGGCGCGCGGCGAGATCGAAGCGTTTGCAGCCTGGGAGCCGGCACCATCCGTCGCGCTGGCTAATAGTGAGGCCAATCGTATTGTTTTTCGCGGGTCCAGTACTGACTATTTCGTGATTTCCCGCGAGGTTGGCAAGCGCTCCCCGCAGGCGGTCAATAGCTTGGTTGCCGCCTATGTTCGTGCCATCGAGTGGTTAAGGCTCTCCCTGCGCAATCAGGAGAAGGCGGCGCAGTGGGTCAAGGACGACGCCGAGGCTTTTTCCGGGAAGAAGAATGGTATTTCCCCGGCGCAGATTGCCGCCATCACCCGCCGGGAGCTGTTGAATATTCCTTCGGCGCCGCGCATCATCGTCAATCCGCGCGCCCAACCGCCGTTGAAGAGCGAATTCGATTTCCTGAAGGGATTGGGTAAATTATCGGCCGATGCGAGTTGGGCCAATGTCGAATCGGCCATGGGCAACGATATTCTCGTCAACGTTTTGACCGATACGCGCCTCTTCGAAACGGGACGTTTCGATTATCCGGAGTGACGAGCGCGTCCAGATGAAACACTCCTTCTCGGTACGCATCACACGATACTTCGGCGCGTTGTTTGTCGTGGTGATGGGTTGCATCATGGCGCTGTGGTATTTCGGATTGCCTTCGCTCGGCATGAACGGTGCAGGTACGCAGCGTTTGAACGAGGCTAGTCGGTTGCTGGAAATTTCCGCGGATCATGCGCAGAGAAGCTTCGGCAACAGGCTGACAGAGCGACGTGGCGACATGCTGGTGCTGTCGGAGAGTCTTATCCTGGCACGGCAGTTCGAGCAGGACCCAAATAATCTTCAGGCAAATGTCAGCCGGCTGTTCGAGCGGCTGCAGCGCGCTTATCCGGATAGCTACGTCGAGTTGTATGCGATTGATCCGGCCAGCCTGAAGATAGTTGGTTCCGGCACCGGCAAGGAACTGGACGAAGCTTTCTTTGATCCGGAGCTTGCCCGCTCGGTCGCTCAGGTGGGTATTAGCGAATTGATTGATCAGATAACGTGGAACGGGCGCAGCCATCTGATCATCATGCGCCAGGTGCGCGGCGTGCACGCCGATGGGCTGACCAGAGGGAAGCCGGTCGGCATCATGGTCGCCATTCTCGATGCCGCTCATTTTATTTCCGTCAATGGAGAAACAGTTTCGACCCTGCATGGCAGCGAGACCATCGTGCTCGATAGCCAAGGGAGGGTTATCGTTCAAGGCAGCCGGCACGCAGGGCTGGTCGAGGCGCTTTCCCGCGTGGCCCCGGGATTCGAGGGCAGTCTTACGCTGATCGATGCGAATGGAAACGACTATCTGGCGGCATTCAGGTTTCTACCGCTCAGCGGAACTCAGGGCAACACGCTGGTGATGATCCAGAGCAAGGCGGAGGCGCTGGAGGGTTTGAGGGGAGGGGTGATCAATCTGGGCATGGCCGGGTTGATACTGAGTCTTGGTGCTCTACTTCTGGTGCGGATAGTGGCGCAACGAATGGCGGCACCCATCGCCCAGCTGGCGACGGACGCACATCGACTCGGTGGTGGGGAGCTGACGGTACGCACCAACGTCAATTCCGGCGAGACCGCCGAGATACATCAATTGTCGTCGGCATTCAATCAGATGGCGGAGGCGATTCAGCGCTCTCATGCCTCGCTCGAAGACAGAATTCTGGAACGTACGCAGGCGCTGCAGCGCGAGCGCGATAACGCGCAGCGTTACCTGGATGTCGTCGATGTGTTGATCGTTGCCCAGGACGTCGATGGGCATATCGCGATGATCAACCGCAAAGGAGCCCAGATGCTGGGGCTGTCGGCAGCAGACTTGATCGGGATGGACTGGTTTGATCACTTTCTGGTCGGCGAGCAAAGGACAGCAGCGCGTTCGGACTTCGTCCAACGGATTTCCGGTAATTGCGCCCTGCTCGAGCAATACGAAAATACGATTGTCGACAGCCGGGGCAGGGAAATTCTGGTTGCCTGGCGTAGTGTCGTGCTGCGTGGCGAATCGGGGGAGGTTGTCGGTGCGTTGTCGTCAGGCGAGGACATCACTGCGCGGCGGGTAGCCGAGGAAGCTTTGCGGGAGAGCGAGCAGCATTTCCGCACCCTGGCCAACAGCGGTGCTGCGCTGATTTGGACGTCGACACCTGACAAGTTGTGCGATTACTTCAACGATCCCTGGTTGCGCTTTACCGGCCGAACGCTCGAGCAGGAGCTCGGGTATGGCTGGGCGGAAGGGGTTCACCCCGAGGACTACCAGCGCTGTGTCGATATCTATGTCACGCACTTCGATCAGCGGTTGCCGTTTACGATGGAGTATCGCCTGCGGCATGCCGATGGCGGTTATCGCTGGCTGGCGGATCTGGGGAGTCCGCGTTTCAATAGCCGGGGGGAATTCATCGGCTATATCGGGTATTGCTACGACATTACCGAGCAAAAGGCTGCTAGTGAGGAATTGGAGCGCTACCGGCATCATTTGGAGCGTCTGGTCGAGGAGCGGACAGCCGAACTGGTTCGCGCCAAGGATACGGCCGAATCGGCCAGCCGCGCCAAGAGCACCTTCCTAACCAATATGAGCCACGAACTGCGCACGCCACTCAACGGCATCATGGGCATGATTACGCTCGCCAGGTCGCACATGATCGATGCCGTTGGCAAGGAGCAGTTGGACAAGGCGAAGGCTGCCGCCGACCATCTGCTGCGGGTGATTGGCGATATCCTCGATATTTCGAAGATCGAGGCCGAGCGCATGACTCTGGAGCGGGTCGATTTCAAACTGATGCCGGTGTTCGAGAACCTAGTCAGTCTGGTCGGCCACAAAGCAAGGGGCAAGGGGTTGGAGATGCTGACTCAAATGCCGACCGAGCTTTCCGGGCAAGTCTTGCTGGGCGACCCACTGCGCCTGGGGCAAGTCCTGATCAATCTCTCCGGGAATGCAGTCAAATTCACCGAGCACGGCACGATCACCATCAGCGTTGCCATACTTGAAAACACATCCGCCGACATGCTGCTGCGTTTCGCGGTCCGGGATTCTGGGATCGGCATCTCCGAAGCGGAGATGGGGCGGTTGTTCTCCGCCTTCCAGCAGGCGGATAGTTCAATGACAAGGCTGTATGGCGGCACCGGGCTGGGGCTTGCGATCAGCCAGCATCTGGTCAACCTGATGGGGGGGCGGATCGAGGTCGAGAGCACGCCGGGAAAGGGGAGCGTATTCTGGTTTACGGTCCGCTTTCCCAAAGGCAGCGAGATGCCGCAAATAAGTCGTCGCAGCGAGGCGTCAGCCCTCGATCGTCTACGGCGCGGTTTTTCGGGTAGTGTCGTGCTGCTGGCCGAGGACGAACCGATCAATCAGGAAGTCGCCAGGATACTGCTCGAAGAGGCAGGAATGCTGGTGGAAATCGCCGAAGATGGCCGGCAGACCGTCGATATGGCTGAAAGGCGCCCTTACGCGGCGATTCTGATGGACATGCAGATGCCGAACATGAGTGGCGTGGAGGCAGCGATCGCGATTCGCGAGCGGGGTGGCAAGATGCCTATCGTTGCCATGACGGCCAACGCCTTCGCCGAGGACCGTGCGCAATGCCTGGAGGCGGGCATGAATGATTTTCTGACCAAACCGGTCGATCCGGAACACCTCTACGAAGTGCTGCTGAAGTGGATGGCTACCGATCTGGCGTAGCGAGCCAGGCGAAATGCCCGGGTGGGTCAGGTCGGTGCCGTTACGGAAGAAGCCGCCGGCAACCAGCATTGCCAATGACCGCAGGCGGAGCGTGCGCGGCGCTCTGAGCCGTCCCAGGGGCCTCCCTGGCATAGTCCGGCGCTGGTTTCCGATTCGATGAGAACGATATCGGGAGTCGCGCCGGCATGGCGCAGGCCGCTCCAGCGCCTGCAACTGGCGCAGCGCTTGCGGTCGACGGCGTGGGCTAGCAGGTCTTGTCTGTTTTGCATGCGGCAATTGTCGACGTGGCACGCGAAACCGGACCGCCCGCCGCGATCCAGCCCTTGATGCCATGCTTCACGTTATAGACCGTTGTGTAGCCGGCTTGTTGCGACAGGAACTGGCTGACCGGCTTGGTACGGTTGCCGCTGCGGCAGATGACGATGACCGGTTCGTTGGGCTTGGCGATCGGCTTGACCTTTTCGAGCCAGGCACCGGCATCGTAACGCCCCTTGTCGTCAAAGAAGGTGAGGAGCCTGCTACCGGCGACGATACCCGTTTCTTCCCATTCGCTCTGCAGGCGGATGTCGATGACCGGAACCCCGCTACTGCTCAGTTTTTCGAGCTGGGCGTTGTCGATATCGATTACCTCGGCGCGGGCAACCGCGCTGAAGGCGAGCAGGCAGGCAAGAATCGACAGGCGCATGGCAATACCTTTTCATCAGGAAACGCTGATTGTACCGGTTTCCACCCTTTTCCCATTGAGTCGTTTCTGTCCGCCAGGTTCCCGGCTCGTGGGATAATCCGCCCTTTTTCCGGGGCTGGCATGGCGCGCTCTGCAACTATTTTCAAGGCCGAACTCCAGTTGGCCGACCTCGACCGCTCGCATTTTGGCGATTATTCCCTGACCCTGGCACGCCATCCGTCGGAAACCGACGAGCGGATGATGGTCCGTCTGCTGGCCTTTGCGCTGAATGCCTCAGAGACGCTGGCTTTCGGTCGCGGGCTATCGGCCGAGGACGAGGCTGACCTGCAGGATCTCGACGCCACAGGCAGTATCGAACGCTGGATCGACGTCGGGTTGCCTGACGAAAAGGATATTCGCCGTGCCTGCAACCGTTCGCGCCACGTTGTCGTACTCAGCTACGGCGGCCGCTCTGCCGAGGTCTGGTGGCAGCAAACATCCGGCAAGGTCTCCGCCCAGAAAAACCTGAGCGTGCTGGCGCTGTCGGTGGAGGAAGGGCAGGCGCTGGCCGGTTTGGCTCAGCGCACGATGCGTCTGCAGTGCACCATTCAGGACGGTATCGTCTGGCTGGGGGGCGACGAAGGGCATGTCGAACTGAAACCGAAAATCCTGCAGGCGCCCGAAGCAGCATAGGGCGCTGGCAAGCGGCAGTCGTTAACCCCGCGGGAATTTCGCGTTCAGTTCCTGCAACACAGAGGCTTCGCCGCGCACCCGGAAAAAGGCGCCGTCGCCATCGGCGCGCTCTTCCAGCACCTCGCATTGTGAATAGATCTGCCCGCGCCACTGCTGTGCCGACCATGGCAGGAAGAGTTCCGCCTCGACCAGATCCTGCTGGAAGAAGGCGATGATGGCGGCCTGCAGCCTGGCCACCTCGTCCGGGCGGCGGGCGCTCATCACGATGCAGTCCGGGTATTTTTCGCGCAGGGCGGCTGTGCATTCTGCCTGGGCCACCTCGTCACCGACGTGGTCGATCTTGTTGAAGATACGCAGGCGCGGCACGTCGTCGGCGCCAATCTCGGTCAGGACGGTGTTGGTCACTTCCAGCTGGCGTTCGAAACCGGGGTCGCTGGCATCGACGACATGCAACAGCAGCGAAGCATCCAGTGCTTCGTCGAGCGTCGATTTGAACGAGGCGACCAGGCCGTGTGGCAGGTTCTTGATGAAGCCGACCGTGTCGCTGACCAGAACGCGGGGCACGCTTTCCGGGTACAGGGCGCGCACCGTGGTATCGAGTGTGGCGAACAGCTTGTTGGCGACCAGCACTTCGCTACCGGTCAGGGCACGCATCAAGGTTGATTTGCCGGCGTTGGTGTAACCGACCAGTGCGACGCCGGCCAGGCCCTGGCGTTCCTGCCGCCGGGCGCGTTGCGTTTTGCGTTCGACCTCCATGGCGGTGATTTCCAGTTGCAGTTCGGCAATGCGGTCGCGAATCTTGCGGCGATCCATTTCCGTGTGCGATTCGCCAGCCCCCCGACCGCCGACACCGCTGCGTTGGCGACCCTGCGGCCCGGCCAACTTGGCCATTTCACGCAGGCGCGGCGCCATGTAGCCGAGGCGGGCGATCTCCACCTGCGCCTTGGCAGCCCGCGAGCGGGCATTGCGATGAAATATCTCGAGGATGACCATGGTTCGGTCCATGACCTCACAACCGGTTTCCAGTTCAAGATTACGGGCCTGCGAGGGAGAAATCTCGTGGTCGACCAGAATGGCTTCGATCGGACCCAGATGCGGCGTGGGCGGGAAAGCACTATCTAGCGTCGCCGCTTCTCCGCGTACAAAATGGTGTATTTCCTGGCGCTTGCCGATGCCGAGGTAGCCTGTGGTATCGAAGCTGCCGCGTTTTTGCGTGAAGGTATGGATGACCTTGTAGCCCAGCGTTTTAGCCAGTTCCCGTAATTCGGCGATCGACGCGTCGAACTCGGTGTCGCTGACATGGGGCAACTGTACGGCTGCGACGACAGCGTAGGTGGGTTTTTCCTGGACTTCTTTTTGCATGCGGAGGGGGGGCGAAAAAAAACTAAGGGCGGAGTGTAACCGCCAATGTCGAACTTGCCCTATTTGTTGGCGTCGAGCGCTATCGGAGGAAGGAGCTCAGCGCCGAATCACCTGCCAGACGAGTTCGAAACCGGCCGATACCAGATCGATGACATCGATCAGCCCGGTTTCCGTCTCGGCTTGCTGCCTCTGTTGGTGCGACGCGGCCCGCTCTCGCATCACGATGGCATCGCCCAGGGCTTCGACGTCGCGCGTCGTGCGCCGCGTTTCGGCATGTTGGAAGCGCGCCAGCGCCTTTTCGACAGCATCGGCGTCGAGAATGGCAATCGGGGCCCGGCAATGTGTGCAGGCGTGGTCCTTGCGAATATCAACCGGGGCGCCGCAACCAGTGCAACGCACGATGCCCACCTTGGCCGATAGCTGGGTCACCTCGGTTGGTGAGAGTTGACGGACAAAGCCTTTCTCGATCATGAACTGGGCGAAGGTCGTGAAACGCCCGTGTTTCTGCAGGCAACGATGGTAGTTGAACTTGCCGCCGTGCTTGGCGACGTCGAGGCCGTGCAGCAGCTTGTCGTCGCAACGCGGACAGTTCAGCGGGTTGCCCAGCGGTAGACGCAAATCGTCGCGGTGCTGGTGGATCAGCTTGAACAGTTCGACAATGCCCCCGGGCGTCAGCTGCACGCTCTCGAATTCGTCGAACCAGATAGCCTGACAGGGGAAGCACAGATCGATCGCCACCTCGCCATGGTGCATCCGCTCGAAGCGGTGCTTGGTCATGGTTTGGCGACAGGAGGGGCAGGGTAGCGGTTTCATGATGATGAAGAGAGAGGCAGCGCAGGCGCTATTCGGGAATAACAGCGGAACTATAACGCAAGCATACGGCTGGCTTGTCGCCACGAAAAAGGAAGGGGTTCAAGGATCATCGTCCGTTAATATTCCGGTTCGATCCTCTCATCCGGAAGCCTCATGAAAATCGCCGATCCCGCCCAGACATCCTTGGTCAATGAAATCCGGCTGATGCTCGACGAGCTCCCCTTCGATGGCGCCAAGGTTCTCGAGTTGGGGTGTGGGCGGGCCGAAAAAACCCGCTTGCTGGCGGAGACTGGCCGACCACGCGAAATCGTGGCGCTGGAGGTCGATGCCATCCAGCATGCCCGCAATCTGGAAACGACCGATCTGCCCATTGTGAGTTTTCGTCATGGTGGCGCCGAGGCTATCCCGGCCGACGACAATAGCGTCGATATTGTCCTGATGTTCAAGTCGCTGCACCATGTGCCTGTCGCGCTCATGGATCAGGCGCTGAGCGAAATCGCCCGCGTGCTCAAGCCGGGGGGCCTGGCCTGGATTTCGGAACCGGTCTACGCCGGTGATCTGAACGAAGTGTTCAAGCTTTTCCACGACGAGCAGGCTGTGCGCGAGGCGGCTTTTGCCGCACTGTGCCGGGCAGTGGAAGGTGGCAAGCTGCGCTTGGAGAAGGAGTTGTTCTTCAATACCCGCAGTTATTTCGAGGGTTTCGAGCAGTTCGACAGCCGTATGATCCGCGTCACCCACACGAGCCACCAACTATCGCCCGAGTTGTACCGGCAGGTGCGCGAGAAGTTCGACTCCTATATGGCAGCCGAGGGAGCCACGTTCCTGAATCCACAGCGGGTCGACCTGCTGCGCAAGCCGACCTGAGCAGATTCAGCCGCAAGATGCCTGGCGAACGGTTCCGAGGTTGAGCTTGACGCCTTTTTTCATCTTGCCGATGACGTGCATCTCACACGCCTTGCAGTCGAACTTGAGGATCAGCTTTTCGCTGCCGTTCATCAGCGTCATCGGGTCAGGCTTCAGGTGCTTCACTTCCTTCGGGCAGAGGTTGAAGCTGTAGCGCAGGCAGTGGCGGGTGATCATCAGCGACACCATGCCTTTTTCGTTGCCGGCCTCGTAGGCCTCCTCGATCAGCTTTACGCCGTGCTTCTCGTAGAACTGGCGCGCCTTGGCATTGAAGACGTTGCCCAGGTAGGTCAATTCTTCCTGCGGGTAGGGCACCGGGTCGTCGGCCGGTGCCGCGCGCGGCGGTCGTGGGTGGCTGGCGATGCGCGCGGCTTCGAGTTTCTCGGTCGCTTCGCGGCGCAGTGCATTGACGGCGCCGATCGGCAGGAACCAGGCCTGCGTCAGGTTCAGCTCGGCCGGCTCGGCGCGGAACATCGTGTTGCCGAACTTGCCGAGGTTTTCCCGAAGCTTGGCCAGGGCCTGTTCCGGGTTCTGGGCCAGTTCGCTGCCGATTTCCGCGCTGCGCGGCAGCGTTGCGCCGGCCGTCACGCCGTCCTCGTCGGTCAGCGTCAGCACGAAGGCCGCGTCGGTTTCCGAGAGCACCGGCTTGAGCGAAATCCGGCGATCGGCCGAATCCTTTTCCAGCGCCCGCTCGAATGCCTGGTCGCGGTTGCGGAACAGGGTTGCGCCGACCGTCAGTTCTTCCGGCATTTCGGCCGGGAAAAGCTTGTCGCCCTCAGCGCGGTTGATGCGCATGCCCATCACGTCGCCGTTGGCATCGTGGAAGCAGACGCCGTCGCCATTGTGGAAAGCCTGCTCGCTATTGACCACGATCCAGCCGTCGCCGATTTCGACAACCTCGCCGATCAGCTCACCGACGAAGGCCGGCGTGTCGAAGGCGCCGATGTCGTCCTGGCGGCCGCCGGCAAAATAGTCGGTGTAGCCGCGGTTGAAGGTCTTGTCCGGCTGCGGTGCGAAAGTAAAGGTGCTATGGCCGCTGGAGGCGCGGGTGTATTGTGGATGGGCGGCGATGATGTCGTCGAGCAGCTGGCGATAGTGCGCGGTGATGTTCTTGACGTAGGAAAGATCCTTGAGCCGTCCCTCGATCTTGAACGAACTGACCCCGGCTTCGACCAGGGCGAGCAGGTTATCCGTCTGGTTGTTGTCCTTCATCGACAGCAGGTGCTGATCCTCGGTGATCACCTTGCCCTTCTCGTCGACCAGCGTGTAGGGCAGGCGGCAGGCCTGAGAGCACTCGCCGCGATTGGCGCTGCGTCCGGTATGCGCGTGGCTGATGAAGCATTGTCCGGAATAGGCGACACAGAGCGCGCCGTGAACAAAATATTCCAATTGAACAACGGTTTGCGACGCAATATTCGCAATTTCCTTTAACGTGCACTCGCGGGCCAGGACGATCTGCGAAAAGCCGGCGTCTTCCAGGAATTTGGCTTTCTCGGGGTTGCGGATGTCGGTTTGCGTGCTGGCGTGCAACTGGATGGGAGGCAGGTCCATTTCCAGCAGGCCCATGTCCTGGATGATCAGCGCGTCGGCGCCGGCTTCGTAGAGCTGCCAAGCCAGTTGGCGGCTGTCCTCGAGTTCCGAGTCGTGCAGGATGGTATTAAGTGCAACGAAGACCTTTGCACGGTAGCGGTGGGCAAAGTCGCAAAGGCGTTTGATTTCGGCGACATCGTTGCCGGCGCCGTAGCGGGCGCCAAAGGCCGGGCCGCCGATATAGACGGCATCGGCTCCGTGCTTGATGGCTTCGATGCCGAAATCGGCATTCTTGGCCGGTGCGAGGAGTTCGAGCGGGTGTTGGGTTCTGGTCATGGGGCCTTAGTACATAAAACGCGGGGCAAGTTCTTCGATATTGAACTCACGCAGGATGGCTTCGGCCCGCTCGCGGGCGTTCTTGCGAGGGTGCTTGCGCTTGGTGGCGATGATCAGTTCATTCTTCATCGAATGTTCCCAGCCGACCAGTTCGGTCACTGTGACGTCGTAGCCATGCGACTCGAGCAGCAGGCAGCGCAGCACATTGGTCAGGTGGCTGCCGAGTTCGCGCGTGTGGATGGGGTGTCGCCAAAGTTCGGACAGCGGCGTTTTGCCCAGCGAGTCGTTCTTTTTGGCGCGCATCGCAGCGGCTACTTCGGCCTGGCAGCAAGGCACGAGGACGATATGGCGGGCATTTCGGGTTAGGGCAAAACGGATGGCATCGTCGGTTGCCGTGTTGCAGGCGTGTAGCGCGGTGACGACATCCACGGTGGCTGGTAGGTCGGTCGACGACAGTGAATCCTCCACTGTGCAGGCGATGAAGCGCATGCGCGGAAAGCCAAGCCGGGCGGCCAATTCGCGGGATTTGTCGACCAGTTCGGTACGCGTTTCGATGCCGACGATCTCGCCGCTGGCACGTTCCTTGAAATAGAGGTCATACAGGATGAACCCGAGATAGGATTTTCCCGCACCGTGATCGACCAGCGTTTCCGCATTTTCGAGCAGCGGCTCGATGAATTGATAGAGGTGATAAACCTGTTTCAGCTTGCGGCGCGTGTCCTGGTTGAGTTTGCCGTCGCGCGTCAGGATGTGTAATTCCTTCAGCAAATCAATGGATTGGCCGGGGCGGATTTCCGGGATTTCTGCGGGAGCGTTCTGCTTTTTCATAGGCGTGATTATCGCATTTCGAAAGCACTAACTTTTGTGTCAACCGAATCGAAATTGCGTCGTTATTTGGCACATGGTGATCAAACACCGCAACCCTACGGAGATAGTCAAATGGGCAGTCTGAGCAACGAATCCTTCGAACAATTCCTGGATTCCCTGAAGAAAGCCGGTATCACGATTTCCAACGAAGCCGAGCTGCGCGAGCGGCTGGCTGAAGCACAGCGCTGGCGTTTCGCCTTCCAGACCCTGGCTGCCAACGGCAAGACCATCGGTATCTGCTTCGAAGATCATTCTGAAGGCCGTAACGATGCTGAAATCGATCGTGCCTTCAACGAGTTCCAGTTTTCCGAAAAGACCAAGGCAGTTTTCTCTGCCAGCTTGAAGCACTAATAAAAACTCGGTACATTTCCACACGCAGCTTTCGCCCATCGCAATGGCGGGGGGCAAAAAGGACGGGCGCCGAAACGGCGCCCGTTTTGCATTTCCGGATTACCTGATGGGAAGGCTCATTCAGGAATTGCCGATAATCAATTCCTGCAGAAGGACGTCGCGTATTTGTAGTTGTCTTGGCAGTTTGTTGTTGAGGGCAGCCAGCAGTTGCATGCGTATTTCGTTTGGTGGGGGGCGTCGTGAGCCAGCGTAGGCTTCCGAGAGAACTGAGTTAACGACAGCGACAAGCAAGGGTTGGCGCTGGAGTAATCCCTTTTCCTGTTCCGGATCAACCAACAGGCTGACTTTGCAGATGACGTTGTTATTGTCTCCAGCGACGGTACGGGTTTGTACATTGACGTAGGTGTCTTGGTCCTCATCGTCATTGGAAAGAATGTTGAAAGTGACGGCGGAAATGGCTATCAGCCCGATTGAAATCAAGGCGATCCAATAGCGCCGTAACCACTCGTCTTTCCCGGTGGCCTTGTCTGGCTTGGGATGCCTTAAATGGGTTCGCTTGTGGGGCGGAGGCCTCGTCTGCATGGCACGAAAATCGTATAAAGTTCCAATGTATCAAAACAATAAAATTTGTGGCTGCTTTTTGCGTTTGATAGTGTGTTGGTGGGATTGTTGACGAATTGCCTTGGGAGATATTGATGAGCGATGCACCGAAAGAAGCCCCGGAAACCAATGCGCCAGCCAGGAACCTCGAAAAGCCGACGTTGCTGATCGCCGCTGCGGCGTTGATTTTCTCGCTTGCCAACACGGTTTTGCTGGTGATGAACCCCACGGCCAAGAAAATCGAACAGTTCAATGACGAGATGAAATCGGAGGTGGCCGAGAGCGTGAACGTCATACACAATAAAATAGACGGCCTGCGCAGTGCCGAAATGGAGTGGCAAGCGGTGCTGAAGAAGGCAAGTAGCAATCCGGACGCGGTCTACAAGATCGTGAATACCAAGGATGGCTTTCTGACGCTGACCGAGATCAGTCTGTCGGGTGAGGGCGCTCCCAGGTAATCAGGGATGGGGGGAGTGCTCGCTAGTAAAACAAAGAGGGCGCCAAGTGGCGCCCTCTTTTTCTGGTGCTTTCGGAAATTCGTCTGCGCCTTGATCAGCGCGTGATCGGCTTGTAACGAATCCGCTTCGGCTTGGCACCTTCCTCGCCCAGGCGCTTGCGCTTGTCCTCTTCGTATTCCTGGTAGTTACCCGGGAAGAAGGTCCATTGCGAATCGCCTTCAGCGGCCAGGATGTGCGTGCAGATCCGGTCGAGGAACCAGCGGTCGTGCGAAATGACTAGCGCGCAGCCCGGGAATTCGAGCAGGGCATCCTCCAGGGCGCGCAGGGTTTCGACGTCGAGGTCATTCGACGGTTCGTCGAGCAGCAGGACGTTGCCGCCCCCCATCAGCGTCTTCGCCAGGTGCAGGCGGCCGCGTTCGCCGCCGGAGAGGTTGCCGACCAGCTTGCCCTGATCGGCGCCCTTGAAGTTGAAGCGACCGATGTAGGCGCGCGACGGCATCTCGAACTTGCCGATCTGCAGAATGTCGCTGCCCTGGGCCAGTTCGTCGAACACGGTCTTGGTGCCGTCGAGGCAGTCACGCGACTGGTCGACGTAGGCCATCTTGACCGTCTGGCCGATCTTCACCTCCCCGGAGTCCGGCTGTTGCTGGCCGGTGATCATCTTGAACAGGGTCGATTTGCCGGCGCCGTTCGGACCGATGATGCCGACGATGGCACCCGGCGGGATGCTGAAGCTCAGGTTGTCCATCAGCAGCTTGTCGCCGAAGGACTTGGTGACGCCATCGAATTCGATGACCTGGTCGCCCAGGCGCTCACCGACCGGAATGAAGATTTCCTGGGTTTCGTTGCGCTTCTGGTATTCGTGGCTGGACATTTCCTCGAAGCGGGACAGACGGGCCTTGGACTTGGCCTGACGCGCCTTCGGATTGGAGCGGACCCACTCCAGTTCCTGCTTCATCGCCTTCATGTGGGCGTCGATCTGCTTGTTTTCGGTTTCCAGGCGGGCTTCCTTCTGTTCCAGCCAGCTGGAGTAGTTACCCTTCCAGGGGATGCCGTGGCCACGGTCGAGTTCGAGAATCCACTCGGCGGCGTTGTCGAGGAAGTAGCGGTCGTGGGTGACGGCGACCACGGTGCCGGGGAAACGGACGAGGAACTGTTCCAGCCATTCGACCGATTCGGCGTCGAGGTGGTTGGTCGGTTCGTCGAGCAGCAGCATGTCGGGTTTTTCGAGCAGCAGCTTGGCCAGTGCGACGCGGCGCTTTTCGCCGCCGGACAGGTTGCCGATGGTGGCATCCCAGGGCGGCAGGCGCAGCGCGTCGGCGGCGATTTCCATCTGGTGCTCGGTATCCGAGCCGGAGGTGGCGATGATCGCCTCCAGACGGGCCTGTTCCTCGGCCAGCTTGTCGAAGTCGGCTTCCGGATCGGCGTAGGCTGCATACACCTCGTCGAGCTTGGCCTGGGCCTGCATGACTTCGCCGAGGGCGGATTCGACTTCTTCCTTGACCGTCTTGGCCGGGTCGAGTTGCGGTTCCTGCGGCAGGTAGCCGATGGATACGCCGGCCAGATGCTGGACCTCGCCATCGTATTCCTTGTCCACGCCGGCCATGATGCGAAGGACGGTGGACTTGCCAGCGCCGTTCAGGCCGAGCAGGCCGATCTTGGCACCGGGGAAGAAGGACAGGGAAATGTCCTTGATGATCTGACGCTTGGGCGGGACGATCTTGCTGACCCGTAGCATGGACATGACGTATTGAGCCATTTGCGCTTGCCTGAAAGGAAAATAATCAAAGGGCGAAGTCTACGGGGCTTCAGCGCAAATAACCAGCCTTCGCTGGGCGAAGGCTGGAAAACCGCCTTGTGGCGGCTAAGGAGATCAGTCGTGGATGTGGCCCAGCGTACGGTGCAACAGGACGGCCGGTGCATCGACGCGCGGGCATGTACGCAGGCCGCCGATCTGCTGGAAACCCATGGTCCGGCGATAGTAGCCGGCATGGCGTGGATTGACCTCGATGACCAGTTCGGTGCCGCCAAAAACCGCACGTACGTATTGGTAAACGGCCATGAACAGGGCGTTAAGCAGTTCGGGGTCGTGGCAGTCGAGGTCGACCGCCAGGCGAGTGACTTCGCAGACCACCCGCGACTGGCCGCGCAAGCGGGCCATCTCGTCCTTGTAGAGGCCATCCGCCAGCAGTCCCGTTGCCGAGTCGCGCGAAGCGGTAGCCGTGGCGACCAGTTCGCCAGCGAGCCAGACGCCGATAGTGACATGATTGGGATCAGCCGGTTGCAGGCGGTTGGGTACGAGTCGGTAGCCGCGCCAGGCATACATGCGGCGGACCAGGCTGCCGCAGGCACGAAGCTGGGTATAGGTTACGGCGGGTGCGACGATCAACTCCGGGGCATCAACGGGCGCAGCCGTTTCTGAGGACGGGCCGGGTTCTTCGGTCAGTAGCTCGGTGTCCAAGAGGCGGGGAAGCGTGGTGTGAAAGAGTGATGCATTTTGCATGGCGGGCATTCTATGGGGGGCTTATCAAGTAATCAACCAGCGACTGCACTGAGGGGCAGGACCGGTTCGTCGCGCTGGTAGCGCTGGGCGGGTTTTTCGGAGGAGAGGGAATTGATATCGCCGCACAGTTCTCCGCCTTCGTCGATGACCAGCTTGCCATAGCGAATCTTGCCGCTGACCTTGCCGGTGGCGTGGATGATCAGTTGTGAGCGCGCCGTCAATTCGCCGTCGAAACTGCCATGAATTTCGGCCACATCGATGCTGACCTTGCCGGAGAAGGCGCCCTTGTCGGCAATGCGGATGACGCGGCTGTCCATGGTGGCTTCGACCCGGCCCTCGACGACCAGCGTGTCGCAATCGAGAATTTCGGCACCCTTGAGCTTGACGTCGGGGCCAACGATGAGGCGGGCGGCGACCGGGGCTTCGGTTTCGGCGGCGCTCGATTTCTCTTCCATGGCGGCAGGGGGCTCTGTGACAACCTTGGGTTCGGGGACCGCACCTGCGAGGCCGCTGCCCGATCCGAGAACGCTGCGGACCTCCTTGCGGGTGATGCTGTCGTTGCGGGTGGTGATGGTCGGTTTGCTGAACATGAAAACTCCCGTGATGAGGTTTTTAAAAAAATCGTTCGGCTTCGTATTGCGATAACTGTGCCATGTTATTAAATTGAATATAAAACAATGAATTAGCGTTTTTAATTAAAGCTAATTCAATGAAAAAACGACTTCCGTGTCGTCGATTGGCGACAGGTTTTTTTGGGCTTTCACGGAAAGCCGTCTAGGCTTGAGCGAGGGGTTGTCGTTAAAATACGACGTTAATGTAATCAACTGATTTGTATGGAGAAATTTTTTCTTTTTCAGGAGATTTCGGTGGCCGGGCAGGCGCGGCTGGCCGCTAAACTGGATGGGGGTTTTTAAATCAGCACACAAATGAACCGTATTTCCTTCCGCCAGGGCATGTTGCTCGGCTTCACGCTGATCGTCCTGCTACTGGGCGGGGTTGCCATACAAAGCTGGCTGGTCGTCGAACGCCTGGTCAATCAGAGCCGGAACAGCAGTGAGCAGGCCATTCTGCTGACAGCGGCCATCCAGGAATTAGGTGAGCGTACGGTCGATATCGAGCGTAGCGCCCGCCAATACCTCGTCCTCGATAATCCGGTGTTTCGCCAGCGTTTCGACGAGCATCTGGCGCAGTCGCTGGCGGTCGTCGATCGGCTCGACGGCATGGCTGCCGAGCCCCTGCCGCCCTTGCTCGGCGGCTGGCGCATGGTGGCCGAGGCGCTGCGCAGCGGCCTGGAGCAGAATATTCCGCAGGCCGAGATCATTCCGCTTCTGTCGCGCATGGCCGAGCTGAACGGGCTGCTCAAGCAGGCGGGGCAGCGCTGGGTTGAGGAACAGAACCGCAGAACACTGGATGAGCTGGAAGCGGCGCGCCTCAAGCTGGGCGGGCGCATCGGGCTGGCCCTGCTCGGGGCGCTGCTTGTGGCGCTGGCTATGGGCTGGTGGCTGGTGCGCCCGGTGCGCCACCTCGAACAGGCCATCGTACGCCTCGGCGCCAGCCGGTTCGATGCGCCGATCACTGTCGGCGGTCCGGCCGACTTGCGTCAGCTCGGCAAGCGGCTCGATTGGTTGCGCCAGCGCCTGGCAGAGCTGGAGGCCGACCGCGAGCGGGCCCTGCGCCACGTATCGCACGAACTCAAGACCCCGCTCACAGCCCTGAAGGAGGGCGTTTCGCTGTTGCGCGAGGAGGTTCCCGGGCCGCTCGATGGAGCGCAGCGCGAGGTGGTCGATATCCTGCAGCATAACGTGCGCGTGCTGCAGGAGCAGATCGAAAGCCTGCTGACGCTGAATGCAGCAGCCTTCGACGCACGGCGCCTGCAATTGGCGCCAATCAAACCGAAAAAACTGCTGGCCGGCGTGGTTCAGCGTCGGGAGTTGCACAGCCAGGCGCGCCAGCTCAGGGTTGTGGTCGAGGCACCGGACCAGATGGTGATGCTGGATGCCGAGAAGATGGCTGTGGTTCTCGACAACCTGCTGTCCAATGCCATTGACTTCAGTCCGGATGGCGGTGAAATCCGTATGGTCGTCAGCCGTATCGACGGCCTGTGCCGCTTCGAGTGCATCGACCAGGGGCCGGGCGTGGCCGAGGAGGACAGGCAAAGAATCTTCGATCCGTTCGTTCAGGGGCAGCGCGTGGCGCCGGCGCCACGCCAGGGCAGCGGGGTTGGCCTCTCCATCGTGCGTGAGCTGGTGCGCGCCATGGGGGGCAGGGTTTATCTGGTGCCGCAGGAAAGCGGCGCCCATTTTTGCGTGGAAATACCTGATGAGCAGTAAAAAAAATTTTCTTCATCGTGGGCTGTGCGGCCTGCTGCTGGCGGCCATGCTGACAGCGTGTACGGCGCTGCCAACCGCCAAAAAACCCGTGCGGAACGATGAAACCACGCCGGAAGCGGCACTCATCTACTACCAAGGCCTCGCCAGAATGACATCGGCTGAACTCGGCCGAGAGCGCATGATATTGGTGGCTGTTCCGCAAACACCCTATACCCAGCTCCGCATGGCCATGTTGCTCGGTCATCCGCGTGTGCAGCAGGATCTGGCCAAGGGCTTGGCATTACTCGACAGTGTGCTCAAGTCCAGCGACCCGTCGGCCGTCCCGTTCCAGCCGCTGGCCCGGCAGGTCGCCGACAATTATCTCGAGCGCCTGAAACTAGAGAACCAGCTCGACCGGCAGGGGCAGCAATTGAAGGATAGCCAGCGCAAGGTCGGTGAATTGCAGGACAAGCTCGATAGTCTGGCCGACATCGAGCGCACCCTGACGCCCCGTCCGCGTTCGGGCAAGCCTGAAGGGGGCAAGCGATGAGGCCGGTACTGCGAGGCGAGGGCGCCCATGTGCTGGTCGTGGATGACGACGAGGATATCCTGCGTTTGCTCACCATGCGCCTGAAGGCGCGTGGCTTTCGGGTGACGGCGGTTGGTTCGGCCGAACAGGCGTTGGCTCGCATTGCAGTAGATTCCCCGCGTGTCGTGGTCAGCGATGTGCGTCTGCCGGGGCAGGACGGTCTCGCGCTGTTCGAGGAAATCCGCCGCACGCGGCCGACCCTGCCGGTCATCCTGCTTACCGCCCACGGCAATATTCCCGATGCCGTCGATGCCACCTCGCGTGGCGTTTTCGGTTATTTGACCAAGCCTTTCGATAGCCAGATACTGCTCGAAAAAATCGACCGTGCCCTGCAGTTATCGGAGCCCAGCCTGCCCAGCGGCGACGAAGAAGCCACGGTTGCGGAAGGCGGCGACGCATGGATGGAGGGCGTCATCTTCCGCAGCAGCCGCATGGCAGCACTGATGGCCGATGCGCGCATGGTTGCGGCTTCCGATGCCAGCGTGCTGATCCGCGGCGAAAGCGGTTCCGGCAAGGAAGTCCTGGCGCGCGCCATCCATCGCGCCAGCCCGCGCGCCAAGGGGCCTTTCGTCGCCATCAATTGCGGCGCCATTCCCGAGCAATTACTCGAATCCGAACTCTTCGGCCACGCCAAGGGTGCCTTCACCGGCGCCGCCACCAGCCGTGTCGGCTTGTTTCAGACCGCCAATGGCGGCACGCTCTTTCTCGACGAAATCGGCGACATGCCGCTGGCGCTCCAGGTCAAACTGCTGCGCGTGCTGCAGGAACGTGTCGTGCGGCCGGTTGGCACGACCAAGGCTGAACCGGTTGATGTTCGCCTGCTTTCCGCCACCCATCGCGACCTCGACGCCGCCATGGCCGAAGGACAGTTCCGTGAAGACCTCTACTACCGGCTCGATGTCGTGTCGCTGACCCTGCCGAGGCTGGACGAGCGGCGCGAGGATATCCCGCTGCTCGCCACCCATTTCGCCGGCCTGCTTGCCGTCAAATATGGCAAGCCGATCAACGGTTTCGCACCGGATGCGCTGGAGGCGCTGGCGACGGCCTCATGGCCGGGCAACGTCCGGCAGTTGTTCAACGTCGTCGAGCAGAGTTGCGCGCTGACCTCGACGCCGCTGATCCCCGCCGCACTGGTCCAGCGCGCCCTGCGCGTACCGGCCATGGATGCCTTGACCTACGCCGATGCCAAGCAGCGTTTCGAACGTAACTACCTCGTCCAGCTGCTCAAGCTCACCGACGGCAACGTGGCCGATGCCGCCCGGATTGCCGAACGCAACCGGACAGAGTTCTATCGCCTGTTGCAAAAGCACGACCTGACCCCGGCCATGTTCCGCAGCGAAGGCGGGCCGCTGCTCGAGCGCTGATTTCGCTGCCCCGGTGTTTTCGAGCGAAAGCACCGGGCGACTGCATGTCGCCAGCGCACGACGTTAGATGTGGTTCGTTGCTGCTGAATAAGGTTTTTCTTGTTGAATTTATTGAAAAATTTTCTTCTGGCACGAAGATCGCAATAGGACTGAGCACACACTACAAGAAGGGAAACAACATGCTCAAATCCAATTTTTTTGTCGTCGCCTTGGTCGCTGCCGCTACCTTCGTCGGGCTCGGCCTGTCATCTGCCGCGACCGAAGATCCGCAAGTGCTCGCCGCCATGGTGGCCAATAACGAAGCACAGGATGCCGCGCTGGGGGAGAGAGTCGAAACGGTGTTGCGTACCGACATCGGCCTTGCCGGTTCGAAAATACGGGTTTCCGCCAAGGCGGCGGTGATCACCGTGGCTGGTACAGTGCCCGACGAACACTCGCTTCGCCGGGCGCTCGATCTGGCCAGCGGCGTGCGGGGCGTGCGTGAAGTGCGCAACGCCATGGAGGTCGACCTCCCAAAGTGAAGAAAGAGGGCGAGGCGGGGTGGTTGGTAGCGTTGTTCAGGTGGTTTCCAGCGTTATCAGCGGTGCGCCCTCATCGACCGTATCGCCCTCTGTAACATGAATCGCCACGACGCGACCGGCGTAGGGAGTGGGGATGTCCAGCGCTACCTTGCCGGTTTCCAGTGTCAGGATGTTGTCGTCACGCTGCACTTCTTCACCAACCTTGACCAGTAATTCCAGAATGAACACGTCGCCGCTAGCGCACGAGCCGCAACTCGACCAGCATTCGGGGTACTTCGGCATTCGGACTGAAATCGTGGACATCGGCTTTTTTCCGGAAAACCCTTGCATTCTACGCCTGGCCACGTATAATGCGCCGCTCTGTCAGCGCGCCCGTAGCTCAGTTGGATAGAGTATCTGGCTACGAACCAGAGGGTCGGGCGTTCGAATCGCTCCGGGCGCGCCAACAGTCCTGCATTTCGGCCAATCATTGATTGGCCGTTTTGCTTTCTGTGGCAGATTTGTGTCGTAACTGCCCGGAAAGCTCAGGTTGAGCATAAGCGTTCCGCGTAAGGACTCAGATGGTCGGCTGCGAGGTGCGCATACCGCCGCACCATGTCCGGGCTTTCCCATCCACCCATTTCCTGCAAGGCGAATAGCGGCGTACCGTGTTGTACGTGCCAGCTTGCCCAGGTATGACGAAGATCGTGCCAACGGAAATCGGTGATTCCGGCCCGCTTTAATGCAGCGTACCAAGCTTTGGTACTGACTTGAATCACCGGCTTCCCCTGGTAGCTGAAAACGTGCGTTAGGTGCTTTCCGTGGCATCGGCCAATAATCTCCATTGCCGCACTGTTTAACGGTACGGGTATGGCTTTTCTCGCTTTTGCTTGGTCGGTGCAGAATCGCGTTGACCAGACCACCCTTTCTCTTTCAGGTTGACCAGGCAATCGCATCGGACCTGACCAGATGCATTTGAACCACCATCTGTGTCGGCGCGCGTTTAAATTTGACCACCTGTGCGCGTTGAATTTTGACCAGGTGTGATAGCCACCTGACATAGGTGGGCTTGTGGATAAGTGTAGCTCAGAACAACTGATTTCCGAGCCACGACGAATGCGTTGGGAAAGCCGTGGAGGACGGAGTCCGGAACGGATTTCCCAACGCGGCCTCGATCAGAACGGATCTGCTTCGGGTGGATTTCCCCGCTTGCTCTGCTCCCGCGCCTTGATCCTCGACTTGGCCGTTGCCGTGCTGTGCCGGAAGCGAAACGACTCATTCCCGGTCTCGACGATATGGCAGTGATGCGTCAGCCGGTCGAGCAAGGCAGTGGTCATCTTGGCATCGCCAAAGACGCTCGGCCATTCGGCGAAGGTCAGATTGGTCGTGATCATCACACTGGTGTGCTCGTAGAGTTTCGACAGCAAGTGGAACAGCAAGGCGCCACCGGCCTGACTGAACGGCAAATAGCCCAACTCATCGAGGATGACCAGATCCATGCGCAGCAGCCCCAAGGCAATCCGCCCGGCTTTGCCAGCAGCCTTCTCCTGTTCCAGCGCATTGACCAGATCAACCGTCGAGAAGAAACGCACCCGCTTGCTGTGATGGGTAATGCCCGAGACACCCAGCGCCGTCGCGAGGTGGGTCTTGCCAGTGCCCGTGCCACCAATGAACACGACGTTCTGGGCTTCCTCGGCAAAGGAGAGGTCGGCCAGTTGCCGGATCAGCTTCTGATCCACCTTCGATTGTTCGAAGTCGAATCCGGCCAGATCACGATGTACCGGGAAGCGGGCCGCATGCATCTGATAGCCAATCGAACGCATCACTCGATCAGTATGCTCGGCTTGCAGTAGATGTTCGATCAGCCAACGTGAGGCTTCGACACGGCTGCTACCGTTGGCTGTCAGCTCCTCCCAGGCACCGGCCATGCCGTGCAAACGCAGTTCCTTGAACTCGCTCATCAGCTCACGCATGATCAGTCACCTCGGTACGCAAGCGGTCATAGCGGCCGGTATCGGCAATCGGTACTTCGCTGAGGGTGAGTGGCGTTTCCACCGGTGGCGGCATGGGACCCGACTTCAGGCGGTTGAGCATGTTCTCGATGTGCTCGGCACTGGGTAGGCCGGACTCCAGCACCAGATCGACGGCAACCAGCACCGCTTCCAGATCAAACTGCGAAATTGCCGATAGCACTTTGGCCATCACCCGATCACCACCTTCCCGGCGCAGGAGCAAGCTGCGTAATCGTTGCAATGGCTCCGGCATGTCGGCAAACGGCGCGCCATTTCTCAAGGCCCCTGGCTTGCGTTCGATCAGCGGGATGTAGTGCTGCCAGTCGTAGAGGGTTTGCTGCCGACTGAAGTTGCGGGGATGACTGGCCACCCGAGTATCGTGCGCCACAATGTCGATCCGTTCCGGATAAAGACGCAGGCTGACGGCTTGGCCCACCAGTTCGCACGGTACCGAGTAGCGGTTGCGATCCAGCGTCACCAGGCAGGTGCTCGATACCTTGCCCAAGGTTTCGACGTAGCCATCGAAGGATGCGACCATCGGCATCAGGCTCGGTTGTTCGTGTTCGAGCATCTCGGCCACTGTCAGGTCAGCGTACTCGGGATGACGCAATTCCTGCCACAGCCCCCGGCAGCGCTCGAGCAGCCAGACGTTCAGTTCGGTGAATGAACTGAATCGCTCCTTGCCGGCATCCTGCCAGAGACGGAGCCGACTATCCTGGACGTTCTTCTCGACGACGCCTTTCTCCCAGCCGCTGGCGACATTGCAGAAATCCGGATCAAACAGGTAGTGGGAGGCCATCGCCGAGAAGCGCGAATTGACGATGCGGGATTTGCCTTTCTGCACCTTATCCACGGCCGTCTTCATATTGTCGTAGATGCCGCGCCGGGGAATGCCACCCAGCGCCGCAAACGAGCGGGTATGGGCATCGAACAGCATCTCGTGACCTTGCGTCGGATAGGCTTGAACGACAAAGGCCCGACTGGCGCAGAGTTTCAGATGTGAGGCGAGAATCTTGCGCCAGACCCCGCCAATGACCAGATGCTCTTCGCTCCAGTCGAACTGGAAGGCTTCGCCCAACTCGAAGTGGAGCGGAACGAAGGCTTTACTGACGGCTGCACCGCCATCGGCCCGCCAGCGCCGGATGAATTCGGTGACCCGGCAGTAGGTACCGGTGAATCCGGCGGCCTGCAATTCGCCAAACAGTTTCAGTGCTGTGCGCCGATCCCGTTTCGGACGGCGGGCATCCGCCTCCAGTGCCTTGATCAGGCGCGCCGCATACGGGGCAATCTTGATGTTCGGGTTCTGCCGTTCGTACTTCGGCTCCGCCCCTTCCGGTGTCCGTAACCAACGTTTGACGGTGTTCCGGCTATACCCCGTCTTCCGCGAAATCTCGGACAGCGATAGGCCATCCCGATAAAACAACCGCCGAATCCTTCCCAGATCCTTCATGGTGATCATCTCCTAAAATCCTGCTCAAAAAATGAGCGGACGAGTTAATCACCCTGGTCAATTTTCAGCGCGCACACCCCCACTTTTCTGGTCAGTTTTCAACGAGCGTCAACACCACCATCTGGATATCTATATCCGATTTAATCCGAACGCCCCGTGGTCTCGGATTGGCGAAGCCAAACGAGCCAGGCGGCAAGCGCAGCGCGGCAGGTAGATGCGCTTACCGTTCTCTGGCCGCTTCGTGCCAGGCCTTCCTGACCGGTGACAGCAGGTACTCCATCACCGTCCGGTCACCCAGCCAGATTTCCGCATTCGTCTGCATGCCGGCCGATAGCGCAAAGTGCTGCCCGTCCATGGCCAGCGCCATGTCCTTCAGGCGAACCAGCGCCTTGTAAAGCAAGGGCTGAGCTTTCTTGTTCTGGTCATTCTGGCTGGCATTTGCCGTATTGCTGTCCGCCGCGTCGGCGCTGACATGCTCGACTGTGCCTTCGATCATGCCGTACTTCTGGAAGGGGAAAGCGGCAAACTTGAGTTTTACCGGTTGGCCTTCGCGGACGAAGCCGATGTCTTCGTTGGAGACCCAGACCTCGGCGCGCAGGATTTCATCCTTGGGCACTAGGGTCAGCAGGATGGTACCCGGTTGAACCACAGTGCCGGCCGTATGGGTGGCCAGATCCTTCACGACGCCGTCCTGCGGCGCTTTCAGTTCCAGCAGGCTCTGCTTATGGCTTTGTTTGGCCACTTCCTGCGCCAGTTTGTCGAATTGCCCTTGGATGTCGTTACGCTCGGCGTGCAGTTGTCGCCGGTAGTCGGAATCAATTTGGGTAAGTTTCTTTTCTGACTGAAGGATAGTGGCCTTGGCCGATTCGATCAGGAAGCCCTGGGTTTGCAGTTCCTGTTCTTTTTCCAGGCGTTCGCGCTTCTTGTCACTGCCCATTAGGGAGCCGGCAAAACCGTCCTTGACCAACTTCTCATAAGCCTGGTCCTGGTTGCGGTAATGTGGCAGCACTTCCTCAAGTTTCTTCTTGACCTGTTCGGCGGCCGCCATGTCCTGCTTGGCCTTGATCAGGCGCGAGCGTTCTTCGGCCAAGGCTGCTTCGAGGGCGCTGCGGTTGGCTCGGTATTGGGCGGCGATTTCCTGGGCGAGTTGTGGCGGGTCGTCGGCCAGGGTCTTGAACGGTTGTCCGGCCAATTCGGCTTCGATACGGCGCAAGGCGAGGCGCTTGCGCTGGTAGTCGGCATCGATGGATTTGCTGTCGGCTTCGCTAATCAACGTATCCATGCGCATAAGCACCTGGCCTGCCTGGACGCTTTGCCCTTCCTTGACTAGGATGTCCTTCACGATACCGGATTCGGCCGGCTGGACGATCTTGACGTAGCTTTCGGGAATCAACTTCCCCTCGGCCACGGCAACGATGTCGAGTTTGCCGATCAGCGCCCAGAGGAGCAGCGCCAGCAATAAGACGAGCAAGCCCCACAGCACTTTGCGGCCCAGTGGATTTGGCGGTGCTTCCTGCAGGCGCAGGAGGGGCGGAGAGAAATCGAGCGGATTGGCTTCCGCCTTGGGAAATAGCATGTTCATAGGATGGTTGAGCGCATCAACCTGAGAGGTGGCCCCGCGCAGTTGGACAGAAATTTGGTTTTCTTAAGTGAGTTCTCTGCGGGTTAAGCCGCTGCGGCGAGCAGCGGCTGGTTGAAGTAAGCCGTATCCGGGGTTTGCCCGTCAAGCGTTGAGTGCGGGCGACGACGATTGTAAAAATCGAAGTAGCGGGCCAGCGCCTGTCGGACCTCGGAAACGGTGTCGTAGCCGTGCAGGTAAATCTCCTCGTACTTGACCGATTTCCAGAGGCGTTCGACGAATACGTTATCGCGCCAGCAGCCCTTGCCATCCATGCTGACCTGAATGCTGTGCTCCTGAAGCAAGCCAATGAAGGCCGAACTGGTGAATTGGCTGCCCTGGTCTGTGTTCATGATTTCCGGTCGGCCATACTTCATGATGGCCTCTTCCAGAGCATCGACGCAGGGATCAGCCGTCAGGCTGTTCGACAGGCGCCAACTCAGCACCCGACGGGTTGCCCAATCAAGCACCGCGCTCAGATAGACGAAGCCCCGGCGCATCGGGATGTAGGTCGTATCCATGGCCCAGACCTGATTCGGACGCTCGATGGCAAGGCCGCGCAGCAGGTAGGGATAGATGCGGTGTGCCTGGTTGCGCCGACTGGTGTTGGCCTTGCGGTAGATGGCCTGGATATCGAGCTTCTTCATCAGCGTACCGACATGTTTGCGACCGATTTCATGGCCTTCGAGCTTGAGCATATCGCGCAACATCCGCGCACCGGCAAAGGGATGCTCCAGGTGCAGTTCATCAATCCGCCGCATCAGCATCAAATCGATTTCGGATGTGGGCTGCGGCTGGTAATAGACAGAAGAACGCGAAAGCTCAAGTAACTGGACTTGCCTGACGACAGGCAGATCGTGGGCCTTGTCGATCATCGTTTTGCGCTCGCATCGCCGATGCGACCGAGCGCGACGGCCAAAAAATCAATCTCCAACGCCTGCTGGCCTATCTTTGCATGCAAATCCTTCAGGTCCGGCGTGGCCGCCTGCTTCTCGGCAGCCGTCGCAAAGACACCCGAGGCGTTCTCGAGCAATTGTGTCTTCCATTGCGTAATCTGATTCGGATGAACGTCAAACTTCTCTGCTAACGCAGCCAGCGTCTCATCGCCCTTGAGGGCGGCAATCGCCACTTTGGCCTTGAAGGCGGCTGTGTGGTTACGGCGGGGTCTTCTCATTGCTTCTGCTCCTAGGCAGGCGATTTCCATCGCCCATTGAAGCAGAGATTTCACTTAACTCGATGTCCGGATTCGCGGAACCACCTCTCTGTGCGGTGGGATCGCACCACCGCACAGATCAGAGTCTCGCCTTTATGACAGGCGAACGATACCGGTTTGCAGGCTTGCGAGCGAATTGAGCGCCTGTGGGTTGGTACCCAGATTGGTATCGGAGAGCGTACTTAATGCTGGCGTAACACCGATACCGGCCAGGGTGCCGTTCTTGCCGTACTGGTAGGCGAGATCGCCTCCCATGGCTGCCGTATCCGACCCGGCCAACTGGAAGTTGGTTAGGGCGTTGGTCAGCGCCCAACTGGTCAGACTCGGATTGGCAGTACGCGCCGCATCGAAGGCACCGACCAGGCTGGTGAAATTGAAGTTCTCCACCTTCTGGTCCAGCAACGGGTTGCTGCCACCCTGCACAAAGCCAGCCATGGCTTCGGCCATCACCTGCAGGCGGGTCACCGGTTTCGACGGCGTAGCGGCATACCAGTCCTTGAATGTGATCTGGTCGGTCGTGCCGACCTTGAGCACCAAGTCGTTGGTCGATTTGCTGAAGGTCAGGTCAGTATAGGTCAAGCCACTGCCGCCCAACGACAGCGTATCGCTGCCTGTGCCACCGGTCGCAAAGGTGTCCTGGCCGTCGCCCTTGTTGAACAGGATGATGTCGTTGCCACCGGCCGTGGTGTAGGTGTCGTTGCCCAGTCCGCCAAGAAAGACTTCGGCTCCCGCGCCACCGGTGATCGTGTCGGCGCCCACACCGCCGTTGAACAATGCCGTTCCGGAGGTGTCGGTCAAGATATCGTTCCCGTCGCCACCTTCGAGGATGTCATTGCCGGTGCCGCCGTTCAACGTATTGATGGCTGTGTTGCCGCGTACCAGGTTGTTCAGCGTGTTACCGGTACCGTTGATCGCCGTCGTACCCGTCAGGACCAAGTTCTCGACGTTGGTCGTCAAGGTCAGCGTCACGCCAGATTGGATAGTGTCATTGCCAGCGCTGGTCGCTTCAGTGACCACATCGGTGCTGACGTTGACCACATAGGTGTCGTCGCCCAGACCGCCCACCATCGTGTCGTTGCCGGTACCGCCATCAATCGTGTCATTGCCGTCGCCACCCGTCAGGGTATTGTTGGCGCTGTTGCCGATCAGGATGTTGTCCAAGGCATTGCCAGTACCATTGATGGCCGTCGTACCGGTGAGCGTCAGATTCTCGACGTTGGCCGAGAGCGTATAGGTCACGCTGGACTGGACGAGGTCGGTACCTTCGCCGACCAGTTCGGTGACGACATCGCTGGCGTTGTCGACAACGTAGGTATCGTTGCCGGCACCACCAACCATCGTATCCGCGCCAGTGCCACCGTTCAGCGTGTCGTTGCCCGCGCCGCCGGTCAGGGTGTTGGCCGCCGTATTCCCGGTCAGAACGTTGTCCAGCGTATTACCCGTCCCATTGATCGCGGCCGTGCCGGTCAGCGTGAGGTTCTCGACGTTGGCAGAGAGCGTATAGGTCACACCAGTCTGGACGAGATCCGTGCCTTCGTTGGCATTCTCGGTGACGACATCACCCGTGTTATCGACAACGTAGGTATCGTTGCCGGCCCCGCCAATCATCGTATCCGCTCCGGTGCCGCCGGACAGCGTATTGGCCGCAATGTTGCCTGTGATGATGTTGTTCTGCGTGTTGCCTGTGCCGTTGATTGCCGTCGTTCCGGTCAGAACCAGATTCTCGACGTTGTTGGCGAGGGTCAAGGTGACAGAACTGCGGACGGTGTCGGTGCCTTCGCTGGCGTTCTCGGTGACGATATCTGAGGTACTGTCGACAACGTAGGTGTCATCCCCCAGGCCACCGACCATCGTATCGTTACCGGCACCGCCGTCCAGCGTGTCATTCCCGGCCCCGCCGGTCAGCGTATTGGCGGCCGAGTTGCCGGTCAGGACGTTGTTCAACGAATTGCCGGTACCGTTGATGGCCGTGGTGCCGGTCAGTGTTAGATTCTCGACGTTGTTGGCAAGGGTGTAGGTCACACTGGATTGAACGAGATCGGTACCCTCATTGGCCGCTTCGGTCACGACGTCGGTTGCGCTGTCGACGACATAGGTATCGTCGCCCAATCCGCCGACCATCGTATCGTTACCCGTTCCCCCGTTGAGCGTGTCGTTGCCGGCACCGCCATTCAGAGTGTCGTTGCCCGCTTGACCGTTCAGGGTGTCGTTCCCTGCGCCACCGGTCAGCGTATCGTTCCCGGTCGTGCCATTGAGGGTCAGGTTCTGGACGCTGACCGTGATGTCGAATATGTCCGTCGCGCTCAAATTGCCACCGTCCTTCGCCGTCACCTTGACGCTAACCGTACCCAAAGCGCTGGGCGTGCCGCTGAAGGTCCGGGTAGAGGCGTTGAAGGTCAGCCAGGATGGCAGCGCAGTGCCGTCTGCCAAGGTGGCTGAATAGGCCAACGTATCGCCGTCCGGATCGGTGAAGGCCCCCGAGGGAACGGTATAGCTGAAACTGGCGCCTTGGGCGGCTGCCTGATCGGCCAGCGCGGTCACTAGGGTTGGCGTCCGGTTCGGCGCACCGATGGTCATATTGACGTACTCGCCGGCCGAGTAGTTGTAGTTGTCGGTTCCCCACAGGATGAACTGCAACGTACCGACATCGCCTGCGCCCGGCGTACCGGACATGATGCCGGTGGCCGAGTCAAAATGCAGCCAGGCAGGCACAGCGGAACCATCCGGCATCTTGATGCTGTAGGTGATCGAGTCCCAAACATCCGGATCGGTAATAGTATTGGCCGGCACGGTGTAGCTGAACGAAGTGCCGGCTTTGGCCTGCAAGGTCGGCAAGTAGCTATTAACCGTCGGCGAATGGTTGTTGTTGGCCCGGTCGACCACGGTCTGGATCATAGCCTGATCCCAGACCGTGCCATCGGCAAATTCCACCCGATCGATCTTTTGATCAGCTGCCATGCCGTCGATGGTCGTCGAAGCGCCGTAGTAGTCGATGAAGCCGATCTGGTCGTTGGTTCCCTTGATCTTCAGGAACATGTTCGTGCCGTACTGGAAGGCCAGCACGTCGTTGGCGGTAATGCCCGCACCGAAACGCAGGGTATCGGAAGCGCTTAGGATATCCGTGGTATCGATCGAGTCCTGGCCATCGCCCCGGTTGAAGACATAGGTGTCGTTGCCGAGGTCACCCGACAAGTAGTCGTTGCCCAGGCCGCCGGTCAGCACGTTGTTGCCGACGTTGCCCCACAGACCGTTGTCCATTGCGTTACCAGTCGCCGACAGATCGGCATCGCCATCGACCGCCAGGCGTTCGAGATTGGCCCCCAGGGTCCAACTGACCGTGGAGCGCACCATTTCGTAGCCTTCGTTGGCATTTTCGACAATGACGTCACCGGCATCGTCGATCTCGTAGTAGTCGTCGCCAGCGCCACCAATCATCGTATCCTGGCCAACATCACCAAACATCGCATCATTACCGCCGCCACCGATCAGCGTGTCATTACCGGCCATGCCCCACAGATTGTTGTCTGCATCGTTGCCGGTAATGACGTTGTCCAGTTCATTGCCGTTGCCGCGATAGATGGTACCGGTCAAGGTCAGGTTCTCGACACCGTTGGCGAGCAGGTAATAGGATTCGAAGCTGCGAATCTCGGTATCGAGGCCTTCGTCAAAAGACTCGTTGATCTGGTCGTTTTGAGTATCGGTGTAGTAAGTGTCGTTTCCCGCTCCACCAGACATCCAGTCATCGCCAGCCCCACCATCAAGCCGGTTGTTGCCGGAATTACCAATCAGTTCGTTGTCGCCGCCATCGCCGATTGCGTCGATATTGCTGGTTCCGGTTAAGTGGATATTTTCGATATTGTTTCCTGCCGAGTAACTGGTGCCAACCTCCACCGTATCGATACCGCCATTCGCCAACTCGACGACCTGATCCCCCGCATTATCTAGAACGTAAACATCATTACCGTCACCACCGGTCATCACATCGGCACCCAACCCACCATCCAGGCGGTTGTTACCACTGTTTCCGGTTATCACGTTGTTTAGAGAGTTACCCGTCGCATTCGTGTCGAAGTTGCCTGTGAGCGTCAGGTTTTCCAGATTTTCCCCCAGAACATAGGAGACCGAACTCTGAACGGTATCCAATCCTTCATTCGCCGACTCGGTGACGCTATCTGCAATGTCATCAACCTCGTAGATGTCATCACCCGTTCCGCCAGTCATGGCATCCGAACCTGAACCGCCGATCAAACGGTCATTACCGGCACCGCCGATCAGCACATCGTTACCACCTCGCCCATCCAGGACGTTGTCCTGCCCGTTTCCGGTAATGGTGTTGCCCTGATCGTTACCCGTACCGACAAGCGCAAGCCCCGACAGGGTCAAGCTCTCAATATTGGTACTCAACGCGTAGTCGGCACTCGCCAGAACCGTATCATTACCTTCTGCTGAAAGCTCTGTGATCAAGTCGCCGGTGGTGTCGACTACATAGATGTCATCACCGCTGCCGCCGACTAGCGTATCAATGCCCGTTCCGCCATCCAACAGATCGTTGCCTGCGCCGCCAATCAGAGAATCGTTCCCAGCCAAGCCCAGCAAGGTGTTGTTGTTGGCGTTACCGGTTAGTGCGTTGTCCAACTCATTTCCGGTTCCGGTCAGAGCACTGGGATCGTTCTCCAGGATTAGCGCTTCGACATTGGCACTCAGGGTGAAGCTCTTTGCGCTGCGCACCGTATCGTAGCCTTCGGCGACCACCTCCGTAACCTGATCAGCAAGATCGTCGACAAGGTAGGTGTCATCACCGCTACCGCCTGCCATCTGGTCGGCCCCAGCGCCTCCATCCAATAAATCGGTACCACCGCCGCCAGCCAGAACATCGTTTCCTGCGCCGCCGGTTAGCGAGTCGTCTCCGAGGGCGCCTGACAGTGTGTCGTCTCCGCTCCCACCGGCAAGGAGATCGTTGCCATCGCCGCCGTCCAACACATCATTGTCCGCGCCACCGTCGAGCGTATCGTTACCGGCATCTCCATACAGGGTATCCATGCCAGCACCGCCGGTTACCGAATCATTGCCGGCTCCGCCATATACGGTGTCGTCACCGTCGTCGCCAGTTACCAGATCATTGCCATCGCCCGCATCGGCAACATCATTCCCAGCACCCAGCGTGACGCGATCATCGCCCGCACCTGCACTGACGGTATCGTCGCCGGCAAGCGCATCGATGTTATCTCGCCCAGAAGTGCCTTGAACCGTGTCGGCGTCAGGCGTCGTTGGTAGGTCGATACCAACGGCTGCAATGACGTCGGCAACGCTCATCGTCTGTCCGTTCGAGAATTGGATCGAGCTGATGGGGGATGTTCCGGCAAGGTTGTCATAATCCACGCCATCCAAGTGGATTTCATCTCCAGCAACGCCGGTGCTGATTTTCAGGGAACCCAACCCCAGATGAATCATGTTCAGGTTGATTCCCCCCTGGAGAATCAGCATGTTTGAACCGGCACTATCCTGGATGTGTTTTGCTCCACTCCCCAAGTCAATAACGTAGGTGTCATTGCCTTCACCGCCATCCAAGGTGTCGTTGCCTTTACCGGAACTGAGGAAATCGTTACCGGCTCCGCCAATGAGGACATCGTCACCATCGCCACCATAGAGGCTGTCGTTACCATCGCCGCCATCGAGAACATCGTTGCCGGCATAGCCCGTTAAAACGTCATTTCCTGCTCCGCCATCAAGAATGTCATTGCCCTGGAATTCCAGCGGGGTATCGGAAGAATCGCCATGTAACTGGTCATCGCCATCACCACCGATAAGCGTATCGTTGCCCCCTGCGCCGACCAGCAGATCGTTGCCAAGGCCGCCATCAAGGTAATCGTCTCCTAGTTTCGATGTCGGGGTTGTCTGGTCGTCCCCATACAACTGATCGTTGCCATCGCCACCCAGCAAGGTATCGGCTCCGCCGCCACCTGCCAGCATGTCGTCGCCTTCGCCACCATCAAGATAGTCGTTCCCTTGGGCAGCTTCGGGCGTATCATCGGCCTCGCCAAAGAGTTGATCAATGCCGGCACCGCCAATCAAGGTATCGGCGCCACCGCCGCCTATCAAGGTGTCGTTGCCATCCCCTCCATCCAAGTAGTCATCACCCTGCTTGTCGGGCGGCGCATCGGTATCATCCCCCCAGAGTTGGTCGTTACCGCTACCGCCAAGCAGTGTATCGCTACCGCCCGCACCGTTGAGCAGGTCATCGCCTTCTTCACCATCCAGATAATCATCACCCAGCAGTTCGACCAAGGTGTTGCTGTTATCGCCCATCAATTGGTCGTCGCCTGCTCCGCCAAAAAGAACGTCGTCCCCTCCGCCACCAAATAGCTGGTCTGCGCCATCCTCGCCGTCCAGGTAATCCTCACCATCCGCTGTATTGCCATCATCGGCACTAAGCATGTCATCACCGGCGCCGCCATACAGGACATCATTGCCCCCATTTCCAAATAACGAGTCGTTGCCCTCTCCTCCATCGAGAAAGTCATCTCCGTGCTGCGCCTCGTCAAGGTATGAAGCATCGCCGGAAATCTCGTCATCTCCTGCACCGCCTAGCAGGCTGCTGAAATACTTCCCCATCCTGTCGACGAAACAGCGGGTTTGATCGTTATAGAGATTCACCGAGATTACCGAGAGCACAAAGCGGATCATGCGCGGAGCCGACACCTTCACCGAGAGTTTGTTTACGATGCGTCGCCTGGACGACTTTGTGCCGGCGCAGCACCCGTTGCGGCCGATCCGGGCGATGGTGAATCGGGCGCTCAAGGATATCGAACCCCTGCTCAGCGGCATGTATGCCGCCGACGTCAAAGGCGGTCGCCCCAGCATTGCCCCGGAGAAACTCCTGCGTGCCATGCTGCTGCAAATCTTCTACAGCATTCGCTCGGAACGGCAATTGATGGAGCAGACCCAGTACAACCTGCTCTTTCGCTGGTTCATCGGCCTATCGATGGACGATGCAGTCTGGGTGCCCACCGTCTTCACCAAGAATCGCGAACGCCTGATTGCCCACGATGCCGTGATCGAACTCTTCAATGCGGTACTGGCCATTGCCGAGAAGCAGAACTGGCTATCAGGCGAACATTTCAGTGTCGACGGCACGCTCATCCAGGCTTGGGCGGGACACAAGAGTTTCCTGCGCAAGGACGGCGGAGATGATGAAGGCGGCGGCAATTTCAAGGGCCAGTCACGCAGCAATGACACCCACGCCTCACGTACCGACCCGGATGCCCGACTGTACCGCAAGGGCAATACCGCCAGTGAGTTGCGCTACATGGGACACACCTTGAGCGACAACCGCCACGGACTCATTGCCAGTGCGGTCGTGACCACGGCCGATGGCTATGCCGAGCGGGAAGTTGCCAAGGCCCTGATCGCCGATGCCCGCCAAGTCGCCGGCGAAACGGCTGAAATCACCCTCGGCGCGGACAAGGGCTACGATGCCCAGGAATTCATTGCGGCACTCATCGAACTGAATGTCATTCCCCATGTGGCGCAGAACACCAGCCATCGCCGTTCTGCCGTGCCGGACGACATTGCCGGCAGTGACGGTTACGCGATCTCCCAGCAAAAGCGCAAACTCATCGAACAGGGATTCGGCTGGGCCAAGTTCATTGGGCCGATACGCCAGGTGATGGTGCGCGGACTGGAGAAGGTCGATCAGTTGTTCGTGCTGACCATGGCCGCCTACAACCTGACGCGCATGCGCTCCTTGGGAGCAATCCGTCCGCTGGGGGCAATATGATAGGAAAACACCTCGGAATCCCTGTAAAACACGTGCGAACGACCGAAAATCCGCTTCGCCTTACGAAAAACGACTCCGTTCCATGCCACCGTCTGCAGTTGCAGGGCGGTATTTCAGCAGCCTGCTAGGAGATTGTCGTTACCGGATTCGCCAATCAGGTTATCGTTGCCGCCTTCACCAAAGACCAAGTCGTCACCAGCCCCGGCCCAAACACGGTCATTGCTATTGCCAGCGTGAATAAGATCCGCAGCCCCGCCAGCAGGCTCGACCTCTCCTTCGACCGGGGAGAACACACGGGTATTTCCCTCGTCTGTATAGCCCCAGCCATAGGTTTGCTCATTGGAGTGGTACCAATTGGTGTTATTCAGGTTGTAGAGCCACTGGCTGTCCCACAGTTGTTGCACCGTGTAATTCGCATCGCCCAGAATATTGTCATCACCCGCACCCGCAACCAGAACATCTTGCCCGGCACCGCCTGCCAAAACGTCATTGTCAGCCCCGGAAACAAGAGTGTCATTGCCCTCGTTGCCTGAAAGCCACGAACCCTTCTGGCCACTTCCGCTCTGGGTATTTCCATTCTCGATGGCAACCGCCGTATCGATACGATTGTCGCTATACAGCTTGTCATCACCGGCATCGCCGCTGAGAATGTCGCTGCCAGCCTCCCCTTCAAGGAGATCGTTGCCATCAGCTCCGTTGATAAAGTCCCTGCCCGAACCGCCGCTGATCCAGTCATCTCCTCCGAGTCCGTTGACGTCGTCATCAAGATCGCCGGGCAATATCCAGTCATTTCCTGCACTGCCAAACAGGATATCCCCGTAAGCACCTGCTTCGCCCAGCGGGTTTCCGTAGGCATCTCCGGCAGCTTGAATGCCCTCCTTGGAAGTGTCGGTATCGGCCGGAATAATGTCACCGGTGATCGTGGCGCTTGTTGTCGGGGATTGGGATTCATCAACTGCGTCGAAGTTAATGGTTAGCGTGCTATCAACTGCGTCACCTCCGTCGGCTGGTTGCAAAGTAGCTGTAAGGGTCAGTTGTTGATCAACGTCTACGTCCCCTGTACTGAGAAAGCCGAAGGCAATTTCTGTCTGTCCTTCTGCCAGTGTCAACGTGATATTGCCGCTGTCAAACCCAACGACATCATCCCCAAGAACGGCCTTGAATTTTTCGCCCAGCGCAGAAAGGGCAAGGGTGATGGTGTCGCCAGCCTTGGCTGCCGAATTGAGAAAGACCTTGAGGCCCTGGCCGAGGTTTTCCGCGAGGTTAATGGGGTTAGATGGCGGGGAGGGATCGGCGTTTTCTATGCCAAACGGGTTGGCGCTTGCTTGTTTCTGAATCGATGTTTTTAGCTGGTCTTTGAGGTTGATGCCCAAGGTGCTATTTTTGAAATTTTCAACAGTCCCGATTAGGACATAGTCCTTGTAAATTTCAAGTGTGCCACCTTCACTCAAGGACCCTGATGCTAATTTGTAGACATAACTTTTGTCATTACTATCGGCCCAACCCGACCAGCCTTTTTTTGTTTTCCGTTGCTCTGTGGCTGATCCGGTAAGTTGGAATTTCTGGGCACCTACAACGATTTTGCCGTCTCCCTCGCTATCGAAAATGATGTCTGCACCATCGCCGATGACGTAGGTATCTTCTCCTTTACCACCTTTTAGTGTGTCTTTGCCACCACGTCCATCTAATTCGTTGGCAAAGTCATTACCAATGATGATGTCGTTCCCACTTCCCCCAATAGCGTTTTCGATAATCGTATTAAAAGCGATTACCACGTTACGAGAGGGAGTGCCGATCGAACTTGCCGTCCCCGGCTCAAGATTGATCTCAACAGGGGCTGTAATATTTGACGCGTCAATTACATCTCCAGTACCTCCCGCATCGAAAATGGTCTGGTACTCGGCGCGTTCAGTTAATGTTGTTTGTTTAAAATTTGAAAATCGAGTGTTATCTCCAGATGTCTCTAAATTAACCCCCAAAAGCCTTTGAAGTGCAAAAATATCGTAGCGTTCAGGCGTAATCGTCTGAGAGGATGCCGCTGTATCTTGTAGAACCGATCCGTATCCTGCTCGATCATCGGTGTAGGGTCGAATTTTCCGGTAGGACATGATCGTATCGAGTCTATTGTCCTCCTTTCCTGCGAATACCTCTTGCCCTGCCAAATATGACCCTGGGTGATCCAGTCCCAAAGCATGTTCTATTTCGTGCATAAGAGTCACGAAATACCCTGATCCAGGCGCCCATTCTTGTCCATCGCCATTCATGTCAGATGACTTTGGCATAACAATTACATTGTAATCTCTGGATGTATCTCCAAAATATTTTCTGACGTTGTAACCTCCAATATCCGTGACACCATCAGCTGCAGTCATTCCAGCTAGGTCGCCTGTACCAAAACGAATCTGCGCGTTGGTATCATCGCGTTGAAAAGTTACACCAAGCACCTTTCCTAGCGCAGCAAAGGCTTTATCGATCATCGCCATTTGCGCTTCGCTGACTGGCGTAAAATTTTTACCTCGCTTTTCGGTCCAATCCGCAAGCGCTTGTACATACGCAGGGTCACTTGCACCTAAAGCGTAATCGGAAACTTTTGGCCCATCTCGTGCCTCAAGAAACCCACTTGAAAGAACACCATATTTGATAGTCTGCCCAGCTGAGAAGCCAGTAGGGCCGAGTTTACTCAGGCTGTCTGCTAGCCATTTATCTACAAACTGTGTATTCGGTTCCATAGTATCGATCCTTGATTAACGCACTTTGCATTTAATATTGCGGACAACCCCAATTCATTTGCCCATATAACTTGGCTTGCTGCTCATTTTTTACAAAGCATTGTTGATGGGTAATCATGCTGAAGACACGACCAGCAGTACAACTCCGCCCATCACCGGTCGTACTCTCATTCTCAATAGCTAGTTCGTAATACCTTACGGCCTCCTGGCAGGCTGGGTGTTTCGGATCAAAATCTGGGCGTGCATCGAAAACTCTTCGATACGCATAGTCGGCCTGAAATCTTGATAGTGTGATTTTGTCCAATGGACCATTACTGTTTAGGTTAATGATCTCTCTCAGAAAGCTCTGTCCCAGTTCCCTTCGTGCAGCCATCGCCCGGCATAAATTGCCATAACGCAAATGCCCACAGCCCCAGTTCCAATATTCCAACTTCATGCACTCATACAAATAGCTCGCTGCAAACTGTTTTTTCAACTCCCAATCACCCGCTAGAGCTTTTGCCTCTAACAAATCGATTTCTTCACGACTCGGAACCTCGATTGGGTCGGGGATGATTCCAATCCGCAAACTGTAGTGATCACAAAATGCCAGTCTTGGCTGAACAAAAAAGCTAATCGCCAAGAAAGAAAATACCCATACAAACCGCTTGATTTTGATTTTCATACCGCGAATCACTCTTCACTCTGAATGTTGGGCATCATTGCTGTTCTAATACATCCATTTGCCTGATTACATTCATCCCAAGTTCAATCACCTCATCCACCATCAATCCCCGCGGAATCTGATGGGTAATGAATAACATCGTCACCTTGCCCTTGAGCTTATTGATCGTCCTAGCGAAGTGTTCAGCCGTCTGCTGATCCAGGTTCGATACCGCTTCATCGAAGACCAGAATCTTCGGCCGCTTGAGCAGCGCCCTAGCGATAGCAATCCGCTGCCGCTGCCCACCAGATAGCCCTGTTCCGCGTTCCCCTATCTCTGTCTGATATCCGTCATTGAGTGTCTCGATCACCTCGTGAATCTCCGCCGCCTTGCAGGCCTGGATCACATCCTCGAAGCTGGCATGCGGATGCGCCATGACCAGGTTGTCGTAGAGGGTGCCGGCGAAGAGTACGGTTTCTTGGGGGACGACGCCGAAAGTAGTTCTCAGTTCGTTGGCGGCGAGGTGGCGGATGTCCTTGCCATCGAGATTGATCTGACCTTCGTTCGGCTGATAGAAGCCGAGCAGCAGTTTGGCCAGGGTGCTCTTGCCGCAGCCGGACGGCCCCATCAGCACGCTCAGGTAGCCAGGTTTGAGGGCCAAGTTCAGATTGCGGTAAAGCCAGGGGTGATGTTCCGAATATCGGAAGGCAAGATGACAGAGGTCGATTCTTCCAGGGCCTTGGTTTTCTCGGGTTGGGGTGAGCGTATGCGGTTCCTGCGGCATGTCGAGAATGTCGCCGAGGCGTTTGACGGCGATGTTGGCTTGCTGGAACTCCTGCCACAGGCCAACGAGTCTCAAGAGCGGTTGGCTCATTCTTCCCGCGAACATCTGGAAGGCGACCAGCATGCCGACCGTGAAGCCGTCGTTCTGCATGACCAGCAAGGCGCCGACGATCAGGATAGCTAGGGTCATCACCTGTTCCAGACCATTGCTGATCACGTTGTAGGTATTGCCGACCTGCTTGGTCGAGAAACCAGCAGCAAGGTATTGGGCAAGGTAGTCGCCGTATTTCCGGTCGATGTCGGCTTCCATCTGGAGTGATTTGACGGTGGCCATGCCCGAGACGTATTCGGTGAGAAATGCCTGATTTCTGGCGCCGAGCATGAACTGATGATTGAGCTTGTCGCGGAACAGCGGGGCGACGAGAAAGCTGATGAAGGCAATGCTGCCGAGCAGGCCGACAGCGATCAGCGAGAGTTGCCAGCTATAGGCGAACATCACGGCCAGGAAGATGAGCAGAAAGGGGAAATCGAGGATCAGGGTAACGGCGGCGCCGGAGACGAATTCGCGGATGGTTTCGACGCCGTGCAGGCGGGCGACCAGCGTGCCGGTGGGGCGATTCTCGAAATACGGAAGCGGCAAGCGCAGCAGGTGACGGAAGACCTGGCTGCCGAGCACGGCGTCGATGCGATTGCCGGTATGCAGCACCAAATATTGACGCAGCCAGGTCATGCCGCTGGTGAACAGCATGAACATGACGAGTGCCACGCCAAGGACGACGAGAGTGCTGTGCGTTTGATGGACGACAACTTTGTCGATGATGACCTGGGTAAAGAGCGGGGTGGCAAGACCAACCAACTGGATAGCCAGACTGGCGAGCAGGACATCACGCCAGATGGTTTTGTGCTTGAGTAGCTCGGGAACGAACCAACGAAAGCCGAAGGATTTGGTTTCAGCCTCGAAACCGGGAATGGCCTCTTCCTTGGCCTGCGCTTCGCGGGCGACGAGGATCAGTTCGGGGTCGAACTGGAGTTTGGCTTCGTCGGCGGTGATCGTTGCAGGCGTTTGCGAACCGGCCCGGAAGTAGAGCAGTTTGTGGCCGTCTGTCTTGAGGATAAGGACCGGGAGGGCTTTGCCCCCGGTCTGGGACTCCGTTTCCGGGATAGCGCGCAGAAAGGCGATGGCTGGAAGGGGAAGTGCTTGCCATTCCGCAGGGTGAGTGCCTTGCCCGGTTTTGAATCCCAAGGCACGAGCCGCTTCATGGAAGGTGGCAAGGCTATGCGGCGGCGGAAATTCCTGCTCGATCAGCTTGGGATCGAAGGGAATGCGATAGAGATTGCACAGGCTGCCGAGCAGCCATAGCAATTCCGGATACCCCAACTCTCCCCGTGATGTTTGCATTGCCCAAACTTGTTTTTATGAAGATTGGGCATTCTGCGGTCAGGCCGATGCCAGGTCAATATCGCCAATGGCATAGATAGTGCTCGCCGGGCCTGACAACTTGATCCGCTCAGCTTGATTAGAGGTGGTTCCGCGAATCCGGACATCGAGTTAAGTGAAATCTCTGCTTCAATGGGCGATGGAAATCGCCTGCCTAGGAGCAGAAGCAATGAGAAGACCCCGCCGTAACCACACAGCCGCCTTCAAGGCCAAAGTGGCGATTGCCGCCCTCAAGGGCGATGAGACGCTGGCTGCGTTAGCAGAGAAGTTTGACGTTCATCCGAATCAGATTACGCAATGGAAGACACAATTGCTCGAGAACGCCTCGGGTGTCTTTGCGACGGCTGCCGAGAAGCAGGCGGCCACGCCGGACCTGAAGGATTTGCATGCAAAGATAGGCCAGCAGGCGTTGGAGATTGATTTTTTGGCCGTCGCGCTCGGTCGCATCGGCGATGCGAGCGCAAAACGATGATCGACAAGGCCCACGATCTGCCTGTCGTCAGGCAAGTCCAGTTACTTGAGCTTTCGCGTTCTTCTGTCTATTACCAGCCGCAGCCCACATCCGAAATCGATTTGATGCTGATGCGGCGGATTGATGAACTGCACCTGGAGCATCCCTTTGCCGGTGCGCGGATGTTGCGCGATATGCTCAAGCTCGAAGGCCATGAAATCGGTCGCAAACATGTCGGTACGCTGATGAAGAAGCTCGATATCCAGGCCATCTACCGCAAGGCCAACACCAGTCGGCGCAACCAGGCACACCGCATCTATCCCTACCTGCTGCGCGGCCTTGCCATCGAGCGTCCGAATCAGGTCTGGGCCATGGATACGACCTACATCCCGATGCGCCGGGGCTTCGTCTATCTGAGCGCGGTGCTTGATTGGGCAACCCGTCGGGTGCTGAGTTGGCGCCTGTCGAACAGCCTGACGGCTGATCCCTGCGTCGATGCTCTGGAAGAGGCCATCATGAAGTATGGCCGACCGGAAATCATGAACACAGACCAGGGCAGCCAATTCACCAGTTCGGCCTTCATTGGCTTGCTTCAGGAGCACAGCATTCAGGTCAGCATGGATGGCAAGGGCTGCTGGCGCGATAACGTATTCGTCGAACGCCTCTGGAAATCGGTCAAGTACGAGGAGATTTACCTGCACGGCTACGACACCGTTTCCGAGGTCCGACAGGCGCTGGCCCGCTACTTCGATTTTTACAATCGTCGTCGCCCGCACTCAACGCTTGACGGGCAAACCCCGGATACGGCTTACTTCAACCAGCCGCTGCTCGCCGCAGCGGCTTAACCCGCAGAGAACTCACTTAAGAAAACCAAATTTCTGTCCAACTGCGCGGGGCCACCTCTCGTTGCCTTGTGGGCTTGTTCTTTCAGCCATCTAACAACCGCTTCGTTCCATGTCCGGCGGGGTCTATCACCCAGTTTAGAAACTCGCCATAACTCGGCCTTCAGGTTGTCGTGAAACTCTTGCGCAAGGGCTTTTGTTTCAGTCCCAGTAGATCGGCGTATTCGCTTGCCGTTTGGCGCGACAACGTCGACCCACCAGGTGTTACTGCGTTTGAAAAGTGGCATGGTTCTAACTCCTTTCTAAAGGCCACTTGCAACGCTTGCCTAGGTAGAGCGTAGAGCGAGCGAAGCCAATCGGCAAGATCAACATCGATGAATACCCAGGAGCGTCCAGCCTTAGCTCCGGGCAATAATCCTGATTTCGCACGCCGACGAACTTCTTCGGGGTGCATTTTCAAAAACGAAGCGGCTTCGTGGAGTGTGAGGGTCTGCATCACACTTCTCCGGGAATGGCGTGATTAATACGGGTTGGAATCCCCTCAACAGCCAATGTCTCGACGATATCGAGAGGGGGCATTCCCTGTATCTTCCAAAGCGTCCAGATCAGCTTGCCGTAGCTTTTCCTACAGTATTCAGTAAGAACGTCCAGGCCGATTAATGTGGATTTCGTTGCGGTTTCGATACGAGATTGGCGTTGATTGATCCATGCTGTAGCGGGATACGCTGCAGATAGGTATTGGGATGGGGTAAGCAAGAGCCTGAGAGGAAGCTCCCGATCTTTGTTGTGCAGTTCCAACTCCCAGCGAACCCAGGGACTATCAACTTGCCCTAGTTCCTTGCCCTTCTCGTAGATTCGAAGCAACTTCCCGTTTTTACGCTGGCCTACGTAAAGTGTTTTCCCTTTGCCTGAGCCGAAGTCATCCAAAAAACGGCCGCTCGGAGGATGTCCCCGGCCAGCGTGAAACTCTCCGGCTTCAAACCACTTTCGCGCTGTCTCGAGGGAGATTCTTCCGAGATAGTCGTCGTGTGCGAGATCAATGCGGGTTATGCGCGCTTTGCGGTCATCAAGAAAGTCATAGACAGCCAACCAATCTTTGACAACGCTGCAACCCTCGCCGGAGAGCGAAACTAGCGACGTTCCGCCTACTGATTTGCCGCCAGTTGCGAATATTCCATAACCGTCACCAAGCTCCCACGATTGCTCATAGTTGAGATGTCCCTTGTGGCGGTTAGCTCCAATTCCGAATCCAAATCCTTTTTGAAGTGCGATATCGAAATCCATTAGGCCGCTATTTCCTGTCAGCTTGAAAGGAAACGTGAAATTCAGCCAATCGATAAAGGCGATGTGGAAGTTTGGAGCGTTTGAATGATTTTCCCCCCGTATTACCTGATGGGGGGATAGTGCATCCACAACCGCTTTCCCGTTCTCACAGGCTGCAGTTCCGGCCTCGTTTGGCTGTACGGTTGCCGCTTGCGCGGCAATCCGTGCAGCCAGCCCGAGGCCGGTGCTTTCATTTGTGTCGTCTGGGTGCGGGGGTGGGTAATCCATACCCCTAAGAGTAAGGGGTGTTGAGAACCCGTGTCAAGGGGTTTTGGTACCCCTATGCGACTTCGCGTCGTTGGGCTTTCAGTTCGTCGCTCTTAAGCTCGCCGCTGACAGCCTTCCAGAAGCTGCCAATTTTCTTAGCGATGGTGTAACCAATCGAGCGCTCGGCACTGGGGCCTTCGTCCGGGAAGAATTCGCGGATATTGATTCCGAGGATTTCTTCGTACTTTCGAATTGTTCGTTTGTTGTGAATTAGTACCAGTGGTTTCCATCCGACCTGGTCTCCGATGTGGAGCATGCCTATTGCAGCCTCCAGCTCATCAAACTGGCCGGTAAATCGGGCAAATGCTTCGCGCTCAATGTCATAGAGTTGAATGGCGCGTTCGCTATTAGGTGGTGTGAGCTTGTGCCGGTTTTTCTGGATTTCAGCGTAGGTAAGTGCCATGTTTGGGTGCCCTTTTGACTAAGTTGCAACGATATTCCATTAAAGGGTATTCATCAACCCTTTGGGTTTCGGCAGCATACGGCCATAACCCGCCTCTCAGGCTTTCAAGAGCCACGGCAGCTAAAGGCTGGTAGCGGAAGTACGAATTCAAGTAGACTACAACTGCCCGGCGATCACCTGACGTACGCGCCATCCGCGAACCTACCACTAAAAGGAACGCTACTGACAAATTCGTACACCAAGGCGTGTCCGCCCGCCAGTGCCTCGCAACCTGGAGCCAGAAATACCTGCTTCCGAACGTGCAGGGCATTGGCGATTGGATCAAGCAAGAGGGCGAAAGAGCCTCACCCAGTGAGGTTTCGGGGGCACAAGCACCATCCATATGAGAAAATGCCCCCTTAGCCACAAGGCATAACGCTAGAGAGAGGCAGTATGCAGGGAAGTTCAAGAATCGACTTCGCCAACACTTTGCGCGGATTTGCGGCGCTGGCGGTTGTCATCTCACACTACTACGGCGTTTTCTGGTCAAGTCGCGCAGCAGTCGAAGCCATTACGAACGCCCCAGCCCTCCCGTTAGAGACCCATGCGATACCGGGATACATATCGTGGCTCCATATTTTCCCGATATTCAATTGGGGAGCTTATGGACTCTCTGAACAACCGGCCATTTACTGGTAGGTCGTCATAAAAGCGATGAGAAATAGGCGATTTTCGACCGTTGACCGGGAAATCCAGGGAGTTTTCCCTGTATTTCACGTTTCACGGGCGCACCTCGCCCAGCAAGGGCAACAATCGCTTGCGCGCCATCCACAAATTGGCCAGCGCAAACAACGTCACGATTTGCCCGGTATTCTTCGCCAGACCACGGTAGCGAACTTTCACAAAGCCAAACTGGCGCTTCACTACTCGGAACGGATGTTCGACAATTGCCCGCACCGAGGACAGCATCCGATTGAACGCTTTCTGCTCCACAGTCAGCGTGCCGCCAGCCGGCTTCTTGGTCGGTGTCAGAACAGACAGATTGCCTTCCTTCTGGAACGCGTCAATCGTCCGGTTCTTCTTGTGATAGCCGCGATCACCGAGCGCAATGGCTTCTTCCCCGTGCAGGCACTTCTCCATCATCGCAATGTCGGCGACCTTGGCCGTCGTGCATTCAACGGTATGTATCAAGCCGCTGTCGGCATCGACGCCAATGTGCGCCTTCATGCCGAAGTGCCACTGATTGCCCTTCTTGGTCTGCGTCATTTCCGGATCGCGCTTCTTGTCTTCGTTCTTCGTCGAACTCGGTGCTGCAATCAGCGTGGCATCGACCACCGTACCGCGCTTCATCGACAGGCCTTTCTCCGACAGCACGGCATTGACCTCGGCAAAGATCGCCACCGCCAGGTCATGCTTCTCCAGCAGATGACGGAAGCGAAGAATCGTACTTTCGTCCGGCATCACGTCTTCGAAGGCATCCAGTCCGGCAAAGCGACGCAACAACGGAACATCGTGCAGTGCTTCTTCCATTGCTGGGTCGGAGTAACCAAACCATTGCTGCAAGAAGTGAATCCGCAACATCGTGCCCAACGGCATCGGCGGACGACCGTTTCCCTTCTTCGGATAGAACGGCTCGATCAGCGCCTCAAGACGCGACCACGGCACCACTGTTTCCATCTCCGCCAGGAACACTGCCTTGCGGGTTTGCTTGCCGGCTTTCGGCAAAAATCCCGTCTCAGCCAAGCTCAGTTGCTTCATCAGATTCATCTGCCTCACCAACTCAATGACAATGCCGTCATTTTCTCAAATTGCGCTGCATGATGGGCGCTTATGCAGAGTTTCCCTTATGGTGTGGCCCTGTTTTTTATTATCAGCGGCTTTGTTATTCCTTTTTCCCTACAAAAAATGAGTTGGGTTGGCTTCTCAATCAACCGAATCCTGAGAATCATGCCAACATACTTTGTTGGCTTTAGTGTCACCCTTCTGGCGATAATGATAAGCAGCGAGTACTTCTCAAAAGAATGGCCATTCAGCATCCGAGAAGTACTGATTCACTATATCCCCGGAATCCGGGACATCATGTGGTCAAGGGGAATTGATGGCATCGTATGGACGCTGGAAATCGAGATGAAGTTTTATGTCGTATGCGCGTTATTGATCGTTTGGTTCCGGCAGCAATCCCTTAAAGTGTTCTTCGCCCCGGTGGCACTCTTCGCGTTCGCGCTCTACCTTAACAGGATGATTCCTGTTTGGGGCAACACAAACGCATCTGCTTGGCAACTTGCGATGACATACATGACCGTATCGCAATACGTGATCTACATGTTCATTGGCGTGTTGTTTCACTACCTCTATCGAGGAAAGATAGATGCCAACAAGGCCTATCTTGGTATCGGAGGATTGTTCGCAATGTTCTGCATTCACTGGTGGGCAGGACCTTATTCGGTGAACCTCGGGGTGGCTTGGAGCTATGCATTCGCACTTTTGACGTTCACATTTTCGTACTCATTCCCGAACCTATTCAAATCAAATCGTGTATTTGATTTTCTTGCTGACATTAGCTACCCTACAAGGGCTTCCCCATTCTCTGCAAGCGTTCTGAAGTTTTAACGTTTCATTCCTGATCCTGTTCAATATCTGTTCATCGAACCCTGCCGTATCGGTGAGAGAGAAGGTGAAGGACTGCGGTACTACAACCGGTCATCTTGGGCGTTTGCCCGGACCCTGATGAAAGACGCGCGCGGGGGCCTCATTCGTTAGCCGAGAGTGACTTCCTCTCCTGGAGCTAATCAGGCGCTCCCCGCGCGGGTCCAACCCGCTTCACATCAACGTGGCAGTGCTTCGCTGGGCTTGGGCTGCCAGCGATCAGCCGGTGATTCCTTTCCTGTTTTTCTATCGACGCTTTTGCTGTTCAGGCAGTTTCTTCGATTGGTCGATAATCCTCGCCGTAGTGCAATATCGCCCAGGCCAGCCGCAGGTTCTTGGCGGCGATGGCGACCGCCGCTTTCCAGTAGCCGCGTCGTTCAACCAGGTTTCTGGCCCAACGACTGAACCGGTCCTGCTTCTCGCCGAGTCCGGCAAGAACGGCGCGGGCACCCATAACGAGCAGGCTGCGCAGGTAGGCATCACCGGCCTTGGTGATCCTGCCCAGCCGGGCTTTGCCGCCACTGCTGTATTGACCGGGCACCAGCCCGGCCCAGGCGGCGAGTTGCCGGCCGTTCTTGAAGTCATGCCCACCACCGAGACTGGCGACCAGCGCACTGGCTGTGGTCGGACCGATGCCGGGGAGTTGCATGAGTTGCCGACTTCTGGCGTCCTGGCGGGCGGCTTCAGCAATGGCCCGGTCGTATTCTTCGATGCGTTCATTGAGGCGGTCAGCGTGTACGAGCAGGTCGCCGACGCAACGATTGGCCCAGCCGGGGAGAGCTTCAAGGTGGGCGCCGATTTCCCGGCGCAGGCGTTCGACTTTCTGCGGCAGAACAATGCCGAACTCGCTGATCAGGCCGCGCAGGCGGTTGTAGAGCGCGGTGCGTTCTTCGATGAAACCTTGCCGGGTGCGGTGCAGGCAGAGGATGGCTTGCTGATCGAGGTCCTTGACCGGGACAAAGCGCATGTTGGGCCGGGTGACGGCTTCGCAGATGGCAGCGGCATCGGCGGCGTCGTTCTTGCCACGCTTGCCGCTCATCCGGTACGGCGCCACGAACTTCGGGGCCATCAACTTCACGGTGTGGCCGTAGCGGCTGAATTCCCTTGCCCAGTGGTGGGCGCCGGAACAGGCTTCCATGCCGATCAGGCAGGGCGGCAGGTGGGCGACCATTTCGAGCAATTGGCCGCGAGCCACCTTGGGCTTGATGAAAACCGCCTTGCCACTCTGGTCAACGCCATGCAAAGCGAATACATTCTTGGCGAGATCGATGCCTACGGTGACAATATTCATGGACTTCCCCTTTCGTGCAAATGATTCAGTGTGGAAACTCAATCATGGCAGCTCACCCTGCCGGCGGCTTCCGCCGCTACTTCGGGACGGGGAAGTCCCTTTCATTCGCTATACGTCATTCACGGTGTCGCTGGATATGTTGCGCTCCGAATTTTTCTTGATATGGGATTTAAGGCTTGGGTGTCCCTCCTGATTGTTACTGCTGCCTGCCTATTCCTGTCATGGTTGCTACATGTTCTGATCGAAAGTCCTTCTCAGAGGCTTGGCAAACAACTGGCGGCAAAATTTACGGGGCGTCGATTAAACACTCCGATGGTTCAGCAGGGAGCGTAACGACCATCACCAAACAAGTGCCTCCGCATAGTTGACGAAACCAAGCGGGCGGCACTCTAACGAGGAAAGTACCAGATCCAAGAACTATTGCCCGATTGCCGTTTAAGGTGATGACCGCTCTCGCTGATTGCAGCCTTACAGCTCGGCGAGGCTAACGGCAGCAACCGCTGCATTGCCGACCTTGGCTGAAAAATCCTGACCGGCAGTTCGGGGCACGGTGCTGTCATTGGGTGTGGTGTGGCAGATTTGTGTCGTAAGTTAGTTGTGCTGGTTTCGAGTGTTGTTGGAGGGCAAGCGTTGAAAGGGCAATTTTTTCGAAAAACTACTAGCCTTTCCGTCTGAAATCCTTATAATGCGCGTCTTTGGCAGCGCGCCCGTAGCTCAGTTGGATAGAGTATCTGGCTACGAACCAGAGGGTCGGGCGTTCGAATCGCTCCGGGCGCGCCAAACCAAAGTGAAATGAGCCACTTCGATTGAAGTGGCTTTTTCATTTCCAGGGCCGGATTTCATGTTTTGGCCGATATATCCCCTACAAAAACAGGGTTTCCTACTCAGGTATCCCCGGCTTCTGGCAATGGGCATCCCTAAATGGCCCCTTGACGATCTGCCAGCCTTCGCCGGGTGATATCTGTGAGCACACCTGATGGTCGGCGGCGGTACTTTGCCATTTGTACCAAGGGGCTGGTCCGGCCCAGAGGGGGGCGGAGGCGAGCAGGGTGGCGAGGATAATGGCGGTTTTCATGGCTTGCCTCGTGTGAGGGGAGGGTATTGCTTACAGCTTACCTGACTGCTTTCGTGCCTGCGCGCGGCTGAGGGATTGCCAGGTTTCGCGTGGGGAGTCCTGTTTGCCGGCCGGGGTGGCGTGGGCGTGCTGCTGCGGTTGCTGTTGCGGCTGGTGGCGTGGTTTCTGGCGACGGTCGAAGGGGGATTTTTCCATGCGCTCTCCCGGTTGTGTTTCAGGTGCGGAGTGCTACGTAAGATTCGTGGCATCACGTTGTTGTTATAGACCCGTGGAGCGTGGTTGGCCAATCATCGCTCATGATGCTGCGTTGCGGCATAACAAGCGTGGCGGCTCTGCGTAAAGTGCTTGAGCAGCGCATTGCTTGGTCTTTTCAGGCTTTACGGGTGTTCAATATTGGAGCAGTTGCGCTGTTCAGGTGCGAAACAACGGTGCCGCGGCAAGCGTGTCGGATTGCATATCGACGAGGCTTGGATAGATGGCACGGGTTTCGCCTCTCAATTTTTTCCGGTTGCGCCGCAAGGTTCAGGCGGCGTGTTGCAAGCAATTCATCATGGAGGAGACGCCATGCAGAAGTCGCTTCACATTGATCCATCCAAATGCACGGGTTGTCTGCAGTGCGAAATGGCGTGTTCCTACGAGCATACAGGCGCCATCAACCCATCCAAGTCACGTATCAAGGTGTTCGACTTCGAGCATGAGGGGCGCAAGGTGCCTTATACCTGCACCCAGTGTTCGGATGCCTGGTGCATGAATGCCTGCCCGGTCGAGGCCATCGTGCTCGATGCGGCGACCGGGGCCAAGGTGGTCAAGGAGGCGACCTGCGTCGGCTGCAAGGTGTGCACCATCGCCTGCCCATTCGGCACGGTGAATTACATGGCCGACCTCGGCAAGGTGCAGAAGTGCGACCTGTGTGGCGGCGATCCGAAGTGTGCCAGCGCCTGTCCGACCGGCGCCATCACCTATGTCGATGCCGACTGGACGGGGCTGGACCGCATGCGTTCCTGGGCGGCCAAGGCCAATACTGCTGCCGTTGCGGCGTAAGGAGGAGAGATCATGGGATGGAACCGTAAAGTCCTGCGCGTGAACCTCACCGCCGGCACCTGCACACCCGAACCGCTGAACATGGCGTGGGCCAACGATTACCTGGGTTCGCGCGGTCTGGCGTCGAAATACCTGGTCGAGGAAATCGACCCCAAGGTCGATCCGCTGTCGCCGGATAACAAGATGATCATGTCGACCGGCCCGCTGACGGGCACCATGGCCTCCACTGGCGGCCGCTACACGGTGGTGACCAAGGGCGCGCTGACCAATGCCATTGCCTGCTCGAATTCCGGCGGCTTTTTCGGGGCCGAGATGAAGTTTGCCGGCTGGGACATGATCATTTTCGAAGGCAAATCGCCGAAGCCGGTGTACCTGTACGTCGAAAACGACAAGGCCGAGCTGCGCGACGCGGCACACCTGTGGGGCAAGACCTGTTGGGAAACCGAGGCGACGATCAAGAAGTCACACCAGGACCCGCTGATCCGCGTGTCGTCGATCGGCGCAGCGGGCGAGAACCAGGTGCTGTTCGCCTGCATCGTCAATGACCTGCACCGTGCTGCCGGCCGTTCCGGGGTGGGCGCGGTGATGGGCTCCAAGAACCTGAAGGCGGTTGCCTTGCGCGGCACCAAGGGCGTTTCGGGCATCAAGGATTTCCCGGCCTTTCTGGCGGCGACCAATGCCGCGAAGAAGGTGCTGGCCGACAATGCGGTGACGGGACAGGGGCTGCCCAAGTACGGCACCCAGGTGTTGATGAACGTAATCAACGAAATGGGAGCCTTGCCGACGCGCAACCACCGCGACGTGCAGTTCGAGGATGCGGGCAAGATTTCCGCCGAGGCCATGCACGAAAAGCGGCCGACCGACGGTAAGCCGCATCTGGTGACCAACGCCGCCTGCTTCGGCTGCACCATCGCCTGTGGGCGGATTTCCAAGATCGACGAAACCCATTTCAGCGTCAAGAACAGCCCGAAATACTGGGGGGCTTCCGGCGGCCTGGAGTACGAGGCGGCCTGGGCGCTGGGCGCGGCGAACGGCGTGGGTGATCTGGAAGCCCTGCAGTACGCCAATCTGCTGTGCAACGAGCACGGGATGGATCCGATCTCCTTCGGCGCCACGGTCGGCGCAGCGATGGAGCTGTACGACCTGGGTATCATCAGCGAGGAACAGATCGGCGTCGATGCCAAGTTCGGTTCGGCCGAGGCGCTGTGCAAACTGGTCGAGATGACGGCGCACGGCGAGGGCTTCGGCAAGGAACTGGCGGTGGGCAGCGCGCGGATGTGCGCCAAGTACGGCCGTCCGGAGCTGTCGATGAGCGTCAAGAGCCAGGAATTCCCGGCTTACGACTCGCGCGGCATCCAGGGCATGGGTCTGACCTATGCGACCTCTAACCGCGGCGCCTGCCACTTGCGTTCCTATACCGTGGCGTCCGAAGTCCTTGGTATCCCGGTCAAGACCGATCCGCTGGTCACCGAAGGCAAGGCCGATCTGGTCAAGGCGTTCCAGGATGCCACGGGCGTCTTCGATGCTGCCGGTATTTGCGTCTTCACTAGCTTCGCCTGGACGCTGGCCGACGTGCAGCCGCAGGTGCAGGCCGCCTGCGAGGGCGACTGGTCGATGGAGAAGCTCAACGAGGTGGGCGAGCGCATCTGGAACATGGAGCGCCAGTTCAATCTGGCGGCCGGCTTCACGGCGGCCGATGACGACCTGCCGCCGCGCCTGAAGACCGAGCCGGCCAAGACCGGCCCGGCTAAGGGGCTGGTCAATGGCATCGACAAGATGAAGCCAGAGTACTACAAGGTGCGCGGCTGGGATGCCAACGGCGTGCCGGAAAAGGCCACGCTGGAGCGCCTGGGTCTGTAGGTGGTTTGTCGAACGAAGCGGGGTTGCGCCAGGCGCCGCCCCGCTTTTCTTTTCCCTGCGGAGAAGCCAACATGAAACACATCATTCTCGGCAACGGCCCGGCAGGCGTGGTTGCCGCTGAAACCCTGCGCCGTGCCGCGCCTGGCGACGACATTTTGTTGGTCGGCAACGAAGCTGAGCCACCGTATTCGCGTATGGCCATTCCCTACCTGCTCGAAGGCAATATCGACGAGTCAGGGACCTACCTGCGCAAGTCGGCCGATCATTTCGACAGCTTGCACATCAGCCAGTATCGGGGCAGGGCGGTGGCGCTCAATACCGACAAGAAGACGGTGCTGTTCGACGACGGTCATTTCGAGGATTACGACCGCCTGCTGATCGCCACCGGATCGCATCCAGTGCGCCCGCCGATTCCCGGTATCGACCTGCCGGAGGTGCAGACCTGCTGGACACTGTCCGACGCCCGCGCCATCGCCCAGCTGGCCAAGCCAGGTTCGCGCGTGCTGCAGCTGGGGGCCGGTTTTATCGGGTGCATCATCATGGAGGCGCTGGCCAAGCGCGGCGCGCAACTGACGGTGGTCGAAGTGGGCGACCGGCTGGTGCCGCGCATGATGACGCCCGAGGCGGGCGGCATGATCAAGCGCTGGGTCGAGAAGCAAGGCGTGCGTGTGCTGACCAGAGCGGGTGTCGAGTTCATTTCCAGAAGCGAATCGGCGCCGCTTACCGTGGCCTTATCGAACGGCGAGAAGCTCGATTGCGATCTGCTCATTGTCGCCGCCGGGGTAGCGCCGAATGTGGCTTTTCTGGAGGGAACGACGGTGCATGTGGCCAAGGGCGTGCTGGTGGACGACACCATGCAGACCTCGGTGCCGGGGGTCTATGCAGCGGGTGACGTGGCCGAGGCGCCGGATCTGTTCAGCGGCCGGCATCTGGTCGCGGCGATCCAGCCCAATGCGGCCGATCAGGCGCGTGTGGCGGCTCTCAACATGGCCGGCGGTGCTGGAAAAAGTGCCGCACGCATGAAGGGCGTGCTGGCGATCAACGTGCTTGATTCGATGGGCATGATCTCGTCGTCGTTCGGCGAATGGCAAGGCGTGCCGGGCGGCGATGGCGTGGAGCAGGCCGACGAGGCCAACGGCCGCTACATCAGCCTGCAGTTCAACGGCGACGTGCTGGTCGGAGCGACCTCGGTTGGGCTGACCGAGCATGTCGGCGCGCTGCGCGGGTTGATTCAGGGCAAGATGAAGCTGGGTGTGTGGAAGCAGAAACTGCTCGAAACGCCGACCCGTTTCGCCGAGGCCTTTATCGCCTGCCAGCGGCCGAACAGTTGAGATCATGCGGGTCACGGTCAAGCTTTATGCCACGCTGAGCGACTATCTGCCGGGGCATGCCAAGAATAATCGGGTTGAGGTCGAAGCCACTGACACTGCGACAGTGACCGAGGTATTGCAGCCGTTTGCACTGCCGTCACGCCTGACGCATCTGGTGCTGGTGAACGGCACATACATTCCGCCTGATGAGCGGGCTGACAAGTGCCTGGCGGAGGGCGACGTGCTTGCAGTCTGGCCGCCGATTGCCGGTGGCTGAGGGCGGCCTGCCGTGGCGCGGGGAGCGCGTCCGACAGATGAGTTGCACGGTGGATGAATTTGCCCGGGCGCTGCGAAATGCGTTCGGGTCAGCCGTGTCGAACGCTCCCGGTGGCTTGCTTCTATCCGGCGAGGAAGCCACCCTGCATTTCGCATTGAGCGAACAGAACCCGCTGCGCATTGCCGCGCTGCAACTAGCCACCCTGCGGGTGGAAATCAGCGTTGTCGCCGGCGACGAATCGGCGGCGCAACGCCTGTTGGCACAGGTCGACCGGGCGACGCTGCGCGGAGGCGGTTAGGCCTCGATGCGAGAGATGACGACGGCGCTTTGCGGAATCTGATAGTCCGCAGCCAGTTGGGTGCGGGCGATGTCCTCGATGGCCTTGTCCTCGCAGGCGACGAAGTGGCGGGCGCCGCAAAAATCCTGCGGAATGCCGGCACGATCCTGGGTGATGCGGTAGTGCACTTTGACGTTCATTTGCTGTTTACCTTTTATGTGTGTTTTTGATCCTGCGCGCGCAGTCTAGGCGTAATTTGGTGCGACGCAATAAGGGTTTTCCACAGGTTGGGGAGTCGTTTCGGTCGGGGCCAAGCTGCTGTCTGGCTTATAACCTTCGTCATATTTTTTAGGCATGACAAAACGCCGATAATCCGGGTAGGAATTTGGCGCCGAAAGGGCCTGGCGCGGATCGATTGCTGGAATTACAGCCTGGATTGGATACTGAATTGTCATTGTTCGTTGTGGATCGTCGATTGTGCGCTGCCGCCTTGTTGGCAGTCTTGCCGGCTTGGGCGGTGGGTTGCGAGACCTCCTATTTCTCAGCCCGTGACTATGCAAACGAAATTCCCCTGAAGCAGCCAGCCAGGGAATTCGTTTCACTGATGACTGCAGCCCGGAACGGTAACGGGCAAGCGCAGCGCAGCCTGGCCGTGTCATACGAGACAGGTTATCTGGTGGCGCCCTGTAGCAGGAAGGCCGCATATTGGTACGAAAGGGCTGCAGCTTCGGGCGATGTGGTGGCCCGTGAATGGCAGGCCCGGAACAAACGGTTCTCGACGCTGCTTGCCGGGCCGGAGTGCTCGGCAGATGCTTGCCTTGACAGCGATGCGCCAGAAAATCGGACGGCCATCTTGTATGCCAGCACACACCGGGGAGAGCACTATTTCGCGCCGATTACTATCAATGGACAAACCGTCGAAGGGCTGATCGATACCGGCGCATCGGATGTGGCGATGAGCATTGAAAGCGCGCGCCTGTTCGGAATCGATTTTGCGGAAGGAAAGCGCGGCCTCTCGGCAACGGCTGCCGGAAACATTACGACCACCCGTGTGGTGGTTCCACTGGTTGAAGTAGCGGGCGTGAAGTTGCGCAATGTCCGGGTGACCGTGGGGATTACCGGGGCGCCGCTGATCGGCATGAGCTTTCTGAGTCGGGTCGATTTGCTCATGGGTACCGGCGTGCTGGTCATGAAAAAGCGCCAGTAGGCGCTGGGCTGCTGGTGCCAGGAGGGAAACGCTTTCGCCCGAAGGTGCTCAAGGGGTAGTATGCCGGGCGTTACGCTCCCGACTTTTGTGAATAATCCTGGCCTTGGCTGTCGAAACGCTGTAGCTCGTCGCGTGTGTTGATGTTTTCGAAAGCTGAGGCAACGTCGTCGAAGGGAACTTGGACGGTCTTCAGGGTAGCGTACCAGCGCTCGAACTTGCGTTCGCCGCTGTGCAGATAGGCAGTGAGATGCGGCAGGACTTCGCGCCGGCAAAGGCAGAACACCGGGTGTGGCTGGTCGTGGGTGCGGGCAACGGCCAGTTCGGCATCGGCGGCATGCATGGCGCTGGCCAGTCGCGACACGAGGTCGGGCGGCAGAAAGGGGGAGTCGCAGGGGGCCGTGGCAACCCAAGGGTGGGTGGCTGCGGACAGGGCTGCATGCAGGCCGGCCAATGGGCCGGCGAAGTCGGGAATCCGGTCGGCAACGACGCGGTAGCCGAATTTGGCATAGCGTTCTGCATTCCGGTTGGCATTGATGAGCAGTTCATCGACCTGCGGTGCAAGCCGTTCGGCTACCCAAGCGGTCATCGGGCGCCCCTGAAGTTCCTGCAGGCCCTTGTCGACGCCGCCCATGCGCCGGCCCAGTCCGCCTGCCAGAATGACGCCTGTAATGCGTGGATGTGCCATCAATACACCAGTGTTTGCCAATCGGGGGAGAGGGTCCGGGCTACGAAGGCGGTGGCGCCGGCAGCACGGGTTGGGGCGATCAGTGTTTCGCTTTCGCTGAGCCAAGCGGCTCGAGCCATGCCACAGGCAAAGAGCGGGATGTCGGCGGCGACGAGTTCACGCAGGAAGTCGCCGAGAGATTTTTCCTGTTGCTGCCCGGCGTAGAGGCTGTCGGCCACGCCATCGACGAGCAGACGGACGGCCGGCCCGGCAAAGTGGATTTCGACCTCGGCATCAAGCGCGTGTGCGGCCAGGGCATGTACCAGTGGCGTCGGAAGGAGTTCCGGGCGGTCGGTGCTGGCGGTGCACACCAGAATAGCCAGTTTGTCAGTCAAAGCGGGCCTCCGGTTCGATCTTGAGGATGTGCCGGCGGTAGGCAGCGGCATCGATCAGGGTTTGCCGTTCGCTCTCCCAGGCCGTCGGCCTGACGCGCGCCATCCAGCCCGTGCCATAACAGTCCTTGTTCACGCGTGCCGGGTTTTCCTCGGCGTCGTCGTTGCCTTCGAGCAGGATGAAGGAAATCGGCGCATGAACCGCGAGAACGGTCTTGCGACACTCGACGGTACCCATGCCCTTGCCGATGGCGACTTCGGCTCCCTTGGGCTTGCTGGTGAAGGCAATGATCTCGCCGGCGAGAAAGATGCCGAAGCCGGTTGCGCCGAGCAAGGCTTCCCCGTTTTTCTGTAGTTGCACCCACATGTCGTAGCTGGGGCTGTAGAGGCGGTCTTCGGGGATGTTGCCATGAAAGGGGTGGTGAGCCATCTGTCGAGGGAGTGAGCGGGAAGGATGCAGAAGTTTAACCCGAGCCTCCCGGCTCTCGGGGGGGAATGGCGCAAACTCGTACCGACCAACCGAAAAGTTGACACAGCGCAATACCGGTATTCGAAATGATTGCTAGGGTGGAACCGTCTGTTTCCTGACCACTATCAACCTCAACGAGAGTTAGCCTATGTTCCCTGAGTATCGCGACCTGATTACCCAATTGAAAACGACTGACCGCCATTTCCTCAACCTGTTTGATCGACATAACGAACTTGATCAGAAGATCAAGAACATGGAAGCGCATATCGAACACGCAACGCCTATCGAAATCGAGGCATTGAAGAAGGAAAAACTGGTACTCAAGGATGAGTTGTATTCGCTGCTGCGCCGAGCGGCGACTGCCTGAGTGCCCCAAACCCCGCTGCGGCGGGGTTTTTGTTGGCCCCATGATCGAGCGGTATCGGTCGCAGGGACTTTGGTCAGGCGCTTTCTTTTGCCAGGCGGGCTAGAAGTGGCGGAAGAGAGCAGGAGTCGAACCTACCCAAACCTGTCTGACAGGTCTTGCCGGTTTTGAAGACCGGCCGTCCCACCGGGGAACGATCTCTTCCTTTGTTCATGTACCGAATTGCGCCGGATTCCCGCGTAATACGTGGGTATCGCGAACCCGGCGAGTGTAGCCGATCCGGTCGAAGAATTCGAGGATGTGAATGGCAACTTTGCGTCCGCCGCCAATTTCGTCGCGCAGGGGGGCCGCGCGGGCCATACCGTCGCGCTCGTTGATGGCAGCCACGCGTCTGGCCAGATCGGCCACCGCGGATGCCGTGAAATAGTGGTCGTGGGCCACCGGGTAGGCTTCGCCGATGCGGGCGACGCGCTTGAACAGGGCGCGTACGGTGTCTTCGAGGACACCGGTTGCATTGGCCACGTCGCGGACGCGCGGCGGGTTGTACGGGGCGGCATCGAGCAGTGGCTTGAGTGTCTGCCACAGGTCGTGGTCGTCGGCGGCCATTTGGACACGGTGTTCGGGATGGTGCAGCCAGGCATTGGTCTGGGCGATGCGGCCGTCGCCCAGCGGTGCTGCGAGCAATGCATCGAAAACGGCGCGGTCGAGCGTCGGCAGGGTCAGGCGGCGCAGGCGGTCGCGTTCGACCCCGGGCATGTCGGGTGCCCGCATGTGTTCGGTAGCCAGTGCGGCAAGCAGGCGTTCTTCCAGCGCCTGCCAGTTGGTTGCCGAGAAGGCGGTGCTGCCGACCTGCCTGAGGCCGAGCTGGCCTACGATGGCGTGCAGTGCATCGCTGTCGAGATTGCGGTTGAGCGCGTAGAGATCGAGGTCAACGCCCGAGGCGTGCTGGCTGCTGGCCAGTTGCAGGGCCGTCGCCGGGTTGTCGTCGGCCAGCGCGGCGAGCATGGCCAGTCGTTCCGGAGTGCGCTTCTTGCGCGTGGGGGGAAAGATATCGAGCACACGGCCGCCACCGATGGTGTGGCGGGCGGCGGCATCGCGCAGGATGAAACGGTCGCCGGATAGGGCGCCAATATCGCGTTCGAGCGTAATCTGAGCACACTGTTCGTCGCCGGGCGATATTTCGTCGGCTGTGAGCAGGGCGATGCGGGCGGGTACGTCCTCGCCGCCGAGGTGAAGATGAACCTGTGTCCAGTGCTTGAGCTTCGGTTGGCCGGGCAGGACGCGGATCATGGCGTCGAAACGGCGAATCGGGGCATGAAGCCGGGGGGCAAGCAGCCACATGCCGCGCGCGACGTCGGCTTTCTCGATGCCAGCCAGCGCCAGCGCAATGCGTTGGCCGGCGCAACCGGTATCTGCCGTGGTGTCCTGGACGCGCAGGCTGCGGACACGGACGGATTTGGCAGGGGGGGAGAGGAGCAGCGTATCGCCGGTGTGCACCGCGCCCGAAAACGCCGTTCCGGTGACAACCGTTCCGGCGCCGGAGAGCGTGAAGCAGCGGTCGATAGCAAGGCGGAAGCCGCCTTGCCGGCTTCTGGTGCCGAGTTGTCCTGCCTGTTGGTCGAGATAGGTACGTAGATCAGCGATGCCCTCGCCGGTCACCGCCGCGACCGGAAAAAGCGGGGCGTCCATGAGCATGGTGTCGGCGAGCAGATAGGCGATTTCAGCCTTGACCAGTGTCAGGCGTTCGGGCGATACGCTGTCGATCTTGGTCAGTGCGACGGCACCGTTGCGGATGCCGAGTAGTTCGATGATATCGAGATGCTCGCGGGTCTGCGGCATGGGGCCGTCATCGGCGGCGATGACAAGGAGAGCGAAATCAATGCCGGTTGCGCCGGCCAGCATGTTGTGGATGAGCTTCTCGTGGCCCGGTACGTCGATGAAGCCAAGTCGGTCACCGTCAGGCAGTGGGGCATAGGCATAGCCGAGATCGAGGGTGATGCCGCGCGCCTTTTCTTCCTTTAGACGGTCGCAGTCAACGCCGGTCAGTGCCTTGACCAGTGTGGTCTTGCCATGGTCGATGTGGCCCGCGGTACCGATGATCATGGGTTAGACGGCCTGGAAGAGCGTGGCTCCGGCGGCCAGTGCAGCCTCGTCGGCGAGTACCGCGTCCGGCGCGCCGCCCTTGCCCCACAGCGGCGTCATGAACTGCATGCCAAGGAATTCGGCGCATAGGCGGTAGCTGTCGAACATGGGTTGTGCTTTTTCGCGGTTACCGCTGGTGGCGATGACCCAAAGACGCTTATTGGCCATCCTTTCCTTGAATTCGACGCCGGGGATGCGTAGCCAGGCGCTCCAGTGGTCGAGATAGGTCTTCAGCGGCGACGGGACGGAAAACCAATAAACCGGCGATACGAAGACCAGATCGGTCGCTTCCAGGGTCAGGTCGAGCAAGGGCTTGGCTTCACCGACGGGCATCGGGTAGGTGCCGGCGGTGTGGCGCAAATCCACGAATGGAGGAATCTCCAGATCGGCCAGCTTGCACCAGGTCTGTCGACTGTTCGACGGCAATCCGGCGGCTGCATGTCGGGCTAACGTCTCGGTATTGCCGACATGGCCGGGTTCCCGGGTACTGGCGTTGAGAAAGAGGAAGTGGGACATGATGAAGGCCGTATCGTCAAAAGGCGTATTCTGACACGCCCCAGTGCCGCCTGTCGGCGCTGGGGCGTTGCCGGTCAGCCGAACATGTCCTCGTACATGCGGCCGGCCCAGGCGAAGTCCTCGGTGACCAGTTCGTCGCGGCGAAGATTGTCGTCGTCCTGGTCCTGGATGATGATGCCCTTGTCGTTGACGTAGTACTTGAAGCGGACGGCGATATCCTCGCGCGGCTCGGTATTGACCATCATGAAGCACAGGTTGTCGGGCAGGGCGTACGTCGGCTGGCGGCCCTTGACGCGCTGGGCGATGTAGTTGGCGACGATGCGGGCGTGGGCGTTGGCGACGTGGCCGGCCTTCGGGTAGAAGCGGAACTGGGGCGACACGATGCCGACCGAGTCGCCGATCACGTAAACGTCCGGATCGTCCTTCAGGTTGAGGAAGAAGGGATCGACGCCGGCCCAGCCGGTCGGCTTGCCTTCCTCGTTCTTGCCGATGACGCCGGCCTTCCACGCCATGTCGCCGGCCTGATGCGGCGCCATCAGGATGGAATGGTCGAAGCTGAAGTCGCCGGCTGCCGTCTTGATCTTCTTGTTGAACGGGTCGACTTCGCTGATCGTTGCCTTGGGCACGTAGACGATCTGGTCTTTGTACAGGTTGGCGAAGGCTTCCTGAAAGCCGCCGGTGATCGGCGCCGGGCTCGGCTTGGGGTCGAGGATGATGACCTTGCCCTTGATCTTGCGCTGCTTGAACAGGCCGGCGATCAGGCAGGCACGCTCGTAGGGCGACGGCGGGCAGCGGTGCGGCGGGGGCGGCAGGGTCATCACCAGGTCGCCGCCCTGGAAGTTCTGGATGCTTTGCTTGAGGCGGAAGTGCTCGGCGCTGGGGATGTAGGCAGCAGGGAACATGGCCTTGGTGTACTCGGCCGCCTTGCGGTCGTTGCCGAACCAGCTTTCGTAGTTGTAGCGGATACCGCTGCCGAGGATCAGGTAGTCGTAGTCGATCCAGCCCTGGGCGGTGATGACGCGCTTCTTGTCGCGCTCGAAGGCGGTGACTTCGGTCTGGATGAAGGTGTAGCCGTATTTCTGGGCGACCGGAAGGTAGCTGAAGGTGAGGAACTGGGCATCGACGACGTCGACCAGCCACTTGTTGCTCATCGGGCAGGAAAAGAAGACCGGATTGCGTTCAAGGAGCACGACATCGAGTGTCGGGTCGAGTTGACGCAGGTGCTTGGCGGCGGTTACACCGCCCCAGCCGCCGCCACAAATCACCACGCGCTTGCCGGACGCCTTGGGCAGCAGCGGGTCGGACTGCATCTGGATCAGGAAAGGCAGGGGGCTGCTCGGTGCGGCGATGCTCGCCGTCGCACCCAGCGCCGCGCCGGCGGCGAGGAATTGTCGTCGATTGAAGGTCATGGTCTCGTCTCCATTGGTTGAACCATCCGGGCACGGAGATGCCCGGATTTACGGGGGCGCCGTTACCGACGCGGGAGAGGACGGCAGGCGGTACGCAGACCGCCGTGCGAGGCCGTACTCAGAATTTCATTGCTTGCAACTGTGCGACGAAGCGCGCTTCGTCCTTCGCCTCCAGGCAACGGAGGTCGAGATGATAAGCGTCGTCGCGGATATAGCCGATGACCGGGGTCGGCAGGCCGCGGAAGGCGGCTTCGATGGCGATCAGCGCCTTGCCCGGTTTTTTGGCCGTTGGCCGGCAAACCAGTGCGGCAGATGGCAGGCGTTCGACGGGCAACGCGCCGCTGCCGATCTGGCTGCTGCACGCTTCGATAGTGACCACGCCCTGGCCGGTGAGGGCAGCTTGCATGGCGGGCAGTACCCGTTCGGCGAGTGCCGTGATGTCGGCTAGTGGGCGGGTGAGCAGGCGCAGCGTCGGCAGGCGTTCGGCCAGGCGGTCCGGATCGCGATACAGGCGCAACGTCGCCTCCAGCGCGGCGAGCGTGGTCTTGCCGACGCGCAGGGCGCGTTTCAGCGGGTTTTTCTTGATCTTGGCGATCAAGTCCTTGCGGCCCACGATGAGCCCGGCCTGCGGGCCGCCAAGCAGCTTGTCGCCGGAAAAGGTGACGATGTCGGCACCGGCTGCCAGCGCCTGCTGCGGCGTCGGTTCCGGCGGCAGGCCGTAGGCGGCAAAGTCGGTCAGCGTGCCGCTGCCCAGATCGACCAGGAAAGGCAGGCCGGCAGCATGGGCGATGTCGGCGACGGCTTTCTCATCGACCGACTTGGTGAAGCCGGTCACCGCGTAGTTGCTGGTGTGCACCTTCATCAGCAGCGCCGTCTTCGGGCCGATGGCTTCGGCGTAATCCTTGTCGTGCGTGCGGTTGGTTGTGCCGATCTCGTGCAGGCGAACCTGGGCGCGACGCATCACGTCGGGAATGCGGAAGGCGCCGCCGATTTCGACCAGCTCACCGCGCGAGACGACGGCCTCCTTGCCCTGGGCCAGCGCATTCAGGCAGAGCAGAACCGCTGCCGCATTGTTGTTGACGATGGTGGCGGCAATATCCGGTGAACCGCCGGCCACCAGTTCGGCTAGCAGGCCGGAAACGAGGTCGTCGCGGTCGCCGCGACCGCTGGAGGCAAGGTCGTATTCCAGCGCGCAGGGGGCACGGGCGGCCTCGACCATCAGCGCGATGGCTTCCTCGGCCAGTTGGGCGCGGCCGAGGTTGGTGTGCAGCACGGTGCCGGTGAGGTTGATCACCGGCCGCAGGTTGGCACGGCCGGCAGCGTCGGCGCGTCGGCGAATGGCGGCGAGCAGGGCGGTATCGTCGGGTAGCGGCAGGCCGTGCTTCAGCCCCTCGCGGGCGGCCGCCAGTTCGGCGCGGACGCAGCCGGTAACCAGTTGCCGACCGTGGATTTCGATCGTATCGGAGAGTTGCTGCAGGACGCGGTCGACCGCGGGAAGGCGTTTGATGTCGTTCATGGTTTTTCGCCCGGACCGGGCAGAAAGGTGGAGGGATGGGTGAGTGGTCTACTTCGTGATTGGCGGAACAAATGAAAGTGCTGGATTTGTGTTCCTGGCTAGGCGCGAACCGCAGCGATAGCCGAAGCTATCGCGAGGATGAGCAACAACGCCAGGGGCACAAAGACAAGCTTTCATGTTTCGTTAATTGCGAAGCAGACCACACTAGCCGCTATGCGCGCCGATGAGGAGCAGGTTGGGGCCGGAGCGCTCGTAGCCGGCTTCGTCGACCAGCATGTCGAGGGCCAGGGTGGCGAGGTCGTCGGCCACCGGGTCTACATTCGGGTCTTTTTCCTGATAGACGATCTTCAGGTAGCTCTTGCAGGCGTCGCAGGTTTCGGCGCGGACGGCGCCTTTGCTGCCCTCGACCTCGTGCAGGGCGACTTCCTTGTCGGTGTCGCAGGCGGTGCAGGTGGCGCGCGGCACGTTCCACTCGGTGTTGCACAGCGCGCAGTGCAGGTAGCGCAGGTTATTGATGGCGGAGCCGAGGCGGACGATGCTGGCTACCGGCAAGCTGCCGCAGCAGGGGCAGACGCCGTGGCTGTCGAGTTTTTGCAGGTGGCTGGCGTCGAGCTGGCTGGCCAGTTGCGTGAATACCGCTTGCAGCGCGGCAGCAACGAACGGCAGTTCGGCGGCGTGGGCCATGTCCGGTTCGCCATTGAGCAGCATATCGGCCAGGCGTTCGAGTTCGTTTTCCGGGGCGGCGAGGAGCTTCTTCAGCGCAGCCTGGCCGCCTTCGGGGGCGCTGCTTTCCAGTTGCTGCACGATTTGCTGCAGCGCGATGCGCCAGGCAGCCGGGCGGGGCAGCGACGAGGCGTTCAACGGAGGCATGCCGTGCGTGCGTGCCTGTTCGAGGGTTGCCGCATCGGGCAGTTGCAGCGCTGGGAGGCTCTTGATGACTTCGTGCTGGGCGCGGCTCACGTCACCCAGGAAGGTCAGCCATTCGGACAGGCTGTGCTGTTCGGCCAAGGTGGCGAAACGATTTGCCCGGTCGGCAAAAAGCGTGGCGGTAACCGGCAGCAGGATGGGGGCGGCTTCTTCGGTCGGCGGGTGGAAGTCTATCGGTTGGCTTTGCATGGTGCTGTCGTGATTCCGGTTTGTCGTGTTCGGCGTGTGTTTCAAAAAAACGGGGGGATGCGGAATATTCCCCGCAGAGCCCCCAAAGACGCAAGGTAAAACGGTTGCCGCATCACCCCCGCCGGAGCGGGAGCGATGGGTGTGCCTTATCTTCAGGTCATTTGCCGGTGACCTGACGATACCAGCCGCGGTGATGCTGCTTGGCCCAGGCGCGGGTGACCGTACCGTACCACATGGCGCGGATGGTGCCCTTGACCCAGATGGCGGCATAGACGTGGACCATGATCAGGGCGATCATGACGGCGCCAGCAGCGGCATGTACGACGGCACCGAGGCGGACCACGGTGATGTCGAAGCCGAACCAGGCACGCCAGATGGCGAGGCCGGAGACCGTCATCAGCAGCATGCACACGGCCAACGCCCAGAACATGACTTTCTGGCCGCCGTTGTACTTGCCTTGTTCCGGCATGTCGTGGTCGTTGCCATCCACCATGTTCTTCGCCTTGGCCAACCATTCCTTGTCCGCCGGCGTCATCTTGTTCAGATGCTTGAAGCGGATGAAGATGGCCAGGAAGGATACCGCCATCAGCACCCCGAGGTAGGGGTGGATGATGCGGGCCCAGGTCGGGCCACCGAACAGCTGGGTCAGCGGAAAGAAGGCCGGATGGAAGAAAGCCAGGCCGGAGAGTGCGAGCAGGATGAAGCTGATGCCCACGACCCAGTGGTTGGCCCGTTCCTTGGGCTCGTAACGCTTGAGGTCTTTCGGATCGCGGATCATTTTGCTTCCTCCTTGTCTTCACGTTCGATCTCGTCCTCAATCTCCTTCGAGACTTCGTTCGGACCCTTGGTGACGTAATGGAACAGGCTGCCCAGGGCCACGCCGGCCAGAGCCAGGGTGGCGAGCGGCTTGGCGAAGCCCTTCCACAGCGAGACCAGCGGGCTGATCGACGGGTTTTCCGGCAGGCCGGGGTACAGGTTCGGCTTGTCCGCGTGGTGCAGCACGTACATGACGTGCGTGCCGCCCACCCCTTGCGGGTCGTACAGTCCGGCCTGGTCGTAGCCGCGTTCCTTGAGATCCTCCACGCGCTTGGCGGCGTAGTCCTTCATGTCCTCCTTCGAACCGAACTGGATGGCGCCCGTCGGGCAGGCCTTGGCGCAGGCCGGAGCCTGGTTGACGGCCACCCGGTCGGAGCACAGCGAGCACTTGTAGGCCTTGCTGTCTTCCTTCGAGATGCGCGGAACGTTGAACGGACAGCCGGTCACGCAGTAGCCGCAGCCGATGCAGTTTTCCTGGTGGAAATCCACGATGCCGTTGCTGTACTGGATGATCGCGCCGGGCGCCGGGCAGGCCTTGAGGCAGCCGGGGTCGGAACAGTGCATGCAGCCGTCCTTGCGGATCAGCCACTCCAGCTTGTTGTTCTGCTCGACCTCGGTGTAACGCATGACCGTCCACGACTTGGCCGACAGGTCCATGGGGTTGTCGTACACCCCGTGGCAGTTGCCGACTTCGTCGCGGATGTCGTTCCATTCGGAACACGCTACCTGGCAGGCCTTGCAGCCGATACAGGCGGATACGTCGATGAGCTTGGCGATTTCGATCGTCTGTCGCACTTGCGTGGACGGCGTCGTGGTCGCGGAGCGCTGTTTGATGTCTAGCGATTGCAGTGCCATATCAGCTCTCCCTTACGCTTTCTCGATGTTGACCAGGAACGCCTTGTACTCCGGCGTCTGCGTATTGGCGTCGCCCACGAACGGCGTCAGGGTGTTGGTGATGAAGCCAGGCTTCGTCGCCCCCTTGAAACCGTAGTGGATCGGGATGCCGATGGTGTGCACCTTCTTGCCATCGACATCGAGTGCCTTGATGCGCTTGGTCACCACCGCCACGGCCTTGATGAAGCCGCGGTTGGAGCGGATCTTGACCTTGTCGCCAACGGCGATGCCTTTCTCCTTGGCCAGTTCCTCGCCAATTTCCACAAACTGTTCCGGCTGCATGATCGCGTTGATCTTGCTCTGCTTGGTCCAGTAGTGGAAATGCTCGGTCAGGCGGTAGGTGGTCGCCACGTACGGGAAGTCCTTGGCTGTGCCGAACGCTTCCATGTCGCCCTTGTACACGCGGGCCGCGGGGTTGGCGCGGGCCTTCGGGTTCTTCGGGTGCATCGGATTGGTGTCGAGCGGGCTTTCGAACGGCTCGTAGTGCTCGGGGAACGGACCTTCGGCCATCAGTCCGAGACTGAACAGGCGGCCGACGCCTTCGCCGGTCATGATGAAAGGCATGACGTTCTGGTCGGGCGCGGCATCCGGACGCATGTCGGGGATGTCGTTGCCCCCCCACTTGTCGCCCAGCCACTTGAGCACGGTACGCTTCGGATCCCACGGCTTGCCGGAAAGATCGGCCGAGGCACGGTTGTACAGGATGCGGCGGTTAACCGGCCAGGCGAAGCCCCAGTTCAGCGTCTGGCCGAGGCCGGACGGATCGCTGTTGTCGCGCCGTGCCGACAGGTTGCCGGCCTGCGACCAGACGCCGCAATAGATCCAGTTGCCGCAGGTGGTCGAACCGTCGTCGCGCAGCATGGCGAAGCTCGGTAGCTGCTCGCCGGCCTTGACCAGCACCTTGGTCGGATCCTTCGGGTCCAGCACGTCGGCCAGCGCCTTGCCGTTGAACTCCATCATCAGTTCTTCCGGCGACGGCTTGGTCGGGATGCGATAAGCCCAGGTCAGCTTCTGGATCGGCTCCGCGTAGGCGCCGCCATCCTTGGCGTACATGTCCTTGAGTTTCAGGAACAGGTTGGCCAGGATTTCGGTGTCGTCCTTGGCATCGCCCGGCGCGTCGGCAGCCTTCCAGCGCCACTGGATGACGCGGCCGGAGTTGGTGAAACTACCGGTCGTTTCGGCAAACAGCGTGGCCGGCAGGCGGAACACCTCGGTCTTGATTTCCTCGGGTTTGACGTCGTTGAACTCGCCGTGCGGCTTCCAGAATTCCGAGGTATCGGTCGCCAGCGGGTCCATGACGACCATGTACTTCAGCTTGGCCAGCGCGTCGCCCACCTTCTTCTTGTTGGCGACGGACGCGAGCGGGTTGAAGCCCTGGCACAGGAATCCGTTGATCTTGCCCTGGTACATCTGGTCGAAGATCGACAGCACGTCGGACGCGCCCGACAGCTTGGGCATGAAATCGTAGGCGAAGCCGTTGTCCTTGTTGGCGGCATCGCCCCACCAGGCCTTGTGCAGGCTGACGTACCACTTCGACAGGTTCTGGCCGAAGTTCATCTGGCCCGGACGCAGCAGCTTCGGCGTCTTCTTGTCGAGGAAGGTCTTCAGGTCGGGTTCGGCATCGGTCGGCACCGCCAGATAACCCGGCAGGTTCTGGGCGTAGAGCGCGAAATCGGTGATGCCCTGGACGTTGGCGTGGCCGCGCAGCGCATTGATGCCGCCACCGGCCATGCCCATGTTGCCGAGCAGCAGCTGGATGATGGCCATGCAGCGGATATTCTGGGAGCCGACAGAGTGCTCGGTCCAGCCCAGCGCGTACAGGTTGGTCATCGTCTTGTTCGGCGCGGCCGTTTCGGCGATGTACTCGCAGACCTTGAGGAAAGCTTCCTTCGGCGTGCCGCAGACCTTTTGCACGACGTCCGGCGTGTAGCGGGCGTAGTGGGCCTTGAGCATCTGGAAGGCACAACGCGGGTCCTGCAGCGTTTCGTCGACCTTGACGAAACCGTCGGCACCCATCTGGTAGGACCAGGTGGCCTTGTCGTAGCTGCGTTTTTCCTCGTTGTAACCGGTGAAGATGCCGTCGTCGAAGGTGAATCCTTCGTTGATCAGGAAAGACGCGTTGGTGTACGCCTTCACGTAATCGTGATGGATCTTGTCGTTGGTCAGCAGGTAATTGATGACGCCGCCGAGGAAGGCGATGTCGGAACCCGGACGGACCGGTGCATAGTAATCGGCCACCGAAGCCGTACGGTTGAAGCGCGGGTCGACGACCACGAGCTTGGCCTTGCGGTTCTTCTTGGCTTCGATCGCCCACTTGAAGCCGCAGGGGTGCGCTTCAGCGGGGTTGCCGCCCATCACGAAAATCAAATCAGCGTTCTTGATGTCAACCCAGTGGTTGGTCATCGAACCACGCCCAAAACTCGGAGCCAGACTGGCCACCGTGGGAGCGTGTCAAATGCGCGCCTGGGTATCGATCGAGGTCATCCCCAACGCACGGGCCATTTTCACGGTCAGGTAACCGGCCTCGTTGGGGGCTGCCGACGATGCGAGCAGTGCAGTGCTGGTCCAGCGGTTGACGGTCACGCCATCCTTGTTCTGGGCCATGAAATTGGCATCGCGGTCCGCCTTCATGTGCTTGGCGATGCGGTCGAAGGCTTCCATCCAGGAAATCTTCTTCCACTCGTTGCTGCCGGGTTCGCGAACTTCCGGCCATTTCAGGCGATTGGCGCTCTGCACCATGTCGCGCAGGCCGGCGCCCTTCGGACAGAGCGTGCCGCGGTTCACCGGATTGTCCGGGTCGCCTTCGATGTGAATGATTTCGGCCGGGGTGTTCTTGGACTTGTCCCCCGTCGAATAGATGAGTACCCCGCAGGACACCGAGCAATACGGACAGATGTTCCGTGTTTCGGTGGCGCGGGCCAGCTTGAAGGTACGTACTTCCGCCTGGGCTGCGGTCGGCGAGAAACCCATCAATGCGATGGATGACCCACTGAGCCCGGCGGAGCAGACCTTGAAGAACTGCCGCCTGTTCATGTTCATTAAATTTTCCTCCGTATGCGACTCCTTGTCGCAATGAAAAAATGCTGCAAGGAGTGGGCCAGTATTCGTAAGTGATTGAATGATGGAGAATCGATTCTTCGATTGGGCTTGCCGGGTGGGACATTTTGTCTTTTGTGGCGCGATGTGGGACATTTTGTCTGCATTTGCGCCATCGCAACTCAGGCAACACAAGGCGAATGCTGGTGGTATCCTCGCCGGTGGCTTGCTGTTCGGTATTCCGAGCGATTTCCCCATGACTGCCACTCTGTTTGACGCGTTCGTCCTGCTTGCCAGCTTCGACCATCGTTTGCTCGACATTGTCGGGCTTTCGTTGTTCGTCAGCCTCAACGCGCTGGTCATCGGTGCGCTGCTTGGCCTGCCGTTGGGCGCCTTGCTGGCAGTGGCCGATTTTCGTGGGCGCGCCCCTGTGATCGTGTTGCTCAACGCCTTGATGGGTCTTCCGTCGGTGGTTGTCGGCGTGTTGGTCTATTTGCTGTTGTCGCGGAGCGGCCCGCTGGGCAGCATGGGCCTGCTGTTTTCACCGAAGGCAATGATCATTGCGCAGACTGCGCTGGTCATTCCACTGATTGCGGCCGTCAGCCGGCAGATTATCGAAGATGCCTGGAAGGAGTACGCGCCGGAATTTTCAGTCATTGGCATTAGCCGGCTGCAGGCCGTGGCGCTTTTGTTGGCCGATTGTCGTTTCTCTCTGATGGTGGCAACGCTGGCCGGTCTCGGGCGCGCCATGTCGGAAGTGGGCGCCGTGATGATTGTCGGCGGCAATATCGACGGCTACACCCGGGTCATGACGACAGCCATTGCCCTAGAGACGAGCAAGGGCGACCTGGCCCTGTCGATTGCCTTGGGTTTTGTGCTGATGACGATCATCCTCGGCCTCAACGTCATCGCCCATTCGGTACGCTGCTGGGCCAGCCGGAGGTACGGCTGATGTTCCCGCTACATATCTCCGGCTTGCGCTTCCAGCCGAACGGGCGGGCCGTGCTTGACGGACTCGACCTCCAACTCTCGGGAGATGGGATCAGCGTCATCCTCGGGCCGAACGGTACTGGCAAGACCTTGTTGCTGCGCCTGCTGGCCGGCTTCTTGCCGGCACACGGCGGAACGATACTATGGGGTGGGGCAGGGCGTCCGGATGGGCGGATGGCGATGGTTTTCCAGCAGCCGATGCTGCTCCGGCTGTCTGTGTTCACCAATGTCGAGTTTGCGCTGCGACCGCAGTCGCTCAGTGCGGCGGAACGGAAGGAACGGACGAACGAAGTGCTGGAGCGTGTCGGTCTAGCCCATCGCGCCGCTGACTGTGCGCGCCTGCTGTCCGGTGGCGAGCGTCAACGTCTGGCCCTGGCGCGTGCCTGGGCCATGCGGCCGCGCCTGTTGATGCTCGACGAACCCACCGCCAGCCTCGATCCCAGCGCCACCGAGGCGGTTGAACGGATCATTCGCGAGATTCGTACCGACGGCGCCAAGGTCCTGATGACGACCCATAACCTCGGCCAGGCGACACGTCTGGCCGATGACATCATTTTTCTGGCCGGCGGTCGCGTGCAGGAGCACGAATCGGCTCAGCGTTTTTTTGCCCGTCCGCAATCCGCTGCGGCGCGGGCCTTCATGCAAGGAGAACTGCCATGGCGAATCGCCTTCGATCGCTGATGTTCGTTTGTGGGCTGCTGGTCGGCTCGGCTCAAGCTCAGGAAATGCTGGTCGTTGCCTCGACTACGTCGACGGAGCAATCGGGCCTCTTCGGCTGGATTCTGCCGAAATTCGAGCAGGCAAGCGGTATCAAGGTGCGTGTCGTGGCGGTTGGCACCGGGCAGGCGCTCGATATCGGCCGGCGCGGCGATGCCGATGCCTTGCTCGTTCATGATCGGGCGGCCGAAGACAAATTTGTCGCCGAGGGCTATGGCAGCTATCGCAAGGACGTGATGTACAACGACTTCATCGTCATCGGCCCGAAAGACGATCAGGCCAGGGTACGTGCAGCCTCCAGTGCCGGTGCGGCGCTGAAGGCCATCGCCGGGACTGGCCAGCCTTTTGTTTCGCGTGGCGACAAGAGCGGAACGCACGCGGCTGAACTGCGCTTGTGGAAGGATGTTGGTATCGAGCCGAAGACATTGGCCGGTTACAAGGAAACGGGGAGCGGCATGGGGCCGACGCTGAACATGGCGGCCGCCATCGGTGCCTATACCTTGTCTGATCGCGCCACCTGGTATGCCTTCAAGAACCGTCGCGATCTGGATCTGGTTCTGGCTGGCGATCCTGTCCTGTTCAATCCGTATGGCGTGATCCCGGTGAACCCGGCGCGCCATCCCCATGTCAAAAAGGAAGCCGCCGAGCGCTTTGCCCAGTGGCTGATTTCGCCGGCCGGCCAGGAGGCGATTGCCGCCTTCCGCGCCGACGGCCAGCAGGTTTTCTTCCCCAATGCCAAGAAGTGATGCCATGACCGATACCTCCTCGTGCCAGTCTCCGGCCATCGACGATCCCAGCCTGTCTGCCGACGAGGCGCGCCAGCGCATTCTGGACAGCATTTCATCCATTGCCCATGCCGAAATGGTGCCGGTGCGCAACGCGCTGGGCCGCATTCTCGCCGCTGATGTCATTGCACCCTACGATGTGCCGGCCCATGACAATTCGGCGATGGACGGCTACGCCATCCGTTTCGACAGCCTCTCTGCCGAAGGCGAAACCGCACTGGCCGTCGTCGGTTCAGCCTTCGCCGGCAATGCCTTTTCCGGCATGGTCGGCAAGGGGCAGGCCGTACGCATCATGACCGGCGCCGTATTGCCGGCCGGCGCCGATACGGTGATTGTGCAAGAGGTGACACGGGTCGATGGATCGACGGTGTTCATCCCGGCTGGCCAGAAACAAGGGCAGAACACCCGCCGGGCGGGCGAGGATCTGGCGCGCAATTCTGTCGCACTGCCGGCTGGCAAGCGGGTAGGGCCGGCCGAACTGGGGCTGATCGCCTCGCTGGGTATTGCCGAACTGTCGGTACGCCGCCGCTTGCGCGTCGCCTTCTTCTCGACCGGTGATGAGCTGGCCTCTATCGGCTCGCCGCTGGCCCCGGGCGAGGTGTACGACAGCAACCGCTATACGTTGTACGGTCTGTTGACCCGACTGGGTGCCGACATCATCGACCTCGGCGTCGTACCCGATCGTCCCGACGCACTGGAAGCGACGTTGCGTGAAGCGGCGGGCATGGCCGATGCGATCATCACCACCGGCGGTGTATCGGTCGGCGAGGCCGATTTCGTTCGCGAGATCCTCGCTCGTCTGGGTGAAATCCGTTTCTGGAAGCTGAAGATCAAGCCGGGCCGCCCGATGGCCTTCGGCAAGATCGGCGATGCCTGGCTGTTCGGCCTTCCCGGTAATCCGGTGGCGGTGATGGTCAATTACGCCCAGTTCGCACTCGATGCGCTGCTGCGGCTGTCCGGGGTCGACCCGCTGCCTGTGCGTCCGCTGCTGACCGCTCAGGCCGCCAATGCCATCAAGAAGCAGCCGGGGCGCCGCGAATATCTGCGTGGGACGGTGACGCAGGTGGATGGTTGCTGGCAGGTGCGGACCATGTCGCACCAGGGCTCGGGCATCCTGCGTTCGATGTCTGAGGCGAACTGCCTCGTCGTCTTGCCGGAGGCCTGTGGTGGCATCCTGCCGGGTGAGAACGTCCAGGTGCAATTGTTCGACGGACTCTACTGAGTCTGGACATTTTGTCCCTGTGTCTGCGTCATCCTGTCCGCATGTCGCGTGACGGACTCGGCAGGTCTCTGATTTTTATAGGGCCAACTTGTGGCCCATGAATTGCATAAGGTAATGCCGTAACCGCTTTACCTTGCGTTTCGGGGCATGGGTCAAACCATGCCCCGTTTTTTTTAGAACAGCCGGCAATGCCGGAAGTTGCCCGGTGCGTGCGAAAGAAGCGTGGACAGTACGATCAAGGTCCAGAAAACCGGAAGCGCCAACGCAGGTTGAAGCGTCGCCAGAGCGATCAGGGCCAGCTTGACGAGCATGCCGAAACCGGCAACTTCGCGCAGATGGGCAGGGTTCGCCCAGGTGTCGACGGCAAACATGCCCAACCCGGAGGTCAGGGTGAGTGCGGCGCCCAATGGAATACTCGCGGCACCCAGCAGGGCTGCGCCAAACAGCACGATGCCGAGCAGGTGAACCGTGCGCAGGGCGACGTTCAGCCAACGTTTGCCGGGAAAGTCGCGGATATGTTCACGAGGACGGGGCATATCGATTTTCTTGTTGGCGCTGGGTGGGCGGCAAAGGGGGATATAAAGATATGCGACTAACGGGAAGCTGCACTCACCGCGAGATATATTTCTCGCAAAAACAGCGATAGCGCCGCAATCATCGAGCCCATCGCCAGGATGAACAATGCCGCAACGAGGCGTGTTAGATCGGTCGCCATCAAGGCTCCGAGAAAGGCGCCTGCCACGACAAAACACACGAGCAGTGCCGCAGCGACAGCGAAAAATATTGCCAGGTAGATGAGATGCCGTCGCCGCGCCAGCAATGCAAGCTCTTCGGTATCCTCCGGCGTCATATCCTTGCCCGCATGCGTCTCCGTGACCACGCGGCGCCGGTCGATGATTCGACCCAGCCGTGTATTCATCGCGCCGATCAAGGTCGAGATCGCTGTAAGAAGGAATACCGGTGCAACCGAGAGCTGAATGACATGCGCGATGTCGGTGATATGTGTTTCCATATTGATTGGAGTGTTGTTGGGGGACAATCTTACGGCTGAATGATCTCTCTGAAGGGGCCTCTACCTTAGGCACGTGTCGCGTGATCTCGGTCTTCTTCCTGCATCAGCGTAGCTAAAATCGGTACATGCATGTTTAAACCCATAGTGCGGGATGGCCGCACTATGGGCAGTATCCGGCATTTTTCGCGGAAATCAGCAGCGCAGTGCTGAGGTGCAGGCTGCCTCCGCATTGTGGGCTGGCGATATAAGAAAGACCTACGGTGGCTTGCCGATCAAGAAGCGGCCGTAAGCTGCTTCTTCAACCGGACGGTGAACCAGAAGGTGCTGCCCTTGCCCAGCGTGCTTTCGCAGCCCGTATCCCCGCTCATGAGTTGGGCCAGTTTTTTTGTGAAAAACAGCCCGATACCTGCCCCGCCGTACTTGCGAGTCATGGAGTTGTCTGCCTGCTCAAAAACGTTGAACAGCCTCGGTAGCACTTCCGGTGCGATCCCGATACCGGTGTCTTCGACCTCGAAACGCAGTAGCGCACTGGCGGTATCCTCTTCTTGCAGCCTGACGCGGATGGCCACATGCCCCGCCTCGGTGAACCGAATCGCATTTTCCGCAAAATTCAGCAGTGCGCTTCGAATTTTTTCCGGATCTCCCAGTAGCCCTGTAGATAGCTTTACCGCTTCGGTCTTGAATTGCAGCCCCTTCGCGTCGACCTTGGTATACAGCGAAGTTTCCACATCGCGCAAAAGATCATCGATGGAAACCGGCCCTTCCTCGACTTGCAACTTGTCGGCTTCTAGCTTTGTCAGGTCCAGAATCGCTCCGACAACGCTGGTCATGTGCCGCAAGGCTAGATCGAGCTTATCCATGCGTTCAGTTTGTTTGGGCGTCATGGGGTCAGATCGGACAAGTTTTGCCAAGCCACTGATCTGATGGAGCGGCGTACGCATTTCGTGGCTCATGTTTGCAAGAAAGGCGCTTTTGGCAACATTGGCAGTCTGGGCCGCTTCCATGGCAGTGGCCAACTCGGCTGTACGGATCTTGACCAATGTTTCCAGATGGTTGCGGTAAGCGGCAAGCTCACGCTCTGCTTGCTTGCGTTCGCTAATGGTCTTAGTCAGTATGTCACTGATGTCATTGAAGTAATCCGCATCCTTCAGGTTGCGGATTTTCAATCCCTTGTAGCGCCAGACCAGACTCTCCGTTTCTGCCGCAGTTAATGCCAATCTTTCGCCAAGCTGCAGGCCATCGAGCCGGGCTTCCAGGTCCTGGCTGGATTGCTCGGGCTTGAGGCGAAATCGGACGGTGATTATGGTATTGCGGAAGGCCGGGTTTGGTGCATAGGGTTCGCTGGTGGACTCGACGTCCACAAACTCCACATCGTCGAAGAGAACGCAGCCACCAAAAAAAACCCCTCGAATAAAGTCAGGGTGTAATGGCATCACATTTTCGTATATGGCAATGCCAGCTGCTTCATCTATTGTTTGGAGCAAACACCAGCCAATTTCATCAGGGGTACCGCCACGCACGACCGTGTTGTAGCCACCACTTTCCTTGTTCGCATAGAGCCAGTCCATGGTCGAGTGAATCATGGTCTTGCCGGCACCTTGCTCGTACCAACTTCGCAAGAAGTTAACGCCGGCGCGGAAAAAGATGTTTTGAGAAGATGGGACGAGTTGTTCGACGCGATTCAGGATGGTAATGAGCAATCCATGCGGGTACCACTTGTCAGGGTCGATCTGCCCGCTAGGAAGCCACACCTCGCCTTCTGGAAAGACGTCAACGTGGCAAAACGACTCGATTAAACCGAGCAGGAACAATCCAGATACTTCGCCAGTCTCTGACAATGCGTTTGCTGAGCTTGTAACGGGAGTTGTATCTATCGGCATGCAGATTACGGTATGTGTCCGATTCTGGTTTGAGGGAACATCATAACGCCATGGATTGAGGATGGCGATGACCTGCAAGAGGGGGCGGATGTTCGCCTTTTGGTGGCGTTATATATAGTTTGTGTTGATTTATGTGGGGGCCGCCTCGTACTTCAGCAACTGAAGGTTTTACCTGGTCAGCCGCCAAACGCCTTGCGCAAGGTGTCGAAGATGGATTTGAGTGGTGATACCTCCACGTCCAGGGTTTTTACCCCGTCGTCGCCCTTGAATTCATCGTAAACCCAGTCGTCATCGACGAAGGATACGCCCGGTGGCGGTTTTCTGTCGGTGATCGGTTTGCCGGCCAGGGTCTGGCGCATGTAGTCGATCCAGATCGGCAGTGCCAGCGTCGCACCGAATTCGCGGTTGCCGAGCGATTTGGGCTGGTCGTATCCCATCCAGGCGACGGCTACGACATTACCGCTGTAGCCGGCAAACCAGCCATCGAATGCGTCGCTGGTGGTGCCGGTCTTGCCGGCCAGGTCGCTGCGTCCGAGGCGTTGGCTGGCCTGCGCGCCGGTACCGCTGCGGGTCACCTCGCGCAGCATGCTGTCCATGATGAAGGCGTTGCGCTCGTCGATCACGCGCTGTGCGTCTTCGCGTGGCGGCGGCGGGGGGGCTTCCCACAGCACGTTGCCACGGGCATCGGTGATTTTCCGGATCAACTGCGGTGTAACCGGGAAGCCGCCATTGGCGAATACCGCGTAGGCGCCGGCCATCTGCAGCGGGGTGACCGAGCCGCTACCCAGGGTCAGCGTCAGGTTGGCCGGGTGCTTGGCGGCGTCGAAACCGAAACGTTGCAGGTAGTCGCGGGCGTATTGCGGCGTGATGGCTTGCAGCAGGCGGACAGCGATGACGTTCTTCGAGCGGGCGAGGGCCTGGCGCAGGCTCATCGGGCCGTCGAAGCCATCGTCGTTGCGCGGCTCCCAGGCCTGGCCGCCTTCGCCGCCGGGCAGCGAGAGCGGTGCGTCGTTGAGCAGGGTGGCCGGCGAGTAGCCTTTTTCCAGCGCAGCCGAATAGACGAAGGGCTTGATGCTCGATCCCGGCTGGCGCCAGGCGCTGGTGACGTGGTTGAACTGGTTGCGGGAGAATTCGAAACCGCCAACCAGGGCGCGGTAAGAGCCATTCTCGGCGTTCAGCGCGACGAACGCGGCATCGACTTCCGGCATCTGGCTGATGGCCCAACGCCCCTTGTTGTCCTGGCTGGCGCGGATGACCGACCCGACCCTGATCCGGATGTCCATCCTGGCGTTCGGTTGCAGTGCGCGCGTTGCAAAGCGCAGACCGTCGCCCTTGATCTCGATCGTGTCGCCAGAGGCGGGCTCGGCCAGCACGCGCTTGGCGGAGACCTCGGTGACGACGGCGGAGATCAGGTTGTCGCTGCTGGGGTGCTTGGCCAGGATTCGGTCAATGGCCTCGTCGCGGTCATCCGCATTGTCCGGCAGGTCGACAAAACCTTCCGGACCCCGGTAACCGTGGCGCTGGTCGTAGGCCAGCACGTTGCGCCGGAGCGAATCGTAGGCGGCGTTCTGTTCGGCCTTGTCGAGCGTCGTATAGACATTGAAGCCCTGGGTGTAGGCATCGCCCTTGTATTGCGCATAGACCCTCTGGCGAACCATCTCGGCAACATGCTCGGCATGGGCTTCGAAGCGGAGCGTGTTGCTGATCTTGAGGGGCTGGCCGACGGCTTCGGTGAATTGCGCCTGCGTGATCATGCCCAACTGCAACATGCGCTTCAGGACCAGTTCCTGGCGGGCTTTGGCGCGTAGGGGATTGACGGCCGGATTGCGCTTGGCGGGGTTTTGCGGAATGCCGGCGAGCATGGCGGCTTCGGCAAGGGTGAGGTCCGGCAGGCGCTTCTGGAAATAGGTGCGTGCCGCACTGGCAAAACCGTGCGTGCGCTGACCGAGGTAAATCTGGTTCATGTAGAGCTCGAGAATCTGGTCCTTGCTCAAGGCCGATTCAATGCGATAGGCCAGGACCACCTCGGTCAGTTTGCGCTTGATGGTCTTTTCCTGCGAGAGGAAGAAGGTGCGCGCCACCTGCATGGTGATCGTCGAAGCCCCCTGATGGAAACCGCCGCTCAGGTCGGCGACCAGCGCCCGCAGCACCCCCCGGTAATCGACGCCGCTGTGGTCGTAGAAGCGCGAGTCTTCGATGGCCAGCAGCGCATCCTTCAAGACCGGGGGAATATCCTTGATCGGCGTGAAGTCCCGGTGTTCGTCCCCGAACTCTCCGAGCAGTGCGCCATCGGCCGTGTAGATGCGCAGCGGAATCTTCGGGCGGTAGTCGGTCACGACATCGAAGGACGGCAGGCTGGGCAGGACGGTGATCAGCATGGCGCCAATCAGTACCAGCACGGCGAGGATGCCATCGACACCCAGTGCCACGAGGGTGCGCCGCAAATTCTTGCGGTAATTCGCAGCGGCTAAAGGCAGTGCGAGAAATTTCACGGTGGAAGAAAGGATGCTCACGCGCTGATCCTGGCTGATGCGCCACATCGGGTGGGTTGTGCTGGCATACCGCTCACCGGAACGTGCGGTTTGGCCGCCACGGCGGCAAGAAAGGTGATTCGGGACGCGGAACGTTCCATCGACTCCCTGCCGCAATAGCCGTTTCTTGACCTCATACGTCCGAGGTTAGCCATGGAGAAAAAGGATCGGTTATCTACCACGCGGCTTGGCAGATCCCTTGCGCGGGCCGCCAGTGGGGCGTGGGCCGGGGCGGCGGGGAGGTTTGTCCGGAAAGTCGTCGAAACCGACCCAGTTGCTTGGCGCCCCCTTGCCCGCACGGCCACCGGCCACCTTGGGTTTTTTCGGTTTCGGCGCAGTGGCGGCAGGGCCGGTGGCGGGAACGCGGTGGGTGGGTTCGAAGCCGGGTTCCTCATCGCGGCTCAGGCTGGTCTTGAGCAGGGTTTCGATGGCCCCAAGCAGTGGCGCTTCGTCGGCGCAGACGAGCGAGATCGCTTCACCCGATGCCCCCGCGCGGCCGGTGCGGCCGATACGGTGGATGTAGTCTTCGGCGACGATGGGCAGGTCGTAATTGACCACCTGCGGCAGGTCGTCGATGTCGAGGCCACGTGCGGCAACGTCGGTGGCGACGAGGATTTCCACCTCGCCGGCCTTGAAGGCTTCCAGCGCCTTGAGGCGCGAGGCTTGCGGGCGGTCGCCGTGGATGGTGTCGACGGCAATCTTCTTAGCCTGCAGGCGGCCGACCAGTTCGTCACAGCCTTTCTTTGTCTTCACGAAAACCAGAACCTGCCCCCAGCCCCGGTCCTTGCGCATGAACAGGAAGAGGTCGGTCTTGCGCTTCTTGTCGCAGGGCACGACCCACTGCTTGACCGTCTTGGCGGCGGTGTTGCGCGGGCTGACTTCGATGGACAGCGGGTCGCGCAGGCGGGCCTTGGCCATGCTGCGGATTTCGTCGGAGAAGGTGGCCGAGAAGAGCAAGGTCTGGCGCTTCTTGGGCAGGGCCTGGAAAACGATGTCGAGGTCGTTGGCGAAACCGAGGTCGAGCATGCGGTCGGCTTCATCGAGCACCAGCGTCTGCACCTGACGGAGCTTGACGGCGTTCTTGGTGAACAGGTCGATCAGCCGGCCGGGCGTGGCGACAAGGATGTCGACGCCGCGCCGCATGCGCATCATCTGCGGGTTGAGGCTGACGCCGCCGTAGGCTGCGTAGCTGCTGACGGCGAGGTGTTCGCCATACTGGCGGAAACTGCTCATGACCTGTTCGGCCAGCTCGCGCGTCGGGACCAGCACCAGGACGCGGATGCTGTTGCTGGCGACGCTGTCCTCGCTTTCGCTCAGGCGTTGCAGCAGGGGCAAGGCAAAGCCAGCGGTCTTGCCGGTGCCGGTCTGCGCCGCAGCCATCAGGTCGCGGCCGGCCAGCACGGCAGGGATGGCCTGGGCCTGGACGGGCGTCGGCTCCTTGTAGCCTAGCGTGTCAAGGGCCTGGATGAGCGGCGCGGAAAGGCCGAGCTGGGAGAAGGTCATGGCGGTTGGGGAGAATGCGAAAGGGCGATTTTACCCCGCCGACCACGCGCTAATGCTCGAAACGGTAATCGGTGGCCGGCACGGTCCGCCAGGCGCTGCAGCCATCGAGTTCGAGCACCTGGGTGTGGAACTTGAGGATGGTGGTGCGGTGACCGACGCTGATCACAGTGGTCTGCGTGTCGAGCAACTGGCTGTAGAGGCTGGTTTCGTTAGCGATGTCGAGGGCGCTGGTGGCTTCGTCGAGGATGGCGAAGCGCGGTTTGGTCAGCAGCAGGCGGGCGAAAGCGAGTCGTTGCTGTTCGCCGACGGAGAGCAGCTTGGGCCAGTCGCGTTCGACATCGAGGCCGCCGATGCGGTGGGCGAGGTTGGGCAGGTTAACCTGCTCCAAGGTGCGCAGCAGGTCGTCGTCGGAAACCGGCAGGTTGCCGTTCGGATAGAGCAGCTGACTGCGCAGGCTGCCGAGCACCATGTAGGGCTGCTGGGGGAGGAACAGCATGTCTTCCGGGGCCGGGCGCCGGATGGTACCGGTTCCGGCATACCACAGCCCGGCTAAGGCACGCAGCAGAGAGCTTTTGCCGCTGCCGCTCTCGCCGACGATGAGCAGGCTTTCGCCGGGTTTGACGGTGAGCGACAGGTTCTGGATCAGGACGCGCTCTGCGTCGGGGGTGAGTAGCGTCAGGTTGTCGATATCGAGGTGCGGCGCATCTTCGGTTTCGATGGTCTTGCCGGATGGGTGTTCGTCTGCCGGATCGGGTGGCAAGCATTTGGCGAGCATGTCGAGGCGGTCGATGCCGGCGGCGAAGCGGCTGAGGCCTTCGAAGTTTTCGATGATCATCGAGATGGCGCCGAGCACGGCGGCGAAGGCACCAGCGGCCTGTACGGCGCGTCCCACTTCCATTTCACCGGAGAGCACGTTGTCGGCAATGATGGCGCTGGGGATGATCAGGGTGAACAGGAAATAACCCTGCTGGAACAGGTTGAGCCAGAACTGTGTCCGGACCAGGCGTTTGAAATTGCTGAAGGCAGCCCCGAAGCGCCGTTTGACCTGGCCGATTTCTAGCGTCTCGCCTCGATAAAAGGCGATCGATTCGGCGTTTTCGCGAACGCGGACGAGGCTGAAGCGAAAATCTGCTTCGCGCCGCAGCTGGTTGAAGTTGAGGCTCATCAGCCGCTGGCCGAAGACGAATATGACCACGCAGGTGCCTGCGGTAGCGTAGAAGACGAGGAAGTAAACCAGCTCGTGCGAGATTGACCACAGTACCGCGCTGAAGGCAACCAATTGCAAGGTCGAACTGACGATGATGAGGAGGAAATAGAGCGAGCGTTGGGTGAAGGTGGAGATATCCTCGGTCATCCGCTGGTCGGGGTTGTCAATGGCGGCGTTGGTATTCAGTTCATAGAAATGCCGGTTGCGGAAGTAACTGTCGAGGAAACGTCCGGTGAGCCAGCGCCGCCAGTAGATGCCCAGCGTGTCGCGGACGAAGAAATAGAAGGCATAGATCGGGATGGCGAAGGCGAGCAGGCCGAGGCAGAGCTTGATCGAGTTCCAGAAGCGTTCTTCGTCCTGCGCGGCCAGCGCCGACGTGAATTCGCCAGTCTGCTCGTTGAACAGCACGGCAAACCGGGTTTGCCCGAGCAACAGGATGACGAGCAGGATGATTAGCCCCCAGGCCCTCCATTTTTCTTCATGTCGCCAGTAGGGCGTGGCGAGCGCCCAGAAACGCTTCCACAAGTGGAGGTTGGACGGATTCATGGTCTGCCGGCGCGCTGGTTGTTCCGTCTTTTTCCGGAAGGGGCTGGAGTGGGGCTTTCGCTGGGGGCTAGCGAAAGGAACGGTCATTCACACTGGTTGTTTTACACCTCGTGTAGGGCCGGCGCAAGCGAGGCGAGGGCGGGCAAGCGGCAGCGCTTGCCCGGGAAGGGGTCAGAAAGTGATGACCTTGTCGGCCAGAACGGTTGCTTCGGCCAGTTCGACCAGCGTGCCGATGGCGGTGCCCGGGATCAGCGGCAGTTCGCCCAGGCCGCGGGCCAGTGCGCAGGTGCGGCAGAGGCGGATGTCTACGCCCTGGGCGACGAGTTGCTCGACCATGCCCTGCAGGCCGTTGCTGGCGCCGTCGATCTGGTTCGGCAGGCCGAGTACCGTGGCGTCGGACATCAGGAAGATGCGCACTTCCGGCTTGTCGTCGCGGCCGGCCAGTGCCGTTGCCAGGCGAAGGGCGGAGAGGCAGCGCTCGCTGCCGTAGGGAGGGGCATGGACGATGATCAGGATTTTTTGCATGGAATTTGCGGTGCGTCGAACACGGTCAATGGAGAAACGGTTGGCGGGCTTGGTGCGCTGAAGCTTCCGGCCCGTATGAGCAGGTTGTTCAGGAGAACCTGGCGCGGTGAACTTCCAGTGCCTTGGCGCGGGCTTCCTTCAAGCGGTCGGTGACGCGCTGCGGCAAGGCTTCGCCATCGTCGTCCACTTGCGCCAGCACGTGGGCCTCGACCGCCTTGAGGCGGGCCATCATCAGGCGAATGCGGGCGGTGTCGGAAATCGCCAGCAGGTCGGCTTCCGGGTCGTCCTGCTTGTCGTCCTTGATTACCCTGGGGCGGCTGTAGAACTGCTGCAGCACGTGTTCGTCGTCGTGCGACTGGCCTTCGTCCTCGTCACCGGCGCTGTGGGCCGGCGCCTCGTTGTTCTTGTGCCTGGCGACCATCAGCGCCATCTGATGGCGTTCGGTACGGCTGAGCAGGGTGATCGGCAGGGCTTCCTTGGTCGCCTGCTTGGCCTTTTTCGCCGCCCGCAGCTTGGCCGTCGGGTTGATTGGCGGCAGTACTTCGGTGACTGCCGCCGGCATCGGGATCGGGGTAATCGTCACACCGGCGTGCGGAACCGAGGCGTCGACGAACGAAGCCTGGTCGTCGCTTTCCGACGCGAGGGCGGTCAGCGAGAAGAAAATAGTGAGCGCTAAGGCGAAAAGGCGGCGCACAGCCATGAGTCCCGAATGTTACGACGACTATTTTAGCATCTGCGAATGCACTTTGCCGGACAGGCTTGTTACGGTTTGTTACCGACGCTGCAGCAGAACGCCGCATTCCAGGTGGTGCGTGTAGGGAAACTGGTCGAAGACAGCCGATGCCGCGATGCGGTGGCTGTCGTTCAGCGCGGCGACATTATTGCGTAGCGTGTCCTGGTTGCAGGAGATGTACAGGATGCGGTCGAAGTTGCGGGCCAGCTCGACGGTGGCATCGTCGAGACCGGCGCGCGGCGGGTCGACGAACAGCGTGGCGTGGAGGAAGACATCGAGGTCGATGTGCTTCAGGCGCTGGAATGCCTCGCGGCCGGCGAGTGCTGCGCTGAATTCTTCGGCCGACATGCGGACCAGGTCGATGTTGTCGACGCCGTTGGCGGCGATGTTGTATTGCGCGGCATGTACCGAGGTCTTGCTGACTTCGGTGGCCAGCACGCGCTCGAACAGCGGGGCCAGCGCCAGGGTGAAGTTGCCGTTGCCGCAGTAGAGCTCGACCAGCTTGCCGCCGATGCCGGCGGCTTGTTGGCAAGCCCAGGCGAGCATCTTGCGATTCACCTCGCCGTTGGGTTGGGTGAAGCTGCCTTCGACCTGCTGGTACTTCAGGCGGCGGCCGTCGAATTCGAATTCCTCGAGCAGCCAGTCGCGGCCGATTACGATCTTCTGGCCCCGGCTGCGGCCGATCAACTGCACGCCGAGTTCGTCGGCCAGTTCGCGGGCCGCCGTTTCCCAGGCGGCGTCGAGCGGGCGGTGGTAGATCAGCGTGATCATCAGCTCGCCGCTCAGGGTGGCGAGGAAATTGACCTGGAACAGCCGGCGGCGCAGGGCCTCATTCGGGATCAGGCGCTCCTTCAGGCGCGGCATGAGGGTGCAGATGGCTGCGGCTGCCGGCGGGAAGGTTTCCAGGCGGATTTTCTGCCTGGGGTCGTCCGGGTCGGACATCGTGTAGTAGAGGCCGTCGCCGTCGTGCCAGATGCCGAATTCGGCACGCATGCGGTAATGCAGCGGCTCGGAGGCATGGATGGCGGTGTCGCTGACCCCGAATTCGGCGAAATTTCGTTCGAATCCGGCTGCCTTGGCGGCGAGCAGGGCGGGGTACTGGGCGATGTCGAAGGTCGGTAGCGGCATGTTTCTACGGCGATAAAACGGTTTTCGCCACCGGTTTTGCAAGCCGGTGGCACGAGGAGGGCGAAATATACGCCGGTCTGTTCGCGAGGGCGAGGATTCGCTCAGCGCAGGCGCCGTCGTAACCTGGTGCTGGCCTGGTCGACGCCGATGGAGAGGAGCAGCATGGCGATGATGACGGTGCTGGCCTGGGCATAGTGGAACAGCGATAGTTCGAAGTAGAGCAGTTGCCCCAGGCCGCCGGCGCCGACGAAGCCGAGGATGGCGGCCATGCGGATATTCATTTCCCAGCGGTAGAGGGTATAGGCGATCAGTTGCGGCGCGGCGCCGGGTAGCGTGCCGTAGAGGAAGCGCATGCCGGCCGAAGCGCCCGCCAGGCGCAACGCCCGGGCCGGAGCTGGCGGTGCGTTGTCGAGGGCTTCGGCGTACAGGCGGCCGAGCACGCCGGCGGTATGCAGGGCCAGCGCCAGGGCCCCGGCGAAGGGGCCGAGACCGACGGCGAGCGCGGTGATGGTGGCCCAGACCAGTTCCGGCACCGAGCGCAGGGTGTTGAGCACGAAGGCGAAGGGCGCATGCGGCTTGGGCAGGGCCAGCAGCAGGCCGGTCACGGCGGCAAGCAGTGTGCCGACGACCGAGATGGCCAGGGTTTCCCAGACGCCCTTGCCGACCTTGTGTAGCCACTCGGCCGAGAGGTCGGGCGGGAAGAAGCCGGCGACGAATTCGCCCATGCTGCGCGCGGCTTCGGCGGTGAACAGTTCGCCGAAGCCGATGCCCAGGAAGCGGAAGCTGGCGACTGTGCCGGCGCTCAGCGCCAGCGCGAGCAGCGCACTGCGCGGGCCGAAAGGCAATGGGTGGCCGGCCGGCGGCGTATCGAGCGCGCGACGCAGCCATTGCGACAGTCCGTCGGCGGCAAAGACCAGGGCCATGAAGGCGAGCAGGATGCTGGCTGCTTCGCCGCCGTTGAGCATCTTCATGGCCTGGTCCATCAGCTGGCCGAGTCCGCCGGCCCCGACGAAGCCCATGACGACCGAAGCACGGATGGCGCATTCCCAGCGGTATACGGTGTAGGAGGCCAGTTCCTTGGCGGCGAGCGGGATCAGGCCGTAGAGGATGGCGAGCGGTCGCCCGGCGCCGCTGTGGCGCAATGCCTTGGCCGGCGCCGGATCGACCGATTCGAGGATTTCGGCATAGACCTTGGCGAGCATGCCGCCATAGGTCAGGCCGAGTGCCAGCACGCCGGCAGCCGGGCCGAGGCCGAAGATGCGCACGAAGACCAGTGCCCAGACCAGCTCCGGAATGCCGCGCAAGACGGTAAGCAGGCCGCGCGTGACCGGGTTGAGCGTCGGCCTTTCGCGCCCGGCGGCTGTCGCCAGATAGCCGAGCGGTAGCGCGAGCAGAAAGGCGAGCGCCATGCCGGCGGTGGCGATGGCGAGCGTTTCCACGGTCGCCTTGCCGAGGTAGCCAAGGAACTCCGCCCCCGTTTCCGGTGGCAGGAAGGCGGCCAGGAAATTGCCGATGACCTTGAGGTTGCCGGCATCGAACAAGGCGCCAGGCTTGACCTCGGCCGCCTGGAGCAGCGGCCAGAGAACGACGAGCGCGGTCAGCGCGCCGATCAGGCGCGGGCGGGCGGCAGGATCGGCCGTCAGCAGCATGCGGCCCGCGTCGCTGCGTCGTTGGCAGCCTGTTGTCGGGTCATGAAGGCTGGCTCGTGGGCCTGTACGGGCAGTTCATCGCCTTCGCCGGCATAGAGTTCGCGGAGCAGGGGGTCGGTGACGTGCTCGCTGGGCAGGTCGAAGGCAATGCGTCCGGCCTTGACGCCAACGATGCGCTGGAAATTACCAAGCGCCAGATCGACGGCGTGTAGGCTGGCGATCAGTGTTGCGCCGCGCGCCTCGGCGTCGGCTGTCAGGAGGCGTATCGTCGCCTGGGCCAGGGCCGGGTCGAGAGCCGAGACCGGTTCGTCGGCCAGGATCAGGTCGGGCTGCTGGTAAAGCACGCGGGCAATGCCGACGCGCTGGAGTTGCCCGCCGGACAACTGGTCGCAGCGGCAGAACAATTTGTCGGCGAGGTCGACACGTTCGAGCGCCGCTTTCGCCCCGGGGGCATCCATCGGGTACAGCAGCGACGCGAGCGATTTCCACGCCGGCCACCGTCCCAGCCTGCCGGCCAGTACCGCGGTCACGGCGCGCTGGCGGCCGGGAATGGGCGGGGCCTGATGCACGGTGCCGATGCGGGCGCGTAAATGTTTCAGGTCGCTGTCGCGCAGCGTTCGCCCGGAAAGGGGGGCATCGAGTACCGTCCCTTGCCCGGCCGTCGGTGCGAGCGCAGTGCCGATCACCGACAGCAGGCTGGTCTTGCCCGCCCCCGACGGGCCAATCAAGGCGATGCGCTCGCCCCGGTCGGCACTCAGCGAAATATCGGCCAGGGCGGCGAAGCCGTTGGCGTGGGTGAGCCCCACGCCATCAAGCGAAAAGCTCATCGCTTACTTGAGCAGGCCGGCCGCGTGGGCAGCCTTCTCGATCCCGTCGTAGTTTTCCTTCTTGGTCGGGATGAACTTGGCGGCGCGTTGCAGGGCGAGGATTTCCTTGTGCTCCGGGTTGGCCGGATCAAGCTTGAGGAAGGCATCGGTCAGCTTCTTGACCAGCGCCGGATCGAGGTCGCCGCGCACCGTCCAGTTGTAATCGAAGTAGGGCGGGGTGGTGGCGAAGACGCGTACCTTGTCGGTATCGACCTTCTTGGATTCGACCAGCTTGTCCCAGACCGAGGCGTTGAGCACGCCGGCCTCGGCCTTGCCGGCGGCGACGAAGGCGACGGTAGCGTCATGGGCGCCGGAGAAGGCGACGTTCTTGAAGTCCTTTTCCGGGTTGAGGCCGGCCTGCTGCAGGAAGAAGCGCGGCATCAGGCTGCCGGACGTGGAGGACGGGGCACCGAAGGCGAAGGTCTTGCCCTTCAGGTCGGCCAGCGACTTGATTGCCGGGTCGGCGGTGATGAACCTGGAGGTGAACTTGGCGTCCTCCTCGCGCTGGACGATGGGAATGGCCGTGCCGTTGGTACGGATCTTGGCCTGCACGAAGGTGAATCCGCCCAGCCAGGCGAGTTCGATCTTCTTGGTGGCCAGCGATTCGACGACGGCGGCGTAGTCGGAAACCGGTGTGAAGACGACTTTCATGCCGGTCTGCGCTTCGAGGTACTTGCCGAGTGGTGCAAACTTGCGTTGCAGTTCGGTGGGGGCTTCGTCGGGAATGGCTGAGACGCGCAGGACGGCGTCGGATGCGGTGGCGGGGAGGGTGAAGGTCGATGCGACGGCGCAAGCGGCCGCAGCCTTCAGCGCCAGGCGGCGCATGCTGGAAAAGTTCATGTAAAGCTCCGATTTTGACAACAACCGCCGCCGTGCGGATATCACGGCAGCTTACAAGGCGCCGGGGCGCCACCTGATACGTGCGGTACGCAGACCGCAGGCCGGCATTCTAGCCGTTTTGTGACAAAGCAAGATCAAGGCCATTGCGAGTTGCACGGTGAATGGCGATTGGGGGGCGAACAGGCCGTGCTCAGCGTGGGAAATGCGACTTTTTGACCCGCTTGTCAGGACAAGGTGACGCAACCGCCGAAGGGCGAGGCATGCGAGAATCGGGGTGGAGAAAACGACGACGATGTGTGGCGGAGACATGGAAGAAAGCTTGGCGAGCATGAACGAGGCACCCTGGTTGCATTATTCGGTGCTGGTGGTCGATGACGAACCGGGGATGCTCAGCTTCCTGCAGCGGGCGCTGAGTTCGCGCTGCGGGCTGGTCGATTGTGCCGACAGCGTCGAAGCGGCGCGATCGCTTTTCCGGCGCAACCGCTATGACCTGATCGTCCTCGATATCGCCTTGCCCGGGGTTTCCGGTATCGACTGGCTGCACGAGTTGCGCCAGGACGGGTTTGCTGGCGATGTGGTGATGATGACTGCCTACGCCGATCTCGACACGGCTATCGATGCGCTGCGTGCCGGCGCGGCGGATTTCCTGCTCAAGCCGTTTTCGCTGGCCCAGGCGCTCAACGCGATCCAGCGCTGTTTCGAGCGTTCGCAACTGGCGCGCGAGAATTTCGTCCTGCGCCGCGAGGTCAGCACCCATGCTGCCGATGTGGAGGGGATTGTCGGGCAGTCCGACATCATGCTCAAGGTTTGTGACCGCCTGAAACGCATTGCACCGACGCCTGCCACGGTGTTGCTCAGCGGCGAGTCGGGCACTGGCAAGGAAGTGGCCGCGCGTGCCTTGCACCGCATGAGCAAGCGTGCCGAGGGGCCGTTCGTACCGGTCAATTGCGCGGCCATTTCGGCCGAACTGATCGAATCCGAACTGTTCGGCCACATCAAGGGTGCCTACACCGGCGCCCAGCAGAGCCGCGAGGGCCTTTTTTACTACGCCCGCGGCGGTACCCTGTTTCTCGACGAGATTTCGGAGTTGCCGCCGGCTGCGCAGGCCAAGCTCCTGCGGGTATTGGAGGAGAGGCGCATCCGGCCGGTTGGGTCGGAACAGGAGGTGGCGGTGGACGTGCGTGTCATCGCAGCGACCAACCGGGACCTGAAAGCCGAAGTGGCGGCCCAGCGTTTTCGCCAGGATCTCTACTATCGCCTGCAGGTTCTCGAGGTGACCCTGCCGCCGCTACGCGAGCGCCCGGAAGACATTTCCCTGCTGGTTGGGCACTTCACCGGCCTGCTGGCGCCGAACCTGGGGGTCCCTCCCTTGGCGCTCGATCCGCGCACGCTGGCCCGCATGGCGGACTACGACTGGCCGGGCAACGTCCGCGAGTTGCGTAATCTGGTTGAGCGCTCGCTGATTCTCGGCTGGTTCGACATCGGTCAGGAAGCGGAAGCAAACAACGTGATTAACGTCCCGGTTGGTAACGACGAAACCTTGGAGGCCGTGGAGAAACGACACATCCTCGCCGTGTTGGCCGCCTGCGACGGCAACAAGTCGGAAGCCAGCCGACGGCTGGATATTTCCCGCAAGACCATGGATCGCAAGTGTCAGGCCTGGGGCCTCTGATCTTTCATCCCGACCGGTCGATCCGGGCGCGCCTGCTGCTGTTGGCGCTGGTGCCGCTCGGGGTCGTCCTGCCGTTGATCATGGCGGCGCTGGCCTATTGGGGCGGCAGCTACTTCGATCAGCTTCTGGTCACCAAGGTGCGCAGCGACCTGGCGGTTGCGCACGGTTACTACGAACGGGTGACCGAAGGGGTCGGACGCTCGGTCAGCAGCCTGGCCAGTTCGGATCGGTTGCTGCGGGTATTGGGGCGCCATGCCGGCTCGCCGGCACCGGTTGTGGCCGAGACGCTCGCCGCCATGCAGGGGGAACGCAAGCTCGATTTCCTGCGCTTCATGGATGTTGAAGGGGGGCGATTGCTTGCCGGGCAGTGGTCGGTCGTCGCATCGGCATTGGCGGGAAGCGAACGCACGGTGACCGAAGTGTTTTCGGCGGAGCAACTGGCGGCGATCGGAACGGGACTGGCTGTCTTTGCGAAAACCCCGATCGTCAAGACGGCCAACGCCAAGCCCGATAGTCGCGAGACCGAGGATCGCGGCATCGTCATTCATTCGGCGGCGCCGGTATTCGATGCTTCCGGGCGCCTGGTCGGCGTGTTGGAGGGCGGCGTGCTGCTCAACAAGAATCTCGATTTCATCGATAACCTGAATGCCATCGTCTATCCGGACGGGGCCTTGCCCTTCGGAAGCGCCGGCACGGCGACGCTGTTCCTCGGCGATGTGCGCGTGGCAACCAATGTGCGCCTGTTCGGCGATACCCGGGCCATCGGTACGCGCGTGTCGGCTGCGGTTCGCGAAGCAGTCCTCGACAAGGGGCGAACCTGGCTGGATCGTGCCTTCGTGGTCAGCGACTGGTATGTCTCGGCCTACGAGCCGCTGCTCGACGGCCGGCAGCAGCGTATCGGCATGCTGTATGTCGGTTTTCTAGAGGAGCCATTCGCCAAGGCACGCTGGCATGCATTCGCTGCCGTAGCCGTGTTTTTCGTGTTGGCCATGGTGCTGGCCGGCGCGTTTGCCGTGATTTCGGCGCGGCGTGTCTTCAAGCCCATCGAGCGCATGCACGCGACGATGACGGCCATTGAGCAGGGTGATCACGATGCACGGGTCGGCAATGTGGAGAGTGCTGACGAACTGGGCGCCATGGCGGCCCACTTTGATCGTCTGCTCGATCAATTGCAGGCGCAGGCCGGCTCCTTGAAACGCTGGGGCGATTCGCTCGACGTCAAGGTCGCCGAGCGGACGGCCGAGTTGGAACGGGCCGTGGCGGATCTCAAGGCGGCCCAGTCGCAGCTGGTGATGAACGAAAAGCTGGCGGCCATCGGCCAATTGACAGCAGGCGTGGCACACGAGATCAACAATCCGATCGCCGTCGTCCAGGGTAACCTCGATGTGCTGCGCGATGTCCTCGGTCCACGCACCGAACCGGTGGCGCACGAAATCAAACTGATCCACGAGCAGGTCCAGCGTATCCGGCTGATTGTCGCCAAACTGCTGCAATTCGCCCGCCCGCAGGATTACGTGGGCTATCTGGAGCCGGTCGATACATCGTTGCTGCTTCAGGATTGCTTGCTGCTGGTCCGCCATCTGCTCAACAAGGGCGACATAGCGATCGAACAGCACATCGATTCGACACGGCGCATCGTCTGCAACAAGAACGAGTTGCAGCAGGTTGTGATCAATCTTTTCGTCAACGCCATCCAGGCCATGCCGAACGGCGGCGTACTGAAGATCTGCGTCGAGGATTGGGACGAGGCCGACATGCCGCTCGGCATCCGGCTGATCGTTTCCGATTCCGGTCCGGGAATCAGCGAAGCTGACCTGGCTCGCCTATTCAAGCCTTTCTTCACTGCCAAGAAGCCTGGCGGAAACGGCCTTGGGCTGTGGGTCAGCCAGGCGCTGGTCGAACGCTATGGCGGACGGATCACTGCCCACAGCGCGTCGGGCAAGGGAGCCAGCTTTACCGTGTGGCTGAAACTGGAGCCTCAGGGACTGTGAGGCGTTCCGATGGCAATTTTCACCTTCAGAAGGTATAAACGGCGTTTCGAACAGCAAGAACGTACTTGAATTCGAGGTATTCCTTCCCATGATGATCCGGATACACAAGACACTTCTGGCGCTGGGCGTCATTCTCCTCGGCCTGGGGTCTCCCATGGCGTGGGCATCGGATGGGGGCGGCGGTGCTCCGGAACCGATGGTCTTTACCTTCAACCTGGGCGACAAAGCCTACGTCCAGTTCGGCCTTGTATTCGAGACAGGAACACCGGAGGCCATGCATGAATTGCTGCTCTACAAGCCCAAGATCCAGCATGAAATCATTTTGCTGATGTCCGGCAAGAACGAAGGGCGTCTGCGTACGCTGGAAGGCAAGAAGGAGTTGGTCGAGGAAATCATCGATTTGAGCAACCACATCATCCATGAAGAACGGAAAACGGGCGTCAAGGAAGTCCTGTTCACCAAATTCCTGATCCAGTAAGGCGCATATCGGAAAATGACTGACGAGACCCGTATCGAGGCCGACATTTCGGCCATTGCGCGACATCTCGAAGGTGCCAGGCGTGCCTTATTCATTACCGGGGCAGGTATTTCCGCCGATTCCGGTTTGCCGACCTACCGCGGGGTCGGGGGGCTCTACGATAGCGAGGTGACCGACGAGGGGCTACGCATCGAGGAGGCACTATCTGGCGAAGTGTTTTCCGTACGCCCGGATATCACCTGGAAATACCTGATCCAGATCGAGGAAAATTGTCGTGGTGCCAGGCCCAACGCGGCCCATCGGGCGATTGCCCTGCTCGAACGTTATCTGGAACGCGCCATGGTGTTTACCCAGAACGTCGACGGCCTGCATCGTGCCGCTGGCAGCACCGATATCGTCGAAATTCACGGCAACCTTCAGGAACTGGCCTGCACGATTTGCGAGCACGAGGAGATGGCCGGTGACATGAGTCGACGGGAGGTGCCGCCGTGCTGCCCCTCCTGCGGCGGCGTGCTGCGCCCCAAGGTCGTGCTGTTTGGCGAAGCGTTGCCCGAGGACGAACTCGACCGATTCATCGATGCCTTTCAGGAGGGGTTCGATATCGTTTTCAGTATCGGTACTTCGAGCATCTTTCCTTACATCGTGCAGCCGGTGGTTTTCGCTGCCAGTAGCGGCATCCCGACGGTCGAGATCAATCCGGCACGTACCCAGTTGAGCAATATGGTGGATTATTACCTGCCGCTCGGCGCCGCGGATGCGATGAGCAGGATCATCGGACAGATGGGGCTGGATGGTTTGGTTCCCCAAGCGTAAACGGGTTTTCAGCGCTTTGTTAAATATTTGTTGCGCTGCACAAAATTGTTGACATTCGTTCTCTGCTGGTTAGAATTGGGTCATGCTGCGGTGCAACATAAATGGCCGTGGTAACAAAATCACCCCAACTCCAGGAGAAGCGCCATGTTCACCAAACCCGAAGATTTCGCCAAGTCCGGTTTCAATTTCGCCCTGTTTTTTGCCAACACCACGTTCGACGGTATCGAGCGCCTGGCCCTGTTGAACCTGGCCGCCGCCCGTTCCGTTTTCGAAGCCTCCCTGGCCAACGTAACCACGCTGCTGGGCGCCAAGGATGTCCAGTCCTTCGTTTCCATCCACAAGGAACTGTCGGCTCCGTCGCTGGAAAAGGGCATGGAATACTCCCGCAACGTGATCGCCATCGCGTCCGAAACCAAGGACAAGATTGCCAAGGAAGTCGAATCGCACGTTGCTGAAACCAACGCCAAGGTTTCCGGCCTGGTTGAAAAGGCGCTCGAATCCGCTCCGGCTGGTTCCGAAGTGGCCGTCGCTGCCGTCAAGACCGCCATCAAGACCGCCAACGAAGCCTACGAAGGCCTGAACAAGGCTGCCAAGCAGGCTGCCGAAGTCGCCGAAGCCAGCGTTGCCGCCGCTACCAGCGCCACGCTGAAGGCTGCCAACGTCGTCGCCGTTCCGGCCAAGGGCAAGAAGGCTGCCTAAGGCTGCCGGAAGTCGCCGGAGTTGATACGCGAAAGATCAAAGCCCTTGTTCGCAAGGGCTTTTTCTTTGCTAAAACAGTAAGGGGAAACAGCATGTCCGAACATCATCACGCCCACACGAAGGCGGAGGCCATCCACGAGGCCATCGAGCATTTTGCCGAAGAGCATCATCACCAACCCGACGCGCACGAAAAATTGCGCGTGGTCTCCGATGCCATCAAGACCTGGGAGCATGAGGAAGTGGAAGCCATGCATACCGGGAAAGCTGCCGCCTGAGTTTGTGTCGCGACGGTTGTCGTGGCGCAGTAAAAAAGCCGAGGCTGACCTCGGCTTTTTTGTGTCCGCAATTTGCGTGGTTCCGAATGAACGGTGCCCGGCGAGGACTATTTGCGCGGAGCCTTGACCGGCTTGCCTTTGCCGCCGCGGTTGCCACGGCAGAGTTCGAGTCGCTCGCCCTTCAGCTTGCCGGCAATGCCGTCGACGACCGGTACGATTTCTTCGAGCGCCGTCTTGCCCGGATCGGCATCGATCAGTTTGAGGCCCCGGCCCTTGGCGAGTTGCCGGACTTCATCGATGGGGAAGACCAGGGCTCGGCCGTCGCGGGTGATACAGGCTATCTCCCCGGCCGCCGGGGCGAGCTGGAAGATGGCCGGGGATTCCCCGTCGCCCAGGGTCAGGAAAGCCTTGCCGGCCTTGCCGCGCGACAGGAAGTCCTCGCCCTTGGCACGGAAACCATAACCGCCATCGCCGGCGATCAGATAGAACTTGTCGTTGGAAACGGCCAGCGCCAGGCACAGCTTGCCGCCGTCTTGGAAGTCGACCAGTGACGTGGCCGGCACGCCGTCGCCCTTGCCGCCGGGGATGTCTGCCGCCGGAATGGAGTAGGCGCGGCCGAGATGGTCGAGGATGATCAGCGCGTCGACGGTGCGGCACGGAATGCAGGCGAGCAGGCTGTCGCCGGAGCGGAAGGTGAGCTGGGTCGGATCGATGTTGTGGCCGGAGCGCGAGCGCAACCAGCCATGTTTCGAGACGATCAGCGTGGTCGGTTCATCGGGGATGGACAGGCTCTTGGTGTCGGACAGCGTGACCTTGGCGTCGGCCTCGATCAGCGTGCGGCGGTCGTCGCCGTATTTCTTGGCGTCGGCTTCGATTTCGGCGGCAACGCAGGCGCGCAGGGCATCTTCGGAATCGAGCAGCTTGTTCAGGCTGGCTGCTTCCTCACGCAGTTTGGCCAGTTCCTCACCGATCTTGATGCCTTCCAGTCTGGCCAACTGGCGCAGGCGGATTTCCAGGATGTCCTCGGCCTGGATTTCGCTCAGCTTGAAAGCGGCGATCAGGTCGGCCTTGGGATCGTCCGACTCGCGGATGACCTTGATGACGCGGTCGATGTCGAGCAGGATGGCCTGCCGGCCTTCGAGGATATGGATGCGCTTTTCGGCGGCGCTCAGGCGATGCCGCGTGCGGCGCTCGACGGTGGTCAGCCGGAAGCGGCACCACTCCGAAATGGTCGAGTACAGCGAAGCCTGGCGCGGGGCGCCGGCGACACCGAGCACGGTGAGGTTGATCGAGGCGTTGGTTTCCAGGCTGGTGTGGGCGAGCAGCAGGCGGACCAGATCGTCCTGGCCCTGGCGCGACGAGGCCGGCTCGATGACCAGGCGGACGTCGTGCTCCTTGCCCGATTCGTCGCGCACGCCGGATTCCGAAATAGCCGACAGGAAGGCGGCCTTCAGGTTGAGCTGTTCCGGCGTGAACACCTTCTTGCCGGCCTTTTCCTTGGCCACCGGGTTGGAACAGGCTTCGATTTCCGACATCACCGTAGCGGTCGAAACGCCCGGCGGCAGTTCGGTGATGACCAGGCGCCACTGGCCGCGGGCCAGCGGTTCGATCTTCCACTTGGCGCGCACACGCAGGCTGCCACGACCGCTGCGGTAGGTGGCGGCGATTTCCTCGGCCGACGAGATGATCTGCGCGCCGCCCGGGTAGTCGGGGCCGGGGATCATCGCCAGCACCTCGTCCTCGGTGGTTTCCGGGTTGCGGATCAGGCTGACGGCAGCGTGAGCCACTTCGCGCAGGTTGTGGGCCGGGATTTCGGTGGCCATGCCGACCGCGATGCCCGAGGCGCCATTGAGCAGGCAGAAGGGCAGGCGGGCGGGGAGCAGGCAGGGCTCGTCGTTGACGCCGTCGTAGTTCGGCTTCCAGTCCACCGTGCCTTCGTCGAGTTCGGACAGCAGCAGTTCGGCGATGGGTGTCAGGCGGGCTTCGGTGTACCGCATGGCGGCCGCGTTGTCGCCGTCGCGCGAGCCGAAGTTGCCCTGGCCGTCGACGATGGGGTAGCGCAGGCTCCAGTCCTGCGCCATGCGGACCATGGCGTCGTACACCGACGAATCGCCGTGCGGGTGGTATTTACCGATCACGTCGCCGACGACACGGGCCGACTTCACATGTTTGGGACTCTTGTACAGGCCCATGCGGTGCATGGCGTACAGAATGCGGCGCTGCACCGGCTTCTGGCCATCGGCTACCGAGGGCAGGGCGCGGCCGGTGACGACGCTCATCGCGTATTCGAGGTAGCGGCGGGCGGCGTAGTCGGCGGGCGGCGGAATGTCGTCGGCCGGGCCGGTCGCGGCGGGGGGGAGTTCCGGCGGTTCGTCGCCGGACAGGATGTCGTCTTCGCCGGTCGGCTCTATCGGGGCGGCTGTGAGCTCAGCTGCAGAGTCGGCAAGGGGCTGTACGGGGGTTTCCACTGTGGCGGATTGCTGCTCTTCTGCTTTCAGCTTGGCCTCGGAGGAAAAAAGGTCGAATTGGTCGTTCATTGCTGGCTGGGGGATCAATTTCTGGTCGGGGGCGAATTTATCACGGCTGCCGCCCGTCGGCAGGGATTGTCGTGCCGTTTAGTCGGTACATTTCGGCTGGTCGCCAAAATAGGTGCAATTGAAGAACTGGCGTTCTGGTTCCAGACGGATCAGCTTCGCGGCAATGGTCTGCTCGTAGCGCCTGACCATTGCTTCACCGGCATCACCGGCTTGCAGGGCGGAAAACAGCAGGTTGATCAACTCGGCTTCCTTGGCGGTGTATTCCGCCTCCGTGACTCGCCGATTCGAATAGATCGTCCAAGCCTTTTGCAATTCGATGAATATCGGCTTGAAGTACGGCCGACCACAGGCTCCCCAATCAAGAAAACCCAGCACGCGATAGTAGAACTCGCGGCTTATCTCGCCGGCGATCGCCCGTTTGCCGTTCTTGCGGTTCCAGTCGGCGATCTGCTCGGAGCAATTGGCGTTGCTGTCGATGTACGACGAAAGAACCCGGAGCGGCGCATCGCTGAGGGCAAAAGCGGGAGCCGGAAGGGCAAGGAATGCGGCCAGCAGGAGCGTTGGAAGCGGGTTCAAGGCAGAGGGGCGTGTGCAGATGGGCGCGTGAGGCGGCTGACTGTAGCGCAGAGTGCCATGGCTGGCTAGCCGGGGCGTTGTTCGGCAAGGGCAGGCGGGGCGCCGGGAAAACAGTATTTCGCAGGTTTTGTAAAAATCGTTTAAAGAATATTCACACTCTTGGCAACATGGGCCGGCTACCATCGATATTCATTCATCGTGTCGCTGCGCGACATTCACCGACAGGAGTCGATATGGGAATCTTCAGTAGCATTCTGGCAAAGCTGGGTTTTGGTGGGGAAGACAAGGCGGCCGCTGTTGAGGCCGCACCGGCAGGCGCAAGCCAGGCCGCTGCGCCGGCCGCTCCGGTGGCGATCAGCGTGGTCGATGTCATGGCGAAAATGGAGTCTCTGGCGGGCACCCACCCCGAGAAGTTGAACTGGAAGGTGTCGATCGTGGATCTGCTCAAGTTGCTGGGCCTGGACAGCAGCCTGGCTTCCCGTAAGGAACTGGCAGGCGAGTTGGGTTGCCCGGCTGAGAAGATGAGCGATTCCGCGCAGATGAACATCTGGCTGCACAAGACGGTTCTGCAGAAACTGGCCGCCAATGGCGGCAACATTCCGGCCGAACTGCTGTAAGGCTCGTTTTCCGGGTAACCGGAGCCTGGGAAAGACCCGCTCGCTGCGGGTCTTTTTTCGGGCGGCCTTTCTGATTCAGCCTGAACCGGTGGCAGGGCGCTCAGCTGGCCGGATCGCCGGCGAGCAGCTTTTCGCATTCGGCGAGGATGGTCTGGGCGAATTCCGAATGGTAGTTTGGGTCGAGGGCTTCCGTCATTTCATGCGCGGCGAACAGCCCAGCTTCGCGGGAAAGGCTGCTGGCGATCTGGCGTGCCAACTGGTCGCTGAGGGCTGAAATGTGGCGGCGCTCGTTGAGCGGCAGGGCATTTTTCGAGCGCGCCAGCCAGTCGGCGGCCAGCGTGGCGCCTTGCGCCTCGGTCAGCCATTGCCCGTGCTCGTAAAAATCGCTCAAGCGCTGGGCGGCGAGGGCGAATAGCAGCGCCACGCGCAGGCCGCGCGGGGTTGGCGGGGTGTCATCGCGAATGCGCATGGACTTAGCCGTAGTGGGCGCCGAGCGCCTTGGCGATGAAGTTGCGGCCGACGCGCGGCTTGGGGACGCGGTCGTCGAACCAGCTGCGCACATCCTGATCGAGGCAGATGCCGTGCATGTAGTTGTACAGCGCCTTGTTCAGCGCCTTGCCCAGGCGGTCGTGGTCGACGCCGGTGGGATCGATGAAATGCACGTCGTTCTTGGCGAATTTGCCCGGTGGCAGCGGTTGCAGCTTGATGCCGTATTCCTCGGGGTTCTTGCCGACCGGCGAATGCACGGTGCACGCGAAACGATGGAAAAAGCCGGACTGGATGCAGTTTTCGGCGAATAGCTGGCGGACGTATTCGAGCGCATCGACCGTGTCGTGTATGGTCTGCGTCGGAAAACCGTACATCAGGTAGGCATGCACCAGGATGCCAGCATCAGTGAAAGCGCGGGTGACGCGGGCCACCTGGTCGACCGAGACGCCTTTCTTCATCAATGTCAGCAGACGGTCGGAAGCGACTTCCAGCCCGCCGGAGACGGCGATGCAGCCGCTGTCGGCCAGTTGCAGGCAGAGTTCCGGCGTGAAGGATTTTTCGAAGCGGATGTTGCCCCACCAGGAGATGGCCAGGTTGCGCCGTTGCAACTCCTCGGCCATGGCGCGCAGGCCCTTGGGCGGCGCGGCTTCGTCGACGAAATGGAAGCCAGTGTGGCCGGTTTCCTCGACGATGCGCTCGATGCGGTCGACCAGCGTTTTGGCGCTGGCCGCATCGTAGCGGCCGATATAGTCGAGGCTGACGTCGCAGAAGCTGCATTTCTTCCAGTAGCAGCCGTGGGCGACGGTCAGCTTGTTCCAGTGCCCGTCCGACCACAGGCGGTGCATGGGGTTGAGCATGTCGAGCAGCGACAGGTAGCGGTCGAGCGGCAGGCCGTCCCAGGTTGGGGTTCCGACTTCTTCGAACGGGATGTCGATTTCGCCGCAGTTGAAGTAACGCACGGCGCCATCGACCCGGGCGAAGGTACGCACCAGATTGAGCCGCGGGCGCTTGCCGGCTAAATATTCGAACAGCGCGAGCAAGGGCTTTTCGCCGTCGTCGAGCGTCACGTAGTCGAAATAGTCGAAGACGCGCGGTTCGGCCAGTTCGCGCAATTCGGTATTAACGTAGCCGCCGCCGAGCACGGTGACGATGGCCGGGAAGTGCGCCTTGATCGTCTTGGCGATGCGGAAGGCGGCATAGACCGAGCCGGGGAAGGGGACGGAGAGCAGCACGACGTCGGGCCGGCTGTGTTCGATGGCCTGCAGCGTCAGTTTTTCCAGCGTGGTGTCGACCAGCGTTGGCGGGGCGGCCAGCGCGGTGGCCAGCGGGTTGAAGCTGGCCTGGCTCTGGGCCAGCGATTCGCCGTAGCGGACGAACTCGAAGCGGGTGTCGACGGCTTCGCGCAGTACGTCGGCCAGGTCGTTGAGAAACAGGGTGGCGAGGTGTCGCGCCCGGTCCTGGACGCCAAGGGCGCCGAAGGCCCAGGCCAGCGGATCGCCGCCTTCGTCGTCGGCGTAGTTGTCGAGCGCCGCGAAGCGTGGCCCCTCGGGCAGGAAGGCCCGTGAGCAGATGCGGTGGGCGATTGAACCGTCGCGCCCCTGGAGCATGGCGATGGCCGGGCCGATGGCGGCCAGGTAGCGGTCGAACTGGTTGAGAAAGGTCTTCAGCGTCGGCGAACGCTTTTTGGGCGGAATGGCCTCGGCCGCTGCCTTGAGCTTGGGCAGCCCTTCCTTCGACAACAGATCGAGCACAAGGGCCAGCGCCAGATCGGTCTGCTCGGCGTGAAAGCCGCGCTCGCGCAGGAAACCGGTCAGGTAGGCGGTGGCCGGGTAGGGGGTGTTCAGCTGCGTCATCGGCGGGATGACGCTGAGGATGCGAGGTGTGGCGAGGGTCATGAGGCGGGAGTTTACCCGTCTCCGCCCCGCTGGCGGTCAATAAAAGAGGCTGGCCAGGTCGAGGCTGGGCTGCTTGCCGACTTGCGGCCCGTGCTGTTCCAGCCAGCGTCGGGCATGGGCGCGGCCGACGGCGAACAGGTCTTCGAAGAAGGCATGGCTGACGGCCAACTTGCTGTCCGAAGGCATTTCGCCCAGAACGTGCTCGGCGCTGATGGCGTGGAAGCGCAGCCCGGCCAGCCGGCGCTCGAAGCGGGCGATGGGCAGCTTGTCGAGCAGCCAGGCGGGTAGCTTGGGCATGGTTATGTGCTCGTGCAAATGGGCAAACATCCGCATTTCGCGCAGGAAGGTCGCGTTGAAGGACAGCTCGCGCAGCCGGGTGCGGATGTCCTCGGCGCTTTCCGGCGTTTCGGCATAACGCAGCGGGGTGAGCAGGACGAGCAGGATGTCCGGCGTGCGGCAGTCGTAGAACAGCGGGAAGACGGCCGGATTGGCGCTGTAGCCACCGTCCCAGTAGGGTTCGCCGTCGATCACGATGGTACGGTGGATGGTGGGCAGGCAGGCCGAGGCGAGAAACACGTCGGCTGACAACTCACGGTTGCCGAACATGCGCAGCTTGCCGGAATTGGCGTGGGTGGTGGCGATGAACAGCTTGACCGGGCTGTCGCGGCGCAGGCGTTCGAAATCGAAGCGGGAGGCGATCAGGTCGCGCAGCGGATTCAGGTCGAAGGGGTTGATCTGCTCCGGACTCAGATAGTTGGTCCACTGCAGCATCATTTTGAGCGCCGGCGAAATGGCCCCCGGGGTGCCGCTCGGGGTGGGCAAAGGCACGAGGTCGGCAATGCCGCTCCAGAAGGCGCGCAGTGTTTCGCGGGCACCTTCGCGGCCGCCGGTCATCAGGCCGTGTGCCAGGCACAGGGCGTTCATGGCGCCGGCGCTGGTGCCGCTGACGCCCTCGAAAGTGAAGCGGGTGTCTTCGAGCAGGGCATCGAGCACGCCCCAGGTGAAGGCGCCATGCGCACCGCCACCCTGCAGGGCGAGGTTGATCGGGTGTGATTCAGGCAGCTGGGGCATGGGCTTGGCTCCTTGCGCGTCGGCGGGTTGCCGACATCATGCCATCAACCGACGACGGGACGGGGTCCGCTTCAGCTTTCCGCGAAACTGACCAGATCGAGATCGGCCGCTTCCCGACGCAGCGGAATCAACGCCTGGTAGGCCGGCGAGTCGTACCAGCCGTCGATGGCCTCTCGGGAGGGGAAGCGAATGACCACGGTATCGGTGTGCCGATGCGCGCCGGCAAGCACGGCCAGCCGTTCGCCGCGAAAAACCAGTTCGGCCTGCCAGGGGGCCAGCGTGGCCGGTACCTGGGCGCGGTATTCGGCCCATTTGACCGGGTCTTTGACGGTGATGTGTCCGATGACGTAAGCCATTTTCACTCCCATGTGCTGGAGGAATCAGCCAGTCTTTCGAGAAGCTGGTGATCGTTGATGCGCACCGCGATGCCGGTGCCGTGCGGCGTCACGGTGGCCGGGAAGGCCGGGGCCAGCCAGACGCCGGTTTCGACCACCGCGTTGGCGCCCATGCTGCGCGCTTTTTCGCCGAGCAGGGTCATCGCCTTGCGCGTACTGCCGAACCAGCGCGAATAGACTTCGATGCGGCCGATCACTTCGTAGTCGCCCTCGGCCGGCAGGCTGTTGAAAGTGACCAGCGTCCGGGTGTTGAGGATGGTGGCGGTGGGGCCTTTGCTGCTGGCCGGCCACGGATCGCCGTAGGTTGCGCTGCGGCTGTCGATCAATATCGATTGAGCGGATGCGCTTGTGCCGAATAGCATCAGGGCTGCGGCAATGCAGGCACCAAGGCAGAATTTGGTTGATTTGGCGGGCATTGCGGCGTCCTGATGGTTCCTTGCTGGGTGTTCCATGATAGGGGATGCTGCTCGCATGTCAAAGCGCTGAAACATTGAGGTGGTCCAATGCGAATTCCTCTCATCATCACAGTGTTTCGACATGCCCTTGTCTGGTCTCATCCGTTTTAGCGGTGCCGTTTTACTTTCGTCGTCGTTGCTCATCGTCGCGCCTGCCTCCCATGCCCTTGCCCAGCCCGTTTCCTCAGTCAAACAGAGCGATGCTGCCACGCTTGCCCAGGACATCGCGAGTGCAGGCAGAGTGCGCATGCAGTCGCAGCGGCTGGCCAAGCTCTATTGGCAATCCGGAATCGGGCTGAATGGAGGGGCGGCCAGACAACAGATCGATGCCGGCATCGGCGATGTCGATGCCGAATTCGCGCGGCTCTCGCGCCAGGCCCGGAAATCCAGCATTCAGCGCACTTATGCGCGCAGTGAAGGACTATGGCAGGAAATGCGCGCATCGCTCAAGAAGGCCCCGGATTCCGCTTCTGCCGAGCGAGTCGGCCAGCTTGCCGATGAACTGATGACGCATGCCGGAAAACTGGCCATGTTGATCGAAGGTGAGAGCGAAACACCGGTCGGTCGATTACTCGACCTCTCGTCGCGTCTCAACATGCTATCGCAGCGCCTGGCGCGTCTCTACCTCCAGGCCTACGACGGCAAGCTCACACAGGGCGTGTCGGTCGATATCGAGCAGGCGCGGAAGGAGTTCGCCAGCGGTTTGCGCGAGCTGGATGCGGCACGCGAGAATTCGCAGGCGAGCCGTGAGGCTATCGGCCTGGCCCGGAATCAATGGATATTCTTTGAAAGCGCCATCGCCGAACTGGGGAAGGCCGAGCGCCGGGAGAGCAGGTCGGCCCAGCACGTCGCCTCCAGTAGCGAACGCATCGCCCAGGTATTGGAGCAGGCCAGCCTGCAATATGCGCGCGATTACGCCGACGGACTCGGTAACGGCCGATAAGGCGACGGAGAAAAGCAAAGGGCGGCCAATTGGCCGCCCTTTTTTGTCTGGGAACTACCGGCTCAAACCAGGCCGAGGCTTTCTTCGACGCCCAGGTGCACGTTCATGGCCTGTACCGCAGCACCGGAGGCGCCCTTGCCGAGGTTGTCGAGGCGGGCGATGAGCATCATCCGTTCTTCGTTGCCGAAGACAGCGATGTCGACTCGGTTGGTATCGTTGTTGGCCTCGACGTTGTAGAAACCTCCTTCGGTAGTCACTCCAAGATCGACCGGCAGCACGTTGATGAAGCGCTCGCCGGCGTAGTAGTCGGCAATGATCTTCTGCACATCGGCCAGCGTCGCCTGGCGGCTGAACTGCTGTGGATGGATATAGGCGGTCACGGCCAGCCCCTTGTAGAACGGGCCGACGATGGGCTGGAAGATCGGGGCCACGGTCAGTCCCGTATAGGCCTGCATTTCCGGGAGATGCTTGTGGGCCAGGGCCAGCGCATAGGGGCGGGGTGCCTTGAGGCGGGCCTTGTCGCTCTCAGCGGCTACGTAGTCGGCGATCATCGACTTGCCGCCACCGGAATAGCCGGTGATGGAGTTGGCCGCAATCTGCGTGGCGGCCGGCAGCAGGCCGGCTTCGACCAGCGGGCGCAGGGCCAGAATAAAGGCGGTGGCGTGGCAGCCCGGGTTGGCGATGCGCTTGGAGGCCTTGATCTTGGCGCGCTGGTCCTTGGCCAGTTCCGGCAGGCCGAAGGTCCACGCCGGATTGACGCGGTGTGCGGTCGAGGCATCGATGACGCAGGTGTTCGGGTTGTCGACCAGTGATACCGACTCCTTCGCCGCCTCGTCGGGCAGGCACAGGAAAGTCACGTCGGAGGCGTTGATCAGGCGCTTGCGCTCGGCCAGGTCCTTGCGCTTGTCGGCGTCGATCTTGAGGACTTCGACATCGCTGCGCTGGGCGAGGTATTCGTTGATCTGCAGGCCGGTAGTGCCTTCCTGGCCATCGACAAAGACTTTGTAGGTCATGGTGAATCCACTGGATGAGTGCTGAAACCCAAATTCTGGCAGAAATCGGCAAGGCTTTGGGGCTTATTCCGCGCGCCGGGTCAGCCCGGTACCCACCAGTAGCGCACGATATGGAAGAAGATCGGTGCCGAGAAACTGATCGAGTCGACGCGATCCAGCATGCCGCCATGCCCCTCGATCATGGCGCCCCAGTCTTTCAGGCCACGGTCGCGCTTGATGGCTGACAGCACGAAGCCGCCGAAGAAGCCGAGGATGTTGATGACGAGCGCGATGAAAGCTGCCTGCCAGACGTTGAAGGGGGTTATCCACCACAAAGCGGCGCCGACGGCGGTGGACGTCAGTACGCCACCGACCAGTCCCTCCAGGGTTTTGGAGGGGGATATTTCCGGAGATAGCTTATGCTTGCCGAAGAGCTTGCCCCATACGTACTGGAAAACGTCGCTCGATTGCACCGTCAGCACCAAGAAAACGATTAGTTGCGGATTGCGGCCCGCGAAACCGGGAATCTCCAGAGTCAGCAAGGCGGGCACATGGGAGATGCAGTAGACGCAGATCATCAGCCCCCACTGTACCTTGGCCGCTCGCTCCAGGAAGCGGGTGGTGTCCGCTCCCAGAGTTGCGGAAATGGGAAGCAGCAGGAAGGCGTACACCGGGATCAGGATGGAGAACAGGCCGTACCAGTCGATGGCGATCAGCCAGTACTGTAGTGGCAGAAAGCAGAAGAAGCACCAGAGCAGGGCTCGGTGGTCGCCGATACGGGTATGGGTGACCGAGATGAATTCGCGCAGCGCCTGGAACGAAATGAAGGCGAAGAGTGCGATGACCCCGTTCTTGCCACCCCAGAACGCCAATGCGAGGAGGCCGATCATCCACCACCAGGCCTTGATGCGGGAATTGAGGTTATCCACGACGGCGGAGGACTGGCCGGGCTGAAGGCGCCAGCGCAAGGCGCCGCCGATGAGACTGGCTACGACAAGGACGGCGAAAACACCGCCAAAGAGGGCAATCAGGGTTTCCGAAGGGGACATGGTCAGGGGCTGCATCAGTTGGGTTAGTCGGCAGGTGGCGCCAGATCGATGAGGGCCTGGCGAGCCCGGGCGAGGAAGGCTTCCTTGTCCTCATCTGGCGCCAGAGTGACAGGCGGGCCGAAAGTCAGGGAGCACAATAGCGGAAGGGGTATCAGGGAACCCTTGGGCATGGCCCGTCCCAGGTTCTCGATCCATACCGGGATCATCTCGATGTCAGAGTTGGCGCGAGCCAGATGGAACAGACCGCTCTTGAAGGGCAACAGGCCGTCGCCCAGATTGCGCGTCCCCTCCGGGAAGAGGATGAGGGAATCGCCCGCTGCCAGTGCCTCACCCATGTGGCCGATGGGGTCGGCGGCCCGCCCGCCTTGGCGGTTGACCAGCACGCCGCGGAAGACGCGGTTGATGATGTAGCTGCGCAGGTTGCTCGTCAGCCAATAGTCCGAACCGGCCACCGGCCGGGTCCTTGTTCGCAGCCGGTTGGGCAGGGTCGCCCAAATGAGAACGAAATCGCCATGGCTGCGATGGTTGCCGTAATAGATGCGCACCTTGTCGTCGGGGAGTCCGCCGGCCCAGCGGGCGCGCACGCCGGTGAGGAGCTTGGCGAAATTGCAGATGCTGGCAGCGACGACGCGTTCCAAGATCATGGACGGGGTCTCCGGCGAAATCAGGAAGTCAGGGCGATGGTCAGACAGGCGGCCAGCCATCCGGCGATTTGCACGCCGCAGCACCAGCCCTGGCGTCGCAGCAGGCGGCGGGCGCCGGCGATACGCTCGATCAAGGGGCGCAGCGGACCGGTGGCGGTGGGGCGCAGGCCGGCGGCGGCGAGGGCGCTGTCGAAGGTGATCAGGTCATCCTCCGGGTCGGCTTCGGCGGTTCGCCAGCGGTGTGCCCAGGCGGCGAAAAGAGGCTGGTCGAAAGCGGTGCGCAGGGCGAAGAACTGCGCGGCGAGGCCGGCGGCTACCGCCAGGCAGAGGCATAGACGAGGTAGGATGGCAAGCGGTACGGCGACGAGGGCGACGAAGGCGGCGGCAGTGAGCAGCAGGCTGCCGCGCTCCAACGACCGCCCAAGGCCGAGCAAGGCCGCTGCTATTGCCGCCTGGGCGGCTGCCTCGCTGGGGGAACGCCGCTGTTCAGGCATGGCTGCCGCCCTGGGCGATGAGGCTTTCGACCTCGGCCAGAACGGCCCGCAGGCCGGGGGTAACAACCACTGCCGGGTGGCGCTCGCTCAGCAGGGCCAGGGCTGCGGCCATGCTTTCGGTGCGGCCGGTAAGGTGCAGCCAGCTCGCTACCGCCCCGGCGCTGCGCGAATAACCCAAGGCGCAAGCCACCAGCACCGGGCCCCGGCCATGCAGTGTTTCGATGCTGCGGGCGGCAGCCAGTAGTTGCTCAGCCGTGGGCGCTACCAGGTCTAGCCAGGGGTGGCATACGTAGCGCCAGGGACCGAAGGGCGCCGGCAATTCTGCGGTGAGATCGCAGAGGGCGGTGAAGCCGCCCGCCTTCATTTCGGCCGAGGTGGGCAGACGCCCCTGCCAGACGTCATCGACGATACAGTCGGGTGCCGGCCGGCGCCGGGTCCACCAGCGCGAATTGAGCCAGGCGCTGAGGGTGTAGGGGGCCAGCAACAGGGCCGCGCCCAGGCTGTGCCGCCCCGCCTGCTTCTGGAAGCCGGCGGCGTCGCACCAAGCGTAGTTCCAGCCGACTAGCGCCAGGGCGATGGCCAGCCAGCCAAGCCATAGGGCGGCGCTGTCGATGAATGCGATGCTTGTCCCGACAAGGGCGGCACCGACCCCGTAGAGCACGGCCAGCCGGCGGCGAGGGGCCTGGATGGGGTTGGCGGCGGCGAAGGGGGAGGTTCCGGCTTCCGGCCACAGCCACAGGCAGAAGAGGCCGAGCGCAGCACCCGTCGGCACGTCGATGAAATGGTGCTGCCAGGTAGTCAGCACCGAAATACCGATGAGCAGCGCCCAGCCGTGAATGACGAGACGCAAAATCGGTCCTCCCGGCAAGCGGGCGAACTGTATCCAGATGAGGATGAGCAGGGCAATGTGCAGCGAAGGCGCCTGGTTGTAGGGTTGGTCGAAGCTCCTGAGAGCGTCGAAGAGGGCGCCGAACAGCCCGTCGGATGTTGGGCGCTCGAAGGCAAAACGCAACGGGAAGGCGAGGAAGCAGGCGACCGCCAGCAGTTGCGCGGAGAGCAGGCGCAGGGCATGGCGGTCCACAGCGCGGGCATCACGGCAGCAGAGGAAGGAGAGGCCGTAGAGCAAGTCGATTGACCAGTAGGGCAGGATGGTCCAAGGCAGGAAGGGGATATGCCGCTCCCAGTCGTAGAACAGGCTGTCCACCACGGCACGCTCTGCCGCCAGGTGGTTGGCGAAACCGTAGCTGAGGAAGAAGAAGGGGCCAAGAAAGAGCAGCCAGGCAATACTTCGGCGCCACGGCAAGGGGGGGGCTAGGGGTATTGTTGCTGAGGTCATGCCGTCCGGCGCCGCGCCAGGGAGACGGTGAAAATGCCCCACTCGTCGATGCGCTGCTCGATCTTGTCAAAACCGGCCTCGGCTACCAGCTGATCCATCTCCGCTTGGGTCCGACGGCGCATCACCCAGGCCTGACCGCCGCGATGGCTGGTCAGGGCGCGGGCGATCAGTTCCAACTGCGGGTGCCAGGGTTGGCCGGTGTAGATCAAGTAGCCGCCAGGTTCCACGGCGTCGGCAAGGCCGGCCAGGGATGTGGCGACGGCATCGTTGTCAGGGAACAGTTCATAGAGGCCGGAGACGATGCCGACGGTGGGCCTTGGCGTCACGGCAGCGAGGCTGGCCCGGTCGAAGGCATCGCCCTGAATGAAGCGGGCTATATCGGCAAGCCCTTTCTCGGTGATGAGCGCACTGCCCTGCTTAACGTTGAGTTCGCTGAAGTCGCGCAGCAGGATGGATTCGGGCCGCGGCCCTTGAGTCAGGGCCTCCAGTACGTAGCGACCGTGACCGGCGGCGATGTCGAGGACGCGCAGGGGGCGTTTCTCGGCTTGCAGGCGCTCCAGGGTAGCTCGCAGCAATTCCTCGATGTGCACCTTGCGCTGGCGGATGCCTTTCCAGCCGATGGCGTCGAGGTACTGGCGATCAATGGCACGGCCAAGCGGGCCCAGGCCGGCCGGGGTGTTGCGATAGACATAGTCGAGAGTGCTGCCGGAGTCGAAGCCGGTCCGGTGCCCAAGGGCGACCCCCTCGGAAAGCACGCCGCCGAGCTTCATGTTGGCCCGGTAGCCGGCCCAGTAGAGACCCTTCGGACTGAAGAGGGGCAGGGGGGCCGCCAGGGCCTGGGCTTCGTCGAAGCTTGGCCCCCGACGGTGAGCCTGACGCAGATCCGGACGCGACCAGGGGGTGGCGAACTGGCGAAGGATGAAGTCACGGGCCTTGTCGGTGGCCTGCTTGCGCTCCTTTTCGCCGAAGGTGTCGTGGTAGAAACCGTCGAGGACGTGTTTTTCCTTCATCGACGTTCCCAGGCGGTCGAAAAAACGGTGTTGCGGGCCATGATGCACCACCCAGTCGGCACCGGATATCAACAGTTGGGTGGGAATGGTGATGGCCTGGGCGTCGGCGACCACGCGCTCAGCCGCCGCGTAGAGGGCGAGCAGGATATTGACCGAGATGGGGCGCGAAATCAGCGGATCGCTGTCGTAGGAAGCCTGCCGTGCCGGATCGTGGGTCAGGAACTTGGATTTGACGTAGCTATTGACGAAAAAATTGCCGCGCAGTTTCTGCTGCAGGGCCAGACCGGGACGGGCAAAGGGCACGTAGAGCTTGACCTTGAAGGCCGGCGAGGCAAGAACCAGGCAGCGCACGCGTGGCGCGTAATCATGTGCCCAGGTGGAAATCAATACGGCGCCGACGCTCTGGGCGAGGACGGCCATGTCCTCCTCGGCGAGCCCCCAGGTGTCGCGCAGGTGATGGACGAAGGTCTGCACGTCGCGCACCGAGTGGGCAAAGCTGGGGGAGTAACCGCGAGGGCCGGGGGAATGGCCGTGGCCGCGCGCGTCCCAAGCGTAGAAATCGAATTCCGGCAGGTCCAGCTCGTCGACCAGGTGGGCCATGCGCCCGCCGTGCTCGTGGCCGCGGTGGAACATGACCACGGCGCCGCGGCGCGTCGGGGTGGTGGCGGGCCAGCGGCGATAGAACAGGGATTCGCCGTCGTGGGTGGAAAAAAAATGTTCTTCTACGGGGCGGGTCATTGGGATACGGCCTCCAGGCCACTGCGAATGCGATTGACGATGTTGAGGAGAATGGCTGCGGCTACGATCGGGAAGAGCCAGAAAATCCACTCCGGCAGACTGCCGGCCAGCCCAAGCCAAAGGCCGAGAGCTCCGAACAGAAACGCGCGGTCGCTCTTGCCCATCGGACCATCGTACTGGCGGGGAGCGCCGACCATGGGACCGAGGGCACCGGCCATCTCGGAAACGGCGGAGAGAAAAATGATGCTGCCGACGCTGCCCCAGCCCAATGGTGCGATCAGGACGAATGGCAGGTAGAGGGCGGCGTCGGAAAAGACATCGGTGAGTTCGTTGAGGTAGGCTCCAAGATTCGATTTCTGACCGAATTCGCGGGCCAGCATGCCATCTACGGCATTGAGTGCCATGCGCAAGAACATCCACAAGGGGAGCAGCAGAAAAAAGGCGGGCTGTGCTGTGCCAGCAAAAAATAGCCAAGTACCGGTAGCAAGGGAGATTGTCATGGCTACCAGAGTGACGGCATTGGCGGTGATGCCACGGGAGGCCAGATAAGCGACCAGGGGACGGAGCAGGCCTTGAAAGCGCGGCTTGAGCTGGTAGATGCTGATCACGTCTGATGAATACCTGTTGATTCAAAAAATCGACAGGATATCTCAATGACGAATGAATTTCCTCTTTCTTGCTTGATTTTCTGTCAACGCCTCGCCGTCAGCGTGCCAGTTTCTGCTTGATGGCAGGGAGTGCAGCCTGGGCGGCGCGTTCGCCTTCGAGCATGGCGTCGTTGCGGGCGGTGAAGTCCCAGGATTTGACGTAGGGCAGCTTGGGTCGAATGACGATATCAGCGCCGCGCAGTTCGTTGGCGGCGATGGCGCCGCCCATGATGGTTGTCGTCTGCCACATGATGCCGGTCAGGCTGTCGGTCGGTTGGCCCTCGGGTTTCGACGAGATGTCGACGGCGATGACGATGTCAGCGCCCATCTCACGGGCAGCCTGGACCGGTACAGGGCTGGTCAGCCCGCCATCGACATAGCTGTGACCACGGAACTGCGTCGGCTGGAAGACACCCGGCACGGCGGCCGAGGCGCGTACCGCCATGCCGGTGTCGCCGGTGCGGAAGACGACGCGCTCCCCAGTGTTGAGATCGGTGGCGACGGTGGCGAAGGGACGGTTGAGCTTTTCGATCGGTCGCTTGTTGAGGTGCTGGTTGATGTATTCCTGCAAGGCCTCGCCCTTGAGCAGGCCGCGTCCACCCAGGGTCCAGTCTGCGAATACCTTTTCGTCGAGCTGCTGGGCGATTTTTTGCATCGCGTAGGCGTCGTAGCCGGCCGCGTAGAGCGAGCCAACGACGGCGCCGGCACTGGTGCCAACCACGTAATCTGGATAAATGCCGTGCGATTCGAGCATTTTGATCACGCCGATGTGGGCGAAACCGCGTGCCGCGCCGCCGCCGAGGGCAAGGCCGATTTTGGGCTTCTGCGCGATAGCGGCAGCTTGGGCGGGCGATGATTTTCCCATCAGGCCGGCGCAACCGGGCAAGGTCAGTACGCCGATAACCAGGGCGAAGAGCGATAGGGATTTGCGGAGGGCGGAGATAAGCACAATGCGCCAAGTACGAATGAAAGAGCGCGATTTTAGCCTTGGCCGAGCGCTCCGTTGCGTAACGAATCGTAGCGGGGTATCGCGACGATGCTCATGAAAATGGCCGGTTGGGAGTCAACCGGCCTTTAGGCTGCATGCTAGGTCAGTTTGTAGGCGGCGGATTGGCCGGGCCTTGCGGGCCGGGGCCACGCATGCCATCACGCTGGCCGCGCTTGCCCATCATGTTGTGCTCGTCGAAAACCTTCTTCTGTTCCGGTGTCAGCTGGGCGTAGAAATCCTTCATCGCGGCGACGTGCTTGCCCATGGCGTCCTGATGCTGTTTTTGCATTTCCAGCATCTTCTCGGCGCGTTCCGGTGCCGTCAGCTTGGCCATGTCGACCGGGTCCGGGCGCTTGATGTTACCGGCGAAGGGGTGGGATTCCTGAAACTTCGTCCAGGCGCCTTCCTGTTGCGGCGCCAGCTTCAGGGCATCGTGCAGACGCTGCTGGTGTTGTTGCATGCGCTCGGCAAAGCGGCCGTCGGCAACTTTGCCACCCATCGGGCCGTCACCCATGCAACCACCACGCTGGGCGAAGCTCGGGGCGGAGAGGGCCGCGATACTGGTACCCAGTGCCATGGCGGCGACAAAACGCAGTTTTTTATTCTTCAACATGATGCACTCCTTGATCGTTTCCGGCGGAACATTCCGCTCTGGAATCGATTAAAGCGCAAACATGTAATCCAGCTATTTCTGCAAGGGCCGAAAGTGTTGCAAGCTGTTTCCGCTCAGACGTCGGCCTCGACCATGCCGCCATCCTTCTCCATCCAGGCGCGGCGGCCGGAGGCTTCGCCCTTGCCCATCAGCAATGTGAAAGTGCGATGCATCTGTTTGATGGTCTCGCGCTCGGCCTGGAAGGGCACCAGGCGGCGGGTGTCCGGGCAGAGGGTGGTTTCCCAGAGCTGGTCGGGGTTCATCTCGCCAAGGCCTTTGAATCGGGAAACCGTAATCCGGTGTTCTGGCACGCCTTCCTCGCGCAGCTTGTGCAGGGTCTGTTCCTTTTCGGCTTCGTCAAGGCAATAGACCTTGCGGGTATGGCCCTTGGCTTCGACGTCGACGCGGAACAGCGGCGGCTGCGCGACATGGATGTGGCCGCGCTCGACCAGCGCCGGGAAGTGCTTGAGGAACAGCGTGAACAGCAGCACCTGGATGTGCGAGCCATCGACGTCGGCATCCGACATCACAATGATGCGACCGTAACGCAGGCCGGAGACATCGACCGTGTCGATCTGGTCGATGCCGTGCGGATCGACGCCGACGGCGACCGAGATGTCATGGACTTCATTGTTCTTGAACAGCTGGTCGCGATCGACTTCCCAGGTATTCAGCACCTTGCCGCGCAGGGGCAGCACGGCCTGGGTTTCCTTGTCGCGGCCTTGCTTGGCCGAGCCGCCGGCCGAGTCGCCCTCGACCAGAAAGAGTTCGTTGCGCGAGATGTCATCGGACTCGCAGTCGGTCAGCTTGCCGGGCAGGGTGGCGATGCCGGAGGATTTCTTCTTCTCGACCTTCTGCGTCGATTTCATGCGGTTCTGCGCGGCCTTGACGGCCAGTTCGGCGATCTTCTTGCCGAAATCGGCGTGGTTGTTGAGCCACAATTCGAACGGGTCGCGCACCATCTGGGCAACCAGCTTGTAGGCATCGCGTGACGTCAGCTTTTCCTTGGTCTGGCCCTGGAACTGCGGGTCGAGCACCTTGGCCGAGAGCAGGTAGGTCATCTTGCCGCAGACGTCTTCCTGCGCCAGCTTGACCTTGGCCGGCAGGATGGCGTGGTGCTCGGCGAAAGCCTTGACCGCCTCGAAGACGCCTGATTTCAGGCCGGCCTCATGGGTGCCGCCATCGAGGGTCGGGATCAGGTTGACGTAGCTCTCCGGCTTGCCGCCGCCTTCCTCGAACCAGGCCAGCGCCCAGGTGGCGCCTTCGCCGACTGCGAAGCCGTTCTCGACTTCGACGTATTTCTCGCCGACGAAAATCGGCGCCACCGGCGTGCCGACCATCATTTCGGTCAGGTAGTCGGCCATGCCGTTCTGGTAGCACCAAACCTTCTTGTCCTGCCCTTCGATTTCCAGTTCGACCGTCACATTGGGCATCAGCACGGCCTTGGAGCGCAGCAGGTGTTCCAACTGGCCCAGATTGACCTTGGGCGAGTCGAAATACTTCGGGTCAGGCGAGATGCGGACCGTCGTGCCGGTGGTGCGCGGGCCGACCTCCCCGATGCGGGCCAGCGGCTCGACGACGAAACCGTCGGCGAAGACAATCTTGTGCACGCCGCCGCCGCGCTTGATCTCGACTTCCAGCCGGGTCGACAGCGCGTTGGTCACCGAGACGCCGACACCGTGCAAGCCGCCCGAGAAGCGATACGCGTTGCCCGATTCCTTCTTGTTGAACTTGCCGCCGGCGTGCAGCTTGCAGAAGACCAGCTCGACTGCAGGCTTGCCTTCTTCCGGGTGAATCTCGACCGGGATGCCGCGCCCGTTGTCGGAAACCTCGATCAGCCCGTCGGCTGCAATACGTACCGAAATCTTCTTGGCGAAACCGGCCAGCGCCTCGTCGGCCGCGTTGTCGATGACTTCCTGCACGATATGGGTCGGGCAGGTTGTCCGGGTGTACATCCCGGGACGTTCCTTGACGGGTTCGAGGTCCTTGAGGACGCGGATGGAAGAGGCTGAGTAGTCGGACATGCGATTCGGAATCTTGGGTAATAATGGCGGGCGACCGCCGAAGTGGTGCGGAGCGCGATTCTACCTGCCGCAGCGCCAGCCGTAATCTTCTACCGCAGATATTGATCAAAGGACACGCCTCATGAATATTGCTCAAATTGCCACGACTCGCCGCACCTGCAAGGCCTTCGACCCGGCCCGCAAGATTCCAGATAGCGTGCTGGCCGACCTGAAAACCGTGCTGCGCTTCGCGCCGTCTTCGGTTAACAGCCAGCCGTGGCACTTCGTCATCGCCGGTAGCGATGCTGGCAGGGAAACATTGGCGGCGACGCTCGACGGCGCTTTCGCCTACAACGCCGGCAAGGTGCGTGCCGCTTCCCACGTCGTGGTCTTCTGCGCCCGTACCGCCCTTGACGAGGCGCATCTGAACGGCTTGCTGGCCCAGGAGGATGCAGACGGTCGCTTCGCGACGCCGGAAGCCAGGGCAGGGCAGGCCAATTCGCGCAATTTCTATGTCAGCTTGCACCGCGACCAGCTGAAGGATGCCGATGCCTGGGCCGACCGCCAGATCTACATCGCCCTGGGCAACCTGATGCAGGCCGCTGCGGCGCTCGGCGTCGATGCCTGCCCGATGGAAGGTATTGATGTCCTGGCTCTGGACAAGGCGCTTGGCTTGCCGGAAGAGGGCTTGCGCGCGGTTGTCATGTGTGCGCTAGGCTACGGCAGCGATCAGGACTTCAACGCCAGGCTGCCGAAGTCCCGCCTGCCCGCCGAAACGCTATTCAGCGAAATCTGAAGCCCCGGAGAAGGCGCGCGGCGTTGCAGCACCATGGCATAATGCCGGATCGAAAAGGAGGGCGCGATGCACAAGGATCAGCAGCAACAGCCGCCAAACTATCGCGTACGGGGCACCGACCGGCGAATCTGTGTCGGCGTCAAACAGCCGCCATACATGACGACCAAGGGTCAGGTCGACCATGACAGGCGCTCGCCATTCGACCGTCGGGCGAACTGGCTGCGCGAGTTGTCCTTCGATTTCTCAAATTCCTGACTGATCTCGTGCACCCAACCGGTGCCGCCCCGATAGAAAACGGAGTTCCCCATGGCCGGCGCCAGCCTGCTTGCATTGATTGACGATATCGCGACGATCCTTGACGACGTCGCCGTGCTGACCAAGGTGGCCGCCAAGAAGACGGCCGGGGTGTTGGGCGACGATCTGGCACTGAATGCCCAGCAGGTGGCCGGTGTGGCCGCCGAACGCGAATTGCCCGTGGTCTGGGCTGTGGCGGTCGGATCGTTCAAGAACAAGCTGATCCTGGTGCCGGCCGCCTTGATCATCAGTGCTTACATTCCGTGGGCAGTCATGCCACTGCTCATGCTGGGCGGCATCTACCTGTGCCTGGAGGGGGTCGAAAAGCTCGCGCACAAGTGGCTGCACAGTGCCGAATCGGATGCCGCGCATCACGCCGAAACCCTGGCTGCCGTGGCCGATGAAACAGTCGATCTGGCCGCTTTCGAGGCGGCGAAGATCAAGGGGGCGATCCGCACCGATTTCGTCCTCTCCGCCGAGATCATCGTCATTGCGCTGGGTACCGTTGCCGGGCAACCGTTTTCGTCGCAGGTGGCCGTTCTGGCCGGTATTGGCGTGATCATGACAGTTGGCGTCTACGGCATCGTCGCCGCCATCGTGAAAATGGACGATGTCGGTGCCTGGTTGTTGCAGACGGGGTCGGGAATGTCCAGAAGCGTCGGCAAGGGGCTTCTGCTGGCGGCTCCTCGGCTGATGCGCCTGCTCACCGTACTCGGCACCGCAGCAATGTTTCTGGTGGGCGGCAGCATTCTGGCGCATGGCATCCCGTCGCTGCATCACGGTATCGAGGGCGTGGCTGGTCTCGCCGGTTCGTTGGGTGCCTTGGCGACGATGGCGATGGAGGCAGCGGTTGGCATTGTTGGCGGTATATTGGCGCTGCTCGGCGTGCAGGTCGTCAGTGCTGCCCACAAGCGGGTTTTCGGAGGAGTGAAAGCATGAGCAAGGCACTGCGTTTGTCGGAGAAATGGTTCCGTTTCGGGCTGTGGATCGTGGCATTCGTGTTCGCGAGCTTCCTGATTGGATTGGGCGGAACGATCGTTGCCAACCTGCCCAAGGTCGAACACCACTACACACTCGACGATTTCATCGATAAGCCGGCCGCCGAGAAGCTGCGCGCCGAACTGCGCGGATTGCAGGAAAAACGGCAAATGGCTCAGGATGCCAACGATCAGGCACAGTTGAAGCTCAATGCTGCCCGCGCCAATTCCGGAAGCGCACAAGACACTTTCAACAGCTGGCTGGCGACCCGCCATGCCACCCAGCGCCCGGAGCAGGATCGCGAGCTGATCGAACGGACCCAGGCGCTCGAAGAACTGAAGATACTCGAACGCAGGGCATTGGCCGATGTCGAGCGCCAACAGCAAAGCTTGCTCGATGCCCGGCAGGCCGAGGCGAGGGCACAGCGCGACTTGCATGAACTGGAAAAGGATGCCACGCAAAAGCTGGATGTCGAGCTGCGCGATCAGGAGCTGCGCGTCTTCGGTTACCGCCTGCTGCTGACCCTGCCGCTGCTCGTCGCCGCTGGCTGGCTGTTCGCCAAAAAACGTCACGGTACGTGGTGGCCTTTTGTCTGGGGCTTCATTTACTTCGCGCTATTCGCCTTCTTCGTCGAGTTGGTGCCCTATCTGCCGAGCTACGGCGGCTACGTGCGCTACGTGGTCGGCATCGTCATCACCGTGCTGGTTGGTCGCTACGCCATCGTTGCGCTGAATCGCTACCTGGAAAAGCAGAAACAGGCTGAGGCCATGCCCGATGTCGAGCGACGCAAGGAGCTCAGCTACGACACGGCCTTGGCCCGCCTGGCCAAAAAAGTCTGTCCCGGCTGCGAACGCCCCGTTGATCTGGCCAATACCGCCATCGATTTCTGTCCGCATTGCGGTATCTGCCTGTTCGATCATTGCACCCAATGCAAAGAGCGCAAGAGTGCTTTTGCTCGTTTCTGCCATGCCTGCGGGGCGGCAGCAGGGCAAGGGAGCTAGGGCGAGCCGCACGGCGGAGCGAATTGCGCTTGCAGATGAAGCGGCAGCGGGGCAGATAGTCGGGGCGCTGCTGCCGCCGCTATGCCAAGTGGAAACGCTTGCCAGAGGTAAGATCGTTCGGGTGATAAACCCTGCTTGACGCTGGGTTATTCGTCCGTGGATACTCCGGGCAAACGAATTGTTCCGCCACTTTTTTGCATCCAGATTGATGATCGATAGCGTTTCCCGCCGCCTCGCGTTTTCCATGGGGTCATTGATTCTGGTCTTGTTGCTGTTGCTTACCGGCCTGGGTTTTGTCGCGCTGCGGAACGCGACGGATGATTCACTGTCGGTTGCCCTCTGGCAGATGACACAGGCTCGCGCGCAGGCGCATCAGGACATCTTTCGCCAAGCGAACGATAGCGTCCGGCGCTTGCACGGGGAACTGCTCGAACGGCTTCAGGCGCAAAACCCGGCAGCCGCCGACCGACGCTTTTTCGAGCTGTTCGCGCGTTCCGAGGATGGTCTCTGGCGCCTGCGCCCGGCGCTTGTCGATCCCCGCCGCGCGCCCACGCTGTACCTGCGTAACGCCGACGATGTATCAGCCAGGCGGCGGGCGGTAGCCAGCTACGAACTGCTGCGCGAGCAGGGCCCGGCGCTGGTGCCACCCTTCTTCTCGGTCTACATGGATTTCGTGGAGGTCGGGCTGATGGTCTACGCCGGCGCTATCGATTGGGGTGGTCAGGCGACGCCGCAAACCGACAACTTCGACTACCCGACCATGACCTATTCGCGACCGGACAAAAATCCGGAGCGCCGACCGTTCTGGACACCGGTCTATCTGGATACCCAGGCTGGCGCCTGGATGGTTTCGGCAATCCAGCCGCTCGACTGGCAGGGGCAATGGGTCGGTACCGTCGGCCTCGATATCACGATTGACAGCCTGCTGAGCAAAGTGGATCAGCACGGTGCAACCGGTGAGTATCACCTGGTCATCGATGATAAAAGCCAGTTGATCGCGCATCCGCAACTTCAGCAACGGATCATCGAGGCAAATGGGCAGTTGGCGATTGCCGCGCTGGGCGACCCGTTGCTTGATCAGGTGGAGCAGGTCATTCGCGACAGCGGGCTGCCATCCGGCGTTCAGCGTTCCCCGGACGCTTCCCATTGGATCGCCTGGACTCGGATCGATGGCCTGGGCTGGTACTGGGTGACGCTGTTGCCGAAAGCCGGCCTCGATCGGCGGATGCTGCTCGGTGCCGGCTTACTGCTGGCGATTGGCCTGCTGCTGATACTGCCCAGTCTATGGATCATGCACAGCGCTATCCAGCGCATCGTCAGCCGGCCGCTCGGCCGGATCACGCAAGCTGTCGACGCGATTGGCAAGGGCGATCGGCCGGTGCCCATCGCGTTGCATCAAGGCGATGAATTGGGGCGTCTGGCCAACGCCTTCGATGGCATGGTCGCCGAGATCGCCGTGCAGCGAGCCGCCCAGCAGCAGCGCACGCAGACGCTCGAAGAGGAGGTTGGGCAGCGTACGGCAGACCTCGCGCTGGCCAAGGCACAGGCCGAACAGGCGAGTGCCGCGAAAAGTACCTTCCTGGCCAACATGTCGCATGAGATACGCACGCCGATGAATGCCATCCTCGGCCTCACCCACCTCCTGAGCAGCGAAGCGACGCCGCTACAGGCAGACCGACTGGGGAAGATCAACGCCGCCGGCAAACACCTGCTTTCGATCATCAACGATATTCTCGATATATCCAAGATCGAGGCCGGCAAGTTACAGCTGGAACACAACGATTTCGCGCTTTCCGCCGTTCTCGATCACGTACGCTCACTGCTTGCCGACGCTGCCTGCCAGAAAGGTGTGGAGATTCACATCGATACCGATGCGGTGCCCGTCTGGCTGCGGGGCGACGTGATGCGCCTTCGCCAGGGGGTGCTCAACTATGCCGGCAATGCACTCAAATTCACCGAGCGGGGACACCTTACCCTGGGCGCCAAGCTGCTTGAAGAGCAAGGCGACGAGTTGCTCGTGCGCTTCGAAGTGCGCGACACCGGTATCGGCATCGCGCCGGATAAGCTCGCCACCCTATTCCAATCCTTCGCCCAGGCAGATGCCTCGACGACCCGGCAGTTCGGGGGGACGGGCCTGGGGCTCGTCATCACGCGCCGCTTGTCCGAATTGATGGGTGGAGAGGCTGATGCGGAGAGCGTGCCGGGCAAGGGAAGTACGTTCTGGTTCACTGCCCGGCTGCAACGTGGCCGGGGAATCCTGCCGGCCGTGGTTCATGGCGGCGATGCGGAGGCACGGTTGCGTGAGCGATCGGAGCGCGCCCATCTGCTGCTTGTCGAAGACAACCCCATAAATCGGGAAGTGGCGCTGGAACTGTTGCACGGCGTCAACATGCGGGTGGATATCGCCGTGGATGGAGCCGATGCTGTCGAGCTTGCCCGGCGGTACCGCTACGACCTGGTGTTGATGGACATCCAGATGCCCAACCTCGACGGACTCGACGCCACATCCGCCATTCGCGCCCTGCCGGGTTGGCAGGATACGCCGATCCTGGCGATGACCGCCAATGCCTTTGACGAGGACAGGGTGAGCGCCAGGCTCGCCGGCATGAATGATCACGTCGCCAAACCGGTCGAGCCTGAACTGCTCTACGCTACCTTGCTCAAATGGTTGCCCACCTGCGCGGAAAAGGCAGCACATGCAGGGGGGGCGTTGGTGGACATGCCGGCTGCGGATGATGCCGATGCGGAGTTTTGCGCCAAGCTGGCGAATATCGGCGATCTCGACCTGGAAGCGGGCCTCAAGCTTGCCCGCGGCAAGCAGCCGTTTTACCGGCATCTGTTGACGCTCTTTGTCGATGCACATGGCCGTGACGCGGAACAGCTTGCCGAACTCCTCGAACGACACGACATGGCGGCGGCCCAGTGTCTTGCCCATACGCTGAAAGGTGCCGCTGGGAACGTTGGGGCACGACCCATTCACGACCTCGCCAGCATGCTCGACATCGCGCTCAAGAATGGCGATGGCCCGGGCGCCGAAGCGGCGTTGAAGCAGCTGGAGGCGCGTCTTCCCGCACTGATCCGGGCCTTGCGGGCGGTGTTCGTGGCGTAAAGCGCCAAGCCAAGCAGCCGCAAACGATATTCGCCGGAATCCCCTGCACCCACGCCGGGTTCTCCCCGACAATCGAGGCGGGATGCGGCGACCGAGGCGGGAGAAAGCGAACGAAAAGCCTTTCATGGTGCGTCTCGGTCCCCGTTGCCTGTCTTCAGCCCCCGAAAACCTCGGACGATGCGCCCGAGAAATCAGGGTTGGGGTGTTCCCCGGCGGCGCAGCATTTCCCGGCCCAGGGCGTTGAACTGCTCGGCCAGTTCGTGCTGCAGGAAATTGCTGCCGAGCGAGGAGGGTATCCAGCTGTCGGGCTCGATTTCGATGTGATAGTCGATCAGCGTGCCGCTGTCCTGAGGGCGCAGTTTCATCTCGCTTTGCATGCGCTTGGCGGAACCGGAAATCGAACGGGAAAGGATGCGTGTGTCGTTGATCACCTCGATACGGCGCAGGCTCTCGAAAGTCATGGAAAAGGGCCCGAAGCTGACCTTGCCGCGCTGGGCTATTTCATAGATGTTGCCGTGATGGGAGACGATACGGCTGGCCAGCACGCCGGGCATGAAGTCCGCCATGTGCTCGAAGTCAGTCAGAACCTTGAGGGCCGTGGCCGGGGGAGCCGGTGTTTTCAGGTGCAGCGTGGCGATGTATAGGCCATCACGGTAGTCGATCTGGACCTCGTCGTCGGTGATGGCTTGCCCGGGAGATGCCAGGCAGACCATAGAGATTGTCAGCAGGAGGCGCAGCCACAGCGCTTTCATGAGGCATTTCAATGCAGGGCACGCGACAGCCTGGGATGCGTGGCGACGAAGTAATACAGGGCTGGCAGGACGAAGAGCGTGAGCAAGGTAGCCGAAATCAGGCCGCCAATGACGACCAGGGCCAGCGGGCGCTGGGTTTCCGAACCGATGCCGTGCGACAGCGCCATCGGCAACAGGCCGAGCATGGCGAGCAGGGCAGTCATCAGCACCGTGCGCAGGCGGGACAGGGCGCCCTGGAAGACCGCCTGGTAGTCGTCGAGCTTCTGCTGCTTGAGCTGATTGATATAGCTGACCATGACCACGCCGTTCAGCACCGCCTGCCCGATCAGCGCAATGAAGCCGATGGCGGCGGAGACCGACAGCGGTATGCCGGAAATGAGCAGGGCGAAGATGCCGCCGATCAGCGCGAAGGGGATGTTGCAGATGATGATCAGCGCATCCTTGAACGACTCGAAGGCGTCGAACAGCAGCAGGAAGATCATCAGAATCGACAGCGGCACGACCAGCATCAGGCGCTTCATGGCGCGCTCCTGGTTCTCGAACTCGCCGGACCAGGTGATCGAGTAACCTTCCGGCAGCTTGATGTCCTTGGCGTGCTCCTGCATGTCGGCGACGACGCTGCCCATGTCGCGGTCGCGGATGAAGACGCCGATGGCGACGACGCGCTGGCCGGATTCGCGGGCGATGTTCATGGCGCCGCTCGCCATCTTGAAATCGACCAATGCTGACAGCGGCACCTGCGCACCGTTCGGCGTCGGCACCAGCACCTCCTTGAGCTTGTCGAGCTGGCGGGAGGGTTCGTCCAGGCGGACGACGACGCTGAAATGGCGGTCGCCTTCCCACAGTTCGGTCGCCGCCTTGCCGGCCAGTGCCGTCTCGACGACATCCTGCACGTCCATGACGTTCAGGCCGTAGCGGGCAGCGGCGGCGCGGTCGATCTCCAGGCGGTACTGCGGCAGGTCGCCGTCGCGGTCGATGAAGGCGCGGGTGACGCCCGGCACGTTGCCGATCCGATCAAGCAATTGGTTGGCGTGCAGCTTCAGGGTGGCGGTATCGTCGCCGAACAATTTGATGACGATCTGGCCGTCGATCTGCGAAATGGATTCGAGAATCTGGTCGCGTACCGGCTGGCTGAAGGTCGGCTCGATGCCCGGCATGTCGTTCAGTTTGTCCTCCATCTCGCGCACCAGCTGGTCCTTGGTCATGCCCTTGCGCCACTGGTTGTCGGGCTTGAGGTCGACCAGCATCTCGGTCATGTTGATGTTTTTCGGGTCGGTGCCGTCTTCCGGACGACCGCCCTTGGAAATCACCGCATTGACCTCGGGGAAATCGGCGATGATCCGCCGCAGCTTGCGCAATTCGCCCTTGGCCTCGTCGACCGATACCGAGGTCGGCAAGGTGATGTTGATCCAGATCGAGCCCTCGTTGAGCTCGGGCAGGAATTCGGTACCCAGTTGCGGAACCATGGCAGCAGTGATGGTCAGGGCGCCCAGTGCAACCGCCAGGACGCGCTTGGCATGGGCAAGCACCCATTTAAGCGCCGGTTCGTAGCGATCCATGAACCAGTGCATCAGCTTGGTTTCCTCGTGCGGAACGTTGTTCTTGAAGGCGATCTTGGAGAGGAAGGGAACGAGCGTCAGCGACAGGATCAGCGAGGTGATCAGCGCGGCGACGACCGAGTAGGCCATCGGTGCGAAGATTTTTCCCTCGTGGCGCTGCATGGTGAAGATCGGCAGATGGGCGACGATGATGATGATCATCGAGAACACCGTCGGCCGGCCGATTTCAACGACGGCCTCCTGGATGGTCCGGGTGTGCGGTCGATGGTCTTCGTTGCGCTTGGCTTCGCCCAGTCGGCGGAATATGTTCTCGATGACGATCACCGCGCCGTCGACAATGATGCCGAAATCCATGGCGCCCAGCGACAGCAGGTTGGCCGGAATGCCGACAACCGACAGGCCGATAAAAGTCCCAAGCAGCGCCAGCGGAATGATCGACGCGACGATGGCCGCCGCCCGGATATCGGCGAGGAACAGGTAGAGCACCAGCGTGACGAGCAGGGCGCCTTCGAGCAGGTTCATGAAGACGGTTTTCAGCGTCTTGCTGATCAGCCACGAGCGGTCGTAGAAAGGTACGATCTGCACGCCGTGCGGCAGACCGCCATTGTTGAGCGCATCAACCTTGGCCTTCAGCGCATCAAGGACCATCGACGGGTTCTCGTCCTTGCGCAGCAGCACGATGCCGGACACCACGTCGTCCTGGTCGCCGTTGGCATCGCTGATGCCGACGATACCCTGTTCCGGCACCCGCGATTCGACCACGTCGGCGATGTCGCGGACGAGGATGGGCGTGCCCTTGTTCTCGGCGACGACGACCTGGCCGATATCGGCCGACGAGCGCAACAGGCCGAGCGAGCGGATCAGGAACTGTTGGCGTCCCTGGGCCACCGAGCCGCCGCCTGCGTTGGCGTTGGCCCGCTGCAGCGCGTTGAACAGCTGGCCGAGGGTAATCTTGTAGTCGCGCAGCTTGGCCAGGTTGGGGCGCACCTCGTACTGGCGGATCGGCCCGCCCAGCGACACCACGTCGGCGATTCCCGGCACCTGCTTGATCTGGCGGACGACCGCCCAGTCCTGGATGGCGCGTATTTCGGTCGGTTTCAGGCCGGGAGCCTCCAGGCGGTAGCGGAAGATTTCGCCGGTGGCGGTGGCCGGCGGTGCCAGTTCCGGTTCGACGCCGGGCGGCAGGTCGAGGCCGCGCAGGCGTTCCTGAATCAATTGCCGGGCCATGAACAGGCTGGGCTTCTCGTCGAAGGTGACGACGATGAAGGAGAGGCCGAACTGGGTGTGCGAGAACATGCGGATCGAGTTCGGCACGCCGGAAAGGGCAATTTCGAGCGGAATGGTGACCTGCTTTTCGACCTCCTGCGGGGCTCGCCCCGGGTAAAGCGTAATGATCGTCACTTGCGTGTCGGTGACATCCGGGAAGGCTTCGATCGGCAGCGAACGGAACGAGGTGATGCCGATGCCGATGAACAGCACCAGCCCGAGAAGGATGTATAGCGGCTGATGGAGCGCGAAGTGAACGATGCGCTTGATCATTTGGCCGCCTGTTTCTCGACGAGTGAGGCAGGCTTGAAGTATTTGAGCAGGTGCAGGCTACCCTCGACGACGACCTTGTCGCCTTCCTTGAGGCCAGCGGTGATGTCGATCAGGCCGTCGCGCTCGGCGCCGGCTCCGACGGCCTGACGGCGATAGCGGCCCGGCGCTTCCTCGACGAAGACATAGCGTTGCTTGCCGAACAGGACAACGGCCGAAGCCGGGACGCGCAGGGCGGCTGTCGGCTCCAGTTCGACCAGCGCATTGACGAACATCTCGCCCTTGAGGCGGCGATCGGAATTGGGAACCTCTCCCCTGACCTTGATGGTGCGGGTTGTCGGATCGACAAAGTCAGCCACGTGTCGAATCACGCCCGTGAAGCGTTCGCCCGGATACTGTTTCGACTCGATCAGCAACTGTTCCCCCTTCTTGAGCTTGGCGAGGTCGGCTTCGCCGGCATCAACCTGAATCCACAGGCTGGCGGGGTCGGTCACCACGAACAGCGGCGCGGCGGACTGGTCGGGACGGAATTCCTGGCCCGGGTTGAGATTGCGCTCGACCACGGTGCCGGCCAGCGGGCTGCGCAGGGCATAGCTCCCGTCGCCTTCGCCGCCCAGGCCGGCGACGCGGCGGCTCGCCCGTTCCGCTTCGGCCCTGGCCGCGATGGCGGTGGCTTCGGCCTGCTGCCAGTCCTTTTCGGCGACGACCCCGGCTTCGCGCAGCACCCGGTTGCGCTCCAGTGCCTGTGCAGCAACCTGGGCATCGGCCCGAGCCTTGCGCGCTTCGGACAGCGCCTGCCCGTAATCAGGAGAACTCAGGATGGCCAGGGTCTGGCCGATTTTTACGCCTTGCCCGACATCGACGGCAATGCGCTGCACGCGGCCGCCAACCTGCGGAAAGACGCGCACGGTCTTTTCCTCGTTCCAAACGAGGCGACCGGGCAGGCGCAAGGTGCCGCCCTTGTCCTTTTCGACGGTGGCGAGTTTCAAAAAGCTGGCCTTGTCCGGTTCGGCAAGCAGGGCGAGATCGCCGTCAACTTTCACTGCGGCCGCCTTTTGCGCCTCGGGTTCGGCGGAGCAGCCGGCCAGCGCCAGCAGCAAGGTGATGAGAAGGGGGATCGGCTTCATGGGGCTTTCCTGAATTCGGCCTGGACCTGCCAGTCCGACAAGGCTTTGGCGTAATCGGCGCGCGCGCTGGCGGCCTCGATCTGGATCTGGCGCAGGGTGCGCCGGGCGTCGAGCAGGTCCATCAGACCCATTGCGCCTTTGCTGTAGGCGAGTTCGGCCGCCTTGGCGACGCGCTCGGCATCGGCCAGCAGGCCGCCCTCAAGGCGCTGCATGCGGTCGCGCGAAGCGAGCAGGGCGTTGCGCGCCTGGGCCACCTGGCCGATGGCGACCGCCTGCTGTTGGTCGTATTGCAGGCGGGCGGCGTTGTAGTCGGCCTCGGCACGACCGATCTCGCCTTCGTATTCGTGCCAGATGAACAGCGGCAGGCTGACCCCGAATCCGTAGCTGTTGGTCGGCGCGTTCTGCAGGTTGCGCTCGTATTGCACGCCGACCGTAACGTCGCGGCTGCGCTTGGCGCGAGCGAGGTCGCGGTCGGCCTCGGCGGCGGCCATGCGTTTCTGCGCAGCGGCGAGATCCGGTCGCTGGTCGAGCGGATGCGCGTTGAGGGCGATGGCCTCGAGTTGCGGCCAGCCGTCGCTGGCGATGAGTTGATCGGCCTCGGCATCGCGGCCGATCAGGTAGGCCAGCGCCTGCTGCGCCGTGGCGACATCGGCTTGCGCCTGGCGGGCGTCGGCCTCGGCCCGCGCCTGGTCGATCTGCAGGCGGGAGACATCGACGGGCGCCAGATCGCCGGCCTTCTGGCGCAGGCGGCCGGCCTGGGTGCTCTTTTCGTATAGCGCCGCCGATTCGCGGGCAAGGCTTAGCTTCTCCTGGGCCAGACGCAGGTTGTAATAGGCCTGGCGTAGGTCGCCCAGTTGCTGGCGGGCGGTATCGTCGCGTTCGAACTTCGCCGCATCGACACGGGCCTCGGCGCCCTTGACGCGCAGGTCGCGCTTACCGCCGCGCTCGATCAGTTGGTCCAGGCGGAACTGGGTGTCCATCTTCTTGTCCTTGAGCGGACCGCTACCGTAACCGGATTGCGGGCTGATCGACAGGGCGTTGATCGACAGGTCGGGGTTCGGACGCTGGGCGGCGGTGCGGACATCGGCGGTAGCGCCAGCGACGACGGTATCGGCCAGCTTGAGCTCACGGCTGTGTTCGCGCCACAAGCTTTCGGCTTCGTGAAGCGTCAGGGGCGTGCCCGGGCCTGCGAAAGCAAGGCCTGGAACGAAAAACGAAAGAATCAGTAGGCGTCGCATCGCGTCAAACCAAAAGTCAGCGTGCTATCGTATGAAGTAAGACTGACTGAATTCTGACTGATTTATGCGTATCCTGCTCATTGAAGACGACGCCCTGCTGGCCGATGGCTTGGCTCGCGCCTTGCGCCATTCCGGCTATCTTGTCGATGCCGCCGCCGACGGGCGCGCCGCGGATCAATTGCTGTCCAGCGACGGCTACGACCTGGCCATCCTCGATCTCGGCCTGCCGGGGCTGGACGGCAGCGAAGTGTTGCAGCGCCTGCGTGCGCGCCGGCAGCAGACGCCGGTTCTGGTGCTGTCGGCACGGCTTGCCGTCGAGGAACGGGTCCGCCTGCTCGATCTCGGTGCCGACGACTATGTGGTGAAGCCGGTGCGCCTCGACGAACTGGAGGCGCGCGTCCGGGCCTTGATCCGGCGCGGGCAGGGCGGCGCCGTGCCCGATCTCATGCTCGGCCGCCTGCGCCTGGATACCGTCGGCAAGCGCGCCTGGCTGGACGAAACGCCGCTCGACCTGAACGCACGGGAATGGGCTGCGCTGGAGTTCCTGGCCGGCCGCGTCAATCGCATCGTCAGCAAGGAGCAGCTGATGCAGGCCTTGTATGGCTGGCAGGATGACATTTCGACCAATGCCATCGAAAAATTGATGTCCAGGCTGCGCAGCAAGATCGAAATCGCCGGCATCACCATCCGTACCGTGCGCGGTTTGGGTTATTACCTCGAAAAACCCGACGATGCGACCGCGTAGCGCTGTCAGCCTGCGCATCATGCTCATCGACCGGCTGTTGCCGGCGATGTTGATCCTTTTGCTGCTTGGGGCGCTGGCCGCCTATTGGGTGGCCTTGCGTGCCGCGACGAAGGCCTACGATCGGGGGCTGCTGGATACGGCATTTACCATCGCCGAACAGTTGCAGGTGGTCGACGGACGCCTCCAGCTGCCCTTGTCGCAGCAGGCGCGAGCCGTGTTGTTGACCGACAAGTTCGACCGGATTTTCTACGCCGTTCATGGCACGGAAGGCGAGTTGCTCGATGGCAACCCGGCGTTGCCCATGCCGCCCAAGGAAAACTGGCGGGCATTGGGCAGCGACGGGCGCTGGTACTACGACGGTACGCTCGACGAGGAGTCGATCCGCCTCGCCGCCTATCAGCGGCGCATGGGCGATCAGGTGGTGACGATCATCGCCGCGGAAACCCTGGTCAAGCGCCAGGAGCTGGTTCGCGACATCCTGTTCGCCATGGTTGTGCCGGAAATCCTGCTGGTCGTGGTTGCCTGCCTGGTCATCTGGTCCGGGGTCCGTTCCGGCCTGCGCCCGCTCGACGACCTGCAATCCGAGCTGGCCGATCGGTCCCCGGCCGATCTGCGGCCGGTCACCGCCGACGTGCCGGAGGAAATGCAGCAGGTGGTGACCGAAATCAACGGCCTGTTGCGCCGCCTCGACCTGGCTTTGGCTAGTCAGCGCAATTTCGTTTCCGATGCGGCCCACCAGTTGCGGACACCCATTGCCGCCCTGTTGGCGCAGGTCGAGGCTGCCCAGCAGGAATCCGGGCAGTCCGGCAAGGGCGTTTTGTCGGGTATCCATGCGGCAGCGGGGCGCCTGGGGCATCTGGTCGAACAGCTGTTGGCCCTGGCGCGCGCCGAACCGAGCTTGCCGCAGACGTCGGCGGTCATTTCGCTTGCCGACCTGGTTCGCTCGGTGGCCGAAAACTGGCTGCCCAAGGCCATCGCCAAGGATATCGATCTCGGCTTCGAGTTGTCTCCGGCCGTGGTCGCCGGCAACGAACTGCTGCTGCAGGAACTGCTGGCCAACCTGCTCGACAACGCGCTTCGCCATACCCCACGGGGTGGGGTTGTGACGGTCAGCTGCGGTCAGGAGGGAGCGATGGCCTGGTTGCGGGTGGAGGATAGCGGTCCGGGGATCGCCGAAAGTGAAAGGCCGCGCATCGGCGAGCGCTTCTATCGGCCGGCCGGCCAGACTGGCGACGGTTGTGGCCTGGGGCTGGCCATCGTTCGGGAAATCGCGCGCCAGCACCATGGCAGCCTGCTGATCGGTGAGTCGGGCCGGCTCGGCGGCGCGATGATGCGGGTGGAGTTGCCGTCGCCGACCGTGGGGGTCGAGGAGGGCAATTAGTCCGGCGACATGGAGGGGGAGCGGCTCACTCCTTTGGCTTCAGCATCGATTGCAGCGCGGCAAAGGGATTGTGCGTCGCCCCACCGCCGCGCCCGGTTCGGCCATCGGTGCGACCGCGGTCGGCCTCGATCTGTTTTTGATGCTCGTTATCGTGGCAATAAAGGCAGAGCAGTTCCCAGTTGCTGCCATCCGACGGGTTGTTGTCATGATTGTGGTCGCGATGATGCACGGTCAGTTCGCGCAGGTTGGCGTGCGTGAATTCGCGGGCGCAACGACCGCAAATCCACGGGTAAATCTTGAGCGCTTTTTCGCGGTAGCCCTCGGCGCGGGCATCCGCAGCCTTGCGGGCGTCGAGGACAATTTGCTCGAGGCGGCTGTGGTCGATCTGTTTCATGGCAATCTCCAATGCATTCCCGATTCTACGCCGCAAGCTCTAGAATTCTTTCTTTCCCATCTCCGACGCCAACCCCATGCCACGCATCAAGATCGAACTTCCCGAAACATTCCCGTTCTCGACCGAAATCCTGATCTACATCGGCCACATCAACTACGGCCATCATCTCGATAACGCCCAGCTGATGTCGCTCGTTTCCGAAGCGCGGGTCCGCTTCTTCAAGTTCCTCGGCTATACCGAGCTCGATGTCGAGGGCGTCGGCATCATCGTCGCCGACGTTGCCGCCCAGTATCGTTCCGAGGCCTTCCACGGCGAAACGCTGGTCGTCAGCATGGCCGCCAACGATTTCAACAAATACGGCTGCGATCTCGTCTGGCAGCTCGCCGACAAGGCCAGCGGGCGGGAGGTGGCGCGCGGCAAGCACGGGATCATGTTCTTCGACTACACCGAGCGCAAGCCGACCGCCGTGCCGCCGGCCTTCATTGCCAAGGCAGGCGCGGCGTGATTCTGATCCGCTACGTCGAGCCGGTTTTCCGCCCGCCCAGCGAGGCGGAATCGCTGATCCTGCCGGTTACCGACGGTTGTTCGTGGAACCAATGCACCTTTTGCGAAATGTATACCGCGCCGCAGAAGAAATTCCGGGCGCGTGAAGAAGACGAGGTTCTGGAAAGCATCCGCCTGACCGGCGAGCGTTACGGCGACCAGATTCGCCGGGTGTTCCTGGCCGATGGCGATGCCCTGGTACTACCCACCCGGCGCCTGCTCTCCATCCTCGAGGCCATTCGTACGCACATGCCGGCGGTTCGCCGGATTTCTTCCTACTGCCTGCCGCGCAACCTGCGGAAAAAAAGCCAGCAGGAAATCGATGAACTGGCCGCCGCCGGCTTGAAGATGGTCTACGTCGGGGCCGAATCCGGCGACGACCAGGTGCTCGCCGCCGTGCAAAAGGGCGAAACCTTCGATAGCACCTGCGATGCGCTGAACAAGCTGGGGAACGCCGGCATCACCCGTTCGGTGATGATCCTCAACGGCCTGGGCGGCAAGGCCCTGTCGGCGCAGCATGCCGACAATTCGGCCCGCCTCGCCAACGCGACGCAGCCGGAATACCTGGCGACGCTGGTGGTCAGCTTTCCCAAGGGCGAGCAGCGTCTGCGCAATGGTTTCCCCGGCTGGGAACCTCTTGACCAGCACGAACTGTTCGTCGAAATGGAGCGCTTCCTGTCCGCGCTGGACCTGAAACGCACGGTCTTCCGTAGCGACCATGCCTCGAACTGGCTGGTCCTCAAGGGAACGCTGGGCGTCGACAAGGATCGGCTGTTGCAGCAAGTCCGGCAGGCCATCGCCGCGCCCGAAGCGGCCCGTCTGCGGCCTGCCTGGGCGCGTGGCTTGTAAAGGCGCTACACAGCCTTGCCGACGCGCAGGGCGCTGAAGATGGCCAGGGTTTGCAGGATGGCGATGCCGACCAGCACGGCGCCGAATTTCCCGGCATCCATCAGGCCGCCGAAGATCAGCGGAGCGAGCGCCAGGCCGAGGTCGAGCCCGGAATAAACGAAACCATAGACCCGCCCGTAGGCCGCCTTGCCGAAGCGGGCGGTGGCCGCCTTGCGCACCAGCAGGTCGCGCGACGGGCCGGCGATCCCGGTGCAGAAGCCGATCCCGGCCATCAGCGGCAGGATCAGACCGGCAGGCAGCACCGCGCTGGCGAGCAGTACTGCCAGCAGGGCGGCCAGACCCAGCGCGCCGGCGATCAGCAGGTCGTGTTCGCCCTTCTGGGCGAGGAAGCCACCAAGCACGATGCCGCAGGCGCTGCCGATCAGGTAGGTCGACAAGGCAAAGGCCGCCGTGGTCAGCGACAGGCCGTACATGGCCTGCAGGATGGGGCTGGCGAAGTTCTGGATGGTGCCGAAGGCGGCGGTGATGAGCAGGAAGAACAGGAAGCACAGCCAGACCGCCCGCGAACCCAGGAAGGCGAAGAGCGGGCCGGCGTTTTCCTGCGCCTTTTCGGCGTGATGCGCCGCCGTATCGGTGATGGCTTCGCGGCGCCAGAAGAGCAGTGCGATGGCGAGCAGGGCGATGATGCTGGCCGACAGCGCCGCCGTACGCCAGCCGCTGGCGCTGGCGATGCCGGTCATGAAGATCGGCGCCGCCGCCCAGCCGAGGTTGCCGGATAGGCCATGCACCGAAAAAGCATGGCCGAGACGGGGCTGGGAAACGTGGCGGTTTAGCACGGTGAAGTCGGCCGGGTGAAAGACGCTGTTGCCGAGGCCGGCCAGCGCGGCAACGGCGATCAGCATGGGCAGGCCGGTCGCGAAATGGAGCACGACACCGGCCAGCGCAAAACAGCCAATGCCGCAGCCGAGGACGCGCGCGGCGCCAAAACGGTCGACCAGAAAGCCCGCCGTCGCTTGCCCGATGCCGGAAACGACGAAGAAAACCGTCATGGTCACGCCGATGGCGGTGAAGCTCAGGCCGAATTCCGGCATCAGCCAGGGGAACAGCGGCGGCAGCAACAGATGGAAGAAGTGCGAAACGGCATGCACGAAGCCGATCAGGCTGATCGTTTCGATGTCGCTGTGCGCGGCGGGGGGCAGAGTGGCGGTGGTCATGGTTCGTGGCGCTCGGTTGGGTCGGACGAGTGTAGAAAACTTTGTCTTGACCGTATTGCAATAATCGGACAAAAATTATCGCAATGCTGACATCGCTCCCCTTCGATCCGCTGCCGCGCCGGGCGCCCACCCTGGACGAGCCGCTGACGGTCAATCTCCGCCAGCCGCCGCCGGATGTCGTTGTTCCCTGGCACAGCCACGATTGGGCGCAACTGGCTTATCCGCTGCGTGGCGCGATCCGTGTTTCGGCGGCCGGTACCAGCTGGCTGACGCCGGCTTTCCGGGCGGTATGGATTCCGCCGGGTATTGAACACGAGGTCGCCATGCTGGGGCAGGTCGAATTGCGCACCGTCTATGTCGCGCGGGAAGTGGCGCCCTTGCCCCTGGAGGCCTGTACCGTCATCGAGGTCTCCGACCTCATGCGCAGCCTGATCGAGGCGCTCAGCCGGGTAGGGCGAGAAACGCCCGGCGATGCGGAGCGGTGCGACCTGATGATCCGCCTGCTGCTGACCGAAATGCGACAGGCGCCGACCTTGTCGCTTGGCCTGCCGCTGCCGCGTGATCGCCGCCTGCAGGCGTTGTGCGAGGCATTGATGGCAGAACCCGCATCGCCCCTGGCTTTGGCCGACTGGGCGGTTCGGGTTGGCGCCAGCGAACGGACGCTGGCCCGGCTGTTCCGGGATGAATTGCAGATGAGTTTCGGCGCCTGGCGCCAGCAACTCAGACTGGCCGGTGCGCTGGATATGATCGGGCGTGGCCGGCCGCTGGGCGACGTGGCGGCCGAGTTGGGCTATGCCAGCCAGGCAGCGTTCTCGGCCATGTTCAAGCGTGCCTTCGGCGTGCCGCCCGGGCGCTTCATGCAGTCCCGCCAAGGCGGTGTGCCGGCTTCCAATGTGCGCGACATCGAGCCGATGCCATAGCGCCGGCCGGTGAATTCGCGGGTAGGACTCGGAAACTGGGCTAAAATCCAACGATTACGGAGGATAAAGAACATGAACCCCAAACCGTTGACTGACGCCGATTTCGACCGGCTCGAAGAATTGCTGGAGCACGAGGTTTTCAAGGGCGACGCCATGCGCCTCGACGAAGCGCAGGCTGTGATCTGCGCCGTCGTCAGCGGCCCCGAACCGATCATGCCGACCATCTGGTTGCCCGAGGTGCTGGGTGAGGGCATGGAGTCGGGCGACCCGGTCGTTGCCGAAACCGTCGAACTGCTGATGCGCCTGAACAACGACATCGCGTCCGCCTTGCTGGCCGACGAAACCATTTCACCCATCCTTTACCCGGTCGACGAAAGCTGCGAAGACTACGACTTCGAGGCCTGGGCCGATTCCTACGTTTTCGGTGCCGGCCTGGCCGGCGACTGGTACGAACTGGCCGGCAAGCACGCCGACGACCTTTCCGAACTGCTCGAACCGATGTTCCTGCTCAACGGCATGCTCAAGGAAGATGCCGAAAAGAACGGCGAGCGCTGGTTCCCGCCGGCCGAGGAAGCCCGTCTGGTTGCCGATATCCAGGAAAACCTGCCGGTCATCGTGCAGACCCTGTACAACTTCTGGCGCAACAAGCGCTCCGGCGGCACCGTGCAACGCAGCGAAGACAAGGTCGGCCGCAACGACCCGTGCCCGTGCGGCAGCGGCAAGAAATTCAAGCAGTGTTGCGGCAGCCCGGAAAAACTGAACTGATCGGCGTCAGGCCACTGTTGGCCTGATCTCGATAACTCGATGCATTAGGAAAAAGGCCCAAGGATTCTGCTTGGGCCTTTTGGCTTTTCTGGTACGGATTCGAGATGTCTGTGTTTCGGCCAAAACGGTCATTGGGACTCAGAGCCACCAACGTCAGGAAAGCACAGATCAAGAGTCGTAGTAATTGATCCTGATCGTATGAGCTGCTGGCGCCTCGACCAATCAGTGACCTGAACTGCCGCTATACATTCGGGCTGGCCGAATGTAGTCCTCGCTCAGCAAGGGTCGTCCCTCTTCTGGAGATAGTCCAGCGAAAAGCTGTTCGGATGTCCCATCAACTGCGGATTCCTTGCCTTGTTTTTGTATATTTCTTTTATTTGCCAAAACAATTTCCATCACTGGACTTTCGCTTGGTTCTCCACGCGTGTCTCTATGCCCAGCAACATATGTATGCAAAACTACTATCTTCCGATGCTATTTACATCATTTATCCAATGGCAAGTGGATAAATGTATGGGCAAGCACAGCTTGGTTTGGTGTAGAGGCAAAAAACCTAGAGGGGGAGATGATGGCGCAGGGGCGGGTTGAACGTATTCTGATCTTGGCGAAAACATATCCATCGCCCAGCGCGCAGTACGTGGAGACCTCCTGTGTGGCTGGTATCAGCGAACATGGGAGTATGCGGCGTCTTTATCCTGTTCCATTTCGCATGGTCGAGGAGGGTAGCCAGTTTAAGAAGTGGCAGTGGATCAATGTCCGTGTCGAAAAGGCCAATAAAGACCATCGGCCAGAAAGCCACAAGCTCTACACCGACACGATCTCCTGCGGCGAGTGTCTCGATACAAAGAAGGAGTGGGCAGCTCGGCGAAACTGGTTGGACAAAGTTCCGTCCTTCGGCAGCTTTGAAGCACTTGAAGCAAGCCGCCAAGCGGACGGGCTCTCTCTTGCCCTTTTGAGGCCGAAGCGAGTTACCGGACTAGAGATCTCGAAGGCTCGCAATGCCGATTGGACTGACGACGAAAAGGAAAAGCTAACTCGGCAGCAAATGCAGGGCGATCTTTTTTCGGAAGATGAGGCCAAGAAGCAGGTGAAGGAATTACGAAAGGTGCCTTTTGACTTCTATTACCGCTATGTCTGCGATACACCAGAAGGTGAGCAAGAGCACGTCCACAAAATCGTGGATTGGGAGGCTGGAGCCCTATATTGGCACTGTCGGCGAAGTCATGGTCCGAACTGGGAAGCCCCGTTTCGGGAGAAGCTCGGGGGAGAACTCTTGGGGAAAGAACTGATGTTCCTGATGGGTAACCAGCACCGGTTTCAAAACCAGTGGCTGATTATCAGCCTAGTCTATCCGCCTAAGCGAAAACCGCCCGCGGAGACGCCACAGGGCTCATTGTTCTAGCCCCCTTTGCTTTGATGTGCTCTATCCCCGCGCCGCTGCAGTCCCGGATAGCATTTGCCACGAGTGATCGATGGCAGAAATTGTAGTCAGCTTCGTAGCACATCAATGCACAATTAGATGAGGCTACCAGACCGGCCAACTCGGCTATCGCATTTTCTTGAGTCTTCAGGTGAGCCAGGAAACCTTCTGTGTAGCGTGCCCAGTTGCTATCGTCTCGATAGCGTTCCCGTACAGGCTTCGGGCAGCCCAGTGCGGCCATGTGGAGATACTCATAGCCCGAAAGGTTCAGAATATTGCCAAGCGCCTTCTTCGAGAACCCGGGCTTACGGGAGAGGGGCAGTTCGCGGATGTCCACTACGGTCTCGATGCCGTGTTCGCTAAGCAGTGACACGAACGCGTCGATGTCGATTCCCTCGTAACCAATCGTAAATACAGTCATTTTTTGAGTCCCCTGAACACGCCAGTCTACCGGACGAGCATAGGGTATGACGAGCCCTGATTCGATCGAAATTGATGCATTTCGTTCCATTAGGCCGGTAATCAGTAAGGCAGGCCGTGGAGGGGAAGAAGGTGCATTCGTGATTCCTGAGTGCTGCCACCGTCAGCAATCGGCCTCTATCCTGACATATCGCTGGATGCGACCCAACGGCAGCAAAGGCCGATAGGCAGACATCTCAATTCAGCGCTTCCCAAGGTAAAAAGGCCGTTCAAACGAACGGCCTTTCTTCATTGCGCACCTACAGTAGCGGGGTGCTATTCCTGGCGGACGACCACGTAGGCGTGCTTGAATTTGGCGCCCTTGATGTCGGCGGCGGTGGCCGAGCTGCCCGGCTTGATCAGCGAAATCCGGCCAACGGCTTCCGGCGGTGCTGCGTTGGCGGTGGTTTCCTTCATTTCCAGGATCAAGGGTTCGGGCGCGATCAGGCGGAACTCCAGCGTGGTGTCGGCCAGGCCTTCGGGCGAGAATTTGAATTGGGAATGAGGGCCGGCCAGGGAAACGGAGTGTTTCAGTTCTCCATCGAGGAATACCTGGAACTTGACCGGATCGGCTGCACTGGCGATGGTGGGGATGCTCAGGGCGGCGGCGAGGATCAGGGAAGGTGTTTTCATGGTTCTTTCGGTCGGTGCGGCGAGTCGTGGCCAGGGGGGCGGTGCGGGCGATGTCTTTTGCCGCTAGGCTGTGATTCGCGGATGAAAACATCGAAAATACACCCGAAGCCACCGGTTTGCCAACCTGTTGTGGCGCATTCTGGTATTTTTTACGACGGTTTTTGGTTTTTCGATGCAACGACACTTGAAAATTTATCTCGCCGGCCCCGATGTCTTTCGGCCGGATGCCCGGCAGTGGGCCGACGATGTGCGTGCGCTCTGCCGGCAGGCCGGGCATGAAGCCCTGGTGCCGCTCGATGGGGTGGAGACGAGCGCAGCGGGTATTTTTCACGCCAACATCGCGCTGATTCATCGGGCTGATGCTGTGGTCGCCAATCTCAACCCGTTTCGCGGCTGCGAGCCGGATTCGGGAACCTGTGTCGAGGTCGGTTACGCGCTGGCGCTGGGCAAACCGGTCGTCGGTTATGTCGATACGCTGGAGTCGACGGTCGAGCGGGTGCGGCGTCGGCAAGGCGCGGTCGGGCTGCGCGATGGCCGCCCGATAGACGCCGACGGCATGCATGTCGAGGATTTCGGCTTGCCGCTGAACCTGATGCTGGCCGTTCCGGTGAAGCTGGTCGCCGGCGGTTTGGCCGAGGCGCTGGCAGCGCTCGGAGCGGCGGGCTGATGGGCGTTCGTGCGGATTACTTCCCCGGCCAGGGCTGGATGGGAACCGTCGAGATGGCGTTGGCCGGGGCGCCTTCGATAACCCGGCGGCTGATCGCCAGATAGATCAGCACATTGCGCTTCTGGTCGAGGAAGCGGTGAATCTTCGTTTCTTTGAACAGCAGCGAGGTATCTTCGCTGAACACGACCTCGTCGGCCGGCAGCTTGGCGGGGAGCACGATCGGCCCGACCTGGCGGCAGGCGATGGAGAATTGCGACGGATCTTCGGCCAGGCCCAGGCTGCCCTTGACGCCGCCGGTGCGTGCCTGGCTGACGTGGCAGGTGACGCCGGGAATCTTCGGGTCATCGTAGGCATTGACGCAGATGCGATGATTGGCGCCGATCAACTTCCAGGTGGTGGTGACGCAGTCGATCTCCTCGCCCTGGGCGGGCAGGGCGGCGGCCAGGGTCAGCGCGGCGGCGAGGCAGGCCGGGCGAAGCGTGGAAAAAGAGAGGCTCATGGTGTTTCCTTGTTCAATCGGGCGATGAATTCTGCGCCCTTGTGGCGGCCTTCGTCCATCAATCGTTCGATGAAAGCCGGGCTGCGGTCGAGCTTGGAGGCGTAGTCGAGCTCGAGTTCGAGGCGGATGAAACGGACGTCCACGTGCTTCATGTGCGCCGCGTCGAGCCATTTTTTCCGCAGCCAGTCGTTGGTCTGGTCGACGAAGAACAGTTCCTGGTGCAGCGACAGGTTGCCGGCCAGCTCGTTGCGGCGGTCGTCGATGTCGTTCGAGGTCATCGGCTCGCTGGCGCGGCGCTCCGGGTTGATCTGGATGACCCAGATTTCATCCGGCTTGGCTTCACGGCTTTCCTTGCCCGAGAGAAAGCCGCGGATCGGCGGATTCTGCGAGAACAGGCCGTCCCAGTAGATGCCCTTGCCGATATGGACGGCGCGGAACATTTCCGGAATCGCCGCCGAGGCGAGCAGCGCCTCGACCGTGATGCCCGGCTGCCGGGGGCCGGGATGGGAATGGAATACGGTGAAGTCGCCGGACAGCACTTCCACGGCGCCGATCATCAGGCAGGGCGCATGCGGCGTGATGAGCGATTGCAGACGCTCGAACGGTATGTGTTCGCGCAGCAGGTCAGCCATGAAATCCTGTCCGCTTGTCGGCAGCAGGTAGGGGCTGATTTCCGGCAGGCCGAGCACGGAACGGCTGCGTTGCTGAAGCAACAGCCACTGGTTGCTCCAGAAGTCCGGGAATTCGGTGGCGCTCATCTTTTGCCAGAAGGTTTCGAGCAGGGCGGCACCGCGTGCCGGATCGCCTTCGAGCAAGCCCGTCCACGCCAGGGCGGCGCACAGGGCGCCGCCGGATGTGCCGGACATGCCCAGGATATGGTGTTTGCGCGCATCGATATTGCGCAGGAGCGCTTGCAGGACGCCGGCGGTAAAGGCGGTATGGCTGCCGCCTCCCTGGCAGGCGATGGCGACGCGTTTCACGGGCGGATTGGCTTTGGCTGGTCGGGCGGCTGGCATGGCGGGCTCCTTCGTGGGTAGTTCGCCAGTGTGCCACAGTCATGACGTGCAGGTAATTTCAGGCGTTTCCCGTTGCTGGCGCAGGGGCGGGTCAGCTGAGAGTGTGCAGTTGAAAGGCGCCATTGAGCGCGGCGAGCGGTTTCATTTTCGCCACGACCTTGGCCAGTATCTTGTAGGTGTCGCGGTCGAAGGACGGGCGCTTGCCGTCGAGCAACTGCCGGATGTCGTCATCGGACTTGGCTGTGCCCAGGTAACGCCAGCCGTCGATGACGTGCGCTTCGTCTCCCTCGCGAATGACGGCCGGGCCGGGGAAGGGCCAGGACACCAGCTTGAGGCCGGTCAGCGCGGTCATCAGGCGCATGGTGTGTTTGGCCAGCGGTTCCTTGCCGATGCAGACGCCCTTGCAGCGGCGGATCTGGTGGCCGAAACACGGCTTGCCGGCCTTGAGCGGCTGCTGGCCGGTCAGCATGTCGCACAGATGATGGCTTTCGACCAGCTGGCGCATGACGGTGTTGGCTTCCTTGCTGCTCTTGAACAGGCCGTAGCACGAGGTGGAGAGACCGAAGTCGAGGTCGTTGGCGAGCGTCAATTGCGGGCGCAGCCAGCCTTCGCCCTCGTCGACCAGCGTCCAGGTACAGACTTCCTCGTTCTTGCGCAGCTGGCGGTTCTGCGTCGGCAGCAGTTCCTTGACCAGCGCCGACTCCCGGAGCAGGGCGCCTATCTCCCCGGCGGTAACGATCCAGTCGATGCGCCGTACCTGTTGGGCGAGCGCCATTTCCTTCGCCGAGCGGACATCGGCCGAAAAATGCGACAGCACGCGCTTGCGCAGGTCCTTGGCCTTGCCGATGTAGATCGGCAGGTTGTTTTCGCCGTAGAACAGATAGACGCCGGGCGTATCGGGCAGGTCTTCCAGATTGGCTGCGTCGAGGTTGGGCGGCAGGCTGGGGCGGGCGTTCTGCTTGTTCAGCGCTGCCTCGATGGCCTCGCTGCTGCGGTCGGCATGGATTTTCTGCCAGAACTGGTGGATCAGCTGGGCATCGGCCAATGCCCGGTGGCGCGCCTCGGCCTGCAGGCCGTGGCGTTCGATCAGGCTGTCGAGATTGTGCCGGTGGTGTTCCGGATACAGCGCCCGCGACAGCTTGACCGTGCACGTGACGGTGCAGCGAAAATCGATGCCCAGCCGCTTGAACTCGGCTTTCAGAAAGCCGTAGTCGAAGCGGGCGTTGTGGGCGATGAACAATCGCCCTTCGAGCCGGCGCAGGGCTTCTGCGGCAATGGCTTCGAACGGCGGCGCAGCGGCGACCATTTCGTTGGTGATGCCGGTCAGTTGTTCGATGAAGGGCGGAATCCGCATGCCGGGATTGACCAGCTGCTGCCATTCGCGGACGGAACCATCCGCATCGACCTCGACGATGCCGATTTCTGTGATGCGGTCGTGGGTGGCGGTGGCGCCGGTGGTTTCGAGGTCGACAAAGGCAAGTGCGGGCATGCCGGCATTTTCCCAGATCGGCGCCTTAGCGCAAAAACTGGATGAGCAACCCGAGGAGGGCGCTCCCGGCGATGACCGGGATCACGCCCAGCTTGAAGCGGAACAAGGCCGTGGCAGCCAGCGCGGCGATCACTGCGGCCGGGATGTCCGCCTGGCCGCTGAATCCTTGTGGCCACAGCACGTGGTAGCCGAAGAACAATGCCAGATTCAGGATGACGCCGACGACGGCGGCCGTGATGGCAGTCAGTGGAGCGGTGAATTTGAGATCGTTGTGGGTTGTTTCAATGAATGGCCCACCGGCCAGGATGAAGATGAACGAAGGCAGGAAAGTGAACCAGGTGACGACGGTGGCGGCAATGGCGCCGGCCAGGAAGAGGCTTCCCGCACCGAAGATGGCCTTGGTGTAAGCGCCTACGAAACCAACGAAGGCGACCACCATGATCAGCGGCCCGGGAGTGGTTTCCCCGAGCGCCAGGCCGTCGATCATCTGGGTGGGCGTCAGCCAGCCATAGCTTTCGACGGCACCCTGATACACGTAGGGCAGCACCGCATACGCCCCGCCGAAGGTGAGCAATGCGGCCTTGGTAAAGAACCAGCCCATCCGGGTCAATGTGCCGTCCCAACCGTAGAGGGCCGTCAGCAGACCCATTGGCAGTAGCCAGAGCAGCACCCCGACCAAGGCCACCTTGAATAACCGCCGTCCGGAAAACAGGGCATGTGCCGGTGTCGGCGTGTCGTCGTCGATGATTGCCTTGCCGAAGGACTTTCCGACCGAGCCATGGCCGCCGCCGGCCTTGAAACGGTCAGGTGCAATCCGGCCGCCGACATAGCCGATGGCGGCAGCCATCGCGACAATCAGCGGGAAGGGCAGGCCGAGGGCAAAGATGGCGACGAATGAAGCAGCTGCGATGGCCCACATGGAATTGTTCCTGAGCGCTCGCGAACCGATGCGGTGCGTGGCCTGGACGACGATGGCCGTCACCGCCGGTTTGATGCCGTAGAACAGACCGGCAACCACCGGTTGATTGCCAAAGGCGACATAGAGCCAGGACAGGGTGATCAGGATGAACAGCGAGGGAAGCACGAACAGGGTGCCGGCGACGATGCCACCCCGTGCCCGGTGCATCAGCCAGCCGATGTAGGTCGCCAGTTGTTGCGCCTCGGGGCCGGGCAGCACCATGCAATAGTTCAGCGCGTGCAGGAAGCGCTTCTCGGAAATCCAGCGACGGCGTTCGACCAGCTCCTGATGCATGATTGCAATTTGCCCGGCCGGGCCGCCAAAGCTGATGAAACCAAGCTTCAACCAGAAGGCGAACGCTTGCCAGAAGCCGACCGGGGCCGGCCTGTCGTTGGCGGGGGAGGAGGCTGCCGCGTTGGGCTCGCTACTTGGCCTTGGCATGAAAATTCAGACGAATGGGGCGGATGGTGGAGGGCGACCATCTTACTTCCTTGTGCCACTCGCAATATAAAAAGTGCCTGGCGTTGTTCCGAACAGACCGCAGGCGAGAGGAAGTCAGCGGGTTGCGTGCTATAAATCGGTTCTTTGGCCGCTATCTCGCGGCCTGCCAGCACCCCGGACGACACATGACAGACACCGCTTTCTGGATACTACGTAGCGATAACCGCCTGCTGATCGCCGTTGACGAGGGTGCAGTCTCGCCATTCCCGAGCGGGCGGCATCTCGGCGTGCCACCCGACGGTGCGCTGCGCGTTGGCGACTGGCTGGGAGCGACCTGCTATGCCGCCGATGTGGCCGAACTGCCCGAAGTCGCCGGTGCCGACCCGACCCCCCTGCGTGCCGTTTTTCAGCTGGCGGGCGGCGCAGCCTTCGCGTTGGCCGGTCGGGCCGTGCAACTGCTCGACTGGCAGGCGCAGCATCGATTCTGCGGCCGTTGCGGTACGCCGACCGAGATGAGGGCGAACGAACACGCCATGCACTGCCCGGCTTGCGACCTCATCGTCTATCCGCGCATTTCGCCGGCCGTCATGGTGCTGGTGCGCGCTGGCGGCAAATTGTTGCTGGCGCGCAGCCCGCGTTTCAAGCCGGGCGTCTACAGCGCGCTGGCCGGCTTTGTGGAACCGGGCGAAACGCTGGAGCAGTGCGCCAGGCGCGAGGTGCGCGAGGAAGTCGGTATCGAGATCGCCAACCTGCGCTATTTCGCCAGCCAGCCCTGGCCGTTTCCCAATTCGCTGATGGTCGCCTTCTTCGCTGATTACGCGGGCGGCGAACTGAAACTTGATCCGGATGAAATCGAAGCCGCCGACTGGTTTTCCCCCGACGCCTTACCCCAGTTGCCGGAGCCGATCAGCATCTCGCGGCAACTGATCGATGCCGCGCTGGCGGGCGCAGCTTAAACACCTAGGCGCATCGCTTGCCGCTCATGCGGCTGAACCCCGGTTCGCTGTTCTGGCCCGGGCGGATGCAGATGGTGACGCCCAGCGAGCGGGCTGCCCGGTCGATGTCAGGCGGGAAGGGCGAGAAGGGCAGCGAGCGCTCGATGACGGCCTTGATGAACGCGACTTCCTCAGCCTGGTCGGCGGCATTGAGCACGACGAAGGATTTCAGCGAGCCGTCGGGATTGAGTCTGAACTGAACGGCAGCAGTCTCTACTCCCCGGTGCCGGCGTTCGTTGTTGACGAAGCCGGCGCTGCGGTTCAGTCGCCGCACCAGCCCGTCGAGATACATTTCCAGGCTGAAGGGATTGACCGGTGGGCCGTTCGGGCGCAATTCGAGCAGTGCGTCACCGGTTGCATCCTCGCGCGCCAGCGCTCTTCCGGCTTCCCGTGCCATGGCGAGGGAGCGTTGAGCCAGCGTGGGTTTCGGCGTCGCTTTGGCTTGCTCCTCCAGCTCGTTGAGGAACCCGTCCATTTCCGCCTTCTGCGCCACGCTCCATTTGGGTGTCGCACTGTGCGATTTGTCGGCCGTCATGATGCGCGTCTTGGGTTTTACCTTGGCGCTCTTGGCGGCAGTCGGTGCGGGCGTGCTTTCGACGGTTGGCTCGACCGGCTTCCGGCTGGGCGCCAGCCGTGCTTCCAGGCGCGAGACGGACTGCGGATTGCCGCTCCGCTCATCGCGCGGCGCCAGCAGCACCGCCAGGTGGATGGCCAGCGAAACGGCGAAGGCCAGCAGCAGCGCTCGTTGTTCGCGGGATTGGTCGAAATTCGTCATCGGCGGCATTTTATGCGGCCCGGGGCGCTCGATTGCACAAAATCCTTAGCGAAGTCGTAACCATTGGTAAATCTTTGGGTGAAGGCCAACTCCACGGCACCGCGCGATTTGCCTTGATGCCGGGGCGCGACGAGCCACCAAGCCGGGGAAACGGCCAGCTTCCGCTAGTTCGCTGTTGCTTGGAAGCGGCTGGCGCTTCGCCTGGCCTGTTCCGTCATGGCCTGCAAGCGCTCTTCGGACGGGGCCAATTCCTCTGCCAGCAAGGCACTTACCCGTTCAATACAGGCTTCGCCGGCTGCGGCGTCGAGAAAGAAGGCGCGCGTCCGTCGAGCAAGAATGTCATCAATTGTCCGCGCCTGCTCGTGGCGGATCGCAAAGCGGACCATCGCCTCGCTGTACGGCAGCGCCGGATGCAGCAGGCGGTCGTGGCCGGGCAGGTCGGCGAGCAGGGCGACGTCGGTGCCGAGTACGTCATCGCATGCGGCGGGCGGGCAGCCGTGCAGCTTCAGGTCGCGGGTCGGGCTGGGTATGGGGGGCAGGCCGGCTATTTCGGCGGCGCGGTCGATGACCTGCTCGCCCATCAGCCGGTAGGTCGTCCATTTACCGCCGGCTACGGTGATCAGGCCGCTGCCGCTGACCAGGATGGCGTGTTCGCGCGACAGGGCGGACGTGGTTTTGTGGTCGCCATCGTGTTCCGGATGGATCAAGGGGCGCAGGCCGGCGAAGGCGCTGCGGATGTCGGCGCGGGTCGGCGACCGGGCCAGTACATTGGCGGCGGTGCGCAGCAGGAAGTCGATTTCTTCTGCCAGGGGTTGCGGGTCGTCGAGTTGCCTGAGGTCCGGACGTGGCGTGTCGGTGGTGCCGAGCAGGACCTTGCCTTGCCAGGGGATGGCGAACATCACCCGGCCGTCTTCGGTTTCCGGAATCAGTAGGGCCTCGCTGCCGGGCAGGAAGTCGGCATCGACGACGAGATGGATGCCCTGGCTGGGGGTCAGCAGCGGCGTGCTGTCCGGCTGGTCGAGGCGGCGTATCCGGTCGCCATGGACGCCGGTGGCGTTGATCACGGCCCTGGCCTTGATTTCGAATTCCTCGCCGGTCTCGGCATCGCGCGCCAGGGCGCCGACGATGCGGCCGTTCGCCTTGAGCAGGCCGACGACCGGCAGGTAGTTCAGGCAGGTGGCGCCGTGGTCGATGGCGGTGCGCATCAATGTGACGGCCAGGCGGGCGTCGTCGAACTGGCCGTCCCAGTAGCGGATGCCGCCGCACAGGCCGTCCGGCTTGAGGCCGGGCAGGGCGGCGAGGAGCGCGGCCTGGTCGAGGCCGCCGGAGGCTGCCAGGCCGTCGGCGCCGGCCAGCAGGTCGTAGAGCTTGAGCCCGGTGCCGTAGAACAGGCGGTCCAAGCGGCTCCTGGCGGGAATGACGAAGGCGAGTGGATGCACGAGGTGCGGAGCGTTGGCGAGCAGGTGGGTGCGTTCGTGCAGGGCGTTGCGAACCAGGCCGATGTCGCCCTGACGCAGGTAGCGGACGCCGCCGACGATCAGCACGTCCCAGATGTCTTCGTCGAGCAGTGCGGAGAGGCTTTCGTGGCGGGCCGGGGGGGATTGGGTCATGTCGGTGTAGCCCAGTTGAGCGCGCGTTCGACGGCGCGCTGCCATTCGGAGAACAGCGTGGTACGGCGCGTTTCCGGCATGGCCGGCTCGAAGCGGCGCTCGGCCTGCCACAACGCAGCCAGTTCGGCCTCGTCCTGCCAGAAGCCGACCGCCAGGCCGGCCAGGTAGGCGGCGCCCAGCGCCGTGGTTTCGGTGACGCGAGGGCGAACGACCGGCACGCCGAGCAGGTCGGCCTGGAATTGCATCAACAGGTCGTTGCGCGCCGCGCCGCCATCGACACGCAATTCGCTGAGGGGGTGGCCGGCATCCTTTTCCATTGCGGCCAGCAAATCGGCGCTCTGGAAGGCGATGGCTTCGAGCGCGGCGCGGGCGATGTGGGCTTTGGTCGAACCGCGTGTCAGGCCGAACAGGGCGCCGCGGGCCTGCGGGTCCCAGTGCGGCGCCCCGAGCCCGGCGTGGGCGGGGACGAGATAAACGCCGCCGTTGTCCGGCACGCTGGCGGCCAGTGTTTCGACTTCAGCCGAGTTGGAAATCAGCCCCAGCCCATCGCGCAGCCATTGCACCGTGGCGCCGCCCATGAAGACGCTGCCTTCGAGCAGGTAAGTGGTTTTTGCGTGGCACTGCCAGCCAACCGTGGTCAGCAGGCGGTGGCGCGAGGCCATCGGCCGGTCGCCGGTGTTCATGAGCAGGAAGCAGCCGGTGCCGTAGGTATTCTTCGCCATGCCGTGTTCCAGGCAGGCCTGGCCGAAGGTCGCCGCCTGCTGGTCGCAGGCGATGCCGGCCAGCGGCACGGCACAGCCCAGCCAGCGGGTGTCCAGCGTGGCGATCGGGCCGCTGCTGTCGACGATGCGTGGCAGAACCGATGGCGGAATGTCGAGCCGGGCGAGCAGTTCGTCGTCCCAGCAGCGGCGGTGGATGTCGAACAGCAGCGTGCGCGCGGCGTTCGACGGGTCGGTGACGTGCTCCCGGCCGCCGGATAGATGCCAGGCCAGCCAGCTGTCGACGGTGCCGAAGGCCAACTCGCCGCGTTCGGCGCGGGCACGGGCGCCGGGGATGTTGTCCAGCAGCCATTTCAGCTTGGTACCGGAGAAATAGGCATCGAGCACGAGGCCGGTACGTTCGGCGAACAAGGCGGCATGGCCGGCGGCACGCAGGTCGTCGCAGAGGCCGGCGGTGCGCCGGTCCTGCCAGACGATGGCGCGGTGCAGCGCTTGGCCGGTGACGCGATCCCAGAGCACGGTCGTTTCGCGCTGGTTGGTGATGCCGACGGCGGCCAGCTGGTCGGCCCGGATGCCGCTGTCGCGCAGGGCGGCGCGTGCCACGGCCAGCTGCGATTCCCAGATGTCGCCGGCGTCGTGCTCGACCCAGCCGGGTTGCGGGTAGTGCTGGGGGATTTCCTGCTGGGCCAAACCGCGGATATTGCCGGAACGGTCGAACAGGATGGCGCGGCTGCTGGTTGTGCCCTGGTCGAGGGCCAGGACAAAACGTTCCGTACCGCTGGGCATGGCAGGCTCCTGCAGGGGCGATGCCGGCAGTATAGCGCCGCCGGCCCGGGTGTGGCGCCCTGGCCGGCGATTAGCGCCGGTTCAGCACTTGCTGAGCGCGAGGGCGTTGATGCAGTAGCGCAGGCCGCTCGGCGCCGGGCCGTCGGGGAAAACGTGACCGAGGTGGGCGTCGCAGATGTTGCAGGTGGTTTCGATGCGCTGCATGCCGTGGCTGGCGTCGGCGTGATAGGCGACGACATCGGGCGACAGGGCCTGGGTGAAGCTCGGCCAGCCGCTGCGGCTGTCGAACTTGCTGCCCGCGTCAAACAGTTCGGTGCCGCAGCAGGCACAGGCATAGCGGCCGGGCTCGAAGAGAGCGCACATGGCCGAACTGTGGGCAGGTTCGGTGCCTTTCCGGCGGGTGACGTGAAACTGCTCCGGCGTCAGGCGGGCGCGCCACTCGGTGTCGCCCAGTTCGAGGCGGCGCGGCGGCTCGGGGTTGCCGTCGCGCGCCAGGCGCAGCACCCCGGCCCAGGTCAGGACGCCAGCGGGAACCGGGGCGGCGCCTTTGGCTTCGGCATCGCGCAGGTAGTCGATCAGGCGGTCGGCGTCGACGTGGTAGTGGTTGAAGAGGACGACGCCGTTGGGGTCGATCAGGATGAACCACGGCGTGCCGCCGCTGCGGTAGCGCTTCATCAGCGCGGAACCGGTTCCGTCCGGACCGGCATCGTGGCCGAAGGGAATGGGCAGGGCGTAGCGCTGCTGGTTGGCGAAACCGCGCTCGGCGGTGTTGTGCTCGAATTCCTCGAAGACGGTCTGGACGGCGGCGAAACTGATGGTCGGCGAGCGGCGGAATGCCGCGAACAGCTTGATCAGCGTGGGGAAACCGCTGCGGTGGCAACCCGGACAGTTGTCCTGGAAGCAGAAAATCAGCTTGTAGCGCCCCGGCATGTCTGCCAGTCCGTAGGCGGCCAGCGGCTGTCCGGCCGCATCGTGCCATGTGTCGACGCCCAGTTCGGGGGCAAGTTGGTGGGCGATGCCGTAGTCGTTGGCGGTCATGTCGGTCTCCGTCAGGTTCCGCAGAAAGTCTGGTAGCAGGCCGTTACCTCGGCCGGGGCCGGTTCGGTATAGGCGATGTCGTCGGGGCGCGCGGCGTAGGGATTTTGCAGCACGGCCAGCAGGCGCTCGAAGGGCGCCAGGTCGAATCGCTCGACCGCCGCCGCCAGCGCCTCCTCGACGCGATGATTGCGGGCGATCACCCAGGGGTTGGCGCGCTGCATGGCCGTCAGCAGGGTATCCGGGTGGTCCGGCTGGCGGGCTTGCCAGCGGGTGCGCCAGGCATCGAATCCGGCGCTGTCGCCGAACAGCGCCTGCAGCGGAAGCGGGTTGCCGGTGGCCGCTTCGTGGAGGGCGCGGAAGGCGTTGGTGAAGTCCAGCCGGGCGGCCTGCAGCAAGGAAAGAAAATCCTCAGCCAGTTGGCGGTCGTCGCTGGCCTCGCCCGATTCGTCGAGGCCGAGCTTGGCGCGCATAACGGCCAGCCAATGCGCCGCGACCCGGTCCGGAAACGCCGTGAGCACGTCGGTGGCGCGCGCCACGGCCCGGTCGGTGTCGGCATCGATCAAAACAAGCAGCGACTCGGCGAGACGCGCCAGGTTCCATTGGGCGATGTCGGCCTGGTTGCCGTAGGCGTAGCGTCCGTGGTGGTCGATGGAACTGAAGACGGTGGCAGGGTCGTAGGCTTCCATAAAGGCGCATGGCCCATAGTCGATGGTTTCGCCGGAGATGGTCATGTTGTCGGTATTCATCACGCCGTGGATGAAGCCGACGCCCAGCCAGCGGGCGACCAGCAGCGCCTGCCGCTCGGCGACGCCGGCCAGCAGATCGAGATAGGGCTGGCCGCTGGCGACCAGTTCGGGGTAATGGCGGGCAATGACGTAATCGGCCAGACGCTTTACCTGCTCCGGCCCCTGGTGGGCGGCGAAATACTCGAAGGTGCCGACCCGCACATGGCTGGCCGCCACCCGTGTCAGTACCGCGCCGGGCAGGGCGCGATCGCGGCGCACCATGTCGCCGGTGGCGACGACGGCCAGCGAGCGGGTTGTCGGAATGCCCAGGGCGTGCATCGCCTCGCTGATGATGTATTCGCGCAAGGCCGGTCCCAGCGCGCACTTGCCGTCGCCGTTGCGGGAAAACGGCGTTCGGCCGGACCCCTTGAAGGCGATGTCGCACCGCCGGCCATGGATGTCGATCACCTCGCCCAGCAACAAGGCACGCCCATCGCCCAGTTGCGGCGAGAAGCCGCCGAACTGGTGTCCGGCGTAGGCCTGTGCAATCGGCTCGGCACCTTCCGGAATGCGGTTCCCGGCCAGGGCCTCGACACCCTCCGGCGCAGCAAGTCGTGCCGGGTCTGAGCCCAGTTCGCTAGCCAGCGAGGTATTCAGGCGGATCAGGCTGGGCTTGCTCGCCGGTGTCGGTTTGCAGCGAACGTAGAAATTTTCCAGGTCGCGGACGTAGGTGTTGTCGAAGGCAAAAAGACGAGGGGCAGGGGCGTTCATCGAAGCGAAACAGGGAGGTGGTGGCAGGGTGAAACCGATGCCGGGTCGCCAAACCCGCTCATGGTCGCCTTTTCGATGCTGCAGGCCCGGTTTGGTTCCATCGGGAAGCGGCCCGAGACGGCATTGGTGCGACGTATTGGAATTCAGGCTGCTAAAGCCCACGCACTGGTCACACGCTGCTGCTTTCTCCCGACAGGCTTTCCAGGATGGGGCAATCCGGGCGTTCGTCGCCGTGGCAACAACTGACCAGGTGAGCCAGGGCCTGTTTCATTGACTGGATCTCCTCAAGCTTCCGGTCGAGGAAGGCCAGATGCTGCTGGGCAAGCGCCTTTACTTCCCGGCTGGGACGCGCCCGGTCTTGCCAGAGCTCCAGCAAGCCCCGGATTTCGTCAAGCGAGAAGCCGAGATCACGCGAACGCCGGATGAACAGCAGGGTGCGCAAATCCTTGTCGCCGTACTGACGATAGCCCGCATCGGAACGGCCGGCTTGGGGCAACAAGCCAATGCTTTCGTAGTGGCGGATCATTTTGGCTGAAACGCCTGACGCCTTGGCTGCATCACCGATATTCATTTTTCTGTCCTTTCTGTGCCCACTTTCGCGCTACCCCGCCAATTACGCAGCAGCAACGCATTGGTGACCACACTAACACTGCTCAGGGCCATCGCTGCACCGGCCACGACCGGATTCAGCATGCCCAGGGTCGCCAGAGGAATTCCCAATACGTTATAGGCAAAGGCCCAGAACAAGCCTTGCTTGATTTTTCTGTAGGTACGACGGGATACGTCGAAAGCATCGGCCACCAGGCGCGGATCGCCGCGCATCAACGTAATGCCCGCCGCTTGCATGGCCACGTCGGTGCCGGTCGACATGCTCAGTCCGACATCGGCGGCCACCAGGCTGGGGGCATCGTTCAAGCCATCCCCAACCATGGCCACAACGTATCCCTGCTCGCGAAGCGCCTGGATGGCATGTGACTTGTCACCCGGCAGCAATTCGGCGCGAACTTCATCGATACCGAGTTCCGCGGACACTGCCCGGGCGCTCCCCTGATTGTCGCCGGTCAGCATGACGGTCTTGATTCCCAGTTCGCGCAAGCGGGCCACGGCTTGATAGGAGGCTGGCTTGATGGTGTCGCCAAAGGCCAGAAGTCCCAGCAGCTCCGAAGACGAGTCCGACTGGCGCAACAACCACGAGATGGTTTTTCCTTCACTTTCCAGTGATGCGGCGACGGCAGCGAGCCTTCCCGGAGAAACGCCATGTTCCTGCATCAACCGGGAGCTTCCGAGGAGCATCAGCGTCCCGCCAAGCCTGGCTTGCACGCCTCGCCCGGGCAGTACCTTGGCCTCGCTGACTTCCGGCAACGCGACATTGCGTTCGCGTACCTTTTCCATGACGGCATGGGCCAGGGGATGGTCGCTGGTCTGTTGAAGTGCGCCGGCGACATGCAGGACCGTATCCTTCGAGATGCCTTCGGCCGGTTCGAACGCTACCAGCGAAGGTTTTCCTTCGGTGAGCGTGCCGGTCTTGTCAAAGGCGACCGCCGTAACCGAGTGGGCCAGTTCAAGCGCCTCGACATCCTTGATCAGAATTCCCTGGCGGGCAGCAACGCCAGTCCCGGCCATGATGGCTGTCGGGGTAGCCAGGCCCAGGGCGCAGGGGCAAGCGATGACGAGGACGGCAACGGCATTGATCAGAGCCTGCTCCCAGTTCCCCGAATACCACATCCAGCCGGCAAAGGTGGCCACGGCAATCACCAGTACCGCCGGGACAAAGACCGCGCTGACGCGGTCCACAATGCGTTGAATCGGCGCCTTGGCGGCCTGGGCGGATTCGACCAGGCGAATGATGCGGGCCAGCGTCGTTTCCGCACCGATGGCCATGGTACGAACGTGCAGCAGCCCCTCGCCATTGATCGATCCCCCGGTCACCTTGTCCCCCATGTTCTTGGCTACCGGCAGGCTTTCGCCGGTAATGAGCGCTTCGTCCACATGGCTCTGCCCGACAGCGACTTCGCCATCCACCGCAATACGTTCTCCCGGACGGACGACGACCATGTCGCCAATCGCCAGCCGTTCGACCGGCGTCATCACCTCCTGGCCGTCGACCAGCACCCGGGCGATGCTGGGGCGGAGGGCATTCAAGGCGCGAATGGCATCGGCTGTTTGTCGTTTGGCGCGCGCCTCCAGCCATTTACCCAAAAGAACGAGCGTGATGATCGCGGCCGATGCCTCGAAGTAGAGGTGGGATGTGCCCTCGTCGCCACTCCGCACGAGCAGGTAGACCGATAGGCCGTAGGCGGCGCTGGTGCCGAGCGCGACCAGCAAATCCATATTGCCCGCACCGGCCTTGATGGCTTTCCAGGCTGCCCGGTAGAAACGCCAGCCCAGCCAGAACTGGACGGGGGTGGCCAAGGTGACTTGCACCCAGCCGTCGAGCATCCAATCGACACCGACGAGGCTGAGCAACATGGGGGCTATCAACGGTAGCGTCAGCAAGGCGCTCAGGGCAATCGGCCACCATTCGGGAAGGCGATTGCGCGTGGTTTCGGCTTGTTGTTCCGCGACTGGATTCGCCGTGTAGCCGGCTTTGGCAACGGCTGCCGCCAATAGCGAAAACGTCACGCCCGGCAGGGCTTCGACCGTCGCTTTTTCCGTTGCGAGATTCACGGAAGCCTTCAGTACGCCGGAGACCGTTAACAAGGCCTTCTCGACCCGGCCGGCACAGGAGGCGCAACTCATGCCGTCAATCTGGAACGCAATGGTTTGGGTCACGGCTTGGTATCCGGCTTGTCGAACGGCCTCGGTCAGTGCCTCCAGGGGGACTCCCGGCGCTGTTTTCACGGACGCCTCTTCGGTAGCGAGATTGACGCTGACCTCCTTTACGCCTGCAACGTGCAGAAGTGCCTTCTCGACACGAGAAACGCAGGAGGCGCAACTCATCCCGCCAATACCAAGCCTGAGCTCGCGGGCAGAGCTTGAATCCGAAGCAGGGGACATTTGAATCTCCAGAGGGTTACGATGAACCCATGATGGAGCTTCCCACCATGGGAAGGTCAAGCACCTCGGCGTAGTTTTTCAACACGGATTTTGTGTCGGCCCGTGGCTGCCCAGTTGCCACACCGTTTCGCTACGCCTTCCGGAAATGCGCTTCGGCCATGTCGGCAGCCGCTTCCCACAAGGCAGGAGCGCCGCGTTCGATGGGCGGTTGGCAGCGGGATTTGACTTGTTCGAGGGTTACCGCGCATTCCACCCAGGTGCCGCCGTCGGTGGCGGCGTTGTGCAGCATGGGCTGGAAGCGGTCGAGGGCCTTGGCGAATCGGGCGTCGTCGCTTTCGGCGGCTTCGAATTCGTGCCACAGGTCGCGGAACTCGGCGGCCTGGGACTCCGGCAGCAGACCGAACAGGCGTTCGGCGGCCAGGCGCTCGCGTTCTGCCTGCCCGGCGTGCGTAGCGGGGACGTGGAAAGGAACGTCGCCGGCGTCGATTTCCACGATGTCGTGAATCAGCAGCATCTTGATGACGCGCAGGATGTCGATCGTTCCGGCCGCATGTTCGGCCAGCACCAAGGCATACATCGCCAGATGCCAGGAATGTTCGGCGCTGTTTTCGCGCCGCGAGCGGTCGATCAACGGCGACAGGCGCACGACGGTCTTGAGGCGGTCGATTTCGCGCAGGAAGGCGAGTTGCTTGTCGAGGTCGGGCATGGCGGTCGGTTCGTCGGGAAGGGGCTGTGCAAGTCTAACAGCCCCTTAGGGCAGAAAGCGTTGGGGAAGCGGGCGGTAGAGCACTTCGACAGCGGCCGTGGACCAACCTTTGAATATCTCGGCGAGGACTGCCTGGCGCAGCACGTATTCACGTTGGGCGTGCGCCATGAATTCGGTCATCAGCTTGGCCAGTTCGGCACGGTCGGCAGTGGCGAACATCTGCACGAACTGGTAGCGGGAGAGGCCGCTGGTCCAGTCGAAGCTGTACAGCTTGCCGGTAAACCAATCGTAGAGCACGCCATCGCATTTCATGCTGCCGATGGTGGCGGTGGCCGGGTCGGTATAGCCCAGCGCCTTGATCAGCTTGGCGAGGTCTTTTTTCTTCTCGACTCCGAGCAGCGGCCACAGATCCTTGCGCGACTTGAGAAAATCGAGAATGGTGGTATCCGCCACCTTCTGCATCTCGGCTGGGATCATCATCTCGCCGGCAATGCTCTTGATGCTCATCTCGCTCAGGGTCTTGAAGGTTTTCAGCTCCTTTTCCAGGGTATCCAGGGTGAGCTTCATGTGGTCGTGCAGCCAAATGCCGAACTCCTTGCGCGAGATGACGACCTGCACGTCGGCATCGTACTCCAGCGCGTTGATCAAGGTCTGCCGCCAGTTTTCGAGAAAGTCGGCCATGAACTTTTCCAGGCGCCGTATCTCGCTCAAGCCGGCCCGCGTCAGCCTGCCCTTGCCGCGCGCTTTCTGGGCGAAGCTTTCGAGGGTCTTGCCAATCTCCTCCAAGGTCAGTTTGCCGGCGGCCCTAACCCGGGCGAGAACGGTGGTGGTGCCCTCGACTTCGCCGAACAGGGCGAAACTGCTGGGCAGGTTGCCGGCAAGCGCCATCTCCGGCCCCATGTCGTTGAGGAAGAGAACCAGGTCGCCGAACTTGTTTACCGTCGCCACGGCGCCTTCCTGGATGGCCTTGAGCATCGCGGCGCTATCGTCGAGGAAATTGAGCAGACCCGAAAAACCGACCTCGACCGCCTTGTTGAGCGTGCTGCCCAGCTTGGCCAGCAATTCGAGGACGAGGCCTGCCACCTCCTTGCTGGCCCGGGCGCCGCGCACGAAAAGCCGCGCGAAACGGCGGGCCGCCCGGTAGGTCATCCCTGGCAACTTGGCAATGGCGCGGATGCCGGTGAACAGGAACCACAGGTCGCCGGCCAGCTTGCCCAGCATGAAGCCGGCCTTGTCGAAATCGAGGTCGTAGAGGGCGGCACTGAACTCGACGTTCCACGCTTGCCAGGCATCCTGAGCCATGGCGGCCAGCGACTCGACGGAAAGCTGGCGAATGCCGTCGATCAGCTGCCCGATCTTGCGCCGCGCCACACTGAGATCCTGGCAAGCCTCCAGGGCGAAATCGAACAATTCGTACAGCGTTTCCGCGATGGCAGCCCCGGAGTAGCCGAGACCGAGCAGGAAGCCGCCGGTGAAGCGCACTGGTGTCCAGGCTGAGAATTGGTGGTAGTACAGTACCTGTTCCCACAGGACGCCGTGATTGAGCAGGTAGCGCTTCAGGCCGTCGTCGTTTTCCGGCGTCGCCTGATCGAAAAAGGCGTGAACGCAGTCGAAGCGGGCCAGGATGGGGATGAGATCCTGCAGTTCGTCGTTGCTGGGGTTGTAATACTCGAGAATGGTCAGAAGGGAGCGGGAGAAGGCGCGTCCCTGCAAGGAAAACAAAAAACCGGACTGCATGGTCCGCAATTGGTCGACGAGTACCGTGGCCGTCGCCAGCAATTTTTCCGACGGCAGGTGGCCGACGACCTGGATGATCTCCGGCAAGGGCAGGACCGGCAGCCGCCGGCCGCCAGGGCTTCTGATCTGCGGGTCGGCGACGGAACCGTCGGCCACGGGCTGCTGCCGGCTTCGCCTAGTCCGTCAGGCGCGTGCCGACGCCGATATGGACATCGACCGCCGGCGCCGTTGTGGCACCGGCGACGGCGTCGCGAACCGATGCGGTCAATTCGCCTTCCGACGACTGGCTGGCGGCGCGCGCCGTCATCAGGGCGTGCGCGTCGCTCATCGACTGGGCGCTGGTATCGTCCATCGCCGTCGTCATCGCCTGTACCACTTCCAGGTGCGTGCCATCGGTGGGCAGCAACTCATCCCAGTGGGCCAGGCAGATGTAGGGGCGGGTGGCGGTCGGGCAGGGCGTACCGGAGACGACCTGAATCTCGCTGTTGCCGCCGAAATAGGTGTTACGGGCGGTTTCCAGTTCCTGGAGTACCTTCCTTACGGCGGCGGCCTTCTGCGGGTCCTTGACCGGGGTATGCACCCGCCGCTCGATGAGCAGGGCAAGTGCCTGGGGCTCGAAACCGGGGCGGATGGGCAGGAAAACCCGCATCCAGCTGGCATTTTCGAAGGCATCGGGGGCTTTTTCCGGATTGCGACGCTCCCGGTTGCTCCACCAGGACGGGTAATACTGGAAAGCCGTGGCCGAAAAATCGAAGACTTTGTTCCACATTTCGACCTCGAAGCCCTCGTCCCGCTCGCTGGGCGGGAAGAGCATGGCGATCAGCAACTGGTAGGCCGCCGATACCGGATCGAAGGTCGTCATGTAGGCGGTACGCCAGCGCGCCAGGGCGGTACCGATGGCGGTTTCCCGTTCCGCCTTGAGGCGGGCCACTTCCTTGTCGTAGGTGGCCTTTTCCTCGTTCCATTTGGCCAGGTCGGCCAGGAAGGTGGCACTGGCGGCCGAGGAGTCGGCCACGAAGCCGGCGGTCAGGCTGCAATACAGGTGGGCGCCGGCGCCGCCCCAATCGACGCCGGCATGGACGATCACGCGCAGGCCGGGACCGTTCTCGTCGACGTAGGGCTCGGCCAGCAGGACACGGACTCCCGGCGCGCCGCGGCCGCCGAAGCCGGACCAGTTCACGTTCAGTGTGATGGCGTCTGCATTGCCATCCCAGCGATAGCCGGCGGCCGGTACCGGAATCTTGAATTCGTAGTCGGCTCGCATGTCGCCCCAGGGCTGACCCCAACTGTTCAGCTCGATGGAGGGCGTGGTCACCGTGCGCGCCGGACCGACGCCAGGATCGGTCGGCATGGCGCGCAGGGTGGGCAGATCGAGGGTGATCTCCTTTTCCAGACGCTGGCGCTCGGCGCGTTCCGCCTGATCGAGAACGACGCCGGGATCGGGAATGAAGGGCGCCCAGCACAGCCGGACGCCGAAACGTTCGTGTGAGACATCCAGTTTCTGCAGCAGCTTGAAGTAAACCAGATCGACCGGCGTGTAAGGGTTGGGATTGCGCAGAACCCGCTTGTTGCCGGCTTCGTAGCGGCTGGTTTCCGCCACCTTCATGGTGATCTTGTGCTGGGCGCGGCGGCGTGCCGCCAGCTTTTCCGTCTTGGTCATCACGTTGCGCACCGTTTCTCCCTGGCTGGAGGAGAGGGCGTTGTTGACGGAATCCGTGTAGCCGGCGCTGATGTTCAGGTTGACGTAATAGGACACCCCCAGGGTACCGCCGATATTGGTGCTGCGGTTGTGGGTATCGCTCTGGGTCTGGTTGAGCGCTTCGGACAATTCGGTGGTCAGGCTGCTGCCCAGTTCCGTATTCACCTCTTCTTCCGTGTCGTTGATGTCCTCGAAAGTGACTGTCCTCTCGGAAAAAGTCTTCTGTTCGATAGTCACTTCCTCACCCGGCGCCAGGCTCAGCGACAGGATCTGCTCGCCGAGGGCGAATCCCTTGGGGCGGAAGCGGGTGCGTTCGAGCAGGATGACACCGAAGTCGGACGCCTGGCCTGCCAGCTCGACATCGTCCCCCGGCCGGCCCGTTCCCCAGCCCATGCCGTTCGGGTTGCCGCCGTTGCCTGTCGGAGTAACGGTGGTTCCCGGCCCTTGCTTTGGGGGCTTGGGCGGCTTGGGCGGCCGCCCGGGGCCGACTTTGGCATCGCCGGTGCTCAGCGCACTGGCGGCCGCCCTCTCCATCTCGCGGTGCATGTCGCGCATGGCAGTCGATACCACGCTGACCACCGGATTTCCTTTGGCATCGCGGATGATGAACGGGACAAAGCGGTTCTGATAAGCGAAGCGGTCGGCCGGCAGCGGGGTCAGGTCGAGGTCGGACAGGGCGGGGCCGACGGTTTTTCTGGTCTGCATCGATAACTCCGGAAAACGACGTTGGAAGAAAGAAAACCAATTACGTCAGCGACTGAAGTACGAACAGCGACCAGGTACCCAAGTTCTTTCTTGGGTCGTGCGGGCGAGGCAGAATTGTCCGGCCAGTGCCCGTGCCCCGGCTATGAAAATCGGATGCAAAAGCCATTTAATCACCGTCTCGATCAAATGACAACGGGGCGGTCACGCCGGGACGCGGCGTCTCCCGGCGGCTGCCTAACTCGCTTGCCGCTTGCCTGCGTTCCGCTTCGGCGCGCGCGGTTTCCGCTCGCCTTCGCTTCTCGCCGTCGGGCGCGTCGGGTCGGCGTGCTCCAGCCAGATCAGGGTGTCGACATAGGACATGAAGCCCCGCAGGTAGTCCGGCGCCACGTCGCGCATGACTTGCAGGCTGCGCAGCACGAGGTGCTGGGAATTCATCGGGCCGGCGTTTTCCGGGGCCTGGGCCAGCGTCTGGGTCAGTTGTTGCTCGGCACTGAGCTTGGACCAGGTGTTGCGGAAGTAGGCGACAGATTTGAGCTCCGGTGCGCGTGGGGCACGGGGCCTGGCTTTTCGTTGGGTGTTCGGCGAAGGCGCAGGCGAGTGGGGCGTTTCCGGTTGTTCATGGGCATGCTGACCGATATAGGCGAGCAGTTCGGCCAGCGGGCTGGTGGTGGCGTTGTCGACGGGTGTTTCGCCGGATGGGCCGGGAAGGGCTGCCAGTTGGTCGGCAACGGTGTCGAGGCGGGCCAGCAGGGCTCGGCGAACGGCCTCGGGCTGCGTGGCAGCGCGGCGCTCGAGCGATTCGAGGTAGGCAAAGCGTACCGGGTCGCGACGATCGGCGCCGCTGGCGCGCAGGGCGTGCAGGCGGGATTGTGGCTCGCTGGCGCCGCCCGTCGTGTCAGCCATTGCCTTCCTTGGCAGCCTTGCTGCTCTTGGGCACCGGCGCCATTTCGACACGACGGTTGCGGGCGCGGCCTTCGGCATCGGCGTTGGAGGCCACCGGCTGTTGCGCGCCGAATGCGGCGGCGAAGATGGCATCGGATGGCACGCCGTCGTCGATCAGCGTTCGGGTGACGGTGAGGGCGCGTTGGGCGGACAGTTCCCAGTTATCGGCAAATTTGCTGTTGCTGCCGCGCACCGGCATGTCGTCGGTGAAGCCGCTGACCATCAGCATCTGCTCGCCGACCGACAGATAGGCGGCGATGGGCTGGGCGAGGCTCTTCAGGAGCTGCTTGCCTTCCGGCTGTAACTGGTCGGAGTTGAGCGCGAACAGCACGTTGCCACTGATGCCGATCTTGCCGTTGTTGAGCGTGACGCGGCCGGAGGCGAGCGGGCCGGCGAGGGCCTTTTCGAGCGCCATGCGGCGCGCTTCTTCCTGCTGGCGCTTCTGGATTTCGGCTTCCAGGCTGCTCACCAGTTCGAGCTGCACGCCGAGCACGCCGACGAGGATCAGCACGAAGGCACCGAGCAGGCCGGACATCAGGTCGCCGAAGACGGCCCAGATCGGGGTGTCGTGTTCGACGCCGGCGTCGATCTGTTCCATGCTCAGGCCTCGACCGGTTTGTCAGAGAGGCTGGCGACGCGTTGCAGGTCGTCCACCATCTTTTTCTGCGACAGGATGCTGAGGTCGATCAGTTCGCGTGCCTGGGCAACGTAGTAGGCGAGTTGCTCGTCGCTGCGGGTGAGCGCCTTGGCGAGGCCGCCCTCGATGCGCTGCAGCGCGCCCATCATTTTGTCGTTGGCCTCGGTGAACAGCTGGACCGCGGTGCCGAAAGCCTCGCCCAGGCTGGCCACTTCGATGGCGCTGCCGGCGACGCTGGCACCGGCTTCGACCAGCTTGCCGGCTTCGCTGTCGACCTTGCTGGCGAACTGGCCGCTGACGCGTTCGAGCAATTCAGCCGACGAGGCGACCAGCGCGTCGATGGCGCTGCGCTGTTCGGTCGAGGCGTGGTTGATGGCGTCGAGCAAGGCAGCCAGCGTTTCCATGATGCGGCTGCGTTCCTCAAGCAAGCTGTTATCGCGGGCGATGCTGGCGGAGAGTTCGTGACGCAGCTGGCCGATGACCTCTGCAGCGGCCTTGGGTGCCTCGGCCGCGGTCTGCATCAGGCGGGTGACTTCGTCGATGGTTGTCCGGGCCTGGGCTTGCGTGGTCGCGACCACATCGCGGGTGGTATCGGCCAGGCTGCGGGTGATCTGTTCCTGCTGCGCCAGTGTCGCTGCACCGGCGCTCTGCCACTGGCCTTCCAGACGGCCGGCCAGCGTTTGCAGGGCATCGGTGTAGGCGCGCTGACGGTCGGCTTCACCGGCATTCCATTCGTTTTGCCAGGCTGCCTGCTGGGTACGCAGTTCGGCGAACAGGCCGGCGCTGCGTTCGGCGAAGGTATCGACCAGGCCGCTCTGGGTCTTGTCGAGCGCCGTCGTCAGGCGTTCGCTGGCCTGTTCATGGCTGGCCAGGGCGCGCCTCCAGGTCTCGGACACCGTACCGACGGCCCCGTCGAAACGCTGGGCCAGGCCGTCGAGCTGGGTGGCGACCTGCTGTGTCAGGGCGCTTTGCTCGGCGCGAGTGGCAGCGGCCAACTCGGCATGGACGGCGGTGATCTCGCTGCGGATGGCAGCCTGGTTACTGTCGACCGTTGCCAGCAGGGCATTGGCCCGCTCGGCAAAGGTGTCGGCAAAGGCCGCAAGCGCCGTTTGCAGGTTGCGATGCAGCACGTCGCTGGCCTGGCCTTGCTGGTCGACTGCGCTGCGCCAGGTGTCGGAAACCTGCCCGACGGCCACGTCGAAGCGGCTGGCGACGCCATCCAGCTGGCGGGTGACAGTGTCGGCCAACTGCTGATGGGTCTCGCGGGTGACGGCGATCAGCGCCGCATTGCGCTGTTCGGCATCGCCTTGCAAGCTGGCGTGCAGTCCTTCCACCGAGGCCAACAAGGCGCCCGAGCGTTGCTCGAAGCTGTCGGTATAGCCTTGCAGTGCGGCTTGCAGGTTGTGGTGCTGGGTTTCGGTCGCCTGCTCCTGGCGGGCAACCGCCTGCGTCCAGGTATCGCCGACGGTACCGAGGGTTTCGGCAAAGTGGCCGGCAACGTCGTCGAGGCGGGTCTGCACTGTGCCGAACAGCTTGTCGTGCAGGTCGCGCGTCTGGCCAGCAATGCCTTCCATGGTTGCGGTGACGACCGGCTGAATGGTTTCGGCGGCGACGGTGGCACTGTCTTTCAGGCTGGCCTTCAGCGACTGGTCCACGGACTGGGCGAGGTCGGTGTAGAGGGCCTTGGCTTCGGCGTGGAATTGTTGCTGCCCGGCGAGCAGACTGGCACCGAGTTCCCGGTTCTGTTCGGCCATCTGCGTCATCATCGCCCGCAGCGTGCTGACCAGATCGGGCAGGGCTTGCGATTGGGCCTGCAAGGCCTTGAAGGTTTCCTGGCGCTGGTGGGTCAGCGAGAAATCACGCAGGGCGCTGGCGATCTTGCTGTCGAGCAGTTGGCCGATACGCAGACGGTCTCGGCGGCAGAGGGCTGACATCAGGCCGAGCATGGCCGAGGTGGCGACACCGGCGACCGAGGTGCCGAAAGCGACGCCGAGGCCCTTGACCGGCGCGGCCAGCGCGGCGCGGATGGTCTGCAGGTCGGTGGTGCTTTCCAGCGCCAGCACGGCACCGTTGAGCGTGACGACCATGCCGAGGAAGGTGCCAAGCATGCCGAGCAGGACCAGCAGGCCGACGAGATAAGGCGTCAGGCCGGGGCCGGGCAGGGCGGCACGCTCGCCTTCGATGCGCAGGCGGACCGTATTCTGCAGCGGTGCCGGCACCTGTTGCAGCCATTCGCCGAGGTGGGCGAGGTCGTCCGGAATGGCACGCAGGGCCTTGGCAAGGCCTTCGGTGTTGCCGTGGAAGCGGCGCAGTTCCAGCGCGCCGGCGATATAGACGGCGGCGATGACCAAGGTGACGGCCAGGGCCAGATGGCTGCCGCCAATATAGCTGGAGGCGACCCAGAGAACGGCAAGCAGGCCGAGAGTGAAGGCGGAAATACAGAAATTGCGGTTCATGGCGTGGTGTTGTCTTCCTGGCCGAGGGCGGCAATCAGCCCGGTGGCCGGTTTCAGGCGCAGATCGAGTTCGGCGAGCAGCATGGCCTGGGTGTCCTGGCAGAAGGCTTCGAGCCAGCTTCCCGGTTGGGTCCAGAGCGCCGGATCGTCCTGGGCGTCGGCCGGCAGGCTTGCCTGGTGCTCCTGATAACGCTGGGCGAAGCGCCGGGCGAGCAGAATCGGGATATTGCCGAGCAGGTTGCGCTCGCGAACGATCAGTATTTTATCGAAATTGGCGTCCAGTTCGGCTAGCTGGCGATGCGCTGGCGAACGGGCGGCGAGTGCCTTGCGGGCGTTGACGCGCAAGGCGGAAATGGCGCTCGCCATGTCACGCTGGTGAGCCAGGTAGTAGCGATGGTAAGGAGCAAAATCGGCGGCTTCCTTGGCGGTAGCCTGCGGCAGTGGGGTCGGGAAGCGGATGCGGACGGTTCCTTCGCTGAACACCCCATCGTTCTGGATGGAGCTGCTCAGGTTTTCACGAACGCGGTTCAGTTGTGCCGCCAAAGGGCTGGCGTTGGCGTCGCTTGCCGGCGCTGCCGTAGGTGCGGCACCGGCGTTGAGCGCCGAAAAGAGGGCGAGGGCGTCCGCGAAATCAAGCCACTGGCCCAGTCGCTCGCCAAAATCGTATTTGGGATCAACGGGTTCCGGGGTGATTTCGGAGAGGAGCCGGACCAGGCCGGAGCGATTGAAGGTGGTGCGCTGTAATCCTGGCGTCATGGCCGAGGGTGTTACCGAACTCGAAAAAGGCCGGAAGGCTACACCAAACTTGTGTCAGGGTCAGCGCTTTGTCCAAAGCCAGGCACCACCGGCAATTCGGGAGGTGTCAGCAGAAGAGGGCCGGAAATGCGGGTTGTTCGCCAGTGCTCCAGCGCTCTTCTATTCCGGAAAAGCCCGGTCAACGAAAAAGACCGGGAGTAGTCCCGGTCCTTGCTGCCGAATGATTTTCCCGGCTTTATTTCAGTGCGGTCGTGATTTCCGGGCTGTTGAGCAGCGTTTCCACCGTTTCCCTGAAGGCCTTGGGCATGACTTCCTTGGCGTGCCCAGGTGGGTTGATGTGGCTGCCGCCCAAGGCCCGGGTTCCACTGAGTTTTTTGCTGGCCAGCGTTCTGCCGCTGCTGTCGGCAACCACCAGTTGCAGTTCATAGCGGACTTCGGTGTTGATCTGGCTATCGCCGATCCATTCCTGGATGCCAAGCAGCAACAGCCTGTCCCCGGCGCTGGCAATCAGGTCGGTCATGGCTGGCTGTGTCGATGTGGCTGGCTTGGTATCGATGGCCACAACCTTGACGCCATTCTTTGTCAGCGCGTTCTTCATGGCCGTCGCGAATTCCATCGAAAGCGGGCGTCCGCTGGCGGTGGTTACGTCGAACGGGTTGCCGAAGCCACCGCGCTGCATGCCTACCAGATCGGGTGCGCTTTGCCCGGAGAGGACATAGCTGCGCTGGTCGACCGCTGCTACGGAAACTGATTTGTCGGTCCGGGTGCTGACTGCAGGCTCAACGTTGTTGTAAGCGTGCTTGTTGCCCACAGCACAACCGGAAAGGAGGACGGCAGCGAGCAAGGTCACGAGGATAGGGGTTTTCATATGAATCAACTTGGATGCTTTCGGAGAAATGGTCACAAATGAGCTACGAAAGGAGAGTGCCGATGAGCCTGTAGCGCTCGAGCGCAAGCTTCCCCGCTCGCTTTCGTGGGCGCCAGCGATGTTGCCGAGTTTTTCCCGTGGTGACAATGGCATTTTTTTCAAAATCCCGGTGATTGCCGAAAAATTGCCTGCACTCCGTTGCAAAGCTACCCTTGCGCTCTTTCCGTCCAACACGCGACTCTGACACATTTTCGAGAATACGAATGACCAACAGCCAGGAACGTTTCAACCGCGCCATCGCCCTGTTCGATGCCGCCAACGCCGAAGACCCCAACCAGAAGGACGGACAGCCGAAGGAGTTGCTGTACGCCCGGCGCATGACCGACATGATTGGCCGCTTCGCGCCGCACGCCGGCGAAGTCGCACAACTGGCCGTGCGTGCCCAGCACATCCGACGGTGGACGGTGCCTCGTAGCAACTATCCACTCGGCAAGCCGGGCTACTTTGCCTGGCGAACCGGGCTCTATCGCTTTCATGCGGAAACGGCTGGCGAACTGATGCGCCAGGCCGGCTACGACGAGGCGACCATCGCGCAGGTCAAGACGGCGGTCGGCAAGGAGGGGATCAAGACCAATCCCGATACGCAGTTGCTGGAGGATGTTTCCAGCCTGGTTTTCATCGAGCACTATATGCTGGGCTTCGCCGGTCAGCATGCCGAATACAACGAAGAGAAATGGTTGGGCATCATCCGCAAGACCTGGAAAAAGATGTCCGAAGCAGCGCGTGCGTTTGCGACCAGCGGTGGTATCAAGCTGCCGGAGGCGCTGCTGCCGCTCATCACGAAGGCGCTGGCAGAGGCATGAAGCAAATGCGCCACCAGGGTTTTTGCTCTCAATTAGCCATTGTCGGGAGCCGACAGCCATGACCATCGAAATTTCCAACGAGGCCAGCAAGGCTGCCATTGCCTCGATCCAGCGTTATTTTTCCGAAAATCTCGATGAGGAAATCGGCAATCTGGCTGCGGGAGCGCTCCTCGGTTTCTTCCTGAAGGAAATCGGGCCGGTCGTCTATAACCAGGCAGTAGCTGACGCCCAGGCCCGCTTGCAGGCACGGGTTGCCGAACTGGATGTCGAGGTCTACGAAGAGCCTTTTGCTTATTGGACCAAGCAGGGGAAAGCGGGCAGGCAGCGGGAGTAAGCTGAACCGACCGTGTCATGGGGCATCAGGATGCCCTGGCCGGCTTAATCGTTCGGTAGCTTGCGAAGTCGGAACGCTGGTGGGAGGGGCTGATGTTCGGTCGCCCGGGTTTCGCCAAAACCCGGGAGCACCCCGCCTCAGGTATAATGCCGGCCTTCCCGCCTAACCCGATTTCACCTCTCCATGGCCGATATTCTTTGCCTCAAGGGCGACAACGCTCTTTCCGCTTTCCGCCTGCAACGCCTGCAAGCCCGCCTGACTGCCGCCGTCTCCGACATCGAGTCGGTCGCCGCCGATTTCTGGCACGTCACCGCGCTGCGCCGGGCGCTGAACGCCGACGAGCGTTCCAAGCTGGCGCAACTGCTGGAGGAAAAGCAGGCCGGCGAGGACAAGGGCGAATTGTTTCTGGTGACCCCGCGTATCGGCACCATTTCGCCGTGGTCGTCCAAGGCGACCGATATCGCCTGGAACTGCGACCTCGACGCCATCGAGCGTATCGAGCGCGTGATTGCCTACCATGTCGTGGTACGTGGCGGCCGTGTCTTGAATGCGGACGAGAAGAAGACCGTTGCCGCGCTGTTGCACGACCGCATGACCGATTCCGTCCTGGCCGGTTTTGCCGATGCCGGCGAGCTCTTCCGCCATTTCGAGCCGAAGCCGCTGAATACCGTGGACGTGCTGGCCGGCGGCAAGGCTGCGCTGGTCGAGGCCAACGGCTCGCTGGGCCTGGCCCTGTCGGACGATGAAATCGATTACCTGCTCGACATCTTTACGACGGCCAAGCGCAATCCGACCGACGTCGAACTGATGATGTTCGCCCAGGCGAACTCCGAACACTGCCGCCACAAGATTTTCAACGCCTCGTGGGTGATCGACGGCGAGCAGAAGGACAAGACGCTGTTCGGCATGATCCGCGAAACGCACCAGGCCCATCCGCAAGGCACGGTCATGGCCTACGCCGACAACGCCTCGATCATCGAGGGCGCCACCATCCAGCGCTTCTACCCGGATGCCGATCGTGGCTACAGCTACAAGGAAGAGCTGACCCACATCCTCACCAAGGTCGAGACCCACAACCACCCGACGGCCATCTCCCCGTTCCCCGGCGCATCGACTGGCTCCGGCGGCGAAATCCGCGACGAGGGCGCCACCGGCAAGGGCTCCAAGCCCAAGGCCGGCCTGTGCGGCTTCTCGGTCTCCAACCTGAACCTGCCGGATGCGCCGCAGCCTTGGGAAAAGGCTTACGGCCGCCCGTCGCGCATCGCTTCGGCGCTCGACATCATGCTCGAAGGCCCGATTGGTGCCGCCGCCTTCAACAACGAATTCGGCCGCCCGAACCTGACCGGCTACTTCCGCACCTATGAGCAGGATGTGGCCGGCACCGTGCGCGGCTACCACAAGCCGATCATGATCGCCGGCGGCCTGGGCAGCATCCAGGCCGAGCAGTCGTTCAAGGAAGAGACCTTCCCGGTCGGCACGAAATTCGTGCAACTGGGTGGCCCCGGCATGCTGATCGGCCTCGGTGGCGGCGCAGCGTCGTCGATGACCGCCGGCGTCAATGCCGAAGACCTCGATTTCGCCTCCGTGCAGCGCGGCAACCCGGAAATCCAGCGCCGCGCGCAGGAAGTCATCGACCGTTGCTGGCAAATGGGCAAGAACAATCCGATCCTGTCGGTGCACGACGTTGGCGCCGGCGGCGTCTCCAACGCCCTGCCGGAACTGGCCCACTCGGGTGGCGTCGGTGCCGTGTTCGATCTGCGCAAGGTGCCGACCGAGGAGCCGGGCATGTCGCCGGCCGAAATCTGGTCCAACGAATCGCAGGAACGCTACGTGCTGGCCATCCCGGCCGACCGTATCGCCGAATTCCAGGCCATGTGCGAACGCGAGCGCTGCCCCTTCGCCGTGGTCGGCGAAGCGACCGGCGATGGCCACCTGACCGTGACCGACGCGCATTTCGGCGTCAATCCAGTCGATATGGAAATGGAAGCGCTGCTCGGCAAGCCACCGCGCATGACGCGCGACGTGACCCATCAGCCGGAAACCTTCGTTTCCTTCGACGCCACCGCCATCGAACTCAAGGATGCCGCCTATCGCCTGATGCGTCTGCCGACCATCGCCGACAAGACCTTCCTGATCTCCATCGGCGACCGCTCTGTCGGCGGCATGACCGCCCGCGACCAGATGGTTGGCCCGTGGCAGGTGCCGGTGGCCGACGTTGCCGTGACGACGATGGGTTACCAGGGTTACCTCGGCGAAGCCTTCGCGATGGGCGAGCGCACCCCGCTCGCCGTGTTCGACGCCCCGGCTTCCGGCCGCATGGCCATCGGCGAGGCACTGACCAACCTGGCCGCCGCCGACATCGGCGATCTCGGCAAGGTCAAACTGTCGGCCAACTGGATGGCGCCGTGTGGCGTGCCGGGCGAGGATGCCCGCCTGTTTGACACCGTCGAAGCCGTGTCCGACCTGTGCAAGGCCATTGGCGTGTCGATCCCGGTCGGCAAGGATTCGTTGTCCATGCGCACCGCCTGGGAGGAGCAGGGCGAGAAGAAGCAGGTGGTATCGCCGCTGTCGCTGATCGTGACTTCGTTCGCCGCGGTGAACGACGTGCGCAAGACCAAGACGCCGCAACTGGCCGTCGACCAGGGAGAAACCGAACTGCTGCTGCTCGACCTCGGCCAGAACCGCCTCGGCGGTTCGGCACTGGCCCAGGTGTACAACGCCACCGGCAGCGATGCACCGGACGTCGACGACCCCGCCAAGCTGAAGGGCCTGTTCGACGCCGTGCAGCAACTGAACCGCGACGGCCTACTGCTCGCCTACCATGACCGTTCGGACGGCGGCCTGTTCGTTGCCGCCTGCGAAATGGCTTTTGCCAGCCGTCGCGGCGTGTCACTCGACCTCGACGGCCTGTGCTTCGACGCCGCCGCACTCGACGTCGATGGTGCCGAGAAGCGTCCGGACCTGCTGGCCGGCCGTGATTTCGAGCATATCGTCCGCGCCCTGTTCAACGAGGAACTCGGTGCCCTGATCCAGATTCGCCGCGAAGACCGCGAAAAGGTCACGCCCATCCTGCGTGCCTGCGGCGTGCCGTACCATTTCGTCGGTACGCTCAATGAGTGGGACGAAATCCGCGTTACCCGCAACGCCAAGCGCGTGCTGCGCGAAAAGCGCGTCGACCTGCAGCGCGCCTGGTCGGAGACCAGCTACCAGATGCAGGCCATGCGCGACAACCCGAGCTGCGCTCAACAGGAGTTCGATCGCATCCTCGACGTCGCCGACCCCGGCCTGACGCCGAAGCTGACGTTCGATCCGCAGGAAGATTTCACCAAGGTTTACGCCCAGGTCAGCGGCCGTCCGCGCGTCGCCATCCTGCGCGAGCAGGGCGTCAACAGCCATTATGAAATGGCCGCTGCCTTCGATCGCGCCGGCTTCGCCTCGGTCGACGTCCATATGAGCGACATCCTGGCAGGCCGCGTCAGCCTCAAGGACTTCAAGGGCCTCGTCGCTTGCGGCGGTTTCTCCTACGGCGACGTGCTCGGTGCCGGTCTCGGCTGGGCGCGGACCATCCTGATGCATGACGGCTGCCGCGACGAGTTCGCCGCCTTCTTCAACCGTCCGGATACCTTCGCCCTGGGCGTCTGCAACGGCTGCCAGATGATGAGCGCGCTGAAGTCGATCATCCCGGGCGCCGAGCACTGGCCGGCTTTCCGTCGCAACAAGGTCGAGCAGTTCGAGGCGCGTTTCGTGATGACCGAAATCCTCGAGACACCGTCGATTTTCTTTGCCGGCATGGAAGGCTCGCAAGTGCCCATCGTCGTCTCGCATGGCGAGGGCAGGGCGGTGTTCGACAACGCCAACGACCAGTCCAAGGTGCTGTCGGCTGTGCGCTACGTCGACAACAAGGGCGAGCCGACCGAGGTCTATCCGTACAACCCGAACGGTTCGCCGGGCGGTCTGACGGCGGTGACCACGGCCGACGGCCGCTTCACCATCATGATGCCGCACCCGGAACGCGTTTTCCGCACCGTGCAGATGTCCTGGCACCCGGAAAACTGGGGCGAGGATTCGCCGTGGATGCGCATGTTCCGCAATGCCCGCCGCTGGGTGGGTTGATCGAAATAGCCTGATCAAAAAAAAGGAACGCCTCGGCGTTCCTTTTTTTTGAGCTCAGCGAAAGCCGATTCAGTGTTTTAGCAAGGGGTAGCCCTGGATGAACACACGGTCGGTACGAGCGGCCGGAATGTGACAAGCCTGGCAGTCCGCCTTGTAGCTGGTGGCGGCGTTTTCCAACGGCTTATCGGCCTTGTACATGGCCCAACCCCAGCCGTCTTCCCAGAGTGGGTTGCCCGGAAAACGGCCTTTCCAATCCTTGATCATCACGAACCACACTGCCGGTTTTCCAGCCCAATGAACCGGGTTGCCCGTTGTTAGCGGGCCGGTTTCAAGTTGGCGGATTTCCTTGACCAGGGTCGCACCGTCCGGGAATCTTCCAGTCTTGCGATAGTGATCCAGTGACTTGCGTTCGGTGTAAACATCGTGGAAGCCGCGAGCAGCCGATTTGTCATCGGTTACAGCCCACGAGCCAAGGTGAACGAAGTCGCTGCGGAAATTCTTGGGCAGACTGATCTGCCCCTTGTCATCGACGTAAGGTGAGAATGAATCTGCTGCCAACAATGGCATGGCGAGTGTCGACGCGATTGCTGCAATGACGAGTTTTGTTTTCATGGTTACGCTCCTTTTACCTCGGTTTGCCGTCGGAAACGCCATTGAGGAAGGCGTTTCCGACAATGCGGCAGGACTAGACCTTGACGGCCGGGAAATCGACTTCAGTGCCCGCTACGTGATTGGCGTAGTTGGTCAGCGTGTTCAGGGCGACAGCCGCCACGACTTCCAGCATCAGCCCGTCATCGACGCCGGCATGGCGATACGCTTCCAGATCGGACGACTCCAGCATGCCGCGTTGTTCTGTCAGCTTCCTGGCCAGTCCGGCAAGTGCCGCATCCAATCGGGTCGCGGCATTGCCGTTGCGAGCCTGGGCGATATCATTTGAATTGAGACCGGCGCCTTGTCCGAGTAGGGTATGCGCGCTCAGGCAATACTGGCAGGAATTGGCTTGACCGACAGCCAGTGCAATGATTTCCCGTTGTGCCGACGTCAGGCGCCCACCGCCGAGCGTGTCGGCGAGACCCAGATAGCCCTTCAGCACCGTCGGAGCGTGGGCAAGTGTGGCAAAGAGATTGGGAACCATGCCCAATTTGCCTTTGACGGCGGAAAGCGTGCTGGCTACCTCGGCATTGGCGTTTGCAGGATTGATGGGGTGAATAAAAGGCATTTCGATCTCCTGGTGATGTCATGCAAAAGTGCATGGGATGGATGATCGGCTTTTTTTTGATACGATACGAATCGATTCGTATCAAATTGCATACCAGGAGTATCATTCATGGACAGGCTTGCGGTACTGCTGCAGCACTACACCCTGAGCACGGAGGTCTTTCATACAGGCCAGTTCTGCGGCCAGGCGGTTTACGACAGTCCGCATGGTTTTCTGCATCTATTGCGGAGCGGGGCTGTCCGGGTGACTTCCGACCGGCACCCGCCATTGCATTTGAATGAACCCTGTTTGTTGCTTTATCCGCGTCAGGCACGCCATGTTTTCATCACGCAGGATGGTGAAGCAGCGGATTTGATTTGTTCCCGAATCGATCTCGGCTCGGTGGCGGGAAATCCGATTGCGCGCGCCCTACCGGATATCCTTCATGTTCCATTTGCCAAGGTTCCGGAAATGAAAGCGACGCTGGATTTGCTGGTTCAAGAATCCAATGGCTCGTTGTGTGGGCGCCAGGCCGCGATGAATCGCTTGTCGGAACTGCTCCTGATTCATCTCCTGCGCTACCTGATGACTAGCGACGCGGTGTCAACGGGTTTGCTTGCAGGCCTGGCTGACAAGCGCTTGTCGAAGGCGATCACAGCCATGCACGAACAACCGGCGGATGCCTGGACGCTGGAGGGATTGGCCGATGTTGCCGGGATGTCGCGGGCGCGCTTTGCAACTGTTTTCCGGGAAACTATCGGCTGCACGCCCGGCGCTTATCTGACGGCATGGCGAATCAATCTGGCTGGCAAGCACCTGCGCCAGGGAAAGTCGGTGGCATGGACTGCCGATGCAGTTGGTTACGCTAGCGCAGCGGCCCTGGCGCGGGCTTTCCGTATCAATAAAGGACTGTCGCCCGGACAATGGCTGAAGACAGCTGAATAGTGCCGCATTGAACCCACAGGAATCGGAGCATCCTGGCGATGCACCTCTTCAATCGGTTTGGGCAATAAAAAAGCAGCCATCAAGGCTGCTCTTCGTTGAGTACAAACCAGAGGCGGGGAGGATTGCCTATCCGTCGGTGAGAACGGCCCGAGCATCGTCGAGATGGGCAATCAGCCGATGCGCAGCTTCGTTCAGGTCGGGAAGCAGCAGGTCGGCCGAGTCGCCAAGGCCGTTGTTGCTCAGATCGATGATCTCGTTGGCCAGGGCGTGGAAATGCCGGTCGGCGGCGAGCAGGGCGGCCAGCACGCTGTTGTTGCCACTGGCGACACGTGGCGACAATTCCTGGTCAAGCGAGCAGCAGCGATGTTCCGACAGGGGCATGTCAGCATAGTCCCCGCCGGCAAAGGCGTTGAGGAACTGCCGTCGCCACTGGTTGTGCAAGCGTATGGCGCTGTCGATGTCGATACGCTTCATGCGTCGTTTTCTCCGGGTAAAAAGACCGGAAATCAAAGCAAATCCAGTCGTAGGCCGGATTATGCCGCAGCGGGGCGCTTGGGCAAATGGGGGACGGCGACGATTGTTTTAGGAAGCGCTGGTTTGCGACCAATCCACCAGGCCCGTCGCTTACGGAAAACGCTTGGCGCCTTTCCTTAATCGCGGCATGTCGGGCGGTGCTCCCTCACGCTTTTCGATGCGACGCTGCCCGCTTTGCTGGGCCGAGCGATCGGCGGAATGGCGCGGCTATTCAACGGAGGAGCGCCATTGTGCCGGAAATGGCCAGCCAATAGAGGGCTGCGGCTGGACCACTCACTTTTAATGCATGCAGACCCGTTGCTTGCGTCGCCAGCAAGCCGGGATGTGGAGTGCCGTCGCATCCCAGGGGGCTTCTGCAAAGATGGCCTTGGCGCGGGCGAGGCGTGCGTCTTCTTCGGCGGAAATGCCGGCCAGCAGTTCAAAGAGTTTCTGAATGCGTTCCATGATGGTGACCTCCGAAAGGATGTGCGATTGACTGTATGAATAGCCAGTTGTTTGGCTGTGGGTGCACATTAAACGATAACTGTATGGATGTACAGTGTTCGTTAAAATCCCGTTCGGAGGTAGCCTTTGGCCGTCTAGATCGACAGGACAAGCCAAGATGCCCCGTGACAAATTCTCCTCGTTTCCCGCTGCCGGTACCTTTGTGGCCTATCGCGGGCGTAGCGGCAAGAGCGAGCGCAATGTTCGGGTGGTCGCCGAAGCCTCGGGCGGGCGGATGGTGGTCGAGGCGATCGGTCGTCAGGGCGTACCGGTTCGGCTGACCGTCAAGCGAGAGAATCTCGCCCCGATGCAGCCCTGCCTGTTCGACTGATCCGCGCCAAACTTTCACGCATCCTCTTCACCCATTCGTCGCGCAGGCGACACCACCGTCTCGCCGCGGCCCGAACGAGTGCAGGGCGTTCAAAGCGAATCCGTGCTTCACCCACGCCCTCGATCAACGTCAGCGCCGCGCTGTCGATTTCATGCCATTGGTCGCCATGAAGAAAAATGTCTTCACTCTGGCCGGTTGTCGTGATCCAAACCGTACCCTGTAGGCAGAAAACGCGTATGCCGCTCGCCCGAGTAACCCGTAGCGGACTGTTTTCACGCAGGAAAAGTTCGCTGTTCAGCCATTCGATTTTCATCTCGCTCTCCACATTTTGTTTGTAAAGAGTGTAGGCGGCTCGCAATAGCTGATACAGTCACAATAAAACTAAATTGTGATCAATACAGTTTCGGATACTTGAAACTGTGCTGCTATGTTTTGAAATCCATTGTATTGGTACGGCATGCCTGAAGATCTTTTGCGATATGAAAAACTGGCCGATGAGTTGGCGAGAATGATGGCCAGCGGCGTGCTCAATCACGGTGATCGGCTACCCTCGGTACGCCGGCTTGCCCGGGAGCGCCGCGTCTCGGTCAGCACCGCCGTCCAGGCGATGCGGCAGCTCGAAAACCAGGGGTTGATCGAGGCACGGCCGCAATCCGGTTTCTATGTCCGGCGCGCCCGGATGGCGCACGCCGAGCCCTTGCTGCGGACGACGCCTGACACGCCGCTGGCGGTCGATATCTCGCAGCGCCTGGTACGTGTGATGCAGGCTGGCATCCGCCCCGGTGTCGCACCGCTGGCAGCAGCCTTGCCGGCCTCCGAACTCATGCCGGTCGCGGCGCTGCACCGCTTGTATGCCGGCGTGGCGCGCCGCCATCCCGATCTGCTATGCAGCGGCAGCCATATCAACATGGACGATCCGGTACTGGTCAGGCAACTGGTCAGGCGTTCGCTGGCCTGGGGCGGCCCACTGGCGGCCGAGGAGTTCGTCATCACCAATTCGTGCACCGAGGCACTTGCCCTCTGTCTGCGGGCTGTCACCAAGACAGGCGACACGGTGGCCGTCGAATCACCGGCTTACTACCTGATGCTGCAGCTGCTGGAGAAACTAGGCTTGCGTGCCCTGGAGATTCCGACCGATCCGCGAACCGGCATGTCGGTCGAGGCGCTTGATCTGGCGACGCGCAACGGCGGCATTGCCGCCTGCCTGCTGGTGGCGAACGGCAGCAATCCGCTGGGTTCCCAGATGCCCGACGAGCGTAAGCGTGCATTGGCCAGGCTGACTGCCGAACGCGGCGTCGCCGTCATCGAGGACGATATCTACGGCGACCTGCATCTTGTCGAGGAGCGTCCGTGGCCGATCAAGGCTTTCGACAGCAGTGGCAACGTCATGCTCTGCTCATCGTTTTCGAAGTGCCTGTCGCCGTCCTTGCGCGTCGGCTATGTCGCTGCCGGGCATCGTCGGGGAGCGGTTGCGTTGCAGAAGACCATCGGCAGCGGTGCAACGAACCCGATTACCCAGCGCGTGCTGGCCGAATACCTCGAGTCAGGTGCCTACGAGCGCCATCTGCGTACCTTGCGGCGCTGCTACCAAGCGCAGGTCGATGCGATGAGCATGGCCATCTCCCGCTACTTCCCGTCTGGCACCCGTATTTCACGGCCGCAGGGGGGATTCGTCCTGTGGATCGAGTTGCCCGAGGGGACCGATACGACGGCGCTGTACGAGCAGGCCGTCGCCGAGAACCTTGCCTATGTGCCGGGCGAGCTGTTTTCTGCCAGCGGCATGTATCGTAATTGCCTGCGCCTGAATTGCGGCAATCCGCACACGCCGCAAATCGAGGATGCCGTGCGACGCCTCGGACTCCTGTTTTCCGGCGCCCAAATCAAATAGGGCTGGGGCAAACTGGGGTATGATTGGCCCTTTTTGGGCAAGCTGCTTTTTGCCTTTCTGAACGCATCCGAAGGATTTTTCTGCTCATGTTCGACGCAGTCCGTAACAACAAAAGAATCGTCCAGGTTTTCCTTGCGCTGATCGCTCTGCCGTTCGCCTTTTTCGGCGTGGATTCCTACGTGCGCAATTCCGGAGCCGGTAGCGACGTGGCCGCCATTGGCGATGTGAAGATCACCCACCAACAGTTCCAGCAAACCTTGCGCGAGCAGCAGGAGCGCCTGCGCACCCAGCTTGGCGCGCAATTCGACCCCAAGATGCTGGACAACCCCGAGGCCCGCAAGGCGATTCTCGACGACCTGATCAACCAGCGCCTGCTGCTGATCGAGGCCGGCAAGAACCGTATGTTTGCCAGCGACGATGCGGTTCGCCAGATGGTCGCTTCGGTCGAGGCCTTCAAGGTCGACGGCAAGTTCTCGGTCGAGCGCTACGAAGCCGCACTACGGGCGCAGGGCATGTCGCCCCAAGGCTTCGAAGCGCAGTTGCGCCAGGATTTGACCGTCCAGCAACTGGCTGGCGCCCTCGGTCAGTCCGGCGTTGTCGCTCGCTCCGTCAGCGACCGCCTGCTGGCCCTGCAAACCGAAAAACGCGAAATCGTCGAATACCGCCTGAACGTCGATAGCTATCTCGACAAGGTCAAGCTGGCCGACGACGCTGCGAAGAAGTTTTACGACGAGAACAGCAAACAGTTCCAGACGCCGGAACTGGCCAAGGCCGAATACGTCGTTTTGTCGATGGAAACCATCGGTGCCCAGCTGAGTGTCAGCGAAGCCGAAATCAAGGCCGCCTACGACAGCCGCAAGGATCGCTTCCAGCAACCCGAGGAGCGCCGCGCCAGCCACATCCTGGTCGCCTCCGAGAAACTGGGCAAGGACAAGGCCAAAGCCAAGGCCGAGCAATTGCTGGCCGAAATCCGCAAAACGCCGGCCGCCTTTGCCGATCTGGCCAAGAAGAATTCCGATGACCCGGGCTCCGCAGCCAAGGGCGGCGATCTGGGCTTCTTCGGTCGCGGCACGATGGTCAAGTCTTTCGAGGACAGCGCCTTCGGCCTCAAGGAAGGTGAAATCTCCGGCGTCGTTGAGTCAGACTTCGGTTTTCACATCATCAAGGTCACCGGCATCCATGCCGCCAAGGAAAAGCCGCTGGCCGAAGTCCGCGGCGAGATCGAGGCCGAACTGAAGAAGACCGCCGCCTCGCGCAAATTCGCAGAAGCTGCCGAAGCCTTCAGCAACATGGTGTACGAGCAGTCCGATAGCCTCGGACCTGTTGCCGAGAAATTCAAACTGACGGTAAAACAGACCGACTGGCTCGGCCGTCAGGCTTCGCCCGCCAACGGCGTGATGGGCAACGAAAAGATTCTTGCCGCCCTGTTCTCAGGCGATTCGGTCAAGAATAAGCGCAACACCGAAGCCGTCGAAGTTGCCGCCAACACCCTGGTTTCCGCCCGCATTGTCGATTACAAGCCGGCCGACCTGCAGCCATTTGAAGGCGTCAAGGCCAGCATCGAGACCCTGCTTAAGCGCAAGGAAGCCCAGGCGCTGGCCGCCAAGGAGGGGGCCGAACGCCTGGCTGCTCTCAACAAGGGGGAAGACAAGCTGAACTGGGGCGCAGCCAAGACCGTTTCCCGCCTCGATCACCGCGCCATTTCGCCGGTCGAGGCACAAGCGGTATTCCGCCTCGAAACTGGCAAGCTACCGGCCTATACCGGCGTCGAGCTGCCGGGAGCTGGCTACGTGCTGGTCAAGCTGAATAAGGTCGTTCCTGGCGACAAGATCGACGATGCAACCCGCAAGGGCATGACCCAGCAACTGGGCAACCTGATGGCCAAGGAAGAAATCCAGCTCTACCTCGCCGCCTTGCGCGCCCGCTACAAGGTCGAAATCAACCAAGCGGCACTGGAAGCCAAGGACAAGTAAGCTTCCATCGAGGTGAATTCAAGAAGCGGGCTGCGGCCCGCTTTTTTTTGCCAAAATCTGGCAATAAAAAAGCCGATCAATCTGATCGGCTTTTTTGTGAAGCGGATTGAATGAATCAGGCCGGCAGCGGGTCTGCGTTGCCTAGTGCGACGGTGTTCATGCCGCCGTCGACGTACATGATCTCGCCAGTGATGCCGCTGGCGAGGTCGGACAGCATGAAGGCGGCAGCGTTGCCGACTTCATCGATGGTCACGTTGCGGCGCAGCGGGGCGTTGTGCGAGTTGTAGGCGAGCAGCTTGCCGAAGTTGCCGATGCCGGAGGCGGCCAGGGTCTTGATCGGGCCGGCGGAAATGGCGTTGGCGCGGATACCTTCGGGGCCGAGGCAGAAGGCGAGGTAGCGGGTCGCCGCTTCCAGGCTGGCCTTGGCCAGGCCCATGGTGTTGTAGTTGGGCATGGTGCGCTCGGCGCCCAGATAGGAGAGGGCGAGCATCGAGGCGTTCGGGCGGCCTTGCATCATCGGGCGGGCACCCTTGGCCAGCGCGGCGTAGCTGTAAGACGAGATGTCATGGGCGATGCGGAAGGCGTCGCGGGTGATGCCGTTCAGGAAGTCGCCTTCGATGGCCTCAGTCGGAGCGTAGGCGATCGAATGCACCAGGCCGTCGAGACCATCCCAGCGCTTGGCGAGTTCGACGAACAGATTGTCGATTTGTTCGTCGCTGCTGACGTCGACCGGAATGGTGATGTCGCTCCCGAATTCGGCAGCGAACTTCTTGATGCGGTCTTCGAAGCGCTCGTTCTGGTAGGTGAAGGCCAGTTGGGCGCCTTCGCGATGGCAAGCCTTGGCGATGCCATAGGCGATGGAGTGCTTGGACAGCAGTCCGGTGATCAGAATCTTCTTGTCGGCGAGAAAGCCCATGTGTTGTTCTCCCTAGGGGGGTTAAGCCCGAGGATTATAAACCGATAAGCCACAATTCGCGTCCATTACGGGCGAGAACCGTGGCATGTCGGAAGGTTGACGATTACATGTTGGGGTAGGTGGGACCTTCGCCGCCTTGCGGCACAACCCAGTTGATGTTCTGGGTCGGGTCCTTGATGTCGCAGGTTTTGCAGTGGACACAGTTTTGCGCGTTGATCTGCAGGCGCGGCTGCCCCTCTTCCTGGCCGAGGATTTCATAGACGCCGGCCGGGCAAAAACGCTGTTCCGGCGCATCGTATTTGGCCAGGTTGACGCTGATCGGGACTGCCGGATCCTTCAACTGCAAATGGCAGGGCTGGTCTTCCTCGTGATTGGTGCTGGACAGGAAGACCGAGGACAGTCGATCGAAGGTAATCACGCCATCCGGTTTCGGATAATCGATCTTCGGACATTCGCTGGCCGGCTTGAGTTTGGCGTGGTCGGGCGTCTTGTGGCGCAGGGTCCACGGCGCCTTGCCGCCGAACACGATCTGGTCGATACCGAACATCAGGGAACCCAGTTTCAGGCCTTTGGCCATCCAGGGCTTGAAGTTACGTGACTTGTGAAGTTCATTGTATAACCAGCTGTTTTTAAATGCTTCTGGATAGGCGATCAGCTCGTCGTTCTGGCGTTCGGCGGCGAGCGCGTCAAAGCATGCTTCGGCGGCCAGGGCGCCGGTCTTGATGGCGCAATGCGAGCCCTTGATGCGCGCCGCGTTGAGGAAACCGGCGTCGTCGCCGATCAGGACGCCGCCCGGGAAGGTTAGTTTGGGCAGCGACTGCAGGCCGCCAGCCACTAGGGCACGGGCACCGTAGGCGATGCGCTTGCCCCCTTCGAGGAACTTGCGAATCTCCGGGTGCGTCTTGTAGCGCTGGAATTCCTCGTAGGGCGAGAGGTGCGGGTTCTCGTAGCCGAGGCCGACCACGAAGCCGACGGCGACCTGGTTGTTCTCCAGGTGGTAGAGGAAGCCGCCGCCGTAGGTATCGGGCTGCATCGGCCAGCCGCCGCTATGGACGACCAGGCCGAGCTGGTGTTTTTCAGGCTGGATTTCCCACAACTCCTTGAGGCCGATACCGTAGGTTTGCGGATCGGCGTCGCGGTTCAGGTCGAATTTCTCGATCAGTTGCTTGCCGAGATGGCCGCGACAGCCCTCGGCGAAAAAGGTGTATTTGCCGAGCAGGGCCATGCCCATCTGGAAATTCGGGCCTTCCGAGCCATCGTGCAGGCGCCCCATGTCGCCGGTGGCGACCCCCTTGACCGCGCCTTGCTCGTCGAACAGCACTTCGGCGCCGGCAAAGCCGGGGTAGATCTCGACACCCAGCGCCTCGGCCTGTTCGCCCAGCCAGCGGCAGACGTTGCCGAGCGAGATGACGTAATTGCCTTCATTGTGGAAGCAGCCGGGCAAGACGCTGTTCGGCACCTGGGTGGCGCCGGTTTCGGAGAGAATGAAGAAACGGTCTTCGGACACCGGGGCGTTGAGCGGGGCGCCGTCTTCCTTCCAGTTGGGTAGCAGTTCGCTCAGGGCGCGTGGGTCCATGACGGCGCCGGACAGGATGTGGGCGCCGATCTCGGCACCTTTCTCGATCAGGCAGACACTGATGTCCTTGCCTTTTTCCGCCGCCAGTTGCTTGAGTCGAATCGCCGAGGCCAGACCGGCCGGGCCGCCGCCAACGATGACGACGTCGAATTCCATGGATTCGCGTTCCATGATGTCTCCTTGAGCGAATTATTGTGAGCTTATTTTCAATACGGTACAGTATGGAAAATTTTTGATCAACCCCACTCTAGTATTCGTACTCATGGAACACAAGAAAAAGCTGATTCATGTCACCCGTATGCCTATCCGCTGGGGTGACATGGATGCCTATGGACACGTCAACAACACCGTCTATTTTCGCTATATGGAACAGGCACGAGTGGAGTGGATCGAGGACATGAAGATACAGGTTCGTCCCGGCGGCGACGGCCCGGTGATCATCAACGCCAGTTGCACCTTCCTGATCCCGATGAACTACCCGGGCACCGTCGAAGTGCGGACCTATGTCGGTGCCATCGGCCGATCCAGCTGCCAGACTTACGTCGAGATGCGTATCGAGGGCGACGACAGGGTCTATGCCGAAGGCGCCGCCAAGGTGGTGTGGATGAATACCCAGAACGGTAAATCGGTTCCCTTGCCAGATCACGTGCGGGCATTGCTCGAAGCGGAGTAAACTCGCAGCCCATTGCATCCGACAATCCGAAGCGCATGGGCCAACGAAAAATCTGGGAAAAACTGCTGTCGAGCGAACGTCTCGGTGCCGGCAAGGCGCCGGGGTCAGCCGAGCGAACCGCCTTTCAACAGGACTACGACCGCATCGTCTTTACCTCGGCGTTTCGTCGCCTGAAGGACAAGACGCAGGTTTTCCCGCTCTCCAAGAGCGATTACGTCCGCACCCGCCTGACACACAGCCTGGAGGCGAGTTGCGTCGGCCGCTCGCTGGGCGCGGTGATCGGTCGCGAAATCATCGCCCGGCATGGGCTGAAGGATGTGGAATCCGGCGATTTCGGCGCCATTGTTGCGGCAGCCTGCCTGGCCCACGACATCGGCAATCCGCCTTTCGGCCACGCCGGCGAAGATGCCATTCGCGAGTGGTTCCGTAACTCCGGTCTGCTTGAACGCCATGCCTTCACACCGGCACAGCGGGCCGATTTCGAGCGCTACGAAGGCAACGCCCAGGGGTTCCGTATCGTCAGCCGCCTGCAAAGCCCGGCCAATCCGGGAGGGCTGCAGCTGACCAGCGCGGTGCTTGCCACGTTCACCAAGTATCCACGCCCCTCCCATATCGACTGCGCACTGGATGGCAAGAGCAGCAAGAAATTCGGATTCTTCCAGCAGGATGCGGACAATTTCGCCCAAGTGGCGCGCGCGACCGGTATGGTCGAACGCATTCCGGGCCAGGCCTGGCGCCGCCATCCGCTGGCCTCGCTGGTCGAGGTGGCGGATGACACCTGTTACCTGATTGTCGACCTCGAGGATGCGGCACGCCTTGGCTTCGTGCCGTACAAGGATGCCGAATGCCTGCTCGGCGATCTGGCGGGCAGCGCGGTCAATGGCGGCCGCCTGGCCCACCTGCATGATCCCAAGGAGCGCCTGGAGTACCTGCGCGCCAAGGCCATCGGTTGTCTGATCAATGGTGCCGCGGCGGTTTTTCTCGCCAATGAGTCGGCGATCCTGAGCGGCGAATTCGATGACGAACTGCTGGAGAACTCGCCGATTGCCCGTCCCTTGCAGGCCGTTCTCAAGCTTGCCAAGGAAACCATCTATACCGCGCGTCCGGCACTGGAGATCGAAACCGCCGGTTTCGAGGTGTTGGGTGCCTTGCTCGGGTTATTCACCAACGCCGTCGAAGCCAGGGCCGGGGTGCAGGGCACACGTTTCACGACGCGCGAACGCATGCTGATGAAACTGCTGCCGCTCCAATTCCTTGGCCACAACGGCGAGCCGGATCCCGATCCGTACATCCGGCTCCTGCAGGTTGCCGATTTTGTCGCCGGGATGACCGATTCCTACGCGGTCGACATGTACCGCAAGCTTAAGGGTTTCGATCTGCCGACCTGAGGTTTCCCCAGGGCGGCACCGGGGAGAATTCGCGCTCCAGTTCCTCCAGGAAAACGCGAACTTTTGGTAGGCGTACCCGGCTCGGGGTATAGCAGGCGTAAAGGTCGCGGCCGAGACCGGTCAGAGGCTCGTAGTCGTCGAGCACGGTTTCCAGGTTGCCGCGCCGGATTTCAGGGCCGGCCATGTAGGTGGGCAGGATGGCCAGGCCATGCCCGGCCATGACGGCGCCGAAGATGCAGTCCAGGTTGTTGAAACGAAAGCGGCTGGAGATCGGTACGCTGGTCCGTTCGCCGTTACCTCCCAGCAGTTCGAGCGTACTGCTGGTTTCGGCCTGCAGGTAGCCAAAGCAGGCATGCCAAGCCAGGTCGCCCGGGTGTTGCGGCCTGCCGTGCGTCGCCAGATAGTCCGGTGTGGCGCAAATGACGCGTTCGATGGAAAACAGACGGCGGGCAACGGCATCTTCGGGAGGCGCCTTGGTATGGCGCAGCGCGAGATCGATGTTGTTGTCGAACAGATCGAGCAATTGGTCGGAAAGAACCAGCTCGCATTCCAGTTCCGGATACTGTGCCGTGATACGCGGCAGCAGCGGGGCGATGTACAGGCGGCCGAAGGCAAGCGAGGCGCTGATGCGCAGCAGGCCGCAGGGCGTGTCGCCGAGGTTGCGCACGGCGATTTCGGTGCTGGCCACGGCATCCAGGGCGCGCAACGCATGCTGGTAGAAGACCTCGCCGGAAGGTGTCAGGGCCAGCTTGCGGGTCGAGCGTTCGAACAGCCGGACGCCGAAATTGCGCTCCAGTTCGGCGATCTGCTTGCTGATCTGGGCGCGCGTGCAATCCAGACGGCGGGCAGCGCCCGCCATATTGCCGGTTTCGACTACCCGGACAAAACTTTCCCAACTGCTGAGCCAGTTCATCTGTCAATTTTCCGTTGACGATATGGTGCCGATTATGAGCTATTTGGTCACCGATTTGGCGACTATAGTTCGTGCTGGCAACCAACAGGCATCACACCATGTTTCGCGCACTGAACCGTCCCGACATTCTCATCACCGCGCTGGCGGCCGCCGGGATCATGATGATCTCGATGGGCATCCGCCAATCGCAGGGCTTGTTCGTCGCGCCGCTCAACGACACGACCGGACTGGGCATCGCCACCATCAGTTTCGCGCTGGCCATCGGGCAGTTCACCTGGGGCGCCATCCAGCCGCTGGCCGGTGCCGTTGCCGACCGCCACGGGCCGCGTGTCGTGCTGATCGCCGGCATCGTGATGCTGGCCGTCGGTTGTGCGCTGACGCCGTACATGGGCACCGGCTTCGGCCTTGCCGTGTCGCTGGGCCTGTTCTGTGCGATGGGCTCGGGGGCCAGCAGTTTTTCCGTATTGCTTGGCGCCGCCGCCCAGCGTATGCCGGTCGAGGCGCGTGGTGCAGCCTCCGGGTTGATCAATGCTGGCGGCTCCTTCGGACAGTTCGTCTTCGCGCCTATTTTGCAAAAACTGATTCAGGACCTGGGCTGGGTGAATGCCATGTGGGCGATGGCGGCCACGGCGTTGCTGGCCTTGCCGCTGGTCGGCAAGTTGACGCAATCGACGCAGGCCATGCACGTGCAGGATGACGACGGCGGTGTGCTGAAGGCGCTTGGCACGGCTATGCAGGATCGCAGTTACCTGCTGCTGCATGCCGGTTTCTTCACCTGCGGCTTCCACATTGCCTTTCTCGTCACCCACCTGCCGGGCGAGGTGAATTTATGCGGCCTGCCGCCCGCCGTGGCCAGCTGGTCGCTGGCGATCATCGGCCTGACCAATATCTTCGGCAGCCTGTATGCCGGTTCCTGCGTTGCCAAGTACCGCAGCAAGTACGTGCTGGCGATGATGTACGGTTCGCGGGCGCTGCTCGTCGCCTGGTATCTGATGATGCCGCGCACCGAATGGACCTTCTATGTTTTTGCCGCCGGTCTCGGTTTCACCTGGCTGGCCACGGTGCCGCCGACCGCCGCCATCGTCGGTAAACTGTTCGGTATCCGCTACCTGGCGACGCTGTTCGGCATGACGCTGCTGTCGCACCAGATCGGCGGTTTCCTCGGCGCCTGGCTGGGCGGCCTGGCCATCACGCAATTCGGCGACTTCGGCTGGATGTGGTATGCCGACATGGCACTGGCGGCGGCAGCCGCCGTGCTCAACCTGCCCATCCGCGAAGCGCCGGTGGCCCGCCCGGCTGCGGCTTGATTACCTGAGGCGGCCGAGAAAGCGTTCGCGCGCCTCGGCCAGCGCGGGCAGGGCGGATGTGTCGAGCAGTTCGCTGCAGGTCCGGTAAAAATCGTCGAATGCGGCGAGCACCTTTTTCTCCTCCACCTTACGGCGCGGGCCGGGTTTGTCGTCGTCGCGGGCCGGAGCGTCGAGCGGCTTGAGGATTGCATAGCGGGGAATCATCTGCTGCCCGCCGTTTTCCGAAGAGGCCGTGACCGGGCCGGTCTTCACGAAAATCTTGCCGTCGTATTCGAAGCGATCGCCGATCGCCAGGTGTTGCAGCTTCATGCTGGGGTTTCCGGATGGTGAGGGGGGGCAGAGTGTAGCCTAATCCCGAATTGTCCATCAGGCGGCCCTTGCGGGCCTGTACGAGCGCGAGCGGTCGCTCTGCGGTGCCTTGCCGTCGGTGCTCCGCAGCAATGGAACGGGCATCGGCTTGTCGCACCACAACAACTCACTGGCAAATCGCCTCGTGCCTTGATGGGCAACCCAGGATTCTCCGCTTGCCAAAAATTGATTACTGTACAAAAATACAGCTAACGAATTTTGCAGGGAGCAGACCATGAAGCTCACGCCACGCCAGCAGGAAATTCTCGATTTCATCAAAAACACCGTCGAGGTACTCGGCGCGCCGCCGACGCGGGCGGAAATCGCCTCCGCCTTCGGTTTCGCCTCACCCAATGCGGCCGAAGACCATCTCAAGGCGCTCGCCAAGAAGGGCGCCATCAATCTCGAACCCGGTTCGGCGCGCGGCATCCGCCTCGTCGAACAGCTGGGCCTGCCGTTGATCGGTAGCGTGGCGGCCGGCTCGCCCATTCTCGCCGTCGAAAACGTGCAGGCTCGTTACGCCTTCGACGCCGGCATGTTCAATCCGCGCGCCGACTTCCTGCTCAAGGTGCGCGGCCTGTCGATGATCGACGTCGGTATCTATGACGGCGATCTGCTCGCCGTGCACAAGACCAACCAGGCCCGCGACGGCGAGATCGTCGTCGCCCGCATCGACGAGGAGGTCACCGTCAAGCGCCTGCAGCGCAAGGGCGGGCATATCGAGCTGATTGCCGAGAACCCGGACTTCGAGCCCATCATCGTGCGCCCCGGCGAAGTCGAATTCGCCATTGAGGGCGTGGCCGTCGGTCTGATACGCGGGGCGGGTTCCAAGCTGTCATGAACGCCTTGCCGTTGCCGGTCGCTTTGGCGGATGTGCTGGCCAGAGGCGATGTCTGGCGCGGCGACACGCTGGCCTCCCTGGCGGAGGTCGCCATTCCCAGCGGCCATCCCGAACTCGACGCCGAATTGCCCGGCGGCGGCTGGCCGCGCGGCGCCCTGACGGAACTGCTTGTCGAGCACAACGGCGTTGGCGAAATGAGCCTGCTGCTGCCGGCGCTGGTCAGGCTGTCGCAGGCCGGGGGCTGGCTGGCCCTAGTCACGCCGCCGTGGCTGCCACATGCTCCGGCCTGGGCGGCGGCAGGTGTCGCGCTGGAACGGCTGGTCATCATCCGGGCCGGAATGGATACGGCCTGGAGTATCGAGCAACTGCTCGCCTGCGGCGGTTTCGCTGGCGTGCTGGCTTGGCCGGGCGAGGGCATCGATGCCAAGGCGCTGCGCCGCCTGCAGGTCGCGGCGGAAGGGCGTTCGGCACTGGCCTGCCTGTGGCGTTCGATGGCTGCGGCGGCTATGCCGTCGCCGGCGCCCTTGCGGGTGGCGCTGGCGGGCAACGGCGACGCCTTGCGCATCCGCATCCTGAAGCGGCGCGGCAGACCGGCATCCCGGCCGCTGGACTTGCCGTACGCATCCTCCATTCCCCGTCCCGGGAGACGTTCGCGTGCTGTGGCTGGCCCTGTCCTTTCCCCGATTGCCGATCGAAGCCTTGCCGCTGCGCCAGCCGCCTAGCGCGGTGGTTGTACGTGGCCGGGTCGTGCTGGGTGATGCGGAAGCGATCGCCGCCGGCATTCGTCCCGCCCAGAAGCTGTCGACCGCGCTGGGCCTGTTGCCGGGCTTATCGGTTTTCGAGCGTGACATGGCGCGCGAGCGACAAACCCTCGAAAACCTGGCCTGCTGGGCGGGGCGATTCACTCCCTGCGTCAGCCTGGCTCAGCCGAACGAGCTCCTGCTCGAAATCGGCGGCTGCCTCCGTCTTTTCGGCGGCATCGAGCCGATTGTCGACGCCGTAACGGCCGGTTGCGTCGAACAAGGCCATGCCCCCGGCTGGGCGGTGGCGCCGACACCGCTCGGCGCACGCTGGCTGGCGCGTGCCGGCAACGGAACGATCCATCGCGCAGCGGCCGGCCTGCACGTGGTGCTCGCCGATTTACCGTGCCATATCCCCGACTGGCCGGCCGAAACCGTCGCCCGCCTGGAATCCTTCGGTCTGCGGCGGCTCGGCGCCTTGCGCGCCATGCCGGGAAGCGGCTTGCGACGGCGCATCGGCAATCGGCCGATGGACGATCTGGCCCGTGCCTGGGGCGATCTGCCGGATCCGCAAGCGGCTTTCGCTTTTCCGGAAAGCTTTGCCAGCGAATTTGAGCTGCCATCCCGCGTCGAGCATGCCGAAGCCCTCGTCTTTTCCGGCCAACGCCTGTTCTCGGCGCTGGCCGGCTGGCTCAATGCGCGGCAGCTGCTGCTGCGCCGCTGCACCTTGCGCTTCCGGCACGATGACGGCGCACCGAGCGATCTTTCCTTGAGCTTTGCCGAGCCAGCCGCCGACGAGGCGCGTTTTTTGCGCCTGCTGCGCGAACACTTGGGGCGCTGGCAATTGCCGGCGCCGGTCGAGGCGGTTCGCCTGCAGGCCGACGAGCTGGCGGAAAAGCCCGGAAGCAGCGCCTCCCTGTTCGCCGCGACGACAAACGGTGAGGGCCATCTGGCCTGCCTGGAACGCTTGCGCGCCCGCCTCGGTGCGTGCGCCGTGCAGGGGCTGGATGCGGTCGCCGATTATCGGCCGGAGCGGGCAAGCCGCGAGCGGGATGCTGTGATCACCCCACGTCCGTCGGCAGGCCGAATGCCCGAAAACCAGACGGGGCAACCCGGACTGCCGCGCCCGCTGTGGCTGTTGCCGAAGCCGCAGCCGCTCGCCGAACGGGCGGGCAGCCCGGACTGGCAAGGGCCGCTCAAGCTGTTGTCGAGGTCCGAAAGGTTGGAAAGCGGCTGGTGGGACACCGGTGAGCAGGGGGCTACCGGCGATGTCCGACGCGACTATTTCGTGGCCCGCAACCCGCAGGGGCAGTGGGCCTGGGTTTTTCGCAATGCCGAGGGCTGGTTCCTGCACGGCCTGTTTGCCTGAAACGGTGAAGTCATGTCGTTGCCTGCCTATGCCGAGTTGCATTGCCTGTCGAATTTCAGCTTCCTGCGCGGCGCCTCGCATCCGGACGAACTGATCGAGCGCGCGGCCGAGCAGGGCTATGCGGCGCTGTCCTTGACCGACGAATGCTCGCTGGCCGGCATCGTTCGGGCGCATCAGGCCGCCAAGCGAAGCAGCCTGAAACTGATCGTCGGCAGCGAAATGACGACAGCCGACGGCCTCAAGCTCGTTTTCCTGGCCAGGAACCGCGAGGGCTACGGCAACCTTTCGGCACTCATCACCCTGGCACGGCGGCGGGCAGGAAAGGGGAATTACACGCTGCAGCGCCACGACCTGACCGCCGTTTCGCCGAACGGCGCGCTGCCCGATTGCCTGGTTCTCTGGATTCCGGATGACAAGGCATCCAGCGAGGATGGGCGGTGGTTGGCCGAACGCTTCCCCGGCCGCCTCTGGATTGCCGCCGAACTGCACGCCGGGCCGGACGATGCGGCGAAGCTGGCCGACCTGCAAGCCTTGGGCACGGCCTGTCGCCTGCCATTGGTGGCGGCAGGTGACGTTCACATGCACACTCGCGACCGACGCCCGGTACAGGATGTGCTGACCGCCCTGCGCCTGAAAACGACGCTCTTCGAAGCGGGCTATGCCTTGTTTCCCAACGCTGAACGGCATCTGCGGACGCGGCTGCGCCTGTCGCGCCTCTATCCGCCCGAGTTGCTGGCCGAAACCCTCAAGATCGCCGAACAGTGCGAATTTTCGCTCGACGAACTGCGCTACGAATACCCCGAGGAGATCGTCCCGCCGCAACACTCGGCAAGCTCCTGGTTGCGCCACGAAACGGAACGCGGCCTGCAATCCCGCTACCCGCAAGGCGTTCCCGCTGCCGTTCAGCAGCGCGTCGAGCACGAACTGACCCTGATCGCCGAACTCAAGTACGAAGCCTATTTCCTGACGGTCTACGACATCGTCTGCCACGCGCGCAAGCTCGGCATTCTCTGCCAGGGGCGGGGCGCCGCTGCCAATTCGACCGTCTGCTTCGCGCTGGGCATCACCGAGGTCGATCCGGCGCGCGCCGCCATGCTGTTCGAGCGCTTCATCTCGAAGGAGCGTGGCGAGCCGCCGGATATCGATGTCGATTTCGAGCACGAAAGGCGCGACGAAATCATCGCCTACATCTACGGCAAATACACCCGCGAGCGCACGGCATTGACCGCGGCGCTGATTACCTACCGGACCAAGGGCGCCCTGCGCGACGCGGGGCGGGTGCTTGGTTTCGAGGCGGCGCGCATCGACGCCCTGACCGCCTCGCTGGCCTGGTGGGATAAACGGGAACAGCTGCCCGAGCGCTTTGCCGAGCAGGGGCTCGACCCTGCGTCGCCGCGCGTCGAGAAATGGTTGTGGATTGCCGGGCAACTGCGTGGCTTTCCCCGCCACCTGACCCAGCATGTCGGCGGCTTCGTCATGTCGCGCGGTCCGCTGGCCCGTCTGGTGCCGGTTGAAAACACAGCGATGCCGGAGCGCACGGTGATCCAGTGGGACAAGGACGATCTCGATGCCGTCGGCCTGATGAAGGTCGACGTGCTGGCGCTCGGCATGCTGTCGGCGCTGCGCCGCATGCTCGACACCTTGAGCCGGACGACCGGCCGGGTCTGGCGCCTGTGCGACATTCCGGCCGAAGACCCGGCCACCTACGCCATGCTCGGCCACGCCGACAGCATGGGCGTCTTCCAGGTCGAATCGCGCGCCCAGATGTCCATGCTGCCCCGTCTCCGGCCGCGCTGCTACTACGACCTCGTCGTCGAGGTGGCGCTCGTCCGGCCGGGTCCGATCCAGGGCGATATGGTGCATCCCTACCTGAAGCGACGCCAGGGGCGGGAACGCATCGAAAAAATTTCACCGGCCGTCGACAAGGTGCTCGAACGCACCTATGGCGTGCCCATTTTCCAGGAACAGGTCATGCAGCTGGCCATCGTCGCCGCCGGTTTCACCCCGGGCGAAGCCGACGAGCTGCGCCGTGCCATGGCTGCCTGGCGGCGCAAGGGCAACCTGCAGCGCTACCAGGACAAGCTGCGCGCCGGCATGGCCGCCAACGGCCTGCCTGCCGAATTCGCCGAACGCATCACCCTGCAAATTCAGGGCTTCGGCGAATACGGCTTTCCCGAATCGCACGCCGCCAGTTTTGCCCTGCTGGTCTATGCCTCGGCCTGGCTCAAGCGCCATCACCCGGCCATCTTCCTGTGCGGGCTGCTCAACAGCCAGCCGATGGGTTTCTATTCGCCGTCGATGCTGATCCAGGACGCCCGCCGCCATGGTGTCGACGTCCTGCCGCTGGATGCCGCCGCCAGCGATTGGGGTAGCACGCTGGAGCACGCCGGAGCGGTGCGCCTCGGCCTGCGCGAAATCGGCGGCTTCTCGCAGTCCGTCGCCGAGCGCATCGCGACGGCACGACGGAACAGTCCTTTTCGCAATGTCGCCGACCTGGCGGCACGCGCTGGGCTGCAACGCCGCGACCTTGATTTGCTGGGCGCCGCCGATGCCCTGCGCAGCCTGGCCGGGCACCGCCGGCAGGCGGCCTGGGCTGCCACGGCAGCAGTGGTGCAGGGTGATCTTTTCGACGGCATCGCGCCAGCGGAGCCGCAAATTGCACTGCTACCGCCGACTGAAGGCGAGAATCTGGTCGCCGATTACCAGCACCTCGGCCTCACGCTGCGCGCCCATCCCCTGACCTTGCTGCGCACCCGGCTGGCCGGGCGTCGTTTCGTTCCGGCCGCCGAGCTCAAGCGCTCCGGAAACCGGGCTCTGGTCCGCACGGCCGGCATCGTCGTCGGACGCCAACGACCGGGAACCGCCACCGGCATCGTGTTCGTTACCCTGGAAGACGAAAGCGGCCTGACCAACGTCGTCATTCACCCCCGACTGGTCGACAGGCAGCGCCGCGAACTCCTCGGTGCCAGCCTCCTCGGTGTTTTCGGGCAATTACAGGTGGAAGGCGAGGTCGTCCACCTGGTCGCCAAGCGGCTGGTTGACCTGTCCGCCTGGCTGGGCAGACTGGAGACTTTCAGCCGGGACTTTCATTGACAGGCATGCCCGGTGTCGAGCCGGGGGTACGCTTCGAGGTGATCGATTCGAACGCAGAGCGCTCAAGGGCCAAGCCTCGCACGCCGTTTGCGCCATGTGGGCAGCACGTTCTTTCTTTTCCTGGGCGTATTGCCTGTCTTGCCCGTGGCTCCGTTTTCTTGGGCAATGGCACTTCCTCAATGCCCGGAGCAGTTCGGATCAGTTGATATTCAAATCTTCCGCTGCTCGGCAACAAGCTTGGCAAGCGTATTGACCGAACGCAAATGCTGGCGCGAGCCTTCGTCGTTGGCCTCGATCACGATCCCGTATTTCTTCTTGAGTGCCAGCACCAGTTCCAGAGCATCGATGGAATCCAGGCCCAGGCCTTCGTCGGCAAACAACGGGGTGTCGTCGCCGATGTCGGCGAGGCTAAGGTCTTCGAGATTCATGGTCTCGATGATGAAGGCTTTCAGTTCCTGATGCAGTTCGTTCATGGTTTTTCAATTCGTTTTTGCGCGATAGACGGCTTCCGAGCAGCGGGAGGTGCCATCGTGCACCTGCCAAGCAGGGCGAGAATGCCGAAAACAGCCGGAAGATGGCGGGGGAGCATCGATGGCGGCTGCTTGATGAAGCGTGGATTATAAGCGGATAAATTGGAGCCCCGATTGGTGAAATAGCTGACAAATTCACTCGAGTATTCTAAAATTGCCCCTCTTTGAATTGGGGAGATCGGCTTCCATGTTCCGGAATTTGCGTGAGGATATTCGTGCGGTCTTTGACCGCGATCCGGCAGCACGCTCGTTCTGGGAGGTCCTGACCTGCTATCCGGGAATTCACGCCCTGATCCTGCATCGTGTCGCCCATTGGCTCTGGGGGCACCGCTTTCGCTGGCTGGGCCGCTTCACGGCACATCTGTCGCGCATGCTGACCGGGATCGAGATTCATCCCGGCGCTACCATCGGCCGCCGGTTTTTCATCGACCACGGCATGGGTGTGGTGATCGGCGAAACCGCTGTCATCGGTGACGATGTCACGCTTTACCACGGCGTCACGCTCGGCGGCACTTCGTGGAACAAGGGCAAGCGGCATCCAACGCTGGAGAGTGGTGTTGTCATTGGCGCCGGGGCCAAGGTCCTGGGGCCGATTACCATCGCCGCCGGCGCCAAGGTGGGCTCCAATGCCGTAGTGACCAAGGCTGTTCCAGCCGGCGCGACGGCCGTCGGCAATCCGGCACGGATTCTGGACAATACGGAGCAGGGCCGCCAACGGCAGGCGCAGGCCGAGAAGATGGGCTTCTCTGCCTACGCGGTCGGGCGTGATCAGGATGACCCGCTGGCCAAGGCCATTCATGGCTTGCTCGATCACGCCGCGGAAACCGATCGTCGCCTTGCCTCCCTGGTTCGGGAACTGGCGGCGCAAGGCGTGAAGTGCGACAGCGAGGTTGAGGCTGCCGATTCTTTCGATCCGCAATACCTGAGTAAAATAGTTGACTAATCGGCTGTTGCTTGCTTATAGTTGACCCGCTTACTAGGTTATTTTCAGGAGTTCGAAAATGCGTTTGACGACCAAAGGGCGTTTCGCCGTGACGGCCATGATGGATCTGGCCTTGCGCGGCGAAGAAGGGCCTGTGGCACTGGCCAGCATCAGCGAGCGCCAGAAAATCTCCCTGTCTTATCTCGAACAGTTGTTCGGCAAGTTGCGTCGTCACAAGCTGGTGGACAGCGTCCGCGGCCCCGGCGGCGGCTACTGCATCGCCCGACCGCTTGATCAGGTGCCGGTTTCGGAAATCATTCGTGCCGTCGACGAGCAACTCGATGCCACGCAGTGCGGTGGTCGTGAGAATTGCCACGACGAGCATCGCTGCATGACCCACGACCTGTGGACGACGCTGAATACGAAGATGTACGAATATCTCGCCTCGGTGACGCTCGAGCATCTGGTTCAACGCGAGCGGCAGAAACGCTCTCCCGGCATGGCGGTCGTTGAGGATCAGCGCCGCCTCGGTCCGCAGCCGCGAGCCAAGATTTCGCGTGACAAGATTTCCGTCGCCATCTGATTCGCGCCATGTTTCGCCCTGTCTATCTCGACCATAACGCCACGACGCCGATTGACCCGGCGGTGCTGGCCGCCATGCTGCCCTGGCTGGAAAGCCAGCACGGCAATGCGTCGAGTCGCCACGAATATGGCCGGCAGGCGCGGCAGGCAATCGACGAGGCCAGGCAGCGCGTCGCTGCGGCGGTGAATGCGCACCCCACCGAAGTGGTTTTCACCAGTGGTGGGAGCGAGGCCAACAACCTTTTTGTCAAGGGAGCGGCGGGATGTCTGAAGGCAGGTGTCATTGCCGTCAGTGCCGTCGAACACCCCTGCATCCTGAAACCCGCGCTGCAACTCCAGGCACAAGGATGGCGGGTGCGTACGCTGGCGGTCGATGCAAACGCGCGTATCGATACGGCGGATTTTGCCGAAGCGCTGCAACTCAAGCCCAGGCTGCTGTCCGTCATGGCAGCCAACAATGAGACGGGCGTTCTTCAAGACATCGAACGGCTTGCCGAGGCTGCAAAGGGAAGTGGCTGGTTTCACACCGATGCCGTCCAGATGTTGGGCAAGCAGGTGCTTGATTTCCGGGCGCTCAATGCTGCCGGTCTGCATGCGATGACCTTGTCGGCGCATAAGGCTTGCGGACCAAAAGGCGCGGCAGCGCTGATTCTGGATAAGCGTGTCGAGATTCAGCCGCAGATTGCCGGTGGCGGCCATGAGCGCGGTTTGCGCTCAGGCACCGAAAATGTGGCGGCCCTTGTCGGGTTTGGCGTGGCGGCGGAACTTGCGGCACAGCGCGTTGCCGAACTGCCGGCTCGGTTGCGTGCCATGCAAAAAGCACTGGAGGCCGGACTGCTTGGACTGGGCGCTAGAATATTCGCCCAAGGCGCAGACCGTTTGCCCAATACCACCTATTTCGCTTTTCCCGGCATCGATGGTGAAACCCTGGTCGGCAAGCTGGACCGCGAGGGTTTTGCAGTAGCCAGCGGCGCAGCCTGTTCCAGCGCCAACCCCGAACCCTCGCATGTGCTGCGGGCGATGGGCGTGGAGCCGGAAAGCGCGCGCGGTGCGGTACGTGTCAGCCTGGGGGCCGGCAACACCGAGGCCGATATTGAACAATTCATCAACGCCCTGCAGGCTACGGTCGGACGCCTGCAAGGACTGACAGCCTTGGCTGTCTGAACAACCCGACTTAGCGAGAATGACGATGAAACTCCCGATCTACCTGGATTATTCGGCAACGACCCCGGTCGACCCGCGCGTTGCGGAAAAAATGATTCCTTACCTGTGCGAGAACTTCGGCAATCCCGCTTCGCGTTCGCACAGCTTCGGCTGGGTGGCCGATGCGGCGGTTGAGGAGGCGCGCGAGCAGGTGGCCGCGCTGGTCAATGCCGACCCGAAGGAGATCGTCTGGACCTCGGGCGCGACCGAGTCGAACAACCTCGCCATCAAGGGAGCTGCCAATTTCTATGCCGGCACCAAGGGCAAGCACATCATCACCGTGAAGACCGAGCACAAGGCTGTCCTCGATACGGTGCGCGAAATGGAGCGTCAGGGTTTCGAGGCGACCTATCTGGATGTCCAGGAAAACGGCCTGCTCGATCTGGAGGCTTTCAAGGCCGCGATTCGCCCTGATACCGTGCTTGCCTCGGTCATGTTCGTCAATAACGAAGTCGGTGTCATACAACCGATCGCCGAATTGGGCGAAATCTGCCGCGAGAAGGGTGTCATCTTCCATGTCGATGCCGCCCAGGCAACCGGCAAGGTGGAAATCGACCTGCAGAAACTCAAGGTCGACCTGATGAGCTTCTCCGCACACAAGACCTATGGCCCGAAGGGTATTGGCGCCCTGTACGTCCGCCGCAAGCCGCGCATCCGCCTCGAGGCTCAGATGCACGGTGGTGGTCATGAGCGCGGCTTCCGCTCCGGCACGCTGGCAACGCACCAAATTGTCGGCATGGGTGAGTGTTTCCGTCTGGCCAAGGAAGAAATGGCCGAAGAAAACAAGCGCATCGGCGCCTTGCGCGACAAGTTGCTCAAGGGGTTGCAGGATATCGAGGCCACCTACGTCAACGGCGATCTTGAACAGCGCGTGGCGCACAACCTGAACATCAGCTTTGCCTATGTCGAAGGCGAGTCGATGATCATGGCCATCAAGGATCTGGCGGTTTCCTCGGGTTCCGCCTGCACCTCGGCCAGCCTTGAGCCTTCCTACGTCCTGCGCGCCCTGGGGCGCGATGATGAATTGGCGCACAGCTCGATCCGTTTTAGCATTGGCCGCTTCACCACTGAAGAGGAAATTGACTATGCAATCAATCTTCTGCATGCAAAAGTTGGCAAATTACGTGAGCTTTCGCCGCTGTGGGAAATGTACAAGGACGGCATTGACCTGAGCACCGTTCAGTGGGCGGCCCATTAAGTTGCCAGCTACCAGGCGCTCGCGATTAGGCGGCGACCGGTCACGCGCAACAGACAACCGAATTTAGGAGAAACAGCATGAGCTATAGCGTAAAAGTCATTGATCACTATGAGAATCCGCGTAACGTCGGCTCCTTCGGCAAGGAAGACGATGGCGTGGGTACCGGCATGGTCGGCGCCCCGGCTTGCGGCGACGTCATGAAATTGCAAATCAAGGTGAACAAGGCCGGCGTCATCGAAGATGCCAAGTTCAAGACCTATGGTTGCGGCTCGGCGATTGCCTCGTCTTCCCTGGTGACCGAATGGGTCAAGGGCAAGACCGTGGATCAGGCACTGGCCATCAAAAACACCGAAATCGCTGAAGAACTGGCACTGCCACCGGTTAAAATCCATTGTTCGATCCTGGCCGAGGATGCCATCAAGGCAGCCGTGGCGGATTACAAGAAAAAGCACGGAGAATAAGCATGGGCGTCACCTTGAGCGACAAGGCGGCAAAACACGTCGCCAACTTCCTGACCAAGCGGGGCAAGGGTATCGGCTTGCGCCTCGGCGTGCGTACCAGCGGCTGTTCCGGCATGGCGTACAAGCTGGAGTTTGTCGACGAGGTGAACGAAGACGATCTGGTCTTTGAAAGCGCTGGCGTCAAGGTGATCGTCGATGCCAAGAGCCTGCCTTACCTCGACGGAATGGAACTGGACTACGCCCGCGAGGGCCTGAACGAGGGGTTCAAGTTCAACAACCCCAACGTCAAGGACCAGTGCGGCTGCGGCGAGTCGTTCAACGTCTGATGGATTTCAAGGCCGATCACTTCGTCCTGTTTGGAATCAAGCCGACATTCAGGCTCGACCTGTCGGATCTGGACTCGCGTTATCGCGACATCCAGGCGCAGGTGCATCCAGATCGTTTTGCCCATGCCGGCGAAGCCGAAAGGCGCCTCTCCATGCAGTGGGCGACGCATGCCAACGAGGCTTACCAGACGCTGAAAAAGCCGCTGGAACGGGCCAAGTACATGCTCCATCTGGCCGGGCACGATATCCAGGCAGAAAACAATACCGCCATGCCGGCCGACTTCCTGATGGAACAGATGGAGTGGCGCGAGGCCGTGATGGAAGCTCGTGGCGGCGGCGATCATCATGAATTGGAACGCCTGCACAACCGCCTGCGCAGCGATATCAAATCCCGCTACGAAGAACTCGGCCAGTTGCTGGACGATGTGGGTGATTTCACTCTGGCGACGGACCGCGTGCGCCGGCTGATGTTCCTGGAAAAACTTTTGCACGAAATCGACGACGCGCTGGCGTCGCTGGAAGAATAAACAATGGCTTTGTTTCAAATCGCCGAACCGGGCGAATCGGCGGCGCCGCACGAGCACAAGCTCGCCATCGGTATCGATCTCGGCACCACCAATTCACTGGTGGCCACCGTACGCAGCGGCATCGCCGTCTGCCTGAACGACGATCAGGGGCGCCCCTTGCTGCCGTCGGTGGTTCGTTATCATGCCGACGGCACGACCGAGGTTGGCTACGACGCCCAGAAAAACCAGGCGGTCGATCCCAAGAACACGATCGTTTCGGTAAAGCGTTTCATGGGGCGGGGTACCAAGGACATCGCCCACATCGAATCGATGCCCTACGACTTCGTCGAAACGCCCGGCATGGTCCGCGTCAAAACCCATGCCGGCATCAAAAGCCCGGTTGAGACCTCCGCGGAGATACTGAAAGTCCTGAAGGCACGAGCCGAAGCGGGGCTGGGCGGCGATCTGGTCGGGGCTGTCATTACAGTCCCGGCCTACTTCGACGACGCGCAGCGCCAGGCTACCAAGGACGCCGCTCGTCTGGCCGGCCTCAATGTCCTGCGCCTGCTCAACGAACCCACCGCAGCAGCCATTGCCTATGGCTTGGATAACGCCGCCGAAGGGGTCTATGCGGTTTACGATCTGGGTGGCGGAACCTTCGACATTTCCATCCTCAAGCTGACGAAAGGCGTTTTCGAAGTCATGTCCACCGGCGGCGATTCTGCTCTGGGCGGCGACGATTTCGACCATCGCATCTACTGCTGGGTGATCGAGCAGGCCAAGCCGCAGCCGCTGTCGCCGGAAGATTCGCGCCGCCTGATGATGCGCTGCCGCGAGGCCAAGGAATTTCTGACCAATAATCCGGAAGCCCCGATCTCGCTGCGTCTCGCCAGCGGCGAAATGATCGACGTCAAGCTCGACGTGGCGACCTTTGCCAGCATCACGCAGACCCTGATTTCCAAGACCCTCCAGCCGGTCAAGAAAGCCTTGCGCGATGCCGGGCTGCACGCGGATGACGTCAAGGGCGTCGTCATGGTTGGTGGCGCTACGCGCATGCCGCAAATCCAGAAAGCGATCGGCGATTTCTTCCGCCAGGAGCCGCTGACTAACCTCGATCCGGACAAAGTCGTCGCTCTCGGTGCCGCAACGCAAGCCAACCTGCTGGCCGGCAACAAGACGGGAAAGGATGACTGGCTGCTTCTCGACGTCATTCCGCTATCGCTCGGCCTTGAAACCATGGGCGGCCTGACCGAGAAGGTCATTCCGCGCAACTCGACCATTCCAACGGCTCGCGCCCAGGAATTCACCACCTTCAAGGATGGTCAGACCGCAATGGCCATTCACGTCGTCCAGGGCGAGCGGGAAATGGTTTCGGATTGCCGTTCGCTGGCTCGTTTCGAACTGCGCGGCATCCCGCCGATGGTTGCCGGGGCGGCGCGTATCCGCGTTACCTTCCAGGTCGATGCCGATGGCCTTCTATCGGTTACAGCACGCGAACAAACGACGAGCCTCGAATCGAGCATTACGGTCAAGCCGTCCTACGGCCTGTCGGACGACGAAATCGCCGGCATGCTCAAGGATTCGATGGCACACGCCAAGGACGACGCCGTGGCGCGTGCGCTGAAGGAGGCTCAGGTCGAAGCTCAGCGCATGATCGAGGCGACCGAAGCGGCTCTGGCCGAAGATGCCCATCTGCTGAACGCGGCCGAGATCGCCAAGATCAAGGCCACCATCGCCAAGCTCGCCGAAACCATGGCCGGCGACAACCGCCGCCTGATCAACATCGCCATGGACGACCTCGGCTACGAAACACAAACCTTTGCCCATCGCCGCATGGATCAAAGCATCAAGAAAGTACTCTCCGGCCGTAACGTCGATGACATTCAGGTTGGAGAAGACGGAGAAAAGGCATGACCCAACTCATCGTATTGCCCCACGTCGAACTGTGTCCGGATGGCGCGGTGATCGAAGCGGAGGAGGGCAAGTCCATCTGCGAAAACCTGCTGGCCAACGAAATCGAACTCGACCACGCCTGCGAGATGTCCTGCGCCTGCACGACCTGCCACGTCATCGTGCGCGAAGGCTTCAACTCCCTGGAACCGGCAGAGGAGGTCGAGGAAGATCTCCTGGATAAGGCATGGGGCCTGGAGCCAAACTCCCGCCTCGGCTGCCAGGCCGTCGTTGGCAAGACGCCGCTGACGGTCGAAATTCCAAAATACAGCATCAACATGGCAAAGGAGGGGCATCGCAAATGAAATGGACCGACATCAACGACATCGCCATCGAATTGACCGAAGCCCACCCTGACAAGGATCCGCTAGGCGTCAATTTCGTCGACCTTCGTGACTGGGTCATGGCCTTGCCCGGCTTCAACGACGACCCCAAGCATTGCGGCGAGAAGATTCTCGAAGCGATTCAACAGGCCTGGATCGACGAAGCGTCCTGAAAGTAACAGCAACGTTGCTGGTTTTGTCCTTGTTGTAGCTGAAAAATGCCCCGGAATATTCCGGGGCATTTTTGTGTCTGGATACGTGGCCAAGACACGAGGCATCGTCGGTAAAGGACGATTGGTCATGCGCGCAACGGCAGGGCTTGCCCTCGTCGGCGAGGAGGCGGCAAAGCTTCAGCGGCGGACCCGCCGCGTGGCGACTGGAGCATCTGTTGCAGTGCTCCCACTCACGAACAAATCGATCGTTCTACACGTCGATGCCGACTGATCCGGCGACCGCTGCCAGAAGGTATCACTGTAATCACTATCGAACGCCGGTATCACGATATCTTGCTTCAAATAGCGGCGCGAGCCGGATTGGGCCGTGGTGAACCACGAGCCGGTTTCGGGACAGGGGAACTGGTGGGGACGTTGGGGCGTTGCTGTTCTGGCGTTCAAACCACCATCCGTGAAACACTCGGAATTTTCTTTTGCCCAGGCCACCAGATCCTTGGGGTAATAGAGACATTTATGCAGGCTGGAATCGTCCTCGATGCTCAGCAAGAGCACCGCCGCACCTGCTTCGAACTCCAGTAGCCAAAATGGCCCCCTCGACGTCCCGCCAGAATTGAGTAGCGCCTGACTTTAGCGTCCAATCCGCTACGACAAGGAGATTGAATATGAAGAAACAATTCACCGAAGAGCAAATTATTGGTTTCCGCGGGAAGCGGCAGCCGGGATGCCGGTTGCGGAATTGTGCCGCAGGCACGCCTTCTCGGAAGCGAGTTACTACCTCTGTGACAGCAAATTTGACGGGATGAGCGTATCGAACGCTAGGGACTCTCTGAACAACCGGCCATTTACTGGTAGGTCGTCATAAAAGCGATGAGAAATAGGCGATTTTCGACCGTTGACCGGGAAATCCAGGGAGTTTTCCCTGTATTTCACGTTTCACGGGCGCACCTCGCCCAGCAAGGGCAACAATCGCTTGCGCGCCATCCACAAATTGGCCAGCGCAAACAACGTCACGATTTGCCCGGTATTCTTCGCCAGACCACGGTAGCGAACTTTCACAAAGCCAAACTGGCGCTTCACTACTCGGAACGGATGTTCGACAATTGCCCGCACCGAGGACAGCATCCGATTGAACGCTTTCTGCTCCACAGTCAGCGTGCCGCCAGCCGGCTTCTTGGTCGGTGTCAGAACAGACAGATTGCCTTCCTTCTGGAACGCGTCAATCGTCCGGTTCTTCTTGTGATAGCCGCGATCACCGAGCGCAATGGCTTCTTCCCCGTGCAGGCACTTCTCCATCATCGCAATGTCGGCGACCTTGGCCGTCGTGCATTCAACGGTATGTATCAAGCCGCTGTCGGCATCGACGCCAATGTGCGCCTTCATGCCGAAGTGCCACTGATTGCCCTTCTTGGTCTGCGTCATTTCCGGATCGCGCTTCTTGTCTTCGTTCTTCGTCGAACTCGGTGCTGCAATCAGCGTGGCATCGACCACCGTACCGCGCTTCATCGACAGGCCTTTCTCCGACAGCACGGCATTGACCTCGGCAAAGATCGCCACCGCCAGGTCATGCTTCTCCAGCAGATGACGGAAGCGAAGAATCGTACTTTCGTCCGGCATCACGTCTTCGAAGGCATCCAGTCCGGCAAAGCGACGCAACAACGGAACATCGTGCAGTGCTTCTTCCATTGCTGGGTCGGAGTAACCAAACCATTGCTGCAAGAAGTGAATCCGCAACATCGTGCCCAACGGCATCGGCGGACGACCGTTTCCCTTCTTCGGATAGAACGGCTCGATCAGCGCCTCAAGACGCGACCACGGCACCACTGTTTCCATCTCCGCCAGGAACACTGCCTTGCGGGTTTGCTTGCCGGCTTTCGGCAAAAATCCCGTCTCAGCCAAGCTCAGTTGCTTCATCAGATTCATCTGCCTCACCAACTCAATGACAATGCCGTCATTTTCTCAAATTGCGCTGCATGATGGGCGCTTATGCAGAGTTTCCCTAGGCGCCTGAAGGAGCTGGAAACCGGCGAAGCCAGTCGTGATTATCCGGTTTGTTCAGCCAATCCGTGAAAAATCCTATCGCTATGAACGAATAAATTTTTCAAGAATTTCTCTTATTTCATCTTTTGAAATTCGCTTTGAATCCAAAATTGACTCAAGGTCGCTCTTTGTTAAAGGATAATCTCGAATTATTTTTAATAAATCTTCTTTACTGGGCGCGAATGCATCAATTGGATTAATTTCAGTGGGGTCGCTCAAGTTTTCAAGTTTTAAAGGCGTGCGATCAATATTTATATAAACCTTGTACCGTGAGAATCCTTCTGGGTAAGATTTATCAAAATATAGTACTGTACCCTTTGGTAGCATATGCGTGTTTTTTGATGCTGCATCGCTAGATATTATTAATGGATACTCTAATTTGTGGATTTTGGTCATTTTCATACCCTCGGGTGCGTAGCATTTTGTGCAAATGTATAGTGCAATAGCTAATGCGGTGATTCCAATGGATAAAATGGTTTTATTCATTTTCCACTACCATAAATATCAATTCGTAGAGGCTTTGTTGGTTGGCCTGTGTATAAAAAAGCCAGTAAATTTGCTGGCAAAAATAATCTGGGTGCTCCTCCTTTTGCTTTTAGTGCCATGCGTTCTGCAAAATTAAGCACGTCTTCAGGTTTGTTGTATTTTTCATATCCGTGGTCAATGTTTTTAATGGCTTGCTTTGCGCCGTCAATGCTTAGAGTTGTACAGTTTGGACCGAGGGCATGGTAATCCATGGCTAATTTATAAACTCTCTTTGCGACGGTGCTTTTCCCGTCAATATATTTCCCGGATTTTATAAGGCTGTCAAAATATCCGTTAGATAATGATGCCTGATGATCGAATATTGAGTACACAAATCCTGTTGTTTTTCTCTGAAGAGATATTTCGCCGTTTATATAATGATGAAATGAACTCCATACCCTTAGTATTCCATCGCCGCTCTCACCAAAGGTACCTGTGATCTTGCCATATCGACCGAAGTCGTATGTAAAATCTGATTTTCTGGTTTTTATGCGTAGAGCTGTATGGCCGTATTTGTGTTCTTCACCTGCTGGGTCGGTATAAGGCCCGCCAACCAAGATATGCATCTCGGCGGTTGGCTTCAGTTTGTCATCAACGACACTCTTGTAGGTATCGTTGGTCGTTGCTTGGAAAGGTTTCTTGCCACCAGCCATATCATGCCCCGCTGGGGGACGTCTCTCCCCAATATACGTTTATTGTACTTGGCTCAGCAGATCCAATCCGCATAGTCTTTCCTTCTTGGTCTGTGAACCCAAAGAAGACTTCGCCATCACTCGTTACAATTTTGTAGGGTAAATCGGCAATCGGTTGTCCTGTTTCTGCGTGCAAGGCACGAATTTGCTCATCAAACATCTTGACTCTTGAATCCGGCAACGCTTCCAGGCTGGCCGGATTTTTCCACGGCCCGAGGAAAGCGATTCCCCCGCCCTTGACGGAGAATTTTCCCGGACAAGCAAAGGTGATGTTCTGCCCTTCGAGGGTGACGGAAGACTGCCCGGCCTGGAGCACGATCTTCTCCTTGGCCAGCAGATGAATCTCGTCGTTGGAACTGGTGATGGTGATCGACTGGTCGGCGAGAATCTCCAGTTGGTCGGTATGCGCCTGGAGGGTGTGCGTTCCAGCCTGGGCGACGCTCTTGATGCCCCCTGAATGACTGAACCAACTCACCCCTTCGCCGACGGCGGTGGAGACGGTATGGGCGCTGGCGACATGCAGGTCCTGCTGCACCGTGGCATGCAGATGACCGCCGGCGAAGAGCAGGGTGCTGGCAGGGGTCGAGAGGCCGATGTCGGATGGCGCCTCGTTGACGATGAAGGGCTTGGCAAAGCGTTCGGTCGGTTCGCCCAATTCGCGGCCGCCGGGGACGGCCTTTCGGGCTTCCTGACCGCCGACGCTACCCGGGTAGTGGCCATCCTGTTGCGGGTCGATGGCCTTGATGAAATCCGTTTGTGCCGCATTGCCCTTGAGCGGCAATGCCGTTTGCCCCTGGGCAGCTTCCGAGAGGGCCTTGGCGGTTTCGGCAGCGGCTTTCAGTTGGCCGACCGTCTCCGCCACGTCCATCTGGGTGCTCTGGGCATTGTTTCGGGCGGTGGCCGAAATGAGGATGCCTTCGCCGGCCCGTACCGCCAGCCAGCCGTCGGTACGCAACTCGAAGCCGCTACCGCGCCAGGCACCGCGCGTGGCGGATTCGGGAGCTTGGTGAATGAGATGGCCCAAGCCGAGCTGGCCGGCGTTCTCGCTGGTGGCGAGACGGGAGCGCAATTGTCCGGGGGCATCGTCGGTCACCCACTGGTTGAAGCCGGCTTCATGGTTGTGGCTCATCCAGCCGGAGAGCACGCCGGGATGATTGGCCCCGGCTTCGTGGCCGGCTGAGAGGCTGTTCACGATCAATTGGATGTCGTAGACTGGGGCATGAGAAAGAGATACCCCAGTGACATCAGCCCGGAAGCCTTTGAAGAGATCAGGCCCTTGCTGGAAAGTGTGCGCAAGCAGACCAAGCCCCGAACGGTGGATTTATATGAAGTGTTCTGTGGCGTGCTGTATTTGCTGAAGAGCGGTTGCCAATGGCGGATGCTCCCGAGCGAATATCCGAAATGGCGCACGGTGCATGCCTATTTTGCCAAGTGGAGTGAGCCTGGTCCAGACGGTTTCAGCGTTCTGGAACGGGCTTTAAAAAAATGTGGTTGGCGCGGTCCGTACAAAACAGGGGCGCAAATCCTCGACGAGCTTCTTGATCGTCGACGCGCAGAGCGTCAAGAACAGCGATAGCGCTCGCGAGAAAGGCTACGATGCGGGCAAGAAAGTTTCCGGCATCAAGCGCCATATTGCCGTCGATACCCAAGGTCTGCCGCACGCTATCGCCGTCACGACCGCTGATGTAGCCGACCGCAAGGGGGCATTGCAGGCTTTGAGCCGCTGTGCAGCGGATTTACAAGCCGTTCAGAGCATCCTGGCCGACGGTGGCTATGTCGGCCAGCCTTTTGCCCAAGCAGTAGATGAACTGCTGGGCGCCGAGGTTCAAATCGCCAAGCGCAGCGAATTGCATACCTTTGCCGTCATACCTCAACGCTGGGTTGTCGAGCGATCATTTGCCTGGATTGAAAAGTGCCGCCGTCTTTGGAGGAACTGCGAACGCAAGCTGAACACCAGCCTACAGTTCATTCATCTCGCCTTCCTCGCGCTTTTGCTCAGAAGATCGTGAACAGGTTCTGAGAAAGAGGGGAGGTCGGCGCCGTTGTAGGCTTGGCCGACGACGATGGGGCGGTCGATGTCGCCGTCGAGGAAGTCCACCATCACCTCGGTACCGATGCGCGGCAGGAAGTGGCTACCCCAGCGAGCATTCAGCGGCAGACAAACCGCGTAGCGGGTTGGCTGTCCGCTGCAATGCGGCATCTCAAGTCCGGAACAACGGCATTACATGTCTTGGGACATCAATCGATGAATTCGCCGCGCTTGAATTCTCTGTCCGGGAACATCGGTTGTTTTTTGGGAGGTTTGGGAACGGGCCAGTTGTTTGCCTTCGCCCAGGCCTTGATATCGGGAATGATGCCGGGCGCTTCGCCGTTCGGGCATTCGTGCAGACAGACCCAAACCTTGCCGTGCTTGCCGATGACGGGTTTGGGCGGGATGTCGAAGCGGCCCCAGCCGAGAATGGGGCGGATGTAGGAATAGGGGCCGAACTGGTCTTTGCCGTAGGAGGTCACATCGATGTAGGGGTGCTTGTCGCTTTGCAGGTAGTAGGACCATTCCCGGCAGCCGAAACTTCCACCTGTGGAGAGTGAACTGGGCTTGAAGCCCTTCATATAACGTCCTTCGGTAAATCTACTATAAAACAGGGGTACCTCGGAATGTAGGTGTCGGCGCGCGTTTAAATTTGACCACCTGTGCGCGTTGAATTTTGACCAGGTGTGATAGCCACCTGACATAGGTGGGCTTGTGGATAAGTGTAGCTCAGAACAACTGATTTCCGAGCCACGACGAATGCGTTGGGAAAGCCGTGGAGGACGGAGTCCGGAACGGATTTCCCAACGCGGCCTCGATCAGAACGGATCTGCTTCGGGTGGATTTCCCCGCTTGCTCTGCTCCCGCGCCTTGATCCTCGACTTGGCCGTTGCCGTGCTGTGCCGGAAGCGAAACGACTCATTCCCGGTCTCGACGATATGGCAGTGATGCGTCAGCCGGTCGAGCAAGGCAGTGGTCATCTTGGCATCGCCAAAGACGCTCGGCCATTCGGCGAAGGTCAGATTGGTCGTGATCATCACACTGGTGTGCTCGTAGAGTTTCGACAGCAAGTGGAACAGCAAGGCGCCACCGGCCTGACTGAACGGCAAATAGCCCAACTCATCGAGGATGACCAGATCCATGCGCAGCAGCCCCAAGGCAATCCGCCCGGCTTTGCCAGCAGCCTTCTCCTGTTCCAGCGCATTGACCAGATCAACCGTCGAGAAGAAACGCACCCGCTTGCTGTGATGGGTAATGCCCGAGACACCCAGCGCCGTCGCGAGGTGGGTCTTGCCAGTGCCCGTGCCACCAATGAACACGACGTTCTGGGCTTCCTCGGCAAAGGAGAGGTCGGCCAGTTGCCGGATCAGCTTCTGATCCACCTTCGATTGTTCGAAGTCGAATCCGGCCAGATCACGATGTACCGGGAAGCGGGCCGCATGCATCTGATAGCCAATCGAACGCATCACTCGATCAGTATGCTCGGCTTGCAGTAGATGTTCGATCAGCCAACGTGAGGCTTCGACACGGCTGCTACCGTTGGCTGTCAGCTCCTCCCAGGCACCGGCCATGCCGTGCAAACGCAGTTCCTTGAACTCGCTCATCAGCTCACGCATGATCAGTCACCTCGGTACGCAAGCGGTCATAGCGGCCGGTATCGGCAATCGGTACTTCGCTGAGGGTGAGTGGCGTTTCCACCGGTGGCGGCATGGGACCCGACTTCAGGCGGTTGAGCATGTTCTCGATGTGCTCGGCACTGGGTAGGCCGGACTCCAGCACCAGATCGACGGCAACCAGCACCGCTTCCAGATCAAACTGCGAAATTGCCGATAGCACTTTGGCCATCACCCGATCACCACCTTCCCGGCGCAGGAGCAAGCTGCGTAATCGTTGCAATGGCTCCGGCATGTCGGCAAACGGCGCGCCATTTCTCAAGGCCCCTGGCTTGCGTTCGATCAGCGGGATGTAGTGCTGCCAGTCGTAGAGGGTTTGCTGCCGACTGAAGTTGCGGGGATGACTGGCCACCCGAGTATCGTGCGCCACAATGTCGATCCGTTCCGGATAAAGACGCAGGCTGACGGCTTGGCCCACCAGTTCGCACGGTACCGAGTAGCGGTTGCGATCCAGCGTCACCAGGCAGGTGCTCGATACCTTGCCCAAGGTTTCGACGTAGCCATCGAAGGATGCGACCATCGGCATCAGGCTCGGTTGTTCGTGTTCGAGCATCTCGGCCACTGTCAGGTCAGCGTACTCGGGATGACGCAATTCCTGCCACAGCCCCCGGCAGCGCTCGAGCAGCCAGACGTTCAGTTCGGTGAATGAACTGAATCGCTCCTTGCCGGCATCCTGCCAGAGACGGAGCCGACTATCCTGGACGTTCTTCTCGACGACGCCTTTCTCCCAGCCGCTGGCGACATTGCAGAAATCCGGATCAAACAGGTAGTGGGAGGCCATCGCCGAGAAGCGCGAATTGACGATGCGGGATTTGCCTTTCTGCACCTTATCCACGGCCGTCTTCATATTGTCGTAGATGCCGCGCCGGGGAATGCCACCCAGCGCCGCAAACGAGCGGGTATGGGCATCGAACAGCATCTCGTGACCTTGCGTCGGATAGGCTTGAACGACAAAGGCCCGACTGGCGCAGAGTTTCAGATGTGAGGCGAGAATCTTGCGCCAGACCCCGCCAATGACCAGATGCTCTTCGCTCCAGTCGAACTGGAAGGCTTCGCCCAACTCGAAGTGGAGCGGAACGAAGGCTTTACTGACGGCTGCACCGCCATCGGCCCGCCAGCGCCGGATGAATTCGGTGACCCGGCAGTAGGTACCGGTGAATCCGGCGGCCTGCAATTCGCCAAACAGTTTCAGTGCTGTGCGCCGATCCCGTTTCGGACGGCGGGCATCCGCCTCCAGTGCCTTGATCAGGCGCGCCGCATACGGGGCAATCTTGATGTTCGGGTTCTGCCGTTCGTACTTCGGCTCCGCCCCTTCCGGTGTCCGTAACCAACGTTTGACGGTGTTCCGGCTATACCCCGTCTTCCGCGAAATCTCGGACAGCGATAGGCCATCCCGATAAAACAACCGCCGAATCCTTCCCAGATCCTTCATGGTGATCATCTCCTAAAATCCTGCTCAAAAAATGAGCGGACGAGTTAATCACCCTGGTCAATTTTCAGCGCGCACACCCCCACTTTTCTGGTCAGTTTTCAACGAGCGTCAACACTAAAACCGAAGAAACGGCTGGATGTGGTTCCGCATTACAACCTTTCGGTGATTCGCTTGAATGACACCTTCCTGGAGGGGATTGATAAGTTCTATCCAGTACGTGGATTCGTAGCGATGTCATCAGTATTCGGGATTTGTTTTTCGCTTGTATTGCTAGTAACGATGCTTGGATATGACGAAATACAAATTTTTATTGCTCCTATCGGTATAGCTCTACTGTTATTGATTGCCTCACTCTGGCTTCTAACCCGAGACGCCTTCACCTACACCCACTTTCCCATCCGCTTCAACCGGAAAAACCGCCAGGTCTATGTCTGGCGCCGCAACGGCACTGTCTTGAAGGCGTGCTGGGACGATCTCTACTTCACCATCGGCGGCAGCGAAACGACCTGGAAGGACCTGTATGTGGCCGGCCATGTCATGGATGCCGACGGAGTCACGGTCCGCGAAACCTTCGCCCTCGGCGCCAGCGGCGAAAAGGATCAACTCCAAACCCTGTGGGAGTTCTATCGCCGTTACATGGAGGAGGGGCCGCAGGCCGTTCTGCCCGTGCTGGAAAAACCGCTGATCTGCCTTCCCCGGCTCGATCTCCAGCGCGAGACCTGGCGCTTCGGCTGGGAGCGCATCACCCTGCAGCTCAATGGCTGGATTCTCTTGCAGATCGTCTCCCAGGTCTTCATGTTTCCCCAAAGCCTGTTCCGCTGGATAGCGATGCATACCAGCAAGATTCCCCAATGGCCGCAGTGGGTCGAGGACGAATGCGCTATCGAGGCAAATGATCCGTGGGTGAGGGATGTGTCGACGAACGTTTACCTTTGATCCCTGATTCTAGCGGACCACCCCAAAGTGCCGCTTCCTGATCACCGCCGTCACCCACGAAGCCCGCGCTGCGCTCAAGGAAATCGGCGCCACCGACCCAGCGGAGCAGGGCAGGCCCCAGGTCGACTACTACCGCAACACCCTCACCGCCATCCGCGCCGTGATCCCCTGGAAACCGCTGATGGCCGACAGTCAGGGAAGACACATCCACCCACGACCCACCGCCAGCGGCACCCTGACCGCCATCGTGGTAGGGAACGGTAGCCCCACCCACACCGACCGCGACGGCCGCATCCGCGTCCAGTTCCCGTGGCAACGCGGACAAGACGCCGGCGCCCGGCACGACCACCCGACGGGAAGCAACAACGCTCCGGCCAATGCCAGCCTCGGCGTCTGGCTGCGCGTCATGACCCCGGTCGCCGGTGCCAACTGGGGCGGGCATCTCGTTCCCCGGCCCGGGCAGGAAGTCCTCGTCGCCTTTCAGAACGGCAACATCGACCGCCCCATCGTCATCGGCAGCGCCTACAACGGCAGCGGCAACCCCGACGCCCAAGGCAACCGGATCGCTGGCGGCACCCAGCAAACCAGCGCCAACGCCCCGGCCTTCTTCGCCGGAGAAAAGGACAGCGCCCACACCCATCAAGCCAGCCTCTCCGGCATCAAAACCCAGCAACTGTCCACCAGCCAGAGCGGGCAGGGCGGCTACAACCAGTTCGTCTTCGACGACACCCCAGGCGAAGCACGTATCGAACTGGGTACGACGCAATACAACAGCACCTTGCAACTCGGCCACCTCAAGCAGCAAACCGACAACGCCCGACTCGCCGACCGCGGCCATGGCGGCGAACTCAACACCCAGGCCAGTCTGGCGCTGCGCGCCGGGAACGGCCTCCTGCTCAGCGCCGATGCACGCCCCAACGCCAGCGGCACGCAGCTGGACAGCCGCGAACCCATCACCCAGACCCAGGAAGCCAGGAACCTCAGCCACAGCCTGGCCGATGTCGCCCATAAACAAAACGCCGGCCTCAAGGGCGACCCGGCGGCTGACAAGATCCCCGCCCTCGACAGCCTGAAACAAGCCGAAGCCACCCTGGGCGCCACCGCCACCCACGGGACCAGCATGCAAGGAAACAACGAAGGCATCAAGGCTACACTCGGCGGCACGGGCACCGTCCCCGCCTGGTCCCAACCCCGCCTCCAGTTCGCCGCCCCGGCCGGCATCGCCCAGCTCACCCCAGAACATCACCTCATCGCCGCCGGCCAGAACCTCGCCATCGCCACCGAGCACGACACCAACCTCATCGCCCAGGGCAACCACAGCCTCGCCGTCAAGGACGGCATCGCGCTCTTCACCGTCGGCAAGGCCAGCAACAAACAAAAACCCAACCAGGAAACCGGCATCCACCTGCACGCCGCCAGCGGCACGGTCAGCGTGCAAAGTCAGGGCGGCAAGACAACAGCCGCCGCCGACAAGGAAGTGACCATTGCCAGCACCACCGGCAAACTCACGGCCAGCGCCACACAGAAAATCCTCGCTACCGCCCAGGGGGCTTACCTCAAGATCGAGGGCGGGAATATCGAACTGCATGCGCCCAAGAAGGTGGAGTTCAAGGCATCAAAGAAGGATTGGACAGGGCCGAAGAGTGCGGCGCCGGAAAGCGTTAATTTCCCAAGGTCCAATATATTGATTCCTGATTATCAGCGCACAAATGAATGCAAGTACTACCAATTCGTAATCGACGGAAATAAAAATCATCTGTCTGACTATGCGCTCATTAATAGCAATAACGAACATATAGGCATTTCAAAATTGAATCCTAAAGGAAAAACAAGCAACATTCCGGATGGAAAGTCGCATGAAGACGTAGACTCTGCTTTGGTTATTGATTCGTTTTCTGGAAAGATGAGCCGTTATGTCTGAAAAAAATAATCACATTGACCCGGATTTAAAGATACTTATTGGAGGGGTCCTTGGTAAGTCGTCTTTATTAAATAAATTTGAAGAGATGGCAGCAATTGCTGCAGTTTTGATCAGGCAAAAGAAATCACGAGGCAGAGATACTTGGAAGGAGTTTGTTCAAAACGAAAAAAGCTTTGCTTTTGCATTTTCCGATGGTAATCCTCGGCATAAGTTAGTGAGTGACTCATCAGATAGCGATGTGGTTGAAAAAGAGCCTATGGCTACTGCTTTTAAGGCAGTAAAGCATGCACTGGATGGTGGTAAAGATTATTCAAATGGCGGATACTTCTGGGATGGTGATGATATAAAATCAAATTATAAAAATCATTTCAAGGTAAAAAAGGGGATACATTTCTCCGATTCTTCGCACAATATATTTGACATTAAGGAGAGTAGCGTTAATTACCAGAAGTACAAAACAACTGGGAGGGGAAAAGATAAGAAAAAAGAGTTGGTGAAAGAGTGCGAATGGGTATATGAATCAACGGCAGCTTACGGTGGCTTCTATGTAATAAAAAAACAGAAAACCGTGATTGGAAAAGATAAAAACCCCCACAAGGTTGTTGAAGAGATTGAGAAATTCACAGGAACAATTTTTTGGAAAATGAACAAAGACTATGTTGATCACTTTAACTACAAAAAAGAATATCTGTAAAATACTGCTTTCGTCGACTCTGGTTTTCCCATCTGCTTACGCATATTCAGGCGAAAAAAACGACTGGATATTGGTTGAAGACACAGATAGAAATATAACCTATTTTGAGTTGAAAAATGATGAATCGGTTAGATATGTCGTTGACGCTAAGGATTTTGAACTAAAATACCTAGATCGCGAATTCCAGAGCATTGTTCCGATAGAGATTGGATCTGTACTTAAAATTGAAGATCTAAGCCTGTACGGAAAAGTCAAAAAGAAGATATCTGCTGATGGCACAATAGGAATTTGCTTTTCTCGACAAGCATCAACGCCGTTTGGGTCGAAAAATTTTTATAACAATTATATCTATCTGATTGGAAATGGAGGAGATGGCTTAAGGGTTACCTACGTATTCTTATCAAACACGCCCTGTAGTCGGAACTTTGATGCAAAAGGGAAATTCTTTGCTTCAAGCCGTATCGAGATAGACCAATCAAGCAGTCATGCCGGGAAATCTTATGAAATAAAAATTAACACAAAAAAAGTGGTTAATTTTTTAAAAGGAAGTATTCGGTTAGGTATTGATTCACGCCATCTTGAATTGAAAAATAATTAACAAAAATTGACCGCTGTGAATAAGCCATAACCGATAACTCAGGCATGCGCCCGCCTGGGTTGATCCGGCCAATATCCCGGCACCGACCGCCGATGGGCGAATCGATGCCGTGTTTGGCGCCATCTGGCTCTACCTACCGGCATCCACCCCAACTCAGAGCACCGCACCCACCACCCACCTGCGCGCCGCCAGCCAGACCACGCTGGGCGAAGCGGTGTGGGTCAAGATGCATTACGACGGCGGTTCCTGCACCTTCACCACCTTCAACAATCAAGGGCGGCCAATTGGCAATGCCCGACTGGAAAACGAAGGCGAATACAACCTCTACAACACGGCCAACACCCGCCACAATGCCTTGCCGCAAGCCGACCGAAACCGCAGCAGCCCCAGCGGCTGGTATGAACTGCTGCGTTTCGGGCGCAACCTCGGGCGCGGCCCGAACGCCGCCGACAAAGACCCGCTCCCGGCCAATGCCGCCCACTGGCGACAAATCACCGAAGCCGTGTGGGCCGATCTCAATGCCGAAGGCAGCTACAAGTTCAGCGATGCCGATTTCCTGCCAATCCAAGGCTGGTGTTTCATCAACGACGACAGTGCTCCGAACGATCAGCGTTGCGATTCGAACCACCTGAAAAACCTGATCGCCGACCCCGACCCCAACGCTACCGGGCGCATGGAGATGAATAACCTTCTACGCCGACCGGGCAGTACCGAGGTGATGCAAAAGCTCAGGCGGGTCGTGTGCCAGTTCCCGAGCGAATGGGATCAAGGCACCATCGCGGCGCGCTATGGATTCGTGCGCGAGTTAGCGGCGTTTCAAGAGGCACCGGAAGCCTGGGCGCCCTTCGAGGCGCATCTGCGGGCGCTTAGCTTCTTCTTGTTCTGGTGAGGTGATCTTATGCACAAAGGTTTTGTTATCGGCGCTGTGGGCGCTTTTTTTAATGCCTTCGTTGTGCGCATAATTTGTATTATGTTAAATGATGGCCAGAAAAAAGATCAGTTAAGATCCTCTTCCCTTACTGCTGGCAAAGTCAGGTGACACGAATAAGTACCCTGGATTCCCTATTTTGTGACCGCAATTTGGCCCCCAAAGACCACAATTTAGCCCCGCAGCCCGAAATTCACCAAGACACAAACTAGTCCCCGGCCACAAAGTAGCCCCCTGGGGTTCAGGCAAGTGTTTAAACTTTCCTGTTTCGCCGTGGCGCTCTGAGCATAGAGGTGGTTCCGCGAATCCGGACATCGAGTTAAGTGAAATCTCTGCTTCAATGGGCGATGGAAATCGCCTGCCTAGGAGCAGAAGCAATGAGAAGACCCCGCCGTAACCACACAGCCGCCTTCAAGGCCAAAGTGGCGATTGCCGCCCTCAAGGGCGATGAGACGCTGGCTGCGTTAGCAGAGAAGTTTGACGTTCATCCGAATCAGATTACGCAATGGAAGACACAATTGCTCGAGAACGCCTCGGGTGTCTTTGCGACGGCTGCCGAGAAGCAGGCGGCCACGCCGGACCTGAAGGATTTGCATGCAAAGATAGGCCAGCAGGCGTTGGAGATTGATTTTTTGGCCGTCGCGCTCGGTCGCATCGGCGATGCGAGCGCAAAACGATGATCGACAAGGCCCACGATCTGCCTGTCGTCAGGCAAGTCCAGTTACTTGAGCTTTCGCGTTCTTCTGTCTATTACCAGCCGCAGCCCACATCCGAAATCGATTTGATGCTGATGCGGCGGATTGATGAACTGCACCTGGAGCATCCCTTTGCCGGTGCGCGGATGTTGCGCGATATGCTCAAGCTCGAAGGCCATGAAATCGGTCGCAAACATGTCGGTACGCTGATGAAGAAGCTCGATATCCAGGCCATCTACCGCAAGGCCAACACCAGTCGGCGCAACCAGGCACACCGCATCTATCCCTACCTGCTGCGCGGCCTTGCCATCGAGCGTCCGAATCAGGTCTGGGCCATGGATACGACCTACATCCCGATGCGCCGGGGCTTCGTCTATCTGAGCGCGGTGCTTGATTGGGCAACCCGTCGGGTGCTGAGTTGGCGCCTGTCGAACAGCCTGACGGCTGATCCCTGCGTCGATGCTCTGGAAGAGGCCATCATGAAGTATGGCCGACCGGAAATCATGAACACAGACCAGGGCAGCCAATTCACCAGTTCGGCCTTCATTGGCTTGCTTCAGGAGCACAGCATTCAGGTCAGCATGGATGGCAAGGGCTGCTGGCGCGATAACGTATTCGTCGAACGCCTCTGGAAATCGGTCAAGTACGAGGAGATTTACCTGCACGGCTACGACACCGTTTCCGAGGTCCGACAGGCGCTGGCCCGCTACTTCGATTTTTACAATCGTCGTCGCCCGCACTCAACGCTTGACGGGCAAACCCCGGATACGGCTTACTTCAACCAGCCGCTGCTCGCCGCAGCGGCTTAACCCGCAGAGAACTCACTTAAGAAAACCAAATTTCTGTCCAACTGCGCGGGGCCACCTCTTTTTATCGACGCAGGTCCGAATGCTTCAAAATGAATTCGTGAGTCCGGAACTCCCCAGTCTTCAAGGGCATCGACCAAGCTTTCCATCATCGGCGTCGGACCGCATATATAGAAATCGAACGGTTTCAGCGGTAACTCTGTCCTTAACAGCGCGACATCAATACGACCCCTATGGTGAAAATCGCGCGCCATCATGTCACCCGGTAGCGGCGCGCTAAAGCAGATGTGCAGCTTGAAATTCGGGTGTTGGGCTGCGAGCGCCAGAAGATGCGCCTTCATAATCACTTCAGCGCTATTTCGCACGCCGTAAAACAGCCAAACTTCACGTTCAGGCTGGTGATTCACGATCCAGTTGAGCATGCTCAACATCGGTGTGATACCGATTCCTCCGCCAATCAGTACAACTGGAGAGGCTTCGTGGTTGAGATAAAAATGTCCTGATGGAGCCCGAACTGCCAATGATGTGCCTACGTGTACATGGTCGTGGAAAAAATTGGATGAGCGGCCAGGAGGTAGGGAGGTGCCGTTAGGCGTTGGGACGCGCTTTATCGAAACCCTGTAAGTATCATGAGCAGGCGAATCCGAGAGGGAGTAGCAACGGATGAGTTCTTCCGCCGTGCCTCCTGGAGTCGGGATGGCCAGTTTGAAGGTAAGAAACTGTCCTGGCTTGAATACGGGAAGTGACTGCCGATCCTCTGGACGTAGATAGAAGGAGCAAATGGCTCCGTTACCATCTTCAAGGGTTTTCTGAATAACCTTGAAAGTCCTGAATCCTTTCCAGCCCTCGGAAGCAGTGTCAGTCTGCAAACTATCGGACAGAGTTGCAGGACTCTTGCCATTGGCCTGATCCTGCAACGATATATAGCGCTGCCAGTGGCGCCAGAAGACAATGCCCAGCCAAAGTGCCAGCTGAACAACAATGCCCAAGGCTATCCACAGGAGGAGCATGGCTGAGGTCATATTGCTCTCTATTGGTTCAATGGCAACATGCCAAATTGATTGTGAGGTGCCCCCGGTTTTAGTGCCAAGGGCGTTTTAGTAAAAGTCCTTGGGTTGTACCGTTAAAGACATTCTTCGGCGGCTGGCTGGGCAGAGGTGGTTGCCCGATGCTCGGCCGCGAACTCTGCCGGGGTTTGATAATTCAATGCGCTGTGCGGCCGATGCTGGTTGTAGTCCCGGCGCCAGGCGGCGATCAGGATACGAGCCTGTGGCAAGCTCGTAAACCAATAGTCATTCAGGCACTCATCTCGGAAGCGTCCGTTGAAGCTCTCGATGAACGCGTTCTGCGTGGGTTTCCCGGCCTGGATCAGTTTGAGCTGAACGCCATGCTGGCAGGCCCACTGGTCGAGCGCTTTGCCGGTAAATTCTGGTCCCTGGTCAGTTCGAATGGCCTTGGGGTAGCCCCGGAAGCGAGCCGCCTGATCAAGAACACGCGTAACGTAATGGCCTGAAATGCCGAAGTCGACCGCGAGATCGATGGCCTCCTTGCTGAAATCATCGACGATGGTCAGCACCTTGATCCGGCGGCCATTGGCCAGCGCGTCACTGACAAAATCCATCGACCAAACTTGGTTGGGCTCGGTAGGGCGTTCCAGTGCCTGCCGCTCAACAGCCACACCATGTCGCTTTTTGCGGCGCCGAACTGACAGACCGGCATCACTGTAGAGCCGATAAATCCGTTTGTGATTGGCTCGAACGCCCTCTCGCCGAACCAGCGCATGCAAGCGGCGATAGCCGAACCGGCGGCGCTCGCCGGCCAGTTCGACCAGCCTGGCTTGCAACTGCTCGTTCTCCGGCTGCGCCTTCGATACGTAATGCAGGACCGTGCGTGACAAACCCACCAGCTGGCAGGCACGGCGTTGGGAAATTGCTGTCGCTTTCCGCATCACCATGACTGACTCACGCTTTTGCTGGGGGCTCAGCGCTTTCGGCCCAAGGCCGCTTTGAGAGCTTCGGCATCAAGGATCGATTCGGCCAGTAGGCGTTTGAGCTTGGCGTTCTCGGCTTCCAGTTCCTTCAGGCGCTTCGCATCCGGAACTGACATGCCGCCGAATTTCGCCCGCCAGTTGTAGAACGAGGCGTCACTGAAGCCGTGTTGCCGGCACAGTTCCTTGATCGCCACGCCGGCTTCCGCCTGCTGCAAAAAACCGATGATCTGCTCTTCTGAAAACCGCTTCTTCAAGTCCATTCTCCTTCTCGAAAACGGACTTTACTAAATTGCCGGTGGCACTGATTACGGGGGGCACCTCAACAACTCACACAAGCCGAATACGAAGACGTGTTAGGTCGATTACTGACGCCGCCTGAACTTAAAAAGCACCGAAGCTATTTCCTCACCCCAAGCTTCGGCGTAGCAGTACCAACTGATCCTATCGTACCGCCCGAACTCCACGCTCATTTGATCTGGCGAGCGCAGTTTGAACGAGTCTCATCGACGTATTCCCAGTTTTATTCGTAAGCGTCCTTTCATGGCCGTCTGGCGAATAGTTTGAAACAGAGAGAAAGTGGTGCCCGCCAAACAAAGTAGCGGGGATCATTTTGGAGACAGCAGAGGTTGTTAGCGGCGGACGGCGTGGCCGGCCGAATTATCCGCTTGAATTCAAGCGCCGATTGGCCGTGGAAGCTTGCGAGCCCGGGGTGTCGGTGGCGAAGCTAGCGCTGCGGTACGGGCTGAACACGAACATGGTGTTCAAGTGGCGGCGGCAATATCGGGCGGGGCAGTTCGAGATACAGGGCGACTCCAAGGCCGTTGGGATACAGCCTCAGCCCCTGTTCCTGCCCGTAATTGCAGAACCGGCGGGCGACACAAAGGCCACCAAGGCGACGATCACCGCGGCGGCGGGATATATCGAGATCGTCCGGGGCCAGACCAGCGTTCGTGTGTGTGGCGATGTCACGGCCTCGGCACTGCATCTGGTACTGGATTGCCTGGCGTCCAGGGAATGATCGGACTGCCGGTAGGAACGCAGATCTGGCTGGCGGCCGGCGTGACTGATATGCGCCGTGGCTTTGATGGACTGGCTGCCATTGCCCAGGAGCAATTGGCGGCAGACCCATTCAGCGGTCACGTCTTCGTGTTTCGTGGCCGGCGCGGCGACCTCGTCAAACTGCTCTGGTGGGATGGCGATGGTCTGTGCCTGTTTGCCAAGCGGCTCGAACGCGGGCGCTTCATCTGGCCGAATGCCACCGATGGGCGAGTTCATCTGAGCAAAGCCCAACTTGCCATGCTCCTGGAAGGGATCGACTGGCGGCGTCCTGCGCGTACCTGGCAGCCCGAGCGGGCGGCGTAAAGCCGGCCTGCGGGGGCTGTTCACTGCCCCTGAATTCCCGTAGACTTCGGTCATGCCCAAGCCAGACCAATCCTCTACCAGCCAGGCTTCCTGCGAAGTCGATAAGCTGCGCCAGCAGGTTGAAAGGCTGCTTGAGGAGAACGCCCGTCTGAAGCTGCTCGTCGCCAAGTATCGTCGCCTGCACTTTGGCCAGAAATCGGAAACGCTGGCGCAATTGGGGCAACTCGATCTTGGGCTGGCGTTCGAGCCACTGCCGCTCACGCCGGCTTCGCCGATATCGTCCGCGCCGGATAAACCGGCCGACACGCCGCGAATCAGGAACCGCAAGCCCTTCCCGGAAACAGCGCCCCGCGAAACGGTGACGCATATGCCGACGGCAGAGTGCTGTCCGGATTGTGGCGGGCAATTTACGCACCTCGGTGAGGACGTTTCGGAAATGCTCGAGTACGTGCCAGCCAGTTTCAAAGTGATTCGCCATGTGCGGCCGAAACTGGCCTGCACCCGGTGTGATCACATTGCCCAAGCGGCGGCCCCCGCCCGTCCGATTCCCCGCGGCTTTGCCGGTCCTGCCCTGTTGGCTCACGTGCTGGTCGGTAAGTTCTGCGATCACTTGCCGCTGTATCGGCAAAGCGCCATTTATGCACGCAGCGGTCTGGACCTGGACAGGGCACTCCTGGCCGAATGGGTTGGACATTGCCATGACTTGCTCTCGCCGCTGGTGGATGCGATCCGGCGTTATGTCCTGGGCGGCAGCAAGGTACATGCCGATGACACACCGTTACCAGTGCTCGCGCCGGGCAAGGGGCGAACCAAGACCGCAAGGCTGTGGACGTATGTGCGGGATGATCGCCCAGCGGGAAGTGGCGATCCGCCAGCAGTCTGGTTTGCCTACTCGGAAGATCGCAAGGGACAACATCCCCGTGATCATCTGAAATCCTTCCGCGGCATCCTGCAAGCCGATGCTTATAGCGGGTTCGATGCCTTGTACGAGATTGGCAAGATTCAGGAAGCCGCCTGCTGGGCGCACGTCCGGCGCAAATTCGTCGATGTCTATCGGGCCCAGGCTTCGCCCATCGCGGCCGAGGCCATTGCCCAGATTGCCGAGCTGTATGCCGTCGAAAGTCAAATCCGTGGCCGATCGCCCGGTGAGCGGCAGGTCATTCGTCAAGTGCAAGCCTATCCCTTGCTCAAGATCATGCATGCCTGGCTCGACGCTCAGCGCCAGCGGATATCACGCAAATCCGGCCTTGCCGATGCAATCAGCTATGCGCTCAATCACTGGTCTGCGTTGATCCGCTATGCCGCAGATGGCCGAATCGAGATCGATAACAATGCGGCAGAGCGTGCATTACGCGGAGTCGCTTTGGGGCGAAAGAACTACCTGTTCGGCGGCTCGGATGTCGGCGGCGAGCGCGCAGCCAGCATGTATTGCCTGATCGGTAGCGCGAAACTCAATGGGATTGATCCCGAGGCTTACTTGCGGACAGTCCTGACCCGGATTGCCGAGCATCCGATCAATCGGATTCATGAGCTACTCCCGTGGAATCTTTACCCCGATCACGCCACCGTTGAACAGAAAGCTGCCTGAAATGAGTAACGTCATTGCGCTGAAGAAGCCCAGAGCCAAGAAGATTCCCGATCTGCTGCAACTGAAGATTGAGCTGGCCTGGATCAAGCCGACCATCTGGCGGCGCATCCTGGTGCCGGAGTCGATCACGCTGGGCAATCTACATCAGGTCCTGCAAGTCACCTTCGGCTGGTGCGATTACCACTTGCACGAGTTCGACTTTGGTGGCAAGCGCTTCGGCATTCCCGACCCCGAATTCGATTGGGAGCCAGTTCGCCCGGAGACACGAGTCCAGCTCAAAACCGCCTTGGGCGGCATGAGTTCGTTCAAGTACATCTACGACTTCGGCGATCACTGGGAACACCGGGTCAAGGTCGAGAAGAAATTGCCAGGCGATCCCGAATTGAGCCACCGTGCCATGCTCCTGAAAGCCGCGAATGCCACACCTCCGGAAGATGTCGGTGGCGCGCCCGGTTACGCAGACTTCGTGGCAGCCATGACCGACCCCAACCATCCCGAGCACCAGTCGATGTCCGAATGGCACGGCGATGCCTTCGATCCCGCATTCGTGGACGTCGTCGCCATTAGCCTCGCTTTACACGACCTGAAAATCTGATTTCAAGACGGCTTCGGGACGACGCTTACTTTTATTCTCGATGGGAGTTCTGCCGAAATGCAATTCCAGGCCTTTTTTCCGGGGTGAGCCCACCCGTTGAACTCTCACTCAGCAGCATTGCCATCATGGAGGGCGTTTTGGGGGCTTCATGGTTAGCAGCGCTCGAAATTGCCAAAGAGTGGAATCAAACACTCGTCGGCTTTTGCAAACAAAATTCGATTCAACCTAAGGAAACTCTGCATAAGCGCCCATCATGCAGCGCAATTTGAGAAAATGACGGCATTGTCATTGAGTTGGTGAGGCAGATGAATCTGATGAAGCAACTGAGCTTGGCTGAGACGGGATTTTTGCCGAAAGCCGGCAAGCAAACCCGCAAGGCAGTGTTCCTGGCGGAGATGGAAACAGTGGTGCCGTGGTCGCGTCTTGAGGCGCTGATCGAGCCGTTCTATCCGAAGAAGGGAAACGGTCGTCCGCCGATGCCGTTGGGCACGATGTTGCGGATTCACTTCTTGCAGCAATGGTTTGGTTACTCCGACCCAGCAATGGAAGAAGCACTGCACGATGTTCCGTTGTTGCGTCGCTTTGCCGGACTGGATGCCTTCGAAGACGTGATGCCGGACGAAAGTACGATTCTTCGCTTCCGTCATCTGCTGGAGAAGCATGACCTGGCGGTGGCGATCTTTGCCGAGGTCAATGCCGTGCTGTCGGAGAAAGGCCTGTCGATGAAGCGCGGTACGGTGGTCGATGCCACGCTGATTGCAGCACCGAGTTCGACGAAGAACGAAGACAAGAAGCGCGATCCGGAAATGACGCAGACCAAGAAGGGCAATCAGTGGCACTTCGGCATGAAGGCGCACATTGGCGTCGATGCCGACAGCGGCTTGATACATACCGTTGAATGCACGACGGCCAAGGTCGCCGACATTGCGATGATGGAGAAGTGCCTGCACGGGGAAGAAGCCATTGCGCTCGGTGATCGCGGCTATCACAAGAAGAACCGGACGATTGACGCGTTCCAGAAGGAAGGCAATCTGTCTGTTCTGACACCGACCAAGAAGCCGGCTGGCGGCACGCTGACTGTGGAGCAGAAAGCGTTCAATCGGATGCTGTCCTCGGTGCGGGCAATTGTCGAACATCCGTTCCGAGTAGTGAAGCGCCAGTTTGGCTTTGTGAAAGTTCGCTACCGTGGTCTGGCGAAGAATACCGGGCAAATCGTGACGTTGTTTGCGCTGGCCAATTTGTGGATGGCGCGCAAGCGATTGTTGCCCTTGCTGGGCGAGGTGCGCCCGTGAAACGTGAAATACAGGGAAAACTCCCTGGATTTCCCGGTCAACGGTCGAAAATCGCCTATTTCTCATCGCTTTTATGACGACCTACCAGTAAATGGCCGGTTGTTCAGAGAGTCCCTAACCTACAATGGCTCACCGCAGTTGATCAGTGGGCAAACCGACTTGGATGCTGGAGGAACCGGAGTTATTTTCCAGTTGGAGTGATCCGGGTCGCGAATACAGCAACCGGGGAACATCAACTCTACTTTGTAGTTGTCTGATACTTTGCACGCCGTAGTCGGATGAAATTTTCACGAACTCGGAAGTACCACCCGTGTTGTTTATCGTGAAAAGTTTTCTGTCTCGCAAAGAGACTACTACCTACGGACAAGGGATAAATTTGCGACCAAATGTTTAGGCTACGGGGCTCATTTGTGGCCTTGCCAAGACTGGGGGACTGGATTGTGGTGGAAGTTGTGGCCTGAAATCAGCTCCGTAAGCAACGGGTCACAACTTAAAATCAGTCACTTAGTACGCACCTTGAAAGGGCAAAATTGTGTCACCCGACTCTCATCTCGGAGAGCATCACACTCATCTGCACTAGCGTGGCCGCGAATAGCTCTTTCTGGGGCTTCGTTGTAATGTATTTTCCTCGCCTCTTCTGCGAAGGAGTGTCCAACATCTTCGCTACCGGCAATAATTGTCTGAACCAATTGACGATACAGAGCCATTGCTTGAGTGCCTACAGGCATAAGTGCAGTACTTACGGACTCACTTGCTGAACTGACTGCGGCTTCGCTTTGATTGCCAGCGCTAGATGAAATTGCCACGGCGGATGGTATGCGCCGAATGGCGTCGCTATCGCATTGCGGACAAACAATCTGGTGTCCCTCGAGCTGTCGCTTGAAGTCGTCTACGCTGCGAAACCAACCTTCGAATTTATGATTGTTATCGCAGCTAAGGTCGTAAATAATCATTTCGGTGTGCTTGCAAGTTCGTCAGGAGCGAATCTGGAGTAAGCCATCTCATCGCCCGATTGTCGTATTGGCCCCGAGGATTTGCCTACTAAAGAGCACTATCTAAAACAGGATGGATGGTGCCCGGGACGGGAATCGAACCCGTACAGCCAGAGGCCGAGAGATTTTAAGTCTCTTGTGTCTACCAATTTCACCACCCGGGCACTTATAAAACAGTAACTTACATTAGCGTGTTGTCTTTTGCGCTGCACACCATGCACACAACTGCACACAAAACTGCACACGAGCAACGGGGCAGGATTGTAGCACAGCCCCCCCCCCCCGCCCCACTCGTTACTTCTGAATCAAGAGGTCTTCGAGCTTCCCGCCAGCCTCCAAATGCTCCCTGACCCATATAGGCCGTTTGGATGTAGCCCCAAGGCCAGTCCAAGTTTCATTAGGGTTCTTGGGGTTCCGATACTTTGCTTGTTTGGGTGCGCTACGGCCATCGGGTTTATCAGTAGCTTTTGATGCCTTCTTCTTTGGTGCAGGTAACTTAAAACCACACTCTTCCGCAGTTAGATTAAATGCTTTAATGGTTTCAAGAACAGATGCTATAGCCGCAGGTTTTTCTGTTACAAGAGCGTTTGCAATGTCTTTATCTAACGCTTCCCTATCTTTAATCAGTTCCTTGTAAGTCTTGGACATATCACACACCCTCTCACTAGAAAGTTAAGTCGTCAGAACTTTACACCTGCTATGTAGAAGTTGCAATACGGATACTGACGCGCTTCACTTGTCTGATTCCTGTTTGTTTGCAAGCAAGCCAAACACGAACCTAACAAAGATTTTCACTTTGGCCTATGCGCCCTCCCCGGTGTAGTCAGCACTGCACGCCGCAACCCATCGGCAATAAACCACACGCCTTAATTACTTAGGTTATATCTATATATCGGTTATCCCGGAAATATAGATTAGGTTATGTTTAAATATATTTCGCTAATTAGTTGAATTACTGACTACATTTTGATATATTAAATTCACATAGCATGTTAAAGCATTAGGTTTAACTTGTGGATGTTACGAGATTTGTATTTATATTTATATACGATGATAGGCACCAATAGGAACTGACTACAATCGCTGCGCTCATTTCGTCAGTCCCTAGCGCCCCCATCTCGCTAACGCTCCACGGGTCCCCCTGATGCTTCGCATACTTAAAACTAAAATATATCGGAGGATAAGACAATGACTACACAAAACGAACAACAGAAGGCTAAGCCAAACCGCAATAAAGAATATTACGAAAAGACCAAAGGCTTTGTCGTCAGCATCCGGTTACCCGGTTCGACAATGGAGAAGTTTGACCAGATGACAGAGGAAACACAGCTAGGCAAAAGCCAACTAATTAAAGCAATTCTAGACGGTGCAACAATCAAAGTTCCAAATCCAAGAGTAACCGAAGAATTATTACGCCAACTGACAGCAATCGGGAACAATCTAAATCAACTAACCAAGATTGCAAACGAAGCACACAAGGCAGGCTTGATAAACGTTGGTGGCTTGACAAGCAGACTCAATGACATCTACAGCCAGATTGATGTAATTAAAGGACAGCTATGATAACGAATATTCACAGAGCCAAAACGGCCAGTGATATTCAAAGATATGTCCGTTACACATTGGCACCAAAAGAAGAAAAAGAAAATCAACACTACCAAGCCGGCGAGCGTGTATTAGATATTGATACACAGTATATAAGCATTGGACCGGATGTTGAGCATAACGCCACCTCGCATGACATTACCAATCAAATTATGGATTGGAACAACGAACATCGACCGGGAAAGAAAGCACCCGCCTGTCCAGCGTTGCTTGGTGAATTTAGTTTTACCAAGGCCGACAAAGAACAGTTCTATACAGAGTCGCACACCGGAGAGCGATACCTAGACACAAGGAAAATATTAGCCGTGTGCAAACGGGGAATCGGTATGACCATGAGTGATGACCGCCCTATGTTCTTATCACTACATGGCGATACGGAGTGTTTGCATGTTCATTTTGCCGCAGCGATGGTAGATAGCCACGGAAAGATTTGGGACGGTTCAACATTGACCGATGAACACGGAAATAAAACAAAGGTTCGTGATTATCGTCAATGGGAACTAACCAACGAGAAACTAGAAATTGAATACGGCCTAGAACGAGTGCAACATCGTAAAGCAATGATGCATGAAGGCGAACATAGACAATCACAAGTCAAGCGCCCAAGTAATGCGGAAGTTCATCTATTGAAAGATAAAGGGATTCTTTCAGATAGTATGGACTTAGCTGGTAGATTAGCACGCGCATATACCGAAAGTAATAATCAGTTTGATAAGTTCTTAGAACTTGCAGAGCAGTACCACATCCGTATCAAACCAAATATGAATGCCACCAAGGTAAATGGCCTTTCGTTTGCAACAGAAGATATGGACGGTTTTATTAAAGCGTCAGACTTAGGAAAAAAATACAAATGGGCTAACTTAGAAAAGGAACTTAATTATGAACACAGCAGAGATTTTCAAAAACTCGCAGGACTCAAAGCTAGAGAAAGTGCAAACCGACCAGTTGTTGAAACAAGTATCAACACAGCTAGCGAACTTACTCGAATCACAGAAGAACTTACTAGAGTTACAGAAGCACTTACCGAAACCGTCCGAATCGAACAAGGCGCTAATGTCGCAGATAACGGAATTAGTCCTAGCATCGGACATGAAGACAGAAACGAACTTGCACGACCTAGCAGCGTACCTCAAGAAGTTACGGGACAACGAGCCTCTAACCGTGAAGATGGACGCTCCGAAAATACCAGTACAACCAGCACCGATAATAGACATATCGCCGCTAGCCTTGATAGTGTCGGGGGTTCTCCTAGTTATCAACCTAGCACTAGCATACGGTATGTGGAATCTGTCGAACAAAGTATCAAGTCCGCAACAGACAACAACAGCAGAAATGGCTTTAATGAGCAAACGGTTGGACAAACTGGGGCAGGACACAGCGACGAACAACCAGTGGCTACAGTCGATTTACAAGAAGATAAAGTAAAACGCCGCGAACGCTCTATAACTAATCTAATTACCAAGGGTGGTATGACTCGTGAACAAGCTGAATTTGCGTATGAAAAAGAACGCCAGCTAGCAGCCAAACGAGCAGAAGAACCAACTTGGACACCTGATAAGCCAGTTACCAAAGAACCTGATATAAGTGATATGAGTAGAAGGCTTGCAGAGTACGCCAAACAGATGAATACACAGAATAGTTCTAGGTCGTCTGGATATAGCAATGATAGCGGGCTATCTATATGACGGCGGTACTAGCAAAAGAAGTGGGGATGATATTTAACTAACACCCCTACCCTGCACCCGTACATATTCACGCATCTAAAGTACCGCACGATAGATACCGGAATATGTTCATTAACTATATTGCTTTGATGTATCGCAGTCAATAAGAAAGCAATTTAGTTACACAACATCGCATCAACCAGAATCACAAAAGCGCCTAATACATGCGGGGGGACCCTCTGGGGGGCAGCAGCCCTAGGTAATATTTGTATTAGGGATAAAAAACACTTTCAAAAACACCACTCACAGATAGCAACAACAAGGCTTTCCGTGTTTTTCAAAAAAATAAAAATCATCTATAAATACTTATATAATCCACAACCAGATAGAATTACATAAAATACGGACGCAAAAAAACCGAGGTTTTTACACCCTGGTTATATTGACTACATTGAAAATGTATAGTAATGTATTCGGAGTAATTCAAATTAGCAGTTTGAATTACTCAAGACTGAAAGCAACCCAACATGCAATCAATCTCTTTCATTTATTATTTTAATGATTAATATAAAATAGTCAAGTGTAGTGAAGGAACATCGGGTAAGAGTTCTTCAGTTTTGTAACTGAACAGAGGACCCAACCCATGAACTACAGAACAGCAAACAGACAACAACAAGCAGCTAGATTACTAAATCAGCACTATGCCGAAACAAAAGAAAATCTACTTGGCGACGGCTTGAAGCTATGCAGACGCGCAAAAGCTCACAATAGCCACAATCCAGATACAGCATACATTGAAGTAAATACAAAGGATGGCCGAACATTCGCCAACATGCGGGATGTTGAATCGCCCCGGGAATTGAGGAGGCTCCATTACCTGAGAGAATGGAGCCATGATGAGCAAATCAAACAGATATTCCCCTGAAGTCAGAGAACGTGCGGTGAGGCTGGTACAAGAAGCCCGCAAAGAACATCCGTCGCAATGGGCAGCCATTGAATCGATAGCCCCGAAGATTGGTTGCGCAGCCCAGACGTTGCATGACTGGGTCAAGCGACATGAAGTGGATACGGGCCGGCGCGATGGGATAACCACCGATGAGCGTGAGCGTATGAAAGCCTTGGAGCGGGAGAACAAGGAGCTCCGTCAGGCCAACGAAATTCTGCGGCTAGCCAGTGCGTTTTTCGCGCAGGCGGAGCTCGACCGCCTCAAGAAGAAGTGAGGACATTTATTGACCGGCACCGGGAGACATATGGGGTCGAGCCGCTCTGCAAGCTATTGCAGGTTGCCCCGTCTGGCTATTGGCGTCACGCTGCCCGGCAACGCAATCCTTCCCTGCGGAGCGCCAGGGCGCAACGGGATGAATTGCTGATTCCTCAGATTCAACGGGTTTGGCAGGCCAATTTCCAAGTCTATGGTGTCCGCAAGGTTTGGCGGCAATTGCTCCGTGAGGGAACGCCCGTGGCGCGTTGCACGGTCGAACGGCTGATGAAGCATCTTGGCCTGGAAGGCGTCAGGCGCGGCAAGATCATGCAAACGACCTTCAGCGACACCCGTACGCCTTGCCCGCTGGATCGGGTGAATCGCCAGTTCAAGGCCGAGCGCCCGAACCAACTGTGGGTCTCTGATTTTACGTATGTCTCTACTTGGCAGGGATTTGTCTATGTCGCCTTTGTGATTGATGTCTTCGCTCGTCGTATCGTCGGCTGGCGTGTCAGCAGGTCAATGCGTACCGATTTTGTCCTCGATGCGCTTGAGCAGGCGCTGTATGACCGACAGCCCAAGCGTGACGGGGCACTGATTCATCACTCAGACAGGGGAAGCCAGTACGTTTCCATCCGCTACACCGAGCGGCTGGCCGAAGCAGGCATCGAGCCCTCTGTCGGCAGCAAAGGCGACTCTTACGATAATGCCCTGGCTGAAACCATCAACGGCCTCTACAAAGCCGAATTGGTTTATCACCGGGGCCCCTGGAAAACCATCGAGTCCCTGGAGCTGGCCACCCTGACTTGGGTGACTTGGTTCAATCACACTCGACTCCTCGAGCCCATCGGAAACATCCCGCCCGCCGAGGCGGAGGAACGGTACTATTCACAATCCCTTGTGCAGGCAACGACCGCCTGCACTTAAACCTCGGAGCCTCTACGAAACCCGGGGCGATTCATGTTGCACATTGCGGCAATGCCCATCTATGCGCCCATTGTTCAAGTGTCAAAGCGGCACACATGCGCGACTGGATTACAGAAATATTCTTACCAGAGATTGATAGACGCGGTTTAAGTATCGGTCTTTTGACACTTACAGCTCACCACAAGCGCGATATTGATTGGTCAGTGTTTGTATCTAATTTTTATCTAGCTCTCGCAGAGTTCAGAAGGTCAATAAAGTACAACCTAGACGCCATGGGTAGCCTTGGGCGCATTAGAACTATGGAATCGCCAGTAGGCTTAAATGGCTTGCATATCCACATGCACGACCTATTTACATATAAACCGGGCGTAGATATTGAAGCATTTGAAGCAGTTGCATTAAAGAAGTGGAAAGCAGCCCTAAAGAAGTTCGGCCTAAAGTGTAATGGTCATGGTGTTAATCTACGCAAAAACGGCGAGTTTGATGCACGATACATTGCAAAAGAGATTGCAGCAGAAGTAGCCGCTTATGATACCAAGACCGAAAGTAAGAGAGACTTACAAACGCTTTTCCAACTATTAGATAAAAATAGATTGGGTGATTCTCTAGCCGGTAATGACTGGATTAGAGCAGCAAAGGCTATCCAAGGTCGTGACAAATGGAATGTAGGTCAATTAGCCACAAAACTAGGTATTCCATGTCCTAGCGAGTGGAGAAAGCCAAAAGACCGCGCTATGGATGAAGAACAATCGCAGCTAATCGAGTATCCACAAGTACATCATATAGTAGCCACAGCGCCAACCAATGAACGTGCAGGACTGGCATTTATATTGCGTGCAGCTCGTAGCGAATCAACACACGCAGGCAGCGTCAAAATAATGGCTTTGCGCATGTGCGATGAAACAATTAAATCTAATATAGAATTAATTAAACGCAAACACGCCAAGAAGTTAGCAGATAAATTAAAAGAGGCATCTACAGAAATAGAAAAAGACAAGCTTCTATCTATTCATGTGTCGCGTTGTGATTTTGAAATCGAAGATTACAAGAAAGTAATACACAACTACATGAATCCAACGCCAATCATTATAACGCCAGTACCAACCATTATACCCGGTCTAGAGCTAGACTTTTCCTAAGTCAGGCTCATAGGCCAGTGGAACAATCTATTGTTGGCGCCAGCGCTGCATTTCTCTGACACCTGTTTGCTGTGTTTTGCAAATGCCAATTTGCATTAGCTACCTTGCAATTTTTTCTGAGCAAGACCTATTAATGCACGGCCACACCCTGCAGTTACAACCATCTCATTTCTCGCTGCATCAATTGCGGCCTTGTTGCGGCTCAAAATAGCCTTTGCCTGCCTTTCATTAATCGATGGATTATACTGGCATTGCGCAATTAACATCTCCTCATACCAGGCAGACATTTGTGGCACCTCGATATAATCATCAATTGTTAGCCAATAAATATCTCTGGACGAGCGATTCATCATTTCGTCGATTAGTCGTTGAGGCATTCGTTCAGCAACAAAAAAATCTCTAACTGAACGCATTGCAAAAGCCTGTTGCTCTGCGATTTTACTTGGAGGAATATTTGTTATGCTTGTATTTTTGATGAATGGCCGATGGAGTCCTACACCTCCTCCTTTATGGAGTCTAAAATCTCTTTCCACACCTGCCATTGCCACTATGGACTCTCTGAACAACCGGCCATTTACTGGTAGGTCGTCATAAAAGCGATGAGAAATAGGCGATTTTCGACCGTTGACCGGGAAATCCAGGGAGTTTTCCCTGTATTTCACGTTTCACGGGCGCACCTCGCCCAGCAAGGGCAACAATCGCTTGCGCGCCATCCACAAATTGGCCAGCGCAAACAACGTCACGATTTGCCCGGTATTCTTCGCCAGACCACGGTAGCGAACTTTCACAAAGCCAAACTGGCGCTTCACTACTCGGAACGGATGTTCGACAATTGCCCGCACCGAGGACAGCATCCGATTGAACGCTTTCTGCTCCACAGTCAGCGTGCCGCCAGCCGGCTTCTTGGTCGGTGTCAGAACAGACAGATTGCCTTCCTTCTGGAACGCGTCAATCGTCCGGTTCTTCTTGTGATAGCCGCGATCACCGAGCGCAATGGCTTCTTCCCCGTGCAGGCACTTCTCCATCATCGCAATGTCGGCGACCTTGGCCGTCGTGCATTCAACGGTATGTATCAAGCCGCTGTCGGCATCGACGCCAATGTGCGCCTTCATGCCGAAGTGCCACTGATTGCCCTTCTTGGTCTGCGTCATTTCCGGATCGCGCTTCTTGTCTTCGTTCTTCGTCGAACTCGGTGCTGCAATCAGCGTGGCATCGACCACCGTACCGCGCTTCATCGACAGGCCTTTCTCCGACAGCACGGCATTGACCTCGGCAAAGATCGCCACCGCCAGGTCATGCTTCTCCAGCAGATGACGGAAGCGAAGAATCGTACTTTCGTCCGGCATCACGTCTTCGAAGGCATCCAGTCCGGCAAAGCGACGCAACAACGGAACATCGTGCAGTGCTTCTTCCATTGCTGGGTCGGAGTAACCAAACCATTGCTGCAAGAAGTGAATCCGCAACATCGTGCCCAACGGCATCGGCGGACGACCGTTTCCCTTCTTCGGATAGAACGGCTCGATCAGCGCCTCAAGACGCGACCACGGCACCACTGTTTCCATCTCCGCCAGGAACACTGCCTTGCGGGTTTGCTTGCCGGCTTTCGGCAAAAATCCCGTCTCAGCCAAGCTCAGTTGCTTCATCAGATTCATCTGCCTCACCAACTCAATGACAATGCCGTCATTTTCTCAAATTGCGCTGCATGATGGGCGCTTATGCAGAGTTTCCCTATTACACACGAACTAGCGCATACATATACACGTTCTCCAGAGTTTTCATAACGAGGGGCTGCGGAAAAATTTTGGGTTCTTAACATGGAATCCCGAACAACTTTGGCTAGTTTAAGCGCCTCGGCAACATCACCTCCGAGTGAGTCCAGTACCAGCCAGCGATAAATATCTGTTGACTTTGGTTTTGATGAAACAATGGCCAGCAGTTTATTTGCATCGCCTTCAATAATTTCTCCGTGCAAATCTATCCAGCAGCCAACATCTAATTCGTTACTTTTAGGGCAGGTAACAGAAAAATTAGCGGCATGAGACGTTAGGCAAAATCCCAAAAGGGCAACCATTAGCATAGTTGCAAGCGCTGAATTTGCTTTCATTTATATTATTCGGTTAAGTTAATTTTCCACTAAATAAATGGAATACGGATACCGCAATTGCGGCACCTCCTGTTAAGAATGATACAAAACTAAGCCAAAACGACGCCCAAGACAACTTCCCATACTGATTTGAATCAATTAGGAATATCGTTAGTTTATTTTTGTATTCAGGATATTCTTTTAGTCTGATTTTTCTTGCCGTAAGCCGAAAATCGATGGTTCTCGTGAGTACGGCTATACAACAAAAAATCGCTGCCACAAAAAAACAGATAAATGCTGCCAATAAAAAAGGCTTAACCATTTCCGTTATGATTAATTTATCACTTTGAACTAGCGCAAAGCAAACACCGAGACCGGATAAAGACCAACCGGAAATAAGAGCTATCGCCACCGAGAACTGAGAAATAGCCAGCCCCTGCCACCTGTTATATCTTGAAGTGCCCATGTCAATATATTTTGATTTGTGCTTGGCTGAAGTCTAGTTGTAGGTCGAAAGCTGTCATCATATCACTATGCAAAGGGAATTGCGAGCGGCTGCTATTGGCCAGATAGACCAGCCCCCGTTCCCAAAAAGCTGATGCTTCTGCGATGCTGCAGCACACATTAAGGATTCTCTGAACAACCCACTGCTTTGGCGCAGGCTGTCATAAAAAAAACATGAAAAACAGGCGATTTTCGACCGTTGGCCATGAAATGCAGAGGTTCTCCTCTGCATTTCGCGCTTCACGGGCGCACCTCGCCCATCAAAGGCATCAATCGCTTGCGTGCCAGCCACAGATTGGTCAGCGCAAACAGGGTGACAATCTGCCCGGTATTCTTCGCCAGACCACGATAGCGAACCTTCACAAAGCCAAACTGCCGCTTCACCACCCGGAAGGGGTGTTCAACAATCGCCCGTGCCGCCGACAGCATCCGGTTGAAAGCCTTCTGCTCTTTGCTCAGCGCACCACCCGCCGGCTTCTTGGTCGGCGTCAGGACAGACAGATCGCCCTCCTTCTCGAAGTCGTCGAGGGTTCGATTCTTCTTGTGATAGCCACGATCGCCCAAGACCAGCGTTTCTTCCCCGTGCAGGCAGGCTTCCATCATCGTGATGTCCGCGACCTTTGCCGTCGTGCATTCCACGGTGTGAATCAAGCCGCTCTCAGCATCGACGCCAATGTGCGCCTTCATGCCGAAGTGCCACTGATTGCCCTTCTTGGTCTGCGTCATTTCCGGATCGCGTTTCTTGTCCTCGTTCTTGGTCGAACTGGGCGCCGCAATCAGCGTGGCATCGACGACCGTACCGCGCTTCATCGACAGGCCTTTCTCCGACAATACAGCATTGACCTCAGCGAAAATCGCGACCGCCAGATCATGCTTCTCCAGCAGATGCCGGAAGCGCAGAATCGTGCTTTCGTCCGGCATCACGTCTTCGAAGGCATCCAACCCAGCAAAGCGCCGCAACAGCGGAACGTCGTGCAGCGCCTCTTCCATCGCCGGATCAGAGTAGCCAAACCATTGCTGCATGAAGTGAATCCGCAACATCGTGCCCAACGGCATCGGTGGCCGACCGTTTCCCTTCTTTGGGTAGAACGGTTCGATCAGTGCTTCCAGGCGAGACCATGGAACAACCGTTTCCATCTCCGCCAGGAACACCGCCTTTCGGGTTTGCTTGCCCGCTTTCGGCAGGAAACCCGTCTCAGCCAGGCTCAGTTGCTTCATCGATTTCATCTGTCTCATCAACGCAATGACAATGCCGTCATTTTCTCAAATCACGCTGCATAACGGTCACTTATGCAGACTTTCCTTAAGAAATCATCAAAAATTGCATATAAGCTATTTTTCAAGTAGCTCATCTTTTGCATCATTCCAGAACATCCGCAATTCATCATCGAAGCTAGGGCGTTCTGTTGGTTTGCCGTTCTTGTACACTTCTTTGAAGGCATCAATCATATTGGCCTCATCTTTATTCCGTAAAATCTCAATATGTCCACGGAAGTTTTCAGCCCTGATATGCCTATATCTATTCAATGCCGCAGCGGTCAAGTGTCCAGATAATTCCATAATTTGACCCTCGTTCATATCAGTTTGCTCAAACCATCTAGATATGCGTTCGTGTCTAAACGCGTGCGGACTGATGCCAGAATTAATTAATTTGCCGCATTTTTTCTTAATGGTCTTCCATGAATTACTGAAATCATACGATGACCACTCGCCCGAACGCTTCATACAAGGAAATATCCAAGGGCATTCATCCATATCCGGTCTATCCTTACGCCGAAGCCATTCAATCAACAACCTAAAGTCACCATGGGCAATAGGCACAGTTCTGGACTTTGTATTTTTTGTGCGCCTAAACCTTATCTGACGGTTCTTTATGCTTACATCGGCATATGTGAGTTCAGCAAGCTCAGACGGCCTACAACCAATAGCAAATAACAGACTGAAATATGTTAGATGTACATTTTCTTGAAGCCCTGCCATCGCGTTCAATGTCTCAAAGATAATTGCTAGCTCTGAGTCATTAATGCGTACATCGCGTTCATTGCATTTGGGCATCTCTACAAGTGTCAATGGGCTGCTTGTAATGATGCGCTTGCGAAGTGCGATATTGATTAATGTCGATAGAAACGCAAGTTCAAGGCGAACTGTGTTACCTGATAGTTTGCGCTTAGTTCTAGGACTGACCGTAAACAGCCGTTCCTCTTTGTAGGCGTCTATTTCGTCTGCGGTAGTGGTAGCCACCAAGAGCGTAGAGAAATGCGCTAGAACGGGCTTAGCAGGCTGCTGAAATACCGCCCTGCAACTGCAGACGGTGGCATGGAACGGAGTCGTTTTTCGTAAGGCGAAGCGGATTTTCGGTCGTTCGCACGTGTTTTACAGGGATTCCGAGGTGTTTTCCTATCATATTGCCCCCAGCGGACGGATTGCTCCCAAGGAGCGCATGCGCGTCAGGTTGTAGGCGGCCATGGTCAGCACGAACAACTGATCGACCTTCTCCAGTCCGCGCACCATCACCTGGCGTATCGGCCCAATGAACTTGGCCCAGCCGAATCCCTGTTCGATGAGTTTGCGCTTTTGCTGGGAGATCGCGTAACCGTCACTGCCGGCAATGTCGTCCGGCACGGCAGAACGGCGATGGCTGGTGTTCTGCGCCACATGGGGAATGACATTCAGTTCGATGAGTGCCGCAATGAATTCCTGGGCATCGTAGCCCTTGTCCGCGCCGAGGGTGATTTCAGCCGTTTCGCCGGCGACTTGGCGGGCATCGGCGATCAGGGCCTTGGCAACTTCCCGCTCGGCATAGCCATCGGCCGTGGTCACGACCGCACTGGCAATGAGTCCGTGGCGGTTGTCGCTCAAGGTGTGTCCCATGTAGCGCAACTCACTGGCGGTATTGCCCTTGCGGTACAGTCGGGCATCCGGGTCGGTACGTGAGGCGTGGGTGTCATTGCTGCGTGACTGGCCCTTGAAATTGCCGCCGCCTTCATCATCTCCGCCGTCCTTGCGCAGGAAACTCTTGTGTCCCGCCCAAGCCTGGATGAGCGTGCCGTCGACACTGAAATGTTCGCCTGATAGCCAGTTCTGCTTCTCGGCAATGGCCAGTACCGCATTGAAGAGTTCGATCACGGCATCGTGGGCAATCAGGCGTTCGCGATTCTTGGTGAAGACGGTGGGCACCCAGACTGCATCGTCCATCGATAGGCCGATGAACCAGCGAAAGAGCAGGTTGTACTGGGTCTGCTCCATCAATTGCCGTTCCGAGCGAATGCTGTAGAAGATTTGCAGCAGCATGGCACGCAGGAGTTTCTCCGGGGCAATGCTGGGGCGACCGCCTTTGACGTCGGCGGCATACATGCCGCTGAGCAGGGGTTCGATATCCTTGAGCGCCCGATTCACCATCGCCCGGATCGGCCGCAACGGGTGCTGCGCCGGCACAAAGTCGTCCAGGCGACGCATCGTAAACAAACTCTCGGTGAAGGTGTCGGCTCCGCGCATGATCCGCTTTGTGCTCTCGGTAATCTCGGTGAATCTCTATAACGATCAAACCCGCTGTTTCGTCGACAGGATGGGGAAGTATTTCAGCAGCCTGTTAGAGGCCTTAATTTCGACAGGTTGTGTCTTCTCTGATTTCTCGAAGAACCTACTACTGTTGAAATAATCATCGGCAAGATCCCCCCAGGTTGTTGGGCTGATGCCTTCGCGTTCTTTTTCTTGTTCAACCTGCCAGCGGTCGGCCTCACGCTTGGTATTGAAGACCTTGGTTTTACGGTTGTCACCGCTACCAACCTGAACACGCCATTTGCCGGCTGGGGTCTGGTAGATACTCATTTTAGAACACCTCAAAATCTCTTGTGTTGCACAAATAATGCACACAAATCAGATTTATTTCAAGATGTTCTTGTATCTATGCGGGTTTCAAGGCGGTTGGCAGTCGATTTTAAGTCTCTTGTGTCTACCAATTTCACCACCCGGGCCGGCGTGCCGATCAGATTGTTATTGGCACCCCGATACGAAAAAGGGAAAGCGACCTGCGCTTTCCCTTTTATCGATTTTGGAGCGGCAGAAGAGTCTCGAACTCTCGACCTCAACCTTGGCAAGGTTGCGCTCTACCAACTGAGCTACTGCCGCGTATTTCTTGGAGGCGCGGGCCGGAGTCGAACCGACCTACACGGATTTGCAATCCGGTGCATAACCGCTTTGCTACCGCGCCGCCTACAAACAAACTTTGCGTTACTGCTTACTACACACAGAAAAGCCCTAGCTTTTCTTCGAAAACTTGGAGCGGCAGAAGAGTCTCGAACTCTCGACCTCAACCTTGGCAAGGTTGCGCTCTACCAACTGAGCTACTGCCGCGTCAAACAGAGCGCGCATTATAGGCCATCCACGGGGAATGTCAACATTGTTTCTCTACTTTTCTGCACTCCGCCTGGCAATTTCGGGCCAGGCCATGCGTAGGTAATATCCCATGGACCAGAGTGTCAGCAAGGCTGCTATCCAGATCAACCAGTTACCGATGACTTTCATATCGAGGCCAGCCAACGGGGCGTAGTAGAGAAGCATGGGCAGTGCGAGCATTTGGGCGGTGGTCTTGATCTTGCCAAGCATGGAAACGGCGACGCTTTTCGATGCCCCGATCTTGGCCATCCATTCGCGCAAGGCCGAGATGGTAATTTCGCGGCCGATGATGATCATGGCGACAATGGCATCAGCCCTACCCAGTTGAACCAGGATGATGAGCGCCGCTGCCACCATCAGCTTGTCGGCTACTGGATCGAGAAACGCGCCGAAGGCGGATGTCTGATTCAGTTTCCGCGCCAAATAGCCGTCAGCCCAGTCGGTCACTGCGGCAGAACAAAACAGAACGGTTGCTATCAGGTCGCGCTCGTAAGAGGAGGCCCAGGCAGTGGGCAGGTAATAGACCGCGATCAATAGCGGAATCGCTACGATACGAAGCCAGGTAAGCAGGATAGGCAGATTGAAAGGCATGCTTCAGTGTAATGCGGAATATATGTTCTCGGCCAATTCCCTGCTGATTCCGGGAACCTCGGCCAGTTGCTCGGCGCTTGCTGCGAGCACCCCAGGCAAACCACCAAATCGGGCGATCAGGGCTTTGCGTCGGGCCGGGCCTACGCCGGGCAGCGATTCCAGTCTGGAGGTTTTTCTGGCCTTGCCACGTTGCGCCCTGTGCCCGGTTATGGCAAAACGGTGAGCCTCATCACGGACTTCCTGAATTAGATGCAACGCAGAATGATCGGGCGCCAATTGTAGCGGCTCACGCCCTTCCGGAAAAATAAGCGTTTCCAGACCGGCCTTGCGCTCTTCACCCTTTGCGACCCCCACCATCGGCAGATGGGACAACCCAAGGTCAGCGAGCGCCGAAAATGCCGAGGCAACCTGCCCTTTGCCACCATCGATGAGGATCAGGTCAGGTGCCCTGCCCTCGCCAGATGCGAGGTTGTCGTACCGTCGACTGACAGCTTGGCGCATCGCGGCATAGTCGTCACCGGGTTGGATATCCCGGATGTTGAAACGGCGGTAATCGCTTTTTTTCATGCGATTACCTTCATAGACCACGCAGGAGGCAACGGTTGCCTCGCCCATGGTATGGCTGATATCAAAGCATTCGATGCGCAAGATGGGCTCTGCAAGCTGCAGCGCCTCCTGAAGCGCTGCGAGACGGGCCTCTTGCTGGGCGCTGACTTGATTTCGCGCCAGAATGGCCAAACGTGCGTTTTGCATCGCCATCTCGACCCAGGTTCTTTGGGAGACTGTTCGGGGCGATTGGATGGGAACAGCACGACCGGCAAACTCTGCTAACGCGGCCTCGCTGCCCCCCCCTTCATCTTCTGCCGGTAAAGGGTGGGCCAGGATGCGCATAGGGACGGGATGCGCCGCGTAGTGCTGACGAATGAATGCAGCTGACGCATCTGCCGCGTCCGAGTCTCCCACGTTACTGGGAAAAAAAGGGCGATCTCCCAGGTGGCGTCCGCCGCGAATCATGGCCAGATTGACGCACAACTGCCCGGCCTCCTTCAGGGCGACAAGGATATCAACGTCTTCCCCCTTGCTGCTGGAAACGAACTGCTTTTCCTGAACCTGATGCAGGGATTGAATCTGATCGCGAAAAATAGCCGCCTGCTCGAATGCTAGGCGGCCGGAAGCATCTTCCATAGCCTTGGTTAGGCGGCGCGTAACCTCCTGCCGCTTGCCCAGCAGGAACATGGCCGCTGTCTGAACATCTGCCGCGTAATCGTCTTGTCCAATGTAGCCAACGCATGGGCCGCTACAGCGCTTGATCTGGTAGAGCAGGCAAGGTCGTGAGCGGTTGGCAAATACGCTTTCCTCACAGGTCCGTAGGCGAAACATCTTCTGCAGCAACTGGATGCTGTCGCGAACGGCCCAGGAAGATGGATAGGGGCCGAAATAATCGGCCCTGCGGTCCGGATTGCCGCGAAAGAACCCCAGCCTAGGATATTTTCCTTTGCTCAGGACAATATAGGGATAGGATTTGTCGTCTCGGAACAGGATGTTGTAGCGTGGCGACAGCGACTTGATCAGGTTGTTTTCAAGCAGCAGCGCCTCGGCTTCGGTGCGCGTCGGTGTCGTTTCGATACGCGCAATCTGGCTGACCATGTGCGCAATGCGCGGACTGGAAAGATTTTCGCGGAAATACGATGAAACCCGCTTCTTCAGGTTCTTCGCCTTGCCAACATAGAGAACGCTGCCGCCGTCTCCGAGCATGCGATAAACACCTGGGAGTTCGGTCAGGGTGGCCAGAAAGGCCTTGGCATCGAAGCTCATCGCGAATCAGCCAAGCAGTGACTTGACCTTGGCAAACACCGCTTCGAAACTTTCGCGTGTCAGGCGGCCCGTACGCCAGTTGTAACCGCTGCAATGATAGCTGTCGAGCAGTACGCGGCCGTCGGGAAAAACGTGGAGAACGTTGTGGCCAAACGGGTAATCCTTGAGCTTCAAGCCGTAAGAGCGGAGCAGCGCCTGATGCGCGACGGCACCCAGTGCAACGATAACCTTCAATCGAGGCATGGCCGCCAGCTCCGCAATCAAATGGCGGTTGCATTGGCGGACTTCCTGGGTCGTCGGCTTGTTCGCCGGAGGCAGGCAACGCACGGCGTTGGTGATGCGGCAATTGCTGAGCGACATGGCTGGGTTAGCCCATCCCTCGCCCCCCAGTGGTTCAGGGCTGCTGGCGAATCCGAAACGATGCAGCGCCGGATAAAGCAACTCTCCCGCCACGTCGCCGGTAAAGGGGCGTCCAGTCCGGTTGGCGCCCTTTTCTCCCGGACCAAGTCCGACGACAAGCAGTTGCGCATCGAGCGAACCGAAAGCAGGAACCGGCAACGCATGCCAAGCCGGGTCGCGCCGACGAATCCCTGCCAAGTGTTCAGCCAAGCGTGAACAGGCCACACATTCAATAGGATCTTCAAATCTAGACATGGCCGGGATGTTAGCATGGCAGCCATGCAGCTTCATTGGGACATCTTTTGCCGGGTTATCGACAACTACGGCGATATTGGAATTTGCTGGCGCCTTGCCCGGCAACTGGCTTCCGAGCGCGGGCGACGGGTTCGCTTATGGGTGGACGATCTGCCCAGCCTGCAGCCACTTTCCCCGATGATCAATCCAGCGCGCGCACTGCAATCGGCGCAAGGGGTCGAGGTCAGGCACTGGGTTAGCGACATTTCCGTCGAGTATTCGGCTGATGTTGTCATCGAGGCTTTCGCGTGCGAGTTGCCGGACTCTTACTTGGCAACGATGGCGAAGGCAGAACGCAAACCGTGCTGGATCAACCTGGAGTATCTGACCGCCGAATCATGGGCTTCAGATTGCCACGGCATAGCCTCGCCCCACCCTGCCCTACCGTTGACCAAGTATTTCTTTTTCCCGGGATTCGCTGCAAACACCGGCGGACTGCTGCGGGAAAAGAGTCTCTTGGAGACAAGGAGTCGCTACCAGGAGTTGCTTCCGGCGCGCGAGCATCTCGAAATCAGCCTGTTTTGCTACGATACTGCCCCGGTAGGCGGTCTCCTGGCGGCATTGGCGAAAATGGAACAGGCATCTGTCGTTCACGTGCCGCCCGGTAAGCCGCTGGCGGCGATCAGGCAGCATTTACCTGGTACCGGCCCCTGGCGGCATGGCAACGCGAAAATCGAGCCAATTCCGTTCCTGCCATTGGATAAGTACGACCACCTGCTGTGGCGGTCCGACATCAATTTCGTTCGCGGGGAAGACTCTTTTGTCAGGGCGCAGTGGGCTGCAAAGCCTTTTGTCTGGCAAATCTACCCGCAAGATGAAGATGCGCATCTGATCAAGCTGTCGGCGTTTCTCGATCGCTACTGCGCGACGATGGACAGCACGTCGGCGCAGGCCACAGCGGCAATGTTCACCGCCTGGAATGGCGGCGAACCCGATCTCGCCACGGCACTCCTGCACTTTGTTGAAAATCGCCAGGCCATCGCCGAAGCTAATCGAACCTGGTGCCGGGACTTGGCATCGCGCGACGACTTGGTGACTGCGCTCATCAATTTTTGTGCTTCCAAGGTATAATCTAACGTTTTTCTTTTTCTGACTTAGAGAATCCCGAATGAAGACCGCACAGGAACTCCGCTCCGGCAACGTCATTATGGTTGGTGCCGACCCGCTCGTCGTCCAGAAGACCGAGTACAACAAGTCCGGCCGCAACGCCGCCGTCGTCAAGATGAAGCTCAAGAACCTGTTGTCGGGTGCCGCTTCGGAAGCCGTTTACAAGGCTGACGACAAGTTTGAAGTCGTCGTTCTCGACAAGAAGGAAGTGACCTACTCCTACTTCGCCGACCCGATGTACGTGTTCATGGACGCTGACTACGAGCAATTCGAAGTCGAAGCCGAAAACATGGTCGACGCACTGAAGTATCTTGAAGATGGCCTGGCTTGCGAAGTCGTTTTCTACAACGGCAAGGCCATCTCGGTCGAACTGCCGAACAGCGTGGTTCGTGAAGTTGTGTACACCGAGCCGGCCGTCAAGGGCGACACCTCCGGCAAGGTCATGAAGCCGGCCAAGCTGGCCACCGGTTTCGAACTGCCGGTTCCAGCCTTCGTCAGCATTGGCGACAAGATCGAAATCGACACCCGTACCGACGAATACAAGAACCGCGTCAAGTAAGACGCCGTTTTCGTCTGGCACTCATCGGGCAGCTTCGGCTGCCCGATTGCATTTCAGGCCATTAATTCGCCAACCGTGCGCAAGGCTGCCCGATAAATCGTATCCCCCTGCAATTGCTCCCAGGATTTTTCCGGAGCCACTGGAATCAAGGCTTCGACACGCCTGCTGCGTCGCGCATCGATTTCGGGCTTCCAGTTGGCCAGCACCTTGCCCACAACATCTGGCGCATTGCACACCAGCAACATGTCACAACCTGCGGCATAAGCCGTTTCAACGCGCGCCAGCATGTCGCCGACCACACCGGCACCAGCCATCGACAGATCATCAGTAAAAACGACGCCATCAAAATTAATGTTGTTTCTCAAATAATCAATCCATTTATTTGAAAATACAGCTGTATTGCAATCCATGCAGTTGTAAATCACATGTGCCGCCATAACCCCGCCGAGGGCAAGTTGGCGGTAGGGCGCGATATCTTCCTGCATGGCCTCAAAAGCACGGTCGTCGACCGGTAGTTCGACATGCGAATCCGGAATGACATAGCCGTGCCCGGGAAAATGCTTGCCGCAACTACTCATGCCGCCTTGTCTCAAGCCCTGCCCGAGCGCTTCGGCCAATTCAATCACGGCTTCGGGCTGACGATGGAAAGCCCGGTCACCGATGACGCGCGACGGGCCATAATCGAGATCGAGCACCGGCGTGAACGAGTAGTCGACACCGCGCGCTCTGAGTTCAGATGCCAGCACATAGCCGAGTTGCCTGGCCGCCGCACAGGCCAGCGTCGGATCACGGTCCCATAGCCTGCCCAGCGTCGCCATCGGTGGCAGGCGGGTAAACCCGTCGCGGAAACGCTGTACCCTGCCCCCCTCATGATCGACCGCGATCAGCAAGGATGGCGAGCGCAAGGCATGAATGGCAGTAGTCAACGCCGACAGTTGCTGCGGATCGGCATAGTTACGTGAGAACAGGATAATCCCGCCGACCAGCGGATGGCACAGGCGCTCACGATCGAGATCGGTCAGTTCGGTACCGGCGATATCGATCATCAGCGGCCCGAGCGGAAGGTGTTTCATGCTTGCTCCAGAATGACATAGGCGACGGCATAATCGGCTTCGTCGCTGATCGAGAGATGAGCTTTCAGATTTTTTTCCTGAAGCAAGGCGCTTAGCGCGGGGGAAAAATCCAGCATCGGTTTTCCGAGATCATCGTGTGTAACAGTAATGGCTGGCAGGGTCGCTGGCGAGCGTACGCCCGTCCCCAGCGCTTTGCTGAATGCCTCCTTGGCTGCAAACCGCTTGGCCAGAAAACGCCCCTTGTCCGCAGCTCTGGCGAACTCCGGCATTTCCTGCGATCCGAGAAGTTTTTCCAGAATCCTCTCCCCGTGTCGCTCCCACATACCGCGCAAGCGGGCAACGGCAACGATATCGGTGCCGATGCCGTAGATCATTCGCTGTCCTGCGCTGCTTCGCGCAACAGGGCTTTCATTTCGCGCACCGCTTCGCGCAGGCCGACGAAAACCGCACGGCTGACGATGGCATGTCCGATGTGCAGTTCGCGAATGCCAGCCAGTTTGGCGACCGGTTGAACGTTGTAGTAGTTCAGCGCATGACCTGCATTGAAGCGCATGCCCAACTGGCGGATAGCCTTGCCGGCTTGGCGAATTTTGTCGAGTTCGGCGAGAACGGCCTGCGCTTCGGCATCGCGGCCCCTATCATGAAAGGCGTGGGCGTAAGGACCGGTGTGCACTTCGCAGACGCGGGCGCCGATACGTGCCGCCGCTTCGATCTGTGCAGGTTCGGCATCAATGAAGACACTGGTCGTGATACCGGCATCTGCGAGACGGGAAATGACCTCCTTGAGACGGGCTTCCTGGGCCAGAATGTCGAGGCCGCCTTCGGTGGTGACCTCGTGACGCCCCTCGGGAACCAGCATGGCCATTTCGGGCTTGAGCGCGCAGGCGATGCCGACCATTTCGTCAGTTGCCGCCATTTCCAGGTTCAGCTTGACCTGCGTCGTTTCACGCAGGCGGCGAACGTCCGCATCCTGAATATGTCGACGATCCTCGCGCAAATGAACCGTGATACCGTCGGCTCCGCCGAGGTGAGCCTCCACAGCCCCCCAAACCGGATCCGGCTCGTAGGTCCGACGCGCCTGACGAATGGTGGCAATGTGGTCGATATTGACGCCAAGTTCGATCATAACTCTTGCAACTCCTTGAATATTTTACGTGTTTCGAGTTCCTTGCCGGCCAGGTAATAGGACATCAATGTCCGCATCAAGGCTTTCGCCTCCTGTCGCGAGCGTTGATCGGAAAAATTCTCGGCCTCAAGGTCGAGCAAGGTTTTTCCGCTGACCACCTGCTCCGACTCCGCATCATGCATCAGGCGAACCGGCCCTAGCTCCATGCGGTAAGTGTAATGGGCATCCGCAACGATGGGGGCACCACCGCTGTCGTGGTTCAGGGTCAATCCGTAACCAAGTTCCTGTAGCAACGCCTTTTCAAATCGACGCAAGTCCGCCTCGCGAACTTTACCCAACGGATCGGCAGCCAGATGTACCAACATCTCGCCATAGCGCCTGAAAAGCTGTTCATGCGGATCTTCGCGCGGCAACAAATGCATCAGCAATTCGTTCAGGTAGTAACCGCAGAACAGTGCCTCGCCAGCGAGCAGCGGCTGTCCGCCTTGCCATTCGGCCTTCATCAGGGTTAGCACCTCACCCTTGCCCGCCCAGGCTATTTCCAGCGGCTGAAAGGCCATGAGCAAACCACGGATGGCTGCTCGCGGGCGACGGGCACCGCGTGCAAGCAAGGCCATGCGCCCGAAATCACGGGAAAACACTTCAACAATGAGACTGGTTTCCCGAAAGGGATAAGTATGCAGAACGTAGGCCGGCTGGCCGTCGACCTTGCTGCGGCTCATTCGTAGCCGAGACTCTTCAGCAGACGCTCGTCATCGTTCCAGCCGGATTTCACCTTGACCCAGATTTCGAGGTAAACCTTGCCATCGAAAAGCCGCTCCATATCCTGCCGCGCCTCGCTGGCGATGCGCTTCAGCGACTCACCGCCCTTGCCGATAACGATAGCCTTGTGGCCTTCGCGATCAACGACAATCGCGGCATATATCCGGCGTAACGCACCTTCAACCTCGAAGCGCTCGATCTCCACTGCTGTCGCATACGGCAGTTCGTCGCCAAGCAGGCGGAACACCTTCTCGCGGATATACTCGGAGGCCAGAAAACGCTCGCTCTTGTCGGTCAGATCGTCTTCCGGGAACATCAAGCCTTCGTTCGGCAAATGCTTTCTCGCCTCAGCCAGCAGATCATCGGTCTGCTTGCCCTTGGCCGCACTTACCGGCACAACGGCCGTATAGTCAAAATCGGCCGATACAGTTGCCAGGAAGGGCAGCAAGGCATTGCGATCTTTTAACTGATCGGTCTTGTTGACCACCAGAACCACAGGCCGGTCCCTTGGCAGGAGGCGGACAACAGATTTGTCCTTGGCGTCATAGCGCCCCGCTTCGACCACAAACAATACGACATCTACATCATTCAAGGTCTGCGTCACCCCACGATTCATGGCGCGATTCAGGGCATTGGAAAACTTGGTCTGGAAGCCCGGGGTGTCGACGAAAACAAACTGCGCATCGTCGTTGGTCAAGATGCCGGTAATGCGGTGCCGCGTCGTCTGTGCCTTGCGCGAGACAATGCTGATTTTTTCGCCGACCAGGCGATTGAGCAGGGTCGATTTCCCGACATTGGGACGGCCGACGATGGCGATGTAACCGGAGCGTATCTTTTTCATGCTTGGAGTTCTTTCAGGGCCTGTTCGGCCGCCACTTGTTCGGCAATGCGCCGGCTGGAACCGTGTCCGACGGTGCGCAAGACGGGGCTGTCGATCTCGCAGGCTACCTCGAAACGCTGCAAGTGTGCTGCACCAGTCGTTTCCAGCAGTTGGTAGCGCGGCAAGGGCTTCTTATGCCCTTGCAACCACTCCTGCAGACGGGTCTTGGCATCTTTCTGGAATTGGCCTGGTTTCAATTCATCGAGCATGGGTGCGTAAAGCTTTTCGATGATCTGTTGTGCGGCCGTAAAACCGGCATCGAGATAGATCGCCCCAAACACGGCCTCAAGCGCATCAGCCAGTATTGACGGACGTTGCGCCCCGCCGCTTTTCAGCTCGCCTTCCCCAAGGCGCAGGACATCTCCGATATTCAATTCCTGCGCCAACCGGTGCAGCGACTCTTGGCGAACCATGTTCGCCCGCAAACGCGACAGATCACCCTCGGGCAAATTCGGAAAACGCTGAAACAACGAGGCGGCGATTACGAAATCGAGAATGCCATCACCCAGGAATTCCAGGCGCTCATTGTTGGGAGTACCGTAGCTCCGATGTGTCAGGGCCGTTTTCAGCAGCCCCTCATCGGAAAAGACATGACCAAGTTTTCTGGCAACGGACTGCGCAGTCATGCCTTATGACCCTGCGGTCGAACCCTTGTAGTCGATCAGCAGGCTGACATTCCAGAATAGATGGATGCGCTTTTCGTAGCCGAATTCGATGACGATTTTGCCACCATCCTTGGTGACATCGAGATCGCTCGACTTGAAGTCCAGCATATCGATTTCGGCAAATTTGTCGAAAGCACGACGCACATCGGCGACCGTCGAATCCGGCCCGACCTTGGAAACTGTTGCTTTCGCATCCTTCAGAATCTTGGTGTATTCAATATAGGTCGGCAGAACCTTCATGCCAAGCACGGCAACAAGAGCCAAAATGACGCTCCAGAACAGCAACCCTGAGAGTGCGACGCCACGTTGTTTGTTCATCTGTCTCCCCTTACTTGAAGGAACCGATCCGGCCAAGATCGCTAAAGTTCAGCCAGATAAAGAATGCCTTGCCGACGATATTCTCTTCCGGGACGAATCCCCAGGCGCGACTATCGCGGCTATTGTCACGGTTGTCACCCATCATGAAATAGTGACCATCCGGCACCTTGCAAATGACGCCTGCTGCATTGTATGTGCAATTCTCGCGGTGCGGAAAACGGGCCGCGTCGGGGATGAAAGCGGGGGCGTCAGCGTCGTTCAGCGCGCGATGCTCAACATCGCCCAACTTTTCCTGAAACTGCTCTGAATAGTACAAACGCTCAGGATGCAGATAGTCGCCAACCCGCTGTGTCGAAACCATGACGCCATTGATAGACAGCTTCTTGTTCTGATAAGACACCGTATCGCCCGGCAAGCCGACAACACGCTTGATGTAATCGAGCGAAGGGTCTTCCGGATAGCGGAAAACCATCACATCCCCCCGTTGCGGCGAATTGATGTCGATGATCTTCTTGTTGATCACCGGCAGGCGAATGCCGTAGGTGAATTTGTTAACAAGAATGAAATCACCGACCAGCAGGGTCGGAATCATCGAACCGGAAGGAATCTTGAACGGTTCGAACAAGAAGGAGCGCAATACGAAAACGATCAGGATGACCGGGAAAAAACTGGCTCCCCACTCCACCCACAGCGGCTCCTTGGTATCCTTAGCACGCAACTTGCGGAATTTCAGGGCATCAACGGCGTACAGCACACCGGTAATCACCAGCAGAACAAAAAGGATCAGGGCAAAGTTCATCGTGAATCTCGTCCTCAGTTATCGACACGCAGCACTGCAAGGAAGGCCTCTTGCGGAATTTCGACGGAGCCAACCTGCTTCATGCGCTTCTTGCCGGCCTTCTGCTTTTCCAGAAGTTTCTTCTTGCGGCTGATGTCACCGCCGTAACACTTGGCCAGCACGTCCTTGCGCATGGCCTTGACGTTCTCGCGGGCGATGATATGCGACCCGATGGCAGCCTGGATGGCCACGTCGTACATTTGCCGCGGAATCAATTCGCGCATCTTGGAAGCAAGTTCGCGACCGCGGTATTGCGAATTGGAGCGGTGCACGATCAGCGACAGGGCGTCGACCTTTTCGCTGTTGATCAGGATGTCGAGTTTGACGACATCGGCCGCGCGGTATTCCTTGAAATCGTAGTCGAGCGAGGCATAACCTTTGGAGCAGGATTTCAGCTTATCGAAGAAATCCATCACCACTTCGGCCATCGGCATTTCATAAACCAGCTTCACCTGGCGCCCGTGGTAGTGCATGTCGACCTGATTGCCGCGCTTCTGGTTGCACAGCGTGATGACGTTGCCGAGATAATCCTGCGGCACGAATATCGTGGCGGTAATGATCGGCTCGCGCACCTCTTCGATTTTCGAAATCTCCGGCAGCTTGGCCGGGTTTTCCACCTGAATGACGCTGCCATCGCGCTGGACGACCTCGTAAACCACTGTCGGTGCGGTGGTAATCAGATCCTGATCGAATTCGCGCTCCAGGCGCTCCTGCACGATTTCCATGTGCAACAGGCCCAAAAAGCCGCAGCGGAAGCCAAAGCCCAGTGCCTGCGAAACCTCCGGCTCGTATTGCAGCGACGCATCGTTGAGCTTGAGCTTTTCGAGCGATTCCCGCAGCGAATCGTACTGGTTCGATTCGACCGGATACAGACCGGCGAACACCTGCGGCTTGATTTCCTTGAAACCGGGCAGCGGCTCGGCTGCCTTGCGCTCCACCGTGGTAATCGTGTCACCGACCTTGGCCGCCTTCAGTTCCTTGATGCCTGAAATGACGAAGCCGACTTCGCCGGCACGCAGCTCGCTGCGCTGCACTGACTTGGGTGTGAAGACACCGACCTGCTCACAAAGCTGCTGGGCTTCGGTGGCCATGAAATACAACTTGTCCTTGGGGCGCATCACGCCGTCGACAACCCGCACCAGCATGACGACACCGACGTAGTTGTCGAACCAGGAGTCAATGATCAAGGCCTTGAGCGGCGCGTCTGCATCGCCCTTGGGCGGCGGCACCCGCGCGACGACTGCCTCCAGAATATCCTGCACGCCCAAGCCGGTCTTGGCCGAGGCCAGCACAGCATCAGTGGCATCGATACCGATGACGTCCTCAATTTCCTGGCGGGCGTTATCGGGGTCCGCTGACGGCAGGTCGATCTTGTTTAGCACCGGAACGACTTCGACATCGAGCTCGATGGCGGTGTAGCAATTGGCCACGGTCTGCGCTTCGACGCCTTGCGAGGCGTCAACGACCAGCAGGGCTCCTTCGCATGCAGATAGCGAACGGGAGACCTCATAGGAGAAGTCAACGTGTCCCGGCGTATCAATTAGATTTAGGTTGTAAACCTTGCCATCCCTTGCCTTGTAGCTCAGGGCAGCGGTCTGTGCCTTGATGGTGATGCCGCGTTCGCGTTCGATATCCATCGAATCGAGCACCTGCGCCTCCATTTCACGATCGGACAAGCCACCGCAAAGATGGATGATGCGATCAGCCAGCGTCGATTTGCCGTGGTCGATGTGCGCGATGATGGAGAAGTTTCTAATGTGATCCATTGCTACCAGTAAAAAAGGGCGCTGTCCGGCGCCCTTCCCTTTTCAGAAGACCCTGAATTCTAGCGGATTCCGCCCAAATATTCACGAGTTTTGGCTTCATCCAGAAAGTAATGGCAGAGCTCCGTCTCGCCATGCAGCAAGACCGGCACCAGCTCGTCGTATTTGGCCTCCAAAGCCGGATCGGCATCAACGTCGACAACTCTGACTGATGCTCCAAACTCCCTCGCTAGCGGTGCCAAAGCCACCTCCATGTCATGACAGAGATGGCAATAACTGCGACTCATCAGGGTCAGCTCAACTCCCACCGTTCAAGCCCTTTATGGTAATAAAAGTCTGCATCTCGCCACGCCGGACAAGCAGGGTCACGTTGCTACCTTTTTCAAACTGGGCCAGCAATTTATTGAACTGATCGACCGATTTGACCTCCGTTGTCGCTCCCTTGCTGATCACGGCAATGATCACATCACCGGAACGGAGATCGGAACGCGCGCCGATACCACGCACATCCTCGACCAGAAGGCCTGAGTTCATTTTCAATTCGCGCTTCTGCTCGGCGGTCAGTTCGCTAACCACCAAGCCAAGGCGATTGGGAACCTGCTCCGCAGGCTTTGCGCCCTTGGCGGGTTTGCCTCCCGCCTGCTTTTCGTCGGACATTTCACCAACAGTCACTGGAATATCGCGTGTTGCTCCCTTGCGCCATACCTGCACTGCGGAGCGCGTCCCAGGACGCGTCCCTGCAACGAGGCGTGGCAAATCCCCGGAACTGTTGATTACCTTGCCGTCGAACTTGAGAATCACGTCGCCCGCCTCCACGCCGGCCTTCTCCGCAGGGCCGCCCTTTTCCACGGAATTGACGACTGCACCCATGGGACGCGCCAAGCCGAGCGAATCGGCCAACTCCTTGCTCACCTCCTGAATGACCACGCCCAGTCGGCCACGGCTAACCTTTCCGGAAGCACGCAACTGGCTCTGGATATCCATGGCCACGTCGATCGGGATGGCAAAAGACACCCCCATGTAACCGCCGCTACGGCTGTAAATCTGGGAGTTGATCCCTACCACCTCTCCGCGCATGTTGAACAGCGGCCCGCCTGAATTCCCGGGGTTGATCGCAACATCGGTCTGGATGAAGGGAACATAGTTTTCCTGCGGCAGAGAACGCCCCTTTGCTGAAACGATGCCCGCCGTTACCGAATTATCGAAACCGAACGGCGAACCAATGGCCACCACCCATTCGCCAACCCTCAACTGCGCCGGATCGCCGAGCTTAACGACAGGCAAGCCCGAGGCTTCGATCTTGATCAGTGCCACATCGGTCCGCTTGTCCGCACCGATGATCTTGGCTTTGAACTCGCGCTTGTCGGTCAGGCGAACCGTCACCTCGTCGGCACCGTCGACAACGTGGGCATTGGTCAGAATGAAGCCATCACCGCTAACTATGAATCCCGAGCCCAACGACTTATTCTCGAAATCACGCGGCAAGCCCCCCCCCGGGGCACGAGGAATGAAGCGCTTGAAAAACTCAAAAGCCGGATCGTTTTCATCGAACGGAAACGGCATCATCTGAGCCTGCCCGCGTACCACGTGCGTCGTGCTGATATTCACCACCGCCAGCCCTTGTTTCTCCGCCAACTCGGAAAAATCGGGAAGACCGCGTGTCTGCGCAAAAGCACCGATAGATAGAAACCACAGAAAAACGAAGATTGCAAAACGTTTCATGGTCAGCATGACCTCCAGATTCAACTAGGAACGAGAGACAAGATGGGGGCGACTCTGAGTACTTCCAGCATCAAGACGCGTGCGAAAGCGCACATAGGCAAGGGCGGCAAACAGACCGCACAACGCACCCAAAATGGCCCAGGGATCGCCGCCAATTGACATCCCCACAAAGGCACCGGCTATGGCCCCCAGCAAAGGAGCTCCATAAGCAAGATTGGCCGTCCGACGAACGCTTCCCGAAGGCGTGGCAACCACGACGCGATCTCCAATACCGGCACCGATAGTGTTTTCGGCACGATAGGACTTGGGGCCGCTACAGAACATCTGCGTCAACTGCTGCCCGCCGCAGCCCCCTTCCTCGTGACACCTGCCACAGCCTCCTTGTTCCACTTCGACCAGCGCATCGCCTCCCTCCAATGCACGCACCACGCCGCGAACCGTGATCAGTTCATCATTCATCAACTGTTACCAACGTCTATCCGGTGCCGTGTCGAGCAACGGCCTGAGCTTGGCGGCAACCGCCTCACGTGCGCGAAAGATTCGCGAACGAACTGTACCGATCGGGCAATGCATGATGTCGGCAATCTCCTCGTAGGAAAGTCCTTCAAGTTCGCGCAGGACGATTGCCGTTCTCAATTCTTCGGGCAACGAATCCATCGCGGCATTGACAGTATGGCCAATCTGTTTCGACAGCAGCAGACTCTCGGGTGTATTGATGTCCCGCAGTTGGGAAGCATCCTCGAATCCTTCAGCCTCTTCGGAATCGAACTCGGTTGTCGTGGGCGCCCTGCGCCCTTGGGAAACCAAATAGTTTTTGGCGGTATTGATCCCGATGCGATAGAGCCAAGTATAGAAAGCACTCTCTCCCCGAAATGACGGCAAGGCGCGATATGCCTTGATAAAGGCTTCCTGCGACACGTCTTCTACTTCGGCTTGATCACGAATGAAGCGCGACAGCAAACGCCCCAGTTTTCGCTGGTATTTGCTCACCAATTGGTCGAAGGCGTGCTGATCTCCGCCTTGCGCCCTCTCGACCAGCACTTGATCGATTTCGCGCTCAGTCATGGCTCTGATTTCCCTGAGGGTAATGATTTGTATGATTATTGAGCGCAGTATAGCCTACCGATTTTCCACCTGATGACACGTATTTATCCTTATTTGTGACCATGTGTAACGGAATCCAGATCGCCCTGCATGCTATATTTCGCGCAAAACGACTCCCCCTAGAGAACAGCCGTGCAGAAATTCGATGTACTGATCATTGGTAGTGGACTCGCCGGACAATCGGCTGCATTGAGACTGGCCCCCCATTGCCGGGTCGCCCTGATCAGCAAACGCAAACTAGAAGACTCCGCTTCAGGCTGGGCCCAAGGTGGGATCGCAGCCGTTCTGGACAGCCAGGACTCCATCGAGGCGCATATTCGTGACACATTGATCGCAGGCGCCTGGCTGAATGATGAAGAAGCTACTCGCTTTGTCGTTGAAAACGGCCGGCGGGTTATCGAATGGCTCATCGAACAGGGCGTACCGTTCACCAAGGACGCGGCAGGCTACCACCTGACCCGCGAAGGCGGCCATAGCGCACGGCGCGTCATTCACGTTGCCGACGCCACCGGACTGGCGGTTCAGGATACCCTCACCCAAAAAGTTCGCGCCAATCCGAACATTACCGTTCTCGAACATCATATTGCAATCGACCTGATAACCGGCGACAAACTGGGTAAGGCCAACAAGCGCTGCTACGGTGCCTACGTACTGAACAACCAGACCGGTGAAGTCATAACGGTTGGCGCGCCCAACACCCTGATCGCAACAGGTGGAGCCGGAAAAGTCTATCTCTACACGACCAATCCGGATACCTCAACCGGAGATGGCATTGCAATGGCGTATCGTGCCGGTTGCCGCGTCGCCAACATGGAATTCATCCAATTTCACCCGACCTGCCTATACCATCCGCAAGCCAAGTCCTTCCTGATTTCCGAGGCAGTGCGTGGCGAAGGTGGTTTATTGCGTCTTGCCGACGGTACTCGTTTCATGCCAGAGCACGATGAGCGGGCAGAACTGGCTCCGCGCGACATCGTTGCCCGTGCTATCGATTTCGAAATGAAGAAACGCGGCCTCGACTGCGTTTTCCTGGATATTTCCCACAAAGGTGAGGAATTCATCCGCGGCCATTTTCCCAACATCCACGCGCGCTGCCTGGAATTGGGCATCGACATCACCCGCGACCCGATTCCCGTTGTCCCGGCAGCACACTACACCTGTGGCGGTGTCGTCAGCGACCTCAAGGGGCGCACCGATATCGCCGGGCTCTATGTGGCCGGTGAAGCATCCTGCACTGGCCTGCATGGTGCCAACCGACTGGCTTCGAATTCGTTGCTGGAATGCCTGGTGTTTGCCGAGGCGGCCGTTTCCGACATGCTGGATAGCAAAACCACGGAAACACCAGAACTCCCGCTATGGGATGAGAGCCGGGTTACCGATGCCGACGAAGAAGTGGTGATATCGCACAACTGGGACGAACTGCGCCGCTTCATGTGGGACTATGTCGGAATCGTGCGCACGACCAAGCGACTGAAGCGTGCCAAGCACCGCATTCGCTTGCTGATGAGGGAAATCGACGAGTTCTATGCCAACTTCCGGGTCAGCCATGACCTGATCGAATTGCGCAACCTCGTGTTCACGGCCGATCTTATCGTTCGCTGCGCCATGCAACGCAAGGAAAGCCGTGGCCTTCACTTCTCCCGCGATTATCCGGAAATGGCAAGCAAGGCGAAAAGCACCGTCATCAAGCGCCGCCTACCGGCCCGGAAAACTTGAGACGCCAGCGCAGAAATACCCGAAAACGCCGAAAATCATCCGGACTCATAGAGTCAATGGTGGCAAACACGACATAGCGCCGACCACGCTCATCTTGAAAGCGTACAACGGTCAACCATGGATGCACAATCGCTCCGGGCAAGGCGTGCAGCACTTCCAGCCCATCCCCCTCGCCCGAACCACCTGACACCCTCCCATCACCATCCATTTTGATGATATGTAGTACAGGCTCCAACTGCCGCCGGATGAGCCACAATCCAGCGAATATCAATATTGTTCCCACCAGCCTCATGCCGATGGATTCCGGCCAGAAAGACCATGTAACAACGGACAGCATGCTAATCAGCAACAAAACACCATCCCCAATGCGGGAACGGCGCAGTCCGATGGTTATCAGAAGCTGCACCGTTCGTATTTCCTTGCTGGAGGTGTTGCTTAGACGCGCTTGAAGACCAGCGAGCCGTTGGTACCACCGAAACCGAAGTTATTCTTCAGTGCAACATCGATCTTCATCGGACGTGCCTTGTTGGCGCAGTAGTCCAGATCGCACTCCGGATCCTGATTGAAGATGTTGATGGTCGGCGGCGAGATTTGATGGTAAATCGCCAGCACGGTAAACAGGGACTCGACGCCACCAGCACCACCCAGCAAGTGACCGGTCATCGACTTGGTCGAATTGACAACGATCTTGTAGGCGGCGTCACCGAAAGCTGCCTTGATGGCATCCGACTCGTTCTTGTCACCCAACGGAGTCGAGGTACCATGGGCGTTCACGTATTGAACGTCGGATGGCGAAACACCTGCATTCTTCAATGCATTAACCATCGAGCGACGCGGGCCGTCCATGTTGGGTGCCGTAATGTGGTAAGCGTCCGCACTCATCCCGTAACCAGAAACTTCGGCGTAGATCCTGGCACCACGAGCCTTGGCATGCTCGTACTCTTCCAGAACCAGTACGCCAGCCCCCTCGCCCAGGACGAAACCGTCACGATCCTTATCCCACGGACGGCTGGCGGTTGCCGGATCGTCATTGCGCGTTGACAGCGCGCGGGCCGCGCAGAAGCCGCCCATACCCAGCGGAGAGACCGTCGATTCGGCTCCACCGGCCACCATCACATCGGCATCCCCGTACTCGATGATGCGCGAGGCCTCACCAATCGAATGGGTACCGGTCGTGCATGCGGTCACGATGGAGAGGTTTGGCCCCTTGAAGCCGAATTCGATCGACAGGTTGCCGGAAATCATATTGATGATCGAACCCGGAACGAAGAACGGCGATACCTTGCGGACACCGGCCGCGTTGTATTCGTCCTTGGTTTCCTCGATCAGCGGCAGGCCGCCGATACCGGAGCCAATGGCCACACCGACACGCTCTGGATCGGCAGCACCTTCCTTGTCCAAACCGGCATCGCGCACTGCCTGAATACCGGCTGCCAGGCCGTAATGGATGAATTTATCCATGCGGCGGGCATCCTTGGCGGAAATGTACTGAGTGATATCGAAATTCTTCACCTCGCCGGCGAATTGAACCGGGAAGGTGGAGGTATCGAAACGGGTAACGGGAGCGATACCAGAAACGCCGGCGATGATGTTCTGCCAGCCCTCTTCAACGCTGTTGCCGACCGGGGAAATCAGCCCCAGGCCAGTAATGACGACTCTACGACGTGCCAAGATGTGCACTCCGAAAGCAAATGTAGCAAGGCCGGCCCATGAGGCCGGCCTTGCCTGGTTCAAACCGGAATTGGCTTACTTCTTGTTAGCGAGGATGTAATCGACAGCCTGCTGAACCGTGGTGATCTTCTCGGCCTGGTCGTCTGGAATTTCGCACTCGAATTCCTCTTCCAGAGCCATGACCAGCTCAACGGTGTCCAGGGAGTCAGCGCCCAGATCGTCCACAAAGGAGGACTCGTTCTTGATGTCCGCTTCGTTCACGCCCAGTTGTTCGGCGACGATCTTCTTGACGCGCTCTACGATGTTATCCATTCGAAAAACTCCTTCCCCTCAGGGGTACGAAAAAAAACACAGGGATTTTACCAAAAGCCAAGGCTTCGGGAAATCAATCCATAAACATGCCACCATTCACATGCACGGTGGTACCCGTAACATACGAGGCGGCGGGAGAAACCAAGAAACCGACGGCACCGGCTACATCTTCCGGCGTACCGGCGCGAGCCAGCGGAATAGACGCCAGCATGGTGGCCTTCTGCTCTTCGGTCAAGGCATGCGTCATGTCTGTGGCAATAAAACCGGGGGCGACGCAGTTGACCGTGATGTTGCGGCTGCCCAACTCGCGAGCCAGCGAACGGCTGAGGCCGGCGACACCGGCCTTAGCTGCGCAGTAGTTGGCTTGCCCCGCATTGCCGGAATAGCCGACCACCGAGGAAATATTGACGATACGGCCAAAACGGGCCTTCATCATGCCGCGCATGACACCGCGCGACAGACGGAAAACCGCCTTCAGATTGGTATCAATGACCGCATCCCAATCATCATCCCCCATCCGCATGGTCAGGTTATCGCGCGTAATGCCGGCATTGTTCACGAGGATCGCTATGGCCCCGAACTCCTTCGCCACGTCGGCTAATACGGCATCCGTCTGCGCCGCGTCGGTGACGTTGAGCACAATGCCCTTGCCCTTCACGCCAGCTTCGGCCAGATAGGCCGAAATCTTGCCGGCACCGTCTTCGCTGGTCGCCGTTCCGATCACAGTGGCGCCCTGCCTGCCCAAATCCAGCGCGATGGCACGGCCGATGCCGCGGGTAGCGCCGGTAACCAGCGCGATCTTATCGTTCAACATGCGATTACTCCAGGCCGAGATTGGCTTCGATAGCTGCCACATCGGCCAGCGCAACACCGGCGACACCGTCGGCGCAGCGCTTGGTCAGGCCGGCCAGTACCTTGCCCGGGCCGCATTCGGCGACCATGGTAATGCCCAGGCTGGCCATGAACTGAATGGTCTCCACCCAGCGCACCGGATTGTAGGCCTGTCGGACCAGCGCGTCCTTGATGCGGGACGGATCATTCTCGATCGCGACATCGACGTTGTTGACCACCGGAATGGCTGGCGACTGCAGCGTCAGTTCGGCCAAGCGGGCCGCCAGCTTGTCGGCGGCAGGGCGGATCAGCGAAGAGTGGAAAGGTGCCGACACCGGCAGCGCCTTAGCCATTTTGGCACCGCGCGCCTTACAGGCTTCCATCGCGCGCTCGACGGCTGCTTTGTGGCCGGCGATCACAGTCTGGCCATTGGCGTTGAAATTGACCGGTTCGACAACCTCGCCCTGTGCGGCTTCTGCACAAGCGGCAACGATTCCGACATTATCGAGACCGAGCACGGCGGCCATCGCGCCAGTACCGAGCGGAACAGCTTCCTGCATGGCGGCGGCGCGCAAGCGGACGAGCGGCACGGCATCCTTGAAAGCGATGACACCGGCGGCGACCAGCGCCGAATATTCGCCCAGGCTGTGGCCTGCAACCATGGCCGGCATCCGACCGCCCTTCTCCTGCCACAGGCGCCAGGCGGCGATACCGGCAGTCAGCATGACCGGCTGGGTATTCACGGTCTGGGTCAGCACCTCGGCCGGGCCTTCGGCGACCATCTGCCACAGGTCATCGCCCAAGGCGGCGGAGGCTTCATCGAAAGTGGCACGAACCACGGCGGAGTCGCCATAGGGAGCCATCATGCCAACGCTCTGCGAGCCCTGGCCGGGAAATACGAAAGCAAAAGACATCGTTCAGTCTCCTGATATCAAAATTCGAGCAGGGCGGCGCCCCAGGCAAAACCGCCGCCAATACCTTCGAGCAACACCTTCTGGCCTGGCTTGATACGTCCGTCGCGAACCGCCGCGTCAAGCGCCAACGGCACCGACGCGGCCGAGGTATTGCCATGGCGGTCGACGGTGACAATGACCTTTTCGCGGTCGATGCCCAGCTTCTTGCCGGTCGCCTCGATAATGCGGATATTGGCCTGGTGCGGAATAAGCCAATCGACATCGGTTGTCTTCATGCCTGCGCTGACACAGACCTCTTCGGCAATTTCAGCCAGTACGCGAACGGCAAACTTGAATACGGCCTGACCATCCATGCGCAGGAAGGGATCGCCGGTCACCTGGCCGCCGCAGACCTGCCCTGGCACATTGAGAATGCCCGCATAGCTACCGTCGGCGTGCATTGCACTGGCCAGGATACCGGGCTTTTCCGAGGCCTCGAGCACCACGGCGCCGGCACCGTCACCGAACAATACGCAGGTGCCGCGGTCGTTCCAATCGAGAATACGGGAAAATACTTCGGCACCGATGACCAATACCTTTTTGTGGCTGCCGGAACGAATGAACTTTTCGGCAATTCCCAAGGCATAAGCAAATCCGGCGCAAACGGCCTGCACATCAAATGCCGTAGCACCCTTGTTGCCCAGCTTGCCCTGAATCAGACAGGCCGTACTCGGAAAGATGAAATCCGGTGTCGAGGTGGCGACGATGATCAGGTCGACTTCGGCAGCAGTAACCCCGGCCATCTCCAGCGCCCGTTGCGCAGCAATCAGGCCCAGTTCACTCGAGGTCGTTCCTGGCTCGGCAAGATGGCGACTGCGAATCCCGGTACGGGTAACGATCCACTCATCGTTGGTTTCGATACCGCGCGCCGCCAAGTCGTCGTTGCTGACTGGATTGCCCGGAAGATAACTGCCGGTACCGATCAGGCGTGCATACATTCAGACGTTCTCCACAGCAGCATGGGCCGGCATCATTTCTGCGATGCGGCTGGAAATGCGCTCCAGGACGCGGTTTTCAGCCGCATCGTAGGCGCGGGAAATAGCATTACCAAAGGCCAGCACATCGGCCGAGCCGTGGCTCTTAACCGAAATGCCCTTCAGGCCAAGCAGGATCGCACCGTTGTAGCGGCGATGATCGAAGCGGCGTTTGAAGTTGTTGAGCACGGAAATAGCAATCAGCGCAGCCAACTTGGTCAACCAGTTGCGCTTGAATTCCTCGCGCAAAGACGAAGCCAGCATCTGAGCCAAACCTTCTGAGGTTTTCAGGGCGACATTGCCGACAAAGCCGTCACACACGATGACATCAGCGTCGCCTTTGTAAATGCCGTCACCTTCGACGTTACCGACGAAGTTGAGGCCCGATGCGCGCAATAGCTCGGCGGCTGCCTTAACTACTTCGTTGCCCTTGATCTCTTCCTCGCCGATATTCAGGATGCCGACGGTCGGTGCTGCCTTGTGCTCCATGGCGGCAACCAGCATGGCCCCCATGATGCCGAACTGCAACAGGTGATCCGGCCCACAATCCACGTTGGCCCCGAGGTCCAGCATGTGGGTGTGACCATTGACGGTCGGCAAAGGCGCGCAGATCGCCGGCCGGTCAATGCCAGGCAGCATCTTCAGCACGAATCGGGAAATGGCCATCAGCGCACCGGTGTTACCAGCCGATACGCAGGCGTCAGCCTCTCCGGTCTTGACCTGGTTGATGGCGACCCGCATTGATGAGTCTTTTTTGTTGCGCAGCGCGAGGGCCGGAGACTCATCCATGCCGACGACCTCGGAGGCGTGAATGATGCGAATACGGGAATCAGAGGCATGCTCGCCAAGCAACGGCCGCAAAACCTCCTCCTGACCCACCAGGACGAGATTGGCAGACATATGCTCCGCAAGAAATTGAATGGCCGCCGGCACCGTCACTGACGGACCGTGGTCACCCCCCATGCAATCGATGGCAATGCGGGTTGTCATATAGGCAAAAGAAAAGGCAGGCGGCTCTTTGCGAACCGCCTGCCTTTCATTGAACGATTACTCGCCCTTGGCCTTCAGGACTTTTTTACCGCGATAGAACCCGGTCGGGGAGATGTGGTGACGCAGATGAACCTCGCCCGTAGTCGATTCGACGGCCAGCGGCGGGTTGGTCATAAAATCGTGGGCGCGATGCATGCCACGCTTGGACGGGGACTTTTTGTTCTGTTGAACGGCCATGTTGTTACTCCAAAAAAAATCAGTTCGGCTTGCCTTTAAGCCCGGACAATGCTGCAAACGGATTGATCCGCTCGCCCGCATCGGCCGCACCAGGCAAACCACATTTTTCGTGCCGCGGCGCCACCGGCAGGGCCAAGAGGATCTCGTCCTCCACGAATTCGGCCACATCCAGTTCCTTCGCCACCGGCAGGAAATCCCGGGTGTCGTCTTCCAACTCATCTTGCGATAGCTCGGCACCTTCGGGAACAAGTTCCAGCAGGCTATCGACATCGAGATTATAAGACACGGACTTCAGGCAGCGCTGACAAGCCAACGGGAGCGTCCCCGTCACCGCCAGTTGCAGCAGGCACTCGCCACGCCCACCCTTGAAACCTTCGATGCGAAAGGAAACCTCTCCCTCCACAACGGCCAGCAGATCATGCAGGCGTTCAAGAGCCAAAACAGGTAGCGTTCCCTCGAGAACACGCCCATCTTTGGCAAAGCGAAATACGTCCGTAATTCTTTTCAATCTTGAGCTGTTGCGACTTAAACATTGGATGATATTATTTTTGGCTTTCCAAGTCAAAACAAAGTGTCGCCTCAAGAGTTCGATGCAAGACTTTGTTGTATTGAGCCTTTCATGTCACAAAAACTGATTCTGGCCTCGACGTCACCTTACCGTCGTGAATTGTTGAACCGCCTCGGGCTGCGCTTCGAGGTTGCCAACCCACAAACAGATGAAACGCCTTTTCCATCGGAATCCCCGGAAGCATTGTCGCTACGCCTCTCCGAAGCCAAGGCTCGAGCCGTTGCCGACGCCTACCCCGATGCGCTGATCATCGGCAGCGACCAGGTTGCCACCGCCGAAGGGAAAATTTACGGCAAACCCGGGAACCATGAACGCGCCGTCGAACAATTGCACCAACTATCGGGCAAGACCGTCAATTTCTTCACCGGACTGTGCCTACTCAACACCCGGACCGGCCTCGCAGATGTGCGCGGCATTCCGACACTCGTGACCTTTCGCGACCTGAGCAGCGACGAAATCGAAAACTATCTGCGCCGCGAACCCGCCTACAACTGCGCCGGATCGGCCAAATCAGAAGGGCTTGGTATTGCCCTCCTCAGCAGCATGCGCGGCGATGACCCGAACGCCCTTGTCGGCCTGCCCTTGATCGCGCTCTGCGACATGCTTCGCCGCCAAGGCATAGCGGTACTGTGATGGCTGGAACGCTATACCTCATCCCGGTTCCACTGGGCCCGACACCACCACAGGATTCGCTGACACCCGCCACATTGGAGACAATACGACCGCTCAGCTATTTTATCGTCGAGCAAGCCAAGACCGCGCGCGCCTTCCTGAAGGCCGCTGGCACCAACAAGCCGCTGCAGGAACTGCAGCTCTCGGAACTGAACGAGCACACCAAGAATGAAGCGCTGACCGAACTGCTCGCACCATTGCTCGCCGGAAACGATGTCGGCCTGCTGTCGGAGGCCGGTTGTCCCGCCGTTGCCGATCCCGGTGCCAATCTGGTCGCACTGGCGCAAAAGGAAAATATTCGCGTCGTGCCGCTGATCGGGCCATCTTCGCTGCTGCTCGCCCTGATGGCATCTGGATTGAACGGACAGCGCTTTGCATTCCAGGGCTACCTGCCCACCAAGGAAGCCGAACGCACCAAAACCTTGCGAGAACTGGAAAGCGAATCCCGCAAGCGCCACCAGACCCAGCTATTCATCGAGACCCCCTATCGCAACCGGGCCATGTTTGATGCCATTCTCGGTAGTTGCCAGCCGGGAACGCGACTGACAGTCGCCACGGACCTGACTCTGCCGAGCGAAACCGTACGCACACTGAGTATTCAACAGTGGAAAAAACAAACGCCACCCGATATCGAGCGGCGTCCGACAGTTTTCTTGCTACTGGCCTGAGTCAGAAAAGGCGCACACCCTGCGCGCTTTCCGAGATACCCTTCCAGAAACTTGCGGCAGTTCCAGCGCCAAGGCGCTTGGCAAAACGTTCCGCAATGTTGTCCTTGACCGAATAGTCGAAGATCTTTTCCGCCTTGATGACATCCCGGGCAACCGAATCAACGCTGCCGTAGCCATCCGCCAATCCCAGTTGAATACTTTGTGCACCGGTCCACATCAAACCGGAGAACATGTCCGGCGTTTCCTTCAGACGCTGGCCACGCCCGGCCTTGACGACATCGATGAACTGCTTGTGAATGTCGTTGAGCAGCAACTGGGCATGAGCTTTGTGCTGCGGTGCCTGGGGCGAGAAGGGGTCGAGGAAGCCCTTGTTTTCACCGGCAGTGAGCAAGCGGCGCTCGACGCCAAACTTGTCCATTGTTCCGGTAAATCCAAAACCATCCATCAAAACCCCAATTGACCCGACGATGCTGGCTTTGTTTACGTAAATATTATCTGCCGCAGCTGCAACATAGTAACCACCTGAAGCACACATATCTTCAACCACGGCATAAAGCGGCTTGTCCGGAAATTTCGTACGCAAACGACGAATTTCGTCGTTGACGATTCCGGCCTGAACCGGGCTCCCCCCCGGGCTGTTGATACGCAGAATGACGCCAACAGCGTTCTTTTCCTCGAAAGCGCTGTTGAGCGCTGCAACCAGATTCTCTGCGCTGGCATCGCCCTTCGCCTCGATCACCCCCATCATGTTGACCATGGCCGTATGCCGCTCCTGATGCTCGGCACTAGCCCCCCAATCAACCACAGCAACAAGGACCGCCAAGAGATAACCAAACCCAAATATCTTGAAGGCAATCCCCCAGCGCCGTCGGGATCGCTGCTCATCGAGAGCGGCGAAAACCAGTTTTTCCAGGGTTTTGCGCTCCCAGTTGGAATCATTGTTCGGGGGTTGGGAAGTATCCATAATTATCTTTTCTGCTCCAGCAAAATCTTTTCGTCAATCTCTCGAATTTTCAGCGGCTTGAGTCCCTTGCCCTGACAACGCCCACCGAGACATCGGCCCGAATCCGGAGCATAAAGCGCGCCATGGATCGAGCAAATCAAGTATAGCTTGGAATCGTCGAAGAATTCGCCTGGCATCCAATCCAGCTCTGCCGGAACATGGCCGCATTCATTGAAATAGCCATAAACCACACTACGAAAGCGGATGATGAATGCCGGAACCTCTCGGCCATAGCGCTCAACGGTGAAGCGAAAGCCCTTGCCAGCTTCGACGACGTCACCACTACTGCAAATCAGGCGAAGTTCTTCAGCCATTGATTGAGCTCACTCACCGAATGCAGACACGCCACAGGCTTGTGATCCAGCAAGTGGTCGTGCGGATGGGCGCCATAAGTCACCGCCAATGCATCGACCCCAGCGTTTCGAGCCATGAGCAAGTCATGCGAGGTATCGCCGATCATGACCGTTGCTGCTTGCGTCATACCAAACTCCGCCATCAATTCATCCAGCATTTGTGGGTGAGGCTTCGAGTGGCACTCATCTGCACAACGAGAGGCCTGAAACATCGGACGAAGTCCGGAATGATCAAGGGCGCGCTCCAGACCCACCCTGCTCTTGCCAGTAGCCACCGCCAGGACATGACCATCGCGCCTCAGTCGCCCAAGCATCTCCGGAACACCATCAAACAGCATCAGTTGCTGATCTCCGGAAAGATAGTGAAAGCGGTAACGATCGACCATGGCCTGATAACGATCCGGCGTCAGTTCCGGAACAGCATGGCGCATGGCATCGACCAGCCCGAGGCCGATGACATGACGCGCCTGAGCATCCTCCGGCACCGGCAAACCGAGATCGCAACAGGAAGCTTGAATGGCGCGCACGATGGCGCCCGCCGAATCGAGCAACGTACCATCCCAGTCAAAGACAAGCATTTCGTATTTCATAATGCGGCAAAAATCTGTTCGTAGTTTTCAGCGGAGATTTCGCGACTCTGCTTGGCATCGATCGCTGCAATATAACTTCCAATTCCGTTGGGCAAAGGAGCCAAGCACTCCAGCGGTGAAGCAGTCAGCGGATGGCGGAAAGCCATTCTCCAAGCGTGCAGTGCCATGCGTTTCAGCCCATCCCGCTTCAATTGTTTGTTGAGGGCGAAATCGCCATATTTCTCGTCGCCCAGGATCGGAAAACCCAGATGCGCCAGATGAACACGAATCTGATGGGTACGGCCGGTTTTCAATTGCGCCTCGAGCAGGCTCATTTCCGGCCAGCGCGCCAGCAGGCGGAACACCGTGTGCGAAGCCTTGCCTTGCGGATCAACCGACACCCGCCGCTCACCGCCCTCAGTCAAGTATTTGTGCAGCGGCAGCTTCACATGTTGGGTGTTGTTCATCCAGCGCCCCTTGACCAGGACGAGGTAGCGCTTGTCCGCACCGGCACCATGTTCGCGAAACATGTCATGCAAAGCCGTCAGGGCCAGACGCTTCTTGCCGACCAGCAATACCCCCGATGTTTCACGATCGAGTCGGTGCGCCAGTTCGAGAAACTTGGCCTGTGGCCGCTGCCGACGCAGGGCTTCGATGACGCCGAAACTGACTCCACTACCGCCATGCACTGCCACGCCTTCTGGCTTGTCGATTACCAGCATGGCGTCATCTTCGTAAATAATCGGCAATTCGACACGCTGTTTTGCGGCCTCATCGACTTCGTTTTGCGGCCTTTCGGCAATGCGAATCGGCGGAATGCGTAAATTGTCGCCTGCACGTAAACGATAGGTGGCATCGACTCGTTTACTATTTACCCGCACTTCGCCACTACGCAATATCCGGTAAATGTGGCTCTTGGGAACCCCCTTGCAGCAGCGTATCAAGAAGTTGTCGAGACGCTGACCTTGTTCTTCGTCGCCGATCACGACATATGCGACTGAATTGTTACCTACGCCATTCATTTTCTAATATACTGCCCACGTTTTACGTCTCGGTTTGCAAGAGATGCCGAACCGTCAGACCGTTCGCCCTCGCTCCACTGGCGCGACCGCCAAGCGGCAGGCTTCGAAGTCTCACCTGCGCCAATTGCTCAGGCCAGACCAACGTAAAACGACTGGTTAAGTTCACTCACCAAAAGTAGTGATGTTAATGGATAAGCCCACGGTAAGCACGCACGATTGCCAGTGGCAGGAATTTTCAGGTCGCGCATTTCAATAAAAAACACGCGGCCGTTTGTTGATCAGCACCTTCCAGTCGCCTTTGCCCTCATCACCAACATGAACGCAACCCGATAAAGAATAGTCGCTGCCTGCCAAGGCGTTTCGTTGCAGCGTGCCGATGTGCGCTGGAGCCCGAAAATAATGAAACGCATGCTCTTCAATGCGACACAGGCGGAAGAACTCCGTGTCGCCATTGTCGACGGTCAGAAACTGATTGATCTCGACATTGAATCCGCCGCCAAGGAACAACGCAAAAGCAACATCTACAAGGGTGTCATCACCCGGATCGAACCGTCCCTCGAAGCCTGCTTCGTCGATTACGGTGCCGATCGCCACGGCTTCCTGCCGTTCAAGGAAGTCTCCCGCTCCTATTTCCAGCCGGGTACAGAAGTCGGTCGCGCCAAGATCAACGAGGCGCTCAAGGAAGGTCAGGAACTAATCGTCCAGGTCGACAAGGACGAACGCGGCAACAAGGGCGCCGCCCTGACCACCTACGTCTCGCTGGCCGGCCGCTATCTGGTGTTGATGCCGAACAATCCACGCGGCGGTGGCGTTTCCCGTCGTGTTGACGGCGACGAGCGAGCCGAACTGCGCGAAGTCATGGATCAACTCGAAGTGCCCAACGGCATGAGCCTGATCGCCCGCACCGCTGCCATCGGCCGTCAAGCGGAAGAACTGCAGTGGGACTTGAATTACCTGCTGCAGTTGTGGACCGCCATCGAAGGTGCCGCTCAACAGCAATCCGGTGCTTTCCTGATCTACCTTGAAGGCAGCTTGGTCATCCGCGCCATCCGCGATTACTTCCAGCCGGACATCGGCGAAATCCTGATTGACACCGACGAAGTGTACGAACAGGCCCGCGCCTTCATGGGCACTGTCATGCCGGGCAACGTCAATCGCGTTAAACGCTACCGCGACGACGTACCACTGTTCTCACGCTTCCAGATCGAGCACCAGATCGAGACGGCCTTCGCTCGCCAAGTCAATCTGCCGTCCGGCGGCGCCATCGTTATCGACCACACCGAAGCACTGGTCGCCGTCGACGTGAACTCGGGTCGCGCCACCAAGGGTTCCGATATCGAGGAAACCGCGTTCAAAACCAACCTTGAAGCCGCCGAAGAACTGGCCCGCCAGTTGCGTCTGCGCGACTTGGGTGGCCTGATCGTGATCGACTTCATCGACATGGAGAACGCCAAGAATCAGCGCGAAGTTGAAAACCGCCTGCGCGATGCGCTGCGTTTCGACCGTGCCCGTGTTCAGATGGGCAAGATCAGCCGCTTCGGCCTGATGGAACTGTCGCGTCAACGCCTGCGTCCTGCCCTCGCCGAAACCAGCTACATCCCTTGCCCGCGCTGCACCGGCACCGGCCACATCCGCTCCACCGAATCCGCTGCGCTGCATATCCTGCGCATCCTGGAAGAGGAGTCGATGAAGGAAAACACCGGCGCCGTGCATGTCCAGGTTCCGGTCGATGTCGCGACCTTCCTGCTCAACGAGAAGCGCCCGGACATCCAGGCCATCGAACTGCGCCACAAGGTCACCATCCTGCTCATTCCGAACGTTCATCTGGAAACGCCGCAGCACACGATCACCCGCCTGCGCCATGATGACCTGAACCACGACGACTCGCGCGAACCATCCTACAAGATGGTCGACATGCCGATCGAGGATGCGATCAAGCAGGCTACGCAGCAAGAGGCCGCCAAGCCGCGCCAGGAAGCCGCCATCAAGGGCGTTTCGCCTGAGCAGCCCGCACCGATCGTTGCGGAGAAGGTTGACACCCCAGCCCCCGCACCGGTTGCCGTGAAGCAGGAAGCTGGCTTGTTCTCCAAGATCTTCTCCTGGTTCCGGTCCGAGCCGCAGCCGGTTGAACCCGTTGCCGCTCCTGAACCCGCCAAGAAGCCGCGTGAAGGGCGTTCCGAAAACCGCCGCGACCGCGACGGCCGCCGTGGTGGCCGCAATGGCAACCGCCGCGATGAAGAGCGTGGCGAACGTGGCGAGCGCAACAAGGACCGTGGCAGCCGTAACGAACGCAACGTGGACAAGCCGGCCCAGGAAGAATCGGCAACCAATGCGAGTGAGCGTCAGGAGCGTCGTCCGCGCGGCGAGCGCAAGGAGCGCCGCGAGCGCCAGCAACCGGAGGCCGTAGAAACCAAACTCGCCGCCGTCGCGACCGAAGCATCGGCCGTTGTCGCTCCGGCTGGCGCCAATGAAACCCCGGACACCAACAACGAAGAGCAAGGCGGTCGCCGTCGCGGCCGTCGCGGTGGGCGTGGTCGTGGCGAGCGTCGGAATGAGGCAGAGTCTGCCGCAACCCCCATTGTTGCCGACACCCTTTCCGCACCAGAAGTATTCGAACCTGCTCCCGCAAGCCAGGAACCGGTTGTCGTGGTGATTCCGGCGATTGAACCCTCGACTACTGTAGAACCCGTCGCTGAATCCAGCGCAGAACCTGTTGTGGCGACGGCTGCCGCCATGGAAACCGCCCTGCACGCTGCGGCACCGGAAGTGGCGGTGCTCGCAGAGGAACCGCAAGCGACCGAACCTGCCCCCGCCGCTATCGTCGTCGAAGCTGCCCCCGAGGAAAAGCCCGCCATCATCGCAGCGGCACCAGTCAACCTCGATGCCGTCCTGGCTGACAGCGGCCTAGTCATGGTGCAGACGACCGCCACGCCGATCATCGCTGCGCAGGCTGAAGCACCGATCAAGCTGGGACGCCCGCGCAAACAGAAATCGCCGGCCCTGGCGGCCGACGAACCGCTGGTCATGGTGGAAACGGCCAAATAGCGCCTCATCCACTCCAATGAAAATGGCACCCGATGGGTGCCATTTTTTTGCCTGCAGCAAGCGAGGGTCAGGAACGTCCGAGTCGCTTCCGGATGTCCTCGATCAATCCCAACGAAGCGTCCTCGACCATATCCAGCACTAGGTCGAAGCCATGTCCCAGTCCGTAGTAAGGATCGGGCACTTCGTCATCGTCGAAGTTCCTGGCGTAATCCATGAATAGCCTGATCCGCTCCTGCTGCTCCGGCGAAGCCATACGCTTGAGATTGTCCAGATTGCTCTTGTCCATGGCCAGGATCAGGTCAAAGTAGTCCAGGTCCTGGCGTGCGACCTTGCGCGCCCTGAGTTGAGACAGGTTGTAACCCCGTGCCGACGCAGCGCGCTGAGTCCGGGAATCCGGCGCTTCACCGACGTGATAGCCATGCGTCCCCGCAGAATCAACTTCAACTTTGTCACCAAGATTGTTGATTTTAATAAAATAACGAAGCACTCCCTCTGCGGTTGGGGAGCGGCATATGTTACCCATGCACACCAGAAGCACGCGGTAAGTCATTTTTACTTATCTCCGTCCGCGTCGTGTCGTGCCGCACCGAATACACGCTCCTTGAGCAGGAACAATTCGTCGCGGGCCACCGCCGCTTTTTCGAATTCCAGGTTCTTGGCGCACTCCATCATCTGCTTTTCGAGGCGCTTGATCTCCCTGGCCACTGTCTTTTCATCCATGGCCTCGTAGGCCGCCTGTTGCTGAGCAGCTTTCAATTCGCTCTGGAGCGAGGCCGTATCGTAGACGCCATCAATGATGTCCTTGATCTTCTTCGATACCCCGCGCGGCGTAATACCGTGTTCCTGATTGAAGCTGATCTGCTTTTCACGCCGGCGTTCCGTTTCGGCAATGGCACGCTGCATGGATTGCGTAACTTTATCAGCATAGAGGATAGCTGTGCCATGGATGTGACGCGCGGCACGCCCAATGGTCTGGATCAGCGAACGCTCCGAACGCAGGAAGCCCTCCTTGTCCGCATCAAGAATGGCGACCAGCGACACCTCGGGAATATCCAGCCCCTCGCGCAACAAGTTGATGCCGACGAGGACGTCGAATTCACCAAGGCGAAGGTCACGAATGATCTCGACCCGCTCGACGGTATCGATATCCGAATGGAGGTAGCGAACCTTGATGCCGTTGTCGCCCAGAAAATCAGTCAAATCCTCGGCCATACGCTTAGTCAGCGTCGTCACCAAAACGCGCTCCCCGACCGACACCCGCTTGCCGATTTCGACCAGTAAATCGTCGACCTGGGTCGATGCCGGCCGGACCACGACCTCGGGGTCGATCAGCCCGGTCGGGCGGACCACCTGCTCGACAACCTGTCCTGCATGCTGCTGCTCGTAATCGGCAGGAGTCGCTGAAACGAAAACAGTCTGCCGCATGTGCGCTTCAAACTCGTTGAACTGTAGCGGCCGGTTATCCAGCGCAGAAGGCAGTCGAAACCCGTAATCGACCAGGTTTTCCTTGCGCGAGCGGTCGCCCTTGTACATACCGCCAACCTGACCGATGGAAACGTGTGATTCGTCGATGAACATCAGGGCGTCGGGCGGCAGATAATCGATCAGCGTTGGCGGAGCCTCGCCAGCCTTGCGTCCGGAAAAATGTCGCGAGTAGTTCTCGATGCCCTTGCAGAATCCGATCTGGTCGAGCATCTCGAGATCGAACTTGGTTCGCTGCTCAATGCGCTGCGCCTCAACCAGCTTGTTATTGGCCGCAAACCAGCCGACCCGCTCTCTCAGTTCCTCCTTGATGGCGTCGATGGCGCGCAATACCGTGGCCCTCGGCGTTACGTAATGCGATGCTGGAAACACCGTGAAGCGAAGAGCCTTATGCAGCAAATGTCCGGTCAACGGATCGAAGAACTGCAGTCCCTCGATTTCGTCGTCGAACAGCGAAATACGGATAGCGTGCTCGGCATGTTCGGCCGGAAAGACATCGATGATGTCGCCGCGCACACGGAACGTCCCGCGATGGAAATCCATCTCGTTGCGCTCATACTGCATATCCGTCAAACGCTTGACGATGGCCCGCTGGTCGAGCCGATCTCCGACACGCATGGTCAGAATCATGTTGTGGTATTCGTCACGGTCGCCAATGCCGTAGATGCATGACACCGTCGCAACAATCACCACGTCGCGACGCTCGATCAGGCTCTTGGTCGCCGATAGCCGCATCTGCTCGATGTGATCGTTGATCGAACTGTCTTTTTCGATGAACAGATCACGCGACGGCACGTAGGCTTCTGGCTGATAGTAATCGTAGTAGGACACGAAATACTCGACTGCATTTTCGGGAAAAAATTCCTTGAATTCCGAATACAACTGCGCCGCCAGCGTCTTGTTCGGCGCCAGAACCAGCGCCGGCCGACCGGTGCGAGCAATGACGTTGGCCATGGAATAGGTTTTCCCGGAACCGGTCACACCGAGCAAGGTCTGGAACGACAAACCGTCCTCTATGCCTTCGACCAATTGGTTAATGGCTGCCGGTTGATCGCCTGCCGGCGGAAATGGCTGATGCAACCGATAAGGACTGTTATCGAAGGTGACAACCGGCGTGGAGGTGTTGGTTTCGGTCATGCTAAAATTCTTCGGTTTTCTCTCGCGTGGCAAGCGTGCTGCGTGATCATCATTCGTATTATTCCACGGAGTTCTTATGTCCTCTTCGATCTTCGCAGCGGTGGAAATGGCCCCGCGCGATCCTATCCTCGGTCTGAACGAAGCCTTCAACGCCGATACGCGCACCACCAAGGTTAACCTGGGCGTTGGCGTGTACTTCGACGACAACGGCAAGATCCCGCTACTGGCCGCCATCAAGGCCGCCGAGGAAACCCGCGTCAAGGCAGGCCTGCCACGCGGCTACCAGCCGATCGAAGGCAACCCGGCCTATAACGCTGCTGTGCAGAACCTGCTGCTCGGCAAGGACTCCGAGCTGATCGCCAATGGCCAGGTTATCACCGCCCAGGCTCTCGGCGGCACTGGCGCCCTGAAGATCGGTGCCGACTATCTGAAGCGCCTGAATCCGAACGCCAAGGTTTATATCAGCGACCCGTCCTGGGAAAACCACCGCGCGCTGTTCGAGTCCGCTGGCTTCGTCGTCGAAAACTACCCGTACTACGATGCCGCCACCCGTGGCGTTAACTTTGATGGCATGAAGGCCTGCCTGAAGGGGCTGGATGCCGGCTCCATCATCATCCTGCACGCCTGCTGCCACAACCCGACCGGCGCCGACCTGAGCGATGCCCAGTGGGGCGAAGTCGTCGCCATCTGCCAGGAACGCGGCCTGGTACCCTTCCTCGACATGGCCTACCAGGGCTTTGCCGACGGTATCGATGCCGACGCTGTCGCTGTCCGTGCCTTCTCGAAGTCTGGCCTGCAATTCTTTGCCTCCAGTTCCTTCTCCAAAAATTTCTCGCTGTACGGCGAGCGCGTTGGTGCCCTGTCCATCGTCACCGCCGGCAAGGATGAATCGGCTCGTGTCATGTCGCAGGTCAAGCGCGTTATCCGCACCAACTACTCCAACCCGCCGACCCATGGCGGCGCCCTGGTTGCAGGCGTTCTCGCCTCGGCCGAACTGCGCGCGCAGTGGGAAGCCGAACTGGCCGGCATGCGTGACCGTATCCGCGCCATGCGTACCGGCCTGGTCGATGCCATCAAGGCAACTGGCTGCGCACAGGATTTCTCTTTCGTAGCCCAGCAACGCGGCATGTTCTCCTACACCGGCCTGAGCGCTGCTCAGGTTGAGCGCATGAAGGACGAGTTCGGCATTTATGCCGTGTCGACCGGCCGTATCTGCCTGGCTGCTTTGAATACGAAGAACCTCGACTATGTCGCCAAAGCGATCGCGGCAGTCACCAAAGCCTGAATCGAAACCCCGGGCTGATTAAAAAAGGGCGGAACTACGGTTCCGCCTTTTTCATTTTTGCCCAACAGCCGTCAAATCAGGCAAGGTTCCATGGATTCGAAGCGGAACATTCGCCCTGGCAACCGATGACTGCAGGACAACCACCAAATGTCCCTCGACCAGCCCATCGCGGCCTGCGACGAACTGGCCGGTGGCGGTCACCATACCGGCATCCATCCGCACATCCCTCGAAGCAATCTGTTTTGGCGTTACTAATAGCGTCGAACGCAACCAATCAAATTTGGTCGCCCCGCCACGAACATCCGAAACACCATTGCGCCGCGCCGCCTCGCCGAGGTCGAGCCCCTGCAGCGTGCCTCGGGATACTTCGGAGCTCAGGGATGCCTCCACGTTTCGCCACAAATCCTCCCAGTTGCGAGCTTTGGCACGTAATTTGAACGCCCCACTCAACTCCCCCTCCATTTTCAAGGATGGAGCAAATGCCGCGCCAACCTTGCGCATATCCAGCCTGCCAAGCGATCCCTCCCCGGCCATGGTCAAGCCGTCAGCCCAACCCAGAAGCCAATTGCCGCGCAGAATCCCCCCCAGGAAAGTCGTATCAAGGTTCTGAACAAGCAGTTTGTCGCCCTGCAGCACCCCGCTGGCTTGCAGCGACGCAAAAACGACCGGTGTCCCCGTCGCTTTCCAGGCACGCCCCTCGATATCCAGCGCTATTCCAAGCGATGCCGGCTTTGCTTCAATCAGCAAGCACCGGTCGTTGCTTTCAAATGTTGCCTTCTCCAAGCTTCCATCATCGCGGAAATTGATTTCACCGGTGAATTCAGAAAACGCGAGCCCCTCCGCCAAAATGACTTCGGAATGCTCGACGCGCAATTTCCGAATGGAAGCCCCTTCCGTCTTTAGCTCCCCGGGCTGAAAAAATGGCAAGGCAACCAGTTGTTTTGGCGACAAGTGCACGCCGCTGACATCAATCCGCGAAATCCGTACCGGGGCGCTACCTAACAGGGTCAATGGTGAAAAAATGCGGATATCATCCACGCGCCCTTCCCCGCCGTCACCCAACTTAACTCCACCCAACCTCAGGTGAGGCGTGGGATAAACCGCCAAGCCAAGACGACTCACCTTTACCGGCATACCGACAAACTTGCTGGCTGCCGCCTCAATCTCCGGCAAAAAACGCTCATACGGATAGAACAGAAGAGCCCCGATCCCCAGGAGCCCCAGGATAAAAATTGACCACCCCAGGTGCCGAGCTTTCATACGCACCGGTTGCCGTGTATCCGGAGCAATCTCCCGCTCGATCTGAAACGGTGGTGGCATCATCGACGGCTTGAAACCTCCTGCATCAGTATTCCCTCTTGTCGGCAATATCGGCTTGCCAAAGGACGAAAAACTGCTGGCTGCACTTGGCGAATCGGATGAGTTCGGAAGCGTCGTCGTTTTTGCACCAAAAACCGAGAATTGGGACATCGGTTGCTGCAATTCGTGCTGCCCGGTATTTTCCACCACCCTGTCACGCTCTATCCAGGCCTGATCCTCCGGCTGTAACGGAAGAATGTATCCCCCCTCCACCAATTCACGCAATGCAGCTTCGACAAGACGGGGATTTCCAATTTTGGCAGACAGCTCCTGAACACTCATCTTCCCATCAACCTGCACCAGAACCATGCGCAGGTTTCGTTGGACAACGCGTGTACTCTGCCGGACCGCTTCGTCACCAGCCGGTGTTTTTGCGTAGATTAGATTTGTGTTCATATCCGTATATTATTGTTGTTCAAAAAGGCGCAAACGGCTTGACCGAAGGTGATTCTACTCCTATAATGCGCACCTCTGTTCCCCGATAGCTCAGTCGGTAGAGCGCCGGACTGTTAATCCGTAGGTCCCTGGTTCGAGCCCAGGTCGGGGAGCCAACCGAATACAGATTTGGGCACTTCGCAAGAGGTGCCCTTTTTTGTTTCTGCGATGGCCGCAGCCAAAGCTGCATTACTGCCAGTCATCACCACCTGATTGCCGGTCACGCGAATCTCGCTGACGAAGTAGCGCAGATACTGTTTGGCAAATCCCGGTTTTCCTTCTTTCAGCTTCATGCGCAAGGCTTGGCAGAACAGATCAATCTGTTTCGGCTTGATCGTCGGCATTTGCTGGCGGCGCTTGTAGCCTGCCATCTGCGTTAGCACTTCCTGCCTTCTCGCCTGAATCCGATGGCTACGCTGTTGCAGATGAGCATCGAGCGGCAGAACACCTTTCTCAACCGCTTCGAATAGCCGTTCGCTGCGCTGTTCGAGTTCCTTGAGTTCGTCCCGCAGAACTTTGATCTCATCGGCTTCGTTTGCCCTGGCGGTTTTCAATTGCTTCTGCAGTTGGCCGAGAATGTCTTTCACCCGCTCTGGCGTAAAGAGCTTGTCAGCCAGCACATCCAGCACCGCGGCATCCATCTTCGGCATCGACACAGCCGGATTACTGCAGTGGTTGATGTGCTTGGCAATGCGCGTATTGCACTTGTAATAGCGATAGCGCCCACCTTTGCCGGTGGCCGTCGTCATGCCTGAATGGCAGCAGCCGCATTTGATCAGGCCAGTGAGCAAGGTATCGGAACCAATGATGCTCGGTGCCACTTTGTCAAAGCTGCGAGAGGCTTTGCGTTGTTGCACCGCATAGAACTGTTCCGCCTCGATGATCGGATCAACCTTGAGCAGAATCCATTCTGATTCCGGCTTGGCCCGTTTGGTTTTGTCCTCCATCCGGTTGAAATAAAACTCGCCCATATAGGTGCGATTCGACAGGACTTCATGTACCCGGCTTCGTGTCCAGGCTGATGCCCGATGTTTGCGTCCGGATTCGTTCAAGTAGCTGGCAATCTGTTTGGCTCCCATCGGGCCATCGCCTTTGCCGTTGAGGTACAACTCAAAGATACGCTTCACCAACCCCGATTCAGCGGGATCAATCGCCAGTCGTTGTTTGCGCTTGCCCTTGTTGCCGAACTTTTCCGCTTCGACGGTCTTGTAACCAAAGGGAGGCCGCGAGCCGTTCCAGTAGCCTTGGCGGGCGTTCTCCTTCATGGCGCGTAGGGTGTGCTTGCCGTTTTCCTTGCTCTGGTACTCGTCGAAGATCGAGAAGATTTTGCGGGCCATCTCGCCGGAGGGATCATCGCTGGTTTGCTGGGTGATCGAGATCAGTCGAACCCCGACCTTTTTCAGGTCACGTTCATAGAGGGCGAACTCCAAAGCATCGCGGAAGAAACGCGACAGGCTGTGCACGATGATGGCTTCAAAGGGCGATGGCTTTTGGGTGGCCTCGGCGATCATCTGCTGGAAGACGGGGCGACGGTCATCGGTGGCCGATGCACCGGGTTCGATGTAGGTTTCAGCGACGACATAGCCTTGTGCCGCGCACCAGTCCTGCATCTGCCGTATCTGGTCGGGAATGGATAAATCCTTCTCGGCCTGCTTTACCGTAGATACCCGAGCATAAAGGGCAACTGCCATGATCTTTCTCCGTGGATACACCGCCACACCCGGCCTGCAGGGTTATAAGCGAGCAGGATGGCCTATCAAGGCAGCCTGCGGTGGTGGAACCAGCCTTGACAGGCCATCCCGCCCGCTTTTTTTGGTCTGCATGCCGAATGCGGCTCTCTGGTTGCTCAATCGTCCTCGCTATCGTCCAACCGCTGCACCAACAGCAGCAGTTCATCGAATACCGAAGCAATCAAAGCGATTTCCTCTTGTGACGGTTTAGGGGGTACGAAGTCGTCGGACCGAACCCGGTAGATCGTGGATTGTTCGCGCACTCATCGTTGCACCTCCTTTCCTGCGGTCTTGGCCTGCCCGTTCCTGTCCTGCCCATAGTGCTGCAACAAGGCATCCAATTCCGGTAGGAAGCCTTGGTTTCCAAATTCATTGAGAACGATCTTTCGATACGCCTGATGCTGGTTCGGTGTCGGCATTCCCACGGCAGCGGCATCGAGAATGCGCCCGATGCGGGACATGACCAGCTTCATGATGGCTTCGGTAAGCGGCGCTACCATTGCCCGAGCCTCATTTCGTCGTAACGGCGGCGCACATCGTTGTCCCACACGAATTCATCGTGAGTCCGTGTGAGCTTCTTCTGCAGAAAGGCGAGGCTTTCCTCGAAGCCGATTTCGGCGGTTTTGCGCTTGATGCCCTGAATCGCGCCGAGTCGCTTGAGATAGCCGTAGATGCTGATCGCCATGCGGGTTTCACGTTCTTCCAGCAAGGCCAGCGGATCGAGTTCCTTGACGATGCCCAAACCGTCCATCTCGGCGACCCGGCTTTGTAGGTCAGCCCATAGCGGATGAATCGGCCAGCGGGAGCGGTTGCTGTCGTCGGTCGGGATGCGTAACGAGGTGTGGTTATTGACCAGCACGCGCAGCAGATCGCCCTGGCGTTCGGTCAGATTGGCAAAGGTTTGAATGCCGAAGGTGCGCAGCCATGTTTTACGAATCTGCCACTCGATGCGCCAAACATTCTCGGCACAGCCCCACAGATCGAAGAACCACGTTTTGGTGCTTTTCTCGGTGATCTCATCGACCTTGTTATAGAGCCGCAGCACGACATCGCCTTCACCGAAACCGAAGGTCTGCACTTTCCGGTTCTTGCGGAACTGCTTGTCTTTGGTGGATGAGGTAACAAAGCTGTCCTCATCGAAATCAATCGCGTCGATCTGGTAATCGAAGGTGAAATCGACCCGCGACAGGCGTTCGGGTTGAAAGGTCGAGAATCCCACCGAGGCCGCCCAAGCGAGGAAACGCCGATGCAAGGCGAGCGCCCCGAATTGCCACAAGGCGAAGCTGCGGAAAGTGACGAAGAAATTGGGTTTGTTGAACTCGCCGAACTGGATGCTGAAACAGTCGTTCTCGATCAGGAAGGGATAGCCACTTTTGGTGCCGTTTGCTGCCAGCAGAAATTCCTCGTTGCCGAGCTTGATCGCCAAGGGGCGGCGGACTTTGGCTTGGCGGAGGTTTTCTTTTTCGACGGCCAGTTGCTCATAGTTGAGCGAACACTCAGGAAGCGGCGCGAGGTAATACGCGCATTCGATGGTGTCGTGGCCGGAGAGAATGGATGCGAAGCCCATTGTTGCTTATTTCTTCTTCAGGTCAGACTCGGTAATGCACGAGGTCGTGTAGAGCGGCTCTGGGTTTTCGTTGCCAAGCTCTACCTCCATGTCTCGATAGTAGGCGTTTGCCGCATCACGGAACTGTCCGCGAGGTCCGCCCAGTTTGTAAATGGTTTCCCCAACGCTACAGCCAATCTGTTCGGCAAACCATGTGTCTGCCTTGTCGATAGCCTCTCCGGCACCTTGCGGTAAATGCTGCTCAAGATCATCGATAGCTGCGGTAAGCAGGTCGGCAACGATCTGGGTGCGGTTCTTTGTGGGATACAAATCACAGAGGGCCGCTAATTTGGCTGCGACATGAACCGGCAGGCGGAACGAAAACTGTTGCTTGGTCAGCCGTGTGTTGTCAGGGCCAGCCCAGAGATCATGGAGGTGTGAAGTCTTCATGTGTTGAACGAATGTCGATTAACATTCGTTCAATTTACATCGCTTCAGGTGAGCATGTCAAACAAATCGTATGGGACGTGCGCGCCGCGCGGGGCGCGGCGTCGCGTCCGTGCCACGCACGGCGCGCACGCCCCATCTCTATGCTGTTCGAATTGCCCCTGCAGCCATGACGGGATAGACTGCTTTCTTTTCCATGTATCTATAGCCCCCCGTGTTACTTGGACGGGGACTTGTAGTTGCGACCAATTGATACTATATGTGATACTGTGACTCCTAAATCTTTAGCAAAGTTAAAGGCGGAACTGATCCAAATGCGCCGGTCCCCGCAAGGACGGAAGTCGGACGATCTCGTTGCGATTGCTCTTAAATTGGGCCGTGTTCGAGATACTCGTGGAAAAGAGCCAACATACATTCGTGAACACGATCCTCAATTGAGCCCGCCGTTATCCATTCCTTCCCACGGCGCTAAAGATATGAAAACCGGGACTGCAAAAAATATCATTGACATGCTTCTAGACGATGTTTCTAACTGGGAGGTTCATTTTTTGGAGATGGACGATGAAAATGACCACGACGAATAAATCAGCTTTGGAAATTCTTCACAAGGGCTACGTTCGTCAGCTTGCTCCTGATGAAGCTGGAGGTTACGTGGCCTCAATTATGGAGTTTCCAGGTTGTGTCGCTGAAGGAGATTCGGCAGACGAAGCGCTTGGCAATCTTGAGCGTGCCGCTCAATCTTGGATTGAAGTTGCTGTAGCCAATGGGCAACACATTAGAGAGCCTATTGATTTTGATGGATGCAGTGGCAAACTGGCTTTGCGTATGCCGCGGACATTACATAAACAGGCAGCAGCACTTGCTGAATTGGAAGGGTGTAGCTTAAATCAATTTATTGTTACGGCACTTGCGCATTACGTTGGTGGAAAACAGTTGTCATCGAAATTAGAGCAATTGCTCCATTCGGCAACCTTTGCCAAGGTCGATTTTAGGCAGCTGAATGTCCAGTTTGTAACGGAATCAACTGCATTTGCAGGGCGAAAAGTGATTGATACGCCTCTGCTTGAAAAAGCAACAACTGCTGCACAAGTTCTTGGGCTTGGATTGCCCAAAAAATTTACGGAGGTAGCGCATGGCTGAAACAACGCAACTCGCTTTTTCCCACAAGGAAGTTGCTACAGCACTTCTGAAAGCTCAGGGAATTCACGAAGGTATCTGGATGCTCTCAGTTAGTTTTGGAATGGCCGCCACAAACATAAGCCAGACACCTGGCGGTTCCGATCTCAATCCGGCCGCGATTGTTCCTGTTCTAGGTATTGGATTGCAGCGAACTGACGCACTGAATGCGCTTTCAGTTGATGCTGCGGTAGAGAATCCGGCATAGGCCATTGAAGTTGCTAGCTAATTGCTGGCCAGAGTATTGAAATTATTTCCCATTGCCCACTTTCATCATCTCGGGTGTGCACTACCGGATGACGAACTCAAGTTTCCAGTTCTTAGAACTGTCCGAGTCGGCGAGCCAAAAGAAAAATGAAAAAAGCCATCCGTTTGGATGGCTTTTTTCATTTCTAGGCTCACGCGATCTTCACCTTCCGAGTCGCTCAAAACGAATATCGGTCACACAAGGCGTGAAATAATTCGCTGACAACCTGCCTTCAGGGTTGTAGCTTGTGAGTCGTTCATAGGCATGCACTCCGGGAGTGCGAAATGACTTACACATTTGACCAATCAGCCCTGTCCGCACTAGCCAAAACAGCCAGCACCGCTGCCGGATATCTGGATGCCTGCGATGCCGGCGCACTGCATACCCGCCTGGACCCTGCTCACTACAAGAACTGCGGAATGCTGCTTTTTCATATTTTTTCGATGCTCGACGGCAAGGATACCTTTCCGACCCTGATCGAGCAGTCTTTAGCTGCACGCGACATCTACGACTCAATCAAGATATCCCGTCGCCTGGAAGTCAGCCGGCTCATTTACTACCCCCAACTGAGTGCTTTGCTGCAAAAAGTGTCTGGCTAAGAAGCGGTAACAAAATGAAGCGCAGCGTTCCTGGCCAAGCGTGCCGACGCAGACAGTACAACGCGTACAGCAAGGAAGCACAACAACGCCGGGATCATTTTGTTAGCGCTTCTTAGTAGCCAAACCCCGCTACCAACGGCGATCCATACCAGATAGCAAGCAGCCATCCGAACTTTTCGGATTTTGATCTCTCTACTTGTTTAGTGGATGTCTCGCACCGATAATCGGCGTCCAGACCCCTCCCCCGCTGAGCGAGGGCCACCAAGCCAAGCCAACGTTCGCCATGCACAACGAAACACTCAGACCAGAAAGCACCCCAGCCGGATTGGCAGATTTCTCGCCGGTCATTGCAGCGCCTGCGACACACAATGAAGGTACGCTCCTTGACAAATACGGCCGGCGTATTACCTACGTACGCTTGTCGATCACGGACCGTTGCGATTTCCGCTGTACCTACTGCATGGCCGAGGAGATGACCTTTCTTCCTCGCGACGAGGTGATGAGCCTTGAAGAGTGTTTGCGTGTCGCCTCGGTTTTTGTCGGTCTTGGCGTCAATAAACTGCGCATAACCGGTGGCGAGCCTTTGGTTCGCAAGGACATCATGTGGCTGATTGAGCGCCTGGGAGCACTCCCGGGGCTGGACAACCTAGTTCTGACGACGAACGGATCGCAACTCGACCGCTTTGCAGCCCCTCTGCGCGCTGCAAAGGTGAAACGCATCAATATCAGCCTGGACACCCTGCGTCCAGACCGCTTCAAAAAAATCACCCGCATTGGCGACCTGGGAAAGGTACTGAGCGGAATCGAGGCGGCGCGCCAGGCCGGCTTCACACGCACAAAGCTCAACACCGTGATGATGCGCGGCGTGAACGATGACGAGTTTGTCGACCTTGTCCGTTTTGCCGTCGCCAATCAACTGGACCTGTCCTTCATCGAAGAAATGCCGCTTGGGGCCATCAACGGACGAAACAACACCTTCATTACCTCCGAGGAAACACGCGCCCAACTGAGCGAACACTTTGAACTGATTCCCTCGACCGAAAGCTCTGGCGGGCCGGCGCGCTACTGGCGCATCCCCGGCAGTGAATCCCGCATTGGTTTCATTTCGCCGCATAGCCACAATTTCTGCGATACCTGCAATCGGGTACGGATCACCGCCAAGGGGGAACTCTACCCATGCCTTGGACAGAACGATGCCAGCAATCTTCTCCCTGTACTGCGTGCCGGCAATGATGACGCAGTACGCCAGATGATCATCGATAGCATGGGCATCAAGCCTTTTGGCCACGACTTCACACAACAGATGGATGCCCCTCATGTCGTTCGCTTCATGTCGATGACAGGCGGTTAGTTGGTTCGACGTACAGAGACTCGCCCCCCTAGGTGGGACCACCACATTAGTCGACCTAGCCCCCGCACACAATCTCCTGCAGAACCCCAGACAAGCTCTTCGGAGTCGCGACGAGCAACAAAATCCGGCGCCCCCCCTCCAATCGCAGGATACGGCGACAGACCATAAAAAAGGCGACCCATTGGGTCGCCTTTTGCCTGTGCCGTGATTCGACTTATGGCAATTACAGGCCGCGCTGGGCTCGCTTACGTTCGATTTCCGTCAGGAAACGCTTGCGCAGGCGAATGGACTTCGGCGTCAGCTCGACCAGTTCGTCTTCGTCGATGAATTCGACAGCCGACTCCAGGCTGAGCTGAACCGGCGGCACCAGACGGACGGCTTCGTCGGTGCCGGAAGCGCGCACGTTGGTCAGTTGCTTGCCCTTGATCGGGTTCACGACCAGGTCATTCTCGCGACTGTGGATGCCGATGATCATGCCTTCGTACAGCTTCTCACCCGGGCTGACGAACATGCGGCCGCGATCCTGCAGCTTCCACAAGGCGTAGGCAACGGCTTCGCCGTTGTCCTGGGAAATCAGCACGCCGTTGCGGCGCTCGGCGACAGCGCCTTCCTTGACCGGGGCGTAGTCGTCGAAAACGTGGCTCATCAGGCCATTACCGCGGGTCAGGTTCATGAATTCGCCCTGGAAACCGATCAGGCCACGTGCCGGGATGCGGTATTCAATACGGACACGACCACGGCCGTCCGGCACCATGTCGATCATTTCGCCCTTGCGCATGCCGAGGCTTTCCATGACGCCGCCCTGCGTGTCCTCTTCGACGTCGACCGTCAGCTGCTCGTACGGTTCGCACTCGACGCCATCGATGATCTTCTTGACGACGCGCGGACGACCCACGGCCAGTTCGTAGCCTTCGCGGCGCATGTTCTCGAGCAGGATGCCGAGGTGCAGTTCACCACGGCCAGCCACGTCGAACACATCGCCATTCGGGGTGTCATGTACGCGTAGCGCCATATTGGTCAGCAATTCCTTGTGCAGGCGGTCGCGGATCTGACGGCTGGTGACGAACTTGCCTTCGGTACCGGCCAACGGGCTGGTGTTGACCATGAACTGCATGGACAGGGTCGGCTCATCGATCTTCAGCAACGGCAAGGCTTCCGGCTGATCGGGATCGGTCACCGTGCAACCGAGCACGAGATCTTCGATGCCGGTGATCTGGACGATGTCGCCTGCTTGGCCTTCTTCCATCTCAACCTTGTTCAGGCCCTTGTAGCCGAACACCTGGCCGATTTTGGCCTTGATCGGGGAACGATCATGTTCGGCGGCCTCTTCGTCGGTGCCGAACATGACCATGACGTTCTGGCCGGTCTTGACGCGGCCGCGGATGATCTTGCCGACGCCGATGCGGCCGACGTAGGAAGAGTAATCGAGCGCAGAAATCTGCAGCTGCAGCGGGGCATCGACATCGGCATCCGGCGCCGGAACATGACGCAGGATGGTATCGAACAGCGGCTTCATGTTCTCGCGCGGATGATCGAGCTCCATGGCCGACCAGCCGTTCAGGCCGGATGCGTAAACGATGGGGAAATCGAGCTGCTCGTCGGTCGCACCCAGCTTGTCGAACAGGTCGAAGGTCAGGTTGACGGCATTGTCCGGATCAGCACCATCGCGATCGACCTTGTTAACCAGCACGATCGGACGCAGGCCTTGAGCCAGCGCCTTCTTGGTCACGAAGCGGGTTTGCGGCATCGGGCCTTCGGCAGCGTCGACCAGCAGTACCACGCCATCGACCATGCCCAGCACGCGTTCGACTTCACCGCCGAAGTCCGCGTGGCCCGGGGTGTCGACGATGTTGATGTGAATGCCTTCGTACTCGACTGCCGTGTTTTTCGACAGAATCGTGATGCCACGTTCCTTTTCCAGATCGTTGGAATCCATGACGCACTCGACCAATTGCTGGTGGGCGGCAAAAGTACCGGACTGGCGGAGAAGCTGGTCGACCAGCGTGGTCTTGCCATGGTCAACGTGGGCGATGATGGCGATGTTGCGGATGGGGCGAACGGACATGGGTTTAGTAATTGGCCAAAAAAATCAAAGGCGTGATTCTACCACCCGGTGCTGCGGCGCAGCATCCGCTACGAAAAAAAACACCGGGCCGCACAAACGTGCCAACGGAAAAATGCCAGGAAAAAACAGCTGCCTTCCGCCTGAAAAGGGCTGTCCCCTTGCCGAACAGCGGAGGCCGTAAAGCGCCCCGGCGGAGAGCCTCGGCTCCTCGCAAGATTGCGTTATCGGGGACATCATAAATCATGATTTGCCCACCTCCACGCCCCTGCCTAGAGTCACAACCGGAACTCCGCGACAGGCTAATAAGTGTCCAAAAAACTGCCGCGGTACCTTTTTGACACTATGTGAGGAGCGTTTCATGCTTAATTTCCTGCTATCAAAACCCGGGACCACAACAGTAGCCCCGGATGACGTCGAAGCACGCTACTACGCCATGCGCATGCGCGCACTATTCGGCGTTTTCATCGGGTATGTCGCCTACTACCTGGTTCGATCCAATTTCACGCTGTCCACGCCGTACCTGATGAAGGCGCTTGAACTGACCAAGACCGACATCGGCCTGCTTTCCAGCGCGATGCTCATCACCTACGGTATCAGCAAGGGCCTGATGAGCAGCCTGGCCGACAAATGCAATCCAAAGTACTACATGGCCTTCGGCCTCTTCCTGTCGTGCATCGTCAACATCATGATGGGCTTCAGCACGGCCTACTGGATGTTCGTTGCCCTGATCATCGCCAATGGCCTGTTCCAAGGCATGGGTGTCGGCCCCTCCTTCATTACCATCGCGAATTGGTTTCCGCGCATGCAACGTGGCCGCACCGGCGCCGTATGGAACATTTCCCACAATCTGGGCGGCGGTCTGGTCGCACCGATTGCCGCAGGCGCCTTTGCCGTATTTGGCTCTGAACACTGGCAAATTGCCAGCTACGTGGTTCCTGCCGTGCTGGCGCTGTTGGTTGTGTGCATCGTGCTCAAATTCGGGCTGGGTACCCCATACAACGAAGGCATGCCGCCGCTGGAAAAAATTCTCAAGGATGAGCAGAAGGACACCCTGGTGTCGACCAAGGCCAACCATGCTCCGGACAACATGACGCCGTATCAAATCTTCGTGCAGTACGCACTGAAGAGCAAGCACGTGTGGTACATCTCGATGTTCGATGCCTTCGTCTATCTCGTCCGCTTCGGCGTAATCACCTGGCTACCGATCTACTTGCTTCAGGTCAAGGGCTTTACCAAGGGCCAAATGGGGCTGGCCTTCGCCATCTTCGAATGGGCCGCCATTCCGGCCACGTTGATGGCTGGCGTCCTGACGGACAAGTACCTGAAGGGACGTCGCATGCCGGTCGCCATCGGCTGTCTGACGATTATCCTCGGCGCCCTGTTCTTCTACTGGAGCAGCAACGACCTGCTCGTGGTTACTGCCGCCGCCGGTGCTATCGGTGCCTTCATCTACGTGCCGCAATTCCTGGCCTCGGTTGTGACCATGGAAGTCGTTCCCGCCTTTGCCGTCGGCTCGGCGGTCGGCATGCGCGGCTTCATGAGCTACATCGTCGGCACGACCATGGGTACCGCCCTGATCGGCAAGCTGGTCAACCTATACGGCTGGTCGGCAGGCTTCTATACCCTGCTCACCGGTGCTGTACTCGCCATCACCTTCGGCATCCTGTCGCACCTCGGTTCGCTCGAACTGGAAGCCAAGAAAAAAGCAGGCAAAGCACACGAGGAAGGCATCGCCCTCGTTCCCGCAGAAGCCCGTACCTGATTTATCGACGCCCCGGGCGTATCCGCATCCTGGATACGCCCGGGTTTTTTTAGAGGTCCCCATGCTTCGTCACACCAAAATTGTCGCCACGCTCGGCCCTGCTTCCTCAACGCCGGAAGTGCTGGAGCGCATGATTCAAGCAGGCGTTGATGTCGTTCGACTCAACTTTTCTCACGGCACGCCGGAAGACCATCAACAGCGCGTCGAAACCGTGCGCCAGGCAACGGCGAAACTCGGACGCCCGGTCGCCATCCTTGCCGATCTGCAAGGACCGAAGATTCGCATCGGAAAATTCAGTCAGGGAAGCATCAAGCTGACTCCGGGCGACCGTTTCATCCTCGACGCCGATTGCGTGCTGGGCGACGAAACCCGCGTCGGACTCGACTACAAGGACCTGCCCGGCGATGTCGAGGCGGGGGCGGTTCTCCTGCTCGACGACGGGCGGATCATCCTGGATGTCGAATTCATCCAGGGCAACGAAATACACACCGTAGTCCGGCACGGCGGCGTGCTTTCCAACAACAAAGGCATCAACCGCCAAGGTGGCGGGCTCTCCGCCCCGGCGCTCACGGCCAAGGACATCGCCGACATTCGTACCGCAGTCGCCCTGAAGGTCGACTATATTGCCGTCTCCTTCCCCAGAGGGGCTGAGGACATGTACATGGCCCGCCAGCTGATCCGGGCCCAAGGCGGAGACGCGCTCACCATCGCCAAGATCGAACGCGTCGAAGCCGTCGCGGCGCTGGAGGAAATCATCGATGCATCCGATGGCCTGATGGTGGCCCGGGGCGACCTGGCGGTTGAGGTCGGCGATGCCGCGGTACCGGCCTTGCAAAAACGCATGATTGCCAGCGCCCGGGCCAAAAACAAGCTGGTCATCACCGCAACACAGATGATGGAATCGATGATCCACGCGCCGGTTCCGACCCGTGCCGAGGTCTCCGACGTGGCCAATGCCGTGCTTGATGGTACCGATGCGGTCATGCTTTCGGCAGAAACCGCCTCCGGCAGCTATCCGGTGGAAACGGTCGCCACGATGGCCCGCGTTTGTCTGGCTGCCGAGCAATCGGCCGAAGCAACGCTGGACCGCGATGTCTTCAACCGCCTGTTTTCCCGGATCGACGAATCCATCGCCATTGCAGCGGTGTGGACCGCCCACCATATGAACGGGAAAGCCGTTACCGCCTTCACCGAATCGGGCTCAACACCGCTGTGGATGAGCCGCCTCAATTGCGGCATGCCGATCTACGCCATCACCGCCATATCCGGCGTACTCACGAAGATGTGCATGTACCGTGGCGTCCACCCCCTTTTCATGTCACAGGCACCGGGTACGCTCGATGAATTGCTCAAGGCTGGCGAAGAGGCCATCCTGGCCGCTGGCATCGTGAAAAAAGACGATATTGTGGTGTTCACCGGCGGCGAACAGGTCAATACGGCCGGCGGAACGAACCTCCTGAAAATCAAGCGGGTCGGGCAGATGCAGGCAGGCCTGGCAACTGCATAAGCCGCTCGCAAGCCAGAGTGCTCCGGTAGAATGGGCAATCAGTCAATCTCCGGCCGGATAATGCAAGCACACTGGATCACCCGTCCATACAGCACGATGACCAGACGCCTGTTACGCTGCCTGGCGTTTGGCATCGCGCTATTGGGCGCAATCAGCGCCCACGGCGAGGTAATCACGGTCGCCTCCTCGCTACCCAAGGACTTTCTGGCGATCTACAAACGTGCCATTGAGGCGCAATATCCCGGCACGCGCATTCAGTACGTCAACTTTCCGGCAACCCATACCACCTCGTTTCTGCGCGACCGCGCTCCGGGCAATCGTCCGGACGTATTCTGGGGGTCGGCGCCCGACATTTTTCTGATGCTGCGCCGCCACGACTTGCTTGAGTTCTTGGGCAAGGCCGACGATCCCGGCATTCCCGAATACATCGGGCATCTTCGCATCAACGACGAGAACGGCTACTTCAAAGGACAAGCCTTGTCCGGATACGGCGTGATGTGGAATGTGCGCTACCTGAAAGCACGCGGCATCCGACCGCCAGGCAATTGGCAGGATCTCGCCCATGCAGCGTATTTCGGGCATGTGGTCATGTCTTCACCATCGCGTTCCAGTACCACCCATTTGATGATCGAGGCCATTCTCCAGGACAAAGGCTGGCAGGATGGCTGGTCCCTGATCCTGCGCATTGCCGCCAATTGCGGCCTGATTTCCGAGCGCAGCGCCGGCGTGCCGAGTACCGTCAGCAACGGTCGATTCGGTGCCGGCCTGGTCGTCGACTTCCTGGGACTGTCCGCACGCCATGCGGGCAATCCGGTTGCATTCACCTACGCCAGGCCGACGGTCGTTTCGGTGGCCAACATTGCCCTGATCAAGGGCGCCAGGAATCCATCGGGAGGCAAACGCTTCATCGACTTCACCTTGTCCGCTGCCGGCCAGGCCCTGCTCCTGCACCCCGAAATCGGACGCTTGCCGGTACGCCCCGCTTCCTATGCAAGTTTGAAAGACTCCGAAACCTATTCGCAAATCGATGATGTATTGGCCCAATCCATTGCCGAATATGACCCGGAGGTATCGGAAACACGTTATCGGATTGTTGGCGCGATCTTCGATCAATTGATCACTTACCGCCACCAAGAACTTGTCGACCTCAACCGACTCCTCCTGCAGACGCAACAAGCCCTGGCCCGGCACCCCAATCCGCTCGCCGAAGCGCTTGTCGAAAAAGCGCAGGCTCTGGTTTTCAGCCCGCCGATTTCTGAAAAACGCATTCCGGAGCTACAAAAAATCAGCGACACGCCGGTCGATATCGCGCGACTGGCAAGCTACGAAGCGGAATGGGGGCGCTTGGCAAAAACTCGCTACACCGAAGCACGCCTTTTGATCGAGCAGGCCCAGAGCCGCATTCGCCCGTGAAAGCCTGCAATCAAACCATGAGCACCCGTTCTTTCACGTATCGCGCCATTACCGGCCCTGTCGCGGGGAAAAAACCGTACCCGGCATTGGAAATTGACGACACATCGACAGGGCACAGCAAGGTCGCCGCATGAACCGGACAAATTGCGGATATCCCCTGCTCTTCCCTCGTCAAAACTGGCGCCACTACGCGCTGCGCAGCCTGCAATTCGCCGTTGCACTCTACCTGCTGGCTTTTTTCCTGTTCCCTGTCGGTTTCCTGTTCCTGAAAGCACTACAAAACCCGGATGGCACGATGGGCTGGGGCATCATCGCGCTACTGTTTGCCAATCCCGTATCTTGGGAAAGCCTGCAAAACAGCCTGATCGTCGCAACGGGAGCGGCCTGTCTGGCCGGTTCTCTCGCCCTCGCCGCCGCAGCCCTGTTCTGGAAAAGCGACATCCGCCCGTCGCCCTTCATGGAATTGTGCGGCTTCCTGCCATTGTTCATGCCGGCCTTCGTTCTGGCATCGTCGCTAGATATCATCGTCGGCGGCCATGGCGGCCTGCCAGCCATGCTGCAGAACCTACTCGGCATTTCTCGGGCGAACGCCAGTCTGCTCAGCCTGACGCTGATCGAGGCACTCCACTATTTTCCGTTCATTCTCATCGCGCTCCACCTGAGCACTCGCGCATCAAGTCCCCAGGCTCATGCCATGGCGCGCCTGGGAACGTCCTGGCGTAGATTGATCCGCCAAGTTTTCGTGCCGCTGGCCTTGCCCGGATTGGCCTTTGCGATGGCACTGACTTTTCTCAAGGTGATCGACGACCTCGCCACGCCGCTCGCACTGGGTATAACCAACATGCTGGCGCCGCAGGCCTACCATCGCATTGCCGTCTATGGCGCACAGGACCCGCTCGCGGCGCTCATTGCTGCGATCCTCTTCATCACCTCCGGGCTGGCCTGGTTTGCCTCGCTGGGTTTCATTCGCCAGAACGTCAACCTGTTCCCTGTCACCTTCAACGACAACAGGCCGCCGCCAACAAGCGCCTCGATGCGCGGCCGATTCTTCATCACTTTCCTGGGGGTGGTCTATCTCGGCTGCTATGCCGGGCTGATCCTGTCCTCGCTGGCCGGTGTCTGGAGCCATACCCCACTGCCGGAAACCTACGTGCTGACCCATTACCTGAAAGCATTCCGCTTCGAGATGAGCAGCCTGTACAACACGCTGATCTACTGCGGCTTCGCCGCGCTCATTGATATCCTGGTCGCCTTGCCGCTGGCTCACGCCATTGCCAAGGCGCCGCCCCACTGGAAACAGCGTCTCGGCTGGCTGGTCGCCGGAACGCTCTGCATTCCCGGCGTGACGCTGGGCATCGCCTACCTGGCCTTGTTCCGCGATATCCAGTTGCCGCTGAGCAATCTTCCGCTGGATGCAACGGGTCTCCTGCTCACGTTGGCCTTTTCCATCCGCGGGCTCCCCTTCGCGCTGCATATTTGCAGCCTTGCGTTGAACAGTGTGCCCGCCAGTTACATCGAAGCCGCACGCACACTAGGCTGCGCACCAGCCAAGATCGTCAGCCGCATTGTTTTCCCCATGTTGCGCTTCGGCCTTCTGCTCGCATTCACCCTATGCTTCAGCCTGGCGGCGGTGGATCTGTCGCTGGCCGCATTGCTGGTTCCAAACGAAAACAATGCTCCCCTGGCCTACAGCATCTATCTCCACATCCAATCTCCTTCCGGCATGAATGTCGGTTCGGCCCTGGCCATTATTTCGTTCGCGCTGCTGGCCCTGATCCTCTTTGGCATTATTCACCGCCTCCATCGTCGCCAGGGATCGCATCGCACGCTATCGCCTCCCCTTTTTCCAACGCATCGAACGACCGGCTTTGCCCATGAATCCAGTCACCATTGAAGCGCGCCAACTGGCTTTTGCCTATGACGACAAGCCGGTCCTGCGCGATATCAATTTCAGCATTGCCGCCGGCGAACTCTTTACCATTCTGGGCCCCTCCGGATCGGGAAAGAGCACCCTGCTCCGGCTGCTCGCCGGGCTCGATCGTCCCTCGACCGGCAGCCTGCTGCTCAACGGCGTCCCGATCGGAGACACCCTTCCTGCCATACGAACGGTCGGCATGGTTTTCCAGCATTTTGCGCTGTGGCCACACATGGATGTCTTCGCCAACGTAGCCTTCGCGCTGGACGAGGCACGCATGGCTGCGACAGAGATACGCCAGCGGGTCGAAGCCATCCTCAAGCTACTGGAAATCGAGCACAAGCGCGATGCGCGCCCCGATCAGCTTTCGATCGGCCAGCAGCAGCGCGTCGCGCTGGCCCGCGCCCTGGTGATCGAGCCCAGTGTCCTGCTGCTCGACGACCCATTTTCAAACCTTGAACCGGAGTTGCGTTTGCAGATGCGGCAGGATTTGCGCCGCCTGCAACGGCGGCTGGGGATTACCACCATACTGGTCACGCATGACCAGGACGACGCCCTATCCATTTCCGACCGTGTGGCCATGCTGGCGGATGGCCTGATTCAACAGGTCGGCACCCCGGCCGCCATCTATGACTTTCCGGCCACCGTCGCCGTGGCCCGTTTTGTCGGCGTCACCAACTTCTTGCCCGGCCACCTGCAGCGCCTGGACGAGTTCAGCCTGCGCTTCGACTCGCCGCACATCGGCAGCCACGCCTGGACAAGCGCCCGGCCTGTCCGCGAAGAAGGGCAAAGCCTGCTCTGCATCCGGCCCCACGCCCTCAAGATACAACCGGTGGACAGCTTTCGCGATGGCCGTTATATCTGGCTCGAAGGCCATATCCACAGTAGCGAGTTTCAGGGAGAAAGCCTTCGCTATCACGTCGAGGTCGGCGGCATCCTTCTCTGCATCAAGCAGGCGCACTTCACCGGCTGTCCGGCCATCCCCATCGGCACGCCTGTGCTGGCCGGCTTCGATCCCTGCCAGGCACGCATCTACCCCCATCCCGGCGGCGACTTTCCGGCGATCGGTTTTGCAGCATCCTCGATAGGCTGAGCACCGCCATGGATATCCTCAAGCTGCGCTCCTTCGTCATGGTTGCCCGCCTCGGCCACCTGACGCGCGCGGCCGAAAAACTTTTTCTCACCCAGCCGGCGGTAACCGCGCACATCAAGGCCATTGAACAGGAAATCGGCCTTTCCCTGTTCGACCGCGCCCCGGGCAAGATCACCCTGACGCCGGCTGGCGAGTTGCTGCTGACCGAAGCTGAACACATTCTCACCGTCTTCGAAGGCTTTTCAAGCAAGGCGCGTCAAATCAAGGGGGAAATTTCCGGAAACCTGACCATCGCGAGCATTGCCGACACCGATTTCACGCGCCTGAACGGCCTGCTCGGCAGCTTGCGCTCGACGCTGCCGCTCATCCAGCTGAAAACCCGGCTGATGCTCGCCGACGACGTGCTCGACGGTCTCGTAAACGGCAGTTTCGATGCCGGTTTCTACATCGGCAATATCGAACACCCGGACCTGACTTCGCTCCGGCTACGCACGCTCACCTACTGCATCGTCGCTCCACGTTCGCTGTCCGGCCAGGTTGCCGGCGCAGGCTGGCAGGAAATCGCCGCCTTGCCCTGGATCGCGGCTCCACGACGTTCCCACGTGGCACGCCTGCTACGGGAGCTGTTCGCGCAGCAAGGCGTCGCACCCAACGAGGTAGTGGACTGCGATCAGCTCCCCTCAATCATCGACTTGGTACGCTCCGGATTCGGTCTGGGCCTGGTCCGTGAAGACCTCGCCTTCGAAGCTGCCGAGCGCGGCGAGATCACGTTCTGGCCGCATGGACGTATCGACTGCATGCTGTCGCTTGCCTACCGCCTGGCTCGTGAGAACGACCCCAGTGTCGTCGCCCTGCTCTCGGTGGCCCGGTCGCATTGGCAACTGGCCCAGTAAGCAGCCCAGCCGGGCCGGCGCCTAGCCTTCCCGGTTGCGCATGAAATCGGCCGTGTTGAAAAAGTTGCCGATCAGTATCTTGCGGATGTTTTCCTCGATGCCGACATCTTCCATGGCCAGCACCATGCAGGCGACCCACTGGTCGCGCTCCTTGACGCCGATGGCGAAGGGCATGTGGCGGGCGCGTAGGCGTGGGTGGCCGAATTGCTCGACGAAAAGGTCCGGGCCGCCGAACCAGCCGGACAGGAACATGTAGAGCTTGTCGCGGGACCCTTTGAGGTCGGCCGGATGCATGTCGCGCAGCTCCTTGAACTGCGGCGTGCCGTCCATCCGTTCATAAAAACGGTCGCATAGGCGGGCGACGGTCGGTTCGCCGCCAATTTTTTCGTAGGTAGTGACGGTCGTTTGCTGTTCTTCCATGATGCTCTCCGTGAATCAGGGCTTGCGTTTTTTATTCTGCTGGCCAGACGGTTTGCCGAAGCTGCCCGGGGAACGCCGGTCGGCTGCCGCCGGACGGCTGCCCGATCGTTGCGGGCCTGACGGGCGGCGCTCACCCGGACGCCCCGTGTTCGCGACATGCTTGCCGGTCGATGCACCGCTGGACGGCGTTTTCGCGGCAGCGCGCGCATCGCGGGCGACCATGGCGGCAGCCTTGAGACCCGTACCCGCGGGTTGCCAGGCGGGCACCAATTGCTTCTTGCCATTGCCGATCAGATCGATGCGGCCCATTTTTTTCAGCGCTTCGCGCAGGAGCGGCCAGTTTTCCGGATCGTGGTAGCGCAGGAACGCCTTGTGCAGCTTGCGCTGGGCGCCGTTGCGTACCGAGCCGACAATCTCGCCGCCGTCACGTTGCAGCTTTTTCAGCGGGTTCTTTTCGGTGTGGTACATGGTCGTCGCAAGCGCCATCGGCGTCGGCAGGAAGGTCTGAACCTGATCGAGACGGAAGTTGTTCTTCTTCAGCCAGAGCGCCAGATTGAGCATGTCCTCGTCCTGCGTGCCGGGGTGCGCGGCAATGAAATACGGGATCAGGTACTGCTCCTTGCCCGCTTCGCGCGAGAAGCGGTCGAAAAGCTGCTTGAAGCGGTCGTAGGTGCCGATGCCCGGCTTCATCATCTTGGAGAGCACGCCCTCTTCGGTGTGCTCCGGCGCGATCTTCAGGTAGCCGCCGACGTGATGCTGGACCAGTTCCTTGATGTATTCCGGCGAACGCACCGCCAGGTCATAGCGCAGCCCGGAGCCGATGGTGATGCGCTTGACGCCCTTCACGGCGCGCGCCCGCCGATACAGCGAGATCAGCGGCGCGTGGTCCGTGTGCATGTTCTCGCAGATGTCCGGATAGACGCAGGACAGGCGGCGGCAGGCCGATTCGATCTTCTCGTCCTTGCATTTCAGGTGATACATGTTGGCGGTCGGGCCGCCGAGGTCGGATACCACGCCGGTAAAGCCTGGGGTTTTGTCACGCATTTCCTCGATTTCGCGGATCACCGAATCTTCCGAGCGGCTCTGCATGATGCGCCCCTCGTGTTCGGTGATCGAGCAGAAGGTACAGCCGCCAAAGCAGCCGCGCATGATATTGACCGAGAAGCGGATCATTTCCCAGGCCGGAATCTTGGCATCGCCGTAGCTTGGATGCGGCCGGCGGGCATAGGGCGACTCGTAGACGCCATCGAGTTCTTCGGTCGACAGCGGGAACGGCGGCGGATTCAGCCAGACATCGCGCTCGCCATGCGCCTGCACCAGCGCGCGCGCATTGCCCGGATTGGACTCCAGATGGAAGGTGCGCGAGGCATGGGCGTAGAGCACCGGATCATCCTGCACCTGTTCGTAGGACGGCAGGCGGACAACGGTGTGAGCGCGCAGATCGCGGCGCGCGGCCAGACGTTCGGCGCGCGGCATCAGGCGGATGGTCTGCTCCGTCGGCTTCCCGGCGGTCGACGCGCTGGCGCAGTCCGATTTCGCCGGACTCTCTTCCATCGCGTACGGGTCCTTGTGTTGCACCAGCGGTCCCGGCGTGTCGACTTCGCTCGAATCCATGACCGCCCAGTCCTCGCCGGGCACCCAGCCGGGCGGTACCATGAAGGCGGTGCCACGCAGGTCACGAATCTCCGAAATTTTCTCTCCCTTGGCCAGGCGATGGGCAATTTCGACAATGGCACGCTCGGCATTGCCGAACACCAGCAGGTCGGCCTTGGAGTCGGGCAGCACGGAGCGGCGCACCTTGTCCGACCAGTAGTCGTAATGCGCGATGCGGCGCAGGCTGGCCTCGATGGAGCCGATGATCACCGGCGTGCCGGGAAAGGCCTCGCGGCAGCGTTGAGCGTACACGGTGACGGCGCGGTCTGGACGCTTGTTCGGCTCGGCGTTCGGCGTGTAGGCGTCGTCGGAGCGGATCTTGCGGTCGGAGGTGTAGCGATTGACCATGGAATCCATGTTGCCGGCGGTGACGCCATAGAACAGGTTGGGCTTGCCCAGTTTTCGGAAGGCGTCTGCCGAATTCCACTCCGGCTGGCTGATGATGCCGACGCGGAAACCTTGCGCTTCGAGCAGGCGCCCGATCAGCGCCATGCCGAAGCTCGGATGATCGATGTAGGCGTCGCCAGTAACCAGGATGATGTCGCAGGAGTCCCAGCCCAACGACTCCATCTCGCCACGCGACATGGGCAGGAATGGCGCCGGCCCGAAGCGGTGCGCCCAAAATTTGCGATAACCGAAAAGCGGACGCGATATCGAGGAGGAACTAAGCTGATTCGAATTCATACACTATTTTACCCGAGAGGGCCGACGGGCATGGCATACTCGCCGCTCCGCAGTATCCGAACCCTTGCGCGATCATGAATCTCCCCACACGCGAACAGGCTGGCGTCCTGATTGTTTCCGTCAGCGGCCGCATAGACCACACTGCCAGCGAAGAGTTCACTCTGGCACTGGAGCCCCTGATGGCTCGCTGCGCAAAAGGCCAGGCAGCGCTACTTCTCGATTTTTACGACCGTGGACTACATCAGTAGCGCCGGATTACGTGTATTGATGATGGCTTCGCGCCGCGCCAAGGCGCAGCAGGGCATCTTCGCGATTGCAGCCTTGCAGCCGCTGGTTCAGGAGGTCTTTGCGATCAGCCGCTTCAATCTGATCGTTCCCTGCTACGCATCGGTCGATGCCGCCTGTAAGGTCATCGGCACATGAACCAGGTCGTTTTCTGGGGGACGCGCGGCTCCCTGCCGGTATCCCTGACCCACCGCGACGTTCGCGACAAGATCGTCGGTGCACTGATGGCCGCCAATGGCAAAAGTTTCAAGACCCGCGCGGTACTCGACGAATTCGTCGACCAGCTGCCTTTCACGATCAATGGAACATTCGGCGGCAATTCATCCTGCGTCGAAATCATCGGCGACGGCCCCGCACACTTCATCTGCGACATGGGCAGCGGTGCCCGGGCGCTCGGTCAAGCCAAGATCGCCAGGTACGGTGTACCGAACCCGCAGACTTACCACATCTTCATCTCCCATCTGCACTGGGATCACCTGATGGGTTTCCCGTACTTCGCGCCGATGTACTACGCCGGAAACCGGATCGTGGTCCACGGTTGCCACCCGCATCTGGAAGCGGCGATTCGCCAGCAGATGCAGGAACCCAACTTCCCCGTTGATTACGCCCAGGCCGGTGCGCGCATCGAATTCGACCTGATGACCCCGGACAAACCGCACTACGTCGCCGGCATCAACGTCACCCCGAAGTTGCAGCACCATGCCGGCGACTCGTACGGTTATCGCTTTGAAAGCCTTGATCGCACCGTCGTGTATTCGACCGACTCCGAACACAAGCTCGATAACCCCGCCGAATACGACGAATTCGTGCGCTTTTTCGCCAAGGCCGACCTCGTCATCTTCGACGCCATGTACTCCCTCGCCGAAGCTGTTTCGGTCAAGGCCGACTGGGGACACTCCAGCAACGTGGTCGGTGTTGAGCTCTGCCAGGCCGCTGCGGTCAAGCGCCTGGCGCTCTTCCACCACGAGCCGATGCACGACGACAAGCAGCTCTCCCGGCTGGTCGCTGAAACCCGCCGCCTCGAGCAGATCACCCGGGGCAGCCGCCAGCCGCTCGAAATCATTTCCGCCTACGACGGACTCAGCGTCGCGCTGTGAACCGGCTGCCGGAAATGCTCCTTGCCGTGATCCGTGCCGGACGCGGCCGGGCCTTTCCCTTGTTGCTGCTGCTCCTTGCCGTCGGCTTGCTGACGCAACCCGACATGCAGCCGCTGCTCGGCATCCGCGAGGCCCAATTCGATCACTACCAGCGACTACTGCCCCGGCAGCGCGACAGCGAACCCGTGGTCATTGTCGGCATCGACAGCCAGAGCCTCGTCCAACTGGGGCAGTGGCCCTGGTCGCGCGATCTGATCGCCGGCCTGGTCAACAAGATACAGGCAGGACAACCGCTGGCACTGGGCATCGACGTCGTTTTCGCCGAGCGCGACCGCTACAGCCCGGAAGTGCTGGCCAAGCACATCCCGGGCATGGCCGCAGACACCCTGGCCGCACTGCCGGACCCCGACCGGAAACTGGCGCACGCCATCGAAGGAACCCCCACGGTCCTCGCTATTGCCGGTCTGAGCCAGGCATTGCCGGGAGGGCGGCAACCGGCCAAACCCCTGCCTGTTTTCGATCACGACAAGCGGCGCGACGCTTTCCTGCCCCACTTCGTCAGCGCCCTTGTCAGCCGCCCCATCATCGAGGCGGCGGCCGCCGGCGAAGGCTTGATCAACGCCACGCCTGAGCTGGAGCAAACCGATACCCAGCGCGGCGTGTTGCGGCGGGTACCAGCGCTGGCCTTCATTGATGAACAACCCTTCCTCTCCTTGCCGCTCGAAATGGTCCGCGTCGCCCTCGGAGAGGTTGGCAGCGTGCGAACCGAAAATGGACCGCAGGGCATGCAGGCGATCCGCATCGGAGATTACCGCTTGCCAGTGCTGCGCAGCGGCGAACTGCTCCTCCATTTCGGACGCTCCAGCGCCCATTACTATCTGTCGGCAGCCGACGTACTGGCGGGAGCGTACGACCCCGAACTTTTCCGCTCGCGCTTCGTGATCATCGGATTCAACAGCACCGGCCTGCAGGATCGCATCGTCACCCCGCTGGGCGAAAGCCTTCCCGGCGTCGATATCCACGCTCAAGTGATCGAAAGCCTGCTCGCCAGCCAGGCCCTGCAACGCCCGTACTGGATCCAATGGGCCGAGATGGCCACGCTACTGTGCATCGGCCTGGCACTCATCGCCTTCGTACCGCGCCTGAGGGCGCGCTACGCCGTTCTGAGCTTCGCGCTGGCATCTATCGCCATACTGACCGGTGGCTATCTGTCCTTTTTTACCGCGCGCTACCTGTTCGACGGCGCTTCGCTGTTATTCCTGCTCTGCCCGCCATTCATATCGCTACTTGGCAACACGCTGATCACCGCGGATAGCCTGCGACGCACCGCCGAAGCGCAATTACAAAATAGCCGGGAAGAAGCAGCGCGCATGAACGGCGAACTCGATGCTGCCAGACGCATCCAGATGGGCCTACTACCGGATACCGCCACGCTTTTCCCGGATGAACGGCGCTTCTCCGTTGCCGCCCTGCTCGAACCGGCGCGCGCCGTCGGCGGCGATTACTACGACTGCTTCATGCTCGACGATCGTCGGCTCTGCGTTGCGGTCGGCGATGTGTCCGGCAAGGGCGTTCCAGCCAGCCTGTTCATGGCTATCTCGAAAACACTGACCGGAACGTTGACCCGTCGCCACAACAAGCTCGGATCGGCTTTCCGCGACATCGAGGCCGAACTCAACCGCGAAAACCCGGAATACCTCTTCGTGACGGCCTTCATCGGCGTTCTCGACGTCGATACCGGACACCTCGAATATGTCTGCGCCGGCCACGATGCCCCGTTGATCGTTCGCAACGGCGAAGTGCACGCCATCGACACCCGTACCATAGCCGGCCCCCCGCTCTGTGCCGCCGGCAGTTACCCTTTCGAATCGGCCGGAATGCAGCTGCAGGCCGGCGATCTGCTCTGCCTGTTCACGGATGGCGTCACGGAGGCCATGAGCGGAAATGAAATGTTCGGCAGCAATCGCCTGCGGGCCACAATTGCGACGTTCCGCTCGCTGGCCGTGCAAGACTGCACGTCAGCCTTGCGTGACGCAGTCCGGCATTTCGAGGCAGGCCACCCGCCTGTGGATGACCTGACTTTGCTGCTTTTGCGCTGGCACGGCGCAAACGGTAGCTCAGACTAACGGACGTTGATCTCGACGCGTCGATTGCGCGGCTCATCCACCTCATCGGCTGTCGGCACCAAGGGGTCGCGTTCCCCGCGACCAATTGCTTCCAGCTTGCCCGCATCCACGCCGCTCTCAATCAATACGCCCCGGATCAGCTCGGCGCGCTTGAGCGACAGCCTGTCGTTTCCATCCATGCTGCCAACGCGGTCGGTATGCCCGATCACCAGGACTTCCGAGGCCGGCCGTTCGGCAATTTCCTTGCGAATGACTTTCAGCGCGCCCTGGGATTCAGCGGTCAGCAAGTCGCCCCCGGTTTCGAAATAGAGAACATAAGCGCTCGGGCGTGGTGGCTGAACGGCCAGAGCCTGGCCATAGCGCTCCGCCACTTCCTGCGGTGAGGATTGATATACCCGATGGCTGTCTAGCGTCCGCCTGGCTGCAGCGTAGGGCTGATCGAGACGAATCTCGCCAGTCTTGTCGCGAATGACCACCGCGCCGGGCGCCCCATCGCCGGATGGCAACAGAACGACGCGCTCGCTGGCGCAAGCGCCCAGAAAGGCAGCAACGATACCGAGCAGGAGTACCTTATTCATCGCCATTCCCCGCCACTTCGATTACGAACTCGGTGCCCCGGACCCCAAGTATGGAAGTCGGCGTATGGAAATCGACCGATTCCGGCGTGCGCTTCGCGATCCGCCCGGAAGCGACAGCCAGCGTCCCCTTGCGGATACCGACCGAAACCTTGCCGTCTTGCGTGACGCTGTCGTAGGCAAAGCGGTCGATGACGATGAGCGAATTGGGGCCGGCGGACAGCAGCGTGTTGTCGCGCAAGGTGATGCCGACCGAACCATCCTCGCCGGTCCGGACGCGGTCCGCCACCTGCACGGGCGTCCCCACCGTGGCAGCCAGTTTCCTGCCCTCGCGTTCGATGCTGACAACTCCCTTACTGACCTTGACCATTCCGGCTTGTTCCGCACGCAACGGTGAAGAAGCAAGGATCGATACAGCCACCACACCGGCAACTGCCCAATGTGATCTAATCATGCCCTACCTCCGGTTAATTCAATGGCTGCCAATTCTACGGATATTTCAGTTTGCGCGCGCATCTCCGAGCTGCCCAGGCTCATGCGGGCGCTCGCCGAAGGGACGCGACAACTCGGCATTGCCGAAGATATCGGACTTCGCGTGCAGTTGATCGTCGAGGAACTATTCACCAACACCATCAATCACGGCCATGGCGGCAATGACGAGACATCGGTGAGCTGCCGGATAGCCCGACAAGCTTCGGGAATCGTGCTGCGCTACACCGATGCCGCCCCTGCCTATGATATGACTCTTTCACCGGAGCAAACGGCCTCGGAAACCATGATTGGGGGCCTCGGCATCGCACTGATTCGCGGCCTCAGCCAGGATATGCGTTACACCAGGCAGAACGATTTGAACATCTGCGAGATACGGGTCTGACGAGATTTTCAGGCACCATGGCGCAGCGCCATGAGCGGCGGGGTGCGCAACAACCTGCGAAATCCCTGCCAGCCGATCACCATGGTCAGAACGGCCCCTCCCGCCGCTGAAATCCACGGAAGCCATAAATTCGGCGCCAAGTCGAGCTGGAAAGCCTGCCGGCCAACAACGGCCCCCAGCACCATCGCCCCAACTGCTGCAAACAATCCGGCCAGCGCGCCGATGATGGCCAGTTCGACACGCATCGCCTGGACAAGCTGTTGGCGTTGCGCCCCCAGCGCACGCATCACGGCCAGTTCGTAGCGCCGTTCGTCAAACGCTGTGAGCATGGCTGCGTAAAGCACGATACCGCCCGCCAACAGGGCGAATACAAAAACAAACTGGATGGCGCGCGCCACTTGCCCGATCACCGATTGCAGCTGGCGAAGCGCGGCATCGACATCAATCAATGTCAGATTGGGAAAGCGCTTGACCAGATCCGCCGCGGCTGCCGTGCGCTCCGGCGGCAAATGAAAGCTGGTGATATAACTGGCCGGCGCATCCTCAATGACACCCGGCGGCGCCAGAACGAAGAAATTGACGCGCATCGAATCCCAGGAAAGCTTGCGCAGGCTGCTGACCCGCAAAGTCTTTTCCACGCCGGCGACGACAAAAACCAGTTCGTCACCCATCCGGATGCCGAGCGTCTTGGCCAGCCCCTCCTCCACCGAAGCCAGCCCCTGACCGTTCTCGTCGGGCCGGAACCATTCACCGACAACGATCCGGTTACCGTCCGGCAGGTCGGCTCGCCACGAAAGATTGAACTCGCGTTCGATCAAGCGCTGGGCGCGCTCATCGTCCGGGTAGCTGGCTGAACTGACCGTTTGCCCAGCGATGCGTACGAGTCGCGCACGCACCATGGGCAGCAGTTCGGACCCGATGCCGAACCTCCGCAGTTCGCTCGCCAGCGCCTCCCGCTGCTCTGGCTGGATATTGATGATGAAGCGATTCGGCGCATCGGCCGGCATCGATCCTTGCCAGGCCGCCAGCAGATCACCCCGGATGACGGTGAGCAAGAGCATGGCCATCAAGCCAATCGACAAGGCCACGACCTGGATCGCGGCGGACGAGGCATGTCGGCCCAGGCTGGCCAGTCCCTGTCGCCAGCCGAAGCCCGCGCCACCCCGCCCGCGCGAGACCATGGCGATGAACAGTCGGGCAATCGCCCAGAAAACCACCAGCGCCCCGGAAAACCCGGCCACGGCCACGAGACCGAGACGAAGGTTGCCGGCAACCCAGACGATCAGCGCCGCCAGCAGGAAGAGGCCGAACAGATAACCGCCCAGCAGCGATGCCCGCGGCGCTCCAAGTTCGCGCCGCAAGACGCGCAAGGTCGGCACGCGCGCCAGTTGCAACAATGGCGGCAGGGCAAAACCGAACAGCAACACGCCGGAAACACCAAAACCGGCCACCAGGGGCAACCACCCCGCAGCAGGCAAATCGAGCGCCAGTACATCGTGCAGCCATTTCATCAGCATGAAATGTGCGGCAAAGCCCAGCGCGCTGCCCAGTAAACCGGCGAGCAGCGACAGCCACAGAAACAGCGTGGCATGCAAACCAAGCAGGCGTGCCTGCATCATGCCCAGGCAGCGCATCACCGCACAGGCATCCAGATGCCGCTGCATGTAGCGACGCGCGGCCAAGGCTACCGCCACGGCAGACAAGATCACCGTCAGCAAAGTGGCGAGCCCGAGAAAGCGCTCCGAACGATCGAGAATGCTGCGTATCTCCGGGCGGGCATTGCCCGCATCCTCGACGCGCTCGCCGCGCGCCAGCTGGCCATCCAGCCATTCCCGGTACGCCGCGACATCGCGCTCGTCACCTGCCAGCATGAGCGTGTAGCGGATTCGCGCCCCGAACTGGACCAGCCCGGTGGTGCCGATATCATCCAGATGCATCATCAGGCGGGGCGCAAGGCTGAAAAAATTGACACCACGATCCGGCTCCCGCGTCAGGATAGCCGCGACAGGCAGCGTCGCACTGCCTAACCTGAGTAGATCGCCGGCACGGACATCCAAAGCCGATGCCAAGCGTTCGTCGAGCCATACCGTACCCGCCTCCGGGCCCTGTCGCGTTTCGCGGCTGCTCTCCTCGCCGTGAAGAATGCGCCCCAGACTACCGCGCAGCGGATAGCTGCTGGTAACCGCCTTGATATCGGCCAACTGGGCCTGCCCACCTGCCATCACCATGCTCGGAAAAACAAGGGTTTCAGCAAGCTGCAATCGATGGCGGCGAGCCTCGTCGCGATACCGTTCCGGCAATGGGTGATCGGATGTAACAACCAAATCCCCTCCCATCATCTGTTGCGCTTCGCGCTGCAAGCCTTGGCGCACGCGGTCGCCGAAGAAGCCGACAGCCGTCACTGCGGCCACCGCTACGACAAGCGCGGCAAAGAGCAAGCGCAACTCGCCGGATCGCAATTCCCGGCCGAGCAGCCGCCAGGAAAAAGCGGCGATCATCTCGCCTTCGACCAGCGCGTACGGAATTCGGCCGGTGCCACCGCCCGGCCATGCAGATAGCCTTGCAATTGCTGACAGCCCAGTTCGGCGAGGAAGGCCGCCTGCTCCTCGGTTTCGACGCCTTCGGCAACCACTTCGAAGTCCAGGCTCCGCGCCAGTTCCATGATCGTTCGAATGATCGCCTCGTCGCCGCCGTTGCTACCGATACCTTCGACGAACGAGCGGTCGATCTTGAGCTGCTGAATCGGCAGCATTTTCAGGTAGCTGAGCGATGAATAACCGGTGCCGAAATCGTCAAGCGCCAGACTGATGCCAAGACTGCGCAGCTTTTCCAGAAGGCCGAAAGAGTCGCCAACCGCCATGACGACCGACTCGGTCAGTTCCAGCTTGAGATGACGCGGATTCATGCCTGTATCGGCCAGCACCCTGTCCAGAACATCAATAAATTCGGGGCGCTCAAGTTGTTTGACGGACAGGTTGACCGACACTTGGGGTAGTTCAAAACCGCTTTCTTGCCAGTTCATGAACTGCCGGCACGTCTCTCGCAGCACCCAGTTGCCCAGCCCGACGATCAGCCCAGAATCCTCGGCAATCGGGATGAAACGACTGGGCATGACCAAACCCAGTTCTGGGCTTTCCCAACGTACCAGCGCCTCGGCACCGACCAGTTCGCCGCTCCGGGTATTTACCTGCGGCTGCAAGTGCACCTTGAATTCGCCGTGTTCGAGCGCACGCCGCAACAGGTTCTCCATCTGGATACGTTCCTGCGCCAGCAAGGTCATGTCCGGCGTATAGAAATGATAGTTTCCGCGCCCGCTGAACTTGGCGCGATACATGGCCGTATCGGCATTGCGCATCAACGCCAGCACGCTGTCGCCATCCCCCGGAAAAAGGCTGATGCCGACCGATGCCGTGAGGAAGAGCTCATGATCGCCCAGCTTGAATGGCTGCTCGAATGCATCGATGATCTCCTGAGCCAGTACCTTGACCTCCCGCTCGTCGCGCACCGCCTCCATCAGGCAGATGAACTCGTCCCCGCCGAGTCGGGCGAGCATATCGATCAGGCGGACATGCTCGCCAAGGCGAGAGGCCACAGCCACCAGCAATTCGTCGCCAACCCCGTGCCCCAGCGAATCGTTAACCTGTTTGAACTGGTCAAGGTCGATGAACAGAACCGCCAGCCGCTCGCCACGCTGGGCTGTTTCGCGCAAGCTCTCCTCGAGGCGCTCAATGAAGCAACGGCGGTTGGCCAGCCCCGTCAGGGGGTCGTGATAGGCCAGATAATTCAGCTTGCTCTGTGCCTGGCGTCGCTCGGAAATCTCACCCTCCAGCTGTACGTTGGTCCGCTTCAACTCCTCTGTGCGCGCAGCCACCTGCAGCTCCAGGGTATCGCGTGCAGCCTTTATCCGCCCCTCCTGATCCTCCAGAATGCCCTGTGCCCGACGAACCACCAGAAACTGCATCAGATACAGGATCGCGAAGGTCAAGACGATGCCCGCCGTCACCCACCAGAGATTGCGCTCCAGTTCCTCGACAAAAGGGGTGACGTTCTGATACAGCTCGAACACGCCCTCAACCGAACCATCCTTGCCACGAATCGGAATGTAACTGGCCAGCACGTCAATTTCGGCCAGTGTTCCCTCAAAGCTGTCGAGCTTGCTTTGATGCGTCAGTTCACTCAGGACCAAACCATTGATCGCCGCCTTGAATCCCGGAGTCGCCAGCCCGTTTTCACCAATCTGCCGGGAATTGGTCGAAAAAATGACGTTTCCGACCCGGTTGTACACTTTCACCTTGATAACCGAGGTTCCTTGCATCAGGATCAGCGCACTGTCCCGAATGTGAACGGGGCTGTCTGATTGGGCGAGCGCGCTCGCGTCGCGCCCTGTCGATTCGGCCAGCAAGGTGAGTAGCGGCTCATGCAGCGAGTTCTGAAAAACCTGCGCCATGGCAACGTTCCGTCCCTGTGCCAGATCCTTCATCTGCTGCATGGAAAGCTTCTGGTACAACGGCCCCAGCACACCGGCAGCCAGCACGATGAGTATGAAACTGACCGTCGAGAAATAGCGAGACAGGTTGAACATACAAGCCGAAAGTATTATCCCGAAAGCTTATTCCATCTCGCGTATTCGCGCCACCGCCTCTTCGACGCGCCGGACAGCGATGACCTCCATGCCGGCGATCGCCTGTTTCGGGCGATTGGCCTCCGGTATCAAGGCCCGAGTGAAGCCGAGCTTTGCCGCTTCCTTGAGACGCTCCTGGCCCCGGGGGGCTGGACGGATTTCACCGGCCAAGCCGACCTCGCCGAAAACGATGAGTTTCGAGGGCAGAGGCTTGTTCTTGAGCGACGACGCAATCGACAGCAGTACGGCGAGGTCGGCCGCCGGCTCGGTGATCTTGACGCCGCCCACAGCATTGACGAATACGTCCTGATCAAAACAGACGATACCGGCATGACGATGCAGGACGGCCAGTAACATGGCAAGACGCTGCGCCTCCAGCCCGACGGTCAGGCGACGCGGATTGCCGTGCGCGGTGTCGACCAGGGCCTGGATCTCGACCAACAGCGGCCGCGTGCCTTCCTGGGTGACCATCACACAGGAACCCGGCACATCCTGCGCGTGTTGCGAGAGGAACAACGCCGATGGATTGCTGACGCCCTTCAAACCGCTCTCTGTCATGGCGAAGACGCCTAACTCGTTCACCGCCCCGAAGCGGTTCTTGAAGGCGCGTACCAGGCGAAAACTGGAATGGGTGTCGCCCTCGAAATAGAGCACGGTGTCGACGATGTGCTCAAGCACGCGCGGACCGGCCAGCGCCCCCTCCTTCGTCACGTGCCCGACCAGAATGACCGTGATGCCGACCTGCTTAGCCAGACGCGTCAATTGGGCAGCACACTCACGCACTTGGGCTACCGACCCCGGCGCGCTCGACAGTTGCTCCGACCACAGTGTCTGGATCGAGTCGATCACCGCCACCACCGGCTTTTCGGCCTGCAAGGCAGCCAGGATGCGTTCCAGATTAATCTCTGCCATCAAAGGCAGGCGCCGGGTATCGAGCCCCAGCCGGCGGGCTCTCAGCGCGACCTGCTCTCCAGACTCCTCGCCGCTGACATAGAGCACCTTTTGCTCCCCTGAAAGATGCGCCAGCGCCTGCAGAAGCAAGGTACTCTTGCCGATACCTGGGTCACCACCGATGAGCACGACGCCGCCAGCCACCAGGCCACCGCCCAGCGCCCGGTCGAACTCACCGATGCCGGTCGGAATACGCTCCGCCTCCCGCGCCTCGATATCGGACAGGTTCTGCAGCCTGGCAGCCGGGGCCAGGGACTCGAAGCGGCTGTTGCTCGGCGCTTTCTCGGCCACCGTCTCGACCAGCGTATTCCATTCGTTGCACCCCGGACACTGTCCCTGCCACTTGGGAATGGCTGCGCCACATTCGGTGCAGGTGTAAATCGCTTTCAGCTTTGCCATTCAGCGCCTTTCACTTGCCGTCGAATCGGCCAATACCACCGGAACCCTTGCGGCAAGTGCGCAGAACAGTTCGTAGGCAATGGTTCCCGCCGCCGCAGCGACTTCGTCTGCCGGAACCTCTCCGGCGATCCCATTCCCCCACAGCGTAACCGGGGCACCGATCCCCGCCTCCGGAATATCACTCAGGTCACAGGCCAGCATGTCCATCGATACCCGCCCGACGGTCGTTGTCCGCCTTCCCATCACGGCGATGGGCGTACCGCTCGGCGCATGGCGCGGGTAGCCGTCGGCGTAACCGCAGGCAACGATCCCGATGCGCATCGGACGCTCGGCTGTAAAGGTGCCGCCATAGCCGACCCGCTCGCCGGTGGCCAGCTCTTGCACGCCGATGATGGCGCTTTCCAGCGCCATCGCGGGCTGCAGGCCAAACGCCTCGGCACTCCGGTCGGCAAAGGGGCTGGCGCCGTAGAGCATGATGCCGGGACGTACCCAATCGCCATGCGTCTCCGGGTGCGCCAGGATAGCGGCCGAGTTGCCAAGACTGACCTTGCCCTTCCAATCGCCGGCCATATCGCGAAAACGGGCCAATTGCCAGGCAACGCCACGCTCGCCGTCGGCTTCTGCGAAATGGGTCATCAGCGTGATGTCGACCGGCAGCTCGCGCAAGATTTCAAGTGCTCGCGGCAGCGTGGCTGCAGTGAAACCGAGACGATTCATGCCGGTGTTCAGCTTCAGGTAAACCGCTACGGGCGCCGAAAACTGTCCGTTGCGGACCAACAACTCAAGTTGGTCGAGGCAATGGATAACGCAAGTCAAGCGGTGCTCGACCACCGAACGCACATCGCGCGCACTGAAAATCCCCTCGAGCATGAGGATAGGCTGCGTTATGCCGGCTTCGCGCAGCGCTACGGCATTTTCGCACTCAAGCAAGGCGAAGCCGTCGGCCTCGCCGCGCAGTGCTTCGACAGCTCGCCATTGCCCGTGGCCGTAGGCATTGGCCTTGATGACGGCCCAGGCTCGGGCGTGCGGTGCCTGTTGCCTGGCCAGTCGGTAGTTGTTGAGGATTGCGTCGGGTGTAATGCGTGCCCTGATCGGGCGGGAAGTCTTCATAAAGCCAGTTCTTTCAGCTTGCTCTTGGCAAATTCGATAAAGGTGGCGCTTAGGCGCGACTGGAAGCGGTCTTGCGGAAAGACCAGGTAAAGGCTGCGCGTCAGTGGCGGTGTCAGCGGTATCGCCACCAGTTCGCCCAGCTGCAATTCTTTCTCAACCACCGCCCGCGATACGATGGCGTAGCCGAGACCAGTGGATACCACCCCCTTCAGTGCCTCTGGGCTACCCAGTTCCATCTGCATCTTGAGGCTATCAGGAGCGATGCCATGGCCCCTGAAATAGGCATCGGTAATTTCCCGCGTACCGGACCCCGGCTCCCGCGAGATGAATTCGTACTCGGTCAGCGCCTTGGGGGTGACCGATGACATGTCGGCGAGGGGGTAATCCGGCGCGCAGATGACGCGCAATTCGTCCTCGCAGCAGATATGGCTGGTCAGTCCGGTCACTTTCGCCGGCGCTTCGATCAGTCCGATATCGATCGTATGCTCGGCGACGCGGTTCTCGATACTTTCCGAATTGGCAACGATGAGCCGTGCACGAACCTGCGGATACAAGGCATTGAATTCACCCAGTACGCGCGGCAGCATGAATTCGGCGATAGTCGTGCTGGCACCGACCAGCAGCGGGCCGCGCATCTCCCCGGTCATTTCGGACAGGCGTGTATCCATCTCGTCCGACAACGCCAGGATACGCTCGGCATACGACAGCACCAGTTCCCCGGCCGGGGTCAGCGAAATGCTGCCATGCCGACGTTCGAAGAGACGCGTGCTGTACTGCTCCTCCAGTTGCTTGATCTGGAAGGTGACAGCCGGTTGCGTCATGAACAAGGCGTCGGCTGCCCGCGTAAAACTCAGGTGTTTGGCTACGGCATGAAAAACCTGCAAACGCCGATCCGCCATATTGATTCTCCCGAAGAGTGTGCGGACGCTATTTCATCACATTCCAAAGAGGTTCCGGGCGACCGGATAGCTTCCTAAAGAAAATATTGATGATTGAAAAAATGCCGGCGCGTCATCAGTACGTCATCGCCACGACACAGACTGCGTGTTTTTTCCGGCGCGACAAGGACATGCACAAGACCCAAAAACGCGCAAGCCTTGCGCCCAATCCTGAGCGTGGTATAAACCTCGCCCAAAGTTATATAAGAGACAAGACTTTCGTGCCATTCGGCTTCTATATCATCATGGCAGCGCAGTTTTTTTCAGCGCTGGCCGACAACGCCCTGCTCATCGCCGCCATCGCCGCCCTGCGCGAGATGCAGGCGCCAGCCGAATACGAGCCGCTGCTCAAGACATTCTTTACGGTTTCTTATGTGGTCCTGGCGGCCTTCGTCGGCGCCTTTGCCGATTCGATGCCAAAGGGGCGCGTCATGTTCATTAGCAACACGATCAAGATCGTCGGTTGCAGCATGATGTTTTTCGGCGCCCATCCGCTGGTTGCCTATGCCATTGTCGGCCTCGGGGCTGCCTGCTATTCGCCAGCCAAATACGGGATTCTTACCGAATACCTGCCGCATCGCCTGCTCGTCGTCGCCAACGGCTGGATCGAGGGCCTGACCGTCGGCGCCATCATCCTGGGCGTCCTCATCGGCGGCATGCTGATTCGTCCGGACATCGCCCAGCACTTGCTTTCCTTTGACTTTCCGATCCTCGACACCGGTGTCGACACCGTCGGCGAAATGGCCTTGTCGGTCATTGCGCTGCTTTACCTACTTGCCGCGCTGTTCAATCTCTATGTCCCGAACACGGGTGTCGACCACAAGCAGCTCAAGAAGAACCCCTGGTTCCTGATCCATGAGTTCAACCACTGCCTTGCGCTGCTCTGGCGCGACAAGCTCGGTCAAATCTCCCTGGCGGTTACCACCTTGTTCTGGGGAGCCGGCGCCACGCTACAGTTCATCGTGATCAAATGGGCCGAGGTCGCGCTCAATCTGGGGCTGTCCAAGGCATCGATGCTGCAAGGTGTAGTAGCTGTCGGCGTCGCGGCCGGCGCGATCATCGCCGCCAAGTACATCACCTTGCGCAAGTCGGTCCGTGTCATTCCTCTCGGTATCGCCATGGGCCTGATCGTACTGATCATGAATTTCGTCGACAGCATCTGGCTGGCCGTACCCTTGCTCATCCTCATCGGCGGCCTGTCGGGATTCTTCGTGGTGCCGATGAATGCCCTGCTCCAGCATCGCGGACACATCCTGATGGGTGCAGGACACTCGATCGCCGTGCAGAACTTCAATGAAAACATTTCCATCCTGGTCATGACCGGACTGTATTACCTGATGATCAAGATGGATGTGTCGATCTACTGGGTCGTTACCCTGTTCGGGCTTTGCGTCAGCGGCCTGATGTACATGATCCGCCAACGCCACATCGCCAACCAGGCGATCCAGGACGACGTCCGGCACCTGGACGACACGACGCACCACTAACCAGCCCTGTCGCATGCCAGGGCGTGCGGCTGGCTTACTAAAAAGGTAGTTCCGGTGTCGTCTGCTCGCGCAAGGTACGGCGCGCGAAGAGCAGATCCTCCCAGGCCTTGGCCTTGTCGGGAAGATTGCGCAGCAGGTAGGCGGGGTGGTAAGTCACCACCACCGGAATGCCGGCATGATCGAAACGCCTGCCGCGCAAGCTAGCCAGCGATTTGTCATCGTGCAGAACGGCATGCACGGCCGCCTTGCCCAGCAAAACGATGATTTTTGGCTTGAGCAGCGCAATCTGGCGCTCCAGATAAGGCCAGCAAGCTGCCATTTCGGCCGGCTCCGGCGTCCGGTTGCCGGGCGGGCGGCATTTGACAGCGTTGGCGATGTAAACACGATTGCCCCGGGCGATGTCGAGCGCTGCCAACATACTATCCAGTAGCTTTCCGGCCTGTCCGACAAACGGTTCGCCCTTGGCGTCCTCGTCGGCACCTGGCCCTTCACCGATGAACAGGTAGTCCGGACTGGTATCCCCAACACCGAGCACGGCCTGCTTGCGCTGTTCACACAACGAACAGGCACGGCACCCAGCAACCTGTCGGGCAAGCGCCGGCCAGTCGAGCGCGCCAACATCCAGCGTGGCCGGCGAGGACGGTTCGCTCTTTTGATAGACATGCTGAACGGGGAGCGGAGCCGCTTCGGCAACCGCTGCCGCCGATGGCACAGGTTGCGCTGCCTCCTGGATCTGATGCGCCACGTCAAATTCGACTGCCGGCGCATCGCGCAATACCCAGATCGGCGAAATCCCCATCTCGACTAGCATCTGTTCCCGGTTCAAGCTCATGCCGCCAGTTCCTTGTCAAAAATCAGCGCATCCTCGCGACCAACTATGGCCGGATAATAGCCCTTGCGCGTGCCGATCTGGCGAAATCCGAAATGCCGGTACAACGCGACGGCCCGATCGTTGGAAGGCCTGACCTCGAGAAAGAGCTTGCTCGCCCCGCCCAGGCGTGCACACTCCATGGCATGGCGCAGCAGCCGCGCCCCGTAGCCCTGACCGTGATAGCGCTTGCAAACGCCTATATTGAGCAGATGTGCTTCATCGATCACCGACATGACAACCGAAAAGCCGATCAGGTCGCCACCCAATCGCAGCACCCAGACGCTGTAACCGCTAGCCAGGGAATCGGCGAAATTGCCGTGCGACCAGGGAAAAACCTGCAGCGTGGCCTCCAGTGCCGCCACCGCAGCCAGGTCGCGTTCGTTCATCGGAAAGAATTCCGCCAAAATCCCCAGGCCGTTCACGCCTTTCCGCCTTCCCGCATGCGCTCGGCCACCGTTTTCGCCACCTTGTCGCGAACGTACAGCGGAGCCGCTTCGGCAGCATCAATCCCCTCGCCGCGCGCGGCCTTTCCGGCGGCAATGGCAGCCACCGTAGCCGCCGTCGGCAAGCTGCCCGGCTCGATGGCAAGGCCGGCCTTGCGGACGCGATCGAGCAGCTCCGGATAGGCCATCAGTCCATTACCGCAGGCCAGCCAGCCGGAATCGGCTGGCAGCACGATGTCGGCGGGAGCCGAAACACGAATCTCCCCACGCAGGGCGTGGCCCGCCTCCTCTCGCTCGTAGCAAGCGGAATACACCTCGCCCATGCGCGCATCAAGCAGCGCCAGGACACGGTCGGCACCGGCGCTAGCCGCCAGCGTCTCGAGGCTGGTTACCGGAATCAGCGACAAGCCGGCGACGACCGCCAGCCCCTGTGCGGCGCCGCAAGCCACGCGCAAGCCGGTGAAAGCCCCCGGACCGACGCCGAAAGCAATCGCATTGAGATCACCGATCCGGACACCGGACTCCGCCAGCAAATCGCGGACGAGCGGCAACAAGGTTTCGGAATGCGGCCGCTTTTCCGGACAACGGCGTTCGGTAATCGCACCATCGCGCCACAGCGCGCAGGAACCGAGTTCGGTGGAAGTTTCAAGGGCAAGGATCAACATGGATCGGCATTTTACCGGAGCCTCGCCGCTTCAGCGATTCAGTCGCGCCGCCAGCCCCGCCCACCACCACCGCCACGGAAGTCATGAGGTTCCTGAAGGCCACGTTGCTCGCGCATATCGTCGCGTAGACGCCGCCGGTCCTCCGGCGGGATGTCGCGCCAGCGCGGCGATGGTTCGTCGCGGCGAACCTCCCGTTCCTGCTGCCAGTGCTCGCGCATCTGCTGGCGCATCTGCCGTCTTTCATCCGGCGGCAGATCGCGCCAATACCCCTGCTGCGCCCACGCGCCGCCAACCGGGCCGAGCAGACCCAGAAGGAGTACGGAACAGGCGAGAAGACGTTTCATGACAGGAATTGTAGCGGCCGGATGACGGGACGGCACCATTGTCCCTCCGCAGACGCACGGCAAGTCGGCCCAGATGTAAGAATATGTTTCCCGGCCAAGCGCTGCAAAAGCTTGTTACCATTTGATGCGCTTCATTCATCGTCAGCCCTTATCCTTGCCAGCATGAGCGAACAACACCACCACATTCTCGTCGTCGATGACGATGTCCGGCTGCGCGATCTCTTGACGCGCTACCTGGGCGAACAGGGTTTCGAGGTCAAGGCTGCCGCCGACGGGCAGCAGATGGACAAACTGCGTGCCAGGGAACATTTCCACCTCATCGTGCTTGATCTGATGATGCCAAGCGAGGATGGGCTGTCGATCTGCCGTCGCCTGCGCGGCCAGGGCGACCAGACGCCGATCATCATGCTGACCGCCAAGGGCGACGAGGTCGACCGCATCGTCGGGCTCGAAATGGGTGCCGATGACTACCTGCCCAAACCCTTCAACCCGCGCGAACTGCTCGCCCGCATCCATGCCGTCATGCGGCGCCAGGGCAACAGGCCTCCCGGCGCCCCCGAAGGCGAGGCGGAAACCATACGCTTCAGCAACATCGAGGTTGATCTCGCCGCACGTACCTTCAAGCGCGGCGATGAATTGCAGCCGCTGACCACGGGCGAATTCGCGGTACTCAAGGTGCTGCTCCAGCACCCGCGCCAGCCGCTGTCGCGCGACAAGCTGATGACGCTGGCCCGTGGCCGCGAACAAGGGCCCTTCGACCGTGCCATCGACGTCCAGGTTTCCCGCCTGCGCAAACTGATCGAAACCGATCCAGCGCAACCGCGCTACCTGCAGACCGTCTGGGGCTTCGGCTACGTCTTCGTGCCGGACGGCACCCCTCGGGATTGAGTCGATGCCCCGTACGCTGCTGGCGCGTACCTTTCTGTTGCTCGCCATCCTGGTCCTGCTCACGACGGCAGCCTGGCTCAGCCTGTTCCGCTACATGGATGCCGAGCCACGTGCCCGCGAAACCGCCCAGTTGGCGGCTTCCGCTGTCAACCTGATCCGGGCATCACTATTCGCCGCCGCCCCCGAGCGCCGCTTTGGCCTGTTTGCCGAGTTTTCCAGCCGCGAAGGCATCCGCCTCCTGCCAGCCGAACCCAGCGATCAGATTGAGGCCATGCCCGATTCACGCTTTTTCACCCTGCTGCAAAAAGAGATCCATCGCCGTCTGGGCGACCACACCCGGATCGCAGCCAGCGTCGATGGCGTTCCAGGCTTCTGGGTCAGCTTCCGGCTGGACGATGCCGACGAAGAAGAGTATTGGCTGGTCCTGCCACGCGAGCGGGCAGCCCGCAGATTCGCGCAGCATTGGCTGACCTGGGGGCTGCTCGCCGTAGCCCTTGCGCTCGGCGTCGCCTGGCTCATCGCATCCCGTATCAGCAGGCCGCTCAAGGCGATGGCCAGATCTGCCGAAACGGTCGGCCGAGGCCAAATACCTGAACCGCTGCCCGAAGATGGCGCCGATGAACTGAAGCGCCTCGCCGCCGCCTTCAATACCATGGCCGCCGATCTACAGCGCAATGAGCGCGAGCGCTCCGAAGTGCTCGCCGGCATCTCGCACGACTTGCGCACCCCGCTGACCCGCCTGCGGCTCGAGGCCGAGCTCAGCGTATCGGACGAAAATGCCCGCCAGGGCGTGGTATCGGACATCGAGCAGATGGAAGGCGTGATTTCCCAGTTCATGGATTACGCCCGCGCCGAATCCGGGGAGCCCCCGGCACTCACCGACCTGCCGGCGCTACTGGCGTCCGTTGCCGCCCGCCAGAGTCATGTCGGCCGGGATATTCGTACCGACCTGCCGGTGCTGGAGGAAGTCAAGCTGCGCCCCAAGGCAGTCGCCCGCGCTGTCACCAACCTGCTCGACAACGCGGCCAAATATGCCGGCGGCGAGATCAGCCTCCATCTATCAGCCGATACGCAAGACATTCATATCGAAGTCGCCGACCACGGCCCCGGCGTGCCGGCCAGCGAAGTCGACCGCCTGAAACGCCCCTTCACCCGACTGGAAGCAGCGCGCAGCAACGCAACCGGCACCGGGCTCGGCCTTGCCATCGTCGAGCGCGTTGCCCGACTGCACGATGGACACCTGGCACTCCTGCCCAACCCGGGCGGCGGCCTGCTCGCCCGCCTGTCGCTGCCGATCAGGCGCTGAAAGCCTGGCTGGCCTCTTCCAGGCCATCAACCACACGCGGCAGGATACTGGCCAGCTTGACCCGGTCCAGGCCGAGCCTTTGCCACGCCGTAGGATCGACCGGCATCACCAGGTCGCAGTCGTCTCCCGCCAGCCCCAGGCCGTGTGCGACGGCATCCGCAACATGAATCAGATCGGCCAGTGAATCTGCCGAGGCCGCGGACGGTGCATGATGTTCGACAATGGCCGAACGCAAGGAGGCGGGGAAATTCCAGGCATCGGCCAACAATCCGCCAACAATGGCGTGATCCGTGCCGAGAATGTCGCGCTCGGCCACGGCGAGGGGGCAATCGTGCTCCCTGCGATAGGCCAGCACCAGGGCGTAAGCCGCCCCGAAAATACTGGCCAGAACCAATTGCCCGATGTCGTGCAAGACTCCGCCGGCGAAGGCCTGATCGGGATTGCGGCCGGTCGTTTCGGCGATAGCCCGTGCCGCCAGCCCGACCCCGACGCAGTGCCGCGTATAGGCACGGGGCTCGAAACCGGGACAATCCTGTTTATCGAAAACACCGTTCACACTCAGCGTCAGCAACATGCTGCGCACGGCCCGGAAGCCAAGAACGACGACGGCTTCGTTGATCGTCGCAACGCGACATTGCAGCCCATAGAAGGATGAATTGGCTACTCGCAGCAAACGTGCCGTCAGCGATTGGTCGCGGGCAACCAACAGGCATATCCGGCCGATATCCGCCTCGTCGTTGCCGAATGATGCCAAGACTTCATTGATCACCGCGGGCAGCGCCGGCAATTGCCGGAGCTGCAAGACAATTTCATCGTGGGTGAGCAGGTTCACGCTCCGCGCTCCATCCGAAAGGCACATATCGCCTCCCGCAACGCCACTGTCCCAGCCCCGTCGCCCGCCTGGCGGAAGAAAACCGCGACCGACCGGGCAATCCGGGCATGCCTGATTTCGCGCTCGGCCGGATCCTCCTCGACTGCCTGGTCCACGCACAATGCCGCGACACCCCGACGCAAAAGGCTGTGAATCAGGGACTCGGTCAATACCGCACCATCCGGCACCAGCACCCGCCCTGCATCGTCCAGCACCGCTTCGCTCAGTGACATGCCGGGAAGCGCGGTTTCTGTGGAAATCCTGCTCTTCATGTTCTGTTTCCGATCTCGGTCAACAGAAAGAGGCGGCCCTCTGCCTGAGATGCCATCCCAATGCGCTGGGAAGTACAACAATAATCGATGCCGTCAATCGACACACGCCCCCCCGCGAGATCCTCGCTCAATTCAGGAAGAACGCCTGACAACGCAACGCCCGGAGCTATGCCGCGCTCAGCAAAACGGTGAATTGCTGCCTCGTTGAGCAATGCCACCCAACCATCGACATCGACCCCGATCACCGGAGTCGGCAGTGCTGTCAGCACCTCCTGCAATACCCGATATCCCTGTCGCTCCTGTGCCTGGAGTGCCATGTTTTCGTCGGACAGTCGGCGGCGATCCTCTTCGGCCTGTACCAATTGGCGCTCCACCACTTCGACCTCGTGCGACAGGCGGCTATATTCCTCCGAAATATGCCGGCGGGTCAGTGCTTCATCAACGATCCGCTGAAAAGCATCCGGCTCGACTGGCAGATGGATGAGGCGGTGTACCAAACCGGAGCCGCTCAGTTCGGCAACCGACTTGCGGCTCCATTGCCGGCTGTCGGCGAGCAGTATCCGCTCGCAGCGCGGCTGCAATTCGCCGGCCAGACGAATCAGTGCCGCCGAATCGAAACCCTTGCGGGGCGCACCGCACACCAGCACATCGACCAGATTTCCGGACAACCACTGCGTCGCACCGGCTACGTCCGGGACGGCGCAGACGCGGTGCCCTTCGCTACCCAGCCATGAAATGACTTCATCGAACCCGGTAACCGCGACGAATAGCGCCATCGGCTTGCGGCTACCGGTGTTGAGGTGATTGCTCGGCAACCGCTGGTCGGCCAGCAACACGCTGGTCATTTGATCGGCCGGCAAGGGGCGGGAGAAAAAGTAGCCCTGGATCACGTCGCACTGGTGCGATATCAGCAAGGCCAGTTGTTCGGGTGTTTCCACCCCCTCCGCGACCACCTTGAGCTTGAGGTGGTGGGCCATGGTGATCACCGCCCGGGTGATCGAAGCGTCGTCCGAATCGGCGGCGATATCCTGGACGAAAGAGCGATCCACCTTGACCGCATCGAGCGGAAAACGCTTCAGGTAGGCAAGACTGGAATAGCCAGTACCGAAATCGTCCAGCGAAATGGTGACGCCCATCTTCTTCAATGCCGACAGCGTGCGAATGGCTGTTTCGGCATTGTGCATCAGCATGCTCTCGGTGATTTCCAGATCGAGGCAGGACGGCGGCAGCCCTGTCTCCTCCAGCGTCGTCGCCACGTCGGCCAGCAGCGTTTCCGACTGCAACTGGCGAGCCGAGAGATTCACCGAAACGCTGGGCATGTTCAGCCCTGCCCGCTGCCATTCGACGGCATGCCGGCAGGCTTCTTCCAGTACCCAGCGGCCGACCTGAACGATGAGTCCGGTCTCTTCGAGCAAGGGAATGAACTGGTCCGGCGACACGATACCGCGACGTGGATGCTTCCAGCGCAACAAGGCCTCGACCCCCGTCATGCGCCCATCGGCACAGCTCACCTTCGGCTGGAAATAGAGGACGAACTCTTCGCATAGCGTGGCGTTGCGCAGGTCGATTTCGAGGAACATGCGTTCGCGCATGTGATCCTGCATGCCCGAGGAATACGTCTGGTAGCTGTTGCGCCCCTGCTGTTTCGCCTGCGCTCCGGCCAGTTGGGCATTGCTCAGCAATTCATGAACCTCTTGGCCATCCTGCGGGTAGAAGCCGATGCCGATGCTCGCCGTCGCGAACACGTCCTGCCCGGCAACCCGGACCGGCATGATCAGCGTTTCGATAATGCGCCGGGCGACAATGCCGGCCTGCTGACTATCGGCCAGTTCGGGCAGCAGAATCCCGAACACGTCGCCCCCCAGGCGGCACAGGTAATCCGATTCGCGCAGCGAGCCCGACAGCCGCCCCGCCATCTGCCGCAGCAGCTCGTTGCCGGCGGCATACCCCAGGGCCTGGTTCACTTCGTGAAAGCGGTCAACATCCACCACCATCACGCTCAGCGGCAAGCCGCTACGCCGGGACAAGGCGATCATGCGCTGCACCTGGTCGTAGAACATCCACTGGTTGGGTAGCGCGGTTAGTGCATCGAAATGCGTGTAATAGGATAAGTTCAGTTTGGAAGCAAGTTGGCCGGTAATATCCGTCGCCACCCCGCCGACGCTCAGTACTTTCCCTCCCTCGCTGCGCACCGGAAAATTGCGGGCATGCAGCCAGCGCAGCCCGTCACCCGGCCGCAGCACACGGAACCGGATATCCAGCCCACCCTCGCGATGGGCCTGCATGGCATCGGCAACGCGCTCGCGATCCGCCTCGTGGACATAGGTCAAGCAGTCCCGGTAATCTGCGTATAGCGCGTCGACATGCTGGCCCCAGATGTGTTCGTAGCCGGCACTGATGAAGGTGATCGCCCGGGTCTCGGCATCCGCCAGCCAATAGCACTCGGGAAGATTGCTGGAAAGTTGCTGGAAGCGGGCAATTCCCTCGCTTGCAGGGAGGGAATCGATCGTCCCGGCCACATCCTCCTGCCCGGCCCGCGACAGACTGCTCTTTGCGCATTCGCGTTCGATCACCGCCAACAGCCGCGACGGATTGCTCTTGAAAACGAAGTCGCACGCGCCGTTCTCCAGCAACTCGAAGGGAAAATCCATGGCGCCGCGCTCGATGCTAAGAATGACGGGCACCGCCGGCGCCTGTTTACGAAACAGCGCCATGGCATCGAGCGCCGGCAACTCCGGCAGGGTGCACGACAACACGAAAGCATCCCACTGCTCGGCTTGCAACCTGGAAGCAAGGATTTCCGGATCGGCAACGAGACATCCTTCGATGACCGTCGTGCCACCCTGGATTGCATCCAGCAAACGCTGTCCGTCCCTGCTTGCCGATTCGACAATCAGGACACGCAACGCAGCCACGGTTTCCGAACGCCCGACAACCCCCAAAAAGCTCCCCCTTGTTTGGTCGGAATCCTCGACGACTCCGAACCCGCACATAGCATTTATTGTCAGCCAGCCTACCAGCCTACCAGCCTATTACCGACATTCGGCGGAGAAACTTTAGCCTTTCGGCAGGGTTCGTGTCGAGTTTTTCGGAGGAAGCCTGGCGCCCCCCTTTCAAGCCAGGGTGAACGTTCGAAGAAGCGTGTAATTCGGCCCGGCCGAACTCAACTCCGACCTAAGCAAGGCAAAGCTCGAACAAGGCCAATCGAGCGGCCACGTCGGATCGCCGCCAAGCCCCGTCAAATCAGGATTTTCCAACGACACGTGACGCACCAGCGTGATATGCGGGGTAAATTCGCCTCCCTTCAAGTCGCCCCGAAACCCCGATTCGGCAAGCGCCGCCAGCAGTTGCTTGTGCAAATCCCGCAAGCACCGTGGCACCTCGGAAGGTCCGGCCCATAGCAAGCGCTTGTGCCGCCAGTAGTCCAAGCGGTCGATCCGCAACGAAAAAAGGGCACCACGAACCCTGTCGCCCACGGCTTGGAGCCTGGGCAGCTCAGCGACTGGAATGTCGCCCAGAAAAGCCAATGTCAGGTGTATCGTGTCGCCGCGCGTGGGACGCCCCCCTTGTCGCTCCGCAGTGCGCCGTGCCACTTCGGCAAGCGCCGTTGCAACGGTCTCGGGTGGGTGCAACGCGAAAAAGACCCTGGCCGTTACCGGCCGCTCCTGGTTTTTCCCGGGTGGTTCAGCCGACACGCTCGACCAGGACGACCGCCTGGGCTTCGATCGCTTCCTCCCGCCCGAGATAACCCAGGCGTTCGTTGGTCTTGCCCTTGATATTCACCGCATCGGGCGGAATGCCCAGGTCGGCGGCGACATTGGCCACCATGGCCGGAGCGTGCGGCGCCAGCTTGGGTTGTTGGGCGATGATCGTCGCATCGACGTTCACCGGCCGCCATCCTTTAGCGGCCAGCAAAGCCACCGCGCCGCGCAGCAGCACGCGGCTGTCGGCCCCCTTGTAGCGCGGATCGGTGTCGGGGAAGTGACGTCCGATGTCGCCCAGCGCCACCGCGCCGAGCAAGGCATCGGTAATGGCGTGCAGCAGCGCATCGGCATCGGAATGACCGAGCAGCCCGGTGACATGCGGAATCTCGACGCCGCCGAGAATCAGCTTGCGGCCGGCAACCAGTTGATGGACATCGTAGCCCTGCCCGATGCGGAAATTCATTTACGTGCCCTCAGAATCATGGCGGCCAAGGCAAGATCGGCCGGATAGGTGACTTTCAGGTTGGTGGTGTCGCCGCGCACCAGTTTCGGCTTGAGACCCAATGCTTCGATGGCGCCTGCCTCGTCGGTCACCGCGCGGCACTTCGCCAGCGCCTCGCCCAGCAAGCCGTAGCGGAACATCTGCGGCGTCTGCGCTTGCCACAAGCCATCCCGCGGCTCGGTCGCCGCCACGCGCTGCTCCGCATCCGCACGTTTCACGGTATCGGCGACCGGCACGGCGAGGATGCCGCCCACAGGATCGCTGGCCAGGTCGGCAAACAAGGTATCGAGCATGGATGCCGACAGACAGGGGCGCGCTGCATCATGCACCAGAACCCAGTCGTCGTCGGCGGCGACCATGGCCGCCGCCTGCAGCCCGTTGGCCACGCTTTCGGCACGCGTCGCCCCGCCGCAGCGCACCGTTTCCAGCTTGGCCCCCAGTTCGGACCAGTCGTAGCGCGGCCACCAGGGGTCATCCGGCGCGAGGACGACCCACACCCGCTCGATATCCGGGCAGGCCACCAGGGCCGACAGGGTGTGGAAGATAAGCGGGCGGCCGAGAAGGTCGAGGTATTGCTTGGGCTTCTCGGCACCAAAGCGGGAACCGCTGCCGGCAGCGGGAACGATTGCGTAATGGCGTGGCATGGCTTAATTTTACTGAAGAACACCCGAAAAAGAGGAATGGCATGAGTTTCGTCGTCCCCGAACTGGTCGAGCCAGTCAAGGCCTTCGCCACCGCACTAGGCATCGGCCTGCTCATCGGCATGGAACGCGAGCGCCGCCCCGACTCGGCGGCCGGCCTGCGCACCTTTTCGCTGGTGGCCATGCTCGGTTGCCTGTTCGCCTTGCTCGACGAGCGCTCCGGCAGCCACTGGCTGCTCGCGTTCGGGCTGCTGGTAGTGGCCGGCGCGATGATCGCCTCCAATTTTTCGTCGCAGCAGGAAGAGCAGTATCGCGGCTTCACGTCCGAAGCAGCGATCGTCATCACCTACGGCCTCGGCGCCGCCGTCTGGCTGGGCTACGCCGCACTGGCGGTCATGCTCGCCATCACCACCACCATCCTGCTCTACTTCAAGGCCGAGCTGAAACAGCTCAGCCAGCGCACGACGCCGAAGGACATCAATTCCATCCTCCAGTTCGCTGTCTTGTCGTTCGTCATCCTGCCCATCCTGCCGAGCGAGGATTTCGGCCCCTACAACGCCATCAACCCTCGCCAGATATGGTGGATGGTGGTACTGATTTCCGGCCTCGCGCTGGCCGGCTACCTCGCGCTGCGCATCATCGGCGCCCGCCATGGCGCCGCCGTGCTCGGCATCTTCGGTGGCCTGGCGTCGTCCACGGCAACGACCATGATGTTCTCGCGCCATGCCCGCGAACACGACGATCTCGTCCGCATGTCGTCCATCGTCATCCTGATCGCCAACGTCATGGTCATGATCCGTCTCTGGCTGGTGGCCGGCGTTGTCGCCCCTCATCTGGCCGGGCCGATTGCCGTGGTCTTTGCCTGCGGCATCGTGCCGGGCGTGGCGATGGCACTGTACGGCTGGAAGATTCTCAGCGCGGCAGACAACCTGCCGATGCCGGAAGTGAAGAATCCGACCGAACTGAAAACCGCCATTTCCTTCGGCCTGCTCTACGCCCTTGTTCTTCTGGCTTCCGCCTGGTTACAGGACAGGGCCGGCAACAGCGGTCTTTACATCGTCGCCCTGGTTTCCGGCCTAACCGATGCCGACGCCAGCGTGCTATCCACCCTGCGCATGTTCAACCTCGAAAAGATCGCCAGCGCCGAGGCCGTGATCGCCGTCGCGCTGGCACTGCTGGCCAACCTGGTTTTCAAGATCGGCCTGGTCGTCAGCATCGGGGGCGGCAAGCTGGCCCGCCACGCCTTGCCCGGCCTGCTCGCCATCGGGGGTGGCATGGCCGCCGGATTGCTGCTCGTCTGAGGAGTACGCCATGATCGAAACACGCCCCGCCGCCGTTGCCGGCACTTTTTACCCCGGCGATCCGGCAACGCTCACGCTTGCCGTGGACCGGCTGCTCGCCGCGGCCAGCCACGATGCCTCCATTCGCCCCAAGGCACTGATCGCCCCGCACGCCGGCTACATCTATTCCGGGGCAACGGCGGCCGAAGCCTACACCACCCTGGCCCCATGGGCCGGGGATATCCGGCGCGTGATCCTGCTCGGCCCGACCCATCGGGTTGCCGTCCAGGGTATTGCTCTCCCGGAAACGGAGGCCTTTTCCACACCGCTGGGCAATATTCGGCTCGACCTTCAGGCCATCGCCGACATCGCCGAACTGCCGCAGATCGTGTTCAGCGAACAGGCGCATGCCCTCGAACATTCGCTCGAAGTGCATCTTCCCTTCCTGCAGCGCGTCCTGCCGCACTTCTCGCTGGTCCCGCTGGCGGTCGGGCATGCCGCCCCGGAGGCGGTAGCTGAGGTGCTGGATATCCTGTGGGGAGGGCCGGAAACCCTGATCGTCGTCAGCTCCGATCTCTCCCACTTCCTGCCCTACGCCACGGCCCGCCAGGTCGACGGCAACACCTGCAAGCACATCCTGCAACTCGATACCGGCATTCGCCCGGAACAGGCCTGCGGTGCCTACCCGGTCAACGGCCTGCTACTGGCCGCCGCCCGCCGCGGTTTGAAACCGACCCTGCTCGCGCTGTGCAATTCCGGCGACACCGCCGGGGACCGCAACCGCGTGGTCGGCTACGCGGCATTCTCGTTCGCGGAGGGCGACTTCCATGCCTGACCTCGGACACGCGCTGCTGATCCTGGCCCGCAACGCGATTGCCTCCCAATTAGGCCAAGCCGTGCGACCGACGGACGATCTGCCTGCCTTGCACGAACCGGGAGCCACCTTCGTCACCCTGACCCAGCGAGGCCAATTGCGCGGCTGTATCGGCAGCCTGGAAGCGTGGCGCCCTCTTGGCGTCGATGTCCGGGAGAACGCGCTGGCCGCTGCCTTTCGCGATCCCCGTTTCCCGCCATTGGTGGCTGCCGAATTGCCTCTTACCCGCGTCGAGGTCTCGCTGCTGACGCCTGCCATCGCGCTGCCCTTCACCGACGAAGCCGACGCCCTGGCCCAACTACGTCCGGGCGAGGACGGCATCATTTTCTCTTGCGGCAGCCGCCGGGCGACCTTCCTGCCCCAAGTCTGGGAGCAACTCCCCGCCCCGGCCCTGTTCATGGCCCACCTCAAGCAGAAGGCCGGTTTGCCCGCCGCTTACTGGGGCCCCGACGTCCGGCTCGAACGCTACGGCGTGACGAAATGGAAGGAGGCGCCACCATGAACGCAGTCCCCACGCTGCACCCCGGGCGCTGGTGGCACGCCCTGCCCGACGGTCGAATCCAGTGCGACCTGTGTCTGCGCGACTGCCAGTTGCACGAAGGCCAGCGCGGCGCCTGCTTCGTCCGCCAGATGGTCGATGGGCGAATGCAGTTAACCACCTACGGGCGATCCTCCGGGTTCTGCATCGACCCCATCGAAAAGAAACCGCTGAATCACTTTTACCCGGGTAGCGCTATTCTTTCTTTCGGCACCGCCGGCTGCAACCTCGCCTGCCGGTTCTGCCAGAATTGGGACATCTCCCGTTCGAAAGACATGGATCGCCTGATGGACAGCGCCAGCCCGCAGACCATTGCCGCCGCTGCCAAACGCCATGGCGCCGACGCTGTCGCCTACACCTACAACGATCCGGTCATCTTCGCCGAGTACGCCATCGACACGGCACAGGCTTGCCGCGAACAGGGCATCCGCAATGTCGCCGTCACCGCCGGCTACATCCATCGCCAACCGGCGCGGGAATTCTTTGCCGTGATGGATGCCGCCAACGTCGATCTCAAAGCCTTCACGGAAGCCTTCTACCACAAGCTGTGCGTCGGCCACCTGCAGCCTGTCCTCGACACCCTGACCTATATCCGCCATGAAACCGACTGCTGGCTGGAGATCACCACCTTGCTCATTCCCGGGCATAACGACAGCCCCGCCGAAATCGGCGAACTGGCCGCCTGGGTGGCCAGGGAACTGGGACCGGACGTACCGCTGCACTTTTCGGCCTTCCACCCCGACTGGAAGATGAACGACCTGCCGCCCACGCCATCCTCGACGCTGACGCAGGCCCGGCGCATCGCCCTCGATGCCGGCCTGCACTACGTGTTCACCGGCAACGTCCATGATCCCGAGGGTGGCACGACATTTTGCCCAAACTGTCGAGCCGCCCTGATTGTCCGCGACTGGTACACCATCCACCGCTACGACCTGACGGCCGAAGGCCATTGCCCACACTGCCAGACCGCCATCGCCGGCCATTTTGCCCAAACACTTGGGCGCGACGGCCATGCTTTCGGCCCTCGGCGTATTCCCGTCCGCCTCTCCCCATGATCCGCCATATCGTCCTGCACACGCCGCACGGCTCGCTCCACGGCCAACTCGATCTCCCGGAAAGCCCCAAGGGTCTCATCCTGGTCGCCCGTTCGCACCGCGTTCCCGAAGACGACGCACTGCTTGCCTGCCTGGCGGCTCGTGGATTCGCCATATTGGGCATGGATTTGCTGACCGCCCATGAATTGCAGTTCGCCGATGCCACACAGAATGTTCCACGTTTGGCCCAGCGACTGCTCGACGTACTCGACCTGATACGTAACGACGGCGACATGCAGGATCTGGCGCTGGGGATCCACGCCCGCGGCGATACGGCGCCGGCAGCCATTCGCTGCGCCGCGCAACGCGACATTCAGGTCAGGGCGCTGGTTTGCCACGGGGGGATGATCGACCGGGCCGGGCTGCAGGCACTCGAACTGCTGACGGCCCCCTTGCTGATGCTTGTCGAGCACAACGACACGCCAGTATCGGCTGCCTACCAGCGTGCGGCTTCGCATCTGGGTGGTACGCACCAATTGCACATACTCGCAACGGGCGATCGTCCACTGGCCGAAGTCAGCAGGTGGTTCGCGGAGTATCTCGTCGCTTAGCCACGGTCCGGGCGGAAATGGACATTCGCCACCGGACGACTATGCTGGAATAAGCAAGATACAACACGGGAGGAAACCCATATGTCCTACTTCGACTCACCCCTCGCCCGCTGCGAGGCGGTTCGCGAACTGGTGCTGACCGACGTAACGCAAACCGAATGTGCCCGTGAGCATGACTGCCCACCCGGCTTCAAATGCCCGCTATGCGGCTACTTTGCCGAACAAAGCGGACTCAGCGATGAGGCTGCAGCCGATGCCGTGCAGGCCTGCGTCGCAAAACGCTGATCGGATAACGATCAGCAGGTGGCAGGGTTGCCGCGCGAACCACCCGAGTTCGATGCGACACCCCAGTTGCCTGCGCTACCGATACCCAGATTGAAGAGACGTCGCTCGATATTGATCCGGCGCTCCGTCAGGCCTTCTGGCGGCCCGAAATCCGAGAGGCGCCGCTGCGCCTTCTGGCGCCGCTCCTGGTTCAATTTCGTATCCATTTTTCTACCTTTTCCAACACTCAACGGGGTCAAGTCCGATGAGCAGAAATTGCTTATCGCGGGACGCTGGCGATTCTAGCACTTTCAAATATCGACGATTCACTTCCCCGACAATCGGGAGAAGGCACGGGCATTGAAGTCCAATGGCATGCCAATCAGGCCGCGATCGCCGAAGTTTTCCGATGAGCGCGCGCGATCACGACTGATAACTGTGCTATATATGCCATTTATCCAATTACCGGCTTGATCCGTAACCATGAACTCACCCGACACCGCCATCGTCTACGGCACCGAAGATATCCTCAGAAGCCTGTGCAATTCGGTCACCAAGGTTCTTTCGATCGCCACGCAAAGCCAGATTCATTACTCCGGCATGGTTCAGCGCATTACCAAGACTTGCCTGAAGCCGGACATCGGATGCTTCGTGCTCTTCGACGGCGGCTTTTCCGGCCTGGTGGTCATCAATTTTTCAGCGGCGGCGGCCATGGAGTTGTACTCGAGCTACATGCTGCATATGGGAATGGCCAAGGAAGGCCTGGCAACCACCCACACCTCGGACGAAGTCGGCAATGTCATGGGAGAACTGATGAACCAGATCGTCGGCGACTTTACCGGCAAGGTCGCCCGCGAACTGCAAACGCACATCACCCAGAATCAGCCCAAGATGCTCGCCCTGAACAAACAGGTCATGCTCAGCGTCGACACCAACCTGGACAAACCAGAATCGCGGCGCGTGACCTTCTATACCGGCAGCAACAATATTTTCTATCTCGAACTGGCGATGGACCGCACCGAGTTCATCAAGATGAACGATTTCGAAGCCGGCGAGGCGCCCGATCCGGATGAACTGCTCGCCCAGGTCAACGGCCAGCCGCAAGCGGCCACGACGGTTCCCGCTTCCAACGATCACGACGACCTGCTCAATTCGCTCGGCATGTGAGGCCATCCATGACCGTCACCATCTTTCACAATCCGCGCTGCTCGAAAAGCCGCGCGACCTTGTCGTTGCTACAGGAAAAAGGCATTGCGCCGACCGTGGTCGCCTATCTTGAGCAAATCCCTTCGCCAGCGGAACTGAAAACCCTGCTCGCCCGCCTGGGGTTTGACGACGCCCGCAAACTGATGCGCAAGAACGAGGCCGAATACGCGGAACTGGGCCTCGACGACCCGGCGCTGGACCAGGATGCCCTGATTGCCGCGATGGCAGCCCATCCCCGCCTGATCGAGCGGCCCATCGTGATCAATGGCGAGAAAGCCGCCATTGGCCGACCGCCGGAAAACGTGCTGGGCATTCTGTAGTCGCCAGAAACGGCTTTTCTTGCCGCCAGACAACAAGCCCCCGTCTCCGGGGGCTTTATCTTTGCGTTTGACCGGCCCTCAGCCTCTGCGGCAAGCCTGCTTGATCCGCTGGATATGGCCGCGCCCCAGGCCCTTCACCTCGCAGCCCAGCTCGAAGTAACGGGCAATCGTCGCGTCGTCGAGCATGCCGAAACAGTCGACCACGGCAATCGGCTTGCCAGCCCACGCCACCACCTGCTCGGGCGTCAGCTGGCGGTAGGCATCGTGCGGCACGGCCAGTATCAGCGCATCGACACCCTTCAGCGCCTGCGCCAGGTCGCGCTCGACGGTAAGTGACGAGAGTTCGTCCTGGTTGCGGAAGAAGCGCTTCCACGACAACCCTGAGGATGGGTAAGCATCCTGCTCCGCAAATTCCCACCATTGATCGACATAAGGGTCATGGGCCCGCATCTCGGCGCCCATTTCGGTGAGCTTGCGGACAACCAGTTCGGAACCGCTGTAACGGGTATCGCCGACATCCTGGCGATACGATGCGCCGGCGATCAGCACCTGCGAGGCGGCAATGTAGCGGTCCATGTTGCGCAATGCATCGCGAGTCAGTTCGGCGACATGCAGCGCGCGCGTGTCGTTGATATCGACCGCCGTCGGCGTAATGCGGAACACCTTGTCGCCGTCCTCGAAACCAAGGATATGCTTGTACGCCCAATAGCCCAGCCCGCCATCCTTCGGCAGGCAGTAACCGCCGACACCGGGGCCGGGGAAGATCATGTTGCTGTGCGTCGGTCGCATCTTGATCGCATCGACCACCTTGATCAGATCGACCCCGTTGCGCTCGGCGAACAAGGACCACTCGTGAAGGTAGGCCAGGATGGTCGCCCGGTAGCTGTTCTCGACGATCTTGGCGGTTTCCGACTCGATCGGCCGATCCATCACGGTCAGCGGGAACTTCTCGGTATTGAGCACCTCGTGCAGGAACTTCTCCACCCGAGTCCTGGCTGCCGTGTCGCACCCCGCACAGACACGCCAGAAATCGCGAATGCTCGCCACGTAGTCCCGGCCCGGCATCACCCGCTCGTACGAGTGCGCCATCAACGGAACCGACGCGATGCCACGGTTGGCAAAGGCCTTCTTCAGGATGGGCCAGGCAACGAATTCCGTCGTTCCCGGCGCCACGGTCGTCTCGATCAGCACCAGGCAATCCGGCCGGATATGCTGGCCGACCGTTTTCAAGGTCGCCTCCAGCGCAGCCATGTCGCATTCGCCGGTTTTCATGTTGCCCAGCTCTTGCTTCAGGAAGTCGCACTGCACATCGATCACCACGCAGTCGGCAAGATCGAGCACCTGGCTGTTGTAGGTCGCCGTCAGCGTCTTTTTGTCGCGCACGCAACGGCCAATCAGGACATCGACCTGCGGATCCTCGGCCTTGACTGGCGAAACGCCGCGATTGAGCAGCGGAATTTTCCAGTATGAGCGCGTCGACGGACGCTGGCAGCCGATCACGAACTTGCTCGGCTTGCCGTCTGCCCCCTCGCAGTCGGCCACGATGGCCGCCATCACGGCACCGACGAAGCCTACGCCCATAACGACGACGACCTCCTGGCCGGCCGCCCGCGCAGCTTCAGCGAGCGCCTGGACGCGCGCGTACTCGGCGGTGTAATCGGACGGCTCTGGCAGGGAAAACGACTCGCCCTCCGGCGAAGTCGACAGCTTGCTCTGCAATGCGGACATGATTCCTCCCTATAGCAAGGTACTTGATGAATATTTTGAGGAACATTATTCCACCTGCACAAACCGTCGAACAGCGAATTTGCCACACAGGCCAGTCTTTCGAGCCATATCCAGATGTGAAATATGCCCGCAACCGGTCTCCCGCTCTCGCATAAAATGCGCCAACTCAAAAAAGCACGACACAAGGGGAACCACATGAAAAAACTGGGGCTTTTGCCGGCCATCGTTACCGTTGCACTCACACTTCCGTTTGACGCCGATGCCAAGGGGCGATCCCATTCTTCGCACTCCCACGCGTCATCAGGGTCACACCCTCACGGCAATGATAGCCACGCTGCCGAAAGCCATGTCGGCGGTGCGGTCAGGAGTTCGATCTCCCGCAACCGCTCAGACGACAGTCCATCGGGCAGCGCATCGGCCAATGGCGCTACTGGCACCCCGGTTGGTGCCGAAGACGACGCCAACCAGCGACGCATTCGCCAGGAACGCGCAGCCGCCCGCGCCAAGGCGGATGCCGAAAACGCTGCTGCCCGCAATGCGCAAATCGCCTCCGACGAGGAAAAGCGGCGCCAACTGCTCGAACAGGCCGCCCTCCGCGCCGAGGAAGAGCAAAAGCGTAAGGATGCCGCGGCAACACTGAAGAACCGCGAACTCGCCATGCTCGAACGCCAGCAGCGCCAGGCGGCCTGGGAGGCGCGTTGCCAGATCAAACCGGTGATGAGCGACGAGGAGATCGCCACCTGCAAGGAGGTCTGGAGCACTCCGGCCCGCTGAGCGCCCCCTTCGCGCGCACTCCCGGCGGAGAGCTGCGCGCGATGCTGGCCGATACGGCCAGTCCGGAACACCCTCGGGCCGGCATGGTCGAAGCGGCTATAATCCCAGCCCCGCAACGCCATCCGCCTCGCAGTGTCCGCATCGTCCCCCCTGCTCCCCTTTTCCGCCCTGCCCAAGCCCGGCGCCCGCATCGACCTGCCGTCACTGGCGGGCTCTTCCGACGCCCTGGCGCTCGCTGAAATCGCCGCTCGCCACAGCGGCAAGCTGCTCGCCGTCGTTACCGCCAATGCGGCCGACGCCCAGCGCCTGCTCGAGGAAATCCCCTGGTTCGGCGCGAACCTGCGCGTACGTCTGTTGCCGGACTGGGAAACCCTGCCCTACGACACCTTCTCGCCGCACCAGGACTTGGTTTCCGAGCGTCTGGCGACGCTGTGGGCGGCCATGCAGGGCGAGCTGGACATCCTGCTGGTGCCGGCCTCTACCGCCGTCTACCGACTGGCCCCGCCGGAGTTCATGGCGGCCTACACCTTCGCCTTCAAGAAGGGCGAGCGCATCGATGCCGAGAAATTCCGCAGCCAGGTCACGCTGGCCGGCTACGCCAACGTCACGCAGGTCGTTTCGCCCGGCGAATATTCGATTCGCGGCGGCCTGATCGACCTCTTCCCGATGGGTTCGGCCGTGCCTTACCGGCTCGACCTGTTCGACGACGAGATCGAGAGCATCAAGACCTTCGATGTCGATACCCAGCGCACCATCTACCCGGTGCCGGAAGTGCGCCTGCTGCCGGCGCGCGAATTTCCGATGGACGACAAGGGGCGCACGCGCTTCCGCCAGAAGTTCCGCGAAGCCTTCGAAGGCGACCCGGCCAAGTCCGGTGTCTATAAGGATGTGTCGCAAGGCATCGCCAGCGCCGGCATCGAGTACTACATTCCGCTCTTCTTCGAGGAAACGGCCACCGTTTTCGATTACCTGCCGAAGGATGCCGTCTTCGTCACCCATGGCGACGCACCGGGGGCTATTGCCGCCTTCTGGAAGGAAACCCGCTCGCGTTACACGCTGCTGCAAGGTGACAAGGCGCGCCCGCTGCTGCCGCCGGAAGAACTCTTCCTCTCCGACGAAGCCTTCTTCACCGCCGCCAAGGACTACGGCCGGCTGGTGCTGGAAAACAAGACTGATGCCGCGACGACCGCCCTGCCTGACATCGCCGTCGACCGTCGTGCCGAAGACCCGCTGCACAAGCTGAAAAACCACCTGGCCGACTTCAAGGGCCGCGTGCTGCTGCTGGCCGAATCGGCCGGCCGCCGCGAAACCCTGGCCGCCATGCTGGGCGAACACGGCGTCAAGCCCGAGGCCAGCGCCGATTTCGCCGGCTTTATCGCCAGTGCTGCGCCGCTGGCCCTGGGTGTGGCCCCGCTGCACACCGGCTTTGCGCTGCCGGCGAGTGGACAACAATTCGCGTTCATTACCGAAACCGAGCTGTACGCCGGCGCACCGCGCCGCACCCGGCGCGAGGCCGCGCGCAAGGCGAACTTCGACAACTGGCTGAAGGACCTGACCGAGCTCAAGGTCGGCGACCCGGTGGTGCATGAAAGCCACGGCATCGGCCGCTATCAGGGCCTGGTGCGCATGGACCTCGGCACCGGCGAGCAGGAATTCCTCGAACTGCACTACGCCAACGAGGCCAAGCTCTTCGTGCCGGTAGCCCAGCTGCATGTAATTTCGCGCTATTCCGGCGCTGAGCCGGATGCCGCGCCGCTGCACACCCTCGGTTCCGGCCAATGGGAGAAAGCCAAGCGCAAGGCCGCCGAACAGGCACGTGACACTGCTGCCGAACTGCTAGCGCTCTACGCCGCCCGTGCCGCCCGCCAGGGCCACGCCTTCGCTTTCGAGGCGAACGATTACGAGGCTTTCGCCGACGGCTTCGGCTTCGAGGAAACGGCCGACCAGGCGCAGGCCATTGCCGCCGTGATCGAAGACATGAAGTCGGGCAAGCCGATGGACCGCCTGGTCTGCGGCGATGTCGGCTTCGGCAAGACTGAGGTCGCGCTGCGCGCCGCCTTCTGCGCCGTGGCCGGCGGCAAGCAGGTAGCCGTGCTCTGCCCGACCACGCTGCTCTGCGAGCAGCATTACCAGACCTTCGTCGACCGCTTCGCCGACTGGCCGGTGAAGGTGGCTGAGATTTCCCGCTTCAAGACCGCTAAGGAATCGGCGCAAGCCCTGAAGGAGCTGGCCGAAGGCAAGATCGACATCATCATCGGCACGCACAAGCTGATCGGCAAGGAGGTCAAGTTCGACCGCCTGGGCCTCGTCATCATCGACGAGGAACACCGTTTCGGCGTGCGCCAGAAGGAAACGCTGAAGGCCATGCGCGCCGAGGTGGACGTGCTGACGCTGACGGCAACGCCGATCCCGCGCACGCTGGCGATGTCGATGGAGGGTCTGCGCGACTTCTCGGTGATCGCCACCGCGCCGCAGAAGCGCTTGGCGATCAAGACCTTCGTCTCGAAGTTTTCCGACGGCATCATCCGCGAGGCGGTACTGCGCGAACTGAAGCGCGGCGGCCAGGTGTATTTCCTGCACAACGAGGTCGACACCATCGAGAACATGCGCGAAAAGCTGGAAAAGCTGGTGCCGGAAGCGCGCATTGTCATCGGCCACGGCCAGATGAACGAGCGCGAGCTGGAGCGCGTGATGCGCGACTTCACCAGCCAGCGCGCCAACCTGCTGCTGTGCACAACCATCATCGAGACCGGCATCGACAACCCGCACGCCAACACCATCCTGATCAACCGCGCCGAGAAGTTCGGCCTCGCCCAGCTGCACCAACTGCGCGGCCGCGTTGGCCGTTCGCACCACCAGGCCTATGCCTACCTGCTGGTGCAAGACGAAAAGGCGATGACCAAGCAGGCCAAGCAGCGCCTGGAAGCGATCCAGATGTCGGAAGAGCTCGGCTCCGGCTTCTTCCTGGCCATGCACGATCTGGAAATCCGTGGCGCCGGCGAAGTGCTCGGCGAAAACCAGGCCGGCGACATGCAGGAAGTCGGCTTCAACGTCTTCGCCGACATGCTGAACCGCGCTGTCGCCCACCTCAAGCAGGGCAAGAACCTGGCCAACATCGACCTGACGCAGCCGCTCGGCATCAGCACCGAGATCAACCTGCGTACCCCGGCACTGTTGCCCGACGCCTACTGCCCGGACGTGCATGAGCGCCTGACGCTCTACAAACGCCTGGCCAACTGCGAAACGTCGGAAGAAATCGACGCCATGCAGGAAGAGCTGATCGACCGCTTCGGCGAATTGCCGCTGCAAGGCCAGTCGCTGCTCGCCACGCATCGCCTGCGCCTGATGGCCAAGCCGCTGTTTATCCAGAAGCTGGACGCCGCCGCCGACCAGATCACGCTGCAGTTCGGCCCGGAGTTCGCGAAAAACCCGCCAATCGAGCCGATCAAGATTATTCATTTGATCCAGAACAACCGAAACTATAAATTAGCCGGACAGGATAAAATTTCCCTTTTACGTCACTGCCCAACCTTGAACGACAAGGTATTGGCGGTGAAGGACATGATTCGCGAGCTGACCAAATGACCAAGAATACCGAGAACCTGAACGTAGGCGCCTTCGACGCCATGCCGACCCCGGAGGAAATCCACGCCAAGCTGCCGATTTCCGACAAGGCTGCCCAGACGGTCACCCATGGCCGCAACCTCCTGCGCAAGATTCTCGACCGCAAGGACCCGCGCGTTTTCGTGGTCGTCGGCCCCTGCTCCATCCACGATCCGGTCGCCGGCCTCGACTATGCCCGGCGGCTCAAGGCGCTGTCCGATGAAGTCGGCGACGTATTGCAGATCATCATGCGCGTCTATTTCGAAAAGCCGCGCACAACCGTCGGCTGGAAGGGCTACATCAACGACCCGTTCATGGACGACAGCTTCCGCGTCGATGTCGGCATGCAGAAGGCCCGCGAATTCCTGCTCCAGATCAACGAACTCGGCCTGCCCACCGGCACCGAGGCCCTCGACCCGATTTCGCCGCAATACTACGGCGACCTGATCACCTGGACCGCCATCGGCGCCCGCACCACCGAATCGCAGACCCACCGCGAAATGTCCTCCGGCCTGTCCACCCCGGTCGGTTTCAAAAACGCCACCAACGGCGATCTCAGCGTGGCCGTCAACGCCATCCTGTCGTCGTCGCGGCCGCACTCCTTCCTCGGCATCAACGGTACCGGCAAGGTTGCCATCGTCCGCACCAAGGGCAACGCCTACGGTCACGTCGTACTGCGCGGCGGCGACGGCCGCCCCAACTACGACACCGTTTCGGTCTCCATCGCCGAACAGGCCCTGGTCAAGGCCAAGCTGCCGGCCAACATCGTTGTCGATTGCTCGCACGCCAACAGTTCCAAGAAGCCCGAACTGCAGCCGCTGGTCATGGCCGACGTGGTCAACCAGATCCGCTTGGGCAACAAGTCGCTGGTCGGCGTGATGATCGAGTCGAACATCGAAGCCGGCAACCAGCCCATTCCGGCCGACCTCAGCCAGCTCAAGTACGGCTGCTCGGTCACCGACGGCTGTGTCGGCTGGGAAACCACCGAAAAGATGATCCGCGATGCCGCCGTGCTGCTGCGCGACGTGCTGCCGGAACGCCTGGCCTAACACCGACGCATCCATGAACCCGGCCAAGGTCGTCCGCGAGCGCGTCAAGACCCTGACCGACTTGCCGAATATCGGCCGGGCCATGGCGAAAGACTTGCACCTGCTCGGCATCAACGCACCCGCCCAGTTAAAGGGGCGCGACCCCTACGCGCTGTACGGCGAGTTGTGCATCGCTACCGGGCAGCGGCAAGATCCCTGTGTGCTCGACACCTTCATCTCGATCACCCGCTTCATGGGCGGCGACGTAGCCCGGCCCTGGTGGACCTATACCGTCGAGCGCAAGGCAACCATGCAGCAACGATCCGACTTCTGATATCCGAATGAACCTGATTATCCAGGGCGGCGCCCTGCCCACCTTCCTGCTCGAACGTATCGTATCCGCCACCGGCGCCTCCGCCGTCGAACCGCGCCCGCCGCAAGTGGTCTGCCTGAAAGGCGCCAGCCGAAGCGCCGAATTCGATGCGCTGATCCCGCTGATCGAAGCCGAAAAGCTCGACTGGGCCTTCGCGCAACCGGGCAAGAAGCTCTCCGATTTCGGCCTGATCTGCTTCGACATGGACTCGACGCTGATCACCATCGAATGCATCGACGAACTCGCCGACTTCGCCGGCAAGAAAGCCGAGGTTTCGGAAGTAACCGAAGCCGCCATGCGCGGCGAAATCGACTACCGCGAAAGTCTGCGCCGCCGCCTGGCCCTGCTCACCGGCCTCGACGCCCGCGTCCTGGCCCGTGTTTACGGCGAACGCCTGCTCCTCTCCCAAGGCGCCCGCGAGCTGCTCGAAGCCTGCCAGAATGCCGGCCTGCGCACCGCCATCCTCTCTGGCGGTTTCACCTACTTCACCGAGCGCCTGCGCATCGAACTCGGCTTTGACTTCGCCACCTCCAACGAACTCGAAATCGCCGGCGGCAAGCTGACCGGCAAGGTCGTCGGCGACATCGTCGACGCCGCCGCCAAGGCCCGCCACATCGCCCGCCTGACCGACGAACTCGGGCTGCGCAAGGAACAGGTCATCGCCTGCGGCGACGGCGCCAACGACCTGATGATGATGGCCCAGGCCGGCCTCTCCGTCGCCTTCCGCGCCAAGCCGGCAACCCGCGCCAAGGCGGATGTCGCAATCAACTACGGTGGCCTGGATTCGCTGCTGAATCTATTCGAATAGCGGATGAAAGAGCCGGATAACCGAATAGAGGTTTATCGGCGACGAAATAACGCTGGACCTTGCCATCCCGCTTGCCGGAATCCAGCAATTCCTCGCCCAGCCGGCTATCTGGCGCTTGCCTTTGCGAAGCGTGATCGTCGAAGCGGTTGCCATAGCCGCTGTCCACAGCCAATTTCAGGAATTTCAAGAGTTCGCCGGGAGTACCGATAGAGGTAAAGGGGGGCACCGGTGGCGAGTCCTGTGTCGTCGGGGGTCAGATGGCCTTGCCCCAGGTGCTGGGCGATGGCGGCAATGGCTTCGCCGCTGAGGTTGTTGATGCCGACATGGGTGATGTCGGCGGCAAGGTATTGGTGTTCGGCCTTCGGATTGGCCGGATCGTGCGGCAGGCCGATGAGGTCGAAGTAGGTGCCGGGGCGCAGGCTGCGTACGGTGCTCCGGGTCAGCCAGCCGCTTTGCCGGGCTTCGCGGGATTCCATGGCGAGCCGGCCAGTCCTCAAGAATGCCGCCCTGTCGCCAATAGAGGACTCGGCCCGATTTTCAAGTTTTGATTCTGGCAGGTCCGTCAATATGCTGTTCATGCGCCACTCTGAAGACCTTGTGGTTCAGGTAACGAATGGCGTCGTGCACAGTCAGAGTCGGTATCTGATTCTGCTTCGTGAGTAGTGGAATCAGGCCGAGGGGCGCAGTGAGCAGCGCGCCGATAAGCAGCCGTCGCCTTTGCCGGTTTGCCATCATGCCGCTCCCGGTCGCAGGCGAATGGAATCGACGATGGCATCCCACAAAGCGAGAGCCTCTTCGTCGTTGACGAAGGATTGGGCGTTGGTCTTATAAGCGCTTTCGCCCACTTCGAGTTCGATGTTCAGTTGTGGCTCGGCGAGCGAGTCGGCTTTGCCCGGCGCTTCCCACTTGAAACCGTAACCACGTTTGCCGTTCTGCGTGCCCGCGACGAGGATTTCCTCCGCCCAGATCGGCCCGACAGGACGCTCGCGGTTGCGCAGGCGGACCAGCCCAAGTCCCAGACCAAGCATGCCAGCCACGATACCACCAGCCCGTTTGCGCAGTGTTTGTTCCGGATCGACCTTGCCTACCGCAAATGACGAGATTTCGAGCGAGACATCCGGCTTGCCTGCCAACTGGATGACCAGCGACCAGCTTTCTCGATTGAACCGGTTGTCCGCAAGGATCATGTCACCGGCCACAAAACCAATGCCTTCAGGAATTTCTCCGGGGCGGAGTTCGCGCCATTCTTGAGCGTAGCGTTCACGGCGATCAAGGGCAATTTTCTTACGTTCAGGATCAATCTCTCCTGAGTATTTCATCGCTTTTTTACCCGCTCGAAAGTAGCTATCAGAGCGATAAAAAATCTCTGAATGCGGTTCATCCCATGAAATCAGAGTTACCGCCCCCTGAGCATGCATTGCCTTCTCGATAAACAGGGAAGGATGCTTCTTGTGCGGTGTCGCTTTTAGCTCTGCCTCGCGCTGCTCGACAACCAGCTTGAAATGCGTGTCGCTCTTGATTGGCAGCGGTTCCAAAGGATCACCCGCAATTTTCCAATCTTCCAACAGCTTCACATCCCCCGGCACATCTACCAGATGCCGCCCGATGGCGTGGGTCTTCCAGCCTGTTTTCATGCTCGTTCCTTTGCTCATTTCTTGTGCCATTGCGCCTGTTGGGCAATCTTGATGATGGCATACATCGAGGCATACAGCGAACGCCCATGTTTGTCGCCATAACTCCCCTGGTGGTCGTAACTGAAATGCTCGTTGCACTTGCCCGGATTGCCTTGGCCGTGCGCAAAGCTCAGGGCGATACCAGCCTTGCCCGGCGCTTCGCCGGAGGGCAGTGGCACCGTCCCGTCGCCGGGGCAGTCCGGTTCGCCGATGCTGAGCTTGATGCCGCTGGTGGTCTTGAGTTCACCGTTGCCGTCATCGTCGGCAATCAGAATCTGCCCGGGCGTCAGCTTGGAAACCCCTTCGCCTTCCCAGGCCACCTCGCCCCAGGTAAAGAGATTCTTGCTCGCCATCAGACCACTCCCCAGCACGCCGCCGCGCCCCTTGTCCTTGTCGCGCTTCCCTTGCGCGCCGTAGTGGGCGTAGGTCGGAGTCTTGTATTTCTTCTCGATGGCTTCGTGGAATTTGCGTACATTGTTGATGGTCCTTGTTAAGGTCCTGCGTGGTGATTTTTCTCCCTCAGCTTTCTTATCACCAGAATCTTTCTCTCGCGGCGTCATCAAGCCCAGATTGGCCTCCGGCACCATGCCGTACCATGCCGGCGAGTTGTAGATTTCCTCGTAGGGATCGCCGTTTTCCGGCAGGGCAAGAATGACCTTGTCCTTGTCGGTCTTGTCGCGTACTTTCAGCCACGGCTTGCCGTCGTTGTAATCGGCGGTCGGGAGCAATTCCAGCCCCCCCGGCGCCTGCGACAGAATTGCCACCACGTCGGCGGCGTTCCGCCCCAGGAAGAGTTGTTCCACCCCCTCGAAGCCGGAGCGCATGCGTTTGTAGGTGGCGGGGGCGCCCGTCGCCGGCTGGACACCGTGGGAAACACCCATCACCTTGTTGCACTGGTGAATCTCGGTCAGCGAGCGGCTGACCAGCCCTCCCATGGAATGCGTGACCACGATCACTTTTTCCGCAAGGGGTCGGCTCGGCTTTTTACGCTGGATGCTGCATTCGTTCTTGCCTTCTCCATCCGGAGCTTCTTTGACCGTCACTTTCTTACCTTCGTTGTAATACGGCAGGATGACGTTTTCGATGGCTTCCTTGATCGCGGCGCCGGAGTCGCGGTTGCTTTGCAGCCAGTTGTAGCCGCCAGCCCAGATGTCGAACTGGTAATTGGCGGCATGCAGGATTTCTTCCTTGGTCAACGGCGCTCCGCCCGCCGCTCCCCAGTCGGCAGGAGCCTCCTGCCCTTGTTCTTTCGCCCATTCCTGCAAATCGGCCTCGCAACGGTTGAAGTCATAGACCGAAAGCTGATTCAGTTGATGCTGCAGTTTCCCCATGAAGGGATGATAGCTGGAGCGCATCAAGGCACCCCAGCCACGGGCGACGAGAACCTTTTCCGGCAAACCGCTATCGCCGGTATCCACGGGACCGCTGGGGTCGATTTCGACGGCAGGGGTGGTGAGATCGGCGGCCCGCTTTTCCGTACTCTTGAATGCGTAGCTGAAAAGCTGGGCAATCAGGTCCGCTGCACCGGCCAGATCAGCATTGGGAGGGCGCCAAGCTTTCTTTTTGGTTTTTGCGTGGCGCAGATTTGTCCCCATGATCCCCGGAATGAACAGAATGGGAATGACGTAGGGTTTGGCGAGCACGATTTTTTCTTGGGTGTCGTCAGTCGGCGTCAGGGTCGCCTGGCTGTATTGATCGCCATTTTTGTCAACAACGCTGCCGTAGAGGATGTGGTTGGCTTCAGTCATTTTGCTTAATCCAGCAAGCTGATCTTGATGATTTCGAGAAGGTCGCTCTTTTGAATCGGCGTCTTGCCTGCGGCATCGGTCATCACCTTGAGTTTCGAGCCATCTCCCCGGGTGATTTCAACCGCCGTGTTGGCCAGTGGCTCGCCGGTTGCCGGATTGCGGATAAGGTAGGCGTCATCAAACGTGGTTTTCGGCCACGTATTCATCTCCCGGCTCAAGCTCGTCGGCCCACTGAACGACTTCTTGCTCGCATGCACCTTGATCGTCCCCGGGCACTGCACGGTGATCCCACCATCAATGGTGATGCTCGCCCCGCCTTCCACGGCGAGGTGTATCTTCTTCGCCGCCGCGAAGTCGATGTGCTGGGTGGCGGAGATGAGTTTGACGTCTTTCTTGGCGAGGAACTTCATCTCGTCGCTCTGTGCCTGCAGGTCGATGTCGTCCTTGGCGGCAATGAGCTTGATGCCGGTATTGCCTTCACCCGGCGTGATAGCGCCGGCCAAGAGGCCGATGGCTTGGCCGGCGTGGATTCTGGCTTTGCCGGCGATGGCGAGGTTGGTGTCTTCTCCGCTTTCGAGGACGAGGGTTTCGCCGTTGGCGAATTGCAGGTTCTGCCCGGCAACGGTGGCGATGCCGGCTTTGCCGGCCTGGAGGATGGCGGGGTCGGTGAGCTGCGGGCGTTTGTCGGCGGTTTGGGTGTTCTTGTTGTGGGCGTCTGTCTTGGCTGCGTTTTGGTCCTTGGCGTCGACCATGCCGCTGGCGATGGTGTGGAGTGCTTTGAGGGGGGCTGCCTGGTTGTCGGCCCGGGATTGGTTGTTGCCTTGGGTGCCAAGGTGGGCGGCGAGTTGGACGGTGTGGTGGGTGGCGGTGGCTTGGTTGAGGGTTTGGGCGAGTTCGCCGGCTTGTTTGAGGAGTGCCATGGCGGGGGCCATGTCGCCGGCAGGTTGGGCGGGGGTGATGGGCCAGGTGCTGATGACGAGGCCTTGTCCGGCGCGTAGCGCGCCCCAGGCGTCGGTGCGCAGTTCGATGCCGGTGCCGCGGAAGCTGCCGCGGTAGTTGTCGGCTTGGTGGATGAGGTGGCCGAGGTTGAGTTCGCTGGCGTGTTGGGTGGTCTTGAGCTGGAGTCGTTGTTGCTGGTCGGTGTCGTCGAGGGCGAGTTGGGTGTAGCCCGCGCCGCCGAATTCTTTGCTCTTGAAGCCGCTGAGGGCGGCGGGGTGGTGGTGGCTGGTTTCGGCGGCGCCGTGCCAGGCGGGGCTATGGCCGCCGGCGGTGTTGCCTTGGCCGCTGGGGCGGTGGTCTGCTGCGGGCGTGAACAGGGGGTCGCTCGCGGCTTGTTGTCCTTGGCCGCCCGGCGTGGCGGTGATGCCGCCCTCGCCTTGCCCGTTGTAGAGGGCGCCGAGGATGACGGGGCGGTCGATGTCGCCGCCCATGAAGTCGACAAGGACTTCTTGCCCGATGCGCGGCAGCCATTGCCAGCCCATCCCCGGTCCGGCTTGCCGGTTGATGACGCGGACCCAGCAGCTGTCTCGGTCTTCCGGTACTTCGGCTTGTTGCCAGTGGAAGCGGATCTTGACGCGGCCCAGCGCGTCGCACCAGAGTTCGTCGGGGCCGCTGGGGGTGGTCTGGCCGTCGGGGCCGACGACGCGGGCGCTCATCGGGCCGGGGGCGGTGGGGCGCGGGTTGATGCGGGCACCCGTGCGGTCTTCGAGTTGCGGGCGCCACGGCTGGGTGTGATCGTGGGCGTCGAAGGTGTTGCCGTAGCCACGCTCGATGGCGAGTTTCAATAGTTCGGCCGGGAGTTCGCCGGGGGCGCTAATGGGGGTGAGGCTGTCTCCCGTGGCGAGTCCTTCGCTGTCGGTGTTCAGATGGCCTTGCTCCAGGCGCTGGGCGATGGCGGCAATGGCTTCGCCGCTGAGGTTGTTGATGCCGACATGGGTGATGTCGGCGGCAAGGTATTGGTGTTCGGCCTTCGGATTGGCAGGATTGAGCGGCAGGCCGATGAGGTCGAAGTAGGTGCCGGGGCGCAGGCTGCGTACGGTGCTGCGGGCCAGCCAGCCGCTTTGCCGGGCTTCCATGGCGAGGCAGTCAAACTCCCAGAAGGCCCGCGGGGTGAAACGACAAGCCTAAAAGGCACCTGGACGGCGACGTAACGTCGGAATAATCTTGTCCCACAAGGCTAGCGCCGCAGCTGGGCTAAGCGTTGCCTTTTCCAGATCTTTGTACAAACCAAGCCGTTCTTTCTGCTCGTCGGACAAGTCCGACGACTGCAATACGCGGAAGCCATTGAACAGTTCAAATATCACAAATGGCTTGTCTGCTCCTTTTGCAACCTCATTGCCATGGAGAGCAAACATCGTTCCCTGTACACGATCAGGCGTGGGGCCATGCCACAACCACTCTTCGAAGGGGTGCCCCGAAATATCTTTTTTCCCCTTGCGGATGGTTTGCGTACCCGATTCCTTCATTTCCTTTTCAACCTGACCACTTCGTTCAAGCAAGGATTTCTCTTCGTGCAGATCGCCATGTTCCTGAAGCATGAAGTAAACATCTGGTGACCCTTTCAGATCGAAAGCCATGCTTAACCCCTCCTCCTCAATTGCCGGACCGCTGATGAAACCGTTGGCAATACACAAACCCTTATCAGTGGGGATCGTGTTTTCCGCTCTGCCATGAACACGTTCGTAGAGCGATTGCAGAAGAGCAAGCTTTTGGGGAGTGTCATTTCTGTTTTTGTATTCCTCTATGACTCTCTTTTCAATACTCTCCCAAACTGTTCCTGCATTTTGCGGGTTTGGTCGTAAATCCCTGCCATCCGTTGCCTTGATTTCCATGTCGATCCGATAGCCGTTTTTCCAGCCAAGCAATTCCAGCACCCGCCCAAATTCGGCTGTTCCGCCCGATTCCACACGGTTGAACACTCGCCCAACAAAACCATCTGTAACAGGCTCCATGCTCTTTAGGAGTGGCCTGTCAGGTTTTCCATCCATATGTTCGCTACGCAATTCTCTTTCTCGTTCCTGTAATTGGTATTCAAACAGGCCGCGTGTCAGAGCCGGCCCCGGAAAATCGGACAGTAGGATAAGTGATAGCCTTGCTTCACCCACGGCCGCGTAGCGGCTTGAATGAGGAGCAAGAGCATGACGAGAAGGAAGCGGCGGAATCACTCGCCGGAATTCAAGGCCAAGGTGGCGATCGCTGCCTTGAAGGGCGACAAGACGCTGGCTGAACTGGCGCAGCAATTCGATGTGCATCCGAACCAGATTACGGACTGGAAGATGCAACTGCTGGAACGTTCGTCGGTTGTGTTTGGCGAGAAGCCGGCGAAGGAAATAGGACCGGACATCCAGACCATGCAGGCCAAGATTGGTCAGCTGACGTTGGAGAACGATTTTTTAGAAAAGGCGCTCACCAAGGCGGGCATGCTGAGCGCAAGAAGATGATTGACCGCAATCACGACCTGCCAGTGGTCCGGCAATGCCAGATTCTGGCGTTGGCACGGTCGACGGCCTACTACACGCCGAAACCGACCTCAACCGAGGAATTGGCGCTGATGCGCCGGATGGACGAATTGCATCTGGAGTTCCCATTCGCCGGAAGCCGGATGCTGCGCGACCTGCTCAGAAATGAGGGGCAGCCCGTCGGCCGCAAGCGGATCCGCCGGCTGATGCGGCAGATGGGCATCGAAGCCTTGTATCGCAAGCCGAACACCAGTCGTCGGCATGCGGCCCACCCGATTTATCCCTACCTGCTGCGCAACCTGAGCATCGAGCGGCCCAATCACGTGTGGGCGACCGACATCACCTACATCCCGATGCGCCGAGGCTTCGTCTATCTGGTCGCCATCGTTGATTGGTACAGTCGCCGGGTTCTGGCCTGGCGTTTATCGAACACGCTGACCACCGACTTCTGCCTCGAGGCATTGCAGGAAGCGATAACGCGTTACGGCACGCCGGAAATCTTCAACACCGACCAGGGCAGCCAGTTCACCAGCAGCGAATTCACCGGGCAGCTCAAAGCGAACGGCATTCGTATCAGCATGGACGGCAAGGGTTGCTGGCGTGATAACGTCTTCGTCGAGCGCCTCTGGCGGACCATCAAGTACGACGAGGTGTATCTCAAAGCCTATGAGTCCGTATCCCACGCCAAGGCGAGCCTGGGGCAGTTCATCACGTTCTACAACAGCCGGCGGCCTCATCAGGCATTTGCCGGCAAGACACCGGACATGATTTACTTCGCCGGCTTGCCGCAGGAACCCCTCGCCGCATGAAACCCGCGTTACCCACCGCGCCGGCCGCCTACGGTCTGAACGGACCTTCGGCAACCGTCACCGTGGATAACGCTACACCCGCAGGGCTCCACTTATCACCGTCGAAAATCTGTCCAAACAGCCGGGTCCTGCTCTGTCATCGGTGTCACCTTGATGGGAATCCCTTCCACGGTAACGGGGTTTGCCGGGTTGAGTACGAAGTCCTCCGGCAAATCGATCAAATAACGTCCTACGCAGCGGGTTGTCATGCGTTGGGTCAGCGCTTCGAGGCGTGATGTTTCTTCCGGTGTCATCTCGGGTACCTTGAATGAGGGGGAGCATGCGGTCATCAGCAGAGCGGCCATCGCCGCAAGGATATAGGCGCGCATCATTCGTAGCGCAGTGAAGTGTTCTGGATGGCTTGCGCTATCTGGACGATGGCGCGTACCGTAAATTGGCAGGCACGCAGATTGTCTGCGCCTTCGCTTGGCTTGTAAGCCGGCTCGTGTCCAACCTCGACCCGCAAAAACGAATGACAGCGCTGGCGAGGAGCGATGCCCGAGCGACGCGGTACCGTACCGTCGCCTTGTTCGTCGGGACCAGCCAGGGTGTAGGTTTGATGCTCACCTTTCAACCAGCCTTCGCCCGACAGGGGCGCTGCCACGGTTCGTTCTTCGTCAATTTGACCGTGATCAAGCGGACGCGCTCCCAAGACATCGGCTTCACGCTTGCCACGCAACCAACTACCGCCGTCGCCTTTCCAGATCACGTTTCCGAAGGAGTTTCTGCCCTCGCCACTACCGTAGAAGGCGTGCGTCGAGGGGTGATATTTACCAGCTATATCGGTATGGAATGGAAGCACTACTTTGTTGATCAAATCATTGAAAGCTATCCAATCGCGATCCATCTGCATCTTGCGCTTGACCGGATCGTATTCCTTGTTCAACGGATTCATCAGATGGTCCTCGCACATGCTCCACCATTTTCCGCGTACGGTATAAATTTCTTCGTAGGGATCCCCTCCCGTCGGTAGTGCGTGTTTTTTGTTGCCATCCTCGATCTGAAGCCATCCGTTGCCATATTCGGCAGTAGGCAGGAGTTGCAATGGCCCCGGTGCACTGGACAACACAGCAGTCATTTCTGCACCATCCCCACCCAGTATCTCGGACGCTGCTTTACCGGCAGCCCATTGCTTGACACCGCCGCCAGGGTTTTCTGTCCCAGCTTTGAAACGTCGATAGACTGCGGCAGCGCCAATGGCTGGCATGACGCCATGCACTACGCCCAGTATTTTTTCGCGATACCCAAGAACCTCTGAGCAACATCTAGCCACCAGCCCGCCCATGCTGTGCGTGACGACAATGACCTTCTCGACCTTCTTTTTTTCCTTTCGGTAGCGTCCGATGATGTCGTCAATGCGTTGGCCAAGCCGTTTGGCACTTTCACGATTGCTTGCCAGCCAGTTATAACCACAAGCGTGCACCGGAAAGCGATAGCGATAGCTCAATGCCACCTCATCGAGCGTAGGCGGCTTTTCGCCTTTTTCCGCGTGAAGATCCATAGCCATCAAGGTTTTTCGGACTCCGCCTCCATGATTATCGAAGTCGTTCAAGGCATTCTCGAGCCATACGAGCGCTTCACCATAGCTCATATGGCCTATCTCACCCCAGTAGCGGCGTTTGATCTCTTCTGCCGGCAAGGAGCTACCCAGTCCGGTTTTTCCATCGCCATAGACCTTCATTTCGCTTGGGTTCAGGATACGCTTCCGGGACTCCGGGCCTCGTCCCAGCCAGACCAACATGGTTTTTTCAGAGTCGAGCAACCATTTTTGCCCTTGATTGCCTTTACCGCTCCCAATCAAATTACTCCCCATCACACCCGGCACAAAAATAACGGGGATGACGCGATCAGGAACCATGTAACACACACCCACCGAATCGTCGGGCGGACTTGTGTTGGATTGCCAATAGGGATTACCCTTGTTGTCATACTGGACGCCAATGGCTCTTTGTTCCGGTGAGTTTTTTACGTCGCCCACTATCATTCCTCCGGCAATAGACGCAATTTGATTTGCTCTACAAAATCGCTTTTCTGCAATCCAGTTTTTCCATTGGCGTCCGTCATGCCTCGGATCATTGAGCCATCGGCTCTTACGATTTCATATTTGCGGTTTGCTACAGGTTTGTCGTCAATCGGCCATTTCAGGACCAACTCCTCATCGGTCCTGGTTTTCGGCCACGTATTCATCTCCCGGCTCAAGCTCGTCGGCCCACTGAACGACTTCTTGGAGGCATGCACCTTGATCGTCCCCGGGCACTGCACGGTGATCCCGCCATCAATGGTGATGCTCGCCCCGCCTTCGACGGCGAGGTGTATCTTCTTCGCCGCCGCGAAGTCGATGTGCTGGGTGGCGGAGATGAGTTTGACGTCTTTCTTGGCGAGGACCTTCATCTCGTCGCTCTGCGCCTGCAGGTCGATGTCGTCCTTGGCGGCAATGAGCTTGATGCCGGTGTTGCCCTCGCCTGCCTGGATGGCGCCGGCCAAGAGGCCGATGGCTTGGCCGGCGTGGATTCTGGCTTTGCCGGCGATGGCGAGGTTGGTGTCTTCTCCGCTTTCGAGGACGAGGGTTTCGCCGTTGGCGAATTGCAGGTTCTGCCCGGCAACGGTGGCGATGCCGGCTTTGCCGGCCTGGAGGATGGCGGGGTCGGTGAGCTGCGGGCGTTTGTCGGCGGTTTGGGTGTTCTTGTTGTGGGCGTCTGTCTTGGCTGCGTTTTGGTCCTTGGCGTCGACCATGCCGCTGGCGATGGTGTGGAGTGCTTTGAGGGGGGCTGCCTGGTTGTCGGCCCGGGATTGGTTGTTGCCTTGGGTGCCAAGGTGGGCGGCGAGTTGGACGGTGTGGTGGGTGGCGGTGGCTTGGTTGAGGGTTTGGGCGAGTTCGCCGGCTTGTTTGAGGAGTGCCATGGCGGGGGCCATGTCGCCGGCAGGTTGGGCGGGGGTGATGGGCCAGGTGCTGATGACGAGGCCTTGTCCGGCGCGTAGCGCGCCCCAGGCGTCGGTGCGCAGTTCGATGCCGGTGCCGCGGAAGCTGCCGCGGTAGTTGTCGGCTTGGTGGATGAGGTGGCCGAGGTTGAGTTCGCTGGCGTGTTGGGTGGTCTTGAGCTGGAGTCGTTGTTGCTGGTCGGTGTCGTCGAGGGCGAGTTGGGTGTAGCCCGCGCCGCCGAATTCTTTGCTCTTGAAGCCGCTGAGGGCGGCGGGGTGGTGGTGGCTGGTTTCGGCGGCGCCGTGCCAGGCGGGGCTATGGCCGCCGGCGGTGTTGCCTTGGCCGCTGGGGCGGTGGTCTGCTGCGGGCGTGAACAGGGGGTCGCTCGCGGCTTGTTGTCCTTGGCCGCCCGGCGTGGCGGTGATGCCGCCCTCGCCTTGCCCGTTGTAGAGGGCGCCGAGGATGACGGGGCGGTCGATGTCGCCGCCCATGAAGTCGACAAGGACTTCTTGCCCGATGCGCGGCAGCCATTGCCAGCCCATCCCCGGTCCGGCTTGCCGGTTGATGACGCGGACCCAGCAGCTGTCTCGGTCTTCCGGTACTTCGGCTTGTTGCCAGTGGAAGCGGATCTTGACGCGGCCCAGCGCGTCGCACCAGAGTTCGTCGGGGCCGCTGGGGGTGGTCTGGCCGTCGGGGCCGACGACGCGGGCGCTCATCGGGCCGGGGGCGGTGGGGCGCGGGTTGATGCGGGCACCCGTGCGGTCTTCGAGTTGCGGGCGCCACGGCTGGGTGTGATCGTGGGCGTCGAAGGTGTTGCCGTAGCCACGCTCGATGGCGAGTTTCAATAGTTCGGCCGGGAGTTCGCCGGGGGCGCTAATGGGGGTGAGGCTGTCTCCCGTGGCGAGTCCTTCGCTGTCGGTGTTCAGATGGCCTTGCTCCAGGCGCTGGGCGATGGCGGCAATGGCTTCGCCGCTGAGGTTGTTGATGCCGACATGGGTGATGTCGGCGGCAAGGTATTGGTGTTCGGCCTTCGGATTGGCAGGATTGAGCGGCAGGCCGATGAGGTCGAAGTAGGTGCCGGGGCGCAGGCTGCGTACGGTGCTGCGGGCCAGCCAGCCGCTTTGCCGGGCTTCGCGGGATTCCATGGTGAGCCGGCCGTAGCGTTCGGCTTCGCTGGCGGTGGCCCAGGCGTAGAGGCCGGGGTCGTCATAGCTTTCGAGGGAGGAGGCGTTTTTGCCGCCAGCCGCTTGATTGCCGGGGATGCCGAGGGTGACGCTTTTCTTGGCTTTGTAGTCGTAGCTGATCGCCGTGATGTGGTTGCTGGTCAGCCGCCGTTGTTGGCCGAAGGCGACGATGGTGTCCTGCTCTTCCTGGGAGTCGGCACGGTGGTAGCGAAGACCTTGTCCGCCATTGGCGGATTGCGAGAGGGGGCCTCCTTGTCTTCGTCAACGCACCAGCCGAGGCCTTCTTCGGCGAGTAGCCGGGCGATGAAGGCGTAGTCGCTTTCGTTGTATTGCACGCAGTAGCTGCGGGGGCGGGTGTCGGTGAGGAAGTCGCTGACTTCGTCGGTCCATTGCCAGGCGGCGATATCGGCGTAGTCGGCAAAGACGGCTTCGACGATCTGGACGACGGTCTTGTTCTGGAATACCCGATTGTGCCGACCTCGGCCGAGCAACCAGATCCAGGGGACGACGGTGAGGCGGTAGCGGGCGAAACCGCCATCGCTACCGAGTTTCTGCGCGGCGCGGACAAGGCCGCTGCGCCCGGCCCGGCCGCCGTCGGAGAGGCGGGTGTCGAGCGTGACGGAACGGCCGAGCAGGCGCTTGAGTTCGAGGTGGGCATCGGTGGAGAGCAGATCAATGCAAAACTCAAAACCCGCCGATAGCGCCTCCCTGCCCCACCAGGCTTCAACCGGCATGTCGGGGCCGGAACCGTCACGCCAGTGAAGTTCGTAGAGACGGGTCGTGGAGAGGAAGGGGATATCCATGGTGTCGGACTGTAGGGTTTAGTTGTACCGGCTGGAAAACTGCCGCCAACAATTCAAATAGCATGCAATTTTACGTGACGATCACGGATCACTGAAAGAAAATTTATTCATTCCGGATGATCCGATGATTGGCTAAAAGCCCCATTCAAACCCTGGAGCCTGCCCCAACAAACATGCCGTCCATGAATTTCTTGGATGATTTCAGCCCCTCATTCGACAGATCGCTAAGCACACCGGGACATTTGGCACAATATGCTATTAAACTATGCCAATTTCAAATACTGCCTCGAAACATGGATCATTTGCCTATTACATCTCCCTTGGCATCAAAGCATGGCCCTTGCGGGGAAGACCTCATCTATTCGGCCGAATTCGATCAGATCCAGGAAGCACGTCGCTTCGATGACCCTTCGCTCTCGCAGGGAGAATGGGTTACCGATGTCAAGGAGGCCGACTGGCACGGTGTTGCCCGGGTTTGCGAAAACGTCCTGATCAACAAGTCCAAGGATCTGCGCGTTGCTTGCTGGCTAATCGAGGCGCGCAGCAAGATTGCCGGATTGAGCGGCCTGGCCGACGGCTATGCGCTGCTTGCCCAGCTTTGCGAGGCGTTCTGGAACGACATTCACCCACAACCGGAAGATGGCGATATTGAACAGCGAACCGGAGTGCTGGACTGGCTTGCCAATCAAACCCCACGCCTTTTGCGCGAAACGCCCTTGACCGACTCGGCAAAGGGCAATTTCTCGCTATTGGACAACGATTCCGCACGGGCCACGGCCAAGCAGATGGAACGCAACCCGGGCCAGGCCGAGGAAATCGCCCGTAGCGCCCACGTATCGCTCGAACAGTTCGAGGCGGCGGTCAAGGAAACACCCAAGACGTGGTTCGCCGATAGCTTGCGCAACACCGAACGGGCGCGCGAAGCCGTCAAGCATCTCCAGGCCCTGCTCGATGAACGGATGGGTGAATATGCACCCGCTTTCGGACAAAGCTTCGAAGTTCTCGACGACCTCGCCCACTTCTACCAACGCCATGCGGGCAGCAGCTCCCCTGCGACACCGGCGCCAATAGCAGGAGCCCAAGTCGTCACGGGTAGCCCCCAGATCGAACGGCGCGAACCGACCATCGGCGAACCGCTCGCAGCTGACACCGGCCCGATCCGCTCGCGTGCCCAGGCAATTAGCCAACTGCAGGAGATCGCGGCTTTTTTCCGGCGTACGGAACCGCACAGTCCTGTGGCCTATCTGGCCGAAAAAGCTGCCAAATGGGGCACGATGCCATTGCATGAATGGCTGCGCACCGTCGTCAAGGACGACAGCGCGCTATTGCGGATGGAAGAATTGCTTGGCGTCGAACCCGGGCGCAATGACATGAATTGATGCTGTTCGGCAGTGGCTGCTGCCCTGCCGGATAGCATCAACGTCCGGCCAGGCGGAACTCGATTCGACGGTTTTTCGCCCGGCCTTCAACCGTATCATTGGAGGCAACGGGCTGATCGGGCCCGGCGCCGGATGCGCTCAACGTCTCGGCCGGTATTCCCTTGTCGATCAGATAATTGCGCACGGTATTGGCGCGAGCCAAGCTGAGCGCGACATTGGCCTGACGATTGCCCTGGCTGTCGGTGTGGCCGATCAGTTGAATCTTTGGGGTCCCGATCTGTTTGATTGCCCCCCCCATTTCATCCAGAATGGCTCGCCCTGCCGGCGTCAACGTTGCCGCACCGCTCTCGAACTCGACAACGCGGTTCGAGAGCGTTTTGTCGAGGACGCCCTGCGCTTCGCCAGCCGCAACGATCAGCCCGTTATCGATGGAATAGGTCGGGTTGAGCGAGGTGGCAATCTCACTGACCACCTGTTGCCGCAAGGCTTCATTGGCTACGTTGCCCTTGAGCGCGACCTGCGTACCGCTCACCTGCAGTTGCCCCTTATGCACCTGTTTCAGATTGGGCGTCAGTATCTTGGTCATGTTCTCCGACCAATTCGGAGGCGGGACCACGCCACCCACCTCCAATCGGTCTACGACGTTTTGCGTGCCATAGAGCTCGCGCAGCCGGGCGAGGATCGCCGCACGCGACGCCTCGTCGGGCACGCTGCCGCTGGCGACCACCTTGCCCTGATCCTCGCTCTGCCTGGCTGTTGCCGGGTTGGCCTGGGCACAGGTCGAGATGTGAAAGAAGAGAGAGCCAGCAATAAGCAATGGGGTGAGTTTCATGATCATTCGCCCAGAAATACTTCGCGGAAGGTAGAGATAGCCTGTTCCAGGGAGACATGCGGTTGCGCCAGATAGGCGGAAAGTTTGGCCACACCGTAGTCGTTGACCACCTCTGCCTGCTCCTCAATCCATTCCGGGTCAAGCAAGGGAATGATCCGATCAACCGAGGTATCGGGCGACAAGGCGGCGACTAGGGGTGCGGGTGAGGAACCATTGAATCCGATGATCAACCGTGGGTTGTCGGGGCGACGCTCGATGATGAACTGCAACTCAACCATCGTACGACGCAGAAAGGCAGTCAGCAGATAGAGCCACAAACCGGCCACCAGGTTTCGGTTACGCTCGTCGCTGGGTAGAGGAAGAACGATTTCCTTGTCGATGGCAAGGTTGCCCTGCCCCAGGGCGGGTCGCATCAACAACCCGATAGCCAGGATGATCCGCCTCACGGAATCAACATCCGACGCTCCGATCAGGGTGGCGAGGGATTCCAGACTGCTTCTGCGGACGAAATTTCCCAATGGATCGCTTTGCATGGCGGCTTCGAAGTCGGCAGCGCAGTTGACGCTCTCCAGTTCGCCCAGCAGATCGGCAACCTCTCCGCCGCGAACACCTGCCTCCGAAATGGCCGCGAGCGCACCGAACGAATGGGAAAGCCCGACGGGGGCGCAGCGAAAAATCAAGGCATCGTCACGCTCGATGGTTGCGGCCGCAATGAAGGGGAAGCGGCGCCCCGAAGAATCCAGGCTCGGTCGCAAATGCCCGACGACCGCAAGCCTGCTGCGCGCGCCGACAAAGGCAAAATCGACCGCACAGGCATTATCGTAAGCCATTTTCCAGCGCGGATCTTCCGACAGGCGCTCCATTCCCTGGGATACCCAGCGATCAAGCACGGTAATCAACTGGTGCTGCCCTGCCCCCTTGACGAAATCGCCACGCGAGGGAATCTTGCCAAAGCAGGTTGCCGAAGAATTCACAATGCTGCTCATTGCGCACCTCCAGCCATCCCGGCTTGCTGGCCAGCCATCGCCTGCTGCTCAGTGGATTCGGCCACCTGCTCCACCGGTTTGCCCACCTTGCCGACGGCCACGCTCCGCGGCAGGATCAAGCCGGCCAGACCGCGCTGCCCCGTAGCGCCTTCGCCTGACTGGACCTGGGCGCTGCTGACCACCTTGAGGTCGATACCGACCTCAACGCCTTCCGCCAACCACGTCAAATGGAAGGAACCATCCGACAGGCGCGTGCGCTTGGCCGAATTGATCATCTTCTCGAGACCGAAGCGTCCCGGAATATTCACAACTTCGACAATCCGCCCCTCGAACGTGGTCGCCACGATCTTGGCACCAGGCACCCCCGTTGCATTCGGCCATACGAAATTGGCCCACTGCGCCACACCGTTACGGTAGTTCAGCTTCTGGCCGTCGATTTCGATGACATAGCCAGTTGTTCCCGGGGCGGCTTGCGGCCTGAGCATGAAAACCGTCTGCGCCTGGGCTGCACCGCCCCCGCCGCCGGAATCGGCTGCCGCCCCCCCGTCTAACGGCGATACCCAGCGCGCGAAATCGTTCATGAACTCCGGCTGCAGGGTAATGCCCAGATCACCCCAGGTACGCGGTGTGATGGTGTTGCCACGACGAACGACCAGAGACCCCATCGACGATTCGACATACTTGGATATGGCACCGTCGGGGCCGAACATCTGCGCAATCTCGGTGGGCGATGCCTCGATATTCGACTTCGCGGCAAAGGGGTACTTGATCGCCAGCTTGCGGTTAAACGGCTCGAATACCTGAGCCTCCCAGGTCTTGTTCAACTCTTCGGAGGCAGGCTTGACGATCGCCGCGTAAGACTGCAGCAACGGCCTGACCAGCAATGGACGCAAAACGGCACGCTGATTGTCGGGAAGGCCGGTGAGCATCTGTTCATCGACGAAACGCAGCGTATCGGCCATTTCCGAACCGTTGCCATCGATGGTTTCCCGCATCAGCTTCAGCGACCCCGGCCCCGGGTCGCCCTGGTTCTTGAGCTGGTTGAGGCGTGTCCTGACCTTGGAGAGCTGCTTGAGATAGGTATCAACCAAGGGGTCTGCCTTGTCGCGCGGAATCACCAGCCGTCCGAAACCGGCAAACTCCTTGCCGATGGGCCCCATCGGAATCTCGGCCTGCTTGGCCGAGACGTTAACGTCCAGCTGGACGCGACTCGGCGACATTTGCAGGACAGAACGCTTGAACCACTCGACAAAGCCCTTTTGCGCGCGCTCCAGCCCGAGGTTTGCCATGGCCGGGTTATCCCACGCCGTCTGGTCGAAAACCACCTTGATCAACGTGCCCACTGGCGACATCTGGGGATCACCCAGGCGGTCCATCGCCGCAATGGCTTCCGGGAAGGTTTCGAAAGAAGCCACGCTGATACCTTGCACGAACGACTTCCACTCCTCGGTGTAGTCGCGTTTGTACATGGCAATAAGGGACTTCTGAATCTGCTCGGGGCTGCCCTCCAGCGTGAGGTCGTCCTTTGTCGATGTCTGCAGCACCCAATCGGCATTGCTTTGCTCGTTGGTTGCCGCATCCTTGATTGCGTTTTGCACATACTCCCGCCATGCCTCGACGGTAAATGCACCGGAAACCACGTGGCTGCCAGCGACCAGGGCGGCATTGTCGGGACCGACGATATTGGCGACGGTCAACGGCGCGAAGCGGGTCGACGCGCGTGCCTTGATTTCCGCATACACCCGCTCGGCCGCAGGCATCCCACGAACCACCTGGCGCAACTTGTCGCGTACCTCGTCGACAAGAACCAGATTGTTGGCGATGGTCGGCCACTCGGGATGCGTTGCGTGCTCCAGATGGAAGGTCAGGATGCGGCCTGCCGAGCGGATCATCTGCTCGCGCGTCATGGTGCCGCGATTGGCCTCCAGCCAGCCGCGCCAGAAACGGGTTATCTGGTCGGACAAATGCCCGACGTCCACGTGATCGCGGCTGGAAAGCATGAGATAGGTCTTCAGCGCGTTGTATCCGTCCTCGACATCGGCCGGCGAAGCATCCTTGTACTGCTTGGTGCGCACCGGCTTGGCGGCACTGGCGGCCTGTGGCTTGAGGCGATCACCCTGCGCATTGACCTCATTGAGGAAAGCCTCGAGATTCTCCTTCACGGGCAACAGCATGATATTGCCGACCCCCGAGAAATATTCCCGCCGTAAGTGATCGGCCATCCGTTCGCCCTGATAAATGCCGAGGCCGATGGAAATGGGATGTTCACTGTTGAATTGCTCGAGCTGCGCGAGGCGATCCTGAATGATTTCCAGCGCTTCGAGACGAGACTGCAAGTCGATGCGCCCTTCCTGAATCTTGATCGCCTTGGCCACATCCTGCTCGACGTTGGCGAGCAGGCTGCGGTTATTGACATACGACCAGCTCCAGCCACCCAGGGCCAGCCCCAGGCAACACAAGGCTCCGAGCACGGCAAACTGGCGCAGACGGGTCTTGCTCCGGGTCGTATGCTGGCGAACCAGATTGCGATCCGGGAAAATCACCCTGGAGAACAGCTCCTTGAGAAAGTAGCCATGGCTGAGCGCCGTACGAACCTGGCCGTTACCCGCGCCCTGCAGCGAGAATTTCCGCAGGATGCGGTCACTGACCACTGGTTTGATGTCGTTGGTCTGAGTCGCCGAAGTGATGTAAAACCCGCGGAAAATCGGTTTGAACTGGAAAGGATTGTCTTCGAACAGCGTGGCGATGAAAGCCTTAAGCGCCGGCTTGATCGAAGCGAATTCCGACGGAAAGGTGAGCAGCCCCGGCGGAGTGTTTTCGCTTTGCAGGCGCGACATCTGGGCGACGCTCATGGCACGCAGTCCCTCGTAGAGCTCATCGAAGTGACGGTCGAATAGTGCGATCAATTCGTTACCGCCTGCCTGCTCATAGGGAATCGTCGCCCCCCAGACGCGGTCGCGTTCATTCCAATCAAGATCAAGGAAGAACTCATGGAAACCGGGGATCAGATCGGCCTTGGTAAAGAGCACATAGACCGGTGCAAACACCTCCAGTTTTTCAGTCAGCTCCTGAACCCGCTGACGCAGGTTTTTGGCCAGATTGATCGCAAAACTCGGCGCATTTCCCATCAGCTCGCCAATGCTGACCGTCACGATGATGCCGTTGATCGGCGCGCGCGGGCGATGCTTTTTCAACAGGCCCAGAAAGCCCAGCCACTCCTCGCGGTCCTCTTCATGCACCGAATAACGCCCGGCGGTATCGAGCAGGATGCCTTCAGTCGTGAAGAACCAGTCGCAATTCCGCGTTCCCCCAATCCCCTTGATGATGGCATCGCCACCATCGTCGAAAGGAAACTTCAAACCGGAATTAACCACCGCCGTGCTTTTTCCGGCAGCCGGGTTGCCAATGGTCATGTACCACGGAAGTTCGTAAAGCGCTTCCGCCCCCGACATCTGCCCGAGTTTCGAGGTCTTGATCGTCTTGACCGCTTCCTGCATACGCTGTTTAAGCGCCTGTATCTCTGCTGCGGAAGCACCACCGCCCCGCTTGCTCACTGAATCGGCCTGTTGCTCGAGCATCGAGCCAATGGCCTCGCCAGCCTGGCGGGATTTGCGGCGGCGGTAAAGCCAGACGCCCCCCCACAAGGCCAAGATCACCAGGCTGGCAATCGCAGCCCAGATCATCGCCACCTTGAGCGTTTTCGCCCCCAAAAAGAAGAAGGCCGCCACGGCGGCTACACCGACGAAGGAAAGAAACCGGGAATCGGTCAACAAGTTGCGGAGTCGAGACATCGTAGTTTTGCTTTACTCAAATGCTGCCGGTATTGATATCGGCTTCTATCGGAATGGGCAGTGCGAGAATCACAGCACGCCCAAGATGATGCTGGTTGCTAATGCACAACACGGGAGACTCGGTGGCGAGAACCTTGGCCTTGGCACAAGCCAGCGCCACCAGTCCGCCAATGGGAGACAGATCGCCCACGCTCGCACCGACAGCGGGACAATCCTTGATCGGATCGAGGTGCTCGAAGCCCGCCCCCAGTCCCTCCAGGGCTTCCGTCAGGTTATTGGCACGATGATCGGTATCGAGAACAGCTGTTTTGATCGTTGAATGCTCGACCCCGGTCACGTCAAGCAACCCTGTGGTCAACTGGTTGATCAGCTTGCCGCTCACGCGCCCCCCCGAATCGACGGGTTTGTCGCGAGCCCCCATGCTGACCCGGGAAATCAGGACGCAATCACTCAACTGCAATCGGGCGATCAGGGCTTTGCTGGCCAGCAACATGGCAAACCCGCCCTCGCCAGGGATCTGTCGTTGTTGGTGCTCGGATGTAAACAGGCGATTGTTACCGGCTCTTTGGGCGACACCCTGTTCATCGACATCCGACACGGCACCAAGCAGCAAGGTCAATTCCTGACTTGAAGGATCGCGATTGATTCGCAAGTTGATCTCGTCCAAGACCCGTAATGCCTCAAGTTCGCCGGTCGCCGGCACCATCGATATTTCCGGTCGGAGTTTTTCCGGCAATGAAGACAACCCGGCCTGCAGCCAGGCCTTCATGACCTGAAAATCCTTATTTTTCCAGGCCGCCGGTACGATCCAGACCGCCCTCAGCGCAATCGCATCGCCCGCTCGCTCAAGAATGTCTGGCAGACGCTCACTCAGCGTCTCCAACAGCCTTTCGAGCAAGGAAAATGAACGCATGATCGAGTCGTGACTGGACAACTCCCCCAACTGAACAAGTTCGCGCATTGCGTCGACATCCAGATCGGGGACCTCGGCGAGAAACACTGGAAAACCTGATTCATCGGTCAGGCGCGAACTGGGCTCTGGCCGCTTGCCCTCCTCGACGGCCGTCAACACCTCGTCCACAGAAGCACCGACTGAGGTGACGACAAAACCATCAATCACACCGATCGCAAAACTGCGCTCGGCGGCCTCCGATTTTGCTGCCGCCAGCGCCAACGGGTCGTCATCGCGTAAAGAGGGAGCCTGCGGCGGCACCGACATCGTGGGGGATTTCAAATGATCGATGAAGCCTCTCAACAGGAGATATCCGCCAACCAGCGCCAAAGGCAAAGCGACCAGATACAACCCGAGATCGAGCTTGCTGGGCTCATAGTCGTTGGACTGCCACCAGCCAAGCACCAGCGCCCAGACCAATGCCAAGGTCAACAGGCTGCCACCGATAATCTTCAAGACTATAGAGCGCATCTTGTCGCCTGTTGCGATCAATCGGTCGTCAGCGACTGACTGGCGATCAGTGTTGCGCCACACGCCGTCTTGTCGCCGTGACGGGCCGCCGGACGCCCGTCGATCAACGCAGTGGCATCGCCCGTCACGATCGTGGTCACACTTCCGTGCCCTTTCTTGGGGCAAGTCACCTTGTCCCCGACGCGAGCAATGCCCTTGCCGTCGCAATCACTGGTCTCGGAAGCCGAAATGACAACACCGCCATGGTCAGTCTTGTCACCCAGCAAAATAAACGCTCTGCTCATCAAGTGCCTCTCGATCTATGCGCATTCCAATGGCAACGACCACATCATTGCCCCGCTGCTCGTGTGAGAACCCCGGGCCGACGCAGTTCGACGTGCCCGTAATCCTGCATCTTCCAGTTGCCTCCCCAAGTCAGGCCCACCTGTGCGGCAATTTCCCCATATAGCTGATACCCCCGCATGGCCCACGGGTCGCGCTCGGAAATCACGATCTTCCCGTCCTTGAAAAAAGCTGAATCCGCGGCCAGGCCATATTGGTGGTAGCTCATGTTCGCCCCGGCCTGAGTCACATGCCCTCCCTGCTCAAACAGACGGGCCTGGCGTTCCGGGCTGCGATACCCTTCGATGAGCACCATTTCGTATCCATGGCGCTCCTTCATCAGTTTGAAAACAACCAGCAAACGCTGCGTAAATTCCGCATCGAGCAAGCTCCAGTTGCGACTGGCATGAATCACATCCGGACGAACCATTTCAACTTCGCGGGTTGTAAAAACCTCGGGCGGCAACGGCGGCGGCGGAACAAGCTGCTCACCTTCCAGCAGCACGGCAATCTGCCGATCGGTACCGCGACTGACCTCGGAAAAATCGAACACAGCCGGCCGATGCACGGCAAGAGCCAGCAATGACGGCGCCCCTAACAGAAACAAGGCCCCCGCAGCCAGCAACGGACTCTCCGCCGCAAAACGCCCGACCCTGCGGAACGCACTCCTTGCACTCCGCCCGATTTCCGCCAACCCGGCAACGGACCGACTGGCCACCCGAGTGAAAGGAAGCGCCCCGGCACCCAACATCATCGAGAAAAACGCAAGCATGCGTTCCCGATGCGCGGGAAATACAACCAGAACAACCCCCAGCACAACGACCAGAAAATAGACAAATACCGTAGCAGCAACCACGCACAGCCTTCAAAAACAGCCAGACATTCGCACCAGCAAGGCAGCGCGCGAACCACGGCATTAGTCATCTGTACTATTTTAATACAAATGGTTTTCTTTATGAACTTATGGAGGTCTGTTTATAATTGTCTGATCAACTCGCCTAATATTTATCTAACACGTATTTTTCATATTCCATAACGATACACAAAGGCCACGATGAGCATCCTGAAAGACTTGGACCCTCAATACGCAAAACTGCACGCCGAGCCCTTGCTGCGAAAACCTGTCACCTGGGCCGGGATAGCGTTGCTAACGCTAGGAAGCAGCTACTGGGTCGCCACCCAATCAACAAACACGGCGACGCCAGAAGAAGGAAAACCCACTACTGCCCGACAAGCATTGGCACAATCGGCTGAAGCCCCGGCAAACAAGGATGCCTCCACTGACTCCTTGCCGGAAAACGCTAAGAAACAAGGCTTGCAGGCCACGCCGGCGACACCTCCCGCCGCAACCATTCGTGAAGAGGCAAAAGGAACAAACGCCTCCGATCAGCAGACCGTGCAAACAGCCGCGAACGAAAACCCGGCCCGATCCAGACTTGCCGACACCGAATATCCAAGGCAACCGCAAAACATCGCCAACGGCGCGGCCCCACCCCCAAAGATAGAACACGCGAAGCGTAAGCTGCCCGCTAATCAGGCGGCGACAAAGGCCGAAAAAACACCCGGGGGCAGTGGGAAAAAATCAGGCGAACGGGATATCGACATCATCACGGCAATCGTCCGCTAGGCCGTCAGCCACGGCAGTCTCGATCGCAACAACGGGGTGCGCATGCCAGACAATGCCACCCATTGGAAAAAACTGTAAATATTGATGCGAAATCCATGCCCAGCATCATGGGACGCCCCAAAGATGTGGGCGCAAAGGCACTCGCTTAATGGATCGCTCTCCGGAGCCTCGCTCCGGCAACAACTGGGCGCTTACTGCACCTCAATCGTTACCGTTCGCCCCGACATACCCCCCGCTTGACGAAGCATCGATGCTATATCGGTATTGCCTGCCTTGAGGGCAACATCCAGCGCTGTTTCGCCAGTATCAAGCTTCAATGCGACATTCGCCTTCTTCTCAAGGAGCAACTTGACCACATTGGCATGCCCCGTTCGCGCCGCAGCGATCAGCGGCGTTGTCCCATTTTCACTAGGCAGATTGACATCGGCGCCCGCCTCTATGAGGCGCTTGACGATAGCCAGGTGACCGCCGAAGGCCGCATAGGCCAACGGGGTCCAGCCACTCATATTGATTGGAGCTCCCGCCTTGATTAGCAGATCGACCACCTTGAGATGGCCGCGAAAAGCGGCAAGACGCAATGCAGTATCGCCAGCCGAATTACGCGCACCAAGTTTGGCTCGCTGACCGACCAGATAAGCAACCAGTTCATCGTGACCATCGCGCGCAGCCAGCATCAACAGGGTGTTGCCATCAATGTCCGTTGTATCGACTGAAGCACCTTTACTCACCAACCCTGAAATCGTCCCCTTGTCGCCCATTTTGGCCGCGCTGATCAGATCGTCATAGGTTGCCGCGTGGACTGGCGACAAAAATGCCAAGACAAGCAATCCATGCATCAGGGTATTTTTCATGTTCATCAGGAAGCACAAGGAATGTTGAACAAACGGGAAAAGTTTTCGGTCGTCGCTTTCATGACCTCATCAAGCGATAGCGAACGCAGGCGAGCGATTTCCTCTGCAACGTAACGAACGTAGGCCGGCTCGTTTTGCTTGCCGCGATAGGGAACCGGCGCCAGGTAAGGAGCATCGGTTTCAACCAGCAGACGATCGAGCGGACATTTCCGCGCGACATCCTTGACGGTCAATGCATTCTTGAAGGTAACGATACCCGAAAACGAAAGGTGGAAACCGAGGTCGAGCGCCTCAGTGGCGACCGCCCAATCTTCCGTGAAGCAATGCATTACCCCGCCAACCGCATCGGCGCCCTCTTCCTTCATAAGGCGCAAGGTATCGACGGCCGAGTCGCGGGTATGCACGACCAAAGGCTTGCCACACGCCTTGGCGGCACGAATGTGGTTTCGGAAGCGCTCGCGCTGCCACTCCGGCTTGTCCTTCTGCCAGTAATAATCCAGACCGGTCTCGCCGATGGCAATCACCTTGACATGGTCAGCCAGTGCAACGAGGCGTTCCACGGTCGGCTCCTCGATATCGGTATATTCTGGATGAACCCCCACCGTGGCATACAGATTGGGCTGACTCTCGGCAAGCGCCAAGACCCTCGGAAAATCCTCAAGATTCACACCGATACAGATGGCGGCACCAACCTGATTTTCGCGCATGCGCAGCAAGACCTCAGGCAGCCGTCCGACCAGGTCGGGAAAATCCAGGTGACAATGGGAGTCGACCAGCATGCAGTCGATCAAAGCGTATGCGTTGGCCGCGAAGACTGCATGACTCCACCCAGCAGACCTTCGATCTTGCGGCGCGCTTCCTGGCCGCTCTCGTCATTATTGAAGTGGACGCCGATCCCTTGGGCACGACCATTCTGCGCGCCAGCCGGCGTCACCCAGACCACGGTGCCGGCAATCGGCAACTTGGCGGGATCGTCCATCAACGACAAAAGCATGAAGACTTCATCACCAATTTTGTAGCTGCGCGTTGTCGGAATAAAGATGCCGCCAGCCTTCAGATGAGGCATGAACGCAGCATAAAGCGCCGACTTGGAATTGATGTTCAGCGAGAGAACGCTCGGGCGCTGCGGAGCAGGTTTGGCTTCACTCATCGTTGATCAATTGGCAAACAGGGCTCGATATTCCAAAAAGAGGCCTTCCAGAAACAGACGCGCATTCAGTGGCTGCTCCGCTTCCTGTCGGCGGGTGATTGCCGCACGATACGACCGTATCAGGCGTGCAGGGGGAATCATATCAGCCAGCCCAGAAATTTTGGCCTGATGTTGCAGAAAATAACGCACCGGCAAGCCGTTGCGGGCGAAAGTCAAATCGACCAACCACTTCTGAAACGCCTCGACTACCTGCTTCAGCAATAACTTCCCCTTGCTATCCTTGACCGCCTTTTCGAGTTCGGTCGCCATAACCAAGGGGGCCACCCCGCGCCCAGCCCCCAGCCGATTCGCCAGCAGTTCCAGCCAGGCACTCTGCCCCGACTCGGCCATGTCGAGGGCCAGGCCAGGCGCCCCGCCCGCCAATGCCAGCCAATGCTCCGCGTGATCAACACCTTCATCGGCCAGAACCTTGACCGCCACCTTGGCCGACGGAACCGGTACGGGAACCACTTGGCAACGACTGCGAATCGTCGGCAGCAAGCGCATTGGCTCACTTGAAACCATTAAAAATAAAGTATTTGGGGATGGCTCTTCAAGTGTTTTAAGAAGTGAGTTTGCAGTATTCCGGTTCATCGCCTCGGTCGGATTGACAAGTACGATGCGCAAACCACCACGATGCGTGCCGACATTGAAGAAGTCATCAAGACTACGCACCTGATCAATGGTGATCTGCTGACTGGGCTTTTTCTTGCCATCTTCAGCCTCAGCGTCATCACTCAAAGCCTCGGGCTGCAAAAGGCGAAAATCCGGGTGATTCCCCTGCTCGAACCAGTTGCAGGCCAGGCATTTTCCACAAGCCAGCCCATCGGTTTGGGGCGACTCGCAGAGCAGGCTGGCCGCAAAACGTCGGGCAAGATCAAATTTACCCAGACCTTTCTGACCGATCAGCAACAAGGAGTGCGGCATGCGCTGCCGCCGCCCCTGCAGCCCGGACCAAACCTTCCCGTGAAGTTCAATAACGTTCATAAACCGATACTTGAAATAATTTGTTCAAGTTGTTTACGAATATCATCAATAGAACGATTGGCATCAATGACCCGGAATCGGCCGGGGCTGACATGCGCCCGCTCGAGGTAAGCCTGGCGCACCCGCTCATGGAAATCGGCGCGTTCTTGCTCAAACTTGTCGAGCACGCGATTGGCAAGCACGATGCGCTCGCGTGCCACATCAAGCGGCAGGTCGAAGAGCAGGGTCAAATCCGGCTGCAGGTGTTCGTGAACCCAATGCTCTAGCGCCAGAAATTTGGCGCGATCCAGTCCACGCCCACCACCTTGGTAAGCATAAGTCGCATCGCTGAACCGATCGCACACTACCCACTCGCCACGCGCCAGGGCTGGCTCGATCAGACGAGCGAGATGTTCGCGGCGCGCTGCGAACATCAGCAAGGTCTCTGTTTCCAGATGCATCGGTTCGTTGAGCAGCAGTTCTCGCAGCTTTTCGCCGAGCGGCGTCCCACCCGGCTCGCGCGTTACATGTACGACACGCCCGCGTTGCCGCAAGGCCTCCGCCAACCATTCCACGTGACTGCTCTTGCCGGCCCCGTCGATTCCTTCGAAAGTGATGAATTTGCCCTTCACTTCCCACCTCTCTGATATTTGTTGACCGCCCGGTTGTGCTCGTCGAGCGTCCGGGAAAACTCGCTGCTACCGTCACCACGAGCAACGAAGTAGAGCACGTCGGAGGATGCCGGATTCAGCGCCGCCCTCAGAGACGCCAGCCCCGGCATGGCGATTGGCGACGGCGGCAAGCCGGCTCGCATGTAGGTATTGTAAGGGCTATCGCTTTGTAGGTCGCGTTTGCGCAAGTTACCGTCGAATCGCTCCCCCAGCCCGTAAATCACGGTGGGATCGGTCTGCAGCAGCATCCCCCTACGCAATCGATTGACAAAGACGGCTGCCACCAATTGCCGATCTGCCTCGCGCCCGGTTTCCTTTTCAATGATGGAAGCCATGATCAGGGCTTCCTGCGGCGACCTGTAGGGAAGCCCCTGCGCCCGCTGAATCCACTCCGCATCGAGTTTGCGCTGCATGGCACGATACGCTCGGGCAAGCAAGTCGAGATCACTGGACTGCTTGTCGAAGAGATAGGTATCCGGGAAAAGTTGCCCCTCCAGCGACGATCCAGAAATTCCCAGGCGCTCGAGAAGCTGCATCTCGGTCAGCCCGATCGCGTCGTGGCGAAGGTCCGGATGCCGGTCGAGGCGCGCCCGCCACTGGCGAAAGGTCCAGCCCTCCACCAGCGTCAACTCACCCTGAGTCACCTTTCCCCGCAGCAATTTGTCCAATAATTGGTGCGGGGTCGCCCCCGCGTTGATCGAGTAGCTACCCGCCTTGATCGCGGTATCGGCCCGATTGGCACGCGCCAGTAGGCCGAGCAAGATGGGATTTACCGCAATGCCGGATTCGCGCATCTCGACGATGGCCGTACGTAGGGAACTACCGGCAGCGATCCGGAAATCGAGCGGCGAGGTCCGCAGTGTCATCGGTTGGCTGGCCCACCACCACAAAGCACCAGCCACACCGGCAAGCAACAACAGGCAGACAAAAAAAATCTTGAACAGTAATCGCACGGGAACTCGTCAGCAGCAAGCAGGTCTTGCCCGTGTTGAACGAGCACGTTATAACGAGCGATATAATATCCGAAACCCCCTCTGGAGCCCCCATGAATCCCCATTGGCGCAGCTTTCTCGAATCCGCTGAAGGCCAGTTCGACGGCGAATCGGCCGAACTTCTCCACTTTGGCGATGCCGCCGCTGAATTGCAGGCCGCAAGCAAACAGACCGTCGTCGTCCCACTGACCCACCTCGCCCTGATCGAGGCTTCCGGCGAAGACGCCAAGTCCTTCCTGCATAGCCAGTTCACCAACGACGTCAATCACCTCGGTGCGCAACAGGCGCAGCATGCCGGGTGGTGCACCGCCAAGGGCCGGATGCAGGCCAGTTTCCTGGTCTGGCGCCAGGGCGACCGCTACCTGCTGACATTCTCGGCCGACCTTCAGGAAGCCAGCCAGAAGCGCTTGCAAATGTTTGTCCTGCGCTCCAAGGTCAAACTAACTTCCCTGACTGACTCCACGCCAATGCTCGGTCTTGCCGGCCCGCAAGCCGCCGAGGCGCTGGCCGATGCCGGCCTGCCCTGCCCGAGCGAACCGATGACCGTTGCGTCGCAAGCCGACACGACGGTGATCCGACTCGATGCGACCCGCTTCATTGTCATAGCTCCGGAGTCCGGCATGGCGGCGCTATGGCAGAAGCTAACCGTCAAGGCACGTCCGGCCGGTTGCGCTGCCTGGCGCTGGCTCGATATCCAGGCTGCCTATCCGCTCGTCACGCTGGCCACCAAGGAAGAATTCGTACCGCAGATGGCCGATTTCGAAAAAATCGGCGGCGTCAGCTTCCACAAGGGCTGCTACCCCGGCCAGGAAGTTGTTGCCCGGACGCAGTACCTCGGAAAGGTCAAGCGCCATTTGTACCGTCTCGATAGCCTGGTACCGCTCAAGGCGGGCGATACCCTGCACTCTCCCGATAATCCCGACCAGTCTTGCGGCATGATCATGACCGCCGCCCCTGCCCCGACCGGAGGCTATGCCGCGCTGGCGGTGGTGCAATCGAATTACTCGGAGAATGTCCGCCTTAGCTCGCTGGAAGGCCCAGCAGTCAAGGCTGTCGCCGTCAATCCGTAAGCTGGCAAGATGTGCCTGATCGTCGTCGCTTGGCGGACTCACCCAGATTACCCACTGGTCGTGGCCGCCAACCGTGACGAGTTCTACGCGCGCCCCAGCGCTGCCATCGCGCGCTGGCCGGACGCCCCCCATGTCATTGGCGGGCGGGACCTCGAAGCTGGGGGAACCTGGCTCGGGATCACCGATAGCGGACGCTTCGCGGCAGTCACCAACGTGCGTGAACCGGGCATGGCGAAAGGTGTGCTCACCCGTGGGGCCTTGGCCCGCAACTTCCTGACCTCCGAGCTAGCTGCCAGCGACTACGCGCAGAAGCTCGACAACCAGCAATACTCCGGCTTCAACCTGTTGCTGGCCGATGGTGACGAACTGGTCTACTGCAGCAATCGCGACGGCGCTCCACGAACTCTGCCGCCCGGCGTTTACGGGCTATCGAACCATTTGCTCGACAGTCCCTGGCCCAAGCTGCTGACCGCCCGTCGTCGCCACGCAGCCGCCCTGCCCCAACTACCAGACACATCGGCGCTTTTCGAGTTACTCGCCGACTCAGAAATCGTCGCCGACCATGAATTACCAAGCACCGGCGTCAGCCTCGAATGGGAAAGGCTGCTATCCGCCATCTTCGTTCGATCTGCAGCTTACGGCACCCGGGCATCGACCGTAGCCTGGCTGCGCTGCGACGGCACCGTTTCCGTTCAGGAAAAAACCTTCGGCCCCAATGGGCAGGCGCTTCAATCTTCGCTGATCTCGACCGGCGTATAGCAGGGAACCTGATCGAATAGTTCGACGATGTCGGCGTTGCGCATGCGGACGCAACCATGTGACCCCGGCACACCCATCTCGGCTGTGTCGGGGCTGCCGTGGATATAAATGTAGCGCCGCATGGTATCGACGCAGCCCAGACGATTGAGGCCGGGCTGACAGCCGGACAACCACAGTATGCGCGTCAGTATCCAGTCCCTGCCCGGAAATTGCTCGGCAAGTCCCGGTGTCCAGATTTCACCGGTCGGCCGGCGGCGGACGAACACCGTGTTCTCCGGCAGCCCCGCCCCGATCTTGGCGCGAATGACATGCGAGCCCCGTGGCGTTTGATAGCTCCCCGAAACCTCGCCAACCCCTGCCAGTGCCGTCGACACCGGATATTCGCGCAATGCGGTACCGCGGTCGTCCACGACCAGCATCAGTTGGCGGGCAACGGATATCAGCAGTTTCATTGCGTTTTCCGGCGGCGACTAGCGAAGAAGGCCGACAACAAGGTACTACATTCCTCGGCCAGCACCCCGCCCTCGACCGTGGCATGGTGATTCAGGCGCTCGACGCCGAACAAGTCCACAACGCTGCCATGCACTCCTGTCTTCGGGTCCCGCGCCCCGTAAACCACGCGAATGATCCGCGCATGCATGATGGCACCGGCACACATGGCGCATGGCTCCAGCGTCACGAACAATTCGCACCCCGGAAGACGGTAGTTGCCAAGATTTCGCGCCGCATCACGTAAAGCCGAGATTTCCGCATGGGCCGTCGGGTCACTTTCGCCGATCGGCGTATTGAAGCCGCGACCGACAATGACCCCCTCCCGGACCACGATGGCACCGACCGGCACCTCTCCCAGACACTCAGCGGCACGCGCCAGCGATAGCGCCTCGCGCATGAAAAATTCGTCGTTCATCGTCTCAGCATCGCCGGATCATATTGGGTCGGCGCCAGGGCAATTGGCACCATCGGTTTGTAGAGCACCTTCCTAGCCGTTTCGGCGGTCAACGACATGCATTCGCTACCGCCCCCCCGGTACATGCGCCCGGCCGAGGTGATGCCCACCAAATGCCCGGCATCATTGAAAAGCGGACCACCGGAAACGCCTGGACGGCAATAGTTGGAAGTCAGCAAAACCTCCATGCCGAGCGGTGCTTCGCGGCGAATGAGTTTCCCCGACGACCAGGTCAGCCCCTCGTTGCCAGGAAAACTCACCGTATGCGTTACCGCTCCGATATCCAGCGATTCCGAACGCCCCCACTCTGCCACATGCGATGGCGCCCCCGGTGCGCTCAAGAGACAGACATCCTCGTCATCCTCAAGCTTGGAATATTTGTCGACCTTGGTTCGCTCATGGGTGGCGCTATTGACGACCACCAGACCGCTCAGGGCATTGCCGGCGACAACGTGGCAATTGGTCAATATCTTGTCGGGAGCCACCATGACGCCCGACCCCCTGCTCCGCCCACCGACGACCAGATAGGTCGTCCAGGAAAGATACTCGGCATCAAAACCCGGCTTTTTGGCCGGCCGCTCGAAATGCCTCGCGCGCGTCAGGGCTTGCTGACTCACGATAATTCCCTCTACCGCCCTATCGGATGCTGACTCAGTTGGCTGCACAGCGTGTGCCGGGTCATCCGCAACCGCGCTCGCTTGCCTCGCCTCTGTTTCAAACACCGATGCAGGTACAGTTGTTGGCACCACCACAACTGTCGGCTGGGAACGCGTCGAGTAGTAATAGCCAAAAGCGGCCACGGCCAAACTGACCAAACCGAGCCATTTCAGGCCACCACCGCCGGTGCTTCGAGCCTGAATCGACGCATGCTCCTTCGCTTCGTGACGTAACAACCGCCTGTCATACTCGGCCCTTCGCTGCGGATTGCTCAGGCAGGCATAGGCCTCTCCAACCGCTGTCAAATAATCGGAATTTGCCGAAAACTCATCCGCCAGACGGCGATAGGCCGCCTCGATTTCTTCGCCAGTAGCCTTGGCGGAAGGTAGTCCGAGAACCTGATAATAGCTTTTCATTGCGCCCCCGAAGGGAAGTTCCTAGATCAAGCCAAGGTACCTGATCCAGGATACTTGGCTTATTCCCACTCAATTGTCAATAAGAAAGTGAAAAGCGTTGCCACGTAAGGCTTTCTATAGTGTTTGTACGACACGCTTCACCCCCTCCATACCGTCAAATTGTCGGGGCTAGAAAGGCGGCCTGTGTCCTGCCCCACCGAGGGGTACATTGTACTTTGCATTATTCCGCACGCTCAAGGCGGGCCAGGTTGTGCGCTGACGGTAAAACCCTACGCTTTCGCTGACCTGCTGACGGTATCAAGCACCGGCCTGACGGTATTGGACTCGCTGCACCTATGACGCTATGATGGGTTGAGCGGCGGCCGGGCGAGCGGTGTCACCCCGGTCTGAAAAGCGGCTAGTGTCTGACCTCGTAGCCGCGCCGCTCTCTTCAATGCCCCGCTTGCAAAGGATCATGCCCCCGGTTCAATCCGGCGTAGGGGTCATATTCTTGCCGCTGTCCCGGTCGCTCCGGGCGACTGAATCGGTACGGTGACGCGAAGAACTCACCGACCGGCACCGGCACCGCGAAGGTGATAGCCAGCGCGTCGGCAGAGTCCGGCGAAGCCAGGCCGCGCGCCTTCATGCTCTCCTTCTTTTCCAGCAGCACGGCGTCGGCCGCGTTGTACCCGTACTCCACGCTGGTGAGGTCGGTTGCCAGCAGTTCGTCCCGAGGAATGGCCCCGCCGACCAGCCACTCGCGCATCGCGCCCCAAATCTCGGCGCGCCGGTTCGCCCACTTCCGGGGATCTAGCGCTCGCGCTCCGAATTGAACTTCATTCACGTCATAGCCAGTTGAGCGCAGGCGGTCGATGACGCCACCGCCCACGCCACCGCCATCAACGTTGATAACGACCTGGCGGCCGGTACTGCGCAGCATGTTGGCGTGCTCGGCCACCTTGGCGGCCAGCGTCATCGTGTCGGCACCCTTCAATCGAATTGGTGCGAAGCTGCGGGCGTCGCGCCCGATACGTGTCCAAATCACGCTGCTGTCGTCGCCGAAGCGGGCCGGATCAACGCCCAGCACCACCGCTTCGTCGAGTTGGTCGGGCACGTCGCGCACCTGGGCAGCGCCGACAAGTTCGCGGCCGATAAATTGCAGACTCGACGCGCTGGGGAATTCACCCAGGACGCGCACCTTCACGAAATCGGAACCGATGCCGTAGTCCTGCACCCATTCCTCGATCTGTTTCTTGTTCGTGATTTGACAGGTGCGGCTGTCGATTTGCCGAGTGTTCCAGCGGTGGCGCAGGCCGTTGAAGCACTCGAAGAACTTGGTGCCTGTTCGGGTCGGGTTGCCAAAGGCGAACCACATGGGCTCGCCGTCCGTCATGCCACCCTCCGCAACCTCCCAAATCTTCGCGGGGATCGCGCTCGCCTCGTCGAAGATGTAGAACGGCGTGGAGTCGGCAGCGTGCAGGCCGGCGAACGATTCGCTGTTTTCCTCGCGGCAGGTCTGCGCGTCGCACCGCCACGACTCGGGATGCTCGTTCATCGTCATGCGCATGGAGCCCTTGCCGGTCGTGACCTGGAACCAATCGCCGAAAATGCAGCGCTTCGTCCACTTGCCGATTTCGGCCCAGGTTTTCGACTCCAACTGCGGCGCGGTGTTGGCTGTCACGACGCCGCGCGCATTCGGGCGGGTGCTCATGATCCAATTCACCAACCACGCCGTGATTGCACTCTTGCCGATACCGTGGCCGGAACTTACCGCCGACCGAATCGAATCAACGGCATTGCGCCCGTCAAACCGGCGCTCCCTCACCTGCAGCGCCACCTCGTCGAGCAGATCGCAGGCCCAGGCATCAGGCCCGAACTCACTATCGTAGGTCAGGCGGTAGGCATCCGGCAGCTTGACCACTTGCAGCGAGCGCTCTTGATCCCACTCATAGGCGAACAGGACAAACGCCAGCGGCTTGTTGTAGAGGTAGCCGGCCATTGCCGGCAGGGTAACGGTTGGGTCAATCGTCGGGTTTCCACGCGATTGCGCGGCGACGAATCCGATGCGCAGCCAGCCACGTGCAATTCTGCCGACAGTGCCCCCGGCACCAGCCAGGGTCAGCAGTTCGGCGCTGGTGTACATCGGCGTAGGCGCCTGGCGCTGGGCGTTAATGATTTCCGCCCGCAGGTCGAGGGTAGCGAATTCGGCGGCCTCGATCTTATCCAGGCGGCGGGACATTGCTGATAGTGTCATACCAACCCCTCGGCAGCATCGTGTAACAGAGCCACGGGCTTGGGCCGCTTGCCCTCGATGGCTTGGAGCCTGCGCTCGTGCTCGTCGAGCACCACGGCCTTGCTGTAGGTATCCAGCATGCGCAGCAGCTTGTCGCCCGCCGTCGCGCTGATCTGCCCTGCGGCGACGGCCGCAAGAATTGCGGTGGCCTTGGCTTGCAGTGTGGGCGCATCGGCTAGGCCCGGCACGACGACTTTCTCATCCTCAGGTCGGGGAATCGGCGCCAAGCGCTCAAGGCACAGCTTGATGCTGGCCGGGTCGCCCATCTTCGCCAGTTCCACCGCTTTGGCGATGATGGCCGCTTTGTGGGGTTCGATGAGGGCGCGCACCTGTTCGGCCGCGCTCGGGCCTTTGGGTCGCCCTGTCGATTTGACGGCATGCCCGGCGACGAAACGGCCGTTCGGGCTGCGGTTGCTCTCTGTGCTGTCTGTCATGCTTTCTTACGCCTTACGATAACCCGCACCGCCTTGACGGCGCGACGTGGATTTCCGCTCTTGCCGATCCAGGACTGCACCGTGGAGCGAGCAACCCCAAGAGCCTGCCCGATAGATCGGTAGCCCATTCCCTCGGCATGCAAGGCGCGAGCGCGGGCCACCACGTCGTCGCCGTGCCTGGCCTTGACGTTTGAGATACCCACGGGTCGGCCGCGCGCATTGCAGCGCAGGGCTTCCAACTCAATCACTTGCGCACCACCTTGAAGTGCCAGTAAGCGTCGAGGATTTGGGCGTCGGTCGGATTGGTGACGCCCTGCCGCTTGAAGGCGTCGAGGATCTGATCCCTGTAATCGCCTGGCAGATCGCCCACGCGCAGGGATAGCATGGGCCTCTGCGAATCCGAGAACATCCCCTTGAAGGTCTGATTGTTCGCAAACAGCGCGTCGAGGTGCTGGGTGATTTCCGCATCGGTGAATCTGCGATTGGCACTCCGCTGGGCCGTGATGAAGTATTTGTCGACGAACTGGCGGATGGCACCGACGCGTGCGGCATCCCCCGAACCATCGGTCGGGCTGGGGTCGATTCGCAGGGTTTGCAGGCGCGAATTAAGCGCCTGTTTGATGAACTCGGTATTCAAGTCGGCCGGCCCGCCCTGCCCGGCCAGCGTGCCCCTGATCTTGGCGCGCTCGTTGCTGAAATGCTTAAAGTCGGCGTTCGACAGGTACTTTTGCAGCGTGTAGAACTCGGCATCGCTCAGGTTCGCAAGATAACCGGGTTCGGTCGCCAGCTTGTTGTACACCCCGAGGTTGGTAGTGTCTTGCCCTGCTGCAAGCCGTTTCGCAAAGTTCATCACGTCGTCGACTTTGCCTGGTGGCAAGGTCGCCCGAACGTCGGCCGGCAAGTCAAGCCAAATGCCACCATTCGACACCAGCATGCGCATTACGTTGGCGACGTTTTCGTCCTCGCGTTGCTTCATGACCTTTTCGTTCAAGGTGAAGCGGCGAGTGGCTTCTTCCCTCGCCATCTTGACCTGCCCAGGCGTAGCGCTGGGGCCAAGTAGCGACACGGCTGTTTCCACATAGTCGCGCTCGGTTGGCTTGTGCTCCATGCCCTCGCCAGCCGCGTAAGCATCCACGCCTTTCTTAACGTATTGCCTGGTTTCAGCCGGCAGGAAATCCTGCCAAGTTAAAACCTTGAGGCTGGGGTCGGCCAACTTTGCCGACTTCTCGGCCTTCTTGATTGCAGCTTTCACCCGTTCGGGGCCGGCGTTGTAGGCGGCGAGAGCCTGGTCGACTGCGCCGAACTCCTTAACCATAGCGGCCAGGTAGTCGCGGCCCACGCGGGCCAGTTCTTCGGGGGAATTGTCACGCGCCGGGGTAACGCCAAAGCCGGGGTTCTTGCTGGTCGCCGGCATGACCTGCATTTCTCCCTGCGCGCCCTTCGGGCTGGTAATGAGGTTTCCGGCCGCATCGTAGCGTCGGCCCGCCGATTCCATCCGCTCCACGATGTTGGTCAGCCGCAGCAGGCCCGTGGGCTCGAAGGCCGGCCGGAAGCGCTGCTCGGTCTGTTGGACTGCGGCCGCAACCACCTGACCATCGACAGCCTGCCCAAGCAAGCCCTCGACGCGCAACAGGTCGTCGGCATCCATCTGCCCTTTGTACTTCTTGAAGTAGAGCGCGGCATAGGATGTCTTGCCGTTCTTGAGGGCGTTATCGATGGCGATCTGGTGCGCATTGCTGATGTCCTTGCGCGCCTGCACATCGGCCAGCGTTTGCGGCAACCCAAGGAGGCGTGCCTTCTGTGCGGCGGCTGCCTTGATTTCCTCGACGGCATCGTCGATACGGCCGACGCCGGTTTCGGGATTAACCGAGTCGTCGCCGTGCCCGCCAAGCAATGCGATTTGCTGTTGCGCCGACCTCACCGTTGCGTCGGTAACGCCCACGTGATAGCTCTTGTATTCCTGCGCCATATGGCGGGAAAGGTCGCCGTAGAGGGTTTCCCGCATCTGCGCCACGTCTTGCGCGAACATCTGACGCTGGGCATTGTTGCCAAGGCCATCGGAGATTTTTTGCGAGACTTCCGAGAACTTGTCGACGTACTCGTCCGGCAGGGCTTTGCCGCTATCGCGTTGCAGGGCAAGCCACCCGCGCTGGTTCATGCCGCCGTTCTCGGGGTGATACATGAGGTCGAACATGGCCTCGCGCGCCTGATTTCGCGCGTCGATCCGGCGCAGCACGTTCGCCTCGTTCTGCATGTCGATGGCGATACGGCTGGCGGCCTCACCGGCCTGCATCATCCCTTGCCCAAGCTGCTGCGCCTGGCGCCCGGCAAAGTCGGGCATATCTGGCGCGTCGAAACGCGTCAGTGGCACGTTGGTGGGCGTGGCTTGCAGGTTGTCGTAGGTCGGTACTCTAGGCATATTCTTGCTCCTCTTTCTTGGCGACGAGTCGCCTGTAGGCATCGCGCACGTCAGGAATCCCAAGGGCTTCACTCACCTCGGGCCACTCCATACCTTTCGCGCGCAGTTCTTCGATGCGCGGCAGGTCGTCATCTGTTGGTAGGCGTTTCCAAGATGTCGGAAATTGCGCCCGGCGCTCATAGCGGCAAATCTTGGCTACGGCGCCCTTGCTGATTTCATATATCCGGGCGATCTTCCCGTAGCCCAAACCGTCGTCCTCGTGCAGAGAACGGATGCGCTCGATTTCGGAGTCGGTAAGCTTTGACTCGTGATGATCTTCACCAATCCGCAACCCGGCTTCGTTGACGGCTACCTCGCGCATGGCTTACTTCCCTTCTGTCGCCTTGCGCCAGGCATACCAAGAACTCGCCACCGTGCCGGCACTGCCCAGCAGGGAACCCGCCGCCGACATGAACGGGCTGATTGCGCCGGCCCCGGCTCGCTTCATCAATGCCTCGTTCTCGTAATTCACGGCCTGGGTGCGATACCCCCATGCGCTGCGCACGGCGTTGGCTTCGACGGTGTTCTTGTCGATTTCCTTCATGATGTCCGTCGACGCCTGTATCTCGGCCGCGCTGCCTTCGCCCAGGTCGATGCCGTTGGCCGCGAGGTTCGCACGCTGGGCGCTCTTGAGTTGCCCCGCGCGCATGGTCAATTGCGCGACCTGTTGCTGGCCCTGGCTCAATGCCGATTGCGCGCCAAGTTCAGCAATTCGCGCGTTCGTGTCGGCGATGGCAGCCTGCCCCTGCAGCGTGGCCTTCTGTGCGCCAGCACTGAAATAGCTGCCGATGGCCGAGGTAAAGGCCCCGCCGATTTGGCCGACCATTCCAGCTTGTGCGAGTTGTGCGGATGGGATTCCCATGGTTTTGTTCCTCAGTGAAGCATTGCAGTGCCGTGGAGAATTTGCGGGGTCATGGTGGCGACCTCGTTTTCGATGACCGGCCAGCGGCGGCGCAGCAGGTCGAGGACGAAAGCCACGTCGGCCAGCGTGCAACCGTCCGGGGCGTACTCGATGGCTTCCTCGGGCTCCATGTCGTAGGGCGAGCCCTGCGAATAGGCCGCCTTGGCGATTTGGCCCCCGGCGTAAATCGTGCGCTCGATATTCGGCGCCAGTGGCCCGGCCGGGTGCTGGAAGTAGCAATCGGCCTCGATGCGCTCGCCGCCGTCGCGCTTCTCGGCCGCGAGGTGGATAGCACAGCCGAAATGCAAGGCAACGACGCCCGCACCGACTACCTGGGCGACGTCGACCTCAACTTCGTGCCGGTTCATCACAGCGGCTGTTGGTGATACAGAGCGAAGATGCCGGTGGCCGTGGTGCTCGTCGCGTTGATGCGGGAAGCATTCACGCGCACGATTTCGCCAGCGGACAGACCAGACAGTAGCGCAGTGCCACCGGCTGCCAGGTTGATGCTCACGTTGCCGGCGCCGGTCACATAGATGGCGTGGCACGGGCCATTCACCAGGTCGGTGGAATCGTTGGGCGTAACGGCATCGCCCTGGAATTCGGTTGCAGTAGCAACACCAGGGCGCAGAGGTTTTTCCGAAAACAGCATGCGGGGCATGGTCAGGTCTCCTTAGTAGCAAGCAAAGATGCCGGTGGCGGACGTGCCGGCCGCCTTGATCCGCTGGGCGCGAATGCACTGCACGCCCATCAGCGCAGGAGTAACCGGCAAAGTCACGTCGTTGCCGGCCGCTGTGGTGAATGCAATGTTGCCGCCTGGTGCAGTGAAAATCAGTGCGCGGCAAGTGCCATTCGGGAGGTCGTTGTCATCGCTGGGCGTGACAACCTGGATGTCATCGAAAGGCTGGGCAGAAAGCATGGTCAGGTCTCCTTAATAGTTGCGCATCGCCATGCCGAACAGCACGGCCAGATGGTCGGGGCGGTAAATAAGTTGCAGGGCGAACACGGCCTGCCGAAACTGCACGTCGGGGTGGATGCGCAGGTACTCGCGTACCACGTTGCGCTTGGCTTCGTCGCTCACAGCACCCCCGCTTGCGGCTGCACGTTCTTGTGCGCATCGAGCCACGACTGCGCGGCCTGGGTCGGCGTCGGCTGCTGAATGACCGGGCCGGCCTGGGCGGGCAGTACGACCTCGTGGGACTTCACCTCACGCTCGGGATTTTGGGGCGGTACGTTGAAAGCGGTCGGGGTATTCACTTGAGTCTCCCTTGCAGTCGGGCCTGGCGAGCCAGGCGGGCGAAAAGCAGCACGGCGTCGGGGTGATCCCCTGCACCGTTGTGTTCGAGCATTCGGGCACGGCGTGGGTCTGCCTTCACGAACTTGGCAGCGTCGGCCAGGGCTTGCTTGGCGTCCTTGCCATAGGTTTCATTGAGGCGCTGCACCGCCTGCTCACGCCACTGCACGCGGGTTTCCTCGGTGGGGGCCTCGCTCACGTGGCGGAATACGACTTGCAGGGTGCGCACGTCGCCGTTATTCATGCCCACGTCGGTAGCCATTTCGGCCAGTTCCTTCACGACGGCGCGCTGCACTTCCGGCGCGATCTGCTCGGCGGCCACCGGGTCGGAAAACAGCGTGCGCTCGTTGAGCGTGTCGCCGAAGGTCTTGGCCGGGTCATACAGGCCCCGCGTGGGGTCGGCTGCGCGCTCGGCCTTGATGTCGCTCGGGATCTCAATCTCGGCCACCTCGGGCTTGGCGTACAGGGTGGCCGCCCGTTCTTCCGGCGTCGAGGCTTCCAGCTTCACAGGCTCGGGCTCGACGATTTCCTGCATGTAATGTGTGGGTGCCGCAGGCGCGGCCGCTCCTTGAGGCGGGGTTGCCTCGCTGGCAGCGGCCGGCTGCGACATTGAAGGGTAGAGGCTGGCGGCGTCAATCATTTGCCTGCTCCCATTCGCCCATCGCCTTGGCCGCCGACTTCGCGCTCATTGCCACGGCATCGGCAAAGGTTCCACCATCCTGCACGGGGCGGTGGAACTCGTTGATGGTCAAGTAATCCGACAAGTCAAGCAGGTTGGCAGCACCAAGAATCTGGAACAGGCCGAGGGCTATCCCATGAGTGGCCCGGTGGCTTATAGCGTTGAGGCCATGCGCTCGGTGGCTTCGGGCCGTCGCGTCAATCTCCATCAATTCCACGTAGGCAATGGAAGCGCGTTGCGCGGCGGCTCGATGCTCTCGGAAGGCGCCCAAGGTTTCAGCAGCACGGGCCAGGGCCTCGTCGACTGCCTGGGCGGCCTGCACCATCTTCTCGTGATGCCCCTTGATTTCCGCCACGGCTGCGGCCCGCTTCTTGCGGATAGCCTGGGCCTCGTCGCTGGCGTCGTACTTGACGGCCTCGACACGAGCAGCATTCAGGGCGTCGATGCCGATCTGCACCTCGGCCACCGCCTGCTGGGCCTCGACCACAGCGACGCGCAGCTTCTGGTGGCTCGGGTCTTTCGCTAGTTGCTCGGCGGCATGGGTTGCGTCTGCCTGGGCCTCGGCCAGCTTGGTCTGCTCCTGGGCGAGTTGTCGATCGATGGCTGCGGTTCTCATTGGATGGCCTCGGGTAGTTGGTTGCGGGTTTGGCAGGCGGCCAGCCACTCGTTGAGGTCGTACTCGTCAATCCGAAGGTGGCCGGTCGGCAGCCGGTAGGTGGCGACGAACTGCCCCCGCTCGATGTAGCGATCCACCGTCCGGCGCGATACGCCTATACGGTCGGCAGCTTCTTCAAGGGTTATCAGCTTGGGCATGTTGGTAGTCGTCCGGTGTTGTCAGGGATTGACTGTATTTGTCGCCCTAGAAGGTACGGGCACCCCTCGGCAACATCGGCACCCCTACGCGGCACGTTCGCCGCGCATGAATCGCGGTATTTGTGACGGTAAGGCGCAAGGCGCCACGCCAGAAACCCGCTCTTTGTAAGGGTTTGCGTGTTGCCGTTGATGATTCGTTATGAATGGTGAGGGGAACTGCAAGCCGCACCGGGGCGGCCCGGCCTCTATGCGGTTCGCATCTTCTTACCGATATGCGCTAACGCGTGCCTTCCGCATTGGCCTGCACACGTCGGCGCTCGGCCTTGGGCTTTCGTGCAGTTCTTTACGTGTTCGCCGCATCCGCAAAGCCTTGCGTGGTGGATTTGGTGGATTATTTGGGGCATTTTTCCTACGACGACAGACCAATGACTTGAATTTCTATTTCATGGTTTCAACCAAGTAGCGAGTAGAAAAAAGCCTTTGAAATCCACCAAACCCACCACCGCCCGCTCACCGCATCAAGCGAACGGCGGCGGGCATCAGTCCTCGGCGTCCTCGACCGAATAGAAGGATTCGCCGCGCGAAGTGTCCTTGCGCAGGCGCACCGCGCGCCGTGCATCGTCCGCACCGATGAATCCGACACGCCCTTCGAGGCCGGCCAGCGCCCGCCCCACTGACTTGGTGCTGCGCACGTCCTTGGCGCGCAGATTCTCAAGCGCGGCCGCCAAACGGGCGGCGACAGCCACCGACTCACCCACCGCGAACTCGTAGTCGCTGCGAATCACGGCGACAACATCGGCGGCGAGGAACTTCTTGCCACCGAAGGCCAAGTCCAACCCGGTGAGCAGGCTTTCGAGCGCAAGCACGTGCTCGGCAGATTCGGTATTGCGGCTGAACACGTCGGCCACGTCCGAAGCCCCGGCCCAAAGCATCGGCTGCCGCACCATGTGATCCCACCGCGCAAACCGGCTGCGGGTATCCAAGGCTGCGCCGCTGGTCAAGTAACCGGCGACAATTCCCACCACGTCGCGCAGGATGGCCGCGCGCATGCGCACGGCGTGCCCCACAACATCGGGGTGCTTGAATGTCCTCTCTTCCGGCCGGGCGGTGCCCGGCGCGAGGCGCGCCACCATCCAGCGCGTTACCTCGTCAGGCCCAAGGCCCAGGTTGTTGCCGGTGATGACGAACAGCACGTTGGTGAGGCAATTCGCATCCCGCGACAGGCCCAGCACGCGCTGCTCAATGGATGGCCCGGTCATCGCGGCCGCAATCGAGCCCGACCGGAACGTCGTGCCGTCCGTGATGTTGTCGAAGCAAACCATGGCGGGCGAGCGCAGCAGCAGGGACAGCAGGCGTTTTTGCACCTCGGCCTCGTCGCCCTGGGGGAAAGTGCTCACCGGCATATCGCGGCCGGTCAGCAGTACGTGAATGCGCCGCGCAAGAGTCGTTTTTCCACTGGCCTGGGTGCTCGCCAGAATTCCAAGGCCGGGCGCCATGTCCAACACGCGGCGCTGCACTCCGGTGAATAGGCCGGCCACCGCCACATCGGTATCCAGGTCGCTGTAGAACTCGAAACCTTCCAGAAAATCCGCGCGCAATCGCAGCAACGCGGCCCGCGCCTCATCCTGGCTGTAGGGCTTCACGCCGGCCACGGCAGCACCCGACAGGAACAGCCCGGTACCAGCATGCAAACCGTCGTCGGCCAAAATCTCGCCAGTGCGCAGGACAATCGGGTGCGTAACGAGGCCGGCCACCTGGGGCGCTTGGTGCTCGGGCTTGTCGATGAGGATGTCGACGATCTTGTCCGGCACCGCGATGATGGCCGGCGCGCCGTCGCGCACGTCGCAGAAGGCTGCAACCTTCTCGACCATGCCCAGCACTGCCACCTTGCCCAGCGGCTCGATCTGCGGCACAGGTGGCGCCACGCCCTCGGCGTCGTCAATCAGGTGCGTGTAGGGCAGCGGCTTGAGGGCAACGTGCGACAGCAGGCCGCCGAAGGCGATGTACTCGCCAGGCTTCGCCGTCTTGATGATGGCGGCCTCGACTTCCTGGGCCTGCTTCGTGCGATCTTCCGGCCGGTAATACAGGATCTGACGCTTCCCTGCCCTCTCGCGCATTTGCTCGCGCTTGCGCTCCTGGGCGGCTTCGGCTTTGGCTTCGGTCAGTTCGGCGCTGAGGATGCGTTTGCCCTTGCCGGTCAGCCGGGCGACTTCCTCGACGACCTCGTGCGCCGCGCCCTTGCCAAGTTGCGCAGCATCCGCCAGCCAGGTGGCGAGCACGTCGTCGGCATCCAGCTTGCGCAGCTTCTCGATGACCTCGGCAGCGCTCGGCACCTTCGGCTTCTTCCAGGGGTTTGACCACCCGTCCTGCTCGGCCATGTCGAAGATCGTGCGGTAGGTGATGCGGTTCGGATTCATCCCCTCCCACTTCTCGTCCAAGTAGCCCCCGTCATACTTCTCGGGGCAGCGCGCGCTGAACTCGTGCGCCAAGCTGTGCGCCTCGTCCGCCCAGGCGGTCTCCTTGAGGCTCGCCAGGGCTTCGAGCACTTGAATCCAGGCAACGCGGTCGTCAGCACGGTGCGGGCGCAGCGCCAGCAGAGCCGAGCGCAGGTGCTCGATGGTTTCGTCGGTTACACCTTGCAGCGCTGCCAATCGGTCAAGGTCGCTTTCTTCTTCGTCGACGGCGGGCTTTGTGATCGGCCGTTTTTCCTCGGGCGGGTAGGTTTCGCGCAGCACCAGGCTGAGGTCGATCGGTTCGCCTTGAATGTGCCGAAAGCGGTACGGCGCACCCTGCACCCTGCCGTAGTAATACGTTTGGCTGGCTGTGAAGCTCTCGCGCGACAGAATGCCGCCCAGGGCATCGTTCAACATTGCCACCATCCGTCGCCGCTCGGCCGGCGTGTGCGCCTTGGAAAGCGGCGCCAGGACACGCCAGCGCGGCCTCTCGTCGGTATGGCTCGGGCTCGTGTAAATCAGCGCTTCAACTCCATGCACGGCCAGCATATCGCCAGCACGCTCGATGCTGATTTCCTCGCCGTCATAGTCACCCTCAACCCCATACACGGCAAGCATGTTGTCGTCGTGGCGCAGCGCATTCTTCGCGGTGCGTTTGTCACCGAAGGTCGCCAACTTTATGAGCGGGCATTTGTCTTTGCTGGGGTGCTCCTTTGGCGCTTGCAGAGCATTGACCAGCTCGCCCCAGGTAGCACGGCGCCGCTTAATTTCTGCGGCCTTCGTGTCGTGGAAAATGCTGAATTCAAGGGCGATGGGTGCCCATCCCGCCGCTGGCTCGGCGGTAAGATTTTCGCGGTCATTCATGTGCTTTTCTTCGTGCGCCTCGCTCGCTTCTGCGGCCGGGGCGTTTTCTTTTGCGGTGTTGATGACGTTTCGCCGGGCCATCGCTTTCAGGTGGTTGCTCATCGCTCACCCCCTTTGCGCTTTCGGGCTTCGAGCCAGGCGTCTACCTCGGCTTCATCGAACATCACGCGCCGGGGCGTGATCTGCACGGGCTGGACAAACTCTCCGCGCTTTACCATCCGCTCGACGGTTCGTCGGCTGGGCGGCTTGGTGGCGTCCAGCTTGCACCGGGTCGCCTCGTAGTTGATGAGTTTCACTGCACGCTCCTTTCCTTGGGTGTGCGCACAGTGTCGCGTTGTGTCACTTGGGTACGGGCACCACAGCAGCCTGCCACCACGTCAATGCAGATCGAGAGATGGGGCGTCGTCATCGGTGGCAAATATCAGGGCTGTTGCTTTCTGGATTTCTGCGCTGATGCCGCAAACGGCCATTGCTGCGTCAGCCTCACGACCGGCCCACTTGCCTTGACCAAGCTCGGCGGCGAAATCAAGCAGCTTGCCGTGTGCCGCAACCAGATGCGCCTCGGCTTTCTCTTTGGCATTCACGCTGCAGCCCCCGCTTCGCTCTTGGCCCATCGGTTTATCAAGCCGCCCAGGGGCATAGCAGCCAGAGCCTTGGCCCGGCGATCTTCCAGCCAAGCGTCGATTTCATCCTCGAACCACACGGCGAGGCGTGGCGTCAGCATCACGCGGCGCGGAAAGTCACCGCCTTTTTCTAGGTTGTATTGACTCGTCCGCTTGAGGCCAGTTTTTTGCAGGACTTGGTCGCGGCGAAGGGTACGGCGGCCCTGAAAGATTTGCATGGTGCAACTCCTTGCGAATTGGCACATGCCTACCCCTCGCCCGGAGTGCTCCGCAACGTGTTGGCCGATAGCCCCAACGGGATGTGAAAACGTTGGCGTACTACCGCACGGTGGACAGTTCGTTTGGCCGCTGCCACTCAGCCCACGTGTGGTAACAAGACACGCGACTCAATGCCGACACACTAGCACCTGAACGGCGCTGAACGTCAATGAACGATAACGGAATACAAAATTATGCTTGTACGTATGAAAAAGACCGCCCGAAAGCGGCCGTTCTCAACGTTTGCGCAGTCGCAGCTTCGGTTCCGGTGGATCGTCAAGAGCAGCAAAATTCGGCAGGCCCCCGACTACCGGCGCCTGGGTTTGAACACCCCCGAAAACCTTCTCGATATGCGAGCACAGCACTGCCGGCGTGCCGTTTGGTCGCAGCTTGAATTCAATGCCCATCATGCGTAGCGCGCGGATTTGTGTGTCGCGGCGCTTGGCGTGGGTCAGTTCGACAAGCTCTTCGGGGGTGAGAAACATGTTGGCTACGCCGCAACGAGGTTTGAGAATCGTTTATCACATGCGGCCTTATAGCCACCGTGGCAAAAATCCCTTGCCTGCTCCAATAGATCGTCGACCGCCCAAAACACGTTGACCACTTCCTCTAACGGCATCCCATCCCCGAAGTGGATACCCTCGTTGTCCTGTTTGCAGTTTTCCGCCAGCGAGCGCAACACGGCCTTTGCTTGAGCGATTCGCGCAAGCACGTCGTTGAGGTGATCGGTAACAGGTTTGGTATTCTCTTGCTCAGCCATCATTGACTCCTACTTAGTCGATTGTGGTTAGGGTCGGGGCGCTGTTGGCGCAGCACCTCGGCCCGCTTCGCCTGATACCGTCAGGCGGCGGTATTACCTCTCAAAGATCCATATCTGCGTCGTCGTGCGCGGCCTCGTCGATCTTCACCTTAGTGGCCGCAATGATCCCCTTGGCGCTTTCGCCGCGCAACCAGCATTCGACCATATCGGCCCACCCCTGCATGAGAGCCCGGCGAGGCCCTGGTAGCTTCGCATGGTTGTACGCGGCTGCCACTTGGTCTTTCTTCTGGTGCGCAAGGCACGCCTCGACCAGCGCCTCGGGAAACAGCGCCTCATTGAGTCGAGTTGAGGCGGTTCGGCGCAGGTCATGCACGCTGAAAGTCTCGAACGGCTCGGCGCCTTCCGGCAGGCTCTCGTTTATGCGGGCCACCGTCGCGTCGATGACCCGGTTCAACGTCGCGTTGCTGATTGTTTCGTCTGATTCGTACCGGCTGGGGTGCAGGTATTGGCTCGAAGGAAAACACGCCTTGAACGTGGTCAGGATGTCGAGGGCCTGCTCGCTGAGATAGACCGTGTGGGCTCTATCGGCCTTCATTCGCGCGGCCGGAATCGTCCAAGTCGCGCGATCCCAATCAATCTCTTTCCAGGTAGCGCCGATGAACTCGCCCTTGCGAACCATGGTCAGCAGCATGAACTTGACCGCCAGGCGCAGCGTGGGCAGCGTGGCCGTGTGCTGCAAGGCGTCAAAAAACGTCTTGATTTCCTTGCGGTCGAGGTTGCGCTCTCGCGGCTGGAAGGTGGCGATGGTCTTGCGCTGAATCGAATCCACCGGGTTAGTGACTTCCACCCCCTTGCCAATGGCGAAGCGATAGACCAGCAGCACCAATTCCCGCGCATGCACGGCCGGCCCCGGCCCGCGCTCGGCCTTCGCCTTGTCAAACAGTTCGGTGAGCACCTTCGGTTTGATGTCGTCTAGGTTCTTTTTGCCGAGGGGCTTCTCAAGCAGGCGCCGATAAATTGACTTGCGCAGCGCCAAGGTGGAGTCCGCCAGTTGCTCGCCCCCACTCTTGGAGTCGGCCTTGAACTCGAAGTACTTGTCGGCCCAAGCCCCGAACGTCTGAGCATCGGCGGCCACGGTGCGCTTCTCGATCTTGGTCTTGGAAGGCGAGACACCGGCTTTGACCATACGTCGGGCTCGATCATGCAGCGCCCGTGCATCGGCCAAGGACAGCACGCTGCCAAAGTCTAGGCCGTCAAGTTCATCGGCTGCCCGGCTGGGCGTGCCTTCCTCATAACGGCCGATGGTAAGAGTTTCCCGTTTACCGTCGAGGCGGTAGTCGTACCGGAATGACCGGGTGCCGGAAGCGGCGACGGTAACGTATAGGCCCAAAGCGTCGGCGATCTTGTACGCCTTGTCTTGGGGTTTGAGGCTTCTGAGTTGAGTATCGGTCAGCATATCGGTTCCTTTCTGCTGCCTCTCGATACCGTCAGAAGGGCCTGACGGTATCGCCTCGGGCAGTTTCGAGACACCGAAAATTTACCGACCTAAATACCGTCATCCAAATAAAGCTCTTGTTGAACGACGCTGAACGACGTTGAACGACAGCCCGTTGATTTACTTGGTGAAAAAACGGATTTTTAGAACGTCCTTGAACGGTGCTGAACGATATTGCTTTATTCCCACTCAATCGTTGCCGGCGGCTTGCCGGATACATCGTAGACGACACGGTTCAAACCGCGAACCTCGTTGATGATCCGGTTTGACACCCGACCGAGCAGTTCGTACGGCAGGTGAGCCCAATGGGCGGTCATGAAGTCGCTGGTCACTACGGCGCGCAAGGCAACGACATTCTCGTAGGTGCGGCCGTCGCCCATCACACCAACACTCTTGACCGGCAGGAAGACGGCAAAGGCTTGACTGGTGAGGTCATACCAGCTCTTGCCGATGTCGGCTGCAGTACAGGCACCTGCCGCCACATCGCGCTCGGTGGCGTGCGTGGCGCGCAGCTCGTCGATGAAGATGGCGTCAGCACGCTGCAGCAGACTGGCCGACTCTCGATTGACTTCGCCAAGGATACGCACCCCCAGGCCTGGCCCGGGGAACGGATGGCGATAAACCATCTCGCGCGGCAGACCGAGGGCGACACCAAGTTCGCGGACCTCATCCTTGAACAGCTCGCGTAGCGGCTCCAGAAGCTTCAGATGCATGTCTTCCGGCAGACCGCCGACGTTGTGGTGGCTCTTGATGGTGTGTGCGCCCTTCTTGCCCTTGCCGGCCGATTCGATCACATCCGGATAGATCGTGCCCTGGGCCAGCCACTTGGCAGCGGAGAGCTTCTTCGATTCGGCCTGGAAGACCTCGACGAATTCCTTGCCGATGATCTTGCGCTTCTGCTCTGGGTCGGAGACGCCGGCCAGCTTGCCCATGAAGTCATCGACCGCATCGACGCGAATGACCTTGACGCCGAGGTTACGGGCGAACATTTCCATGACCATGTCGCCTTCGTTGAGGCGCAGGAGGCCATGATCGACAAAGACGCAGGTCAACTGGTCGCCGATCGCCTTGTGGATCAACGCCGCGGCTACGCTCGAATCGACGCCACCTGACAAGCCAAGAATCACCTCCTCGTCGCCGACCTGGCGCTGGATGGCATCCACCGCTTCAGCGATATAGTCGCCCATCACCCAATCGGTGCCGCAGCCACAGATGCCATGCACGAAACGTTCGAGAATGGCGCGGCCCTGCTGGGTGTGCGTCACTTCCGGGTGGAACTGGACGGCGTAGAATTTGCGACTCTCGTCGGCCATCGCGGCAATCGGGCAAGAGGCAGTCGAGGCCATTTTGACAAAACCAGGCGGCAGCTCCATGACCGAGTCGCCGTGGCTCATCCAAACCTTCAGGATGCCGTGGCCTTCCGGGCTGTAGAAGTCGGCGATATCGTTCAGCAGCGCCGTGTGGCCATGGGCGCGAACTTCCGAATAGCCGAATTCGCGTGCCTTACCAGCGGCCTCGGCAGTCATCACCTTGCCGCCCAGTTGCTGGGCCATGGTCTGCATGCCGTAGCAGATGCCGAGCACCGGAATCCCCAACTCGAACACAATATTCGGCGCACGCGGCGTATCGCCTTCGGTCACCGAACTGGGGCCGCCAGAGAGAATGATGCCCTTGGCGCCGTAGTTGCGGATGAACTCGTCGGACACGTCGTACGGATGGATTTCGCAGAAGACTTTGGCTTCGCGCACGCGACGGGCGATCAACTGCGTGACCTGAGAACCGAAATCGAGAATGAGGATTTTTTGATGGGACATTTTCAATGCTTGAATGAACAAGGGCGGCTACGCGAGCCGCCCTGAGGACCATGAGGACGATCAGTCGAGGTGGTAGTTCGGCGCTTCCTTGGTGATCTGCACGTCGTGGACGTGCGACTCGCGAATGCCGGCCGAAGTGATTTCGACAAAACAGGCATTTTCATGCATGTGGGCGATGGTCGGGCTGCCGAGATAACCCATCGACGAACGCAGGCCGCCCATCAACTGGTGGATCACGGCAAGCACCGATCCCTTGTAGGGAACACGGCCTTCGATGCCCTCCGGCACGAACTTGTCGACGTTGGCAGTAGCTTCCTGGAAGTAGCGATCAGAGGAACCTGCCTGCATCGCGCCCAACGAACCCATACCGCGATACGACTTGTAAGAACGGCCCTGGAATAGTTCGACCTCGCCCGGGGCCTCCTCGGTACCGGCAAACAAGCCGCCGAGCATGACCGTATTGGCACCAGCCGCGATGGCCTTGGCGATGTCACCGGAGTAGCGGATACCGCCGTCGGCGATCATCGGAACGCCGGTACCCTTCAGCGATTCGGATACGTTCTGGATGGCCGTGATCTGCGGTACGCCAACACCGGCGACGATCCGCGTCGTGCAGATGGAGCCGGGACCGATACCAACCTTGACGCCGTCAGCGCCCATGTCGACCAGCGCACGGGCAGCATCTGCGGTGGCGATGTTGCCGCCGATCACTTCGATCTGCGGGAAATTTTTCTTGACCCACTTGACTCGGTCGAGTACGCCTTGCGAGTGACCGTGCGCCGTATCGACGACAACCACGTCAACGCCGGCCTCGGCCAGCAACTCGACACGCTCCTCGGTACCGGCACCGACACCGACAGCCGCACCGGCGCGCAGGCGCCCGGAGGCATCCTTGTTGGCCAGCGGGTGCTCGGTCGACTTCAAGATGTCCTTGACGGTGATCAGGCCACGCAAATTGAAATCGTCATCGACGACCAGCACGCGCTCCAGGCGATGGGTGCGGATCAACTCCTTGGCATCCTCGACGCTGGCACCTTCCTTGACGGTCACCAGACGCTTTTTTGGCGTCATGATCGACTTCACCGGCTGATCCAGGTTGGTTTCGAAACGCAGATCGCGGTTAGTCACAATACCGACCACCTTGCCCGACTTATCGAGCACGGGGAGGCCGGAAATCCGGTATTGACGGGTGATCTCAAGCACGTCGCGAACCGTCATCAGCGGCGAAACGGTAATAGGATCCTTCAGGATGCCCGACTCGAAGCGCTTGACCTTTGCCACTTCGGCAGCTTGGGCCTTGGCGGTCAGGTTCTTGTGAACAATACCGATCCCACCCTCCTGGGCGAGCGCAATAGCGAGACGCCCTTCCGTCACGGTATCCATGGCGGCCGAGAGCAGCGGCAGATTCAGGGTAATGTTGCGGGTCAGCCGGGTAGCGAGACTGACATCGCGCGGGAGGACTTGAGAATGTGCGGGGACGAGCAATACGTCGTCGAAAGTAAGGGCTTTTTGCAGCAGTCGCATGGCCTTTAATCCAAGGTCACAAAATCGTATTATACAGAAAAGCTCAGGAAACCCAGATGACCTCGAAACCAATCATCGTACTTGCCGCCGCCGTGACCATTCTCGTTGCCGCAAACAACGCAGTCCACGCCGAAACCTATCAGTGGAAGGATAGCAGCGGGCAAACAGTCATTTCAGACACGCCTCCACCCTCCAATGCAAAAAGCCGTCGCGCCATTAATGCACGGCAACCGTCAGTCGTAAGCGAGAAGCCTGCCGAAAAAGCCGCCGAAGGCCCGAAAACGACAGCCGAGAAAGACATGGAGTTCAAGAAGCGGCAGCAGGAAAACAAGGAAAAAGCAGAAAAACTCGCCAAGGAGCAAGCCGCCGAAGCAGATCGAAAAGATAACTGCGAACGGGCAAAACAAAATCTAGCCGCCCTCCAGAGCGACAATCCTATCGCCACGCTAGATGACAAGGGACAGCAGAAAACTATGGATACGACGCAGCGCGATCAGGAACTTGAACGCGCACGACGGGTAATTGCCGAAACCTGCAAATAGCCGCTACCGAAATCAGCTTTCGGAGGCATCGGCATCACCGGCGCCTTTTTTCATAACCTTGCCTTCCGCCGCACGCTGCTTGCGAACCTCCTTGGGGTCGGCGATCAAGGGACGATAGATCTCGATCCGATCCTTGTCTCGCAACACGGCATCGAGCTTCGACAACTTGTTCCAGATGCCGAACTTGTTTTTCTTGGTATCAATCTCGGGGTATTTCCCCAACAATCCGGATGCATCAAGCCCATGCTGCAAGGTTGCCCCTTCCGGAACACGAACACGAACGAGCTCCTGCTTATTGCTCATGGCATAGCAAACTTCAACGTTGAGCATTTCAGCCATTGGCGACTCCATGGACTTGACTTGCACGACGCACGAAGGCGTCGACAAAGGTATTGGCAATGTGACTGAATACGGGGCCGATGACCTTCTCGAACAGCTTGCTCGAAAACTCGTAGTGCAACTTGAATTCGATCTTGCAGGCGTTTTCAGCTAGCGCCTTGAAATGCCACGCCCCCTCGAGTCGACGAAATGGCCCATCGATCAGACGAATACTCATCTGACGAGCGTATTCCTTATCGTTTTCGGTTGTAAACGAAGACTTCACAGCGTGATAATTGATATGCAAGGTCGCAACCGTCTTCACCGCATCCCGATACTTCACCTCGGTGTGACTACACCAGGGAAGAAATGCCGGGTAATCCTCGCAGCGGTCGACTAATTCGAACATCCGTTCGGCCGATTGCTCGATCAAGACTGTCTTTTCAACCAGAGCCATGCGGTGGCAGCGTTCCTGTATCCTGTAGAATCGCAATTTTAATGGATCGCCAGGCAGCATGAGCATTACGGTCAATAAAAAAGCCTTCCACGATTACTTCGTCGAAGACAAATATGAGGCAGGCATTGTTCTCGAAGGATGGGAAGTCAAGGCCATTCGTGCCGGCCGGATGAACATCAAGGAATCCTACGTCATCATCAAGAATGGCGAATTGTTCCTGATCGGCATGCATATCAGTCCGCTCACCACGGCATCGACGCACAACAAGCACGATCCGACGCGTACTCGCAAGCTGCTGCTGCACGCCAATGAAATCAGCAAGCTGATCGGCAAGGTCGAGCGTACCGGCTACGCCCTAGTGCCACTCGACTTGCACTTTCTGCGCGGAAGGATCAAGCTCGAAATCGGATTGGCCAAGGGAAAGAAACAACACGACAAACGTGCTTCCGAACTGGAAAAAGACTCCAAGCGGGAAGCACAGCGCGCCATGAAGGAACATCAAAGATAAAACGCGGTTAGTCGACTTTTATCAAACCCCTGCCGAATCAGACCAAGCATGATGAGCAACGTCGAACACTCGAAAGCTCGACCATGAAAGCATCCCGCATCATTCTCGCCGATGACCACCTGTTGATTCGCGCCGGTATCCGTGCCCTTTTCGAAACACTTCCCGATCACGAACTCATCGCGGAATGCTCCAACGGTGACGAGGCCGTTGCCGCCATTCGGACACTCTCTCCGGACGCCATCCTGCTTGACATTGCAATGCCAGGCCCATCGGGAATCGAGGTCACGAGAAGCATTCGCCAGTTTGACGCCAGCACCCGAATCCTGATCCTCTCCAGCATCGACCGCCCGGAAATCATCGAACAGGGAATGGCGGCCGGCGCCAATGGCTACCTGCTGAAGGATTTCGTCATCGGGGAACTTCTCGAAGCCTTGAATACAGTACTGCTTGGCAAGATCTACCTGTCACCACGGATACGAGACTACGCGGCGACCCCGGGTAGCAAAGGCGAAAGCAATGGCGGAGCCCAGCTTACATCAAGGCAACGGGAAGTTCTGCGTCTGGTTGCCTCGGGCAAAACAACCAAGGAAATTGCCCGCGATCTCGGCATCAGCCCGAAAACTGTGGAATTTCACCGCGGGCGCCTGATGGAGCGAATCGGAGCTCACGACGTCACCGGGCTGACGCGCTTCGCTGTGCAGTCTGGCGTTCTTTGCTAGGCGAGCCTGAGCGATACGGCTTACGTCGACGAATCTTCGAAATACGCCTTCATCTCGGAAGCCATGCAATTAAGGCAATGGCACAAGGTTTCCGCCATCAATTCCCAGTCGTCGTTAGCAAGCATCGCATCGGCCTGGGTTGCATGCTCGCGAAGAGAATCTTCAAAGCGCCGCGCGATATCCACGCAATGATGGCCGGAAAACAGGACACAACTGCTACGAATATCGTGCAATGTATTCTTGAGACTAGGATGATCCCCAGCCTTGAGCGCCAACAGCATCCGCTCGAGCAAAACAGGATAGTTTTCCAGAAACAGACGAGCCAGGCGCCTCGCCGTTTCCTCATTGCGTCCAAGGTTTTGCAACAGGTAATCGAGGTTGCAATACCCCCCCTGAAATTTTGGAAAGCCGTTCTCCGACATAAAACAGACCTGATTTTTTGTATTATTCAGTCATAGCTTAGGCGCAACGGCGAGCCCCGGGGAACTGGGCATTACCCTAGGTCAGCCGGAAAAAGGCGGAACATCGCCCAATGGATGCTCGAAAAACAAAAAGCCCGAAAGCAAAGCTTATCGGGCTTGATGATGACTGGCGGAGTGGACGGGACTCGAACCCGCGACCCCCGGCGTGACAGGCCGGTATTCTAACCGACTGAACTACCACTCCGCGTCGGGCTCGTCCGCCGGTCAGCGGCGAGCGGGGCGAATAGTAGCATGGTCCTGTGTTTCTGGGCGAACCACAACGACTACAATTGATATTTTTTGCCAACTGACTATTCCAATGACCGATACCGGCTCACTCAACCTCGCTTGGTCGCAAGCCATGATTGCCGGTTTCGCCGTCGCCGGGATTACCGACGCGGTCATTTCCCCCGGATCGCGATCGACACCACTGGCCATCGCACTGCTGCGGCATCCGGGCATGCGCAGCCATGTTGCCATCGACGAACGCAGTGCCGCGTTTTTCGGCCTGGGTATCGCGAAGGCGCAGCAACGCCCGGTCCTGCTGCTGGCCACCTCAGGAACCGCCCCCGCCAACTGGCTACCCGCCATCGTGGAAGCAGCCCAAGCCGGTGTTCCGCTGATTGCCGTTTCCGCCGACCGCCCGCCGGAGCTACATGACTGCGGGGCGAACCAGACCGTTCCTCAAACAGCGATGTTCGCCCCCTACGTCCGGGCCTGCCATTCGCCGGGCACTCCCAGCGACGGATTCGATCCGGGATACCTGCATCGCCTTGCCGCCCGTGCCGTGGAGCAGGCCACCTGGCCCTATCCCGGCCCTGTGCACATCAATCAACCCTTTCGCGAGCCACTGCTCGCCGCCGGGCATCCCTCTCCTGCCGCACCAATTGAACCCATTCAGTGCCTCTCACCAATAGCCGAACCTGATCGCCCAACACTGAGCATGCTGGCAAACCGCCTCTCAGGCCGTCCCGGTATCATCGTGTGCGGAGACATGCCCATTGCCGCGCAACGTAATACCGCCTTGGTCGAACTGGCCAATGCCCTGGCCAGCCCTATCCTGGCCGAACCACTGTCCGGGCTGCGCTTCGGCCCGCATGACCACTCTCATCTTTGTGTCGGCTACAACCGCTGGCTGGAAGGTAGCGGAGCAGACGACCTGCCAATGCCCGAGTGGATCATCCGCTTTGGTTCCTTTCCGGTCACCCGCAATCTGCAGAACTACGTGTCGGCTAGCGCTGCCACCCAGATAGCAGTCGATTCCTGGCCGCGCCGGATCGATCCCGCGCACAAACTGACCCACATTCTGCGCACCGATCCCGAATTGTTCTGCAAGGCCATGCTGCAAGAGCGCCTAGTACAGGCAAACGACGGCTGGCTCAGGCAGTTCATTGCCCTGGAACAGCAGGCTGCGGACCACCGCGAGCACACGCACATCCAGTCCATCGTCGACGCACTACCCGATGGGAGCGCCCTGTTCGTCGGCAACTCACTCGCCATTCGGCAACTGGACTCGCTGTCCGGCCATTCGGCCAAGACGCTGCATATCCATGCCAACCGTGGCGCCAGCGGTATCGATGGCAACATATCGACCGCCGCCGGCATCGCCAGCGCACATGGCCCCACGGTCGCCTTGATCGGCGACCTGACCTGCCAGCACGACATCGGCGGACTGGCCCAGACCCGTGGCCACGACATCGTCATCGTCGTCGTGAATAACGACGGGGGCGGTATCTTCGACCACCTCCCGCAACGTTCGCTTCCCGAGTTCTCACGCGGCTGGCGAACGCCGCAGCATATCAATTTCGAGCACGCAGCCAAGGCATTCGGACTGTCCTACCGTGCAGCCACCACCGCCGATGAGCTGCGAATACAGCTGACCGGAGCGCTGGATGACTGCGGCCCACAGTTGATTGAACTCAAACAGGCATAAGCTGAAATCCGCAACCGGCGAGCAGGTAAAATCCGCCCCCATGACCACGACCAAACCTCACGACCCCAGCCATGCCTCACCGCTGGGCAAGGCTACCGAATACCAGAACCGCTACGCACCGGAACTGCTTTTCCCGATTCCGCGCCAGCTCAAGCGCAGCGAAATCGGCATCGTTGATTCGGCCCTGCCCTTCGTCGGCGAAGACCTGTGGAACGCCTACGAGCTTTCGTGGCTGAATGCCAAGGGCAAACCGGTCGTTGCGGTTGGCAGCTTCCGCGTGCCCGCTGACAGCCCGAACCTGATCGAATCGAAATCGTTCAAGCTCTACCTCAACTCCTTCAACCAGAGCACCTTCGAGACACCCGAAGCAGTTGCACGGACGATGCAGCGCGACCTCTCAGCGGCAGCCGGCCGCGATATCGCTGTCGCCCTGCAGCCCCTGGCCAGCACGCCAACGGCCACGATCGGCTTGCCGCAGGGCATCCTGATCGACGAGCTCGACATCGTCTGTGACCGCTACCAGCCCGCCCCCGACTTGCTGACGACCCAAGCGGGCGAAGCAATCGAGGAAACCCTGTATTCGCACCTGCTGAAGTCCAACTGCCTGGTCACTGGCCAGCCCGACTGGGCGATGCTCGTCATCCGTTATCGCGGCCAGCCGATCGACCGGGTCGGGCTGCTGCGCTACATCGTGTCGTTCCGTAACCACAACGAATTCCACGAACAATGCGTGGAACGCATCTTTACTGATCTACAAGCCCGCTGCCAGCCGCAGGCGCTGGCCGTCCATGCCCGCTACACCCGGCGCGGCGGGCTGGATATCAACCCTTTCCGCAGCACGGGCGACTTCCCCAGTCCCAACAACACCCGCGAAATCCGGCAGTAACCCACATCACAAGAATATGGCCAAAGAAGCAAAAACCGAGCAGCCCAAGCACACACCGATGATGATCCAGCACCTACCGGTTATTTTATTTCCCTTATAAATCAAGGCTTCCCGTTTGAAACAAAGAAGCCGGGAAGCCTCAGGGAAGCGCCAAATGAGGGGTGCTTGTCGGTAAATGGCGGAGCTTGGCGGTAGTCCGCTTCCCGGAAAGACAATCGGGTTCCCGAAAGTCACACACCGATAACGCGGGGTCATCAAGGTGCGCTCTTATGGTACTCATTTATTAGCCGCACCACCAACGGTGCGACTTTTTTCCGGTGCCGCATCTCAGGGCACCACGGGCGTTCGTGATGGATAATCAAGTCTCCCTCCTTGAGCTTCTGAACGGTTATGTGCTCGAACTATTTCCCCACGCTGTCCGCCCCGCGCCTGTCCGTCTTCGGGGTCTTCCCAGAGCTTGACCTAGGCGCACGCACCCATGTGTGGAAGGGGTATGTCGCCCCGATGATTCGTTCGTCGGACGACGGTCGGGAGCTCCTTCTCGGCGAGTTCGGTCTGCTCCCGTTTTGGTCCAAGGAGCGCAAGATCAAATACTCGACCTTCAACGCTAGGTCGGAGACCGTCGAGACGGCGTCATCATTCAAGACCCCATGGGCCAAGCGCCAGCGCTGCATCATCCCGGCGGATCATGTGGTCGAGCCTGATTGGCGCACCGGGAAAAACATCGCCACGGCCATATCCAGAGAGGATGGCTCCCCGATGGGTCTGGCCGGACTGTGGGACAAGTGGATCGACAAACCCACAGGAGAGATCGTGCATAGCTTCACGATGCTGACGATCAATGCCGACTCACACGGGCTCATGAGGAACTTCCACCGCCCCGACGACGAGAAGCGCATGGTCGTCATTCTTCCAGAGGATCGGTACGAGGAGTGGCTCGCGGCCCCGACCTCCTCCGTCAAACATCTTCTCCTGCCATTCCCATCCGACGCTATGCGGGCCGTCCCGGTCACGGCCCTACGCTCTGGCGATGGGGATGTCGGATAGGCTGGTGGTGTATCTCGGGGTTCTCAACTCCTGGCGCATCTGCCATTCCCGTCTCTCCGCGCCCGCCCCAGACGAGGCCACGCGAATCATCCCCTTGCCGAACCTGGCGTTGATCCCATCCACGGCGGCCATGAGATCGGGGTTTTCATCTCCCTCCTGCCCTCCGAATAGATCGAGCTCGCCCTGCCCTATCCCCGCCGGGCCTATATCCATCAGCATCACACCCGCCTTCGAGTAATCGTATCCCGGCCGGTATATGCCGCGCAGCCCCTTGATGGCTCCGCGCACGATGACCAACGTATCCGCGGTCGGTCGGGTCAGGGATATGGTCGCGGATTTCGCATATTGGGGACCGTCGGAGAACGGGCTAGTGTGGATGAACACCAGGATCCTTCCGGCCTTTCCGTTCTGCCCTCTCAGTTTCTCCGCCGCCCTGCTCGCGAAAAGACTCACCGCCTCCTCCAAGGATTTGAGATCGGACACGCGGCCACCGAAGCTGCGCGTGCAAGCTATCTGCCGTTTATCGGGAACCACGTCCTCAATCCTCATGCATGATTCCCCTCGCAGTTCTCTCACGGTGCGCTCCAGAACCACGGACCAGCGTCTTCTGACCAACCCGGTCTCCATGCGCGAGAGTTGCAGAGCCGTGGTCACCCCCATTTCTTCGAGCTGAGCCCCTATCCTCCGCCCGACACCCCAGACCTCCCCGACCGGGGTGGCCGCGAGCACCTCATCCAATCCCGATGCCGTGAGGGCGGACAGGTCACAGACCTCCCCGAACCTCTCCGGATAACTCCCCGGTTTCCGTACCGCGCTTTTCGCCACGTGGTTCGCCAGCTTCGCTAGCGTCTTGGTCGGGCCTATACCTATCCCCGCCGGAAGGCCGAGCCAATGTAACAGGCGATTTCTAATGACCCTGGCTCGCCTCACAAGGTCGCCTCCAACCCCGCTCAAATCGACGAAGCACTCATCGATGGAGTAGATCTCCTGCCCCGGCCCGAGGGCCGCGGCAATGCCCATAAAACGGCTGCTCATGTCCCCGTAGAGGACGAAGTTCGCCGACAGGGCGATCACCCCGGCATTAGGGAACTCGCGCCGTATTTTGAAGAAAGGATGCCCCATCTTGATCCCGAGAGCCTTCGCCTCGTCGCTCCTAGCTATCGCGCAGCCGTCGTTGTTCGATAGGACGACCACCGGGCGCCCTTCCAGATCGGGTCTGAATACGCGCTCGCAGGAGACGTAGAAGTTGTTACCGTCCACCAGGGCGAACATCAGGCAAGCTTTCGGAACTGCTTTATGACCGATGTGACCACGCCGACCAGCGAGACGGTCTGCCCGTCGCGAGGCACGATGTCCGGGTAGGTTCTATTCGCCGGCACCAGCTTGAACGCGCCGCCGCGCCTATGGAGATATTTCACGGTGAAATCGTTGTCGACCTGGGCGACCACTACGTCTCCGTGCCCCGCCCTCAATGACCGATCCACGACAAGGATATCCCCGTCGGAGATGCCGGCATCCACCATGGATTGGCCGCTGACGCGCCACAGGAATGTGGTCAGCGGATGCGGGGTGAGCAGATCCACGAGGCTCAGGCGCTCTACGTCGAAGTCCTCGGCGGGCGATGGAAAGCCGGCGGGAACGCTCCCCCCTGCATGGGGAATAGGTATGCTCTCAAGAGGGAAAGGGGCGGCGCCCCTCGGGATACTGTTCATATATCCAGTATAGCCGAAACGCCGAAGTCGGCATACGACCGCCTAGCCTCCTATCGCGCTGAAGAAACCCGCGCAGGCCCCTATCATGGCGAGAAGACCTATCCCCTCGAAGCGGCTATCCCCGGATGCTTTCGAGTAATGTTTGCCGAGCCCACCGAGGAAGAAAAGAGCGATCCATGGCAGCAAGGGCAAAACGTTCGCGAGACCGTATATCGGCGCGGCCACACAGGCCACAAGGGCGAGCGGGCCGTGAATATGCACCTTTGGCTCGATTAAGGCCCCCGCGATACCCATAGCGACGAACACGAGCAACGGGGTGCCGCCAATCCCCATAACGCGCAGTATCGTGTCCAGAGCGAATATGGCCCCGGTCGCACCCGCCAACTGCAAAACGTCCATGCCCGTGCGTCTCACGGCTTCTATTAGGTGTCCCTTGTCCATGGCTCATCTCCCGTTCTTTCGATCCAGCCTGCCGGATCGGAGATAGGGATGCGAGGCCACCCGTCGGGAGACTCAGGCGTCACCAATGCTGTTGGCGCTCCCTCCGTCGGGCCGTCATTCGTTTTCCCGCCCCTATGGTCGCCACAAGTCCCGCGCTTTCCGTCTTGCGGTCGTCGGCATCCTTCCGAGCGCGCTCGTGAGCGTCTCTCTCCGCCTCCAGTTTCGCCTCTAGCACAGCGGAGCATCGCTCTGCGGTCTCCGTGTCGGCGCGCGTTTAAATTTGACCACCTGTGCGCGTTGAATTTTGACCAGGTGTGATAGCCACCTGACATAGGTGGGCTTGTGGATAAGTGTAGCTCAGAACAACTGATTTCCGAGCCACGACGAATGCGTTGGGAAAGCCGTGGAGGACGGAGTCCGGAACGGATTTCCCAACGCGGCCTCGATCAGAACGGATCTGCTTCGGGTGGATTTCCCCGCTTGCTCTGCTCCCGCGCCTTGATCCTCGACTTGGCCGTTGCCGTGCTGTGCCGGAAGCGAAACGACTCATTCCCGGTCTCGACGATATGGCAGTGATGCGTCAGCCGGTCGAGCAAGGCAGTGGTCATCTTGGCATCGCCAAAGACGCTCGGCCATTCGGCGAAGGTCAGATTGGTCGTGATCATCACACTGGTGTGCTCGTAGAGTTTCGACAGCAAGTGGAACAGCAAGGCGCCACCGGCCTGACTGAACGGCAAATAGCCCAACTCATCGAGGATGACCAGATCCATGCGCAGCAGCCCCAAGGCAATCCGCCCGGCTTTGCCAGCAGCCTTCTCCTGTTCCAGCGCATTGACCAGATCAACCGTCGAGAAGAAACGCACCCGCTTGCTGTGATGGGTAATGCCCGAGACACCCAGCGCCGTCGCGAGGTGGGTCTTGCCAGTGCCCGTGCCACCAATGAACACGACGTTCTGGGCTTCCTCGGCAAAGGAGAGGTCGGCCAGTTGCCGGATCAGCTTCTGATCCACCTTCGATTGTTCGAAGTCGAATCCGGCCAGATCACGATGTACCGGGAAGCGGGCCGCATGCATCTGATAGCCAATCGAACGCATCACTCGATCAGTATGCTCGGCTTGCAGTAGATGTTCGATCAGCCAACGTGAGGCTTCGACACGGCTGCTACCGTTGGCTGTCAGCTCCTCCCAGGCACCGGCCATGCCGTGCAAACGCAGTTCCTTGAACTCGCTCATCAGCTCACGCATGATCAGTCACCTCGGTACGCAAGCGGTCATAGCGGCCGGTATCGGCAATCGGTACTTCGCTGAGGGTGAGTGGCGTTTCCACCGGTGGCGGCATGGGACCCGACTTCAGGCGGTTGAGCATGTTCTCGATGTGCTCGGCACTGGGTAGGCCGGACTCCAGCACCAGATCGACGGCAACCAGCACCGCTTCCAGATCAAACTGCGAAATTGCCGATAGCACTTTGGCCATCACCCGATCACCACCTTCCCGGCGCAGGAGCAAGCTGCGTAATCGTTGCAATGGCTCCGGCATGTCGGCAAACGGCGCGCCATTTCTCAAGGCCCCTGGCTTGCGTTCGATCAGCGGGATGTAGTGCTGCCAGTCGTAGAGGGTTTGCTGCCGACTGAAGTTGCGGGGATGACTGGCCACCCGAGTATCGTGCGCCACAATGTCGATCCGTTCCGGATAAAGACGCAGGCTGACGGCTTGGCCCACCAGTTCGCACGGTACCGAGTAGCGGTTGCGATCCAGCGTCACCAGGCAGGTGCTCGATACCTTGCCCAAGGTTTCGACGTAGCCATCGAAGGATGCGACCATCGGCATCAGGCTCGGTTGTTCGTGTTCGAGCATCTCGGCCACTGTCAGGTCAGCGTACTCGGGATGACGCAATTCCTGCCACAGCCCCCGGCAGCGCTCGAGCAGCCAGACGTTCAGTTCGGTGAATGAACTGAATCGCTCCTTGCCGGCATCCTGCCAGAGACGGAGCCGACTATCCTGGACGTTCTTCTCGACGACGCCTTTCTCCCAGCCGCTGGCGACATTGCAGAAATCCGGATCAAACAGGTAGTGGGAGGCCATCGCCGAGAAGCGCGAATTGACGATGCGGGATTTGCCTTTCTGCACCTTATCCACGGCCGTCTTCATATTGTCGTAGATGCCGCGCCGGGGAATGCCACCCAGCGCCGCAAACGAGCGGGTATGGGCATCGAACAGCATCTCGTGACCTTGCGTCGGATAGGCTTGAACGACAAAGGCCCGACTGGCGCAGAGTTTCAGATGTGAGGCGAGAATCTTGCGCCAGACCCCGCCAATGACCAGATGCTCTTCGCTCCAGTCGAACTGGAAGGCTTCGCCCAACTCGAAGTGGAGCGGAACGAAGGCTTTACTGACGGCTGCACCGCCATCGGCCCGCCAGCGCCGGATGAATTCGGTGACCCGGCAGTAGGTACCGGTGAATCCGGCGGCCTGCAATTCGCCAAACAGTTTCAGTGCTGTGCGCCGATCCCGTTTCGGACGGCGGGCATCCGCCTCCAGTGCCTTGATCAGGCGCGCCGCATACGGGGCAATCTTGATGTTCGGGTTCTGCCGTTCGTACTTCGGCTCCGCCCCTTCCGGTGTCCGTAACCAACGTTTGACGGTGTTCCGGCTATACCCCGTCTTCCGCGAAATCTCGGACAGCGATAGGCCATCCCGATAAAACAACCGCCGAATCCTTCCCAGATCCTTCATGGTGATCATCTCCTAAAATCCTGCTCAAAAAATGAGCGGACGAGTTAATCACCCTGGTCAATTTTCAGCGCGCACACCCCCACTTTTCTGGTCAGTTTTCAACGAGCGTCAACAAGCTTGCGGCCGATTGCCTTATTGAGGCATCGGAGGCGGCATCCTCGATTGAGGAGAGCAGAACGGCTTGCTCAAACATCCACGACCAGGACACAAGGGATCAATGCCTCTCCTCCGCCGGGAAGCGGTTTTTCAAGGGGCTGGAAAAGTCGGAGAGTCCCGCCCTTTCCCGATAAGGGAAGACCTAGCGAGCTATCTGCCCGGCCCTTGATTCCTCTTGGGGCGTCGCTTTTCCCACAAGCCCGTCCAGTAGATCGGCGCAGGCTGTTTGACCGGCCGCCCTTGCCGCGTCCCTGATGGTCTCCCCAGCCCGGTTCTTGGCATTGGGGTCGGCTCCATCCGCGATGGCTAGGATCACTCTCCTCTCGTCCCCCTCAATGGCCGCCGTCTCTAGCCGCTCGTTCGCCGTGGCCGTCTCGCACGCCTCCCATGTCCAGGATCCGGCCCCAATCGGGTATGTCTTGACCAGCCTGTCCTCGGAGACGATCTCCCTGCCCCCATAGCGCTCCCACTCCTCGGGATCGTCGGAGGGTGACCAGATGAAGGAGTCTGACGGCTCGTCGTACCTGAGCTCGGGCATTTTCTCGGCCAATGCCATGGCGGTGGCGAGCTCGAACTCCGGCATACCCCATCCGTTCCACACGTTGCCGTTACTGTGGCAAGGCAACCTACCATCTATCCAGTCGGACTCGACGAACGCGGGCTGCTTGATGGACGGATCCAGCTCAAGGCGCTCGAACTTCTGTAGGAACTCATCCCTCGGCATTTTTCCGAGCCATCCACCGCCTTGTGTGCAAAACGAGACCACATCCTCGTCGGTCCCATCCCTCCAAACCTGATATCTCCTTCCCTCACTCACCCAAAGCAGAGTTTTGCCCTTGGCAGGCTCCCTGAACGGGTCGTCCTGATGATCCATGCTGGTCTCCTTGTTGAATACCCTAGGATCAATCCCATGGATCTGGATGCTTGTCATCCGACAGCCGCCGGTCGGCTCCGTTAGATTCTTCTGCGGCCCTTGGAATCCCATCCCATCGAGCAGGACTCAACCAGCGGAGCGCGGTGCTTAGCTATCCATTCGGAGTCCCATGCGACCACGGCCCGAGCCGACGCCTCATTCTCGTCTCCCGATAGATTAATAACCGCCGGGGAGCCCCCATGGTCGCACCCGTCGCAATAAACGAAATAAGCCATGTCCTCGGGGGCATGGACAAGCGCGGGATGAGGGTCGCCGCATTCGGCACATGGGTATGGCTTGAAGGCCATTCATTCCCCCCAGATGCGCTTGTGGCGCGGAGGACGGTTCGTCTTCGGGTATGGCAGGGCATCGGGATTAGGGGCTTCCGGGCTCCCTATCAGCGCCTTGGCCTGCCCCTCGTCGATTCTCCGGATCGACCGATTCGCCTCCAGCACGAACCATCCATCGGAGCCGAGGATGTGATGCATTTGATCGTCTTTCGGGAATCTAAGGTTCTCGTAGCGGTAGATCCCGGGCCTGTAAATCCTTATCTCGAATCTGCGCGAGCCATCCATTCCGGGGCTGCCTAGAAACTTGTGCTTCGAGAACTCGATGACCCCATCTTCCGCCAGCCTGTCGATATACGGCCATGCAGGACCGTGCGTGCGAAACGCGAAAGCGTACAGGGGTTTCTCCGTCGGCCAGGTGTAGTCCCTCTCCTTGCAACCCCGTGTTTGCTCCTCATTCCTCCTTTGGGTCTTCTTGCTCCGCGCCATTTCGGTCTCCTTTTTCCGAATATCCTCCCGGATGCATGGTCGGATGTCTCGACCGAACGTCGGAACAATCCCCGAATGCACGAATCAAAGAGCCGACTCCTCCCATTCCATGGCAAAACCCCTTGATAAATATCGAGAATCGATTATCTTAGGGGGTGTAAGTGACGGAGTTTTATTGTGGAAATCGATGGCAACAAATATTTGACCAGCGATTGGCGCAGCCTTGAAATGCACCGCCTGATCGCGAAGAAACTGGAGACGAACCCGTCCCTGGTGGATCGCGCTCGCTCCAACATCTCCCGCTGGAAGTCCACGCGCGGCGTCGTGCGCTCCTACACCGAGTGGGAGGAGATCCTCTCTTCCGGTAAAGATCGAATCCTGCGCGTGCTTGTCGGCGAGGATCAGGACAGCGCCCGTCTGCGTTCCTCCACGCCTTTCACCGGAATCCTCTCCGAGACCGAGCGCAAGGAGATCTTCGCCCGCTGGAGCGGGCGTTGATATACGAGGAACTCCTCCACATCATTCGTTCGGCAGCAGAGATTTCCAAGGACAACGAGATCATCGTCGTTGGAAGTCAGGCCATTCTCGGCGACTACCCGAATGCCCCGGATGCCCTCCTCTTCTCCGAGGAGGCCGATATCTACCCGAGGAACAAACCCGAGGAATACGACGCCATCGACGTGCTGATCGGCGAGGGCTCGGATTTTCACGACACCTTCGGCTATTACGCCCAGGGCATCTCCACGGACACGGTGGTTCTTCCCACTGGCTGGGAGTGGCGCGTGGCCAAGGTGCCGGCAGGGCCGGACGGTTACCCCACCGGTTTCTGCATCAGCGCGGCCGATTTATTCGTGTCGAAGGCCGTCGCCTTCCGAGAGAAGGACATCGATTTCCTCGGCGTGATGGTGCGAGAGAACATGGTATCTCTCGATGAGATCATGTCCCTAGTGTCGTCTTTACCGTCCTCCCCAAAGGATCCGGACAGACACGAGCGGGTGAGGAACAACATCCTAAGAGTATGGAGATCTGAGTGGGCCGTCGAGGACAGGCTGGCGGAATCCGCCCCGGGCCATCCTGAGGAGACCTTTCTTTCGATTGCCGTCTGCAAGAGGAGCCAACCCTTGATTTTCCGGACAGCGAGCATTGAGGATGCGGCGTCGGTCATCGTGGCCTTCGTGAAGGCCGAAGGCATATCTAGGCATTCCTGGGTCGGGTGCATCGTCAGCGACGACACCGGCCGGATTGTCGCCGGCATAGGCATGGACGGAAGAGCGTCGCCGTTCGCCCATTCATCTCATGAGGCTGTGAAGGCACCACCGGGACCCATTCTCCGATAGCCGATTTATAATGGCTGGATGAGCAAAATCCCCGAACCCACCCCGATTCTCAACCGCCTGCGGGCGGCCGCCGCCCTCCCCGCTCTCATCGAGTCGGGGCTAAGGGACTCCAAGCTCGCGAAGGAAAGGGCCGCCCTGATGGCGGAGTTCTGTTTGTGGGCCCAAGAGACGGCCCCGAAAGATGATCCCATCGCGGCAGGTTTGGTTCGGGAGATCGAGGATGGACTCGCCAGGGTCAAGACCCTGCTGGAGACGTTTCCGGGCTAGATACCCATCCTTTGCCCGTTATTTGGGCATGACCGACTCGGCCCCGCAGCTACGTCGATAACGCTGGATTTTCCCCATGGTTTTCCACAGAATCCGGGGATAACTCGCTATAGCCTTCCGAGCTTTCTCCGCGTCTCGCCCCGTCGGCATTCCAACCCCAAAATGGCCGCCTCCTCGATGGCGATCTGCTCGCCCATGTAATGGGTGACGACGATCCGAGCGTACTCGGCGTATGGCTCCTCGGAATCCCATAGTTCTTCGACGTTGGTTTTCGCGCTGCGCACCACCAAATCGTAGAGCTCGGAATCCGACCGCCTGATTTTGTCCAAGCCCTCGCCCAGACATGGCTGCAGGACATCCCCTAGGGACTCCACCACCGCGGCCCATAGGAGAAATCGCCCGTGGAGGCTTTCGGTGGTGGATAGAACCTCCTCTGTGCTCCTCCGTTCGTTTCCGACTTTATCTCTCATCCGCGCCTCCATTTTTATTGGTGCCACCATCCTCTCAAACCCGAAAAACCGGGGCCAGGCCACACGTCGGGCCAATAACCATTTCCGACGGTCGGACTTCCATGACCACGTCATCGGCGCGATAGTCCGATTGTCAATCAAGGAGGGATCATGGCTTACGGTGATGAGATGGATTTGGACGACGAGCTTTGCTGGGCCTGCCGCCAAGTCAATGATGATGAGTGCGATGTTCTTGAAAGGGTCAGGGAGTTGTTGTCAGCCGGGGCTTCCCCTAACTCCACTCAATCCTCGGATGGGTACAAGGCTCTCGGGCTAGCCGCGGAATGGAGCCCCGCCATAGTGGAGACTCTTCTGGAGGCGGGCGCGGATGCCCGGTTCGGCGACATGCATGACGGATCCGCGCCTCTGGTTTATGCGGCCATGGCGGGAAACGTCGAATGCGCGGCCCTGCTCCTGGCTCACGGCGCGGACCCCAATGGATATTTGAATGGACGTCCCCAAAGCGACACCCCGCCGCTGCTCTGCGCCGTATTCTCCGGAGAGCGCTCCGTCGAGATGACCGAACTGCTTCTTGACGCCGCCGCTAACCCGAACGCCCCTCGATGCGTACCGGATTGGTCAAATGATCAATCCGAGGGGGAGACCGCTCTGCACCGCGCGGCCAGGGTCTCGGACGGTCCGACGGCCGCCAAACTCTGCACGTTGCTCATCGAGCGCGGAGCGGATCACAAGGCTTGCGACAAAATCGGTCGAACGGCGCTGCACTCCTGCGCCGAACACGGGACGGCGCAGGCCGCTCAGGCCCTGATCGATTTCGGCGCCGACCCAACCAAACGGGATGACCACGGTTTCTCTCCGGCGAGCCGCGCCAGGCTGAGAGATAACGACAAGCCATTGGGCGTCCTAATCTCGGCCGAGGAGAGAGCGGATCTGGAACGATCCGCGATAACCCCATCCGCGACAAGAGGTCGCGCTCGGATGTGAGAACGCGGGGCCCCCATAACCGGCCCGGCATTCTCAAATCCATCCACCTATTCGCCGCCTGTCGGGTTTCGATATGGGGAGCCCGATCCCCGGATGGACGGGCTTTAAGTCCTCCCGAAATGGAGCGAGAGTGAAACTCTGACAACACGGGGAGACTGACATGAGGATGGGAGATTCGGAGCTGAACATGGAACTCGCCGCGGCGCTTGAGCGCGGCGATGAGCGCGGTGCTTTTTTGGCGCTAAAAAACGGGGCCGATATGGATCCAGAAGGAGAATGGTCGCCGCTGAGGGCCGTCATCGACCTTTGCGGCAAAACCGAGGTGTGCGCTCCGCGCCTCTTCACTATGCTGGTGTCGATGGGTGCCGACCCGCAAGGACGCTTCGAGTATCCATTGCCCGGGTATAGCTGCACCCCGGCGGCCTACGCGACGTGCATGCTGGCGCGGGCGACCTGCGGCCCGAACGACGCTAGATACGGCGACCTTTGCGAAATCATCGCGGTTCTCGCGGATGCGGGAGCCATCCTTCCGACTTCGGTTTACGCCGCGCTTATAACCAAACTAATACCGCGCGAGAAAGCCATCAAAACCCTGAAGCGCGTGCTTCTCCAAGATAAAGCCCCTGCTCCGGGTATCGGCGACTTCCTGCGAGCGCTTGAGACGGACATGGAGATGCTCGACTTATTGTCATGGGCTTGGCCATCCTCCGAGACGAAGGATTACCGTGGCAACACGCCGCTGCACTACGCCTCGATGGCCGGACACGATGACGCGGTGAGAATCCTACTCGCCGCGGGAGCTTCCCTAGACGCCACGAATCGGGCGGGGGAGACGCCTTTGTTGGCGGCATCGGGCATGCGCGAGACCGATGGGGCGGTGCGACTTCTGTTGAGAGCCGGAGCGTCCTTGGATATTAGATCGCAGGATGGAACGTCCGCTTTGGAACGGGCCATGGGTTTGGGGCCTATCGCCGGATGCAAAAAAATGGAGCTTATCGAGAGGGCCATGGCGGATCGGGTTTGAGCGCCTAACCCCGACGAATATCGAGGCCCCCACGGGGGCTTTTAACATCCCAATAAGTTAGCCCCCCTTTCGGGGGGCCAACCAAGGTGGACAGCGGTCTATCCCTGCGGTCATAAGCTCCGTTGTCTTCATGGAGGTCGATGCATCTTCCTCCGCCCACGGTGGCCTTGGGCTTTCTTCAATCACACTGGCCTAATCCCGATGATTTGTCCGGCCCGTCCGTCGGAAGAATGGGAAACCCGACAGGCATCCGCCCGTCCACCGGAATGCGATCTCCGATGAACGGCCTGGCCCTGTAATCCCATGGGTAGTAGATTGGAATGGCATGATCGACAACAAAAAACGAGGAGAGAACATGGAGACCATAGCCAAAATAGCCAAAATAGCCCCGAAAGCCCCGGCCGCACCCAAGGCCGCGCCGATGACATACCAACCCATCACAAAGCTGGTCTTCTCGGCCCCTGCGGTACCCCACGCTCCCATATGGGGCGACCCGGTGTGCGACGCCTGCGAGGCCGTCTATCAGAGGGGCTGGTGCGGCGATAAATGCCCGGGAGCCAGATGCCCCGCTCCAACGAGGCAATAGGCGGCAATGAGATAAAAATGGCGCCATTAGGCAAGCCGTTAACAAAAAGTGAGTAGAACTAAACGGCTTGCTCACCGATTGAAACCGCAAACCTGGCAGATGTGAAGTAAGCGTCGTCCCGAAGCCGTCTTGAAATCAGATTTTCAGGTCGTGTAAAGCGAGGCTAATGGCGACGACGTCCACGAATGCGGGATCGAAGGCATCGCCGTGCCATTCGGACATCGACTGGTGCTCGGGATGGTTGGGGTCGGTCATGGCTGCCACGAAGTCTGCGTAACCGGGCGCGCCACCGACATCTTCCGGAGGTGTGGCATTCGCGGCTTTCAGGAGCATGGCACGGTGGCTCAATTCGGGATCGCCTGGCAATTTCTTCTCGACCTTGACCCGGTGTTCCCAGTGATCGCCGAAGTCGTAGATGTACTTGAACGAACTCATGCCGCCCAAGGCGGTTTTGAGCTGGACTCGTGTCTCCGGGCGAACTGGCTCCCAATCGAATTCGGGGTCGGGAATGCCGAAGCGCTTGCCACCAAAGTCGAACTCGTGCAAGTGGTAATCGCACCAGCCGAAGGTGACTTGCAGGACCTGATGTAGATTGCCCAGCGTGATCGACTCCGGCACCAGGATGCGCCGCCAGATGGTCGGCTTGATCCAGGCCAGCTCAATCTTCAGTTGCAGCAGATCGGGAATCTTCTTGGCTCTGGGCTTCTTCAGCGCAATGACGTTACTCATTTCAGGCAGCTTTCTGTTCAACGGTGGCGTGATCGGGGTAAAGATTCCACGGGAGTAGCTCATGAATCCGATTGATCGGATGCTCGGCAATCCGGGTCAGGACTGTCCGCAAGTAAGCCTCGGGATCAATCCCATTGAGTTTCGCGCTACCGATCAGGCAATACATGCTGGCTGCGCGCTCGCCGCCGACATCCGAGCCGCCGAACAGGTAGTTCTTTCGCCCCAAAGCGACTCCGCGTAATGCACGCTCTGCCGCATTGTTATCGATCTCGATTCGGCCATCTGCGGCATAGCGGATCAACGCAGACCAGTGATTGAGCGCATAGCTGATTGCATCGGCAAGGCCGGATTTGCGTGATATCCGCTGGCGCTGAGCGTCGAGCCAGGCATGCATGATCTTGAGCAAGGGATAGGCTTGCACTTGACGAATGACCTGCCGCTCACCGGGCGATCGGCCACGGATTTGACTTTCGACGGCATACAGCTCGGCAATCTGGGCAATGGCCTCGGCCGCGATGGGCGAAGCCTGGGCCCGATAGACATCGACGAATTTGCGCCGGACGTGCGCCCAGCAGGCGGCTTCCTGAATCTTGCCAATCTCGTACAAGGCATCGAACCCGCTATAAGCATCGGCTTGCAGGATGCCGCGGAAGGATTTCAGATGATCACGGGGATGTTGTCCCTTGCGATCTTCCGAGTAGGCAAACCAGACTGCTGGCGGATCGCCACTTCCCGCTGGGCGATCATCCCGCACATACGTCCACAGCCTTGCGGTCTTGGTTCGCCCCTTGCCCGGCGCGAGCACTGGTAACGGTGTGTCATCGGCATGTACCTTGCTGCCGCCCAGGACATAACGCCGGATCGCATCCACCAGCGGCGAGAGCAAGTCATGGCAATGTCCAACCCATTCGGCCAGGAGTGCCCTGTCCAGGTCCAGACCGCTGCGTGCATAAATGGCGCTTTGCCGATACAGCGGCAAGTGATCGCAGAACTTACCGACCAGCACGTGAGCCAACAGGGCAGGACCGGCAAAGCCGCGGGGAATCGGACGGGCGGGGGCCGCCGCTTGGGCAATGTGATCACACCGGGTGCAGGCCAGTTTCGGCCGCACATGGCGAATCACTTTGAAACTGGCTGGCACGTACTCGAGCATTTCCGAAACGTCCTCACCGAGGTGCGTAAATTGCCCGCCACAATCCGGACAGCACTCTGCCGTCGGCATATGCGTCACCGTTTCGCGGGGCGCTGTTTCCGGGAAGGGCTTGCGGTTCCTGATTCGCGGCGTGTCGGCCGGTTTATCCGGCGCGGACGATATCGGCGAAGCCGGCGTGAGCGGCAGTGGCTCGAACGCCAGCCCAAGATCGAGTTGCCCCAATTGCGCCAGCGTTTCCGATTTCTGGCCAAAGTGCAGGCGACGATACTTGGCGACGAGCAGCTTCAGACGGGCGTTCTCCTCAAGCAGCCTTTCAACCTGCTGGCGCAGCTTATCGACTTCGCAGGAAGCCTGGCTGGTAGAGGATTGGTCTGGCTTGGGCATGACCGAAGTCTACGGGAATTCAGGGGCAGTGAACAGCCCCCGCAGGCCGGCTTTACGCCGCCCGCTCGGGCTGCCAGGTACGCGCAGGACGCCGCCAGTCGATCCCTTCCAGGAGCATGGCAAGTTGGGCTTTGCTCAGATGAACTCGCCCATCGGTGGCATTCGGCCAGATGAAGCGCCCGCGTTCGAGCCGCTTGGCAAACAGGCACAGACCATCGCCATCCCACCAGAGCAGTTTGACGAGGTCGCCGCGCCGGCCACGAAACACGAAGACGTGACCGCTGAATGGGTCTGCCGCCAATTGCTCCTGGGCAATGGCAGCCAGTCCATCAAAGCCACGGCGCATATCAGTCACGCCGGCCGCCAGCCAGATCTGCGTTCCTACCGGCAGTCCGATCATTCCCTGGACGCCAGGCAATCCAGTACCAGATGCAGTGCCGAGGCCGTGACATCGCCACACACACGAACGCTGGTCTGGCCCCGGACGATCTCGATATATCCCGCTGAATCGCCCCGGGAATTGAGGAGGCTCCATTACCTGAGAGAATGGAGCCATGATGAGCAAATCAAACAGATATTCCCCTGAAGTCAGAGAACGTGCGGTGAGGCTGGTACAAGAAGCCCGCAAAGAACATCCGTCGCAATGGGCAGCCATTGAATCGATAGCCCCGAAGATTGGTTGCGCAGCCCAGACGTTGCATGACTGGGTCAAGCGACATGAAGTGGATACGGGCCGGCGCGATGGGATAACCACCGATGAGCGTGAGCGTATGAAAGCCTTGGAGCGGGAGAACAAGGAGCTCCGTCAGGCCAACGAAATTCTGCGGCTAGCCAGTGCGTTTTTCGCGCAGGCGGAGCTCGACCGCCTCAAGAAGAAGTGAGGACATTTATTGACCGGCACCGGGAGACATATGGGGTCGAGCCGCTCTGCAAGCTATTGCAGGTTGCCCCGTCTGGCTATTGGCGTCACGCTGCCCGGCAACGCAATCCTTCCCTGCGGAGCGCCAGGGCGCAACGGGATGAATTGCTGATTCCTCAGATTCAACGGGTTTGGCAGGCCAATTTCCAAGTCTATGGTGTCCGCAAGGTTTGGCGGCAATTGCTCCGTGAGGGAACGCCCGTGGCGCGTTGCACGGTCGAACGGCTGATGAAGCATCTTGGCCTGGAAGGCGTCAGGCGCGGCAAGATCATGCAAACGACCTTCAGCGACACCCGTACGCCTTGCCCGCTGGATCGGGTGAATCGCCAGTTCAAGGCCGAGCGCCCGAACCAACTGTGGGTCTCTGATTTTACGTATGTCTCTACTTGGCAGGGATTTGTCTATGTCGCCTTTGTGATTGATGTCTTCGCTCGTCGTATCGTCGGCTGGCGTGTCAGCAGGTCAATGCGTACCGATTTTGTCCTCGATGCGCTTGAGCAGGCGCTGTATGACCGACAGCCCAAGCGTGACGGGGCACTGATTCATCACTCAGACAGGGGAAGCCAGTACGTTTCCATCCGCTACACCGAGCGGCTGGCCGAAGCAGGCATCGAGCCCTCTGTCGGCAGCAAAGGCGACTCTTACGATAATGCCCTGGCTGAAACCATCAACGGCCTCTACAAAGCCGAATTGGTTTATCACCGGGGCCCCTGGAAAACCATCGAGTCCCTGGAGCTGGCCACCCTGACTTGGGTGACTTGGTTCAATCACACTCGACTCCTCGAGCCCATCGGAAACATCCCGCCCGCCGAGGCGGAGGAACGGTACTATTCACAATCCCTTGTGCAGGCAACGACCGCCTGCACTTAAACCTCGGAGCCTCTACGAAACCCGGGGCGATTCAGTATGACAAAAATCCAGCGGATGGAGAGACGGGTGCCCAAGCGGTTTCGAGAAACATATTATTGGAGCCCATACAAGTGATCTGGCCTGACCATGGGACGGATTTCACCGTATTCCAACCTTCGGATCCCGTGTTGTTTAGATCGATGGCATACATATGCCCCCACCAATCGGGTTCTAAATGATATGAATAATCGAGCAACATCGGGATCGTGGCGGGAGCTGGGGGTACGGCTGCTTTATAACCCACCAGCCTGCCGAGAGTAGGTTCGTCCGCCGCCCCGCGGTCGTGGTCGTTCCTGGCGGCCAACCATTTCGCCTTGAGGCTCTCCTTCGTCCGCTCCGCGGCGACGGCCCCGGCCTCGCTCTTGACGCTCACCCAGGACGGCCAAGCTATTGAGGCGAGGATGCCGAGGACTATGATCCCAATGACCAACTCAATCAGGGTCGTCCCTTTTTGTCCATTTTTCCGCTCCTCACCCATGTCTCCTCCGCATGTTCGTTTTAACCATGATGCGGATCGGCGGGCCTGAAGTCCGGCCCGCCCGTCGGTTTACCCATCAGTCGGGATGCTTGCCCACGAACAGTCGGACGTCGCGTGCGAGCCCTTTGTAAGACTTGGTTCCCGTCGTCCCCAAGTCTCTCCCGATGTACAGTGTGTTCCCCGTCATGTTCACGCTATCGGAGAGGCTCGCTCCGGTCACCCGTCCGATCCCGTATTGGAGGTATCCACCCTTCCTACCGACATGAAGCCTGACCGGGACACCGGGCCTGACCGCCGCCCCGGTTTTTGAAACCCTCGTTCCCGAGGAGTAGATGGCCGCGCTGCCGTCGGACAGGAGCCTGACCGATATGTCGCCATAAGCGAGCACTTCCGCCCCGTCCTTCGAGAGGGGCAGCTCGTCTGGTAAAAGCAAGGCTTCCGCCTCCCAATCCCCGGTCCCCGCCGGGAACTTATCGGAGGTGGAGGACACGGTCTGCCCGGTCGTTCCCGGGAAGACCCAGACAGGCCCTATGGATCTGCCGTTGGCGTCGGCTGTTACGTCGGTCGCGGCGACGACGTTGCCGACCTTGTCCGCCATGGTCGAGTCGGCGGATCTGAACTTCAGCTCATCGGGCAGCTTGCCGGTCTCCCACCCGCTCTTGATCCCATCCCAATCCGCCGCCGCGAGAACCTTCCCATAAACCGCCGCCACACCATATGTGGCCGGGAATCCCGAACCTCCGAAGGCGTCCGCCCCGAAAGTCCCGAATGTGCGCGTCACGGCTGCGGGAGACCATACCGTCCCCGTGTTCGTGGTCGTCCCATCCTTGATGAGGGAACCCGTGCCCGAGGAACCGGCCGAGAATCCGAATATCCCCCAGGTGTCGCGCGTCATGGCCGCCGCCCCTGACTGCACGGAGTTCCATTGCCCGGTCGAGTCGCCCGCCCCGCCCGCGAAGGTCTGCTCGGCGTCTCCGCGCAGGATGGCTAGCAGGTTGCTCGCCGCGGTCCTGTCCGAGGAGAGGGACAGCATGCGCGTGTTCGCGGAACCAGTCACGGATGCGGCCGGCGGGTTGGCCATCACCGCCAAGGTTCCCCCGGCGGATCCCAGATCGTCTGACGTAACCGGCCCGAACCTTCCGAACGCTCCTGGAGGCAACTCGACTCCCTTCGTACCGAGGTCGTCCGTCCAAGGTGTCGCCGTCCCTGTTACGGCGGCGTGATCCCCGTAGATCTTCTCCAACACATGAGATGCCGTCCACGTGCCGTCACCGTTATATGGGGCGGCTGGCGGGGTGAAGTCGGCGTTCCACATGCCGCGACCTCGGAGTATCCTGAACTCGTCGATGTAGGTATAACTTCCCGTCGGGGTTCTCACATATGGTGTGATACCGGTCCCCGCGCTGTAGGTGGCGCGGGTGAACCCTGATACGGATCCGCAGAGCTTACCGTCCTTGAACATATAAGCGTTGTTGCCCTGCACGGAGACGGCCACGTGCATCCATTTCCCTGCAACGAAGGTTCCGGCGGGACATGAGACGTAAGTCCCGGGAGACGCGGCGTTGCCGGCAAAAAGGCCGGAGCCGTCTGTGTTGAAGGTCAAACGACCGGCATAAGTGACCGCCCCGCCCCAATCCAAAGCGTTGTATTGATTCGCGGCACCTATTTTCGTCCGGAAATCGACGGTGAAATCCACCTTGTCCAACATATGCTCCGGCAAAGCCCCGCCCACTTGGTTGTATGCCGAGTACCTCGACCTTCCGAAGACGGCCTCCCCACCCTCGTCTTTACAGACGGCAGAGGTGCAGGAGCCCGACGCTCTGGCGTATATAGATGAGTCGACGATGGAAGCCGTCTGGGACGTAGCGAGCTCGTCGAAATGCATCAGCAGAGTTTCCCTCTCCGCCGCGAAAGCGTTTCCTCGTATCGGGAATACGTATGGTGCGGCGATTGGACGGAAAGAACGCCCCTTGGTGATCTCAATCTCGTCCATCGCTCCCTGGAGAGCCGACGATCCGTCGACGCGGGATCCGATGGAGGCGTAGGTCGAGGAATAGTAGTAGTTCGTACCCCCGAGTTGCGATGCGGTGGTAAGAACCATGCCGTCCACGTAAACCAGGACTATGCTGTTGTTCCTCTCCACCTGCAACTGGGACCACACTCCCGCTTTAATGAAACCGTCGAACTCGGCGGACATCGTGCCGCCGTTGCGGCCGAAAACCCATTTGTCGTTCGCAGTCTTGCAAAGCAAGATCCCTCCCGCCCCGCCGTCGATTGGACATACCTCGCGACCCATATCCGATGCGGCGAACTTGACCCAGAGGGAGACGTTGAAGGCCCCGCGACGGATCTCCAAGGATTTATTGGCGGGAACTGTTAGTCTCCCCCCTCCGAAGATCCCGTAACCCGTCCCGACCGCGGCCCCGGATCCCGAACCGAGAGATACCCCTTGATTGGTGATAGCTCTTGGGTTGTTCGACTGGTCGTCTATGGATCCATCGAAGCCTATTTTCAGCGTGTCTCCGAAATAGGAGTCCCTGTCTGCCGCCTCGGGCACGGCGAAGGCTTTCGTCCATACGGACTTGCCGACGAGGATCCCCACCTCGTCGAGATAGACGGTCACAAGCTTGTAGGAGTCCAGTTGCGGGGAGACCCCGACCCATGTCTCGGTCATCGGAGACAGGATGTTGGCGGTCAGAGCCACATCCAAGTCGGCTATGCCGTTAATGAAAGTTTTCAGCCTCCCGTTCTTCCTCACCACCGCCCAATGGATGTTGGTGTTCGCAGAGATTGTTCTTGTCCCGGTGAAGGTCTGGACGGTCGAGGACGTGCCGTCGATGACCTGGACTTGGAGGAAGTTTCCATATTTGTTGACCCTCCACCCCCCGATCCCGGCTCCGCCCCAATTTCCGACCATGAAATAGGGGGATGAGGTGCTGCTGGAGTGAAGGACGTTCCCGTCGACCGTGAAATCCCCCGTCCCGAAAGCCTTAGACGAGGCCGTACCACCGACCTTGAAATAACCCGCCCCGTAAGTAGCCGAGGACATGATGCAGGCTTGTCGTGAGCCATATCCGACATACGTTCCCACAGGTTGAGGGAATATCGTGCTGGTATCGCCGGCGGCCGTAGGGACGACGGTCACCGGATTTCTCCATGGAGAAGAGTCGTGGTCGAGGAAGCTCGCCCCGTATCCGCTCTCTCCCGTTCCGGAGGTTCCTCCTGTGGCCGTCTCGCAGCCGAGACGCATAACTCGTTTCAAAGAGGCGACGTCCGATGGGGGAAGGGCGAAGTCGTCGACCCTGGTCGCCCTGCCGACCACTAAAGAGGTCGAGTCGAGGTATCCATCGGTGTAAGCGGACGGCTCGGCCCCGATGGTCACCCCGCCCGTCCAGTCGACCTCCCCGGACCACGCCACGGGTGCCGTAGCCATGGCCCCGTTGATGTAGATCCTAAGGTGTCCGTCTTGCCTGACGACCGAGATGAGGTTCCATGAAGAGGCTTTGAGCAAGGTCGACGAGTTGAGGATGGCCGTGCCACCGTATGGCCCGGCATAGACAACCCCGCCGATCACCCGCACCCCGAACTTTCCGCTCCCGGCGTAAGCGAGGCCCTGCGTCCCGGTTTTGGTCCTCGGGTAGATCCAAGTCTCGAAGGTGAAGTCCGCCTCTGGAGGCACATAGAGATCGGAATGCCCGGCCACCGAGATCGACGCGGAGGTTCCGTCGAGCTCCACCGCCCCGCCGCCGAGTGCGAAGACCGCGTCGGTCCCTAGCGCCCCGTTCGAGGTGACGGTTTTAGGTGTCGAGGACGAGTCGGCGAAGGCTGTAGCCCCCTCGGCGACGTCGTATCGCAAATCGATGACGGTCTTGCCGTCCGGCCTCTTATCATGAACGACCGAGGAGACCGAGTTCTCCTCGAAATCGAAGAGCCGGACGGGGCCCGCGCTGCGCATCCATTCGAGCGCGGCGTCCTTGTGCCGCGCGGTTTGATCGGCGGCCAGACCGACCCGAGCCTCGAGTCTTTTCTCGGCGTAGCCGCTCGGTAGCGGGGCCGCGCCTGGGCATGTGGCCTGCGTGCAGGCTATCGATGTGAGCTTGTATGAGGAGTTTCCCGTCCCGTCTTTGGCGCAGGTCGTCTTGACGGTGAGGGATGGCCATGCCGGTATGGCGCTTGTCCCGCTGAATGTCGCGCTAGCGTCGCACAAACCTTTCAGGGCTCTGAGTCTCGTCCAGTCCAGCCCCGCCCGAGCCGCCGCGTCCACCTGAGCTCGGGTATCCTCCGTCCTTCCTCCGCGCTGAGCCGACGATATCGCCGTGTAGGCCGCCGCGGAGATCACCGCGACCAAGACCGCCATGAGGAAGGCGGTCATCATCCCAATGGCACCCTCCTGTCCCCTCACCCCTCGGATGCCGACTTCCCTCGCGAGATCCCCTTTCCTTTGCGCTTTGATTTTCATTATTTCTCCCATGGATGCGTACAAGGTAACCATAGGAGGCCCGGCAGTCCGGCCCGCCCGTCGGGTACGGCTCCACTTCCGCCGGCCGGCGAATCCGTGGGCTCAGTTGTTCCCGTTGCGCGGTTCGGCCGCCACCGACACCAAGGACGGTGCCCCGTTCTCCGTGATGGAGACGCTTGCCACGAAGGCGTCATCGGGCTTCTTATATGCGCTCGTCGGCACGTCGAATCCTGAGACCCAGGCGGCCCTGCCGACCATCAGCCTGAACTCGTCCACATCCCCGGCATATGGGGAGGAACCGTCCAGAGCGGCCCCCACCGAGACCCCGCCCGTCCCGGGGGACAAGTTCCCGGAGACGGACGCCGTGGCGACCACGGCCCCGTCGGCGAACAGCCGTATCGTCGACCCGCTCCTGGCCGCGGCGAAATGCCTGTAATAGTCAGCGGACACCGCGCCGAGGGCGACCCCATTCGCCACGTTCCATGATATCGCGTTCGATGAGGAGAAGAATCTCAGCATGCCGTCGGAGCCCCTCACGAATCTCCATGGCCCGTATCCACCGCCCGCAGGTTCCGCCGACGCTACGACGCCCGCCTGATCTCCCGACCCTCTCAATCTAAAGTCCACGGTGAAGTCGGCCGAGCCGGGCTCCTGAGCCGATGTCCAGGCCACCGCGACCCGCCCAGCGGTGAAACGTGCCCCGTTCCAGAACCAGCCGACATCCGCGACCTGCGATGCGTCCCCGATGATGGAGACGGTCTTCGGATCGGGGGACGAATCCGTCACCGCCGTTCCTTCCCCGTCGAAATGGAGAAGAAGCGCCGTGCGCGTCCATTCGGAGGTGTCACCGATACGGAATGAGCATGAGTCCACCCCGGTCGAGAAGGTCTTTCGGGTGGCCCCCGGGAAATCGGTGGGCTGGGTCTGAGACCTTCCGTATCCCGTGATCCGACTGATGGTTTTTTGCGCGGGGTCGCATTCCCAGGTCACGGGTTGTGCGCCGGAAACCTGGAAAACGGATCCCGTGGAGCCGGAGGTCAGGGTCGTCTGTGCTATACCGATCCGCGCGTCGGTCGAGCCGAGCTGGATGGACGTCAGCGCGGCGGAACCCGATCCGTAAAACCGCGCCGCCCCGAAACCGGGAAGGGATACGTACATGCCGCTCGCGACTTGGGTCAGCCCGGCCACCCCGTCGGACTTGAAACATGTGTCGGCCTCACCGAAAGCTAGAGCGTCGCCCTTCCCACCTGTCGGACATGCGGAGGTCGAGGTGGCCCCTCCCGGGCTTTGCTTGTATATCCCGCTGCCCGTTTGCGGGACGAACTCGGCGAGCGTCCTGCCGTCGTTCGTCTTGGTGATACGGATGGAGTCCCTCACGGCCCCGCGGAAATCCCTGCGCAGCGCGTCACGAATGGTGTCCGCGCTGTCCACGGCGGATGAGGATTTCCCCAAACCCGTCAGTTGTCCGGCGATAGGGGCCACCACGGAAACCGCCCCGACCAGCGCGAGGACGAAGAAGGCCGCGATCACCATCTCCAAAATCATCACCCCTCGCTGTCTCCGGGGGGCGCTCATCGGCCCCCTCATTCGTAGTCCCATGTCTCCTCCTCCCGTCGTTCTCATGGTTTGGCCACCAATGTCTCGAACGCCTGCGTTCTACCCGTCGGGGATGTGGCGACCCCGCTTATCCTGAAAAAATCCCCGGAGGTCGTGCTCCCGGAAATCGACGACGGGTCGAAAGCCACCGCCGCCGCCGTCGCCGAGACGGTGAATCCGCGCCGCGCGTAATCCGTCGAGATGACCCCGTCCGGGACGGCGCAAGTGCCCGCCGCGCTGACCGTGGCCCCGCACGGGGGGAACTCACCGGTCAGCCTCAGAGCCTCCCCCGCCGACGATGCGAGGGTCGACAGGGCCGCGTCCTCCGAGACATGGGATTGGAGAACCCCTAGGTCGGGGATCAGCCTCAGCGCGGGAATGAGGACGACGGAGATGATGATCATCGCCACCAGGGACTCGGTGAGCCAAAGCAGACCGGACTGTTTTCTTCTCGCGGCGTGAGTTCTCATTTGATCCTCCCCGTATCCGCGTCGAGGTCAATCGTCGCGTCACCGATGCGGATGGCCGTCCATCCCGTCGTCGAACCGTCCTCCTTGAACTCCGCGGCCGCGGGGAGATCCTTATATAGCCAGGCGTTGGGCATCGCGAAACCTATGGCGTCGCCGAAATCGTCGAGCACCGGGGCCGACACCGCTCCCGGTATGCAGGGTGATGACCAGCAAACGGCGACACCTCCCGTTTGAGCGGAGACATACACGCTGCGACCCGCCGACCGCGCCTGAGTCCGAGCCGTCTCTATGACCGCCCTCGTTTTCGAGACGTAGTGATATTGCAGGGCCGCCGGCACCACCTCGCTGGATATGAAGGTGCCCCCCGCCGCGAGTATCCCCATGATGAAGAGCATCACGATTATCTCGAGCAGCGTCATTCCGGACTGTTTCGCGGCGCCTATACCTTTAAGGTTTCTCTTTCTCATACGTCACCTCCTCCCATATAGAAGTACCGGCCCGATCCTCATTTGTCCCGTCCGCCCGTCGGCCGGGACGGCTCCCGTCCGTCCCCGGACACCGTTCCACCCGACGAACGGCGAGGACGCGGCTCATCCGATCCGGCAGGCTTTTCATATGCGATGCAAACAGGAGAGGGAGAAGATGGGAATAAAAACGATTGGAGCCGCGCTCGCGCTGCTAATAACTACAGGGACGGCGCAAGCCGGGGCCATGATCACGGTAGAGACAGGGGAGAAACCGGCCGATCCGCTGGGGGTGGCCGAATACCAACGATACAAACCCACACCGCTCCCCGCCGAGGCCGCGGCGGCTCTGCTCCCGGCCAGCAAAGGCCCGATGTCTAAACCCGGATCCATGTTCCCGGGCTCACCGGATTTGATGCCCCCCTTGTCTCTTCCGACGAATCCAACCGTGGTACCGGGGACTACATTGCCTGCCAATCCCGCCGCCCTACCGCCCCTCCCTACGGGGGCTCAGATGCAAGGGATGCCATTGCAGCTTCCCGGGGCGATATCGGCGACGCCGGAGGTGAAACCCGAGAGACCGAAGCTGCAAGCCACTTTCGCCGGCCGCTCCCCGAGCGCGTCCGTCTCCGGCCGCACGATCCTCCCAGGACAAAACATGCCGAAGAGCGACCTCAAGCTGCGCTCGGTGGGTAGAGGCAGCGTCACCCTCTCGGACGGCTCGGAGGTCTGGATCGGGGATGAGATCCCTGAGAAGGCGGAGAAGAAAGAAAAGACAAACAAAACCGGCGCGGACGAGACCCCTGTCGGACGCAAGGGAGCCTGATATGTTCGGCATGAAATCGAAAAAACTTAATCAAAAAACCCGCGCCGCGTTATGGGACGGGGTATCCCTCACGGCTCTGACGCGCGAGGATATCCTGGGACCGATAGTGCGCACGGACGGGACGGTCGCCCGCGTCGAGGACAAGCGCGAGATCTCCGGCAGGGTCAAGGTCGTGCTGACTCAACCATCTATCAAATGGGGCATGATCGAGCCCCCCAAGGCTCTCACCGGCCCCGATAGGGACAAAGAGGCGTTCTGGTTCCTGATGACTGGGAAGGACGACGACGCTCGTTTCACCCAAGATGGCTCGGTTTGTAAATACACCACGTCCCCCGGCATAGCCGGGAAAGACCCGACCGTGGGCTGCGCGATCATGAAGGAATCCCTCGGGCTTCTCGATTCGGCGGCGAGCGCGGCGGATTGGAATGTCGATTTCGCGATCCCAATGGCGGACGCCCTCATCGCGGGCTGCAGGGACATAGCCCCCGCATCCGTAGGTCGGCGCAAGGCTTGGTTGGTTCTGGGGAGCAGATCCTCACTCGTTCTAGTGGCCGATGAGACGGGAGGGGCCGCCTACGCCCTGAAGTTGGACTGGGGACTCTCGAAAATGAGCGCCCAAGGCGGGATCGTGAAGATCTTCGAGGACATAGAGACGAGCATCCTCAGCCTCCTGCAGCAGATCTCCCCCGACACCCAGATCGAATGTTTGACCATCGTCACCCCGCCGGGGAAGGAATACGCAGAGAAATGGGCCGGTTTCGCCCGCGGCATCAGTGAGAGCTTCAATGTGGATGTCGCTATTTTCGATAGCCCGCCATCGGAGCTCCCCGAGCGCCTGGCACTTCACGGCGCGGCCCTGATCCCCGCAGACGGGTTGATGGATTTCTGGTCCAGCAAGCCCGCGGACGAGAAAAGGATGGTCGGTTTGTTGATGAAAACCGTTAAATGGTCGCTGCTGGCCATATCCATCTCATCGATGTTCGCTGGGTATGAGAGCCGATGCTTAAAACGCGCTCTCGCCGAGGAGGAGATCGCGAAGAAAGCGGCGTCAGCCATCCCCGACCCGGCCATAGAGAAAAGGCGCTTCGAAGCCGAGGCGAACGCATTAACGGAGCGCATGGCAAAAGCCAGATTGAGAAAAACCGAGGCAGACGCCCGCCAGCCGGGATTGGAACTCCCCCCGAGCGCCGCGGGCGAAGCGATGAGCGCGTTCTCCAAGTTCTCGGCCGAAGGGGCCGGTCTGGATGGTTTCTCCGCCCGATGGTCCACGGTGGGGGATCCCCCGGCCCTCTCGGCGCTCGGAAGCGCCTCCTCCCGCGATTCCGCCATCGCGGCTTCCCTGTCCCTCACCAGAATCGGTTATGGACGTTGGGGTTCGTCGCAGACCGGTTGGTCAGGGAAAACATGGTCGTTCAGGATAGATGAGCCGAGGCTTACCGACCGCGGAGCGAGCGCGGCATCCTCTGGTTCACCCGGCACGGGGTACAGCCCCGGTGAGAAGGCGGGGAATGTCGCATCGGCCGGGCCGACCTCCGCGGCTCAGGGCGAGCGCCTTCCGCGCCAACGTCCGACCGTCGGACTTCCGCCGCAAACCGCACCGCTGAAAAAACAATAACAAGACGAGGAGACAAGAATGGGAGCGATGAACTGGAACTCTAGCCCTGCGGAGTGGTTTCGAATCTGGACGGCCCGCGCCGCCCAGGGTTTCGGGAAACTCCAACCATCACAGAGACGGACATTCGGGCTCGCCGGGCTGAGCTTGGTGGCCACCATGGTTTGGTTTAACGGCCTTGAACCCGGAATAAAAGCCATGAAGGCCACGAGTTTGTCAGTCTCGGTCAAAGCGCAGCATGAGGCTTACATAGCCGCATCCAAGGTGGTCGTCACCGACCCGAACATAAAAGCTCGAGAGGAGGCGTCACGCCTCGAAGCCTTGGCCGCGGAAGCCGAGCGCATGGCATCGGAGCGCATAGCCAAATCCGGGGCAGCCCCGGACTTCCCGGCGGTTGTCGCTCAGGCGGCCGGAGCGGAGCTCGCCACCTCGGAGACCGATGGCGAGGGATGGCCGACGGCCACCCAAGATGGCCGCTGGCTTCACCGTATAGAGACAAGGCTGGTGGCGCGTGACTGGGACGCCCTGGATGCCGCGGTGCGCAGGGTCGAGGAAGCCTCCAAAGGAGCCCGAACCTTCGCACTGGACGTGGGCGTCCTGCCGGATGGACGCATCGCCGCCCGTGTCGAGACGGCCGTCGTCGGCCCGGACAGCGACTGGGTTGGAACCAAGCTCAAGAGAGAGGGGAAAGATAAAACGAAGGAGGGAGAATGAAACTTTATAAATACGTGGCCATCGACGAATCGGGGCGCAGACAAACCGGCCGCAAAGAGGGAGAGAGCGCAATGGCGGTCGCCACCGCGCTGCGCACGGAATCAGGACTGAAGGTGCGCTCCGTAGATGAGGACGTGTCATCGTCCATCAAGGGAAAACCCACCAAAAAGGAAATAGAGCATTTCTTCTATTCCCTGGGGGATATGATGGATGCCGGCATCGCCATCCAAGAAGCACTCTCCACGATTCAGACCAGTCTCTCCGGCACTCCGGTCTCGGCGCTGGCCGGGGAAATAAGAGACGATCTCGAGTCGGGTTTGGAGTTGTATCAAACCCTCGCACGTCATCCGAAAATCTTCACGCGCCTGGATATCGGCATCGTCCGCGCGGGAGAGGAGACCGGCAATATTGTGACGGCCCTGATGCGCGTATTCGAGATGCGCCGATTCTCCCGCGAGATGGGGGAGCAGGTCAGCCGAGCCCTGCTCTATCCGAAAATCATTCTCGGCGTCTGCTTAGCCGGGCTATTGATAGTGAACTTCTTCGTGCTACCGACCTTCGCGAAAATGTACGAGGGTTTGGGATCCGAGTTGCCGGCCCTGACCTTGGCCTTCATGTCGATGTCCTCGTTCTTCATCGACTATTGGTACCTGATCATCGGCGGCTTGACCGTCAGCATCGTCGCATTCCTTAAATGGTCGGCCACGGATGAGGGGCGGGAATCACTGGAGCGCATCGTAGCCAAGATGCCGGTGATGAAAAAACTGGTCATGAAGGCATCGCTCGCCCGCTACTGTCACGCTTTGGCCGATGGGCACGCGACCGGCCTCCCGATTGACCGCACGATGACCTTGGCGCTCGACGCGACGGGGAATGCGGCCATCGAGGACAAGCTGCGCATCATCGCGGTGAAACTCGAGGAGGGGAAGGATATCGGCACCTCCTTCGCGTCCAGTGAAATCTTCAAGCTCAAAGAGAACGCGATCCCTCTCGCTATGATCACGTCGGCCGCCACGACCGGGCGCCTCGATGTCGGTTTGAAAAAGCTGGCGGCCGTCTACAAGAATGAGACGGAGGAGACCGTGAAAATGCTCCCCTCCTTGATCGAGCCCCTGATGATCATTTTCATCGGCATGTTGGTTCTGATCATGATCATCGCCATCGGACTTCCCATATGGGATCTCGCTAAGGTCGCCCTGCGCGGCCACTGATCGGCGGTTGAATACGGGGCCGCCCGTCGGGTGGCCTCGTTTATCCCCTCCCCCGTTCGTCGGGTAGCCCCCTCGCCTTCTTGTCCCCCCTTTCCCAATCCGGGAAGCTGGGATCACGCACGGAGATGCGGAAAAAGGGAGACGAGGAATGAAAAAGGCAAAAACAATAGGTTTGACCACGTTGGCGGCGCTGGTCACCGGATTGAGCGGATGTGCTACCACTAAACTGGACGCCGAGTCCGCCAGCTACGCGGCCGCCACCAAGCGCGACGCATACGAGAAAATGATCTCGCAGGAAACCGCCTTAGAGGCGGCGCGAAGGGCGTCCGCGGCGGCGGCTCCACAACTTAAAATCGAGATGCCGAAGCCTTCGGGTCGCAAGACCGATCCGAGGTTCGACGTGGACGCCTACGAGCTTCCCGCCGGAAAGGTTATAGCTCATGTGCTCGCGGGCTCCGGGATGACGGCGGTTCTGACCGATGAGGCGGAGGCCGCCAAGGTCTCGATAACCCTTCGGGATGTGAACTGGAGGGAGGCTCTCGAAGCTCTGCGCGATGCCAGAGGATTCGATTTCTCGGTCTCCGGTCGTCGAGTTTTGATCGACAAGCCATCCAAACTCTCCCGCACCTTCGAAGTCGGGTATTTGGCCGGCCAGCGCAACTCCTCATCGACCGTCGGAGCCTCATCAGGAGGCACATCCTCGAACACCACCGGGACGACCTCCGCGACCGGAACAAACGGCACTGGAAGCTCGAACCAAAACACGGGAGGGAGCAGCACAATCTCTGGTGCTCAGAAGACGGATTTCTACGGAACTCTCAAAGAGGCCGTGACGGCCATCATAGGCTCGGACACCGGCAATCAGGTGTCCGTCAATCCGATGACCGGGACCGTTTTCGTTAGGGGCCCTGCGGCAAGGGTGCGCGAGGTCGAGGAATACATAAAGCGGCAAGAGGACGTCGCCGGCCGCCAAGTGCTCATCGAAACGAAAATCGTGGAGGTGTCCCTTAACGATCAGTTTCAAGCTGGCATCAACTGGTCCCTGTTCAACAATCGGGGCAATGTCGGCGGTGGAGTCCTTCCCGGCGGCGGCAACGTCAACCCCGGAGCCGCGACGCTATCATCCGGCAATACGACCTTCTCGAAAGCCGTTGCCGGCACGGCCGCGACGCTACTAACCAGTGGAACGGGCAGCACGGTTGGTCTCGCCGCGCAGTTCGGCAACTTCGCCGCAATGCTCTCGTTCCTCGACACTCAAGGTTCCACGCGCGTCGTTCAATCGCCGCGCATCAGCACCCTGAATAATCAACCCGCCCTTTTGAAGGTGGGGAACCAGCGGGCATATGCGACCGGGGCCACCACGAACACGACCTCGACCACGGGCAATACCGGGACCACCACGACACCGACGGTAACCACCGCGGATTACTTCTCCGGGATCGAATACACGCTGACCCCGCATGTAAGCAAGGAAGGGATGGTGACCATAAACGTCCGTCCGCACATGACAAACGTCACACAAGAGACGCTCAACGTCTCCCTCGGCAGCGCGGGAACCGTCTCGATGCCCATCGCCTCTTCATCGATACAAGACACGGACACGGTCGTTCGCCTCTTGGATGGTGGCACGGCGGTCGTGGGCGGACTTATGCGGGTGAAAGGCACGAACTCGCGCTCCGGGATACCGGGTGTGCCATGCGTCGGTGGAGACTGCTCCTCGAGCGGAGAGAAGACGGAGTTGGTCATCCTGCTCAAGGCGACAGTCATAAGGGGCCAAGCGGATTGGCAAGCGGGCGCCGGATCGGATCAATAAAGCACGGGAAAACGGAGAATCGAAAATGAAAAACAACAAAATCAAATCACTCCTCTTGGCCTTGACCTTGGCATTCCCAGTGTTGGCATACTCCGCGGCCAATCCGGTGTCAGGACGCATAGGAACCCAGTCGCTGACGGAAAGAGGTTTAACGGACGCCGCGGACGGGCGTTTCGACGAGGCGGACGACAACTTGGCCGCCGCCCTTAAAGCGGATCCAAGCGACTCGAAAGCCGCCGAGGGACTGCTCGCCCTTCGGATCTCGCGCGGAGAGGCTGAAGGCGGCCGCGAGCCCGCCATGGCCCTGCTTAAATACGGATCCCCGCGCCAAGCGGTGGCCGCCGCCGAGTTTTTGGCCCCGCTGGGATATGACGCCCTGTCGGATATGTTCCTGCGCCAGGACGTGCTGGACAATCAGGCGTCAGCCGAATGGTTGGCAGCCAAGCTCGTCGCTCAGTCGCGCTGGGCCGATGCCCGCCGCGTCGCGGTCCTGTCCATCGGGAAATATCCGAGATCTTGGCGACTATCCGTCTCCCATGCTACGGCATTGGGCATGATCGACTCCGCGGAATCAGCGGAGGCCGCGCTGCGCGAGGCCAAGGAGAACGGGGCCCCTCAGGAGGCTTTGGCGGCCGCAACCAGGGTGGTGTCATCGGCCTCGGCCCGCAAAAAGCTCTCGGATGAGATGGTTAAAAAGTCCGAAGCCGAAGCACCGATCAAAAAGCGGGAACCTTTGAAGGAGGTGGTTCAAGAACAACCCCGTCCAACCCCCACGGCGGTGGCGGAAAACCGTCCCGCAGTAGCGGCTCCGATACCGATGGCGCAGGTTAAGGCTCAACCTCTCCCCGTTCCGAGCACCCCGTCCACGACGGACAGATTTAGCAGGGCGGCGGATAGCTTGGATGGGGACGTACTTTTCACAAACTGATGCGAGCGACGAGCCGGCTTGGCCCCGGCCCGTCGTTGTGGTTCTTGGCGACTCAAACGGGAGATTGATATGTTCAAGAAGTGCTTAGCGGCTTTCGCCGCGCTGATGGTCTGCGCCGGGCAAACGGCGGCATACGAAAATAGAGAGGAGACACCTACCACCAGATGGGACTCCGGAGCTGAGATAGTTTGGCGCTACTCCGAGCTCGAACAACCCGCGGGAATATCGACGGAGGATGCGGTCACCGTCCTTATAGCGGCCACGCGCCGATGGGAAAAAGTCGTCCCGGTTCGCTTCAAGTTCGCGGGTGTTACGCGCGAGACCATGGAGGCTTCCGAAAAATGCTCGGCAGTCAGCCCCGTCGTTATCGGATGGGGAAGCGGGCATCCTAAATACCCGAACATGGCGGCCTTCGCGCGGCCCTGCGCTGGCAAATCAGATGCGTCCCGCATCGTCGGCGGGACGATAGAGTTCACTGCCACGAAACCGGAACTATCCACCTCCCCCACGCGCCTGGGGACTCTGGATGTCATCGCGACTCATGAGATAGGCCATCTGTTAGGTCTGGAGCATTCAAACGACCCGGATTCGATAATGCGTCCGAAACTTGAGGAGGCGCAGGGAAACCATATTAAAGGTGAGCTCTCCAGTCGCGATATGGCCGTGGCCGCCGTGCTGTATAAAGCGGGCATGCCGGAGCTCGGAGGAGAGGATTGGCGCGATATGTACGCCGCGGCACCCGAGGATATAAAGGTACGTTTCAGGGCCGCCCTGATCCCGGCACGTTGATCAGCGCGAGACGCGCTTGGCTGAAATCTCGGAGATCAGCGCGTCACGATTGGCCTTTACGCGCGCCGCGTAGCCCATTCCCCTGCTCGGGCTGCCCGTGTTGTAGGCCGAGACGCCCTTCCAGACGTCGCCGTGGGTTCGTATATATCCGGATAGGATCCAAGCCCCCACATACGCGCTCACGCATGGGTCGGCGAGGCTCGCTCGGCCTATCCCTTGAGCCGCCAGCCTCCCCGTCCAGATATCGTTGATCTGCATGAGTCCGTAGTCGGTCGAGCCGTTACCGTTAACGTTGATGGCGGTTGGTTTGAATCCGCTCTCAGTCCTGGCTACCGCCGCCAGCAGCCATGGATCCACTCCATGCCTATGAGCCGCCATAACCAGGCAAGCCTCCGTCCTCGCGTCAGGCGTCGCATCGCGGGCCATGACTTCCGCACAAGGCCATGCCAAGGCGGCCAAAGCGCCGCAAACGACCATCAGGGCCGACGAGCTAGTCCTCGTCCGAGGCATCGGCCACCTCCTCATCACGATCCGATTTCGGCTCCCCCTTGTCGGCCACCTCCCCAAGGAAAATAAGCTTGTCCATGCTTTGTGCCCAAGCCTCCTCGCGCTTGCTTTTCTCCCGTTCCCTGCGCTGTTTTCTTGCCATGGCCACCTCCGTTTGGTTTTCATACATCCAGCGTGCCGGATGGAAATCGGAAGATCCGGCCCGTCCGTCGGGATGGTGCTGACGGGGGTTGCAATCCCCTCATGGCATGGGAATATGAAAGAAAAAAGGAGGAGCCATGAAAAGAACCCTGGGAGCAGAAGTGGATTTGTTCGAGGCGGATAAATGTGCGAGCGCCTTCGAGCGGCGCCTGCTAGCGATTGTCCTGGTGGGGGTGCTGTCCTTCGGTTTTGTTTGGTCGTTCTCCGGCAAAACGGCCGCATACTCGAAAAGCTGCGAGATCTATGGGGCCGCGATGGATTCAACTTGTGACTCAAACGGCAAGCTGCTTCCAAGAAAACTTTGGAGCGGTGAAGTAACCAAATAACCGAGACGCTTCCATTGCGACATTCCCCGCTTCGGCGGGGTTTCTTATTTCCCCGCTCAATAAAAAAACGCGCCCGATTTGGACGCGCCGTGTTCTCCGTTCCGCTCCCTGCGATTAGATCTCATCCTCCACCTTTTCATCGAGTTGCATTCCGGGACACATGATCTCAGCGATCTCCTTCATCGATTTCCCCTCAGCCTTCAAGCTGAGCAGCTTGGCGACCCTACGATCCAGCTCATCCCCGCGCGGCACGTACAGTCTGTCCGACGTTATATCGATCCCTCGGCCCATCTCCAGCGTCATTTGATATTGCATCTTCGTCTCCCTTGGTTTTTGTTTACGATCCCATCATCGGTGAACCTTGTCGTATGAGCCAGGCCACACGTCGGTCACAAGGTGCCAAGAAATCACCGCCCGTCGGGAGCGACATGGACGAAGAATAACCCCGCCGGAGCGGGGTTCGTAGGAGTCTCGCCGATTAGCAGATCGCGCCGCCTGCCCTGGTCTTGCAAGAACCGCCTTGCACCCAGCTCACCGTGCCGTTCTGATAAGTTCCAGTCAGGGTGTAGTCGCTGGCGTTTCCACCGAAGTCGGCTTGCGTCGAAGTCGCCGTGATCAGTGCCGCGGTTCCGCTTTGAGCAACCTCGATACTTTCAACTTTAGACGTGGTGTTTCTGGATGGGCATGTTCCTCCGGTATTGTCGGATATGGACGCTCCGACACAGGGGATGACCGGAGGGTTGTAACCGGCCGCCGGGGTGAGATCGATATTACCGTTCTGGACGCATGAACCGTCTTGTGCGCATACATCAACCGCCGTCTTTGAGGCCGAGGTGGCGAGTACGACCTCACTGAACTTAGCCTTATTCGTATAGTTTGAATAGGCGGGTATTGCTACCGCTGCCAATATTCCTATAATGGCAACGACTATCATGAGTTCGATGAGGGTGAAGCCTTTTTGCATTTTTGAAAGCATTTCCATCTCCTGTTTTTATTTATTGTTTGTGTCGTCTTGCTTTGCGGATTTTTTAGGATCCGCTCCATCCACGATCCCGGATGAATGGCCTTTAATCAAGGCCGGACGGCTCCGCCCGTCCGAAACTCCCTAACTATTTTTTATCCTCCACCCGGGCCATGATCAGGTCGCCCGTACCTCCGGTCGCGTTCCGAGCGGACATCAATCGAGGCCATGTGAGGCGGCGGCATATATCGTTCTCCCCGCTGGTCACCAGAATCGCTTTCCTGGCCCCACCGTCGGCGGCGTTGAGGGCCATCACGGCATGCCCCGTCGTGCCCGTTCCCGCGAAGAAGTCTAGGATGGTCGCGTCCGGAGCCGCGACTTGGATCAGGTGCTGGATCAGCTTCACGGGCTTCGCGTGCTTGAAGTCGCCCGGATCGACCCCGATTGCGAGCAGGTCGTCCTTACCCCGTGCGGTCATCATCTGAGCCTCCGTCATCACACTTCCTAAGCATGAGATCTCCGGCTCCTCGGCGGCGAAGCGCTTAACCCTGTAATCCAGCGCCCCGTTCTTCTTCTTGTACCAGACGAGCCTCCCCTCCTCGATGAGGGATACCATCGTCCCTAGGACATATTCCCAGTCGATTCGATGGATCCAACCGTCTCCGGTGACAGCTCCCCTTCGTAACTCGCCCGTCCCGGTGTTTATGCTGTAGTCGTAGTCGTCCCCGCCTTTTTTCTTCCCCTTACCGGAGGGTGGTTTGCATTTGCAATCGCGCCATGGCCCGCGGGCATCATCGTCGGGGTTTACGTACTCGCGCCGCACGCGCTTCCCGAACCACGTCGGCTCGTCCTTCCTGCTCCAGTACGGGACGATATCCGCACGATGCCTTGAATAGACGAGCACATGCTCGTGGTCCTCGGAGATGAGGCTGCGCATGAAAGTGCGGCATTGCCAGATCATTCCGGCCACTCTGTTCGGCCCCCCGAAGATGGCGTCCATCAGCAGCTTCAGCCGATGCACCTCGTTGTCGTCGATGCTGATCATGATCGCCCCGTGCGGAGCTAGCAGATCGCGGGCGAGAACCAACCTAGGGAACATGAAGCGGATCCAGTCGGCCGGCTCCCAGCGGTCCCGGTACCCCAAGTCCAGCCGTCCGGTGTTGTATGGGGGGTCGATATAGATCAGATCAACGCTCTGTCGATGGGTCTCCCTCAGCAGCCCCAAGGCATGGATGTTGTCGCTCTCGATGAGCATGTGCGAGACGCGCTCCTCGTCCTCCCTGTCCTCCCCGATGCTCACATCCTCGATGATCAGATTCTTGTCAGGATCGGGCTCCGGCCATGTCAGATCGGGAGGAAGGGCGAGACACGCCTTTCGGGCCCTTTCAAAAATATTCGCTAGATTCGTCTCCGGTGGCGGCCTTTTCACCTTTCTGCTCATGCATGGCTCCTTTTTTATTTTTATTGGATCCACCCATCTATTCAGGATGTCACTCCCACCATCCTCCCGGATCTTATGTTTGCAGTCCGGGCCGTCCGTCGGAACCTCCCTCAACGAATCGACAACATCATTGGCCCCAGAGCTCTGATCCCACCCGCGACTCGCAGAATGGCCGCCGTGCGCCCGTTAGCTAGCTCATGGGCTTTGCGTCCTTGAGCGTCCGAGCACCTTAAACTGGCCCCCGCCCCAAGAATGGCGAGGCAGTAAGGACAAGTTTCATCTGCTCCCACCCGTCCGGGCACCGTCTCCGCGCAAAGGATCAATAAAGCCCCCAAGAGCGTCTTGCCTTCCCGCCCCGACCAATCCATGGCCAAGGCCGCCCTAAAATCCTCCAGTCTCCCAGCCTGTAGCATGGGCTTCAGCTCGTCGAGCCAAAACCCCTCCGCATACCCGCGGGGAGGTGGAGACGAGCTTTCGATAAAGACGCCGCCCCCATCGGTCCCGCGCCTCGTTCTTCGGATGGCCGCCGATACCGAAGAGGTCGGAGAATCGACTTCGGGCAATGAAGGGAGCGGCGGGACGCCGGATCGCAGATAGCGCGAGGCCAGTCGAGCAATGGCCCTCGGGCCGGCCCTTCTACCGGAAATCATTCCGGAGTGAATGACCGCGGACATGACCGCGATCTCCATATTGTTCGCTCGGTCATGTGAAACCATGAGTTTGCGAGCCAGAAGATGGGAACTTCCGGAAGGAACGGGCCAACCCGCCTCAAGAAGCAACTCATCTATCCTCCTCGTGACATTCACGAAGGCAAAATCCTTATTTACGCCTTTGATGAGCGATGCCACCTCCACATTCCAATAAAGCGCGGCGATGGTGGCTTTGAGCAGGGGGGTGTTTATCGGCAATCCCGCTCCGGTGACCACGGCCCTCAACGATTTCTTATCTCTTTTAACCTTTCCCGAGCTCGTCATCCCCTGCCCCCTTCCGAGTAGCCGAACAGGGCGATCCCGCGCTCCCGCTGCGCCCATAACTCGCTGTCAGCCACGAGATCAGGGATGCGATGGAGATGCCCTCTCCCATACTGGTTTATCTCCCGAATGGCGGCCCCTAGCCTGGCGGTGGATGACTCAAGCCAAGGTGTTCTTCCTAGCCGGTCGGGTTCATGTGGGTCAGCGCCCAGATCGATGAGATACTTAAGCACTATCTCCCACCCGGATCCGGCCGCGAAATGTAAAGCCGTTCTCCCCCATCCATCCCTGCCGAGAACTAAATCGGGATAGACATCTCCCATCCTTCGAACCGTTGAGATATCCCCCGTCTCGCAAGCTTTGATGAACCTCTCCCAACGGAGGCCGGAGCCCACCCCATATTTATCCCTGCGGATAACCTCGGGGTGATTTCCCGAGTTATCGGTCCTGGGTACGCACCCCAGAGCCCTGAAGGTTCTCCAGAGAAGCGCGTCCCCTCTGTACGCGGCGATGGATAGTCCGTTTTCTCCGTTACTTCCCGTGGCGTTCGAGTCGGCCCCCGCGCAACCCAATCGAGCGACCTCGCGAGAGTCACCTCGAATGGCCGCTAGAAGCAGAAGTGAGTTCAGTCTTTGTTTGTCCGTGGTCTCCATTCGATTTCCTTTTTATTTCACTATAGGGTCGCGCATCCCCGGAATGCACGACCGCGCGTCGGAAACAGAGGGGGGGTAATGAAAAGGGCGGAATATCCCGCGGACGTTATCTGGCTAGGCCGGCCGCCGCGCCGGCAGCTTTTTTCTCGGTCTCCATCTCGACCGCCTCGCTCATCGCCTCGTCCACGGCCTCGATGGAATCCTCCAGGGTGTACATGGATCCGCCGAGGTATGAGTGGTCCTTCGTGACCGCGCAGATGATGTGGGGCATCCAATAACTTTCCGCTTGTTCAAGGGATCCATTAAGCCCCGCCTCCACCAGAAGATACTTGGCCTCCTCGACCTTCTCAAGGATGGCTTGCTGAATCTCCCTCAACTCATCGCTTATCTCAGACAAGCGCTCCGAACCCGGTCCTTCATACATTCCCTCTTGCTCTTCCATGGTGATCTCCATTTGTTTTGTTCGAGGCTGCCGGGTTGAGCCGAGGTTGTCATGTCCGACCGGCGGAAGGCTCGTCAACCGTCCGTCGGGCCGAAACCATGACGTGTTGCGACATGCCATTCAACGAGCAAAACTCTGGGAGGAGGAGAATCGAATATGAGAGATGAAAGACGGAAGGACCCGACACCTGAGCCCTGCGCCGCCCTGCTGATGTTTCAGGATAGAAACGATATGGCCCTCATGACGGCCACGATGGAAAACCTGGGCATCGCCCCGATCCGCCGGATCCCCCCATCCCCTTCGATGATGAGATCCGTCGTCTGCGCCATTTTCGACGACAGCGCGGGCTCCTCATTACATGCGCTGACCCTTTCGCGCGACCTTCCCGGATTGCCGATAATCTTCGCCATTAGGGGCGAGCCTCAATCGAGCGTGCATACAAGCCTCGCCAAGTTCGGGTGCCTCGTCCGCTTTCCACCGGCCCCCGACACTCTCAAACTCCTGCTTGATTGAAAAAAAATCACGGGCCTTCAGGTCCGTGATTTGCATCCGTTCCGATGAGGCTTGCTCGGTTCAAGCCTTCGGGAAGGCGTATTGATTGCGCCCACCGCGCTTGGCTTCGTACATCGCCTCGTCGGCGGCCTTCAACAACCCCTCCATGCCGTTAGCGTGAAGCGGGTAGCACGCGCAGCCCACGGATGCCCCGATCTGGACGGTGATGGGTTCTCCGCCCGCGGGATGAATATTGAATGGCACGTTGCAACCCGTGACGATGTCCTTGGCCACCATCTCAGTATCGGCCTTGTTCGCCCCGGGAATGATCATCGCGAACTCATCCCCGCCGAGGCGGAAGGGGATCCCACGGAAGGTCCTCAGCAACTTGGCCACCGCTATCAGCAGGGCATCCCCGGCCGGGTGGCCGTGGGTGTCATTCACCGGCTTGAACTTGTCGAGATCGATATAAACCAAGGCATAGGGTTGTCCGGTTCCGGAGACCTCTTTTTTCTTCTCCTCATATCCTGCCCGATTGAGTATCCCCGTCAGATTGTCCGTCATCCCTTTGACGCGCTCGCGCTCCTCCATGCGCTTGCGCTCGGTTATGTCGCGCCCGAGGACCGCCACGACCGCATCCTCCACCCTAGCGCGGCCCGGTGTTCCATTCACGGGGCGCCCATCCCATTTCTGCGGATCGTCTTTGCGTCTGGACTCGGTGACCTCGCGCTTCACGAACTCGAAATGGAAAGCCTCCCGATCCTCCCCGAACCGCGCCTCGACGCGGCCGGAGTGGAAGGGATCGCCCAGCCATCTCGGGGGTGAGCTCTCAACTTGTATGCCCAGCGCCCCGGCCGCGGTATTGGCGTAGGTGATGATTAAATCCCCGCTGGCCTTCTGACCTATCCAAAAAACCGGATCCTCGAGGGCGTCGAGCAGGGCCAGAGTCTTGCCGATATAAGCATCCGCCCGCGCCTTCTTGTTCGCGTCGCCGGCTTGCTGCTGAATGCGCGATATAAGGCGCACCATCGTCGCCGATATGGCCGCGGCCTCACACCCGGAGAATCTTCCGGGAGGCGGAGGGGTCGGGCCGCCGTCCCTGGCGTATCCCTCCACCCCGCCGGCTATGCTTGCGATCCCCCCCCAGCTTTTCCATGCGAGGCCGGCCCCGGCCACAAGCCCGATCACGGAGCTCCAGTCCACCAAGGCGGATCCCGGCAGCAACCTATGCGCCGCGAACGGCAGACCGGCGGCGATCAGCGCGGCGGCAATCGACCCCAATCTCCCCGACTCGAACTTAGTCGGCAACTCCATCCTTACATCACCTCTTTTATCCCCCGACCTCCTGCTCTTCGTTATCTCAGTCATCTCCAATCTCCCGGTTTCCGGCGCCGTCGGCGATATCAAACGCCCGCGCTTGAGAAGAGTTTGCCGGCAGGGAATGGAAAGATCCCGCCCGTCCGTCGGCGGGGAACCCCGGAAACGGATTCATGGGACGAGTGGCGTGGCGGCAAAAATCACCCGAAAAAAATCACGGGGTACCGGTATCCACCCCGTGATTTCTCCCCCGCATACCCCGTGAATCCGGATTCGACACCTCCGTACAACCACCGAAACCTCGAACCCGACGAACGGCATCGCTGGCCGCTCCGCAACCACCGCAAAACCGAACCCCATTCCTTGAAAACAACCGCCCCATGGGGCTTCACGGCCTTTCGGCCGATTTTTCGGCATTTCATGGAATCACGGGGTGGCTTTGGAAAATCACGGGGCAATAACAGGGTTAAGTCATTGATTCACATGGAATAACGGGGATAACGGGGTATTTTGGATTTGATTGTGAAATATCGATTTTCACCATCCCGAACGGGTCGGATTTTGCATGACATAGGCCCCATGTCGGGAAAACCCCGTGAACCCCGTTACCCCTGTGATCGTGATTGAAGCTGTACCGGTTCGCGGGCCGTTTATGCCTGATTTCCCATCGTGACAAATCTCCGATTTGGCAATCTGAAAACACTACGAATCCTCGGATGTACATTGGCATCGTCGTACAAGGATGTGGGACACGGGTTCTTCGAGGCGCCGTTATTAGGCTCCGCCGGGGATCCCATGGGACGATTTGCCGTTCGTCATCGGAAGCCTTCGCGCTCTTGATTTCCGTCTCCGATCCGGCAGTGTGTTACAGCAGGTATTACACGAAAGGATAAATAAATGAGCGATAAGACAGAGAACAAACCATTGATCATCGAGACGACCAGCAAGTCAGCGAGCAAAACCCAATGGGTCACGTTGCGCGTGGGTGACGACGAGCGCTCCTGGCTCAATGAGGTAACCACCAAGCATTCGATCTCCATCTCCGATGTGGTGCGCGGGCTTATCGCCGCCGCCCGCACCCGAGAGATCGAGGCGGTCATCCGCCCCAGGTGATGGAAAGCGAATCCCCCGGGTAGGCGCCCGGGGGATTCAGGGAGGTTCTTCCGAACCGCCGAGGAGATTGCCCTTCTATTAATGCCGGGCCGGCGCTCTGAAGTCAAACCATCCCTGTGTCGAGATAAGAAAAGCCGACGAACGGCGGGAGGATTTATGGCAAAGGCCAAGAGGATGGGATTTGATTCAGGTTCGGACGAGGGGGAGGCCCCCGAGTCTCTGTACGCGGATGAGCTCGCCGATGCCGGCACCCACGCCGTATGGAATGGGGATCTTTATAAATGGGAAGAGAATCACTACGCACCCGTCCCCGAGTCGGATGCCTGCTCACACGCCTTCGAATGGCTGCGCAGATGCCCGAAGCGCCGTACCGCCAAAACCGCATCCTCCGCCGTAGCCAGCGCGAAGCTCGCCGTCCCGAGGATCAACTCCCGGATGATCGACGGTCTCCCGGAGACACAGGAGGAGTACCGCTGCATCATCCCCACCGAGGGGATGTGGCTCGAGGTCGTGTTCCGTAAGGATGAAAAGGGGCGCACCATCGATGCCGGCGTATATCTTAAAACCCCGACCAGATCTCTTGATAGGGCCGTTATGTCCTCCGTGCCCATTCGGGTGTCGGGCAAGGACGGCTCCCCGTATGTGCCGGCCGCAATGCCATCGGATTCGATGTTCGGCAGGTTCCTGTCTTCATCATTCCCGTGCCACATGGATGGTGCCGAGCCATCACCTGAGGGAATCGAGGCCGCCGAGTCGCTTCTATCCATACAGGAGTACGCGGGTTATACCCTGCTCGTCGGTCGCAGCGATCAGAAGAGCCACCTGTGGATGGGGGACGGAGCTAATGGCAAGGGCGTCATGTCCGGCCTGATCCAGCGCTTCCACCGCACGCACGCGGTCGATCTCTCGAATTTGGACGGTTTCTCCCTCAACGGGATACAAGATGCGACGCTCGCGGTGGTCGATGAGACGCCGAAGGACGGTTTCAACGAAGGGCGACTCAAATCGCTGCTCGGCGAAGGTCTGACCCCGGTCGACCGTAAGTTCAAGGACTCAATCAACGTCGTCTCACGCGCCAAGTGGATAATCAACAGCAATCAGGAGTTCGGCATTCGCTGTCGCAACTCCACGGGCGGATTCTGGCGCCGCTTCATCTTCGTTGAATGGAAACACGTCATCCCCGAGGCCGATAGGCGCGAGGGTCTTGACCGAGCGATTTTCGAGCGTGAAGGCAAGCTCGTCTTGGACTGGATGCTAGTCGGTTTGCTGCGCTACCTCGGACGCGGCGGACGGCTCTTCGAATCCGATTCCAGCGCGAGAATCAAACGCGCGGCTATCGCCAACTCCGACATCGTCGGGGCCTGGATCGCCGACCATGGAGGTATCGGCGACATGCTGACCCCCGCTCGATCCAAGTCGTCGCAGAAGGATGACGTATACGCCCGCTTTCAAGAGTATTGCCAGGCTAACGGCCGCCATCCGGTCAACTCCCATGAGTTCTGGACCCGCGCCAAAAAGCTTTTCGGAAACGCATTGACGGAGGGACAGGCCAAGAACGACGCCGGCAAAATGGTGCGCTGGGTAAACATCGACCCGGTCGCCCGCGCGGGCACCGGCCACCTCACGTCGGGGGAGGAGCGCGGCCTTGGCCCAGCACCGGATTTCGGAGCTCTCGGCCCTGTTCAGCCCAAGATTACTCTACTAGAGGAGATCTACGGCCTGTCCCCCGCCCGTCTTGAAAAACGAATGGAGATTCCAGGTTGCGAGATGACGGTGGCCCCGCGCCAAACGCCTATGAAATCCCCCATCGACCTGCCCAGCTTCCCTCCATCGGATATCGACTTGAGGAGGGCGAGCCCGAAGATGCTTCAAGCTTTCTCCGAATGGGATGGGACGGCCCGACATGAGATAGGGCAGTTCATGGCCGATGTGATGGCCGCGTCCTATACGAGCTCGGAGTCACCTCCACTTCCCACCATGGATTCCGGCTCCCCAGCGAAGGCACGCAATGAAGTCGGCGGAGGGGCATTATGATTACCGATGAGAAGTTGGCCATCCTCTCAATATTGGATTGGTTCGGCCATGAGTGCAGGGAGGACGCCCTCAGATGGATAGTGACGGCTTCGGAGCTTGGAATCGTCCCCGACGGGATCATCCAGTATGGTGGCCCGGAGGATCCTTTTACTCCGAAGGAAGGGATCAAAACAACGGCCGCGCGGCTTAATAAAGAAGCCCATACTCGATTTCAAAAAACCGAATCGCCTTTTTGACCTTCGCTAGATCGGGCGGGGTTATCGACTCGAACTGGAAACCGAGCTTGTGGTAAGGCTCATCGTAGGCGCATTTCGCGACCCTAACCCCCGCCGTCACCACTCCCAAATCCTCGGCGTCTATGATCCCCAAGTTGAAGACGATCCTGCAAAGCCTCCCTTTGGCTATCGGCTTCTCTAACATCGCCGAGAACCCGCCCGCGCTCAGGTCGGTCAGATACCCCTTGGTGTTTCTTTGCTCCCCGTTGTCCAACCATACGGCGGTCACGAACTTGGGCGGCGTCGGATGCCTGCGCTCGCCCCTTTTCTCCATCCTTCTCGGTAGGACCGACTGATTTGGTGTCATGCCTTTCTCCCGTTATGCATGGATAAAGGCTACCGGGGCGGGAAATGACGCGCCACCCCGCCCGTCAGTTGGGGGAGCGGACTAGATTTTTTCCCTCACGGAATCTCCGCCTTTTAGGGCATCCCTCTCGAACTCGTCGAGCTCTTGAGCGCCCCGCACGGCCCCCAAGACATCGGTTAAAACTCTCTCCACCGATTGGGTATGGGATCTCTTGGTATCCGGGTCTGACCATGATCTGAGGGATACCTCATCCGCGCTCAGCCACTCGATATCCCACATCGGACTCCCTAGCCTCTTGAGGAAATCCTCGACCTCGGTGCTCTCGACGTCCCCGCGGATTTGACCGGTCACATCCACCCAATATGGTCGCTCCTCCGCCAAGTCGTGGATGGTTTTGAATAGCTGCCCCTTCCTTATAGCCGCCTCGACATTGCTGGAGAGCATGTTGGACTCAACCCATGCGAGCAGATCCCCTTTCCTATAGAGGCACTTTTGATTCGCACCGGATGCCCCCATCGCCCCTCCCTGCATGTAGGGCGGACCTCCGGGGGTCTGCCTTAGACGCTCCAGGCTGCGCACAGATGTTCGCAGCAACACCGCCGCCTCAGAGGTCTTCAGCAGCGTCGTGTCAGGCAGTCTGTTAAGGAGATCAAGCGTCTCGAGTTCTGATACGGTGGTCATTCCCCATCTCCGGCTTCAATGTCATCTGGCTCTCCCATTTTATCCTCGGCCGTTCTTTTGGGGCGTCCCGGCCTTGGCTTGTCATCAGGCACGACCGGCAGGGGGTCGGCTGCCAAGGGGGATTTCTCCAGGGGCTTGAGCGCGTTCCAAACATTCGGCCCCTTGATCAGGATCGCCTCCTCGATGCGATCCATCCATTTTCTCAACCTCTCCCACTCCGCCTGCGTGTATCGATTATGGGTTTCAGCCTGATCGTGGTTCATGAACCGCTTGCTAATCGACTGCGGGGCATCCAAGGCTTCCAGTACCGTGCCGAAGCTACGACGCAGGTCGTGTCTGGTCAGCACGGGGATTTGGGCTATCTCCCGGATTCGGTCGAGGAGGTCCTTCGCGTCCTTGTAATGCCCCGCCTTGTTCTGTCTGTTTCTTGCGGGGAACACCCATTTTCTCGCCTGAAATGTCATCCTGTCGTCCTCGATCATTTCGGCCGCCTCCGTCTGCCTGCGTCGAAGCAGCTCTATGAGACAAGGCCCTATCGGCAGGAGATGATCCAGTCCGTTTTTCGTCTTGTAGAAGAATATGATGCCCTTCTCGAGATCCACCCAAGATCGGGTTAGCTTCTCTTGTTCGGTCAGCAGCTCCGCCCACTGGATTTTGGAGCACTCCATCTTCCGAGCTCCGACGAGCAGGGTTGTCAGGATGTAGTCGCAGCCCGTCTTGTTTTCCCTTGTGGACCTTTTTGCCCACAAGGCTTCCAGAAACTTTCCGAGAGTCTCATTCGGGGTTAGCGGGTTGCGGACCATCCTCTCCCTTCTCTCGCGCTCTATCATGTCTGATGTGCGATATAGCTTTTCGAGCGCGATGATCCCGAAGGGGTTCGTGGTCAGCAGAGGCGGTCTGCGGGCGGACGCCGCAGCGAGCTCCTCCCTCCCAATGGCATGTCTCACCACCGTGTATGCCTGTCTGAACTCCTGCTCGTTCGCCGTGGCTGCCACCTTCTGTCGAGCCCTGAACCGGGCGACGATCTCATCGATGTCCAGCGTCCGAATCTTGCGCTCGTGCCAATCCTCGAACCGCTTCGCGCATCGGTCGAAAACCTTCAGGGTTTCAGGCTTGGCTCTTTTGATCTCTCGGGTCGTAAGGTGAACCCGATAAGCCGCGAAAGCCTGACCGAGGGTTAACTCCGCCGCGGATTGTTTTTTGGCGACGACGTTGGGATTGACCTGCTGGGTGCGAATCTCCGCGCCGATCTTCGCCGCCGCCGCGCGAGCCTTCTCCAAACCGTTTTGCTCCTGGAGGAACTCGGCGACGGATCCGAGGCTCGCCCTAAAGGTTCTTCCCTCCACTTTGCGCTGGATGACGAATGTCTTCCTCTTCGAAACCTTCAGCCCGAATCCGACCGGAGCCCCGGGCGCGGAATCGAATACATAGTATGGTTCGCCCCGAGGGTTGGGTTCGAAGATAATACGGCCTGCGGAATCGACGCCGACCGGTTTTTTGTCGAGGACGAAAGACTTGATGTTTGCGATTGTCAGCTCATGTTTCACGTCGATGCCTTCGCGATTTTGGCTTCCCGGATCACTCCGGTAAGTCGTTGTTACAACTAATGATTTTTTAGGAAGCCTGATTCAGGCTTCCTAAACACCGATATTACCCCCGAATCGGATTCCCGGGAAGCTGACGGGAAGCCAAAACGGCCGAAAAACTGGCGGGGAATGTCGGAACTTGACGGGGAATGTCGGAGCGGAGACGCCGCTAACACATTGAATATATATGGATAAAAAAGAAAAGCCGTTAAAAAACAAAGACCCGGTAAGTCACACGCCGATGATGATCCAGTATCTCGCTCTCAAGGCGAACCATCCGAATACCCTGCTCTTCTACCGGATGGGCGATTTTTATGAACTGTTCTATGAAGATGCGGAAAAAGCCGCGCGGCTGCTCGATATCACGCTGACCACGCGCGGCCAGTCGGCCGGCGTGCCGATCAAGATGTGCGGCGTGCCCTTCCATTCGCTGGAGCCTTATCTTGCCCGCCTGGTCAAGATGGGCGAATCTGCAGTGATCTGCGAGCAGATCGGCGATCCGGCCACCAGCAAGGGGCCGGTCGAACGTGCGGTCGCCCGCATTGTCACGCCCGGTACGCTGACCGATGCGGCCCTGATCGACGACAAGCAGGATATCTGGCTGCTCGCCGTGACCACGCATCGGAATACGGCCGGGATCGCACGGCTGAACCTGGCCAGCGGTGAGTTCATCCTGATCGAGGTGCCGGCGGAGCAGATTCCGGCGACACTGGAACGCATTCGGCCGGCGGAAATCCTCTACCCGGAAAGCTGGGCCCCCAATTTCGGCACCGATGTCGCCCGCACCCGCCAGCCGGACTGGTACTTCGATTTCGATTCAGCTCGCCGCCTGCTCTGCGACCAATTCGAGGTCGCTTCGCTGGCCGGATTTGGCGCCGAAGGCATGAAACCGGCCGTTGCCGCTGCCGGCGCCCTGCTGCAATATGCCCAGGCAACGCAATCCGGCAAGCTGCCGCATCTGCGCGGGCTGACCGTGGAACTGGAAGGCGCCTATCTCGGCCTCGACCTGGCTACCCGGCGCAACCTGGAACTGACCGAGACCCTGCGCGGCCAACCGTCCCCAACGCTGTTTTCGCTGCTCGACAATTGCGTGACCAGCATGGGATCGCGCCTGCTGCGCCATACCTTGCACCACCCGCTGCGCGAGCGCGACATTCCTGCCTTGCGCCACGGCGCCGTCGAAGGGCTGCTCGAAGACTATGGGCGGCTGGCCGGCGAAGTGCGCCGGGCACTGCGCGGCATTGCCGATATCGAGCGCATCGCCGGCCGTATCGCGCTGCGCAACGCCCGCCCGCGCGACCTGGCCAGCCTGCGCGAATCGCTGGCCCGCCTGCCGGAGTTGCGCGCTCCGCTCCTGGAGCAATCCGCCCCGCTGATCGCCCAGTTGTTTTCCGAACTGCAGCCGCCGGAAACCGCCCTTGAATTGCTGGTTCGCGCCATCGCCGCCGAGCCCGGCGCCCAGGTGCGCGACGGCGGCGTCATTGCGCCGGGCTACGATCCCGATCTCGACGAACTGCGTTCGCTGAACGACAACTGCGGCGCTTTCCTCGTTGATATGGAAGCCCGGGAGCGCGAGCGTACGGGGATTTCCAGCCTCAAGGTTGAGTTCAACAAGGTGCATGGCTTCTACATTGAAGTCACCCACGCCAACGTCGACAAGATTCCCGACGATTACCGTCGCCGCCAGACGTTGAAAAATGCCGAGCGTTACATCACACCGGAGTTGAAGGCCTTCGAGGACAAGGCGCTGTCGGCTCAGGAACGCTCACTGTCCCGCGAAAAGCTGCTCTACGAAGCCATCCTCGACGCCCTGCTGCCGGTTGTCCCGACCCTGCAGACCATCGCCCGCGCCGTCGCCCAACTCGACCTACTGGCTGGTTTCGCCGAATCAGCCCTCAAACGCAACTGGTGCAAACCGGAATTCGCTGCCGACACGCAACTTAACATCGTCAATGGCCGCCACCCGGTTGTCGAAGGCGAACTCGCCAACCAGGCCGAGACCTTCATCGCCAACGACTGCCTGCTCGCCGACAACCGCCGCCTGCTCTTGATCACCGGCCCGAACATGGGCGGTAAATCGACCTACATGCGGCAGGTGGCGCTGATCGCCCTGCTCGCCCACATCGGCAGCTACGTGCCGGCCGAATCATGCGTACTCGGGCCGCTCGACCGCATCTTTACCCGTATCGGCGCTTCCGACGACCTCGCCTCCGGCCGCTCGACCTTCATGGTCGAAATGACCGAGGCAGCGGCCATCCTGCACCATGCGACAAGCCAAAGTCTGGTGCTGATGGATGAAATCGGTCGCGGCACTTCGACCTTCGACGGCATGGCACTCGCTTTTGCCATCCTGCGCCATCTGGTCGAGAAGAACCGCAGCCTGACGCTGTTTGCCACCCACTACTTTGAACTGACCCGCCTGTCTCACGAATATTCGGAACTGGCCAACGTCCACCTCGGTGCCGTCGAACACAACGACCGCATCGTGTTCATGCATGCCGTCGAGGAAGGCCCGGCTAACCAGAGCTACGGTATCCAAGTTGCCGCACTGGCCGGCATCCCGTCCGCCGTCGTCCGCGCCGCCCGCAAGCAACTTCGCGAATTCGAGCAACGGGCAACCGTCGATCCGCTGCAGCCGGACCTCTTCGCCCAGGGCGAACCGGAGCCGCTAGAACCTGAGTCACATCCGGCCGTCGACCGGCTGGCTAGCATCGACCCCGACAGCCTGACTCCGCGCGAGGCACTTGATGCCTTATACGCCCTGAAAAGCCTGCTCCGGTGAAAATCGGCAGCGCCAAGACTGCAGCCAGCGTTCTTTTCGCTCTCCTGCTGTCGCTAAGCTGCATCGCACCAGGCATTGCCGACACCTGGCGCTTTGCGCTGATCGGCGACACCCCCTACTCGGAACGCGAGCGGGCCGAATTGCCGAAGATGATGGAAGCCATGGCCGACCGCAGAATCGATGTGATCGTGCATATCGGCGATTTCAAGTCGGGCTCAAGCCTATGCTCCGACGAGGTGTTTACAGATCGTTTCCAGCTGTTCGATGCCAGTCGGGCAGCCTTCGTTTTTGTCCCGGGGGACAACGAATGGACCGATTGCCAGCGCCTCAGCAATGGCGGATACGACCCGCTTGAGCGACTAGCCAAGCTGCGCAGCCTGTTCTGGAATAAGGATCGATCGCTCGGCCAGGCCACGCTGGCACTCGAACGCCAGCCCGGTGCCTACCCCGAGCACGCCCGCTTTAGCCTGGGGCCAGTGCTCTTCGTCAGTTTGAATCTGCCAGGAAGCAACAATAACTGGGGCATGAGCAACGAGCCGCGGCCTGAATTCCTGGCCCGCAACCCGGCCGTCGTCGCTTGGTTGAAAGATAGCTTCGCCCAAGCCAGGCGTGACAAAAGATCGGCCGTCGTCCTTCTCTTCCAAGCCAACCCCGGTTTTGAGCACTATGCGCAAGGCTTTCCGCACCGCGGCTATCGGGTGTTTCTCGATACGCTGCGCGAGGAGACCCTGAATTTCCCCGGACAGGTCGTCGCCGTGCATGGCGACACCCATATCAGCCGCATCGACCAGCCGCTACGCGACCGCAACGGTCGCACCATCCAGAATTTCGTCCGTATCGAGACTTTCGGCTACCCGATCATGGGATGGACGGAAGGCATCATCGATAGCGAGGCGACGAATCCGCTGCGCTTCGCTAGCCATCCCTGGCCACAACCCACCCAGTAACGAAAAAGCCCGCCAAAGCGGGCTTGGTCTCAAGCAAGAAAATTGCTCAGTGGCAGGTTTCGCCGTCCTCGTCCGGATGGTGCACATGGCCGTGTTCGACCTCCTCCTCGCTAGCCGGACGAATCGCCGTCACGGTACAGGTGAACACCAGTGCCATGCCGGCCAGCGGGTGGTTGCCGTCGAGAACGACCTTGTCGTCGGCAATATCGGTTACCCGATAAATCACGAAATCGTCCTCACCACCGTCTTCCGGACCGCCTTCAAACTGCATGCCGACCTGAAGTTCCTTCGGGAAATCCTTGCGCGGCTCGATCTGGACCATTTCGGCATCGTATTCGCCGAAGGCCTCATCCGGCTGCAACTTGACCTGAACCGATTCACCGATCTTCTTGCCCTGCAGCGCCTCCTCGATTTTCGGGAAAATATCGTCGTAGCCGCCATGCAGGTAGACCAGCGGCTCGCGGCCTTCGTCGACAACCTCCCCATCCGGATCCTTGACGTGGTAGTCGAGCGTGATGACGGTATTCTTGGCAACCTGCATGTTCATTCTATGGATTTCCTAGTATTGATGGGCATTCTCGGCTATTCGCCAACCTTGCGACGCGTTTGTGGCAAAGCTTGAATCTGCGCGAACGCGTCATTTTAGCATTGCACCCCGAAAGCTCAGGTATTGAGTTCCTTGACCAAACGCAGGACATCAAGCGCGTGCCCCTTGTAATTCACGTTGTACAAAGCGTGCCGGATGGTCCCTGTACGGTCGATAACGAAGGTGGAGCGGCAAACACCGAATCTTTTGTGCCCATCCACTTCCTTGGCCTGCCAGACGCCATACTGCTTGCAGACAATTCCTTCCGTATCGGACAGCAATTCGATCCCGATGCCTTCCTTGTCACGGAATTCGGCGTGTTTTAGGCAATCATCCCGGCTGATGCCCAACAGGACACAGTTATGGCGTAGAAACTCTTCTTCATGGTCGGAGAAATCAGTCACTTCCTTGGTACAACAAGGCGTTCCATCCTTCGGATAGAAGAAAATGACTATGTGCTTGCCTTGGTACCTTGCCAGATCGATCGTCTCCATATCGGCATCCGGCAGTGAAAACACAGGGGCCTTTTCGCCAACCTTGAGCAGCATCTTGTTCTCCTCGGGGACTGCTGAGAACGATTCTAGCGGAGGCAAATACCGGTGACTACTACGTTTGGCAGAGTTTGAAGATTTATTTTCCGGGAACTTTTTCCGGAATCTGGACGAAAGTTTCGTCCTGCTTGACCATGCCCAGTTCGAAACGGGCACGCTCCTCGATGGCATCGTAGCCTTGCTTCAGGTCACGAACTTCGGCATCGAGACCCGCATTCCGGATTTCCAGTTTGCGGGTGACTTCCTTTTGCTGCTGCAACTGACGGTCGTATTCCCACACCTTCAGCCAGCCCCCCTTACCCACCCACAGGGGGTACTGGAGCAGGCCGATGGCTGCGAGAAGGCCGACCGTCAGCCAACGCATGCGCGATTAACGCAGGTTGTAGAAGGTTTCGCGGCCCGGGTAGGAAGCGGTATCGCCCAGGTCTTCCTCGATGCGGATCAGTTGGTTGTACTTGGCGATACGGTCGGAACGCGACAGCGAACCAGTCTTGATCTGGCCGGCGTTGAGGCCGACGGCGATGTCGGCGATGGTGCTGTCCTCGGTTTCGCCGGAGCGATGCGAGATCACGGCGGTGTAGCCGGCGCGCTTGGCCATTTCGACGGCGGCGAAGGTTTCAGACAGGGTACCGATCTGGTTGATCTTGATCAGGATCGAGTTACCGATACCCTTCTTGATGCCTTCCTTGAAGATCTTGGTGTTGGTGACGAAAACGTCGTCGCCGACGATCTGCACCTTGTTGCCCAGGCGATCGGTCAGCAGCTTCCAGCCGTCCCAGTCGGCTTCGGACATGCCATCTTCGATCGAGACGATCGGGAACTGGTCGGCCAGGTTGGCCAAGTAATCGACGAACTGGGCAGAGGTCAGCTCCAGGCCTTCGCCAGCCAGCTTGTACTTGCCATCCTTGTAGAACTCGGAAGCAGCGCAGTCGAGCGCCAGCAGCACGTCCTGGCCCGGCACGTAACCGGCCATTTCAATGGCTTCCATGATGATCTGCAGGGCTTCGGCATGGCTGCCCAGGTTCGGGGCGAAGCCACCTTCGTCGCCGACGGCAGTCGAATGGCCCTTCTTGTTCAGCAACTTCTTCAGGGCGTGGAAGATTTCGGCGCCGCAGCGGATGGCTTCGCGAATGTTGGCGGCACCGACCGGCATGACCATGAATTCCTGAATATCCAGGCTGTTGTTGGCGTGCTCGCCACCGTTGATGATGTTCATCATCGGCACCGGCATCTGCATCGGGCTCATGCCGCCGAAATAGCGGTAGAGCGGCAGACCGGACTCTTCGGCAGCGGCCTTGGCGACGGCCATGGAGACTGCCAGGATGGCATTGGCGCCGAGGCGCGACTTGTTGTCGGTACCGTCGAGATCGATCATGGTCTGATCGATGAAGGCCTGTTCCTGAGCATCAAGACCGATGATGGCTTCGGAGATTTCGGTGTTGATGTTCTCGACAGCCTGCATCACGCCCTTGCCAAGGTAACGGCTGGCATCGCCATCACGCAGTTCGATGGCTTCGCGGGTGCCGGTGGACGCACCGGACGGAACTGCCGCACGACCCATGACGCCGGATTCGAGCAAAACGTCGGCTTCGACAGTGGGATTGCCACGGGAATCCAGAATCTCGCGGGCAACAACATCAACGATAGAACTCATATTTCTTCCTTATTTTCAAAAGGTTGAAAGAACAAATTAAACTTGATTATCAACACCGGAAATGACCAGCATGTTCATTTCGGCAATCTGTTCGCGGACCTTGCGGGCCGCCTGATACTCGGCCGAATCGTAGAAGCGCTTGGCCTGCGTCACCGACTCGAACTCAACAACAATCATCCGCTCGGGCGGCGACCACTTGCCTTCGAGAACTTCCGAAGCGCCGCCCCGGATCAGGAAACGACCGCCATATTGCTCGACGGCGGCGGTAGACAGCTGGCGATATCGGGCGATGGCATCGGCATCGTGCACCTTCACCTCGGCAACGATATAGCCCTTGGCCGACATTACTTCAGTTCCTCGAATCCGGCGGATTTCACCGCCTTGTCGAGCGCCACCAGGGTAGCGAGCAGGCTTTCCATGCGATCCAGCGGCCAACTGTTCGGACCGTCGGACCATGCCTTTTCGGGGCACGGATGGGTTTCCATGAATAAGCCGGAAATGCCGACTGCCACCGCAGCCCGTGCCAACACCGGAACGAACTCGCGCTGCCCCCCCGAGGAAGTACCCTGCCCGCCCGGCAACTGCACCGAATGGGTGGCATCGAACACCACCGGACAGCCAGTTTCGCGCATGATGGCCAGGCTGCGCATGTCGGAAACGAGGTTGTTGTAGCCGAAGGAAGCGCCGCGCTCGCAAACCAGGATGTTGTCAGCGCCGTTGTTCACTTCGCGAGCCTTGGCAACGACGTTCTTCATGTCGCCCGGCGCCAGGAACTGGCCTTTCTTGATATTCACCGGTTTGCCGCAGGAAGCCACAGCGTGGATGAAATCGGTCTGCCGGCACAGGAAAGCCGGGGTCTGCAGCACGTCGACAACGGCCGCCACGGGAGCGATCTGGTCAATATCGTGCACATCGGTCAGTACCGGCACGCCGATCTGGCGCTGCACTTCGGAGAAGATGCGCAGGCCTTCGTCGAGGCCCAGGCCGCGTACCGAAGTACCGGAACTGCGATTGGCCTTGTCATACGATGCCTTGAAGATGTAGTTGATGCCCAGTCGAGCACAAACCTCCTTCATATACCCCGCCACATCCAGGCACAGCTGCTCCGACTCGGCGGTACAAGGTCCGGCGATCAGGAAAAAAGGCTGGTCAAGACCAGCCTCGAAACCGCAAAGTTTCATTATTTCTTGCCCTGTTTATTGGCCAGTGCCGCCTTCACGTAGGACGTAAACAGCGGATGACCCTGACGCGGGTTGGAGGTGAATTCCGGATGGAACTGGCAAGCCACGAACCACGGATGGACGTCAGCCGGCAGCTCGACCATTTCGCACAGATCGGTACCCGGCGCGCGACCGGCAACGATCAGCCCCTTCTCTTCAAGTTGGGCGAGCAGCGTGTTGTTGACTTCATAGCGATGACGGTGACGCTCGGTGATCTCGGCGGCGCCGTAAATCTGGCGTGCCAGAGAATCCTCCTTCAGCTTGCAGACCTGAGCGCCGAGGCGCATCGTGCCGCCGATATCGGAATCCTCGCTGCGCTTTTCGACCTTGCCGGAAGCATCCAGCCATTCGGTGATCAGGCCGATCACCGGGTACGGCGTGTCCTGGACGAATTCAGTGGAGTGCGCACCCGCCATACCGGCCACGTCGCGAGCGAATTCGACGACAGCCAGCTGCATGCCGAGACAGATACCGAGGTAAGGCACCTTGTTCTCGCGAGCATAGCGAATGGCGGCAATCTTGCCCTCCGTGCCGCGACGGCCGAAACCGCCAGGAACGAGGATGGCGTCCAGATCTTCGAGCACGCCGGTGCCGTTCTTTTCGATATCCTCCGAATCGAGATAGACGATATCGACCTGGCTGCGCGTATGGATGCCAGCGTGCTTGATCGCTTCGATCAGCGACTTGTACGACTCGGTCAGATCGACATACTTGCCGACGAAGGCGATCTTCACCTGGTGCAGCGGGTGCTCCAGGGCGACGATCAGGTTTTCCCAGACCGTCAAATCGGCCGCCTTGGCCAGGATGTTCAGCTTGTGGCAGACGATCTCGTCGAGCATCTGCTCGTGCAGCATGCCCGGAATCTTGTAGATCGAATCGGCATCGAGACACTCGATGACCGCTTCCGGCATCACGTTGCAGAACAGCGCGATCTTGCGGCGTTCCTCGACCGGAATGGAACGGTCGGCGCGGCAGAGGAGGATGTCCGGCTGGATACCGATTTCGCGCAGTTCCTTGACGGAGTGCTGGGTCGGCTTGGTCTTCAGTTCGCCGGCAGTCGGAATGTAGGGCAACAGCGTCAGGTGCATGTAGCAGACGTTGTTGCGACCTTCCTCGATACCCATCTGGCGGATGGCTTCGAGGAAGGGCAGGGATTCGATGTCGCCGACCGTGCCGCCGACTTCGACGATGGCCACGTCGGCGCCTTCGGCACCGGCCTTGACCTTGCCCTTGATTTCGTCGGTGATGTGCGGGATGACCTGCACGGTCTTGCCGAGGTACTCGCCGCGACGCTCCTTCTTGAGCACGGTGTCGTAGACCTGGCCGGTCGTGAAATTGTTGCGCTTGGTCATCTTGGCGCTGGTGAAGCGCTCGTAGTGGCCAAGGTCAAGGTCGGTCTCGGCGCCGTCCTCGGTGACGAAAACCTCTCCGTGCTGGAAAGGACTCATCGTGCCGGGGTCGACGTTGATGTAGGGGTCGAGCTTGAGGTGGGTAACTTTGATGCCGCGGGATTCCAGAATGGCCCCGAGCGATGCGGCGGCGATGCCTTTGCCCAGAGAGGACACGACACCACCCGTAACGAAAACAAATTTGGTCATGGAAAGACAGGCTGCGGGAAAGCAGAATGATAGCCGATAAGCTCGAAAATCCCCAAGCACGTCGACTTGGCATGGCATTCAGATCGAATAGGCGGATAGCGACAAGGCCACTTTTCTCTTTGTTAGAATCGCCCCAGAATCCACCGCCAGAAGCCAACTTGAAGCACGTTCTCGTCGTCAATTATTCGCAAACCGGGCAGCTTTCCGACATCGCCGCGCAAGTGGTCGGTCCGCTGCGCGAGGCCGGTCATCGGGTACACCAGGAAACTCTGGTTCCGGCCACGCCCTACCCCTTCCCGTGGCCCGTCGTCGATTTTGTCGACGCCATGCCCGAGTGTGTGCAATGCGATGCGCCACCACTGCAACCACTGACCGTCGCCGCCGACGCCGAATTCGACCTGATCATCCTGTGCTACCAAGTCTGGTACCTATCGCCCGCCCTGCCGATGACCGCCTTCCTGCACAGCGATGCCGGCAAAAGCCTGATCCGCACCAAGCCGGTCGTCACGTTGGTTGCCTGCCGCAATATGTGGCTGTCGGCCCAGGAAACCATGCGGCAGCTGATCGCCGAGGCCGGCGGCAAACTGTGCGACCACATTGCGTTTACCGACCGTGGCCACCCACTCGCCACCTTCATCACGACGCCGCGCTGGGTGCTGACCGGCAAGCGCGACAGCTTTCTCGGCATGCCACCAGCCGGCGTCGCCCCGGACGAAATCCGGGGAGCCCACCGATTCGGCCGCGCCCTGGCCGACGCGTTGGACAGCAATGCCGAACGATCCGGGCAACCGATGCTGCGCGGCTTGCGCGCCGTGACCGTCAATCCCCGGCTGGCGATCAGCGAACGCGCCGGGCGGCGTGCCTTCGGCGTATGGTCGCGGCTGATCCGCGCTTTCGGTCAACGCGGCAGCTGGCAGCGGCGCCCGGCCTTGCTGGTGTTTTCCCTTTATTTGATCGTGATGGTTTTGACGGTCGTTCCGACCAGCCTATTGTTACAATGGCTGCTTTCCCCGCTGCTGAAATCGCGCCTGGAGGGGCTGCGCGCTCAGCTGGAACAACCAAGCGGGTCCGAGGAATTCAATCTAAAAAAATATGACCAGTCGCGGTAGTGCCTACATCACCGGCACATCTTCCTTTCTGCCCAATGCACCGGTAGCCAACGACGAGATCGAACAGGTGCTCGGCATGATCGGCGGCAAGCCGTCGCGTGCCCGGCGCATCGTACTGCGCAACAATGGCATTCGCAGTCGGCACTACGCCATCGACCCAGCCACCGGAACCCTCACCCATTCGAACGCCGCACTCGCAGCCGAGGCCATCCGCCGCCTCGATGCCGGCGCGCCGGACGTGCTGGCCTGCGGCACCTCCTGCCCCGACCAGCTGATGCCCAGCCATGCCGTGATGGTGCACGGCGAGCTGGGCACGCCACCCTGCGAGGTGGTGTCGACGGCCGGCATCTGCGCGGCCGGCATCAGCGCGCTGAAATACGCTGCCATGGCTGTAATGACCGGGCTGGCCGGCAAGGCCGTGGCGAGCGGTTCGGAACGCGCCTCGGGCGGCCTGCTCGCCCGCCATTACGAGCCGGAATCGGCGCACCGCGTCGCTGAACTGGAAGACAACCCGGAAATCGCCTTCGAGAAGGATTTCCTGCGTTGGATGCTGTCCGACGGCGCCGGCGCCTTTCTGGTCGAGTCCGAACCGCGACGCGCGGGCCTGTCGCTGCGCATCGACTGGATCGACATCCAGTCGAATGCCGACAGCATGCCGGTATGCATGTACGCCGGCGGCGACAAGACGCCCGACGGCCACTTCCGTGGCTGGCAGGAATACACCGCCAACGAATGGACCGAGCAGTCCATCTTCATGGTCAAGCAGGATGTCCGCCTGCTCAACGAGGCTGTCGTCGAGCAGACCTTCGGCAAACCGCTGGTCAAGGCGCGGGCCGCACACGGCCTGGCCGCCGAGGCCATCGATTGGTTCCTGCCGCACATGTCTTCCGAATACTTCCGGCAGCCGCTGGCTACCTACATGGCCCACGCCAATTTCGCCATCGCCCCGGAAAAATGGTTCACCAACCTGCAAACCAAGGGCAATACCGGCTCGGCGTCGATCTTCATCATCCTCGACGAACTCTTCCGCAGCGGCCGCCTGCAAACCGGTGACCGCCTGCTCTGCTTCGTACCCGAAAGCGGCCGCTTCACCGGTTCGCTGATGCACCTGACGGCCGTCGACCATGCTGGATAGCGAAGTCCCGCAGGAGGGCAACAGCACGCTGGGCGGCCATCGCAAGGCGATGTATGCGCGCGGTGCCGACGGCAAGCTGCACATCGTCCAGTCGGCCGGCTGGGAGGTCGAGGAAATCGTCACCAAACAGGCCGTCGACGACCTGCTGCGCCTGGCCGAAGACGCCCGCCAGCGCGCGCTCAACGGCCAGACCTCGCCGCTCGAATACCACATGTACCGGGTGCGCATGGACGTACCGCTGTTGGCGCAGGCCAGCGGCATCTGGCAATGGCGCATCCGCCGCCATTTCCGCCCGGCCATTTTCGCCAAGCTATCGCCTTCCTTGTTGGCGACCTACGCCGACGCCATGGGCCTCAGCGTCGAGCAACTGAAAAAAGCCGACTGATGGAATTCCAGCACAGTCAGGCCTCGCACTGCGAAAGCGGCGTCATGTCGGCGATGCTGCGCCACCACGGCCTGCCGCTGTCCGAGCCGATGACCTTCGGTCTGTCTTCGGCCCTGTCCTTCGCCTATCTGCCGATCATCAAGATCAACGGCCTGCCGCTGGTCGCCTACCGGATGCCACCCAAGGCCATCATCAAGGGCCTGCAGAAGCCGCTCGGCCTGAAGATGCGCTTCGAGACCTTCGGCAATCCAGCCGCCGGCGTCGCCCGCCTGAACGACCTGCTCGATCAAGGCAAGCTGGTCGGCCTGCAGACCTCCGTTTTCTGGCTGCCCTACCTGCCGGAAGACCTGCGCTTTCATTTCAACGCCCATAACGTGCTGGCCTTCGGCCGCGAAACGTCGGGCGACTACCAGCTGTCCGACCCGGTCGCCGAAACGGTCGTCACCTGCCCGCCGGCCGACCTGCAGCGCGCCCGCTTCGCCAAAGGGGCGCTGGCCCCCAAGGGACTGCTCTACTACCCGGTCGGCACGCCGCAAATGCCGGACTGGCAGAAAGTGCTGCCGGCCGCCATCAAGAAGACGACGCGCATCATGCTCGACGCCCCGCTGCCCATCATCGGTGTGCGCGGCATCCGCTGGCTGGCCAAGGCCATAGCCAAGCTGGATGCCGGCAGCGGCGCAGCGCACAGCAAGCTGTTCATCGGCCAGGTCGTGCGCATGCAGGAGGAAATCGGCACCGGCGGGGGCGGCTTCCGCTTCATTTATGCCAGCTTCCTGCAGGAAGCGGCTGACCTGCTCAATCGCCCGGCGTTGGGCGAACTGGCCGAGCAGCTGATCGACATCGGCGACGAATGGCGGGAATTCGCGCTGGCCACGGCGCGCATGATTCGTGACCGCGACCCGCTGCAGCCGCCGAAATTGGCCGACAAGCTGCGCGCCATCGCCGACCGCGAGCAGACCTTCTTTCGCGACTTGCGCCGCGCCGCGTGATGCTGCGCATCGAAGGCGTTTCCTTTGCCTACCGGGATGCCGACACGCCGGCGCTCGACGGCGTCACGCTGGACATCCCGGCCGGCGGCGTCTACGGCCTGCTCGGCCCCAATGGCGCCGGCAAGACGACGCTGATCTCCATCCTCGCCGGCCTGCAGACGGCAACCGGCGGCAGTATCGCGTTCAATGGACGCCCGCTGGCCGAAGCCCGCGCCGCCGAGCCTCGCGCCATCGCCCTGGTACCGCAGGACTACGCCTTCTACCCGATGCTGACCGTTGCCGAGAACCTCGATTTCTTCGGCGGTGCGCTCGGCCTGGAGAACGCCGAACGGCGGGTACAGATCGCCTCGGCCGTCGCTTTCACCCGCCTCGAACAGGTCGTCGGCAAACCGGCCGAACAACTGTCCGGCGGCCTGCGCCGGCGCCTGAACCTGGCCATCGGCCTGCTCGGCCGCCCCCAGCTTCTGCTTCTCGACGAACCCACCGTCGGCGTCGACCCGCAATCGCGCCGCTTCTTGCTCGACGCCATCGCCGGCCTGCCGGCCAGCGGCACCACCGTCATCTACACCAGCCACTACATGGAAGAGGTCGAGGCCATCTGCCAGCGGGTAGCCATCGTCGACCACGGCAAGGTGCTCAGCGAAGGCGCGCTGGATGCGCTGCTGCGTTGCGACGAGTCGGTGGTCGAACTGGAACTGGGAAGCGAACTGCCGGCCGAGCTGGCTGCCCGCCATTCCGCCATCGCTGAAGGCGGCATGAAATACCGCCTCCAGCTCACCTCTCCCGCCACCCTGCCCCGCCTGCTCGACGACTTGACCGCTGCCGGCTGCGCCGTGCAGCAACTGAAGGTCGGCCGCGAAAACCTCGAACACCTCTTCATGCGCCTGACCAAGCGCTCGCTACGGGACTGAGCGATGATGCCCCGACTGAATGCGCTGTGGCGCAAGGAAACGCTGGCCCTGCTCCGCGACCGGCATGGCTTGGCCGCCTTGTTCCTGATGCCGGTGATTTTCATCCTGGTCATGACCATGGCCTTGCACGACGCCTTCATGCCCGGCGCGGCGATCGACGTCGGCTACGCCATCGTCGACCTCGACAACAGCCCGCATTCGCAATCATTGATCCTACGCCTGAACAAGGCCGGCAGCTTCCGCCACGTGGCCAGTGTCGATAGCCCTGACACCGCCCGGCAGGCCATCCGCGACGGCCGCTACGCGCTGGTCCTGGTGCTGCCCAAGGGCTTCGGCGAACGCCTGCTCGCTCCCGGCGGCGCCGACGGCCAGCCGACCGAGCCGCTCGGCCTGTTCGTCGATCCGACCCTGAACCCCGCGCTGCAACTGGCTTTCCGCACCCAGACCAGCGCCGCGCTGGGCACCCTGCGCGCCGACGAACTGACGCGCAAGGCTGGCAAGCTGTTCGGCCTGCCGGTCGCCGCCAATGCGCCGGACCGCGAATGGCCGGACGAGATCGTCACCGTTGCCGTGCAGAACGAACGCAGCATCCGCCCGCCGTCGTCGGTGCAGCAGAACGTGCCGGCCTGGCTGGTCTTCGCCATGTTCTTCGTCGTCATCCCGATATCCGCCATCCTGATCGTCGAGCGTCAGCAGGGCACGCTGAGCCGTCTGGCTGCCATGGGCCTGCCCTTCCGCCTGGTACTGCTCGGCAAGCTGCTGCCCTTCTTCATCGTCAATCAGATCCAGGCGGTGCTGATGGTCGGCGTCGGCATGTTCGTCGTGCCGCTTTTCGGCGGCGAAGCGCTGGTCATGCCGCAAGGGATAGGCCTGCTGCACTGGTGGCTGGTGTCGATGGCGGTCAGCCTGGCGGCCGTCGCCTGCGCCCTGCTCGTCGCCAGCCTGGCCCGAACGACGCAGCAGGCGACGATCATCGGTGGCGTCGGCAATATCCTGATGGGCGCCATCGGCGGCATCATGGTGCCCAAGTTCATGATGCCGGCGACCATGCAGGCGCTGGCCGAGTTCTCGCCGATGGCCTGGGGGCTGCAGGGCTTCCACACGGTCATGTTGCGCCACGGCGGTTTTGCCGCCATCCTGCCTGCCCTTCTCCAACTGCTCGCCTTCGCGCTGGCCGCCCTGGCCGCCGCGGTCTGGCTCAACCACCGTCAATCCGCATGAGCGCCGAACTCCGTCTCGCCCTGAAAACCCTGATCGTCGAAGCCTGCGACAAGGATTGCGACCCGGCCAGCATCACCGACGACGAAGTGTTGTTTGGGCCGGAAGCCCCACTCCAGCTCGATTCGCTCGACGCCCTGCAGGTGTCGATGGCGATCAAGAAGCAATACGGCCTGCGCCTGCCGGACAGCAAGGAAACCCGGCGTATCCTGAGCAACGTCGCCAACCTGGCCGAACACCTGGAAGGCTGGCTGGCCAGCCGGGGCTGACCTTGGGCATGGTACGGCCGGTCCACATCGTAGCTAGCGGCCTGCTCTGTGCCCGCGGCACCTCGCCGGCCGCTGTGGGCCAAGCGCTGTGGGCAGGCGACTGCACGGCCGGCCAGCGCACGCTGGGCGAGCGGCACTTTCCCTATTTCGCCCTGCCGCTGGACGAACCCGACTGGTCCTTGCGCGCCGAGCAGGCGGTACGCCACGTCAGCGCGCAACTCGGGCCGCACACCCCGACGACAGCGCTGTTCGTCGCCTCGTCGTCCTTCCAGATCGGGCTTTTCGAACAACGTGGCGCGCCCTTCGACATGCCCATTGGCAGCGCCTCGTTCAGCCGACAGATTGCCGACTGGATGGCCCTCTCCGGTCCGCGCAGCAGTTTCTCGACGGCCTGCACCTCCGGTTTCTCGGCCATCGACGCCGCCGCCACCTTGATCGCGGCCGGGTTGATCGACGACGCCATCGTCGTCGGCATTGAACTGGCCAACGACAGCACGCTGGCCGGATTCGCCGCCATGGAACTGCTCTCCCACTCGCTGTGCCGACCTTTCGACGCCGGCCGCGACGGCCTGGTGCTGGGTGAAGCGGTCGCCGCTATCCGGCTGTCCGCCACACCCGGCCCTTGGAAAATCGCCGGCGTCGCCAGCGGCCTGGATGCCTATTCGACCACCGGCCCTAACCCGGAAGGCGGGCCGATTGCCGGTGTAATGCGTGATTGCCTGCGCGCCGCCGGCACCAGCCCGGCCGCCATCGACCTGATCAAGCTGCAGGCCGCCGGTTCGCCAGGCAGCGATCTGGCCGAAGCCAATGCCCTGCGCCAGATATTCACCGATGAGCCCATGCCGCCCCTGCTGTCGCTGAAACCGGCCCTCGGCCACACACTGGGCGCCAGCGGCATTACCGAACTGGCCGCCCTGCTGGCCAACCTCGACGCAGGGCAAATCCCGGCCACCGCCAATTACCGCGACATGGATGCCGAAATCGGCCTGTCTCCGCTCACAGTTCGCCGCCCCGCCGTCGTCCGCCACGCCCTGCTCAACCTGATCGGCTTCGGCGGCGGCCTGGCCAGCCTGGTTGTGGAGCGCAGCTGATGGCCTTCCTCAACGCCGTCGCCAGTCAGCAGTTCGCGCCAGATGCGCTGCCTGCAGCGGTCCGCACGGCCATCGGAAAACCCTTGCGCCGTGCGGCAGCGCTGACCCAACTGGCGTTGATCGGCGCTTGCGCTTGTCTGCCGGATCAACAGCGCCGACTACCGACCATCCTGCTCTGGCAATCGACCAGCGGCCCGCGCCTGGAAACCCTGAATCTGCTGAACGAAGTCTGCCTGGGCGGCGGTGAACCGATGCCCTACGATTTCCTGGCCACCCAGCCGGCCCTGGCCACCGCGCAAATCCAGCCCTTCGTGCCCGGCCTGCAGTCGGCCATGCACCTGCCGCTGGACGGCGTAGACAGCGCCCACTGGAGCACGCTGCTCGCCCTGGCTTGTCTGTGGCTGGATCAAGGTCGCTGCGCCCAAGTGCTGTGCGCCCAGCTCGATCACTGGGCGGATGCGGCTTCCGGGCTCTGGCTGGCGCTTGGAGCGCATCCGCTTGAAAACACACTGGCTCGCCTCCAGATATCAGAGGTAGCCGGCTCCGCCAGCCATCCCGACACACCCGACTTTCCAGTCCGGTTGAATGAATGGCTGACTACCAGCCAGTCGCCGGCCTTTTCCCTGCAATCCGCCACCAGCCCACGACTGGCGGTAGAATTCGCCCGACTTTAATTTTTTCAGGCCCTCACCATGTCCGAGTTTGCATTTGACGTTTCCATCCAAGAGTTCGAAGCCAAAGTCCTGATTCCGGCCGAGACCGTGCCGGTCGTCGTCGATTTCTGGGCGCCGTGGTGCGAGCCGTGCAAGGTCCTGAAGCCGATGCTGGAAAAGCTGGCCGAGGAATACAAGGGCCGTTTCCTCCTGGCCAAGGTCAATTCCGACGAGAACCCGGAATTGGCCCAGCACTTCGGCGTGCGTAGCATTCCGTCGGTCAAGGTGCTGTTCCAAGGACAACTGGTGGACGAGTTCAACGGCGCCATTCCTGAAGGGCAGATTCGCGAGTTCCTCGATCGCATCGCCTTGCCGGCAGGACCGGAGCAGCTCAACCTGCGCGAGCAGGCCGCCGCGCTGGTCGCCGAAGGCAAGCTGGACGAAGCACTGGCCGTTCTGGTGCAGGCCAGCCAGGCCAACCCGCAGGACCAGGCAATCCAGCTCGACGCCGTCGATGTCTTGATGCAACTCGGCCGCAACGACGAGGCCAAGCAACTGCTGGCCGGCGAGTACGCCAACGAGCCGGAGCGCGCAAATGCCCTGCGCGCACGCCTGGCGCTGCTCGATGGCGCCGCCGACATCGCGCCGCTGGAGGCGAAGCTGGAAGCCAATCCGGACGACCACGCGACCCGCCTTGAACTATCCAAGGCCTACGCTGCGCAAAGCCGTTTCCGCGAAGCGCTCGAAGCGGCACTCGAAGTCGCCCGCCGCGACCGCTTCTTCAACGAAGGAGCGGCGCGCAAGGCCATTCTGGCGCTGTTCGAAGCGCTCTCCGGCGAACAGTACGACGACCTCGTCCGCGAATTCCGCCGCAAGCTGTCCGCCACCCTGAACTGAGAGTCCTCCGGCGAAGGCATCGGCCGTGCGGCTGTTCTACACCGATGTCTTCGTCCTGCCGCTGCCGGCCGGCCATCGCTTCCCGATGGAAAAATATTCCCGGCTGCGGGCAAGCCTGCTCGCCAGCGGCGAATTCAGCGAAGCGGATTTCCACCTGCCACACGCAGCAAGCGACGAAGAACTGGGCCGCGCCCACGATGCCGCCTATATCGAAGCCGTGACTCAGGGCCTGCTGCCGGAAAAGGCACTGAAGGCCATCGGCTTCCCATGGAGCGCCGGCATGGTTGAGCGCTCGCGCCGCTCGGCCGGCGCCACCATCTGCGCTTGCCGGGCGGCCATCGAGGACGGGGTCAGCGCCAACCTGGCCGGCGGCACGCACCATGCCTTCCGTGAGCACGGCGAAGGCTTCTGCGTCTTCAACGATGCTGCCGTCGCCGCCCGCGCCATGCAAGCCGAAGGCCGGGCCGGGCGCGTACTGATTGTCGATTGCGATGTGCACCAGGGCAACGGTACGGCGAGCATCCTGCGCGGCGACGACAGCATTTTCACCTTCTCGATGCACGGCGCCCGCAATTTCCCCTTCGACAAGGAAACCAGCGATCTCGACATCGAGCTCCCCGACGGCTGCTCCGACGCCGCCTACCTGCTGCGCCTGGACGAAGGACTGGATACCGCTTTCGACCTGGCACGCCCCGACCTTGTCATCTACCTGGCCGGCGCCGATCCCTACCACGACGACCGTCTGGGCCGCCTGGCCTTGAGTTTCGAAGGACTTGCCGAACGCGACAGGCACGTTTTCTCGCGTTGCCGCGACGAAGGCGTAGCGCTCGCCATCGCCATGGCCGGCGGCTACGCCCGCCGGATCGACGATACGGTGCGTATTCACGCCACCACCATCCGTCATGCCAAACAGACTTGGGGATAGAATCAGGACATGATCTCCGACGCTCTCTATCGCTCGCCGGCGCTACGCCAATTTGAGGCCCGGCATGCCGATCTGCCGCTCATGCAGCGTGCCGGTGCTGCGGCGGCCGATTGGGCCGCGCAACTGGCCGACAACCGGAACCGTCCCGTGCTGGTTCTGGCCGGCCCCGGCAACAATGGCGGCGACGCACTGGAAATGGCTCGCCTGCTCCGCCAACGCTTTTTCGAAGTGTGCGTCGTCTTTGCCGGGGACCCAAGCAAGCTGCCGGCCGATGCCCAGGCCGCGTACCGCCGCTTTGCCACGGAAGGCGGCGCGACGCAGAGCGACATTCCGGAAGGAAAGCACTGGTCGCTGCTGGTCGATGGCCTGTTCGGGATCGGTCTCGCCCGTAACCCGGAAGGCATCTACGCCCGCTGGATCGCGACGGCCAACAAACTGGCCGTGCGCGACGCCTGCCCTCTGCTGGCGCTCGACTGTCCCTCCGGACTGAACGCCGACACCGGCCTCAGTCATCCTCCCTGCATCAACGCCAGCCACACCCTGACCTTCATCGCCGACAAGCCTGGACTGCGCACCGGCGATGGCCCCGATCACTGCGGCGAGATTCGTGTTGCCGACCTTGAACTCGATGCCGTCTCCGAGGCGCCTCCCGATGGGCGACTTCTGCTTCGCAGCCACTTTGCCGACCGCCTCCGGCCGCGGCGCCTGAACACCCACAAAGGCAGTTTCGGCAGCGCCGGCATCCTGGGCGGCAGCAAGTCCATGGTCGGCGCCACGTTCCTGGCCGGACGGGCAGCCCTCAAGCTGGGCGCCGGCCGCGTCTACCTCGGCATGCTTGACCCCGACGCCCCGGCCGTTGACCTGCTGCAGCCCGAACTGATGCTGCGCCGCGCCGATACGCTGTTGCAAGCCGACCTACAGGCGCTGGCCTGCGGCCCGGGCCTTGGCCGCTCATCCGAGGCCCTGCGTCTGCTCGAACAGTCGCTCAAGGCGCCGGTGCAATTGGTACTCGATGCCGATGCGCTGAACCTGTTGGCCGAAGATGGCCGCCTTGAAGGCAATCTCTATAACCGCGTCGGGCCGGCCATTCTCACCCCGCATCCTGCGGAAGCCGGCCGCCTGCTCGGCTGCTCGGTACGCGATGTACAGAACGACCGCATCAAATCTGCCCTGGAACTCGCCGACCGCTATCGCAGCTATATTGCGCTCAAGGGATGCGGCACCGTCATCGCGACGCCCGACGGTCGCTGGTGGATCAACACGACCGGCAACCCCGGCATGGCCACCGCCGGCATGGGCGACGTCCTGTGCGGCCTGATCGTCGCGCTGCTCGCCCATAACTGGCCTGCGGAAAGCGCCCTGCTGGCGGCCGTTCATCTGCATGGTGCCGCCGCCGACCATCTGGCAAAGGAAGGCATTGGTCCGGCCGGCATGACGGCAAGCGAAATCGTCGATGCAGCCCGCCATCTCTTCAATGCCTGGGTCCGCCAGTCCAACAGCCTGTAAAATGCGGCCTCCATCGCCGCCGATTGCCTGACATGACCATCGAATTCGATTACCCGCTGACCGCCGAGATCAACCGCAATGTAGATGCCGCCCTGGCCGAGGACGTCGGTGCCGGCGACCTGACTGCCAGCCTTGTTCCGGGCGAACGCCGCGTCAAGGCCACCGTGATTTCCCGCGAAGCCGGCGTCCTGTGCGGCACTGCCTGGTTTGACGAATGCGTGCGCCGCTGCGATCCGACAGCAACGGTGACTTGGCACGGCGCCGATGGTGACCGCATCGCCCCTAACCAGCTGCTGTGCGAAATCGATGGCAACGGCCGTGCCCTGCTGACCGCCGAACGCAGCGCCCTGAACTTCCTGCAACTGCTCTCCGCCGTCGCCAGCAAGGCGCGCATCTACGCCGACGCCATTGCCGGAACCAAGGCACAAGTCGTCGATACCCGCAAAACACTGCCCGGCCTGCGCATTGCCCAGAAATACGCCGTTCGTGCCGGCGGTGGCGGCAATCATCGCCTGGCGCTGTGGGACGCCATCCTGATCAAGGAAAACCATATCCACGCGGCGGGCGGCATCGCCCAAGCCATGGCAGCCGCCAAGCTGGTCGCCGAACAGGCTAAGGATCGTTGTAAATTCATCCAGATCGAAGTCGAGAGTCTGGATGAACTGAATCAGGCGTTGAATGCCGGCGCCACCATGATCCTGCTCGACAATTTCAGCCTCGAGATGATGCGTGAAGCCTCGCGCATCAACGCCAATCGCGCCATCCTCGAAGCTTCCGGAAACGTGACGCTGGAAACGATTCGCGGCATCGCCGAAACCGGCGTGGACCGGATATCGGTAGGCGCACTGACCAAGGATGTCAAGGCACTCGACCTGTCGATGCGCTTCGTCGGCTAGGCATTTCGGCAGATTGTCGTCATAATTGCCGGACAGACGGTCGATTACAATAAATCAGGGGTATCCACATGCTGTTCGCGTTGTTCTACATCGTCGCGATCTCGATTCTGGTGTTGCACTTCACGGGCTTCCTGGCCCGCCACAACCTTGAATGGCTGGTGCTGGTCCTTGCCGTGGCCGTCTTCCCGGCTGTCATCTACCTGTAGGTTTGCGCGCTACCAGATCGATCAGCGCCGAACGGCCGCGATGCGCCGTTCCCTCATCCAGAATGTCCTCGTGCTCGCGAAGCAGCACGATCTCCCAGTCGGCGAACAAGGCGCGCAACAGCCCCTCGGTATAGAGGTTTTCAACGGCCGACGGCCCGCCGGTACGGTAATCCAGTTGTTTCGGGGTATAGCCCTGCAATAACAGGAATCCACCCGGCTTCACCGCCTGCTTCATGCCGCCGATTTGCCGGGGGCGCTCCTCCGGCGTGGCGAACTGGATGAAAATGCCGACCACGGCATCGTAGATATCCTGCGGCCATGTCCAGTTCAGGATGTCGGCTGCCTTCCAGTCCACCGATACATGCCGACCCCTGGCCAGCCTGGCGGCCTTTTCGAGCGCTACCGGCGAAATTTCCGTTGCCGTGACCCGACAGCCCTGTTCGGCCAGCCATACCGCGTTCCGTCCTTCGCCGTCAGCTACCGTGAGGACCGACATGCCGGCCCCAAAACGTTCTGCCTGCGAGGCAAGGAAGCTGTTCGGCGCCGTGCCGAACAGGAAGTCATCGCCCGCATCGCGATAGCGGGCAGACCAGAACGCCTCGTGATCGAAGCTCAAACGCGCTCGACGACGAACTGTTTGACGGCAGCCACATCGGGCGCCATGACGACAACGCGTTGCGGCAGGCTCTCGATTCCCTTGAGATCGGCCGGACGAACCGGTTCGGTACCCAGCGCCTCGCGGATGGTTTCCTCGAACTTGGCCGGCTGGGCGGTTTCGAGGACGATCATCGGAATGCCTTCCTGGCGATGCTCCAGCGCCACCTTCAGGCCATCGGCCGTGTGGGTATCGAGCATGATGTTGTAGCGCCCCTGGGCGAAGCGGATGGTCTTGATGCGGTCGTTGTGCGTGCTCTTGCCCGACACGAAGGCAAATTCCGGCATCCTGGCCCAATGCGGCGTTGCCGACAGGTCGAAGGCCTCGCCCTTGTCGACCTTGGCCCACAGTTCGCGGACGACCGCCGGGTCGCGCCCGACCAGATCGAAAACGAAACGCTCGAAGTTCGACGCCTTCGAGATGTCCATCGACGGGCTGGAAGTGACGCTGGTTTCGACCGAGGTCCGCGGACGGTAAACGCCGGTGCGGAAGAATTCGTCGAGCACGTCGTTCTCATTGGTCGCCAGCACCAGCTGGGCAATCGGCAGGCCCATCATGCGCGCGATGTGGCCGGCGCAGATGTTGCCGAAGTTGCCTGACGGCACGCAGAAGGAAACACGTTCGTCATTGGACTTGGTGGCCAGGAAATAGCCCTGGAAGTAATAGACGATCTGGGCCGCAACGCGTGCCCAGTTGATCGAATTGACGGCACCGATCTTGTACTTGGCCTTGAACTCGGCATCGTTGGAGACCGCCTTCACGATATCCTGCGCGTCGTCGAACATGCCGGTCACGGCGATGTTGAAGATATTGGCGTCCTGCAGCGAATACATCTGGGCGCGCTGGAAGGCGCTCATCTTGCCGTCCGGCGACAGCATGAAAACCTTGACGTTGTGCTTGCCGCGCATCGCATATTCGGCGGCCGAGCCGGTATCGCCCGAGGTGGCGCCGAGGATGTTGATCGACTGGCCGCGCTTGTCGAGCACGTACTCGAACAGGTTGCCGAGCAACTGCATGGCCATGTCCTTGAAAGCCAGCGTCGGCCCGTTGGACAATTCCTGCGTATAGAGGCCATCCTCCAGCTTGGTCAGCGGCGTGATCTGGGCAGCGTCGCCGCCGTTGCGGGTGTGGCAATACACCCCGGCCGTATAGGTCTTGGCGACCAGCGCCTTCAGATCGGCGGCCGGAATGTCGGTGATGAACTTGGACAGGATTTCATAGGCCAGGTCGGCATACGACAGCTGGCGCCAGGCATCCAGCTCGGCACGAGTGATCTGCGGATAGGCTTCCGGCAGGTAGAGGCCGCCGTCCGGGGCCAGACCGCCGAGGAGGATGTCGCAGAAAGCCTGGGGCGCGGCATGGCCGCGAGTCGAGATATAGCGCATGGCGAAAACCTGAAAAAGCGAAAGACAGCGATTTTACCGCGTTGAACGCTGCACGCGTACGGCTTGCGCCAGCGCGACAACAAACAGTCCGACAGCGGCCAGTAGCAAGCCGCCGCCCAAACGCTGAAACCCGGCCAGCAAGGCCAGCGCCGCCGCGACAAACAAGGCACCGCGCAATGCGCCGGTGGCGGCCAGACGCTGCCGCATCGCCAGGCGCTCCGGGGTCGCAGGCCCGGGCCACCGCCAGACTGGCAGCAACTGGCTGAGCGCCCCGCTGACCAGCGGCAAAAGAAAGCCCGCCACCCAAGCCGACAAGGACGCGCCCGCGGACAGGAAACCCGCACCGTGCAGCAAACCTGCCAGCAGTGCCAGCAACAAACCGCACAACGAAGCCAGCAACGAAGCGGCGGCGCCGTCGGTCACTAACGGACGGACTCCGAAACGTCGCACCCACTGTCCGGCCAGCCCCAGTACGCTGACGAAAATCAGCATCGCGCCGGGCGCCGAGAACGGCCAGGCAATCACGGCGCCGGTCGCGACGAGCAAGGCCCCCGAAGCAACCAGCCACAGGCGCCGGCGCAACCAGCCGGCGGATTCCGGATCGGGTTTCCCCAACGCTGTCGGCAGCAACACCGGCAAGGTGCCCAGCGCCGCCAGACCAACCAGGCCCAGGGTATTGAGATGCAGATGGAACAGGCGCAGGGCGCGCCAGTAGTTAGGCCAGAACGGGGTCAGCAGGATGCTCGCCAGCGCCAGGATCAGGCAACCGATCGCCACGCCGTACCAGCGCCAACCGGGATGCGGCGTACCCAACGTCGCCCTCACCCGCAAGGCGATCCAGTTGATCAACACCGCCGCTGCCACGATGTCGAACGCGGCCGCGGCATATACCGTTCCGTAGGGTAGTATCCCTTGCATACCGCCGACGACAAGCAGACCGACCAACTGCACTGCGGTAGGCAACCAGGCCATGCGGGGATCGGTATCGCCGGTACGCGTCAGCACCGGCACAAAATGCATCATGGCCGCAAAAATCAAAGGCACGATGCCGACGGCGAACGCCAGATGCGCCACCGCCAAAGGCGAACCCCAGCCACTCAGTGCCAGCACGACACTGGCGATCAGGGCAAGAAGACTGAGGCTCGCGGTCCGTATCACTCAGGCAATGACTTTGAAGTCGATGACGATGGCACCCGGCTCGCGCTGCTGATACGTGATGCTCAGATGCTGGCCATAGCGCTGCTGCAGCTGGGCAAGCAGCGGCAGCGGATCGTGATCGTTGCAAAAACGCATGGTTTCACCCGGCATCAGCGCATCCAGCGCGCCAAAGATGGCGGCGTGGCGGAAACGCTTGGCGATACCGCGCGCATCGAACGGGTAGAGGGCTTCGGCAGTGGGGCGGTCACAGGAATGAACGGGATGAATGGTCTGCATCATAACTCCTTGAATGGCTTGCCGGAATGGCAATCGGAATCGATTCTGCCCGGGATCGCTCGCTAGTTCCTTGATCCGTATCGCAATAGGCTTACCGCGCCAGAGGTTATCCAGCCCGCTCGCGCCGTGCCGCTACGCCGGCTATCCACGACTCGAGACAGTCTCCCACCTTGTGCCAGAACGAAATGCGATCCGGCGGGATGACGGCCAGCTGTGCGCTGCGATTTCCGACGATATCGACCCAGCCGCCCCGCTCGGCGAGCCAGACCTCCTCGCCGACAAGACGCTGCTTCACCCGCAGCGCCTGACCGCACATCCAGCCTGCCGTCCAGTCGATGCTGACCTCGCCGGATACGACGAGTACCATGCTTCCGGCTTCCAGCAAGAGTTGCCGGTTTTCTCCCTTGCCGACCGACAAATCGATCGTTCGCCTGTCATCCATTTCCGCCCTCCTTACCCAGATCCCCAACCCTTGGGGAGACCAGCCCATCGTAGGCGGGATGAGGCACCTGAAACAGCCACAGAAACGAACTATCTGAACCGAAGCAGACACCGGAAGCCTCTATCTGTTACGGTGCGTTTTTCCCGAATCTATATCTGTCGGCGACCGGCCGGCCGGAGGATGATGAGACATGGACTCACTACCGCTCTACCGCCGCCTGGCCAATCACTACCGCGATGCCATCGAGGCCAGGACGCTTGCCCAGGGTGACCGCTTTCCCGCCGTGCGCACGCTGATGGAGCGCCATTCGGTCAGCCTCAGCACGGCACTGCAAATCTGTCGGCAACTGGAAAGCGAAGGCTGGCTCGAATCCCGCCCACGTTCGGGCAACTTCGTTCGCCAGCCGCAACGAACGAGCAGCCGGCCGCTTTCCGAGCCGCTACCCGGCCAGGCGATCGATCCCGCCCAGTACGTCGGCGTACATACCCGGGTTTCCGAATTCATCGCCCGCACGCGACAAGGCCCGGTCAAAGCCAATTTTTCCCGAGCGCGCGGCGCACCCGAGCTGTACCCCGGCGAAGCCCTGAAAAATGCGGCCACCCGGGCCTTGCGCCGGAACCCTGAACTACTGGTCAATGCTGGCCCGCATCAAGGCAACGCGGGATTTCGCGGGATTTTGGCCAAGCGCGCGATGGCCGCCGGCATGCTGATCGCCCCCGATGAAATCGTCGTTACCCAAGGCTGTATCGAAGCGCTGAATCTTGCCTTGCGGGCGGTAACCCAGGCCGGCGACATTGTCGCCGTCGAATCGCCGACTTTCTTTGGCATACTGCAAATCCTCGAAAGCCTGGGCTTGCGCGCGCTGGAAATCCCGACCAGTCCACACACCGGCATATCGCTGGAAGCACTGGAACTGGCCGTGCAAACACACCCCGACATCAAGGCGATGATCGTCGTTCCCCACCTCCAGAATCCACTCGGCAGCATCATGCCCGATGCCCACAAGGCCCGACTGGTCGCTTTCTGCGATCAGCAGGCCATCCCGCTGATCGAGGACGATACCTACAGCGCGCTCTGCGAAGGTGAGGCGCCGCAACGAGCGCTCAAGTCCTGGGACAAGACCGGCAACGTCATGCACTGTGCCTCGTTCCACAAGATATTGGCGCCCGGCCTGCGCCTGGGCTGGATTTCCGGCGGGCGCTGGCAGGCGCGCGTCGAGATGTTCAAGCACGCCCAAACCCACTACAACGAGGAACTGCCGCAACTGGCCGTCGCCGAGATCGTCGGTTCCAGCGCTTACGACCGCCATCTGCGCCGCCTGCGCGGTGCGCTGAGAGTACAGCGCCAGCAGATGAGCGAAGCGATCGTCACCCATTTCCCCTCCGGTACCCGGATGAATAATCCCGACGGCGGTATGGCGCTGTGGGTCGAACTGCCTGACCACCTTTCGTCGCAACGCCTGTTCGACGCGGCCTTGCCCGAGGGCATCCTGGTGGCGCCGGGCCTGATGTTTTCAAACTCGAACCGTTACGAGCATTTCGTACGCCTGAATTGTGGCTGGCCTCACACCGCCGAGATCGACGCGGCCATCAAACGTCTCGGCGAACTGTGCAGGCAGCTGGCATAGCATTCAAACGTCGACACCGACAAATGAAAAACGGGCGCCACAGCGCCCGTTGGATTGTTCGGCAGCGAACGGCTTACTGCAGTTCTTCCAGGCGAATGCGCTTGACCTTGCCCTTCTGTACCGACAGGCCTTCGATCTTGGCAATCGCCGCGTCGGCAGCGCTTTCCTGGCAGACATGGGTCAGGATGATGATGTCGGTTTCGCCCTCGCCCTCTTCCGGCTCGCGCTGCAGCAGGGCATCGATGGAGATACCCTGATCGGCCAGGATGCGGGTGATGTCGGCCAGCACGCCCGGTTTGTCTTCAACGCGCAGACGCAGGTAGTAACCGGTTTCGATCTCGCTCATCGGCAGGATGGGCAGGCTGGACATGGCGTCCGGCTGGAAGGCCAGGTGCGGCACGCGGTGTTCGGCATCGGCGGTGGCCAGGCGGGTGACATCGACCAGGTCGGCGATCACGGCCGAAGCGGTCGGCTCGGCGCCGGCGCCCTTGCCGTAGTACAGCGTGGTACCGACGGCATCGCCCTTGACGACGACGGCATTCATGGCGCCTTCGACATTGGCGATCAGGCGCTTGGCCGGGATCAGGGTCGGATGCACACGCAGCTCAATGCCCTTCTCGCGACGCTTGGCGATGCCGAGCAGCTTGATGCGGTAGCCGAGCTGTTCGGCGTACTTGATGTCGGAGGCTTCCAGCTTGGTGATGCCCTCGACGTAGGCCTTGTCGAACTGGACCGGGATGCCATAGGCGATGGAGGCGATCAGGGTGGCCTTGTGGGCGGCATCGACGCCTTCGATGTCGAAGGTCGGATCGGCTTCGGCATAGCCCAGACGCTGGGCCTCCTTCAGCACGTCGTCGAAGGACAAGCCCTTGTCGCGCATCTCGGACAGGATGAAGTTGGTCGTACCGTTGATGATGCCGGCCGCCCATTCGATACGGTTGGCGGTCAGGCCTTCGCGCAGCGCCTTGATGATGGGGATGCCACCGGCCACGGCCGCTTCGAAAGCGACCATGACGCCCTTCTGCTGGGCTGCCGTGAAGATTTCGGTGCCATGCACGGCGAGCAGCGCCTTGTTGGCGGTAACGACATGCTTGCCATTGGCGATGGACTGCATGACCACTTCCTTGGCCACGCCATAGCCACCGATCAACTCGACGATGATGTCGATTTCCGGATCGTTGACCAGGGAAAACGCATCGTCGGTCACGCGAGCGGAGCCACCCGTCACCTGCTTGGCCAGTTCCACATTCTTGTCGGCGACGGCCGTGATGCGAATCGGACGGCCGGCGCGACGGGTAATTTCTTCCGCATTGCGATTGAGAACGGTCCAGGTGCCACCGCCGACGGTGCCGATGCCGATAAGGCCAACATTAATGGGTTTCATGTTCAGTCTTTGCTAACGAGATGGTTGGTGTTGTGACGCTTGCGATAGTTTTCAAGAAAGCGGGCGACGCGTCCGATCGCCTCGCGCAGATCGTCTTCATGAGGCAGGAAGACAAGCCGGAAATGGTCGGGATTGACCCAGTTGAAGCCGGTTCCCTGAACCAGCAGCACCTTCTCCTCCTGCAGGAGCTCGGAGATGAACTGCTGGTCGTTCTTGATCGGGTAGATCTTCGGATCGAGCTTCGGGAACATGTACAGCGCCGCCTTCGGCTTGACGCAGGAAACCCCCGGAATCGCCGTAATCAGTTCATGCGCGATGTCGCGCTGGCGACGCAGACGGCCGCCCTCCTTGATCAGGTCGTCGATGCTCTGGTAGCCGCCGAGCGCGGTCTGGATGCCGTGCTGCCCCGGCGCATTGGCGCACAAGCGCATCGAGGCCAGCATGTCGAGGCCTTCGATGTAATCCTTGGCGTGGCGCTTGTCGCCGGAAACGACCATCCAGCCGGCCCGGTAGCCACAGGAACGATAGTTCTTCGACAAGCCGTTGAAGGTGATCGTCAACACGTCTTCCGACAGCGACGCGATCGAGGTGTGCTTCTCGCCCTCATACAACACCTTGTCGTACACCTCGTCGGCGTAGATAGTCAGGTGATGCTTGCGGGCGATGTCGATGATTTCACACAGCAGGTCGTCCGGATACAGCGCACCGGTCGGATTGTTCGGATTGATCAGCACGATCGCCTTGGTATGCGCGTTGATCTTGCTGCGGATGTCGTCAAGGTCGGGCAACCAGCCTTTTTCCTCGTTGCACAGGTAATGCTTTGGGGTACCGCCAGACAGGCTGATCGCCGCCGTCCACAGTGGATAGTCGGGGGCCGGCACCAGCACTTCGTCGCCTGCGTCGAGCAGCGCATTCATCGCCATGACGATCAGTTCGGAAACACCATTGCCGACGTAGATGTCGTCCAGCGTCACACCCTTGATACCCTTTTGCTGGGTGTAGTGCATGATCGCCTTGCGCGCCGCGAAGATACCCTTCGAATCCGTGTAACCGGCCGCGTTCGGCAGATTGCGGATCATGTCCTGCTGGATTTCCTCGGGCGAATCGAAACCGAACGCGGCCAGGTTGCCGATATTCAGTTTGATGATCTTGTGGCCCTCTTCCTCCATCTGCTTGGCTTTCTGCAGCACGGGGCCGCGGATGTCGTAGCAGACGTTGGCGAGTTTGGCAGACTTCTTGACGTGTTTCATGGGCAGGTTCCGACGTAGCGGCAGATAGGCCATTCAGGCCAAAGGTATAATCCTACTTTATCGTATGGTGCACCGCAATTTGAGCGGGCTTTCAGGAATACAGCGCAGTGAAACTTCACACATCGAACACCGACGGACTCAACCTGTTCTCTGCCTATGGCGACGATTTTGTGACCGTCAATCAGGAAAAACATTTCGCGAACCTGATCCTGCTACCCGATACGGTCATTCCCTCCTGGACATCAGCCACCGTCGCCACCCTGACAACAGCCGACATGGAAAGACTCCTGGCGCTAAAAACGGAGATCATCCTGCTCGGAACCGGAAGCCGCCTGCGCTTCCCGGCGGGCGCACTGCTCCGCCCCTTTGCCCCGGCAGGGATCGGACTCGACGTCATGGATCTGAAAGCCGCCTGCCGAACCTACAACATACTGGCAGCCGAGGGCCGCAAGGTCGCTGCGGCCCTGCTCTTCGACTGATCAGCCGCGCCCGTAGGCATCATCGAAGCGAACGATATCGTCCTCGCCAAGATAACTACCCGACTGCACTTCAATCATCTCGAGCGGCACGATGCCGGAATTTTCCAGGCGATGCTTTACTCCCAGCGGAATATAGGTCGACTGGTTTTCCGAAACCAGAAACACCTCATCGCCCTTGGTCACCTTGGCCGTCCCCGTCACCACGACCCAGTGCTCGGCGCGATGGCGATGCATCTGCAACGAAAGCGAAGCCCCTGGCTTGACGCATATCCGCTTGACCTGGAAATGCTCACCCGAATCGACGCCGTCGTACCAGCCCCATGGCCGGTGCACCTTTCGGTGCCACTGCGCTACGGAGCGCTTTTCCGCCTTCAAACGATCGACAATCTTTTTAACATCCTGCGTCGCATCGTGGCGAGCCACCAGGACCGCATCGTTCGTTTCAACCACAACCACATCGCTCAAGCCAATGCAGGCAACCAAGCGGCTTTCCGAAACAACCAGCGCATTCCGGCAAGACTCGAGCATCACATCCCCACGCGTCGCATTGCCCTCTCCGCACTTGGGGAACACCTTCCACAGGGCATCCCAGGCACCAATATCAGACCAACCGGCCGACAAGGGAATCACCGCCGCCCCTGATAGTCCCGACAGCCCGGCCGCCAGACATTCCATGACCGCATAGTCGATCGAATCCGATGGGCATCGTTCGAATGACTGGCGATCGACACGCACGAAATCCCCGTCCTGACTCACGCCCGCCAATGCATCGCTACAAGCCGCCAGAATGTCAGGACGGAATGCCGACAATGCTGACAGCCAGGTAGAGGCCTTCATCACGAAGATGCCGCTATTCCAGAGATAATCGCCGGCGTCGAGATATGCCAGCGCCGTTTCGCGATCCGGTTTTTCGACAAAGCGCGCCAAGGCGTAGGCTTCGTCGTCGAACGCAAGCTTCTCGCCGCACTGGATATAGCCATAGCCCGTCTCAGGACAATCCGGCGCAACCCCAAACGTTACAGCCAAGCCCTGCCCGGCAAGTGCGATCGCCCTTGTCACCGCACCACGGAACACCTCCCCCTCGTCAATGACATGATCGGCCGGCATGACAACCAGTACCGGGTCATCCTCATCCCGCCGCGCCCACAGGGCAGCCAACGTCAAGGCAGGGGCCGTATTGCGCCCGCAGGGTTCGAGCAATATCTGCCCTTGCTTGCCCAAGAGGCGCAACTGCTCTGCCACGGCAAAACGATGCACTTCATTGCAAACGAGCAAAGGCTCGCCCAAGCCCTCCATCCCATCAAGACGAGCCACTGTTCCCTGCAACAACGTTTTCTCGCCCACCAACGGCAGTAACTGTTTGGGATGGTTTTCGCGCGACAATGGCCAAAGCCTGGCTCCGGAACCACCGGAAAGAACAACCGGAATCACATTTGGTAAGCCCATCAATTTAAAAACATATCAATCGAGCTTTTTCAGGTATTCCTTGGTAAAAACCTTATCTGGCAATTCGCGAAGCTTCATTTCGCTATATTCAAGAATCGATTTGTCACCACTACGCAAGGCATCCTCCATGACCAAGCGCGTCGGACGAAGACGACCGGCCAACGTCTGGAAGTTTTCGTAGCTGCATTTCTTTAGCAAACGATTCGACAGGGAATAGAACTCCGCCTTAAAAGGCCACCCCGATTTTTCGTTCACCCAATAAACGACCCGCTGATAGGTGACGCTGCGGTCAACTGCAATCAGCTCAAGAACGTGGTAGCGCTCGGCACCGATTGTTTCGTTGCGCAAAATTTTGGGGTTGTAATCACCGGCAAAATTGGCTCGAGCCAAGTCGCCATTCGCCACCTGGCCGGTCAAACGCTGCGCCAAGGAAATACGCACGGGCTGCGAAACTTCTGGCATGAAAATCCACAGATCGCGTCCTTTCATTAGAATGATCTGCCCGCGCTCCGCAGCTGGTTCCGTCACCTGAACAACCGTATTCTCGTTTCCTTTCGATAGCACACGGTATTTCCTCATCTCGGCATCTTTGTCCGATTTGAACGTATTAATTACAATGTCAACCTGAAAGCCCTCAGCCGGAAAGCGAATCTTGTCCGCCTTATCCACTATACTGCGGGCCAGAGCCTCATCCGCTGATGCAACAGTCGTATCCTGCGCCAGACCAGCCCCTGACTGGAGCAAAAATAGAATGCCGGAAGCCACACCTATCCAAGTTGACACCCGACGATGGCCTAAGCGAATCATGTGCACTCTCCCAAAATGTCTGCTGAATCCACCCGTAGGGGGCTGACAATGAGCGTCGTCCGCATCGAACACGTATACAAGGATTTCAAGCTCGGCGAACAAACCGTTCAGGCTTTGCATGATATTACATGCTCATTCGACCCGGGCGTGTTTCTGGCAATCTCAGGCCCATCCGGCAGCGGCAAGACGACACTGCTCAACCTCATCGGTTGCATTGATCGCCCCAGCAAGGGGAAGATCTACATCAACGATCAGGACGTCTCGAACATGACTGAAAATCAGCTCGCCGACCTGCGCTCGCGTTCGATAGGCTTCATTTTTCAGACCTTCAACCTGCTGCCAGTGCTCACCGCTGCCGAAAATGTTGAATACCCCCTGCTGCACCGCAAGGACATCTCAGCGGACGAACGAAAAAAACGGGTTAAATACTTTCTCGATATCGTTGGCTTGGGCGACCGCGCCAACAATCGCCCCAACCAATTGAGCGGCGGCCAGCGCCAACGGGTTGCCATCGCACGCGCGCTGGCCGTAAAGCCAGCTATCGTATTGGCGGATGAGCCCACGGCCAACCTTGACAAGACAACAGGCATCGAAATTCTGCGCCTGATGAAGCAAATCAACCGTCACCTGAAAACCACCTTCATTTTCTCGACTCATGACCAGAAAGTAATCGACCAGGCAGACCGCCTGATAAAAATCGAAGACGGCTACATTACCGCCTTCGGAGTCCGTAATGCAGCGGAAAAAACCTGGAGCATGGCCAGAATCCGCACCCTGCCAGAGCCCCCCGACGACCCTCTGCCGGAACTTCCGCATTCACAGCCAATGGCGCTCAACCCCTCCTCTGTTGCACGGAACTAAACAATCGTGATTTCCCTAATGCTGCCACGCCACCTGACCCTGATTGCAATTTGTTGCCTTTCCTTGGGTGCAACCGCCGCCGAAGATGACACCCTCAGTCGAGACGCACTGTTTGGTGACGACTTGCCCCAACCCCGCAGCAAGGATGCCGGGAACGGCGTCAAGGGGTTCGTCCAGTTCGAAGGCGCCCGAACCACTCCCGATCCTGCTCATTGGTCCAAGTTGCGCACCCGAGCCGATCTGAGCAGCAACGGAAAACTCGGCAGCGACCTGAAATGGAAACTGGGCGCACGCATTGATTACGACTTCGCCTACGGCATCAATGATTTCTACAACCCGGATGTTGAGAAAAACCAGCGCTGGGATATACAGCTGCGCGAGAATTACGTTGATTTCAGCGCCGGCAACTGGGATTTTCGCCTTGGCCGCCAGCATGTTGTCTGGGGTGAAATGGTTGGCCTCTTTTTCGCGGACGTTGTCTCCGCACGTGACATGCGTGAATTCATCCTGCCGGAATTCGATCAGCTGAGAACCCCGCAATGGGCAGCCCGCGCAGAATACTTCGTGGATGACATCCACGCCGAACTGCTCTGGATTCCGGTGGCGACAGTAGACAATATTGGCAAACCGGGCGCAGAGTATTTCCCACACCAACCAGTCGCACCGGGCTTCAAGGCCCAATACCTCCCGGAGCAACGGCGCTCGGGAAATGCTGCAGACAACATGAACTACGGGGCGCGCATTTCCACACTTAAGAGTGGCTGGGACGTTTCCGCGTTCTATTACCGCAGCACCGACAGCAACGCAACTTTCTATCGCAACATCGATTTGCCTTCGCAAACTTTCATTTACCAAGCACGCCACGACCGCATTCACCAGTACGGCGGCACACTCGCTAAGGACTTTGGCGATATTGTCTGGAAAGCCGAAGGTGTATATACACGCGGCCGTAGTTTCACTTCGCTGAACCCACAGGACAGCGACGGCGTCGTCCGCCAGAACACACTTGATTGGGCCACGGGACTCGATTTTACCTTGCCTGCCGAAAGCCGCCTAAACATCCAGATCTTCCAGCGCCAGTATTTTGGCTTCAACGAAGACATCATTTCAGACAAGCGCGAGAACGGTTATAGCCTGCTGCTAAACACCAAGGTCGTTCCCAACTGGGAGGCCCAGGCTCTTTTCATCTCCAGCCTGAACCGGACGGACTGGCTTTTCCGACCGAGAGTGACATGGAACTTCCAGCGCAACTGGCGCTGGGTATTTGGGGCGGATGTTTTCAATGGGCCTACTACGGGGTTATTTGGGCGGTATGACCAACAAGACCGGGTCTACTCCGAGGTCCGCTTCTCTTTTTAAAGGCGTGGCAACGAGTGTCGATTTTTTTTACACCCCTCCCCCTCCCTGAAAAAAACAAACAAATTATTTTTTTAAAATCAACGAATTACATATCTGGCATGCAGGTTGCTTAAAACAAGGCAAAGCGCAGACCGCCGTGTCGGCTTTAAACCAATATCAAGGAGCGATCATGATCCAGAAATCTTCCACCCCCCTGAAGCGCACCATTTTGGCATCAGCCCTGACCGTTGGCATGCTTTCGGCCGGTGCAGCCAACGCCCTTCCGGCGATCACCCAGTGGGCAGCCACCGTTAATTCGGGATTCTCCGCCTACTCTACCGACGACCCCAGCAAAGGCGGGCCGTTTATTGCCAGCGACACCAATCCGACGTTGGGATTGCCATCGACTTTGTCTTGGGGGGTTAGCTGGCCGCTCTCCAATCCTCAAACCCCGAGTTCTATTTCTGTCGCAGGCGGCACCAATGGCGCCTGGGCGGGCACCCTGAACACTGGAGCAGCACCAGTTCAAACGGTGACTTTTAGCCACACCAACAACAATGTGACAGGCCAGTTCCTGAAAACCGCAACACTGTTCGATGTCATTACCTTGCAACCGATCAACCCGCTCGTCGGCCCAGTCATTCCGGCTGTCTTGACGTTTGCAATCAATTTCAAGGAAACCGATAACATCGCCGGCACCTGCGCTGCGGCAAGCGTTACCCCTTGCCGCGACATCTTTACGCTGGACATCACGGGAACCGGCCTGACGATTGGTGCCGATTACAGCCTGAACCAATTGATCAAGCTGAGCGCTTCTCCTGACGATTGGTACAACGTAAAGCTGCAACTTGATGGATTTGGTTTGCTCTCCAACGCCGAATGCGCTGCAGCAGGGGCTGCTATTGGTTGCCTTGGTTTCACCACTGAAGAAAACCAAGTCACCGTGAAGGGCGCCTCGCTGTCCATTCAGAAGGTTCCTGAACCGGGCATCCTGGGCCTTCTCGGCGCCAGCCTGTTGGGTTTTGTTGCAACCCGCCGTCGTAAGCAAAAATAACCCCAACCCCATTTGGCGTTGTCAAAACCCCCTGTGCAACAACACAGGGGGTTTTTCTTTATCAACGCGTTGAATAAAATGAGCCATGACACCTGAAATTGCCAAGCGCACCATTGATCTAGCAGTAACCGCACCGTCAGCGGATAACTCACAACCTTGGCAATTTGTGAATGCTGGCAACCACTGGGAGGTTGTCTATCATCACGCAGGCACAAAGGATTTATTCGGCCCAACAGGACATGCAACGCTGCTGAGCACCGGCGCTCTCAGCTACAACCTCGAGCAAATCTGCGGGACGAGCAACACCTCGTCAGCCATTGACCCCCTCGGAAACTGGCGACTTTCATTTGTACCGCCAGACAGAATTTCTGAGGCAACGGAACATGCGCTTCGCCAACGACATACAAACCGACATCCCTTTATCGGCCCGATCAATAGCTCCCCTATTGCGCAGATTGCAGCCGACAACCAACTAAAACTCCAATTTATCTCCGTCCCCTCCTCTATTCGGAAAATTGCTGAGGCGATAGCAATTTGCTCAGAACTTCGCTTCAAAAACGAAGAGCTTCACGAATGGTTGTTTTCCAGCCTACGCTGGTCATCGTCTGAAGCCGAAATAGGCGATGGCCTGGATTTGAGGACACTGCACCTCCCCCCCGGAGGCAGGGCGTTTATGAAATTTATTTCATATTGGCCACGCATGTCGCTGCTGAATTTCCTGGGTATTTCAAAGCTTATGGCGCATGTCGACAGCCTACCGGTAAGCAACGCACCCGCCCTCCTAGTAATTTCCAGCAAGCAAGAGCCGACGCTAACCTGGCAGGCCGGCAAGACCTTGGCCGAGATCTGGACAAAACTCAACCAAACAGGCGTTGCTGTACACCCATACTATGTCATTACCGACATTGCACACCGATTGCAAAAAAATAAGCTTGATAAAGCTGCCGCAGGGTTAGCAAAGAAAGCCTTATCAATCTCTCGCACCACTTTGAATCTTGAAGCCGATGAACTACCGCATATCATCCTGCGCATCGGATTCCCCACCCGCCACCCAGAGCGCTCGAAGCGAAAGAATGTAGATTCGTTCATCACCCCGACGTTTCTCAGGTAGAGCTCGAAACCGGCATTTCAACCGGCTACAGAGCGCAAAAAAAATCCAACGCTACTCACTATTTGGTTATACACCTAGCTGCCGCCTAACCAGAAACCCCATTAGCCGCTGAATGGGGTTTTTCGCCCCCCACGGGCGCCATGTACAAATGTATTTCATTCGATACGCATCGAATTGGCTAGCCCAAGGCGCCATCCGAACGCCGGGGCGCTTCAATGCCAACTTGAGAACCTCAACCGCCGCCACCCCCGCACAGAGCTGGCAAGCAGCAATACATGACGGACCTCGCCGCTCCCGAAGATTGACTCGGCTCATGTCAGCAACATAGCCTCGCTGAAGCATCGCTGGAGATAATCCGACAAGAAAATTGATTGCCAGATCAAGTTCATCCCGGCAACCCTTGAAACCAAAATACTCCTCGTAAGACATACTCCCCGGACCAAATACTACCAACGCAACCCCTAACCCAAGCGGCGCAGCTGTAACAACCGGAATCCCTTTTGACTCACAAGCGGAAAACGTGACGCGCCTAGCTTCAAAAACAAAGAAATCCAAACCATCGACGTAAACATCAACCCCTTCGAGAAAGCTATCGATATTGCCCTGATTGACACCATCGGGAAATATTCTGAGATCGACATCCGGATTGATGTCGCGAAGCATTTCCGAAAGAACCTCCAGTTTCGATCGGCCAATGGTTGAAGTCAGCGCGCCAATCTGACGATTGAAATTGACGATATCAAAAACATCAAAATCCGCGATTGAAAACTTGCTGATACCTAAACGGGCAAGTGTCAACAAATGCACCCCGCCAACACCACCAAGGCCGCCGATTGCAACTCGCGTTTCTCGCAAACGCGCTTGCTCAGCCTCTGTAACCCAACCAATATTTCTGGAAAAAGCCTGCGCGTAATCAAAGTTGTTCATGTAACCCCTCTTTGCTCAAGCATCATCTAAGAATCAAATTCAATCCGAACAGTGGCATTCTATCTCTGCCACGATACAATCACCTTACCCTTATTCGCAGGATGCGTCCGTGCCTCAGACACTTATCCGTCTTGCAGTTCTGAATTTACTCCGAAATCGTAGTCGGACAACCGTGGCTGTCTTAACGGTCGCGGGGGGGGTAGTTGCCTTCCTTCTCGCTGGGGGGTTTATCAACTGGATTTTCCACGACATGCGGGATGCAACAATTCGCTCCCAACTCGGGCATTTTCAAGTTGTACGTCCAGGCTATTTCGAAAAAGGCTTGTCTGATCCCTACAGTTTTCTGTTACCAGCCCAGTCAAAACAGGAACTGTTGGTAGCCGCACACCCAGGGTTAAAGAGCCTGACACCACGCCTAGTATTTTTTGGACTGGCCAGCGTGGGTGACACAACCGTAACTTTCTCTGGCGAAGGAATTGATCCGGTTCGTGAGCGGCCGATTAGTAGCCGAATTACCATTTCCGAAGGAAATGACCTGAGCAGTCTGGACGACAAATCGGTCATTCTGGGGGAAGGACTAGCCAAGAACCTTGGCGCCAAGCCGGGCTCACAGATCGTCCTCTTGGGTACCGCAGCTAACGGTGGAGCCAGCGCAATTGAAGCCACTGTCGCAGGGATTTTCTACACAATCAACAAGGAATTCGACAACTACGCTCTGCGCATTCCGATTCCATTGGCCCAGAAACTAATGCGTGTAGATGGCGCAACTTCGTGGGTGGGACTCCTAGCAGGCTGCTGAAATACTTCCCCATCCTGTCGACGAAACAGCGGGTTTGATCGTTATAGAGATTCACCGAGATTACCGAGAGCACAAAGCGGATCATGCGCGGAGCCGACACCTTCACCGAGAGTTTGTTTACGATGCGTCGCCTGGACGACTTTGTGCCGGCGCAGCACCCGTTGCGGCCGATCCGGGCGATGGTGAATCGGGCGCTCAAGGATATCGAACCCCTGCTCAGCGGCATGTATGCCGCCGACGTCAAAGGCGGTCGCCCCAGCATTGCCCCGGAGAAACTCCTGCGTGCCATGCTGCTGCAAATCTTCTACAGCATTCGCTCGGAACGGCAATTGATGGAGCAGACCCAGTACAACCTGCTCTTTCGCTGGTTCATCGGCCTATCGATGGACGATGCAGTCTGGGTGCCCACCGTCTTCACCAAGAATCGCGAACGCCTGATTGCCCACGATGCCGTGATCGAACTCTTCAATGCGGTACTGGCCATTGCCGAGAAGCAGAACTGGCTATCAGGCGAACATTTCAGTGTCGACGGCACGCTCATCCAGGCTTGGGCGGGACACAAGAGTTTCCTGCGCAAGGACGGCGGAGATGATGAAGGCGGCGGCAATTTCAAGGGCCAGTCACGCAGCAATGACACCCACGCCTCACGTACCGACCCGGATGCCCGACTGTACCGCAAGGGCAATACCGCCAGTGAGTTGCGCTACATGGGACACACCTTGAGCGACAACCGCCACGGACTCATTGCCAGTGCGGTCGTGACCACGGCCGATGGCTATGCCGAGCGGGAAGTTGCCAAGGCCCTGATCGCCGATGCCCGCCAAGTCGCCGGCGAAACGGCTGAAATCACCCTCGGCGCGGACAAGGGCTACGATGCCCAGGAATTCATTGCGGCACTCATCGAACTGAATGTCATTCCCCATGTGGCGCAGAACACCAGCCATCGCCGTTCTGCCGTGCCGGACGACATTGCCGGCAGTGACGGTTACGCGATCTCCCAGCAAAAGCGCAAACTCATCGAACAGGGATTCGGCTGGGCCAAGTTCATTGGGCCGATACGCCAGGTGATGGTGCGCGGACTGGAGAAGGTCGATCAGTTGTTCGTGCTGACCATGGCCGCCTACAACCTGACGCGCATGCGCTCCTTGGGAGCAATCCGTCCGCTGGGGGCAATATGATAGGAAAACACCTCGGAATCCCTGTAAAACACGTGCGAACGACCGAAAATCCGCTTCGCCTTACGAAAAACGACTCCGTTCCATGCCACCGTCTGCAGTTGCAGGGCGGTATTTCAGCAGCCTGCTAGAAGATACCGATACTACTGAAGTCACCATCAATAAGCTCAGATCTATTTTGCCTTCAGAAAGCTTCCAACTGGTTCCATGGAGCGATTTAGCTGATTTCTATAACAAAACTGTAGTTTTGTTTAGCAAGCAGGTTGAGATAATCAAAATAATTATTGGTGTCATTATCGTACTGACGATATCCAACATTCAGACCATGAGCGTACTTGAGCGCACAACAGAGATCGGCACCATCCTTGCCGTTGGCGTGCGCAGTCGGGAGATATGGATGCAGTTTTTGCTTGAAGGGTTGCTTCTAGGTCTAGCAGGCGGCGTTGTTGGTGTCGTCTCGGCCATTTGTTTGGCAGAACTGATTTCATATATTGGCATACCCATGCCCCCTCCTCCAGGCATGGCCCGAGGGTTTACCGGCCAGATCATAATAACCGCGCAGTTGGTATTTGATGCAATTGCACTTTCAACTATTACAACCTTACTTGCCAGCCTAATGCCCGCTTGGAAAGCAAGCCGCTTAAACATTGTTGACGCATTGCGTACAAATCAGTAATGCAGAACATCCTTTTCTCTTTAGCCCTGCGTAATATTCTTCGCCAGAAAATCCGCACCATAGCCACTTTGGCGGCAATTGCTATCGGAGTCTCTGGTCTAATCCTGGCCGGCGGCTTCGTTAAGGATATCTTTATCCAATTAGGCGAAGCAATTATTCACTCCCAAACTGGCCATATTCAGATTACGCGGACTGGCTACAACGATAACAAAACGCGGGCACCAGAAAAATTCCTGATCAAGGAAGGAGATGAGCTCCGAGCTAAGTTAGTGAGCCAGATACCAGAAATTGATCAAGTCATTTCGCGACTTGGATTTACTGGAGTTATCAACAATGGGCATCGCGATCTTGGAATTGTCGGCGAAGGAATAGAACCGGATGGGGAAGCTAAGCTCGGCACATTTCTGAACTACCTCGAGGGCAGAGCACTTACCAGCGCCGACCGCGACGGTATTGTCGTTGGTGACGGAGTAGCAAAATCTCTGGGGTTGAAAATCGGAGACCGCGTAACCATCGTTATGACTCTGGCTGCCGGCGCCGTAAATACTTTGGATTTCGAGCTTGTCGGAATTTTTCAAAGTTTCTCGAAGGAATTTGATGCCCGCGCGGTACGCATTCCACTCGACGCAGCCAAGACACTAATGGATAGCGGAGGCATACATTTTCTGGTGATTCAATTAAAAGATACTGCGTCGACAAGAGCTGTATCGATGTCGACCAAGCAACTGTTGGCAAATCAGGGATTTGACGTAACCCCCTGGTATACGCTCTCCGATTTCTACGAAAAAACAGTAGACCTGTATGACAGGCAGTTTGGCGTCTTGCGCCTGATCATTCTGATCATGGTCCTGCTCAGCGTCATAAACAGCATCAACATGACGCTTTTTGAGAGAACACGAGAGTTTGGCACCATGCGAGCACTGGGTGACCGTTCCGATTGGGTGTTCAGGTTGATCATGATCGAGAATATCTGGCTAGGCCTCATTGGCGGCCTTCTTGGCATAATCCTAGGTTGCCTTGCTGCCCTAGGAATCTCGGCAATTGGCATTCCAATGCCACCCCCACCGAATGCAAATCTCGGCTATACCGCACTGATTCGACTGGATTCAACCTCTGTCCTCACAGCGGGTGCTGTTGGCTTTATCGCCTCCATGCTTGCAGCCATCATTCCTGCACGACGAGCTGCCAAAGCAGATATTGTCGAAGCGCTCCGACACGGCGTGTAGCATGAACGTGAAATACTTCCGATTGGACCCTGTTACCTTCACTACAACCCAGCGGAGTTCCGCTATGATTATGCCTGTTGGTTGTTTGGTCCAGCTCACCGATCATCTTTGTCCAGGGAATTGAAATGTCCAATACGATAAATCCCATGAAAATTGCACTCAAATGGCTGGCCATTGCTGCCGCATCACTCTCTATCGTCGGCTGCGGATCTTACCCAGCAGCACCATCTGCAGCGGCTTCTGCTGATTACAGTTACAAAATCGGCCCGGGTGACAATCTGAATATTGTCGTATGGCGCAACCCTGAGCTGTCAATGTCAGTCCCGGTTCGCCCTGACGGCAAGATTTCATCACCACTGATTGATGACTTGAACGCTATGGGCAAGGACTCAACCACTCTTGCCCGAGAAATCGAAAAAGAACTTGCCAAGTTCATCCGTGACCCGGTAGTAACCGTGATTGTCACTGGCTTTGTTGGCCCCTACAGCGAACAGATTCGCGTCATTGGCGAAGCTGCGAAACCGCAAATTCTCCCGTACAAGCAAAAGATGACCCTCTTGGATGTAATGATTGCTGTAGGTGGCATGACCGACTTTGCTGACGGAAACCGAGCTTCCATCCTGCGTACCTCGGAGAACAACGCGCAATACAGCGTTCGACTCAAGGACCTCGTCAAACGTGGCGATGTATCGGCCAACGTGGAAGTAAAGCCGGGAGATGTCCTGATCATTCCGCAAAGCTGGTTTTAACTCTCAGTTATTATATTTGCCGCTCCGATCACCTGATCTGGAGCGGCTTTGATTCTGGACGTCTAGATGGATGAAATTCTTCGCCAGATATCGGCGATATTGCGCGCGACTTGGAAACATCGTCGACTAGGGATGTTGTTTGCCTGGATCGTTGGGGCAATCGCAGCCGGTGCCATCCTCCGCATTCCTGACCGCTATGAAGCCTCCGCTCGGATTTTTGTCGATACCCAATCAATTCTGAAGCCGCTGATGGCGGGCCTAGCGGTGCAGCCCAACGTTGACCAGCAGATTATGATGCTTAGCCGCACCTTGATCAGCCGACCAAACGTCGAGAAAGTTATCCGTATGGCGGATCTCGATCTGAATATCAAAGGGAAGGCAGAGCAGGAGGCACTCATTGAGTCGCTCACTCAATCCCTCAAAATTCAGGGCGTAGGCCGCGACAACTTGTACACGCTCTCATATCGCGACACCGACCCGGCACGAGCCCAAAGGGTAGTACAAGCGTTGGTTTCAATTTTTGTCGAGTCAAGTCTGGGAAACAAGCGCCAGGATTCGGAATCGGCACGAAAGTTTATTGATGATCAAATCAAGTCGGTTGAAGCCAAGCTAACGGAAGCTGAGACACGCCTCAAGGAGTTCAAGGTCAAAAATATTGAGTTCCAGACAACCGAAGGCAAAGATTCGCTGGGACGGTTCGCAGAGACAAACAATCTGCTGACCCAAGCCAAACTCGAACTGCGCGAAGCTGAACAATCCCGCGATGCTTTGAAACGACAAATCCTTGGAGACAACATGGGCCGCGGCGGAGACTCTGATGGCGCGGGTGTCTCGATGCCAGAGTTGGATGGCCGTATCGAAACCCAAAAGCGGAATCTTGACACCCTGCTTCAGAAATATACCGAGCAGCACCCCGATGTCCTAAACACACGCAGGGTGATCAAGGAACTCGAGGATCAGAAGCGCCGCGAGGTAGCTGAATTACGCAAGGCTGCTGCGACAAACCCAGCCCTTCTTGCCGGTAGCGGTGCCGCCAGTATGGAACTTAAGCGCTCGCTAGCAACATCGGAAGCCGCCGTTGCATCGCTTCGTGCCCGCGTCAGCGAATACGAAAGTCGGGCATCGCGTCAGAAAGAAATGATGAAGACAGCCCCTCAGATCGAAGCAGAATACGTCCAGCTTAATCGCGATTACGACGTACACAAGAAAAATTACGAACAACTGGTAAGCCGACGAGAAAGCGCAGAGCTTTCTGGCGACCTCGACTCAACTGGCTCGGTTGCAGATTTCCGCCTGATTGATCCACCACGTGCATCGAGTTCCCCTGTCGCCCCAAATCGCATGCTTCTTTTTCCAGGAGGATTGGTTGCAGCTCTGGCTGCAGGTCTGTTCGCCGCTTTTACGGCCAGTCAGATTCGCCCTGTATTTTTCGATGCAAAAACCCTTCGTGATGTGACAGGGCTACAGGTGCTTGGCACCGTATCACTTCTACCCAATGAAGCTCGCATTAAGCAGGAGCGAGCAAGTTTACGCCGCTTCATCGCGGCCACGGCTGGATTGTTCGTCAGTTATGGCGCAGGTATTGTCGCCCTGAGTTTCCTTGCCAAGCGCGCAGCAGGAGCCTGAACATGAGTCTCATTGAGCAAGCTGCAAAGCGTTTAGAGCAACTGCGTCAGGCAGGTGTCGAACTCCCGGAACAGCCGACGAAAATCAAAATACCAGCTCCCGCGGATCGCCCTGACCCTACTAGTATCAAGGAGAGTTTGGCAAGCAAACAGGACTCCCTCCCCCACAAACCTCAACAGGTTCCGGAACCCACGCCACTATCGCTTTCCCCAAAAACTAGCGCTCGAAAGAAGGTCGACATCAATCTCGACTCTATCGCTAGCGCGGGACTTCTGGTCCCCAACGCAACTCGTAGCAAGATGGCCGATGAATATCGGGTAATCAAGCGACCACTGATCGCCAACGCTATGGGTAAGGGCGTACCTCGCGTTCCAAATGGCAACTTGATCATGGTAACGAGCGCCCTGCCAGGCGAAGGGAAGAGCTTCACAGCCATCAATCTGGCCATCAGCATCGCGATGGAACTCGACAATACGGTCATGCTGGTTGATGCCGATGTTGCCCGCCCGTCAGTCCTGAATATGCTCGGACTTCCCCCGGCGGCAGGGCTGCTGGATGTGGTTGATCAGGACTCGGTTGATATCTCTGACGTTCTCCTACGGACCAACATCGAAAAACTCTCTCTTCTCCCAAGCGGCACTCAGCACCAGCGCGCAACAGAATTGCTCGCCAGTGCCGCCATGGTCAGACTATTGCATGACATGGCCAACCGTTACCCGGACCGGATTATCATTTTCGACTCCCCTCCCCTTCTCCTGACAACCGAAGCCCGAGCCCTGGCAACTCATATGGGACAAGTGGTTCTGGTTGTCCATGCAGGTCAGACAGCGCACTCTGCGGTCAAGGAGGCTGTCGGAACGATTGAATCCTGTCCCGTCAAAATGATGGTCCTCAATCAATCCCGAGAGAGTGGGTCCGCAGGTTATGGCTATGGGTATGGTTACGGGTACGGTCAGAATGCTTAACACGAAACTCAATCAACTTACCGTGCTGGCACTTGGCTTTGTGACAACTTCAGTTTTTGCGCAAAGTACCCCAGGATCAATTACCAACCTCAGCGGAGGAGTGCCAGGGTCTGGTGCCATACAGACTAGCCAGAACTCCGGCGTGCCAGCATCGGAAAGCAAAGAGGCGGGCCCCCTGGCTCGCGCCTGGTCAATAAAGCCGAGAATTGGTTTGACTGAAACCCTCACCGATAATGCCGCAATTAATCGAGCCCAAGGGAATAGGGAAGGTGACCTAATTACTCAGTTGTCGCCAGGGATACGCATCGAGGGTCAATCAGCTCGGCTCAAAGCCTATCTGGATTACACCCTGAACGCCCAGATGTATGCAAAATCGGATCACAGTCGCACACAAAATAGCCTGAACAGCTTTGCCACCTTGGAGGCAGTGGACAACTGGGTGTTCGTAGATGCCAATGCCCGCATTGCGCAACAATCGATATCGGCATTTGGCGCACAATCGCCAGGCACCGGCACAGTCAATGCTAATTCGACGGAAACTCGAACTTTCGGCCTGACACCCTCTATGCGAGGCCAACTCGGGGGGGTGGTAGATTATTCACTGCGCTACAACCAATCGACCACGCGCTCCGATGCAAACAGGGTGGCAAACATTGATGTTTCGGAGTGGGCAGGGCAACTCAAGGGGAGCACACCATTCCGGAATCTACAGTGGTCAGCAGATGCTAGCACTCAAAATGTAAATTACAGCACCGGGCGCCAAACCGACGCCAGCCGCTTTACCGGCCAACTTACCTATGCAATCACGCCACAGTTCCGCATCCTTGGTTCTGGTGGCAGGGAGGAAAACAATTACGCCTCCATGGATCAACAGGGGAAAACTACGCACGGTTACGGCTTTGAATGGAACCCCACAGAACGGACCCAACTCTCCGCATTCAAAGAACGACGCTTCTTCGGTGACGGGCATAACATCAGCCTCTCGCATCGTTTCCCAATGAGTAGCATCCGGTTCACTGACACACGCGATGTTTCCGTGCTACCCAACCAATTTGCCAGCCAGGGCTACGGTAGCCTCTACGATGTGATTGCAGCCCAATATGCCGGCTTGCCGGAGCCCGCTCGAACTGCTGCCATCCAGAGCTTTTTCCTGACACATCCAACGCTGGACCCCAATGCCCAAGTCACAAGTAGCTTTCTGGCCTCACGGGCGACGATCCAGCGTCGCCAGCAGTTAGCGCTAGTTTTTCTTGGCGCGCGCAACTCCATCACCTTCTTGGTAAATCGGAACCTGAGCCAATCAACCTTAGCTGCCGCAACAACAACTGACGACTTCTCCCGTGCATCAGAAATACGGCAGGAGGGTTTCATCATCAACTATTCACACCAAATCAGCTCACTATCAACGCTGAATGCGTTACTGTCTCGCCAGGAAAGCACAGGCATAGGTAGCAATTCTCTGAGAACATCAACTAACCAATACCAGTTGAATCTCGCCACCAAGCTCGGTACAAAAACCACCGGCTCCTTGAGTCTCCGCCACACCGAATCCGACGGAACAGTTTCCTTCAAGGAAAACGCCCTGATCGGTACCGTGATCTACACCTACTAAACGCATGTACGAAGCATTCTACGGACTGAACAGCAAACCCTTCCAGCTGAATCCGGACCCCACCTTCTACTTTGGCAGCAAGCAGCATCGCCGTGCTCAGGCTTATCTTGAGTACGGCATGCACCAAAACGAAGGGTTCATTGTAATCACTGGAGAAGTAGGTGCAGGGAAGACTACTATAGTTCGTGGATTACTCGAAAACTTAGACTCTGAGAAAGTAGTCGCAGCCCAACTGGTCAGTACCCAACTAGATGCTGACGATACATTGCGCTTGGTCGGTGCCGCATTTGGACTACGCACCAAGGATGTCGCAAAATCCGATGTCCTGATGTCGCTGGAAGCTTTCCTGATCAGCATGGCAACCAAGGGAAAGCGTTGCTTACTGGTTGTTGACGAAGCGCAGAATCTTACTGCCCGCGCGGTCGAAGAACTTCGCATGCTGTCCAATTTCCAGTACGGAAATCAGGCATTGCTGCAAAGCTTCCTAATCGGCCAGCCCGAGTTTCGTCAGATACTGCAAAGTCCGCACATGATGCAATTTCGTCAACGCGTCATCGCGGCCTGTCACATTGGCCCACTAGATGTTATTGAAACCCAGGCATACATTGAACATCGCCTCAAGCTGGCTGGTGCCAAGGAAAGTCCAAAGATCACAGCCTCGGCGTTCGAGGCAATTTTCAAAGCCAGCAGTGGCATTCCGCGCCGAATCAATTCCGTATGCGACCGCCTGTTGCTATTTGGTTTTCTCAACCAGCAAGACAGTTTCAATATCCAGGATGTAGAAGAAGTAGCTAGAGAGATTTTTGAGGAGACAATCGGCGGCGAAACCCAGATTTCTTCACAGGCCAATCTCGTCTCACTGTCTGGCACCAACGCGTCACTCATCAGCAACTCATCGCTCGGATCAGGCGTATCAGCCCCCCTTCCCCCCGAACAATTGCTCGCAGTCCTCAGTGCTGAGCACGTCGTGGAACGGCTTGCTCGCCTCGAGCAAAGTCTGCTGCAACTCGAACGAATCAACAGTGCCACCCTGAATCTAATGGAAAGGTTGCTCCATAGCGGCAACCTTTCTGCTGATAATTTGAGAGTCAAAGAAAATGTCGAAACTTGAGCAATGGCCCCAAGGCTTGGGACCCGTTATCTGTGTAGTCGGGGCCCGTCCCAATTTCATGAAAATGGCCCCAATCCTGCGAGCCTTTTCGGAGAATGTGCCCGCCATTCCAACGCTGTTGGTTCATACAGGCCAGCATTACGACAAAGACATGAACGACAAGCTTTTTGATGATCTACGACTGCCCAAGCCGGATATTAATCTGGAGGTCGGATCAGGGTCTCACGCTGTTCAAACTGCTGAAGTGATGAAGCGATTTGAACCTGTGATCGATGAAAGAAAGCCCTCGTGCATCCTTGTCGTAGGTGACGTCAATTCGACGCTCGCCTGCACCCTAGTCGCAGTGAAAAAAAACATCCCCGTCGTACACGTCGAAGCCGGACTACGCAGCTATGACCGCGGCATGCCAGAAGAAATCAACCGCGTTCTAACCGACCAGATCGCCGACCTCCTTTACACCACAGAACGTAGCGCTGAAGGCAACCTCATACGTGAGGGAATCTCTGCAGACAGGGTTCGTTTCGTCGGTAACGTCATGATTGACTCACTCTTGGAGAACAAGAAATTCGCGCGAGATCCGGCGACGACTTTGCAGGAGCACGGTATTGACCCGAAACGCATCTCGACACCTGAAGGTTATGGGCTCGTAACACTGCATCGCCCGTCCAATGTCGATCATGCAGATACCCTTTCATCGCTTCTGACCGAACTGCGAAGAATTTCCGAGAAGCTACCGCTGGTATTCGCGCTACACCCGCGCACCAAGACCAACATCGAACGTTTTGGCCTGCAGCAACTGATTGATACGCCCAGCATGATCATGCTGCCGCCACAGGGTTATCTCGAAATGCTTGGCCTGATGGCCTCCGCTCGGATTGTGCTTACAGACTCTGGCGGTCTGCAAGAAGAAACCACTGCGCTGGGAGTTCCATGCCTAACCATGCGCGAGAATACAGAACGGCCGATCACGGTTGAACAGGGCACCAATACCATGGTAGGGCGTGACATTCCGCTCATTCGTCGCATGACCGAAGAAACCCTCTCTGGAAACGGCAAGCGCGGACGCATCCCCGAACTTTGGGATGGTCGTGCGGCACAACGAATCGCAGAAGATCTAAGTAGTTGGTTAATAGTCAGATCTGTAGCAACTGCCTGATATGTCGGCCGCCCCTGTTAATGCGCTGACGGTCGACGTCGAGGATTATTTCCAGGTGTCGGCATTGGCACCTCACGTGCCCAGAAGCGAATGGAGTAGCAGGGAATGCCGCGTTGAGCAAAATATTGACCGCATTCTCGCCATGCTCGATGAGCACGCAACCAAAGCAACTTTTTTTACACTGGGATGGATTGCGGAGCGCTATCCTGGCATCGTTCGCCAGATCGTTTCCGCCGGTCATGAAATCGCCAGTCATGGTTATGGTCATGAGCGAGCCAGTGACCAAACCCCGGAGAGTTTCTACTCCGATATCCACGTCGCAAAACTTGTTCTTGAGGATTTGTCTGGCGCCGCTGTGAAGGGTTATCGCGCCCCGAGTTTCTCAATTGGGGAAAATAATCTTTGGGCATTCGAATGCCTGGAGCGTGCCGGTTACCTCTACAGCTCAAGCATCTACCCAGTCAAGCATGACCACTATGGTATGCCTGACGCGCCTCGGCATGCTCACAAAAGGGGCAGCCTGTTGGAGATCCCCCCCACCACACTAAGAATGTTTGAAAAAAACTGGCCGGCCAGCGGTGGTGGCTTCTTCCGGCTCCTGCCCTACAACATCTCTGCCTGGATGATACGGCACATAAACACCACGGAGAATCTATCTGCTGTGTTTTACTTCCACCCTTGGGAGATTGATGCCAACCAACCCCGTATCGAAGGAATCAGCGCAAAAACCAGGTTTCGTCATTACGTAAATCTGGAAAAAATGGAGGGGAAACTACGCCGCCTCTTGGCAGATTTCAAATGGGGAAGAATGGATCAAATCTATCTTGATCCAATGTCTCGCCAATGATTGTCCGGCAGCTTCATGAAGATGACGCCACCAAGGCGCGAGTTTGGGACAGCTTTGTAGAAAGCTGCCCCGATGCCACCTTCTTTCATCTGTCTGGGTGGCAGCAACTGATTTCCGGTGTTTTCCATCATCGATGCTATTTTCTATACGCGGAAAAAGAAGGCCAAATTACAGGCGTCCTTCCGCTGGCGCACGTCAATAGCAGACTGTTTGGCAATGCACTCGTTGCGCTGCCTTTTGCAGTATACGGAGGCATAGCAGCTATAGCTCCTCAAGCATCACATGCACTGGAGCAGGCGGCAATCGATCTGGGCAAGCGACTCGGTGTGGAGCACATAGAGTTTCGTAACATTCATCCCAGACATCCCGATTGGCCGACGCAAGATCTCTATGTCACGTTTGTACGGAAAATCCCGAGTGTTCTTGACGAGAAGATGCTTTGCATCCCGCAGAAGCGCCGCAATATGGTGCGAAAAGCTATCAAGCTCGGCTTGTATGCTACGCATGATGACGATGTCGATGAGTTCTTCCCCGTCTATGCTGAAAATGTTCGTGACCACGGAACTCCAGCACTACCCAAGCGCTACTTTTCTGAGCTGAAACGTGTCTTTCAGGATAAGTGCGAAATTCTGACTATCCGCACAAAGGACGGAGTACCTGTCTCGGCCATTCTTTCGTTTTATTTCCGGGATCGCGTAATGGCCTACTATGCGGGAGAAAAAATGTCCGCGCGAAATCTGGCGGCTAACGACCTCAAGTACTGGGAACTCATGAAGCGTGCGGCCGCACGCGGATGTCACATTTTCGATCTCGGACGCAGCAAGAAAGGAACAGGATCTTTCGAATTCAAAAGACTATGGGAATTCGAAGCCCAGCAACTGAATTACGAGTACGTGCTGCTGAATCGCGATGGCATTCCCCAAAACAATCCGATGAATCCTAAATATCGTCTGTTCATCGCGCTGTGGCAACGCTTGCCGATCCCTATTGCCAATGCCATTGGCCCGTATCTTGTGCGTAATCTCGGCTGAACATGGCAAATCTGCTGTACCTTGTACACCGTATTCCATATCCGCCCAACAAAGGTGACAAGCTTCGCTCTTTTCACCTTCTAAAATACCTATCCAGAGATCACAAGGTATTTTTGGGAACATTCGTCGACGATGCTGCCGATCTAAGCTATATCCCGGCCTTGCAGGAATTCTGTACAGATATCAAGGCAATTCAACTGTTTCCAGTAGCAGCCCGCCTGCGAGCACTCAATGGCTTGCTGTCTGGTGACCCTCTAACAGTCCGTTACTTTCGTGATGCCAAAATGCAACGCTGGGTATCCGAAACAATCCAGAATCACAACATTGAAGCCGCAATCGTTTTTTGTTCAGGTATGGCTCAATACGTCGAAACAAAGACACGCTTGCCAATCTTTCTGGACCTGGTCGATGTTGATTCACTCAAATGGAAAGCCTATTCAAAAACTCAGCGCGGCGTAATGAAATGGCTATTTTCCCGAGAAAGTAAGGTTCTTCTCAATTACGAACGCCGGATTTCTGCAAAATCAACTCGTACCTTTTTCGTCAGTGAAGAGGAAAAACGTGCTTTCTGCAGATTATCGCCAGAAAACGCTTTCCACGTTGATGTGATACGGAACGGTGTTGACACTGCCTATTTCAATGCAAAGCACGAACTTTCTTCTCCATACGCAGAAGATGAAATTCCGATCGTATTCACCGGCACCATGAATTATTGGATCAACGATCAGGCAGCCCAGTGGTTTATATACCAAGTTATGCCATTGTTGGTCAGTCGCCATCCGAGTATTCGCTTTTATGCGGTCGGGCGCTCCCCTTCTTCACAGCTTCAAGCCCTTGAAAGTCAGCACGTTTCGGTCACGGGTACCGTTGACGATGTCCGCCCCTATTTGAAACATGCAAGGATAATCGTTGCCCCGATCAAAACCTCTCGCGGCTTACAAAACAAAGTCCTTGAGGCCTTGGCCATGGGCAAACCCGTCGTCTTGGACAGACAATGCGATGAAGTATTCAGCGACTTTCCCGATTCCGAACTACGGCGCGCGTCAGCACCAGATGACTATGCAAAAATCATCGGCGAGTTCATTCAATCACCCGAGGTCGCTCAGGTCACTGGAGAAAACGCCAGATTGCGCATCTGTAGCAATTACAATTGGGAAAATCAAATCGGCATAATTGGACCTTACTTGCCTCCCCCTTGAGGATCCCTTGTTCACTTTTTCAACCAAACCTCGCTCCCTCAATTGGACACCTGTCATTATCACTTCCCTGCTGCTCTTTATGTGGCTCGGATACTGGTATCTGGATACCTTCAGGAGCATCATCAACCTCTGGGATACCTCTGATACTTATGCGCATGGCTATGCAGTACTTCCCATAGCATTTTGGCTGATCTGGAGTGAGCGCAAGGAGCTTTCTAAACACTCTCCCGACCCCCGCTATCTCCTGACGTTTCTCACAATTCCACTTGGTTTTCTATGGCTACTGGGTGAATTGGCAGCGGTAAACGCGGTAACCCAACCAGCGCTCGGACTGATTGTCATCGTCACCATCATTTCTCTGATTGGTCTCCCGCTTGCAAAAAGGCTCGCTTTCCCGCTGTTTTTTTTGCTATTCGCCATACCATTTGGCGAGTTCATGATGCCCAAACTCATGAATTGGACTGCCGACTTCACCGTTCTGGCCCTTCGAGTCTCGGGTATTCCTGTCTACCGAGAAGGTTTGCAGTTTGTCATTCCTTCTGGCAACTGGTCGGTCGTTGAAGCATGTAGCGGCATTCGCTACATCATCGCCTCACTTATGGTTGGAACCCTCTTCGCTTATCTTAACTTTACGAGCACCAAGCGCCGCCTTTTGTTCATGCTGGCCGCGCTTCTCGTTCCAATCGTTGCAAATTGGCTCAGAGCATACCTGATCGTCATGCTTGGTCATCTTTCCGGTAACAAATTGGCTGCCGGGGTAGACCATCTGATCTACGGTTGGGTATTTTTTGGACTGGTAATCGGTGCTCTTTTTGCCGTTTCCATGCGATGGGCAGAGGTGCGCCCCATCACAACTGAGACTGACATATCTAACGACAGCACTCCCCGCCCCCAGCAATCTTTGGTACTTGCCAAGACAGCAACACTGTTGGCAGCCTTCGTCGTTACCGGGCCGCTGATCTACCGTCAACTCACAGTTAACGCCGATACTCTCCCCACCCGCACCCTCCAATTTTCCATTTCAGAGTTTCCCGCTCACAAGGCCAAGGCCTTCGAATTCAAACCTGACTGGCAGAACCCGACAGCAGAAGGAAATGTACAAGTTGATTTTGAGGGCGTACCTCTCGGCCTGTACATTGCACAATATAAAAATCAAAGTCCGCAGCGAAAATTGATCTCCTCTACCAACATGCTGGCAACCTACCAGAATTCTGATTGGCGAATCACCTCGCAATCGCCTGGTGAAATAGCTGTGGGTAACACAACCGTTCCGGTTCAAATTGCGAACCTCACCCAACAAACCAGTGGGAATCCACTCCAGCTGATGGCTATCTATTGGTATCTGATCGGTAACGAAGCAACAGCAAGCCCAGTCAAAGGCAAACTCTTGACCGCACGCAACCAGCTTCTTGGCCAAGGCGATCACGGCGCTGTAGTGGCCCTTTATACCCCAATGGATCCAATCGCCTTGGAACGTCTCACCCGCTTTGTTGCAGCCAACGCGGAAAATATCAAAAAAATGGCAAACGCCTCAGGACAACAATAAACATGTGCGGCATTTCCGGCCTCTTCGACACACGCGGCAAGCAAGACTACTCACGCGACTTGATTTCCCGCATCAACGACATCCAATTGCATCGCGGCCCCGACGAAGCGGGTATTCATCTGGAACCCGGCCTGGCGCTTGGTCACCGCCGCTTATCGATCATAGACCTGGCAACAGGACAGCAACCTTTATTCAACGAAGACGGCAGCGTTTGCGTCGTCTTCAATGGCGAAATTTACAACTTCCAGCAGCTTGTCCCTGAGCTTGAAGCACTTGGCCATCATTTTCACACCCGAAGCGATACGGAAGTCATCGTACACGCATGGGAAAGCTGGGGCTCTGCCTGCGTTGACCGCTTTCGCGGCATGTTTGCCTTTGCACTTTGGGACAGGAATAAGGAAACGCTGTTTCTTGCCCGTGACCGCATGGGGGTCAAACCGCTACACTACGCCCTCCTCGATGACGGGACCTTCATCTTCGGATCGGAACTGAAAGTCGTCACTGCCCATCCTGCATTTCGCCGTCAAATCGACCCACTTGCAGTAGAAGAATACTTCACCCTCGGCTACGTCGCCGACCCACGCTGTATCTACTCGACGGCTAAAAAACTACCTCCCGCCCACACCCTGACCGTGCGGCGCGGAAAATCCATTCCAGCCCCTATTCCTTACTGGGACGTCCGGTTCAGCCTCGACAATCCTATTCCTGAAACGGATGCGCTGGTCCAGTTGGAACATCATCTCAAGGAATCCATCCAGCTCAGGATGATTGCCGACGTGCCGCTGGGCGCCTTCCTTTCCGGGGGGGTGGACTCCAGTACTGTGGTCGCGATGATGGCAGAAATCTCGCCCAACCCGGTTCGCACCTGCGCCATCGGATTCAAGGATCCCAAATTCAATGAATCCAGTTTTGCTGCCATGGTGGCGGAACGCTACCGCACGGCACATCATCTCGATATTGTCGACAGCGACGATTTCGACCTCATTGATCACCTAGCCTGGCTTTACGACGAACCCTACGCGGACAGCTCGGCAATTCCGACCTATCGGGTCTGCCAGTTGGCCCGGCAACATGTCACAGTTGCCCTATCCGGGGATGGCGGAGATGAAAGCTTTGGAGGCTACCGCCGATACCGTCTACACATGATGGAAGAACGCGCACGCAGTGCTTTGCCGCTTGCCGTGCGCCGACCGTTATTTGGCACCCTCGGAAGACTCTACCCTAAAGCCGATTGGGCTCCACGGCCGTTGCGAGCTAAAACCACCTTCCAGTCCCTCGCCTGCGATCCAGTGGAAGCTTACTTGCGTACGGTGTCGCTACAGCGCAGCGAACAGCGTGATCAACTCTATACAACCGAATTCAAGCAGCAACTGGCCGGCTACAACACCCTGGATTTGTTCCGCCAACAAGCGAATCAGGCTCAGACGGACGATCCGCTTGCCATCATCCAGTATCTGGACTACAAAACCTGGCTTGTTGGTGACATCAACACCAAGGTAGACCGCGCCAGCATGGCGCACTCCCTCGAAGTACGCGAACCCTTGATGGACCATGTGTTGGTCGAATGGCTGGCGACGCTCCCATCGAGCCTGAAAATCAAGGGACAAGAAGGAAAGTGGCTGCTCAAGAAAGCCATGGAACCTCATTTGCCGAATGATGTGCTGTATCGTCCCAAAATGGGATTTTCGGTTCCGCTTGCCCGATGGCTTCGCGGCCCACTCGCAGAACGGGCGCGCAATGCCATTCTGGGCCCCCGTCTCGCCGAAACTGGTTACTTCAACGCCAATACCCTCCGCTTCATGCTGGAAAAGCACCAGAGTGGCCAACGGGATTTCTCAGCCCCACTGTGGTCGCTTCTCATGTTCGATGCCTTTCTGAGCAATACCTTCGCCTGATCATGAAGCGCCGCCGAATTGTCCACGTCGTTTACAGCTTCTCCATTGGCGGTCTGGAAAACGTCGTTGTTCAACTTATCAACCGTCTCCCGGCTGACCGCTATGAGCATATCGTCCTCTCATTAACAACAATCAGCGACTTCAAGGAACGTATCGAACGCCCCGATGTGCAATTCATAGCACTGAACAAACAACCAGGGCACGCCATTCCGCTGTACCCAAAGATCTACCGATTGCTCAGGCAACTGAAACCTGACGTCCTTCATACCTGTAACCTTGCTGCGCTTGAACTCGTTCCACTCGGCTGGCTTGCCCGTATTCCGTCGCGCATCCACGCCGAACATGGCTGGGATGCGCATGATCCGAACGGCACGAATCCGCGCTACATCAAGGTCCGAAAACTCTACAAGCCTTTCGTCAGCCATTACATCGCAGTTTCCGAGGACCTCAACGACTATCTGGAGCGCGCCATCGGCATCCCTGCCAAGCACCGCTCGTTGATTGCGAATGGCGTCGATACCGATCTCTTCCAACCGGCTGAATGTCCCCCACCTGCTGCTCCCTGGTGCCCTTTTCAACCCGGCAAACACTGGCTGCTCGGTACCGTCGGGCGCATGCAGACCGTCAAGAATCAACCCTCTCTCGCCCGTGCCTTCGTTCGGCTGCGTCACGAACACCCTGAAGCCATCGACCGCTTGCGCCTAGTCCTCATCGGCGAAGGCCCCCTGCGAGGCGAAGTCGAACGCATCCTGCGCGAAGGCAATGCCCTTGACGCTGCGTGGCTCCCCGGCCCGCGTGACGACATTCCCGACCTCCTGCGCCAACTCGATTGTTTTGTCCTGCCATCACAAGCAGAAGGTACTTCCTGCACCTTGGGGTAGAACAAGCAGTCGTGTCATCAACCGCCATCTCGATCACGGCAGATCAAGCCGGGTATTCATGTCCAGGTCGAACCGCCCATATGGGTTGACGTGTTCCCATATCAGCGGCGTCAGGGCGGCGTAGTCGCGCGGCGTGAACCTGCCTTGCCAGTGCGGCAGGGCCAAGACCTTCTGGATCATCAGCGTGTTGATATAGACCATGCAGTTCTGGATCAGGTGCAGCGCGAGCATGCTGACTTCGTGATCCTCGCGGCGGTTGCTCGCCATCTCGCCACGGCGGGCGAAGAATACGAAGTCTGTCGCGCCGTTCCACTGCTCGACCACGTTCAGCCCCTCGTTGATTTCCCGGCGCAGCGCCTCGTCGTGCAGGTAGCGGCACAGGAAAATGGTCTTGATCGCTTTACCCAACTCAGCGAACGCCTTGTAGGTCGGATGCTGTACGTTCTTCTTGGTGAAGCGTCGTAGAATGGCTTCGGTTTCCGCCGTCCCTAGGCGTAGCGCGGTGGCGTACTTGACCATCTGGTCGTACTGTTGCCGCACCGAGTCCCAGTCGATGGGCTTGGTCAGAATCTGTTGCAGGTTGGCGTAGGCATCGGCCTTGCCGGTTTCCGGCCGGTACAGCTTCTGTGAGTGGATCGCCTTCAACCGGGGCAGCAACTGGAAGCCGAGCAGTCGGCAGAAGGCGAACGCGACCGTGCTCTGGCCGTGCGAATCGACATACTGCCGATCCACCTCCATCTCGGTGCAATGGTGGATCACGCCCTCGATCATTGACGCCACTTCCGACGACGACGGCGACTTGAGCTGCGAATGGATGCACAGCGAGCTGCGCTCGACGTGCCAGTAGATCATGATACCGCGCCCGCCGTAGCGGACGTGCCATTGCGTGGTGAGGTTCTGATCCCATGCGCCGAAGTGTTTGGAGTCCGACGCGCAGGCGGTGGTGCCGCTACCCCAGATCACTGGGTTGCGGGCATGCAGTGTGCCGTCTGCGACGATGGCAATCGCGCGACGCATCGCGTCCACGCTGATGTAACGGCGGCGCACATAAGCCAAGTCGCGTGCCGTGGTGCCGGAATCCAGTCCGGCCATGCGCTGCAAGCCGGCATTGGTGCCCAGGCCGTGCAGACACAGCAGCAGGCGCGGCTGCAACACCGAGCGATCCATCGTCTCGTAGGAGGTCGGGCTTTTCAGGGCATCGGTGAAGCTCAGCCGTAGATCGGTTTCCTTGACCATATCGAGCAGGCTGGTCATCGGCCAGATGGCGTTGAGTTCGGCCTTGAGCGCAGTCAGATTGGGCGGATCGGGTTGCGCATCAAGTGGCGTCAGCGTGATCCAGCCACCGCCCTTGCTGCTCAGCCGGACGAATGGGTTCTTCTTCAAGCCGGCGTCGAAGGTGGACAGCGCCTCGCGCATCTCGGCTTGCAAGTCGGCGATGAAACGCTCCGCATCGAGCGGCAGACTCAGCGCCCGGTAGTAGTCCTCGCGGTTTTGCTCGAAGTTGGTCGGCAGATCGTCGTCGGGGTTGCGGTAGCGGTTTGCGCCGACCACCCAGATTTCCTTGCAGCGCAGCCGCTCGCGCAGCGCTTCCAGCACCGCGATTTCATAGGTGACGCGGTTGACGCGATCCCGGCCGGCGGCGTCCTTCTCCATCACGGCTTCGCGCCATAGGCCGCGTACCACGCCATCGAGCGGCACATCCACGTCAGCCGGGAAAACGTGCACCTTGGTGTCGGCAAAGCGCTTCACCAAGTCGAGTGCATCCATCACCGGGCGGTGGCGGTCGTTGTTGGAACGGAATTCCAGCGCGGCCAGCAAGGTCGGCACCATGCGCCGGTAGTGCCCCTGGTACGAATTGCGGATCACCGTGCGCAGCGTGATGCGATAGGTCGGGCCGGTGGCCTTCCACTCCTTGACCAGATCGCGCAGCGTCTGCTCGCCGACCACCGGAAACACCACGTCGCGCACCACGCCATCCGGCTGGGCCAACGTAGCGTCGGCCAGGTTGAACAGCAGGTTCTGCTTGCCGGACACGCGCTTGAGATCTTCCAGCAGTTCGCGCTCGACCTTGCGCTCGGCACGCGCGCCGATCTGGTGGATGGTTTCGATCAACAAGTCCACCAGGTCATCGGTCAGGCTGCGGGCGCGCAGGTAGACGAAAGCGGCCAGCCAAGTGAGGCGCGCGGCATCGGGATGCCGGCGCAGATCGCGGGGAACCTCGACCGACACACGCTGGCGACAGCGCTCCAGATCGCGCGGCGAAGCTTGGTCGAATAGATCGGCGGGAAGGTCGATGCCCCGGATCAGTTCCAGCTTCGCCAACTCGTCCTGCATGCTGGCAAGACTTGGGCGGCCGGGACTGCCGCGCAGTTTCAGCAGAACGGCCGGCGCGCTGCCTGCGGCTTCGCCTTGAGCATCTTCAACGGCGCTCTCCCCGTGGCCCGATTTTTCGGGGCGCAGCAAGGCATCCAGGCGTTCGCGGGTTGCGGGCGGCAGCCGCTCATGGACTCCGTTATGAAAGCGGTCTTCGTGGGCACGCAACGCGCTACGCGCGATGCGCTCCATCCGGTCTGGTGTCGGAGGTTCAATGGCGAGTTCGCGGCAACGTCCTTCCAGCCGTTCGATCATCGGCTCGATGTCACCGCCGACTTCTCCGGCAACATGATCGCGCAGCCACTCCGTCAGCAGCTCAGCGTCGGCCACCGTCGCTTCGCGGAAGCCGAAACGCGCACGGATTTCGCCGCGCAACCGCTCGGCAGTGCGGCCCGTGAGGAAGGCTTCGCCGTCAATGGGCGCGGGTGCGTCTAATTGTTTGGCGAGCGCGGCTATGCCCTGTGCCTCGACTTCGGTTTCGTCGCGCGGGAAACGGCCGCGCTCGCGGAAGAAGGTCAGCAGGATGGCAAAGCCCAGCCGGGTCGCTCGGTTCTTGGTCATCACCAGCTCGCGTTCGGCCGGTGCCAACAGCCACTGATCTTCCGCGTTGCCGTCCGCCATGCCCCTACGCTCCTGGTTGCGATGGTGCGGGCCAGCCGACCCGCGCCAGCGTTTCGATCAAGGTGGTGCGCTTGACATTGAAGTTACGGCACACCGCCGCCTTGGACATGCCGCCATCGAGCGCGGCAATGATGGCGTCCAGTTTCTCGCCAACGATGGCAGGTGGTCGGCCGCCGATCCGACCGCGTTTGCGCGCGGCGGTCAGCCCCGCGACGACGCGCTCCTGGATCAAGGCGCGCTCATATTGCGCGAGTGCGCCGAACACCTGAAATAGGAACTCGCCCGATGGCGTCGTGGTGTCCAGGTTCTCCGTCAGCGAGCGGAACGCCACCCGCTTATCCTTGAGTGAGGTCACGATGCCAAGCAGATGCGACAGCGAGCGGCCGAGCCGGTCGAGCTTCCACACGACCAGCACGTCACTGGGCCGGACGAATTCCAGCGCCTGCGCCAGGCCGGCGCGGTCATCCTTCGCGCCTGAGGCGTGATCCTCGAACAGGTGACGCGGATCGATGCCGGCGGCGAGCAGTGCATCGCGCTGCAAGTTCGTGCTCTGTCGGTCGGTGTCAGACGACACGCGCATGTAGCCAATCAACATAGGCGGATAACCATCAGAAATAGGTTTCCGTATGGTAGCGCGTGGCGACAGAGTTTTCCGCACAATTTTGAGGCCATCCATGGGTTGGTGCACATGACTTTTGCGGAGGTGTCGTAAAACAAGTGTTTCACGACATGCCCCTTGAACCTGCCGTACTTGTGAAATTACCTGAACAGGTATAAGATGCCATCATGACCGACAAAGAAAAACCGCTCGAATGGATCGCGAGCAGCTACAAGGATCTGATGGCGTTGCCGCCGGACGTGCGTCGGCGTTTCGGTTACGCGCTGTCGCTGGCGCAGATGGGCGACCAGGACGACGCGGCCAAGGTGCTCAAGGGCTTTGGCGGTGCCGGTGTGCTGGAAGTCATCGAAGACGATGCCGGTGGCACGTATCGGGCGGTCTACACGGTGAAGTTTGCGGAAGCGGTGTTCGTCCTGCACTGCTTCCAGAAGAAGAGCAAGAGCGGGATCGCCACGCCAAAGGTGGACATGGACATCATCCGCGCTCGGCTGAAGGTGGCCGAAGCATTGGCACAGGAGCTACGAAATGCAAAAACGAATCATTGAAGGCGTCGAGGTTCAACGCAGCTCGGGCAACGTCTTTGCCGACCTTGGACTGCCCGATGCCGAGAAACTGAAAATCAAAACCGGCCTGGTAGTCGAGATCAGGAAAGCGATGCGTGCGCTTGGCTTGACACAACAAGCCGCGGCCAAGCGCATGGGCATCCCGCAACCGAAGGTGTCGGGCATGATGCACGGCGATTTCACCAACCTGTCCGAGCGCAAGCTGATGGACTGCCTGAATCGCCTCGGTTACGACATCGAAATCAAGGTGCGCCCGGCATCCGAGCCGGTCGGGCACCTGACGCTCGCCACCGCCTGACCAGGAACGTCACGATGGCCGCGCGCATTACCGACGAAGAATGGGACAAGCTGTCTCCGGAGAATTTCGAGACGCATTCGCTGTTGCGTGCGGTCGATGCCATGGACGAGCTGCGCGACGATCTCAACGATGGCGAAGACGCCGCCCCGCCGCAGCTTCGCACCGACCTGCTGAAGTTGCACCAACTGGCGATGGCCGTCATCAACGAGGGATCGCGCAGCCAGGTTGCCGACCTGTTCGAGCTGGCCGGTGATCTGGACGAGCAGGTTTCCTACATGATGACCAAGCTGGAAGAGATACAGGACACGCTGTCGCGGTTGACGGCGCTGTACCCGGACAGCCTGTACTACGGCGGATTGGACGGTGCCGAATGATCGGCTGGTGGATCGTCATATCGACGCAAAGCCCTGAGGAACGCGACCGCGCCGACCAGGAGGCCCGCCGTGCGGCCATCCTGGCGCAGTGGGAGACAGGCGCGGACGGCATCCGCTGGATTGAGCGCCTGACGGAAGCGGGCACGGTTGCCAAGCTCGCCGGAGGCGGCTACCCAAACCGCTACACCGCTCGCGCTGCCGACGTGCTGCCGCTGATTGAGGGCGGCGGCATCCAGCCGTCCAAGGATGGCGTCTGGATTTTCGGTATCGACGAAAGCGAGGAATACGCCCAGCCGCCCGGCTGGATGGGAAAGGTCGAAGTGCATGCCGACCGTGTGGCCGCCTGTCCTGCCGATCTGGTCTTGACCATCGACGCCTGGGATCAGTCCTGAATGTTCTGGGAGACAGACACGTTATGAGTCGCAGCCGCCGCAAGACACCCATCGTTGGGCACACGACGTGCCGCAGCGAGCGCGAGGACAAGAAGCTCTGGCATCAGCGCTGGCGAACTCGCGAACGCACGGCGCTGGCCAGTGCATCGCCGGATGCGCTGAGCGCCCACCTGCCCTTGCTGGAAAACCAGGTCAGCAGCGTCTGGTCGATGGGCAAGGACGGCCGCTCCTACTGGCCCGTCAAGCGCCAGGCCGCCACGGCGGATCGCATCGCCAACCACAAGGGACGCAACCCGCAAGAGCGCGCCGCCCTGAAACAGCGCCTGCTGCGCAAGTGGATGAGCAAATGAGCGTGTCCAGCATCGAGACGCTGGCCAGCGCTTGGGCGCGGATCGCCGAGGAAGTGGAGTTCCCGAAGCCACCGCCTCACCAGAAGCGCACAGTGCCAGCGAGGCGATCCAGGAACGGATTCGGGAGCACATCGTCGCCACCGACGACATGCGCCTGTTTGGTCTGCTGCACCTGTTGGGCCAAGCGTCGCTGCGCATGGAACAAACGCTGTGGCCGGAGGAATACGAGAGTGCATGACCCGTGAGGTCGAGGAAGCCCTGCGGGAGGCCGACGACCCCAACGCCAGGCGCATACCCATGAAGAAGTCATGCAGGCGATGCAGGAGCGTATCGACCGGGTGCGAAACAAACCATGTTGATCGCTTGACGGAAATTTCTGGGGTTCCGGCTTGCAACCCCATGTGGTATGCGGCACGGTAGGGTCATGGCAAGGTGAATGCCGGCACCCCTTACAAGGGGAAGGCCACATGAAATGCCTTCCACATGATCGATAATGGCAGTGATCAACGTTTCGTCAACCAGCTTTCCTCGAAACGATCTGCTGGCTTGGGTCTTCCGAAATGAAATCCTTGCGCCAGATGGCATCCCATGGCCAGCAAAGCCGTCGCCTGATCGGCATGCTCGATGCCTTCGGCCAGGGTTTCCAGTTCCATGCCGCGGCCCATCGCGATGATCGTGCCGACGATGGAGCGATCGTTTCGGTCGCTCAACATGTCGCGCACGAAAGAGATATCGATCTTGAGCCGGCTCACCGGGAATCGCTTGAGATAGGACAGCGAGGAATAGCCGGTTCCGAAATCGTCGATCGATAACGAGAACCCGGCGGCCGCCAGGGCCTGCGTGATCTCCACGGCCCGGTCCGGGTCGCGCATCATGCCGCTCTCGGTCAGTTCGAGCTCGATGCGGGCGGGAGCGGCGCCGTTCTCTCGTGCAATCCGTATGGCGGTGTCCACGAAACCGTCGTCCTCTAATTGTCTGGCCGAGACATTGACGGCGACTCTCCCGGGCATCGGGCGGCCGTCCGTTTCCCATTGGCGCACCTGCCCGCAGGCCGCGGCGAGCGCCCATTCTCCCAGGGAAACGATCAGGCCGCGCTCCTCAGCGATGGGGATGAAGTCGGCGGGACTGACGGAACCCCATTCGGGATCCGTCCAGCGCATCAAGGCTTCGGCGCCGATCAGCGCGCCGCTCGCCAGATTCACCTGCGGCTGATAATGGAGCTGCAATTGTCCATTGATAAGCGCCTTTTCGAGCCGCTTGGCGATGCCCAGGCGGCGCGCCAGTTCCTCGCCCATTTCGGCGCGGTAAAAGCGGTAGCCACCGCCCGCGCCCTTGGCGCGATACATGGCGATGTCGGCATGCTTGAGCAGTGCCTCGGTAGATGTCCCGTCTTCCGGGAAAATGGCGATACCGATGCTCGTCGAGACGCTGAAGCCCTGGTCGCCCACGGCTATCGGGGTCGCCAATGCCTCGGCGATCCGCTCCGCGATGCGCACGGCCGCCTTGCCGGAATCCGACGCAATGATGACGAACTCGTCGCCGGATAACCGCGCGAGCGTCTCCTCTTCGCGCAGGGCCTCCCGGAAGCGCCGCGCCACCTCCACGAGCACGCGGTCGCCCGCATCGTGGCCGAGCGTGTCGTTGATGTCCTTGAACCGGTCCAGATCGAGGAAGAGCAGGGCCAGCCGCTGGCCGCGTCGCTCGGCGGCCGCCAGTTCGTGGCGCAATCGATCCATGAACAGGGCGCGGTTGGGCAACACGGTCAAGGGATCATAGAACGCCAGAGTTTCGATCCGCGTTTCGGCCGCCTTGCGGTCGGTGATGTCCTGCACGGTGCCCACGGCCTTGATCGGCCGATGTTCGCCATCGAACTCGATCTCCGCCCGTTCTTCCACCCAGCGCGCTTCCCCATCCGCGACGATGCGGTGTTGCAGGTGGTAGGGCGCGCCCGCGAGCGCCGCCTGCCAGGCCGCGTCGACCATCTCCCGATCCTCCGGATGGACGCAGGCGAGGAAGGTCCCATAACGGATGGCTGCCTTCCGATCGACGCCGAAAATCCTGTAGACCTCCGGCGACCAGGCCAGCGTCCCGGCCAGGAAATCGAGCCGCCAGCTGCCGATGCGCGCCACTTCCTGGGCGCGCAGCAATGTGGTTTCGCTCTCCCGCAATGCGTCCTGGAGGCGGGCCTGTTCGGTCATGTCTTCCACGATGACCAGCAGACGAGCTTCTTCTTCTTCTTCTTCTTCTTCCGCAAGGCGGATGCCAGTCAGGGTTGCGCGCACGGGGATCGCCGGGCCATCCGGCGCGCGCGCCATTTCGAAAAACAGGTCACGCTTGACGATGCCGGTTTCCCGAACCTCGTGCAAATGGTGATCGAGACCTTCCGCCCGGATCAGCATCGCCAGCGGTTGGCCGTGCGCATCCATCTCGCTCAACTCGAAGCGCCGGGCAAAGGCGCGGTTGATCGAGATGACCGTGAGGTCGGCCGTCAGCACGGCTAGTCCGTCGGGAATCGCCGAGAACACCAGTTCCGCGTATTCCCGCAGGGACAGGATCGCCTGCCGGTCTGCATGGACATAGGTGTCCATCGCCAGTCCCATGTCGAACAGGACGATCTTGAGCAGGGACTGGAGTGTCGCGATGGCTAGGTCGGGATCGTCGCCGAGGCGTTGCCACAGGTCGGGCAGCGCATCGGCGAGATACTTGGCGTACGCCCCGAGATACCATTGCGTCTCCAGGCCGATGCGCTGATGCGCAAGGCCCACGCGCAGGCGATGGCGCACGTAGTCGGCGTCATAGGTCCCGGCCGTGAGGGTATCGAAGTACTGCGCCTGGGTGGTTCTGAGACGATCGAGCGACGCCTCGTCCGGAATGAACCGCCGCGTTTCCTCGAAGCGCAGCAGATGATCGTAGAAACGCCGCGCGAAATCCTGCTCCGTGCCGGAAAGCAGCCCGTGCAGGCGTTTGAGCCGGGCGGCATCCTCGTCCGTGAATTCAAGGAAGATTTTGCGCGCGGCGATGCCGGCCTCGGTCAGACCGAGCGCGGCCATCATCGCCTGGGCCATCTCGTCGGCCGGCTTCATCGCACCCGCTCGCGCAGCCATCCATTCCGGCGACACGAAATGGCCGTCAGGCTTGCTTGCTTGCTTGCTTGCGCAAGGCGCTTTCCAATTCACGGTTCTTGTTGTTCATGGACTCATCCGGTTGCACGGCGGCGGGACGCCGAAGGTCTCGCGGTACGCGAGATACAGCCGCCGTTCGAGGCCGCGCCAGTTTTCCTCGACGATCCGGAACCTCACCTTCGCCCTCCCTTCCGCCAGATGGCGGTGAAGCATCATGTTACCACTGCTGCCCCGCAGGTGATCAGCCAGGCGCTTGCGCAAGCCCTGTGTCGAGCCGATATACACCACCGGCAGTCGCTCGACCGCGTCGGCGGGACATCGGTTCTCGACGGCGACCGGCGCGCGAATCTCGTAGACACCTGCCCGGCATGGCACATGCACCGCGAGCACCGACGGCGTCAGGGGCAGCAACGCGGAAAATCCCTCCGTTGCCATCCGGTAGTCCGCAAGCGCCGCGCGACGGCGGCAGTCGGGAAGCGCGAGCTGGTGACGGATGGCGGCGATCGATCGCCGCGAAAGGCGGGTTCCGTGTTGTTGCTCCAGAAGCGCGGCAAGCTGTGCGTCGGACCATGGGCGCGCAATCTCACCTGCAAGAAGCAGTTGTTTCTCGCTTTTTACCAACAAATCAAGTCGATGACAATGCAGTTGCCGTTCGCTGGGGAATAGTCTGGACAGGGGCAATGTCTTGCCGTCCGGCATCGTGATGGCAAGGCCGCGCACGAGCCGGGAAATGCGGCCTGCATCTGCCACCATGGGCAACTCCACTCGTTCGCCAATGCGTCTCGACAGGTGCACCTGCGGCAAGGGGGCGAGCGCGAGCGGATCGCCCGTGGCGAGAAAGTCGCGCTGTGCGTCCAGCAACGAATTCATCAGTGCATGGGTGAGTCGGTTGCGGCTATTGACGAGGCGCAGACGATGGAGCAGCGCGATCTGGTCGCCGGCGATGGCGCCGGATGCGCGCATATCCCCGATCGCTGTCTCGTCGAACCGATATTCGCGTCCGAGAACCTCATGCCGATACATGAAGACGAGCCCGCCTTCGTGACGAACGACCCTGCCGAGGGTGGCGGGGGCGGAATGACGCGTGGCGAGGTCCGCATCGAAAATCGCACCCGGAATCGAGGCAGGCTTCACCCAGCTTGCGCCGCGGAACGGGAGCGAGGCTTCGATGCGCCCGACTGAGCGTTCGTAGGCGCCCAGCGGCTGTTCCAGGCATCGGGCCAGAACGATCTTGCCGAGTGTGCTGGCGTCCAGACCATTGCTGTTTTTCTTCAAGGGCAGTACTTACGGAAATCAAGGCCGACATCGAGCCTACTCAGGGCTGGTGGCGGGTGATAGTGCCAGATATGGATTGTCTGGCGGCGTGTTGTTGAACAGAACTCGTGGATATTTCAGCAAGTAGCCGTGGAGGCGCCGCGATTTCCGCGGCCTGGTGACCGTGCAGGTCCAGATGCTCAGACCGTTCGGTTGCTTGCGGTGCAGTTGCAGCTTCTCGAATCGTTTCTGCACCCATTGCCAATCGGCCAACTGTTCCTGCTTTGCATGGACGGCCACGCAGGTGCCGGTAATGGCGTGTAGATCAGTGTCACCGATTCAACAGATTCGAGGGACGGCGCTTCCATGGTTGGAGGAAGAGACTCGGTGGCCTTCCAGATCGCCTTGCCATCCGGCGTGGCCAGGACAATGCCATGGTCCTGCAGGACGTTGAACACCGCCGTGCTGTTCGACGGAATGCCGTCGATGTCCTGGGTCAGCCATCCATCCGAGCCCTGGGGCTGGTTCAGCTTGAATTCCTCCCGAGTAGATAGCGCAGGCCGTCCAGCAGCTTGCGCTGCAGCGCGTGCCTGGGCGCCGCCAATGCCTTACCTGGATCGCCGCCAGGTTCCTGGGCAACCGAGGCCTGGTCGGCCTGGATGACCAGCTCGCAGAGCGTGCCAGCATGCTCGTAACTGGCCGGCCAGGACGTAGAGCAGCCCGGTGGCGGCGCCGTGCAGACGGTATTCGCGGTCAGTCCGGTAGCGGTACGGCCTGACCGCCGCAGCGGGCCGTGCCAGGGGTGCCAGACCGTCCCGTCGGCGTAAACGACATGCAGGTCGACGGCGATCTTGCCGATGTCGTGCAGCAGTGCTGCGTAGGCGGTGCCCGCAGTCCAGGCTTCGGCCTGGGCGGCCTGGGCTTCCGGCGTGGCACCGGCCGGCAGGAGATGGGATTGCCTCAGCTTCAGCGCGTAGGCCACGATTTCCAGGCCGTGGTCCAGCATGCCGCCCGGGTAGGCGTGGTGGTAGCTTTCCGAAGCCGGAAAATGCTGGACCAGCTCGGCGTAGCGCTCCAGTGGCACCCGATACAGCCTGGCCCGTCAAGCGCCAGGCCGCCACGGCGGAGCGTATCGACCGGGCGCGAGACAAAACATGTTGATTGCTTGACGGAAATTTCTGGGGTTCCGGCTTACTCCAAGGTGGCGGCTGGTGACACGACTGCTTGCTCTACCCCACCTTGCAAGAAGCAATGGCCAGCGGCTTACCCTGTATCGCCACCGCTGTCGGGGGCACGCCCAAGCTCATCCGGGACGGCCAGAACGGACGCCTCATCCCTCCAGATGATGACAAAGCGCTTGCCAGCGCACTCTGGGAACTTCACAGCCAGCCCAACCTTGCGCGACAGTTCAGCATCGCCGCGCGCCAAACCGCGCTCGATTCATTTGCCATAAACGGCATGATGCGCGACTATGCTCGCCTGTTCTCCTGAAGCCTGAATTGGCCTCCATGCGGCTCGCCGACACACTTCTTCCCCGCCTACTGCTCCTTGGCTTCGTTGCATTGCCACCACACCCGGCCAGCGCCCACAATGGTCTACCGCCGGAGCCCACCTATCTGGGTGAAATCCGGCGTGGCACCGATGGAAGTCTCACCGTCACTCCGCCGGATAACAGCAGCACGGCCGAAACCCCAGGCCAGCGAGTCCTGCGCGTTGGTCCCCGACAAACCTATGCCACGATTGCCGCTGCAGCCCGCGTAGCCCGCGACGGTGATACCGTCGAAATCGACAGCGGCGACTACGTGGGCGACGTCGCCATCTGGAATCAGGATAACCTCACCATTCGCGGCATTGGCGGCCCTGTCCGCCTCTTTGCCAATGGGCGCCACGTTGAGCGCAAAGGAATCTGGATTGTGCGCGGTGGCCGCATCACGATCGAGAATATCAGCTTCCACGACAGCAAGGTGGAACACAGGAACGGCGCCGGTATCCGCTTTGAAAAAGGCCATCTTGTCATCCGCAACTGTGGATTTTTCGACAACGAGAACGGCATCCTCACCCACAACGACGAAACGTCGGAACTCGACATCGAAAATAGCGAATTTGCCCGCAACGGCTATGGCGATGGTCAAACCCACAATGTTTACGTCGGCAGCATCAAGCGCTTTCGCATGACCGGCAGCTATTCCCACCACGCAAATGTAGGCCAGCTCGTCAAATCCCGCGCCCGTGAAAGCCATATTGTCTACAATCGCCTCACCGACGAAACCGGTCGTGCCAGCTACGAAATCGATCTCCCCAGCGGGGGGATTGCGTACGTTATAGGCAACATCATTCAACAAGGTCCCTACGCCACCAACGGGCACATGATCTCGTTCGGTGTCGAAGGCTACAAATGGAATGAGAACACCCTCTACCTGATCAACAATACGCTCATCGATAACCGTCCAAACAACGGCTGGTTCCTGCTACTTAAATCCGGCCCGGCCAGCATCCATGCCATCAACAACCTTCTCTACGGTCCCGACCCCCTGAACCCCGCCGATCGCCCCAACGCCAAAACCAGACCCGACGGCCAACTACCTGGCATCTACGAGAACAATCAGCGAGTCAGGCTAGATGAATTCATCCACCCCGAAAACTATGATTACGCCCTGAAACCGGCATCACGACTGCGTAATACAGCCATCACAGTAGGCAAACCAGCCCTGACTGTAAGGCAGCAGTACCAGCACCCCATGGGGCTAATGGATATTTCAAAGCCGGTTCGTCATCCGGGGGCCATCCAGATCGACACTAACTCGCAGAACCAGAAAAGCGCTCTGTGAAAAACCCCCTACCAATTCCAGACCGACTACCTCAAGATTCCACTCAACAATTTTCCCCGTACCGCCATGCTGAACAAACTCAAATCTGCCCTCTTCGGTTCCGCCAAGCCAGTATTGACCGAGCTCGCCATTTCCGAGCAGAAACTCGATCACCAAGGCTTGCCACATGACGTTCCACCTCGTCATCAAGAGGCTATCAATGCGGCACTGACCTGGCTCTGTGCCGCGCAGGACAACTCCGCCTCTGCCGACGGCGGCGTGGCCCGTGACTACAGTCTGATCAAGGGCTGGGCAACCTCCTACCCCGAAACGACTGGCTACATCATTCCTACCTTCATTGACCTTGCCAAACGTACTGGCAACGAAACGCTGCACGAACGCGCCCGCCGCATGCTCGACTGGTGCGTCAAAATCCAGTTTCCTGAAGGTGGATTTCAAGGAGGCAAGATCGACGCAACACCGAAAGTTCCGGTAACCTTCAACACCGGCCAGATTCTGCTCGGACTCGCCGCCGGCGCCCGCCAGTATGACGACCCGAGCTATCTTCAAGCCATGCACAAAGCTGCTGCCTGGCTGCGCGATGATCTCGATGCTGACGGCTGCTGGCGCAAACATCCGACGCCGTTTGCCGCACCCGGCGAAAAAGCTTACGAGACCCATGTGGCCTGGGGGCTCTTCGAAGCTGAACGGGTTGCTCCTGGCCATGGCTATGGCGAAGCAGGACTGCGCCAGGTCGACTGGGCCCTCACCAAACTGACTGCGAATGGCTGGTTCGCATCCAATTGCCTGACGAATCCAAAGGCGCCGCTGACCCATACCATCGGATACGTTTTGCGTGGCGTAATCGAAGGCTACCTACTTTCCCGTCGCCCCGATTTCCTGGCTGCAGCCAGGAAAACGGCCGATGGCCTGCTACCTGCCATCCAGGCCGACGGTCGTCTTCCCGGCCGACTGGATGCATCCTGGCAAGGTGCGGTCAACTACGTCTGTCTGACTGGATCCGTTCAAATTGCTCACTGTCTCTTCCTGCTATACCGTGAAACCGGCAAACAAACCTACTTGGAGGCTGGATGCAAGCTAACGGCATACGTCCGGCGCACCGTCAGGCTCGACGGCCCTTCCGACCAAAAGGGTGGGATCAAAGGCTCTTTCCCGGTGGATGGTGGCTATGGTCAGTGGGAGTATCTGAACTGGGCAGCAAAATTCTTCATTGATGCTCATCTGCTCGAAATGGACATACAAGGAGAGGGTCATGCTTGATGGGCTGAAAACGACGATCAAGCGCATCATCGGCAAGGTCCAGCAAAAACGTCGCGAAGAAGAACTCAAACAAAGCCAGCCACACGTTACAACTGCCCAGATTACTGCCGATCTGAAAAAGATGGGCATTGAGCCAGGCGATATCCTCTTCATCCATTCTTCCCTGAAAAGTTTGGGCTACGTCGATGGCGGCCCAAAGGCCGTCATTCAAGGATTACTTGATGCCGTTGGCCCGGAGGGGACACTGCTCCTGCCGACCTATTACATGCCCGGCGGCTCCATCAGTGGCACATGCCAAATGGAAGACTACGTTTTCGACCCACGCATCCATGGCACTAACATGGGGGCGCTGCCCGAAGCATTTTTGCAGTTTCCCGACGTTCAGCGCAGCATTCACCCAACGCATTCGGTATCAGCCATCGGCAAGTATGCAAAACACCTGACCGAAGCCCATCATCTAGCCCCCTCTGTCTTCGGCAGAGGATCACCCTGGCAGCGATTTCACGAGTTGAACGGCAAAGTACTCGGTCTCGGCATCTCTATGGGTCCGGTAACGTTCTATCACCTACTTGAAGACACCTTGGGCAACGCCTTTCCTGTTTCCGTCTGGATGGAAAACACCTACCAAATCCCGTGCAAAGGCTGGAACGGAGAGGACTACCTTGTCCCGGTACGCCCCTATCACTCCGACGTCACTCAGCACCGTATCGACTATAAATCGCGCGATGATCTTCGGTCTTTCATGTACGAATATCTAAAGAGCAGCGGGTTACTCTCTTCCGGACAAGTTGGGCTCGCCAAAGCATGGTTTATTAGTGCCGAACACTTCTATGGACAACTTGAAAACCTCGCCCAAAAGGGAATCACAATTTATACACCGCCAGAAACTTTGTCGGGAATTAAACCAGGTATAACTGAGTAGTGATTCGTTCAGGTCTTATATCGATATGGATACTCTGCATCACGGTGTTGAAAGCGGAGGATGTTTTCGTTTAACACCTTGCCATCTCTGATCTCAATAGCATTTCCTATCTCACTCACCTCGTCCCAAGCAGCCTTCCCAGCCATCACCGCCGGAAGATAAGGTAAAAGCGCTTTAGAAATCTCTCGCGAGGCGGCACTCCAAAGATAACTGGGCGTGTGATCGACAGAATAATAAGTAACACCGTCGCCAACTGTAAAGACAGGATCGCCAAACGTGGTTGGCACAGCAAAGGGAAAGCCCATCCCTTGATCACAGCTTATATCGACAAGCATGGCATTTTTCTTGAATACACCAACCTCGTCTGCCTGGATGTACATCAACGGGTCATTTGTATCCTGAAGAACGCAGTTGCAGATCAAGTCCGCTTCCGAAATCAATTTTTTAAGTAGCGTGCGTTCCTGGCTTGCATCAACCGAATAAAGCTGACCATCAATATTTTGCAGTGTTGAAAAATACACATCCGGGTGCTTATCCGCTACCAGATGGCTAGGCCTTCTCGTTACAACCAGAATGTTATTGAAGCCACGACTATGAAGTGCGTGGATCGCCCCACGTGCCACCGAACCATAACCCAAAATCAGAACGAACCGCCTGGGACCATAAAAGCCATCAATACCTTTGATTTGCAACGCATGGTGAACAGCACAATAACCTGCAAGCTCATTGTTCTTATAGAAAATATGCATTTGCTTTTCATTACCGCGACTCCAACTGTGCATGGCTTCCCATGCAATCAGTGTCAATTTTCGATCGATGGCAGCTTGGGCAATTGCATGCTGCTGAACACAGTGAGGCCATCCCCAAAGAACCTGACCCTCACGCATTTCCAGCAAATCCTCAGCAAGTGGTTTGGGGAAGATCAGCAAGTCAGATTCTGAAAATATGTTTTCTCTATGGTCTACTTTGGCTCCCAAACCTTTGAAATATTCATCTGCATAGCCAAAATCAAGGCCATATCCTTTTTCAAAAGTCAAAAATGAACGTAGCTCAGGTGCAATCCATGGCAGATGCTCTGGATATATAGGAACTCGCCGTTCAAATGGCTTTTTTGATGTCTTGACTATACCGGTCTGTAACATATCCGCCTCCACCCAACAAACTACCTTAGAAAATACCCCGTTCTGATCTCTGATCGAATGTATCTCGCCAACGTTTCAAAAAGCCATGGTCTACTATATTTAAGTGCCAAACGGCTTCTAAAAAGCGCAAAGTAATATTTATTCAGACCATGAATGCGAGATTCGATTGCATCAACAATTTCTGCTGAGAAAAAATATTGATGCTCGACCTTATCAAGCTGATTCGAATCACCTATGGGGAGTGGCGGAAGTACTGCAGGCATAGCCCTCGACCCTGGAATAGAAAAATAATGAGGGTAATATTTTTCTAGGCAGTATTTTTGCAAAAAAACACGATACTTCTCCCCTGGATAAAACTCCAGAGTTTTTCTGACATGTCCAAGTTCGAGATAAGGAAAAACCACCAAACTACCAGGCGCCTGATTCATCAAGATCCACGGCGCAATCGATCGGCGGGTACGAAGTAAAAGGAAAGCAAGTTCACACTGATTAGTTCCCGGTGGCAGCGAATTCAAATAATCTCGATAGGCCTGTCTATAGCCATCATAGACTTCCCCCTGGTATCCCAAGGTACGGGCAAAGCCGGGTTTAGCTGTCTCATTGAAGAGGATATCGATATTATTTTCATAGTTGACATGAAACCCGGGAAAAACAAAACCAGAATTTCCCAGGGCATCTCCACCCAAACCATCAAAAATACAAGCAGCAGTGTTCCCTCTCAATGCCTCAAAGAGGCCCATGGACCAGCCATGCATGAGACTTTCGCTACCAATCAGAAGATCACGCCGCGCCAAATCTGCAGACAAACCTTCAGGCGTTCGAGCAGGAACCAAGCGGTTTGGCCGTCCGAATCGCCGTGCTACTTCGGGACCAAACCGCCCATCGATATCGTAGTAGCGATTACCAATACGCTTGTACGCCTGAGCTGTAATGGTTTCAAACTCAAGATTTTCCTCATTTAAAAACCCAAACATACGCCTTGAGTCATACCCACTGGACAGTGGCAATACGATATCGCCATGCGCTAGTGCAGTGCAACGCTGCATAGCCTCTCGAAAAGCTGACTCCACCTCTTGAGCAGCACTATCATCTACAAAACGATCACCTTGCCCTAAGTTGCTCCAACACCCCCAAGGTTGCCAGATAATATGGCCACTGGCGTCAATGCTTGCCTGCATACCGGGAGGGAAGCGTTTTATGTCGGCATGACAAGTATGTTGATCAAAAGCAAAACCATAATTTAGCAGCGAAATCTCACCACTTGTGTCCGATTTATCCCCCTGCCGCCTTAAAAGAACGTTATGGCTTGACAAGTAAAATATACCATTGTCAATTCTATAAAACAGAGGTGATACACCAAACAGGTCTGATCGTACAATCAGCGATTTAGAATGCTTGTTGTAACGAATAAAAGCAAAAACACCATTCTCCAACGACTTCGGCAAAACTTCTGTCACACGATTATCGTAACTTGAGATACCAATATCCAATTCATAGCCACGAAAAATTGTGACAGCTTGCGTGGATTCAATGGCCAAGGATGAGGAATGATGCGTGGATAGAGAAGATAAAAAAACGATGCCAGGGATTTGGATCGAATCTATGCTCCTACTATCAGCAATATCTAGATGAAATTCTGTACCATTGAGAGCCATGGCAAGGAAAAAAAACTCAACACCCTCGAAATTATTTTCCAGCCAAGCAAAATCGCATACTCTCGTATTCACTTGCCGAACCTTTCTTTGATGCGCTCGAATACATACATCTCAGGCCCTGCCGGCCTTGATTGCAGCAGCCAAAGAAGGAGCACTGTAATACCATAAACGAACGCTCCTGTTGAGGCGGTAATCAAAAACCTTGAAACTTCATTTTGGTCCGAAATAGCGTCAAAAACAAAATAAATAATGAATAACACCATCAAAATTGACGCCAAAACTGGACGAATAGAATTATCAAAAAGATCTTTTAATTTTGCTTGAGGAACAAGTTTCTTAAATACGTAATAACCAAAAACAGTACCAAGCCCTAGGCAGGACAACCGAATCAAAGCAACATTCTCCATCGTGATCGGCCACGGACTAAAATAAAACGCAAAACCAAACAAAACAAGCTGTACAAATGAAATCCACATGACCACCTTGAAAAATCCATTTGCCATCATCAGATAATTTGGAGCACTAATAACCGAAGAAGTTATATTAAAGAATGCTACAACCTGCAGCGCGCCCACCACAAAAACCCATTTTTCACCTAAAAGAATACGTACAGTCTCATCGGCCAACAAGCACAACCCAACAGAAACTGGAATTGTTATCAATAAATGGATTCCTTGTGTCAGATTCATTATTCTAAGCTGCTCGTTTATATCATCACGCGCTCTGGTAAGCATTGGAAACAAGACACGATTGATGGGACTCAACACTTCCGAACTTGGTAAATCGGCTACTTCGCAAGCGACTGTATAGCCCCCCATAGATGCCGTATTTGTACCGCCCCCCAGAACCACCTTGTGAAAATTTCCGTCAACATACATAAAAATATTCTTGAGCATCAAAAATATCGACACCCCCATCATTTCCGATATTTTTCCCAAACTAAAACGAGGACGCATCGGATGCATCCAAAAGCTCAACGCGACGCCAAAGAGACGCATCATGACGGTACCAATGACAAGCGCAAAATAGGAACGAAGCGCCAGAGCCAATCCGATAGTGACAAAAAAGCCGAATATTCGCCGAGTGAATAGATAACGAAACTCCCTGGTGAAACGCATATCCCTTTGAAAATTAACTACTCCAATGTTTTCAAATGTAGCAATCCAACCTGCGAAGGCCAAACCGACTAACACCAGCTGAACGCGTTCATCACCGAAATATTGCGCTACGAATAAAGAGGCCGACGACAAAAGTAAAAACAGGAGAAACCCTTGAAGAATTCTTACGGTCCAACCGGTGTTGTAATGATCTGATGTAGGGTTTCTTGCTTGAATGAGAAAGACATTAACGCCAACATCAAGCATCGCTTCAGCCAAACCAATGACTATTGATGCCATTGCGATAAGCCCAAAATCCTCCGGCATCAACAGTCGGGCAAGAATCAACGTGCTGACAAAGCCGATCAGGCGATCAATCCAGCGCAATGAAACGACGAGAATTGCACTCTTCAGAGGCGTATCCCCTGATTTCAAAATAACGTCTCCTTAATCATGATTCATCGCAGGTTTTTCTGCTCTCTAAAAAATGAACATCAACCGGGAATGGGTTTACTCCACGACGAGAATGGCTGCAACCTGATTCTGAAAACATCGTATAGAAACGAAACAATCCAAATCTGAAAAATCGAATACCAAGATAAAACCCAAATCCAAGCCGAGAAAACACTTTCCTAATCGAAACATTACGGCTATCGCAGCATATATATATTCGATTAAACCCTTCTGTTTGCAGCTTATTTAAAACAGCTTCCAATAAGCGATTCGAGAAACCTTGTCCTCGAAATTCATCTTTCACCACCACATGTGTCAAATAAACGGAATTATTCGGAATAACCTTCTTCACATCAAGAAAGTCTAGATTAATCTCATAAAATTGTGCCCAACAACTCGCCACTACAACGCCATTGTCTTGGAGCAAAAAAAATCGATGTAATGGATTTTTTATAAGTTGGCGGGCTTCTTTAATAGTTACCCATCCAAAAACCTCGTCATCAGCAACATCGTTTTTTACTTCGCGCAGGCTAATCGTACCCGAACAGGGAGCCAGCTTCATCTTATGATCCAAGCAGAAGAATGAATACCAGTCGTATTTAAACACGAAGCCGAGGCGCCCAAAATAATACACAATTAGCTTAAGCATCAAAAACACCAAGAAAATAAATCACTTCCGTCTAGCCAACGAAAAATACCGATTAACTCTCAGAATCTGCTTAAATATATAGCTATTTTTGTACAACCCGATAATAGCAAAGCAGCACAGAACCACTAATATTACTGCACGAATTTCTTTATTCTGCACCGATAGATTAATCGACCTCAACGCCAAAAAAGCCCATCGCCTCGCATCACGTCGGTTAGTTTCTCTTTCATAACCCCATTGAGAAACTCCACGACCCTCTTCATATGGCACAGGACATGGAATTGAACCGGGATAGGATTGCCAAGGAACAAGCTTTATTGCCGGCGACAGATGGTCCAACAAGCGATAATAATAACCATGGCCGACCAGTTCTTTACTAATATTTGGAATACGAAGAGCTGCACCGATCACTCGGCGATCATAATAGGGTAATAGCAGCTCCCTTGTTTCACTACACAAACCAGAAAAATACTCATGCAAATGCCGCCTTAAGTCATTAACCAAATAGAGCACATAGGCAGCCTTTAGCTCATCCCGAAAACCGATATGATCAAGCTGACTACGCAGACCATCTCGACATGCATCTATAATGTTATCTCTAAATTTATCACCACCAATATACTTTGATGGTTGCTGATGGATCATTAAATTCACGAAATCATCAAAACAAGAACACTGGAAAAACTCTGGTTTTATATCGATAAAACCGAAAATTTCACCACCGCCATCTCCAGAAAAAATCCTTTTCTCTGGCAAGCCGCTTTGGGCTGCGTTTAGAGAAAATGACGTTGTTTCTCCTTGAGCAAGGCAGTGATATTGCTTCTGGAAATTGTTAATTCGTAGACTAATCCTCGATGATTCTGAAAATTGCTCTGCAAAAATTCGATCCAATGTCCCAACAAGTGAATAGTTAGCAGCAGTCACCTGATGGCCTTCCTCAAGCAACTCCGAAACAATCACACGTGAGTCCAGTCCCCCGCTAAGCAAGGCTACTTGCGACTCTCCCGACTGAACTCGGTCATGGATAGCAGCCCTAATAGCCAAGGCACTCGCTTCTAAACTAGATTCTATTGCCGTAAATGTCTCTAGTTCTACTGGAAATCGCTCGTAATAAGCAACTTCAAACTCTCCTCTAGAACAGCGAATATACTCTCCCCCGCGGAGAACCTTGATCTCGTTAGCCAACGTTCTATCAGACAGCGGGTACCCGAAGCAAAAATCTTCGCTGGCTGCCTGAAAATCGAGCGAGCAAGGCTTGGGAATAAGGCGTCTTATCAGTTCAAAGGAAGTACCAAAAATCAATACCCCTTCATGAACAGCATGAAACAGTGGGCGCCCTCCGAGAAAGTCTGTTGCCAACCACAATTCGTCAGCTAACGCCGCAAAAGCAAACGTTCCATTTGCTCCTTTGAGCATCGATTTGATCACTTCGCCAGAAAAATCAATTTCCCCCGAAGCAAGTTCGATAAGCGTTTTTTCAGAGTCCTTGGCGACTAGGTCACCACAAAGCGAAATTCCAACCCTGGAAATTTTCCTCTCAAGCACAAACACATTAGAAACGAGAAGGCTACGATGCTGATTTCCAGACTCCATCTGAAAAAATCCACCTATTTGACCAACCTCCCGCAGAATCCCTTCTTTTATTTCTTTGCAACAATATTCGGATCCAGAAAAATCATAATAACCAAAAAAATGACCAAGCATAGAATGACCCGAAATTTTAGTTTGTTATTAACAAGGCTTACCAACTAATCGACGATCAAGCCATCGCATCAAATAAACTGCTTTTTTTTCTGTAACCAACGACAAAACCCAACAAACCAGCAGCACAAAAAATACAACAGGAATAGCAGATATCTCACTCTCAACAGAATAAATATTCATTCTTTTCAGCATATACAACAAGGGAAAATGATACATATACAGCGAAAATGTCATGCCAGAATATGCTGAAATACACTGAGCGATGCGATCGGAAAAAAATGAACCTCCCTGCATCAAGAAACGAGCAGAAAATATATTGGAAAATACACACAACGCCAAAATATAATCAGTGACAAACCTCTGGGAATCTGCCATCCTCCAAAAACCAGGAACCTTATGATGCAGATAATCTTTTACGCCGTCATCGACTCCATTATTAACAATAAAATATATCACCCAAAGACTACCAAAGAATAGAAAAACCAATAGCGGATTCCCAAATGAGCAAGTAGTTTTCATGGATGATAAACGAACCCCAAGCAGCCATATGGGAAAGAGCAACAGAATAGCCGGCCCAGCAATCAAGCAAACCAAGCCTAGAACATAAAAACGCGCCCTACCTTTGTAGTAAATAAAACACCCGAATAGTACGTAGTACCACACTTCATAACATAATGACCAATAAGGTCCATTCCAGGGAACCTTGGCACCCCCCCCCATGACTCGTTCAAAAACAAAATGGGGCCAAGAAAATTTATCCAGGTAAAATCCTGTGACAAATATCCTGGAAAATCGCCAGCCACATAATAAACAACGCCTTTCAAAAAAAAACCAAGAAATATGGCCGGTATCGCAACAGAATATATTCTGGAAACCCTTGCTAAAATATATGATTTCCACCCATGTCCTTTTTTTGTCGAATGCGCGATTACCAATCCTGACAACACAAAAAAATAAATTACTGCACTGTGCGCATAATCCGAAAAAAAACCACCCTCAGGGTAAAATCCAAATTGCTTCATATGGCCGAGCAGAACAGCCACTGCGGCAATAAATCGCGCCAGGTCAAGGTAGACGGATAAATTCCGATCTAAAAATATAGTATCGCTTTCTGTTCTATTCACTCATCAACTCTTGGAAACAGGAGGCCAACTCCACGGCTTGACTACCTCTCGAGAAACGAAATGCAGTCGACGCACGCGCTCTTTCTTTGGACTTAAAATCAAAACTCGACGACCTTTCCATGAAAAGTTCCAGGCAATGTTCAATTTCGACTGCCGAATCAATATTTGCCCCAATGTAGGCGTCAAACTCTTCGAGAATGCGAGCAGTGTCTCCTTGTGGATCCACCAAGCCTAAAATCGGCTTTCCCGTCCTGAGATATTCGTATATTTTTGCCGGGATTTGAGCATTGAATTGCTTTCCTTGAAAAACCAAGAGGAGATCTGCCCCCAGCATTTCACTGATGGCTTCCCTATATGGTATTGGCGGTGCAATCTCGACAATATCCGAAAGACCAAACGTTGCTGCCAACTGCGCAACTTCGTCGCCGTGATGTGGTGCCCGAAATCGAATCTTCAATCGGCTACGCTCGATAGAGTAGTTGTTGATTGACTGGGCAATAGCTTGGAAGAATGCTGTGGGATTTCTGTCGCGGGGATAAATGATTCCACTGTGCAGCATCAGCAGTTGCCCCTCACTCACACCATCCCTCTTCGCCACATTTCCGGCAAATACTTCTTCATCGTAACCATTTTCAATGACGCGACATTTTTCAGCTGCGCCTGGATAACGCTGGCGATAGGTTTCTGCAGCGCGTTCGGTTGTGAATACACAACGTTTAGCATAGCGAAAAACTTGTCCTTCCAGCCACTGCCATACACGACGCTGTAGGGGGTTACTTGGGTAGTCACCATTGATCATCGGATCACGGAAGTCGGCAACCCAAGGTAAGCCAGATAAGCGACTTAGCGTCAATCCGATCAGGTGTGCAGTGCTGATGGGATAAGTACTCCAAATAACGCTTGGTTTCTCACGGCGAATTTGTCGCAATCCACTAAGCACTCCACCAATCCACCATGCCGACCAACGATCCGGCAAGGCCACAATCCCGGGGTATTTGCGTTTGATTCCCAAATGCTTGGCAGCATCCAGCGCAAAAGCCCGTACAACCCGAATCTCTGGCGGAATACTCGCCATCAAATCATTGCTGCAACTTTCGTAAGCCCGCGGATGTGCCGAGAGTACAAACGGAGTCCAACAATTTTTCGGGAGATACTTGGCAAAGTTGAGTGTTCTCTGAATCCCACTACTGCCAGCCTGAGGTGGGAAGTGAAACGCAATCATCAATACCTTAGTGTTACTCATACCTTCACCATTTGGGGTGATACACGCATATTGCGCAAAAATTGCAATGCACTTCTCCAGGAAGAGCGTGCCCAAGGGGTAAAGCGTGGCAGTTGAAAAGGGTCTGTATCGCTGCGAGAAACCCCCGGAGCCGTAGTGACTGCATAGCGGTAGCCGACAGCTTCAACAAGAGCAACGTGACTGGCATTGAAATCACAGTCCGGGCGACCGTTTGGATACGCAAATGCCGTTACCGGCTCCCGTAGGATGGCTTCCAATTCTTCTTTGCAGCCGCCAATTTCATCCTTGGCCTGAGCGACATCACAAGAGGTAAGAATAGGATGATGTCGAGAATGTCCACCGATTTGAAAGCCCGCATCGCGTAAGCGAATCAGATCTGCCGATCTGAAAGGCCGATAGTCTCCGCTCAATGGCAAGTCAGCTTCAAGTACGGCAATTGCTGCTTCTCTTTCTGATAAGGGTAAATATTTGAGATGGTTCTGCACTGCGATTATCGTTTGAGACAAACTACTCTCCGCGCCTGTGCTTGTAGCAAACTCAAATCCATGAGGCAGTCTCTCCACCCCACGCCTGGCCAACGCAATGGCGACACGTTCGTGCCAGAACGGCTTTGAACAGTTGATTTGAGCACTGGTTACAAAAAACGTAGCTGGAACTCTGTGCTCCAAGAGTGCTGGTACGACATGATCGAACCAATCCGCGTAACCATCATCAAAAGAAAGAACAGCTGATCGCGGTGGTAAATCGTGAATCTTTAAACGATGTATGGCTTCATCGAGTGGCAAGAAATTAAACCACTCCTTAAACTGCTCTAACCCCCAGGAAAAATCACTAGCCAGTACCTCCCCTTCAATATATTTTGGCGCATCAAGTGGGACTTTATGGTACTGAAGTATTGTTAATGCACCGTTCGATGCACTGTTTAACTTTCGTCGAATTACCGCATTGAACATAGCCTCAACCATCCAAATTTATTTTTCTGTTCAATGAGAGGCTAGATTGGGCACTCTTTTTGTTCACGACATCAGAAACGGCTTGGATGTGATTTTGAAGAACAGCCAGCAACATGACAATAACATAAAATAACTCCAAATAGCCCAGGCTGACGCCAGCCCCACCAATACAGTAAGCTACAAGTGCCAATCTCAATGCGTCGGCAAGATCTCTAGCCCAAATTAAATTCTCTTCTCCAGTTGTAAGCTTCCGAATCCGACCAGCAGTCAAAAATGCATTTATGATTATTGAAATAAAAAGTAAAAGTCCAACCAGACCAAGATCACCCAGTATTTCGAAGTAAATGCTATGAGCAGCTCTCGGATGTTGTGCATCCGGCAAAGGCGTTGATATAAACGAGAGAAAATCCAGCTTATAAATAAACTCCTGCCACACAGGGGCAGCTTGAATTGCGTGCAGGCCACCACCAAATATCGGGTTTACAAGTGCAACGGCAGTACTGACTTTCCAAGCAATAACTCGCCCCATAAATGACTCATCAGCATCAGCGGTCTTTATTGTTTCTATGCGACTAAACCACTCTTCAGGCGCCATTTGAAATGCCAGGAAAGAAATAACCGCCAGAAGAAAAAAGGAAAACACCTTTCTGCGCGCGGTGAAGGCATACCATAAACCGACAACGGAGATACAAAGAAAGCCTCCGCGGGAATGAGTAGCAACAATCGCAAGCACGGTCAAAATCAGTCCAGCGGCGGCAGCATATTTTGCAATCTGTGCTTTGAGGTGAATCATCAAAAAAATCAGCAGTGGCAAAACCATCCCCATCCCAACGGCAAAATGGTTGTTATCGCTCAACATTGAAGTTTCGATACCACGAACCTTGTGAGCGCCCCCGCTGGAAATAAGTTTTAGACCTTCGACAACACCATGAAAACCCAACGCTAAACATATAACCACGACCAAGGCATGGATTCGAAGACGTGTGCTGACAAAAATTGGCATCATCAACACAAAAAACATTGCCTTGACGAACCCTTCGTAAACCTGAACGTTCCACGGATTATTATCGTAGCCAAACAAAGCAGAAAGGCTCACATGGAATGTGAAGGCAATTAACAATAGTGTTGAGCTATTGGCACTGATCTTACCCTTTAAATCCACTTTCCCTAAAAGCCAAAGTCCGATTGCGATCGCCGCAAAAATCAGGTTGTAACGTAACCCCTGCATGAATCCGAATAGATAGTAAACAGGCGACAAAAGTGCTGTCCACCCCCACAAAAGATAAGCGTTGTAGCTGTTCTTGAATGCGAGTGGCAGCAAGGCTAGCATTGCGAAGAACATCGCAATGTCACGCATCCTCGCCCCCAATCTCTTGACATGCACCTCCGTAAACCTGCACGTAGTTGGCAACGCTATTTGTCCAGTTTCGCTCGTTACGAACAAATGCCAGACCATTTTCGCAAAGGGTCTTTTGAAAATCTGGCCGACCAATGAGTCCACTAATCGCTTCGATCAAGGCCCCAAGGTTGTCAGCCTTGAACAACACACCGGTCACGCCGTCCTTAACCAGTTCATGGTGGCCCCCGACATCAGAAGCGATAAATACCTTGCGTTGGGCCATGGCTTCCAATGGTTTGAGTGGGGTCACCAGTTCAGTGAGGCGGAGAGACTTTCTTGGATACACGAGAATATCGATCACCGAGTAATAGCGCTCAACCTCGGCAAAGGGTACTTTGCCGGTAAAGATCACTGCGCTCTGCAGCCCTAATTGTTCAGTTTTCTGACGTAGTGCCTGATCCTGCATGCCTCCACCGACCAGCAGCAGCTTGATGTCCGGATTCCGTTTCAGGAGATCCGGCATGGCTGCGATCAGGAGATCCAGCCCTTCATAGTCATAAAAGGAACCGATAAACCCCAAGGTGTTTCCGGCCACAAAGCCGTATTGCCCGGCCAGCGCTTCATCCCGAGGCATTTCCTTGGAGAATCTCTCATATTCGACAGCATTGGGGATGACGGTAATCGGTGCATTGCAAAGCCCTCGCGCTTCAATATCGCGCTTGAGTCCTTCGCAAATTGTCGTAACACGGTCGGCTCGTTTGAAAACAAAATTTTCCAGGCCGCGGGTCAGCTTATAACGCAATCCGCCTTCGCTGCTGGTACCCTGGTCTACCGCAGCATCCTCCCAGAAGGCACGTACTTCATAAACAAGTGGCAAGCCAAAGCGCTTTGCCGCCAAGTGGGCGGCAACACCATTCAATGCCGGCGAGTGTGCGTGCAGCACGTCGGGCTTGAGAGTCGGAATCAACTGACACAAGCGGGCATAAACCAGCCAGATCGTCCAGAATTGCTTGATGACGGGCAATCGTCCCCAGATTGAGGGGCGGTCTGCAGTGCGGTAAAAGGTCATGCCGCTTACAACTTCTTCAGCATCGGCTGTCGAGTTTTGTCGAGGGCCTGTGACTGGATAAACGATCCAGCCACGTGCTTGTTGTTGCTGAAGAATGGCCCAACTGCGAGAGGAATAGCCATCCTGCAAAGGGAGTGAATGATCGAAAACGTGCAGAATTTTCATGAGATAGATATCAGGCAAAACGCCGGAGCCGGCGGTAGAGCGCGCTCAGCCCGAACCCGTAGCGGTGCTTCAGGAAAAGATACAACAAGCCCTTGGCGTGTCGGATGGTGAATTTGTTAATCCCGGCCAAACCCTTGGGCCGGGATATTTCTTGCGCATCATGAACGACGGAAACCTCGGGGTAGTAGTGAACCTGATATCCGGCGCGCCAAAGGCGAATGCAATAATCAACATCTTCGGGCGAATAAAAAATGCGCTCATCGAGCAATCCGGTTGCCTCGACTGCTGCCTTGCTCAACAACCAGCAGGCTGAAATAGCGTAGTCGACGGGGCCTGCTTCTGCTGGCGGCTCGCGCTTCTCGAGCTCGCGCAAAGCAAAGTATCGCTTGATCTTTCGCGATACGGTTGGAAAGACATCGACGCTCAATTGAAAACGCCCATCCGGATAAATAAGCTTTGGTGCGACAAGTCCGGCTTTCGGGTTACCCGCCTGATAGGCCAGCATGGCAAGCAATGCCTCCGGATTCATATAAGCATCGGAATCGAGTACGAGAACAGACCTCCCTTGCGCCGTACGGAGGGCAAGATTGCGGGAGCGCGTGGTGCCCGTATTTTCGGTGAGGTAAAACACCTTCAAACGCTCACCAAACCGCGCCTGCAAGCTCTTGAGGATATCGACACTGCCATCGATTGAGCCATTTTCGACAACAAATACCTCTCCCTTGAGGCTTGCGGCGTCATAGCTTGCCATCAGGCTGCAAACACAGGTTTCGATGTAGCGCTTCGAATTGAACGATAGAACGACGGCTGATACGTCAATCATGATTTTTAGCCTTATGACCGTTGACCGTAGCAGTCTTATTCACAGGAAGTTTCATGCTGAAAATTCCCAACTGGGCGTGCTTCATCGCCTCATGATCCCGATCATTTCGATTAACCAGGATCAACAGCCAAATCACACAGATTACGTCGATGAGATAAAGCAAACCTTCCATTAACCCATTTCCCCACAAACTTTCTCGAAGACTGCCAACTGGTGCTGCGTGGTTTCCTCCCAAGAGAACGCTTCGGCATAGCGTCGCGTTGCGGCACGATCAGGATAGGTAGCAAGCAGTTGGTCAAGTGCCGCCATCAAACCCTGCACATCACGTGATTTGGCAAGTTGGCCGGCATCTGCACTGGCGACGACCTCTGGCGTACCGTTAACGGCCGTTGCAACGACCGGCGTCCCGGAAGCCATAGACTCCAGCAAGACATTGGCCCAGCCCTCCCGACTGGAGGCAAGGAAGGTCACATCTGCGGCACTAAACCACAGATGCAGCTTGTCGTTGGGCTGCTGCCCGACAAGTTGCAGGCGATTCGCAACACCGAGCGATTTCGCGCGTGCTTCGAGTTCAGCACGCATCGGCCCGGCCCCGAGAATCACCAGATTGGCATCAGTGCGCTCTGCCAGCATATCGACCAACAGATGGTGCCCTTTCAATTCGATCAAATTGCCAACCGAAATCCAGAGCATCCCGGAATGCTCTATGCCCAAGGCTTGACGTGCCGCACTACGGTCAACTGGAAAAAACCGCTGTAGATCGACACCGTTCCGAATGCTGTGTACCTGTTCACGATCAGCACCGAGTTCGATCAACTGCTCGGCCAGATCTCGGCACACGCCAATGTTGGCGCCGGCCTTGGCGACTGTGCTACGCAAAAAGCTCGCTGGCGTCTTGAACTGTCGGTAGAGGTTAATATCCGATCCTCGCGCGGTACAGATAAACGGCTTTCCGATTTTCTCCGCAATGATTGATGCTGCGACACCGTCGGGATAATAGAAATGTGCGTCGATCAGGTCGAAATCAAACCCGTCGCGAATTATTTTCCGAATCGTCGGCAAAGCACCTGCAGCCAGCACATAAGGTGCAATGTTCTGCCCGATCTTTGGGGGCAGAAAGTACCTTGGGTGGAAAACCTCAATCCCGTTCCGCTGCTCGAAACGGGGGGTCGCAGCCATTTTGGCGTAACTGCCGAAACTGGGATTCGTGGAGGGAAACCACGGAACCGGCGCGACAACCTTGCTTTCGACACGACCGCTCTTAAGCAACTCACGCAAACGCGTTTCTACAAACACTCCGTGAACAGGTCGAATACTGCTGGGGTACAAGGTCGAGAACAGGAGGGTTTTGAACGTTGATGCCATGAACAGTAGAGTTTTCCTGCCAAATACCCGGCCGGGCCCGCGGAAGGTTTGAAGCAACGAGGGCGTATTGTACGTTCATGACGATCAAATCATCGTGAAAAAAACCACGCCGCCTTCAACAGGCCGAGCCCTCTTCGAGAGCCCCCGGCTGCGTCCCTTCTGCTCGTGGTTTGCGACAAAAATCGTCAGCAACATGCTTATGCCTCGGAATACGATCCGGGCGCTTCTTCCAACTTAAATCGAGTGCGTCAGGATTTTGAAAAACCTCGCTCATGCTGCGGCGTTCGGAGAACTCTTCGCGTAGGCTGCCGCCTTTCCTGGCACGCACCACGCCCTCGTACAGATTACCAAACAGCATGGCGCTCGATTTCTCCCCGCGAACATCGATCCCGCCAGTATTAATCAAGGTGTTGTGCGCCACGAAGGAATTGGCACTTCTGTTGATATCAATCCCGACGTCATTGCAGTGCGCCACGATATTGTTGATTGCCCTTCCGCCGTCATGCTCGGTAACGCATTGCTTGTCACGGCAGTATTGCTGCCCGCTTTCCCCGCCGCCAAATGAAACCCCAACCCGCGTTCCCGGAGCTGATATCTCGCTGGCACTACAGACGACCAGATTGCGTTCAATGCGCCCGCCAAACCCAGCGCCCTTCATGAAAATACCGAAACTAGTTGCCCGCGGATCGCTCTTTGCAAAATTCGCCACATAGTTGTCCTGAACCCGCCAACGACTCGCTCCCACAATATCGATCGGCGTCACGGGACGTTGGGTATGGCGCGGCCCGCTGTTACGCAAGGTGTTTAACTCGATCAAGCCATCGTCAGGCCAGTCTTCGCGGTAACCGTTGACCTTGATATGCGCTGCAAAATCCTCAATCAGGTTATTCCGCAGGATAAAGTTCCGGGCCTTACCCGTGATATGGAACGCATGCTCACAGTAGTCGTGGTTATCGCAGCTACCACGTATATGCAGATTCTCGAAATGCCAGTGAGGTTGATTGAGCTGGAATGCCTCACTGACAACGACCTCGATCAGGACACTACCGGCTTGAGATGCAAAAACCAGGATCGGTTTTTCCGCCAACCCCGGATTGCTCCCCCCGAGAATTGCATTGATACGGTAGGTGCCGGGAAGAATCTCGATTCGCTGACCGGCCACCGCCTGTCGCATCGCGTTTTGCAACTCGGCAACGCTGGCGACGCGAAAGTCTGCGCTGCTTGATTCGATACGCGCCTGTGAATTCCAACCCTTGCCCAATACTGGCAGCAAGTTATTCGGGACCGGACGCTCGTAGAATGGCTGTACGAAGTCGAGCACCGGTATGGCAATGAACTCCAACTTGGGATGCCCCGCCAATCGTTGCCGAGCATGTCGAATCAACTCTCCGGGAGTGCGATCCAGTGTGAGTGATGCCCGCAGCATCAGGACATCTTTTATGTATCGCTGAATATCGCCGGGGACCCAATCGGTAAAAGAAAATACCGAAAAAATCAGTACCAACAGCAGAAGCAAGCTAGCGAAAAGGACAACGGCGAATCGCCTCAGAGACTTGATCATATGTTGCTCCCCGGTGCATTGTTGGCTGACAAGCACATTACCGAAAAAGTTCTTTTTTCAGTGTGCCCAAGCGATGCCGAACCAAACCTGCGACGCCGGCAACAAAGCGGGGATTAAACGCGATGAGGCCATACCGCTCCCGACGATGACTCATCCAATCCCGTTTGTAAGGATCGTCGCCCATCAGATAATCCACTTCGGACACCTTATCCACATCAATCACATGGCGCATCAAATGGGCCGTGAGCACAGTCCCGACCGACGTGTGGGCGTACTCGCCGTCGTAAGCAAGTTTCACGATCATTGCCTTACCGGAAGCAACCAACCAGAGCTGCGCGGCAATCGGCCTGCCGTCAAGGCGCGCGATACCGAGACGTAGCCATCCTTGTTCAGCTGCAAGTCGACACAAACCGGGAATGAACTCCGGATACGGCTCGGGAACCTTCCAGCTCTTTTGATATACCGTCGTGTAGTCCGAAACTGCGGCGGATAAGTCTCGCCCTCCGGTAATAATGTCTATTTGAAAACCTGGATGTCTCTTGAGTTTTGCGTGTGCCCTGCGGATGGTACTGCGTAAAGCGCCCGGCCGTTGAGCGAGATATTCCTGATAACTCAAGGGATTCACCAGAAGATACCAGTTGCCAAAGCAGAAGAAGCGATCAACGACCCAGCCAGCTGCTTGAAGACTTCTGGAGACGATCTCCCAATCCGGAGTCCCCAGGATCATCGGTTGAATTCTGGCTTCATGGAAACGGAATCTGCGTTCCCGAAGGCAGGATAACTGCTCTTTTAGAACCTCTTCATCAATCGGTGAGTCACCACACAACCCGAAAACCGGGCTGTAGTATGTCGCCAATGAAAGTAATTTTCCCGGTCGCTCCGGAGTACGCATCAAAAACAGATTAGCCGACGACCGCCCCCCCAAGCTTGTCACCTCAGCCCCTTCTGGCAAAGCCGTTTGCGCCAGCAGGGAAAACCACGCCGTGGTTAGGTGAGGATCATTAGCGACGCGCAAACTATCAGGCACAGCCAGGTTGTTTGAGAACGCAATGGGAGTAACAAAAGCAGGAGGGCTCACGATCTGCCCAGTCGTGTATCGAGCCAAGCGATTGTTGCTTGCTCGACATTTTGCCGATGCGCTTGCGACGAGAACGTGTGGTTAGCATCGGGCAACTCGATCAATGTCACTCGATCCCTTCCCGGCATTTCGGTGCGAAACGTATTCCACCAAATCATGAATTCGCGCGCGGTAAAATCCTGGCCGCTCAAAATGAGCAAGGTTTCACCCCGATACTTGCACCAAGCCTCCCGCATGTGTTGCTGGAAACTATCGCTCTCTTTTTCCTCGACACCTAATCTTGCCCTTAAGGTCGACCAAAAACCGGCCAAGGTTGAACCTAACGACAATCTCCCACTGAACAGTTTTGACCAAAATTCGCGCTGCAGCAGGCGCTGCGCGTAATAATGCCGAATTCTCGTCCGTGCCAGCGTTTTCTCAGATCGCACCCAGGGATTGAGTAAGACCATCCCCGCCACTCTGGGATCGCCTCTTCGCTGCAAATACAGCAAACTGGCGGATGCCGCATCGCAAAGCCCCCACAGTACGATCTGTTCAAGTGCCGGAAGCGCAGAAAAAAAAGCGTCTATGGCCGCCTGTATATCGTCATCGATCCGATCGAAGCCTGGATGTACCCCGTCGCTATCCCCTACCCCTCGTTGATCAAAACGCAGGCATGCATACCCGGCATCAGCCAAAGCGCGCGCTAACAAGGTGAACTGACGGTGACTTCCGACACGGTACTGTGGTCCGCCAACGATGATCAATATACCAATCTTGGTAACACTTCCCGGCTGGGACAATATGCCGAGAAGTTCGGCATTGCCACAATGAAACGCGAGCGGGTGCTCTTCAAGCATTTTCAGTTCCGGTCATCAGTGCCACCGTTTCATCGATTAGCGCAGGCACAAGCTCTATTTCGCCGGTCTGCCAAAACGGCGCCCCCGGCAATGCGCGGTAACACACAGCCGAACCAGCTGCTTGCAGTTGTGCAAGCACAGCCTTGGTAGCAGGCGCTTGCGGCGATTGGGTTTCGCTGCCAATCTCCAGCCAGAAAACACGCTTCGACCTGTAGTCTGAAGGACACGTCAGCGGGACACGTGACAACTGATCCGCCATTGCTGCGGATAAACGATACCCCGCTACCTCAACAGTTCCACCCGCGGCCAGTCGGGAGCGCATATCCGAGAGTTTTTCCTTGCCATGCCCGGACATCAAGTCACCGGCGACAGCAAGACGCAAAAAATCCCTGACAACATTTGCTCCGGAAAGAACGGGCTGCCAGAAGAGTAATGCCGTCTCGAAGACCTGCCTGCGTGCAATATCGGAAGCAAGGAGGGCTCCACATCGCAACCCCCATAAGCACAGCCCCCCCGGGGAGTTTTCCCGCAACCAATCAAGCGCGAGTTGGCCATCGGCCAGCCAATCCGCCCAGTTCGCGTCCGCGAAATCGCCGGAACTGTCGCCACAACCGAACAAATCGATCTGAAGAACATCGAAGCCCGCCGCAGCCAGTTCACGAACCTGCAGAGCAATCATGCGCCGACTCTTGTTGAGCTCCTCGGCGAACGGATGCAGATAAAGCACTGCCGCTCTCGCAGGTTGCTGCAGCGACGGGGTAAAAATACAAAAGCGCTGCCCTTTTTCAGCTGGGAGAAAAAAGGCTTGGCGCTGTGTCAACTAACTTACCCCGAAAAATGCCCCTGGACGAAATCGACCAACGTTCCGACAGTAGCGAATACAGCACCGTCAATATCATCGTCGTCAATCGTCAGGCCCAGTCTTGCTTCAAGTCCACTGATAATCGCCAAAACTGCCATGGAATCAAGCTCGGGTAGTGCACCAAGCAGCACTGTGTTGCGCGAGAACTGCAAGGCCCGCCCCTTCAAGCTCATCGCATCGTCAAGTATGGCCAATACTTCCTGCTCAATGTTCAAGGCAGCTCCAAGACATTTTGTTTGAGACGCGGCATTATAGGGCCATTACCTGCTTGTCCTGCTACAGGTCATTGCCTCGTCATGCTTGAGACCAACTTGCTACACCATCTTCCTTTGGCTTCCGCCAGCCGTTCCCCGGATTCAATCGCTTTGACCTACGGCAACGAATCCGTCTGTTACGCAGATCTGGCCCGGCAAATGGAACAATTCGCCAGCAGCCTGATTTCATTGGGTATACCTCGGTCTGCCCGGATTGCAATCTACCTGGAAAAATGCCCCCAAATGGTGATCTCATGCTTTGGGGCAGCAGCGGCCGGCTGTGTTTTTGTGCCAATCAACCCTTTGTTGAAACCCGAACAGGTTGCTCACGTTCTGAAAGACTGTGAAGCGCAGTGCCTGGTCACATCGTCGCAACGGCTTTTGCTTTTGGCTAACCAATTAAACGTCTGCTCCTCGGTACGGCACGCGATCGTTCCGGAATACTCAGACCCCATCGATGAACTGCCAAAAACCTTGACTGTTCTATCTTGGCAGGCGTTCATCAAGCAGCCGCAGACATCTGTGCATCGCGTAATCGACACGGACATGGCAGCGATTTTGTATACATCTGGCAGCACAGGCAAACCCAAAGGTGTAGTTCTGTCACATCGAAATCTGGTGGTAGGTGCCCAAAGTGTGGCCAGCTATCTGGAGAACCATGCCGGGGATACCCTCCTCGCAGCCCTGCCCTTGTCGTTTGACGCCGGATTCAGCCAACTGACAACCGCCTTTCACGTCGGCGCCCGGGTCGTACTGCTGAATTACTTGCTACCCCGCGACGTAGTCAAGGCCATCGAACGCGAAAAAGTCACCGGATTGACAGCCGTGCCTCCGCTTTATATCCAATTGGCACAAATATCCTGGCCAGAAGGCGCTACCAATCATCTACGCTATTTTGCAAACACCGGCGGGCGCATGCCGCTTGAAATACTGAATGCCCTACGGCGACAATTGCCGAGCAGCAAACCTTTCCTGATGTATGGCCTGACCGAAGCCTTCCGCTCGACATTTTTGCCGCCCTCCGAGGTCGAGCACAGACCGGACTCGATTGGCAAGGCCATCCCCAATGCCGAAGTCCTGGTTCTCCGCGAGGATGGGACACCCTGTGCGCCAAACGAGCCGGGAGAGCTTGTTCACCGAGGAGCACTTGTCAGCATGGGTTACTGGAACGACCCAGAAAAAACGGCTGAGCGTTTCAAGCCGCTGCCGACAGCCGTGCCGGGACGAGCGTCGGGACTCGTGCTTCCGGAGATTGCCGTTTTTTCTGGAGACACCGTGCGTTCCGACGAACAAGGTTTTCTATATTTCATCGGTCGCCGGGATGAAATGATCAAGACATCAGGCTATCGAGTCAGCCCGACCGAAGTTGAGGAAGTACTCTATGCCACGCAACTCGTCAGCGAGTGCGTCGCCTTCGGTATAGATGATGGGCGCCTCGGCCAAGCCATCCAGGTAGTTGCCACGCCTGCAACCGGCACACGTCTGGATGAAGCAAAACTGCTTGCCGAGTGCAAATCGCGGATGCCGGCCTATATGGTGCCCGTCGGCATAGACATCAGAGTGGGCCCGTTGCCCAGAAACGCTAACGGCAAAATCGACCGCAAAGCGCTGAAAATCCGTTGGCTAGAGAATTACGCCTCCTAACTGCCCCCCGCTCAAGAACCCCCATGACCAACAGCGCTACCCGCACACCCCCGGTCCACGTACCGATGACACACTTCGCCGAAGTCAATGGTGAGCTAATGATCAACAGGCTGCCGCTCTCGCGAGTCGCTGCACGCGTGGGCCAAACCCCGTTCTACGCCTATGATCGAAGCATCATACAAACACGCGTGGCGAAACTTCGCGCTGCGCTACCCAACGGCATCAAGCTGCACTATGCCATGAAGGCGAATCCCATGCCCGCAGTCGTTGGACTGATGGCAGAACTGGTGGATGGCATAGACGTGGCTTCTGCCGGAGAATTGAAAGTCGCGCTGGATTCAGGAGCCAATCCGCATGAAATCAGCTTTGCCGGCCCCGGCAAGCGGGATACCGAATTACGACAATCGGTCGCCGCCGGCATACTGGTCAATATCGAGTCGTTTCGAGAAGTTGGTTTGCTGGCTGCCATATCCGAGGAACTTGGCTACCCGGCGCGCGTAGCTGTCAGAGTCAACCCCGAGTTCGAGCTAAAAGGCTCTGGAATGAAGATGGGTGGAGGACCGAAGCCATTCGGCGTGGACGCTGAACGGGTACCGCAACTGCTCACGGAGATTGGTGCTGCCGGTCTCGAATTCGAGGGCTTCCACCTCTTCACTGGCTCACAAAACCTCAAGGCGGAAGCCATCTGCGAAGCCCAGCAAAACTCTTGGGCACTCGCCCGCCGCTTGGCCGATCACGCACTATCGCCAGTACGCTCACTGAACCTGGGTGGCGGTTTCGGCATTCCTTACTTCCCTGGTGAACAGCGATTGGACTTGGCAACTATTGGGGATAACCTGAATGTCCTCATAGAACGTACGGCCAGCGAGATGCCACAAGCGAAAATTGTGCTTGAACTCGGACGATATCTGGTCGGCGAGGCCGGTCTCTATGTCACCCGTATCATCGACCGCAAGGAATCTCGAGGCCTGACGTATCTCGTAGTTGATGGTGGGCTCAACCACCACCTTTCCGCCTCGGGTAACTTCGGTCAGGTACTTCGCAAGAACTATCCCGTGAGCATCAATAATCGAACGGACAAGCATAACAATGAGACCGTTAGCATCGTCGGCCCGTTGTGCACCCCCTTGGATCTATTGGCCGACCGAATAACACTACCAAAGGCAGAAATCGGTGATCTTGTAGTCATTTTCCAATCCGGTGCCTACGGAGCCAGTGCCAGCCCCCAGGGATTCCTGGGGCACCCAGTTGTCCTTGAAGTCCTGGTGTAAGTCGCCCAACCCTTCGGTAGGTTATTGCAAACCCGGAGTGATTCAATTCAATGCACTTTACATCTAATGCCAAAGGGGAACGATCAGGCTAAAATGCCACCTCACTTTGCTGCAACGCAGCAACAAAAAATCAATCTTTACTGCTAGCAGTCCGCTTTCATTGCCGCATGTCAAACCCAGCGTGAAATACTCCACGAGCATCATGATCAGCGAAACCTATAATGCGCCATATCACCACGGCAGAGAATCGAAATGATTCGAATTTTTAACCACTGGATGCGCGCCCGAGTATTCGGGCAGATGCTATTCGACCTTTCATTCATCATCGTCGGTCTGATCATCGCTATCATGTGGGTTGGTCATGGGCTCCCCGTGAATATTACTCAAGTGGTCGTTTATGGCGGCTTACTTGGAGTTGTCATGCTATTGATCAATGCATGGCTTGGTTTCTACGAACGGCACCACAACCGTAATGTCAGTGAAACCCGTGCCCGAGCAGTACTCTCCCTCTATCTCGCCGTCCCCCTGGCCTACGCTATCTTTGCGCTCTTACCAATGACTTCCCTAAACAAGGAATTCGTTCAACTGTCTGCCATGTCCGCCATCTTTGGCATGCTAGTGACGCGGGTCAGCGCTACCCATAATGCCAGTACTTCCAAGGCAATCAGCCGCCGAATCCTTGTTTTTGGAACCGGAGCACGTGCCATCGATGTCAAGCGCGCACTGAACAAGGCAGACCCGGCAGCAGAAATCGTTGGGTTTTTCCCAAGCCCGGTTGAAGAAGAGCACGCAATTCCGAGCAATCTGATTCTTTCCCGTACGACATCGCTCACGGACACCGCCAAAGAACTCAAGGCTGATGAAATTGTAGTTGCAATCACCGAACGACGCGGAGGAGCCATGCCCTTGCGCGAACTTTTAGATTGCAAGCTTCATGGCATCAAGGTACTTGATCTGGCCAGTCATTTTGAGCAAACCTTAGGCCAAATTCGACTGGATTCTCTCTATGCTGGATGGCTTATTTTCGGAGATGGCTTCCGACAAGGGACATTGAGAACGGTCGTCAAACGTCTATTTGACATTGTCTGTGCCTTGATTCTAATCACCTTGGCCCTGCCGGTCATGTTGATTGCAGCCATTGCTATCGTGATCGAAAATGGCTTCCCGATTCTCTATCGTCAGGAACGTGTTGGACTGAATGGGCGTTTGTTCAAGGTCATCAAATTCCGCAGTATGCGTAATGACGCGGAAAAGGATGGGAAGCCGGTATGGGCCAAAGCGAAGGACGATCGGGTCACCAAAGTTGGCCGCATCATTCGAAAAATCCGTGTAGATGAATTGCCGCAGCTCTTCAGCGTTCTCAAGGGCGACATGAGCTTGGTTGGCCCGCGTCCGGAGCGCCCTTTCTTTGTCGACCAACTGACAAAGGAAATCCCCTTTTACGCCGTTCGCCACAGTGTCAAACCCGGAGTTACAGGTTGGGCTCAGGTACGCTACCACTATGGCGCCACCGTCGAAGACTCTGCCGAAAAGCTTCAGTACGATCTCTACTATGTAAAAAATCACTCCCTTTTCCTTGATCGTAAGCGTCCTTTCATGGCCGTCTGGCGAATAGTTTGAAACAGAGAGAAAGTGGTGCCCGCCAAACAAAGTAGCGGGGATCATTTTGGAGACAGCAGAGGTTGTTAGCGGCGGACGGCGTGGCCGGCCGAATTATCCGCTTGAATTCAAGCGCCGATTGGCCGTGGAAGCTTGCGAGCCCGGGGTGTCGGTGGCGAAGCTAGCGCTGCGGTACGGGCTGAACACGAACATGGTGTTCAAGTGGCGGCGGCAATATCGGGCGGGGCAGTTCGAGATACAGGGCGACTCCAAGGCCGTTGGGATACAGCCTCAGCCCCTGTTCCTGCCCGTAATTGCAGAACCGGCGGGCGACACAAAGGCCACCAAGGCGACGATCACCGCGGCGGCGGGATATATCGAGATCGTCCGGGGCCAGACCAGCGTTCGTGTGTGTGGCGATGTCACGGCCTCGGCACTGCATCTGGTACTGGATTGCCTGGCGTCCAGGGAATGATCGGACTGCCGGTAGGAACGCAGATCTGGCTGGCGGCCGGCGTGACTGATATGCGCCGTGGCTTTGATGGACTGGCTGCCATTGCCCAGGAGCAATTGGCGGCAGACCCATTCAGCGGTCACGTCTTCGTGTTTCGTGGCCGGCGCGGCGACCTCGTCAAACTGCTCTGGTGGGATGGCGATGGTCTGTGCCTGTTTGCCAAGCGGCTCGAACGCGGGCGCTTCATCTGGCCGAATGCCACCGATGGGCGAGTTCATCTGAGCAAAGCCCAACTTGCCATGCTCCTGGAAGGGATCGACTGGCGGCGTCCTGCGCGTACCTGGCAGCCCGAGCGGGCGGCGTAAAGCCGGCCTGCGGGGGCTGTTCACTGCCCCTGAATTCCCGTAGACTTCGGTCATGCCCAAGCCAGACCAATCCTCTACCAGCCAGGCTTCCTGCGAAGTCGATAAGCTGCGCCAGCAGGTTGAAAGGCTGCTTGAGGAGAACGCCCGTCTGAAGCTGCTCGTCGCCAAGTATCGTCGCCTGCACTTTGGCCAGAAATCGGAAACGCTGGCGCAATTGGGGCAACTCGATCTTGGGCTGGCGTTCGAGCCACTGCCGCTCACGCCGGCTTCGCCGATATCGTCCGCGCCGGATAAACCGGCCGACACGCCGCGAATCAGGAACCGCAAGCCCTTCCCGGAAACAGCGCCCCGCGAAACGGTGACGCATATGCCGACGGCAGAGTGCTGTCCGGATTGTGGCGGGCAATTTACGCACCTCGGTGAGGACGTTTCGGAAATGCTCGAGTACGTGCCAGCCAGTTTCAAAGTGATTCGCCATGTGCGGCCGAAACTGGCCTGCACCCGGTGTGATCACATTGCCCAAGCGGCGGCCCCCGCCCGTCCGATTCCCCGCGGCTTTGCCGGTCCTGCCCTGTTGGCTCACGTGCTGGTCGGTAAGTTCTGCGATCACTTGCCGCTGTATCGGCAAAGCGCCATTTATGCACGCAGCGGTCTGGACCTGGACAGGGCACTCCTGGCCGAATGGGTTGGACATTGCCATGACTTGCTCTCGCCGCTGGTGGATGCGATCCGGCGTTATGTCCTGGGCGGCAGCAAGGTACATGCCGATGACACACCGTTACCAGTGCTCGCGCCGGGCAAGGGGCGAACCAAGACCGCAAGGCTGTGGACGTATGTGCGGGATGATCGCCCAGCGGGAAGTGGCGATCCGCCAGCAGTCTGGTTTGCCTACTCGGAAGATCGCAAGGGACAACATCCCCGTGATCATCTGAAATCCTTCCGCGGCATCCTGCAAGCCGATGCTTATAGCGGGTTCGATGCCTTGTACGAGATTGGCAAGATTCAGGAAGCCGCCTGCTGGGCGCACGTCCGGCGCAAATTCGTCGATGTCTATCGGGCCCAGGCTTCGCCCATCGCGGCCGAGGCCATTGCCCAGATTGCCGAGCTGTATGCCGTCGAAAGTCAAATCCGTGGCCGATCGCCCGGTGAGCGGCAGGTCATTCGTCAAGTGCAAGCCTATCCCTTGCTCAAGATCATGCATGCCTGGCTCGACGCTCAGCGCCAGCGGATATCACGCAAATCCGGCCTTGCCGATGCAATCAGCTATGCGCTCAATCACTGGTCTGCGTTGATCCGCTATGCCGCAGATGGCCGAATCGAGATCGATAACAATGCGGCAGAGCGTGCATTACGCGGAGTCGCTTTGGGGCGAAAGAACTACCTGTTCGGCGGCTCGGATGTCGGCGGCGAGCGCGCAGCCAGCATGTATTGCCTGATCGGTAGCGCGAAACTCAATGGGATTGATCCCGAGGCTTACTTGCGGACAGTCCTGACCCGGATTGCCGAGCATCCGATCAATCGGATTCATGAGCTACTCCCGTGGAATCTTTACCCCGATCACGCCACCGTTGAACAGAAAGCTGCCTGAAATGAGTAACGTCATTGCGCTGAAGAAGCCCAGAGCCAAGAAGATTCCCGATCTGCTGCAACTGAAGATTGAGCTGGCCTGGATCAAGCCGACCATCTGGCGGCGCATCCTGGTGCCGGAGTCGATCACGCTGGGCAATCTACATCAGGTCCTGCAAGTCACCTTCGGCTGGTGCGATTACCACTTGCACGAGTTCGACTTTGGTGGCAAGCGCTTCGGCATTCCCGACCCCGAATTCGATTGGGAGCCAGTTCGCCCGGAGACACGAGTCCAGCTCAAAACCGCCTTGGGCGGCATGAGTTCGTTCAAGTACATCTACGACTTCGGCGATCACTGGGAACACCGGGTCAAGGTCGAGAAGAAATTGCCAGGCGATCCCGAATTGAGCCACCGTGCCATGCTCCTGAAAGCCGCGAATGCCACACCTCCGGAAGATGTCGGTGGCGCGCCCGGTTACGCAGACTTCGTGGCAGCCATGACCGACCCCAACCATCCCGAGCACCAGTCGATGTCCGAATGGCACGGCGATGCCTTCGATCCCGCATTCGTGGACGTCGTCGCCATTAGCCTCGCTTTACACGACCTGAAAATCTGATTTCAAGACGGCTTCGGGACGACGCTTACCCTTGATCTGCTTGTCCTTTTTGAAACAGTAGGAGTGGTTCTGACCGGCAAGGGCGCCCAATAGCCTCACTCTTGTCCTCTACTTTAGAAACACACTAGGCGGGTATGGACAGCGAAACCGCATCCTTGCTGGCTTGGAGCTTTGGGGCTGCTGGCGTAGGTTATAGCCTCCTGGCTAGCTACCTAGTCTCGCTTGGCGCCCAATGGCGGGTTGGTCGGCGCGCCCGCGTCATGCTCTTGGCGGTTGTTTTCGGGGCTCTCTGGGCTGGCATTAGCTTTGCCGCCCTGACAACGCGAGAATCCAACCTCCTATTCCTTGCATCAGCAATCGATATCGCTCTGTACGCGTCTTGGTATGCGTTTATCTATTTTCTGCTGACTCCCAGAGCAACCGAAAGGGCTACAGCAGTATCGTTACCTGGCTGGTTGATGCCAGCCTGCGCTCTTACGATTATCGGAGGCCTCACACTCCATCTATTTTTCATCAGCAGACTGCTAGAAGGAGCTGAGTGGACAAGAACCTATTATTTTCATGGCTTGGCAAAGCCAGTACTTGGACTAATTCTCCTTGAACAACTATTCCGCAATGTTGCGGATGATGCCCGTTGGAATATCAAACCTCTGTGTGTAGCACTTGCTGGACAAATGATGTTTGATGTCTATCTATACTCGGATGCCTTGATGTTCCAGCACATTGATGCGGACGCAGCTATGGCGAAGGGCTTAGTTCATACCATTACCCTACCCCTGCTATTTATTGCGTCACTGCGCGGTCGTGACTGGACCTCGAAAATCCGTCTCTCACAGCGCGCAGCCTTCCATTCAGCCACATTGCTGGCCGCGGGTCTTTATCTGCTACTGATGTCTGTGGTTGGCTACTATGTTCGCTATTTCGGTGGCGAATGGGGGCGTGCATTCCAATATGCACTCGTATTTGCAGGTCTCATGACCTTGGGCATATTGCTGATATCAGGGTCTATGCGCGCAAAAATACGGGTGCTGATCGGTAAGCATTTCTTTACTTACCGTTACGACTACCGTGAGGAATGGCTGCGTTTTACCCAAACCCTTGCCGCACAGGACAATCCTCAGGCAATGGGCGAACAAGTTATTCGCGGGCTGGCCAATATGGTCGAAAGTCCTGCGGGAAGTTTATGGCTTCACGATGGACAAGGCATTTTCTGCCAGGCGGCACGCTGGAACCTGCCTGCCAGTGAAGGAACAGCCAGCACCAACAGCCCACTAATCCTATTTCTTGTGGAAAGTGGCTGGGTGGTCAATCTGGAAGAGTTTCGTGCTTACCCAGCCCGTTACGGCGACCTGGAAATTCCGCCATGGCTCTCTGACATACCCAATGCGTGGCTCATCATTCCTCTGATGGTTGGCTCGGAGTTGCAAGGTTTTGCCATTCTCGCCAGTTCACGCACCCAGATGGATGTGAATTGGGAAGTGAATGACCTCCTACGAACGGCAGGCTGCCAAGCAGCTAGCTTTATCGCGAAAATGCAGGCGACGGAGGCTCTCCTCGAAGCGCGTAAATTCGATGCATTCAATAAAATGTCCGCTTTCGTTGTACACGATCTCAAAAACATCGTAACCCAACTGGCTCTCATGCTGAAAAATGCCGAGAAACACCGACACAATCCGGAATTTCAGGATGACATGCTGATGACTGTCGAACATTCGGTAGAGCGGATGCGGCAATTGATGATGCAATTGCGCGAAGGGGCGACTCCCCCTGGATCAGCTGTTGGTGTTAATCTTCCCGATGTCATTGAGCAGATTCGCAGTGACAAGGCGCGACAGGGTCGCATAGTTACCACGCAAAGCGACACTCCACTAATGACACGCGGGCATCGCGAAAGACTGGAAAGAGTTATCGGACACTTGGTTCAAAACGCCCTGGACGCCACACCGGCAGACGGTGCGGTATGGATCAGCCTTGACCGTATCGGTGACCGTGCCCACCTTGTAGTTGGCGACACAGGACACGGCATGAGCCCAGAGTTCATACGTGATCGATTGTTCAAACCTTTCCAAACCACGAAAGATGCCGGAATGGGAATTGGTGCCTATGAAAGCGCTCAATACATCCGCGAACTCGGAGGAGAATTGCTGGTGGACAGCACACCGAATGTAGGCACAAAAATTACCCTTGTTCTGCCCATATTGGAAATCCGGCAACGCTCCGACCTACATGCACAGGAGGCTGCATGAGCGGAGAAAAAAATCGCCCTCTTCTGATCGTTGAAGATGATCCGGCACTACAAAAGCAGCTCCGTTGGTCGTTTGATCAGTACGAAACACTGACCGCGGGCGACCGCGAAAGTGCTTTGGCTCAAATTCATCGACACCAACCACCGGTAGTGACGATGGATTTGGGCCTCCCTCCAGATGCAGACTCAGTCTCTGAAGGCTTTCGACTGCTTGAGCAAATAATTTCCATCGCGCCGGATACCAAGGTCATCGTACTTACCGGGCAAAACGATCAGGCCAATGCCTTGCGTGCGATTGCACTCGGTGCTTACGATTTTTTTGCCAAACCGTTTGCGCCAGAATTGCTGTCATTGACTATTGATCGCGCCTTTCGTCTCCACGAGCTTCAGCAAGAGAACCGGCGCTTGCAATCCATGCAGCACCCGACTGCTCTGGGCGGCCTGTTGACCCGAGATGCAGGCATGCAAAAAATTTGCCGCACCATCGAAAAAGTTGCCAGTAGCAACGCCACTGTTCTGTTGCTCGGTGAAAGTGGCACAGGTAAGGAAGTTTTGGCTCGTGGTCTTCACGAAGCTTCACCGCGAAAAAACACCCGCTTTGTTGCAATCAACTGTGCCGCAATCCCGGACAATTTGCTTGAAAGCGAATTATTCGGTTACGAAAAAGGCGCCTTTACAGGTGCAGCCAAGACAACGCCAGGCAAGATTGAGTCCGCGAATGGCGGAACGCTCATGCTGGATGAAATTGGTGATCTGCCGATAGCCTTGCAGGCCAAATTGCTGCGTTTCCTTCAGGAGCGGGTAATCGAGCGTCTAGGTGGGCGACAAGAAATCGCCGTTGATGTGCGAATTGTTTGTGCAACCCACCAAGACCTCAAGGCGCACATCAAGGAAGGCCGCTTCCGCGAGGATTTGTACTACCGTCTTGCTGAGATCGTCGTAGACATTCCGCCACTACGCAACCGGGATGGTGATGCGGCACTGCTAGCCCACGCCTTTGTCCATCGTTTTGCCGATGAACACAAACGGGGCAGCATGACACTGACTGAGGATGCTGTAAGAGGAATCGAAGCCTACTCATGGCCAGGAAACGTCCGCGAATTGGAGAACGCTATCAAGCGCGCGGTAATCATGGCCGATGGACAGCAGATTACCCGTGAAGATATCGGACTGGAGCATCTCAATGTTGCCAATGACTTCATTGACCTGCGCCAAGTCCGAGAGGATGCTGAAAGGCGTGCAGTCGCCCTCGCCATCTCCCGTGCTGATGGCAACATTGCTCGCACTGCAGAAATCTTGGGGATCAGCCGCCCAACACTTTATGACTTGATGCACCGACTTGGCCTCAAATAATTTTTCGCAGACTGGAATGATCATGATTTTTCGCCAATCAAGAATTACTGCCTTGGTCTCTGCTGCATTGCTTGCCGCCACCTTGGGCGCATGCGGTGATGACAGCCCGGAAAAGCTGATTGCTTCAAGCAAGGACTACTTGGCCAAGAACGATGGCAAGGCTGCTGTCATTCAGTTGAAAAATGCCATTCAACAGAACCCTAATCTCCCCGAGGCGCGCTTCCTGCTTGGCAAAGCGCTGTTCGAGAGCGGCGATATTGCCGGTGCCGAAGTGGAACTACGCAAGGCGTTCGATCAGAAATATGCTCCGGAACAAACGGTCCCACTCCTAGCAAAAGTTGTACTGGCAACCGGGCAGGCCAAGAAAGTCACTGACGAATTTGGAAAGCTTAGCGTTCCCCCGGGAGAATCAGCCGCTGATCTCAAAACGACGCTAAGTATCGCCTACCAGGCCCAAGGCCAGCGCGACTTGGCCAGCGATGAACTTACGGCAGCTCTCTCGGAAAAAGCAGACTACGCACCAGCCCAATTAGCGACCGCTCGCATGAAGGCAAGCAATAACGATATGGCTGGTGCAAAAACCATTGTTTCCTCTGTTTTACTCGCGAATCCGAAGAACCACGATGCACTACTCCTCGCCGGAGCGTTGGCTGCTTCCAATGGGCAATCCGATGAAGCACTGCTGAGTTTTCGCAAGGCCATTGAAGCCAAGCCCGATTTCATTGGCGCACATGTCGCGGCGATTAATCAACTCCTGCAGCAGCAAAAGCTGGATGACGCGATCAAGCAATTCGACACTCTCAAGAAGCTAGCTCCCAAACACCCGCAAACGCTTTTTCTCGAAACCCAACTCGCATACCAGCGCAAAGACTACAAAGCGGCACGTGAGCTAGCTCAACAGTTGATCAAACTTGCCCCGAACAACCCCTTAACCCTCCAACTGGCCGGTGCCATCGAATATCAACTGCAATCCTTTGTTCAAGCAGAAACCTATCTGACTAAAGCCCTACAAACAGCACCGCAACTGCCACTTGCCCGCCGCATCCTGCTGGCCAGTTACCTGCGCGCCGGCCAACCGGCGAAGGCTTTGGCTACCTTACAACCCGTACTTGGACATATTGACCAGGACGCCACATTGTTATCCCTTGCTGGCGAGGTATACCTGCAAAATGGCGATGCGGGAAAAGCTGCCGAGCATTTTGCAAAAGCCAGCAAGCTTGATCCGAATGATGCAGCAAAGAAAACCTCATTGGCCTTGGCCCAAATGGCCCAAGGGCAAGTGGACATGGCCTTCAATCACTTAGAACAGATTGCCACGACCGACAAAGGCACCAGCGCCGACCTCGCGTTAATCGCAGCTCATCTACGTAACAATCAAGTTGATAAGGCGCTGAAGGCGATTGATGCGCTCGAGAAAAAACAACCGGACAACCCTGCTACATTCAATCTTCGAGCACGCACCCTGCTAGCCAAGAATGATATTGCGGGAGCACGCACTGCTTTCGACAAGGCGCTCGCGCTTAATCCAGCGTTCTTTCCCGCTGCAGCGAGTCTGGCGGCACTTGATCTAGCCGACAAAAAAACTGACGACGCACGGAAACGTTTTGATGCGGTGCTTGCTGCCGACCCCAAGCATATCCAGGCCCTCCTGGCTCTTGCCGAACTCCGTGCCAATAACGGAGGCTCTTCAGATGAAGTTTCGAGCCTGATCAACAAGGCGGTGACTGCAAACCCCACGGAGGCAGCGCCTCGTATCGCCTTGACTCAATACTGGTTGCAGCAGAAAGACAACAAGAAGGCGCTGACCGCAGCCAACGATGCCGTCGCCGCCTTCCCGGAAAAGCCGGAAGTCCTTGATGCACTGGGCCGCGCCCAGCAGATCTCTGGCGACCTGAATCAAGCACTCAATACCTACGGCAAATTGGCAGGACTACAACCGATGTCACCCATGCCCTACTTGCGGCTTGCTGAAGTTCATATTGCCAACAAAAGCAAGGATGAGGCCGCCAAGAGTCTGAAGAAGGCCCTAGAGATCAAGCCAAACCTGATTGAGGCACAACGTGCTTTAATTCTTCTCGCTCTCGACGGAAAACGCACAAATGAAGCGCTATCCATCGCTCGCGATGTACAAAAACAACGTCCTAAGGAAGCCGTAGGTCTGGTTCTCGAAGGCGATATCCAAGCTTCACAGAAAAACTGGAGTGAGGCGATCACTGCCTATCGCAATGCGCTGAAGACATCACCTCTCACCGAGCTTGCCATCAAGACGCACACCACGATCATTACTTCGGGCAACGCCAGCGAAGCCGACAAATTTGCGGCTCAGTGGAATAAGGATCATCCGAAAGATGCGGCCTTCCGCATGCACTTGGGTGATCTAGCAACGGCGCGCAAGGACTATCAGGTTGCTACCCAGCACTATAATGCGGCCTTGGCTCTGCAACCCAACAACGCCATGGTTCTAAACAATCTGGCTTGGGTTCTGGGAGAACAGAAGCAAACCAAGGCATTGGAGTTCGCCGAGAAGGCCAATCAACTGGCTCCCAATCAGCCTGCGTTCATGGATACCTTAGCCATGCTAATCGCAGCGAAAGGTGACTCCAACAGAGCCATAGAAATATTGAAGAAGGCAATGACCCTGGCACCACAAGCCGCAGCCATCCAGCTGAACCTTGCCAAGGTGCTAATCAACGCCGGCCAGAAAGACGAAGCCCGTAAGGAACTCGAGGCCTTGGCAAAATTGGGTGAGAAGTTCCCCGAGCAGGACGAGGTCATTCGTTTGCAAAAGAACCTATGATCCAAATTTAGCTCTTTCCAGATTGTGAGCGTGTCAAAACTCACATTGCCATAAACGTATACCAGTTAGTTTTTTAGATAGTCATTACATACAGGAAATGCACATGACCACTATTGCAGTCGTTGGCTTGGGTTACGTTGGTTTGCCCCTTGCCGTAGAGTTCGGCAAGAAATTCCGCACCATAGGTGTGGATCTGTCGCACGAAAAAGTAGAAAGCTACAAACAATTTATTGACCCAACCGGCGAGGTCAGTACCGAAGACCTTCAGGCGGCAACGAAATTATTGGTAACAACCGATGCTGGTGCGCTAAAGGATGCTGATTTCGTCGTCGTTGCCGTCCCAACACCCGTCGACGACGCACATCAACCAGATTTCAGCCCACTAATTGGTTCGTCAACGGCAGTCGGTCGCAATCTGAAGCAAGGCGCCATCGTTGTTTATGAGTCTACAGTTTACCCGGGTGCAACCGAGGAGGTCTGCATCCCTATCCTTGAAAAGGAATCCGGCAAAATTTGGAAGAGGGATTTCTTCGTCGGCTACTCCCCTGAGCGTATCAATCCAGGTGACAAGGAGCGGACCGTAACCAAGATCGTCAAAGTCGTTTCTGGCGACACACCGGAAACGCTAGCCAAGGTAACAGAAATCTACGGCAGCGTGATTAGTGCCGGTGTCTACCCTGCCTCCAACATCAAAGTCGCTGAGGCAGCCAAGGTCATAGAAAACACACAACGTGACCTTAACATCGCCTTGATGAACGAATTGGCAATCATTTTCGACAAAATAGGCATCGATACCCTGGAGGTATTGCAGGCTGCGGGCACCAAGTGGAATTTCCTCCCTTTCCGCCCCGGTCTTGTCGGTGGTCACTGCATCGGAGTCGATCCGTATTACCTGACACACAAGGCTCAGAAGCTAGGCTATCACCCTGAAGTCATTCTCGCCGGGCGCCGGATCAATGATGGTATGGGCAAGTTCGTGGCTGAGCAGACTATCAAAATGCTGATCCGTGCTGGTCACCCGATTAAGGATTCCCCGATTATCGTGCTCGGTCTCACGTTCAAGGAAGACTGTCCGGACCTGCGAAACTCGCGCGTTATCGACGTCATCCGGGAACTTGAGTCCTATGGCGCCAAGGTCATCGTGCATGACCCCGTCGCCGATGCCGCCGAAGCCCATCACGAGTATGGCGTTGATCTTGTCACTTGGGAAAACCTTCCCAAAGCGGCAGCCATTGTAGCTGCGGTCAACCACAAGCAATACAAAGCCCTTCCAGTAACCGAATTCGTGTCTAAACTGGAATCGGGTGGCGTCATTGCCGACGTCAAGAGCATGCTGGACTACCAAGCCTTCAAAATGGCCGGGGTTTCTGTCTGGCGTTTGTAACGGAGGAGTCATGCAGCGCGCAAAGGATCACGTTACTCGCCAAGCTCCTTTGGTAATTTGCGCGCTGCTGGTAGCTGCTTTTTTATGCAAGCCTGCACAGGCCAGCTCCCAAACCGATCGTGACAAGGTGCTTGCGCTACGCGCAGAAGCGAAAGCCTATGAGTACGGCAGCGGGCAAGCACGAAATCCAGACAAAGCCGTCGAATTCTATTGCGAAGCGGCTCACCTTGGTGATGCCGAAGCCCAATACAGTCTAGGCTGGATGTATGCCATGGGGCGTGGCATTGATCGCAACGACTCCGCTGCAGCCTATTTCTTTACACTCGCCGCCCAACAGGGGGATTCCTTGGCGGTACGAATGCTCAAGCAGGTTGGCCCCCCGCCAAACAAGCCTCCGGATTGCATTGCCAATATTCTTGCCAGGTTTGATGCACAAGGCCATGACATCATCGCCAAAGCGGTTCCTGAGCATCGCAAAGTCATGAACCTGGTGCAACGGCTTGCTCCCGAATATGGAGTATATCCGCGGCTGGCAATGGCTATCATTCGCGCTGAATCAAACTTCAACCCTGCCGCGGTTTCGCCCAAAAATGCGCAAGGCCTTATGCAGCTAATTCCAGAAACAGCCGAACGCTTCAATGTCAAAAAGCCCTTCGATCCCGAGCAAAATATTCGCGGAGGACTCGCCTACCTGCGCTGGCTCCTTGCCTACTATGAGGGCAACATTGCTCTAGTGGCAGCTGCTTACAATGCGGGCGAAGGCACTGTGAATCGCTACGCCGGCATTCCTCCTTACGCAGAAACTCAAGGCTACGTAAAGCGAATCAGGGAGATATTCAAGAAGGAGGAACACCCCTTCGACGCCCAAATAACCCCCCCTTCGCCCGACCTCCCCCGCATCCTCAATGCCAAAAGATTGATGTGAGTTTCCCCTCCTATCTTGCGTGGGCAATTTGTTGCCTGTTATCTGCAATGAGCGCAGCACGTGCCGACCTACCCGATCTTGTCGACAAGATCAGGCCATCAATCGTCGCCATCGGTACCTATAAGAAAACCCAGAGTCCCCCCTTCGTTTTCCGTGGCACCGGCTTCGTGTTCGGTGATGGCAATCAGGTCGCCACCAACGCTCATGTGCTACCCAATATGAGTGCTCCCGACGACCCTGTTCTCGCCGTATTGATTCGCAGCAAAGGGAGCGAAGGCACTCTGCGCCTTGCCAAAATTGTTCAACGCTTTCACGAACGCGACCTTGCCGTCATCCGCATTGACGGCCCTCCTCTGCCCGCATTAAAGCTAGGTGACTCAACCACAGTACGCGAAGGCCAGAGCATCGCCTTCACAGGCTTTCCCATTGGTGGCGCACTAGGCTACTCACCGGTCACCCATCGAGGCATCGTCTCGGCCATCACCCCCATCGGCATACCGGGTGGAAATGCGAGCCAGTTGAATCCGCAACTGATCCAACAAATCAAACGGGGGGTATTCGATGTCTTCCAGCTTGATGCTACCGCCTATCCTGGAAATAGTGGCAGTCCGGTATATGAAATCGAATCAGGAACTGTAATCGGGGTAATCAATATGGTCTTCGTGAAAGGGAGCAAAGAAGCAGCGATTACATCCCCCTCAGGAATAACCTATGCGATCCCAGCCAATCATCTAAAGTGATATAGAGCAATTCCGTAAAGACTGGGAGATTCAACTACTCGGTTGTCGACTTGCTTTCTTTGCCGCCCAGTCTAGCCAGCGACTTAACCGACAAATGATAAACAAGAAGACCTAATGGCATCTTTAGCCAGTGCGATCGCAGGTAGACCATCACTCGCGCAACCCCACTCCCGAACCGCTCACAAGAAGCATGCTTCGGAAGTAATGCACGGTCGTAACAAAAATCCATCAATGCCGAACCCTGAGCCGAATAGCTTTCCAGTTTTCTCAAAAACGCTTGAGGAAAAACCGTATGAAACTTTCGCCGAGAGTAGCGTACCGCATAGAGAAGAGGAACCATCAATCCCAAGTACTGAGCCCTAATCAGCAGATCGTTCCAGAAGGATGGTAAAGCACCAAACTCCCCAAACATGAGGTGCAAGTCATGTAAATCCCTCAGCCCATGTGCTAGCTCTCCCTCGTGGAACAGATGAGTGGCGCTATGGAGCAACATGTCTGTCTCCTGAAGAACATAGAGATTTGTACACCCGTCGACCAAGACAATATGCTCTAGCAACCCTTGGGTATTCACCTTGATCCTTGCTGTACGGGGAAGAATCGCATGGTGCAAGTCTAGAGTGGTATTTCGTTTAACATGAACCAGGGGCGGGATTTCGTGCATCCATTTTCGGTAGTAGGCCTCATCGTAGGCTGACTGTTTGGCTGGTTGCCAACCATAGATTGAGAAAGCTTTCTCCGCCATCGCAAGGTCGTCATCGCCAACCAGAATATCGACATCAGAAAAGGTTCTACCTACCGCCAATGCCTTTCCGGTGGCCACATAGGCAGCCCCCTTTAATAGTATTGCTCGCAACCCCGAAGCCCGGATCGCCTCATCAATATAGACAATTTCCCGCCGAACAGCATCTTGCTGCCGCTCAACCAACAATTTCGCGGCCTGCAAGTGGCGCGTAGGGGCCTCTGGAACACTATCTACCAGCCCAGAGAGAGCAATCTCTCGCCAAAGCCTTCCTAACAAATCTGCACTTCTTGCCTGTCTGATTAGCAAGTCCCAATCACTCAAGCAGAGCGATGAAACCTGTTGCGGCCTACGCAAGACCTCAAGGAGTAACACCGGTAACCTCGTGAATATGCGCCTCGATATTTTCAAAGAGTGAAATCGCCTCATCCAGATTGGAGTAGGTAAACTTCACGCAACTACATTGAAGGAGCAAGGACCCAGCCGCTTTGAATCCATCAAGGCCGAGCAGGTCATAATTGAATGACTGCTCGGCAATCAGTGCCAAGGTTCGCGCCGAACCTTGGTGTTCAAATCTCGCTTCCGTATCTTGCTCATACTTCGGCAATACGAGCCATCGCGGCTTGGCAGGAACGGCTGCAGCAACAACGGCAGACTCTGGTGGCTTAAGCAAAGCAACCATGCCTTTCGATTCTGTCATGACAGGGGTCGTCATGATGGCATCCGGAAATGCACTTAAAATCACGTCTATTGAACGATTTTTCAGACTAACAGGGCGCGGATGACCATAAATATGACCTGTATTACGATCGTACAAAGTCAACTCATCTGACAACAAACGCCAGCCATTCATCATCAGCGCGGCGCAAAGCGTACTCTTTCCGGACCCCGGAGGCGCAGGCATGATTAACGCATAACCATTCCGTTCCAGAACCGCAGCATGAATAACCAGATAGTGGTGCGAATGCGCGGCAACGCACCAATTCAAGCCCCACTCCAGCGTTGGAAACGACTGCTGTGCTGGCAAAATGGAAAATGATGGAATTCCATCAAAATAAAAACGAATTTCCGGGTCAAACAGGCGCTTCAGATTAGGGACATAGCGGATTTCAACATGAAAATCCGCAAAAGCATTCATGTCCGCAAGCTCGTAATCTGAGTAAAGCGTCAGGAAATCCCGAGTCAAAGATGGAACATCGGAGCGAAAGCGCACCACAAACGGTGGCATTCTCACGATAAGTTCATTCTTCTGGAGTCGCCGCGTCAACTCACCGGACGAAAGCGATGCAACCCTCAAGCGCCCAACCTCGTTGCATCCAGCAAACCCAGCATCTCAAACTCTTCCAGAGTATGTATCACAAACGCTTCAAGCTCTTGTTGTGGTGTCTCTGGAAAAAGTAATTGCATTCTTTCAACGAGAACAGATGGAGGTTTTACACCTTCTTGCAAGCACTCGAGAAGGTCAGCTGAATCTTCATCAAGTACATGAGTAGCTCCAGTCCTTAAATCAAAGACTGCGACCTCATCATCCGCATAAAAACGCCAGAAACAATATCTCTGATCACATAAATCAGTAATCAACAAAGATCAACGCGCCATCCAGTTGTTGAAAAGATAGTTGCTAATATCTGTTGAACTCCACGTCTTTCCGGCAACAATATAGCTCCCAGTAGCCATCTCGTTCAATTGCTGCATCGTTACGCAATTATCAAGATCATTCGCCAGCCAACCACTATTTGGGCCCGTCAAGGTAAACAAATTGAGTTGTGCGACAAGAACCCGCTTTTTCCATGTCGGTACAGAAGACGAGGTCAAGTATTTTACCGCCGACATCGTCCCCATACCTGAAGGCGGAGAAATGCCCACCGCCGTCAAATGCTCAAGCTTCACATTTTGGTAGAGAATACTCAACGAAGCGCGTTGCAAAAAGACGCTCCATGGCTTCGATGACTCCCACCATTCGGTAACCCCATTACCATTCGAAGTCCGAACCAGATTCCCCTGCCATTCACGCAGGCCCCACGTCTCATCCGCCCATATACGCGTACTGGCATTTTTTTTCGCAAGACTGGTATACGGATTAAGCGCCTCCGAGGCTGTCACCGAAGGCGATTTACAATGCCAAGCCAAAACCGGCCGGCTCGCCATTGTAATAACCACTGCGGAAGCTCCTCGCTTCAGAAGCCGCCTTCGGGAATTTGACTTTCCTGCCGCAAAATCCCTTGACTCTTTAGTAGCTGATTTATTGTGGTCGTTCATCATTATCACCAAATCCTGTAGTCATCTTTCTGATGAAGGGTAACAGCATCATGCACAGAAAGATGTGAAAAAACTCTCAATGACCATACCAAAGCAATAATCAAACCAGATCAAAAAACAAACACATAGCACTGATTTTTATATAAAAACCAACCAAAACAAACACACAGGACAACACGATGTAAAGAAAACCGACACATCATGAGCAGCAAGCTCCACACCAGCCGACACAATCTTCAGGGCCAATTAGCAACAACTTGCACTTTTGGATTTGATACCAGAGTTAGACAAGCAGTGGAGCAGGGACGATAAGCAACTTGGTTATCGATCACAGCGCATCGAATGGCGTGCCCGGAGGGACTCGAACCCCCGACCTGCTGCTTAGAAGGCGGAAAATCTAAAATCCTCAAAACAACCATTTGACAATGGTTGTCCGTTGTTTCACCATCCTGTTACCCATTTACGGGGACAAAACGGGGACAGTGATGGCAAGTTTCGAGCAGCGAGAATCCGGGTGGTGGCAAGCGAAAGTACGTCGTAAAGGACATGCGACGCAGAGCAGGACTTTCGAAAAGAAGGTAGATGCCGAGGCTTGGGCCAGGGATATTGAAAACAAGATGGATCGCGGCATCTTCGAGGATCGCCGAGAAGCTGAGACAACCACCCTCCGGACTGCTCTCGAGCGCTATGAGCGAGAAATCACCAGCAAGAAAAAGGCACAGCGTCAGGAAAAGAACTTTATCAAGCACTGGCTGGAGCGGTCAGACTTTGCGGAAAAATCTCTTGCCGGCCTGAAGTCTTCAGACTTCGCAGCATTTCGTGACACCCGTCTGAAGATTGTTAGCACCCAAACGGTGCGACATGAACTGAAGCTGATTGCACACCTGTTCAATGTTGCGGCGAAAGAATGGGGAATTCCTGTCACCAATCCACTCTTATCAATCAAGATGCCAGCCCAAGGCAAAAGCCGGGAGCGGCGGGTGTCAGCGGACGAAGTACGTTATCTGCTCAATGCCGCCGAAAATTCTGGTGCAATCGATAAGGATGGCAAGAGCCGGGCCAATCCGTGGATCGCTCCGATCATCCGTTTCGCCCTCGCCACCGCGATGCGCCAGGGAGAAATTCTCATGCTGACCTGGAAGCACATTGATAAGGTAAAACGTACGGCCGTGCTGGAAGACACCAAGAATGGCGAGCGTCGAATCGTGCCCCTCTCCCCTTCTGCATTGGCCGTGCTGGAAGCCCTTCCTCGCACGCTACGCGGGCCGGTCTTCGCCACGACACAAGAAGCCCTTGCCCAATCCTGGAAACGCGCAGTAAAGCGCGCGCAGCGCCTTTACGTGGTTGACTGCGGCGAGGCTGGCACGGAAGTTGATCCAGATTTTCTTGCAGATCTACATTTCCACGATCTGCGCCATGAAGCTATCAGCCGGCTTTTTGAACTCGGCCTCGATGCAATGACGGTCAGCGAGATCAGCGGACACAAAACACTGCAGATGCTCAAGCGTTATACCCATTTAAGTAAAGCCGACGTGGCGCTTCGCCTGGAACAACTGGAGCAACAGCGACAGGCTTTGTGAGATATCCGCCCAAAAATTAATCACCCCCGAGTGGAGCTAACCAGATCGGGGGCTTTAATGGCCAACAGGGCCAGTTATCCACAGATTTTGTGGATTACTCTACTTGAGCAAGTTCACGCGGGGCGTTGACCGAGTTGGCGTACTTGGCGAGCCCCCGGAAGGCCCTTGCGGTCGCGGTGTCGCCGGTGGAGGGCGCCCAGCCCCCCCACCTCCGCCAGGCGGAGGCGAACTTGGAGATGGAGGCCGTGGGGAATCACGCCGTGGACTAGGCGGCGTCGGCTTCGGTAGATGCAAAGCCAAGGCCGGTGTTCCGGAGATGATATCTGCTGCAACCCTCGGAACTTGCAGCATGGCAAAAGTCATGATGACTGCCAGCGTGAGCGCAGTGAAATAGGCGAAGGTATTAAAGATCGGAGATGTTGCCGCCTCCTGCGCATAGGCCCCAATCGCATCCAGAAAATAGAACGTAAACCCCAGTAACATCGCAGCCACTAGCTTATTCATACCGCATACAATAAGAAATCTCAACCAACCCTGCGCGAGAAAAGCAGTACTTGGCCACAACATCCACGGCAGCATGATTGGAGCCAGTATCAGCGCCACATTTATGAGGAGCATGGCGTTAATCACGATGTATACGTAGAGCCCCAGGCAGATCAACACTACCATCGAGATACCCATCTTCGCTATCGACTCCATGATGAGGCCGATCACCAAATCCGCGACACCGTTTTGCATGTCAAACTGGTACCAAGGCTGTTTGTCCTTAGTTTCCGTCTTGGAATCCCACAGATCTTGAACTGCACGAAAGCCGGTACCTAGTATCTGCTTGATAGCAGCGGCTGGATTAGAAAGGTCTGGTGCAGTTGAATTAACGGTCGTTGCCAGCTTACCAGCTGCCACATCGAACGTCTTGACCAGTGCCTGTTGTGTATTCGCCATCATCAGGAAGCTACAGATCCCGGCCACCATAATGACTTCCACGAGTTTGGCGATAACGGCATTCAAAGCACCGCCCTCGAGCACAACCAGGATGCCGCTCCACGAGATGAGAATCAGCAACAAGTAGCCATACAAGCGCGTTCCGTCATCGAGTAACGGACTCTTACTAGCAACACCGGAAGAAATATCGAATAGGGAGTTCAATACCCTATCAAGGGCCTGCAAACCCGAGGTGTCGGCAGCGATCGCGCTGCCAGCCACGCCGAGCAGTATCCCTAAAACCAAATAGCGCTTCAGCATGTTCCCTCCCCGGGCAGCTCTTTCAGATCGTCGGCCGACATCGCCGGATGTTCTTCAGCCGACAGATGCTCCAATCGCCACCGACGTTGAACCATTGGCCAGACAGCGGCGATGTACTCAACATTGCCAAACAACAAAACACCGGTGAGCCATGCCATGCCGTAGAGTTCCAGGGGGCTCATCGCCACATAGCCGCGCAAATAGGCTTCATCCCAGAAGATGCCAGCCAAAATGACGTACGCAGGCACCGGCCAAAACCTCATCATCATCGGGCTCATGGCTATTCCCCCGCCAGCTCACCGTACTCCGGTAGATCGTCAGTTGGCTCCGGTTTCGCTTTTCCAGATGCCTGCTTAGAGCCACCGCCCTCCATTCGAGCAACAATTTTGCGTAACCAAGCGATCTGTTTCTCGGACAGGAAAATTCGCTCAGCAAATTTCCCGAAGCGGTCGGCCGTCTCCTGGAGAAACGCCTTTTCGGTGTCACTTTTAATGAGGCTCTTCGGACACTTGATAGCCTTCTTGATGGCCTTCAGGTCGTCGGCCGACAGCGCCGGATGTTCGTTTTGTTGTTGCATGGTGAAACTCCTTTCGACTTTCGATAGGCAGTAGCCGACTTGGCCACGCAACTTATAACTGGCTGGTAAACGAACCAGGTCACCTTATCGGTGAGGAGTTTCGTTTTTGACCTCGTGCTGGTTGCCAGCTGGAGCATCGACCTTCTTAACAACTGCCGTTTTTGCCGTATGAGGCTGAACAGGCGGAGTCGGCGTCTTCGTCCACACGCCCACCCCACTTGCAAAGGCACCAACGGCGATCAACTTCCATGCACGCCTGATGAGAGATGCCACCCAGTTGCCCATATGCCAGCCCAACGTGCCGCCAAACGAGAAGCCGAAGCCTTGTTTCATCGAGTCCCAGAGGCTCATGAGATTTCCTTTCCAGAAGTAAGAAGTTGCTCGAGGCGACGGCGCGCATTGCGCTGTCGTTCAGGACAAACCGAGAGAACACCGGCCAAAATTTCCGAAGTCAGGCGCAATGCCTCTGCGAAGGCGTACTCGCCGGCATACGGCACACCTGCCACCTTGAGTGGTTGAGAATTCGAAGCCGCCGCAAAGGCGGCATCGAAAATGCGATCACCGCTGACCATCAGGCTTTTCCCTTGACCATCTTCAGAACGAAAACAGGTTCCCAGACCTCCTCGCCTTTACACCAGGCATTCCATGCCGGCGTATCCATCAGGGGGCTAGTGCACGGGCGCTGCGTTTTCCGCCAGCGTGTCGCCATACCTGCAGGAGCGCGCATCTTGCTGGTATCACAGCATGCGAACAGATCGTGAGCTCCGCGTTGGTGCTCGGACGCCTTCGGGTTTCCAATAAACAGGGCCATGTTCAACCTCCTAATCAATGAAAAAGCTTCAAGAACTGCTCAACTGATATGCCGCCAGCGCGAACTGCTTTGCGCGGCCGTCCTCCTTTTTTGGTAGCCTGCTGCTTTGCATAGCTGATCTGGATAGCTGCATCCCCCCGTGGCTTTTGTTTGTTGGTTGCCGGTTGTTGCGATGTGGGCATAGTGTTTTCTCCTTTCCTGTGATCCGTCTTGCTTGCAGAGCCCCATGCCGTTGGGGAACACAGGGGTTTAAGCGGCTGACAAGGGAAAATCCGACCGGAAGTTTTGTAACAGTTGGCCGCTCGCGGCCGGCTGTTATGAAAACCGGCGGATTTAGGCGCCTTCAGGCGCCGGCCCTTGCCTGACGCGGCCCCTGTGTTACACATCGGCGTTCATGGGGCCTGCATGCACGGGAAGACGGAACACAGGAAAGGAAGACGCCCACTGCAACGCGTCTCCGGCAACCAAAGAGGCCAGCCTGCTGGCCGTCACGATGCCGGCCGCTAGCGGCCGGAAGGGGCTTGCCCCTATGAGCGCCAGGAGGGCGCAAGCGCGAGGATCAGAAGGGCTTGTCTCCCAGCTTGCTGGGAGATAGACGAGCTTGACTCGGCTACCCTGGCAGAGCCGTTCGGCGCCAGCCGACGCGCCAATCTTCCCCGACATATCAGGAAAGAATCGGGACATCGCCAGAATCTGAACCTAGAGATGCAATGCAATCGGGAAACCTTCCCCGATATATTGGGAAAGGTTCGGGGCACAGCTCTACAAAATCCGTCTTGCGGACAAGCCAGGTGAGAAAGTCAGCGGACACTCCATCCCCCCCACCCATCACGCCAAGCACCAAGAAGTACCGGCTCATCCTTGAACAGGCGCGGACTATCCGAGAAACCCCGGCCTTCTTGATAGTCGTAGTCACCCAGCGCTCTAGCTTCGGCCAAGGCTTCCCAGACCTCATCCGCAAATTCCTCACCGAAAATTGACGCCGCGAGCTTTCCTCTCGCAAATTTCAATCGGATTTCCAATCCACGCATAACACCTCCCATCACAAATGGAGCGAAACACTTATCCACGGCCAGGGCTGCCGGCGGGCTCCCTCAATAGAGCAAGCCGCTGCCCAGGCGGTGGACAAGTCGAGCATTTTTCACCAGCCCTTCGGCATAGCCGGGTAAGAGAGCCACACTTGCAACGTATGGCCAGCATCGGGTGAGATCGACCACACATAGAGTCCGGCGCCAGGGTTGAACTTGATTGGCTGTTGCTCAATCTCCCCAACTAACTGCCAGCCACCTCGAACGGCGATTACCGCCCGAGAAGGGACGTTGCAACTCATCATTGCCTGCGCAACCAATTCCTCTCGACTGGCGTCTGGGTTCGCGCCATCCGGGCCAACCCAGCGATCTGCCATCAGCGCATGATGGTGACGAAACGAGCACCAACGGTCATCCTCGACCGTAAGAACGTGAGCTAAAACTTGGCTCTTGAATGCGTCGACCTGGTCGCCGGTAAATGGATAGTGCTGCATAACTACTCCTTTCATTTATGACTCGCTCTATAACTGGCTGGTAAACGAACCGGCATTGCCACAACGACGAAGAAACAGAGGTTTTTCCGGCTGCCCACTGCCCGCCAAGCGCCGCGGAGCGGCGCCAAAGGGAGCCGGCCAGCGGCCGGGGGCAAGGCGTCCAGCCGCAGCCCCCTTGGGCGTAGCCCAGGGCATAGGGGGAGCCACCAGCCGCAGGCGCAGTGGGGGCACGGCCCCCGCTCAGCGAAGCGTCGGAGTGGCGAAGGGGGAGCCGGCCAGCGGCCGAGGCAAGGCGTCCAGCCGCAGCCCCCTTGGGTGCAGCCCAGGGCATAGGGGGGAGCCACCAGCCGCAGGCGCAGTGGGGGCACGGCCCCCGCTCAGCGAAGCGTCGGAGCGGCGAAGGGGGAGCCGGCCGCTCGCGGCCGGGGGCAAGGCGTCCAGCCGCAGCCACCTTGTGGCGCATCCGGCCCCAGCCGGATTGCCACAAGGCGGGGGGAGCCAACCGACGCTGAGCGCCCAAGCGCTCAGAGGGCCGCCCACGGCCCGGCAGTCGGTTGGGGGGGCTTGCCCCCGCCCGGCGAAGACGCGGAGCGGCGCGCGCCCCCCGGGTTTCAGGGGCGAGCAGTGAAGCAATCGCTATGCGATTGCTGAGCGTCGCGAAGCCGTCCTGCGGCAGCAGGACCAAGACCGAGAACCAGGGCGGCAGCGAAGGCTGCCGAGGTTGGACCGATAGCCGCAAAGCGGCTGGCGGGACGACCGCCCCTAGGTTCCGGGCGCAGCCGGAAACCCGGGGGGCGCGCGCTGCGAGGCGCGCCGGGCCGGGGGAGCCGTCCGCTTGCGGACGGGGGCACAGCCCCCCGCCAAAGGCGGGCGTAACGGAGGTGGATAGGACTGGCGTCCAGCCAGGCCAGAACGGATTGAGCCAAAGGCCGGCGTCCAGCCGCCCGCGTAGCGGGTCAATCCGGGCGGTATCCGACCGGAGGCGCAGCAGCAGAAGCGCCTAAGCGCTTATGATGCGAAGGGGGGAGCCGGCCGGAACGGACGGGGGCATCCGCCCCGCCCTGGCGCCGCAAGTTGGCCGGCCAGGCCAAGCGCGCAGAACAGTGCTGACAGGCCTGGTCGGAGGATGCCGGCCAGCGCTGCTGGCTGGCCTGCGCACGATCGGTGCGCAGCCTCGGTGCCGCCTCTCGGTGCTCTGCTCAAAGGAGCAGGAAACCGAGGGCATGCACCGAGAGGCCGGCAGGAGGTCACGGCAATGCACTGGGCTGCGGAGCGGGTGAGTTCTCAACCTGCCCGCTTACAGTGTTGCCGAGCTCCTGGCGCGCCTGCCGCACTGCCGATGTCAGCGCTTTGTGTACAACATCGCTGACATCAAAGGCCAGCCCGACGGCGCCGGCTTGTGCCTTGATCGCGTCGACTTCTGACAGCAAATCGGCGGGCAAACGGAAGCTCATCGTACGGGTTTTCGTGTGGTCTTTGGGTTTGAGGATTGCCATTGCGTTTTCCTTTTCAGAGGTTTGGAAGTGCGTCGTAAGCGTGAAAATCAATGTTTACATGGTGCCGCGCCGGGTCAATGACGGCGGTCTGCCCACCGGCAACAACGCTCGGGATGCTTTTGATCAGGTACGCGAGACGGATTGCTTCGTCGGCAGTCGGCGTCAGCCAGACTATGCGCGCGACGTCGCCGCGTCGGATTGCTTGCAGGCGATCAGACAAGATAGCGGCATAGCGCTTTTTGGTTTTAATCGTTCTCTCGCACTCAAGCGCCCACCTCGCGCCGCTCGGGTGTGTTGCAATCACGTCCGGACGCCCCTGCCCCGCCGTCCATTTCTCAAGCCGGTCACCCAGTTGCCAATCGCGCCATCCGGCGCGCTCGGCTTGGATCTGCAACAGTTGGATATCGAGGGTGTGCTGCAACACCGAATAGGCAACACGACCTGGCTCAAACACCTTGTCGCTGATCGCTTCGCCAGCTTGAATATCTGCAGCGAGCATTTGTCCGCGCTGGGTGATACCGTAGAGCGTCAGTTGGCGGCCGGACGGCATCACAACCTGTTCGGATCTGATGAGGTCTTCGCGCTGCATGGACAGCATGAGCCGCTGGATGACTTGCCGCGCAGAGGTGGCAAGCAGCGCCATCAATACCTCAGGCGCGGTATAAACATTCGTTCGCATGAAGCGGAGCACCGCCATACGCTTCGCAGCAGCGCGCTCCGCGCGCTCTGCCGGGGCAAGTAGCGTCATATCAGCTCCTCGGTAGTTTGAACAGATTCCGGCAACGCCGACGCAGCAACAGGCGGCGGAGCCTTGCGCAACGGTTTCATCCAGCGGGTGGAGAGAATGAAGGCCGGCGGCAGGCCGAAAACAACGCCGACGGCGGCCTGGTCAGCTTCCGGCTTGGGTAGAGAAGTCAACATCTCGACGGGAATGTGAGCCCGGCCGGACTCACGGTAACCGCCGCCCTCCACGCCGTCGGTTACGGCTTTGTCTGTCGATTCCGCCCACACGCGTTGCTGCCCGCTGCCGTCGGACAATTCCTTTGCTGTCCGGGTGTCGAGCACCCGGTACACGATTTTGATAGCGGTGTTGCCGTGGATCGCGCCTACGACTGCGCGCGGATTCAAGCCGCCGCAATCCTCGAGGTCCTGCAAGGATTGATGAGCGACAAGCAAATGGCAATTTCTATCGCGGACCGTGCCAGCAGCGCGGAGCGCGCTGTTACTGAGCAAGTACTTGAGCTCATCGAGCATGAGCATCACAGGCCTGCGGTCAGCCTCCTCAACACTCCGCTTCTTCACCAGCTGCAGCACACGCTGCAGCAACAGCTTCTGCGCAGTGATGACACGCATGTTGTCGCAACTGCCAATGACGTAAATGACTGCGCCATCCGCAATTACCTGGGCCAGATCCAACCCCTCTCGCGTTGCAAAGGCAGGGAGTTCGGCCAGTTGACGAAGCTCACGCCAGAAGTTTTTGCGCTCGGTGATATCTTCACGCGCGGCGCAGGCACCTGCCAACTCGGGCAGGCTTGCAGCCCCAAGCCGAGAAGCTGCCAGCGAGGCGTCACGATCCTCGCCGCGGTGGAAGTCGACCGCTGCATCGCCGCTTGGATCCAGTTGCAGCGCTGCATTGAGCATTTCCTCCACCTCGCTTTGAGAAGCCCCTACCAGGGGATTGAGTTGGGGCGGAGCATCAGGGCGCAGATCAATGACATACATCCGCCTAGTGAAGCTGGCCAGCACATGCGGGAGGTTCCTGTCGTCTTTCGGATCAAACACAACCACGGCATCCCCCCGGGCATTCATTTGGCCAAGCAATAGGCCAGCAAGGGAGGATTTGCCGGTTCCGCTGACGCCCAGGAGTTGAATATGGTTCTTCCGTATCGTGCTCGCCGGCACACGGACTGCGACCGGCCTGCTGCCGCGGTCATGGCGCAGACCGAGGAATACTTGGTCTGCCGGCGTTTTCTTGATCAGTGGCGTTGGGTCATATCCTGCCTGGTAGCGCTGGAGATTTTTTGCCAATTCCTGGATGTCAATCACGGCGCCGCCGGTAGCGCGCCCGGTAACTTTCGCAAACACTAAACGGCATGTGACCACTACAAACCCAGCCAGCAGCCAGGCCTTCAAAAAGGGATTTAAGCTGACCAAGTGCAGACCTGCCCAAACCCCACCGACCGCGACGACGCCATAACCCAGAGAAAGCAATTTTGCATGGTTCATTTAGGTACCTTCTTTGAGGATCCACGGCGCCGCGCGCCATGCTCGAGCAAAAGACCAAGGCCAACCGCAGCCACCGTGGCCAGCAGCCAGGAAAACAGCCAAGCTTTGGCCATTGCCGCCGGGAGCCATTGCCCGGCCAAGGCCAGCGTTTCACCCAGTTCGTTGTCACCACGGCTCAGAAGCCAGTTGGCGAGATGAGATATCTGCTGTTCAGCGAGGAGCCCAGCTGCCAGCAGCCAGGCCAATGGCAGCCACACGGTGATGGTGGCCAGCCAGATTTTGAAGATATCGAAGTTTTTCATCATTCGCTCCAAGGACCGCGATCGCCGCAACCGCAAGGGCAGCAATGTGGTTCGATGCCGTGCGAGCAGTAACCCATCTCTGCCGTCTCTTCCTTCTCGCGCTCAAGTTCGGCCGGCGTCAGATAGCCCATTGGCCTTGCCAATTCGAGCACTACCAGTCGGCTTGGGTGACGATCCGGCCAGGCGCAATCGATCAGGCTTGAAAAACGCTGCTGAAAAACATCATACGAATTGCCGTCGCCGTGCGTTGCCTGCTGTGCCATCGCGTTGAGCGACTCTTGGATATTTAGTCTGGTCATTTCTCGCTCCAAGGGAGCGTTGAGCATCGAACAGGCTCATTGGTGCTTGTGATAAACAGCAGGATGGGCTGACCAGGGCGTGGCACTGGCCCAGTTGGAAGCAGATCGACGGTGCAGAGATGCCCATCGTCGAGACGATAGGTCAGGCGCAGCGCTTGATCCTGGGCGAAGCTCGCCTCCACCGTGATAGCAACAACAGCCTCGCTAGCTGGTGGAGTTGAACAGCCCCTCGATCGGGGCAGCGTTGAAGGAAATTTGGTGCTCATGGATGCCTCTTTTGATTGGGGTGACATCCATAACTGGCTAGAAAACGAACTACTTGCGACGGCCACGGTGCAGTGGCCACAGCAGTGCAAGCGCCATGCGCAACAGCCATGCCCCCTTTGACTTAAAGCGCCAATGCCTAGTCATCCATAACCCAATGCCCAGATAGCCAACTAATGTCAAAAATAGCGGAGGGTAAGGCAGCGACATAGCCAGCGCCGCGGCATAACTAATGTCGATGCCAAAACCAGCAAGTAGGGCTCGCCACCCACCCCACTCCGCAAGAATGGCAGCGCTTTCATTTTCCTGTTGGTGCCAGGCTTTAAAAAAAGTAACCGAGGCCAGCCAGCCAATGATGATTGCGACAACAAACAAAATGGGATACTGAGAAAAATCGTCCATCAAGAGACTCCGTGGTTGTGTGGATAACCAGCTTCTCAAACTTCGCGTGCGTTTCAAGAGGGCAAATCCCCCCTCCGGGGTTAGCTTCGAGCCGTCCGGCTTGCTGTTAATCAAAGGGGAAGTTCACTTTCGGGTAGCCTGCAAAGCTCATCCAGGAGCGACTGCAGGCCGGCGCCCAGGATGAGCATCTCGGCCGCTACGGCTGGGGAACTTGCCACCCCCCAACGACACAAAAAATCGACGGCTGATTCAGACCTCTTGCGTTGGGGCGGTTCATTGTCCAAGCGCCCCGACTGCCTCAACATCCGGCATGCGATGCGGAAACGCCTCCGTTCTGCAGAAGAAGGCGGGGCGGATGCCCCGCAACTCAACTCGGCGGAGACGGGAACGAGGTTAGGTTGTCGCATTTTTGACCTGGCTCCGTTTCCGCACGTTGGCTAGGAATAGCTCGCCGGCGACCCTGCAGGCCTTCTCTTCTTTTTTTATATTCTTCTTGTATACGGTGTCCGGATGGTCGTCCGGAGCCCCGTCCGGATTTCCGTCCGGGATCTCGGAAACCCGACGTCCTGAATTCCGGACGCCGGGCCGAACTGCACTGGCGACCAACGAAAATTCGGCAGTTCGAATCAGATTGGCACGCCCGAGCTCTGTACGGTCATGCCGCGCTACCCAACCCAACTCGACCAAGCGCTTCAGCGCTTTGTCGACCGCATCTCTGCCGACGAACCCCTCCAGATCAGCCAAGAGCCGCGATCTGCTGGCCACCGGCTCGCCGCTGCGCTCCCGCACCCGATCAAGAAAGTCAATGGCTCCCAAAACCAGAGCCACCGCCAAGCCCTCCTGTCTTGCCACCCATCGGTGGCCCGTGACAAAAAGCTCGCCTGGGGGATGCTGGATCCTGCTCTCTCTCCCCACGATCAGCCCTCCCCGCCGGCAAACAGATCACCTTGCCCCGCCCGCTCCATCATCTTCTTGACCCGTTTTTGGGCTGCGCGCAGCCCAATACCCTGGTCAACCGATAGACCCGCCACTAATGCTGAACGGCGCTGTTTCGGCGTCGGCATATCCGTAATGTCCCCCTCCACTAGGGCGTTAAACCGGGCGATAACGTGCAGATCAGCAGATAGCCATTGGCCGTTCGGCAACCGCCGAACGCCGAGTACTGCAGGGACAGCCTTGCGCGGATCCTCTCCAGCGCAAACTGCCGCCACAATTTCGGATTGGACGCTTTCGAGTTCGTAACCTGACGCCCATGCGAGGTCGATCGCAAAGCCAAGATTGCGCCGTATCGCGGCCAGGCACTCTGATGGGTATCCCTTAAACCTGTGATTTTTGGTCATGGCTCAGCTCTCCCTCGCCATCTTGCGCGGACGACCACGACCGCGCGTGACGACTGGGGCAACTGCAGCTGGGGATACAGGCCCTGCGGGCTTCCCCGCCAAGAGCATTTCCAAGTCCTCCAGACGGCAAACACGCTTACCGCCAAGGGTGACCACCGGCAAGGGAAATTTACCTTCTTGAAGGCGGTTTGCAGTCGTTTTTGGCGACCAGCCAAAAACAGCTTTGCCGGCCTCAGCCGGCGACACGGCCACGCGACCGGGAAAAACGGAAGAAAAAGACATCATCAGCTCCGAAGGAGCTGAGCCACGCCCATTTGCGTGGTGGCCGGCGCTATCGCCGGAACCCTACCTCAGACTGCCGGCGCCAACCGGCGAGGGATTTGCCTATGCTCGTCTTGCACTTGCGCGCTTAAAACCTGACCAGCTAGGGCTAATTTAGCATCCCGTAGCATCCCATGCAACCTCCTTTGTACCCGCACAAGGTGGATGAATCCCAATCCATCCCCACGGCCGGGACGAAACGGAGACAGATAAGCAAGGAACAAACGGGAACAACGGGGACAAAACGGGGACACTCACTGTCCCGGATGTTGCATTTTTAGCCGCAATGGTTAGTAAGCACTACCGCCAAAAGCCTTTATTCTATCTATGTTTTGTGGTGTGCCCGGAGGGACTCGAACCCCCGACCTGCTGCTTAGAAGGCAGCTGCTCTATCCAGTTGAGCTACGGGCACTTGAGGGTGATACAAAGAGGAATTGGTCGGGGCGGTGGGATTCGAACTCACGACCCTCTGCTCCCAAAGCAGATGCGCTACCAGACTGCGCTACGCCCCGACACGAGAGAGCGCATTCTACCACCACCCGGAAACACACGCCAGATCAAGGAACTATCTTTGTACAACAAACATATCTTGCCTCACAGCAGGCTTCATGATATTTAATCGTTTTTTCGTCATCAGGCGCACAAGGCACAAGAATATGGCAGAAGACCTGCTCCACAAGCACTTCACTCCTTACCAGCCCAAGGCGGGCGAGGATTACATGAGCAACAAGCAACTGGCTCATTTCCGCAAGATTCTCGAAACCCTCAAGAAGGAACTGAGCGAAGATATCGACCGCACGGTACACACCATGCAGGACGAAGCCACGGTCTTTGCCGATCCCAATGATCGTGCCAGCCAAGAAACCGACATGGCCATTGAATTGCGCAACCGAGACCGCGAGCGCAAGCTAATCAAGAAGATCGACGAGACCTTGGGCCGCATCGAAAGCGGTGACTACGGTTTCTGTGACAAGTGCGGCGTCGAGATCGGCATCAAGCGCCTAGAAGCTCGTCCGACCGCGACCCTGTGTATCGACTGCAAGACACTGGACGAACTCAAGGAAAAGCAGATGGCCAAATAAGGCAATTTGCCCCCCCCAAGATGGCAGTTCGAATCATCGAGCCGCCAAAAACAAAAGGCACCTTGCGGTGCCTTTTGTGCGCTTTCGGAGCAACGCCCCGTCGTTACTGCTGCTGTTGTTGCTGTTGCTGAGCAGCGACCTCGGTGGCTGCAGCCTGCGGAGCGACAGGCGCACCCTCTTCCGCTGCGGCAGCTTTCATCGACAGCTTGACGCGGCCACGGTCATCGGTTTCGAGAACCTTGACGCGGACAACCTGGCCTTCCTTAACGTAGTCTTCGACCTTGTTGACGCGCTCCTGGGCGATCTGGGAGATGTGCAGCAGACCATCCTTGCCCGGCAGCACCTGAACGATGGCACCGAAGTCGAGGATCTTCAGCACGGTGCCTTCGTAAATCTTGCCGATCTCGACTTCCGCCGTGATGGCGTCGATGCGCGAACGGGCAGCCGCCGCCGCTTCGCCGCTGGTTGCGGCGATGGTGATCGTACCGTCGTCCTGGATATCGATCGTGGTACCGGTTTCTTCGGTCAGCGCACGGATCACGGCGCCGCCCTTGCCGATCACGTCGCGAATCTTCTCCGGATTGATCTTGAAGGTATAGAGGCGCGGGGCGTAAGCGGACATTTCCTGACGCGGACCAGCAGCCGACTCCTGCATCAGGCCGAGGATGTGCAGACGGGCGTCCTTGGCCTGGGCCAGTGCGACCTGCATGATTTCCTTGGTGATACCCTGGATCTTGATGTCCATCTGCAGTGCAGTAACACCACCGGTAGTACCGGCAACCTTGAAGTCCATGTCGCCGAGGTGATCTTCGTCACCCAGGATGTCGGTCAGCACGGCGAAGCGATTGCCTTCCTTGATCAGACCCATGGCGATACCTGCCACGTGGGCCTTGAGCGGCACACCGGCGTCGAGCAGCGCCAGGCAGCCGCCGCAAACGGAGGCCATCGACGAGGAGCCATTGGATTCGGTGATCTCGGACACGACACGCATCGAGTAGGAGAAATCTTCCGGCTTCGGCAGCACGGCGAGCAGCGCACGCTTGGCCAGACGGCCGTGACCAATTTCGCGGCGCTTCGGGGTACCGACACGGCCACATTCGCCCGTAGCGTACGGCGGCATGTTGTAGTGCAGCATGAAGCGATCACGGTATTCGCCGGCCAGCGCATCGATAATCTGTTCGTCGCGGTTGGTGCCCAGCGTGGCGACGGCCAAGGCCTGGGTTTCGCCGCGGGTAAACAGTGCAGAACCGTGGGTGCGCGGCAGAACACCGGAACGCATCACAATCGGGCGCACGGTACGGGTATCACGGCCGTCGATACGCGGAGCGCCCGACAGGATGCGACCACGGACAATACCGGCTTCGAGTTCGAAGAACAGGTTGCCGACGGTGTTTTCGTCAGGCGCACCCTCCTCACCGGTACACAGGGCAGCCACGGCTTCGGCACGGATTTCCTTGACGGCTTGGCTGCGCGTCTGCTTGACGGTGATGTTATAGGCCTCTTCCAGTTTGGCGCCGCAAACTTCCTTCAGGCGAGCGAGCAGGGCTTCATCCTTGGCCGGAGCTTGCCAATCCCATTCCGGCTTGCCGGCTTCCTCAACCAGTTCGTTGATGGCGTTGATCGCCTTCTGCATTTCGGTATGGCCGAAAACGACGGCGCCCAGCATGACTTCTTCAGACAATTGGTCGGCTTCAGATTCGACCATCAGCACGGCAGCTTCGGTACCGGCCACGACGAGGTCGAGCTGGCTGTCCTTGAGCTGACTCAAGGTCGGACACAGCACGTATTGACCGTTGATGTAGCCGACGCGAGCCGCACCAATCGGGCCATTGAAGGGCACGCCAGAGATGGCCAGGGCCGCAGAGGCACCGATCAGAGCCGGAATATCCGAATCGACTTCCGGATTCAGCGACATCACGGTGGCAACAACCTGAACTTCATTGTAGAAACCGTCCGGGAAGAGTGGGCGGATCGGACGGTCGATCAGGCGGGAGGTCAGCGTTTCCTTCTCGGAAGGACGGCCTTCACGCTTGAAGAAGCCACCGGGAATACGGCCGGCAGCATAAACTTTTTCCTGATAGTCGACGGTCAGCGGGAAGAAATCCTGGCCCGGCTTGGCACTTTTGGCAGCCACAACGGAAACCAGAACCACGGTTTCTTCCATGGAAACGAGGACAGCGCCGCCAGCTTGGCGGGCAATTTCGCCAGTCTCGATGGTGACCTGATGGTCGCCATAGGCGAAAGTCTTTTTCACGACATTAAACATAACTTCCTTTCACTCTCATCACATTAGACAACAATAACAATAACTTACGACACAACAAAAGAACAACGGTGGAACAAAAAGCAAAAAAGCGGCCGGGAAATCTCCGGGCCGCCCTTTCTTTGCTTCGGTCGTGCCTTACTTACGCAGACCGAGCTTGGTAATCAGGGTGCGGTAACGCTCAACGTCCTTGCCCTTCAGGTAGTCCAGCAGTTTGCGGCGCTGGGAAACCAGACGCAGCAGGCCACGGCGGGAGTGGTGATCCTTGGTGTGTTCCTTGAAGTGCGGCTGCAGATCGTTGATACGAGCGGTCAGCAGGGCAACCTGAACTTCCGGGGAGCCAGTATCACCCTTGGACTGGGCGAAGTCGGCGACGATGGACGCCTTGTTTGCAGTGGTCATTGCCATTTCAAACTCTCTTTCATTGTTGCGACGCAGCCCCAGTTTGATAGAGCAAGCGCCAGTTGGAAAATCCGTCCGAGACGGAAAGCACACGATTATAGCAGGCTAGCCAGCCAATTGCACCAGCCTTTTAGGCCATAACAATCCGCCGAGCCCCGGCTCGCCGACGCCAATCAAGCGTTGTTCGGTATACACGCGAACTTTGCCGGCCAGCCCTGCCGGCAAGGGAACCGGATTGCCGTGGCTGAAACGCTGGGCTTCGGCCTCTGCCAGATCGACCCTGTACAAGGATTGCAGCAAAGCATCGACCGGCGACAGGTGAAGCACCCGATCAGGCTCGTCTATCGCATCAAGCGCCGTCAAGGTCAGGGCGCCATTGAGATCCAGGTCGCCCACCCTCGTGCGCCGCAAGGCAATCAGATGCGCCCCGCAACCCAGCGCCTGGCCGATATCGGCGGCCAGAACGCGGATATAGGTGCCTTTACTGCAGGAAACTCGCAGGGTGACGCTATCCCCCTCGAATGCAAGGCACTCGATGGCATGAATGCTTACCGCGCGCGGCTCCCGCTCAACTTCGATTCCCTTGCGCGCCAGTTCATAAAGCGGCCGACCGTCGCGCTTGAGCGCCGAATGCATGGGCGGAACCTGCTGAATGTCACCGGAAAACCTTGGCAAGACCTCTAGCACCCGCGCCCGCGTGACCTCGACCGGCGCCGTCGCGACAACCCGCCCTTCGGCATCACCGGAGTCGGTGGTGACGCCAAGCTTGAGCACCGCCTCGTAAGTCTTGTCGGCATCGAGCAGATCGGCGGAAAACTTGGTCGCCTCGCCAAAACACAGTGGCAGCAAACCCGTTGCCATCGGGTCAAGGGTGCCGGTATGTCCTCCCTTGGCTGCCGAAAAAAGACGACGCGCCTTTTGCAGCGCATCGTTCGACGTCATCCCCTGCGGTTTGTCGAGCAAAAGCACGCCATCAACCTGTTTCCAGGTTTTCTTGACCTTGGGCTGCATGGGAAACTTATTCTTCAGGTGTCTGATCGGACAAGGCGTTGGCCTGATCGATCAGTTGCGACAAACTGGAACCGCGCTCCAACGAATTGTCGTAAACAAAATGCAGTTCCGGCAGCGTATGAATATGGATACGACGCCCCAATTCACGGCGCAGGAAACCCGAGGCCCGCTTCAGGCCACGTTCGATTTCGTCGAGATGGTCAGCATTGAGCGTGGTAAAAAATACCTTGGCATGCGCATAGTCCGGCGTCAGCTCGACATCGGTCAGGCTGATCATGCCGACACGCGGGTCCTTCAGTTCGGTGCGGATCAGATCGGCCAGGTCGCGGCGCACTTGCTCCGCGACCCGATCACTACGTTGAAATCCTCGTGCTTGCTTCTTCATTACAGCGAGCGCGCCACTTCCTGGATTTCATAGACTTCCAGCTGATCGCCTTCCTGAATGTCGTTGTTGCCGCGCAGCGACAGACCGCATTCGAAGTTGGAGCGAACCTCCTTGACGTCGTCCTTGAAGCGCTTGAGCGAGTCGAGTTCACCATCCCAATGGACGACGTTGTTGCGCAACAGACGGACGCGGGAATTGCGCTTGACGATACCCTCCAGCACGTAACAGCCGGCAATGGCACCGACCTTGGAAACGTGGAAGACCTGGCGGATTTCGACCATGCCGGTGATCTGTTCGCGCTTCTCGGGCGACAGCATGCCGGACAGCGCAGCCTTGACTTCGTCGACCGCGTCGTAGATCACGTTGTAGTAACGGATATCGACGCCGAAGTTCTCGGCCAGCTTGCGGGACCCCGCATCGGCGCGGATATTGAAGCCGATGATGACGGCACCGGAAGCCTGCGCCAGGTTGACGTCGGATTCGCTGATCGCGCCGACACCACCGTGGATGACATTGACGCGCACTTCCTCGTTGGACAGCTTGGACAGGGTCTGAACCAATGCCTCCTGAGAACCCTGAACGTCGGCCTTGACGATAAGCGGCAAGGTCTTGATCTCGCCCTCTTCCATTTGCTGGAACATATTCTCCAGCTTGGCGGCTTGCTGCTTGGCCAGCTTGACGTCGCGGAACTTGCCCTGGCGGAAGAGCGCGATTTCACGCGCCTTCTTTTCGTCGGTCAGCACGATAGCCTCTTCGCCCGCTGCCGGGACGTCGGACAAGCCAAGGATTTCAACCGGAATGGACGGGCCTGCTTCGTTGATCGGCTTGCCGTTCTCGTCGAGCATGGCACGCACACGGCCGAAGACCTGACCAGCCAGCACGATGTCGCCACGCTTCAAGGTACCGGACTGAACCAGCATGGTCGCTACGGCACCACGGCCCTTGTCGAGGCGTGCTTCGATGATCAACCCCTTGGCCGGCGCATCCTTCTGCGCCGTCAGTTCGAGCACCTCGGCCTGCAGCAGCACCTGTTCGAGCAGTTCATCGATGCCGGTACCCTTCTTGGCCGACACCGGGCAGAACGGCGAATCGCCGCCATATTCTTCCGGAATGACGCCTTCGGCAACCAATTCCTGCTTGACACGATCCGGGTTGGAGTCCGGCTTGTCGATCTTGTTAACCGCAACGACCAGGGGCACGCCCGCTGCCTTGGCATGATGGATGGCCTCCTTGGTCTGCGGCATCACACCGTCGTCGGCCGCAACGACCAGAATGACGATGTCGGTCGCCTTGGCACCGCGGGCACGCATGGCCGTAAAGGCCTCGTGACCCGGGGTGTCGAGGAAGGTGATCATGCCGCGCTCGGTTTCGACGTGGTAGGCACCGATGTGCTGCGTAATGCCACCAGCTTCGCCTGCGGCCACCTTGGCACGACGGATGTAGTCGAGTAGCGAGGTCTTGCCGTGGTCGACGTGGCCCATAACGGTAACCACCGGCGCGCGCGGCTCGAGCGGAATGTCCTTGTGTTCGGCGTTTTCCTCGAGGAAGGCATCCGGATCGTCCAGTTTGGCGGCAACCGCCTTGTGGCCCATTTCCTCAACCACGATCATGGCCGTTTCCTGGTCCAGAACCTGATTGATGGTGACCATCGAACCCATCTTCATCATCGCCTTGATGACTTCGGTCGCCTTCACGGCCATCTTGTGGGCCAGATCGGACACGGAGATGGTTTCGGGAATATGAACTTCACGGGTAATCGGTTCGGTCGGAGCCTGGAAGCTGCCCTGACCATCATCGGACTTGTGCGATTTCTTGTGGCCGTGACGATTATCCTTCCAACCGCCGGCACCATCGGAACCACGCGTCTTGATACCGCCTTTCTTCTTGCCATCGTCGGCTGCACGGCCACCCTTGTCGCCTTTCTTGGCACCGGTTTCCGGCTTCTTGTGCAAGGTACCCTTTTCGCCTTCGCCGGCCTTGGCCTGGGCAGCAGCCTGCTGCTTGGCCAGCTCGGCCGCCTTGGCCGCAGCGGCAGCCACTTCGGCCTGTTGCCGCATCTGCGCCAACTGAACCTCGCGTGCCTGCTTTTCACGCAGTTCGCGCTCCTGGATTTCACGCAGACGACTGGAGCGAGCGGCTGCCTCCTGGCGCGCCTTCAATTCCTTCTCGCCGATAATCGCCGCGCGATCCAACACTGGCGCGGCCGGCTGCTCGACCACTGGCTCTGGCACTTCTTCAACCACCGGCACCGGCTCGGGAATGATTTCCGGCTCGGGCACGATCTCAACGATGGGCTCGGGCACCACTTCGACAACGGGCTCAGGAGCAACCTCAACCTCCGGCGCCTCTGGCTCGACAGGCAGATGCTGCACCTCATGCTCTGCACCGGGAACGTGCTCGCCAATATCCCGCTTAACCAAAACACGCTTCTTGCGGACTTCGACCTGAACAGTACGGGCACGACCATGCGAATCGGTCGCCTTGATCTCCGAGGTTTGCTTGCGGGTCAGGGTAATCTTGGTTTGCGACTCGTCACCGTGCGAACGACGCAGGTAATCCAGAAGCTTCGCCTTATCCTGATCGGTCAGCGTATCGTTGGAACCGCTCTTGCTGACGCCAGCCTTGCTCAATTGCTCGAGCAGGACCGCGACCGGCATTTTGAGTTCAACGGCAAATTGTGAAACGATTGTTGCGGACATACTTTGCTACCTCCCGCTCACTCGAACCAGTGAGCCCGTGCCTTCAGAATGAGTTCCTTGGCACGCTCGTCGTCGATGCCGGTCATTTCCGTCAGTTCATCAACCGCCAGCTCCGCGAGGTCATCACGGGTCTTGACGTCATGTTCGGCCAATTTGGCGGCCAATTCCTTGGTCATCCCTTCAAGACCGATCAGGTCTTCGGAGACGTTCTCCAGTTTTTCTTCGGTGGCGATCGCCTCGGTCAGAAGGACGTTACGGGCGCGGTTGCGCAGCTCGTTGACAATATCCTCGTCCAGACCGTCGATTTCCAGCATTTCGGCCAGCGGCACGTAAGCCACCTCTTCCAGCGTCGAGAACCCCTCTTCGATCAGCAGGTCGGCGAGTTCCTCGTCAATATCCAGCTTTTCCATGAAGGTAACGCGGGTCACGGCATGCTCGGCCTCGGACTTCTTCGCCGACTCATCCTGGGTCATCAAGTTGATGGTCCATTGCGTCAGCTCGGAAGCCAGGCGAACGTTCTGGCCACTGCGACCGATGGCGATGGCGAGATTATCCTCGTCGACCACCACGTCCATGGCGTGCTTTTCCTCATCGACCACGATGGAGGAAACCTCAGCCGGCGACAACGCGCCGATGACGAACTGGGCCGGATCGGCAGACCACAGCACGATATCGATGTTCTCGCCGCCGATTTCGTTGCGCACGGCGGTAACACGCGAACCGCGCAGGCCAACACAGGTGCCGATCGGGTCGACACGCGGGTCGTTGGACTTGACGGCGATCTTGGCACGCAGACCTGGATCGCGGGCACAGGCCTTCAATTCCATCAGACCGTCGGAAATTTCCGGCACTTCCAGTTCGAACAGCTTGATGACGAACTCGGGGGCGGTACGCGACAGTATGATCTGCGGACCGCGTGCGTTGCGGTCGATACGCAGCAGATAAGCCTTGACGCGATCGCCGATACGCAGATTTTCCTTGGGAATCATCTGGTCGCGGGGCAGCAGGGCTTCGATCTTGCCCGCCTCGATGATGGCATTACCGCGCTCCATGCGCTTGATAGTGCCGGAAACGATGTGCTCGCCGCGACTCAGGAAGTCGGAAAGAATCTGTTCGCGCTCGGCGTCGCGAATCTTCTGCAGGATGACCTGCTTGGCGGCCTGGGCGCCGATACGACCGAAGTCGATAGGCTCAAGCGGCTCCTCAAGAAAATCGCCTGCCTCGACATCCGGATCCCCCTTCTGGGCCTCGGACAGCGGAACTTGCAGATATTCGTTGACATACTCGCTGTCGGCGACGACTTGCCAGCGACGGAAGGAGTCATAGTTACCGGTATTGCGGTCGATCGAGACGCGCACTTCGGCCTCGTCGTGGATACGCTTTTTCGTCGCGGAAGCCAGCGCCAGCTCAAGGGCACCGAACACGATTTCCTTGGCGACGTTCTTCTCGCGGGCCAGTGCATCGACCAGCAGCAACATTTCACGGCTCATGGGCTAAAACCTCCTAGTCCTTCAGTCGAATCGGGGCACCAGACGTGCCTTCTCGATATTGGTAAATTCCAGTTCCACTTCATCTTTTTCAAGGCGCAAGCCAACCTTGCCATCCTTGTGACCCAGCAATTCGCCCTGGAAATTGCGGCGACCATTGTGCGGAATACGCAGCTTGACCTGGATATCCTGCCCGGCGAAACGCTCGAAATCAGCAGCCTTCTTGACCACGCGATCCATGCCCGGCGAGGAGATTTCGAGGCGGTCGAAGTCGATGTTTTCGACCTCAAAAACCCGTGTCAATTGATTGGACACCTTGGCGCAATCCTCGACATCGACGCCACTCTCCTTGTTCGGGGCATCGATGAAGACACGAATCGTGCGGCCGCGCGGCGACAGCTCGACATCGACGAGTTCATAACCCAGACCGACAACGGTCGTTTCCAGCAGCGTGTTTAAATCCATGGCCACAAATAAAAAATGGGCGAAACGCCCACCTTGAAAAACAAAGATGCCCGCCGAAAACGACGGGAGAAACAAACCCGTGAATTATAACGAATTTATTCCCCCCGGTAAATCAGTTTAGGTAGTTTCCGGCTCCTTTTTCGGCACCTGGGCGGTCTTTCCCAGTCCGCGCAGCAACATCTTGACCTCGTCCTCGGTCAACTCATGCGAGCGGCCGCGTTTCAGTTGCGGCGGCAGAATGAACGGGCCGTAGCGCACGCGGATCAGACGGCTAACGGTACAGCCGACCGCTTCGAACATGCGTCGCACCTCGCGATTACGCCCTTCGAACAACGACACGCGGTACCATTTGTTCGCGCCCTCCCCACCGGCATCGACCAGACTGGCGAAGCTGGCCGGACCATCCTCCAACTCGACCCCGGCGAGCAACTGCTTCTGCGCCTCCATGGTCAGCTCGCCGAGAACACGCACGGCATACTCGCGAACCAGCTCGGAACTCGGGTGCATCAGTTTGTTGGCCAGTTCGCCCGAGGTTGTAAACAGCAACAAGCCGGAAGTGTTGAAGTCGAGGCGACCGACGTTGATCCAGCGCCCGCCGCGCATACGCGGTAGCGCAGCGAACACCGATGGACGGCCATCCGGGTCGTCGCGCGACACGATCTCACCCTCCGGTTTGTGGTACATCAGGACGCGCGGCGGCCGCGAACTACCGGTAAAACGAATATTGATCAGACGGCCGCCGACCTTGACCTTGTCGGTCGGCACCACGGACTGCCCGATGGTTGCCACAACGCCATTAACGCTGACCTTGCCGGCCGCAATCCATTCTTCCATTTCGCGTCGCGAACCGACACCGGCCTCAGCCAGCACCTTCTGCAGGCGAACTGGCTTGGCTTCGGCCAGCGGCCGACCGTCGCGGGCAATACTACCCCGGTGCGCCCGACCGCCCATGTTGGGCGCCGGTTTGCGGCGCGGCGCGGGTTTCGCGGCCCCCACATCGCCTGGCGGCTGCTCACGCTGTGCGCCGCGACCGCGCGCAGGCGCATCGGAACGATGCCCCGCCTCGCGCGGACTGCGCTGGGGTGCGTCCAGGGGCTGGTCCGAAGATTGACAGAATGGTGTGCGTTTGTTTTTCATTATTCCAGCTCCAGTGTCTGGCTGATTTGTTCAAGTGGCGGCAGTTCGCTGACACTTCTAAGACCGAGATCATCGAGAAATTGCTTGGTCGTGGCAAACAGAGCCGGCCGACCTGGCGTTTCACGATGGCCAACGACATCGATCCAGCCGCGCTCTTCCAGTGTTTTGATCACGTTGGCGTTGACGGCCACACCGCGAATCTCCTCAATGTCGCCCCGCGTCACCGGTTGACGATAGGCGATGATGGCCAAGGTTTCCAGCACCGCCCGCGAATACTTGGGCGGACGCTCCGGATTGAGGCGCTCGATATAGGGAAGGTATTCGGCCCGTGTCCTGAAACGCCAGCCGGATGCGAGCTGAATCAATTCGACCGGCCGCTCGCCCCATTCCTCGCGCAGTTCGTCGAGCAGCTTGCGCAGCATGTCCGTCGACAGCTCCTCGTCGAACATACGCCTCATATCGTGCGGCGACATCGGCTCGCGCGCCGCGAGCAAGGCGGCCTCAAGCACCCGCTTGACCTGGCTCGGCTCCATCGCCCTCCTCCATGACTGCTTCCGGTTCCCCCGAACTGAGATTGATATAGATCGGGGCAAACGCTTCTGTTTGCGTGATACGGATCATTTTTTCCCGCCCCAACTCGAGCATGGCCAGAAAATGCACAACCAGCCCCGGCGGCCCCATCTCCGGATCGAACAGGGTTTCAAATTGCACGAAACCACCCTTTTCCTGCAGGGTACGCAAAATGATGCCCATGTGCTCGCGTACCGACAATTCCTCGCGACCGATCTTGTGGTGCTTCTTCAATCCCGCCTGCCGTACGATGGCCATCCAGGCTTCCTTGAGGTCGTCGACCGAGACCTCGGGATGACGGACCAGCAGCGATTTTTCAACCAGCGTCTCGACCCAAAAGAACTCCCGCTCAGCCTGCGGCATCTCGTTCAGCTTTTGGCCGGCGAGTTTCATCTGCTCGTATTCCATCAGCCGGCGTACGAGTTCGGCACGCGGATCTTCCGTCTCATCACCTTCGGCCGCCTTGGGCCTCGGCAACAGCATGCGTGACTTGATCTCGATGAGCAGTGCCGCCATCACCAGATAATCGGCGGCCAACTCCAGATTCTGTGCCCGCATGGCCTCGACGTAGTCGAGGTACTGCCGGGTCAGCGGCGCCATCGGAATGTCGAGGATGTCGATATTGGCGCGACGAATCATGTACAGCAACAGGTCGAGCGGCCCCTCGAAGGCGTCGAGCATGATCGCCAAAGCATCGGGCGGGATGTACAGGTCGAGCGGCATCTGCTCCATCGCCTGTCCGTAAATCCGCGCCACCGGCTCGAAAAGCCCGGTTTGCGCCGCCGGATCGATCTCCGGCGTATCCAATACGTCGCCCGCTACGGTCATATCAGGAGGCCGCCGTGCGGCCCTTCCCCCGGTAGTGGAGATGCAGGTTGCGGAAATAGATGACCAGACTCAAGGCCTGACCAAAGATGAAGACCGGATCGCTGCGATGAATGGCATAGACGGTCAGGACAAGACCGCCAAAAATACTGAAGTACCAGAAGGAAACCGGGATGACGACCTGCTTCGCCTTTTCGCTCGACCACCACTGAACGACAAAGCGCATCATGAACAGAGCCTGGCCGCCAAAGCCAATCCCGATCCAGATCAGGTCTTCCCACGAATAGCCGAACATCAGTGGTATTCCAGCCCCATCGCTTCACGCACGTCGCGCATGGTTTCGCGGGCCAGTTCACGTGCCTTTTCGCAGCCGTCGGCAATGATATTCTTGACCAGCGTCGGGTCATCCAGATACATCTGGGCGCGCTCGCGCATCGGAATCTGCTCTTTCAGGATACCGTCGATCACCGGCTGCTTGCACTCGATGCAGCCGATTCCGGCCGTCTTGCAACCCTGTTGCACCCACTCCTTGGTGCTGTCATCGGAGTACACCTGATGCAGCTGCCACACCGGGCAGCGTGCCGGATCGCCCGGATCGGTACGACGCACACGATTGGTATCGGTCGGCATGCTCTTGACCTTCTTGGCCACCGATTCTTCCGATTCACGCATGGTGATGGTGTTGTGGTACGACTTGGACATCTTCTGTCCGTCGAGACCCGGCATCTTCGATTCCGGCGTCAACAGGTAGCCCGGCTCGACCAGGATCATCTTGCCGGAACCTTCGAGGTAGCCAAACAGGCGCTCGCGGTCGAGTGCCGACAGGTGCTGGATTTCGTTGAGCAGCGCCTTGCCCTGCTCCAGCGCTTCCTTGTCGCCGTTCTGAACGAACCCGGTGCGCAACTCCTCGTACAGACGCGCCTTCTTGCTGCCCAGCTTCTTGACCGCCTCGCGCGCCTTGTCCTCGAAACCCGGCTCGCGGCCGTACATGTGGTTGAAGCGGCGGGCCAGTTCGCGGGTGAATTCGACGTGCGGAATCTGGTCTTCGCCAACCGGCACCTTGTCGGCACGGTAGATCAGGATGTCGGCGCTCATCAACAGCGGATAGCCAAGAAAGCCATAGGTGGTCAAATCCTTGCCAGCCAGCTTTTCCTGCTGGTCCTTGTAGGTCGGCACGCGCTCCAGCCAGCCGAGCGGCGTCATCATCGACATCAGCAGGTGCAGTTCGGCATGCTCCGGGACCTTGGACTGGATGAACAGCGTGGCCTGGTTGGGATCGACACCGGCCGCCAGCCAGTCGATGACCATATCCATCGACGATTTTTCGATCCCCTGCGGATTGTCGTATTGCGTCGTCAGGGCGTGCCAGTCGGCCACGAAGAACAGGCAGGGGTATTCGTGCTGGAGCTTGACCCAGTTCTTGAGAACACCGTGATAGTGGCCGAGATGCAGGGCGCCGGTCGGGCGCATGCCGGAGAGAACACGTTCAGCGTACATAAGCGATTAATAGAGACCAAAGATGAGTTCGATGACCCGAGCCGAGGTGATCACCAGCGGATTCATGACGGCACCGAGAATACCGGTGAACAGCAGGAGCAGCAAAATGGGGAAGCCCCAGCGTTCGAGCTGGGCGAACTTCCAGGCAACCGAATGCGGCAGCAGGCTGACCGCAATCCGCCCCCCGTCGAGCGGCGGCAGTGGCATGAGGTTGAGGACCATCAGGACGCAATTGACCATGATGCCGATCTTGCTCATTTCCGACAGCGGCAAGGTAAATTCCGAAGAAGGCATCAACCACGCCAACTTGAGCATGAACGCCCAGCAAAAGGCCATGAACAGGTTGGCACCGGGGCCGGCGGCCGCCACCCAGAACATGTCCTTCTTGGGATGCCGCAGCCGGCTGAAATCAACCGGCACTGGCTTGGCGTAGCCGAACAGGAACGAGCCACCCGAAAACAGCAGGATGGCGATCGGAATGATGATGGTGCCTACGAGGTCGATATGGCGTAGCGGATTCAGGCTGATCCGCCCCATCTGCCAGGCGGTCGGGTCGCCGAAGTGCCGTGCGGCATAGCCGTGCGCAGCCTCGTGCAGCGTGATCGCGAAGATCACCGGCAGTGCCGAGATAGCCAGGGTCTGGATCAGGCTTTCCAGCATACGTTCAGTCCAGTCCGAAAGGTGCGAGTGAGCCGCGCCCGGCACGGATCAGCTCGGGTGCCGAGCCGGTCAGGTCGACGACGGTGGTCGGCTCGGTGCCGCAAGGGCCGCCATCAAGGACCAATTCGAGCTGGTCTTCCAGGCGATCCTGGATTTCCCAACCTTCGGTCAGCGGAGCCTCGTCACCAGGCAATTGCAGCGTCGTGGTCAGCAGCGGCTCACCCAATTCCTCGAGCAGGGCCAGCGCGACCGGATGATCGGGAATGCGTAGCCCGATCGTCTTGCGCTTCGGATGCATGACCCGGCGCGGCAACTCCTTGCTGCCTTCGAGGATAAAGGTATAACTACCGGGCGTCGCCGCCTTGAGCAGGCGGTACTGGCTGTTGTCGACACGGGCGTAAGTGGCGATTTCGGACAGATCGCGCACCATCAGGGTCAAGTGATGACGCTCATCCATCTGGCGGATCATGCGGATACGGTCCAGCGCCTCCTTGTCGCCAAGGTGGCAACCCAAGGCATAGCAGGAATCGGTCGGCAAGGCGACGATGGCGCCATTGCGGATGAACTCGGCCGCCTGCACCAGCAAGCGCTGCTGCGGCGAATCGGGATGGATATTGACGACGCGTGCCATGCTCAGACCACCAGACGCCAGACCGGCTTCAAGTCCTCAGGCAACTGCGGCAGCTTGCCGAGATCGACATAACTTTCCTCAGGCCCGTGGAAATCGGAGCCCCGCGAGGCGTGGAACTCGTAGTGACGGGCCAGGCGGGCGAAATGCATGACGTGATCCGGCGAATGGCTGCCGCAGGTCACCTCGATGCCGCGCCCGCCGGCATCCTTGAAATCATCGAGGAAGCGGCGCATCTCGGCGCCGGACATCTTGTAGCGCCCCGGATGGGCAACCACGGCCACACCACCGGCGTTGTTGATCCAATTGACGGCATTTTCGAGCGTCACCCATTGATGATCGACATAACCGGGCTTTCCCGGCGTCAGGTAGTGCTGAAATACGCCCGGCACATCGCGGGCTATACCGATCGACACCAGATAACGGGCAAAGTGGGCACGCGAAATCAGGCTCGGATTGGTCACGAAGCACAGCGCGCCTTCATAGACACCGGGAATGCCTATAGCTGCCAGCGCATCGCCCATGCGCCGGGCGCGCTCGACGCGTCCCTGGCGGAGATCGTTAAGGCCATTGACCAATTCCGGATAGGCTTCATCAAAGCCAAGGCCGACAATATGAATCGGTGTGCCACGCCACTCGATCGAAATTTCGACCCCATTGACGAAACGCATGCCGACTTCACTGGCAGTCGCCTTAGCCTGAGGCAAACCGCCGATATCATCGTGATCGGTCAGCGCCCACAGATCGACGCCGTTGGCAGCCGCACGTCGAGCAACTACCTCGGGTGGCAGCAAACCGTCGGAAACGATGGAATGGCAATGGAAATCGAAATTGGCGGGCGTCACAGGCAAGCGCTTGAAGGCAAACGAAGAGTTTATCACGAAGGCGGCACCACCCGGCTTCCCTTGTGCGGCGCAGCATGTTGATCAGACCGCCGCATCCCGTTATAGTGCCTCCCGTTCCGTGGGAGAGAGCAGTTCGATCTGCCGCCGAAGGCGCAATTTCACCCGAAAACGCTCAGGCAAAAGGACCGCGGGACTGCTGGCAGTAGCGGCAAAACTCTGGAGAGTGACGTAGACAACGTCCACCGATGGGGCAAATCTCTCAGGTATCGAGGACAGAGGGGTGAAACGCAAGACGCGAGTTTTACGTTTCACCCCTTTTCCGTTTCTAGAACTGACGTCACAAAACGTCTGTAAAGGATTGATATGCTGAAGAAAACGGTTTTGAATGCAGCCCATCGTGCGATCAACGCCCGAATGGTTGATTTCGGCGGCTGGGACATGCCGGTCAACTACGGCTCGCAGATCGAGGAACACCACGCCGTGCGCAACGATTGCGGCATGTTCGACGTGTCGCACATGTGTCCGGTCGATGTCGTCGGCACCGATTGCCGCCCCTTCCTCTCCCGCCTCGTCGCCAACGACGTCGCCAAGCTCACCGTTTCCGGCAAGGCGCTCTACTCCGCCATGCTCAACGAGGCTGGCGGCGTCATCGACGACCTGATCATCTATTTCCTGACCGACACCCGCTTCCGCATCGTGGTCAACGCTGGCACCGCCGAGAAGGATCTGTCCTGGATGCAGGCCAAGGCCGCCGAATGGAAGATGGATGTGACCATCACCCAGCGCCGCGATGGCGACAACGCCCTCGGCATCATCGCCGTGCAAGGTCCAAACGCCCGCGCCAAGGTTTGGCAGGTGCTGCCGCAGGCCAAGGCCGCCACCGAAGGCCTGAAAGCCTTCTTCGCCGCCCAAGTCGATCAGTATTTTATCGCCAGCACCGGCTACACCGGCGAAGACGGCTACGAAATCATGCTGCCGGCCGGCGAGGCTGAAAGCCTGTGGAACAAGCTCAAGGATGCCGGCGTCGCCCCGTGCGGCCTGGGTGCCCGCGACACGCTGCGTCTCGAAGCCGGCATGAACCTCTACGGCCAGGACATGGACGAAACCGTGTCGCCGCTCGACGCCGGCCTGGCCTGGACGGTTTCGTTGAACACCGACCGCGATTTCGTCGGCAAGGCCGCGCTGGTCGCCAACGGCCAGCAGAACCAGTTCCTCGGCCTGATCCTGCTCGACAAGGGCGTGCTGCGCGGCCATCAGAAGGTCGTCACCGCCCAGGGCGAAGGCGAAATCACCTCCGGTTCCTTCTCGCCCACCCTGCAGCAATCGATCGCGCTGGCCCGTCTGCCGCTTGGCGTCGCCATTGGCGACGAAGTACAAGTCGACATTCGCGGCAAGCTGCTCAAGGCCAAGGTCACCAAACCCGTATTCGCCCGCAACGGCAAAGCAGTCATTTAATTCAATCCATTCAGGAGAAAACCATGTCGAACGTTCCCGCCAACCTCAAGTACGCCGCCTCTCACGAATGGATGCTGCTCAACGCTGACGGCACCGTCACTGTCGGTATTACCGACCACGCCCAGGAAGCCCTTGGCGACCTCGTCTTCGTCGAGCTGCCGGAAGTCGGCGCCCATTACGACGCCGAGAAGGAAATCGCCGTTGTCGAGTCGGTCAAGGCCGCCGCCGACGTCTACGCCCCGATCGCCGGCACCGTCACCGAAGTGAACCAGGCTGCCGCCGATGCGCCGGAATCGGTTAATGCCGACGCTTACGCCGCCTGGCTATTCAAGATGACGCCTGACAACGTTGCCGACCTCGACAAGATGCTCGACGCCGCTGCTTACCAGGCCGTCGCCGACGCCGCCTAAGCAAGGACTGCCCATGCCGCTCAATCAACCGCTCTCCGCGCTGGAACAGCACGACGAGTTCATCGGCCGTCACATCGGACCGTGCACTACCGAAATGGCCGCCATGCTGGCCGCCATCGGTGCCGACAGCCTGGATCAACTTATCGACCAGACCGTCCCGGCCGCCATTCGCCTGCCGGCCGACCTGCCCCTGCCGGCACCGCGCCGCGAACACGAAGCGCTGGCCGACCTCAAGGCCATGGCCAGCAAGAATGTCGTCAACAAGTCCTGCATCGGCATGGGCTATTACGACACGCTGACGCCCAAGGTCATCCTGCGCAACGTCATGGAAAACCCGGGCTGGTACACCGCCTATACGCCCTACCAGGCTGAAATCGCCCAGGGCCGACTGGAAGCACTGATGAATTTCCAGCAGATGGTCGTCGATCTGACCGGCCTGGAAATCGCCAACGCCTCGCTGCTCGATGAAGCCACCGCCGCTGCCGAGGCCATGACCATGGCGCGCCGCGTCTCCAAGTCGAAATCGAACCGCTTCCTGGTCGATGCCGCCTGCTTCCCGCAGACCATCGACGTGGTCAAGACCCGCGCCGCCTACTTCGGCTTCGAACTGGTCATCGGCAAGCTTGACGACTACAAGGACGGCGAATTCTTCGGCGCCCTGCTCCAGTACCCGAACGACAACGGCGAAGTCCGCGACCTGACCGACGTCATCGCCAGCCTCAAGGCCAAGGGTGCCACCGTGGCCGTCGCCACCGACTTGATGGCTCTGGTCCTGCTCAAGTCGCCGGGCTCCATGGGCGCCGACATCGCCCTCGGCTCCAGCCAGCGCTTCGGCATCCCGATGGGCTTCGGCGGCCCGCATGCTGCCTTCTTCGCCACCCGCGAAGCCTTCGTCCGCTCCATGCCTGGCCGCATCATCGGCGTTTCCAAGGATGCCCGCGGCAACACCGCCTACCGCATGACGCTGCAGACGCGCGAGCAGCACATCCGCCGCGAGAAGGCCAACTCCAACATCTGCACCTCGCAGGTGCTGCTCGCCAACATGGCCGGCATGTATGCCGTCCACCACGGCTCGGAAGGCTTGCGCCTGATCGCCGGCCGCATCCACCGGTTGACCGCCATCCTCGCCGAAGGTCTGAAGCGGGCTGGCGTCAACCTGCTGACCAAGCAGTTCTACGATACGGTGCACTTCGACCTCGGCGCCCGTGCCGAAGCGGTTTACAGCGACGCCCTGGCTGCCGGCTACAACCTGCGCCGCGTCTCGGCCGGCGTACTCGGTGTTTCCTTCGACGAAACCACCACGCGCGAGGACGTGGCGACGCTGTTCAAGCTGATCACCCAGGTCACGCTCGATGTCGCCAGCATCGACGCGCAAGTCGCCGCCGCCGACTCCGCGCTGCCGGACGCGCTGCTCCGTACCGACGCCGTACTTCAGCATCCGGTGTTCAACACGCATCACACCGAGCACGAAATGCTGCGCTACCTGAAGTCGCTGCAGAACAAGGATCTGGCGCTCGACCACTCGATGATTTCGCTCGGCTCCTGCACCATGAAGCTGAATGCGACCAGCGAGATGATCCCGGTCACCTGGCCGGAATTCGGCGGCTTGCACCCGTTCGCTCCGCGCGATCAGGCGGCCGGCTATCTCGAAATGATCGCCAGCCTGACCGAATGGCTGAAGACCGTGACCGGTTTCGACGCCATCTGCATGCAGCCGAACTCCGGTGCGCAGGGCGAATATGCCGGCCTGGTCGCCATTGACCGCTACCATGCCAGCCGTGGCGAGGCGCATCGCAATGTCTGCCTGATTCCCAAGTCGGCACACGGCACCAACCCGGCTACCGCCCAGATGGCCAACATGAAGGTCGTCGTCGTCGATTGCGACGACAACGGCAACGTCGATGTCGCCGATCTCAAGGCCAAGGCCGAGGAACACAAGAACGACCTGTCCTGCCTGATGATCACCTACCCGTCGACGCACGGCGTGTTCGAGGAAGCGGTTCGCGAGATCTGCACCATCGTCCATGCCAACGGCGGCCAGGTATACATGGACGGCGCCAACCTCAACGCCCAGGTCGGCCTGACCTCACCCGGCTTCATCGGCGCCGACGTCAGCCACATGAACCTGCACAAGACCTTCGCCATCCCGCATGGCGGCGGCGGACCGGGCATGGGCCCGATCGGCCTCAAGGCCCATCTGGCACCGTTCATGGCCGACCACGTGATCCAGCCGACCGGCGACGCCAACCGCGTCAATGCCGGCCAGGGAGCGGTCTCCGCCGCCCCCTTCGGTTCGGCGTCGATCCTGACCATCTCCTGGATGTACCTGGCAATGCTGGGGGCCGAAGGCGTCAAGAAGGCCACACAAGTCGCCATCCTGAATGCCAATTACGTGGCGACCAAGCTGAATGCCCACTACCCGGTGCTTTACGTCGGCAAGAACGGCCGCGTGGCGCACGAGTGCATCCTCGACATCCGTCCGATCAAGGCCGCCACCGGCATCGCCGAGATCGACATCGCCAAGCGCCTGATGGACTACGGTTTCCATGCGCCGACGGTGTCCTTCCCGGTCGCCGGCACCATCATGGTCGAGCCGACGGAATCCGAGTCGAAGGCCGAGCTGGACCGCTTCATCGCGGCCCTGGTCAGCATTCGTGAGGAAATCCGCCAGATCGAGAATGGCGTGTGGTCGGCCGACAACAATCCGCTGAAGAATGCCCCGCATTCCCAGGCGGATGTCATCGATGCTGACTGGCAGCATCCGTACAGCCGCCAGCAGGCCGTCTTCCCGCTGCCGTGGGTGGCGGCCAACAAGTTCTGGCCGAGCGTCAATCGTATCGACGATGTATATGGCGACCGCAACCTGAACTGCGCCTGCCCGCCGATGGAGGCTTACGCCGACTAATGGCGGTCGATCTCTCTGCCATCGCCAAATGGCCCGACGTTCCGGCCTGTTACGGCTGGTTGTCACTGGACCGGCGGGGCGACTGGCGATTGCAGGGAGAGCGCATCACGCATCGTGGCCTGATCGATTTCATCAACCGCCAGTACGGGGTTGATGCGTCAGGCAACTGGTTTCTGCAAAACGGCCCGCAACGGGTCTTTGTCAGCCTGGCCTACACCCCGTGGATCTTCCGTAGCGATGCAGGCAGGCTATTCAGCCACATCGGGGAAGCGGCCGGAGAAGCGCTTGCTGTTTGGCTCGACGAACAGGGCAACGTCTTGCTCGAAACGCCGCTTGGCATCGGCCTGCTTGACGACCGCGACCTGGCCGGCTTTCTGTCGGCCTGCCGCGACCGTGAGGGAAACCCCGCGGCCGATTATCTCCTTGCCGACCTGATGCAAGGGAGTGAAACTGGGGTGCTCTGGGGAAAGATGCCCGTTCAGCCGATTCATTCGGACACCGTAGCCCTGCGCTACGGCTTCAATCCTGCCCCGAAGCCCTGAAGCCTCGGGGCCTGTGCCTAGCGCCCAAGCACCTTGACGCCGGCTGTGGCAACTTGCTCGTCCTGATCGGCGCGCACACCGGAAACGCCGACCGCACCAATCACCTCACCGTTCACGATGATCGGCACTCCGCCCTGCATGAAGATATAGCCTTCGGCCGACAACAAGGCCGGGCGCCCCTTGTTAACCGCATCCTCAAGCGCCGCGCTCGGACGGCGAAAGAGCGCAGCGGTTCTGGCCTTACCTATCGCGATATCGACGCTGGGACGTTGAGCGTTGTCGAGACGGTCGACTCTCAGTGGGTAACCAGCGTCATCGACCACCGCAATCACCACATTCCAGTTATTGGCCTTGGCTTCCGCCGTTGCAGCGACCACCGCTTTGTGGGCTTCGGCCAGCGTCAGCCCCTTTTTATCGACCAATTGCGCCTGGGCGGCAAAAGGCATGGCGAACAACAACGAAAGCGCGGTCAGTTTGCGTATATCCATTACATCGTCTCCTGGAACTGAATCGTCTGGTTGATCGTACCGGCCGAAACAGCAAAAACGAACTGCCACCCCGGTCCGTCACGCACTATAGCGGGAAAGCCGCGAGGGGCATCCCCGGGAAAACCAGTAGCCCTGTCACTTCCGCTCTATTCAGCCCTGTGCCTGTCGCCAGGCGTGGATTTCCGGCAAGGCGTTTTCGGCATCATCAAGCAGCGCGGAATCGGCCTGAAGCAGCAGTTTGCGCTGCCGGACGCTCAATTGCCGAGGGAAAACCGGTATCAGTTCGACCAGCAAATCCCCCGCCTTGTGCTTCCCTCGCCCCGGGTAGCCCCTGCCTGAGATTCGCAACTGGCGAGGCTCTGCCAACCCGGCCTCCAATGAATAATCGAAAACGCCAGTCAGGGAAGGCAATTCAATCGTACTCCCCGCCATCATGCTCAAGGCGCTGACCGGCATGGCGAATTGCAGATCACGGCCATTCAAACGGTAGAGCAGGTGAGTGCGAATGATGAGCGTCAGGTAGAGATCACCCGCCTGCTGCGCCTCGTCTCCTGGCTCGCCCTGCCCTACCAGGCGCAATTCGTCACCCGGCAGCATGCCCGCCGGAATCGTGATTTCCAGGCTGACATCGTCGGCATCGCGGCCACTACCACCGCACGCTGGGCAGATACGCTCGGTGAACAGTCCACGCCCGTTACACTCGCCACAGCGAACAAGAACCCGATCTGCGTCGTGTACGCGACCGCTGCCGTGGCAGGCAGCACAAAATCGGGTTTTGGACACTCCCGCCTCACCACTACCATCGCACGTCGCACAAGGCCTGCCGCGCGAATAATGCACCGGTTTGCGGCAACCGGCCGCCGCCTCCTCAAGGCTGACCTCGATATTCAGGCGGATATCCGCCGCCCGGGCAACCGCCGGCTCCTGGACGTCCTCATGCTCGCGGGTGTCTTCGTCGACGACCTCCGGATTGTCCGCCGCTATCAGTTGCTCATACGCCGCATTGATTTCCTTGAATCGCTCGGTTGCCGCAGGATCGGCATTGCGATCCGGATGCCAGCGCATGGCCAGCCGTCGGTAGGCACGTTTCCAGTCGTCGGGAGCTGAATCCCGCGCCACGCCAAGAATATCGAAGGGGTCGACTTCCATCAGCGATGGGCTCATACGGAAATCAAGAAGGGATATTGCACGGCAACCAACGTACGACGATATTCGATAGATTCAATCACGGACAGCCAACTCACACCGCATCGCGAAACGAAATGCCCTGCTGATCCTTGGCCGACAGCTGCGGCTGCCCCTCCAGCGGCCATGCGATAGCGAGGTCGGGGTCGTTCCAGGCGATACAGCGCTCATGTTCGGGCGCATAGAAATCGGTTGTCTTGTACAAAAACTCGGCGACATCCGAGAGCACCAGAAATCCGTGCGCCAGCCCCGGTGGCACCCATATCTGCCGCTTGTTTTCGGCTGAGAGCCGCTGCCCGACCCATCGACCGTAGGTTGCCGAGCCCTTGCGAATATCGACCACGACATCAAAGACTTCACCCAAGGCAACGCGAACCAATTTCCCCTGCGGCTGCTCGACCTGATAATGAAGGCCGCGCAAGACGTTGCTCAGGGAGCGTGAATGATTGTCCTGGACGAAATGCGGCTTGACGCCTGTTGCCTCGAAAAAGGCCTTCTCGTTATAACTCTCGAAGAAAAAGCCGCGCTCGTCGCCGAAGACTTTCGGCTCCAGCAGCAACACATCGGGAATAGCCGTCAGGGTCGCACGCATCAGAAGACGCGCTCCCGCAGGAGCGACACCAGATACTGGCCGTAGGGATTCTTGAGCATCGGTTGCGCCAGCTTATCCAGTTGCCCAGCATCAATCCATCCCTTGCGATAGGCAATTTCTTCCGGACAGGCCACCTTCAAACCCTGCCGTTTCTCGATGGTCGCGATGAATTGCCCTGCTTCCAGCAGGCTCTCGTGCGTACCGGTATCCAGCCAGGCATGGCCGCGCCCCATGACCTGCACCGTCAATTGCCGGCGCTCCAGATAGACCCGATTCACGTCGGTAATCTCGAATTCGCCGCGCGCGGACGGTTGCAGGTTACGGGCGATATCGAGCACCTGGTTGTCATAGAAATAAAGCCCGGTCACCGCATAGTTGGATTTCGGATTGCTTGGCTTTTCTTCCAGGGTAAGCGCCCGCCCGGCCGCGTCAAATTCCACGACGCCGTAGCGCTCCGGATCCTGCACATGGTAGACGAAGACCGTTGCCCCTTTTTGCTGGGCACAGGCCGCCTCGACGTCGTGGGCAAATTCGTGACCGTAGAAAATATTGTCGCCGAGCACCAGCGCACAATTGTCGCGACCGATGAAATCCCGGCCGATGACGAATGCCTGGGCGATGCCATCGGGGGAGGCCTGAACGGCATACGTCAGGTTCAGGCCCCACTGGCTGCCATCGCCGAGCAATTGCTCAAAACGAGGCACATCCTGCGGAGTCGAAATAACTAGAATATCCCGTATCCCCGCCAGCATCAGGGTACTCAACGGGTAATAGATCATCGGCTTGTCGTGAATCGGCAGCAACTGCTTGGAAACGGCCAAGGTCACCGGATACAGACGAGTACCGGATCCCCCGGCGAGGATGATGCCTTTACGCATGCTTTTCCTTAACTGACGCACAACTCACGAAGCATATTGCTGAACAATCCAGTCGCGATAGGCACCACTGGTGACATTGGCGACCCATTCCTGATTCCCAAGATACCACTGCACCGTCTTGCGAATCCCGCTCGCGAAGGTTTCCTGTGGACGCCAGCCCAGTTCGCGCTCGATCTTGCCGGCATCGATGGCATATCGATGGTCGTGTCCGGGACGATCCGCCACATAGACAATCTGACTGGCGTATGAGGTACCCTCGTGACGCGGATTCAGTTCATCCAGCAGTTCACACACCAGGCGCACGACATCGAGATTGGCCTGCTCATTCCAGCCGCCGACATTATAGGTTGCGCCAACCGCACCTGCTTCGAGCACACGGCGAATGGCGCTGCAATGATCCTTGACGTAAAGCCAGTCCCGAATCTGCTGGCCATCGCCGTAGATGGGCAAAGCCTTGCCTGCCAGGGCGTTGTGAATGACCAAGGGGATAAGCTTTTCCGGAAAATGGAACGGCCCGTAATTGTTCGAGCAATTGGTCGTCAACACCGGAAGACCGTAAGTATGATGGTAGGCCCTGACCAGATGATCACTTGCAGCCTTGCTCGCCGAATACGGACTGTTCGGCTTGTAGCGATTGGACTCCGTGAATGCCGGTGCGTCCGCCGCCAGCGACCCATAAACCTCATCTGTCGAGACATGCAGGAAGCGGAAAGCCTCGCGCCCATGGTTCGCCAAGCCGCTCCAATAGGCCCTGACCGCCTCCAGGAGGCGAAATGTGCCGACGATATTCGTCTGGATGAAATCTTCCGGACCATGGATGCTGCGATCGACATGGGACTCGGCGGCAAAATTCACGACGGCCCTGGGCTGGTGCTCCGCCAGCAAACGAGCGATCAGGTCCGAATCCGCAATATCGCCGCGCACGAAGACATGGCGCTCGTCTCCAGCGAGCGAGCTCAGGTTTTGCAGGTTTCCGGCATAGGTCAGCTTGTCCACATTGACGACCCACTCGCCGCTGCCGGCCAACCAGTCGAGAACGAAATTGCTGCCGATGAATCCGGCTCCGCCGGTTACCAGAATGGTCATGTCGCTAGTCAGGTGTGGAATTTCGGGAATTATCGTTCAGCTACGCCCCTACTGCCCAGCCCTCCCCTGTACCAAGCTACGCAGTTCCGCCACCTCGGCCTCCAGCGCAGCGACGCGTGCGCGTAGTTCGTCCATGTCGCCCGCCGATCCCACAACCGCCCTGTCGGCCGCCTGCAGCGTTTCGCCGCTCCCCTGCCCGCTGAGCAAATGCATCCAGCGATTTTCGCGCGCACCGGGCAAGCGAGGCAGCAAAACGACCAAGGCGCCCTCGGCGCGACCCGCCAGTTCGTTCAGGAACGCCTCGACCGACGAAATATCGGCAAAGCGATGCAGGCGCTCGCAATTCAGGCGCAGTTCTCCGGCCGTCTGCGGACCGCGCAGCATCAATACGGCGAGCAAGGCGGAAGCCTGGGTGGGCACGCCCAGCACCTTTTCCAGCAGATGCTCGAAACGGCTGACCCGGCTGCCGCTGACCTCGCGCACCAGGCCATGATCTTTCAGGGCATCCAGCGCCACGAGTATCTCGGCCTCGGTTGCGTCGATGACCGGATTCCGGCTGGTTTTCTGGTTGCAGCCGGACTGCAGGGCATTGACCGAAAGCGGGTAGGTGTCGGGCACGGTCCTCTGTTTCTCCAGCAAGGTTCCGAGAATGCGGGTTTCAAGCAGGGTGAGTTCGGGCAGTGAATCGATCATGAATATTCCTGAGTATTACCGGGATGCGTTGAGACCGCTCTGTTACGAGACATGTCGCGCAACCAGGCATGGTAGATTTTCAAGGCCACCCGGGCGTCGTTGGCGGCATACAGCATCTGGCGCTCGTCGAGATGTCGGTTGGCCCAGTTGCTGGTACCCACCCTTTTCGACTTGATCAACTTCTCCCCAAAGTAATGTGCCACTGCAACCTTGGCGCCCACGGTTCCGCGATGCCCGGGACCGCGCAACACCTCACCGAGATCGACTACGCGATTCAATTCGATCCCCAGGCGCGATTTCAGCGCGCTGCGATCGTTGCCCAAGCCGAAACCGACCTTGATGACATCCCCGCTTTCCAGCACGTCCTTCAAGGCCGCGTGATTCGCCTCGCACCAAACGGGAAAGAGATAAACCTGCGACTCGACAGCCAGTTGCACCAAATGCGGGCCGGTGGACACCTCGCCTTTGCGGAAGGTCGGCTTCGACTCGGTATCGAAACCGACCACCGGTGCGGCCAGCAGTATGGAACGCGCAGACCAGGCCGCCTCGGGACAATCGACCGTGGTGATTTCGGCCATGGAAACCCCGCGGTAGAACGGCAGTTCGCTGTCGGCAATTTGACGACGATTGAGTACCACGCCGCTCATCGCATGACTTCCTGGCGATGCTCGTTCGACGCTCCTGAATGCATCGCTGTATCCTTCGCAATTTGAACAGACGCCAGTGTATGGGATCACACCGCCAACCCGGAATTTTTGCACGATTTTTCACACGGCTTTTCCGCAAATCGCCAGCATTCGACGAATACGGTCGCGCCAGGAAGCTGATCGCGGCAATCGATCGGGGCGGCATTCCACTCAACACCGCCAAAATCAACGCGATTGCCCGTGACCTAGGCTTGGAGGTCTCAATCAGGGCGGAGCCCGACAAAACGCTTCAACGTATCCGGGACGCCTTGGCCCGAGCTCCGGCCCATGACTAGCAAAATCTGGTTTCTCTACATCATCGAATGCACGGATGGCAGCCTCTATACCGGCATCGCCGTTGATGTCGAAGCACGCTACACCGCCCACTGCAACGGCACCGGCGCCCGCTACACCCGGTCGCACCCGCCGGCCCGACTGCTTGGCTTCGAGCCCCACCCCGACCGCTCCTCGGCGTCGAAGGCCGAATACCGAATCAAACGGCTGAGCCCGGCGGAAAAACGGAAATACGCGGCGACGCTTCAGGGCAAACCCTAGAAACAAAAAAGCGCCCCAAAGGGCGCTTGATTGCATTTACTGGCAGGAATCCAACAATTTGTTGGCGGAGACGGAGGGATTCAGGCCGTCTCTACCACCCCTTGCAAAAACCCTTATTTTTCAGAATCTTACAAGTTCGATAGCACTATAAAACACCAAGTTTGGCGCACCACTTTGGCTCACTTTTTGGCACACCGCTGTACGAACAAACAGCATTCTACAGCAATTCCTCCCCCTGGTAGCCCGAATGGCTATCAGTTGGCTGAGCGTAGGAGATGTTCCTTATATTTCATGTCTGATTCCAGAATGTGCTTTGGCCACCAATCGGACATGAAAAGGGATGTTCCCTGAATGTCATACTGACCAAAGGCAGCATCAGCAATAATACCAACGAGCTTTTCCTCATAGGCCAGATGCTCTACCTTCTGGTCTTCAAGTCCTACATACCCACATCTAGCCAGAATGCGCTCTTCTGTCTTAAAGTGTTCCCAAACATATCTCGCAAGTTCGTCTAGAAGTTCGTGAAACCGCGAAATCTTTGCTTGACCCTGCATCTCGCAGCATTCCTCCAAGGCCGCACAAACAGCCAGCAACTTCTTATGCTGCTCATCAAGAGTCGAATTGCCGACACTGAAAGCGGGATTCCATTGAGTCTTCTGAGGCATAGCTACATTCTGTTTTGATATTTGGGGTGCATTGTAGCACTGGAGCATTGGATGATGCAAAAATAACCCACACTGGGATATTCTATAGTGGGTTATTAGCCTGTGGAGGATGCCAACCTCACTCCACAGTCCGCAATATGAAATTTTTCGTCGTCTGATTGTTCAGGCGAGGCGGGATGCTGGCCTGACACAAACGGAAGTTGCGCTGAGATTGCGAAAACCTCAAAGCTTCATTTCAAAGCTAGAGAGAGGTGAGCGCAGGATTGATGTACCGGAGTTTGTCGAAATTGCTGAAGCAATGGGTATAGATGCCGCAATGTTCATCAATACCTATACCCAAGAAAAGAACGACCGACAAACAAGACTCCCCTAGTCTTATCAATATTGTCGGCCATCCTCCCCCACCCAAGACTAACTGCGGCACTTCCGTTTATTTCGGATTAATCAAGCAGTCCTCAATCTTTCCACCCGCCGCCAGATATTCCTGAACCCAGACCGGCTTTTTGTTCTTGGCACCAAGACCAGTCCAAGTCTCATTCGGATTGTTTGGGTTCCGATACTTAGCGGGCTTAGGTGCGGTACGACCATCCGGCTTATCTACAGCTTTTGATGCCTTCTTCTTTGGTGCGGCTACCTTAAAACCACACTCTTCAGCAGTAAGACCAAAGTCCTTAATCAATTCGAGAACAGATGCGATAGCCGCAGGTTTTTCATTTACAAGAGCGGTTTTAATCGCGTCATCTAATTGTGCGCGGTCTTTGATTAGTTCCTTGTAAGTCTTAGACATCCTACACACTCCCTCAATAGAAAGTTAATCCGTAAGCACTCTACACCGCATACGAGATTGTTGCAACACAGATACTGACGCGCTGCACTTGTCTGGTTCCTGTTTGTTTGCAAGCAAGCCAAACACGAACCCAACATACATTAAACCTCTGGCTAGTGTGCCTTTCTGAGTGTAGTCAGTTTAACAATCCGAACCACACAAAGCCTAATTACACTAGCTAACCTAGGCGGCGAATACATATATAGCGCCTATCTTTTTCTTATCCCAATCATCAACATTAGGTTAGGTTAAATATATTTCGCTAATTTATTGAATTACTGACTACATTTTGATATATTAAATTCATTAAGTATGTTAATGCATTTATGTTTAACCTATGGATGTTACGAAATTGGTTTTTATCTATTTATACGAGATAGGCACCAATAGGAACTGACTACAATCGCTGCGCTCATTTCGTCAGTCCCTAGCGCCCCCATCTCGCTAACGCTCCACGGGTCCCCCTGATGCTTCGCATACTTAAAACAAAAATAAAACGGAGACCAGAAAAATGACTACACAAATAGCAAAGAAAGAACAGAACGCTAATTACTACCAGAAGAAAAAAAGCCATGTAGTCAGTATTAGACTAACTGAAAGTACAATGGCTAGATTTAAGGAATTAGAAGAAGAATCAAACCTCGGTAAAAGCCAACTAGTTCGAGCAATTTTGGCTAAAGCAGAAATCAAAAAACCTAATCCAAAAGTGACAGATGATGTGTTGCGGGAACTATCCGCAATCGGAAATAACATCAATCAGTTGGCTAAAGCTGCGAATATCGCAACCGAATCAGGAGTTACATTAAGTGGCTTGGGTTTGAGATTGCAAGAAATGAAAGACCAGTTAGCAGAACTCAAGGCTAAATTATGATAACCAATGTACGCCGCGTTGAATCATCGGGCGACATACAGCGTTATGTTAGATACACCATTGCGCCAGATAAAGACAAAAAGAATAAACATTACATTCATGGCGAACGAACCTTGTCTATTGAATCTGATTACATTGATGCTGGCCTAGATGTTGAGAGGAACCGTACCTCCCACGACGTAACAGACCAATTAATGCAATGGAATGAAGAAAAACGAGCAGGTAAAAAACAACCTGCCAGCCCTGCAATGGCTGGTGTTATCTCATTTGGCTCTTCTGATACAGCAAAGTTCATGAGTACCGACAAAGATGGGAATGAATACCTTGACCATCAAAAAATTATTAAAGTTGCTCGTGAAGCTGTCGGTGAAACAATGGGCTATGACCGTCCAATGTATTTTGCATTACATGGCGACAAGAAACACCTTCATGTCCACTTTGTAGCCAGCATGGTAGATAGCCACGGAAAAATATGGGATGGCTCAACAATGACTAATGAAGAAGGCAAGAAGGTTAAAGTTCGAGACTTTCGCCAGTGGGAACTAACTAATGAACAATTAGAAATTAAACACGGTCTAGAACGAGTCACACACCGTAAAGCAATGGAACACGAAGGCGAGCATAGACAATCTCAAATTAAACGCCCTAGTAATGCTGTAGTTCATTTAGCCAACAAAGGAGAGATTGCACCTAGTCTAGACCTTGCAGGCCGTCTAGAACTCGCATATACCCAATGTAATAAGCGGTTTGATAGGTTCATAGAACTTACAGAGCAATACGGAATTAGGGTTAAACCCAATATGAGCGCATCGAAAGTAAATGGCCTGTCATTCTCAATAGATGGAATGGACAGTTTTACCAAAGCATCAGACTTGGGAAATAGATACAAATGGACTAAATTACAAAAGGAATTGAATTATGAGCACGAAAGAGACTTTACAAAACTTGAAGAACTCAAAGATAGAGCAAGTACAACAAGAGAAAGCAATATCGGAACTATCATATCAGTTGAAGAGATTGAACGACTCTCTAGAATCTCTACCGGAATTGATGAAGCAGCAGCAAGCCTTAGACTTGCAACCAATATTAGACCGGCAGCAATTGACAATGAAGAAATTGGACAAGTTAATAGCCCAGAGCACAAATCCCCCACCGCCTTTGACAGTACCAGCTTACAAGAATCCAGTTCTATTAATGAACATCGTGATTATAGTAATCTTGAGCCTGTCTCTGTTCCTGACACTGGGTCACAATTCGAGCCAACAAAATCAACTAAACTCAACGATAGCAAAAATGGAGCAGTTGAACAGAAACGAAGAAACGAACAATCAGTGGTTGCAGTCGATTCACAAGAAACTGAAGTAGCAAGTCGTAGAGAGCGCACCTTGCGGGGTTTTATGTCTAAGGGCTTCACTCGTGAACAATCCGAAGAGATGTTTGACCAGGAGCAAGCTCGACACCGAAAACTTGTGGTTCAATCAGAGAAGCCACATGCTGAAACATGGACACCAGACAAAGGACTTAATGAGCGTCTTGCGGCTGCATCTAGTAAAAATGAGCCTGATGATTCTATGGATGACCCTGCTGGCCGTCTCAAACAAGCATCAAAGAATGCTGGCTATGATTATGAATCTGGAACAGGTAAATTCTTAAAACAAAAAGGCTATAACAGTGAAACTGGCAAACCTGAAAAAGGTAAAGGCGGTTCTGGTTCTGGAAATGATGATTGTAATTGTCAATGAAAACTAGAATTGAAAAGGCCTATCGCAAGGCCGCAGTCAAAGCATTGATACACGAAGAAGAGAAGCTAGGATTAACCGAGCTAATAGATGCTACTGCAAAAACCATGAAGAGTGAAAAGCCAAAGCCTTCTCTACCTTGCAATAATAAAAATAGCAAAAAATAGGAATGTTATTTTACTAACACCCCTATCTATGCCTTTCAATCCCCACGTGTGGGGCAACTGACAAATACAACAATACACCAATTAGATTGATACATCAAGTTAATTAGAATCACAACCCCATTTTATTTATGTGTCAAATACATTAAGGGGGACCCGCCCGGATGGGTGGGGGGCGTCAGCCCTAGGTAATAATTGTATTAGCGGGAAAAAACACCGTCAGAAACACAACCCAAAGATAGCAGCCGCAACGGTTTCCGAGATTTTCAAAAAAATAAAAATCATCTATAAATACTTATATAATTAATTAATAGATAGATTTACATAAAACTATAGGCGTAAAAAAACCGGAGTATTTAGCCCCGGTTTTGTTGACTATATCAATCTAATATAGTAATGTAATCGGAGTAATTCAAATTAGCAGTTTGAATTACTCAAGACTGATAGCACCCAACCAATGCCTCAATCTCTTTCAAGTACTTATTTTACACAATAGTTAAAAATAGTCAAGTAAAGCTAGCTTAAATTAGTTGGTAAAAGTTCCTCAGTTTTGTAATTTAACGAGGACTCAACCAATGAACTACAGAACAGCAACAAGACAGCACAAAGCCGCAAGACTACTAAATAAGCATTACAGAGCTACCAAAGAAAACATTTTAGGCGATGGCTTAAAGCTATGCAGACGCGCAAAAGCTCACAATAGTAGCAACCCAGACACCGCATATATTGAAGTCAATAAGAAAGATGGCCGCACAGTAGCTAAGATGTGCGATGTTGCCCACTGCGGCAATGCTCACCTTTGCGCTCATTGCTCCGGTGTAAAAGCAGCCCATATGCGCGACTGGCTTACTCAAGTATTCTTGCCCGAGATTGATAGACGCAATATACATATTGCACTTCTAACACTTACAGCCCACCATAAACGCGATATAGATTGGTCCATCTTTGTAGCCAATTTCTATCTTGCTCTAGATGACTTCAGGCAATCAATAAAATATAACCTTTCTGCATTAGGAAGCCTTGGGCGCATTAGAACTATGGAATCGCCGGTAGGTTCCAACGGCTTGCATATCCATATCCACGACCTGATTACATATACACCCGGTACAAATATAGATGGCTTTCTAGAGGTCGCATTAGAGAAATGGAAGGCTTCATTAAAGAAATTTGGCTTGAAGTGCAATAGTCATGGTGTTGATTTACGGAAAAATGGCGAGTTTGATGCAAGATATATTGCAAAAGAAATTGCCGCAGAAGTAGCCGCATACGACACCAAGACAGACAGCAAGAGCGACTTAAAGACACTATTTCAATTATTGGACGACAGTAAGCGCGGCAATACTCTAGCCGGAAATGACTGGATTAGAGCAGCCAAGGCCATCCAAGGGCGTGATAAATGGAATGTAGGCCTGTTAGCTACAAAGCTAGGCATACCCTGCCCTACAAGCTGGCAGAAGCCTACAGAACTCGGTGCAGAAGAAGATAAGCCCAACCGTATCGAGTACCCTCAAGTACATCACATGGTAGCCACAGCGCCAACCAATGAACGCGCAGGCTTGGCTTTTCTATTGCGTGCAGCCGTTAGCGAATCAACACACCCCGGCAGTGTCAAACGCATGGCTTTGCGTATGTGTGACGAAACAATTAAATCTAATATAGATTTAATTAAACGCAAGCACGCCAAGAAGCTGGCGCATAAATTAAAAGAAGCATCAACAGAAAAAGAACAAGATAAACTTGTATCTACTCAGACTTCAAAATGTAATTTTGAAATAGAAGAGTTCAACGCAAAGATTCATGCCTACATGAACCCCGCGCCTATCGTTCAGGCTCAAGTGCCGCTACCTATAGTAGAAGACGACCTAGATTTTAATAGTTAATATCGCTAGCCAGTGGAACAATCCATGTGTAACACTGGCTAGTCAACAGTTAAAGACTAGGCAACTTCAAAGCAGGCTCCCAAGCCTTATGAGTCAATCCGAAATCAACTTTTTTGACTTCTTCATATAGTTGCATATAAGGACGGTCTTCAATTTGCTTTCCGTATGCTTGGACATTCATCGAATCATTTGCATGGCCTAACAAAAACTCGCGCAACTCTTGCGATGTTCCAAGCTTCATTAAACGCCCGTTAAATGTACTTCGGAAGCTATGGAAGACCTTCTTACGCTCAACCCATATACCGAGTCGTTTGGTTACTTCTGCAAAATTTCTAGATACGTTGCGACCGTATCCACCAACATCAGAATAATTCAATTCAGGAAACAAACGCTTTTCGCCTTGTTCTTTCTGATGTTCTACAAACTTCAAAAATCCAACCTCAATCAATTTCGGATGAATTGGAACCAATCTACGACTAGCAGCCGTTTTTAATGACTTAATTGGCTTATCATCTGGAGTCGCCACAGGTTCATCATCATCCACATCATCATCCAAGTCCATGATGCTGATACATTGGATACCACCAACCTGTTTTATGTCTGACACTAGAAGCTGTGCTATTTCGTTAGCCCGAGCGCCGGTATATAGAGCAATTAGCGGCGTCCAGAACTTGAAGCCATCTGCCGGATAGTTCTCACGCTCAAAAATCTTTTTTAGCTCCGCATCCACCCACGGTTGATAACCATCCTTAGACTTATCGCGCTTCTTATCTTTCTTTTCAGTCGGCAACAATATATCAAGTTGCTCTGACAACTTCTTACGCTTGTACGACCAAGTAAGGAAAGTCTTTACCATACGCATCTTCTTAAATGCGTTTTCCCTACTCTGAGTTGGAAGCCCGGCATTTAATGCTTGCTTTGCATCCTCTAGACCTTTCATTGAGCCGTAGTTCTTCGGGAACTTGAACATAGCGCTTGTGTATGTCTGTATATGTTGCTCTTCAAGTTCAGACGCTTGAATATCCCATATATCTTGTTCTAAACCATCCTTATTTGTAATTGTCCGCTTCGATTTAGATACAAGTTCTCGAAAATCACGCAACAACGGCCTATAAGTTTGCTGCCAAGTGTTCTCCGTCCATTCGTTTGTAGCTAACTTTTCATCGGCATACGCTTGAATTAGTTCAGACAACCAAATACCACCGGCTTTCTGTGACTTGGCTTCTATCCGTAGCTCCCGCATTTCCGAATCACTAGGAACGACCACAGACCGCTGCAAAGAGTTGGCATCTACCGGAAGTTGTCCAGTTGCTTGCAATAGCTGGATGTACTCTTTGACCTTTTCCGCAGTGTCACCCTCTTCAAACTTATATTGGATGCTACCGTCAGCACCACGCTCAACAAGAAATTGCCCGTTGTAGTTGTCTCTCGGGTTCATAGCTTCAATCGCTTGAGTCATTAGAAGCCGGAAGTCTAATGCGAGCTTCCTAGAACGCACAACAGCATCGCGCAAATCGCGCGTATTGAGACTTTTCCGGATTTCCGTAGGGAGACTAGGGCAAGCCCGTTTTAACGCAGTGGGGGTGGCAAAGCGTGCGTAATAGATGCCATGACGGCTTTTGGAAAGGTACGACGGAACCCGAAGGTTTGACATGTTCGGCTCACTTTCTGGATCACCACTTTGGATCACCATCGAACATGTAAGACTAGAAAAGCAAAAAGCCCTTAAAAATCAAGGGCTTTTGCTTTTTCGCTGCAGGCTCTGGCGGAGACGGAGGGATTCGAACCCTCGATGCAGTTTTTGGCCGCATGCTCCCTTAGCAGGGGAGTGCCTTCGACCTCTCGGCCACGTCTCCTTACCAGTGAGGCGCGGATGATATAGGCTCCGCGCCCTTTGGTCAAACCTTACTGATCCAGACCGAAGGTGCGGTGCAGGACGCGCACGGCCAGTTCAAGATATTTTTCGTCGATGACGACGGAAATCTTGATCTCGGAGGTCGAAATCATCTGGATGTTGATGCCTTCGTCAGCCAGCGCCTTGAACATCTTGGAGGCGACGCCCGGATGCGAACGCATGCCGACGCCCACCGCCGAGACCTTGCAAATTTTGTTGTCACCGGTGATTTCACGCGCACCCAGCTTAGCCTTGGTGGCTTCGAGGATGCCCTGTGCCTTGGCGAAGTCGCCGCGATTGACGGTAAAGGAGAAGTCGGTGGTTCCGTCGTGGCCGACATTCTGGATGATCATGTCGACGTCGATATTGGCGTCGGCAATGGCGCCGAGAATCTGATAGGCAATGCCCGGGGTGTCCGGAACGCCGAGCATGGTCAGCTTGGCTTCGTCGCGATTGAAGGCGATACCGGAGATAATCGGTTGTTCCATGTTCTTGTCTTCCTCAACAGTGATCAGCGTGCCTTCCCCTTCGTCCTGGAAGCTGGAAAGAACACGCAGTTTGACCTTGTACTTGCCGGCAAATTCGACCGAGCGGATCTGCAGTACCTTGGAGCCGAGGCTGGCCATTTCCAGCATCTCCTCGAAGGTGATGGTGTCGAGCTTCTTGGCTTCCGGCACGACACGCGGGTCGGTGGTGTAAACGCCATCGACGTCGGTGTAAATCTGGCATTCGTCCGCCTTCAGGGCAGCCGCCAGTGCAACACCGGAGGTATCGGAACCACCACGGCCGAGCGTGGTAACGTTGCCGTCGGCATCGACCCCCTGGAAGCCGGCGACGACAACAACCTTACCTTCGTCGAGGTCGCGACGCATGTTGCTTTCGTCGATCGACAGGATGCGTGCCTTGGTAAAGGTGTTGTCAGTCAGAACCTTGACCTGGCCACCGGTGTAGCTGCGTGCCGGAACGCCGATGCTCTTGAGCGCCATCGACAGCAGGCCGATGGTGACCTGTTCGCCGGTGGCGCAGATCTGATCCAGCTCGCGGGGGTCGGGATTGGCCTGAACTTCCTTGGCCAGCGCGATCAGCTTGTTGGTTTCGCCGCTCATTGCGGAAACGACCACCACGACCTGGTGGCCCTGCGCGTGGAACTTGGCTACGCGCTTGGCGACGTTCTTGATGCGCTCGGGGTTGCCGACCGACGTGCCGCCGTATTTTTGAACAATCAACGCCATGGATTTATCCGGTTAAACGTTGCAAACATGAAAAAGAGGCTGGATTTTAACCCAGCCTGCCCTTTTCCTAAAGGATTAAGCGCTTACAGATCGGCCAGCGAACGCAGATGCGCGCCAACGCTACGGGCCAGGGAGGTCATCACGTAGCCGCCTTCGAGCATGGCAACGATACGCTTGTCGCACATTTCGGCCGCCAGCATCTTCAGGTGATCGGTCACCCAGGCATAGTCTTTCTCGAACAGCTTGAGTCCGCCCATGTCGTCCTCGTAATGGGCGTCGAAACCGGCTGAAATGAGGATCATCTGCGGCTTGAATTCGCGCAGGCGCGGCGTCCATACCTGCATGACGGCATCGCGGAATTCCTCGCCGCCGCTACCTGCCGCCAGCGGCACGTTGCACATGTTGGCGGCGGGCTTGTCGGTCCCGCTGTAGGGGTAGAACGGGTGCTGGAAAATACTGCACATCAATATCCGTTCGTCACCGGCAAAGCAGTCCTCAGTACCGTTACCATGGTGTACGTCGAAGTCGATGATGGCGACACGCTCCAGACCATGGGCCTTGATGGCATGCATCGCCGCGACGCCGATGTTGTTGAAGAAGCAGAAGCCCATGGGTGTGGACTTTTCGCAATGGTGACCCGGCGGGCGAACCGCACAGAAGGCATTCTCGATCTCGCCTTTCATGACGAGGTCGACAGCGTGGCACCCAGCCCCGGCAGAACGCAGTGCAGCTTGCCAGGTGTGCGGATTCATGGCGGTATCGGGGTCGAGATGGACGACGCCCATTTCCGGAGAAGCACGCTTGATGCGTTCCAGATGGGAAGCCGGGTGGACGCGTAGCAGTTGTTCGAAGGTGGCCAGCGGTGCGTCGTAGTAAACGAAGTAGGCATCAATCCCCTGAGCAATCAGGTGATCATTGATGGCGGTGAGACGTTGCGGGCATTCCGGGTGATGCGATCCCATGTCGTGCAACTGGCAGTCGCGATGGGTGATGAAGGCAGTGGTCGTCACTTGTTCTCTCTCTGCGAACCGGCGCACAAAAAGGCGCACGTCGAAATGCCATTATCGTCCCAATATATCGGCCGCTTCAAGCATTAGAATCGCGTAACGCTGCAACGACGGACATCGATGATGCTAAAAAGCAAACTTTCGGCACTTGCCGGACCTCCCCAGCCTTTCGACCAGATCCTGAGCGAAGCCGGACAGATCATTCTCGGCAAGCACACCGAGATCAGGTTGGCGGTCGCCTGCCTGCTCGCCGGCGGCCATTTGCTGATCGAGGATCTGCCCGGCATGGGCAAGACGACACTGGCCCATGCCCTGGCCCACCTGCTCGGGCTGCAGTTTTCGCGCATCCAGTTCACCAGCGACCTGTTGCCCGCCGACATCACCGGGGTTTCGATCTTCGAGCGCGACAAAAGCGAATTCCGCTTCCTGCCCGGCCCCGTTTTCGCGCAACTGGTGCTCGCTGATGAAATCAACCGTGCCACGCCGAAAACCCAGAGCGCGCTGCTCGAAGCCATGGAAGAAGGCCAGGTCACGGCCGAAGGGCAGACCCGCCCGCTGCCGCAGCCGTTCTTCGTCATCGCCACGCAGAACCCGGCGCACCAGATCGGTACATTCCCCTTGCCCGAATCCCAACTCGACCGCTTCCTGATGCGTATCGAACTGGGCTACCCGGACCCGAGTGCCGAGAGAGCCTTGCTCGCCGCCGGCGGGCAGCGCAACCGGGCAGACACGCTGAGCAGCCGGATTTCACCGACCGAACTACCCGCCGTCCGACAGGCGGTTGCCCAAGTCCATGCCGCCCCCCCGCTCATCGATTACGTTCAGGCGCTGGTTGATGCGACACGTCACGACCCGGCTTTCCAGCACGGCCTGTCGCCCCGCGCCGGGCTCGCGTTGCTCTCGGCCGCCCGTGCCTGGGCCTGGCTGGACGGCCGGGAAATGGTCATCCCGGACGATGTGCAGGCCGTCCTGCCGGCCGTGGCACGCCATCGCCTGCGCACGACACAGACCGGCGGCCACGCGCAGACGGAGGACATCACCCGCCTGATCCGCAGCGTCGCGATTCCCTGATCCGTGAAAATCGGCCCGTATCTGAAGCAGCTTCTTTTCCGCTGGAAGAGCGACGGCACGGGGCCGCTGCGACTCGGGCAGCGACGCATTTATATCCTTCCTTCGCGCGGCGGCTTGCTCTTCGCACTGGCCTTGGTCGTCATGCTGCTCGGTGCCATCAACTACAACCTTGCGCTGGGCCATGCGCTGGTCTTCCTGCTGGCCGGGCTGGGCATCGTCGGCATGATCCACACGTTTCGCAACCTGTTCGGCCTGATCATCGCACCAGGACGCTGCGACCCCGTATTCGCCGGCGAAACGGCCTTTTTCCAGCTTTCGCTCGATAATGACCGGCAGAGCCCACGTCTGGCGCTTGAACTCGCCGCCGACGTCGACCTGCCGGTCAGCGCAGCCGTTGCAAGCCTGGGCAAGACCCGGGTTCGCGTACCGCTGCCTGCACATCGGCGAGGCTGGCTGACCTTGCCGCCGGTACGCCTGACAACCCGGTATCCGCTCGGCTTGTTTACAGCCTGGTCTTACCTTCAGCCCGAGATGCGTTGCCTGGTCTACCCCCAACCCGTCACGGCCCCCATGCCGACGGCGAGCGCCAGCCAGCGCGGCGACAATCTGCACGGCGACGGCGGACATGAGGACTTCTCGGGCTTCCGCGAAAGGCAGCCCGCTGATTCGCCGCGCCACGTTGCATGGAAAGCCAGCGCCCGCCATGCCGGCGAAGGGCCGCTGCTGATCAAGGAATTTGCCGGTGGCATGCAAAGCGAGCAGGTTTTCGACTGGCAAAACACCGCCCCGGGGCTCTCCGACGAAGTACGCCTCGGCATACTCGCCGGATGGATACTCGCCGCCGAGGCTGCCGGCAACCCCTACGGCCTGCGCCTCCCCAATCTCTCCTTGCCACCTGAGCGTGGCGACCGGCACTGCCGACGTTGCCTCGAAGCGCTGGCCCTGTTTCCAGCATGAGCACACGCGCCGACCAAGCTCTCGAACGCCAGGCAAGCCCCTGGCTATTTGCCAGCGCCGTGGCCACCGCCGCACCGCATGTTTCGCACCAAGCCTACTGGCTGAGCGCGATCAGCCTGCTTTTGCTGCTCTGGGCGGTACGCTTGTGGTGGAAAGACGAGCGCCTGCCCGGTCGCTGGCTGCTGATCCTACTGGTAGTCGCCGGCTGCGCTGGCATCCTGATCGAGTTCCGCACCTTGTTCGGACGCGATGCCGGCGTCGCCATGCTGGTGGTTTTCATGGCAATGAAACTGCTCGAACTGAAGTCACGACGAGATGCCATGGTCGTCGTCGTGCTCGGTTATTTCCTGCTGCTCACACATTACCTCTACTCCCAGAACATTCCGACGGGCATCTGGCTGCTGTTCGCGCTCTGGCTGCTGACGACCACCCTGATCCGCCTGCATGGCGGGCCATCGAACACGGGCGGCGCAAGCCTGCGTTACGCGGCCAGGCTGTGCCTGCAAGCGATCCCGTTCATGCTGGTGCTCTATCTGTTATTCCCCCGCATATCCGGCCCGCTGTGGGGGCTGCCATCGGATGCGCACGCCGGCATGACCGGCCTCTCCGACAGCATGTCGCCGGGCAGCATTTCCCGCTTGGCGCAGAGCGCCGACATCGCATTCCGCGCCCGCTTCATCGATGCGTCGCCTGCCAAGCACAAGCTCTATTGGCGCGGCCCGGTTCTGGAGAATTTCGACGGCACGACCTGGCGGCCGCACACCGGACAAGGCGCCGCGGCAACGCTGGACAGGATGTCGCCTCCGGTCCGCTACGAACTGACGCTGGAAGCACACAACCAGCGCTGGATACTGGCCCTCGACGCGCCAGTCAGCCTGCCCGAGGGCATCTTCCTGAATGCCGCCCTCGCTGCCACCCAGCGCCAGCCAGTGACCGAGCGGCAACGTTTCGCGCTCGCCGCCAGTCTCGACTATCGTTTCAATGCCGACGAGGACCCGCGAACGCTGCAGCGCAACCTCAGCATCCCGGCGCAAGCGAACCCGAAAACCCGTGCCCTGGCGCTCGGCTGGCGGCAAACCGGTCTCCGTCCTGAGGAGATCATCCGCAAGGCGCAAGACCTTTTCGCGGCCGAATTCACCTACACCCTGCAACCGCCGCTCCTCGGCTCGAACGGGATCGACGAGTTCCTGTTCGTGACCCGACGCGGTTTCTGCGAGCACTATGCCGGCGCTTTTGTCTTTCTGATGCGGGCGGCGGGCATCCCGGCCCGCGTCGTCACCGGCTATCAGGGCGGGGAACTCAATCCGCTCGACGGCCACTTGGTCGTCCGGCAATCCGACGCCCATGCCTGGGCCGAAGTCTGGCTGGAAGGGCGCGGATGGTTGCGCGTCGACCCGACCGCCTCGGTCTCCCCCGCCCGCATTGAAACCGGCATCGTCGACGCCCTGGCCTTCGGCGAACCCCTGCCCGCCCTTGTGCAACTGCGCGCCGACTGGCTGCGCAACCTGCGTTACCGCTGGGAAGCCGTCAACAACGCCTGGAATCAGCACGTCCTGGGCTACGACCCGCAACGCCAGCGCGAATTGCTGTCCCGCCTCGGCCTCCCGGACACTGACTGGCGCAGTCTGGCAACGCTGATGGGCATCGTCTGCGGCATACTGCTCGCTGCCACGACTGCGTGGACGCTCTATCAACGACCGAGAATAGATCCGGCCCTCCGGCTTTGGCACAAAGCCCTGCGCCAACTCGCCAGAAGACAGGTACACTGCGCGCCCTGGGAAACGCCGATGGCATTGGCGCAGCGCGTGCGGGAACAACACCCTGAGCTGGGCGAAGCTTTCCAGAATGTCGTCGATGCCTACCTTCGGGTCCGCTACGGCGACGCCAACGACAACCTAACCCCATTGCGCGATGCCGTCGCGCGATTTGAACAATGAATCTCAAGCTCAAAAACACCCTGGCCACACTGCTCCTCATATCGACCGCACTGTATGGTCACGCCGGCGCGCAGACCACCAGCTTTGCCGATGAACCGGCGGTCGTCGACTTTGCCCGCGATCTGGAACAACGGCACGGTTTCAATGCCGACACCCTGCTCTCCCAATTCGCCCAGATCCGTCCGAACGCCAAGGTACTGCAACTGATCAAGCCGCCCAGTTCGCCGCTGCAACGCTCATGGGAGCGCTACCGCCCGCGCTTTCTGAATGATCGCCGCATTGATGGCGGCGTGCGTTTCTGGCAAGAAAACGAGGGGCAACTCGTCAAGGCCAGCGCCTTGTATGGCGTGCCGCCCGAGATCATCGTTGCGATCATCGGCGTCGAAACCGAATACGGCCGCAATACCGGCGGCTTTCGCGTTCTCGAAGCACTGGCGACCCTCGCTTTCAAATACCCGCCCCGCGCCGAGTTTTTCCGCACCGAACTCGAACAATTCCTTCTCCTATCGCGGGAAAACGCCCTCGACCCGCTCGCCGTAAAGGGTTCCTTCGCCGGCGCCATCGGCATCCCGCAGTTCATGCCGGGCAGCCAACGCCGCTATGCGGTCGACTTCGACGGCGACCAGCGCGTCGACCTCAGCAACAGCGTCGACGATGCCATCGGCAGCGTCGCCCGTTTTCTGGAACAACACGGCTGGCAGGCCGGACAGACAATCGCCGTGTCCGCCGCAACGAATGGCACGCCTGATCCGTCGCTGCTCCAGGCCGGCATTCGTCCGAGCCTGAAGGCTGCGGAACTGGCTGCCAAAGGCATCCGTGCCGAAACCGACCCGCAAGCCACCGTCGCCCTGATCGATCTGGTCTCGCCAAACAAGGAAACCGAATACTGGCTGGGTTTCGAGAACTTCTACGTCATCACCCGCTACAACCGCTCGAGCTTCTATGCGATGTCGGTATTCCAGCTGGCCGAAGAGATTCGCAACCGGCTGTGCACCCAGCTTCCGGCTACAGCAGAGAATCGCGGGAGATATTGCCGCGCTTGATGATCTTGCGCAGACGATCCAGCCCCTCGATCTGAATCTGACGAACCCGCTCGCGGGTCAGGCCGAGGTCGGTGGCAATGGCGTCCAGCGTCGCCACGTCGGCGCCGTTAAGACCATAGCGGCGCTCGATAACCGAGCGCTGGCGTTCGGATAGCTGCGCCAACCAGTCATCGACCAGCAAACCGATTTCGCTTTCCTGCAGCAGGGATTCCGGATCGGCACCGCCTTCGTCGGCGATGTTCTCGCCGATCGTATGGTTGGGATCGATTTCCAGCGGCGCATCGAGCGATGCAATGTGTTCGTTGAGCGACAGGATACGGCGCACATCGTCGACCGGCCGGTCGATCAGCGCAGCAATACGCTCCACAGTCGAATCGCGCTTGTCCTCCGATTCCAGATGCCGCATGGCACGGAGTACAACGTTGATTTCCTTGACGATATGAACCGGCAGGCGGATAGTCCGCGACTGGTTCATGATGCCGCGTTCGATATTCTGGCGTATCCACCAGGTCGCATAGGTCGAGAACCTGAAACCACGCTCCGGATCGAATTTCTCCAGGGCGTGGATCAAGCCGAGGTTGCCCTCCTCGACCAGATCAAGCAAAGGAATACCGCGATTCAGGTAATGCTTGGCAATATTCACCACCAGCCGCAGGTTGTGCTCGATCATGCGCTGGCGGGCAGAAAAGTCGCCCTGACGTACCAAGCGTGACGTCGCCAGTTCCTCTTCCGGCGTCAGCAAGGGCTTGGCGCCGATTTCCGACAGATAAAGCTGCGTCACATCCTCGAGCAGCTCGATTTCCGGGGTGACAGGTTCAGGTTCCGGCGGCAGCAGGGATTCATCGGGTTGCCCCTCGAAATCATCCCCGATGTCGTCGCCGGTCTCGCTCATCGTTTCGGGAGATAGACCGAAGGATCGACCGGTTTGCCCTGCTTGCGGATTTCAAAGTGAAGCTTCACCGAGTCGGCATCGGTATTGCCCATTTCCGCGATTTTCTGGCCCCGGGTAACCTGCTGCCCTTCCTTGACCAGTATCTTGCGATTGTGGGCATAGGCCGACAGGAAGGTCGCATTGTGCTTGACGATCACCAACTCGCCGAACCCCCGCAAACCACTTCCGGCATAGACCACCTTGCCGTCACCAGCGGCAAGCACCGGATCGCCAGCCTTACCGGAGAAATCCAGACCCTTGTTGCCGGATTCGCTGTACTGTGCAGTCACCTTGGCCGTGCTCGGCCACGCCCAGGCAACGTCGTCAGGCCCGGAGGGCGAGGCCGGCGCGGGAGCCGGCGGCGGCACCTCGGGTTTCGTTTCCGGCTTGACTTCGACCGGCTTAGCAGCCTCGGCCTGCTTGTTCAGTCGTGCATAGGCTTCGTCCGAATAGGGCTCCTTGCCGACACGAGGCTCCCGCTTCAACGAGCCCGAAGTGGCCGCCACCTGCGGCGCCGGCTGATCCAGCGATCGCGCCTCGACACCGGAAACCGTGGCAATCGGCTTGCTCACAGCCCCATCGGTCGGCTCGGCAGCCCCCGGCGGAATGACCCTGAGCACCTGCCCTTCCTTGATTGAGGAAGGATTGGCAATATTGTTCCAAGCTGCGATGTCACGGTGATCCTGCCCATTGTCGAGCGCGATACGGTATAGCGTATCCCCACGCTTGACAGTGTAGTAGCCTGGACCAACCGGCTGAGCCTGCGCTGATGTGCGGGGTGATGTGCTTCCCGCCCGATCCACAGTGGGGGCCGGCTGCTGGGATAGACAACCGGTCAGTAATACAGTCGGAATAATTGCAGCGAAAAAACGAATCATTGTGTTCCTGACAAAAGCGGGACGAAGCGCACGGCATCGAGGCGGGTTTCGATATAGCCCTGCGCCGTATGCTCAATGAAACTAAGATACTGCTCACCAGCCCCCACTGGCAAGACCAGACGTCCGCCAGGCGCCAATTGCTGCAACAGCGCAGGCGGCACCTGAACACCGGCGGCGGCAACAATGATGCTGTCGAACGGCCCGGCCTCGGGTAATCCAAACTGTCCATCGGCATGCTTGAGGCGAACATTGAATTGCTGCAAGGTTCGCATGTGGGCTTTTGCCTTCTCCAGCAACGGCCCCAAGCGTTCGACAGCATAGACCTCGTTCGTCAACTGCGCCAGCACAGCGGCCTGATAACCACAACCGGCACCGATCTCCAGCGCCTTGCCCAAAGTATTCCTGCCATTGAGCAAGAGCTCGATCATCCGGGCTACAACGTATGGCTGGGAGATCGTCTGCCCCATGCCGAGCGGCAAGGCCGTATCTTCATATGCCCGCGAAGCCAAGGCCTCCTCCACGAAAACATGGCGTGGCACCGCTGCCATGGCTTTCAGGACAGCCTCGTTGCGGATACCTTTCTCGCGCAGCCGTTCGATCATACGCGCTCTAGTACGCTGTGAAGTCATGCCAATGCCGTGCAACACCGTATGCCTCACTCCATCCACTGAACAAGAGCTGGCAATTGCGCGGAATGCGTCAGGTCGATCTGCAAGGGCGTGATCGACACACAACCACGCTCGACTGCATTGAAATCCGTTCCCGGCCCGGCATCGGCTGCAGCGCCTGCCGCACCGATCCAGTAAAGCGTCTCGTTGCGCGGAGAAACCGTTTTAACAACTGGCTCAGCCTTGTGACGCCGCCCGAGGCGCGTCACTTCCATTCCCTTCAATTCCGAATATGGAATATCCGGAACATTGACATTCAGCAAGACGGGCTCTTGCATCGGCTGGCGAATAAAACGCTCAACCAATTGCCGTGCCACCAATCCGGCCGATGCAAAATTCCTGCCATCGAAACTGGTCAAAGAAATGGCAATCGAGGGAATACCCAACAAATACCCCTCGGTGGCGGCAGCGACTGTTCCGGAATAAATCGTATCGTCCCCCATGTTGGCGCCATTATTAATTCCGGAAACGATGATATCCGGCAAGCTATCCAGCATCCCGGTTACTGCCAAATGCACACAATCAGTCGGCGTGCCATTCACAAAATGAAAACCGTTGGCCGCCTTTTTCAAAAACAGCGGCCTGTCCAGCGTCAACGAGTTGCTGGCACCACTACGATTCTGCTCCGGAGCAACCACCACCACATCGCCCAAGTCACCCAAGGCATCGGCTAGGGCGCTAAGCCCCGGCGCGAAATAGCCGTCATCGTTACTCAGCAGAATGCGCATAAATCAAACCAGAAGATTTTCCATGGTTTTACCGGACTCCAACCAGGCCTCGACCCATTTCGGCTTGCGACCACGACCGGTCCATTCCAGTTCGGCATTCTCGGGGTGGCGGTATTTAACCTTGACCTTGCCTCCAGAAATAGCTTTAGGCTTGACTTCCTTGGCCAACAATTCCTCAATCGCATAACCACGGGCTTTGGCGAAAGCACGCAATTCATTCAGGACACTCACTTTTTCCTGAGCTTCACGACGTTTAATTTCAGCCGGAATCTGCTGCAGTAAGTCGCGCAATTGGGAAACGCTCAAATTGGACAAATCCATGATTACCTCCTTAATAAAATTGTGGTGATAATTTAATTTGTCTAAATGATTTTTTCAACGCCACAAATTAAAAAACCGGCCTAGGCCGGTTTTTTTAATTTTGGTCGGGGCGGCGGGATTCGAACTCGCGACCCCTTGCACCCCATGCAAGTGCGCTACCAGGCTGCGCTACGCCCCGACACGAGACCTGCATTATATCCGAAAATCCGCCGTTTTCACAGCTGCAACATATCAATGATGGATTTCAATTCACTGCGCAGGCCTCCGGGTATTTTGGCAACTTCCGGAACATCGGCGACAGCGATTTCGACTACCCCCCCCTCGTCCAACCTATTCCGCGCACCACTAATCGTAAACCCTTGATTATAGAGAAGTTCACGGATGCGACGCACCAGCAAAACCTCGTGGTGTTGGTAATAGCGGCGGTTGCCCCGTCGTTTAACCGGCTTCAGTTGGTTGAACTCCTGCTCCCAGTAGCGCAGCACATGGGGTTTGACACCGCACAACTCACTGACCTCACCAATGGTGAAGTAGCGCTTGGCGGGAATCGGCGGCAATTCATCGCCGCCTGCAATTTTATGCCGCGGTTCCATCGAAGGCTAATTCAACGTCCGATTTAAGTTTCTGGCTGGCGTGGAAGGTAACGACACGGCGTGCCGTAATGGGGATTTCCTGGCCGGTCTTGGGGTTGCGCCCGGGGCGCTGCGGCTTGTCGCGCAGCTGAAAATTACCGAAACCGGAGAGCTTTACGCCATCACCGGTTTCAAGGGCATTGCGGATTTCTTCGAAGAAGGCCTCAACCATGTCCTTGGCCTCACGCTTGTTGAGGCCCACTTTTTCAAACAACAGGTCGGCGAGCTCGGCTTTTGTCAGCGTCATCGTTATTGTTCCGTCAGGCACGCAGTTGAGCACCGAATGCCTGTTCGAAACAGGACACCAGTTGCTGCATTGCAGCATCAACTTCCGAATCTTGCAAAGTGCGTTGAGTATCTTGCATAACTATACGGAAAGCAAGACTTTTTTTGTTTTCAGGAACCCCTTTGCCGACGTACACATCGAACAACTGGATGTCCTGAATGAGCCCGGAAACCTGACCTTTCAAACTATCGATCAGGGTCTGCAAGGCAACGTTCTGATCAACCACGATGGCGAGATCGCGCACAACCGGCGGAAATTTCGAAACTTCCACGTAAGCCGGGACACGAACCGACTTCACTGCCGCAAAATCGAGCTCGAACAGCACCGGGGCTTGCGGTAAATCATACTTCTGCACCCACTCCGGGTGCAGTTCGCCGATGCAGCCGATTTCCTGAGCATCCAGCAGAACGCGCGCCGCACGCCCCGGATGCAGGGCCGGATGGGTCAGCTTTTCGAAGCGCAGCATGGCCGGTGCGAGGAGCGCTTCGATATCACCCTTGACGTCGTAAAAATCGACCTTGCGCGAACCCGCGCCCCAACCTTCCGGCAAGGCACCACCAAATGCCAGGCCGGCCAGCTTCCATGGCTGGCGAAAGCCAGCCACCGGCTGTGCCGCCGCATCACGATGGAAAGTGCGCCCGACTTCGAACAAACGGACACGGTTTTGTTTGCGCTTCAGGTTGGTAACCAGGTTCGAAATCAAGCCGCCAAACAGGTTGGAACGCATCACCGCCATCTGACTGGCAATCGGATTAGCCAAGCGAATCAGGTCAGCCTCGGCGATTTTCGCCGCGAAATCGGCCTCCCAGGCCTCCTCGACGAAGGCATAGTTCACCACTTCCTGATAGCCACGATCAGCCAGCATCTGGCGGATACTGTAGGCCGGGCGCTGCGCCTCGGGCTTCCGCATCATCTCCATGCGACCGCGCGGCGCCGGCGACGGGATATTGTCGTAGCCGTACAGACGGGCGATTTCCTCGATCAGATCTTCCTCGATTTCCATGTCGAAACGCCAGGACGGCGGCGTCACCAGGAAATCGTCGCCCTGCTGCACGAAGGACAGGGCCAGTCCCTTGAACAGACCGGCAATGCGCTCGGCCCCCAGGGCCAGGCCAAGAACCTTCTCGGCACGGGCGGTGCGCAGACGAACCGGCGTCCGGGCCGGCAACTCAGCCTTGGCTTCGGTCACCGGACCGGCCTGGCCGCCGCAGATTTCCAGAATCAGCTGCGTCGCGCGCTCGATAGCGGCACGCGTGCCGCCGAAATCAACGCCCCGCTCGAAGCGGTGCGACGCATCCGACGTAAAACCGTAGCGACGGGCACGGCCGGCAATGGCTTTCGGCGCAAAGAAAGCCGACTCCAGGAAAAGCTCGGTCGTGTCGAGGGTGATACCACTCTCCTCGCCGCCCATGATCCCAGCCATAGCCAGAGGTTTGGCGTCGTCGGCGATCATCAGCACATCACTATCGACGGCAATGGCCTGTTCATTGAGCAGCAATAGCTTTTCTTCCGGATTAGCCATGCGGGCATGCACGGCGCCTTCCAAGCGGGTGTTATCGAAGGCGTGCAACGGTTGGCCGAGTTCGAGCATCACGTAATTAGTAATGTCGACCAGGGCTGAAATGGCACGAATGCCGCTACGCTCCAGACGGCGCTTCATCCACTCCGGTGTCGGCGCCTTGGCATCCACATTCTTGACGATACGTCCGTAGTACAGCGGGCAGGCGGCCGGCGCGTCGAGCACCACCGCACGCATGTCGGCAATACTGGCCGGCACTTCCGCTACTTGCGGCAGCGACGCAGCTGCACCGGTAATGGCCCCGACTTCACGAGCAATCCCTTGCAGCGAGAGGCAGTCGGCACGGTTCGGCGTCAGCTTGATCTCGAAGACGTTATCGTCAAGTTCCAGGTACTGGCGAATCGACTGACCGACCGGCGCATCGGCCGGCAGGATGAGCAGGCCGGATGCCTCTTCGGCAATACCCAGCTCCTTGGCCGAACACAGCATGCCGGAGGATTCAATGCCGCGCACCTTGGCGATCTTGATGGTGAAGTCACCCGGCAGTTTGGCGCCAGGCAGCGCGCACGGCACCTTGAGTCCGACAGCGACGTTCGGCGCACCGCAGACGATGGTCGTCGGACTGCCGCTGCCGGTATCGACTTGGCAGACATTCAGGCGGTCAGCGTCCGGATGCTTGACGACTTCCAGAACATGGGCGACGACGACGCTGTCGAAAACGGGAGCAACCGGGTCAAGCTCCTCAACTTCGAGGCCGGCCATGGTCAGCAGATGGGATAGTTCCTCGCTCGTCAGCTTCGGATCGACAAGGGTACGCAACCAGGATTCGGAGAATTTCATTGGCGTGTCTCGAAAATGGAATCAGGCGAACTGGCGCAGGAAGCGCAGATCACCTTCGAAGAACAGGCGAAGATCATTGACGCCGTAACGCAGCATGGTCAGGCGGTCCGGCCCGAAGCCAAAGGCGAAGCCGGTGTATTTTTCCGGATCGATGCCGGCGATGCGCAAGACGTTCGGATGCACCATGCCGCAGCCGGCGATCTCTAGCCAGCGGCCCTTCAGCGCACCGCTCATGAAAGCGACGTCAATTTCAGCCGACGGTTCGGTAAACGGGAAAAAGGACGGGCGGAAGCGGACGGTCAGATCGTCGGTTTCGAAGAAACTCTTCAGGAAATCGGCGATCACGCCCTTCAGATCGGCAAAGGAAACGTTCTCGCCGACCCACAGGCCTTCGACCTGATGGAACATTGGCGAATGCGTCGCGTCGGAGTCGACGCGATAGACGCGGCCCGGGGCAATGATACGAATCTCGGGCATGGTTTCCAGTTGGCCGAACTTGGCGACGTGAGCCTGCATGTAGCGCGCCTGGATCGGACTGGTGTGGGTACGCAGCAGCACCTTGTCGGCCAGTGTGCCGTCCGGGTTCTGCAGGTAGAACGTGTCGTGCATCGAACGGGCCGGGTGATCCTCGGGCGTGTTCAAGGCGGTGAAGTTGTGGAAATCCTCTTCGATTTCCGGGCCATCGGCGACTTCGAAGCCGATCGAGGCGAACAGGGATTCAATGCGCTCCAGCGTGCGCGTCACCGGATGCAGACCACCGCGCGCCTCGGCGCGTCCGGGCAGCGTGACATCGAGCGCCTCTTCGGCCAGGCGTGCTTCGAGCGCGGCCTTGCGGATGGCTTCACGGCGCTCGTTGAGCGCGGTTTCGACCGCGGTCTTGGCGACGTTGATTGCCGCGCCGGCAGTTTTCTTCTCCTCGGGTGGCAGTTTGCCGAGGCCCTTCAGGAGTTCGGTAATCTGGCCGCTCTTGCCGAGGAAACGGGCCTTGACCTGCTCCAGCGCGTCCGGGTCGGAAATGGCAGCGAATGCGGCTTTGGCTTCGCTAACGATCTGATCGAGATTGTCCATGGACTTGTTCCAGCAAAACTACCGACAGCAAAACGAATAAACAAAAAAGGAGGCTTGCGCCTCCTTTTTTTTCAAGAGCTTAAGCTCAGGCGCCGAGCTTGGCCTTGGCCTGGGCGGCCAGAGCAGCAAATGCCGGCTGATCGAAGACGGCCAGATCGGCCAGGACCTTGCGGTCGACTTCGATATTGGCCTTCTTCAGACCATTCATCAGGGTGCTGTACTTCATGCCCAGCTCGCGAGCGGCGGCATTGATACGGGCGATCCACAGGGAACGGAACTGACGCTTGCGTTGACGGCGGTCACGATACTGATACTGACCAGCCTTCATCACCGCCTGCTTGGCGATGCGATATACGTTCTTGCGACGACCGCGGTAACCCTTGGCCTGATCAAGAACCTTCTTGTGACGGGCGCGAGCCGTTACACCACGTTTAACTCGGGACATGTTCTATCTCCTTACGCGTAGGGCATCATGGCGCGGACGGATGCGACGTCGCGCTCGTGAACAGCAGTAGCACCGCGCAGGTGACGCTTCACTTTGGTGGTCTTCTTGGTCAGGATGTGACGCTTGAAGGCTTGGCCACGCTTGATGGAACCACCAGCGCGGACCGAAAAGCGCTTCTTGGCGCTGCTCTTGGTCTTCATCTTGGGCATTTGGATGCTCCTTAATGTCATGCCGTCAGGTGGTTCCCGGCGGGAACGCTTGTACTACCCGAAAGCACTTGTGTTGCCGCGGCGAACCGCGGGTACCGCCTTTTACTTCTTCTTCGCCGGCCCGATGATCATGATCATCTGACGACCTTCCATCTTCGGCATCTGCTCGACGGCACCAACGGCCTCGAGGTCTGCCTTGATACGTTCCAGCTGGCGCATGCCGAATTCCTGATGCGCCATTTCGCGACCCCGGAAGCGCAAGGTCACTTTGACCTTGTCGCCCTCTTCCAAGAAACGCGTCATATTCCTGAGCTTGATCTGATAGTCGTTCTCGTCGGTACCCGGGCGCAGTTTGATTTCCTTGACCTGCACCTGTTTCTGCTTCAGCTTCGCTTCGTGAGCGCGCTTCTGCTCTTGGTACTTGAACTTGCCGTAATCCATGATGCGGCAGACAGGCGGCTTTGCCGTCGGCGCGATCTCGACCAGGTCAACCCCGGCTTCCTCGGCCATCTGCAACGCAGTACGGATATTCACAATCCCTAGCTGCTCACCTTCAACACCCTGGAGACGAATCTCCGGCACCGTGATCTCATCGTTTAAACGATGGGCCTTGTTCTGAGCGATGGTAAAACCCCCGAAATATCAAATAATTAAGCCGTGCCACTACGCGCCGCGACTTCCCCTTGGAGTCGCTCGATCAGCGCCTCGACAGTCATCTGTCCGAGATCCTGACCACCGCGTGTACGCACGGCCACCAGTCCGTCCGCCTTTTCCTTATCGCCTACAACAAGCTGATAAGGCAGCCGGTTCAAGCTATGTTCGCGAATTTTATAGGTAATTTTCTCATTACGCAAATCCGCCTCGGCCCTGAAGCCTGCCTGATGCAGCTTTTGCGCAACATCGGCAGCATAATCGGCCTGCTTTTCGGAGATATTCAGCACCACCGCCTGTACCGGCGCCAGCCACAGTGGCAGGGCGCCGGCAAAGTTCTCGATCAGGATACCGATGAAGCGCTCCAGCGAGCCGAGGATGGCGCGATGCAGCATGACCGGCACCTTGCGCTCGTCGTTGCCGGCGACGTACTCGGCACCAAGACGCCCCGGCATCGAGAAGTCAACCTGCATGGTGCCACACTGCCAAGAACGGCCAATAGCATCCTTGATATGGAATTCGATCTTCGGGCCATAAAAAGCCCCCTCGCCCGGCAGTTCGGCCCACTCCAGGCCGGAAGCGCGCAAGCCTTGACGCAGCGCATCCTCCGCCTTGTCCCAAACCTCGTCTGAGCCGACGCGACTATCCGGCCGCAGCGCCAGCTTGACCTCAACATCGTTGAAACCAAAATCGGCATAGACCTTCTTGACCAGCGCATTGAAGGCAGTCACTTCCGATTCGATCTGGTCTTCCGTACAGAAGATGTGACCGTCGTCTTGCACAAAACCGCGCACTCGCATCAGGCCATGCAGCGCCCCCGTCGGCTCGTTGCGGTGGCAGGAGCCAAATTCGCCGTAACGCAGCGGCAGTTCACGGTAGGAGCGCAGGTCGGAATTGAACACCTGCACATGACCCGGACAGTTCATCGGCTTCACCGCGTAATCGCGATTCTCTGAGGACGTGGTGAACATGTTGTCCTTGTAGTGCTCCCAGTGGCCCGACTTTTCCCACAGCGACTTGTCGAGGATCTGTGGGCAGCGCACTTCCAGGTAGCCGTTGTTGCGATAGACGGCGCGCATGTACTGTTCGATTTCCTGCCAGATCGCCCAGCCCTTGGGGTGCCAGAAGACTAGGCCTGGCGCCTCTTCCTGCATATGGAACAGGTCGTATTGCTTGCCAAGGCGACGGTGATCGCGCTTCTCTGCCTCTTCCAGCATGTGCAGATAGGCGTCGAGATCTTCCTTCTTGGCCCAGGCCGTGCCGTAGATGCGCTGCAGTTGTTCGTTGCGGTGGTCGCCGCGCCAGTAGGCGCCGGCCACCTTCATCAGTTTGAAGACCTTGAGTTTGGCCGTGCTTGGCACGTGCGGGCCACGGCACAAGTCGATGAAGTCACCTTCGCGGTACAGCGACACCTGCTGGTCAGCCGGGATAGCCTCGATCAACTCGGCCTTGTACTTTTCGCCCTGATCGAGAAAGAACCTGACCGCATCGTCGCGCCCCCAAACTTCGCGACTGACCGGAATATCCTTCTTGGCAAGCTCGGCCATGCGCTTTTCGATGGCGGCCAGATCTTCCGGCGTAAACGGGCGCTTGTAGGCAAAGTCGTAATAGAAGCCGTTTTCGACAACCGGACCAATGGTGACCTGGGCCTCCGGGAACAACTCCTTGACGGCGTAGGCCAACAGGTGAGCGGTCGAGTGGCGGATAACCTCGACACCCTCCGCATCGCGCTCGGTAATAATCGCCAGATCGACACTCTTGTCGATCAAATAGGAGGTATCGACCAGAACACCATCGACTTTACCAGCCAGTGCCGCACGAGCCAGACCGGCGCCGATGCTAGCGGCGACTTCAGCAACGGTGACTGCTTGCTCGTAGGAGCGGATGGAACCATCGGGCAGTTTGATATCAGGCATGGCGGAATCTCTGGATAAAAATCTGGACGAAAAAAAAGTGCGGTCCGAGCCGCACTTTTTTTGACGAATAGCTGACTCGATTACAGTTTCTGAACTTCGGTGCAAGTTCGGAACAGCATGATCAGCCTCATCAGGAATTTGGTAGGCGGTATTGGAATCGAACCAACGACCTCCACGATGTCAACGTGGCGCTCTAACCAACTGAGCTAACCGCCTGAAGAAGGCCGCATTATAGACCCTTATTCGCCCTTGTCAACAGCCTTTCGCGATTTTTTTGAAGCGCAGTACACTTCGCATCAGTCATCGAGGAGAGAAACAATGAGCAACGTATGGATTGTGCTCGGCATTTGCGTCATCGTCATCCTAGGAGCTGCACTCCCCCTGATCCGACAACGCGATCAAACACCACCGCCGCCCCCCAAGGAAACCCTGCGCGACTGGCGCAACGAGAAATAAGGAAGCAATGTGGAATCACGCATTACCGAACTGGAAATCAAGATCAGCTACACCGAGGATCTGGTCGAGGAACTGAACCGCACCGTTTTCCGCCAGCAACAACAAATCGATCTATTGGCGAAGGAACTGCGCAACCTCCGTGACCAGGTCCAGAACAACCAGCCCCAAGAGTTTCGCAGCCTGCGGGACGACATCCCGCCGCATTACTGAGCATGGAACACCCTGTCACGATTCTTTACCACGGCGACTGCCTGGATGGCTTCGGAGCGGCCTACGCCGCTTGGCGACACTATCGAAGTAATGCCATCTATCGCCCCATGCACCACGGCGAGCACTGGAACACAGACGATGTGGCCGGACACGAGGTTTTCATCCTCGACTTTTCGTTTCCGCCGGCAGTACTTGAGGAGATGGCAAGAGTCGCCCGCTCGGTAACCCAGATCGACCACCACGCCTCGGCCTTGAAGGAATGGTCAGCTATCGCCCAGCCGGATGGCGAGGCGTATTACTACAGCCACCCGGCACTGCCACTCAAGATCCACTTCAACCTGAACAAATCGGGCGCTCGCCTGACGTGGGATTATTTTCATCCGGAAACCCCCACGCCCCTCGCCATCCGGCACATTGAAGACCAGGACATGTGGCGCTTTGCGCTGGCCGGTACACGCCCCTTCTGCCGCGCCTTGCGATTGATGCCGTTCGACCTGGAGAGGTGGCATGCGCTGATTGTGGACACCGACAATGAATCGACTGAGCGCTACGTGGACATGGTGAAATCGGGCACGGCCATCGAAACATTCTTCCAGCGCGAAATTGATGGCCTGGCGCAAGGTAGCCTGTGTGGGCCGGCACGCCTGCGCGGTGAACCGGTGGACGCCCTGCAGGCGCTACGCCACGGACAAGCCATTGTCTCCTCAGGCGATCGAAGCTGGCTTGCCGTCAACGGGCTGGCCGTGAATGCCAACGCGCTGTTTGCATCGGATCTGGGTAACCTGCTGGCCGAAAAAGGGGCGAGCTTCGGACTGATCTGGCAACTCTCAGGCGACGGCGAGGTCAAGGCATCGCTGCGCTCCAGAGGAAGCAGCCCCGATGTATCGGTAATCGCGGCACGCTATGGCGGCGGGGGCCACCCCAATGCAGCCGGTTTCCGCTTGCCGGCCAGGCAGTTTTTCAGCGAAGTACTGGGCATCGAGAACTGAAATAAAATTAATAGACGTTTTTAAATCCATAATATATAAATATTAAATTAGCGGACTTTTAAGCAACCATTAAATGGATATATCAAAGGCAACCGAAGACTGGGAAGCCGAGCTGGGGGAACAAGTCCGCCAGCTTCGTCTGCGCGCCAATCTCGACCAGCAGTCACTAGCCAGGCGAGCGGGAATTGGCCTGAGCGCGCTGAAAAATCTCGAATCCGGCAAAGGAGCAACCTTGAAAACGCTGATCAAGACCCTGCGTGCGCTTGACCGTGCCGCCTGGCTGGAAACCCTGGCTCCGAACGTTTCGATTAGCCCGCTGCAAATGCTCAAGACGCAACCTGTACGTCAGCGTGCTTCGCGCCCCCGCAAGCCAAAAGCCGAATAAGCATGCATCGTCCCGTTCACGCCATCGAAGTCCGCATCTGGGGGCAAACCGTCGGCGCCGTCGCTCTCGACCCCCGGCTGGGCTATTACGCCTTCGAATATGATCCGCGCTTCGTTGCCTCCGGCATTGATCTGTCACCACTGACCATGCCGCTCGCCAAAGCCCGCGAGCCCTTCATCTTCACCGACCTGCCAGAAGCCAGTTTCAAGCGCCTGCCCGCCCTGCTGGCCGATGCGCTTCCCGACGACTTCGGCAACAGCCTGATCGACGCCTGGATGGCAAGCAAGGGCGTGGCGAAGTCGGCGATCACGCCGCTCGACCGATTGGCCTACATGGGCAAACGCGGCATGGGTGCCCTCGAATTCCGTCCGACCCGTGGCCCCAACGTCGCCAGCCAGACCGCGATCAAGCTCTCGAAACTGGTCGACAGCGCCCGCCAGGCCGTGCACGGCGAAATCGACACCGATACACATGCCAAGGCCGCGCTGGCCCAGATCATCCAGGTCGGCACCTCGGCCGGCGGTGCACGGGCCAAGGCAGCCATCGCCTGGAACCCGGCCACCGATGAAATCCGGGCCGGCCAGTTCGACGTCGAGGAGGGCTTCGAACACTGGCTGCTCAAGTTCGACGGCATGGGCAAGGACAATGAGTTGGGGGCTTCGCAGGACTATGGCCGCATCGAGTACGCCTATTCGCTGATGGCCCGGGAAGCCGGCATAACCATGATGCCCTGCCGCCTGCTCGAGGAGAACGGCCGCGCCCACTTCATGACGCGCCGTTTCGACCGCGACGGCAATCACAAGCATCACATGCAGACGCTGTGCGCCATGGCCCACCTCGACTACAAGCAGAAGGCGACGCACGACTACAGCCAACTGTTCCTGACCATCGTACAACTGGGCCTCGGCCACGCAGCGCTCACCGAAGCCTTCCGCCGGATGATTTTCAACATCATGGCGGCGAACTGCGACGACCACAGCAAGAATTTCTCCTTCCTGCTCCGCCAGGGCGGCCAATGGGAATTAGCCCCGGCTTACGACGTGACCCACGCCTACAATCCGCAAGGGGAATGGACCTACCAACACCTGATGGGCATCGGCGGCCGTTTTTCCGCCATCACGCAAGGCGATTGCCTGACCATCGCCGACCGTTTCGGCATCGGGCCGGCCAAACAGGTCATCCGGGAAGTCAAGTCGGCCATTGCCCGCTGGCCTGAATTTGCCGAAGCGGCAGGTGTCGATGGGAACGAAATCGTGCGAATCGGGCGACAATTCAGCCCGCTTTGAAACCGCCAACAAAAAACCCGCGCGCGGCGGGTTCCATGGACTGACAACGACAATGAACAACTGCTTGATGGTGCCAGGAAGGGACTCGAATAAATCGCCGTATTAATTGCAGCACAACGATTTCAATTTAAAACAAATCAAAGTTACACACAAAGTTACACACACCAATTCGTTGCTGCCACCTGTTTATTGAAGGCGCAAAGACTCACCCAGCGCTGAGCGTTGGCGCTTGATGATCGATCTCGGCAAGAATTTTCACTAAATCCTCTACGAACTCAGGGTCAGGCTTGATCGCAAGTACTTGGCCATGATTGGTATGGACCTTGATTCGAAGGGTCTTGGCATCCGATGGCGACAATACAAAGCCATCGCACAGATCACGCATCCACTGATTATTGTCCCCAAGTGGAATTGCCCAGTAAGCATCCTGACCATCATTGATAGCGTACGGAATGCCAACTGAATACCTGTCTTTTACGACGGTAATAACAGCATGTCTTTTTTTTCGAAATCTTCCGACCTGCATGCTGACATTGTTGATCACCGTGCTTCTCGTACCGACATTCGTAACAGACAAGAAAAAGAAGTCGGTTGGATCAACGCCCCCACCGACCATAGTTCGAACTCCACAAAATCCACGAAGGCGAATGCGCTCAGATGACCGCGCCAGGTACAGCGCAACCATACCTGCCGACATTGACCCTAATCCTGATACCCAGTCAGCAACAGATCCCCAATTCACAGTCGCCCAATCAACTGACATTACTTTGGTTCCTTCAGCACATCCCGATTGATCTTCTCAGCTTGCACCAAGGAGCCACAGCAGGGGCAGGCCTCAATGCCCTGCTTTTCCCTCTGCTTCTTCAGCGCCACATAGAGTGTATTCGCCGATAGGCCGACCTGTTTGGCAGCCGCAAACGGCGTCATTCCCTGGTTTACCAGCGCGATCGCTTCCTGAGTTTTCGACATTACTTGCTTCCAATGTGATGTATTTGCTACTGGTCGTAGTCTAGTCGTAAATAGTTGTTGACGCCATATACGACTAGTCGTACGATTATTTGCAGCAATACGATTTCCTTCAACCCCGCCAGCGGCCAGCACGACAGCGGCAATCAATGAGGATCTAGCCATGACCACCATCAACGTTTCTGAATCTAAGTTCAATGACGCCAATCAGCGCCTGCAATCTGCCAAGGCAACGCTGTCCTGCCTTGCTGCCATGCTGCGCGAAGGCATCATGAGCGAAGAGCTATCGGCCGAGGCTATCCAGGGTGTGGCCTTTGCGGTCGGCGATGCCTGCGAACTGCTCAATCAAACGGCTGTGCTGCGGAAGGCACGGGGATGAATACCAGCATCACTCGCCCCGATCATCGGATTCGGTTCGATCCCGAGGCCGCAAAACACGCCGGCCACCAGGATGCAGTTGCCCTACTCGTCGAACACCTGTTGACGCTCGTTGAAAACTGACCAGAAAAGTGGGGGTGTGCGCGCTGAAAATTGACCAGGGTGATTAACTCGTCCGCTCATTTTTTGAGCAGGATTTTAGGAGATGATCACCATGAAGGATCTGGGAAGGATTCGGCGGTTGTTTTATCGGGATGGCCTATCGCTGTCCGAGATTTCGCGGAAGACGGGGTATAGCCGGAACACCGTCAAACGTTGGTTACGGACACCGGAAGGGGCGGAGCCGAAGTACGAACGGCAGAACCCGAACATCAAGATTGCCCCGTATGCGGCGCGCCTGATCAAGGCACTGGAGGCGGATGCCCGCCGTCCGAAACGGGATCGGCGCACAGCACTGAAACTGTTTGGCGAATTGCAGGCCGCCGGATTCACCGGTACCTACTGCCGGGTCACCGAATTCATCCGGCGCTGGCGGGCCGATGGCGGTGCAGCCGTCAGTAAAGCCTTCGTTCCGCTCCACTTCGAGTTGGGCGAAGCCTTCCAGTTCGACTGGAGCGAAGAGCATCTGGTCATTGGCGGGGTCTGGCGCAAGATTCTCGCCTCACATCTGAAACTCTGCGCCAGTCGGGCCTTTGTCGTTCAAGCCTATCCGACGCAAGGTCACGAGATGCTGTTCGATGCCCATACCCGCTCGTTTGCGGCGCTGGGTGGCATTCCCCGGCGCGGCATCTACGACAATATGAAGACGGCCGTGGATAAGGTGCAGAAAGGCAAATCCCGCATCGTCAATTCGCGCTTCTCGGCGATGGCCTCCCACTACCTGTTTGATCCGGATTTCTGCAATGTCGCCAGCGGCTGGGAGAAAGGCGTCGTCGAGAAGAACGTCCAGGATAGTCGGCTCCGTCTCTGGCAGGATGCCGGCAAGGAGCGATTCAGTTCATTCACCGAACTGAACGTCTGGCTGCTCGAGCGCTGCCGGGGGCTGTGGCAGGAATTGCGTCATCCCGAGTACGCTGACCTGACAGTGGCCGAGATGCTCGAACACGAACAACCGAGCCTGATGCCGATGGTCGCATCCTTCGATGGCTACGTCGAAACCTTGGGCAAGGTATCGAGCACCTGCCTGGTGACGCTGGATCGCAACCGCTACTCGGTACCGTGCGAACTGGTGGGCCAAGCCGTCAGCCTGCGTCTTTATCCGGAACGGATCGACATTGTGGCGCACGATACTCGGGTGGCCAGTCATCCCCGCAACTTCAGTCGGCAGCAAACCCTCTACGACTGGCAGCACTACATCCCGCTGATCGAACGCAAGCCAGGGGCCTTGAGAAATGGCGCGCCGTTTGCCGACATGCCGGAGCCATTGCAACGATTACGCAGCTTGCTCCTGCGCCGGGAAGGTGGTGATCGGGTGATGGCCAAAGTGCTATCGGCAATTTCGCAGTTTGATCTGGAAGCGGTGCTGGTTGCCGTCGATCTGGTGCTGGAGTCCGGCCTACCCAGTGCCGAGCACATCGAGAACATGCTCAACCGCCTGAAGTCGGGTCCCATGCCGCCACCGGTGGAAACGCCACTCACCCTCAGCGAAGTACCGATTGCCGATACCGGCCGCTATGACCGCTTGCGTACCGAGGTGACTGATCATGCGTGAGCTGATGAGCGAGTTCAAGGAACTGCGTTTGCACGGCATGGCCGGTGCCTGGGAGGAGCTGACAGCCAACGGTAGCAGCCGTGTCGAAGCCTCACGTTGGCTGATCGAACATCTACTGCAAGCCGAGCATACTGATCGAGTGATGCGTTCGATTGGCTATCAGATGCATGCGGCCCGCTTCCCGGTACATCGTGATCTGGCCGGATTCGACTTCGAACAATCGAAGGTGGATCAGAAGCTGATCCGGCAACTGGCCGACCTCTCCTTTGCCGAGGAAGCCCAGAACGTCGTGTTCATTGGTGGCACGGGCACTGGCAAGACCCACCTCGCGACGGCGCTGGGTGTCTCGGGCATTACCCATCACAGCAAGCGGGTGCGTTTCTTCTCGACGGTTGATCTGGTCAATGCGCTGGAACAGGAGAAGGCTGCTGGCAAAGCCGGGCGGATTGCCTTGGGGCTGCTGCGCATGGATCTGGTCATCCTCGATGAGTTGGGCTATTTGCCGTTCAGTCAGGCCGGTGGCGCCTTGCTGTTCCACTTGCTGTCGAAACTCTACGAGCACACCAGTGTGATGATCACGACCAATCTGACCTTCGCCGAATGGCCGAGCGTCTTTGGCGATGCCAAGATGACCACTGCCTTGCTCGACCGGCTGACGCATCACTGCCATATCGTCGAGACCGGGAATGAGTCGTTTCGCTTCCGGCACAGCACGGCAACGGCCAAGTCGAGGATCAAGGCGCGGGAGCAGAGCAAGCGGGGAAATCCACCCGAAGCAGATCCGTTCTGATCGAGGCCGCGTTGGGAAATCCGTTCCGGACTCCGTCCTCCACGGCTTTCCCAACGCATTCGTCGTGGCTCGGAAATCAGTTGTTCTGAGCTACACTTATCCACAAGCCCACCTATGTCAGGTGGCTATCACACCTGGTCAAAATTCAACGCGCACAGGTGGTCAAATTTAAACGCGCGCCGACAAGCGTCGTGCGTATTTTGGAAGAAATCCAGGCCAGCGGTGAAGTCGACAGCGTTACGATGATGAACGCCCTCAGCAAGGTCATTGCCACGATCAAGAAGTGCAAGAATGGGTCTTACTTCGCGCTAAATTCCGCTTGGGACTTCCTCTGGACGTTCGTGAAAAATTATCTCTGGAACGAGCTTTGCGCTATTCCAGGCTTAGGAACCGCTGCAACCGCACTCCGATCAGCAATGGAGAGCATCAACGAGGAAATGTTCTCCCTGCACTCAAAGATCGACATCGAGATCAAGAACACGGTAGGCGCTGAAATCAAGAAGCTGGAAGGCAAATCTAGCGCGCCCTTCCTTTCCTACGACAAGAATGGCTACGCCCTTCCGGATCTGCCTAAAAAGCTGATCGAATCGAAAGCCTAGGAACGCACAGGCGTGATGCATTAGGCGAATCCGAAGGCCCGATTCAGCGCCGCAAAATCCACTTCTGCGCACTTTTCCTTGATCCGGTACATCGACACCGAATAGCTATCGCCGTGTAGTCTGCGATTGGCCGGCTGCTCAAGATATCGCTTGCTGCGAACCCCTGGAATGATCTCGATCACGCCATAGCGTGCCAGCCATGAAACGGCAGCCCGCACCGGGTACTCTTCAACGCCCATGAACCGCGCGATATCGGCTGTCGTGAAACGCTTCTCAACGCTCCGCTCTACGTATCGTTCGATGGCGTCCCGAACTGCATCGGTGGGTAAGTGCTGTCCCATTGAAAGCTCTTGTACGGTGGCGATGTCCAGTATTTTCGGGCGCCAGCCAGCACCCCTTTAGCTAGACCGTGACTCAACATTTGACTATCCACCTCGTTAAAAACTCGCCGTACCTTGGCAATAACTTGCCCCCTATGATTTAGGTTTTTCGAAGTCGGAAAAGCCGGAACAGGTGTCTCCAGTCGGCCTGCTCGGGATAACCCCCTTGGCGACGGCCAGGCACGCGCCATTCGAAGCGAACATCGCGCAGCGCTCACAAAGTTGCGAATAGTTTGCTTCTTTCAAGATCCATGACTTGGGTTTTTCGGGAACGATTTTCGGCGGTTCAGGAGGCGCCAATACATAGACTTGATTGGACAATTCAGCGCAATTCCCCCTTACCGAAACCTTACCGCCTGGCTCCCTTGGGGTAACCTTTGGGTCATCCTTGCGCGGCCTTCCCCCCTTCCTGCCGTTGATCCTGCTCTGTTCCTTGCCCGCCTCGGTGGTTGGCCCGGTAGCCAGCCCACCATGAAACTTGCAGCGACCATTCGAGTAGATGGCCTTCTGCTTACATGGTGTGCCTGCCCTGGTCTTCGCCCCGCAGGTGTCCATCACTGCATCCCAAGTTCCCTGCGCGCCTCAAGGATTTCACGGCGCCGGCTGCAGTCATGGCTCGGTGGTACTTCAACAGCAATCTTGCGCAACGTTTCCAGCCGCTCAATTTCCTTCTGGTTGGCTGCACGCTTCGCAGCCATCTGGGGAGAAACCGCCGGCACCTCAGGCTGCCATTCGACAATCTCTGTGGGTGCTTCTCCTACAATCCACAGCAAACGATTTTCGATGTTGTCCAGGGAACGGGCATAGACCTGCACATCACCGTAGGTCGGGAAGGTAGCGACGAGGCGCCTGGCACCATCGACACTCTGCTGCTTCCGGAAGGTGATGCCGCAATCTTGCGCACCGCTCCACAGATCGGGACGCAACTGCCAGGCGATGCGGGAATCCATCACAGCCAGGCCGGAGGCTGCGATGCACTGATGGGCGTACCAAGTCGAACGAGTAGTCATTTGTAGTGCTCCAAGAGTTGGGTTATTTCTGCTGCTGCGCAGCCTTGGCGGCTAGCACGGCGTCTTTCAACAACAAGTTGCGTTCGACGGTCAGATCATCCAATCGCTGGCGCTTCTCGGCCGGCGTCAGACCCTGATCACGGCGAACATCCCGCATTTCCGAATTAATCCCCTGCAGGTTCTTGTTGGCTCGCTCGAGGGGTTTCGATTCACCGGCAAGCGGACCCTGCTCTTTCTGGTCAGCGAGATCCGGGCGCCCCATCTTGTCCAGTTCGCGCAGCGTGCCCTGCAGGCGCTTTGCCTCGCCGAGCATGTCGTAGAACTGCGTCTCGAACTTGGTGTGCTGGGCTGGTTCCTGGCTGTAGAAGCGGCGAACGACCGGCAGCTGATCGGTCCGAGTCTCCGGCAACTTGTCGCCGAAGAAGGCGCGATCAGACATCATCAAGCCATACATGCCCCAGGTGTTCAGGTATCCACGCAGCAGAGCCTCGGCGCGGGCCGGCGGCACTTGCAGCGATTCCGGCAGGCTGCTGGTTGCCATACCCAAGGCCTTCATGGTTTCACTGGTGTTCGGCTTGGCGCGCAGGAAGGGCTGCACGTTTTCCATGCCCGGGGTTTCGATTGGTGCCTTGGTGAAGGGATTCCTGTTGGTCGCTTGCTCTGCTAGCGGCGCCACGACCTGCGGCATGAAATTGAGGCTAAACGTGTTGCTAACGATGCGCGCGAAGTCCTTGCCGAGCCCGGCAGGATCGGATTGCATCAGCTTCTCGGTGGTACGTTCTGCCACGCTGGCCACGGCGCCGATCTCCCAAATCTTCGGATAGCGGAAATGCTGATCACCAACGAAGAAATGCCAGTTCGCGTCACGGTCCCAATCCGGCAAATACTGAAAACGCGGATCGTCACGATTGAGCATGTAGAGGCCAACCGATGCCAGGGCGAGCATGGCCGTTTTGGCGCCGATGGCTGCCTTGTTCGGATCGTGGGCGATGCCACGGTAAAGGCGATCCATCGAAATCACAGCCGGCCTGAGGAACATCACCGTGTCGTACATGAACCCCAGCGCCTTGGAGTCGCCCCGCATGGCAAAGTCAGTCGATACCTCACGGCCTTGATAGGCTGCATGGCGCGGATGTTCGCCGGCATCGATAGCGCGCTTGTATTCTCCAAGGCGCGTGCTCATCTCGAACGCATCAGCCATTGTCTCGATTGCGCCCAATAGCTTGTCCGGGGTATCCAGCACGGTGCGGTAATCTATGCCCTGCCGGTTGTAGAACTTCTCGAGCTTGGTCCGCACATGACCTTCATCCAGGAACATGCTCGACAGCCCGCCCCCGTTGGCCAAGTAGTCCTTATACAGAGGATCCTCGGTCATCCGCAGGCGCATCCCTTGGAGCGAATCGATCACTGGCCGGAATCCGGATCGGCTCATAACCGAACCCATGATCGTGTCGCGTGCGATGTTGGCCAGCATGAAATCGGGCGTCAGGGTGATGGTCGTCTGCCCTACCCGCTTCGGCAGGCCAAGCCACTTGGTCAGCCAGTCCATCGGCGGCCGGTCAATGGCGTTCAGTGCCCGGTACAGGATCGGATCAGCCACTTCGTACCAGACTGGTTTTCCCTGCTTCAGGACTGCAACGACGTTGCTCCCGGCCGGTGCCTGGTTGTGCAGCATGAACTGAAAGAAGGCCGGAGCCTCGCCATCGACCAGGAGGCCGTAGCGATTGAACATTTCGTCCATGACCTGATTGCCGGACACCTTGACCGGCCGGCTGCCGGGATCGATCTTGGCCATGAACTTGCCACCGCCGGGCCGGCTGGCCAGGTTCGCAATCTTCACCCGTGCTTCGTTCTTCACGGCGATATCGATCAATTGAGCCGCGTTGCCGATCATGTTGCCGAGCACATCGCGGATGTTCTCGGTACCGCCGGTCAAGGCTTCGATACCCTTCCAATCGCCCGGCTTGCCCTTTAGGCCGCCAGGCTGCTCCACACGGTGGAACGGCAGGTATTCGGTGCGCTTCCACTTGGCGCGCGTTTCTGGATTAAGTACGCCCTGTGCCTCGGCGAAATCGAGAACGCCACGGTTCCAGGCCTGGTATTCGGCGAAGGCCTTTCGGGCTTCCGGTGTTTCCAAGGCCAGCATGCCGCGAATCTCACCCTTGGTAAAAAGGTGCTCCCGCCCCTGCAGCATCAACTCGTTGGCAGACCGGCCGACGAAATACAGCAGTGCATCGTCCAGGCGTTCGGCCACCGGCTTGAGGATGTCCTGCAGCCCTTTTCCGCGGTAGGTGAAACTGCCGTCAGCATTCTTTACCGGGTAGCCGAAGCGTACAGCGCCGTCAGCGATCGAGGCTGAAGCACGCGACAGCCTAGCAGATTCATACGCGCCCACCGGTTCCAGTTTGCCGCCCTGCAGTTCACGCTCCATCCGATAGACGCCGTGCAGGTCATCTACGGTCGATTGCCGGAAGCGATCGAAAATACCGTTCATGGCGTCCGACAGCGGACGGTGGTCGCCGATCTTGGAACGGGCCCGGTCGACGGCATCCTGCGCAAACCAGCCGGTCATACCTTCCTGCGCCTTGCGCATCGGCGGTCCGTACTTCTTGTCGCTGGCCACAAAGCCTTCGATCCAGTTGAAGACCATCGGTGCGCGCTGCTGTAGCACATCCGGTTGCGTCATCCACAGACGAACAGACTCAGCCCAGCCTTCAGACACGCTTTCCTTGTCGTAGCTGACCGTTTTCAGTTCCTTGCGCAGTGCAGAGTTGCTGCGCCACTCGCGGGACAACTCCGGGACGCGAGCGTCGATCAAATGCGCCATTTCGTGCGCGGTCACCTCAAGGTCAGCATGTCGCTTGATGCGTACTTCCTCGTTACCTCGGCGGAAGAAGCCAAGGGCGTTTTTCATCTTCACCCGGCCGGTGTAGATCGAGGCGCCCAGATCCTTGGCGAATGGCACGATGATGTCCTCGCGGCGAATCGGCTTGTCTCGCCCGACAGCCGTGGCCGGCGCGGTACCAACCGGCGCCCGGGAATCATCGATCAGCGGAGCGTAATTCGCACCTGGTGCGAAGGAATACTCAGTGCCTGGATGGGCTGCACGTTCAGGTTCGGCAAGCGGTGTAAAACCGCGTGCTGGTTCGGCCGAAGGCCGAGAAGCGGGGAGCAGATCAGAAAATGCACTGGCCGGATTCACCAAATCAGGTCTAGCAACGGCGGCAGATCGGCTCAGGGGACCAGCATTCGGGTCGAGCATGGCTTGCGGCCGCGGCGCCTCTCCGGATTCAAGGCTAGTTCGGCTGGCCATCCCGCGTTGATTCGGCGCAGCAATACGTCCCTCGGAATTCCGGTCTTCCTTGACCATTCGGGTATCGGTAGCGTTTCGCCGTTCAAGGTCAGCCAGGCCGACTTTTTGAACCATCTCCGAACCGGTATCTCGAGAGACAGGCCAAGCCTCGCCCTGCGCAACAGGCAATCCCTCCCCAGAATTCCGTGGGCCTGCTCTGCCTGGGATGCTGTCATTACCTGTCCCTTGAATTCGATCTTCTGGCAATAAGCGCGCCGATTCATCTGATCGTTTCGTGTCGTCCAGCAACAATTCTCGGGGCCGTACCCCTGCTTCACGTCCAGTCGTCCCAACCATGATGTCGGGCTCGGCGCCGGCCCCATGTCGGACAGGAACGCTTGGTAACTCGTCCGCCACGCCAGGCAAACTGTAATCCCCGCTCCGCCGTATTGCGGGTACCCCGTGAACTTCGGGTTGTAACAGCGCTTCAGCATTGTTTTCCAGGCCGCTAGTTCTCTGGGCAACTTGTCCATCAATCGCTCCGTCATGCGTTACAGGATCGCGCGCCAAGGGGCCATCAGCCGGCCGGGCTACCTCTGATACAGCCGGGCCTGCGTTCGTTGCCAGCTCCTCTGGCACGATGGCTTCGGGCGTTGTTTCAACCTTGCCGGTGATGCGAGATTTGCCTGCCTTTGCTGCAGGCCCGATGACCATCGGCAGAACACCTTGGATCGTCGTATCGACCACAGTAGCCAGAGCTGGGCTATCAGTCGCCTCCAAGGTCTTGCCGCCGGCCCATTGGCCAGCCTCGGCCAATTTCTGGAACGGGTACGTAGCAATATCGGTTGCTGCTTTGCCCATTTCGCCGCGAGGCTGATAGGTCAGCGCCTCACCCACCTGGTGCACGACATCAGCACCCTTCTTGTCGGTCATGCCCAGGGCGTTGCCTGCCTCGGTTGCCAAACCAGCCAGTCCTGCAACCGGCAAGGCAACTGCTTGGCTGGCGAGGTTGGCCCCTGTTTCACCGATCGCGGTCAGCGGGTTTTCCAGGGCAGCCGTTTTCAGGATCGACGGGCGATCTTCCGTATCCGGCAGCGGCGTGAAGCCACGCTTCGGATGCGACGCTACCAACGGACTGAAGCCACGGCGCGGCGCTTCATCAAACTGCTCAAGCGGTGTGAAAGGCATGGCGCGAATACTCGTAATGAATAGGGCGGGCCATTCCAAGGTGATAGGCTACGGATTCCACTCTCATAGCTTTTTCACGAAAGGAACGGCCCATGACCTTAGAAGAACGCATAGCTGCGCTGGAAGTCAGCTTGGAGGCATCCAGATTTGTCATCAGCGCACTCCTGGCAACTTCGACAGATGCCCACAAAGTCTCGTTATTCCTGAACGCATTCGCTCAACAATTCGCAACGAATACAGTTGCGTCGCCAAATTTCTCACCAGAACAGCGAACCGCAGTTGTTGAGTTGCTTGCAAAGTACGAGCAGAGTGCGATTCAGGTTGGCAATGCAGCAAAGTAAATAGTGCTAGCGAGTCACGCTGAAGCTGTGGATGTGAATCACCTTGCGGCTTATCCGAGCGAGGAATGATAGGCATACCTAGTTCCAATACCCGATCACATTGCCAGTACCATCCAAGACTTCATGTCCACGGTCGCTCTGCTTTCCCAGCTTGTAACCCTGCATCGCCTTGTCGCTGCGGAAGCGCGTCATCACATCCCCATCGGTGCCGGCCGGCGGCTGCGCCTGCTGGCGCTGGTCGAATTCGTCGTCAGCGCCAACCTTGCGCCGGTTCGCCAGCGTAACGGCCTTGGCCAGTGTCGGGTCGTAATCCGGGTTCTCGCGGCCGGTTGCGGTGTAGTTGGCCGTCCGGCGTTTGATTTCGGTGGCATCCATGCCCGCAACGCGCGAGCGTGCGGCATCAATCTCGGCATTGCCGCGCTGCTGGCCGAGCGACGGGCCGCTACGCTCGGTGATCCTCGCCGCTGCAATGGCTTCGTTCGAAGCTGTACGATCTGCGGCGGTGCCGGCCCGCACATCCTGGCCCCGGGTTAGAACGTCGTTCCGTTCCTGGGCTCGCTGCAGGCTGATGTCCTGACCACGGGCAGTCAGACCTTGCGCTGCCATCTTGGCACCGTAACCCAGATCCTGACCTCGAATTGTGATCTCGTTTCGGCGAGCCTCAGCATCACTTGTTGCATTGGCATGAATGGCGGCGGCAACTGAGCTCTGATTTCCGCGACTGGACTGTGATAGCAGGTCATCTTGACGCCAGCGAGCAGACTTCTCGGCATTGGCTGCTTCAATACCGCCATCGCCCAGGATGCCGATACCGTTTCCACCATTCGCTGCGATCGACAGATCGATCATGTCGCCGCGCGTCTTGTTCTCGCGGGCCATGATGTCGTTTACGCCCTTCATGTCGATCGTGCCGGAGTTGCCGCCCGAACGTTGCATGCCCGCCCCCATCGCAGCCTGCGCAGAATCGGCTGTGATGATTTCGGACGAGTCGCGTCCTGGCTTGGTCGGTTGCTGACCTGGATAAACTGACAACTCGAGACCGCTCAAGCCAGATCCAAGCTTTTCGGGCTTGGGCCCAAAGGGATCAATTGTGATTCCGCTGGCCGCTGGATTCGTCAGCACCCCGGCGGGCTCCGATCTGGCCAACGGCGCACCGCCAAGCGTCGGAGGTGCAGCAATCGCCGCGGCAACGCTACCGGTGGGAGCAGAACGATTGGCAAACGCATCGCCAGATGCCGGGCTGTACTGCCGTCGACCATCTGTATCCGGGTCAGTCTCCGGTGCCATACCAGTTGCTGCTGCACGCTTTCCCGCCTTCACAACAGGACCGACCGGCTTTCCGGTACCGTCTTCGAGCATGGCATCTAGGCTTTTGTAGCCGGCAGCCTTGGCAACGCTTTCAAGGAACAGGTCTTGTTCAGCGCTGACAATGCGTTCTCTGTTGCTTACGCGAATACTCTCCCCAGTCTCGCGGACTGTGGCCGGTATGCTGTCCGATGTCGAGGTTCCTGGGCCGCTGATCTTCCCGCCCTGAGCATAGCCGGTAGCCTTGTCGATCGCTTCCTTACGCCCTTTCAGAATTCCGATGATGCCGGTCGTAATGCCTTGTTGCTCCGGCCTAGGCTGCGCCTTAGGTTCGGGTTGTTGAACCGCCTGCTGCACGGCTTTCTGAGGGGCTGGGCCAGCGGCAGGAGCGCCATATTTCGCGGTCATCTGCCGCATCAACTCGTCCGGATCGATCTTGCCGCCGTCCGCATAGGCCAAGGTGCCGGGTGGCGGCACGCTGAGACGGAGGGAAGGTTTTTGGGTTTGCTTGGCCATGAGTGCGCTCCTGTACTGTGAGGCGAGCACTCATGCGCTCTGGTAAATCAGATTTTCCGGGTAGATGGGACAGAAACCGGTTTTTGTCCCGTGCGATTCCACAATTTTCTATAGTTGTCCCAAGTGACGCGGGTTCCGATGTCCAGGTTGTGGTCATCTGCGGTCCAGTCCTTGACCTTGAAAACGTCCTTGCCGCAAGGCTCTTCACTGTCTCGCAATATCTCGAATGCCTCCCGGCAACGGTAGCCTTCTGCCCGACGCTGCTTTACCTCTGCCCGGATCCATTCCGCCAATGGCGAACTGAAGGATCCCTTCGGCCGCCCGCCTTTCCGACCAAGCACCCGTGCTGCATCGGCAACCGGATCGGCCGGCGCTGGCTGGCGAAGGGCGGCAGTCATGATCAGTGCGCCTTGGATCCTTTGACCAGGCTAAGCATGCGGCCACGCCCAACCGACAAGGAAACCAAGCGGCACAGCACTGCCAGCAGTTGGCCCTTCTCGCCGGAATCGATTGGGGAAACGCCCTCAGCGAACAAAACCAGCAGACAGATTTCTGCCCAGTCATCCAGCCCGCCATCCTTGGCCGCGGACAACACTCGGGACAGGGCGCTGAGGTTGTGCAATCGCCTCGTCTCTTCAATTTCGGTGTTGTAGGAAAACGCCCCGACCATCGCGAACAGGCCGGCATCGGTGAATCTCGGCTCATCGGTTGGATGCGCTTGCGGGAGCATTAGACCAGCAGCGACAGCGCGCGGATCGGCGTGAAATTGGTTCATGGATATTCGTTCCTGGTTGTGTGGTTGGTGCTCATGCCGACACCGAAGCAGCCCAATACTCCCGGGCGCCCTGTCTGGCCTGCTCCGCGGTCTGATAGGTGCCGGATGGAAACAACGCCAGCGCTGCGGCATCGTCATCACTCATCAAGATGCGGATGGATTCGCGGTATTCAGCAACGTCACTATCAGTCCAGCCATTAGCACGCCGGGCCGCAATGAACCGGTCAAAGTTGGCCATGGCATCGGCCTTGGCTTTTGCTGCAGCGAGGTTTTCGAGGGCGCTCATCATTCGAACCCTTTCCGCTTTTTCTGCGCAAACGGCCGGTCAACCACAGTCGGGCGCCAATCATGTGCCAACGTTTCGAAGCGTGTTTGAGGTGCGATGTACGCAAGCCGAGCCATCCCAGTGGAACCCTGCCGGTTCTTGGCCACGATTATTTCGGCCGTTCCTGCATCAGGGCTGGAATGGTCGTAGTAGTCATCCCGGTAACACATCAAAACGATGTCGGCGTCTTGCTCGATGGCGCCGGATTCGCGAAGGTCGGAAAGCATCGGGCGCTTGTTCGGCCTGCTCTCGCAGTTCCGCGACAACTGCGACAGGGCAATAATTGGGATTTCCAGTTCCTTTGCCAGTGCCTTCAATCCCCGCGTAATGCCCTCGATCTGGCTGTTTCGGGTATCACCATCGCCAGACGCCAGTTGCAGGTAGTCGATGATCAGCAGGCCAAGGCCATGCTGACGTTTCACCGACCTGGCCTTGCTGGCGATGTCGAACAGCGACAGCCCACCCTGCTCGTCAATGATCAGCGGCAATTCGTGCAGCCTGGCTGTACCGGCCAGGATGCGGTCACCGGCCTCGCCTTTCATGTTGCCCGCCAAAATGTCATCAAGCGGCACACGCCCGGCAATAGCGATCATGCGGTCAGCCAGTTCGGTGTCACCCATTTCCATGGATAGGATAAGAGTCGGCACGCCGGCCGATGCCGTGTTGTAGCCGATGCACCCGGCCAGCGCCGTTTTACCCATGCCTGGGCGTGCGGCGACAATTGCGAGGTTTGGTTGTCGAAGTCCACCTGACAGCTTGGTATCGAGAGCGCTGAAACCGGTAGGCATCGCGTTGTCGGAACCTTCACCACGCCGTTCGATCGTTGCAACAGCACGTATCAGCACCTCGCGAATCAGTTTTGGCTTCTTTGGTTCGGCTGCCTCAGTGATGGCCATAATTGCCGACTGTGCAGCCGACAGCTTGTCCTTGGTCGATCCGACCCCGGAGGCAATCGCCTGAATCTGGTCGGCCGCAGCAACGAGCTCGCGTTCGAGTGCCTTGTCGACCACAACCTGCGCATATCGGCCGGCGTTCGCTGATGACGGTGTGTTCGACGCCAATTCGCCAAGGTAGGCCAAGCCGCCGGTCTTGTCCGACAAGCCGGCAGCGTCTATGCGCTCGGCAACGGTGACGGGGTCAATGGCAATCCCCTGCGAGGCCATGGCCATGATTTCGGCAAAGATCAGGCGATGTGCTTCGGTGAAGAAGTGGCCGGGCTTGAGGTTGCCAAGCCGGTCGACTGCATTGGACCCGGGGAGCAGCAGTGCCCCGAGTACCGACTGCTCCGCGTCGTTACTGTGAAGGTGAGAATAGTCGGCCTGGCTCATGCAGATACCTCGCGGTGGTATTTGTTCTCGAGGCACTTCGCAAACCCGGCCGACGACATCAGGAAATCGATATCAGCCACGAATGGCGGCTTTCCGGGCTGCGGTGTGGCCTTGCCGGTCAGGAAATCCGACTCGGCGCAGACTTCGAAGAACTGCCGCCAGGCAGTCAGCCCATCTTCTCGGCTGCTGTAGCCGAATGGCTTGCATGTCAGACTGGCTGCTTCCTTCCAACGTGCCCGAATGGTTTTCCGGCGTGAGTCATTTAGTACCCGAACCCTTGGGTTATCGGGCATGGCCTCATGGTAGAGGCGAACTATATCTTCAGCTGGGCATGCCGGTTTCTGCTCGGTCGCCGGCTTGCCGGGGACAGTGGCGTAAGCCACTTCTTCAGGAATCAGGTTAAGGGAATCAGGAATCAGAGAATCAGCACGGCTAGTTCCAGGCTTATCTGGGGCAAGCCCCAGGCTAGCCCCAGGCTTGTCCGTGCCTTGTGCATGACTAGCACCGTCCTCGACCGGTGCAGGTATCGTGCTTTCAGCTTCCCGGTGGTGTGGATTCTGGTGCTTGGCAAAGTTCTGCACCTGGATGAATCGCAGACCGCCAACCTGGTAGCGCAGGATGAAACCGGCTTGATCCAACTCGTTTAGCATCTCGTCGACGCTGCCATCGTCGTAAGGCAGAACCTCGGCACGGATGCGCTTTGGACGATCCTCCAGACGCCCGGCGCGGTCAGCTAGACACCACAGGCCGGCGAACAGCAAGCGAGTCAAAGGCGAGCACTCGGCCAACAGTTCGTTGCGGAAAAATCCTGGCTTGATGTTCCTCGATCGGGCCATTTCACACCGCCCGTCCAATTCGACCAGCAGCCAGCGCCGACAAGAACAGACGCAACACCCGAGCTTGTGCTTGGTGCTTCGTCCTTCTAGTCATGATGCTTGGAAACGTCTCGATGATTTGATCAGCCACAGCGAACAACATGCTGGCCGGTGATGTACCATTGGCCTTGAGGTTGCCCGCCTCGCTTGCTTCGTCAGCCCCCAGTTCTTCGCCGGTTCTGGGGGTTTTGTTTTTCGGGGTAAACATTTGGATGATCCTCGAAAGGTCATCCCGGTAGATGGCCGTGCCATCAGCACGAACGCTCCCGGAGCGCTTGCTGCGCGGGGTTCGCGTCGCCAGTATCGGCGATTTCGGCAACCATTGCTGGCAACCTGCCGGCTTTTCGAACCGGCTCGGGGTCATGCGACATGCGCGGCCGAGCGGCCGCAACGAATTGGCGAACATGGCCAGCCCTCAGGACTGGCTAAAACTATTGATTAGCGCGCGGATATCCTCAACTCGCCACACCGTAGTTTTTGGTCCGAGCTTGACGGGCTTCGGATACTTTCCAGTCCGGACACCGTTTAGCCATGTTGATTTCGAAATTGGCAGAAGACCCCTTGTTGCGCATCGAGGTTTCCTGACGTTGAACCTGGCTTTCTCGATAGCCTTAGCGTCGCCCCGTACCTTGGCATCTTCAAATGCTCGGTATGTTGCGGCGGATTGTTCTGGGGTGATTTCTGGACGACAAACAATATCGTAGAGATTCAGAAATCCGGTTTCAGGCAATGTTTTGATGTCGGCCATGTCTGCACCCTATTGGGCGTTGTTAAACATGACTTGAAATATATTGAGCCAGATACGGAAACGCACCGGGGAAATTATTTATCGATTTCCCCGGTCCTCTTCTGTTTGCGAGGTCTCTTGATCGCTCTCTCGTAGTCTCGCCGGATGGTTTCAGGGGATTTGCAGTGTTCTTCTGCCACGATCTTGTAGGCTTCGGTAGCAGGCATCCCTTCTTTAATTAGCCCCGCAACCTTGCGAAGCCTTATGCCCATTTGCTGGCGGTCTTCTTTGCGTCCTGGCTTCGGTGGTTCAATGTGCAGACTATTCACCCGAATCTTATTGGCATTAGCCTCGCCGATGGTTTGAAGCATCACTTTCGCAAAAGCCACTCGCGCCGGTGCTGGCAATAGGTCATCTTCAAGTAATAGCCCTGCGAGAATAATTTCCCAAGTACTCTTAAATTCAACCCCCTCGCTACTTTGGGCTGACCACTCTCCAATCATGAATTCAGCGTTACCAAGCCAGTCATCCAGCCTGTCTGCGGCATTTGCAGCTTTCCAAATTGCATGTTTTGACGAAAACATCACATCCCCCTAAGCAGCATCCCCATGAAGCGGAATGACTTCCGCCCCCGCCTTCAGCTTGTCCAGGTAGTCAGCCCATAGCTGCATCATCGCCTTGCGCTCCTTGAGGAACTTGGTGCGGTTGTAGGCAGTACCCAAGGCATCCGGAACGGTATGCGCTAACTGGTGCTCGATAACCTCGGGCTTTACGTGCAGTTCCTCGTGTAGGATCGTTCTGGCCATTGCCCTGAAGCCATGGCCTGATATTTCGGTTCTGGTGTCATAACCCAGCCGGCGAAGCGCTGCATTGATGGCAGCTTCACTCATAGGCCGTTCGCTACTTCTGGCATTCGGGAAAAGGTAGCGACCACGGCCGGTCAGTGCATGCAACTCTCGAAGTATCAGCACTGCCTGAGTTGCCAGTGGGACTAGATGCTCGGTCTTCGTCTTATTGATGAAATAGCGCCAGTCACCCTTATCAAGATCGAAACTTGCCCACTCTGCTTTTCGTAGCTCACCAGGGCGAGTGAATAACAGCGGAGCGAGGAGTAGCGCCGACTTAACCACGAACGTACCGCTGAAGCCGTCAAATGCCCTTAAAAGCCCACCCACTTCCTTGGGGTCGGTAATCGCAGCAAAGTGCGATTCCTTAGCTGGCGGAATCGCCCCGCGCAGATCTGGACATGGATCACGCTCAGCACGGCCGGTGGCAATCGCATAACGGAATGCTCGGCTTATTTCGCTACGCACACGGTGTGCGGTGTAGCGTGCACCTCGCTCATCCATGCGGCGCATTACGCTCAGTACATCAGGGGCGGTGATTTCGGTGATCGCCTTGCTGCCAATCCATGGAAAAACGTCGTTCTCCATCCGGGCCAAGGTCTTGGCAGTCTGGGCAGGCTCAACCGTATCTTTGCGCTGCTCAAGCCATTCGCGGCAAATCACTTCGAAGCTGTTGGCTGCCCGCTCAGTTTTTGCAGCCTTATGTGCCTTGCGGTGCTCCCCTGGATCAACACCCGCCCCCAAGAGCTTGCGAGCCTCTTCGCGCCTATCCCTGGCTTCCTTGAGCCCAACGTCGGGATATACTCCGAGGGATAGCATCTTTGCCTTGCCGTCGAAGCGATACCGCAGGCGCCACCACTTCCCGCCAGTTGGTTGAATCTGAATAGACAGGCCGCGCTCGTCGGTCAGCGTATAGGGCTTGTCCGAAGGTTTGGCATTGATGATTGCAGTGTTACTCAACGGCATGTGTGTAACTCCATCAGGCTTTCATCCAGTTACACCCAGAGTTATACACACCGAGCACTGGATATGTTTAAACCATGTTACACACAACCGGACAAAAACCCAATAAAAAACCCGCAGTTACGCGGGTTTAATGGACATGCTTGAACTATGAAAAATAATAACTTGGTGCCCAGGAAGGGACTCGAACCCCCACACCTTGCGGCGCCAGAACCTAAATCTGGTGCGTCTACCAATTTCGCCACCTGGGCAAGCGGCCCGAATTCTAGCACCGTCTGAGGCTAACGCCCATGCCAGTCGATCATTACGAAAATTTCCCGGTCGCCTCCCTGCTCGTGCCGCCCCGACTGCGCAAGCCGATCGAGGTGATCTACCGCTTCGCCCGCAGTGCCGACGATATTGCCGATGAGGGCGATGCCACGCCAGAGGAGCGACTCGCCGGGCTGGCGGCCTACCAGGCCGAACTGGACCGCATCGCGGCCGGCACCCAGCCACAGACGCCTCTGTTCGTGGCCCTCGCCGAGGTCATCGCCGCCCACGCCCTGCCCATCCAGCTCTTCCGCGACCTACTCGATGCCTTCGCGCAGGACGTGGTCAAGAAGCGCTATGCCGACTATCCGGAACTCCTCGATTACTGCCGCCGCTCGGCCAACCCGGTCGGCCGGCTGGTGCTGCACCTGTTTGGACGAACCGAGGATGTCCACCTGATGCAGTCCGACTGTATCTGTACCGCCCTGCAACTGATCAATTTCTGGCAGGACGTGGCGATCGACTGGCAAAAGGATCGCGTTTACATCCCGCAAACCGATTTTCCGCATTTCCGTGTCAGCGAAGACGACATCGCGGCCGGTCGCAGTTCGGCCAACTGGGCTGCCCTGATGGATTTTGAGATCGACCGCGCCACAGCCCTGATGCGGCGGGGATCTCCACTGGTACATGCCCTACCCGGCCGCATGGGCTGGGAAATCCGGCTGACCGTGCAGGGTGGCCTGCGCATCCTGGAACGCATCCGACAGGTCCGCGGCGACGTTTTCCGTCGCCGGCCGAAGCTGGGCCTGACGGACTGGCTGATCCTCGGCGCCCGATCCCTTAGAATGTAGCCCCATGAATCCAGACCAATACTGCCAGGAGAAGTGCGCCGCCAGCGGCTCCTCCTTTTATTACAGCTTCCTGTTCCTGCCGCCGGAGCGGCGCCAGGCCATCATGGCGCTCTACGCCTTCTGCCGCGAGGTCGACGACGTGGTCGACGAATGCAACGACATCGCGCTGGCCTCGACCAAGCTCGCCTGGTGGCGCCAGGAAGTCGAGCGCATCGGCGAAGGCAACCCGCAGCATCCGGTCGGCCAGGCGCTGAAAAAGGTCGCCCCCGGCATCAACCTACCAAAAGAGCAGTTGCTGGAAATCATCGACGGCATGGAGATGGACCTCCAGCAGTCGCGCTATCTCGACTTCAAGGGCCTGTCGCTGTACTGCTACCGCGTGGCCAGCGTCGTCGGCCTGCTCGCCGCCGAAATCTTCGGCTACCAGGATCGTCAGACGCAAAAATACGCGCACGACCTGGGCATGGCTTTCCAGCTCACCAACATCATCCGCGACATCGGCGAGGATGCCCGGCGGGGCCGCATCTATATCCCGATGGACGAGCTCAAGCAGTTCAACGTGCCGGCCGCCGACATCCTGAATGGCAAGTACTCCGACAATTTCACGGCGCTGATGCAATTCCAGTACGAGCGGGCCGAACGCTACTACGAGCAGGCCTTCGCCCAATTGCCAGCCGTCGACCGCAAGAGCCAGCGCCCGGGCCTGATCATGGCGGCTATCTATCGCACCGTGCTTGACGAAATCAAGCGCGAGAACTTCCAGGTGCTGCACCAACGCATTTCGTTGCCGCCGACGCGCAAGCTGTGGCTGGCCGTCAAGACCTGGATCAAGGGCTGAACGGATGCGTGTCGCCGTCATCGGTGGCGGCTGGTCGGGCATCGCGGCCGCCGTCGAACTGACTGCCGCCGGCGTCGACACCACGCTGTTCGAAGCCGGCCGCATCCTCGGCGGTCGGGCGCGAAGTGTCCAGTTGGAGGGCCGCGAGCTCGACAACGGCCAGCACATCCTGCTCGGCGCCTATCGCGACACGCTGGCGCTGATGCGCCGGGTGGGCGCCGACCCTGACCTCCTGCTTGACAGGCGCCCCCTGCAAGTCGTCGACAATGCCGGTTTTCGCCTGAGCCTTCCCCGGCTGCCGGCACCGCTCAATGTCGCCTGGAGCTTGCTCGCGGCCCATGGCGTCGGGCTCGGCGAAAAGCTCCGGACCGCCTGGTGGATGGAGTGCGTCAAGCGCCGGGGATTCCGCCTTCCACACGACATCACGGTTGCCGAGTGGCTGGATGCCGCCGGGCAAACCGGTGTGCTGCGCAACCGCCTGTGGAACCCGCTCTGCCTCGCGGCGCTGAATACGCCCGTCGAACGCGCTTCGGCCCAGTTGTTCGCCAACGTGCTGCGCGACAGCCTGGGCAGTTCGCACCGCGAGGATACTGACCTCCTGCTGCCGCGCGTCCCGCTCGGCCAGTTGCTGCCCGAACCCGCCGGCCGCTGGCTGACGGCCCACGGTGCGACCATCCGGCTGCGCCATCGCGTACGCTCCCTGGCCAGTGAGGCCGACACGCTGCGGGTAGACGGCACCTCTTTCGATGCCGCCGTACTCGCCGTCGCACCGCAGCACGCCGCCGCGCTGTGGCCCGACACTCCGGTACCACAAGACTTCGAGCCGATTGCCACGGTCTATCTGCAATACCCGCCCGATACGCAGCTCTCTTTCCCCCTGCGCTCGCTCTCCGGAGGGCTGGGCCAGTGGGTCGTCGACCGGGGAAATGGTCTGCTGGCCTGCATCCTCAGCGGCCATGGCGATTGGGAAATGTACGATGACGCGGCACTCTCACGGGTACTGGATCGCGAATTGCAAATCGACGCACCACTGCTCGGCGCCTCGGTCATCCGGGAAAAACGTGCCACCTTTTCCGCCACACCAGGCCTGCATCGCCCCGACCCGCAAAGCGGACGCCTCCAGATCGCCGGCGACTATTCCTGGAGCGACTATCCGGCAACCTTGGAAGGAGCGATCCGAAGCGGCTTGCGTGCAGCGAATGCCACTCTCGACTATCACCTTCCAAACAGGCCGCGCCAAACGTAACGCACTCATGCGTCGCGGGCTTTAAATCCAGCTGCAGCAAGTAATTTGTCACAAACCCCGGAATCCCTCACGCGAGCAGGGTATTGCCGATTGACAGCATGTATCAAAAGCACGACATTATCGTAATTCGACAATACGAAACGAAAAATCAATAAAAACAACAATTCGTCAGTATTAGTTGTCGCTTTCAAGGGGAACCATGATGCACCTTAGCCAACGTCCCAATGGAACGCTATCCCGACTCGCCCTGAGCATTCTTTTAGCCTTGGGATCGGTTTCGGCATCGGGAGCCGAAGGAGACTCCTTCTTCGATCTAGACCTGAAGGAAGTTCTCAATCTTGAAATCACCTCGGTTTCCAAGAAACCGCAGACCGTTTCGCGCGCTGCCGCCGCCGTATTCGTCATCACCAGCGACGACATTCGTCGCTCGGGAGCCACCAGCATTCCGGACGTCCTGAGAATGGCGCCCGGTGTCCAGGTTGGGCAGATCAGCAACAACAGCTGGGCGATCAGCGCCCGCGGCATGGATGGCCGCTTCACCAACAAGCTCCTCGTCCTGATCGATGGTCGCAGCGTTTATACCCCGACCTTCTCGGGCGTCTATTGGGACGTGCAGGACACGGTCCTCTCCGACATCGAGCGGATCGAGGTCATCAGGGGCCCGGGAGCCTCGCTGTGGGGTGCCAACGCCGTCAATGGCGTGATCAACATCATCACCAAATCGGCTGCGGCAACGCAGGGGGGAATGATCGAGGCAGCCGCCGGGACGACTGACAAGCTGGCGGCATCGGCCCGCTACGGTGGAAAGCTGGGCGATGTCGGCCATTGGCGCGTCTATGCCAAGGGATTCGACCGCAATGGATCGACCGTCGAGTCCACCGGCGCCCAAGGCAATGACAGCTGGCAGCAGCAACGAGCCGGCTTCCGCACCGATTTCGCGGCCAGTTCCCGCGATGCCGTCACCATACAGGGCGATTACTACGATGGATGGTCCGGTGAGTCGTCACGGCTCAACTCGCTCACCCCTCCCTATAACCGGCTGATCGGAACGACGCAGAAAGTATCCGGCGGCAACCTGCTCGGGCGCTGGCAGCGCGACCTATCGGCAAGCGAATCCTTCACCCTGCAAGGCTATTTCGACCACACGGAACGCGACTGGCCTGCCCACCTGAACGAAGTTCGCAATACCTACGATGTCGATTTCCAGTATCGCACCAAGCGCTTCACCGGCCACGACCTCGTCATGGGCGCCGGCTACCGTGTCAGCGAGGACAGCATGGAGGCTTCCAACCGGGGCGTCCCAGCCAACACGTTGTCGTTCGTGACCGTTTCTCCCAGTTCGGCGCGGCGAACCCTCTACAGCATCTTCATTCAAGACGACATCACCTTGTTCCCGCAGGAATTGGTACTGACACTCGGCACCAAGCTGGAACACAACGACTACACCGGATACGAGCACCAACCCAATGCGCGACTGCTGTGGACACCGAGTGAAACAAGCACCTTCTGGTGGTCCGTCGCGCGCGCCGTCCGCACTCCCAGCCGAACTGACACGGGGGGATTCGTCAACCAGGCCGTCCTGCAACCGGGCGCCCAGGGCAACCCCACGCCTCGCCCCCTCCTCCTGGCGGGTGGGGGGCAGGTCGGCACTGAAACCGTTGTGGCCTACGAAGCAGGCTGGAAGCAACAGGTTCTCCCCACACTGAGCCTGGATCTGGCGCTGTTTCACAACGAATACAAGGATCTGCGGACGGCTGTTTTTGGCCCCGCCGTCTGCCAGCCTTCGGGTCTCCCGGTATCCGCCGGCTGCTTGTTTCTCCCTGGCCAGACCTCCATCCTGTATCCGTTCGGAGCAGGCAACCGGGCACGCGGCTACAGCAACGGCATGGAACTTTCTGTCGACTGGCGCGCTCGCCCTGACCTCCGTTTTCAATTGACCTGGAGCGAACTGCGCATGGGTATGAGGGAAGAAGGTACCTCCTTCACCACCGATCGCGAGGAAAGCGCCCCCAAGCATCAAGCCGGACTACGCATGGCCTGGAACCCGCGCAGCAACATCGATGTCGATGTCTGGCTCCGGCGCGTCGGAGCACTCGGCGATCTGGGCGACGACGCGCAAGGCGCCGTGTCGATTCCCGCCTACAACGAAGCTGACATGCGGGTCGCCTGGCGCCCCGGAACAGGGGTTGAACTGGCGCTGGTGGGACGCAACCTGCTGCATAAGCAGCACAAGGAATTTACCTCGGAGTTGCTGGATGTCCAGCACATGCTGATCGACCGCTCGGTCTTCGCTCAAGTAAAGTGGAAATTCTGACGCATCGGCCCGCTTTCGAACATGTCCCCATCCACCCGAATCACTCCTGGACTACTGACGGCAACAGCCTTGTTGCTGTCCGCCGTCGTCCATGCCGAGGGGATTCAGCGTGAGGATCGGATCAAGGCGGCGCTTGTTTTCAAGTTGGTCAAATTCGTCGAATGGCCGGCATCCGCGCTCTCCGGCAACATGCCACTACAACTGTGCGCCTATGGCAATTCGGGCGTCGCCGAAGCACTCGCCGCCGCCGATGGCAAGCCAGCGAGGGACAGAACCGCCCGCTTCCGAAAGCTCGACTCGCTGGCGGCCAATGACATCAAGGGATGCCATGTCCTGTTCGTCGCCGGCGGAACGAGGGAATTGCTCAACGGCGTGCCGCCGGCCCTGCGCCCCCGGGGTACTGGATTGCTGACGGTCAGTGACCACCCCGAGTTCGCCCGCCGCGGCGGCATGATCGGCCTGGCCCAGGGCGAGAACAAAGTGACCTTCGAAATCAACCTGCGAACCGCCCGCGAAGGCGGCTTGGAACCCGGCGCCTCTTTGCTCGAACTGGCGACTATCGTAGACTGAGCCTCGTACATCGGTTTCCGCCGCCAATGCCCCACACGCAATCCATACGCGAAAAACTACGCCGACTGATCTGGACAACGGTCGGCGGTGCCCTGGCCTGCATCACCATCGCCTTCGTCGTATTCCAGTTCTGGACCTTCCGCACCGCAATCTCCGAAAGGCTTTCCGCCATCTCGCAGGTACTGTCGAGCAACGTCAAGGCCGCGCTGGAATTCGACGAACCACGTCAAGCCACAAAACTGCTGGAAAGCCTCTCGGCGGAACAGGACATCGCGGCCGTTACGATCTTCGACCGGAATGGTGTCTTCTTTGCCGGGCACGGCAGACAGAACACCGACAAGCGGGATGACGAGGCGATCAATAGCTGGCTTCGGGACAACATGGCGGCCAAGGCCGAGGCATTCATGTTCAACCCGGACGCCATTGACCATGTTTCACCCATCGAAATGTACGGTGAGACGATCGGATTCATCCACCTCCACGCCACCCCGAAACGCTTCTATCGGCAAATCGCCCTCAGCATCGGCATGATTCTCGGCATTGCACTGCTCGCCGGCTCGCTGGCCTTGTATTGGGCCTCACGCCTGCAGCGCCGGATCATCGAACCGATCTTCCATCTCGCGGACTCCATGCGACAGATTACGGTCGAGCAGGATTTTTCGTTGCGTGCGCGCAAAGAGGATGATGACGAAATCGGCCTTCTGACTGACGGCTTCAACCGGATGCTGGCGCAACTTGACGAACGCGACACACACTTGGCCGAGCGCAGCCGGGAACTGGCAAAAACGAACCACGAACTGGAACAGGCGGTAGCCGAAGCAAACTCCGCCAAGCGCCGAGCCGAAGAGGCTACCCAGTCCAAGTCGATGTTCCTGGCCAATATGAGCCACGAAATCCGTACCCCCATGAATGGCGTTCTCGGTATGCTGGAGTTGTTGCTGGACTCTCCCCTGCAGGAAGAACAACGGCGTCAGGCCGAAACGGCGCTGCGCTCGGGCAGGGCTTTGGTCAGCGTGATTAGTGACATCCTGGATTTCTCGAAAATCGAGGCTGGAAAACTCGAACTCGACCCTGTCGATTTCCATCTGCGCGACACAGCCGAGGATGTCGTCGGCCTGTTTGCCGAAGCGGCCCAAAACAAAGGGCTGGAAATCAGCTGCCGGATCGCAAACGATGTGCCGCTCTGGATCAACGCCGATTCGGGGCGTTTGCGGCAAATTCTATCGAACCTGCTCAGCAATGCCGTCAAGTTCACCGAGCGCGGCGAAATCAATGTGCACATCACGGCCAATTCCTTACCCGACGAACTGGGCATGGAACTGCGCTTCGAAGTCCGCGACACGGGTCGTGGCATTTCGCCCGACAAACAAGCCAACGTTTTCAGAGAATTCGAGCAAGGCGAAGCCAGTACCGCCCGCCACCATGGCGGAACCGGACTCGGCCTCGCCATCGTTCGCCGTCTGTGCCAATTGATGGGAGGCGAAGTCGGTGTTATCAGCAAGCCTGGTATCGGCAGTACCTTCTGGTTCGTGATCAAGGCCGAACGCGTCAGCGGAAAACCCCTGCTCGAACACGAACGGGATGGTAACGGGCTGTGCGGACGCCGCGTTCTGGTCGTCGATGACAATGCTACCAATCGGGAAATCCTGATCATGCACGCCCAGGCCTGGGGGATGGCAGCCGATGCCGCGGCCGGCGGCAAGGAAGCACTCGACAAACTGCGCCTGGCAGCCGTGTGTGGACAGGCCTACGACATTGCCTTGGTCGACATGCGCATGCCTGAAATGAACGGCATCGACCTGAGCCGGGCAATTCGTGAGGAAGGCCCCCTTCTCGACGGCATCCGGGTCGTCATGCTCACCTCGCTGAACCGCATTTCGACAACGCGTACTGCGCGCGATGCCGGTGTAGACAAGCATCTGGTCAAGCCGGTCCGCAAGGCCCACCTCTTCAACACCCTACGCATCGCCCTGGGCCTGGCCCCCGATGATCTCGAGGAAACCACGCAAAAGGATCGGTCATCGACAACCCTGGCGTCGCTGCACGTGCTTCTGGTCGAAGACAACCCGGTCAATCAGGAAGTTGCGGGCGCCATCCTGCGTCGCTTTGGTTGCGAGATTGCCATTGCCGAGGGGGGTATCGACGGGGTTGCCGAAGCGACGTCCAAACCATGGGACATGATCCTGATGGACTGCCAGATGCCCGACATGGATGGCTACGAGGCAACCCGCCGCATCCGTGTCTGGGAAACCGAGCAGGCCGCCGCCGGCAGTCCCGCCCGCCGGGTTCCGATCATTGCGCTGACCGCCAATGCCATGCGCGGCAGCCGGGAGCTCTGCCTGGCAGCGGGCATGGACGATTACATCACCAAGCCGTTCCAGCAAAAGATACTCTTCGACACGATGAGCCGCTACGTGACGATCGGGGCGCACCCTGACGCCCCGCCTGCCCGCGCGGCCGACGCGAACGATATCGCCTGCACTGCGCTCAACCCGGCAAGCCTGGACACCCTGCGCGAACTGGATCGCTCGGGAAAACTGCTCCAACGCGTGATCTCGGCCTACCTGGCCGACGCCCCGCAGCAATTGACCAAGGCACGTACGGCACTGTCATCCGGCAACAGCGCTGATTTGCGGCTGGCAGCTCACACGCTCAAATCGGCAAGCAAATATCTCGGGGCGGACGCCCTGGCCGCAACCTGCCTGGAGATCGAGCATGGTGCGGCACATTGCCAGCTGGCCGGGCTCGATACCCGATTGTCTGCCGCCGCTGCTCAACTCGAACGAGTCGTCGCCGAACTGCAATCCCTGCTACCGCAGGAAGCCTAGGAAACTCCGACGACGGGCAAATCCGTCGCCTCGCAGGGCAATCCTGCCAACAACGGGCACATTGCTTTGCCCGGCCGACTCCCCCCAACTTCACGCTCATGAAAATCATGAGCCTCCATTCAAGCTATTCCGGATGGCTCATGTCCAGCCATGCGCGATAGTGGTTGCCAGTCCGCTTCCTGCGAAGCCGGACGCGCCGACGGTCAATGCCCCGGCACCTCAACCGACAAAGGAGACTTTCAATGAAATGGGAAACCCCGAGCGCCTGTGATTTCCGCTTTGGCTTCGAAATCACGATGTACATCGCCGCGCGCTAAGCCGGCCTGCCGCCATCCCCTGCGGATGGCGGCTTCCACGCATACCCCATGAAACTGATCATTCTCGGTGCCGCGGCCGGCGGCGGCTTCCCGCAATGGAACTGCAACTGCCGCAACTGCACCGGCGTACGCAGCGGCAGCATCCTGGCCAAAGCGCGTACTCAATCTTCGATCTGCGTTGCCGCCGACGCCAGCGCCGACTGGGCGCTGCTCAACGCCTCGCCCGACATCCTGCAACAGATCAAGGCAACGCCCGAACTGACGCCCAACCGTGCCCTGCGCGACACCGGCATCGGCGGCATCCTGCTCGTCGACGGCCAGGTCGACCATGCCACCGGCCTCTTCATGCTGCGCGAACAAAAAGCGCCGATACCGCTGTGGTGCGCCGACCCGGTGTATGAAGACCTGACCACCGGCAACCCGGTACTCAACGTCCTCTCGCATTATTGCGGCATCGATCGCCACGCCGTGCCGCTCGACGGTTTGTCGTTTGCCATGCCCAAGGTGCCCGGCATCGAATTCTCCGTACTGCCGCTCTCGAGCAAGGCGGCGCCCTACTCGCCGCACCGCGAGGCCTCGGTCGATGGCGACAACATCGGCGTCACCATCACCGACCAGCGGAGCGGCGCCAAGCTCTTCTACGCACCGGGCCTCGGCGCCCGCACGCCCGAAGTCTTCGCCCGCATGGCCGAAGCCGATTGCGTGATGGTCGACGGCACGTTCTGGACCGACGACGAGATGATCGCCGCCGGGCTTTCCTCGAAGAGCGCTCGCGACATCGGCCATCTACCGCAATCCGGTGCCGGCGGCATGATGGACTGGCTGGACGAACTGCCGAAGCACGTGCGCAAGATCCTCATCCACATCAACAACACCAACCCCATCCTCGACGAAGCCTCGCCGCAGCGTGCCGAACTGACCCGGCGCGGCATCGAAGTCGCCGAGGACGGCTGGCGCATCACCATCTGACGAGAGCCCCCATGATCCGAGCCGACATCCTTGCCGAATCCCACGACGCCGACGACGGCCGCCCGGCCTGGAGCCGTGAAGAATTCGAGGCGCAGCTGCGCGAGAACGGCAAGTCGTACCACATCCACCATCCGTTCAACGTCATGCTCAACACCGGCCGCGCCACGCCCGAGCAGATTCGCGGTTGGGTGGCCAACCGTTACTACTACCAGATCGCCATCCCGGTGAAGGATGCGGCGATCATGGCCAACTGCCCGGACCGCGAAGTGCGCCGCGGCTGGGTGCAGCGCATCCTCGACCATGACGGCTTCGAGTACGGCCTGCCGAATGGCGAGAAGCAGTTCGACGCCGGCGGTATCGAGGCCTGGATTCGCCTCGGCGAGGCGGTCGGCCTGACGCGCGAGGAAATCGTCGATCTGCGCCACGTGTTGCCCGGCGTGCGCTTCGCCGTCGACGCCTACATCAATTTTGCCCGCCGCGCCCCGTGGCAGGAGGCCGTCTGCTCGTCGCTGACCGAGCTGTTCGCCCCGGCCATCCACCGCCAGCGGCTCGCCACCTGGCCGGAACACTATCCGTGGATCGAAGCGGAAGGCCTGCAATATTTCCGCAACCGCACCAGCCAGGCGCCACGCGATGTCGAGCAGGGTCTGCAGGTCACGCTCGACTACTTCCGCACCCGCCCGATGCAGGAACGCGCCGTGCAGATCCTCAAGTTCAAGCTCGACATCCTGTGGGCCATGAACGACGTGATGGGCCAGCACTACGGCACCAACGGCGTGACCGCTCCAGCCGAAGCCGAGCGCAAGGCAGCCTGATGGACGGCATCCCACACCTCGGCCACGGCTTCCGCTTCCAGTGGGAGCCGGTGCAGAACTGCCACGTGCTGCTCTACCCGGAAGGGATGATCAAGCTCAACCAAAGCGCCGGGGAAATCCTGGCGCGCTGCGACGGCCTGCGCGATGTGGCCGCCATCGTCACCGATCTTGAAACCGCCTTCGCCGCCAGCGGCCTGCGCGCCGACGTCGAAGCCTTCATCGCCATGGCCGTCGACAAACGCTGGCTGCGCCTCGAATCGGTTGCTGCATGAACGCCTCGCTCGCTCCCGCCCCGACTATCGGCCCGCCCATGTGGCTGCTCGCCGAAGTCACCTACCGCTGCCCGCTGCACTGCGTGTTCTGCTACAACCCGGTCGACTTCGCCAAACACGAGCAGGAACTCTCCACCGACGACTGGCTGCGCGTGCTGCGCGAAGGGCGCGAACTCGGCGCCGTGCAGTGCGGCTTTTCCGGCGGCGAACCGCTGCTGCGCGACGATCTGGAAATCCTCATCGGCGAAGCACGGAAACTCGGTTACTACACCAACCTGATCACCTCCGGCGTCGGCCTCTCCGAAGCCCGACTCGACGCCTTCAAGGCCGCCGGCCTCGACCACATCCAGCTCTCCTTCCAGGACTCGACCAAGGAGATCAACAATTTCCTGACCCACACCCGCAGCTTCGAGCTCAAGCAGAAGGTCGGCGACATGCTCAAGGCGCGCGGCTGGCCGATGGTCATGAACGTCGTCATCCACCGCCTGAACATCGGGCATATCGGCCGCATCATCGAAATGGCCGACGAACTCGGTGCCGAATACCTCGAACTGGCCAATGCCCAGTACTACTCCTGGGCGCTGCTCAACCGCGACCAGTTGATGCCCAGCCGCGAACAGCTCAAGCGTGCCGAGGCAATCACCAACGAATGGAAGGCCAAGCTGGCCGACCGCATGCGCATCCTCTTCGTGGTGCCCGACTACCACGAAGGCAAACCGAAGAAATGCATGAACGGCTGGGGCAACGTTTTCCTGACCATCACGCCGGACGGCACCGCCCTGCCCTGCCACACCGCCCGCATGCTCCCAGGACTCAGCTTCCCCAACGTCCGCGAACACAGCCTGCGCCACATCTGGTTCGAGTCGGAAGGCTTCAACCACTACCGTGGCACGGGCTGGATGAAGGAACCGTGCTCGAGCTGCGACGACAAGGAAAAGGATTACGGCGGCTGCCGCTGCCAGGCCTACCTGCTGGCCGGCGACCCGGATGCTGCCGACCCGGTTTGCCCGAAAAGCCCACGGCACGACCAAGTAGTCGCTGCGCTGGAAAATGCCGAAAACCCGACCCGCCGGGCACTGCCGCTGATTTTCCGCGATCCGAAGGAAAGTCGCCGCCTGACGGCAGATACGCCATGACCGGCGCAAGAATGCTCAGCGCCCCCCCTTGTCAGGCAGTAGCCTTCCTGGCTCCCACTTCCAGCCATTGCAAAAGGGTTTCATACAGCTTTTCCGGATCAACCGGCTTGGCGATGTGATCGTTCATGCCGACATCGAGGCAGTGTCGGCGATCTTCGTCGAAGGCATTTGCCGTCATCGCCAGTATGGGAGTCTCCCGGTTGAGCGAGTCGGCCCGGATGGCGCCAGCAGCATCGATACCGTTCATCACCGGCATCTGCATGTCCATCAGGATCAAGGCATATTCGTTGCAATTGGCCAGTGTCAGCGCCTGTCGCCCGTTTTCGGCAGTATCCACCGACAGACCAACCTCCTCCAGCAGATTACGCGCGACCTCCTGGGTAATCGGTTCGTCTTCCACCAGCAAAACGCGTAAACCGGCGTATTGTCCGCGCAGGTGTTGTTCGACGGAGCAGTCGGGGCATGATGTTTCTGGCTGAGGCAAGCCTGATTCTCGTTTTTTCAGGGGAACGACGAACCAGAACATGCTTCCTTCTCCCGGTACGCTGTCCACCCCGATTTCCCCCCCCATGAGCTGGCCAAGCGATTTGCAGATCGCCAATCCGAGGCCGGTACCACCGTAGCGCCGAGTCATGCTGTTGTCAGCTTGCTCGAAGGACTGGAACAGGCGCCCCCTGGCCTCGAGGTCTATCCCGACACCGGTGTCGCTGACTTCGAAACGCACCTGCAGGACCTCACGCGTCTCGCCGAGTGCACGAACTTTCAGGCTGACACCGCCCTGTTCGGTGAACTTGATGGCATTTCCGAGCAGATTAAGCAATATCTGTCCTAAGCGTAGCGAATCCCCCTTGAGCGTCCGTTCGGCAAGATCCGCCGGCAAGTCGATTTGTAACGTCAGGCCCTTCCTGGCCGCTTCGTTGCCAAGGGTACCGGCCACGCCATTCACGCTGTCACGCAACTGCAACGGTGCGTCTTCAAGCACCATGCGCTCCGCCTCGATCTTGGAGAGGTCAAGAATATCGTTGAGTACCCCGAGCAGACGTTCGGCAGCGTGCTTGGCCTTGCCTAGCTGGTCCAGGCCCTGAGGATCGGTCATCCGCCGCTTGGCCAACTCAAGCATACCCATGACGCCATTCATCGGTGTCCGCAGTTCGTGGCTCATGTTGGCGAGAAACGCACTTTTGGCACGATTCGCTGCTTCGGCAGCATTCTTGGCGACAACCAAATCCCGCGTCTGGGCCTCGACAAGCTCCTGCAAGTGGTGGCGATGCCGCAGCAATTCGAACTCAACCTGCTTGCGCTCCGTAATATCAGTATGGGTGCCACACATCCGCATCGGCTTGCCATCCGGATCGCGCTGCATCACGCTAGCCTGATCAAGAACCCAGCGCACGCTGCCATCCTTGTGGAGCATCCGGTATTCCAGCCGGTGTATGGCCGAGCCACCTTCAAGAACGGCATTGATCGAATTCCATGCCCGTTCGCGGTCCTCAGGATGAATAAAATCCGTCCACTGCCGCGTCGTATGCTCTATTTCTTCATGGGAATAGCCCAGCATCTCCGCCCAGCGCTCGTTTCTATCCACCGAACCGCTAACAATGTCCCAATCCCAAAAGCCAAGCGCTGAGCCGGCCAGCACAAAACGCAGCTGTTTTTCCCTGCGCTCCAGCGCCAAGCTGGCTATCTTCTGCTCCGAGATATCCTCGACCATCGCCACAACGTAATCGACACTACCATCCGCCTTGCGTACATTGCTGACGGCCAGGCGCGTATGGACCAGATGGCCGTCCTTGTGAACAAACCGCTTGTCCATTGCATAACTGTCGATCTCGCCGGCCAGCATACGGTTGAATTGCACCAGATCGAGCGCCAGATCATCCGAATAGGTTAGCTCCGTCCAACTCAAATTCGTCAGTTCTGCCCGTGAATAGCCGAGCGTGGCGCACAGGGCATCGTTAACCTCGAGCCAGCCTTTTTCCAGGCTGGTAATGGCGAGCCCGACGATTGAATGATCGAAATAGGCATGAAAGCGCTGCATGCTGGCGCGCTCCTCCGCCGTCACAGCCTCCTGGGCGCTTTGCAATGCCAACCGATCGACCTGCTGCTGCGCATAATGTTGAAAAACAAGCATAAAAACAGGAATGCAAGTGGGTAGAACAACAAAAGCACCCACCAAGCCTGCTCGATAAAGGCATAACCGGCACGATTGGGAATCAAGGCGAAAGCCCCCAGTTGTGCCAGTTGCACCACCACACCCAATCCCAGGTAATGCTTCGTCCCGGGTGAATCACCGCGCCGCAAAAACCATTGCCGAGCCAGTGCGCCCAGCAATGCCGACTGAAGGATGACCATGATCCCCACCGGCGCTCCGATACCGCCCAAATGATAGCGATAGACAGCAGCCATGCCCGCTGCGATGGCGGCCACCGCGCCACCACCAACCAAACCGGCCAGCGACAGTACGATCGAACGACCATCGAATATCAGGCCCGGCGCGAAGTTGACCGGATTGACCATGCCAAGCAGGGTCACGCAGCCAAAGAGCACGCCGAGAAAAACCCGGCGGCCTGGCGAATTCTGGGGAAAACGCGAGACGACAAGCTGCCCAACTGCCACAAGGGCAACCAGAAAGGCTATATTGTTGATCAGATTGATGAACATGCTTCAGAAAACCCAGAATAGTCTCAGCCACCATGCTACGCCAACCGCATGACATTTTGCGGCCGAACGCGGTAGAAATGACTCAAGATATGCGCCGACACAAGCCACATGCTCTCAAAAATCTTCTGGCGGCAAGAAATCCGAGTGCCATAAGCCGCGATATCACGCACTCGTAGGGCGTGCTGCGGGTTTTCCCGCTTAGTGACAACCCCAATTTCGTTATTGCTCGCGATTCACTAGGCTTTCCTGGCAAACAGGAGGAACCTCATGTATCGACTGACCACCGCAATCACCGGCATCGCACTGTGCTTAAGCATGCAGACCGCACAAGCCAATGAACCGATCCGTATCGCCGTGACCGGCCCTTATTCAGGCCCATCATCGCCCATGGGCCAGTCGATGCTGGCCGGGGTACGGCTGGCGATCGGCGAAATGAATCTAGGCGGCGGGCTGCTCGGGCGACAACTGGTACTGGTCGAAAAGGACGACAAAGGAGAGCCGGCAGTCGGCAAGCAAGTGGTCGAAGAGGCCATCCGTCGGGACAAGGTGGTCGCCGGCCTCGGCTTCGTCAATACCGGGGTCGCGCTGGCTTCGCTGAAGGCCTATCAAGAAGCGCACGTACCGGTGATCGTCAACGTCTCCACTGGCAGCACCGTGGCCCGACAGTTTTTCCCGCCCGCCGTTGCCGACAGCTACGCCTTCCGGAACTCGGCCAGTGACGACATCCAGGCCGCAATGATCGTTCGCGAAGCCGTCAAGCGCGGCCATTACACCAAGCTGGCCATCTTTCACGACAGCACGCCATACGGCGAGCAGGGTCGCGATCAACTGACCAAGGAGCTGGCTGCACTCGATCTCAAACCGGTGGCGGTTGAAAGCTTCGCGCCAGGTACCAAGGATCTTGCCGCCGCCCTGCAGCGCGCCCGAACCGCCGGTGCCGAGGCGATCCTGACCTATGCCATCGGCCCGGATCTCGCCGTGATCGCCAACGGCCGCGCCAAGCTTGGCTGGAAGGTGCCGATGATCGGCAGCTGGCCCTTGTCGCTACCCAATTTCATCGAAGCCGCCGGTAAGAACGCCGACGGCGCGCGCATGCCACAAACCTTCATCGAGGCACCCAACAATTACCGACGCACCGCCTTCATCAGCGCCTATCACCAGGCCAATGGCAGCAAGCGGATTCCGTCCGCCGTATCGGCTGCCCAGGGCTACGACTCTGCCTTGCTGCTCATGGCGGCGATCAACCAGGCAGGCAGTACCGAAGGGTCGAAAATCCGCGCCGCGCTGGAAAACCTGCAAAAACCGGTCTATGGCGTGATCACGACCTATTCCCCTCCCTTCACCAAAGATGACCACGAGGCGCTGAGCGACAACATGGTGCTGATGGGCGAGGTGAAACAGGGAAAGGTCGGCTTTGCCCACCCCGACGACGAGCGGCGCAGCCTGCTCGTGCACCGCAAGCCGAAAGCTCAGCCGGTCAACTGACCTGACTGGATACGCAGCGTCCGTCCACAACGGGCGGCGATTGCCTCGTCGTGGGTGACCAGCAGCAAGGTGGTTCCCTGGCGGGCATTGAGATCGAACATCAACTCGATGATCTGGCTGCCGGTTGCCGCATCGAGATTGCCTGTCGGTTCGTCGGCGAGGATCAGCCCGGGGTTCGGCGCGAAGACGCGGGCAAGCGCGACACGCTGCTGCTCGCCGCCGGAGAGATGCTTGGGGTAATGTTTCAGGCGATGGTCGAGGCCGACACGTTCCAGCCAACCGCGCGCCGTCTCCGCCGCGCCGGCAACTCCCGCCAGTTCGAGCGGCAGCATGACATTCTCCAGCGCCGTCAGCGAAGGCAGCAACTGGAAGGACTGGAAGACGAAGCCGAGCGCGCGTCCCCGCAACCTGGCCAGTTGATCTTCATCCAGAGCGTTCAAGGATACGCCGTCAAGCCGGACTTCCCCCGAACTTGGCGCATCCAGGCCGGCGAGCAGGCCGAGCAGGGTGGACTTGCCGGAACCCGAGGCACCGACGATCGCCACCGTTTCACCCGACATGACCGAAAAGGAAATATCCTGCAGAATCGTCAGTGGTTCACCGCCGTTATCGACGGTCTTGCCCAAGCCCGAGACTTCCACTACCGGTTTATCTGCCATGCGGCCCGTCCTCTTCCTTTGCCTGTTCGTGTCTGCCCTGCTCTGTCTGCCGCTGCCAGCCCAGGCGGCGAAGACCATCCTGATCATGGGCGATTCGCTCTCCGCCGGCTACGGCATACGGCCCGAGCAGGCCTGGCCGGCCCTGCTCGGCAAGCGATTGTCCGAAAAACGGCTCGATTATAGCGTCGCCAACCTGTCGATCTCCGGCGAGACCACAGCCGGCGGTCGTTCCCGCCTTGACGCGGCGCTCAAGACCCACAAGCCGGCCGTCGTCGTCATTGCCCTTGGCGCCAACGACGGCCTGCGCGGCCTGCCGTTAGGCCAGATGCGCGACAACCTGAATGCCATGATCGATGCATCGCGCGCCGGCGGCGCCAAGGTGGCGCTGGCCGGCATGCGCCTGCCACCCAATTACGGCCCGTACGCCAACGACTTCGTGCGCAGCTTTGCCGAGATCGCCAAGGCGAAAAAGGCGCCCCTGATCGAATTCCTGCTTGAGCCGGTAGCCGCCCAGGCCCGCTACTTCCAGGCGGACAACCTGCACCCGGTTGCCGAAGCGCAGCCGCTGATACTGGACCACGTCTGGCCCACCCTGCTCCCCTTGCTAAAATAGCGGGATGAAACGTCCCAACCCCACCGTGGCCGACCTGGCGGCCTACGACGAAATCATCGACGTGCGCTCCCCAAGCGAATTCGCCGAAGACCACATTCCGGGCGCCATCAATTGCCCGGTATTGGACGATGCGCAGCGCGCCGAGGTCGGCACCCTCTACAAACAGGTTTCGCCTTTCGAAGCCAAGAAGATCGGCGCCGCGCTGGTTTCCGAGAACATCGGTCGCCACCTGAAAGAACGCTTTCTTGATCGCCCCAAAAGCTGGAAGCCGCTGATCTACTGCTGGCGCGGCGGCGAGCGCAGCGGCTCGATGACGACCATCTTCCGCGCCATCGGCTGGAACGCCGGACAACTCGACGGTGGCTACAAATCCTGGCGCAGCCACGTCATCGCGCAACTGGATGAACTGCCGGCACGATACCGCTTCATCGTCCTCTGCGGCGCCACCGGCAACGCCAAGACGCGCATCCTGCAAGCGCGGGGTAAACGGGGTACGCAGATTCTCGATCTGGAAACGCTGGCCAGCCACAAGGGGTCGGTGCTCGGCGTGCTGCCCGATCAGCCACAGCCTTCGCAGAAAGCCTTTGAAACGGCCCTGCTGGCCTCGCTGTCAGGACTCGACCCGCAGCGCCCGGTATTCGTCGAGGCGGAAAGTCGCAAAATCGGCAACTTGCACGTTCCGGAAGCCCTGATCGAGCGCATCCGGCAAAGCGACTGCGTGACGGTCGATGCCACGCGCGAGGCCCGCGTCAGCTTCCTGCTCAAGGATTACGACTACTTTCTTGGCCGCCCGGAACTGCTGGCGTCACGCCTGGAAGTCCTGCGCTCGCAACACAGCCGGGAAACCATCGAGCGCTGGCATGAACAGGTCAGGGCCGGTGACTGGCCGGCGCTGGTGCGCGAACTGCTCGAACTGCACTACGACCCCTTGTACCACCGTTCGCAGCACAACAACTTCACCGGCATGCGCCACCCGGAAGCCTTCACCACCGACGACCTGTCACCGGCCGGTATCGAGCACCTGGCCGATGCCATCGCTCAGTCGCGCACGGCGCAGATGGCCTGACGCATGGCCGGTTTCGGGCCATCCACGTAGCCTTCCTCGAAGGCTACTTCCCGCAAGCCGGCAGCAGCGGCAATTTCGCGCAATTCGCCGGGGCGCAACAGAAAATCGGGATTCGACGGCTTGCCGTAGGCCGCGTTGCCGAGCATGAAGGTTTCGTAGATCAGTACCCCGCCTGGCGCCAGCATGGCCAGCAGATCGTTCAGACGGGCTCGCCACAGGTAGTTGGTGACGACGATGCCGGCGTAGCGACGACCGCTCAAGGGCCATGCGTCGCCTTCCAGGTCGAGCCGGCTGGTTTCGACACCGGCGCAGCCGCTGAGGCCGGCGATGGCCGCCGCATCGCGGTCGACGGCATGCACCGCGTACCCCTTGGCGGCCAGCCAGCGGGCATGGCGCCCGCTGCCGCAGGCCAGGTCGAGCACCGTCCCGCCTGCCGGAATTCGCTCGCCATGCCGCAATACCCAGGAAGATGGCGGTATGATCGTCGGGTTTTCATTCAAGGAGATCGGCATGTCGGGCATCGTGATCGTTGCGGAAAATGGAAAGGGAAGATACCAGCAGGTGGTGACTGCCGGCCAGCACCAGTGGCTTGCCGACGAACCCGAAAGCCTGGGCGGCTCGGATGCCGGCCCGGCGCCGTTCGATCTGGTGATGTCCGGACTGGGCGCCTGTACCTCGATGACGCTGCGTATGTATGCCGAACGCAAAGGACTGCCGCTGGAGCGGATCAGCGTCGCGCTGAGTCACGACAAGGTCGAGGTCGACGGCGCCAATCGCGACCGGATCAGCCGGCGGATCACCCTCGAAGGCAACTTGAGCGACGAGCAGCGCCAGCGCCTGTTGGAAATCGCCAACAAGTGCCCGGTCCATCGCCTCTTGTCGCAGTCGGCGGTCCTTGCATGCAGTCTGGAAAACTAGCCAATAACCCTGACTGGATCAATGACAATACAGGGCACCTGTGAGAAAATGACGCACTGCACAATAACAGCCTAACACGAGGGGCTTGCCATGCTGGAACAGCACTATCTCACCGCGCTTTTCGAACCGAAATCCGTCGCCGTGATCGGCGCCTCGGACCGTGAAAATTCGGTCGGCAACATCATCTTCAAGAACATCCTTGGCTCCGGCTACAAAGGCCGGCTCTACGCCATCAACCCGAAGCACGACACCATCCAGGGGCAGCAGGCCTACAAGTCGATCGAGGAAATCGGCGCCCGCGTCGAGCTGGCGGTCATCGCCACCCGCGCCCAGACCGTCCCCCAGTTGATCGAGCAGTGCGGCCGCAGCGGCGTGCGCAACGTCATCGTCATCACCGCCGGTTTCTCCGAGTCCGGCCACGTCGGCGCCGCCATCGAGCGCAAGATGCTCGAGATCGCCCGCTCCTACAACGTCCGCATCCTCGGCCCGAACTGCCTGGGCATCATCCGCCCCGAACTCGGCCTCAACGCCACCTTCGCCAAGATCACCGCCAAGGCCGGCAACCTGGCCCTCGTCTCGCAGTCCGGCGCCATGTGCTCCGCCGTGCTCGACTGGGCCAAGGCCAACGACGTCGGCTTCTCGTCGGTGATCTCCATCGGCATGACCGCCGACGTCGATTTCGGCGAAATCCTCGATTACCTGATCTACGATAGCCGCACCCACTACATCCTGATGTACGTGGAAGGCATCCGCAATGCCCGCCGCTTCATGAGCGCCCTGCGTTCCGCTGCCCGCATCAAGCCGATCATCCTGCTCAAGGCAGGCCGCCACGAGGCCGGCGCCATGGCCACCGCCACCCACTCCGGCATGGCCGCCGTATCCGACACCGTGTTCGACGCCGCCGTGCGCCGTGCCGGCGTCGTTCGCGTGCAGAACGTCGGCCAGCTGTTCTATGCCGCCAAGGCACTGGCTTCCAAGTTCCGCCCGCAGGGCAACCGCCTGGCCATCATCACCAACGGCGGCGGCCCGGGCGCCATGGCCGCCGACCGTGCCGGCGACCTCGGCATTCCGCTGGCCGAACTGACCAACGAAACGATGGCGGTGCTCAACAAGGCGATGCCGACCAACTGGTCGCACGCCAACCCCATCGACATCGGCGGCGATGCGACGCCCGAGCGTTACCGCGACGCGATCATGGCCGTCACCCACGACGCCAACGTAGACAGCACCTTGGTCATGCTGTCGCCGCAGGCGATGACCGATCCGCTCGGCGTTGCCAAGGCGATCATCGAAGTTGCCGACAAGTTGAACCGTTCGCTGATCTGTTGCTGGATGGGCGAGGACCAGGTGCGCGAGGGGCGCAAGCTGCTCGAAGAGAACGGCATCCCGGCCTTCCGCATGCCGGAAACCGCCATCGAGCTGTTCCATCACATTTCGAAGTACTACCGCAACCAGAAGCTGTTGCTGCAGACGCCGGAACCGACCCGCCAACACGGCCGCCCGGAAGCCGAAGGCGCCAAGATGCTTATCGAGGCCTTGCTCGCCGAGCGCCGCAAGGTACTTTCGGAAATGGAATCGAAGGCCATTCTGCGTGCCTTCAAGGTGCCCGTTGCCCAGACCATGGTTGCCCGTACCGCGACCGAAGCGCTCCTGCTCGCCGAGCAGATCGGCTTCCCGATTGCCATGAAGGTCGATTCGCCGGACCTGCCGCACAAGTCGGATGCCGGCGGCGTGCGCCTCAACATCGGCAATGCACCGGCCGTGCGCAACGCCTACCACGACATCATCGATACGGTGCACAAGCGCCGTCCGGACGCCAAAATCAACGGTGTATCGATCGAACCCTTCCTGTCGCGCCCGAACGGCCGCGAACTGATGATCGGCGTTTTCCGCGACCCGATCTTCGGACCGGTCATCACCTTCGGTGCCGGCGGTTTCGACGTCGAAATCTTCTCCGACCGCTCTGTCGCCCTGCCGCCGCTCAACCGTTTCCTGGCCAAGGACCTGATCGACTCCACCCGTGCCGCCAAGATTCTCGGCCAGTTCCACAACATGCCGCCGGCCGACCGCGAATCGATCAAGGAAGTGCTGCTCTGCATCTCGGAAATGGTCTGCGAACTGCCGTGGATCCAGGAACTCGACCTCAACCCGCTGATCGTCGATGAAAACGGCGCCATCGCCGCCGATGCCCGCATCGTCATCGACCATGCGGCGAGCGCCACCGGCGACCGCTACGCCCACATGTCGATCTATCCCTATCCGGTACACCTGATCCAGGAATGGCAGATGAACGACGGCCAGGTCGTCACCATCCGTCCGATCCGCCCGGAGGATGCCGACATGGAGCAGGAATTCGTCAAGAACATGTCCGACGAATCCCGCTACTACCGCTTCATGGATACCCTGCGCGAGCTGACCCAGACCATGCTGGTGCGCTTCACGCAGATCGACTACGATCGCGAAATGGCCCTGGTGGCGACGATCACCAAGGAACTCGAGGACAATGTCGACGGCGTCGAACCGTACGAGCACCAGATTGGCGTCGCCCGCTACGTGGTCAATCCGGACGGCGAATCGGTCGAATTTGCGCTGGCCGTCGGCGACGACTGGCAGAAGTGCGGTGTCGGCCGCAAGCTGATGACGGCGCTGATCGAGTGTGCCCGCATGAAGGGCTACCGCGCCGTGGTCGGCGACGTGCTGTCGACCAACGCCAAGATGTTCCGCCTGATGACCAGCCTCGGCTTTACCATCCACCCGCACCCGGACGACACGGCCGTCAAGCGCGTGGTCAAGCCGCTGACGGGCTGACACTGGATTGCTCCGGACTCGTCCGGAGCGCACCAAAGCAAAAAGCCGGTCGATGACCGGCTTTTTCTTTGAACGTCGCGGCGTTTATTCGCCGAAGAAATTCACGTCGTACGGGTAGGATTTCTGCGGAACCTTGGAAGCGGCGTTGCGTGCCGAGGTATCGACATCCTGCTTCTTGTCCCACCACAGGGCGCGGCCGGCCTTCTGGTCTTCGACCCACTCCGGATTCTTGGCAAGCATTTCGTTCATCCAATCCTGATGATCGGACGTGTACGTGGTATTGACGTCACCCATTTCGCGACATTCCTCAAGCTAAACAAGACGATTTTGCGATTCTAGCATGCCGTATCGGCCCTCAGGGGTACAAACCACGGGTCGCCCGCGCCGCCAGCACGCGACTGCAGCCGATCACGAAGGCCGCCGTGCGCAGCGACAAGCCACGCTCCCCAGCCAGCTGCCAGATGGCATCGAAGGCTTCGGTCATGATGCGATCGAGGCGAGCATTGATTTCATCCTCGCTCCAGAAGAAGCTGGAGAAATCCTGCACCCACTCGAAATAGCTCACCGTGACGCCGCCGGCGTTGGCCAGCACGTCGGGAACGACCATCACGCCTCGCTCGGCGAGGATAGCCTCGGCCTCCGGCGTTGTCGGGCCGTTGGCACCTTCGACGACGACTCGAGCCGCGATCTGCTCGGCGTTGTAACGATTGATCTGCGACTCGAGTGCCGCTGGCACCAAAAATTCGCACGGTAGTGCCCAGAAATCGGCATTGGGCAACACTTCCGCCCCCAGGGCACCGAGCAGCGTACCGTTGGCCGCATGAAAAGCTTTCAGGGCCGCCACATCCAGCCCGGCCGGGTTGTAAACCGTGCCGCTGACATCCTGAATGGCAACGATCCTGGCCCCGGCCTGCGAAAACATCCGGGCACTCGCCTCACCGACATTGCCGAAGCCCTGCACGATCACCCGCGCGCCTTCGATCGGCAGATTCATGCGCCGAGCGGCCTCGCGCGCCGTGACGAAGACACCGCGCCCGGTGGCGTCCTGCCGCCCGAGCGAACCGCCCAGCGCCAGCGGCTTGCCGGTGACCACGCCGGTCACGGTCCGCCCCTCGCCCATCGAGTAGGTATCCATCATCCAGGCCATGGTCTGGGCATTGGTGTTCATGTCCGGCGCCGGAATATCCTTGTCCGGGCCGATCATCGAACTGATCTCGCTGGTGTAGCGGCGAGTCAGGCGCTCCAGCTCGGAGGCGTTGAGCTGGCGCGGATCGACCCGGATGCCGCCCTTGGCGCCGCCAAAAGGCACGTTGACCACAGCGTTCTTGATGGTCATCCAGCCGGACAGCGCCATGACCTCGGACAGGGTGACGTCCTGATGGTAGCGGATGCCGCCCTTGCCTGGCCCGCGCGATGTGTTGTGATGCACGCGGTAGCCCTCGTAGTGGGCAATTTCACCATTATCAAGACGAATCGGCACATCGACGATCAGCGAACGCTTGGGCCGGCGCAAGGTTTCCACCCAGGGTTGCAGCGCCGGTTCGAGCAAGGGTGCCACTTGTTCGACCTGGTGCAGGAAAATGCGCCAGGGACCGAGATTTTCGGCAGAAATGTACGAAGGCAATTGGGTCTGCATCATGGCTACACCTTTCATGCTTCAAGCGTCATCAGGGCAATATTGCCGCCGACCGTGGCGATGCGGGTGCTGACCACGTGCTCGACGACCACGCAATGCGAAGAATAGCCTTCCGCGGACAGCATGAAAACCGCCAGCGCCAGAGCATTCTTCGTCGACGGGGATGGCAACCGCCGCGAAAGGCTCATTCATCACGCAGCGCGACTGGCAACTGAAGCCTTTTCAACACGATTTCCGAACAATCATCTTTTGTGGCCTTGACTGGCACAGCCGCCTGCCCTGGAGTTATGCTCTGCCACTGCACTCAACAACCGGAGAGACAAACGTGAGCGCCCTGCTACCCCACCCCGATCCCGATGGCCTGCTTGAATACTCGGTGGTTTATACCGACCGCGCCTTGAATCACATGTCGCAGCGTTTCCAGGGCGTCATGAAGGACATCTCGCGCCTGCTGAAAAAGGTCTACAACGCGCATTCGGCCATCATCGTTCCCGGTAGCGGCACCTTTGGCATGGAAGCCGTCGCCCGCCAGTTCGCCACCAATCGTAAAGTGCTGGTCATCCGCAATGGCTGGTTCAGCTTCCGCTGGACGCAGATTTTCGACATGGGGAACATTCCCGCCGAGAGCATCGTGATGAAGGCGCGCCAGGTCGGCAACGGTAGCCAGGCGCCCTTTGCCCCAGCTCCCATCGACGAGGTGGTGGCGGCGATTCGCCAGCACCGGCCAGCCGTGGTCTTCGCACCGCACGTTGAAACGGCATCCGGCATGATGCTGCCCGACAGCTACATCAAGGCGGTCGGCGCCGCGGTACGAGAGGTTGGCGGCCTGTTCGTGCTCGATTGCATCGCTTCGGGCACCATCTGGCTCGATATCGTGGCCAACGATGTCGACGTCCTGATCAGCGCTCCGCAGAAGGGCTGGAGCGCCTCGCCCTGCTGTGCCCTGATCGCCCTGGGCGAACGCGCCCGTGCCCGCATCGACGAGACGACGAGCAGCAGCTTCGCCTGCGACCTGAAAAAGTGGCTGCAGATCATGGAAGCTTTCGAAAACGGCGGCCACGCCTACCATGCCACGATGCCCACCGATTCACTGGCAACGATGCGCGATGTCATGCTGGAAACCGAAGCCTACGGTTTCGACAAGGTTTGCCAGGAACAACGCGAACTCGGCCGGCAGGTCCGCGAACTGCTCGAATCCCGCGGTTTCCCCAGCGTCGCGGCCGACGGTTTCAAGGCACCCGGCGTGGTCGTCAGCTATACCAGCGATCCGGATATCCAGTCGGGCAAGAAATTCATCGCCCAGGGTTTCCAGACGGCCGCCGGCGTTCCGCTGCAATGCGACGAACCACCGGAGTTCCGAACTTTCCGGATCGGCCTTTTCGGCCTCGACAAACTGCACCATCCGGAACGCACCGTCGCCCACCTTGCCAGGGCGCTGGATTCGCTCCAGGGCTAAAAAAAGCGCGGTCCAAGCCGCGCTTTTTCGATTTTGGAGTCAGGATTTTCCGACGTATTTCTGCTCACCGGCCGGTATCGCGAACGGCAGCCAGTTTTCTGGCGGCGGCAAGGGGCAGGTCGCAAACGGCGTAAAGGCGCAGGGCGGGTTGTAGGCACGATTGAAATCCAGCCGGATGCGGCCATTTTCCGGTGCCGACGCTTTCAGGAATCGTCCGGCACCATAGCTTTCCTTGCCGCTGGTGCGATCGCGAAACACGAAGAAAACCTCGTGCTCGCCAACCGACATCGGTAGCAAGGCCACCGCCTGGCCCGCGTGCTCGAATACGGCGCGGTGCGAAACGCTGACCGGTTTCAGATCGCCGCTGACATTGGGCACTTCCATCAGCAGCGGCGGATCGATCGTCTCCCAGACGGCATCCACCACCCAAGAGGTATCGAACGGAAAGTACGCCAAGCCGGCGAAGGGCGTGCGGCGTGCCCAGTCACGGTCGCGCACGCGAACCGCCAGCTGCCCTTCGCGATCGACGACGAAGAGGGAAAGCTGGCCGACTTCCACCATCGTCGGCTCGCCATCAAAATCCGTCTTCAGGGTTTGCGGCTGCCCTCCCGTCGGTTGCCAGCGCAGCGCATCCGCTTCCCAGACAATCGTCCCCTGTTCGGGAAGACCATTCGGCAGGACGACCTCTGCCCCCTCGTCGGAACCAACGCGATTGACACCTTGCTGCAGCCAGAACAAGCCGATCAACCCTAGCCAGCTGGATGGCGCTGCCAGTTCGGCCTGTCGTTCACGCTGCCAAATTTCGAGATCATTTACCATAAATTACAATTCCCTTGTTTTCCGCACCCGCAGCGATCCGTTATTCGCTTAACCTGACCATTCTGAAGTCAAGACGAGGAGCAACATCATGAAAAACATCATTCTGGCGGCACTGATCGGTACCGCATCCCTTTGCGCCCAAGCAGTAGACGTCAATGTCAATCTCGGCAACGTCCGCGTGCAAGGCCCTGGCGGCGTGACCGTCACCTTCGGCAGCCGCGATACGCGCGGCTACTACTGGGACGGCTACGAATACCGCGACCCCGAATACTGGCGTCGGCACGACGGTCCTCGTGGCGAGAAATACTATACCGGCCGCGGCAACAATGGGGTTCCTCATCAAGGCGGCGGCCACTGCCCGCCGGGCCAGGCCAAGAAGGGCAACTGCTGAGTTCCACGACAGGCTCCTCAAAGAAGCGCGACCTTTCGGCCACACTTCTTTTTGGCAGAAAGGTTCTGCTTAATCCTTGCCAAAACGCATGATGCCGTTTTCGCAGGACACGCGGATCGTATCCTTGGCACCAAATTTCCCTTCCAGGATGGCCTTGGCCAGCGGATTCTCGATCTGCTGCTGGATGGCGCGCTTGAGCGGTCGCGCGCCGAACACCGGGTCGAAGCCGGCCTGCGCCAGTTCGGACAAGGCGCTGTCGTCGACGACGATGCCCATTTCCAGCTGTGCCAGCCGTTTTTCAAGATAACCGAGCTGTATCTTCGCGATGCCGGCGATGTGCTTCTCGTCCAGCGCGTGGAAGACCACCACCTCGTCGATGCGGTTGATGAACTCGGGCCGGAAGTAGGTTTTCACCTCCGCCATCACCGCCATCTTGATCACGCCGTAATCGTCGCCTGACATCTGCTGGATCATCTGGCTGCCCAGGTTGGACGTCATCACGATCACCGTGTTCTTGAAATCCACGGTGCGGCCTTGGCCGTCGGTCATGCGGCCATCGTCCAGCACTTGCAGCAGCACATTGAAGACGTCCGGGTGGGCCTTCTCGACCTCGTCGAGCAGGATCACGCTATACGGCTTGCGGCGCACGGCTTCGGTCAGATAGCCGCCCTCTTCGTAGCCCACGTATCCTGGAGGAGCGCCGATCAGGCGGGCAACCGAGTGCTTCTCCATGAACTCGCTCATGTCGATGCGGATCAGGTGCTCCTCGCTGTCAAACATGAATTCGGCCAGCGCCTTGCACAACTCGGTCTTGCCGACCCCGGTCGGGCCCAGAAAAAGGAAAGAGCCGTAGGGCCGGTTGGGATCGGACAGGCCGGCGCGCGAACGGCGGATGGCATCGGCCACCAGGCGCACCGCTTCATCCTGCCCAACGACGCGTTTGTGCAGGCGCTCCTCCATCTTCAGCAGCTTGTCGCGCTCGCCCTGCATCATCTTGCTAACGGGGATGCCGGTGGCACGTGACACGACCTCGGCGATTTCCTCGGCGCCGACCTGGGTGCGCAGCAGCTTGTTTTTCTGCGGCGCGCCATCACCGGCGGCTTCAGCACTCTTCAGTTGGGCTTCAAGCTGCGGCAGCTTGCCGTATTGCAACTCGGCAACCTTCTCCAGCTTGCCTTCACGCTGGAACCGGGCGATGTCCGCCTTGAGGTGGTCGATTTCCTCCTTGATCTGCGCGGACCCCAGCACGGCCGACTTTTCGGCCTTCCAGATTTCCTCGAGATCGGAATATTCCTTGGTCAGACGGGCGATCTCGTCCTCGATCAGGCCCAGGCGCTTCTGCGAGGCCTCGTCCTTCTCCTTCTTGACGGCTTCCCGCTCGATCTTGAGCTGGATGATGCGGCGGTCGAGCTTGTCCATCGACTCCGGCTTGGAATCGATTTCCATCTTGATACGGGCGGCAGCCTCGTCGATCAGGTCGATGGCCTTGTCCGGCAGGAAGCGGTCGGTGATGTAGCGATGGCTTAACTCGGCAGCGGCGACGATGGCCGGGTCGGTGATATCGACGCCGTGGTGCAGTTCGTACTTCTCCTGCAAACCGCGCAGGATGGCAATGGTGGATTCCACGCTCGGCTCGTCGACCAGCACCTTCTGGAAACGGCGCTCCAGCGCGGCGTCCTTCTCGATGTACTTGCGGTATTCGTCGAGCGTCGTGGCGCCGATGCAGTGCAGTTCGCCACGCGCCAGTGCCGGCTTGAGCATGTTGCCGGCGTCGATGGCGCCCTCAGCCTTGCCGGCGCCGACCATGGTGTGCAGTTCGTCGATGAACAGGATGATGCGCCCTTCATCCTGCGCCACTTCCTTCAACACCGCCTTCAGGCGTTCCTCGAACTCGCCGCGATACTTGGCACCGGCCAACAGGCCGGCCATGTCGAGCACCAGCACCTTCTTGCCCTTCAAGGTTTCCGGCACTTCTTCATTGACGATGCGCTGGGCCAGACCTTCGACAATAGCCGTCTTGCCGACGCCCGGTTCGCCGATCAGCACTGGGTTGTTCTTGGTGCGGCGCTGCAAGATCTGGATGGCGCGGCGGATTTCATCGTCGCGGCCGATCACCGGGTCAAGCTTGCCCTGCGCGGCGCGTTCGGTCAGGTCGATACAGTATTTCTTCAGCGATTCGCGCTGGCCTTCGGCTTCCTGAGAGTCGACGCCCTGCCCGCCGCGCACGGCCATGATTGCAGCTTCGACCGACTTGCGGCTCAGGCCGTGCTGCTTGGCGATACGACCGGTTTCGCCCTTATCGTCACACAGAGCGAGCAGGAACATTTCGCTGGCAATGAACTGGTCGCCACGCTTCTGCGCTTCCTTGTCGGTCAGGTTAAGCAGGTTATTGAGGTCGCGGCCTACCGAGACATCGCCGCCATGCCCTTCCACCTTGGGCAAACGGGTCAGCGCCTGCTCCAGATCGCGCTTCAGGCCCGGCACATTGACACCGGCCCGCGACAGCAAGGAAGCCGTGCCGCCATCGTCCTGCTGCAGCAAGGCAAGCAGCAGGTGCTGCGGCTCGATGAATTGCTGGTCGCCACCGATGGCCAGGCTCTGCGCATCGGCTAAAGCTTGTTGGAACTTGGTCGTAAATTTATCGAGTCGCATACCTGCTCTCCCATCGTGGAATTTCCAATACCGGACAGATAAGGATTGCACCGGCCAATTTCAAGCTGACGACGACAATCTGCCGCTTATTTGAGATTTCGGGGTTCTTTATGGCAAAGCTTGTGCTACATTGGCAAGAAAAATTAATATTTTTAACATTAATAACAAGTCAATTCACCATCCGGAAGGAGAGCGAGATGTCGAGCCCGGGACTGACACTACGTACCAAATTACTGGCCATGACAGCCACCACGATTGTGGCCCTGGCTGCATTGTTCGTCGTGTTGCTGATCAACGAGAAAAGCCAGATGCTCGAAGACCGACAGGCAAAAGTACGAAATCTGGTTGAGGTTGCCCATGCCACTGCTGCCCATTTCGAAAAATCGGCACGTGACGGCCAGATATCGATGGATGAGGCAAAACAGCGCGCCGCCGCCGCCATTCGCAGCATGCGCTACGACAAGGTTGAATATTTCTGGATCAACGATCTGCAGGACATGATGATCATGCATCCGATCAAACCGGAACTTGAGGGGAAAAAGCTGGATCAGTTGAAAGACAAGAACGGCAAGCTGCTATTCCTCGAGTTCAACAAAGTGGTCAATGCCAGCGGCGCCGGTTTCGTCGATTATCAGTGGCCAAAGCCGGGCTCCGACGAGGGCGTTCCCAAGATATCCTACGTCATGGGTTTCGCTCCCTGGGGCTGGGTCATCGGTTCCGGTATTTATGTTGACGACGTGGACGCCAAGTTCCGTGTCGATGCCATCAAGCTAGGCATTCTGGGTTTGCTGATCGGCGGCTTCATCGCCATTTCCCTGCTGACGCTGTCACACAACATCGTCAAGACGCTGGGCGGCGATCCGTCCCTCGCTTCAGCCATCACCCAGCGCATCGCCAGCGGCGACCTGGCAACCCCGGTGGACTGCAATCCCAACGACCAGACCAGCTTGCTGGCCAACATCCGCTCCATGCAGGAAACGCTGCGCAACATGATCGCCAGCATCGTCAACAATGCCGAACAGGTAGCCAATGCAGCCGACCAACTACTCCATGCCTCCGAAGCCGTTGCCGACCGCGCCAGCCAACAAAGCGATGCCGCCTCGTCAATGGCGGCCTCGGTGGAAGAAATGGCCGTGAGTATCGACCAAGTCAAGGAGAATGCCGCCGAAGCCCATGGCATCTCGCAAACGGCTGGCTCGCTATCGCAGGAAGGGGCCGCAGTGATCCATCATGCCGCCAGCGAAATGCGCAAGATTTCCGACGCGGTACAGTCCTCGTCGCAAATCGTCGAGGAACTGGGACGACAATCCGACCAGATCACCTCCATCGTCAATACCATCAAGGAAATTGCCGACCAGACCAACCTGCTCGCCCTCAATGCCGCCATCGAAGCAGCGCGCGCCGGCGAACAGGGCCGCGGCTTCGCGGTCGTCGCCGACGAAGTGCGCAAGCTGGCCGAACGCACCAGCCTGTCGACCACCGAGATTGCGGACATGGTTTCCAAGATACAGACCGGTACGCGCAATGCGGTTGACAGCATGCAGGCAGGGGTAGAACAAGTGACCAACGGCGTCGCGCTGGCCAATCAGGCCGGCGAATCGATCAACCAGATCCGCGATGGCGCCTCGCGGGTGACCGATGTTGTAAACGGCATTTCCGAGTCGATTGCCGAGCAAAGCATGGCCGGCAACGAAATCGCCCAGAAGCTGGAAACCATCGCCCAGATGTCCGAGGAAAGTGCCCTGGCCGTCCGCCAGACATCCGATGCAGCCCGGCACTTGCAATCGCTGTCCGCATCGCTCCACCAAACGGTCGCCCGCTTCCGGACCTGAACGCCGACAGGGTTCTGGCGCTTACCTCGCTGGAACCCTACTCGATGAAGCGCTCGGCACGCTTCATGACTTGCCGAACACGATCGAAATCCGCATCCGTGGCCGCAACCAGACCGTCGCGACTAAGCAGTTCAAGCTCCACCGCGGACAGACCCAGCAATGACAGGACCAACATGTCAGCTACCGCCGTCGGCAAATCGGCCCTCGCCACCCAGGCATGTGCCGGGCTCTTCATCGTGTGGATGGCACGGAGTTTCTTCCCCGCCCCAAGCTTCCGGAAAGTGACTTCGTTGGAAGCCCCCGCGTCGAAACCGCCGTCGCTTACCCCCTTCAAGACCTTGTCGTGCCGATGGAGGTAGCGATAACCGGCCAGGTCGCTGGCATATATCCCCGCCTCGACAAGCGCTGCTTGCGGGTAATAGCGGCCCGTGGTCGAGTTGTGCGAACCGAATGCGAAGGTTTTTCCCCGCAAATCCTTGAGCGTTCGAACAGGCGAATTCGCCGGCACGAAAATATAGCCGGTCAGTAAACGCAAGCCATTCTGCGTCTCCATGGCCAGCAATCTCAACGATGGCTTCTGCTCCTTGGCCAGGACGTAGTTAACCGGCCCCATGCGCGCGAAATCAACCTTGCCGGCAACGAGCCCCTGGATCGCCTCCTCATAACTCTGAAAAATCTGGATCTCGATATCAACCCGATGACCAGCCGCCAAAAAACGCCTTTCAAGGCCGGCACGAATGGGTTTGATCTTTTCCAGCTCTTCGCTGGGCAGCTCGGAAGGGTAGGTACCCAGGACCAATGTTCTTGGCAAAGCCGACGCCGAATCCATGGCCCGCACAGCGCCGCTGGCCATAAGCAGCACGGCCGGCAGCACACAGCCAAGCACCGCGCACCACCGCTTCGCGAAGCCCATTGCGCCGTGCCTCAGGCTGTCCAGCGGTTGGCCGCGCTGTCGTCCGTTTCACGCGCGTCGACCCAGCGCCCGCCATCCGGCGTCGCTTCCTTCTTCCAGAACGGTGCGCGCGTCTTCAGATAATCCATGATGAACTCGCATGCCGCAAATGCCTCGCCACGGTGAGCGCTGGTCACTGCGACGAGCACAATCTGATCGCAGGGTTTCAGCGGCCCAACGCGATGGATAACCAATGCATCGTAAAGCGCCCAGCGACCTCTCGCCTCGGTGATGATTTCCTCGAGCGCTTTCTCGGTCATGCCAGGGTAGTGCTCCAGCGTCATTTCCGACACGCTGGCTCCGTCGTTCAGGTCGCGCACCAGGCCGAGAAAGCTGGCCAACGCGCCAATCCGGGCATCGCCGGCACGCAGCGCGGCCAGTTCTGCGCCAACATCGAAATCTGCTTCCTGTACCCGAACCGCCATTCTGCTCTCCCCCACTTGCCCCCGACAACCACGAACGAACTACCGCCTCAAGCCACCTCGCGCGCCTCAAGGAAGCGCAGGTTGGGATATTTCTCTTTGACCATGTTCAGATACACATTGTTCGGCGCTAGATAGACCGGATCATCCGCCCCGTCGAGCGCAACGTTGGCGCTGTAGCGGTCGGAAAGTTGGCGCAGTTCGGCCGCGTCACCGGTAATCCAGCGCGCTGTCGAGCAGTTGTAGCTTTCGAAAATGACCTGCACGCCATATTCGTGCTCCAGGCGATGGGCGACGACATCGAACTGCAACGCGCCAACCGCACCGAGGATCATGTCTGAGCCGGAGATCGGACGGAAGAGCTGGGTCGCGCCCTCCTCGGCCAACTGCTGCAAGCCCTTCTGCAGTTGCTTGATCTTCAGCGGGTTGCCAATGCGCGCCAAGCGGAACATTTCGGGCGCGAAGGACGGGATGCCAGTGAAGCGCAGGTCTTCACCCTCGGTAAAGGTTTCGCCCAGGCGGATAGTGCCGTGGTTGGGAATACCGATGATGTCGCCGGACCAGGCTTCATCGGCAGTGGAGCGATCACGCGCCATGAAGGTGATGGCATTGTTGATCGACAGGGTCTTGCCGGTCGCCACCTGCTTGACCTTCATGCCCCGGTCGAAGCGGCCGGAACAGACGCGTAGGAACGCGATGCGGTCGCGGTGCTTGGGATCCATGTTGGCCTGGATCTTGAACACGAAGCCGGAGAACTTGCCCTCGTTGGGAGCCACCTCGCGCGCCTCGCCCTTGGCCAACGCCGGACGTGCCTTGGGGGCCGGCGACAGTTCGACCACGGCGTCGAGCAGGCTCTGCACGCCGAAATTGTTGACCGCCGAGCCGAAGAAAACCGGCGTCTGCTTGCCGGAAAGATAGGCCTCGGCATCGAAGGGATGCGAAGCGCCGCGCACCAGCTCGATGTCGGTACGCAATTCATCCGCCTGCGCACCGATCAGTTCATCCAGACGCGGGTTATCGAGTCCCTTGATGATCTCGGCCGTGCCCTTCTCGGCCTGCGGGTCGAAAAAGGCAATGGTGTCGTCGTACAGGTGATAGACGCCACGGAAGCGCTTGCCCATGCCGATCGGCCAGGTGATCGGCGCGCATTGCATGCCGAGCACGGATTCGATTTCGTCGAGCAGATCGATCGGTTCCTTACCTTCGCGGTCGAGCTTGTTGATAAAGGTCAGGATCGGGGTATCGCGCATGCGGCAGACGTTCAAGAGCTTGATGGTCTGCGCCTCGACGCCGTTCACCGAGTCGATGACCATGGTCGCCGAGTCGACGGCGGTCAGCGTGCGATAGGTATCTTCCGAAAAGTCTTCGTGGCCCGGCGTGTCGAGCAGGTTGATCATGCATTCGCGGTACGGGAACTGCATGACCGACGAGGTCACCGAGATGCCGCGCTGCTTTTCCAGCTCCATCCAGTCCGAGGTCGCGTGGCGCGACGCCTTGCGGGCACGCACTTCACCGGCGACCTGGATGGCGCCGCCGAACCACAACAGCTTTTCGGTCAGCGTCGTTTTACCGGCGTCGGGGTGGGAGATGATCGCAAAAGTGCGACGGCGGGAGATTTCTTGGTCGAGAGCGGACACGGTAGACGGGAAAAGGCGGAAAACCGTGCATTATACCCCGTCCGGCCACCACCTCAGACCGGCAGCGCGGCCCGATACAACGCCCGACTGGCGTAGGCAAGCCAGGGCAAGGTCAGCAACAGCAGCGGCAAGGCCAGAATGCTGCCGATGACCGTCGCCGACAGCAGAACGGCCCACACCATGGCGATGAAGAAATTGCCGAAGACGACGCGGACGCTGGTCACCACTGCCTCGACCAGCCCGGCCCGGCGCTCGCACAAAAGCGGCACGGCAAAGGCCGATATGGTGAAGAGCAGGAAAGCGACCACCGCCCCGGAAACCGAAGACCACAGCACGAAGCGAGAAACGCTGGCCGAGGCCGGCAAAAGTTCGCCCAGCCAGACCGGCACGTCGCCGATCATGTAGGCATAGAGGATCGCGGCGTCGGTCACGAAGATCATGAACAACAGGCCGCAAACCAGCGCCAGTGCCCAGATGGCGCGACTAGCACCGGAAAACCCGGCAGCCACCGACGAAAAACGCACGCACCCCCCTGCTTCATGATCCCTGGCAATTCCGAAGAACCCCGCCAAGATGGCCGGCCCGACGAGCATGAAGGCGCCCGCCGCCGCGATGACGAAGGGGGTCCAGCCGCGGACCAGCAGGCCGCCAATGATGCCGGCGCCGACCAGTACGAAAATCGCGGTATAGGCGATGCTGGTTCCCTTCGTCTCGCCGGCCAGCCGCCAACCTTCGGCCAGGGCGTCGAACAAGGTATCGAGAGTAAGCGGCTGGGCAGTCATGGCGTCTCCGGTGTCATGGCGCCCTACGGGCGCAATCTCCGACGAGACTAACGGAGCATGCCGCCCGGCTCTCTAATGCAAATCAAATTTGCCGGCCGGTCAGACCGCCACCAGCGTTTGCCTGCCGTACCATTCGTCGCCGGCCGCCACAACGACTGGTTGCTCGGCGGCAGCCTCGACGCACAGCATGTGCCGCCAGCCATCGGCCGGCATGTCGGCCAGAGCCGCGCACTTATCGACCCACGGGTTCCACACCACCACGTCCGGGAAGCCCTGGCTTTGCGTCGCCAGGCTCAAGTTGCCGGCCTGTAGCAGTTGCGGCCGCTTCACCCGGCGATAGACGCGGTCCATCTCGGCTTCAACGGCGATATGGGTGCCGCTATCGCGAATCACCGCATCACCGTTGGCCGCATCGCGGTAATCGTGACCATACAACCCTTCCAGCGTCACATCCTCGACCTGCACGACGCGCAGATAGGTATGCAGGGCACCGGTGAAGGAAAATTCGGCGCCGCCAGTATTGGTCACGCTCAATTCGAGATCGAGGCGGTCGGCCTCGAGCATCACCGTCAATTCGAGGTGGAAAGCGTGCGGCCACAGGCCCCGGGTCGCCTCGTCATCCGACAACGCCAGCGTGGCTAGTGCGTAGTCGTCGCCGCAACGTTGAGCGCCAAGCTGCCAAGTGCGCGTCCGGACGAAGCCGTGCTTGGGCAGGTCGCCCAGGCCTGAAAACTGCGGCCAGCAGACCGGAATGCCGCCCCGGATAGCCACGCTGCCGTCGAAAACGGCCTTGTCGGATAGGAACAGCCGCTCGCGGCCGTCGGGTGTGATCCAGGACAACACCTGGGCGCCCAGCTTGCTGACCACGGCACGGGCGCCGCGCGGCCCTTGCAGGCGCAGAGCCGGGATGCCGTGGAATTCGATTTCTTCAATGGAGGGTTTCATGTGGATTCGGAACGATGTAAAGGTGAGGACGAACATGCAGCATGTCGACCTGATGTCCGGTCATGGTCACACTGCCAAAACAGCGATTATTGCCCGTATCGCTGTATTCGAAGGCAAAAATACGCTGCAGCCGCATCACGCCCTCGTCATCCCGCTGCAATCTCACGGACCGTCCAACCACGGTTTCGTCCAGAAACTGCAAGCCCTCCTCCTGGCAGGCCTTGCGCGCCGCCAGAACCCCAATCTCGCGCGCCTTCAGGCTATCCAGCCAAAACCATATAGCGCCGGCGAGCGCGCACAGAAGTAACAATTCGTACCAGTTCATCGCATTAGTATACGAAAAGCGGAAATTCTCCACAGAAAATCGATTAGATTTATCTGATAATTCGCACGTCAAAATATATCCCCAAGCCATGGACTCCCCGCTGCAATTATTTCGCGAATTGCTCCCGTTCGGCCCGTCAAGCGCCGAGCAGAAAAGCGTTGCGGCAGTCCGTGGTCTGCTGGATACCCTGGTCGGCCTGTCTCCACAGGAGACCGTCGCCAAACTGGCCGGGACAGTATTGCCGACGGTGAATCGCCAGCCCAACCTCCACATGCGCTTCAAGCTGCTCGAGGATATCCGGCACGAAACAGAACAAGCCCTCCCGACTCTCGAGCAGGAAATAAGCGAGGCCGTCCTGCCGCTTCCGCTTGCCACGACGACCGCCGCGCTCCACGTCGACAACCTGCTCAAGGGCCTGTCGATCGCTTATGCCAGCATCGCGAGGGGTATCAACAAGGGGCCACTCGAAAGCGGCTTGAGCCACCTCTTCCATCGCAGCGTCCAGCGCGCGATGGCCATGATTTCCCGACGCCAGCTGTTGGCCTACCGAGCCTACGCTGCGCCCTCCGCGTCATCCTGGCAGACACTGCACGATCTCTACCAAATGGTGCGCGGGCCGCTTTCGATGCCATTGAACGGCGAAACGGCGCCCATTGAGCATGAATACCTCGGTGCGCTACTGTTCGCCTATCTGGAGCCCAGCAAACTGCCACGCTCCGAGCTGGAGATGATCAACATCTGCTCCCGACAGCTGGCGGCCTATGCCAGCATCGGCGACGCGCTAGCCGATCCCGCCGGCATCAGGCATCCGGACTCCTGCTTCATGGTGCGTCCCGACGAAGGCAATCCGGGCTATCCGCTATCGCGCCTGCCGGCGACCACCTCCACGTTCGGCAGCCTGCTGGTCGATTGTTCGCAGGTGCTGGCGGCGCTCGACCGCAACATCACCCGTCGGCCAGGTAAAACCGTCGAGCCAGACCTCAACGCGCCGCCCGCCGTATTGCAATCGCTGCGCGTGGCCATTGGCGGCAAGAGCTCGCGACGCTTCAGCCGGACGCACTTCCGCCCCCGTGGCGATCTGGTTTCCGGATTCAACTCCGTCGTCACCTTTCTCGACGGCAACGCTTTTTCGCGGCGCTCGGTCGACGCCGCCCATCGTTACAACGGACGTGAATTTACCTCCAGCGAATGGGCGCTGGTTGACGAAAGCCCGGACGGATTCCGTCTGCGCTTCATCAAGGGAGAAAAGAAAACGCTGGGTGCCGGCGACGTCGTCGCCCTGCAGCCTCGCGAATCGAGCAAGATCCATGTTTGCTTCGTTCGGCGTATCTCGTCGTCGCAGGTCCGCCTCGAAATCGGGCTCCAGCTGATGTCGCCGCAAGTCAGCGTGGTCGATGTCACCATCGAGGACGTAACGGACGATTGCCGGGCTATCTTCTTGCACAGCCTGCCGGCTTACGGCAAGTTCGCCGGCCTGATCATCCCGCCGGGCACTTATCGCTCCGGCCAGAAGGTCCTGGTCAAGCTGCCCGGCCGCTCCCTGCTCCGCCAGCTTGGCAACTGCATGGAAGCCAACGAAGGCCTGGCATTCTTCTCCCTGGAGCAGCTCCCCGACTAGGGACGGCTCGCCCCCCGGCGCTTGCCTGTCGCAAGGACTACGCGGCACAATCCCGGCCTTGTCCAGTGCTGCTCCGGTACAGGACTTTCCACCCGAAACAGGTCCCCTTCCCGATGCTCAGCTACCGCCATGCCTTTCACGCCGGCAACCACGCCGACGTACTGAAACACCTCATCCTCGTCCAGATAGCGGAATACATGGGCGAGAAGCCGGCGCCGTTCTGGATTATCGACACCCATGCCGGAGCGGGGCGCTATTCGCTGGAATCGCCGCACGCCACCAAGCTCGGGGAATACAAGGACGGCATCGGCCGTCTATGGGATGCCAAGGGCCTGCCGCCGGCAGTCACCGACTATGTCGATCTCGTCCGCCAACTGAATCCCGACGACCAGCTCAAGCATTACCCGGGGTCGCCGTGGCTGGCTCGCCAGTTGCTGCGTGAAAGCGACCGGCTGCGTGTCTTTGAAATGCACAGCACGGACATCAAGCTGCTGCAGGAATGCTTCAAGGGCAGCGGCCGCGCCGTCACGGTTTCCGAAGGCGACGGCTTCGCCGGTCTGAAGGCGCTGCTGCCGCCCCCGCCCCGGCGCGCCCTGGTGCTGATCGACCCGTCCTACGAAACCAAGAACGACTATGCCGCGGTAGTCAAGGGCATGCAGGAAGCCTTGAAGCGCTTCCCGACCGGAACCTACGCGGTGTGGTACCCGATGCTCGCCAAGCTCGAATCCCGCCAATTGCCGGAAAGGCTGAAAGGACTGGGCGCCAAGAACTGGCTGCACGCGACGCTGGAAGTGAAGGCGCCAGCCAGGGACGGCTTCGGTATGAACGGCAGCGGCATGTTCATCATCAACCCGCCGTGGACGCTGGAAAAGAAACTGCACGAAACCCTGCCCCGTGTCACCGAACTGCTCGCCCAGGGCGACGGCGCAAAATACGCGCTGGAGAGCGAATCGGTCTGAACCGGAACCCCGCCGACCGACACACCTCGCCAGCTAGCTGAACTCGGTGTACTTGGCCCGCGAACCGTAGGCCTTGGCGACGGGGTACTTGAGTTCGTTCTTGCGCAGCTTGGCATGAGCCGCCTCGGCGAGATCGATGCCGGCCTTGTCGGCGACCAGCAGCAGAAGCAGCAGGATATCGGCGCATTCGTCGCGCAGGGCCTCGGCAGATTTCGCATCGCCCGGCATCGCATCGATCTCGGCATCGCTCTTCCACTGCGTCAGCTCGAGCAGTTCGGCCGCCTCGAGATTGAGCGACACGATGAGATTGCGCAAGGAATGGAACTGGCGCCAGTCGCGCGCATCGCGAAAGGCCTGTATGGCAGCGGTGAGTACGGAAAGTTCGCTCATGTCCCAATTCCCCGATAAGAAGCGGCGATGATGCCAGTCGTCAGCGCCGCCGACAACGTAGAATTGGCGCATTTCCACCCCCGAACCGCGCCATGAGACTCCCTTCGCTGAACACGCAAATCCTGATCGGCTGCCTGCTCGGCCTGGCGGGCGGCAGCTGGCTGTCGACACCGAACGCCGCACCGGTCGTGCCGGAGGTGCTCTACGGCGCCAAGATAGCCGGCAACCTGTTCCTCGATCTGCTGCGCATGGTCTTGGTGCCGCTGGTTTTCGCCTCCATCGTCACCGGCGTTGCCAACCTGCGCGCCCACGACCAGATGCACCGGGTATGGACGACGACGCTGGCTTTCTTCTTCCTGACCATGGCCATCGCCATCGTCATCGGTTTCGGTGCCGCGCATATTTTCCGCCCCGGCGAAGGGCTACAGTTGGAAATGTTCGCCGAGGCAACCCGCAACTACCAGGCGCGGCAGATGCCACTGCCCGACTACATCGCGCAGTTCATGCGCGGGCTGTTCCAGAACCCGTTCAAGGCGCTGGCCCAGGGCGAAATCCTGGCCGTCGTCATCGTTGCGCTCTTCCTGGGCATTGCGCTGGTCATCGGCGGCGAGCGCTACCGCAACATCCGCATGCTGATGACCGAACTGCAAGAGCTCTGCCTGATGATCGTCGGCTGGATCATGCGCCTCGCCCCGCTCGGCCTCGCCGCCCTGCTACTGCAACTGGTCGCCACGCAGAACCATGCCCTGCTGGCCAGCCTCGGCCACTTTATCGCCGTCGTCATCGGTTCGACCTTGTTCCACGGCATCATCGTCCTGCCGCTTATCCTCTGGCTGGTCACCCGCCATTCGCCCTGGTCGTTCTTCAAGGGTTCGCGCGAAGCGCTACTGACAGCCTTCGTCACCAGTTCCAGCGCGGCGACGCTGCCCATTACCTTGCGCTGTACCGAGCAGCACCTGCACGTACGAAAAGATATTGCCAGCTTCGTGGTGCCGCTCGGCGCCACGGTCAACATGGACGGTACCGCCCTCTACGAGGCGGCGGCAGCCCTCTTCGTCGCCCGCCTGGCCGGCATCGAACTCGACATCGCCAGCCAGATGATCATTTTCTTCGTCGCCATGCTCGGCGCCATCGGCGCGCCGGGCATCCCCAGCGTCGGCATGCTGTCGATGGTGCTCGTACTCGAATCGGTCGGCCTGCCTACCGAAGCCATCGCCATCCTGCTACCCATCGACCGCATACTCGACACCGTGCGCACCGCCGTCAATGTCGAAGGCGATATGGTCGGCAGCCTGGTAGTGCAGAAACTGTCCGTCGAGCAAGACTGACACCACGCTCGCCGGCGTCGGCCAGGTAGCGCTGTCGCAACCGACTCAGCGTTAGCAGGCTGCTGAAATACTTCCCCATCCTGTCGACGAAACAGCGGGTTTGATCGTTATAGAGATTCACCGAGATTACCGAGAGCACAAAGCGGATCATGCGCGGAGCCGACACCTTCACCGAGAGTTTGTTTACGATGCGTCGCCTGGACGACTTTGTGCCGGCGCAGCACCCGTTGCGGCCGATCCGGGCGATGGTGAATCGGGCGCTCAAGGATATCGAACCCCTGCTCAGCGGCATGTATGCCGCCGACGTCAAAGGCGGTCGCCCCAGCATTGCCCCGGAGAAACTCCTGCGTGCCATGCTGCTGCAAATCTTCTACAGCATTCGCTCGGAACGGCAATTGATGGAGCAGACCCAGTACAACCTGCTCTTTCGCTGGTTCATCGGCCTATCGATGGACGATGCAGTCTGGGTGCCCACCGTCTTCACCAAGAATCGCGAACGCCTGATTGCCCACGATGCCGTGATCGAACTCTTCAATGCGGTACTGGCCATTGCCGAGAAGCAGAACTGGCTATCAGGCGAACATTTCAGTGTCGACGGCACGCTCATCCAGGCTTGGGCGGGACACAAGAGTTTCCTGCGCAAGGACGGCGGAGATGATGAAGGCGGCGGCAATTTCAAGGGCCAGTCACGCAGCAATGACACCCACGCCTCACGTACCGACCCGGATGCCCGACTGTACCGCAAGGGCAATACCGCCAGTGAGTTGCGCTACATGGGACACACCTTGAGCGACAACCGCCACGGACTCATTGCCAGTGCGGTCGTGACCACGGCCGATGGCTATGCCGAGCGGGAAGTTGCCAAGGCCCTGATCGCCGATGCCCGCCAAGTCGCCGGCGAAACGGCTGAAATCACCCTCGGCGCGGACAAGGGCTACGATGCCCAGGAATTCATTGCGGCACTCATCGAACTGAATGTCATTCCCCATGTGGCGCAGAACACCAGCCATCGCCGTTCTGCCGTGCCGGACGACATTGCCGGCAGTGACGGTTACGCGATCTCCCAGCAAAAGCGCAAACTCATCGAACAGGGATTCGGCTGGGCCAAGTTCATTGGGCCGATACGCCAGGTGATGGTGCGCGGACTGGAGAAGGTCGATCAGTTGTTCGTGCTGACCATGGCCGCCTACAACCTGACGCGCATGCGCTCCTTGGGAGCAATCCGTCCGCTGGGGGCAATATGATAGGAAAACACCTCGGAATCCCTGTAAAACACGTGCGAACGACCGAAAATCCGCTTCGCCTTACGAAAAACGACTCCGTTCCATGCCACCGTCTGCAGTTGCAGGGCGGTATTTCAGCAGCCTGTTAGGGCAACGTATAGATCCAGGGACCGCCTGCCTCGCGGTCCACAGTCCGCAGATCGGCCTGCCCGACCGGCGACAACAGATAGTCCGCCAACTCCCGGGCGGCAGCGCGTTGTTCCGCAGTAGCCGGATGACGTGGGCCGGGTTCGATCACGACATACACCCGACGCATCTCGGGGTCGCCATTCAGCAGCACTTCGCTACCGGCCGCCGGCATTTTTCCGAAGGCCACCGGGATATGGCCGACGACGGTATAAGCACCCTTTTCGGCAGCGAGGCCGAGAATCCCCTGAGCGGTGTCAGAGGTATCGGGAATGACCCACTGCCCCGGCCGGATACCGGCAGAGCGCCAAAGCGCCGAAACCACTGCATGGCTGCCGGGATCGCGAAAAGCCACGAAGGATGCGCCGCTGGCAGCGATACGTCGCACCGCCTCGGCGCCGTTCGGCGCCTCGCGCACCTTGGCCGGATCATCCGGCGGGCCGACAATGACATGCTCATTCAGCGCCCAGGCCCGCAGCGGGGCGGCAATGCCGGCAGCAAGCAAGGCGTTGGCAGCATCGCTGCCGTGAATAAGCAGCAAATCGGCCTGCCCCGTAGCGAAGGCCGGCACAACCCCCTCTTTGGGCGAAGCGGCCACCGTCTCCACGCGCAGGCCAAGTGCCTGCTCGGCTTTTTTTGCCAACCGCGGCCAGACATCGCACAGAACAAGGCCACCGACTACGGCAACACGGACTGTGACCGTTTCTGCCCAGACCGGTGGAGTGGCAAGCGATATCCCCAGCAGCAAGGCCAGCAGCTTTTTCCGCGAGGGGGAACGAGGAGCGGCAATCGCAAACATGCTGCTTGCCCTAGCCACCGAATGGCGTGTTGAACTGGACAAAATAGGTACGCCCCATTTCCGGGTAGCCTTCGACGTAGGCGTAGAGCTTGTCGAACAGGTTGTGGACGCGAAACTCGACCAAGGTACTCCCCGTCAGGCGATAACCGACCTTGAGATGGGCGACGGCGAAGCCATCGGCAACCTGCACACCGTCGGACGACGAATAGCGCCGCGAATAAGCCTCTGTAGTCCCAGTGATCATCCAGCCATGACCGGCATGCCAGATGGCGTTGGCGAATACCTTGTGCCTGGGTGTGTCAGTCATTTTGTCCGAATTGAACAGGTTTTCGCGTTCCAGGTAGGCGTAATGGGCGTTGAAGTCCCAGCGGGCAAGGCTGCCGGCAATCCCCAGCTCGATGCCGCGGGACTGCGCCTTGCCGATATTCTGCGTCTGTAGGCACTTGGCCGGGCCGCAATTCCTGTTCAACGTGTTGCTCTGAATCAGGTTGGTGATGTCGCTATGGAAGATTGCTGCCTTGACCATCCAGCGTTCGCCGAGCCTGCCGTTGTAGCCGATTTCATAGTGGATAGCTTCCTCCGTCTTGAGCTCGGGATTGGGAAGCCCACGACCCCTGCGATACGAATAGCGATCCTTGATGGTCGGAAAGCGCGATTTGCTGGCGACGCTGGCATACAAGGCATCGCTATTGTTGAGCTCGTAATTGAGGCCGAGTTGACCATTGGTGGCCGAATTGTCGGCGCGTGCGAAATCCGACAGCTTCCGGGTGGTGCTGTTGTAATCCTGTGCTTCCAGGCTTTTTCTTTCCTCGAAGGAAATACCGCCAACCAGGGAAAGCTTGGCAGTGATCGCGTGCGTATCTTCCAATGCGAGCGTTTGCGTCAGGTCTTCGAAACGGCGGACCGGTTCGCCTTGGCTGTTCTCCCGGTGGATATCGTGCTTGATGTTGTAGGAGGTACGCAACAGGTTGTCGACCGAGAGGCGGAGATCCCCCTGAATGCTGAAACCGTTGGTGTAGTCATCGTAGTAGCTCCTGGACGAAGTGCTTTTCTTCATCGTGCTGTAATTGGCGTCGTCATAGCTGGCCAATGAATTCTTGAAGCTGTCGTGATAGACGCGCAGCTTCAGCGTGTGCTCAGCGATGCGTGTCGACGACAGGAAATAAAGGCTTTCCTTGTCCCATTGCGGCCAACGCCAGTATGCCGGAGACTCGTTGGCAGGAGCGTTCCCGGCGTATGGTGGAGCATCCTTGACCCCCTGCTGATTGATATAGTTGATGGCATATTCGTCGGTGGCATTTGGGGTCAGGCCCAATTTAAGATTGATCTTGCCATCGTGATAGGAACTGTTTTCACGCCGCCCTCCGTTTTCGGCAGCGCTAGGTAAAAAATTGTCGGGCAGGCGATAAAAATCCTGATTGGCATAGGAAGCACCAGCTTGCAGGTACCACATGCCCTGGTTGGTACCCACATTGGTGTACAGCTGATGCCCATTGAACTCGCCGCGGCTGGTGAAGCTCATGCTGCCACCAAATTCGCCCTCGAAAACCTTGCTGGGGCGACGGCTGATCAGGTTGATAGCGCCCCCCAAGGTATTGGCACCGTAGAGCGCGGAACTAAAACCCTTGGCGACCTCGATGCGCGAGAGATCATAGGTCGAAAATCGGCCGAAATCGACATACCCGTCGTAAGGCACATAGATGGGTATGCCATCTAGAAAGACCGGCACCTGACGCAAATTGAAACCACGCATCCAGATCATTTGTTCATTACGCCGCCCTTGCTTGCTGAGGGTGATTCCGGGCACCAAGTCGAGTGCTTCGCCAACGGTGTAGCGATCATTCTGGCGGATTTCGTCAGCATCGAGACTGACGCTACCTAGCGAATCCTCGTTAACAGATGTTGCACTGACCCGGATTTCCCCCAGGGCGAATACTTGCGAATCGGCACGAGCCCCTCCGACAAGCAATTGTGCGATGAAAATAGCGATGGCACAGCGTTTCATACCCCCCCCCGTTTCAGTGGCAACCCAGATAGCCACCAATCGTTATATACACAACTATATATCGCAAATCAGCCCAATCAAAATAGGCATTTCGGATTACTCCAAAAAAATTTGCTTCGTCATGCTCAAACAACCGTTTTCAAACCAGCCTGCATCTCAGCCAGCATCTGTTTGAAAGCCAACTCCCAGGTTGTTTCTGGCTCACCTCAAGACAATTGATTTGTAGTCTTTTCGACAGACCGCCGCTCCAATTTGAAGCGTCAAGCCTCGCCCCAGCAAGCCTTCACTACTTCTGCACCTCGATACCCTTGCGCTGCAACCAGTTTCTGTCGAGCTCCCAGCGCACCTGCTTGATACCCGGTTGGGCCAGCACGATATCCTTGGCTTCGTCCTGAACCTGGCCGAGCAGGCGCTCGACGGCGATGAAGGCCGGGTTGTTGGCATCCTTGACGTTGATGTCGGGATACAGCACCCCCAGCATGCGGAAGGCCGGCACGTCGAAATTGCGCGGCGTGCCCATCACCGCCGTATCACCTTCGACCCGGATCACATGGAACGGATATGGGTAGTCCCGCAATTTCTGGCTGGCCTGCGTCGCCAACGCCCGGTTCAACTCGCGCGTGCGCGGGTCGGGCCGCTGGATGGCCCAATCGATTGCCGCCAGCAGCGCAATAGCCATCACAATCCATTGCCACGACTTGATTCCACGAAAATTCATATCGACTCCTGTTGCAATGTATCGCCCGCAGTGCTGCCCCCAGCCGGCTCTCAGCGTAACATTGGCGACCGGCCCCGGGTCGACCGACACGAAGACCGCCCTTCACGATCAACAGGAGACACAGATGCCCCTTTTCAAACTCGGCGACAAACAGCCGCAACTCGGCGACAACGCCTGGGTCGCTCCCAACGCCACCGTCATCGGCGACGTGCGTCTCGGCAAGAACAGTTCGATCTGGTGGAACGCCACCCTGCGCGGCGACAACGACCCGATCCACATCGGCGACAACACCAATATCCAGGACGGCTCGGTGCTGCACACCGACGAGGGTGTGCCGATGCACATCGGTAACGACGTCACTGTCGGCCACCTGGTCATGTTGCACGGCTGCACGGTCGGCGACGGCAGCCTGATCGGCATCGGCTCGGTCGTCCTCAACCGCGCCGTGATCGGCAAAGGCTGCATCGTCGGCGCCAATACGCTGATCCCCGAAGGCAAGGTCTTCCCCGACCGTTCGCTGATCGTTGGCTCGCCGGGCAAGGTCGTGCGCGAACTGAGCGATGCGGATATCGCAAACCTGAAAAAATCGGCCGAGCACTACGTCGACAACGCCGCGCGCTACCGCGACCAGCTACAGGAAATCTGAGCACGCCATGTCGCCCCTGGTCGCCCTTGCCCTGCTGGTCCTGGCCTCGCCAGTCCGGGCGGCCGACCCATGCGCCGAACTCCCCAAGCCCTCGGTGACCGTCAAGCTCCTGGAAACGCCGTTGGCGCTCAACACGACCTACAGCTACCGTTCGCTGACCAACCTCGGCTCGGCCCTGGCGCGTCCCGGCCGGCAGGTGCTCGGCCTGACGCGGGGGAATGCGACAGCACGCTTCACGTCGAACACGCCAAGCATCGTCGACGACAGCAAGCGTTGGGAATGCGCCAGCCCGCAGATCGCCCTGACCTACGGGTTCAGCCCGATGACCGTCTACGTGGCCCGCGAGTTTCCGCCGGGCAGCTGCGCCCACAAGGAAATTCACGAACACGAGATGCGGCACGTGGACGCTTACCGCAAGCATCAGGCCGACATCGAGAAAATACTTGCCGATACGCTCAACGCCCGTTTTGCCACCGGCGGGCCGTGGCGAGGTCCGGTCGGCCAGTCCACTGGGCGCTTGCAGGACGAACTGAACGAACGCTGGCTGCCTTACGTGCAGCGCGAGCTAAGGAAAGTGGACGCGGCGCAGGCCTTGATTGATACCGACGAAGAATATGCGCGGGTAGCCAATGCCTGCGACGGCGAAATCGCCAAAAGGCTGCAGCGCGGCAAGTAAGCGCCCGTAAAAAAGCCGCCATCATGACGAGGGCGGCCTTTCAAAAAGCGGGAACGTTCGTTTCAGACGGTGCTGGCCAGGTTCGACAGGGTGATGTTCTGGCTCACCTGCTCCATGACCTTCTGCAGGCCGACACGGGCCTTGGTATTGATCACCAGCGGTGCGCGCAGGCTCGGGATGATCGCCGCCTTGCCACCCTCCTCCTGCTTGAACAAGACCTGCATCACGGCAACATCCTCGACGGCAGGCGATTGCAGGATGGCCATCTCGGCATCGGACAGCGCCAGCTCATAGTTGAAGCCGAGCGTCACCGGATCGACGATCTGCAAGGCCAGCGCCGGATCGTCCAGCGACTGCAGCGTGTAACTGCTCGGCTGCGCCTTGCCCTCCTCATGCACCAGCATGAACCGCTTGTTCTGCTCGAACCCGACCAAGCCATTCGGGAATGCAATGACCTTTTCCGGACTCACCTCGACCGCACCAAACAAATAGGTTTCTACTTTCATACCCCCTCCTCCTCGATTCAATTGGAATATCGATCCCAACCATCCTACACCAACTGCGCGAGGTTGTATTTTCCGGAAGTATTGCGCATAGTTCACCCCCCTTTTTTGCTGCACTGCCGCACCCATGCTCGCACCCATAGAACACCGCATCGCCCTTGAACTGAACGTTCGCCCGGCCCAGGTCAACGCCGCCATCGCCCTGCTCGACGAAGGCGCCACCGTGCCCTTCATTGCCCGCTACCGCAAGGAAGTCACCGGCGGACTGGACGACACCCAGCTGCGGACACTGGAAGAGCGCCTCGGCTACCTGCGCGAGCTGGAAGACCGCCGTGCGGCCATCCTGGCCAGCATCGAGGAACAGGGCAAGCTGACGCCCGAGCTGAAGGCCGAGATCGACGACGCCGAAACCAAGCAGCGCCTCGAAGACCTCTACCTGCCGTACAAGCAGAAGCGCCGTACCAAGGCCCAGATCGCCCGCGAAGCCGGCATCGAGCCGCTGGCCCTCGGCCTGCTCGAAGATCCGAACCTGACGCCGGAAGACGAAGCCGAAAAATACCTCAACGCCGAAGCCGGTTTCGCCGACACCAAGGCCGTGCTCGACGGTGCCCGCCAGATCCTGATGGAAAAATTCGCCGAGGATGCCGACCTGCTGGCCCAGTTGCGCGAATACCTCACCGAGCATGGCCAGGTCCGCTCGAAAGTCGTCGAGGGCAAGGAAGCCGAAGGGGCCAAGTTCCGCGACTGGTTCGACTTCGCCGAACCGATCGAGGCCATGCCCTCGCACCGCGCCCTCGCCCTGCTGCGCGGCCGCAACGAAGGCGTGCTGGGTGTCACGCTGGTGCTCGATTCGGAACTCGACGAGGACAACATCAAGCCCGGCCCCAATCCCTGCGAGCAGCGCATCGCCGCCCGCTTCGGCATCAAGCACCAGAACCGCCCGGCCGATAAATGGCTGCAGGACACCGTGCGCTGGACCTGGAAGGTCAAGGTCTATACCCACCTCGAGCTGGAGTTGATGAACGAGTTGCGCGAGCGGGCCGAGGAAGAAGCCATCCGCATCTTCGGCAAGAACCTCAAGGACCTGCTGCTCGCCGCGCCGGCCGGCCAGCACGTGACCATGGGCATCGACCCGGGCATCCGCACCGGCTGCAAGATCGCCGTCGTCGACGCCACCGGCAAGCTGCTCGACACCGCCACCATCTACCCGCATGAGCCGCGCAACGACTGGGGCGGCTCGATCTCGACCATCGCCCGCCTCGCTTCGATGCATGGCGTATCGCTGGTCGCCATCGGAAACGGCACGGCCAGCCGTGAAACCGACAAGCTGGTGCAGGACGTCATGAAGAAGTATCCGGAAGCACGCCTGACCAAGATCGTCGTCTCCGAAGCCGGCGCTTCGGTCTACTCCGCCTCCGAACTGGCCGCCAAGGAATTCCCCGATCTCGACGTGTCGATCCGTGGCGCGGTATCCATCGCCCGCCGCCTGCAGGACCCGCTGGCCGAACTGGTCAAGATCGAGCCGAAGTCGATCGGTGTCGGCCAGTACCAGCACGACGTGTCGCAGACCAAGCTGGCGCGTAATCTCGATGCCGTGGTCGAGGACTGCGTCAATGCCGTCGGCGTTGATGTGAACACCGCCTCGGTGCCGCTGCTCACCCGCATCTCCGGCCTCAACGCCGGCCTGGCCGCCAATATCGTCAGCTACCGCGACGCCAACGGCGCGTTCAAGAGCCGCGACGACCTGAAGAAGGTACCGCGCCTCGGCGACAAAACCTTCGAACAGGCCGCTGGCTTCCTGCGTGTGCCGAACGGCGACAACCCGCTCGACGCCTCGTCGGTCCATCCGGAAGCCTATCCGCTGGTCGAAAAGATCATTGTCGACCTGAAGAAGCCGATCAAGGAAATCATGGGCGACGGCCGTCTGCTGAAGAGCCTGAACGCCAGCAAGTTCACCGACGAGCGCTTTGGCCTGCCGACCGTGCAGGACATCCTGAAGGAACTGGAAAAGCCGGGCCGCGACCCGCGCCCGGAATTCAAGACGGCGACCTTCACCGACGGCGTCGAGGAAGTGAAGGACCTGCGCCCGGGCATGATCCTCGAAGGCGTCGTCACCAACGTCGCCGCCTTCGGCGCCTTCGTCGATATCGGCGTGCATCAGGACGGCCTGGTGCATGTCTCGGCGCTGTCCAATACCTTCGTCAAGGACCCGCACGACGTGGTCAAGGCCGGCCAGGTGGTCAAGGTCAAGGTGCTCGAAGTCGACCTGCAGCGCCAGCGCATCGCGCTGACCATGCGCATGTCCGACGAGCCGGGCAAGGGCCGCAGCCACGAAGCCGGCGCCCAGCGCGGTGCGCCGCTGTCGAAACAGCACTCCGGCAGCGGACAGTCCCGGCACAGCAGCGCCCCCCCCTCGGGCAACGCGATGGCTGCCGCCTTCGCCAAGTTGCGGAAGTAAGCTCGGCGCCCGGCGGAAAGTCGCTCACCCCCGAAAAGGCAGCCCGCGTGGCTGCCTTTTTTGTCGATCTCAGGCGCCCGGGCAATGAAATGATAAAATTTACCTCCTTCGCTAGAATGACCAGACATGATCCAGGTATACGGCATCAAGAACTGCGACACCATGAAAAAAGCCATGAACTGGCTGACCGAAAATGGCGTCGCCTATGAATTCGTCGATTACAAGAAGGCCGGCGTCGCCGAGAGCCGGTTGCCCGACTGGGCGGCGCGGGCCGGGTGGCAAAAACTGCTCAATACGCGCGGCCTGATGTGGAAAAAGCTGTCGGACGCGGAACGCGCCGACGTCGATGAAGCCAAGGCGCTGAAACTGATGGCCGAGTATCCGTCACTGATCAAGCGCCCGGTACTCGATACCGGCACGACACTGCTGGTCGGTTTTGCCCCGGAAACCTATGCGGCGGAGCTGAAGAAATGAGTGACAGTTTCGTCCGCCGCTTCCTGTTCGAAGGCCTGGATATTCGTGGCGCCTTCGTGCACCTCGGCGATGCCTGGGCGGCCATGCAGCACGACCGCGACTACCAGCCCACCGTCGCACAATTGCTCGGCGAAACGGCTGCCGTCACCGCGCTGATCGCCGCCCAGTTGAAGCAACCCGGCCGCCTGACCCTGCAATTGCGCGGCGGCGGCCCGATCCAGTTGCTGGTCATGGACTGCAACGAAAAGCTGCAGATGCGCGGCATGGCGCGCAGCAACCTGGTCGTGCTGCCGGCGCCGGTACCCGAGCTACTCGGCGCGCACCAGGGCGGCCAGTTGCTGATGAGCCTCGACCTGCCGACCGCGCGCCAGCCTTACCAGAGCTACGTCCCCATGGTCGGCGACAGCATTGCCGGCATTTTCGAACACTATCTGGAACAATCCGAGCAGCAGCCTTCCCGCCTGTTCGCCACCGCGAGCCCGCGTGCGGCCGTCTGCCTGTTCCTGCAGAAAATGCCGGATGCCGATGCCCGCGATCCGGATGGCTGGCACCGCATCACGCAACTTGCCGCGACGGTAAAAACCGCCGAATTGCTCGAACTGGAAGCGGAAAGCCTGCTCACCCGCCTTTTCCACGAAGATATCGAGGCGCACGGCATCCGCCTCTACGATCCGCTGCCCGTCGCCTACCACTGCCCGGAAGACTGGGAAAAGGTGCGCGACATGATCCGCGGCATTGGCCGTGCGGACGCCGAAGCCATCCTCGCCGAGCACGGCGAGATCCTGATTCGCGACGACATCTGCAACCGCGAATATCGCTTCACGCCGGACGACGTTGCGGCGCTGTTCGCAGCCAGCGAAGGACGGGCACTGAATTGACCTCCGGAAACGATCCCGATGTTCTGGGTCCGCAAGTTGCCCTGCTGTATCGCAACCTGCGACTGGGACAGATCGTTTCCATTCTTAACACGGCCCTTCTGGTCTGGCTCGGCTCGGCACACCTAGCCAAGGAATACTTGATCGCCTGGGGCAGCGTCGCCCTGGCCGTCGCCCTGCTGCGCCTGTTCGCCGACCGCGTCTATCGGCGGCAGGACACCGCCGAGCGCGATGCCCACGCCGCACGCTGGCGCCAGCGCGCCATCGTCGGCGCCTGCCTCGGCGGCTTGACCTGGGCCAGTGGTGCCGTCCTCTTCATGACGGCTGGCGACCCGGTACTGAAGCTGTTCACGGCCTTTGTCATGGCCGGCATGGTGGCGGGCGCGGTACAGGTTGTCGCGGCGGACCTCACCGCCTTTCGCTGCTATGCCTGGCCGATCGTCCTGGCCGTTGCGCTCTGCGGGTTCAGCGCCGACAGCACGGGAATCGCCTTCTCGCTGATGAGCCTGCTCTTCTTGGTGACCGTCACCCGCAGTGCCCAGTTTTTCAACGAAACCTTGCATGACACAATCCGGCTCGAACGCGAGCAGACCAAATTGGCCGCCCACCTCGCCCACGCCCGCGAGGTCGCCGAGCAATCGCTCCGTGCAAAAACCGAGTTCCTGTCGAATATCAGCCACGAACTCCGCACGCCGATGAATGGCATCATCGGCATCTCCGATCTGCTGATGCTCGACGCGCCGCCGGAGCAGAAGGAATTGCTCAAGCACCTCCAGATGTCGTCGACGCTCCTGATGACGCAAATTAACAACCTGATCAAGCTATCGGAACTCGAGGCGGATCAGATTGAATTGACCCCCGCCCCCTTCCTGTGCGCCGACCTGCTCGCCCGGGCAACGCATCGCCGCCGCGGCGATGCCACCGCCAAGGGGCTTGCGATTCATCACACCGCTTCCCCAGACACCCCCAAGACTGTCGTTGGCGACAGCGACTGCCTGTTCAATGCACTCGACCACCTGATCGACAATGCGATCAAATTCACCGAGACGGGTACCGTCAGCGTCTCCGCCAAGGTCAGGCAGCAAGCCGGCGATACCGTCTGGATTGAATTTGCCGTCAGCGATACCGGTCACGGCATGTCGCCGGATGTGTTGAAAGCCATCGAAGGGCTGCTGATCCAGGCCGATGGCTCCAGTATCAGACGCCACGGCGGATTGGGCGTCGGCCTGGCGATCGTTCGCCGCCTGAGCAAACTGCTGGGTGGAGAACTGCGCATCGACAGCAGCCCGGGTCAAGGCAGTGTGTTCAGCTTCGCCGTCCCGCTGCAACTGCCCACGCCCGAAGTGACCGCCGACCTCGTATCGGCCTGAGCCACCATCTTGGCGCGCCGCACGGCGCTTAGAGCACCTTGCCCGGATTCATCAGACCGCGCGGGTCCAGCGCCTGCTTGATCGAGCGCATCGTCGCCATCTCCACCGCGCTCTTGTAGCGCAGTATCTCGTCGCGCTTGAGTTGCCCCAGCCCGTGCTCAGCGGAAATCGAACCGGCAAAGGCATGGACCAGGTCATGCACGATGCGATTGACCTGCGGCTGGCCGGCAAGGAAGGCCGCGTTGTCCTGGGCGTCGGGTTTGGACAGGTTGTAGTGCAGGTTGCCATCCCCGACATGCCCGAAGGCAACGACGCGAATCCCCGGGTAGGCTTTCGCCAGCGCCGCATCGGCAGCCGCCAGGAAATCGGCGATACGCGACACCGGCACCGCCACGTCGTGTTTGATGCTGACGCCTTCGATCTTCTGCGCTTCGGAAATATGCTCGCGCAAGGCCCAGAGCTTTCCGGCCTGGGTTTCGGAGGCAGCCAGCACGCCATCGCTCACCTCGCCGGCTGCCAGGCGTGCCGCGAGCCAAGCTTCGACGGAAGCCGGTTCGGTATCGGAGAACTCGGCCAGTACGTACCACGGGCTGGCGTCGCCCGGGCGCGCAGCCCCCGGAATATTCTTCAATACCAGTTGCAACGCGGTTTCCGATACCAGTTCGAAAGCCGTGAGTTGGGCATCGAAAGCCGATTTGGCAGCATTGAGCAGAGTGACGGCCGCCGCCGGCGAGGCCACATTGAGCCAGCAGGTGGTTTGCCGCTTCGGCAGCGGAAAAAGCTTGAGGACGGCGGCGGTGATGACGCCCAGCGTTCCTTCGGCGCCGATGAACAGATGTTTCAGGTCGTAGCCGGTGTTGTCCTTGCGCAGACCGCGCAGACCAGCCCAGACTTCGCCATTGGGCAGCACGACTTCCAGGCCGAGGGTCAGTTCACGGGCGTTGCCGTAACGCAGGACCTGGACGCCGCCGGCGTTGGTCGACAGGTTGCCGCCGATCTGACAGCTGCCTTCGGAGGCCAGCGCCAGCGGAAACAGCCGGTCGGCGGCACGCGCCGCCTCCTGCACGGCGGCCAGGGTACACCCTGCCTCGACGGTGATGGTGTTGTTACCGGTATCGAGGGCCAGAACACGATTCAATCGCCCCAAACTGAGGACGACCGCCTCGCCCGCCGCATCCGGCGTCGCCGCACCGCACAAGCTGGTATTGCCCCCCTGCGGTACGATGGCCGTGCCGGTTTCGGCACAGGCCTTGACCACGGCCGCTACTTCAGCGGTGTGGGCGGGCCGCACGACGCAGCGCGCCGCGCCGCGATAACGACCGCGCCAATCGGTGACGAAAGGCGCGATATCAGCCGGTTCGGTCAGCACCTGGTTGGCACCGACGATGCCAACCAAAGTGGAAATCAGATCAGGCGATCTGGGCGTAGAGGTCATGGTGGTCGGCATCGATGACCTTGACCTGCAGGAAGTCACCCGGCTGGGCGTCGAAATGGCCGTCGATATAGACCAGGCCATCGATCTCCGGCGCATCGGCCTTGGAGCGGGCAATGGTGCCTTCCTCGTCGACTTCGTCGACCAGCACTTCGATCACGCTATCGATTTTGGCGGCCAGCTTGTCAGCGGAGATATCTTCCTGCACCTGCATCAGCCAACGGCGGCGATCCTCGCGCACGTCTTCCGGCAGCAGCAGGCCCAGATCGTTGGCCGCCGCACCTTCGACCGGCGAGTAGGCAAAGGCACCGACGCGGTCGAGCTGTGCATCTTCGAGGAACTGGATGAGCTGGTCGAAATCCTCTTCCGTTTCGCCGGGGAAGCCGGTGATGAAGGTCGAGCGGATGACGATTTCCGGGCAGATCGAGCGCCACTTGGCGATGCGCTCCAGCGTGTTCTCGGCCGAGGCCGGGCGCTTCATGGCCTTGAGGATCTCCGGACTGGCGTGCTGGAACGGCACATCGAGGTAGGGAAGGATCTTGCCCTCGGCCATCAGCGGAATGACGTCGTCGACCGAGGGATACGGATAGACGTAGTGCAAACGGACCCAGATACCGAACTGCGCCATGGCCTCGCACAGTTCCTTGAGGCGGGTCTTCACCGGCTTGCCGCCCCAGAAGGCGGTACGGTATTTCACATCGACACCGTAGGCCGAGGTGTCTTGCGAGATCACCAGCAGTTCCTTGACGCCGGCACGGGCCAGGTTCTCGGCTTCGGCCAGGACGTCGCCGACCGGGCGCGAAACGAGCGGGCCGCGCAGTGACGGAATGATGCAGAAGGTACAGCTGTGGTTGCAGCCTTCGGAAATCTTCAGGTAGGCGTAGTGGTCCGGCGTCAGGCGCACGCCCTGCGGCGGCACGAGGTCGGTGTAGGGATCGTGCGGCTTGGGCAGGTGCTGGTGCACGTAGCCCATCACCTCGTCGGCGGCATGCGGACCGGTGACGGCCAACACGGACGGGTGCGTCGTCTGCACGATGTCACCCTTGGCGCCCAGGCAGCCGGTGACGATGACCTTGCCGTTTTCGCTGAGCGCCTCGCCGATGGCGTCGAGCGACTCCTCGACGGCAGCGTCGATGAAGCCGCAGGTGTTGACGATGACCAGGTCGGCGTCATCGTAGTTGGGCGACAGGTTGTAGCCTTCGGCGCGCAGCTTGGTGAGAATGCGTTCGGTGTCCGAGCCTGCCTTGGGGCAGCCCAGGGAAACGATACCGACGGTCGGCACTTTGAGTTCAGTAGTCATGCAATGAAACCTTGTCCGGACTGGCCGGCGAGCAAAACGCGTATTTTACCGGGTGAACGCCAAAACCTTGCCGCAAACGCTCAGGCCGGCAAGTGGGCAATGGCTTTCTTCAAGGCTTCGAAACACTCGGGATCGATGGCTGTCCCGACGTTTTCGGCCATGATCTCCAGCGTTTTCGGAATCGGCACGGCACCGCGATACGGGCGTTCGGCGGTGATGGCGTCGAAGATGTCGGCAGTGGTGATGATGCGCGTTTCAAGCGTGATTTGATCGGCCAGCAATCCGCGCGGATAGCCCTTGCCGTCCAGTCGCTCGTGGTGTGCCGCAGAGACGACCGCCAATTCGGCAAAGGCACCGATACGCGACAGGATCGCCTCGGTATAGGCAGCATGGGACTGTACGGCGGCCCACTCGTCGGCATCGAGCTTGCCGGGTTTGTCGAGGATGCTGTTGCTCACCCCAAGCTTGCCGACATCGTGCAGCAAGGCGCCGCGCTTGAGCCAGCGCCGACGATCAAGCGGCAAACCGAGCGTTTCGGCAATCAGGTCGGTATACAGCGCGACCCGGGCGCTGTGGCCGCTGGTGTAGGGACTTTTCGAGTCGACGACCTGACCGAAGGCCGCTGCAATGTCGTCCAGGTAATCGTCATCGAGCGCGACGATGTGACTGGCCGGTTCGAGCGCCAGAATGGCATGCATCACATCCGAGGAGGCCAGCGTCGCCCAGAAGGTATCCTCGGCGGCAAGGTCATTGAAAATCCCGACCAGCGCGGGATCGAACCAGCTTCCAGAGCGGCCGCGCACTTCGTTGACAGCAGCCTGCGGGCCACCCGCCGTATGAAATACGTCGACAACCTGAGCCAGCAGCGCGATGCGCGAGTAGAGCGGGATCGCCTCGCCAGCCAGCCTCTGCGGCCTTCCCTGGCCATTGAAATGCTCGTCGAGGCTATAAATACCGGCTGCCACGCTGTCGGGGAAGCGCAGCAAGCGGGCAATATCGGCTCCGCGCTGGCAACGCGTGGAAATCAGCTCCTGGGCGATCTCGTCACCCTCCCGGAAAATGGTCAGCACGCTGCGGAAACGCTCGGCCAGCGGCGCCTTCAAGCCGGTATGCCCGAGCACGAAGCCGAGCACCTGGGGCAGGCTGTCGCCAACCGTCTTGAAATCGCGTTTGAATCGGAGGTCGTCGGTCAGATACAGCTCGCAGATACGCGCCGCATTGCTGCTGCACCCCAGATCCTTGAGCAAGAGCGTGTAGTAGAGGTTCCATAGTTCGCCGTCATCCAGGCCGAAGCGCCGACCGATGTGCATGCCTATCCAGCAGCAACGCACGCAGTGCCCCTCCGGCTGCCCTTCGGTGATATCCAGCGCGTGACTCAGCGCTGAGATCAATTCGGATAGCTGGAGATGCTGCGGGGAGGAAACAACGTCGGGACGGAGAAGACGGGCGACCATGTCGGCCTATGATTCACCAAAAACAATAAAAACTCAATCATCAAAGCCAAGCACCGTCGACTTCCGTTCTATCCCTATCGCCGAAACCCTCAGATAACCAGTTGCGTACCCAGTTCGACTACCCGATTGGTCGGAATCTGGAAGAAATCGCTGGCACTGGTGGCGTTCTTCGACATCAAGGCGAACAGGCGGGCCCGGAGCAGCGTCATGCGGCGGGTCATCGACGGCACGATGGTTTCCCGCGACAGGTAGAAAGTCGTCTCCATCATGTCGAAGCGTTCACCCTGGTGCTTGCACTGGTCGAGAACGGCCGGAATATCCGGGCTTTCCATGAATCCGTAGCGAACGATCACCCGCATGAAGCCCTTGCCCATGCGGTGCAGGTAGATGCGATCCATGTCGTTGACGTGCGGTGTGTCGGCCGTTTGTACGGTGACCAGCACGACGCGGTCGTGCAGCACCTGATTGTGCTTGAGGTTGTGCAGCAAGGCCGGCGGCACGCCCTCCTTGGAACTGGTCATGAAGACGGCAGTGCCGTTGATGCGATGCACGTCGTCGATGGCGGTGATGAAGTCTTCCATCGGAATGCTCTGCTTGGCCATCTCCTGCGACACCAGCCGCCGCCCGCGCCGCCAGGTGGTCAGCACGGTGAATGAGATCAGCCCCATGGCGATCGGGAACCAGCCGCCTTCAGGAATCTTGATGGCATTGGCGGCAAAGAAGGCGACATCCACCGTCAGGAAGAAGCCGGCCACCAGCGCCGCGACCGACCAGTGCCATTTCCACATCAGCGCCATCACGAAGGCGAGCAGGATGGTATCGATCAGCATCGTCCCGGTCACCGCAATGCCGTAGGCAGCCGCCAGGTTGGACGACGATTTGAAGCCGATGACCAGCGCCACGACGGCCAGATAAAGGCTCCAGTTGGTAAAGGGAACATAGATTTGCCCTTCCTCGTTGCCCGAGGTATGGACAATCTGCATGCGCGGCAGCAAGCCCATCTGCACCGATTGGCGCGCCACCGAGAAAGCCCCCGAAATGACCGCCTGCGAGGCGATCACCGTCGCCAGGGTAGCCAATCCCAGCATCGGGATCAGTGCCCAATCGGGCGCCAGGTGGAAGAAGGGGTTTTCGATCGCCTCCGGTTCGGCCAGCAGCAGAGCCCCCTGGCCGAAGTAATTGAGAACCAGCGCCGGCATCACGAAGGCGAACCAGGCCAGGCGGATGGGAAAACGACCGAAATGCCCCATGTCGGTATAGAGCGCCTCGCCGCCGGTGACAGCCAGCACGACCGAACCCAGCGCCAGAAAGGCGAGGCCCGGATGGGCGCCAATGAAACCGAGGGCATACAGCGGATTCAATGCGGCCAGTACGCCGGGGTTGTGCACGATCTGCAACACGCCGAGCAGCCCCAGGACGGCGAACCAGCCGGTCATGATCGGCCCGAAGAAGAGGCCGACCGAGCCGGTGCCGCGTTTCTGGATGAAGAACAGCCCGGTCAGAATGGCCAGCGTGATCGGAATGACATAGGGCTTTAATGTCGGCGTCACCAGCTCCAGCCCCTCGACAGCAGATAGCACCGAGATGGCCGGGGTAATCATGCTGTCGCCGTAGAACAGCGCCGCCGCGAAGATGCCGAGCAAGGTAACGATCCAGGCCAGACGCGGATTCCTGGCGCGCTCCGTAACCAGCGCCAGCAGGGCCAGCGAACCGCCCTCGCCGCGATTGTCGGCACGCATGATCACCAAAACGTATTTGAGCGAAACCAGCAGCATGATCGACCAGAACACCATCGACAGGATGCCGAGAATATTGTCCGGCGTGACCGGGATGGGATGGTGGCCGTTGAAGATTTCCTTCAAGGCATAGAGCGGACTGGTGCCAATATCGCCAAAGACGACGCCGATTGCGCCCAGTGTCAGCGTGGACAAGGCCTGACGTGACTGCATGATTCCCCCTGTCGGTGGGTTTACACCGGTTTTCTTCGAGTGCCGCCTTCAGCCAAGCCAAAGGCAATCGAAAGAATCTAGCATCGCAAGCTGACTCGAATATGACGACAGGCCGCGTAGAAACGACAAGGGCGGCCGCGGCCGCCCTTTGCAAAACGCCAACGGACTCCCTGACTATTGGGCGGGTACGGCCACCGATGTTTCGGCCTTGACCGGTTCGGCGACTTGCTTGTGCCCGGCATCGGGATGCCAGCCGAGCACGGCGAGCATGACCATGAAACCGACCACGTAGGCGACGACCACGTGCCAGCCGTGGCGCAGCCACTGCGCCGCCGACTTGGCCTCCGGGAACATGTTGGACAGCGCGACGCCGGCCGAGGAACCGAACCACAGCATCGAACCGCCGAAGCCGACGGCGTAGGCCAGGAAGCCCCAGTCAAATCCGCCCTGACGCAGAGCCAGCGCGGTCAGCGGGATGTTGTCGAAGACGGCGGAAACAAAGCCGAGAACGAAGGCGGATTGCCAGGAAGCCGGAGGCAGTTCCTCGACCGGCATCATCGAGGCGCAAAGCACCAGCGAGAGCAGGAAGATGGATCCCTTGATCGTTTCCGGCAACAGTTCCCAGTCGTGGCGGCGTACCGGAATGGTAAGCAGGATGGCCGCCCACACGGCAACACCGATGAAGGGGAAATGTTCGGCCAGTTCGGGGAACTTGACGTTGATGGTGATGTTGGTGACGACCGCGAAGACGAGCATGGTGACGACGATGAAGATGCGTCCCCAGTCGACCTTGGTGTGGCTGTGGGCATGCTTGATGATCGGGCAGTAGGCGTGCTGCTGCTTGGCACCGAAGTAGCCGATGATGAGCAGCGCGACGCCGGCGGCGACGTAGGCATCGAAAACGACGAGCGGGCTGATGCCGTCGATCCACATCATCGTGGTGGTGGTATCGCCGACCACCGAGCCAGAGCCGCCAGCGTTGGAAGCGGCAACGATGGCAGCGAGGAAGCCGATATGGACCTTGCCCTTGAACAGCTGGTGGGCCATGGCGCCGCCGATCAGCGCGGCAGCGATGTTGTCGAGGAAGCTGGAGATGACGAAGACCATGGCCAGCAAAACGAAGCCGCCTTTCCAATCGTCGGGCAGAAACTTGGGCAGGATGACCGGCACGTGGCTCTTCTCGAAATGGCGGGCAAGCAGGGCAAAACCGGTGAGCAGGCAGAACAGGTTGGCGATGGTCACCCATTCATGGCCGAGGTGGCCGAACCAGCCGGCGACGCCGAGGCCGGTCTTGAAGCCGGTGAACAGTATCTTGTACAGGCTGATGGTGACCAAGCCGGTCAGCGCGACATACAAGGTGGCGTGATGGAACAGCGCGACACCGAGCAAGGTCAAGGCGAAGAGGATGAAATCGACGGGAATGCCGCCGACCGATGGCAGGGAACCGGCAGCGAAGGCGGTGGCGGGCAACAGAAGGAACGCAAGCAATATACGGTGCATGGCTATTCGCAAGAAAGGGATTCTGGATTCGCTGCCGTCAGCGTAACGAGGGAACAGCGGGCCTGAAAAGCAGCGCATTGTCGGGGGTTCGGAACTCCGCAGCAAGTTCGGACTTTCCCGTAGGGCACGAACCGGACCGGAAAAATCGGGCTTTTTCTCACATTTAGCGCGACAAAGGCTCGACTTCCGGCAGATATCGGTTACAATGCGCCCCCTTTCGCGTCCTTAGCTCAGTTGGTAGAGCGTCGCCCTTACAAGGCGAATGTCGGCGGTTCGACCCCGTCAGGACGCACCAGGTTGCCCATGTGGCTCAGTGGTAGAGCACTCCCTTGGTAAGGGAGAGGTCGGCAGTTCGATCCTGCCCATGGGCACCACCCTTCCGGTCGTTGCACGACCGAGACGCCGAGAAGCATCCGTCGGCGAACATTTTCCCGTTCAGACCTTGGCTGCCAGCATGCCACGTTGTTTCATGGCGGCGAGAAACTCGCCGAAGTTGGCTTCACGAACCGAAATGCCGCTCAGGGTATCGCGCAGGCTAAAGGCACCGATTTCGTCCTGACCTGATTGCATCACGGATTTGCCCCGCGCGGCGTCAGCGGGCTGCGGGCGTAGCGTCTTGGAGTAAATGCTTGACATGATCCGGCTTTCGTATTGGCTTGATGTCAGTGTCACCCAGGCGAAAAAAAACGTCCGTGAGCAAATTCACATGGAATTGATTTTCGCCATCGCAAGGAATGCATGCCATGCGTTCAGGGCACTTCGGTATCGCGTCAACCCTGTGTAAACTGCCTGAACTTTTCCCACCGTCCTGGCCCGCATGGATAGTACCGATCTCGCAGCCGTCTGGCTGACCCTGAAACTGGCCACGATTGTCACGCTGCTGCTGCTCATCATTGGTACGCCGATCGCCTGGTGGCTGGCACGCACCCGCTCGGTTTTCAAGGGCGCGGTCGGTGCGGTCGTTGCCTTGCCCTTGGTCCTGCCGCCAACAGTTCTCGGCTTCTACCTGCTGGTCACCATGGGGCCGCACGGGCCCATCGGTCAGCTAACACAATCGCTGGGCCTCGGCCTGCTGCCCTTTACCTTCCCTGGCCTGGTCATCGCCTCGGTGTTCTATTCCCTGCCCTTCGTCGTGCAACCCATACAGAACGCCTTCGAAGCCATCGGTGACGGACCGCTGGAAGTGGCCTCCACGCTGCGCGCAAGTCCCTGGGACACCTTCTGGTCGGTCGCGGTACCACTCGCCAAGCCGGGTTTCCTGTCCGGTGCCATTCTCGGCTTTGCCCATACAGTGGGCGAATTCGGCATTGTACTGATGATCGGCGGCAACATTCCGGAAAAGACGCGCGTCGTCTCGGTACAGATCTACGATCATGTCGAGGCATTGGAATATACCCAGGCCCACTGGCTGTCCGGTGGCATGGTTCTGTTCAGCTTCATGGTGTTGATGGCCTTGTATACCTTCAACCCGGCACGCGGAGGACGCCATGAGCGGTGAAATCAGCGCGCGCTTTCTTATTGAGCGGGCCGAGTTTTCGCTCGATGTCGACTTGAGATTGCCCGGACAGGGCGTAACCGCGCTGTTCGGCCATTCCGGCTCGGGAAAGACCACCTGCCTGCGTGCCATGGCCGGCCTGGAACGGGCAAACCAAGGCTATTTCGCCCTTGGTGACGCGGTATGGCAGGACGAAACGCGCGGCATTTTCCTGCCGCCACACCAGCGTGCCCTGGGGGTCGTTTTCCAGGACGCCGGCCTCTTCCCTCACCTTTCGGTACGCGGAAACATGGAATACGGCCAACGTCGGGCTCGCGGCGCCAGCATCCTGAGCATCTCCGATGTCGCCGACCTGCTCGGCATCGCCCCTTTGCTCGAGCGCTCGCCACGGCAATTGTCAGGGGGAGAACGCCAGCGCGTGGCCATCGCCCGTGCCTTGCTGGCCGCCCCACGGATACTGCTGATGGATGAGCCGCTGGCCGCCCTCGACCTCCGGCGCAAGAACGAAATCCTTCCCTACCTCGAACGCCTGCACCGCGACCTGGATATTCCAATCATCTACGTCAGTCACGCTCCGGACGAAGTGGCGCGCCTGGCCGACCACCTGGTTCTGCTCGACAACGGAAAGGCGGTCGCCAGCGGACCGCTCAACGACGTGCTCGGCCGCATCGACTTGCCGGCAGCCTTTGCCGACGATGCAGGGGTCGTCATTGATGCCCGCATCGCGGCTCACGAAGCCGACGACCTCACGCGCCTCGAGTTTTCGGGTGGCATGATCTTCGTTTCCCGCCGCAGCGAAGCCATCGGCACGACGCTGCGCTGCCGCATTCACGCCCGGGATGTCAGCTTGGCGCTGGTGCCGCAAATGTTGTCCAGCATCCTGAATTGTGTGACCGCCACCGTCATCGACCTGGCGCCAACCGACACCCCGGGCCACGTTATGGTCAAATTACAGGCAGGTGGCGAGCCTTTGCTCGCGCGCATTACCCGACGATCAGCCGAGAAGCTCGAAATACGCCCCGGCCTCGTCCTGCGCGCCCAGATCAAGGCGGTTGCCCTGCTCAGCTGAGCGACAGCACAGGCGGGGTAGGTTGCTCTCCGACGATTCGCCCCCGGAAGCCGACAACACGGGCATCCAAACCCCAGCCCGCCCAGTTGATGCGAAAAACGATGCCAGGCTGAAATATTTCACATTTTTATAAATAGCCTTATCAATTTCCTGCTAATTCAGCTTGCATTATCAAACAGCCAAGGCGAAAATCACGGGCGAAGCTACAAATTAACAAAAACAATATTTATGATATGCCGCATATTGGGAGCAACAATGAGATATGCAAGCGTTTTGCTGGCACTCCTTTCAGGCTTCTCGACAAACAGCCTGGCTACCGACCCTTTTATCGATGACCTGAGTCTCGAAGAGCTCGTCAAGACCGACATCACCTCGGTCACACGCAAGAGTCAGAGTATCTCCGACGTGGCCGCTGCGGCTTTCGTCATTTCCTCTGAAGACATCCGGCGTCTGGTGCACAGGCCCTGCCCGATGTATTGCGCATGGTGCCGGGCATCCAGGTCGCGCAAATCGACAATGGCCGCTATGCGGTCACTGCACGCAGCCATAACGGACGATTCGCGACCAAGCTGCAAGTCCTGATCGATGGCCGCAGCATCTATCACCCGCTATTTGCCGGCGTCATGTGGGAGCTCGATCCGATTCCGCTTGAGGATATCGAGCGCATCGAAGTCATTCGCGGAGCCGGGGCGGTCATGTGGGGCGCCAACGCGGTCAATGGCCTGATCAACATCATCAGCAAGCCAACGCGCAGTCAGGCGGGGGCCGCACTCAGCGTTGCCGGCGGCACGCAGGGCAACGGCAACCTGTACGCCCGGTTCGGACAGGTCGTCAATGACAGCACCAGTTGGCGCCTTTCCGCCCAGGGGCGTCATATCGACAACTCCCAACAACACGGTTACCCAGGAAATGCCCGCGACCGCCTGGATAACATGCTGGTCGACTTTCGTCTCGACCATGCGCTGGGCGGCGGCCGCGATCTGAGCATCTGGGCCAACGCCACCCAGTCGAGAACCGGCGACATCTGGCGGACCAAACCGGACTGGAACCAGCCCGGACTTCACGTTTCTCCCTACTTCCCGACACAGGAGCTGAACAGTCAGAGCCTGGTCGGTCGCTATCGGTGGCTGAGCGATGCCGGCATCGAATCTTCCTTGCTGATGTCGGTGATCAACTCCGGCATCGACATTACCGACTTCATCCACGAGAGCCGCAATACCTATGACATGGACTATCAGGGCCGCCTGGTCCTCAAGCAGCACGACTTGATCTGGGGTCTCAACCACCGCTCATCGATGGATGAGATTTCAACCAACGAACCCTACATCAAGGTGAGCGGCTCATCGTACAACCAGAAAAACACCGGCATTTTCCTGCACGACGACTGGACGCTGCTGCCCGACACCCTGAAACTGGGTATGGGAGCACGGGCCGACAAGAGTAGCCGGAATGGTACGAACTATTCCGCCAATGCCACCATGCTGTGGACCCCGACGCGCACCGACTCCGCCTGGCTGAAACTGGCCCAGGCGCCGCGCGTCTCCACGCGCGCCGAGCGCGACATATCCATCGTCGCCCAGGGATCCGTCACCCAACAGGCCGGCGCCGCCATTCCGGTCATCACCTATGCCAGCGCCAACAGCAATTTCGGCCCCGAAATGTCGCGCGGCGTGGAACTCGGCTACCGCAAGCAATTCTCCAGCAACTTCAATGCCGATATAAACGCCTATCGCTACCGTCTAACCAAACAACGTTCGGGCGCCCAGACCGGCATGTTCGGCTGTCACGCATTTCTGCCGGCACAGAACGTCGCCGCCTGCAACTACTTCGGCGTCCCCACCACCTTTCCCGGAACGCTGGCACTGTTCAACCTGACCCATGTGGTAAACGAAGGGGCTGGCTGGAATAACGGCATCGAGCTCTCCGCCGACTGGCTGGTCGCACCCTCTTGGCGACTGCAATTGTCGTATGCCTGGAGCACCTTGAAGATGGATCGCAACAACGACCCCATCGTCAATAGCGATGCCGAAATCACCGAGCAGGCCCATCCGAGGCACGTTGCCTCCTTGCGCTCGCAGTGGAACATCACCAGCCACCAACAGTTCGACCTGTGGCTGCGCGGCTCCAGCGGCTACCAGCAACTCAGGCTGATCGACACGGTACCCAATACCGGCACCGCCCCCCGCTTCGACCGCATTGGCGGCTATATCACCCTGGATCTACGCTATGCCTATCGCTGGAACAAGGATCTCGAATTTGCATTGATCGGCCGCAATCTGATCGCTTCAAATCGCCCCGAAAGCTATTCCGACTACATCCCCACCACGCCCACAGAGATCCCGAGAACCTGGCTGGTCAGCACCCGCTGGACGTTCTGATACCTCAAGCATGCCTCATCGCATCCTCCGTCGAATCATCGCACCACTGACGCTGGCCTTGGGCCTGGCGCTGGCGATGCCGTCGACCTTCGGGGAGGTGACATCGGAATCGCAACTCAAGGCAGCCTACCTGGTTAACTTCCTGAAATACGTCGAATGGCCGGGAACCCGCAGCACGATCAGCATCTGCCTGTTCGGACGCGAAAATCTCGGCCCCTATCTGGCCAGCTACGAAGGACGCCTGATCGCTGGGCGCGAACTGCGCATCCGTAAGGTGAGCAGCCCGGACCAGCTTTCGGACTGCCAGGCGCTGTTCATCCCCGACACTGAAGAAGCCCGCATTGGCGCCGTCTTGCGCTGGGTCGACCGACAACCCATACTGACGGTGAGCGACGTCGAAACCTTCGTCCGGGATGGCGGGGCCATCGCCTTGATCCGCAATGAAGGGCGCCTGCAATTTGATGTCAATGCCGAAACGATCAGTCGTGCCAACCTGAAAGCGAGTTCGCAAATGCTACGCCTCGCCCGCCAAGTTACCGGAGCCGCTCGATGAAGCACGATCTGCCCATTCGCCGCCGGCTGGCCCTGATCATTACCGTATCGATCGGCATCAGCCTGCTGTGTACGGCGCTGTTCTTTGCCGCACGACAAACCGAACACCGGCGCTCAGCCAAACTGACCGAACTGCGCTCGATGGCTGAGGTGATCGCCTTCAATGCTACCGCTGTCGTCGAGTTCCAGGATGCCCCCGGCGCCGAACGCCTGTTTGCCGCCCTGGCCCGGCACCCGGACATCGTGCTCGGCCGCATGACCAACGCCGACGGCAGTTTTACCCACACTTACCAACTCGCTGGGGCCGGCTCACCCGCCGTAGCCCATCGTCAGACAGTTCTCGTCAACGGATCAGGAGCGGTAGCCGACTGGAGCCATGTGACCAGCATCGTGCCGATCTCCATGAATGAAGCCACCATCGGCATGGTTTCCCTGACTGCGAGTCTTGGCAGTGTCTGGCGCGAAATCGCGACCGATCTGGCAGCCTTTGCCGCAGCCTCGCTGGTCGCATTTGGGCTGGCGCTGCTTATTGCCAACCGGATGCAGCGTTCCCTGCTCTCGGCCCTGGGATCATTGACCGACACCGCCAATCGAGTGGCCGGTAGCAAGAATTTCAGTGAGCGGGCAACCAAACACTCCAACGACGAAATTGGACAATTGGCCGATGCCTTCAATACCATGCTCGTCGAAATTGCCAGCCGTGACGAGGCGCTGGAACAATATCGCGAACATCTCGAGGAAGAAGTCGATCGGCGAACTCAGGAACTGGTTCTCGCCAAGGAAGCCGCAGAGGGAGCCAACCGCGCAAAGAGTGCCTTCCTGGCCAACATGAGCCACGAAATCCGCACGCCGATGAACGGCATCATCGGCGTTGCCGACTTGCTCGCCGCCGGCAAGCTCAGCGCCCACCAGCTCAGCCAGCTGGCAACCCTGCGTGGCTCGGCCGACTCGCTACTTTTCCTGCTTAACGACATTCTCGATTTCTCGCGTATCGAAGCAGGGGGGCTGCAGCTTGAAAAACTCCCCTTCCCCTTCCGCGAGGTGATCGGGCAGGTAGCCCAGGCCTTTGCGCCTGCCGCACGCAAGAAAGGGTTGGAATTATGGTTCGATATTGACCCGAATCTCCCGGACTACATCCTCGGCGATAAGTATCGTCTCGGCCAGATCATCACCAACCTGCTCAACAATGCGATCAAATTCACCAGCAACGGTGGGATTCGTATATCTTGCCGATGCAATCCTGAAGGTGGCAAGCAGCAGTTGAGCATCGACGTACAGGACACCGGCATCGGCATCAGCGAAGCCGCGCAGCGCGACATTTTTTCCCCCTTCCGCCAGGCCGATAACAGCATGAGCCGCCGCTTCGGCGGTAGCGGACTGGGGCTGGCCATTGTCCATGATCTCATCCAGTTGATGGGCGGTCGGATCACGGTCGCCAGTACCCCAGGTCAAGGTTCGGTGTTTTCGATCACGCTGCCCTTGTTGGGCACCTGCGGAGATATCCGCCAACTACCGGACTGGATGCCGGGCCTGCGCGGCAGGCGTGTCGTCGTTTCCTGCCGCAACGAAACGCGTTGCCAGCACTGGCTGACGCTGTTGCGCTGGGCAGGAATCGAAGCCATTTCCGCCTCGTTCCCCACGCAGGACGCGTCGACACCCGGAGATTTCAACGCGGACACGGTCCTGGTCGAGGACAGCACCGATTTGCGCAGCATCCTCAAATTGCGCGACACCTGGCCGACAGCACCGGCACTGATCGTACGTGGCGTGGCCAGCCCGGAAGGACAGATTCTGCCCATGCCGGAATGGATCGAGGGGGAATTGAGCGAGCCCTTCGGCGACCTGGCACTATGGACCGAACTGGCGCAGATGTGGAGCCTGACTGAAGAAGACGAGGAAGAGACGGCGCAGACCGGCGGCGCATTGCATTTCGGCGCCGATGTGTTGATGGTCGAAGACAACGACACGAACCGTCTGATTCTCGAGCAGATTCTCAATACCCTGGGTTGCCAGACCAGCCATGCGATGAACGGACAGGAAGCCCTGGATATCCTGCAGCAGAGAACGTTCGATATGGTTCTGATGGATGTCCAGATGCCGGTCATGGACGGCCTGACGGCAACCCGCCGCATCCGCGAACGAGAAGCCGCTGAAGGATTGCCGCGACAGACGATCATCGCGCTGACGGCGAATGCGCTCGCCGGTGACCGCGAGATGTGCCTGCAGGCCGGGATGGACGACTATGTCGCCAAACCGGTCACTATCGGCGGCATCAGCACGGCGATGCTGCGCTGGCTGCGAGCGACACGCATCGGAAACGAAGCCATGGAGAAAATCGAAGAGCCGCCCCCCCAGGCCGTGCCAGAGAACAAGGCGGGAACAGCCGTGCTCCCGAGCTTCGACTTCCGTGAACTGCGCGCCAGCCTCGGCAAGGAAGCCGATCGCATTATTCCGAACGTGGTGAACTCGTACCTGCGCGAAGGTACCTCCCACATTGAGGTGCTGTCGAACCTGAGCGGAGACTTCGACCTCGAGCACATTACCCGCATCGTGCACAACCTGAAGAGCTCAAGCGCGGCACTCGGACTGGCCGATTTCTCGGCGCTTTGCAAGGCAGCAGAACAGGCAGCCCGCAACCGGCAGCCCGCTACGCTCCTCGGCCTGCTACCGGGCATCGTTTCGGAATTCGCGCTGGTCCGCTCGGCAGCCGAACAACTCCTCGACGAACTCGGTCAGAAAAAGGCAGGATAAAGTGGATAACATCAAGCCCCGAATCCTGATCGTCGACGATGAGCCGGTCATGCGCACCATCACCGAATCGGTGCTGGCGCAGCACGAGTTTGACGTCAGTACGGCCAGCTCGGCCGAACAAGCCATCCTGATGATCAGCGAGGGCCACGTTCCCGACCTGATCCTGCTCGATGTGCTGATGCCCGGCATGAACGGCTTCGAAGCCTGCCGGATCCTGCGCCGCAAGCATCGCCTGGAACACCTGCCGATCATCATGCTCACCGCGCTCGACGACCAGACTTCCATCGACGAAGCGTATCGCTGCGGCGCCACGGACTTCATCACCAAGCCGCTCAACATTCCGCTGATGCCACATCGCATCCGCTACCTGCTGCGCTCCGCCTCAGCCATCCGCGAGCTGTACGACAGCCAGGCCACGCTGATCAACACCCAGCAGATCGCGCGCCTCGGCAACTGGACAACCGACACCGAGGGCAACATCATTCGCGCCTCGCGGGAATACCTGGAAATCATCGGAGCCAGCCAGCTCCCCTTCCCCGACAAGCGCCTGATGGCCCGGGTACACCGCGAAGACCGCACCCTGCTGCTGCGCCAGCGCGCCGAACTGTGCATGGGGCGCCCATACCAGATCGACTATCGTCTACGCGGCCTGGCCGACAGCAATGCCTGGCAGCACGTCCACGAACGCGGCTTTCCCCGTTTCGACGAACGCCATCGCTATATCGGCGCCGAGGGGTTCACTCAGGACATTACCGAGCGCGTCACGCAGGAGGAAAGGATACGCGACCTGGCTTGGCACGATGCGGTCACCGGGCTGAATAACCGTGCCCGCCTGGTCGAATTGCTCGAACGCGAGGCCGAACTATCGGGAAAACATCCCCTGTCGATCGTCTTCATCCATTTGGCCAATCTGCGGGATGTGCAGACAGTCCTCGGCCAGGAGATTGCCGACGCCACCATCCGCGCCCTGACCGGCCGTCTCAAGGGCTTGCTCGAAGCGCCGGAATGCAGCTGCGGGACCGATCTCGACAGCATTCAACAGGTCAAGCTGGCGCGCTACGACGAACACTCCCTGATCGCCGCCCTGCCGGGGAGCATGACCAAGGAGCGAGTTCAATGCTTCTCCGGGCAAATCGTCGAAATCATGCAGCGTCCGCTGCTGCTGCAAGGCGAAGAAGTCCTGGTCAAGGCCTTCCTCGGCATCGCAGACTACCCTGAGCATGCCGACGCCATTCCTGAACTGATGCGCCAGGCCATGCTGGTCGCCACCCAGGCATCGGCTGGCGGCGGCGCCAGCGTCAGCTTCTTCGATCCGCAGCATGACCGCGCAGCCAGCCATCGCATGATGCTCGAACGCCATCTGCGGGCGGCCATCGATCAAGGCGGCCAACTGCAACCCTACTTCCAGCCCAAACTGTGCGCCCGCACAGGAGCTCTGACCGGCGCCGAAGTCCTGCTGCGCTGGAAGCACCCCGAACTGGGCATGATTTCCCCGGGCGAGTTCATTCCCTTGGCCGAGGAAACCGGTTTGATCCACCCGATCAGCGAATGGCTGATCGCCCATGTCTGCGACCTGATCGCCGACTGGCACACCTGGGGCATGAAACCGGGACGGATCAGCATCAATCTGTCGGCCGACAGTATTTTCGAACGCTCGCTCATCCAGTTCATCGACGAACAACTCCACCGCACCGGCATTCCGCCCGAATCGCTGGTCATCGAGCTCACCGAAAGCCTGCTGATGCAGAACGCCGATACCGCCCAGAACGTCATCGGCGAGTTGCGCCAACGCGGCATCCACGTTTCGCTCGACGATTTCGGAACGGGATTCTCCTCACTCGGCTACCTGAACCGTTTCAGCATCGACGAAATCAAGATCGACCGTTCCTTCGTCATCGATCTCGAAAACGACAGCCGCGAGCGGGCGCTGGTTCACGCGATCATCACCCTCGGCCACGCCCTCGGCCTGACGGTTGTTGCCGAAGGCGTCGAAACCGAGCGCCAAGCTTCGTTATTGCGCGAGATCGGTTGCGACACTTTCCAGGGATTCCTGTTCGCGCGCCCCATGCCGGTCCAGGACTTCCTCAACTTCCAACCGGTGGCAGCTTCGCTCGCACCGGCAAACGAACCCGAATGACGGCCGGGAATATCCGCCCCGCCCGCCTCCTTTCCATCACGGCACTGAGCGTGCTGCTCGCCTTGGCTACCCCGGCCTGGGGCAGCATCGATGGCATCGACAATTCGCTGGAGGATCTGCTCAAGGTCCGTATCGTATCGACCCCCAAGTTTGCCGAAAATCCGGACCAGATTCCTTCGGTCGTCTCCATCGTCACCGCCGACGATATTCGTTTATACGGCTGGCGTACCCTGGGCGACGCACTGCGCAGCCTGCAGGGCTTCACGGTTACCCACGACCAAACCTACGCCTACGGCGGCGTGCGCGGCATCTCGCAACCCGGGGACTACCGCCCGCGCATGCAAACCCTGATCGACGGCCAGTCGATCAATGAAAATGTTTTCGCCAGCGTGCCGGTCGATTCAGCCTTCCCGCTCGATATCGGACTGATCGAGCGCATCGAGGTCATCCGTGGCCCCAGTGCGGCAATCTACGGCGGCGACGCCATGTTCGGTGTCATCAACGTCGTGACCCGCAGCGGGAGCAGCGTTGGAAGCGAAGCCTCACTCAAGGTCGGCAGTGGCGCGGACCGTCGCCTGCGCCTGAGCTGGGGCGGCCTGGTCGGCGGTCACGATGTACTGCTCTCGGTTTCCGGCTTCGAGACCCATGGCCGCACGCTATCGGTCGACGATGTCAGCGGTGACGGCTCGCGCCGCGACCTGCATCGTGTCGGCGGCAAGGAAGGTGGGCAACTGTTTGCAAAAATCCGGGGGAGCGACTGGCATCTGTCGCTAATCCACGCCAAACGCGAAAAAACCGTCCCCACCGCCAGCTACGACACCATTGCCGACGACCATAGCCACACGGAAACCGATGCCTATACCTTGCTCAACCTGAGCAAGGAGTGGCGACTCAACACCAGCAACACCTTGCATCAGCAGCTTTACCTCGGCGACTATCGTTTCGATGGTCACTTTCCCTACGACTATTCGACAGCTCCGGTCGCCGATCCGCACGTCATGAACATCGATAGGGCACGCGGCAGTTGGTGGGGCATCGAGAACCGACTGGTGAATACCGCCTGGTCCGGCCAACGGATCACACTGGGTATCGAATACAAGTCAAACTGGCGCCAGAACCAGCTCAATTTCGACCGCGGCTATGGTTGCGTAGACAATGGCACCACGACGCCCTGCCTCGACGACCACCGTAGAAGCACGCAAATTTCGCTCACTGCACAGGACGAGATCCAGATTGGCAACGCCACACTGCTCACGCTCGGACTCAGCCACGATCGCATCGATGCGCAAGGCCGCCTTGCTTCGTTCTGGAACCCGCGCATCGGGCTGACCCACGAAACGCAAAGCGCAGGACTGTTCAAAATTCTTTACGGAACCGCCTTCCGCGTACCCACCGTTTACGAACGCTACTACACGGCGCCGAGCTTCGCCTACGGCAACCCTTCACTGGAGCCGGAAAAGATGCGCTCACTGGAAATCGCCTGGGAGAAGCGTTTCGGCATACAGTCGAAGTTGACGGCCACGGCCTACCATTTCCATATTGACCGAATGGTAACGACGGATGAAAACGACGTGGCCATCAATGGATCACCAGCCCGGGCAAGCGGCCTGGAAATCGAGTATGAGCAACGCTGGAATAACGGCGGCCACCTGCGCACAGGCTATGGCATCCAGCACGCGGCGAACGAAGCGCGCCATTTCGACAACTCGCCGCGCCACATGGTCAAGGCCAATATCGGCATGCCGATCGGCATTCCCCACGTAATGGCGGGATTGGAAGGCCAGTGGATCAGCCGCCGCTGCGCCGACATGGGCAATCAGTCGGTCCCGGCCTACCTGCTGACCAACCTCAACCTGCGCTATGCCCCATCCGGCGAACGCTGGGAAGTCGCGCTGGGCATCTACAACCTGTTCGACCGGCAATACGCCGACCCGGTATCCAGCGACCAGATCATGGGCGTCCGCCGCTGGCAAATGCCGCAGCTCGGTCGAACCGCCATGCTGCATACAACGCTGCGCTTCTAAGAAGCTGTAACGAAATGAAGCGGTCTTGGCTAGGCGTGCCGACGCAGACAGTACAATGCGTACGGCAAGGAGGCACAACAACGCCAGGATCATTTTGTTAGCGCTTCGAAGCCGCAGCATTGCCTCGGTGCAGCAGCCTCCCCGGCCAGCCCATCAGTCGGCTAGTTCGATCTGCCCGCTGACATTGGTGGTGACCACGCTCTCGCCCGCTTCCAGCGGCGCTGGCGCAGCCTCGGCCATCATCGCCGCAGCGCGGACGCGTGGCATCGGCGTGGGTGGCATGCCGCCCGCCTGGTTGATATTCATCTGCTTGATCTTCCAGCCCTTACCCAGCGTATCGGCGATCAACGCGGCACGATTCTGGAAGGCGCGGATGGCCTCGCGCATGGCTTCGTCTTCCGCCTGATGCCGCGTTTCGGGCGAAGGCATCTGGCTGATGTCGCCAACCGCCAGGCGCATCTGCTGCAGGCGCCCCAGCAGATCGGAAACGGTGCCGAAATCCTTCGATTCGATCAGCAGCTCGCTGCGCATCCGCCAGCCATCGATCTTGCGTGCCTGGGTGTAGACCGGATAGGTCGACTGATTTCCGCTCTTGACGCTGACGCCTTTCCTGTCGCGAATGACCTTGAGCGCCTCGGCGATATCGCCGTTAACGCGCCGTGCCAGTTCGGCCGGATTGCTGCCCGTGGCTTCGCTGAACACGCTGGCGCGCACCATGTCGTTGGCGGCGGGCCGGCTGGCCTCGGCGGACAGATCGATCAGAGCCCCCGCCTGGGCGGTTGCGGCCAGGCCCATGGCCAACAAAGCAAGCAGTTTCTTTTTCATTGGATTCCCTTATCGCGGAAACGACCGTAAATAACCAGCAGGATGATCGCGACCACCACCGACGCAATAAATCCTGCCCCTTGGCCAGCCTGATACCAGCCCATGGCCTGCCCGACGACACCAGCCAGGAAGGAGCCGACCACCCCGAGCAGGATGGTGGCGATGAAACCCATGTTTTCCTTGCCAGGATGCAGGAACTTGGCGACCAGGCCAACGACGAAGCCGACCACGATGGTCCACACGATACCGCTCATTCAGATTTTCCTTTTTTCAGTTGCATGAACCGGAAATGGCAGCTGCTCCGAAGCGGCAGCACATGCATTCCTGCATATTAACGCCTCGTCATTTCAGCGGTTGTCGTCACTGCGTAAAGAATTGTTTCTCTCCGGCTGCTGCATGAGTTGCTCGGCAAGCGTGTCCATGAGCACCCGCACCCGATGCGGCACGTGCCGGTTGCTGGGCAGCAAGGCATAAATACCCAATTCAGGGCATGGGAAGTCCTGAAGTATTTCGACCAGGCGCCCGCTGGCGAGAAAGCTGTCCGCAACGAAATCGGGGTGGCAGGTGATTCCCATCCCCTGTGCCGCCGCTTCGGCAAGAACCTCTCCATTGTTCGCGTTAAGGCAACTGCGCACGGAAAAGCTCTCGAATTGCCCGTTAACCATGAACTGCCACGCGATGCTATGCCCGCCGGTATTGGTGTACCCCAGGCACTGGTGTCGCGCCAATTCGGATGGATGCATCGGTGTTCCGTGTCGCGCGAGGTATTCGGGTGCCGCCAGGAGCCGCAGGCGACTGCCCCCGATCCGGCGCGCAATGTCGCCAGACTCCAGGCGCCGGGTGATACGGATGGCAAGATCGATACCCTCCTCGATCAGGTTGACCCGTTGGTCGCTGTACTCCATATCGAGCCGGACCTCAGGGTAGCGCCGAGCAAATGCCAGCAGCATTGGGGCCAGGCGCTTCAGGCCGAAACTCAGCGGCAGCCCCATGCGAATGTTGCCGCGTGGCGTCTGGCGCTCTTCGGCCACTCCGGTTTCGGCGGCCTCGACAAGATTGAGAATGACCCGGCACTTTTCCAGATAAGCCGTGCCGGCCGATGTCAGGGTCAGGCGCCGGGTGCTGCGCGCCATCAACTTGACGCCAAGGTGCGCCTCCAGGCCGGCAATCTGCCGCGTCACCACGGAACGGGCGACACCAATCTGCTGGGCAACGGCAGAAAAACTGCCGAGTTCGGCTACCCGTACGAACAACTGCATTGCATCCAGACGATCCATTGTTGCTTAATTAGCAATAGTGATTTGTCAATTGTCCTCTATTTCGCACCAAAAAACGAGCATACAGTAGGCCCATCGCAAACGGAGTGCTGTCATGAACCCGATCCAACCTGCCCTCTTCGTCCCGCATGGCGCGCCCACCTTCGCGCTGCGTCCGGGCGCAGCCGGCGCCGCGCTGGTCGCCAAGGCGGCCACCTTGCCGCTGCCCCGCGCCATCATCATGGTCAGCGCGCATTGGGATACGGCCGTGCCAACCGTCGGCTTTGCCGAGAAGCTTGAAACCATCCACGACTTCTGGGGCTTTCCGGAAACGCTATACACCATCCGCTACCCGGCCACCGGCTGTCCTGAAGCCTCGCGCGAAGTGGTCACTGCACTGGAACAGGCCGGCCTGCCCGTCGCCACCGATAGCAAACGTGGCCTGGACCATGGTGCCTGGGTACCGCTGCGCCTGATGTTCCCCGATGCCGAGGTACCCGTCGTTCCGCTTTCCGTGCAAAGCCGAGGCGGCCCGGAACAGGCTTACCGGATCGGTCGCGCCCTTGCCCCGCTGGCTGCCAAAGGATTTCTGATCATCGGTTCGGGCAGCATCACCCATAACCTGCGCGATTTTCAGGCCGCCTGGCAAAACGGCGGACAAACACCGGCCTACGTCCGTGAATTTGCCGACTGGGTCGCCGAGCGGGTGGCTGACGACGATGCGCCTGCCCTGCTCGACTACCGCCGTCGGGCGCCGGGCGGCATGCAGGCACATCCCAGCGAGGAACATCTGTTGCCCTTTCATGTCGCACTTGGAGCCGGCGGCGACCATCCGCGCAGCCAACGCTTCCACGCCGGCATCGACGATTACGTAATCGCCATGGACGCTTATGCCTTTGAACAAGGAGAACCCGCATGAGCTACACGAAAACCGCCAAGGCCCTGCACTGGCTGATGGCAGCCCTGCTCTTCGCCCTCCTGGCCCTGGGTTTCACCATGCAAGACCTGCCGCTGTCGCCGGAAAAACTGAAGCTTTACTCCTGGCACAAGTGGGCCGGCGTCACCGCCTTCCTGCTCGTCAGCTTCCGCCTGCTGTGGCGCATGGCCCATCGCCCGCCGCCCTTGCCCGACAGCATGCCGAAGATCATGCAGTTCGCCGCCCACGCCGGTCACCTGCTGCTCTACGTGCTGATGATCGTCATCCCGCTATCCGGTTGGCTAATGAGTTCGGCCAAGGGCTTCCAGACCGTTTATTTCGGCGTGCTGCCCATCCCCGACCTGCTGGAAAAGAACAAGGAAGTCGGTGACCTGCTCGCCCTGGTACACAAGAGCCTGAACCTGCTCTTCGTCGCCGTGCTCGCCGGGCACATCGGTGCCGCGCTGAAGCACCACTTTATCGACAAGGATGACATCCTGACCCGGATGCTGCCCAAGCACTGATACCCCCCAAAAAACGGAGAACCGACATGAAAAAAATCATTCTCGCCCTTGCCATGGTCACTGCCTTCTCGGTCCAGGCCGTCGAATACAACCAGGTCCAGCCGGACAAGAGCACCATCAACTTCACTTACAAGCAGATGGGCGTCGCCGTCGATGGCAAGTTCAAGAAGTTTGCCAGCCAGTTGAATTTCGACCCCGCCAAACCGACGGCTGCCAAGGCCACCTTCGACGTCGATCTGGCCAGCGTCGACACTGGCGCTCCGGAAGGCGATCAGGAAGTCGCCGGCAAGCCGTGGTTCAACACCAAGGCCTTCCCCACTGCCAAATTCGTTTCCGGCACCATCAAGCCGCTCGGCGGCAACAAGTACGAAGTTGCCGGTCAGCTCAGCATCAAGGGCAAGACGCAGGAGGTGATCGTTCCCGCTACCTTCACCGCGCAAGGCAACACCGGCGTTTTCGACGGCAGCTTCACCATCCGCCGCGCCGACTTTTCCATTGGCGAAGGCTCCTGGGCCAAGTTCGACATCGTCGCCAACGACGTCCTGATCAAGTTCCGCATCACCGCCAACAGCAAGTAACCCCAACCTCAATCGGAGAACCCACCATGAAGAAGCAACTCGCCACCCTCGCCCTCGCCATTGCTGCCGCCGCCCCGGCCTTCGCTGCGTCGGAAACCTTCGTCGCCGACAGCTCCCACACCTTCTCGCGCTTCTCGTACAGCCACTTCGGCTACTCGACCCAACTGTCGCGCTTCAACAAGAACAGCGGCAAGGTCATCTTCGACAAGGCCGCCAAGACCGGCTCCGTCGACATCGTGATCGACACCAAATCGGTCGACACCGGCAACGACACCTTCAACGAGCATATTCAGGGCGAAGACTTCCTCGACACTGCCAAGTACCCGACTGCCACCTTCAAGTCCACCAAGGTCATCTTCGAAGGCGACAAGCCAGCTAGGATTGAAGGCAACCTGACCCTGAAGGGCGTCACCAAACCGGTCAGCCTGACCGTGACCTCCTTCCAGGCCATGCCGCACCCGATGCTGAAGAAGGACGCCATCGGTGCCAATGCCTACACCGTGGTCAAGCGCTCCGAATTCAACGCCGGCAAGTACGCACCGTACGTTGGCGACGAAGTCCGCATCGACGTCGCCATCGAAGCCATCAAGGAATAAATCGTTGTTTTATTGGCGGCTGGCACCCCAGCCGCCATTGAAAAGCTGGACTATGAGCATCTCCATGTCGCGGCGTCCTTTGGCGATATGTGCAGGATCGTGTCTGCGTCGATCAGGCCAACGCCGTCCGGCAGCCCGCCCAAAACAAGCACAGCCGATGGCTCTTGCGCCGCAATCGGGGCATCTTCCCGGGTGAGCAGATCGCCGCACAGCGGGAATTAGTCGCCGCCAACATCCATTTGGCAAGAGCCCTCGAAAGCGTCGGTATCACGATCACGCCGCCCTCAGCGGGCAGGCGCAACGAGCCAAAAAAAGGGGGCCAAAGGCCCCCAATGGTTTGACGCGTGAGACCTGTTGCCAGGGGATTTCGCTTTGCCAAACCCGCAGAGAAGATTATTGATGCTCAGAACAGTTCGTCACCCGACATGCCAGCAATCGCTGCGTCGCCTGCCTTGACGGTTTCTGCGTAAGCCGCTGCCTGAGGCAGCATCTGGTCGGCGTAGAAGCGTGCGGTGGCCAGCTTGGCGCGGTAGAAGGCTTGATCGCCTTCGCCCTTGTCGAGATAACCAGCAGCAGCCAATGCGGCCTTGCCCATGAACCAGCCGCCGCATACCGTGACGGCGAGGTGAAGGTAAGGCACGGCCGCGGTGAGTACGCCGCCGAGACCGGTTTTGGCATTGGCAGCCAGCCATTCGGTGGCGTCAGTCCAGGCCTTGAGGGCGGCCCCGAGTTTTTGACCGATGGCCATCAGTTCCGGCTTGCCGGATGCGCCCAGTGCCTTCGCCGTGGCGTACACCTCGCCAAAGACGACTTTGGCGGTGGCGCCCTGGTCGCGCATCAGCTTGCGGAACAGCAAATCGTTGGCCTGGATGCCGGTGGTGCCTTCGTAGATGGTGGTGATCCGCGAATCGCGCCAGTGCTGCGCGGCGCCGGTTTCCTCGATGAAGCCCATGCCGCCGTGAATCTGCACGCCGAGTGAGGTGACGTCGATACCCATTTCCGTGCCGCCGCCCTTGACGATAGGGATCATGAACTCAGCGAGCCACAACTGGCGCTTGCCTTCTTCGCTATGGCCGGCGGCATGTGCCCGGTCGAGCAGGCCCGAGGTGTAGTAGGCCATGGCGCGGCAGGCCTCGACGCGGCACTTCATCAGCATCAGCATGCGGCGGATGTCGGGGTGCTTGTCGATACTGACCAGCGCTTCGCCAGTCAGCGCGTCGCGCCCTTGCTTGCGTTCGCGGGCATACGCGAGCGCCTGCTGGTAGGCGCGTTCGCCGAGGGCGATGCCTTGCAGGCCGACGCCGAGACGGGCTTCGTTCATCATGATGAACATGTATTCGAGGCCGCGGTTCGGCTCACCGAGCAGGTAGCCGACGGCGCCGCCATTGTCGCCATAGGCCATGACGCAGGTCGGGCTGGCGTGGATGCCGAGCTTGTGTTCGATGGAAACGCAATGGGCATCATTGCGCGCGCCGAGCGAACCGTCGGCATTGACCAGGAATTTCGGCACCAGGAACATCGAGATGCCCTTCACACCGGCCGGTGCATCGGGCAGGCGGGCGAGCACGAGGTGGACGATGTTGTCCGTCATGTCGTGGTCGCCGTAGGTGATGAAGATCTTCTGGCCGAAAACCTTGTAGCTGCCATCGGCCTGCGGCTCGGCGCGCGAGCGGATCAGCGCCAGGTCGGAACCGGCCTGCGGCTCGGTCAGGTTCATCGTGCCGGTCCATTCGCCGGTCACCATCTTTTCGAGGAAAGTGGCCTTCAGTTCGTCGCTGGCGCAGGTGAGCAAGGCTTCGACAGCCCCGGTGGTCAGCAAGGGGCCGAGCGAGAAGGACAGGTTGGCCGAGCAGACCATTTCCTTGACGGCAACGCCCAACGAGTCCGGCAAGCCCTGACCGCCAAATTCGGCAGGCGACGAAATGCCGTTCCAGCCGGCTTCACGGAATGCCTTGTAGGCCTCCTTCCAGCCCGGCGGCGTAGTGACGCCATTCGGGGTCAGCTTGCAGCCTTCCTTGTCGCCGATGCGGTTGAGCGGGGCCAGCACTTCGCCCGCAAATTTTGCTGCCTCATCCAGCACGGCGTCGGCGAGATCGGGAGTTGCCTCCTCGAAACCGGCGATCTGGCTCAATTCCTTGAAACCGGCCAGTTCGTCCATCACGAAGCGCATGTCTTTCACCGGGGCGCGATAGTCACTCATTGCTGCTGTCTCCTGGGTTTATTGTTCAGAACGGATTGCTGCACAGCGCCGCCTTGGCGCTGCGGTATTCCTGTTTCAGGCGGGCGACCAGTTCGGCAGTGTGCAGCACCTCGTCGATGGTGCCGACGCCTTGCCCGGCGCCCCAGATGTCTTTCCACGCCTTGGCGTCGCGGCTGCCGCCGAAACTCATCGACGTCTTGTCCTTCTCCGGCAGGTTGGCCGGATCGAGACCGGCGGCGACGATGCTCTTCATCAGGTAGTTGCCGTGCACCCCGGTGAAATACGGGGTGTAGACGACATCCTTGGCCGCCGAATCGAGGATGGCCTGCTTGTACGCTTCGACCGCGTTGGCCTCGGTCGTCGCGATGAAGCGCGTGCCGATGTAGGCGAAATCGGCGCCCATGGCCTGTGCGGCAAGAATGGCCTGGCCGTTGGTAATGGAACCGGACAGGGCAATCGGGCCATCGTAGAACTTGCGGATTTCGCCGACCAGTGCGAAGGGGCTGAGCGTGCCAGCATGGCCACCGGCGCCGGCACAGACCAGGATCAGGCCGTCAACGCCGGCTTCCAGTGCCTTTTCGGCATGGCGGACGCTGATCACGTCGTGAAAGACCTTGCCGCCGTAGGCATGCACGTGCGGCACGATCTGCGTCGGCGCCGACAGGCTGGTGATGATCAGCGGCACCTGGTGCTTCACGCACAGCGCCATGTCATGCTCCAGGCGCTCGTTGGAGGGGTGGATGATCTGGTTGACGGCGAACGGCGCGGCGTTCGGATCGGTGGCCAGTTCGGCCTTGATCCGCGTCAGCCAGTCGTCGAGCAGTTCCTTGGGCCGGGCGTTGAGCGCCGGGAAGGAGCCGATCAGGCCTGCCTTGCATTGGGCGATGACCAGATCGGGATTGGAGATGATGAACATCGGCGCGCAGATGGCGGGCAGCGACAGGTTCTTGTTCAGTGCGGCTGGAATAGGCATTACGGATGCTCCTTGGGCATTACGCCCCCTCTTTCAATGCGCGACGCAGGATCTTGCCGACGTTGGTACGCGGCAGGTCGTCACGGAATTCGACATGTTTCGGCACCTTGTAGCCGGTCAGCTGCTTGCGGCAATGGTCGATCAGTTCCTTTTCGGTCACCCGCGGGTCCTTGCGGACGACGAAGATTTTCACCGCCTCGCCGGAATGCTCGTCGGCAACGCCGATGGCCGCCACGTCCATAACCCCCGGATGCATGGCCACGGCCTCCTCGACCTCGTTCGGATAGACGTTGAAGCCGGAGACCAGGATCATGTCCTTCTTGCGATCGACCAGGAAAACGAAACCTTTCTTGTCGATATAGCCCATGTCGCCGGTACGCAGAAAGCGGTCGGGGTAGAAAACCAGCGCGGTTTCGTCCGGCCGCTGCCAGTAGCCCTTCATCACCTGCGGGCCGCGCACGCAGATTTCGCCAACCTGGCCTTGCGGTACCTCGTTGCCGTTGTCGTCGCGAATCGCGACTTCGGTCGACGAAATCGGCAGGCCGATGGCGCCGTTGAATTCGCGCATGTCCAGCGGGTTGATGGTTGCTGCCGGCGAGGTTTCGGTCAGGCCGTAGGCTTGCAGCAAGGGGGTTCCGGTCACCTTCAGCCATTTCTCGGCCACCGGCCCCTGCACTGCCATGCCGCCGCCCAGCGTAACCCGCATGGTCGAGAAATCGAGCTTGGCGAATTCCGGATTGTTGAGCAGGGCGTTGAACAGGGTATTGACGCCTGTCACCACGGTCACCGGATACTTGCCCCACTCCTTGACGAAGCCCGGAATGTCGCGTGGATTGGCGATCAACAGGTTGCGTGCGCCGATCATCAGGAAGGTCAGGCAGTTCGCGGTCAGCGCGAAGATGTGATACAGCGGCAGCGCGGTGATGATGAATTCCTGACCTTCGCGCACGACGGGCTTGATCCAGTTATAGGCCTGGGTGACGTTGGCGGCGATGTTGGCATGCGTCAGCATCGCGCCCTTGGAAACACCCGTGGTACCGCCGGTGTACTGCAGGAATGCAATGTCGTCCTGGGTCAGCGCAACCGGCTTCCAGCCGTGACTGCGACCGATGGCCAGGGCACTGTTGAAGCCGCTCGCCGCCGGGATCCTCCAAGCCGGCACCAGTTTCTTGACATGGCGGACCACGAAATTGACGAGCACGCCCTTGAAACCCAGCATTTCGCCCATCGGCGTGACAATTATGTGTTTGACCGCCGTATGGGCCAGCACCTGCTCCAGCGTATGGGCGAAGTTCTCGACGATGACGATGGCGGTGGCCCCCGAATCCTTGAGTTGGTGCTCCAGTTCGCGCGGTGTGTACAAGGGGTTGCAATTCACCACCACGCACCCGGCACGCAACGTGCCGAATAGCGCGACGGGATACTGCAGCAGATTGGGCATCATCAGCGCGACACGATCCCCCTTCTTGAACCCCTTGGCCTGCAGCCAGCCGGCAAATGCCTGGCTTTCCTCGTCCAGCTGGCGATAGGTCATTTCCTTGCCCATGCTGATATAGGCAACCTTGTCCGCGTAGGTCGTGCAAGCCTTCTCGAACAAGGCAACCAGCGATGGAATGTGGTCGATGTCGATTTCCGACGGGACACCGTTCGGATAGCTTTGTAGCCAGATTTTTTCCATTTTTGTCTCCTCCTACGTACGTCAGCGTTAGCTGCCCAGCAGCGACTTCTTCAGCGAGGCATCGGCCGGCTTGTCGCCCAACCAGACCTTGAGCAGCGCCTTGGCAAAACCGGCGCCGGCAACCTTGCCGCGAGACTCTCCATTCTGGCTGACCGCCACGCCTTCCGTCGAGAAATCGATGGCGATGACGTCTCCTTCGCGTACCTTGCCGATGGACTTCATGATGCCGGCCAGCTGATCCGCCTGCACCTTCATGTCGGCCATTTCGGCTGTCGTGTGGTTGTTCTTCAGGCCTTCGTCGAGCGCCGAATGCAGCGAATCGGCGTCCAGGTCGCGGAGCAAGCGCAGCACCATCCGGCGCGGCCCCGTATTGTCGAAGATCGCCGCCGGGGTGCTGGACTTTTGCCCCACATAGAGGGCGCCGACGTAGACCTTGATGAACAGCTTGCTGCGCAGTCCGGCACCGTTGAGCACCAGCTCGCTGTTGCCGACTTGCAGCCTGTCATCCACCCTGACGCCCGCCACTTCGGCCGCATGCAAGCCGGGAACGGCCATCAAGGCGGCAATCAGCGCTGCCCGCCGAACACATGTCGATGTAATCACGTTTTGTCTCCTCCACCGCTCTTTTGGCGGTAGTAATGTTTATCGGCAATATAGACCGTTCGTTCAACCACGGTATGCACCGTGCCACTGCTATCCTTCAACTCCACCTGAAACGTTCGCTCCAGTTCCGGCGTTGTGGCGAGCTGGGCGCGGATGTCGGCCAATTCGCCATCGCTCAGCACGAAATCCGCATACAGCGCCGAAAAACCCGGCTTGCGGTAACGGATGCTCGCCGCCTTGTCCCACACGATGTAGCCGTCACCCAGCGCTGCCATCAGCATCATGGGGTGTGCGCCATCGGTGATCGCGAACAACGAACCGCCATACAGCGAGCCGACGATGTTCTTCGTCTTCCAGTTGAGCGGCAAACGCACCCGGATGTGGCGCAAATCCTGCGCCACATGGATCACCCGGCCGCCCGTGCCGCGGAAGGCCGGATGGAAGTTGAACCCCATCCGCACCATCCGCGCCCGCCACGATGGCGGGAGTTTGGCTAGCCAAGCCGGTTTCACGCCCTACAGCGCCTCGATGATGCCGGCGGCGCCCATGCCGGTGCCGATACACATCGAGACCATGCCGTACTTGCCGCCGGTGCGCTTCAGACCGTGGACCAGCGTGGCGATACGAATGGCACCCGTCGCGCCGAGCGGGTGGCCGAGGGCGATGGCGCCGCCCAGCGGATTGACCTTCTCCGGATTGAGGCCAAGTTCCTGCATCACGGCCAGCGACTGGGCTGCGAAGGCTTCATTCAGCTCGATCCAATCGAGGTCATCCTGTTTGATACCCACTTGCGCCAGCACCTTCGGAATCGCCGCGATCGGACCGATCCCCATGATTTCAGGGGCAACGCCGCCGACCGCATAACCGGCGAAGCGGGCCAGCGGCGTCAGGTTGTGTTCGCGCAGGATCTTCTCCGAGACCAGCATCACGGCACCGGCCCCATCCGACATCTGCGACGAGTTGCCGGCGGTGACCGAACCACGGGCATGGAAGACCGGCTTCAGCTTGGCCAGTTTTTCCAGCGAGGCATCGGCACGCGGGCCTTCGTCGAACTCGACGGTGCGCTCGCGCAGCTTGATCTGGCCGCTCTTCAGGTCGGGCAGGCTCTCGCGAATCGCGTAGGGCGTCGTCTCGGCGTTGAAATGGCCGGCGGCAATCGCGGCACAGGCCTTCTGGTTGGACGCCAGCGCGAAGGCATCCTGCGCCTCGCGACTGATCTTCCACTGCTGCGCGACCTTCTCGGCGGTCAGGCCCATGCCGTAGGCGATGCCGAGGTTTTCCTCCTTGGCGAAGATGGCCGGGTTCATCGACATCTTGTTGCCCATGATCTGCGGCATCACCGACATCGACTCGGTGCCCGCGGCGATCATCACGTCGGCCTGACCGAGGCGGATCAGGTTGGCGGCATCGGACACCGCCTGCACCCCGGAAGAGCAGAAACGGTTGATGGTGATGCCCGGCACGGTGATCGGCAGGCCGGCCAGCAGCGCGCCGATACGGGCGACGTTCATGCCCTGCTCGGCTTCCGGCATGGCGCAGCCGACGATGACGTCGCCGATCAGCGCCGGATCGACACCGGGCACCTGGGCGACGACCGCTTTGATGACGGCCGCCAGCATGTCGTCCGGACGGACGTTCTTGAACATACCGTTGCGCTTGGCGACCGGCAGGCGGGTGGCGGCGACGATATAGGCGTCTTGAATCTGTTTGCTCATGGTTATATGTCTCCTGACCCGATTAATTGCGAAGGGGCTTGCCGGTTTCGAGCATGTGCTTGATCCGGGCCTGGGTTTCGGGGGTCTTCAGCAATTCGACGAACAGCTGGCGCTCAACGGTGATCAGCCATTCCTCATCGACCAGGCTGCCGGTCTCGATCTCGCCGCCGCACAGGGCGATGGCGGCCGACTTGGCGACCTTGTAGTCGTGGGCCGAGATCATGCCGCCCTCCTTCATGTTGACCAGCATCATCTCGAAGGTGGCGATGCCGTTCTTGCCGGCAACCGGAATACCACGCGCCATTTGCGGCGGTGCGTAGCCGGCATCGGCCATGGCACGCGCTTCCCTGATCGCTACCCACAGCAGTTCGTTGGCGTTGAACAGGATGGTGTCCGACGGCTTGGCAAAGCCGAAATCGACAGCTTCCTGCGCGCTCTTGGCGACCTTGGCCATGGCGATGGTCTGGAATACCGGCTGCAGGTAGTTGAACACCTCGCCCGGCGTTGCCGACTGGGCGGCCCAGTCGGCCGCACGCACGGCAAACTCCTTGCAGCCGCCGCCAGCCGGAATCAGGCCGACACCGGCTTCGACCAGACCGATATAGCTTTCCAGCGCCATCACGCGCTTGCCGGCATGCATGACAAACTCGCAGCCGCCACCCAGGGCCATGCCCTGAACCGCCGTCACCACCGGCACCTGTGCGTACTTCAATGTCTGCGAGGCGCGCTGGAATTTCTCGACGGTTTGCTCAAGCAGCTCGAATTGCCCGGCGGCAATGGCTTCGGAAACCTGCTGCAGATTGGCACCGACGGCGAACGGTGCCTCATGCCAGACAACGACACCATCCAGCGTCCCTTCGGCCTGACGTACTGCGGCGATGACGCCATCCAGCACTTCGTCGCCGATGGTATGCATCTTGGACTTGATCGACAAAATACCGATGCCGCCATCGACCGCCGGCAGTTTCCACAAACGGACGCCATCGTTCTCGTACAAGGTCTCACCGGACTTTTCCGGGGTGGCTGCTGTTTCGCCGAGCACGTGCTCGGGGAACAACTGGCGCTGGTAGACAGGCAGCGTGGAGCGCGGCACATAGGCCTTCTTGCTCGCCGAGTAGGAACCTTCGGCAGCATGCACACCCGTGCGCCCCGCCTCCAGCACCCAGGTCGGCAGCGCAACGGCACTCATGGCCTTGCCGGCGGCGATGTCTGCGGCGATGGCCTGGGCGGTATCAGCCCAGCCGGCAGCTTGCCAGGTTTCGAACGGCCCCTGCGCCCAGCCGAAACCCCAGCGCATGGCCAGATCGAGGTCGCGGGCGTTATCGGCAACGCTTTCCAGCTGCACGGCGGCATAGTGGAAGATGTCGCGGAAGATGGCCCACAGGAACTGCGCCTGCGGATGGGAAGACGCCCGCAGCGCGGCGAATTTCTCGGCCGGGTTGCGCATTTTCAGGATGGCACCGACTTCCTCGGCGATCTCACCCGCCGACTTGCGGTAATCCTGGGCAGCCAGATCGAGCACCTGGATTTCCTTGCCCTGCTTGCGGAAGATGCCGCAACGCGTCTTCTGGCCGAGCGCCCCCTGGGCGATCAAGGCCTGCAACCAGGCCGGATTGGTGAAATAGGCATGCCACGGGTCGTTGGGCAGCGTGTCCTGCATCGTCTTGACAACGTGAGCCAGTGTATCGAGGCCGACGACATCCGCCGTGCGGTAGGTTGCGCTCTTCGGGCGGCCGATCTTCGGGCCGGTCAGCGCATCGACTTCGTCGAAACCGAGGCCAAAGGCCTGGGTGTGATGCATGACGGCGAGGATCGAGAAGACGCCGATGCGGTTGGCGACGAAGTTCGGGGTATCGAGGGCGCGGATGACGCCCTTGCCCAGGCGCGAGGTCAGCCAGGTTTCCAGCGCATCCAGGGTGCCAGCATCGGTGCTCTGCGTACCGATGATTTCGACCAGGTGCATGTAGCGCGGCGGATTGAAGAAGTGAATGCCGCAGAAGCGCGGGCGAACGCTCTCCGGCAGCCCTTGGGCCAGCGCATTCATCGACAGGCCGGAGGTATTGGAGGCGACGATAGCGTTCGGCGCGATATGCGGCGCGATCTTCGCATAGAGGTCGTTTTTCCAGTCCATGCGCTCGGCAATGGCTTCGATGATCAGATCGCAACCAGCCAGTTGCGCCAGGTGTTCATCGTAGTTGGCGGCGTCAATGAACTTGAGCTTGCCCTTGCTGGACAACGGCGCCGGGTCCAGCTTCTTCAGGCCGTCCAGCGCTTTCTTGACGATCCCGTTTTTGTCTCCATCCTTCGCCGGCAGGTCAAACAGCACGACCGGCACATCGGCATTCGCCAGATGGGCCGCGATTTGGGCACCCATCACGCCGGCGCCAAGCACGGCGGCTTTCTTCACGATCAGCTTGTTCAAGCGTTTCTCCTTTGGTCTCGTTCTAAGGCTTCGTAAATAAAACGAACGTTTGAATTATAGACAAGCCGACCCAGTGGTCAACTGCTTTGCCGAAAAAAGACAAAAAAATCCCCGGACCAGCCGGGGACTAAATTCACGCAAGGTTCTTTTCGAATCAGAAGGAATAATTCAACTGGAGCGACAGGTAATCGACCGAGGTGTCGAACTTGCCCCGGACGGTTTGCACAACCGGCGTTTCAGCCGTAGTGCCGTAAACCTGGCGGGCCGTGCGGGCTTCCTTCACGAAAATATGGGCATAGCCGATATCGAGCGATGCCTGCGGCGAAATCTTCCACTTCGCACCCAGCGACAGCCAAGTACGATCCTGGTCAGGCACGGTCATCGTGCGGGATGCATCGTCAGGAACGGCGCCCTTGTCGAAGGCAACGCCCATTCGCAGCATCCACTGTTCGTTCAATTGGTAAGTGCTACCCAGACCGACCCGATAAGTGTCCCTGAAGTTGTAGCGAAGCGGCGCTACGGCGCGGGTGCCATCCGAGTAGACCGGTTCGAGCTTCTGAAGCTTACTCCAGCCCGTCCAGGTATAGTCGGCAAGGACAGCCCACTTGTCGTTAACCTGATGGCGGAGCGCCAGGGAGGCTGTATCCGGTGTCGTCAAGTCGGCAAATATGCTGCGGGTCGCTTGTCCCGTCTGAGTTTTATCGCCTTCGAGATCGAACTTGATCTTGGAACGATAGCTCAGGCCCACGCGCGTATCTTTCGTGATCTGGTACATCGCCCCAAGGTTGTATCCCCAGCCGGTCGCATCGCCCTTCAGGGTGCCGGAACCATCTGCCAGACCGGCTCTCGGCACCGCCTGATTGAATTCAACGTCGGCCTTGGCGTAATTGATACCGAACGCTACCGACAGTGCATCGTTCACCTTGTAGGCAACCGAAGGGTTGACGTTGACGATCCGGATTTTGGTTCTCAAACCGGAATAACGGCCGACAAAATCCTTGTCGTACTCGGTCTCATCCGCAAAAGTCGGATTGACAGCAAGACCGAGACGCCACTGCGGTGCCAACGCATAGGTATAGTAGAAAGCAGGAACTGCGTGCAACCCACCGCCATTTCCACCATCATCACCAACTGGCTTCCCCAATCCAGTTGCATAGAACGGCGGGTTACCCGGGTTATTGAGATAGCCACCGGTTCCCTCGTTGGTAAAGCGGGTGCTGCGATTCAACAGCGTCGTGGCGAAGCTGATGTTGTGCCCTTGGGACAGATAGGTCATCCCGGCCGGGTTGTAATACAGGGTGCTGCTATCTTCCGCGGCGGCGGCGGCACCGGCATTCGCCATACCGACCCCGGAGGCACTCTGTCCGGTCAGCTGAAAGGCAGCCGCGAAGGCGCCCCCCGAAAACGAAACTGCAAGCAGCGCGGGAATCAGGCGCATGGTGATTCTTTTTTGCATCAGTATGTCTCCTGTTGTGATTGTGTGGGGAACTGGCCCCGGTTTGGTGAATCAATTAAAACTCAAACAGACGTTTGAAATTCCGTTTGATCAAACAAAAATTTGCGTCTTGTTGCGATTTGGCAACATCACCCGAGCAATGCCGCGCGATAGTTCAGCGGACCGCCGGTGAAGGGAGCAAACCCGGTACCAAAGATGACGCCACCATCGGCCAGGTCGCGGTCGGCAACCACACCGTCGGCAACCAGTTGCTCGACGCGGTCGACCAGCGGCTTGACCAGTCTTTCCGCCAGTCCGTCAGGCACCGCGCCAGCGCTACCCTTGGCGGCCTTGCCGGATGACCAGTCGTAAAAGCCCTGCCCCGATTTCTTGCCGAGCATGTTCTTTTCAACGCGACTGAGCAGGCATTTCGGTGCTTCGGCACCACCCGCCAGTTGCTTGCCGGCAGCCATGGCAATATCCAGGCCGACCGTATCGACCAGTTCGATCGGCCCCATCGGCATACCGAAGGCAAGCATGGCTTCGTCGACCGTTTCCGGCGAGATGCCCTCGTCGACCGCACGCATGGCAGCCAGCATGTACGGCGCAAGCACGGCATTGACCAGGAAACCGGGCGCGCTCTTGACCGGCAGCGGCAGCTTGTCGATCTGTTTGACGAAGGCGCAGGCTGCCAGCAGCGCCGCCGGATCGCCCCCCTCGGCTTCGACGACTTCAACCAGCGGCATCATGGATACCGGGTTGAAGAAGTGGATGCCGACCAGTCGCTCCGGTCTGGCGAGCACGGTACGCAGATCCTCCAGCTTGAGGCTCGAGGTATTGGTGGCGAGCACGGCCTGCGGCTTCATGCGCGGCTCGATGGCGCGGAACAGGGCATGCTTAGCTTCGACATTCTCGAAAATGGCCTCGATGATCACGTCGGCATGCGGAACGCCATCACCTTGCGGGTCGGGGATCAGCCGGTCGAAGGCGGCGCGGATCTTCAGCGGTTCGCGCAGCTTTTTGGCGAACAGGGCATGGGCGCGCTTCAAGGCCGGCGAGATGCGTTCCAGCGTCTGGTCCTGCAGCGTCACGGTCATGCCGCGCAGGGCGCACCAGGCAGCGATGTCGCCGCCCATGACGCCGGCGCCGATCACATGAACGCGCTTCGCCTTGAAGTTCGAATCCTTGCCAAAGCCCTTCATCCGCTCCTGCAAATGGAAAACGCGAACAAGGTTGCGGGCCGTCGGCGAGGAAATGATGCGGTCGATGACCTCTGGAGCAGCCAGCGCATTGCCATTGTGTTTTTGCCACAAATCGATGATGGCATAGGGCGCGGGGTAGTGCTGCGGCCGCGCCTTTTTGGCGACCTGCTTGCGCGCTCCGTTGGCGACGACGCCCTTCAAGGGCCCGTTCATCAACCGCTGCATCAGCGGCAGCGGCCGGCGCGGCTGTCCGGAAAGCAGCAACTGGCGCGCCGCCGGCTCCATCACGCGCGGCGGAACGCAGTCGTCGGCCAGCCCCATTTTCTTCGCCCGCTTGGCGTCGATGGTCTTGCCGGTCAGCATCATGTCCAGCGCCGCAGCCGGACCGACCCGCTGCGGCAGGCGCAGCATGCCGCCCCAGCCGGGGAAGATGCCGAGCATCACTTCCGGCAGGCCCATCTTGGTGCCGGATTCGTCAACCGCCAGCAGGTAGCGGCAGGCCAGAGCCAGTTCCAGGCCACCGCCCAGGCAGTGACCGCGCACCAGCGCCAGGGTCGGATACTTGACCGCTTCGAGGCGATTGAACAGCCCCCAGCCGCGCTCGACCAGCGTCCGCCCCTTTTCCGGGGTGTCGAGTTGGGAGAATTCGCTGATATCGGCCCCGGCGATGAAACCGGCCTCCTTGCCGGAACGGATGATCAGCCCCTTGGGCGGATAAACGTCCAGCTGATCGAGAATGGACGAAAACTCGCTGAGCACGTCGGCCGACAGCGAATTGGCGGACTCGCCCGCCTTGTCCAGGATTGCCGTCGCGATGCCTTGCGCATCGACCGCCAGCGTCCAGTGTTGAAGATTCACATTCATTGCATTTGTCCTTAGTGGGCGCGATGGCCCTTCGCGGCGAAGGCCAGCGAAAGGGCACCCGGCCCGACATTGACGGCCGCCGTCTTGCTCATCGGCGACACCAGAATTTGCACCCCGTTATCCTCCGCAGCCTTGGCGAAGCGGGCATAACCGGGAAAACGCCCGACGACCGACGGCGAACCGCCGTAGCTGAGACAGACGTTCGGCGCATCCAGCCCCTCCTGGATGCGCTGCACGGCCCGGTCGAACAACTGCTCGACGCCCGCCTCGAAACCACGCACCTTGTCGACCGTGGTCGTCACGTCGCGATGACAGTGCAGGATGGGCTTGACATCCAGCCAGGAGCCGAGCGTGTAGGAGCCCCAGCTCAGGCTGGTATCGCCCTTCTTGGATGCCCGCTTGTAGATATGGAACAAGTCGGCCGGCACCAGGTAGGTATGCGTTTCATCAATCAGGAATTTCAGGCGGGAACCGATTTCGCTGGGCAAGCCGCCCTGGCGGATGAGGCGTACGGCCTCCGCGACCGGCACGGCCTGTCCGGTGAACAGATTGCGCGTCGAGAACACGGCCAGCCCGAAGCGCTCCTCCATACCCGCCTCGCGGCGAATGGCCTTGTATTTGCTCAGGATGGCGCGTGAAGCCTGCATCGCGTGGTCGAAGATCGGGCTGCGCGTGCTGGTGATGGTCAGGCAAAACACGTAGTCGTAATCGAGGACCAGCCGCTCGAGGAAGAGGCTTTCGATCTGCGATACCGAATACGGAATCGACTCGGCGAAATCCTCGCTTTTCCGATCCAGATGGCGACCGTAAAAAGCCAGCGTTTCATCCGGATGGCGGCGATCTTCGACCAGGGCATCGCCGATGCGCAGGGTGATCGGCATGACCAATATGCCGTGCTGGTCGAGGAACTCGCGCGGCAGGTCGCACGCCGAGTCCACCACGATACCGATGCGCATCTTAGTTCAGGCTTTCGACCAGCATGGCGCCGCCCAGGCCGCCGCCGATACAAATCGTCGCGACGCCCCGTTTCGCCTTGTTCCGGTGCAGCACGTGCAGCAGGTGGAGGACGATGCGCGCCCCCGAAGCACCGACCGGATGGCCGATCGAAACCGCACCACCATCAACGTTGAGACGGTCGTCGGCAATACCGCCGAAAGCCCCCTCAAGGCCTAACTGCTCGCGGCAGTAGGTTTCGTCCTTCCAGGCAGCCTGGCAACCGAGCACCTGTGCCGCGAAGGCCTCGTTGAGCTCCCAATAATCCACATCGGCCAACGTCAAGCCGTGGCGCTGCAGGATGGGCGTCGAAGCATGCACCGGGCCGAGGCCCATCTGCTCCGGCTCCAGACCGGACCACTGGCTATCGACAATCTTGCCAAGCGGCTTGAGGCCCCATTTCTGGACCGCCTCTTCCGAAGCGAGCAGCACCCAGGCGGCCCCGTCAGTGATCTGCGAACTGTTGGCGGCGGTGATGTTGCCGTATTTCTTGTCAAAGAAAGGCTTGAGCTTGGCCATGCCGGTCATGCTAGCATCGGCGCGCACGCCATCGTCTTCGGCGTAGACCTTGCCCTGCGCATCCACCACCGGCACGATTTCGGCGAAGTTGCCCGCCGCGCGAGCGGCTAGCGCGCGTTGGTGGCTGCGCACGGCAAATTCATCCATCTGCCGGCGGTCGATGCCGAAGCGCCAAGCGAGGTTTTCTGCCGTCTGGCCCATCAACAGCCCGACCACTGGATCGGTCAGGCCCTTCATCAGGCCGATGACCGGCGTCAGCAAGGCTGCCGGGCGCAGCTTCAGGAAATGCTGCAGCTTCTGGCCTGCCGTACGCAGCGACATCATGCCGGCGAACCAGCGCACCATCGCATCCGAATAGAGCAGCGGCGCGCGCGACAGCGCATCGACACCGCCGGCCAGCACCAGCTCGGAACGCCCGCACTGGATGTTGGCGATGGCCGAATCAATGGCCTGCATGCCGGAGGCGCAGTTGCGCATCACCGTCCAGCCCGGCACTTTCTTGCCGCAGCCCAGGCGCAGGGCGACCATGCGGCCGATATTGGTCTCGTCCGGCGACGGCGCGGCGCAACCGAGAATCACCTCGTCCAGGTCGCTCGGCGCGAAGGGCTGGCGCAGCAGCAGCGCCCGGCCGGCCTGGGTGGCAAGGTCGGAAGCCGCGAACGGCCCCGGTCCTTTCTGCGCTTTCAGGAACGGCGTGCGGGCACCGTCCACCACGTAGATGGTCTTGCTCATGTCAGGCGGCCATCCGGTCATCTACCGGCTTGTTGGCGGTGGCGACGTTGTAGTCGAACGGGAAGTCGTCGACATGGACGACGATGTCGCGCAGGTGATTGCGGCGCTTCATGATCTCGTATTCGGCTGCCGTGATCACCCCCGCTTCAAAGGCGACGATGGCGATGTCGCGGACATTGGCCTGCGGGTTGTTGTCGAAACGGCCATCCTTCTCGGCAGCGCGGATCTTGGCTTCGATCGGCTCGGCTTCCAGCGTCGCCTTGAGGGCCAGTTCGATGGCGCCGACCGGCTCCTTCTCAACCAGCGGCAGATAGCATTCGGCGGTGAGGCGATCGCGGGTAGCGGACGGTGCGATCAGCGACTTGGCCACCTGATGGCCGACATCGTCGGACGGCACGACGTACGGATGGCCCCACGGGAAGATCGAGCGATGCAGGAAGGCGGCGATGAAGCGCACCGGGAAGTTGGCGATGACGCCATCAAACGCCTGCTGCGCCTTGTACATGGCGTCCCAGATCGCCCAATGCGCCAGTGCGGCATCTTCCTGCTTGCGACCTTCGGCTTCGTAGCGCTTCAGGGTACAGGAGATCAGGTACATCTGCGCCAGGATGTCGCCGAGGCGCGCCGACAGCTTTTCGCGACGCTTGACGCTGCCTCCCAGCACGAGCAAGGAGATATCAGCCATGAAGGCGAAGGCGGCGGAGAAACGGGTCAGCTGCTGGTAGTAGCGACGCATTTCCGGTGCCACGTCGGTATTGACGCCGGCGAAGTGCGAGCCGGTCATGCCCAGCCACAGCGCCCGGAAACCGTTCTTGATGGTGAAGCCGATATGGCCGAACAGCGCCTTGTCGAAATCGACCAGCCCCTTTTTCGCATCCGGGTTCTGCGCCGCCTGCATCTCCGGCAGCAGGTAGGGATGGCAGCGGATGGCGCCCTGCCCGAAGATGATCAGCGAGCGGGTCAGGATGTTGGCGCCCTCGACGGTGATGCCGATCGGCACCTGCTGGTAGGCGCGGCCGAGGAAGTTGTTCGGACCGAGGCAGATGCCCTTGCCGCCGATGACGTCCATGCCATCATTGACCACTTGGCGGGCACGCTCGGTAACGTGGTACTTGGCGATGGCCGAGACGACCGACGGCTTTTCGCCGAGATCGACAGCACCGGCCGTCATCTTGCGCACGGCATCCATCATGTAAGTGTAGGCGCCGATGCGGGTCAGCGCCTCCTCGACGCCCTCGAATCGGCCGACGGCCATCTTGAACTGGCTGCGGACGCGGGAATAGCCGCCGACCGCGCGCGCCGTCATCTGCGCCATGCCGGTATTCGACGACGGCAGCGAGATGGAACGACCGGCGGCCAGACACTCCATCAACATGCGCCAGCCCTGCCCCGCCATCTTCGGACCGCCGATGATGAAGTCGAGCGGCATGAAGACTTCCTTGCCGCGCGTCGGACCGTTCATGAACATGGCGTTGAGCGGGAAGTGGCGGCGACCGGTATCGACGCCCGGATGGTCGTAGGGAACCAGCGCGCAGGTAATGCCGATGTGCTTCTTGTCGCCGAGCAGGCCGTCCGGGTCGAACAGGTGGAAAGCCAGGCCGAACACCGTGCATACCGGGGCCAGCGTGATGTAGCGCTTGTCCCAGCTGACGCGCATGCCGAGCACTTCCTTGCCCTGGTAGATGCCCTTGCAGACGACGCCGGTATCCGGAATCGACGCCGCATCGGAACCGGCCCACGGACTGGTCAGCGCGAAGGCCGGCACCTCGATGCCCTTGGCCAGGCGCGGCAGGTAGTGATTCTTCTGTTCCTCGGTGCCGTAATGCAACAACAGCTCGGCCGGGCCGAGCGAGTTCGGCACCATGACCGATACCGACAGTGCGGACGAGCGCGTCGACAGCTTGGTCACGACCTGTGAGTGGGCATAAGCCGAGAATTCCAGGCCGCCGTACTTCTTCGGGATGATCATGCCGAGGAAACCCTTGTCCTTGATGTAGCGCCAGGCTTCGTTGGGCAGGTCGTACAGTTCGTGCGTCACCTTCCAGTCGTCGACCAGGCGGCAGGCTTCCTCGCATTCGTTGTCGAGGAAGGACTGCTCGGCCGGCGTCAGCTTGGGCACCGGGTAGGCGTGCAGCTTCTGCCAGTCCGGCTTGCCGCGGAACAGTTCGCCTTCCCACCAGACGGTGCCGGCTTCGAGCGCATCGCGCTCGGTGTCGGACATCTGGGGAAGCACCTTGCGGTAGGTGGCAAAAATAGGGCTGGTAACGAGCGCCCGGCGAAGCGGGCGGATGGCAACGATCAATACGATCGCCCCCAGCAGCCCCGCCAGAATCATGAAAACAGTTTGCATTGCATGTCTCCTTTTACGTCTTTTATTGGTATCGACCGCTTATTTGCTGCCGGCCGTTTCTTCCGAAAACTGGGGCAAGGGGGCGCGCAACCCGCCGAGCAGGAAGGACATCAGGCGCGGCACCAGACGGTCGAGGCGATCCGTCGAATCCTCTTCCTCGATCTGCCAGTCGGTGACCAGGCGCAGGGCATCGGTACCCGCGATGGCATAGGAGGTCGCCCCCAGCATGAAGTGAAAACGCCAGACGATTTCCGCTTTGGGAACGTCCGGCAGGGCCTTGAACAGCGCCTCCTTGTAACGATCCATCACTTCCTTGTATTCGTGGGCGAGAAACGCCCTGATAAACTCGGATGGCTCCGTCAGCGTGCGCCCCAGCAGGCGCAGGAAAGTCACCCCGCCGCGCTTCTCGTCGCCCGCCATGCGCAGCAGCGTGCCAAAGAAGCCATCGACAATCTGCGACGGCTTTAGCGGCTTGCCGTCAGCCTCGGCCTCCATCAGGTCCAATACGCGCATGCGCTCGTCGTTCAGCCAGTCGAGGCGGCGCCGGAAGACTTCCTGCATCAACGCTTCCTTGGAGCCGAAGTGATAGTTAACCGCCGCCAGATTGACGCCGGCTTCCCCGGTAATCTGGCGCATCGAGGTGCCTTCGTAACCATGGGCCATGAACAGCCGTTCGCCCGCATCGAGAATGCGTTCGCGGGTATCGCCATTACGGACTTCCGCCATGTCAACCTCCTATGATTCATACGTTCGTTTGAATCATAGGGAAAACAAAAAGGCTTGGCAAGCCTTTTTGTCACCCCTTAAGGTGTATTCCGCTGACGAATGACGTCGAGTACCTCGTTCGCCGGTAGCGGACGACTGAACAGGTAGCCCTGCACCATATCGCAGCGCAACTGCTGCAGATAATCGAGCTGAGCCTGGGTTTCCACCCCTTCGGCAACTACTTTCAGGCCCAGGCTATGTGCCAACCCGATGGTGGCATCGCAGATCACCGAACCATCGGTTCCGTTGCCGATTTCCTCGACGAAAGATCGGTCAAGCTTGAGGTGACTGATCGGGAACATGTGCAGATAACTCAACGATGAATAACCGGTACCGAAGTCATCGATCGCGATGCAGACCCCCATGGCATTCAGGAGATCGAGGATACGCACCGTTTCGGTCGGCTGCTCCATGGCTACCGATTCGGTTATCTCGAACATAAGGTCCGCGGGCTTGAGGTCATAGGCCTCCATGACCCCGCGCACAAGCAGGGGCAGGTTGCCATTGCGCATCTGCACTGCCGAGATATTGATGGCCATGCGGAAATCGGTCACCCCGGCCACCTTGAATTCGGCAAGCTGCCGGCAGGCCTCCCAGATCACCCATTCGCCCAATGGTTGAATCAGCCCTGTTTCCTCAGCCACACCAATAAAACGCATGGGCGAGAGCAGTCCTTGCTCCGGGTGTTGCCAGCGAACGAGCGCCTCCACTCCGCGTACCCGGCCCGAAAGCACGTCGATAACCGGCTGGTAATGCAGACGAAATTCCTGGTTGGCCAAGGCCTGGCGCAGGCTGTTTTCAATCTTCAGTCGATCAACGGCCGCATCATTCATCTTCTGGTCAAAGAACTGGAAGTTGTTCCGCCCGGCCATCTTGGCGTGGTACATGGCAGCATCGGCGTTCTTCATCAGTGTTTCGCCATCCGGTCCATCGGTCGGGTAGATCGCGATACCGATACTCGGCGAGGTGTAGAGATCGAATCCTTCGATTTGATAGGAGCAGCCGATATTGAATACCAGCTTCTCCGCCACCGTCGCCACCGCCGAGCTTTGCGCGACCCCGGTCAACATGATCACGAATTCGTCGCCCCCCAGGCGGGCCACCACGTCGCTGTCGCGTACGCACAACTCCAGGCGACGGGCAACCTCGATCAGCAGCAGATCGCCAATATGGTGCCCGAGGGTATCGTTGATGACCTTGAAGCGGTCGAGGTCGATGAACAGCAACGCTACCTTGGTGGCGTCACGGCGTGCTGCGGCAAGCGCCTGATCGAGATGCCCCTTCAGGCTGAAACGATTAAACAGGCCGGTCAGCACGTCGTGATGGGCAATGTGGTGCAGGCGCTCCTCGGCGGCGCGCTCCGAACTGATATCCGTGAAATGCGCCACGTAGTAGCGAACCCCACCGTCGTCGTCACGGATTACCGAGATCGACATCCATTTCGGATAAACCGCACCGTCCTTGCGCCGATCCCAAATTTCCCCCTGCCAGAAATCATGCTCCGCCAAGCTGGACCAAAGCTGGGCGTACTCTTGGCGTGTCGTTCGCCCTGCCGACAGGAAGCTGGGATTCCTCCCGATGGCTTCCGATGCCTCATATCCTGTCAGCCGGGTAAAAGCCTGATTGACTTCAACGATCCTGTTTTCGGCGTCGGTCATCAGGATCGCCTCACCGCTGTATTGAACGGCACTCGCCAACAGCAGCATCCTCGACGTCATTTCATGCTGTCCGGTGACATCCTGCGACGTACCGATGACCCTCAGCGGCGTACCGTCCTCGCCATACTCAGCCTCGCAGAATTCGAGAACGAACTTGATCCGACCATCCGGCATGACCAGGCGATGCTTCAAGGTTGCCGGCTGGCGTGATGCTATCGAATCATGCAGAACCCTGTCGACCGTCTCCCTGTCGTCCGGATGCACCTGCGCCAGAAAATCCTGATACTTTGACCATTCCGCTGCCTGTGGCAGTTCGAAGATACGGAATAACTCTTCTGAACAGCGAACCCTCATCCCCGGCAGTTCAACCTCCCAACTTCCCATTTGGGCAATACGCTGTGCCGAAGTCAGCCGCTCATCCTTCAAGCGCAGGGCTTGAGCCACCGAATGCTCACGCTGCTGAGACCGGTAGAGCGCGACAACCACGACAATCATGCCCCCGAACAAAGCACTGCCCAGCAACAAGACGAGGAGCGACCGTGCCCGCCAGCCAGCCATCACGTCCTTTTCTGCCAAACCGATCAAGACGTAGAACGGGTAGCGTTCCAGTACGCGGAGGCCATAGATTCGCCGAACCCCATCCGCCTGGGCAACAAAATCGAGCACCCCATGCCGCTCACCGCGCTGCAAATGCTTGACTACCGTATGCTCGGCATCGAGCGGACGATTTATCTCCTGTGTCCAAGGCGGATATCTGACAACCAAGGTATGCAGGTCGCTGCGGCGAACCGCAATAGCCCCATTCTCACCGAGACGCACCGAACGGAATAGCGATTCAAAATATTCCAATTCAATTGCCGCACTGATGACACCGAGAAAACCGCCACCAGGCCCGCGTACTGCGCGAGCCGCGACAATGGTCGGACGCCCCGTGATTCGCGAAGTAATGACTTCGGAAAAAACCATGCCGACATCCGGATTGATCTTCGGCTCGGTGAAATAGGAGCGATCCGCCAGATTGACGTATTCACCACCACCGGAACGGTACAGCACGTCGCCGCGAGCATCGATTACACGGAAGCCTGCCACCTCGGGAAATACATGGCGAGCGCGTTCCAAATCGGTCTCGATTCTCCGGCGGAAGCGCTCCCTGCCGGCTGCATCGTAGGCCTCACTCGATATTCTCGCAGCCAAGTCGTCCAGCGTTGCCTCGACGCGGCGCAAGGTCGAATCGAGACGCGCCTCAACCAGTTCGGACTGGCTGATCGCCACATCCCTGGCCTCGGACCAAACACTTTGATAAGCCGACCACAGCACAAACGCCAATAGAACGAAGCCACCGCCCACCAGAGAAATCAGGGCGAACCACAGATGGTACCCGGAACGGGCATTCTGCTCAGGCATTGTTTTCACTTATCAAAACTGCAGAATCGGTAAAACCCATTCTGATCAGGCCCCGAACGAATTGCAATCCACAACAGGAAGCGGAAGCGGGTTATTTTGTCGATAGACGAAAAAACGACACATCACGTCGACTCCGCTTCTGTGCTCACGCAGGTATCGAGCACTTTCGCTTTCGATGGTCCACCCGCTCAAATCCACCGTGTCCGGAAAAGACGAGTCGCCGTAGAACGACTGCTCGATCCGAGTCAGCCAGAAGCGATGGCAGTATCGCCAGGCGGCTGCATAAATCGAGGCCCCGCCAATGACAAATACCGGCTTTCCCATCGCCAGCGCCCGATGCAAACCATCCTCAACCGTGGCGACCCGTGTGCATCCGTCGCGTACAACCAAGTCAGCCCGACGGGAAACGATGAATGAATCCGCCGGGACAACATCCATTGAGTCGTAGGTCAGGCGCCCGATGACCAGCGCGGCGCCAGCCACCGTTTTCTCAAAATACGCCAGTTCATCCGGAATATCCCAAGGCAACCAGCCATCAAGGCCAATCATGCCATTGGCCGAAACGGCGCCGATGGCTGAAATCAACGCCGGATCCTTTCCCATTGCTCACGGGTCATCGACAGAGAAATAGCCGGCGTACCCTGCCCGTTATAGACATGCGGCTTGTGCATGGAGACGAATGCAGAGGACACGATGCGCATCCCGAAAATAGCCGCCATCACCTCCAGAATGCTGGATTCCAGGCACTCGCAATGCGCATTTTCTTCCAGTTTGCGGATGGCAAGGAAGATCACCTCGTAATCGACAACCTGCCGTATATCGTGCGGGTCGGCAACCGCATCCACGGGTGCCCAGGCATCGGCATGCACCAGGACGGCCTGCGGCCCGTGCTTTTCCAGCGGGTTGCAGCCGGTGCGCAATTGAATAGTGGCGTCGACCGACGCACACCAATGATTCGCTAGCAAGATCCGATTCCTTTCACAGCCAGTTCAACGAAGCCGAGACAATACCAAAGCCCGAAAAAAAGGGCGCTTGGCGCGCCCGGAAATGACAAAAAAATAAGCCTCAGGCGGTCACGTCGATCAAGGTTCCCGTCTGCTGTCCCGATGTATTGACGACACCAGCCGAAACACTCGGCGTTGCCGACAAGGTATTGTCGAGCACCCGGGCGATCTGTCCCTGCAAGTCGCTGAACTGGGCCTGCAAGGCGTTCTGCGAGCGCAAGGCAAGTGCACTCCGCCTCGCCTCGCCCGCATCGCTCTGAGCGGCCTTGGACTCCGCCTGCAAGCTGCGCGCAGTTTCCTGGGCACGCCCCGCCTCGCTCTGTGCCGCCCGGGCCTGGCTCTGCAAAGCTCTGGCACGCTGTTCGGCCTGATCTGCGTTACGCTGGGCCTGCTGCTGCTGAATCTGCGCCCATAGCGCGCCGCCCGCTGCCTGCGTGCCGGACGAAGAAGCTACCGGCATCTCGCTATATCAACTCAAGTTGGCTGCAATCAAGCAATCACGTTGATCAGCGTACCCGTCTGCTGCCCTTGGGCATTGACGACAGGGCGCGGCGGCTCTTCCTTCCGCTCCACGCGCTCTTCCGGGCGCGGCTCACGTGTTTCGGGCTGTTGTGCCTGCTGGGCTTGTTGCGCTTGTTGCGCCTGCTGCGCTTTGCCGGCTTGCGCCCCGCCGCTAACGTAGGCGCTGATTGTCGAAGTCACGGAATCAATGGCCATGGATTCACCTCAATAAGACACTGCTACGCTGTTAACTCTATACCATTCCAGCAAAAATGCCATAAATATCCACCATTTAATCAATTTTCAATATCGACAAAATCATCAACACCAATCACCGATAGACTCAAGCATTTCCAGGCTGCAACCACTTGCGGATCGTGGCGAACAAATGCTCGGGATCGACTGGTTTGGCGACAAAATCGTTCATCCCGGCCTCCTCACAGCGCCGTCGGTCCTCGATGAAGGCATTTGCCGTCATGGCCAGAATAGGTACATCTCCCCAGCCCGGCAGCGCACGGATACGCCGGGTTGCCTCAATGCCATCCAGCTTCGGCATCTGCATATCCATCAGGATCAGCGAATAGTGATTGATGCTGGCCAGTTCAACAGCCTGCAACCCGTCTTCGGCAACATCGATTTCCAGACCCGAATCGGCAAGCAGCTCGAGTGCAATCTCGCGATTGATCGGCTCATCCTCGACCAGCAACACCCTGCTCCCCGCATACGCCTTGCCAAGGTCCGAATTGCTCGCATGCGCATTGCTCGGCGATGTCAAAGCTCCACCTTTTCTTAACCGTGCAGTAAACCAGAAGCAGCTCCCCTGCCCCGGAATGCTGCTGGCACCGACCTCGCCGCCCATCAGGAGTGCAATTTTCTTGGCAATCGCCAAGCCGAGGCCTGTACCGCCAAAGCGCCGGCTAGTCGAATTGTCGGCCTGCTCGAAGGCATCGAACAGGCGTTCGATGGCCTCCGGCGCGATGCCGATTCCGGTATCTTCAACCTCGAACCGTATCGTCACATCGTCGTCACGTTCTTCAGCAAGCCTCGCCTTCACGGTCACTGCGCCGATATCGGTGAACTTCACGGCATTGGCAGCCAAATTCAATAGTGCCTGGCTCAGTCGCGCCGGATCGCCAATCAAGGGGGCGGCACACTCCAAGGTCTGCATCCGCAACTCGATGCGCTTCGAGTGGGCGCGCTCTTGCAGCATGGATACCACCCCCGTCATGATGCTGTTTACAGAAACAGGCGCTTCATCCAACTCGAATTTTCCGGCCTCTATCTTCGACAGATCAAGAATCTGGTTGATCACGCCCAAGAGATGACGGCCGGCCAGATCAATTTTCTCCAATCGCCCCGCCTGTCGCTGCTCGACGCCATCGCGACGCATCAGATGGGTCATGCCGACGATGGCATTCAACGGCGTACGAATCTCATGGCTCATATTGGCGAGGAATGCGCCCTTGGCATTCATGGCCTGTTCGGCGGCATTTCTCGCCTCCTGCAGGCTCAGGTTGGCCTTCTGAAGTGCCGCAGTCCGCTCGCCAACCTGCTCCTCGAGCAGAGCAGCCGTCACCTGAGCGGTCGATTCGGCACGGCGCACGGCCCGCAGATAGAGCATCATGGCAACCAAGGCCAGAATCAACATGTTGCCGGCAATGGTAGCGAGCAGAAAAAGCCAGAACCGCTTTGACTCGATAGACGGCAGATTGCTTACTTGACGCGGAACGTAGACGCTCAAGCCATGCCCCGAGAGTGCCTGATAGGCGATGACGACCGGCTCGGGTTCAGCACCGAGACGCAGCACATTCGGTAGCTCGTCGCCTTTCCATCGGTTGAAACTCAAGGGCTGGAAGCTGCTTCGCCGATACTGCCGCTCCCGCTCGACAGGCGGCAACTGGTTGATCGTACTGTCGGGAAGACTTCGATAGAGATAATCCGGCCGGCTGGCCAGCACGACAATCCGGTTGTTATCGGCCAGGAATCCATTCACATCGGCAATCCATTTGGCAAAACTGGTGATGTCCCGCTTGATGACCACGACGCCCAAAAACCCGCCAGCATCGAAAACAGGATTGGAAAAATATAGCCCGGGAACATGACTGACCCGCCCGACGGCATATTGATGTCCCTGCTTGCCGGCTGCCGCTTCCTGAAAATACAGACGATCGGCGAAGTTGGCTCCCACGAAGCTCCCGTCGGTTTCGCCATTGCTGGCGGCGATGCAATCCCCGTTCGCCCGCAACAGCCATACGGCATCGGCACTCATATTTCCGGTCAGTAAGGACAGATAACGATTCAAGCCGGACAACTCCGGGTCTTCACTCCAGGTCTTCCGGCGCTCAGCCTCATCGCTTGCACCATCGGTACTGTCTTTCATTCGCAGGAGCGCGCGCCGAACCATGTCGCTCTTGACCAGCGTGGCCGGAACCCCCCGCATCATGCCGAGCATCTCGTCGATATGCGCGGCGACCAACATGGCCTGGTGCTCCGAGAATGCCGCCTCCTGGGCGTACTCTTCCTGCATCTGCATTTCGGTGTAGACACCCGTCGCCAACCAGCAGGCCAGCGTCCAGCCGCCCAGCAGGAGGGTAACAACCCTCAGTTGTCGCTTGCTGAACTGGAAGGACAGACGGGCAACAAACGGTGCAAGCAGGGTGACCAGCGTCAGCAACATACCGATCATCAGGACGACATATGCCAGGAAGGTCGGCGTCAAGGTCGATGCCGTGACGACCTCGCCCCCCCTGACAAAGTAGGCCGCAGCCATCGCCGTGTAATGCATGCCTGAGACCGCGCCCCCCATGACCACGGCGCCCACCATGGGAGACAGCATCCGCCATTTTCCTCGCCATGCAGCAAGGAAATGCGTAATCCACAGCGCCAGCACCGAGAACAGGACGGCAACAACAATGGAAAGCACAAATAGCCGTGCGTCGTAAACAATCAGGCCGTTCATGCGATAGGCCGACATGCCGACATAATGCATTGCACCAATGCCCCCACCGAACAGCAACCCGCCCAACCACAATCGCCTTCCGGCAGGATGCGGGCGGCTGAACGCATCCACGGCAAGCGCGCTGGCCAACACACCCGGCAACATGGAAAGCCCGGTTACCAAGGGATCATAGGTAGTGGAACAAGGCAGGCTGAAAGCCAGCATGCCAGTAAAATGCATGGCCCATACACCCGAACCCATGCACAGGCCACCCAACGCAATCCAGGCACGTCGGCGTTCGATCTGACCGTCCCGATTGACCATCTGGGCAATCAGCAAGGCGGCATATGAAGACAGGACGGCGATAGCGATGGAAAATCCGACCAGCAGGCGATCGTAGTTCCCGACGTAGAGCAAGCTGCTCTCGGGCGCATTCAGAACCAGCGACAAAAAACCGGTCGGCATGGGCGAAATAAACTCCCTTGACGCCACCGGGGTCAGTGTAAAAACACGAATAACCCTGTGGTCGATATTGTTATTTTTTCAAAGCATACCGTATTCGGGCAGAATTCGTCATATTTGCCTGTCTGCAGCCAATCCGATGCCTGATACCGACGCGCCAGCTCCTGCGAGTTCCTGCCAGATCCTGCGTGTCCTCGCCGCCGACTGGTGCAGCGACACCGCCACCTTGCAGCGCTTCACCCGCCCGCATCGCGCACAGGACTGGCAGGCCTTCGGTGACGAGATACCGGTCAGCCTCGGGCGCTCCGGCCTGGCTTGGGGTATTGGCCTGCACCCCGCCGCCAATGCCTCGGAAAGCCGCAAACGAGAAGGTGATGGCTGCGCGCCAGCCGGGATATTCGCGATTACCGCGCTATTCGGCGAGGCGGGACCGGAAAGCGCCATTGCGCAGTCCGCCCGGCTGCCCTATCGCTGCACCGGCCCGCAGCTCAAGTGCATCGACGACACGGCCTCCCGCTACTACAACCGGGTGATCGACCAGGAAACGGTCGATGCGGTCGACTGGCGCTCCCACGAAGAGATGCTGCGCGCCGACGAGCGCTACGTCATCGGCGCGGTCATTGCCCACAACGCCGCCTGCCTGCCCGGACAAGGCTCCTGCATCTTCCTGCACGTCTGGCAGGCGGCCGGGGTTCCGACGGCGGGCTGTACCGCCGCTTCGCTTGCCGACATGACGGAGATTTGTAACTGGCTCGACGCGGCCTGCAATCCCCTGATCGTTCAGCTCCCCGAGGCGGAATACCGCCGCCGCCGGAAGGCCTGGAATTTGCCCTAGCCGCTCCACCGCACCGGCTGAATGACAGCGGCGAGCGACATCGCTAGACTGTCCGGCTTTCAGCTCAAGAAACGGCTCGCCGCGCCACCGCCCCGAGCCGCCCTGCCGACCGTGCTCAATCGAATCTGGATCGCCTTCATCCTGCTGGGTTTTACCGCAGCCGTCGCGCAGACGCTGCAGGGCGATCTCGACGTGTTCACGCGCGTGCTGACCGGCCTGTTCGATACCGCCCGCACCGGTTTCGAGATTTCCCTCGGCCTGGTCGGCGTGATGAGCTTGTGGCTGGGGATCATGAAAATCGGCGAACGGGGCGGCCTGATTCAGCTTTTCGGGCGTGCCATGGCCCCCTTCTTCCGGCGCATCTTTCCCGACATCCCACCCGGACACCCGGCCGGCGGCAGCATCGTAATGAACGCCAGCGCCAACATGCTCGGCCTCGACAACGCGGCGACGCCGCTCGGCCTGAAGGCGATGCGCGAACTGCAGGAAATCAATCCTCAGAAAGATACCGCCAGCAACCCGATGATCATGTTCCTGGTGCTCAACACGGCGGGCATCACGCTGATTCCCACCTCGGTCATCGCCATCCGCCAGAGCATCGCGCTCAAGCAGGGCTTGGTCGGCTTCAACGCCGCCGACATCTTCCTGCCCACCCTGCTCGGTACCTTCGTCTCGTTTTGCGCCGGGTTGATCGCCGTTGCCGTCTGGCAGCGCATCAACCTGTTCTGCCGTCCGGTGCTCGGCTTCTTCGCCGGCTTCGCGGCGCTGATGGGCGGCTTGTACGCCTGGCTCAACGGCATGCCGCCGGAACGCATGGCGCAGATGATCGGCCTGCTCGGCAGCGGCCTGATCGTTTCCCTGATCGTCCTCTTCGTGGCGGTGGCCGCCTGGCGGCGCGTCGATGTTTACGAATCCTTCGTTGACGGTGCCAAGGAAGGATTCGGCGTCGCTGTGCAGATCATTCCCTATCTGATCGCCATGCTGGTGGCGATTTCGGTCTTCCGCAGCACTGGCTGCATGGATTACCTGATCGATAGCATCCGCACGCTGGTAGTCGCGCTCGGCATGAATGCCGACTTCGTCCCCGCGCTGCCGGTCGGCCTGATGAAAACCCTGAGCGGGAGCGGCGCCCGCGGCCTGATGGTCGATGTGATGACGACCTACGGCGTCGATTCCTTCCAGGGCAAGCTGGCCGCCATCATCCAGGGTTCGACGGAAACGACCTTCTATGTGCTGGCCGTCTATTTCGGCAGCGTGAACATCACCCGCACCCGCTACGCCGTCGCCTGCGGGCTGATTGCCGATGCGGTCGGGCTGGTCGGCGCCATCCTGATCGGCTACGCCTTCTACCACTGACCCCGGCTCAGCGCTGCAGGAAGGACTCCAGCAAGCCGGCCACCGCCTCCGGCTGGTCGTGTTGCAGGTTGTGCCCGGCGTCGAGAACCGTCTCCACGCGCAAATCGGCAAAACACGCCAGGCGTTGCTGCAAGACCTCGGGTTCCTTGCCGAAGCGCATGTTCACGAAGCCCTTCTCGGCGATCAGCATCAGCACCGGTGCCGTGATCCGGCGCCAGGCGGCCATAGCGTCCTCGATCCGGTAGAGCGTCGGTGAAGCCACCTTGTGCCAGGGGTCGCAGGCCATTTCGACCGCACCGTCGGCGTTGACGCGACTGACCGCCTGCGCCAGGAAATCCGCCCACTCGCCTGACAGGCGGGGATTGGCAAACCGCAGGCGACGGGCCAGTGCGGCATGGTCTGGGTAAGCCCGCAGGCGGGGCTCGTGGCCGATTTCGTCCAGCCATTTGCCGAGCTGGGTCGGCGCATCGATGGCCGGATCGGGCTTCAGGCCCAGGAAATCGAGCATTGCCAGCCGCGCCACCCGCTGTGGGCGCAAGGCCGCAAAGGTCGCCGCGATATTGGCGCCCATGCTGTGGCCGACGATCTGCGCCGGCCCGTCTGGCGAATAGTGCAGCAGCAAGGCCTCGAGGTCAGCGTAGTAATCAGGAAACCAGTAGGGGCGGCCCAACCACTGACTGGCCCCATAGCCACGCCAGTCTGGGGCGATCAAATGCCATTCCCGGCGCAGGGCATCGACGACGAATTGGAAAGTCGCCGACGAATCCATCCAACCGTGCAGCAGGAATACCGGCGGTGCATCCGCCGGCCCCCAATGCCGGACGTGATAGCGCAGGCCGCGGATGGCAATGGTTTCGGTGGTACTGGGCAGCAAATCGGCTTCCTCACGATGGTGGGCAAGCGCCAATTTAACCCGTTTGCCCCTCGCCTGTCGTGACAGCGAGCCGGCAAGCACGAAATGCCCTGCTGACCGGAACTGTCAAATAGCGCCTGCTACAATGCGCGCCGTCCACCGCCATGCTCCCCCGTACTCAACTGCCGATGCCTCCGCCAGACAACTTGCCGCCAAACATCCCGAACGACATTCGGGTCGAGGCCCTGGACAGCACCCACGCCGAGGCGGCACAGGCCCTGGCGGCGCAATTGGGCCTGCCGCTGGAGGGCGTCGCCGCTTTCAGCCTGCAGGTCGGCGAGCGCGGCCTGCAGCTCCAGGAACTCGGCCCCGGGGCGGCCGGCGCCGTGCGCGTCGATTTCGTCGAAGGCGCGCTGGCCCACCGACGCCTGCAGGGCGGTGGAAGCGGGCAAATGATCGCCAAGGCCGTCGGCATCCAGCCCGGTATCCGTCCGCTCGTCCTCGACGCCACGGCCGGGCTGGGGCGCGATGCCTTCGTCCTCGCCCAACTGGGCTGCAGCGTGACGATGATCGAACGCCAGCCGGTGATCGCTGCCCTGCTCGACGACGGCATGCGACGCGCCCTGGGCGACGCCGAGGTGGCGACGATCATCGAACGCATGCGCCTGCTCTGCGGCAATGCCATCACCCTGATGCAAGCCTGGCCTCAGGATGCACCGCAAGTCATCTATCTGGACCCGATGTTTCCCCATCGCGACAAGAGCTCGCTGGTCAAGAAGGAAATGCGCGTCTTCCGGCCGCTGGTAGGCGACGACGACGATGCGCCGCAATTGCTGCAGGCCGCGCTCGCCCTGGCCAGCCACCGCGTTGTCGTCAAGCGGCCGCGCAAGGCGCCCTGCATCGCCGGCGCGACGCCGAGCTATGTGCTGGAGGGAAAATCCAGCCGTTTCGACATCTACGCCAGGAAATCGCTGAAAGCAAAGCCCGAATAGCCCTCGGCGATTGTTCCCGGTTGATAAAAATCACGAAAGCGACGAACATCGCGCCCCCCTTTCGACCGACACCACCCAAAGCACCATGGCCTTCAAAGACAGTACCCCCCGTTTCGAGATCGTCGATATCGACCGAATCGACGCCGATCCGACGCACATTCGCCAGAACATCAACGAAGAAACGCTCAAGGGGCTGACCAATGCCGTGGCCAAGCTGGGCCTGATCCACCCCCTCGTCGTCCGGCCGGCCGGCGACCGCTACGTCGTCATCGCCGGCGAACGGCGGCGCCGTGCGGCGTTGCAGGCAGGCGAAAGCCGTGTGCCGGTGATCGTCCGCGACTGCTCGGACGACGAGGCGCTGGAAGTCCGCGTTTTCGAGAACATCGGCCTGGGCGTCCGCTCCGCGCTCGAACCACGCGAAATGTCCAATGCCGTCCAGCGCATTGCCGAGCGCTTCGCCAGCCCGGAAGAGGCCGCCCAGTATTTCGGCCGCGCACCGACCTGGCTGGCCCAGGCAACGGCCGCCGCCAACCTGTCGGAAAAAGTCACCGCCTTGCTCGATTCCGGCAAGATCTCGAGCACCAGCACGGCCGTTCAGCTTGAAAAACTGGCCCGCAAAAACGAAGCCAAGGCCGAGTCGCTGATCGAACAGATCGAACAACTGCCCGAGGGCGAAAAGGTCTCCCGAAAAATCGTCGCCGACGTGCTCGCCGAAGAAACCGGCCGCCCGCGCAAGAACGAAGAGCCGGCCGCGCCGCCTGCAGCACCCCAAGCAGCCGCCCCCCGGACAGCCGAAGCACAAGCCCCGGCCGAAACGAGCCCGCCCTGGGCCGAAAGCGTGCAGCCCGATGAAGCACCACCGGTTGCGGCGCCTGGTGCAGTTCGCGCCAAGGTCAATCCCGGCAAGGTCAAGCTGGTCGCCGAACTGCTCGGGCTGAGCGAAGAAGACGAAGAATCCCTCCTCGCCCGCCTGATCGACGAATACCTGGCCTTGCGCAACGCCTGAGCGGCCTCGCCATTGCATTCCCGCCATGACTGTATAAAAATACAGCCATGGCTTGCGAACCTTATCCCGCGCCCGTAACCGCTGCGGAAAGCGCTCAGTGACGAACGACACGGCCCCCGCCCGGCAGCGGCGCATTGCCCACCTCGACATGGATGCCTTTTTCGCCTCCGTCGAACTGCTGCATTACCCCGAATTGCGCGGTCAGCCTGTCATCGTCGGTGGCCGCAGCGTTCACCAACCCAGCCTCCAGGCCGACGGCAGCCGGCGTTTCGCCCGTTTGCGCGACTATGTCGGGCGTGGCGTCGTCACCACCTCGACCTACGAAGCCAGGGCCTTGGGCGTGTTTTCCGCGATGGGTTTGATGAAATCAGCCCAATTGGCCCCCGACGCGATCCTGCTGCCGGCCAATTTCGATGCCTACCGCGACTACTCCCGACGCTTCAAGGCGGCTGTGGCCAGCATTGCACCGATCATTGAAGACCGTGGGATCGACGAGATATATATCGATCTGACCGACTTCGAAGAGGCAAGCCTCCCTTTGGCGCACCGCATCAAGCAGGCCGTGCTGGAAGCTACCGGCCTGAGTTGTTCGATCGGCATCACCCCGAACAAGCTGCTCTCCAAGATCTGTTCCGATCTCGACAAACCCAACGGCATCACCTTGCTCGACATGGCCGACCTGCCGAGTCGTATCTGGCCGCTGCCCGCCCGGAAGATCAACGGTATCGGCCCCAAGGCCAATGAACGCCTCAAGCAGATGGGTATCGAAACGATCGGCGAGCTGGCGGCGACACCCCCGGAACGCCTGATTCGACACTTCGGCCAGAGCATGGGCAACTGGCTGCACCGGGTCGCGCACGGCATCGACGAGCGCCCGATCAAAACCAGCCGCGAGCCCAAGTCGATCAGCCGTGAAAGCACCTTCCAGCGCGACCTGCACGCCAAGGCCGATCGCGCCGAACTCTCCGAGATATTTACCGGCATCTGCCTGCGCGTCGCCGACGACCTCACCCGCCAAGGCTACGTTGCCCGGACCATCGGCATCAAGCTCCGCTACGCCGATTTCGCCGCCGTCACCCGCGACATCACGCTCAGCACACCAACGGCAGACGGCCAACTCATCCGTAAGGCAGCGGGAGAATGTCTGAAGCGCGTCCCGCTGACCCAGCGCATACGCCTGCTGGGGGTCAGGGCCAGCGCGCTGCGGCCCTTGAGCGAGGCGTTCCCCCGGCTGCCGGCCATCCAGACCGAACTGCCGCTCTAAACCTCTGGCGGTGGTCCCTTCTCCAAAGTTGCTGCATACGCAAACTGCCAAATGGACCGCCAGGTAACACATCGTTACAAATTGCTACAAATAATTTGCTGCAACGCACAACAAACTTCGGGATAATGCGTACTTGTCTCCTCCAACCCTCCTCCATGGATTGGATTTAATGCCCGCCTCGTGCGGGCATTTTTTTCGCTCATCGCACCTTACCGGTGCAGGCACCCTTGATTTTCCAACGGCAACAGGCTGAAACCCGAGGTAGAGCAAACGCTTGGCGACCTTGATGCGCTGATTGACGCCTGCAAGGATATTCGAAGGCATCGAACAGATTCACCAGTAGTTCTCGCTGGCGAAGTTGCCCGGCTCGCGGCTGCGGTCGGGGCGCAGGCCACGTGTTTGCAGGATGCCGCGCACGTCGTCGAGCATCTGCGGATTGCCGCAAACAAGCAGCCGCGAGCGCTCCCGGTCGAGGGACAAACCGACCCGCCCTTCCAGCGATCCGTCGCCCAGCAGCGTGGTCAGCCGCTGCCCGAGACAACCGGGAACCGCCTCGCGGGTCACGATGGGAACATAGTGCAGCCAGGCCTTTTCATCGGCGAACAGCGCGTCGCTCACCAGCGCCGCGATTTCCCCCTGATAGGCCAGCTCCCGCGCCTGGCGGACGCTGTAGGCCAGGATGAGGTTTTCGTATTGCGCCCAAACCTCCGGATCGCGCAGGATGGACAGGAATGGCGCCAGGCCGGTGCCGCTGGCCAGCAGCCACAAATCCCGCCCCCCGACGAATCGGCTGGTGGTCAGATAACCGTAGGTGGCTTTCTCGACGTAAATCGGGTCGTTTACGTCAAGCCGGGCCAAGCGCTTCGAAAATGCGCCGTCGGGAACCAGGATGGAGAAAAATTCCAGGTACTCGTCGTAATTGGCCGAAACCATCGAGTAAGGTCGCCAGACAACGTCCCCGGCCGCGCTCCCCAGCCCGAGCCGGACGAATTGCCCCGGCTGGAAACGAAAACTCCGGCTGCGCGTGGTCCGGAACGACAACAGTTTGTCGCACCACGGGCGAATCGACAGCACTTGCTCCTGCGTGGCCTTGTCGGTCGGCGGCGGCGCCGCGCCGGGACGAAAATTCGTTTCAAACCTCATGGTCAAACCCTCGGAATGGCTCCAGCGCATTCGACCGTGCCAACCACGGGGAGTTGCCCTGCCCGATGTCAGAAACGCAGACCGACCGAGATACGCGACTGGTTCTCCGCCGAGAAATTGACCTTGTGATCCCTGGCCAAGCGCACGAACAGGTCGCGATGGTCGTAGGTTATCGATATGCCACGCCCCGAAAACTTGGGCGCTTCTTCGGATTCACGGCCGCTTTTTTCGAAGAGATCGACCGTCAGGCGCTGCCGGTCGGCCCACTGCGCCCGCGCGACGAGATGCGTGATCGCCTGCTCGGTGTGCAGACGATTATCCTTGACTGTATAGAGCGACAAGCTGGTGCCGGCGGTCGGTCGCGCGCCGACGCCGTAAACGACCGAATCGTTGGGATCGAAGTTCAGGTTGTAGTAATCCCTCGCGTTGGTCCGGCCATAGCCCAGCAAGGCATGGATCGTCGTGCCGATTTCCAGGTTGACCGCCGTCCCGGCAAAGCCATGGGTAGCCAGTTGCAGGGACGGAATGAGCCTGGCGTATTCGGTTTCGAGGGTGAGTTCGTAGCCGGCTCGCGTCTGCTCGAATTCGGTGCCACGCCGGTAATGGCCCAACCAGAGGGCATGCATCCCACTGTTGGCACGCAGGTTGAGATCGCTTGCAGAATGCTGGTTGGTCGTGGCGTAGTAGGACGGCGTCAGCTTGAATGCCCACGCCTCCCCGGCCTCGCCGACGCCTTCCGCCGCGCCTGGCCGCGACGCATCGGCCAAGGCCGCCGCCGGCATCGCCAACAACGGGGCTAACAACAGCGACAGGTGTTTTGCGGAGATCATGGAGGCATCATACCCGCTCGCCTTGCCAACCATCATCTGGCCCGGGCCAATCGCATGAAAGTCGCGCGAAGGCGTTGCCGGCCCGACAGCGCGACGGCAATCGGCAAACGTTTCTCCGCACACAGGGCAACCGCCTTCTGGCATGCTGTCTGCCGCCATGCTCGCCACCCTCCGCTCATTGCCCCGTACCGTCTGGTTCATCGGCCTGATCAGCCTGATCAACGATGCGGCCAGCGACATGCTCTATCCGCTCATCCCGATCTACCTGGCTTCCGTGCTGATGGCCGGGCCTCGGGTGCTGGGCCTGATCGAAGGCATCGCCGAGGCGACGGCCAGCCTGCTCAAGCTGTTTTCCGGAGTGGTGGTCGACCGCACGCGGCGCGCCAAGCCGTGGATCGTGTTCGGCTACGCCCTGGCCGGATTTGCCCGGCCGCTGATCGCCTTCGTCACCGCCTGGCCGGCCCTGCTCTGCATCCGTTTTGCCGACCGCATCGGCAAGGGCTTGCGTTCGTCGCCGCGCGACGCGCTGCTCGCCGCCAGCGTTCCCGCCGCGCAGCGCGGCCTCGCCTTCGGCCTGCACCGCGCCATGGACAACGCCGGCGCCATCGTCGGCCCGCTCGTCGCGGCGGCACTGCTGGCAACCGGCATGGCGCTGCGCGATGTCTTCCTGTGGTCGCTGGCACCGGCCATCCTCTGCCTGCTGCTGGCGACGGCAATACGCGAACCAGCCCACGAAGCCGCGGCCTACAAGCCATTCGACTGGCGCCTGAACGACATGCCGCCCGTTTTTCGACGCTATCTCGTCGTCGTTGCGTTGTTCACGCTGGGCAATTCGTCGAACATGTTCCTGCTCCTGCGCGCCCGCGAACTGGGTGTCGGCGAAGCCCAGATTCCCTTGCTGTGGGCTGCCATTTCGGCTGTCGCCACCATTTTTTCCACGCCGCTGTCGGCGCTTTCCGACCGCTTCGGACGCCGCCGCCTGCTGGTCGGCGGCTATCTGGCCTACGGCATTTTCTATATCGCACTCGGCAGCATGGCGACGGATGGCCTCTGGCTATTCGCGCTGTTCGGTTTCTACGGCCTGTTCATGGCCGCCACCGAGGGCGTCGAAAAAGCCCTGGTCGCCGACCTGGCACCGAGCGAGCAGCGGGGAACGGCCTTCGGCTGGTTCAACCTGACCGCCGGCATCATGCTGCTGCCGGCCTCGCTGGTCTTCGGCTGGCTGTGGCAGGGCGTGGCCAGTTGGCTGGCGTTCGCCTTTTCCGGCGCTTGCGCCCTGCTCGCCGCGCTGCTGATGGCCCGCTGGGTGCTCCCTCGGCGGTCCGGGATTCCAGACGCCGACTGACGACCGCTCGGCGCCTTAAGGGAGCCTTAATCCAGCACCGTTAGACTCGCTTCCGACTCACTCCGGAACCTGTCATGCGCGCCCGACTTACCCCATATTGCCTGATCCTGGCTCTCTCCTGCCCGGCCGTCACCCTCGCCGAAACGCTGACCCTGCAGACCGCCCAATTGAAGGCGCTCGGCATCGCCACGCAAGCGGTCGGCCATGCCGACGACGGCCGACCGGGCGGCTTGCCGGCCCGCGTCGTCGTCCCCAACGAGCAGATGCGTGTCGTCGCCGCACCGGTTGGCGGCATGATCGAATGGCTCGCCGTCGCCCCGGGCAGCAGCGTCAAACGCGGCCAGGTGGTGGCCCGCCTGGCCAGCCCGCAGGCGCTGGAATTGCAGCGCGATGCCTTGCAGGCCGGCAGTCAGTCGGCCTTGCTGCAGCAGAGCCTGAAACGCGATGAACAACTGTTTGCCGAGGGGCTGATCGCCGAATCGCGGCTCCAGGCTACCCGTGCCGCCGCCGCCCAGGCCGGGGCGCAAGCCAGCGAACGCAAGCAGGGCCTGGCCCTGGCCGGCATCGCACCGGGCAAGCTGGGCGGGCCTTTGTCGCTGGTCGCGCCGATCGACGGCTTCGTGCTCGAACAGAGCGCGCAACTGGGGCAGCGCGTCGAAGCGTCCGCCCCGATCTACCGTATCGCCCGGCTGTCGCCGCTGTGGCTCGAAATCCAGGCACCGCTCGGCCTGGCAGCAGGTTTGCGCGAAGGGATGCCGGTCAAGCTGAGCAACTCGGGGGTCAGCGGCAAGCTGATCGCAATCGGCCGCGCGGTCGACAGCGCAAGCCAAACCGTGTTGCTGCGGGCCAGCGTCGGCAAGGGAGCGGAAACGCTGACCCCGGGGCAGGTCATCGAGGTGGAATTGACCGCCGCCGGCAGCGCTGGCGAGCGCCTGCCCGCCGCCGCCCTCTTCCGCCACGACGGCAAGACCTTCGCCTTCGTGCAAGTCGCCAGCGACGACAAGGGCGCCCGTTTCGAAGCGCGTGCCTTGCGCGTCATCAGCCAGGGTGGCGAGACAGCCGCCGTCGAGGGCGTCAAGGCCGACGAACGGGTGGCCGTCAAAGGCGTTTCCGCGCTCAAAGCCATGCTGACCGGCGTCGGGAAAGAATAATGCTGGCTGCCCTGATCCGCTTTTCGCTGACCCAGCGCCTGCTCGTTCTGGTCCTCACCGGGCTGCTCATCGGCGCCGGGATCGAGGCCTTTCTCGGGCTGCCCATCGACGCCTTTCCCGACGTATCGACCACCCAGGTCAAGATCATCCTCAAGGCCCCCGGCATGACGCCCGAAGAGGTCGAGACGCGCATTGCCGTGCCGGTCGAGCAGGAAATGCTGGGCATCCCGCGCCAACGCCTGCTGCGCTCCGTTTCCAAGTACGCGCTGACGGACATCACCATCGACTTCGCCGATGGCACCGACATCTACTGGGCGCGCCAGCAGGTCGGCGAGCGCCTGGCGGCGGCCATGGACAACCTGCCGCCGGGCGTTAGCGGCGGCATGGCGCCGATCACCACGCCGCTCGGCGAGATGTTCATGTTCACCATCGAGGGCGACTTGCCGCTGGCCGACAAGCGCGTCTTGCTCGACTGGGTGATTCGCCCGCAGTTGCGCACCATTCCCGGCGTGGCGGACGTCAACAGCCTGGGCGGCGAGGTGCGGACCTTCGAGGTGGTGCCCAATCCCCGGCTGCTCGCCGCGCGCGGCCTGTCGCTGAAGGATTTGCAGAGCGTCCTCGAGACCAACAACCGCAACGACGGGGCCGGGCGCCTGAACGACGGCGAGGAATCGCTGCTCGTCCGCGCCGAAGGGGCCATCCGCAACCTCGACGATGTGCGCGCCATCGTGCTGCAGGTACGCAATGGTCTCGTCGTCCGCATCGGCGACGTCGCCGAGGTACGCTTCGGCGCCCTCACCCGCTACGGCGCGGTTTCCCAGAGCGGACGCGGGGAAGCGGTGCAGGGTCTGGTTCTCGGCTTGCGCGGCGCCAACGCCCAATCGGTCGTCGAAGGCGTCAAGGCCCGGCTGGCCGAGATCGCCCCCAGCCTGCCGACCGGCGTCACCGTCGTGCCATTCTACGACCGCAGCAACCTGGTCGACCGGGCCGTCGGTACCGTCTCCAAGGCCCTGCTTGAAGCCATCGTCCTTGTCGTGCTGCTGCTGCTCGCCTTCCTCGGCAACCTGCGCGCCGCCCTGGTCGTCGCCCTGATGCTGCCCTTGTCGGCGCTGGCCACTTTCATCCTGATGCGCCTGTTCGGGCTGTCGGCCAACCTGATGAGCCTGGGCGGCCTGGCCATCGCCATCGGCATGCTGGTCGATGCCGCCGTGGTCGTCGTCGAGAACGTCGAGAACCAGCTTGCCGAAGGCCAGGACAACCTTCCGACGCTGCACCTGATCTTCCGCGCCGCCCGCGAGGTCGCCACGCCGGTGGCCTCGGGCATCGTCATCATCATCCTCGTCTTCCTGCCGCTGCTCACGCTGCAAGGGCTGGAAGGCAAGATGTTCGGGCCGGTCGCGCTGACCATCGTCTTTGCCCTTGCCTCGTCGCTGCTGCTGTCGCTGACGGTCGTCCCGGTGCTGGCCGCGGCGTTGATCCGGCGCGGCGTGCATCACGAGCCCTGGCTGGTGCGCCGGATGTCGGCGGCCTACGATCGCATTCTGACCTCGGCGCTCTCCCACAGCCGCCCCTACATCGTCGCCGCCTTGCTCGCCCTGGCGGCGGCGGCCGGCGCCTTCGGCTGGCTGGGCAAGAGCTTCATGCCGACCATGGACGAGGGCGACCTGATCATGCAGCTGGAAAAGCTGCCGTCGATCGGCCTCGAGCAGACCGTCGCCATCGATACCGCCGTTCAACAGGCCATCCTGAAGCAGGTGCCGGAAGTGAAGGCCATTGTCGCCCGGGCCGGTTCGGACGAGCTGGGGCTTGACCCGATGGGCCTCAACCAGACCGACACCTTCATGGTGCTGCAACCGCGCGACACCTGGCGCCAATCCGATCCGGCCTGGCTGGCCGATCAACTGCGCGCGGTGATGGCCGATTTCCCGGGAATCGGCTATGCCTTCACCCAGCCCATCGACATGCGGGTTTCCGAAATGCTGACCGGCGTGCGCGGCGACCTGGCGGTCAAGATATTCGGCCCCGACCTGGCGACCCTGAACCGCCTGGCCCACGAGGTCGAAACGACGCTAAAAAAGGTGCGCGGCGCCGAAGATACGTTCACGCTGAAGAACGACGGCGTGCAATACCTGAAGATCGCCGTCGACCGCCTGGCCGCCGGCCGTCTCGGGCTCAATGTCGACGATGTCCAGAACGACCTGAAGTCCCTGCTCGAAGGCCGAAGGGTCGGCACCGTGATCGAGCAGGGACGGCGCACGCCGGTCGTCCTGCGCGGCCCGGCCAGCCTGCGCGGCTCGCCAGCCGACTTCGAGGCCCTGCGCCTGTCGCTGCCCGCAGGCGGCAGCGTGCCGCTGACCGACGTGGCACGCATCCAGCGCGTCGACGGCCCGGTCAAGGTGGACCGCGAGAATGCCCAACGCTATGTCGTCGTCCAATCCAACGTCCGCGACCGCGACCTGGTCGGCTTTGTCGACGATGCGCGGGCCGCCGTCGCGCGCGAGGTCGACCTGCCCAAGGGCTACCGCCTGGCCTGGGGCGGCCAGTTCGAGAACCAGCAACGGGCGGCCGCCCGCCTGATGATCGTGGTACCCATCGCCCTGCTGCTGATTTTCTTCCTGCTCTTTTCGACCTTCCGTTCGGTGCGCCAGGCGCTGCTGGTTCTTTCCAACATTCCGTTCGCCATGATCGGCGGAATTTTCGGGCTGCTCATCGCCGGTGAATACCTGTCGGTTCCGGCCTCCGTCGGCTTCATCGCCCTGCTCGGCATCGCGGTGCTCAACGGCGTGGTGATGGTGACCTACTTCAACCAGTTGCTGGCCCGTGGCATGAGTGTCGCCGAGGTCGTTGCCGAAGGGGCCAAACGCCGTCTGCGCCCGGTGATGATGACGGCCAGCATCGCCGCCTTCGGCCTGGTCCCCATGCTCTTCGCCAGCGGCCCGGGGTCAGAAGTCCAGCGCCCGCTGGCCATCGTCGTCATCGGCGGCCTGGTCACCTCGACCGCCCTCACCCTGATTCTGCTGCCCATCCTGTTCCGCCGCTTCGGCATCGAACGGGGGGCAGCCCTGAACGAGAAATCCCATGGCTGATGTCCTGCTCACCCTGATCATGCCCAACGATGTGGCCCGGCATGTCGAAGACCTGCTCCTCTCCCGCCCCGACCTCGTCCCCGGCTTCACCACGCATGTCGCCAACGGCCACGGCACTGCCGTTCCCCTGGTCGAGGACGCCGAACTGGTCGCCGGCCACGCACCGCGCACCATCATCCGCACCGTCGGCCCCGAGGCCACCAAGCGCGATGTGCTGGCCTTGATCAAACGCGAACTGCCGCAAGCCAACGTTTTTTTCTGGATAACACCGGTCATCGAGGCGGGGCGACTGTGAAACCCTTCACCCTGCTCCTCTTGGCGGGCATCGGTGGCACCGCCCTGTGTGCCGAGCCGCCGCCCGACCTGCCGCCCACCGAGATCGTCGCCCGCGTCCTGCGCGGCAATCCGGGCGTCCAAGCCGCAGCCAGCCAGATTCGCGTCGAGGAAGCCAATCGTACGCGGCTCGAAGCCGGCGCCTACGAATGGTCGGTCCGCCTGGGTACCCAGCAGCGCCGCGTCAATCCGGCAGCCGCCGGCAATGAACGCTTCAATGAATGGAATGCGGCGCTCGAACGCCCCTTCCGGCTGCCCGGCAAGGCAGGCATCGACGCCGAACTCGGTGCCGCCGGCGTGTCGTTGGCCGAAACCGCTTACGGTGATGCCTTGCACGAATCCAGCCGGATGCTGCTCAAAGCCTGGTTCAGCTGGCTGAAGGAAAGCGCTGCCGCCGCGCAATGGGATGAACAGGTGGCCTTGCTCGAAAAGCAGGGTAAATCGGTCAGCCGCCGCCAGCAACTCGGCGATGCCGCCCGCATCGAAGCCATCCTGAGCGAGGCCGCCCTGGCGCAGGCCGAGGCGCAGCGCGTCCAGGCCCGCATTCGCCAGCAGACCGCCGCCGAAGACCTGCGGCGCCGCTTTCCCGGCCTGCCGGTCGTTGCCCCGGCCGGCCTGAGCGAGCCGACGGCGATTCCCGGCAGCGACGAGGAATGGATCAACGCGCTCCTTGAGCAAAGCCACGAATACCGGCTGGCCCGCCAGGAGGCGCAGCGCGCCCAGATCATGGCCGGGCGCAGCAGCCGGGAGCGGCTGCCGGACCCGACCGTCGGCCTGCATGTTTCGCGGGAACGCGCCGGCGAGGAGCGCGTGGTCGGCGCCTATGTCAGCATCCCCCTCTCCGGCGCCGCCCGCCGGGCCAGCAGCGATGCGGCGCTGGCCCAGGCCGAGGTGGCCGGACGCCGGGAGGCCGCCAGCAGCCAGAAGATCGTGGCCGAAGCGGTCGCCCTGGTCCAGGCGGCACAAGCCGCCGTACCCGGCTGGCAAGCCGGGCGCCAGGCCGCCGAACGGCTGACTCGGGCCGCCGACATGACGGCACGGGCCTACCAGTTGGGCGAAGGCAGCCTGAGCGACTTGCTGACCGCCCGGCGACTGGCCAATGAAGCCCAGCTCTCGGCCCGCCTGCTCCAGCTCGATGCCCTCGAACTGCGCTACCGCCTGATGCTCGACGCGCATCGGCTATGGGATCTCGACTGAGCACCGGCGCATAACGGCAGCGCCCTTCGAAAATAGGGCCTGCCTCCCGACTCAGGCAGCGCATCCAAGGCCGTTAAGCCTCCCTTAAGTCTGGGCTAAGTGGTGCTTAAGGCGAGGCGCCTAGACTGTTTTCCGTACCATCAAGGAGAACACGCATGAAAACCATCGCCCCCCTGCTGCTTCTGGGCACCAGCCTGCTCTGCCACGCCGAGACCCCACAACAGATCGGCCAGGCCTATGCTCAGGAGGCCAGTAGACAGACGCCCGGATTCACCGCCAGTGCTGATCGGGGAAAAAATTTCTTCCGCCAGCGTTTTGACATCAACGCCAAGATGCCGGCCTGTACCAGCTGCCACACCGACAATCCGGCCACCGCCGGCCAACATGCGGTGACCGGCAAAGCCATACGCCCGCTCGCAGTTTCGGCCAACGGCGAGCGCCTGAGCGACCCGGCCAAGGTCGAGAAATGGTTTGGCCGAAACTGCAAGGAAGTCCTCGGCCGGGCCTGCAGTGCCGCCGAAAAAGCCGATTTCGTTGCCTATATGAGCGAGGCACGCTGACATGAAAAACCTACTGACGATCCTTCTGCTTGGCTGGTCCCTTCCCACACTGGCCGACCGCCTTCCGTTACCGAGCGGAACGCCGGCCAGCTACAAGAGCGAATGCGGCAGCTGCCACCTTCCCTATCCGCCGGCCTTGCTGGCCGCCGACGACTGGCGGCGCATCATGGGCAAACTGGGCGATCACTTCGGCAGCGATGCGACGCTGGATTCCCGACAACAGCAGGAAATCCGGGCATTCCTCGAGAACGCCGCCGGCCGGCCGGAGCGCCTTGGCAGCGCTGGCGAACCGCCGCGCATCTCGCAAACCCAGCGCTTCATCCGCAAGCATCGCGAAGTTCCGGCCCGTTTCTGGAGCGACCCGCGCGTCAAATCGGCCGCCAACTGCGAGGCCTGCCATCCAGGCGCGGCAACGGGGAATTACAGCGAGCACGACATCGCCTTTCGGGAATTGAGGAAGTAAATCATGCAAAAAATCCTGGTCTGGGACTGGCCGGTGCGCATCGGCCACTGGCTCATGGTCGGCGGTTTCGTCATCGCCTGGCTGACTTCGGAAAGCGAAAGCTTTCGCCTGCTTCATGTCTGGGCAGGCAGCGCCGTCATCTCGGTTGCCGCCTTTCGCCTGATATGGGGGCTTTTCGGAACCCGTCACGCCCGTTTTTCCAGCTTCGTGCGCGGCCCAGGTGCCGTACTCGCCTACCTCGGCAGCCTGCTCAGCCTGCAACCCCGGCACCACACCGGCCACAATCCGGCCGGCGGCTGGGCAATCCTAGCCCTGCTCATTCTGGGCGTGCTGACCGGCGCCAGCGGCTGGGCGATCTACAATGAATTGGGGGGTCATTGGCTGGAAGAACTGCACGAGGGCCTGGCCGCCACCATGCTGGCCGTGGTGCTGGTGCATCTGGCCGGCGTATTCTCGGGCAGTGTGCTGCATGGCGAAAATCTCGTTCGCGCCATGTTCACCGGTCGCAAGACAGGGGAAACCGACGAGGCGATTGCCTCGCCCCGACCGCTGGCCGCCGTTGTCCTGCTCGTCTGGCTAGTCGCCGCCGGCTGGTGGCTGACTCGCTGATAGAATCCGACCATGCGTATCCTGCTTGTCGAAGACGATCCCGAACTGGGCGACGGCCTGACGGTTGGCCTGCGCCAAGCCGGCTTCGCCGTCGATTGGCTGCGTGATGGCCAGGCCGCCGACCAGGCGCTGCACAGCGAAATTTTCGATTTCGTCGTGCTCGATCTCGGCCTGCCCCGCCTGTCCGGCATGGAGGTCCTGAATCGCGCCCGCAGTCGGGGGCAGACCATGCCCATCCTCATCCTGACGGCGCGCGATGCCACCGGCGACAAGGTGTCCGGGCTGGATGCCGGCGCCGACGACTATCTGGTCAAGCCGATCGACCTCGACGAACTGACCGCCCGCATCAGGGCGCTAACCCGTCGCTCGGCCGGCCGGGCGGCGCCCTTGCTGCTCCATGGCGACCTGGCCATCGACCCGGCGGCGCATGTCGTCACCCTGAGCGGCCAGGCCGTCGAGCTGTCCAGCCGCGAGTTCTCGCTACTCCAGCTGCTGCTTGAAAACGCCGGCCGGGTGCTGACCCGCACGCAGCTCGAGCAATCGCTCTACGGCTGGCGCGACGAGCCCGACAGCAATGCGCTGGAGGTACACATTCACCATTTGCGCAAGAAGCTCGGCAGCGACTTGATCCGGACGCTGCGCGGCGTCGGCTACACCATCCCGAAATGACCACCACCTGGTTCTCGCTGCGTCGACGCCTGCTCGGACTGCTGCTTGGCGGCGTCTCGGCAGCCTGGCTGGCAACCATGGTATTCAGCTATATCGACGCCCATCATGAGGTCGACGAACTGTTCGATGCCCAGCTCTCGCAAGCCGCCCAAACGCTGCTTGCCCTGACCGGCCACGATCAGGGTGACGATGTCGAAGACCTCGGCGCCGCCGCCCACAAATACCAGCGCCAGTTACGCTTCCAGATCTGGCGCGCCGACGGCAACTTGCTGATCCGCTCGAACAATGCGCCCGAAACGCCGCTGACAACGGCCCGCGGCTTTTCGGAAACCCGCGGAGAAGATGGTCACTGGCGCCACTTCAGCCAATGGAACGATAGCCATAGTCTGCAAGTTCAGGTCAGCGAAAACCACCACATCCGCGACGAACTGATCGGCCATATCGCCTGGCGGCTGCTGCTCCCCGCCCTCTTCGGCCTGCCGCTGATCGGTTTCTGGGTCTGGCTGGCCACCCGTAAGGGCCTCTCCTCGCTGAACGGCGTGGCCCGTCAGATCGCCAGCCGCGACCCGCAACAACTCCAGGCCATCCATCCGGTTGCCGCTCCAGAGGAAATCCGCCCGCTGATCGATGCGCTGAACGGCCTCTTTCAGCGCGTTGAAAAAACGATCGAGGCTGAACGCCGCTTTACAGCCGACGCTGCGCACGAACTGCGAACGCCACTGGCAGCCCTCCAGGCCCAACTCCAGGTTGCCCAGCGGGCTCGCGACAGAGAAGAGCACGACCGCTCGCTGCAGCAGCTGCAAAACGGCCTGACCCGCGCCGCCCATCTCGTGGACCAGATGCTGTTGCTCGCCCGCCTCGACCCCGAGTCCGGCCTGCCCGACCCGCAACCGGTGGATCTGGCCGCTCTCACCGAATCGGTCTGCGCCGACCTCGGACCGCAGATACTGGCCCGCAACATCGATTTCGATTTCGACTCGGTCAGCCCGGCAACGCTGACCGGTCAAGGCGAATGGCTGCGGGTACTGATCCGCAACCTGGTGGATAACGCCGTGCGCTATACGCCCGAAGGCGGCCAGGTCTCGGTCCGCATCACCCGCGATGGCGACAAGCTGACGCTCTCGGTCAGCGACAGCGGCCCCGGCATTCCGCCCGAGGAACGCAACACCGTTCTCCAGCGCTTCCATCGCCTGCACCAGACAGGGCAACCCGGAAGTGGCCTGGGGCTGGCCATTGTGGCACGCATCGCCGAGTTGCATGGGGCGCAGTTGTATCTCGACAGCGCCCCTATGACCAAAGGCCTAAATATCGGAGTACAATTTGCCACACGCTGCGCCGAACCATGACGACAGCATGGAAAATAGAGGCCGATAAAAAAAGGCGGCCCGCAAAAATGCACAGGCACTCACCCCATGAATACTGCACAATCGCTGGCCCCTCCCCCGACCACTTCGAATGATTGCCCTGAGGGTACGCGACGGATCATCGACGGCCGCGAACGCGTGATGTACGACGGCTACTGGATCAAGACCTACCCCGTTCCCGCCGATACGCTGGAAGCCAAGAAAAAACTGATCGATGCGCTGACCCGGCGCCTGTTCAACCATACCGAACACGGCCTGAACATTCCCGGCACCCGTCTCAACGAAGCGCGCGAAAGCTACGAGACCGAAGCCGACGCGGCCCGCAAGCGTGTCAAGGGAGCCATGCTGGCCGGCGCGCTGTTCAATCGGGCGGCCGATATTTTTCGTAAGCTGGTCGAATTGCAAACCTGCGGTATCGAAATCCTCAGCGACAACCCGCTGATGCGCGAATGCGGCAAATGCCTGCTCGACGCCATGGAACTGGGGCGCTGCGTGCTGCACCGCAGCGGCGAGGAAGGCATCGACGAACTGTGGGGGGAACCCTTCCGCGCCTTCTCCATCCCGCTCGAAGATTTTTACGAAAGCCGCTACATCAAGATCGGCCAGGTGTTGCGCGACATCGACAAGATTTCCCGGGTGATGATCGAGACTTTCAGCGGCATTCCGGCCTTTGCCGATATCGAGGCCCCGGTGCTCGACCTGGCGACGGCAGCCAAGATCAAGACCGAAACCCTGCGCACCGACAGCGAAATCTTCGACGTCTGGGCACGCATGGTCACCGCCGGCGAGCGCCTGTCCGACATCGACTGGCACAACCAGTCGGCCTGCGACACCTCACCGCAGACCTACAATCTTTCCGACGGCCTGCAACTGATCCGCCAGGGCCGCGACCTGGTTTTCTACATCTCCCGCGCCCGCACGGCGATGCCGAAAAGCACGCGCGAATACATCGAGCGCTGCCGTGACTACTTGGCAACCGGCCGCGCGCCGATCGCCAACTGCCCGCTTCCAGTCTGAAGACGGAGATCAATTAACAAATTCATCAAATCAACCATATCAAATTTCGCGCATTTCTCCCTCGCTTGCGATAGCCGGACAAACGCAAGATGCTTTGTCTCGCTAAGCGCGACCTTGCTCGCGCCTAAAGTTTTTCCTCCCTTTCCCAAACCCTCTCCCCCCCTGGAAACACAAACGTTTTTTGCACATTTAGGGTTTGTGCAGTCCTATAATAAGCGCTCAATAATAAACCGGGGGTAGCATTGCGTTATGCGCACCCCCATAAGTCCGAGGGGTTCATCATGAGTATCTCCAAGCGCCTGTTTCTGATGATGGCGACGGCCGTCATCGCATTGGTTCTGGTTGCCGGATTCGGCTACCTGCAAATGAAGAAGGTCTACGACGCAGCCAACGAGGGGAACGTCAACGTCGTTCCCAGCATGCTTATCCTCGGCGATGCGCGCCAGGACTTCATGCTGATGCGTGTCCGCGTCTATCGCCTGGTCAATACCAGCGACCCTCAAAAACGCGACGACGTGATGAAATCGATAGATGACGCTCGCACCAATGTTGTCAAGGACTTGAAAGCCTATGAACCCTTGATTTCGGATGCCGAAGACCAGCGCCTGTATGACGAAGTCAAGAAGGGACTGGGTGACTATGCTCAGACCCTCGCTCCAATCCTTGAATTTGCCAAGCAAGGGCGGAACGACGAAGCGCTGAAGCATTTTGAAGGATTAACCCATCAGGGTATGGCCGTGCAGAAATCGTTCACGGACCACATGCAGTACAACAAGAAACTCAGCGATAAAGCGACCACCGACGCGGCGGCCAAGATGGCCTCGGCAACCTGGACAGCCGCCATCGCCTCGCTCGTCGCCATCGTCGCCGTGGGCATTCTCGGCCTGCAGATTCGCGCCACCTTGATGGCCCGCCTGAACGAAGCCAACCGCATGGCGGCCGGCATCGCCTCCGGCGATCTCTCGGCCCGCAACACGCCCAGCCAGATCGGCGGTGACGAAGCCGGGCAACTGATCCAGGCCATGGAAAAAATGCGCCAGGACCTGGCTGGCGTGGTCGGACAGATTTCCAGCTGCAGCGACCGCCTGGCCCACTCGGCCGGAGAGTTGTCGACCACTGCGCAACAGGTATCGAACAGCACGCAGAACCAGTCCGGTTCGACGGCTGCCTCCGCCGCCGCGCTCGAACAACTGACGGTCAGCATCGACCATGTTGGCGACAGCGCCGTCGATGCCAGCCAGCGTGCCAACGAGGCTGGCAGCCTGGCCATCGAGAGCGGCAAGGGCGTCGACACCGCCGCCGCGCAGATTCACCAGGTGGCCGAGAGCATCGACCAGACTGCCCAGCAAATCCAGCTGCTCTCCGAACACGTGCATCAGATCGGCAATATCACCACCGTCATCCGCGACGTTGCCGATCAGACCAATCTGCTGGCGCTCAATGCCGCCATCGAAGCCGCTCGCGCCGGCGAACAGGGACGCGGCTTCGCCGTCGTCGCCGACGAGGTGCGCAAGCTGGCCGAACGGACGACGCTGTCGGTGCAAGAGATCAGCAGCGTCATCAGCACCATCCAGAGCAGCGTGGCGACCACGGTCGACAGCATGCAATCCAATTGCCAGCTGGTAGCCGGCGTAGTCACCTCGGCGCAGCAGGCCAGCGGCTCCATGCACGGCATCCGCGAGGCGACGGAAACGGTACGCGACGCGATTGCCGGTATTTCCGAAGCCATGCGCGAGCAGCGCAGTGCATCGACCGAACTGTCGCGCAACGTCGAAGGCATCGCCCAGATGTCCGAGGAAAACACGGTGGCAGTCGCGTCGGTCGCCAGCACCGCGAATGCACTGGTCGGCGTCTCCGGCGAACTGAAATCGGCTGTCGCCCGGTTCAGGCTGTAACCCCGCGCACCACGCACGGCAGAGAGGCCGGAGAGCGATCTCCGGCCTTTTTCATGGGCCTCGCCGTGCCCCGGACACCATTACGGTATGAAGGGCAAGACCAGATCGGCGGTACGCCGTGCCTCGCCGCAAATCCTGTCGCACACCGCGCAAAATGTCTGCACGGCCCGACTCTCGTGGCGCCGGGCATGGCGAACCCGGTAAAAATAACGACTGAGGTCCAGTTCGGGGGTGCGGATCTCGACCAGGCTGCCGCGGCGAAAGGCTTCGCGCAACGCCAGCCGCGACAGGCAACCGATACCAAGGTTGGACTCGACGGCGCGCTTGATCGCCTCGGTGTGCTCCAGTTCCAGCCGCAGCGTGTATCGCCCCAGCATGGGCGCCACCCCACGATCGAACTGACGACGTGTGCCCGACCCTTGTTCGCGCAGAATCCAGGATTGCCCGGCCAGGGTGGCGACATCGGCCGTGCCGGCAGCCGCCAGCGGATGCGCCGGTCCGCAGAAGACAACCAGCTCGTCTTCGAGCCAGGGCTCGACCAGCAGATCGGGATGGCTGACTTCGCCTTCAATCAAGCCGATGTCGCAATCGAAGCGTAACAGCCGCTCGACGATGGTTTGGGTATTCGCTACCTGCAGACTGACCGGCGCCTCGGGGTGCTGCTGCATGTATTCGGCAATAACCAGCGTACCGAGGTAGTTGCCGATGGTCAGCGTCGCCCCTACTGTCAGCGGTACCAGAATCCCGCCCCCCAGGCAGGATTCGATTTCCCGGGCCTGATCGAGCAATTGCTCGGCCATCGGCAGCAAGGCGCGCCCCGAGGCATTGAGATGTAGTGACTTGCCGATGCGGTCGAACAACGGACAGTCGAATTGTCGCTCCAACTCGACCAGCGCATTGCTGGCCGCCGACTGTGACAGGCAAAGCTGCTCGGCAGCGCGCGACACATTTTGTTCTCGGGCGATGGCGGCGAAGATTTCAATCTGGCGCAGGCTGAATTTCATATCGATTTTTTAAATATCCAATATAAAAATTATCCACTTATATGAATCAATAACAAGACTACACTGAATAGGGAAACTCTGCATAAGCGCCCATCATGCAGCGCAATTTGAGAAAATGACGGCATTGTCATTGAGTTGGTGAGGCAGATGAATCTGATGAAGCAACTGAGCTTGGCTGAGACGGGATTTTTGCCGAAAGCCGGCAAGCAAACCCGCAAGGCAGTGTTCCTGGCGGAGATGGAAACAGTGGTGCCGTGGTCGCGTCTTGAGGCGCTGATCGAGCCGTTCTATCCGAAGAAGGGAAACGGTCGTCCGCCGATGCCGTTGGGCACGATGTTGCGGATTCACTTCTTGCAGCAATGGTTTGGTTACTCCGACCCAGCAATGGAAGAAGCACTGCACGATGTTCCGTTGTTGCGTCGCTTTGCCGGACTGGATGCCTTCGAAGACGTGATGCCGGACGAAAGTACGATTCTTCGCTTCCGTCATCTGCTGGAGAAGCATGACCTGGCGGTGGCGATCTTTGCCGAGGTCAATGCCGTGCTGTCGGAGAAAGGCCTGTCGATGAAGCGCGGTACGGTGGTCGATGCCACGCTGATTGCAGCACCGAGTTCGACGAAGAACGAAGACAAGAAGCGCGATCCGGAAATGACGCAGACCAAGAAGGGCAATCAGTGGCACTTCGGCATGAAGGCGCACATTGGCGTCGATGCCGACAGCGGCTTGATACATACCGTTGAATGCACGACGGCCAAGGTCGCCGACATTGCGATGATGGAGAAGTGCCTGCACGGGGAAGAAGCCATTGCGCTCGGTGATCGCGGCTATCACAAGAAGAACCGGACGATTGACGCGTTCCAGAAGGAAGGCAATCTGTCTGTTCTGACACCGACCAAGAAGCCGGCTGGCGGCACGCTGACTGTGGAGCAGAAAGCGTTCAATCGGATGCTGTCCTCGGTGCGGGCAATTGTCGAACATCCGTTCCGAGTAGTGAAGCGCCAGTTTGGCTTTGTGAAAGTTCGCTACCGTGGTCTGGCGAAGAATACCGGGCAAATCGTGACGTTGTTTGCGCTGGCCAATTTGTGGATGGCGCGCAAGCGATTGTTGCCCTTGCTGGGCGAGGTGCGCCCGTGAAACGTGAAATACAGGGAAAACTCCCTGGATTTCCCGGTCAACGGTCGAAAATCGCCTATTTCTCATCGCTTTTATGACGACCTACCAGTAAATGGCCGGTTGTTCAGAGAGTCCATAGGTTATCCACTCCGCAGCGATTGCCGAACCATGAGCGCCTTCAATACCGAAACCGTCCTCTCTGTCCATCACTGGAACGACAACCTGTTCAGCTTCCGCACCACGCGCGACCAGGCCCTGCGCTTCACCAACGGACAATTCGTGATGATCGGCCTGGAGGTCGAGGGCCGGCCGCTGATGCGCGCCTACAGTGTGGCCAGCGCCAACTACGAGGAACATCTCGAATTCTTCAGCATCAAGGTCCAGGACGGCCCGCTGACCTCGCGCCTGCAACACCTGAAGCCGGGCGACTCGCTGCTGGTCAGTCGCAAGCCGACCGGCACGCTGGTCCTGCGCGACCTCAAGCCGGGCAAGCGCTTGTTCCTGTTCGCCACCGGCACCGGCCTCGCCCCCTTCATGAGCCTGATCCACGACCCGGAGACTTACGAGCGCTTCGAAAAAGTCATCCTCATCCACGGCGTGCGCTGGACCAATGAACTGGCCTACCACGACTATATCGAGGAAGACCTCAAGGACCACGAATACCTCGGCGACGACATCCGCGACAAGCTGATCTACTACCCGACGGTGACGCGCGAAGCCTTCCGCAACGAAGGCCGCCAGACCGACCTGATCAACTCAGGCAAACTGTTCGCCGACATCAATCAACCACCGCTCGACCCGGCCACCGACCGCGCCATGATCTGCGGCAGCCCGGCCATGCTCAAGGAAATCTCGGCCATGCTCGACGGCTACGGCTTCAAGATTTCCGGCCATATCGGCGAGGCTGGCGACTATGTGATCGAACGCGCCTTCGTCGAACAGTAGGCGACACCTTCCGCTTCATGCCGCCCGGCGCGGCAAGGCGGAATTTTGATCTGGCTCACCGGCCGCCGCTTGGCGGCTGCGTATAATCGCCGGCTTATGAAGCCAGCTTCGCTCTGCGACCACATCGTCCGCACCGCCGCGGAATCGCCGGATCGCCCCGCGCTGATCGCGGGCGACCGGCAATGGTCGTTCGCCGACCTGGCCGCCCCCACCGTCGACCGCGCACCGGCAGATTGCACTCCCCTCGCCCGCAGCGGCGGCAGCCTGGAACTGGCGCTCGACGCCTACCGCTGCAGTGCCGCCAGACGCACCTTCTTCCCGCTACCGCCGGAGCGCCCGGCGCCTTCGCTGGCTGCCTGCCCAAGCGACACGGCGCTGATCATCTCGACCAGCGGCAGCGAAGGCACGCCCCGCGCCGTGCTGCTCGGCGACGCCCAGCTCGATGCCGCCGCTGCCGCCGCCAACGCCTGCCTGGGCCTTCAGGCCGGTGACCTTTGGCTGAACTGCCTGCCGCTCTATCACATCGGCGGCCAGAGCATCCTGTGGCGTTGCGCACGCGCCGGAGCCAGCGTCCTGCTGCACGAGGGCTTCGTTGCCAAGGCCGTCGCACGCGACCTGCACAACCGGCTGGTCACGCACCTCTCCCTGGTCCCGGCCATGCTCGCCGGCCTGCTCGATCTCGGCGCAGCCCCCCCCCCCTCACTGCAGGCCGTAATGATCGGCGGCGCGGCACTCTCCGGCCCGCTCCATGCACGCGCATCGGCCGCCGGCTGGCCGCTTTACGTAAGCTACGGCATGAGCGAGACGGCGGCGCAGATCGCCACTTTCCGCCCCACCGACGGCGACTGGCACGAAGGACTGGTCGGCCGCGCCATGCCCGGCCACGAGATCCGCATCGGCGACGACGGCCGCATCCGCATTCGCGGGCCGCAAGTCATGAGCGGCTATCTCGACGGCGGCGGCACCGACCCCGATGGCTGGCTGATCACGAGCGATCTCGGCCGGCTCGATGGCGAAGGGCGTTTGACGGTCATCGGACGCGCCGACGACATGCTGATCAGTGCCGGCCGCAACGTTCATCCGCAGGAAATCGAATCCTGTCTCGCCGCTTGCCCGGGTGTCGACGATATCGCCGTCACCGGCCTGCCGGACCCGGTCTGGGGCGACCTCGTTGTCGCATTGTTCGTCGGCAGCATTGACGACGCGACCTTGATCGCCCACGCTCGGCGGCATCTCCCGTCCGCTGCCATTCCCCGCCGGGTACGCCGCCTCGACCGCCTGCCGCGCAACGCCGCCGGCAAGCTGGAGCGGGCCGCGCTGCGCCAGTTAGCGAGCGGGGCGGCGGCGTGATCCACACCCTGCTCCGCCTCCTCTCAGCACCCGAAACAGCCCGCCGGATGGGCGAACTGGCGGCTGGCGCGCCAGCTTCGGCGCCGCTCAGCCTGCGCCTCGAACTCCCTTCCATGACCACCGACTGGCTGCACCTGCTGCCGGCCGGCCAGCCCTGGTGGTATCGCGCCCGCCCGGCGCAAGGCGAATTCCGCCTCGGCATCGGCCACGCACTGCAAGTCGCCAGCGCCGGAAACAATCGCTTTTCCGCGCTCGACAACGCCTTTGCCGGATTCTGCAGCGACTGGCGACGTAATGGCCCTGCCCTCGCCTTTGCCGGCTTCGCCTTTGCCGAAGACAACGCCGCGCCACTCCCCAACGCCCTGATAGCGATTCCGGCACTGCTGCTCGAATGTGTCGACGGGCGCTGTTCGCTCACCCTCAGTTCACCGGTCGGAAGCCATACCCAAGCGCTCGCGGCGTGGCCTACGTGGCTGGCCGCTACGCCCGCCACGCAGGCCACGGCCCCGCGCCCCCCGCGCCCGGAACCGCTAGCCGAGCAAGCCTGGATGGCACGCGTGGTAGCCGCCCTGCGCGACATTGCCAACGGCCGGATCGACAAGGTCGTGCTAACCCGCTGCCGACAGATCGAAGGCAACGTCCCCTTTTCGCCTTCCGACATCCTGGCAGCACTCAACAGCCAACAACCGGGGAGCACCGTTTACGCCTACAGCAACGGCAAGCAGACCTTTCTCGGCGCTACGCCGGAGCGCCTGGTCCGCAAGCGCGGCCGGCAGATCCACGTCGATGCCCTGGCCGGCACCGCATGGCCGGGATCGCCGGCGCTCGCCGACGACAAGAACCGCCATGAGCAGTCGCTGGTCGTCAGCGCCGTAGTCGATGCGCTCGCCCACTGGTGTGACGCGCCACCACTGATCGGGCTGCCCGATGAACACGCGGCAGGACATCTGCGTCACTGGCGCAGCCGCATTTCGGCCAAAGCCCGTGTCGGCAGCACCCTGTTCGATCTCGTTCGCGCCCTCCACCCGACACCCGCCGTCGGCGGCTTTCCCGGCGAGGCCGCCCGCCACTGGCTCGCCGCCCACGACGAACGGCGCCATGGCTGGTACAGCGGCGGTATCGGCCTACTGACGCCCGAAGGCGACGGCGAATTCTCGGTTGCCTTGCGTTCTGCACTGATCAAGGGCAAACAAGCCACTCTCCAGGCCGGCGCAGGGATCGTCGCCGGCTCGAACCCCGAGCAGGAACTGGCCGAAACCGAAGCCAAACTTGGCACCCTGATGGCCGCCCTCGACGGCGTATCGGCCGGATGCACACAAGACAGCCGCAGCGCCTGAATATCGGGTTGTTCGCTGCCAGCCTTTCCGGACAACCCCATCGTCCTGCTGTCACATTGCGGAAAGATGTCGGCCCTAGTAGTCAGTCACGCAGGTTTGCGTGGATGCCGAGGCACACATCCGCGCCCCGGTCGCGCGAAGCGAACCGCAGTCATGGCAGCAGCCATGGCGAGGATGAACGACAAAGAGAGCGGGGATGCGGCGCGTGCCGAACATAGCAGAACCTGCGTGACTGGCCACTAGCATGACAGGCACATTGCCCGCTGCTTCGCCCGCCCTCGTGCAGCGGCTTTTGCCTATTGTGCAGGCAGTCCAGGGCAGGTCTTTGCCATGCGCCAGCGTGTGGCACTTACCCACAGCAAACCCACAGGCTTATCCACACTTACTGTGTATAACTCGCCCTCCGTCAGGCCTGCTGAAGCGGTTTGCAAAACGAAGCAACAGTGCGTCTTCCATTGCTCCATTTCAATTTGCAACTCCATCAGCAATAGCGCTGGCGACGTAGCGTGCTGCCGTTCGCACCGCCGGATTGCGCGCGGCTGCAAAACCTGCGGCTACCGACTCGGCCCGTGCACGATACCCAGGATTCTAGCGCAGCACCGACTCGGACAATTTCAGGTGAAACGGCACCGCATCGCGCAGCAAATCCAGATCGTTTTCATTGCCTTGCCCTGCCACGGACAACTCGTCGGCCAGGCTATCGACAATCAGCTGACGCGGCGTACAGGCCGCCAGTTGCAACACGGCGACGAGCGCCAATGGCACCAGGCTGGCTTTGGGTAGGTATAAGGACAATTTCGTTCCGCGGCATGCGTTCAATGAGCCGGCACACTAGCCGGCCGATGTTACAGTGCCGTGAATCGCTTCAGCAGGCGCTGCTCGTTTTCCACGCCGTCCACTTCACCTGCCAGCGCTTCCAAGCCACGTGGGAACCTCCCTCGGCTGTTCATCTGCCCAAGAGCGGTCTACAAGCACTTCACTGTCGAACGGATCGGGCGCGTCGCGCGTGGCGTCAAGAAAAAGCGGTCCGGTAATCAAGCCATCAGGCGTTAGCAACAGGCCCGCTCAGAGCGATCTATTCAATTTCTTTCGGCTGCACGTCTTATCAGTGCGTCTCTCAACCAGATACCGGCTTTACCTTGCGCGTGAGGACGATGCCAAAGAACCTCCATGCGCATCACGGGAAGCTCCGGGATAAAGTCTGGCTGCAACCGGAAAATCTCCCCTGCACCGAGAGGCCCCTCCGCAAGAAACTCCGGCAGCATCGCCCAGCCGTGTCCGCGCTTAACCAATTCAAGGATTGCCAAGTCGCCCTCAACCCGCCACACTTTGGAAGCAATCAATACGTCGAAGTGATGAGGTGCGCCACCCCGCGAGGTAATCACTATTTGTCGATGCTTTATCAAGTCCGCACGCCCCACCCTCTTCTTTGCGGCGAGCGGATGATCGGCTGCGACGAAGAGTGGCGCTCTGACCATGCCGATGGAACGCGTTTCTATGTCCTTGTGCGCATTCGTCTGTTCGTATCCGATTCCGATTTGGGCACGACCACTCAGCAGCATGGCAATCTGGTCGTCAAGCAACGGGAACAAGAGTTCAAGCTCTACATTCGGGAAACGCTCCGCAAACACACCCAGTATCGGTTCCAGCCAGGGAAGATGCGAGGTGTCGTCCACCGCCAGCGTCAATCGATGCTCGACCCCTGCCGCAATTTCTCCCGAGAGTGCCTGCAAGTTCGCACACGCTTCGATGATGTGCCTTGCATCCAGCAGGAGGCGTTTCCCTTCTGCCGTCAGCGCGGGATATCGTCCGCTTCGGTCAAACAACGAAACCCCCAAGTCAGCCTCCAGATTGGCGACCGCCGTGCTGATGACGGATTGGGCCTTGCCGAGGCGCCGGGCGGCTGCGGAAAATGACCCTGTATGTGCCGCCGCATCGAATGCTTGCAGCTGTTCAATGGAGAAGTTCATCTATCTGTTTTTTGGATGGTATATAACTTCAGTATATCTACCACACCAATTAAAGTCGCCTCCGAGCAATCAATGGAGGAAGACATGAGAACGACTTATGACCGGATTCGGCACACTCTGGGATTCGAGCTAATTGGCCTGGCCATCTGTATCCCATTGGCAGTGCTGCTTTTCGACATACGAGCCCACCAGGCGGGTGTGCTGGCCGCGGCTGCATCACTGATAGCCGCAGGCTGGAACTATGTCTACAACCTGGCGTTCGACAAGATCATGTCGAGTCGCCTTGGGCGTCTGGAAAAAACCTGGGGCGAACGCGTCTTTCACGCGCTGGGGTTTGAGGGCGGCTTGATGCTTCTCGTCCTGCCGCTGGCCGCCTGGTGGTTATCCATCAGCCTATGGCAGGCATTGCTTATCGACATTGGATTCATCGTGCTCTATGTCGTGTATGCCTTCTTCTACAACCTGGCGTACGACAAGGTTTTTCCTGTGCCGAGCTACTGTGCGCGCACGAAATGACACCCACGGGAAGCCTGAACGCGACTGGTTGCCGATTGCGGAAGATTATGAAGCGGACACACGCAGTTTCTCGTCGAACGCTCGCCCGGCAGCAAGCGTTCGACGAGCCGGCCCACGAGCGGTCCGACCTTACAGCGGCCTGAAGCGCGCTATCAGACACTGAACTGCAGGGTGCTGTCGCGCAACCTTGCGGCCAGCGACGCCACCTCTTCGGCCGACGCCGACGACTCCCCGGCCGCCCGGGCACCGCGTTCGATCATTTGCGCCATGCGTTCGGTGTTCTGGGCAATCTGTTCGGCCGCCTGACGCTGTTCGTCAAGGACATCGACAATCTCGTTGGCTGCCCGCGCCGACTGCTCGCAAATCGCTTCGATTTTACGGATCGCCGCCTCGGTCGCCGAAGCCAACTCGGCCCCCCGTTGCGCGCGGGCCGCGGTCGCCACGACGGCTTCGTTGGTCTGTCCCGCGGCATCGGCCAGGCGGCCCACCAGTTCCTCGATCTTGAACGTCGTATCCGAGGTGCGGTTGGCCAACTTGCGCACCTCGTCGGCGACCACGGCGAAGCCCCGGCCCGCCTCCCCTGCCCGCGCCGCCTCGATGGCGGCGTTGAGCGACAGGAGGTTGGTCTGTTCGGATATATCCTTGATCTCCTGGGCAAAACGCGAGATATCCCGCGTATGTTCCTGCAATTCGCCCATGGCCATGGTCGATGCCGTGGCTTGCTCGAAAATGCAGCCGATTTCGTTGATCGCCTGATGAATCACCTGACTGCTCTCGACCGCCGTCTGGCGCGTCTGTTTGGCTGCATCGGCAGCATTCCCGGCACTTCCGGCCATTGCCGCAATCGCCGTCGTCAGTTCCTGTATCGCCGCCGCGATGGTTGCCGCCGCATCGCTCTGCAGGCTCGTTGTGCTCGCCACCTCACGCGCCGAACGTTGCAGGGCGAGCGCATTGTCCGAGGTCACCTCGGCACCGGACTTCACCTCGGCGATCAGGCCGCGGAGCTTGTCCTGCATCCGCTCCACCGAGGCGACCAGCGAGTCGGCGGCGGCTTTTCCGGAGAGAATGCTTTGCGTCAGGTCGCCGGCCGCCACGCGCGTCGTCGCCCGCACGACCGGTTCCAGTTCGCCGCCCAGGCGACGCAGGATATGGCGTGACGACCAGACGGCAAAACCCAGCGAGATCAGAGCGCCCAGCACGCCGACGAACAGGATGAAAGCAAGGTTTTCACGATAGCGCGCGTCGGCCACCTCGCTGGCGCGCCCGGCGCTCGACGACACCTGTCCGCTGATGGCCGCATAACACGCGCTCAGCGCCGCCATCAGCGGCGCATCCGCATCGCGAATGGCGGCATCGACCATCAGCGCATACTTGGGCATTCCCGGTTCATTCTCGGCAAGGACTTGATCGTAAAGCTGGTTGAGTTCGCTGCCCAGCCGGCGAATCTCGGCAATCCGCCCACTTTCCGGCAGCGCGGACTGCCGGTTCTGCGCCTCCAGCGCCTCGAGCTGCTGCCAGAAACGCTGCCGCCCCGCCTGGTATTCGGCCAGCCCTTTCTCGAACTCGGCCGCCATGAAATTTCGCAGCACCATGCTGCTCAGGCCGTGCTGCTGCACCTGCAGCGCACTCCGGACTTCGCTGAGCAGAGCCAAGGCACGCGTGGTCGCGGCCACCTCACTCGATACCTGGCGGACATCGCCCCGAAAGGCCGACAGGGAAGCCAGCGCCGCCGCCATCAGCAACAGACCAAAAGCACTGCCGATGATCACCATCAACAGCATGCGCGTACGAATCGACAAAACACCCTTGTGCAGCATGAAACCCCTCGCAAAACACCAAAAACGACAACACGGTACGCAGCGAATGTTTCATGCGAATGACCGGAGGAGAGCAATCTGCCGCTCATTCCCGACGGAGAGGTTGGCAAACGCAGGGATGTTGTCATGTGTTTGCAACATTAATGCAACAAAATGATGGACTTAAGGCCTATACTTCAAGAGTCACATGGAGCTTGCGCGATGAATCACCCCCACCTGAAACCCCGTTTTCCGGCCGAAAACTATTTGAACCGGGAACTTGGACTCCTGGCATTCAATCGCCGCGTTCTTGCGCAGGCTCAGGATGAACGTACGCCGCTGCTCGAACGCCTGCGCTTCCTGTGCATCGTCTCCAGCAACCTCGACGAATTCTTCGAGATTCGCGTATCCGGCCTCAAGGAGCAGATACGCGCCAACACGCCGGTCGTCACGACTGACGGCAAGACGGCCCAGGAAGCCTTCCGCCTGGTGTCGGCCGAAGCCCATGCCATGGTCAACGAGCAATACCAGCAACTGAACGAAGTGATCCTGCCTGCTTTGGCCGAAGAAGGAATCCGCTTCCTGCGCCGCTCGGGCTGGAACGAGGCGCAACGCGAGTGGATACGCGACTACTTTCATCGGGAAATGGTCCCGGTGTTGACCCCGATCGGGCTCGACCCCTCGCACCCCTTCCCGCGCGTGCTCAACAAGAGCCTCAACTTCGCCGTGGAACTCGAGGGCAAGGATGCCTTCGGGCGCAGCTCCAACGCCGCCATCGTCCAGGCGCCACGCGTCCTGCCACGCGTCATCCGGCTACCGGAGGAATTGGCCGGCTGCGAATACGGCTTTGTCTTCCTGTCGTCGATCCTGCATGAATTCGTCGGCGAGCTGTTCACCGGCATGACCGTGCTCGGTTGCTACCAGTTCCGCGCCACCCGCAACTCCGACCTGTTCGTCGACGAGGAAGAAGTCACCAACCTGCGCACCAAGCTGCAGGGCGAGCTGCCGCAACGTCATTTCGGCAATGCCGTGCGCCTGGAGGTCGCCAACAACTGTTCGGAGGCCATGACCGAGTTCCTGCTCGCCCAGTTCGAGCTCAAACCGGTCGACCTTTATCGCGTCAATGGCCCGGTCAATCTGGTCCGCCTGATGCAGGTGCCGGACTGGGTGGACCGCCCCGACATGAAGTTCCGTCCCTTCGTCCCCGGAACGCCCAAGGGGCTGAGCAAGGGTGCCAACATCTTCGAAAGCATCCGCAAGAACGACATCCTGCTGCACCACCCGTACCAGTCTTTCGCGCCGGTCATCGAACTGTTGAGCCAGGCGGCGACCGACCCGGCGGTGGTGGCCATCAAGATGACCGTCTATCGCACCGGCACCGACTCGGTATTGATGGAATCGCTGATCCGCGCTGCGCAGAACGGCAAGGAGGTCACCGTCGTCGTCGAACTGATGGCCCGTTTCGACGAGGAAGCCAACATCGGCTGGGCGACCAAGCTGGAACAGGTCGGCGCCCATGTCGTCTATGGCGTCGTCGGCTACAAGACGCACGCCAAGGCGCTGCTCATCGTCCGTCGCGAGGAAGGCGGCCTCAAGCGCTACGCCCACCTCGGCACCGGCAACTACCACCCGCGCACCGCCCGCCTGTACACCGATTTCGGCCTGATGACGGCCAACGACGAGGTCACCCGCGACGTCAGCGAGGTATTCAAGCAGCTCACCGGCCTCGGGCAGGCGCGTACGCTGAAACACCTGTGGCAGGCGCCGTTCACGCTGCAGCAGAATGTCGTGGCCGGCATCCAGGCCGAAGCCGAAATCGCCCGAGCCGGCGGCAAGGCGCGCATCGTCGCCAAGATGAATTCGCTGGTCGAGCCGGAAGTCATCAACGCGATGTACGAAGCCTCGCAAGCCGGCGTCGAGATCGATCTCATCGTCCGTGGCGTGTGCATGCTGCGCCCCGGCGTCAAGGGTCTCTCCGACAACATTCGCGTCCGCTCCATCATCGGTCGCTTCCTCGAACACCATCGCATCTTCTACTTCCTGGCCGGCGGCAAGGACACGGTCTACCTGTCCAGTGCCGACTGGATGGAACGCAATTTCTTCAAGCGCATCGAACTGGCCTTCCCCATCCTGGATGCCAAGCTGAAACGCCGGGTGATTACCGAGGGGCTGAAGTTCTACCTGGCCGACAACCAGCAAGGTTGGGAAATGAACAGCCAGGGTGTCTACCAGCGGCGCCGTTCGAGCCGCAGCAAACCACACAATGCCCAGGGTGAACTGATGGTCAATCTGGGAAATACCTGACTTCGGTCAGCCAAGCGGCGGGCGGCGCGTTAAGATAGCCACCTGCCCGATCGTCAGTTTCGCCACCCGATGTCTCGCCCTATACCGTTCCGCGCCATCCTTTCCCGTTTTCCGCTCATTGCCGCGCTGCTTTTGCTGGCGGCCTGCTCCAGCACGCCGGCGCCTGTCTACCGTAGCGAAACCTTCGACGCGGAGACGCCCTACCAGTTTCACAGCGACCTGCCGCCACTCGTACTCTGCGAGTATGGCAAGCGCGCCTTGCTCAGCCAGGCCTACGAAGTCGATTCATCGGTCCCCAACAGCATCCGGGGCTCCAAGTCCTTCCAACCGCAAACCGACCACCAGGTCCAGCTGCGCATCACGCTCACCTGCATGGGTAGCGGGCGCGACACGACGATCTACGCCAACGCACTGCAGACCCGCTACGAGTTGAAGGCGGGCGGCAGCAGCACAGGCCTGTCGGTCAGCGGACTCGGCTCGATATCTGTTCCCTGGCCCACCGACAAGAACGCACTGATCAAGGTCGGCGAGGAAACCGTCGCCGACGCCGACTTCTATCGTCGCCTCTTCGTTCTCATCGAAAACCTGGCTGAATAAGCTCGTCAGCGACGGGTGCTTCCGGTTATAGTGACCGGACAAGAATACCTATATCCCGCAGGATCGGCATCCCGCACATATGAACCCATTGCGCATCTTGTTGGCCGACGACAGCGTATCGGTCGGCGAATATATCGGTGAGCTGCTGCGCAGCAACGGACACCAGGTAACCCTTGTCCAGAGCGGTGAAGCGGCCATCGCAGCCTTTCAGGAATCGCCCCCGGAACTCGTCCTGATGGATATCGAGATGCCCGGCATGGGTGGCCTCGAAGCCATCAAAAAAATACGAAAGATTTTCCTTCCGGTCCGCGTTCCGATCATCGTCATCACCAGCCATGGCGGCGAAGCCACACTGCTTGATAGTTTCATGGCCGGCGCCGACGACTATCTGACCAAGCCGGTCGAGCCCCTGCAACTCGATATCCGCATTCAGGCCATGATGCGGATCGTCTCGGCCCAGCGCTCAACCGCAGCGATGGTCGACAATGTCATGGAAGGCATCATCCGTATCGATCGCGTCGGTCGGATCACGGCCTTCAACAAGGCCGCCGAGAACATCTTCGGCTACGTCCCGAGTGAAGTCCTAGGCCAGAACGTCAAGATGCTGATGCCTAATCCCGACCGTGACAGACACGACGAATACATCGGCAACTATGTCGCCGCGGGTAAAGGGAGGATCATCGGCAAGGGACGCGAGGTGATCGGCCTTCGCAAAAATGGCGAAACCTTCCCCATGCATTTGGGTGTCAACGAAGCCGAAACCCCCGACGACCGCTTTTTTATCGGTGTAGTTCGCGATCTCACCGTCGAAAAAGCACTGCGCTCCAAGTTGGCCGAAAGCCGCAACTTTCTGGCCGACGTGATCGAAAATAGCCCGGCCGCCACCTATGTCAAGAATCGGGAAGGCCGCTACCTGCTGGTCAATCGCATGCACGAAGAGGTCACTGGCATGTCGCGCGCCCAAACGCTCGGCAAGACCGATGCCGAAATCTTCCCGACCAGCGCAGCCGACGCTTACCGCCGCGTCGACCAGGAAGTCATGACTACCGGGCGCACCGTCGAAGCCGAGGAAACTCTGGTCGACAAGCGTGGCGAAGCCTGCTTCCTGTCGATCAAATTTCCAACCCGCAACACGGCCGGCGAGATTACCGGCATCTGCGGAATATCGACCGACATCACGCAAATCAAGCACTACCAGAGGGAACTCGAACGCCTGTCCCGCTTCGACGACTTGACCAATCTGTACAACCGCCGGCATTTCGTTACGCTGGCCCGGCACGAATTGAGCCGCAGCAAGCGTTACGGTGGCAAGTTATCGGTCATGATGGTCGACATCGATCATTTCAAGCGGGTAAACGACAACCATGGGCATAAGACCGGCGATATCGTTCTTGCCACCATCGCCGGCCAGATACGCCAGGCCCTGCGCGATACCGATATCGCCGGGCGCCTGGGTGGCGAGGAATTTTCCATCATCTTGCCGGAAACCGAACTCGGCAACGCCATTCTGGTTGCCGAACGACTGCGCCAGCAAGTTGCCGCCAGCGCCATCGAAATCGGCAACGGCAATACGCTGAACTGCACCCTGTCAATCGGAGTTGCCGACTTGGGCGACGAGGCCGAGGATGTCGAAAAGTTGCTGCACCGCGCCGACCTGGCGCTTTACGAGGCCAAGAACAACGGCCGCAACAGGGTGGTCAGCGCCGGCCCCGATCGTCCGGCGTAAGAAAGAGGCCGACGCCCAGGGCGATCAACGCCAGCGGCCACCACTTCCTGATCAGCGCGACCAGATCGAGCTCGAACAGGTCGAGATTGACGCCGAGCGCAATGACACCGATGACGATCAGGGCGATGGCGGCGAAATGGCCTTTCATGCGGGCTCTCCGTTGATCACGCGCGGCGAACGCCGACGACGCCTTCGACTTCATGGATCAGCGTCAGCGTGCGCTGCAGCTGCTGCAGGTTGGTGATCTCGACGGTAAAGCTCATGTGCGCCTTGCCCTGCTTCGACTGGGTGTTGACACCGACCACATTGAGCCTCTCGCGCGTGAAGATTTCCGATATATCGCGCAACAAGCCCTGGCGGTCATGCGCATCGACGATGATGTCGCAGGCGAAGACCCCCGTCGTCTGCACGCCCCAGTCGGTCTCGATCACCCGTTCCGGGTGCAAGGCCGCCAGATTGGCGAAATTGGGGCAATCCATGCGGTGGATCGAAATCCCCTTGCCGCGCGTGATGAAACCCTGGATTTCGTCGGGCGGTGCCGGCTTGCAGCAGCGCGCGAGTTGCGTCAGCAGCTTGTCGACGCCGACGATCAGGATGCCCTGGTTGCCCTCCACCGGCTTGGCGGGCTTGGCCACCACCTCGTCGGGTAGTTGGGTCTCGGCCAGCAGATCGCCGCCCTTGGCCACCGACTGGAACTGGCGCTGATTGAGATCGCCGCGCGCCGCCGCGATATACAGGTCGTCGGACTTGGCGAAACCCAGCTTGTGCGCCAGTTCCTCGATGTTGGCGCCGGTTTGCCCGGCACGCTGCAATTCCTTGGCGATGATGCCGCGCCCTTCGGTAAGCGTTTCTTCCAGTGCCAGGTTGGAGAACCACGAGCGCACCTTGACCCGGGCGCTCTTGGTATGGATGTAGCCCAGGGTCGGGTTCAACCAGTCGCGCGATGGACCGCCGACCTTGGCGGTGAGAATCTCGACCTCCTGGCCGGTCTCCAGCGCGGTGTTGAGCGGCACGAGCTGGCCGCCGACCTTCGCGCCCCGACAGCGGTGGCCGAGATCGGTATGCACGCGGTAGGCGAAATCGACCGGCGTCGAGCCGGCCGGCAGGTCGACCACCTTACCCTGCGGCGTGATGACGTAGATTGTCTCGTCGAGCGCCGCCTGCTTGTAATGCTTGACCCAGTCCGAGCTGTCGGCGACTTCGTCCTTCCAGGTCAGCAGCTGGCGCAACCAGGCGATCTTCTCGTCGTAGTCGTCCTCGTGCGTGCGCTTGCTGCCTTCCTTGTAACGCCAGTGCGCGGCGACGCCGAGTTCGGCGTGCTTGTGCATGTCCCAGGTGCGAATCTGGATTTCCAGGCTGCGCCCGTCCGGGCAGCGCACGGCCGTATGCAGCGAGCGGTAGTAGTTGCCCTTGGGGTTCGAGATGTAGTCGTCGAATTCCTTGGGAATCGGCAGCCACAGGTTATGCACGATACCCAGCGCCGTGTAGCAGTCCTTGAGGTCCTCGACGATGATGCGCAGGGCGCGCACGTCGTAGACCTCGGAAAACTCGACGCCCTTTTTGCGCATCTTGTTCCAGATGCTGTAGATGTGCTTCGGGCGGCCATAGATCTCGGCATCCTTGACCCCGGCAGCTTCCAGTTCTGAACGCACCCGCGCCACGGCATCGACGATGAACTGCTCGCGCTCGCTGCGCTTCTCGTCGAGCATCTTGGCGATTTTCTTGTAGGTCTCCGGGTGGATGAAGCGGAAGGACAAGTCCTCCAGCTCCCACTTCAACTCCCAGACACCCAGGCGATTGGCCAGTGGCGAATACAACTCCAGCGTCTCGCGCGCCACCTGCACGCGCAGGTCGTCGGGATTCGCCGCGTAGAAGCGCAGGGTCTGCGTCCGGCTGGCCAGGCGCAGCAGTACGACGCGGATATCCTCGACCATGGCGAGCAGCATCTTGCGCAGCACTTCGACCTGCGCCTTCATCTCGACCGGATTGACCTCGCCGGCCTCGATGTTGGTCGCCACGAACCCCTTGGTGATCGGACGCAGCTTGTTCAGGCGCGAGATGCCCTGTACCAGATGCGCGGCCGGCTTGCCGAAGCGCTCCTCGATCCGCGCGATGCCATGCTCGTCATGCGACGGGATGGCGAAGAGGACGGCGGCGATGCGCGACTCGGCGTCAAGTTTGAGGCCGGCGATGATGACCGCCATGCCCAGGGCGTGCGACCAGATACGTTCGCCGCTGCCCAGCGTGCGGTCGCCATAGGTCTCCCAGGCATACTCGACAGCCTGTTTGAGGCGCTCGGCATCAACCGCGGGAAGCCCCTCGGACAAGGTGGCGAGGAACTGTTCGAAATCGCTCAGCGCGGCGACGGAATGGACGACGGAAACCATGGTTCGACATTATAAGACCGATCCTCGGGCCGGCCATGCCGGCAAACGCAAATTGCCCCCGCCGCCGACCGCGCGAAACGGCTGCGCCGCCTTCAGGCATAATCCGCCGACCATGCAAAAACTGTTCGCCAACCCTTACCTGCTGCTCACCCTCACTGTCCTCTTCTGGTCGGGCAACATGGTGGTCGGCCGTGGCGCACGTGCCGACATCCCGCCGCTGGCCTTCGCCTTCTGGCGCTGGATGATCGCCTTCGTGCTGATCGCCCCCCTGGCCTACCCCCACCTCAAGACGCAGTGGCCGCTGCTCAAGCGCGGCTGGAAAACCCTGCTCGTGCTGGGCATCCTCGGCGTCGGCGGCTACAACACCTTCGCCTATCTGGCCCTGCAGAACACCACGGCCACCAACGCTGCGCTGCTCAACTCCTTCGTACCGATCGCCACCATCGCCATTTCATGGGCCTTTCTGGGCAAGCACCTGCGCCGCAGGGAAGCCATCGGCGTCCTCGTTTCGCTGCTCGGCGCGCTGACCATCGTGTCGCGCGGCGACCCGCTGGTGCTCGCCCACCTCAACCTCAATATCGGCGACGTATGGATGCTGGTCGCAGTCCTCGACTGGGCCATCTACACCGTCGCCCTCGCCTGGCGGCCGGCCGGCGTGCATCCGATGCTGATGCTCGGCAGCACAGTCGCGATCGGCCTCACCGCGCTCGGGCCGGCCTATGCATGGGAGCTGTGGCAGGGCAGACAGATCCACGTGAACCTGACATCGTTGTCGGCGCTGGCCTACGTCGGCGTCTTCCCCAGCTTCGTCGGCTACATCTTCTACAACAAGGGCGTTGCCGATGTCGGCGCCAACAAGGCCAGCCTGTTCATCCACCTGATGCCGGTTTTCGGAACCCTGCTCTCGTTCCTGTTTCTCGGCGAAATTCCGCTGTGGTTCCACTACCTGGGCATCGGCTTGATCTTCAGCGGAATCTGGCTGACCATGAAACGATGATCGGACTGCTCGACAAGCTGCGTGGCCGAAAGCCATGCCCCATTCCCGACAACCTGTGGGCGGTCATCGTCACGTCGATGCCTTTCCTCGAAACCCTCGACCTGGCCGAGCAGGCGCAATTGAAGGAGATGTCCGAGGCTTTCCTCGCCAGCAAGGAGTTCAGCACGGCAGGCGGGCTGGAACTGAGCGACGAAATCTGCGTCTCGATCGCCGCCCAGGGCTGCCTGCCCATCCTCAAACTCGGCCTGAGCGCCTACCGCGACTGGGTGGGCATCATCGTCTACCCCGACGAATTCGTCGTTCGCCGCCAGATCGAGGACGAAAACGGCGTCGTTCACGAGTACGACGACGTGCTGGCCGGCGAAGCCTGGGAGGGCGGCCCGCTGATCGTCTCCTGGCACGATGTGAAGATGGCCGGCGACGGCTACAACGTGGTCATCCACGAATTCGCCCACAAGCTGGACATGCTCAACGGCGACGCCGACGGCATGCCGGCGTTGCACAGCGGCATGGATGAAGACGAATGGCGCGCCACCTTCCTGGCCGCCTACGACGATTTCTGCCGGCGCGTGGACAGCGGCGAGGAAACGATCATCGACCCTTACGCCAGCGACAGCCCTGAGGAGTTCTTCGCGGTGCTGTCGGAAAGCTTCTTCGAGCTGCCGGATGTCGTCGCCGACGAATATCCCGACCTCTACGCCCTTCTCAAGCGCTACTACCGTCAGGACCCGCTGGCCCGCCTGATGAAGGCGTCGAGCGCCTCGAGCACCGCCGACTCCTGATCGCGCTGCGGCGAATGACCGCAGTCAGGCAGCTTCAGGAGTTGCGTGCCGGGCACTGCGGCGGCAATGACCTCGATCTGCCGCATCGTCGCGTATTCGTCGTCTTCACCCTGGATGGCCAGCACCGGACAGCGGATGCGCGGCAGATAGGCCTCGATGTTCCAGTCGCGAAACGCCGGCGACAGCCAGCAGTCGTTCCAGTCGCTGAAGACGCGCTGCGCATCGCGGTGATAGCGCCCGAGCTTGTGCGGCCAGTCGGTTTCCTCCCACACTTTGCGCGCCGCGCGGATGCCGGCCAGCGTTTCCTCTTCGACGAATTCATGCGGCGCCATCACGGCAACGCCGAGCGGCACCGTCGGATAGGCGCCGGCGAAGATCAGCGCGATGCTGCCGCCATCGCTATGGCCGATCAGGATGGGGCGCTCGATTTCCAGGGCTGCCAGCAACGCCGGCAACATCTCTTCGCCCTCACGATGCATGTAGCGCACGGTGCGCGGCTCCGGATACGGCTCCGAACCGCCATAGCCGGCCCGCGACCAGACGATGACGCGGCAACCGGTCCGCGCCGCCAGCTTCTCCGGAAAGTGCCGCCACATGCCGACGCTGCCCAGGCCTTCATGCAGCAGCAGCAAGGTGGGAAGGCCGGGCTGGGCGGCCGAGTAATCACGATATTCGAGTTTCAGGCCTTTGACGGTTATATGCTTCATGCGCTCAACAGAAAATCGCGGACGACGCTGATCTGCTCATCCGACTGGAACATCGGGGCATGGCCAACCCCGGGAATTTCGGCCAGACGCGCGCAGGGCCCGCGCGTTTCCATGCGTTGCCAGGTTTCACGCGTCAGCAAATCCGAATCGGCTCCGCGAATCGCCATGGTCGGGCAGGCGATCTGGTCGTAGACCGGCCACAGGTCGATATCCTTGTCCACAAAGGCCGCCCGGAAAGGCTCGGCAATGCGCGGATCGTAGCGAAAAGCCCAGCGACCGTCCGGACGTTGCAGCACGCTGGTTTCGGTCAGGTGATACCACTGCGCGTCGGTCAGTTGGCCGAAAGGCTGGCTGACGAACCTGACGTAGGCCAGCGCCTCGTCGAATGTCGCCCAGTCGGGATCGGTACCGACGTAGGTAGCGATGCGCTGCAATGACTCGATGGTAATCAGCGGCCCGACATCGTTGAGGACCAGTTTGTGGATCGGCGTCCCTTCCTGCGCGGCAAGCGCCATGCCGATCAAGCCGCCCATCGACGTACCGACCCAATGCACGCTGTCGACATTGAGCCGGGCGATCAGCGTCACCATGTCGGCGACGTATTGCGGAATGGCGTAGCCGGCCGGGTCGCGCAAGCGGCCGCTACGGCCACGGCCGACCACATCGGGGCAGATCACGCGGTAGTGCGCCGACATCGCCTCGGCCAGCGCATCGAAATCGCGCCCGTTGCGGGTCAGCCCATGAACGCAGACCAGCACGCGCGGATTGTCGCGGGCGCCCCATTCCGTATAGGCCATCCGGTGCAGCCCCGACGGCCCGATACATTGCACGGTTCGTTGTGTGAATTGCATAGCCACACCTCCTTCATCGGAAATGTATCACCGCCCGTGCCAATAACGCCGATGTTCTTGCCGCCACCCCGAGATCGATACCCCATCCGGATTCAGCACCACGCGCAGGGCGCCGTCCCGGTCGGTTCGCCAGAGACGCGCCCCACCCTCCACGTAGCGCCCCAGCACTTCCGGCTTCGGATGCCCGAATCGGTTGCGGTAGCCGACCGGGACGATCACCTGCCCGGCCCCTACCGCCTTGATGAATGCCGGCGTCGATGAGGTCTTCGAGCCGTGGTGCGGGACCAGCGCGACATCTGCCGCCAGGTCGTCCGGATAGCGGGCCAGTAGCGCAGCCTCGTCGGGCGCTTCGATATCAGATGTCAACAGCATGCGCCGGCCGCCGGCCTCGATGCGCAGCACGCACGACAGATGGTTGGACTTGGCCTCGGCAACATAGGCATCCGCCGCCGGATGCAGGACCTCGAAGCCGACGCCGTCCCACTCCCAACGCTGGCCGGCAACGCAGCGCCCGCCCCGGCTGCCGGCAATCGACGAACTGACCTGCTCCACGGATAGCGCGGACAGCACCGAAGCAGCACCGCCTGAATGATCGCTATCGCTGTGCGTCACCATCAGGGTATCGACCCGGGAAAGCCCTTGCGCCCGCAGGTAGGGCACCACGACCCGCTGCCCGGCATCCGACTCGGCGCTGTACAACGGCCCCGGATCGTAGATCAGGGTATGCTCCCGCGTCCTGACCACGCAGGCCAGCCCCTGTCCGACATCGAGTACGCTCACCCAGGCCTCCCCACTTGCCGGCTTGTCCACCGGCCAGAATGCCGCCGGCACCAACAATACGCCCCCCAGCCAGCGCCCGGGCAATCCGCGCGGCAGCAGGCAGATCGCCACGCCCAGGCCGGCTGCGGCGGCAGCCCAGAGAGGCGGTGCCGGCGCCGTCCACACCGGCCATGCGGCGCTCCAGGCCAGGAAGATCATCAGCCACGCCAACACCTGGTGCGCCAGCGCGAGTATCGGCCACCATGGCATCACCGCAGCCAGCAAGGCCAGCGGCGTGATCACGAAGCTGACGACCGGAATGGCGAGCGCATTGGCCAGCGGCGAAACCAGCGAGAACTGCTGGAATACCAACAACAGCACCGGCAAGGAAGCCAGCGTCGCCGCCCACTGAACGATACCCCAGTTGCGCAACCGGCCCCGCCAGCCAGCTTCCTCTCCGACTTGCGCCGAGCCGACGTAGAGCAAGGCGCCGACGGCGCCGAAGGAAAGCCAGAAGCCGGCCGCCAGAACCGCCCACGGATCGATCAACACGACGACCAGCAGCGCCAGCGCGAGTATGCGGCTCGCCGCGACAATGCGCCCCGAAAGCATGGCCAGACCGGCGACCAGCAGCATGTAGAGGGTACGCTGGGCGGGCACCGCAAAACCGGCCAGCAAGGCGTAGATCAGGGCCGCCAGGCAACCGGCCAGCAACCCCGCCTTCTGCGCCGGCCAGCGCAGGGCCAGCGCGGGAACGCGGCGCCAGCCGAAAGACACCAGCCAGCCGAACAGGGCAGCCACCATGGTGACGTGCAAACCGCTGATCGAGCTTTGTTATGTATTAAAACGTCTTTTCAGGACAATTTACGTTTTAATAAATAACAAATGCTGATCTGATGTCTATTAAAACGTTATCTTAAAGACTATCTCCCACAAACATCAATATCAACACAAGAAATATCGCAAAACCGCATATAAAACGTGTCCTATGCGTTTTATGCATATTTTAGTTGACACAATCCGCGGGGCATCTACAATACGAAACACCGAGTCAAGCAATCGGTAAGTTGTAACGGCTTTGTTGCACAAACCAGAAGCGAGCCGAGATAACCCCAGCCCCAGACGCAGCTACGCCACAGCAGGCACAGGCACCGTTGCCGGGCGCCCAAGTTGTGTGAAGCGGTTGAGCAAAGCCACCCGCACATGCAGTTCTGTGACCTGGCGCTCAAACGTTCGCGCCATCACCCGCTCGCCCAAGCGCTTGAAGCAATGCATCTTGGTTTCCACCAGGCTTCTTCGGTGATAACCGCTCCACTTCTTCCAGATACGGCGCCCCAGCCTTTGGCAAGCTCGCAGGGCTTCGTTGCGCCCGCCCGCTCCCTCCAGCGTTTGTCTCCAAGGCCTTGCATTCTTGCGCGGGGGAATCACCGCCTGCGCACCTCTTTGCGCTATCGCCGCGTGGCACCCCTTTGTGTCGTAGGCTCCATCCCCACCGACACTTGCCACCGGCTCATCGAGCGGTATCTGGGCCAACAGTTCGGGCAGCATGGGAGCATCGCCCACGCTGTTGTCTGTGACTTCAATGGCCCGAATCTCCAGCGTGTGGGCATCAATGCCCAGGTGCACCTTGCGCCATTGCCGCCGATATTCGGCTCCGTGCTTCTTGCGTTTCCATTCCCCTTCACCCAGGAACTTGATGCCCGTACTGTCCACCAGCAAATCCAGCGCTGTGGCGCTGCGCTGGAAAGGAAGCTGCACCTGCAGCGTCCTCTGACGGCGACTGATGGTGCTGAAATCGGGAACCCGCCAATTCAGCCCCGCCAGACGCAGCAGGCTCTGAATCAGTCCCAGGCTCTGGCGCAGTGCCAAGCCAAACAGGCACTTGATGCTCAGGCAAAACTGGATGGCCGCATCCGTGAACGTCTGCTGGCGACCCCGTTTGCCACTGGCAGGTGCGTACCACTGCATGTCTTTGTCCAGCCAGATCGTCAGCGCCCCTCTGACCTTGAGTGCGGCGTTGTACGCAGCCCAGTTGGTGGTCTTGTAGCGGGTCTTAGGCCCTTGGGGTTCATTCATGCGCCGAGGTTACCAGTGCAATGGGGCTGGTTTGTGCAACAAAGCCTCTTGAATAGTCCACTCTGAAATCGTCTAGTTTGAGGACTTCTTCCTCTTCTCAGCCATTCGTTGCCGCAGCACCTCAAGCTGTGCAGGTATATCGTCTTCATCTCGGCGGCTCTCGTACCAGGCAGCCCGTAATTCAGGATCGGCGTTGTGTGCTGCCCAGTTCTTCACTTGTTCCAGCGCCCCTTCATCCAAGCGGTAAAAATAGCGCTTCTTCCCCTTCGCTTGCTCAATTCTTGACCGTGCTAGCGACAACCCGAGCAATTTCAGGCAGGCCGTCAGTTGCTGCATCGATTTCTTTTGGACATCGGCGCGGACATCAATTTTGAGCAATTCCTCGATGCGAGACTTGTTCGCAACGCATACATCGGCAAAGTGGTGGAGGCTTGTGCCAGAGAGTTCAACGTCGGCATCAAAGACGCCATCGGTAAATACCCCTGCTGCGGAAAACAACTCGACCAACAGGTTTTTCTTCATCAATCGCTTGTGACGATCAAGAAACAGGTCGGTATCTTCATCCTGATCGCGCTGCGTCAGCACCTCATCCGGTGAGGTCAGCAGTTGATACGTCAAAACGGCATGACGGAGCGTCCAGTTGTCATCTTCCGCCAGCAATTCCAGGGATACGTCGCGGTAATAGAAGGACTCGATGTCCCAACGTTCGATGGCATCGCGTTCAGCTTCAGACAGACTTTCGTCCTTCTTGCCTTTCAGACGAGCAAAGTCATCCATGCTCAAATGCTTGGCGTTGAGGATGCGTTGATACCGCGCGGCCTGAGCAACTGCCTTTCTGGCCTGTTGAATGGCCTCTCCCTCACGGGCAAGTTCAGCGGACCCCTTTTCGGTGATGATTGACCATCCCGAACTCTCGCGCAGTTTCACGAAATTCCGACGCAAATCGTTCATCGAAGCCCGACGACTGGCCGAAACGGAGGCGTAAATCGCCCCGTAAAGTGACTCCACCGCGTCTTTCTTACGGTAAATCTTCTCACCGTCTGGGCTGATGTCGATCAGTTGCTCAAATTCGTCCTGCATGATGGCGATTTCCGACTCGATTACCGCCGGATCGCATTCAAAGGAATAGGTTTCCGGGGCAATCCAGACGTTGATCCGCTTCGGATTCCTGACCCGGCAGAGTTGTTGATCGATGTCGAAGTGGGTATTGATGCGAGTCTCGAAGAAACCAAATACCGTGTCGATCAACTGCTGACCGCCATCGAAAGTGATGTCGATGCCCGTTCCCATCGAGGGCGAAGTGATGATCAACTGGTAGTTCAGCGCTTCCGTCTTGATGTCGCGGATGAAACGTTGGATTTCGGGGGTATGGGAGTTATGCGACGAAACCACTATCGATTTAATGGCCCGCCCACAGGCTTTTTCCAGTTGTTGTGCGAGATTTTCGGTCCAGCTTCGTGAATTGGTGGCAACGAAGCAGCGCTCTCCACGCAATAGCGCCGCTGCCAACTCGCCGGTCAGGACATCTTTCCGTGCCGTTTCGTAGAAGTGCAGCACGCGAACTTCCGGTTCAGGCAAGTTAATCAATGCCTGCCAGCGGCGCTCACGGTCATCATCCAGCAGCGCATCCACCACCTCAACCGTGACGCGGTTTAGGTCGGCATCCAGCAAATACAGGGCTTTTGCGGCTTTCAGATAGTGCTTCAGGTGAATCAACACTTCTCGACGAGCCGGTTTTAACGTCCGAGAGAGCAGATGGGCGAACACCTGTTCGACTTCATCGATGATGATCAGGTCGTACTTGTCCTGCTTTGGATCAAGCCGCGCCGGCAGGCTGTCGAGACAGATGGCGTACAGGGAAGTTGGCTTGTTGTATGACCCAATGGCCTCGGCCACATCGAGGGCCTTTTGCTCGGGGAGCAAATCGGCCAGCGTAACCCCATCATCCATTTCGACCAGATCGGCGTATGAAGTGGCCTTCCCGGTCCGCAGAGGTGTTGGCGTGTTGAGATAGGAGGTCAGACCCAAGCGATGTGCCGTCGAGTTAATCAAGGTCCGTCGATGGCCGATCAGCAAGACACGGTTGCCAGCGGCCTTGTGCATCTCAACCAGATGCTTCAGCCATTCGGTTTTGCCGGACCCCTTGGGGCTTTTGACGAAGGTGATGTCCCACAAATGGGATGTGCCGTCATCCTCAGCCGAGGCATCCAGACCCGACTGGAGAATTGGCGGAAGCTCGGTCGGTTTAAAAATCGGGTTTTCATCGAACGGTAAATACTGGACTGACGACACGCGGATGCGACCGCCACGAACCTCGGAAATATCAACGTGACCGTTGTCATCGCTGTAGGCCGAATACTCGTCGTAGGACAAACCCAGTATCCGTTTCCACGAATAATCGAAGTCGTAGGGGTACTGCTCCAGATTCCCCGGCTGGCTGATAAAAAACGTGGCATTGCAGGCTTTGCAATGGACACCCGGCACCCCGCGTTGGCTCCTGAGGGTAAAGGCGCTCGGGCGATTGTCGATGTGTTGTGGGCAATGCACGCGGGTTTTCGGGGGCAGGTCTTTTAATAACGCCCATTTCCCCGCCTCGGTCAGCACCTGAGTCTTGGCCGACAACTGAATCCGTGAGGCCACCGTCACTTGTGGTGCGTGCTTGTCGTTTCGATTGTCGGTGCGAACGACCGACTCCCGCCCACGGATGATCAGTTCTTCGACAACGTCTGCCGGGAGCTTCTTGTTGTGGAGGTGAAGCTCGCAGCCCACGGAGCCGAAGAAAATCCGGCATGCGTCATTACATGATTGATCACTGCCGAATTTTGCAATCAGCCCGGTCAGCGCTGCCTTCATTCGCTCGGGATCATCAATCGGGGATTCCAGCTCAAAGACCACGCGAAATCGGTGGGTTTGAGCGGTATGGCTCGCCGTGGTGTAAAGCAACGAGGCGTAGTTTTGATAGAAATCGCTGGCTTGAGCGGATTCAATATCTAGACCGTGGTCAATATCGACCGCAAGATACCCAGCCGTCTTGAAGTTGGCGCTCTGTCGCTTGCCATTCTTGAATTGCGGGCAGAAGGCGTAGCCAAGGCTGATTTGCTCCGCCAGTTCGCTTACGGACAGATCGACAGGGGCGAATGTGTGGTTGAAAACCCGGACGATATCGGGTTCGGGCTTTCCTACCAGTTTCTTGTTGATCGCCAGCAGCATGGGGTTAAGACGGCCAAGTTGGGAAAACCCAATGTACCCGCCCGCCGCGAAGATAACAACTTTCTGGTTTATATTATAAAAAAAAACCCGTTATCTTCGGACATCCCCCTTACTGGCGGCGACCAATCTAATATTCGTCCGGCAGAAGCAGACAGGTCGAAGACCGATCCGCTTCCGTGATCACCCAAACCTTGTCGCCTCGGGCGTTGAGCCGATAGCTCGACATCACACGGTAGCCATTTTCAACGCTACGCTGATTTTCCAACTGGTCTTCCTTTGGAATTTCGCCCCAGTCGCCGTCCGCATGTCGGCGCAGCAGGTTAAACACATCAACGCCGTTTTCCTCCATGGCTCGTAACGCCCCCGGCGTTGCAACGACCTGACCCAACTCAAATTGCATTTCTCTCTCCGAAATTGATGGCTGAATGGCCGGCCATCTTCCGGTGGATCGTTGTTGCCGGAGCAAGCGAAATATTTCTGCCTAACCCTGTTCCCCTTCCCTCGGTTCGGTTGGATGGTGGCCCTGTGGTTACGACAGGAGATCAGAAATGCATTCGCTAACAACCGAGCAAAAACAGCAACTGGTGGAAATCATCAACGAGGAATTCGGCACCGGCATGGAGTTCGACGACTTCACAGACGCCCTGCTCGGCTTGCTGGAGGATGTCTCTGGCTTCGAAGCTGCACCACAAAACGCGATCCGCAAACTCACTCAACAACTTTGGAGCCAATACCATGACTAAAAACGCCGCCGAATCGACCGCCGCCGAACAGAAAGCACCCGTCGAGGCCAAGAAAATCGACCTCACCAAGCCGCCAATCAAGGAGGCTATCGCCAAGGGCAAAGCTTTGATCAAGGAAGGCAAGAGCAAGGCCGATGCCGCGATGGTCATCTTCGAAGCCTTGAAGGACGAGGAAAAGGACGTGGTTATTGCCGCCTTCATCCAAGGAGCCACGCTCACCGAGAAAGGTGCTGTCACCTACTGGTACAACTGCCGTCGGAAGGCGAAGAAGGCCGTCAAACCCGCCTGATCTCGCAAGATCAGGTCAAATCGTGAGGGGGGCATCATCAGTGATGCCCCCTAACGGATATACTAATCATTTTATATGGCTTGGCTTGAAAACAAACACCCAGCCGGAATATGATAAGTTTATAAAATCCGCTCTTATTAAATACTTTGAACCCCCTAACAGGCTGCTGAAATACTTCCCCATCCTGTCGACGAAACAGCGGGTTTGATCGTTATAGAGATTCACCGAGATTACCGAGAGCACAAAGCGGATCATGCGCGGAGCCGACACCTTCACCGAGAGTTTGTTTACGATGCGTCGCCTGGACGACTTTGTGCCGGCGCAGCACCCGTTGCGGCCGATCCGGGCGATGGTGAATCGGGCGCTCAAGGATATCGAACCCCTGCTCAGCGGCATGTATGCCGCCGACGTCAAAGGCGGTCGCCCCAGCATTGCCCCGGAGAAACTCCTGCGTGCCATGCTGCTGCAAATCTTCTACAGCATTCGCTCGGAACGGCAATTGATGGAGCAGACCCAGTACAACCTGCTCTTTCGCTGGTTCATCGGCCTATCGATGGACGATGCAGTCTGGGTGCCCACCGTCTTCACCAAGAATCGCGAACGCCTGATTGCCCACGATGCCGTGATCGAACTCTTCAATGCGGTACTGGCCATTGCCGAGAAGCAGAACTGGCTATCAGGCGAACATTTCAGTGTCGACGGCACGCTCATCCAGGCTTGGGCGGGACACAAGAGTTTCCTGCGCAAGGACGGCGGAGATGATGAAGGCGGCGGCAATTTCAAGGGCCAGTCATGTCGGCGCGCGTTTAAATTTGACCACCTGTGCGCGTTGAATTTTGACCAGGTGTGATAGCCACCTGACATAGGTGGGCTTGTGGATAAGTGTAGCTCAGAACAACTGATTTCCGAGCCACGACGAATGCGTTGGGAAAGCCGTGGAGGACGGAGTCCGGAACGGATTTCCCAACGCGGCCTCGATCAGAACGGATCTGCTTCGGGTGGATTTCCCCGCTTGCTCTGCTCCCGCGCCTTGATCCTCGACTTGGCCGTTGCCGTGCTGTGCCGGAAGCGAAACGACTCATTCCCGGTCTCGACGATATGGCAGTGATGCGTCAGCCGGTCGAGCAAGGCAGTGGTCATCTTGGCATCGCCAAAGACGCTCGGCCATTCGGCGAAGGTCAGATTGGTCGTGATCATCACACTGGTGTGCTCGTAGAGTTTCGACAGCAAGTGGAACAGCAAGGCGCCACCGGCCTGACTGAACGGCAAATAGCCCAACTCATCGAGGATGACCAGATCCATGCGCAGCAGCCCCAAGGCAATCCGCCCGGCTTTGCCAGCAGCCTTCTCCTGTTCCAGCGCATTGACCAGATCAACCGTCGAGAAGAAACGCACCCGCTTGCTGTGATGGGTAATGCCCGAGACACCCAGCGCCGTCGCGAGGTGGGTCTTGCCAGTGCCCGTGCCACCAATGAACACGACGTTCTGGGCTTCCTCGGCAAAGGAGAGGTCGGCCAGTTGCCGGATCAGCTTCTGATCCACCTTCGATTGTTCGAAGTCGAATCCGGCCAGATCACGATGTACCGGGAAGCGGGCCGCATGCATCTGATAGCCAATCGAACGCATCACTCGATCAGTATGCTCGGCTTGCAGTAGATGTTCGATCAGCCAACGTGAGGCTTCGACACGGCTGCTACCGTTGGCTGTCAGCTCCTCCCAGGCACCGGCCATGCCGTGCAAACGCAGTTCCTTGAACTCGCTCATCAGCTCACGCATGATCAGTCACCTCGGTACGCAAGCGGTCATAGCGGCCGGTATCGGCAATCGGTACTTCGCTGAGGGTGAGTGGCGTTTCCACCGGTGGCGGCATGGGACCCGACTTCAGGCGGTTGAGCATGTTCTCGATGTGCTCGGCACTGGGTAGGCCGGACTCCAGCACCAGATCGACGGCAACCAGCACCGCTTCCAGATCAAACTGCGAAATTGCCGATAGCACTTTGGCCATCACCCGATCACCACCTTCCCGGCGCAGGAGCAAGCTGCGTAATCGTTGCAATGGCTCCGGCATGTCGGCAAACGGCGCGCCATTTCTCAAGGCCCCTGGCTTGCGTTCGATCAGCGGGATGTAGTGCTGCCAGTCGTAGAGGGTTTGCTGCCGACTGAAGTTGCGGGGATGACTGGCCACCCGAGTATCGTGCGCCACAATGTCGATCCGTTCCGGATAAAGACGCAGGCTGACGGCTTGGCCCACCAGTTCGCACGGTACCGAGTAGCGGTTGCGATCCAGCGTCACCAGGCAGGTGCTCGATACCTTGCCCAAGGTTTCGACGTAGCCATCGAAGGATGCGACCATCGGCATCAGGCTCGGTTGTTCGTGTTCGAGCATCTCGGCCACTGTCAGGTCAGCGTACTCGGGATGACGCAATTCCTGCCACAGCCCCCGGCAGCGCTCGAGCAGCCAGACGTTCAGTTCGGTGAATGAACTGAATCGCTCCTTGCCGGCATCCTGCCAGAGACGGAGCCGACTATCCTGGACGTTCTTCTCGACGACGCCTTTCTCCCAGCCGCTGGCGACATTGCAGAAATCCGGATCAAACAGGTAGTGGGAGGCCATCGCCGAGAAGCGCGAATTGACGATGCGGGATTTGCCTTTCTGCACCTTATCCACGGCCGTCTTCATATTGTCGTAGATGCCGCGCCGGGGAATGCCACCCAGCGCCGCAAACGAGCGGGTATGGGCATCGAACAGCATCTCGTGACCTTGCGTCGGATAGGCTTGAACGACAAAGGCCCGACTGGCGCAGAGTTTCAGATGTGAGGCGAGAATCTTGCGCCAGACCCCGCCAATGACCAGATGCTCTTCGCTCCAGTCGAACTGGAAGGCTTCGCCCAACTCGAAGTGGAGCGGAACGAAGGCTTTACTGACGGCTGCACCGCCATCGGCCCGCCAGCGCCGGATGAATTCGGTGACCCGGCAGTAGGTACCGGTGAATCCGGCGGCCTGCAATTCGCCAAACAGTTTCAGTGCTGTGCGCCGATCCCGTTTCGGACGGCGGGCATCCGCCTCCAGTGCCTTGATCAGGCGCGCCGCATACGGGGCAATCTTGATGTTCGGGTTCTGCCGTTCGTACTTCGGCTCCGCCCCTTCCGGTGTCCGTAACCAACGTTTGACGGTGTTCCGGCTATACCCCGTCTTCCGCGAAATCTCGGACAGCGATAGGCCATCCCGATAAAACAACCGCCGAATCCTTCCCAGATCCTTCATGGTGATCATCTCCTAAAATCCTGCTCAAAAAATGAGCGGACGAGTTAATCACCCTGGTCAATTTTCAGCGCGCACACCCCCACTTTTCTGGTCAGTTTTCAACGAGCGTCAACAATCTGGTGAGGTGTCGCTCGATTTAGCTCATTCAGCGATTATTCCGCAGCCGTGGGAGCGCTGGCGATTGGCTCGTGCGTTTCAAAACCTCGGTCCCACCGGCAAATATGGCAAATGGCGTCAAACCGAAAATACACACGCCGTCGTTTGGCAACCGTGGCCGTTAGCGTGGATCGACAACGGAAACCATACTGCAATGGTGGCAATCGTGACGCACGGCGGAATCCTTCAGGTTTCGGAATCGCTCAACGCCAAGGACTTGCTGATGGCCGTCTATAGCGACGGCGAAAACTGGATCAGGGTCGATAACGGCGAAATCATCGAACCTGTCCGATCTTTGGCAATGGCAGGGATTTTTGAGATCGGTCGGCGCCTCGTGGGTGCTTCATACCCCATCACCCGACCTACACCGGGCTAATCGACACAGACAGGTTCTCCAGCCTCCCCATAATCTAGCAACAGTAGGAGTTTGACAACGCAGGATATAGGGCCAATTTCGGACTCTGGGTACCCTAAAAAAACAACAGTTACCGGTCCCCAAAACCGTTGCCCGTAATTATTACAGGAGGGACAGTAGCGATAATGGGGATGGGTGCCACCTTGCAAATGCCCGTGACCTTGCAAAAACTCTTGGCCTGCCATGAAAGGGAGGTGATCCCCAAATTCTCGATAGCGTTGGGAATAATCGGCATAATTCAGACATCCCAATATGCACTCACTGCCATGACACAACAAAAAGACGCTCCGCTGGTAGGCCACTTGGTCATCTACGTTGATGGCTACAAGATGTACCACAAGAATCTCTGGCACGGCATTTCCCAAGACGGCAAGCACTACTTGGTACCCGACAAAGCGATGCCTGCCGAAGATTTGGAGCGAGGGAGCCAAGAATGGTGGCACAGCGGTTGGGCAATCGGAGACAACGCCCGTGGTCGTCTGTGTCTGCGCTTTGGGAGCAAGCCTCTGCTGTCATTCAAAGACTACGATGCCGCCGTCGCACATATCGAGTCCAGACAACGCAAACACAAGCAACAACGTCATACCTTGGTCTATGTATCCAAGACCGTTGGCGGCCGAGAGATATACGACATCGTGCATTTCTTGGACGATATTCTCGCTATCGACGCCGAGCGGCAAAGGGAAATCGACGCGCAGAAAGCCTACGAAACTGAGCAACGCGCTCGGCTTGCCGAGCGGTACCCCGAACTGGATAAACTGCGCGAGACATTCGGCTACAGCAAAGCACGGAGCCTTGCCGATCTGCTGCGCTGCATTCGATCCGGCACACCGGACGACACCCTTGTGCCACTATCCAAAAGCACCCGCTACAGAATGTTGAGGGAGTTACGTGAGGTTGGGCTGATTTAACCCACCAAGGCCTCTGAGGGTTTGAAAACCTTGAAGGCCAAGCTCTCGAACAGCGTGGGAATATCCCATTCGGTGGGCGGAGACGTTTTCTGGTCGAGGACCTTACCCGACGACAGGACCGTTCGATGCTCGCCGTTGTGGAATTCCAGCATGAACATCTTGTTCGCCTTGTTGGGCTTCGCGTCGAGCTTGGCGCACATTGCCGCGATAGTCTCTTCGTCGAACTCGTCGGAGGCGATCAAGTCTCGCCGATAGGTCTCGATTTCTTCTTCGGAATACCAGCGGCCACCGGGATAGGTCACGATCCGCTTGATGACTCGCTTGATGGCATCGGACAACCGAATGCGCAGCAGATGCAACTCATCGCCCTTCAAGGTTTCAAGTTGCTCTAGCAAAGCCACGATCAGGTTTTGCTGGACAGATGCATCCACTCGGGAATTCGTCAGGCGCAGGATTTTTTCTTCCGATTCCTTCTGTTCCTCTTTCAAACTGCTGAGCTTGGCTTCGTTCGCTTTCATCCGGTCGAGGATCAATTGTGAAGGCTCAGCCAGAGAAGCACTTTCCAATACGTCCAGCAGGGATTGATTGCGGTTATTCACATCAATGATTTCCTGCTTGATCCGCTCATGACGCTGCATTTCAGCGTTGATTTCAATCTCACCGCGCCGATCTACGCCAAGCACTTGAGAAAGATCGACGGCCTTACAGAATTTCAAGACCAACTGCTCGAAATCGGGGTATCCCCACTGGAGATAGTTGCACTTGATCCCCCTTCGAGCGTTACTGCATGCCACGTATCTTCTAGATTTTGGGAGGCCAGTGGCTCGCTTTTTCGCGTAGCCACCCATATTCATAGGCCCACCGCAATATCCACAGCGCAGCAAGCCGGAAAACAGATTGCTCAGTTGATTGCCTTTTCTTGCACCACCGGGGGTACGCCTCGATTTCCTTGCCGCCGCTGCCAGCAACCATTCTTCTTTCGACATGATTGCCGGGTAGTAATCCGGTATTTCTTCGAGTTCTGTCAGTTCCCCGTCGCGCTGTAGCTTCAACTGCAACGAGCCATAGACGGAAACGCTGTTGAACACCTTCTCAATATAAGAGTTCTGCCAGCCATTCGATTTGGGCGAAAAAACCGGCACACCTTCCTTGTTAAACATCTTGACGATGGTTGCGCCGCCGACGCCTTCCATCGACATCTTGAAGATGCGCCTTACAACTTCCACCCGCTCAGGGATGAACTCAAAACCCTTTTCATCAGCGGTTGGCCTCAACCAATACGGACAGCGCTTCGTCAGCCGTTTGTTTTCGATGTTTTTTCGCTTGGCATCCCACGAAGACCGGATGCGATGACTTTTCATCGCGGACTCTTCGTTGGCCCGGCTCATGATCACGATAGACATGATCAGACTCGACCAGTTTTCATTTACCTTTTCGTAGCTATAGACCTGCTCGTCAGCCAGTGTCACGACGGTAATTCCAGCCTTGAGAATGCCCATGAAAATATGCAAGGCATCCATCACTTTGTCCCGTGACAACCGGTCCAAGCTCTCCACAAGGAGGTACGACCCGTGAGGAATGCGGTCCTCTTCGACCAGCCGCAGGAATTGGCCTAAAGCACCCTTATTGAGATTGGATCGGTCAAACGCGGAAATCCCGAGGTCGCTCAGGTCCAAGTCGGTATCGAGGTCTAGGCCATGCTTTGCCGCGTACTCTACGGAAAGCTTCGTCTGACGGGCTACGGAATCGCCGCGTTGCTGCCGGACACTTGAAAACCGGATGTAGGAGTAAGCCTTGGGCATGGCGGCACAGCCTTGTTGAAATAGCGTGCCGCCAGTATACGAAGATTTACGTTTTAATAGCTACTAGATCGACATCAGGTGCGTCGTTCCCGTCCGATTGAACATCGTCCACAAATCGCCCTGGATGGCCTTCTGATCACCGACGGCCAAGGCGACCAGAACGCCTGCGAAGGGGTATTCCGCCTCGGGAAGCATGCGCCCGAACGAATCGCGCACACGCTGACGAAAACGCTCGACGACATAGCCGGGCAACCACACCATGTCACCCAGGCGCTGCGGCGGATTGGCGCGGACATAACCGGTGGCGCGAATATTTCGTTCGAGCAGCCAGGCCTCATAGTCGAACACGCCGGGATTGGCGTTGCCGTGCGGACGTTTGAGACGCACAGTGAACTGCCAGCGTTCGCCGGCACGCAAGGCCGGCGGCGCACTCGCCTCACCCTCGCGCCGCCCCTGATACCAGGACAACATGATCCTTCCCGGAACCATCGCGCCACCCTGAACGCGGGAAACATCGAACTCGAAGCGCGTGCCGCCCGCGAACTCCTGCGGCAATCCGGCAACGACGCCAACCAGTTCGATATCGCGCCCTTCCCATTCCGCCCCCAGCCGATCGGCGAGACGCGTTTCGGCCCGCCAAGCCGCCCAGGAAAAGCCGATGGCAATGCAACCGGCGATAGCCAGTATCCGCAAGGGTCGGTTTCGCCAGAACAGACCGGGCAGCACCAACAGTAGCCCGAGCGCCAGCCACGGCGCCCATGCCGGCAGCGTCGGCTGCAACTGGAGGCAGAGAATACCGGCGGCAAAGGCGAGAATGTTCAGGCGCATGGCGGAATATTCAGGGAAACCCGGATTATTCGCCAGTCATACCCCGAGCACCAACCGATGGAGCGCAGCAGCCGATACTGTCAGGCCGGCTTATCCGGGATAATGAAGCCATGCGCCGCTATCTGAAAAAATACCTCCCGGACCACGAAACAATCCGCAACAACCCATGGTTGCGGCCTTTCGCTTCGTCGCTGCTGCATCCGCGACTGTGGCACCTGAATCGCCATTCGGCGGCCGGCGCAGTCGCCGCCGGGTTGTTCTGCGGCCTGATTCCCGGGCCGCTGCAGATGATCGGCGCGGCGGTATGCGCCCTGGTCTTTCGGGTTAACTTGCCGCTCGCCCTGCTGGTCACGCTGTACACCAATCCATTCACCATCGTGCCGCTTTACCTTGCGGCCTACCAGATCGGCCGGATGAGCATCGGAGAAAGCAACGGTTTCATCGCTCCGCCCCATTTCGACGCAACGAATTTCGTCGGCTGGACTGAAGCCATGCAGCAGTGGATGCTGGCCGCAGCCAAGCCGCTCGGCATTGGCCTGCTCCTGCTGGCCAGCGGACTGGCCTTGATAGGCTACTTCGCCACGCAGGCAGCGTGGCGGGTATGGCTGATCGCCGCCTGGCGGCGGCGCAAATCGATCAGGTCTTGAAGCGGGCGATTGCGCTGGTCAGCGCATGAGCCAGGTTGCGCAGCGTCTCGGCTGTCTGAGCGTTACCGGCAACCGCAACATTGTTTTCCTCGGCCATCTGGGCAATCCGTTCGACGCTCTGGGCAATTTCGGTACTCGCCGAGGTCTGTTCGCGCAGGGCGACTGAAATTTCCGAGACAGCCTCCAGCACCTGGCGCGACTGCTGCTGCACCTGGCTGATCGCATCTCCTGCCAGCTGCGCCTGATGCACACCTGCGGCAACACGTCCCACGCCTTCCTTCATGCTCGATACAGCCGTTGCCGTACCGGACTGGATCGCACCGATCATGCCCGAAATTTCTTGCGTGGACTTGGCTGTCCGCTCGGCCAGCTTGCGCACTTCGTCGGCGACGACTGCGAAACCGCGACCGGACTCACCGGCGCGGGCTGCTTCGATGGCCGCATTGAGCGCCAACAGGTTGGTCTGATCGGCGATGTCCTTGATGGTATCGACAATGGCAGAAATCTGCCCCGACTGCTGCCCGAGCGCCTCGACCGCCGCCGCCGACTGGTTGACGGTGTGAGCGATGGCCTGGATTTCGGCGACCACGGCATGCACGATCCGACCGCCATCCGCCGCCACCTCATCTGAACGACGCGAGTATTCCTGAGCATCCAAGGCATTCTTGGCGATATGGTCGATACCCACTGTCGTTTCCTCGACAGCGGCAGCCATGCTCGACGCCGAATCGCTCTGCGCCGAACTGCTCGCGGAAATTTGCTGGCTTGACGCTGCGACTTGCTCCGAGGCGTCGTTGATGCGCCGAACATCGCCTTGCACACCGCCCAACAAGGCCCGGAACGAAGCGGCCATGTCATTGAAATCCTTGCCGGCAGCATGCAATTCGTCGGTCCCGTGGTTGTCGAAATCGACCGTCAGATCGCCATCCGCCAAACGGCGCGCACCCTGCGAGAAGTTGTGGACGCTATTGATAACGGAATAGTAGGTGCCGACGGCCAGATAGCCGACGATCACCACCACCACGATGGCAATGGCGAAGTTGAAGGCGATTACCCGCTTGGCTTCTTCGATACGTTTCTGGAGTTGCTGTTCGAATTGAGGAATCAAGGTGTCGTACATCACCTTGTAACCGAGATCGAGAACCTGAGTCACCTGATCGTAGTAGACCTGCGGGGGCGTTTCGAATTTCTCACCAACGATATCGTTGCGCACCAGCGTGAAAATCCGCTCCGCGCCATCGGAGAATTCCTTGGCAGGCGCTGCCAGCGCGCCCTGCAACGTCGGTGCAAAGCGCAACACCTTTTCCACATTGATATTTTGCGCATGCAGCGTTCCGGTCATCTGCGCGACCTGCGAAGACAGATCGATACGCATCTGCGGCGACAGCTCCTTCTTGCTCAGCACGCCCGTGCCGCGCGCCCGCGTGATACCGAGTTGCTCCAGGACTGCAGGCATCTTGGAGACGATGGTATCCATGAAGTAATACGTATCCATGACAGGATCAAGCGTCAGTTCCGTTTCGTCGGCGACATCGCTCATGAAGCGCAGAACCTTGGCGACCATTTGCGAATGGCGCTTGATGTTATCGGGAGCAGACCAGGTCAAGCCTTGCGAACGGATTTCATCCCAATCCTGCCGTATGGATTTCCATCCCTGACTCTCGCGCAGCGTCGCGGAGAGCACCGTCTCGACAGCGGACACCGCTTCGGCAACCTCCTTCTCCTTGGCTGCCCGCTTTTCCTTCATCGCCTCGTTACCGCTAAGAACGCCCGACGACAAACCCCTGTGCTGCTGCATGACCTGCGTCATCCGGTTCAAGGGCTTGATCATGCTCAAACCCTCAAGTTCGTGATTAGCCGTGACGATATCCCGATTGAGTGTGGAGAACACCGAGAACAGCAACACCGAAACAACGATACCCACTGCCGCACCAAGCAGCATGAATTTGCTGCGGTACCGAAGATTGTTCATCAAGCTAATCGCCGGTGAAAACAATGTTTGCATATATTTACTCCAAACCGCGGCCCAGCCGGTGATTTTGCCAGATGAGACAATTATCCCACATTGAAACAACTTTGCAACAAAACAACTAACTGATCAGTACGCCGTCATCCAACCTGACAACCCGATCGGCTCGTGTCGCAAGCTGCTGATCATGAGTCACCAGAATCAGGCTTGCCTTTTGCGAACGCACCCGCTCAATCAATAAACCGAATACTACTGATGCCGTATGACTATCCAGGTTGCCCGTCGGTTCATCGGCCAGCAGGCAGGAAGGTTGGCTGACCAGCGCTCGGGCGATTGCCGCCCGCTGGCGTTCGCCGCCGGAGAGCTCACCCGGCCGGTGCTCCAGGCGATGTCCGAGCCCAACGGCAGCAAGGGTTTCAGCAGCTTGTGCCAGCGCGTCCGCTCGCTTTTCGCGACGAATCAGTAGCGGCATGGCGACGTTCTCCAGTGCGGAGAACTCCGGCAACAGGTGATGAAATTGATAGACGAAACCAAGGTGCCGGTTGCGCCAGTCGCCGCGCTGCACCTCGTTGAGCGAAGAAAATTCCCGGCCCATCAAGGAAACTTCGCCCGCCGTCGGCCTGTCCAGGCCGCCCAACAAATGTAGCAAGGTGCTCTTGCCAGACCCGGAAGCGCCTACGATGGCGATGGTTTCACCCGGCATCACGCTCAGGTCGATGGCGGAGAGAACGGGCACTTCCAGTCCGCCGCCGCGAAACACCTTGGTAACGCCACGGGCGATCAGAATCGGCTCACTCATAGCGTAGCGCCTCCGCCGGGTTAACACGGGAAGCCCGCCAGCTGGGGTACAAAGTCGCCAGCAGGGCGAGTACGAAAGCGATCAGCGTGACACCCCAGACATCGCCCCACTGCAAGTCGGACGGCAAGTCGGAAATGTAATAAACCTCCTTGGACAGGAAATGCACACCGAGCAGGCGCTCGATGAAGGGCACCACCACGTCGATATTCAGCGCCAGCGCCACGCCACCGGCGATCCCAAGGCCCAATCCGATGAAGCCGACGAGCGCCCCCTGGATGACGAACACCGCCATGATCGACAAGGGTCGCGCGCCCAGCGTGCGCAGGATGGCGATATCGGCCTGCTTGTCGGTCACCGCCATGACCAGTGTGGACACCAGATTGAAAGCGGCAACGGCGACGATCAGCGACAGGATGATGAACATCATGTTCTTCTCGATCTGCACGGCACGGAAGAAATTGGCGTGGCTCTTAGTCCAGTCATGCAGGTAGGCATCGGCGTCGATGTAGCGGACCAGTTCGCGGGCGATGCGCGGCGCCTGGAAGAGGTCGTCAACCTTGAGCCGCACGCCGGTTACCCGGTCGTCCATCTGGTACAGCTTCTGCGCATCCTCCAGGTTGATCAGCGCCAGCCCGGAGTCGTATTCATACATGCCGACCTCGAAAATACCAACCACCCGGAAGGACTTGAGGCGCGGCACCACGCCGGCCGGCGTCACCGTCCCCTGAGGCGCGATAAGCGTCACCTTGTCGCCGGTGAAGACACGCAGCGAGCGCGCCAGATCGGCGCCGAGCACGACCCCGAACTCACCCGGCCGCAGGTCGTCGAGGCTGCCGCTCTGGATGGTCTTGCGGAAGTCGGCGACCTTGTCTTCCTGGTCGGGCAGGATGCCGCGCACGATGGTGCCTTTGACCCCGCCATCGACACTGAACATGCCTTGCGATTGCACGAAGGGCGCCGTGGCACGGACCTCCGGATGCTTCATGGCCTGCTCGGCAATCGCCGGCCAGCCGGTCAGTTCGCCGTTGATTCCGGTGATCTGGATATGCGAAGCGACGCCGAGAATGCGCGTGCGCAACTCCTTCTGAAAACCATTCATCACCGAGAGGACGACGATCAGGGCGGCGACACCGAGGCCGATGCCGAGCATCGAAATCAACGAAATGAATGAAATGAAATGGTTACGCCGTTTGGCACGCGTATAGCGCAAACCAATCAGCAATTCGTAAGGCAATGCCATTCGCTTACCGGGCAGACGAGGAAAGTCGCCATGGTACACTTTTCCCCTTCATTCCACCGTGACTGCCTTGCCGTGCGCCTCACCCTGCTTGTTCCCGAACTGATCTGGCCCGAACCGAACGACCAACTGACCCTGGGCAAGCTTTCGGCCCCCGGTTTCGAATGGCTGGCCGCCCGCGCCACACTGGAACGCCGGTCGCGTCAGGCTTTCGAGAACGCGCTCGCCCGGCAGTTCGGCATTGCTGACGCCCCTTTCGGCGCCCTGCGCCTGCTCGGCGAAGCGCTGGGCGACGAGGCCCGCAGTGGCCACTGGCTGTGCGCCGACCCGGTGCACCTGCGCTTCCACCATGAGCGCATCGTGCTTGCCGACGCCGGCGCCTTCGACGTGGACGACGATGAAGCGCACGCCCTTGCCGCCGCCCTGAATGCCACCTTTGGCGATGTCGGCCACTTTCATGTCGCCACAGCCCGCCGCTGGTATCTGCGCCTCAATGAAGCCGTCGACCATGCGGTCGAGCCGCTGTCGACCATCGCCGGCCGGCGCATGGATGGCGAACTGTCCGGCAAGGAAAGCCGCCTGACCCGCTGGCTCAACGAAGTGCAGATGTTCCTGCACGGCCATCCCATCAACGAAAAACGCCAGGCCCAAGGCAAGCCGGTCATCAACAGCCTGTGGCTGTGGGGCGGCGGCGCCCTGCCCGCCTTGCAACCGGCTGCCTGGTCAGCCGTATCCACCGACAATCCGCTGGCCGCAGGGCTGGCTCTGGCCTCTGGCATTCCGGCCGAACCGCTGCCGGCCAACCTGGCAGAACTGCTTGAGCATGCCAAGGGCGACCGCCAATTGGTCGTTCTCGACGCCCTGCTCCCCCCCGTACTGTACGAGGATAGCGAAGGCTGGAAAAACGCCTGGCAGAATCTGGATCGCGACTGGTTTGCACCGCTGCAGGGTACCGCCGGCCGCCGCATCGAAGCGCTGACTATCGTTGCCCCGACCATCTACGGCCTGCTGACCTGGACCGTACACGGCAAGGACCGCTGGAAATTCTGGCGCCAGAACCGCCCGCTCGCCGCCCTCGCCAAGGAACTGGCCGAAGGAAACGCATCGTGACCCGAATCACCACCCGCAGCGCCTCGCCCCACACCGTTTGGCAACTCGAACAGCAGGGATTGCACCCGTTGCTCGCCCGCCTCTACGCTTCGCGCGGCATCAAGGACAAGGCCGAGCTCGACTACGAACTGAAATCGCTGATTCCGCCTACCGCCCTGACCCACGCCAGCGACGCCGCGCAATTGCTGGCCGACGCCATCGAGGCCGATGCCAAATTGCTGATCATCGGCGACTACGACTGCGATGGCGCCACCGCCACCGCCGTCGGCATGCGCGCCCTGAAAGCGCTCGGCGCCGATGTCGACTTTCTGCTCCCCGACCGCTTCAAGCTCGGCTACGGCCTGTCGCCGGAAATCGTCGACGTCGCCGCCCAACAGTCGCCCGACCTGATCATCACCGTCGACAACGGCATCGCCAGCCTTGAAGGCGTCGCCCGCGCCCAGCAGCATGGCATCGCCACGCTGATCACCGACCACCACCTGCCCGGCGAGACGCTGCCCGATGCCGAGTGCATCGTGAACCCAAACCAGCCCGGCTGCGACTTCCCGTCCAAGTGCATCGCCGGCGTCGGCGTCATGTTCTACGTCATGCTCGCCCTACGCGCCGAACTGCGCGACCGCGGCTACTTTTCCGAACGCCCGGAGCCCAATTTCGCCAACCTGCTCGACCTCGTCGCGCTGGGCACCGTCGCCGACGTCGTCAAGCTCGACCGCAACAACCGCATCCTGGTCAGCCAGGGCCTGAAGCGCATGCGCGCCGGCCAGATGCAGGCCGGCATCGCCGCGCTGTTCAAGGCTGCCGGCCGCGATCCGAAGCGCGCCACCGCCTTCGACCTCGGCTTCCTGCTCGGCCCGCGCCTCAACGCCGCCGGCCGCCTGGCCGACATGCGCCTCGGCGTCGAATGCCTGCTCACCGACGACCCGGCTCGCGCCCTGACCATCGCCCAGCAACTCGACAACTTCAATCGCGAACGACGCGAAATCGAGGCCGGCATGCAGGAGCAAGCTCTGGAACTGCTCAAATCGATGGTCGTCGACGACGCCGCCGCCGGCATCGCACTCTTCGACCCGGAGTGGCACGAAGGTGTCGTCGGCATCCTCGCCTCGCGCATCAAGGACAAGCTACACCGCCCGGTATTCGCCTTCGCACCCGGTGAAGGCGGCATCATCAAGGGTTCAGGCCGCTCCATTCCCGGCCTGCACCTGCGCGATGCGCTGGACCTCGTCGCCAAGCGCCAACCCGGCCTGCTGGTACGCTTCGGCGGCCACGCCATGGCTGCTGGTGCCACCCTGCGCGAAGGCGATTTCGAACGCTTTAGCCAAACCTTCGCCACCGTCGCCAAGGAACTGCTCGACCCGGCCGACCTGACCCGCACGCTGGAAACCGACGGCAACCTCGAAGGCGGCTACCTGTCGCTGGAAGCCGCCCGCCTGCTGGAAAACGAAATCTGGGGCCAGGGCTTTCCGGCGCCGTTATTCGTCGACGAATTCGACGTCGAGCAGCAACGCGTGCTCAAGGAAAAACACCTCAAGCTACGCCTGCGCAAGGGTAACAGCCGCATCGACGCCATTCAGTTCAATTTCAGCACCCAGCCAGGTGGCCGTACCCGCGCCGCCTACCGCTTGGCGATCAACGAATACATGGGCGTGGAAAGCCCGCAGCTGATGGTTGAATACCTGGAATAAAGCCAGCCGGGAGGTTGCCCCACCCTCGGTTGCGCAACCCCGATCGCTGCTCGCCAGATCAGTCGTCGGCGACGGATTCGGGAAACACGAAATCGACGCGGCGCATCAAGCGCCAGCATTCCGGCGAGCGGCAATTGGCTGGCCTTACCTCACTGCCGCCAACCCGCTTCCTGATCTGGAAAGCATTCACGCCCTGTTTTTTCAGTGCCTTGGCAACAGCACCGATACGCGCATCGACAATCGCCAGATTGAAGGAACGACTCCCCTGATCGGCGGCGTACCCGATCAGGGTCACGGACTGGCGCCGATCGGTCAACAAACGAGTGGCCAATAGCTTGAGCTTGTTTCGTTCGGATGGAACAAGGGCGCTGGAGCCCGGGGAAAAGAAAATGCTCTCCTCCATATTGGCCGGCAAGCTTTCGCTTTTTTCCGCCATTGGCGGCTTGCCCAGTCCTCCGGAGACGGCCGGAGCCTCAACCTGAGGTGCTGTCGCTCCGGATGAGCTGCGTGTGGCGGCCGGTGCTTCCGGTCGAGGACTAACCGCACAAGCGGCGAGTAGCGTAACCAGAAGCAGCGTGGCTACGCGCAGAACCACCCCCTTACTCCGCATCGCGTACCATGTCTGACAACGGAATTCGTGCAAACTGCTCATCCCTGTCCTGCAGATGGACGATCAGCTCTGCTAGATTGATATTCAACGTTTTGAGGGCCACCTCAGGCAAGCCGGCAAGCGCCGCAGGCAGCACCCCTTCGGCCGGGCCAGGCAAACGCGCGATGACTGCCCGGCCGGATGGAGCCAGGATCAGGCCGACCCGACGCCTGTCGGTTGCCGCCTTCTGCTTTTCCAGGTAACCCTGACCGACCAGCCTTTCGACCAGTTGACTGCAGGTCGACTGATGTATTCCCAGGCGCTGTGCAAGTTCTGTGACACCGATGCTTGGGGCGCGCTCGACCTCCTGGAGAATCCACATCTGGCTGCCCGGCAGCCCGCAACACTGCTCGATGAGGCGGAAGTACTGGCGCATGGTGCCGTAAATGATACGAAATTGCTGCAGCACTTCGAGCGGCAGAGCGGATGGCGGAGTTTTCATAAAAATTGCACGAAACGAGTGGGGGAATTATATTTATAACCAATGTAGTTTACAAGCATCGATTGCCTTACTCAATTTAGGTTTCCCGCTGCGAGCGGCTTTTACCCTCATGTTGAATTCCATCCAGCTTTTCGGTTTCGTTCTGCTTGGCGGCCTGCTCGCCGGTGAAACCGCGCGCCGGCTGGTCAGGTTGCCGAGGACGACCGGGTATGTGCTGTTCGGTCTGCTGGTCGGACAAAGCGGCAGCAACTGGGTGACGCCACTGCATGTCGAGTCGGCCCAGCTGTTCATCGACCTGGCCCTCGGCCTGATCCTGTTCGAGCTCGGCTACCTGGTGCCCGCCGTGAGCCGCACGGAACGCCTGTCCCGCCTGCGGACCGGTGCGATCGTCGCCCTCGCTTCAGGAGGACTGGTCTTCGCAGGTTTCGTCATCAACACAGTACCAATCGGCGTGGCGCTTTTCGCGGCAGCGCTCTGCTTGGCCACCTCACCGGCCATCACCATCGCCACCTGCAGCGATGTCGGGGCCAAGGGCGAGCGCACGGGCCTGCTCTACACCCTCGTCGCCATCAACGGCGTGATTGCATTCGCCATCGTCATGCTGACCCTGCCTTTTCTCGACGAGAACCAGACCCTCAGCACTTTTGGGCGCCTGACCACGGCATTCGGCGGCATCGTCGGCTCTTTCCTGCTCGGCGGGGCATGCGCCGGAATCGTCCTGTTCGGAGCCGAGCGCCTTGAGCGCCAGGCCGAGCACCAGCACCTGCTGATTCTCGGCACCATCGTGCTCGGCATCGGCACCGCCATCTATCTCGATATCTCGGTCTTTTTGCCCATGCTCGTCTTCGGCGCCATGGTCAGGGCGATCGATCACGACCGCAAGGTAGTCGCCATCCGCATCGCCAGCGATGCCCGCGTCTTCATGGTCATCACCTTTGTACTCGCCGGGGCGGCGCTCGACATCGGCCACCTGCTTTCCTATTGGCGCGAAGCACTGCTGATCGTGTTGCTGCGCTTTGTCGGGCAACTGGCTGCTCTCGGGTTATGCCGCAAAAACATCGCCCTGGGTCCGCGCGAATGCCTGCTGTTCAGCCTCGGCCTGCAGCCGATGTCGAGTGTCGCGCTGGTATTGCTGGTCAACATGCAGACGCTGTACAACCAGATGAGTCCGGACCTGGTCGGCATGCTGATGGCGACCATCCTGCTCATGCAACTGCTCGGCCCACTGGCCACCCAGACGGCCATCCTCGGCTTCGGGGAGGCGACACGGTTGCAGCCCCCGGTCGAACTGCCGGCAACCCATCGACAAGGAGTCTCATGATGGCAAGACGTCCGCTACGCATCGGGCTTTCGGCCCGTATCTACCACCCGCAGCCCGGCGCGACTGGCTTGCAGTCCAAGTCGCTGCACTACCTCGAACAGTCGGTCGCCCATTGGGTCATGTCGCGCGAAGTCATGGTCTTCATGATTCCCTCGGTAAGCGGCGATGGCCTGGTTCACCGGAGCAGCATCCGTCTTTCCGACTATCCGCAGCATCTCGACGGCCTCGTCCTGCAGGGTGGCGCCGACATCAGCCCGCAATCCTATGGCGAGGAACCCGTGCAGCCTGAATGGGCTGGCGACCGCCTGCGCGACACCTACGAGATGGAATTGCTGCACGAGTTCATGGAAGCCGGCAAGCCGGTACTCGGTATCTGCCGCGGTGCCCAACTGATCAACGTCGCGCTCGGCGGCACACTGTACCAGGATATCGCCACCCAGTACGAACGGCCAGACATCCATGTTCATGACGATTACGACAAGCACACCCATGCCGTTACCTGGGAAGCGGGCGGCAGCCTGGGCAAACTCTACCCGGAACAAGCTGGCGGACACGTGGTTTCCATCCACCACCAGGCGATCAAGAGCGTGGGCAAGGGCTTGCGGATCGAAGCACGCAGCGACGAGGACGGGCTGATCGAGGCTGTTCGCCTTGAAGGAAAATCCTATGTACTCGGCCTGCAGTGGCACCCGGAATTTCATCCGCCGGGCAACCCGGACCTGTTGAACTGCACACCCATCCTCGACGAATTCCTCAACGCGGCACGGGGCCGGCGATGGTAAGGTCAGGATTACCCATGGTACGGAGCGTGGACGGGAGCCGGGCATGATCGAACGCATCCTTGCTCCGCTGCGCAGTATCTGGGAAAGCCTGATCGAACGCCTGATCTTCCTGCCGCCTTTTCCGGAAAGCATCGACTCGCTGGCCCTGTTCAGCCTGCTGTTGGTTGTCGGCCTGCTGATCGGCGAGTGGCTGCATGCCCATGCCCGCTGGCCGAAGGTCACCGGCTACGTGCTGGCCGGCACCCTGTTCGGACCGTCGGCCCTGGGCTGGATCAGCATCGAGGCGCTAGCCCAGGCACGGCCGATTGCCGATGCGGCGCTCGGCCTATTGATGCTGGAGGTCGGCCGGCGCCTCGAACTGAAATGGTTGCGCAGCAACCCGATCTTGCTGCGCGGCACGCTGGCCGACATTTCGCTCTCTTTCGCGCTGATCTTTGCCTTCGCATTTTGGCTGGTCGGCCTGTCGCCTGCCTGGGCTGCAGCCACCGCGGCCGTCACCATGGCCTCGGCGCCCGCCGTCGTCCTCCTGACCATCGAGGAGTCGCGCGCCCAGGGGCAGGTAACCGAGCGCATCATCCTGCATACTGCAATCGGTTCCGCCGCATCCTTTGTTGCCTTTGCCATCGTACTCGGTGTCGTGCATGCCGAATTGAGCGAGGACTGGCTGAACGCCATCCTGCATCCGCTCTGGGTAGTCGCCGGCGCGCTGCTCGTCGGCGGCCTCGGCGCCTGGCTGGCGCTGCGCATCGCCAGCGCCCTGCCCAAGCGTTCATTGGCCCAGGTCTTCGTACTCGTCGCCTGCGCCCTGCTCGCCGTCGGTATTGCTCGCATGCTGGCCGTACCGGTCTTCCTGACCTTGTTCCTGATGGGTGTATTCCTCGCTGCATGCGACAAGCGGCAGACACTGCGCTACACCGACTTGCCTGAGGGTCACTGGTTGCTCGCCATCGTGCTTTTCGTCATCGTGGGCGCATCCTTGCCATGGCAGGAATTCACCTGGCTGGCCGGCCTGCAGGCACTCGGCCTGCTGCTCGTACGCGCCGCTGCCAAGACCGCCGCCCTCGCCTGGTCGGGCGGCAGCCAGCCACTGCACAAACGGCTGCTGGTCGGCCTCGGCATCCAGCCGCTATCGGCCACGGCGGTTTTCATGGCTTATGAAATCGCCGGGCTTTATCCTGAGGTCGGGCGATCCGCGCTGGCCCTGTCGCTGTTCGCTGCAGCGATGATGGAATTGCTCGGACCAGCACTCTGCCGCCTGGCATTGAGCCGCTCCGGCGAGTGCGAGGCCGGGAACAAGGGAGGTATCGCATGAGCGGCGAAGGACTGGAAAACTTCAAGGAGAGCGCGCCGCTATCGCTCGGCGTCGAACTCGAACTGCAGCTGGTTTCCCGGCGCGATTTCGACCTGACGCGCGGTGCCACCGACCTGCTCGGCAGCCTCGAATACGATGGGCGCTTCGGCGAGATCAAGCTGGAAATCACCGAAAGCATGATCGAGATCAGCACCCAGGCACAATCGACCGTCGACGGCATCGCGGCTGACCTCGCCGGCCTGCGCGACACACTGCGCCGGCATGGCGAACGTAACAACATCGGCATCTGCGGCGGCGGCACCCACCCCTTCCATCGCTGGCCGGAACGGCGCATTTGCCCGGGCGAGCGCTTCAACGGGCTGTATCAGCGCTACGGCTACCTGGCCAAGCAATTCACCGTCTTCGGCCAGCACATCCATGTCGGCTGCACTTCCGCCGACGAGGCCATCTGGCTGACCCAGGCACTCGGCGTCCACGTGCCGGCCTTCATCGCCCTGTCGGCCTCGTCGCCCTTTGTCGACGGGGTGGACAGCCTCTACCAGTCGGCCCGGCTCAACGCGGTATCGGCCTTCCCGCTCAGCGGACAGTGCCCGCCACTGAACGACTGGCCGGATTTTTGCCAGCATTTCGAATTCCTGCAGGTCTGCGGCATTGCGCAAGGGATCAAGGACTTGTACTGGGATGTGCGCCCCAAGCCGGAATTCGGCACGGTCGAGATTCGCGTCTGCGACACCCCGCTCAGTATCGAGCAAGCGATTGCCTTGGCCGCCTTCGCCCAGACGCTGTCACGCTGGCTGTTACGTACCCGGCCACCGCTACAAACCGAAAAGCAGGCCCATGTCGCCCGCTTCAACAAGTTTCAAGCTTGCCGCTACGGCCTGGAAGCTGAAATTTCAGATCCGGCCGGCCTCTGTCGGCAACCGCTGCGGCAGACCCTGGCGCTGCTGCTCGACACGATTTCCGAAGACGCCCGCGAACTCGGCTGCCTGCACTGGCTGAATCCGCTAAAGAACCTGCTGGCAGAAGGGGCCGGCGATGCTGCCTGGCTGCGCGAGCGATTTCGCCAGCATGGCAACCTGAACGATGTGGTACGCGAAGCCAGCGAACGGCTGATGCGCTGAACAACCCAAAATGGAGAATGAAAATGAATCGCCGCTGGCCAGTTTCCCTGTTCCTGCTATTGCTGCCGCCGGCAGCGCCAGCAGTCGCGCCAAGCTGTCAGTTAGACAAACTGCCGGTTGGCGAGCAGAAACTCGGCCCCTGGATCGACAAACGCAACTGGCTGGACATCGAAAACCAGCGTCTGACGCTACAGTCCGCCACCACCTTCATGCCGGCCTGGCGCATCGCGCCAGCCACCGACCGGACGAGTGCACCACTGGCTAGCCGATCACTGGAAGACCTGCCGGCAGTCGATCCGCTCGACGGCAAAGCACGAAATCTGGGTTTCCTGCTCGACAGTCGACTGGCCGCCGACGGTATCGTCGTCCTGCGCAATGGTCAAATCGTCGCCGAACGCTACCGCAACGGGCTGCTGCACGACCGTCCGCGACCGCTGTTCGAGGCCACGCGTCCGCTGCTCAACCTGCTCGGGGCGATAAGCATCAGCCAGGGGAAGCTTGCCGCAGACAAATCAGTTTCCCGCTACATCCCCACCTTCGCCGCGTCGGCCAGCCTGCGCAAGATATCCATCCAGCGCCTGCTCGACGACAATGAACACCGCGCCTGGAGTCCGGAAGAGATCGCCACCTGGCGCCAAGCCGGCGGCTGGACCGAGGGGTGGGGCGACAAGGGCGTCCGGACCTGGATCGCCCAGCCGAATCGCTGGGACAAGCCGCTGGCCGGGCCAGATACCGGCGCCGAGGCAACACCCGAAGACGACCTGCTGGCCTGGGTCCTGACCGAAAGCAACGGCCGGCCGCTGGCCCGGCTCTTCTGCGAGCAACTGCTGCTCCCGGCGCGGCCGGAACACGAGGCACTGTGGCTGAGCGACGCCGAGGGCGTCGAGCTGGCTAACGGCCTCGCCCTCTCGCCACGCGATTTCGCCAAGCTCGGGCAACTGCTCGTGGAGGCACGCGGCAACCGCAAGCGAACCCGGATTCCCACCTGGTTCATCGAGACCCTGCTTGCCTCGTCCGGGATTCGTGCGGGCGACATCAAGGGACTGGCCAAGGGCAGCGAGCTGCGCTACGGCTTCGTGCATCTCGGTGGCACGCCCAATCGCGTCGCCCTCATCGGCACGCACGGCACCAGCCTCTATCTGGATTTCGACAAGCGACTCGTCATCGCCAGCTTTGCCAGCTATCCACAGGCGCATACGCCGGCAATGCAGGCCTTGCTTGAACAAGTCTGGCACTCCGTCGAGCGCGGCCTGAAGCCCGCCAGAACACGCTGACCGGCCGTCGCTGCACGGCTGCCAGCGGCAACCATGAAAAAAAAGGGTGGGGGGGGACGTTGCTTGCCGCGGCCGTACAACATCCGACGGCAGTTACAACCGGCCATGAAACGGTAACGCATGCGAAAAGTGCTTCCGGATGCCACCTTCGCCAGCAGCTATAATGGTGGTTTTGCCACGCAACGAGAAGAACATCATGGAAGCAGAACAGCTCAACAGCATCTCCAACAAGCTCGACGATCTGGCGCAGCGCGCCGCCGAGCTGCGGAGGTATCTTTGACTACGATCACAAGCGCGAACGCCTGACCCTCCTGAACAAGGAGATGGAAGATCCCAAGATCTGGGACGATCCGAAGCGCGCCCAGGAACTGGGCAAGGAAAAGAAATCGCTGGAAGACATCGTGCTCGTCCTCGAAGCCGTCGATAGCGGCGTCGCCGACGGTCGCGAGCTGTTCGCCATGGGCAAGGAAGACAACGACGACGACACGCTGCTCGCCGTCGAGGCCGACAACGCAGAGTTGGAAACCAAGCTCGCCGCCCTCGAATTCCGCCGCATGTTCAACAATCCGTCCGACCCGATGCCCTGCTTCCTGGAAATCCAGGCCGGCGCCGGCGGCACGGAAGCCCAGGACTGGGCGTCGATGCTGCTGCGCATGTACCTGAAATACGGCGAAAAGAAGGGCTTCTCGGTCGAGGTCATGGAAGAGTCCGAAGGCGACGTCGCCGGCATCAAGAGCGCCACCGTCAAGTTCTCCGGCGACTACGCCTACGGCACGCTGCGCACCGAGACCGGCATCCACCGCCTGGTTCGCAAGTCGCCGTTCGACTCCAACGCCCGCCGCCACACCAGTTTCACCTCGGTCTTCGTCTTCCCGGAGGTGGATGAGTCGATCGAAATCGCCATCAATCCGGCCGACGTGCGTACCGACACCTACCGCGCCTCCGGCGCCGGCGGCCAGCACATCAACAAGACCGACTCCGCCGTCCGTCTGACCCACGTGCCGACCGGCATTGTCGTGCAGTGCCAGAACGACCGTTCTCAGCACCGCAACCGCGACGAAGCCTGGCAAATGCTGCGCGCCCGCCTCTACGAGTTCGAACTGCGCAAGCAGCAGGCCGAACAGCAGAAGCTGGAAGACGCCAAGTCCGACATCGGCTGGGGCCACCAGATCCGCTCCTACGTGCTCGACCAATCACGCATCAAGGATCTGCGCACCAATCACGAAACTGGCAACACGCAGGCCGTGCTCGACGGCGATCTCGATCCCTTCATCGAGGCCAGCCTGAAACAGGGCGTCTGAGGCCGGAGGTGAGTCAGCCGTGACTCGCCTCTTCGCCTGGCTGGCCGGCGCGCTGCTCCTGCTCGTGCTGGCCGCCGGCGGCCTGATGGCTGCGGCACTGGAAAGCAAGCCGCTGGTAGAGCGCAGCGAAAGCATCTCGCCGGCCACCATCAATCAGGCGCGTCGGCTGTTCCACGCCAACGATCCCCGGCGCCTGCGGGAAGGGGAATCACGCCGCACGGTCATCCCCGCCACGCTGATCGACGAGGGTATCAACGCCCTGGCCGGCCGTGCCCTGAAAGCGCGCGGCGCCTTCATCCTGACCGAGGATGCGGCCGAAATTCGGCTCACCCGCCGCGTCCCGCTGATTTCCGGCGCCGCCTTTCTCAATCTGCAAGCCCGCATTCGCCAGGGCGACGGCGGGCCGAAGATCAGCACCGCCGCCATCGGTCCAATCCCGATTCCCCCCTTCATTCTGGAAGCATTCCTCGCTATCGCCAGCCGCGCCGGCGGTTACGGCACTGAATGGCAACTGGCCCGCCAGGCCATCCATGAACTGGCGTTCGATCCACGGCGCCGGCTGGTCATCGTCGGCTATACCTGGGAACCCGCCCTGCTTGATCGGGCGCGCACAATCGCCTTCTCACCCGACGATCTGGTACGCATTCGCTCGGCCCAGGAGTCGCTGGCGGCCTTGCTCGATCACCATGCGCCGGAACGGCGCATACCGCTCGCCAACGTCCTGCAGGCCACGCTGGATGTAGAGGGCAGCGACCAGCGGAAAAACCGACGGGCTGCCATGCTCGTCCTCGGCGTCTATCTTGGTGGAAAAAATATTGCGTCGTTGATACCGGAAGCTCGCGGTTGGTCACAACTGCGCCCGGTCACGATGATGCTCTCCGGGCGCAACGACAGTGCGCAGCATTTCGCGGTTTCCGCCATGCTGGCCGCCTGGGCCGGCGAACCCGTCGCCGATGCCATCGGCCTCTACAAGGAACTGGCCGATGCCCGCCACGGTAGCGGTTTTTCCTTTGCCGACCTGGCAGCCGACCGCGCCGGAACACGCTTCGGAGAACTGCTCAACCGTGAAGACCGGCGGCTGGATACCGTTTTGAACCGGAATATCCACGACCGCGACCTGGTACCACCATTGGGCGACCTGCCGGAATCCATCGGTGCGACCGAATTCCAGCGCCACTTCGGAAGCACCGCGAGCCCCGCCTATCGCCAACTGACCGCCGAGATCGAGCGGCGCCTTGACAGCATGCCTCTCTACGAGCCGCAGCAACCATGACCGACAACCTTTTCGCCGACCTTCCCGCCTCGCCCCTGCCGGACGAGCTGTTTTCGGAACTGCTCAAGCGCCCCGGAGTACGCATCGAACGGATCGTTTCCACCGGCCAGGCCAGCCCGCCTGGATTCTGGTACGACCAGCCGGAGGGGGAATGGGTGCTGCTACTGCAGGGCGAGGCAGGAATCCGTTTCGAGGACGCACCGGAGCCACTTGCATTGACGCCCGGCGATTTCCTGGAGATCGCACCGCATCGGCGACATCGGGTGGAATGGACCCATCCGGGCCAGGCGACTGTCTGGCTCGCCATTCATTTCGCCCCCTGAGCTCAGGAAAGCGGCAGCCCAGTCGATGCTGTCAGGCCTCGGAAAGAAAAATCCGAGCCGCAGAATTACCCGTCGCTCCCCGAGCGCCCCGTAGCCACCGCAAGAGCACCGAATACAGCAAGGGAGCCTGAATCGGCTTCGGAATGAAGTCGTTCATGCCTGCGTCGAAACAACGTTGCCGGTCACCCTCGAACGCATTGGCGGTCACGGCGATAACGGGAAGCCCCGCCCGGTCTGGCATGGTCCGAATCAAGCGGGCAGCCTGCATGCCATCCATATACGGCATCTGAACATCCATCAGGACGGCAGCGTAGTCATGCTCACGAACGGCCCGCACAGCCTCGAGGCCATTCTCCGCCATGTCGACCTGTAAGCCGGTGACCGACAGCATCGCCAGAGCCACCTCCCGATTGACCAGATCATCATCGACCAGCAGTATCCGCTTGCCGGCATAGTGCCGGGCGATATCATCCAGCGGCGATTCGTCTTGCCCCTGGAGTACGGCCAACGGTGCGGCAGCCCTCGCCAGTTCGACAACAAACCAGAAGGTGCTACCCATACCGGGAACGCTGGTCACGCCGACCTCGCCCCCCATCAATTCGACCAGTTCGCGCGTGATGGCCAAGCCAAGTCCGGTACCGCCATAGCGGCGGGTACTCGAACCATCGGCCTGGCAGAATGAGTCAAAGACGGTGCCGAGATGCTCCGGAGCAATACCGATCCCGGTATCACGTACCTCGAAGCGCAGCTTGCAGCGAGCATTGGAGTCCTCGATCACCGAAGCGCTCAGCGTGACGCTTCCGCGCTCGGTAAACTTCACGGCATTCGACGCGTAATTGAGCAAGGCTTGGCTCAGACGAACCGAATCGCCGAGCAAATCGGACGGCATGAAAGCTGCCTTGATCTCGAAGCCGATACCTTTGCTAGCAGCACGGAGCTCGACCGCTTCGGCAACCCCGGCCAGAATGCCGTCGATGGAAACGGGCACCGATTCCAGTTCCAGTTTGCCGGATTCGAGCTGCGAAAAATCCAGGATTTCGTCGATCAATCCAAGCAACCTGTGTCCCGCCGCATCGATATGCTCGACCTGTTCGCGCGCATCGCCGGGCAGCCCCCTCTGCTTGAGCAAGAAGGACATCCCGACGATCGCGTTGAGCGGGGTCAGGATTTCATGGCTGACATTGGAGAGGAATTCAGATTTCATTCGACCAAGCCGGGCGGCCGAGTCCCTTACCGCCTCCAGTTGATCGGCCAATGCCTGCTCGTCGCTGACATCCCGCGTCAGCAGCGCAAAGCGGCGTCCGCCATCAGCCGGCTCGATTTCGAGAGACGACAATTGCAGCGGGAAAACATGTCCGTCTACTTGCCGCCCAGTAAAACGCAAACGCTGAATATCCTGCTCACCGATCAGCCAACACAGGGACTCCATGCATTTGCCGCCATCCTGTTCATTCACGAGGAAGTGGGCAAAATTCCGGCATACGGTATCACCGACAATGCCGAACATGCGCTTGGCATTGTGATCCATGGACAATACGAAGCCCTCCTCGTCGACCACCGTCACACCAAGCTCGGTGGCTTCCAGAAGCTTGTGGCTACGCTCCTCGGCGCGCTCCCTGGCAACAAGATTGCGAATCCGGGCGCGTAACTCCACCGGAAAAACCGGCTTCGCCACGTAATCGTCGATACCCAGATGAAACAATTCAACGCGCCGTTGCGGCGAGTCGAAAGCTGTCAGCGCGACAATCGGAATTTCCCCTTTGGGCGCGACCTGTCGCCTTATCCGGTTGATCAGTCGCGAGCCGGTCATGTGCCCGCCAAGCACGATATCGGTCACCACCAGATCGTGATCACCACCCAGGAATACCGGCCAGGCTTCATCGGCGGAAGCAAAGGCATCCACCTCCGCGCCCCATTCGCGCAACTGCGCCGTAAGCGCCAAACGCTGCTCCGGCGCATCCTCGACATAAAGAATCCGGCAACGCAACGGCTGCTGGGCATCGAGAAAATGGCGAGCAAAAACCACCAGTTCCTCCAGATCCTGCTTGCGAAAAATCTCCGTAATGCCCGCGCGCTCGGCATCCATGGCCATTTCGGCGCTGGGGCTGCTGGTCAGCAGAACGATCGGTGCGATCGGCACCAAGCCATCGCATCGCAACTGCCGGCCAAGCGACAGCCCGTCGCAATCGCTCAATTGACCGGAAATCACCACGAAATCCACCGTTTGTGCCGCCGCCTCTGCAAGCGCCTCCATCCGCGTGGCCGACAGGACGAAGTCCACGCCACGAAACCGGTTGAAGCTCTGCTGAAGAATCTCCCGATACAGCGGGGAACTCTCGACGATGAGGACTCGCACGAAAACACCTATTGTGGCAATAACAACAAGAATAATACCACTTGCCACAATTAATGACAGTGTTTCATGCTAACCGAATGCCGGTTTTTCAAAACCGCGTTTTGGAGAGAGCGCACCCGCTCTTGCAGCGCCTCCCCTCAAGCGCCGGGAGAGTCCTCGAAAACGCAATACCCAGTGCCACCGGCCTTGTCGTAAGGGGGTGAAATCGGCGAAAATTCAGGGTTTTAGCGGTAGCCCGCAGCAAACCCAATTTTCAAGGATTTCCCATGTCCCAAAACGACAACGCCGAACAGCCCGTCCAGCAGGACGAGAACCACATCATCGCCGAGCGCCGTGCCAAGCTCGCCGAGTGGCGCAAGACGGGCCAGGCCTTCCCGAACGACTTCCAGCGTGAAAACACCGCTGCCAAGTTGCACGAGGGCTACGACGAGAAATCCGCCGAGGAACTGGAAGGACTGCCGATCGAAGTCAAGGTCGCCGGCCGCATGATGCTCAAGCGTGTCATGGGCAAGGCTTCCTTCGCGACGCTGCAGGATGTCTCCGACCGCATCCAGATCTATGTCGCCCGCGACAAGGTCGGCGAAGACGTGTACGCCGCCTTCAAGGGCTGGGATCTCGGCGACATCCTCGGCGTCGTCGGCACGCTGATGAAGACCCGCACCAACGAACTGACCATCCAGGTCACGGAAATCCGCCTGCTGACCAAATCCATTCGCCCGCTGCCTGACAAGTTCCATGGTCTGTCCGACCAGGAACTGAAGTACCGCCAGCGCTACGTCGACCTGATCATGAACGAGGAAACGCGCTTCACCTTCCGAGCCCGTTCGGCCATCGTCCAGTCGATCCGCAACTACATGACCGGCCACGGCTTCATGGAAGTGGAAACGCCGATGATGCACCCGATTCCCGGCGGCGCCTCGGCCAAGCCCTTCGTCACGCACCACAACGCGCTCGACATGCAGCAGTTCCTGCGCATCGCGCCCGAGCTCTATCTCAAGCGTCTGGTCGTCGGCGGCTTCGAGAAGGTCTTCGAAATCAACCGCAACTTCCGCAACGAAGGCCTCTCGCCGCGCCACAACCCTGAATTCACGATGATGGAGTTCTACGAGGCGTACGCGAACTACCACACGCTGATGGATTTCACCGAAGGCCTGCTCCGCCACGCCGCCCGCGAGGCACTGGGCAAGGAAGTCTTCGTCTACCAAGGACGCGATCTTGATCTCTCCAAGCCTTTCCATCGACTGACCATCAACCAGGCCATTCAACGCCAGCACCCGGAATTCTCGGATGCCGAACTGGCTGATGCCGACTTCCTGAAGGCCAAGATCAAGCACTTCGGCGAGCCGGTCAAGCCGGGCGGCCTCGGCAGCCTGCAACTGCAACTGTTCGAAGCCTGTGCCGAAGCCCAGTGCTGGGAACCCACCTTCATCATCGACTACCCGGTCGAAGTGTCGCCGCTGGCCCGTGCCTCCGACAGCAACCCGGAAATCACCGAGCGCTTCGAACTGTTCATCGTCGGCCGCGAAATCGCCAACGGCTTCTCGGAGCTCAACGACGCCGAGGACCAGGCCGCCCGCTTCCAGGAACAGGCCAAGGCCAAGGATGCCGGCGACGAAGAAGCGATGTATTACGACGCCGATTTCATCCGCGCGCTCGAATATGGCCTGCCGCCGACCGGCGGCTGCGGCATCGGCATCGACCGCCTGATCATGTTGCTGACGGATAGCCCGGCCATCCGCGACGTGATCCTGTTCCCCTCCATGCGCCCCGAGTAATGAATGGCCGGCTGTGCTTGGCGATACGGCGTTGCGCGGCACCTTGCATGGCCTCTACGGGCCACCCCGTAGCGCTGCTATGCGGCGGCCCCGCGCGCCTTGTCTCGCCGGCGCTCGCTCGGCCATTGGGTTTCGGTAATTGATTGGCTTTCGGTAATTTCAATGCAGGTTCGCCAAGTGCAAATCGCCCACGACGCCTTGCAGGACCGCCTGGTCCTGCGCGTTGCGACGCAGGCTGACGAGGAGTTCCGGGTCTGGCTGACCCGGCGCTTCCTGCGCGAACTGTGGCCGCATCTGGCCACGTTGCTGACGCATGCGAGCAACAGCGCTCCACTGATCGCCGGGGTTGATGCCATTCAGGCTCCGCCCAGCTTCGAGCAGGCTTTCCAGGATGACAAGGCGACCTACCCACTCGGCTCGAACCCTTTGTTGACCAGTGAAATCAAGGTCGATACGCTGGCCGACGGCAGTTTTCACCTGACTTTCCGTGAAGGCCGCGAGCGCAGCTTCGATCTCGGCCTGACGCCCGATCTGCTGCAGGCCTTGTGCGCCATGCTGCGGGCAGCTGCCGAACAGGCCCAATGGGGCCTCGACCTGGCGTATGCCTCGGCCGATCAAGCACCTGCCGCCATCGGCAAGGTCGCCGCCCACCTTCACTAAGTGGACAAGCTGCAGCCCGCCCGTCTCGCATTCACCCCGGACGGCATCCCCTTCTCTGCCACCGACGGCAATTCCGCTCACCAGCCCGCGCAGGCAAGCCACGCACTCCTGAGCGGCAACGACCTGCCCCAACGCTGGCAAAACCGCGAGCGCTTCGTCATTCTCGCAACCGGCTTTGGTCTTGGACTCAATTTCCTGAGCACCTGGCAAGCCTGGCGCGACGACCCGCTACGCTGCCGGCGCCTGCATTTCGTCGCCATCGAAAAACATCCCTTCAGCGCGGCCGATCTCGCCACAGCCCACACGGCCTGGCCCGAGTTCGCGCCACTCTCCGGCGAACTGCAAGCCCACTGGCCGCCGCTCACGCCCGGCGTCCACCGCCTGCATCTCGACGCCGGCCAAGTCACCCTGACAATGGTTTTTGGCGATATCGCCACGCAACTGCGCGCCATCGACACGGCCGTGGACGCCTTCTACCTCGACGCCCCCTCGCCTGTCTGCGCCCCTGAACCATGGGCCCCGGCGCTGTGCCACGCCCTCGCCCGCCTGGCGGCGCCCGGTGCCACCCTGGCCTGCGGCAATACTGATACGCAGTTGCGCGCGGCGTTGAGCGCAGCCGAGTTCGACACCGAGGCGCAAGCGGGCATCGGCGATCAGACACCAATACTGACCGGCCGCTTCCGTTCCCGACGGCCGAACCGCCACGCGCCCCCCGCCACCCGCTGCGCCATCGTCATCGGCGCCGGTATCGCCGGCAGTACTGCCGCCCATGCGCTGGCCAGTGCCGGCTGGCAGGTCACGGTACTGGAGCAAGCCGGGGCGCCAGCCACCGGCGCATCGTCCAACCTGGCCGGCGTGCTGCGCCCGCTGCCTTCCGCCGACGATAACCGCCTGTCGCGTCTGACCCGGGCCGGCTACCTGGCGACTCGCAGCCTGCTGCAGCGTCTTCCGGGCGTGCGCTGGAACGCCTGCGGCGTCATGCATCTCGGCCGCGAGCCGATCCACGAGGCGCAGCAACGGCGCGCCGTCGAGCAACTCGGCTGGCCGCCCGAGGTGCTGCAGTTCATCGAGCGCGACGCGGCAAGCCGCCGCCTCGCCTGGCCGGTCGATACCGGTGGCTGGTGGTTCCCCAACGGTGGCTGGGTACGCCCTTCGAGCCTGTGCCAAGCCGCCTTGGCCGCCTTTCCCGAACGCATTGCGGTGCGCTACGACAGCGCCGTCGACCACCTGAACCGGACGCCCGACAACTGGCAGGCCCTGGCGGCCGATGGCAGCGTAATGGCCGAAGCACCGGTGCTGGTCATGGCCAGCGGCCATGCGGCACCACGTTTCGCCCAGTTTGCCTGGCTGCCGCAGCGCGCCGCGCGCGGCCAGGTCAGCCATCTGGCGGCCGACGCCACGCCCGATCTGCCGCACGTGGTCTGCAAACTGGGCTACGCCATGCCGGCCATCGACGGCCAGCGCCTGATCGGTGCCACCTTGCAGTCCGGCGACCCCGACAGCAGCCTGCGTACCATCGATCATCAGGAAAACCTGGCCCGGCTCAACCTCAGCCTGCCCGGCTTTGCGCAGGGGATAGATCCCTCCACCCTGGGCGGCCGCGTCGGCTTCCGCCCGATGTCGCCTGACCGCCTGCCCATCGTCGGCCCGGTTCCCGATCCTTCGGCGACAGGCCCGAATACCCGCCTGCACAGCCTGCCGCGCCAGCCGGGGCTATGGTGCGTACAGGGCTATGGCGCGCGCGGCATCGTCTGGTCGGCGCTGATGGCCGACCTGCTCGTTTCCCGCCTCGAAGGCGAACCGCTACCGCTGGAGAACGACCTCGTGGATGCCGTCGACCCCGGCCGTTTCATTCTTGCCCCTCGGCGCCGCCCCTGGCCTCCGGCGACAATTCGTAATCACTTGTAAGGCTTTGTTTCGGAGGTCGTCGCCCGCGGCCGCGCAGCGTTATTCGGTTCATGCCCCACGAGGAGAACAACCGATGAAACACGCCACCCAGACCACCCACCCGATGATCATCGTAGCGGCAACCGCCGCCACTATCGCCAGCCTTGCCGCTACAGCCCATTACGCAGGACTGTTGCCCAAAGCCGCGGTCGAACCGGTAACACCATCGGCGCTGGTTGCTGCGCCAGCCCAGGTCATCGCACCAACCACGGTGGCAGCGCCCGAAACGAAGCCGGCACCCCACCCACGGCCGGTCGTGGCACCCAGGCCGCACCCGCGCGCTGACGACTCAGCCCCCGCCTCACGAAATAGCGGCGACTGGCGCCGCGTCAGCGAGCGGACCACGCCCCCTTCCTACCCTGCTGCCAACGAGGTCGGCATCGATGTCATCCCCGCCCGCCCGACGATTCCTGTATGCAACGATTGCGGTATCGTCGAATCGGTCCGCGAAGTCAGCACGCCGGCCGAGGGCAGCGGTCTGGGCGCCATCGCCGGGGGTGTCGTCGGCGGCCTGCTCGGCAAACAGGTCGGCAAGGGCAACGGCAGCAACGTCGCCGCCATCGTCGGTGCTCTGGGTGGCGCCTACGCGGGCAACCAGGCGGAAAGGCAATACCGTGCCGAAAAGCGCTACGAGATCACCGTACGCCTGGACGATGGGACGACCCGAACCTACACCCAGGAAACGGCGCCGCGCTGGCGAGGCGGCGAACGCATCCGCCTGAGCAACGGCAACCTGCTGCCTGTCTGACCCCTCCATCTCGTCCAACGATCGAACATCAGGGCCACCGCCCACAAGGAGGTGGCCCTGATACACTTTGCGTTTTCACTTCATCCAATAAAAGAGAGAGAGGCGCACGCATGAAGATCGAAACCATTGCCGTCCACGGCGGCTACTCGCCGGACCCGACCACCAAGGCGGTCGCCGTCCCGATCTACCAGACGACTTCCTACGCTTTCGACAGCACCCAGCACGGCGCCGACCTGTTCGACCTGAAAGTCGCGGGCAACATCTACACCCGCATCATGAACCCGACCCAGGACGTGCTGGAAAAACGCGTCGCCGAGATGGAAGGCGGCATCGCCGCGCTGTGCATGGCCTCCGGCATGGCCGCCATCACTGCCGCGATCCAGACCATCGCCGAAGCCGGCGACAACATCGTCACCTCCAGCACCCTGTACGGCGGCACCTACAACCTGTTCGCCCACACCCTGCCGCAGTACGGCATCGAGGTCCGCTTCGCCGACTACCGCGACCCGGCTGCCTTCGAGAAGCTGATCGACGGCAAGACCAAGGCCGTCTTCTGTGAGTCCGTCGGCAACCCGCTGGGCAACATCACCGACTTCGAAAAGCTGGCTGAAGTCGCCCACAAGCACGGCGTGCCGGTCATCGTCGACAACACCGTGCCGTCGCCCTACCTGTGCCGCCCCTTCGAGCACGGTGCCGACATCGTTGTTCATGCGCTGACCAAGTACCTCGGCGGCCACGGCAATTCCATCGGCGGCATCATCGTCGATAGCGGCAAGTTCCCATGGGCCGAGCACAAGCAGAAGTTCAAGCGCCTGAACGAACCGGACGTTTCCTACCACGGTGTCGTCTATACCGAAGCCCTCGGCCCCGCCGCCTACATCGGCCGTGCCCGCGTCGTGCCGCTGCGCAACATGGGGGCCGCCATCTCGCCGTTCAACGCCTTCCTGATCCTGCAGGGCGTCGAAACCCTGGCCCTGCGCATGGACCGTATCTGCGACAACGCGCTGAAGATCGCCCAGTTCCTGCAAAACCACCCGAAATGCAGCTGGGTCAATTACGCCGGCCTCCCCGACCACAAGGATCACGCGCTGGTCCAGAAGTACATGGGCGGCCGTGCCTCCGGTATTCTCAACTTCGGCGTCAAGGGCGGCCGCGAAGGCGGCGGCAAGTTCCAGGACGCACTCAAGCTGGTCACCCGCCTGGTCAATATCGGCGACTGCAAGACCCTGGCCTGCCACCCGGCCTCGACTACGCACCGCCAACTGTCGCCGGAAGAACTGGCCAAGGCCGGCGTTTCCGAAGACATGATCCGCCTGTCGGTTGGTATCGAGCACATCGACGACCTGATAGCCGATCTGGATCAAGCGCTCAACGCAGCCTGATCAACGGTTGGATGAGTAACAAAACCCGGCAGAACGCCGGGTTTTTTGTTACCAACGACAATTCTTGTATGACTAATGGCGTAGAATATAAATCAACAAATCTGCATATACTGATAGCCACAGCAAGGTAACTGCGCATAAGCACAACTGCCCCTGAAATGCCGACAACCCCGCAACGGAAACTCCGCACTTGGCTGATAGCCATCCTCGCCAGCATCAACTTGCTGGCCATCATTTTCGTTGCCATTTCCCTGCAACAAAGCAGGGAACAATACATCAAGCGAGCCGAATCGCTGACCCAGAATGTCGCCAACGGCCTCGACCAGAATATCTCCAGCCTCATCGACAAGATCGATCTCAGTCTGCGCGCAATTATCGACGAGTTGGAACAGCAACTTGCCACCAAGGGCCTCGACGAACATGTTGTAACAAGCATGCTGGAAAGGCACCAGCAGCGTTTGCCTGAAGTCGAAGGTATTCGGATTGCCAATGCTGACGGACTCGTCATTTTTGGCAGGGGATTGGTAATAGCGGATCGGGTCTCGTGGGCTGATCGCGATTACTTCACCTTCCACCGCGACAGTGCCGCATCCAGGCTCCATGTCGCCGAAGCAAGGATGGGAAAGGTTGCAAAGCAGTACATCGTCGGCATTTCACGCCGCTACAACTACCCTGACGGACGTTTCGCCGGTGTCGTCTCGGCACCTGTCTCGGTCGCACACTTTAACGATATCGCCTCGCACTACGACCTCGGCCAGCATGGAACGGTCGCTTTGCGTCATGCCAATCATGGTTTGATTTCCCGCTACCCTACTTACCCCGACCAACCATCCGGCCAAGTGGGAAGCAAGGTTGCCTCTCTCGAACTCCAGAACATCATGGATTCCGGAGTCCTCTCGGCCACCTATTTCACCCCGCATAGCGCAGACGGCTACCAACGCATCGTAACCTTCCGTAGACTCCAGAATGCATCCATCTTCCTGATTGCCGGTACCGCCAGCGAGGACTATCTGGCTGGTTGGCGTGACGAAGCAGCACAAACTTTGTCCGTCATGGCTGTCATGCTGCTTCTCTCCGTCGTGGCTGGAGTCTTCCTCTCCAGGCAACTCCGGGAAGCAGAAACTCGGGAAGCAAAACTCAGCGACAGCATCAACCGCCAAGCGCGTCAGCACGAAAGCCTGAGACGGCTGAACGAAATTGCGGCCTTGTCACACCTGCCCCTGGATCAACAACTGAAACAAGCGCTGACGGTTGGAAGCAAGCTGTTTGAACTGGAAATCGGCATCGCCAGCCATGTCAATGGCAATGTTTACCGTGTTGTCAGCCAGGTATCCCCAGGGATGCTGGAGGATGGGCAGGAATTCGATATCGGCGTCACCTACTGCAACATTACCCTCCGAGGGAGGGAGGTGGTAGCCATCACCAAGATGGCTGACTCTCCATATGCAAGCCACCCCTGCTACAGAGCCTTCAAGCTGGAAGCCTACATCGGCACTACAGTAATCGTGGATGGCGAAGTCTTCGGAACAGTCAATTTCAGCTCTCCGAACCCCTACAACCGTCAGTTCGACGACACTGACCGCGAATTCATGGGCCTCCTTGCTCGCTGGATGGGTTCGGCCATCGAGCGAGACAAGGCACAGCAGGATCTCGCTGCCAGCACCCGTCACTTGCAAAGCATCATCGAAACCGAACCGGAATGTGTCAAGGTTATGGCACTGGACGGAAGGCTGCAGCAAATGAATCGTGCGGGCCTCAGCATGATCGAAGCAGACTCCTTTGCCCAGGTTGACGGCTGTGATGTCCATGAACTGATTGTCCCTGCCGACCGGGACGCCTTCAGGCAACTCAACACCCGGGTGAGTGCAGGCGAATCGTGCTCTCTGACCTACGAGATCATCGGCTTGAAGGGATCCCATCGCTGGATGGAAACCCATGCTGTTCCCATGCGCGATAACGACGGCACAATTTCCGGCATTCTCGCGGTAACCCGGGACATTTCCGAACGCAAGCGTGCCGAGGCAGAGCTGGAGATGCATCGCCGCCACCTTGAGGAACTGGTGGAGAAACGCACGACGGCGCTACTTGAAACCGAAGCCCGCGCCAGCCACGTCATCCAGTCCAGCGCCGACGGCCTCTACGGCATCGATAACGATGGGCGGATAATATTCATTAATCCGGCTGCCTGCGACCTGCTGGGCTACTCGGCCGAACAGGTGATCGGCAAGAATTGCCACGAAACCTTCCACCACAGTCATGTGGATGGCAGCCCCTACCCCCTCTGCGAATGCCCCAGCATGCAGGCCATGCAGTCAGGTGAAACGACGCGCGTAGACACCGAGGTTTACTGGCATGCCGACGGCCACCCCATCCCGGTCATGTATTCAACACACCCCATGATCCAGGATGGCCGAACCGTAGGCGCGGTGACCAGTTTTGTCGATATCAGCCAGCAACGCGCGGCAGCCGAGGCCAGGGAGAGGGCGCTCGCCGCAGCCGAGCACCTGGCAAGGGTGCGCAGCGAATTCCTGGCCAACATGAGTCACGAAATTCGAACCCCGCTGAACGGTGTGCTGGGCTTTGCAGAAATCGGTTTCAGGAATTACCAGAACAGCGCCAAGGCACTCGATGCCTTTACCAAGATCAAGCTGTCCGGCACCCGGCTGCTTGGCGTGATCAACGATGTCCTCGATTTTTCCAAGATCGAAGCCGGGAAAATGCGCATCGAGCAAACGGACATCGTCATCGCCGAAATCATCGATCATGCCGTCGAACTGATCCGCGAGCGCGCCAAGGCCAAGCAGTTGGCACTCGATGTCCAAATCGCCGGCAATCTGCCGGAGCGCTGCCAGAGCGACCCCCTGCGCCTCAACCAGATACTGCTCAACATTCTTTCCAACGCGGTCAAATTCACCGAAAGCGGCCGCGTGGCGCTTCATGCCGAACGCATCGGAGACCGCTTGTCGATTACCGTCACCGATACCGGTATCGGCATGAACGAAAGCCAGCTCAGCGAGCTTTTCTCGCCCTTCCACCAAGCCGATGCCGCAGCCACCCGTCGCTTCGGCGGCACCGGGCTAGGCCTGGCCATCAGCAAGAGAATCGCCGAATTGATGCATGGGGACATTCGCGTGGAGAGCCAGAAAGGTATCGGAACGACTGTTCGCATCGACCTGCCCTGCATTCCTTGCAAAGGCATGGCAATCGAGGAGCCCACCTCTACCGCGCCCCTACACGGTGGGGAGCAGCCGCTCCGTGGAACCCGTATCCTCGTCGCCGAGGATGACGCAATCAATCAGGCCGTACTTCAAGAGCACCTGCAACCAAGCGGTGCGCAGATCGTCATGGTGAGCAGCGGTCGCGAAGCCGTCGAACGTGTGCAGCAGGATGGTCCTTCTGCCTACGATGTCGTACTCATGGATGTTCAGATGCCCGACATGGATGGTTACGAGGCAACGCGCCGGATCAGGGCCATCGCCCCCGATCTCCCGGTCATTGCGCAGACCGCCCATGCCTTCAACGAGGAACGGGAAAAATGTCTGGCCGCCGGCATGGTCGGCCATCTCGCCAAGCCGATCGACTGCATGGCCCTGACGAAGCTGGTTCGTGAGCATGCGGGCAGTGCCGGCAGCTCAAATGCTTCAACCTCAGGAACTTCGTCAAAGAGCGAAGCTGAAAATACAATTGCAGCCTGACCACCCTCTCGAGGAAGATTCCGCAACGCAGCACTAGCCCAAACTTGAGATGACCCACCTTTCGCCGCCGAGAGTTCCTGCCTCGACAGACTGCGGAGAATCCCTCCTCCGGGCAATGACCCCAGACGATCTGGCATTCGTGTTAGGCATTCAGCAGGCCTGTTACCCGCCCTCCATGAACGAAGCAGCAACAACAATCCTGGAACGCCTGGCAGAGGCCCCGGAATACGCCTGGATTGCCATGCTGCGAGGAGAACCGGCCGCTTACCTGATGACCTACCCATCTGAACTTGGCAAGATTACCCCGCTTGGTGGGGAGTTTCGCATTCCCGACGCCCCGGACTGCCTATACATCCACGATCTGGCGGTTCGTCCATCAGCCAATGGCAAGGGACTCGGCGCAGCGCTGGTACGCCACGCACTCGCTGCCTCACGATGGGGAGCTTCGGCACTTGTGTGCGTACAGGATGCGCGAGAATTCTGGACCCGGCAGGGTTTCAGCGAGGTGCGCATGGCGGAGCCTGGGCAAATTGCCAATCTGAGCACCTACCCCGGCCAGCCATGCTATATGGTCAGATTCTCAGCAGCGCATGCCGTACCGTCAATGGCTGCCGAATAGACTACGGCAAGGGCTCGTTATTATCGAATCAGCGCATCCGGCCTTATTCGCCGACGACATCTGCACCGGCCGGTGGCGTAAACCGGAAGGTTGAAGCCGGCAACGCGAGGTTCTTCTCGATTCGCGAGAAGCGGATCAGAGTCGTCTGGCCAAAGCTGTCGAGCAATTCCATCGCCTTGAGATCGTTACCGGAAAACCCGAGTCGCACGCGCTCAAAACCGCTGTCGTTCGCCTTGGGGGTTGCCTCGACCCAGGCCATTCCTTCGGCTTCCCCGGCTTCCTTGAGGGTGAAGTTCTTTTCCAGCTCATTGCTACCCGACAGCAGGGCCGCCGGGGAACCGCCAATCGCCTGCCCGGCTTTGCGCACAGTGACTTGCTGTAACTCGGGATCGTGTATCCAGACCTTCTCACCATCACCAACCACCAGTTGCGGATAGGGCTTCTGGATTTCCCAGCGCAGTTTCCCCGGTCGCGAAATGGCGACAACGCCGGATGATTGCTGCGGCTTGCGGCCGCTCTTGGCGATCACCGCTTGTGCAAATTCGGCCCTCAGGGTTTTCGTGTTCCTGAGAAAATCGTGCAACTGATCGACCGCGCCGGCCGCAGCCAGACCGGGAGCAAGGGCCACGATGGCGGCCGACAGGATTCTTTGGAAATTGTTCATAGGCTAGCATAGCGCGCCGTTTTCCGGCGCACTGTTTCAGTGTGTAACGGTTTGCAAGCCGTTTATTCGGCCGGTTTCTTCATCAGGACTTCGCGACCGCCTCGGCCGTCCATGGCAGAAACCAGCCCAGCCTTCTCCATGGCTTCGATGAGACGTGCCGAGCGGTTGTAGCCGATGCGCAGGTGACGCTGGACGAGCGAGATCGAGGCACGCTGGTTCTTGAGCACAATATCGACGGCCTGATCGTAAAGCGGGTCGCTTTCGGCATCCCCACCCTCGCCGGCCTCACCGCTACCTTCCTCGTCATCACCGGCAGCGCCGGAAAGGATGTCCTCGACATACTCCGGCGCACCGCTGGCCTTGAGATGTTCGACGACGCGATGCACTTCATCATCGGACACAAAAGCACCATGCACCCGCGTCGGATAACCCGTACCGGGCGCCAGATAGAGCATGTCGCCCATGCCGAGCAGCGCTTCGGCCCCCATCTGGTCGAGGATGGTGCGCGAATCGATCTTGCTGGAAACCTGGAAGGCGATGCGGGTCGGGATGTTCGCCTTGATCAGGCCGGTGATGACATCGACCGACGGACGCTGCGTGGCGAGCACCAGATGGATGCCGGCCGCTCGCGCCTTCTGCGCCAAGCGGGCGATCTGCTCCTCGACCTTCTTGCCGACCACCATCATCAGGTCGGCCAGCTCGTCGATGATGACCACGATGTAAGGCATGGTCTTCAGCGGCTCCGGCGTTTCCGGCGTCAGGGTCAGCGGATTGGGGATGTTCTCCCCTTTCTTCTCGGCATCCTTGATCTTGGTATTAAGGCCGGCGATGTTACGCACCCCCATCGCCGACATCAGCTTGTAGCGTTTTTCCATCTCCGTCACGCACCAGTGCAGCGCATTGGCTGCCTGCTTCATGTCGGTGACCACCGGCGCCAGCAGGTGCGGGATGCCTTCGTAGATGGACAGTTCCAGCATCTTCGGATCGACCATGATCAGGCGCACCTGATCCGGCTCGGACTTGTAGAGCATGGAAAGGATCATCGCATTGACCCCGACCGACTTGCCGGAGCCGGTCGTACCCGCCACCAGCAGGTGCGGCGTCTTGGCCAGATCGGCGACGATCGGCTGGCCGCCGATATCCTTGCCCAGGCACACGGTCAACGGGCTATGCATGTCGTTGTACGGCTTGCTGGAGATGATCTCCGACAGCTTGACTGTCTGCCGCTTGGGGTTCGGCAGTTCGAGCGCCATGCACGACTTGCCGGGCACCGTCTCGACCACGCGGATGGAAACCATGGCCAGTGCCCGCGCCAGGTCGCGCGCCAGATTGACGATCTGCGCACCCTTGACGCCGACCGCCGGCTCGATTTCGTAGCGCGTGATGACTGGCCCCGGCATGGCTGCCAGCACCTTGACCTGCACACCGAAGTCGGCCAGCTTGCGCTCGATCAGCCGCGAGGTGTATTCGAGGGTTTCCGGGCTAACCGTCTCGGTGGCTGGGGGCGCCGGATCGAGCAGGTGCAGCGGCGGCAACTGGCCGCCGACGATGGCCTCCGGGAAGAGCATGGCCTGTTTCTCGCGCTCGACGCGCGCCTCGGCCTTCTTCGACACAGGCACGGCCGGCGGTGCCGGCGTTTCGATGATGATCGGCTCGTGCAGCTCGACGCGGCGCTTTTCTTCCTCGACCACGACCTCGCGCTTCTGGGCGACCTCCTTGCCGATCTGGCGGTCACGCCAGGCATCGACACGCCCGTAGAAGAAGCCGACGAAGGCTTCCAGCAACAAGCCCAGCTTCTCGAAGGCCCACAACCAGGACATGCCGGAAAAGATGCTCCACCCCGCAGCCATCGTCGCCAGCAGGAACAACGTCGAGCCGGTGTAGCCCAGTTGGGTGGACAGCACCCGCCCCAGCTCGATCCCCAGCATTCCCCCCGGCGCCAGCGGCAACTGGGCATGCATCGAGTAGAAGCGCAAGGCTTCGAGCGACGAACTGCCCAACAGGAGAAAAAAGAACCCTCCCAGCGCAATGAACAGGGGATGCTGCCGGTGCGCCTCGGGCGCATTGAACTTGCGCACGCCCCACCAGACGAACATGCCGAGCAGAACAATCCACCACCACGCGGAGAGTCCGAACAGGTAAAGCATTAGGTCGGCTATCCACGCTCCGGCGCGGCCGGTCGGATTATGCAGGGTCGTCGACACGACCGAATGCGACCAGCCCGGATCTTCCTTATGAAAGCCCCACAAGGCCATGGTCAAAAACAGGGCAACGGCGCCGACACCCAGCCAGCGCGACTCCTGCAACAAATTACCGATCTTTTCGGGGAGCGGACTCGGTGCCGAGGCCGCCCGCGCCATTCTCGCCATGCTCAAGCCCCCGGGATGACCAGCACGTCATCCTCATAGCGGATATAACCGCTCAATTCCAGATCTCGCATGACCTTGCTGACCATTTCGCGCGACGCACCAATCATTTTCGCCATATCCTGTTTCGACATCTTTTTCTTGACCAAACGCCGCCCCTCGATCACTTCCGACATGTCCAGCAGCAGGCGTGCGACACGGCCATAAACATCCAGCAAGGCCAGGCTTTCAATCTTGCGATCTGCCTCGCGCAGGCGCAATACCAAGGTTTTCATCAGCTTCTGAGCCACCTGGAAATTGTCCTGCAGGCAGCGCTGGAAGGCATCCTTGCCCAGGAACAGGAGTTCGCAAGGCTCTGCGGCAACGACATTCGCCGAACGTGGACTACCATCGATCAGGCCCATCTCGCCAAAAAACTCGCCCGGACCGAGCCAGGCAAGAATGATCTCGCGCCCCTCCTCGTCGGTATTGGTTACCTTGGCCCTTCCGGCCAGCAATACATAAAGCGAATCAGTGCTTTCACCGGCCCGGACAACGAATGCGCCGCGCTCGACGCGTTTCCGCCCGGAGACCTTGGAAAGCTTCTCGAGCTCCCCATCGTCCAGCCCCGAAAACAAGGCGACATTACGCAACACAACCAGACTAAAACCGACAGGAGCAGTTGCCATAATTCAGTTTCCGTTCATAGAGTTACGCGACGATTATAAACCTGATTCCCAAATTACATAGGAACTTCGGGAAAATTGGAAGCTCAGACAACGCTATAATTTTCCGATCAGCCACCCAAGAGGATCATCATGTCCCAGAATGCCCGCCATACCCCGCTCATCATCCTCGGTTCCGGCCCGGCCGGCTACACCGCCGCCGTCTATGCCGCCCGCGCCAACCTCAAGCCCGTGCTGATCACCGGCATGGCTCAGGGTGGCCAGCTGATGACGACAACCGAAGTCGATAACTGGCCGGCAGCCGCCGACGGCATTCAGGGCCCGGAACTGATGGCCAATTTCGAAGCCCATGCCCGCCGCTTCGAAACCGAAATCATCTTCGACCATATCCACACCACCCAGTTGCAGCAGAAGCCCTTCACGCTGATTGGCGATGCCGGCACCTACACGTGCGACGCCCTGATCATCGCCACCGGCGCCTCGGCCATGTACCTGGGCCTGCCTTCCGAAGACAAGTTCCAGGGCAAGGGGGTCTCCGCCTGCGCCACCTGCGACGGTTTCTTCTACCGCAACAAGCCGGTGGCCGTGGTTGGCGGCGGTAACACCGCCGTCGAGGAAGCACTTTACCTGGCCAATATTGCCAGCCACGTCACCGTCATTCATCGCCGTGAGAAGTTCAAGGCCGAGAAGATCATGCAGGACAAGCTGTTCCAGCGCGAAAAGGAAGGCAAGGTCACCATCCTGTGGAACAGCGTGCTCGATGAAGTACTCGGTGACGACTCCGGCGTAACCGGCCTGAATGTCAAGAATACCCAGACCGGTGCACTGCAGAAGGTCGACGTTCATGGCGTTTTCATCGCCATCGGTCACAAACCGAACACCGACATTTTCGCCGGCCAGCTGGAGATGGATAACGGCTACATCATTACCGAGTCGGGGCGTAACGGCAACGCTACGCAAACCAGCATTCCCGGCGTTTTCGCCGCGGGCGACGTGCAAGACCAGATCTACAAGCAGGCCTGTACCTCGGCCGGCTCGGGCTGCATGGCTGCACTCGACGCCGAGCGTTACCTGGACAACCTCGGCCACGCCTGATCGGGTTGAGTGACGCGGATGACCTTGCCGCTTTCCGGGCGGCAGTGGCCGATGTAGAGCCGCTGCCGCCCGGCAATCGCGTCCAGTTGAACAAACCGCGGACGCCGCCCGAAAGACCCCGGCGCACAAGCGATACGGACCTTACGAACCGCCCACGGAACAAGCGACCCGAGCCGGCACTGCCCGCACATTGGCATGCTGCGCCCCAGATCCATATGGAGCATACCGACCCCGACCAACGGGCCTTTCATGCTGCCATGCTGGGGGTGGAACCTATTACCGCCCCGAATCGAGTCCATCTGGGTAGCCCACTCCCGCCACCGCGACCGCAACAATCGATCTCCGACGAACGCGCCGCGCTGCACGAAAGCCTGCACGGTCAGATCGGCCTGCAGGATCGACTGGAAGGCGGCGACGAGGCGAACCATTTGCGCCACGGTCTGGCGATCAGTGTTCTCCGCGACCTACGGCGTGGTCGCTGGGTCGTGCAGGCCGAACTCGATCTGCACGGTATGAATCGGGACGAAGCCCGGCACAGCCTTTCCGGCTTTCTAGCGGAATGCCTGCACCACGGCCAGCGCTGTGTGCGGATCATCCACGGCAAGGGCCATGGTTCGCCACAAAAGCTCTCCATCCTGCGTCAGCTTGTGCGCGGCTGGCTGGCCCAGCGCCAGGAAATCCTGGCCTATTGCCAGGCCCGACCGCACGATGGCGGCGAAGGCGCATTGATCGTCCTGCTGCGCGCCGCCAGAAAATAAAAAAGGGCGACGGAAGTCGCCCCTCTGCACGGCCCCTTAGCGGGCTGCTGCTATCCGAATTCGTTCAGATAGCCGATTCGTCGGTTTCGCCGGTGCGAATACGCACGACCTGCTCTACCGGCATCACGAAAATCTTGCCGTCGCCGATCTTGCCCGTGCGCGCTGCCTTGATGATGGCTTCGATGGCGGAATCGACATGGTCGGAATTGACGACGATCTCGATCTTGATCTTGGGCAGGAAGTCGACAACATACTCGGCACCGCGATACAGCTCGGTATGCCCCTTTTGGCGGCCAAAGCCCTTGACCTCGGTCACGGTCAGGCCGCTGATGCCGATTTCCGACAACGCCTCGCGCACTTCGTCCAGCTTGAACGGCTTAATGACGGCTTCGATCTTCTTCATGGATTGATCCCTCTCTCTTCTCAAAATTCGTCAATGTAGCGATTGGTAATAGGATACCGCCAATCCTTGCCAAATCCACGCGGCGTAATGCGGATGCCGACCGGCGCCTGACGGCGTTTGTATTCGGCGATGCGCAACAGGCGCACGACACGCCGTACATCGGCCTCAGGCAGCCCGGCGGCGATGATCTCGCGCGGACTGCGATCCTCTTCCATGTAGGCGCGGACGATGGCATCCAGCACCTCGTATTCAGGCAGCGAATCCTGATCCTTCTGGTCCGGCTTCAACTCGGCCGACGGCGGCCGGACGATGATGTTTTCCGGAATCACCGGATCGCCTTGGCACAAGGTATTGCGGTAGCGCGACAGGCGGTAGACCAGGGTCTTGTAGACATCCTTGATGACTGCGAATCCACCGGCCATGTCACCATAGAGCGTGCAATAGCCGACCGCCATCTCGGACTTGTTGCCAGTGGTCAGCACCAGCTTGCCGGTCTTGTTCGACAGCGCCATCAGGATGTTGCCGCGAATGCGGGCCTGGATATTCTCTTCGGTCGTATCGGCAGGCAGCCCGGCAAATAGCGGGTCGAGCATGGCCGCATAGGTTTCCATCGCCGGCGCGATGGCGATTTCATCGTAAGAACAGCCCAACTGGCGGATCATCTCGCGCGAATCATCGAGGCTCATCTGCGCCGTATAGGGCGACGGCATCATGACGGCATGGACCTTGTCCGCCCCCAGCGCATCGACGGCAATGCACAGGGTCAAGGCCGAATCGATGCCGCCGGAGAGACCGATGATGGCTCCCTTGAAGCCGGTTTTGCCTATGTAGTCGCGAACACCGAGGACCAGCGCGTTGTAGGCTTCTGCCTCGAGCGGCAGTTCGGCACACAGGTCATCCGATTTCAGGCGGCCAGCCGCAAAATCGACGATGCCGAGCGCTTCCTCGAACTGCGGCAAGCGCATGCAGACAGTCTTGTCGGGATTGAGTGCAAAGGAGTCGCCATCAAATACGAGCTCATCCTGACCACCGACGAGGTTGCAGTAGATGGCCGGAATGCCGGTCGCCTCAACCCGGTCGGCCAGAACCTGAACCCGCTCGCGCGTCTTGTCGAGGTGGCAGGGCGAGGCGTTGAGAACGAGCAGCAATTCGGCGCCAGCCTGGCGGGAAAGTTCGGCAGCGCCTTCTTCCCAAATATCGGCACAGATATTGATACCGCAGCGCACGCCATTCAGCGTGACGACGCAGGCTTCGGTGCCTTGCTCGAAGTAGCGCTTCTCGTCGAAGACTTCGTAGTTTGGCAGGCGCATCTTGCGATAGGTCGCGGTGCGCTGGCCGTTTTCGATGACAGTAGCCGAGTTGTGGCAGGCACCGTCGTGCTCTTCCGGATACCCGACGATCACGGCAATGCCGTCGACTCGGGAAGCCAGGTCGTCGAGAGCCCGGTTGCAGGCCCGGTAGAAATCCGGGCGCAACAACAGGTCTTCCGGCGGATAGCCGCACAACGCCAGCTCCGGCGTCAGCAGCACATGAGCGCCGCAGGCCTTGGCCTCGGCGGCGCACTGGATGATGCGTTCGACGTTGCCCGTCAGATCACCGACGGTGGCGTTGAACTGGGCAACGGCGATACGCAGCATGAGAGTCAGTAAGCCGGCTTGTCCTTGGCGTCGTTGTAACGCTGGACACCTTCCTGGATTTCCTTGCGGGCGGCATCAATGCCTTCCCAGCCGTTGACCTTGACCCACTTGCCCGGCTCCAGATCCTTGTAACGCTCAAAGAAATGGGCGATCTGCTTGCGCAGCAGTTCCGGCATGTCTTCGACGGTCTTTACATCCTTGTACAGCGGGGTCAGCTTGTCGACCGGTACGGCCAGCAGCTTGGCATCGTTGCCGCCTTCATCGGTCATCGACAGTTGGCCCAAGGGGCGGCAACGCACGACAACGCCCGGCGGCAGGGAGAACGGAGCGACGACCAGTACGTCAACCGGGTCACCGTCGCCGGCGATGGTGTGCGGAATGTAGCCGTAGTTGCACGGATAGTGCATGGCGGTGGACATGAAGCGATCGACGAAGATCGCACCGCTTTCCTTGTCAACTTCGTACTTGACCGGCTCGGAATGAGCGGAGATCTCGATAATGACATTGAAATCGTCGGGGAGGGATTTGCCGGAAGGAACGTTGTTAAGTGCCATGTTTTATCTCTCTGCGTTCAGGTTTTGAGAACTTGCGATTATAACGCCGCCCCGGGCCGACATCAGCCCCAGGCGGCGAGAAACTCCTGCCAGTGCGGCGCGCCGATGCGGGCCAGCTGGGCCTTGACGAATTCGCCCTCGGCGATCTCTTCCTCGGCCGTGAATTCGCCGCGCAGGCGACGGAAACGGTTGTAGACCAGATAGGTATTGATCACATCGGTTTCGCAGTAATCACGAATATCGGCGATCTGGCCACCTTGCCAAGCCTCCCATACCTTGCCGCCATCCATGCCGAGCTTGCCGGGGAAGCCGAACAGCTTGGCCAAATCGTCGAGCGGCGCGTTGGCGCGGCCGTTGTACAGCGCCAGCAGGTCCATCAGATCGAGGTGACGGGTGTGGTAGCGGCTGATGTAGTTGTTCCACTTGAAATCGCGGGAATCGGCATAATCGCCGTCGCCCATGTCCCAATAACGCGGTGCCGACACCCCGTGCAACATGCCGCGATAGTGCAGCACCGGCAGGTCGAAACCGCCGCCGTTCCATGACACGATTTGCGGCGTGAATTTCTCGATGCCGTCGAAGAAGCGCTGGATGATGGCGCCCTCGTTCAAATCCGGCTCGGACAAAGACCAGACCCTGAGGCCTTCACTGGTCCGCAACACGCAGGAAATGGTCACCACCCGCTGCAGATGCAATTGCAGGAAGTCGTTGCCCGTCTTGGCGCGACGTTGCTGGAAGGCCAGTTCTGCGACCTCATCATCCGACAGTTCGCCCGGCAGATCGTTGAGCCGGCGCAGGCCGGGCACATCGGGAATAGTCTCGATATCGAAGACGAGAACCGGTTTCATGCCGGGAAAACGCCCGTCAACAGATAGCGGTCACCGCGATCGCAAATGATCGACACGATGACCGCATTCTCTAGTTGCTGCGACAAACGCAGCGCCACAGCCAGCGCGCCGCCCGAGGAAATACCGGCAAAGATGCCTTCTTCCATGGCCAGACGGCGCGTCATCGCCTCGGCATCTGCCTGGCTGACGTATTCGATACGGTCGACATTGGCCTTGTCGTAGATCTTGGGCAGATAGGCTTCCGGCCACTTGCGGATGCCGGGAATCTGACTACCCTCTTCCGGCTGGCAACCGACAATCTGGATGGCAGGGCTCTTTTCTTTCAGAAAGCGGCTGGTGCCCATGATGGTACCGGTCGTGCCCATGCTGGAAACGAAATGCGTGATCTTGCCTTCGGTATCGCGCCAGATTTCCGGGCCGGTGCCTTCGTAGTGAGCCAGCGGGTTGTCCGGGTTGCCGAACTGATCGAGGATAATGCCCCGGCCTTCGTCACGCATCTTTTCGGCGACGTCGCGACACAATTCCATGCCGCCATCCTTGGGCGTCAGCACCAGTTCTGCTCCGAAGGCGCGCATGCTCTGACGGCGTTCAACGCTTTGGTTCTCGGGCATGACCAGGATCATCCGGTAGCCCTTCATCGCCGCCGCCATGGCCAGCGCGATACCGGTATTGCCGGAGGTCGCTTCGATCAACGTGTCGCCCGGCTTGATATCACCGCGCGCCTCGGCCCGAACGATCATCGACAGAGCCGGTCGGTCCTTCACCGAGCCGGCCGGGTTGTTGCCTTCCAGCTTGGCGAGAATGACGTTGCCACGCTTGTCGTTATCCGCTCCTGGAATGCGCACCAGGCGCACCAGGGGCGTATTGCCGACAAAATCCTGCAGGGTTTTATACATTGCAATGCAGCCACTCGATATATTGGGCAACACCTTCCTCCACCGTTGCCATCGGGGCTTCGTAGCCAGCTTCGCGCAGTTTGGTCAGATCACCCTGCGTGAAAGCCTGGTACTTGCCCTTCAGCGCATCGGGGAAGGCGATGTATTCGAGCAAGCCCTGGGTCCGCAGTTCGGCCAGCGACAAGGCGGTCTCGCCCTTGGCCTTGCGGCAGCCGTTGGCGGCAGCGACGGCGACATCATTGAAACTCTGCGCCCGGCCGGAGCCGAGGTTGAAAATACCGGACTTCTCAGGGTGGTTGAGGAAGAACAGATTGACCTTGGCGACGTCGCCGACAAAGACGAAGTCGCGCATCTGGCCGCCGTTCTCGTAGCCGTGCGAGCCTTCGAACAGCTTGACCTTGCCCTCGGCCTTGAACTGGTTGTAGTTGTGGAAAGCGACCGAGGCCATGCGCCCCTTGTGCGTTTCGCGTGGACCATAGACGTTGAAGTAACGGAAGCCAACGATCTGCGACGAGGGATTCTTGGCCAGGCGCTGGCGGACGATCTGGTCGAACAGGAACTTCGAATAACCGTAGACGTTGAGCGGACCTTCGTACTGGCGCTCTTCCTTGAACACGCTGCTGGCACCATAAGTGGCGGCCGACGAGGCATAGAGGAACTGCACATCCTGATCCTGGCACCAGTCGAGCAGGATCAGCGAGTAGCGATAGTTGTTCTCCATCATGTAGCGGCCGTCCGTCTCCATGGTGTCGGAGCAGGCGCCTTCATGCAGGATAGCCTCGATCTCGCCATCGTAATGGCCAGCCTGGATGCGCTCGATGAAATCGTGCTTGTCGAGATAATCGGCGATTTCGCAGTCGATCAGGTTCTTGAACTTGTCGGCCTTGGTCAGGTTATCGACGGCAATGATGTTTGTGATGCCGCGCTCGTTCAACGCCTTGACGATATTGGAGCCGATAAAGCCGGCCGCGCCGGTGACGACGTAATACATGGGTTTCTCCTTACAAGGCAGCGAGCAGTTCTTGGCGGGTAACGACTGCCGTTCCCAGTTTGCCGACGACGATACCGGCGGCGATGTTGGCAATGCGGATGGCCTCGTCCCAGGCGGCACCGGCAGCGAGCATGACAGCCAGCGTGGCGATGACGGTATCGCCGGCCCCCGAGACGTCAAATACCTCGCGCGCCTTTGCCGGCTGGTGATGAACCTCATCGGCGAACAAGGTCATGCCCTCCTCGCTGCGCGTGACGAGCAAGGCTTCCAAGCCAAGCTCACCACGCAAGCGGTTTGCCTTGGCGACCAGTTCTTCCTCGTTCCTCCAATTGCCGACGACTTGCTTCAGTTCCGAACGATTCGGCGTGATCACCGTCGCTCCGGCATATTTACCCCAGTCGTCGCCTTTGGGATCGACCAGCACCGGTTTGTCGGCGGCGCGCGCGATGCGAATCATATCGGAAATATGCGTCAGTCCGCCCTTGCCGTAGTCGGACAGGATAACCACGTCAGCATCGGCAACACGGCGCTCAAAATCGGCCAACTTGGCCTGCAGGATTTCGTGCGACGGTGGCGTCTCGAAATCGATACGCAGCAACTGCTGCTGGCGCCCGATGACGCGCAGCTTGACAATGGTGTCGATATCGTCGTCGACGTGCAGGCCGGCATCGATCTGCCCCTCTTCAAGCAGGCGGCTCAACGAGCGGCCGGCATCGTCGTCGCCGACCACCGACAGTAGAGCCGTCACGGCGCCCAGCGACGCCGCATTGCGCGCCACGTTGGCGGCGCCTCCCAGACGCTCTTCCTGGCGCTCAACCTTGACCACCGGCACAGGAGCTTCCGGCGAAATCCGGCTGACGTCGCCGAACCAGTAGCGATCCAGCATCACATCGCCGACCACGAGCAGGCGAACCTGCGAAACCTTTTCCAGCATCTTGCGATTCTCTCAGCGCCCGATGGCGAAGTACTCGATGCCCGAGTTACGCACGAATTTCGGGTCGTAGAGGTTGCGGCCATCGAAAATGACCGGGTTCTTCAGAGTAGCCTTGATGGCGTCGAAATCCGGACTACGGAATTCTTTCCACTCGGTGGCGATAACCAACGCATCGGCCCCCTCCAGAGCGCCCATCGGACTTTCGGCGTACTTCAGGCGTGGCTCGTCGCCGAAGATGCGCTGCGTTTCGTGCATGGCGACCGGATCGTAAGCAGAAACCGTGGCGCCAGCCGCAAACAAGTCGGCAATCAGCTCACGGCTCGGCGCTTCGCGCATGTCGTCGGTATTCGGCTTGAAAGCCAGGCCCCAAAGGGCGAAGTGCTTACCCTTGAGATCGCCGAATTTCTGCTGGATCTTCTTGGTCAACACATGCTTCTGTGCATCGTTAGCTTCCTCTACGGCGGTCAGCACCTTGAGCGTGATGTCGGCGTCGTCCTGGGCTGTCTTGATCAGTGCCTTAACGTCCTTGGGGAAGCAGGAGCCGCCGTAGCCGCAACCAGGGTACAGGAAGTGGTAACCGATACGCGGATCGGAGCCGATACCCTGACGGACCATCTCAATGTCGGCGCCAAGCACTTCGGCCAGGTTAGCCAGTTCATTCATGAAGCTGATGCGCGTCGCCAGCATGGCATTGGCCGCATACTTGGTCAATTCGGCACTCTTGATGTCGGTGACAATCAGTCGTTCGTGGTTGCGCTGAAAGGGTGCATAGAGGGCACGCATCAGGTGAATGGCCTGCTCATCCTCGGCACCGACGACGATACGATCAGGACGCATGAAATCCTCGACAGCAGCCCCTTCCTTGAGAAACTCCGGATTTGAAACGACACTGTACGGCGTGGAAACACCGCGTTTCTGCAGTTCGTCGGCGATGGCGGCGTGAACCTTGGCACCGGTACCGACCGGCACGGTGCTCTTGTCGACGACGACCTTGTAGTCGGTCATCAAGCGGCCAATGTTGCGGGCAGCTGCGAGGACGTACTGCAGATCGGCCGAGCCATCCTCATCTGGGGGCGTGCCGACCGCGATAAACTGAACGGTACCGTGCTGGACAGCCTTTTCAATATCAGTAGTGAAGTGCAGTCGGCCAGCGGCAACGTTGCGGCGAACCATTTCCTGCAAACCCGGTTCATAGATCGGGATACCACCTTCTTCGAGGATACGAATCTTTTCCGGATCGACGTCCAGGCACAGGACATCGTTGCCCACTTCAGCCAGACAGGTACCACTGACCAGACCGACATAACCGGTGCCGACAACAGTAATTTTCATAAGACTTCCTACAGGGATTGATCAAATTCTTCACCACGGCGCGGCGGATAGGTTTCCCAGCCGCCACAGGCCGGACAGCGCCAATAAAACTGGCGCGCCTTGAAACCACAATTATCGCACCGATAGCGCGACAGACGCTTGGTATAGCCTTGGATGATAGCCTTCGCCAGTTCGACATCCGGCCTGACCTCAGGTGCCGCAAGCGGTAGTCGCGCACTCATCAATTTCTCGAGACCAAGCAACGTCGGATTGCGTTGCAATTCGGCACGCACCAGACGATAAGCGGCTTCGGTACCTTCGCTTTCGAGAACCAGTTGATAGACCACCTCGAGAAGGTCCAAAGAGGGGTAACGCTCCAGATAGCCGCTGAGTAAGGCAATACCCTCGGCAAGGCGCTCCAGCTTGCGATGGGCTTCCAGCAGACGCTGGGCGACCAGTGCCAGATAGGCAGGGTCCTGCTGCTCGATACGCAGCCAAGCCTCAATCGCCTCCTGGGGCCTGCCTTCTTGAAGCAGCAAATCCCCTTGCAACAAGCTTGCACGCACACATTTGCGGTTTTCCTGCATGGCGATATCAAGATATTGTCGTGCCTCATCAGGGCGCGAGCGCATGATTTCGTTGGCCGCCAACTCGCAATAATACTCGGCGATTTCGCGATGCGAGGCGACATCAGGCATTTCGCGGGCGATTCCGACGGCTTTCAGCCACTCTTTCTCGACCTGGTAGATTTCCAACAGGTTGCGCTTGGCCTCCTCTTCGAACGAGGTACCCAGCAGCTTGTTGAAAATTTCTTCCGCCCGGTCAAGCAAACCGGCCTTCAGGTAATCCTGCCCCAGTTCGGATAGAGCTTGCAAACGCACACGTTCGTCGAGATCGGGCAGATCGATCAGGTTCTGGTGCATGCGGATGGCACGTTCGGTTTCGCCGCGTCGTCGGAAGAGATTGCCCAGCGCGAAATGCAGCTCGACGGTTTGCGAGTCAACCTTGGCAACCTCGAGAAAAGAATCGATGGCCTTATCGGGCTGCTCGTTGAGCAGGAAATTCAAGCCCTGGAAGTAGGATCGCGGCAATGCTCGTGATTCGTGAATGACCTGCCGCATGTCAACACGCGCAGCCGCCCAACCCAGACCAAAAAAAACCGGAATCAGCAGCAGCTGCCAATAATCAACAACCTCGCTCATACAACAGGAGGAGGTTCTATGGTTGGCACCTGTGGCTTGCGGGCAGCCGCCTTTTTCAGCCGGGAAATCTCGCGCCGCTGGCGGAAGATCACACCGAGCAACGAAAGCGCCCCCATGATCACGCCCCCGACGAAGAAAGCGAGCAAAGCAAGCACCAGCGGCGCTTGCCATATCTGCCCCGGCAAAAGCCTCAGGCTGACCGGATCAGTGTTCTGGGCGGCAAACACCACCAAAAAAATGAAGATGATGAGCCGAATGGCCCAAGTCAATGCTGTCATGACATTCAATAAAAAGGGGCAGTGAAACGACTCACTGCCCCGAATCTACCACATTGAGCCAAGCCCGGCGTCAGATCATCTGATCGACCCGTTCGCGCAACTCTTTTCCGGCCTTGAAATGGGGAACCCATTTAGCCGGCACACTGACCTTCTCCCCCGACTTGGGGTTGCGTCCAACACGCGGTGGCCGGTAGTTGAGCGCAAAGCTGCCGAATCCGCGGATCTCGATGCGATCTCCGCGCACCAGCGCTTCGGACATCGCATCGAGAATCATCTTGACCGCAAAATCAGCATCCTTCGCCACCAACTGCGGAAACCGCTCCGCCAGTCGGGCGATGAGCTCGGATTTGGTCATGCTAGTGCCTTATCAGCCTTGTTGGTTGAGTTTGGCCTTCAGCAGGGCGCCCAGGTTGGTCGTACCGGAAGCAGCGGAGGCGGATTCAGAAGCCAGCTTCTGCATCGCTTCGTGCTGTTCGGCATTGTCCTTGGCCTTGATGGACAGGTTGATGCCACGGGTCTTGCGATCCACGTTGATGATCATGGCTTCGACTTCGTCGCCCACCTTCAGGTGTTGCGATAGGTCGTCGATACGATCACGCGAGAACTCGGAAGCACGCAGGTAACCTTCGTTCTCGCCATCCAGCGTCAGCACGGCGCCGCGGGCATCCACCGTCTTGACGGTAGCGCGCACGATGCTGTTCTTCTCGTGGGTAGCGATGAAGTTGGTATACGGGTCGCCTTCGAGTTGCTTGATACCCAGAGAGATACGCTCCTTCTCGACGTCAATGCCGAGCACGACGGCCTCGACTTCGTCACCCTTCTTGAAGTTGCGGATGGCTTCTTCGCCAGTCGCGGACCAGGACAGGTCGGACAGGTGAACCAGACCATCGATGCCACCCGGCAGGCCGATGAAGATGCCGAAATCGGTGATCGACTTGATGGCACCGCGGACCTTGTCGCCCTTCTTGTGGTTCATGGCGAAATCGTCCCACGGGTTCGGCAGGCACTGCTTCATACCCAGGGAGATGCGACGACGCTCTTCGTCGATTTCCAGAATCATGACTTCGACTTCGTCACCCAGGGAAACGACCTTGGACGGATGGACGTTCTTGTTGGTCCAGTCCATTTCGGAGACGTGCACCAGGCCTTCGATGCCTTGTTCGATTTCAACGAAGGAACCGTAGTCGGTCAGGTTCGTGACCTTGCCGAACAGGCGAGTACCGGCCGGGTAACGGCGGGCAATACCAACCCACGGATCGTCGCCCAGTTGCTTCATACCCAGGGAGACGCGGTTCTTCTCTGCGTCGAACTTGAGGATCTTGGCGGTAACTTCGTCACCAACGTTGAGCACTTCGCTCGGGTGACGGACGCGGCGCCAGGCCAGGTCGGTGATGTGCAGCAGACCATCGATGCCGCCCAGATCAACGAATGCGCCGTAGTCGGTGATGTTCTTGACGATACCCTTGACGGTGGTGCCTTCCTTAAGGTTCTCGAGGAGCTTTTCGCGATCCTTGTCAGCGGTGGCTTCGAGCACGGCACGACGGGACATCACGACATTGTTGCGCTTACGATCCAGCTTGATGACCTTGAATTCGAGGGTCTTGCCTTCGTACGGGGTGGTGTCCTTGACCGGACGCATGTCGACCAGAGAGCCCGGCAGGAACGCGCGGACGCCGTTGGACATGACGGTCAGACCGCCCTTGACCTTGCCGGTGATGGTGCCGGTGACCAGGGTGTTGTTGTTCAGGGCTTCTTCCAGGAAGTTCCAGGCGGCGATGCGCTTGGCGCGATCGCGCGACAGGCGCGTAGCGCCGTAGCCGTCTTCCAGCATTTCGATGGCAACTTGAACGAAGTCGCCTTCCTTGACTTCGATCTCGCCCTGATCATTCAGGAATTCTTCGAGCGGAACATAGGATTCCGATTTCAGGCCGGCATTGACCACGACGAAATTGTGATCGATGGCCACCACTTCGGCAGTGATGACTTCGCCTTGACGCATTTCCTGGCGGGCCAGGGATTCTTCAAAAAGTTGAGCAAAAGATTCCATTACGGACAGACCTTCTTGCCACGAATCGCGAGACCCGCAGCGGGTTGAGGTTAAGAACATGTTACCGACCGTTGCAGCCGGCAACACCTTTATAAAGACGCCTCCCTGGCCCACTCCAGCACCTGATTCACCGCCTGATCGATGGTGAGATGCGTGGTGTCGAGCAGCTTGGCATCAGCCTCCTGCCTAAGCGGCGCCACGCTGCGCTGCGAATCGCGCGCATCGCGTTGCTGCAGATCAGCCAGAAGGTCCGGGAGATTAGCAGAGAACCCTTTTTCGATCAACTGCTTATAGCGACGTTCGGCACGCGCCTCGGCACTCGCCGTCAGGAAGACCTTGAGCGGGGCTTTCGGGAAAATGACCGACCCCATGTCACGGCCATCGCCAACCAGGCCGGGCAGCCTATTGAACGCACGCTGACGGAACAAGAGCGCCTCGCGCACGGCCGGCAAAGCGGCAACTCTCGAGGCACCGGCCGACATTTCCTCGGTGCGGATGGCATCACCAACCAGAGCACCATTGAGCCGAATGTTGTTGCCGGAAAATTCCACGTCAAGGACTGCCGCCAATCCGGCAACGCCGGCTTCGTCAGCCCAATAGACGCCGGCTTGTTTCGCAGCCAGGGCCGTCAGGCGATAGAGCGCCCCCGAATCCAGATAGGCAAAACCTAGCGCTTCGGCCACCCGTGCCGCTACCGTTCCCTTGCCCGAAGCCGACGGGCCGTCAATGGCAATGACCGGCGCCGCACGGGTCACCGCTGCAAAACGCTCGAAGTAATCCGGGAAAGTCTTGGCAACGCACTTCGGATCGTTGATACGCAGCGGCGTGCCGAAAGCTGCCAGCGAAAAGCACATCGCCATGCGGTGGTCGTCATAGGTGTCGATAGCAGCCGGATGCAGGACTGCCGGTGTGACACGGATGTAGTCCGCCCCCTCCTCGACTTCCGCCCCCAGCTTACGCAACTCGATCGCCATCGCCGCGATGCGATCAGTTTCCTTGACCCGCCAACTGGCGATATTACGCAGGGTAGTCGTGCCTTTGGCGAACAGGGCGGCCGTAGCCAGCGTCATCGCGGCATCAGGAATGTGATTGCAATCCAGATCGACCGCGACCAGCCCCCCCTCCGGCGCCTTCGCCTCCATCCAGTTCGGCCCCACAGCAATCAGCGCCCCCATCTGAGCCAGAGCCTCTGCAAATTTCACGTCGCCCTGAATTGAGTCTCGGCCAACGCCTTCAACACGCACCGGCCCACCGCCGATGGCGCCAAGAGCAAGGAAATAGGAAGCCGACGAGGCATCTCCCTCGACATAGATCGTTCCCGGCGAAACATAGCGGCTCCCCGCCTTGATCATGAAACGCTGCCAGCCGTCACGCTCCACAACAACGCCGAAGCGAGCCATCGTCGCCAGCGTGATCTCGATGTAGGGCTTAGAAATCAATTCGCCAACCACCTCGACAACCACCTCCTCACCCGTCAACGGCAAGGCCATCAGCAAGCCGGTCAGGAACTGGCTGGATACATCGCCGCGGACCTTGACCACGCCACCCGGCTGGATGCTGGCCGGCTTCAATTGCAGCGGCGGATAACCTTCATTCGCCAGATAGGAGATATCGGCGCCCAACTGACGTAGTCCATCGACCAGGTCGCCAATCGGCCGCTCGTGCATACGGGCGACACCCTTCAGGATGTAATTACCGCCAGAAAGCGCCAGGGCAGCAGTTAACGGACGAAAAACCGTGCCGGCGTTACCGAGAAAAAGCTCTGCCTCCTTCACCGGAAAACGCCCGCCACTACCGGTGATGCGCCAGCTTTCCGCGCCCAAATGCTCCACACCGAGGCCCAGCGCCCTGAGCGCATCGAGCATGCGCTCGGTGTCATCGGAAGCCAGCAGGTCACGAACCTCGGTGACACCTTCGGACAGAGCCGCCAGAAGCAGAACACGATTGGAGATACTTTTCGAACCTGGCAGTCGTACGCCACCGTTGGCAGAGCATAATTGGGGAAGGTCAAGAAATTCCATGGTGTATCGCAATAGCTGAAAGGAAAAGCGCAGACTGGTCAAATATCCAGGCCAAAGATACTAGAACGCGCGCGATGGGTTGTACTCGGGAACATGACGGCTCAGGGCCGCCTTGACATCGGTTTCGAAGCGAACAGCCGCCTGCAGCCAAGCCAGGATATCGCCCCGCTCTTCGTCCGTCATTGCATCTGCAAGACGAGCGATGCGTAATTTTGGATGTGGCGTGGGCAGGGTGGTTTCATCATCGGCAAGCAACTCCTCATAGAGCTTCTCACCCGGTCTCAGGCCCGAAAACTCGATACGAATTTCATCCTCCGAAAAGCCGGACAAGCGGATCATATCCCGTGCCAAATCGACGATCCGAACCGGCTCCCCCATGTCGAGGACAAAAATCTCGCCCCCCCTACCCATCAATACGGCCTGAAGTACCAGCTGCGCTGCTTCCGGTATAGTCATAAAATAGCGAACGATATCGGGATGAGTGACAGTCACCGGGCCGCCCCGAGCAATTTGCTCGCGGAACTTGGGAATCACGCTTCCGTTGCTACCGAGTACGTTACCAAAGCGAACGGTAACAATTTTTGTGCGTTGTTCCGCATTTACCGTCTGACACAAGCGCTCGGCCAAACGCTTCGTCGCCCCCATGACGTTCGTTGGATTGACTGCCTTGTCGGTCGAAATCAGGACGAAACGCTCGACACCGGCCGCGACTGCTGCTTTTGCCACCGTGTAGGTTCCCAGGGCATTGGTGCGCACAGCTTGCCAAGCGTTAACATCCTCCATCAGCGGAACATGCTTGTATGCGGCGGCGTGAAAAACCATCGCCGGTCTTTCTGCGGCCATGATTTCGGCTACTCTCGAGGCATCACGAACGTCCGCCGCCCAACAGTGCCGCCGTACGCTTGGAAAAACCTGCTGCAGAACCTCGTCAATCTGGTAAAGCGCAAACTCAGAAGAATCGACCAACACCAAATGCCTAGGCTTAAAGCGCGCGATCTGTTTACAAAGCTCAGAACCAATCGACCCGCCAGCACCGGTTACCAGAACAACCTTATCCGCCAACATCGCCCGCAAACTGTCGTCATCTAGAAACACCTGCTCCCGCCCCAACAGGTCCTCCAACTCCACCCTGCGGATATTGGTGACAGACAGACGCCCTGCCAGCAAATCATCATACGACGGCATAGTCATAATCGACAGACCTGCTGCCGCTGCCAGCTCAGCTGCTGCGCGCCGCACAGCAGGACGAGCCGAAGGCATTGCCATGACCACATGCTTCACATCGTAGCTCTCCGCCACCTGCGCGATCATATCCAATGGCCCGTAAACAGGCAGTCCGCGCAGGCGTCGCCCCTGTTTGGAGGGATTGTCGTCAATCAATGCCACTGCGTACCATAACCCACTTCGTTGCATCTCCCGCAACAGCGAGTCCGCAGCCTCGCCAGCCCCCAGTATCAGGACCGGCTGCCCCCGCATCCTAGCTGGGCCATAAAGACGGTGTTCCTTCCAGCTGCGATATGCAAAACGGCTCCCCCCCATCAACACAGCCAGCAACAGCGGGTGCATAACGAGCACAGATCGCGGGATTGGCCCAAAACCAAGAAAGACTACCGCAAGCACGACCAGCAATGCCCCAGCGCAGACCGCCGCGAGGATATGCTGCATATCCGACAGACTAGCGAATCGCCACAGACCACGATATAGCCCAAATGCGAAAAACAGCCCACCGAACAGAGGAAAAATCCAAAGCGTTGACTTCAGGCCAGATGAAAGGAACTCCGTCGGAATGTCAAAATTGAAGCGGAACGCGAAGGCCATGCCCCATGCCAACACGACAGCAACCAAGTCGTGAATAAAAGCAGCAAGGGTACGGGGGTTGAACATGAAAAAACTTTCGGAGATTCAGGCAAATGGTCAATTGTAACCTGCCCTGCCCCTTACTTAATGCGACACCCCGTCTCGACGTAACACCTTTATAAAAGTCAGCCAAAGAATCCTGATATCAAAGACTAGCGACCTTCTCTCCAAATACTCCGCATCCAGCCTGATCTTTTCGGAAATCGGTAACTCATCGCGTCCGTTGATTTGAGCCCAGCCAGTCAGCCCCGGTACCAGTTCATGCGCCCCGCACGCGGTACGCAGTGCGATCAGATCATCCTGATTGAACAGCGCAGGTCGCGGACCGACAAAACTCATATCACCGCGCAAAATACTCCACAGTTGCGGCAGTTCATCAAGGCTAGACTTCCGAAGAAATGATCCGATCGGAGTCAACCAAGCCTTGGGATTCTCAAGCAAATGCGTTGCGACGGCGGGCGTATCGACACGCATACTTCGGAACTTAGGCATCTTGAACAGACAGTTGTGGCGACCAACACGATCTGACCAATACAATACAGGCCCAGGAGATGTGATTCTTACTAACAATGCTACGAGCACAATAGGGACTATCAGGACCAGCAAGGCTAATAGAGCCAGCATAAGGTCAAGAATTCGCTTCATCATAAACTCAATCCGCCTGACATCATCTCGGAGAGGCCATCCTCCAAGGATATCTGTGCGCCCCAACCCAGATCCCTCTTAATGCGCGCCGGTGAATACCAAGCCGACCCCAAAAGGCGTTGCAGTACCTCACTATCAAAAGGCATGCGCCGGCCTGAAACACGGCCTAGGCCATCACCAATCCTGGCCAAACCTTGAAGCCAGAACCTTGGCACCGCCCCCCCCCGACGAGGCAAACCTGACACACCTCGAATCGCTTCGTACAACTGCCGCCCTGACGGAGCGAATTCATTTGCCACAATGTATGTTTGCCCAGCAGCCCGAGAATCACTGACTACCAAGCGTATCGCCGAAACAACATCGTTAACGTGAACCAAAGAACGATGATTACCAGTTTCCGGCAGTGGAGGAAAAATCCCTAAACGGATCAACCGACCCATACGCTCCAGATTTCCCCTCCCTCCGGCGCCATAGACCATGGCCAAGCGCAAGTTGACCACGTGCATGCCATAACGCACCCCAGCCTCGAGCACCGCTTCTTCTGCAGCACGCTTGGCACGCCCATAGTCCGTTTGAGGAAGACCTGGCCAATCTTCGTCTGCGCAAGCATCACGTGGCTCGGCCATAGCCTTGACACTGGACAGAAACACAAAGCACCTTACACCCGCCTGGCCGGCAGCATTCACGAGATTGCGTGTCCCCTCAAAATTGATTAACTGATGCCGTACTGCCTCATCCTGATTCAATGCCGAGAACGCGTGAGCATACCCGGCACAATGAAACACGGTATCGACAGTCTCACAGGCCAACCCCAAGGAGGCTGCATCCTGCAAGTCCCCAACCACCACATTCTTGCTATCGCGCCACATTCGCGAGAGAGTTCTTGAGGGAACACCGTCTGCCTCAAGTGCTGAAAGCAATCGATTGCCGACAAACCCACTCGCTCCAGTTATCAATGCGAGCCTACCGAATCCGCTGCTCATTTCATGCCCTATCCAGCATTATGCCGTTCACACACCTCTTTATAGAGAGCCGAATATGCCCTGCCCTGAGCTTCTCCCGAAAACAGGCTCTCATAACGCGCCCGCGCCGCCAAACCCATTTTCTTGGCCAGATCATCATCGCCAATTAGCTTGTTGATGGCACTTGCCAGATCGCCCGAACTTTCCGGCGGAACGACCAAGCCTGTTTCGCCATTAACATTTACAAACGAGGTTCCGGTGCCGATCTCACAGCAAACCATCGGCTTCCCAAACATGGAAGCCTCAACCAGAACCATGCCAAAAGCTTCAGAGCGGACTTGAGAAGGCAAGGCAAACAGGGCGCATCCGGCGAGCAAGTCGCGCTTTTCCTCCTCCGACACCTGACCAGCAAAGATGACATTGCTCACCTGACGCGAATGAGTAAGCGCCTTAAGCGCCCCCTCTTCCGGTCCGGAGCCTGCAATGACAATCGGGCAATCGATCTGGCTCGCAGCCTCGATCAGCGTGTGCAAGCCCTTGTAATAACGCAGCACCCCCAGGGCGAGGACAAATCTCCCTGCGGGCAAGTTGAGACGATGCAGGATCCCTTCCGTGATACCACGGGCAGATTGCTCTGCCGAACACTCGGTAACGTAATCCCGAATGCCGAGTGGAATAGCCTTCACCTTGTCGGAAGGAACGATAGACCGGAGCACCGAACTCGTTCTGATGTACGCCGGGGAAGTGGCCACCACGGCATCCATTGAGTTGAGCGTCCGACGCATCAGCGGGCCATAAAGTACGGATAACGTACGCTGACGAACAATATCCGAGTGATAAGTCATCACCTTCGGCCGACGCGCGACATCCAGGATGTTGAGAAGATCGGCAAACGGCCAGGGAAAATGAAAATGCAGGACATCCGCTTCTGCTGCCCGTTTGGCAAAAAGGCGAAAAGCGGAGATACCTCCCAAATCGCAGGAAGCAGGTGCCAACCAGGAGCGTTCTCGCCAAACCCGCGCCTCCGGCAGTCGCACATCTCCCGGAATAGGCTGTGGCGACAAGGTCATTACAGAAGGCTCAACACCAAATTTACGGGTACCAAGACAGATCTGCCGAATTGCCTCCTGAAGACCACCGGGCGGGTCGGGGAAATACGTTCGGTAGACATGCAACACTTTCACAATACGCCTCGATGGTATGGCGTCGAAAAACAAAGTGACCAAATCAGGTGTTTGGCAAGCCCCATTGTCATCGCATCACGCACTCTGGGAGGGTGGCTTCATCGACAGCGACCTCGCAGGCACCCCCACGTAAGTCCCGGGAATTTCGATCGATCGACTGACCACCGCACCAGCCCCAACGATTACGTCGTTGCACACCAAAACTTGATCGATGATCGTTGCCCCAGCGCCCAGCATCGAATAGTCGCCAAGCCTGCTCCTACCGGCAATTGCGGCATTGACTGAAACGTGACAGAAATCGCCAACTTGGCACTCATGCTCGACGATTGCGCCCGTATTGATGATGCAGGCACGACCAACCCCGGCCATTGGGCCGACATGGGCATGGTGGCCGACAAAACAACCATCAGCAAGGCTCGCTCCGGCGCCAATACTCGCCTTTGGCGAAATCAGCGTGGCGATAGGAAATCCAAGTTCGCACGCAGTGATACACTGGATTTCACGTTTTCGGTTATCACCCGCGGCAGGGAATATCACCCAATCGAGCCCGACGTAAGGAACGATATCAGTGGTGACCGAATACCCGAGAAAACTCTCTCCATCGCGTGCATGCTCGTCGACAAAAACCAGTTCGACGTAACCACAGGCCAACGCGACATCCGCAACGCTCCGCGCATGCCCTCCAAAGCCCAGAATCAGGAGCTTTCTGCGTTCTATCATGCCACGCTGCCCGCTGATTGCTCTGGAAGCTGCGCTATCCGCTCAAGCACAACAAGATGCTCATCGACGACATCGGCCCAGGTCCGCCGCAACAACTCCGCATAGGTGCGGCGCTGGATAGACAGAAGATCATCACGATGAGCCAGAGCCCATTCGATCCGATCAGCCAGACTCAGCCAATCGTAAGGGTCGAAAAAGGTCATGTCTTGGAGTTCCGGATCGGTCAACACTTCCTCGGTGACCGGAATTCTCGCCATCACCACGGGCGTATCGACCGACAAAGCTTCGGTAAAGGTAAATGGGCACCCCCCCTCGCTCAGACTGGGATTTACCGCTAAGTCAGCAAGTTTGTAGCAGGCTGCAAGTTCCTGTACCTTCAATCCATGCAAGAACAACACATCATTCTCCAGATGATGTTCTTCAATGAACTTCTGAACCGGTGCCCATCCGTAAGGATTGCCGGTCATAATCAACTTGTGGCCGACAAACCGCTTCCGCAAAAGATACTCATATGCGCGAAGCAGCGTCAGAACATTCTTGTTTGGCCGCAACTGGCTGGCATAAAAGAAGAATTTCAGTTCGCCATTTTGAAACCCTTTGGCATACCCTTGGTTAAATGAACGCTGGATCGCATTGATCAACAGGCCCTGGCAATAATTGCGCGAGGCCGCCTCATGGTCGGGAAGGCCCTTGATATTGACCCAATGACTCAAATCATTGGGAGCATGATGAACGACAGCGACGCACCCAGGAGATACAGCGTAGCGATCCACCAAAGTGTCCCACTTAACACTGTTGCTATAGGTGACAAAGTGCTGGCCACCTCGAATGGCACTTTCAACGAATTGGAAAGTTTCAAGGAAGCGATCACCACCGACGCCGGCAAAGCCAACCGGAAAATCGGCCAGCACCACGTCTGGGACACACATCAGACGCGGCACCTTGATGCCGTTGAAGGCAGGCCAGAAGGCCGTTGGGCAGTACCAGGCGCGAATATCCTGCAAATTGTTTATCAGCGCCAGCATACGCTGGCCCTCATGGTGCTCCATAACTCGATACATTCGCAGCGCAACGCCATCATCCTTGGGCTTCGCGATCAAGGCTTGTAAGCGTTGATGCAATTTCCCCAGCCGTTTGACGATGCGCCAGAACACGCGTCGGCCCAAAAAACCGGCCCCAACAAAGATGCCCAAAGCCAACCACAAAGGCATCAGCGCTAGAAACGCCAGTATCAGTAGGAAGATCGGCAGCATCCGAAGGATCAGCGCTCCTACTGACTCGGCCGTGGCAATCCCGCGAAGCGTGTTTTCAACAACGCGGGTCTTGAAGTTTCGTAATCTATTGGCAAGATCACCCAAGCGCGACGATTTCCGCTTGCGCTTTCGATAATCGAGCCAGCCTTGGTAAAGGTTTAGTGCTGCTGGAACCATGTCCGGTGCAACGATATCCACACATCGCAGTGGTACGTGCTCGGCCTCGAAAAGCCGTTCAAGGCTATTACGTGACCAACTGGGACAGACGATCACGAAATGAACATCCTCTCTCGCGGCTGCCCCCTTAAGGAAAGCCGCCAGATAACGCCCCAAGCCCTCGTGGCGCAAATCCACGGTAGGGGCATATGCCAAATATATTCCATAGCGTTTCACAGACATTCGTGAATTGCCTTCCAATAATCGCCAGCCAGTCGTTGCACGTCTTGGGTGGCCAATTCATCCGCCGTCGGAAGTTTGCCTTTAAGAGCGGTGTAATCGCGCTCCATTTTTAATAAAGCATCAGCCATTGATCGCGCGTCATCCGCCATCTGCCACATCAGGTTTAGTCGGAATTGATCGTCAATTTCTCGCATCGCCGGGTAATCGCTACTCAAGGCTGGAACACCAAGTCTTGCCGCTTCAATGACGCTGAATGTACCGTTATCAATACGGCAGGGGTGCCAGAGAAACGCTGCACCAGACAACTGGCGCAAATAATCTTTGTCCGAAAGGTTGCCGCATAAAGTCAAACGGCGCTGTAAGCCCTTGTTGTTTTTCTTGCCTGCCATCACTGACTTGAGATGAGGAAGCGACGAAGACAGCAAAGAATCGGTATCTACCCCAGTAATTACACAGCGCAAGCTACCACCAAGATCCCCGTAATAAATCTGTAGCGCCCGAAGCGCCTTATCGTGATTTTTATGCTGCGCGAGATTGGTTGTCCAGATGAAGTAGTCAGATTCTGCCTGTGATACTGCACATTCATTCGAGACACAAAGAGGAGCCAGCATCGGCAATTTCACCACCTTGTGCGGGCTGACTCCTGCGTACTGAAGTGCATCGACGCGAGTAAAGTTCGTGGTAACAAACACTCTTTCTGCAACTCGCGCAGCATCAAGAAATGGTTGGTCAGCCCCCTTCGGCAAAAATGGCACATAGCGCTGAAGATAGTCGTAGACCATGTGCGCAATTACCCGCAAGGGCAAGATAGGGGCCATCAGCCGGTCCGAGACAATTAACCATAGATCGCAGTCGACGAACTGCTTGATGCCATCATCGAGAATCACATAGCGCTCGGCTTGCGGTTCCCAGTCATCATGACCTGCATAGCGCATGGCACGTTTGGCATCCGACGCCGAGATGTCACGCAAGTTGAAAGGACGCCGCTTTATCCCTCTTGGCAGATCGTCAAAATCATCAGCCGAGTATGCCCCCTCGCTATCAAGGTGAGCAAACACAACCTCTACCGGCTCGCCGGCTTCTCGACTGCCGAGTTGTATCGCCTCAGCGATTAGTTTGGCCCCGCGAAGGCTGCCCCCTTTGTAAGCGATCGGCAAAATAACGGCCACTCGTTTGCGAACAACCATCGGGCGCAGAGTAGTGTTTACCCTTGCCAAATCCAGTTCCCGCAAGACCTGCTGGAAACCAGTCCGCCAAGCGGGCGAACAGCTTTCTGCCTTGATGGCATCAAGCAGAATTGGTTGCGTTGACCGAATCGAACGAATCAAACGCTCGTCTCCCGCCAGAATCCGCTTAATTTTGCTGCGAGCTTGCTCGATCGAATTACAGCGTCCTGGCAAACTCGAGCCACCCAGCATATCCAGCAGCCCACCAGCCATAAAAACCAAGGGCATCCCAGCTGCAACCGCCTCAAAAGGATGATAGTGAATATGATTTTTCTCTTGCGAGTGATAAAACATTAAACGATGCTCGCGCATGTTCTGGACATGCCGCTCACGAGAGACAAACCCTATGACATTCGGATCCTCAACTTCGACTGGTTGAGCACAGAGGTGGCCCCGCGCAGTTGGACAGAAATTTGGTTTTCTTAAGTGAGTTCTCTGCGGGTTAAGCCGCTGCGGCGAGCAGCGGCTGGTTGAAGTAAGCCGTATCCGGGGTTTGCCCGTCAAGCGTTGAGTGCGGGCGACGACGATTGTAAAAATCGAAGTAGCGGGCCAGCGCCTGTCGGACCTCGGAAACGGTGTCGTAGCCGTGCAGGTAAATCTCCTCGTACTTGACCGATTTCCAGAGGCGTTCGACGAATACGTTATCGCGCCAGCAGCCCTTGCCATCCATGCTGACCTGAATGCTGTGCTCCTGAAGCAAGCCAATGAAGGCCGAACTGGTGAATTGGCTGCCCTGGTCTGTGTTCATGATTTCCGGTCGGCCATACTTCATGATGGCCTCTTCCAGAGCATCGACGCAGGGATCAGCCGTCAGGCTGTTCGACAGGCGCCAACTCAGCACCCGACGGGTTGCCCAATCAAGCACCGCGCTCAGATAGACGAAGCCCCGGCGCATCGGGATGTAGGTCGTATCCATGGCCCAGACCTGATTCGGACGCTCGATGGCAAGGCCGCGCAGCAGGTAGGGATAGATGCGGTGTGCCTGGTTGCGCCGACTGGTGTTGGCCTTGCGGTAGATGGCCTGGATATCGAGCTTCTTCATCAGCGTACCGACATGTTTGCGACCGATTTCATGGCCTTCGAGCTTGAGCATATCGCGCAACATCCGCGCACCGGCAAAGGGATGCTCCAGGTGCAGTTCATCAATCCGCCGCATCAGCATCAAATCGATTTCGGATGTGGGCTGCGGCTGGTAATAGACAGAAGAACGCGAAAGCTCAAGTAACTGGACTTGCCTGACGACAGGCAGATCGTGGGCCTTGTCGATCATCGTTTTGCGCTCGCATCGCCGATGCGACCGAGCGCGACGGCCAAAAAATCAATCTCCAACGCCTGCTGGCCTATCTTTGCATGCAAATCCTTCAGGTCCGGCGTGGCCGCCTGCTTCTCGGCAGCCGTCGCAAAGACACCCGAGGCGTTCTCGAGCAATTGTGTCTTCCATTGCGTAATCTGATTCGGATGAACGTCAAACTTCTCTGCTAACGCAGCCAGCGTCTCATCGCCCTTGAGGGCGGCAATCGCCACTTTGGCCTTGAAGGCGGCTGTGTGGTTACGGCGGGGTCTTCTCATTGCTTCTGCTCCTAGGCAGGCGATTTCCATCGCCCATTGAAGCAGAGATTTCACTTAACTCGATGTCCGGATTCGCGGAACCACCTCTCTCCATCATGATCGTTGCTCAAGGCAACACCCGCGGCCCGGAGATAGGTCTTGAGGAGCAAGCTCTGACCATCAGCCAACTGCATAAATGGCTTTGGGCGCCCCTCACGAGAAACAGGCCAAAGACGGGAACCTGCCCCACCAGAAAGTACCACAGGAATAAGCATATGATATTCAAATGCGAAAACCGAACAGTATACTCTCCCCGCAGTCAAACCGCCAATCTCACAATGACAATCGCTTGATATCGACCCCCATTACCAGAGTGAGCTCAACTGAAGATATGGGTCAGGTAATTGATGCGATTCGCAAGGCCTCATAAATTGTCAAATGACGTTCGGCGACCACTTCAATGCTGAACGATTCTTCAGCGAGTTTTCTTGCTGCATAGCCCATGTTTTCTCTCAAGGAATAATCCTCAACAAGGGACTGAATGGCGTCTGCCAATCGCACACTATCATGCGCGGGAACCAATAAGCCTGTGCTTTCAGGTTCGATGGCATCCCGGCACCCCGGCACATCGCAAGTGATGACAGGTCGACCGCTCGCTGCCGCCTCGAGAAGAACTTTAGGCAGTCCTTCTCGATATGACGGAAGAACAACTAGGCTAGCTTGATGCAGCACTGCGGCCATATCGTCGCGATGCCCCCAATACTCAATTGCTCCCGAAGCCACTACCTCGTCCAGATCTTTTTGTCTCCATGACGAAGGATTCGCAAGATCCAAATCTCCAACGAGGCAGAAACGTGCGATCACCCCACGTATCTTGAGCAAGCGAGCTGCCTCAACAAACTCACCGACCCCCTTATCTCGCAATAAGCGGGAGGCCATTAATACTAGCGGAACTCCCTTGGGGAGCGAGGACGCTCTAAAAGCGCGCAGATCAACCCCTGAACCACGGATCAATTCAATCGCAACCTCCGGCAAGTCAACGAACGAGCGCACTGCATCGCGATCATCCGGATTCTGAAAAACCACTTTTATTCGCGGATGTGATAAAGCAATGTGATACATTGCGCCAGCTAGGATCCTTCGAACGCTGGCTTTCCAACCTCGGCTTAGAAAAATAAATCCGAGTCCAGAGATGGCAGCTACCACGGCGGGAACCCTTTCCCAGCGGGCGGCGATCCCGCCAAGTAGCACCGGTTTGATCGTTACCAGATGCACAATATCCGGACGCAGGCGTCGGTAGAGATTCATCATGGCGTCGAATTCATGCCAGGTCGCAAGCAAGCGGCGACCGCCACGTGAAATTTGCAGCTCATGAACCACCGCACCAACCGCTTCGATTTTTTTATGGGCGCCAGTCAAAGTGCAAGCGACGTGGACTTCGTAGCCAGCCTTGATAGCCGCTTCCGCAATGGGCAGTCGATGAGAAACGAAAAACCAGTCAGTGTTAACGACAAATAGGAGTCTGGATTTCATTGAGCGTGTTGTTCAAGCCAAGCCTGGAACATGAGGATATCCCATAGGTGATATTGCCAATTTCTCCGACCTGACAAATGTTCACGCCAACGCGACTCAATGATTGCCGCATCGAAGTAGCCCTCGCTTCGTAGACGCCGAGGATCCATTAGCGCCTCCGCCCAGTCACGTAGAGGGCCACGTAACCAAGCATCGATCGGCACTGCAAAGCCCATTTTGGGGCGATCGATCAACTCAGTGGGAACATGCCGATAAAGAACCTGACGCAAAAGCCACTTGCCATGCCCATCACGGATCTTATAGTCGAGCGGCAATCTCCAGGCAAACTCGACAATCCGATGGTCAAGCATTGGCACCCGGGTTTCAAGTGAAACCCCCATGGCCGCCCGATCCACTTTGGTCAAAATATCATCCGGCAGATAACTCAAGGCATCCAAGGCCATCATACGCGAAACGGGTTTGAGGTCGGCTAGCTTAGGAGCGTTCCAAAAAAAATTGGGCAACTCTCTACCCTCAGGCATTACAGAGGATGGATTCCAGTGAGAAACTAGGCCGCGATAAAGGTCATCGACGTTTTCAGCCGCCAACACTCCAGCCCCCTTGTGTAACTTCTCACCAAGATTGGTAAGCTGCCATTTTCCTGGCAATGCCGACAGAAACAGGCCAGCAAAGTTATTCCAGGCTCTAGGAGATACGGACCGAATCCCATCGGCAAGCACACGCCTAAGAGACCGAGGGAACCTCGACAGATTCCGCCAAAGTCTATCGGTAAACACATAGCGGTTGTAACCACCGAAGAGTTCATCTCCGCCATCACCGGATAGAGACACAGTGACATGCTGACGTGCCAATTGGGAAACAAGGAAGGTGGGAATTTGGGATGAGTCGGAAAACGGTTCGCAGTAAAGCGATGGCAGCCTTGGAATGACGTCCATCGCTTGCTTTGGTGACACATACAGCGTCGTATGATCGGTACCAAGATACTTGGCAACAGCACTGGCGTGCTCAGCTTCGTTATAGTCGATCTCGCTAAAACCGATCGTAAACGTCTTGATCGGCTGCGCCGACTGCGCCTGCATCAAGGCAACAACAGTTGAGGAATCAATACCTCCAGATAAAAATGCCCCCAGAGGAACATCTGCAAGCATTTGCTGGCCTATCGCATCCCTCAGCAGATGCTCAAGAGCATCGACGGCCTCATCCACTGTACCGGAAAATGGATTTTTCTGACCAGTGGCTGCAGTATCAGCGAGTGACCAATAAGCCACAGGGTGAGATTGAGGCTCATGTAATGAAACAGTCAGCAAGCAACCCGGCGGCAGTTTGTAGATACCCTGATAAATCGAATAGGGCGTCGGCACATAGTTGTGGCGCATCAGCAGCGCCAAGGCACCCCGGTTAATCTGCCTCTCAAATTTTGGGTGGGCCCGCAGCGCCTTAAGCTCTGAGCCAAACAACATGCACGCCTGTTGCCCTCGTCCCTGCCAGCCATAATAAAGAGGCTTTTCGCCGAGACGATCACGTGCCAGCGTAAGCTGCCTTAGCTCTCTATCCCAAACGGCAAGGGCAAACATGCCGGTGCAGCGTACTATAGTCTCACTGATACCCCATGCAGAAAATCCGGCAAGTAGGGTTTCCGTATCGCTATGACCTCGCCACCGCGGGGCCCAACCAAGCCTCTCAAGTTCTGCGCGCAACTCAAGGTGATTGTAGATTTCGCCGTTGAAGACTAGAACATAACGATCGAGTGGGCACCGCATGGGTTGGTGCCCAGCCGCTGAGAGATCAAGAATGGCAAGACGTCTATGTGCCAAGCCCAAGCCAGCGGATGTATCTACCCAATAGCCAGCATCATCTGGACCACGATGGACGATAGCATTTGCCATATTTGTAATATTTGACAAAATAACATCATGTCGCATCGGACAAGCTGCCAAGAATCCAGTCAAACCACACATAATCGCTTTATTATTCGACGCACATTGTCACGGATACTCCATCAATGCTCAGAAGTATCATTGAGCAAGGCGTAAATATCGGTCATGGCAGGATAAACAGACCGACGAGAATGCCGACTTTCGGCATAGGCACGCGCCGCTTGACGCTGTGCGGTTAGGTGCGTTTCATTATAAAACATCTCTTTGACAGTAATTGCGATATCCTCCGGCGTTGCTTTGGCAATCTCACCAGCATCGACATCATCGAAAGTATCCTTTGCCATCCGGTATTCATCGTCGTCGCGATAGGCAATTAGTACTGGCATTCCTGATGCCATAGCCTCTAACACTACTGTTCCCATATTTGGACAGCGCGTTGTTTGCAACAAGATATCTGACAAAGCATAAATGGGAGCAGTATCCTTCATTATTCCGAGAAAGTGGATTCTGTGATTACCGGGGAGATCGCTCGCCAATTGCTCAAGTCTTCCTCGCTCCTCCCCGTCCCCAACCACTAGCAGTACATATCGGTCATCATTCAATGCGCACGCGGCTCGAACCGCCAACTCCACACACTTTTCCGGATGCAAACGTGCCACCACTAGTAACACACGATCATCAACGGATATACCAAACCTGCTCCTAGCTTCCGCTCTGACAACAGGATTAGGGGCATACCTGAACGTATCCACACCTATTGACGACACCGAAATACGGCTAGCCGGCACACGCCAGCACTCACGCACTTCACGTTCAGAGTAACGAGTGAATGCCAAAAAACGGTTTACAAGAATCAAATGAAGACGGGTAATAAAAAGCAGGTATTCGAACCCAGATCTGATTGAGCCAGTATGCATTTTGGAATGAATAACCGGAATTCCACACATTTTTGCAGCAATCCATGCAGGAAGTGCCGAAGCTGCCAAATGGGTATGAACCACGGTTATGCGTTCACGTCGAAAATAATCCACAAGCCTTTTAATGGCGGGAAATATTAAAACCATGTATTTCAGGGATGATCTGCTGTTACCTGGATGCAATTTTATGGTTTCAACGTGAATGTCTGGCATCAATCGCTCACCGAGGTCGTGAGGCTCGCCAGCAACGACACTCACGCAAATCCCCGCTGTCTTTAGGGAATTCGATAACTGCACCACATACTGCTCTGCCCCCCCTGCACCCAAGGTAGTAATCACATGGCAAACGTGATTATGCATTTATCCCCCTGACAAAGAAGATGCCGAGCATAACCGACAACGAGGCAGCCCCCATGACCGATAGCGCCGCGCCAACAACACCAAAAATCTCAACAAATATAACTATCAAAACGATGCCGCCAATGGCATTTAGGGCGCTGAGTCTCAACATTTCACTGTCACGCAGACGCAACACAAGCAAGTTGGATAGCATCGCTTGCACCAAAAGTAGCGGCGTTGCCATACTTAGAATCCAAGCTGCTTGACGTAGCTCGAGCGGTGATCTTAATGGTCGCAAGAACAAAAAATCGATTATTAAGGCACCCACAACCCCCAATAGCAGCCCCAAGATGGCGCCACTCACTATGGAGCACCACGGCACGCCAAGTCCACTCCGCACACCATCTTGACGGTTCCACGACCAGAAAAACACACCAGCAATCCCTGTCGCAGCAAGTCCCAAGACAGAAAACAACGTTTGTACCAATGCAAACTTCCCAGCCATTTCTGCCCCGGAAAGGTGTTCGATAACTAGCGGATGAACTCTGCTTGCTAATAAAAATATTGCCGTCGCCAAAAAAAAACGGCCGAATTCGGCAGCTTGCCCCCGAATTTCCAACGAGAATCCCTTTATCGGTCCAAGGGAAGAAAAAGATCCTTTGAGGGCCACAAGTAAACCGACTGCAGAGCCAAATACATACCACAAGATGATCCAGTCTACTCCGTGATCGTCCGCAGTTAACACACCTAGGCCTGTAATTCCAGAAATCACAAAAAACACCACAACCCTCAACAAAAAATATGCTCGTCCCCCTCGAGCGTACTGGAGGCTTGTGACCGGAGCATCGATTGCGGTTTCAAGCAATCGTCCCAAAAAAAAGTATGCAATGAGCCGGACAAACTCTGGGCGACCATCTACATCAGTAACCGATACACAGAAAAGAACCATGGCGGCACCGACAGAAATCACGATAGTCCGCAATACAAGCCCGGCAAAAACAACTGCTGACCTAGAGTCTGCAAGAGGCATTCGCCGCCGCAATGACAAAAGATTTGGTCCGCATACCAATGCAGTGACAAGGGCTACATATGCGTAAGCTAGGCTGAGAATCCCAGCGTCTTTCAGCCCCAAACTGTAACCAACCGCAATAGTCAGCAACAACACCACACCATAAGGCAGCATGTCACCTACAAAAACTAGAGAATACTCAACGATTCCAAGAAATCGAGGCCGGGCGGAATTGCTCACAGTATAAAACGCTCCCCAAACTCAGACACGCCGAATCCAGCCTAGTTTTGCCAACTCAGACACCTGATGGCATCATGTAAACCCTTCTGCGGATACACAGCGACAGAGCCCACTGGTCTAAAACCAATCGGATAACAACAAGCAGCTGCAAGCCCCTCAACCACTACAGAAGCTCAGTTTCCCTCGGAGGCAGCCTTTACATCGTTGATCACCGACTGAATCCAGGCGTCGTCAACGGTTCGAAGCACCTTTCCCGGAACCCCAGCCACTACGACATTATCAGGTATGTCGCCGATCACCACTGACATTGGCATTACGATAACGCCGTTACCGATCTTGACCCCAGGGTAGATGACCGAAGGACCGCCAATAAATACACGATGGCCAATTGAAGTTTGCGCCCGTCGAATCCACGGATTGCCGGGTTCATTATTACCCATGATATTGGACAAGGCACTGGAATGCGTCCATACGAAGACACCGCTGGCTATAGTCGTATGATCGCCAATGATTAGCCCACCAGATGCATCGGTGATTGAGTTTTCGCCAAACCAACAATGCCGACCGCAGACTAGATTTTGCGGCGCGATGATCTTTGCGGACTCCCGTACACGACAACCAGCAGGCAAACCTAGGTCAGCTGCTCGCTCGTCGTCGGTCATAACCAACCCAAGCAGTCGGCGCATGATTTCTGGACGCAGACGGGCGCTGCGTTCGCTATCGCTGAGGCAGAAATCCTCGCACAACCAGAGCTCCCGCATCATATGCAGTAACTCGGCCTTCAATTCAGACTGTTCCCGCATGCTTGATATCCGATCAACCGGAAATATTAGTCAAAATCGCAGTGCACACAGTCTCGACATCGACCCCTGTGTAACACGGCACGGTCAGCGTTTCATGCTGCAAGCGCACGGCATTGGGTTGCACATTGTCGTAGCACCGGCGGTAATACGTCGTGCCACTAAGCGAATAGGTACCAATGGTGGTTTCGACACCTTGCTCGCGCAACCGGCCAATCAAGGCATCCCGGTCGACGCCGGACGGCACCCGAAAAACCAGCGACTGCACGTTGTGCACAACATCACTACCTCGTGCCTGGGGCACGAAACCGGCCCCGGAGAGGCCTTCGATGTAGGCTTTGCGAATTTCATTGCGCTCGGCCACAATGGCATCGAGTTTGCGCAGTTGCACCCGGCCCATAATGGCTTGCGGCTCGGAGAGACGATAGTTGTAGCCCTGCTCGACGAAATTCAAGCCATAACCCAGCATTCCCCTGGCGCCGTGGTTGAGCTTGATGTCGAACCACGCCGACCAGTCGTCGCACCGCGTGGTAATAGCCCCTCCCTCACCCGTCGTCAGCAATTTGCGTGGATGAAAACTGAAACAGGTCAAGTCGGCGATACCCCCAACCTTGACACCACGTTCGCTGCTGCCGATAGCGCAGGCGGCATCCTCGATTAGCGGGATGCCGTGGGCGTGGCAGATGGCAAGGATGTCATGCAGGCCAGTCGGATTGCCGAAGGCATCAACGAAGATGACCGCCTTGGTGCGCTCGGTAATCCGCGCCTCCAGCGTCGCGGGCAACATGTTGTAGGTTTCCAAGGAAACGTCGGCGAAAACCGGCCGCGCCCCCAGATCCTCGACGACGTTGGCGGTCGCCGGGAAGGAGAAGTCCGAGACAACAACTTCGTCGCCCCTCCCGACCCCGAGCAACTTCAGGCAAACACTGAGCGCCGTGGTTGCAGACGTAGCCAGATGGGCATACGACACACCACAATAGGCGGCGATTTCCTTGCGGAAGCCCTCGACGTGCTGCCCGCGGGTGAACATGCCATCGGCGAACATCTGACGGAAATCGGCCTCGACTTCGTCGAAGGTAATGTAGGGGCGAATCAAGCGTATCACGCACGCTCTCCCTTTGATCCCAAGGCATTCTGATACCACACCAGCGTCTGAGCTAGGCCGGCATCGAACTCAGTCAGTTGGTAATCAATCAATGTCTGCACGCGTTCGTTGCTGGCGTTGTGACAAAGCACGTCGGACTTACGTCCCTCCTTACGCGGAATCTCGCCGGTATAACCGTAATAGTCGCAAATCTGGTAGATCAATTGCTCGACGGTAATCTGATTGTCGGTCGAAATGTTGATGTTATCGCCGGCCGGCATCACGTCATAGAGCTTGACCACGGCATCGACAGTATCGCTGACGTAGATAAAATCTCGGCTTTGCTGGCCGGTGCCATGGATTTCCGGAGCAATGCCGTTGAGCAGGCGCCATGCAGTCAGCGGAATGATCCCGGCGAGCATGCCCTTGTGGTTCTGGCGCGGGCCGTAGTTGTTGAATGGCCGGACTATGAAGGCGTCAACGTCGAACATGCGGACGTAGCTTTCCACGGCGAGGTCGGCAGCCGCCTTGCCGGCGGCGTAGGTGGTGGTCGGGTTGCGCGGATGCTTCTCGTCCATCGGCTCGTACACGGCAGTACCGTAAACTTCTGAGGTCGAAAAGTGGCACAGGGTCTTGAAGCGCCCTGCACGCTGTAATTCGAGCAGGTTGAGAACGCCCGTCACATTAGTAGCGAAGGCATTAGCTGGATTCAAGAACGAATAGTTCAGCGCCTTGGTCGCGCAGTTGAAGACCGTTTCAATCGCATGCTTGGCAAAGATGAACTCGAGCGAACTCGTAAATTCAATATCGTCACGGTAGAAAGTTACCATACCCGTCGCCAGCGCAGCCTGCAAATTCGCTTCGTCACCGAGAAATAGATTGTCAATCACCACCACATGGGAGGCTCCGTCAGCCAGCAAACGATCGACCAGATGGCTTCCAATAAACCCCGCCCCCCCCGTCACGAGAACGGTTTGCCCGCGCAGGCCCGCACGAAGCCTCATCGAAGCACCGCCTCACGAATTTTCTGGCAAATCACCTGGGCATCGAGGCCGGCAGCAGCATCCGGGAAGCCTGGTATGACCGCCCCCCGACAGGCACCAACAAACGCCTGCAACTCAAGTAGCAACGCTTCCTGCGGACGAACCTCAACCACTTCGTTCGAGGAAGAAATCACGTAGGCACCGCCATCTGGCTGCCTGGTTTCGGATTGCCGACTAATCAGGATTTCCTTGCGCAGCAGGTCGCAATCGACAAACATATCGAGGCAGGTGGCCTGGATCATACGAATTTTCTTTTCGGTGACCCGGCTAGCCTGGATACGCGAGAAGCGACCGTTCTTGTGCGTCAGCAGGGCCGAGGCGAGATCGATCATCTGCCCCTCACAGAAGCCATGCGCCGAGACATCGACTACTGGGCCATTGATATGCAGCGCAAGGTCGATATCGTGAATCATCAGGTCGGTGATCACATCGACGTCGGTAATCCGCGAGCTGACCCGGTTAGTCCGGGTCAGATCGATGCTGACTAGCTGCTGCGAGCGGTCGGTAATCTTCTTCAGTTCCTGGACTGCCGTATTGAAGCGCTCGATGAAACCGACCTGGAGGGTCGCACCAACTGCTTCACAGGCAGCAACGATGCCTTGGGCACGTTCCAGCGTATCGGCCAGCGGCTTTTCGATAAACAGTTTGCGCACGCCACGGGCGAGCAGAGCATGGACAAATTCAGCATGCGTCGAGGTGGGCGTACAAACCACCGCAGCCTCAATATCCAGATTTCCAGACGGCAATTCAGAAATAAAAGGAACATCCACAGCCGCAGCATGGGCCACAGCATTGGCATCGACGTCGAAGGCCAAGGCCAGATCGACAGAGTTGAGCATGGACAATACACGCAAATGATTGCGCCCCATTTTTCCGAGGCCAAATAGGCCTACCCGTAGCGGTTTGCTGGACATCAGAGCTCCTCCACTTTGTTACCGGCCTTGTCGATGCGTGCGACCGGGCGTGCCGGGTTACCCATTACGAGTGTATAAGGTTCGACGTCGTGGGTAACGACGCTGCCCGCCGCCACCATCGCGTATTCCCCAACGGTTATGCCACAGATCAGCGTTGAATTAGCGCCGATGCTCGCACCGTCCCTGACAAAAGTCGGTGTTATTTTCCAGTCAGCATTGAAAGCGCGTGGTATCCGATCATTAGTAAAACAGGCGTTCGGCCCAACGAAGACATCGTTGCCGATCGTCACGCCATGATAGACCGAGACACTATTCTGAATCTTGCAGCGATCACCGATCGTCACGGTGTGATCGATATAAGCATCTTTCGAGACGATGCAGTTCTCACCGATCACTACGTTTTCGCGAATCTGGACGTTGATCCAGACCCTGGTACCTTGACCAAGCTGCGCCTTGGGCGATACCGAGGCGGTGGGGTGAATAAATACTTCGGACATCGGCTATCTTTTCTTAGACAAGCGTCTTCTTGACGACGGCGACCACGGCTTCCAATTCATCAGCGGTCATGTAGGGGAACAGCGGTAAATTGAGGACGGTGGTGCAGTATTCAGCAGCTCGGCCATTCGAGACGGCCGCGTGGATATAACCCTCAGCACCCGGCTGAGCCGACAACGCACCTGGATAGATGTTTCCGAAACCAATGCCTTCGGCTTTCAAGACTGCCTCCAGCATGGCCCGTAGCGGTGCCTCGAGGTGGCAGACATTGCAGTAGCCGTTTTCAACATAGCCTTCTGGCACATCCATCACACGCAGCGGTAGTCCACGCAGTTGCTGACGATAGTATTCGGCCGATTGGCGCCTCGAGGCCAGGCGCTGCTCAATATGATCGAGTGACAGATTGACAAAAGCAGCCTGTAAAGAATCCATTCGCGAATTCCAGCCGACGCTAGCGTAACCGTAATGTTGGGTCCGGCCATGATTGCTAAGCTGGCGAACCCTATCGGCCAAATCCGGATTATTGGTGAAGACCGCACCGCCATCACCCGCTGCTCCTAGCACCTTAGCCGGATAAAATGACGTCGTGGAAATGAGTGCATCTTGGTAAATCGAATTGCCGTTGTATTCGACACCGTAGCACTGCGCTCCGTCTTCCAGCAGCATAACGCCACGCTCAGTGCACAGCTGGCGAATCGCCTTCAACTGAGTACTGCCCCAGCCATAAAGATGGGCAATTATCGCCGCCTTCGGTGCGTAGTTATCAATCGCCCGGATAATAGATGTGAGATCGACTCCGCCATCCTCTGGATCGACATCGAGCGTAACAGGGCTGGCGCCCACGTTAACCACAGCTTCGAAAGTCGCCCAGAAGGTTACATCTGGTACGAGCACAACATCACCGGCGCCAACTCCCATCGCTCGTAAGGCAAGCTGCAGCGCATCCGTGCCATTGGCACAAGAAACCGTATACGCAACCCTTAGTCGTTCGCAGAGCGCCACCTCCAGTTTCGCCACCTCCGAACCGCCAATAAAGCTAGCCGTGCTGCTCATTGTCGAAACCTTTTCCATCCAACGATCCAGAAAGCCGCTTTCAAAGCGCTTCAAGTCAACAAAAGGAACTGCCATAAATCCTCGCACATGCGTTTATTTAATCAATCAGTAGACATTGCTACTGCAACACCACGGCATAGCAATCCCGCCAGCCCATATCACAGGCCTAAAATCCAGCGTAGCCCCTCGGATTCCTCTGCTGCCAACGCCATGCATCGCTACACATATCTACTAGTCCGCGCTGAGCCTGCCATCCAATCAACTGCCGAGCCTGCAAAGGATTGGCATAACATATTGCCGTATCACCTTCTCGACGAGATCCAAAGGCACACCCTACTTTGCCCCCGGAGGCCAACTCAAAAGCACGCACCACTTCAAGCACGCTATACCCGATCCCCGTTCCCAAGTTCAACGCGAAACAACCCGCTTGTTTGAGACTGCTCAAGGCATTGAGATGTCCTTCGGCGAGATCAACTACGTGAATGTAGTCTCGCACCCCCGTCCCATCCGGCGTCGGGTAATCGTTACCAAAAATCTGCAGCCTTTCCCGTCGTCCAACCGCTACCTGAGCAATGAACGGCATCAGGTTATTCGGAATGCCCTGAGGATCTTCGCCGATCAGCCCCGACTCATGCGCACCAACTGGGTTGAAGTAACGCAGGATTGCGATGCGCCAAACAGGATCGGCGTGGTAGAGATCCCGCAGGATTTCCTCGATCATCAACTTGGTGCGCCCGTAAGGATTAGTGGCGGACAGCGGATGATCTTCCGTCAGGGGCAAGAACTGCGGTTCTCCGTAAACCGTCGCCGATGAACTGAATACCAGTGTCTTGATATCGCAGGCCAGCATCGCACGCAGTAAAGAATACGTACCAACGACATTGTTATCGTAATAATCGAGGGGCTTCTCGACTGATTCGCCGACAGCCTTGAGGCCGGCAAAATGGATAACCGAGGTGCAGGCATACTCGCGCAGGGCAGCCGTCAGCGCTGCAGTATCCCGAATGTCACCGCGCACCAGATGAGGTGCCTTACCGGTGATCATCCGGATGCGGTTGAGCACTTCCGGATGGCTGTTGCAGAAGTTGTCAAAAACCACGACCTCATGCCCAGCATTGAGCAGTTCGACGCAGGTGTGAGAACCGATGTAGCCGGCTCCGCCAGTGACGAGAATCATGGTGCGGTACTCCTCGGAAGGGCAAAGTATTTTACCCGGCTGCGCTCATTCGTCATAGAGGCGCCAGAAACTTGCAAAGCGTGGCAAACCACGGGAGGTGAAACCACGGTAACGGTAGGTGATTTTGCTGCCGATGGCGGGTGGGTTTTCGCGCAAAGCATCGCTCAGCCCCGAACCCAGCTTGAAGCGGAGCCCATCTTCGGTCTCCAGCAACAAAGCTCCCAGGCGACCGGCATGCCTCCCCTTCCCTGCGACATGGCCAACAACACGCGCTTCTGCATCCTGCTCCGGCTTCATTTTGACCAGTGTATCGCTACGCCCGGTCAGGTAAGGTGCATCACCCCGATGCAACATCAACCCTTCGCCGCCTTCAGCCACCACGGTAGCCAAGCGCAACTCAAGGTGCCGGCGATCGATCGGCGACTCCTGCGGAATTTGTATCAACCATGGCACATTGGCCGCCAGCACAATCTCACCCAGCCGCTTGTTGCGCTCCACAAATGAGCCCTGCCCCCCCGGCAACTCGAATACCATGTAGCGTACGGCACGCCACACTTGGTCGTCTGACTGCATCTGACGAACGATACCCGAGAGCCGATCGAACTGACCACGACCGATCCACAACTCCCCATCCAAGGCCACCTGGGGCAACGCAGCGACAAACCAGGCAGGAGCCGCAATGACACGACCACTGCGAAAACGTAGAACCTTGCCATCCCAAAATGCCCGTACGCCATCGAGTTTTTCGCTGACTAGATAACGGCCTACGTCCAGAGACGGCGAATATGTTGAAGCCAACAGCATGGCAGGGGGCGTAAAAGCACCAACCTCCAGCGCAGGCCCAAGCAAGGCAGCCAGGAGGAGGGTCTGTAACAGACGTGACATCAGACCTCGCCCGCCCAGTTACGTCGGGCTTGCCGAGCGACGCTGAAGGTATTCTCAAGTGCTTCGCCATCGTTGTTCGCCAAGGCGACACACAACGCATCAAGCTGGGCCCTGTAGGAATCAAGCTCCCCCAACAGAGCCTCTCTATTGGCCAAACAGATGTCTCGCCACATCTCCGGATGACTGGCGGCGATGCGTGTGAAATCGCGGAAGCCGGATGCCGCAAAGGTGAAGAACAGATCGGCATCGTCACGCACCGCAAGGTCATGGACCAGCGCAAACGACAGGAGGTGCGGCAGGTGGCTGACGGCGGCGAAGACGCGGTCATGCATTTCCGGCGTCAGTTCGTAGATATCGGCACCGCACAGCGACCAGGCGCGTTTGATGCGGTCGAGGCGCTCGTCGTTGTTTTCCGGCAGCGACGTCACCACGACCTTTTTGCCTTGATAGAGATCCCATCGCGCCGCAGCAGGGCCACTGTTCTCAGCACCGGCAATGGGGTGGGCCGGCACGAACTTGCCGATATGCCCCTTGAAGGCAGCCCGCGCCGCTGCAACGACATCGCCCTTGGTCGAGCCACCGTCGGTGACGATGGTGTTCGGACCGAGATAGGGCGCGATTCGTTCGAAGATTTCCGGCATCTGCGCCACTGGCGTCGCTACCAGGACGATATCGGCATCGCCGATTTCATGCGCCGGATTGATCCCGGCCCGGTCGATGACGCCGAGTTCCTGCGCCTTGCGCAGGGTAGCTGGCGTTCGCCCGAAACCGACCACTTCCTCGACCGCCCCCGCCTCCTTGAGGCCGAGTGCGAACGAGCCACCAATGAGGCCGGTGCCGAAGATGACGACCTTGCCGAACTCGGGCAATCCGGCTTCCATTTACAGTGCCTTTTCCAGGGCCTCGATGAAACGGGCGTTCTCACGCTCGGTACCGATCGTCACGCGCAGCCATTCCGGCAGACCGTAGCCACCAATCGGACGAACGATAACGCCCTGCTTGAGCAATTTTTGATTGACCGCTGCGCCGTCACCGGCGCGGAAGGTCACGAAATTGCCGTACGACGGGATGTATTCCAGATTCAGACGTTCCAGCGCAGCGACGATCTGCGCCATGCCGGCGCGATTCAGTTCGTAGCTCGCCTGCAGGAATTCATGGTCATCAAGCGCTGCCAGCGCCCCGGCCAGTGCCAGATTGTTGACGTTGAACGGCTGGCGCACGCGGTTCATCAGGTCGGCCACCTCCGCCGAGGCCAGCGCATAACCGACGCGCAGGCCGGCCAGGCCGTAAATCTTGGAGAAGGTCCGGCAGATGACCAGATTCGGGAACTCCGTCAGCCAGCCAGCCGTATCGACGCGCTCGGAAGCCGGGATGTACTCGTTGTAGGCTTCGTCGAGCACGACTACCACATCCTTGGGAACACTCTCCAAGAAGGCGCGCACCTCGGCGTAGGGTAGAAAATTGCCAGTCGGGTTGTTCGGGTTGGCGATCCACACAATGCGGGTATCCGGACGGATCGCGGTACGCATGGCGGCAAGATCGTGACCGTAGTTCTTGGCCGGCGTGGAAATCAGTTCAGCGCCGGTGGACAGCGTGGCCAGCGGATAGACGGCGAAAGCATGCTGCGCGAAAACCGCCGAGCGGCCCGGCGCCAGAAACACGCGGGCGATCAGGTCGAGCACGTCATTCGAACCGTTGCCGAGAACCACTTGGTTCTGCGCGACGCCGGCACGCTCCGCGACTCTGGCGATCAGGTCAAACTGGTCGGGATAACGTTCAACGCCGCTGATCGCCTTTTCGACCGCCGCACGGGCCTTGGGGCTCATGCCCAGCGGGTTCTCGTTGGACGCCAGCTTGACGATGCTGTCGACCGGAATGCCCATCTCGCGGGCCAGTTCGGTAATTGGCTTGCCCGGCTGGTAGGGCGAGATGGCGCGGACGTAGGACAGGGCTTGATCGGCAAGGCTCATGACGCGATCCTCAATAAACGGCGACCGGGTAGGAGCCGAGTGTTTTCAAGTAGGCCGCAGAACCGGCCAGTTTTTCCAGAGCAGCCTTGACCGCCGGCTCGTCACGATGCCCTTCGATATCGACGTAAAAAACGTACTCCCACAAGGCATTGCGCGCCGGACGCGACTCCAGCCGGCACATCGACACGCCGGCCGACGACAGCGGCAGCAGCAACTCGTGCAGCGCACCAGTGCGGTTCGGTGCCGACATGATCAGCGAGGTCTTGTCGCGCCCCGACGGGCCGGCATCGTGCTTGCCGAGCACCAAGAAGCGCGTCGTGTTATTCGGCTCGTCCTCGATGTTCTCGACCAGCTTGGGCAAGTCATAACGCTCCGCTGCCGCCTCGCCGGCGATGGCCGCGACACCGGACTCCTCGGCAGCCTTCTGGGCCGCCTGGGCGTTGCTGCCCACGGAAATACGTTGCGCATGCGGCAGCATGCGGTTCAGCCACTCGTGGCACTGGGCCAGCGACTGGGCATGCGAATAGACCTTGGTGATCTTGCCGAGATCGGTTTCGCGGGTCAGCAGGTTCTGATGAATGCGCAACACCACCTCGCCGCAAATCTTCAGCGAAGACTGCAGCAGCAAATCCATGGTCCGCCCGACTGCCCCCTCGGTCGAGTTCTCAACCGGCACGACGGCATAGTGTGCATGCCCGGATTCAACCTCGCGGAAAACATCATCGATTGAGCTTTGTGGCAGCAAACGGCCAGCATGACCGAAGTGCTTGGTAGCGGCCGACTCAGAAAAGGTGCCGAGCGGCCCCAGGAAAGCGATGCCGAGCGGCTGTTCGAGCGACAGGCAGGCCGACATCACTTCGCGAAAGAAGAAGGTGATGTTTTCGTTGAGTAGCGGTCCGGCGTTGGCTTCCTGCAAGCGACGCAGAACCTGCGCCTCGCGCTCGGGGCGATAGATGAACCCGGCTTCACCAAATTCGGCCTTGATCTCGCCAACTCGCTGCGCGCAACGCGCCCGATCGTTCAAGAGCTTGAGCAAATCGCCGTCGATGCGGTCGATATCGGCGCGCACGCCGGCGAGCGCCTTCTGGAGATCGTTCTGCGGTTGATCGCTCATGCCTCTACCCGTTACGTTTGGCAAAATCGTTCATGAAATCGACCAGCGCCTGCACACCGGCCAGCGGCACGGCATTGTAGATCGAGGCGCGCATACCGCCCACCGACTTGTGGCCCTTCAGCGAAACCAGACCGGCGGCCTTGGATTCGGCCAGGAAAGCCGCATCGAGTTCGGAATTGGCGAGCACGAAGGGCACGTTCATCGCCGAGCGGCAATCCGGATCGACCGGGTTGGCGTAGAAACCACCGGACTGGTCGATGCATTCGTAAAGGATGCGTGCTTTTTCGTCGTTGATCGCGGCCATGCCCTCCAGTCCGCCCTGGCGCTTCAGCCATTGGAACACTAGGCCGGCGATGTAGATGCCGTAGGTCGGCGGCGTATTGAGCATCGAGCCGTTCTCTGCCATCACCGCGTAATCCATCACCGTCGGAATGGTCAACGGCGCCATGCCGAGCAGGTCGCGATGCACGATGACCAACGTCAGGCCCGACGGACCGATGTTCTTCTGTGCCCCGGCATAGATCAGGCCGAATTTCTCGACATTGATCGGTCGCGACAGGATATGCGACGACATGTCGGCAACCAGCGGCACGCCCGTGTCGGCAATGCGATGGGCGGGAATCTCGACGCCGTGAATCGTCTCGTTGGTGCAGACGTGCAGGTAGGCGGCAAACGGATCGAGCTGGATTTCGTTGGCGTACGGCAGGCGGGTGAAATTGCTCGCCTCGGTCGTCGCCGCGCAACGCACCTTGCCGATACGCTGCGCTTCCTTGAAAGCCTTCTTCGACCAGGAGCCTGTGACGATGTAGTCCGCCGAACGACCGGCCAGCAGGTTCATCGGGATCTGCGCGAACTGCTGCGTCGCACCGCCCTGCAGGAACAACACCTTGTACTGCTCGGGGATGCCCATCAATTCGCGCAGGTCGGCCTCGGCCTGTTCGAGGATGGACATGAAGTCCTTGCCGCGATGGCTCATTTCCATCACGCTGCAACCGGCACCGTGCCAGTCGAGCAGTTCCTCCTGCGCCTGCCGGAGGACCTCTTCAGGAAGCGCAGCCGGGCCAGCGCTGAAATTCCAGATACGGCTCATCAGGCCTCTCCACCTTCGTTGTTGTCGGCAGGCTGCTCAACCGGCGTCGCATCGGAGGCCTCCGGAGTGACAGCGGCAGCGTCCACCTCTGCCTCGGCTTCCACCTCGGCCACCGATTCGGCAACCTTTTCCAAGCCGGCCAGTTTCTCGCCTTCATCCAGCGAAATCAAGGTCACGCCCTGTGTCGCACGGCCCATGCCGCGTATTTCGGAAACGCGGGTACGGATCAGCACGCCACCGGTGGTGATCAACATCACCTCGTCGTTGTCGTCGACCAGCTTGGCGCCGATGACCACGCCGTTGCGCTCGGAGTCGGCAATCGCCTTGACGCCCTGCGTACCGCGGCCGGAGTGACGGAAATCGGCGAGCACGGTGCGCTTGCCGAAGCCGTTCTCGGTGGCGACCAGCACGGTCTGCTGGTCGGACTCGGCGACCAGCAAGGAAATGACCGTCTGCCCCGGCTGCAGCTTCATGCCACGCACGCCACGGGCGCCACGACCCATCGGGCGGACGTCTTCTTCATCGAACCACACCGCCTTGCCGGCGTCGGAGACGAGCACGATATCGCTCTGGCCGGTGGTCAGTTCAACGCCGATCAGGTAGTCGTCGTCGAGCAGGTCGACGGCGATGATGCCGGCTTTGCGCGGGTTGGAGAAGTCGGACAGCGGCGTCTTCTTGACCGTGCCGTCGCGGGTGGCCATGAAGATGAACTTGTCGTCGGCGAACTCCTTGACCGGCAGCACGGCGTTGATGCGCTCACCCTCTTCCAGCGGAAAGAGATTGATGATGGGCTTGCCGCGGCTGTTGCGGCTACCCTGCGGCGCTTCGTAGACCTTCAGCCAGTAGCAGCGGCCACGGTTCGAGAAGCACAGGATGTAGTCGTGCGTGTTGGCGACGAACAGGTGATCGACGAAATCCTCGTCCTTGATCGCCGCCGCCTGCTTGCCGCGTCCCCCGCGCTTCTGGGCACGGTAGTCGGCCAGCGGCTGGGCCTTGACGTAGCCACCGTGCGACAGCGTGACCACCATGTCCATCGGCGTGATCAGGTCTTCGATGCCGAGTTCCTGGGTGTGCAGGACGATCTCGGATTTGCGCTCGTCGCCGTACTGTTCGTTGATTTCGTTCAGTTCGGTGACGATGATCGCCGTGATGCGCTCGGGCTTGGCCAGGATGTCGAGCAGATCGACGATCTTGTCCATGATTTCCTTGTACTCGCCGACGATCTTGTCCTGCTCCAGGCCGGTCAGGCGCTGCAGGCGCAGCTCCAGGATCGCCTGTGCCTGGGCGTCGGAGAGGCGATAGCCTTGCGCCGACAGGCCGAATTCCGGCAGCAGTCCCTCCGGACGCGAGGCATCGGACGCGGAACGGGCCAGCATTTCCTCGACCACCGGGCTGCGCCAGTCACGCGCCATCAGGCTACGCTTGGCGTCCGGCGGCGTCGGCGCCGCCTTGATCAGGGCGATGATTTCATCGACGTTGGACAGCGCAACAGCCAGACCCTCAAGGATATGGCCGCGTTCGCGCGCCTTGCGCAGTTCGAACACCGTGCGCCGGGTCACCACCTCGCGGCGGTGCGACAGGAAGCACTCCAGCGCCATCTTCAGGTTCAGCAGGCGCGGCTGGCCGTCAACCAGCGCCACCATGTTCATGCCGAAGGTATCCTGCAGCTGCGTCTGCTTGTACAGGTTGTTGAGAATGACCTCGCCGACCTCGCCGCGCTTCAGTTCGATGACGATGCGCATGCCCGACTTGTCGGACTCGTCGCGGATATCGGAGATGCCCTCGATCTTCTTCTCGTTGACCAGCTCGGCGATCTTCTCGATCAGCGACTTCTTGTTCACCTGATAGGGAATCTCGTCGACGATCAGCGCCTGGCGGTCGCCCCGGCCAATATCCTCGAAATGGGTGCGAGCACGCATCACAACGCGGCCGCGACCGGTCTTGTAGCCTTCACGCACGCCCATCACGCCGTAGATCAGGCCAGCCGTCGGGAAATCCGGCGCCGGAATCAGCTCGATCAGATCGTCGATCGAAATCGCCGGATTTTCCAGCAAGGCCAGGCAGCCGCGCACCACTTCGCGCAGATTGTGCGGCGGAACGTTAGTCGCCATGCCAACCGCGATACCGGCCGAGCCGTTGATCAGCAGATTGGGGATGCGCGTCGGCAGGACGGAGGGTTCCAGCTCCTTGCCGTCGTAGTTCGGCTCGAAATCGACCGTTTCCTTGTCGATATCGGCCGTCAGATCGGAGGAAATGCGCTCCAGGCGGCATTCGGTGTAACGCATCGCCGCCGCATTGTCGCCGTCGATGGAACCGAAGTTGCCCTGGCCGTCGACCAGCGTGTAGCGTAGCGAAAAATCCTGCGCCATGCGGACCAGCGTGTCGTAAATGGCCGAATCCCCGTGCGGGTGATACTTACCCATGACCTCGCCGACGACGCGGGCGCATTTAACGAAAGGACGGTTCCACACGTTGTTCGTCTCGTGCATGGCGTACAGCACACGGCGATGCACCGGCTTCAGGCCGTCGCGCGCATCCGGCAACGCCCGGCCGACGATCACGCTCATCGCGTAATCGAGATAGGAACGCCGCATCTCGTCTTCGAGGCTGATCGGCAATGTTTCTTTGGCGAATTGGTCCATGTCTCACATCCGCACCGCCTAAGCGGCACTTTGTTGGTTGAATCGAGCGTAATTTGCTATTTTAACACGCCCCCACCACCGCACAGACCCCGTTTTTCATGACAACAACACCCGAAAAGATCGACTTACTGATTGAGCCTCGCTGGATCGCCGCCGTCGACTCGGACAGCACCCTGAGCAACCACGCCGTTGCAATCAACAAAGACCGGATCGTGGCCGTCCTGCCGACCCGGGAAGCGCGCACCCGCTTTGCGCCGACAACGCACACCAAGCTTGATGACCACATTCTGATCCCCGGCCTGATCAACCTGCACACCCACGCCGCGATGACGCTGATGCGCGGCATCGCCGACGACCTGCCGCTGATGGAATGGCTGCAGAAGCACATCTGGCCGACAGAGGGCGCCAACCTCTCTCCGCAGTTCGTACACGACGGAACACGACTGGCCTGCGCCGAAATGCTCAAGGGCGGCATCACCTGCTTCAACGACATGTACTTTTATCCGGATGCAGCTGCCAGTGCCGCCTCCGACCTCGGCATGCGCGCCGTGCTGGGCATTACAACCTTGGAGTTTCCAACCCCCTACGCCAGCGACGCAACCGATTACATCAGCAAAGGCCTGGCCGTTCGCCAGGATTGGCTAAGCAACCCCCTTATCAATTTCTGCCTTGCCCCCCATGCACCGTACACGGTTACGGATGCCAGCTTCGAGCGCATTCTGACACTATCCGAACAGCTCAACCTGCCGATCCACTGCCACCTTCATGAAACCGCACAAGAAGTCGAAGAGAGCATCCGTCAGCACGGCATGCGCCCGCTCAAGCGCCTGCACAGACTCGGCCTGCTCGGCCCGAACCTAATCGGGGTACACGCCGTCCATTTGAACGATGATGACCTGGAACTACTGGCCACAACCAGCAGCAACATCGCCCACTGCCCCACCTCCAATCTCAAACTGGCCAGCGGACTCGCCCCCGTAGCAAAAATGAGACAAATAGGCATCAATGTCGGCCTCGGCACCGACGGCGCCGCCAGCAACAACCGCCTCGACATGTTCGCGGAAATGCGCCTGGCCTCGCTGCTCGCCAAAGGCGTCAGCGGCAATGCCCAAGCCCTCCCCGCACGCGAAGTCCTGCGCATGGCGACGCTCGGTGCCGCCCAAGCCCTCGGCATGGCTGACAGAATCGGCTCGATCACTCCGGGAAAGCAGGCCGATCTTTGCGCCATTGACCTCGGTGCTCCGGAAACCCGCCCCTGCTTCGATCCGCTGTCGCACGTAATCAATGTTGCCGGGCGGGAGCACGTCACGCACGTATGGGTAGCCGGAAAGTGTTGCGTAGACAACAAATCTTTACGGAAAACCAAGCAAAATAACTTGGAGTCTGCATTGGCGCTATGGCAGAATATTTTGGAATTCCGCCAACAATCGTGAATTCGGTTGTCGTACGGGTTAAAGATTTCCGAAATTTTCTTCAATGAGGGAAAACAATGATCAAAAACATCGCCAAGAAGTCCCTGGTTCTGGCCCTGCTGGCCGGTATCGGTTTCTCCGCTGTTGCGCAAGAGCGCGTTTACCTGATCGACCAGCGTGACGTCGTCGCCAAGAGCGGCTTCGGCCTGTGCTGGCGCGACGGCTACTGGACCCCGGCTGCTGCTGCCGCCGACAAGGCCGGTTGCGAATGCGACAAGGACCTGCTGCCGAAGGAAACCTGCGAGCCGAAGGCCGCTGCCGCTCCGGCTGGCGCCGCTGCCGCCCCGGCTGGCGTGAAGCCGTCCGGTGAAAAGATCACCGTCGCTGCTGACGCACTGTTCGACTTCAACAAGGCTGTCCTGCGTCCGGAAGGCAAGGCTAAGCTCGACGATCTGGTCTCCAAGGCCAAGGCCATCAAGCTGGAAGTGATCCTCGCTGTCGGCCACACCGACCGCATCGGCAACGACGCCTACAACCAGAAGCTGTCCGAGAAGCGCGCTGCCGCCGTCAAGGAATACCTGGTTGCCAAGGGCATCGAAGCCAACCGCGTCTACACCGAAGGCAAGGGCGAGAAGCAGCCGGTTACCGGCGACAAGTGCAAGGGCGATAAGAAGACCGCCGCACTGATCTCCTGCCTGCAGCCGGATCGTCGCGTCGATATCGAAGTCATCGGCACCAAGTAAGCCGACCGAACTTCAACGAAAAGCCCCGCCCAGCGGGGCTTTTTCTTTTCTCCCCAATACCCTGAACACCATGCTCAACGCCGATCAAGCCGAACTCGACAAATTTGGAGAACTTGCCCACCGCTGGTGGGACCCGAACAGCGAATTCAAGCCGCTGCACGATATAAACCCGCTGCGCCTCGACTGGATCGACAACGCCATCGGCCTCGCCGGCAAACGCATCCTCGACGTCGGCTGCGGCGGCGGCCTGCTTTCCGAAGGCATGGCAGCACGCGGCGCGATCGTCACCGGCATCGATCTTTCCGAAAAACCGCTCGGCGTCGCCAAGTTGCACCTGCTCGAAAGTGGTCAAAAAGTCGAATACCGCAAGATCGCCGTCGAAGACCTAGCCAATGAAATGCCGGAATCCTTCGACGCCGTGACCTGCCTGGAAATGCTCGAACACGTTCCCAACCCCTCCAGCGTCATCACCGCCTGTGCGCGGCTGGTCAAGCCGGGCGGCCAGGTCTTTCTCTCCACGCTCAACCGCAACCCCAAGTCCTACCTGTTCGCGGTCGTTGGCGCCGAATACGTACTGCAGATGCTGCCCAAAGGCACGCACGACTACGCCAAGTTCATCAAGCCCTCCGAACTCTCGCGCTGGGCCAAATTGGCCAACCTGGAGCCGGAAGAACTGATCGGCATGAGCTACAACCCGCTGACCCGGCAATACAGCCTGGGCAACGACACCAGCGTCAATTACCTGATGCGCGCCACGCGCGTCTGACACCGATGTTCGACGCCGTCCTCTTCGACCTCGACGGCACGCTGGCCGACACCGCGCCCGACCTGGGCTGGGCGGCCAACGCACTGCGCGAAGCCGAAGGACTGGCGCCGCTGCCGCTCGCCACGCTGCGCCCGTGGACCTCGCAAGGCGTGCGCGGCCTGCTCCACGCCGCCTTCGACATCGCGCCCGGCCAACCGGGCTACGACAATCTTGCCCAACGCTTCCTGGCGCGCTACGCCGAGCGCCTGTGCGTCGACACCGTGCTCTTCGACGGCGTTGTCGAACTGCTCGACGAACTCGACGCCCTCGGCCTAGCCTGGGGCATTGTCACCAACAAGCGCATGCGCTACACCGACCCACTGGTCGCCCAACTCGGCCTGACGCCACGCACAACCTGCGTCGTCAGCGGCGACACAACCGCCGAAGCCAAGCCCTCCCCGCTGCCCGTGCTGCACGCCTGCCAACTACTCAACTGCCGCCCGGAACGGACGCTCTACGTCGGTGACGACCGGAGGGATATCGTTGCCGGAAATGCGGCGGGCTGCAGGACCGTGGCGGCAGCTTACGGTTATCTCGGAGATAGTGGGCCAGTACTGAGTTGGGGCGCAGATTTCCAGATCAATTCACCGCAAGAACTGTCCACCTATCTGAGTCGGGCATTGGGTTTCTCGTAACCCCCAGGACTGCTGCAACTTTTTCGAACCAGAAAACGACAAACTGCTTACCGGTTTTTATGGTGCATAGCCCGTGGAGCTGAAATGAACCATCTATATATTGCCGCTAGCATTGTCCTCGTCTTAACGGGAATAGCACACTCGCTTATTGGCGAGCTCATGATTTTCAGAAAGGTCAGTGGGGGCCAGATAGTCCCAAATCGAAGCGCCCCGCCACTAAAGGAACGCAATATTCGTATTCTGTGGGCAAGCTGGCACTTAACGACCGTCTTTGGCTTCGTGCTTGCATTCATTCTCTTTCAAACAGGAACCAAGAACTTCCCAGCCATACCGCTGCTGTCACATTCGATAGCAACCGCTTGCCTGATAGGAAGTCTTTTGGTTTTGTTTGGAACCAAGGGACGCCACCCTGGTTGGTTAGCGCTCGGAATATCGGCTTGCCTTATATGGTTCGCGATTTCGGCAACCTAACCCTCGCACACGCCCATTCCGCAACTGGATTCGCCACCTGAAATCACACCCGCCACGCCGTCAGCAGCAGGTTACGTGGTGTCAGTTGGCGGTTGCAGAAGGTGGTGAGACTAGGTTTGTAGCCGCATGTTTCGAGGTATTCGGCCAGGTCGAGGGCAAGCCAGAGTTCGAGGGAGCGGCGACAGGCGTGACGGGGAATGGAGAGGCGCATGACCTCCCGCTGGCGTTGCCAGCCAACGGCCTCGATGGCCTCCAGATGGGGCACTTCAGGCGCCGGCAGATTTTCCCGGGCAACCATGCGGGAGAGGAAATCGGCGAAGCTGCCACGCAGCCAGGAGGCCGGTACCGGCTTGAAGGTCTTGTACGGCGCATCGCTAAGCTGCGCGCGCCATTCGGTGAAGGCAAGCTTCCAGGCGATGTCGTGGTCGCGCTGGCGCGTCAGGCGCGGTGAGGCAGTGACGGTTTCGGTGACGGCGAGGCGGGTGTCGTCGCGCGTCAGTTGCAGCTGACCGCTGGCGCTCAAGGGCTGGTAGTGCGTTTCGATGCCCCGGTAGTAGCAACACGGCGCGACGTCAAAGCGGTTGACGCCTACCCCGGCACCGCGCTCGATCAGGCGGCGATGGAGGTTGCCGCAGGCGTGCAGGGCAACAGCGTGCTGACCCTGGCGCGGCCAGTCGGGGACAGCCAGGGCATCGCATTCGAGAAAACGGTGGTCGAGGCCGATGCGGCGTGCCAGGTGCTCGCCGTCGGCGCACAGTGCAGCGTCGATCTCCAGCGTATGCACCGGCTGTTGCCAGGCGAGACCGAGCAGGCGCCCGAGGTGGCCCTTGCCGCCGCACCAGTCGATGATGCCCTCGCCGCCCGACTTAACGGCGCCAGCGAAGGCTTCGATCTGCGAGCGTTTGCGGCCGGGGATTTCCCACGCCCAGCGCTCGCCGGGCACGGGTGGCGGCGCATGTTCGGCGGCCGAAATCTCGATCAGCGGCAGCAGGGCGTCGATATCGGGCAGGTAGCCGGCCAGCCAACATAGCGCGTCGGTGACGTCGTCGTTGAGGTGGGCGGCTTCAGCATCGCTCAGCGCCAGCAAGGCGGCAGTCAGCGCCGGCCATTGCTCACACCAGACCGGGCGCGCTTCGCGGAAGGGTTGCGGGTGCCAGAGGTCGCGCCAGGCCAGCAGTGCGATGTCGAGTTGCCGGCGATGCTCGGCGGCCCTCACCTCAGCGCGGCGCCGCGTTCACGGCGGCGATAGCCGAGCCAGGCGGGCAGAACAGCAGCCAGCAGCACGACGAAACCGACAGCCAGCGGCCACAGCACTGGTGCGTTCCATGCCTTGCGCGCCTCGGCGCGGGCGACACCGTCAATGCGCTGGTACTTGAGCAGGTTGTTGGCGACGTCGTTGGGTTTGCGGTTGGTCAGCCAGCGGTGGCTCAGTGTGTAGCTCTTGGGGTGCAGGCCGAAAACCCAGGGCGCATCGTGGTGCAGGATGGCGTTCATGCGGCGGACGATTTGCAGGCGCTCCGGTGTGTTGTCCATGTTCTTCATTTGTCCGAACAGCGCGTCGAATGCCGTATTGGCATAGTTGGCGGCATTCTCGCCGCCATGCGGCACCTTGGCCTCCTGACCGTAGAGCAGGAAGAAGAAATTTTCGGGATCGGGGTAGTCGGCATTCCAGCCGAAGTAGAAAAGCTGAACGTTGCCCTTGCGTATCTTGTCCTGGAAGCGATTGAAGTCGCTCGAACGAACGACGAGTTGTATGTCGATTTTGGCGAACTGGCGGGTCAGCCAGTCGAGCCGTGACTTTTCGCCCATGCCGCCGCCGGTGGTGTCGAGATTGACGACCAGCGGCTCGCCGGTCTTGGCGTCGCGGCCATTCGGGTAGCCGGCCTCGGCGATCAGTTTCTTGGCCGCCTCGACTGGCTTGCGCTTGGGCTTGCCGTCCACCCAGTCGTACACCGTGCGGTTCAGTCCGGCCTCACCTGCCTCGTAGCCGAAGATGCCCGGCGGCAGGGGGCTTTGCGCGGCGATGCCGCGACCGTTCTGGAAGATGGAGATGAACTCTTCCTGGTCGATGGCGATGGAGATCGCCTGGCGGAGCTTGGTCGCCCGCTCATTGAGGCCGCCAACGACTGGGTCCTGCATGTTGAAACCCATGTAGAAAATCGAGGACTTGACCGAGGTGAGCAGACGAATGCCCTTCTCCTGCATCTCATCGGTCAGCGCCACGTCGCCGCCGACATTGACGCGCACGGCTTGGTCGAAGCTGTCCGAGGAAATCCCCGAAGCGTCGTAATAGCCTTGCAGGAACTTGTTCCAGTAGGGAATCGCCTCCTTTTCGCGGGTGAAAACCGCCTGGTCGAGCAGCGGCAGCGGCTTGCCGCAATCGGCCAGCAGGTCGGCCTCGCGGTCGCCCGGTTCGCCTTCGCAGGGGTAGGCTTCGCCGTGGAAATTGGGGTTGCGCGACAGCACCATGCGACGGTTCGGGTCGTTCTCGGTAAGCATGAAGGGCCCGGTGCCGACCGGCCACCAGTCGAGCGTCAGGTTCTTTTCGGCCATGCCGGGCTGGGCATAGAAACGATCGACCTCGCGCGGCACCGGCGCGAAGAAGGGCATGGCCAGCCAGTAGGCAAACTGCGGGTACTTGCCCTTGATGCGGATGCGCCAAGTGTGGGCATCGACCTTTTCGACACCCGCCAACGGGAAGGCGTCAAGGTCGAGCCAGCCGTCCTTGGGCAGGTCCTTGGATGCCTTGCCGAGCGCGTCACCGAGTTCCTTCAGGCCGACGATCTTGTCGGCCATCATCCCGAAGATGGGCGAATGCAGCCGGGGATGGGCAAGGCGCTTGATCTGGTAGATGTAGTCATCGGCGGTCAGCTCGCGAGTCCCTTGTTTCGGAAAGTCGCTAATCGACTGGCGGCCTTCGGCGGCGCCTTGACCGAGATACTCGGGCCGCCCCTGCGCGTTGATGGCAAAGGCCGGATGCGGCTGAAAGCGAATACCCTGCTTGAGCCTGAGTTCATAAACGCTCTCGGCGATACGCTCGACCGGTGCATCCTGCGGCAAGACGCGACCGGAGGCATCGACATAACGCGGCACGGGAACCTGTTCGACCGTGGCCGGAACCAGCTGGTACGGGCGCTTGAGGTAGTGATATTGCAACGGTGGCTCGTAAATCTGCGCCGTGAAGGTCGCCTCATCCTCGGCATAGGACTGCGCCGGATCGAGGTGCTTGGGACGCTCGGTAAACGCCGTGTAGAGCACATTCCGCCCGGCATCGGCGGCCGGATACGGGTCGTTCCAGGTCTGTCCGCATCCGGACAACGCAGCAACAAGGGAAAGGCAGGCACAGATTTTTCGCATGGCGAGCAGTTTAACAACTTGACCGCCCGGCTGCCCATTGACCACAATGGCTCAAACAAACAACAGAGAGGCAGTCCATGCTCGACAAAAAAGTCCCCCACTTCTCGCTGCCAGCCACCGGCGGCACATCCTTCAACCTGCCTGACCAAGCCGGCAAAACGGTCGTCATCTACTTTTACCCCAAGGACAGCACGCCAGGCTGCACCACGCAGGGCCAGAATTTCCGCGACCTTCATGACCAGTTCGCTGCCGCCAATGCGGTCGTGTTGGGCATCTCGCGCGACAGCCTGAAGTCGCACGAGAACTTCAAGGCCAAGCAAGGCTTTCCCTTCGAACTCGGTTCCGATGCCGACGAAGCGGTCTGCACCCTGTTCGGCGTCATGAAGCAGAAAATGATGTACGGCAAGCAGGTGCGTGGCATCGAACGCAGCACCTTCGTCATCGACGGCAAGGGCGTGCTGCGCCGCGAGTGGCGGGGCGTCAAGGTGCCCGGCCATGTCGAAGAAGTTCTTGCCTACGTGCAGACGCTCTGATTTCCCAACCCCAGACCAAAGGCCCCCTCATGCCGCGCAAACCCGCTGCCGCAAAGAAGCCCGCCGTTACCAAGATCTTCGTCCTCGACACCAACGTGCTGATGCACGACCCGAGTTGTCTGTTCCGCTTCGAGGAACACGACATCTTCATTCCGATCATGACCCTGGAGGAGTTGGACAACCACAAGAAGGGGATGACCGAAATCGCCCGCAACGCCCGCCAGGCCTCGCGCATGCTGGACGAAATGCTGGCTCACGACGAAGTCGATATCGATGAAGGTATCGACCTCTACGGCCCCTCTTCCAAACTGGCCAGCGGTCGCCTCTACCTGCAGACCGAGGCGATCAACGGTGAATTGCCACAGGGCTTGCCGACCTCCAAGGTCGACAACCAGATCCTGTCGGTAGTCATCCACCTGCAGAAGAAATTCCCCAAGCGCCCGGTCATCCTGGTGTCGAAAGACATCAACATGCGCATCAAGTCGCGAGCACTCAACCTGCTGGCTGAGGACTACTTCAACGACAAGGTGCTGGAGGATACCGACATCCTCTACTCGGGCACCCGCCCGCTCCCGGACAACTTCTGGGACAAGCACGGCAAGGGCATGGAGTCGTGGAAGAAGGACAGCAAGACCTACTACAAGGTCACCGGCCCGCTTTCCCCGCAATTCCTGGTCAATGAATTCGTCTGGCTGGAAAGCGACGGTTTCGCCGCAATCGTCAAGGAAACAGCCGGCAAGACGGCCGTGCTGGAAACGCTGGTCGATTACACCCACCCCAAGAATGCCGTGTGGGGCATCACAGCGCGCAACCGCGAACAGAACTTCGCGCTCAACCTGCTGATGAATCCGGATATCGACTTCGTCACCCTGCTCGGCCAGGCTGGTACCGGCAAGACCCTGCTGACGCTGGCCGCCGGCCTGACCCAGACGCTGGAAAGCAAGCACTTCGCCGAGATCATCATGACCCGCGTCACCGTGCCGGTCGGCGAGGACATCGGCTTCCTGCCCGGCAGCGAGGAGGAGAAGATGGCGCCGTGGATGGGCGCGCTGGAAGACAACCTGGAAGTGCTGACCCACTCCGAGGACAGCGGCCCCTACGGCGGTGACTGGGGCAAGGCGGCGACCAACGACATCATCCGCTCGAAGATCAAGGTCAAGTCACTGAACTTCATGCGCGGCCGCACCTTCCTGAAGAAGTACTTGATCATCGACGAGGCGCAGAACCTGACGCCGAAACAGATGAAAACCTTGGTCACCCGCGCCGGCCCTGGGACCAAGGTGATCTGCCTCGGCAACATCGCGCAGATCGACACGCCTTACCTGACCGAGGGCAGTTCCGGCCTGACTTACGTGGTCGATCGCTTCAAAGGCTGGCCACATTCCGGTCACATTACGTTACAACGCGGCGAGCGCTCGCGTCTGGCTGACCACGCGGCCGAAGTGCTATAATCCGCCGCACACAAGTAAAGGGGCCGTGTCAGCGACACGGCCCTTTCGTTTCAGCCACGGACAGCTTCCGCCGGAGGAATTTTTTGAAACGTCGCGACTTTCTGGCATCTGCCGCAGCACTCTCCCTGTTTGCTTCCGAAGCCTGGGCTACCAAGAAACAAACCAAACCGGCAACCGGCACCAAGCCTACAGGAGCCGCCAAAGCCAAACCCGGATCCACCAAGCCTGGCTCGCGCTCAGCCAAACCATCGGGCCGGGGCACGCATGGCAGGCAGCTCACCTCCCAAAAGCCGCAACAGTCGGCGGTACACACCGCCGACGACCCGGTCATCGAACGCCCGCCGCAAGGCACTTCAGCCTCGCGCCTGCCCCCGGTCAAGGCCCCCGAGCCGCCCAACGAGTGGCGGACCTATGAAATCACCACCACCGTCAACCTCAAGGGCAGGAGCGGCCCGACTCGCTTCTGGCTCCCCTTGCCGCTGAATCAGGATACCCTCTATCAACGCACGCTCGGCCACTCATGGACCGGTAACCCGGCCAACGCCGGCATGCGCCGCCTGCCGGATGGCGACCTCGAGGTTTTCCATTGCGAATGGCCGGATGGCGGCGATGCCCGACTGCAGCTGACTACGCTGGTAACCACGGCAGACCGCCATTTCGATGTCACCAAGCGTACCGTAGCGCCGGAACGCGATGACATCCTGCGCCGCAATCTGCAGGCATCGCAACTGATTCCCAACGACGGACTCGCTTTCCAACTCGGCGAACGCATCCTGGGGCGGATCAAGGATCCGGTAGCCCAAGCCAAGGCCATTTACGACTGGGTGGTCGACAATACGACTTACGACCCCAGCCTGCCCGGCTGCGGCACTGGCGATGTCCGCAAGCAATTGATCAGCGGCCAGTATGGTGGGAAATCGGCGGACATCAACGGCCTGTTCGTGAGCATCTGCCGTGCCATCGGTATTCCGGCCCGCTGCGTCTACGGCTTGCGTACCGGCTCCTCGCGCCTCTTCCGCAGCTTGGGCATTTCCGGTGACGATGCCACGCGCGGCCAGCACGTCCGGGCCGAGTTCTACATCCCGGGCTACGGCTGGGTGCCGGTCGATCCGAGCGACGTGCGCCGGGTCATCGCCATGGAAATCATGTCCGACCGCGACAGCAAACTGATCTCGTTGCGCAAGATATTGTTCGGCGTCTGGGAAATGAACTGGATCGCCTTCAACCTGGGCACCGACATCACCCTGCCCGGCAAGAACTCGGCGATACCTTTCCTGCTTCACCCACAACTGGAAATATCCGGCCGTACTGTCGACGATGGCGCGCAATACGCCATCAAGACGCGACAGGTCGTAATCTAGCGAAAATCAGTTGGGCGAATCGACGAAGCCACCACTGGCGAGGTTCTCGAAGCGCGTGTATTCGCCCAGGAAGGCCAGGCGCACCGTGCCGGTCGGACCATTACGCTGCTTGCCGATGATGACCTCGGCCATGCCCTTGTTGTCCTGGCTTTCCTTGTTGTAGTACTCGTCGCGGTACATCATCAGGATCACGTCGGCATCCTGCTCGATAGCGCCCGATTCGCGCAAGTCGGACATCATCGGCCGCTTGTCGGTCCGCTCCTCGACCTTACGCGAAAGCTGGGAAAGCGCGACGATGGGCACCTGCAACTCCTTGGCCAGGGACTTGATCGAGCGCGAGATTTCCGACACTTCGTTGGCCCGGCTTTCACCCTGCTTGTTGCTGGACATCAGCTGGATGTAGTCGATGACCAACAAGCCCAACTTACCGCCGTACTGGCGGGCCAGACGACGGGCGCGGGCGCGCAGGTTGGCCGGGCTCAGGCCACCGGTCTCATCGATGTAGATGGGGGCTTCGTGTAGTTTGCCGAGGGCGAACGACAGCTTCGACCACTCGTCGTCGCTCATCCGGCCAGTACGCAAACTCTGCGAATTGAGGCGGCCGATGGAAGCCAGCATACGCGTGGCCAGTTGGGCGCCGCCCATTTCCATCGAGAAAACACCGACCGGTAAACCGGAATCAACCGCCACATTTTCAGCAATGTTCAATGCAAACGCCGTTTTGCCCATCGACGGACGGCCGGCGACGATGATCAGGTCTCCGGGTTGGAAACCGGAGGTTTTCTGGTCCAGATCGATGAAACCGGTAGGGACGCCGGTAATATCCGACGGGTTTTCGCGATCATGCAACTCCTGAATACGCTCGACCACCTGGGTCAGCAGCGGATTGATATGCACGAATCCTTCGTTGTGCCCCGCCCCCGCTTCAGCGATCTTGAAAATCTTCGACTCCGCCTCGTCGAGCAGGGTTTCCGCGTCGCGCCCCAAGGGATTCAGCGCATCGGCGGCGATCTCGTCAGCCGTCGCCACCAATTGGCGCAATACCGCACGCTCTCGCACGATTTCGGCATAGCGCTTGATATTGGCGGCAGATGGCGTGTTGGCAGCCAACTCGCCGAGGTAAGCCAGGCCGCCGGTCTGGTCGCCCTCGCCCGCACCATCCAGTGCCTCGGCAACCGTTACAACGTCAGCCGGTTTGGCGCGCTCCAGCAGATTGCGAATCTGCCGGAAGATACGCCGGTGTTCGTCACGATAGAAATCGGTATCGGTAACCAGGTCGCCCATCCGGTCCCAGGCCTGGTTGTCGAGCAACAGGCCGCCGAGGACCGATTGTTCGGCTTCGATGGAGTGCGGCGGAACGCGCAGGGAGTCCAGGGTGGCGTCAGTGACTTTGGATTTGGGTGGGCGCTGATTCATGGCGGGAAGTTTAAATTAAAAAAGGCCCCGCATCTGCGGAGCCTTCTTTACTGACAGCGAAGCTGAAAATTACTCAGCAGCCACAGTCACGGTGATGTTGGCCAGCACGTCAGTGTGCAGGGCGATATCAAGCGGGAACTCGCCGATCGCCTTGAGCGGGCCTTCCGGCATGCGGACAGCCGACTTGTCGACATCGAAACCGGCAGCCTTCAGCGCTTCGGCAACATCGGCGTTGCCGACGGAACCGAACAGGCGGCCATCCATACCGGCCTTGCGGGTGACGGTGATGCTGGTGCCGTTCATCTTGTCGGCGACGCCCTGGGCGGCAGCCAGCTTCTCGGCGGCAGCCTTTTCCAGCTCGGCGCGGCGCGCTTCGAACTCGGCCATGGCGGCCGGCGTGGCGCGCTTGGCCATGCGTTGCGGAATCAGGAAATTACGGGCGTAGCCGTCCTTGACCTTGACGACGTCACCGAGGTTACCCAGGTTGACAACCTTTTCGAGCAGAATGATTTGCATGTTTCGTCTCCCCGAGAATTATTGATGGTTGTCGGTGTACGGCAGCAGGGCCAGGAAGCGGGCGCGCTTGATAGCGGTACCCAGCTGGCGCTGATAGCCGGCCTTGGTGCCGGTCAGACGAGCCGGCATGATCTTGGCGTTTTCCTGGATATATTCCTTCAGGACGTCAACATCCTTGTAGTCGATCTGTTCGACCTTTTCAGCGGTGAAGCGGCAGAATTTGCGACGCTTGAACAGGCCGCCACCGCGCTTCTTTTTCTTGTCGTCATCCTTCTTCTTGAAGAATCGAGCCATTTTCGTTTCCTTCCAAATATTCGAGTGTATTCACATGCAGTACAGGAGACCGGCTTTTCAGACTTCTGGCGGCGAGAAACCCTGTCACCTTGAGCTGCCCCCCCAGAGGGGCAGCCTGTAGCCAGCGGGCATTTTCACCCAGGGCCACGACAGCGATTTCAACCTCAACCAGACGCTGTGCACCGTTTTCGATCTGCGAGGAGTTGTGTTGCAAACGTCCTTCACTGACCGGAATTCCGGCTGGCGTGTAGCGCAAGGCTTTACGCTCGGCCAGCAGCCCGGAGATCGTGATGCTGTTCAGCAGTCAGCCCGTACCAATATGCTTAGGCAGCAGCCTGTTCCGCCGGGGCGGCATCGCCACCGAGCAGGGACTTGGACTTCTCTTCCTTCATCATCGGGGACGGAGCAGTCACGGCAGCCTTCATCTTGACAGTCAGATGACGCAGAACGGCATCGTTGAACTTGAACGAGTGCTCGAGTTCGTTCAGCGTCTCGCCGTCGCACTCGATGTTCATCAGAACGTAGTGGGCCTTGTGGATCTTCTGGATCGGGTAAGCCAGCTGACGGCGACCCCAGTCTTCCAGACGATGAATCGAACCGCCCTTGGCAGTCACGATGGAGCGATAGCGCTCGACCATGCCGGGCACTTGTTCGCTTTGGTCCGGATGGACGATAAAGCAGATTTCGTAATGGCGCATGCAAACTCCTTTTGGGATGAACCCTCCGCCATGCGTTTGCGGTAGGGCAAGGTTGAAAAGCCCGCGATTATAACAACATTCGCGGGCTTTTGAATGAACGGCGAGCGTTTATTTTCAGAAACTGTCGTCTGCGATCTCCAGTGCACCGGCCGCGCCAGCCACGACAGACTCGGCCAATCCGGCGGCCTGGGTCAGGAAATGATCGGCAAAGAAACGAACCGTCGCCAGCTTGGCAGTCCAGAACGGGTCGCTGTCACCGGTGGCCAATTTGTCCCGGGCGATGATTGCAGCCCGCCCCATCTGCCAGCCGCCAGCTACGATGCCAAGCAGAAACAGGAAGGGCACGGCGCCAGCATGGGTCGCCTTAGGATCGCCCTTGAAGTTGGCGACGATCCAGTCGACTGCTTTTTCCACGGCATCGATACCACCCCGCTGGCGGGCGCCGATGCCGGACAGGTCACCATCCAACAGAGCCGCATCGACCCGCATTTCAGCAATCACAGCCTTAATGGTGACACCCTGCTCGCGAGCGATCTTGCGACCGATGAGATCGTTGGCCTGGATCGCCGTCGTCCCTTCGTAAATGGCCGTGATCCGCGCATCGCGCAAATGCTGGGCGGCGCCGGTTTCCTCGATGAACCCCATACCGCCATGAACCTGAACGCCGAGCGATGCCACGTCGATGGCACTTTCGGTACTCCAGCCCTTGACCACCGGGATCATCAGATCGGCAAATGCCTGCCCCTTTTGACGCGCAGCCTCGTCCGGATTGCAGTGGGCATGGTCCTGCGCGGCCGCGGTAACATAAGCCAGCGCTCGCATGGCTTCGATGCGCGAACGCATCGACATCAGCATGCGACGGACATCCGGATGCTTGATGATCGGCACCTTCGGGCCGCCCTTGACCCCCAGTTCCGTGCCCTGGACGCGCTCCTTGGCATAGACGACCGCACGCTGATACGCACGCTCAGCATCGCCCAGCCCTTCCAGACCGACGTTGAAACGGGCTGCGTTCATCATGATGAACATATATTCCAGCCCGCGATTTTCTTCGCCGACCAGGGTACCGATGGCACCGCCGTTGTCGCCGAACGCGAGAACTGCGGTCGGGCTGCCGTGAATACCCAGTTTATGTTCGATCGACACGCAATACACGTCATTCCGCTCACCCGGCGTACCGTCGGCCTTGAGCAGGAACTTGGGAACGACAAACAAGGAAATCCCCTTGACCCCCTCTGGCGCATTAGGCGTGCGGGCCAGTACGAGATGGACAATATTGTCCGTCATGTCGTGCTCGCCCCAGGTGATGAAGATCTTCTGGCCAAAAATCCTGAAAGCACCGTCACCGACCGGTTCGGCGCGAGAACGCACGGCAGCCAGGTCGGAGCCGGCATTTGGCTCAGTCAGATTCATCGTCCCGGTCCATTCTCCGGAAATCAGCTTGGGCAGGTAAGCCGCCTTCTGCTCATCAGAACCGGCGATGGTCAGCGCCTCGATCGCCCCCTGAGTCAACATCGGACACAGCGAGAAGGCGTGATTGGAAGCTTTCCACATTTCGCTGACGGCGGCTGAAACAAGCTTGGGCAACCCCTGACCGCCGAACTCCGGTTCGCAACCCAGGCCATTCCAGCCATTGTCCACAAACTGGCGATAAGCCTCCTTGAATCCTGGCGAAGAGGTAACGACGGTATCCTTCCATTTGGCACCGTTCGTATCGCCAATACGATTGAGCGGCGACAGCACCTCACCGGCGAACCTTGCCGCCTCATCGAGAATGGCATCGACAACATCCGGTGAAGCCTCTTCGCAGCCCGGCAGAGCGACTACCTGCCCCAGACCAGCCAATTCCTGCATCGAAAAACGGATATCCTTCAACGGGGCAACATATTCGCTCATCAGCCTCACTCCATTCGGTTAGCGGTTTCTTTCAGTTCAATCAGGAACAGGATGTCTTCGACCACCGACAGTACAAACCCTTGTCGTTGACCACCACGATTGTCGCGCAGTAATTGATACAGGTAACCAACGACATCGCCGTCACCCCACATGGCGACAACCGTGTTCATCAGCCGGGGCATATCCTCCAGTGACGGCGAGTACGAAGACTCGGCACCCGTTTGATCGGCTGTCGTCGCAGCGGAGGAAATCTCCGAGGCCAGCCCATCCCAACTCTGAATTTCCACGTTGAAATGCCGATTCAGATCGCGGGCGACCGTTTCGAACTCAGCACGCATGCCAGCCATGCGGTAGACATCCATCAGGCGAATCCAGGGGCGCAAGGCCTCTTCCGGGTTGTGATCGATGAATTCCTGAAGCGCCTGCGCAGCCCCCTTGACCCGACCGAAGGACAACATGATATCGGCCAGCTCCATGACCGGATTGGCTTCGAAATGCTCATCCAGAGTCGTGGCACTGATCGAAAGCACCGAGTCTGGACCTCGCGAAGAAGCCTTCTCGACAGCGCGCTCGGCGACTGGAGTTTCTTCCGGGGCATGGTTGCCAAGATCGAGATCGAGGTCTACATGGGCCACCCCGCCCCTTTCCACTGGTTCGAAATGGAGATCGACATCGCTGGCCGCCCCATCATACTCGTCGAGCCGTTTAGGATCGATACGCACCTCGGGAACAGCAAGTGCCGCCGTGTCATCAAGCGCACCATCACTCCGAAGTTCACGAACCTCCCGATATTTACGCCAGCCAAGCCAGCCGGACAAGCCAAGGAAAACACCCAATGCCAATCCATACAGCGCCCAAGGCGTATCAGAAACGGACTCCACCACAACCGGAGCTGGATGCGAGGCCGGCCGTGCAGTAGGCGCTGGTAGCGAATCCAGCTTCTGTGCCGCCGCCCCGGATGGTGCAGCCGATGAAGACGAGGGAACCGCAGAACCAACCTCCGCCTCGACGCGCTGTGCAAACTGCGCCGCTTTGGCCTGCAGCTCACCATGTGTCCCTTCCATGTTGCGCAGTTTTTCAGCTGTCGCCATTTGCGACGCAGCCTGATCATGCAACGCCATCAACATCCGAAACTCAAGCCTCAGGACATCACGCTGCGCCTCCTTGAGGACTGCCGAACTGCGCAATTCGGTAGCCAGCCGCAACGACGGCTCGCCGGCAGAAACACCTTCATCACCCGACAAAAGCAGACGATCCTGCATCGCCGCTACAGGCGTGCGCCGACCCGCTTTACGAGGAACCGGTTTAACCTGCCCCTCTTCGAGCACTGCGGGCGCAGGCGGACGAAGCCTCGGGGGACGCCTTTCGAGTGGAGCGACGCCCGGATTTTCTGCCGCAACCGACCCCATCGCCGACGCAGCAAACGGTGTAGTTTCCCCGACTATCGACGGAGAGGCCATCAGGATGTAGTCACGCGAAATCTCGTGGCCGCAGCCCAAATACAGTGCCACCTGCATGATCGGTTCGCGAAGCGGAACCTCGGTGCGTATCTCCAGAACAGGGGAAGCCCCCCCGCGCACTGCCATGGTCGCCTTTTTCAGCCAAGGAAGCCCATCGCTTGACATGGGCTGGACCAAACGAAAACAAGCAGCATCCAGCCTCTGCTTTTCAGTCCCCAAGAGTGCCACTTCGAGCCTTATCGACTCACCCAGAACCGGCTGCCCTCGCATATCGCCCAACCCGACGGCAAATACACGCCCTGAAAGAATCAGTGCCAACAGTGAAACCGCAACCCGGCCAGCAACGCGATCCAACAAGAAAACCCCTAATGACAAAAGTGTTGAAATTGTAGCGCTTATTTCCCCGCCAGATAACGATTGTCGTCAAACGTAAGCACCCAATTCGGGCGGTAAACAACAAATAACGTCACAACCATCCCCGATAACCAAGCTTCCGAAAAACCCAACAACAGGAAATAGAGGAAATATTCCTCAATCAGATAATCCCATGAATACGCCCCTGCGAATGCCAGCAAGGCAGTGATTCCGAAGCCCACCCCCACGATGGTCAAGGCACTCCCCAGGAAAGCGTGGATGAATATGTACACAAAGAAATGCCGAGGAAATATCCAGGAAAAGACCCGATGCAAGCCCTGGCTGAAAAAAACGCCAAGACCACCCAGAAGAAGTGCATTCATCGCGTAGGCGAAAGCCCCCGTTCCATCGTTCAGCGCCACACCCAGCGTAACAAAAGACAATCCGATAAAGGCCAGCGATGGGCCAAAGCTCAGCGTAAAGACGGTTGCACCCAACAAATGGAGAGCCAACCCCGGCTTGACACCAGCCTTCAGGCTCCAGATCAGCGTCAGCAGGACAATCATGCCCAGCCAGACATTCAGACACTCCGAGTCGCGTAGACGGCCCCACGGCGCCGCAAAAATGCAAAAGGCGAAGAGCGGCACCCAGACAGCCCAAGCCACCCAGTACCACGCTTCGCCCAACAAGGTATCGGTCAGATTCACATGGCTATTCTAGTGCCGGCAACCGACCTTGTGACATCAACCTACAGCCCCCTCCAACTGCGGCACAGCCTCGAACAGGTCGGCCACCAGGCCGTAATCGGCGATCTGGAAGATCGGGGCGTCCGGGTCCTTGTTGATGGCGACGATGACCTTGGAGTCCTTCATGCCGGCCAGGTGCTGGATGGCACCCGAGATGCCGACCGCGATGTAGAGCTGCGGGGCGACGATCTTGCCGGTCTGGCCGACCTGGTAGTCGTTGGGCACGAAGCCGGCATCGACGGCGGCACGGGAAGCGCCCAGCGCAGCACCGAGCTTGTCGGCGAGCGGTTCGAGCAGCTTGTGGTAGTTCTCGCCGCTACCCAGTCCACGACCGCCGGAGACGATGATCTTGGCGGCACCGAGTTCCGGACGCTCGGACTTGGTGAGTTCGCGGTGGGTCAGGGTGCTCTGGGCGGTATCGGCTGCCGCGGCAATGCTTTCGACCGCGGCACTGCCGCCGGTGCCGACGACGTCGAAGGCAGTGCTGCGCACGGTGATGACTTTCACCGCATCGGCGCTCTTGACGGTGGCCAGGGCGTTGCCGGCGTAGATCGGGCGAACGAAGGTGTCAGCCGATTCGACAGCGGTGATTTCGGAGATCTGGGCAACATCGAGCAAGGCGGCGACACGCGGGGCAAGGTTCTTGCCGAAGGTGGTGGCCGGGGCGAGGATGTGGCTGTAGCCGGCGGCGTTGGCGATGACCAGGGCGGTGAGGTTCTCGGCGGTCTGGCTCTGGTAGTGGGCGGCATCGGCAACCTTGACCGTGGCGACGCCTTGCAGGCCGGCGGCTTGTTGGGCGGCGGCTGCGCAGCCGGTTCCGGCGACGAGGACGTGGATGTCGCCACCGATCTTCTGGGCGGCAGCGACGGTGTTGAGGGTGGCGGCCTTGAGGGCGGCGTTGTCGTGTTCGGCAATAACGAGAATGGTCATGATCAGATCACCTTGGCTTCGTTCTTGAGCTTGTTCACCAGTTCGGCCACATCGGCGACCTTGACGCCGGCGCTGCGCTTGGCAGGTTCGGTGACCTTGAGGGTGGTCAGGCGCGGGGTGACGTCGACGCCAAGGTCGGCCGGCTTGACGGTGTCGAGCGGCTTCTTCTTGGCTTTCATGATGTTGGGCAGGGTGGCGTAGCGCGGTTCGTTCAGGCGCAGGTCGGTGGAAACGACGGCCGGCAGGGTGATCTGCAGGGTTTCGAGACCGCCGTCGATTTCGCGGGTGACGGTGGCTTTTCCATCCGCCAGGACGACTTTGGAGGCGAAGGTGGCTTGCGGCCAGTTTTGCAGGGCGGCGAGCATTTGGCCGGTCTGGTTGGCGTCGTCGTCGATGGCTTGCTTGCCGCAGATGACGAGTTGCGGTTGCTCTTTGTCGCACAGGGCTTTCAAGAGCTTGGCGACGGCCAGCGGCTGGAGGTCGACGTCGCTCAGTTCGCTACAATCGACGAGAATGCCGCGGTCGGCTCCGATGGCCATGGCGGTGCGCAGGGTTTCCTGGCAGGCGGCAACGCCGCAGGAGACGGCGATGACTTCCGTGGCAATGCCGGCTTCTTTCAGGCGCACGGCTTCTTCGACGGCGATTTCGTCGAACGGGTTCATGCTCATCTTGACGTTGGCCAGATCAACACCCGACCCGTCCGCCTTCACACGTACCTTCACGTTGTAGTCAATAACCCGTTTTACAGGGACCAGAATCTTCACAAGCCTTCTCCTTTTACTCGGTTAGATTTTGTATAACCAGCATCGCCTGTTTGACAGACGTTGACTCAATCAGCACAATGACCATACTGTGTCGTATGGAAAAGCATACGGTAGCGTATGGAAAACAAACCTGTCAAGTCCACCGCCATTAAACCACCAACTCGTGCCCGTCGCACCAGCGCCGAGCCGCGTACGCAACTCGACCCCGACGCCTGGGTCGACGCGGCGATCGACGTCTTCGCCCGCGAAGGGGTTACCGGTTTGCGCGTCGAGGTACTCGCCAAGCATTGCGGCGTTACCAAGGGCAGTTTTTATTGGCATTTCAAGGACCGTCAGGCCCTGCTCGACGCTGTCCTTGCCCGCTGGAAGGAAGGCCGCATCCGCGACATCGAGAAGACCACGGCGATGATGCAGGGCGACCCGCGCGACCAATTGCATTACGTCATCGAGGTCTATGGCGCGAACCGCAATCGGAAAGGCATGTCGATCGAACTGGCCGTACGCGACTGGGCCCGGCACGACACCAAGGCTGCCGCCGTTGTCGAAGAAGTCGACCTCTATCGGCTCGAGTGCACGCGCAAGTTGTTTGTCAATTCCGGCATGACCGACGCCGAAGCCAAGAGCCGCAGCCTGTTGCTTTACGCCTGCGTCTTTGGCTTGTCGTTGATGCATTACACGCACTTCGACGATAACCTGTCAGACCTCAAGCAGCGGATTGCCGAACGCATCGTTTCCAGCTAGCTGAAACAGGCTCCGGTCAGCGGCTTGTCGGTCAGCACGCCCTCCCACGCACGAAGGTCCACCGCCAGCTGATCGACTGCCTCGGTCAGGGCTCCCACGCCCCCTCGGGCATCTTGCGTCACCGCCGTTTTTTCAAGATTGACCGGCAATTCGGCGACCTGGCGGCGCGACCGGTCAAGCAACACGACCCGCCCCTGCACAACCCCCCGACTGGCCGTCGGCGCCGAAAAAACCTGACTGAACTCGGTAATCTCGACGCGCAGCAGGCAACGCGCCTGCCCCTGCCCGGACGGCGACAGGCGAAGCTGTTGCGACAAGCGTTGTTGCAACAACAGCGCTGGCGGGCCAGCCCAGCGAGCCTTGGCGTATTCGCGCAAACGCGCCGCATCGACATAGGCCAGCCGATAGTCGATACCCATGGTGTCGAACCACAACGGCGCCCTGACCTCCAGCGCCAAGGGCACCCGTCGCTGGACCACCATCGCTTCCGCACGGGACGGCCCGAAATCATAGATTGCCAACGGCGCATCGCCCCCGCGCTTTCCGGAGGTAAAGCAGCCAGCCAGAAGCAGACAGCAGAACAATCCGAGCAGCTTCGCCACCTCACTGCCCTCCCGTCGGATTGAAACCAGCTTCACCAGGCCCGGGCGACTGCGGTGACACACCAAACACCAGTCCCTGCGGCGTATCCTCGAGTATGCGCAAGACCCGGCTCAGTTGCCGCGAAGTCAGCGAAAAATCCTGCGCCAGCTCGTTCAAGCGGGGCATCAGCGCCGAGGTGCCGCCGGCCGATGCATCGCCGATGGCGACATCCAGCTTGTCCGTTGCCGCCTGCATCTTGCCGACCAACACCCGCGTATCGGCCAGCAGAGGGCCGACTTCGCCAGCCGCTTGCGAGAAATGCTTGATGTTGCGGTCATCAAGCACCTTCTTGACCTGCACCAGGGTGGCATTCAGATTCTCCAGCGTCGGCTTCAAATTGGCTGAAGCGCTTTCCAGATTTGCCAATGTCGCAGTCAGATGCGCCCTATTCTCGTCGTTGAGCAGCGAATTGGCGCTCTGCATCAAAACCTTGGCCTGTTTGAGGGTCGCTGCGCCCGTCTCGCCCAATTCGTCGAACAAGGAGGGAATCATGGCGATATGCGGAGGCACTTCATCGTTGGGTTCGAGCGGCGTGCTGTCCTTGCCGGTTTCCAGCAACAGGATGTGTGCCAGCCCGGTCACCCCCTGGTAGTTCAACTTGGCCACCGTACCGGTGGTCAGAGGCACGTTTTCGTTGACTGAAATGGTGATCAGGATATTGCTGTAATCGTCCGGATCGAGGCGGATATCGCTAACCTTGCCGACCCGGATGCCGCGGTAGCGCACTTGGGCTTGCGGGTTGAGGCCGCCAATGTTCTGCTTGGTGACGACGATATAGTCATGCGACTCGTCACGCGCGCCCCCCAGCCAGTAGAGGGCGATGATGGCCGCCAACCCGAGTAGCAGGGCGAAGAGGCCGGCAGCGAAGGCATGCGACTTGTTTTCCATTGCCCGTAATTAAAGCAGCTTCCGGCGGTCCGCGCCAAAAAAGCCGGTCACGAAGGGGTGATCGATGGTCATGATTTCGGCGCGCGTTCCGTGGGCGATGATGTGATGATCGGCCAGAATGGCGACATGGCTCGCCAGGCCGGCCAGCGTATTCAGGTCGTGGGTGACCATGACCACCGTCAGGCCCAGCTCACGCTGCAATTCCCCGATCAGCTCGACGAAGTTCTGGCTTCGATCCGGATCGAGCCCGGCCGTCGGTTCGTCGAGCAGCAGCAGCTCCGGTTCGAGCGCCAGCGCCCGCGCCAGCGCCACACGCTTCACCATACCGCCGGAAAGCTCGGCCGGCATCAGCTTTCCATGCGTGGCCCCCAGACCGACCATGGCCAGTTTGAGATGCACCAGACGGCGAATCCAGTCCTCGTCGAGGCAACGTAACTCGCGCAGGGGGAAGGCGATGTTGTCGTACACCGACAAGGCCGAGAACAGGGCGCCATGCTGGAAGAGCATACCCAGACGGCGACGGATATTGCGCTGCACCTGGATATCCGGCTCGTTCAGATCGACGCCGAACAGGCGGACAATGCCCGCATCCGGCCGATGCAACCCGAGGATCTCGCGCAGCAAGGTCGTCTTTCCGCTCCCCGAGCCACCGAGCAAGCCGACGATCTGCCCCGCTTTCACCTGCAAGCTGAGGTCACGATGGACAACCTGCCCGCGAAAACTGGTGTTCACGCCATCCAGCTCGATGACCGTTTGCCGGCTCATAGCTGCGGCACACCGACCTGCCGGGTGAATACGGCAAAAATGGCGTCGACCAGAATAACGGTCGTAATCGATGTAACCACGGCACTCGTCGTGTTGGCGGACAGGCTCTCGGTATTGGGCTTGACGCGCAAGCCGAAATGGCAGGCGACGAGCGCGATTACGAAGCCGAATACGAACCCCTTGCCCAAGCCGATGTAGAGGTTGCTGACCGGCACCACGCGCGGCAGGTTTTCAAGAAAATAAACCAGCGACAAATCCAGCTGCAGCAACGCCGCCAGCATGCCGCCGAACATGGCCACCGCCGAAGTCCACAGCACCAGCAGCGGCATGGCCACCGTCAACCCGGCGACTTTAGGCAGTACGACACGTATGCTCCGCGAAATGCCCATGGTCGACAGCGCATCGATTTCCTCCGTCACCCGCATTACGCCGATCTGCGCCGTCATCGCCGAACCGGAGCGACCGGCGACGAGCACGGCAACCAGTACCGGCCCGAGTTCGCGGATGATCGAGATGCCGAGAATATTCACGATGAACAGGTCTGCGCCAAAGCTTTTCAACTGCAGGGCCGACAGGTAGCTGATGGTCACCCCGATCAGGAAACCGACCAGCGCAGTAACCGGCAAGGCCAGCGCGCCGGCCTTGTAGACGTTGGCGGCGAACTCTCGCCAAGGAATATCCCTCGGATGCCCAAGCAGGAAAAAGCCATCGAGAATCAACTGTCCGAACAAGGCGATCATACCGCGCAGGTTGGCCGCGGCCTTGAATAGGTAATGCCCGATGAACTCGGGCAAGTGCACGCGCGCGACCGGCGGCGGCGGCATTTCCTGGGGCAGTTCGGCCACCCGCTCGACAATGCGGCGGTGCATGTCGCCAATATCCACGGCAGCCGGCCATTCTCCTTGCCAGGCACGCCACAGCAAAACAGCAGCGGCGCTGTCCAGACGGGTCAAGGAGGACAAATCCCACTGCCGCTTTCCGTTGGTCGCCGCCGTCAGTCCGTCCTGCAATTCGGACAGTCTTGGCAGCATCTCCGCCAAGGTCCATGCGCCGGACAACACCACCCTCCCCGGCTCGACATGCAAGCGGGGGCGGTCGCTCACGCGGATTTCCTCGCCGGCTTGGATTTCAGGACGTATTCCCGACCCATGGCCTTCCAGACCGCGGCTTCCTCGCCAAATGCGGCCGCCGTCCAAGGGTTGGCCGCCAGCCAGTCGCCGGGCAGGTCGAGCAAATAGCCTCCGGGTGTGCGTTCGACGTGCCAGGCCGGTAGCGGACGGTCATCGCGCGTACGATGAAGGAGTACGGCCAGACGAAGAGCAAAGATCAGATTCCAGGCGCTGTCGGAAGCCGGTATGCCCCCCAGCTTTTCCAGCTTCCCGCGGTGGCCGAGCACCAGCATGGCGAGCCGCGCCTGATCCTTCTTCGAGAAGCCCGGCATGTCGGCATAGGTCAGGATGTAGGCACCGTGCTTGTGGTAGGCGTTATGCGCCACCGAAATACCGATTTCATGCAAACGGCAAGCCCAGGTCAAAAACTGGACATCCTGCTCCGCCGGGGCGCCACCGGTGGCCTGCATCAAGGCAGAAAGTGCAGTCGCTTCCACCCGCTCGACCTGATCACCTTCGACCTGATAGCGACGCCGGAACTGTTTCACCGTCGCATCGCGCATGTCGTGATGATGAAAACGCCCGAGCAGATCGTAGAGGACGCCGAGACGAAGCGCGCCATCGGCGTAGGTCATCCGCTCAATGCCCAGCTCTTCGAAAATGGCCGACATGATGGCCACGCCCCCCGGAAACACGGGCAGGCGGTCGCCCTTGATTCCCGGGAGATCGAGCGCCTCCGCCGAGCCGGCCTTGATGAGCAGGGCGCAGAGCCGGTCCAGCCCGATCCGGGTAATGCCGCTTTCGCCGTTGGGATTGAGCCCGTTGAGTTCGAGCACGTCGGCAATCGCGCGCGCCGAGCCCGAGGAACCGACCGCCTCCTTCCAGCCCATGCGCTGATAGTCGTGAGCGATCAACTCGATTTCCTTGGCCGCCGCCACCTGGGCTTCCCGCAAACGCTTCTTGTCGATCCGGCGATCCGGAAAGAAACGCAGCGTATAGCTGACGCAGCCCATGTACAGCGATTCCATCAGCTGCGGCTCGTGCCGTTTGCCGATGATGAATTCGGTCGAACCGCCGCCGATATCGACGACCAGGCGCTTGTGCGCCGCCGATGGCATGGAATGCGAGGCGCCGATATAGATCAGCCGCGCCTCCTCGCGCCCGGCGATGATTTCGATCGGGAAGCCCAGGGCTTCCTCGGCCAGCGGCAGGAACTCGGCCGCATTCTTGGCGACACGCAAGGTATTGGTCGCCACGGCGCGCACCGCACCGCCATCCAGGCCGCGCAAACGCTCGCCGAAGCGGCGCAAACCATCCAAGGCCCTGGCCTGCGAGGCTGTATCCAGGCGCTTATCGGGCATCAACCCAGAAGCCAGACGAACCGGCTCCTTCATCGAATCGAGGGTATAAATCTGGTCATCGACCACACGCCCGACTTGCAGGCGAAAACTGTTTGAACCCAGATCGACGGCAGCGACGGTTTCGTAAATCATCGGAGAAAACGGCAGGTTGCTTGGATTGGCGGGGATTCTACCACCCACCGTTAAATGCCTTTCCGACGGTCTGGCAAGAAAAAAAACAGCCGCCAACCTTTCTCAATCACCGCCACAAAATACGAAATAAAAATCAAGCAGTTAAACAAAAAAAACACTGTGAGTCCCAAAAGACTGGCCAAGGGGCGATCGCATGAATCAACAGCCAGAGCGCATCGGACAATGCCACTTTTCGATGCGAAACGCTTACAGCAAGACAATATGCGGTTCTCGCCAGACACATGACAGGAGTACCGCGTAACACCACCATGAACGAATATCGACAACGGCATTGATAGCAATTATCATTTGCATCAAGGGTTGGCGCAGCCGCCCAGTTACTGGAGTCATCCCCTCAGCCCGCCACGCCTCTCCAGGCCAAGCCAGCCATTTGTCATCGGTTTCATTTGGCGGGAGGTGTCATGCTATTCAACTCAGTTGCAGTCTTTCAGGCTGCAAGCCGGCTGGTTTCGACGTCTTTGTGTCACGCCCCCATCGGCAAAGCTACCCACTCAATCCCCAAGCATAGCCTCGGGCATCTGGGGGAAGACGCCATGATCCTCAACAGCATTCTCGATGGTGTGGAGCCCCCCCACCCGCACCCGGAGCGGCTGTACTTCGGTGCTTGATTCCGGTGCCGCTTGCTTTGTCCTTATTTCCCTCACTGTTCTTCAAGAAGGTATCCCCATGCGATTTCGCTTATCTGCCCTGACAGGCTTCTTTTCTCTCGCATTGTCCGCACCCCAGGCCAACGCGCAGGCCGACGCGGCCAAGGAACTGCCCGCTGTGACCGTTACCTCCGAGTATCAAGGCAGTTTCAAGGCCAATACGGTCCAGGTCGGTACATTCCGCGATGCCTCACCGCTCGACGTACCGCAGACCAGCAACGTGATTACCCGCGAGGTGCTCGACGCGCAGGGGGCAAACACGCTCTTCGGCGCCTTGCGCAATACGGCCGGCGTCACCCGCGCCCAGCTGAACGGCTCGACCTTCGACAACATCGCCATCCGCGGCATCTTTGTTGAAAACCGCAGCAACTATCGTCTCAACGGCTCACTGCCGGTCGTCAACCTGCTTGATATTCCGTTGGAGAACAAAGAGCGCGTCGAAGTGCTGAAAGGCGCATCATCGCTCTACTACGGCTTCGTACCGCCATCCGGGATTGTCAATCTGGTGACCAAGCGTGCCGGCAAGGCGCCGGTATCCAATCTAACCGTATCGGCAAACCAGCATGGAGGCGCGAACATTCATGCCGACCTGGGGCGGCGTTTCGGCGGCGAGCAGCAATTCGGCGTGCGCGTCAACCTGCTCGAAGGGCGCGAGGATATCGGCATCGACAATTTCTCCGGCGATCGCTCCTTGGCCGCCGTTGCCTTCGATTGGCGCGCCAGCGACAAGCTTTCGTTCAAGCTCGACTTCGAACGCTACCGCAAGAACGTCTCCGAACAGGCCGCGATTGCCGTGCCAGCCGCCGTCGGCGGGAAAGTAACACTGCCCGGCGTCCCGGATGCGCGGCGCAATCTGGCCGGAGAGTGGCAAAAATTCGACGCCGAGGCGAGCAACCTGCTGTTCCGCGCCGATTATGCCCTGAACGACAACTGGGCCGTGCTGTTCGAAGCGGGCAAGGCACGTATCGAGCGTGAGCGCAATTTTTCCCAGTTCCAGAACTACAACCTCGCCACCGGCCAAGGCACCCTGCGCATTTTCTTCAATCGCGCCCAAGAGTGGGAGAACGAGAACTACCGCACCGAATTATCCGGCCGCCTGCCCGGGCAGTGGATGACCCACGAACTGGCCCTCGGCTTCGCCACCAACGAGCGCAGCCAGAATCCCGGCACTTCGTCCCTGGCGGATGTGCCGCAAAACCTTTACACCCCGCTAACCGTCGCCGAGCGCTCGCCAGGCATCGCAAGCGGCCCGAACCGGTCGACGATCAAGGACACCGGCTGGTACCTGTTCGACCGCATTTCGTTCGGCGAGCAGTGGCAGGTCATGCTCGGCGTTCGCGGCAGCCGCTACGAGAGCGTGACGAGCAGCACGCGCTACCAGGCAAAAGAACTCAATCCGGCGGCAGCGCTGATGTACAAACCGACGCACCGCATGTCCCTGTATGGCAGCTATCTGGAAGGGGTCGAGGAAACCGGCTTCGCCCCCGGCAACCGGGCCAACGCGGGTGAACTGCTGCCACCGGCGCTCTCGAGACAAACGGAAATCGGCATCAAGGCCGAGGTGGCGCAGGGCATCTTGTTCCAGGCTGCATATTTCGACATCAAACGCCCGTCGACCACGGTCGATTCGGGCAACCGCTTCGTGCTGAACGGTCTGGCTCAATACCAGGGCGTCGAACTGGCCGCCAGCGGCGAAGTCACCAAGAACCTGTCGCTGATTGCATCGCTCCTCTTTCTCGAGGCCAAGCAGTTGAATGCGGCCAATGCCGCCACCTTCGGCAAGACTCCGGACAATACGCCGGAACGCACCGCCAGCCTGTTCGCCGAATACCGGCTGCCGACCGTTCCGGGATTGGCGCTCAGCGGCGGCATCTACTATGTCGGCAAGCGGCCGGTGAACAATGAGAATCAGGCCTTCGTCGACAGCTATGCCACGCTGTCCCTTGGTGCGCGCCATACGACCGTAATCGGTGGCAAGCGCACGACTTTCCAGGCGGTAGTCGACAACGTGACCGACAAGAACTACTGGAGTACCGCCGGCAACGGCCTGCTCGGCGTCGGCGCACCGCGCACCCTGAAAGTCACGGCCAAGGTCGAATTCTGATCGTGCCGATTCTCCGGGAAGGAAATCCCCGGCCCACCGCGCACGGCCGACGCCAGCGTGATTGTTCGGGTTCAGGCCTGCGCCCGCTCCTCGTCCTGATCCATCGCTATGTCGGCCTGGCACTGGCCGGCTTCCTGCTGCTTGCCGGCCTGACCGGCAGCCTGCTGGCCTGGAACAGCGAGCTGGAAGCGCTGGTCAGTCCGTCGCTTTTCAAGGCATCGCCGCCAGCGCCCGATGCGACGCCGCTCGACCCGCTGTTGCTGCGCGAGAAGGTGCAGGCGGACAATCCCGGGGTGTTCGTGGGGCGTGTACCGCTCACGGTCGAACCGGGCAAAGCGATGGTATTTCGCCTCCAGCCCGCAGTGGATTCGGGTACGGGTGCGGCACCCGTTTTGGCCAACGACCAGGTTTTCGTCAATCCCTACACCGGCGACGTGTTGGGCCAGAGAAAATGGGGAGACATTAGCCAAGGCCGGAAAAACCTGATGCCCTTCATTTACCGCCTGCATCATTCGCTGGCGTTGGGTACGGTGGGCAGCACCCTGCTCGGCATCGTCGCGCTTGTATGGACGATCGACTGCTTCGTCGGCGCCTGCCTCACCTTTCCCCCGCGCCAGCGCGGGAAACAGCCCGTATCCGCCCGGTTGGCGCCGGCCCACGGGAAGGCGGGCCAATCGTGGCCGGCGCGCTGGTGGCCGGCATGGCGGGTTCGTTGGCGTGGCGACGCCTACAAGGTGAATTTCCATCTGCATCGCGCCGGCGGCCTATGGCCATGGGCGATGCTGCTCGTCCTGGCCTGGAGCGGCGTGTCGTTCAACCTTGCCGAGGTCTACGACCCGATCATGCGCACGCTGTTCGCGACCCAGCACGATGGGCGTACCGCGCCGTTGCTCAAGCCGCTGCCGTCCCCGCCGATCGGCTGGGTGGAGGCACGCGGAATCGGGCAACGGCTGATGGCCGAACAGGCGCGCGCCGGCGGATTTTCCATCCGTCGCGAACACCAGATTTCCTATGACCCGCGAAGCGGTCAATACCATTACTTCGCGCAAAGCGACCGCGATCTCTCGGCACGCTGGCGGCTCACCCGGGTCAGTTTCTCGGCAGAATCAGGCGCATTGACCGGTATATGGCGGCCCGTCGGCGCGGCTGCCGGAGACACGATCCGTACCTGGATCACCAGCCTGCACATGGCTGCACTGGGGGGAATGCCGATGAAACTCTTCATCGGCGCCATCGGGATGGTCGTCGCCATGCTCAGCGTGACGGGCGTTGCGATCTGGGCCAGGAAGCGCCGAGCACGCCGACAGCAATCGAAATCACCAACGGCTGCCCCCTGCTAGCAGGCGAATTCGGCAATTTGCGTTGTCTCTTGCGAGTACTGTCTTCACATGCTGTGATTGTATTTGCTACGTTAACTTCACGCATGTCCAGAGTCTGTATTGCAAGAAATACTCATCTTGAATCTGCAAAATTCGCGGTAATCAAAGTTAAAAAGCCCACCAATTTTCATCGGCGGGCTTTTGCGAGCACGAACGGCAAAACCTAGCTGGCCAGCGCGTTCTTGATCTGTTCGAGCGTGGACGGATCCTCGATGGTGGTCAGATCGCCCGGATCGCGCCCCTCGGCCAGCGCCTGCAGGGAACGGCGCAGCATTTTGCCGGAGCGGGTCTTCGGCAGGCCGGTGACGAAGTGCACACGGGCCGGACGAGCGATGGCACCGAGAATGCCGTCGACCGTGGCGAAGACTTCCTTTTCCAGTGCCTTGACCAACTCCGGCGTGGCCACCTTGGAAGCGTCCTTGACGACGGCGAAGGCCATCGGCATCTGCCCCTTCAGCTTGTCCTCGACACCGACCACGGCCACTTCGGCAACCGCCGGGTGGTTCTGGATCGCCTCCTCGATTTCGCGGGTGCCCAGGCGGTGGCCGGCCACGTTGATCACGTCGTCGGTACGGCCGAGGATGGTGAAGTAACCCTCTTCATCCTTGATCGCCCAGTCGTAGGAAGAATAGACCAGCGGCTCCTTGAACAGCGTGAAGTAGGTGCTGACGAAGCGGTCGTCCTGCCCCCAAACGGTGGATAGACAGCCCGGCGGCAGCGGCGGCACGACGGCGGCGATACCCTTTTCGTTGGCGCCGCAGACCGAGCCATCCTCGCGGAAGATCTGCAGGTTGTAACCATAGACCGGGAAGGACGGCGAACCGAACTTGATCGGGGTCTTTTCCACGCCGTGCAGCGCGGCCAGCATCGGCCAGCCGGTTTCGGTCTGCCAGTAGTTGTCGATGACCGGCTTCTGCAATTCGTTCTGGAACCACTCATGGGTGGGCTGGTCGAGCGGCTCGCCGGCCATGAAGACGTGCTTGAGCGAGGACAGGTCGTACTTGTGCATGTAGGCCGGGTCCTGCTTCTTCAGGACGCGGGCAGCGGTCGGCGCCGAGAACATGACGTTGACCTTGTACTTCTCGACGATCTGCCACCAGATGCCCGGGTCCGGCCGCAGCGGTGTGCCTTCGTACATGATGGTCGCCATGCCGGCGATCAACGGGCCGTAGATGATGTAGGAGTGGCCGACCACCCAGCCAATGTCCGAGGTCGAGAAATAGGTCTCGCCTTCGCCGCCGCAGTAGATGTGCTTCATCGACGAAGCCAGGGCCACGGCGTAGCCGCCGGTGTCGCGCTGCACCCCCTTCGGCTTGCCGGTCGTACCCGAGGTATAGAGGATGTACGACGGCTCGGAGGATTCCAGCCATTCGCAGTCGACCTTGGCATCCATATTCTGTGCGCGCAGGGTGGCGTAATCGACATCGCGGCCTTCGACCTTGTTGAAGCCCTTGTCCAGGCCACGGTCGACCATCAGAACCTTGGCCGGCTTGTGCTCGGCGATCTCGATCGCTTCGTCGAGCAGGTGCTTGTACGGCACGGCCTTGCCGCCGCGCATGCCGGCGTCGGACGACACGATCAGGGTCGGCTTGGCGTCGTCGATACGGGTCGCCAGGGAGCCCGAGGCAAAACCGCCGAACACCACCGAATGAATGGCGCCGATGCGCGTTGCCGCAAAAATCGCGAAAGCAGCCTGGGCGATCATCGGCATGTAGATCAGGACGCGGTCGCCCTTCTTGACGCCGAGGCTCTTGTAGATCGCGGCCATGCGCTCGACTTCGCGCTGCAACTCAGCGAAGGAGTAGACCTTCTCCTCATTGGTTTCGGTCGAAATGTAGATCAGGGCACGGTCATTCGGACGCTTGGCAGCGTGGCGATCGATGGCGTTGTAGCAGAGGTTGGTCTTGCCACCGACGAACCACTTCGCGAACGGCGGCCTGGAATAATCGCAAACCTGAGTAAACGGCTCCTTCCAGTCGATGAGTTGGGCCTGCTCGGTCCAGAACTCATCCGGCTTTTCAATGGAATACTGGTGAAACTCCTTGTACGTCGCCATAAAATCCCTCTTCAAAAGTTTTCCTGCACTACAAAATACTGAACGGACTAATTTTTTTGAGATTTCCGTTCACTTAAAAGGCGTTCAATCTCCACCAGCGGCAGAGCCAAGCCCAATTCCTTTTCAATAAGTTGCAACAGCGGCATCAGCCTTTCGCCCAGCGCGGGCAAGTGTGGAATGACCGGATCGATCCGGTTGGCCGCCAGCAACTCCAGCGCATGATTGATCGAGATCGGACGCGTCGCGGGCAAAACGCCACCCGACTCGGTACGATTCCCGCCCTCGCCCATGGCCCGGTGCATGCGTTCGCCGGCCAGGTCGAGCAAGGCCACCGCCGAGGTAGGTGGATCCGTTGGCATGCTGGCCAGGCCTATGCTCACAGTCAGGGCGACCGTTTCGCCGCTGATCGTCAGCTTGGCCATTTCGACAGCCTCGCGCACGCGCTCGGCAAAGGTGGCGCAAAAGGCCGGCGCGGTACCGGGGGAAACGATGGCAAACTGCCCCTGGCCGAAGTGACCCAGACTATCCTCATGTCGCATCTTGCCGGCCAACATCTTGGCGAAGCGATTGCAAATCTCTTCGGCTACCTGCAGACCGAAACGCTGGCAGAGAGCGCCGAAATCATCGAACCCCAGCACCATGACACTCACATCGACACCGTGCCGGGTAGCATGCGACAGCGCCTGGGCCATCTGCATTTCCAGATATTTACGTGTAAACAATCCGCTCACCGGATCCTGAACCAGACGCTCGCGATCGGCCTCGATATTCTCCTGAGCACGCGTCAGGCTAAGCAAGTTATTCAAGCGGATTAGCAGTTCCGCGCCGCCCGCACCCTTGGTCACGAAATCCGAAACCCCCAGTGCCTTGGCCTTGAGACGCTCCTCCTCGGTTTCTTCCCCCGAAACCAGAATGAAAGGCAACTGCTGCAAGCGCTTGAGCTTCGATGTCCGCAGGCGCTCAAGCAACTCATAGCCATTCAGCTTGGGCATCTGCAAATCGGAAATCACCGCCTTGATGGAGTGATCAACCACCAACGTCTGCCATGCCGCCTCGCCGTCGCTTTCCTCCCTGACCTCGTAATCCGCCTTCAGGTGATGGATGAGCGATACCCTGACCACCCGCGAGTCATCGACGATCAGGATATGCGGCAGATCGGCCACCTCAGCCTCCGGCGATTTCCACGACCACGCGACCCTTCGCACGCCCGGCAATGTATTCGTCGAACATGGCGGGCAAGGCATCGAAGGGAATCCGGCGCGACATCGCGTCGAGGTGCGGCGGGCGCAAATCGGTCGCCAAGCGCTGCCAAACCCCGCTGCGATACGGTTCGCGGATATAGCCGGAATCGACGCCAAGCAGGGAAACACCGCGCAGGATGAAAGGCATGACCGTCGTATTCAGCACGTGGCTGGCCGCCAGGCCGATACTGGCAATCGTCCCGCCCTGCTCCATGGTGCTGGCGATCCATGCCAGGACATCGCCGCCCAGATTGTCCACCGCCCCCGCCCAGCGCCCTCGGTCCAGCGGGCGGATCTTCGTGAGATCCAAACTCTGGCGCATCAACACTTCTGCAGCCCCCAGACCGAGCAGATAGTCCTTTTCGCTTTCCTTTCCGGTCAGTGCCACGACGTGGTAGCCAACCTTGGCCAGCATGTCGACCGCCAGGCTGCCGACGCCGCCTGTAGCACCGGTCACGATGACCGGCCCCTTTTCCGGACGAAGGCCGTTTTCCTCCATGCGCACGATGCCCAGGGCGGCGGTAAACCCGGCCGTCCCCAGTGCCATGGCGTCATAAAGTGACAAACCGGCCGGCAAAGGCACGACCCAGTCGCCCGGCACCCGGGCAACTTCGGCATAACCGCCGTGGTGGGCCACACCGATATCGAAACTGGTGGCGATCACCGGATCGCCGGGCTTGAAGCGCGCATCGCTGCTGGCGACGACCGTCCCCGACAAGTCGATGCCGCCAATGCACGGAAAGCGGCGAATGATCTTGCCAGCACCGGTTGCCGCCAAGGCATCCTTGTAGTTGATGCTCGAGTAGGCCACACGGATCGTCACCTCGCCAGCATCCAGCTGACCTTCATTCATTTGAACGAAACCGTTGCCAACCTTCCCGTCACGCTCCTCGATCAACAATGCCTTGAAAGAATCCATCGTTTTCCTCACTCCTTGGGAAAATAAATTGTATTCATAATTACAGAGTATGAACATAGTCGTACCCGTCGATTTTTACCGCGCCTTTACAGCATCCGTTTTTTCAAATACATTTCGGGGCTATGCATAAAGTACTGGCCTCCCTGCTTCTATCGGTTTCGCTGCTGATCAGCGGGATCGGGGCGTCCACTGCTGCCGAGCAAGTCCGCAAGGATGAACAACCGTCGTTCCTGGAACGTTACACCAACGCCGCGCAGGATGTCATTCTGCAAGGCCTGAAGCTGGTGGGCGTCCGCTACCGCCTCGGCGGCAACAACGAGGATAGCGGACTGGACTGCAGCGGCTTTGTCCGCCTCGTCTTCAAGGACAGCATCGGCGCATCCCTACCGCGCACCGCCAAGGAAATGAGCGAAGTCGGCCAGCAAATCGACGCCAGCCAGCTCAAGCCGGGTGATTTGGTGTTCTTCAACACCATGCGCCGCACGTTTTCGCATGTCGGCATTTATCTCGGCGACAATCACTTCATGCATGCCCCGCGCACCGGCGCCGAAGTTCGCGTCGAAAGCATGGACAGCAGCTACTGGGTCCAGCGCTACAACGGCGCCCGCCGAATTCTCGACGGAAACTGATCGATCAAGCGGCTCGCGAGCCGCTTTTTTAATACCAAACTTCGATAACCATTCTCATTTACAGTTTTGTTTCCTGACAGTAAACTGACAGGATTCCTGAACCAAACTGGAGTTGCTTGATGAAACTGAAATTCGGTCTAGTAGCCGCCGCCGTCCTGTCGCTAATGAATGCCGCCACGGCGGAGGAAAATGTTCTCAACCTGTATTCAGCCCGCCATTACCAGACCGATGAAGCGCTCTACAACAACTTCACGCAACAAACCGGCATCAAGATCAACCGGATCGAGGGCAAGGAAGACGAGTTGCTCGAACGCATCAAGAACGAAGGCGCCAACAGCCCGGCCGACATCTTCCTGACGGTCGATGCAGCCCGTCTGGCCAAGGCCCACGAATTGAGCTTGTTCGCGCCGGTGGCCTCGAAAACCCTGGAAACCCGGATTCCGGCCCATTTACGCACCGAGGACTGGTTTTCCTTCTCGACGCGCGCCCGCGTCATCGTCTACAACAAGACCCAGGTAAAAGCGGAAGACGTCCAGAACTACGCCGACCTGGCCAATCCCAAGCTGAAGGGCAAGCTCTGCTCTCGCTCCGGCTCGCATCCCTACAACCTGTCGCTGATGGCTTCGATCATTGCCCACCAGGGTGAAGCCAAGGCCGAGGAAGTGGCCCGCGCCATGGTCGCCAACTTCGCCCGCGCACCCAAGGGCGGCGACACCGACCAGATCAAGGCAGTCGCTGCAGGTGAATGTGGCGTGACGATCTCGAACACCTATTACGTGGCCCGCCTGCTGCGCTCGACCAAGCCGGAAGAAACCAAGCTGATGGAAAAGGTCGGCATCATCTGGCCCGACCAGAGTGGCAATGGTGCCCACATCAACGTTTCCGGTGGCGGCATGTTGAAGAACGCACCGCACAAGGCAGCGGCCGTCAAATTCCTTGAGTACCTGGCCTCCGACCAGGCGCAACGCTATTTTGCCGACGGCAACAACGAATGGCCGGTCGTGGAAAGCGTCAAGGTCGCCAATCCGGCGCTTGAATCGCTAGGAAAGTTCAAGGCGGACAAACTCCCCGTCAAGAACCTGGCGATGTACCAGACCAAGGCCCAGATCATTTTCGATCGCGCCGGCTTCAAGTAAGACCTCGTCAAGCTCCGGGGAATTGCCTACAATCGAACTCCTCCAAGGCGTTTGATTGATGACTGAAAAAGGACTTCCCCCGAGCAAGCTCATTCGTGCCATACGCGCCGCTCGCCTGAGCGGCGTTGTAATTGCATTGGATGACGGTGCGGACCTCGAAGAGGTCGACGTTCACGGACACGCTGGCCTACCGTTGCGCACCGCCTGCTTCGAAGGCAACCTGGCCATTGTGCGGGAATTGCTGATCCGCGGCGCCGATCCGAATGCCAGCGCGGCCGATGGCGCCAGCGCCCCGCTCCGTCTGGCCTTGCGTCGCGAGCATTACGAAATTGCCGCCTTGCTGATTCAGGAAGGGGCCCGCCCCCCAAACGACATGACGATTCCGCCGGACGTTCTGGGCATCAAGAGCGCCCCTCTGCCCGGTGAAGCCGTCGTACCCGAACTACCCGGTACGGCAGCCGACAATCTCATCGAATTCACCCCGAGCAACCTGTCGTTTCACAAGCCGGGGGCAGCCGAAACGACCGAATCGTTCGGCACCGAGACCAATGCGATCTCCGCCGACCTGCTCTTTCTCGACGTAGACGAAATTCCGCCTATTTCCTGGGAAACACCGGCCAAACCGTAACGGGGCAGCGAGTCGACGACAGCGACCTATCGACGCTTACTTTCGGCGCGCGGCAGATATCTGTCGCGACAACGCGATCAATGGCAGCAAACCCACCACGACGATCGCCAGCGCTGCCGTCGACGCTTCGGCCAGTCGCTCGTCAGACGCCAGCGTATAGGCCTGGGTCGCCAGGGTATCGAAGTTGAAGGGACGCATTACCAGCGTCGCCGGCAATTCCTTCATGACATCGACGAAGACCAGCAATCCAGCCGTCAGCAGGCTGCCGCGCAGCATCGGCACATGCACGCGGCGCATCGTTTCGCCCTGCCCCAGTCCCAGGCTGCGCGCTGCATCGTCCATGTTCGGCGTGATCTTACCCAGGCTCGACTCCACCGTATGCAGCGCCACGGCCAGGAAACGAACAAGATAGGCATAAATCAAGGCAGCGATACCACCGGTCAGCAGCAAGCCAGGGTTATGGCCGAACCAGGTCTCCCACTGCCCAGCCAGCCAGTTGTCGAGCCGGGTCACCGGGATCAGCACCCCGACCGCGATCACCGCGCCGGGAACGGCATAACCCAGGCCGACCAGACGATTCAAGCCGGTCGCCAGGGCACTTTTGGAAAGACGCGCACCATAGGCAAGCAGCAAGGCCAGCAGAACGCCAATTGCCGCCGTCGCGCCGGCCAGTACGAAGCTGTTGCGCGACAGCACCAGGAAGCGCTCGCCGAACTGGGCGTCACCCTCGGTCAGTGCCATCTTCAACAGAAGCCCGGCCGGAACCAAGAAGCCCAGCAACAACGGCAAGGCACAGCCGACGACCGCCAGCACGGCGGCCAGGCCCCGCAAGCGCGCACCGGCCATCGGGCGGTTCCGCCCCGTTGTATCGTGGTAGCGCGCCCGCCCCCGGGAAACGCGTTCAGCCATCAGCAGAAAGAGCACGAAAGCCAGCAGCATGGCGGCCAGTTGTGCCGCGGCGATGCGATCGCCCAGCGAGAACCAGGCGCGATAGATGCCGGTCGTGAAGGTGTTGACCGCGAAATAGGCCACCGTGCCGTAGTCGGCCAGCGTCTCCATCAACGCCAGCGCCACGCCTGCGACGATGGCCGGGCGCGCCAGCGGCAGCGACACCGCGAAGAAAGCCCGCCACGGCCCCATGCCCAGCGTTCGTGCCGCTTCCAGCATGCCGCTCGCGCGCTCCAGGAACGCCGTCCGCGCCAGCAGATAGACATAGGGATAGAGCACGCAGACGAACATCATCATCGCTCCCGGCAGGGTGCGGATATCCGGGAACCAGTAATCGCCGTGCTCCCAGCCGAAAGTCTCGCGCAAAAAAGTCTGCACCGGACCGACGAACTGCAGGAAATCGGTATATACGTAAGCCATGACGTAGGCCGGTACCGCGAGCGGCAGCACCAGCGCCCACTCGAAAAAGCGCCGCCCCGGGAATTCGTGCATCGCCGTCAGCCAGGCGGTCGTCACCCCCAACGATCCGACACCGAGGCCGACCCCCAGACAGAGCCAAAGCGAATTGACGATGTATTCCGGCAGCACCGTCGACGACAGATGCGCCCAGGTTTCACTTGTCCCGCCGGCGAACAGATTGAGTCCGACGCTGGCTACCGGCAAGCCGGCCAGCAGGGCGACCACGAGGCCGACGATCAACAGGGGGGAGTAAGAGGCAATGCGCATGTCTGTGAATGCGAATTATAATCGACCGCTATGGCTCAACTTGAACTAAATGGCGTCGTTCTGCGCTACGGCAGGCATACCGTCGTCGACGGCGTCGATTTCCGCCTCGAAGCCGGCAGCATCGCCTGCCTGCTCGGTCCGTCGGGCTGCGGCAAGACAACCCTGCTGCGCTGCATCGCAGGCTTCGAGGAAATTGCCGACGGCGAAATCCGGCTGCACGGCGAGGTGGTCAGCAAGCCCGGCTTGTCCACGCCACCGGAGAAGCGGCGAATCGGCATGGTCTTCCAGGACTATGCGCTATTCCCGCACCTCACCGTCGAACAGAATGTCGCCTTCGGACTGGGCCGCAAGCCTGCTGAAGACGCCCATCTGCGCGTCCGCCAGTTGCTTGCCACGGTCGGTCTGCATGGCCAGGGAAACAAGTACCCGCACGAACTGTCCGGCGGGCAGCAACAACGGGTGGCGCTGGCCCGCGCGCTGGCGCCGCGCCCCAACCTGATCCTGCTCGACGAGCCCTTCTCCAATCTCGACGTCGGCCTGCGCGAGCGGCTCTCGGTCGAGGTGCGCGAAATCCTCAAGCGCGAAGGTTCGACCGCCATCATGGTCACCCACGACCAGCACGAGGCCTTCGCCATGGCCGACGAGATCGGCATCATGTACGAAGGTCACATCCAGCAATGGGATGTGCCCTACAACCTCTACCATCGGCCATCGAACCGCTTCGTTGCTGACTTCATCGGCCAGGGCGTGCTGCTGCCCGGCATCGTCGCCGGTGGCACCAATGTCGACATGGAACTCGGCCAGCTGGTTTCCGACATCCCGGTCGAATGCAGCGAGACCTGCGCCAACTGCGCCGATGGCTGCGACGTCGACGTGCTGCTCAGGCCCGACGACGTGGTCCATGACGACCGCAGCCCCCTGCAGGCCGAAGTGCTGCACAAGGCCTTCCGCGGCGCCGACATCCTCTACACCCTGCGCCTGGCCAGCGGCGCCGAGGTACTGTCGCTGGTTCCCTCGCACCACAATCATGCCCTGGGCGAAAAGATCGGCATCCGCCTCGATGCCGATCACGTCATCGCCTTCAAGAAACAGTCGCATCACGATCACGCGTGATTCCATTCCTCAGCCCGTTCGACACTTTTCCACCCGTCGAATCGGCACGCCAGGACATGGATGGCCTGCTCGCCATCGGCGGCAGCCTGGCACCTGAATGGATACTTGGCGCCTATCGGCACGGCATTTTTCCCTGGGGAACGGTCGAAGGTCATCCGCTGTGGTATAGCCCCGATCCGCGCATGGTGCTCTTTCCGGCAGAATTCCGCCTGACCCGCTCGCTCGACAAGCTCGTTCGGCGCCAGCGCTTCACCGTCCGCTTCGACAGCAATTTTCGTGCAGTCATCGCCCATTGCGCACAAACCCCGCGCCCCGGCCAGAACGGTACATGGATCAACGACGAGATATTCGCAGCCTATTGCCGCCTGCACGAACTCGGTTGGGCCCACTCGGTCGAAACCTACGAGGGAGATACCCTGGTCGGCGGCCTGTATGGACTGGCCATCGGTCGCATGTTCTACGGCGAATCGATGTTCTCCCACCGAACCGACGCATCGAAGGTCGCCTTCGCCCACCTCGTGCGTTATCTTGTTGCCAACCAATTCGGGATGATTGACTGCCAGATGTATACCGACCACCTCGCCTCGCTTGGCGGCCGTGAAATTCCGCGCCAGGACTTCGTGGACAAGCTCTCCGTGTTGATCGCCACGGGCAACCCGCGTTCGGTGTGGGCAACAGAGCCTTCCGGGCAATAGCCATGGCCCAGCCCGACGACGCCGAACTGCCCTTCTCGTTGCTGCTCTACTACGCAACGTCGCCCTATCCCTGCAGCTACCTGCCGGATCGCGAGGCGCGCTCGCAAGTCGCCACCCCGGCCCACCTGATCGACGACGAAATCTACAGCTCGCTCGTGCGCGCCGGTTTCCGGCGTAGCGGCATCTTCACCTACCGCCCACACTGCGACCATTGCCGCGCCTGCATTCCGGTCCGTCTTCCCGTTGCCGACCTCGAACCCAACCGCAGCCAGCGCCGGGCAGCGAAGCACCACGCCAACCTGCGGGCACGCGAACTACCGCTGGCCTACCTCGACAACCACTACGACCTCTACAACCGCTACCAGCAATCCCGCCATCCGGGCGGCGGCATGGACGAGGACAGCCACGAACAGTACGCCCAGTTCCTGCTGCAGAGCCGCGTCGACACGCGACTGATCGAATTCAGCGACGACCAGGCCATTCGCATGGTCAGCCTGATCGATGTACTCGATGACGGGCTTTCCTCCGTCTACACCTTCTACGACCCCGATGTCCCGGGCGCCAGCTTCGGCACCTACAACATCCTCTGGCAGGCCGCCCAGACCCGGGCGCTCGGCCTGCGCTACCTCTACCTCGGCTACTGGATTGCCGAAAGCCGCAAGATGGCCTACAAGGCGGCCTTCCGGCCGATCGAAGGCCTCATCGACGGCCACTGGACAACGCTTCCCGAACTCGACCCCGCATGAAAACACCTGCCCTGCTGTTGCTTCTCGCCGCCCTCTCCGCACACGCTGCCGACGATCGATTTCCCTACGCCTGCGACAACGGGAGCAACCTGGAGATCGCCTTCACCGCCGACGCCGAGGGCCGCCCGCTCGCCACCCTGCATTTCGCCGACGAAGCGGTGGTGCTGCCGCAAGTACCCTCCGCCTCCGGCGTGCAGTACCGCCGGGGCGAGATTCGCCTGCACACCAAGGGCGACGATGCCGTGCTTGAGGACGGCAAAGGCAACTTGCGCCGCTGCGCGCGTGGCGCCGTACCGCCGCCCTCTCCGGCAGCACCCTCCACAACCACGCCGGCAGCAGCCAGCAGCTTCATCGAGATCGGCGGCACGGTCAGCTACCTGGCGCGGATCGCCCTGCCGCCCGACGCCATCCTGACCATCCGCATCCGCTCAGCCGGCCGTACTCTGGTCGAACAACGCTATGAATTGAATGGTGCGCAACCCCCGATCCCATTCTCGGCCAGCATCGACCGCGACCTGCTGGGCAAGAAGCCGAGCCTCACCGTCACCGCCCAAATCGACCAGCACGGCAAGCGGCGCTTCGCCGGCAGCAAGACCTACCCGTCACCGGAACAGCCGCTCAATCTGGAACTCAAGCCCGCAGCAAAGCAGTAATCCCGCTGCAGAACTACAAGGGCAGATATTTTCCTGTTGCCCCAGGGTACTGTGCAGAGAGATACCCTGCTCAGCGGCCACGCCTATCAACTCCCGAATCGCGGAACCAGCCGAACCATAAACCGACCGCCACGGGCGAGGCGAGGCAGACGGCGGCCAGCACATCCCCGAAACCGCCTTCGCTGAACAGGGCGGACATCAGGCCGATGGCCGTCAACACCCCGAGTACAGTGGGCCACACCCAGATATCGACACGCCCCCTCATCCCGCCGCCTCCGACTGTGCGACGGCAGCAGACAGACGAGAGGGGCGCCGTCGACGCTGCACCCACAAATAGACCCCGCTCCCCAGGACGACGATGGTGACGATATCCAGCAAGGCCCACAGAATCTGCATCGCTCGGCCGCCGTAGTCACCGAAATGCAGGGGCTGTGAGACGAGCAAGGCTGTCAGGTACCAGGGCAAGGCGGGCGCAGCCGTGACCTCTGCAGTACGCGCATCGACCAGCACCGGCTGTAGCAGGCGCGAAGTCAATGGGGCATTGCCGCGCAGGAAGAAAGTCGTATGGTGCGGACTCGACAGGGCCGTGCCGGGAAAGGCGATGAACGACACGGCGCTATCCGGAACCTGCCGTTGTACCGCCTCGAACGCGCTTTGCAGCGATGCGCGCTCCGCAGGGTGCACCATTGGCTGCTCGCGATAGGGCGCCAGCAAGATGCTCAACTGGTCGTGCTGCCAATATTTAATCAGCAGGTCGGCCCAAGTATTGATCATGCCCGTCGCGCCGACGACAAAAAACCAGACCAGCGTGACGATGCCCAGCAGGTTATGCAGGTCCAGCCACTTCAGCCGCGGGCGACGTTCGCGGCGCACCGTGCCGAACGCCAGCTTGCGCATGAACGGCCCGTAGAGCACGACGCCGCTGATGATGGAAACCAGCAGTAGCAAGCCCATCAAACCGAGAAAAAGCTTGCCGGGCAAGCCGGTGAAGAGATCGACATGCAGCTTGAACATGACCCGCATGAAGCCCTCGTCGAAGCGCGGCTGGCCGAGCACCTCGGCACTGCGCGCGTCGACGACCACCGAACGGAAATCGTCGGTCGGCTCGGGCGTCGGCGTCATCGTCACGAACCACTTGTCGCGCTCGTCCTTCTCCTGTGAGAGGTATTGCACGACACGCTCCGGATACTGTACCTGCGCCGCTGCCAACACCCGGTCCAGGCTGGCGCGCGGCGCATCGGGCGCCATCGCCGGCGCCTCGATCTCGGTGCCGAGCCAATGCCCGATCTCGTGGTGAAAAATCAGCGGCAGCCCGGTAAGACACAGGAGCAGCATGAAGAGCGTGCATACCAGGCTGCTCCAGGTATGCAGCCACGACCACAGGCGCAGGCGGTTTCCGTACATCGCCGTCAGAACCGGTACTTCAAGGTCAGGGTCGCATTGCGCGGCGCACCGTAGGTGTACTGGTTGTACGCATCGAACATGCCGTAGTAGGTCTTGTCGAACAGGTTATTGACGTTGAGCTGGGCGGAAAGCTGTTTGCTGAAGTCATAGCGCGTCATCAGGTTAACCAGCGCGTAAGCCTTCTGCTCGAACTTCTCGCCACCGACGAAGGTATAGGTCGCCCCCTGCCAGTTCACCCCGCCGCCAACGGTCAGCGCATTCAACGCGCCCGGCAGGCGATAGGTGGTGAACAACTTCAACAGCTCGCGTGGGTAGATGCTGTTGACGTCGGCCCCTTTCGCGTCTTTTGCTTTGAAGTGCGTGTAGCCGGCGCTGACATTCCAGTCCGGTATCAGTTCGCCGGCCAGTTCAAGCTCGTAGCCGTCGCTGGTCGCCCCCTTGCTGGCGCGGTAGGCGGTTTCAGGCGGCGTCGTACCCGGGATGGTCTGGCCCGTGCTCTGCGCCAGGTTTTCCTGCGCAATGCGGAACACAGCCAGCGAGGCGTTCAGGCGACCGCCGAAGAACTCACCCTTGACGCCCCCCTCGGTACTCTTGCCAATGACCGGATCGAGGAATTTTCCGCTAATATCGCGCCGTTGCTGCGGCTGGAAGATGTCGGTATAGCTGGCGTAGAGCGACAGGTTGTCGTTCAGGTCGTAGATGATCCCCGCATAGGGTGTCAGTTGGTCGTTGATCTTGATCGCGTACGAGCTGGTCGATGCATCGTCGCCCGATTTCTCGTATCGGGTCAGGCGGCTGCCGAGGATCACCTTGAGCGGATCGGCGACGTTGATGCGTGCCGCTGCGAACAGCGCTTCCTGTCGCGTCTCGCCCTTGCCGTAATAGGTGGGCGCCCCCCAGCTCGGCTCCGGGAAGTTCTTGCCATTCCAGGCATTGAAATTGCCGACCGAGCCGAAGGTGCTCGCTGCCCGGCTATTGGCCGTAAAACGCTGGTAGGCGTAGGTGTAGCCAAGGGCCAATTCGTGCATGCGGCCGAACAGCGCGAACGGGCCGTTCGCCTGCAGGCCGAAATCCTCCTGCTGCGTATGCACCTGATAGGAACCCGGCCACGAGAACAGGCCCAGGCCAGTGGTGCGATCCGGCGTGCCGTACAGGTACAGCAGGTAGGAATCGGCCTTGCGGTCGCCATGGCTGTAGCTGGCCTTGACCTTCCAGTTGTTGGCGAAGCGATGCTCCAGCGTCGCGAAGTAGTTTTCGTAGGTCGAATCCCAGCGCGTCCAGTCGGCCGCTGTCGTCTTCGAGCGATCCCAGTTGGCCTTGCTGCCGTCGCTGTACCACACCGGCAAGCCGCCCCACATCGAACCGCGCGGACTGTTTTCCTGCCGGCTGATGCCGGCCGACAGCAGGGTATTTGGTGTCAGGTCGGCCTCGAAAGTCGCCAGCACCGTCTGGTTCTTGTTCTCCAGGTTATCCACCCAACTGCCACGCTCGACATACTCGCCGACGATGCGGGCACGCAGGGTCTTCGCCTCGTTGACCGGGGTCGCCGCATCGAGCATGCCGCGCATTTCGTTCCAGCTGCCGTAGCCAAGCTGCAGCGTACCGGTCAGCTCCTTGCTGCTCGCCCGTTTGCGCACCAGGTTGATCGCCGCCGACGGATCTCCGGCGCCTGTTGTCAAACCTGTCGAGCCGCGCACCACCTCCACCCGGTCGTAGATGGCCAGGCCGGTCATGATCTCGCCCGAGCTCCATTGCTGATCCCAGGTCGTCGGCACGCCATCGACCATCAGCGTATTGATATCGAAGCCCCGCGCATGAAACTGGGCGCGGTGCGTCTCGTACTGGTTGACCGACACGCCGGTGACGTTATTGACCACATCCGTGATGTTCAACAAGCCCTGGTCCTCGATGCGTTGCTGCGTCATGACCGATACCGACTGCGGCGTATCGCGTGGAGAAAGGCTGAGCGGCGTGGCCGTCTTCGTTTTGCCGGTGGTATAGGAACCGGAACCCTCGGTTTTCTCGCCCATTACCCGCTCGGACACCCGGACCGCCGACAGCGTCGTCTCGCCCCTCGTTTCCTGAGCCGCCGCCAAGGCTGGCAGCACAAGCGCCACCATCAGCGGAATAGTCTTGATCCTGAATGAATTGCCAAAAGAATTGCAGCGCTGCACACCAGCCCCCGTTTGTATGTTTGATCGACTGGCTGGCTTTCCGGGTCGCAGAGAACGGGATTGGCTGGCTAATTTCTAGATGATAACAATTCGCAATTGCATTTTCAAGCGAATGACCGAAAACCCGGCAGCAGCAGCCAAACGACCGGCATCAATCCGCACAACTGCCCAACGCCCACCTCCATCCGGCAACACGCAACGCACGGGAGACGGCGGGGTAGAATGCCACCCACATCCTCACCGCACTGGCACACCGCTGTGTGCCACTTGTACCCGGAATGCCAACTTCCCCCATGCCCAAACGCCTTGTCGCTGCACTGGTTTCAAGCCTGCTTTTTGCCACCGTAGCCGCTGCCCACGCCGAAACCGTCGCCTGCCACCTGACCTACGGCGGCGAGACGCAGACTATCGAAAGCGCCCCGACCGCATCGCCCTATGGCGGCGTACCGACCGCCATAGGCTCCTTCTTCCTGTTCCGCATTGTCTTCGTGCCCGAGCCAGCCGACCTGGCGCGCATCAACCTCTACATTCACGCCGATCTCGGCGAAGCGCCGATCCCACTGCAGCACGCCAGCCACCCCTACCCGGTACGCAACCAGGCACGCTACGGTTTCACCGGGCTGCAGCGCATCTACGAACCCAAGCGCGAGAGCGAGTTGATTTACTGGTGCGAACTCCGCGAAGGGGCGCCGCGATGAACCTCAAACACCTGACCACGACGTTCGCCGCCACCTGCCTGGCTGCCGCCGCGCACGCCGAACCGCTGACCCTGATCTTCGCCGGCGACATCATGCTCGATGACGGCCCCGGCCGTGTCATCGCCGCAGGCGGCGATCCGCTCGCCCCCTTTGCATCCATCCTTGAAGCCGCCGACTACCGTATCGGTAATCTCGAATGCGCCGTCGCCGACGGCGGGCAGGCCCAACCCTCCAAAATCTGGTCGTTCCGTGCCGCGCCGCAAACCCTGAAGGTTCTTCAAGGCCGCTTCGACGCCGTCTCGCTCGCCAACAACCACTCCGGCGACTACGGCCAGGCAGCCTTCATCGAAACGACCCAGCACCTCGACGCTGCCGGCATTGCCCGCTTCGGCGGCGGCCGCGACCTCGCCGAAGCCCACCGCCCGCTGTGGATCGAGAAGAAGGGCATGAAGATCGCCGTCCTCGGCTACAACGAATACAAACCGCGCCGCTTCGAGGGCGGTCCACAGACGCCGGGCATCGCGTGGAGCGAGGACGAACAGGTCATCGCCGACATCCGTTCCGCCAAGGCTGCCGGCGCCGACCACGTCATCCCCTTCATGCACTGGGGCTGGGAAAAGAACACCCAACCCGACGAGCGCCAGAAGACCTTCGCCCGCCGCATGATCGACGAAGGTGCCAGCCTGGTCGTCGGCAGCCATCCGCACGTCACGCAAGGGGCCGACATCTACAAAGACAAACCCATCGTCTACAGCCTCGGCAACTTTATCTTCGACGGCTTCGACTACGAAAACGGCCGCCGGGGCTGGCTGCTTCGCCTGGAAATCGACCGCGACGGCGTGCGGCACTGGGAAACCCTCGCCGCCCACATCGACGCCGACGGCACGCCCCACCCCGCCCCGGGTCAAGCAACACCCTGCGGCAGCCGGGGAGAAACCTCCGTCGCGCAATGTATCAACCCGTAGACAGACCTCAGGAGACCGCATGGATACCCGCTACCTTGACGACCTCATCCCCGGCCAGCGTTTTACCTCGCCCGGCCTGACGCTGACCGAAGCCGAAATCATCGACTTCGCCTGGCGCTACGACCCGCAGGCTTTCCATCTCGACGCCAACGCGGCGGCCGATTCGCCATATGGCGGGCTGATCGCCAGCGGCTTCCAGAGCCTGGCCATCTGCTTCCGCCTCTTCATCCAGTCCGGCGTGCTGGCCGAATCGAGCATGGGGTCGCCGGGCATCGACGAATTGCGCTGGCTGGCGCCGGTGCGGCCGGGCGATACCCTGCACAGTGAAATCGAGGTGCTGGAAGTACGGCCCTCGAATTCCAAGCCGGATCGCGGCATTGCCCGCTTGAAGTATCACGCGATCAATCAGCGTGGCGAAGTCGTGCTGTCCTTCATCGTCAATCACTTGCTCCGTCGCAAGACGGGCTAGGCGAATCGCCCCGCAGCTTGGCCGCGTTTCAAGCGTTGGGCAGTTGCGCGAAATCCGTGAAGTCGCCGCTGCCGATGGATACGTTGATCCGTTCGACCCGGGCATGGGCCGGGCCGCGCTGCGCCCAGGCAATCAGCTTGAGGACCGCCTCCTCTTCGCCGGCCAGCATGGCCTCGACATCGCCGCTGCCAAGATTGCGAACCCAGCCATTGACCCTCAGGGCGCGAGCCTGTTCCAACATCGACCAACGATAACCGACCCCTTGCACCCGCCCCTCGATGCGTAGGTGACGCGCAATACTCCCCATCTCCATCGCCTCCGTTTTCCGCCAATTCATCAATGGAATCATTATATTAGGGAATAACGAAACTGCGACAGATCAAGGATTGTCCAATAGACTAACGCAACAATGATCCTCCCGACCCAAGCGCCACGCCCATGAAAAAACTGCTGCCCATCCTGCTCGCCTTGTTCGTCAGCGCACCGGCCTTCAGCCAGCCCACCAGCCACGACCGGCCGATCCATGACGCGGCAAGAACCGGAACCGGAGCCGAAGTCAGCAAGTTGCTCGCGGCCGACCCCAAGCAACGCGACGTTCGCACAGAACTCGGCTCGACGCCGCTGCATCTTGCAGCCATGAACCCGGACACCAGTGCGCTCAAGGTGCTGATCGCCGCCAAGGCGGACCCCAATGCGCGCGACAACGAAGGGGCAACGCCTTTGCACATGGCGGCCTACGGCAGCCGCACGACGCACACGCAACTGCTGCTCGAGGCCGGCGCCGACCCGCTGGCCAAGACGGACAACGGTCGTGACGCCGGCTCCATGGCACGCAAGGTCAAGGCCGACGAAACCGCCGGCATCATCTCGCTGTGGATACTCAAGGGCTGCAAGGCGGGCAAGCCATGCTGAAGCGTTTCGCCCTGCTGCTGGCGTTGCTCTGCGCCAAGATCGCCGCCGCCCAGCCCCTGCCGGTCATCGAGGTCTATACGCCGACGGTCTGCCTGGCCTGCATCGAATGGGCCGAGCATCTGCGCCAGAACGGCTTCACCGTGAAAGTGACGCAGACGGACGACATGGAAGCCGTCAAACGCCGCCTGAAAGTACCGCGTGACCTGGAGGCCGTACCGACCGGCCTGGTAGCCGGCTACTTCATTGAAGGCCATGTGCACGCCGACCAGATCAAGGAATTGCTCGCCGAAAAACCGAAGGCGCTGGGCCTGGCGGTTCCCGGCCTGCCGCTCGGCGCGCCCGGCCGCGAATTCTCCAGCCCGACCTGCGAAACGGCCTGCACCGTGCTGGAAAAGGACAGCGCCGTCGCCCCCCGCGTGCGGCGCGAGTTCTACGAAACCCTGCTGGTTAAGAAGGACGGCAAGACCTCCATCTACGCCCGGCACTGAGCCGCGCCGGGCGGTTTGCCAGCCACGCACGCGGCGAAAAGCTTTATCCCCCAGAAAGTTTCAGAGTAGAATCAGTGCAGTTTTAGGTGCCTGACCTCACAGTCGTGGGGCAGGTGAAACGGGAAGCCGGTGATGCTGCGCAAGCAGACAGTCCGGCGCAGCCCCCGCTGCTGTAGGCCTGACGACTCCACCCCACGCCACTGTGCGCATCGCATGGGAAGGCCGGTGGAGAAGATTGAAGGCGAGCCAGAAGACCGGCCTGAAACCAATGTCGTGCCATTTCTCCGGGGTAAAGGGAAAGGTGCAGTTGGCTTGCCGTTGCTTATCCACTCCGGGTACACGCCGCCATCCGTCCCGCATCCGTCATATCCCCCTTGGCATGTTTCGATGTTTGCTGAGGGATGAATCATGCACATCATGGAAGGTTTTTTGCCGGTCGAGCATGCCGTGGGCTGGAGCCTGGCGGCGGTGCCTTTCGTCGCCTACGGCATCCATTCGGTCAATCGCCGGCTGCGCGAGCATCCGGAACTGCGCATGCTGCTCGGCGTCGCCGCCGCCTTTTCCTTCGTTCTGTCCGCCCTGAAATTGCCGTCGCTGACCGGCAGCTCATCGCACCCGACCGGCACCGGGCTGGGCGCCATCTTGTTCGGACCGGCGGCGATGGCGCCGATCGGCTTCGTCGTCCTGCTCTTCCAGGCCCTGCTGTTGGCCCACGGCGGACTGACCACGCTGGGCGCCAACCTGTTCTCGCTGGCCGTCGTCGGCCCCCTCGTCGCGGCTGGCGTGTTCCGGCTCGCCACCGCCTGCCGCGCCTCGTGCAGCGTCGCCGTCTTTCTCGCCGCCTGCCTGGCCGACCTGATGACCTACGTCACCACCGCAGGCCAGCTGGCTTTCGCCTTCCCCGACCCCATCAGCGGTTTTGTCGGCGCCTTCGTCAAGTTCGCCGGCATTTTCGCGCTCACCCAGATTCCGCTGGCGATCAGCGAAGGACTGCTCACCGTACTGATCTTCAACGCCCTGCGCCGCTTCAATGCGCAGGAACTGCTGGCGCTGCGGCTGTCCGGACCAGGCGGAGTCAAAGCATGAAGCCGAGAACCATCCTGCTGCTGCTCGGGGTCGTGCTGCTCACCGCCCTCCCCCTGTGGCTGGTGCAAAAGCCGGACCCGGACGCCGAATTGTTCGGCGGCTCCGACACCCAGGGCCAACAGGCCATCGGCGAACTGGCGCCGAACTACCGCCCCTGGTTCGAATCCATCCTGACGCCGCCGGGCAAGGAGATCGAGTCGCTGCTGTTCGCGCTGCAGGCGGCGCTGGGCGCCGGCATCATCGGCTACTGGCTCGGGGTGTCGGTCACCCGCGAGAAGTACCGGCGCGCCGCCGAAAAGGGTGACGATGCACCTTGAGCACGCCGCCTGCGTCAGCCGCTGGCGGCCGGTCTCGCCGGTCGCCAAGGGGCTGTTTGCGCTGGCCGGCGTGGTTGCGGCATTTGCCGCGCCGACGCCGGGCGGCGCGCTGGCGGTCGCCGGCCTGCTGTTCGCCGTCACCCGCCTGGCTGCCGGCGTTCCCATCCCGACCTATCTGCGGGCGGCGGCAGCGCCCCTTCTCTTTCTCGCCCTGAGCAGCCTGTCGCTCGCCTTGTCGCTGGGCAGCGTCGACGGCGGCGGGCTGGCACTGACCCGAGCACCCGACGCCGGAGCGCAGCTCGGGCAGGTGGGCAGCCGTTCGCTGGCCGCGCTCGCTGCATTGTTGCTGCTGGTCCTGACGACGCCGCTACCGGACCTGATCGACCTGCTCCGCCGCCTGAAAACCCCGGCGCTACTGCTCGACCTGACAGTGCTCGGCTACCGCATGCTGTCGGTTTTCTCGGCGACGGTGCATGACACGGTGACCGCGCAGACGGCGCGTCTCGGCTACGCCACGCGTCGCCATGCCTGGCGTTCGCTGGGCGGACTGATCGCCAATCTCGCCGTGCAGGTCTGGCAACGCGCCCAGGCGCTGCATGTCGCCGCACAGGCCCGCAACAGCGACGGACCGCTGCGCTTCATGGCGCGAACCTTCCCGCACGCCCGGCGCGACAGCCTGCTGGCACTCGCCGGCGGGACGCTGCTCATCATGATCGGGCAACTGGCATGACGCTGCCGCGCGACGACATCCTGCTGCAATTCGAGCAGGTAGCCTTTCGCTATGCCGACGGCAACACCGGCCTGGACGGCTGTTCGCTGGACATCCTGCGCGGCAGCCGCAATGCGCTGCTCGGCGCCAACGGCTCGGGCAAGACAACCCTGTTCCAGCATGCCAACGGCCTGTTGCGCCCGACCAGCGGCACAGTGCGCTATGCCGGCCAGCCGGTCGACTACGGGCGCAACGGACTGCGCGAACTGCGCAGCCGGGTCGGCATGCTCTTCCAGAATCCGGATCGCCAGCTCTTCTCGGCCAGCGTCGCCGAGGACGTTTCTTTCGGCCCGCTCAATCTCGGCCTCGACGACGACACCGTGCGCCGGCGCGTCGCCGCAGCCCTGGCGGCCGTCGGCCTGGCCGAAATCGGCGAACGACCGGTGCACCAACTCAGCTTCGGGCAGAAAAAGCGCGTCTGCATTGCCGGCGTGCTGGCCATGCATCCCGAACTGCTGGTCCTCGACGAACCCAAGGCCGGCCTCGACCCGGCCATGCAGGCCGACCTGCTGGCGATTCTCGACGATCTGCACGAGCAGGGCATGAGCATCCTGCTGTCCACGCACGATGTCGATTTCGCCTACCGCTGGGCCGATCACATTCACATCATGGCGGCCGGGCGTTGCGTGGCGAGCTTTCCCGCCGGCGAACTGCCGCAACGGACCGCCGAACTGGCCGCCGCCGGTTTGCCGCTGCCGTCGGTAATCCCGCTCCATGCCCGGCTCGCCGCGCAAGGCCTGGTACCCGCTGAGCCGCGCCCCCGCTCAACCGATGCCCTGCTGGCGATGCTGCCCGGGGCGCTTCAACCCGAGGAAAAACCATGCACTATCGCCTGAACCACGCTACGGCTTGCCGGAGCAAGCCCTGATGGCCGGCAAGATCTGGTTTGTCGGCGCCGGCCCGGGCGACCCCGACCTGATCACCGTCAAGGGCCGCAAGCTGCTGGAAGCATCGGGCGCGGTGCTGTTCGCCGGCTCGCTGGTCGACCAGGCGGCAACGCTGTTCGCGCCCGAGGGCTGCGAAATCCGCGACTCCAAAGACATGACGCTGGAGGAAATGACCGAGTGGCTGATCGCGGCGGCTGAAAAGCACGAAACCGTGGTCCGCCTGCAAACCGGCGACCCCGGCCTCTACGGCGCGCTGATCGAGATGACGCGGCCGCTGACCGCCGCCAGCATCGAATGGGCGGTGGTCCCGGGCGTTTCCTCGGCAATGGCCTCGCTGGCCGCCGCCGGCGAGACGCTGACCCTGCCTGAAGTTACCCAAACCGTGATCCTGACCCGGGTTGCCGGCCGGACGCCGATGCCGCCCGGCGAAGATCTCGAATCGCTGGCCGCGCACAAGTCGACGCTCTGCATCTACCTGTCGATCACGCTACTGCACAAGGTCCAGGAAGCGCTGCTCGCCGCCGACTGGTCTGAAGATGCACCGATCCTGGTGGTGCAGAAAGCGAGCTGGCCGGGCGAGGAAAAAATCGTGCGCGGCACGATCAAGGACATCAAGCGGAAATGCCAGGACGAGAAAATCGCCAGCCAGGCCATGATCGTCGCCAGCCCGACGCTGGGCGCCGCCGATTGGCCGGACCTGATCCGCTCCAAGCTCTACGACCCCACCTTCACGCACCGCTTCCGCAAGGCATCTGAGAAACCCAATGACTAACGACACCACCCTCCTCCTCGTCGGCCATGGTTCGCGCGGCCGTGAAGGCAATACGGAAACGATCAACTTCGCCGCCCAGTGGCGCGAGCGCCATCCCGAGTGGCGCATCGAGGTGTGCTTCATCGAGCACGCCGACGTGCTGCTCGACGAAGGCCTCGACCGCGCCGCGCGGGGCGCCCGGCGGGTTGTCGCCATTCCCTTCATCCTCAACGCCGCCGGCCACGTCAAGATGGAGCTGCCGCACGCACTGGAAGAAGCACGCGAACGCCATCCAGGCGTCGAGTTCGTCGTCACCCGCCACCTCGGCATGGGGCGCGAGATCTTCGCCGTGCTGCAGGGGCAACTCGAACGCCTGATGAAGCAACTGGCCATGCCGGACCCGATGACCACCGGCGTCATCCTGCTCGGCCGCGGCTCGTCCGACGCCGGGGCGAATGGCGAACTGGCCAAGATGGCGCGCTGGATTTTCGAGGACAACGACCACGAACTGGTCGACCTCGCCTTCACCGGCGTCACCTGGCCGCGCCTGGAAACCATGGTCCAGCGCCAGGTCCGGCTGGGCATGATGCAGATCGCCATCATCCCGGTCTATCTGTTCACCGGCGTGCTGATCGAGCGCATCAAGGAGCAGGTTGAACGCCTGCAACGCCAGTACCCGCAAATCAGTTTCGCGCTCGGCACGCATTTCGGCTTCGACAAGGGCATTTTCGAACTGCTCGACACCAAGGTCGATGGCGAACAACCGGCCGGCGGCATGCTCGAATGCGACGGCTGCAAATACCGCGAACTGGCCGAGGAAGAACATCTGCACGATCACAGCCACACCGCCACCGGCGGCGGTTGCGCGCACGGCCATGATCACCATCAAGGACACGATCACGGCCATGCGCATCATCACGGCTGTTCACACAAACACGACTGATCGCACGGAGACGAGCATGACGACCCAATTCAATACCGCCACCGAACAACTGACCGCCGCCGGCCGCGCCATCGAGCACGAATCGTTTGCCGTCATCGATGCCGAAGCCGGCCCGCACGGCTACACCGCCGAACAATGGCCCTTGGTGCGCCGGATGATCCACGCCAACGCCGACTTCGAATTCAACGGCCTGACCGCCTTCCATCCGGACGCAATGACTGCCGGCTTCCAGGCCGTGCTCAAGGGCAACACGCCGATCGTCGCCGATGTCGAAATGATCTGCGTCGGCCTCTCCAAGCCGCGCCTCAAGCATTTCGGCCTGACCACGCACCACTACATTTCCGACGAGGATGTGATCGAGCAGGCCAAGGCCGAAGACACCACCCGCGCCGTGCAAGCCATGCGCAAGGCGCACCGCGAAGGCAAGCTGGACGGGGCCATCGTCGGCATCGGCAATGCGCCCACCGCGCTGATCGAACTGGTCCGCCTGATCCGCGAGGAAGGCGTGCGCCCGGCACTGGTCGTCGCCATGCCGGTCGGTTTCGTCTCGGCCGCCGAGTCGAAGGACCTGATGATGACGGTCAGCGAAGTGCCGTGGGTCGCCATCAAGGGCCGCAAGGGCGGCTCGACGCTGGTCGTCGCGGCCATCCACGCCATGCTGTCGCTGGCCGAAGCGGCGCAGAAGAAACAGGTCGCCTGACCCCTTGGCCAACACACGATGAGCGAAGAAAACAAGGTTGCCGCGCTCGACGCGGCAACCAAACCGGAAAAAGTGCGCAAGGGCGACGCCAAGCGCGAGCGCGGCAACCGCACCGGCTTCACCACCGGCGCCTGCTCGGCAGCAGCGGCGCGGGCGGCAACGCTCGGGCTGCTGCAGAGCGAAGTGCCGGAAACCGTTGTCTGCCGGCTGCCCAATGGCCAGGACGTGAGCTTTGCCGTCACCGACGGCAGTGTCGAGGAAAGCGCCGGGCTGGCGCACGCGGTGATCGTCAAGGATGCCGGCGACGACCCCGACGCGACACACGGCGCGCACATGACCGCCGACGTGCGCATCCTCAAGCACCACGCCGGTGAAGTCGTGCTCAAGGGCGGTTTCGGCGTCGGCGTCGTGACCAAGGATGGACTCGGCCTCGAAGTCGGCGGCCCGGCGATCAACCCGGTGCCGCGCCGCAACATCATTGACAACGTGCGCGCGGTGGCCGGCGAACTGCTCGACCACGACGGGCTGGAAGTCACCATTTCGGTCCCCGGCGGCGACGAGATGGCGAAAAAGACGCTCAACGCCCGCCTCGGCATCCTCGGCGGCATTTCCATCCTCGGCACCACCGGCATCGTCCGTCCCTATTCGACCGCCGCGTTCCGCGCCAGCGTCGTGCAGGCGGTCGATGTCGCCGCCAGGCAGGGCCAGACCAGCGTCGTTTTCACGACCGGCGGCCGCACCGAGAAATTCGCGATGAAGCAGCTGCCGGAACTCGACGAGTCCTGTTTCGTGCAGATGGGCGACTTCGTCAAGGCGGCCTTCACCAGCGCCATCAAGCGCAAGCTGCCGCACGTCTATATCGGCGCCATGGTCGGCAAGCTGACCAAGATGTGCCAGGGTCTCGCCGTGACGCATGCCTGGAAAGCCGAAGTCGACCGCGACATCCTCGCCGACTCGGCGCGCGAAGTCGGCGCCCCGGACGACCTGATCGAGGAAATCCGCGCCGCCGAAACCGCCCGCTTTGCCGCCGAACGACTGGCCAAGCTCGGCCTGGCCGTCGAATTCCACCGCCAGCTGGCGAAAAAGGCCATCCGCAGCCTCAAGGGCCATTATCCGGGCGACTACCACCTCGCTGTGCTGGTCTGCGACTTCGAAGGCCAGTTCATTTGCCGGGTCGATGAAGAGGATGCGGCATGAGCCTCGCCCTGTCATCCGAGATCGCGTATCGCGTCAATGAACCCATCGACGTGGACACCGCCATCGCGCTCTACCGCCGCTCCACCCTCGGCGAACGGAGGCCGGTCGACCGCCCGGAGGCATTCGCCGACATGCTCCAGCATGCCAACCTGACCATTTCGGCCTGGCATGGTACGCAGCTAGTCGGCATCGCGCGCTCGCTGACCGATTTCAGCTATGTCGCCTATCTGGCCGATCTGGCGGTCGATGCCGATTACCAGAAGCAGGGTATCGGCAAGCGACTGATCGAGGAAACCCAGAGCCGTCTCGGCGCAAGCTGCATGCTGGTGCTGCTCGCCGCCCCCAAGGCCAACGATTACTACCCCAAGCTGGGTTTCGAGCACAACCCACGCGCCTGGATGTTGAGAAAACCATGACGCCCGAAACAAAAACACCGCTGACCGCCACCCTGCTCGGCATCCTCGACGACGGCTGGGCCGGCCTTTCCGATACCGCCCGCCAGCGACTGGCGACGGCCAACGTGGTGATCGGCGCCGGGCGCACGCTCGATCTGGTTCGACCGCATCTGGCCACCGGAGCAGAAATACTCGACATGGACGGCAAGCTCGGCCAGGTCGCCGGCTGGATTCTGGATGCCCGCGCTCAGGGTAAAAGCGCCGTCGCGCTGGCCACCGGCGACCCGCTCTGCCACGGCATCGCCTCGTGGCTGACCGGTAAGCTCGGCCGCGATGGCTTCGCGATCATTCCCGCCGTATCGACGCTGCAACTCGCCTTTGCCCGCTTCAAGACGGCCTGGCAGGACGTGAAAATCTCGACCTGCCACAGCGCCGATGCCGGCGAGTGGTTTGTCGGCGCCACGCCCGAGCACGGCCTCTACAAGCTGATGCGGGCCATTGCGCTGCATCCCCGCGTCGCCCTGTTCACCGGCCCGGAGAACACGCCCGACCGGCTGGCGCGGGCGCTGATCGCCGCCGGCTACGGCGAAGACGCGACGCTGTCGGTCGCCTGCCGCCTGCTGCTCGACGATGAAATCATCCACACCGGACTCACTCCGGCCGAGGCAGCGCACATGACTTTCCCGCAGCCCAACGTCGTCCTCGTCGAGCGCACGCCGGATGCCGCCCAACCGAGCTTCGGGCTGGAAGACCTCGAATACATCCAGCGTTCGCCGGAAAAAGGCCTGATCACCAAGCAGGAAGCGCGTGCCCTGTCGCTCGCCAAGCTGCGCCTCAAACCCGACGCCCTCGTTTGGGACATCGGCGCCGGTTCCGGTTCGGTCGGCCTCGAATGCGCCCGTCTGGCACCGCACGGCCACGTCTGGGCCATCGAGAAGAACGAAGGCGACGCCGCCAACGCCCGCGCCAACGCCGAGCGCTTCCGCATCGGCAACTACACGCTGTGCGAAGGCAAGGCCCCGGCCCTGCTCGACACCTGGCCCGACCCCGACGCCGTGTTCATCGGCGGCTCGGGCGGCGAACTCGGCGAGCTGATCGGCCTCATCCTCGCCCGCCTGAAACCCGGCGGCCGACTGGTGATGAACTTCGTGACGCTGGAGAACCTCGCCACCGCCACCGCCACGCTCAAGGAAAAGGGCGCGGCATGGGATGTCGTCCAGCTCCAGGCCAGCCGCTCGCAGCCGATCCTCGACATGCACCGCCTCGCCGCGCAAAACCCGGTGTGGGTGGTCACGGCGGCCAAGGCATAAGCCATGTACGCCTCCACCTTCATTTTCGGCAAGAAGCAGTTCGATGCGCGCTTTCATCAACTGGATCAAGCCATCGCCGAGGCGGCCAAGACCATTCCCGGCTATCTCGGCGAAGAAGCGTGGGAAAACCCGCAAACCGGGCTGTTCGCCAACGTTTACTACTGGGAATCGCTGGATGCCTTGCAAGCCTTGATGCAACACCCCCGGCACCTTGAAGCCAAGCAGGCGCAGGCTGAGTGGCTGGATGGCTACGAAGTCATCGTCTCCCAGGTCTTGCGTACCTATGGCGACAACCGGCTGACGGGGCTGCCGACCTCTCGGCAACGGGTCTCGGAAGGCGCCGCATGACGTCACTGGAGACCCCGCGTCTGCGTCTACGCCAATGGCGGGACGAAGATTTCGCCCCCTTCGCGGCGCTCAATGCCGACCCGCAGGTGATGGCGCATTTTCCCGCGCCGCTCAAGCCGGCGGAAAGCGATGCGCTGGCTACACGCTGCCGGGAGTTGATCGACACGCAAGGCTGGGGTTTCTGGGCCACGGAAATCAAGGCCACCGGGGAATTCATCGGCTTTGTCGGCCTGCACCGGCCGGTAGCCGAACTGCCGTTCTCGCCCTGCGTCGAAATCGGCTGGCGACTGGCCCGTCGGTTCTGGCAACAAGGCTACGCCAGCGAAGCCGCGCGCACGGCCTTGCACTTCGCCTTCGACGATCTGGCGCTGGATGAGGTGGTCGCGTTCACCGCTCTCGGCAACCTCCGCTCGCAAGCCGTGATGACCCGCCTGGGCATGCACCGGGCCGCCACAACCTTCGAGCACCCGGCCGTACCGGCCGGTCATCCCTTGCGCGAGCACTGCTGGTACCGCCTCGCCCGCGATGCCTGGCAAGCCCATTGAACACCGTACTTTTCGACTGAAAGAACCCGCATGACTGAACCAAAACGCTACGGCAAGCTGATCGGCGCCTCGCTCGGCCCCGGCGACCCCGAACTGATCACCCGCCGCGCCTGGGCTGCGCTGCAATCCGGCGCCCGCTGGTTGTACCCGGTCAAGAAGGCCGAGGAATCATCCTACGCGCTGTCCATCGTCGAGCGCGGCGGCATCGTCGTGCCGGGCGATGCGGTCGAGCTGGTCTTCCCGATGACCCGCGACGCCGAAATCCTCGCCAAGGCCTGGAGCCGCGCCGCCGTGCAGACCGTCGAACTGCTCGCCGAAGGCCGCGACCTCGTCTTCCTGGTCGAAGGCGATGCCTCGACCTTCGCCACCTTCGGCCACCTCGCCCGCGTCGTCCGCGAGCTGGTGCCGGCGGTTGAAGTCGAGACCATTCCCGGCGTTTCCTCCTTCGCCGCCGCCGCCGCGACCACCGGCGTGACGCTGGCCGAGGAAGACGAAACCTTCGCCATCATCCCGGCCGCCTATGGCGTCGAGGTCATCGACCATCTGCTCGACGAGTTCGACACCCTGGCCCTGCTCAAGGTCAAGCCGCTGGTGGATGAGGTCATCGAACTGCTCGAACGTCGCGAGCTGCTGACCACCTCGGTCTTCATCGAAAAGGTCGGCTCGCCGGACGAACGCATCGTGCGTGACGTAGCCAGCCTGAAGGGCGAAAAAGTTAACTACCTGTCGCTGATGCTCGTGCAGAACCCCAAGCGCGAGCGTGGCGAACTGCGCCGTGGCTGCCGCAAGCGCAAGGAAGCCGTCGATGTTTCCGCCACGGCCGCCGCCTGAAAACCCATAAAAACCAACCCCAACAGAGAACCCTTCCCATGAAAATCGCCGTCGTCTCGATCACCAAGCACGGCATCGCCCTGGCCGGCAAGGTCGTTGCCGCGCTGCCCGGTGCCCAGCTCTTCTGTCCCGAAAAATTCAGCACGGAAGGCGGCCATGCCGCCCCCGGCGCCTTCCACTGCTACGAAGGCAAGGTCGGCGACCAGGTGCCGGCGCTGTTCGCCGCCTTCGACGGCATCGTCTGCATCGTCTCGCTCGGCGCCGTCGTCCGCCTCATCGCGCCCCACCTGAAGAGCAAGGAAACCGATCCGGCCGTCGTCGTCATCGACGAAGCCGGCAAGTTCGTCATTCCCATGCTTTCCGGCCACCTCGGCGGCGCCAATCAGCTCGCCGGCCACCTCGCCACCGCACTCGGTGCGCAAGCGGTTCTGACCACCGCCTCGGACGCCCGCGAAACCATCGCCGTCGACCTGCTCGGCCGCGAACTGGGCTGGAAATTCGAGGCCACCCACGACGAAATTGTCCGCTGCAGCGCGGCGATGGTGAACGACGAAGCCGTGGCACTGGTCCAGGAAGCGGGCAGTACCGACTGGTGGGCGAACCATGCCAACGGCCGCAAGGGGCCGCTGCCGGCCAATGTGACGCAGTTCGGCAAGCTCGAAGAGGTGCCGCTGGATCGGTTTGCGGCTGTGCTGTGGGTCAGCCAGCGCGCCATGCCGGACGGCATCGCCGCGCAACTTGCCGGACGGCGTGTGGTTTATCGGCCGCAATGACGTACATGCAAGCGCTTCAACCGCTGCTTTCCGCCGTTGAGCGGCGTCTTCCTTTCTTTGCTTCGCCAAAGAAAGGAAGCAAAGAAAGGCGACCCCAGCGTTCGCGCCGGGCCGTTGGCCCGGTTCCCTGCGCTGCTCGATCAACCGGGCGGTTTGCAAAACTCGCCTGCGGCTCAAACATTGCAAACCGACTGCCCCCGGTCGCTCTGCGCTGCTCGGCGCTCTCGATGGGGAAGGGGGCGCTCCGTACCACGCTTGGTTACGGAGGGAGGATATGAACATCGCCCTCGGCCTCGGCTGCGACCGCGGCACCCCCGCCAGCACCATCGCCCAGTGCATCGCCGAAGCGCTGGCCCAAGCCACGGCCGCGCTGGCCGACGTGTGGGCCGTCGCTTCCATCGATCTCAAGGCCGACGAAATCGGCCTTGCCGAAGTCGCCCAGGCCAACGGCTGGACGATCCGCTTCTACCCGGCCACCGAACTGGCCAAGGTCGAGGTACCGAACCCGTCCGAAACCGTGCGCAAGTACACCGGCACCCCCTCCGTCTCGGAAGCTGCCGCCATTCTCGTCGCCGGCACCGACCAGAGCCACCTGATCATCGAAAAACACAAGCTGCGCGGCCCGGATGGCCGCAACGCCACCGTCTCCATTGCAAGGATTCCCCAATGAACGCACCTGAAACAGTCGCCCCCGCCACCGTGAAAACCGGCAAGATCATGCTCGTCGGCCTCGGCCCGGGCAGCAACGACCACCTCACCGCGCGCGCGCGCGCCGCCATTGCCGAGGCCGACACGATCATCGGCTACGTCACCTACATCCGCCTCGTCGCCGACCTGGTCGAGGGCAAGGAAGTGATCAAGAAATCGATGACCGAGGAACTCGACCGCGCCATCGAATCGCTCGACCGCGCCCGCCAGGGCAAGAAGGTGGCGCTGATTTCCTCGGGCGATGCCGGCGTCTACGGCATGGCCGGGCCGACCTTCGAGGTGCTGTTCCAGGCCGGGTGGACGCCGGATTCGGAGATCGAGGTCGAGATCATTCCCGGCGCCTCGGCGCTCAACACCTGCGCGGCGCTGGTCGGTGCGCCGCTGACGCACGATTTCTGCGCCATTTCGCTGTCCGACCTGCTGACGCCGTGGCCGACCATCGCCCGCCGCCTCGATGCCGTGGCCTACGCCGACTTCGTCGTTGCGCTGTACAACCCGAAGAGCGGCCGCCGTACGCAGCAGATCGTCGAAGCCCAGCGCCTCTTCCTGCGCCACCGCGATCCGCAAACCCCGGTCGCCATCGTCAAGTCCGGCTACCGGCCGAAGCAGCGCATCGAATTCACGACGCTGGAAAAAATGAACGAGTGCGACATCGGCATGTTATCGACGGTGCTGATCGGCAATTCCAACACCTTCGTCAAGCACGGCCTGATGGTCACCCCGCGCGGCTACGCCAACAAGTACGCGGTGGAAGACGGCGAGCGCAACACGCACGACGGCGAACAGGCCGGTCGTTCGCTGTCCACCGGCCTCAACGGCTGGATGGCGGCGATTCAGGCGAGCGGCAAGAGCGCCGCCGAACTGGCGGCCGAATACCGGCTGCCGGAAGACTACATTGCCGCCGTGCTGGCCAGCGAGGTGCCGCCCGAAGGCGAGGAGAACGCAATTGAAGGCTGAGCGCGACGCCGACGACATCGTCAAGCCGACGATTCGCGAATATAGCCGGCAGGTGCTGATCTGCACCGGCCCGCGCTGCACGCAGAACGGCGAGGGCGAAGCGCTGTTCAACGCCCTGCAGGCCAAGTTCCGCGCCGCCGGTCTCGGCGTCGATGCCGGTCCGGCCCGGGTCAAGCGCACCCGCACCGGCTGCGTCGCCGCCTGCCAGGGCGGGCCGATCGTCGCCGTGCAGCCCGATGGCGTGTGGTACTACAACGTCACTGACGAGAATATGGATCGCATCGTCGAAGAACATCTGAAGAACGGCCGGGTCGTCGAAGACCTCGTCTTCCACCGCAACGGATCAGGAGAATGAAATACGCGCCCCGCCGGCGTCCGGCCTGGCGGGGAAACGGGATGTAGCGCCGGACACATTGGCAACAGGTGCCCGCCGCCGCAAGGCGTCGGGTGAAACGGGAACGGGGTGCGCGACCGCAGCAAGGTCGCAATTCCCCGGCTGCCCCCGCAACGGTAAGCAAGTGCGGGTGCATCACGGCGATCCTGCAGGATCGCCAGCCACTGGAAGAACGCCGTGGCATTGCCGGCAGGCAGTGCGCGCGGGTCTTGCGGGAAGGCGATGCATCAAGACTTGCAAGCCCGGAGACCGGCCTGTTGCAAGGTGCCGTACCGCCCACCGGCGGGCCGGCAAGGTGTAACTGACCGTCTGCGGGGTTGCGGATGCGGCATTCGATGCATGGGCCAACACCATGCCGTGCCGGCATGCGCGGGCAGACGGTCGAACCAAGGAGTTTGACCATGTTGATGAAAATCCGCCGCCCCGCCAGCTTCCCTCGTTCGTTGCGCCCACTGCCACTCGCTGTGGCCGGTGCGTTGGCCGGCCTCGGCGCCGTCCATGCCGAAACCACGCTGCCCGCCGTCGCCGTCAGCGCCAGCCGCGATGTCGCCGGCCTCGGCCTCGATCAGCCGAACAACACCGGCAGCCGAACCGGCCTGAGCACACGCGAAACCCCGGCCAGCGTCGAAGCCATCGACAGCCACAATATCCGGGAACGCGGCGATTACCGGGTGATGGACGCCATTACCCGCAGTACCGGCCTGACTGGCATCGGCGCCAGCGGCAATGGAGGGTTGTCGTTTTCGGCACGCGGCTTTTCCGGTCCGAATTCCGTTGGTGTTGCCGAGGATGGTGTACGCCTGTCCACCGGTGCCGGAACGCAAACCCACCCCAGCGACAGTTGGGGCTATGAGCGCATTGAAGTCCTGCGTGGACCGGCATCCGTCGTTTTCGGCAGCGGCACGGTAGGCGCCACAATCAATGCGGTACGCAAGGCACCCAGCCGCAACGCCAGCGCGGAAGCGTTGTTCGGCATCGGCACTGACGGCAGCGCCCAGGCCGGACTGGGCGGTACGGGCGGGTTCGGCGAGATCGGTAGTTTCCGGGTCGATACCTACGGCCACCTCAGCCACGGCGAGCGCGATCTCGGCCAAGCGAGTGGCGGCAAGCTGATGAGTACCGTGCGCCTGCAACCCAGCAGCAACCTGCGTATCGAGCTTATCGCCGACTACAGCCAGCAAAGACCCGAACGCTACTGGGGCACGCCCCTGAACAACGGCCGTATCGACAGTAGCCTGCGCCGCGAAAACTACAACGTCGAGGACAGCACCATCGCCTACGAAGACAAGCGTCTGCGCGGCCGCGTCGAGTGGAATGCGACAAACTGGCTGACCCTGCGCAACGAGCTCTATTACTTCGAGGCCAATCGTCACTGGAAGAATCTCGAGCAATACAGCCTCAACCCGTCGCCCCGTACAGTGGACCGCTCGGACTACCTTGAAATCAAACACAATATGGAGCAGACGGGCAACCGCCTGGAAGCCGCCCTCCGCAATGAGCAGCATCGTGCCGTCTTCGGCTGGGAAGTCGCCAAGGTCAATTTCCGCAACACCAACAACTTCGCGTTCACCGGCAGCACGACGGTCAATGCGAACAACCCTGCGCATGGGAGTTTTCTCGGCGGCGACCTGACCTTCCCGAAATTCGATACGGAGACCACGCTCAACGCCTTTTACGCCGAAGATGCCTGGCAACTCGCCGAACGCTGGCTGCTCCTCGCAGGCTTCCGCTACGACACGGCCGACGTCTCGCGCCGCAGCCTGGTCAGCAGCAGCGGACTCGACAAGAGGCTCAACGGCAATGCCTGGCGACTCGGCCTGACACACAATCTGACTGCAACCACCAGCCTCTACGCACAGGCCAGCGCCGGCCATGACCCCATCGATAGCATCGTCACGCTCAATGTCGCCAACCGCGATTTCTCGCTGACCAAGGGCCGTCAGGTTGAAGCCGGGGTCAAGCAAAGTCTGGGCAACGGCCTCGGCGAATGGACCGCTGCTGTGTTCCGCATCGATAAAGACGACATCCTGAGCCGCGACCCGGCGAGTCCATCGCGCTGGATACAGGGTGGTAGCCAATATTCGCAAGGCGTAGAATTGAGCGCCGCCATCGCACCGAGAAAAAACTGGCGCTTCGAGGGCAACTACACGATCCTTCAGGCTCGCTACGATGTGCTGTATGACAGCGACGGTAGCAGCCGCGCCGGCAATCGGCCCACCGACGTGCCGGAACAGGTCGCCAACCTGTGGGGCCATTACCGCTTCGGCCCGTTCCAGGCCTCGCTCGGCGGGCGCTACGTCGGCAAGCGTTACGCCGACAATGCCAACACCGTCGCCTTGCCCGGCTATGTCGTCGCCGATGCCGCCCTCGCCTGGAAGGTGGATAACCGGACGACGCTGCGCCTCTTCGGCCGCAACCTGACGGACAAGGTCTATGCCACCACGTCCTACGGCAGTCAGCAGTTCGTGCTGGGCCAGGCGCGCCGCTTCGATCTCGTCGCCGAGCTGAAGTTCTGACATGGCGGGGGCGACGCTGACACGCTGGCTGCATCTCGGCCACCGCTGGCTCGGCATGGCACTGGGTTGGCTGGTGCTGTGCTGGTTCGTTTCCGGGGTCGTCATGCTCTTTGTCGCCCGTCCCCAACTCACGGAACAGGAACGCCTCGCCGCCCTGCCGGCGATTGCCGCCGACAGCGTCAAGCTGCCCCCGCTGGCTGCCTGGCGGTCGCTCAGGCAGCCGGGCTGGCCGGAGTCCGTCCGCCTCGACGCCGAAAGCGGCCGCCCTGCCTACCGCTTCCTGAGCGGCGGGCGGTGGTCCGCCGTGCATGCCGACGACGGCTCGGTGATCGCCGGCATCGACCCCGACGCCGCCACCCGCAGCGCGCTGCGCTTCGCCCGTGGCGGCACGGTCGACACGGTAACGCCGGTCGATTACGACCAATGGACTGTCTATCGCAGCCATGATGCGCGGCGGCCGTTCTTCCGTGTCGAACTGACCGACGGCCGCGACATCTACGTTTCGCAACGCGACGGCGCCGTCGTGCTCGACACCAGCCGCGGCGAGCGGCTGTGGAACTACCTGGGCAGCGTCGTCCACTGGCTCTATTTCACCCCCTTGCGCATGCAGCAGCCGCTATGGCGCAATACCGTGCTGTACGCCAGCTTCGTCGCCCTGCTGCTCGCCGTCGGCGGCATCTGGCTCGGCTGGCAACGCCTGCGCTGGCGCCGGCGCTATCCCGGCGGACGGCTGACGCCCTATCGCAGCGGATGGAAGCGCTACCACCACCTCCTCGGCCTGTGTGGCGGCGTCTTTGTGCTGACCTGGCTGCTCAGCGGCTGGCTGTCGCTCGCGCCGTTCGGCCTGGCCAGCAGCAACGGCATGTCGCGCGAAGACGCCCGGCGGCTCGCCGGCGGCGCCTTGACGCCCGCAGCGCTCCACGCCCTGCCCCGCATCGATGCCGATACCCGCTCCGCCGAATGGCTGCTCTTCGCCGGCAAAACGCTGATCCGCCAAAGCAAGGGAGATGGCACGAGCAGCCTGAGCGGCACCGACACACCGCCGACGAGTGCCCTCACCCGCGCCGACATCGAGGCCGCCGCCCCCGCCCTACGCCCCGGCGTCAGCTTCGACTCCGACTGGCTGACCACCGCCGACGAACACTACTTCCCGCTGCGCCACAGCCCCCGCGATTTCCCCGTCCTCCGCCTACGCTTCGCCGACGCCGACCGCAGCACCTTCTACATCGCCCCCAGCAGCGGCCGCATCGCGCACTACCGCGACCGCCGCGATAGCGCCCACCGCTGGCTCTACCAAGCCCTGCACCGCCTCGACCTCGCCCCCCTGGTCGCCCGCCCGATGCTGCGCGACGGCCTCATCATCGCCCTGTCCCTGCTCGGCTTCGGACTGACCCTGACTGGGGTGATGCTGGCGTGGCATCGGCTGAGCGTGAAGCGTGGAGGGCAGGAATAGCGCTTTAGCGGCCTGAAGCCTGTTGGTACGACCAGAGACGAAACTTTGGTCAATACGGCCGTTGGCCTATTGATTGGCCTTGGTCAGTCGTTAAGCGCGCATCTGCCGGTAAACACCACGGCAAGAACGGATCGACAAAATCCGCCATTTCCCTCAATGGTGTTCGATATTCGAACACTATGACCGGACAGTATGTCCGCAAACCGGACTGGCGTAAGAACCAGAAATTTACGGTATCTGTTGAACTTGCTGATTATTCATACGGTTGGGCGCTTGATGCCAAAGAGGATCGACCTGGCACGGGCATTGATTGCTTGAGACGGGCGGCTCGCTCATGAACGCTTTTTTTCAACACGATTCTGTCAACGGAGGAAAGACCGATGAAGGCATTAGTTTATGGTGGCCCAGGCAAAAAGAGCCTAGAACAACGGCCCAAGCCGATTGTTAAGGATGCGACGGATGCGATAGTTCGCGTTACCAAGACGACAATCTGCGGAACCGATCTTCATATCCTGAAGGGCGACGTCCCGACATGCACCCCGGGTACCATCCTCGGTCACGAAGGCGTAGGCATCGTGGAATCGGTTGGTAGCGGAGTGACGACATTCAAGCCGGGGGATCGCGTCCTGATCTCGTGCATCAGTAGTTGTGGCAAGTGCGAATTCTGCCGCAAAGGCATGTACTCCCATTGCACGACCGGCGGCTGGGTACTCGGCCACATGATTGATGGAACCCAGGCGGAATACGCCCGGATACCCCATGCCGATACCAGCCTGTATCCGATTCCGCCCGGTGCGGATGAAGAGGCGCTGGTCATGCTCAGCGACATCCTGCCCACTGGATTCGAATGTGGCGTGCTCAACGGCAAGGTGCAACCCGGGGCGACGGTAGCCATTGTCGGCGCCGGTCCGGTTGGCTTGGCGGCACTACTCACGGCCCATTTCTATTCACCGGCGAAAATTATTGTTGTCGACCTTGACGAAAATCGTCTGGAGGTTGCCAGGCGATTTGGGGCAACGGACACGGTGAATAGCGCCGATGGCAAAGCAGCCTCAGCAGTCAAGGCCCTGACAGGCGGCCAAGGCGTCGATACGGCGATCGAAGCGGTCGGGATACCTGCGACATTCACTATCTGCGAGAACATCGTCGCGGCAGGTGGTGTCATCGCCAACGTCGGCGTACATGGAGCCAAGGTTGATCTGCATCTTGAGACACTGTGGGCACATAACATCGCAATTACCACCCGTCTGGTGGATACAGCGACAACCAGCATGCTGCTAAGGACAGTCGCTGCAAAGAAACTCGATCCTTCTCAACTGATCACCCACCGCTACACACTGGATCAGGTGTTGGATGCCTACGAGACATTTGGCAGCGCTGCGAAGAGCAAAGCGCTCAAGGTAGTGATCAGCACGGAGTGAGCAATCCGCTAGGCAAATGCCAATGTTGGCTAGGGCGTCACCTAGCTGAAGAAGTCGCGGCCTGATCTGACGGTTACCTGCTTTGACGGTTCCCGGATGGTCAGATCGCATTCAGGTTGGTGGCGACGCCCCACCCCGAAATTGCGTAGCGTCTGACTCTGGGTGTTTAGTCCCACGGTAGGCAGGGGGCGGTTAATGGTGTCAAGTGCTGTTGCCCAGGTTTTGCAGAGGCACTCGTAAGGAATAAGACCCTTGAGGGTCTGCAACTCTTGGGCGAAGTTGTAGGCCGTCAAATGGCCTGCAAGCGGGCTTTGAGTTGGTCGAGAGAGTCGTAGTGATATCGCTTCACTTTAGCCCCCGGTTCGCTGCCATATATTGATAGACCGACGTTTAAAGAAACTCCCGATACATCGCCGCCGCCCAGGCGGCATCCTCGCCGGCTGGGTTGGGATTGCGGGTCTGCTTGACGGTCTGGATCAGAAAGCCATCGCCCCGGTCGCGATAGCTGGTATCGATGCGGATGTTTTCGAGCGGCTCGATGCTGCTCGTCACGTGGCAGACGCTTTCGGGCAGCAGCGGGGTTTGGGGCTTGCCGGCGGCCTGCGCCGCGATCTGGCGGGCGACGGCCTGGCCCATGCGGCTGGCGACCTGGCCGGTTTTCGGGAAGTAGCCGAATTGCGGCGAGACCAGCCCGGCGGCATCGCCGATCACGAATACGCGCCCATCGGCGGCGCTGCGGAAATCGGTGGCGCCCTGTGCCGCCCAGCCACTGGGCTTGCCGCCTTCCTCAGGCCGGATCAGGCCGGACTGCCAGAGCACGTCGGCTGCCTGCTGGGGCGGGCATAGCAAGGCTTCGTCGAAGCGGATGTCGTCGATATCGGTAGAGACCGATTGGCGCACCAGATCGACGCTGCGCACCTTGGCGTGGTCGAGGTAGGTAACCTGATCCTTGTAGCGGTCGAGCAGGATGTTGCGGAAGGCCGGCATCATCGGGTTGGGGTCGATGATGACCAGCTTGCCGGGGATCTTCTGCGTCTTCAGCCACCAGGCGATGAACAGGGCGCGCTCGTAGGGCGCCGGCGGGCAGCGGAAAGGCGCCGGCGGGATGGTCATCAGCAGGTCGCCGCCCTTGAAGTTGGCGAGGCGCTGCTTGAGGGCCGGCAGGTCGGCTGCCGACTGCATGACGCCGGAATGGCGGCGTCGCAACTCGGCAATCGCCTGCGGGTCTTCAACCTGCCAGGCCGACCAGTTTTCGCGGATGCCGGGCGCCAGCACCAGCCAGTCGTAAGGGAGGACTCCATGGGTGGTCACCACGTTGCGCTGGGCGATAGCGACCTCGGTCACGTCGCCTTGCACAAAACGATAGCCGTGCTTTTTTGCCAGCCCGGCGTAATCGTGGCGCGCCCAAGGGGCCGCCCCCGCCTCGACCAGCCAGCGATTGCTCAGGGCGAAGGACATGAAGGCCGGCTGGCGGTCGACCAGCGTGACTTCCAGTTCGGGCACCAGTTGCCGCAGTTGGCTGGCCGCCGCCAGGCCGCCCCAGCCGCCGCCGACGATGACGACCCGCCGATTGGCGGCGAAAACCGGGGGCAACAGCGACAGAAGCCCGGCTGCAAGCAGGAACTGGCGACGGTTGGTCATTGGTAGCGCAAGGCCTCTATGGGGTCCAGCCGCGCCGCCTTCTGCGCCGGATACCAGCCGAAGAAAATGCCGACGCCGGCCGCGACGAGGAAGGCGATCATGGCGGCGCTGCCGGAAATGACGATGACCATGCCGGTGAAGGCATTGATGGCGAGCGCGATGCCGAGGCCGAGCAACAGGCCGAGCAGGCAGCCGGCGAAGGAGATCATCACCGCTTCGAGCAGGAACTGGCTGAGGATATCCTTCTGGCGGGCGCCGATGGCCATGCGGATACCGATTTCGCGCGTCCGTTCGGTCACCGACACGAGCATGATGTTCATGATGCCGATACCGCCGACGAGCAGCGAAATGGAGGCGATGGCACCGAGCAGGATGGACATGGTGCGCGTCGTTTCGGCTTCCGATTCGGCGGCGGCCGACAGGTTGCGCATGAAGAAGTCGTCGGGCATGCCCTCGCGCAGGCGGTGGCGCTGGCGCAGCAGCGCGGTCACGCTGTCCATCGTACGCTGCATGGTTTCGGCCGATTCGGCCTGCACCATGATCATGCGCACCGAACCGAGGAAGGGGGTGCCGAACACCTTGCGCTGGGCGGTGGTGAGCGGAATGATCACGGTGTCGTCCTGGTCACGGCCGTCGAGGTTCTGTCCCTTGCTGCCGAGCACGCCGATGACGATGAACGGATTCTGCTGGATGCGCATGGTCTTACCGACCGGATCGTCGTCGCCGAACAGGTTCTCGGCCACCGTCTTGCCGATGATCGCCACCCGCGTCGCCGAGCGCACGTCGGAGTCGCCGAAGGCAGCGCCATGGGCGATGCTCCAAGCCCGCGCGTCGAGATACTCCGGCGTCGTGCCGAATACCTGCGAGCTCCAGTTCTGCGAGCCATAGACCAGTTGCCGCGTGCCCTGGTGGGTGGGCGCGACATTGACCACGCCATCGAGTTCGGCAATGGCGTTGGCGTCGGCGACGTTGAGCGTCGGCGCGCCAGCCGAGCCGCTGCGCACGCCGGAGGCGGTGAAGGAGCCCGACAGGACGATGAACAGGTTCGAGCCCATGGTGCTGATCGTCTGCTGCACGGCATACTGCGCGCCCTGGCCGATCGCCATCATGATTACCACGGCGCCGACGCCGATCACCATGCCGAGCATGGTCAGCGCCGTGCGCAGGCGGTTGGCACCCATCGCCAGCCAGGCTTCGCCGAGCATCGGATGGATCATGATGCTTCCTCTCCGGATAGCGCGCCTTCGTGAGCGCCTCGCGTCGCAAGCCGGGCGGTCGATTGGTCGCTGACGATCTGCCCGTCGAGGAAGCGCACCTGGCGCTTGCAGTGGGCGGCGATGTCCGGTTCGTGGGTGACCAGCACGATGGTGATGCCTTCGCCGTTCAATTCTTCGAACAGGCGCATGATTTCCTCGCTGGTATGGCTGTCGAGGTTGCCGGTCGGCTCGTCGGCGAGGATCAGGCGCGGTGTATTGACCAGCGCCCGGGCAATCGCCACGCGCTGCTGCTGGCCGCCGGAAATGCGGTTGGGCAGCGATTCGGCGTACTTGCCCAGCCCGACCTTGGCGAGCAGTTCGCGTGCCCGCGCCCGGCGTGTCTCGCGGTCGACGCCGGCATAGACCAGCGGCAGCGCGACGTTGTCTTGCAGGCTCATGCGCGGCAGCAGGTTGAAGCCCTGGAAGACGAACCCCAGTGTACGGTTGCGCAGCAGTGCCAGCGCGTCCTTGTCCATGTGCGCGACGTTCTCGCCGGCCAGGAAATAGTCACCGACCGTCGGCGTATCGAGGCAGCCGAGCAGGTTCATGAAGGTCGACTTGCCCGAGCCGGACGGTCCCATGATGGCGATGAACTCGCCGGGGCGGATTTCAAGGTCAACGCCCTTCAGCGCCGGGAAGAGACCGGCCGCGGTTTCGTAGGATTTGCCGAGACCGGCGACCCGGATAACCGACTCGGCCATCAGAACATCCGCATGCCGACCGACGACGGTTTCTTGTCGCCGTTGCTGTTCTCGCCGGTGACGATGCGATCGCCTTCCTTCAACTCGCCACTGACGATTTCGGTATTGCGGTTGTCGGTGATGCCGATCTGCACGGTCAGCGGTTTGATCTCGCCTTCAGCCAGCACATAGACCGTGCCGCTCTGGCTGTCGCGCTTCTTGGCCTTGCCGCCCTGCCCGCCGACCGGCGCGCCATTGCCCTGACCGCCGCCCGCCGGCTTGCCGGCATCGCTCTCCTTCTTGCCCGCGGCATCCGCCGGCTTGAAGCGCAGCGCCGCATTCGGCACCAGCAAGGCACCCGGCCGCTTCTGCACGCCGATGCTGACATACGCCGTCATGCCCGGCAGGAGAACCAGTTCCGGGTTATCGACATTGATGCGCACGTTGTAGGTAACGACGTTCTGCGTATTGGTCGGATTCAGGCGGATCTGCTGCACGACGCCCTGGAAACTGCGGTTCGGGAAGGCATCGACGGTGAAGCGTACCGGCATGCCTTCCTTGATATTGCCGATGTCGGCTTCGGCAAAGCTGGTATCGATCGCCATCTTGGTCAGGTCCTGGGCGATCTGGATCAGCGTCGGCGTCTGGAAGCTGGCCGCCACCGTCTGCCCGATGTCGACCAGGCGGGCGACGACAACGCCCGAAACCGGCGAGGTGATGACCGAGTAACCGAGGTTGACCTGATCCTTGTCCGCCGCCGCCTTGGCCTGTAGCAGTTGGGCCTGGGCCGACTTGAGGCTCTGCAGGGATTGGTCGTAGTCCTGGCGGGAAATGTACTCCTTGTCGAGCAGCGCACGCATCCGGGCCTCGTTGGCCTTGGCCAGATCGTAGGAGGTCTGGACATTCACCACGTTCGCCTGGCTCTGGCGGGCCACGGTCTGCAGCAGCGACTGGTCGAGTTCGACCAGTTTCTGGCCGGCGCTGACCTTGGAATTGAAATCGACGTACAGCTTCCGCACCGTACCGGATACCTGCGTGCCGACATTGACCAGCACCAGCGGGGTCAAGGTGCCATTGGCCGACACGGTCTGCGTGACATCGCCTTTTTCAACGGTCGCGAACTTGTAGCGGGTTTCGGGATTTTGCGCAGCGCGCTGCTGGACAAACCAGTAGCCGCCCCCCGCCAATGCCGCGACGACAGCGACGCCGATCAAAGTCTTGCCGAGATGTTTCATGGTCTTCCTTCCGCCGCCGGTTGCAGCAGCGTGTAATCGAGCGCCCCGACCGACTGGGCCAGCGTGGCGCGATAGACGTTCCAGTCGAGTTGCGCCTGGATGCGTTGCAGGCGGGCGCTGGCCAGGGCCGACTGGGCAGCCAGCACGTCGAGGATGGTGCCGACGCCGGCCTTGTAGCGTCCGAGCGCCACGCGCTCCGACTGCTCGGCGCTGGCCACCAGATCGGCCGTCGTCTGCAGGCTTTGCGTTGCCGTTGTCAGGCTCTGGTAGGCCTTCCACACATCGAGCGCGACCTGGTTGCGGATGCGGTCGCGCTGGGCTTCGCGGACGTCCACCTGGGCGGCGGCGGAGCGCACGCGGTAGGTGGTGTCGAAACCGGAAAAAATCGGCACGTTGAGCGTCAGCCCGAGGCTACCGCCCTGCTGGGTAACGCCAGCCGATTCCTGCCAGGTCGGCCCGGCGCCAAGGGAAATGGTCGGCCGCCCCTGCGCCCGCGCCAGGTCGACGCTGGCCTGCGCCGCCCTGAGCTGCGCCTCGGCCGCCTTGAGGTCGGGACGCCGCCCCTGGGCCTCGGCGATCAGGGCATCGACTTCCTTCTGGAAGCTCACGCCGGCCGGCAAGGTCGGTGGCTCGGCGAGCGCGATGGACTGCTGGGCGCCGAAACCAAGGGCATTGGCCAGGGCGCCCAGCGCATTGCGGGCGTCGCCCTCGGCCTTGATCCGATTCAAGGTTGCCTGCGACAGCGCGGTCTGCGCCTGCAGCCGGTCGGCCGGCGTGGCGACGCCGACGCTGTAGCGCGCCTCCGCCGCCTGGTAGCTTTCGCGGGCGGAACGCTCGGCCTGCAGCGCCGATGTCACCGCAGCCTGCGTGGCCTGCGCGGAATAGTAGGTCTGCAGGGCATTCAGGAACAGCGTCTGCACCGTCGCATCCTGCGTTGCCGCCGCTGCCGCCAGCAATTGCCCGGCATTCTCGACGTTGGCCGAGCGCTGGCCAAAATCGTAGAGCAGCCACGACAGCGTCACCGCTGCGGCATCGCGGGTATAGGCCGTGTTCCGGTACTCGAAGCGTGTTGTCGACGCCGTTCCGGACAAGGTCGGCAACCAGCCCGCCCGGGCGACGCCGAGCAGCGCCGCCTGCGCCCTGGCCGAAGCCCAGACTTCGCGGGTTTGCGGGTGGTTGCACAGCATCAGATCCACCGCATCGACGGCCGTCAGCGGAGTACTTGGCAGGGCCGTCGCGCAAGGCGCCTCGCCGACCCGCGCCATCAAGCGCGACGACGGCTTCAGCGGCAGCTGCCCGGCCGTGTCCAGCGGGTCGTCCAGACCGCCTGCCCGCACGGACAGCGCGGCCACGGCAAGAAGCAGAAACGTTCCGAAATTTCGCATGGCCGGCAGTTTAGCCTCGACGCCGATAAAAAGTTGTTACTGATTGTTTAGAAAACGCTCTCCGGCACGCGATCAGGATGCGCAAGCGTGCAAATCAATCCTTGCCGAGCACGGCGCGCAAGGCCTCGGCCTCCAGCACCTGCGTATCGACATGACTGGGGCGGGCAAAGTGGATTTCCTCGACTTCGCCGGATATCACGGCATCGGCATCGTCCAGCTTGGCGTAACCATCCCGGAAGGCGACCCACTGCGCAGCCTTCAGCTCCTGTTCGCCGAGACCGACCGCCATGCCGTCCGGAACCTGCGCCCCGAGCTCGACCAGGGTGCGCACGACCTCCTTGTGCTTGCCCCGGACAGCCATCGCCAGCGGCGCCGTCACTGCCGCATTGTCGACAGCATTGACCTGCGCACCGCGCGCCACCAGGGCACGCACGATCTCCACATGCCCCAGGAAGCAGGCCATGCCGAGCATGAATCCGGGCTGCCCCTCGTCGTCGATGGCGGCTCCGGCATCGAGAGCTGCCTGCACATCTTTGAGACGACCGGCACGAATGGCTTTCAGCAGTTCCATCGGGAGCATGATTTCCGAAACATTAAGATGTGCGTAGTTTAACACCGTGATTTTCAGCCGAATTGTCCAGTCAATACTGGTAAAATGCGGGGTTATGCTCTATCCACTCATCCGCAAATTCTTCTTCTCCCTCGACGCCGAAACCGCGCACGGCATCGGCATGATGGGCATCGATCGCGCCGCCTGCCTGATGGCCAAGCCGGTCGCGTCTTGCCCGGTCGAGGTCATGGGCCTGAAATTCCCGAATCCGGTTGGCCTCGCCGCCGGTCTGGACAAGAACGGCGACCACATCGACGGCCTGGCCCGGCTCGGCTTCGGCTTCATCGAGATCGGCACCATCACGCCGCGCCCGCAGGATGGCAATCCGAAGCCGCGCCTGTTCCGTATCCCGGAAGCGCAGGGCATCATCAACCGCATGGGTTTCAACAATGCCGGTGTCGACAAGCTGCTGGAAAACGTCCGCGCCGCCGAGTTCCCGAAAAAAGGCGGCATTCTCGGCATCAACATCGGCAAGAACGCGACGACGCCTATCGAAAAGGCCGCCGACGACTACCTGATCTGCCTGGACAAGGTCTATAACGACGCCAGCTACGTCACGGTCAACATCTCGTCACCGAACACCAAGAACCTGCGCGAATTGCAGAAGGACGAGGCGCTCGACGACCTGCTGTCGCAGCTCAAGGCCCGGCAGCTGCAACTGGCCGACAAGAACGGCAAGTATGTGCCGATGGCGCTCAAGATCGCCCCCGATCTCGACGACGAGCAGATCACCGCCATCGCCGACGCGCTGCGCCGCCACCGCTTCGACGCGGTGATCGCCACCAACACCACGCTGTCGCGCGAAGGCGTCGAGGGTCTGACCAACGCCGCCGAGACCGGCGGTCTGTCCGGTGCCCCGGTCTTCCGCAAATCGACCGATGTCCTGAAGAAGCTGTCCACGGCCCTGGCCGGCGAACTGCCGATCATCGGCGTCGGCGGCATCATGGGCGGCGAGGATGCGGCCGAAAAGATCAAGGCCGGCGCGTCACTGGTCCAGTTCTACAGCGGTTTCATCTATCGCGGCCCAGAGCTGGTCAGCGAGGTGGCAGACACGCTCGCTATCATGCTGCGCAAGAAAAACGCATAAGGCCATAAGGGGCGCGCGGTTGTTTGCACTGCAGCAAAATTCGATAATACGCGCCTCACGCTTGCCTAAATCATGAGCCACTATCTCTTCATTCTCGTCGGCGCGGTGTTGGTCAACAACGTCGTGCTGGTGAAGATTCTCGGTCTTTGTCCCTTCATGGGCGTTTCCAAGAAGCTGGAAACCGCCTATGGCATGGGCGCCGCGACGACCTTCGTGCTGACCATGGCGACCGGCGCCAGCTACATCATCGACCATTACCTGTTGATGCCGTTCGGGCTGGAATACCTGCGCACGCTGTCCTTCATCGTCACCATCGCCGCCATCGTCCAGCTGACCGAGATGGTCATCGCCAAGACCTCGCCGGCGCTGCAACAGACGCTGGGCATTTACCTGCCGCTGATCACCACCAACTGCGCCGTGCTCGGCGTGCCGCTGCTCAACATCGCCAACGGCTACAACTTTGTCGATTCGCTGCTCTTCGGTGCCGGCAGTGCTGTCGGCTTCTCGCTGGTGCTGATCCTCTTCGCCGGCATTCGCGAACGCATCGAAGGCGCCGACGTCCCCGTCCACTTCCGCGGCGTCGCCATCGCCATGGTCACCGCCGGCCTGATGGCCCTCGCCTTCATGGGCTTTGCCGGCCTGGACAAATATCAGTAATGGACATCCTCCTCGCCATCGCCATCATGGCCCTCGGCGCCGTCGTGCTCGGCGCCGCGCTCGGCTTCGCCTCGATCAAGTTCAAGGTCGAGGGTGACCCACTGATCGAAAAGATCGAGGCCATCCTGCCGCAAACCCAATGCGGCCAGTGCGGCTACCCGGGCTGCAAGCCCTACGCCGAAGCCATCGCCAACGGCGAGGAAATCAACAAGTGCCCACCGGGCGGTACCGAAGGTGTGCAGCGCCTGGCCGATCTGCTCGGCCGCGAAGTCAAGCCGCTCGACGCCGAGGAAAAACCGAAACAGCTCGCCGTCATCGACGAGAACACCTGCATTGGCTGCACGCTTTGCATCCAGGCCTGTCCGGTCGACGCCATCATCGGCGCCGCCAAGCAGATGCACGTCATCATCGGCCAGCAATGCACCGGTTGCGAACTCTGCCTGCCGCCCTGCCCGGTCGAATGCATCCACATGGAAGTCATTGCCGAAAACATCGACAGCTGGAAATGGAAATACCCGGTCGTTGAAATCAAGGCCGCTCCAATGAAAGAGGCTGCCTGATGCTGATGAACCTGTTCAAGTTCAAGGGTGGCGTCAAACCGCCGACCAACAAGACGCAGTCGCTCGGCAAGCCGATCGCCGTCGCGCCCCTGCCGTCGCGCCTGGTCGTGCCGCTGCACCAGAGCATCGGCGGCACGCCGCGTCCTGTCGTCCAGGCAGGCGACAAGGTGCTGAAGGGCCAACTGATCGGCGAGGCCGACGGCTGGATATCCGCCGCCGTCCATGCCCCGACTTCAGGCACGGTTGTCGAGGTCGCCATGCATGTCCAACCGCATCCGTCAGGCCTTGATGCGATGTGCGTGGTCATCGAACCGGACGGCAAGGACGCGTGGATTGCCCGCGAGCCGATCGACTACAAGGCGTTGACACCCGAGCAGGTCCGCGAACGCCTGCAGCAGGCCGGCGTGGTCGGTCTCGGCGGCGCGGTTTTCCCGACTCACGGCAAGCTGACCGCCTCGAAGACGGTGCCGATGGAAGAGATGGTGATCAACGGCGCCGAATGCGAGCCCTTCATCACCTGCGACGATCTGCTGATGCGCGAGCGCGCCGAGGAAGTCGTGCGCGGCGTCGGCATCTTCCGCGACCTGCTGCAACCGAAGAAGGTGCTGATCGGCATCGAGGACAACAAGCCGGAAGCCGCCGAAGCTATGCGTGCCGCCGTCAAGGCCGTTGGCGAACACTTCGAGGTCATCACGGTACCGACGCTCTACCCGGCCGGCGGCGCCAAGCAGCTCATCCGCGTGCTGACTGGCAAGGAAGTCCCGGCCAGCAAGCGCTCGACCGATCTCGGGGTCCAGTGCTTCAACGTCGCCACCGCTTACACCGCATGGCGTGCCATCGCCCACGGTGAGCCGGTCGTGTCGCGCCTGGTGACGATCACCGGCAACGTGCACGAGCCGCGCAATTACGAAGTCCTGATCGGCACGCCGATGGACGAACTGCTCAAGCTGGCGACGCCGCACCCGGACACCGACGGCATCGTCATGGGCGGCCCGATGATGGGCTTCCTGGTTCCCGAGCCGGGTGTGCCGGTGGTCAAGGCGACCAATTGCCTGATCGCTCATTCCGAGCGCCTGTTCCCGCCCAAGGCGCCGGAAATGCCGTGCATCCGTTGCGGCTCCTGCGCCCAGGCCTGCCCGCACGAACTGCAGCCGTTCGAGATGTACTGGTTCTCGCGCGCCAAGAATTTCGGCAAAACGCAGGAATATCACATCTTCGATTGCATCGAATGCGGTTGCTGTTCCTTCGTCTGCCCGTCGCGCATACCGCTGGTCCAGTATTTCCGCTTCGCCAAGAGCGAGATCTGGGCGCGCGAACGCGAGAAAAACGCCGCCGACCAGGCCAAGGAGCGTTTCGAGTTCAAGCAGTTCCGCGAGGAACGCGAAAAGGCTGAAAAGGCAGAGAAACTGGCCAAGGCCGCCGCCGCGCAGGCTGCCAAGAAGGCCGCCGAGGCTGCGGCAGCCGCTGCCGCCGACAATGCCCCCGCGCCTGCGACCGAAGCCCCGGCCCCGACTGAAGCACCGTCGGCAGCCGATGCCGAAAAAGCCGCCAAACTGGCGACCATTCAGGCCGCCATGGAACGCGCCAAGGCCCAGCGTGAAGCCGCCCAGCCGAAAAATACCGACCACCTGACGCCGGAACAGCAGCGCGCCGCCGAAGAAATCGAATCCCGGCGCGCCACCGCGGGCCTGGCCTCGCCGGAAACACCGGCCAACGAGAAATCCGAGTAATGTTCGCCCCCGCCCCCTTTCTGCTCAAGGACACCAGCGTCAGCCAGGTCATGACGCAAGTCTGCATCGCGCTGGTGCCTGGCATCGCCGCCTACGCCTGGCTGGTTGGCCCGGCCATCCTGGTCCAGCTGGTCATCGCCTCGTTGGCTGCACTGATCGCCGAAACGGCGATGCTGCGCATCCAGAAAAAGCCGCTGGCGCTCTTCTTGTCCGATGGCTCGGCCATCGTCACCGCATGGCTGATCGCCTTGACCTTCCCACCGCTGGCGCCGTGGTGGCTGGTCGCCACCGGGACCGTCTTCGCCATCGTCGTCGCAAAGCACCTCTACGGCGGCCTCGGCCAGAACCCGTTCAATCCGGCGATGGTCGCCTTCGCCATCTGCATCGTCTCCTTTCCGGCGCTGATGTCGCAGTGGCCGAGCATCGGCCTGCAACTGCCGCTGGCCGACCAGATCAATGTCATTCTCGGTCTGGCGCCGCGTGTCGATGCGCTGTCCGGCGCCACCCCGCTCGACGCCATGAAGACGGCCCTCAAGCTGAGCGAAGGCAGCCAGGATGTCGCCGCCTTGCTGGCCAATCAGGACATCTACGGCAATTTCGCCGGCCGCGGCTGGGAATGGGTGGCCTTGGGCTACCTGATCGGCGGACTGTGGATGTGGCAGCGCAAGCTGATCACCTGGCATGTACCGTTCGCTTTCGTCGCCTCGCTGGTCGCCATTTCCGGCGCCCTGTGGCTGGTCAACCCGGCCCAGTTTGCCAGCCCGCTGTTCCACCTGCTGTCCGGCGGCGCCATGCTCGGCGCCTTCTTCATTGCCACCGATCCGGTTTCCGGCTGCACCACGCCGCGCGGCAAGCTGATCTTCGGTGCCGGTGCCGGCCTGCTCGCCTATATCATCCGCGTCTTCGGCGGCTACCCGGACGGCGTCGCCTTCGCGGTACTGCTGATGAACCTGTGCGCACCGGTCATCGACCTGCTCACCCAGCCCCGCATCTTCGGCATGAAGGACAACGGCAAGGGAGGCGAGGCATGAGCGCGGCCCGCGAATTCACCGCTTCCGGCATGGCCGTTCGCACAGCGGCCATTCTGTTCATCTTCGTCATCATCTTCACCGGGTTGCTGTCCGGTGCCTACCTGTGGACCAAGCCAGCCATCGAAGCCTCGGCAGCCGAGGAAAAAATGAAGCTGGTCGACGAGGTCCTACCGCGCAGCGAGTACGACAACAACCTGCTCAGCGATACCGTCGCCCTGCCGGCCACCGCCGAACTCGGCCTGGCCGACCCGTCGACGCTCTACCGCGCGCGCCTGGGCGGGCAGCCGGCGGCGCTGGTTTTCGAGACGGTGGCCCAGGACGGCTACGCCGGCAAGATTCGCCTGATCGTCGCCATCCGCGCCAACGGCGAGCTAGCCGGCGTCCGCGTCACCCAGCACAAGGAAACGCCGGGTCTGGGCGACTACATCGAGGTCAAGAAGGACAAGAACAAGGCTCGCCCGTGGATCACGCAATTCACCGGCATGTCGCTGGCCCAGGTGACCGACAAAGAGTGGAAGGTGAAGAAGGATGGCGGCAAGATCGATTATTACGCCGGTGCCACCGTCACCCCCCGCGCCGTGACCAAGGCCACCCTCAAGGCGGCGCACTGGGCCGCAGCCAATCTTGATCGCCTGTTCGCCGAAGGAGGCGCCCAATGATCACCCGCGAAGAATTCCGCACCATCGCCGGCAACGGCATCTGGAAGCAGAACACCTCGATCGCCCAGATCCTCGGCCTGTGTCCGCTGCTCGCCGTGACCACCAACGCGGTGAACGGCATCATGCTGTCGCTGGCGACAATCATCGTCATGGCGCTCTCCAACGTCGCCGTCGCCTCGTTGCGCAACCTGATTCCGCACGAAATCCGCATCCCGGTCTTCATCCTGATCGTCGCTGCGCTGGTCACCGTCATCGACCTGCTGTTCAACGCCAACCTGCACGAGCTCTACCTGGTACTCGGCATCTTCATTCCGCTGATCGTCACCAACTGCATCGTGCTCGCCCGTGTCGAGGCGTTCGCCGCCAAGAACCCGCCGCTGCAATCAACCTTCGATGGTGTGTTCATGGGTGTCGGCATGCTGTGGACGCTGGCCCTGCTTGGCGGTATGCGCGAGTTTCTCGGTAGCGGCACGCTGTTCGGCGGTATCGACATGGTCTTCCCCAGCCTGCACCCGATCCAGGTTTTGCCGGAAAGCTATCCAGGCTTCCTGCTCGCCCTGCTGCCACCGGGCGCCTTCATCCTGCTCGGCTGCATGATCGCCTGGAAGAACTGGATGGATGCCAAGGCGGCCGAACGGGCCCGCCTGAAGCCGCCGACCCCGGTCGCCACCGCCGGCTGCCACTAAGTCGCGGGCCCTGCGGGGCCCATGTTTTTTCCCATGCGTATCGAAACCATCCGCCAAGCCCTGTACGCCGCCGGCGCCAAGGATTGCCATGCCGACCGCGTGCTGCGCGCCTGGACGCAAGGCCAGGCGCTTGACAGCGGGCCGCGCCACCAGCCGGCTGCCGACTTTCTCCCGCTTGGATTGCGCAACGCCCTTCCCGGATTGTCATCCCAGCTGAACGGGCTGGCACGCATCCGTTCCGAGCATGCCGGCGAGGATGGCGCCCGCCTGCTCGTCGAACTCGGCGACGGCCAGTTGGTGGAAAGCGTTCTGCTCCCGCGCGACGGCCTGTGCATCTCGACCCAGGTCGGTTGCGCGGTCGGCTGCACTTTCTGCATGACCGGCCGCGACGGCCTGCTGCGCCAGGTGGACAGCGGCGAAATGGTCGCCCAGGTGGTTCTTGCCCGCCGCCAGCGCAAGGTGAGCCGCGTGGTCTTCATGGGCATGGGCGAGCCCTCGCACAATATCGACAACGTGCTCGAAGCCATCGACATCCTGGGTACCCATGGCGCCATCGGCCACAAGAACCTGGTTTTCTCGACCGTCGGCGATCACCGCGTTTTCGAGCGCCTGCCTGCCGGGCGCGTTCGCCCGGCCCTGGCCATTTCGCTGCATACGACGCGCCCCGAATTGCGCCGTACCCTGCTGCCCAAGGCGGCGCCGATCGACCCCGACGAACTGGTCGAACTGGCCGAAGCCTATGCCCGCGACACGGGCTACCCGATCCAGTACCAATGGACCCTGATCGAAGGGGTCAACGACAGCGAGGCGGAAATGGACGGCATCGTCCGGCTCCTGACCGGAAAATACGCGCTGATGAACCTGATTCCCTACAACACGACCGCCGCGCTCGACTATCGGCGTCCACCGGTCGAACGGGTGACCGCGCTGGTACGCTACCTGCACGCGCGCGGCATCCGGACGACGGTACGCAATTCGGCCGGGCAGGATGTCGACGGCGGCTGCGGACAGCTGCGCGCCCGCAATCTGGAGACGCCCCGGAAATCCCGGCCGATTCACCCCCTCCGTCCCATCTCGCCAGCAAGCGGCTCAGCCTCCTGAGTCGTCCTCGACGACCCGGTTCTTTCCTGCCCGCTTGGCCCGGTAGCAGGCCTCGTCGGCACGACGCATCAAGCTCATTTCGTTGTCGTCGGCACGACAGAGCGCCACACCGATGCTCACCGTGCAGGAAATGGCCTCGCCGGTGGGCGAAGGTGTACTCACCTGAGCAAATGCCGCGCGCAGACGCTCGGCGATCAGCAACGCGGCCGGCCCATCGGTTTCCGGCAGCAGCACCACGAACTCCTCGCCGCCGTAGCGAAAAGCCGAATCGGAACGGCGCAGGCATTGATGGATGGCGTTGGCCAGGCTTTGCAATACCCGGTCGCCGCCCAGGTGGCCGTGGTTGTCGTTGACGGCCTTGAAGTTGTCGCAGTCCAGCGCCAGCATCGCCAACGGCCGGCCGTAGCGGGTCGTGCGATCGATCTCGACCGGCAACACCTCGCGCATGTGGCGCGAGTTGAACAGTCCGGTTAGCGGATCGGTCTGGCTCAAGGAGCGATAGCGTTCCTCGCTGTCGCGCAAGGCCTCCTCGACCCGCCGCCGCTCGGTCACGTCCTGCAGGGTCTCGATCGCGCCGATGACCTTGCCATCCGCATTCCGCAATGGCGCAGCCGTGAAGAACAGCCAGCGGCCACCTTTTCCGACATTGGGAAAGAAATCCTCGGCTTCGTAGCCGCCGTTGATCAGGGAGGAGCCGCGGAAGCGTCCGTGGTACAGGCGGTCGACCTCGCGCTCCCCGACGCCGTCGACGATCAAGTCGGCAAGGATCGCGCGCTGAGCGGGGTAGAAGCTCTTCCAATGATCGCGGGTACCGATCACCTCGCTCGCCGGAAGCCCGCTCAAGGCCTCGCAGGCACGGTTCCAGTGCGTCACCACGTGATCGGCATCGATCACGATGGTGGGGACGGACGATCCATCGACCACCTGCGCCAGGTAAGCTTCCTTGTCGCGCAAGGCGGCCTCGGCCCGCCGGCGCTCGGTCACGTCCTGCAAGGTTTCGATGGCGCCGACGATCCGCCCGTCAGCATCGCGCAACGCTGCGGCGGTAAAGAACAGCCAGCGGCCGCCTTCGCCGAAAGCCGGAAAGAAATCCTCGGCTTCGTAGGCATCGGGAATCAGCGCGGATTTCGAGAATTTGCCGTGATAGTAGCGGTCGACGCCGTCTTCGAGCACGCCATCGACCACCAGATCGGCCATGATCGGACGAGCCGAATCGTAAAAGGCGCGCCATTGCTCCGAACGACCGATCATTTCCGCTGCCGGGACACCGGTCAGCATGGCACAGGCGCGATTCCAGTGGGTAACCTGATGATCCGCGTCGATCACGATGGTCGCCACCGGATTTCCCTCGACCAACTGGGTCAGTGCGACACCATTGTTTGCGCTCGCGTGCTGCATGAGGAAACAGGCCTCTCTGTCGGGTAGAATTGTTTGTACAAATATCGCGCAGGCGGCGCCAAATAACAATCACCCGCATTGACTACCCGTGAAAAAAGCCCAGATCGAGCAGTTCTACACCCGCTTGCGCGAAGCCAACCCGGCACCGACGACCGAATTGCACTACGCCACCCCGTTTCAGCTGCTGATTGCGGTCATTCTGTCCGCCCAGGCAACGGACGTCGGCGTGAACAAGGCGACCGCCCGTCTTTTCCCGGTCGCCCCGACACCGGAGGCCATGCTCGCCCTCGGTGAGGAAGGGCTGCTCGAGTACATCAAGACCATCGGCCTGTTCCGCACCAAGGCGAAAAACGTCATCGCCACCTGCCGGATGCTGCTCGAACTGCATGGCGGAGAAGTCCCGGCCAATCGTGAGGCCCTGGAAGCCTTGCCCGGCGTGGGCCGCAAGACGGCCAACGTCGTGCTCAATACAGCCTTCGGGCAGCCGACCATCGCCGTCGACACGCACATCTTCCGTCTTGGCAACCGGACTGGCCTGGCCCCCGGCAAGACGGTCGTCGAGGTCGAGCAGAAGCTGTTACGCGTCACGCCGGACGAGTTCAAAAAAGATGCCCATCACTGGCTGATCCTGCACGGCCGCTATATCTGCAAGGCGCGAAAACCGGATTGCGCGCGCTGTGTCGTGATCGATCTCTGCGCTTTCCGGGGTAAAACCGTATGAAGGTGGCCAGCGGCCTGGCCACTGGCGCCAGGCCGGTTGCCGAGCTGGCCCAGGAGGCTGTCGCCAATGCCTTGGCCGTCGCCGGTGTGGACCGCGCCGACAACGTACTGCTCTTTCTGAGCCGCGACTACGCACGCAACCCGCAACCTGCCGTGCTGGCCGCAGCCCGGGCGGCCGGCTGCCTGTCGGTCTGCGGCTGCACCGCCAGCGGCCTGCTCACCGAACGCGGCTGGCAATTGGATCAATCGGCGGCCGCCGTGCTGATACTCTCGACAACGGATTTTGCGGCACCGCCCGACGACTTGCTGCTCTCGTTCTCCTCCCACAGTCTTTTGCCCTTTGGCTGGCAGGCCGATACACCACGTGCCGGCTTTCTCGACTCCGATGGCATGGCCTGGTCGCGTGGCCGGCTTGCCGAGCAGGGCTGCGCCGAACTTCGCCTGCCGGGTGTCCGCGCCCGCCCGATCCAATCCACTGGCATGCGCATCCTCGGTGAGGCACAAAACGTCGAGCAAAGCCGAGGTTACGAACTGCAGCGGGTAGGAGGACATCGTGCCATCGACAGCCTGCTCCGAGCGCTCCCTCCCGACTTGCGCGAACATCCGCCCTGGCACCAGATTGCCGTGCTGCGCCACGCAGGGGAACCCGGGATAGCCATCCTGGCTGCCAATGGCGATGGCTCGCTGATGCTGGCCGAGGCGCTCGCGCCCGGTGAGCCCATCGTCTGGGCCATCCGCCAGCCGCTGGCGGCCGAACAGGAAATTCGCGCAGCATTCGCCAGCCAAGGCGAGGACCAGGCCCCGCCAGCGTTTGCGCTGATGTTTTCGTGCATCGGCCGCGGACCGCTCTTTTACGGCAACGATGACCGCGACCTGTTGGCCTTTCGCGAACGCTTCCCGGATACGCCCCTGCTCGGCGCCTACGGCACCGGACAGATCATTCACCGGGCCGGCAGCAACCAGTTGTATCACAATGCCGTCCTGACCTTGCTTTACGAAAGCGCCCATGTTTAATCCGTCCCGCGAACAGGTACGCCGCTTCTTCTGCGACGCCTGGAAAAAACACCTCGACCGTTTGCCCCTGGTTGGCGCCGAAGTCACGGCTGCCGACATCGCCGCCCGGCACCCGGAATACCATGCGCTGCTAGGCAATCCCGACGCAGCGGTGAATCAGGAATGGGTGCCGGAAGGCGGGGCGATGAATCCCTTCCTGCATCTATCGCTGCACCTGGCGATCCACGAACAGGTGAGCATCGACCAGCCGCCGGGCATCCGCCTGGCCTTCGAGCAATTGCGGGCGCGCATGGATGCGCACGATGCGGAACACGTCCTGCTCGAATGCCTGGGCGAGACGATCTGGCAGGCCCAGCGCAACGGCCAGGCCATGGATGCCATGGCCTATGTCGATGCCGTACGCCGCAAGGCCAGTATGATTTAAGCGTTGATTGTTGGCATCGCTTGCCAGCTACCAGCGACTTGCAACGACTCTCAGCCGTCGTCGGACGGCGGGGCGACCTTGATGACCTCTTCAAGAGAGGTCTGCCCTTGTGCAACCTTCAAGGCGCCGGAAATGCGCAGCGGTCGCATGCCTTCGCGAAAAGCCTGCTCACGCAACTTGGGTATCTCGGAAATCGGCTTGATCTGCTTGCGGATTTCAGGCGAATTGAGCAGCACCTCGTAGATGCCCACGCGCCCGGTGTAGCCCGTCATCCGGCATTCGAGACAGCCGACCGGCTGCCATAGTTGCGCCGGCTCGGCCGATTTCCACGGTGCCACCAGCGCCCGCCAAGCGGCCCGCTGATCCTCGGTAATCGGCATCGCCTTCTTGCAATGCGGGCACAGCGTACGCACCAGGCGCTGGGCCATGACGCCGAGCAGGGTCGAATTGATCAGATAGGCCGGCACGCCGAGATCGAGCATGCGGGTGATTGCCGACGGCGCATCGTTGGTATGCAGCGTGGACAGGACCAGATGCCCGGTCAGCGCCGCCTGGATGGCCATTTCGGCAGTTTCCAGATCGCGGATTTCGCCGATCATCACGATATCCGGATCCTGGCGCATCAAGGCGCGCACGCCATCGGCAAACCCGAGGTCGATGGCGCGGTTGACCTGCATCTGGTTGAAGGCCGACTCGACCATCTCGATCGGGTCCTCGATGGTGCTTACATTGACTTCCGGCGTCGCCAACTGCTTCAGTGTGGTGTACAGCGTCGTTGTCTTACCGGAGCCGGTCGGGCCGGTGACCAGGATGATGCCGTTCGGCGACGTCGTCATCTGCTTCCAGCGTGACTGGTCGTCATCGGAAAAACCGAGCGAACGGAAATCGCGCACCAGCACTTCCGGATCGAAAATGCGCATGACCAGTTTTTCGCCGAAAGCCGTCGGCAGTGTGGACAAGCGCAACTCGACTTCCTGCCCGGCCGGCGTCCGCGTCTTGATCCGGCCATCCTGCGGACGACGCTTCTCGATGACGTCCATACGGCCGAGCAGCTTGATGCGGCTGGTCATCGCGTTCATCACCGCCATCGGGATCTGGTACACCTGATGCAGCACGCCATCGATGCGGAAGCGGACGATGCCCAGGTCGCGCCGTGGTTCGATGTGGATGTCGGATGCCCGCTGGTCGAAGGCGTATTGCCATAACCAGTCGACGATGTGAATGATGTGCTGATCGTTGGCATCGAAGGTCCTGTTCACCTTGCCCAGTTCAACCAGCTGCTCGAAGCTGGACAGGCCGCTCGTCACCTCGCCGCGTGCCGCCGCCTTCTTGACCGACTTGGCCAAGTTGAAGAACTCGACCAGATAACGCCCGATATCGTCCGGATTGGCCATCACCCGACGGATTTCCTTGCGCAGGATGTGCTGCAGCTCGGCCACCCACTCGCGGACGAAAGGCTCCGCGGTGGCGATCACCACCTCGCGCGTCGTAACCTGGACAGGCAGGATACCGAAGCGTGCCGCATAAGCGCTCGACATCACCTCGGCAACCCCGGTGAAGTCGATTTTCAGCGGATCGATGTGCAGGTAATCCAGACCGGTACGCCCGGCCAACCACTCGGTCAGGTTTTCCAGGTTGAGCAGTTGTGCGGGTGCCTTGTCGCTGCGCCATTTCTGGTCGGCGATAACGATCAGCGGATGGGTCTTGCCGCCATGCAGGCGGCGCTCGCTCTTCAGGGCGTCGGCCGTTTCGCGACCGACAAGGCCATCCTCGACCATCCAATCGACGACCTCGGCGAGAGTCAGGCGATGTTCGCCTACATTCCTGTCATTCATGCGCGGCAATATAGCATGCGGGTCGTAACGTTTTGTAACTCGCTTCCGGCATGTTTGCACTCCTTTACAACTTGATCGGAACCCATCCGAAACAACGCCTAAAATGAAGCCGTGACAACCGTCAATGAGGAGCGAAAAATGAAAAACCGTCTGATGATGATCGCCATCACACTCGCAGCTTCGCTGACCAGCCTAGCAGCCAGTGCTCAGCCAGGCCCCGGGATGGGAGGCATGAGCGGAATGGGCCCGGGGATGGCACAGGGCAATCCGCCCCGGGCAAGCGCCCAGCGGGACTGCAGCCGGGCGCTGAATCCGGCCGCCTGCAACGCTCATCGTGAAGCCCGTGCACAAGCGATCGAGGCCTGTAAAACCAATGTCGGCCCGCAGCGTCGTCAATGCCTGCAGCAGCAGATGCAGAATTTTGACTGCGCCCAAGCAGCCAATCCGCAGCAATGCGAGTCGCGCAAGATTGCCTACAAGGAATGCCAGAGCCAGACAGGGAGCGCTTTCCGCCAATGTGTTCAGCAGAAGATACCGGCGGTCGACTGCAGCAAGGCGCCCAATCCGGCACGTTGCGAGCAGCACCAAAAAGCCCGCACCGCCTGCCAGGACAAGCTTGGCCCAGAACACAAGGCCTGCCTGCGCCAGCAATTCAATACGCCATAAGGGAGATGGATGGCGTATCGCTCTCCACTACCCGAGGCGGGCTGCTCCAGGCAGCCCGCTAGCGTTGTCGTAGCGGCTTCAGCAAACCCGACAGTCCGTTGTGGTCGATCTCCTGCATCAAGGCCAGCAAACGGCCGATTTCTCCGGGCGGAAACCCTTCACGGGCAAACCAGTTCAGGTAGTGCCCCGGCAAGTCGGCGATTAACCTGCCTTTGTACTTGCCGAATGGCATCGTCCGGGTGATCAGCAGGAGCAGATCGTCGGGGTTCATCGGCCCTAGGCTCGCCACTGGTGATTGTGCCCGGGAAAATCGAGAACGCAGCCCGGCGACAGCAAGCACGCAATGCGACGCCCCCTGCTTCCCATCTGCACATTCCCCTTCGGGATAAAGCGCATTGCACGGTGATCAATCATCGGCCTCCGAAAGGCCACAATACCGAACGACGGGATGATTCTGGAAGTGGAGTTCTGCATGACAGCGGAGCGAAGTGGAACAGCCGCAAGCATACCCGCTCGGCCCGCCGATGCCTCTGAGAATGCGAGGCTTCTGTAAAATCCCGAAATTCGCTCAACTTGCAATCGCATGCGCCCCACGCCACCTCCCGACTATCTTGCCGGTTATCCCGTCCATCTGGTCGACTCGGTACGCCACGCCATTGCACAAGGGCGCTTGGGCGGGGCTCTGCTCGAAAAATATCCACTGACCCACGATATACGTACTGACAGGGCGCTGTACGACTACGTGCAGGCTATTCGCAATCGCTATCTGAAAACCACTGCACCGGTCAGCAAGGTCGCCTACGACAGCAAGTTGCAAACGCTAAAAAAGGCGCTGGGAACCCACAGCACGGTTGGCAGGATACACGGTGGCAGGATCAAGGCCAAACGGGAAATACGCGTTGCTGGATTGTTTCGTGAAATGCCGGACGCATTCCTCCGCATGATCGTCGTGCATGAATTGGCCCATCTCAGGGAATCGGAACACAACAGAAGTTTCTACCAGCTCTGCCTGCACATGGAGCCTGATTATTTCCAGCTGGAATTCGATCTGCGCGCTTATCTGAGCTACCTGAATGCTGGCGGCAAGGCACTCTGGACACTATCGCCAGCCGCCTGACGGCTTAGCATTGGAGAATGCAAAAAGGCCGCCTGAACAGGCGGCCTTTGATCGACGCAAACCGATTATCGGCTACGGCGAAGTGAAATCACTTCGCCGACAAGGCCATCATCAGGTCATTGATGCGCTTGACGAAACCAGCCGGGTCGTCCAGTTGCCCGCCTTCAGCCAGGGTGGCCTGCTCGAACAACAGGGCAGCCCAGTCGTCGAAGCGCGTCTCCTCGTACTTCAGGCGCATCACGGCCGGATGTTGCGGATTGATTTCGAGGATCGGCTTGACGTCCGGTGCCTTCTGGCCGGCTGCCTTCAACAGGCGAGCCAGGTTGCCGGAGGGATCGTGCTCGTCGGAAACCAGGCAGGACGGCGAATCGGTCAAGCGATAGGTCACGCGCACGTCCTTGACCTTGTCGCCGAGCGAGGTCTTCACCTTTTCCAGCAGATCCTTGTACTCGTCGGCGGCCTTCTCGGCTTCCTGCTTCTCGGCTTCGTCTTCCAGCTTGCCGAGATCCAGGCCGCCCTTGGCGACGGACTGCAACTGCTTGCCATCGAACTCGGTCAGATGGCCCACGACCCACTCGTCCACGCGGTCGGACAGCAGCAGGACCTCGATCCCCTTCTTCTTGAAGATTTCGAGATGCGGGCTGTTCCTGGCGGCATTAAAGCTATCGGCCGTCACGTAGTAGATCTTTTCCTGGCCTTCCTTCATGCGGGCGATATAGTCGGCCAGCGAGACGACCTGCTTGTCGCCGTCACCATGCGTCGACGCAAAGCGGATCAATCCGGCAATCTTGTCCTTGTTGGCGTGGTCCTCGCCGACACCTTCCTTGAGAACAGCGCCGAAGGCTTCCCAGAACTTGGCGTACTTTTCCTTGTCTGCCGCCTCGTCGCTAGTAGCCAAGCCTTCCAGCATGGACAGCACCTTGCGCGTGCAACCGCTGCGAATGTTGTCGATGTCCTTGCTCTGCTGCAGGATTTCGCGCGAAACGTTGAGCGGCAGGTCGGCCGAATCGACCACCCCGCGCACGAAACGCAGGTACAGCGGCATCAACTGTTCGGCATCGTCCATGATGAAGACGCGGCGCACGTAGAGCTTGATGCCGTGGCGAGCGTTGCGGTCCCACATGTCGAACGGCGCGCGGGCCGGGATGTAGAGCAGCTGCGTATATTCCTGCTTGCCTTCGACGCGGGCATGGGTCCAGCACAGGGGATCTTCGAAGTCATGGGCGACATGCTTGTAGAACTCTGTGTATTGCTCGTCGGTAATATCCGATTTGCTGCGCACCCACAACGCGTTGGCCTGATTGACCGTCTCATCCTCGTCGGTCTCGATCTGCTCGCCGTCCTTCCACTCCTCCTTCTTCATCATGATCGGCAGCGTGATATGGTCGGAATACTTGCGAATGATCGATTTCAGTTTCCAGCCGCTCAGGAAATCGTCTTCCCCATCACGCAGATGCAGGATGACATCGGTACCGCGCCCGGACTTTTCGACCATCTCAACGGTGTATTCACCCTCGCCCGCCGACTCCCAGCACACGGCCTGATTGGCCTCGACACCGGCACGACGGGAAATTACGGTGACCTTGTCGGCAACGATAAATGACGAATAGAAGCCGACGCCGAACTGGCCGATCAGATGCGCATCCTTGGCCTGGTCGCCGGTCAGCGCCGAAAAGAATTCCTTGGTACCGGATTTGGCGATGGTACCGAGATGAGCGACCGCCTCATCGCGGCTCAGACCGATACCGTTGTCGGAAATAGTCACCGTACGTGCGGCCTTGTCGAAGGCGACGCGTATCTTCAACTCCGAATCGTCACCATAGAGCGCGGCATTATTCAGCGCCTCGAAGCGCAGCTTGTCACAAGCGTCGGACGCATTCGACACCAGTTCGCGTAGGAAGATTTCCTTGTTGCTGTACAAGGAATGGATCATTAGGTGCAGCAGCTGCTTGACTTCCGTCTGGAAGCCGAGCGTTTCGCGATTTGCGGTTGCAGACTCGGACATGCGAGAAACTCCCATCATTCAAAACAAAACGTAGGTTTGGATATGGGGCCAAGCGCCTCGAATTCAAGTCGTTATTTTTCGATTGTTCATCGATGGCCGCCAAAGCGGGTTATTGCCGTTATTGATCTAGGCAGTCTCTAGCTTTTTCGCGGTGCCAAAGCACAAAGCCCCAGACGGCTGACCGGCTGGGGCTTTGAATGGGGAGTCTGGCGTTGACCTACTTTCGCGAGCGGAAGCTCACTATCATTGGCGCGATGCTGTTTCACGGTCCTGTTCGGGATGGGAAGGGGTGGTACCAGCAGGCTATTGACGCCAGACGTAACTTGTAACGCTGCGGTTGCAGCGCAAAACTGGAAGAAGGTGTTGTGATTGTTGGTATGAGTTGTTGTAGAGATCCAAGGTTATAGGATCAAGCCGTACGGGCAATTAGTATCAGTTAGCTTAACGCATTACTGCGCTTCCACACCTGACCTATCAACGTCGTGGTCTTCGACGACCCTTCAAGGAGTTCAAGACTCCGGGATATCTCATCTTAAGGCAAGTTTCACGCTTAGATGCTTTCAGCGTTTATCTCTTCCGAACATAGCTACCCGGCGATACGACTGGCGTCATAACCGGTACACCAGAGGTTCGTCCACTCCGGTCCTCTCGTACTAGGAGCAGCCCCCTTCAAATATCCAGCGCCCACGGCAGATAGGGACCAAACTGTCTCACGACGTTTTAAACCCAGCTCACGTACCTCTTTAAATGGCGAACAGCCATACCCTTGGGACCGGCTACAGCCCCAGGATGAGATGAGCCGACATCGAGGTGCCAAACACCGCCGTCGATATGAACTCTTGGGCGGTATCAGCCTGTTATCCCCAGAGTACCTTTTATCCGTTGAGCGATGGCCCTTCCATACAGAACCACCGGATCACTATGACCTGCTTTCGCACCTGCTCGACTTGTGGGTCTCGCAGTCAAGCACGCTTTTGCCATTGCACTTTATGGGCGATGTCCGACCGCCCTAAGCGTACCTTCGTACTCCTCCGTTACCTTTTGGGAGGAGACCGCCCCAGTCAAACTGCCTACCATGCACGGTCCCCGGTCAGGATTCACTGACCAAGGTTAGAACCTCAAACAAATCAGGGTGGTATTTCAAGGACGACTCCACCGAGACTAGCGTCCCGGTTTCACAGTCTCCCACCTATCCTACACAAACCGGTTCAAAGTCCAATGCAAAGCTGCAGTAAAGGTTCATGGGGTCTTTCCGTCTTGCCGCGGGGAGATTGCATCTTCACAAACATTTCAACTTCGCTGAGTCTCAGGAGGAGACAGTGTGGCCATCGTTACGCCATTCGTGCAGGTCGGAACTTACCCGACAAGGAATTTCGCTACCTTAGGACCGTTATAGTTACGGCCGCCGTTTACTGGGACTTCGATCAAGAGCTTGCACCCCATCACTTAATCTTCCAGCACCGGGCAGGCGTCACACCCTATACGTCCACTTTCGTGTTTGCAGAGTGCTGTGTTTTTATTAAACAGTCGCAGCCACCATTTCACTGCAACCCCATCGGCCTTCGAGAGTAAATCTCTACAACCTACCGGGGCACACCTTCTCCCGAAGTTACGGTGTCAATTTGCCGAGTTCCTTCTCCTGAGTTCTCTCAAGCGCCTTAGAATTTTCATCCTGCCCACCTGTGTCGGTTTGCGGTACGGTCAACTCTAGACTGAAGCTTAGTGGCTTTTCCTGGAAGCTTGGTATCAATCACTTCAGCACCGTAGTGCCTCGTCGTCACGCCTCAGCTTAGCCCCCCGGATTTGCCTAAGGGGCACGCCTACACGCTTAAACCAACTATTCCAACAGTTGGCTGACCTAACCTTCTCCGTCCCCACATCGCATCTAGAATCGGTACAGGAATATTGACCTGTTTCCCATCGACTACGCTTTTCAGCCTCGCCTTAGGGGCCGACTCACCCTACGCCGATGAACGTTGCGTAGGAAACCTTGGGCTTTCGGCGAGGGAGCTTTTCACTCCCTTTATCGCTACTCATGTCAGCATTCGCACTTCTGATATCTCCAGCATCCTTTACAAGACACCTTCACAGACCTACAGAACGCTCCCCTACCATATCTTTCGATATCCGCAGCTTCGGTGCACAGTTTGAGCCCCGTTACATCTTCCGCGCAGGACGACTCGACTAGTGAGCTATTACGCTTTCTTTAAAGGGTGGCTGCTTCTAAGCCAACCTCCTAGCTGTCTATGCCTTCCCACCTCGTTTCCCACTTAACTGTGTCTTGGGGACCTTAGCTGGCGGTCTGGGTTGTTTCCCTCTTGACAATGGACGTTAGCACCCACTGTCTGTCTGCCACACTCGCACTTTCCGGTATTCAGAGTTTGCCATGGTTTGGTAAGTCGCGATGACCCCCTAGCCATAACAGTGCTTTACCCCCGGAAGTGATATGTGACGCACTACCTAAATAGTTTTCGGGGAGAACCAGCTATTTCCGGATTTGTTTAGCCTTTCACCCCTATCCACAGCTCATCCCCTAACTTTTCAACGTTAGTGGGTTCGGACCTCCAGTACCTGTTACGGCACCTTCATCCTGGCCATGGATAGATCATCCGGTTTCGGGTCTACGCCATGCTACTAAACGCCCTTATCAGACTCGCTTTCGCTACGCCTCCCCTATTCGGTTAAGCTCGCAACATAACGTAAGTCGCTGACCCATTATACAAAAGGTACGCAGTCACCCCACAAGGAGGCTCCCACTGTTTGTATGCATGCGGTTTCAGGTTCTATTTCACTCCCCTCCCGGGGTTCTTTTCGCCTTTCCCTCACGGTACTGGTTCACTATCGGTCGATCACGAGTATTTAGCCTTGGAGGATGGTCCCCCCATGTTCAGACAAGGTTTCACGTGCCCCGCCCTACTTTTCGCTAACTTAGTACCACGGATCTGTTTTCAAATACGGGGCTATCACCCACTACGGCCGGACTTTCCATTCCGTTCTCTTAACAGTTCCGCTATCACTAGCAGGCTCTTCCCCGTTCGCTCGCCACTACTTGGGGAATCTCGGTTGATTTCTTTTCCTCCGGCTACTTAGATGTTTCAGTTCACCGGGTTCGCCTCCTGACCCTATGTATTCAGATCAGGATACTCATTGCTGAGTGGGTTTCCCCATTCGGACATCGGGGGATCAAAGCTTCATTGCCAGCTCCCCCCCGCTTTTCGCAGGCTTGCACGTCCTTCATCGCCTGTGATCGCCAAGGCATCCACCACATGCACTTAGTCGCTTGATCCTATAACCTTGTGCTCTCGTTAGAGAGCGGCTACAGGCAACTCATTTGTGCTGTCTCGTACTAGCTGTAATACGAGAACAGATGCAATCACAACGTGTATCAGCAGCTCATCACTGCGATACACAACCTTCTTCCGTTTTGTTAAAGAGCGTAGCAATTTGATTTCTCAAAAGCCAAAGATAAACATCGCTGCTTATCTTTGGGTTTTGGTGGAGGATGACGGGATCGAACCGACGACCCCCTGCTTGCAAAGCAGGTGCTCTCCCAGCTGAGCTAATCCCCCGTAAAGCATGCATTACTTTGTTGCTCGGTCAGTTGCATAGCGCTGCTATGCGGCCTTTCCTTGCGCCTCGTACTGCAAGCTTTCTTGATGACGTTGGTGGGTCTGGTTGGAATCGAACCAACGACCCCCGCCTTATCAAGACGGTGCTCTAACCGACTGAGCTACAGACCCTCGTCTGTTTGCTACTTCTGAACAACCGATAAGTTGTGGGTGCCAGGATGCTTCTCTAGAAAGGAGGTGATCCAGCCGCAGGTTCCCCTACGGCTACCTTGTTACGACTTCACCCCAGTCACGAACCCCGCCGTGGTAAGCGCCCCCCTTGCGGTTAGGCTACCTACTTCTGGCGGAACCCGCTCCCATGGTGTGACGGGCGGTGTGTACAAGACCCGGGAACGTATTCACCGCGACATGCTGATCCGCGATTACTAGCGATTCCGACTTCATGCAGGCGAGTTGCAGCCTGCAATCCGGACTACGATCGGCTTTCTGGGATTGGCTCCACCTCGCGGCTTGGCAACCCTCTGTACCGACCATTGTATGACGTGTGAAGCCCTACCCATAAGGGCCATGAGGACTTGACGTCATCCCCACCTTCCTCCGGTTTGTCACCGGCAGTCTCGTTAAAGTGCCCAACTAAATGATGGCAATTAACGACAAGGGTTGCGCTCGTTGCGGGACTTAACCCAACATCTCACGACACGAGCTGACGACAGCCATGCAGCACCTGTGTTCCAGCTCCCTTTCGGGCACTCCCAAATCTCTCCAGGATTCTGAACATGTCAAGGGTAGGTAAGGTTTTTCGCGTTGCATCGAATTAATCCACATCATCCACCGCTTGTGCGGGTCCCCGTCAATTCCTTTGAGTTTTAACCTTGCGGCCGTACTCCCCAGGCGGTCAACTTCACGCGTTAGCTACGGTACTAAATGGTTTTACCCACCCAACACCTAGTTGACATCGTTTAGGGCGTGGACTACCAGGGTATCTAATCCTGTTTGCTACCCACGCTTTCGTGCATGAGCGTCAGTATCGGCCCAGGGGGCTGCCTTCGCCATCGGTGTTCCTCCACATCTCTACGCATTTCACTGCTACACGTGGAATTCCACCCCCCTCTGCCGTACTCTAGCTTCGCAGTCACAAAGGCAGTTCCCAGGTTGAGCCCGGGGATTTCACCTCTGTCTTACGAAACCGCCTGCGCACGCTTTACGCCCAGTAATTCCGATTAACGCTCGCACCCTACGTATTACCGCGGCTGCTGGCACGTAGTTAGCCGGTGCTTCTTATTCCGGTACCGTCATCCACACAGGGTATTAACCTATGCGATTTCTTCCCGGCCGAAAGAGCTTTACAACCCGAAGGCCTTCTTCACTCACGCGGCATGGCTGGATCAGGGTTGCCCCCATTGTCCAAAATTCCCCACTGCTGCCTCCCGTAGGAGTCTGGACCGTGTCTCAGTTCCAGTGTGGCGGATCATCCTCTCAGACCCGCTACAGATCGTCGCCTTGGTAGGCCTTTACCCCACCAACTAGCTAATCTGATATCGGCCGCTCAATCAGCGCAAGGTCTTGCGATCCCCTGCTTTCCTGCTCACAGAATATGCGGTATTAGCGTAACTTTCGCTACGTTATCCCCCACTGAAAGGTACGTTCCGATACTTTACTCACCCGTTCGCCACTCGCCGGCGGACCGAAGTCCCCGCTGCCGTTCGACTTGCATGTGTAAGGCATGCCGCCAGCGTTCAATCTGAGCCAGGATCAAACTCTTCAGTTCAATCCAACAAACTCGCAAATTCACTGACGGTAGATTTCTCTACCTCGATGGATTGCTCCATCTTTTTTCACCAGTGCGTTTGCCTTAATACTCTTTTGCAACTTGCGTCGCTTCGCATCAAGACACCCACACTTATCGGTTGTCCAATTTGTTAAAGATCAGTGCCGCGCCGTTTCGTTCGATTCGTCAGCAGCAGAGAGGCGAGATTATGAAGCACCCCCCAACTCCAGTCAAGCTACTTCAGAAATTATTTTTCAACAACTTCGAAATCCCTTGACCCCCTGCACCGCCGAAAAACCCCGTCGCTGCAGAAGAGGTGCGCATTATATAGAGACTAAACTTGCCGTCAACACCCTTTTTCGACTTTCTTTTCAATAAACCGATTTTTGTTCAATCTATCTCTTCGTATACCACTTCGAGGATGTCGATCTCCCTCACACCGACCGGACTCTGGAAACGAATCGAATCACCTTCCCGATTTTTGATCAAAGCCCGGGCTAGCGGCGATATCCAACTAATCCTTCCGCGCAGCACGTCCGCCTCATCGACACCAACGATGGTGTAGGTATTTTCTTGCCCACCCACATCGGCGATGGTAACCCTGGCACCGAAGAAGATCTGGTCGTTGTCGCCCTGACGAAGGGGATCAACGACCTCGGCCAGATCGAGGCGCTTGCTCAGGAAACGAATACGTCGATCAATCTCCCTGAGGCGACGCTTGCCATATATATAGTCACCATTTTCCGAGCGGTCGCCATTGGAAGCAGCCCAGGCCACAATTTCGACGACGTGAGGACGCTCGCGCTTGACGAGGTTTTCCAACTCTTCCCTTAGCCGGGCATGGCCGGCCGGAGTAATGTAATTGCGGGTACCGGGCGGGAGCTTCAGCGACGGCTCGAGTTGCTCCTCATCGTCACCTTCGCTCTCCCGCACAAACGCCTTGTTCATCAGTACCCGATGCTGTAATGCTCGACATCGACACGGATCAGGTCGCGACCAAGCAAGGCTGCTGTGTATTTGGCGAATTGATCGGCCCAAGCACTTTGCTGCTGAAAACGATTTTCACCCGCATACTTGGCGACACTGAGAATGCGATCAACTGCAAGAATTTTTCCCGTCGGGGTGGCAACATCGCATTCGAGAACGCGGAATTCATGATCGAACCACTTCCGCGCCTCATCGGGCGCCGCGCCACCGGAAAACTTGAAATCGAACTCACTGTCTTTCCCGAACGATACAATTACATGATGCTGCATCTCTCTCTCCTCCGTTGATTTGTTCAAGGTATTCTAGCAAAACAAAGGAAGCCATCAGGAGACGAACATGTCACTTCACCCGCTGACCGAAGTCGAAATCAGCGACCTTCGAAATCAACTGCATGAGTTGCAGGTCGAGCATCGTGACCTTGATCTGGTGATCACTCACCTGATCGACAAGCCGCCTCCGGATGAGTTGCTTGTTCGGCGCCTAAAGAAAAGAAAGCTATTGTTGAAAGATCGCATCCTGCAACTGGAGCAGATGCTGGTTCCGGACATTCCGGCCTAATCGTCGTGGCGCGGCGGAACGCGAAAAAATATCCAGTAGACGCCACCGATCAGCCCCGCCAAGGCCAGTTCCCACAAAACAGGAAACTGCCAGACCAGCCCTGCCAGCAGCGCCAGCAGGGCCGAAAACAAAACCCAACGAAGAATCAAAGCACCAGGGTGCCGAGGTACCAGGCAACTGCCGCCATGGCAGCACTACACGGAATGGTCAGTATCCACGCCCAGACGATGCCGCCGGCAACCCCCCAGCGCACACGACGAGCACCGCGCGTCGAACCGACACCAGCGATGGCACCGGTAATAGTGTGGGTAGTAGAAACCGGGATACCAAAGGCTGTTGCCAGAAACAGGGTGGCCGCACCGCCGCTGTTGGCGCAGAAACCACGCGCCTGATTGAGTTTGGTGATGCGATTGCCCATGGTCTTGACGATGCGCCAGCCACCGAACATCGTACCCAGCCCCATGGCCGAGTAGCAGGCCAGAACGACCCAACCGGGAATGTGATCAGAAGTATGGGAATATCCGGTCGCGATCAGCAGCATCCAGATGATGCCGATGGTCTTCTGTGCGTCGTTACCGCCGTGTCCCAGGCTGTAGGCTGCTGCGGAAATCAGCTGGAACCGCCGAAAATGCTTGTCGACCTTGCGTGGCGCCATTTTCCGGCAAATCCACGACACCACGACCATCAACAGACCGCCCATGACAAATCCCAAAAAGGGCGCAACAAAGATGAAGGCAACGATCTTCAGCACGCCAGCCGTGATCAGTCCGTCGACACCTGCTTTCGAAACCGCGGCACCAACCAGGCCACCAACCAGCGCATGTGACGAGGACGAGGGGATGCCGTAGTACCAGGTGATGATGTTCCAGATGATGGCCCCGACCAAGGCGCCAAATACGACGTAATAGTCGACGATCGCCGGATCGATGGTCCCCTTGCCGATGGTCGAGGCGACCTTCAGCTGAAACAGGAAATAGGCCAGGAAGTTGAATGCCGCAGCCCAGATGACTGCGTGATGCGGTTTGAGAACCCGGGTCGAGACGATGGTCGCAATCGAATTGGCTGCATCGTGAAAGCCGTTCATGAAATCGAACAGCAAGGCCACGAAAACCAGGGTTCCGACAACCCAGATGCTGACTTGCACGGTATCCATGCCGCGCTACCCGATCAGGAGTTTTCGAGGACGATGGCTTCGACGGTGCCGGCCACGTCCTTGCAGCGATCGGTGACCGATTCGAGTATCTCGTAAATCTGCTTGAGCTTGATGACCTCGCGGACATCCGGTTCGTCGCGGAAGAGCTTGGACATCAGGCTGCGCAAGCCGCGATCGGCCTCCGACTCGAGCTCGTCGATTTCGTGGCAGAACTTGAGGATGGCCGGTGCGTTATCCATGCTATGCAGCAATTTGACGACCGATTCGACCGCGCGGCAGCACTTTTCGGTGACAGCAGCCATTTCCTTGGCTTCCGGCGGTACCCTGCGGATATCGTACAGGGACATGGATTCCGCCACATCCTGGATGATGTCCAGGATATCGTCCATACCGCTGATCAATTGATGGATCTCGTCGCGGTCGAACGGCGTGATGAACGACGTGTGCAGTTGCGACAGGGTGTCATGGGTAATATCGTCCGCCTTGCGCTCCAGGTTGTCGATCTCCTCCGCAAAACGACCCGCCTGATCCGGCTGGTCGACCAACGCGCCGATCAGGTTCGACAAGGCTTTGCCGCCTTGCGTGATCAGCTCCGCGTGAGCGTTGAAAAGATCGAAATACTTGCCCTCTTTGGGCATCAAGCGACCGAACATGACAGTTCCGTTAAGTGATTGTTACAGTCCGCCATTCTAGCATGGCAGCCTGAACCTTCCTTGACCAACACTGACTAAGACCAATTGGTGGATATAAAATGGAGCATGTCCGGAAACCACCTATCTGCCGACACCTTCGGCGACCGCTTCGAATTGTCGGCGCTGCCGCTGTCTCGCCCTCCGGCCGGCTACGCGGTCCAGCAGCTTGACTCAGACCTGCTCCTCGATCGCCGCACGGGTGAACTGCTCCCCATACGCACTCAAGGGCTCGCCGCGCTGTTCGCCAGCTTCGACGACGCCTTCGAAGCGGCCAGTCAATGGGTGCTCCAGCATTGCGACGACCCGACCGAGCACCATCTTGCAATCGTCCCAGCCGGCTACGATCCTGTTTTCGAACGCCCCATCCTGATTTACGGCGTCCTCTGCGGCCAACCCTGATTATTGGAGACATACATGACCACGATTCAGTATCGCGCCCTCGGCAAATCCGAGCTGACCGTCCCGGAAATCTGCCTGGGCACGATGACCTTCGGCGAGCAAACCGGCGAGGCTGACGCCCATGCGCAACTCGACTTCGCCCTGGCACATGGCGTCAATTTCATCGACACCGCCGAAATGTATGCGGTGCCACCGCGTGCTGAAACCTACGGGGCGACCGAAACCATCGTCGGCAACTGGCTCAAGCGCCAGCAACGCGACAAGATCATCCTGGCCACCAAGATCGCCGGTCCGGCACGCAGCCTGACCTGGATACGCAACGGCCCACAAGCGATGGACCGCACCAACATACGCGCCGCCATCGAAGGCTCGCTGCGGCGTTTGCAAACCGATTACATCGACCTCTACCAACTCCACTGGCCGGAACGCAACCAGCCGATGTTCGGGCAATGGCAGTTCGACCCGAAGGCCGAGCGCGGGGGCACGCCGATACGCGAACAGCTTGAGGCATTGGCCGAGCTGGTGCGCGAGGGCAAGATACGTTATGTCGGTGTTTCGAACAAACACGCCTGGGGCCTGATGCAGTTCGTTCGCCTTGCCGACGAATTGGGCTTGCCGCGCATCGTGTCGACGCAGAACGCCTACCATTTGCTCAATCGGACTTTCGAGACTGGTCTGGCCGAGATATCCCATCGCGAACAAATCGGCCTGCTCGCCTACTCGCCACTCGCCTTCGGCCACCTGACCGGGAAATACCTTGCCGATCCGGCGGCGCCCGGCCGCCTGACCCAGTGGCCCTTCTTCGGCCAGCGTTACACCAAGCCCAACGTCGCCCCGGCGGTTGCCGCCTATGCCGCGCTGGCTCGCCAGCACGATCTGACACCGACGCAACTGGCGCTCGGCTTCGTGCGCTCCCGCTGGTTCGTGGCCAGCACCATCATCGGCGCCTCGTCGCTGACACAACTGCAGGAAACCCTGCCCGCCACGCTGACGCCGCTTTCCGATGAAATCCTGGCGGCCATCGACGCCATACACCTGCAATACACCAACCCTGCCCCCTGATGGAATCCCTCTTCCTGCGACTGGCCGAGGCACTGGCCACCACCGACATCGCCCGCAAACTCGCGCTCACAGCCTCGCTCGCCGACGATTGGGCCAACGCCCGCCTCGATTGGCGCGACACCGGCGAAGTCGAACTGCACTGCGGCATTCCGGACAAGCCGGAACTCGTCCCGCCCAAGCGGGTTCCCCAACGCAGCCCGCAGACGGAAGAAGGTCGCGCTCGGCTGCTGCACGCCATCGTGCATATCGAGTTCTCGGCAATCAATCTGGCGCTCGACCACGCCGCCCGCTTCCGTGGCCTGCCCGAGGAATACTACGCCGACTGGATCGGCGTCGCCGCCGAGGAGGCGTACCACTTCACCATCCTGCGTGAACGCCTGAACAGCCTCGGCTACGACTACGGCGATTTTCCGGCGCACGCCGGGCTCTGGGAAATGGCGATGAAGACCGCCGACGACCCACTGGCCCGGATGGCGCTGGTGCCCCGCCTGCTTGAGGCACGTGGCCTGGATGCGACGCCACCGATCCAGCGCCGCCTCGAACAAGCCGGCGACGAAGCCAGCGCCCGCGTGCTGGACATCATCCTGCGTGACGAAATCGGCCACGTTGGCCTCGGCGATCAATGGTTCCGCCGCTTGTGCGCCGAGCGCGGTGTCGAACCGGAAAGCACCTATCGCGAGCTGTTGCAAAGCTTCAAAGCACCTCGCCCGATCCTGCCGATGAACGAATCGGCACGCTTGCAAGCCGGCTTCAGCGCCGCCGAACTGGCGGCCCTCGCGGAAAAAGTGTAGAATAATCAGTTCAATGCGTTGATGTTTCGCCCGCAGTCATTCCGAGCAGCCCCCGGTTTTGTAGGTTCTTGTGCAGGATTCACCCCATTGATTCATTCCCCGGCATGGCTGCGTCGGGGTCACCCAGGCCGCCCGACCATCGGGCCAATCCGTCGCCAGTTATAACAACACGCAGGGCGACGAGGAAAGGAAACAGCATATGTCGACATCCGTCGAAAGCTTTGCCGAGCTCGGCTTGAGCGAGTCGCTTCTCAAAACGCTCAGCGAAATCGGTTACGAAACCCCCTCCCCCATCCAGGCGCAGTGCATTCCCATCCTGCTCGACGGACACGACATCCTGGGCATGGCGCAGACCGGCACCGGCAAGACCGCCGCCTTCGCGCTGCCGCTGATGGAAACCATCGACGTCAAGACCGTCAAGCCGCAGGCCCTGATCCTGACGCCGACGCGCGAACTGGCCATCCAGGTTGCCGAAGCGCTGCAAAGCTACGCCAAGAACCTGCCGGGCTTCCATGTGCTGCCGATCTACGGCGGCCAGAGCTACACCATCCAGTTGAAGCAACTGGCACGCGGCGCCCATGTCATCGTCGGTACGCCGGGTCGCGTCATGGACCATCTGGAGCGCAAGACGCTGAACCTCGACCACCTGAAGACCATGGTCCTCGACGAAGCCGACGAAATGCTGCGCATGGGCTTCATCGACGACGTCGAATGGATTCTCGAACGCACCCCGGAACAGCACCAGACCGCGCTGTTCTCGGCCACCATGCCGGAACAGATTCGCCGCGTCGCCCAGAAGTACCTGGTCGAGCCGCGTGAAATCAAGATCAAGTCGGCCACCGCCACCGTCGCCGCCATCCGTCAGGTTTACTGGCAGGTCAGCGGCATGCACAAGCTGGATGCGCTGACCCGCATTCTGGAAGTCGAGGACGATTTCGACGCCGCCATCATCTTCGTGCGCACCAAGACGGCCACCGTCGAACTGGCCGACAAGCTCAACGCCCGTGGCTACGCTGCTGCTGCCCTGAACGGCGACCTTAACCAGCAGATGCGCGAACGCGTCATCGAGCAGTTGAAGTCCGGCGCCCTGGACATCGTCATCGCCACCGACGTCGCCGCCCGCGGTATCGACGTGCCGCGCGTCAGCCACGTGGTCAACTACGACATTCCGTACGACACCGAAGCCTACGTGCACCGTATCGGCCGCACCGGCCGCGCCGGCCGCAACGGCAACGCCATCCTGTTCGTCGCGCCGCGCGAAATCCGCATGCTGCGCACCATCGAGCGCGCCACCCGCCAGCCGATCGCACCGCTGACCCTGCCCAGCCGCGCCGACGTGACCAACAAGCGCGTCGCCGACTTCAAGGCCAAGGTCGCCGAGGTGCTCAACGCCGAAGGCCTGGAATTCTTCGCCAATATCGTCTCGCAGATCGCCGAGGAGCAGAATGTCGGCGCCGAGGAAGTCGCCGCCGCGCTGGCCATGATGGCCCAGGAAAACAAGCCGCTGCAGATCGCCGGCGAAGACCCGCGCCCTGCACCGGCCCCGCGCGACAGCCGCCCGGGCGTTTTCGGCGAGCGCGAGCAGCGCAGGCCGCGATTCGAGGACCGCGGCGAGCGTCCGCGCTTTGAAGACCGTGGCGAACGCCCCCGCTTCGAGGATCGTCCGCCGCGCTCCGAGCGCCCGCCGCGTCCGGCACCGGCCGGCGATATGGTGCGCTACCGCATCGACGTGGGCCGTGAACATGGCGTCGAAGTGCGCGACATCGTCGGCGCCATTGCCAACGAAGCCGGTATCGAAAGCCGTTTCATCGGCCGCATCGGTCTCTATGAAGAATCGAGCACGGTCGAGCTGCCTGCCGGCATGCCGGCCGAAGCCGCCAATGCGCTGAAGCGCACCCGCATCCGCGGCGTGCCGATCAACCTGCGCCAGGACGAAGGCCGTCCGGGCGGCAGTTTCGGCGGCGAGCGGAAATTCGACGGCGACCGCAGTTTCAAGAAAAAGAAATTCGATCGCTGAGACGCAACAGCAGTCAACTAAAGCCACGGCATGCCGTGGCTTTTTTTTCCCCGGAATCTGGGAGCAATCGCCCCGAAACAAATGTGCTCTCATGCTTCTTTCGGTGCGCAAGCGCCCGTTCCACGACTGACACCGCATCCCGCCAAGGCCTGACTCCATCAGGCTTTGCGACGGCAAAACCGTGTTGCTATTTGCGCTATTTCCGGCATCCCGCGCCTTGGCAAAATCGCTCTCACCGGCTACTGTTAGCGCGCCATAAGGTTTTGAAAAAACACAAAAACTTTGGAGACAAACCTTGAAACCATCCACCCAAGTCAACACAGCGCCGCACGGTGGCCGTCTTTTCCTGCTCGTTGCATTGGCCTTGACGGCATTTGCCGCAAACTCGCTGTTCTGTCGTGTTGCACTGCGTGGCACAGGCATCGATGCCGCCAGCTTCACGGGTGTGCGCATCATCTCCGGTGCCATCACCTTGTTACTCATTGTCTGGTGGCGTCAACGCCGTACCGCTCGCCTCCCATCAGGCAGCTGGCGCTCCGCTCTGGCCCTCTTCGTCTATGCCGCTGGATTCTCCTATGCCTACCTGCAACTATCGGCAGCCGTTGGTGCGCTCTTGCTGTTCGGGGCAGTACAGCTGACCATGATCGGTTTTGGCCTCTGGTCAGGCGAACGTCTCCGCCCCCAACAAACCATCGGCCTCCTGCTCGCTGTCTCCGGACTGATCGGGCTGCTCCTGCCGGGACTCACCGCACCGCCGCCATTCAGCGCCGCGCTAATGATGATCGCCGGTGCTGCCTGGGGTATTTATTCCCTGCGTGGCCGTGGCGCAGCAAACGCCACTGAAACCACCGCCGGAAACTTTCTGCGGGCCATTCCCTTCGCCCTGGCCCTGAGCGCCGTCACCTCCAGCACACTCGTTGCCGACGGCCCGGGCATCGCCTATGCCGTCGCATCGGGCGCCCTCGCATCGGGGCTCGGATACGCCATCTGGTACGCAGCACTGCCGGGACTGACAGCGACTTACGCCGCCACAGTGCAACTCAGCGTGCCGGTACTGGCCGCACTGGGTGGCGTGGTCTTTCTCGGCGAGGGAATCACGCCGCGCCTGATGCTCGGTTCGTTGGCCATCCTTGGCGGCATCGCCCTGGTGATCGCCGCCCGGCGACGAAGCTGAAGCCCCGGATTCGAAGGCACATTACCCAGCACAGTACCGAACTGCGCCAGCCGGCACTGTGCCCATTCCAATTCAACCCGGCTGTATCTGTTATCGCGCGCCAAACAGGGGAAAAATCGACCATCTATTCATATGGAGTCGCCATGAGTTCGCTCGCCATCCCCCTGCCCGAAACGCCACCAGCCACCGGCAGCACAGAGCGCATTCCCGGCAACAAGGGCATCTGGGTCGGCATCACCTGCGAGTTCGTCGAATTCCTGGTCCTCTTCGCCGTCTACTTCGTCGCCCGGGCGCACTTTCCCGAATCCTTCGAGGCAGGGAGCGAAAAACTGTCGCGGCTTGCGGGGACCGTCATCACCTTGTTGATGGTGACCAGCAGCTTTTTCATCGCCTGCTCAGTGGTTGCCATCCGTGCCGACAAGCGCAGGCAGTCGCTCTACTGGCTGATTGCAGGGCTGGTGCTGGCGATCGGCTACCCGGTCGCCAAGTATTTCGAGATCCAGTGGAATCTGGCGCACGGCATCAATGGCGAGTCCGGCATTTTCTTCACGGTCTACTATTACCTCACCTTCAACCATCTGGTGCACGCCACCTGGGGCATTCTGGGAATACTCTGGGTTCTGGCCCGCCACCTAACCGGCGGCTACTCGGCCGAGGATTACGCTGGTCTGGAGGCGCTGGCCAGCTACTGGCATGCCACGGACATCATCTGGCTGGTCATCTTTCCCTTCTTCTACGTTCTGGTGTAAGCATGAGTCCGCTCCAAACCGCTCCATCGACAGCCTACACTCCCCTGGTAAAAACCTGGCTGGCGCTGGTTGGTCTGACCTTGATCAGCGTCCTGCTCAGCGAGTACCTGCACGGTGACGCCTGGTTACAACTGCTGGTTGCCGCCATCGTCTGGATCAAGGGCGACCTGATCGCCAGGCATTTCATCGAGACACGCCTTGCCCACCCCTTCATTCGCCGCGTCACCCATGCCTTTGTCGCTTTCACACCGCTTGCCCTGGTGCTGACGGCCTTCTTCGGCAAGGAGTTTGCACGCATTGCGTCGCTCTGAGAAAGCCCCCCGGGTACGTCAGCCCGGCAGGCGGGAATGGTTCTGCCAGGCGGGTTGCCAGGCATAGTCGCCGAAAGCCGTCAGGGCTGCCTCGAGGTCTTGGTCATCCCGCAACACAAAGGCGCTGAATCCGCAGCGCTCGAGGAAGTACAACTGGTCGCGCAAGACGTCGCCGACCGCGCGCAATTCGCCGGCAAAGCCATAACGCGAGCGCAATAGCCGGCCGGTCGAATAGCCCCTGCCGTCGGCAAAAGCTGGAAAATTGACCGCTATCAGCGGCAGCCGCTTGAGATGAGGCAGCAGTGCGTCTGGATCGTCGTTCGGCCCGAGCAGGACACCGATGGAGGCCTGGCTGTCCGCAAGAGCGGCAACCTGGGCCAGGTAAATTGCCAGGGGCAGAATGGCCTTTACGCCCTTGCCCAGGAACATGGCGGACGCGACATCCGGCGTCGCCAGGGTCTCCCAGGCATCTTCGACGATCGCGCCATCCTTAATGATTCGCTTCATGGGCGCCTCCGCCATACACGGCAATCTTGAACGGCCCCAGGCCGACACGTTCGACGGTGTCGATAAACGGCTCCTCGTCGTGGCGCAGCCGGATGTAGGTCTCGAGCAGGGACTGGACGGTATCCGGAATGTCGGCTGCGGCAAACGCGGGACCAATGACCCGGCCGATATGCGAACGATTCCCGGCACGGCCGCCGAGGGTGATCTGGTACCACGCCTCGTTGTTCTTATCGACGCCGAGAATTCCGATGTGCCCGATATGGTGGTGGCTGCAGGCATTGACGCAACCCGAGATATTCAGCGCCAGCGGCCCGAGGTCGAAGAGGTAATCGAGTTTGTCGAACCGTTCCTGGATGGCCTTGGCGACCGGGATGGACCGGGCGTTGGCCAGGGAGCAGAAATCGCCGCCGGGGCAGCACACGATATCGCTCAGCAAGCCCGCATTGGGGGTGGCCAGGCCATGGGCGCTGGCGACGGCCCACAGGGCGAACAGATTCCCCCGGGCAACGTAGGGCAGAAGCAGATTCTGCGCATGCGTGACCCGAACCTCCCCGGCGCTGAAGCGCTCAGCCAGTTCCGCAACGAGATCCATCTGATCGGCAGTGGCATCTCCCGGTGGCATGCCAGTTTTCTTCAGTGTGAGGGTAACGATCCGATAGCCGGGCTGGCTATGCATCGCCACGTTGCGCGCCACCCAGCGCGCATAGGTGCGGTTATTGCGCAGTGCATCTGCATCGGCCGCGTCGAATGGAGATCGCGTGAGTAGAGGCGGGTCGCTGAAAAAGGCTTCCATGGCAGCAAAACCGGCTTCGGAAATCGTATTCGGCCCGTTTATCTCGTGAGCCCATTCCTTCTCGACCGCCTTGGCGAATTCTGCGAGGCCCAGGTCCTTGACCAGTATCTTGATGCGCGCCTTGTATTTATTGTCGCGCCGGCCGTAGCGGTTGTAGACCCGGAGGATGGCCTCAAGGTAATTGATCAGTTCGGCGCGCGGCAGGAAGGGCTTGATGCACTGCCCGACCATTGGTGTCCGCCCGAGGCCACCGCCGACATGGATTGCGAACCCCGGCCGGCCGTCGGCATCGCGTCCGGCCAGCGCGCCGATGTCGTGAAAACGCACGGCTGCCCTGTCTTCCGCGCCGCCAGCGATGGCTATTTTGAACTTACGAGGCAGGAACAGGAATTCCGGTGCCAGCGTCGACCACTGGCGAATGATTTCGCAGTAGGGCCGCGGATCGAAGACCTCGTCTTCAGCCACCCCGGCGAACGGATCGGTGGTGACGTTGCGGATGCAGTTGCCCGAGGTCTGGATGGCATGCATCTGTACCTTGGCCAGCTCGGCCAGGATGTCGGGCACCTCGGCCAGGCGAACCCAGTTGAACTGGATGTTGCAGCGGGTAGTGAAATGGCCGTAGCCCCGATCCCAGGTCCGGGCGATCCTGGCCAGCGCCCGCATCTGCTGACTGGAGAGGGTGCCGTAGGGAATGGCCACGCGCAGCATCGGCGACTGGCGCTGGACATAGAGCCCGTTCTGCAGACGCAGCGGGCGGAAGTCATCCTCGCTCAAGCTGCCGTTCAGGAAGCGCCGCGTCTGGTCGCGAAACAAGGCCACCCGGTCATCCACCAGGCGTTGATCGATGGGGTTGTAGATGTACATGGCGAATGTTGGGGCGAGGAAAATTACGGCAAGGCGAAACTGCTTTTTTCGACGACCCTGATGGCAGGGTCGTCGGCAGCTTCGATGGAAAAAGTCACCGGCTGGATGCCGGACAAGCCGCTGTCGGCTGGAGCCGATACGGTCAGCGACACCGGCCGGATACTGCCCGGCTCGGCGCTGAAACGCGCGTCACCGACGATCCGGGCGCCCGGTACCCCGGAGACGCGAACAACGAACTCACGCGGCACCTCAGCGAGATTCATCAGCTTCAGGGTATAGGCGTTCTCAATCTCCCCTTCTGTCGTTTCCCGCAACAAGGCGCCGCGGTCACGCAACACATCGACCAGCAACAGCGAGCGCTGGTCCAGGGTCCACGCGCCGATGCCGCAGAAAAGCAGCAACAGCAGCGCATACGCGCCGATACGCGGCCGGACGTACCACGGCCGGTGTTTTTCCGGAGCGACCAGCGCCGTTTCCGAAGAGAAGCGGATCAGGCCGCGCGGAACGCCGATCTTGTCCATGACCTGATCGCAGGCATCGATGCACAGCCCGCAATTGATGCACTGATACTGCAAGCCGTCGCGAATGTCGATGCCGGTGGGGCAAACCTGAACGCAGATCCCGCAATCGACGCAGTCCCCGGTTGTCCCGGCCTGGCGCCGGCTGCTGCGCGGTTCGCCGCGCTGGCGGTCGTAGGCCACGTTGCTCGTCGCCGGATCGAACATCACGCCCTGGAAACGCGAATAGGGGCACATGTGCTGGCAGACCGCCTCGCGGGACAGGCCAGCCTGGACATAGGTGAAAGCAGCGTAGAAGATCAGCCAGAACGCCTCCCAAGGGCCGGTATTCAGCGCCCAAATGCTAGGCAGCAACTCCCGGATCGGGGTGAAGTAACCGACGAAGGTCACCGCCGTCCATAGGGCAACGATGGCCCAGATACCGTGCTTTGCTGTCTTGAGCAGCAGCTTGCGCGGCGTCAGCGGACCGGCATCGAGGCGCAGGCGCGCCAGATGGTCACCCTCGACCTTCGCCTCTATCCAGGTGAAGATGCTGGTATAAACGGTCTGCGGGCAGGCAAACCCGCAAAACAGGCGCCCAGCAAGGGCGGTGACCAGAAAGAGCGCCGTCGCCGCGATGATCAGCACCAGCGCCAGCAAGAGCGCATCCTGCGGCCAGAGCACCAGGCCGAACAGATAGAATTTTTCGTGGGCAATATCGAATAACACCGCCTGCCGAACCGAACCGGCAGTATCCCAATTGACCCAGCACAAACCGTAGAAAATGGCCTGGGTCAGCCATACCATGCCCCAGCGCAGCGTGTTGAAGCGCCCCGCTACCGCCTTGGCGTGGATTTTCCCTTTCTTTCGATAGAGTTCGAGCTTCGCTTCGCGAACCTTGCTGACCGGCCTGTCCATGTCGTTTCCCTAGTTTGATGACTGGACATCAGTAAATCACCGGGGCCTGATCGATAACAGATGCAGCTAATTCAATTTCAAATAGACACAGATATCAGGATAGCGTCGATACCAGATGACCGAGCGTGGCGACGGCCCGCTGCATCACTTCGGTTTGCGGGTGGCCGAAATTGAGGCGAATGCAGTTGGCGAATTCCTTCTTCGCTGAAAAGATCGGCCCTGGCGCGATGCTGATTCCCTGATCCAGCGCCATGCGGTGTAGCTTGAGCGCATCGACGGACTCCGGCAATTCCAGCCACACGAAGTAGCCGCCAGCCGGTCGGGCCAGGCGGGTCGAGCCGGGAAAGAAACGCTCGACGCCTTCCAGCAACATCGATTCCTGTAGCTGGAGTTGCTGCCGCAAGCGCCGCAAGTGATGATCGTAGCCGCCGTGCTTGAGGTATTCGGCGACAGCAATCTGGACCGGGGTCGTCGTCGCCAGGGTCGTCGCCAGCTTAAGGCGCACGATCTTCTCGGCGTAGCGACCCGCTGCGACCCAACCTAGGCGATAGCCAGGCGCCAGGCACTTGGAAAACGACGAAATGTGCATGACATGATCGGCCCTGGTTACCACCTTGCTACACAGCGGCGGCTGCGGGCCGAAATACAGTTCGCCATAAACGTCATCCTCGATCAACGGCACGTCGTGACGGGCCAGCAAGTCGATCAGATGGCGCTTGCGCTCCTCGCTGACCAGGCTGCCGGTCGGATTACCAAAGTTGAGCATCAGCAGGCAGGCTTTTATCGGATGGTGGCGCAGCGCATCCTCCAGCGCCTGGATGCTGATCCCCTCGCGCGGATGCGACGGAATCTCGATCACCTTGAGGCCCAGCCGCTCACTCGCCTGGAGCCCCGCGTAGAAGGTCGGCGACTCGATGGCGATGAGATCGCCGGGCTGGGTCACGGCTTGCAGGCACAGGTTGATCCCCTCCATCGCGCCGGAGGTGACCACCACCTCGTCGGTCGCCACGCCCGCGCCGCGCGACAGGTAGCGCAGCACGATCTGGCGGCGCAATTCCTCGTTGCCGGGTGGCAAGTCGGTAACCGTTGACAGCGGATCGAAGCGCCGCGCCGCCTGGCAGAGAAAACGGCCGAGCTTGTCGAACGGGAATAGGAAGGGGCTGGGAAAGCTGGACCCCAAGGGCACGACCGCCGGGTCCTTGACGCTGTTCAGGATCTGGAAGATGAAGTCGCTAACCTGAAGCGATGTCGAATTACCCACCGGATGGCTCATTTCCGGCTCGCTCAGGTTCTGTCCAAGGCGAGCGCGAACGAAGTATCCAGATTTTGGCCTGGCCTCGATCAAGCCTCGGCTCTCTAGCAGGTAATAGGCCTGTGTCACCGTCACCGGACTGATGGTGTGCGTCCGACACACCTGTCGAACTGAAGGCAGGCGATCGCCTGGCCGCAATACGCCATCGACAATCAACTTTTCCGTTTCGTACGCAAGACTCTGATAGCGCACCATGCCTACATCTCTCCCTCGATCATATTTGCCGGAACCCGCATGATGCCTCAGCAGGCAGCCCTCGACATCGATTCATCCCGACCAAAGCGCAGGCACCCCTTCTGCAGGTTGTCCACCGAGGGAACATGAATGGCCGGCCCGACGACTTCGATGAGCCCTTTTCGCCGCATGTCCTGAAGAATCCTGGAAAAATGCTGGGGCGTCAGCCCAAGCCACGAGGCCAGGTCCGTCTTGGTGATGGGCAGGACGACGCTCAGTGAGGCCTGGCGCGGCGACGCCTCCGTCACATGGGAGAGCAGAAAATCGGCAACCCGCTCATGGCCGGCCTTGAAGTTGGATTCGATGTCCTGAATCAGACCATGTACCTTGCGCGCCATGCCCCCCAGCAATCGCCGAGAGAGCAACGGCGACTCGACCAGCAACACGAAGACAGCCTGTTCCGGAATATGGAACAACACCGCATCCGAAGCGGCCTGCGCGGTCGTGTCGTACCCCTGCTGCAGCAGGACGGGTACCTCTGCCAGGAAATCCCCGCGCACAGCGACGTGGAGAATTTTTTCGTTTCCGGCACGACTCACCTTGAATACCTTGACCAAACCATCGATCAGCAGGTACAGGCCTTGGGCGGGGTTCCCGGCATGAAATACATAGCGATTTCGAAGCACGACCTGCCGGCTGATACCCTCCAAGGGGAAACGCGCCTGGAACGACGCGATGCACTCCTCCATTTCCTTGCACTGCTGTTCGGTCATCCTCCCCCCCGCACGCCGAGCCCCCCCCGGAAATCCGGGGCTGCTTTCGCAATACCGGGCAGTACACCAGAACGCGGGATACAAAAACAGTTACAGTCACCGACGATTCCAACAGGAACAGTGCTCCGGCAATGCTGTCTGTGCCGCCAACGGCGTGGATGGATAGCAATTGCTTTTCACGTTCATGGCCGGCAGGGCGAAATAAAAAATCGGAGGGTGTGCCAGGAGAGGTTTTGGGGGAGCACACCCTCCGACCGAACTGCTTGCAAACCGGGCCTTTGGCAGCCAGGTTTTCCAGGGCCTTTCTGCTTGCACCAGGCAGCCCCGACCGCCAGTAGAACACGCGGAGGAAGTCCGCTCCGGTAACAGACGAACGCCTATTTGCTGCACACAGTTACAGCTGAAACACTTTTCGACCAGCACAGCCAATCGCACCGAAAACCATGCCCGAGGTACTGATCCAAAAACAAAAAGCCCCGCTGCAGAGCGGGGCTTTGGCTTTCCTTCCCGTCAATCAATAGACATCGTGCTGTGTATTGAAGACGTTGAACTTGCCGGTCGGGGTGACTAATCGCTTGTCCTTGATCACCGTCTTGACCTTGCGTGTCTTGTCGTCAATCACGACGATGGCCGACGGCTCCGTCTTGTTGCCTGTCCACACCGAATACCAGATTTCGTCGCCATTCTGGTTGTACTCGCCCTGGACGACCCGCTGTATGCCCTTGGTCTTGCCCAGGTTGGCCGCCGCCGCGATGTCGATCACCTCGGGCTGCGGATCCGCCTTGCCCAAGTCGGAGACACGATAGACGGTCACCGAACCGGCCAGCTTCGGGTCCGGGTTCAGCGGCGAATCGGCCCATAGGTTGTCGGATTTCGGATGGGTCTTCACGAACAGCGAGTTGGCGCCATGGTTCTTGAGCTCCTGAACTACCTTCCAGGCATACTGCGGATGCTTCTCGGGGTCGGTGCCGATCAACGTGATCACATCGGCACCGAGATGGGAGGTCGCCCACACAGGACCATACTTGGGATGCACGATATTGGCGCCACGTCCGGGATGTGGAATCTTGGCGGTATCGACCAGCGCGGTGAACTTGCCTTCCTTGACGTCGACCACGGCGACCTTGTTCGACGCATTGGCCGCCACCAGGAAATAGCGCTTGGTTGCGTCGTAACCGCCGTCATGCAGGAACTTGGCGGTATTGATGGTCGTTTCCTTCAGGTTGGTCAGGTCGGAGTAGTCCACCATCTTGACCATCCCGGTTTCCTTGACGCTGACCAGGAATTCCGGCTTGGTGGTCGAGGCCACGATGGAGGCCACGCGCGGCTCCTGATGATAGTCGCCATCCACCGTCACGCCGCGGGTCGACACATTCTTCAGCGGCTCCAGCGTCATGCCGTCCAGAATGGTGTACTGCGGCGGCCAGTAGGAGCCGACGATCACATACTTGTCCTCGAAGCCCTTGGCCTTCGAGGTTTCGACCGAGCGCGTCTCCATACCGGCCTTGACCGTAGCGACGACCGTCGGCTTCTCGAACCACAGGTCGATCATGTCCAGGCGTCCATCGCGGCCGACGACGTGGATATAGCGACCGGACAGCGACAAGCGCGAAATATGTACCGCGTACCCGGTCTTGACGACGCCCCAGATCTGCTTGGTATCGCCATCGATCAACGCCACCTCCCCGGCATCGCGCAGCGTGACCGAGAAAACGTTATTGAGGTTGACGTTGTTCATCTTGCGCGTCGGCCGCTGGTCGACCGGCACGTGCAGCTTCCACGTCCCGCGAATATCCTTCAGGCTCCACTCCGGCGGCGCATCGGGCGGCATCTGGATATAGGCGGCCATGTTCTTGATTTCGTCCTTTGACAGGATGTCGTCGAAGTTCGGCATGCCGCCCTCGGTGCCGTAGCCGATGATCTTCTCCAGGCGGGACGAACCAAGTTTCAGCGTTCCCCCTTCGCTCAGCTGACCATCGGCATCCTTGCGCGACCAGGCGGGTTCGAGGTTTTTACCCGTCGCTCCCTTGCGCAACATGCCGTGGCAACCGGCACAACGCTCGAAATAGATATTGCCGCTGGCGCTTTTTGCTTCCGGTGACAATGTCGGCGCATCGGCTGCAAACGTCGTCGATGCCATGAATGAAAGCGCCAGAAACCCCGCCCCCTTGACCAAGTACTTGAACATCTTCCGTCCCTTTTCGTTGAAAAAACACAGGACTGTTGGTTTCCCTTGCCGAAGCATCGAATGTGCCTCTGTTATGCGACGCATTGGATCACCGCCCCGACGCCAGCATTGCTAACAGTTCGTGCGGTTTTCGACGGGAACAGTTGAAACGGCAAGGCTTTTCCCGAAAGTGGCAAAGTACGAGACAGCGGCTTCGTAGCTGCCCCGTGCAGCAGTCTTGTTATAGCGTTTGACAGTGTGGGCCTGGCTGATAAATAATGCGACTAACTACTCCATCTCATAACATTATGTCCCGACCCAAAGACGAACAACTGCATGCACAACGCCGCGAGGACATTCTTCTGGCTGCCGCCCGCGTCTTCAAGCGCAAAGGCTTCCATGCCGCCCGCACCGAGGACATCTGCGCCGAAGCCGGCCTCAGCTCGGGAACGGTATTTCGTCATTTCGCCAGCAAGCGCGAAGTGATTCTGGAGATCGCCACCCGCGAATACACCCATTACCAGTCGCAGATTCGCCTGCTGGCAACCCGCGAGGGGGTGCAGTGGCTGTCACAACTTGATGAAAGCGCGCTGAACGAATTACTGGCACCAACCGAATACGACCTGGGCAGCGACAGTTGGCTTGAGTTGCTGCGCGACCCCGAATGGCGCGAGCGGATTATCGGCTTCGAAGCCGAACTGCGTGAAACGCTGACGCAGGAGTTCTTGCGCGGCCAGCGGGAAGGCTGGATTCACCCCGCACTACCTTGCGAAGGCGCTGCCCACCTGCTGTGTGCGCTCATCGGCGGCCTGATCATCGACCGCGAGATCGGCCTGACCGCAGGCCGGGCAGCCGTTGCATCGACGCTGGCCAGGCTGTTCCGCATTTATTTCCTGAACTGAGGCCCCCATGCCCGATCGCCCGCGCATCGCGCAAAAACTTGCCGAGTTTAGCGACGGACTACTCCGTTTATTATCACGGAAACCATCGCCCGAACAACACCCCACTGGCGCCCCCCGGCAACCGCCAGTCCAAACCGTGTCGCTTGCCCGCGCCAACCTGGTCCACGAATGGCGGCGCTATCTCGCTGCGGTATTGGCGCTGACCTTCGCGGGATTGTTGCTGGTGGTGCAACTGGCCTTGCTGCTCGGCATGTTCGGCACGGTCTCGGCAGTGGTCGAACAATCGCGCGGCGATTTGTGGATCGGCTTTCGCAACACGCCCAGCGTCGACCTGGGGCGCCCCCTGCATCGTTTTGCCGATGCGCCGGCATGGCGCCATCCGGATGTCGAGCGGATCGAACCCTACCTGACGGCATACGGCGACCTGCGTCGCGCCGACGGGGCGCCGCTGTCGGTCCTCATCAACGGCATCGATGCGCGCCCGCAGGGGTCGGTGTACGCCAAGCTGCTGACTCCTGGGCAGCGAGCGGCCCTGGCCGAGCCGGACAACATCCTGGTCGATGCCGCCGATTTGCCGAAGCTGCGCATCGCAGTGGGTGAAACGATCGAGATCAACGGCCACCGGGTGCGTTTGGCCGGCGTTGTCGTGGGAATACGCGCCATTGGCGGCGTCAACATCCTGAGCTCGCTGCTCACTGCCCGCCGCCTGGCCCCTGAGAACACCCTCGCCCCGACCTTCATGGTGGTGACACTGCGCCCCGGAAGCGATCCGGCACGGGTGAGCGAGGCGCTCCGGGACGATGCCCGTTTTCCGCGCCATCAGGTATGGCAGTCCGCCGAACTGGCCGGACGTTCGCAGAGCTACTGGTTGTTCGAAACCGGCGCCGGAACCGGAACCGCCTTCGCATCGCTGCTCGCCCTGATCGTCGGCATGGTCATCACCAGCCAGACCCTGTCGGCGGCGATACTGGCCTCGATCAAGGAGTTCGCCGCCTTGCGCGCCCTCGGGGTGACGCGCGCCGCGCTGCGCCGGGTCGTCATCGAGCAAGCCTTGTGGATCGGGCTTGCCGGACTCCTGGTCGCCGGGATTCTTAGTCTTGCCCTGGCCGTCCTTGGTGATCTGGCGCGGGTTGAGATGCGCTTTCCCGGCTGGATGCTGGGCGGGGTAGCCGGCCTGATGTTGCTGATCGCCATCGTTTCCGGCCTGCTCGCGCTCCGCCCGCTGGATGCCGCCGATCCGGCAACCCTGCTGCGCTAAGGAGCAAGCCATGACCAACGCCCACCCCGAACGCCCTGCCGCCAGCCTGTGCTGTATCGGCGCCGCCAAATCCTTCACGGTAGGCAGCATTACGCAGACGGTGATTCGCGACATCACCCTCGCCATCCACCCCGGCGAACTAACCTTGATCGTCGGCCCTTCCGGCTCGGGGAAAAGCACGCTGCTGTCGATGCTCTCCGGCTTGCTGCGCCCGGATGCCGGCCACTTCGCGGCCTTCGGCCAGGATATCTGGGCGCTCAGCGAAAGCGAACTGGATCGCTTTCGCTTGCAATACTGCGGTTACATCTTCCAGGGATTCAACCTGTTCAATGCGCTGACCGCCTTGCAGAACGTGATCCTGCCCCTGCAATACCTCGGCATCGACAAGGAAGCGGCAACGCGGCGGGCCTTGCAGGCACTCGACGAGGTCGGCCTGGCGGCACGCGCCCATCTCCGCCCCGGCGAACTTTCTGGTGGCGAAAAGCAGCGGGTGGCCATTTCGCGGGCGCTGGTCAAGGAACCGCGCTTCATTTTTGCCGACGAGCCAACCTCGGCGCTCGACAAACACAACGGCCAGATCGTCATCGACCTGCTGAAAGACATTGCCCACCGGCACCGTGCCACGGTACTTGGCGTCACCCACGACCCGCGCCTGCTTTCCCACGCCGATCGGGTCATCACGCTGGAAGACGGGAGCATCCTCGCCGACCGCCAAGGGGCGGACATCGGCGCCGACACACAAGGAGAATCACCATGACGCTGTTTCAGAAAATCCGCTCCGCTGGGGCATCCCGGCTGCTCATGGCCCTGTTTGCCGTCACCCTGCTGGACGCCTGCTCAAAGCCCGACGATGGGGCGAGCAATGCCCCCGCCCCGTGGATTGCCAGCGGCAAGGGGCGCATCGATATCGAAGGCGGCGTCATCCGCCTGGCCGCCCGCCGCGACGGCATTGTCGCCCGGGTTCTGGTCGAGGAAGGCGAGCGCGTTTCCGCCGGCCAGGTGCTCGCCGAACTCGACTTCGAAACCGCCCGCCGTCACGTCGAATTCGCCAAGGCGGAAAGCCTGCAATCGGCTGCCGAGCGCCAGAAAGCCAAGGTCGAACTGCAAGCCGCCGAGCGCGAATCCAGACGCTTGCAGAGCCTGATCGGCAACGAGGACATCGCCCAGCAGGAAATCGACCTCGCCGCCGACCGGCTGGCCTCGGCAACATCGGCACTACGCGCTGCCGACGCGGCCTTGACCGCCGCGCAGGCGCGCGTGGCGCTGGGGGAACGCGAAATCGACGAGCGGCGTATCGTCGCCCCCCTCTCCGGACTGATTGCCCAACGCACCGCTCGGCCGGGAAATGGCGTCAGCACGCTCAACGTCACACCGCTTTTTGTCTTCGTCCCAGACGTGCCGCGCATCGCCCGCATCGAAGTTGAAGAGCATGCGCTCCCGGGCATATTCGTCGGTCAGTCCGTCGATGTCGTGCTTGATGCGGACAACAGCCGTCATTGGTCCGGCAGCGTGCTGCGCATTGGTCACCTGGTCGCCCAACGGAGCCCTGGCGACGATCCCGGCGAACGGCAGGACAACCGCGTTGTCGAGGTGGTGGTCAGCATCGAAGCCCGGGAAGCCTTGATCGGACAGCGGGTGATCGCGCGCTTTGCCCGCAATGATCACCTCACATCGGCGGAAGGAGGAAAGCCATGACCGCTTGCCACACCCATCGATGGCGCTGGCTGCTGGTGCTGGGACTGCTGGCGAACGGCCCGACAAGCGCCGAGCCGGCAACACCGGGCATCCCGCCAGCAGCCCCTCCCGCCCTCGCCGAAAGCCCGCGCGAAACCGGCGCAAAAAAGCCGGAGATGCAAACGGGAGTGCCACGCCACAGCCTCGACGGCGAGCTTCCTCACGACCCGCTGCTACGGGAGCTTCTGGCTTGGGCCGACAGGAACAATGCCGATATTGAACTGGCCAACGCCCGCCTGCGTCAAGCCGAGGCCGAACGGGCGCTGGCCGCCGCCGACCGCCGACCATGGCTACATGGCGGCCTGAACGCCGAGCGCAAACGCCTGCCGGAGAGCAGCATGCGCGATGGCGACGGCAATCGCCACCGCATTCCCGCCTACCGTAGCCAGTTGTTCGACACCCACTTGAGCGCCGGTTATGAAATCGACCTCTTCGGCCGCCAGCAGCTTCGTGCCGCCAGCGCCGAAGCCTTGCTTGCCGCCGGCGAGGCAGAATGGCGTGCCGTGCGCTTGAGCGTCCGCCACGAAGTGATCGCCGCCTACGCGGATTTCCGGCTGGCGTACGATTTGCTGGCGCTGGCCCGACGCGCCCTCCTACTGCAGGAAACGCTGCTGAGCGCCACGTCAGCCCGCGTCGAATCCGGTATCGATGCACCGTCGCGAACCCGTGAAGCAGCCCATGCAACCGACGCCATTCGCCAGGATATCGCCGAATACGAGGCGAGCCGGCGCCATGCGCTGGCCCGCCTCGCCCAACTGCTTGGCGAGGAGACGGCAGGCTTGCCGCGCGAGCTGCACGATGCCGAGGCAACCTACTTTGCCGACGACATCCCATTGCCTGCCCTGCCCGCCAACCTGCCGGCCAGCCTGTTGTCACGACGCCCCGATATCGCCGCCGCCGACAAACTGCGGGAGGCCAGTCGAATCGACGCCGAGCGGATACGCCTTGAACGCTACCCGGCCCTGACCCTGACCGGGAGCCTGGGCTTTATCAGCGACAGCCTGCAGCGCTGGTTGCGCGGCGAAGCACTGGCCTGGTTGGTGGGTGGCGCGCTCGGCGGCCCCTTGCTCGACGGCGGTCGCAACGCCGCCCGCCACGCCGGGGCGCAGGCCGCCAGCGAGATGGCCGAAGCAGCGTGGCGACGGCAGGTTTACACGGCCCTGGCCGAAGTCGAAAGCGCGCTATCCCGGTTGGCCGCCAGCGAAACGCGGCTCGCCGCCCAAAACCGGCAGCAGGGCCGCCTGCAAAACGCCTTGGCGAGCGCCCGGCAAGCCAAGGTCGGCGGACGCCACGGCCGGGGTGCGCTACTGTCCACCGAATTGCAAACCCTGGAACACGAGACCCTGCTCCGCTCGACACGCCGCGACCATCTCGCGGCATGGGCGGCCAGTCGTCATGCCCTGGGCGAATGAACGCCCCTTGATCGAAACGTCACAACACAACAAACAAGGAAATTGCCATGAATGACTTCGAACGCATTTACGCCAACCTGGACCATCTGGGACCGGGTAGCGATGCTGACACCTTGCGCGCCCTGAGCTACCTGGCCGGAGAGAGGCCGGCGCGTATTCTCGACATCGGTTGCGGCACCGGACCGGCCAGCCGCCTCCTACTCGGCCACACCACGGCCAAGCTGGTCGCGCTTGACGACTACCCGCCCAATCTCGACACACTGAGCCGCGCGATGGCCGGGGAACCGGCCGCCAGCCGCCTCGAGACCTGCTGTGCCGACATGGCGGCCATCCCCTTTCCCGGAGGCAGCTTCGACTGGCTGTGGGCCGAAGGCAGCGCCTACGTGATCGGCTTCACGCATGCCCTCGCCCTCTGGAAGCCCCTGCTGGCCCCCGGAGGCAAGCTCGTCGTCAGCGACCTCGTCTGGCGTGGCGACAGCCCCTCCGCGGCGGCTCGCGACTTCTGGCAGTCGGAATATCCGGACATGACCACGGCCAGCCATCGCCGGCAGCAGATCGCCGATGCCGGCTACGCCCTGCTGGCCGATTTCGAATTGAGCGATGGCGCGTGGCTGGCCTATTACCAGCCGCTACGCAAGCGCCTCGACCAGGACCCCGATCTGGCAGCCACGCCGGCCGGGAAAATGGTCGCCACCGAAATCTCGGCCTGGGAACGGGATCGTGAACAAATAGCCTATGCCTGCTTCGTGCTGGGCACGTGATGCCATCATATCCCCGGCAAGGCCGCGAACCAGCAATTCGATTACTTTGCTCCCTGCAGATTGACTCGCACCCTGGGATAGTCTTCTCCCGATGCCAGCCCATACCCCAATCCCGCGCAAATTCGTCGCGCAGCCGGGTGGCCGGTAGCCAGATGAATTTCGTGGATGCCGCCTTCCCGGGCATGGGATAGCGCGCTTCGGAACAGGAGGCGAGCGCAACCTTGGCGACGGCGGGCGGCAAGGACGCTGGCGCCAAGTTCGGCGAACGCGCCATGGACAGCGAGATGGATGAAGCCTGACAGTTGGCTGTCTGGTTCGAGAATGGCGAAGCAGCAGTCCTTTCGAAAGTCGATACGCTCGACGTAAGCGGCAACGCCTTCGTCGGGAAGCGGGCTGGCGAAACGGCCGTAGCGGTCATCGCGACTCAAGGAAAGCAGATGCTTGAGCACGGCTGGCCGCCACACCGCCGAGAGGCGCAACGGCGTGGTGATCAAGCACTTGGCAATCACTCCCAAGCCAGCGCCCCGCCCGTCTGGTACTCGGTCACCCGGGTTTCGAAGAAGTTCTTCTCCTTGCGCAGGTTGGCCTGTTCGTCAAGCCAGGGCAGGACGTTTTCCGCCCCCGGAAACGGCTCGTCGACGCCAACCTGGCGGGCCCGACGGTTGGCGATGAAACGGAACTGTTGCACATGCAGCTCGGCGTTATAACCGAGGATGGGATCGCGCAGGATGTAGCCGGCGTAGGCGGCTTCGGCGGCCTCGGCCTCGTCCCACAACTGGCGCAGGGCCTGCGGGTCGAGCCCGAAGCCCTCCTCCTTCAGCAGTTCGCGGATGACCCGGATACCGAAGGCACAGTGCAGCACCTCGTCACGCATGATGTATTGCAGTTGCTCGGCAGCGCCTTTCATCAACCCACGCCGCTGCAGCGCGAAGACCGGCGTGAAGCCGTTGTAGAACCAGCAGCCTTCGAAGATCACCGCGAAGAAGAAGTAGGAGAGCGCGAATTCGTGCAGGTTGGCACGGTCGGTGAGATCGAAATCCGAGCGCAAGACCTTTTCCAGCCGCCGGTTGGCGAGCGCGATCTTGCTGTGGATTTCCGGCACGACGCGATAGCGGTTATAGATTTCCTGCTGGTCGAGGCCGAGGCTCTCGATACAGTGCTGGTAAGTCCAGGTGTGCAGTGCTTCTTCGTACACCTGCCGGGCCTGGTAGATCTGCAGCTCGGGCGCGCTCATCTTCTCCATCACGGCCAGGCCGATGTTGCGCATGGCGAGGATATCGGAGGTGGTCAGGTAGGCGAGCACGTTCTCGAAAACATGGCGTTCGGCCGGGCTGAGCTTGTGGTGGTAGTCGTGTACGTCCTGCGCCATGCTGATCTCCAGCGGCGTCCAGTGGTTGCGGTTGGCCTTGAGGAAGAATTCCCAGGCCCACGGGTACTTGAACGGCGCCAGCTGGTTGATGTCGGCCTTGCCGTTGACGATGCGCTTGTCGGTGGCGGCGACCGGTGCCAGCGCGGCGAACGCCTCACGGTCGTGGCCCAGCGCGGTTTTTACCGGCGCTCCTGCTTCAACCACCGCATCGGCCGGGGGGATTGCTGATACCGGGCTATCCCAGTCGTCGAAATGATGTGCGCTGTACATTGTTGAGCCTTTCGGATTCGGAGAGGTAATTCAGGATCGAGTAAGGCGTCCGGCCGCCGTGCGCCGGCGCCAGACGAGAAAACCGCTGAGGCAGCCCAATACGGCGGCCAGCCCGCCGAACGCGACCGCGAGGCGTCCGGCCAGGCCGAAGGCGCTGCCGGTGTGCAGCGGTGTCTGCCAGTCGAGATAGGTGTCGCCGGCGGCGGCGCGGGTTGCGTCGTAAACCTTCAACGGCCTGCCGTCGCGACTGTCGACCCAGACCGTGCTACGTGCTGTCGACGGCCGGCGAACCTCCCCGGGCAGGCGGATCGACACCGCATAGGCCTCGCCCGGCCGGCGCGGCAGGCCAATCCGCCGCAGTTCGCCCTCGGGGAAGACGGAGCGAGCGGCACGCAGCGCCGCGTCGGCATCAATCTGCGCCTGCCCGTCGGCGACCGGCATTTTGGGCGCGGCATTGCCGTCAACCGCAAGCACCATCCCAACCAGCTGTTTCACCTCGCCCGGCCAGGTCATGTAGATACCGCTCAGCGTCACGGCGGCGATCACCGGCGCACTATAGAAACCGGTGACGCGGTGCAGGTCGATATTGCGCCGGGCCGGGCCGAGGTCGCGGCGCACGGTCAGCCCCAGGCGCAACTTGCCGCGCCCGGGCCACCACAGGAACAGGCCGAGCGGCAGGCTGAGCAGCCAGACGATGGCGACGATGCCGAAGCAGCGGCGCCCGGCATCACCGAGCAGTAACTTGCCATGCACTTCACCGATCAGGTTCATCAGGCCGGGACGATCAGCGCTCAGCCGGGTCCGTTCGCGCTGACCGAGAACGCGGGCGGAGTAGGGATCGACCAGCACCTGCCGCCAGATGAAGCGGTCGGTCCGCGTCGAATCCGGGTAGCGGAACAGAACGCTGGAGGCACCGTCGGCCTGTCGCCCCGGGACCAACGACACCGGCTGCCATGCTTCGGCCTCCCCGGCCTGGCTGGCGATTGCCGCCGCCAGCTGTTCAGCGTAGGGCCGGACGCGGCCATCGGCCGGCACCGTGACTCGCAACAGGCCAGGATTGAGCCAACGGTCGATCTCGTGCGAGAAGACCAGCACGCTGCCCGTAGACGCCGAAATGAGCACGAAAACCAGTAGCAGCAAGCCGCTATAGCGATGGACAAGGGCCAGCATTCGCCGCAGTCTCATGGCGCTAGCTCACGGAAGCGCTGTTCGCGTTCGCTGTCGACGAAGACGATGCCGCCGAGCACCGGTTCGAGATGCAGCAGTGCGATGCGCCGGGCGAGTGCGGCACGCGGATCGGACGGGTTCATGTCTTTCTCCGGAAACGGGCCCGCGACAACACACCAAGGGCGACCATCAGCAAAAACCCGAGCAATGCCACGTAACGGGCGCTTTGTGGCAAGGGCGATGCCCGATTGTCCTGTTCCTTGACTTCGTAGCCCTCGACAACGGCGCCATCGGGCGCCGCCTGGGCGGCCCCGGCGGCAGCATCGGCGGCGTGACGGGCGTCCGATGCCGCCGGACTGGCCGCCGCTTGCGCCGTACGCACAGCCGCCGGCGGCATCGCCGACTGGCGGCCAAGGTCCGGCGCCTTCATCGCCAGCGCCTCGGCCATCGCCTGGCGGTCCTGCGCCTGCGCCAGCGCGGTCACCTCGGGGCTGCTGCACGATGCGGCGTTACAGGCGACGCCGGCTTCGGCGATCAGCTCGCGATTGACCTTCTCGAGATCGGCCTTGACCTTGGGATCGGCCTGCCAGTAGCCCTTGTTGATCGCCACCAGCATCTTGTCGACGATCGCCTGGTAGGCCAGCAGGTTCTTGGCCTGGCGGAACTTCTCCTTGACCCCGATCTGGTTGCGGTCGGCGACGTAGGTTTCGTACATCTCCTGCCACTTGGCGCCGTCGACCGCCTCCGGCACGGTGACCTGCCAGCCCCACAGGTGCTCGGTCACCTTCATCACGAAGCGGGCGCCCGCGTAGCCTTCATCGAGCATCGCCCTGACCCATTGCGGGTTGGTGTAGCGGGTGCGCAGCTCGCGGCCCATGAACTGGTCGAGCGTCTCGTGCTTACCGCCGCGAGCATCGGCCAGGTTGAGGATATAGGTCTCCGGCGTCTTGCCGTTGACCTGGCGGATGGCCATCGCCGTCGCCCCCAGGTACTGGAAGACATCGTCGTTGTCGAGCGTGCCGAAGACGTTGCTCGAACGCGAGTGGATCGCTGCCTTGGCATCCTTCAGCGCCATCTTGAACAGGTCGACGGCAAGCGCCGCACCGCCCGGCCGGTCGCCCCAGTAGCCTTGGCCGAAGAGATGGCCGACGCGGTTGAAGTAAACGTCGGCGACCTGGCTTTCCTTGTCCCAGGTATTGCTCGCCTGGACCACGTTGTCCACGCCCGTGCCGTAGGCGCCGGACGGTTCGGTGAAGATGCGCACCGCTGCCAGGCGTTCGGCCTCGTCCGCCGGGATGCCGCGTGCCTCGAGCGCCTGGCGCGTCTGGCGGACGTTGGCGCGGACCGGGTTGTCGGCTTCGTCGAGGTCCTTGACCGCGCTGACCGCCTTGTCGAGCAGCAGCATCAGCGTCGGCAGCGCATCGCGGTAGAGGCCGGAAGGCACGATGGTGACGTCCACGCGCGGCCGCCCGAGCTCGCCGCGCGGGATAACCTGCAGACCGTCGACCCGGCCGCGCTCATCCCAGGTCGGCCGGACGCCGATCAGCGCCAGGATTTCCGCCTCGGTAACACCCTCGTGGCGCATCGCCTCGGTGCTCCACAGGTTGAAGACGACGCGGTCGGGAAACTGGGCGTGGCGCTGCCGGTAGTCGGCGATGAACTTGTCGGCCAGCCCCCTGCCCTGTTCCCAGGTGCCCGGCGTCGGCAGGCGCGATGGATCAAAGCCATAGAGATTGCGGCCGCTGGGCAGTGCGGCCGGGTTGCGCAGCGGATCGTTGCCCGGCCCGGCGGCGACGTGGCGGCCGGCCAGGCCGGCGACCAGCGCGTCGAGTTCGGCCTGGCCGCTGGCTTCGAGCAGGGCTTCCAGTTCGCCGACGCGGCGGGCGCGTTCGGCTGGCGACAGCTTGCCGTCGAGCGCGGCGATGGCCTCGGCGGTAGATCGGCGCAGCTTTTCGGGCGGCGCCACGCCAAAGGTATGCAGGCCGTAGGGCGTCTGCGTCTCGCCGATTTCCTTCAGGTAATGCTCGATCAGCTCGACATCCTCGCCATCGACCAGCGCGCTCTTACCGATGTCCTTGAGCACGCCGAGCTTGCCGGCCTGCGCGTTGATTTCAGCGAGGCGGGCGGCGGCGGCCGACTCACTCTTCTGGGCGGCGACCAGGTAATCGTCGATCAGCCCCTTGAGCATCACCAGTTCGCTGTTCAGCGTCGCCTTGTCGAACGGCGGCGTCAGGTGCGAGATGATCGTCGCCATGCCGCGCCGCTTGGCCTGCAACGCCTCACCGATGTCGTCGACGATGTAGGGATAGAGCTGCGGCACGTCGCCGACCATGGCCTCACCGGGATCGGCGGCGGTGAAGCCGACCTCCTTGCCGGACAGCCATTCATGCGTCGCATGCGTGCCGACGTGCACCATCGCGTGCGCCTGGAAGCCCTTCTGCAGCCACAGGTAGAAGGCCAGGTACTGGTGGTGCGGCGGCAGCGCCACATCGTGGTACATCTTCCTCGGGTCTCCCTCCCAGCCGCGCGACGGCTGCGGCGCGAAAACCAGGTTACCGAAGCGCTGCGCCGGGAAGACGAAGTGCGGCTTGCCCCGGCCGTCACGCCAGAGCATCACCGTCGACTGCTCCGGTTCGCCCCAAGCCTTGACCATCGCCTCGCGCAATGCCTTCGGCTGCTGGTCGAACCACTTGCGGTAGTCGGCCACCGGCAGCAGCATCGCGCCGCCGCCGCGCACCAGTTTCTCCAGCGCGCCGGGCGCCCAATTGCCGATGTTGGTGCCGTGCTCGCGCAGGCGGTCGAACAGCGCCTCCTCCGTCGCCGGCCGACCCTGCGTGGCGTAACCCTCGCCTTCCAGGCGGCCCAGGATCTGCCATAGCGAACGCGGCAACACGTTGAGGTAGGCGGCGCCGATGTTCTCCTTGCCCGGCGGGTAGTTGTAGTAGATCACCGCGACGCGCTTGTTGCGGTTCAGTTCGTAGCGCAGCGACACCCACTTCCTGATGCGGTCAGCCAGGCGCTCGATACGTTCGGGAATCGGCGCCTCGTTGACGTATTCGAGCCCGGTCGCCGGGTCGCGCAGGCGCTCCTTGCTGGCGACCACGGTCGGCGCGATGGCGCCGGCGAACTCGGCGCCGGAAATCTGCCAGGCGCGCTCCATCAGCGTCAGCCCGAGCGGCGACGCTTCCCACTCGGCGAGCGACTGGCTATACAGCGAGATTGCGTTGATCGCCGGCACGTCGAGCTTCCGCATCACCGGGATGGTCCTGTCCGGGACGTTGCCCATTTTCAGCGCCAGGCCGACGACGGCGACGACACGCGCCTTGCCGCCGGCGTCGATCAGATATTTCTCGATGGCGACCTCGGACGGATAGCCGAAGGTAGGCAGCACGTTGAAGCCGCGTGCTTCCAGCGCCTCGATCATGGCCACTAGCAAGGGGGAGCGGCCGGACTGGGCGGTCACCCGGTTGAACAGCAGGCCGACCCACTGGCGCCCTTCGCGGTCGGGATGGCCCTGCAGGTAGTCGGCGCGGAAGGTGTCAAAATCCTCGAAAGTCCGGCCGTTGCGCGGATTCCACAAAGCCGTCTGGGGATAGGCGCGCGGCGGCGCGGCGGTGACGGGCAAGCCGAAATCGCGGGCCAGCACGCACCGCACCATCGCCGCGTAGTTGTCGACGCCGCCAGCTTGCGCGTATTCGCGCAGCGTTTCGTCGCGTGTCAGGCCGGCCTGCTTCTCGCCTTCCTCGAACGGCGCGCCGACCGCGTAGGCCCTGGCGCCACGCGCCTTCATGCGGGCCACCGCCGGCGTGATCGCGCCGGCTAGTTCGCGGCCCATGTTGTAGATCAGTCCGAGATCGGCACCGCCCAGCGCCGCCAGATCCTCGGGCGACGGTCGCGACGACGAAGCGATACGGAAGCTCACGTCCTTCAGCGCCGGGTCGCGGCGCAACTGCTGCACCGCATTGACCGCCGTCAGTGTCGCCGGATCACCGGGAAACAGCACGACCGTCAACGGCCTGGCCTCTACCCATGTCGCGGTCGACCACAGGAAAAGCAGAAAAACCGTCCGCAGCCAGACCATCTGCTCACTCCGCCGGAACATAGACCACCTTCCCGTCCGGCAGCTTGTAGGCCGTGCCCAACCGCTCGCCCTTGCCCGACAATTTTTGGTCGGTCACCTTCGAGGCTTTGATCTCCTTGCCCTTCTTGGTGATGATTTCCATCTCGCCATTGGCGTTCTTCTTGACCATCGTCACCTCGGAACTTGGATCGAGCAGGTCCATCATGTTGTAGGCCATGAACAGCGCGATCATCATCGAGACGATGAAGACAATGCTCGCGTCGAACAGGTTGGCGACCCCGGCGATCGGGTCTTCGAGCGCCTCGCCGTCGAGGGCGAAACGCCTACGCCGCTGCAACAATCGCATCGTCGGCCTCCGCTTGCAGGTGATGGGGAAGAACGCCGTGCTCGACGCCAGCAATTGCCAGTTCGGCGGCGTGTGCCATTTCGCGCACATCCTCGCGCGCCCACCGCTCGCGCGACAGCGCGATCAGGTAGGCGAGCACGCCGGCACCGAGGCCGGCCACCGTCGCCGTAAAGGCGGTAACCATGCTGCCGGCCATCTTCGGGATGTTGCCCTCGGCCAGCGCCGCCAGCGAAATACCCATCGGGATCAGCGTGCCCATCAGGCCGAGCGCCGGGCCGACCTTGATCACGAAGCGGATGCGATCCAGGCGGCGCGACAGCATCAGTTCATGGGCCTGCAGCAGGCGCTCAACCTCGATGGGGTATTGCGCCATGCCTTGATGCGGGCGGGCAATCCGCGCCAGATCGGCGAGGAAGGCGCTGCGTTCGGCAAAGCGGCCGCGCAGGCGCTGCCAGGCGTCAAACAGTGTCATGCCGAGTTGCACGGGGGTATAGGCGACGAGCAGGGCGCAACCGGCGATGACCGGCAGATACAGCGCCGTCGACACTTCGTAGAGCAGATGTTCGATCAGGGAAATAATATTCATCTCAGGCTTTCCAGAATCCCCGGACGGTGCCGGGGCGTTCAATGACATTGCGCGAATCAGAAGCTATAGCGATAGGCCAGTCGCCCATTGCGACCCGGCAAGGGATAGCCTCCCTTTTCCGAATAGAAGCGGTCGAACAGGTTGTCCACCAGCAGCGACACCGACTGATGACGATCGATGCGGTAGGAAGCGGACAGGTCGAAAACCGTGAACGGCTTGTAGGCGATGATGTTGCTGCTATTGCCGTTCCAGTCGTTATCGAAGAATTCCCCGACATAACGCATCCCCAGGCGGCCGCTCCAGGCCCCCTGCTGAACGTCGGCGGCGGCACGCAGGATGTTGTCCGGTACATTGCGGATAGTCGCCCTTCCGCCGCTCAGCTCTTCCTCCCGCTTGAAGTAGTGCGTGCCGGACACCGAGAGCGTGAGGAAGTCGGCAGCCTGCCAGCGGCCATTCCATTCCAGGCCTTCCATCTGGGCGGTATTGGCATTGGCGTAGGAGTAGTAGCGATTGCCGGCATCCTCGCCGATCTGGACGCGGGTGATCTTGTCCCTGACCTTGGTACGGAAGACAGTCAGATCGACGAACACGCCGCCGGATGACCACTCCAGGCCGAGATCCCAGGTCACGCTGGACTCCGGCTTCAAGCCGGCATTACCAGACAGGACATCGTTCTTGGGGGCCTTGACGGTGATCGCCGAACCCGTCAGCTCGCCTGCCGAGGGCGGCACGAAACCCTTGCCGGCCGTACCGTGCAGGCGCAGATCGCCGATCAGGCGCTGTTTGAACCCGATGCTGGGGTTGGTTGTCGAGAATTCGGCTTCACCCGGCTGGAAACTCGTGAGCAACGGGGTGGCAAAAGTTTTCGTCGTGATCTGATCGCGGCGCAGACCAACATCGATGGTCGTGTTCCCCTCGTTCAGGAAGAACGCGTTTTGCACGTAATAACCCAGCGACTCGCGCTGGTTGTTGGCGCTCGATGGCGCCTTGCGCGCGCCATTGGCCTGGTAGCTGCGAGTGGTCTGTCTGGCGGTTTCCTGATCGATGCCAATTACCGTCATCCCCCAGTCGCTCCAGGCCCATTGATCCTGAACCTGCCAGCCGCTGTACTCAAGCACCTCGTCAAAACTGCGGAAGGGCAGATATTTCTTGTCGGCTGCGGTCGTCGTGGTCTTGGTATACGACTCGTAAGACTGTTCGCCGCCAAAGGCACGCAGGCTCAGGCGGTGTGCCCCCAGGCGTCCGGTCAGCTTGAGGTCGTTGCCTTGGCGGTCCATGTCCTTGTTGCTCTGGGCGTTGGTGCCTTTGGAGAGATCGCCCGGAGTCGCGATATCACGGCCCCGGTAGAGGTCGCTGCTGAGTAGCAGGCGCCAGTCCTCGCTCAGATTGAAGCCGAGGCGCAAGGCGTGGTTCTGCTGGCTGTAGGCGGTATTCGGACGAACATTGCCGTCGCCCATCTTGAAGTCGTCGTTCTGATCGAAATAGGAGCCGCTGTAGTCGAAATCGAAGAAGCGCGACAAGGCTCCACCGACACTGCCACGGATTTCGCGAGTGTCGTAACTGCCATAGCCAACCTGGGCGAAGCCGCCCAGTTCGCCGCGTCGCTCGCGGGTGATCAGGTTGACCACGCCGCCCATGGCGGATGAGCCATAGAGTGCCGAGGCCGGCCCCTTCAGTACCTCGACCCGTTCGATGTTGTCCATGTTGACCAGGCTGAGATTGGTGGCCATCGCCGGCCGGCCATCGATCAACAACAGCGAACGCTTGTTGATGCCGGAGAATTCAGGACGGAAGCCGCGAATGCCAATGCCGGAGAGATTGCCGGGATACTGGATGACATCAACGCTGGTGTTCTTCTTGAGCAGATCCGTGAGCTCGCGTGCTGGCGTCCGCTCGATATCCTTCTTGGTAATGACCTCGATGCGCTGCGGCGTGTCTTCCAGACGTGCCTCGGCGCGACGCCCGGTGACGACCACCGTATCGAGTGTGTTGCCTTCGGCCAACGTGGCTTGCGGCATGAGCGCGGAAACTGCGCCAAACACCAGTGCGCCGGGAAGCCCCTTGATGGACTGATTTGACATCGTGATTCCCCCTTGTTGTCTTGTGATTTGTTGGGTTAAAAGAGCGCGAGGCATTTCCTACTGGCATGCCTCGCATTCGGGGTTGTCGATGGCGCAGAACTTGGGCTCCTCCTGTACCAACACGTCGTCACGTCCGCCGGCTTTCTCCGCCTGGCTGGCACCCAGCGTGCGCAGGTAGTAAGTCGTCTTCAGGCCGCGCTTCCAGGCCAGTTTGTAGAGTTCGTCGAGTTTCTTGCCGGAGGGCAGCGCCAGGTAGAGGTTGAGCGATTGCGCCTGGTCGATCCATTTCTGGCGGCGGGCGGCGGCTTCGACCAACCACACCGGGTCCATCTCGAAGGCTGTCGCGTAGCGCGCTTTCAGTTCTTCCGGCACGCGGTCGATGCGGGCCAGCGAGCCGTCGAAGTATTTGAGGTCGGCGACCATCACTTCGTCCCACAGGCCGAGCGCTTTCAGGTCGCGCACCAGGGCTTCGTTGACCACGGTGAACTCGCCGGAGAGGTTGGATTTGACGTAGAGGTTTTGATAGGCCGGCTCGATGCTGGCCGAGACGCCGACGATGTTGGAGATGGTGGCGGTAGGTGCAATAGCGACGCAGTTTGAGTTGCGCATGCCATGGGTGGCGATGCGCAGGCGCAGAGCCGCCCAGTCGAGGCGGGCGCTGCTGTCGACCTCGACGGCCTCCCCTCGCCCGGCTTCGAGCAGGCCGATGGAATCGAGCGGCAGGATGCCCTGGTCCCACAGGCTGCCGGTAAAACTGGAATAACGGCCGCGTTCGCTGGCCAGCTCGGTGGAAGCCCAATAGGCGTGGAAGCAGACGGCTTCCATGCTGCGGTCGGCGAATTCGATGGCGTCCGCCGAGGCGTAGGCCAGGCCGAGCTCATATAGGCAATCGGCAAAGCCCATGATGCCGAGGCCGACCGGGCGGTGGCGCAGATTGGCGTTGCGCGCCTTGGGCGTGGCGTAGAAGTTGATATCGACCACGTTGTCGAGCATGCGCATGGCCGTCTGGATGGTGCGGGCCAGCTTGGCCTGGTCGAGTGCGCCGTCCTTGAGGTGGGCCAGCAGGTTGACTGAGCCGAGGTTGCAGACGGCGGTTTCTTCGTCGGAGGTGTTCAGCGTAATCTCGGTGCACAGGTTGGAGCTATGAACGACGCCGACGTGCTGCTGCGGCGAGCGCAGGTTGCAGGCGTCCTTGAAGGTGATCCACGGATGCCCGGTCTCGAACAGCATGGTCAGCATCTTGCGCCACAGCTGCACGGCCGACACCTTCTTGTGCAGGCGGATCTCGCCGGCGGCGGCCCTGGCCTCGTAGGCTTCGTAGGCGGCGGCGAAATCGGCGCCGAACTTGTCGTGCAGATCGGGCACGTCGGAAGGCGAAAAGAGCGTCCATTCGCCGCCGGCCTGCACGCGCTGCATGAAGAGGTCGGGAATCCAGTTGGCGGTGTTCATGTCGTGCGTGCGGCGGCGCTCGTCGCCGGTGTTCTTGCGCAGATCGAGGAATTCCTCGATGTCGAGGTGCCAGGTTTCGAGGTAGGCGCAGACCGCGCCCTTGCGCTTGCCGCCCTGGTTCACCGCCACCGCCGTGTCGTTGACCACCTTGAGGAAGGGAATGACGCCCTGGCTCTGCCCGTTGGTGCCCTTGATGCGGCTGCCCAGCGCGCGCACCGGCGTCCAGTCATTGCCCAGGCCGCCGGCGTATTTCTGCAGCAGCGCGTTTTCCTTGACCGCCTGGTAGATGCCGTCGAGGTCGTCGGCCACCGTCGTCAGGTAGCACGACGACAACTGCGAGTGCAGCGTGCCGCTGTTGAACAGCGTCGGCGTCGAGCACATGAAATCGAAGCTGGAGATCAGGTCGTAGAACGCGATGGCACGGGCTTCGCGGTCAATCTCGTTGAGCGCCAGGCCCATGGCGACACGCATGAAGAAGATTTGCGGCAACTCGATGCGGCGACCGTCGATGTGCAGGAAGTAGCGGTCGTACAGGGTTTGCAGGCCGAGGTAGCCGAACAGGTGATCGCGCTCCGGCTTGAGTGCGGCGGCCAGGCGGTCGAGGTCATAGTCCTTCAGGCGCGGGTCGAGCAGCTCGGCGGCGATGCCCTGAGCGATGAATGTCGGCAAATAGTCGCGGACCACCGCAGCAGTGGCGTCCGGCTCCACCGGCTGGCCAATGGCTTCGTCCATCAGGCTAGCGAGCAACAGGCGGGCGGTAGCGTAGTTGTAGCCCGGCTCGCGTTCGATCAGCGTGCGCGCGGCGAGGATCAGCGCCTGCCTGACCTCGGCCAGGGCGACACCGTCGTAGAGGTTCTTCAGCGCATGGTCGAGGATGCTACGGGCCGACACGCCCTCGCCCAGCCCGGCGCAGGCCGCTTCGCAGGTTTTCAGCAAGGCGGCGACGTCGAGCGGGCGACGCTCGCCGTCGACCGTCACATGCAGCGCCGGCACGCCCTGCACTTCCGCCTGCGCGGCTCGCTCGGCGGCGCGGCGTTCGCGGTAAAGCACGTAGGCGCGGGCGACGTCGTGTTCGCCGGCGCGCATCAAGGCCAGTTCGACCTGATCCTGGATGTCCTCGATATGCACGGTGCCGCCATCCGGCAGGCGGCGGGTCAGAGAGCGGACGACAGTGTCGGTCAGCCGGGCGACGACTTCGCGCACCCGCGACGACACGGCGCTCTGGCTGCCCTCGACGGCGAGAAAGGCCTTGGTCAGGGCGACCGAAATCTTCTCCGGATGGAAGGCGACAACGGCACCATTGCGGCGGATGACTTGCAGGGCGGCAAGCGCCGTTTCGCTGGCCGAATAATCGGAAATGCGGGCTAGGACGTTCGAGGACACGACGACTCTCCGGGATGAGGGGCGGAGAATCGAAAGAGCGTGCCGGACGCAGGACGAACGCCGGCGCGGGCCAGGCCCGAGACGGCAAACGACGCACGAACAAAGACGAGCAGCAACACGCAAAAACCTTTCGTCAGGGACACCCCGCCCCATCGTTGGTTGGAAGGACGTTGCGGCAGGTCTCCTGGCTCTCGGCTCAGCGCGTTTCGTCCGCCTTCCCGGTAAGAACCAGTGGCTAGAATGGCGAAACGCTCGCCGATGACAGTTGCGGGGGCAGCCCCGGATTTCAGACCTTACGGCCCGGCACCGGATTCCCTTTTAATCCCCTGACGGGGAACCATCAACTTTTTCAGACTACCGTTCGTTGCGGGTCGGTGTCAACAAGAACACTACCGGTAGTAGTCAAATAATTGTTATGCACTAGCGGCAGTATCCAGTCGCCCAAACAGCGCTTTGCGAACCACTTGAAAAATCCCTCTGTCACAAATAATAACAATTCCCATTTGCAAATAAGCAAAAACCCCTTATGATGAGAAACATTCTCATCTACAGGAGGTGCCATGAACAGCCTGATCGCCCATGTTTCAATTGCCGCCCTGCTCCTCGGCACGGCGCTTCTGACAGCCTTTCCGTTTTGAAAGGAGGCACCATGCCATCCCGCGAAATCTGGGCCGGCGCCCTGAGCCTTCTCCTGCTGCACGAGGAAACCGGCTGCGCCCACTCGGCCCACAACGCCGCCCGCCTGCTCGACCAAATCTGCGATGCGGACGATGTCGACGACGACACCCGCAAGCTCTGCGAACGCGCCAGCGCCCGCCTGTCCTGCCAGGAGAGCCGCCATGCTTGCCCCGCTTAAGGATCGCAGCGTCCTCGCCCGATCAGGCGAAGACGATGACCCGGAAGAAGATACGGAAACCATGTTGCGCAATGCCCTTCGCGAAGCCCGCCAGGCCCTGCGGCGTGCAGCCACCCGAGGCGTTCGCCAGACCGTGGCGCTGACCAACGACATCAATCGCCTGAGCGAAGAAAACCGGCAATTGCGCCAGCGCCTGGAAGAACTCGAGAACGGCCAGAGCATCGTCGCCCTCGGCCAGCAATTGATGGCCTTGCGTGCCGAAAACGACGCCTTGATCGCCGCCGCCCGCCGGGTCTGCGACCTCAACCACGGCCTGCGTACCGCCCATGGCGAATGCGAGCGCCTGAGGGCGGCGCGAGAACAAGCACTCGACCATCTGCAAACCGGCATCTTCCAAAACGCCCACGCCTGATATCCCCAGCCAGCCCCCCGGGAAACCCGGTCAGCCAGCCAATCGCCCTCACTGGAGCCTGACCATGCTCGATCATCCCTTTCATGTTGCCGGTGGCCTGTTCATCGCCAAAAAAGCCCTCGGCCCAGAAATTGACGCCAGCTTCCTGAAGCGTCCGCAGGCCGAATTGCCGGAAACGGCGAGTTCGTCGCGTCGCCGCCGCCTATGGGAAATTCCCCATAAATTCCACTGCCCGGTCATCGGCACCTGCTTCGCGGTGAATGAGCTGCGCCCCCTGATGCACAAGGTCATGCATCTGCCCCGCGACACCAGCGACTTCGTTCTGCACACAACCGCCGTCGGTGCCTGCGAGACCCGCACGGCGCTCGCCGGGCTGTTGCACAAGACGCTGGAAAAACGCTACGCCTTGATCGTTCGCCGCTTCGCCGCCAGCAAAACGGCGGAAGGCGTGCGCCGCCATTGGCAGGAAGCCGTCGCCAGCGGCATGGAGCTGCCCGGCGCCCTGTGGGCGGCGTGGACGCACCCGGCCTGCGACAGCCTGCTGGAGCACGAAATCTACGGCGACATCCACATGATCCAGCACCAGGTCGGCACTGGCACGCGAACCGATCTCAAGACACTACAGGCGCTGCGCGCGGAAAATGCCGAGCTGCGCCGCCAGGTCGACAGCCTACGCCAGGATGCCGAAGCGGCGCGCAACGAAAAGGCCGGCGAGACCCGCGCGCTGGGCGAGCGCCTGACCGAATTGCGCGCCGAGCAGGCCGGGCGGGATGCCTGTATCGCCCGTCTGTCGGCCGATCTGGCCAAGCTGCGCGACAGTGTTCCCGAACTGCGCCAACGCCAAGCCCTGGCACGCCGCGCCGAGGATGCCGAGGCCCGGGCCAGCGCGCTCGTCGCCCAATGCCGCGAACAGGCGGAAACGCTGGAACGCCTGCGCCGCCGGCTCGACGAACTCGAAAACAGCGGCCGCACCGCCGATACTGTGGCAACGCAACCTGCAAATGCCGACCTGTCACGCGAAAACGCCGCCGAATCCCTCTACGGCAAGTGCGTACTGTGCGTCGGCGGTCGTTCTGGCGCCATGGATGCCTACCGCGATGCGGTCGAGCGGCAGGGCGGGCGTTTCCTGCACCACGACGGCGGGCTGGAAGAAAGCCTGCACCGCATCGACGGCGTGCTGGCGGCAGCCGACCTGGTCATCTGCCAGGCCGGTTGCATCAGCCACAACGCCTATTGGCGCGTGAAGGAGCAATGCAAGCGGACCGGCAAGCCCTGCCTCTTCGTCAAACGCGGCGGCGTCTCCAGTTTCGGGCGGATTCTCGCTGATCTGTGCGGCGAAGAAACCGCAGACGCCGCTAGCGACTGAGCATCAGTGCGCCAACAGCTGCATAGCAAGTGCACAAATGCCCAATTGCTTGTTGACAATAATTCTCATTACTTAAATAATACGAACCATTCTCGTTTGTCTTTACATCATGAATAGCCAGCCCAAACCGCCCGCCCAGAACTTGGCCAACGCACCAGACGCCCAACGCCCGCGCATCGATAGCGGAACGCTCATGCGTGGTGCCCCGACTGTCGAGATCGAACACGCCGGCCAGCGTTACCTGCTGCGTGTCACCCGTGAAAACAAGCTGATCCTGACCAAATAATTTTCCTCCGTTGTAAACCTCTCGTTCCCATAGCCAGCAAGCCGCGCGCCAGCGAGCCAAGGGTTTTTTGCAGTGCTCTGGGGCGACTCTCGAGTCCGAACACATGAGTTACGCCCTCTCCCGTCCCACCACAGCCCGCCGCAGCGGCCTTCTCGGGATCGTTATCGGCACCCACATCGGAATCATCCTTATCGTCATGGCCAGCAAGACGGTCGTACCGCAGATCATGGAAATGCCGCTGATCGTCGACCTGATCCAGCCGGCTCAGGAAAAACCGCCGGAAGCCAAGCCGCTGCCGGTCGTCAAGCCGCAACCGGTACGCCAGCAACCAACGCCCCAAAAGCACGTTCCCGTCGTCGAAGCCACGCAAAGCACCCTGCCCGCTCCCGCCGCCCCCGTGGCGACGCCGCCCGAGGTCAAGCCGGCGCCCCCCGCCCCGCCCGCCCCCGAGCCGGTCGTCCAGGCCCGTTTCGATGCCGACTACCTCAAGAACCCGGCCCCGCCCTACCCGCCGCTTTCCCGCCGCATGGGCGAAGAAGGCAAGGTCATCCTGCGCGTCTCGGTCACCCCGGCCGGCACGGCCGAAAGCGTCGAGATCAAGACCTCATCCGGCAGCCAGCGCCTCGATGAGTCGGCACAAAAGACCGTCCGCACCTGGAAGTTCATCCCCGCCAAGCGCGGCAGCGAAGCCGTCCAGAGCTTCGTCCTCGTCCCGATCATTTTCAAATTGGAGCAATAAACATGCAGGAAACCGTACCAAACGCCTTCGGCTTTGCCCACCTGTGGGCGTCGGGCGACCTCGTCTCGCATAGCGTCGCCTACATCCTGGCCGCCATGTCGATCGCCAGCTGGTACCTGATCCTGGCCAAGGCCTGGGACTGGTATCGCACCCGCCGCGCTGCCAGCGCAGTGGCCGGCTTCTGGGCCGCCACCAGCGTCAGCGAAGGCATCGAAAAGCTGCGCCAGGGCGGTGAAGACAGCCCCTACGCCCAGCTCGCCGAGCAGGCCAATTGCTGCAACCACGAATGCGAGGCCGTCACCGGCCGCCTGGCTTCCCGCTTCGATCCGGCCGAGCAGATGGAACGCGCCCTGCGCCAGCAGCTGTCCACCACCCAGGCCGGCATGGAAAACGGCCTCACCCTGCTTGCCACGACCGGCGCCACCGCGCCCTTCGTCGGCCTGTTCGGCACCGTCTGGGGCATCTATCACGCGCTGGTCGCCATCGGCATTTCCGGCCAGGCTGCGCTGGAAAAGGTCGCCGGCCCGGTCGGCGAGGCGCTGATCATGACCGCCGCCGGCCTCGCCGTCGCCCTGCCCGCCGTCTTCGCCTACAACGCCTTCACCCGCGCCAACCGCGTCGTGCTGGCCGATCTCGACGCCTTTGCTCACGATCTGCACGCCTTCTTCACCGTCGGCAAGCCTTTCGTCGCCAACAGTGCCCAGATCCACCCGATGCGCGCCCGCGCCGCCACGGGGGCCGCATAACATGGCCATGGGCTCGTTCAATTCGAGCGGCAGCCAGATGCCGACGGCCGAAATCAACATGACGCCGCTGGTCGACGTGATGTTGGTGCTGTTGATCATCTTCATCATCACCGCCCCGCTGCTCACCCATTCGGTCAAGGTCGACCTGCCGCGCGCCGCCAGCACGCCGACGCCGGACAAGCCGATGACGCTGCAAGTGTCGATCACCGGCGAAAACATCATCTACGTCGGCAACGCAACCATCGACCGCAACGGCCTGGAGCAGAAATTCCGCGAAGCCGTTGCCCAGGACGCCAACGTCGAGATGCATCTGAAAGCCGATCGCAATACGCGCTACGAAACCGTCGCTGAAACCATGAGCGCCGCCCGTCGCGCCGGCCTGACCAAGATCGGTTTCATCACCCAACCCGGTAGCGAGTAGCACCAACGCGATTCATTCAACCATTTTCAACAACACCAACACCTCCTGCCGCCTCGTCCGCCGCGACAGGCAACAAGGCAGGGGAATTCAGGGAGTCCAATCATGCAACGCATCAGCAAACTCTTTGCCGGCCTCGCGCTGGCCGCCACCCTCTCCGCACCGGCCCTGGCCATCGAATACCCGATCGGCGTGCCGCAGCAGCGTGCCGGCATGGAAATCGCCGCCGTCTACCTGCAGCCGGTCGAAATGGAGCCGGAAGGCCACATGCGCAAGGCGTCGGAATCCGATATCCACCTCGAAGCCGACATCCACGCCCTGGCCAACAACCCCAACGGTTTCGAGGAAGGTTCCTGGATTCCCTACCTTGTGGTCAAGTTTGAAGTCAGCAAGATCGGCAGCGACTACAAGGTCGCCGGCGAATTCATGCCCATGGTCGCCAACGACGGCCCGCACTACGGCGATAACGTGAAGCTGGCCGGTCCCGGCAAGTACAAGGTGAAGTACAACGTGCTGCCGCCGTCGGCCAACCCGCACGCCCATTTCGGCCGCCACACCGACCGCGCCACCGGCGTTCGCCCGTGGTTCAAGCCGATCGAAGTCGAATACGAATTCACCTACGTCGGTATCGGCAAGAAGGGCGGGTACTAAGCCATGCGGCTCGCCAAATTGACTGCCGCGCTCGTCGCGGCGGGGCTGGCCATGCCCGCACTGGCCGGCCCGAGCGAAGCGGCGCTGCTGGAAAAGCTGGCCGCCCGCCTGGAAAAGCTCGAGTCCCGCAATGCCGAGCTGGAAAAGGAAGTGCTGGCATTGAAGGGCGAAAACGCCAAGGTCGCCCAGGCGCTGGACAACCCCCGCCTGTCGGAGGACGAGCCCGAACTGACGGTACGCCTGAAGGGGGTGGAAAAAGACCAGCTGAACATGCGGAAGGCCCAGAAAATCGCCGAAGGCCTCGAAGGCATCAAGGTCGGCGCTTCGCTGGCCACCGTCGGCCAAAAGGTCTTCGGGCTGCCGGACAGCATCGAGAACGGCGCCAGCCAGCTGAATTACCGGGCCGACATCTCGATCGAGCTGCCGCTGAAGCCGGTCGGCGACATTGAACACAAGCTGTTCGCCCACCTGCGCATGGGCCAGGGCCTCGGCCTCAACGCCCCGTTCTCGAATCTCGGCCTATTCGCCAACACGCCGAACGCCCTCGCCTTCCGCGCTTCCGGCGCCAGCCCGGATGACTCGGTGACCATCCTCGGCCAGGCCTGGTACCAGGCGGCCATCCCGCTGCCTTTCCTCGGCTTCAAGCCTTACTCGCGGGAAACGCTGGAGCTGACCTTCGGCAAGATGGACATCTTCGGCTTCTTCGACCAGAACAAGGGCGCCGGCGACGAATCCCGGCAATTCCTGAACTCCGTTTTCCTGCACAACCCGCTGCTCGATGCCGGCCGCGAAGTCGGCGTCGATGCCAACGGCTTCCAGCCGGGCTTTGTCGCCTCGTACCTGAACTGGTTCGACAAGCCGCAACCATGGCGCGTGTCGTTCGGCGTTTTCGGCGCCGGCAGCAAGGGGGCCAACTACCAGCACAGCTTGTCGTCGCCGCTGCTCATGGCGCAGGTGGAAAAACAACTGCGTTTCGACGGCCTGCCCGGCAACTATCGCCTGTACGGTTGGAACCGCAGCCAGGGTATCGACTACACCGGCGAAACAGCTCGCCATACCGGTATCGGCGCCTCCATCGACCAGCGCATCGGCGACGGCGTCACCGTCTTCGCCCGCTACGGCAAGATGATCAAGGGCGAGCTGCCCTTCAACCAGACGGCCACGGTCGGCGCCGAATTCTCGGGCCTGTACTGGAACCGAGGCGCCGACGCCATCGGTATCGCCGCCGCCTGGCTGCAATCGGGCAAGGCCTACCGGACCACCACGCAATCGGCCTGGCTGGACGACGCCAGGAGCCAGCTGGCCTACGCCTTCACGCCGCAGGGCGCGGAAAAGGTCACGGAAATCTACTACCGCTACCGCCTGTCGCCGCAATTCGAACTGTCGCCGGACTTCCAGTACGTGACCAACGGCGGCGGCAACGCCGATGCCAAGTCGGTCAAGGTCTTCGCCGTGCGCGCCAACATCGCCTACTGAGGAACGCCATGAAACACGCTCTCCATTCCGCCGCGCTCGCCCTGCTGCTCGCAGCCGGCTGCGCCTTCGCCGACGACATGCCGACCTTCAAGGTGTTGATGAAGAACGGCCACATCATTCCCGAAGCCGTCGAAGTCCCCGCCGGCACCCGCTTTCGCCTGGAAGTGAAGAACGAAGGACCGGGCGCGGCGGAATTCGAGAGCCTGGAACTGAAGAAGGAACTGGTGCTCGCCCCCGGTGTCACCCGGACCATGGTCTTCTTCCCGCTCAAACCGGGCACCTACAAGTTCTTCGACGACTTCCACCCGGAAACCGGGCAGGCCCGCATCGTCGCCAAATAAACCTTCCGCAGCCAGCCATATAAAAGCCGTGGTCTCCCTCGTAACCGACCACCAAGCCAGCAAGTACGGAGCACAGCATGGGTAACGCATTTTTTGTCGTCTGGCGGGAAAGCCTCGAAGCTTTCCTGATCGCCGGCATTCTCTTCGCCTGGTTGCAGGCCAACGACGATACGGGCAAGGGCAAGCGTGCCCTGTTCCTCGGGCTGGGGGCCGGCGTCGGCCTGGCCTGCCTGCTCGGCTGGGCGCTGCTCGGCGTGCAGGATGAATTGACCGGCGAAGCGCTGGACCTGTTCCAGACCGCGACGCTGTTCGTCGCCGCCGGCCTGATCACCCAGATGGTGCTGTGGATGCGCAAGCACGGCCGGACCATGAAAGCCCGCCTGCATGCCGACCTCGCCGCCGCCGCCGAGAAATCCGGCCACCTCGGCGTCGCCGTCGTCGCCGCGCTGGCGGTGGCCCGCGAAGGCGCCGAGACGGTCATCTTCCTGTACGGCCTGGCCCAGGGCGGCGAACTGAGCGCGCTCGCCTTCGGCACCGTCACCGGCCTGGCCGTCGCCGCGCTGACCGCCTGGATTACCGCGAAAAGCCTGGCCAAGCTGAACATCGCCCTGCTGCTGCGCCTGTCGTCCATCCTGCTGCTGGTGCTGGCCTCGGCGCTGCTCGTCGCCGCCCTCGACCGCCTGATCGGCGCCGGCTACCTGCCGCCGCTGCTCGACCCGGTGTGGGATACCTCGCGGCTGCTCGACGACACCACCAAGGGCGGTAAGCTGATCGCCGACTTTTCCGGCTACCGCGCCCGTCCGCCGCTATCCGAATTGCTGATCTGGGCAACCTACTGGGGCGTCGTGCTGTTCGCCTGGCGGAGGACTTCCCGTGGCTGAACATGTCCTGACCTTCCACCCGAACCGGCCGCGCAGCCGGCTGCAAGCCCTCGGCCTGTGGCTGCGCCAGCATCGCAAACCGATCATCGCCATGCAGTGGCTGGTCGTCGTGGTCTATGCCGGGCTGGTCGTCATTCCCAGCTTCCTCCCGCTGCCGCCGGAAGACGCCCACATCTGGGACAACCTGCGCCTGTTCGCCCAGTTCTGCTTCTGGGGCCTGTGGTGGCCCGGCGTGATGATCGCCACGGTGACCATGGGCCGCGTCTGGTGCGGCCTGTTCTGCCCCGAGGGCTTCATCTCCGAATGGATCAGCAAGTATGGCCGCGGCAAGGCGCTGCCCGGCTGGCTGAAGTGGGCCGGCTGGCCCTTCGTCGCCTTCATCTGCACCACCGTCTACGGCCAGCTGGTCAGCGTATACGAATACCCGCAGGCCGCCCTGCTGGTCTTGGGCGGCTCGACCGTCGCCGCCGTCGTCATCGGCCTGCTCTACGGCCGCGAGAAGCGGATCTGGTGCCGCTACCTGTGCCCGGCCTCTGGCGTTTTCGCCGTGCTGGCCAAGATCGCCCCGGTGCACTACAAGGTCGACCGCGCCGCGTGGGATCGCTACGCAGGCGAATACCAGCCGGTCAATTGCGCGCCCCTGGTCGACATCCGGCGCATGACCAGCGCCGGCGAATGCCACAGCTGCGGCCGCTGCGCCGGCCAGCGCGACGCCATCGCCCTGTCCTGGCGCTCGCCGTTCGCGGAAGTACTCGACTTCAACAACCCGGCCAAGACGCCGGACGTGCTGACCCTGGTCTACGGCGTGCTCGGCGTCGCCACCGCCGCTTTCCAGTGGACGGTCAGCCCGTGGTTCCTGCACATGAAGCTGGCCATCGCCGAATGGCTGGTCGAGCGCGAGCAGTTCGCCCTGCTCGACAACGACGTACCGTGGTGGCTGCTCACCCACTACCCGGAAGCCAACGACCTGTTCACCTGGCTCGACGGCGCGCTGATCCTGACTTACCTGATCGGCGGCGGCTTCCTGCTCGGCAGCCTGCTTCTCGTCGGCCCGGCCATCGCCTCCCGCCTGCTCAAGAACGAGCACCTGAGCTGGCAGCGCTTCGCCCTCGCCCTGGCACCGATGGCCGCCGCCAGCGTCATCCTCGGCCTGTCGATGCTCACCGTCACCCACCTCAAGGCGGAACACCTGTGGCTCGGCTGGCTGCCCGCCTTCCGCATCGCCCTGCTCGGCCTGGGTTCCGCCGGTACGCTGTGGCTGGCGTTGCAGCTAGTGCGGCGTTCTTCGGCTGGCCTGCCCGGCAAAGGCGTTGCCTGTGTTGCCATGACCCTGCCCGTGGCCTTGATGGTCACGCTGTGGAGCCTGGTCTTCTTCATCTGGTAAGCAACAGGGCGGCCGGATTCAGCCCGGCTGCCTTGTCACCAGCAGCATGCCGCTCCCGGCCACGGCCATGCCCAGGCACTGGATCATCGACAGGCCCTGCCCGAACAACCCCCAGGCCGCGAGGGCAGCGGCGACCGGAATGAGATAGAACGGCCCGGCCACCCGGCTGACCTCGCCGCGCTGGATCAGCACGTAGAGAATACTAACCGCGCCGACCGAGACGACGACCGACATCCAGCCCACCGCCACCACGAACTCGCCCGTCCAGGCGATGTGTCCACTTTCGAAAGCAGCCACCCCCAGCCCGCAGGCCAGCGCACAGCTCGCACACTGCGCCGCACTGCCGGCAAACAAGGGCATGTCGGCACAGCGCGCTTTCTGGTACAGGTTGCCGGCCGACATGCCGAACAAGCCGATGAACGAACAGGCGACCGGCCAGCCGAGCGCGGGATCGAGTGCCAGCCCGTGGCCGACGACCAGGAACACCCCGCCCAGCCCGAGCAGCAAACCCAGCCACTGCCGCGCCCCCACCCGTTCGCCGAGCAGGGCCGGGGCTGCAATGGCGACCACAATCGGATGCAGGGCGACGATCAGCGCTGACAGCGCCGGCGAGACGCCTCCGGCAATGCTGTAGAACACGCCGGCCGAGAAAACTCCCACCGTGAGCAGGCCGGCCGCGACGATATGCCCCCATTGCCGGGGTGCGCGCGCTATGTCCCTGCCGATGGCCAGGGCGATCACGGCGAGGATGATGGCGGCGATCCCGAAACGCAGCGCCAGGAAGGCAAACGGTTCGGCATGCGGCAGCCCCAGGCGGGCGCCGACAAAGCCGGCGCCGGAGAGGGTCACGAACCCAACCGCCAGCCAGCGGTCACCGGCTTGCACCCCACGCATCGCCAGCGTCGCCATCCCCTTACAACCCCTGCCGCGCCTGCTGGCGTGCCGCCTGGGTCAGCCCGCCATAGCCCCAATTGCCGGCCGGTACTTCATGAATGACGATGTAGCTCGCCTCCGGCAACGGCCCGCAGGTTTCCGCCAGCGCACAATGCAGGGCAACGATCATCTCCGCCTTCTCGGCCGGCGTATTGGTGCTTTCGGTAATGAACAACTCGGCGTGCGACGGGGTCAGCGTCGGCGCGACGGCATCGCCGGCAATGCACCAGGCGTCCGCGCCAGCCGTCACGACCTGAACGGCCGTCACCTCCGCCCGCTTGTGCAGGATGGCGGCGATCAATTCCGTCGCCCGGCGGGCCAGGGTTTGTTGCCGGGCAAGGGCTACGGATTGGCCGAGGGTGATGCGAATGAAGGGCATGCTGTTCTCCTTGGGGTGAAATGAACTTGCGTCAAGGAGACTGTAGCGATTACCCTTAAATTGCAAAAATTGATTAATCTCCGTTCAAAACAATTATTGGAAATGATGCCGCGCCGCCATCTCGATATCGAAGCCCTCCGCGCCCTTGCCTGCATCGTCGATAGCGGCGGCTTCTCGGCCGCCGCCGCCCAGCTCGGCCGCACACAGTCGGCCGTCAGCCTGCAGATCAAGCGGCTGGAACAGGTGCTCGGGCAAACCCTGCTGCAGCGCGTGCAGGGGCGTGTCGAAGGGCCGACCGCCGAAGGCACGGCGCTTCTCGCCTACGCCCGGCAGATCCTGCGCCTCAACGACGAAGCCTACGCCACCGTCGCCCAGGATGCCGAAATCGGCACCCTGCGCATCGGCCTGCCCGAGGAGTTGATGGAAAGCGTCTTCCCGGCCGTCATGCCGCATTTCCGCGCGCTCTACCCGCGCCTGCGCCTGACCCTTCATGCCGACACCTCGCAAGCCCTGCAACAGGCGCTCGCCGCCGGGTCGCTCGACCTCGCCCTCTACAAGCACTGCGGCGACAAAGCCCCCGCCGATAGCGAGGTGCTCTGGCAGGAAGCGCTGGTGTGGATGGTCGGCAGCGCCTACCGCGACAGCCTGAGCGCGCCCGGCGAGGCCGGCCTGCCGCTCGCCCTGTTCGGCGAGAACTGCGTTTTCCGCCTCGCCGTGACCGCCGCCCTGGCCCGCACCGGGCAAGCGTGGTCGCTCGCCTACACCGGCCACAGCGTCACCGGCCTCAGCCACGCCGTGCGCTGCGGCCTCGGCATCACCGCCCTGCCCCAAAGCCTGCTTGGCCCGGACATGGCGGAAGTCACCCACCTCGCCGACCGCCCCCTGCCCGCCCTGCCGCCGGCCCGGCTACTCGCCGCCCACGCCCCCGGCACGCCGGGAACGGCGGCACGGCGTTTTGCCGAACTCGTGGGGGGTGCGATGGGTAGGCGTAGTGCTTAGTTATCGCCCAATGAACAGAAGTTGGCTGGCTTTAACCGGCCCATTGTTAGCGTTCAGGATTTCCAGAAAATCGCCATACAAACGACCGCTGCGCTCCGAAAACTGCCATGGAAACAACCAGCACTCCTCGGCCATAGCCGACTTACCGACCTATTCTACAGAGTGGGCGCAATATGCCGCTAAGCTGACATTGCAGAAACCGGGTAGACTTCAAAGCCGATCAGCGTAGCGATCGCGCAAACAAGCCGTGCGCCATTCAACTTTGGATTTACCTGATGGATAACAACGAGAAGAAGGAACTCAGCGAATCTGACATCAAGGCCAAGTTCATCACGCCGGCCATCGTCCAAGCAGGTTGGGACGAGATGACGCAGATTCGCCGTGAGGTAACCTTGACGCCGGGCCCGGTCGTCGTTCGCGGCAATCTATCCTCGCGCAACAAGAAAAAGAAGAAATTCGCCGACTACGTGCTCCAGAAGGAAAAAGGCGTGCCGGTAGCGGTGGTAGAAGCCAAGGAAAACAACTACACCATCAGCCATGGCTTGCAGCAGGCCCTGGGCTATGCCGAAATCCTGGATGTGCCCTGCGCCTTCAGTTCCAACGGCGACGGATTTGCCAGCCATAACAAGGTGGCTGCCGAAGGCGAAGACACTGAAACCGAATTCGGGCTGGATGCGTTTCCCTCGCCAGCGGAACTGTGGGCGCGCTACAAGCGTTTCAGAGGCATTGCAGACGATCAGGAATCCCTCGTCACCGAACCCTATCACGATGATGGCAGCAATAAGGAGCCCCGCTACTACCAGGCCGAAGCCATCAACCGCGTGATCGAAAAAGTGGCCCAAGGCGAAAAACGCCTGCTACTGGTCATGGCCACCGGCACCGGCAAGACCTACACCACCTTCCAGATCATCTACCGTCTCTGGAAGGCCAAGAAAGCCAAGCGCATTCTTTTTCTGGTCGACCGCAACATTCTGGCGGACCAGACACTGGTCAACGATTTCAAGCCCTTCGGCTCGGTCATGACCAAGATCCGCAATCGCAAGATCGACCCTTCCTACGAGGTTTATCTGGGCCTGTATCAGGCACTCACCGGCCCCGATGAGGAAGACAAGATATTCAAGTCGGTCAAGCGCGACTTTTTTGATCTGATCGTCATCGACGAGTGTCACCGTGGCAGCGCCAACGATGATTCCGCCTGGAAAGAAATCCTCGAATATTTTGACGGTGCCATCCAACTGGGCATGACCGCCACGCCCAAGGAAACCAAGTACGCCTCCAACATCACCTACTTTGGCGAGCCGATCTACACCTATTCGCTGAAACAGGGCATTCAGGACGGATTCCTCGCACCCTACAAGGTGGTGCGTATCGACATCGACAAGGACATTCACGGCTGGACGCCGCCGCCCGGCATGAAGGACGATCTCGGCAACGAGATCGAGCAGCGCGAATACAACCAGATCGACATGGACCGCATCCTGGTGCTCAACCAGCGCACCCGGCTCGTCGCCGAGCGCGTCATGAAGCTGCTCAACGCCACCGACCCGTTCCAGAAGACCATCATCTTCTGCGAAGACATCGACCACGCCGAGCGCATGCGCAAAGCCATCGTCAATGCTTCCGGCCAGCTGGCGAAAGCCAATAGCAAGTACGTGATGCGCATCACCGGCGACAGCATCGAGGGCAAGGCCGAACTGGACAACTTCATCGACCCGGAAAGCAGATACCCCGTCATCGCCACCACCTCGGAACTGCTGACCACCGGCGTCGATGCCAAGACCTGCAAGCTCATCGTGCTCGACAAGACCATCAACTCGATGACCACCTTCAAGCAGATCGTCGGCCGTGGCACGCGCATCGAAGAGTCGCAGAACAAATTCTTCTTCACCATCATGGATTTCAAGAAGGCCACCGAGCTCTTCAAGGACCCGGATTTCGATGGTGAGCCGGTAGTCATCTACGAGCCTGACGATGACGACGACCCCGTCCCTCCCGATCCCGAAGGCGACGGAGAAGAAGGCGAAGCGGGGGGTGAAGAGGGCGAAATCATCAAGAAGTACCACGTCGGCGGCGTCACCGTTCATATCGTCTCCGAGCGCGTCGAGGTCTATGGCGAAGACGGCAAGATGGTCACCGAAAGCTACCGCGACTACAGCCGCAAGAACATCCGCCAGGAATTCGGCTCACTGGACGACTTCCTGCAAAAATGGAACGGCAGCAAGAAAAAGGCCGCCATCATCGAGGCCCTTGCCGAATACGGCATCGAGCTGCCCAAGCTCGCCAGGGAAGTCGGCAAGGACTATGGCGATTTCGACCTCATCTGCCACATCGCCTTTGACCAGCCGCCCCTCACCCGAGCCGAGCGCGCCAACAACGTCAAGAAGCGCAACTATTTCACCCAATACGGCGACAAGGCGCGCGCCGTGCTGGAAGCCCTGCTCGACAAATACGCCGACGAAGGCATCGCCAGCATCGAGAACAACAACGTCCTCAAGCTTGATCCCTTCAAGCAGCTCGGCACGCCGGTGGAAATCATCAACGGCGTCTTCGGCGGCAAGGCTCAATACGAAGCCGCCTTGCAGGCCCTTGAAACCGAACTCTTCAAACAAGCAAGTTAATCAGAAAGCACCATGAGCAACATCAGCGGCATCATCAAATCCATCCAGGACATCATGCGCAAGGATGTCGGCGTCGACGGCGACGCCCAGCGCATCAGCCAGTTGGTCTGGATGTTCTTCCTCAAAATTTACGATGACCGCGAAGCCGAAATCGAACTGCTCGAAGACCACTACAAATCGCCGCTGCCCGAGCACCTGCGCTGGCGCAACTGGGCGGCCGACCCCGAAGGCATGACCGGCGACGAACTCGGCGACTTCGTGAACCTTCAGCTCTTTCCCACGCTGAAGAACAAACTCGCGCTCAGCGGCCCCAGCGGCGAGCGCGCCAAGGTCATCCGCAACGTTTTCGAGGATGCCTACAACTACATGAAGTCCGGCACCCTCATGCGGCAGGTCATCAACAAGATCTGCGAAATCAATTTCAACAACACGCAAGACCGCCACACCTTCGGCAGCATCTACGAGCAGATTCTGAAAGACCTGCAAAGCGCCGGTAACGCCGGCGAGTTCTACACCCCCCGCGCCGTCACCAAATTCATCGTCGACCGGGTCGATCCCAAGCTCGCCGAAAGCGTGCTCGACCCGGCCTGCGGCACCGGCGGCTTTCTCGCCTGCGCCATCGACCACAAGCGCAACCGCTACGTGAAGAACGCGGCGGACGAAGCCGTCCTCGTCGCCAGCATCCATGGCGTCGAGAAAAAAGCCCTGCCGCACATGCTGTGCACGACCAACATGATCCTGCACGGCATCGACACCCCGACCCAGATCGAGCACGACAACATGCTCAGCCGTCGTGCCTACACCGACTACTGCGAGGCCGACCGGGTCAACGTCATCATCACCAACCCGCCCTTCGGTGGCATGGAAGAAGACGGCGTCGAAAACCAGTTCCCCGCGACCCTGCGCACCCGCGAAACCGCCGACCTGTTCATGGCGCTCGTCGTCCGCCTGCTCAAGAGCCACGGCCGCGCCGCCGTGGTCCTGCCCGATGGCTTCCTGTTCGGCGAAGGCATGAAGACCCGCCTCAAGCAGACGCTGCTCGAGCAATGCCATCTGCACACCATCGTCCGCCTGCCCAATGGCGTGTTCAACCCCTACACCGGCATCAAGACCAACATCCTCTTCTTCACCAAGAAGCCCGAGGCCGAATGGCCGGCAACCCAGGACGTCTGGTTCTACGAGCACCCCTACCCCGAGGGCGTCACCAGCTACAACAAGACCCGCCCCATGCAGTTCGAGGAGTTCGCCACCGAATGCGCCTGGTGGGGCGACGAAGCCGACGGCTTCGCTGCCCGCGTCGAAACCCCGCAGGCCTGGAAGGTCAGCCTTGATGACATTGCCGCCCGCAACTACAACCTCGACATCAAGAACCCGCACGTCGGCGAGCAGATCAGCCACGACCCGGAAGAGCTCCTGCAGCAGTATCGGGCACAGCAGCAGGACATCCAGTCGCTGCGCGACCAGCTCAAGATCATCCTCGCCGCTGCACTGGAGCGCGACGCATGAGCCGGCTGGAAAACACCGCGCTCCCGCCCGAGCTGTACCAGCAGATTCACGGCATCCTGCATGCCGCCCGCCAGCAGAGCTACCGTGCCGTCAACACCGCCATGGTCGAAGCCTACTGGCAGATCGGTCGCCGCATCGTCGACCATGAACAAGGCGGCGAGGCCCGCGCCGCCTACGGTCAGGGCGTGCTCGCCGCGCTGGCCGCGCGGCTGACCGAAGATTTCGGCAAAGGCTTCACCACCGCCAACCTGCGCAATTTCCGTCAGTTCTACCTCACCTTCACCGACGAGCAGATTCGCTACGCACTGCGTAGCAATTTGACCTGGACCCACCTGCGCCAGCTCATGCGCATCGACAACCTCGACGCCCGCAACTGGTACATGAACGAAGCCAGCCAGCAAGGCTGGAGCGCCCGCGCCCTGGATCGCCAGATAGCCACCCTCTACTACGAGCGCCTGCTTTCCAGCCAGGACAAGGCCGCCCTCCGGCAGGAAGCCAGCAGCCTGATCGCCGCGCAAACCCCGGCCGATCCGCGCGACTTCATCCGCGACCCCTACATTCTTGAGTTCATCGGCGCCCAGCCCGGCGCCACCCTCTTCGAGAGCGAGCTGGAAACCGGCCTCATCCAGCAGTTGCAAGCCTTCCTGCTCGAACTGGGCAAGGGATTCGCCTTCGTCGCCCGCCAGAAGCACCTGCGCGTTGAAAACGAAGACTGCTTCATCGATCTGGTCTTCTACAACTACGTGCTCAAATGCTTCGTGCTCATCGATCTCAAGATCGGCAAGCTCGCCCATCAGGACGTCGGCCAGATGGACATGTACGTGCGCGTGTTCGAAGAGCAATACCGCGCCGAAGGCGACAACCCAACCCTGGGCCTGATCCTCTGTTCCGAGCGCAACGAAGCCGTCGCCAAATACTCGCTGCTCGCCGGCAGCCAGCAACTTTTCGCCAGCCGCTACCGCCCCTTCCTGCCCTCGGAGGCCGAACTGCAAGCCGAACTGCAACGCGACCGCGCCCTGCTCGAAAACCAGCGCGAGGCTAAGGCATGAACGCCGTGTCGCCCGTGGAAGCCCTCGTCACGGATCACCTCGACCTGTGGACCGCCGCCCTCAAACGCAAATCCGCCGCCGGCCGGGGCTCGTCCAGCAAGATCGAGCTGTACGGCATCAGGAAGCTGCGCGAGCTGATTCTGGAACTGGCTGTGCGCGGCCTGCTGGTGCCGCAAGACCCGAACGACGAACCCGCTAGCGAACTGCTCAAGAAGATTGCCGCCGAGAAGGCCCAACAGATGAAGGAAGGCAGGATCAAGAAGGGGAAGCCACTGCCTTCAATTTCGGGAGGAAGCCAGCATTTGCCGTCTGGCTGGTCTTGGACGTGCATGGCCGCACTCGGAGAAATCGCCCCTCGAAACGAAGTCAAAGACGATGTCATTGCATCGTTTGTTCCGATGCCACTGATCTCGACAAGATTCGATGGTCGGCATGACCACGAGTCAACGACCTGGGCTGAAATCAAGAAAGGCTATACACACTTCGCAGACGGAGACGTAGCAATAGCGAAAATCACGCCGTGCTTTGAAAACAGCAAGGCTGCGATATTTTCAGGCCTTCACAATGGTATTGGTGCGGGGACCACCGAGCTTCACGTTGTTCGGCCAATGGGTGAATTCGTAAGCAGAAGCTATTTATTGTTGTACCTAAAGTCGCCACCATTCCTGCGTGTTGGCGAAACCAAGATGACAGGCTCTGCCGGCCAAAAACGCGTACCAACAGAGTTTTTTTCTTTCAATCCTCTACCGCTGCCCCCGCTCGCCGAACAACACCGCATCGTCGCCAAAGTCGACGAACTGATGGCGCTGTGCGACCAGCTTGAGCAACAAACCGAGGCCAGCCTCGGCGCCCATCAAACGCTGGTGGAAACCTTGCTGAGCACGCTGACCAGCGCCGCCGATCACGCGCAATTCGCCAGCGCCTGGCAGCGCATCGCCGGCCACTTCGACACGCTGTTCACGACCGAAGAGAGCATAGCCCAGCTCAAGCAAACCATCCTGCAACTGGCGGTGATGGGCAAGCTCGTCCCGCAAGACCCGAACGACGAACCGGCGAGTGGGTTGCTCAAGAGGTTGTTTGCCGCGCGAGACTCGTGGCTGATGGTGTGCAAAGAACAAAATCCAGAGTGCACAACGATGTTGCGCAAGCTGAAAATGCTCGGAGTGCCCAAAGCACCTTTTCCGCTTCCGGAAACTTGGGGTTGTGCTCACCTGATACAGGTCAGTTTGTTGCTCGTAGATTGCCACAACAAGACGGCCCCATATTCAGCACAGGGAATCCCCATCATTAGAACCTCAAACGTCCGTGAGAGGCGCTTCAGGATGGAGGACGTCAAATTTGTATCCTTGGACACATATAACTACTGGTCGAGGAGATGCCCGCCTGCGCCGGGAGATATCATCTTTACGCGTGAGGCACCTATGGGTGAAGCGGCAATAATTCCGCAAGAAGCACAGTACTGTCTTGGCCAAAGGACGATGCTAATACGTCCAATGCATGATCATATTTCTGCTGAATACCTGTTGTTGGCGTTGACTGAACCACACTTGCTGGAAAGGGCATCCGAGTACGCAATTGGCTCAACCGTGAAACACCTACGAGTAGGCGATGTCGAGAACCTCAATATTCCGATCCCGCCACTCGCCGAACAACATCGCATCGTGGCCAAAGTCGACGAGCTGATGGCACTCTGCGACCAGCTCAAGTCCCGCCTCAGCGACGCCCAAACCACCCAGCTCCACCTTGCCGACGCCCTCGTCGAACAGGCCATCGGCTGAGTAGCAGGACATGACGCCGGCGCTGCACAAAATCTGGTGCGATGAAGACGAGCACACTCGTTACGCGCACTTTGCCGATTTCAACGCGTGGCTGGATGGCGAGGAGTGGCAGGCGGCCCGGACTGACTATGGCGTTGACGCCTTGCCCCAACCCGGCAAGGCGCTGTTTGCGGGGGACAGAAACGGCTGCGACGAAGCATTCCTGGCGTTTCGCAAAGCCTGTCGTCACGAGGCGCTGGGCGAGTCCTGGTTTCAGGAGCAGCTTGGCGATGACCATTGCTTCCCGCGCAATGTGGATCACTTCATTCAGCTTGTTGATCTCATGGCAGCCGGGGCGGTGGTGCCATTGGTCGGGGCGGGCATTTCGGCATCGGCGGGGTTTTCAAGCTGGCAGGGGCATCTGCGCCACCAGGGCAAAACGGTGCATATCGCAGCCGAACGCATCGAAGAACTGTTGGCTGGGATCGGTGTCATGCTTATGTCTGGCTTCGATTTCCATATTCGACGTTGGCAAATCTAATCACCGCCGGCAGCTAAGGCCGAGCAGTCCGCAAGGGCAACTTTGCTCTGGATTACGCAGCCTAGAGGACATGTGCAAATCCGGTACGGTTGTTGCTCGTAATCCGCCGTAACCCAGCACGAAGGCCCTTGGCCTTTCACACAGCAGGAGGCGATATGTCGATCAATCAAATCAACGGCAAGAGCTTCGATTTCTCGAAGCTCCAGGGCGGCAAGGCAGCTCCGGCGGCCGGTTCGGCGGGCGCGGTGGATTTTTCGTCCGCGCTGAAGTTGCAGATGGCCGGCATTCAGTCGCAAGCGCTCAACACCTTGGCTGCATCCGCGCCGGGGTCCGGCAAGGTGGCGGGCGGGGCAAATTTTGCCGAACTCCTCGGGGCCGGCAAAGCATCCGGCAATTCGGCGCTGGATGCGCTGCTGGGCAGCGCCGCCGGCATCGGCGGTACGCATGGCGTGGCGGCTGCCGGGCGCAACATGGCGCTGTTCGACCCGGAATCGGCGTACCGGATGATGACGACCATCAACGCCCGGGCCGTCGCCTACAAGGCCGAGTCATCCGAAATGAGCGATATGAAGGCTTACGTGTCGACGTTGCGGCAGGAGGCCATGAAGCTGGGCGGCGTCGATGCTTCCGCCGGCAGCGAGGAAGTCCGCGCCCGCGTGCAGGCGTTTGCCGATGCCTACAACGGCTGGATGCAGCGTTTCGGCAGCGCGTTGCAGGATGGCGGCATGCTGGCCGGCACGCAGGCGGCCAAGGTGGCGCAGTGGGAACTGGAGCAGAGCATCGCCAATCCGTTCCACGGCGCCAAGGACGGCTTGCGCGGCATGGCCGACCTGGGCTTGAGCATCGACCCGGTGACCCAGCTGGCGACCGTGGATAACGCCCGCCTGGATGCCGCGCTGACCAACGGCAAATCGGCGGCCATGGGGGCGCTGCGCGAATTCACCAGCCATTTCGCCAAGGCGGCCGAGCTGCTGAACTCGGCGGGCAACTTCATCAATAACCGCCTGGACAACCTGTCGCGCGTGATTGTCTATATCGACAGCAACCTGGCCTCCCTGCAAGCCGAATTCGGCCTGGGCGACCCGGCGACGCCGACCGCGCAACAGGCCAAGGCACTGGCCGGTTACAACGCCTCGCACGGCAAGGGCTGAGCGTCGGCGCTTTGGGTGAATGAAGCAAGGCAGCCCGATTTGAAAGCGGCCGAGACGGCTGCCAAAGGGGCTGGCGGAACTGCCGCTCCATAGCGACCCGCTTCGTCAGGCGGTGGCGAAGCGCTTGCGCAGGTACTTGATGATCTCGCCGGACTCGTACAGCCATTCCGTCTTGCCGGCCGCATCGGTGATTTTCAGGCAGGGCACTTTCGCCTTGCCGCCACCGTTGACCAGTTCGTCCCGGATTGCCCCCGGCTGTTGCGCATCGCGCTTTTGCACAGTGAGCGCCAGACGCCGCATTTCCTGGCGCACCTTGATGCAGAACGGACAGGTTTTGTACTGATAGAGCACGATGCCGGTGCACTGCCGATCGACCTCGGCCTGACGCGCAGCGGGCCGCAGCATGGCCTTCGGCCGGGTGACGAATTCGCCGAGCAGCATGAAGGGGCTGAGAATGACACGCAGGGTTTTGAAGAAGGCTCTGACGACTGTTTTCATGGGTGATGGCTCGATTCCTTAAAAAGACGGGCTTAAGGCAGCCGATACGCTGCGGAGTTCCTCATGGCTGAACATAAGTGTCGGCCGGAATGCGGCAGCACAGCACGCCAGGGATGAAGCGCGGGGCTGACGACAAGGTGCGTCAGTTCCGGCATGGAATCACTTGCTCGATAATGACCACTTCGTTCAATCAGGAACCACCATGCTCGCCAACCTGACCGGCTTTCTCATCCAGTGGGGCATCACCGCGCTTTCGTTGTGGGTGGCCAGCCTCGTCTTCGACGGTATCCGCTTTGCCGACAAGTCGACTCTGGTCGTTTCAGCGCTGCTGCTTGGCTTCGTCAATGCCGTGTTGTGGCCCATCGCGGTAGTGCTGACGCTGCCGCTGACCTTCCTGACCCTGGGCGTCTTCCTGCTGGTGATCAACGCCCTATTTTTGCTGCTGGTCGCGAAACTGGTGCGCGGCTTCACGATTTCGGGCTTTTGGACAGCCTTCTTCGCCAGCCTGTTCATTTCGATCTTCAGCCTGTTCCTGAATTCGCTGATGCCCGACGCCGAAATGGAAGTCTATCGCCTACCGCCATCCGGACGGACGATCTCGATGTAAGCCCTGTCATTCGGGCTTCCCCCACCCCCACCCTTCTGCGAGAATCGCCGTTTTTCTACCCCACGCCCGATCATGATCCAAGGCCAGTTCCGTTCTTCCGTCCTGCAGGTTCCCGCCGAGGTGACGCCGCTCAAGTTTCGCGGTTATCTGCGCAAGGAAATTCAGGCCGTGCAGGCCAGCGCGCAGAGTCCGGAGGAGATCATCGTCGTCCGCCTGTTCGTTCTGGAAAAGGTGCTGTTCGGCCTGGGGCCGAAAAAGGTGGATGCGATCCTGCACGGCGCGGTCGAGAAATGCCCGAATATCCAGCGTATCGAGCTGGAGGCTTTGGCCCGGCCGCTGAGCGCGGAGGAAATGCAGGAAGCCGCCGACGAGGCGCAGGCCATGGTGCAGACGCTCGGCGAGCGGGTGATGGCTTCGGGCGGCAAGTTGGTGGCGGATTCCGGCGGCAACTAGGCTGCCGTCTCCGGCTGCCCGAAACGCGCCTGCCTAGCGCAGCCGCCGGTTGAGATCGTCGATCACCGTGGCCCAGTCGGCATCCTCGATGATCTCTTCCTTGAGGAAATCCCGCTGCGCGTCGCTCCAGAAGGATGCCCGGTAGAGCGGAATGCTGTTGTCCAGCGGGCGATGGCTGGCAATGAAAGCATCAATCGCCGCATCTTCGCTCGGCAAACCGAGTTGGGCGAACAGGTTGTTCAGGGTGTGCAATTGCTCCTGCATGGAACGCTCCTCGATCTCGATGACCCAAGGTTTGGACGGGCCGACCCGTAAAGCGTTCCCTCGCGCCCCTACGCAGCATTACGCTGCGCGACGCTGGACTGGCGGAACTTGCACGAACCCTGTCCTCCCCTGCAGTAGCCACCCGGCACCGCCTCGCCTACGATGCCTTTTTGCACAAAACAACAAGGAGACAGCATGCAGGCTTTTCAGGATTACTACCCGGAGAATCTCGCGCATTGCTACGGCTGCGGCCGCAATAACGAGCATGGCCACCAGATCAAGACTTTCTGGGATGGCGACGAGACGATCACCCGCTTTCAACCGCGCCCGGAGCATACGGCGATCCCCGGCTTCGTCTACGGCGGCCTGCTCGCTTCGCTGATCGACTGCCACGGCACGGGAACGGCCGCCGCCGCGATGTACCGTGCGGAGAACCGCGCCGTGGATAGCCTGCCGGCCTTCCGCTTCGTGACCGGTTCGCTGCAGGTGAGCTACCTGAAGCCGACGCCACTCGGCCCGGAGCTGGAGCTGCGCGGCCTGGTCAAGGAAATCAAGGGGCGCAAGGTGGTGGTCGAGGTGACGGTTTACGCCGAGGGCGTGGCGACGGCGCGCGGCGAAGTGGTGGCCGTGCAGATGCCGGATACCTTCGTGGCGAAATAATCACGATCGTCCCGCCCACCAGGGGCCGGGGCACGCTTTCACCCAGCGCCGGCACTCAGGCGGCGATATTCCACTCGGCGAGAAACTGCGCCACGAATTCCTCCATGAAGCGGTGGCGCTGCTCCGCCAGGGCGCGGCCGGTCGGCGTGTTCGTCCGGTCCTTGAGGAGAAAGAGCTTTTCGTAGAAGTGGTTGAGGCTGGCTCCCTTGGAGGCCTTGTAGGCGGCGGCCGTCTGGTGCAGCACCGGCGGCTCGTCGGGGTCGTGCATGAGGCGGCCGGCATGCCCGCCATAGGCGAAACAGCGGGCGATGCCGATGGCGCCGATGGCATCGAGACGGTCGGCATCCTGCACGCATCGGCCCTCCAGCGTGCGCATCGCGGTGACGACGCCGGCACCCTTGAAGGAAATGGTGGCGACGATGTCGACCACCGCCGCGATCAGCTCGTCGCTCGCCCCTTCGCTGCGCAGCAGCGCTTCAGCAGCGCGCGGGCCGGCGCTGTCGTCGCCACCGCGGAACTTCCAGTCGGCAATGTCGTGCACCAGCGCGCCGAGTTCGGCGATTTCGCCATTGGCGCCTTCCTGCGCGGCGATACGCCGGGTGAGTTGCCACACGCGGTTGATGTGGTGCCAGTCGTGGCCGGAACCTTCGGCGAGAAAGCGTGCCTTGATATGCGCGGCAACGCGGTCGACCAGGGTTTGCATGCGGATTGCCTCGTATTTTGCAGGGGCTGCAGTGTACCGCGCCGCGATGCTCCGCGTATCCTTGCCCCCTTCGCCCCACGAATCCGTCGATGACCACCACCCTGACGCCCCGCGCCGAACGTTTCTTCCTGCTTACCCTGGCCGGTATCCAGTTCAGCCATGTACTCGATTTCATGATCATGATGCCGCTCGGCCCGATCCTGATGCAGTTCTTCGCCATCGACACCCACGAATTCGGCCTGCTGGTGGCCTCCTACAGCTTCAGTGCCGCGGTATCCGGCATCCTGGCAGCGACTTTTGTCGACCTCTTCGAGCGCAAGCGCGTGCTGCTCGCCTGCTTTGCCTTGTTCGGGCTGGCCACGCTGGCCTGCGGCCTGGCGCCGAGCTTCGCCACGCTGCTCGTCGCTCGCGGCCTGGCCGGCGTTTTCGGCGGCATCATGGGCGCGTTGATCCATACCATGATCGGCGACGCCATTCCCTTCTCCCGGCGCGCCCGGGCCAGCGGCGTGGTGTCCAGCGCCTTTTCGCTGTCGACGATCGCCGGCGTACCGCTGTCGCTGTGGCTGGCCAACCACCTCGGCTGGCGGGCGCCGTTCGTGCTGATCGCCGTGCTCAGCGTGCTGTTCATCGTCGTCGGAGTGCGCTTCCTGCCGGAACTGCGTCATCACCTGGGCGACGAGAAGCGCGCCCACCTGCTGTCGGCGACCTTCAGCGTGCTCGCCGACGCCAACCACCTGCGCGCCCTGCTTTTCTCGGCGCTGATCATCTTCTCCGGCTTCACGATCATTCCCTATATCACCGTCTATGCCGTGAACAACGTTGGCATCGCCCAGGGCGACATCCCCATCGTCTATCTGGTCGGCGGCAGCGCCACTTTCGTGAGCGCACGGCTGATCGGCCACTGGGCGGACAAGTACGGCAAGGTCGAGGTCTATCGCCGGGTTGCGCTGCTGGCGACGCTGCCGCTGCTGGCCGTAACCCACGCCGGCCATCTGCCGCTGGGCATCTGGCTGATCTTCAGCACGACCTTCTTCGTGCTTACCTCGGGCCGCATGATCCCGGCCATGGCCGTCATCGCCTCGGCCGCCCAACCCAAATTGCGCGGCACCTTCATGTCCCTGAACGGCACGATGCAGTCGCTGGCCATGGGCCTGGCGACGACGCTGGCCGGCTTCCTGACCGGTCTCGACAGCAGCGGAAAGATTGTCGGCTACCCGCTGGTCGGCTATGTCGCCGTCGCCGCCAACCTGTTGGCGATCTGGTTCGCGGGCCGCATCGTGATGCATGGGCGAACACCCCCGGCAGCGCAGTAATCCGCCCCCGGCAAGATCCGCCCCTGAGCTTCAAGTACTCTGCCGGCGCTGCTTCAGCCACGCCAGCAATTGCGGCAGGGGCATCGGACGGGCGTAGAGAAAACCCTGGGCGACCTTGCACCCCAAGCCCCGCAGAAAACCTGCCTGCTCCTCGGTTTCGACGCCCTCGGCGACGATGGTCAAGTCCAATTTGCTGCCCAGCGCGACGATGGTTTCGGCAAACATGCCCCCCCTTGCCGGCGGCGATGTCCTTGATGAAGGCGCGGTCGATCTTCAGGCAGTCGATGGGCAGTTCGTGGAGTTGGGCCAGCGACGAGTAGCCGGTGCCAAAGTCGTCGATGGCGACACGCGCCCCGGCCTCGCGCAGCGCTGCCAGGCTGCCGATGACGGCTTTCGGTTCCTCCATCGCCACGCTCTCGGTGATCTCCAGTTCCAGCGCACCGGGCGGCAGCGCATGGCGCGCCATGATCTCGCGCACCTCCCGCACGAAACCGGCGTTGAGAAACTGCGGCATGCTGACATTGACCGCCACCGACATCTCGCCCTCGCTTTCCCGACGCAGCGCTGCGTAGGCACGCGCTGATTCCTCCAGCACCCAGCGGCCGATCTCGACGATCACACCGGAATATTCGGCCAGCGGGATGAAGACATCGGGCGGCTGGATGAAGCCGCCCCCTTCGCCCGGCCAGCGCAACAGCGCCTCAACCCCGACGCAGGCACCGCCCTTGAGCGCGACCTTGGGTTGATACCAGACGGCCAGCTTGCCGCTGCGGAAATCGCCGCGCAGCCGGTTGATGATCTCGAGACGCCAGCGGGAGCGATCCTCCATCTCCGAAACGAAGTACTGGTGGTTGTCGTACAGGCTGCGCTTGGCGCGATTCAGCGCGATGTTCGCGCCCTTGAGCAGGGCCAGTCCGGAACGCTCGTCGCCCAGCACACGACACAGGCCGAGATTGATCGACACCGGCAGGGCATGTTCGCCGACCGCCAACGGGCGCTCGAAAACGCGGCCGAGGTAGTCCGGATTGACCCGGTTTTCCGGCCCGACCACCCCGAACACGTCGGCGCCGACGCGCGCGATGCGGCAGACGCCGCCCAGTTCTTCACGCAGGCGGATGGCAACGGACTTGAGCAATTTGTTGCCCACGTCGTGCCCGAGGCCGTCGTTCAGGTCGGCGAAGTGGCGCAGGTCGACGAGGGCCACCACGACCTGCTCGCCGGCCACTGCCACCGCATCGAGTTCGAGGATGAAGTGGCTGCGATTGGGCAGGTGGGTCAGGCCATCATGGTAGGCAACATAGTTCAGGCGTTCGACGAGTTTGACGTTGCTGTAGCAGGACGAAATATTGGCCGCGAACACTTGGAGCAGCTGGCGATCCGTCTCCTGCAGGGCGTTGGCGGTTTCGACGTAGACCGCGCCTTCGCTTTCCCCTCCCCGGATGTAGATGACAGTGCACCCGTCGCCGTAGTAGTGCTCCTTGCTGGCGACAACCCGCCCAATGGCCTCGACGATGCGGGGCTGCTCCAGTTTTTCCAGTGGCAACGCCAGCCAGTCACGATGCGGGCCAGTCGCCCCGATGACATAGAGGCCATCCGGATCGGAGCCATCGACGGGCGAGCCGCGCTGGGCGCAGACAATGCCATGCATGGGGACGCGCAGCAGGCCGCCGAGCTGGATCAGGACGCCTTCGGCAAAGCTGCCGACGGCATGCAGCTCCATCAGATCAGCCGAGGCATGGACGATCTTTTCGAGGCCCCGGCGATTCTCGGCGATGGAGCGTATCTGCTCGTAGGAGCGCAAGGCCGAAATCATCGCGGTAAACAGGCGAACCTGGGTCAGCTCGCTCTTGGTCCGGTAGTCGTTGATGTCGTAACCGGTGAATACCTCGAGTTCCATTGCGTATCCCGGCTGGCCAGTACGCAGGATGATCCGCGCCTCGGCCATGCCCAGTTCCTCGCGGATGTGACGGACCATTTTCAGGCCGGCATCCTCGGTTTCCATGACGACATCGAGCAGGATGACGGCGAATCCGGGATCGGTGGCGAGAATCCGGCGCGCCTCGGCTGCCGAATAGGCATGCTGCATCTCGATGCCCAGCCCCTGGTAGGTGAAACCCCGCAGGACAAAAGCCGTCGCCGAATGCACCTCGGCGTCGTCATCGACGATCAGTATCCGCCAAGCCTTCTGCAGGGGGCTGGCTGGCACATCCGGAAGGTCGTCGAAGATCGTGATCAGTTGGTCGTCGTCGCTCATCGATAGGGCTCCTGGACAATGCTCTGCTTGGGCGCCACCAGCGGCAGCCTGAGGTGGAAGGTGGTTCCCCTGCCCGGTTCGCTTTCCATGCGAATCTCGCCGCCCAGCACGGCCGTCACGAGATTGAAGACGATATACAACCCCAACCCGCTCCCGCCGTTGCCGAGGCGCGTGGTGAAAAACGGATCGAAGGCCCGCGCCACCGTTTCGGCGTTCATCCCGCAACCGTTGTCGGCGTATTCGATATCGACGCGCATACCACTTTGGCGCGCCTTGATCGAGATGGTTCCGGAGTGATCGTCTTCGAACGCATGCATCAGGGAATTGTTGAAAAAATTGAGCAGCACCTGTTCCAGCGGCCCCGGAAAACTGTCCATGCCGATATCCGGTGGAATATCCAGCAACAAGCGATGGGGCGAGTGTTTCAGGCGTGGGCGCATGGTCGCGTAGATTTCGTGCACCACCTGCGATAAATCGAATTGTCGCCGCCGGGTACTGGTCTGGTCGACGGCAACCTGTTTGAAGTCGGCGATCAGGTCGCTGGCCCGCTGGGCATTGCGGTCGATCAGTTCGGAGGCCTCCAGCGACGACGCAAGGAAGTCATCGAGCATGGAACGGCGCAAGGAATTCTCCGCCACTGCCCGGGCAAAATCGGCGACACGCCCCTGCATGGTGCTGGCCACGGTACGCACATTGCCCAGCGGTGTGTTGAGTTCGTGGGCGACGCCCGCCACCAGCGTCCCCAGCGAAGCCAGCTTCTCGGCCTGAACCAGTTGCGACATCGCCATCCGTAGCTCTTCTACAAGGGCTTCCCCATTCTCTGCAAGCGTTCTGAAGTTTTAACGTTTCATTCCTGATCCTGTTCAATATCTGTTCATCGAACCCTGCCGTATCGGTGAGAGAGAAGGTGAAGGACTGCGGTACTACAACCGGTCATCTTGGGCGTTTGCCCGGACCCTGATGAAAGACGCGCGCGGGGGCCTCATTCGTTAGCCGAGAGTGACTTCCTCTCCTGGAGCTAATCAGGCGCTCCCCGCGCGGGTCCAACCCGCTTCACATCAACGTGGCAGTGCTTCGCTGGGCTTGGGCTGCCAGCGATCAGCCGGTGATTCCTTTCCTGTTTTTCTATCGACGCTTTTGCTGTTCAGGCAGTTTCTTCGATTGGTCGATAATCCTCGCCGTAGTGCAATATCGCCCAGGCCAGCCGCAGGTTCTTGGCGGCGATGGCGACCGCCGCTTTCCAGTAGCCGCGTCGTTCAACCAGGTTTCTGGCCCAACGACTGAACCGGTCCTGCTTCTCGCCGAGTCCGGCAAGAACGGCGCGGGCACCCATAACGAGCAGGCTGCGCAGGTAGGCATCACCGGCCTTGGTGATCCTGCCCAGCCGGGCTTTGCCGCCACTGCTGTATTGACCGGGCACCAGCCCGGCCCAGGCGGCGAGTTGCCGGCCGTTCTTGAAGTCATGCCCACCACCGAGACTGGCGACCAGCGCACTGGCTGTGGTCGGACCGATGCCGGGGAGTTGCATGAGTTGCCGACTTCTGGCGTCCTGGCGGGCGGCTTCAGCAATGGCCCGGTCGTATTCTTCGATGCGTTCATTGAGGCGGTCAGCGTGTACGAGCAGGTCGCCGACGCAACGATTGGCCCAGCCGGGGAGAGCTTCAAGGTGGGCGCCGATTTCCCGGCGCAGGCGTTCGACTTTCTGCGGCAGAACAATGCCGAACTCGCTGATCAGGCCGCGCAGGCGGTTGTAGAGCGCGGTGCGTTCTTCGATGAAACCTTGCCGGGTGCGGTGCAGGCAGAGGATGGCTTGCTGATCGAGGTCCTTGACCGGGACAAAGCGCATGTTGGGCCGGGTGACGGCTTCGCAGATGGCAGCGGCATCGGCGGCGTCGTTCTTGCCACGCTTGCCGCTCATCCGGTACGGCGCCACGAACTTCGGGGCCATCAACTTCACGGTGTGGCCGTAGCGGCTGAATTCCCTTGCCCAGTGGTGGGCGCCGGAACAGGCTTCCATGCCGATCAGGCAGGGCGGCAGGTGGGCGACCATTTCGAGCAATTGGCCGCGAGCCACCTTGGGCTTGATGAAAACCGCCTTGCCACTCTGGTCAACGCCATGCAAAGCGAATACATTCTTGGCGAGATCGATGCCTACGGTGACAATATTCATGGACTTCCCCTTTCGTGCAAATGATTCAGTGTGGAAACTCAATCATGGCAGCTCACCCTGCCGGCGGCTTCCGCCGCTACTTCGGGACGGGGAAGTCCCTTTCATTCGTTGGCCCGCGCCAGTTCCTGTGTACGCTGCTCCACCCGCAGCTCCAGTTCCTCGGTGAGTTGCCGTGCCTCGGCCTCGGCCCGTTTGCGCTCGGTGATGTCCACCAGCGTTTCGATGGCACCGATCACTTCCCCTTCGGCATTACGCAAGGGGGAGGCACTGAAGTACAGCCACCGCCCCGAACCATCGCCGATCCGGGGGAAGAAGCCTTCGCTTTCGAAGGCATCCGGATTGAGCGGCGAACGCCGACACGAGGACCCGTAATAGCCTCTGACCACGCCCTCGTCGCCGCCTTCGACGATCAGGTTGGCCAGCACGGGGCGCCGCTCGGGATAGAAGGCCCGCCATGCATCGGTCGTCCCCAGAATGTCGCCCGCGGGAATACCGATCACCCGCTCGCAGGCGCCATTCCACAACACCACCCGCTGGTTCTGATCGACTACAAAAATGGGGAGCGGACTATTGTGCAGCACTTGCAAGAGGCGGGCCTCGCTTTCGCGCAGTGCTTTGTCTACGCGGCGCTGCTGGGTAATGTCGTGCAGGATGCCGATCAGACCGGCGACCGCCCCTTGGTGATCGCGAAATGCCGCCTTGTGAAAGACCACATCGCGCAGGTCGCCATTGGCCGACCGGACCCGGGATTCGTAAATCTGGACGACATCGGGCTCGGCGAAGACATCCTCGTCGGCCGCACGGTATGTTTTTGCCAGTTCGGGTGGGGAAATATCGTCGACCGTCTTTCCGATATAGGCCTCAGGGGCCACGCCGATCAACGAGAAATAGGCCGGATTCCCGCCCAGATAATGCCCCGCCCGGTCCTTGTAGAACACCGGCACCGGCAATGCATCGAGCAGGCTACTTAGGAAGCGCCCCTGATCGGCCACTTTCTTTTCGGTCAGGACCTTGTCCGTCACCTCCTGAACCAGGACCAGGCGGGCCCGATATTCGCCCAGCGTCTGCGCCCGCGAGGTCGTCTCGACGATGATTTCGTGCCCGTCGCGGTGCCGGGTACGCCAGCGCTTGTTGAGGGTGCCTGGGTTGCTGTCGTCGGCCTGCGCGACGACCATTTCGCTCAATCTGGCGCGATCCTCGCTCACCAACAGGTCGCCCAGCGGCAGGCCCGTGAGCGCCCCCGCCTGATAGCCATACATTTCGAGCAAGGCCTCGTTTGCCGCCAGGATGCGGGTGCTGTCGAGATCATAGACCAGCATCGCATTCGGATTTTCCTGAAACAGCTGCCGATACTGGGCTTCCCGCTCCTCCAGTGTCGAACGATAGACGGTGATCTCGCTGACATCCACCACCATGCCGAGAAAGCCGAACAATGCTCCGAATTCGTTGCGCAACGCGGTAATCGACAGCAAAACGCGCAGGATGGAGCCGTCTTTCCGGATGTAGGTCCATTCGTGATTGTTCGGCAGATTCAACCTGGCCTTCGCCACGAATACCTCGAAACCAGGCTCAATGGGTACGCCGGTCTCCTCGGAGAACAGCCGGGCACGCTCGACGACTTCTTCAGGCTTGTGAAACAGCGCCGGGGTCAGCTTTCCGATGACCTCGGAGGCGGAGTAACCCAGCATGCGTTCGGCAGCCCGGTTGAATACGGAGATGATTCCATCGGTATCCGTCGCAATAATTGCGTGACCTGAGTTGTCGAGAATGGCCGCGTGGAGGATCGCCGCCTGATCGGATATGCCGGCCACGTCAGAAGGCGCTTCCACGCGTGCTTGCCGGAACCGGGCGGCACGATCTCACCGCCGGAAGAACGAAGCCTTGAGGATTCGCGCATGGGATATGGGGAATCAAAACTCCTCCAGTTTTGACGTTTTTATTGATAATGAACCTTCAAAACGTTCCGGGCAAGTAGCAAGGCAACGCCGCTCCTGCCGACATACGCTTCCGGCTCATCACGCTGCAGTCGCAGCTCGGGGGCTTCTCCCGCCTTGCTTTCAACAGCCCCCTATGCCATTCTGAAACACTGATTCCCAAGGAGATAGCCATGAAGGGCGACAAGAAAATCATCGACATCCTGAACGCATTGCTGGCCGGCGAACTGACTGCCGTGGACCAGTACCTGATCCATGGCGAAATGTATGCCGACATGGGCTTGCAGGAACTCGCCGACAAGGCCATCCACGAATCCGACCACGAGCGCCAGCATGCCCGCGCCCTGATCCAGCGCATCCTCTTCCTCGAAGGCAAGCCCGATCTTTCGAAGCGGGAAGCCCTGAAGATCGGCAAGACCGTTCCCGACATGCTCAAATCAGACCTCGCCGTCGAATACAAGGTCGTCGGCGAACTCAAGAAGGCCATGGCCGCCTGCGAAAAGGCCCAGGACTACGTGACCCGCGACATGCTCGGCGTACAACTCGAAGACACCGAGATGGATCACGCCTACTACCTCGAAAAGCAACTCCGGCTGATCGAGCTGGTCGGCCTCGAAAACTACCAGCAGAGCCAGATGGGCTCGGGCAAACCGGCTTGAGGAGCGTACGATGAAAGGCGACAAGAAGATCATCGACATCCTCAACAAGGTCCTGAAGAACGAACTGACCTCGATCAACCAGTATTTCCTGCATGCCCGCATGTTCCGCAACTGGGGCCTGGAGAAGCTCAACGACTATCAGTACAAGCAGTCGATCCGCGTCATGAAGGAAGCCGATGAACTGATCGAACGCATCCTCTTCCTCGAAGGCCTGCCCAACCTGCAGAACCTCGGCAAGCTGCTGATCGGTGAAAACGTCGTCGAATGCCTGCAAGGCGATCTCAAATACGAGCGGGAGACGCAGCGTCCGTTGCTGATCGACGCCATCGCGCTGTGCGAGGAACTGCAGGATTACGTCAGCCGCGAACTGCTCGAAGAACTGCTCGAACACTGCGAGGAGGCCATCGATTGGCTGGAAACCCAGCATAGCCTGATCGAAAACGTGACCCTGCCGAACTACTTGCAGGCACACATGGAGCCCGGCGGCGACTGAGCCGGTCCCAAGCCCGAACAAGCCACAAGAGACTTGTGGCTTTTTTTACAACCACAATCAATATTGATGATTTTTGTTTTTTTGCTATATTATGGATGCACCCATGTGAAAAAGCATCTGCTCGCAATCAAACAATAATCGGGAAAAATCATGCGCAGCCCCCCTCAAGTCACAGCGGCCTCGATACAGGCCGACCTCAGGCACGTAATCTATGCGTTATCCGACGCCCTCGATCTGGTCGGCGTCGACGATGTCGCACACGGCAAGCGGGTAGGCATCATGGCCGCCGAATGCGCCCGCCAACTGGGTTACAGCGACACGGAGACGACCTTCCTGTTCGACCTCGGGCTGCTCCACGACATCGGGGTTTCCTCGACCAACATCCATCGACACCTGGTCGGCGAGTTCGACTGGGCCGGCTCGCAGAATCACGCCATCGTCGGCCACGACCTGCTCGTCGACTTCAAGCCGCTCGCCGCCATGGCCAAGCCGATCCGCTATCACCATACCCGCTGGGACCGCCTGCTCACCACTGAGGTCGAGCCGAAAATCGCCGAGCAAGCCAACCTGATCCTGCTGGTGGATCGCGTCGATGCGCTGACCGCTCCGTACTACGCGACCAACAGCATGTTGCTGCACAAGGAGCATATCCGCGAGCAAATTCGCCAACGAACCGGAACCTACTTTGCCCCCCATCTCGTCGCCGCCTTCCTCGAAGCTTCGGCCCCGGAAGCCTTCTGGCTGCTGCTGGAACCGCGATCCATCCAATGCTCGCTGCAGGACATGCTGTCGCAGGGAAAAGGCTGCCTGGCGACCATCGGCGAATTGAAACAGCTGGCGACCCTCTTTTCCCGCATTGTCGATGCCAAGAGCCCCTACACCGCCGAACATTCGCTTGGCGTGGCCAATCTGGCGCGTTTGCTGGCGGAGAAAATGGGGATCACGCCGATCAATTGCGACAAACTCGAAATTGCCGGCCTCCTGCATGATCTGGGCAAGTTGCGCGTCCCTGATGAAATTCTCGACAAGCCGGCCAAACTCGACCCCGAGGAACGCATGGCAATCAACGCGCACAGTTTCGAGACCTTCCAGATCCTTCGCAATATCGACGGTTTTGACGAAATTTCCCGCTGGGCCGCCTACCATCACGAAGAACCCGATGGCAGCGGCTACCCCTTCCGGATCACGGAAAGCGAAATGCCACTGGAAGCACGCATCCTGCGCGTTGCCGACATCATTCAGGCCATGGCCCAGGACCGCCCCTATCGAAAAGGTCTCGGCGCCAGCGATGTCGTCGCCTTCCTCGACAAACTCGTTGCCGAACATCGGCTGGATGCTCGCATCGTCGCCGTCGCCAAATCGGCAATCAACGACGTGATGGCTGCCGCCCTTCCAGCCGCGCACTCCTAGCAAACAAGAATAATATTGACATTCATTCTCATTTAAATACAATAAGAACGGTTCTCATTCTCGCAACTAGCGGAGATCGTTCATGTACGTATGTGTCTGCAAGGCTGTCACCGACCGGCAAATTCGCGAAGCCGCACTGGGGGGTGCCCGCACGCTGAAGGACTTGCGTCGCGACCTGGGTGTCACGCGCGAATGCGGTCGTTGTGCCTCCTGCGCGCACGACTGCCTGCGCGAGGTTCATGGTGACGCCAAAACGCCGGCCAAGGCATCGCGCCGAAGCGCCTGAGCGATACGACAAGAGCCGCTCCCTGCCGGCCCTCCGCGCTGGCAGGCCAACGGCTGGCATTCGCCGCTCCAGCGATGCAAAGCAGCACATCACAGCACTGAAAACGGATTTTCAGACGTAGCACCGCCAACTCCCGAACGCCTGATGCCCATCGGCCAGGATGGCAAGGCGATTGCGCAGCACCATGCCCGAGCCCCGACGAGCGCGGCCTACCCGCGCGAAATGGTCGGTGATGCGCAGGCGCGGGAATCAGAAGTCATCCCGCGCACCGTCTTTCAGGCCTCGCTGACCAGGGCCCAATGGTTGTCCAGCGCCATGGGTTTCGGCCAGGGCAGGAAGGCCGCCTTGGCCGTGGGATGCCAGCGCACCAGACCCAGCGCGGTCGACACCAGCACGCCGCCGCCCGGCCTGGGACCATTCCACTCGGCCATCGCATAGGCCTCCTGCAACTCGACCACCGGCGTCAGTTTATCGGGTGCCCCCGGGTACCAAAGCTGCGCCAGCCCGGCCTGATTGCTGGAGACGACGAAACCGCCGGCATAGGCTGCAGCGAGGTCGCCGCCATAACCAAAGCCGTCGTTGGCGCGGGTCGGCACAAGCAGTTGCTCCGCCTCCAGAACCGCGAGAATCGGCGCCCGGCTGCGCAGAACGGCATCGTCGTGCTCCGCCTGCATGGCGATCCCCAGACGTCGCTCGCCGTCCGGTGCCGTACTCCAGGCGATGTGGCGCAGGCTGAGGCGGGGGTCGTCCAGCTTCCATTGGTGCAACAGCTTGCCGTTACGGGCATCGAGACGGACCAGCGACGAATTCATGCGCGGCAGATCGTATTTCTTGTCGGCCCGGTTGCGCGGAATGCCGCCGTTGGCCAGCATCAGATGTCCGTCGGCATCGAGCAGCACCTGATGCGGCTCCATGCCGCCGCTCTCCCACTCGTCGAGCTTGTTCAGCGTGACGCGGTCGCGGACGCCGATCTTGCCCCGCCCCGAGGCGAAATCGGTTTCGGTGGTGAACACTACGTCGCCGGCCTTGCCGACAATGGCGTGACCATTGAGCAGGACATTGGCCGAGGGCTCGATGTCAATCCGGCGCGCCACCTTGCCTTCGGGGTCGATGCGCATCAGCCAGGTGCCGGGGCGCACGCCGGCCACCAGCAGGCTGCCGTCCGCCTCGGGCAACAGGCCATGCGGCCGCGTCGGCAGGGGCACCGAACACAGGATGTCGAGCTTCTTGCGCCCCCAATCGGCGGCCAGAATGCCGGCATGGTAGGGATCGGTCGGGTTGGGGCCACGCCAGGCAGCCGCCACCAGTGCGCGCTGTGGCTCCTTGTCGCCCGCCGCCAGGGCGATTCCGCCCTGGGCGAGCAGGCTGCAGGCGCCGGCCAGCTTGAGGAATTGCCGGCGTTGCATGTTGTGCGTCATCAGCCTTCTCCGCTCAGCGATAACCGGCGCGGTCGAGCAGCTTCTGCGCTGCCACGACGTTCTTGGCCAGCGCGCCGATCGGCAGGGTGTCGGCCTTGAACTTGCCCATGGCTTCCAGCGCCGGATTGTTGGTCGCCACACTGGCCACCACCGGCCACTCGTTGTTGCCGTCGGCGAAGTAGCGTTGCGCGTCGTCGCTGGCCAAATACTCGAGGAACTTGACGGCCGCCTCGACGTTCTTCGAAGTCTTGACCACACCGGCGCCGGAGATGTTGATGTGCGTGCCGCGATTGCCCTGGTTCGGCCAGACGATGCCGACGCGCTCCATCATGCGGCGCTCGTCGACCTTGTCGGAACGGATCAGGCGGGCCAGGTAGTAGGTGTTCGAGACCGCCACGCCACACTCGCCGAGGGCGACCGACTTGATCTGGTCGGTATCGCCGCCCTTCGGCGCCCGGGCGAAGTTGGCAACAACGCCCTTGGCCCATTCCTCGGTCTTGGCTTCGCCGTCATGCGCGATCAGCGAGGCGACCAGCGACAGGTTGTACGGATGCGAACCCGAGCGGCTGCACAGCTTGCCCTTCAGCTTCGGGTCGGCCAGCGATTCGTAGGTGGCGACGTCCTCGGCCTTGACCGCATTGCGGTTGTAGATAATGACGCGGGCACGGGTCGAGAAGGCGAACCAGGTGTCGGTGTGCAGGTGAGCCGGAATGCGGCTCTCCAGCACTTTCGACTTGACCGGCGCGAACAGGCCGAGCGCATCGGCATTCGCCAGGCGCGCGGCATCGACGGTAATGAACACGTCGGCCGGGCTGTTGGCGCCTTCGTTGCGGATGCGCTCCATCAGTTCGTCTTCCTTGCCGTCGATCCGGTTGATCTTGATGCCGGTCTGCTTGGTGAAGTTGTCGTAGAGCTTCTCGTCCGTCTGGTAGTGACGAGCGGAGTACAGGTTGAGGACTTTCTCCTGCGCCTGCGTTGCGAAACTCGCCAGCACTGCCAGCGCGACCAGGGCCAATTGCTTTTTCATGATGATGACTCCGTTGCGATCAGAATTTGTACTCGGTGCTCAGGATGAAACGACGGGCCTGGCCGGGCACGGTAAAGCCGCCGCTGTCGTACAGCGCGTCGTAATACAGCTTGTCGAAGATGTTCTGGACGTTGAACTTGACCGTGTATTTCGGCTGGTCGTAGGAGACCATGGCATCCCAGCGCACGTAGGAATCGACCCAGTTCGGGTTGAAGGCTGCGGTTCCGGTCGGCGAACCGCCGTAGCGGCGGCTCTTGTACTCCATGCCGCCGCCGACCTTGAAACCGTAGGGCAGCTGATAGGTCGTCCACAGATTCATCGTCTTGCGCGGCGTGTTGCGTGGCGACTGGCCGATGAAATTGGGGTTGCCGTTGCCCGGTGCCACCTCGCGGATCTCCGCATGGATGTAGGACAGCCCGCCGAATACCTCCCAGTTGTCGGTGATGCGGCCGGCCACCTCAAGCTCAACACCATCCGACTGGCGCTTGCGGGTCAGGATGGTTGCCGTGGACTCCAGGTCGGTATTGCGCTCCCAGTCCTTGATGGCGCGATAGAGCGCGGTACGCAGCGAGAGGTTGCCGTCGGCCAGCAGCCACTTGCTGCCCAGTTCCATGACCTTGGAACGCTCGGCTGGATACTGGCTGCCGGACAACTGGTAGAGGTCGGCCGTCGGGCTGAACGAATCGCTCCACCCGGCATAATAATGCTGGGCTGCCGTCGGCTGCCAGGACAGGCCGGCGCGATAGCTGTTTTCGCTGAAATTGCCGCTGAAAGCCGTCGTGGTGAAGTAGTCGGACTTCATGATGTCGCGGCGAACGCCGAGGGTCAGCTTCCAGTCGGGCACGAATTCGACGGTGTCCTGAACATAGGCGCTGTAGGTTTCGCCCTTGTAGGTAATCGGTGCCGCCGTCGTGAACTGTCCGGGCAGGTATAGTGGCCGCGCCGTCGAGCCGACGTTGCGTAGCGCCCTGCGGATGGAATCCTCGTTGAGATACTCGACGCCGGTAATCAGTTCGTTGCGCATGCCGAACAGATTGAAAACCGTATTCAGATCGCTCTGCAATACATAGTTGTCGGTCTCAAACTGGCGGGTCTTGGCCTGGCTGGTCGTACTGTACTGGGTCAGCGTTCCCTGGCCGGCCACCGCCCAGTAGGCACGCTTGTAGTTGGCCGAGCGCAACACGGTGCGCCACTGGGTATCCGGCGAAATCTTGTAGAGGTAGTTCAGGGTCGAGACCTTCGTTTCGCTGTCGTCGAAACTGTCGCTAACCCCGTAGTAGTTGCCGGCCTTGGCCATTGCCTCGTTCGGACGGCGAGCGGTGAACGGAATGCCGTAGTCGGGACGATCGTTCGTCTTAAGCCAGAAGTGGCTAAGCGTTACTTCGTGATTGGTGCCGAGTCCGAAGGAAATGCTCGGCGCAAAACCCATGCGGTGAATTTCCGGCTCCGTGCCGGTATACGGGTTGCTACGTGCACTACCTTCGTCGCGGTTCATGACGTTGAGCCGGAAAGCGGTGGTATCGCCAACCCGCTGATTGAGATCGGCCTTGACCTCGCGAAACCCGTCGGTGCCGACGCCGACGCCCACCTTGTTGATGCCGTAGAGCATCGGCGTCTTGCTGACCTGGTTGATCACCCCGCCCGCCTGACCGCGGCCGAAGAGCATGGCCGCCGCACCCCGCAGCACGTCAACCTGTTCGAGGTTGAAAACTTCGCGGTTGTACTGGGCGGTGTCGCGTATACCGTCGAGATACATGTCGCCGAAGGTATAAAAACCGCGCAAATTCATGTTGTCGCCCGAGCGGCCGCCCTCGGCGGCATTGAAGCTGAGGCCGGACACGTTGCGCAGCGCCTCGCGCAACGAGTTCGCCTCCTGCTCCTCGATCAAGGCACGCGTCACGGTGGTAATGGCCTGCGGCACGTCATGCGGGTCCTGCACCACCTTGCCGACCCGGGTCTTGGTGGCGCGATAGCCATCCGGCTGCTCCTGCGTCGCCGTAACCGTCACCGCCTTCAGGGTCTTGTCGTCCTCCGCCCAGGCGTAACCGCCCGTTGCGAGCATCGCGGTGGCCATGGCAGCAGCCAGTGGCAGACGGTGAGAAAAGAGTGCGCCCCCCTTCGTCGAATCAGGGGCGAACGGAGCCTGTCGCCCCGGATAATATTGAATTCTCATGTGCAAGCCTTTTTTATAGTCAGTCAAATTTGGCTGGCTGGCATAGAGGCTGGCTTGCCGGACGTTGGAGTCGTCTACATATCGGCTGCGAGAAAATCCCCCTCGAACAGCAGAATACGGCCGCGAATGATAATGCGAATATATCGCATTTGCAATATAAAACATCTCGGCCAGGGGCTCACCCTGGTCGAGATGCAAGAAGCGTTGTTATTCGCCGAAGAAAAGGAAGTCAGGCAATGTCGACACCGGGCTCGCCATCACCCATCTCGCCGATCACCGAAACATGCGAAAAGCCGTGCTGCAGGAAGATGGAAAGAACTTCCGTCACCGTATCCGGGGCGCAGGAAACCAACAAACCGCCCGAGGTCTGGGGGTCGGTTACCAGGGTTTGCGCCGGCGCCTCCAGAGCGGCCGCCAAGCGCACCCGGTCGCCATAGCTCGCCCAGTTGCGCCCCGAGGCGCCCGTCATCAGACCGGCCTCGACAAACTCCCGCGCCCGTGGCAACAAGGGCAGGTCGGCGTAATTGACCCTGGCCCGCAGACCACTGCCCTTGCACACTTCGAGCAGGTGGCCGGCTAGGCCGAAGCCTGTGACATCGGTCACTGCATGCACGCCGTCCAGGCAGGCGAGAACCGGCCCCGGGGTGTTGAGCTGGGTGGTCGTCTCGACCATGGTCTCGTAGTCGCTGGCGCGCAGCCGGTCCTTCTTGAGCGCTGCGCTGTAAATGCCAACCCCGAGCTGTTTGCCCAGAATCAGCTTATCTCCGGGCTTCGCACCTGAATTGCGCTTCAGGTGCGCCGGATTGACGAGGCCGATGGCGACCAGCCCGTAAATAGGCTCGACGGAATCGATGGTGTGCCCGCCCGCGATGGGAATGCCGGCTGCGCGGCAGACATCCTCGCCCCCTTGCAGGATTTTGCCGATCGTTTCCAGCGGCAGCACGTTGACCGGCATGCCGACCAGCGCCAGCGCGAACAGCGGCGTACCGCCCATGGCGTAAACGTCCGAGATGGCGTTGGTTGCGGCAATGCGCCCAAAATCGCGTGGATCGTCGACGATGGGCATGAAAAAATCGGTCGTCGCGACGATCGCCTGCTGCGCATTGATCTGGTAGACCGCCGCATCGTCGCTGGTTTCCGTGCCGACCAGCAGTTGCGGCGGCACGATACCGGGCGTCATGCCGCCAAGGATTTTTTGTAAAACGGCAGGGGCGATTTTGCAACCGCAACCACCACCATGGGAAAGCTGGGTCAATCTGACGGATTCATCCGGCACGGCTATTCTCTCGGGTAAGGCTGATTATTGTGGGTGAAACCGGTCATTCGGCATCGAAACCGGCATCTTCGATGGCATTCACGAGTACGGCACGCGAAACGACCTGCGGGTCGAATGCCACCCGGGCCTCGGCCGACTCCAGGGACACGTCGGCCGAAGCCACCCCGGGCAGCCCGGCCAGCACGCCACCGATATTACTGACGCACCCCTGGCAACTCATGCCACCGATCTTGATGATCGTATTTTCCATGTTCGGATTACTCGTGGATGAAAGGTTGATGACGCAGCATGTCGGCCATTCCCTCGGCCGAAAGCGGACGGCTGAAAAGATAGCCCTGCGCCATATCGCAGCCCATTTTACGCAATAACGCCAACTGCTCGGGCTTTTCGACACCTTCCGCCAACACGGTCATGCGCAGGCTGCGTCCCATGCTGACGATGGTCGAGGCAATCGCCCAGTCGTCCGGATCGGTTTCCAGATCATTGACGAAAGAGCGGTCGATCTTCAGCTTGCCGACCGGAAAGCGCTTCAGGTAAGCCAGCGAAGAATAGCCCGTACCGAAGTCGTCGAGCGACAGTTCGACGCCCATGCGATGCAATGCCGACAGGGTTCCCATGGTGGCATCGGCATCGTGCATGACGGTGCGTTCGGTCAGCTCCAGTTCGAGGCGGCCCGCCTCGAGGCCGGAAGTAGCCAGGGCGCCGGCAACCACTTCAATGAAGCCGGATTGCCTGAATTGCACGGGGGCCACATTAACCGCCATGGTGATCGGCGGCAGCCCCTCGTCGCGCCAGGCCTGGGCTTGACGGCAGGCCTCGCACAGCACCCAGTCACCGATCGGATTGATCAGGCCGGACTCTTCGGCCACATGAATGAAGCGATCCGGCGGAATGGAACCGAGTTCAGGATGATTCCAGCGAATCAGCGCCTCGACGCCGATAATCAGGCCGCTCTCAAGATTGACCAGCGGCTGGTAATGCAGGACGAATTCCCGCTGGACCAGCGCACGACGCAAGTTGCTCTCCATCAGCAGGCGATCCAGCGACGAAGAGTTCATCTCGCTCGCGTAGAACTGGAATGCGTTGCGACCGACCTCCTTGGCCCGGTACATCGCCGTATCGGCGTTACGCAGCAAAGTTTCCAGGTCGTCGCCGTCATGCGGATAAATGCTGATCCCCAGCGACGGCGTCACGGTGAGTTCATGTCCAGCCACCTCGAAAGGGCGCGCGAAGACATCGATCAACCGTCGCGCGACATCGGCGGCAGCCGCAGTATGAAAGCCCGGCATGGCAAAGATGAACTCATCGCCGCCCAGGCGGGCCAAGGTGTCGACGCGACGAACCACGCTACCCAGGCGGCGCGCGACTTCGCACAACAACTCGTCTCCAACGCTGTGCCCCAGTGAATCGTTCACCCGCTTGAAATGATCGAGATCGAGGAAAATCAGCGCCAGTTCAGCATTGTCACGCTCCGCCGCAGCCTGCAACTGGGTAAAGCGTTCACGCAGCAAGCGGCGATTGGGTAAGCCGGTCAGAACATCGTAATCGGCCAGTTCGCGTATACGCTGTTCAGCGGATTTTTGCGTCGATATGTCGACGATCGTTCCGACAGAAGCCTGACGACCGCCAATCACCGCCGGCGAGCCCTGAACCATGGCCGGGAATGTCGAGCCGTCCTTGCGGACGACAGTCAATTCATAGGCATGCCCGGGAATGCCCGCCGCGCGCAAGGACATCTGCTCGTAAACCAGCCCCTGATGCTCGGATGCTACGACATCGGGCGGCCCCATCCGGTCAACCATTTCTTTGACCGTATAGCCCAGCAAGCTTGCCAGAAAGGGATTAACGAATTTGAAACGCTGATCCTGAATGATGAAGATACCCACCTGGGCCGCCTCCATCGCATCTCGAAACATTGTTTCCTGATCGCTCATCGTTACGGTGCTATCTGCCAATTCCTTGCCATTATCGACACCCACTTTGCTGTAAAGCTCGCGATCATCAGCGACGACCATCGAACTTCCCCAATTGCCCCATTTGATTCCGCGGCCGCCAACGCTTGAGCAGCAAGGAATTCGAAACCACCGAAACCGAACTCATCGCCATGGCGGCGCCTGCAACGACCGGACTGAGCAAACCCAAGGCAGCAAGCGGAATTCCGAGCACATTGTAAATGAAAGCAAAGAAAAGATTTTGTCGGATCTTGTGTAAAGTAGCAGTGGATAAGGAGATCGCCTCGCCCACCCCGAGCAGGTCGCTACGGATCAACGTCAAATCCGCCGCCTCGATGGCTGCATCCGAGCCGGCCCCCATGGCAAAGCTGACATCGGCAGCAGCCAGCGCTGGCGCATCATTAATGCCGTCGCCGACCATGCCGACCAGATTGCCGCCCGCCTTCAGTTCATTGACGGCACTTGCCTTACCGCCGGGCAGGATGGCTGCCCTGAATTCTTCGATGCCGGCCTGTGCCGCAATGGCTGCCGCCGTTCTCGGATTATCGCCGGTGAGCATGACCACGCGGATACCTTGTCGCCGCAAACCTTCGACCGCAGCACGCGACGTTGGGCGCAAGGCGTCCGCCACCGCAAAAACTGCCAGTATCACGGCGCCTTCTGCCAGCACGACGACCGTCTTGCCTTCCTGCTGCCAACGGTGGGCCACGCCATCACCCCCAAGACCCAGCCACTCCGGAGCCCCCAGGCGTAACGAGCGCCCCGCGACGACGCCCTCCACCCCCATCCCGGCCCAGGCCTTGAAGCCGCTCACCGGCAGGATGGTTGCGTCGGCTGCGGCAGCGACGATGGCGCACGCCAAGGGATGCTCGGAGTTTTGTTCCAGCGCAGCGGCCAGACGCAGCGCCTCGGCGGCCGGCATGCCGCGCGCCTCGCTGTCCGTCACCTGCGGCAGGCCACACGTCAGCGTCCCCGTCTTGTCCACCGCCAGCACTTTCATTTTCTCGGCCCGCTCCAGCGCCTCGACGTTCTTGACCAGAATGCCGGCCCGCGCCCCCTGTCCGGTACCGACCATGATTGCCGTCGGCGTCGCCAGACCCAGGGCGCAAGGACAAGCGATGACCAGTACGGCAACCGCATTGATCAGCGCCTCGGCGACCTCGCCCGAATACAGCCACCACCCGACGAAAGTCAGCAAGGCGATTGCGCAGACGGCGGGCACGAAAATGGCGGAAACCCGGTCGGCCAGGCGCTGGACCGGCGCCTTGGAGCCTTGAGCCTCGCCGACCAGCCGGATGATGCCAGCCAGCAAGGTATGCTCGCCAACCCCGGTCGCCCGGCAGCGCATGGCGCCCTGCCCGTTCGAAGTGGCCGCGAAAACCTTGTCGCCAGCGCGCTTCCTGACTGGCATGCTCTCGCCGGTAAGCATGGCTTCGTCGATGCTGGACTCCCCGTCGATCACTTCGCCATCGACCGGAACGCTCTCACCGGGCCGGACCTGGAAAATATCGCCCGGCATCAATGTATCGACTGCCACCTCCACCCACCGCCCGTCTCGTTCGACTCGCGCGGTCTTCGGCTGTAGCAGGATCAATGACTCGATAGCCTCGGAGGTCCGCGCCCTGGCCCGCGCTTCGAGCAGCTTACCCAGCAGAACCAGCGTAATCACCGCTGCTCCGCCTTCGAAATAGACATGCTGCGGTAGCTCAAAAATCGTTACCACGGCTGAAAGCCCCCAAGCCATGGTGGTGCCCAGCGCGACCAGCACATCCATGTTTGCACCGCCGCCGCGCAGAGCCTTATAGGCTCCTTCGTAGAAGCGCCAGCCGATCCAGAACTGCACCGGGGTCGCCAGCAGCAGCTGTAGCCAGCGAGGCAATTCACGCTCGTGACCCTGTTCGCCGAACATGAACAACATCTGCCCGGCCAATGGCACAGTCAGCAGCACGGCAATCCAGAAGCGCCTGAGATCATGTCGATAGCTATGCAGCTTGTCCGCTTTTTCTCGCTCGCGCGTACGGGCGTCGACGACTTGGGCCACAAAACCGGCCTTGCCCACCGCGGCGACCACAGCCGTCTCGTCGGCAGCCCCCGAGAGCCGCACCCGGGCCCGCTCAGCGGCCAGATTAACCGACGCCTGCATGCCGGCCTGGCGATTCAACACCTTTTCCAGACGGGCAGAACAGGCAGCACAGGTCATGCCGCCGATGGAAAATTCGACGACCCGAGCCGATTCGTTATCGCTCATTTGACCAGCAAGACGGGGCAAGGCGCGTGCTGCAGCACGCGCGTCGCCACCGACCCCATGAGCAGGCCGGCAAGTGGATTGCGCCCATGGGTTCCCATCACGATCAGATCGCAGCCAAGCTCACCGGCCATCTTGCAAATAACCTCGGGCGGCTGACCGACGTGGATATGTGTGGTGTGAAAGCGCCCGGCCGCATCGAGCTTCTGCTGCGCAGCCAGCAACTGCTCCTGGCTCTCTTCCAGATAATAGGCGTGCAGCGTCTCCTTGCCGACATGCGCCTGAACGCGGCCGATGGGAATTGGCAAATGAACGTGCAACAAGTGAATTTCCGGCACGTCGCGCAAGCAGGCGACTGTCGCGATCAACTGGTCGACGGCACGCAGCGAACAAGGCGAACCATCCGCCGGCAACAAGATTTTCATGGCGAGACCTATCTTAAATCCAGCCCGACAAGCGCATCAGGCCGAAGAATCCGTATATCCCGAAGCCTAGCACCAACAGTCCGGAGATGGTACGTACAGCCGGACGCTTGACGAATTCGTTCAGTCGCGCCAGCAACAGGCCTGCAAGCAACAGATTGGGCAGGGTACCCAGCCCGAAGGCCAGCATCGCGGCCGCTCCCCGCCCTGCCGACCCTGCGGCCAGCGCTGTCGCCAGGGCGCTATAAACCAGGCCACAAGGCAGCCAACCCCACAGCAGGCCGAGCGGAAAAGCCTGAGCGACGCCGCGGACGGGCAGAAAACGCCGGGTCAACGGCTGCAAGCGACGCCACAAACCTTGCCCGGCCCGTTCGGTGAAAGCCAGCGCACTGGTAATGCCAAGCAAATAAAGCCCGAGCGCAACCAGCATCAAGTTGGCGATGAAATAAAGAACCATGCGGGCCGGCACCTGCCCCTCGAGTCCCAGGCTGGCCGCACCGAGCGCACCAGCGATGGCGCCTGCGGCGACGTAGGAGAGAATGCGCCCGCCGTTGTAGGCGAAATGCATCCCCCACCCGGCCTTGCCGCCCATAGACATGGCGCCGACGATGCCGCCGCACATGCCTACGCAGTGTGTACCGCCAAGCAAACCGACGAGGAACAGGGCAAGAAAACCGGTATCGGGCATTGAACGACAGGGCCAAAAAGCAAAACGGGCAGTTTAACCTGCCCGTTCGTGTCGTGTCAGGCGATCAGATCACCTTGGAGTAATTCGCCCGCTGCCGCCCCTCGCGGAGGTAACGGTCGAAGACCATGGAGATCACGCGGACCAGCATGCGCCCCGGCGGCAACACGGAAATCCATTCACGCTCGACCTTGAGCAGGCCGGCACGCTCCATTTCCTTCATGTCTTCCAGTTCGGCCGCGAAATACTTGCGGAAGTCGATCAGGTGGGCACTTTCAATGCTTTCGATGGAGAGTTCGAAATGGCACATCAGGGCCTGGATGATCGAACGGCGCAGGATGTCGTCGGCGGTCAGCTCGATACCACGGAACACCGGCAGCACGCCGGCATCAATGCGATCGTAATACTCGTCGGCGGTCTTGACGTTCTGGTAGTAGCTCGGCCCGACCTTGCTGATCGACGAGATACCGAAGGACAGCATGTCGCAATCGGCATAGGTCGAATAGCCCTGGAAGTTGCGGTGCAGGCGCCCCTGACGCTGGGCAACGGCCAGTTCGTCGTCCGGCTTGGCAAAATGGTCCATGCCGATATAGACATAACCGGCCTCGGTCAACTTCTTGATGGCCAACGCCAGAATCTGCATCTTGGTGTCGGCCGACGGCAGATCGGTTTCGTTGATCCGGCGCTGCGGCTTGAACAGGCTCGGCATGTGCGCATAATTGTAGATCGACAGACGATCCGGATCCATGGCCAGCACACGTTCGAGGGTACGATTGAAGCCCATCACCGTCTGGTACGGAAGACCGTAGATCAGGTCGATGGAAACCGACTTGAAACCGTTGGCACGGGCCGCGTTGATGACCAGTGCGGTTTCCTCCTCGCTCTGCACGCGATTGACGGCAACCTGCACCTTTTCGTCGAAATCCTGAACGCCGACGCTCATGCGGTTGAAGCCGAGTTCGCCAAGCAGCGCGACGGTCTCGTAATCGACCTTGCGCGGGTCAACCTCGATGGAATACTCGCCGCCGTCGAGCAACTTGAAATGCTTGCGGGTCTCACCCATCAGCTGACGCATTTCAGAATGTGACAGGAATGTCGGCGTACCGCCACCCCAATGCAGCTGGATCACCTCATGCTCACCGTCGCGCCCTTCCAGGGCCGCAGCCTGCATATCAAGCTCTTTCGCCAGATATTTCAGATACTTGGCGCTGCGCCCATGATCCTTGGTGATGATCTTGTTACAGGCGCAGTAATAGCAAATAGTGTTACAGAAGGGGATGTGGAAGTATAATGAGAGCGGTCTGCTGATTCCGCCGATATTGCGCTTGCCCAGCCATAGATTGGCTGCCTCCGCATCGAATGCTTCAACGAAGCGGTCGGCAGTCGGATAGGACGTATACCGAGGGCCGTTGACGTCAAAACGGCGAATGATCTGCGGATCGAAGACGAGATTTTCAGTTGCGAAATTCATTAGACAAGCCACGAAGTATTGCTCGGATTATGTTCGGAGGGCATCATATCGTGGTTGACATGGATCAAGCCAACGCAGGTTGCCAATGCCCCAAACACGCCCGCTGAATCAGGAAGTTTCGTTGTCCGTCATCAAGACAGCCTGCTCGAACTGCAACCTCCGCGAACTGTGCCTGCCGCTCGGGCTCAGCCTTGAAGAGTTGGAGCGACTGGACGACTTGGTATCGACCCGGCGCCGTGTCAAACGCGGCGACCACCTGTACCGTGCCGGCGAGGCTTTCGACGCCATCTACGCCATCCGCAGCGGCTTCTTCAAGACCGACGTGCTACTCGAGGATGGCCGCGACCAGGTGACCGGCTTCCAGATGGCGGGGGAACTGCTCGGACTAGACGGCATCAGCACCGAACACCACACCTGCAACGCCATCGCGCTTGAAGATAGCGAGATCTGCGCCATCCCCTTCTCCCGACTGGAAGTCCTGTCCCGGGAAATCCATACCCTGCAGCATCACTTCCACAAGGTCATGAGCCGCGAGATCGTCCGCGACCATGGCGTCATGATGCTCCTCGGGACCATGCGCGCCGAAGAGCGCCTGGCCGCCTTCCTGCTCAACCTGTCGCAGCGCTTCACGTCCCGCGGCTTCTCGCATGCCGAGTTCTACCTGCGCATGACGCGCGAGGAAATCGGCTCCTACCTCGGCCTGAAACTGGAAACGGTGTCCCGTGCCTTCTCCAAATTCCAGGAAGATGGCCACATCGCAGTCCAGCAGAAACACATCCGGATACTGAACGTCAACGGCCTCAAGGCCTTGATGAATCACCAGCGCTGACACTCAGGCAAATCTCACCAGCGCAAACGAGCCAATTCCACAGCCCGAACAGCAATCCGCCGTAGCAGTTCGACAGCCTTTCGACGACCAAGCGTTGCATCGCCGGGAAAACGATAAGCCAACATGACATCCCTGCTCGCGGCTTTACGATAAACAGCAATCGACAGCGGGCACACAGCAAGGTGCTCAACTGCTTCCAGCACCAATTCCCAGGCAAGCGCACTACTGCAAAACTGTACGATTTCGGCGCTCTCGAACGGAGACACGCCTCCCTTGCCCCCCGTGCGTTGCAGCATCTGATTGAACGGAAACACAGCACCGACAACCAGTCCTTCTGCCTCAATCACTTCGATCAAGGCATCGCGCGCGGCCTCATACCCCCCATCAGGAACAGGATAGGTCCGGATATCACCCTCAGCCCAAGCCTGCTGCCCCTGCGACACCCAGAGCATGAGGAGGCAAGCAAAAAAACGGGGTACCGCTGACGGCACCCCAAACAGATGCAGAAATGACATCTGACGCAAGAGTCGCTCCCGGACGAGGGATAGCTGAAGCAGCGCCCCCCGATCCAGCTAAACTTAGAACGCGTGCTTGATACCCATGGCAAAGCCGTTGACACCGTTACCGGAAAGGCCTGCCGAGTTACCCATCGGATTGATGGTAAAAGAAGCGTTGCGCTCGTTCTTGATATGGGCGTAGTCGGCATACAACTCGGTACGCTTCGACAAAGCATAACGAGCACCGATTGCCCACTTGCTGGCATCGGCGTCGCTCAAGGTTTTGTCTTTAACTTGGCCGTAGCTGGCCAAAACTTTGGCCTTTCCGAACGGCACGGTAGCCCCGACAAACCAATTGCGGCGATCGTATTCTTGACCGGCCGCCAATCCGCCCAGATTCTGCAAACCAGCGGTGGCACCGTCGAGATCGATGTTGCCGCCAATCAAAGAGTTCTGTTGCCCCTTGATCACATCGTAGACGCCGCCGATCTTGACCACGCCGAAATCGTAGGAAACACCACCAGTCGCCACGTACAAACGGCTATCCGACAGACCGGCAGCCTTGGTGGTTTCGTAATCCAGATCGACGTTCAACGGGCCGTTCGTATAGACGAGATTGACCGAGAACAGGCGGTCGTCAGCGTTGCTGCTACCCGTTATGGCATTAACACCGTTGGTATGAATACCTTTCAAACTACCCTCATTGCCTTGAGTGTTGGTGGCGGTCGCCAAAATCAACGTAAAGCCTTTCCAGGCAGGAGAGATATAGGCAATCGCGTTGGCTGCGCGATCATACTGGGTAGTCATCGAGGCAAAATTGCCGATCGAATAATTGGTAAATGGGTTGTACTTGCCATAGATCCCATAGCGCAGGCCATCAAGATAACCGGCAACGGCTGTACCAAATCCCCCTGTCAGACCGACATAGGAGCGACCAGCCTGGTTCAGGCCACTGCCGGCGTCCGGGTTAAAGCGGTATTGGATGTCGAACAGCGCCTTGAGGCCATTGCCGAGGTCTTCAACCCCCTTGAAGCCCAAGTGGCTGAACGATGCGGCTTGCCCGGTAAAATTGCGGGCCTGGTTGGCGGTACCCACGGCACCACCGGCCGGCACGGCGCCGTTGGTGCCGCTGGTAGTCAGCCACCCCATGTCGATATTGCCATAGATGGTCACGTTGGATTGAGCAAAGGCGGCGCCTGAGGTTGCGGCGGCGATAGCCAGGGCAATAATTTTTTTCTGCATGAATTGTCTCCAGATGTGTGTACAGAAATACGCCCACCCCCCTCGGGCACGGCGGCTTCCCCCAGTGCCGAATCAGTGGCAACAAGGACGCCTACCCTTTGCGAAGCGCGTGCCAGCTCAAGACGAAACCCTCCACATCAAATCAATGCATTTGATTTGATTGGATTTAATTGAGAGAAGGCGAATCGCTCGAACATCAAATGCTGCACAACTGGATGCTCATTTATTGGACAACGCACGATCTTCTGCCCCAAAAATCAACACCCCGACAACAAACAAAAAACCCGGCACGCGGCCGGGCAAATTGGGAAAGGAGAGAACTCAGAATGCGTAACGGGCGCTCACGCCGGCTAGCCAGTTGCGGCCCGGCGCCGACTCGTAGAAACGGTTGTTGCTGTCGCCGACAATGACCGATCCGACGTACTGGCGGTCAAAAACGTTGTCGAGCCGGACAAAGCCGCGCAAGCTCAAGGGGCCGTATTTGCGATCAACACCGACGCGCAGGTTGGCGATAGCGTAGCCTGGCGCCGCCTGGCGCAAGTTGCTGTCCTCGACGTACACCTTGTCGCGGACAACGCCCTCCACAGCAGCGTGGAACCCGCTTGGCTTGTGCCGCCAAGCCAGTTCGCCGAACAGATTGTGGGCGGCGATGCCGGGCAGCTTGCTGCCGGCCGGGACGATGCCGCCGGCGTTCAAAAAACTGTCGGCATAGCGCGCATCAAGGAAAGTGCAAGCCAGGCGACTGCTCCCCCCGTCGCCCCAGCGACTGTCGAGCGCCACCTCCATACCTTGCCTCTCGGTCTTGCCGGCATTCTGGTAGGCCGTTCGGCCACCGGTACTGGAAAGGACAACCAGTTCATCCTGCGTCTTGATATCGAACAGCGCCACATCGAGGCGGCTGCTCGTACCGAGCATGGCCTTGAGGCCGACTTCGTAATGTGTGCTGGTCGCCGGCTTGAGCGAGAAATTGAAGGAGCCGCCGCCGCTGGAATAGAACATCTCGTTAAAGGTCGGCGCCTCGAAGCCGCGCGCGGCACTGGCATAGACATTGAGCGTATCGGTGACCCGATACATGGCCGCGACGGTCGGCGTCGTTTTGTCGTAGCTGACACGACCGCTGTCGTCGCCATTGACGCCGCTGCGATAACGGTCATCGACCCGGAAGGCGATCCGGCTGTGACGCAGGCCGCCACTGAACACCCAGCGCTCTCCTTGCCACTCGGCCTGAGCATACTGATCGAAGGTGGCGACGCGATCCTCCTCATTGCGGCGCAGGCGGCCGGTGACGCCGCAGATGTTGGCGATGCAATTGGCGGGCGTGCCGCTGCCGACAAAATTCTCGTAACCCTGCCGGTCGTCGGTGGCCTGTTCGTAGTCAAACCCAAGCGTCGTCGTCAGGCGACCGCCGGCCAAGCCGAAAAGCCCGGTCCACCGGCCGGACAAACCGGCGAATTCGCGGTCGAAATCGATCACCCCGCCGGACTGCCGGGCTGACGACGTCTGGGTTCCCACCGGAATGGACTGGTACTGCGTCGTCGAACGCTGGCCGGCGTAGGTGGATACCTGGATACTGTGGTCGCCGAAGCGATGCTCGTAAGTCAAACCGCCTTGTGCATGATCGATGCTCTTGCGGGTGTCGTAGGCCAGTGCCGGATAGTTGTTACGCGCCGCATCCCAGGCCAGACCGCGCGGGTTGGCCTTGAATTCCGACCACTGCAGCCCCTGCGGGTCCTGGGCATCCTGCCGAAAAGTGTTGACGATGAAGGTCAGCTTGCCGTCCTGGCTCGGCCGGTAGGTCAGTTTGACCAGCGTCTGGTCGCGTTCGGCGGCACTGTGGTCGCGATAGCCGTCGGTGACAAAGCGCGAGGCGTCGATCACATAACCCAGACCGCCGACCTCGCCCTGGGCGCTCAGATTGGTCTTCCAGGTGCCATAACTGCCCGCCGCAAAGCTACCCTCGACGCTCGGCGCGCCCTTGCCATCCGGCGTGAACATCTGGATGACGCCACCGGCATGATTGCCGTAGATCGCCGACATCGGGCCGCGCATGACCTCGATACGCTCGGCGCGATCGAGGTTGAAGGTGGCGGCCTGCCCCTGACCATCCGGCATCGATGCGGGGATGCCGTCGGAAACCAGGCGGATGCCGCGCACGCCAAAAGCCGAACGGGCGCCGAAGCCGCGCGATGAAATCTGCAAATCCTGCGCATAGTTCTGGCGGTTCTGCACGGTGATCCCGGGCACCGTCGCCAGCGCTTCCGAGGCATTGACACGGGCTTGGTCGGCGCCGATGCGCGCCGCATCAACCACATCGATCGCGGCCGGCAGGTCGAAGGTATTGTGTTCGACACGACTGCCGGTAACGACGACGGTATCGAGGTTCACCACGGCATCCGCCACGGCCAGCCCGGGAAAACCTGCGGCCAGCAAGGCAACCATCCGGCTGGGCCGGGCAATCCGTACGGGAAGATGGGTATTCATATTGTCTCCTGTTTTTATTGGCGAGCTCGCAGCTGCCCCAGGAGCAATTATTCGGATTGGAGAAGATCTTCGCCTCCAAATGATCACCCGAGTTACCTACAGAAAATCATGAGACTGCAGCGACCTTGCCGGCTTTGGGTGAAACTTTGGCCACCCAGCCCCCTGAACATCCGCGCACAGAAAGGGCAGCCGGAGCATGCAGGTTCAACGTTGAAATATGAAACCTCTTATCACCTCACCGATATCGTTGTATAGTCATATATACATCGACATCAAAGCAACAGAAAATGAATTTAAAACAATACATTAAAAACAAACAAGCAAAACAACCGGAATATCACTATATACACCAGAACATATCGAGAGCATGCACGACACCCAAAAACCCATTTCAGCGCCCTCCAGCCGGCACATCTGCCACACCGTGACGATATCGCCGCACAACGCCCCGCGAGGCCTCCATGCCGTCGGCCACGACACGCTGCGCTGAGCAGATCTCGCCGACCACCCTGGGCGGATTGCGCCGCTTGCTCGGCCTGTCGCAATTCACGCTCGCCGGCCGACTCGGTGTTTCCCAGCCGCACGTAGCGCAGATCGAAAACCAGGCCAACATGCACTTGGAGACCCTGCGTCGCCACATCGCTGCCCTCGGCGGCGAACTCGAGCTCATCGTTCACCTATCCGAGCAGCGCATCAAAATCATCCTTCCCGAAGGCGACGCACCGCATCCACCGCTCACCCCGAAGAGGAGCCCCTCCTGAAAATCGCCGAGCCATTGCCCCCGGCAAACGCTTCTCGTCACCTCGCCCCCCTCCGCAACGACAGGAAGATCGACGTTTGTGGCCACGACATACGCCAGGCACCTCGGCGAAAACCCGAGGCCGGCACCACCAAACTGACCGACAAGACGCACGAACTGGACTACGGATTTTCCAATCAGGGCCGCATGCGGTTCGCCAACGCCAACTACCGTTTCTGACAGAGCGCATATGGCCGAAGATAATTGTTTCGACATCGCTGCCGTCGTCCCCGATGCAACGACGGACTGCGACGAAGTTGTCGCCAACTTCGCCATAGCCCAGATCAACCGGGGGTGGCACATTGGCGGACTGGTTCAGGAGATCTACCAGACCCAGCGCTCGAAACAGATCCGACTGGTGGCGCTCGAGGACGGCAGGATCTACCCGATCAGCCAGTTCCTCGGCACCCACTCGATATCGTGCCGGATCGATACGAGCGGCATCGCCAAGGCCAGTGCCGTCATGCGGCGCATTCCCATCCATGGGGTGGACCTCGCCATCTTCAACCGCTTTTCAACCCTGGAAGCGCACGGCCACGGCTTTGCGGCCGAAATGCTAGACCTGATGAGCCGTCAGATTCCCATACTGACCATCGTTCCGTCGCAGCATCTGCCGGCCTGGCGGCGCTTCACGGGCCGGCAGGCGGTTGAACTGCCTCCCGAGCGCCCCGCCCTTGAAGCCTGGTTTGGCGGGCTATCACACCACTCCGCCGACATTCGCGACAACACACCGGCACTTTCCGGAGCCTGCTCATGACCCGCCCCGCCGATCCCTCCCGCCGCCTCTTCCTCGCCAGCGCGGTGTCACTTGTCCTGGCCCGCAGCCACAGCGCCCTGGCGGCCCCAAGTACCGTCACCGTCGTCACCAGCTACCCGGACGAATTCGTTTCCCGCATCCAGGCCGCATTTGAGAAGACCCGGCCGGAATACCGGATGCAGGTGATCTGGCGAATGCCGAACGATGCCTACGACACCCTGAGCCAGCCCGACCAGGGCCAGACCGACGTCTATTGGTCCGCGTCGCCGCGCAGCTTTGCTCGACTGGCCGCCAGCGGCGCTTGGCGACGGCTCCCGATCGACCACCATCAACTGCCCCGACGCATCGGCAACACCCGCCTCGGCGACACCGAAGGCTTCTACACGGCTACCGAAGTCGCTGGCTTCGGCTTTGCCGTCGCACCGCAAGCACTCGCCGCCCTGGGCATTCCCATGCCGAGCGACTGGCCCGATCTGGCCGACCCACGCCTGTCCGGCCAGATCGCCATGCCGGTTCCGTCGCGCGTCGGCTTCGCCCCGCCCATCGTCGAAATCGTGCTCCAGACCCTCGGTTGGGAACGTGGCTGGGCGCTATGGAGCGAAATCGCCGCCAACGCCCGCTTCATCGAACGCGGATCAACCTTCGTGACCGACGAAATCACCAGCGGCCGTTGCGCCGTCGGCATCTCGATCGATTTTTTCGTCAATTCGGCCATCGCCAACAGGGCGCCGATTCACTTCGTCTACCCCAAGCACACCGGCCTCAATCCCGCCCACATCGCGGTCACCCGACAGGCCCCCAATCCGCGCGGGGCCGCGGCCTTCGTCGATTTCATCCTGTCGCCGGCCGGCCAGCGACTACTGGCCCACCCGGACATCCGCCGCCTGGCAGTCCGCCCCGAGGCCTACGCCGGGGCACCGGCCGGCAGCTTCGACCCGTTTATCGCGGCCCGACTAGGCGGCCTGCAATTCGATAGCGACGCCGCCCGCCCCCGCCTGACAACTACTGCCGCCATCTTCCAGCACATGCTGGTCGACGCGCAGGACGAACTGAAAACCCTCTGGCAGCGCACCCGCCAAGCTGAAGCCGTCGGCAAGGACACCCGCCCCGTACGCACCCTGCTCGGCCGCCCCCCCGTCGACGAGGCGACTGCGAATCAAGCAGAAATCCAGCAGCAGATCGGCCCTCGCCTTGAAGGCAGCAGCGAGCGCCCGCCATCATCGCTGGAACTCACCTGGCGAGACATTTGCCACGACCGGCGCGCCCAAGCCCGGCGGCAACTCGACGAGATCGGCGCATGAAAACGGCAAGCACCCTCCTCATCCCTTTGTTGCTCGCCGCTGCCTGCCACGCTACCGGAGCGGAGCCGAGCATCGACCGCGAGACCCTGACCCGGCCGCTGCCCGGCCTCTCCTCTTCCGACCTGGAGCGCTTCCTGCGCGGCCGCAGCCTCTTTCGGCAAAGTTGGGTCATCTCCCCCGCCAAGGACCGTGAAGTCGATGGCCTCGGCCCTCTCTACAACCGACTGGCCTGCATTTCCTGCCACGCCAAGAATGGGCGCGGCGGCGCACCGAGCCACCCGAACGAACGCATGCAATCCATGCTCGTCCGCCTGTCGGTTCCCGGTCGCACCCACCGGGAGGATCCGCTACCACACCCGGTCTATGGCGAGCAACTCAACGAAGAGGGCATCCCCGGCGTACCGGGTGAAGGTCGGGTGCAAATCCGCTGGCGCTCGCACACGGTGCACCTGGCCGATGGCACACGGGTCGAATTGCGCGAGCCAAAAACGAAATTTGTCGAACTCGCCTACGGCAAGCTGGGACCGACCCTCACCTCGCTGCGCGTCTCGCCCCATGTCGCCGGCCTCGGCCTGCTTGATGCCGTACCCGCCAAGGTACTCGAAGCGATGGCCGCCGAAGCGCGCCCGGATGGCGTACAAGGCAGCATCAACCGTGTCGAGGACCGGCAGACCAACACCCTTGCTGTCGGCCGCTTCGGGCTCAAATCCAATATGCCCAACCTGCGCCAGCAGATCGCCGGCGCCTTCGTCGGAGACATGAGCATTACCTCGGAATTGTTCCCCGCAGAAAACTGCACACCGGCGCAGACGGCCTGTCGGCGCGCTCCGGATGGCGGCAGGCCGGAACTGTCACCCGCCCAACTGGACGACATTACTTTTTACGTCGCGCATCTCGCGCCACCGCCCCGGCGGAACGAAAGCTCGCCGGAGGTCATCCGCGGCGCCGCTGCATTTTCCGGATTCGGCTGTGCCGTCTGCCATCGCCCAATCCTGAGCAGCGGCGACAGCCCGCAATACCCCGCGCTCGCCCACCGTGAATTCGCACCTTACACCGACCTGTTGGTGCACGACATGGGCCCCCGGCTGGCCGACGGTCGCCCCGACCACCTGGCCAGCGGCCGGCAATGGCGCACTGCGCCTTTATGGGGATTGGGGCTGCTGGCCGCAATCAACGAAGACGTCGGCTTCCTGCACGACGGCCGGGCGCGAAATTTCGAGGAGGCCATCCTGTGGCATGGCGGTGAAGCGGAGAAAGCACGCCAACGCTATGTCGCTGCTCCCGCCGAAGTGCGCCGGGCGCTCATTGCCTTCCTGCACTCGCTATGAGAGCGGCAAACACAAAAAAGGCGGCACATGGCCGCCCTGCTGGTCACTGGCACCGATTCAGGCCAGCACGCCGAGAATCACGTGGCTGGCCTTGATCAATGCCGTGGCCTCGTCCCCTTCCTTGAGGGCGAGCTCCATGACCGCCTCGTTGGTGACCACGGCATACACGGTGATGCCGCCCGGCAGTTGGATGCCAACTTCCGTATTGACCGCCCCCTTCTGCACACTGGACACCTTGCCGGAAAGCTGGTTGCGGGCCGAGAAGCGGACATTCTGAGCGCCGGTCAGCAGCATGACCCACGGCGCCTTGACGTAGGCGACAGCCTCCTTTCCGATGGCCAAGCCCAGCGACTTGACGCTGCCCTCCGTAACAATCGCGACAATCCTGTCGCTGCCCGGCAAGCCGATTTCGACTTCGGCATTGACCGCTCCATCGGTCAATGCCGTGATCTTGCCGCTAAATACGTTGCGCGCGCTGACGTTCATTATTCTCTCCAGAGTGGTCAAACATTTCATCCCGACTTTCGCTGTATACAAACATAATTAACGAATTTTGTCGAACCGATGGCAATTTACGGCTTACCGATCGGCAAATTGCACCATAACGCCGCTAGTTGAAAGGAATTTTTCGAATTGCGTTATAGTATCCAATATATAAACAAATAGCCCCTATCATGGACTCCATACTGCATCGCCTGCGCGGCAAACTCGAAGTCGATTCCGAATTCGGCACTTTTCTCGGCGACACCCGCATCCGCCTGCTTGAAGCCATCGAACAACACGGCTCCATTTCGCAGGCCGCAAAGGCCGTCCCCCTCTCCTACAAGGCCGCCTGGGATGCCGTTGATGCCATGAACAACCTGGCCGATCAGGCATTGGTCGTGCGCTCGACCGGTGGCAAACACGGCGGCGGCACGCAACTGACCGACTACGGGCGCAAGGTGGTCGCCCTCTATCGCGCCCTGGAGGCCGAGTACCAGGCTGCGCTCGACCGCCTGACGGCGAGCATGAACGAAGGAGAGGCCAGCGACCTCAAGCAGTTCCGCCAATTGCTCAAGCGCATGTCGATGAAAACCAGTGCCCGCAACCAGTTCGCCGGCCATATCGTTGGCTTGCGCGCGGGGCAAGTCGATTTTGAGGTGCGCATCAAGCTCGACGACGACAACGAGATCGTCGCCGTCATCACCGGCGACTCGGCGGAAAATCTCGGCCTGAGCATCGGCATGGAAATCAACGCACTGGTCAAATCCTCGTCCGTCCTGCTGCTCAACGACCCCAACCTGAAGACCAGCGCCCGCAACCAGCTGTGGGGTGAAATCACCCGCATTCACGACAGCCCGGTCAATTCCGAGGTCACGCTGGCCATGAAGGGCGGCAAGTCGGTATGCGCCGTGGTCACCCACGAGAGCGTCGAACGCCTTGGCCTGGCCGTCGGCGAACAGGCCTGTGCCGTGTTCAAGGCCTCCGCCGTCATTCTTTGCAAATATTCCTGATCCTTAGCCTGGAGAACGCGCCATGAAACGTCTGAGCATCCTGATCCTGTCCTTGCTGACCGTCGCCACGGCCCGCGCCGACGAAGTCCAGGTGGCGGTTGCCGCCAACTTCACCGGCCCGATGCAGGTCATTGCCACGCTCTTCGAGCGCGACACCGGGCACAAGGCCAGCCTGGCCTTTGGCGCTACAGGCAAGTTCTACGCCCAGATCGCCAACGGCGCGCCATTCGAGGTCCTGCTGTCCGCCGACGACGAAACCCCGGCCCGGCTGCTCAGGGAAGGACTGGCCGTGACCGGCACGCCCTTCACCTACGCCATCGGAAAACTGGTGCTATGGTCAACCAACCCCAAGCTGGTCGACGACAAGGGCGAAATCCTAAAAAAAGGCGGCTTCAAGCACCTCGCCATCGCCAACCTGAAAACCGCCCCCTATGGCGCGGCTGCCATGCAGACCATGAGCAAGCTCGGCGTCGTCGACAACCTGAAACCGCTGTTCGTGCAGGGCGAGAACATCGCGCAGACACATCAGTTCGTTTCCACCGGGGCCGCCGAACTGGGTTTCGTTGCCTACTCGCAGGTGATCAAGAACGGCCAGGTCGGCTCCGGCTCGGGCTGGGTCGTGCCGGGCAACCTCTACGACCCGATCCGCCAGGATGCGGTGATCCTGAGCAAGGGCAAGGACAAACCGGCTGCCACGGCACTACTCAACTACATGAAGGGGCAGAAGGCGCAGGACGTGATCAAGTCCTTCGGCTACGAACTGCACTGACCGCACCAGCCAGGCGACAAGGAAGCCCGACAGCCTGCGCTCGATCTACAAACGTCGTCGCAGTTGATCACTCACGGGGCGCTCAGCTGCATGCCGATGTAAAGCAAGAGCGTGTCGTCGATGGCATCGAGGTTCATGCCGGTGATTTCGCTGATTTTCTGCAACCGGTAATCAAGCGTGTTGCGGTGGATATGCAGCGCTTTGGCGGTCAGGGTCGGATGCCGGTTGTTGGCGAACCAGGCGCGAAGCGTTCGGATCAGCACAGCCGATTTAGGGTCGCCGCCACTCAAGCGGGCAAAGGGCGCAAGGAACTGCTCTCTTTTCCAGCCCAGATCGAGGTCGACCAGCAGCACCGGCAAGGTATGCTCGTAAAAGGAGGCATAGGGGCGCTTGACGCCGCGCTGCCGGGCGATGGCGAAGGTGGTCACGGCCGACTGGTAGGAGGCCGAGGCGCCGGCGATTCCCGGCAAGGCGATGCCGGAAGTCAGCATGTAGTCGAGTTCGAGCCGGTGCTCGACGAGCGCGTTCAGTTCCCCCAGGCGGAGGAGAGCCTGCCGCGCACATTCGGCGGGATGCTCCGAACCCACGAAAGGCTCCAGGATCGCCAGTTCGCGCGGCGAGAGCACGGCGGTGGGCAGGTCTTCCCAGCGGCTCAGCAATTCGCCTTGGGCGCGCTGCAGGTCGAGTAGCTGGCGATCGGGCTCGGTGTCGTCGCTGCCGACGTGCAGGATCGTCACCACGCGCGGCAGGCCGAGATCGATACCCAGCCGGGCCGCCCAGGCCGCCATGCTTTCCGGCGAAACACCGGTGCGTTTCAACAGCTGGAAGACGAACTCCTCGCGGTAGCGCCGTTCGCGCTGCAATTCACCGGTCAGCAATGCCTGCTCGATGATCATCTCGGCGGTGATCCGCAACAATTGTCCGAACTGGCGAACCTCGTCCGGGGCGCCGGTGATGCCGACCACGCCGCAAATCTCGCCGCGCCCATAGAGCGGCAGGTTGATCCCGGCCTTGGCGCCGGGCAGGCTGTTCGTCGCCGCCGGGTCGATTTCCACGGCGGCGCCACGGGCCAGGACCATCTGGGCGCCGGCATGCAGGTCACCGATTCTTTCCGGGGTGCCGCTGGCGATGATGATGCCGCGTGCGTCCATCACATTGACGTTGAGCGGCAACACCTGCATTGCCCGTTCGACGATTTCCTGAGCCAGTTCGGGAGCGATCATCATGCTTGTTTCTCGAGGGAATACACCCCACAAGAATAGTGCATTTGAACGATAAATTAGTTATCCAATGTTGAATTTTTGTGGCTTTGCCCAATGCACAAAGACATGCACCCTTCTACGATGATGTTGCCTCACGGCACCATCCATCAAAAAAGGAGACAAGCATGACCACTGCAGAAAGAGGCGGGCCGACCGTCGCCGGAGGGGGCGATCCGAACGCCCTGGAAAATGCCTATCGGAAGGTGACCTTCCACCTGATTCCGTTTATTTTCGTCTGTTACCTGTTCAATTACCTCGACCGCGTCAATGTCGGTTTCGCCAAGCTGCAGATGCTCGATGCGCTGAAATGGAGCGAAACCATCTACGGCTTGGGCGCCGGCATCTTCTTCATCGGTTACGTCCTCAGCGGCGTGCCCAGCAACCTGCTGCTGCACAAGCTCGGCGCGCGCAAGGTGATCGGCACGCTGATGGTCGCCTGGGGCGCTGCCTCGGCCGCGCTGATGTTCGTCCAGACCCCCGAACAGTTCTACGCCCTGCGCTTCATCACCGGCGTATTCGAGGCCGGCTTCTTCCCCGGCATCGTCCTCTATTTCACCAGCTGGTTCCCGGCTTCGCGGCGTGGTCGCATCATGGGCCTGTTCATGTCGGCAATCCCGATTTCCGGCGTCCTGGGCAGCCCGCTGTCGGGCTGGATGATGCAGGCCTTCGCCGGCCAGGGCGGCATGGCCGGCTGGCAATGGATGTTCCTGCTCCAGGGCCTGCCGACGGTGGCGCTCGGTTTCCTCGTCTATATCCTGCTCAACGACGGGATCGACCAGGCCAAGTGGCTGAGCGACGACGAAAAGGCGATGCTCCGTGCCGAACTTGAAAAGGACGAAAAGCTGCGCCGGGAAACCAGCACGGCGGCCGATACCTTCGCCAGCGTGCTGAAGAACAAGAACGTCTGGCTGCTCGGCCTGATTTATTTCTGCATCCAGATGGGCGTCTATGCCATCAACTTCTGGCTGCCCACCATCGTCAAGTCGCTCGGCTTCCAGACGCCCACCATGGTCGGCTGGATCAGCGCCATTCCCTACCTCTGCGCGAGCATCTTCATGATCTGGATCGGCCGCTCGGGCGATGCCCGCAAGGAACGCCGCTGGCACCTCAGCGCTCCGCTGCTGATGGGCTTGTTCGGCCTGATGCTGGCCACCCAGGCCGGTAGCAACACGACGCTGGCCATCGTCGGCCTCTCGTTCGCCACCATGGGTGCCCTGGCCGGCCTGCCGATGTTCTGGCCGCTGCCGACCGCTTTCCTGGGCAGTGCCGCCGCAGCCGGCGGCCTGGCGTTGATCAACTCCCTCGGCCAGATCGCCGGTTTCGTCAGCCCCTTCCTGGTGGGCTGGATCAAGGATGCCACCGGCGGCACCACCGTCGCCCTCTATGTGCTCTCCGGTGTACTCTTCCTCGGCGCCATGCTGGTGCTGCGCGTGCCGGCCAAGGTGGTCAATCGCTGAACGACTGGCGGCGCGGACCATTCCCCGCGCCGCCTTCGAAACTATCAAGGGTTTTCGTCATGAATCACTCCATTCCTCCGCGTGACCTGTTGGCCTCGATGTTCCAGGCCGCGATCGAAGCGGCCCAGCCGCATCGCTGCATTCCGGAGCATCTGCCGGAGCCGCCCAAGGGGCGCTTGGTCGTCATCGGTGCCGGCAAAGCCTCCGCCGCCATGGCGCAAGCCGTCGAACAGCACTGGCCGGGCGAACTGAGCGGGCTGGTCGTCACCCGCTACGGCTACGGCGTGCCCTGCGAGCGCATCGAGATCGTCGAGGCGGCGCATCCGGTCCCCGATGCGGCCGGCCTGGCGGCGGCCCAGCGCATTCTCGACCGCGTTGGTGGGCTGACCGCCGACGACACCGTTCTCTGCCTGATTTCGGGCGGGGGTTCGGCACTGCTCGCCCTGCCGCTGGACGGCATTTCGCTGGAAGACAAGCAGGCGGTCAATCGCGCCTTGCTGGCCTCGGGAGCGACGATCAGCGAGATGAATTGCGTGCGTCGCCATCTGTCGAAGGTCAAGGGCGGGCGGCTGGCGGCAGCCTGCCATCCGGCGCGCGTGGTCACCCTGCTGATATCCGACGTGCCCGGCGACAACCCCTGCGACATCGCCTCCGGCCCGACCGTCGGCGACCCGACCACCTGCGCCGATGCGCTGGCCATCGTGCGTCGCTACGGCATCGTGCTGCCGGATAGCGTCCGCCGGGTACTGGAAAGCGGTGAAGGCGAATCGATCAAGCCGGACGATCCGCGGCTGGCGAATGCCGTCACCCGCATTGTCGCCGCACCGCAGATGGCGCTTGCCCGGGCCGCCGAGGTGGCAGCCCAGGCAGGCATCGCGGCGCATGTCCTGAGCGACAGCATCGAAGGCGAGGCGCGGGATGTCGGCAAGGTGCTCGCCGCACTGGCCCGACAGGTCGCCCGCCATGACCTGCCGTTCGATACGCCGTGCGTGCTGATCTCCGGCGGCGAAACCACGGTCACCGTCCGCGGCGCCGGGCGCGGCGGACGCAACGTCGAATTCCTGCTCTCGCTGGGCATTGCCCTCGACGGCGAACCGGGGGTTTACGCCCTGGCAGGGGATACCGACGGCGTCGATGGCCAGGAAGAGATCGCCGGCGCCTTCCTCGCCCCGGACAGCCTGGCGCGCGCCTGGAAGCACGGCCTGCGCCCCCGGGAATGCCTCGACGCCAACGACGGCCACGGGTTTTTCGGCACCCTCGGCGACGCCGTCATCACCGGCCCGACACTGACCAACGTGAACGACTTCCGGGCCATTCTGATCACCGGCCGGGCAGAAGCCTGAGCCACCCAGTAAGGGGACAGAGCATGTACAGAAAACGCAATGCCAAGATCGTGGCCACCCTCGGGCCGGCCAGTGCCGACCAGGAGACCATCCGCGCCCTGTTCGAAGCCGGCGCCGACGTGTTCCGGCTGAACTTCAGCCACGGCAGCCATGCCGACCACCAGCGCAACCATGAACTCATCCGCCGCATCGAGCGGGACCTGAGCCGCCCGGTCGGCATCCTGATCGACTTGCAGGGCCCCAAGCTGCGCCTCGGCACCTTTGCCGGCGGGCCGGTGCGGCTTGAGGAAGGCGCCGTTTTCCGGCTCGATCTCGATGTGGCGAAGGCAGGCGATGGCGAACGGGCGCCGCTGCCGCATCCCGAGATTTTCGCGGCGCTGGAGGTGGGCACCGACCTGCTCATCGACGACGGCCGGGTCCGCCTGCGCGTCGAGGAATGCGGCCCGGACTTTGCCCGGACACGGGTCGTCGCCGGCGGCGCGGTGTCCGACCGCAAGGGCGTCAATGTGCCCGGCGTCGTGCTGCCGCTGTCGGCACTGACCGCCAAGGATCGCGCCGACCTGGCCTTCGCGCTGGAACTCGGCGTGGACTGGGTGGCCCTGTCCTTCGTCCAGCGCGCCGAGGATATCCGGGAGATCAAGGCCATCGTGCAAGGGCGGGCCGGTATCGTCGCCAAGCTGGAAAAGCCGATGGCCATTCTCAGTCTCGATCCCATCGTCGAGGCGGCGGATGCGGTCATGGTCGCCCGCGGCGATCTCGGCGTCGAAATGCCGCCCGAGCAAGTGCCGACGATCCAGAAACGCATCGTCCGCGCCTGCCGCAAGGCCGGCAAGCCGGTCATCGTCGCCACCCAGATGCTCGAATCGATGATTTCGGCGCCGGTGCCGACGCGCGCCGAAGCCTCCGACGTGGCGACGGCGATCTACGACGGTGCCGACGCGGTGATGCTGTCGGCCGAATCGGCCTCCGGACGCTATCCGGTCGAGGCGGTACGCATGATGAGCGGTATCATCGCCCATACCGAGGCCGACCCGCACTACCGGGAAGGGCTCGACGCATCGCGCACGCCTTCCCGGCCGGATGCGGCCGATGCCATCGGCGCGGCCATGCGCTGCGCCGTCAGCACACTGCCGGTGGCCGCCTCGGTGGCCTACACCACCTCCGGCTACTCGGCCCTGCGCATGGCGCGCGAGCGCCCGCAGGCACCGATCATCGGCATGACGCCGGAGCTGGCGACGGCACGCCGGCTGGCGCTGGCGTGGAGCGTCTATCCGGTGCTCTGCCCGAAAGTCCTCGATGTCCGCGAAATGAGCGATCTCGCCTGCAGCACGGCACATGCCGAAGGTTTCGGCGAGCCCGGCGCGGCCATCGCCATCGTCGCCGGCCTGCCTTTCGGTACGCCGGGAACGACCAACCTGTTGCGCATCGCCCACATCAACTGAATTCTTGAAGAGGAAGAACATGGCCACCATCAACCATATCCGGGGCTACGAATTGCTGGATTCCCGGGGCAATCCCACCGTCGCGGCCGAGGTCGTCCTGAGCGACGGCAGCCGGGGCTTCGCGATCTCCCCCTCCGGCGCCTCCACCGGCCGCCGCGAGGCACTCGAACTACGTGACGGCGACAGATCCCGTTACCTGGGCAAGGGCGTCCTGCGCGCCGTCGGCCACGTCAATGGCGAAATCCGCCAGGCCTTGATCGGCCGCAAAGCGGCGGACCAGGATGCCATCGACCGGCAGCTGATCGAACTCGACGGCACGCCGGGAAAGTCGCGCCTCGGGGCCAACGCCATCCTCGCCGTGTCGCTGGCGGTAGCCAAGGCCAGCGCCGCGACACAAGGCATCGAGCTCCACGCCGCGATGGCCAGCGCACCGCCGGTTTTGCCGGTGCCGATGATGAATATCATCAACGGCGGCGCACACGCCAATAATTCGCTCGATTTCCAGGAATGCATGATCGTGCCCTATGGCTTCGAGCATTTCGGCGATGCCGTGCGCGCCGGGGCGACGGTTTTCCATACCTTGAAGAAGCTGCTGGACGACCAGGGCTTCCCGACCTCCGTCGGCGACGAAGGCGGCTTTGCACCGAACGTGAAATCGACCCGGGAGGCGCTGGATCTCATCGTCGAGGCCATCCTGCTCGCCGGTTACCACCCCGGAACACAGATCGGCTTGGCGCTCGACTGCGCTGCCTCCGAGTTCTACCGGGACGGCAAGTACATCGTGACGGGCGAGGATCACGCCATGTCCAGCGCCGAATTCAGCCACTACCTGGCCGACCTGGTCGCCAACTACCCCATCGTCAGCATCGAGGACGGCATGGCCGAGGACGACTGGGCCGGCTGGGGCATGCTGACCGACCGACTGGGGCGCCGCGTCCAGTTGGTCGGCGACGACCTGTTCGTGACCAACCCCGAAATCCTCCAGGAAGGGATCGACAAGGGGATAGCCAATGCCATCCTGATCAAGCTCAACCAGATCGGCACGCTCAGCGAAACCCTGTCCGCCGTACAAATGGCCCGCTCGGTGGGTTATGCCGCCGTGTTCTCGCACCGCTCCGGCGAGTCGGAGGATGTGACCATCGCCGACCTGGCGGTGGCGACCGGTTGCGGACAGATCAAGACCGGCTCCTTGTCGCGCTCCGATCGCATCGCCAAGTACAACCGCCTGCTGCTGATCGAAAACGCCCTGGGCGGAGCGGCCCGCTACGCCGGGCGGAGCGCTTTCGCAAAGTATCTCTGAAGCCAGGCTTCATCGCGCCGCTCATGCACCCGGCCGGGCCATGAGTGGCGCCTTGGCCGGGAAGCGCCGCCCCCGGCAGACGGAGGCACAACGCCTCGTCGTACAGCATTTGTGGGCACCTCTGTCGCCGACCCATGGTCAAACCCTGACCCGCAGTCGGCTTTGCGACACGGCAACCCTCCACAAGGAGCCCGCCATGCAATTCAGCACCAAGGACATCAACGGCCGCAGCGTCGCCGTCGGCGACATGGTGCTCGTCCTCGACATCTCGCCCGATCCGGAGCTGGAAGAAGATCAGATGGCGATCTTCATGGACATGATCGGCAGCCGCTGTGCCATCGAACGCATCGACGCCGACGGGACAGCCTGGGTGGCGGCATGGTGGCGGGGCAACGAAGGAACGCAACTGGCCCTGCTCGGCCTGGCGCCGTGCCAGATGGAGCGGCTGAACGCGTAAGGCCGGCTCCCGGGTTCGCCGGGAGCACGCTGTTCGGAACAGGTTTTCATACCCGCTATCCAACAAAACGACAGCCAGAAAAACATTCGCGAGATCAATCAGATACAATCTCGCCCCTTGTCGGAAACGCATCCTGGCCGCCCGACCTTCCCCCGAAAGCTGCACTCATGATCATCCTCCGCAACGTCACGCTGCGCCGCGGTACCAAGACCCTGCTCGACAAGGCATCCGTCACCATCAACCCCGGCGAGAAGGTCGGCCTGGTCGGCCGCAACGGCGCCGGCAAGTCCACGCTGTTCGCGCTGCTCAACGGCACCCTGCACGAGGATGGCGGCGACTACTCGATGCCCGCTCAATGGCGCATGGGTCAGGTGGCGCAGGACATGCCGGAAACCGAGCAAAGCGCGACCGATTTCGTCATCGACGGCGACACCCCGCTGCTCGCCGCCCGCAACGAAGTCGCCGCCGCCGAGGCGAGCGACGACGGCATGCGCATGGCCGAGGCCTACATGGCGCTCAACGATGCCGGCGAACATGACGCCGAAGCGCGCGCCCAATCGCTGATCCTCGGCCTCGGCTTCAAGGTTTCCGAGTTGCACAACCCGGTCAACAGCTTTTCCGGCGGCTGGCGCATGCGCCTGCAGCTGGCCCGCGCCCTGATGTGCCCGTCCGATATCCTGCTCCTCGACGAACCGACCAACCACCTCGACCTCGACGCCCTGGTCTGGCTCGAAGCCTGGCTCAAGCGCTACACCGGCACGCTGGTCATGATCAGCCACGACCGCGAATTCCTTGACGCCATCACCGGCGTTACGCTGCACATCGACAACGCCAAGCTGATCCGCTACGGCGGCAACTACAGCAAGTTCGAGGACATGCGCGCCGAGCAGATCGTGCTGCAGCAGGCCACCGCCGCCCGCCAGGCCGAGAAGATCGCCCACCTGCAGTCCTTCATCGACCGCTTCAAGGCCAAGGCCAGCAAGGCCAAGCAGGCGCAGAGCCGGGTCAAGGCGCTGGACCGCATGGAGAAGATCGCGCCGGTGCTGGCCGAGGCCGAGTTCAGCTTCGAGTTCCAGGAACCGCAGAACCTGCCCAACCCGATGCTGTCGATGGTCGATACCGCCATCGGCTATCCGCCGCCGGAAGACGCTCCGGCCGGCACGCCGCCGACCGTCATTGTGCGCGGCATCAACCGCTCGGTGATGGCTGGCCAGCGCATCGGCATCCTCGGCGCCAACGGCCAGGGCAAGTCCACGCTGGTCAAGACCATCGCCAACGACCTGAAGGCGATCAGCGGCGAAGTCACCGTCGGCAAGGGCCTGAACATCGGCTACTTCGCGCAGCAGGAACTCGACGTGCTACGCCCGCAGGACACGCCGCTCGAACACATGACCCGCCTCGCCCGCGAAGCGCTGGCCGCCGGCAACCGCAGCCTGCCCGGGCGCGAGCAGGAACTGCGCAACTTCCTCGGCACCTTCAATTTCGGCGGCGACATGGTCAAGCAGGCTGTCGGCACCATGAGCGGCGGTGAAAAGGCCCGCCTGGTGTTGTGCATGCTGGTCTGGCAGCGCCCCAACCTGCTGCTGATGGACGAGCCGACCAACCACCTCGACCTCAATACCCGCGAGGCACTGGCCGTGGCGCTGAACGAATTCGAAGGCACGGTCATGCTGGTCAGCCACGACCGCGCCCTGCTGCGCTCGGTGTGCGACGAATTCTGGCTGGTCTCCAAGGGCGGCGTCGGCCCATTCGACGGCGACCTCGAAGACTACCAGCGCTACCTGCTCGACGAGGCCAAGCGCGTGCGCGAAGAGGCTAAACTGGCGGCCTGATCGCTGCCTTTGCCCGCCCTTCCTCCCACGCATACCGCATGAGCATCCAGCCCTTCGCCGCCCTGGCCTGCCCGCTTGATGGCGCCCCGCTGCACCGCGAAGGCAGCGCGTGGCGTTGCGCGTCCGGTCACAACTTCGACATCGCCAGCCAGGGACACACCCACCTGCTGCCGGTGCAGCACAAGCGTTCGCTCGACCCCGGCGACAGCAAGGAGATGGTCGCCGCCCGCCGCCGCTTCCTCAATGCCGGCCACTACCAACCCATCGCCGAAGCCGTCGCCCGCGCCGTGCTGGCCGACCTGCCGCCGGAAGCTGCCTGCCTCGATGCCGGCAGCGGTGAAGGCTACTACCTGCGCCAACTGGCCGCCGCAGCAACCGACCAAGGCCAGTCGCTGGCCATCCTCGGCCTCGACATCTCGAAATGGGCCGTCCTTGCCGCCGCCAAGCAAGATGCTCGGCCAAACTGGGTGGTCGGCACCAACGCCCGGCTGCCGGTGCTCGATGGCACGGTCGACCGCGTGCTGTGCCTGTTCGGTTTCCCGGTCTATGCCGAATTCGCCCGCGTCCTCAAGCCGGGCGGCCGGCTGATCCAGGTCGATGCCGGCCCGGACCACCTGCGCGAACTACGCGAAATCATCTACCCGACGCTGAAGCCGCAACGCCCGGCCGACACCTCGGCGCCGGCGGGTTTCAGCGCGCGGCCCGGCGAAACCGTTCGTTTCTCGCTGGCGCTCGACAGCCAGGAACAAATCGCCGACCTGCTGGCCATGACCCCGCACCTCTATCGCGCCAGCGCCGAAGGCCGGGCCAAGGCAGCGGCGCTGAACAAACTGTCGATGACGGTCGATGTGCGGATAGCCAGCTTCGATTCGGTGCACGCCACCGGATAAAGCAGGCGTCCGACAATACCGAGCTATCGACATCCCGTGCGCCCTATGCCCCCTGCCCTCGCCATACCCCCCGACGAAATCGAATTCACCGCCATCCGCGCCCAGGGCCCCGGTGGGCAGAACGTTAACAAGGTGTCGAACGCCGTCCACCTTCGTTTCGACATTCCAGCCTCATCCCTGCCAGCAGAAGTCAAAGAGCGCCTGCTGACTTTGGGCGATCAGCGAATCAGCAAGGACGGCGTGGCCATCATCAAGGCGCAGGCATTTCGCAGCCTGGAAAAGAACCGGACCGAGGCGCTGCGACGACTGGAATTGCTGGTGAACAGCGTCGCCGTATTACCGCGCAAACGCCGACCGACCAAACCGACGCAAGGTGCGATCAAACGGCGACTGGAACAGAAGGGACGACGGGCCGAGATCAAGGCTGGACGCCGCTCAAGCGGCGCCGATTGAAAGCGTGCCCCCACTTGCGCAACGCCCCCGTGCAACCGTGGCCCCGGGCAACCTCGCACCACCGAAGCCCTTTCCCCGGTGCAACCCCACCGCCGTAAGCCGGCCCCGAACGCTTTAAACCTGGAGCGTGTGTCCTTGAGGCTTTCGAAGCGTAGACAAGCGATTAACTGCGGTTTCTAGGTTTAAAGCTATTGGGCCGGCTCCTCAGCCGCCAGCGCCAGCCGCAATGCGGACTCAACCGCGACATCGCCCTCAAGCAAGCGTTCCAGGCGCTTGCGGTCGCCAGCGGCACAACTGGCAAGCAGGCCAAGCGCCTTGGTAATCAAGGCCGATGTCCTGGAATCGTCATAGCCCGTCGGGAACCACGAAGCCGCCTGCACCACCCGGAGCACCCGGGTGGCATACGAAACAGAGAGCGCCAGTTCCTCGGGCAGGATGGCACCCTCCCTGACGTCGCCACCGGCCCCGGCGACAACATAGTCCGCCCGCCGAGTCTCGGCCCGTAATATCGCCCTTCCCTCAACGGGAGGCGGCCCCTCGCCACTCAACCACCAGCTTTCGGGAATTCCCGTCACGCTGACCAGCTTGTCCAGATTGGCCTTTTGCGGCCGGATTTTGCACGTCAAGAAACTCTGGATCGTCGCCTTCGGGAAATGCCTGGCGTGCGCCCAGGCAAATGGGTGTTCGCCAACGACCAGGCGAAAGCGGTCACCGAATTTCATTTTCATACCGTGTTACTTAAAAAGTATGCAATAATTCATATGTCAATCCACCGTGAAGCCATGAAAAATCACGAAAACCGCCAATACAGCGGAACGCCACCCAGAAAGTCTCAAAAGTGTCGTAATTTTCAATACAAAACGTGTACATGACAACGTTCAAAAACCCAAAAAAGCCAGCCCCTCAGGACTGGCACAAAGCCGACATCAAGGCAGCCGTCGAGAAAGCCGGCTACACCCTTCGCGAGCTGGCCCGGCGGCATGCTGTCAGTCGAACCTATTTCGCCGAGGCGCTACACCGTCCGCTACCCAAAGCACAGGCCATTCTCGCCGAAGTCATCGGGGTTTCCCCACAAACCATCTGGCCCAGCCGCTACTACAGCGACGGATCGCCCCGACGTGGGCTCTACCACGACAGCGAACAGAACGGGAAAGACTACCTCGAGCGAATGGTACGTAAAGACCCCAAGGCGAGTAAAGAAATTTAACGAACACGGGCTGCCATGAGCGAAAGTTCCATACGCAACACGCCCCTCCTTCCGCCGATTCCCTCGCTCCATACGAGCAGCCACCGGCTTGCCGGCCTGATCAGCCGCCTGCATCGCAACCAGAACACGCCCGCCCACTCGGAGGCGATGAGCGACATTCTGGATGAACTCAGCACTTACGCTTTCGAAACACTGGTTCGCGAGGAATCAATGCTTGCGTCCATGGGTGTTACCCTGACTCCAAAGCACTCCAAGGAACATGTGTGTTTTCAGGAATACGTCGCCAACCACTGCCTGCAGGCCACTTTTGGCGTTAACGCCCCGAATGAGCTGCTGGATTTCCTGATCGACTGGTGGCACAACCATGTCATGGGTACCGATCTGAACGAGATACCGCCCCCCATGTCGGGTGTCCGCCTTTGTCGCTCCTGATCCAGACCTGAACATCCTCCACCAGCGACGAGCCCTTCATCGCCGCCGGGCTACGAACTCAAGCCACCTCGGCCCGGTTGCGACCAGCCGCCTTGGCCTTGTAGAGCAGCTCGTCGGCCTGACGGAACAAAGTCCTGATTTCGCCACCAGCCGGATCGAGGCAGGCGCCGCCGACCGAGATGGTAACCACGCCGAAATCGCCGTTTTTCTCGTGCGGAAGACGCAAGGCGTGGACTGATTCAACCAGGCTGGCCGCCAGACCGGCATGGATTCCGGAGGCGACATCGGGAATGACCACAGCGAACTCTTCGCCGCCGTAGCGGGCGGCAAAAGCACCGAGTGCCGTCCTGTCGTCGTGGGCCTGGCGCACGCAGCAGTCGATGCAGCAGGCTACGGCACGCAGGCACTCGTCGCCCTTCAGATGGCCGTAGTGGTCGTTGTATTTCTTGAAATTGTCGACGTCGACCATCAGCAGGCTGAACGGTCTACCGGCGCGCGTCGCCAGTTCCCACAGCGTGTCGACCTGAAGGTCCATGGCCCGGCGATTGAGCAGCCCGGTCAGGCCATCGCGGTTGGCCTGGTCCTGCAACTTGGCATTGGCCAGCGACAGCCGCGTACGCAGTCCGGCAATCCGTGACATGGCCTTCATCTTGGCCTGCAACACGGCCTCCGGGACGGTCTTGGAAATGAAATCATCGCCGCCGGCCTCGATGGCGGTGACCAGATTGCTGTCGGTATCGGTCGCGGTAACAAAGATGATCGGCGTCCAAGCCCAGGGCTCATGGCCCTCCAGGGCGCGAATGCGGGTGGTCGCCTCGAAACCGTTCATGCCCGGCATTTCGATGTCCATCAGGATCAGATCGAACACCTCGGAGCGAAACAGGTCGATCGCCGACTGCCCATCAAGGGCATGACGCACCTCATGGCCAAAGGATTCCAGCCGGGCGCACATCACCATGGCAATGGCGCGCGAATCGTCGACCAGCAAAATCTTCATGTCTCGTAAAACCCAGTCACCACAAAATAACTGCGCAGAGCATACCCGCACGAAGCGGCGAAAAATAGTCCGAAAGTCATAGATGCGTAATCTTTTGCACAGTTCGTAAAAAATCACGACAACTTTCCGCCAATCAGGGATTCACCAAATGACGGGCATATCCCGATGCCTCTGCCCGAAACAGCAAGACCAAGCCATGTTCGTCAGGCTCGGCATCGAAACGATCACGCTCATCGGCGAAGTGCAGCGTGTCCAAAAAAACGGGGGCCGAAGCCCCCTGAAGGATGGTGGAGAACCCAACGCAGTAGGGCTCTCCGCCCGCAGAGACACCCGTTTGGGTGCAGGAAAGAAAGATCAGTCGCCGCCGCGCAGGTTTTGCACCTGGAAGAGTCCCGGCGGATTCTTCTTGGGATCGACCTGGCCCTTGAACTGGCCGGTGGTGCAGTGCTTGGACTGCAGATCGACCATCGAGAAGGCGTCGTCGATACCGATACCGGCTCCCTTGTTGACCGGCAGGTGGGAATCGGCGTGCGACTTGCCGACCATGAATACCTTCCACAACTCGCCCTTGCGGTCGTAGATTTCGTTGGCGCCGTTCAGGTTGCCGAGCTGGGCGTCCATGTAGAAGACGCGCTTGCTGACCGGGTGGTTGGTGTTGACCGGTGCGGCTTCGAGCACATAAACCTTGCGCAGCTGCCAGGTGCCTTCGTGGAAGCACTTGCCCTGGCCGCCGAAATCGACGTACTTGTAGCCGTCGGCCTCGGCCGGCATGTCGGAAGCCAGCTTCAGCTCGTTGTGGTTCCACATCGGCAGCAGGACGTTCCTGGTGCCCTTGTAGGTCCACTTCATGTCGGAGACGCGGCCGTTGTAGCCTTCGAAGTCCTCGATCATCAGGTCGGAGCCAAGGAAGGAGTCGGTGACCTGCCCCTGGGCCAGGCGACGCACGCGACGCTGGAAGCCGAGGTAGAGATAGGCGTCATCCAGCTTGGCATCGTCCTCGAAACGCTGGATCAGCAGCTGGGTGTTCTTCAGGTCCTGCGGCTCGTGCGCCTTGACGTAGATGGCGCGGAAGATGCCCGACGGGTTCGGGGTGATTTCCGGCACCGGCGCATCCTTGGTGCGGTGCATGAAGTTCAGGAAGTGGAAGTCGTACTTGATGGTCTTTTCCACCTGCCCGGTCTGCATGTTCCTGTACTTCCAGAAGAAGGGCGAAATGATCGCGCCGTCACCCCAGTTCACGCCGTACTTGTAGTTCCAGGCCAGCTTCTCGCCGGCACGCGGGTCCTTGACGTCCGGCTCTTCCGGGAAGGGACGGCCGGCGACATAGCCGGTCAGGTTGTCGCCCGCCTTGGCGCCCAGCTTGGCCTTGCCCAGATTGGCCTTGGTGGCGTCGATGTAGGCCTTGGAAATAGCGAACTGGGTAGTCGCTCCCACCTTCATTTCGAACAAGCCCTCCTTGATCAGCTTGTAGACGCCGGCACCGAGTACGTCCTTGAACTGGTCGGCGTTGGCCTTGTTGATGACGGTGCCGGCCGTCAGCCCGGGAAAGCTCGGCATACCGGCCTTGTACGGATTGAAGGAATTCTCGACGTCGGCTTCGGTGGAAGCCAGGGCCGACCCCATCACGCCGGCCGTCAGTAGCGGCAGCATGGCGATCAAATGCTTTTTCATACGATGTCTCCTCTGTTGGATCAGAATTTGTAATTAACGCGCAGGAAAATGTCGTTTTCCTTGAAGGCAGCGCCGATCGGGCCGGCGCGGAAGCGACCGAGGGGTTCCATGCCGCCAAAGCCGCGCGAGTACGGGGTATTCGCGTTGGCATCGCCGTTGGGTGCGGTAAAGGGTGCGAATGGATTGCAGGCGCGGCAATCATCGAATTTCCAGCGATCGCGACCTTCGGCCAGCTTGTAGTTGGCTCCAATGGTCACTTTCAGGTCGTTGGAGACATTCCATTCGACCTGCGGCGCAGCCACCGTTGCACGAGCCTGGAAGTCATGCGCAAAAATGATCTGCGGGCTGACCGTTCCGTTCTTCAGGAAGCCCTTGATCAACAGGGTGCCGATCACGTTGTTTTCCCAGTCCGGCATGCCGGTCGGGCCATACTGCGCCTGCTTCCACTCGTGGTTGAAGATGTGCTGGTAGAACAGCTGGGCCGAGATCAGCGTTGCCGAGCTTTCGCTGATGAACGGGATGAAGGTCGGGCGGTCGATACCGATCACGGCACGGAAGACATCGTTCTTCGAGAACAACTGCTCACGTGCGGTATTGGCGAACTCCTCGCCCTGCGTATAGGCCGCTTCCATGCGTACCGCTGCGCCTGCTGCCGGGATCTGGAAATCCATCGAGCCACCGACCAGATTGACGCGCGGGAACTCCATGTCGAAGGAGATGAGGTATGGCCAGGCATTCTGGTATTGACCGGTGAACGAGTTCGTCGCGCGCTTGCCGCCATGCAGCGACGGCAGCTGAGAACGATAGGTCAACGCATTCAGCGAGAAGGAGAGGCCGCCCATGGTCACGCCTTCGTACTTGGCGCCGAGTTGGGTATTGGACAGGCTCCACTCCGGCAGATTGACATCCTTCAAGCCGATCTGGCCGGGGCCGAAGTTGGTGGCGAGCAAGGTACCCGGCGCGACGTTGGCGAAGTTGGCCACCGTACCGCCGTTGTCCCACAGGTTGGCCATGCCGCGGAAGAAACAGCCGGCGTCGAGAATGACGTTCGGCGTGCCGCACTGGCCCAGGTTGTTGGGACGGAACTTGTCGAAGTTCCAGACGATCTGGAAATTGCGGTCCTGCATCCAGTCGCTGGCGCCCATGCGGTACTCGGCCTGGGCGATCCACATCGGGATACGGATGTCGGACAGTTCGTCGTAGATGTTGTTGCGCGAGAAGTCGACCGGGTTGATCACGTCGAGCACGCGGAACAGGTCGGTACGGCCCCAGACCACCTGCTGCTTGCCGACCTTGACGAACAGCTCCTTGCCGTCGCCGAGGCTGAAGGACTTCTTGGCATACAGCTCGCGGATGAAATCGAGGCGCTCGTTGAACTCGGGCATCTCCAGTTCGGACAGCTTCTTGTTGCCGTAGCCGCCGAAGTCGCGGCACCCGCGGCTATCGACGTCGCATGGGCGAACAGGAACCGCAAAACCGACACCGCCGTCGGTGCCGTGCCAACGGTCACCCAGGATGCGCAAGCCGCTATTCGGGTTGTTGGCACCGTAGGAATCGACAAAGGCATTGCCGGCCGCACCGGGATAGCCCAAACCGGCCACCAGCGAATGCGTCACCGGGCCGGCACCCCAGGGGCTGTTCACCAAACCGCCCGGCGTCGTCGACTGCGTCGTGATCGATCCGCCGGCATCCTTGCCGTACTCGTTGCTGTTCATGCGATAGACGCCATCCCAGCTGCCGCGCAGGATGCCGTGGATGCCCCAGCCGTTGCCGGCGCGCTTGTCGAACTCGGCCTGCATGGTGTTGCGGAACTTGGCCAGGCCGGTGTGCTCGCGCTTGACCGTGTGGTTCTCGTAGGTCAGGTCGACCTGCCAGGGCGAGGAATCCTCGCCCAGTGACGGAAGTTCGCTGCCCCACGCCTGCGTTGCGAAGGTGGCAGTCAGCGCCGCCGCCAGCAGCGACAGGCGCCTTCCCGTTTTCAAGGATGTCTCCATGGATTTATTCCCCCAATGGTTGTTAAGTTGCATGGTGCTGTTCCCCTCCGGTTGGTCCGGAATGTTGTTAATCGTTTTCCAGCACACCGTCCTCGTCGTAATGGGCGGCGGTCACGAATTTCGGCTTGAAGACCACGCACCACGACGGCACGATCAGCACGGCGGCGATCGCATTGACGATGAGCATGAAAGAAAGGAGCACGGCGGCATCCGACTGGAAGCGCAGGTCGGACATGAAGATCCACATCACGACGCCGGCGATCAGCGTGGCGGCGGTGAAGCTGACCGCCGAGCCGGTGGTGGCCACCGCCTCGATGACCGCCTGCTTGATGTCATGCAGCTTGGCGAATTCCTCGCGGATGCGGTCCATGAAATAAACCGCATAGTCGATACCGACCCCAACGCCGACGGCGATGACCGGCACGGTGTTCACGTTGATGCCGATATTGAGCGCGCCCATGTAGGCGTAGGTCATCAGCGTCGAGAACAGCATGGGCAGGATCATCAGCCAGCCGGCGTGCAGCGAGCTGTAATAGACCATGACGATGACGAAGGCGAGGATCATGACCGCCGGGATGATGATCATGTGATCGGTATGCAGCGCCTGGTTGCCGGCCGCGGTGACGCCGATGATGCCGCCGCCCAGTTCGATGTGCAGGCCCGGGACATCCTTCTCGATCAGCTTGATGCCCTCCTCGGCCAGCGCCACGACGCGGTTGATGGTGTCGGCCTGGTGGTCCTTGTAATAGAACACCATGTCGGCCTCGTCCTCGTCCGGCGTCACGAACTCCTTGAGCGCGCCCGGGATCGGGCTGGACGCCATGTAGGCGAACATCAGGCCGCCGATTTCATCGGCCGTATCCGGCAGTTGCATCCAGCGAGGATCGTCGTTGTGGGTCAGCTTGTTGACCACGCGAACCACACCCGGCATGGCCTTGGTGCCGCCCAGTTGCGGGTCGGACAGCATGTGCGCCTGGAAGCGTTCGATAGCGGCCATGACTTCCGGACGCTTGATACCGCCCTTCTCGTCGGTACGGGCGACGACATGCAGCTCCTCGGAGCCGGGGAAACGCGTGTTGATTGCCTTGGTCGAGATGTTGTAGTCATGGTCACGGTGCAGCAGCGGCGACCCCGGCTCGGATTCGCCGAGCTGGACCTTGCCGACCAGGTAGCTGCCGCCGATGGCGCCGATCAGGGTCAGAATCAGGATGGAACGGGCGCCGCCCTCGGTACCGCCGGTCAGCGACATGGTCTTGCCGAGGAAGTTACGCATCCACGCGTTGCCGTTCTCGTGCTTTTTCGGGGCCGGCAGCACGGTCAGGGCCAGCGGCACCATGAAGTGCACCGTGAAGATCACCGAGAACCCCCAGAAGCCGGCCGCGATACCCAATTTGTGATTGAACGGCGCGGCACCGAGAACGAGCACAGCGATACCGACCGCGTCGACGATGATGGCCAGCGACCCCGGCCGGAACAGCGCATCGAGCGCGTTGCGGGCGGCCTTCTTGCCGTCATGGACGATGGCTAGTTCCTCGTAGTAGCGGACGACCAGCTGCACACCGTGCGAGGTGGCGCGGGCGGCGATCAGGAAGGGAATGGGCAGCGACAGCGGCTCCAGGTTGATGCCCATGACTGCCATGAAGCCGAGGCCCCAGATCGACGACAACGCGATACCGAGCAGCGGCAGCGCAATGCCGTAGAAGCGGCGAAAATAGACGACGAGCAGCGTCGCCAGCAAGGCCAGGGTATAGGCCATGATCTCGACGATCTGGTTGAGATAGGTATAGACCCACCCGGTCAGCACCGGATTGCCGGTCACGTAGATCTGGTGGCCCGGCTTGGCCAGCGCCTTGCGCACCTCCTGCAGGGCGGCGAAGGTGGCCGGATAGTCGATGTCGCCTTCGTTGAGCTGCGCCTTGATCAGCGCCGCCTTCATGTCCGGCGAGACGAGCAGGCCGTAGATGGTCGGGTTGGCGATGACGTCCTTCTTGAGCTGCTCAAGCTCGGCGACGGTGCGCGTCGGCTTCAGCGGATCGTAGTAGGACTCGGAAGCGAAGCCCCCCTGATCATCGAGGAAAACCTTGCGCGCCGTGCGGTGGGTCAGGCTGGAGACGAGGTTGTGGTTCACGCCCGGCAGGTTGTCGATGCCCTGCGTCGCCTCGTGGATCAGCCTCAGGGTTTCATCGTTGAAGATGGTGCCCTGCTCGACCTCGACCGACATGACCAGCATGTTGGCGCCGCCGAAATTCTCCTTCAGGCGGTTGTAGACCTTGATGTAGCCGTGGTTCTGCGGCAACAGGTCGGAAAAGTCGGTGAAGATGCGCAGCTTGGGCAGCGCCATCCCGAACAGGACGGTCACGGCCAGAACCAGCGCCAGGACGATCTTCGGATTGCGGAAAATCCATTCCTCGCCCTGGTGCAGGCGGTGGGTAATGGAATGACGGAGTTTGCTAACCATGTTCTTGTCTGCTCCCGGGTCTATTTGTTGTTCGCCGTGCCGACGGTGCGCAGCAAGCCACCGGGGCCGCCGATGACGATGGCCGCCTGGCCGGGCAGGGAAGCACCGCCGCCAAGGAACATCGGCAGCGGATCGGGATAGGGGACGTTGCGCCAGCTGTCACCTTCGAGACGGGCGACGATGCCGCCGCTGCCGACGCCGTAGGGCACGCCGTCATGCATGAACAGGCGGTTCAGCGCAGCCTGGGTGGCATTGACCTGCTTCTGCCAGGTCTGGCCGCCATCGCGGGTGTGCAGCATCTGGCCGGCGATGCCACTGACCCAGCCCTCGCGGCCATCGCGGAACAAGGCGGCGTAGGGATAGAAATCGCCGGGAATCTTCGGCCCCTTCTTCCACGTCGCGCCGCCGTCGTCGGAGGTCACCGTGATGCCGAATTCGCCCAGCGCCACGGCCCGCTTGTCGTCGATGAACTGGAGAGTCGTGATCTGGGTGTCCTCGCCGAGATCGGTGACCTGCCAGGTCTTGCCCTGGTCGGCAGTGCCCGCGATCACCGCGTTGGTGCCGGCGACCCACCAGCCGCCCTGGGGGCTGCAGGCGACGGCCAGCGGCGTGCGCGGCTGCTCGAGCTTGACCGACTGCCAGACCTTGCCCTCGGCATCGGCCGACCACAGCTTGTGGTAATGGTCGATGGCGACGAAGGTCTGGTCGGTGCAGACGGCAATGTCGATCAACGACGTTTGCCCCAGCGCCTGACGTCTCCAGGTGGCGCCCTTGTCGGTGGAAACCAGCACGACACCGCTCTGGGTGCCGACCACGATCACCTTGTCGTTGGCCGCAATCGCCTGGCTGATGTCGTAGCGCTTCAGCGGACGCTCGCGTTCCGACGCGATGCCGGACATGTCCGGCGCCTGCGTGCAGGCCGACAGCAACAGACCGGTCATCGCCAGCCCCAGCGGCCATTGTCGTGCGGCAAAAATCCGCCTCATAAAACCTCCTCCTGACCGGGTGGCCGCACTTGCGGCACACCCTTGATGTGCTCCGGTTTCAGCTTTTTCGGGGATTTGAAGCCTTCCCGTGAATTGCATGAAATCTCGATATTTTTATTTGGTGCAACAAGGGCCTGCGTTGGCCAATACCGCCCAAACCCGTTCAATCCGCTATTCGATGGCAGCCCGGCATAACCGGGCCCCGTCGGTCGGGCCGGGGACTTCGCCCCGCCCGCCGCGGCAGGCCGCTAGCGCCCCAACTCCTTGGCGGTCTTGCCGCCGATGCCCCATTGCGCCTTGGGCACGTCCTGTATCCACACCCGGGTGTTTTCCAGCGGTGCGCCCAGCGCCTCGGACATGGCCGCGCTGACCTTCTCGATGAGCAGCTTCTTCTGCTCGTCGCTACGGCCTTCGATCAGATAAATTTGTGCAAAAGGCATGGCGCGCTCCTCAGGCGAAATGGATGCTGACGCACCCCAGGGACTGGATGCGCAGATTGACGTGATCGCCCGCGGCCACGGACACGGCTTCGGTAACGCCGCCGGAGAGGATCATCGTGCCGGCCGGAATCTCTTCGCCACGGGCACCGAGATGATTGGCCAGCATGGCGATGGCCGCCGCCGGATGGCCGAGCACCGCCGCCCCGGCGCCGATGGCGACCGCTTCGCCGTTTTTCTCCATGACCACGCCCAGCGTCCGCAGGTCGAGACCGGCGACCGGCACCGCCATGCCGCCCAGCACATAGCGCGACGACGAGCAGTTGTCGGCGATGACGCTCTTCAGGTCGAACTTGAAATCGCGGTAACGCGAATCGATGACCTCGATGCCCGGCATCACGAAGTCGGTCGCGGCGAGCACGGCACCGACATGACAGCCCGGCCCCTTGAGCGGCTTGTTGAGCACGAAGGCGATTTCCGGCTCGACCTTGGGGTGGATCAGTTCGCTGATCTTCACCTCGCCGCCATCGGCGACCGTGAAGTAGTCGACCAGGAAGCCGAAGCACGGCGTCTCGACGCCCATCTGCTTCATCTTGGCGCGCGAGGTCAGGCCGCACTTCAGGCCGACGACGCGGTTGCCGCGCGCCAGCTTGCGGCGGAGGATTTCGTTCTGGATGGCGTAGGCGTCATCCCAGTCCATCTCGGGATGGGCGTCGGTGATCTTGACGACGTCGTGCGCCTGCAGCTCGGCGTTTTCCAGCAGTTCGGCCAGCTCGGCAATCACTTTTTCATTCAGCTTCATGCGATCAACCCCCGTTCGCGCGCCATGGTGATGGCGGTATCCTCGATCATGTCCTCCTGCCCGCCGACCATGCCGCGCCGGCCCAGTTCGACCAGAATGTCGCGGGCCGGCACGCCGTACTTGGCGGATGCCCGCTTGGCGAAGAGCAGGAAGGAGCCATAGACCCCGGCATAACCCAGCGTCAGCGCATCGCGGTCGATGCGGATCGGGAAGTCCATGATCGGCACGACCAGGTCTTCGGCGACATCGGTGATCTTGGCGACATCGACCCCGGTCTCGATCCCCATCAGGCTGCACACGGCGATGAGGACTTCCATCGGCGTGTTGCCCGCCCCGGCCCCCAGGCCGGCAGCCGCGGCGTCGATGCGGTTGGCACCGACTTCGATGGCAGCGATCGAGTTGGCGACGCCCATGGCCAGGTTGTGGTGGCCGTGGAAGCCGAGTTCGGTTTCCGGCTTGAGGGCGTCACGCACAGCGCTCAGTCTGGCCTTGACGGTTTCCGGCAGCAGGTGACCGGCCGAGTCGGTGACGTAGATGCAGTTGGCGCCGTAGGACTCCATCAGTTTGGCCTGTTTGACCAGGCCCTCCGGGCTGTTCATGTGGGCCATCATCAGGAAGCCGACGGTATCCATGTCGAGCTTCCTCGCCATGGTGATGTGCTGTTCGGACACATCGGCCTCGGTACAGTGGGTGGCGACGCGGATGGTGTTCACCCCGAGTTCGCGTGCCATCTTGAGGTGGTCGACGGTGCCGATGCCGGGCAGCAGCAGGGCCGAGACCTTGGCTTGCTTCATCTTCGGAATGACGGCGCCGAGGTATTCCTCATCGGTGTGCGCCGGGAAGCCGTAGTTGACGGAGGAGCCGCCCAGGCCGTCGCCATGGGTGACTTCGATGAGCGGGATGCCGGCGGCGTCGAGGCCGGTAGCAATGGACACCATCTGGTCGAGGCTCATCAGGTGACGCTTGGGGTGCATGCCGTCACGCAGGGTCATGTCGTGGACGGTGATTTTCTTGCCTTTGAGGGTCATTTCTTTTTTCTCCTTAGGCGACGACAGGCTCGAGCTTGAGCGTGCCCTTGATCATTTCTTCGGCGAACATCTCGGCGGTGCGGGCACCGGCGGCGGTCATGATGTCGAGGTTGCCGGCGTAGGTCGGCAGGAAGTCGCCAAGACCCTGGACTTCCATGAAGACGGAGACGCGGTTGCCGTCGAAGACCGGGCCATTGACCAGGCGGTAGCCCGGGACGTATTTCTGGACTTCCTTGATCATGGCGTGGATGGATTCGGTGATCTTTTCCTGATCCGGTGCCGTTTCGGTCAGGCAATGCACGGTATCGCGCATGATCAGCGGCGGTTCGGCCGGGTTGATGATGATGATCGCCTTGCCTTTTTTTGCACCGCCGACCTTTTCGACGGCACCGGCGGTGGTGCGGGTGAATTCGTCGATGTTCTTGCGCGTGCCGGGGCCGGCGCTCTTCGACGACACGGTGGCAACGATTTCGCCGTAGGTGACCGGCTGGACGCGGGAGACGGCGGCAACCATGGGAATGGTGGCCTGGCCGCCGCAGGTGACCATGTTGACGTTCATTTCACGCTTGCCGACGTGCTCCTTGAGGTTGACCGGCGGGACGCAGTAGGGGCCGATGGCGGCCGGCGTGAGGTCGATCATCAGGACACCGAGGGCGTTGAGCTTGCGGGTGTTCTCGGCATGGACGTAGGCCGAGGTGGCGTCGAAGGCGATCTGGACTTCGTCCTTGAGGACATGGGGCAGCAGGCCGTCGACACCGTCGGCGGTGACCTTGAGGCCCATCTCGGCAGCGCGCTTCAGGCCTTCGGATTCCGGATCGATGCCGACCATCCACACCGGTTCGAGGAAGGGGCTGCGCTTCAATTTGTACAACAGATCGGTGCCGATGTTGCCCGGGCCGATCAGCGCGCATTTGATTTTCTGGGTCATGGAATGTTCCTTGTGGGGCTATTCAACAAATGGTGGAAACGATGCCGCCATCGACGCGCAGTGCAGCGCCGGTCGTCGCGGCAGCACGGGCGCTGCACACGTAGGCGACCAAGGCGGCGACTTCGGCGGGATCGATCATGCGTTTGATAATCGAGGAGGGACGGCCTTCGGCGAAGAAACGGCGCTCCATTGCATCGAGGCCGATGCCGGACTCGGCAGCCAGCTTGCCGAAGAAGTCGGCGACGCCTTCCGAACGGGTCGGGCCGGGCAGCACGGCGTTGACCGTGACGCCGGTGCCGGCGCAGCTCTGCGCCAGAGCGCGCGACACCGCCAGCTGGGCCGACTTGGTCATGCCGTAATGCACCATCTCGCCTGGCGTGTTGATGCCGGACTCGCTGGAGATGAACACGACGCGCCCCCAGCGGGCGGCCTTCATGGCCGGCAGGTAGTGACGCGCCAGTCGCACGCCGCTCATCACGTTGGAATCGAAGAAGCGCTGCCACGCGCTGTCCGGAATGGACGCGAAGGGCGACGGATCGAAGATGCCGAGGTTGTTGACCAGGATGTCGGCCTGCGGGCAGGCATCGAACAGGCGCTGGCAACCCGCTGCGTCCGACAGGTCGGCGGCGACGCCGCTGACCGCGGCACCGCCGACCAGCGAACGCAAACGCGCCAGTGCCGCATCGACGCTGTCCTGGCGGCGGCCGTTGATCACCACGCGCACGCCTTCGCGGGCCAACTCGGTGGCGATGGCAAAACCGATGCCGGCGGTGGAACCGCTGACGACAGCCGTCTTGCCGGAAATCTGGAGGTCCATGTCGGGCCTTCCGCTCAGACGAAGCGTACCGAGCAGCCGCCGATGCCGCCGATGGTGACACGCAGGCTGTCGCCCTTGGCCACCGGCACCATCGCCCCCATCGCCCCGGACAGCACGATATCGCCGGCCTTCAGGGTGATGCCCAGACGGCCCAGCGTGTTGGCCAGCCAGACCATGGCATTGACCGGGTGGCCCATGGTGGCGGCGCCCGCACCGGTGACAACGATTTCGCCGTTCTTCTCGAGCACCATGCCGCACAGACCGAGGTCGACCTTGCTGATATCGACCAGCTGGTCGCCGAGCACGAAAACCCCACAGGACGCGTTGTCGGCCACGGTGTCCTGGATCTTGATCTTCCAGTCGGTGATGCGCGAGTCGACGATCTCGAAGCAGGCCATGACACCTTCCGTCGCGGCCAGCACATCGGCGGCGGTGACGCCCGGGCCCTGCAAGTCCTTCTTGAGCAGGAAGGCGATCTCGCCCTCGGCTTTCGGCTGGATCAGCGTCGACATGTCGATCGACTCGCCTTCGTTGTACACCATGCCGTCGAGCAGGTAGCCGAAGTCCGGCTGATGCACGCCGAGCATGTTCATCACCGCCTTGCTGGTGACGCCGATCTTCTTGCCGATGACGCGCTCGCCCTTCTCCAGGCGCCGCGACAGCATCTGCTGCTGGATGTGGTAAGCGTCCTCGATGCTGATATCGAAGCCGCGCGAGGTCAGCGGGCTGACCGTACGGCCGGCCGCCAGCGCTTCGTAAAGCTCGTCGCCGAGTTGCTTGATTTGGGCTTGTTCCATCGTTTGTATCCTTGGTTCAATCAGCGAAATGGCCGTCTAGAGCTTCACGCAGACGTTCTTGAGTTCGGTGTAGAACTCCAGCGAATGCACGCCGCCCTCGCGGCCGATGCCGGACTGCTTGGCGCCGCCGAACGGGGTACGCAAATCGCGCAGGAACCAGCTGTTCACCCAGACCAGACCGGCCTCGATCTTGCCGGCCACGCGGTGGGCGCGATTGACGTCCTGCGTGAAGATCGACGCGGCCAGGCCGTAGGTCGTGTCGTTGGCGCGCCGGATCACTTCGTCCTCGCTGTCGAAGGGCATGATCGTCGTGCACGGCCCGAAGATTTCCTCGCGCACGACGGCGGCGTTGTCGTCCAGACCGGTCCAGATGGTCGGCTGTACCCAGGCGCCGTTGGCCAGTTCGCCGGGCATGTCGGGAATGCCGCCGCCGGTGACGACGGTGGCGCCCTCTTCGACTGCCTTCTTGTAGTAGGACAGCACCTTGGCGCGGTGCTCCTGGCTGACCAGCGGCCCCATGTTGGCCCCCGGGTCGCCGGGCACGCCCAACTTGAGCTTCTCGGCACCGGCCTTCAACGCGGCGACAAAGGTGTCGAAGAAGGGACGTTCGACATAGACGCGTTCGGTGCCCAGGCATACCTGGCCGCAGTTCGAGAAACAGGAACGCAGCGTGGCTTCGATGGCAACGTCGAGATTGGCGTCGGCAAAGACGATGGCCGGGTTCTTGCCCCCCATTTCCAGCGATACCGGGCGGGCGCCGTCGGCGGCGGCCTTCATGATGGCGGCGCCGGTACGCGTTTCGCCGGTGAAGGTGATGGCGTTGACGTTCTGGTGGGTGGTCAGGAATTCGCCGGCCGAGTTCGGGCCGAAACCATGCACGACGTTGTAGACGCCCTTGGGCACGCCGCAAGCATTCATCACCTCGCCAAGCAGGGTGGCGGTAGACGGTGTTTCTTCCGACGGCTTGACGACAACGGTGTTGCCGCAGGCCAGTGCCGGGCCGACTTTCCATGTCATCAGCAGCAGCGGCAGGTTCCACGGGCAGACGACGCCGACCACGCCGACCGGGCGACGCATGGCGTAGTTGATGGCCCCCCTGCCGTCCGGCGTCGCCATTTCGAAGAATTCGGTCGGCGCATTCTTGATCACGTCGGCGAAAATCTTGAAATTGGCCGCACCGCGCGGAATGTCGATGTGCGAGGCGAGGCTCTTCGGCTTGCCGGTGTCGGCGCATTCGGCGTCGAGGAATTCGTCGAAACGACGATTGATCTCGTCGGCTACCTTGTTCAGGATGTCGGTGCGCTCGCTCACGGTCATCTTGCCCCATGGCCCTTCCAGCGCCGCGCGCGCAGCCTTCACTGCGGCATCGACCTCGGCCTTGCCGGCCTCGTGCACCAGGCCGATCAGGCTGTTGTCGATCGGCGTGCGTTTCTCGAACTGCCGGTCGGTTGCGACGAATTCGCCGTTAATGAAGTTCAGGATTTGTTTCATTGCCCTTGTTATCCTTGTTGGGTTTGCTGTTCTGCCGGATTCAGGCCAGCCCGATGGCGGCCAGCCCCGCACGCGCGCACGCCTCGTCCTCGGACTCGGAGGCGCCGGAGACGCCGATACCGCCGATCCACTCGCCCCCCTCGCCCGGCACCGGCAAGCCGCCACCGAACACGATGAGACGCGGCTGGTTGGAGAAGCCGAACTTCATGCCGTCGTCGTGCCCGATGGCGCCCATCCACGCCTTGGTCGGGAAGCCGAAGCTGGCCGACGTGTAGGCCTTGTCGATGGCGATGTCGATGGAGTGGATGTAGGCGCCCGGCTGGCGCAGGAAGGCCATCAGGTTGCCGCCGCGGTCAACGACCGCGACATTGATCTTCCAACCCCTGGCCGCTGCGAAGGCAACCGCCGCCGTACAGGCGGCGGAGGCCGCCTCGGCTGTGATGCCCGGTAAGCTGACGGCGACTTGCATCAGGTCACCACCGTCAGGAAGCGATCGTTCAGCTTGCGGTCGTGGTAGAACACGGCGGCGCCGACTTCATCCATCGTCCACTTGGTCGGTTTCTGGTCGGGATAGGCATAGTTGCCGCCGCAGAAGGTCTCGAAGCGGTTGCCGTTGGGGTCGAAGGCGTAGATCGTCGTGCCGCGCGTCACACCGTGGCGGGTCGGGCCGATGTCGATGGAGACGCGGTTCATCGACATGATGTCGGCGGCGCGCAGCACCTGCTCCCAGGTTTCGAGCAGGAAGGAAACGTGGTGCAGCTTGCCCGGCTCCGGATGGCGGACGAACGCAATGTCGTGGGCCTTGGTCGAGCACGACAGCCAGATGGCCAGATCCTGGTTGTCGTCGAGGGCGATGTGTTCGACGAGATAGAAGCCGAGCACGTCCTGCAGGATGGCCTGGGCCTTCTCGATATCCGGACCGTAGAGCAGCGCATGGTCGAGGCGGATCGGCGCGATGCCCTTTTCGGCGTTGGCGCACCAGGCTTCCGGGTTCAGTTCGCCCATCTCGTTGCCGATGGCGGTCTTGTGCGCATACAACTCGATGTCGTGGCCGGTCGGCAGCGTGAAGCGCACGCGCTCGCCCGTTTCCAGCAATTCGCCAGCCGGGATGCGCTTGGTGGCGACGCCGTAGGCGTTCAGGTCCTTCTCCAGCTTGGCCAGCGTCGCGTCGCTATCGACCTTGAAGGCGAAGAAATCGATACCGGCGGTATCGGCCTGCCGCAGGATCACGCTGCTGTGATCGCGCTCTTCCCAGGTCTTGAAATAGACGCGGCCCTGGGCATCGCGACCGGTTTCGATCAGGCCCAGCACCTTCGAATAAAACGCCACGCTTTCTTCCATGTCGAGAACCCGCATCTGCGCGTGTCCGGGACGAAGTACGCCAGCCATTGCCATTTGTCTTCTCCTGTTTTTTCGAGTGGGGTGACTGCATCGAAATGCATGCAATCGATTTACTATAACGATATTTACTACCAATCTCGATGTCAACAATTTTTCTCGAGATTTTTAATTTCAACCGAAAATCCCTGATATCAGGTTAGAATTTTGCAAACGCGGTCTCACCCATAAGCAAACATCATGAACATCAGCGCACCTGCCGAAGGCCTCGCCACCGAACCGAAAACCCTGGTCGAATCGGCCTACCGCGCCCTGCGCCGGGACATCATCGAAGGCCGCCTGGCGCCGGGCGAGAAGCTCCGCGTCGAACACCTCAAGGACAACTACGGCGTCGGGGCCGGCACCCTGCGCGAGGCGCTCTCCCTGCTCATCTCCGATGCCCTTGTAGTCAGCCAGGGGCAACGCGGCTTTCGCGTCGCCCCGGTGTCGCTCAAGGACTTCGAGGACATCACCCAGACCCGCGTCATGCTCGAATGCAACGCCCTGCGCCAGTCCATCGCCATGGGCGACGACGCCTGGGAGGCCAGTTTGCTGGCCGCCTTCCACCGTCTGGCCAAGGCCGAGGAAAAACGCATCGGCAGTGAAGACCGGGAAGAATGGGAGGAGCGCAACCGCATCTTCCACGAAGTGCTGATTGCCGCCTGTCCATCGCGCTGGCTGAAGCATTTCCTGTCCATCCTCTATCAGCAGGCCGAACGCTATCGGCGCATGTCGCTCTACCTGCAACCCATTCCGCGGGATATCCATGTCGAACACGAAGCCCTGCTTCATGCCGCCATGAACCGCGACGCCGACAAGGCCGCCGACATCCTGTCCGAGCACATCCGCCTGACCTTCCGTTCCATCCAGGCGATTCAGGCCGACCAACCGAACGAAAAACGGCAGGCCTGAGCGCTCATTTCCCGGCCCCGCCCTACGCCGCTGCCGACGCGGCCTGCCCGGTACGGCAGACGTTCTTCGCCATCTTGCCCAGCACCTTCAGGGTGATATCGCTGGTCGGCCGTACCCGGCAGGCCAGCACGCGCCCTGCCGCCTCGTCCTCGACGCTGACGTAGTCGCGGCTCATCACCCGCTTGAGGTAGCTGCCCGAGGTGATTTCCACCTTGCACACCCCGCAACCGCCCCCGCGACAACCGACCGGAATGCCTTTCTTGCCCAGGCGCTCCATGCCGGCCAGCAGCGACTCCTGTGGGGAACAGCGATAGGTTTCGCCGGTTTCCTCGATCAGCACGTTGAAATAGACCATCGCCGCTCCCTCACCCGCTCAGATGTTCTTGAACAGCGGGCTTTTCAGCTGCTGCGAGGCATCGGCCGCGGAGAAGAACTTCTCCATGTAGATGTCGCGCTCGAACAGCCGGCCCTGGATCAGCGCCGTGATGCACGCCTCGATCATCGCCGGCGGGCCGCACAGGTAAGCCTTGTGGCCTCGGAAATCGTTGGCGAAGTGCGCCTTGGCCGCTTCATGCACGAAACCGCGCGCCCCGTCCCAGTCGGAACCGACCGGTTCCTCGGAGAGCGAAGGCACGTAGGTGAAGTTCGGATAGCGCGCGGCCAACGCCCGGAACTCGGCGTCGTAATACAGCTCGGCGCGGCTGCGCTGGCCGTAGACGAGCGTCATCGGCAGTGCGCAGCCTTCACTGAGCAGGTCCTCGATCATCGATTTCGGGCTGGACAGGCCTGAGCCGCCAGCCATGAAGATCAGCGGGACGTTGGCCGATTTCTTGACGAAGAAACGCCCGTACGGGCCGCTCAACTTGAGCCGGTCGCCGACCTTCAGCTGCTCGTGCAGCCAGGTCGTGACCTGGCCGCCCGGCACGATGCGCACGTTGAGCTCGACGACATCGTCGGTCTGCGGCGCATTGGCCAGCGAGAAGGCGCGCGACTGGCCGCCCAGGGCATCGATTTCCAGATTGACGTACTGGCCGGCCTGGAAGCGCATCGGCCGGTCCAGCTTGAGCCAGATACCCTTGATCGTCGGCGTCAGCGATTCGATCCCGACCACTTCGCCTTCGTAATCCTCGACCGCCAGGTTCAGCGAATCGGGATCGTCCTCGATCTCGGCTTCGATCACCACGTCCGACTCCAGACGCGCACAGCAGGCCAGGCATTTGCCTTCCTCGCGCTCGAAATCCATCAGGGCAAAGGTCGATGCCTCGCCGTGATCGATCTCGCCATCGGTCACCTGCACCTTGCAGGTTGCGCACAGACCGTGGCAACAGGCATGGGGCAGGTAGATGCCGGCGCGCAGGGCGGCATCGAGGATGGTCTGCCCATCCTCGACTTCGATGGTCTGGCCAAGGGGCTCGATGGTCAGTTCGTAGCTCATGCCGCCCTCGAATCAGGAACAGGTACCGTTGCCGTTGAGGCCGGGCGTCTGCATGCGCAATACATCCTTGTGCCGCAGCCCCTGCTCGGCCAGCGTCTTGTTGAAATCGGGCACGAAGGGCTTGCCCGATTTCAGCCAGACGATCCTGGCGACATCGACCTTGGCCCAGTCAGGGTGCGGACCGAAGGAATGCGGCAGGTGTTTCTCCACCAGCTCCGAGAACGGGGTGCTCGGCGGCAGGCAGTAGGCGAACGGCGCGCAGAACATCAGGTGGTCGTCCCAGCCGACATAGAGCAGCTGGTTGCCGTGAAACTTGTCCTGCGTATCGGCGGCCGGGAAGTTGTATTCGCTGAGGGCTTTGACAGCCATGTTTGTCTCCTTGATGCGTGTCAGGAGGGCGCAAGCGCCCGCCACAGGTTTGGATCGATCAGGTGTTCTGGGTGGCTGCACCGCGCCAGGCGGCGAAATTGGCCTGGTCGCCCGAGCCTTCGTAGTCCAGGTTGTCCTTGCCGTTTTCGATGTGGTACCACTCGAGTACCTTGGCCATCGGATCGAAGCCTTCGGCCGTCGGATCGGTCCCTTCCGGCCAGCAGTTGCCTTGGTAAATCTGGTGCACCGGTAGCCAGGCCTGGATGTACTTCTCCGGCTCGTCGTCGAAGATGTGCTTACAGCCGTCCGAACAGGTGTGGTACTTCTCGCCCTGGTAGTCTGATTCGCGGTAGCAGATCTTGGTCGGGTCGTCCGGCTCGGTGAATACCATCGGAATCTGGCAGACCTGGCACAGCATGGGCAGGGTGTTGTTGTAGAAGCGCTCGCCCTTGTCGGCCATTTCGCGCCACTGCTCGTAGCGCGGCCGGTAGTACTTGTCGAAAGTGTTCGGGTACTTGGCGGACAGCCAGTCCATTTCCTCGGCGTTCGGCAGCCAGGTGTGGAAGGCCGAGGCGTGGGCGTACTGGTAGAAGGTGCACCAGGCCTGATGCGAGATGTGCTCCTTGTCGACCGTGCATTGGGCGATGCAGTCCGGCACCTTGATGCCGTACTTGGCCAGGTCGTTGAACAACGCGCCGCCGTTCTGCTCGAAGTAGATTTCCCAGGCTTCCTTCCAGCTCATCACGCGCTTCGGCAGCATGTAGTCCATCATCATGCCGACCAGGGTCAGCACGCGGATGCCGCGCCAGGCCCACTTGTCGATCCACTTCTGGACGATGGGCAGGTTGTCCGGGTCCTGCTCGAGCATGAACTTGATGCACTCGAGGCCCAGGGTCATGTGGCGGGCCTCGTCGGACTGGGCCGAGAAACCGAAGGTCACGGTCGCCATGTCGCCGTTGTAGGCGGCGCCCGACATGAAGGGCACGAACAGCAGGTTGGTCAGCACGTACTCGAAGGAGAAGCCGATGGCGATCATCCATTCGAAGGGGCCGGCCGAGAAGGCATCGTCGAAGAAGGACTTGGGCACGGAGAGATACCAGATGCGTTCGATCTGGTGGGCGGCGCCGGCGTGGAAGCCTTCGTAGAACTTGTTGTAGTTCGACAGCGCGTGGATCTGCGTCTGGGCGTGGCGGATCTCGTCGATCGACTGCATCAGGCAGGCGACGCGCGGGCCGACGCCGGGGAAGTTGCGGCCGGCGGCGGCAAAACCGCGGTGCGCGACGTATTCGAGCGGCGAAATGCCGGTCAGGAACAGCTTGACCGCATTCAGGTAGCGCGCGTCGGTGATGCCGAGGTGGCCGTTGTTCTGCGCGAAGGCATCGAGCACGGCGTACAGCTTGCGCTCCTTCTCGGCCTGGTACTTCCAGTAGGCATCCATGGTCAGGCGGAAGGGGTCTTCCCACTTCTCCCAGTCGTGAATCTTGATGCCCTCGAAGGTCGCCTGCGGGAAGACCTTGTCCATCGGCTGGTAGGTGGTTTCCCAATCCAGGCCGCGCGTCATGTGGGCGTACTTTTCCTTGAGGCCCAGCTTTTTCTTGTTGGCTTTCATGTCCATGAGAGTCTCCTTGCTCAGTTTTTCCAGGCCAGCGTGAACTGGTCGTCGTCTTCGTCGATATTCCCGGAGAGGGTGATCAGGTTGATCTGCAACTCCTGCAGGTCGAAGCTGCGGCCGATGCGCTCCTCGATGGATTCGCGCTTGATGACCAGCTGGCCCTCGGCATTGATCTTGACCATGGCCGGCTGCTCGTCGAGCACGGCATGCGGGTTGTCGGCGAGGATGGACTCGACGATGGGACGGGTGTCCTCGTTGGTTTGAAAGGCGATGAATACGGTAGACATGGATGCTCCTAGACCGCCAGGCCAAGCTTGGCGCAGCGGGCGTTGAATTCGGAAACGAGATCGGCCAGCACGTCGTCGGCCTTGTCGCCGAAGGCGCGTTGGGCAATCGGCGCCAGCGCCTCGCGGGTCGCCGAGCGGTAGTGCTTGACCCAGGCGCTCAGCTGCTCCTTGTTCTCGGGCGACTCGGCTGCCACCGTCTTGATCTGGGCATCGATCCACTTGGCGGTTTCGGCCGACCATTCGGCCATGAAGCGGGTCATCATCGAGATGGCGGTACCGCCCTTGGCCGAGAAGTCGGCATCCAGGTAGTCGTACAGCATCGGGTTGAGCAGGCCTTCGAGGACCAGATTCTGGGCAACGAAGATCTCGAACCAGTCCTGCAGCACGAGCAGGTTTTCGACATGGCGGCGCATCGGCTGCCAGGCCGTGCCGGACATCCAGGCTTCCTTGGCGGCATCCAGGGCTTCGGGACCATCGAGCACCAGGCCGATGCGGGTCAGGTACTGCGCAACGCCGAGATGGTCCATGGCGTGGTACAGGCAGGGCTGGGTGATGACCGTGCCGTAGCCGTAGGCGGTGATGTAGGAATTGCCCATGTTGCCGCCCCACTCGACATGGCGCATCGGCACCAGCACATCGAGGGCGATCTGCTTTAGCTCGGCGGGAATCAGCTCGGCCAGGCCGCGATCCTCGATCATCTCGAAGCTCGACTCGGCGGCCTCCTGCTGCCGGGCGCGGGCAATGGTGTAGGCGCCGTAGTAGTACTGGCGCGGGTCTTTCAGCGCGTACCAATCCTTCATCTGGATCTTGGTGCGCTTCCTGTCGAACAGCACGCGGTCGGCATCCCAGGTCGGACGGTAGTGGAAGATGTGTTCCTGCTGAATGTTGTAGCTGCCCTCCTGATAGCGGCTGGCCGGCTTGTCGCCGAAGCGCTCGACCAGATGGTCGAAGGTGTGGCGCAAGGGCTTGATGGCCACGGTGCGCAGATCGATCTGCATGCTTGTCTCCTCTCGTTGTTCCCGCTGGCGGGATGGTGTGTTCAGACTGCGTCTTCAAAACCCTGGCGCGAGGCATCGTTCAACCGGGAAACCCAGTCGCCCTGATCGGCTGCTGCCGGATCGAGCACGATGACTTCGTTGGCCAGGCAAAACTCGTGGAAAGCCGACTCCGGCAGCATCAGCTCGACAGCCAGTTCCGGATCGCCGATCGAAAACTCGAATTCGATGAAGCCATCCGGCCGACGCCTGCAGATGCGGACATAGCGCCGCCCCGCGTCGAACGTACTGCCTTGCTTCTCGTGCTGACTCATCGCCTGTCCTCTGAAAGCTGCACAGCGCCCATCGCTGGCGGAGCTCTCTTTATCAAGGAGCATGCCAGTAAGCTAACCGACTGTTTTTATTCAAATCACGGAAAACGGACAGGCATTTTTCCGCAGCGCATCATTACGTTATGGTGAATAAATTTCGAGTTGATTAATCAAATGATCAACTCCGCGCGCACCGGTTTCGCCCCCCTCAATGACTGCCGGGTAATAGGAGAGCCGCCTGCAGCGACGACAGCAATGACATCGGGATTGCACGCCTGTTCGTGGCGAGGGCAATCCACCACGACAAACAAAACCGTGGAATAATCTCGAGAAAATTGCCGACTTCTGGAGCAAAAATGGTTCGGGTAGCCGGCAGGCACCAGTACAAAAACACAAGTGGACAGCCTCCGGCGACGGAGAGCCTTCGCGACAGAGAGACAAGATGACAACCATCCGTTACCCGGAATCGAACGACCTGCGCAATCTGGTCAAGTTTTGCGAAAAGGACGGCACGATCTGGCTGGCCGAGAATCGCATGGTGCTGATGCATACCTCGGCGCTCGGCGCCTTGCGCCGCGAACTGGTCGGCTCGGTCGGCAAGGAACACGCCCGCCGCCTGCTGACCCGCATGGGCTAGGCCGCCGGCGTCTGCGATGCCGAACTCGCCAAGCGTATCCGTGGCCATCAGTCGATGCCCGATGCCTTCTTCACCGGCCCGCAACTGCACATGCTGGAGGGCATCGTCCGCGTCACGCCGATCGAGATGAAACTCGACTTCGACAGCGGCAGCTTCTATGGCGAATTCCTGTGGGAGAACTCCTGGGAGCAGGACATCCACCTGCGCGAACTGGGCCAGTCAGACGAACCGGTGTGCTGGTCCCAGATTGGCTACGCCTCGGGCTACACCTCCGCCTTCATGGGTCGCTTCATCCTGTTCAAGGAGGTCGAATGCGTCGCCTGCGGGCACAACCACTGCCGCATCGTCGGCAAGCCGCTCGAAGAGTGGGACGACGCCGAGCAGCACGCCAGCTACTTCGAGTCGGATTCGATGCTCAACCACCTGCTGGAACTGCGCCACCAGGTCGACTACCTGCGCACCACCATTTCACAGCAGACGCAGACGCCGCAACTGGTCGGCAATTCCAAGGGTTTCCAGCACGCCTACGATCTCGTCACCCGCGCCTCGGGCACCCAGGTCACCGTGCTGCTGCTCGGCGAAACCGGCGTCGGCAAGGAGCGTTTCGCGCGCACCCTGCACCAGATGAGCAACCGCAAGCAAGGGCCGTTCGTCGCCGTCAATTGCGCGGCCATGCCCAACGACCTGATCGAATCCGAGCTGTTCGGTGTCGAGAAAGGCGCCTTTACCGGCGCCCAGACTTCGCGCATGGGCAAGTTCGAGCGCGCTGACGGCGGCACCCTGTTCCTCGACGAAATCGGCGAACTCCCGCTCGCCGCCCAGGCCAAGCTGCTGCGCGTGCTGCAGGAGGGGGAGATCGAGCGCCTCGGCGACGACAGGGTACGCAAGCTGAACATCCGCCTCGTCGCCGCCACCAACGTCGACCTGCAGGCCGCGGTCAAGGCCGGGCGCTTCCGCTCCGACCTCTATTACCGGCTCAGCGTCTACCCCATCCAGATTCCACCGCTACGCGAACGCATCGCCGACATCCCGCTGCTCATCGAAGCCATGCTCGCCCGTTTCTGCACGCTCTACGAAAAGAAGCTGCTCGGCGTCAGCGACAAGGCGATGCAGGCGATCAAGCACTACCAGTGGCCAGGCAATGTGCGCGAACTGGAAAACATGATCGAGCGCGGCCTCATCCTCGCCCCCAACGGCGGCTGGATCGAACGCGAGCACCTGTTCGCCAACGTCGCCGACAGCGACTTCAGCGAGGCGCAGATCACCCAGGCCGGCAGCCTGGAGCAGCCCAAGGAACCCTGCCCCTCCTCGGCCCTGATCGACGCCATTCTCGATAGCGGCACTGCCTTCGAGGACCTTGAAACCCGCCTGATCGACGAGGCCGTCAAACGCGCCGACGGCAATCTGGCGGGTGCCGCCCGCACCCTGGGCATCACCCGGCCGCAGTTGCAATACCGGCTGAAGAAGAACGCCAATTGAGCGCGCGGCGGCGCTAAAAAACAGCCATCAGCCAAGATCGACCGGTACGAAGATGCGCGATTCGTCCCGTTCAACCAGGATCGCCGCCTTCTTGCCGGCATTGGCAATGGCGCTGCGCAACTGGTCGGCGGTGCTCACCGTTTGACCGTTCACCGACAGGATGATGTCGCCCGGCTGGATGCCGGCCTTGGCGGCCGAGCCGCCGGCCTGTTCGACGAGCAGTCCGGCGCTTACGTCGGCCTGGCGCTTTTCCTCCGGCGTCAGCGGCCGGACGGCGACACCCAGGCGCCCCTTGTCCATGCTCGGCGTTTCCACCGCTGCGACTTTCTCGTCGTTGAAGCTGCCGACCTTGACCTCGATATCCTGCGACCGGCCCTTGCGCCAGATTTGCAGACGGGTCGATTCGCCCGGATTTTTCAGCGCCACGGCCGCCGGCAGTTCACCGGCTGAATTCACCGCCTTGCCGTCGATGCCAATGATCACATCGCCAGGCTCGATTCCGGCCTTGGCCGCCGGCCCGCCTTTTTCCACGGAAGAGACCAGGCCGCCAGCCGGCTTGGCTAGCCCGAAGGTATCGGCCAGAGCCTGATTTACCTCCTGGATGCTGACGCCCAGCTTGCCGCGCTGAACCTTGCCGGTCGTCACGATCTGCCGCTCGACGTTCATCGCCACCTCGATCGGAATGGCAAAGGACAAACCCTGGTAACCGCCGCTGCGCGAATAAATCTGCGAGTTGATGCCAATCACCTCGCCGTTCATGTTGAACAGCGGGCCGCCCGAGTTGCCCGGATTGACCGCGACGTCGGTCTGGATGAACGGGACATAGCTGCCGTCCGGCAGCGAGCGCGACTTGGCCGAGACAATGCCGGCACTGGCGCTGCTCTCGAAGCCGAACGGCGAACCGATGGCCAGCACCCATTCGCCGACCTGAGTCGGCGCCGACGCACCGATGCGAACGACCGGCAGCCCCTTGGCATCGATCTTCAGCACGGCCACGTCGCTGGACTTGTCGGCACCCAGCACCTTGGCCTTGAACTCGCGTTTGTCGCTGAGCTTGACGGTCACTTCGTCGGCATCCTCGACAACGTGGGCATTGGTCAGGATCGTCCCTTCGGCACTGACGATGAATCCCGAACCCTGGCCCTGCACCGGCGTTTTGCCCTGGGGAACCTGCCCGCCAAAGCGGCGGAAGAACTGGTAGAACGGATCGTCCGGATCAATCTGCGGCACGCCGACCGAGGTCTTGCGTGTTCCGCTGACGCTGATATTGACCACGGCCGGCGCATTGTTGGCAATGATGCCGCGCATGTCGGGCAGCGCAACCGAAGAACCGAGCGGCGCTGCATTCTGCGCGGCGGCAGCCGATGGCACGACATAGGGACTGGCGACCGTCTGCAATTGGCCAAAGGAATAGGCACCGCCCACTGCGGCAGCAACGGCCACCGCTACAACCGTCATCTTCAGTGCTTTCATGTTTTGTTTTCCTCCTGAAATGAATCAGTCATGGGAAGGTTTTTCGGCAATGCCACGACACCGGCCGGCCAAACGGGTGATTTCCCGCCGTCGGTCGAATTGCTCGTGGCATTGTCCAGCCCCGTGGAACGCATCGTTTCCAGCGCAAATACCGGTTGCGCCAACGCTGTCCCGAGCGAGCCGACAACCAGCAACGAACGGAAAACCGGGCGTAGCCGACCGTATGGGCCGCCCCGACGCAACATCGGTCGCGCTGCGGGAGCCATGCCGAAATAGCACCTGGCCACCATCATGAAATCTGTAACGACACGGGCTTGCCGGACTTCATCGGATTGCATGGGAATCTCCTCAAGACTGACAATGCTCTTCAGTTTCCCGCCAAAGAAGAATTTTTCACATTGTCTTTGTGCGACGATTTGTATCCATTCTTTTCCAAGTTGCGTGTTGCCCCAGCGCACACACCTTACGAATTGAAATGAGACTTACTTTTATTTACAATTGAACGCGCTGTCCCCACACTATTTGCAAGCCAGCCACCCAAGCACGTCTCCAGGCAGCCAGCCAGCATCACAAAAACTGTTTCTGGAGAGTCTCAATGAAGTCTTGTCTATCGAGAAAGCCCCTTTCTCCCACTCCGCTCGTGCTGGCGCTGGCCGCTGCGTACGCTTGCCTTCCGGCCGCCCATGCCAAGGAAAGTCCCCCTGAAAAAACCCTGCCGACCGTCAAGGTCATCGGCAGCGAAGAAAACCTGCCGACCCTGGGCGGCGCCGGCCAGATTCTCGGCAAGAAGGAGCTGGAAGATTCCCACGTCTTCACCGTGAACGAGGCGCTGCGCAAGGTGCCCGGCGTTCACGCCCGCGACGAGGAAGGCTTCGGACTGCGCCCGAATATTGCGATGCGCGGCCTGAATCCGACGCGCTCCACCAAGATCACCCTGCTTGAGGATGGCCTGCCGCTGGCCTATGCGCCCTACGGCGACAACGCCAGCTACTACCATCCGATGGTCGACCGCTACGAGCGCATCGAAGTCCTGAAGGGTGCCAGCTCGCTGATGTTCGGGCCGCAGACGGTGGGCGGCGTGGTCAACTACATCACCCCGGCCCCACGGCAAACCTTTGGCGGCTACGTCCAGGGCGTCGTCGGCAACCGCGATTACTTCAACGGCAAGGTCAATGTCGGCGGCGGCGGCCTGACCCTGGATTACGGCCACAAGCAGGGCGACGGCGCCCGCGACAACATGAACCACAAGCTGGACGACTTCAACGTCAAGTACGCCACCCTGCTCGGCGACCGCAACGCGATCACGCTGCGCGCGAACTTCTACAAGGAAGATTCGATGCTGACCTATTCCGGTTTGACGCAAGCCGAATACGACCGCCAGGGCCCCCGCTACAACCCGTTCAAGAACGACCGTTTCGAGGCTGAACGTACCGGCCTCTCGGCAACCCACGACTTCCTGATCGACGACAAGAGCACGCTGACCACCAGCGTGTATTACTCGAAATTCGACCGCGACTGGTGGCGTCAGGCGAGCAACAGCCAGGACGGTCAGTGCGGCGCATTGAATCCGTCGCGACTGGCCGGTGCCGCGATCAATCCCGATGCCTGCAATTCCACCCAGGGCCGCCTGCGCAGTTACGAGACCTGGGGTATCGAACCCCGCCTGACGGTAGCGCATGGACTGGGCGAGTTCCAGGCCGGCGTGCGGGCGCATTTCGAGGAGCAGGATCGCAAGCAGATCAACGGCACCAGTCCGACGGCGCGTAGCGGCACCCTGGTCGAAAACAACCTGCGCAAGACCAGCGCCTATTCCGGCTTTGTCGCCAACCGCTTCGACATCGGCCAGTTCAGCATCACGCCGATCGCGCGCTACGAATCGATCAAGGCCGAGCGCACCAATCGCCTGACCGGCCAAACCGGCGAATCCAGCGTGCATGCCTTCACGCCGGGGATCGGCGCCACCTGGAATCCGCTGCGGACGCTGACCGTATTCACCAGCCTGCACAAGGGCTTCTCCCCGCCGCGCGTCGAAGACCTGATCGGCGGCACCGGTACGGTCACCGACGTGGATTACGAAAAATCGCTCAATTTCGAACTCGGTGTGCGTGCGCAACCGTTGCACGGCGTTTCCGTTCAGGCCGCCTACTTCCGCAACAACTACGACAACCTGATCGCCGTCGGCTCCATTGCCGGCGGCAGCACGCCGCTCTCGCAGGGCAAGGCGCTGTTCGAAGGCCTCGAACTGGCCGCCAATGCGGAATTGTCGAACGGCGTGTTCAGCCGCGTGGCCTACACCTGGCTACCGACGGCGGAGCAGACCGAAGCCTTCCGCAACGTGGCCAACGGCGCCGTCGTCGGCACTCAGGGCAAGCGCCAAGCCTATGCCCCCGAGCACACGCTGACTGCCGCACTCGGCTACGGCGTCGGCCCGTTCAGGGGTGAAATCGAGGCCCAGTATGTCGGCAGCCAGTATTCCGATTTCGCCAACACGGTCACGCCGACGGCCGATGGCCAAAAGGGCGAGATCGCGGCCTACACCGTCTGGAACACGTCGCTCAACTATCGCTTCGACAAATCCCTGTCGGCCTTCATCACCGGCAAGAACGTCTTCGACAAGACCTATATCGTGGACCGCACCCGAGGCATCCAGGTCGGCATGCCGCGCCTGATCCAGGTCGGGGTGAAATACGCCTTCTGACGGCCTGAAGCGCGACACCCCATGCAAGGCCGACCGATGTCGGCCTTTTTCTTGCAGATCGCGGCTACACGCAGCGGGCAGCTACAGCGTCACGTTCAGGGCCGGGCAAGGGTTTCGCGGATGGCTTCGGCCAGCACCGCCGGATCCTCGGCGCCAACCACCACGCGCCGACGGTCGACGATGAACGTCGGCACCTGGCGGATTCCCACCGCCCGAATCTCGGCCTCCATGGCACGCACCAGTTCGGCATCCTGGTCGGAAGCCAGATAGGCGGCAACCTCGTCGGCCGGATAGCCGCACTCACCCGCGATAGCCGCCAGCAGCCCGATATCGCCGACATGCTCGCCCCGCTGGAACTGGGCGGCGAACAGCCGCTCGACCAACTGCTCCGCATCGCCCCGCTGCTGCGCCCAGTGGATCAGGCGATGCGCCCGCAAGGTATTGGCGCGCAGCGCAATTTTCTCGAAGGCATACGTCAGGCCGTACGGGCGGCCCGCATCGCGCACCCGCTCGAACAGCGCCTCGACCTGCTCGACGCCGCCGAACTTGGCAACCAGGAAAGGCAGGTAAGGCTCACCCTCCGGCGGTGTATCCGGATTCAGGAAAAACGGCAACCAGCGCTTGGTGCAGTGAAAGTCCGGAATATCGCGACGCACCAGCGCGATGGCCGCATCAATGCGCCGTAAGCCGATGAAGCACCAAGGGCAAACGACGTCGGAGACGATTTCGATAGTCAGCATGGGGATTTATGGGAGTGAGTTTCCGGAGCGCCTTCCTGAAAACGGAAGAAGCGGTGAGCAATGATTGTGTTCCACCTCGGACCTCGGGAGTTCGCCAATGTTCCCGAGAGAGCCGAGGGATCAAGCGTAGCAGGCGGTGGATGCAGAGGAAAAAATGACCAGCCCGCCTTTGGGCGGGCGCGACTTTTGGTTAAGTTGAGAAAGCTAAATATCTCTGACCCCTTTTTCTGGTTATTGGGCTTGCCGGGGCTTGGGGCGATAGGGGGATTGCTCAAGGGGAGTATCTTGATCCACTGCCGTGGATTTACTTTTGATTCAATTTGCTTTCCCACGTCATGCAAGACACGGGGAAAATCTTTTTCGCGACACCAAAACCATCTGACCGAATGGGTTGCTCCCTCGACCTTCAAAATCAACACTCGGTCCCATCTTTCTGCGCACGCCGTGCCAATGTATAACTTTTCCAATGCGAAGAATTTGGCATCTAGCAACATCTCCACCCAGCGGCCGACTTCCTCCTGGGGAATTTTCACTTCTCGTTGCCCTTTTTCCAAGGGATTTTCACCGAAAGGAAGTGCCTTATCCACGAGTAACGGACCGTCATACACCACACGTCCGGTAGGAAACAGCTTTAGCGAAAAAAACGGATTTTGCAGAGAACAAACTTCACAGAGTTCAGAGTACTCAATCACTGGCTCTTCGTCGCCTGTTGCACCAATGACATTGCTTGCGATGAATACCGGAAATAGCGGCAAAATAAGCAAACGAAGAGCCATCATCGATATATTTACGTTTGCACGGGCTCTCGCGACAACGGTTTCGAGAACAAAAGATGTCAGGAAGATTTTCCTTTCTCGATCTATCACAGCTCTCATTTTCACTCCTACTCAGAATCCAAAATCCTCTTGTTTCGTCATCGGTTGCATGCCCGGCTCATCCAGCGACCTAGTTGTGATCTCTCTGTAGGCTATTCAATCGAGGCGGCTCCCCGGAGAATTGAAGGCACCAACCCAGCCTCATGGCACACAGTAATTTTCATGCCATGTCAATATCGGGTCAATGTCGCGAGGCTGATGGATGGTTTGCCACCGATCACGCACCGTCACGCAAAGCCGACAAACGGCAAGGCATCCACTCCTTATACTGTCGCGTCCCTTCCGAGATATTCCGTCATGGAACACCGCCTGAAGCGCGCCTTGACCACGCCGTTCGTCCTGCTTGCCGCCTTTGTCCTGTGGTTCTGGGAATGGCTGTGGGAGCCCTTGCAGGAGGCCATGGCCTGGCTGGCCCGCTGGCCGCTGTGGCGCCAGGTCGACGCCTGGGTTGCCGGTGCGCCGCGCTATGTCGCGCTGGCCTTGTTTCTTCTGCCCGGCGCCGTGCTGCTGCCGTTCAAGCTGGCCGGGCTGTATTTTCTCGCGCACGGCGCGCCGCTGCTCGGGATACTCACCTTCATGGCGGCCAAGATTGTCGGAACGGCCCTGCTCGCCCGCATCTTCACGCTGACCAAGGCGCAGTTGCTGACGATAGCCTGGTTCGCGCGCGCTTATGCGGCCATCACCCGCTTCAAGTCGGCCGTTTTCGACCGGCTGCATGCCCACCCGGCCTACCGGCGCGCGCATGTCGCGCTGGCGGCATTGCGCCGGCGCAGCCGGCAGGTTCGGCGCGGGCTGGCCTACCACCTGCGCAGCCGCTGGCGGGCCGTGATGCGCCGGGCGCAACGGCGCGGCCGGATGAACTGCTAGGCCCGATCAGCCGACCACCTCGACACACTCGGCGACCCAGCCCAGCGCCTTGATGCAGGCCCGGGCGATAGGCGGCGACAGGCCGCCGTGGCCGGCGTTGGAGACCGGGAACCAGGTCGCTTCCGGCCAGGCGTGATGCAGCGCGTCGGCGTTCTTCGGCGGGCAGACCGGGTCGGACAGCCCCTGCACGATGGCCGCCGGCAGGTGGCGCAGGCGCTCGACACCGGCCAGCAGCTGCCCCGGTGCCAGGAAGCAGTGCCGCGACAGGTAATGCATCTGGATGCGTACCTTGGCCAACTCCCGGGCGTCGAGCGAGCGGTCGAGCGGCGCTTCGCCGAGCAGCGTGCGCTCGTAGTCCAGCCAGGCCCGGCTGGCACGCTCGGCCTCCCCGGCATCGTCGCCAAGCACGCGGGCCGCGCAGGCGGCAAGGAGATCGCCGGAGGCCACCGCCCCCAGCGCGCGTGAAAAGGTGTGCCATGCCTGGTGGGCACCCGGATTCTCGCCGCCAACATAGGCGGCGATTTCGGCCTGCGAGCCGAGGAAGATGCCGCGCAGGACCAGCCCGAGCACGTGTTCCGGGTAGATCTGGGCGTAGGCCAGCGCCAGCAGGCTGCCCCACGAGCCGCCGAAGACGATCCACGCCGGGATGCCCAGCGCCTCGCGCACGACTTCCAGATCGGCGACCAGATCGGCCGTGGTGTTCTCGTTCAGGGCGCCCAGCGGCTGGCTGCGCCCGGCCCCGCGTTGGTCGACGAGCACTGTGCGGAAACGCTGCGGGTCGAACAGCCGGCGCTGCGCCGGGGTGCAGCCGCTGCCCGGGCCGCCGTGCAGGAAAAGCACCGGCACACCATCGGCCGGCCCGACTTCCTCGACATAGAGGTAGTGGCCGTCGCCAACGGCGATACGCCGCGCACAGCGCGGTTTGACTTCGGGATACAAAAAATCGGCGGACACCGCTGCTCCATTCAGGATTCGATCAGGCCGTTGCGTACGGCGACCAGCGTCAGCTCGGCGGCGTTGTGCACGTTGAGTTTCTGCTTGATGTGATAGAGGTGCGTTCCGACCGTGCTCGGGCTGATGCAGAAATCGCTCGCCACGTCGTTGACCGAGCGGCCTTCGGCCAGCTTGAGGAAGACGGCGAGTTCCTTCTCGGTCAGCGCCTCGACCGGATTGGCCGAGCCCGACAACTGGGCGAGGGCCACGGCCTGCGCCAGCTCGGGGTCGAGATAGCGACGGTCGCGCAGCACCTCGCCGACCGCCCGCAAAAACTCTTCCGGCGACGCCCGCTTGCACAGGTAGCCGCGCGCGCCGAGCTTGAGGGCACGCACCGGCACGATATCGTCGTGGTGCGCCGAGAGCATCAATACGCGGGCCTTGCCATCCCACAGCAGCAGGCGCTCCAGCGCAGCCAGGCCGCCGATGCCGGGCATCGACACATCCATCACCACGAGGTCGGGATTGCACTCGGCGTACAGGCGAACGGCGCTCTCGCCGTTGTCGGTCTCGGCGACGACCTGGGCGCCGGCCCCTTCGAGCAGGAGTCGAAAACCGAGCCGGACCATGGCATGGTCGTCGGCCAGCAGCACGCGGGTTCCTTGCAGATTCATGACACCACCCTCCTCGCATTGACCGGCAGACGCGCCTCGAAAACGAAGCCGCCCGCTGCCGGACTGGTGAATTCCAGATGGCCGCCCAACAGGGCGACCCGTTCGCGCATACCCTGCAAGCCCAGCCCGCAGCCGGCCTGCCCCGATAGCCCCCGGCCGGCGCCGCAGCCGTTGTCGGCAAGGCGCACCGACAGTTCCGCCTCGTCCGCCTGCACCGTCAGTTCGACCCGGCTGGCCTGGGCATGACGGACGACGTTGGTCAGCCCTTCCTGCACGATGCGCAGCACGCCCTGCGCCAGTTCGTCGTCGATACCGTCCTCGGGCAGGGAAATCCGGCTTTCCAGCGCGATGCCGTGCTGCCGCCCCCAGGCCTCGGTACACTGCGCCAGGCGCTCCGCCAGGCCCGCCGTGTCGGCGCGCAGGCGGTGCAGGATGCGGCGCACCCCGTCCTGCATCTCGCCGGTCACCGCGACGATGCTCTGCGCATGGCCGTGCAGCGCTAGCTGCTCCGTGGTGCGCTGGACGATGGCGCCGCCCAGTGCGCGTACCGCCGTAATGCCTTGCGCCAGTTCGTCGTGCAGTTCGCGGGCAATGCTTTCGCGTTCGGCGCGGCGCTCGTCTTCGAGCCGGCTGCGCATCTGCTCGGCCACTTCCCTCGCCGTCTCCAGCCGGACGTTGTCGTCCACCGCCGCCTTCAGGCGATCGGCCATGCCGTTGAAGGCCCGCGCCAGGCGGCCGAGTTCCGGCGAGTCGAAGTGCGGCAGGCGCGTGTCGAAACGCCCGCGACCGGTGCGATCCAGCGCCCGCATGACCTGGTCGAGCGGCCGCAGCGCCCGGCCCAGGGCCTGCCGCGTACCGGCGAACAGGGCGGTCAGAAAGAGCAGCGCCCAGCCGGCCATGCCCAGCAATTCGTCCCAGGCGTCGAGCACCGCCCGCGACGAATCCGGCAGCAGGCTCAACTGAAAGCCGCCGGCGTTCAAATGGCGCGCCGGCAGGCGGCTGGACAGCAAGTCGGCAAACCACGCCGGCGCCTCGCGGCCGGCCTTGTAGGCCGACGGTGGCGAAACGTGACGCAGCTGTCCGTCGGCATCGCGCACTTCCAGCACGTTGGCGCGCACCCGGCCGATGCCCGCCGCCACGGCCAGCAGGCGCTCGCCGCGCACATCCGGCGGCAGCGCCTGCAGTTCGCCGACCACCACCCTGAGCCATTGCTCGGATACGCGCGTCGCCGCCTCGACTTCTTCATGCACGGCATTACGCGTGGCGTGCAGCCACAGGCCGCCAAGCACCAGCAGCAGGCTGGCCGCCAGCGCGCACAGCACGAGGCCGACACGGGTGTGCAACCCGGCCTGGCCAAGCGAAAGAAACGCAAGCGGCCGCTTCATGGTCACTTGCCGCCGAAAATGTAGCGCACGCCGACCCAGGCGGCGCGCGGCGCGCCCGGCGCGACGAAGGTCTGGCGGCGCCAGTCGTCCGGGTTAGCCTGGAAGCTGCCGCCGACGAAGGGGTTCTCGGCCAGCGCGCCGGTCGTCGCGTAGCGGCGGTCGAACACGTTGTTAACCTTGGCAAACAGCTGCCAACCCGCGCCCAACCGGGCTTCGGCATTGAGGTTGAGAATGGCGTAGCCGCCAACCTTGCCCGGGCCGTCGAAGGTACGCGTGTTGCCCAACGCATCGGTGAAGGTGCCGCTCTGGTGCTGGTTGTTCTCGTTGCCGCGCAGATATTGGCTGGAGAAAGCCTGCACGTCGCCGCCGATGCGCAGCCAGTCCGTCGTCCGCCAGCTCAGGCCGAGCTTGACGCTGTGCTCGGGCAAGGCGGGCAGCCGGTTGCCCTTCTTGATGAAGATTTCGTCATCCTGGCCGCCGCCGGTGCACTCGGCCGCCGTGCCGCGCGTGCTGTTGTTTTCGGCCAGCAGGCAGGCACTGGAGCGGAAGGTGGCATGCAGCCAGTTGTAGCTGGCAAACCAGTCGACGGCGCTCAGGCTGCCGTTGAGGCCGAGTTCGAAGCCCTGGCGCTGCGTCTTGCCGAAATTGGTGAAATAGCCGGCGCTGGTCGAGGTGCCGACGAACAGGATGTCGTCGGTGTTCAAGGTGCGATAGACCCCGGCATTCCACTGCGTATTGCCGGGCAGGCTGCCGCGCAGGCCGGCCTCCAGCGTGCGCGAGACGACCTGCTTGAGATAGGGGTCGGCCGCCATCGAGTTGGGCAGGGTGCACGGGTTGGCCGGGTCGGCGCAACCGAGTTCGATCGGCGTCGGGATGCGGTTGCCCTGGCTGAAGCCGGCGTAGGCATTGAGCGCCGGCAGCACCTGCCAGCTCAGGCCGAGGGCCGGGTTGAGCTTGCGGTAGCTGTGGTCGCCGTCGAGGTTGGGCGGGTTCGGGTTGTGCTCGTCGTGCGTGGTGACCCGGCTCATGTTGTAGCGCGCCGATGCCGTCAGGTGCAGCACCGGGGTGATCGACCAGGTGTCGGTGGCAAACAGGCTGGCCGTGCGGGTGGTTCCCCACAGCCGGTTTTCCTCGTTCTCGGCGAGCAGGTTGCTAACGCCGCGACTGTCGTTCAGCGAGCCGAACTGCTGCGTCTGCACGAAGCGCATGCGGGCCTGATCCCACGAGGCGCCGAGGGCCAGCTGGTGCGCCTTGGTCGTCAGGTTCCACTGCACCGCGCCGCCGGTGCCCAGCTGGCGGGTCTGCGTGCGGTTGTGGGCGCCGCTGGGGGTGTTCGGATCGGTCGCCCAGTCGTTTTCGTAATCGTCGTTCATGTCGCCGTTCAGCGTCCGGGTCCGCGTCTTGCGGACATAGACGTTGCCGCTCAGGCTCTGGCTGTCGCTCAACCACAGCTTGCCGTTGAGGCCGAGCTGGCTCAGGTCGTTGCGCGTCTGGTCGGGGTGCGTGAAGATCGCCTCGCGCCGCTCCGAGAGCAGCGACTGCGGCACCAGACCGTTGCCGATCAGGCGGCTGCGCGCCTGGGTGAAGGTCAGGTCGGCCTCGCCAGCGCTGTTGCGGAACGACAGCTTGCCGAAGAACTGCTTGACGTCCGACGGCGAATAATCGCGCCAGCCGTCCTCGCGGAACCAGTCGCCGGCAGCGTACCAGCCGACGGTGCCATTGTTGCCGCCCCATGCCAGCTCGGTGTTGCTGCGCCCGAAGCTGCCGCCGGAGAGTTCGAGCTTGCCGCCGGGGTGCGAGAAGCCGCTCTTGGTACGGATGGCCAGCGCGCCGCCCAGGGTGTTGAGGCCGAAAGCCGGGTTGGAGCCGGGGATCAGGTCGATGCCGGCGATGGCCGAATGAGGAATCAGATCCCAGTTCACGGTATCGCCGAAGGGCTCGTTGACGCGCACGCCATCGACGTAGATCGACAGCCCCTGGGCCGTGCCCAGCAGCGGCGAGGCGGTGAAGCCACGGTAATTGAGGTCGGCCTGGTAGGGGTTGCCCTGCGTTTCGTTGATCGTCACCGCCGGCGCCTGGCGCTGCAATTGCTCGGCGATGTTCAGGCTCTCGATTTCCTCCAGCCGGCGGTCGTCGAGCGACAACACGTTGGTCGGCAGGTGCAGGCGCGGTACGCCGATGCCGGCCAGCGGCGTGGTGCCGACGACCTCGACAGTGGCCGTGGTGACGCTCTGTTGCGCCCAGGCGGGGGCAAAGGCAGCAGCCAGCGCGATGGCGAGCAGCTTCGGTTGAGGGTTTTGTCTCTTCATGTCGTTTTTCTGAGTTTGTAATTGATGGGAACGATGACCTGGATTTCGCTGCCCTCCAGCGCCTCGGGCAAGGGCGGCAGGCTGCCGTGGCCTTCGAGCAGCGCCAGCGCGTGCTGGTCGAGCACCGCGAAGCCGCTCGAACGATCGAGATGGACGCCGAGCAGGTTGCCCTTGCGGGCGACCTTGAGGCGCAGGCGCACTTCGCCCTCCCAGCCACGCAGGGCGGCGATGCGCGGGTATTCGTAACCACGCGCGAACAGCTCGGTCAGGCGCTGGCGATAACCGGCCAGCACGTCGGACTGGGTGGGCGCGGCTACCGCGTTCGCCACCGGCGGCGGCGCTTCGGCGGCGGGTGCACCGGAGGGTGCCGGCAGCGGCGCGGGTTGCGGGGTGGCGACCGCAGCGGGCGCCGACGCCGCGACGGGGGCCGCGACCGCCTCGCGAACCGGCCGTGCCGGGCGGATCGGGCGCGGCGCTACCGGAGCCTCGGCACGTGGCGCATCCGGCCGCGCCTTGGGTGAAATCGCCGCCGCTTCCGGGAGCGCTGCGGCCGAGCCGCCAGAGGCCACATCGACCAGGCGAATCGACGCCACGATGGCCGGCAGCACGGTCGGCTTGTGCTGTAGCGAAAGCGTCGCGAACAGCGCGCCATGCAGCAGCGCCGAACAGCCCAGGATGGCCCAGAAGCGGCGACTATCCCCGTGTGTCACCGGGCGGACTCCAGCGCATCCTGCTCGAAGGCCGGGAACAGATGGCCGACCGAACGGCGGTACTCGACCGCCCCCAGCGGCAAGCCGTCGTAGACAGCCGGCAGCGGGCGGGCCAGCACTTCGTTCATGTCCAGCCCGGCGCGGGCGGATTCGCGCAGGCTGGCCGTCAGCCAGTTGAGCCAGTCGCGGGTCTGGCGAATCGGCGCCGCATCGCGGGCAATCGCGCCATGCCCGGGAACCAGCGCGCTGAATCCGGCTTCGCGGGTCAGTTTTTCCAGCCGGTCGAGCGCCGTCAGCCAGTGGCCGACGTCGGCATGCGGCGTGGTCGGCGCCCGGTTGTTGAAGACGAGATCGCCGGCAAACAGGACGCCGCTTCGTTCATCGAAGACCGCCAGGTCGGCGCCGGTATGCCCGTCGAGCGCCACGAGGCGCAGCGAACGCCCGGCCACCGACAGCTGTCCGGCCTCCAGCGTGCGCTTCGGGGCCAAGACCTCGGTGCCCTTCATCCAGTTGCCGCTCATCCGGTACAGGTTCTCGGCAAAGGCATTACCTTCGTTGGCGATGCCCTGGCGCGTATCGGCCAGGGCGCCGATCGGCACGTCGGCAAACGCCTGGTTGCCGAGGAAGTGGTCGGGATGGTGGTGGGTGTTGATGACCAGCACCACCGGCTTGGCGCTGACCCGGGCGATGGCCTGGCGCATCTGCTGTCCGTAGCGCAGCGAGGGGCCGCTGTCGATGACGACGATGCCCTCCGCCCCGACGATGAAACCGGTGTTGACGATATTGCCGCCGTTGCGGGTGTCGAAATCCTCGGTCTTGCCGATGAAGGCATAGACATCCGTGGCGACCGGCCGCGCGACGAGCCGATAGTCGAAATCGTCGGCGCCGAGCGCGCCGGCCAGCACCGCGAGCAGGACGAAGAGCAGGCGCTTCATTGCTCGATCCTTGCCCGGAAGACGTTGCCGTTGTTGTCGCGGCCGCTCGCCTCCAGCGTACCGCCAGCCGCCCCGCGCTGCAGCGTGAACACCGGGTTCTCGCTGACCGGCTCGTAGGTCTGGACGCGCATCAGGCGCTTGCCGGCGGCATCGGTGAAGTTGATTTCCTCGATGTGGAAGGCCGGCGTTCCGGCGACCAGCCCGGTATCCATCGGATGCACGATGCGCAGGCGGACCCGCCCGGCATTCGGCCCCTGCGACCACTGGCGGCCGGTGACCTCGTTGAGCCGCTTCTGCCATTCCGGCGAGGCGGCGGCGGCCGACGGCGCGGTGCAGCCGCCGCCCACGGTCTCCACCCAGGTGCCGCCGACATGCCAGACGCCGTCGCTGGTACGCACGGCAGCCCGCACCGGCGTGGACTGCTGCAGCTTGACGCGAAAGCCGAGATAGGCCGGCGCCTCTTCCGGGAAAAAGCGCAGCACCTGGACGATGGGATTGAAATCGGCGAAGACCACGACCTCGACAATCCCCGGCAGTGCCGTGGCATCGACCGTGACCGGCACCTGCATCGGGTTTTCCGCCGTCGACGGGGCGACGACCTTGACGCGCGGATCGAAGAGCACGGGCGCCCCGGACAGGAAGGCTTTTTCCATGTCCGTCCAGCGCGCCGAGGCGAGCGGGTCGCCGCCCTCCTTGAGGGCGGCCGCTTCAGCCGGCGACATCAGGGCCGCCAGCGCAATGGCCGCAATGGTCAGGGGATATTTCATGTCTCTGTCTCGCTCCAATCCGCCCTACGGGGCTGTTTGCGGAAGCGTTGTGCAAGCGGCATGCCAATCCCGCCTCGCCAGGCCCAAAGCACCGAATGACGGCCGTTCCGGGGCGACAGGCTAAAAATCGCCGCACCGCCCCCCTGACGAGGTGTGCAACTTTGGAGCAACTGGTGACATTTGAAGCAGCGCGCCAAGACACAAGTGCTCAACGGCCAGAACCGGCGAAACGGCTGCCTTCCCCCACCCAACAGACGATTCGGGCATATCCGCCCACTTGGCACAGGCTTTGCGGATACCCCTCCCGCCAGTGCGCCGATTCAGGGAAAGGAAGGCGGCACGCCGGCGGGACACTCCGGCCACCCGGAAACGGCTGGCCGGAACCAATTGGATAACCAAGGAGACAATCCATGCACAGACATACCCCCTTCAAGCGGAGCACCATCGCCCTGCTCGCCGCTGCGATGCTGGCGGGCGGTCAGGCATCCGCCGTCGTCACCGACGCGGACATCCTGAACGATGCGGCGACCAAAGGCGACGTCGTCAGCTTCGGCCTCGGCACGCAAGGCCAGCGCTTCAGCCCGAGCACCCAGATCAACACCAAGACGGTCAAGAACCTGGTGCCGGCCTGGTCGATGTCCTTCGGCGGCGAGAAGCAGCGCGGCCAGGAATCGCAACCGGTCATCCACAACGGCAAGATGTTCGTCACCGCTTCCTACAGCCGCCTGTTCGCCATGGACGCCAAGACCGGCAAGAAGCTGTGGAAGTACGAGCACCGCCTGCCGGACGGCATCATGCCCTGCTGCGACGTGATCAACCGCGGCGCCGCGCTGTACGACAACCTGGTCATCTTCGCCACCCTGGACGCCCAGCTGGTCGCGCTGAACCAGGACACCGGCAAGGTCGTGTGGAAGGAAAAGCTTGAAGACTACGCCGCCGGCTACTCCGCCACCGCCGCCCCGATCATCGCCAAGGGCAAGCTGATCACCGGCGTCTCCGGCGGTGAATTTGGCGTCGTCGGCCGCATCGACGCGCGTGATCCGAAGACCGGCAAGCTGATCTGGACCCGCCCGACCGTCGAAGGCCACATGGGCTACATCGTGAAGGACGGCGAAAAGGTCGAGAACGGCATCTCCGGCACGACCAACGCCACTTGGCCGGGCGATCTCTGGAAGACCGGCGGCGCCGCCACCTGGAACGGTGCCACCTACGACCCGGAAACCAACCTGATCTTCGCCGGCACCGGCAACCCGGCCCCGTGGAACAGCCACCTGCGCCCGGGCGACAACCTCTTCTCGTCCTCCACCGTCGCCATCGACGCCGACACCGGCAAGATCGTCTGGCACTACCAGAACACACCGCACGACGGCTGGGACTTCGACGGCGTGAACGAATTCGTCTCCTTCGACTACAAGGACCCGAAGACCGGCAAGATCATCAAGGCCGGCGGCAAGGCCGATCGTAACGGCTTCTTCTTCGTCAACGACCGCACCAACGGCAAGCTGCTCAACGCCTTCCCCTTCGTCAAGAAGATCACCTGGGCCACCGGCTACGACATGAACACCGGCCGCCCGATCTACACGGCAGACGGTCGCCCGGGCAACCCGGCGGATGAAGCCGACGGCAAGAAGGGCAAGGTCGTCTTCTCCGCCCCGTCCTTCCTCGGCGGCAAGAACCAGCAGCAGATGGCCTACAGCCCGCAGACCGGCCTGTTCTACGTGCCGGCCAACGAGTGGTCGATGGACATCTGGAACGAACCGGTTGCCTACAAGAAGGGTGCCGCCTACCTCGGCGCCGGCTTCACCATCAAGGCCATCCACGACGACCACATCGGCGTGCTGCGCGCCGTCGACCCGGCCACCGGCAAGATCGTCTGGGAAAACAAGAACTACGCCCCACTGTGGGGTGGCGTGCTGACCACCGCCGGCGGCCTGATCTTCTACGGCACCCCGGAAGGCTTCCTCAAGGGTGTCGACGCCAAGACCGGCAAGGAACTGTGGTCCTTCCAGACCGGCACCGGCATCGTCGCACCGCCGGTCACCTGGGAACAGGATGGCGAGCAGATGATCGCCGTCACCACCGGCTGGGGCGGCGCCGTGCCGCTGTGGGGCGGCGACGTCGCCAAGCGCGTGAACTACCTCGAACAGGGTGGTTCGGTGTGGGTCTTCAAGCTGCACAAGGGCTAAACGGCCTCTCCCTCGGGGCGCGCAAGCGCCTCACCCCCACGGCCCGTCCGCTTCGGCAGTCGGGCCGTTTTTTTTGCTTCACGTGCCCCTACCGACCCCGGCTCGTCCTAGGGGGACGCGATTGGCTGTTCAGGGGACAGTAGCGATGCCAGGTGGGCATCGATCTCGTTTGCCATACGACTGACGGACAGCCAAACCGTACTCTCCCGCGCGTAGGGCATAGGAGAGACGGCGGATACATCCACCCGCTCCAGCCCTGACAGGATGCTCCTTCTCTCGTCCTTGGGAAGGATCGCAACATGCTCGAACGCCCGGTGAAACGACTTCGAAAGCACCAGTGTTTTGTCGTCACCCGTGATTTGGGCAGGCAACTCCGCCGGCGAAGCGATTCGCCGATCCAGGACCGAAAAGACCGGATCAATGCTCTTTTCAAGCTCCATGAATCCCACCAGGACGAGAAGTGCGAAGCCTTGGCCGGGTAGCGCCAGTAAAAAGGCCGAACCGATGGGAGCGGTGGTGCGGATTTTCTTGGGTTTCGGTTGCGAAATATTGATTGTCTTTGCGGCTGGCTGCGGCGTGCCGAGGCGCCTCTCCAGTTCCCTGAGCGTCCTGCGCCGCGATGCGGCATCGCTGGGGGCATCGCGTTCCCAGACGGCAATGTCGCCGCCCGATTTGAGCAGCGAGAGCGCCCGATCCTTCACGGCCTCGTTCAGGCGGCCATATCGCCATGCCGTGTCAGCCAGCGCGAAGTACACCAGGCAGGCTGTTTCGGTGTTGCGAAGGAGATCGCCATGGCGATCCAGGATGTCCTGGCATGAATCGTCAGAAGAAAGCCCCGCCTTCAAGTTCAGGACGTAGCGATCACGGACATCGCAAGTCGTGTCATCGGAATATAGACCCGTTCCCCAAGTACCCATGGCGCCTCCCAATGTTGTTTAATGCGGCCCGACGAATGAAAGGGATTTCCCTGTCCAGATGCGGATGCTCAGCCAACGTTGAAATCAAGCAGTGCCTTCGGGGAGCTGCCTGAACGACTTGCGTGATGCGACAACGCTGGCCAGGTAAGCTTTTTCAAAGCATTGAACTTGAGCTGTTTCAACGGCATGCGGCAGCTCGATTCGAAGAAAGGCACCGTTGCTGCGAAGTATCTTCAAACGCTGATTTTCCGGAATTCGGTCCATATCAAGCGCATTCGGCATGCGATGGTGGCTTTGAATGAGTGAAATGCCATGCCCTTCGAATTCGGATGAGAGTTCCAGGAAGCGCGGGGTTGACAGCAAAAGATCATACCCAATCAGACGATACTCGGCCGCTATCGAAGGGCCACCTTGACGGAAGGGCTGCGCGGTTTCCCACCACTCGAAGCGGGTGTTTGGCATGTGCCCCAGAACCCACACCCATGGAACCTGCGGGTGCAGGAATCCGATGAGGTCACCGACGGTCGCCCCGTGTACATAGAGCGTCTCAACTCCCTCTGTTTCCAGAATTTCAGGCCCGCTCATGAGCACCTAACATAGATTTATGGACTCCCCGTCTTGCAAATGATTCCGATGATCTACCGTAACGCCGCATGCTAACCCCATTGGCTGCCATCCCCTCGCTATTCCGCTATGCGACTAGAGAGGGAGATGCTTCAGCCACCGAAAACCGATGTACCCAAGCATGGCCCCTACCAGTGCGAGCAGCACGTACAACGCAGCTGAAGCACCTGCGATGGCGGCAACCGTAATGCCCGCCGCAGAACCGACAAGCATTCGGTGCCAGGCGCCAACCACGGGGCGGCGGTCATCGTCGACGAGGTGCAGATAAAACATGGTCGCGACAACGACGAAGATTCCGGCAAGAGGACGAACGGGAGCCGGGTCGCACCACGGGCCGGGCAGGAAACTGAAGGCAGTAAACAGCGCCCCCAAAATTGCGGCAAGACCCAGTTCAGCCCAGCGCATGCATTCCTCCATGGGCCAAGCCGTGGACGCTCCGTTTGTGGCATATCCCTTGGAACGCCGAGTCAAGCAGCAGATGGGGAATGACAACTACCATTTCGAAAGGGTTTTCTCGATACGTGCACAGAATGACTGAACTTGAGGTTGCGTCAGAGATTCCGCCTTGTAAAGCGATCGCATTTCAAGCCGGCAGTTCGGCGCACAAGTTCCCAACAGAGCGGTCTTTAGTACACGTTTCACCGGCTGCCGCAGCACCAGGCGATCAACCCACCAGGGCGAGCCGAGAGAAGTCAGCACCAACGCTCTTTCGAGATTATCGAGCTTTGGCTTGATTGGGCCGAAATCGGTGGCGTGATCGTAGGCGACCCCGGGAGCCCATACTCGGTCAAACCACCCTTTCAAGATGGCAGGAAAACCAAACCACCAGGTAGGAAAGACAAGCACCAACGCATCGGCGGAAAGCAGGCGGTCGATTTGATCCTGAACGGCAGCCGATGCGAACGATGGACGGTAGTAGCTTTGGCGCTCATCGAGCGTGAGCGCGGGAGAGAATCCGGAAAGATAGAGGTCCTCGATGATCACTTCGTGACCTTTCCCTCTCAATGCGGCAATCGCGGACTGGGCCATCGTATGACACAAGCTGTCGGTATTCGGATGCGCAATGACGACGAGGCATTTCATGATTCAAGCAATGGAGGCAGGCGAGGCAAGTGAGGGAAGCGACTCAGGGGGCCGGGGCAAGCGGCGTTGATCGCAATGTCAGGCTTCACCCTCTTCCGGTGGCGCAAGCTCTCGCTTCCACGGACTGTTTTCATCCTGGCGCCACGCAACCCAACCGGGAGGAAGATCGGCGAAATCACGCATCGTTGGGTCGATTTCCAGAACATGGCTTAGGCAGACGATGCGTGCGTCGTCTGCCTGTGCGTCGAGAGTGTCATGGAACTGCCAACCATGGTCATCTTCGTCATGGGAAACAAACAGGATGGGTTTTTTGCTCTCTATCACCCCGCGTGTGACAAAAGTTGCACAGTTGGGTGGTTGGTCAAAGGGCCATTTCATGATGGATTGGGTCTCATGGCAGGGAGGATGCCTTGAAGGCGGAGGTCAAATACCCGCGGACATACTTTCCGGGAAAATATTACCTGAACGACATTTAATATGACGGCGAACAAGATAGCGTCGCACTTTACTTCGGCTGCCCAGTACCTCAAGACTAGCGGTAACGGAATCATGCGTTCCAAAATTTGAATTCACCGGCTGCCTTACAGAATGGGATGGGTCATGGTTTCCCGGACAAGAAGCAACCATCCGCTGCACATGAAGAAGCGCTACGCCAGTTGATGGCATTCCACGACAAAGGGTTTACCGACTTATCGCGGTTATAAAAAACGGCGGCACCACTGGGCAGATTCCAGCCATGCAATCGTACGCCAGCATAAGGAAAGAGTTGCGATGCAGTCTGCCGCCCCATCGATGCAACAAGGTAATCGTAAGCTGCCTGATGTTTCCACCAGGGGATGTTGATCGAAACCTGCTGAAGGCGACCGGAGGCAAAGAAAAAGGAAATGAATAAAGCGGGGACCCCGTTGAATGACTTTGTATCCAACGCACACGCCAAATCCCCCAAGCCCTCACCAGGATTTGGGTAGCAGTTCAGCGGAATATCCGCAAATTTCTCCCGAAGCTTTTTTTCCGTCCATGCCTCGGAAAGCTCTGACAACTGGAAAACAACATCTTTGCGATTTTCAGTGAAGTACAACCGGTGCTCTCGTATCGCCTCCCGTTGAGTTGCCAACAACCAGAAAATGCCCAATACAAGCACCAGTGCCATGAGAACTCGGCGCAGGCTCAATGGCTCAGATTGAGGTTTTTTCATGAACGGAGATGTTTTCATTTCATGTGCCATGAGGTCGAAAATTGTGGAACGCAGGCAATGTCAGCGCGATTCATAAGCTTCAATCAGGCCGTAGTATTTGGACAGCAATGCATCTGATCCTGAAATTTCCTCCAAACATTCAACTTCGTGCCGGATGAGATAAAACTCAGACTCGCTCTGGATTAAACCGTGACTCAACACCTTAGCAAGGGCATCTCGTTGTTTGACAACAAACTCAGGATATTCATTTTCAATTGCCGTTTGTAATGCCACAACTGCTTTACCTCTCCATTGAGGCGCGATTCGTTGAAGGCGTTGCGGAGTTTCACGCAGCCCCTGCTCCAACCCGGCAGCCATTTTTGACTTCGTGACTCCTGACTGAGGATCAGACAGCCATTGGACGCATTGAACCTTAGCCTTCTCCCAACTACTGATTAGGTCGTGGGCATTGTCGTCTGGTAGCGCCGCCAATTTCGCGCACAGACTTTCAAACACGGCAAAGAGTTTGTCGTACTTACTTCGCATCAACATTCGGCGCACTTCGTGCTCCGGTATCGTGATTTGTAGCCCAACGACGGCGTAGAAAAATAGTATTCATGCCGTCATCGTGCCGTGAACCATATGGAATAACAAGGCTCCAACCCGAAGGTGAATTCGGGGAAGTGCCATGACCCGCTACAAAGCAATCGACACCAGCCCGAGATTTCTCGCGGTAGATTTGGAGAAGCAGTTACTGCCCGGTAATTTAGAGCATGCCGTGCATCACCTGATTAAGCACGAATTCGACATCTCCCGCTTCGACAGCCGTTACCGCAATGACAAGAGTGGCGCCAGCGCCTATGGGCAGTAGGCAATAAGAGAGGGAATCTCCTCGCCAGTCGGTTATCGCCACCCCAGAAAGCAGAGAGCAGCGGATGACCAGTTCAAATGCATGAAAAGCAAAATGGTGCCGAGAAAATCTGTGCCATATTTTTGCCGAAAATCCAGCTGGAAAAGGGTTTTTCTACAGCATCAACGTTTTCATCACTGCTCCTGTTTGAGAAGACGCGATACCGAAGCCGTGGCTTGGCACGGCAAAGCTATCAACCAGTGCTACTGCTCGAAGGTCTCCTGGCGCCCAAGGCCTTGTTTCAACCGCGTGGGACCGCCCTGTCGCGCTGCATTGGGTGGATTGTGAGTTCGGGCATCACTTTTCGCTGAGCGCGAGAGTGCTCCCAAGGCCCGCGAACGTGGCAGCGAAACCTCGCCGCAGCCACGCCTGGACTCGCGGCGACTCAATGACGGCGGTGCGAAATACATGCGCCATGAACCCATAAACCACGAATACGACAAATGTCATGACCATGAACGTGGCGCTCAAAACCATGAGGTGCATGAGTGGCTCCGTCGTTGCCGGCTGCACGAATTGGGGCAGAAATGCCAAGAAGAAAATGGTCAGCTTGGGGTTGAGGATATTGAGCAAGAACCCCTTCAGCACAAGGCTGACAGCCGTGGTTGACGAGGCCGATCCGTCGACGGCGAAAGCCGATTTGTCGTGCCAAGTGGCAATGGCAATGTAGAACAGGTAGGCGACGCCCGCGTATTTGAGCACCTGGAATGCCAGGGCACTCGTATGCATGATCGCAGCCAGACCCAGAACGGTCGCCAACAGATGCGGAACAATCCCCGCCGTGCATCCCAACGCGGCAAACACGCTGGCTTTCCGTCCCAGAACAAGACCGGTCGATACCGTAAAGACAACCCCCGTCCCGGGGATGAGCACGACAATGAGCGAGGTGATCAGGAATTCAAGGCTGAACATGCAGTGAGTCTCCGGAGGAATTTCGGCGAGATGATTATGATCCGCTGTATTTAAATTGAGCGGCGTTGCGCAACTGAATTGCACAGTGTGCTTGACGGGTTGGCCGTTCCGATGTCCCCAGGTAATGAAAAGGCAGCTGACTTTAGAATCCAATTCACCATGCGCGATGCGATTGCCCCGACGTCCCCCTGAAAATACTATGGGCGATTTGTAAGCAGTCGCAGGCAACCAAGCGATCAGGGTAACCGGCTAGACTTGGATTTAGGTCTGACGGCCGGTTACCACAGGGATAGGTGCTTATCGACTGGCCGCCATATAGACTCTTAATGGCTCGGCTTCTTTCTCTATCTCCAATTCGATATTGCAATCGGGGTAAATTCGCCTCGTCATATCCAGCCCTACTTCGCCTATGGTCTCCGAAAAAAGAACGGCGCAAGCATTCACCATTTTCAAATTGGCGGTTGCAAAACTGATGGCATGACGGTCGAATTCCTCAACAATTTCTTGCGTCCTCAAATAAAATTTATAATCGATGGTTGCCAAAGCAAGAGTAAGCCTCTCAGCTTTTGCAATATCCCAACGAGCGGCACGTAGGTGAATTTTTCTGATTTCATCTTCCCGCGTTTTCTCCAAGCCACCAATTAATGGAGCAGCAATTCTCCCGCCATCGGCTATACAAATTGACCCGGAGCAGTTTTCTTTGCGCCTTTCCCACTCTACTTTGTTTTGTCCGTATATACCTAGCAGGCTGCTGAAATACTTCCCCATCCTGTCGACGAAACAGCGGGTTTGATCGTTATAGAGATTCACCGAGATTACCGAGAGCACAAAGCGGATCATGCGCGGAGCCGACACCTTCACCGAGAGTTTGTTTACGATGCGTCGCCTGGACGACTTTGTGCCGGCGCAGCACCCGTTGCGGCCGATCCGGGCGATGGTGAATCGGGCGCTCAAGGATATCGAACCCCTGCTCAGCGGCATGTATGCCGCCGACGTCAAAGGCGGTCGCCCCAGCATTGCCCCGGAGAAACTCCTGCGTGCCATGCTGCTGCAAATCTTCTACAGCATTCGCTCGGAACGGCAATTGATGGAGCAGACCCAGTACAACCTGCTCTTTCGCTGGTTCATCGGCCTATCGATGGACGATGCAGTCTGGGTGCCCACCGTCTTCACCAAGAATCGCGAACGCCTGATTGCCCACGATGCCGTGATCGAACTCTTCAATGCGGTACTGGCCATTGCCGAGAAGCAGAACTGGCTATCAGGCGAACATTTCAGTGTCGACGGCACGCTCATCCAGGCTTGGGCGGGACACAAGAGTTTCCTGCGCAAGGACGGCGGAGATGATGAAGGCGGCGGCAATTTCAAGGGCCAGTCACGCAGCAATGACACCCACGCCTCACGTACCGACCCGGATGCCCGACTGTACCGCAAGGGCAATACCGCCAGTGAGTTGCGCTACATGGGACACACCTTGAGCGACAACCGCCACGGACTCATTGCCAGTGCGGTCGTGACCACGGCCGATGGCTATGCCGAGCGGGAAGTTGCCAAGGCCCTGATCGCCGATGCCCGCCAAGTCGCCGGCGAAACGGCTGAAATCACCCTCGGCGCGGACAAGGGCTACGATGCCCAGGAATTCATTGCGGCACTCATCGAACTGAATGTCATTCCCCATGTGGCGCAGAACACCAGCCATCGCCGTTCTGCCGTGCCGGACGACATTGCCGGCAGTGACGGTTACGCGATCTCCCAGCAAAAGCGCAAACTCATCGAACAGGGATTCGGCTGGGCCAAGTTCATTGGGCCGATACGCCAGGTGATGGTGCGCGGACTGGAGAAGGTCGATCAGTTGTTCGTGCTGACCATGGCCGCCTACAACCTGACGCGCATGCGCTCCTTGGGAGCAATCCGTCCGCTGGGGGCAATATGATAGGAAAACACCTCGGAATCCCTGTAAAACACGTGCGAACGACCGAAAATCCGCTTCGCCTTACGAAAAACGACTCCGTTCCATGCCACCGTCTGCAGTTGCAGGGCGGTATTTCAGCAGCCTGCTAGGGCACTTTTTACAACAAGCTCGTATCCTGTGGTAACAATATCAAGATCAATGATAGTGTCCTTATTTGCAGTCGAATACAAAACTCTATTGGTTATGTTGTGGCAAACATAGTGAATACCGTATTGCCCCAAGATAACCATGGATTCCCGAGCGGGATGATCGTCCTTGATATTTGGCGCAACCAGGCATTTTGCATAGTCAACATCAGCATCACTCAAGTGCTGAGAAACACCTGACTCATCGATATTGCAAAAATCCCCGGCGCAATACCAGTATCCATCGGGATTTTCCGGATCCAATGGAACTTTGGATTCTTCGACAGCAAATGTATGTACTACTATTTTTACAACTTGGTCCAACCAAGTTCGGAGTCTATAAAAAACCAATTTTCTCGCAGGCGCCACCACTACGCTGCAGATAACCAATTTTGATGAGTTTGAATTAATCATTGATAACCCCCTCTATGTTGCTTGTAACGTGATTTTTTCTTTGCCAAAGACCGAAATATTCAAATGTCGCAATCAGATATGTATCGTTATAACTCACCGGATGGCTTCGAATAGTGCGAAGCTTAACCGCACAGCACCGGATCGGAACGAGAACGGCTACTACCCGTTATCCACGCCACCTCCCTCCAAGCGCGGGACTGATACGGTCAAAGCAAGCATCGATTTCTGTCGCGATCCTGCCAATGCCCCAGCACACGACGCTTTGGGGGTTATAGGGCAACAGGGCACCGCCGCCAATTAGCGATAAGGGAATGGCAAGCCAGTTTGGCAGGTAGGGACCAATCAGTTCTATTCCGATCAGGTATCCAAAGGTTGCAGCTATTGCAATATTGAGCTGGTTCTTTTTAGTCATTGCGAAAAGCCCTTAACGAAGCTGCTATCTTCATTCTCTGATCGTGCCGTGAACCATATGGAATATCAAGGTTCCAAGCGGCATTGAGTTATGGAACATTGTCGGATCAGGTGGTGCTTTGCCGATCCTACGCCAGCCGTTGCTCAGCATAGGTCTTAAGCGAGCGCATGGTTCGCGGGAGCCCGTCGCGCACCATCCTGGCGACGCCCGGGCCGAACAGAAAGCGCAGCGGCCCGGTAAACCAGACGCGGTGCATGACCTCGCAGCCCCCGTCGGCCGGCTCGACCCGGTGCTCGAAATGCATGCGGAAGAGCGGAAGATGGCCTTCGACTGTGAACGATTGGCCTACAGTGCGCTCTGTCACCACCATCGCCACCCCCATGCCCTTGGTGGGAACGATACGCCCCGTGGAGCCGACGGCAAACGGCCCGTCCAGCCTTGCCTGCCGCGTGTCCGGGTCCCAGAGGTGCCAACGGTCGACCTCGCTCCAGATCTGGTCGATGAACAGGGGCGGAACCGCAATGTGTATGCGTTCTTCGATGGGCATGATGGAATGAGCTCCGAAAGCCTCTCGGCAATAGTTTTACACGCTCGTCATCGTGCACGCATGCCGAGGGAATGACAAGGCGTGGCGCTTGCAACCCGGCGCTACGGCGCTCGTCAGGTGGACAAACTATCGCGCTCCGTTCGCTCGTTCGGCGCAAAGCCCCCGGCCTGCCCGACGCATGCCGCAACGGCCCGGCGCAGGCAGGCCAGGGCTTCACGGCTCTCGGGCAGGTAGGCTCCATAGGCGTGGAACTCGTGATTCATTTGCGGCCAGACATCGAGGCGAACGCTGCCGCCCTGGGCGGCGACCAGGCTCGCGAAATCGCGGATCATGTCGACCAGGATTTCCCGCCCACCGGCCTGCAGGTAGATCGGCCCGAGCGAGCGATAGTCCTGCCCGATCGGCGACAAGGCGGCGTCGCTCAGCGCCTGCCCGCCCTTGAGCCACTTTGCGAATTGCAGGGTCATGTAGCCCTGCACCATATCGTACGGGTCGTTGCCGAACTGGCTGGCGCCGCGCCGCCCGATATCGGTCCACGGGCTGATGCCAACGGTGAGTGCCGGTTTCGGCAGATTGACGTCCCGCAGCTTCGCCAACACCATCAGCGCCAGGTGACCGCCGGCCGAGTCGCCGCACAGCACCAGTTTTTCCGGCGGGGTGCCGTGGGCCAGCACATGGGCGTAGGCGGCAAGCCCGTCATCCAGCTGGGCGGGATGCGGGTGCTCGGGCGTCAGGCGGTAGTCAGGCGCGAAAACAGCCACCCCGAGCGTATGCGCCAGACAGGCCGCGAAGTGGCGCGACACGCCGGCGTAGAAGGTGTAGCCGCCGCCGTGAAAGTGCAGCAGGGTGGCATCGCTGTGGCGCGTCTGCGGCAGGAACCAGGTGCCACGCGGCTCGCCGTCGCCGGTCTCGCGTACGCTCACGTCGGGATAGGTTTCGGTCATGCCGTAGACGCTGTCGAAGTAGGCCCGGCTTTCGGCAATGTCATGGCTGATACGAAAGGCATGATTGAACTGGGCTCGCGTATAGCGCGTGCCGTATTCGAACAGAAACGGCCACGCTTTCACCAATGGCCTGCCCAATGCCCGCCCCAGCGCCACACGGCACAAACAGGCGGCTGATACGGCCATGCTGCGCAGCTTGTGCGACAGGCGGCCCTGAATTATCGTTTTCATGATGAGCTACTCGCGGATGTCGATCCATGCCATCCTGCCCGCTCCGCCAGCGCCTCGCTAGAACGCAAACGACACCCGTTGAAGACACCGCTCTCCCGCCTGCACATCCCCTCCCCGGCCCTCGGCGCCTGCCTGTTGGCCGGCATCGAGCGCGACACACGCGGTTGTTCGCTGGGCGAGCTGGATCGTCTCAACTACTACCCGGCGACACCGATGGCGGTGATCTCGTGGATTTTCGAAGGAACACTGCATCTGGTCGAAGGCGAGGCACAGGGAAACCGATTCGCGCTCGGCCCGCCCTTGCCAAGACTTACCCTCTCCGGCCCGCAGCGCGGCCCGGTGGCCAGTTGGTCGCCGGGGTCCGTACATGCCCTGTCCGTCGGCATATATCCGGAAGCCTTCAAACGCCTCATCGGCCACCCCGTGGAAAGCTACCGGGATCGCCACCTGCCTCTGGAAGCGGTGGCCCCGCCGGCCCTGCTCCGGGCTTGCCAAGCTGTCCTTGATGCCGGCGCACCGACCACGTTCGCGCTTCTCGAAAAGGAAATCCGGCCATTGTGGAAAGAGCCGCTTCGGCCCAGTCCGGCACCGTATATCGGCGACTGGGTACGCTCGGTGGCGACCCGAGCCACCCACTCCAGCGCGGGGCGCAGCCTGCGTCATTGGCAACGCCTTGTCCGCGACTGGACGGGCCAGAGCTATCGCGACCTGCAGTTGTTCATCCGCGTCGAAGAGGCCTTCATCCATCGCGTTGCCGTCCGCAACGGCGGCACGCCAAACCTTGCCGACATCGCGGCCGATGCGGGCTTTGCCGATCAATCGCACATGGGGCGCGAGATTCGCAGGATCACCGGGGTGTCGCCCGCCCGCTTTGGCGAACGCCTGGCCAACGACGAATCCTTTTGGTACTACCGCCTGATCGCCGGAGAAATTCGGCAATGCGGCTGACCGGGTTTCATTCCCGCGAGGCGCTTCTTCTCGACTCGACGAAGGTCTGGATGGCCCAGGCCAGTTCCTGCTTGAGCACGCCCTGCCAGGGCGGCATGTGGGTGACGCCGAGGATGATCTTGCCGTGGCGGACCGTCTTGGCGAAATAGGCATCGTTGTCGCGCATGCAGGCGGCGTTCAGTTCGGCGTCGCTTATCCGTCGGCAGAAGCGGTTGAGGTTGCGCAAATCGGGGGCCGGGGCGGCGTTGGTGCTGGCGTCGGCGCCATGGCAGCGGGCGCAGGCCTGGTTGTAGGCTTGCTGGCCGATGGCGATGGCCTCGGGGTTGCCGCGATACGGGTTTTCGCTACGCCAGGTTTCGCCGAGCGGCGGCAGGCCGTCGGGCGACACGGAGGGCGCCACGGCGACTTCGTTGGCCAGTGCCGACGCGGAAAAAAGCACGGCCATCACGGCGATGAGCAATGTGTTCATGGTGGTCACCATTCGGTCGGGCAGCCGGTGCAGCCCTCGAAATCGGCTTCGTGGAAAACGGCAAAGCGACGGTAGGTACCCGTCAGGTCGGCCTTGCGGAAATTGACGGTGAAGAATTTGCTTTCCTGCAGATTGGCATTGGTCAGCCGGGCACCGATGAACCAGGCGAAATTGGCCTTGGCCGCCTCCATATTGGCGCCGGCCAGGTCGGCCTCGCTGAAATCGGCGCGGAACAGGCGGGCAAATTCGAGATCCGCGCCGACCAGGCGGGCGCCGCGGAAGGTGGCCGTCGGTGCGGCGGCCTTGACCAGCTTGGCGGCGGTCAAGTCGGCGCCATCGAAGTTTGCCCCGGCCAGATTGGCGCCGGTGAGGTTGGCGCGAGCCAGGTTGGCGCCGGAAAAATCGGCGCCGGCGAGATTTTTTCCCGCCAGATTGGCGTGGCGGAGGTCGACGCCGCGGCACTGGGTATGCGGCCAGATACCGCAGCCGTTGATGACCAGCGGCTGGCCGGCCTCCTGCGCAAGGGCCATGGGCAATCGGAGCAACAGGGCGATGAGAAGCAGACAACGCATTGGGGCAGTTTCCGATCTGTGTAGCGGTAGGGGCAATGCTCGAAAAGAGGTGACGGGGCCGGTGTCCATGCAGCACCGGCCCTGTCGGTTAAACGCCGGGGGCGGGGAAAGGTCGCTCCCGGCGCGGGGGAGGCTTACTTCTTCGCCATCTTCGGCAGCTTGAACACCCACATCGAGCCGCCCTGCGTCACCTGTTTGGTCAGGTCGGCCATGTCGCCGCCCCACAACGGCACGGCGCCGCCATAACCGGACTGGATGCCGAGGTATTGCTCGCCGTCCATTTCCCAGGTGATCGGCACGGAGACCGCGCCGGAGCCGGTCTGGAACTTCCACAATTCCTTGCCGTTCTTGGCGTCGAAGGCCTTCACGTAGCCGTCGGAAGTGCCGGTGAACACCAAGCCGCCGGCGGTGGTCAGGGTGCCGGCCCAGAGCGGGAACTTCTCCTTGTGCTCCCAGGCGATCTTGCCGCTCTTCGGATCGATGGCGCGCAGCGTGCCGACGTGGTCGTCGAACAGGCGCTTGATGCGGAAACCCTGGCCGAGATAGGCAGAGCCGGCCTTGTATGTGAGCTTTTCGGTCCAGTAGTCCATCGCCCAGTGGTTGGCCGGGATGTAGAACAACTCGGTCTGCGGGCTGTAGCTCATCGGCATCCAGTTGGTGCCGCCGAGGAAGGGCGGCGAGACGAAGATCGAATCGCCCTTGTCGGCCCCCTCCTTCGGTTTCGGCGGGTGCTGGCCGTCGACGATCATCGGCTTGCCGGTCTTGAGGTCGAAACCCTTGGCCCAGGTGATGCCCTCGACGAAGGGCCAGGCTCCGATCAGCGAGGTCGGCTTGTTGGGGTAGCCGGAACCGTCCGACAGCTTCTCGCGGTCGGTGACGAAGAAGAAGCCGTTGCGGTCGGCGTGGGCCGAGGCCTTGACCAGCTTGCCGGTCTTCGGATCCTTGTACTCGAAGAGAACGACCGCGTTGTTGCCGGAGAAGTCCCAGGCATCGTTCGGGGTGTGCTGGAAGAAGCCTTTCAGCTCGCCGGTGTTGGCATCCACATAAGCCTGACCGGAGGTAAACAGGCTGTCCCAGTTGCGCGGGTCGTCGCCTTCCTTGGTGCGGTGCCAGGTATTCCATGGCGCCGGGTTGCCGGAACCGATGACCACCATGTTCTTGTCCACATCGTAGCTGGCGGTCTGCCACGGCGCGCCGCCGCCATGATGCCAGGCCTCGACCTTCTTGCCGTCCGGCCCTTCCGGCCAGCTCGGCGCTTTCGGATCGCCGGTCGTCGTGCTGTCCTTGCCGTGCAGGCGGCCCATGTGGCCCTCGACCATCGGACGCGCCCAGACTTCCTCGCCGGTATCCGGGTCGCGGGCGAACAGCCAGCCGACAACGCCGAATTCGTCGCCCGACGAACCATGCACCAGCAATACCTTGCCGCTCTTCTGGTCCTTCACGACGAAGGGGGCGCCGGTCATCGTGTAGCCGACCTTGTGGTCGCCGAACTTCTTGCGCCAGACCACCTTGCCGGTGTCCTTGTTGAGGGCGACGACGGCAGCGTCCAGCGTGCCGAAGTAGATCTTGTCGCCGTAGATGGCGGCGCCCCGGTTGACCACGTCGCAGCACGGGCGGATATCGTCCGGCAGGCGGGCTTCGTACTCCCAGAGGCGCTTCCCGCTCCGCGCATCGATCGCGAAGATGCGGGAATACGAGGCGGTGACGTAGATCACGCCGTCGTGCACCAAGGCCTGTGCCTCCTGCCCGCGCTGCTTTTCGCCGCCGAAGGAGAAGCTCCAGGCCGGCACCAGGCTGTCGACGTTCTTCGTATTGACCTTGGCCAGCGGGCTGTGGCGCTGCGCCTTCAGGCCCAGGCCATAGGAAAGCACGTCCTGCGTGGTCTTGTCGTCATTGAGGATATCTTCCCAGCTCACCGTTTTGCCGGCCAGCGCGGGGGTGCAGAGCGTGGCCGCAACCAGGGCGGCAAGCAGCGTCCGGCGGGAGGGGCAGTGCGTGTTCATCATGTTTTCCTTGTCTCCAGATAGGTGTTCGTATCGTCCCCGTGGGGTCTGCCAGCGCTTGCCGACAGGCCAGGCCAGTCTAGGAGGCCACTCGCTGGCTCGTCCCGGGAGACGATCCCCCGCCACTCGGGAAAAATTCCCGGGCTTTGCGCCTTCGCCTCCGGGGCGGGTATGGAACCTGCAACGGCTTGCCCAAACAATCGACGAGGAGAGTCCATGGATCTGCGACGCCGCCTGCTTGGCTGGCTCGGCCTGTTGCTCGGCGGCCTGCTGGCGATGGCCCTGATCGTCCAGCTGCACTCCCTGCGTGCCGACATCGGCGCCGAGGTCGAGGCTTCGTCACGCCTGGTCGATGTGCTGCTCGCCGCCGACGGGGCCGCCCCCGACCTGCCGAAGCGGCTGGCCGAAGCCGACCTGCGGCATCTGAGCATCCGCAGCGCCGGCACGTCGGCGGCACCGGAAACCCCGCCGCTGCTGGTGCGCCTCGGCCTGGTCCCCGAGGCCGGCCCGGAGCACGAGATACGCGTCGGCGAACATCGCCTGATCATCGCCCCCAACCCGGCGTCGGAAATCGAGGAACGGCTGGGGGACACTGTTCGTTTATTGATCACCCTGTTGCTCTATTCTGGAGCAACCCTGCTCGCCGCCTGGTGGGCAGCCGACCGCGCCCTGCGCCCGGTGCGCGAACTGGAAAGCGGGTTGCACCGCCTGGCGCGTGGTGAATCCGACCCGGCGCTGCCCACCTTCGCCCTGCGGGAATTTCGCCAGGTAGCCGGCGCCATCGACCGGCTGGCCGAGGCACTGGCGGCGGCGCGCGCCGCCCAGCGCGCCCTCGCCCGCCAGCTGATCGCGGTTCAGGAAGAGGAGCGCCGCGCCCTGGCCCGCGACCTGCACGACGAAATGGGGCAGACGCTGACCGCCATCAATGCCACCGCCGCCCACCTCGAACGCCATGCCGCCCGTCTCGACGCAGCGGCTATCGCCGAATGCGCGGCCGACCTGCGGCGCGACATCCGCCACTCGGGAAACCAGCTGCGGGCCATGCTCAAGACCCTGCGCCCGCACGGCCTGGATGCCTCGGGGCTGGCCGCCATGCTGCGCGAACTGCTCGACGGCTGGCGGAATCGCGAAACCGGCATCGAATTTGCAATGGAACTGCCGGAACACTGGCCGGAAGTCGATGAAATGGCGGCCCTGACGCTTTACCGGATATTGCAGGAGGCGCTGACCAATGTCGTCCGCCATAGCGGCGCCCGGCATTGCACGGTCGTCGTCACCGCCGATGCGGCGCGCTTGCGGATGAGCATCGAGGACGATGGCGACGGCTTGCCGCAGGCGGGCGCGGCCCGGCGCGGCGGCTTGCTCGGCATGACCGAAAGGCTGGAAATGGCCGGCGGGCACTTGCAGCTGGACAGCTTGCCGGGCCGCGGCCTCCGGCTGTCAGCCGAGTTGCCGGCGCAGGCCGGAACGGTGAAAGGAAGGAAAGGAGAGAGGGAATGATGCGCATCGTATTGATCGACGACCACGCCGTGGTCCGCACCGGCTACCGTCGCCTGTTGTCGGCGGAGCCCGGTTTCGAGGTGGTGGGCGAAGCATCGAGCGCCGACGAGGCCAACGCGCTGGTCATCCGCAGCCTGCCGGATGTCGCGCTGGTCGACCTCAGCCTCAAGGGCAGCAGCGGCATCGAGGCGATTCGCGGCATGCTCGCCCGCCTCCCGACCTTGCGCATCCTGGTCCTGTCCATGCACGACAGCGCCGGCCACGTCACGCAGGCGCTGAAAAGCGGCGCCCACGGCTACCTGACCAAGTATTGCGAACCGGATGAGGTGATCGACGCCATCCGCCGCGTCGCGGCCGGCCGCCGCGCCTTTTCGGCCGACATCGCCGACATCCTGGCCGGCGAGGCGATCGACGGCGAAACACCGCTGCACCAGCTGACCCCACGCGAATTCGAGGTGCTGCGCCTGCTCGCCCACGGCGAGACGGCCAGCGACATCGCCGATGCCATGCACCTGAGTCCGAAAACCATCTTCAACTACCTGTCGATGATCCGCCAGAAACTCGATGCCGACAGCGACTTCAAGCTGCTCCATTTCGCCGCCCGCCACGGCCTGGTGGATATGCATAGCCCTGGCGTCGCCTGAACATCGAAAACCTGACATCTGCCCGGCACCAAGCCTGACGCCGAAAAACCAACCCATCCAAACCGGAGACCCGTCCATGCCATACCGCATTCGCCGTACCCTCGCCGCGCTGAGCCTGGCTGCCGCCAGCGCCATCGCCTTCGCCGCCGACCACGCCACCCCGCGCGAGGCCCGCGCCCTGTTCGACCAGGCCGTCAAATACCTGAAGGCCAACGGGCCGGAAAAATCCTGGAAGGCTTTTAATAACCGCAGCGGCCCGTTCGTCAAGAAAGACCTGTACGTTTACGTGATCGACACCAAGGGAACCTATGTCGCCAACGGCGCCGCGCCGGTCGAACTGGTCGGCCTGAACGTGCTGGACACGGTCGATGCCGCCGGCCTGCCGCTCTTCCGCGAGATGATCGCGGTCACCGACAAACAGGCCGAAGCGCGCATCCGCTACGTCTGGCTCAATCGCAAGAGCAACCATGTCGAACCGAAACACGCCTGGCTGTACCGCGACGGCAACTACATCCTCGGGGTCGGCTATTACGCGCCGCGCTCCAGCGCCGACGACGCGCGCAAGCTGCTCGACGCCGCCAGCGACCAGATCCGCCGCCAGGGAATGGCCAGGGCGCTGGCCAGTTTCAACGACCGCAACGGCCCCTTCGTGCGCGACGATCTCTACGTCTTCGCGGTCAACCTGGCGAACGGCAAGTTCGAGGCCCATGGCATGAATCCGAAATGGACCGGCACCGACGCCAGCGACCTGCACGACGTGGAAGGCAAGCCGCTCATGAAGGAAATGCTCGAACTGGCGCGCAACAAGGGCGAAGGCAGCGTCGATTACGTCTGGCGCAACCCGATCACCAACGCCGTGGAAAACAAGCGCACTTTCGTCCGCCGCGAAAACGGCAGCCTGATCGGCGTCGGTTTCTATCGCGAGTAGACAGGCCGAGCAGCCGCCCCCGAAAGAGGGTGTCCCCCGGGCAGGGCAGCCCTCCGCTGCGGAGGATGTTGCCCGGGGAGTCGTTTTACAGCTTGTACCGTCCCAGCGTCATGAGCACGACCTCCGCGAGCTGATCGACCCGCTGCGCGCTCTCTGCCGTACGCTGGCTCGCGGCATGGTTCTCCTCGGTCATCTGAGCGACGGACTCCACGTGCGCGGCAATGTCGTTGCTGGCGGCACTTTGTTCGCGCAGCGCTTCGTTGATCTCGGATATCGCCCCGGCAGCGCGCTGGGTCTCGCTGCCGATAGCGGCGATTTCGGTGCCCGCCGACCGGTTCAGCTCCTGTTCTCGCGCAACCTGATCCACCACGCGCTCCATGCCTGAAACGGCAGCCTGACTGCTCTGCTGGACGGCAGAAATCATCGCGGCAATCTCCCCCGTGGAGCTGGTAGTGCGTTCGGCCAGTTTGCGCACTTCATCCGCCACGACGGCAAAGCCGCGTCCTTGTTCGCCAGCCCGGGCTGCCTCGATGGCAGCATTGAGCGCCAGCAGGTTGGTCTGATCGGCGACATCCTTGATCACCTGAACCACCGCCGAAATATCGTCAGACTGACGGCCCAGCGCGGCAATCGCTCCGGCAGCCTGCGCCACGGCATTGGATATTTCCCCCATGCCGGCAACCGAGCGTTCGATGGTCGCGATTCCACCATCGGAACGTCTCTCGGCTTCTTGCGACATGGCCAGTGCATCGGCGGCACTGCCTGAGACATGATTGATGCTGACCGTCACCTCTTCCACAGCAGCGGCCATCGAAGCCGCCGCCGAGGCCTGATGGGCGGTGGCCTGCGAGACCTCCTGCGCAGCGGTGGCCAGATTCCCAACCTCCTGACGCACCTCGCCCATGCGTTGGAAGATGTCGATAAACGAATTTTGCAATTGCCCGACCAGATCGTTGAATGCCTGCGCGGTCCGGCCGATCTCGTCGCTGCTCCTGGTCTCTACACGCTCGCGCAGATTCAGTTCGCTGCCGATCCGGCTCATCGTCGCTTGCATGGCATTGAGCGGCCCCATGACGCTCCGGTAGATCCAGACACCTAGAAAAACAGTCAGCGCAAAGCAGAGGATTGCGGCCAAGGCAATCCACCAGGTCGCGCTCTCCTCGACCTTTCCAGCCTCCACGGCTGCCCGGCGGGCAATTTGTTCGTTGATTTCAATCACCCTGCCCAGATGCTCCTCTGCCGTGGAGAATGGCTTTTCCTGAGCGTGGAAGGCGGCATAGAAACGTTTGAATGCCTCCTTTTGCGCGGATTCGCTCTGGTTTTCGGCAAGCAAGCGAATTTCTGCCGTAACCTTTGCATCGGCAGCCTTCCAGACCGACCACGCCGCCACGAACTCCTGCCAGCGCACCTTCTCATCCGCCGTCTGCGGAATGGCCTCGTATGCCCGCCAACCCTCATCCGCCCGCTTCCAGGCTGCATCCTTGGCAGCCAGCGCCGCACGGAAATACTGCTTAGCCTGCGGACTGTAATCATTTTCCCAAATGGCAACCTGCAACGAACGACGTACCAGATCGGTCTGCGCCTCGTTGATCACCTCTAGGCCGATAATGGAAGGGATACGCACGTTGACCGCTTCGTGCAATACGCTCGACAACATCCGCTTGACAGTAAAACCAACGCCCCCCAGCGCACTCAATCCCAGCAAGGCCACGGCGATCAGCAATAACAAACGCGACTTGATTGACATAGCAGTTCTCCGATCACGGGATTTCATTTTAGTCACAGAGAAATGACAGATGGTTACGAATTGTTACAAACAGCCGTCAATCCTCTCAAATATGAAACATTTGAACTATTGAACACATCCTTGGAGCACCGGCTGACGCTGGCCGATAGGCAGAGCGGCGAGCACGACTGATATCCCGAGAAACGCCACCCCAAGCGACGCAGCCCAGTACCGATACGCCCCGCCCAGCACGGCGGATTTCCTTCCGGCACGCTTCCAGTACAATCGCCCTCATCAAGTCACTACTCAAAGGCCCTGCACCGGCATACCTCCCACATGCCGCGAAGGTATCGGACAACACACCAAGGACAACACATGAAAAAAATTGCTCTCGCCATCGCCGGTCTCGGCATCCTGGCGGCACCGGCCGCCGTGTACGCCCAAACGGTTGCCAAGATCGCCTTCGCCGGCCCCTTGACCGGCCCCATCGCCCACGTCGGCAAGGACGAGGAATACGGCACCCGCCTCGCACTGGACGATGCCAACGCCAAGGGCGTCACCATCGGCGGCCAGAAGATCCGTTTCGAAATGATGACCGAAGATGACCAGGGCGACCCGCGTCAGGCGACCATCGTCGCCCAGCGCATCGTCGACGCCGGCGCCAAGGGCGTCGTCGGCCACGTCACCTCGGGAACCTCCATCCCCGCAGCAGCCATCTATGAACAGGGCGGCATCCCGGCCATCACGCCATCCGCCACCAGCCCGAAACTCACCCAGCAGGGGCTGAAGATCGCCTACCGCGTCATCGCCAACGATTTCCAGCAGGGCGAAGTGATGGCCAAGTACGCCGCCACCGTGCTCAACGCCAAGAAGATCGCCATCATCGACGACCGCACCGCCTACGGCCAGGGCCTCGGTGACGCACTGGCTGAAAACCTCAAGAAACACGGCGTGCAGGTCGTTGCCCGCGAATACACCAACGACAAGGCTGTCGACTTCACCGCCCTGCTCACCCGCATCAAGAGCAAGCAGCCCGACGCCATCTTCTACGGCGGCATGGACGCCCAGGGCGCGCCGATGCTCAAGCAGGTCAAGCAGCTTGGCATCAACGCCCGCTTCCTCGCCGGGGATGGCGTGTGCACCAGCGAAATGCTGAAGCTGGCCGCCCAGGCCATGTCGAATGACGTCTATTGCACTCAGGCCGGCCTGCCGATCGACAAGATGCCAGGCGGCACCGAGTTCAGAAACCGCTTCAAGCAGCGCTTCAACACCGATATCCAGCTCTATGCGCCGTACGCCTACGATGCGACCAACGCGCTGATCGAAGCCATGAAGCTGGCCAACTCGGTCGAACCTGCCAAGTATCTGCCGATGCTGCAGAAGGTGAACTTCAAGGGCGTCACCGGCACCATCGCCTTCGACGCCAAGGGCGACAACCGCTTTGGCGGTATTTCGCTGTATCAGTTCAAGGATGGCAAGTGGATGGGCATCAACTGATGGCTGTTACCTGACATTAAAAGCCCTCCCGCCCACGCCGGAGGGCTTTTTAACGGGGTTTTGCTGCCTCGGCCGAGCTACCGCGGGGGTTCGGTCAGGAAGAAATAGCGGGGTATTTGGTCGGCCAGCATCTGGCTCAGTGCGGCTTCGGACAACCCACGTACGTCGCGATGGATGCCTTCGGCCATGTCGGCGAAGACATCGACGAAGGTGGCGTCAAAATGACTGCCGCACCCCTCGCGCAGGATGTCCAAGGCGTCCTCCAGGCTCATCGGCGCCTTGTAGGGGCGCTCGGACATCAGCGCATCGAAGACATCGACGATGGCAAAGATCCGTGCGTTCAGCGGAATTTCCTCGCCGCGCAACCCTCGTGGGTAGCCGCTTCCATCGAACTTCTCATGGTGGTTGCCGATCACCTCGCCGGCGGCGGCGAGCCAGTGAGAGTTGGCGATGATGTCCAGCCCCAGCCCGACGTGCTGCTTCATGGCTGAAAATTCGGCATCGTCAAGGCGCCCCGGCTTGAGCAGGATGGCATCGGAAATCCCGATTTTTCCGACATCGTGAAGAAAGGCGCCAAGGATCAGGTTGCGTATCTGCCCGCGCTCAAGGCCCAGCCGCTCGGCCAGTGCCACGGCATACAACGTGACCCGGTAATTGTGCTCGCCGGTATCCGAATCGCGCTTGGCGATGGCGGCACCGAGCACGGCTGCCGTTTCAACGTTACCGCGCAGGATGTCGCGTGATGCGCGTACCACGCCTCGATTCAACGCCAGAATGACCGGATAGAGGGCCAGGGCTGTGGCCAGGCTGACCAGCACGATGCCACCGAGGAAGCGCAGCAGCTTATCGCGTTGCTGCACGAGTTGCAGGTGATCCAGTTCGAAAGCCCCCTCCAGCATCCGACCTTGGCTGCCGTTCTCATCCGGTAGCCGGATCATGATCCTGATGATCGTCGCCCCGTCGACGACGAGCTTGTCGAAATGACGTCGGCCATCCGCTTCGAGCGGACTGGCCCGCGCCAACAGCGACTGCGACAACGCATGCCGGGCCGGATTGTCGATTTGCCGGAGCAGCACGCCTCGCGCATCGAAGACGCGAATCCACACGTAGTTCCTGCCGACAAATTCACGCGTCCGCTCCGCCAGCGGTGAGCTTTCGGCAGTTGCCCCGCCATGGATCTCCGGAGACAGGCTATGCAACTGCTGCATGGTCAGCGCCACCAGCCCTTCCTCGAATTTGCCGACCTCGACCCAGTAGCCGATGCCCGCCGCCAGCGGCGTCACCAGCAGCCACACCGCCAACAGTCTGAGCAGCAGTGTCCGTCGAAGACTTCCCAGGGTATGGACCGCGTCCATGCCAGCCCCTTAGCGAGCAGTTGACTGCCAGCCGCCTCCCAGCGCGAGATAGACCGCGATCAGCGCCTGCCGCCGTTCAAGAAGCGCCTGCACCTCCTGCGTCTCGGCCGAAAGCAGTTGCCGCTGGGCATCGAGAACCTCAAGGAAACTGGTCGTACCCGAACGGAAGCGCAGGTCGGCAAGACGCATAGCCTCCCGCGCAGCCGCAACACGACGGGCCTGGACGTCCATCAGCTCATTGCTGGTTTCGTAGGCGACCAGTCCGTTGGCCACTTCGCCCAGCGCGTTATCGATCGTCTTGCGGTAACCGATCAGGGCCTGCTCCAGTCGTGCCTCGGCGGCCGCCTTGTTGAAATAGATCCGCCCCCCGGCAAACAGGGGCATGAGCAGGTTGGGCCCCAGCGAGGCGACGGTCGGCGCACGGCCGTGGACGACATCGGACAAACTGGTGCTCACCCCGCCGAACATCGCGGTCAGCGAGAGGTTCGGGAAGAACAGGGCCTTGGCCTCGCCGACGCGGGCATTGGCCGCCACCAGGCGAGCCTCGGCCTGGCGGATGTCCGGACGCTGTTCAAGGAGGCGGGAGGGCAAGCCCGGGGGAATGAACCCCGGCAATTCAAGTTTGGGAGGGCCGGAGACCGGCAGGCGGCCGGGATGACGGCCGAGCAGCAGGGCAATCGCCGTTTCGGTTTCGGCGATCTGCCGCTTCAACGTGGGAATGGCGGCTTCGGTCGCCGCCAGGGCGCTTTCCTGCTGCCGCTCCTCCGCCGCGGAGGTGATGCCGGCCGCCGAGAGGCGCTTGATCAGGCCCAGCACGTCACCCTGGTTGCGGGCGCTGCGCTCGGTGATGGTCAGCGTTTCGTGCAAGGCCGCCAGCGTGAAATAGTAGCGAGCGACCTGCGCCACCAGCGAGGCATTCATACCGTCGCGCGCCGCCTCGTTGGCCACTAGTTCAGCCTGCGCGGCCTCGCTGGCACGCCGGTAGCGTCCCCACAAGTCGATTTCCCATGAGATTCCGGCGCCCCCCGTGAAACTGGAGGTGAATTGCTCGCCCGAGCGGTGCACCGTCGGCGACGTATTCAGGCTCAGCGATGCCTGCGGGAACAGCGGCGCCCGGGTAACCCCGGCCAGCGCTTCCGCCTCGCGCAAACGGGCCGCCGCAAGCAGTGCGTCCGGCCCGGCCGCCAACGCTTCATCGATCAGCGCCTGCAGTTGCGGGTCGGTAAACACTTCGCGCCAGTTACTGTCGGCAAACGAAGCCTTGTCCACCGCCTGTTCGGTAGCGGCGTACTTTTCCGGCAAGGGAAGTTCGGGGCGCCGGTAATCCGGGCCAACCGCACAACCGGCGGCAAACAGGCTGATCAGGGCAGCGGCAAGCGGCAGGCGGCGGGTCATGGCTTCACCTCCGGCGGGTTGGCCTCAGGCTTCGAAAAGCGTTTGACAATGCGATCGACGGCGACAAACAGCACCGGCACCATGAAAATCGCCAGGAAGGTGGCGGCGAGCATGCCGGAAAAGACGGTGATGCCCATCGACACCCGTGCCGCCGCCCCGGCGCCGGCGGCGATGATGAGCGGCACGACGCCCAGGATGAAAGCGAAGGAGGTCATGATGATCGGCCGCAGGCGAAGCTTGGCGGCTTCGATGGCGGCGCTGGTGGCATCGTGCCCCTCCTCGCGCTTCATCTTGGCGAATTCGACGATCAGGATGGCGTTCTTCGCGGCCAGGCCGATGAGCAGGATCAGGCCGATCTGCGCGTAGATATTGTTGCTCAGCCCGGTCGCCCACAGCCCGAGCATGGCGCCGAACACGCCCAGCGGCACGGCGAAGAGCACGGCGAAGGGTACCGCCCAGCTCTCGTACAGGGCGGCGAGGAAGAGGAAGACGAAGAGGATGGCGAGACCAAAGACAACCGGGGCCTTGCCAGCGGATTCCTTCTCCTGGCGGCTGATGCCCGACCATTCGAAGCCGTAGCCCGAGGGCAGCGTGGTGGCCGCCACCTCCTCCATGGCGCGGATGGCGTCGCCCGAGCTGTATCCCGGACCGGGATTGCCGCCAAGTTCGGCGGTCCGGTACAGGTTGTAGCGTTCCATGACCGACGGCGCGCTGATCGGCATCGGCGTCACGAAGGTGGACAGCGGGATCATCTGGTTGTCGCCATTGCGCACATGGAACAGCCCCACCCCCTGGATATCGCTGCGATATTCCGGCTCGGCCTGCATGGTGACCTTGTAGGTGCGGCCGAAACGGCTGAAGTCGTTGATATTCAGCCCGCCGAGGAAGGTTTGCAGGGCATTGGTGATGTCCGACACCGGAACACCCAGTTTCTTGGCCTTCTCGCGGTCGACGGACAGCCGGAAGGCGGGGGTGCGCGGATCGAACTTGGAGTAGATGCTGCCGATTTCCGGACGCTGGCGGGCGGCCGCCATGAAGTCATCGGCCACCTTGGCCAGCTCCTGCGGCGTTCCGCCCGAACGATCCTGCAACTTGAACGAGAAGCCGCCGGTCGCGCCGAGGCCGGGAATGGGCGGCGGGTTGAAGGCGAGCACCACGGCATCGGGCAGCTTGACCCCCTGCATGTAGGTACCGAGCAGGACGGTTTTCAGCGAATCGCCGGCGCGCTCCGACCACGGCTTGAGCGTAGCCACGAACAGCGCGCTGTCGGATTGTGGCGCACCGTTCAGGATGTTGTAGCCATTGATGATCAGGCGCTTGTCGACCGCCTCGTAGCCCTGGAGGATGGCGTCGACCTTCTCGGTGACGGCCTGTGTCCGGTTCAGCGACGCCGCTGCCGGCAACTGGACGCTGCCCAGGAAGTAGCCCTGGTCCTCCGCCGGCACGAAGCCGCCGGGCACCCGGTTCATCAGCCCGAAGGCGGAAAAGATCAGGATGCCAAGCATGGCCAGCGACAGCAGGCTGCGCCGGATCATGGTCTGGACCTTGCGGCCGTAGCTCGCGGTAATCCGATCGAAAACACGGTTGAAGGCGCCGAAGAAGCGGCTGCCAAGGCCCTGCTTTTCCTTGTCCTTGGGCTTGAGCATCAGGGCGCACAGGGCGGGCGTCAGCGACAGGGCAACGAAGGCCGAGAGGCCGGTGGATACGGCGACGGTGATGGCGAACTGCTTGTACATCACGCCGGAAATTCCGCCCAGGAAGGCCACCGGAACGAATACCGCCGCGAGAATGAGGGCAATGGCGACCACCGGCCCGGACACCTCCTCCATGGCCCGCAGCGTCGCATCGCGCGCGTCCAGGCCGCTGTGCTCCATGTGGTGCTCGACCGCCTCGACAACCACGATGGCGTCATCGACCACGATGCCGATGGCGAGCACCATGCCGAACAGGGTCAGCGTGTTGATGGTGAAGCCGAGCAGTGTAAAGGCGGCAAAGGTGCCGACCAGCGAAACCGGCACGGCGAGCATCGGGATGACCGTCGCCCGCCAGTTCTGCAGGAACAGGAAAACGACCACCAGAACCAGGACCAAGGCTTCGATGAAGGTATGCTTGACCTCCTCCAGCGAGGCTTTCACGAACACGGTGTTGTCGAGCACCATGTCGTAGCTCAGGTCGGCCGGAAAGGAGGCCGACAGCCGCTTCAGCTCGGCGTTGATCAGATCGGCCGTCTCGATGGCGCTGGCATCCGGCGTCAGATTGACCGAGAAGGCGGCGGCCGGACGGCCGTTGAGCCGCGCCTGGAAGACGTAATCCTTGGCGCCCAGCTCGACGCGGGCAATATCGCGCAGACGGATGAACGAACCGTCGGGTTTGGCCCGCACGATGACTTCCTCGAACTCGCTCACTTCGGCGAGACGCCCGCGCACCTCGATGCCGTACTGGAACTGCTGGGTCTTGGGTGCCGGCATCTGGCCGACCTGCCCGGCCGGCGCCTGCGCGTTCTGCTCCTGGATGGCGCGATAGACGTCATGCGGCGTCACCCCCAGGCTGGCCATGCGGTCCGGCTTCAGCCAGATGCGCATGCCGAATTCGGCACCGAACAGGCTGACATTGCCCACCCCCTTGACCCGCTTGATCGCCTCGACGACGTTGATCGTCGCGTAGTTCGACAGGAACAATTCGTCGTAGGTACCGTTCGGCGATACCAGCGCCACGTACATCAGCACGTCGGGCGTCTGCTTCTTGGTGGTGATGCCGGCCGAAATCGCTTCCGACGGCAAGCGGGCATTGGCCTGCGAAGCGCGGTTCTGGACCTGCACGGCGGCAATGTCGGCGTCGGTTCCCAGGCCAAAGGTAATGTCGAGGTTGTAGCCGCCGTTGCCGGCAGAACTCGAGCTCATGTAGAGCATGCCCTCGATCCCGTTCACCTGCTCCTCGATCGGTTGCGCCAGCGCCTGTTCGACGACCTCGGCACTGGCCCCGGGGTAAATGGCGCTGACCCGGATGGTGGGCAGGGTGATTTGCGGATACTGGGCAATCGGCAGACCGAGGCCGGCGATGATGCCGGCCAGCGTCAGGACGATGGCGGTGACAATCGCAAATACCGGCCTGAAGATGAAAAACCTGGCCATGGCGCCCCCTTACGGCTTGGTTGCGGCAAGCGGTTTGACGACGGCGCCCGGCTTGGCCTTCTGTAACCCGTCGACGACGATGCGTTCGCCCGCCTTGAGGCCATCCTCGACCAGCCATTTTTCTCCAATGCGCGCCCCGGTCTTGATCGGCCGCTGCTCGACCTTGTCGCCGGCGCCGACAACGCTGGCGAACTGCTTGCCCAACAACTCGGTGACAGCCTTCTGCGGTATCAGCAAGGCGTTCTGCGCCACTTCATACACGATGCGCACCCGCGTGTTCATGCCCGGCCGCAACAAGCCCTCGGGATTGGGGAAGACGGCACGCAGGGTCAGGGTGCCGGTTGCCGCATCGAGGGCGCGGTCGGCAAAATCCAGCGTGCCGCTTTGGGCATAGATGCTGCCATCGGCAAGCAGCAGCTCGATGGGGGATTTCCCTTCCTTCTTGACGGAAAGGTGACGCCGGGCGAATGCAATGTAATCGACTTCCGGAATGCTGAAGTAGGCGACCACCGGATCGAGGGTGGACACCGTGGCGAGGACTGTCTGCCCGGCGCTGGCCAGGCCGCCGACCTCGACTTTCTGCAGGCCGATCTGGCCGGCAATCGGCGAGCGGACATCGGCATAGGAGCGGTCGAGCCTGACTTTTTCAAGGGCCGCCCGGCGTGCCTGGACAACGGCGGCGTTCTGCTGCTCGGAAGCGACCGCCTGATCGTAGGTCTGGCGCGGGATGGCATTGTCCGGGAGCAGGGGCTTGTAGCGCGTCACGTCCTGACGGGCGCGGGCGAGGACGGCCTCGGCTTCGGCCAGCTTGGCCTGGGCATCGATGATCGCTTCGTCGTAGGCGCGCGGGTCGATGCTGAACAACAGCTCGCCCTCGCGGACTTTCTGGCCCGGCTTGAAATTCTGCTTGACGATCTGCCCCGAGACACGGGGGTAGAGATCGACTTCACGATACGCCCTGATTTCGGCGACCAGATCGACAGTCAGCGGCGTGGTCTGGCCGACCACCGTTTCGACAACCACCTCGGCAAGCGGGGGGGCTGCTGGCTTGGCTTCTTCCTTGCAAGCGGCTAGGCCGAGCAGCGAAGCAACAATGAGCGAACCGGTGAATGCATGTGCCTTGAGCGGTCGAGACATGGTCGTTGACTCCAACGGGCGTTGATCAGCAAGCTGGATAGAAAAATACCATGCCATCGACAATGTCTCTCGTATTTTTCTCTTGCAGCACAACGGATTCGAACGGCTGCGCTGTATTCTTGCAACATGCCACGAATCGGAAAACCCACTTTCAAGGGAGATGAAAACGGTGATTCGGCACTGGGCTCTACTGCTACTTTTCGGCATGGCAGGTTGCACGAACTTCTCGGCTTTGCGTCAGGATTTGCAAGAATCCCGCGCGCAACTCGGACGCATCGCGGGCGAGACCCGGTCCGCATCGTGTCCGGACTGCCCTATCGTTCTGGTAGCGCTCGAGAAACCCGATTCAACGCATGTCCATACCTATCGCGTCTATGAGCGGGCCGGTGGCTTTTCGCTGGTCATCCCGGGTGTCTCGCGTTACCTCTTCGCCTTCAACGATCTCAACAACGACTTTCAGTTTCAGGACAACGAACCGCACGCCTGGCTGCACTTGCCGGAAAGCTTTGGCGCCGGCGCCCAGGTCGACAACCTGAAACTGACACTGACACCCCGAGCCAACCAGCCATTGCCCGCCTTCGGCAATCTGTTCGATCTGCGCGGAGCCAACTCCGGGAGCATCGATGTCCAGCTCGGCAGCCCGACTCACCTCAGCGATCCCCGCTTCGACGAAGACATCGCGGAAACAGGCCTTTGGCAGCCCTGGCGTTTCATGAAGGAAGGCTACGCCGGCGTGTATTTCCTCGATGAATACGATCCCGGGAAAATACCGGTCCTGTTCGTGCATGGCATCAATGGCTCGCCCCGCAACTTCGCCATGCTCGCAGGTAGCCTGGATCGCAAGCGATTTCAGCCCTGGGTGTTCTACTACCCTTCGGGAATCGAGCTCGCCGCGATGGGGGACGCCCTCTTCGGCCTGTTGAGCGAACTCCATCATCGCCATGGGTTCAACGACCTGCACATCGTCGCCCACAGCATGGGCGGGCTGGTCAGCCGAGGCTATATCAAGACCTGCGCCAGAACGGACACCTGTCGCTACCTGCGATCCTTCGTCTCAATTTCCTCGCCGTTCGGCGGACATGAGGCGGCACGCAGCGGCGTAGTCTACGCACCGGCCGTCATTCCGGTCTGGCGCAGCATGGTGCCCGGCAGCGGCTTTTTGCGAACGCTGTTGACCGAACCGCCACCGGCCGGGGTAGCACACCACTTGCTCTTCGGATATCGCAACAACGCGATGGTCGGCAGCGCAAGCAGCGATGGCACCATCTCGCTGACCAGTCAGTTGCGGCCCGAAGCCCAGAGCCAAGCTACCAGCATCCGCGGCTTCAACGAGGATCACATGTCCATTCTCGATGCCGCAGAAGTGCTTCGCTACGTCAATCACCTGCTCGAGGCGAGGTGAAGCCGGCTGCTACCGGCCGTATCCCGATAGATCGTGTTTAAGGGCAGAATCGGCCAGGCACGAACGGCAAGGTTCCCGATCAGTTCGGCACGCGATCCTGCACCGCACCCCCGGCCTTCATCCTCTCATCCGAAAGCCACCTCAACAGAACCTTGAAAAGAAGCTCGGGATCGACCGGCTTGCTGATGAAGTCGCTCATCCCGGCCTCCAGGCAGCGCGACTTGTCCTCCAGGAAGGCGTTGGCCGTCATCGCCAGAATGGGCGGACAGCCGTCGGCCAAACTCCGCCGAATCTGGCGCGTCGCCTCCAATCCATCCATGCGCGGCATCTGCATGTCCATCAGGATCAGGTCGTAACGATTGCCGATGGCAAGTGCGACGGCTTCTTCCCCATCGGCCGCCGTATCGACCTCCAGATTCAAATCGCTTAACAGTTCCAGCGATATCTCACGGTTGATGGCTTCGTCATCGACCAGCAGAATACGCGCTCCGGCACAAGCCGTTCTCAGGGTTTGACGCACCAGCCGGACATCGGATTGCGCTTCCTCGGCGACATTACCGAACGACTTGGGGAGAGAAACGACAAACCAGAAAGTGCTTCCCTCGCCGGGTACGCTGTCAACACCGACCTGCCCTCCCATCAACTCTGCGAGCTTCCGGGAAATGGCCAGCCCGAGACCGGTTCCACCATACTTGCGGGTGGTCGAGTTGTCGGCCTGCTCGAACGACGCGAACAGCCGCGCCAAGGCTGCCGGCGCGATGCCCATCCCGCTATCCCGAACCTCGATGCGGATGGTAACCGCCTGCTCGTCATCCGTCAGCGCGCGCACAGACAGAGTAACCCCGCCCTGATCCGTGAATTTGATTGCATTGGAGACAAAATTCATCACGATCTGCTTGATCCGCGTCGGGTCGCCCATTACGCGTGAATGATCGAGCACGACATCCGAAACGAGTTCCAGATGCTTGGCTTTCGCCTGAGCGGAAAAAATGCTCATGATGTTTCCAACAAGCTCGTTCAGGTCGAATGCCACGACTTCCAGAGCCAGCTTCCCGGCTTCGATTTTCGACAGGTCGAGAATCGCGCTGATGATTTCGAGCAGATGCTGGCTAGCCGTCTCGACAGCGTTCAGCCTGTTCCGTGCAGTCTCGGGCAGGGACTCCCTGCGCAACAGGTGCACCATGCCGGTAATGGCGTTCAGCGGCGTGCGTATTTCATGGCTCATGTTGGCCAGAAAATCGCTCTTCGTGGCATTCGCCGCTTCGGCGACCTGGCGTGCGATGGCCAGCTGCTCATTGGCCAAGGCTAAATCACGGGTACGCTGAGCAACCTTGTCATCGAGATCATCCCCCCAGCGCCGCAGGTCAGCGGTCTGCTGCCCGATAGTCTCCAGTAATTGATCAAACAAGGTACCGAGGCGCACCAGCTCGTTGTCGCCCGGCATGGAACCAACCCTGACACTCAAGCTGCCAGTGCTGACGGCGCGCATGGCAGACTCCAAGCGGGTAAGCGGTTCGAGAATTCCCCGCGCCAAACGCCAGCTTCCCAATGTGGCGAGCAGCGAAATCACGCCCAGAAAAACCATTATCGCCGTCAAGACCTTCCAGCGTAGCGCATCGAACGGTGCCTCCGGAATGCCCACATACAGCATGCCGACACGATTTCCGGAGAAATCAGTGATCGGATCGTAAGCCGTCATCGCCCAATGGTTAACCACAAAGGCACGGCTCACCCACGCCTGTCCGCGGTCAAGCACCTGTTCCTTGACGACCTGAGAAACCCGGCTCCCCACGGCGCGCTCTCCATCCCCCCCCTGACAGTCGTCGCAATACGCACGTCACCCAGAAAGAGCGTCACGGTTTCGCCTCCCCCCATACTGCGCAGTTGTCCCTCTGAACCGATCTTCGCCAGGTAGTCGACAAAGCCATAATTCCGGTTCAACAACACACCTCCAACCACGAACAATCGCCCCCGTCCCGCACGCTCGGGCATGGGAGCTGCGCTCAGGATCAACAAGCCACGCGACTCCAAATTTGCGCTGCTCGGTGCCGCCAAGGGCGTGTCGACCAGCGGCAACCTTGCCTGGTCGTCAAGACCGCGCGCCAAGCGCCTCAAGGTATCTCCCGAGACAACCTCGAGCCCCGACATGCCCTGTCCCCCACTCAGGACGGCTCGAACAAGAGGGGTGTCAAGATAGTCTTCCCCGGACCTGACGCCATCACCTGCGCCAATGATCTTGCCTGACTCATCCAGGACCGCGACAAAATCGAACCCGAGATTCTGGCGGCGCGAAGCCAAAACATCATTCAGTGAAACATGTGGCTCGGAATGCATCGCCAACTCGAGAATCCGTGCCGTATTCGCCAGCGAATTCACCGACGACAGCACCTCGCTTTGAACATGCAGCAGATGATCATGGGTGACGGCCAAATCCGATTCGACCTTACCCTGCATAAGCCGCTCGGCAACGACATTGCCAGTCAAGACCAGAATGACGGCCAACACCGGTAGTGCGGCCAAGGGCAGTAGTGCCAATACCCACAAGCGAAGCTTCAATCCGCCGCGATGGAAGATGCGACGCCCGACAGCGCAAACATTCATCGAATACGCCCTTAAATGTTGATCCTCGACCGAGAAAGGCCTGCCATCATCGTCTCATTCCATAGCTGGCAAATCAACATTAAATCGACAAAATCCAAAAAAATAATATTCATCAACCATACGCTCCGCAGGCTCATTCCGATGGAGAAATCCAGCAACAGCCCCCGCTGAACAATGTGCATCGCACACGCGGGATCGCTTTGCTTCATTAGTGAGCAATTGCTCCGGAAATCAACACCAACAGAACATTCCGCCGCAATTCACCCCCTCCAAGAACAACCGTAACCGCATGTTTTTATTCATTTTTAATTACACCACCGGGAACCCTGCCCAACTGGCATGCGGCGTGCGCTTCCTTTGGCACGAGTCACGGCAGATCGAACGCTCCATAGCCCATCTGCCGACTTTGAGTAACCCGTTCGCAATTTCATTCCAGAAAACAGGAGACAACCATGATTTATGCAGCCCCCGGTACCGCCGGCGCCAAGATCGCCTACAAGGATCGTTACGAGAACTTCATCGGCGGTAAGTGGGTCGCCCCGGTCAAGGGCCAGTACTTCGACGTGGTCACCCCGGTCAACGGCAAGCCCTACACCAAGGTTGCCCGCTCCTCCGCCGAGGATATCGAGCTGGCGCTGGACGCCGCCCACGCGGCCTTCCCGAAGTGGGGCAAGACCGACGCGACGACCCGTTCCAACATCCTGCTCAAGATCGCCGACCGCATCGAGGCCAACCTGGAATTGCTGGCCTACGCCGAAACCGTCGATAACGGCAAGCCGATCCGCGAAACCCTGAACGCCGACATCCCGCTCGCCGTCGACCACTTCCGCTACTTCGCCGGCTGCCTGCGCTCGCAGGAAGGCGGCATCTCGGAAATCGACGAGAACACCATGGCCTATCACATCCACGAGCCGCTGGGCGTCGTCGGCCAGATCATCCCGTGGAATTTCCCGATCCTGATGGCCGCCTGGAAGCTGGCTCCCGCCATCGGCGCCGGCAACTGCGTCGTGCTCAAGCCGGCCGAATCGACCCCTGTCTCCATCCTGATCATGATGGAACTGATCGCCGACCTGCTGCCGGCCGGCGTACTCAACGTCGTCAACGGTTTCGGCCGCGAAGCCGGCATGCCGCTCGCCACCAGCAAGCGCATCGCCAAGATCGCCTTCACCGGCTCGACCTCCACCGGCCGCGTCATCGCCCAGGCCGCCGCCAACAACCTGATCCCGGCCACCCTGGAACTCGGCGGCAAGTCGCCGAACATCTTCTTCGCCGACGTCATGGACAAGGATGATGCCTTCCTCGACAAGGCCATCGAAGGCCTGGTGCTGTTCGCCTTCAACCAGGGCGAAGTGTGTACCTGCCCGAGCCGCGCGCTGATCCAGGAATCGATCTACGACAAGTTCATGGAACGCTGCCTCAAGCGTGTCGCCGCGATCAAGCAGGGCTCTCCGCTCGATACCGACACCATGATGGGTGCCCAGGCCTCGCAGGAGCAGATGACCAAGATCCAGTCCTACCTGCAACTCGGCAAGGATGAAGGGGCCGAATGCCTGATCGGCGGCGACCGCGCCCACCTCGGCGGCGACATCGAAGGCGGCTTCTACATCCAGCCGACCCTGTTCAAGGGCCACAACAAGATGCGCATCTTCCAGGAGGAAATCTTCGGGCCGGTGCTCGCCGTGACCACCTTCAAGGATGAAGCCGAAGCCCTGGCCATCGCCAACGACACCATCTACGGCCTCGGTGCCGGCGTGTGGAGCCGCAACGGCAACGTTGCCTACCGCATGGGCCGCGCCATCCAGGCCGGCCGCGTATGGACCAACTGCTACCACGCCTACCCGGCGCACGCTGCCTTCGGCGGCTACAAGGAGTCCGGTATCGGCCGCGAGACCCACAAGGTCATGCTCGACCACTACCAGCAAACCAAGAACCTGCTCGTCTCCTACTCCGAGAACAAGCTGGGCTTCTTCTAAGCAAGCAATTCGGCGCCGCCCGGCTACCACGCCCTTATCCCGGGGCTTGGCGGCGACTGGGCGGCGCCTCAGAGGCATCTCCTCCACTCGCCCTTTGTTTTGCGGGCAATTTTACGGGGCGGGCGACCGCCCCCCCTTTTTCGGCTTCGTTTTTGGGAGAAGAACATGGTTGACCGCGTCATCGCCACCCCGGCCACGCTGGAACTCATCGCCACCCTGAAACAACAGTACGGACCGGAACTGATGTTCCACCAGTCCGGCGGCTGTTGCGACAACAGCGCCGCCAACTGCTACCTGCCCACCGACCTGACCATTGGGCCCTACGATGTCCACCTGGGCGACATTGGCGGCGTGCCCTTCTACATCAGTGCCTCGCAGTACGAATACTGGAAGCACACGCAACTGATCATCGACGTGATCGACGGCTCGGGCGGCGCCTTCTCGCTCGAAGGCAATACCGGCAAGGCTTTCCACACCCGCTCCCGGCTGTTCACGGACCCAGAATGGGCCGAACTGCAGGCCGCCGGGCTCGTTTAACTCAAGGAAACATTCATGAATCAGCAACTGCAAAACGCGCTGCTGCTTGGCTTTGCCGCAGCGGCCGTCCTGATCGCCACGCCGTCCGCGCAGGCCTCGGAAGCCATCGTCAAGAAGGCCCGCTGCGTGGCCTGTCACGCCGTCGACCAGAAGCGGGTCGGACCGGCCTACAAGGAAGTAGCGGCCAAATACAAGGGCGACGCCAAGGCGCCCGCCATGCTCTTCGCCAAGGTTCGCGAAGGCGGCAAGGGCAACTGGGGCGAAATTCCGATGATCCCGCATCCGGCCGACAAGATCGGCGACGACGATCTCAAGGCTGCCGTCCAGTGGATTCTTGCGCTTGACTGAAGCCAGCCCAAGCTGACCAGCGCCCCGGTTTCAGGGCGCCCAGGGAGAACAGCACCCTCCCATGCAGAATGGCCGCAAGCCATCGGATGTGAAACCACGAAAACCGGGCTCAATGCCCGTTTTTTTGTTCGGCCGCCAACTGCGCAGTCCATCCAGCCCGAGAATGGCAAATCGATCAACCGCATGATTCCGGAGGAAATCATCCCGGCGACCGGCAAGCGGCACTTCGCCCCGCCCCTGGTAGACCTGCGGATACCGGGACTATGCGGCAGCCGAGATCATCCGCAAGCCTCCGCCACCCAATCGCTTCGATGCCGAAGCAGTGATCGTCATCGTGCTTCCCGCCCGCGCAAACACGCGAATGGCAAGCGAGCATTGCCTATGCCCCAAGGCGCTCCGCCCAGACTTCGCGCCCGTGGCATCCGGAAAAAAGCCACCGCAAAGGTGGCTTTCTTTTTCCCCGGAGAATTGCAAGGCGAAGCTGCTATTACTTTAGTGAGCACAACAGTGCTCCAGCATGGAACAAGGTGTTCATTTTCTGAACACTTCAGGCAGCATGCGAGCAACCATGCCATCCCGGAGCAAGGCGTGCTTGATCGCGCCGGCAATGTGCAAGGCGATCAAGGCTGCCCCGCTCCACACGAACAGCACGTGCAATAACTTGAAGGTTCCATTCAAGCCCTCATCCGGCCAACCCAGCTTAGGCACTTCAAGACCAAAGAATTTGAGTGGGTATTGCGTGAAGGACGAGGCCAGGTAGCCCATGATCGGGGCGCAGACCAGGAAAACATAGAGCAAATGGTGCACCGCCATCGCCAGCCGGGCTTCGTTGCCGACAGCCAGCGAAGCCGGGGCTGGGTGCCTGGCGCGCCACAGCAGGCGCACGATGACCAACCCCATGGCCAGCAGGCCGAGCGACTTGTGCAAACCGTAAGCGGCGCTGCGCTCTGCCCCCTTGGGCAGGTCGACCATGGTCCACCCCAGCCAGAGCAGCCAGACGACGATGACCGCCTGCCCCCAGTGGAGCAGGATGGCCGGCAGGGTATAGCGTTGGACGTTCATTGGATGCTCACTCCCCAGGGCAATTCGCCGACTTCGATGTCGACGCGCTTCTTCAGGTCGGCGGTATCGATCACCGACACCGTGCCGGAACGGCCGTTGGCGACATACAGCTTGCTGCCGTCGGGCGTCAGTGCCATGTTCCACGGCCGCTTGCCGACCTCGATGCTGGCGACGACCGTGTTGCTGGCGACGTCGATAGCCATCACCGAGGGATCGCGGCCATTGGAAACGAACACCCGCCTGCCGTCGGGATGGATGGCGATACCGTTCGGGTATTGCCCAGCCGCGATCTCCGCCACCACCCGGCGCTGCTGCACGTCGATGGCGTACACCTTGCCGGCCAGCTCGCTGGCGACGTAGGCGCGACTGCCATCCGGCAGGAAACCGATGCCGCGCGGACGCTTGCCGACCGGAATGCTGGCGACCTGCTTGCGGCCGGCGACATCGATCACGTCGACCTGCTCGGCCTCCTCGGCGCTGACGTAGAGCCAGCGACCGTCGGGACTGAACACCGCGTGTTCCGGGTTTTTCCCCTGCACCTTGATGCGAGCCGACTGACGGCCATCGCTCGCGCTCAGCAAGGCAACGCTGTTATCGTCCTCGACAGCCACCGCCAGCATCCTGCCATCGGGCGAAAGGCTGACGCCCTCGGGCGAATCGCCGATGCGCACGGTTTTGAGGAGCTTGCCTTCTACCGTATCGACGATCAGCAGGCTACCTGTCTTGCCGTCGGTCAGATAGAGCCGCCCGCTGCCGACGGCGATGCCGCGCGGCCGCTCGCCGACCGGAATGTCGCGCAGGCGCTGGTCGGTGGTGGTATCGATGACGCTGACCGTGGCCGATTTTTCGTTGGGCACATAGGCCAGCGGGCCGGCCATGGCCGGCCCGCCGAAAATGGCCAGCAGGGCCGCGCAAAGAAGGGAAGCAGATCGCATGGGGAGACTCAGGCCGGTTGGTGGGAAATGCCGTAACGCTTGAAGATCGCGGCGATGCTGCCATCGCGCTTGAGCTCGGCCAGGGCGGTGCCGATGGCTTCGGCCAGCGCCTGGTCCTCGACCTTGACGGCCATGCCCAGCGGCCAGCCATCCATCTTCAATTCGGGCAGATGCGGCGTGTCGATGACCATCCGTGTCTGCCCCTGCAGCGCCGCCTCCAACTCGGCACGCTGGGCGAGGACGGCGGAAACTCGGCCCTCGGTCATGGCCCGAGCGGCTTCGGCCACGGTCTTGAAGTGCACGACATTGTCGCGCAGGCGGCCGTTGAGTACCGACAGCAGGAAGGAATCGGCCAGGGATGTCGTCTCGACGCCGATCTTCTCGCGGGTGAACACCTCCAGCGCCACGGCGGCAGAGCCTGACGGCGGCTTCGGAATGCGCTCCGGATTGCGCGCCAGGGCAAGGGTTTCGCGATGGTAGGCGCCGAAGATCCGCACCTTGTCGTTGGCGCGCGCCAGGTACTCGTCGACCGGCACGTGCATCATCACGTCGGAAGGCTGGGCGCCGAGATAGTGCCCCTTCCAGACCATGTTGCGCAGATCGTCGTTCATGTCCTCGTCGGCGTTGTAGCCGACTATCTCGGCAGTCACCCCCAGCTTGGCAGCAATCGCGCGGGCGATGTCGGCGTCGATCCCCTTGCCGCCCGCCATCGAGTATGGCGGAAACTCGTTATAGACAGCCACCCGCAAGCGGCCGCGCTGGCGGACCGAATCCAGCGTATCCGCCACTGCCGGCAGGCAAGCGGCCAGGGGCAGGACGGCGCATGCCTTCAGCCAAAGACGGCGATTAGTCTTCATGGACGGTTTCCAGCCAGGTACGGATAGCCCACATCGCTTCCTGCGACAGGATGCCTTCGAACGGCGGCATGTAAACCCGACCGTCACGAACCGAGCCCTTGCGGATGCGCGGCAGGAAGACCTCGTCCCCCTCGTCGCCGAGCGGCAAGTAGCGCAGATCCGGCGCGATGCCGCCGGAAATGGCACCCAGGCCGTGGCAGCGGGCGCAGTTCTGGTTGTAGGCGGAGTCGCCGATGCGGATGGCGGTCTTGTCCTTGCGGTACGGATTGGCTTGCTGGAAATCGGCGCCGAGACTCTTCAGACCGGTCGTATCGACCGCCTGCGGCACGACATCGCCGTGGGCAAACACACGGGGGGCTGCAATGCCGATGGACAAGGCTGCGACAAGGGCGCAGAGGTTATGGGAAGCGTGTTTCACATTGTCTCCTTGATTGAGGTCCGGTTACTGCCGTAGTAAGTCCCCTTCTGCAAACCCTGTGCCAGGCATCGCTTCACGACAGGCCAAGTCCGACGGTTCGCCCTTGTCGACAAAATTCGGAGAAAATGCGTAATCGCATGAACGTCTGGCACGCCGCTTGCTCAAAGAGGGTACGCATTGCTCGCCGCATTGCTGATAAAAAGTGCAGCTGTTACGTTTTGCAACAACACAATAAAAAAATCTGGAGCATCCGGAGGAGAGATGGGACAAATTCAACGACTGCCCGACGCGCACGACCAGCGTCTGCAGCAGGCAAGGCAACTATTCTTCGACCAGGGCGACCTGCCGGACGGCCTGGTCGACCCGATGATCCTGCGCTCCTGGGAGCGCTGCCGCCGCTTCGGGCTGGGCGATTCGAACTACGCCCCGGCCATGGATGCCATGGATCGCGTCGCGCTCAAGACCGAACAGGAGCGCAACCGCCTCCTGCTCACCCAGGGACGCTCGATCATGGAACATGTCTTCGAGCAGATCCGCGACTCGGGCAGCATGGTCATCCTGGCGGATTCCAACGGACTGCTGCTGGAAACGGTCGGCGACGCCGACTTCGTCAGCCGCGCCGACCGCGTCGCGCTGCTCGCCGGCGCCTCGTGGGACGAGAACCTGCGCGGCACCAACGCCATCGGGACAGCGCTCTCCGAAGAGACGCCGATTGCCGTGCTGGGCGGCGAACACTTCCTCGAAAACAACGGCTTCCTGACCTGTTGCGCCAGTCCCATCTTCGGACCGGATGGCCGACTGATCGGCGTACTCGACATTTCCGGCGACTACCGCAGCCATCAACGCCATACCCTGGGCCTTGTCCGGCTGTCATCGGCCATTGTCGAAAAGCGCGTCTTCGAAACAGCGCATGCCCGCGACATCCTGGTCTGCTTCCACGGACGGGCCGACTACCTGGGCAGTCCCAAGGAGGGCATGGCCGCCGTTTCGCCGGATGGCCAGGTGCTGGCCATCAACCGCAATGGAGTCGACCTGCTCGGCATCCGCCAGGTCGACGCGGTACGCCGCGACTTCTCGATGGTCTTCGAAAGCAACCTCGCCGCCCTCGTCGACCGTCTGCGTCACAATCCGCAGTCCACCTGCGAAATCAACGTCAATGGCAAATCCTTCCATCTCCAGCTGCGCGGGCAATTGCCGCCGCAGAGCGTGGCAGGTCGCGTCTATGACGAGCTGCCGCCACCGCGTCCTGCCCGCCGGCCGGAGAGCGGCTGCACGCCCAAGCTGACACTCGACACCCTGAACACCGGCGACCTTCGCTTCCAGGCCGCCATCGACCGCGCCCACCGCATGCTCGACCGCGACATCCCGATCCTGATCCAGGGCGAATCCGGCGCCGGCAAGGAAATGTTCGCCAAGGCCTTCCACAACAGCGGACCGCGCCGTGACGCCCCCTTTGTGGCGCTCAACTGTGCCTCCATTCCCGAGTCGCTGATCGAATCCGAGCTATTCGGCTACCAGGGTGGCGCCTTTACCGGGGCCCGCAAGGAAGGCGCGCCAGGCAAGATTCAGCAGGCCCATGGCGGCACGCTGTTCCTCGATGAAATCGGCGACATGCCGCTCAATCTGCAGGCCCGTCTGCTGCGTGTCCTGCAGGAGCGCTGCGTGACGCCGCTGGGCAGCACCCGTTCGATCCAGGTCGACATTTCACTGGTCTGCGCCACACACCGCAAACTGCGCGAAGAAGTCGCCCGCGGCACCTTCCGCGAGGATCTTTACTACCGCCTCAACGGCATGAGCGTTACCCTGCCCGCCTTGCGCGAGCGCACCGACATCCGCACCCTGGTCAACAAGCTGGCTGCCGCCGAAACCGCATCGCGTTCCGCGCCGGTACGTTTCTCGGAAAGTGCGCTCCAGGCCATCGAGGGCTATGCCTGGCCGGGCAACATCCGCCAGCTGTTCAACGTGATCCGGGTCGCCATCGCCCTGCTCGACGACGACGAAACCCTGATCACTGAAACCCACCTCCCCGAGGAATTGTTCGAGACCTCGCCGTTTGCCCGGAGTGCCGCCCCCACGGCCCACGACCCATGGGCCGCCGCGCCGCCCGACGGTCCGAACAGTCTCGACGCGATCAGTCGACAGGCGGCGATGCGCGCGCTGGAAGCCGCGGGCGGCAATATCTCCTCGGCCGCCCGCCAATTGGGAATCAGCCGCAACACCCTGCACCGCAAGCTGGGGCGGATGTAAGCGATGTGCCGCCCTGTTGCTCGGGGCGGTACCGTTCAAAACAGGATCAGTGGATTGCGCGACAGCGCAACGCCGACGATGTAGGCGTAGGCGGCCAGCGCAAGGACGAAATAGCGCGTTCGCAGCGCGCGGGTCCGGCCGCGCCTGAGCGCCATCGTGCCGAGCAGGATGTAGGCGACGAGCCCGAACAGCTTGGCAGTGAGCCAAGTGCTGACGAAGGGGTACTGGCCGCTCATCCAGGCCAGGGTCAGCGCGCTGCCCAGAAGCAGCGTATCGATCACATGCGGCAATACCCGCGCCAGGCGATGACTGGCCAACGGTGATTCGCGCATCATCCAGATACCGCGCAGACAGAAGCCCAGGCCGCTAAGAATGACACAGGTCACATGCAAGTGTTTGATCGCCAGATAGCTCATAGCGCTGCCAGTTTTTCCGCCATCTCGGCCTGCGCCCGGCGATAACGCCGGACGGCACCAGCCAGGTTCCAGAACAGCCAGCCGTTGGCCAGCGCGAAGGCCAACCCGGCCGGCCTGGCCAGCCAGTCAGGTACGATCACCGCCGCCAGCAACAAGGCCAGCACCACGGTATAGGCAACCATCTGCCGCTGGCAATCGGTATCTGACAATATCTTGTTCATGGCCGGGGCCGGTATTTTTGCCTGGCCAAAATTCTGCAGATGCAGCCAGGTGAGAAAAGCGGAAATCTTGTAGAGCATGCCGGTAATGAAAGGCAGGAAACCGCCGGCAAGGATCAGGATACCGAAACCGATCGTCCATCCGCCCAGTTCGCTGGCCGCCGGCCAGAGCACTGAAACCAGCAGCATCAGCAAGGCGGCCGCGCTCGCCGTCAGACCGAGCTGCCAGTAGCGGTAAGTGGCATCGGCCCGCGCCCGGCGTCGCTTTCCCTGCAAACGCAGCGTCAGCACGCAGAAGGCGATACCGGCAAGCGCCGCCAGCCCCTGGCTCAACTGCACCAGCCATTCCACGCTTCCCAGCACGCCGCCGCTCCACAGCAGCAACAGGAGGAGCATGGCCACCGGGAACCACCAGCTGGGCCGCGCCGGGTAGCCCGGGGTCAGCTGAAACATCGGTACGACGACGTAGGCCATCGCGACGAGCAATATCCCGGCCCAGCCCCCCAGCCCCCAGCCGGCATGGAGATCGACCAGCGCTGCAAGCGGAAGCGACCAGCCGTAGGCCAATTCAAAGGCCAACAACATGCCGAGTCCGACCGTGCCTGCCAACCCGACAAGAGCCAGCTTGAGGCCGCGTATGGTCGGACTGGTCGATGGCACCCCGGCCAGCGCCTGGACGCACACCGCCAGAAAATACAGCAGGGTAGCTCCCAGTAGCAGCGCAGCGGCACTCAGCGGCCATGGGGTAGCGGCCAGAAAACCGGCAGCTAGCAGCAGAACCCCACCGCTCAATCCGACGTGGACGATGCGGGCCACGCGTAGCGGATGCCGGAGGTTGGCGCCGGCGACGACCGGCAGAATCTGGATCAGGGCGCCCAACATGACCTGCAGCATGAAACCCACCGTGACCAGATGGGTGGCCGCCAGCGCGCCGGGCATCCAGCGCGACGCCATGAGCTGCGGGCCGTTCCAGGCCAGCAACAGGCCGGCCAGGACGGCGAACAACGGCGCGGTCAGGAAGAAGCGCAACGGCGCCGCGAAAGGCGGCGCGTTTTCAAAAGACAGCAAGGCTTGCATCGTTGCAGCGTGAAAGCAGCCGATACCCGGTCAGCGCGAAATCAGGATTTCGAAGGTGCCGTCGGGCAGCAGTTCGGTTTCGTAGTCATGACCGTTCTGGCGCAGCACCTTGTACAGCGGATGCGGCTCGCGGAAGAGGAGAAGCAACATCTTCTCGCCCTCCTTCAGGGTATCGAGCATTTCCATGGTCGCCACGAAGGGGCCGGGCGGTTCCATGTAGCGGGCGTCCACGACATGCGGGGTCTTCGGGTGGCTCATTCGTCGCGCAGCTCCATTTCCAGCCGTTCGAGAACGGCGGGCAGTTCGGCGGAAAGATGCTGGTCGCACATCGGGTAGAGAATGTTCTCTTCCTTCATGTTGTGCTGCTGCATCATGATCAGCAAGGTCTCGGCCAAGCCGAGATATTCGTCGGTATCGCCCGACTCGATGGCGTTCCGGGCGTCGTCGAGCAAGGCACGCATTTGCTGGTGCTCCATGCGCATCACCTGGGTCGGCCCCATGCTCATGCCGGTCTTGGCTTCGAACGTCGGGAAAAGGGTTTTTTCCTCGCATTCGAAATGCGCCAGCACGGAGGACTGGAAGTGCCCGAAGGCTGCGCGGGCAGCCGCGATATTGTTCTTGCCGATGGCCTGCTCGGCCTCGGCGAAAAAATCATCGCAACGACGATGATCGTCAGTCATGAAGCTACGTATGGTGGTCATGTATTTTTTCTCTCTGTGGGTTCCGTCAGAGCCATTCTCGCGGGATGCCCTGGGAATGCTCTTTGACCACCGTCAAATCCTGAAAGATTCAGCCGTTAACGATCCCGACCTGCAATTCGTCGAACCAGTTGATGAATCGCTGAACGTCATCGCCCTGGTAGATCGCCCCATGTTGCGGACAGAGCATGTCGATATCCAGTTGGGCGACACGCTCGCACCAACGGCGCTTGGCCTCGTTAGAGCCCATCCAGCGGCGGTGGAAGCCTTCCGCATGGCGGATATGCTTGTCGAAATGCTCTACGAACAGGCCCTCTTCGCCAGGCGGCAGCAGCGCGGCGCCGACGTCGCCGGAAAATAGGATTCTGGCGGTCTTGTCATAAAGGTTGAAATTGCCCGACGAATGCAGGTAGTGCGCCGGCACCGCACGCAGGGTCAGGCCGCACAGGGAAATATCGGAACCTTCGTCGGGAATGCTGACGAAGGTATCCGCGGTTCCTCCGAAATGCGGAATGAAGCCGCTCCATAGCCAGCTGACGTGACAACGCATGCCGGGGTTGAATTCGAGCCAAAGAGCCAGCGATGAACAGATGTCCGGATCCTGGTGCGACGCGAAGATACCGGCCAGCGCCGACGGATCGAACTCGGCGGAGAGCGCAGAAAAAACAGCGGGAAATACCTCGGCACCGCCCGGATCGAGCAACAGTCCCTGCCCGCCGTGGGTTACCAGGTATTCATTGGTGTCGATCAGATAGTTCGGTTTTTCCGGATCGCGCACGATTGCAATCCATTTGTGATCGCCGTCCTGAAAAATCGTTTTTGTTGTTTTCACGCATTCCCCCCGGGTTATTTCGTGGCAAAAAAAGCCGAATGGCGCAGCGACTCCAGCGATACCCGTATTTCCTCGACAACACCATCAAACTCGCCGGAAACCTGTGACAGCGGCACGGCGAACGATTGGCCGTAGGCAGCCTCGATCTTTGCCGATTTGGCCAATACGCCACCCAACTCCACCATCCTGAAGGCATCCTCGAGCGCCCGCTTGAGTTGCCGGCGCTGGCTGGCAAGACTCTGCGCATGCCGTTCGTTCTCGATTTCGCGTGCAGCCAGCACGGCTGCGACCTCGGGCTTGGGTGACATGGCCACCGCCTGGCGCAACAACCGGGTATGACGGATGTCCTGCAGCATGCGCGACACGTCGTCGACACAGGCATGCACCAGCCCGGTCAGCGACGACATGCAGTCCCGCAAATCCTGCGAGAACACCCGCAATTCGTTCGACAGCACGCCGAAGCCCCGGGCCGCCGTTCCCGCCCGCTTGGCAAGGAAAATGGCGTTGAGCGCCATGATATTGATCTTGAATGCGACATTGACGACGGACTTGATTTCTTCATTGATACGGACAATGCGCATCAAATCGACGCCCGCCTGCGGAGTCTTGTGCGCTGCCGGGACCAGAGCCGTTGTCATGAATGCCTCACGAGGGTTTCGTCAGCCCGCAATGTACCAATTCGGGCTGGCGAGAACCAGCCCGAATAAGCGGCAAGCGCTACTTTTCGAACACGTAGCTTCCCGGCGCATTGCCCAACGACGGGAACTTGCGATTGGCCGCCGGATAAGGATCGACCCACTCGCCGGTTCGCTCGCCCAGCCAGCCCACCCAATCGTCCCACCACGTCCCCTCGCGCTTGTCTGCCCGCTCGAACCAGTGTTCCCAATGTTCGTTGCGTACCGGCTCGCCGATCCAGTAGGCGCGCTTGGGCGGCTTGGCCGGGGGATTGACGATGCCGAGGATGTGCCCGGAAGTGGAGAGCACGAAGCGCACCGGCGCCTCGACGTTGATGTACTTGCGGATGCGGTAGCACTGCTTCCACGGCGCAATGTGATCGTCTTCCGCCGTCACGGCATAGAGCGGCTGGACGATGTTGTCGAGGTCGATGGATTCGCCGGCAATCGTCAGCTTGTCGCGCTTGATCAGGTTGTTGTTCAGGTAGAACTCGCGCAGGTAATAAGCATGCATGGCCTGCGGCATGCGCGTCGTATCCATGTTCCAGAACAGCACATCGAACGGCGGCAGCGGCTCGCCGAGCAGGTAGCTGGACTCCCAGTAATGCCAGATCAGGGAGTTGGAACGCAACATGCGGAAAGACGAGGCCATTTCGTTGCCGTCGAGGTAGCCCTTCCTGGCCATCGATTCCTCAAGCGCACCGATACAGGCGTCGTCGATGAAGACATCGATATCGCCCGGATGCGCGAAATCGGTCAGCGTCGTAAACAGCGTCCAGTGCGCCACCGGCACCTTGTCCTTGCCGAAACGCTTGTTGGCCCAGGCCATATAGGTGCTGACCAGCGTGCCGCCGATGCAGTAGCCGACCAGGTGCACCTGGGGCTGCTTGCAGAATTCGGCCGCAACCCGCACCACCTCGTTGACGCCCTCGAGCAGGTAGTCGTCGAAGCGGACATCCGCCATGTCGGCCCCCGGATTCTTCCAGCTGGTGATGAACACAGAGAAGCCCTGATCGGTCAGGTGCTTGACCATGCTCTTCTTGGCATTCAGATCGAGGATGTAGAACTTGTTGATCCACGGCGTGATGATCACGATGGGCATCGCCCGCACCTTGGGCGCGGTCGGCTCATAGTGGATCAGTTCGACCAGGCGGTTGCGGAAAATGACCTTGCCGGGCGTATTCGCCAGATCCTCGCCGACCGTGAAGGCGTCCGGCTCGACCATCAGGATGTTCTTGGCCTTGAGGTCGCGCTGGAAATGCTCCCAGCCCTGGCGCAGGCTTTCGCCGTTGGTTTCAACGAAACGGCGCATGGCCACCGGGTTGAGCCAGAAGAAATTGGTCGGTGCCACCATGTTCAGCCAATTGCGCAGCCAGAAGGCGGAACGCCGACGCTCCTTGTCGGACAGGCCCGGGGTTTCGAAGAACATGTCCTCCAGGCGGCGGGTGAAGGCGACATACCATTCCTTGACGATGTCCCAACTGGCCGATTCGGTCCACACCGGATCGGCGAAGCGCGCATCGTCGGCATGCGGCTTGATCACATCCGTCGACGGTATGCCCAGCGCCCGGCGCATGACATGCGACTGCAGGGCGAGCAGATCGCCCGACAAGGCATTGGCGGCCCGCGCCAGCTCCTGCGGATGCATCAACCAGGCCATCTGGGCTGCCAGCATCGAAGTGGTCACCCCATAGGGATCGATCGCCTTGCTAACCGCATTGCCCAGCGTTTCCATCGGGCTTTCGCTGCGGATATCAACTGCGTTGTGCTTGCCATTTGAATTACCGGACATGATGAAACCTCTTAATGACCTGATAGTCAGTTATCTTACAACGAGTACGATTCACCGGATTGCGGAAGGTCAACTGCCGACCACATCAGTTGCTCGCCGATCGCTTTGGCAAAATTCGCCGAAGCCCCGGCCTCGCCATGCACGACGAAGGTTCGACCCGGCGGCTTGTGGAATCCGGCGAGCCATTGGAGCAGCGCCGCCTGGTCGGCATGCGCCGACAGCCCGCCGACGGTATAGATGCGTGCCCGAACCGGAACCTGTACGCCGAAAATAGTCACCAGCCGGGCGCCATCGACGAGGCGACGCCCCAACGAGCCGGCCGCCTGGAAGCCGGCGATCAATACCGCGCATTCGCTGCGCGGCAGGTTTTCGCGCAGGTGGTACTTGATGCGCCCCGCTTCGCACATGCCGCTGGCGGACACGATCACCGCCCCGCTGCGGATGTCGTTGAGCGCTTTGGAATGCTCGACGTCGGCGACGAATTCGATTTTCACCTTGTCCGGATGCGCCTGCTGCCAGGCCAGCAGTTCACGCGCTTCCCGGTCAAGCAGGTCGGGATGCGCCAGGGTGATGCGCGTCGCCGAATTGGCCATCGGCGAATCGACGTAGATCTTCAGCGGCGACAAGCGTTTGCGGCGTACCAGATCGGTCAGCAAGTAGATGATCTCCTGCGTCCGCCCGACCGCGAACGCGGGAATGATCAGGTTCCCCTTGGCTGCCCGCGTCCGTTCGATGGCGGCGACGATTTCGTCCTCCGTTTCGCTCAGCGAACGGTGCAGACGGTCGCCATAGGTCGACTCGATCAGCAGCACGTCCGCCTCGGCCGGCGGCGGCTCCGGGTCGCGCAATACCGGTCGGCCGGACATGCCAAGATCGCCTGAGAACACCAAACGCCGCGGCTTGCCTTCGCCGGTGACGGTCACCTCCAGCGAGGCCGAACCGAGGATGTGACCCGCGTCGCGAAAAACGACGCTGACCCGTTCGGCCACCTGGACTGCCCGCCAGTAGTCGACCGGCTGCAATTGCTTCAGACAGGCCAGCGCCTGGGCGACAGAATACAGGGGAGCGGGAATGCCCCGCTCGCCCTTGCCGCGCCGGTGCCGGTGGCGCAATTGCCACTCCGCTTCCTTCTCCTGGATGTGCGCGCTGTCGGGCAGCAAGACTGCCAAAAGATCGACGGTGGCCCGGGTGGCATAGATCGGCCCGCGATAACCGAGCATGGTCAGGCGGGGCAAGAGGCCGGAATGGTCGATGTGGGCATGGGTCAGGAGCACGAAATCGATCCCGCGTACATCAAACCCGAAATCGAGGGCGCGCTGGTTCTTGCGGCGCGCCTCCGGCCCGCCCTGGAACATGCCGCAATCGACCAGAAAGCGGACATCGCCAGTTTCGACCAGCGTGCAGGAGCCGGTCACTTCGCCGGCAGCACCGAGAAATACAAGACGCATGTTTGAAATCCTCCCGACTTGGCGTAGCATGATCCTCAACAAGGCGAAATGCAACGCTGGCGGTCATTCCGACGCGTTCCCCTAACCCGGAGTCGGTTACCGGACGGGGCTGCCGGACGGGCTGTACACAGACCAACTCAGGAGGTAAAGCATGTTTAAGCATATCTTCGTCCCGACCGACGGATCGGAACTGTCGAGAGCCACCGCGAAGCGCGCCGTTTCGTTTGCCAAGGAAGCCGGCGCCCGAATCACGGTCTTTTTCGCCAAACCGGAATATCCAATCGCCTACTTCGGCGAAGGCGCCCTGATCGACCCGACGACGCCGGAGAAATTCGCCCAACTCGCCGACCAGCAGGCCGACGAATACCTCGGCGAAGTCGCCGCGCTATGCGCCGAACAAGGTGTCGAATGCAGCACGGCCTCGGCAACCAGCGACGTGCCTTATGAAGCAATCATCGAAGCCGCCGAGAAATCAGGCTGCGACCTGATCTTCATGGCCTCCCACGGGCGCAAGGGGATCAGCGGCTTCCTGCTCGGCAGTGAAACCAACAAGGTGCTGACGCACTCCAAGGTACCGGTTCTCGTCTATCGCTAGAACAGCGGCGCACCCGCCACGCCGGGCGGGGTGCGCCCGCCGTGCTCAGCGGGCGGAACAACGCCCCTGACCGGGCAGAATCCGGCACAGGATTTGGCCACTGTCGGTATCGACAAAATCCACTTCGTCGAGATGGCCGACCAGATACCGTTTCTTCAGCGTGAAATCGACGGGCCGGCTATAGATGGCTTTCCAGAAGGTCGTGCTTTCGCTGATCACCGGCTCGACCAGCGTTGCCCGGGCGCGCAGGCCGACGTGTCCGACCAGGCTGGACGGCACCTCGGCGACGAAACCGGCATCGTCGTCCACCTTGCGCGGATAGAAATCGTAGAGATTGTCGAAGGCCAGGAAATAGTCGTAGCGCCAGCGCACCGCCATTTGCTGCGCCGTGCCGATCTTGTCCTCGCCGGCATACTCCCCGCGCTCGACCAGCACCGACTGCAAGGGCAGGAACTTGAAGCGGTAGTAGTCCTCGACCTGCGGGTCGGCCAGCGGTTGCCAGCTCCAGCCCTCGGCGATCTGGTTGAAGGCCATGCGATAACGGAAATTGGCCCGCTCGCCGCTGACCTCGACCTCCAGTTCGGGGCCGCTCAGATCGACATCGACCTCGATGCGTTTCCCCGCCTGCGCATGCATGCGCTCCCCGGACAGCTCGGCCAGGCTGACAAACTGCCGCTCGGCCGTATCGGCTGCCGCGGCAGTCCCAAAAAGGGCGGCGACCGCAGTCGCCGCAAACATATATCTGAGGAAAAACATGTCGACTTGGCCCATACCTACATGGTTGAACAAGCCGGGCCAATATTCGACCGATTGCCGACTGGCGCCCATGATGCACATCAACAATTTCCGATATCGTTCACAGTTGCGTCTGGGTCACCGCCTTGCGAAAGCGGAACAGCGCGATGCCGAAGAACACCGCACCGACGCCCGCCATCATGAGCATGTCCGGCCAGATCTCGACCAGACCGGCGCCGCGATAGAGAACGCCCTGCGCCAGCCGCACGAAATACGTCGTCGGCGTGGCCGCCATGATGTTCTGTATGATGGCCGGCATGCTTTCCTGCGGCGTCACGCCCCCGGAAAGCAGTTGTAGCGAGATGATGGTCATGATGATGAGCAAGCCGAGCTGCGGCATCGAACGGGCGATGGTGCAGAGAAAGATGCCGATCGACGCCGCCGCGAACAGGTAGAGTGCCGCCGCCGCGAGGAACAGCGTCAGGGAGCCGGCGATCGGCACAGCCAGCACATGCCGGACCATCACGCCGAGCGCGAACGCCACGCCGATGAGAACCGCCAGCCCGTTGGCCCAGATCTTGGCCATCATGATCTCGAAAGGCCTCAGCGGCATCACCAGCAGGTGCTCGATGGTGCCGTGCTCGCGTTCGCGGATGAAGGCGGCGCCGACCAGGATGATGGTCAGCATGGTGACGTTGTTGATCGCCTCCATGACCCCGCCAAACCACAGGCCGGTCAGGTTCGGGTTGAAGCGCGCCCGCGTCGTCAGACGGATCGGCGATGTCGCCGCATCGCGCCGCCCGGTCAGGTATTCGCCGACCTCGCCGCTGACGATCTGCGTGATATAGCTGGCGCCGATGAAGGCCTGGCTGACCAGCGTGGCGTCGATGTTGAGCTGGACTTCCGGTTGTCGCCCGGCAGCCGCATCGCGCTGGAAATTGGCCGGAATGACCAGCACGAAGGCGTATTTATTGCTGTTCATCGCCGCATCGACCTGATCGAGCCGGATCAACTCGGGGGTCTTGAAATACGGCGGATAAAGCGCCCCGGCCAGGCGCGCCGAAAGCGGCGAGACATCCTCGTCGACGATGGCTACCGGCGCATTGTGCAATTCCTGCGAAACGCCGGTCGCCGCCTCGTAGATGGCGCCCGAAAAAGCCCAGACGATCAGGCCGAGCAGCACCTTGTCGGCTGCCAGGCTGCGCAGTTCCTTGAGGCCGAGGTGGAAGATGTTGCTCAGCGAAAACTGGCCCATCTCAGCGCTCCTGCTTTTTCAACAGCGCGACGCTGGCCAGCGTCAGCACCGGAATGAAGGCAGCCAGCGCCAGCAGGGACGGCCACAGTTCGACAAACCCCAGCCCCTTGGTGAACGCGCCACGGCAGATCAGGATGAAGTAGGTTGCCGGGTAGAACTGGCCGATCCAATAACCTGCGCCCTGCAAGGACTCGACCGGCGTGGTCAGGCCGGAGAACTGGATGGTCGGCAGCATGGTCGCGATGGCGGTGCCGAACAGCGCGGCGATCTGCGTCTTGGTGAAGGTCGACATCAGCAGGCCCAGGCCGGTGGTCGCCGTGACATACAGCAGCGCCCCCAGCGTCATGGCCAGGAAACTGCCTTTGACCGGCACACCGAAAACGAGCACGGCCTCCAGCATCATCAGGCAGTAACTCGCCATGCATACCGCGACATAGGGCAGTTGCTTGCCGACCAGGAATTCCAGGCGCGTCACCGGCGTCACGTAGAGGTTGGTGATCGAGCCGAGTTCCTTCTCGCGCACCACGCCGAGCGCCATCAGGATGGCCGGGATGAGCAGCATGAGCAGCGGGATGACCGCCGGCACCATGGCGTAGACGCTCTTGAAATCCTGGTTGTAACGATAGCGCGACGCGATACCGAAGGGCCGGGCGGCTTCCTGCCCGGCCTGTTCGCGCAGCAGGCGCTGCACGTACTCGCGATGCATGCCTTCGATGTAGCCGCGCATGGTTTCGCCGCGATAAGGCATGGCGCCGTCGACCAGCACGCCGATTTCCGGTGCTCGTCCCCGCCGCAGGTCACGCCCGTAGTCGGCTGGAATCTCGATGGCCAGCGACACTTCGCCGCTCTTCATGCGCCGGTCGCGGTCGGCTTCGTCGAGCAGGTTGGGCCGTTGCACGAAGTAGCGCGAACCGGCGACGTTGGAAATGTAGTCCCGGCTTTCCGGGCTCTGGTCGTGGTCGAGCACGGCGAAGCGCAGGTTCTCGACATCGAAGGACATCCCGTAGCCGAGCACGAACATCATGATGACCGAACCGAGCAGCGCAAAGCCGAGACGGATCATGTCGCGGCGCAACTCCAGCGCTTCGCGGTAGGCATAGCCGAACAGGCGGCGCAGGCTGAAGGCGCTGCCATTGCCCGGCCGTTCGCCCACTGATGGCGCCTCGGTTGTTGCCGTTTTCACCTCGCGCACGGCAGCAGTCGCCTCGCTGGCCCCCGCGGCCTCCTCCAGATAGCCGATGAAAGCCGCTTCCAGCGTTTTTTCGCCACGCGCCGCACACAAAGCCGCCGGTGTATCGCTGGCCAGCACCTTGCCGGCATGCATCAGCGAAATGCGGTCGCAGCGCTCGGCCTCGTTCATAAAATGCGTCGAAATGAAGATGGTGACGCCCTTCTGGCGCGACAGTTCGACCAGCAACTCCCAGAATTCGTCGCGCGCCACCGGGTCGACACCGGAGGTCGGCTCGTCGAGGATCAACAGCTTGGGCTCATGCACTACCGCCACGGCCAACGACAGACGCTGGCGGATGCCGAGCGGCAAATCGGCGGCGGCCTGCTCGGCGTATTCGTTTAGTCCGAAACGCTGCATCAGTTCGGCAACGCGCGGCCCACGCCTAGCCTCCGGCAGGTGAAACAAGCGGGCATGCAGGTCGAGGTTGGCCGCCACCGTCAGTTCGCCATACAGTGAGAAGGATTGCGACATGTAGCCGACCTGCTTGCGCGTTTCCAGATCCTTGGCGTCGACCGTTTTACCAAACAGCCTGGCCTCGCCCGAAGTCGGCGGTAGCAGGCCGGTCAGCATCTTCATCGTCGTCGTCTTGCCGCAGCCGTTCGAGCCGAGGAAGCCGAAGATTTCGCCCTCGTCGATGCGGAAGCTGACGCCGTCGACGGCAACGAAATCGCCGAAGCGCTGGGTCAGCCCTTCCGCCTCGATGGCGCAGCCCGGGCCGCTATCGCCCCAGGGCGGAATGACCAGTTCCCGATGCGCCCGCCGCTTGTCTTCCGGCAGCAACTGGATGAAGGCACCGTCCAGCGTCGCCTGCCCGGTTTGCGCGCGCAGTTCGGCCGGCGAGCCGCTGCCGATCACCTTGCCATCGTCCATCGCCACCAGCCAGTCGAAGCGTTCGGCCTCTTCCATGTAGGCCGTCGCCACCAGCACGCTCATGCCCGGCCGACGGGCGCGAATGCTGTCGATCAATTCCCAAAACTGGCGGCGCGACAGCGGATCGACGCCGGTCGTCGGCTCGTCGAGAATCAGCAGGTCGGGATCGTGGATCAGCGCGCAACACAGGCCGAGCTTCTGCTTCATGCCGCCGGACAGCTTGGCCGCCGGGCGGTCACGGAAGGGCGCCAGGCCAGTAGCGGCGAGCAATTCGGCGATGCGCCCGGCACGCTCCTGTTTGCCTTGCCCAAACAGTCGACCGAAGAAATCGACATTTTCGAAAACCGACAAGGTCGGATACAGGTTCTTGCCCAGCCCCTGCGGCATGTAGGCAATGCGCGGTTGCACCGAGGCGCGAAAATGGCGGTCGGCGATATCGCCCCCCAACACCTCCACCTTACCCTCCTGAATCTGCCGCGCCCCCGACACCAGCGCGAGCAGCGACGACTTGCCCACCCCGTCCGGCCCGATCAGGCCGACCATGCAACCGGCCGGCAAGGCGATACCGACCGCCTCCAGCGCCACGGCAGCGCCATAGCGCTGGCTGACACCGGATAATCTGGCGACCGGCGGGCGGTCCATGGCGGATTACTTTCCCTTGGGTTGCAGGTTGGCCGGCCACGGCGCGTTGGCGTCGAGCCGCACATAGGCGACGCCAGGCATGCCGCCCTTGGCCAGGTCGCGATGCGCCGCCAGCCAGGCGGGATCGGCCTTGAGCTTGATGCGGAACATCAGTTTTTCGCGTTCGCTGCGCGTTTCCACCTCGCGCGGGGTGAATTGCGCCTTGGGTGCCACGAAGCTCACGATGGCCGGAATCGGCTCACCCGGCAGCGCATCGAGCGCGATGCGCGCCTCACTGCCGAGCGCCACGAGCCCCGCCTTGTCGGTCGGCAAATAGATGGTCATGAACATGTCCGACAGGTCCACCAGCGTCAGCGCCTTGCCACCCGCCGCCAGCACCTCGCCCGCTTCGGCCAGGCGATAGAGTACGCGGCCGGAGATCGGCGACTTGAGCGATGTATCGTCGAGCGTCGCCTTCAGGCTATCGACCCGTGCCTGCGCCGTCGCCACCGCCGCACCGGCCTCGGCCACACGGCTTTGCGCCTGCGCCATGCCGGCCATGGCACCTTCCATGCCGCTCTGGTCGGTATCCAGCTTGTTGCGCGAAATGAAGCCGCGCCCGACCAGTTCCTCGGAACGCCTCAGCGTCTTGCCGGCCAGCGCCGCATCCGCCTTCGACTTGCGCACCCCGGCCCGTGTCTCGTCCACGGCTCGCTGAGCCTGCACCACCTGGGCCTGGGCTGCCCGCAACTGGGCGCGCAGATCGTCGGCATCCAGGCGCCCCACCACCGCCCCGGCCTCGACCCAATCACCCTCGCGCGGCCCCAACTCGGCCAGCCGCCCGGCGATCTTGGTCGCCACATCCACTTCGGTCGCCTCCAACCGGCCGTTGCCTGACGCGAAGCCAGCCGGCAAACCACTCGGATGCTGCTGATATACGTAGAAGACGCCCGCCACAAGCAATGACATAGCGAGAACACCCAAGATAACCCGCCGGGAACGTGCGAGACTCATAAACCACCCAATCGGTTACTGACCACACGGTCATTAGTCGATTCGATTATAGGCCGGCAATGTGAACGGGTGTTGCCGTAGGTCAACTCTCCCATGGCTGGCGACCAATGAATCGCCTCGGGAATTGAGAAAGTTCCATTACCAGAGAGAATGAAGCCAACAGCAAAACGGACAAGTATTCCCGGAAAGTCAGGGAGCGTGCCGTATGGCTGGTGCAAAATACACGCAAGGATTACCCCTCACTGTAGTCGGCTATTGAGTCGATTGCGCAAGCCGAACTCCCCCGTACTTCAACCTCGGAGCCTCTACGAAACCCGAGGCGATTCAGCTTCTATTGAACACGCAAACTGAGGAAGGCTGGCGATTGCTCGAATTCGTGTATCGGCAAAGGACGTCCGAAAAGATATCCCTGATAAATGTTGCATCCCATTTCGGCGAGAAATGCTTGGTGCGCAGACGTTTCGACTCCTTCAGCAATCACCTCGAAGCCCATGTTTTGGCTCAATTCAATGATGGCCTTGGCAATAATGCTGTCCTCTGCGTTGACTAACAAATCACGAACAAAGGCTTGGTCGATTTTTAATTGATTAATTGGAAGACGTTTTAAGTATGACAGAGACGAATAACCGGTACCAAAATCATCAAGTGAGAATCGAATACCTTCCGCTCTCAACGTATTCATTTTATTGATAATTGCATCAACATCAGAGGCGAGCAGACTTTCTGTGAGTTCCAACTTGAGGCATTTTGGATTTACGCCAGTTTTTCGTAGGACATCTCCTACTTGCTTGACGAAGTCCGGTTGATTGAACTGTTGCACGCTTACGTTAACAGCAATTGTCAGCTGCTGGAGCTCAGGAATTCGGCTCCAGGCTGCAAGTTGAGTACAAGCGCTCTCTAGGACCCATAGTCCGAGCGGCACTATCAAGCCGGTTTCCTCGGCCAAGGGGATAAATTCGCCAGGAGATATCCACCCTTTTGACGGATGCGACCAACGTAACAAAGCTTCGGCACCCACCAGTTGCGTTCCTTCGATCTGAGCTTGGTAATACAACTCAAACTTTCTCCCGCTAACAGCCTCGTGTAAGTCGTTTTTCAGGGCGGTACGCTGGATAATCGCCACCTCCATGGCGGGATCAAAAATCTGGACCAGATTTGTACCTGCTCGTTTGGCCCAATACATGGCCAGTTCGGTCTGCTTCAATAGGAGTTCTGCACCAATCTGGGAGCCGTTGAACAGACAAGCACCAATGCTGGCTGTCGTGCGATAAGTGTCGGAGGCCAACTGAAATTCCTGATTCAGTGCCGTCAAAACTTCCTCTGCAATGGCTTTCGTTTTTGTTATCGCATCTTGTTCATCATTCCCAATGATCGGTCAGTATGATGACAAACTCGTCCCCGCCAATGCGTGCTACTGAACATTTCAGACTAACCGCGCAAAGTAGTCGTTCGGCAACCTTTTGAAGAAACAAATCTCCCAAATTGTGACCACGAGTGTCATTAAGTGCCTTGAAGTCATCCAAATCTATGAGCAGTATGGCACCTAGGGTTCCATTTTGCTGTTGGCGCGCCATCGCCTGTTGCATCAAACCCATGAGCTGCGCTCGATTCGGGAGCTTTGTCAGTGAATCGAAATATGCTAGCTGACGAATGCGTTCGTCATTCTTTTTGCGTTCGGTAATATCGCTGGTCACTGCGATTCGGCAGGGAACGCCGCTGATATCTATTATGTTGGAAGAGACCAAGCCCCAGAACAGCTCACCATTCTTTCGTTTGAGCTGGGCTTCGAAAGTCTTTGCTTCTCCACGTGTGGCAAGCAGCATTTGCATTTCGTCAAATTGCGCCAAATCCTCCCATACAGCTTTTACGCCATCCCGCACTCCGATGATTTCGGCCGGATCGTATCCCGTCATTTTGAAGAACGCATCGTTCGCTTCGAGGTATGTGCCATCAGCTATTCGGGAAATGCTGATGGCGTCGATCGTATGGTGGAACACTGTCCGATAGCGCTCCTCGCTTTCACGTAAGGCTGCTTCCGAACTCTTGGCAATCTGTTCTGCAGCCAATGCGTTTTCTGTAAGACCTTCTTGCAGTAGTTTTCCAAGTGTCAATACAGTGAAGATAACTGCCGTGACTGCCGCAGTCGTCAAGGGATATTGTGTATCGCTGACTGGAAAATAAACAAAAAGCACGAGGAGTGTGGTGGCGAATGTCAGGATGGCCCAGCGGATACTGCAAATGGCGAGAGCCAGTGCGAAGGGCATCCATATCACTTGAGGCATCGAATAACGAAACATTTCGTCCACCATGAAGAGCGGGAAGACAAAATTCAAAGCCAATATTGCTCCGCCTGCTACGGAGCCGCTCTCCCTTCCATAAGTTACGAGAATTACGATTGGAATCACCGTAACCAAGGCCAATATGCCAATTTGCGTGGGCGTATAGGCGAGGGAACCAATATGCAGATAGCCTAAATAAGAAAGAATTACACTTGCAAGCATTACCACAAATATGGCAAAAATAGAAAGCAGTACCCCGCGAACAAATTTTTGCTTTGTGAGGCCCATCTTACTTTCCTTTCCCCGCCACGCTCCTGCACGGCCATGAGCGCATTGATCGGCTTGGTAGCAATTTTCTGAAATAGTATATATTTGCTTGAAAATTACAATATTCGCATTTTGGCTCAGATCTATTAGCCTTTATTCGCGAGCAACCGATGCATTGCGAATACCATAAAACAGCCGCTATTCCGAAAGAGAAATCCGTCACCCGCTAGCTTGCACGGCTGTTCCACTAACGGCTGCAGCGTACCCAGAGATATGCAAATCAGCTCAGAATCGGGAGCAGGAATTCGTTAGCAACGAGCGTTGGCGTTGATGTCTCAGTGCTGCTGAACGTCAGACCGCAAACTGAAACATGACCGCCCGATCCTAACTAGAGGCCCAAGGCCAGCTTTGGCCCAGCAACTGCCGCCTCCCGTACCCAACGAACCTAAGCAGGTATTGTGTTCACATAGCCACACCAAGTAGCCAACCTTGGCTGCTTGACTAGCCCTTCCAGCAATTCGAGTACTTTGATCACCCCGCCCTGCGCCTCCGGCGTCAGCCCTTCGCCCAGATCGAAGCGTTCGCCACGCACACACAGCACGAACGACGGTGGTGGCTCCCGGCCCTCCGTCTGGCGATAGACCTGCAGGACGGCTTGCGGCGGCAGGGCGTGAGTGGAGTGGGTGGGGATGGTGGCGGGGAAGATGCGCTCGAAGACGTAGGGGGCCGGGGTGTTTTCGCCGGCGTCGATGAACAGGGCGAGTTCCCTGCCCTCCAGATCAAGGGCGTGCTCGATGTTGAGCTGGAAGTCTTCGATCAATTCGACACCCTCGGTCAGCCCTTCTTTTTCCAGCCAGGCTGCCAGTCGGCCGAGCAGTTCCGGGCCGATGGCGTCGTCGCCGCGGCTGGGGTTGCCAACGGCAAAGATGACGACGGGCGCCTTCATGAACGACTCAGGCTGTGAACCAATCCGCCCTCCGCATCGACCAATTCGACTTCGAGCGGCATCTTGCCCAGCGCATGCGTGGCGCAGGAAAGGCAGGGGTCGAAGGCGCGGATGGCGACTTCGATGTGATTGAGCAGGCCTTCGGTGATTTCGCGGCCGTGCAGGTAGCGGCGGGCGACGTGGCGGATCGCCTCGTTCATCGCCTGGTTGTTGTTGGTCGTCGACACGATCAGATTGGCCATGGTGATCACGTCGTTCTCGTCGACCTGGTAATGGTGGAACAGCGTGCCGCGCGGCGCCTCGATGACGCCGACGCCCTCCATCTGGCGCTCGCCCTCGACCATCAGGTCGCTCGACAGCAGGTCGTCGTCATGCAGCAATTCCTTGATGACCTCGGCGGCATGCAGCATCTCGATCATCCGCGTCCAGTGGTAGGCCAGCGGTGCATGCATGGGCGTACCGCCGGCGTAGTCGACGAATTCCTTGCGCTCATGTTCGGCGAACGGGGTGGAAATCTGGTTGCAGTTCTGTACCCGAGCCAGCGGGCCGACCTTGTACCAGCCGTGCTCCTTGCCGATGGAACGGATGAACGGGAACTTCATGTAGCTCCACGGCCGCACTTCCTCCTCGATGACCTGATCGTAGTTCTGGTAGTCGAGGTGGTCGAAGATCTGCTTGCCGTTGTCGTCGCGGGCACGCAGCGTGCCGTGGTAGAAGTCGAGGTCGCCGTTGTGACCGACCAGCGACATGAAGTTGGAGCGGAAGATGCCGAAGCTGTTGTATAGCCCGGGGTCCTGGGTATGCACCTTCTGGATCAGCTTCACCGCTTCGCGCGACCACTGGACGATGTGGTAGATGTCCTTGAGCAGTTCGTCGCGTTCGGCAATGGTCAGCGACTTGTTCACGCCACCCGGCACGGCGCCGGTGCCATGCACCCGCTTGCCGGCGGTGACGCGGATCACCTCCTGCCCGAACTTGCGCAGCAGCACGCCGCGCTTGGCGGTTTCCGGATGCGCCATGGCGACGCCGACGATGTTGCGCTGGGTCACGTCGCTATCGAAACCGAACAGCAGGTCCGGCGAACAGAGGTGGAAGAAGTGCAGCGCATGCGACTGCAGCATCTGGCCGTAGTGCATCAGGCGGCGCAGTTTTTCGGCGGCGGGGGTGAGTTTCTTCGCCCCGACGATGACATCAAGCGCCTTGGAGGCGGCCAGATGATGCGATACCGGGCAGATGCCGCACAGGCGCTGGACCATGACCGGTACTTCCCAGTACGGCCGGCCCTGAATGAACTTCTCGAAGCCCCGGAATTCGACGATGTGCAGGCGTACTTGGTGCACCTTGTTCTGGTCGTCGAGCAGGATGGTGACCTTGCCGTGCCCTTCGACCCGCGACACGGGGTCGATGGCGACACGGCGCAAGGTTTCGGGGTGTTGGGCGGTTTCGAGTTGGTAGGTCATTGCGCCACCTCAGTCGTAATGCATCAGGCCGTGTTGCAGGGATGGCTCCCGGCCAGCCAGCAGATCGGTCAGCACCTTCCAGATCGCATCGCCGGAGGGCGGGCAGCCGGGAATGAAGTAATCGACCTTCACGACCTCGTGGATCGGGTGCACCTGGTTGAGCGGCAGCGGCAGTTCCGGATCGTTGGGGATCATGCCGTTGGCCAGCCCGGGGCTGGTGTGATAGACCTCTTCGAGAATGGTCGTCAGCGGCAAGTGGTTGCGCTGCGCCGGCAGGCCGCCGTTGATGGCGCAGGCGCCCATGGCGATCAGGATCCTGCAGTTCTGGCGGAACTCGCGCAGCACATGCACATTCTCGGCATTGCATAGGCTGCCCTCGATGATGCCGATGTCGCAGTCCGGGCTGCAGGTCTTGATGTCGGTCAGCGGCGAGCGGTCGAACTCGATATGTTCGAGCAGCGTGAACAGCCGTTCATCGATGTCGAGGAAGGACATGTGGCAGCCGAAACAGCCGGCCAGCGAGGTCGTGGCGACCTTGAGCTTCTTTTTTTCGCTCATGTCACTTGCCCTCCGTCACGGCTTCCGAAATCGGTGCTTTGTCGTACTTGCGTTCGCCGATGGGCACGGCAAAGCCCTGCCGTTTCTTCAGGATGACGCCGACCGGACAGACCTGTGCCGCCTTGTCGGCCAGCGTGAAGTTGGTATCGCCCAACTTGCCTGATTTGGCATTGACGATCAGATGCGTCTTGATGCCACGTCCGGACAATGCGAAAACGTTCTTCCCATCGACATCGCGACTGGCCCGTACGCACAGCGAACAAAGGATGCAGCGGTTGAAATCGAGCAGCACGTCGGGGTGCGTGGCGTCGACCGGGCGATTCGGGAAGAAGTGGTCGTAATGCGGGCTCATCATGCCGAGGTGGTAGGCCGTCGCCTGCAGCTGGCAGTTGCCGCTCTTTTCGCACGACGGGCAGAAGTGATTGCCCTCGACGAACAGCATCTGCGTCAGCGCCCGGCGTTCGGCATTGATCTCCTCGGTATCGCTCTCGACCACCATCCCGGGCATGGCGCGCATGGTGCAGGAGGCGGTGTGGCGGCCATTGACCTTGACCGTGCACAGCTTGCACGAACCGTGCGGCTTGAATTCCGGGTGGTAGCAGAGGTGCGGGATGAACACCCCGGCCTCGCCGGCGGCCTGGATGATGGTCTGCCCGCTCTCGAAGGGGATGGTCTTGCCGTCGAGCGTAAAGGTCAGGCTCATGCTTCACCTCCATGGGCGTTGGCCAGATGGGCGGCGGCGTCATCGCGTCCGGTCATTTGCCGTGCCGCCGACAGCGCGCGGTCGAGATCGAAGGCCGGCGTGAAATCCTGCTGGTTCATGCGCTTCTCGTAGGCCGGACGGAACTTGGCGATGGTATCGAGTACCGGGTTGCAGGCGGTATGCCCCAGCCCGCAATGGCTCATCGACTGCAACAACTGGTTGAGCTTCTCGATTTCGCTGAAGTCGTAGGGCGAGCCGGCACCGTAGTGCAGCTTGTCCATCAGGTTCTTGAGCAGCGAGGTGCCGACCCGGCAGGGGGTGCAGAAACCGCAGCTCTCGTGCTGGAAGAAATGCACGTAATTGCGCGCCACCTCGAACATGTCGCGGGACTTGTTGAAAATGGTGAAGGCGCCGGCGGTCGGGATGTCCTCGAAGCCGATGATGCGGTCGAACTCGGGCTCCGCCACGCAAATACCGGATGGCCCGCTGACCTGCACGGCCTGCGTATCCTGCGCGCCACAATCGGCCAGCACCTGGCGGATGCTGACCCCGAACGGATATTCGTAGATGCCCGGCCGCTCACAGTCGCCGGATACCGAAAGCAGCTTGGTCCCGGCTGAGTGCTTGGTGCCGATGCCGGCGTACCAGTCGCCGCCCTTGAGCGCGATGATCGCCGCCGCGGCAAAAGTTTCGACGTTATTGACGATGGTCGGCTGGTCCTGATAGCCGTTGGTCACCGGGAATGGCGGCCGGTTGCGCGGCGTGCCGCGCTTGCCTTCGAGCGACTCGATCAGCGCCGACTCTTCGCCGCAGACATAGGCGCCGGCACCCACGTGAATCTCGATGTCGAAATCCGCCCCCGGAATGCCGAGGATATTTTCGCCGAGCAGGTTTTCGCGGCGACGCCGGATCAGCACCGCATTCAGGTGATCGAGCAGGTAACGGTATTCCCCACGCAGGTAGACAAAGCCCTTGGTCGCCCCCACCGCATAAGCCGCCACGGCCATGCCTTCGAAAACCAGATCAGCGTACTTCGACAGCAGTACGCGGTCCTTGAAGGTGCCCGGCTCGCCTTCGTCGGCATTGCAGACGACGATGCGCTGGTAGCCCGACTTGAGCTGCGCGTTGCGGCAGGCCTCCCATTTCAGGCCAGTGGTAAAGCCGGCGCCGCCGCGACCGCGCAAGCCGGCACGCTTGATTTCGTCGAGCACAGCGATCGGCCCGCCCATGCCGCTGGGCAGCCCCTCGCGCCAGGAGCGCATGTTGGAGGCCATCAGCCCTTCGTCCGGCGCCCGCGCCCGACCGGCCAGCAGCGCCTCGCCGGGCTTGAAGTCGGCATTGAGCAGGATGTCGGCGCGCCGGATGTTGTCCACCACCTTGAAGAACGCCGCCGGCCATTCGGACAAGGGTAGTTTGTTGCGGATCAGTTCGGCGATTTCGTCGATACGCTCGGCGGTCAGTCCGGCGATGGCGGTATTGTTGACCAGCAGCGCCGGCCCCTGGTCGCACATGCCGGTGCAGGCCGTTTTGCCGACGCTGACCAGGCCATCCTCGGACACCTTGCCACGCTCGACCCAGAGGTTGTTGCACAGGCGCTCCATCAGCGCCCGGTTGCCGAGCATGCGGTCGGTAATGTTGTCGGAAAACAACACCCGATATTTTCCGCGCGGCTCGGTGTAGAAAAAGGAATAGAAGCCGGCAACCCCTTCAATTTTGGTGCGCGGAACGCCGAGGGTCGATTGCAGGCGGTCGATGGCTTCCGGCGAAATCCAGTCGCAGCTTTCCTGAATCTCCCGCAGGATCTGCACCATGTTGGAAGGGTCGCGCCGGTAACGGGAAACCACCCGATCCACCACCCCAGCAACCGCTTCGGCATGCATTGTGTTGAGTGCCACGACAACCTCCCGGGAACAGCTCATGACATGAACAGACTAGCACCCCTAGATGATGATTTATTGTTCCAGATCAAATAACAAAGCCCCGATATTCAACAAATCGTAATCCGGCTGTGCAAGAATATTGCTGCAATACAGCATCAAATTTAGCTCGCCAAATCAACGATTCAGGAAAAGATTGATGCGGCGCACTAGCCCCCCCCAAAACCGTATTGGAAGGATGAAACAGCATGAACACCACGAATCCAGCCCTCCCCTTGGCCGGCAAGAAGGGCCTGATCACCGGCATCGCCAACGACAAGTCGATCGCCTATGCGGTTGCCAAGGCCATCGTCGAACTGGGTGGTGAGATCGCCGTCACCTACCAGAACGACAAGACCGCCCGCTACACCCAGCCGCTGGCCGAAGCCCTCGGCGCCAAGCTTTTCCTCAAGCTGGATGTGGCCGAACCGGGCTGTCTCGAAGGTGTCATCGCGCAGTGCGGGGAAACCTTCGGCGAACTTGATTTCGCCATCCACTCGATGGCCTTCTGCAATGCCGACGACCTGCACGGCCGCGTCATCGACGCCACCGAGGAAGGGTTCGACGCCGCAATGAACGTTTCCTGCCACAGTTTCCTGCGCATGGCCAAGGCCCTGGAGCCGCTGATGGCCCACGGCGGTTCGCTGATCACCATGTCCTACCTCGGCGCCGAGCGCGTCGTGCGCAACTACGGCGTCATGGGCATCATCAAGGCCGCGCTCGAGTCCGCCGTCCGCTACATGGCCTACGACCTCGGCCCCAAGGGCATCCGCGTCTTCGCCGTATCGCCCGGCCCGATCATGACCCGTGCCGCCTCCGGCATCGCCAACTTCAACACGCTGCTCGAGAACGATGCCGAAAAGGCACCGCTCGGCCGTACCGTGACCATCGACGAAGTCGGCGCCCTGACTGCCTTCCTGTGCACTGCCGGTTCTTCCGGCATGACGGGCCAGACCATCTACGTCGACGCCGGCGCCCATATCGTCGCCTGATCGCTCATGTATCACGGCCCTCGAGCGGCATCGCCCGGGGGCCGGTTTTTCCCGATGGCGCGGCTGACACCCGTCATGCGAAGCAAGCGCGGAGACCATCATGGCTGATATCGAAGGACTGCTCCCCGACCCCGTACCGGATCACCCGCTGTTGCGCGGCCGCCGTGAGATCGGACGCGGCGAGAGCACCATCGTCCTCGAAGCGGATACCGTCGACGGCCAGGAACGCGTCTACAAAGTGCTCTCCTCGCCTACCGACTATGCCTATTACACGGCCGAGGACCGCCCCACCGGCCGCCATTTCCCCGTGGTGTATGCCGACCATGGCACATTCGGGCGATCCAGCCGCGGCTTTCCTTTCCATATCGTCGAAGTCGAGCGTCTCTACCCGCTGCCCGGCCACGGCGAGGCGGCCGAAGTCGCGACCAAGCTGTCCACCTCCTATTTCGACGCCTGCATGATGTGGCGCAACCTGGCCCAGGACATGGGGCGGATCGCGCTGCATCACCTGAACGTCACCCCCATGGGCTGGAGCGACGCGGTGCATGAATCGCTGAAGGCGCTCGAAGTGTTTTCCAACGAATACGGTGCGCTGCCCGACCTGATCAAGGCGGACAACCTGATGATGCGCAAGGACGGTACCCTCGTCTTCTCCGATCCGGTCTTCATGGAATAACGCAATGACCATCAGCCGAATTCAATACACCTCGCGCAAGCTGGCCGAGCAATTGCGCGGCTCGCCCTACATGGCAGTGATCTCGATCACCGATCCGACGACGCCGGAGGCGAAACTCGACCCGCTGTTCCGCCACGTACTCCGCCTGTCCTTTTTCGATGCCATTCCGGCCGACGAATACATGCCGGCCCTGCCCGGCCTGTTCGATCACCGGATGGCGGCGCAAATCTGCACCTTCATCGAGGAGTTGCACGCCGCGCCGTTCGAAATTTCGCTGATGGTGCATTGCGAATACGGGGTCAGCCGCTCGGCCGCCGTCGCCCTGTTCGCCGAAGCGCTGACCGGTGCACCGTTGGATGCCCGGGAATTCACCTACGAGGCCAACCAATGGGTCATTGATCTGCTGGAGACGCATCGCAAGGGGCTTTCGATCAACATTCCGCTGCCTCTGCTCAGCCACGAGCGCCGTCGCGCGCAGCGTAACTGAGCAGCGCGCGAAAAGATAAATAGGCATCCTCCGTCACGCCACACCCGAAGATCGCTTGAAGCACTGGAGCAAGCCCACATGAACCAACAAACCGAACCCCGTTACCTGGCCAACAAGACTTTCGATGAAATCCACATCGGTGACTCGGCCTCGCTGACCCGCACGCTGATGCCGGAAGACGTCAAGCTCTTCGCCATCCTGACCGGCGACGTCAACCCCTCCATCGTCGATCCCAAGTATTCGGAAAGCGGCATGTTCCGCGAAGTGATCGCCCACGGCATGTGGAGCGGCTCACTGATCTCGACGGTACTAGGCACGCAGTTCCCCGGCCCCGGCACCATCCTCGTCGACCAGAGCCTGCATTTCGCCCGTCCGGTGACCATCGGCGACAGCATCACCATCACCGTCACCGCCAAGCAGAAGTTCGAGCACAACAAGCACGTCATCTTCGACTGCGTGTGCACCAACCAGGAAGGCCTGCAGGTGGTGCGTGGCACGGCCGAAATCCTCGCCCCGCTGGAAAAGGTGTCGCGCCTCGAAGAAGTGCATATGCCCCAGATCCGCATCGACGACAAGCACGAGCGCTATACCCACTTGCTGGAACGCGTGAAGGGCCTGGAACCGATTCCCACCGCCGTCGCCCATCCGTGCGACCTCGAGTCACTGAAAGGCCCGGTCATGGCTTTCCAGGCCGGCATCATCGAGCCCATCCTGGTCGGTCCTGAAAACAAGATCCGCGCCGTCGCCGAGGAATTCGACCTAGACCTGTCCGGCATCCGCATCGTCAATGCCGCGCACAGCCATGACTCGGCGGCCGTGGCTGTGTCGCTGGTGCGCACCGGCGACGCCGAGGCGTTGATGAAGGGCAGCCTGCACACCGACGAGCTGATGGGCGAAGTCGTCGCCCGCGCCAACGGCCTGCGCACCAGCCGCCGGATCAGCCACGTCTTCGTGATGGACGTGCCGACCTACCACCGCCCGCTGCTGATCACCGACGCGGCGATCAACATCGCCCCGACGCTGGAGGAAAAGGCCGACATCATCCGCAACGCCATCGACCTCGCCCACGTCATCGGCATCCCCGAACCCAAGGTCGCCATCCTGTCGGCGGTCGAGACGATCAACCCGAAGATCCAGTCCACCCTCGATGCCGCCGCCCTGTGCAAGATGGCTGACCGCGGCCAAATCAAGGGCGGCCTGCTCGATGGCCCGCTCGCCTTCGACAACGCCGTCTCCATCGTCGCCGCCAAGACCAAGGGCATCAAGTCGGCAGTCGCCGGCCATGCCGAAATCCTCGTCGTGCCCGACCTCGAATCCGGCAACATGGTGGCCAAGCAACTCGAATACCTGGCCAACGCCCTGACTGCCGGCATCGTGCTCGGCACCAAGGTGCCCATCGTCCTGACCAGCCGCGCTGACAGCGCCGAAACCCGAACCGCATCGTGCGTCATCGCCGCACTGATCGCCCACGCCAACCGCAAGAACGGAACCACCTGACAATGAAGCAAGGAATCCTGACGATCAATGCTGGATCGTCCTCCATCAAGTTTGCCCTCTTCCCGCTCGACCATCCGATATCCCCGGAAGCCGAAGTCTCCGGCCAGATCGACGGCATCGGCGCTGAAACGACCAAAATGGTCGCCAAGAACCGGGCCGGCGAGCGCATTGCCGACCAATTGCTCGAAGGCGCCAAGGTCAGCCATGCCCAGGCTTTCGACGCCCTGCTCAAATGGTTCACCGCCAGCCACGCCAACTGGCAGATCGTGGCCGTCGGCCACCGGGTGGTGCATGGCGGCGAGCGCTATTCCAAGCCAACGGTCATCGACGACACCGTGCTCAGCCATCTGCAGAGCTTCATCCCGCTTGCCCCGCTGCACGAACCGCACAACGTTGCCGGGATTATCGCGCTGCAGGCCCTGCTGCCCAGCGTGCCGCAGATCGCCTGCTTCGACACGGCCTTCCATCGCAGCCAGCCGGAAGTCGCCCAGACCTTCGGCCTGCCGCGCAACATCACGGCCGAAGGCATCAAACGCTACGGTTTCCACGGCCTGTCCTACGAGTACATCGCCCGCGCCCTACCGCAGCATTCCGGCCGCGCCACCGGCCGCATCGTGGTCGCCCACCTTGGCAATGGCGCCAGCATGGCGGCGATGGTCGACCGCAAATGCGTCGCCACCACCCTTGGCTTCTCGACCATCGACGGTCTGGTCATGGGCACCCGCTGCGGCAATCTCGACCCCGGCGTCATCCTGCACCTGATGGAGACCAAGAATCTGTCGGTCAAGGACATGACCAAGATGCTCTACAAGGAATCCGGCCTGCTCGGCGTTTCCGGCCTCAGCCAGGACATGCGCACCCTGCTCGCCAGCGACAAGCCGGAAGCCGGGGAAGCGGTCAACCTGTTCTGCTATCGCATCGCCCGCGAACTCGGCTCGCTCGCCGCCGCTGCTGGTGGCCTCGATGCCTTGGTATTCACCGGCGGCATCGGCGAACACGCCGCCGAAGTGCGCCGCCGCGTCTGCCTGCAGTCTGAGTGGCTGGGCATCCGCCTCAACCCGGAAGCCAATGCCCGCCACGAACTGCGCATCTCGGCCGGCAACAGCAGCGTCGACGTGCTGGTCATTCCGACCAACGAGGAATGGATGATGGCGCACCACGCACAGACCCTGCTCGCCCTCTGACAAGAAATTTTTTCCGCCCGCCCCGGTCTCACGAAAGTGGCCCGGGGCTTTGTTTTTTCGGGCTTTTTCCAGTCATGACGACGTCACAACCCACCGCAGGCAGAACTACTGTATGTAGTCAAGATATTGTATCGACCCACTAGATATAGTAGATTCGCTCCATTCAAAGACTAGAACCGAAACTGTCGAGAGGAGCCATCAATGAGCAAAGTCGCAGAGCAGCTTTCACTGACCGATATTCCCGCGCCCCCCGAATTCGCCCCCCTGCCGGAACAGGAAATTTCCGGCGAGGTGCTGATCGAGAAATACGCCAAGGGCAAGGAAACCAATGTTCACGACGTGCGCAAGCGCGTCGCCTGGGCCCTGGCCCAAATGGAGCAGGAAGCTGATCGCGCACATTGGGAAGCACGCTTCCTGTGGGCCCAGGAAAACGGTTTCATCCCGGCTGGCCGCATCAACTCCGCCGCCGGTACCGACCTGCAGGCCACGTTGATCAACTGCTTCGTGCAGCCGGTCGGCGATTCGATCGTCGAAAACACCGATGGCCGTCCCGGCATCTACACCGCGCTGGCCCAGGCCGCCGAAACCATGCGTCGCGGTGGTGGCGTCGGCTACGACTTCTCGTCCATTCGTCCGCAGGGCGCCCGCGTCAAGGGCACCCAATCCCGCGCTTCCGGCCCGGTCTCCTACATGCGCGTCTTCGACCGCTCATGCGAAACCGTTGAATCCGCCGGTGCCCGCCGCGGTGCCCAGATGGGCGTACTGCGCTGCGATCATCCGGACATCGAAGACTTCATCCACGCCAAGGACCACGGCGACCTGACCAATTTCAACATCTCCATCGGCGTCACCGACGGCTTCATGGAAGCCGTCGATGCCGACACCGATGTCGAGTTGGTGCACCGCGCCGAACCGAATGGCGACATGCGCTCGGCTGGTGCCTACCAGCGCGAAGACGGCATGTGGGTCTACCGCAAGGTGCGCGCCCGTGACCTGTGGGATCAGGTCATGAAGTCCACTTACGACCACGCCGAGCCGGGCATCCTGTTCCTTGACCGCATGAACAAGGACAACAACCTCAATTATTGCGAAGTGATCGAGGCGACCAACCCCTGCGCAGAACAGCCGCTGCCGCCGTACGGCTGCTGCTGTCTGGGTTCGATCAACCTGACCCTGTACGTCAAGAACCCGTTCTCCGAGCAGGCCGAGTTCGATTTCGACGCTTTCGCCGAAGTCATCCGCGTCTCCACCCGCATGCTCGACAACGTGCTCGACGCCACCCACTGGCCGCTCGAGCGCCAGCAGCAGGAAGCCGCCAACAAGCGTCGCGTCGGCCTCGGCTTCACCGGCCTCGGCGACATGCTGGCCATGCTCCGCTTGCGCTACGACAAGGCCGAAGCACGTGCCATGGCCAGCCGCATCAGCGAATTCATGCGTGACACCGCCTACCTGTACTCGGTCGAAATGGCCAAGGAACGCGGCGCCTTCCCGCTGTTCAATGCCGAGCTTTACCTTTCCGGTGGCAACTTCGCCTCGCGCCTGCCGGCCGAGGTCAAGGCAGAAATCCGCAAGCACGGCCTGCGCAACTCGCACCTGCTGTCCATCGCCCCGACCGGCACCATTTCGCTGGCCTTCGCCGACAACGCCTCGAACGGCATCGAGCCCCCGTTCTCGTGGACCTACAACCGCAAGAAGCGCATGCAGGACGGCACGATCAAGGAATACTCGGTCGAGGACTACGCCTGGCGCCTGTACAAGCATCGCGGCGGTGATGTCTCCAATCTGCCCGACTACTTTGTCACGGCGCTGGAAATCTCGGCCAAGGCCCACAGCGACATGGTTGCTGCCGTCGCCCCGTTCATCGACACCTCGATCTCGAAGACGGTCAACGTCCCGGCCGACTACCCGTACGAAGACTTCCAGGATCTCTACATGCAGGCCTGGAAGGCCGGCCTGAAGGGTCTGGCCACCTATCGTCCGAACAGCGTGCTCGGTTCCGTCCTGTCCGTCACTCCGGAACCGACCGCCGAAGCTGCTGCCGCAGCTGCCGACGCCAAGGCTCCGCAGGACTTCGTTTCCGACGCCAACCGCCGCCTGTCGATCAAGAACCTGCCGGCCCCGGTGCTCGCCAGCCTGCGCTGGCCGGGCCGCCCGAACCTGCCGGAAGGCAACCTGTGCTGGACCTACATGGTCGACTCGCCGATCGGCAAGTTCGCCCTGTTCGTCGGCCACGTCGAGCAGGAAGGCCGCGCCTGGCCGTTCGAAGTGTGGGCCAACGGCCCGGCCGAACCGCGCGGCCTGGGTGCCGTCGCCAAGACCCTGTCCATGGACATGCGCGCCAACGACCACGGCTGGCTGCAACTGAAGCTGGAAGCCCTGGCCAAGATGCCGGGAGATGCCTTCGAAATGCCGATGCCGCCGCACGGCGAACGCAAGCGCATGCCGTCCGTCGTTGCCGCCATGGCCCAGGTCATCCTGTGGCGCGGCGAACAGCTCGGCGCCTTTGGCCACGACGGCCCGACGCCGGTCAAGGACGCCCTGTTCAGCACCAAGGAGCCGAAGACCGGCACCGACGGCACGCTGTCCTGGACTGTCGACGTCAGCAACTCCTCGACCGGCGAAGACTTCGTCCTCGGCCTCAAGGAAATCACCCTGCCCGACGGCACCTCGCGCCCGTACTCGATGTGGCTCTCCGGCAACTATCCGCGCGCCCTCGACGGCCTGTGCAAGCTGCTGTCGCTCGACATGCGCGTCCTCGACCCGGCCTGGATCGGCATGAAGCTGCGCAAGCTGCTCGACTACTCCGAGCCGTTCGGCGACTTCATGGCCTTCGTCCCGGGTTCGCGCAAGCAGCAGACCTATCCGTCGACCGTCGCCTACATCGCCCAGCTCATCATCCACCGCTACGCCATGCTCGGCATCCTCGACGAAGCCGGTTTCCCGCTGCAGCAGATGGGCATCCTGGAAGCGCCGGAAGACACCACCAGCAACAAGGTGCTGCCAACCCAGGGCAAGCTGTGCGGCGAGTGTGGCAACCACACGATGATCCGCAAGGATGGTTGCGACTTCTGCACCGCTTGCGGCGCGGTCGGCACCTGCGGCTGATCGTCTGAAGCATCAAGCAAAACGCCCCGGTCTCCCCGGGGCGTTTTTGTTTCTGCCTTATAGTCGGACAAGACCCGACAAACTGTCCGATCAGGTTTTTTCCAGCCAGAATAAAGCAGTGATGGTTTTCGCATCGGTGATGCGGCCATCCCAAACAGCCTGTTTGGCCTCTGTCGGCGACAGTTCGATCACCTCCAGGAATTCGTTGTGATCAAGCTGTTTCTCTCCCACCCGGCGCAGGTCGCGGGCTGCAAAGATCTCGATGCGCTCATCGGAGTAGCCGATGCACGGATGCATCACGCCCAGATACTCCCACTCGCTGGCGGCATAACCGGTTTCCTCAAGTAGCTCCCGCTTTGCCGTCTCGATGATGGGTTCACCATGGTCGATCTTTCCAGCCGGCAATTCGAGGAAGACGCGACGCAGCGGGTAGCGAAACTGGCGCTCAAACAGCAGGTTACCATTAGGCAGAAAGGCGAGGATAACGACGGCCCCGGGATGAACGATGTACTCCCGTATCGACTCCTGACCGTCAGGCAGGCAAACGCGATCTTTCCTCACCTTAAGCAAAACGCCATCGAATACAGACTCGCTGGAAATTTCCGATTCGATCAGATGGGTATCGTGCGACATTTATGGCTCCACAAAACAAAACGCCCCGACTGGCGGGGCGTTTTAATTGAATACTAGGTTTGTCGATCAGAGCGAGCGCAGAAGGGCATAGGCGCAGAGCGACATGATCACCTGCGGGAAAATGCCAAGGAAAGCCACAGCCAGGCCGTTGACGGAGACCAGGATGCGCATGTCCATGCCAGCGCTTAGCGGGGTTTCGTCAGCCGGCGCATCGAAGTACATCAGCTTGACGACGCGCAGGTAGTAGAAGGCACCGATCAGCGAGAACAGTACAGCAACAATGGCCAGCCACATGTAACCGGCAGCGACGACCGCCTGCAGCACCGAGAATTTGGCGAAGAAGCCGATGAAGAACGGCACACCGGCCATCGAGAACATCAACATCAGCATGATGCCGGCAAACCATGGGCTGCGCTTGTTCAGGCCCTTCAGGTCTTCCAGTTCGTCCGCCTCGAAACCGGCGCGGGACATCAACAGGATCATGCCGAAGGTGCCGGCCGACATCAGCACGTAGGCGATGACGTAGAACATCGCCGAGCTGTAGGCATTCAGGGCATAGCGCGCATCGCCGCCAACAACGCCGGTAACGATGCCGAGCAGCATGAAGCCCATGTGGGAAATCGCCGAATAAGCCAGCATGCGCTTGAAATTGGTCTGGGCAATGGCCGCCAGGTTACCGATGGCCATCGAGAGCACCGACAGGATCACCAGCATCGCCTGCCAATCCTGCGCCATCGTGATCAGGCCATTGACCAGCAGGCGCATGACGATAGCGAAAGCAGCCAGCTTGGGTGCGGAACCGATGAACAGGGTAACCGAGGTCGGAGCGCCATGATAGACGTCCGGAATCCACATGTGGAACGGTACGACACCAAGCTTGAACGCCAGGCCGGCAACCAGGAAGACCAGACCGAAAACCATCACGGTCTTGTTGACGCCGCCGCCATACAGACGCTCGGCAATGCCCGTGATTTCGAGCGTGCCGGTCGCGCCGTAGATCATGGACATACCGTACAGCAGGAGACCGGAGGCCAAAGCGCCCAGAACGAAATACTTCATGGCGGCTTCGGTCGACACCACGGACTCGCGGTTCATGGCCACCATCGCGTACAACGACAGCGAGAGCAATTCCAAGCCGATGTAGATGGTCAGGAAATGGTTGGCCGAAATCATGACCATCATGCCGAGCGTGGCGAACAAGGCGAGCACGTAATACTCGCCCTTGTTCATCGCCTCGCGGTCGATGACGTAACCTCGCGAGTACCACATTACGATGAGCACGGTCATGTACAGGAACAGCTTCAGCAGGTCGGACATCAGGTCGTCGACGAACATGTTGCTGAAGGTATAGGTGATTTCGCCGGTACTCGTCGCGAACTGGATCGCAGCGCAACCAATCAGGGTCAGCTGGGTCAGCGCGAAGGTGACGGTACGCCGGCTGTCCTTGACCAGCAGATCAATCATCAGGATAGCCAACGCCATCACCACCAGAAAAATTTCCGGTGCGGCGGGCAGTAGATTGGGGACAACGAAATTGTCGAACATGTCGGCTACCGTTTATTGAATCTTGCTGATGGCAACGTGATGCAGCAGGTCGTTGACCGAGGCGTGCATGACTTCGGTGAAAGGTTGCGGATAGATACCCATCCACAGCGTGGCGACGGCCAGCACGGCAAGGATGGCGAATTCGCGCTTATTAATGTCGGTCAGTTCCTCGACGTGGTGGTTGGCGACGTCGCCGAAAATGACGCGCTTGTACATCCACAGCGAGTACGCGGCACCGATGACCATCGACGAGGCGGCAGCGAAGGCTACCCAGAAGTTGAACTTGACGGCACCGAGAATGACCATGAACTCACCGACGAAGCCCGAGGTAGCCGGCAAACCGGCATTGGCCATGGTGAACAGCATGAACAGTGCAGCGAATTTCGGCATCTTGTTAACAACACCGCCGTAGTCGGCGATCTGGCGGCTATGCACGCGGTCGTACATGACGCCGATACAGAAGAACATGGCGCCGGAGACGAAGCCGTGGGAAACCATCTGCACCAGCGCACCTTCGATACCCATGGCGCTGAACATGAAGAAACCCAGCGTCACAAAACCCATGTGGGCGATCGAGGAGTAAGCCACCAGCTTCTTCATGTCGGCCTGAACCAGGGCAACGAAACCGATATAGACAACGGCGATCAGGGATAGCGCGATGACCAGCGTCGACAATTCATGCGAGGCATCCGGGGCGATCGGCAGCGAGAAGCGCAGGAAACCGTAGGCACCGAGCTTCAGCGCGATGGCAGCCAGCACGATGGAACCGCCGGTCGGCGCTTCGACGTGGGCGTCCGGCAACCAGGTGTGCACCGGCCACATCGGAACCTTGACAGCAAAGGCGATCAGGAAAGCCAGGAACAGCCAGATCTGCGGGCCCAGCGCGATCGGCAGCTTGTGCCACTCAAGGATCGAGAAACTGCCGCCAGACTGGATGAAGAGATACATCAGCGCCAGCAGGAACAGCAGGGAGCCGAACAAGGTATAGAGGAAGAACTTGAAAGCGGCGTAAACACGGTTCGGTCCGCCCCAAACGCCGATGATCAGGTACAGCGGAATCAGCGAGGCTTCGAAGAAGACGTAGAACAGCACGCCATCGAGCGAGGTGAAGATGCCGTTCATCAGGCCCGACATGATCAGGAAGGCGGCGTTGTACTGGGCCACCTTCTGCTCGATCACTTCCCAGCCGGCCGCCACCACGATGATGGTGATGAAGGCGTTGAGGATAACGAACAGCATCGAGATGCCGTCGACACCCAAGTGATAGTTGATGTTGAAGCGCGGAATCCACGTCTTCAGTTCGACGAACTGCATGCCGCCGTTAGCGACATCGAAATTCGTCCACAGCGGAATCGTTACCAGGAAGGCAACGACCGCACCGATCAGGGCAAGCATCCGCGCCAGCGGAGCGTTCCGGTCGCCGCCGGTGGTCAGCACCACCAGGCCGGCAACAATCGGAATCCAGATTGCGAGAGATAGCAGCGGGTAAGTCGACATGTTATTCCTTGCTCTTCTGCGAACTATTCACGCTAGGCGCGGTTGATCCACAGGGTCATCAGCACGAAGACGCCGATGATCATGGTGAAAGCGTAGTGATAAACGTAACCGGTCTGGAACAGGCGGGTCACGGTGGCAATCCAGCCGACCAACTTGGCCGAACCGTTGACGATCAGGCCATCGATCACCGCGACATCGCCACCTTTCCACAAGGCCTTGCCAAGCAGACGGGCACCGCCGGCGAAAACGACTTCGTTGAACTTGTCGAAGTAGTACTTGTTCTCGAACAGCGTGTTGATCGCGGAGAAACGGCGCTGGATGGCAGCAGGGATGTCCGGACGCTTCATGTAGAAGAACCAGGCCACGACGACACCGGACAGGGCCAGAATGAACGGCAGCGTGGTCAGCGAATGCACGCCCATCGCGGCAGCACCGTGGAACTCTTCAGCCAGATGCTCCATGGCCGGGTGAGCATGGTGATCGATAAAGATCACGCCCTTGAAGAAATCGCCATACAGCATTGGCTCGATCGCGAAGTAACCGATTGCCAGCGATGGAATCGCCAGGAGCACCAGCGGCAGCCAGACGACCCACGGTGTTTCGTGCGGCTTCTGGCCCGGAGCCAAGCCGTGATGGTGATCGTGCGTTGCTTCCTCGTCGTCGTGATCCCCATGGTGTTCGTGATGATGCGCGTCGTCGGCCTTGCCGAAGCGCTCCTCGCCGTGGAAGACCAGGAAGTACATACGGAAGGAATAAAAGGCGGTGACAAACACGCCGGCGAGAACAGCGTAGTAGGCGAAAGCCGCACCCGGCTGACCGGCATGGTAGGCAACCGCGGCAGCCTCGATGATCGAATCCTTGGAATAGAAACCGGACAGGAAAGGTGTACCGATCAGCGCCAGAGAACCGATCAGCGAGGTGATCCAGGTGATCGGCATGTACTTGCGCAGGCCGCCCATGTTGCGGATGTCCTGGTCATGGTGCATGCCGATGATGACCGAGCCAGCAGCGAGGAACAGCAGTGCCTTGAAGAAGGCATGGGTCATCAGGTGGAAGATGGCAACCGAGTAGGCGGAAGCACCGAGCGCGACCGTCATGTAGCCGAGCTGCGACAGCGTCGAGTAGGCCACGACGCGCTTGATGTCGTTCTGGATGATCCCCAGGAAGCCCATGAACAGGGCGGTGATGGCGCCGATCACGATGACGAAGGACAAGGCCGTCGTCGACAGCTCGAACAGCGGCGACATCCGGGAAACCATGAAGATACCAGCTGTGACCATGGTCGCCGCGTGAATCAGCGCGGAAATCGGGGTCGGGCCTTCCATGGAGTCGGGCAGCCAGACATGCAACGGAACCTGGGCCGACTTGCCCATGGCGCCGATAAACAGGCAGATACAGGTAACCGTCATCAGCGATACGGTAGCCCACTCGCGGTCGGCGAAGAGGTTGATCGTGGTCGTAGCGAGCTCCGGCGCCTTCTGAAAGACGGTAGCGTAATCCAGCGTGCCGAAATGGGTCAGGATCAGGCCAATGCCGAGGATGAAACCGAAGTCGCCAACGCGATTGACCAGGAAGGCCTTCATATTGGCGAAAATAGCGGTCGGACGGGTATACCAGAAACCGATCAGCAGGTAGGAAACCAGACCCACAGCTTCCCAACCGAAGAAGAGTTGCATGAAGTTGTTGCTCATCACCAGCATCAGCATGGAGAAGGTGAACAACGAGATGTAGCTGAAGAAGCGGTTATAACCGGGATCTTCCTGCATGTAGCCGATGGTGTAGATATGGACCATCAACGACACGAAGGTGACCACGATCATCATGGTGGTGGTCAGGGAGTCGATCAGGAAACCAACCTCGAACTTGTAGTCGCCGCTGGTCAGCCAAGTATAGACCGGACCATTGAAAGTGTGCCCAGCCTGGACATCCTTGAAGATCATCACCGAGGCGATGAAGGCGATGGCAACACCGGCGATGGTCGCGGTATGCGCCACCCAGCGCGGAATGACCCGGCAGAACAGACCGGCGATCATGGCGCCGATCAGCGGTGCCAGCGGGACGAGCAGATAGAGTTTTTGCATTTCCATGTTTAACCCTTCAGGCTGCCCAGGTCATCCACGTGGATGCTCTTGAGATTGCGGAACAGCACGATCAGGATGGCCAGACCGATCGCCGATTCGGCGGCGGCAACGGTCAGGATGAAGAAGACGAAAATCTGGCCGGAGATATCCTGCAAATAATGCGAGAAGGCCACGAAGTTCATGTTCACCGCCAGCAGCATCAATTCGATGGCCATCAGCAGAACGAGAAGATTCTTGCGGTTCAGGAATATCCCGACGACGCTGATCGCGAACAGGATCGCGCCCAGAATCAGGAAATGCGAGAGTGTCAGATTGAGCATGATCTTCCCTGGGTTCAGTCTTTTTCAACCGGCATCTGCAGTACGCGGACGCGATCCTTCGCCTTGACGAAGACCTGCTGATTCGGGTTGGTGTACCTGGACTTCTTCGGACCGCGGTAGGTCAGGACGATCGCAGCGATCATGCCGACCAGCAGGATCAACGAAGCCAGTTCGAAGGGATAGACGTAGTCGCTGAACATCAGCGCGCCGATCGCTTTGGTATTGGACACGCCGGCCGGCACCATGGTTTCGGCAGCCGGCACCTGGAAATACTTGCTGCCCAGTACCAGGCCCATCTCCATGACCATCAGCAGACCGACCAAGGCGCCCAGCGGCAGATAGTTCCAGAAGCCTTGCCGAATACGGTCAATATTGATGTCCAGCATCATCACGACGAACAGGAACAGGACCATGACCGCGCCGACATACACGAGGATGATGGCGATCGCCAGAAACTCAGCCTGCAACAAGGCCCAGATGCCGCCGCAGGTGAAGAAGGCGAGGATCAGGTGAAGTGCCGCATGCACCGGATTGCGGGCAGTGATCACGCGAAGGCTCGCAAAGATCAGAATCGCCGACAGGAAGTAGAAAACTCCAGTTTGAAAATCCATCGCTAGCACCTGTTATCGGTAAGCAGCATCAAGTTCGCGATCCTTCGCGATTTGATCTTCGTAGCGGTCGCCGTTGGCCAGCAACATCTGCTTGGTGTAATACAGATCGCCGCGCTTCTCGCCGTGATACTCGAAAATGCGGGTCTCGACGATCGCGTCGACCGGGCAGGCTTCTTCGCAGAAACCGCAGAAAATGCACTTGGTCAGATCAATGTCGTAGCGCGTCGTGCGGCGCGAACCATCGTCGCGCGGCTCGGCTTCGATGGTGATTGCCAAGGCCGGACAGATCGCCTCGCACAATTTGCAGGCGATACAACGCTCTTCACCGTTCTCATAGCGGCGCAACGCATGCAGACCACGGAAGCGGAAGCTCTGCGGCGTCTTCTCCTCCGGATATTGAACGGTAATCTTGCGGGCAAAGAAATATTTGCCGGTTACCGACATCCCCTTCAACAATTCCTTGAGGAAGAGGCTGTTGAAGATTTCCTTCATCGAACCCATTAGTCTCTCCTCACTTCCAGATATTCAGTGGCGACATCATCCAGACGCCGACGACAACCAGCCAGATCAGACAGATCGGCAGAAACACCTTCCAGCCCAAACGCATCAACTGGTCGTAGCGATAACGCGGGAAAGTTGCGCGGAACCACAGGAAGAGGAAGAGGATCGCCGACATCTTGGCAAACAGCCAGAGAATGCCGTCCGGCAGGAATCCAACCGGCGACAGCCAGCCGCCGAGGAACATGATCGACGTCAACGCGGAAACCAGGATCATGTTGGCGTATTCAGCCAGGAAGAAGACGGCAAAGGCCATGCCGGAGTATTCAACGTGGAAGCCGGCAACGATTTCCGATTCGCCTTCCGAAACGTCGAACGGGGCCCGGTTGGTTTCGGCCACGCCGGAAATCAGGTAGACCAGGAACATCGGGAACAGCGGCAGCCAGTTCCAGGACAGGAAACTCAGGCCCCAGCCGGCAAACCGGCCTTGGTCCTGGACATTGACGATATCGACCAAGTTCAGGCTGTTGGACACCATCAGCACGCAGATCAGCGAGAAACCCATCGAGATTTCGTAGGAAACCATCTGCGCCGCCGAGCGCATGGCACCGAGGAAGGCGTACTTGGAGTTGGAGGCCCAGCCGGACAGGATGATCCCGTACACCCCCATCGAGGTGATGGCCATGATGTAGAGCAGGCTGGCGTCGATGTTGGCGAGAACCAGGGTGTCGGTAAAGGGAACCACCGCCCAGGCCGCCAGTGCCGGCGCGATGGCCAGCATTGGGGCGATGATGAAGATACCCTTGTTGGCCGTCGCCGGAACAATGATTTCCTTCAGCAGCAGCTTCAGGCCGTCAGCAATCGGCTGGATCAAACCCCAGGGACCGACACGGTTGGGACCGATACGCACCTGCATATAGCCGATGACCTTGCGTTCGAAGTAGGTCAGGTAAGCCACGCCGAGCATCATCGGGGCAACGATCAGGACAATTTTGACCAGCGTCCAGACTGCAGGCCAAGCCCCGCCGAAAAGGCCTTGTCCGAAATTCATCAGTGCGTCCATTTATGCACGCTCCACGGAAATCGAGCCGAACATGTCGCCAAGCATGGCGGTACTGACATGGGCCGCTGCAACGCGAACACAGCCGGCCGGTACGCTATTGTCCAGCTTGGGTATCAAAACAGCTTCACCCGAGCCCTGCTTGACCCGGACCTGCGCCTTGTCGGCAACACCTACCTGATTGAGCGTTTGCTCATTCATGCGAGCGGTTGGCACAACGGAATCTGCCGTCTGCTGCAGCGCCGGAGCACGGCGCGCCATCGGATCGGTGAAGTTGATCGGGACGTCGGCAATACGTTGCAAGCCGTTCGCGGAAGACGCGGGGGCTACGATGGCGACGTCGTTGAGTTCGTTGCTCAGACCGGAAACGAATTCAACCGCCTTGCCACCGAGCACCTCATCGCGAACTTCTTCGCTCGACGCGTAGGTAAAGCCTTCCAGATTGAGTACGTTGCCCAGCACGCGCAGAATCTTCCAAGCCGGACGTGCATCGCCACGGGCCTTCACCACCCCGTTGAAGCTCTGGGCGCGACCTTCGATATTGACGAAGGTACCGGAGGTTTCGGTAAAGGGCGCCATCGGCAGCATCACGTCGGCGTACTCCAGGGCCGGAGCATGCTTGAAGGCCGACATATAGACAACCAGGCTGGCCTGCTTGAGGGCACCGAGCGCCAACTGCGGGTTGGCGCAATCGAATTCTGGCTCGATGCCCATCAGGACGTAAGCCTTGCGCGGTTGCTCGAACATCTGACGCGCGTTGGCACCGGACGGCAGCGCACGAGACACGTGCCCGCCGACCGTGTTGGCACCTTCACCGAGGAAGCCGACGGTAGCTCCAGTCAGCTTGCCGAGTTCCAAGGCAAGGGCGTGCAATTGTGTGGCATCGGCAGACTGGGTGGCCACATTACCCAGGAAGACAGCGCGCTTGTCGCCATCAACCAAGCTTTGCGCGATTTTCTTGCTGACATCGCAAACAGCAACGTTTGCCAGCGCTGCCGGCACAGCAGCGCCTTTGATCTCGGCAACCGCCTTGACCACGGCGGCCAGCGCAGTAGGGAGCGCAGCCGGAGCAACGGTGATACGAGCGTGCAAATTGATCAGCGGATCGTCGCTGGCGACGTCGAGCAGACTGACTTTGGTGAACTTTTTGGCTGCTTGGCGCAGGCGCTGGGCGATCAGCGGGTGATCCTTGCGCAGGAAGGAGCCGACCACCAGGGCACTGTCCAAATCCTTGATTTCGGCGAGGCGCATGCCGAGCCACGGAGCACCGACGCGCTTGGCATCAGCAGAGAAATCGATCTGGCGCGGACGGAAATCGATATTGCCGCTGCCCAGCCCCTTCATGAGCTTGCCGAGCAGGAACAGTTCTTCGATGGTCGAGCTTTGCGCGGCCAGGGCGGCGACGGCATCGCCACCGTGTTCGCGGGCGACATCCTTGAGACCGTGAGCGACGTAATCGAGCGCGACGTTCCAGTCGACTTCCTTCCACTCGCCGCCCTGCTTGACCATGGGCTTGGTCAGGCGCTCATCGGAGCTCAGCGACTGGTAGGAGAAACGCTCCTTGTCGGAGATCCAGCATTCGTTGACCGCTTCGTTCTCGCGCGGCAGAACGCGCATCACGTTGTCGTGCTTGACCTGGACGACCAGGTTGGCGCCGACGGAATCCTGCGCGCTAACCGACTTGCGGCGCTGCAGTTCCCAGGAACGGGCGGTGTAGCGGAAAGGCTTGGAAGTCAGCGCGCCGACCGGGCACAGGTCGATCATGTTGCCGGATAGTTCGGAATCCACCGAACGACCGACGAAGGTCATGATTTCCGAGTGCATGTTGCGGTTGGCCATGCCCAGTTCCATGATGCCGCCGATTTCCTGGCCGAAGCGGACGCAACGGGTGCAGTGGATGCAGCGGCTCATTTCTTCCATCGAGATCAGCGGACCGACGCTCTTGTGGAAGACAACGTGCTTTTCTTCGGTGTAGCGGCTCTTCATCGGGCCGTAGCCGACGGACATGTCCTGCAGCTGGCACTCGCCGCCCTGATCGCAGATCGGGCAATCCAGCGGGTGGTTGATGAGCAGGAACTCCATCACGCCCTTCTGCGCCTTGACGGCCAGTTCGGAGTGCGTGAACACCTTCATGCCGTTGGTCACCGGCGTTGCGCAGGCCGGCAACGGCTTCGGCGCCTTCTCCACCTGCACCAGACACATCCGGCAGTTGGCGGCGATCGAAAGTTTCTTGTGGTAGCAGAAATGCGGAATGTATACGCCAACCTGCTGCGCGGCATCCATCACCGTGCTGCCGTCGGGCACTTGCGCCTTTTTGCCGTCGATCTCGATTTCTAGCATGTCGCTACCTTGTAGCCAGTTTTTTCGTTACTAACCCGCGGCCGGTCAGGCCGGAATCTTGTGGAAACCGCTGCCCGCCCATTGCACATCCTTGGGAACCAGACAGGTCTTGTTTTCGATGTGATACTCGAATTCCTTGCCAAAATGCTTGATGAAGCTCTGCACCGGGAAGGCAGCCGCGTCGCCGAGCGCACAGATAGTGCGACCGGCAATGTTGCCGAGCACGCTGTTCAGCAGGTCGAGGTCCTCCGGTTTGCCGAGTCCGTTCTCGATGCGATGCACGACCTTGTACATCCAGGCGGTACCTTCACGGCAGGGGGTGCATTGGCCGCAGGATTCTTCATGATAGAAGAAGGATAGACGCTCCAGCGCCTTGACCATGCACACTGTCTCGTCCATGACGATGACCGCGCCAGAACCGAGCATCGACCCGCCCTTGCTGATCGAGTCGTAGTCCATGGTGCAATCCATGATGACTTCGCCCGGCATGACCGGAGCCGACGAACCGCCGGGAATGACCGCCTTCAGCTTGCGCCCACCACGCATCCCGCCGCACATTTCGAGCAGGGTCGCGAACGGCGTGCCGAGCGGAATTTCATAATTGCCCGGACGATTGACATGGCCGGAAACCGAGAACAGCTTGGTACCCCCGTTGTTGGGCTTACCCAGATTGAGGAACTCCTCGCCGCCCATCTTCAGGATGAAGGGAATGGAGGCGAAGGTCTCGGTATTGTTGATCGTCGTCGGCTTGCCGTACAGGCCGAAAGAGGCCGGGAACGGCGGCTTGAAGCGCGGCTGTCCCTTCTTGCCCTCGATTGATTCGAGCAGCGCGGTTTCCTCGCCGCAGATGTAGGCGCCGTAACCGTGATGGGCGAACAGTTCGAAATTGAAGCCGGAACCGAGAATGTTCTGGCCGATGAAGCCGGCGGCCCGGGCCTCGTCGAGCGCTTCCTCGAAACGCTTGTACTCTAGCCAGACTTCGCCGTGCACGTAGTTGTAACCGCGATTGGCACCCATCGCGTAGGCGGCAATGGCCATGCCTTCGATGACGGCATGCGGGTTGTAGCGCATGATGTCGCGGTCCTTGAAAGTCCCCGGCTCACCTTCGTCGGTGTTGCAGACGACGTACTTGTCGCCCGGGAACGAACGCGGCATGAAGGACCACTTCAAGCCGGTCGGAAAACCAGCACCGCCGCGACCGCGCAGCACGGACTTCTTGACCTCGCTGATGACGTCTTCTTGCGTCATCTTGGTTTCCAGGATGCGCTTCAGCTGGGCATAGCCGCCGCGGGCGACGTAATCCTTGAGGTGCCAGGTATTGTCGCCGTCGAGGCCCTCCATCAGGACGCCATTGATCGAACCAAGCATAGCCATTATTTGCACTCCTCAAGCAGCTTGTCGATCTGTTCCGGATGCATGTGGCTGCACATCGAGCGGTTGTTGACGATGAAGACCGGCGCATCGCCGCAAGCCCCCATGCACTCACCTTCCTTCAACGTGAATTTGCCGTCGGCCGTGGTTTCGCCATAGCCGATGCCCAGCTTCGTCTGCAGATAGTCGCCGGCATGGTAGCCGCCGGACAGCGCGCACGGCAGGTTGGTACAGACCGTGATTTTGTACTTGCCAACCGGCTTGAGGTCGTACATGTTGTAGAAGGAAGCGACCTCGTAGGCGGCGATTGGAGCGATACCGAGATAATCGGCAACGGCTTCGATGGCCTCGGGAGGCAACCAGCCTTTCTCTTCCTGGGCATGCGCCAGACAGGACATGGTAGCCGACTGCTTCTGATCAGCGGGGTACTTGGCGACTTCGCGCGCAAATTTCTGGAGGGTTTCAGCGGAAAACATCAGCGGTCAATCTCGCCAAAAACGATATCTTGGGAGCCGATGATCGTAACGACGTCGGCAATCATGTGGCCACGAGACATTTCATCCAACCCGGAAAGATGGACGAAGCCCGGTGCGCGAATTTTCATACGGTACGGCTTGTTTGCACCATCGGAGACGAAGTAGATACCGAACTCGCCCTTCGGATGCTCGACGGCAGCATAGGCCTCGCCTGCCGGGACATGAATTCCTTCTGTGAAGAGCTTGAAATGGTGAATCAGCTCTTCCATGTTGGTCTTCATGTTTTCACGCGGCGGCGGAGCCACCTTGTTGTTGTCGGTGATCACCGGCCCCGGATTCTTGCGCAGCCAAGCGATACACTGCTTGATGATGTTGTTCGACTGGATCATTTCTTCCATACGAACCAGGTAGCGGTCATAGCTGTCGCCATTCACCCCCACCGGCACATCGAAATTAACCTTGTCGTAAGCCGCATATGGCTGCTTCTTGCGCAAATCCCAAGCGATACCGGAACCGCGCAGCATCGCGCCAGTGAAACCCATCTGCAGGGCACGCTCCGGGCTAACCACGCCGACATTAACCAGGCGCTGCTTCCAGATGCGGTTATCGGTCAGCAGGGTGTGGTATTCCGCATGGTAGGTCGGGAAACGATTGGTGAAATCCTCTAGGAAGTCTAACAACGAACCGCTGCGGTTTTCGTTCTTTTCGGCCGCCTTCTTGGCGTTGGTCCAGGTCGATTCCTGGTATTGCGGCATGCGGTCCGGCAGGTCGCGATAGACGCCACCCGGACGGTAGTAGGCAGCGTGCATCCGGGCACCGGAAACCGCCTCGTAGACGTCCATCAAATCTTCGCGTTCGCGGAAGGTGTACAGCGCCATGGTCATTGCACCGACGTCCAGCGCGTGACAGCCGATCCACAACAGGTGGTTGAGGATACGGGTAACTTCGTCGAACATCACGCGGATGTACTTGCCACGTTCCGGAACCTCAATGCCGAGCAGCTTTTCAGTCGCCAGACAGTAAGCATGTTCGTTACACATCATCGACACGTAGTCGAGGCGATCCATGTAAGGAACGGACTGAACCCATGTACGTGTTTCGGCCAGCTTTTCGGTGGCTCGGTGAAGCAAGCCGATATGCGGATCGGCGCGCTGGACGACTTCGCCGTCAAGTTCGAGCACCAAGCGCAGCACGCCGTGTGCTGCCGGGTGCTGCGGACCAAAGTTCAGGGTGAAATTGCGGATATCAGCCATGTGCCGGATCCCCGTAAGTATCTTCGCGCACGATGCGCGGGGTGTTTTCGCGAGGTTCGATGGTCACCGGCTGGTAGATCACGCGAGCCTGATCCGGGTCGTAACGCATTTCGACATGACCGGAGATCGGGAAATCCTTGCGGAACGGATGACCGATGAAACCGTAGTCGGTCAGGATGCGACGCAGATCGTCATGCCCGACGAAGGCAATACCAAACAAATCGAAGGCTTCGCGCTCGAACCAATTGGCTGTCGACCAAAGGCCCGTCACCGAATCAACCGAGGGGAAGCCTTCGTCATCAGCAAAGACGCGAACGCGCAAGCGGGTATTCCGGGACACCGACAACAGATGAACGACAACCGCGAAACGCTGACCGTTCCAGGCACCATCGCCGTAGGTCGAGTAATCGACACCACAAAGATCGATCAGCTCTTCGAAACGGAAGTCCGCCTCATCGCGCAGCGCAGTCATCACGCCGAGATAGTCGGCAGCACCGACTTCAATGGTTACTTCACCGAGCGCCAGCTTCAGAGACTTTACTTTGTCGCCGAAATGCTTCTGCAGGTTCTCACTAAGCGTTTCCAGCTTGGCAGACATATTCGATCAGCCTTGGCAATTAACGAGCAATGGTATTGGTACGACGTATCTTGTTCTGCAACTGGATGATCCCGTAAATCAGCGCCTCGGCGGTCGGCGGACAGCCCGGCACATAGATATCAACAGGAACAATGCGGTCGCAGCCACGCACCACGGAATAGGAGTAGTGGTAGTAACCACCACCATTAGCGCAGGAGCCCATGGAAATAACCCAACGCGGCTCAGCCATCTGGTCGTACACCTTGCGCAAGGCCGGCGCCATCTTGTTGGTCAGCGTGCCAGCCACGATCATCACGTCGGACTGACGCGGACTCGGGCGAAACACCACGCCAAAACGGTCAAGGTCATAACGGGAAACACCGGCATGAATCATCTCGACCGCACAACACGCCAGACCAAAGGTCATCGGCCACAAAGACCCGGTGCGCATGTAGTTGATCAGCTTGTCAGCCGTCGTGGTGACAAAGCCTTCCTGAAGAACGCCTTCAATAGCCATATTCGAGCCCTACTCCCATTCCAGCGCACCCTTGGCCCAGGCATAGATATAGCCGACGACCAGAATGGCAACGAACACCATCATTTCGACGAAGCCGAACATCTTGATTGATTCGGTCGCCACGATGTCTTTGAAGATCGTCGCCCACGGGAAGAGGAAGGCAACTTCAAGATCGAACAAAATGAAGAGAATGGCAATCAGGTAATAGCGCACATCAAATTTCATGCGCGCATCTTCGAATGCCTCAAAGCCACACTCATAGGGAGAGAGCTTTTCCGGGTCCGGACGACTGGGAGCAAGAATAAAACCCATCGCAACCGGCAGAACGCCAATTGCCACCCCCACCAGAACGAACATCAGGATTGGAAAGTAGTTTTCCATGATCCGCCGCCAATATTCAGTTTCTTGTTCGAAACAGCGTACCCACAGGCCACTGCCCCAGTTTCTGGTGCCGACGGCGAGACTCGAACTCGCACAGCTTGCGCCACTACCCCCTCAAGATAGCGTGTCTACCAATTTCACCACGTCGGCACTATTTTTTTGCAACCTACCCAGCGAGGACCTCGTGCCAGGCAAGCCACCTTGCGCTACTTCGGTATTTCTTTCGCCTTTGAACCCGCATCAACAGGAGCCGCAGGTGCCTCACCAGCCGCCGAAGTCGGCCGCGAAACAGACTGCGATTGTACCGGTTCTTGCATCAGACTGCCAGTCGTTTTTGGCTTGCTGGAGCCAATATAGGCTAGCGTAAGGCTCGTCACAAAAAACACAGCCGCCAGGATACCGGTCGCGCGGCTCAGAAAATTAGCCGACCCGGTGGCACCAAACAAACTACCGGAGGCACCACTACCGAAAGCCGCGCCCATGTCAGCACCCTTGCCATGCTGCATGAGCACTAGACCGATAATTGCAATAGCCACCAAAATATGGACCGCCAGGACGAGAGAAAATAACCAGTTCATGTATCAGCCTATCAATTTGCCGCCCGGCAAATTGCCAGGAAATCATCTGCAACCAAGGCAGCGCCGCCGATCAAACCACCATCGACATCCGCCTGCCCAAACAATTCAGCCGCGCTTTGCGGCTTCACGCTACCACCGTACAAGATACGCAACCCATTCGCCACCGATGCATCGAGCGCCGCCACTTGACGACGAATCGCCGCATGCACCGCCTGGGCCTGCCCAGGCGTAGCAGTAACCCCCGTCCCAATCGCCCACACTGGCTCATAAGCGACAACCGCCGACGCCAGAGCCGCAACACCCCGCACATCAAGCACCGCCGACAACTGCCGGGAGACCACAGAAGCCGTCAATCCCGCCTCGCGCTCCGCCAGCGTTTCACCCACACACAGAACCGGAATCAGAGACGCCTGTTGCGCTGCGGCAAATTTCGCCGCAACCACCTCATCCGTCTCGCCAAACAGCGTGCGACGCTCGGAATGCCCCACCAGCACATAGCGACAGCCAAAATCCAGCAACATGGCAGCCGACACCTCGGCAGTGTAGGCACCCGCAGGATGCTCACTGAGCGACTGCGCCCCCCAGGAAACCGCGCTACCTGCCAACAAAGATTGTGCCTGAGCCAGGTACGGGTACGGCGGGCACACCGCAACTTCGCACGCCAAGTCGACCACCCCAGCCTTGACCCGCTCAAGCAATGCCGCATTGTTCTGGAGGCTGCCGTGCATTTTCCAGTTACCGGCGACAAGTTTTTTGCGCATAGCTGCAGTGATTTGGTTGGCGAAAAACTTTTGGATTATAGCGACTTGGCGATTTTTTGGTCAATAAAAACTGGGAATCGCCGCACGACTACTGAGCAGCCTCACGAACCACAGCAGCCAGCTTTTCCGCCGCATCGCACACTTCGGCTGCATCCTCGCCTTCGACCATCACACGCAGCAAGGGCTCAGTACCGGAAGCGCGCAGCAACACACGACCACTGCCCGCCAAGCGCTTTTCGGTATCGCCCAGCGCGGCGATGATTGCCGGATGATCTCTCCAGGAAAACCCGCGCGTCACGGGCACATTGATCAGTTTCTGCGGGTACAACACCAACCCACCCAGCAGAGACTTCAAATCGCCACCAGATTCGCGCAAGGCGGCCAGCACTTGCAAGGCCGCCACGACACCATCTCCAGTCGTATGGCGATCCAGCGCCAGGATGTGTCCCGAGTTCTCGCCACCGTACAACCACCCCTTTTCATTGAGCATCTCAACGACATAACGATCACCCACTGCAGCCCGAGCAAATGGAATACCCTGCTTACCCAAAGCATGCTCGAAAGCCAGGTTGGTCATCAAGGTCCCGACAACACCCTTTACCGCCGAATTCCTGGCACGACTGCATACAATGGCGTATAGCAACTGGTCACCATCGTATAAATTGCCCTCCGCATCAACCATCTGCAGACGATCCGCATCGCCATCAAGGGCCACACCGAGATCGGCACGGTTGGCCAATACCGCCTCGCACAACGCCTTTGGCGCCGTAGCGCCAACCGCATCGTTGATATTCAGGCCATTGGGCTGAACACCGATCGTCACTACTTCAGCACCCAGTTCGTGAAATACACTGGGTGCAATATGGTAGGCAGCACCATGCGCGCAATCGACGACGATCTTCAGGCCGCGCAGATCTAGATCATTCGGAAAAGTGCTCTTACAGAACTCAATGTAGCGGCCGCGCGCATCCTCGATGCGCTTTACCCGCCCCAATTCCGCCGGAGGCACGCAGACCATGGGCTCATCGATCCCTTGTTCGATCGCGCGCTCGACCTCGTCCGGCAATTTCGTACCCTGCGCCGAGAAAAATTTTATGCCATTGTCGTAATAGGGATTGTGTGAGGCAGAGATTACAATTCCCGCCTGAAGGCGCAAAGCGCGTGTCAGATAGGCCACTGCCGGCGTAGGAATGGGGCCCACCAAGCAAACCTCGACACCAGCTGCAGAAAATCCAGCCTCAAGCGCCGACTCCAACATATAACCAGACAGCCGAGTATCCTTGCCGATGAGAACCGCCGGGCGCTCACCAGACGGCATTTCGCAGCGCCCCAGCAAGACCTTTCCTGCCGCATAGCCCAGACGCATAACGAAATCCGGCGTAATCGGCGATTGCCCCACGCGACCACGCACACCATCGGTTCCAAAATATTTTCTGCTCACGAAACATCTCCCTGTTCTATTGCAGCCCACACCGCCAAGGCATCCCTGGTCGCAGCCACATCATGCACACGCAATATTTTCGCACCCTTTTGCGCCGCCATGAGTGCCGCCGCCACACTGGATGCCAAGCGCTGCTCGACCGGATGGCCGGTAATGGCACCGAGCATCGATTTTCGCGACACCCCCACCAGCAATGGCAAATCACCCAACGCCCCGCCTCCCAGCGCCCGGAACAGAGCAAGGTTGTGCTGCAGCGTCTTTCCGAAACCGAACCCGGGGTCAAGGAGCAGACGCTCGCGTGCGATCCCGGCCCCACGACAACGCATCACGCAATCATCAAGAAAAGAGCGCACTTCGCCGACCACATCGCCATAGTTTGGTGTCTGCTGCATGGTACCCGGCTCACCCTGCATGTGCATCACGCATACCGCACAATCACTTTCAGCCACCGCGGCAAGCGCCCCCGGGCGCGTCATGCCGGCAATATCGTTGATCATCGACGCGCCAGCCTCCAGAGCCATACGCATGACAGCAGGTTTGTAGGTATCGACGGAAACCGGGACCCCCCAGGTTGTGATTTCGCGAAGCACCGGTAACAATCGGCGTAACTCTTCATCCTCCGGGGTGGGCACGGCCCCGGGCCGCGATGACTCGGCTCCGATATCCAGGATGTCAGCCCCAGCTTCAAGCTGTTGGCGAGCATGTTGAATGGCGTGATCGACGTCGCCAACCAGACCATCTCCGGAAAAAGAATCAGGTGTCAGGTTGACGATCCCCATCACAAGGGGTCGCTCAAGCGACAAGCGGTAGGAAGCACACTGAAGTATCGACATGGCAAAAACAAAAAGGCCGGGAAATGATCCCGGCCGGATTTATGGCATTTTGGTTCAGGCCGGCGCCGCTGCGCTTGGTTCCGCACCACCCGTCGTATCGTTTGAAGCCGCCGGACGCGACGAGCCTTGCGACGGCTTCGGCGGACGCGGTGGCTTACCGTCCATGATGTCGTCGATCTGCTCGGCATCGATGGTTTCCCATTCGAGCAGCGCCTTGGTCATGGCCTCAACCTTGTCGCGATTGTCTTCCAACAACTGGCGCGCCAGAGCATATTGCTGGTCGATGATGCGGCGAATTTCTGCATCAACCTTCTGCATGGTGGCTTCGGAAACGTTCTTGTGCTGGGTTACTGAACGGCCGAGGAAGACTTCGCCGTCATTCTCGCCATAAACCATCACGCCAAGATCAGACATGCCGTAGCGGGTAACCATGTCGCGAGCCATTGCGGTGGCCCGTTCAAAGTCATTCGAAGCGCCGGTGGTCATCTGATTCATGAACAACTCTTCGGCGATCCGGCCGCCGAACAGCACGGCGATACGGCTCATCAGGTACTCGCGGTCGTAGGCGTAACGATCCTGCTCCGGCAACTGCATGGTCAAACCCAGCGCACGGCCGCGCGGGATGATGGTGACCTTGTGCACCGGGTCGGACTTGGGCACCAGCTTGGCGACCACGGCGTGCCCCGACTCGTGATAGGCCGTGTTCATCTTCTCTTCCTCGGTCATGACCATGCTGCGACGCTCGGCGCCCATCATGATCTTGTCCTTGGCCATCTCGAAGTCGTCCATGTCGACCAAGCGCTTGTTGCGGCGAGCAGCAAACAGGGCAGCCTCATTGACCAGGTTGGCCAGGTCGGCACCGGAAAAACCCGGCGTGCCGCGGGCGATGACATCGGCCTTGACGTCGCCGGCAATCGGCACCTTGCGCATGTGCACCTTGAGGATTTCCTCGCGACCGCGGATATCCGGCAGCGGTACGACGACCTGGCGGTCGAAACGGCCCGGACGCAACAGCGCCGGATCGAGGATGTCCGGACGGTTGGTAGCGGCGATGACGATGATGCCCGAATGCCCTTCGAAGCCGTCCATCTCGACCAGCAACTGGTTCAGCGTCTGTTCGCGCTCATCGTTGCCACCACCAAGACCGGCACCGCGATGGCGGCCGACGGCATCAATCTCATCGATGAAGATGATGCACGGCGCGTGCTTCTTGGCGTTCTCGAACATGTCGCGGACGCGGGCGGCACCGACGCCGACGAACATTTCGACAAAGTCGGAACCGGAAATGCTGAAGAACGGCACCTTGGCCTCGCCGGCAATCGCCTTGGCGAGCAGGGTTTTGCCGGTACCCGGGTTGCCAACCATCAGCACCCCCTTGGGAATACGGCCGCCGAGCTTCTGGAACTTGGAAGGATCACGCAGAAAATCGACGATTTCCTGGACTTCCTCTTTGGCCTCGTCGCAACCAGCGACGTCAACGAAAGTAATGGTGTTCTGGGCTTCGTCGGTCATCCGCGCCTTCGACTTGCCGAAGGAAAACGCCCCGCCCTTGCCACCCCCCTGCATCTGGCGCATGAAGAAGACCCAGACGCCAATCAGCAGCAACATCGGGAACCAGCTGACGAAAATGTTCATCAGGAAAGACGGCTCTTCCTCCGGCCGCGCCTCAATTTTGACGCCATTTTTCAGGAGGTCGGAAACCAGCCACAGATCGGGCGGCGCATAGGAGGTAATGCGCTTCCCTTCCGAGGTAGTCGCTTTCAGCGTACGGCCTTCCATCACCACCTTGGAAATACGCCCCGCCTTCACCTCTTCGATGAATTGGGAATATTCGACTGCACCGGTCGCAACCTGACGGTTGTTGAACTGGTTGAAAACTGTCATCAGCACCAAGCCGATGACCAGCCAGATTGCGAGGTTTTTGAACATGTTGTTCAAGCTTGCTCTCCTTCTACAGCGTCGAGCGACAAAAATAGCATTCTAAACAAAACTCTCAGCGTAATGTGCGACCAAGCAAATAAAGCTCGGCGCTGCGATCGCGCGAAGCATCCGGTTTCCGTACCACGACAGTCTTGAACGTTTCGCGCATCGAGCGCAAAAACGCCTCGTAGTCAGACCCTTGGAAAACTTTGACCAGAAAAGCGCCATCCGGTTTCAAATGAGCCCGACAGAACTCCAGCCCCAACTCGGCCAAATGCATGACGCGCGCCTGATCGACCAAGGGCACACCGGACATATTGGGTGCCATGTCCGACATTACAAGCCCCACCCGACGATCGCCCAGTTTTTCTTCAAGCTGCAAGAGCACATCGTCCTCGCGAAAATCGCCCTGGATGAAGTGAACGCCGTGGATCGGCTCCATTTCCAGTAGATCGAGAGCAAAAACCAAGCCCTGGTCGCCGACACGCTTGACCGCGACCTGCGACCAGCCTCCCGGCGTCGCCCCGAGGTCGACCACGACCTCGCCGCGCTTGAGCAACTTGTCCTTGTCGTCAATTTCCATCAGCTTGAAAGCAGCGCGCGAGCGCCAGCCTTCTTTCTTGGCGAGTTGGACATACGGATCATTGACATGCTCCATCATCCACGCCTTGCTGGTTCTGGTTCTCTTCATTCGGTAAAATGCCGTTTTTGAAAGGTTTACTATGCAACAACTAACTTCTGCCCAGCGCCGCGAACTGCGCGCCCAGGCACACGCCCTGAATCCCGTCGTATCGATCGCCGAGAACGGCCTGAGCGATGCTGTCCTCAAGGAAATCGACAACTGCCTCAAGGCCCACGAATTGATCAAGATTCGCGTCTATGGCGACAGCCGTGAAGACCGTATCGCCTATTACGAACAGATCTGCGCCCAACTCGCAGCCGCCCCCGTCCAGCACATCGGCAAGCTGCTCGTCGTTTATCGTCACAGCCCGGAAAAGGCTGCCGCCGAAGCCAAGAAGAACGCGCCTGCCCACTCGCCCGCTGCCCCCCGTCGTACCAAACGCAGCCACCAGGGCTGATTACTTCAGCCCGCGCCCACTCCACACTACCAGCCACAGGCCCAGCAGACTCTGCACTAGATAGAGAATGCTGGATATGCCGTGCCACGCGGCAAAACGATCACGCAGCACGCTTTCCATCACTTCCCGCGGCAAGGCATCGGCCTTCAGCTGGGCCATCAGCGGCTGGATACCGAACTGGCTGGCCGCGGTCAGCAAGCCCATCAACAAAACCAGCCAGAAGATCGGGCTCCGGAAAAACCTGCCTCCTGAACGGGTCACTGCAAAACCGATCAGGTAGGCCGCGCAGCCGAGGCCTACCCAGCCGATCAGGGCGAACAGTTTGCCGGCTACCATGCCGGCCAGTTGCCGGTCGCCCAGACTGGAAAAAAGAACCGGCGCCACGATGTAACCGATGGCCCACAACCCGCCGACCCACAGCGCAATAGTGATCAGGTACAGGGCTTCGGCAAGGCGGCGCATCGCGCTTATTCGTAGCGGACGTCAATCAGTTCGTATTCGCGCATGCCGCCCGGCGCCTGGACTTGGGCAATATCGCCGGCGTACTTGCCGATCAACGCACGCGCCACTGGCGAATTGACCGAAATTTTGCCGTTCTTGATATCGGCCTCGTCCTCACCAACGATCTGATAGGTGACACTCTCGCCACTATCCTGGTCTTCCATTTCGACGGTTGCGCCAAAAACGCAACGACCATCGGCATCAAGCAGTTTCGGGTCGATGATCTGAGCATTCGACAATTTGCCCTCAACCTCCTGGATGCGCCCTTCGATGAAGCCCTGGCGCTCCTTGGCAGCATCGTATTCGGCATTTTCGGAGAGGTCGCCATGTGAGCGCGCCTCGGCGATCGCCGCCACGACATTCGGTCGCTCGATGGTTTTGAGGCGGTGCAATTCTTCGCGCAGTTTCTCAGCGCCGGTCACAGTCAACGGTACCTTGCTCATCTTGTCTTCCAGCAAAAGCAAAACCGCCGGCGCCCGAAACGGGGCTACCCGGCGGTTTAGGTTGGTTTTAGTGAAGCTGCGAGTGCAGCGACTGAATCGGGTACACCACCAGTTCACCCAGATGACGGATACCCTCGGCAGCGGCCTCCGCACCCCAGATCGTCGTGTACATGGTTACCCGTGCCTGCAGGCCGGAAGTGCGGATCGAACGCGAATCGTTGATCGCCCCGCGCTTCTCCTCGACCGTGTTGATGATCAGCGAAATCTCGTCGTTCTTGATCATGTCGACCACGTGCGGACGGCCTTCGGTCACCTTGTTCACCGTCTGCACGGGCAAGCCGGCAGCCTCGATGGCGTGCGCCGTGCCGCGCGTCGCCGACAACTGGAATCCGGCTTCGTGCAAATGGCGCGCGATTTCGATGGCCTTGGCTTTGTCGCTGTCCTTGACCGACAGGAAGACCTTGCCCGAAGCCGGCAGCTTAACGCCGGCCGCCAGTTGCGACTTGACGAACGCCTCGGCGAAGGTGACGCCAACCCCCATGACCTCGCCGGTCGACTTCATTTCCGGACCGAGGATGGTATCGACGCCCGGGAATTTGACGAAGGGGAAGACAGCTTCCTTGACCGAGAAATACGGCGGGATGACTTCCTTGGTCAAACCTTGTGCCTTCAGGCTTTTGCCCGACATGCAGCGGGCAGCGATCTTGGCCAGTTGCAGGCCTGTCGCCTTCGACACGTAGGGCACCGTACGCGAGGCGCGCGGATTGACTTCCAGCACGTAGACGTCGTTGTCCTTGATGGCAAACTGCACGTTCATCAGGCCGCAGACGTTGAGGGCCTTGGCCATCAGCTTGGTCTGGCGGCGCAGTTCGTCCTGCACGGCGGCGGACAGCGAGTACGGCGGCAGCGAGCAAGCCGAGTCGCCGGAGTGCACGCCAGCCTGTTCGATGTGCTCCATGACACCGCCGATGATGACTTCCTCGCCATCGGACAGGGCATCGACGTCACACTCGACGGCATCGTTCAGGAAGCGGTCGAGGAGCACCGGCGAATCGTTGGAAACCTTGACCGCTTCGCGCATGTAGCGTTCGAGATCCTTCTGCTCATGGACGATTTCCATGGCGCGGCCACCCAGCACGTAGGACGGGCGGACAACCAGCGGATAACCGATTTCCTGAGCCAGACGCAGCGCATCTTCCTCGGTACGCGCAGTGCGGTTCGGCGGCTGCTTCAGGCCGAGGTCGTGCAACAGCTTCTGGAAGCGTTCGCGGTCTTCGGCGATGTCAATCGACTCCGGGGTCGTGCCGATGATCGGCACGCCGTTGGCTTCCAAAGCCAGCGCCAGCTTGAGCGGGGTCTGGCCGCCATACTGGACGATGACGCCGACCGGCTTCTCGATGGAGCAGATTTCCAGCACGTCTTCCAGGGTCAGCGGCTCGAAATACAGGCGATCGGACGTGTCGTAGTCGGTGGACACGGTTTCCGGGTTGCAGTTGACCATGATGGTCTCGTAACCATCTTCGCGCATGGCCATGGCGGCATGCACGCAGCAGTAGTCGAACTCGATACCCTGGCCGATGCGGTTCGGACCGCCGCCCAACACCATGATCTTCTTCTTGTCGGTCGGCTGGGCCTCGCACTCGTCCTCGTAGGTCGAGTACATATAGGCCGTGCCGGTGGCGAATTCGGCAGCGCAGGTGTCGACGCGCTTGTAGACCGGACGCACCTTCAGTTCGTGGCGACGCTCGCGAACAGCGGCTTCGCTGGTCTTGGTCAGATGGGCCAGACGGCGGTCGGCGAAGCCCTTACGCTTCAGGTAGCGCAGTTCTTCAGCCGAGAACGAGGCCAGTTCGCGCTTTTCGATCTGCAGTTCCAGATCGACGATTTCCTTGATCTGGACCAGGAACCACGGGTCGATCTTGGTCAGTTCGAAAACCTTGTCGACGGTCATGCCGACACCGAAGGCATCGGCGACGTACCACAGGCGGTCGGGTGACGGGCGGGCCAGTTGTTCGTCGATGGTTTCAGGATCGACCGACTTCAGGTTGAAGCCGTCAACACCAACCTCCAGCCCGCGCAGGGCTTTCTGCAACGACTCCTGGAAGGTACGACCAATGGCCATCACTTCACCCACCGACTTCATCTGGGTGGTCAGGGTCGAATCAGCCTGCGGGAATTTCTCGAAGGCAAAGCGCGGCACCTTGGTAACCACGTAGTCGATCGATGGCTCGAACGAGGCTGGGGTCTTGCCGCCGGTGATGTCATTGGACAATTCATCCAGCGTGTAACCGACCGACAGCTTGGCAGCGATCTTGGCGATCGGGAAGCCTGTGGCCTTGGAGGCCAGCGCCGACGACCGCGAAACGCGCGGGTTCATTTCGATGACGATCATCCGACCGTCCTTCGGATTGATCGAGAACTGGACGTTGGAGCCGCCGGTATCGACACCGATCTCGCGCAGCACGGCGATCGAGGCGTTACGCAGGATCTGGTATTCCTTGTCGGTCAGCGTCTGTGCAGGGGCGACGGTGATCGAGTCGCCGGTGTGCACGCCCATCGGATCCAGGTTTTCGATCGAGCAGATGATGATGCAGTTGTCCGCCTTGTCACGGACCACTTCCATCTCGTATTCCTTCCAGCCAAGCAGCGACTCTTCGATCAGCAGCTCATTGGTCGGCGAGGCTTCGAGACCGCGCTTGCAGATGGTCTCGAACTCTTCCATGTTGTAGGCGATGCCGCCGCCCGTGCCACCCAGCGTAAAGGACGGGCGGATGATGGTCGGGAAACCGATGGAGGCCTGCACCTGGTAGGCCTCTTCCATGCTGTGCGCGGTGGCCGACTTGGCGGAACCGAGACCGATCTTGGTCATCGCGTCCTTGAACTTCTGGCGGTCTTCGGCCTTGTCGATGGCTTCCTTGGAAGCGCCGATCAGTTCGACGCCGAACTTGGCGAGCACACCTTCGCGGTCGAGGTCGAGCGCGCAGTTCAGCGCGGTCTGGCCGCCCATGGTCGGCAGCAGCGCGTCCGGGCGCTCCTTCTCGATGATCTTGGCGACAACCTGCCAGGTGATCGGCTCGATGTAGGTCACATCAGCCATTTCCGGGTCGGTCATGATGGTCGCCGGGTTGGAGTTAACCAAGATGACCTTGTAACCCTCTTCGCGCAGTGCCTTACAGGCCTGGGCGCCGGAATAGTCGAATTCACAGGCCTGGCCGATGATGATCGGGCCTGCGCCAATAATCAAAACACTCTTTATGTCTGTACGTTTCGGCATTTCTTTACTCTCGCCTTATTGCGCCGGCTGCAGCGCGGCAACGCCACGCGTCATGGTGTCGAGGAAGCGGTCAAACAGGTAGGCAACGTCGTGCGGTCCCGGACTGGCTTCCGGGTGCCCCTGGAAGGAGAAGGCCGGCACGTCGGTGCGAGCGATACCTTGCAAGGAGCCATCAAACAGCGAGACGTGCGTGGCGCGCAGATTGGCCGGCAGGGTATCGGCATCGACGGCAAAACCGTGGTTCTGGCTGGTGATCAACACCTGGCCGGTATCCATGTCCTTGACCGGATGATTGGCGCCATGGTGACCGAACTTCATTTTCAGCGTCTTGGCGCCGGAGGCCAGGGCCAGCAACTGATGGCCGAGACAAATGCCGAAGGTCGGCACACCACGCTCCAGGAATTCACGAATGGCTGCGATCGCGTAATCGCACGGCTCCGGGTCACCCGGGCCGTTGGACAGGAAAACGCCGTCCGGCTTCATGGCCAGCACATCGGCGGCCGGCGTCTGGGCCGGAACGACAGTCAGCTTGACACCACGCTCGGCCAGCATGCGCAGGATGTTCTTCTTGACGCCGAAATCATAGGCGACGACGTGAAAACGCTCCTCGCCGCGTTGCGTATACCCCTTGAGGGTCCATTCAGCTTCCGTCCAGGCGTAGGACTCCTTTGCCGACACCACCTTGGCCAGATCCATGCCATTCAAGCCCGGGAAGGCGCGCGCCATGGCCAGTGCCTTGGATTCGTCGACTTCGCCCGCCAGAATGCAACCGGCCTGGGCGCCCTTTTCACGAAGGATGCGGGTCAGTTTGCGCGTATCGATACCGGCGATGGCGACGATACCGTGCTTTTTCAGATAGGACGACAAGTCGTCCTGGGTACGCCAGTTGGACGCGACCAGCGGCAGGTCACGAATGACCAGGCCGGCAGCATAGTTGGCATCGGACTCGAAATCCTCCGCGTTGCAGCCGGTATTGCCGATATGCGGATAGGTCAGGGTGACGATCTGGCGGCAATAGGACGGATCGGTAAGAATTTCCTGATAGCCGGACATGGCGGTATTGAACACCACTTCGCCACTGGTTACGCCGTCGGCGCCGATGGATTGGCCCTTGAAAACCGTTCCGTCGGCGAGAGCGAGAATGGCGGGAGTGAATGAGGGCAGCAGTGACACGTCGGCTCTCCAAATATTTTCTGCTTATTCATGTGCCAAGCGGGAAGGCTTGCGCCTCCCCGCTTGTGCTTTTTAACCTTTATATTCTAGCCGAAATGTACCTTTTCAGGCAAATTCAAGGGATTGCACGCGTCTCAACATAACGCACAAAGGTTGGCTTGATGAGATCCATTTCACCAACCAGCACCCCGTAAAGTCGGCGACAAGCCTCCCAATCGACAGGCGCCGAAACAAGTGCGGCCTGTTCGATTTCCATCGCCCGCCGCCGGGCATGCTCGGCATGGAACATGGCCAGTAAGCTCTTCAGGGTATGGGCGTGCATCCGCGTCTCCTGGGCATCCGTCGCGTCGATTGCGGCCCTCAGGCGCCCCAGATGCACATCCCACTCCCCCAGGAACATGCCGGCCATGGTCGCGAACAATTCTGGCTCGCCGATATCCTGCAACGCCGCCCCCAAATCGAGTTGCACCGAGGTACCGAGCAGCGCCTCGATCAACTCTTCAGGCTGCTCCCCTCCCCCTTTCGCAGCTCGCTCGAGCGCCGCACTCAACTCTTCCGGACGCAAGGGTTTAGCAACATAGTCGTTCATCCCCGCCTCGAGACATCGCTCGCGATCCGATGCCATGACATTGGCCGTCATGGCAATGATATAGACCGGCCTGAACTCATGAGAGACCACCCAACTCCGCCGCATTTCCCGGGAGCGTATCGCTTCGGTCGCCTCCAGCCCGCCCATCACCGGCATCTGCATGTCCATCAGGATCACGTCGAAATGCCCGCTATCGAACTGATCCAGAGCTTCCGCTCCATTATTGGCGATCGATACCCGGTGCGACAGGCGCTCCAGCAAACGCTTGGCCAGCTCCTGATTGACTGGATTGTCCTCGACCAGCAAAACGCTCAAGCCCTCCTTTTCCTCGTCAGCAAGCCTGGCGAAGTTCACATGCGACAACATGAAGGCGTCGAGCTCGAGATTGTCCTTACCTTCAGCCAGCGCCAAGGCATCAACCATATCAGCGCAACCGACCGGTTTCACAAGGTGCGCAGAGACCCCCAACTCCCTCGATCGCGCCAAATCGTGACGCTGGTTTTCCGTCGTCAACACGATAACCAGCTTTTCCTTACGCCCCGATCTGCCCCATGCCTCAGCCAAGGTAAAGCCGGCCGGAGGGTCCATATTGGCATCGAGCACGATGTAGTCATAGGGAAAATCGACCGCCCGACTACGCTCCACCGCCGCCACCGCCGCCGCACCATCCGCCAACCAGGAGGCCTGAACACCGAGACGCTCGATCAACTCAACCAGATAACGCCCACTGGCCTCATTGTCGTCAATCACTAGCGCACGACGCCCGGCATAGCGAGGATCGACCAAGGGGGCGCCTATCGGCGTCTCGATGCCAAAGCGCCCGGTAAAGCAGAACACCGACCCCCGTCCCGGACCGCTTTCCAGCCAGATCTTGCCATCCATCAGCTGTACAAGGCGGGCGCAGATGGCAAGCCCGAGGCCGGCACCGCCAAAACGACGGGTCGTCGACACATCCGCTTGGGAAAAGGCCTCAAAAATGGCCTGCTGCTTGTCCGTCGGAACCCCCATACCGGTATCACGCACAGAGAATCGCAAGAATACGGAATGATCTTTCTGCTGATCGACCTCAACCCTGATCACGACCTCGCCCACCTCGGTGAACTTGATCGCATTTCCAACCAGGTTGATCACAACCTGACGCAAACGCGTCGGATCCCCCACAATGCGTGCAGGCACATCGGGCCGGACATCCGCAATCAGCTCCAGACCCTTCTTATGCGCACTGACCGCGAGTACCCTGACGGCCTCCAGCACCACATCCTGAACCGAGAAGGCCAAGGCTTCGAATTCCATCTTGCCGGCCTCGATCTTCGAAAAATCAAGGATGTCGTTCACGATGGTCAAAAGTGCCTCGGCAGAGGACTTGACGGTTTTCAAATAATGCCGCTGCTCGGCGTCAAGATCGGTATCCAGGGCCAGCTCGGTCATGCCGATGATACCGTTCATCGGCGTGCGAATCTCGTGGCTCATGTTGGCCAGAAAGGCTCCGCGCGCCCGGTTGGCGGCCTCAGCAGCCTCCTTTGCTGAAATCAACGCCGCCTCGGCAGCTTTTATTTCGCTGATATCGCGCTGCAGCATCAACACTCGTGCGGGCCGCCCCTCCGAATCACGCACGGCAACCGCACCGCGCAACAGGAACCAACGCCACTGACCATCCCTCGCCTTCAAGCGGCATTCGGCCTGAAAGGCGACTTCCTGACTCTTGAGGTGCGCATCGATTCGAGCCTGCAGTACACGCAAGTCCTCAGGGTGAACCATGCGCTGCCACTGAACGATGGAGTCATCGAGATCACCCTCGGCATAGCCGAGCATCTGCTTCCACTGCTTGCCGGATTCGATATGACCAGTTGCCAGATTCCAGTCGGTCAGTGCATCACCGGACAAGCGGGCATACCAGCCACTCAGATTCTGTCCGGCATAGGCCCTATAGGCCGAATCGACAACACCCAGCAATTTGTCAGCGCCGTCAGCCAGTTCCGACTGATTTGCCTGACGGGCCTGCTCCAACAGCTGACGGAAGCGCGGCTCACCTTCTCCACCGAAGACCTCCTGCAGCTGTTTCGCGAGCAGCCTGGACTTCATGGTCGCTAACGCAAGCCGAGAACGTCCTGCATGTCGAACAAGCCACTCTTGCGGCCCGCCATGAAGCGAGCGGCGCGCAGACTACCCTGCGCATAAGGCATGCGACTACCTGCCTTGTGGGTAATTTCGACGCGCTCGCCGATCCCGCAGAACATCACTGTGTGATCGCCAACGATATCGCCGCCACGCACGGTTGCAAAACCGATCGTGGACGGGTCGCGCTCACCGGTCACGCCTTCACGGCCGTAAACCGCACACTCATCAAGGCTACGCCCCAGAGCGGCAGCAACCACCTCACCCATGCGCAACGCAGTACCGGACGGCGCATCGATCTTCATGCGGTGGTGCGCCTCCACCACTTCGATGTCGTAGCCTTCGTTCATGATGCGTGCGGCCATATCGAGCAACTTGAAGACCACATTGACACCAACCGCCATGTTCGGCGCGAAGACCACCGGAATATCCCTGGCCGCCTCGGCAATGAGCGCCTTGCCATCCGCCTCGAAGCCGGTAGTGCCGATCACCATGCCAACACCGGCCTTGCGGCAGAGTTCAAGGTGCACCAGCGTGCCTTGCGGGCGGGTGAAGTCGATCAGGACATCGATATCATTGAGACCTGCCGCCACATCATCGGTAACGACAACATCCGAGGCCAGGCCAACCAGCTCGCCGGCATTCCGCCCAATCGTCTGACTGCCCGGCATATCGAAAGCAGCCCCCAGTGCGACGCCCTCGCCCTTCAAGGTCGCTTCGATCAGCATGCGGCCCATGCGGCCGCCGGCACCAACGATGCCAATACGTGTTGCGCTCATTTTTAAAATCCAAACATGTTCAGAAAGCGCCGGAAAAAGCTCGGCTCTTCGCGCGGCGGCAGCGGCTTGTCTGCGGCCTCGCCCGACAGCGACCCAAGGTCGACCAGACGGCTCTTGCTCTGCGGCGTGGTCAGCTCGGCGACATCGGCAACGGCGACATCACCACCGACACGCTCCAGGCGCCCATCGGCATCGAAAAACACCGTGAATTTACGCCCCTCTACCGTCCCAGTCCGGCCATTGCGGTAGCTGTAGACATAGTCCCAACGTTGCTGATGGAAGATATCGGCAACCATCGGCGTCCCCAGAACGAAACGTACTTGATCACGGGTTTGACCGGGTTTCAACTGGGCGACCATCTCCTGGGTCAGGACGTTGCCTTGCTGGATATCGATCTTGTATTCATTGATGAAGCCAGGTTTCCAGGAACAGGCTGAAATAAGCACACTGGAGGCAGCAACGAGCATGAGTCGGGAACGGCGCATTCGGGGTTTCCGGATTTTTGAATCGGCTTTGAAGCGGTATATCATACCCGAAATCGGCATCCTGCCTTGTTTGAACTATTTCTGGAAAATCCGCAATGAGCGATCCGCAAAGCCTCAAGAACATGGGGTTGAAAGCCACTTTTCCCCGCCTGAAGATTCTTGAGCTTTTCGAAAAAAGCACGATGCGGCACATGACGGCGGAAGACGTCTACCGGATGCTGATTGCCGAAAACATGGATATCGGCCTGGCGACGGTCTATCGCGTGCTGACACAGTTCGAGCAGGCAGGCTTGCTCGAACGCCACTTCTTCGAGTCTGGCAAGGCAGTATTCGAAGTCAATCGCGGCAAGCATCACGATCACCTGGTGTGCGTCGAATGCGGAAAGGTCGAGGAATTTTTCGACCCAGAAATCGAAAAACGGCAAAACACGGTAGCGGAAGAGCGCGGCTTCTCCATCCAGGATCACGCCCTGTACATCTACGGTCGTTGCGCCGACTGCGGCAGCAAAAACACCTGACGACCGGCGCATGTCTGAGTTCTTGCCCGCCAACGCGGCGAGTTGGCTTTCGTCTGCCGGCGCCACTTATTTGCTGATTGCCCTCGCCGAGTTCGGCGACAAGAGTCAGCTCGTCTGCATGACCCTGGCAGCGCGTCATCGCGGGCTGCCGGTGGTGATCGGCGCCGTCTCGGCCTTCGCCGTCCTCAACCTGCTGGCCGTACTGTTCGGCGCAGCCGTGGCTGCCTGGCTCCCGGAATGGGTAGTCACCCTGGCAGTCGCCGTGCTATTCGCCTTTTTCGGCGTGCAGTCCTTACGTTTTGAGGACGAGGACGACGATGAGGAAATCGAGGAAAAACCCGGCCACGGCATCGTCGCCACCACCTTCCTGATGATTTTCCTCGCCGAGTTTGGCGACAAGACGCAGATTGCCGTCGCCGGCATGGGCAGCACGGCTGCACCGGCGGCCACCTGGGTAGGTGCTACGCTGGCCCTGACCACGACATCCGTACTCGGCGTCTACGCCGGCCGTCGCTTCCTGAAGCAACTGCCACTGCACTGGATACACCGCGTCAGCGGCGTGTTTTTCCTGCTGCTGGCCCTGCTTGCCGCACTGCGCCTGCTCGGCCTGATCTGAACCAGGCAATCCTGCACAGCAGGACTAGGCTGGAACCTTGGCACTCAGCAGCTCTCGGGCATGCTGCAGCGTAATATCAGTGATTTCGACTCCGCCGAGCATACGGGCGATTTCTTTAACGCGGCCGTCGTCGTCGAGCGGCCGGATGGCGCTCAAGGTGGCACCGTTGCGCGTCGCCTTGCTCACCTGCCACTGCCAGTTGGCCTGCGCCGCGACCTGCGGCAGATGGGTGATGCACAACACCTGGCGCTCGCCGCCCAGTTCGCGCAGCAGGCGACCGACGATTTCCGCCACGCCGCCGCCGATGCCGACATCGACTTCGTCGAAAATCAAGGTCGGCACGCTGGCCGAACGCGAGGTCAGCACCTGAAAAGCCAGGCTGATCCGTGACAATTCGCCACCCGAGGCGACCTTGGCCAACGGCTTGGCTTCGTTGCCGGCCAGGCCGCCAATGCGGAATTCGACCTGCTCCAAGCCATGAACCGCACCGCCCTCGACGGCCGGCAAGGCCACTTCGAAGCGACCGGAGGACAAGGCCAGCTGGCGCATGACTTCGCTCACCGCCCGGCCCATGTCGACCGCCGCCTTCTTGCGCCCGGCCGACAGCTTGCCGGCGACCGCGACATACGCCTGCCGCGCCGCCGCCACCTTACCTTCCAAGGCGGCCAGATCGGCCGATTCGTCGAGCTCGGCCAAGCGCTGGCGCCAGCCAGCCAGCAGGCCGGGCAGTTCCGTCGGCTGGACGCGGAATTTGCGGGCATTGGCCATCACGGCATCCATGCGTCGCTCGACCTCGGCCAGCCGGGCCGGATCGAGATCGACACGGTCGGCATAGCGACGCAAGGTGGAGACTGCTTCGGATAGCTCGGCCTGCACCGAACCGAGCAGCTCGGCCACTTCGGCCAGCGCCGGATCGTACTCGGCGAGGCCTGCCAGGCGGTCGGCGACACCGTCGATCTGCCGCTCGCACGCCGCATCGTCCTCGGCCAGCACGGCCAGCGCGTACTGCGCCCCTTCGATCAGACTGGCGGCATGGCCTAGGCGACGGTGTTCGATATCCAGCCCTGCCCATTCATCATCACCAAAATCCAACGCATCCAACTCACCGATCTGCCACTGCAATTGCTCGCGTTCGCGCTGCAGGGCTTCGACGCCATCGCAGGCGCTACGCAGAGCCTGCTCGGCGTCCCGCCAGGCTTTCCAGGCCGCAGCCACCTCACGCGCCGTCGCACCCAGCCCGGCATGGGCATCGAGCAAAGTGCGCTGGGCATCGGCCCGCAACAACGACTGGTGTGCATGCTGGCCGTGGATATCGACCAGCCATTCGCCGACTTCGCGCAATTGCTGGACCGTGGCCGGCGAGCCGTTGATGTAGGCCCGCGACCGACCGCCGGCATCGACGACGCGGCGCAGCATCAGCTCGCTGTCGGCGTCGAGATCGTTGGCCGCCAGCCAGGCGGCGACATCGGGCAAGGCGGCGACATCGAAGGACGCTGCCACCTCGGCCTTGTCGCAACCGGAACGCACAACGCCCGCATCGGCCCGTTCGCCCAGAGCAAGCGCCAAGGCATCGATCAGGATCGACTTGCCGGCACCGGTTTCGCCGGTCAGTGCGCCGAAACCGCTGGCGAATTCGAGCTCCAGGCGGTCGACAATGACGAAATCCTTGATAGTCAGTTGGTGCAGCATCAGGGCCCTTTCGGCCGTTCGCTCCACTGCAGTTTCTGGCGCAGCATGGCGAAATAGCTGTAGCCCGGCGGATGCAGGAAGCAGATAGTGTGTTCGGAGCGGCGCAGGCGAACGCTGTCGCCCGGCAGCAGGTCGAGCGTGACCTGGCCATCGAAGTGCACGCGCGGATCGTCGGCATTGGCAATGCGCAGTTCGATATCGGTGTTGTCGTTGACGATAATCGGGCGATTGGTCAGCGCATGGGGACAGAGCGGCACCAGCGCGATGCCGGTCAGCGTCGGATTCAGGATGGGGCCGCCAGCCGATAGCGAATACGCCGTGGACCCGGTCGGCGTGGACACGATCAGGCCATCCGAACGCAGGTTGTAGATGAATTCGCCGTCGATGAACAACTCGAATTCGATCATCCGGCCGATGGCACCCTTGTCGATCACGACATCGTTGAGCGCCATGTTCGATGCGATTTCCTTGCCCTCGCGCGTCACTTCGGCCGCCAGCAGCATGCGGTTTTCCGGGGCGAAACGACCGTCGAGCAGATCGTCCATGCAGGTCAGCATGTCGTCGCGGGCAATGTCGGTCATGAAGCCGAGGCGGCCCTGATTGACGCCGACCAGCGGCACGCAGTAGCGGGCCAGGCGGCGTGCCGCGTTGAGCATGGTGCCGTCGCCACCGAGCACGATGGCCAGATCGGCGTGGGCGCCGATGTCGTTGAAGCCGCAGGTCACCCAGCGCGACAGATCGACCTTCTTGCCGATATTCTCGGCGGTTTCCCGCTCAATGAAGACCGAGGCGCCGCGCTCGTAGAGATACTCGGCCAGCCGGCGCAGTGATTCGGCAATTTCCTGGCTATGGTATTTGCCGACCAGCGCAATGGTCCGGGGGGAGCGGTAGGATGTAAAGCCTCGGTTCATGGGGCTGAATTCTTGCATAAAAATGCCCTGTAGCGCGGCCTCCGGTTTTTTGTACAATCCGGACATGCTTGATGAACGCGCCCGTACCCTGCTGAAGACGCTGGTCGAACACTACATCGCCGACGGGCAGCCGGTCGGTTCGCGCGCGCTATCGAAGTTTTCCGGCCTCGACCTGTCGCCGGCGACCATCCGCAACGTGATGGCCGATCTCGAAGAGGCAGGCTTCGTCGCCAGCCCGCACACCTCGGCCGGCCGCATCCCGACGGCGCGCGGCTATCGCCTGTTCGTCGACAGCCTGCTCACCGTTCAGACTCTGGAAGCAAGCCAGTTGGGCCGGATGGAGGAAGCACTGCACGGCCGCCCGTCCAGCCAGATCATCGCCAGCGCCTCTCAGCTGCTGTCGGGCCTGACGCACTTCGCCGGCGTCGTTATCGCACCGCGCCGGCCAACCAGCCGTATCCGGCAGATCGAATTCCTCAGCCTGTCCGAACGCCGCATCCTGCTGATCATAGTCACCGCCGACGGCGACGTGCAGAACCGGATTATCTCGACCGACAAGGCTTATACGCCTGCCGAACTGGTCAGCGCCGCCAACTACCTGACGCAGAATTTCGCCGGGCTCGATTTCGAGCAGATGCGCCTGCGCCTGTCGGCCGAGATCCGCCAGCTGCGCGACGACATCAAACCGCTGATGACACTCGCCCTCGAAGCCGGCGACGCGGCAATGACCGAAAGTGCCACGCCCTACGTCATCTCCGGCGAAAAGAACCTGCTCGACGTCGAGGAACTGTCGTCGAACATGAAACGGCTGCGCGAACTGTTCGACCTGTTCGAGCAGCGCTCCAGCCTGATGCGTCTGCTCGACGTCTCGAACCGCGCCGAGGGCGTGCAGATCTTCATTGGCGGTGAATCGGGGATCGCTCCGCTCGACGAATGCAGCGTCGTTACCGCCCCTTACGCCGTAGACGGCCAGGTGGTCGGTTCGGTTGGCGTCATCGGCCCGACGCGGATGGCTTACGAACGCGTCATCCCCATCGTCGACATCACCGCCCGCCTGCTCTCCAGCGCCCTCTCCACCAAATCGGATCATTGATGCCCCGTTTTCTTCCCGAGCCGCCGCACCGCCACGGCACGCCGGCAAGTACCGCCGTCGTCCTTGTCAATCTCGGCACGCCCGATGCACCGACCGCACCGGCGCTGCGCCGCTACCTCAAGCAATTCCTTTCCGACCCGCGCGTCGTGGAGATTCCCAAGCCGCTGTGGTGGCTGATCCTGAACGGGATTATCCTCAATGTGCGCCCAAATAAATCGGCCGCCAAGTACGCCACCGTCTGGATGCCCGAGGGGTCGCCGCTGCGCGTGCATACCGAGCGCCAGGCCAAGCTGCTCAACGGACTGCTCGGCCAGCGCGGCCACCGCGTCACCGTGACCTGGGCGATGCGCTACGGCTCGCCATCGATACCCGAGACGCTCACCCGTCTGAAAGCCGAGGGCGCCAGCCGCATCCTGATCGTTCCGCTGTATCCGCAATACGCCGCCAGTACCACTGCGACCGTTGTCGACGCCTGCTCGGCGTGGCTGCTGCGGACACGCAACCAGCCCGAAATGCGCTTCGTTCGCAATTTCCATGACCAGGAAGGCTACCTCGCCGCACTGGAACAAACGGTTCGTAAGCACTGGCAGGCCAATGGCTCACTCGGCGCCAACGACCGCCTGCTCATCAGCTTCCACGGCCTGCCCAAACGCAGCCTCAACCTTGGCGACCCCTACTATTGCGAATGCCAGAAGACCGGGCGTCTACTCGCCGAACGCCTGAACCTGAAGCCCGAGCAATTTCAAATCTGCTTCCAGTCGCGTTTCGGCAAGGCGGAATGGCTGCAGCCCTACACCGCTCCCACGTTGCACGAATGGGGCGCCCAGGGCATACATCGGGTGGATGTGATCTGCCCCGGCTTTGTCGCCGACTGCCTCGAAACGCTCGAGGAGATCGCCCAGGAAGGGCGCGACGACTTTCTCAAGGCTGGCGGCAAGGTCTACCACTACATCCCGGCTCTCAACGAAGATGATGCCTGGATCAAGGCACTGGCCGATCTCACCGAGCAACATCTTGCCGGCTGGCCCAGCACGTCAGCCATCGATCCCCGACAACTGGAAAACAGCGCCAGCCGGGCCATCCGGTGCGGTGCCCGTAGCTGAACAACCCGCCTGACTTGAATTGCCGGCACTTGCCCATACATCAGAATAATCTGATCCATGGAGCTCGAGATGTCCGAAAGCCTGCACGTCGTCTGCCCGCACTGCGCAGCAGTGAATCGTATTCCCCACATCCGGCTGGACGATGCCCCCAACTGCGGCCAGTGCAAACAGGCCTTATTCACGGGCGAACCACTGGAACTGGGGCAGGCCGATTTCGACCGGCATATTTCACGCAGCGACCTGCCCGTGGTGGTCGACTTCTGGGCACCATGGTGCGGCCCTTGCCGGATGATGGCCCCGACCTTCCACCAAGCCGCCATTGATCTCGAACCCCACGCCCGGCTGGTCAAGGTCAATACCGAAATCGAACAACAGCTTGCTGCCCGCTTCAACATTCGCAGCATTCCGACGCTAGCGGTTTTCATTCAAGGTCGCGAAGTCGCTCGGCAGAGCGGGGCGCTCGACCTCTCCAACCTGAAGCGCTGGCTGCAACCGCATCTACGCAAGCCCTGACCACCCGATTCAGCCGTCGATAACGCTGCATTGACATTGTTATCGACGGCTACCACGTGAATCGGTACTGCACGTCGCGCCATCTCTCCCCCGTCATGAATCGTCGCCTTACTTGAACGCCACGAAGTTTGCAATTCCGGAATAGTTTTGCCGGAAAGCGGCGCAACTGGCACAATCCGGGACATTGATCTGACGCTCCGACATCCCTTGAGCGTCACAGGGGAGAACAACAATGCCGCGCATCGCCGACTTGAAAATCTGGATACGGCTCACCGCCGCGATATGGGTCGTTCTGGCCATTATCTGGGCAGGGGCCATCGTGTGGACCACTCAGGTCAACCGCGAAACCGCCATCCGTCAGGCACAGGATTTCTCGCAGAGCATCCACGAAATGACAATGGCCGGCCTGACCGGCATGATGATCACTGGAACGGTTGGACAACGAGAAGTCTTTCTGGACCAGATCAAACAGCTATCGATCATCAAGGATTTACACGTCGCCCGCAGCGAAGCGGTGGCCAAGCTGTACGGCCCCGACACCAAGAGCAGCCGCCAGCTGGATGCCAAGGAACAGCAGGTGATGTCCTCGGGCACGCCCTACATCTCGGTCGAGAAGGAAAGCGGAAGCTCCTATCTCCACGTGATCAATCCCACCAAGGCATCCAAGAGCTATCTCGGCAAGGACTGCCTCGTCTGCCATCAAACTGCAGAAGGCACGGTACTCGGCATCGTCAGCATGAAAGTTTCGCTGGATTCCGTGGAATCCGAGGTTGCCGCGTTTCGGCTAAAAATTGCCGGCGTTGCACTGGCAGCCTTGGGTGTGCTGCTCGTTCTCATCTACTTGATCACCCACCACTTCGTGACCGCACCGCTTGACGAACTGCGCAAGGGGCTCAGTGACATTGCCCGTGGCGAAGGCGACCTGACCCGCCGGCTACCCGTCAAGGGCAAGGATGAAGTCGGCCAGTCGGCCCAGGTTTTCAACGAAATGATGGACAACTTCAACCAGCTCGTCCGCCAGGTCCGCGATGCCGCCAGCCAGGTTTCGGCCCGCGTTACCGCGCTCTCTGAAAGTGCCGACCGCGTGACCCAGAGCTCCCACCAGCAGAATCAAAAATCCGATCTGGCAGCCACCGCCGTGGAGCAACTGGTTTCGAGCATTTCCTCGATCGCGCAGAGTGCCGAGCACGTCCAGCACCAGTCGCAGGAAAGCCTGGCACGTGCCAACGAAGGCAGCCGCAACCTGCAGACCCTGCTCGGCGAAATGAACGTCGTCGAGCGTGCGGTCAAGGAAATGGCCGAATCGGTCAACGACTTCGTCCGTAACACCGAATCGATCACGATGATGACCCGCGAAGTCAAGGATATTGCCGAACAGACCAATCTGCTGGCCCTCAATGCCGCCATCGAAGCGGCACGTGCCGGCGAGCAGGGGCGTGGATTTGCCGTGGTCGCCGACGAAGTCCGCAAGCTGGCCGAAAAATCCTCCCGCTCGGCCAGCGAAATCGATGCCATCACCGCCAATCTGAGCGCCCAGTCGGTCTCGGTCCGCCGCAGCATCGAAGAAGGGCTTGATCACCTCGAAACAAGCCAGTCAGCCGTGGCCTCGGTTTCGAACGTGCTGCAGGCAACCAACGGATCGGTTGCCGAAGTCGGTCACGGCCTGGACACCATTGCGTCGGCTACCGAGCAGCAACGCCGCTTCTCCGGAGACGTTGAAAACAGCATCGAATCGATCGCCGAAATGGCGCGCGAAAATTCGGGAACGGTTGAACAGACAGCCGGAGCGGCCCACGACCTCAAGCGGCTGGCCGACAGCCTGGCCGCGCTGGTCGGACGCTTCAAGGTCTGATTTGCCACCGCTGGCCAGTCCTTGCTTAAGCGCAACGGCTGGCCACCGACCAGCAAGCCGCCCTACATCGGCGCCAGCTCGAGATCGAGCCCGCCCCCCGACTTTGACGCCCCACCGGTCTGCGATGCCGATAGACTCTGCACCGCCGGCAGCCCCTTGGCCGCTGCGATCCGGTTGACTTCGCGCATGCGCTTGATCATCCGGCCGAGCAGGGCATTGCGTACGCGCTCCAGCAACTCCTCTGAAGAGAGCGCCAGCGCGGCGGCATTGATTTCCAGGAACAGTGTCGGCTCCAGGGTAACCGCCGTGGCGCAGCGCAAATCGCTGGACGGGTGCAGGAAAGCCACCTCGCCGATTGGCTCGCTCGTCCCCAGGCGACACAGCGCCTTGCCTTCGATCGATATCTCGACCGACCCCGACACGATGACGCCGAAAAATTTGCTGCGATCCCCTTCGCGAATCAACGCAACGTTCGGCGAGACTTCGCGCCAGACACCGACGCGCAACACCTCCCAGATTTCGATGTTCTCGAATTCCGTGAAGAACTCCAGCTTGCGGAGCGTTTCGAAGTGTCGGGTGTCTTCGACCGTCGAATCCTCGTCCACCAACTGGTAGCGAACCGCCGACAGATCCTTGGCCATTTCGGCGCCGTTCCGGTAGCGATTGTAGAGATCCTTTTCCAGCGCCCGCTTTAGAATGGCGTTCAGCCCCTCCGGCAGGTCAGGGCGCAAGGAAGTCACGGATGGCGCCTCGGTGTTGATGATGCGATAGATCAACGTCGCCTGGTTATTGGCACGAAAGGGCAGACGCCCGGTCAGCAACTGGAAGAGCAGGACGCCAAGCGAGTACAGGTCGGTCTTCTGGTTTAGCGGATAACTCTTGATCTGCTCTGGCGACATATAGGCCGGCGACCCCACCCCCATGATGAAGGTCGAATCCCGGTCGAGATCCTTGTTCATGTTGAGCGCTAGGCCGAAGTCGGCAATCTTGGCCTCGTCGCCAGCGGCAACCATGATATTGGCCGGCTTGATGTCGCGATGGATAATGCCCTGGCGGTAGGCGGCATCGAGCGCCATGCAGCATTTGAAAATGATGCCGATGACCCGGTGCATGGGCAGCAGTTTGTCGATCCGGGTGTGCTCTTCGAGCGAAAAGCCGTCGACGTACTCCATCGCCAGGTAGGCGTAGTCCGACTGGACCACCGCCTCGTGGACCTGAACGATATTGGGATGGTTCAGACGCTTCGAAACCATGCCCTCGTTCTGGAAGAGCTTGCGCATCCGGCGCGACATGGCGCCGGCATCCTTCCCGAACTGAATCACCTTGACGGCAACCTGGCGACCGAGATCGGGATCGTCGCAGAGATAAACCGTTGCGGTCGCCCCCTTGCCCAACTCCCGTATCACGCGGTACTTGCCGATTGTTTCCATTCTCGATATCTGCGAAAAACACAGGGAATCATCGTAGCACGGTCGCATCGGCCCAGAAGCAGTTTCAACTGTAAAGAAATTTAGCGCCGGGGACTTGAAAGCAGGGAAAACGTCTCCAGATAGCGAAAAGATTTTTTGGAGAACCCCGTATGTCCAACCCCGAAAACACCCAGGAAACCATGCTGGGCAACGAGCCAGCCTCCGCACCGGCAGCTGCCGCTGAAGCCGCCCCGGCTGACAACATCGATGTCATTCCGAGTATCGAGGAACAGTTCAAGGCACTCGAACTGAAGGCCGCCGAACACTACGACGCCTGGCTGCGCGCCAAGGCCGAAGGCGAAAACATCCGCCGCCGCGCCCAGGAAGACATTTCCAAGGCCCACAAGTTTGCCGTCGAAAAGTTTGCCGGCGAGCTGCTGGCCGTCAAGGACAGCCTGGAGGCCGCGCTGGCCGTGCAGGAACAGACCGTCGAGAGTTTCAAGTCCGGCGTCGAGCTGACACTCAAGCAACTGGTCTCCGCCTTCGAGAAGAACGCCCTGAACGAGGTCAACCCGGTCGGCGAAAAATTCGACCCGCACAAGCACCAGGCTATCGGCATGGTTGATTCCGAGCAGGAAGCCAACACCGTGGTCACCGTCCTGCAGAAGGGCTACATGATCGCCGACCGCGTCCTGCGTCCGGCTCTGGTCATGGTTGCCAAGGGCAAATAACCCACTTGAAATCGGGGGCATTGCCCCCAACTCACGAACATCAGTAATTTACCTATCAAGGAACGAATCATGGGCAAGATCATCGGCATCGACCTCGGCACCACCAACAGCTGCGTCGCCATCATGGAAGGCGGCCAGCCGAAGGTTATCGAGAACGCGGAAGGCGCACGCACCACCCCGTCTGTCATCGGCTACACCGAAGACGGCGAAATCCTGTGCGGAGCCCCGGCCAAGCGCCAGGCCGTCACCAACCCGAAGAACACCCTGTACGCCGTCAAGCGCCTGATCGGCCGCCGCTTCGAAGAGAAGGAAGTGCAGAAGGACATCGCCCTGATGCCCTTCAAGATCGTCAAGGCCGACAACGGCGACGCATGGGTTGAAGCGCGCGACAAGAAAATCGCCCCGCCGCAGGTGTCCGCCGAAGTGCTGCGCAAGATGAAGAAGACCGCCGAAGACTACCTCGGCGAAGAAGTGACCGAAGCCGTCATCACCGTGCCGGCCTACTTCAACGACAGCCAGCGCCAGGCCACCAAGGATGCCGGCCGCATCGCCGGTCTGGAAGTCAAGCGCATCATCAACGAACCGACCGCTGCTGCCCTCGCCTTCGGCATGGACAAGGTTGCCGGCAAGGACAAGAAGATCGCCGTCTATGACCTCGGCGGCGGCACCTTCGACATCTCCATCATCGAAATTGCCGACGTCGATGGCGAAAAGCAGTTCGAAGTGCTGGCCACCAACGGCGACACCTTCCTCGGCGGTGAAGACTTCGACCAGCGCCTGATCGACTACATCATCGACGAATTCAAGAAGGAATCCGGCGTCGACCTGAAGAAGGACGTGCTGGCCCTGCAACGCCTGAAGGAAGCCGCCGAAAAGGCCAAGATCGAGCTGTCCTCCAGCCAGCAGACCGAAGTCAACCTGCCCTACATCACCGCCGACGCCTCCGGCCCGAAGCACCTGGCCCTCAAGATCACCCGCGCCAAGTTCGAGTCGCTGGTCGACGAGCTGATCGAGCGTACCGTCGCCCCCTGCCTGACCGCGCTGAAGGATGCCGGCTGCAAGATCGGCGACATCGACGACGTCATCCTGGTCGGCGGCCAGTCGCGCATGCCAAAGGTGCAGGAGAAGGTCAAGGAAGTCTTCGGCAAGGAGCCGCGCAAGGACGTGAACCCGGATGAAGCCGTCGCTGTCGGCGCTGCCATCCAGGGCGGCGTGCTGCAGGGCGAAGTCAAGGACGTGCTGCTGCTCGACGTCACCCCGCTGTCGCTCGGTATCGAAACCCTGGGCGGCATCATGACCAAGCTGATCCAGAAAAACACCACGATCCCGACCAAGGCGTCGCAAGTCTTCTCGACCGCCGACGACAACCAGTCCGCTGTGACCATCCATGTCCTGCAGGGCGAGCGCGAAGTTGCTTCCGGCAACAAGAGCCTCGGCCAGTTCAACCTGGAAGGCATTCCGCCGGCCCCGCGCGGCGCCCCGCAGATCGAGGTCATCTTCGACATCGACGCCAACGGCATCATGCACGTCACCGCCAAGGACAAGGCCACCGGCAAGGAAAACAAGATCACCATCAAGGCTAACTCCGGACTGAGCGAAGAAGAAATTCAACGCATGGTGAAGGACGCCGAGCTGCACGCCGAGGAAGACAAGAAGGCGCACGAGCTGGCCGATGCCCGTAACCAGGCCGACGGCATGGTGCACATGGTCAAGAAGTCGCTGACCGAATACGGCGACAAGCTCGACGCAGCCGAGAAGGAAGCCATCGAGAAGGCCATCAAGGATGTCGAGGAAGTCCTGCGCGACGGCGACAAAGAAGTCATCACCGCCAAGACCGAAGCCCTGTCGGCTGCTGCCCAGAAGCTGGGTGAAAAGATGTACGCCCAGCAACAGGCAGAAGCTGGTGCCGCTGGTGCCGGTGCGACCGGTGGCGAACAGCCGAAGGAAAAGACCGTTGAAGGCGATGTTGTCGATGCCGAATTCACGGAAGTGAATAAGGACAAGAAGTAAGCCTGACGCAACGCCCCGGCGCCGAGCCTTCCGGAACCCTCCGGCGGCGCTCGGCGCCTTTGTCACATGACGGGTAGAAGAAATGTCTAAACGCGATTTTTACGAGATCCTCGGCGTCAACCGCGATGCGTCGGACGACGAGATCAAGAAGGCCTACCGCAAGCTGGCCATGAAGTACCACCCGGACCGCAATCCGGACAACCCGGCTGCCGAGGAGAAATTCAAGGAAGCCAAGGAAGCCTACGAAATCCTGTCGGACGGCCAGAAGCGCGCAGCCTATGACCAGTACGGCCATGCCGGCGTCGATCCGCAAGCCGGGATGGGTGGCGGCTTCGGCGGGGGTGGCGGTGGTTTTGCCGACGCCTTCGGCGGCATCTTCGATGAAATCTTTGGCGGACGCGGCGGTGGCGGCGGCGGTGGTGGCCGCTCCAACATCTACCGCGGGGCCGACCTGCGCTACAACCTGGAAATCACACTGGAACAGGCTGCCCACGGCACGGAAACGAAGATTCGCATTCCGACCATGGAAGAATGTGAGGTCTGCCACGGCTCCGGTGCCAAGGCTGGCACCCAGCCCAAGACCTGCCCGACCTGTAACGGCTCCGGCCAAGTCCGCCTGCAGCAGGGCTTCTTCTCGATCCAGCAGACATGCCACAAATGTCACGGCACCGGTCGTTTTATTTCCGACCCATGCAAGCCCTGCGGCGGCGCTGGGCGCATCAAGCAGCACAAGACGCTGGCGGTGAAGATCCCGGCCGGGGTGGACGAAGGCGATCGTATCCGGCTGGCCGGCGAAGGCGAACACGGCGTGAATGGTGGCCCACCGGGCGACCTCTACGTGCAGATTCACCTGAAACAGCACCCAGTCTTCCAGCGCGACCACAACGACCTGCATTGCGAGATGCCGATTTCCTTCACCACCGCAGCACTGGGTGGCGAAATCGAAATCCCGACCCTGGATGGCGCAGCAGCCATCAAGATTCCGCCGGAAACCCAGTCCGGCCGCGTCTTCCGTCTGCGCGGCAAGGGCATCAAGGGCGTGCGCAGCCATACGCACGGCGACCTGATGTGCCACGTCGTGGTCGAAACCCCGGTCAACCTGACTGATCGCCAGAAGGAACTGCTGCGCGAACTGGAGGACAGTAGCAAGGACGACAGCGCCAAGCACAACCCGCGCTCAAAGTCCTGGATGGATAAGGTCCGGGAGTTCTTCGGAGAATAACGCCCGTCCTCGTGTCAGAACGACAAGAAAGCGATCCGTGAGCAATCCCGGGTCGCTTTTTATTTCCACTACGCCAATACTCTCGCGAGGACCGAGACAGTTCCGAAAATGCAACGCTGAACCCCGTAAAGCTTGGTTTTGTCAGCAATTCCCGAGGCTACCGCCCGTTCGGGCCATATAATGAAAAGATTATTACGGCACCCGATAGCGAGAAATCCATGAAAGCGATTCGCCATATCCTGTCAGCCTGCCTGATTTTCGCCGGCGCTTTCCAGATATCCTTTGCCGAAACAGGCATTACAGACAATACAATCGCCCAGGGCATGTCGGTGCCGCTGAGCGGCCCCGCCAGCTCACAGGGCCAGGAACTCAAGAAAGTCATCTCCGCATATTTCGACCAAGTAAACAAAAATGGCGGAATAAACGGTCGAAAGCTTCAACTGACTGTCATGGATGACGCGTACGTTCCGGAAAAAACCGTCGCCAATACCCGTACTCTTATAGAGACCAACAAGGTCTTCGCCCTGCTTGGCTATTACGGCTCGACGGCTATGACCGAAGCCATGGACAAGGTTTTCGGTCCGGCCAAAGTCCCGATGATCGGGGGCATCTCCGGTGCCATGTCGCTGCGCCAAGCGCCCGCAAGCAACCCGAACAATCGTTACATGTTCAGCCAGCGGGCCAGTTATGCCGACGAAGCGGAAGCCATCGGCACCCAACTCGCCACGCTGGGCCTCAAGAACATTGCCGTGTTCTACCAGAACGACGGTTTTGGCAAGGCCGGCCTCGAAGGGCTGAGCAACGCGCTGAAGAAACACAAGCTCACCCCTTCCGCCACCGGAAGCGTGGAGCGCAATTCGGAAGACATCGGCAAGGCGCTGGAGGCCATTGCCAAGGTCAATCCGCAAGCCGTGGTCATGGTCACCCTGCACAAGCCGACCGCTGCCATGATCAAGGCCCTCCGCAAGGCCAACCAGAGCCCGATGATCATGACCCTGTCGCCGGTCAGCGCCGAACAACTGACGCAAGAACTGGGCAACCAAGCGCGCGGCATCGGCATCTCGCAAGTCATGCCCTACCCCTGGAACGATACGGTTGCCATCGTCAAGGAATACCAGCAATTCATCGGCAAGCAGGGACCTTACTCATATACCAGCATGGAAGGCTTCATCATCGCGAAAGTGGCCGTCGACGCCCTGCGTAAAGCCGGCGGAAAAGATCTTTCGCGCGAGAAGCTGGTATCCGCGCTCGAAAGCATGAATCAGGATTTCGGCGGCTATCGGGTCGCCTTTGGCCCGAACAACAGGGCCGGCTCCCAGTTCGTTCAACTAACCGTCATTGGCGCTGGCGGCAAGCTGATTAAATAAATCCTGCCTACACACACCGACGGGCCGACATCGCGAGATGTCGGCCCGTTTGCCTTGATGATCGGTGCCCGGCAACTCGCAGCTCGTCACACTGTAAGCAAAATGTCAGTTATCGGGACCATCCTCCAAGCTAGCCAAAATCCACTCTTTTCGGAAAGCCACGGAGACCATGAAAGCACTACGCAATACACTGCTCGCCTGCCTGCTGGCACTGGGCATGACCCAGACCCACGCAGAAGACGGCGTGACCGACTCCAGCATCACGCTCGGCATGTCCTCCCCTTTCACCGGCCCCAATGGGGTCTACGGTATGCAGATGCGCGAGGCGATCACCGCCTATTTCGACCAGCTCAACAAAACCGGCGGAATCAATGGCCGCAAGATCGAACTGATCACCATCGACGACGGCTATGAAACCGAGCGCACGCTCGCCAATACCAAGACGCTGATCCAGGACAAACGTGTCTTTGCGCTGATGGGCTACTACGGCTCCACGCCAACCACCGAAGCCATGAACAAGGTCTTCGGTCCCGCCAAGGTGCCGCTGATCGGGACAATTTCCGGCGCAGGAAGTCTGCGCGAACCGGTATCGACCAACCCGAACAGCCGCTACATGTTCAACATCCGGGCCAGCTATGCCGATGAAGCCGAGGCAATCGTCGACCAGATCCTCTCCCTGGGCCTGAAAAACATCGCCGTGTTCTACCAGAACGACGGTTTCGGCAAATCCGGCCTGGAGGGCGTCAGCAACGCCTTGAAGCGCGCCAATCTCACGCCGGTCGCTGTCGGCACCGTCGAACGCAATTCGCTCGACGTATCCAAGGCGACCGAGGCCATCAGCAAATCCAATCCGCAGGCAGTGGTCATGGTGACGCTCTACAAACCGACCGCAGCCTTCGTCAAGGCCATGAAACAGCAGGGCCAATTCCCGATGTTCCTGACCCTGTCGCCGGTCGGCGGCGAAGTACTGGCTCAGGAACTCGGCAACGAAGCACGTGGCATCGGCATCTCGCAGGTCGTTCCCTACCCGTGGAACGACACCATCGGCGTCGTCCGCGAGTACCAGAAGCTGCTGGGCAAACAAAAAGACAAGTTCTCGTATTACGGCCTGGAAGGCTATATCACCGCCCGGCTGGTCGCCGAGGGAATCAGGAAGATGGGCAAGGATGTCAGCCGCGAAAAGCTGGTCACCGCGCTGGAAGGCCTGCAGAACTTCGACCTCGGCGGCTTCAAGGTGAGCTACGGCCCCAACAGCCGCCTGGGGTCGCGATTCGTCGAACTGACCGTGGTCGGCTCGGGCGGCAAGGTCATCAAGTAAGCCGCCCTACTCAAACAAAAAGCCCGTCTTTCGACGGGCTTTTTCGTTCAGGCTCGCCGCCAGGTGGTTCCCTGCGGGCTGTCGTCGAGCACGATACCAGCCGCCTTCAACTCATCGCGAATGCGGTCGGCTTCGGCGAAATCACGGCCCTTCTTGGCTGCCGCGCGGGCTTCGATCAACTGGCCAATGGCCGTCTCATCCAGCCCACCGGCCCCGGCTCCGCCTTGCAGATAGGCCATCGGCTCGCGTTCGAGCAGGCCGATCACGCCGCCCAGTGCCTTGAGCAAGCCGGACAATTCGGTGCTCTTCTGGCGATTGGCTTCAGCCGCCAGCTCGAACAATACCGAAATCGCACCGTGCGAATCGAAATCTTCGTTCAGCGCTGCGGCAAAACGGGCTGCAAAATCGTTCTTCCAGTCAATGACAACGGGGGCAGCCGGCACGTCGCGCAACGTGAAATACAAGCTGTCGAGACTGCGCTTGGCATCTTCCAGATGGGCATCGGAATAATTCAGCGGGCTACGATAGTGGGCGCGCAGGATGAAGAAACGAACCACCTCGGCGTCGAACTGCTCGAGCACCGTACGAATCGTGAAGAAGTTGCCCAGCGACTTCGACATCTTCTCGTTGTCGACGCGCACGAAGCCGTTGTGCATCCAGTAGTTGACGTAGCTGCAGCAGTTGGCGCCCTCTGACTGGGCAATCTCGTTTTCGTGGTGCGGGAACTGCAGATCCTGCCCGCCGCCGTGGATGTCGAAATGATTGCCGAGCAACGAGGAACTCATCGCCGAGCATTCGATATGCCAGCCGGGACGCCCATCGCCCCACGGCGACGCCCAGGCCGGCTCACCCGGCTTGGCGTGCTTCCACAGAACGAAATCGAGCGGATCCTGCTTGGCCGAATCGACCTCGACACGCTCGCCGGCGCGCAGATCGTCGAGCGACTTGCCCGAGAGCTTGCCGTAGCCCGGGAACTTGCGGACCGCGTAGTTCACGTCGCCATCCGTCGCCTGGTAGGCCAGGCCATTGCCTTCCAGTTTGCGGATGATTTCCTGCATTTCCGGCACGTATTCGGTCGCCCGTGGCTCGTGGTCCGGTCGCAACACACCCAGCGCATCCGCATCCTCGTGCATGTAGGCGATGAAGCGATCGGTCAGTTGCTGGATCGTTTCGCCATTTTCGATGGCGCGCTTGATGATCTTGTCGTCAATATCGGTGATATTGCGCACATAGGTCACGTCGTAACCGGAAGCCTTCAGCCAGCGGTAAACCATGTCGAAAACCACCATCACGCGGGCGTGGCCGAGGTGGCAATAGTCATACACCGTCATGCCGCAAACGTACATGCGGACCTTGTTCGCTTCGATGGGGGTAAATACTTGTTTTTCGCGCTTCAGCGAATTGTAGATCTTTAGCATGCAGGGACGTTTCCGGGGTACGCCGGGATGCTCAAAACTATGGATTCACCGGCGTTTTTGGTAGAATCAAAGGATTGTATAACCTCGAAAAGTATAGCATAGCGATGACCTCGATCTCCCTGCTCCAGCCCCGTTTCAGGCAACTCAAGACCTTGCGCGCACTGGCCATCGGACTGGCCATCGGCTTTGCCGACCCGGTCTTCGCCGACAACCTGCCGGAAGTCCAGCGCTTGATCAAGCAGGGCCAGTATCCGCAGGCCATGGAAAAGGTCGATGCCTACCTGAGCAGCCGCCCCAAGGATGCCCAAGGCCGCTTCCTGAAGGGTCTGATCTATACCGAGATGAACAAGCCGGCCGACGCCATCGCCGTGTTCACCAAGCTCTCCGAGGACTACCCGGAGCTACCGGAGCCCTACAACAACCTGGCCGTGCTCTACGCCCAGCAGAAGCAGTACGACAAAGCCCGCACGGCGCTGGAAATGGCCATAAGGACTCACCCGTCCTACGCCATCGCCTACGAGAACCTCGGCGACGTCTATGCCAAGCTGGCCAGCCAGGCCTACGACAAGGCCCTCCAGCTGGACAACTCCAACTCGGCCACCCAGAACAAGCTGGCCCTGATCCGCGACCTGATTTCCACCTCGGGCAAGGGCAACGTCAAGCCGCAACCGGCCCCCGTCGCCGCCGCTGCACCGGCTCCGCAGCCGGCAGCAGCACCTGTCGCTGCAAAACCGACGCCCTCGACCACGGCAACGGTGGTTGCCTCCACTGCGGGCGCCGCCGCCTCGACCGCCGCTCCAGCCCCCGCTCCCACGCCGGTCGCAGTAGCCCCGGCTCCCAGCAAGCCGGCTGCAGCAGCCCCCAACGGCAGCGAAGACGTGGCGAAAGCCGTCAATGCCTGGGCCGACGCCTGGTCGCGCAAGGACATGAAGGCCTACCTTGGCGCCTATGCCAACGACTTCGACACCCCCAAGGGCATGAGCCGCAAGGCATGGGAGCAGGAACGCGAGCAGCGCATCGCCGGCAAGGGCGGCAAGATTTCCGTCTCCGTCGACACACCGCAGATCACCATCAACGGCGACAAGGCTACTGCCAAGTTCCGCCAGCACTACAAAGCCACCGGCCTGTCGAGCTCGACGACCAAGACCCTGGTGTTCGTCCGCGCCGGTAGCAAGTGGCTGATCAAGGAAGAAATCGCCCGGTGAGAATCAAGCTTCGCTATGTCCTGCTGACCCTGGCAGCAACCGTCACAGCGGGAGCCGTGGCCAAGCTGTCCGACAAGCCGGGAGACGCCAGGCTGACCGGCAACACGCCAGCTGCCACAAACTCGCTGGCGCGCAATGCGACCGATGTACTGAACACCACCTCGCCGTTCGCCTCGGTCGTTTCCGATGCTGGCCCCGAGGAAACGCTGGCCCGCATCTTTGCCGAAATCGAAGCCAACCGCCTCGGCAATGCCCTGCAGCTCACCGAAGCGCTGCTGCGCCAGCACCCGAACTACCGCCTCGCCAACCTGATCAAGGGCGACCTGCTGCTGGCCAAGGCGCAACCGATCCAGACCTTCGGCGCGCTCAGCGATGCGCCGGCCGACAAGATCGCCGACCTGCGCGCCGAGGCACTGGTCCGCCTCAAGGCCTACCGCGAAAAGCCGCCGGCTGACTTCGTACCGCGCTACCTGCTGCAGATGGAGCAAAGCCAGCGCCACGCCATCGTCGTGGACACCAAGCGCTCGCGCCTCTACCTGTACGAAAACGACCGCAAGAACGGCGGTCGCCCACGCCTGGTCGCCGACTACTACGTCACTCAGGGCAAGCTGGGCGCCGAGAAGCAAGCCGAAGGCGATAAAAAAACACCCATCGGCGTCTATCACGTCACCGCTAACCTGCCCAAGCAGAAACTGGCCGACCTCTACGGTAGCGGCGCCTATCCGATCAATTACCCGAATGAATGGGACAAGCGGCAGGGGCGCAGCGGCAGCGGCATCTGGCTGCACGGCACGCCGTCCGACACCTTCGCCCGCCCGCCGCGCGCCTCCGACGGCTGCGTCGTCCTGACCAATCAGGATCTCAACCTCGTCGCGCCCAATCTGCAGGTCGGCCTGACGCCGGTGATCATCAGCGATTCCGTCGAGTGGCTATCGGTAGATGACTGGAATCGCGAACGCAGCGAACTGAACAAGACCATCGACGCCTGGCGTGCCGACTGGGAAAGCCGCGACACCGGCCGCTATCTGAGCCATTACTCGAAGCGTTTCAAGTCGGGCGACCAGAATTTCGACGAATTCTCGAACCAGAAGAAGCAGGTCAACGCCGGCAAGGAATGGATCAAGGTCAAGGTCAGCAATCTCTCCGTGTTCCGCAACCCGGGCAAGGAAGAAGTCGCCGTCGTCACCTTCGACCAGGACTATCGCAGCAACAACCTCGACAACCAGATGAAGAAGCGCCAGTACTGGTTGCGCGAAGACGGCAAGTGGAAAATCATTTACGAAGGAAGCGCCTGATGTTGAAGAAAGTCTCTCTGCTCGCCGCCGGCCTGCTGGCCTCGGCACTCGCCTGGGCCAACCCGACCGTCGAAATGACCACCAATCTGGGCAAGTTCACGCTGGAGCTGTTTCCCGAGAAAGCGCCGAAGACCGTGGAAATGTTCCTCTATAACGCCAAGCACGGCTTCTACGAGGCCACCGTATTCCACCGCGTCATCGACGGCTTCATGATCCAGGGCGGCGGCTTCAACTCCTCGATGGAAGAAAAGAAGACCCGTACGCCTGCCCTGCCCAACGAAGCCAATAACGGCCTGAGCAACGACCGCGGCACCGTCGCCATGGCGCGCACGCAAGACCCGCACTCGGCGCGGGTGCAATTCTTCGTCAACCTCAAGAACAACGATTTCCTGAACCACCGTTCGCCTGCTGACGGACGCACCTGGGGCTATGCCGTCTTCGGCAAGGTAACGCAGGGCATGGACGTCGTCGACAAGATCGCCAAGGTACCGACCGGCAACGCCGGCTATTACGAAAACGTGCCGACCACCCCGGTCGTCATCCAGAACGTCAAGATCATCTCTGAAAAGTAAGGCTCACCCACCATGTCTCAAGTCAAACTGACCACCAACCACGGTTCGATCACCCTCAAGCTGGACGCCGAAAAGGCACCGAAGACGGTCGCCAACTTCGTTTCCTACGTCGAAGCCGGCCATTACGACAACACCGTCTTCCATCGCGTGATCAAGAATTTCATGATCCAGGGCGGCGGCATGGAGCCGGGCATGAACCAGAAGGAAACCCAGGCCCCGATCGAGAACGAAGCCGCCAACGGCCTCAAGAACAAGCGCGGCAGCATCGCCATGGCCCGCACCAACGATCCGCACTCGGCCACCGCCCAGTTCTTCATCAACGTCGTCGATAACGACTTCCTCGACTTCAAGTCGCCGTCCGGCCAGGGCTGGGGCTACTGCGTGTTCGGCGAAGTGACCGAAGGCATGGACGTGGTCGACAAGATTCGTGCCGTTGCCACCGGCAACAAGGGCTTCCACCAGGACGTACCGAAGGAAGACGTGATCATCGAGAAGGCCGAGATCGTTTGATCCTCTTCGTCTCCGATCTGCACCTGTCGCCCCGGTCACCCGGGGCGACTGCTTTGTTCCTCCGCTTTTTGTCGGGCCGCGCCCGCCAGGCCGAGGCCCTGTACATCCTTGGCGATCTGTTCGAAGTCTGGGTCGGCGACGACATCGACGACCCCTACCACAACCAGATCACCGCCGCGCTGCGCGCCGCCAGCGAGGCCGGCTTGAAGATTTTCATCATGCACGGCAACCGCGATTTCGCGCTGGGCGACCAGTTTGCCCAGGCTGCCGGCGCCAAGTTGCTGCCTGACCCTTACGACCTGACGCTCCCCGAATGGTCGTTCGTGCTCTCCCATGGCGATGCCCTGTGCCTCGACGACCTGGCCTACCAGGCCTATCGCGCCAAGGTGCGCGATCCCGAATGGCAGCGGAAAATGCGTGCCAAGCCGCGCTTCCTGCGCAGCCTGCTCGGCCGCTACATCCGCTGGCGCAGTGGACGCCGCAAACGCGACGACAGCTACATCTACGCCGACCTGCAGCCGGCGGCCACCGACGACTTCCTGCGCGATCACGGCTACACCACCTTCATCCACGGCCATACGCACCGGGCGGCGACCCACGACCATATCGTCGACGGCATCCACGTCGAACGCTGGGTGCTCGCCGACTGGCACGAGGATCGTGGCGAAGCGCTGGTCTGGGACGGCGAGACGCTGAACCGCGAAGCCATCCTGCCGGAAAGCTGAGCATGCCCCCCTCCTCCCGTGCCCTCGACATCCTGCGCGATGTCTTCGGCTACCCGGCCTTCCGCGGCGAGCAGGCCGAGATCATCGCCCATGTCGCTACCGGCGGCGATGCGCTCGTCCTCATGCCGACCGGTGGCGGCAAGAGCCTGTGCTACCAGATTCCCGCCCTGCTCCGCCCCGGCTGTGCCGTCGTCGTCTCGCCGCTGATCGCGCTGATGCAGGATCAGGTCGATGCCCTGACCCAGCTTGGCGTCAAGGCGGCCTGCCTCAACTCGACCCTCGACTGGCGTGAAGCGCAGGCCATCGAACAAGCGATGTTCTCGGGCAGCCTGGATCTGGTTTACATCGCACCGGAACGCCTGCTGCTCGAACGCACCCTGTCGATGCTCGACGCCCTGTACGAGGCCGGCAAGCTGGCCCTGTTCGCCATCGACGAGGCGCACTGCGTCTCGCAGTGGGGCCACGATTTCCGTCCGGAATACCTGCAGCTCTCCGCCCTGCACGAACGCTACCCGGCCGTGCCGCGCATCGCGCTCACCGCCACCGCCGACCAGGCGACACGCAACGAAATTCTCGCTCGTCTCGGGCTGGGCGAAGCCCGCGTCTTCCTGTCCAGCTTCGACCGCCCGAACATCCGCTACACCGTCGTCGAGAAGGACAACGCCAAAAAACAGTTGCTGGGCTTCCTGTCCGGCCGCCAAGGCCAGGCCGGCATCGTCTATTGCCTGTCGCGCAAGAAGGTCGAGGAAACCGCCGAATGGCTTTCCGCCCAAGGCTACCCGGCCCTGCCCTACCACGCCGGACTGCCGGCGCCCGAACGCACCGCCAACCAGCGCCGCTTCCTGCGCGAGGAAGGGCTGATCATGTGCGCCACCATCGCTTTCGGCATGGGCATCGACAAGCCGGACGTGCGCTTCGTCGCCCACCTCGACCTGCCCAAGAGCATCGAGGCCTACTATCAGGAAACCGGTCGTGCCGGCCGCGACGGTGAGCCCTCCGAAGCCTGGATGGCCTACGGCATGCAGGATGTCGCCCTGCAGCATGCGCGCATCGCCGAATCCGGCGCCGCCGAAGGCCAGAAAATCCTCGAATCGCAACGCCTGACCGCCCTGCTCGCCTACTGCGAAGCGCCGCGTTGCCGCCGCCAGGTGCTGCTCAACTATTTCGGCGAAGAACGCCAGCCCTGCGGCAATTGCGACGTCTGCGACAACCCGCCAGAGCTCTGGGACGGCACGCAAGCCGCGCAGAAAGCACTGTCGGCCATCTTCCGCACCGGCATGCGTTTCGGCGTTGCCCACCTCACCGACATCCTGCGCGGCAAGGCGACCGACAAGGTCAAGCAATGGAATCATGACCAGCTACCGACCTTCGGCGTCGGCAGCGACCTCGATGAGCACGCCTGGAAAAGCACCTTCCGCCAACTGGCCGCCGCCGGCCTGATCCATGTCGACATGGCCGAGCATGGCGCCCTGCAACTGACCGAGGCCGCGCGCGAAGTCCTCAAGGGGGGACGCAGCGTACCGTTGCGGCGGCCGCTGCGGCGCAAGACGACATCCGCGAAGACCAGCCGCACGGCCGTCAGCGACCTGTCGGCGGCCGACGATGCGCTGTTCCAGTTGCTGCGCCGCTGGCGGGCCGATACTGCGCGGGAACAAAGCGTTCCCGCCTACGTCATCCTGCACGACAAGACCCTGCGCGAATTGGCCGAGGTACGCCCGACCAGCCATGGCCTGCTGGCCAGCATTACCGGCATGGGCAGCGCCAAGATCGAGCATTACGGGGCGGAATTGCTCGACCTGATCCGCAACGAGGGCTGAGATGATGCAGCGCGACACCTTCGACGCCTTTCTCGCCAGCCTCGTCGTCGCCGCGCTGATCGCTTCGGGAATCGCTCCCCATGACCGCGCAACCTGGCTCATGGAGGTGGCCCCGGTCATCATTGCCCTGCCGGTGCTGGCCGCGACCCGGCGCAGCTACCCGCTGACCGCGTTGCTGACCATCCTGATTGCACTCCATGCGCTGGTCCTGATTCTCGGCGGTGCCTACACTTATGCCAACGTGCCGTTCGGCTTCTGGCTGCAAGACGTCCTGGGAACGGCGCGCAATCCGTACGACAAGATCGGCCACTTCATGCAAGGCTTCGTACCGGCATTGATCGCCCGCGAAATACTGATCCGTGGACACCACGTGGCCGGCCGTCGGATGACGGCGTTCCTGTGCGTCTGCATCGCCATGGCGATCAGCGCCAGCTACGAATTGATCGAATGGGCAGCAGCCCTGATCATGGGCCAGGGCGCCGACGAATTTCTCGGTACGCAAGGCGACCCGTGGGATACCCAGTCCGACATGTTCATGGCCCTGATCGGCTCGATGAGCGCCATTGCCGTGCTGAGCAAGTGGCACGATCGGCAATTGGCGCAGCTTCCCAGCCGCTAACCCCGGCTCTGGAAATAAAAATGCCTGCAAGCGACTGCCTGCAGGCATCGAGATAGTTTTCACCCGAGCAAGGCGCCCCTTCGGCCGCCTTGCGATAGCTCCCTATCCAGCCCGGCGGCTACGGCGTCCGGCCATCAACCCGATCATACCAAGGCCTAACAATGCCAGCGACCCCGGCTCGGGCACGGCAAGACGGTCGAGATTGGCGACTGACAGGTTCTGCCAGGCACCGCCGTTCACACTGAAACGCCCGGCCTGCCCGCCATTGCAGCAGCCCTCGGCCCAATAAGCATCCAGCGTGTGGTTGCCCGCCGACAGATTGCTCACGCTCCCCTGAAGAAGCTCGGACAGGGCATTCCAGTTGCCGCCCCACCACAAATCGGTCGCGTTGGTATTGAGCAAGACGCCATCGAAGTACAAGGCGCCGCCATAACCGGCATCCGGCGCCAGCTGGAAGGCCATCGTGCTGCCGGCAAAGGCGCTGCCGAGATTGAAATTGACGCGCAGATGGTCGTAGCTGTTGTTGGCGCCAGTCAGCCCCGAGAAATTACCCGGAGTGGTGCTGGCGATGCTCGAACCCTGCGCCGACCATCCGGCGCGATAGTCGCCGAACGAAGCGTTGGTCAGGGTGCGCACCTCGTAGGTGATCAGCGAGGCGTGCGCGGCGATGGATGCCGTGGCCAGTGCGAGGCCGAGCAGGCTAGCGCGCAACTTGAAAGGGAGTTGGGTCATAGTGTCATGTGTGGGTTTGGGCTACCGCATCCGGCAGCCTGGTTTACAAAAGATAGATCGCGAAGCGGCACGGCGCCCGATGGCGTTGCGTCGATCCCGAACACTTGTCGTTATAGCAAAACCGACGACGGCGGCATGTGAGTAAATTCACACGCCAGGCAAAATCTCGGCCTTTTCCGACAGGCAGCCGCTCCCGCCCGATCACAGCCCCCTGCGGGCTAGCGCAAGTGCTGTTCCGCGACGGCCGACAGTTCGGCATTCAGCGTACCGGCTGACAGCGCCCGACGCAGAGCCTCCCGTGCCTCGGGTACCCGGCCATCGGCCTCCAGCGCCAGGCCCAGCCCCAACCACCAACGCCCTTCGCTCGGTACCAGGCGGGCGGCGCGCTGATAGTGCGCCACGGCCTGACGATGCGCGCCGAGCCGCGATTTCACATGCCCCTGGAAGCCGGCGTAATCCGCATTGGCCTCGGCATAGGCCTGCGAGCGGGCAAGACTGCGGTCGGCAGCAGCCAGATCGCCGTGTTCCAGCTGCAGGCGGGCCAGCGACATCGCCCAGCCAGTCTGTGCCGGCATCAATTCGACGCCTTCCTGCAGAACGGCCATCGCCTCGTCGATGCGTCGCATGTCCAGCAACTGGCGGAGCAAGGTCTGGCGCACCTGGACATAAGCCGGATCGATCTTCAGCGCGGCCCGCATGCCATCGAGCGCCTCGCCGCTACGCCCGGAAGCGAGCGCCGTTTCGGCCTTGCGGTATTCGGCATCGGCGCGATCGCGCGGCGTGGCAGGAACCGGACTCTTCTCGATCTTGACCGGGCCTGCCGGCGCCGCGGCCGAAACCGGCTCGGCCTTGGCGGGCGCGGCAGGAACTGGCGGCACGACGGGATCGGGAACCCCCAGCACCGGCGCGGCAGGAAGGGGAACGACGGCCAGATTCGACGACAGCCGAAGAGTCTCGTCGCCCGACATCGCGGCATCGGGCGCTGCAGCCGGTGGCGACATCGCCGGCGGGGCGGGTAGTTCGGGGGGAGCGACCAATACGGCCGGTGGCGGCGAAGGGGGTGCAACGGCCAGCAACGGCGCGTCGAGCAAGCCGGCTTGATGAACGGCCACCGCCCCGGCGACTGCCAGCCCCAGCCCTGACAGCAACAGCAGCCCTTTGCCTCGACCGCTTTTCCCCGGGGGCAAGGCGCGAATTTCCCGCTGCAGGCTCTGGCGCGCCAAGTCGTCGGGGCGCTTGGCCTCGAGATTGCGCAGCATGTCGTTGATCAGACTCATGTCACCACCATCCGGTCGACGCGGCACCTTCGGTATCGCCGGCTGCCTGACGCACGTGCCGGGCGCCAACAGTGTGCTTCCCTTCGCCATAGACCGCCAGCAGCGCCTTGTGCGCCAGAATGTTGAGCAGGCGCGGCGTGCCGCGACTGGCCCGGTGCAGACAACGGACCGCGCGCGGCCCGAACAGGCTTTCGCCGCGATAGCCCGCCACCCGCATCCGGTGCGCCAGATAATTCGCCACTTCCTCGCGTGCCAGTCCGCCCAGCCGATAATGAAAGGCGATGCGCTGGAGCAACTGGCGTACCGACGGCTCGGCCAGCTTGCGATCCAGCTCGGGCTGGCCGAAGAGAATGATCTGCAGCAGCTTGCGCTTCTCCGTTTCCAAATTGGAAAGCAGGCGCAACGACTCCAGTGTCTCCAGCGGCATGGCCTGCGCCTCGTCGATGCAGACAACCACCTGCCGCTCGGCCGCCGCATGGCTCAACAAGGCCAGGTTGACGCTCTTCAGCAGATGATAATCGTCGGCCTGGGCATCGACCTCGACCGCCAATTCCTCGGCCAGCGCCAGCAAGAGCGTGCGCGGCGCCAGATAGGGGTTGGGCAGGTAGGCGGAAACGCTGCCTTCCGGCAGGGCTTGTAGTAAACGCCGGCACAGCAGCGATTTGCCGGTGCCGACCTCGCCGGTGATCTTGATGAAGCCCTCACCGCTGTTCAGCGCGACGAGGAGCGTATTGAGCGCCTCCTGATGGCTGCGCGTGATGACCGTGAAGCTGGTATCCGGCGTGATGCTGAAGGGCAGTTCGGTCAAGCCGAAATGATCGAGATACAACGCTAAGCGCTCCCGCTGACGCTTACTGCCATTCGAAATTCCGCTGCTGGCGCGGATCGAGCGCCTGCATGCGTTCCTGTGCATCCCCTGCGGCCGTTCGCCAGGATTCCTCCCCCTTGATGACGGTCGAGCGCATCAGGATGACCAGTTCGCGCTTGCGGTTCAGCACGCTTTTCTGACCGAACAGCGCGCCCACCCCGGGTACACCGCTGATGCCCGGCAAGCCGTTACGGCTGGTGGTCTGCTCCTGGCTCATCAGGCCGCCGATGGCGACAATGCTGCCATCCTGGACGCGGACGATGCTGTCGGTCTCGTTGATCGTGCTTGAAGCCAGGGGCAAGGTATAGGTTCCCAGATCGCCGAGGTTCACGTTCTTGGTCTTTTCCGCCACCACGCTGACCTGTGGATGCACGTGCAGAATGATGTTGCCGTCGTCGTCGATCTGCGGCGTTACGTCGAGGGCGATGCCCGAGAAGAAGGGTTGCAGCGTGATGTTCGGCGTCACCACATTGCTGCCGCCGGCCGTTCCGGTCGTCACGTTGGTGCTGATGCCGGTGACGAAGTAGTCGTCGGTCCCTACCTTGAGGACGGCCTTCTGGTTGTTTGTCGTCGCGATGCGCGGGCTGGACAGCACCTGCACGTCACCCTGCCCCTCCAGGAAGGAAAGCAGCGCGGCGAAATTGTTCGACTGGAAGGTCAGGCCGAAGAAGCCGTTGCCCGTAGTGCCAGTCGCCAACCCGCCGTTGCTGCCCGGACGCGCGGCTACCGAGGTACCGGCGGTGATGCCGGTCGCCGAAGCGCCAATGGTTCCCGACCCGGCCAGCACGGCGTTTGGCGCCGAGACACCCAATGAGAAGCGATTGGCCACGCCGCCGAACTGGCTCCAGTTGATACCCGTCTGATACGTATCGTTGAGCGACACCTCGATGATCTTGGCTTCCAGCATGACCTGCCGCTCGACCATCAGCTGTGTGGCTTTCAGATAATCCTCGACCCCTTTCAGTTCCGCTGGCGAGGCCTTGACGAGAACGACGCCGGATGTCGGGTTGATGATCACGTTGCGGCCATCCTGATTGCCGACGATGGTATTCAGCGCCAGGCCGAGCTCCTTCCAGAAATCATAGTCCGAGGTCGTCTGCACGCGAGCGCTATCAATGGCGCGTTGCGGCACACCCCCCGTCGTTCCCCCCGGAACCACGGGCTGGGTACTGGTTCCGGTCATGTTCTGCATCGGATTCGACGTTGTCGGCGAACTACCGGTGACACGCATGTCGCTGGAGCCTACCCGGCGATTGGCCAGGTAATTGATCTTGAACATCCGCGTCTGGACCGTATTCGGCTGTACGAAGATTCGATTGCCCTGGACGCGGTAGGCATAACCGTAGACATCATGCAACGTATCGAGCGCTTCGCGGACCGTCGTGTTCTTCAGGTTGAGGCTGACGGTACCCGACAGATCGGGCGGAAAGAGCATGCTGTACTGCGTTCCCGACACCAGGGCATTCAGCACCTGGGCGACCGGCGCATTGTTGACCGCCAGGTTGAAACGCGGTTCCGGCTTGGCAGGGGCCGGCTGATCGAGCTGCAAGGGCGGCACCATGGCCTGCCCCACCACATCGCTCTGCGAACGCGCCGGCTTGCTGTTGGCTGCCGCTCCCATATCCTGACCAGCCCGGTCGAAAACATCACCGCGCCGCGCATGCTGGTTACTGCACGCAGCCAGCAACAGTGCCGACATGGCCACAATCAATATCTTGCTCATGGGAGCCCCTTTACTTGCCCTGACTTGGCCGCCTTGCCGGCAGCTGGCGTCACGATCATCTGTTTTTGGACGTCGGGAGTCAGATACAGATGCGTCACGCCATCTGCTCCCTGCAGCACCGCCTCGCGTTCGTTGAGGCGGACCAGGGTCGCGCCGCCCAGCTTGCCCCCCAGCACCACCGTCTTGCCGCCAATCACGGCCACCGGCCTACCACCCTGTGGCATCAGCACCGATTGCAGACGAAGGGCTCCAGCCGCGCCATCTCCACCATCCACGGCACCCTCGGCCTGCGCCATCCAATTGGCCGGCGGGCGGGTCGGGTCGGCGGACTGCGCCATTACTGCCGGGCAGAAGGCAATACCAACGAGTACGAACAGTCTCATAGCGCCAACCATGTCTTGTCCGGGCTCAAGGTATAGACGACCAAGCTCATTTCGGCACGTGGATAGTCGATCACGCGATAGCTGAGTTGGCCCCAAAGCAGTTTCTGCTGCAGTTTCTCGAGCTGGGTGAGATAAGCCTGCAACTGCCCGTAGTTTCCTTCCAAGCGAATCTCGACACCGTGCCGAAACAGATCGAAACTGCGCTCGGCCGGCTTGGCGTCGCCTTCCTTGATCGTCGCCTCCGGCAGAACGCTTTGCGGTGCCAGGGTCTTCAGGCTGACCAGTCGCAAGCCGGCATGGCGAGACAACAGGCTTTCGAGCAAGCCATTCATTTGCTCGGGGCGCACGAGAACCGAACTGAACTGGCGCAGTTGCTCGTCCAGCTTGCCGCGCTCGGCCGTCAGCGCAGCCAGGTCGGCCTTGCGACCGGCATCAGGATCAACAGCCAACTGCTGCTGCATACCCGCCACTTCGACCTGCAGGCGGGCCACGTTGGCGCTTTCGCCGGCCAGCGTCGCTTCCATACCCTTGGCGCGCGCACTCTGGGGATCGACGAACAACGTGTATCCGATCAGCAAGGGGCCGAAAGCAACCGCCAAAGCAATCAGCAAGCGCTCGCGCTGCGTCATGGCGACATAACGCTTATTCAGGCGAGACCAGGACTGACGCACGTTCATCGCGCCTTCTCCGGCTCGGTGCGCAGCACAAACTCCGTGTAGCGCGGCAGCGGCGGTTGGGCAGCAGGCTTTGCCGCCACCGGCGCGACAGAGGATGCGGCCTCGCGCCTTTCGGCGGCCGGATCGACTGCTTTCATGTCGAGCGTTGCGAAGCGCCGTCCGGCAAAGGCCGGTTCTGCATTCAGGCGACCGATATAGGTAGGCAAGAGCGCCGGGTCGGTCAAACGCCCGCGAATTTCAACATTCTTTTCGGCAAAGCCGAAGCCGGTCAGCCATACACCCTCGACCACTTGACGCGAAAACCCCTGGAACAAGCCCGAATACGCCTGGCTGGTCGGCAGATCGCCCTGCGCCACGATATTCAGCACCTGCTGGCGCTGGGCCACGCCCGTTCTGGCCGCCTCAAGCAATTGGTCGAGTAGCGCATCGCCCTTGCGCTCACCCATACGCTGGCCGAGCGATTGAACCTGTTGCTGCAAGGCGGCCAACTCGCCGCGCACAGCACCCTCGCGCGCCCTCAAGCCATCGAGTCGCCACGCCGCCACGCTGGCCAGCACCACCACTGCCAACAGCCCCACCAATCCGGCGCCAGCCACAACCGGTAAGGCGAGCCAGTCGAAGCGCGGCCTCAGCTCCGGGAGCAGCAGGTTGATCTGCTGGCTCACGCGTCGCTCCTCAGCGCGGCGCCGATGGCCAGCAGGCTTTGCGCCTGCCGCTCGCTCGAACGCAGCTCGGGAATGCCGTCGAAGCCAGCCACCGCGGACAAATTTGCGGCCTGGACCGGCAGGTAAAGATTCTGCCCCAGCGCGGCCACGGTGCCATCGGTATCGAACTCCGAACAGACCAGCAGGCGCGACACTGAAATGAAACCGTACTGGCGGTCGAAATTGTCGAGCGTGCGCTGCAGTTCGAGCGCCAGTCGCTCCAGCATCTGCTGCCGACGCTCGACGTCTGCATCGGCCAAACCCTGAGCCGAAACCTCGATACGCCTGGCGAGATAAAGCTCGCCGCCAAAGCTGATGGTCAACAAGCTCTCGCCAGCCTGCATGACCAGAAACGCCAACCCCCGGTTGGACTCCTCGAACAGCGCCGCCACGTTGCGCACCGCCATTTCCGGAATGTCGATCGCCTCCAGCGGCACGCGGGCTGCATGAAAAGCGGCCATTCTTTCCGCTACCACAGATTGAGGTGCGATGACGGCGAAGACATTGGCCTGCCGCCCTCCCTCGGTCGGAATATCGGCGACCGCAACAGCAGCGCCCTCGACGGGGAAGTCGACCATATCCTTCAAACGCCAGCGCAGGGCCTGAACCCGCTCATCGAGCGGCACGGCGGGGGATTCCAGTTGCGCCATGCGGTACTGGCTTTCGCCGAGCAACGAAGCGCAGCGGTAGCGCTTCAAGCCCCTGCTCTGTGCCAGACGGGCCAGCGCATCGCCCTCTCTTCCTTCAATCCTGAAGGATTCGCACAAACGGATTTCGGGACGCTTGCCGACTGAGGAAATGACATGCGCAAGATCGACGCGATCGCCCGAGCGGACAACCGACATCCATCCTTCCACACGCTTTACCCCAAAATTCGGCCACATGCCCCAAATACCTTAAGTTTTTTCAGAAGGATAGCCAGCAACGCATTATTTTTCAATGGTTTTTTTCCTCAATAGCGCTCCCAAAAATAGATCACAGAGGAACGCGGACCACAGGAGCCAAAACAGGCACGCGCCGTCGGTGCCGGCAAGGTGAGCCAGGTATTGGCGCCGCGCAGGATGGCGCCGGAAACATCGACCAGCCCTGCGTTTCCGGCACCTGGTGCCGACAGGCGCAGCCGTGAGTCGCCGGCCACCAACGGAGAAGAAAGGGTGGCCGTGGTCTTGTTGCGCAAGGCGTTGGTCAAGCCATTGTTGGCCGATGTCGGCACGGTCAAGGTCGTACACGTATCGGCTGCATTGTTCATCCAGCCGTTGGTTGACCAAAACTGAAGATTTGCCGGTACGGCGAGCGGCAGCAGTTCGCTGCCGTAGGCATTACGCAGCAACAGGCGGCCGCTACGCACGGTTGTCGTGCCCTCTACGGACGTGGCCGGAGCCGCCCGCAGCGAGGTCACCCCCTCGCTATCCGTAGCGCGCACCCGAACAACCGTCGGAACGGTGTTTGCAGCAGTTAACTGGTAGCTTGGCAAACTCGTCGTGGCCACGCCATTGGCAAAGGCGGCGAGCGCAATGCTGCTTCCCGCCGTAAAGCTGCCCGGCCCCGGGTTGGCTACCGTATCGCCCGAATCCCGGGCCGACAGGGTTGTGACCTTGGAGAAGGGCGTTGCCGACGTGCCGTGATAGTTCATGGTGGTCGCTCCCGCCGCATTTCGTGCCGCCACCTGCAGGGTGAATGGTTGCCCGGAATAGGTGAAGGCTCCCGCCACACAAGCTTGGGTAACCGTCGTGTCGAAATGATCCGGATAGAAGCGGCCAAAATAATTGCTTGCCGCCGTGTTGCCAAACTTGCACCCGACCTTGCCGGCGGCATTGTGCGTATTGGAAAAGTCGTTGGGCGCCGTGTTGATGCACACCGTATCCGACACATCCTGGTAGGCGCTGGTGAAGGTCGCATCGTACACGCCGTAGGGCTGGAAGCGGAAATAGCCCACCTCGTCGTAGGTAAAGGCTGGGCCGGACGCCCCGTCGCCCGTGGAAACACTGGCTGCGGTCGTGAAGGAGCCGGCCAGCGTACCGACCCGCACCGGCATGCCGATCCATTCGATCAGGCTTGGCGAGACCCCCGGCGTACCGTCGTAGCCGGGAGCGCCTGTGTTCGCAGTAAGCGAGAAAGCGGCGCCCGCCTTGATGATGGGCGTTGCTGTCGCGCTGACACCGGTGACATCGGTATTGGCATCGGACGATGTGATCGATGCAAAGCCGGCCGGCCGGATAGCGAAACGATCGTTGGAGCAGAATGTGCCGCCGGCTCCCTGACTGAAGCGGACCCAGACATTACGCAAGGCCCGGGTGTTCTGCCCGGCCGGTACCGTGTAGGTCGTCGCCGTTGCCGGCCGCCCCGATGTAAAGGCGATGGTCTGCGCCGACACCCCACTCACCGTCGTCGGCGCTGTCGTCGGGCAGCGGGTTGTGGCATTGATCGTTGTTCCGCTACTGCTGACCAGATCGACGCTGACCGGATTTCCCGCTCCGCTGTTGAAGCTGGTATCGACTGCTTTTGGCGAGCCCGCCAAAGCGACCAGATCGAAGCTCATCGCTTGGCCGACAACCTTGGTGTAGAGACGATTTCCGGTTGCCGCACAACGCCCCGGACTGCCCGTCAAGTTGCTGCAAGCATCGAGGTCCGAGGCGAAGCAGCCGATATTGGGCAAGGTCAAGGTACAGGTCGCGCTGCTGCCATTCCAGCATTTGACGCCATTGAGCGGCACCGAACTGAGGTTTGTCGCCCCCAGCGTAATGGTTCCACCCGGCGCCAAGGGTTGTGCTGTTACCGACGTCGCCGGGCTACCCGAGGCAATCGAGAAATTACCCGTCGACGGTGTCCAGGTGACCCCACCGCCACCACTACTCGTCAACGTTCCCGACAGGTTGGCATTCAACTCACTGCCCGCCGGACAGGGAACCGTGGATGAGCTACACCCCAACACCGTAACGTTCATGGGGCAAAGATTACCCCCGGCCGTATAGCGCAGTTCAAGATGGTCGTAAGGTGGCACCGCCGGCGAGCCGATCACCAGGTCGTACGAAAACGTATAGGTTCCGGCTGCCGTGAAATCGTACTGGATGGCGACCCCCGTATCCTGATAGGTACTGGTCACCCCGGTCGTCAAACCATTGGGATTGAGAATCGCGCAGTTGGTCCACGGTGAGCTCATGTCCCAGAAATCCTGAAACCCGGCCACGCAGTACTTGCTGAATTGCTGGCCGCTGCGCTCGCGGAAGGATTCGACGATCGTCACCCCGGACGGAATACTCGTGGTTGAGGGGCAGCTCGTTCCGGATGGAGGCGGATAGGTACCCACCACTCGATTGCCGTTGGCGTCCAGATAACTCACACCGCAACCATTGTCGCTACCGCCCAGATAGGTGTCGATGGCGTGATAGTAGCGAACCGGATTACCGGCGCTCACTGCATAGCCATTGGGAATCGTCAGCGTCACATTCAGGGTAACGAAATCGTATGGACGCGTGTAGCGGTATTCCACGCTGATTTGTGGTCCATTGGTAATGCCGTAACTCGCATTGGCAGTCTGCACGACACCATTGGCTACAGGGTTGGCTGGCGTCGGGCCGGAAATTGTCCGGGTACTGTAATTGTTGGCGATCAGAAAATCAGGCGTACCGACATTGTGCTGTGCGCCATAAGTCGTACCGTTCGCCCGCAGATAGATGCCGTTATCGAGGCGCACCAGGCTGGTCAGCGGGGTATAGGCCGGGTCGAACAATTGCTGCCCCGATGAAGCCCCGTTCCAGCGGGTGACCTGCATCTTCGAACTGGCATCAATATAGATACGCAAGCCGTCGGAGGCACTGGTCCCTCCCGACGAGTTGAGCTGAACCACCTGCGCCAGGGCCAGGCCGCAACCCATGGCCATCGCGGCAAGAGCGAGGCGCACCAGCTGCCTGATGAAACAGGCGATTTTCTTCACGACCATTTCTGCTGCTCCCGCCATCATGTCATCGTCAGCAATCAAAAGGGGCGGCGACAATCGTCGCGTCACGGCATTTCTCGACCGTCACCTCGACCAGCCGCTCGATCCCCGGCGCCTTGGCGCCATTGGCCGTCGCCCGCGAACTGATCCGGTAGATGCGTATCTGCCGCCCTCCTTCGGTAGTATCCCAGCTCTGGCAAACCACATTCACCGCGTGCCCCGGAATGGGTGGTGAGCCATTCACGCAGGGCGGCAACGCGGCGGCCTGCGCATTCGGGTCGAGCTGGAACATCCCCCACTCTGCGCCGGCCCGCGCCGCCTGGTAGGCGCGGGCGCCGCCGATATCGGCGGCCATGTTCACATTCGACGTCGACACGATATTGACCAAGCCAGCCGCCAGCGTGGCCATCAACAACAATAGAAAAACGGCCATGAGGACCGAGACACCGCGCTGCCGCCTCCTTCCTGGAATCTCGGATAGATGGCGGCTCATGGCGTATTCAGCACATCGACCTGATGAAGGATTTCGACCGACTCGCCATTCCGCTCCAAGGTCAGACGCAGGACAGCCAGACCATTTCGCTGCAACACCGCAGGGGTATAGTCAAATCGACAGGCCGAGACATCGGTGATCAGCACCGACGCGGCGCCACCTAGTGCCCACGGAGTTGAGGCGACCGCCGGCTGAAAGCCGTATCCACCATGCCGAATAACCGTACCGGATTGCGGTGTTGCAGCGTTCGCCGCACATTCGTAGGTAACCGGTGCACCAACAATCTGAAAGCGATTTTGTGGCGACGCAAACTGAAACTGAGCCCCCCCCATTGTAAATGACAGGGTGGTCAATCCACTCCCCACCACAGACAAGGCCTTCCGGTTGCTTCCCGCGTAGACATCCGAACCCAGCAAGCCCAAGTTATAGATAACCAGTTGATCGCCTGCGTTCACCGTCACACCCGGCCCCAGCACATCAAAGGTGTTGTCGGCGCCGTTGTTGAAATCGAGCGGATCCCCACCCCCTGCCCCGGTGAGTTCTGCACGATATCGCCCGGCATCGCGGATAGGCACGAATTCGAGAAAATCGCCGGCAGCGGACACACGAACACTGTTCGGCAAGGCACCCTGCAAATCCCGGGCAATACGACGCACGGCCGTATCAGCCGCATCGGCCAATTCGGCACGATTTCCGGCATCGAGGTAAGCGCCAATCTGATTCCGCCCGAAGAGCGCAATCATCGACACAACAATGCCGGTAATGACAATCGAAATGATCATCTCGACCAGCGTAAATCCTTGCTGGCAGTTGGACACCCGAGGCGGATCAGTAACGCGGCGCATAACGGAAACGGTAACCCGTCAAAGCAAAGTTCTCAGTGCCGAATGCGACAGTCACCGTCACGCTCAGCGCCGCACTATTGTCCGCCAGGCCGAGCGTCGCTCCGACGCGGGCAATAGCAACCGTAGCCGTATAGCCGGGCATGATGTAATTGCCCGTTACATCGGCAACATTCTGCATTGCCGGGTTGCCGCCATAGTCATCAACATTGTCGTAGGTGCCGCGCACCTCACCCGCACCATGCGTTCCCGTATTCTGAGGCATGGTGCAATCGGCATAGGATTGCGCAGTCGCGGCGTTCGCATCGTCTGGATCGCACCAGGTAAAGGGTTGGTGCAGGATTTCGTTGAGCAGCCCCTCTGCAAGCGCCACCATCTGCTTGGTCCGCATCGGATCGGCACTGGCGAGAATCATCGGATTCAGCGTCGACACTAGGGCAATAACGCCCACGGTGACAATGACGATGAAAACAATCTGCTCAATCAATGTGATGCCGCGCTGGGCAGCAGCAATCTTAGTGGACATAGCCGGTTTCTGCTTCCACGGTGACCATAAGACTGGCATCCAGCCCTGAAACGCTGAACACCGATGCGCTCAGAGGACGCCCGGCACCATCGAAGACCACATCCGCTGGTAACGCAACAAAGGCGACCATATTTGCTGCGGTAACTTGTAATTGCCTGTTATCAGGACCGATCAAGGGAAGCCCTTGCACACAATCGACGGCGCCATTGCCATTCGATATCCGAAAGTCCACTCTAGCGGGGGCCGCAGAAAACGTTGCGCAAGTCGTCCGCCGAGCCGCCACAGCAGATTTTTGTGCGTACCTCAAACCTGCCACCACGCTGTCTCTAAATGCCCGCGCCTCAAATCCCGAATCACCGGAAAATCGAGGTATAACAGCCAGCGCCAGAACGCCCACGATCACAATGACAACAATCAACTCCACCTGCGTAAAACCCCGCATACCGAACCAACAAGACAAAAACCCGCCACAGGACGGGTTTTTACTGTTGCAGGAATCTGCCAGACGCTGCATCGTGGCAGCTAAGCAGTTGGTGGCGTGAGCATCAGCCTAGCCTGAAAAACTTACCCGCCGCAATTTGCAACCGTAACTGCCCCCACGTTCACCACGCCAGTCGCTCCGGTATACGTAACTGCACACGCAGCAGGACCGCCAGTCTGCGTCACGGTACAGACGCCGGCCGCACAGGCAAATGTAAATCCATCGGTAGCTTGCATGGCTGCCTGAATACCTGTTGCAGTTCCAGCGGGAATTCCTGTCCCGGCCGCCACGTCCACTGCCTGAACAGCGCCGGCCAGCCCCATGTTCACGGTTGTTGCGGCAGCATTGCCAGTAGCGATATAGCGTGACTGTGCCAATGCCACCGCCGAACGCAGCCCACCCGCGACACCATTCATGGCAGCCATGCGAGCATCCGTTGCTACGTTAATGAAGCGAGGCAACGCCGTCGCGGCAAGGATACCGAGAATAACGATCACGACAATCAGCTCGATCAGGGTGAAACCTTTTTGCATTGCTTTCATTACATGCTCCTCAAAGTATAAAAATCAGCATCCGGTGGTCGTCACTGGACCAATCAAGGCTGCCTGGTTGGCCGCTGTGGGTTGGGTATAGGTAAAGGTGCAAGCGGCCGGGGTGGTTGCGCCGCTGATACCGAAAGTCGCCACGCCGCCGGCAACGGTGTAGGTATAGCCTTCGTCTTGCAGGTTGGCGGCTGAAGGATTGAATACCCCGGTCAGGCCGGCCATCGAGAGGATTCCCGGCGTACCGATGGCGGTTGCCTCGGGGTAGCCGAATACCAGGTTGACCAGGCCGTTCTCGGTACATAAGGTGCCGTTGGCTCCCGTGGCGTTGGAGGCCGTGGCGCCGCCGGTGCAGGGCGCGACATCGGCCACCCCGCTGCGTGCCAGCACCGTGGCGTGTGCCAGCGCGGATGCCGCCCCGACGCTGCCGCGCGCCGCCTGCAGCTTGGCAACGCGTGCATCGCGCTGCAGATTAACGAAGCGCGGCAAGGCAATCGACGCCAGCAGGCCGAGAATGATGATGACCACGATCAGTTCGATCAGGGTAAAACCACGCTCCGCTACCGGCTTGGGTTTCGGTTCCATATCCATGCGTCCATTATCGGCTGGAAATTTTATTACTTTAGCCATATTACCCCTCCACCTCAACATTTATTCGCGCCCTTGATCCAGACGCTGCAAGGAAACACCTGAAATGACAAGCCTGCCATCGCCACCGCCGCGCCCCAGGCGAAAGCGTGCGCGCGAACCATCGTGAAATCGATAGATCAGCTCACCAGCCTGTCGGTCGAAAAACCATATCGAGCACTCGTCGGGCGCCGTGTCGAATGCCCCGCGGTAACTGGCCGGCTTGCTCGCCACCCAGTCCACCGGGTTGTTGCTTTGCGGCAAGCTGCCGCTGGATGCTACGCGATGCACAACGGCCTCTGCGAGCTCCAGGCGCATGCTCGCTGCCTCGGACTGCACCAAGGCCTCCTCCATGTCGCTGCGCACCGAGTCCAGCGATGCGAGCAGGAACAGCGACACCGCTCCGATCAGGGTGATGGCGATGGCGAATTCGTAATAGCGTCGCATCGCCGCTCATCGCTTGATGGCCACTTTGCCGAGGTCCCACATCGGCAGGAAGATGCCGAGCGCGAGGATCATGACCAGCACGCCAAGCGAAATGATCAGGATCGGCTCGATCTGCTGGCCCAGGGTCTTCAACTCGTATTCAACCTCGCGCTGGTACATTTGGCCGACCTCTTCGAGCATGTCGTCGAGGGCACCTGATTCCTCTCCGACAGCGACCATCTGCAACACAACCGGCGTGAAGAAGCCGGACGCGATGGCTGCCCGCAAGACACTCTCGCCGCGCTCGACGGTGTCGCGCATGCCCTCGATCCGGGTGGCGATATAGCTGTTGTCAACAGTCTGCGCCGAATTGGTCAGCGCCTGCATGACCGGCACACCACTCCGCAAGCCGAGTGAAAAGCTGCGGGCAAAACGGGCCATCGCCGCCTTGCGCACGATTTTCCCGGCAATGGGGAAGCGCAGGGTAATCGCCTCCCACCGCATCCGCCCGGCTGCAGTGCCAACCCAGGAACGGAAGGCGACGACGGCTGCAACCAGCCCTCCCAGCAGCACGGGCCACCAGGCGACCATGAAATTGGAAAAACCAAGCAAAAGTCGCGTCATGAACGGAAGCTCGGCGCCAAAACCCTCGAACACCTTGGCGAACGCCGGTATGACAAAGAGGTTCACAACCACGATGGCAACCGCCATGGCGAGCACGACGAACATCGGGTAGCGCAACGCCGACCTTACCTGCTCACGCATGAAGCGCTCGAATTCCAGGTGCTCGAACAGGCGGAGGAAGATTTCATCGAGCATGCCGGTCGCCTCACCGACACGCACCATGGAAATGTAAAAGGGATTGAATACCTTCGGATGGCGGGCCAGCGATACCGATAGCTCGCGCCCGGCCTCGAGGCTTTCGCGTACGTCGCGAATGACCTCCTTCATTGACGGGTTGGTGGCCGACTCCTGCAAGCCGCCAAGCGCACGCATGATCGGTACGCCGGATTTCAGCAGGGTGTGGAGTTGCCGCGAGAAAAGCAGGATGTCGATATGCTCGACCTTGGGCTTGAAGAGCGACCAATCGACCGCCAGCGCTGCTTTCGCTGACTTTGCCTCAAGAATGGAAACCGGCGTGATGCCGCGCCCCAGGAGGATGTCGGCGACCCCACCCGACGAAGCGGCTTCGAGCACGCCCTCAATCAGTTTGCCGCCGGCATCCCGTCCCTTGTAGGCAAAGTTGGCCACGCGGCTTATTCCTCGAACTGGTTGCTGATGCGCATGGCCTCGGCAACCGTGGTCTTGCCAGCCAGCACCAGGCGCACCGCATCACGACGCAGGGTTTCGCCGGCCATCTGCTGGCGCGCCACGCGCATGAACTCACCCGGGTCTTCATGGTTGATGGCCTCCACCACGGCATCGCTCATTTCCAGGAACTCATAAACCCCGCTACGCCCTTGGTAGCCGGTATTGGCACAGTGGGCGCAGCCGCGGCCGTGGTGGTAGGCCTGACTATCGACCTGATCGCCTAGTTCGAAACGCAGCCACTCATGTTCATTGGGAGTCGGTGAATAAGGCTCGCGGCAGTTGCCACAAATCACCCGCACCAGTCGTTGCGCCACCACCATATGCACCGAGAGCGCCACCATGTAACGCGGCACGCCCATGTCGAGCAGGCGGATCGGCGTCGAGATGGCGTCGTTGGTGTGCAGCGTGGATAACACCAAATGCCCGGTCATCGCTGCCCGCATGCCGATTTCGGCGGTTTCCTGGTCGCGCATTTCGCCGATCAGGACGATGTCCGGATCCTGACGCAACACGGTACGCAGCACGCGTGAAAAGGAAAGATCGATCTTTTCGTGTACCTGCACCTGGTTGAGGCCGCCGAGCCGGTATTCGACCGGATCTTCGACGGTGATGACCTTCTTTTCCGGGCTGTTCAGCTCATTCAACGCGGCGTACAGGGATGTCGTCTTGCCGGAACCTGTCGGGCCGGTGACCAGCACCATGCCGCTCGGGCGTTTCAAGGCATAGCGGAAACGATCGAGCACGTGCGGCGGCATGCCGATCTTGTCGAGTTCCAGCAGGCCGGTGTTCTGGTTGAGCAGACGCATGACCACCGATTCGCCAAACTGTGTCGGCAAGGTGGAGATACGCACATCGACCGGATTGCCGCGCACCTTGATGTTGAAACGGCCGTCCTGCGGCAGGCGTTTCTCGGAGATGTCGAGGCCGGACATCAGCTTCAGGCGCAGCGCCACGGCCGACGAAATCTTGGCATCGGCCTCGGTCTGGATGTGCAGCACGCCATCGATGCGAAAGCGGATACGCAGCGACTTTTCCTGCGGTTCGAAGTGGATGTCGGAGGCGCGCAGGCGCATGGCTTCCTCGAACACCGTCTGCAGCAGCTTGACGACCGGCGCATCCTCGGCGCCCGGGTTTAGGCCGAGCAGGTCGCCGAATTCGATCGGCACGTCGCCCAGTTCGGCGGTCAGTTCCTTGGCCAGGCCGGTGATCTGCTCGCCGCGATGGTAGACGCGGTCGACCATCGCCAGCAGTTCGCTCTCGGTGACGACCGCGAGGTCGATCTCGCGGCGCACCAGGCGGGTGATTTCGTCGTAGGCCTGGAGGTCGGTGGGGTCGGACATGCCGATCTGCAGGCGGCCATCCGCCAATTGCGCGAGAACCAGAGCCCGGAAGCGGCGGGCCGGCGCCTCCGGGAGCAGCTTGATCAGGTCGGGCTTGGGGGTAAAACTTTTGAGGTCGACGAAAGGAATCTGCAACTGACGGGCCAGCGCCTGCGAGATGCCGGCCTCGGTAACATAGCCGCTCTCGACGAAGACGCGCCCGAGCTTGCGGCCGGTACGCTTTTGCTCGTCGAGCGCAATTTTCAGTTGTTCGTCGGTCAGCAAGCCTTGCTGAATCAGCAGGTCGCCAAGCCGGATTTTTTGCGGGGGGGGCATCCCGACCTCCAAAACGCCTTAAGAAAACTCACTAACAATATGAAGTTAATGAAATAGTTTCCACAGTAGACGTTTTTACAGCCCCCGACAAGCCTACCGCCGGCCAGCGGCCGGCAAATTGTTGTCAATCAGCGATGGCGGTTGCCATTGTGATGCTGTTGCGGACGACCGGCACTTTTCCCGGACTTATGCGTTTGCGTTTTCGGCTGCGGTTTGCCCTGCCCTTGCGGCTTGCGCGCGCCGCGCGGCGGCAGCTCCGGGCGCGGCTTGGCGACTGCCGACTGTTCGAAACCCTCGATCACCACGCGCTCTAGGCTGCGCTTGATCAGCTTCTCGATGTCCTTCAACTGGCCGCGTTCGTCGTGGCAGACCAGCGAAATCGCCTCGCCTTCCATACCGGCACGGCCGGTGCGGCCGATGCGATGCACGTAGTCTTCCGGCACATTGGGCAATTCGTAGTTGATGACGTAGGGCAGCGCGTCGATGTCGATGCCGCGCGCCGCGATGTCGGTGGCGACCAGCGCCACCAGCTTGCCGTCCTTGAATTCGCTCAGGGCGCGGGTGCGGGCTCCCTGCGACTTGTCACCGTGGATCGCCGCCGACTTGATGCCGGCTTTTTCCAGTGTCCGCGCCAGCGCGTCGGCGCCGTGCTTGGTACGGGCGAAAACCAGCACCTGGTGCCAGCCACGGGTAGCGAACAGATGGCAAAGCAGTTCCTTCTTGCGTTCACGATCCGTCTCGATGACCTTCTGGGTGACGGTTTCGGCCGCCGTGTTGCGCGGCGCGACATCGACCGACACCGGGTTGTGCAGCAGGCCGGCCGCCAGCTCGCGGATTTCCGGCGAGAAGGTGGCCGAGAACATCAGGTTCTGCCGTTCCTTGGGCAACAGCGCAATGACCTTGCGGATGTCGCGGATGAAGCCCATGTCGAGCATGCGATCGGCTTCGTCGAGAACGAAGATTTCGATGCCGCCGAGATCGACGGTTTTCTGCTGCACATGATCGAGCAGCCGGCCCGGCGTGGCGACCAGGATATCGACGCCGCGGCGCAAGTTGGCAATCTGCGGGTTGATGCCGACGCCGCCGAAGACGGCCAGCGAGTTGATCGGCAGGTGCTTGCCGTAGGTGCGCACGCTTTCCTCGACCTGGATGGCCAGTTCGCGGGTCGGCGTCAGGACCAGTACGCGCGGCGTGCGGGCGACGCGGCTCAGGCGGTCGTTCGGGCCGGAGGCCAGGCGGTGCAGGATGGGTAGCGTGAAGCCGGCGGTCTTGCCGGTCCCGGTCTGCGCGGTAGCCATCAGGTCATGGCCGGCGAGAACGGCAGGGATTGCCTGCTGCTGGATGGGAGTTGGCGTGTCGTAGCCCTGCTCGGCAACGGCACGCTGGATTTCGGCCTTCAGGCCGAGGTCGGAAAAATGCATGGGGAGTACTCCAAAGCGAAGCGCCCGGCCGAAGCCGGGCGCCGCGCAAGAATCAGATCAGTGAGAAGCCGCGCTCGAGGTCGGCTTGCAGGTCTTCCACCGCTTCGAGACCGACCGCGATGCGCAGCAGGCCTTCGTTGATGCCGGCCGCAGCCCGTGCTTCCGGGGAGATGCGACCGTGCGTAGTGGAGGCGGGATGGGTGATGGTGGTCTTGGTATCGCCGAGATTGGCGGTGATGGACAACAAGCGGCAATGGTCGACGACGGCCCACGCCTGTTCGCGTCCGCCTTTGACCTCGAAGGAGACGATGCCGCCGCCGTTCTTCTGCTGCGCCTTTGCCAGTTCGTGTTGCGGATGCGACGGCAGGCCGGGATAGAAAACGCGCGCCACTTTCGGGTGTGCTTCCAGCCAGGCGGCCAGCCGGGCGGCGTTGGCGGCCTGCGCCTCGACGCGCAGCTTGAGGGTTTCCAGCCCCTTGAGCAGCACCCAGGCATTGAAGGCCGACAGGGTCGGGCCGGCGGTGCGCAGGTACTTGAAGACTTCCTCGGTCAGCCTCTTCGGGCCGCACACGGCGCCGCCCAGCACGCGGCCCTGGCCATCGATGTACTTGGTCGCGGAATGGATGACCAGGTCGGCGCCCATTTCCAGTGGCTTTTGCAGGATGGGCGTGCAGAAGCAGTTGTCGACGGCAACCAGGATGCCCTTGGCGTGGGCGATGGCAGCCAGGGTGCGGATGTCGGCGATTTCAGTCAGTGGGTTGGACGGCGTTTCCAGGAAAAACAGCTTGGTTTCCGGGCGAATCGCCGCTTCCCAGGCCGCTGGATCGGTATGCGACACGAAGGTGGTCGTGATGCCGGTACGCGACAGGATGTTGTTGAACAGCTGCACCGTGGCGCCGAACAGGCTGTTCGAGGCCACGATATGGTCGCCCTGCTTGAGGTGCGCCAGCACGGTAGCCATGATGGCCGACATGCCGCTGGCCGTGGCCACGCAATCTTCGGCGCCTTCGAGGGCAGCAAGACGCTCCTCGAACATGGTGACGGTCGGGTTGGAGAAACGGGCGTAGACATTGCCCTCCTCCTCACCGGAGAAGCGCCTGGCAGCCTGGGCCGCGCTCTCGAAGACGAAGCTGGAAGTCAGGTACAGCGCCTCGGCATGCTCGCCGAACTGGCTGCGCTCCTGACCGGCACGCACCGAGAGTGTTTCCGGACGATAGCCCGACGCGGCGTCGAACTTGGCCATTATTCCTGCCCGCCGTTGGTCAGACCAAGCACCATCTGCTCGGACGAGCGGCTATCGCCGTCATCGTCGCCACTCTTGGCCGGCTTGCCGCCGCGCTTGCCTTCGACGGCATCAAGGTAGTAGCTGTCGATGTCGCCGGTGATATAGCAACCGTCGAAGCAGGAGGCATCGAATACCGTCAGATCGGAACGCAGGCTGGTAATCGATTGCTTCAGCGCTTCGATATCCTGATAGACCAGCGCATCGGCACCGATCTCGGCAGCGATCTGGGCATCGGTGCGGCCGGTGGCAATCAGCTCGGCACGCGTTGGCATGTCGATGCCGTACACGTTCGGGAAACGCACAGGCGGCGCCGCCGAGGCGAAATAGACCTTGACCGCGCCAGCGGCACGCGCCATTTCGACGATCTCGTGGCTGGTCGTGCCACGCACGATGGAGTCATCAACCAGCAACACGCGCTTGCCCTTGAACTCCTGGCCGACGGTATTCAGTTTCTGGCGTACCGACTTCTTGCGCATGGCCTGGCCCGGCATGATGAAGGTGCGACCGACGTAGCGATTCTTGACGAAGCCTTCGCGGAACGGGATACCCAGCACCTGCGCCAATTGCATGGCGGACGGACGGCTGGAATCGGGAATCGGGATGACGACGTCGATTTCCTCGACCGGAATCTGCTTCTTGACCTTCTCGGCCAGCAGTTCGCCCATGGCCAAGCGCGCCTCGTAAACCGAAACACCGTCGATCACGGTATCCGGACGGGCCAGATAGACGTATTCGAAGATGCACGGGGCGTACATCGGCTGCTGTGCGCATTGGCGGGCATGCAGTTGGTGGTTCAGGTCGATGAAGACGGCCTCGCCCGGCTCGATGTCACGCACCATCTGGAAGCCCAGGGTATCGAGGGCGACCGACTCGGATGAAACCAGGTATTCCATGCCTTGCGGCGTTTCGTTCTGGCCATAGATCAGTGGGCGAATACCATGCGGGTCGCGGAAGGCGAGCAATCCGTAGCCGGCGATCAGCACGACCACCGCGTAGGCGCCGCGGCAGCGGCGATGCACGCCGGCCACGGCCTGGAAGATGCTGTCGACGTCCAGCTCGTAGCCATGCGCCGCCGATTGCAGTTCGTGGGCCAGCACGTTGAGCAGGACTTCGGAGTCGGAGTTGGTGTTGATGTGCCGGCGATCCATCCGGAACATTTCTTCCTTCAACTGCTCGGCGTTGGTCAGGTTACCGTTATGGCCCAGGACGAGACCGAACGGCGAATTGACGTAGAACGGTTGCGCTTCGGCGAAGTTATAAGCCGAACCTGCGGTCGGGTAGCGGACATGGCCGATACCCCAGTTGCCCGGCAAGGCGCGCATGTTGCGGGTGCGGAAGACGTCGCGCACCAACCCCGGCCCCTTGTGCAGGTGGAAAGTATTGCCTTCCGCCGTTGCAATCCCCGCCGCATCCTGGCCGCGGTGCTGGAGCACCATCAGGCCATCGTAAAGCAACTGGTTGACCGGCGTTGTCGCCATTACACCGAGAATCCCGCACATATCTTTTCCTGCCTAGCTAAATCGAATTCGTTTTGCCAAATCGTCCGGCAACCAGGACCTGGTTGCCAGTACGGCTGTTTCCAGAGGCGCCGACAAGCTTGCCTGCCGCCACCATGATTGGGTCGGCGCCGAGGTCATCCCGCCAAGACCCACCAACACCATGCACACCAGCACACCCCGCGCCAGACCGAAGAGCATGCCCAGAATGCGATCCGACACGGACAGCCCCAAAGCCTTGACCATGCTGCCGACCAACATTCTGAAGAGCGCCATGACAACCAGCACCCCAACAAAAATCACCACACACCCGGCCAGCGTCCGTAGCGCCGGATCAGACAAGCCGCCAAATACCGCGATGCCGAGCGTCGCGCCGAATTCCACCGCCGCGACAATCGCCAGGATCCAGGCAAGCAGCGCGATGATTTCGCCAACCACGCCCCGCCATAGACCAAAGATCAAGGAGATGCCGACGATGCCGATGGCAACGTAGTCGAATCCGGTCATGGCTTGGCCGAAACGACTCCGGAAACACCGATGCGATGCATCTTCTCCAAGGCCTTCTCGGCCGCTTCACGATTCGGGAAGGGCCCGGCGCGAACGCGGGTTTTCCTGCCCTGCGGCGTGTCCAGCGGCTCGCTGAAGGTCTTGATCCCTTGCTCCGACAGCTTGTCCTTCAGGTTTTTGACATTGGCTTCGTTGGAAAATGCCCCAATCAGCACCAGATATTCTCCGCCTTTCACCGCCGGCTTGCTGTCGGCAGCCTTGGCATCGGCCGACTGGCCGGCCAGGATGGCGGCGGCGCGCTTGGCATCATCCGCCTTGGGCTTGTCGAGCGGCTTGTCGGTTGGCTTGGCCACCGGCTTTTCTGGGGTTTTCTCCGGTTTCGGAGTCGGCTTGTCGGCCGGCTTCTCCGGCCCCTTCACATCCTTGACCACCTCCAGCACGCGTACGGTCGGCTTGGTAGCGGGCTCAACGGGCTGCTTGGCCTCGGGTGCGGCCGGCACAACCACGGGGGCCTTGTTGGAGGGCATGACAACGGGGGGCTCGGGTGCCTTTTCCGGTGCCTTTTCAACCGGTGCGACGGCAAACTTGGGCGCGAAGGGCTTTTCATCCTGCCCCGGGATGCGAATCTCCACATCCTGCACCGCCTGACGCGGCTCATGATCCATGACCATGGGCAAGACCATGGCCACGACCGAAACGAAGAAAATCGCACCGACCAGACGTCGGCGGGCGCGTTTCTTGAGGTGCAGCTGTGCGTCGTTGTCGTCCATGATCAGGCTTTTTTCCCGAGCGCCTCAAGCGCACCGGCTACCGTGTGGAAGGAACCAAAGGCCAGAATTCTATCACTTTCAGAGGCTTGCCCCTTGGCTGCCTGCATTGCTTCCTGCGCTGACGGATGACAGCAAATCTCGCCTCCCAGGCCCGAGGAAACAATGATGTCGGCTAATTTGTCAGCTGGTGTGCCGCGCACTCCGCCAAGGGTCGCGACATGCCAAACATCGATCTTGCCCTTGAGCGGCGCCAACGCCCCGGCGATATCCTTGTCGCTCAACATGCCGACCACGGCCAGCGTGCGATCGAAGAAACCCATGCCCGACAGGTTATCGGCCAACACCTTGACGGCCTGCGGGTTATGGCCCACGTCGAGCACGATCGCCGGTTTGCCCGGAACAACCTGGAAACGGCCGGACAACTCGGTCTCGATCAGGCCCGGACGGATAGCCTGCATGGTCACCGGCAACTTGTCGGAAATGACCTCCAGTGCCGCCAGCACGACGGCGGCATTGAATAGCTGCGTCGGCCCGCGTAATCCTGGATAGGCTAGGGCCCGCTTGATCAGTTGCCCGTTGGAGCGGCACCACCAGCGCCACTGCAGGCGATTCTCGTTGCTATCCGCCGCCGGGCGCTCGAAACCGAAATCGCGTCCGATCAGCCGCAGATCGGCACCGACCGCCGCCGCATGATCAAGCAGGCGCTGCGGCGGATTCGGATCGGCACACAGGGCGGGCTTAGCGGCGCGGAAAATACCGGCCTTTTCGAATCCGATCGACTCGCGATCCGGCCCCAGCCAGTCGGTATGGTCGAGCGCAATGGAGGTGACGATGGAGACGTCCGGCTCATAGGCGTTCACGGCATCCAGCCGCCCACCGAGCCCGACCTCGAGAATAGCCGCCTCGACCTTGGCTTCGGCAAACACCTCCCAGGCCGCCAGCGTACCGAATTCGAAATAGGTCAGGGCAACCCCGCCGGCCTTCTGGCGTGCCGCCTCGACCCGCTCAAAGGCCGCACAGAGGGCGGCATCGCTGGCCGGTTGGCCGTTGAGACGAACGCGTTCGTTGTAGGCCATCAGGTGGGGGGAGGTATAGCAGCCCACACGATAGCCGGCACGGTCGATGATGTTGGCGAGATAGGCGCAGGTCGACCCCTTGCCGTTGGTGCCACCGACGATGATCACCGGGCAGTGCTGAACCTGCCCGAGCGCTTCCTTGACGAGGCGGATACGATCCAGCCCCAGTTCGATGCCGGCCTGCCCCCGGGGGTGCAGGCCTTCGAGATGCTGCAACCAGCCTTCTAGAGTTTTCAAGCGGCGGCCGGCAGTTTTTGCAAAAGCGCGAGCACGCGGGCGACCTGGTCGCGCATGTCACGGCGGTCGACGATCATGTCGATGGCACCCTTTTCGAGGATGAACTCGGAACGCTGGAATCCTTCCGGCAGCTTCTCGCGTACGGTCTGCTCGATGACGCGCGGGCCGGCAAAGCCGATCAGGGCCTTGGGCTCGGCAATCACCACGTCACCGACGAAGGCGAAGGAAGCCGAGACGCCACCCATGGTCGGGTCGGTCAGGATGGAGATGAAGGGCAGGCCCGCTTCCGACAATTTGGTCAATGCTGCGGTCGTCTTGGCCATCTGCATCAGCGAGAACAGGCCTTCCTGCATGCGGGCACCGCCGGACGCGGTGATGCAGATGAAGGGCATTTTTTGCTCGACGGCATTCTGCACGCCGCGCACGAAGCGCTCGCCGAGTACCGAGCCCATCGAACCGCCCATGAAGTCGAATTCGAAAGCGGCAGCAACGACCGGCATGGTCTTGATGGCGCCCTGGATCACCACCAGGGAGTCGCTCTCGCCGGTCGCCTCATTGGCTTCCATCAGGCGATCCGGGTATTTCTTGGAGTCCTTGAACTTCAGGCTGTCCACCGGCACGACTTCGGCACCGATCTCGAAACGGCCTTCCGCATCGAGCAGCAAGTCGAGACGCTGACGGGAATTCACACGATTGTGATGGCCGCACTTGGGACAAACCTGCATGTTGTTTTCGAGGTCGGTCGCATAAAGCACAGCCTCGCAGGACGGGCACTTGCTCCACAGGCCTTCCGGCAGGTTGCCGCGGCGCTGTGCACCCTGTTCACGCTTGATCTTCGGGGGCAGCAGTTTGGTTAGCCAGCTCATTGTTTCACCTCATCCACACCACGACGAATATCCGAGACCAGTGCCTTCACATTGGCACAGGCTGACTCCGCCGTCGATTTTTCAATTTCTTCGATAATCCGGCTGCCGACCACGACAGCGTCGGCAAAGCGGGCAATGCGCGACGCCGTCGCGGCATCGCGGATGCCGAAACCGACACCGACCGGCAGGCCGGTCTTTTCGCGAATAGCCGGCAGGCGCTCGGCCACTGCATCGACATTCAGCGCGCCAGAACCGGTCACCCCGGCCAAGGACACGTAATAGACATAGCCGCTGGCAATCGTCGCCACCTGGGCAATGCGCTCCGGGCTGGAGGTCGGCGCAATTAGGAAGATCGGATCAAGGCCGTGCGCCTTCATCGCTGCGCCAAAGGTTTCGGCTTCCTCGGGCGGGTAATCGACCACCAACACACCATCGACGCCCGATTGCGCGGCCTTCTCGGCAAAACGCTCAAGGCCCATGGCTTCGATCGGGTTCGCGTAGCCCATCAGCACCACCGGCGTCTTGTCGTCGACCGTGCGGAAGGTGGTGACCAGTTGCAGCACCTTCCGCAGTGTCATGCCACGCGCCAGGGCGCGTTCGGAAGCGCGTTGGATGGTCGGGCCATCGGCCATCGGGTCGGAGAACGGAACGCCCAGCTCGATGACATCGGCGCCGGCTTCTACCAGGGCATGCATCAGTGGCACGGTCAGGTCGGCATTGGGGTCGCCCGCCGTGATGAACGGGATCAGCGCCTTGCGGCCCTCGCCATTCAGGCGTTCGAAAGCTTTTTGGATGCGCGACATCAGAATACGATCCCGGATTTCTCGGCCACGGTATGCATGTCCTTGTCACCCCGGCCGGAGAGGTTGACCAGCAGAATCTTGTCCTTGCCCATCGTCGGCGCAAGCTTGGCGGCGTAGGCCAGCGCATGGCTCGACTCGAGCGCCGGAATGATGCCTTCCAGGCGGCACAGGTTGTGGAATGCTTCCAGTGCCTCGGCATCGGTGATCGGCTGATATTCGGCGCGACCGATGTCCTTCAACCAGGCGTGTTCAGGGCCGACGCCCGGGTAATCGAGGCCGGCGGACACCGAGTGCGTCTCGATGATCTGGCCGTCCTCGTCCTGCAACAGGTAGGTGCGGTTGCCATGCAACACTCCCGGCACGCCGGCAGTCAGCGAGGCGGCATGCAGGCCGGTCTCGATGCCGGAGCCGGCCGCCTCGACGCCGATCAGGCGCACGCCCTCGACATCGATGTAGGGATAGAAAATGCCCATTGCGTTGGAGCCACCACCGACGGCGGCGATCACCGCATCCGGCTGGCGTCCGGCCATTTCCGGCATCTGCGTCAGGCACTCCTCGCCAATGATCTTCTGGAAATCGCGGACCAGCATGGGGTATGGGTGCGGTCCAGCGACCGTGCCGATGATGTAGAAGGTGTTGTGGATGTTGGTGACCCAGTCGCGCATCGCTTCATTCAGCGCATCCTTCAGGGTCTTCGAGCCGGATTCGACCGGCACCACGGTGGCGCCGAGCAGCTTCATGCGATAGACGTTGGCGGCCTGACGCTTGACGTCCTCGCTGCCCATATAGACAACACATTCCATACCGTAGCGGGCGGCGACCGTAGCCGTTGCGACGCCGTGCTGGCCGGCACCCGTTTCGGCGATGACGCGCGGCTTGCCCATACGCCTAGCCAGGATGGCCTGGCCGATGCAGTTGTTCACCTTGTGGGCACCGGTATGGTTCAGGTCTTCACGCTTCAGATAGATCTGCGCACCGCCGAGCAGGTCGGACCAGCGTTTGGCGTGATAGATCGGCGACGGACGGCCGACGAAATGCTTCAGCTCGTATTCGTATTCGGCGCGGAAGGCCGGATCGGCCTGCGCAGCAGCATAGGCTGCCTTCAGCTCATCGAGCGCACCGAACAGCGTCTCGGCGACGAAGACACCACCGTAGGGACCGAAATGGCCCTTGGCGTCGGGGAAGTTATATTGACTCATCGGCTTTCCGTACAGCCGCCACGAAGGCAGCGATTTTTGCGTGATCCTTGATGCCCTTGCTCATTTCCACCCCCGACGACACATCAACGGCCACCGGCCGCACGCGCCGGATAGCATCACCGACGTTGTCCGCGTTCAACCCGCCGGAGAGCACCAGATAACCTGGCAAGCCGGGCGGAATCAGCTTCCAATCGAAGACGTGGCCACCGCCACCATAGCCTTCGACGAAGGCATCGAGCAGCAAACCCCGGGCTTCGGGAAACGAGCGGGCGAATTCTACCAGATCGAGGCCCGGCCTCACTCGTGCCGCCCGCAGCCAAGGTCTTGAAAACTGGCGGCAATAAGCCGCGTCCTCATCGCCATGGAACTGCAGCAGGTTGATCGGCAAACTCTCGCAGGCCGCCTGCACGACCGCCGGCGCCTCGTTGACGAAGAGACCGACGACATCGACGAAGGGCGGAATCCGCCTGGCCAGTTCGGCTGCCCGTTGCGGCGTCACATAGCGCGGACTGGGCGGGTAGAGAACAAAACCGATGGCATCGGCCCCCGCCGCCACGGCCGCATCGACATCGGCTTCACGGGTCAGGCCGCAAATCTTGATTCGTGTCACAGTAAAACATCAATCCGTAAAGTTAAGGGCTTGTCACCCAAGCACACTGCCAATTGAATCCGAGCCATACTTAACCTACTGATTTTGTTTTGTCGGTCAGCATTATATCCCGCAGAGCAGATACTATCGGGCAGCCCTCCTTGCCTACGAGGTCGAACCATACCCCCTGCAACGCGGACACTTGTTGATCGGCTGGTTGTCGTCCTTACCGTTCCCTTTGCGGCAATTCCGGCTTGAACACCATTGCCAGCCACATTCCTTGCAGCGATACGCAGTTAGGCCACACGCACAGCGATAGCCCATAGTTTTCTCCTCATTTCCGTAGCAAGTGTCCCTGCTCAGCCAACGCCTCAAGCCACTTTTCGAGAAAGGCATTGCAGTGCAGGTAGTGGCGACGGTCAGCCTGACCGTCCGGGCCTGAATACACGTCGTCGTAGGACCACATGTCCTGATAGGTCAGCGCCTCGGCCATTTCCCAGTCGCGATAGACGCCAATCTCCATGTCAGGATCGGCAATCATGTCGCCTGAGTCGTGCTTCCAGTAGTGGCTCAAGGCGATACGTCGGTAGCCCTTGGCCGCAATCAGTACATCGAGGTTGAGATCCATATACCCATCAACCCGCGACTTAGCGTACTCACTGATTTCCCAAAGATCAGGGACAACGATCAGCAGCTTTTGATAAATTCGCTTGGCCCAAGCCCGATTGGCCTCCAGCGACAAGACCTTATCGCCGGGCTTCATGCAGCCACCCGCTGCAATCGTTCCTCGTTGAGCAGCGAATCCAACCAGCGCTCAAGGAAGGCGTTTATGGTGCGATGGACGTTGGCATCGACTGGCCCATCTTTAACCGGATAGGCCTCATTGAAGCTGAACATGTCGGAGTACATCACTGCCTCGGCCATTTCCCAATCGGGGTACAGAGCGATGACGATGCGCGGATCGGAAATCGGCTCGCCATCTGAATCAGTCCAGCTGTGATACAACTGGACGTAACGGCAACCTTCCGTGGATTGCATGACCTCAAGGCAGATGGGCGCGAAATAACCCTCAGCCTTGAAGTGAATGGGCTGCTCGAAGGTCAGCAGATCGGGAGCGAGGCGCATCAGCTTGAAGTAGATGCGCGTTGCCCATTCCATGTTTTCCGCTGTTGCCAGTGGGTGCAGTTTGGGTGCCATAGTGGCCACCTATGCCTGTGCGACCTTCACCTTCATGAGCTTATCGAGCAGATCATTGGCTTGGCTCGACGGGTTGGCAACAAGCAGTGCGATACGGCGAAGCATCAGCTTGGTACGACGCTGGCCCATGCGTTGCAGTTGGCGAAGGTCATCCACATTGACCGGATGATTGGTCTCGAAGGCCGCTTTGACGGATTCGTTGAGGCGCTTGATGGTTGCTTCAGCATTGGCGAATTCAGCATCGACTTCCGCGATGCTCATCTTGCCAATCGGTTGTTGCTCCTGCTGCTTGGTATCTTGCTTGTCAGACATTTCGACGATCTCCTATCGGTTGAACCGACGCAGCAATATGCCAAATCGGTAAATAGATAGTAAATCGCCGGTTTTACGGTGTACACGTCGATGCGATTTTCAACCAGCTGGGTTAACATTGAATGTTCGCCGACGACATAAGTCTTCGGTTTTTTAGCCCGTCAGCCTGGCATCGGGAAACAACAGCAAATACTGGCGGAGAGACGTAATGAGCCCTGAACAACGAAATCGCCTCATCGAGATTCTGGCTTCCGGCGAAGAGCTTTCGCCGGAGTGGTCGCGCATCCTGTTCCCGCCCGAGAAACGGGAATACGAGCTGGTCTATCACGGCAAGGATCGCGAAGAAGACATCATCGCCAACACGTTAGCGGTACCCTTGCAGCCGGTGCGCACCTTCAACAAAAACGGTGTGGCGTGGCACAACAAACTGATTTTCGGTGACAACCTGCAAGCAATGAAACGCCTGCTAGAAATGAAGCGCGCTGGGGAGCTATGCAATGCCGATGGCACATCAGGCGTGCGTCTGGTGTACATCGATCCACCGTTTTCCTCACGGCAAGAGTTTCGTGGAAGCAAAGACGAGAAGGCTTACCAAGACAAAATTGCCGGTGCGCAGTTCATCGAATTTTTGCGCCGGCGTTTGGTTCTGTTGCGTGAACTCTTAGCCGACGACGGGGCGATCTATGTGCACCTCGATCAACGCAAAGCCCACTATGCGAAAGTATTGTTGGACGAAATTTTTGGCGAACAAAACTTCATCAACGAAATCGTCTGGAAACGACTCAGCGCCCACAATGATGCGCAGAAATATGGGCCTATCCATGACTCGATATTCTTCTATTCGCGCAGCAGTGAATACGTCTGGAATGAACAATACGGGGAAGCGTCTCAGGAATACATCGACCAATTTTTCGACTCTGTCGACGCGAAAACTGGTCGCCGATATGCGCGCGGCGACTTGACTGCACGGGGAACGCGACGCGGTGAAACTGTGCAGCCGTGGCGAGGCATCGACCCCAACGAAAAGGGAAACCATTGGAAGGTGAGACCATCAGAGTTGGACAAACTCGATGCCGCCGGAAAAATTCATTGGCCGGCAAAGGAAGGAGGGATGCCACGCCTAAAGAGGTTTGCTGACGAGCTTCAAGGCGTTCAACTTCAAGACATTTGGCTCGACATAAAGCTGATGCACAACCTTTCAGTTGAAAGGACTGGCTACCCAACGCAGAAACCGGAAGAGCTTCTTGCTCGTGTCATTCAGGCATCGTCCAATCCTGGAGACATTGTTCTTGATGCTTTCGGAGGATCAGGAACAACCTGCGCCGTCGCCGAAAAACTCGGCCGCCGTTGGATCGGTATCGACTGCGGCAAGCTGTCCATCTACACGATTCAAAAGCGCCTACTCAATCTCAAGGCCGACATTGGCAACAAGGGGGCACCACACAAGGCCAAGCCCTTCACACTCTACAACGCCGGCTTGTACGACTTTGCTCGCCTAAAGGATTTGTCATGGGACGACTGGCGACGCTTCGCGCTAACCTTGTTCGGCTGTCAGGATGAACCACATCGCATCGGCGGCATCCCATTCGACGGCACGCTGAAATCATGCCCCGTTCAGGTGTTCGACCATCGTACGCAGGCGGGCAAGACGGTCGGCGAAGACACGTTGCGCTCAATTCATGAAGCGGCAGGATCGAAGATCGGCACGCGCATGTTCATCATTGCCCCAGCAATGGCCTTCGACTTTCAGCAGGACTACGTGCAGATTGGCGAGGTGCGTTATTACGCGCTGCGCGTACCGTACTCGATCATTCACGAACTGCACCAGCGCGATTTCCTCGCGCTAAAACAGCCCACCGACGAGATGGCGGTTAACGACACTGTGGATGCCGTCGGTTTTGATTTCATCAAAACGCCGGAACTCGATTATGCGGTCGGACGGGGCAATCCGGAAGGCGAATTGCTGGAAGAGGCGTTTATCCGCATCGATACTTTCTACAGTGATGCCGCTGTGCGTGAGCCGATGCAGAAGCGCGGTAACCGCGAAACGCTGTCGATGGTGATGCTGGACTACGACTACGACGCCGAGGCCGATGTATTCGACCTCGACGAGGTGTTTTACGCAGGAACGATTGAAGCCGCCGGCTGGGAAGTCCGCTTTCCCGCCAACCGGCTGGGGGCGCAGGTGATGGCGGTCTTTCTCGACATCTACGGCAACGAGGCGCGGGTGGTGATTCCGTCCGCTGACTTCGGCCCGGCCAGCCCAACCAAGGCGACACGCGCCAAAGCCGCCACAAAGAAAGCCACGACCAAGGCCACTGCAGCTAAACCGAAGAGCAAGAAAGCATGAACGCCGCCGCACGCCGCACCAACGATAGCCGTACTTTCCGCAACGAGGATCTTGTCCTGACGGTCAAGCCACACGACCCAGCAAAGTGGGATGAATCCCGTTATGAGGCATTTCTTGATGCGCTGTGTGGGCATCGAAACTACCAGAAAGAAGCAATTCGCACTGTTTTGAGCTACTGGCTGGGTGGCCGCTAAGAGCAGGACCCGGCTGTTTGGACAGATTTTCGACGGTGATAAGTGGAGCCCTGCGGGTGTAGCGTTATCCACGGTGACGGTTGCCGAAGGTCCGTTCAGACCGTAGGCGGCCGGCGCGGTGGGTAACGCGGGTTTCATGCGGCGAGGGGTTCCTGCGGCAAGCCGGCGAAGTAAATCATGTCCGGTGTCTTGCCGGCAAATGCCTGATGAGGCCGCCGGCTGTTGTAGAACGTGATGAACTGCCCCAGGCTCGCCTTGGCGTGGGATACGGACTCATAGGCTTTGAGATACACCTCGTCGTACTTGATGGTCCGCCAGAGGCGCTCGACGAAGACGTTATCACGCCAGCAACCCTTGCCGTCCATGCTGATACGAATGCCGTTCGCTTTGAGCTGCCCGGTGAATTCGCTGCTGGTGAACTGGCTGCCCTGGTCGGTGTTGAAGATTTCCGGCGTGCCGTAACGCGTTATCGCTTCCTGCAATGCCTCGAGGCAGAAGTCGGTGGTCAGCGTGTTCGATAAACGCCAGGCCAGAACCCGGCGACTGTACCAATCAACGATGGCGACCAGATAGACGAAGCCTCGGCGCATCGGGATGTAGGTGATGTCGGTCGCCCACACGTGATTGGGCCGCTCGATGCTCAGGTTGCGCAGCAGGTAGGGATAAATCGGGTGGGCCGCATGCCGACGACTGGTGTTCGGCTTGCGATACAAGGCTTCGATGCCCATCTGCCGCATCAGCCGGCGGATCCGCTTGCGGCCGACGGGCTGCCCCTCATTTCTGAGCAGGTCGCGCAGCATCCGGCTTCCGGCGAATGGGAACTCCAGATGCAATTCGTCCATCCGGCGCATCAGCGCCAATTCCTCGGTTGAGGTCGGTTTCGGCGTGTAGTAGGCCGTCGACCGTGCCAACGCCAGAATCTGGCATTGCCGGACCACTGGCAGGTCGTGATTGCGGTCAATCATCTTCTTGCGTGTCGGCGCGCGTTTAAATTTGACCACCTGTGCGCGTTGAATTTTGACCAGGTGTGATAGCCACCTGACATAGGTGGGCTTGTGGATAAGTGTAGCTCAGAACAACTGATTTCCGAGCCACGACGAATGCGTTGGGAAAGCCGTGGAGGACGGAGTCCGGAACGGATTTCCCAACGCGGCCTCGATCAGAACGGATCTGCTTCGGGTGGATTTCCCCGCTTGCTCTGCTCCCGCGCCTTGATCCTCGACTTGGCCGTTGCCGTGCTGTGCCGGAAGCGAAACGACTCATTCCCGGTCTCGACGATATGGCAGTGATGCGTCAGCCGGTCGAGCAAGGCAGTGGTCATCTTGGCATCGCCAAAGACGCTCGGCCATTCGGCGAAGGTCAGATTGGTCGTGATCATCACACTGGTGTGCTCGTAGAGTTTCGACAGCAAGTGGAACAGCAAGGCGCCACCGGCCTGACTGAACGGCAAATAGCCCAACTCATCGAGGATGACCAGATCCATGCGCAGCAGCCCCAAGGCAATCCGCCCGGCTTTGCCAGCAGCCTTCTCCTGTTCCAGCGCATTGACCAGATCAACCGTCGAGAAGAAACGCACCCGCTTGCTGTGATGGGTAATGCCCGAGACACCCAGCGCCGTCGCGAGGTGGGTCTTGCCAGTGCCCGTGCCACCAATGAACACGACGTTCTGGGCTTCCTCGGCAAAGGAGAGGTCGGCCAGTTGCCGGATCAGCTTCTGATCCACCTTCGATTGTTCGAAGTCGAATCCGGCCAGATCACGATGTACCGGGAAGCGGGCCGCATGCATCTGATAGCCAATCGAACGCATCACTCGATCAGTATGCTCGGCTTGCAGTAGATGTTCGATCAGCCAACGTGAGGCTTCGACACGGCTGCTACCGTTGGCTGTCAGCTCCTCCCAGGCACCGGCCATGCCGTGCAAACGCAGTTCCTTGAACTCGCTCATCAGCTCACGCATGATCAGTCACCTCGGTACGCAAGCGGTCATAGCGGCCGGTATCGGCAATCGGTACTTCGCTGAGGGTGAGTGGCGTTTCCACCGGTGGCGGCATGGGACCCGACTTCAGGCGGTTGAGCATGTTCTCGATGTGCTCGGCACTGGGTAGGCCGGACTCCAGCACCAGATCGACGGCAACCAGCACCGCTTCCAGATCAAACTGCGAAATTGCCGATAGCACTTTGGCCATCACCCGATCACCACCTTCCCGGCGCAGGAGCAAGCTGCGTAATCGTTGCAATGGCTCCGGCATGTCGGCAAACGGCGCGCCATTTCTCAAGGCCCCTGGCTTGCGTTCGATCAGCGGGATGTAGTGCTGCCAGTCGTAGAGGGTTTGCTGCCGACTGAAGTTGCGGGGATGACTGGCCACCCGAGTATCGTGCGCCACAATGTCGATCCGTTCCGGATAAAGACGCAGGCTGACGGCTTGGCCCACCAGTTCGCACGGTACCGAGTAGCGGTTGCGATCCAGCGTCACCAGGCAGGTGCTCGATACCTTGCCCAAGGTTTCGACGTAGCCATCGAAGGATGCGACCATCGGCATCAGGCTCGGTTGTTCGTGTTCGAGCATCTCGGCCACTGTCAGGTCAGCGTACTCGGGATGACGCAATTCCTGCCACAGCCCCCGGCAGCGCTCGAGCAGCCAGACGTTCAGTTCGGTGAATGAACTGAATCGCTCCTTGCCGGCATCCTGCCAGAGACGGAGCCGACTATCCTGGACGTTCTTCTCGACGACGCCTTTCTCCCAGCCGCTGGCGACATTGCAGAAATCCGGATCAAACAGGTAGTGGGAGGCCATCGCCGAGAAGCGCGAATTGACGATGCGGGATTTGCCTTTCTGCACCTTATCCACGGCCGTCTTCATATTGTCGTAGATGCCGCGCCGGGGAATGCCACCCAGCGCCGCAAACGAGCGGGTATGGGCATCGAACAGCATCTCGTGACCTTGCGTCGGATAGGCTTGAACGACAAAGGCCCGACTGGCGCAGAGTTTCAGATGTGAGGCGAGAATCTTGCGCCAGACCCCGCCAATGACCAGATGCTCTTCGCTCCAGTCGAACTGGAAGGCTTCGCCCAACTCGAAGTGGAGCGGAACGAAGGCTTTACTGACGGCTGCACCGCCATCGGCCCGCCAGCGCCGGATGAATTCGGTGACCCGGCAGTAGGTACCGGTGAATCCGGCGGCCTGCAATTCGCCAAACAGTTTCAGTGCTGTGCGCCGATCCCGTTTCGGACGGCGGGCATCCGCCTCCAGTGCCTTGATCAGGCGCGCCGCATACGGGGCAATCTTGATGTTCGGGTTCTGCCGTTCGTACTTCGGCTCCGCCCCTTCCGGTGTCCGTAACCAACGTTTGACGGTGTTCCGGCTATACCCCGTCTTCCGCGAAATCTCGGACAGCGATAGGCCATCCCGATAAAACAACCGCCGAATCCTTCCCAGATCCTTCATGGTGATCATCTCCTAAAATCCTGCTCAAAAAATGAGCGGACGAGTTAATCACCCTGGTCAATTTTCAGCGCGCACACCCCCACTTTTCTGGTCAGTTTTCAACGAGCGTCAACAGCTTACGAGGTGGAGGTGTGCCGCGATACGGCCTTCAGGTGGCGCCATCGCTTTCTCACCAACGTCCAAGCCCACCAGCCGGCGGGTGTGACCGGGATACTGGAGGTTGATGAGACCTATTTCCGTGAGTCCCAGAAGGGCTCAAGGACGCTCACGCGGCCGGCGCGTAAGCGGGGTGGTAAAGCCAAGGGCAAAGGCCGATTCAGCAAGGATTGGGTTCCTGTACTGGTTGGTAGGGCGCGAGGGCAGCCACAGACTGTGGATAGGGTGTTGGCGAAGGTTAACGGCGCCGAAGTGACTGACGCGTTGAAGGCGGCTGTTGTACCCGGCGAGACGGTAGTTTGCACCGACGGGCACTCGGCCTTCCTCCACCTTCAACGAACGCTCGGGGTGCAGACCAAGAGCTTTACGGCCAGCTACGCCTGTCCGGGTCTCGACAAGGTCTATCACGTCCAGTCGGCTAACAACTACCACGAGCGCTTGAAGACGTGGATACAGCGCCGACTGCGCGGAGTGGCTACGAAGTATCTACCGAACTACCTGGCTTGGATGCGTTTGATGGCTTGGAACAAGGACGGCGTGAACTCTGATGAAATCGTGGCTTCCGCCCTGGGGAGGCAGGTTATCAACCTCTAATCAGGACAGAGCCCATTTATCGCATAGCACCAGCTTTGCTTACTACAATCCACATATTGTCACTTGTAGGCAAATGGTCAGCAAATGAAAACTTTTTAATACTAAGCCCCGCGTCTTTGCACATTCTTAATAAGCTGGAAGGCGTGAAATAATTTACATGGTCTGGCAATCTATATCCGCACCACTGTTCACCACGAATAACCCTGTTAAGTGATGAATAATTTGGAACTTTAATTATGCAATGACCATCAGGCTTTAAAGTACGACTAACTTCTGTTAGTAACAGCTTTGGCTCAATCTCATGCTCTAAAAAAGCACTAAGTATGACGCCAGTAAAATAGTTATCTGAAAACTTACCTAGGCCACTCAGTGCAGAATCATGAACAACGAAGCCACCACGTGGCATAACTTTTTCATTAGCACTTGACGCTAAAACACGTGATATTTCGATTCCGTGAGGCGTATATAACTTGTCAAGGCCAACAAGCACCCCCCCCCCCGCACAACCTATATCCACCACGTTACCCTCAGTAAAATAAGCTTTGATAAGCTTAGAAAGCTTGTCTCGTTTCAACCAGCGCCTGCGAAATTGCTTTAGCCTCTTACTTATTGATTGCTTAACAGGCTCTTCAGTAAAGCGCCTAATCTTCTCAGTAGCTGATGTCTTTTCCCAAGCAAACTCATCAACTAGTCGCTCGTAGTTTGGCGCGTCTTCAAGATATACAAATTCACAGTTACTGCATTTCTTAATCGGCCAGTCTGTATCCTGAAATATCATGGACGGAATAGAATTATTATCTCTACCACAAGCTGGACATGCTCGATGTACTACCTGAGCCATAAATTACCCCCCCATAATGCGCTAACAAAATATTCCGGAAACTACTAGGCGAACTTGCACAACTCAACTATAGCAGATATAGTGCAACGTGATCAACAACTACTGGGATTAGAATTATGGTCACGGAAAAGAAAACTACTACTGGCACAAAAAAACCCCGCGCTCCACGCAAAGTTATTAACCCGGCAATCAAATAGCCTGCAATGCTGCATATTGGACAGCTGAATGATTGGCTCTGTCCTGATTAGGCTCTGTCCTGATTAGAGGTTGATAACCTGCCTCCCCAGGGCGGAAGCCACGATTTCATCAGAGTTCACGCCGTCCTTGTTCCAAGCCATCAAACGCATCCAAGCCAGGTAGTTCGGTAGATACTTCGTAGCCACTCCGCGCAGTCGGCGCTGTATCCACGTCTTCAAGCGCTCGTGGTAGTTGTTAGCCGACTGGACGTGATAGACCTTGTCGAGACCCGGACAGGCGTAGCTGGCCGTAAAGCTCTTGGTCTGCACCCCGAGCGTTCGTTGAAGGTGGAGGAAGGCCGAGTGCCCGTCGGTGCAAACTACCGTCTCGCCGGGTAGAACAGCCGCCTTCAACGCGTCAGTCACTTCGGCGCCGTTAACCTTCGCCAACACCCTATCCACAGTCTGTGGCTGCCCTCGCGCCCTACCAACCAGTACAGGAACCCAATCCTTGCTGAATCGGCCTTTGCCCTTGGCTTTACCACCCCGCTTACGCGCCGGCCGCGTGAGCGTCCTTGAGCCCTTCTGGGACTCACGGAAATAGGTCTCATCAACCTCCAGTATCCCGGTCACACCCGCCGGCTGGTGGGCTTGGACGTTGGTGAGAAAGCGATGGCGCCACCTGAAGGCCGTATCGCGGCACACCTCCACCTCGTAAGCGGCCTGGCGGACCGTCATCCCTTGCCGCATGCACTCGGCGTACTGGATGAACTTCTCCTTGTGCTTGAGGCGGGAGAGCGGCGTTCCAGTTGCTGCGTTGGAGGTCTTCTTGCAGTCCCGGCACATGACCCGCTGCAAGCCGTTGCGGGTGCCATTGCGGACGACGTGCAGGCTACCGCAGTGGCGGCAAGCCAAGGGGCCGGAGGACTCGATTGCGCGGATGCTGCTGCGTTCCGCTTGAGTGGTCGATAGGCCGCTCGAAGCTGCTCCATCTGGTCAGCCGTGAGGCCCTTCAGGGACTCCACCAGCTTGGCGAATTGGGCTTTGCGCATCTCCATCCTCCCCCACTCAGTCCGGAGGATAGTAACACTATCAACCTCTAATCAGAACAGCGCCGCTTCTGTTCAGCTAACCCAACCGGTTTTGCCATTTGCTGAATGGTCTGAATACAGTTCGATCTTTAAAAATTTGGTGATTGTAGGAAAGCCCGTGAGGGTTTGTGCGCCTTTCTCGTCCATATCCGCCTGAAAACGGTATGGGCGACCCGACCCTTAATCGAGGGTCGTCCGCCAATGCGGATAATTCGATACGAAAGGCAATATCATGAGTAATAAAAGTCAAAGCGCACAGACCCAAATTGATTTGGATTCATTGGCAATCGATATGCTATCTCTCAAAGTGACTCAAGACGCCTCGGGGGTGCTGAATGTCAACGTGAACTGCCACGACCACGACTTTGATGCCAATGCGCTCTCTGATCTGTTCGAAATAGTGCTGGAAACGGTTTGTAGTATTGCAGAACCGGTCACGTTGCAATGAGGTGTGCGATGAACGATAAACTGAATTCGCTAGCCAATGCACTGGTAGGCATGCAGACCGATGGGAATGTTTTCACGCATGAATTTTTGCCGACCGCTCAAATCGATCTGGTCGAAAAATTAAATCGCGCCGCATTGCATCATCAATATCCGGCGACTATTCAAGACAATCAGTCGTCTCGGTTTTCGGTGGTTTCTACAGATCTGTACGGGGAATATATGGCCTTCCGAAATTTTCGACCAGAAGGCCAAGGCTATGCTTATTGTGATTGGCTGCTATGGCGGTTGGCCGTTTTATATCAGGAAGCCTCCGGCGAAGAATATCTGATGGTTGTGATGGATCAAGTGTTGGCGGTCGAGGGGCAATTGTCGGTTTTATACGGCATTGATACCAGCCCAAATTCGCCGCTGTGGGATGTCATTAACCTGATGTATCTGCCACCGTCCGATAAACATAACTGCATCGCGAAGGAGGTCGTATTTCTCTCCTTCAACCAAGCGGAGGTCGCATAATGGCTATCGCTGAACAGAACGACAAGGAAATTCATCGTCTGTTGCAGGAGATGATTGCGCCTCATTCTGGACCTTGGCTTACCCCGGGCAATGACCTGTGGGAACAGCTAATGGCGCGTCGGGCTGAAACAGGGGAAATCCCTACCACGCTTTGGATGGTTGTCGATCTCTCTACCCTGCAAGGCTATATTGAAGCGGAGCCAGCTATTCGTATGCGAAATGGCGTGATGCATTACGCACCTCATGAACTCGAATATTTGCTCGATTACGTCATGGTCGGAATCAATCTGCTCTTCGATAGCCTGTCCTCGCATCAGTTAACACAGAATGAGGTGTGCGCCCTCAAGCGTCGCATCCTCGGAAATTTCAAGGTGTATGACCACCTCTCGTCGGGCTAAGCATCAAGCAGAGAGTTAGTGGGTTGGTGAAAGGCCAATCGCTACTTCGCCGCAAATCCGCTTGAGGCGTACAGGGTTGTTCTCCACGTATCGTGCGGTCATGGCGACTGAAGCATGACCCATGAGCGTGGAGACTGCCTTGATATCCACGCCTCGCTCGATCAGGCCGGTGGCAAATGTCCGTCGGCCTGAATGGCTGGAGGCCCCGTTTATCCCTGCTGCCTCGTACAACCGGGCAAATAGCTGTTGCAGGGTGTTGGGGCTGAAAGCGCCGCCTTTTTGCGATTTGAGCAGGGCAGAATCGGGATTGAACAGAATACCCTCGACTTCCTTCCGCTCTGCCAAGTATCGGGCCAGCGATTTCCTGACTGCTGGCTGGGTCAAATAGACCAGACGAACCTTGCCGCCCTTGGTTGCCTTGCGGCCCAGTAGCAATTCGTCGCGCAGATCGCCATTGGGCAGCATCACATCGCGAACTTTCAAGGCGGCCATCTCCTTGGCCCGAAGCCCAAGGCCGAACGAGAGGTAGATCATGGCCTCATTGCGTAGGCCGTTTTTGCCATTCCTGGCGACAGCGATCAGGCGTTTGATGAGGGCTTCATCGAGGACTGCGGCGCGGCGTTCAAGCGGATGATTCATGGCAAAATTTCAAAAATGCATGACAAGTGCAATTTTAAAACATGGCCGTGACCGTGGAAACGACGCTCAAACCAGTTTGGTTACGGGGATTGGCAATGTTTACCTATTGCCATTTGTAAACATTTCGAACGGGTTTGCCTGTGATGCCTATTCCTCTTGCGCGGCTTTGGGGCCAAACACCATGTACAGTCCGAAAAGTAACCCCATGACGCCAAAGAACTTGGCAAAAGAGGAGTATGTATTCTCTATACCAAAGGCGAAATTCATCAGCAGAGCGAACAATAACCCGCCGACAGCGCCTGCAACAGTAAAACCAGCTAAAACGACAAATTTTCGCATCATGACACCAGAGTTTTCCATCATCTTTCCTGAGGTTGTGGCTTGATTTTAAGCCGTTTGATTTAGTTATTCGTTCCAGAGGCCGCAAGGTGTGCTTGCGAATGACGCAGTCGGCTCGTTTTCCGTTTCCTGTCGCTTCCTGCCCTCCAATGACAAAATCGTAAGCCGAGATGGGCTGTCTTGCAACTGTGCTAAGCGGAATGCAATAAATAAAAGGTAATACAGAATTTCCGGTGAGCGTGACTCGCCGCTGGGATGGTATTGCCCGTCGCTTCGCTGCAGTTCCTGATGGCCTTGAGCAAGAGCCATATTGCATTGTTCTGTTCAGGATCAGGGAGAAAGAGCGAAGCGGAACAAGAACAAGAAGAACAGGAGCGAACAATGCCCAGCCATATCCTACTACCCCATCTCAACCAGTTCCTTCGGGATCAGCAGTTCACTCTGCACATCACCGCCAATTTCAATCGCCCTACGACCTATGCGGCAGGCAGGGACAAGATCAAAACTTGGGCCTCCTTCGTTGATCGCAAACTGCATGGGCGCCTTTACTACCGGAAGCCGATAGAGCAGCGCTTGTTTTTCGTTGCCCTCCCTGAGTTTGGCGTATGTGCTGACAACCTGCATTTTCACCTGTTGGCCAAGGTGCCTGACGAGTCGATGATCGGGTTCCGGCAGGTGGCAGAGGCGAATTGGCTATCGCTGGTGAAATATGGAAGTTTGCATGTGCAGGAAATTGTTGCTTCCGAAGGTGATCAGCAGCGAGTGGTTAGTTACGACCTGAAGGAAGTAGGGCGAGGCGAAAACTACGCGAACTGGTTTTTTTCGACCGAATTTGCCCCGCTGATCTCGAACAATCAATAACAACAAAGGAGATAAAAATGAAAATTGCCGATTTAACCCCAGAGATGGCGCACAGCGCCTTCGAGGAGTTTTTCGATGCCTGGCTATCGACATGGGCTGCTGCTCGTCAGCTACAGGATACCCCTCGAACCAGCTATACCTACTTCAAGGGATATGTGACCAATGATGGGGAGGGCGAGCAATGATGCAGATCGTAAGCTGTCGAATGCCCACCGACCTCATCGAAGACCTGAGCGAGATTGCACATCAGGAGGGATTTCCACGCAGCCAATTGATCAGGCAGATGCTTCGAGCGTACGTGGAATACCTTCGGATTCATGAAACGGAGGCGAATGATGATGCGGATTGAATCATCTGGGGCATGATATTACTTAGGCAACGTGTGCGAGCATCGTTGCGGAGACTGGTTTTGTGCTGCTTTAGTCTGGACGCTTAGCTGGGCGAAGCTTTCGTTCCCGCGTTAATCATTGCCACATCTAATTCAGATCGGAACGCGACAAGCGTCCCCTCGCGCAATTTCTGAAAAAATGCATTGAAATCGCGCGGCGCTACCATGTTGAACTGGTAGCGCTCGGCAAGTCCTCCCTTTGCCAGCCAGGCGTTCAGTCGGTCAAAGTGCGCGCTGGCGTATTCGTGCTTTTTCACGTTTTCAGGCGAGGGGTCGGTTATCTCGCCGTCGTCCTTGATTTCCGTAACGAAAACCTGCCCGCCGCACTTGATGAGAAAGTCCGGGCTGAATTCGCCTCGCTTCGGGTGCTCGCCCTTCTTCCAGGCGTATTCCAGCGTGTAGAAATTCATGGCAGCGTTTTTCAGCCAAGCGTCGATGTGCTGCGAATTCATCCGCTTTGTTAGTTCGCGGATGAATTTTCGTTCCGGCGTCGCGTCGGCAATCGTCAGATTCATCGGGGTTTTGAAATCCGCCGGGTTGTCTACCTCTACCCGGCCACTGATAAACTCCCCATCAGGATCGGCAACTTCTGCGAAAAATTCTTGCTGCTCGTCGGGCAGCGTCGCCTTGCAGCCGTCAGTGTAGAAAATCGACTTGGAACCCCGGCGCAATTCTGCTGCACTACAGCTATCCGATTGCCGCGTTGCGGTGTTGAACGACTTCAATGCTTGAGGCGAGAGCACATAAACTACTCGCTTCGAGCCTTTGCGGTGCAGCGGCCCAATGGCCTGCAAGAACTTCTGTCGGTTGTCGTCGGTAATGCGCTCGTCGGTAATACCCGCCTGTTGCAGCGACTCGGCGACGATGGCGGCACATTTCTCGCGCGGGAAACGCTTGGCGTAGTTGGTGCGGTCTGCCGGATCGCTGGAATCAGCGGATTCCTGATCAATGCTTTTTAATCGCTGGTAGAGCTGTTCGGCAACCTCATCGCTAGAAAAGGTCTTCTGCTGCAATGTTCCGGCGAACTTGGAGTGCTTACCGGTCAGTGCGTCCTCGAATTCCACCGTCACGGCCTGGTCTATAACCTGCGACGGTAACACCACGTAACCCTTCTCAAATATCTGATACTCGCCGCTTTGCGCGTAGTCGGTGACTTCTTCCTCCCGGGTGTAATCCAGATTTTGCAGCTCGAAATGATAGGGCGACGCCGCCAGTGGAGATGAGGTCAGCCGACGCTCAATTTCCAGAATTTCATTGACCAGATGCTTGATGCGGCCGGACCACGAATCATGGTTGAACACCGTCACCACCGGGTCATCACCAGTCCAGGCGTCGGGCTTCCTCAGGCCGCGCCCCAGCACTTGCGCAATCAGCAGCTTGCTATTGAAGGCGCGTTCCTCATGCGGAACGATCTGGAATACGTTCTTCACGTCCCAGCCTTCCGAAAGCATCGACACCGAAACAATCCATTCCACCTTGCTGGCCGGGCTATCCACTCCGCGCAACAAGGCGACGTTTACCTGATGCTCTTTCGCTGACGTCACCACCAATACCTTGGCGCGTGCCTCTTCGGGTTTGATTTTTTCCCATGCTGCCAGCCAGTCGGTCAGTTCCTCGGCAACTTGTTTGCAGGCGGCAATCTTTTGAGTCACTACGATGGTTAGCGGACGAATTCCTCGGCTCTTCAGTTTCTTTTTCCAATCCGCGTGCCTTTGCCAAATCAGTTGCCAGCGATCTTCCTGCCCATGTGTGACGGGCATTTCTGCCACGTATTCCACCTTCTTGACGAAACGCTCTTCAATCGCCTGCCGCAGCGAATAACGAAACAGTACGTCAGAAAAATACTCGTCGCCAACGTAGCAAGTGCCGGACACACCGAGTACATGACGAAAGCCGTAGTCAGGCGAACGCAGAAATTCTTTCCACTTGCCGACTGTTTGGCCGGTCTCGTTGGCGACATGGTGTGCTTCATCGTTCAGGACGGCGACACGCTCACCTTTCCCTTTCAGGCTGTCGCGAATGGAAGAATTCACATGCTCAAGAATCGCGTGATAGTTCTCCACACACAAGGCGCCATCCACGATGGTTTCGGAGGCGTTAATTACGCGCGGGGTTGTGATGCGCGCGCCCGGTGGCAGGGCGTCGCGCAAGTCGGCATTCGTTGCCAGTTCCTTGAACTTGCCAAGCAGGCCCGCTTCGATGGTGTTGGAAGGGCAGAGCACCAGCACCCGGTCCACTATACCTTCGGCCAACAGAATGGCGGCAATGCCATAAAGCACAAAGCAGAGGTGGCCCCGCGCAGTTGGACAGAAATTTGGTTTTCTTAAGTGAGTTCTCTGCGGGTTAAGCCGCTGCGGCGAGCAGCGGCTGGTTGAAGTAAGCCGTATCCGGGGTTTGCCCGTCAAGCGTTGAGTGCGGGCGACGACGATTGTAAAAATCGAAGTAGCGGGCCAGCGCCTGTCGGACCTCGGAAACGGTGTCGTAGCCGTGCAGGTAAATCTCCTCGTACTTGACCGATTTCCAGAGGCGTTCGACGAATACGTTATCGCGCCAGCAGCCCTTGCCATCCATGCTGACCTGAATGCTGTGCTCCTGAAGCAAGCCAATGAAGGCCGAACTGGTGAATTGGCTGCCCTGGTCTGTGTTCATGATTTCCGGTCGGCCATACTTCATGATGGCCTCTTCCAGAGCATCGACGCAGGGATCAGCCGTCAGGCTGTTCGACAGGCGCCAACTCAGCACCCGACGGGTTGCCCAATCAAGCACCGCGCTCAGATAGACGAAGCCCCGGCGCATCGGGATGTAGGTCGTATCCATGGCCCAGACCTGATTCGGACGCTCGATGGCAAGGCCGCGCAGCAGGTAGGGATAGATGCGGTGTGCCTGGTTGCGCCGACTGGTGTTGGCCTTGCGGTAGATGGCCTGGATATCGAGCTTCTTCATCAGCGTACCGACATGTTTGCGACCGATTTCATGGCCTTCGAGCTTGAGCATATCGCGCAACATCCGCGCACCGGCAAAGGGATGCTCCAGGTGCAGTTCATCAATCCGCCGCATCAGCATCAAATCGATTTCGGATGTGGGCTGCGGCTGGTAATAGACAGAAGAACGCGAAAGCTCAAGTAACTGGACTTGCCTGACGACAGGCAGATCGTGGGCCTTGTCGATCATCGTTTTGCGCTCGCATCGCCGATGCGACCGAGCGCGACGGCCAAAAAATCAATCTCCAACGCCTGCTGGCCTATCTTTGCATGCAAATCCTTCAGGTCCGGCGTGGCCGCCTGCTTCTCGGCAGCCGTCGCAAAGACACCCGAGGCGTTCTCGAGCAATTGTGTCTTCCATTGCGTAATCTGATTCGGATGAACGTCAAACTTCTCTGCTAACGCAGCCAGCGTCTCATCGCCCTTGAGGGCGGCAATCGCCACTTTGGCCTTGAAGGCGGCTGTGTGGTTACGGCGGGGTCTTCTCATTGCTTCTGCTCCTAGGCAGGCGATTTCCATCGCCCATTGAAGCAGAGATTTCACTTAACTCGATGTCCGGATTCGCGGAACCACCTCTGCCCTTCGCGAATTGTGCGTAGCTGGAGTTCATCTGTCTCTTGCTTCATTGCCTTGAAAAGCATCAGCAACATCTTCATCCTTGAACGGCCTGTATCACCAGATACGCGTTCAATCGTCAGCTCAGCACTGATCAAGGCCAAATTTTTTTCAAGCTCAATTTTCGCTGCCTCTGCATCCTTGAGGCGCTTAACCAGGCCGGGCAATGGCTCTTCTTCAATCGCAGCGTAAAGGTTTTCAATTTTCTTTTCGGCGCCTTCAAGCACGCCGAGCAGTTTCGCTCGCTCAGACTCCAAGTGCTCAAGCTTCTCGCTTTTCCTCCCACCGAATACAGTCCCCAAATCGACATAAGGAACTTGTAGCAAAAAGGCTCCCTCTATGTCCCGATAATTCCAGCGGATAATTTCGCAATCCGTTTTACCGATCCTTGCTCCATAGCAGATCAGGTATCTGTCGGTGCGGTTGTGCTTCTTTGAAAAATTGGTAGCAATCTGCATTCTGGCACCACAGTAACCGCAGTAAACCAAACCAGAAAATAGATTCGTTACACCATGCCCTCGCTTGATTCCAGGCGCTCCAACATCGCCGCGAGTTCTACGCTTACTGCGCAACGACCTAACGTAGTCGAACTCTTCTTTGGAAATAACCGCAGGGAAATAGCCCTCAGAAATCTTCCCGCCAGTTTCAAATGCACCGTACGTTGCATGGTTCATCGTCAGCTTTTGGATATAGGAAGGATGCCATTCACCTGCCTTATTCCAACCGGACATCTCCGCATTCAGCGTTCGAACGATGGTGTCTTGGCTCAAACCATTCTTAACCATCGTGAAAATTCGCCTTATAACGTCAGCGCGCTCAGGAATCAATTCAATCTTCCCATCAACAACGCGCATCCATTTGGGCACGGCTTTAGTTACCAGCTTGTGATTTTTAAGCCCCTCATCAAGCTTTCGCTGCCACGCTTTACCAACTCGATCAGATTTTGTGAGCGATTCCTCATGCGCTCGGACCATGATGAGGATCGAGACCATCAACTGCATCGGGTTATCGCTGACGGATTCATGCGAATACACCTGCCTATCCGACAGCGTAACTATGCTGACGCCAGCAGTGAGAATCGCGGTGAATTGGGTCAGTGCATCCAACACTTGAGCTCGAGACAAACGGTCCAGCGATTCAACTAGCAGGTATGCCCCTTTGGGCACCCTACCGTCTTCAATAGCACGAAGGAATGCACCTAGCTTTCCCTTGGTGACATTGGCTTTGTCGAAGGCAGATCGCCCCAAGTCATGGAGCTTGAAGGATGTATCAAGTGTCAGGCCGTGTTCTTGGGCATACTTTTCTGATGCCTCAAGTTGGCGTCTGTAGGAGTCGCCTTTTCTCTGCTCAACGCTGGAGAAGCGAATGTACGAGTACGCGATCATGTTTGGATACTAGCAAATTATGTTTTACTAGTCCCCAAATCTTGATTCGGGTTTTCATGCCAGTATCCCATCGAGGAAATCGTCGGCCGGATCCGGTAGCGCCCAATGCGCCTCATAGACCGGGCCGCGGAAATACAACCCATCCGGAGAAAAGGTCGGGGCCGCCAACTTGCGGTCCTTCATGCCCAGCAATTCGTCGACCCAGCCTGCCGACTGGGCTCCTTTACCAATATGGACCAGCGTCCCGACCAGGTTGCGCACCATATGATGCAGGAAGGCGCTGGCCTCGAAATCGAAGACGATCATGCTGCCGAACTGGCGCACTGATGCCTGAATCATCGTCTTGACCGGCGATTTGGCCTGGCATTCAGCCGCCCGAAAAGCCGAAAAATCGTGCTCGCCGAGCAGACGGGCCGCGGCCTGCTGCATGACAACGACATCGAGTGGCAAATGGAACCAGCCCAGCCGCCCCTGCCACAAGCCCGGGCGCTGCGCCCGATTGAGCAGCAGATAGCGGTAACGCCGGCCTCGGGCGCTGAAGCGGGCATGAAATTCATCGCTCACCGGCTTGGCCCAGCGTACCGCCACGCCGTCCGGCAGATTGGAATTGACGCCGCGCACCCAAGCAGTCAAGGGACGCTCGGCATCGCTGTCGAAATGGACAACCTGCTGCGTGGCGTGCACCCCGGCATCGGTTCGCCCGGCACAAAGCACGCCGACCGGCGCTCCGGCGATCTGACGCAAGGCGTGCTCCAGCGCATCCTGCACCGTCCCTCCGCCAGCCTGGCTCTGCCAACCGCGAAAATTCGTGCCGCAATATTCAATCCCAAGCGCAATTCTCACAGCACCCACACTCCAGCTAATCCCGCAATACAACCCAGCACCGCCACGGTATCCCGGGGCGCCCATGGAACGACAAGCAAACCAAGGCTGACCGGTCCCTCGGGATCGTGCCCCCCGGTCAGCAACATGCGTCGCCAGCCCCCTTTTTCCTGAGGAGTCTGCAAATTATCGAGAACCAGCGACAAGCGTACAACCAAGCGCTCGGCCTTGAAGCCTAAGCTGCTCCAAGGGCGAAGCAGCCCCCACAAACCGCTGACCATCCCCTCCAACCCCTGCTTTGTAAAAAGCCAAGCCAGCCAGAGCAGCATGACCAGCAGGCGAACAGCCTGCAAACCGGCTTCGGCCATGCCTTCGTAGGTCGGCGCCCAGGCTCTGTCCAGCCATGCCTCGCCCGGTGCCCCGTAGGCAAGGATCAACCATAGCGCCAGCAGCAGCCATCTGGCCCGACGCACATAGGCCAGCCATCGATACGCGCTACGTGGCGCCCATGCCAGCGCAACCATGGCCAACAAAACCAAGCCGACATAGCCGACAAACTGCGCCCCGACAACGGCGGCCAGCCAGACGATCAACGCACAGGTTGGATGCAAATCCAGGCTCCCAAAATGCACATGGCCCCTCGCGGGGCCATGTGCCTATTCGCAAACCCAAATTCTACCCGGCTATGCGCGCGAGAATGGTCTTCGCCTGCTCAACCAGATCCACCGGACCTTCGCTGACCACTTCCTGCAAAAGCTCGCGAGCGCCCTCGAGATCACCCATTTCCTCGTAGGCCTTGGCCAGATCGAGCTTGGTATTGACCTCCTCCCACTGCGCATCCTGCACTGGCGCCGCAGCCGCCGGCTGAACCGCCGGCTCCGCAACCGGTGCGACCGGGGCCTCGTGTGCCGGAGCGGGCTCTGGCTGGGCAGAGAGGTCGAGATTGATCGAACCGATATCGAATTCCGACGGCGCCATCGGTTCGCCAAGGAAAACGGACTCACTCAGTTTGACATCGAATTCCAGCGCATCGGTATCGACCACGCCCGGATTCACGACCGTGCTGCTCAGATTCTCGGGCGAACTTTCCCGACCAAAGTTCAGCAGATCCTCCCCACCGACGAAAGTATCCGTGCCAGCGAGCGAATTGACCACCGTACGCGTCAGCGATGGATCGGTTGAGGCATTGGCACCCTCGCTGGTATCGACGGAAACTCCCTGCCCCTCGACGCCAACCCACGTTCCCAAACCGACATCGAAGTCCTCGGAAATGGAAGCCGAAGGCATCACCAGGGTCCCCTCTGGCGAGAAATCAGGTGCCTGCACATCGGCAGCCGATTGCTCCAGCAAAGGCTCTGCTGGAACATTCAGTTCGAAATCGATGGCCCCCGAATCTGCCGGCGACTCATCCCGGACGACCGCAACTGGCTCTTGCGTCGCTGGTTGTCGCACCTGCGGCTCCGGCTCGCCAAGCTCGGTAGCCAGATCGAAATCAAGTGCATCCCCCCCTTGGAGCGCAATCTCATCTGCCGCGCTCTCCTCGGATTCACTGAGATCCGGAGCAACAGTGGCCTCGCCCAGATCGAAATCGAGGGTCATTCCATCAACATTGTCGGCCATCGCTTCACCGGCTGGGTTCGGCTCGCTCGCTTGCTGAGAGTCGTTTGGCTCGTTAGGAATGACCATGGTGTCCCGCTCGACACCGTCGGCAAACCCGATCCCCGGAAGCGGAGCGGGCACCTCTTCGAGCGGCACATCCGCCGAAATCTCAGACTGTGCCACCGCTTCGACAACCGACGCCGCCTCGAAGCTCTCCGGCAAAGAGGGAATCTCCGGAGCAGCACTCGGCTCGGGAAGCTGATTGTCGGCAAGCGCCTGGGCCTGAGAGGCGCCATAAAGCGGATTGCCGGGATCAAGAGCCGCACCCAGCAAGGCCACCTTTTCCCAGTCCGCGCCGACACCGGCGGTCTGAGCATAAAGCTCGCTGGCCAACGTCTCGAATTGCTTCAGGCTACGCCGGTTGGCGTAAATCTCCAGAAGTTTGGCATGAATTGCCGTGCGCTGCGGATCCTTCTGCAATGCCTCAAGCAGGATTTCCTCGGCCTGGGTATCACGCCCATAAGCCATGTAGACGTCGGCCTCGGCAACAGGATCGACCTCGTCGGTATCAATCGTTCCTGGTCCCGTCTGGCTGAAATCGCCGGTCTGCGGTGGCGTATTGCCGGTATCGACGCTTTGCCCACCGGTCATGCGGAAGACGGAGTTCGGACCAAGGCTCGACGGCATTGGCGCAGCGGTCGTTTCAACCGATGCGCCTTGGGTGCGACGGCGCCGCGCCACGAAATAAGCCGCCAGCAAAGCCAGCACGCCACCACCGCCGACCAGCGGCAGCGGGTCTTCCATCAGGGAGTCCATAATGCCCGGCTCCTCAACGGGGACAGGAACTGGGGGCGGCGTCACAGCCTTCGGCGGCTCAACCGGTTTTGCCGGTTCAGCCGGCTTGACCTCCGGTTTTGTCTCCGCAGGCTTGGGGGGCTCAACAGGCTTTGTCTCTTCGGCGACTTTCGGTTGCTCAAGCGGTTTCAGCGCTTCGACAGGCTTGGGCGACTCTTCGAGCTTCGGAGCCGGCTTCGGTTGCTCAACCGGCTTCGGCTCTTCCTTCTTCGGCGGCTGCTGCAATTCGGCAAGCTTCTGGTTTTTCATTTCCAGCAGCTTCTGCAATTCACCCACATTCTTTTCAAGGAGGGCCATGCGCTCCTGCGCATCCTTGAGCGCTTTGTCGCGGGCGACCTGCTCGGCCGCATCGGCAGCCTTGGTGGCAGCTGCCCCTTTGGCGGCCGCATCGGTGCGGGCGACCTTCAGCTGATCCTTCGCCTGCTCCGCGGGCACCGCCTTTTCTTCGACCTTGGCGGTAATCTTGCCCGAACTGGACTGGGCGCCGCTTTCATCGGCCTTGGCGGGCGTCTTGGCGGTGCTGGCAGCCAGTTTCTGACGATAGTTATTCCAATCGCTGGTCTGGGTGACATAAATCTTGCGCGCCTCAGCCGGAGAGACCGATTCCACCGAGGATTTCTCGGGTATGTTCAGAATGGCGCCCGCCTTGAGCCGGTTCACATTCTGGGCGATAAACGCATCCGGGTTACTCTGGAACAAGCCAACGAGCATCTGCTCAAGCGTCACACCGTCGTGTCTGGTCTCGTCCGCGATCTTGCGCAGCGTATCGCCTGTTTGGACGACACGGGTATTGCCACTCTCCTCCCTCGGCTTTGGCTCGGCCGCGACCTTCGGCGTCGAAGCCGGACGCGGCGCCGCCCTGACCGGTGCCGGACGCTCCTCTGCAACCCCGCCGCCGCGTACCGTTTCAACAATGCGCGCCTCGGCTACTGGACGCGAGGTCTGCTTGGCTGCTATTTCGGGCGGATCAAGCAGGAAGGTGTACTCGCGAACCAGACGACCGGCAGGCCAATTCAGCTCGACGAGAAAATCCAGGAAAGGCTCATTGATGGGCTTTAACGACGAGACCTTGACCACGGCCTGTCCATTGGGACGCTTTTCGACTGCAAACCGCAGATCGAGCAACACACTGGCGAAGTCGACACCGGCTTGCCTGAAGGCATCCTGAGGCGCCAGACGCGCACTCATCCCGGCCAATTCATCCTTCGTCGCGCCGATATCCAGCTCGGCACGCAAAGGCTGGCCTAGCCCCGACAGAACGGTCAATTTCCCTAGCCCGGCAGCCTGGGCAATCAATGGCGCGAACGACAAACACGACGCGACGGCAAGAGCCACGGCGCGCTTTTTGAATTGGGTGTGTTTAGTTTCGGTCACAGCGAAACCCTGAGGTGGAATTTGGGACTTTCAAATTAACATCATGGACTTAGCAATGCAAGCTAATCCCGCTTCTAATCTACCGACTTTTGCATATTCCCAACAAATAAAAAAGCCGGGGAAAAACCCCGGCTTTTATCGCAAAAATGAAAGACTCAAGCGTCGAGCAGAATACGCAGCATACGACGCAGCGGCTCAGCAGCCCCCCACAGTAGCTGGTCACCGCAGGTGAAGGCAGCGAGGTATTCCGGGCCCATCGCCATCTTGTGCAGACGGCCGACCGGCACGGTCAGCGTACCAGTCACGGCGGCCGGGGTTAGTTCGCGCTCGGAGATTTCGCGATCATTCGGCACAACCTTGGCCCATGGGTTGGCCTTGGCCAACATGTCGCTGATCTCGTCGAGCGGTACGTCCTTCTTCAGCTTGATGGTCAGCGCCTGGCTGTGGCAACGCATGGCGCCAATGCGGACGCACAGGCCATCGATCGGGATCGAGCCCGGGGAACGGAAAGCCGGCTTGCCGAGAATCTTGTTGCATTCGGCGCCGCCCTTCCACTCTTCCTTCGACTGACCGCCTTCGACCGGCACGTCGATCCACGGAATCAGCGAACCGGCGAGCGGGGTATTGCGGAAGTTCTTCTTCGGGAAGGCGTCGGAACGGATGGTTTCGGCAACCTTGCGGTCGATGTCGAGGATGGCGGAAGCCGGGTCGGCCAGCAGGTCGGCCACGGAGGCATGAATGGTCCCCATCTGGGCGATCAGTTCGCGCATGTTCTGCGCACCGGCACCAGAGGCGGCCTGATAGGTCATCGAGGTGGCCCATTCGATCAGATCGTTCTGGAACAGCCCGCCGAGGCCCATCAGCATCAGGGAAACCGTACAGTTGCCGCCGATCCAGTTCTTGCCGCCCTTGGCGAGGGAGTCCTTGATCACGTTCATGTTGACCGGATCGAGGATGATCACGGCGTCATCGGCCATACGCAGCGCCGAGGCGGCATCGATCCAGTGACCGTTCCAGCCGGTGGCGCGCAACTTGGGGAAGACTTCCTTGGTGTAGTCGCCGCCCTGGCAAGTAATGATGATTTCGCACGCCTTCAGCGCATCGATATTGGATGCATCCTGCAGCGGCAGCGAGGCTTCCTTGCCGCCGAACACCGGGGCCTTGCCACCGGCAGCCGAAGTGGAGAAATACACCGGATCGATATGGGCGAAATCGCCCTCTTCGACCATACGCTGCATCAGCACGGACCCAACCATGCCACGCCAACCGACCAGACCAACCTTCTTCATGACTTACTCTCCGAATAAAACCTTTGTTTAACGCACGAACCCGCTGTTCGGTTTACGCCAGCGCCGCCAGCACGGCATCACCCATTTCCTTGGTGCCGACCTTGTTGGTACCGCGCTCGTAGATGTCGCCGGTGCGATAGCCCTGGGCGAGCACCTTCTTGACGGCGTTTTCAATGCGCACGGCATGCTCTTCCAGATTGAAGGTATAGCGCAGCATCATGGCGACCGACAGGATGGTGGCCAGCGGATTGGCCAGCCCCTTGCCGGCAATGTCTGGTGCCGAACCGTGCGACGGCTCGTACATGCCCTTGTTGTTGGCATCGAGCGAGGCGGACGGCAGCATACCGATCGAGCCGGTCAGCATAGAGGCTTCATCGGACAGGATGTCACCGAACATGTTGCCGGTGACCATCACGTCGAACTGCTTCGGCGCACGCACCAGTTGCATGGCGGCGTTATCGACCAGCATGTGGCTGAGCTCGACATCCGGGTAGTCCTTGCTCACTTCGACCATCACGTCGCGCCAGAGCTGGGTGGTTTCCAGCACGTTCATCTTGTCCACCGAACACAGCTTCTTGTTACGCTTCTGGGCAGCCTGGAAGGCGACATGGCCAATGCGGCGGACTTCGGATTCGCTGTACACCATGGTGTTGAAACCGACGCGCTCGCCGTTCTCCTCACGAATACCGCGCGGCTGACCAAAATAGATATCACCGGTCAGTTCGCGGACAATCAGGATATCCAGGCCGGCAACGACTTCCGGTTTCAGGGTTGAGGCATTCGCCAGCTCCGGATACAGAATGGCCGGACGCAGATTGGCGAACAGGGCCAAGTCCTTGCGAATACCGAGCAGACCGCGCTCCGGACGAAGTTCGCGGGCCAACACATCCCATTTCGGGCCGCCGACGGCACCAAGCAGGACAGCATCGGCTTCGGCAGTCAGCTTCTTGGTGGCTTCCGGGTAGGGCGTGCCGGTCGCATCCACGGCGCCGCCGCCGATCAGGCCTTCTTCGAGCTCGAACTTGAGATCCAGCGCCTGCAGCACACGGACGGCTTCCGCCATGATTTCCGGACCGATGCCGTCACCCGGCAAAACACAAATCTTCATTTCTATTCCTTATCAGGAGAACAGCCACGGCTGTTCGACACGGCGCTTGGCCTCGAATTCACGAATCTTTTCGGCATGACGCAGGGTCAGGCCGATATCATCCCAACCGTTCAACAGGCATTCCTTGCGGAATGCGTCGATCTGGAAGGGAATGCCGTGGCCATCCGGACGAATCACCGCTTGCGCCGGCAAATCGACCACCAGCTTGTACCCCGGCGCCGTCTCGACTTGCTGGAACAGGGCCTCGATTTCTGCTGACGGCAGCACGATGGGCAGGATGCCGTTCTTGAAACAGTTATTGAAAAAGATATCGGCGAACGACTCGGCGACGATGGCCTTGAAACCATAGTCGAGCAAGGCCCAAGGCGCATGTTCACGCGAACTGCCGCAGCCGAAATTGGCGCGGGTGAGCAATATCTCGGCACCTTGATAACGCGGCTGATTGAGGACGAAATTCGGATTCTTCGGCCGCTGCGAATTGTCCTGCCCCGGCTGACCGACATCCATGTAACGCCACTCATCGAAAGCATTCGGGCCAAAACCGGAACGCTTGATCGACTTCAGAAACTGCTTCGGGATGATCGCATCGGTATCGACGTTGCTACGATCGAGCGGTGCCACCAAGCCATCCAGACGAACGAACTTATCCATTAATCCACCACCTTCTGTACGGCTTCGCCACTTTTCTTGATGGCACCACCGACCACTTCACCCGTCTTGTTCAACGCGCTGCCAACCGCTTCGCCCCCTTTTTGCAGGGCCTCGCCCGTTTTTTCGGCACCGATTGCGACATCCTTCTTGACGCCCTGTGCCGTATTGCAGGCGGATGAAAACACCGCCAGCAATGCAACCAGGAAAAAGTGCTGCCTGCTCATCACTTACAGAACCTCCCGAACATCGGCGAAGCGGCCGGCAATCGCCGCCGCCGCCGCCATCGCCGGACTGACCAGATGCGTACGTCCGCCCGGCCCCTGACGACCTTCGAAGTTGCGGTTCGAGGTAGAAGCGCAGCGCTCGCCTGGCTCCAGCCGATCGGCATTCATCGCAAGGCACATCGAGCATCCAGGCTCGCGCCATTCGAAACCAGCCGCCACAAAGACCTTATCCAGCCCTTCGGCCTCGGCTTGGCGCTTGACCAGGCCAGACCCTGGCACGGCCAAGGCCAGCTTGACGTTGGCCGCTACGTGGCGCCCCTTGAGTACCGAGGCAGCTTCACGCAAATCCTCGATCCGTGAATTGGTGCACGACCCGATGAAGACCTTGTCGATGGCGATCTGATTGATCGGGGTGTTCGGATTCAAGCCCATGTACTGCAAGGCACGCTCCATCCCTTCGCGCTTGACCGGATCGGCTTCCTTGGCCGGATCCGGCACGACGGCATCCACTGGCACGACCATTTCTGGAGAAGTACCCCAGGTTACCTGCGGGCGGATATCCTCCGCCCTCAGGGTAACCACACGGTCGAACTGGGCGCCGGTATCGGAGTGCAGTGTGCGCCAGTGGGCCACGGCGCGCTCCCATGTTTCGCCGGTCGGCGAGAAGGGACGGCCCTTAAGGTAATCGATGGTCGTATCATCGACCGCTACGAAGCCCAGGCGAGCACCGCCTTCAATGGCCATGTTGCACAGGGTCATACGCCCTTCCATGGTCAGGCCGCGAATAGCACTGCCGCCGAACTCGATGGCGTAACCCGTGCCACCGGCCGTACCGATGGAGCCAATAATGGCCAGCGCCACGTCTTTGGCAGTCACCCCCTTGCCCAGGGTGCCCTCGACGGCAATCAACATGGTCTTGGAGCGCTTCTGCAGCAAGCACTGGGTCGCCAGCACGTGCTCGACTTCCGAGGTACCGATGCCGTGCGCCATGCAGGCGAAGGCGCCATGCGTCGAGGTATGCGAATCGCCACAAACCACGGTCATGCCGGGCAGCGTCGCGCCATTTTCCGGACCGACAACATGGAGAATGCCCATGCGCGGGTCCTTGAACGGGAAGTAGGCCAGTGCGCCGACTTCGCGAATATTGGCATCCAGCGTTTCGACCTGCTGACGGGAGATCGGATCCTTGATGCCTTCATCCCAGTGATCGGTCGGCGTATTGTGGTCCGGAGTCGAAACGATAGATGAGACCCGCCACGGTTTGCGACCGGCCAGCTTCAGGCCTTCGAAAGCCTGCGGGCTGGTCACCTCGTGAACGAGATGGCGATCAATATAGAGAAGAGCAGTGCCATCCGCTTCCTGATGGACAACATGGTTTTCCCAGAGCTTGTCGTAAAGTGTCTTCGGCATGGAAGGAAAAGTTGGCCGTAAAACCTTGAATTATTGCACAGGATCGGTATTTTTTTCCCGGCCCGCGGCAAGCGTGCCAACGTCATCCGGAACACCTCTCCAGATAAGCAAAAAGCCCAGGGCAGCAAAGCCGGCACTCAGGGTAAATGTCCAGCCCGCCCCCAGCATTTCCCAAGTGCTCCCGCTGATCAGCGCGCCCAGCAAGCCGCCTGCGCCAAAGGACAGGCTGGAATAAAGTGCCTGACCACGCCCCTGTGTCTTGCCGGGAAACCACAAGTTGACCGCAGCAATTGCCGACGCATGGTAAGCCCCAAAAGTCAGCCCATGCAGCAGTTGCACGAATGCCATGATCAACAGCGACTCGACGCCCCAGCCCATCAACAAAAAACGCATGACGGCAGCAGCAAAGCAGGCCAGCAGTATGCGTCTCAGCGAAAAGCGCCTCGCCAAGCGCGCCATGAACATGAAGACAACGATTTCGGCGACAACGCCGAGCGACCACAACAAACCCACCTCGGTCTTGGCATAGCCGTGCGCATCGAGATGAATGGAGAAAAAAACATAGAACGCCCCGTGCGCCGCGGACATCGCAAAGCAAGCAGCCATCAGTGCCTTGACCCTGGACTGACGCAGGATGTTGCCAATCGGAACATCTTCACGCGCATGCACCACGGGAGGAGACTCTGGAAGGGTCAGGGCGTAACCCAGAATACCCAGCAGAATGCTCCAACACACCCACAACACACCAACTGGTGGTGCGAAATCGAGCAGTGTCCCGGTCACCATGACGGCAACAATGAAACCTACCGATCCCCACAACCGGATGCGACTGTAGCGTGCGCAATCGTCACGCAAATGGTCGAAAGTCAGGGTCTCAACCAGCGGAAGCGCAGCGCTCCAGAAAAAGGCGAGAACAGCCATCGCCAGTAACATCCCAGGCAAACGATCCAGCCAGAAGAAAGCGGAAAATCCAGCCAGCCCGATTGCCCCCGCCAACCGAATGATCACCAGGCGACGCCCGAAACGATCCGCCAGCCACCCCCATAAATTTGGGCCGAACAGGCGCATCAACTGCATTTGTGACATCAGCAGGCCAATGTCCCAAGCAGAGAATTTCAGCGACTGGAGGTAGAGCCCAAAGTAGGGCGAGAAGGCGCCAATGAAGGCGAAATAAAAAAAGTAGTAGCCCGAGAGGCGCCAGTAAGGCAAGGAATGCATCCGGCGATTCTACCGGATGCATGATCGGGCAATGGCCGAATCAGGCCTTGACGGATTGCTGGCCGGCACGGAAGGCCAGCAGCATGTGGTAAAGCTCATCCTTCAGCTTGACGCGCTGCTTCTTCATGTCTTCCATGGTGAAGTCGGCAACCGGCATGTCGTGCGCTTCCAGATCCTCGACCTTGCCGGTCAGGCGGTTGTAGCTGGCAAACAGCTTGGCAAAATGGGCGTTTCCGGCTTTCAGCGCATGGATTGCGTCGTGAAACTCCGGAAAATCGTGATGGAGATCGTGTTGATCGACTTGCATGTTTCCCCCTGTAACGATAAACCCGCCTCAAGAGCGGCAAATGACTGAAGATTCTACGCGATTTCACCCGGGATGCGAGGCGTCGGACAGATGACGTCGGCACACTGGGCTCGATGCCGCAAGGCGTGATCGATCAGCACCAGCGCAAGCATTGCCTCGGCAATCGGCGTCGCGCGAATACCCACGCAAGGGTCGTGACGCCCCTGGGTTGCCACCTCGATGGGTTGCCCGTGAACATCGACCGAACGGCGTGCCTGCGCAATCGACGATGTCGGCTTGATCGCCATATTGACGACAATCTGTTGCCCCGTGGAAATCCCGCCCAGCACGCCACCCGCATGATTGCTGGCGAAACCCTGCGGTGTCATTTCGTCTCCATGCTCACTGCCTTTTTGCGCAACCGAGGCAAACCCAGCACCAATTTCAACGCCCTTGACCGCGTTGATACCCATCATCGCGTAGGCGATCTCGGCATCCAGGCGGTCATACACCGGCTCACCCCAACCGGGAGGCACCCCCGTGGCAGTCACCGTTATTCTGGCCCCAACGGAATCGAGCGACTTGCGCAGACTATCCATGTAGCCTTCGAGCTCCGGTACGATGGCCGCATTGGGTGCAAAGAAAGTATTGCCATCAATGTCGTCGGCCGACACGAAGGGAATATTGATCGGCCCGAGAGCGGACATCCAGCCGCGTATCGTCACACCATGACGCTCGTTCAACCACTTGCGGGCAATCGCTCCGGCCGCCACGCGCACTGCCGTCTCACGCGCCGACGAGCGACCGCCGCCGCGATAGTCGCGGAAGCCATATTTCTGGGTATAGGTGTAATCGGCATGCCCCGGACGAAAGGTCTCGGCAATGTTCCCGTAATCCTTGCTGCGTTGATCCTGATTGCGGATCAACAGCCCGATCGGCGTCCCTGTCGTTTTGCCTTCGAATACACCGGAGAGAATCTCCACAGTATCCGGCTCGCGACGCTGCGTAACATGGCGCGAGGTCCCGGGCTTACGCCTATCCAGTTCTGCCTGAATATCCGCCTCGCACAAAGCAAGACCGGGAGGGCAACCATCGACGACGCAGCCGATGGCCGGGCCATGCGACTCGCCAAACGAGGTCACGGTAAACAAGGTGCCAAATGTATTGCCAGACATGGAAAAAGATCGGTGCGTTGGAATCCGTGCAGTCTACCACGCCGACCCCGCCCCTGTTTTCAGTCCACACAAACGACAAAGGCGGCCTCAGCCGCCTTCACCCGGCAGCACCAACACATCAGGAAGCCGGTGCCTCACCCGGCCAGTTCTTGATGTAGCTCTTCAGCATCTTGTTCTCGAAGCTCTGCTCCTCGAGCACGGCCTTGGCCACATCGAGAAAAGAAATGACCCCCATCAGCGTTCCACCATCAACCACCGGCAGGTAACGTGAGCGCTTTTCAATCATCAGGCCGCGCAGCTCGTTGACCTCCATTGCGGGATAAGCGGTAACCGGGTCCTTGACCATGACATCACCAACCGTCAGCCCCCCTGGCGCCGAGCCATTCTTGCGAAGCGCCGACAAGACCTCGCGAAAAGTCAGCATCCCGACCATGCGCCCCCCATCCATGACAACCAGCGAACCGACGTCGAGATCGGCCATTGAATCGATGGCAAAAGCCAGCGACTGCTGCGGTGTCACCGTGTACAACGTCCCACCCTTGACGCGAAGAATTTCCCGAACTTGCATGGCGCTCTCCATGAATGAGAAGAATGATTGACGTGACCGATCTTAGAGCATCCCCGGGAAATCCGGAAGAACGCCAAACTCCTTCACCACATCCGAATCTCGTGCCATGCCAAACATCAAAAAAATTACATCGTATTTAGTAAATTTAATTAATTTTGAGGTTGCATAACGTCATAGGCATATATATACTTCGCCATATTACCTAAGTCATACATCGCTACGATGCTTGGGTAACCCAATTACACCAGCGTATGGAGAATGAATATGAGCACCGTAAAGACCATCGAGAAAATCGACGCCCGTGAAATCCGCCGCAAGCTCGGCATGAACCAGCAGCAATTCTGGTCCACTCTGGGCGTGACGCAGAGTGGCGGTTCCCGCTACGAAAGCGGCCGCAACATGCCGAAGCCGGTTCGCGAACTGCTGCGCCTGGTTCACGTCGAACAAGTCGACATCAAGAGCATCAAGCGCGAAGACTGGGAAGTCGTCGAGTACCTGAAGTCCCAAGAGCCGGAACTGTTCAAGTCGCTGAAGAAGTCGGCACGCAGCCACGCCAAGAAAGCTGCCTGACATTGCCCCCACTTAGGGCAAGCCCGGAACCAGCGGGCATCACGGGGAAACAACGACCCGGATGCCCGTTTCCTTTTCTACCTGACGAGCGAACTCAACCAACACCTCTGCAGGTAATGCCTTGAGGCGCGGTGCCGCAGGCTGCATCGATGGCCTGGCCAGGCCGTAGAGATGCACCCCTTGCAGTTTTCCTGAGAGCTTGTGCAGCAAATCGCAATAAGCCCGCTGCGACTCGGAAGACGGCGCTTGGCCATCCAGCGCGAACCAGCAGGTCTGCACCCAGGTCGGTGCTAAATCAGCGCAAAGCTGTAGATTTTTCAAAACCCGCTCCGCTCCGCCCGGCACACCGTTGATCTCCTCGACCTCTTCATCCAAGGCGCGATCGACCTTGAACCAAACCTCGCCGCCATACTCGCCAAGCCGGCGAATACCGGACCGAACAACTGGACGATGTAGCAGACTCCCGTTGGTGATGAGCCGAACTGGCAATTTTCCGTTCAGTCCGAAGCGCTCCAAAACACTCCCGACGCAGCCAATAGCATCGGCAAATTCGGCGGCGCTCGTTGGCTCTCCGTTGCCCGAAAACGCCACATCCATCAAGCGCCTCGCTTCCTGCGGCACACTCCGGGCCATGAAATCGCCATGCAATACGTCGTCGAGCAGCGCAACCAATTCCCGCTCCAAGCACTCCAAATCGATCGCCGGCGGCCCGCCACGCGTCAAGTTCTCGACCTGGCAATAGAGGCAAGCCCAGTTGCAGGCATTATTGGGATTGAGATTGATGCCGATTGACACCCCTCCTGCGCGGCGCGACACGACGGGATAGACATAGAGCAGGCCGGCACTGTCGCGGCGGTGATCATCGGTAGTAAGCATGGCGCATTGTATAATCCGCGACCGCCTTGTCGAGCAATAGACCATGTTGATTACCCGCCGCCTCGAATTCGATGCCGGGCACCGCATCCCCGACCACAAAAGCCAGTGCCGCCATTTGCACGGGCATCGCTACGTCATTGAAATAACGCTTTCCGGTGACATCATTAACAAGGCGGGCGATGCTGCGAACGGAATGGTGATGGACTTTTCGCAGGTCAAGGATCTGGCCAAGCAGCGCCTGGTCGATGAATGGGACCACGCATTCCTGGCCTTTGCCGGCGACAAGGCCATTGTTGACTTCCTGGCCACGCTACCCGGACACAAAACCGTCATCCTCGACCGCGTCCCGACCGCGGAGAATCTGGCGCGACTGGCATTCGACCGACTCGATAAGGTCTATCGCGACACCTATGGCAATCACTTGCGCCTTGAGCAAGTCAGACTTTACGAAACCCCCAACTGCTGGGCCGATGCGCTGCGCTCAGCGGCCGATTGAGTCAACACCACACCCCCTCTATACTGCGTGAAAACAGCACCTGCAGGACAGGTGCCTCCGGAGGGGACATGCGGCAAAAGACCAGAAACAACCGCAGAATGACGGAAGACCAGCCCAGACCTGGGGTGGCGACATGATTTCGCAACCGGAAGCGACCGGCGGCAAAACAGCCCTTGTCCTGACCGGAGGCGGTGCTCGTGCCGCCTATCAGGTTGGCGTCCTGCTCGCCATTGCCAAACTATCCAGCAATAGACGACACAACCCCTTCCCCATACTCTGCGGCACCTCGGCCGGCGCCATCAACGCCGCCAGCATCGCCTGCCTGGCCGACAATTTCAGCAAGGCCGTCTCGGTCCTTGCCACCTTCTGGCGGAGCATGCACGCGGATCATATCTATTGCGCCGACCCGATAGGCATTGGGCGCTCTGCGGCACACTGGCTCTCGACGCTGACCATGGGGTGGCTATTTCGCAATCCGCCGCGCTCGCTGCTCGACAATGCGCCGCTGCGCCGACTATTGAGCCAGCACCTCGATTTCCGCGGCATCGAGCACGCCATAGCCAAAGGCGCCTTGCACGCGGTCAGCGTATCAGCCTCCGGCTACGAATCGGGCGACAACATCAATTTCTTCCAAGGCCATCCAAGCGCGGAACCCTGGCGCCGAGTGCAACGCATCGGGATTCGGTCGCAAATCACGGTAGACCACCTGCTGGCATCGAGCGCTATTCCGTTCATCTTCCCAGCGACCAAAATTCATCGCGAATACTTCGGCGACGGGTCGATGCGCCAACTGGCGCCGATCTCTCCAGCTATTCACCTAGGTGCCGAACGCATTCTGATTGTCGGCGCCGGTCGCAAGAACGAACACCAGGACAGGCGACGTGTCGACAGCCACCCCACGCTGGCGCAAATAGCCGGCCATGCTTTATCCACGATTTTTCTCGACAGTTTGGCCGTGGATATCGAGCGCATGCAGCGCATCAATCGAACCCTGAACGCCATCCCCCCCGAAACAAGAGCAGAGAGCGACATCCCTCTCCGCCCCATTCATTCGCTGATCATCTCACCATCCGAGCGCCTGGAACGCTTTGCATCCGAGCACGCCCATGCCCTGCCTTGGGCAATGAAGATGATGCTTGGCGGAATAGGCGGGATGAGCCGGCGTAACGGAACGCTCACCAGCTATTTGCTTTTCGAGAAACCTTACACCCAGGCTCTGATCGACCTAGGTTACGCCGACACGATGGCACGCTCGGCAGAAGTAGGCGATTTCCTGAATCTCTGAGTGGGTGCCTGGCGGGTCCGGTGAGATTCGAACTCACGATGGGTTTCCCCACGCCGGTTTTCAAGACCGGTGCATTCAACCGCTCTGCCACAGACCCTGGCGGCGCGCATGATAGCACAGTCACGGCGGGGTACGTTTCCTGTGAAGGTACGGCGTTGAAACTTATCGCCCACTCCGTTAGTCTTAGCCTTTGACGAAACCATATCAAGGAGATGTCCTGCATGAACACCAATTTCGATATCGCCCGCCAAAGCTCGCCCGAAATCGCGCTCGGACAGAATCGCGTCCTGCGCAACACGTACATGCTGCTCGGGCTCTCGATGATCCCGACCGTCCTCGGCGCGATGGTCGGCATTCAGATGGGGTTCAGCTTTTTTGCCGGCAGCCCGCTGATTTCATTCATGCTCTTTCTCGGCATCGCCTTCGGCTTCATGTGGGGCATCGAGCGCAACAAGAACAGCGGCCTCGGTGTTGCTTTGCTGCTGGGCTTCACCTTCTTCATGGGATTGATGCTGTCGCGCATCCTGCAGGTTGCATTGGGCTTCTCCAACGGTGGATCGATGATTGCACTGGCTGCAGGCGGCACTGGTGCCATTTTCTTCACGCTATCGTCCATCGCCGCCGTCAGCAAGCGCGACTTCACGGGCATGGGCAAGTTCCTGTTCGCCGGCATGATCCTGATCCTGCTCGCGGCTGTCGCCAACATCTTCTTCCAGATTCCGGCGCTGTCTCTTACCATTGCCGTTGCGGCCGTGGGCATTTTCTCGGCCTACATCCTCTACGACATCAGCCGCATCGTCCAAGGCGGCGAGACGAATTACGTCAGCGCAACGCTGGCGGTCTACCTGGACATTTACAATGTTTTCGTCAGCCTGCTGCAGTTGATCATGGCCTTTACGGGCGAACGCGACTGAGCAAGTCTTATCGAAAGCAACAAGGGCGGCTTCGGCCGCCCTTTTTCATGCCTGAACGTGCCGCTCAATCGCGCTCAAAGACCGCTATCGACTCGACGTGAGCGGTGTGAGGAAACATGTTGACGACGCCTGCCGCTGAAAAACGATACCCCTTGACCGAAACCAGGATCGCAGCGTCGCGCGCCAAGGTCGAAGGGTTGCAGGAAACGTAGACGATACGCCGCGGAGCATCCTCGCCCAGCGCCTTGACCAGTTCGACCGCCCCCTCGCGCGGCGGATCGATCAACATCTTGTCAAAACGCCCCAGTTTTGCCAACGACGCTTCGGTGCACTCAAACAGATTCGCAACACCGAACTCCACGCGCTCTCCGAGCGCATTCGCGATGGCGCTCTCCCGTCCTCGTTTAACCAGCGCAGGACTACCCTCGACCCCCACCACGCGCGCGCCGGAACGGGCGATAGGCAACGTGAAGTTGCCCAGCCCGCAGAAAATGTCGGCGATCCGTTCGCCGGGTTGCGGATCGAGCAAACCTAAGGCTCGGCGAACCAGGATACGGTTCACGGCATGATTCACCTGGGTAAAGTCCGTCGGCTTGAAATCCAGTTCCAGCACGAACTCCGGCAGGGTATACGAGAGGCGAGGGGCATCTTCGGGATAGAGCCGATAGACAGTGTCCGGCCCCTTGGGCTGAAGGTAGAAAACAACCTGATGACGGTCGGCAAACGCACGAAGCATCTTTTCGTCAGCACCGGTCAGCGGCTGCAGAATGCGCAGGACCAGCGTCGTGCAGTGCTCACCGACTGCCAGTTCCAGCTGGGGCATGCGTTCGGCAACCGACAATGCCCCGATCAGGTCCCTCAACGGCATGAGCATGGCCGACACATGCGGCGGCAGGATCGCGCAAGTTTCCATGTCAGCAATGTAGCTGCTACGCTTTTCGTGAAAGCCAATCAGCACCCCACCCTTGCGCTCAATCTTGCGCACAGCCAGGCGCGCGCGATGACGATACCCCCAGGGTTCGCCAAAGATAGGCGGCAATATGCGTTCCGGACGCACCCGGCCTATATGCCACAGCCCATCTTCAAGCACGCGCTGCTTGGCGGCCACCTGGGCCATGGGGTCCATGTGCTGCATGGCACAGCCGCCGCATATGCCGAAATGCGGGCAACGCGGCTCAACCCGCGCGTTTGACGGCTTCACTACACTAACCAGGTGTGCAAGCTCATAGTTCGGCTTACGCCGAAAACTTGCATATTCGACCGTTTCGCCAGGCAAAGCGCCGTCGACGAAGATAGCCTTTCCTTCCTGGCGCGTGATCCCTCTCGCCTCGTGATCCAGCGACTCAACAATCCCGATCGGCACGGTCGACTCCAAAAAAGCGCGAATTCTATCAATCGGTTACACTAAGCGCCATGGCTCGCGAACTGATCACATCCTGGGCAGACTACCAGACGGCAATCGACCGTTTGCTGGGCATTGCCACAAAGCAAATCTGCATTTACGACGAGGACTTGACAACGCTGAAGCTTGATTCGCCCCCCCGCCTGGCGCATATCAAGCGACTCGTCTCCGGCACGCGCTCCGACGCGCTGCACATTGCGGTACGCAACGGATCCCCGCTCCGCAACCAACACCCTCTGTTGCAAAGCCTGCTGACCACCTACGGACACGTTGCTTTTGCGCAAGAAACACCAGCTCAGCTCGCCCATCTGCGCGATAGCATGATCATCGCCGATGACAAGCACGGCCTGATACGCTTTGAACGCGACATGCCGCGCAGCAAGCTCCTGATTGACGAAAGCGACGAACTGAGGCCCTACTTGGCAAAATTTCGCGAAATATGGGCGGAAGGCGGTGAGCGCATCACCAATTCAACCGTTGGCCTCTAGTATCCGGATGCCATTCCGCAACGCAACAAACACAGCCCTCCGCAAATAAATTATTGTTATAATAATGTGCTGATCAGGTAGCTCCTGATCTCCGATAAATTAAGATTTTGTTGGTTCTTGTCGATAAGGAAATCCCATGAATAAGTCTATTCTCGTTGCCGCCCTGCTGGCTGTTGCCCTGACCGCTTGCGGTAAGAAGGAAGAAGCTGCTCCGGCCGCCGCTCCGGCTCCGGCTGCTGCCCCGGCTCCGGCCGCCGCTCCGCAAGCTGGCATGGAAGCCGCCAAGCCGGCAGAACAAGCTGGCATGGCCGGCATGGAAGCCGCCAAGCCGGCAGAACAAGCTGGCATGGCCGGCATGGAAGCCGCCAAGCCGGCTGAGCAAGCTGGCATGGCCGGCATGGAAGCCAAGAAGTAATCTTCTTGATTTCAAGAAAAACGGGGCCACGGCCCCGTTTTTTTATTGCCTGAAACTTAAGAATCTAACTCAGGCTTCGCCAATCGAAACCATCCTTCTGGCTTGCAACGGAAACCTCCCCGTGACCAAGCGCCGGGCAATCATCAAGAAGCGCCCGAACCAGACTAGCACAATTATTCCGCTCGCTCAGATGCGCGGCCACCAAATGTTGCAGTCGCGAACAGTCGATTTGCCCCAGCAGGGCTGCTGCTGCACGATTTTCAAGATGACCGTAGCGACCGGCAATCCGGCGCTTCACCGAAGCCGGATAGTCCGAGCGAGCCAGCATTTCAGCATCGTGATTAAACTCGAGGACAAGGCCGTCGCAGCCTGAGAGATTGGCGCGCACATGCGGGGTCGCTTCGCCAATATCCGTCAGAACGGCAAGGTGCTTTCCGCTAGCAGAGAATACATATTGAACCGGCTCACGCGCATCGTGCGGAACCGGAAAGGGCTGAATTTCGAAATCCCCAACACCAAAAGGCTGATGGCTATCGATGATACGAAGATCGAGACCGTCACTATCTACTACCCGGCAGGCCATCCACGTTCCGTAAGTCATCCAGACCGGCAAGGCATGCTTTCTCGCCAGACGAAAAACGCCGCCGACGTGATCACCATGTTCGTGTGTCACCAATATTCCGGCAAGATCGGCAGGCAGTTTGCCCAGGCGCAGCATACGGGTAGCGGTCTCCCGCAACCCAAAGCCACAATCGAGCATTACGCACGTTGCCCCCGACTCGACAAGCAGCGCGTTACCGGCGCTGCCGCTGCCGAGCGAGGCAAAACGGATCACTGCAATTGCTGAAGAAGCAGGCCGAGAATCTTCTTGGCGGTTTCCGACTTGTCCGTACCACCTTCGGCCGACAGCACCTTCACGACACTTTGCTGCCCATCCTCACTAACATGGATGCGGTACTGGGCATTCGCATTGACAGGGGCATCGCTCTTCCAGAATGCCAGCTTGGACAGCAGACCAGTATCCTTCTTGCTGCGATTGTCGGCATCCGGATCAACGTAGCGGACGAAATAGAGGCCACGCGAGCGATCACGATCCTCGACGGTGAAGCCGACACGATCCAGCGCCAGACCGATACGACGCCAAGCACGGTCAAAGCGCTCAAGAACCTCGAGCGTACCGGCGCCATCGTCCGACTTGGCCAGTTTGGCACGCGGTTCAGCCTTGACCGAGGCCAACGAAGCCTCGGCGCGCTTTTCCTCAGAGCCAAGGCGAACCATCAGGCGACGCAGCATTTCGACCTCCAGCTCGGGATCGGCCGCTCGCGGCTGCCAGCGGGTCTGATCCTTGGCCGATGAGGTATAGACCTCTTCCATTCCACGGTGGCTGATGAACACGTCAGTGGTGCCCGGCGTGGCACCCGGCTCGAAGCGCGTACGGAACTTGTCGCGCTCGCCCGTCGAGTATAGCGAATCGAGCAGACGGCCCAGCGTGTTGCGAATGAAATCCTGACCGATCTTTGCGCGGTTTTCTGCCCAGTCCGTTTCCATCACACCGGCTTCGGGACGCTCGACATTGATAATAAACCCGGTTTCCTGCCAGAAATCCTTGACGGTATCCCACAGTTTGTCGGCCGGCACAGAAACAACCAGCCAACGCTGGTTGCCTGAGCGCTCGACGCGCACCTTGTCAACCTCGGGCAGGACAGCCGTGTTTTGCGCCTGTGCCTGCGGCGTACGATCTGCGTTGTAGGCCGAGAAAGTAGCGCTTCCCTTGCCGGCCGCATCGGGTACCAGGTACTTGTCATCACGGGCGATCTGCGACAGATCAGGCGGGATATCCAGCGACGGAACCTTGCCGGCCGATTTGTATTCGATCTTGCGGGAATCGGGAAGAATACTGCAGCCCGCCAGCGCAACAGCAAGCAGGGAAAGAGCGAGGCCGGAAAGCCGACGATTCATGTTTCTTGTACTCCGGGGATCAGGCAATCAGGCCGGCCTGGCGTAGAGCAGCCAGAACGCGAGGCTGCGCGGCCTCCGACAGGGTGGTCAGAGGCAGGCGGATACCGTTGGGCATCAGGCCGAGTTGGTGAACTGCCCACTTGACTGGAATCGGGTTGGCTTCGCAGAACAGGTCACGATGCAGGCCAAGCAGCTTGAAATGGATTTCGCGAGCCTTGGTCATGTCACCGTTGCGGGCGGCAACGCACATTTCGTGCATCAGGCGCGGCGCAACGTTGGCGGTCACCGAGATATCGCCATGAAAGCCGAGGGCGATGGTTGCCACGGCGGTCATGTCGTCGCCAGTGTACAGGCCGAACTCCTTCGGTGCACGAGCGATCAGGTCACAGGCGCGATCCAGGTTGCCGGTGGCATCCTTGACACCAACGATACCCGGCACCTGCGCCAGGCGCAGGATGGTGTCGTTGGACATGTCGGCAACGGTGCGACCCGGCACGTTATAGAGCAGGATCGGCAACTCGACCGCCTCGGCAATCGCCTTGAAATGTCGATACATACCTTCCTGGGTCGGGCGATTGTAGTAAGGCACCACGGACAACGACATGTCAGCGCCGGCCTTCTTGGCGAACTCGGTGAGCTCGATCGCTTCGGCCGTCGAGTTACCGCCGGTACCAGCGATAACTGGAATGCGACCAGCAATGTGCTCTACCGCCACCTTGATCAGTTCACAATGCTCCTCGACGTTGACGGTCGGCGACTCGCCGGTCGTGCCGACGACGACCACGGCGTCGGTACCTTCCTGCACATGGAAATCGAGCAGCTTGCGGAAGGCGTTCAAATCGAGGCTGCCATCTTCATGCATGGGCGTAACGATGGCGACAAGGGATCCGGTAATCATGGCCTGTATATGAATAAAGTAATTCTTTGATTGTAACTGAAGGCCATTGGCCGCGGAAAGGCGCTTGGTAACAGTTTGTTATTTTCTTAGCGACCAGTGAAGTCGCCTGTTCGCCACACGCATCACGCCCTCGCCGAGCACGAGCTCAGGATGACGATCGGGTGCAGCCAAAAGGAGTTGCCTGGCGAATTCATCGAGACGGCTTGCCACGGGAGCTTGCCAGCCCAGGCGGCGCAGACGGTGGCGCAGCAGGTTCTTCAAGCGTGAGAAACTCAGTTGGCGCAATCCAGCCATTGTTGCGGCATCACCGTCACTCACCTGCCGCCAGTCCAATTCAGCCAGTTCGTCCAGCAATTCGGCAGCTTCAGCAAAGTTGGCCGCCGCCCGTGCCAGCGAGTTTTCGGCCGTGGGAAATCTCCGACTCAAGCCAACCAGGGCGTCATGGCGCAAATAATTGCGGGTCAATGCCGTATCGGTATTGCTTTCGTCGGTCACCCAGGACAAACCGGAGGCGTCGGCATAGGCTTCGATTTCGCCCCTGGAAACATCGAGCAGGGGCCTGAGCAACCTGAGCTCACCCTGTTTTCGCTCAACGGGAATACCGGCCGCGCCATTCACGCCAGCCCCGCGCAGGACATTGAACAATACGGTTTCCGCTTGGTCGCCACGGTGGTGGGCAAGCAACAGGCAGCCTTGAGCAGCTGTTGCGAAGGCAGCATAGCGCGCCTGACGGGCAGCGGCCTCGACACCGAGGCCGGAAGCGCCAGCGACCGTCACGCGGCGAATGATGAGCGGTATGCCCAAGCTGCCGCAATAATCGCCGCAAAAAGCAGCCCAAGCATCGGCATTGGGGGACAATCCATGGTGCACATGAATGGCCTGAACCTCCCCCACCCATCCTGATCGGGCGACGAGATGAAGCAGAACGACAGAGTCACAACCGCCGGACAGCCCTACCGAAAGAGGAGCGTCCGATGCAAGGCGGGCAGCGAGAAAACTGCCGACCCGCTGTGGCAGGTCAGTTGACCGGCTGTTCCTTGAAGCGGCCATAGCTCATCAGCCGCTCATAGCGCGCCTCAAGCAACTCACCTGTGGACAGCCCGGAAAGTTGCTTGAGTGCATCCTGCAGGGCCTTCTTGAGGTTCTGCGCCATGGCGGCATGATCACGATGCGCACCGCCGAGCGGCTCATTGACCACCTTGTCGACCAAGCCCAGCGTTTTCAGGCGCTGAGCGGTAATACCCATGGTTTCGGCCGCTTCGGGCGCCTTTTCGGCACTCTTCCAGAGAATGGAAGCGCAGCCTTCCGGGGAGATGACCGAGTAGGTCGAGTACTGCAGCATCTGCACAGTATCGCCGACAGCAATCGCCAGCGCTCCGCCGGAACCACCTTCACCGATGATGGTAACGATGACCGGCACCTTGAGTTCGGCCATCACGTAGAGGTTGCGGCCGATGGCCTCGGACTGGCCGCGCTCTTCGGCATCGATCCCGGGATAGGCGCCCGGCGTATCGACGAAGGTCATGACCGGGATGCCGAATTTCTCGGCGAGCTTCATCAGGCGCAATGCCTTGCGATAGCCCTCCGGACGCGGCATGCCAAAATTGCGGTAGATCTTTTCCTTGGTATCGCGGCCTTTCTGATGGCCGATGACCATGACCGGCTGGCCGTTAAAACGCGCCAAGCCGCCGACAATGGCATGATCGTCGGCAAACGCGCGATCACCGTGCAACTCTTCGAAGTCGGTAAAGATCAACGACAGGTAATCCAGCGTATACGGACGCTGCGGGTGACGGGCCACCTGAGAAATCTGCCACGGCGTCAGCTTGGCGTAGATATCCTTGGTCAATTGAGCGCTTTTGCTTTGCAGACGGTCGATTTCTTCGGAAATATCGACGGCGGAATCATCCTGCACAAAGCGCAGCTCTTCGATCTTGGCTTCAAGGTCAGCAATGGATTGCTCGAAGTCGAGGAAACTTGTTTTCATGGACTGCTCGTTTGCTAAATTGCGGCGCATTTTACCCCAAAGGCACCGTCGCTACCGTTTCAGTACGCCACCGGGAGCGGATCGAGGCTGCGCCATAAATACCAGGTCGCCACCGAACGCCATGGGCGCCAACGCTCCCCATGTGCCAACAGGACGCGCCGCGGCTGTTTTTCACCGTCGAAATAGCGCTCGAAGACAGCACGTTGCAAGCCGATGTCGTCCAATGGAAAAACATCCGGCCGCATCAGGTTGAAGATCAGGAACATCTCGGCTGTCCACCGACCGATGCCGCGTACACCAACCAGCTCTGCAATGACTGCTTCGTCATCCAGATCCACCCAGAGCGCAGGATTCATTTTTCCACTAAGAAAGTGCCTGGCCAGATCGTTCACGTACTCGATCTTGCGCTGAGACAGGCCGCAGCCCGCCAAACCCTCTTCGCCGACCAAACCGACCTGGCTCGGCGTAACCTCACCCACACGCGCGACGAAGCGCGCCCACACCGAATCGGCTGCCTTGACCGATATCTGCTGCCCGACAATGGAGCGCGCCAATGTAGAGAACGGATCGCCGCGAGAAACCAGCGAAGCGCCTCGGTAACGCGCCACCAGTTCGGCCATGAGCGGATCGTTGGCGGCCAATTCTTCGGAGGCCTGCGTCCAATAAAGCGGAGTCATGTAGGGATTATACGTTGAAGCAACGCCCGGCTTTTCCGCTTGCATATTTGTGGCGGAGTGCGAACACGGGGAGGCGTCGGTTTGTTATTATTGTTAAAAATAATGACGAGAAACGCCATGACCAAATTGCCTTACGTCTTCATCCACCCGATGTTGGGTTCGGACGACGCCTGGGCTGCCTTCCTTGCCGAACTTCCCAATGGCACACGCAATCCGGAACTGCTTTCGCAACTGGCCAATTCACCGCAATTTGATGAATTCGACCAGCGTCTGCCATGGTTTTTCCCGGCAGAAAGCAATTGCGGTTCCTTGCAGAACAAGGGAGAACGCGCGGTGATCGTGTTTTCGGCCGACATTTCGCCGGACAACCATGAAGCACTGACAGCACTGGAAAGCCAATTGCGTCAGGCAAGCCGCAAGCTGGCCTTGGCCGCAAGCTCTAGTATCAAGCTGCCCGCTAGCGGCACTTGGGACTACCTGCTCATCGACGCCAGCCACGCTCGCAGCCTGCCGCCGTACAATCTGTTGGGCATGGCCAGCCGGACCGTTATCGGCATCACTGGGCTGCACACCCAGAACGACCGCGAGTGGACCCTGGCCAATGCCAGCAGCTTCTCGACAGGTGAGTATCTACTGGCTCGTTCGGCCATGCCGGGCAAGGCCGACATGACCAAGCTCAAGTTGCTCAAACTGCTCAGTCTGATCGAGGGCGATGCCAGCACGAGCGACCTTGAAGACATTTTCCGCGAGGAATCCAAGCTCTCCTACAGCCTGCTCCGGCTGGTCAACTCGGCCGCCATGTCCCCGCGTAGCCCGATCACCAGCTTCGGCCAAGCCATCAACCTGCTGGGGCGCCGGCAACTGCAGCGTTGGTTGCAACTCCTGGTCTATTCCGACCCCAATAACGGCCAGCACCCGACCCCACTGCTCCCGAAAGCAGCAGCTCGCGGCCGCCTCATCGAACTGCTGTGTTCGCGACTCCCGCTGGACCCGGCACTCGAACACCCGGAAGACATGGCGTTCATGATCGGTACCTTTTCGCTATTGGACGTGCTGCTCAACATGCCAATGTCCGAGATTCTCAACCAGCTCCCCTTGCCTGAGCTAGCGCAGCAGGCGCTGGGCGAGCTCGAGGGACCGTTCGGCAAACTCCTGAGCGCCGTTTGCGCCGTCGAGAAACGCGAACTGACTGTGGCGTCGGAAAAGCTCGACGCATTGGGCATATCGCCGGAAATCTATCTGGATACCCAATTGACCGCCATCAGTTGGGCAGCAAAAATCCGCCCGGCAAACTAATCAACCGAAGCGCCCGGACAGGAAGGGGTTGAACTGGCGCTCCTCGCCAAAGGTAGACATCGGGCCGTGGCCGGGGATGAATGCGACGTCATCGCCCAGCGGAAAAAGTTGCCCCTTGATCGAGCTGATCAACGTATCGTAATCACCTCGCGGAAAATCGGTTCGGCCGATGGAGCCTTGAAAGAGCACATCACCGACCTGGGCCAGACGGCTCGGTGCATGGAAGAAAACGACGTGACCCGGCGTATGCCCGGGGCAGTGCAGCACGTCCAACTCGACCTCGCCAAAATGAACCTTGTCGCCGCCTTTCAACCAGCGCGTCGGTTCGAAGCTGCGTACATTGGGGAAGCCGAACATCTTGCTCTGCTGCGGCATGCCTTCGATCCAGAAGCGATCCTCCTCGTGCGGTCCCTCGATCGGTACGCCAGTCTGCTCCGCCAGTGCGGCAACGCCGCCGGCATGATCGATGTGGCCGTGAGTGACCAGCACCTTGGCCAACGTCAGCTGCTCGCCCTCCAGCGCGCGCAGAATGCGTTCAATGTCGCCACCCGGATCGATCACGACGGCCTGGCGGGTTTTCTCGCACCAGAAGAGAGTGCAGTTCTGCTCGAAGGGAGTAACCGGAACGACTTGGTAGCGCATGATGGTTCGTGAATGTTTGAGCGAAGGGGCATTATCGCACGCTGCCGCCCTTGCCCGGCATAGCCAGCCACCTTACACTCCTCCCTGCCCTCAAGGACACGCCCTTCGAAAGCCCACCGACAATGCTTGACCACGCGCTACCCGACATTGACTCTTGGACACTGTTGTTCAGCAATAACGGGCTGCCCATCCTGCGCGTCACCAAACGCCGCCTGGAGGAGATGCGTGCCGATCTTGACCGCGTCGATGTCCGCGAACTCGCCCACCTGATCCTGCAAGACCCGATCATGACGGTACGTGTGCTGGCCTACATCCAGCCGATGCGCGGGCGCTCCCTGCAACGGGATATCACGACCATCGCCAGCGCGGTGATGATGGCCGGCATCGAACCTTTCTTCAACCGCTTCAACGAGCTGTTCACCATCGAGGAACAGGTCAAGGAAGCCGGCCCGCAAGCGCTTCTCGGCGTCCTCCAGATCATCCGCCGCGCCCAGCGCGCCGCCGACTACGCCCAGGAATGGGCGGTCTGGCGACAGGACATCAACATGGAGGAAGTCCGTGTAGCAGCGCTGCTCCATGACCTGGCCGAAATGCTGGTGTGGTGTACCGCGCCGAAACTCGGCCTGCGCATCCAGGAACTGCTGAAAGCGCATCCGGGGATGCGCAGCGCCGATGCGCAAGCACAAGTGCTCGGCTTCACTTTTCAGGAAATCCAGCGGGAGCTTTGCCGCGTCTGGCATCTGCCGCCGCTGCTCCAGACCTTGATCGACGACGACAACGCAGAGCAGGCGCGCGTTCGCAATGCGACCCTGGCGGTACGCCTGGCTCGCCACTCATCCCATGGCTGGGACGATCCGGCCTTGCCCGACGATTACAAGGATATCGGGCAATTGCTCAACATCAAACCGGAAGTCGTGCGTCAGCGCCTTGGCCTGGATCCGTTGCCGGCAAGGGAAGCCGACGGGCAGAACGAGGAGCGGTAGCCGGACTCAACCACCGGCACGCGACTCCAGCGCCTCCCAGCGCTCCAGCAGAATCATCAGTTCGTCATCGATTGCTGCAAGCCGTTCTGCGGCCTGCTTGGCGGCTTGCGGGTCGATCTGGTAGATCGACGGATCCTCGAGGCGCTTCGTCAAATCGGCCTGCTCGCCTTCCAACGCAGAGATTTTCCCCGGCAATGCCTCGAGCTCCCGCTGTTCCTTCCAGGAAAGCTTGTCGCCCTTTGCCTTGACCGGCTCGACAGCTTTGACCACCGGTTTCGTTTCGGACCGGGCCTTGGCGGCATCCTTCGCCACACCGGCCTTGTACGACGCCCAGTCACTGTAACCGCCGGCATACTCGTGCCACCGCCCCTCCCCCTCGGCGGCGATGGTCTGCGTCACCACATTGTCGAGGAAAGTCCGGTCGTGGCTGACCAGGAACAGCGTCCCTTCGTAGTTCTGCAGCAGTTCCTCGAGCAATTCCAGAGTTTCGATATCGAGGTCGTTGGTTGGTTCGTCGAGAACCAGCACGTTGGCCGGCTTGGCAAACAGACGAGCCAGCAGCAGGCGATTGCGTTCGCCGCCGGACAGCGAGCTGACCGGCGAACGGGCGCGCTCCGGAGCGAACAGAAAGTCCTCAAGTATACGGAGCGGAACACTCGATGAGTATCCCAAAACAGCTTTGCACATGGGACTGTCGCTAATATAGCGTCAATACATTCTACGGAAAATAAAATGCGCAACTTCCGTAGAGCGCCAGGACGGATGACTGCATGCCACTTTGATTTACAGTGAAGGAAGAATCCTCCTGCGGCTTCTCAGGAACGCGACGCTTTCCAACCTGTCTGCCTCACATTATCATTTTCGAAATCATCGAAATGAGGGGCGACCTTGAAAGCGGCTTCCAATATCATCCAGAGTCCGATATGCAACGTCACCTGCTTCGAGCAGGAGAAGGTTGCCCGCATCAAGGCGGAACTGGCCAAGGATGAAGGGGCGCTGCCCCAACTTGCCGAACTCTACAAGTTGCTCGGCAACGCCACCCGCCTCAAGATCCTCCTGGCGCTGGCCCAGGGCGAATTGTGCGTCTGCGACGTAGCCCATGTGCTGGGCCTTACCGTCGCCGCCACGTCGCATCAATTGAAGCTGTTGCGCGACCAGCGCTGGCTTGCCATGCGCAACGACGGCAAGATGGTCTACTACCGTCTGAACAGCCCGGGGCTGCTTGAAGCCCTGAGGGGCGATCTTTGCCTACTTGAGGAGCGTATCGCATGAGCGCCCGGGGACTTGAAGCAGCAGAGGAACAGATACGCCTCGCCATGGCCGCCACCAAGTGCCACCGCTGTGGCTGCTTCCAGGATACCGTGCAGGCGCTGGAGCAATCGCATCCTATTCGAGAGCTATTGCCGGAACTCATCAAGGAGGCCCTGGCTCTCTTCGAGCCGAAGCGCTACGAATGCCTGGGCTGCGAGGTGTGCTGGCCGGCGGTCGCTACCAACGCTACCGCCGAGATCGACCCGGCCATAGCGGAAATGGCCCACTGCGCGACTGCCGACCCGGAGGAGCGCGAGGGCTGGCCGCCGCTGCCCGGTGACTATCGCGTGGTGCGCTATCAGGCGCCGGTCGCCGTCTGCACCCTCAACTCCGACGATCTGATGCCCCGCCTGGCCGGAACCCAAGCGCCTGGCTTGGCCATCGTCGGAAGCCTGCACACCGAGAACCTGGGCATCGAGCACCTGATCCGCAACCTGTTGCCCAATCCCCACATCCGCTTCCTCATCGTCTGCGGCGAAGACACCCAGAAGGCTATAGGCCACCTGCCAGGGCAGTCCCTCGTTGCCCTCATGATGAACGGTCTGGAAGACAGGGGTCGGATAAGCGGCGCCGAGGGGAAACGCCCCGTCATCAAGAATGTCTCCCTTGAGCAGGTCGAAGCGTTCCGCCGGCAAGTACAGGTGATGGACTGCATCGGCATGACAGACCTGGAGGCCATTGCCGGTGAAATTGCCAAGGCGGCTGCCAACGATCCAGGGCCGGCGACAGCAACCTTCGCCCATGGGAACACAATCCCGGTCCAGCAGGCCCAGGAACCTTCGCGCCTGGTGTCGGACCCCGCCGGCTACCTGGTGCTCTATCCGGACAGGCGTCGGAAATGCCTCGTGCTCGAACACTATGCCAATAATGGCACTTTGGACCGGGTGGTCGAGGGAGCCACCCCAACCGCGCTCTACAGCACGTTCATTGCGGAAGGACTCATCAGCCGCCTGGATCATGCTGCCTACCTGGGTAGGGAGCTGGCACGGGCCGAGACCGCGCTTCGGGAAGGGCACGACTACGTGCAGGACCGGGCTCCTGGAGAAATAGAATCCCCCGCACCCGAGGCCAAGTGTGGCTGCTCGGGCGCCTGCCACTGAAAGGAACAAGAATGCGCCGTGCACTCCTCATCATCGCTCTCACCGCCGTTGCCGCGCTCATCTGGGCAAAATGGCCTCAAAGCCACCCCGCCGCGGTCGCTACCGCAGCCGTTAGCGGCCCCCAGGTCGTCCTCTTCAAGGGTGACGACAGTGCAAGCTGCCGGGCGATCCTACGGATTGTGGAAGAGGCAGAGGCGCGTTACGGAGAACGTATTGGCGTCACCAAGGTTGATTGGTCCCCCGAGAATCCCCTGATCCAGGCGTACCAGGTGCGCTTCCTGCCTACCGTGGTGTTCGTGGATAGTACCGGCCGGGAGCGCAAGCGCATTGTGGGCGAGAGCGACGCCGTGCAGGCCGAGCTTCGGCAAGCGCTGGCCCAAGCCGAAACACTGCTGCGCCAGTAGGCGATGGATAGCATTGCCGAGTGGCTGACGCCTTGGCTCCAGAGCGGTTCCCCGCTATTGATTCCCCTCGTGCTACTCGGGGGCTTGGCCACTGCCCTCAATCCATGTTGCCTGCCCATGTACCCAGCCGCCCTCGGCTACCTGGGGCAGGCGGGCTTGCACCCGGAAGGGGGTTCCCGCTCCGGCCGGATCGCCTTCGCTTTCATCGCTGGCATGGCAAGTGCCACGACGGCCATGGGAGCGGTGACAGCCTCGCTCGGTTGGGTCTTCGGGCAGATGCCGGTGACGCTGCGGCTGCTCCTCGCGTCGGTGCCGCTCATCATGGGACTGGACCTTCTCGGTGTGGTCCGGCTGCACCCTACCTTGTACATCCCCTGGCTGTCCCGCGCTTCGACCCTGAAGCAATTCGTCCCTCGGATGGGTCGCGCTTTCATGGTCGGCTTCCTCTTCACCTTGGCAATCGCACCCTGTGCGACGCCCATTCTCATCGGCATACTAAGTGCCGTCGCCATGAACGGCAGCCCCAGTTTTGGGGCGGCGCTGATGTTCCTGTACGGCCTTGGCGCCGGTTTGCCCTTACTCGCCATTGCGCGGGGCGCCCATCTTCTGGGGCAACGGCTGATCTCATCCCGGGCCCGTCGCGTCATGAATGCGATCCTGGGTGGCATGCTGGTTGCCCTGGGCCTCTTCCTCGTTTGGCAAGCCTAGCCGACACCCTGCCCGGAAACGAGCGGTCATAGAACCATGGGGCTCCGCCCCATACCCCGCGCTCGCCGCGTGGCAGGGGGTGGGGTTATTGAAACGAACCCCACCCCTTGCCACAGAGCATGGGGTCGCTACGGCCTGTAAAGGGGCTTTCGCGGCATAAACGGCCCCTCCCCGCAGGGCGGGTCCCCTCCATTTATTCCACGGTCCCCTTGACAGCCCTCCGCTCAGTGCCGGATTTCGTTCAGCAAGGTGGGTAGGGTGATGTGACCTCGACCGATACGGCGTTAGGGCTGGCTGAGTCGGCAGTTATTGGGATGAGGCACAAGATGGCCTGTAAAATCCAGCCCTTCGATGGTTTTGGCAGCGTAGCAGGGATAGACATTTATGCCTCTTATTACTTTGAGCAAACTAGAGTTGGCTTTTGGTCACTGGCCCCTGCTGGATGGTGCGTCTCTGGTCCTGGAGAAGGGGGAACGAATCGGGTTAATTGGCCGTAATGGCACGGGAAAATCTAGCATGCTGCGGATTGTTGCAGGCGAGATTCATGCAGATGCGGGAGATGTTTGGCGCCAGCCCGGTCTACGGCTGGCCTACGTGCCGCAGGAGCCCGTATTCAAGCCCGGCCACACGGTGTTCGAGGCAGTGGCCGAGGGCGTCGGCGATGCTCACCGATTGCTCACCGAATACCACGCCGTGGCCCACCGTGTCGGCCACGCAGCCGAGGCGGCCGATCTCGCACAACTGGATCGACTCAGCCACGAACTGGAAACCGCCGACGCCTGGCGTCTCAACAGCCGGGTGGAGGAGACCCTGGGCCGCCTCGATTTGCCCGCCGACGCACAGGTCGATGCCCTCTCCGGTGGTCAGAAGAAACGCGTGGCGCTGGCCCGGGCCTTGGTTGGCGAGCCGGAACTCCTGCTGCTCGACGAACCTACCAACCACCTCGATTTCGAGGCAATCTCCTGGCTAGAAGAACTGCTCGTCGCCTTCACCGGTGCACTCTTCTTCATCACCCATGACCGCCGCTTCCTCGACAACGTCGCCAACCGCATCATTGAGTTGGATCGCGGTCAGTTACGCGAGTACCAAGGCAACTTCAGCGCCTACCAGCAGAAGAAGGCGGAGCAGCTTGAGGTTGAGGCCATTCACAATCGCAAGTTCGACAAGTTTTGGAAACAGGAAGAAGTCTGGATCCGCAAGGGCATCGAGGCGCGCCGCACCCGCAACGAGGGGCGCGTGCGGCGTCTTGAGGATCTGCGGCGGCAACGCGCCGCGCGTCTGGAGCGCGTGGGCCAGGTAGGCTTTGCCCTCGATGCCGGTGAGCGCTCTGGCAAACTGGTTGCCGAGTTGGAAGGGGTGAGCCACGGTTTCGGCGGGCGCCACCTCATCAAGGACCTCTCGCTTACCGTCATGCGCGGCGACAAGCTTGGCCTTATCGGCCCGAACGGCTGCGGCAAGACCACGCTTATCCGCCTTATTCTCGGTGACCTCAAGGCCGACTCCGGCCGTATTCACCAAGGCACCCAACTGGAGGTGGCCTACTTCGACCAGTTTCGTAACCAGCTCGACGACGAGAAGAGCCTGATCGACACCATTTCACCGGGCTCAGATTACGTAGAAATTGCCGGTCACCGCCAACACGTTATTAGCTATCTGGAGGGATTCCTGTTCCCGAGCGAGCGTGCAAGGGCTAAGGTTTCCGCCCTGTCTGGAGGCGAGCGCAACCGTTTGCTCCTGGCCCGGCTTTTCGCACGGCCTGCGAATCTACTGGTGCTGGACGAACCCACCAACGACCTCGACATCGATACGCTCGAACTGTTGGAACAGTTGCTACAAGACTACACTGGCACGGTGATCCTCGTATCGCACGACCGTGCCTTTCTGGACAATGTGGCCACGCAGTCCTTGTGCTACGAGGGCGAAGGTCGATGGATCGGGATTGCCGGCGGTTACGCCGACTGGCAGGGGTATCGCGCCCGACATGCCACGCCTGCAAAAGCTAAGGCCGAGAAACCAAAAGAAGCATCAGTGTCGGCCGTGAAAGCGGATAAGCCGAAGACCAAGCTCTCCTACAAGGAAGGCCGTGAACTTGAGGCGATCCCGGAGCGCATCGAAACCTTGGAGCTGGAGCAGGCCAGGCTAAACGAGCGCCTCGCCGACCCCGCCCTCTACCGCGAGACGCCGCAAATTGTGTCAGAGTTGAAGGCTCGGCTCGATGCAATTGAGCTCGAACTTCTGGAATTGCTGGAGCGCTGGGAAGTGCTGGAGAGGATGCGTTCTGCGTAAGAACGATCCAAGTCTGGCGAACTCAGAACAATAATTCAGGAGCGGACCCAATACCCTCCCATTTATTCCACGCCGCTTGACCCCGCCTCCGCTTCTTAGAAAGCAAACCCGGTCGTCCTCTCGGTTCGCCGTGCCACCGCCTCGACAAGCCTCCCCTGATCCTCGACATTGAGCAGGATCAACTCGCGGCCCCGTGTGATGCCCGTGTACAGCCATTCCCGGGTCACCAGCGCACCATCGTCTGCCATCAGAACAACCGTGGCAGCGGCGCTTCCCTGGGCCTTGTGGCAGGTAATAGCGTAGGCCAGATCGACATCTGCCTCCGCTTCCTCCGGCAAGTCACGCGGACTGTTTTCGCCGTCAAAGTGGATCTGGACCCGCTCGCCGGCGATGTCGATTACCGTGCCGAGCAGGCCATTGAAGAGACCATGCCTGTACCTGTTCTGCGTGATGATGATTGGGTCACCCACCGCCACAGTGGCCAGAGGCCCGAGCCGGCGGGTTGGCGTGGCATCATTCCGCCGCTTCATGGCCTCGCTGTGGTTCCATTCGTCAACGGTCTGCCGGCGAGCTGCAATCAGCATGAAGTCGTCCGTGCGCGCCAGCCTGGCCAGGCGTTGGGAGTCGATCAGGAATACCCCCTTGGCTTCCCCATTCCAGGCCGGCAGGACCGGGGCATGGCCGCTCCTGACCTGCCAGGCAACCAGAGGAATCGCGCTGTCTTCCGCCTGGCGCAGCACCTTGGTCAGCGTTGCAACACGCGACCCCTCTGCGACAAGGTCGTGGAATATCTTTCCAAATGCCACAGGGAACAACTGACCGTCGTCGCCGGCAAGCAGGATGCGTACGCCCTTGGGCAGGAGCTTTAGCAGCTGGTAGAAGGTGGGGGTATCCATCATGCCCGCCTCATCGATAACCAGCAGGGTTCTGCTGTTGAACTCCACGTCGGGTCGGCGCCCGTTCTGCGGGTTCTCCTCGTAGGCGGCCTGCTGCTCCAGCATGCCGATCAGCCGCGCCAGCGTATGCGCCAGACGAGGGGCGTCGTGGGTCGAAGCCCCGCGCGAAAGCTGCAGCGCTGCTTTGCCTGCCAAGGCGCCAAACACCACGTTGCCACGTTGCCGCTCCCAAATGTAGGCCAGCACCTTCATCACCGTGGTCTTGCCGACGCCGGCACCGCCTTGCAGCACTCCAAGCGGCAAGCAGATGAGCCGGCGCAACGCGCCGGCCTGCTCGACGGTCAGGCGCAGTTCGCATGCCATCTCGGCATCGCGGATCAATTGGTCGAGCCGCTGTTCGTCAGGGATGGCCAGGCTGGCCGGGGTCGCCTCGATGATCCGGAGCATCCTTGCGACCTCGTCCTCAATCCAAGCGGCACCTGGCGCGCGGACAAGTTTGCCGCTACGCCTGAGATTGCCGATCCCTTCGGCATGGCGAAGGGCCAAGTCGGCATCTACGCCGCGCTTGGCTAGCATCTCGCGCAAGGCTGCTTCGGTGACGGCGCTATCGCCATTGGCCAGCAATTCGCGCCAGACGCTTGCCAGCGCACCCATGAAGCGTGCGGGATGATTGTCGAGATCGGCATCCGGGTGATCTTTGCGCAACAGCAGCTTGCCCACGCGATCCGCCACCTTCCAGGAGGTAAGATGAGCGGCAAGATAGGGGTTGCGCAGTAGTCGCTCGATGGCGTCGATGCCTGCACAGAAGCGCCAGAGCTGGTTGGCGACACGTGGTTCGCGCAGCCCGACCTTCTCCAGCATGACAAGGAAGTCGGCCTCGGCGAGCTTGATCTGGTCGGCCGCCGACTTCTCGGCCATAGAGGAGAACAGTTGCGCGGCAATACGTGCTGCGAGCGCCGGCTTGCCCGGCTCCAGGACCTCGGCGACCTCGGCCATGCGCGCAGGGTCGTCCAGGACCTCGATGAGATCATGACCGTAGCGTCGCATCAAGCGTTCCGCCCTCTGTGGGCCAACGTTGGGGATACGCTGGAGGAAAGGCGCGAGCAGGTCTCCAAGTACCGCCCTGCGCTTCATCACCTTGGTTTCGACCTGGTGGTGGACACGACGATACTTGTCGGTGAAGGTTGCCCATTGCCCCTTAATGGTGAAGGTATCACCCACGACGGGCATCTCACGCCGCCCAAGGTAACGCACGCGCACCTTCTCGCCGACAGGGGTTTCTCCGACGAAGATCGTGCCGTACTCCAGCGTGGAGACCACGCGCGTGACTGTCACTTCGGAGTCGAAGGCAAAGCCGCCGGTCATTGCACGGCTACCCAGATACCGTTTTCGACGGCTTGCAATCGAGCACGCAGCCGACCGATTTCGGCCTTGGATGCCTCCAGTTCGGCCGAAAGTGTGCGGATGCGCTCCAGTAGCTCCTCCTGGGCAGCCACGGCTTCCACCGCCGCCTGGGATGACTCTTGAACACTCTTCGCTTGCCGAATCAAGCGCTCCTTGATCGCCTTGTCCGCATCCGTCTGGTTGACCCGCGACCCGATGGTCAGCACCCCCTGCCCCTCGGCGATGCAGTTGATGAGATCGGTCAGTTCCTTGCGCTCGTAGAGATATTTCTCCTGGGTTTGCTTGAGGCCAATCGCTTCGGCCAAGGCCCGCACATTGACCTTGCCGTCCGGCGTCACCGGCAGGGTCGGCATGGCATCATCTCCTTGCGCGAGGAATTCGGCCTCTCTTTGGTCGAGATATTCCTCAAGGCGAGCCTTGATGCCCGGTATCACGGAAGGGCGTGGCATCAGGATTTTCCTCCCTTGGGGAAAGGCTTCACATTCGACGCACCGGCGAGGCGCAACTGTTCGAGGAGGGCGGCAATCTGCTGTTCGAGTTCCTGCACCTTGGCGAGTGCCTTGTCACGCTCGGCCTCGGCCGCCTGGGTTTCCAGCTCAGCCTTGCAGAGGTTGTCTGCAATCAGGTTGTAGCGCTCCTCCCAGTCCGCCGCCCGCTCCTTGTACTCGCGGCGCACACGTTTCGTCCCTATCGTCTCGGTTTTCCGAAGCTTTTCGAGCCATAGGTCAACCTCTTCAGCGAGTTCTTTCTGCTTCGGGGTGAACAAGGTTGTCAGGCTAATGCCGGCCCGGCGCGCAAACTCGTTCTTGCTTAGTCTGCCTTTGGCATGGGGGTAGATGCCATCGTTGTCTTGGATTTCGGCCACGATGGTTTCCATAGCCGTCCTGACCTTGCGTTCCACCTCGGCGGTTCGTGCCTCGCCGCGCTTGCGCGCCGCCTCCACGTATCGGTTGGTCATACAAGCGCCTCCCGGAAGCTACGAATGTCGTGATGGTTGCTGTACTGGGCAGCGATGTCCCCGAAACGCTGCAGATCCCTGTCCAGGTCGGTAACTGTGCGGGACAGCAAGATCAGATCGTTCTCTGCGAGAGCGCGCCGACCATGGTCGATCAGCACCTCGATGACTTCGAGGACATCCCGCCGGGCGGTTTCGTCCTCCACACGGTTCTCACAGCTGGAATCGCAGGTGCAGGGGCCAGATTTGCGAGCGGCGGGTTTGAGGCAGATCACGCCGGGTGCCGTGATGCGCCAGTAGCGGCCATTGACGGTCATGACGCGCGCCAGTTCGTAGGCGTCTTCGGCATCCCACTCCTTACCCTGGCGGTGCAACTCCTGCTCATACTCGGCGACCATCTTCGTGAGACGAGGCATGGCGCCACCGCCGTGGCCACCGTAGGGTGTGGATCCAGGATTGTGCAAGGAAGCATGGATGTCCTCAATGAGACCCTTGGCCCGCATGATGCGTAGCTCGTTCTCCACCTTGAGTATTTCCGCCTGGATGGCCTTGTCGGCCAGGATGTAATGTAGCGTCATCGCAATGTCCTTATGGCCCAGTAGCTTCTTGAGGATGCGAGGAGAATCGACTGCGGCGATGGCTACGAGCCGGGCGGTAGTCTTGCGAAACCGATGTGCGTGAAGGTTAATGTCACCCGGCCTGTCCGTCAGGCCGACACGCCTGGCTAACTGCATAAGCGCCGCTGTTGAAACAACGAGAGGCTCGTCCACGCCGTTGCCGCTTCGCCCCAGTGACGCCCAGAGGTGGTCGCCCTCGATGACTGTGAAATCCCGTTTTTTCGTCTTCTTTGGCCAGACGGGAGCAATTCGCTCCCACGCTTCGACTAGGCGCCGCTGCTGGCCCAAGGCGAGCACCAGGGCCTCCGGCGCTGGCCAGTCGCGCTCTTCGCCGGCCAGGAGCGGGCTTAACTTGTAGGTTTTGCCTTTCACGTACTGCTTGCAGTTGCGGTTCCAAGAAACGCAGTCACGTGTTAGCGTTTGGACCTCGCTGTCTCGGCCGGCCATGGCCAGCAGGGCGATCCAGAGGTGTGCCGCCTGGAGGGTAACGGACAGGTTATGCACATGCGCCAAGGTACGAGGCGGCCATTCGTAGACATTGCAATTTTTCGCAAATCCGTAGGCATCGCCAATCTTTAGCGGGAAACACGGGGCCGCGAGCGGATCGCCGTTACTGTCGCGCCATACGTTTTGCTCGAAGTAGTTGGCGAGGCGGATCATTGCTCCCGTCGTACTACTTACGACATTTCTCCCGGGCACCTGTTTTCCATGGCGAGCGCTGCCTGCCAAGAGTTCCGGGATGGCTTCTAGCAAGTGAATCAGGTTGGGACCAAGTTCCTCCACGACCCAGAGGACCCGCGGCCCCATTTTTTCGAGGTAATCGTCGGGGATTGGCTGGTACTCAGAGGAATCTTCGAGGGGCACGGGGGTCTCGCGCTCCCCCTTGGGGTTTGTGGTGCGGGTAATATCATTCTTCGGTGGGACGTCATGCCAAAGCCCCATTTCCATCATCATCCGCATCCGGTCGAATTCATTCCGGCGGCTTCTGACCTTTTGAAACTCGATCACGTCCTCCGCAGCCAGGTGGACGAGAAGTCCCGTGGCGGCAGGATTGGCCGCTGCGAGCTTGCGGATGATAGCCCTGGCGAGAATAGGGGGAACATCGGCGTACACCCTGTTCAACACAACCGTGGCGTCGAGCGGGCGACCCTTGCCATGGCGCATCCCACAAGGTGCGAGCCTCAAAAGCAGCGCATAGCGAGTAAGCTGAAGGGTGCCCTCATCAAGGAGAATATCGAGCTCTGCCGACGACTCGATGTCCTCTGGAATAAAGGCGTTGATCCGGTCGCGTAGACGGACTCGCTTTGCGTGATCCGCCAGACGGCGATCTCCAATCATTGCCTCGGATGTTTCCCAAACACCACAAACCTCGCCGTGCCCCAGAAGGGCTTGGCAGCGTGCGGCATCTTCGCGGGACAGGTGTTGCAGTGACTCTTCGGGAAACAGCAAGGATACTTGCATCCGTCCACTGTCAAATCCGGAAGCTGCTGGGGCTGGAGGCATGACGGGAAGGGTTTCTTCGCTCATACAATCCTCTTTTCTGCGTGCGGCCGTAGACCGGGCACGCGATGTTGTCCGTTTTCGATAGCTGTCGCCCAACGTGTGCGCGCCTTCTCTACCGCCTCTGGCGGGAACAGCCGCAAAACGAGGAGAGCGTTGGCCAACTCGTCGGCAGGCACGCCTTGGAAGGCCGTGATCGGAACGGCAGACTGGTATGCGAGCAGTTCCTCGACACGCCGGGACACGAAGTCCAGCGCCTCCGGAAGAATCACGGCGTTGGGCTTGCACAGCAGGCAGCGCTCACCTGGGCAAACCGGCACGAGGGAGGTGCCTTGAATCTCTGCGGGTGGGTGGCGAGGATCCTTGCAGCCAATACCTGGCCATGCACGCGGCAGCGAGCGGTACTCAGCCAGACGCCGATCCATTTCTGGCGTTACAGTGCCATAGCGGAGTTGGTGGGCGAGGATCGTCAGGTCAAGGCGGCCATCGCCTAATTGGGCGAAGAGGAGATTGAGGAACATCAGGATCGCGGCATCGCGTTCCTCGTTCAGTATGTTCTGATTGAGATAGTCGTCAGTTGTCTTCAGCCAAGCGTGGTTGAGAGCTGCCATGACGTCAAGGATGTTGCCCCCACTGATCCGCCAAACGTAGAGGGCGAACATGTTGCGGAAGTCCTTCGGCCTGACATGGGGAATCGCCACCTTCCCATTGGCATCGCGGATTCGGTTAAGGCGATTCAGGAAGGCAGTGAGGAACGGTCGTTGCGTACCATCTATTGTGTAACTTGACTGCCCATGAATCAGCCAATTGATCTCCCCGTAATGATCAACGTAGAGCCAGACGCTGCGACAGCCTTCCTCAAGGGTCTGAATAGCAATCAGTTGTTGCGTCAGAACTTCGGCACCAGCCCCTTCCTGCAGCATCCGCTCGTACGTGGCACGCTCTGCTGCTAACCTATTCTGAAGTTGAGCGCGCAGAGGTGCGTTGCGGTCCAGTAGCGTCTTAATGATGTAGCCGGGACCGTAGCGAGTTTTCCAGAGGCCATCTACTACTTGCTCCTTTCCACCGGCACGGGCCTTCGACCCGATCAGCAAGTAGCGAGCGGGGTCCCATTCGTTGTCGCGGAGGAAATCCGTAAGCGCGTCCAGGGAGAATAGCGTGGCTAGGTTCCATCCGGTATTCACCAGGCATTGGTGGAAGGCCGCGTCAACTTCCCAGCGGCTCGGAAACTGAACAGCGCGCATCGTGACGAGGCTGAGCCCAGTCTGGGCAGTGAAGTATTTGTCGTCGAGCCCGTTCCGCAATTCGACAGGTGTGGGAAGTACCTTGCCAGTGCGTCGCTGTGCGTCCTGTAACCAACGCCAATGCTTCAGGAAATCTTCCTCCTCGGTGGTGGTCGGGCAGAGACTGTCAGCCATGACTCGGTCCATGACCGCCCATTGCTTGAGGACGGCGTACCACTCCTGCTTCAGGGCAATGCGCAGGTCGGTACACTGATCCTCAGGCGGTAGAGGCAGTTGGGGGGCGGCTTTCTTGCGCACTACCCAGTTATGGATCTGCCGCTCATTGATAGACTTCAGGGTCAGGTTCACCCAATACCTAAAAGCAGTAAGCTTGTTTGGCTGTAGCGCGCGTGCCCCATGTTTTTCGCCAGAGGCGTACAAGAAATGTACCCGCGTAAGCTGACGTACATCCTCCACCCGATCCATCGGCTGCCCGGCCAGTGCAGCGTCCCTTTCGACGGTGTCGAGCACACGCCACCATTCGCGCAAGCTGATCAATGCCTCCTTGGCGGTACGGCTCGCCTTGCCTTGAAGGTTCGTACGTATGGCGGGAGCGAGTTGATGGATCAACTGTGGGCGACCCGAGAAAGCGCCATGCCAGGTTCCGCCTCCATTTCCTCTTGGCTCATTCTGACCCAGCGCGAAAATGGCCAGATCAACGAAGGTGTTCTCCTTCGGATGAAGCGTCCAGAATTTGAGCGGGTCTTGATGATCGGGTAATTCAGCCCCGGACGAGACAAGCGTCAGCCGACCGGGCTCCTCCATATGTTCGGCAAGATGGTCCTTGTTGACGTCTCTCAGGCTCAATCCGAGTCATCCTCATCGTCAGCGATGCTCTGCAGATACTTGTCATGTACGTTGTGAGCAATTCCAAGTCGATCAAACACCCACTGAAGGTAAATCATTGAGGTTTCCCAGCTGACATGGCGCAGCTGCGACTTGATTTCTATCTGAATGACAGACATCACACTGGCATGAACAGACTGCCGGACCGTATCCTCCAGCCCCCTGCCGACAGCGGCGAGCCAGGCTTCCCGCTGCTGTTCCATCCTCTTCCACAAGGTCTGGCACGCCCACCAGTGCCGTCCCTTGTGGGGCGACCAGCCTTTCGGGCAGCCAGGGGTACGCCGCCACTCATCGTAAAACTGGCTTGTTGTGTACTTACGGCCGGTCTTGGGGTTGAGAAAGAGCTGGACAGCCTCGTCACGAATCTGCTGCTGCGCAGCAAGGGTTCTCCCCTTCTTGATCGCCTTGGCGAGTACCTTCGGGCGGATTTTTTCGCGGTACTCGTGCAGCTTCAATGCGAGCGGCATTGGTATCCTGAAGGGCTTCTCTGGCCCGATCTTGTCGCCGTGGTCCGTTCCGTACTGGGGACCCTTGGCGCCGAACCGGACGTCAAGAAGCACCATCTGTTGTTCCAGAGGAACATCACGGCTGGCGACCCTCCACTCCGAAGGCTCCCAGGGAAGCGTGTCGATTCTCAGGCCGCATATCTCCGCCTCGCGCAGGGCCGTATCCAGTACCGTCTCGGCCATCAAGCCCACGGTCGAGCCAACTTCTGGTTTGGAATAGGCTGAATGGAGCCATCTGCCGATGTCCTGCTCTGAAGGAAATGCGAGACGAGTCTTCTTCACCTGCACCTTACCTTGGCGCGTCTCGTATTGGTCACGTTTTGGGGGAGCGCCAAAGCGCCCACCATTTGGAGGAAGCTTGCGGATTTCGGTAGGAATTACAAATGGACCTCGCAACTTTTTGTCGGCGAGCCAAGTACAGTATTGGGTCCCGATGCCAACCCTGAAGTTGATCGTAGAGGCCTCCAAGCCCTTCCCAGTGGCAGACCAACTCCCCTTCAGCATTTCGTGCTGGTAGCGTCCGAGGAGGTCCTGGACGTACTCGGCAGTCAAGAAGTCCACTCCTCGGATCTCCCCCCATTCCAAGCAATTGGCAAGTGCGAATGCAATACCTCGAACTGACTTATCTGCAAGGGGACGGGCGCGGGGCACCTCACCATGATTAACCGGTTCCCATAGGCCAAGTGCGCGATCCTGAATGAAGCGAGATGCCAGTCGGTGGTAACGCAGACGAGAGTCAAGAATGCAGGGCAAGTGAGCCACCCGTGCAAACCCAGCCCTCACGAGAGAGTCTTCGTTCGGGTAGTACACCTGGTAGCTGTAGCGCTTCTCCTCAACATTCATAGTATGCAATACGTTATGCTGTAGACCTTATTATGTCCCGCAAAAAAAACGCTCGTCAAGCGAAATACAATTTGCCGTAAAACCTCCAGGTAGCCGATGACGTGCTTGCGGGCGCCGCCGATCTCGACGTAGTCGGAACCCGGCGAAATCACGTCGGCCAGCGTCGAATCCGGGTTGAGCTGCGTCCGGAACTGGTCGAAATAGGCGATTTCCATTTTCGTGCCTTGGCGGACGATACCCGAATCCGGCTGTAACTCGCCGAGGATCAGGCGCAGCAGCGTCGTCTTGCCGGCACCGTTGGGGCCGATCAGGCCGATCTTGTCGCCGCGCTGAATCCGCGACGAGAAGTCGCGGACGATCTGCCGGGCCCCAAAGGCCTTATTGACGTGCTCCAGCTCAGCAACCAGCTTGCCACTCTTGTCGCCGGCATCGAGTTGCAAGTTGACCTTGCCCATGCGCTCGCGCCGCGCCTGACGTTCGGCGCGCAACTTGTCCAGACGCTGGACACGGAAGACGGCGCGCGTCCGCCGCGCTTCGACGCCCTTGCGTATCCACACCTCCTCTTCCTTGAGCAGCTTGTCGGCGCGGGCGTTTGCCAGCGACTCCTCATGCAGCATGGCGTCCTTGCGCTGCTGGTACTGCGTGAAGCTGCCGGGAAAGCTGGCCAGCTTGCCGCGATCGAGTTCGACGATGCGCGTACAGACGCGATCGAGGAAGGAACGGTCGTGGGTGATGAAAAACAGACTGACGCCGCTTTCGATCAACAGGTTTTCCAGCCATTCGATGGCGGCGATGTCGAGATGGTTGGTCGGCTCGTCGAGGAGCAGCACCTCGGCCGCCACGGCCAGGGCCTGGGCCAGCGCCAGGCGCTTCTTCTGGCCACCCGACAGCGAACCGACGCTCGCCTCGGGATCGAGACCGAAGCGGTCGATCACGCGCTCGGCCTGCGCCTCGTAAGCCCAGGCGCCGCGCGCTTCCAGTTCATGCTGCAGGGTATCCATGCGGGTCAGCAAGGCATCGTGATCGCCCTGCCCGTCGGCCAGCTGATGCGACACGGCGTGGTACTCGGCAAGCAATGTCGAAGTCTCGCCCATGCCGGACACAACCGCCTGAAAAACGTTCATCTGCGGATCGAATGGCGGCTCCTGAGGCACGTAGCCGACCCGGATTCCCGGCTGCACCCAGACCTCGCCATCATCCAGCCGCCCCTTGCCCGAGCCGGCAGCCATCGCAGCCAGCAAGGAGGATTTGCCGGTGCCATTGCGCCCGATCAGGGCCACCCGTTCGCCGGGATCAAGCTGGAAATCGGCATGGTCGAGAAGCGGCACGTGGCCGTAGGCAAGGCAGGCGTCGGAGAGTTTGAGGTAGGGCATGAGTCGCAATAAAAACGGCGCCCCGCAGGGCGCCGCGTTGGGAAGGAGGCAATTTTACAGCCTGCGGGACAATCAGGTGTTGAAGCGCGACAACTGTGCCTGCAGCTCGGCTGCCAAGCGCAAGAGGTTCTGCGCCCGCTCGCTGTTGAGCACGGCACGGTTGCTGCTCCCTGCCGCTGCCTGAGCGATTGTCTCGACCAGGCGCGCAATCTCCTGGCTGGCCGCGCTTTGCTCCCGTGCGCTGTCGGCAATGCCGTGCACGACATCGACTGTCTCCTGGGCGCGCTGGTCGATGGCTTCAAGGGAATCCCCGGCCTCGCGGGCCATCTCGACACTGCCGCTCATGTTGGCGCTCAACTCCTGCATGCGACCGACGGCGCGTCCGGTTTCGTCGAGAATGGCGGACACGGTAGTCGCAATCTCCTGTGTGGAGAGCGAGGTACGTTCGGCGAGCTTGCGCACTTCGTCGGCCACCACGGCAAAACCCCGACCTTGCTCACCGGCTCGCGCAGCCTCGATCGCCGCATTGAGTGCCAGCAGATTGGTCTGGTCCGCAATTTCCCGGATGACACCAACGACGCTGGAAATCTGTTTCGAACGCTCGCCCAGCGACTCAATCAACGCCGCCGACTCGGTAATATCGGATGCCACCCGCTCCAGTTCGCTCATGGTGCGATAAACGACATCGCGTCCGGACGCCGTGACCACCTTGGCATCCTCCGATATTTGGGCCGCATGGTTGGCGTTGTCGGCGACCTGCGTGACACTGACCGACAGCTCCTCGACCGATGCGGCAATGCCCGAGGCTGATGCGGAGGCTTGCGCCGATGACTCCCGGCCGGCGCTCGCCGCCTGTTGCAGTTCGTTGGCCGCCGAACCGACCTGCGCGGAAGTCGCGGACACGCCCTGAACCAGCGCCCGCATGCTGTTCGCCATGTGGTTGAAGGCCTGGCCGATGACATGAACCTCGTTGCGGCTGTCCGGCTCGGCGTCTTGGACGACGGTGCGCAGGTCGCCGCCGGCCATGCGCTCGACTTCCTGGACCATCTGTTTCAACAGGCGCAGGCGAGTGCTGACCAGCACAAAGACCATGACCGCCAGCAAGACGGCGGCCATGACACTGGCGATAACCAGCGTATTTCGCAAGGCACGGCTTTCCTCGAGGTATTCGTCCAGCCAGCTGCCAGTCGCCACGGTCCATCCCCATGGCGCCGAGGTCGCTGCGACAACGATCTTGTCACGCATCACGCCGGCGCTATCGGCGAATGGATAGCGAAATACACCATTCTTGTTCGCCAGAACCTGCCGCAACACATTCTTGGTCGCTTCCGGAACATCGAGTTCGCCGATCTGTTTTTCCTGGAACTTGGGATGCATCACAAACTCGCCGATCCCCTTTTCGTCGGTGGGCCTGGCGATATAAACGTAGCCAGTCTTGCCAGCGACGATAGTCCCGAATTGGTCGCGAATGCGCTTGAGTTCACGGTCGAGGGAAATACGCACCGAATAAGCCAGCCAGGGTTTGCCGTCTGCGCTCTTGATCTGCCGGACGGTACTGAAATTGTACTTGCCGCCGCGAATGGCCAGGCCCTGATAGTTTTCGCCTGCCAGTAAAGCCTTGGCAACCGGGTCGCCATCGGCAATCGGCACCCCGCTCATGGTCTTGCCATCCTTGTCCTTCAGCAGGGTCGCCAGCCGATAGACCTTGTTGTCGCGGATTACCAGGAAAGCAGCCTCGCTCCCCGTCAGATCGCGAAAAGCCTTGAGTAGCCTATCGTTTCCGTTAAGCACCTCATTGCCGAGCCGAATCGCTGGCAAATCGACATCGCCGGTCCTGACCACCCCGACACCAGCCTCTGGCTGCACTCCGGCATACTTGAGGAAAAACTGCGCCTCTGCATCGCCGCGAACCTTGACCGCGTCGTAGAGCGCATCCAGCGTGCCCGCCATCAGCCTGGCCTCGTTTTCCAGATTACGCTGGGTCACTGCGATAGCGGCACTATCCGCCCTGTTCTGGACGATCAGCGTCAATACGAAAAAGACAACGACCAGCGCAGCGATTGTCGCCATGATCAGCTGCTGTGCTATCGGGCGCCTTGCGAAAGCGGCAATCATGTCTCCCTGCCTTCCCTCTTGTATTGTTGCGGACCAATCTATCACATTGCCTCGGGCATCGGTACAATGCCCACCTTCGGCGTGTCTCCATAGTTAAATGGATATAACGGCTCCCTCCTAAGGAGCAGTTCCTGGTTCGATTCCGGGTGGGGACGCCACTTCAAAAGCGCGACGCCATGCGGAAATCCGGAAAAACACCCCGCCACCCCGTAGACATCAGCGAAGAAGACGGCGTGCGCTACCTGCACTTCGGCTCGGACTGGGTGCAAGGTGCCATGCGCATCGCCCGGCCATGGTCGCTGGAACTGGCCTACACCCGAGAGATGATGGCTGGCCTGCTGCTCCGCCCTGCCCCTAATTGGCCGAAAACGGCCCTGCTGGTCGGCCTGGGCGCCGGATCGCTGGCCAAGTTCATCTATCGCAACCTGCCGGACTGCCGGATCACTGCCGTCGAGATCAACCCACAAGTCGAATTCATTGCCAGCCAGTACTTCCGGCTGCCGACCGATCCGCAGCGGCTCGATGTTGTCATTGGCTGCGGCGCCGACTATATGCTCGGCGGCGCAAGCAGCTTTGACTACATCCTCGTCGACGGTTTCGACCCCGAGGCGCGTACCGGCCCCCTCGACACCTTGCCGTTCTATCAGGCCTGCAGGGCTCGCCTCGGTCCCAAAGGGATCTTGGCCGTCAACCTTCTTGGCCGCGACAAAGCCTTCCCGACCAGCATCGAAAGACTGAAACAGGCATTCGATGGCCGTCTCGCCGTTTTTCCGTCGTGCGACAGCGGCAACACCATCGCCTTCGCCACCGGCGGCGACCCGGTCGACGTGTCGCTGGACGAGATGCGCGCCACCGCGACGCAACTGAAGAAGGATACGCGCCTCGACCTGCTGCCAACGCTGACCCGCCTGCAACTATCAAATCCATTGCCAGAAGGGCGTTTGCGCTTTTGATTTCCCCTATTTCTTTATTTTGAAGATTTTCTGGGCTATAAAGAGGATAGGCACTCCACCCATAACAACGACAAGGCGGCTGACACCAATAACAAGCAGGCAATAACCCTGACTTCTTATTCCGCATTGAAGGAGGTGCCCATGCTGTCTATTCAGGATGTGCTGGACTATTGTGATCTCGACCGTGGCGAGATCGAAGCTATCGCCGAGCATGAGCATGTTCCCATGACCATTGCCGCCGAGATCAGCGAAGTGCTGCTATGCACACCCGAAGGCGTCTGCCAGCTGCACGTGATGTTCCTGGAAAACATGCGCAACGCCTACGACCGTGGCGACATGCTTCATCTTCAGGAACTGGCCGAGGCCTACCAGCACCTGCAGCGCTCGCATCCGCTACCGTCCTGCCACTGAGGCGTACCCTCCCCGGGACACAGGCAAACAGGCCGGTCAGCGGCCTTGTCCGTAGCCGTTTTCTACAGCATAGAGCGCCACCTGGACGCGGCTGCTCATGTTCAGTTTCTTGAAGATGTTCTGGACATGAATCTTGACCGTGCTTTCGGCCAGGTCGAGCTTGCGGGCGATTTCCTTGTTGCTTTCGCCTTGGGCCAGCGCGGCCAGAATATCGCGCTCGCGCGGTGAAAAGCGGTCGCGTTCGACCTGTGACGCGTCGGCCTTGGGAGGATTGCGTACCCCCTGGATCAGCTTGGCCGTCATCTGCTGCGAAACGACCGACTCGCCTTGCGCCGCCTTGCGAATGGCGTCGATCAGGGTATCGGTCTCGATATTCTTGAGAAGGTAACCGCTGGCACCGGCGCGCAGCGCATCCATCAGGTCCTGCGCATCCTCGGAGACGGTCAGCATCAGCACATGGACGTCGGGCATTTCCTCGCTGATGACCTTGACCGCTTCGAGCCCGGAGACGCCGGGCATGTGCAGGTCGAGCAGCGCCACATCCGGCTTCAGTGAGCGGACCCGCTTGATGCCTTCCAGCCCGTCGCCGGCCTCGCCCACAACCTCGAAGGCATCGTTGCGCTGCAACAGCGACTTGATGCCACTACGGAACAAGGTGTGGTCATCGACCAGCAACACCCGGATCTTTTCGCTCATTTCAAACGGTCTCCCTGTTTTCTTTCGGCAGGCTGAGAGTTACGCACGCCCCCGCCCCCGGTTGTGATGCTACCTGACATTCGGCACCGATGCGGTGTGCGCGCTCGCGCATGATTTTCAAACCGACATGGCGATCCGACAGGCAATTCGGATCGGTTTGCGGATCGAAGCCCACACCGTCGTCCTTAATCGTGATCCGGCTGCGCGCCATGTCCTGGTCGACCACGACGCGAACCTGGCTGGCCTTGGCGTGCTTGCGAATGTTGGACAATGATTCCTGCACGATATGCATGATCTGGATTTCGTCCGTCGGCGCCATCGGAACCATCGCCCCCCGTCGCTCGAAACGGGTCTTGATCCCTGTCTGTCCCTCGAATTTTTCAAGCGCGGCGTTGATCGCCGAATCCAGGTCGGATTGATGCACGCGGGTCCGGAAATGGACCAGCAACTCCCGTACATCGTCGTAACTTTCCTGCACACCTTCGCGCAACTGCCCGGCGGTCTGCATCGCCTCGTCGGTGCGCCCCTTGCGTAGGGAGTCCTGTAGCAACTGTACCTGGATGTTCAGGAAGGCGAGACCCTGGGCGATGGAGTCATGCAGTTCCTGCGCCAGCAAATTGCGCTCTTCGGATACCGCGAGTTCCTTTTCACGCGACTTCAGGCGCTGGTTCTCGATCGCCACGCCGAGATGATGGCCGAGCGTTTCGAGCAGGTGAACTTCCTGCTCCGACAAGGCCTGCGGCCGGCGGAAATAAAGGTTGTAGACACCGATGCGCTGCTTGTCGCACAGGATGCTGAACGCGGTGGCCGTCGCGAACCCTTCCCGGATGCAGGTACGCAGGCGCATGCCCTCCGGTGGATTGGCCGTCGCAAAGGCAGCCGGCTGACTGGTTTGAAAAACGTCGCCGCACAGGCAGTCACCGCAATTAATTTGCCCCTCGTTGGCGATGAATTCCTCCGAGAGGCCGTCGTGAGTCATCAGATAGAGCTTTTCGGTTTGCGGCAGGTACAGCCGCACCGCGCCGGCATCGGCGCCCAGCGTCGTCTTGATGCGATAGAGAAAGCCCTCGCACAAGGCCTCCAACGGTGCCGGCTCGGTCAGGAAGGTAGTCATGCCGTAGAGGATGCCCAACTCGCGATTGCGCTGCGCCAGACGGCTGGTTTCGGCCTCGACACGATGCTCCAGCGAATCATGGACAGTTTCCAGATGCTCCGCCATCTGGTTGAAGCCGCCGGCAAGCGCACCCAGTTCGTCGTCGCTGGCGACCGGCACGCGAACAGTCAGGTCATTGCCGGTCATGCGTTGCATGCCGGCATGCAGGATTCCCACCGGCCGAATGACCAGACGGTCGAAATAGCGGATCAGCAGGAAAGTCCCGAGGATGGAGAACAACACCAGTACTGCCTGGACGCTGCGCAGGAAATTGGTGTCGGAGGCGTAGCTCCGCTCCATGGCCAGCACGAGTTCATTGATACCGCTGACGAAGGCTTCAAGTTCCTTGTCGAAGCGATCGGTAATCCGCTCCCGCTCCGCACGCCCGCTCGTCAAATAGTTGTCCACCAGGGGGCGAATGCTTGCCTGCCAGACCTGACCGACCTCCGACAGCCGCGCCTGAACCTCGCGATTCCTCGGTTGCGCCAAGGGACGTGCCGGGTCGCCCTGCTGCAGGTCGCGCAGCACTTTCTCGAAGCGCTCCAGTTCTTCGCTCAAGGCGCTGGCGATTTGAGCCTCCTGCGCCCTGACCTCCAGTCCACGCGCCATCAGGTGGCCGATGCGATAGCTGCGCATACGCTGGCTACCGGCGTCGTTGATGGCCGCGGCGACACCTTCCAGTTGCCAGGAAATGAGCAGGGTGAGGCCGATGGCGACGGTGGCGACGGCGAAGAACACCACCAGCATGCCGACGATCTTGCGCGAAAGCTTGCCCGAATTGGCCAGCATCAATCAAAGTCCGTATTCAAACCTGCGAACCATAGCGCTGCGTTGGGATAAACGCAAAGGGATGGATCAAGAAAAAAGCCCACCGTTTTACGGGCGGGCGAAAGTCGCTGGGGAGAGCGCCTAGCGACGACGGAAGAAATGCCGATCAGGCCGCTTCTTTTTCAACATGCGCCTGCTTTTCGTAGAGGAACTCCAGCACGGCAGCACGGCAGTCGATATAGGCCGGGTCGTGCGCCAGTGTCAGGCGCTCGCGCGGACGCGGCAGCTTGACCTCCAACACTTCGCCGATGCTCGCTGCCGGGCCGTTGGTCATCATGACGATCTTGTCGGAGAGCAGCACGGCCTCGTCAACATCGTGGGTGACCATGACCACCGTGGCCTTGGTCTTCTCGCAGATCTTCATCAGTTCGTCCTGCAGCTTGGCGCGGGTCAGCGCGTCGAGCGCGCCGAAGGGCTCGTCCATGAGCAGCACCTTCGGCTCCATGGACAGGGCGCGGGCGATGCCGACACGCTGCTTCATGCCACCCGATATTTCATGCGGGTACTTGTGCGCCGCATGCGCCAGGCTGACCAGTTCGATGGCCGCTTGCGTGCGCGCCTTGAGCTTCGGCTTGCCTTCCTTGCTGCCGAACACGCGCTCGACAGCAAGGTAGATGTTTTCGAAGCAGGTCAGCCAGGGCAGCAGGCTGTGGTTCTGGAAGACCACGGCGCGTTCTGGGCCGGGACCGGCGATCTCCCGCCCGTCGCAGAGCAGCACACCAGTCGTCGGCTTGGTCAGTCCGGCAATGAGGTTGAGCAACGTCGATTTACCGCAGCCTGAATGGCCGATCAGCGCCACGAATTCCCCCTGGGCAATCGTGAGGTCGATGTCGCGCAGAGCGACGAACTTGCCTTTCTTGGTGTCGAAGGTCTGGCCGACACGCTCGATTTGGACGAATTTTTCCATGATGAGAGCTCCTTACGAGGCTTCTTTGGTCAGTTTCTTGGCCAGCAGGATCAGTGCCTGTTCGAGGATCAGGCCGACGATACCGATGACGAAGATGGCGATGATGATGTGCTCGACCTTCAGGTTGTTCCATTCGTCCCACACCCAGAAGCCGATGCCGACGCCGCCGGTGAGCATTTCGGCGGCGACGATGACCAGCCAGGCGGTGCCGATGGACAGGCGGATGCCGGTCAGCATGTAGGGCAGCACGGCCGGAAACAGGATCTTGGTGACGACCTTCCACTCCGAGAGTGCCAGCACGCGGGCGACGTTCAAGTAGTCCTGCGGCACGCGCTGCACACCCTGGGCGGTGTTCATGATCATCGGCCAGATCGAGCAGATGAAGATGGTATAGGTCGCAGCGGGATCGGCCTTCTTGAAGACCAGGAGGCCGATGGGCAGCCAGGCCAGCGGCGACACCGGACGCAGCAGGCTGATGATCGGATTAACCATGGCCGACAGGAAGGCCGAGCGGCCGAGGATGAAGCCGAGCGGAATGCCGACCAGCGCGGCGAAGCCGAAGCCGATGGCGACGCGCTGCAGCGAGGACAGCACATTCCACCCAATGCCTTGGTCGTTCGGGCCGTTGCGGTAGAACGGATCGGAGAACAGCGCCACGGCGGCATCCCAGACCTGGGCCGGCCCCGGAATGCTGCCGCCCTTGTGGGTGGCGACGTGCCAGATGCCGATCAGCACGAGCAGACCGAGCACCGGCGGCAGGGCGGCGCGAAAGAAGGCCGTCAGTTTTTCGCCGAGCGGCACGCCGGTCGGCAGGGTTGCAGTCTTTTCCATTTTCTTTTCCTTGGCAGGCTCTGCGACAAGCGTCGCGACCGGCTTGCTGGTTGTTGTGGAATCGGCGCTTTTATCCACGCCGAATTCGCCTGTCATCGTCAATGCGTTCATGGCTTTCTCCTCAAGCATTTAGCAATGGCGTCATTCCCGGCAGCACCGGGAATGACGGGCCGGCGCCTCAAGCCTTCACCTTGAAGCCATCGGCGTACTTCGCTGGATCCTTGCCGTCCCAGACCACGCCATCGATCAGCTTGCTCGAGCGCATGTCGCTCCTGGGCAGTGCGACGCCGGCCGCAGCCGCGCCCTGCTTGTAGATGTCGATGCGGTTGACCTGCCTGGCGACGGCCAGGTAATCCGGATGGCTCTTCAGCAAACCCCAACGCTTGTGCTGTGTCATGAACCACATGCCGTCGGAGAGGTAGGGGAAGTTCACCGCGCCGTCGTTGAAGAACTTCATGTGGTTCTTGTCGTCCCAGCTCTTGCCCAGGCCGTTCTGGTAACGCCCCAGCATGCGGGCGACGATGACCTCGGTATCGGTATTGACGTAGGCCTTGCTGGCGATGGTTTCGGCCGTCTTCTGCTTGTTGGCCAGCGAGGCATCGATCCACTTGCCGGCGTCGAGGATGGCGGCGACCACGGCACGCGCCGTGTTCGGGTTCTTCTGCACCCACTCGGCGGTGGTACCGAGCACCTTTTCCGGGTGGTCGGTCCAGATGTCCTGCGTCGTCACAGCGGTGAAGCCGATGTTGTCCATGATGGCGCGGTTGTTCCACGGCTCGCCGACACAGAAGCCATCCATGTTGCCGACGCGCATGTTGGCGACCATCTGCGGGGGCGGCACGGTGATGGTCTTGACGTCCTTCAGCGGGTTGACGCCTTGTGCTGCCAACCAGTAGTACAGCCACATCGCGTGCGTGCCGGTCGGGAAGGTCTGGGCAAAGGTGTATTCACGCTCCTTCCTGGCGACCAGCTTGGCAAGACTCGGGCCGTCGATGGCCCCCTTGTCCTTCAACTGATTCGAGAGCGTGATGGCCTGGCCGTTGTTGTTCAGGCTCATCAGCACGTTCATGTCCTTCTTCGGACCGCCAACCCCCAGCTGCACGCCGTAGATCAGGCCGTACAACACGTGGGCCGCATCCAGTTCGCCGTTGACCAGCTTGTCGCGAACGGAAGCCCAGGAGGCCTCCTTGGACGGGATGATCTTGATCCCGTACTTTTCGTCGAACTTGTTGACCGCCGCCATCACGACGGAGGCGCAATCGGTCAGCGGGATGAAGCCGATACGGACTTCCTTCTTTTCCGGGGCATCCGAACCAGCGGCCCAGGCACCGCTGCGAACGCCGGGGGGGACCATGGCCATCAGAGAGGCTCCCAAGGCAGTTGAAACAAAATCACGACGTGACAGGGACGGTTTGCCAGCGACGGCATCCAGCGGTGCCAGTTTCTTGTCTTCCATTGCTTGCTCCTTGATGACTCGAATCGAAAAACAAAACGGGCGTCACATCCGTACCGCCTGTCGGCAGCATGGATGGACGCCCTTGTCCTTGAACCGGATCTTCCGGCTCTCGCCCAGTCGCCATTGACCGAGCTTTTAAAAGGACTATTGCAATGGCTGTGCCAGTCCTAGTTACTTAGTACTAGTTACAAATATCTAGTTTGTTTTCAGTGACTTGGCTGGCAGATTCTGGATCGTAGCCTTCGCGACGCGACGCACTATTGCAGTGCAACAAACCAGAATACCGCACCGCCTTAGAGCAGCACCCGCGCCATGTCGATGACGTCGCGCGCTACCTTGGCCATGGTCTGGCCGCGCTCCATCGCCAGCTTGCGCATGGCGTGATAGGCCGCATCCTCGTCGAGGCCGCGCGCCTTCATCAGCACGCCCTTGGCCTTGTCGACCAGCTTGCGGTCGGAAAGCTTGCGGGAGATTTCATCCAGTTCGTTGCGCAGCGCCTGGGTATCCTCGAAACGCGCCCGCGCTACCTCGACGATGGGTTTGATGCGCTTCGGATCGAGGCCATCGACGATATACGCCGAAACGCCCGCCTTGACGGCATCGCGGATGGTTTCCCGGCCATCTTCCTGGGTAAAGATGACCACCGGGCGCGGCATGTCCTTGTTCATGGCGGCCAGGTTTTCCAGCGTGTCGCGGCTGGGCGAGTCGGTGTCGATCAGGATCACGTCGGGCTGAAGCTTTTCCACTTCTGCCGTGAGGTTGTGGGCGCCGGCCAGGATGGCGGCGACCTGGTAGCCAGCAAGCGCAAGCCCGGCGCAGATTTCGCCGGCCCGAGCTCTGGATTCATCGATGACGAGTACGGTAAGCATGTCTGCCTACCAGCAAATTACAGGCCAGCGAACTCCAGGGCTGCGTTGGCCATCGCCTGGACGACGATTTCGTTCTCGCCGATGGGGCCGCTCAGCAAAAATTCGACGCCGGGATGTTGCCCGCGCAATTGCACGAGCAATTCCGGCACGTCACGTTTCAAGTGCCCGCCCTGCGCGATGAACATCGGTAGCACGACGATCTTTCGCACACCTTGTTCGATCAGGCCATTGACGCAATCAAGCAGGGTCGGTGCCATGAATTCGAGAAAGGCGAGTTCTACCGTCATGCCCGGCAGGCGCTGACGAATCTCCGCCTGCACGCGGCGCATCGGATTGGCCCACTCGGGATCGCGGGCACCATGGGCAAAGAGAACGAGAGCGGTAGTCACGAGAAGCAGGCCAGTTCGGTTGCGGAGCGCTTGATGATACTGCCGATTGACGCCGACGACTCAAGCCTTGATCAGGAATATCCCGAGCAAAACGGTGCAGCCGGCCACGACACCGGTCCGCAAGCGCCCCTCGCGAAAGACCAGATAGCCGATCAACACCGCCAACACCACCGAACTCTCGCGCAAGGCGGCAACCATGCCGACCGGCGCCTGCGTCATCGCCCACAGCACGATGGCGTAGGCCACAGTCGAACACAGGGCACCGAGCAGGCCGATAGGCCAGCGCCGGCGGAAGTAAGCCAGCATCTCGCCGCCATGACGGCGGTAGCCCAAGGCCAGCGCAATCCACGGTTCGAGCGCAAACAGGCAGCAGGCGTAGGCCAGCGGGTTACCCGACTGGCGGGCGCCGATGCCATCGACCAGCGTATAGGCTGCGATGGCCATGGCGTTCTGCAGCGCCGCCCGGCTGGCCGGATGCGTAATCAAATGGCGCGGCGTTTGGCCGCCGGCAAAGCCGATGCCAAGCACCCCGGCCGACAAGCACAGGATGCCGAGCCAGCCCTGCGCCTTGGGCATTTCGCCGAGCATCGGCACCGCAAGCATGGCGACCAGCAAGGGCGGCACGCCGCGCATCAGCGTGTAGCTCAAGGCCAGTTGCCCGCCCTCGTAGGCGCGCATCAGCCAGACGATATAGACGGTATGGATGACGGCCGAAGCAAGCACATAGGGCCAGCTTGCCGGGGCCGGCAAGCCCAATACCAAGACCGCCGGGATCGCCAGCAGGCCGCTGCAAGCATGCAGCAGCAGGGTGTACAAGCCCTTGTCGCCGGCACCGCGGATCAGCGCATTCCAGCCGGCGTGCAGCAAGGCCGCCCCCAGCACGGCGACGACGACAGCGTTGCTCATGCTGCTTTCAGGCATCGCTCTCGGCGGCGATGGCGTCGATCAGCGTGTTCAGTGCCCAGTCGAGATCGCTCTCGGCAATATTCAAAGGCGGGGCCAATACCAGCACATTCCCTTGGCCGACCTTGAACGACAACCCAGCGCTCAGGCAGCAATAGAGCACCGCCTCGGCCAGATCGGCGGCATCGCGCTTGCCGACCGCGCGCAATTCGACGCCGATCAACAACCCGGCACCGCGCACCTGCGCAATGGCCGGCAGCATCGCCTGCGCCGCTTCCAGCCGGGCGACCACCTGTTCGCCGAGGCGGCGACTGCGCTCCAGCAAGCCTTCCTCCGCGATGACCTCAAGCGTCGCCAGGCCGGCGGCACAGGTGATCGGGTTCTTTTCATGGGTGTAGTGACCGAGCGAGATGTCCTGCCCGACATCGAACTCGCCTCGCGCCACCAGCGCAGCCAACGGCAAACTGCCGCCGCCCAGCCCCTTGCCGAGGACGACCATGTCCGGCTCGATGCCGTAGCGTTCGACAGCGTAGAGGTAGCCGGTGCGGCCGAGCGCAATCGGAATTTCGTCCAGAATGAGCAGCGCCCCATGGCGGTCGCAGGCTGCCCGCAGGCGATGAAAGTAATCCGGCGGCGGCATCTGCACGTCGGTGCAGCGGATGGTTTCGACCACCACGGCCGCCACATCGCCTTCCTTGCTCAGGCAATAGTCGATGTAGTCGGCGCAGCGCAGCGCGCAAGTGCCGCCGCAGCCGAACACGCAATGGCCGGGATCGTGCGGCGGCACATGCTCGGCCCCCGCCATGAGCGGCCCGATGCCGCGCCGGAAAACGGCCTCGCCGCCGAGCGAAATGGCATCGAGCGAAGCGCCGTGGAAGCTGTCCCACATCGAGATCGTCTTGTGCCGCCCGGTGACCAGGCGTGCCAACTTGAGCGCCATGCCGATGGCCGATGTGCCGCCGGGCGCGAACAGGAGCTTGGCATTCGGCATGGGCACCGCCTGGCACAGGCGACGCGCCAACTCGATAGCCGGTTCATTGGTATAGCGGCGCGGGCTGAACGGCAGCGTGGCCAGGGTTTGCTGGATGGCCGCCACGACGCGCGGATGGCCGTAGCCCACTTGATGCAGGCTGTTGCCGTGGAAATCGAGAATGCGCCGGCCTGCCGCGTCGATCAGCCAGCTACCCTCGGCCCCGCGCAGCGCATTGAGGCAGGGCGTGGACATCGACTGATGCAGAAACCAACGGGCATCTTCCGCCAACAGCGCCTGCGTGGCCGGGTCGATATTGGCCCGCTGCCAAAGGGCCCGGCGCTCTCCGAGATTGACATCGCCCTCGCTGGCATCGGCGTTCGGTCTCATGCGGCATCCTCGTGGCCGGCCTGATCCTCGGCGTGGATTTGCAGCATGCGCTGGCGGCCGCCTTTGGCATGGCGATAAAGCAGCTCGGCGGCAAGCGCCCCATCGCCCCGCGCCAGGCTATCGACGATGGCGCTGTGCTCGTCGGCGAAATTGGGAATGGCGCGCGGCGCCAACAGATTGCGTCGACGGAACAGGGCCAGTTGCTTGACGAGGCGGCGATAGACATCGATCAGGCAGGCGTTTTCCGTCATCCCGACGATCTGGTCGTGGAAGCCCAGGTTCAGATGGTGGAAGGCATCGACATCGTTGTCCTGGGCGGCGCGCTGCATGTCGTCGCCGTATTGCCGCAGCCGCTCGATCTGCGCCGCCGTGATCTTGCCGGCGAGCAGGCGTCCGGCGGTGGCATCCAGCCCGGCCCGCACCTCGTAGATTTCAGCCGCCTCACCGATATCGACTTCGCGCACGAAAGCCCCACGGTTCTTCTCCTGCCGCACCAGGCCCGACTCTTCAAGCATGCGGAAGGCTTCGCGCAGCGGCCCGCGCGATACGCCGAAGCGCTCGGCGACGGCCATTTCGTTCAGCTTGCCGCCCGGCTTGATTTCGCCGGAAAGGATCATCTTTTCGACGGCCTCGGCCAGCAGGCGGGTCAGCGAGGCGGATTGGACGAGCGCCAGCATCTTGTCGGGCTCGTTGGCGGGATTTTGTAGATCGGTAGACATGGTGGGCGATGGTTCCGAATGAGATTCCAAACCTATTCTAATCATTTTTGAAGACATTAGATTGTAAACAATCTGCAATATACAAAAGCTAGGATGTTCGACAGTCTAGTAGCCGCTCATGTCAATTCGATGACAAGACGGCCGCCGATCCAGCTACCCGAACTCACTCTGGAGGAATTTCCGATGTCCCTGAAGCTCATCGCCCGCGCCCTGGCCGCTGCCGGCATCTCGGCGGCATTCTGCCTTCCGGCCCATGCCGACAAGACCGTACTCAATGTCTACACGGCGCTTGAAACCGATCAACTGAAGGCCTATCAGGCAGCCTTCAACAAGTCTTACCCGGACATCGAAATCAAGTGGACGCGCGATTCCACCGGCATCATCACCGCCAAGCTGCTGGCCGAGAAGGCCAAGCCGGTCGCCGACGTAATCATGGGCGTGGCCGCCTCCAGCATGGTCGTCTTCGACCGCGAGCAGATGCTGCAGCCCTACGCACCGGCCAACCTGAAGGCGATCAACCCGCGCTACCGTGATGCCGCCGCCGTGCCCAGCTGGGTCGGCATGGATGTCTGGGGCGCCGCCATCTGCTACAACGTCGCCGAGATGCAGAAGCAGGGCCTGCCCCGCATCGAAAGCTGGAAGGACCTGCTGAAGCCGGAATTCAAGGGCAAGATCGTCATGCCCAACCCGAACTCTTCGGGCACCGGCTTCCTCGACGTCACCGCCTGGCTGCAGACCTTCGGCGAGAAGGGCGGCTGGGACTACATGGACAAGTTGCACGAGAACATCGCCGTGTATACCCATTCCGGCTCCAAGCCCTGCGTGATGGCCGGCAACGGCGAATTCCCGGTCGGCATCGCCTTCGAATACCGCGCCAACGCCGTGCGCAGCAAGGGCGCGCCGATTGACATCATCTACCCGAAGGAAGGGCTGGGCTGGGACGTCGAATCCATCGCCATCGTCAAGGGAACCGGGAAACTGGATGCTGCCAGGAAGCTGGCCGACTGGGCGAGCACCCGCGAAGCCAACGAGCTGTATGCGAAGAACTTCGCCATTACCGCGATCCCCGGCATCGCCACCCGCCTGCAGCACGTGCCGACCGACTACGAGCAGCGCCTGGTCAAGAACGACTTCGTCTGGATGGGCAAGAACCGCGACGCCATCCTCGGCGAATGGCAGAAACGCTATTCCGCCAAGTCCGAAGCCAAGAAGTAATCATCCCTGCCCCGGCTCCGGCCGGGGCGTCAACCGGGCAATCCGCATGGCTCATCTGGAAATTCGCGCGCTGCACAAGCGCTTCGGTCAATTCACCGCCCTCGACGCCATCGAACTCGATGTCGAAAAAGGCGAATTCGTCGTCCTGCTCGGCCCCTCGGGGTGCGGCAAGACCACGCTGCTGCGCACCATCGCCGGCCTGGAATACCAGGATGGCGGCCGCATCGTCCACGCCGGCCAGGATATTTCCCGGCTGCCCGCGGCGAAACGCGATTACGGCATCGTCTTCCAGTCCTACGCGCTGTTTCCCAATCTCAGCGTGGCCGACAACGTGGCTTACGGCTTGCGCGTCAATCGCCACAACAAGCACCTGATCGGCCGGCGCGTCGAGGAAATGCTCACTCTGGTCGGCCTGCCGGGAACGCAGGAAAAATATCCGGCCCAGCTTTCCGGCGGCCAGCAACAGCGCATCGCCCTGGCTCGCGCGCTGGCCACTTCGCCCGATCTTTTGCTCCTCGACGAACCGCTGTCGGCGCTCGACGCCATCGAGCGCGTCCGCCTGCGTGGCGAGATCCGCAACCTGCAGAAACGCCTCGGCGTCACCACGCTGATGGTCACCCACGACCAGGAAGAAGCGCTGGCCATGGCCGACCGCGTCATCGTCATGCAGCGCGGCCACATCGAACAGGTGGGCGACCCGAAATCCATCTACAGCCAGCCGGCCAATGCCTTCGTCGCCGACTTCATCGGCCGCGCCAACGTCCTGGCCGGTACCGTCGGCGCTGACGGCACGGCCGATTTCGACGGCCTGCATCTGCGTTACAACGGCCGGGCGGGCAGCGGCCCGACGCGGTTCTACGTTCGTCCCGAGGATATCCGCCTGTGCGAAATCCTCGATCACGCACGCAACTCCTTCTACGCCGAGGTACGCAAGGCGGAATTCCTCGGCTCGTATTCGCTGGTCACGGTGGTGCCCGACGCCGCACCGGCCCTCGCGCTACAGGTGCAATTCGCCACCAATTACCTGCGCGGCCGCGAAATCCAACCCGGCGCCCTGCTCCGCCTGTCCATCCCGCCCGAGGCCCTGCTGCCTTTCCCGGAAACCGCCTGATGCGTGCCGCCACCCTGACCGGCGACTCCTTGATCGACCGCTTCGCCGGCAAGCTGCCGACCCTGCTGCTTTGGCTGGCCGCCGCGCTGCTCGCGCTCTTCCTGCTGCTGCCGCTCGGCGCCCTGCTCATCGGTAGCGTGCGCGACAACGCAGGGCAATGGGGCCTCGCCCGTTTTATCGAATTCGCCGACACGCCCGGCATCGGCACTGCCATCGCCAACACCTTGCATATCGGGCTGGCGGTAACCGCCATCACCGTGCCGCTTGCCTTCCTCTACGCCTACGCCCTGCAGCGTGCGTGCCTGCCCGGTCGCGCCGTCTGGCGCACCTTGGGCCTCGCCCCGCTGCTCGGGCCGTCGCTGGTCGGCGCCCTCGCCTTCATCCAGTGGTTCGGCAACCAGGGGCCGCTCAAGTCCTGGCTGCTCGGCCACAGCGTTTACGGCCCGATCGGCATCGTGCTGGCCACGGTGTTCGCCGCCTTTCCGCACGCCTTCATGATCCTCACCGTAGCCCTCGGCACAGCCGACGCCCGGCTCTACGAAGCGGCCGACTCGATGGGCGCCTCGCGCTGGCGGAAGTTCGTCACCATCACGCTGCCCAGCGCCAAATACGGCCTGATCAGCGCGGCCATGGTGGTCTTCGCTTACGCCATCAGCGACTTCGGCATTCCCAAGGTGATCGGCGGCAACTATCAGGTGCTCGCCGTCGAAATCTACATCCAGGCCGTCGGCCTGCAGAATTTCGGACGCGGCGCCGTCGTCGCGCTGGTTTTGCTGCTGCCGGTGCTGCTCGCCTTCATCGTCGACTGGCAACTGCAACGCCGCCAGCAGGCCGGCCTGAGCGCCCGCTCGGTGCCCTACACGCCGCGCCCGGACCGCCGCCGCGACTGGCCGCTGTTCGTTTTCTGCCTGGCCATGGGGCTGGCCATGCTGGCCGTGCTCGGCATGGCGGCCTACACCTCGCTGGTCCGTTTCTGGCCCTACAACCTGGAGATGAGTTTCGACCACTACGTCTTCGGCCTGGGCGAAGCCGGCGTGCTGGAGGCCTACACCAACAGCCTGAAGATGGCGCTGCTCACCGCCCTCTGCGGCACGCCGCTGATCTTCTTCGCCGCCTGGCTGCTCGACAAGACGCCGGCCGGCAGTGGCCCGGTCGGCGCCGGCATCCGCGCCTTGGCCGCGTTGCCGATGGGCGTGCCGGGCCTGGTGCTGGGCATCGGCTACATCCTCTTCTTCAACCACCCGGACAACCCGCTGAACGGGCTGTATCACACGCTGACCATCATGGTCGCGGCCAACGTGGTGCATTACTACACCGCCTGCCACCTGACAGCGCTGACCGCGCTGAAGAGCCTGGACCGCGAGTTCGAGGCAGTGTCCGCCTCGCTCAAGGTCTCGCCCTTCGTCACCCTGTGGCGGGTGACGCTGCCGGTCTGCCTGCCGGCGGTGCTGGAAATCGCCCGCTACCTGTTCATCAACGCCATGACCACGGTGTCGGCGCTGGTCTTCATCTATTCGCCGCAGACCCTGCCGGCCTCGGTTTCCATCCTGAACCTGGACGAAGCCGGCGAACTGGGCGCGGCCGCCGCCATGGCGACGCTGATCGTGCTGACCACGGCCGGCGCCAGCCTCGCCTATTCCCTGATCACCCACCTGCTGTTCAAGCGCCGCCAGGCCTGGCGCGGCCTGCGCTGCTGAACACGCAATAACAACACTCACGGAGAGAATATGAACCTCATCGACCGCGACCCCTTGCTCCTCACCCCTGGCCCACTGACCACCTCGCTGCGCACCAAACAGGCCATGCTGCACGACTGGGGTTCCTGGGATGCCGCCTTCAACCGCATCACCGGCGAGGTCTGCCAACAACTGGTGGCCATCGCCCACGGCGAGGCCAGCCACGTCTGCGTGCCGCTGCAAGGCTCGGGCACCTTCTCGGTCGAGGCGGCGCTCGGCACGCTGGTGCCCAAGGGCGGCAAGGTGCTGGTGCCGAACAACGGCGCCTACTGCGCGCGCATCCTGAAGATTCTCGGCTACCTCGGTCGCCAGGCGGTCGAACTGCCTTTTGCCGAGGACTGCCCGGCCGACCCGGCCGCCATCGAAGCCGCGCTGGCCGCCGACCCGGCGATCACCCACGTAGCGCAGGTACATTGCGAAACAGGCACCGGCATCCTCAACCCGCTGGCCGACATCGCCGCCGCCGTGGCCCGCCAGGGGCGGGAGCTGATCGTCGATGCGATGAGCTCCTTCGCCGCCCTCGACATCGACCTGCGCAGCACGCCGATCACCGCACTGGTCGCCGCTTCCGGCAAATGCCTGGAAGGCGTGCCCGGCATGGGCTTCGTCATCGTCCGCCGCAGCGCGCTGGAAGCCGCCGCCGGCAATTGCCACTCGCTGGCCATGGATCTGCACGACCAGTGGCAATACATGCAGAAGACGACGCAATGGCGCTTCACGCCGCCGACCCACGTCGTCGTCGCGCTGCACGAGGCCCTCGCCCAATACGCCGAGGAAGGCGGCCTGGCTGCCCGCGGCGGACGCTACGCTGCCAACTGCCGCGCCCTGGTCGACGGCATGCGCAGCCTCGGCCTCGAACCCTTCCTCGACCCGGCCGTGCAGGCGCCGATCATCGTCACCTTCCACGCCCCGGCCAGCCCGGCCTACGACTTCAAGACCTTCTATGCCAAGGTGCGCGACAAGGGCTTCATCCTCTATCCGGGCAAGCTGACCCAGGTCGAGACCTTCCGCGTTGGCTGCATCGGCGCCCTCGACACCCACGACGTCGCCAAGGTGGTGCACGCCGTCGGCGCCACGCTGCGTGAAATGGGCGTTTCGGTCACTGCTGCGGTGCACGGCTGAAAAAGGCAAAAAACCAATGCAACGCGACATCCTGATCGTTGGCGCCGGCATCTTCGGCGCCAGCATTGCCTTCCACCTCGCCCGCGCCGGCCTCGGCGAGCGCGTGCTGCTGCTCGAACGCGGCCAGCCGGCCGGCGGTGCGACCAGCCGCGCCGCCGCCCTGGTCACCCAGGTGCGCGACGACCCGGCGCTGATCGCCCTGGTCCAGGAAACCTTCCGCGCCATCGCCACGCTGGAAGATGAATTCGCCGAAGACGTCGGCCGCCGCACGGTCGGTGCCCTGCACGCCGGCCCGGCCACGCAGGCCGACGCCTTGCGTGCCATCGCCACCCACGCCGCCCGCTTCGGCATCGCCGGCGAATGGCTGGAAGGCGACGCCGCCCGCACCGCCGTGTCCCGCCGCGCCCCCTGGCTGGCGCCCGAGCAGGCGGCCTGCGCCGTCTTCTTCCCGGACGAATGCTTCGTCGAGCCCTACCTGTTGTCCACCGCCTACCAGCGCGCCGCCGGCCAGCTCGGCGTCAAGCTGCGGCAGGACTCCGACGTGCGCGCCATCCGCCACGCCGACGGACAGACGCAGGGCGTCGAGTTGGCCGACGGCACGCTGTTGCCGGCCAGCATCGTCATCAACGCCGCCGGCGCCTGGGCCAACCTGCTCTCAGTGCCGCTCGGCCTGCCGCTGCCGATGGCTCCGGTGCGCAGCCAGTACTGGATCAGCGAGCCGGCCGACTGTTTCCCGCGCGACGGAGCCATCGTGCTGCTGCCGGAAATCCGCGCCTACGCCCGACCGGAAGTCGGCGCCCTGCTTTTCGGCGTGCGCGAGAAAACGCCGGTCGCCGCCGACCCGCGCACGCTGCCGGCCGACCTCGCCGGCTTCGTCTTCGACCCGTACGATGCCGAAGGCTGGAACAACCTGGCCGAAGGCGCCGACTATCTGCTGCCCTATTTCCCCAAGCTGGAAAGCCTGGGCATCGCCCACTACATCACCGGCCCAAGCAACTACACGCCGGACGGCCGCCTGATTCTCGGCCGCCATCCCGACATTGGCGGGCTGTTCGTCGCCACCGGTTGCAACGGCAACGGCATCGCCTTTTCCGGCGGCGTCGGACGTTTCATCGCCGACCTGGTGTGCGACCGCCCCGGCTTCCTGCCGGCCGATCTCGCCGCCGGCTTCGCCCCGGCGCGGGCCGGCCAATTCGATCCCTTCTCGCCCGAATTCCTTAACGCCTGCGCCGCCACCCGGGCGAAAAAGCGCTCGGGCTGACCCCACTATTTTTCCGGAGACAACATGTCCGACAAGCAACTCGCCGCAGTGATCTTCGATTGGGCCGGCACCCTGGTCGATTTCGGCTCCCTCGCCCCGACCCAGATTTTCGTCGACGCCTTCGCCACCTTCGGCATTACCGTCAGCCTGGCCCAGGCCAGCGGCCCGATGGGGCTGTCCAAGCGCCACCACATCCAGTCGCTGCTCGCCCTGCCGGAAATCCAGCAGCAATGGCAGGCCAAATTCGGCCGCTCGTCGAGCGAAGCCGACATCGACCAAATCTACGAACGCTTCATGCCGATGCAGATCGCCAAGGTCGGCGAATACTCCGCCCCCATTCCGGGTGCCATCGACACCCTCGCCGCGCTGCGCCAGCGCGGGCTGAAAATCGGCTCCTGCTCGGGCTACCCGCGCCAAGTCATGGAAGTCGTGCTACCGCTGGCCAAAGCCGCCGGCATCGTCGTCGACCATGCCGTGGCCGGCGACGAACTGCCGGCCGGCGGCCGCCCCGGCGCCTACATGGCGCTGGCCAACCTGCTCGCCCTGGCCATTCCCGACGTGCGCCGCTGCGTCAAGGTGGACGACACCCGCCCCGGCATCGAGGAAGGCCGCAACGCCGGCATGTGGACCGTCGGCCTGGCGCTCTCCGGCGCCCCGGCCGGATTGACGCCCGCCGCCTTCACCGCCGCCTCGCCGACCGAACTCGACGCCATCCGCCAACGCGTCCGAGGCGAACACCTGGCCGCCGGCGCACATTACGTGATCGACAGCGTGGCTGATTTGCTGCCGGTGCTGGATGACATTGAGCGGCGTCTGGCAGCCGGCGAACGGCCGTAAGCGTCTCAGGAGCACCGGCCGGTTTTTGCCCATTTTGGCCGGTGCACCGCAGCAGTGCCACTTAATGCAATAACAGCAGCAACAGGATCAAATTCAGCGCCAGCGACCCGGCTGCAACCAACTTCCAGAACTTCAGCGGATTCCGTTCGGCCAGCGGTTGGCGGCGCGGGGCTGAGATCGGGCGCGAGGCGCCGCGTTCCAGCGCGAGCAGGAATTCCTCAGCCGTTTCGAAGCGATCCTTGGCCTCGCGCGCCACGGCCTTGAGCAGGATATTTTCCAGCCAGCCGGGGATTTCGGTGCGCCAGCGGGTCGGGCGTTCCGGTTCGCCGAATTTCGGCTTCTGGAAGGGCTCGATCTCACCGTAGGGATATTTGCGCGTCAGCAGGTGGTAGAGCACGACGCCGGCGCTGTAGAGGTCGAAGCCTTTCTCCGGCGCGGCGCCTTCGAACAGATCGGGCGCCATGTAGGATGGCGTGCCAGCCGGGCCGGGCACTTCGCCCGGTTTCAATTCGGCCAGGCTCAGGGCGACACCGAGGTCGAGGATGCGCAGCACGCCATCCTGGCCGAGGTGCAGGTTATCGGTCTTGATGTCGCGGTGCAGGATGTCGAGCCGGTGCAGCGTGGCGATGCCCTTGAGCAGCGCGACGCCGAGGCGCACGACATCGCCCACCGGGAAATGCTGGTCGGCATCGAGCCGGGCCTGCAGGGTCGCCCCCGCATGCCAGGTCATCAGGTAATACAGGCAGCTGCGTTGCTCGTGCGGCACGATCTGCGGGAAGCACGGCGAAATCGCCCGCCGGGCGCGCCAGGCTTCCATCAGCAGGCCGGCGATGGCCGGCGCGTCGCCTTCCAGCGTCGGTTGCAGGGTTTTGAGCACGAGCTGCTGGCCGTTGCGCGGGTTGCGCACGCGGTAGAGCAGGGTTTCGCGCGCATCGTGCAGGATGTCCTCGACCACCAGCCCGTCGACTTCCTCGCCGACCTTGAATTTGCGCGGCACCGACAGGTGCGCTTCGCTCTCCAGGCAATCGCGCAGGTTGGCCGTGGGCAGCGCCAGCACATCGACGACCACGGCCGTCGCATTGTCGTGCCCGCCCTGCGCCACCGCCAGGCTGGTCAGCGCGGCGGCCGCGGCCTGCGGCTCGGGGTGATCGAGCAGCACTTCGGCCATCAGGGCATCCGGCAGCACGCCATAAACGCCGTCGGAAATCAGCAAGAAACGGTCGTGCACCGCAAGATCGCCGTCGGCGAAATCGAGCAGCACGCGCGGGTCGAGGCCAATGGCGCGCGACAGCACGTTGTTCAGCTCCGGGTGCTCCCAGGTGTGGTCGACCGTCAGCTGCTGGAACTGCCCGCCCTGCAGCCGGTAGATGCGGCTGTCGCCGATATGCGCCGTGTAGTAGCGCGTGCCGCGCAGCACCAACGCCGACAGCGTCGTCGCCATGCCGGTCAGTTCGGTGTTGCGGCTGCCCTCGGCGATGACCCAGCGGTTGAGCGCCGTGCACACCGTTTCGACCGCACGCGGAATCGACCAGGTATCCGGCGTCGCGTAGTAGTCGGCGAGCAGGCCGCGCACGGTGTATTCCGCCGCCTCGCGCCCGCCCCTGTGGCCGCCGATACCATCGGCCACGGCGGCGATCATGCCCTTATTGTCCAGCTCCAGCCCGGTCGGCGTGGCGATCCCGCAATAATCCTCGTTGCGTTCGCGCGGTCCGGTCAGCGAAGCATGGCCGACGGCAACCTGTAGTGGCATGTTCTTCCCCAAGAAAACGGGGAGCACAGGCTCCCCGATTCGGTCTGTATGGCTACTCTATGTCAGATCTTTGCCGTCGTCAGGTGGCTGGCACCCCAGGTGGTGCGCCAGCGGGTCTTCACGCCGGTCAGGCCAACCAGCGCCAGCACCGCCAGCGCGGCGAAGATCAGGAACCCGGCCTGATAGCTGCCGGTCATCTGGCGGGCATAGCCCAGGCTGGAAGCCAGGTAGAAGCCGCCGACACCGCCGGCCATGCCGACCAGGCCGGTCATCACGCCGATTTCCTTCTTGAAGCGCTGCGGCACCAGCTGGAACACCGCGCCGTTACCCATGCCCAGCGACAGCATGGCGCAGACGAAGACGACCAGCGCCATCCAGGCTTCCGGCAGGCCGAAGCTGACGATGGCCAGGAAGATGGCGGCGAACACGTACATCACCGACAGCGACTTGACGCCCCCGATGCGGTCGGCCACGTTGCCGCCGATCGGGCGGACCAGCGAACCGGCAAAGACGCAACCGGCGGTAAAGAAGCCCGCCATCTTGGGGTCGAGACCGTATTGCGTGTTGAAGTAGATGACCAGCGAGGAAGCCAGGCCGACGAAACCGCCGAAGGTCACCGAGTAGAAGAACATGAACCACCAGGCATCCTTGTCCTTGAGCACCTTCAGGTACTCGGCCAGGGTCTTGGGCGGTGGCGCATCCGGTGCATCCTTGGCCATGAAGACAAAGGCGATCAGCACGATGACCAGCGGAATCAGCACGATGCCGAAAACATTGGTCCACCCGAAAGCGGCGGCCAGGCCGGGCGCGAACAGGGCAGCCAGCGCCGTACCCGAGTTGCCGGCGCCGGCGATGCCCATCGCCGTGCCCTGGTGTTCGGCCGGATACCAGCGCGAAGCGAGCGGTAGCGCGGCAGCAAAGGAGGAACCGGCAACGCCGAGGAAAATACCGAGAACCAGCACTTCGGCGTAGCTATGGACGCCGACCAGCCAGGCATAGAGCATGGCACCGATGACGATGATCTGGCCGATGATGGCTGCCTTCTTGGGCGACAGGCGGTCGACCAGGATGCCCATGACGATGCGCAGCAAGGCGCCGGCCAGCACCGGGGTGGCGACCATCAAGCCTTTTTCGGCATGCGACAGGCCGAGATCCTTGGCGATACCGACACCGAGCGGGCCGAGCAACACCCACACCATGAAGGCGAGATCGAAATAGAGAAAGGCGGCCAGCAACGTGGGCGTGTGGCCGGCTTGCAGGAATGATTTCTTGTCCATGGGGCAGTTTCCTGGATGGACCGCGGGAGCGGCTGTTAAAGGAGATAACTGGTGTCAGCGCATGACATCGTTGCCATGACCCCGCCCCCGTTGGCGGTCCGATCGCTGCGATGCTGCATCCGTCGCAAGTCGCATGCCACAAGCGCAAGCAACTGATTCATATCGACAATCAAGACAACGATTCAAGCGGGGCGCACCAAAACAAGGCGCGCATCGCCATTTCGGTGCGGGCAGCTGCCGAGAAAAGGTGACTGACCGGAAAGCTGTTCAAATACCTTTCCGGCACCGCTCCAGGACCGGGAAATCGGCACAAAAGATGATTTTTTTCACTGAAATTGAGATACCTCAAGAAAACCAATCATTTGCCGAAGAAGTGCGACGATATGTCGCACGGTGCGAGAGACTGCTTTGATTAAGATCGGCGGCGACCATTTTTCTCCGAGTACCGAACCATGCCTCTTCGTCCGACGCCGATTGCCGCGCTGCTCACCGCCCTGTTTTCATTGAACGCCGCCGTCATGGCTGCCGAGGAAACGACGGCACTGGGCGAGGTCACGGTCACCGGCACGCGCGAAGCGCGCCTGCTGTCGGAAACGCCGCAGACCATCCATGCGGTCAAAGCCGAAACCATCCGCGACCAGCGTCCGAGCCACCCCAGCCAGGTCATGAACCAGATGCCCGGCGTATGGGTCAGCAATCTTTCCGGCGAAGGACACTCGACGGCCATTCGCCAGCCGCTGACCACGGGCGCGCTGTATCTTTACCTGGAAGACGGCATCCCGACCCGCCCAACCGGCTTCTTCAATCACAACGCCTTGTACGAGATCAACGTACCCCAGTCCGGCGGAATCGAGGTGAGCAAGGGACCGGGTACTGCCCTCTACGGTTCGGACGCGATCGGCGGCTCGATCAACGTGCTGACCCGTACGCCGCCGCGCCAGGCGGAGTTCGAGGCCAGCGCGGAAGTCGGTTCCTACGGCTGGAAGCGTTCGCTGATCAGCGGCGGCGATGCGGTGGGCGACAATGCCTGGCGCGCCAGCCTGAACCTGACCCAGAACGACGGCTGGCAGAAAGACGCAGGCTATGAACGCCAATCCGGCAATTTCCGCTGGGACCGCGCCCTGGGCGACGATGCGCTACTCAAGACCATCGTCGCCGTGTCCTCGATCAACCAGCAACACGTCGGCAATCTGACGACGCGCGAATACAACGAAGCGCCGCGCAGCAACAACACGCCCTTCTCGTATCGCAAGGTGGATGCTTTCCGGCTGTCCACGACCTACGAAAAGGAAGGCGAAAACTCGCTGCTGTCGATTACCCCATACGTCCGGGATAACCGGATGGAAATCATTCCCAACTGGTCGGTCAGCTACGACCCCAGCCGCTACGTCTCGGAAAGCCAGTCGTTCGGCTTCCTGAGCAAATATCGCCGCGACTTCGAAGCACTCCAGACCCGGATCATCATCGGCCTTGACTACGATCTCAGTCCCGGTTCACGCGACGAGGATTCGATCCGCCTCACCCAGACCACCAATGCCCTCGGCGGCAAGACCTATGCGCTCAACAGCGCGGCACCGGTCAAGATCTACAAATACGATGTCGTCTATCGCAGCATCTCGCCCTACCTGCACGGCGAGATCAGCCCGCTCGAGAAACTCCGCATCACCGCCGGCCTGCGTTACGACGATATGCAGTACAACTACACCAACACCTTCAACGGCGGCACTGCCTCGGCGACACAAGGGGTCGGCGGCCCCTTCCCGGCCGGCGGCTATTACGGGCACGCGGCAAGCGCCAAAATCGGCTACTCGCATCTCAGTCCGAAGCTGGCAGTCAACTACGCCTTCGACAAGAACCTGAACGTCTACGCGTCGTACAGCAATTCATTCCGGACCCCGTCCGAAAGCCAGGTCTTCCGCGGCAGCCGCGAGAGCACGGCGCTCAAGGCGCAGACCGCCGCCGAATCGCTGCTGCAGTTGAAGCCGGTCATTGTCGACAGCTATGAAATCGGCCTGCGCGGCAAACAGGGGCGTTTCAACTACGAAGTCGCAGCGTATTACATGACCAAGAAGGACGACATCGTCAGCTACACCGACCCGGCGACCAACCAGCGGCGCGTGGTCAACGCCGGCCAGACCGAGCACCGCGGCGTCGAACTGGGCCTGGGCGCCCAGCTGGCCGAGGCCTGGCGTGCCGATGTCAGCCTCTCCCATGCCCGGCACCGCTACGAGAAGTGGATCGTTAGTGGCACCACCGACTACAGCGGCAAGGAGATGGAGGCCGCCCCCAGGATCATGGCCAACACGCGCCTGACTTACCGGCCGGCCAGCCTGAACGGCGGCCGCGTCCAGCTGGAATGGGTGAAGCTGGGCAGCTATTGGCAGGATCAGGCGAATACGCTCAAATACGCCGGTCACGACTTGTTCCACCTGCGGGCCAACTACCCTGTGACGCGCCAGTTTGAAATCTGGGGTGGCATCAACAACCTGCTCGACAAGCGTTATGCCGAGACGGCCGGGGTCGATGGCACCATCGCCAGCTATACGGCCGGCCTGCCGCGCATCTTCACCGTCGGGATTCAAGGTAAATGGTAAAACTGATCTTTCGCCTGCCAAGCCTGGCGCTCGCCTGCATGCTGGGGGCAAGCGCCCTGCCCGCATCCGCCCATGAACACCCGGCTGCCACACCGATGGCCCGCCACTGGCAAGAACGCCTGGCGGCAGCCAAGGGGAGCGCGGTTTCCGTGGCAGCGGACGAGCAGGGACGGCTGTGGTCGGTCGACATGCGCCAAGGCCAGCTCTGGCTTTCGCGCTCGACCGATGGCGGCAAGCGTTTCACCGAAATCGGCAAGGTGAATGCGCAGCCGGAAGCCATTCTGGCGGATGGCCAGAGCCGGCCGCTGATCGCCGTGCATGGCGAGGTGGTCGTCGTTTCCTGGTCGCAAGCGCAGCCCAAGCTGCATACCGGTCATGTCCGCATGGCCCGCTCCGAAGACGGCGGGATCAGCTTCGCGCCGCCGGTGATCGTCAACGACAACCGCGAGGAAATCGGCCACGGCTTCAACGCCATGAAGATGGATCGCCAGGGCAATCTGGCAATAGCCTGGCTCGACGGTCGGGAACGTAGTGCGGCAACCCGCAAGGGTGGCAAATATGCGGGTTCGAGCGTGTACTACGCGACATCGAGCGACTTCGGCAAGACCTGGACGGCCAACGCCAAGCTCGCCGACAACACCTGCGAGTGCTGCCGCATCGGTCTCGCCATCGGGCCGGACGGCAGCACCGTGGCGCAATGGCGGCATCTGTTTGCCGGTGGCGTGCGCGACTTTGCGACTGCCGTCCTGAAACCCGGGGCGCCGGTATTGCGGGCCAGCGAGGATGGCTGGGAAATCAGCGCCTGCCCGCACCACGGCGGCGATCTGGCGATCGATGCCGGCGGACGCCGTCATTACGTCTGGTTCACCGGCAGCGCCAGGAAACCCGGCCTGTTCTACCGCTACGCGGACGGCGGGCAGTTCGGCCCCGCCCTGCCGTTTGGCGATCTCGATGCGCAGGCCGGCCATCCGACGGTATTTGCCGACGACAAGCAGGTGGCCGTGGCGTGGCGCGAATTTGACGGCCAACACTATCGTCTGCGCCGCATGCAATCATCCGATCGCGGCGAAACCTGGTCGGCACCGGCTACGGTGGCCGAAGCGGAAGGCGCGACCGACCTGCCGCTCTTCGTGCAAGGCGCCACCCAGCCGCTGGTCGCCTGGGGAACGGCGGCCGGCGTACGCATCATCGATCTGCGCGAGGTGCCGTGATGGGACATGTCGCTCGCTTGCTGGCCTGCCTGCTTGTCGGCAGTCTCGCCTGGGCCGTGCAGGCCGCGGAAGGACCGCGCCCGTTTGTCGTCGGCAGCCTCAAGGAAATACAGGCTGCGCATGCCGGCAAGCCGCTGATCGTTGCCTTCTGGTCCGTCGGCTGCACGCACTGCCCGGTCGAGCTGAAGACCCTGGGCGCCCTGAAACGGCGCCATCCCGGCCTGAATATCGTCCTGGTGGCGGCTGACACGCCGGAGGATGGGCCGGAAACCCGGCGCCTCGCTGCGCAATACGGCCTGGACAAGGCGCCACAGTGGGTATTTGCCGACCCGATTCCGGAACGGCTGCGCATGGATATCGACCGCCGCTGGTATGGCGAGCTGCCGCGCACGCATTTTTACGATGCCGAACACCGCCTGGAGGCAGTGTCCGGCATGGTGCCGGAAGCGCGTCTGCGCCAGTGGGTGGCAACCAACCTGCGCTGACCGACCCGGCAGCCGGCGCTCCCCACCTCAGCCGGATGGCTGTTCCCGGCGGGACCGCCGATATGGCCCGCCCAAACGAGGCTGCGTCATACCGCCAGGTAAACGGCACCGTCCTCGACCTTGACTTGGAAGGTGCTGCACGACCCGACATCCGGTGCCACGGCATGCCCGTCGTCCAGGCCGATGTTCCAGCCGTGCAGCGGGCAAGTGACGCGCTTGCCGTGCACGATGCCTTGCGACAGCGGGCCGTTCTTGTGCGGGCACTTGTCGTGCAGGGCGAACACCCCGTCGTCGGAGGTACGGAAGATGGCGATGTCGCCGCCGGTTTGGCGCTGCACGACGCGCGAGCCGAGTTGGGGGATGTCGTCCAGCTTGCAGATCAGTTTCCAGTTGCTCATGTTCTTTCCTTTTCCGTTGATCAGGCTTCGAGCCTGATCGGGATGAATTGCTTGATCGGTTGCGCTTCGCGTGAGGTGTCCCACGGGTCCTTGGCATCCTTCAGCGAATCGAGCAGGCGGGCGTAGAGCGCCTTGCGGCCTTCCTCGTCCTCGAGGATCTTGCTCTTGATGGTGTCGAGGCCGACGCGCTCCATGTAGTGGCAAGTGCGCTCCAGATACCAGCCTTCCTCGCGGTAGAGCTGCAGGAAGGCGCCTGAGTACTCCATGACCTCCTCATCGCTTTTCACCTTGCACAGGAACTGGGCGACCTCGGTCTTGATGCCGCCGTTGCCGCCGATGTACAGCTCGTAGCCGGAATCGACACCGATCACGCCGACGTCCTTGATACCGGCTTCGGCGCAGTTGCGCGGGCAGCCGGAAACGGCCAGCTTGACCTTGTGCGGGGCGTACATGTCGAACAGCATCTTTTCCAGCTTGACGCCCATGTCCATGGCCAGCTGGGTGCCGAAGCGGCAATGCTCGGCGCCGACGCAGGTCTTCACGGTTCGGATCGACTTGCCGTAGGCGTGGCCGGAGACCATGCCGGCAGCGTTGAGGTCGGCCCAGATGCCGGGCAGGTCTTCCTTCTTGACGCCGAGCAGGTCGATACGCTGTCCGCCGGTCACCTTGACGGTCGGCACCTTGTATTTCTCGGCCGCGTCGGCGATGGCGCGCAGTTCGGCCGGCGTCGTCAGGCCGCCCCACATGCGCGGCACAACGGAATAGGTGCCGTCCTTCTGGATATTGGCGTGAGCGCGTTCGTTGATGAAGCGCGACTGCGGATCATCCTTGGCTTCGTGCGGCCAGCTGGAGATCAGGTAGTAGTTCACCGCCGGGCGGCACTTGTCGCAGCCGTTGGGGGTTTTCCACTCCAGCGCCTTGAACACGGCTTCCTTGCTGGTCAGGTGCTGGCTGAAGATGGCTTCGCGGACAACCTTGTGCGAATGGTCGGTACAGCCGCACACCGGCTTGGTATCCAGCGCCGCCGGGGTGTAGGCGCCGCCGATGGTCGACGCCAGGATCTGCTCGACCAGGCCGGCGCAGGAGCCGCAGGAAGACGCTGCCTTGGTGTGCTTCTTGACCTCGTCCAACGTGAACAGCCCCTTGGCCTTGATCGCCTGGACGATGCTGCCCTTGGTCACGCCGTTGCAGCCGCAGACCTCGGCCGAATCGGCCATTTCGGCCGCCTTGCTGTTGCCGGCATGGCCGACGTCGCCGACCAGCGACTGGCCGAAAATCAGCGAATCGCGGATTTCGTGGATGTCGCGCTTGTCCTTGAGCAGCTGGAAATACCACGGGCCGTCGGCCGTGTCGCCGTACATCACGCCGCCGACCAGCTTGTTGTCCTTGATGACCAGCTTCTTGTACACGCCGCCGTAGGGGTCGTTGAGGACGATTTCCTCGGTGCCCTCGCCACCCATGTAGTCGCCGGCCGAGAAGAGGTCGATGCCGGTCACCTTGAGCTTGGTCGAGGTGACGGAGCCGGTATAGCGACCGATGCCGTAGCCGGCCAGGTGATTGGCGGCGACCTTGGCCTGCTCGAACAGCGGGGCTACCAGACCATAGGCGATGCCGCGGTGGCTGACGCATTCGCCAACGGCGTAAACCTTCGGATCGTAGGTCTGCATCGTGTCGTTAACGACGATGCCGCGGTTGCAGTAGATGCCGGAGGATTCGGCCAGCGCGTAGTTGGGGCGGATGCCGGCGGCCATGACGACGAGGTCGGCCGGAATCTGCATGCCGCCCTTGAAGCGAATCGCCGCGACACGGCCGGACTCGCCCTGGATCAGCGCTTCGGTCTGGGTTTCGAGCAGGAACTTGAGGCCCTTGTCCTCGAGCGACTTCTGCAGCATCTTGCCGGCGACTTCGTCGAGCTGGCGCTCGAGCAACCACGGGCCGAGGTGGACAACGGTGACGTCCATGCCGCGCAGCTTGAGGCCGTTGGCCGCTTCCAGGCCAAGCAGGCCGCCGCCGATGACGACCGCGTGCTTGTGCTTGGTTGCCGCCGCTATCATCTCGTCGGTGTCCTTGATGTCGCGATAGCCGATGACGCCCGGCAGGTCGTTGCCGGGAACCGGCAGCATGAAGGGCGTCGAGCCGGTGGCGATGAGCAGGCGGTCGTATTCTTCCTCGGTGCCGTCGTCGGCGATGACCTTGCGCTTGATACGGTCGATGGTCTTGATCTGCTTGCCGGTGTGCAGCTTGATGTTGTTCTCGGCATACCAGTCGAGCTCGTTGAGGATGATGTCCTTGATCCCCATTTCACCGGCCAGCACCGGCGAGAGCAGGATGCGGTTGTAGTTGGGGTGGGGTTCGGCACCAAAAATGGTGATGTCGTAATGATCCGGCTTGATCTTCAGCAGTTCTTCGACGGTGCGGACACCGGCCATGCCGTTACCGATCAGGACCAGACGGGGCTTGACGGGGGGGTTGCTCATGTTTGGGCTCCAACGTTGCGCGCACCTTGCGGTGCAAATATTTTTCAGCGCATGACGTCGTTGCCATCGGACCGCCTTCGTTGGCGGTGGATTCGCTGCTTCGGGGCACTATTCGCAATCAGCGTGCCAGCATTTTAAATCCTTGTTTTATCGACAGAATCGACCCGAGCCCACAATACGGCTGCACCAAGCAAGTGCATGCTGGGGCCAGCAGGGTGCATTACCGCGTGCCGCCATCATTGCGAGAGCGAGGGGTGCGCCGCCACGTAATCGAAAAGAAAGTCGCGAAAATTCTCGGCGGCCGGCGACAAGGTGCGCCCGTTGCGGGTAAAGACGAAAAACCGGCGGCTGACCACGGGATCGACGAGCGGCCGCATCTCCAGGCGGTACAGTTCGACCAACGGCGCGGCATAGGGCACGCAGGCGGTCACCCCGAGACCGGCGCTGACCATGGCCAGCGCAGTGGACATGAAGGCCACCTCGTTGGTCGGCGTCAGGTTGGGGCCGCGCACGGCTGCCCGCAGGTCCACCGACAGGCGTTCGGTGAATTGCCCCTGCAGGGAAATGAAGGGATGGTCCGCCAGGTCGGACCAGCGGATCGCCGGTAATTCGCCCAAGGGATGGCCCGGCGGATAGACGGCCATGAACGCGCCTTCGAGCAGTGTCGTGGCAGCGATATCGGAATTGGGGTCGCGCTCCGGGCCGATGCCGAAATCGACCTCACCGGAAAAGACCCGGGGAATGACGCTCTCCACCGCGCAATCGACCAGCTTGATGCGGATGTCCGGATGCTCGGCGCCGTAGGCGACGATCACCTCGGGCAGCAGGGTCGAGGCCATCAACTGCGGCGTCGCGATGCGCACCAACCCCGTCTTCAGCGCCTTCCGCTCGGCCACCTCGGCGAGGATTCCGTCCAGATCGTGGAGGATCTTGTCCACCAGCGGGTAGAGGTCGCGCCCCACATCGGACAGATGGGTGCGGCGCGTGCTGCGGTCCACCAGGCGCAGCCCGAGCACCTGCTCCAGTTCCTTGATCAGCCCGGACAGTGCCGACTGCGTCACGAACAGGCTTTCGGCGGCGACGGTGAAACTGCCGGTACGTGCCACCGCGACAAAGGCGCGCAATTGGCGAAGGGTGACACTCATCGGAAAACCTCATAAATACATATGAAAAAACCGTTTGTATGATAGATCAGATTCACTTTTAATGAACTCATTCCCCATGGGGAAAGCGTGCCGGCCGCGATCCGGCGCCTCACCGAATCGATTGGAGACGAACATGCAAATCCGGAAAATCCATCATGTGGCCTACCGCTGCAAGGATGCCAAGCAAACCGTGGAGTGGTACGGCAAGTACCTGAACATGAACTTCATCCTCGCCATCGCCGAAAACGAGGTCCCTTCCACCAAGGAACCGGACCCCTACATGCATATCTTCCTCGACGCCGGCAACGGCAACGTGCTCGCCTTCTTTGAGCTGCCGACCAAGCCGCCCATGGGCCGCGACATGAACACCCCGGCGTGGACCCAGCACCTGGCTTTCGAAGTCGGCAGCGTCGACGATCTGCTCGAAACCAAGGCCAGGCTCGAAGCCGACGGTATCGAGGTCGTCGGCCCGACCGACCACACCATCTTCAAATCCATCTACTTCTTCGACCCTTCGGGTCACCGCCTGGAGCTGGCCGCCAATACAGGCACGCCGAAGATGGCAAAGATGCTCGACGACGTGAAGTGGGACATGCTCAACGAGTGGGACAAGACCAGAAAGGCGCCCCAGCACGCCCGCTGGATGCACGACGGCAGCTACGCCGAATGAGCGTCGCCCGCCAGCCAGACGACGCGCGGCTGCCGGGCACGCCTGGCAACCACGCTGGCATGAAGGAGGAGAAACCGTGTTCGACCGACTGACCCTGTGGGTCACCCGCACCCTGGAAGTCTGTATCGCCCTGTGCCTGGCGGCGATGGGCATACTCGTCCTGGGCAATGTGGTGTTGCGCTACGGCTTCAACTCCGGACTGGTGTTTTCCGAAGAGATATCCCGCCTGCTCTTCGTCTGGCTGACTTTCCTCGGCACCATCCTGGCCTCTCGCGAGCACGCCCACCTCGGTGTGGACTCGCTGGTCAGGCGCCTGCCCCACGGCGGTCGGCAGGCCTGCATCCTGATTTCCGGGGTATTGATGATCCTGATGTGCATCCTGCTCTTCTGGGGCAGCCTGAAACAGGCCGGGATCAACCTCGACAACACCATGCCGGTCTCGGGGATTCCCTACGCGGTGCTCTACGCCGCAGGCATTGCCGCTGCGCTGGGGCTGATCGTCAGCATCTTCTACAACATCTTCCAGGCGCTGGTGCATGGCGAACAGGAAGCCAACATCGTCATGGTCCGCCATACGGACGACATGATCGAGGGCGCCGTGGCCGACGTGGAAACGGATACGAGCCGCCGCGAAGGAAAAACCGCATGACGCTCACCGTCTTCCTCGGCTCGCTGCTCGCCGCCATGGCGCTGGGCATGCCCATCGCCTTCGCCCTGCTCGTCTGCGGCGCCGCGCTGATGTTCTTCATGGACCAGTTCGACGCCCAGATACTGGCGCAAAACGTCATCTCCGGCGCCGACAACTATGTCCTGATGGCCGTGCCCTTCTTCATCCTGGCTGGCGAGTTCATGAATGCAGGCGGCCTGTCGAAGCGCATCGTCGACATGGCCAATGCCTGGGTCGGCCATATTCGCGGCGGGCTGGGCTATGTGACCATCGTCTCGGCGCTGATCCTGGCCAGCCTGTCCGGTTCGGCGGTGGCCGACACGGCGGCCCTGGCCGCCCTGCTCATCCCGATGATGCGCGACGCCGGTTACAACACGGCCCGTTCGGCGGGGCTGGTCGCCTCGGCCGGCATCATCGCGCCGGTCATCCCGCCGTCCATCGGCTTCATCATCTTCGGCGTCGCCGGCAGCGTGTCGATCACCAAGCTGTTCATCGCCGGCATCTTTCCCGGCATGCTGATGGCGCTGTCGCTGGTCCTGACCTGGTGGTGGGTATCGCGGCGCGATGCAGCCCAGATTCGCCCCCGCATGAGCGTGGTGCAGCGCCTGACGCGCATGGGGGCCGGTGTATGGGCGCTGGTGCTGCCGGTGATCATCGTCGGCGGCCTCAAGGGCGGCATCTTCACCCCCACCGAAGCCGGCGTCGTAGCCGCCTTCTACGCCCTGGTGGTGGGCGCCTTCGTCTATCGCGAACTGACCCCGGCCAAGATCTACCACGCCCTGCTGAGCACCGCAAAAACGACGGCCGTGGTGATGTTCCTGGTCGCGGCTGCCTTCGTCTCGGCCTACCTGATCACCGTTGCCGACATCCCGGGCCAGCTGAAGGTCATCTTTGCGCCGTTCATGGACAGTCCCAAGCTGCTCATGGCTGTGATGATGCTGGTCGTCGTCCTGGTCGGCACGGCGCTCGACTTCATCCCGAGCGTTCTCATCCTGACCCCGGTGATGCTGCCGATTTGCAAGGAAGCCGGTATCGATCCGGTTTACTTCGGTGTGCTGTTCATCATGAACAACGCCATCGGCATGATCACGCCGCCGGTCGGTGTCGTGCTCAACGTCGCGGCCGGCGTCGGCAAGGTCAGCATGGAAGAGGTGATCCGCGGCGTCTGGCCCTTCATGCTGGCCGAAACGGCGGTGCTTTTCCTGCTCGTGCTTTTCCCGGAACTGGTCCTGGTTCCGATGCAGTGGTTCCGCTGATTGCCCAAAAACAACCCAAAAGGAGACAAACATGATCAATAAGCGCCGTTTCATCGCCCTGGCCCTCGGCCTCGTCGCTACCGCAACGCTACCCATCGCCGCACATGCCCAGGCGGTAACGGCGAAATTCAGCGTCACCCTGCCCGAGAAATCCCACCAGGGACAAGGGGCCGCCCGCTTCGCCGAGCTGGTCGGCCAGAAGACCCGTGGTAACGTCCAGATCAAGGTCTTTTTCAATGCCGCACTGGGCAACGACGTGCAGGTCACCTCCGCTCTGCAGGGAGGAACCATCGAATTCGTCGTGCCGCAAACGTCGACGCTGACCGGCATGATCAAGGACTTCGAGGTCATCGATTACCCCTTCCTGTTCGAATCGGAAAAGGAGGCCGAGGCCGTTCTCGACGGCCCTATCGGCAAGCGCCTGCTCGAAAAGCTGCCGGCCAAGGGGCTGATCGGCCTGGCCTATTGGGAAAACGGCTTCTTCAATGCCACCACGAGCAAACTGCCCATCACCCGTGTCGAGGACTTCTCTGGCTTGAAGTTCCGCGCCATTCAGGCGCCGCTCTCGCTGGAATCGATCAAGGCGCTGGGCGCCAACCCGGTGCCGCTGCCGGTGCCTGAGGTCTATGCCGCGCTCGAAATGCGCACCATCGACGGGCAAGCGACACCGACCGCCGTCACGGCGGCCCTCAAGTTCAACGAGGTGCAGAAATACCTGTCGGTGGTCAAGCTGTCCTATGGCGCCTTCCTGCCGCTGGTCAGCAAGAAGTTCTGGGACAAGCTGCGCGCCGAGGACCAGAAGGCAATCCAGGAAGCCGCCATCGAGACGCGTGCCTGGCAGCGCCAAGTAGCGCGCGATGCGGCACGCAACGCGCAAGCCGATCTGGCGAAGAAGGGCATGCAGGTCAACGAAGTGAGCTCGGCCGAGATCGCCCGCATGCGCGAACGCGTCAAGCCCGTATGGGACCGCTTTGCCAGCGAGGCCGGCCCGGAACTGGTCAAGGAGGTCATCGCCGAGGTGGACAAGGTCAGGCGCGCCAAATAATCCTTCGGGGCGCCCTCGGTCGGTGCCCCGGTCATTTCGAGAAAGAACAGAAAATGAAACTCGCCAGCCTCAAAGCCGGCGGTCGCGATGGCACCCTGGTCGTCGTCAGCCGCGACCTTGCGTACTGTCAAACCGTCCCCGGCATTGCCGCCACACTGCAGGCGGCCCTCGACGACTGGGAAACGATCGCGCCCCGACTGGCCGAGGTTTACGCCTCGCTGAACGACGGCGCGGTGCAACAGGCCACGCGCTTCGACCCGGCACGATGCCACTCCCCCCTGCCCCGCGCCTACCAGTGGGCCGACGGCTCGGCCTACGTGAACCATGTCGAGCTCGTGCGCCGCGCCCGCGGTGCAGAGCTGCCGCAGGAGTTCTGGACCGATCCCTTGATGTATCAGGGCGGATCGGATTCGTTTGTCGGCCCGCGCGACCCGATCTGGGCGCTGTCCGAGGACTGGGGGATAGACCTTGAAGCCGAGGTCGCCGTCATCACCGGCGACGTGAGGATGGGAACAACGCCAGCCGATGCCGGCAAGGCCATACGCCTGCTGATGCTGGTCAACGATGTCTCGCTGCGCAACCTCATTCCCGCCGAACTGGCCAAGGGCTTCGGCTTCTTCCAGTCCAAGCCCGCCACTGCCTTTTCGCCGGTCGCCATCACGCCCGACGAACTGGGCGACGACTGGCGCGACGGCCGCGTCCATCGCCCGCTGAGCGTGCATATCAACAACCGGCTGTTTGGCCGCCCCGACGCGGGAACGGACATGGTCTTCAATTTCCCGCAGCTGGTGGCCCACGTGTGCAAGACACGGGAAATGGAAGCCGGGTCGATTGTCGGCTCGGGTACGGTCTCGAACAAGCAGGGCGGCCTGCACGGCTCGTCCATCGCCAACGGCGGGGTCGGTTATTGCTGCCTGGCCGAGGTGCGCATGTACGAAACCATCGCCGCGGGCAAGCCGGAGACCGGGTTCCTGAGGTTCGGCGACACCGTGCGCATCGAAATGTTCGACCGCCACGGCGCCTCGCTGTTCGGGGCCATCGAGCAACGCGTCGAACGATACCCCGCATGACCGCCCGGCAAGCCCCGTTACCCCGCGCAGCCGAACCGATGTCGGCCCGCCGCCACGATGCGCCGGTATCGATGGGGCGCCACAAGGCCTGAAGGCCGGAGTCGATATGCTCAAGCTCTATACTTACTTTCGTAGTTCAGCGGCCTACCGGGTGCGCATTGCGCTCAACCTGAAAGGCCTGTCGTACGAAGCCATTCCGGTGCACCTGATCCGCGAGGGTGGCCAGCAGAACCATGACGCCTACCGTACGCTCAGCCCGCTGGGGACGGTACCGACGCTGGAGACCGGCAACGAAGCGATCACGCAGTCGCTGGCGATCATCGAGTATCTCGACGAGACCCACCGGCAAGCGCCGCTGCTCCCCGATTCGCCGGCCGACAGGGCGCGCGTCCGTGAGCTGGCCCTGACCATCGCCTGCGACATACACCCGATCAACAATTTGCGCGTCCTCAACTATCTGACGTGCGAATTCGGTGTCGGCACGGCGCAGAAGGGAAACTGGTACCGGCACTGGATCAGCGAGGGCCTTCAGGCTGTCGAAGCGCTGCTGGCCGCTAGCCCCGCCACAGGAACCTTCTGTCACGGCGAGACGCCAGGCCTGGCCGACTGCTGCTTGGTGCCCCAGGTCTTCAACGCCCGGCGCTTCGCTTGCCCGCTCGAAAACATGCCGACGATCCGCCGCATTGTCGCCGCTTGTGAAGTGCTGCCCGCCTTTCAGGAGGCGGCACCGGACAGGCAGCCGGACGCCGAATAGGCTCTCGCCGCCGCTTGGCGAAGTTGCATCAGCAACGGTTCAGTTGCCGCCGACCAGCAACCCCGTCGCCTCGACGGCGACAATGGCCTTGGCCTGGTTGAGGTCATCCGCATAGCCGCTGGCATAAAGCAGGCTGGCCAGCTGGTTGGCGATGGGCTTGGGCAGCGGCACCTGTTTGTCGAGCACGCGGCGAATCCAGCGCGCGGTCGCCGCGGCGTCGGCGGCTTCCGGCAGATTGGGCAGGGTGCGCAGGCTTTCGTGCTCGGCTTCGAACAGGATGTCGGCCACCCCATCGTGCACATACTCAAGGCGCGGCCGGCGCTTGGCATTGGCGTAGGGCTCGCCTTCGGTGCCGCGCAGCAGCAGGCCGCACTGGCCGCGCGCCATCATCATGTTGCGCATCAGCTCGATAAAGTCGGGATGCGTCGCGGCGGCGACCAAGACCGCCTCGCCGTGGAAAGGATCGATCAGCTTGACCAGGCTGTGAGCGCTGCTGCGCACGCCCATGCGGGCGCGCAGCGAGAGCAGGTTGTGGATGCCGGGGCAGAGCGCGCTGAGCGGCACGAAGGCCAGGCCGTTGTCGTCGAGCGCTTTCTGCGCCTGGTGGGTGGACGACACCGGCATGATGCCGAGTTCGCGCAGAATATGCGCGCTGCTGACGCGCCCGTAGCCTTCGATCAGGCCATGCATCAGGACCGGCACGCCGAAGCGCTGCAGCAGCAGGGCCAGCAGCGGCGTCAGGTTGGCCTCCTTGCGCGCTCCGTTGTAGGTCGGCAGGACGACGGGACGGCCGCGACCATGCGGCAACTCCAGCGGGTGGGTTCGCTCGTCCGTTGCCGCCATGAAGCCCAGCATCTCGTCGAGCGCCTCGCCCTTGACGCGCAGACCGAGAATGATGGCGCCCAGTTCGAGATCGGGCACGCCGCCGTCGAGCATCGCCGCATAGAGTTGCCGGGCGTCGTCATGCGACAGATCCCGGGCACCTTCCGCGCCGCGACCGATCTCCTTGATGTATTGTCCGTAGCTCACTTGTTCTCCTCACCCATCTCAGGCTGCCGCCGTTTCCGAGGTCTCGAACTCGGCCACCATGCGCCGGATGTCCGGCACACAGGAGCCGCAAAATGTGCCGCAACGCAATTTTTCCTGCAGTTCCGGCAGGTCGGCGCCAGCCGCCAGCGCCTGGCGTATCTGCACATCGGTCACGTCGGCGCACTTGCAGACGATGTTGCGCGGCGCCACGCTGACCGGCGGCTTGCCCAGCGGCGCCAGCGCGAAGCGAATCAGGCTGGCATCCAGCTCATCCTCGGCCATTGCCTGTTTCAGCCAGGCGACCGCCTGCGTTTCGCCACACAGGCGAACCGCCTGCAGACGCCCGTCGGCGGCAATGGCCTTCTTGGCCACGCGCTTCGTGGCATCAGCGTACATGATCGCTCCGTCACTGCCGTCGATCCCGAACAGGCGATCCAGCGCTTCGATCTCCGCATCGCCGGGTGCCTCGGCCATGGCGGCACGCAACACGACGAGGGGCGTGCTGCGGCCATAGAGGCCAAGGCTGGCATACGGATATTGCTGCAACACCGGCCGCACCGCCTGCAACAACGCCAGCGCTTCCGACTGGCTGGCGCAGCGCCGCACAATGGCCAGGGGATAGGGCAGATCGAGCTTTTCGATCTGCACCGCGGCATGCTTCAACTCGGGTTGCCGGGAATAGGGGTCGGTGGCATCGCAAACCACCGCATTGACGCCAGGCGTGTTCATGAACTGGCTGCCCCAGTGCATCGGCATCCAGGCCCGCCCTTTCTTAAGCCCCGGCCGCTCGTCCACCCGGACGATGGCTTCGCCACGGCGGTTGCTTACGCGGACGAGATTCCCGCTCTCCAGTCCGCGATGGCGCATGTCGCAAGGGTGCATGGCGAGCAAAGGCTCGTCCTCGAGATTGAACAAGCGCGGCACTGTGCCGGTACGGCTCATGCCGTGCCAGTGGTCGCGCATGCGTCCCGACAGCAGGCTGATCGGATAGTCGGCATCCGGCGATTCCGCCGTAGGCAAGTGCTTGACCGGCACGAAACGCGCCTTGCCATCCGTCGTCGGAAAGACGCCATCCTCGTAGAGACGGCGCTTGCCCGCACTCGCTCCGGCCGGATAGGGCCACTGCTGCGGGCCAGCGGCGTCGAGCAGGGCATAGTCCAGCCCGGTGATATCTAGGTCTCGCCCACGGGTGCTTGCGCAGTGCTCGGCAAAGATCGCCTCGGCGTCGGCATAGGGGAAGAGGCGCTCGCCATCGATCCCCAGCTTGTTGCCCAGGCGACGCGCGAAATCGACGACGATTTCCCAGTCATGGCGCGCTTCGCCCGGCGGCGGCACGGCGGAATTCACATGGGTAATGCGCCGTTCGGAGTTGGTCACGGTGCCATGCTTCTCGCCCCAGCCGCTGGCCGGCAGCAGCAAGTCGGCATAGGCCGCCGTATTGGTGTTGGCGTAGGTTTCCTGGAGTACCACATATTCCGCGGTCTGCAGGGCCACGCGAACAGCCGCCTGGTTGGGCAACGACTGCGCGGGATTGGTGCAGGCGATCCATACCGCCTTGATTTCGCCGGTTTTCAGCGCAGCGAATAGCTCGATGGCCGACTTTCCCGGCTTCTCAGGCACGCTGGGCACGCCCCACAGGGCGGCAACCTCGGCCCGGTGTTGCGGATTGGCCAAGTCGCGATGGGCCGACAGCAGGTTGGACAAACCGCCTACCTCACGCCCACCCATCGCATTCGGCTGTCCGGTCAACGAGAAGGGACCGGCGCCCGGTTTGCCGATCAGGCCAGTTGCCAGGTGCAGATGGATGACGCCAGCGTTGTTGTGCGTGCCATGCACCGACTGGTTCAGTCCCTGGCAATACAGCGACAGCGCGGCGCCGCTTTGCCCGAACCAGCGCGCCGCCTGCACGATGTCCGCAGCCGCCACGCCACAGACCTCGGCGACCGCGGCCGGGGTATAGGGCTTGACGATATCCTTCAGTTCGTCGAATCCCGTCGTGTGGCGCTCGATGTAATCCGGGTCGATCAAGCCTTCCGCGATCATCAGATGCAGCATGCCGTTGAACAGCGCGATGTCGCTGCCGGGCTTGATCGCCAGGTGAAGATCGGCGACCTCGGCGGTTTCGGAGCGACGCGGATCAGCAACGATGATTTTGAGATCGGGATTGGCCGCCTTGGCATCCTCAATGCTGCGGAAGAGGATGGGATGGGCGACCGCCGGGTTCGCGCCGGCAATGAAGATCACCTTCGCCGCCAGGATATCCGCGTAGCTGCACGGTGGCGCATCGGCGCCCAGCGTCTGCTTGTAGCCGGCAACCGCCGACGACATGCACAGACGCGAATTGGTATCGACGTTGTTGGTGCCGATCAGGCCCTTGGCCAGCTTGTTGAAAACGTAATAGTCCTCGGTCATCAGCTGCCCCGAGATGTAGAAGGCCACCGAATCCGGGCCGTGTTCGCGTATCGTCGCCGCGAATCGCTCGGCTGCGTCGTCGAGCGCCCGGTCCCAGCCGATGCGCTGGCCCGGCTGTCCACGACAGGGGCGATGCTCCGGATACAGCAGGCGATAACTGGAATCGACCGTCAACGCCAGGGTCGCGCCCTTGGTGCATAAACGCCCGCGGTTCGCCGGATGCTCCGGATCGCCCCGGACCCCCGTAATTTTGCCAGCTTCGGTTTCGATCAGGACGCCGCAGCCGACGCCGCAGTAACAACAGGTGGATTTGACTTCAGTTTTCATGATTTTCCTTCCGACATGCTTTCAGCAACAGGCATGCCATCTATAAAAATCATGGACTTGGGATAAAAAAAGGGAGATTCCCCGTGGGGATCTCCCTTTTTTGGTGCATCGCGCGGGGTGCTTGTCCCTATTTGATGCGCTGCAACTTGGGGCGCCCTTCATCGGGGCGCGGTGGCTCGGGCGGCGGCTCGTCGTCCGCCGCCTCGACGCTGGTGGCCGGAACCTCGTCCGCCATCTCGCTGTCACCATCCACCTCAAAGGCCATTCCCGCGCCGTTTTCGCGTGCATAGACCGCCGAAACGCGATCGACCGGAATGGACAGCTCCCGGGCCACACCGCCAAACCGCGCTTGGAACTCGATATACTCGTTGCCGATCTGCAATTTGTTGGTCGCGGTCGGGCCGAGATTGAGAACGATCTGTCCATCGCGCACGAACTCACGCGGTACGCGCGTCCTGCCATCGACCTCGACAGCAATGTGCGGCGTAAATCCGTTGTCGCAACACCATTCCCAGATGGCGCGCAGCAAGTAAGGCTTGGTGGAAGGCAGTTCCATGCTTACTTGCGCATCGCCTTTTCCGACGGCGTCAGCGCGTCGATGAAGCCCTGGCGGCTGAAGATACGCTCGGCGTACTTCATCAGCGGCGCAGCGGCCTTGCCGAGGTCGATGCCGTAGTGGTCGAGACGCCACAGCAACGGGGCGATGGCCACGTCGAGCATGGAGAATTCGTCACCGAGCATGAACTTCTGCTTGTTGAAGATCGGCACGATCTCGGTCAGGCGGGCACGAATTTCCTGGCGCGCCTTGTCGGCGGTCTTGCCGTTCTTTTCGATCACTTCCATGAACGAGAAGATTTCGCGTTCCATGCCGACCAGCAGCTGGCGGGCGCGGGCGCGCATGATCGGATCGGCCGGCATCAGTTGCGGATGCGGGAAGCGCTCGTCGATGTATTCGTTGATGATGTTCGGCTCGAACAGGACGAGGTCACGCTCGACCAGGACCGGGACGCGGTTGTGCGGGTTGATCGCAGCCATTTCTTCCGGCTTGTTGAACATGTCGACATCGATGACCTGGAAATCCATGCCTTTTTCGAACAGGACAATGCGGCAACGATGGCTGAAAGGGCAGGTAGTACCCGAATAAAGATTCATCATTTGTGGTAACCCTCAAAATGAGATTCGGCATCGGGGGCTGGCCGAAGCCAAACCCGCGATGCCGTTAGCTAATCCGCGCAGGATTAGTGAATGTCTTTCCAGTATTCCTTCTTCAACGCGTAGGCCACGACGAAGAGGACCGCCAGGAAGGCCAGAACGAAGAAACCCAGGGTGCGACGGAACTCCTGCTGCGGTTCGCCCATCCAGACCATGAAGCCGACCAGGTCGGAAACAGCCTTATCGAATTCGGCCGGCGCCATGGTGCCCGGAACAGCCAGTTCCAGCTTGTGCGTTTCGTGATTCAGCACTTGCTGGCCTTGCAGTCCGTACAGGATGTGCGGCATGCCAACGTTTTCGAAAATCACGTTGTTCCAGCCGGTCGGCCGGTTGGCATCGCGGTAGAAGGAACGCAGATAGGTGTAGAGCCAGTCGGCCCCAGCACCTGCATTACCGGCTTCGCCACGGGCACGGGCGACGATGGTCAAATCCGGCGGGGTAGCGCCGAACCACAGCTTCTGTTCATCGGCACGCGCCGCGACAGCCATCAGGCCACCGATCTTGTCGGAGGTGAACATCAGGTTGTCCTTGACCTGCGTCTCGGTCAGGCCGAGATCCATCAGGTTCTTGTAGCGCATGTAGGATGCGCCATGGCAGTTCAGACAGTAATTGACGAACAGCTTGGCGCCGTTTTGCAGTGCCGCCTTGTCGCTCACCGAGCCCGGCCACTTGTCGAGGTGGACGTTGCCGCCGCTGGCGAAAGCCATCAGCGGGGCGAAGAGCAATGCGATCAGATATTTTTTCATGTTAGGCATCCTCTCACTTCATCGTCACACGGTCCGGGACCGGGCTGAACTTGTCCATGCGGGACCACCACGGCATGCCGAGGAAGAAGCCGAAGTAGAACACCGAGCAAATCTGCGAAACCAGCTCACCCATCGGCGACGGGGACAGGGTGCCCAGGTAGCCCAGGATGAAGAAGCAGATGACGAAGATGGTCAGCAGGGTCTTGTAGATCGGACCGCGGTAGCGGATCGACTTGACCGGACTGCGATCGAGCCAGGGCAGGAAAGCGAAGATCACGACCGAAGCGCCCATGGCGACCACGCCCCAGAACTTGGCATCGAGACCGAACAGCGGATAGGTCACGGCACGCAGGATCGAGTAGAACGGCGTGAAGTACCAGACCGGCGCGATGTGCGGCGGGGTCTTCAGCGGGTCGGCCGGGTAGAAGTTCGGCGTTTCGAGGAAGTAGCCACCACCTTCCGGCGCCCAGAACATCACGGCGGAGAAGACCATCAGGAAGACGATCACACCGACGATGTCCTTGACCGTGTAGTACGGGTGGAACGGGATGCCGTCACGCGGAATGCCGTTTTCGTCCTTGTTGGCCTTGATTTCAACGCCGTCCGGGTTGTTCGAGCCGGTTTCGTGCAGCGCCAGCACGTGAGCGGCAACCAGGCCGATCAGAACGAGCGGGAAGGCGATCACGTGGAAGGAGAAGAAGCGGTTCAGGGTGGCATCGCCCACGACGAAGTCGCCGCGGATGAGGATGGACAGGTCCGGCCCGATGACCGGGATGGCCGAGAACAGGTTCACGATGACCTGGGCCCCCCAGAAAGACATCTGACCCCACGGCAGCAGATAGCCGAAGAAGGCTTCGCCCATCAGGCACAGGAAAATGCCGACGCCGAACAACCAGGTCAGTTCACGCGGCTTGCGATAGGAACCGTAGAGCAGGCCACGGAACATGTGCAGGTAAACCACGATGAAGAAAGCCGAGGCACCGGTAGAGTGCATGTAGCGGATCAGCCAGCCACCCGGCACGTCGCGCATGATGTACTCGACGGAAGCGAAGGCGACCGGCACGCCGTTGGCGTTCACAGCCGCATCCGGCTTGTAGTGCATGACCAGGAAGATGCCGGTGACGATCTGGATGACCAGAACCAGCAGGGCCAGGGAACCAAAGAAATACCAGAAGTTGAAGTTCTTCGGCGCGTAGTACTCGGACAGGTGACCCTTCCACAGGGAGGTTGCCGGGAAGCGGGCGTCGACCCACTCCAGCAGATTGCCGCCGATCGAACCGTCGGACTTGTATTTTTCGAAATTGCCAGCAGCCATTTCTTACGCTCCCTTCTTGTCTTCGCCGATCAAGATACGGCTATCGGCCATGTAGTAGTGCGGCGGCACCTCAAGGTTGGTCGGAGCAGGCTTCGACTTGTAAACGCGACCGGCGAAGTCGAAGGTGGAGCCGTGGCAGGGGCACAGGAAACCACCCAGCCATTCGCCGGGCATGCCTTCTTCGGCACCCTTCTTGAATTTCTGCGACGGCGAGCAGCCGAGGTGGGTGCAGATACCGACGACAACCATGATTTCCGGCTTGATGGAGCGGGTATCGTTCTGGGCATAGGCCGGTTGCTGGTTCTTTTCGGACTTCGGGTCAGCAACGGCATCGGCCAGCTTGGGCAAGGTATCCAGCATGTCCTTGGTGCGATTGATGATCCACACCGGCTTGCCGCGCCACTCGACGGTCATCATCTGACCCGGCTCGAGCTTGCTGATATCGACTTCAACCGGAGCGCCTGCTGCCTTGGCGCGTTCGGAAGGAAGCAAGCTGGAGACGAACGGCACAAGCGCGGCAACCGCACCTGCCCCGCCCACGGCTGCGGTCGCGACGACCAAGCGCCGCCGTCCGCAGTCCACTTTTCCTTGATTGCTCATTACGCTGACCCCTAAAGGAATTGGATGGGATAAAAAATAAACACTAAATTATACGACAACGGAACCGTCGTTAAAAGACGCTGTCACCCTGCGCAGCTCTTTCGTTCGCGCAAGGCTTGCGCCAGCGTCCCGCTATCGACGTACTCCAGCTCACCGCCGACCGGCACGCCGCGGGCGATCCGGGTGACGCCGACGCCCTTGGGCCTGAGCATCGCGGTGATGTAATGCGCCGTCGCCTCACCCTCGTTGGTGTAGTTGGTGGCTAGGATGACTTCTTTGACCACCCCGTCAAGCGCCCGTGCCATCAAGCGCTCGAGGCCGAGTTCGCGCGGACCGACGCCGTCGAGCGGAGAAAGGCGCCCCATCAGGACGTAGTAGAGCCCCTGGTAGCTCAGGGTCTGCTCCATCATATTCATGTCAACCGGGGTTTCGACCACGCACAGCACGCTCTGGTCGCGCCGCGGCGACAGGCAGCGCTCGCAAACATCGGCTTCGGAAAAGGTATTGCAACGCTGGCAATGCCGAATGGCCTGCAAGGCGTACAGCACCGCATCGCCCAGGCGCTGCGCCCCCGCCCGGTCGCGCTGCAGCAGATGGTAGGCCATGCGCTGCGCCGATTTCGGCCCGACTCCGGGCAGGCAGCGCAAGGCCTCGATCAGCGACTCAAGCCCGGACGGATTCACGTAATCAGAACGGCAGTTTGAATCCGGGCGGCAGATTGAGGCCGGCCGTGAAGCCAGCCATCTTTTCCTTGCTCAGCGCCTCCCCGCGCCGAACGGCATCGTTCAGGGCAGCCGCCACGAGATCCTCGAGCATTTCGCGGTCGTCCATGACGGACTGGTCGATGCTGACACGACGCACCTCATGGGCGCAGGTCATCACAACCTTGACCATCCCGGCACCGGACTGCCCCTCGACTTCGAGCTGAGCCAGTTGATCCTGGGCCTTCTTCATGTTTTCCTGCATTGCCTGCGCCTGCTTCATCAGGCCACCCAAGCCACCCTTCATCATATGCTTCTCTCCGTTAGACGATTGGTTTAATCGACGATTCGATGACGGACGCCCCAAACGAGTCGATCACGTCGCGAACGAAAACATCCTGGGCGATCGCATTCTCCGCCCTCTCCTGCAGTTCCTGGCGCTGCTTGCCCGCCGTGGCGGCCGGCGTATCGACCTCGTTCTCGGCCAGCTCGATGCGCAGTTGCACCGTATGCCCAAGGTAGTCGGCAAGCGCCTGCTGCAGACGATCCGGATTCGGCTTCATCTGCAGGTGCGTCTGCTTGGGCGACAGACGAAGCAGACACTGCCCCTCGGCCAGCCGCCGAAGTTCGCAGTTCTGCGCCAGCTCCCTGGCTAGGCCGGTGAGTGATAGCGCCGCGACGATCTGATGCCAGTCTCCGGCGCCGGCATTTGCGGCAGGCACCCGGGAAACCGCCAGCGCCTCTGCACGCACGGGCTGCACAACTGGTTGAGGCACCGCTTGCTGAACCGGCGTCACCGATTGCCCCCTGCTGACCGGTGACTGCGCCCGACTGCGCGGCATTACCGAACCGACCACATCGGCCACACTGCTCGGACGGAAAGCATGCAGGCGAAGCAGGGTCATAACGAAGCCGGAGTACTCATCCGGTGCCGACGGCAACTCGACGCGCCCGACATTGACGATCTGGTAGGCCAACTGGACGAATTCCGGCGAAAATGTGTTGGCCAGCGCCACGATGCGTTCCCTTTCCGGTTCATCGTCGTCGATGGCCGAAGGCACGCACTGTGCGATCTGTATCCGCGTTAGCAAGGCGCCCAATTCCTGCAAAGCTGCCGTAAACGACAGGCTACGCACCCCCATGTCGGCCGCCACCTGCAGCAACACCCCAGCCTCGCCGGCCTGCAAGGCCTCGAGAATGGCAAGCAAAAAATCCTGATCGACCGTGCCGAGCATACCGCGCACCTGCGCCTCCTCGACCCTGCCAGCCCCATGGGCGATAGCCTGGTCGAGCAGCGACAGCGCGTCGCGCATACTGCCAGCCGCCGAGCGGGCGACTAGCGCCAGCGCTGGCATGTCATAGGGGACGCCTTCGGCTTGCAGGATATGGGACAGGTGTCCGGTGATGGCGACCGCCGGCATCTGCTTCAGATTGAACTGCAGGCAGCGCGACAGGACGGTGACAGGAATCTTTTGCGGGTCTGTAGTCGCCAGGATGAACTTGACGTGCTCCGGCGGCTCCTCCAGCGTCTTCAACATAGCATTGAACGCTGAATTGGACAGCATGTGCACTTCGTCGATCACATAGACCTTGAAGCGACCGCGCGTCGGTGCGTAAACCGCATTTTCAAGCAACTGGCGCATTTCATCGACGCGGGTATTGGTCGCGGCGTCGACTTCAAGCAGATCGACGAAACGACCGCTGTCAATTTCCTGGCAGGCGGAACACTGACCACAGGGCGTTGCCGTAATCCCGGTTTCGCAATTCAGCGACTTGGCGAGAATCCGTGCAATAGTCGTCTTGCCGACACCACGAGTACCTGTGAACAGATAGGCGTGATGCAAGCGCTGTTCAGCCAGGGCGTGCGACAAAGCGCGCACCACATGCTCCTGCCCAACCAGCGTCGAAAAATTGCGCGGCCGCCACTTGCGCGCAAGAACCTGATAACTCATGCGCCCCACACCATGCAGAAAAATGAAAATGGCGAGCCTAACCCCCGGCACTTGCAGTCAATGGCTGTGGCTGCTTCCTTCCGGACCTGACCAGGTTCACCACCCTGCAATGCGGGGAGACCCGCCGGGGCGAATTCTAACACAGCACTTCGCCACCCAAAGGGCGAAAGCCGTATTTTTAGTTCATCGCCCCTGAAACCGGATTACTCGGCCGCTTCGGCGACACGACGGGAACGCACTGCCGCCGCCAGCCTTTCCATCACCACGACGCTATCATCCCAGTTGATGCAAGCGTCGGTGATACTCTGGCCGTAGGTCAGCGGTTTGTCCGGCGACAGGTCCTGACGACCTTCGACAAGATGCGATTCGACCATGACACCGACGATGCGCTCTTCGCCGCCAGCGATCTGTTCGGCAACGCTATCGCAGACTTCCATCTGCAGCTTGAATTGCTTGCGGCTGTTGCCGTGCGAGAAATCAACCATCAAGCGGGCAGCGAGGCCGGCCTTGGCGATTTCCTGACAGGCCGCATCAACACTCGCGGCGTCGTAGTTCGGCTCCTTGCCGCCGCGCAGGATGACGTGACAATCCTCGTTGCCCATCGTGGACACGATGGCGGTGTGGCCGGACTTGGTAACCGACAGAAAATGGTGCGGTGAGTTAGCCGAGCGAATGGCGTCGACGGCGATGCGCATGTTGCCGTCGGTGCCGTTCTTGAAACCGACCGGGCAGGACAAGCCGGAAGCCAGTTCGCGATGTACCTGCGACTCGGTGGTACGAGCCCCGATTGCCCCCCAGGCGATCAGGTCGGCGGTGTATTGCGGTGTGATGGTATCGAGGAACTCGGTAGCGCACGGCAAACCCAGTTCATTGACTTCAAGCAGGATGCGACGCGCCAGGCGCAGACCCTCATTAATACGGAAGGTATTATCGAGACGCGGGTCGTTGATCAAGCCCTTCCAGCCGACCGTCGTGCGCGGCTTCTCGAAGTAGACACGCATGACGACGATGAGGTCATCGGCAAAGCGCTCGGCCTCCTTGGCCAGCTTCTTCGCGTAATCCATTGCCAGCTCGTAGTCGTGGATCGAACACGGGCCGATAACGACCAACAGACGGTCGTCGGCACCATGCAGGACACGATGAATGGCCTGACGGGCATCATAGGTCGCCTGGGCAGCCCGACTGGAAACAGGGTACTCGCGAAAAACATGAGCGGGCGGCACCAGTTCCTTGATTTCCCTGATGCGAACGTCGTCGGTATTGGGTTTGCTTGATTGTGTACTGTGCGGCGTCGTCATGGCCTGCCCCATTCAAAATGCTGGAAACCCACCATTCTACCGGATGTCGGCAGCCGAATATGATCCTGCACTGTCGCCCAAGGCGTGGGGGGCACCCAATGCCGATCTGTTACGACCCACACGGACAACGCATCAAAGCCTCGCTTCAGCCACCCCGATCGGTCCGACCCAACTACTTGGGCAGCTTTTCGTAAAGACCAACAACGCCTTCCATTTCTTCCAGAATACGCTCGCTAGTAGTAGCGACAGCCGTTTGCGGCCGCTTGTCCGCACCAACTTTCTGCCCCAGGGCATTTTCAAAGAAGAACCATTGCTGCTTGACGAGTTCGAGGCCGTCCTTGATCTGCGGCGTATTAGCCGGCGCTGCACCGAGTTCGGCCAGTGCTTCGGCAAAGTCTTTGCGGGCCTTTTCCAGATTGGCGGCACTATTCGCGTCGTTCACACCCCAGGCGTTTGCCTGGTAGAACTTGGCCATGCGCTGCGACAGCATGCGCTGCCGCCCCGAAATATTGACCAGCCGCCCAGCCGTCGAAGCGGACTGCTTTTCGAGCTGGACAGTCCCTTGATGCGCCAAGGTCAGCACCTCCTCGGAAAGCGCCAGAACCTTGCGTCCGCCATCCTGCGACGGATTTTTGCCGATAAGAAGATCCTTGTAGGCCAACCAAGACTGTTCAAGACTGACATAGGTTGCCTTGATATCGGGCGTCGGTGCGTAATTTTTCAATTCGACCAGCTGACGGTCAAAGGTGGCAACGGATGTATCGAGCACTTTTTTGCTGCGCTCGACCTCAACGCCCTGGCCGATCTGAAAATAAACCTTGGCCATGCGCTGCGACAACATGCGCTGACGACCCGCCTTGTTGATGGCCGAGTTGATGTCGTTAATTTGTGCCTGAGCCGAGTCAATACCCAAGCTGAGGAAAACAGCGATAAAGATACTCAGCAAAGTCTTCAAGAAGACCCCCGCAGATTTTCGATGAGATGGGAGCTTATCCGCTACTATCGGAGTGCCGCAATGATTTGTATCAACACCGTAACAAATGCGTGACAACTTGGCTCATGGTAGCTGGGTAAGATAATTCACGATTGCCACAATGTCATCGTTCTTCAGCGGCGCCGTCGCAATCGACATCAGCTGATTGTTACGGACACCCGTTCCGTCACGATAGCGCGTGATGGAACTCTGCAGATAAACAAGATTCTGGCCGGCCAGACGCGGATACTGCTCGTTGCCATGTGCGTCATCCCCATGGCAACGAGTGCACAATTTACCGAACAGCTCCTTCCCGCGCGCTACCAGCCCGGCATCAGCCTTTGAGCGAGCAGAAGCCTGGCTGGCGAAGAACAAGGCAATCTGCACCCGCTCGTCATCTTTCAGCACCTTGATCAGCCCCTGCATGAAGGGGTCTTTGCGCTCGCCACTACCGAATTTTCGTATTTGCTCAAGCAAATAAGCGGCATTCTGCCCCGCCAGGTTGGGAATTTCCTGCGATTTGCTGACGCCAGTTTCGCCATGGCAGTTGGCGCAGAAGAAAGATGCCTTCCGGCCCGCCTCAACCGCGGCTTTCAGTGCGACCGGGTCACCCTGCACGATCTTCAGGCGCTCCTGGGTCGCTGGCTGAGCCAACACGGAAAAACAGGCAAAAAGAAACCCCGCCGCTGCGAGTAACAAGCGCATAACAATTCCCTTACATTGCAAATGGGTATTATGCAGTACCCCCCACGGTCAGTCCATCGATTCGCAAGGTTGGCTGCCCGACACCGACCGGAACGCTCTGCCCCTCCTTGCCGCAGGTGCCTACGCCTGGATCGAGTTGCAGATCATTGCCGATCATCGACACGCGAGTTAGCGCATCCGGGCCGTTACCGATCAGGGTCGCCCCTTTGATCGGCCGCGTCACCTTGCCGTCCTCGATCAGATAGGCCTCGCTCATCGAGAAAACGAACTTGCCGCTGGTGATATCAACCTGACCGCCGCCGAAATTCGCGGCGTAGATACCCTTCTTGACCGACTGGATAATCTCCTGCGGGTCATGCTTCCCGGCCAGCATCATGGTATTGGTCATGCGCGGTAGCGGGAGATGGGCAAAGGACTCGCGGCGGCCATTACCGGTCGGGGCGACGCCCATCAGGCGCGCATTCAGGCTGTCCTGCATGTAGCCCTTGAGGATGCCATCCTCGATCAATACGTTACGCTGGGTCGGATTGCCCTCATCATCGAAATTCAGCGAGCCGCGACGGTCGGCAATCGTGCCATCGTCGATCACGGTAACGCCCTTGGCCGCAACGCGCTGGCCGATGCGACCGCTGAAGGCCGAACTGCCCTTGCGGTTGAAATCGCCCTCGAGTCCGTGGCCGACCGCCTCGTGAAGCAGTATGCCGGGCCAGCCAGAGCCGAGGACAACCGTCATCTGGCCGGCCGGTGCCGGCTCGGCGTGCAGATTGACCACCGCCTGGTGCACGGCTTCCTTGGCATAGCGCTGCAGGATTTCATCGTCGAAATAACCGAAGTCGAAACGGCCACCGCCGCCGGCGCCCCCCTGCTCCCGCTTGCCGTTTTCCTCGACAATGACCGAGACAGAGCAGCGGACCAACGGCCGGATGTCGGCCGCCAGGCGGCCGTCCGAGCCGGCGACGAGGATCACTTCATATTCGCCAGCCAGCGAGGCCATGACCTGTACGACGCGCGGGTCGATGGCCCGGGCATAGCCTTCCAAACGCTCGAGCAGCTTGACCTTGGCATCGGCCGGCAGCGAAGCGATCGGGTCATGCGGCACGTAGAGCGCGCGCGCCGCCTTGGCGGCCTGCAAGGTAGGCAGGCTGCCCGACTGCCCCACCGCCGCGATGGCGCGCACCGCATTGGCTGCGTCGCCGAGTGCCCGGGCGCTGATGTCATCCGAATAGGCGAAGGCTGTCTTCTCGCCGGAAATGGCACGCACGCCGACACCCTGATCGATGTTGAAGCTGCCCGACTTGACGATACCCTCGTCCAGGCTCCATGCCTCGGAACGGGAATACTGGAAGTAGAGATCGGCATAGTCGACCTGGTTTTTCAGGATCTGGCCAAAGGTGCGCGAAAGGTCGCCCTCGGTCAGCGAGAACGGGGTGAGCAGCAGGGATTCGGCTTGCGCCAGGGCGCTCGGTTGAGTCATGAAACTTCCTTAGAGTTTGCGGTGGGCGAGCGCCGGCAGGCTCTCGCGGATGTCGGCAATGCGTTGATGATCCAGATCGGCGATGACCACGCCCGGCCCCTTGGCCTTGCGATCGAGGATTTCGCCCCAAGGATCGACAATCATGCTGTTCCCGTGCGTCTGGCGGCCGCTTTCATGCGTCCCGCCCTGTCCGACAGCAAGTAAATAGCATTGGTTCTCGATGGCCCGGGCGCGCAACAGTATTTCCCAGTGCGCCCGGCCGGTCGTTTCGGTAAAGGCTGCCGGCACCAAAATCAGATCTACCGGCGCCAGAGTCCGATACAACTCCGGAAAGCGCAGGTCATAGCAAATCGACAGGGCGATGCGACCAAAAGGGGTATCGACCGTCACCGGGCGGTTGCCAGCCTCGATGAAACTCGCTTCGTCGTAGGCTTCATCACCTTTCCTGAAACCGAACAGATGCACCTTATCATAGCGTTCGACGCACTCGCCGGCCGGGTTGTAGACCAGGCTGGCATTGCGCATCTTATCGAGCGACTCGGCAGCCAGCGGGAGCGAGCCAGCAAAGAGCCAGATCCCGTGGCGTTGCGCCGTCTCGGCCAGCCATGCCTGGATCGGGCCGAAACCAAAGGTTTCGCGGGCGCGAACCCGATCTGCATCCACTGCGCCAATGATCGGAAAATACTCCGGCAAGACGACCAACTGGGCGCCTTGCGCCACAGCCTCGTCGACCAGATGCCCTGCAACCGCGAGATTTTCCGCAACGCGCGGACCGGAAACCATCTGCAACGCAGCGATCCGGCAATTCAGCTTGCTCATTGCTTCTCTTCCTCTTCCGCCTTCGGCCTAGCCTCCTGCGACGACTCCCCGGCCTTGTCGACCTTGGGGTCCGCCCAGCTTCCGGTCACATGATAACGATAGCTGAACAGGCGATTGAGCGGTCTCTGCAGCACAGTATTGGCCACCAGAGCCGCCGCGCCGATCACCGGATTGACCAGCGCGGCCGTTCCCACCGCCGCCAGACCACCCACTTCGGGGCGCACGACAACCTGCATATCCTGGGTTTCCGCTTTCAGGTCGGTTTCTCCAAGCATTTCGATCTGGGCTGCGGGGCCATTGATGCGCAGGGGATCGATCGTCCGCATCACGCCCTTGCGTACGGCCAGCTTGCCATCGATGCTGTCAAAGGCGAGCCCTTCGCTGAAGATGTCGCGAAAATCAAGGGTCAGCCGTCGCGGCAGGGACTGCAGCGAAATCAGGCCGAGCAACTTTCCAACCCCTGGCTCCAGCTTGTTGAACTGCCCCTTCTCGATATTGACCGACAGCTGGCCACCCAGGCTGGGGTAGTGAATCCCGGTCAGCGGCCCGTTCCATTGCACGTTGCCGCTCAACGTTCCACTGCCGCGACGCACCGCATCGGCATAACCCAGTCGATCAAGGAGTCGCCCGACATCCTTGGCCACGAGTTCAAAATCCAGCCGCGTCTGATGGCGTCCGGAATTGACCCACACGCCCTTGCCCTTAAGCGTGCCATCGGGGTTCTGCAGGCTCAGGGCATCGAGATTCCAGGCTCCCTTATCGTTGCGCGCCTTCAAATCCAGCCGACCCAGCGCCCGGTCGCTGATCTGCAAATCGTCCACCACCAGGCTCATACCAGGCAGGTTATTGATCAAGGTCGCCCCCCCCTCGCCGATCTCGGTCGAGGACTTGAGTACCAGCCGCTTGAAGTTTCCTTCGACCCAGCCTTCACCAGACTGTTTCCAGAACAGGTCGCCCACTGCCTCGCGCGTGTTGAGCCCGATCTGCCAACCGCCATCGCGGGGACGCAGGGTCGTCTCGACGTTGCTGAAATCCCGTTCGAACACACGGAGCAGCGGAGTCTTCAGCGACAATACACTGAGCACCATCCCGCCAGGGTCGGCCGCGGCGCCACTTGCGTTGTCCGGCAGATAGTTTTTCCAGGTATCGGCATCGATCCTCGGCGTCGCCACCCGAACGGCCAGCCCCTTTTCCGGCAAGCGTGGCTCTGCATCGCCGACGGCAAAAACACCGCGTTCCCACGCCTCCCCGCGACGAACGATCACGCCCTGACCGATCTTGCCCAGGGTAATGCGGTACTGCTCGCGCTGGGCGTCCGGATGCGTCTGCTCGATGCGCAACGGCAGCGCTGCTGACGCAGTCTTGTTCAACGGCTCCGGCAACGGAGAGCTAACGCCAACCAGATCGGACTCGACGACCACTTCGGCATTTTTCTTGCGAATATTGATGTCGGCCTTCCAGCCCGCACCGCCGACCAGGTGATTGATCAACGGCCATCCAAAGTGATTGCTCACCTCCTTGATCTGCGCCGCCCCACTGGCCTGGATACCCACCTTGTCGCCCACGCTGCGGACCTGCACCCGGAGCGGACCGCCGAACACCCGACCGACGATATCCTGAGCCGTCGCACTGTTTTCGGTAAGTTGCAGACGACCGTTGACCTGGGTCAACGGTGGCAGTCCGGCCAGCGGCTGCAACTGGTTATTCTGGAAACGGTAATCACCGCGCATCTTCGTGTCCTGCGCGTGACGCAAGGGAATGTCGAGTTCCAGATTCAGACTGCCGTTGCCCAGCGCCGTCATGCCATCGGTGAAATGATCGAGCGTTTCCGCCAGAGGGCTTTTCTCGATGAAGCGCAGGAATTCCGTGGTCGGCCCTTGGGCCAGGCCGCGCACGTGCAGCACTTCCTCATGCGATTCGAAATCCGGAATCCGCACATCGACACCCGAGAGGCTGGCGCCCAGTATCCGCCCCTTGCTGGCTGCAATCTTCATGCCCACATCGAAGCTCATATCCGCTTCGATAGCCTCGATGGCCGGCCAGCCGGGCACGTAGTCGACCTTGGCATCGGCGGCCTTGGCGGTGACCAGGAACTTGCCGCCCTTACCATCGCGGAAGGGAAAATCCTGCAAATTGCCCTTGAGCACCAGCTTACCGTCGTAGCCACGACCGGCAACGATGCCATGCCTTATCCAGGCACGCGCCTCGGCATTGACGACGTGCGGCATGTAGCGCCAGACGGCGGTGGCCTCCGCTCGATCGACCTTTGCCGTCAGGTCGATCTCGCCCGGGCCGTCTCCGGTATAGCGATAAATGCCCTGTGCGGAACCGGCGGCGTCGGGGCCGGCGAATTCCAGCTTGTCGAGCCGGATATCGATAGCTTCCGCCGAATTCTTCCAGCTGGCCTTGGCCTTCAGCTGGGTGAGCGCGATATCGGGGACCGGAAAAATAGCCGGCAGCGAGAGGCCTGACCTGCCAGAATCGAGGAGCAGTTCCCCGCCCTTCTCGGTCAGTTCGACGCTGCCGGAAACGCCCTCGGCGCCGGGAAAATACCCACCCGCCACCAGGCCCATGTCGCGGAACGTCGTTTTCAGGCTGTATTTCCGGAGCGTTTCGTCATCCAGCATCCAGCTCGCCCGCAATTCGGCAACCCGCCCCTGCGGCCTGTGCCGCTCAAGCAACTCACGGCTCTTGGCATCGAGCGGCATATAGGCAGCAAGGCCGGCCAGTATGCCCAGATCGAGGAAACTGGCGCTGGCATTGCCATTGATGACCATCGTCTGCGGATTCTGGCGCCATTCCAGATTGAAGTCGGTAGGGGCGACGCGTACACCATCCCGAGTCAGCAACTCAACCTTGTGCCCGGCAAGAGCCCACTCGCTACCTTCGTAACGCCCTTCCAGCCGGCCGCGCATATTGGCCAGATCGAGTTCCGGCAACTTGCGACCCAGCCGGATACGCAACTCCTCAAGCGCAACGTCTGCCGTCACCTTGCCGGCGCCGTCGCCAAGATCGCCCCACACCCGCAAGGCCCCGCGCCCCTGGGGCAGCAGCACCGGATAGTCGACCCACGCCCGCCAACCCGCCAGATCGGCATAATCCAGCTCGACAAAGAGCTTGCCGGTCAACTTGTCGAGCGCATCACCGAGATTACCCCGGACCTCACCACGAATATCAACCCGTGCCGCCAGATGGGCCGGCGGTGCCGCCGAAAGGCCGAAGCGGTGTCGCCGGCCGCTGTTGTCCAGAGCGAACTGCAAATCCTCCAGCACCAGCGGCGGCGCCTTGCGCAAACGATCCTCCCAGACGATGGTGGCGTCGTGGATGCGGATGCGCTTCTGATCGAGCACCCATTCGGCAAACGCCGGATCACCCTCGCTCTCGGTGTCCATTCCGGCGACGGTCAGCTTGCCGTTAACCTCCCGACGAACGTGCAATACCGGCCCGTCGAAAGCCAGGAGGGACAGTATCGGACGTAAACGCAACAAGCTCTGCCACGACATCACGCCTTCGACACGGGCCAACGAAAAAGCCGCCCCTCCCTGTCGATCGGCGACAACCACATCATCAAGAACGAGGTCCGGATTCAGGCCCTGCCAGCGTGCCTCGATGCGGCCGATGCTGACAGGCTGCCCGACCGCCTTGCTGGCGGCGCGCTCGATCTCGTCGCGATAGTCCGCCACCTTGGGCAGCACCACGAAACGCAGGGCCAGGACCAGCACCGTGAACGCCAGCCAGGCGGCAAAAGCCAGCCAGCCGGCCCAGCGCAAGCCGCGAGCGACCGCCGGCTTGGCCAGAATAGGCCACAGCCAGTGCAAGCGGTGATAGGCCGCAGCACGCACATCCGGCGAAATCACACCGTCATTCGGGGCCGACGCCTCAGTCACCGGCGAAACCGCTTTGCCATTGGGGGTAATAGGTCACTACAATCAGGAAATCGCAAAAGATGACATTCTACCTTTTCGGCCCAGTAGCCGCCCCACCATCATGGACACCACGCTCGCCCCCCGCTGGCAGCCGGCCCTCGAACACAGCCGCTACCTCACCACCCTGCTCAACGCCCGCCCCGAGCTGATTCCCGAACTGGCCGCCACTTGGGAGCGGCCGCTTGACGAGGCGCTGCTGATGGCACCGCTGCGCCAGCCCCTGGCCGACGACGAGGCGGTACGCTCCACCCTGCGTCGCCTGCGCCAGCGGACCATGGCCCACCTCATCCTGCGCGACCTGTGTGGCCTGGCGCCGCTGGAAGAAATCGTCGAATGCATGACCCTGCTCGCCGACGTCACCACCAACTTCGCCCTCGACCATTACCACCGGCAACTTGCGGAAACCTACGGCGAGCCGCTCGACAGCCAGGGCCGGCCGCTGCGCCTGATGGTCATCGGCATGGGCAAGCTCGGCGGTCGCGAACTCAATGTCTCGTCCGACGTCGACTACATCTTCATCTACCCGGAGGAAGGCGATACAGCCGGCGCCGCGAAGTGCATCGAGAACTTCGATTTCTTCAATCGCCTGGGCAAGAAGGTCATCCAGGCACTGGGCGACATCACGGCGGACGGCCAGGTTTTCCGCGTCGACATGCGGCTGCGCCCGAACGGCGACTCCGGCCCGCTGGTCTGCTCGATCGACGCGCTGGAAAACTACTTCGTCACCCAGGGCCGCGAATGGGAGCGCTACGCCTGGATCAAGGCACGTACCATGAATGCCGGCGACAACCTGCAGCCGGACTGGGTCGTCGCCATGCAGAAAATCGCCCGCCCCTTCGTGTTCCGCAAATACCTGGATTTCGGCGCAATCAACGCCATGCGCGACCTGCATGCGCAGATTCGCCGCGAAGTTGCCCGCAAGGATATGGCCGATCACGTCAAGCTCGGCCCCGGCGGCATACGCGAAATCGAATTCATGGCCCAGGTCTTCCAGTTGATTCGCGGCGGCCGCGACCCCGCGCTGCAGATACGCCCGACGCTGCAAGTCCTCTCCCTGCTCGCCGAACGCAAGCTGATTTCCACCGAGACCGAGCGGGAACTGAACACCGCCTACGTCTTCCTGCGCCGTCTCGAACACCGCCTGCAGTACGTCGAGGACAAGCAGACGCACATGCTCCCGACAGACCCGGCCGAACGCGAAAAGATCGGCCGCAGCATGGGCTTTGCCGGCTGGGACGCGATGGCCGAGGTGCTGGGCAGGCACCGCGACATCGTCAGCCGGCATTTCGAAGCGGTGTTCTCCGACCCGGAGGCCGGCGAACACCCGCTGACCGGCCTGTGGCAAGGGCAACTCGATGAAGAGGGCGCGATCGAGGCGCTCGGAAATCTTGGCTTCCGGCAGCCGCGCGACGCCATCGCCCGCCTGGCCGACCTGCGCGCCTCCAGCCGCTACCAGCAGTTGCCTGCGGCCAACCGCTCGCGCCTCGACGCCGTCGGACCGCGCCTGATCGAAGCCGCTGGCGCGACACCGGCCCCCGACACCACGCTGGTGCGCGGACTGGCCTTCCTCGAGGGCATTGCCCGGCGCGGCGCCTACCTGGCCCTGCTCCAGCAATACCCGATGGCGCTGCGCCGCGTGGCCGACATGATGTGCGCATCGCACTGGGCCGCCGACTACCTGAACCGTTATCCGCTGCTGCTCGACGAACTGCTCGATCCGCGCCTGTACGAAATCGCCACCGACTGGAGCGGTTTCCGCGACAATCTGCGCGCCAACCTGTCCCAGCATGCCGGCGATACCGAGCGCGAGATGGACATCCTGCGCGAAATGCACCACGGCCAAGTCTTCCGGCTGCTGGCCCAGGACCTGGCCGGACTGCAGACCATCGAGCGCCTGTCCGACCACTTGACCGAACTGGCCGACACATTGGTCCAGGAAACCCTGCCGCTGGTATGGAGCACGATCAAGAAACGCCACCGCGACACGCCGCAATTCGCCGTCATCGGCTACGGCAAGATGGGCGGCAAGGAGCTTGGCTACGCCTCCGACCTCGACCTCGTCTATCTCTACGACGATGACGACCAGGAAGCCGCCGAGCACTACACGCGGCTCAGCCAGCGCCTGAATACCTGGTTGTCGAGCCAGACGCCGGCCGGCATTCTGTTCGAAACCGACCTCCGCCTGCGCCCGAATGGCGACTCCGGACTGCTCGCCGTATCCGTAGATGCCTTCCGCGACTATCAACTCAAGAATGCCTGGACCTGGGAACACCAGGCGCTGACCCGCGCCCGCTTCTGCGCCGGCGACCCGGCGGTCGGCCAGCGCTTCGAGGCAATCCGCGTCGAAATCCTGCGCCAGCCCCGCGAGTTGGCCAAGCTTCGTGAAGAAGTCGTCGCCATGCGCCGCAAGATGATCGATGCCCACGCCACGAAAAGCGAAACCGGATTCGGCCTCAAGCACGACCCCGGCGGCATCATCGACGTCGAATTCATCGTGCAGTACCTGATTCTCGGCCACGCGCACCAACACGCGGAACTGACCGGCAACCTGGGCAATATCGCCCTGCTGCGCATTGCCGGCGAACTGGGCCTGATCGATCCGGCCCAGGCCAAGACGGCCGGCAACGCCTATCGCGAGTTCCGCCGCCTGCAGCACGCCAAACGGCTATCGGCCAACCCGAAGGCGCCGATTCCTCGCGAGGAAGTGGAAAGCCACATCACGGAAGTGACCGGGCTGTGGCATGCCGTTTTCGGCTAAGCCGATCATCTGCCCATGAAAAAGCCGCCCTCGGGCGGCTTTTTTTGGAATGCCTGGCGCTTACTTTTTCAGCGAATCGCGGATTTCGCGCAGCAGGACGATGTCTTCCGGCGTCACCGGGGCAACCGGCTCCGGGACCGGTTCCGCCTTGCGCAGGCGGTTCATCTGCTTGACCATCATGAAGATGATGAAGGCCAGTATGATGAAGTTGACCAGGATGGTCAGGAAAGAACCGTAGGCGAAAACGGCAATACCCGCCTTCTTGAGATCGGCCAGGGTTGCCAGATTGTTCGGGTTATCACCGAGCACGACGAAAAGATTGGAAAAATCCAGCTTGCCGACAACGCGGCTGACGATCGGCATGATCAGGTCACCGACGATGGAGTCGACGATCTTGCCGAAAGCACCACCGATGATCACACCGACCGCGAGATCCATCGCATTGCCCTTGACCGCGAACTCTTTGAATTCCTGAATCATACCCATAGCTTTTTCTCCGTTGAATATTAGGTAGGTTGTAGGTGCGCCGATTATTCTCTTCGGGGCAAAATCCGGTCAAGCGTTTTTCATAATTTCAGTTTTCCCTACAAAGCTTTACAAAGCCGCTCTGCGGCGGCCTCCAGCGTTTCCTCCCGTTTCGCGAAACAGAAGCGGACCACCCTGTCGTCGCGCCCGTCGGCATAGAACGCCGATACCGGGATCACCGCCACCCCGACTTCGCGCGTCAGCCACTCGGCGAAAGCGCGGTCCGGCAGGTCCGAGATCCGGTCGTAACGGGCCAGTTGGAAATAAGTACCGCAGCAAGGCAGCAATTCAAAGGGCGTGTCCGCCATCAGCCGGCGGAAACTGTCCCGCTTTTCCTGGTAGAACGCGGCCAGCCCGAGATGGCGGGAGGCATCCTGCATGTACTCGGCAATGGCCAGTTGCGACGGCGCGTGCACGGTGAAGACATTGAATTGATGCACCTTGCGGAACTCGTCCATCAGCGCCGATGGACCGACCACATAGCCGATCTTCCAGCCCGTGATGTGATAAGTCTTGCCGAAGCTGGAGACGACAATGCTGCGCGCCGCCAGTTCCGGATGTCCGCACAGGCTGGCATGCCGCTCGCCGTCGAACAGGATGTGCTCGTACACCTCGTCCGAGACGATCACGATATCGGTGCCGCGGACCAGTTCGGCCAACCGCTCGAGATCAGCCTTGCCGAGCAGGCTACCGGTCGGATTGTGCGGCGAATTAACCATGATCATCCGCGTTCTCGGCGTGATCAGGGCCGCCACCTGCGTCCAATCGGGCGCATAGTCGGGAAATTTCAGTTGCGCGGGAATCGCCTTGCCACCCACCGTTTCGATGGCCGGTACATAGCTGTCGTAAACCGGTTCGAAGACGATGACCTCATCACCGGGCCTGACGAAGGCAGCGACGGCGGTAAAGATGGCCTGCGTCGCCCCCGCCGTGACTGTGACCTCCGATTCGACGTCGAAACGCGTGCCGTACAGGGCGGCCACCTTGTCGACGATGGCCTGGCGCAGCTCCGGCAGACCGGCCATCGGCGCGTACTGGTTGCGTCCGGCCAGCATATGGCGATGCACTGCGTCGAACAAGGCCGGCTCGGCCTGAAAGTCGGGAAACCCCTGCGACAGGTTGACGGCGCCGCATTCGGCGGCCAAGCGGGACATGACGGTGAAGATGGTCGTTCCCATGGCCGGGAAGCGGGAATCGATGCGAACCTTGGTTTCCATGGTCGGGACAGGAAAAGACGAGACCAGCACTATGCCACAGCAAGCCCGGCGGGCGCTGCGCCGTGCTCAGGCGACGACCAGCACGTCGCTCTGCGACTCCGCCAGCAGGTGCTTGGTGGTACTGCCGAGCAGCAACTCCTCGAAAACGCCCGCGCCATGTTTGCCGACCGCGATCAGGTCGCAATCCAGCTCTTGCTCGTACTCGAGGATGCGCTGCGATACATCGCCATGGACGACCACCTTGCGCAACCTGCCGGAGGCGATGCCGCTTTCCTCGAGCAAACCGGCCAAATTCGCCTCCGCCCGGGCAGCCGCCTGCGTGCGATAACACGCGATTTTCGCCTCATCGACACCGGCATAGCGCAGCTGCCCCTCGAAGGGCACTTCGAACACATGCATTGCCACCACGGCCGCAGCGGGGGCTATCTCCGCCGCAAGCCGCAGCGAACGCAGGGAAACCGGCGAAAAATCGACAGGAACCAGGATGCTGCGGTAGCGCTCGTGAGGGGGCTGCCTGACCACCAACACCGGGGTGCGCGCCGAACTGAGCATCCGCTCGGCGGTTGAACCCAACAGGATGTGGCGCAGGAAGCTGGCACCTCGCGCCCCGACAACCAGCAGGTCCGCCTTGGCGGCATCGACGCGGGCCAGCAGGCTGGGCAGCAGATCGCCGGTGGTCAGGTCGAGAGCCGGCGCGACAGCGAAGCGCTGATGAAGCGCCTCCCCAAGATCGCGCATTGCTTCGCGCAGTTGCGCCTGCAAGGTCTCCGCCACGCGCTCGTCGGCCGTGCCCAGCAACTGCCGCAGTTGCTCCAGCGGAGCCTGGCTCGCCACATGGACCAAGGTCAGGCGGAGATCCTTGTCGGCAGCAATCATGCCTGCCCGCTCGATGGCATGACGTGCCGGTGCCGACAGGTCGGTGGCGGCAACGATGCTGTTCAGGTTCGACATACGCGCTCTCCCTTAGATGAAGACACCCATACAATCAGCGGCCCAGCTTTTCCTCGCTGCGCCGCAAAACGTGACCGGCCATGCTGCGTGCCAGCTCCTCCTCGCCGAGAAAGACGGTACCCAGCTTCTCCCGGCGCAGCAACTCGGACTCCACCTCGCTGTGCGTGCGCAAGACGATGTCGATATCCGGATTCAGCGCCCGCGCGGTCGCCACTATTTTTCGCACGTCGATCGGGTCTGGCGTGGCAACAACGAGCATGGAGGCGGCGGCGATATGCGCCTGAATCAGAACGGAAGGCTCCGCCGCGTCGCCCGACACGGCAGGAACGCCTCGTTCGCGCAGAGTCTCCACCAACTCCCGGTTCTGTTCGGCAACGACGAACGGGATGCCCCGCTGCAGCAAGTTTTCGGCGATGCGCTGCCCGACGCGCCCATAACCGACCAGCACGACCTGACGCTCTAGATACTTGCGCTCGGTATTCGTCGGCAGTTCAGCATAGGGATCGTCGCGTTGCTCGAGTTGGCGCGCGACCGACGACATGCCCAATACCCTGCGACGCAAGGGCTCGATGACCGAAAACATCAGCGGATTGAGGCCAATCGATATCAGGGCCCCCGCCAGCACCAGGCTCATGCCCTCCGCCGACATCAATCCCAGCGCCTGGCCAAGACCGGCCAGAATGAAGGAGAACTCACCAATCTGGGCCAGGCTGGCGGCCACGGTCAACGCGGTATTCAGGGGATAGCGGAAGGCCAGCACGATGGCCAGCGCGGCCAAGGTCTTGCCAAGCATGATGATGGCGACGACGACCAGGACGCGCATCGGCTCCTCGATCAGGATGGCTGGCTGAAAGAGCATGCCGACCGAAACAAAGAAGAGTACTGAAAAGGCATCGCGCAACGGCAACGATTCCTCCGCCGCCCGATGGCTGAATTTCGATTCGCGCATCACCATGCCGGCGAAAAAAGCACCAAGCGCAAAGGAAACGTTGAACAAGTGGGCCGCGCCATAGGCGATACCGATGGCGGCGGCCACCACGGCCAGCGTGAACAACTCGCGCGAGCCGGTGCCGGCCACCTGCCAAAGCAGCCAGGGAATCACCTTGCGGCCGACCGCCAGCATCAACCCGATAAAGGCGCCGACTTGCAGCAGGGTCTTTGCTACCGTCATGCCGACCGACTCGCCTGCAGAAGCCGATGGTGCCTCGCCGCCCAGCACGCCGGCGAGCGGCGGCAACAGGACCAGGACGAGCACGGTGGCCAGATCCTCCACGACCAGCCAGCCGACCGCGATCCGCCCGTTCATGCTGTCGAGCACACCGCGTGCTTCGAGCGCCTTGAGCAGGACGACCGTGCTGGCGCAGGACAACGACAGCCCGAACAACAGGCCATGCCCCCATTCCCAACCCCAGGCCATCGCCACGCCGAGTCCGAGCAAGGTGGCGCACGTCATCTGCACCACGGCACCGGGAACGGCGATGCGCTTGACGGCCAGCAAGTCGCCTAACGAAAAATGCAGGCCGACGCCGAACATCAGCAACATCACGCCGATTTCGGACAATTGGGCGGCCAGATGCATGTCGGCGACAAAGCCCGGTGTTGCCGGCCCGATCAGGATACCCGCAACCAGATAGCCGACCAGCGCAGGCAATTTGATGCGCTCGGCAACGAAACCAAGAATCAGGGCCACGCCAAAACCGGCGGCCAGTGTTGTAATCAGGGAAATATTGTGTTCCATGCATCCTTTCCGGTTGTCACATGTGTTTTATCATCAATCCGGCCCATTACTGACAGTCGTGACGAAATATCGGCCAAAAATCGGGCAGGCGAGGCAGTTCTCCGCCGTCGCGCGCACTGATTGACCGCCGAGCCTCCCGGCAGTTCATCGGCCGGCAAACAAGCCGCCCGGAATCCCGCGCCTATGCCAAAATTCGCCCCATGAACATCGACGGCATTCCCACTCGCACCCTGCGCGCCCACCCCGAACGGCGCGTCATCGACATCATTGACCAGACCCGCCTGCCACATGCGCTGCACTGGGTTCGCGTCGCCACGCTGGAAGAGGCGGCCCATGCCATTCGCGCCATGCAGGTGCGCGGCGCCCCGCTGATCGGCGCCACGGCGGCCTACGGAGTGGCCATCGCGCTCGACTTCGAGGCTTCCGACACCCGGCTGAACGAAGCGGTGAGCGTGCTCGGCGCCACGCGTCCGACGGCGGTCAACCTGCACTGGGCGCTGGCGCGCATGGAAAAGCATCTGCGCCCGTTATCTCCGGAAGCACGTTGCGACGCAGCCTGGGCCGAAGCCGCCGCCATCGCCGAGGAAGACGTGGCGCAGAACGCCGCCATCGGCCAGCACGGCCTGAAACTGTGGAACGAGCTGATCGTCGCCGACGGCCAGACCTTGAACATCATGACCCACTGCAACGCCGGCTGGCTGGCCACCGTCGACTGGGGCACCGCCCTGTCGCCGGTCTACGCCGCCCACGATGCCGGTGTGCCAGTGCATGTCTGGGTTTCGGAGACCCGGCCGCGCAACCAGGGCCTGCTCACCGCCTGGGAACTGGAGCAGCACGGCGTGCCGCACACCCTGATCGCCGACAACGCGGCCGGGCTGCTCATGCGCACCGGCAAGGTCGATGCGGTGATCGTCGGCGCCGACCGCATCGCCGCCAACGGCGATGTCGCCAACAAGGTCGGCACCTACCTCAAGGCGCTGGCCTGCGCCGACAACGGCATTCCCTTCTACGTCGCCGCGCCGCGCTCGACCCTCGACTTCGCCTGCCCGGAAGGTGCCGACATCCCGATCGAGGAGCGCGACGGCGACGAATTCCGCCTGGTGCATGGCCTCGACCAGCACGCCCAACCGGCCGCCCTGCGCCAATTGCCGGCCGGCGAGGATGTCGCCAATCCGGCCTTCGACGTGACGCCGAACTGGCTGGTCAAGGCCATCATCACCGAACGCGGCGTCTGCCCGGCCAGCCGCGAAGGCCTGCTCGCCCTCTACCCGGAAGAAACCCGTGGCTGACGATCTGCGCGACCAGTTGATCGCCACCGCCCGCGCCATGCAGCCAGCCGGGCTGAACAAGGGCACCTCGGGTAATGTCAGCGTGCGCCGCGACGACGGCTTCTACATCACGCCGACCGGCATGCCCTACGACCGCCTGGCCGCCGACGACATCCCGCTGATGGCCCTCGATGGTTCGCATGTCGGCAGCCGCAAACCATCGTCCGAATGGCGCTTCCACCGCGACCTCTATGCCGCCCGCCCCGAAGTCGGCGCCGTGCTGCACGCCCATTCGCCCTTCGCCGTCAGCCTGGCCTGCCTGCGTCGCGACATCCCCCCCTTCCATTACATGATCGCCCGCTTTGGCGGCGACACCATACGCTGTGCCGATTACGCCATTTTCGGTTCGGAAGCGCTGTCGGTGTCGGCCATGGCGGCCATGGCCGACCGCAAGGGCTGTCTGCTGGCCAACCACGGCCTGCTCGTCGCCGGCCGCGATCTCGACGAAGCCCTGGCGCTGGCTGCCGAACTGGAAGAACTGTGCGAACAGTACTGGCGCGCCTGCCAACTCGGCGAACCGGTGCTGCTCTCGGACGGTGAAATGGCCGACGTCCTCGTCAAGTTTTCCGGTTACGGCCAGCAATGAGCAGCATGGACGACAAGCGCCACGATCTGTCGCGCTGGGCACACCAGCACCAGTACGGCAACGGCAACACGGCCGCCGAACGCAGCACCCGCCTGGTGATGTGGATTACCGTCGCCACCATGCTGGTCGAAATCGTCGCCGGCTGGTGGTTCAACTCGATGGCCGTGCTCGCCGACGGCTGGCACATGAGTTCGCATGCGCTGGCCATCGGCCTGTCGGCCTTCGCCTACTCGGCATCGCGCAAGTATGCCGACGACCCCAGTTTCGCTTTCGGCACCTGGAAGATCGAGGTACTGGCCAGCTACACCAGCGCGCTATTCCTGCTCGCCGTGGCCGGAGCCATGGTCTTCGGATCGCTGGAACGGCTATGGTCGCCACAGCCCATTCACTATCTGGAAGCGATGGGCGTCGCCATTTTCGGCCTGGTCATCAACCTGGTCTGCGCGCTGATCCTGGGCGGGGCGCACGACCACGGGCATGATCATGGTCACAACCACGGACACGATCATGCGCACGGCCACGATCACGGCCATGCCCATCACGACCATCACCACGACCTCAACCTGAAGGCCGCCTATATCCATGTCGTCACTGATGCGCTGACTTCGGTGCTGGCCATCGCCGCCCTCGCCGGCGGCTGGTTGTGGGGCTGGAGCTGGCTGGACCCGGCAACCGGCCTGGTTGGTGCCGTGCTGGTTGCGTTGTGGGCGAAAAACCTGATCGTGCAAAGCGGCCGCGTGCTGCTCGACCGGGAAATGGATCACCCCGTGGTCGAGGAAATCCGTGAGGTGATCGCAGCTCTGCCCACCGCTGGCCATACCGCACTCACCGACCTGCATGTCTGGCGCGTCGGCAACGGCGCCTATGCCTGCGCGATCAGCCTGCTGACACACGATGCCACGCTGACCTCTCTGGATATCCGTCGGGCGCTCGCCATCCACGGCGAGATTGTTCACGTGACCAGCGAAATCCACCTCTGCGACGAATGTCGCTGAGGCGTCAGATCAATTCGTGCCGCTCGCGTTCGACCTTGGCAATGTAACGCTGGATGCGGCTCTGGTCGGCCATGGATAGATCGTCGAACTGGACCCCGATGCGCCAGCCACGCTGCCCGGTGCGCGTCTCGTAATCGCGGTAGTTCCGCACCATGGCGCTGAAATACAGCTGCTTGCTGTCACCGGGCAGCGCAAAATGACAGTTTTGCAAGACTGTCCCCAGATCGACGCCCTCGGGCAGTTCTGCTGCATCGACCCCAGCCCCGCCGACCGAGATGTCGTGCACGGGCAGCTTGAGCAAGCGACCGTCGGCCAGCCGGGCAAACAGGAGCAGGGGATTGACCCGAGGCGTCTCGATGCGAAAATGTTCGCGCCGCTGCAAACGAACGACATGATCGGGCAAGGTGACGCTGAATGCCTTGTCGCCTTCATAGTTCAACTCGCTCGCCCTGCCGGTGGAAAAATGCACGGGCACGCCCCCCGGATGCCCGCGAAAGACATTCTTCTCGCTGAGCAAGAAACGCCTGTTGGTGTCGGCACTACCGCTGCAATCGAAAACAAGGCGCCCCTTGTCTGCCTGCACGGCGAGCAAGGTGGTCAGGAACATCTCGTCGCCGGCATGGAAATGCACGGAAAACGATTCGCGTGCCTTGGCAAAACCACCCAGCATGAAGGCAACCGGCTTCTCACCACGGATGCTGTAGCGCTCCTCGATTTCCGTATCCGACAACGGGTCGATCTGGCTCACGACAACTCCAGCACGCGCAGCAACGACGCCGTATCGTCACGTCCCCAGCCCTGCGCCATCAGCGCATTGAGCTGCTGGCCGACGACCGCCGCGAGCGGCATCGGCACCCCGCTTTGCCGAGCGGCTTCAAGCACCAGCCCGAAATCCTTGTGATGCAGGCGGGCTTCGATGCCGGCCGCGAAATCGCGGCGCACCATGCGCTCGCCCATCACATCGAGCACGCGCGACGCCGCGGAGCCTCCCGCCAGCGCCTCGCGCACCTTGCCGCAGTCGACGCCGGAGGCCGCCGCCAGCCGCATGGCCTCGGCCGCAGCCTGGATGGCGGCGACCATGATCATCTGGTTGCAGGCCTTGGCGACCTGCCCGGCGCCGTTCGGCCCGACATGGACAATGCGCTTGCCGAGACATTCGAGCAGCGGACGAACCCGATCCAGCACGACAGCCTCGCCGCCGGCCATGATGGCGAGCGTGGCATCGATAGCGCCCTGCGCCCCCCCTGAAACAGGTGCGTCGAGCATGTGAATGCCTCGTTCACCCAGCGACGCCGCGATGCGGCGGGCGACATCGGGCGCGATGGTCGAGCAATCGACCAGGACCGAACCCTTCTCCATACCGGCGATCAGGCCGTTTTCACCGAGCGCGACACCTTCGACATCGGCGCTCGACGTGATGACCGTGAACACCACCTCGCACTGTCGGCCGAGCTCGGCCGGCGTGGCACAAATCGTTGCCGGCAATCCGGCCGCGCTTTCCGGGCGGCGTGCCCAGACGAAGAGTTCATGGCCCGCCCGCTGCAAGTGCAATGCCATCGGACGCCCCATGACACCGAGGCCGATGAAGCCGACTTTCACGATGCTTGGCCCGACAGCTTTTCCAGCAGCTTCAGCACGGCGATCGAGTCTTCCTCGCCGTGGCCGCTGCCGACCATGGCATTGAACATCTGCGCGGTCGCCGCCGAGCCGGGCAGGCAAAGGCCCAGTTCATGCGCCGTCTGCATCACGATGTTGAGATCCTTCTCGTGCATCCAGCTCTTGAATCCCGGCTTGAAATTACGGTCGAGCATGCGCTGCCCATGATTCTCGAGGATACGCGAATAGGCGAAGCCGCCGAGCAGCGCCTCGCGTACCTTGGCGCCGTCGACACCGTTCTTGCTGGCAAAGGCAAGCGCTTCGGCAACCGCCAGCACGCCCATGCCGGTCACGATCTGATTGGCCGCCTTGGCGACCTGTCCGGCGCCTGACTCGCCGACATGGATGATGTTCTTGCCCATGCAGGCGAAGGCCGGACTGGCCTTGGCAAAGCCGGCCTGCGAACCGCCGGCCATGATCGACAGGGTGCCGGCGATGGCGCCGACTTCGCCGCCTGACACCGGCGCATCGATGAAGTCCACGCCGACGGCAGCCAGCTCTTCGCCGATCCGGCGCGCCGCCCCCGGGGCGATCGTGCTCATGTCCACCGCCACCAGTCCCGGCTCGGCACCGCTCGCCACGCCACGCATGACCTCGGCGACATCGGGCGCATCGGCCACCATGGAAATCACCAGCTCGTTGCCGCGTGCGGCATCGGCCGGACTGGCGGCTGCCCGCGCACCGGCGGCCAGCAACGGCTGCATGGACTCGGCACGGCGCGCCCAGACGGTCACCTCATGTCCGCCCTTGATGAGATTGAGCGCCATCGGGCGCCCCATGATACCCAGGCCGATGAATCCAATTTTCATAACCAACTCCGTGTCCACAAGCTGCGAATTTTTAGATAACCGCCAGGCGCGGTCAAGGCCGATCAGGCCGGGAGTGCCGCAAACAGGCCAAACCCGCCGAAACCGACGACCTCTTCGGCCGATGCCGGCTGATAGAAGTGGAAGCCCTGCACCCGCTCGCACTCCAGGGTGCGCAGGAACTCGGCCTGGGCGAAGTTTTCGACCCCCTCGGCAACGAGTTGCAAACCGAGCGAACGACCGAGCAGCACGATGGAGGTCAACAGCGAGGCGGCGTCGGGATCGCTATCGACATCAGCCAGGAAGGAACGGTCGATTTTCAGGCGGTCGAGCGGGAAGCGACGCAGGTAGGCCAAAGACGAGTAGCCAGTTCCGAAATCGTCGATCGCCAGCTTGACGCCCATGTCCTTGAGTTCGGTCAGTGTCCGGATCGCCTCGTCGACACCATGCATGACGGTGCTCTCGGTGATCTCCAGCTCCAGGCGATGGGCGCAGACCCCCGTTTCAGCCAGGATGGCACGCACCGAGCGGGCAAACTCCGGTTGGCGGAACTGGTGCGCCGAGATGTTGACCGCCATCTCGCCCATGTCGACCCCCTGATCCAGCCAGGAGCGGACCTGGCGGCAGGCCGTCAGCAGTACCCAGTGACCGAGGGGCAGGATCAGGCCGCACTCTTCGGCAACCGGGATGAATTCAGAAGGCCCGATCAGCCCGCGCTGCGGGTGCCGCCAACGCACCAGCGCCTCGACCCCGACCACCTTGCCACTGAGGAGGTCGACCTGTGGCTGGTAGTGCAGGACCAGCTGGTTCTCGGCCAACGCGCGCCACAACTCGCTTTCCAGATGCAGGCGCTTGGTCGCCGCTGCGTTCATCGGCTCGGTGAAGAACTGGTAGTTGGCCCTGCCGTGGGCCTTGGCGTAATACATGGCCGTATCCGCATTGCGGATCAGCGCTTGCCCGTCCCGGCCATCCTCGGGATAGAGGCTGATGCCGATCGAAGGCGTCATGTGCAGGATATGGCCGTCGATATCGCAAGACTCGCTGATCAGCTTGATCAAGCCGTCCGCCAGTGCGGCGACCGCTTCTTCGCTATCCATCTGCTCGATGAAGATGACGAATTCGTCGCCCCCCAGGCGAAACAGCCGCCTGGCCGGATCCATGTGGGCACCGATCCGGCGCGCCAGTTCGGCCAGCAGCCGGTCGCCGGCGGGATGGCCGAGCGAATCGTTAACTGTCTTGAAATTGTCGAGATCGATGACCAGCAAGGCCATGCGGTCGATGCCCGGCACCGCCCCGTCGATCGCCATGAGCAAATGGGCATCGAGCGCCAGGCGATTGGGCAGGTTGGTCAGCGGATCGTGGCGGGCGAGATACTCGAGGCGCTGGGCCTGCGCCTTGCTCTCGCTAACATCGGAGAAGACCGCGACATAGTGCGAGATATTCGCACCGTCCTCGCAAATGGCCGTGATGCGCAGTTGCTTGGGGTAGAGGGTGCCGTCCTTGCGCCGATCCCACAGCTCGCCCTCCCAGTAGGCGTTTTCGGCGACGAAATCCCAGACATTGCGATGACCGGTCAATCCCTGGTGCCCGGCGCTGAGACGGGTGGGCGTCAGACCGATGACCTCTTCCGCTGCGTAGCCGGTGATTGCCGTGAACGCGGCGTTCACCGAGAGAATGCGCTGCGCACTGTCGGTCAGCATCATCGCTTCCGAAGCGTGATCGACGATCAGGCGTTGCAAGGCCAGCCGGGCCGATGCCTCGACCGCCGCACGCCGCGTGTGCCGCCATGCCTGCCAGACCAGCAGGGTGAGCGCCCCCCCCAGTATCAGGACAAAGCCGATCCAGGGCAGATCGGCGCGAAAACTCCTGTCAGTCGCCAGGGTGAGATTCGATTTGAACGGGTAAGCGAGCATCCACAGGTCGTGGCCGATCAGGCTCCACACCAGAAGAAGCGCCCCGAAGGCGACGAGACCATAGTGGCGACCGGAAGCGGTCGGGCTGACACGCAAGATGAAGCTACCAGAACATGAACATGGCTGGCAGTGTAGCCGAGAAAGGTATTACTTTCAGCCTAAATCTATCGGCCAACAAAAATATTTTGCGCCTATACAACAATCGCTTAGGAGCGATTATTAATCCTCGACATCAAAATATGACCGAGTCCTTGTCTATCCGCAGCAAGCGTCGCCATCGCCCTTCCGGAAGCCCATCCGGCGCAGCAGTTTTTCCGGCGGACAGAACCCCGTAAAGCCGCTTTGCAGCAGGTTGAACCCGACGAAGGCGGTGAATGCAAGGAACCACCGGGAGACGAACAAGGGGCTCTCATCGACGCCCAGCGCCAACGACAACAGAATGAAGCTGCCGGCCATGATCCGGATAATGCGTTCGATGGTCATGAATGATCCTTTCCGAAGACTGAAAAATAGAGCACGGGAATCACCACGAGGGTGAGCAGCGTGGAGACCAGAATCCCGAAGATGAGCGCCAGCGCCAGGCCGTTGAAAATCGGATCGTCGAGAATGAACAAGGCGCCGAGCATGGCAGCCAGTGCCGTAAGCGCAATCGGCTTGGCACGCACGGCAGCGGACTGGATTACCGCGTCGCGGAGAGGCACGCCGCCAGCCACCTGCTGCCTGATGAAATCGACCAGCAGGATCGAATTGCGGACGATGATGCCGGCGAGCGCGATCATGCCGATCATCGAAGTCGCGGTGAATTGCGAACCGAACAGCGCATGCCCCGGCATGACACCGATGATGGTCAGCGGGATCGGCGCCATGATGATCAGCGGCACCGAGTACGACCCAAAATGGGCGACGACCAGCAGGTAGATCAGGATCAGGCCGACCCCATAGGCGATCCCCATGTCGCGGAAGGTTTCATAGGTCACCTTCCACTCCCCGTCCCATTTCACGCTGTACCCGGCATACGGGTCCGGCGGCTGGCGGATGAACCATTCGCCCAGCACGCCCCCCTCATCGAGCGCCATGCCGTTGATCCGGGAGCGGATATCGAACATCCCGTAGAGCGGGGAATCGAGCTTGCCGCCCATGTCGCCGACGACATAGACCACTGGCAGCAGATCCTTGTGGAAAACGACCTTCTCGCGCGGCGCCTCGCGCACTTCGACCAACTCGGACACCGCGACCAGGCGACCGTCGCGCGAGCGCACGCGGAGCTTCAACAAGGCATCGAGCGACGATTGCCGCTCGGCCGGCAGAACGATGCGTACCGGCACCTCATACTTCGAATCGGCATTTCTGGCCGGTGTCACATCCACTCCGGCCAGCCCCATGCCGACCACCGCGACGATATCGCTCTGCGCCACGCCCAGTTGCGCCGCCTTGCTCTGCAGCACATGCAGCACCACCTTGCGGCTATCCGCCTCGACACTATCGTCCACGGCGACGACATCGGCACTCTCCTCGAAAGCCCCCCGCACCCGCTTGCCGACAGCCATCTGGCCGGCGTAATCGGGGCCGTAGATTTCGGCGACGATGGGCGACATGACCGGTGGCCCCGGCGGCACTTCAACCACCTTGGCGACGCCGCCGTTGGCCTTGCCAATGGCCTCGATGCGCCCGCGCACCGCCACCGCGATGTCGTGGCTCTGCCGCGAGCGATGGTGCTTGTCGGCCAGATTGACCTGGATATCGCCTTTTTCCGGCGCGGCGCGTAGGTAGTACTGGCGCACCAGGCCATTGAAGTTGATCGGGCTGGCCGTGCCGGCATAGGCCTGGTAATTCACGACATCGGCTTCCTTGGCCAACTCCCCGCCAATCTCGTGCAGCACGCGCGCCGTTTCCTCGACGGGCGTACCGACCGGCATGTCGAGCACGACCTGGAACTCGCTCTTGTTGTCGAAGGGCAGCATTTTCAGGACGACCAGCTGCACCCAGGCAAGCGATACCGAACCGAGAATCAGCAAAACAACCGCCAGCGCCAGCTTGAGCCGTGCCGCGCCTCCGGTGAGCGGATCGAGGAAGGGCGTCAGCAGCCGGCGGAAGAGCGTATCCAGCCGGGCATCGAGGCGGGAAACCCGCTGTCCCTCGGCGGCATGGCCTTGCGCCTTCATGAAGCGGGCCGCCAGCCAGGGCGTGACGACGAAGGCCACGGCCAGCGAAATGGCCATGCCCATCGACGAATTGATCGGAATCGGGCTCATGTACGGCCCCATCAGCCCCGTCACGAACGCCATCGGCAGTAGCGCGGCGATAACCGTCAAGGTCGCCAGGATGGTCGGGCCGCCCACCTCGTCGACGGCCCCCGGAATGATTTCCGGCAGGCTCTTTTCCGGATACAAGCCTTGCCAGCGGTGAATATTCTCGACGACGACGATTGCGTCATCGACCAGTATCCCGATCGAAAAAATCAGCGCAAACAGCGACACCCGGTTCAGCGTGAAGCCCCAGGCCCACGACGCGAACAGCGTTGCCGCCAGGGTCAGGGTCACGGCAATGCCGACAATCGCCGCTTCACGGCGCCCCAGCGCGAAGAAGACCAGCGCCACCACGAAAGCCGTCGCAAAAATGAGCTTGCCGATCAGCTTTTGTGCCTTTTCGGTCGCCGTCTCGCCGTAATTGCGGGTGATCGTGACCTCGACACCCTCCGGAATCACAGCATCACGCAAGGCGGCTATCCTCGCCACCGCCGCCTCGGCCACATCGGCCGCATTGACGCCGGGCTGCTTGGACAACTGTACGGTGACGGCCGGGAACTCGCCGTCGCGATTGCCGAACCAGGCATAGCGTCGCGGCTGGTCGGGGCCATCTTCGACCGTCGCCACATCGCTCATGAATACCGGCTTGCGCGATTTTTCGTCGCCACGCACCGCCACCACCAGTTGCTTCACATCCCCGGCCGACTCCAGGTAGGTCCCGGTCTGCACCAGCACCTCGCGATTGCCCGAGATCAGGCTGCCCGACGGCTGCAGGGCATTCGATACCTTCAGCGCCCCGGCCAGGTCCTGCGGCGTCACCCCGTAGGCGCTCATCCGCTCAGCATCCATCAATACGCGGATGGCGTGATCCGGGCCACCCAGCGTCGACACATCACGCGTCCCCTTGATGCGCTTGAGCTCGGTTTCGACGGCGCGCGCCACCTGCTGCAGCTCGAAGGCCGAGCGCGTGGCATCGGTAGTCCAGAAAGTCAGCGACAGGATGGGGACATCGTCGATACCGCGCGGCTTGATCACCGGCTCCTGCACCCCCAGATTCGGCGCCAGCCAGTCGCGATGGGAATGCACGGTGTCGTACAGGCGCAGCACCGCATCGTTGTATTTCACCCCGACATCGAACTGCACCGTGATCACCGCCATGCCCGGGCGCGACATCGAATAGACATGCTCGACACCGTGCAGCCGCGACAGGACCTGCTCGCCGGGCCGGGCAACCAGGTTTTCGACATCCTTGGCCGACGCGCCGGGAAACGGGATCAGCACATCGGCCATGGTGACGTCGATCTGCGGCTCCTCCTCGCGCGGCGTGACCAGCGTGGCGAAGAGCCCCATCAGGAAGGCAACCAGCGCCAGCAAGGGGGTCATCCGCGAGGCCAGGAAAACGGCGGCGATGCGCCCGGAAATCCCCAGCGAATGCTTGTCGGCGGACACGGCTTATTTGCCCGATTTGAGCTGGATACCGACCCGGAGGGGATCGGTCGCGACCTTGTCGCCGCTTGCCAGCCCGGCCAGCACCTCGATTTCAGCGTGTCCGACCGTATCGCCGAGACGCAGCTGACGCAAGGAAAACCGGCCGTCGGCGGCCTGCACGTAGACGGCGGAAACTTCGCCGCGGCGCAATACGGCAGCCGTTGGCACGGTCAGTTTCTCGGCCTGCCCGATCACGAAATGCACGCGGGCGAACATGCCCGGAATCGCTTCCGGCATCGCCGGCAAGCCAATGCGTACCGGAGAAACATGCGTCGCTGCATCGGCAGTTGGCAGCACCTGGACCGACGTCGCCGTCACCCACTTGCCCAGTTCCGGAAACTCGACCCGCGCCGTCCTGACGGCGCGCATCTCCTTCAGGCGATACTGCGGAATGCTGGCCGTCACCCGCAAGCTGCCCGGCTGATAGAGCGAGAACAGCTGCGCTCCGGGCATGGCCATGTCGCCCGCCTCGGCATGGCGACGGGCAATCACGCCGGCCATCGGTGCCACGATGGTAGCGTGGCTCTGGCCGGCAAGGGCGGCGGCACGATTGGCCGCAGCGGCATCCAGGTCGGCCTTGGCCTTGTCGACGGCAGCCTGGCTCACGAACTTCTGTGCCTTGAGCTGCTGCTGGCGCTCGAAATGCGCCTTGGCATTGGCATGCACGGCATCGGCGGCGCGTAGCGCTTCGCCGGCCTCGCGCGCATCCAGGCGCATCAGCACGTCCCCTTTGTTCACCACCTGACCGGCATCGGCCCTGACTTCCAGGATGCGCCCAGCCAGTTGGGCGCCGACCGTCGTCTGCTGCACGGCCTCGACGACCGCATCAGCCGGAAAGCTGAGATCAACGGCGTGCGGCCGCACGGTAACGACCGGCAGCGGCTCGGCCGCCAGCGCAGCCACGGCAAACAGGGACAAGCCCCACGCGAAAGGACGAAAGGCATTTGCGTTCATGAATATAAGAATACTCTAATTTATGAGCGCAATGCAAGCCGACACGTCCGAGCACGTTGATTTATCTTGGGTTTTCGGCTCGGAGAATCAGGCCGGCTTCCAGATATTGCGGCAGCGCGTTTCGACAATCCACCAACTGCATGCCGCACCAGCCACGGCCAACGCAACGGCAACGCCCAGCCCGCCACGCCATGCCGCGAGATCGTACACCCTGGCCCCGGCCAGCATTTCACCGCGCCAACCGAGATCCATGACCCAGCCGACCAACGGCTGGCACAAGGCTGCCGCCAGGAAACTGCCCATGTTCGTTACGCTGGTCGACATGCCCGACAACATGGGCGGGTTGACCTCCTTGGCACACGCCCAGGTCAGGGAAAAACCGGCCGTCGCCACGCCCAGCAAGCCAAACATCGCGTAGGAGAACTCGATCGGCAGACGCACGCCGGAAAGCAGCCACAACCAGACCAGCGCGTAGATATGACTGGCGGCGATGATGACCGGCTTGCGTCGCCCCAGACGATCCGACAGCGTGCCCAGCAACAGGCAGCCGACTGCGAACCCACCGAACCACAACGACAGATGCGAGGCCGCCACCGGGCGCGCCATGTCGTGCACCTGCATCAGGTAGGGTACGGTCCACAAGCCGGCGAAGGTGAAGAAGGCGCCACAGGTCCCGGTATTGACCAGGATGGCCGGCCATGTCGCACGGTTGCGCACGACCGACAACAGGCTGTTGAGCAAGACGGTACGGTCGAAGCGGGGAGCAACGCCCACCACGCCCTCCGACTGCTCCGGCCGGTCGCGCACGATCAACCAGCACAGCGCGGCCAGCACCAGAGAAAGCGCCCCGACACCGATGAACACACCACGCCAGCCGGTGGCCTGCGCGACGGCGGAGAGCGGCGCGCCCGCCAGCACCGAGCCCAGGTTGCCGATCAGCATGCAGATGCCGACCATGGTGGCGAACCGGTTCTCCTCGAACCAGACGGCGATCAGCTTGAGCATGGCGATGAAGGTGACCGACACGCCGAGGCCGATCAGGGTTCGGCCAAAGAGGGCAACGTCGAGCGACGGGGCAAATCCGAACAGGAAACTGCCGACCCCGCCAACCACCCCGCCCAGCACCAGGATACGGCGCGGCCCCAGGGTATCGGCCAGCATGCCGGTCGGCACCTGCATGACCGTATAGACATAAAAATAAGTGGCCGCCAGCACCCCGAGCGAGGCTGCCGAAGTCTGGAAAGCAGCCGCCAGGTCGTTGGCGATGCCGGCCGGCGCAAAGCGCTGGAAGAAGGACAACACGTAGGCCAGGGCCACGATGCCCAAGGCCAGCCAGCGGCGGCGCATTTGCGCGGGAGTCAGGTTCAGCATGTTCTCTCTCGGGGATTGTTGTTATATACGGGTGCTATCGATGGCGGGCACCCGTCCGCCAGGCACCGTCTACTTGTGTGCCAGAACCCATTTGGCCAGCGTTGCGGCCTCGGCATCGCTCACATTGTTGGGCGGCATGGGAACGGTTCCCCACTCGTTCTTGCTGCCCGCCTTGATCTTCTGGGCCAGTGCGGCCTCGGCCCCTTTTTCGCCGGCCCGCTTGGCCACGATGTCCTTGTAGGACGGCCCGACGATCTTCTTGTCGGCAGCATGGCAAGTCAGGCAATTCTTGGCCTTGGCCAGGTCCTCGGAGGCCTGTGCCACGCCGCCAACGGCGATTCCGGCCAGGATCAGCATTATTGTTTTGGTCATACTCACTCTCTCCAGATAAAAAGCTGCACGCGCAGCAACGAACAGAAAACGTCTACGAAGCCATTTCGATCAACAATCGCTCGATTTCGGTACGCCCGACCGGACTGGCCATGGCAATCAAGGTAAACCCGGGCTTGAGCAGAAAATCCTTGTCCGGATTGAACTGCCACCCGCCGTTGCGCTCTCGCACGGCGAGCAGCACATAATGGGCACTACGCAGCTTCAGCGCCCCCAGGGGCTTGGGTATGAAGCCGGCCGGCACGGCCACCTCCTCGACGCGCAGATTCTTCTCCGACTTCAGCATTTCGTCGAGGAAGGAGACCACATGCGGACGAATCATCGCCGACGCGATGCGCATGCCGCCGGTAAAGTCGGGCGAGACAATGGCATCGGCCCCGGCCTTGCGCATCTTTTCGATATTGCGCTGCTCGGTGCAGCGGGCCACGACACGCAGTTCCGGCTTCAATTGCTTGGCGGTGATGACGATCATCAGGTTGCGCGAATCGTCGCCGGTGACCGCGAACAGCCCCCTTGCATCGTCGAGATCGGCCGCCAGCAGGACATCGTCGTCGCTGGCATCACCATGCAGGTAAAGGAAGCCGGGGTTTCTTTCCTTGTAGTCCTCCAGGCGCTGCAAATCCTCATCGATCCCGACGAAATGCCGGTTGGTCGCCTCCAGTTCATGTGCGATGTTGCGCCCGACACGACCGTAGCCGCACAGGATGTAATGGCCTTTGAGTTTCTTGATTGCTTTTTCCATGCGTTTTCTCCGCAGGGTTCCATTGAGGTCGGTTTCGAGCAGGGCGACGGTAACGACCGAAAAGAGCAGCGACAGATTGCCGGCGCCGAGGATGCCGATCACCACGGTCAGCATGCGCGCCGGCTCGTTGCTCGACATGTCGATGATCTCGCCGAAGCCGATGGTGGCAACGGTGATGAAGGTCATGTAGAAGCAGTCAAACCACGAATACTTGTGCTCGGTCAGCACCATGTAGCCAATGGTGCCGAACAGGTGAACGAACACCAGCGCACCGATGGCGATATAAAGCAGCCGCAGGATATAGCCAGCCTGCATGGTGCCGATCGTGGTCACGCCACCGTTATTGCTCATTCCGCGATGGGTACCGATTGCGTCATGAAGATGACCGCCTTGCCGCCATCCATGTTGACATGCAGCGCCTCTACCAGCGGCGGATTGACCGGCTGCTCGGCATCCCATTTGATGATGAAATTCGCCCCCGAGCCACCCGAGGCGTCATTCAGCTCGACGAACAACTCCAGCGTACCGAGCGGCGGTATCACGGCCCCGTTCGGCACGCGCTCCCCGAGCAGTTTGCCCTGGGTATCGAAATACTTCGCAGACAGGACGCGCAACGGCTTGCGTGGATCGGTATTGCGAATGCTGACCAGGGTCGACAGCAACACCGTCGAAGCCTTGCCACTCTTTCCCAGATTGCCGTACAGCATGTGCGAATAAACAGGCAGATACAGGAGCTGCCCCTTGCTCAAGGCACGGATCTCCTGGGCGCTCGCCCCGGGAATCGCCCCCAGCACAGCCATCGTCAGGCCGCAGAACAGGCTTCGCATCGCAATCCGAAAATTCATTCTCTCCCCCTTGTCGTACCGACCGTACGCAGCCTCTCGGCCATTTTTCCCCGATTCTGCCATAAGAAGCGGTAACAAAATGAAGCGCAGCGGTCCTGGTCAGGCGTGCCGACGCAGACAGTGCAACGCGTACGGCAAGGAGGCAAACAACACCAGGATCATTTTGTTAGCGCTTCCAAGCCCGGAACGGACGGGAGGCCAAACCCGAAGCCGATGCGACGCCGGGCCAGCAGGCGAAATCAGCCGTGCTGGCTGCCCAGTGCCACGCGCAACATCGCGGGCAGCGACGCCCAATCGACCGGCTTCGCCACGTAGCCTGCCGACAAGGCGCGCGCGCGCGCCAGGAACGCCTCATCCCCCCGCCCGGTAACCAGGAAAACCGGAAACACCGGGCCATGGGCCTGCCGGATGGCCGCGCAGACCTCGAGGCCGTCCAGTCCAGGCATCTCGACATCGAGCAGGACCGCGTCAAAGGCCATCTGGCGAAACAGGGCCAGCGCATCGTCGCCGTTATCCACCATATCAAGCACAAAGTCATCGCCGGAGAGCGCGGCCCGAAACAACAGCGCGGCCGTCGGGTCATCGTCGGCAACGAGGATGCGCCAAGGCGGGCGGCTCATTTCGCCAACTCGACCAGCAAGGATTTGAGCGCGACCTCCACGCGCAACCAGGCCGCTCGCATGGCATCGACGCCCCCGGGAATCTCGTCCCAACGCGCTGCCCGCGCAGCCTCTTCGAGGGTCTTGCAACACCCGGCGAAGCCTTCCGCCCCAACGTTGAAGCTGCTCGATTTCAGCGCATGCGCCGCCTTGGCCACCACACCGGCATCGACATCGGCAAGCCCCTGCTCCAACCTGGCCAGCTCCCTTTCGGCAGCTTTAAGATATGCCTGCACGACCTGGGCCACCAGTTCATCACCGCCGCCGGGCGACAGCGCCCTGATTTTCTCGAACGCCGTCCGGTCGATGGCCGCCACCTCCGGCAAGCGCCGTTCCCGGTATCCATTTTCAAACGGCAGCACCAGAGCCGCCTTGGTCGCGCGCCGCCGTTCACTGGGCAGCCAACGGGCCAGGATAGCCTGCAGCGCCTCACCGCTGTAGGGCTTGGCCAGATATTCGTCCATCCCCGCCGCCTGGCAGCGCTCGCGGTCGCCGCGCATGGCATTGGCCGTCAGGGCGATGACCGGGATATGCTTGCCGGTTCCGGCCTCGCGCTGGCGCAGGATTTCCGTTGCCGCATAGCCGTCGAGCACCGGCATCTGGCAATCCATGAGCACCGCATCTACCGTCTCCATCGCCAGGATATCGAGCGCCTGCTGGCCATCTTCGGCGATGATCACCTCGAGCCCCATGCGGAGGAGCTGGGCGCGCGCCACAATCAGGTTGCTCTCGTTGTCCTCGGCGATCAGGACTCGTCCGCGCAATTTTCCGGTGGCCTCGACACGCGCGCCTCCCGCCACAGGCTCCCCATCGCGCCGCCCCGGCTGTTCGGCCGATATCGGCAAGCTGCCTTTGGGCAAGGCGAGGCGGACAATGAACGTCGCTCCGCTACCGGGCACGCTCTCGACCTCGATCACGCCGCCCATCATCTCCACCAGGCGCCGGCAGATCGCCAGGCCCAGCCCTGTGCCGCCATACTTGCGGGTCGTCGAGCCATCGGCCTGCTGAAAATGCTCGAATATCCGCTTCTGTGCATTCGCCGGTATCCCGACCCCGGTATCCCTGACCGTCAGCACCACCGCCAACTGTCCAGCCTCACGCTCGCTGACCTCGAGGCGCAACAGAACCTCGCCGCGCTCGGTGAACTTGATGGCGTTGCCCAGCAGGTTGGTCACCACCTGACGCAGGCGGAGCGCATCACCACGCACCACCAGGTTTCCTTCCGACGGAAAGTCGGAGAGCAACTCCAGCCCCTTGCGCCCGGCCGATTGCGCGAAGATGTCGTGTAACTCCACCAACATGGCCCGCAGATCGAAATCGGCGCAATCGAGCTCCAGCTTGCCGGCTTCGATTTTGGAAAAATCCAGGATGTCGTTGATGATCCCCAGCAAATGCTGGCCCGAGTGCGCCACGGCCTCGACGAATTGACGCTGGCTGGGCGTTAACTCGGTATTGAGCAGCAACTCGGTCATGCCCAGAACGCCGTTCATCGGGGTGCGAATCTCGTGACTCATCGTCGCCAGGAATTCGCTCTTGGCCCGGCTACCGGCCTCGGCGGCCTCCTTGGCCAGGCGCAACTCGCGCGTGCGCTGCTCGACGATCTGCTCGAGATTGCCCAAATGCGCCGACAGCCAATGATCCCGTTCACGAATCTGCTCCAGCATCTGGTTGAAGCCGTTCGCCAACTGCCCGATTTCGGTTACCGGGCTATCGGCGGCACGCGCATCGAGCCGGCCAACCGACACGTCGGCCATATGCCCGGTCAGCTCCTGCAAGGGCTCGACAAGCCGGCCAACCAGCCGGGACTGCAGATGCTGGGCAAGCGCAAGCGCCGCGAGCATTTCGATCAGTATCAAACCGAGATAGCCGAGTAATTGGCGATAAAGCTGCCCCAGATCAACCGACACCCGCAACCAGCCCTTGGCATGGCCGTCGACCTCGGCTGGCGTCAGGAAATCGATACGTTGCCAGGAATAGCGATGACCGGCGACAGGGTCGCTGAGGAAATCCGGCGGATACTCGTCACCCCGGCCATATCGGGCAAACAGCGAGCCATCCTCGCGAAACACGCCGACCTGCTTCAGATAGGGCATGGTTCGCCATGCCGTCCACATTCCGGATGCAGCCGATTCGTCGGCGATACGCAGAACGGGAGGCGTGCCTTCGCGCAGCAGTTCGATGCGTTGATACACCTCGTCCACCCGATCCTTGATGCTCATCCAGGTCGAGGTGAAGGCGACAAAAACCGTGAGCAGTAGAACGGCAAGCGCGAGCACCGTAAAGTTGATCCGCGCCAACCGGGCGCGCAGCGACACCGAGGCCGGCCCGTTCATCGCGCCGCCGCCTCCTGATTAGCGGCTTGCCAAGCTTCCGCAGCCACCTGCCAGGCATGACGAAAATCTCCCTGCAAGCGCGCGCGTAGCGCCTCGCCCCCCTCCTCCGCCCCACCCGCCAGCCGCTCCAGCAGATAGCTTTCAAGCGCCCCTGCGCTGGCGGCAACCTGCTGCGCTCCAATATTGGCTGCCGCGCTGCGCAAGGCATGAACCCGTTTTCGCTCCTGCGCATCGTCGCCGACACTGCCTCGCCACGCAGCCTCCCAATCGGCAAAATGTGCCACGAACAGGCCGACGGCCTGCCACCACAGCACGGGTTGATCCAGCATGCGGCCGACCGCCGCGGAGACATCGAAACCATCAAGAGAATCGGGAACCAACGTCGGACTCCGGAAAAAATTCCAATTTCATTTTCAATACCAGACTGGCCCGTATTCTCTCTCCGTATTTCGGATCCGTGTAAAAGAATCGCAAACGCCATCCTTCGTTTACATTCGATTACAATCCCTACTTTCCGGATGGAAACACGAGCAATCATGCGCCAGACTGCGCTTATCGTCGAAGATGATCCCGGCACACGCCACGTTTTGGATGCGACGCTCGCGACAGCGGGGATCGAAAGCATCCATGCGGCCAACGGCGCCGCCATGTGGCCGCTGCTGGATCAGGCGCCGGACGTCATCATCCTTGATCTCAGCCTGCCGGATTGCGATGGCCTCGAACTATTGCGCCAGTTGCGCCAGACCTCGGACATCCCGGTCCTTATCCATTCGACGCGCTCGGACGAAATCGAGCGCATCATCGGTATCGAAATCGGCGCCGATGACTTCCTTCCCAAGCCGTGCAACATGCGCGAACTACTTGCCCGCGTACGCAGCCTGCTGCGCCGGACCCAGCGCGCTACCCCGGTGTCGCGCAACGATCTGCGTCGGCTGCGCTTTGGCGACTGGACATTGGATACCGCCTCGCGGGAGTTGACTCGACCCGGCGAAGCGGCGGCAGCGCTGGGTGTCTCCGGATATGCCCTGCTGCTGGCGTTTCTCGAACACCCCTTCGAAACGCTTTCGCGCGAGCACCTATCACGCGTTCTGAAGCGCGAATACATGCCTTACGACCGGATCATCGACGTTCACGTCAGCCAGATCCGTCGCGCACTCGGCAAGCAGGCCGACGGCAGCAGCTTCATCAAGACCCTGCGCTCGCAGGGCTACGTCTTCATCGCCGACGTCGAGGCCTGCAACTAAGCGCTGCTCCGGCATTCGGGCCATCGCCCGCCGCAAACATGATCCACCCTCCCCGTTCTCGCCGCCATGGGCGATAATCGGCCTGCTGTTCGCCCTACCGCTGTCGCGCTTTCGTTTCCCGCCCTTTCCCGCAACGACCTGACGCCCGCCATTGCCTGACCGAACCGCTGTTTCCCGCCTGCTGATCGCTGCCGCGACGCTCCTCTGCCTGTGGTTGAGCGGTCTGCCGACCGCTTTGGGTTGGGACTTCGAGCGCCTGCAGCAACTCCTGACCAGCCGCTTCGGACAAAACCAGGTCGGGCTGCTGCGCGAATGGCAAAAAATCGTCAGCGAAGGGCACAAGCAGCCGGAGCAGGACAAGCTGAAGCGGGTCAACGACTTCTTCAACCGCCATATCGCCTTCGACGACGACATGTCGGTCTGGGGCCAGAGCGATTATTGGGCGACGCCCATTGAAGTCATCGGCCAGGGACGCGGCGACTGCGAAGACTATTCGATTGCAAAATACTATTCGCTGCTCGAACTGGGCATCCCGATCAACAAGCTGCGCCTGGTCTACGTCAAGGCCACGCAGAGCAGCCAGGGAACGACCGTCCAGATCGCCCACATGGTGCTCGCCTACTACCCGACGCCAACGGCCGATCCGATCATTCTCGACAACCTGAACCCCAATCTCGTCCCGGCCTCCAAGCGGGCCGACCTTCTCCCGATTTTCAGTTTCAACGGCGCCGGCCTGTGGATGGGTACCGGCAACACGTCCAGCAAGAGCAACCTGTCCCGCTGGCAGGACCTGCTGGCCCGGGCGCGCGCCGAAGGCTTCCAGTGAGGTAACCGAAGATGTCCCTATTCCGACAAATCTGGCTCGCGGTCATCGCCAGCACCGTCATCGCCTTTGCCGGCAGCTTCCTGGCCAGCATGCTGACGGCGCGTCACTACCTGGAACAGCAACTGGCGATCAAGAACAACGACAACGCCGCATCGCTCGCCCTGTCGATCTCGCAACTCGACAAGGACCCGGTCACCATCGAGTTGCAGGTCGCCGCGCTCTTTGACAGCGGCCAATACGCCCTCGTCCGCCTGACCGATCCGAACGGCAAGATGATGATCGAAAAGACCAGCCCGCCGCTCGCCGGTAACGTCCCCGATTGGTTCGTCCGCATCTTCCCCGTCGCCTCGGTGCCGGGCCAGGCCCAGATCAGCAATGGCTGGAACCAGTTCGCCACCATTGAACTGGTCAGCCACAGCCACTTCGCCTACCAGGAGTTGTGGCGGGGCGCCTTCAAGCTGCTCGGCTGGTTCACTGTCGCCGGCGCCCTGATGGGCCTGCTCGGCATGCAGCTGCTGCGCCGGATCAAGCGCCCGCTCGATGCCGTCGTCGGCCAGGCGCAGGCGATCAGCGAACGCCGCTTCGTCACCATGCCAGAACCGGCGACCCCCGAACTGAAGAGCGTCGCCGGCGCCATGAACACCATGGTCGATCGCCTGAAAGCGATGTTCGCCGAGGAGGCAGCCCGACTGGAACACGTACGCCGCGAAGCCAACCTCGACGCGCTGACCGGCCTCGCCAACCGTGCCTATTTCATGAACCAGCTCGCCTCCGCCCTGAGCGACGATGACGCGGCGCCGCACGGCACCCTGCTCATGCTGCGCCTGGCCGACCTGGCCGGCATCAACCGTCGCGCCGGACGCGAAACCGCCGACGAACTGCTGCGCCGTATCGGCCAGGCATTTGCCGGCATCGTTGAGACGCACCCCAATGCCGCCGCCGCCCGCCTCAACGGGGCCGACTTCGCGCTGGTCGCTCCCGGCACCCGGGATGCCGCCCCTATCGCCGAAAAACTGCTGCGCCTGCTCAACGATCTCGTCGCCGCCGGCCTGATCGATAGCGAACGCATCGGCCATATCGCCAGCGGCAGCTACCTGCATGGCCAATCGGTCGGCAACCTGCTCTCCCGTGTCGATACCGCCCTTGCCGCCGCCGAAAACCGGAGCGGGCTGGCCTGGCAGCAGGCCGACAGCCAAAGCGAACAGCAAGCCACCTCGAATGCCGACTGGAAGAAGCTGCTCGATGGCGCCATCCATGCCCAGCGCCTGCGCCTGATCGAATTCCCGGTCGCCGGCAACAAGGGCCAGCTCCTGCACCTCGAATGCCCGCTGCGCCTGAAGGCCAGCGAAGACGGCGAGTGGCTGGCCGCCGGCAGCTTCATGCCCATGGCCTCACGCCTGGCCATGACCGCCGAGCTCGACCTCGCCGCCGCCCGCCTCGCCCTCGAACGTATCGCCGCCGGCGCCTCGGCAGTGGCGGTCAACCTTTCCGGTGAGTCGATCGTCGACACCCCCTTCCGCGCCCGCCTGCTGGCCCTGATCGGCAGCCGCAAGGAGCTGGCTCCGCGCCTGTGGCTGGAAGTCTCCGAAGTTGGCGCCTTCCAGCATTTCGCAGCCTTCCAGACCTTCTGCGACGTCCTGCGACCGCTCGGCTGCCGCCTCGGCATCGAACACTTCGGCCGCCAGTTCAGCGAAATCGGCCGACTGCATGGCATGGGACTCGATTACCTCAAGGTCGACGGCAGTTTCATCCGCGCCGTCGATAGCCAGAGCGGCAACCAGGCATTCCTCAAGGGCCTGTGCAGCATCGCCCACAATATCGGCCTGACGGTCATTGCCGAAGGCGTCCAGACCGCCGCAGAACTCGCCACCCTGCCCGAACTCGGCTTCGATGGCGCCACCGGCCCGGCCATCCCGAGGAATTGAACGATGAGCACCGAAATCGAACTTAAATTGCAGTTGAGCCTGAAAGCGGCCAGCAAACTGGCCAAACATCCGCTGCTCGCCAATATCGCGTCGCAACGCCAGCATCTGCTCAACACCTATTTCGACACACCCAAGCTGGAACTGCATGAACGTCGCATCGCCGTGCGTTTCCGCAAAAAAGGCTGGCAATGGCTATGCACCGTCAAGTCCGCCGAGCCGGCCAGCGGCGGGCTGGCCATGCGCAGCGAATGGGAAACCCAGGCCACGCCGGGCACCTTCGACTTCAGCCACGTCGACAACGCCGAATTCCGCGATTTCCTCGAACAACGCATAGCCCAGCTGGAACCCGTATTCACCACCGACTTCAAGCGCCAGATCTGGCATGTCCCCTTCGGCGAATCGCTGATCGAGCTCGCCATCGACCGCGGCCACATCGAAAGCCGGGGCCGCAAGAGCCCTATCTGCGAAATCGAACTCGAACTGCTCTCCGGCAAGGTCGAGGACATTTTCTGGCTGACCCGCCAACTGCAAGGCGACCACCACCTGCACCCGGCCATCGCCAGCAAGGCCGAACGCGGCTACAACCTCTTTCTCGACACCCCGCTGCGCCCATTCAAGGCCCGGCCACCAGCCATCCATGCCGGGCAAACCCCGGTCGAGGCCTTCCGCTGCATCTCACTGAACTGCCTTGAACACTTCCAGCGCAACGAACAAGGGCTACTGCACAGTAAGGATCCGGAATTCGTCCACCAAGCCCGCGTCGCCCTGCGCCGCCTGCGCTCGGCGATCAAACTGTTTTCACCAATCCTGCCCCCGGAATTCGTCGCCACCTACGGACAGACCTGGAAAACCCTCGGCAGCGCCCTTGGCGAAGCACGCAACTGGGATGTCTTCCTCGAAGAAACCCTGCCCCCCTTCATGACAGCCTTCCCCGATGACAAGGATGGGAAGCACCTACATAAAACTGCCATACGTAAATCGAGCAGTGCTCGCAAAACAGTTACCAAACTACTAGCATTAAAAGAGTACCCCTGCCTGCTCCTTGAGTTCACTGCTGCGGTCTATACCGTAGGCGAAACACGAGTAATCCCTCTATCCGAATTTGGCAATCAACAAATCGCTCGCTATAGCAGAAATGCATGCAGGCTTGCTCGGCGAGGAGCCACCCTGACACCAAGTGAGCGACATAAAATGCGAATATCCTTCAAAAAGCTTCGTTATTCTCTGGAGTTTTTTTTGCCGTTGCTCGAACCCAGGCAATCCTGCACATATCTATATACGCTTACCCGGATACAGGATGACCTTGGACGGATCAACGATCACAGTAACGCCCTTTTGCTTGTTACCAGCAAGACCAATGGCCGCCCTTCAAGTATTGTCAGTTGGATAAGTGGTCGCCATCAACTTCTCGTTTTCCATCTGCAAGAAAACCTGCAAATCTGGTCATTGCAAAAATTACCTAAGGCTCTCAATTTCAGGTAGCAGCCCTCCATCATTCAAGTAGGGAAACCGCCTTCGAGCCTCTGTCCATCCCTCCAACGCCTCTTGGTATCGCTCAGGAGGATGTAACGCACGAAGTCGAGCCAACTCTGCCTCGGCATCCAACACTCGCCCGTTGAGACCCAATGCCAAGGCATATCGGAAAAGTACAGGAGGATATCCATAGCGCCCAGCAACCAAGCGCATGGCCTCCAACTCTTCAGCTGTCATGTTGGGTTTCGCTTCCGTTCTCGCAAAGCGCAAAAATGCGCTCTGTTGGGTAAGCAACGCCACATTCGGCGCTTTGTGCCCGGGAACAGGACGGGCATAACCAGCCGCTTCATAGCGCAATGTCCGATGATCTTCCTCGATCTGAAGATACTCATAGCCAACAAACAGCAAGATGCTCGTCGACACTAGAGCCACGCCAATACCAATCACCCGAGGCTTTGTGTACCCAAGTTTCCCTCCTGATGAGTACGACTCTAGAACGCCAACACAAATACCAAACGGAACCAAAAAAAACGCATAGGACAGCGGGAACTCTAGATGAGCATGCATCAACAGCAACAAAATCACGCCCCCCGCAAACAGCGCCTCAGCCGAGTGCAAATTTGCGTACTGCCGAATGCACCACCAAAACGCAAATGCAACTACTGCGCCGCCAACAATGACCCCATTCCAAACAAGCAAGTCAAGCACAATATTGTGGGCGTATTCGGTCAGCGGCGTATATGGAAATGACGCCGCCACGGCATGCTGAGCAACGCTCACCTGCCCCCACCCCCAGCCCAAAAGGGGTTTCTCTAATACTGCTGATAGCAGGAGACGCCATATGTCTAAACGAGCATCTGAAGAAATCTGAGAGATTCTCTCCAATGACCCTACTGTTCTGACCTGCAACAAATCTGATAGCGATGGCCAGAACAACCACGTTCCAAACAGCATCATCACAAATAGGGGAAGGAGCACAAACCTGTCACTTATCGGCAGCACCCTTCGCCCGCGAAACCAGAGAAACAACAAGAAAACGCCACCGACAAGTAGCCCCATCCGGGAGCGGGTTGCCGCAACCCCGGAAAACAGCACAAAGCCAATCAGGATGGCAGTTGGCAGCGAATACAAGCGCTGCTGTCGAAAGTAAACAGTACCTCCTACCCCCATCAACAACAACGAAGCCAGAAGGTTGGGCTGGGCCAAGTTGGCATAAGGCCTCGCCTCTGATGGAAAGCTCACCGCCAACCAGCCGATCATCTCTACCGACAACCACTGCCCCAAGGCTAGGAAGGCTGACAGAACAGCCCCAGCAAGTATGGTCGCTGCGATGATTATTACCAAGTGTCTACGTGGCAGGGCAGAACTAATAGTGATCACAAAGGCCAACCCCAGCAGGTACAACGACGTCAGTACGGCATCCCCCCCAAAAAAGACAATCCCCCCATAAAATTGGGCCAAGGGTACAACCGCCAGCATCACCAACAGTTGTGCCGTAGCCGGAACATGAACGACAGTACGTTCCTGCATCCGGGCTAGATAAAGAGCAAGAACCGGCAAGCAAAGCCAAGCCAGCCATTCGTTTCTGAAAACGACCCATGGCAGATAGTGATTTGGTTCCAGCCACGCTGCCAGCAACAAGAAAGAAAGTAGTAATCCCGAATAATGCATAGCAGCGAGCACCCAAAAAGGAAAAGGCTGCCATGGCAGCCTTTTCTTGAAACACTTCAGAGAAGCTTATTTACAGGAACCAGGTAGGTACTTTGCCGGCATATTGCCAGATGCACATCTGAAGCCAGCAACCTGAATACCAGGCGTCCAAGACAGCGCGGCATTGTTAACATCCAATGGTGTCAGCTTTACAGTAGTGCCTCGAACGGTCGTCGGCAAATCGGTAGCGTTGGAAACCGTCACGGTAATCACACCATTGTCATTTGTTGCCACAGAACCGACGTACTTGGAGCTTTGCGAGGCTGTTTCACACCCCCAGTTGCCAGCACCGGGAGTAGAAGCCGATGTAGACGACTGATACACTTCGGCCACCGTGGTACGGCACTGGCTGGTCGCCAGAATCACCTCGGCTAACTTGGCCTTGACGGTGTAATCCTGATAGGCGGGCAGTGCAACAGCCGCCAGAATACCGATGATGGCCACCACGATCATCAGTTCGATAAGAGTGAAACCCTGCTGAACGCTTTTCATGTGATTCTCCTTTAGGTTGAAGGCGGGAAAAACCGCTTTAGGCATGTAATACAGATTCCGTGCCAACCTGCAAAAGAACAGATACAACAGCGACAAAAACAAAAAATCAAATTACATTCAACAACTTAAAACAAAATTCGTACAAGAATCGGCATTATCACACGAACAAAGACCGCCCGAAATGACAATTTTTGGCACATAAACCAGACCAAATACGGCACAAACATCTCGCTTTTGGCCAACAATACCAAAACGATGCGCCCCAATATCACACGGCCCAAAGCATCTCCGGCAAGCAATCAGAATTCGAACACCTGATTGTTCTGCAGCATCTCTGGACTGAAATCGACTAGACTATTCTTTATTTCCAGCATCGTCCGCTCTATGTCGCCGGGCTTCAGATGCGTGATGAACAGATCACAAGGTCGGTCAAGGCGACGCAATTCTTCCGCCAAAAACCTTGGGCACATGTGCTTGGAGAGTTTAGCCAGTCCGCACTCTTGGTTGGAGAAAGCGCACTCAACAAGCAGGTAGCGTAGATTAGATATATCGGTCACAACCTGCCAAAAGGCCTCGGAAGGTCCCATATCTCCTGAAAAAACCAGACTACCCTTACCGGAATCAAGATGGTAACCGACAGCCGAAACGGTATGGTTAACTGGAAGTGCAGCCACTTTCCGATCACCAAGGCATATGGTGGAACCTACTTCGATAGGCACGAAGCGCACAAAAGGTTGCTCGGCGTTGGGCAGGCAGGTGAAATCTGGCCAGATCGCCCAGTTGAAGATATGCTGCTGCAAGACCTCGATGACTTCCGCCAAGGCATAGACAAGGAGTGGCCGCTCTCGCCGTGCGGCAACTGCATCGATCAGCAGCGGCAGAGCCAGCATATGATCAAGATGGGCATGCGTCAGAAAAACATGGTCGATTGCCGCCAGCTCGGCGAGAGACAGTTCGGCGACGCCAGTTCCGGCATCGATCAGGATATCGTGGTCGACCAGAAACGAGGTGGTCCGCAAATGCCGGCCGCCGATACCGCCGCTACAGCCGAGTACGCGCAGCTTCATGCCCGGGATACCTGAGTTTTTCTGCCATGTTCCGATCAGTCCAAGCGGTGCCAGCCTCACGCCAACACCCAGTGTCAAAACCGGATTCTAGTCTTCGACTACCGGACAGCCCAGCCAGCGGTGTGAAATAACTCACACTAGCGACAAATGAAAATTTGTCATTTTGAGCCTGGGTGGGGTCATCCCTTCAGGAAAAATTCCATTTTGATACCGGCGATTTCAATCACGTCATGGTCGCCCAACGGGTAGGCCTGCGCATCGAGGCTCCTGCCGTTGACGACGGGGAATTGCCGTCCCTCGACATGGGTAATGAAGAAGCCGTGCGGCCGCTTGGCGATGACGGCGACTTGCAAGCCCGGCTTGCCGAGCGTGGTCAGGGTTTTGGTCAGTTCCAACTCCTTGCCGGCGTTGGGGCCGTTGAGTAACTGGATCGCTGCGCCAGGCGCGGGAGCCGGCGGCTTGGGCACGGAGGCGAGGCCGACGCTCGAGCGCGTGATCGTATCGCCGGGCTCCAGTTGCAGCTCAGAGGGCATCTTCAGTTGCCCGGAACGGATCGCGGCATTCCGCTCGAAATCGCTCGCCGCCGCACCGGCCTGCAAGTCGGCCAGGTATTTGAGCTTGTATTTGCCCAGTTCGATGATGTCGTTGTTGCGCAGGAAATGCTTCTTGATCGGCTGGCCGTTCACCAGGGTTCCATTGGTGCTGTTGAGATCTTCAAGGAAGGAGTCCGCCAGGATGGTCACAACCACAGCGTGATCGCCGGAAATGGCAAGATTGTCGATCTGGATATCGTTATGCGGCTTGCGCCCGATACTCAACCGCTCCTTGTTGAGCTGGATTTCCTTGAGTACCAATCCATCCATCGACAGGATCAGTTTTGCCATCTCTCTTTCCTCATCTCACTTCAATAGGTCGCGCACGCGCTGCCACCAGTTTCGGGGCGCCGCGAAGTCGTCCCGCACCTTGATCAGGATAACCGAAACATTATCCCGGCCACCGTTATCGTTTGCCAACTGCACCAGATGATCGGCCGCCAGCTGCAAATTTCCACCTAACGTTCGCAGGGCGAGAGCGATGTCATCGTCTTCAACCATATCATTCAGGCCGTCGGAACACAGCAAGACGATGTCGCCCTTTCTGACATCAAAGCCACCGATCTCGACATCGACGACGGGATCAACCCCGAGCGCCCTGGTCACCAGATTTTTGTTGCCGGAGTGACGAGCCTCTTCGAGGGTAATCATGCCACTATCCAGCTGTTCCTGTAAAAGCGAGTGATCGTGCGTCAACAGCGCAAATTCCTCGCCACGCAAGCGATATAGGCGGGAGTCCCCGACATGCGCCACCGTCATCCAGTTATTGTGAAACCAGGCGAGAACCAGCGTCGTCCCCATGCCGGTATAATGCGAGGAGCTGGCTGCCGCATGGAAAACGGCAAAATTCGCCGCACCGATTTCATTGACGAGATGGCGCTCTATCGTTGCCGTATCGCCCGCCTGACAGGCTGACTGCAAGGTGGAAGAGATGATGACACGCTCCAGGTCGGCCGCCAGGCGGGTTGTCGCCATGCCGCTGGCCACTTCGCCGGCGTTATACCCGCCCATGCCATCGGCAAGGATGGCCAAGCCAAGGCGCGCGTCTGCGAAAACAGAGTCTTCGTTATGCGACCGGATGACGCCCGGATCGGTGCTGACAGCAATTTCGAGACTATTCTCTGCAATCACCCGGACAAACTTTCGGAAAAACGAATCAACCACGAACCACGAAGCAGGTCAACGCCTATGACCCACTGCCTGCAAAAAGGCCTTCCGCCACACGCCACTCCAGTCGATGTGCCGATCATATTCGTGCCCCTGACTCCAGCGCCTTGATGAAATTCGCGAAACCCGCCATTTCAGGTATTTTCAATGCTCTCACCCGGCGGGTCAAACGAATCAATACGGTAATTGCATGCCAAGCCCCTTCTCCTCGGCAAGCCTTACCACGCGCAGGGCAACCGCGAGATCCTGAATAGCCATGCCTTGCGACTCGAACAGGCTAACCTGCGCAGCCGACTCCCGCCCGGCACGACGGCCGGTGATGACATCCCCCAACTCCAGCAGTTGCCGTTCGTGCAATCGCCCTTTTTCAAGGAGCGGAAACAGATCTCCCGCCTCCGCCAGCGCGGTCGGTACGGAATCGACGGCGATCAGGTCGCAACGGCGCACCGTGGACTCGGAAAGCTCCTGCCGGATCAGCGCGTTGGAACCGGCTGCATTGATATGTACGCCAGCCTCCAGCCAGTCGGCATCGAACAGCGGAGCAGAGGCCGTGGTGACCGTTCCGACAAGCCCGCTACCGCGAACCGCTTCCTCGGGATTCCGGGCCGGGACAACAGCAACGCCGGTCTGCTCGCTCATGCTACGGCAAAATGCGTCGAGCTTTTCGGTGTTGCGGCTGAACACCTTCACTCGCCGCAAGGGCATGACGGTGCAGAGTGCGCGGACATGCCCTTCCGCCTGCCATCCAGCGCCGAAGACGCCGGCCTCCGAAACATCCTTTCGCGCCAAGCAGCGGGCAGCGAGGCCGCTCGCCGCACCGGTGCGCATCATGCCGAGATAGTCTGCCGCAACGACCGCCTTCGGCATGCCCGTGGCGGCATCGAACAGATGCACCTGGAAGCGATTGCCGGAACGGTTGCTGGTGTATGCCTTGTAGCCGAGCACGCCCTGAGCCGGCAATGCGCCCTGCAGGATGTGCAGTGCCGTCTGCGGCAAGCGGCTACGCGCACGCGGCGTATCGATCGCCACACCAAGTGAGAGATCGCGATGGGCCGACGCCACGCCCTCAATCGCCAATTCCATGGTCAGTAGTTGCTTGACGTCGTCTTCCGAGAGGTAGAGGGCCATGACCACAAACTCCTAAATGATGGTGACATCCTGTCGGGCGAGAATCCGGCGTTCGAGCCAGCGCCCCAGACTGACGACCAGCAAGGCTCCCATGCCGCCGGCCAGAGTGGCAGACCACGTCGGCAAGGGTGGCAGAACCGCGCGAACGCCGGGATCACTGAAAACCATCTGGCCGGCCACGTACCCCAACAAGCCTGCACCGAACAGAACGATGACCGGAAAGCGCTCCATCCAATGCAAGATCAGTTGGCTGGACCAAACGATCAGCGGAATGCTCACGGCCAACCCGAACAGCAGCAGCGCCAGGTTTCCATGCGCGGCGCCGGCAACGCCGATGACGTTATCCAGGCTCATCACGAAATCGGCAACCACGATGGTCTTGACTGCCCCCCAGAGGTGGGCCGATGGTTCGATATCGTGACCATCCTCGTCTTCCGGCAGCATCAGCTTCACGGCGATCCACAGCAACAACAGGCCGCCGGTAAACTTCAACCACGGCAAATTCATGACCAGTGCGGCAAAGACGGTGAGCACGACACGCAAACCAACGGCTCCCGCCACACCCCAGAAGATGCCTTTTTTGCGCTGTTCCGGAGAAAGATTGCGGCAAGCCAGTGCGATCACCACGGCGTTATCGCCCGAAAGAACGATGTCAATCAGGATGATCTGGCCGACGGCAATCCAAAAGGCAGCAGAAGTGAAGTCAATTTCCATGAAACGCCAGGCAAATAAAAAGGCGGGCACCCGGCCCGCCTTTCTGGGTTGAGCAAAGCTCGAATTTTACAGCATGGCCTTGAGCAGCTTGGCCATTTCGGACGGGTTGCGCGTGACCTTGAAGCCGCACTCTTCCATGATGGCGAGCTTGGCATCGGCAGTGTCGGCACCACCAGAGATCAGGGCGCCAGCGTGGCCCATGCGCTTGCCAGCCGGAGCAGTCACGCCGGCGATGAAGCCGACGATCGGCTTCTTCATGTTGGCCTTGCACCACTGGGCGGCTTCGGCTTCGTCCGGACCACCGATTTCACCGATCATGATGACGGCGTCCGTATCCGGATCGTCATTGAACATCTTCATGACGTCGATGTGCTTCAGACCGTTGATCGGGTCACCACCGATACCGACGGCGGAAGACTGGCCGAGGCCCAGTTCGGTCAGCTGACCGACGGCTTCGTAGGTCAGCGTGCCGGAACGGGAAACGACGCCGATACGGCCCTTCTTGTGAATGTGACCCGGCATGATGCCGATCTTCACTTCGTCCGGGGTAATCAGGCCAGGGCAGTTGGGGCCGAGCAGCAGGGTCTTCTTGCCGCCCTTGGCTTCCTTTTCCTTCATCTTGTTGCGCACCATCAGCATGTCGCGGACGGGGATGCCTTCGGTGATGCAGATGGCCAGGTCGAGGTCGGCTTCGACGGCTTCCCAGATCGCGGCAGCGGCACCGGCTGGCGGCACGTAGATGACGGAAACGGTCGCGCCGGTTTCAGCAGCGGCCTCCTTGACGGAGGCGTAGATGGGCACGTCGAAAATCTTCTCGCCGGCCTTCTTCGGGTTCACGCCGGCCACGAAGCAGTTCTTGCCGTTCGCGTATTCGATACACTTTTCGGTATGGAACTGACCGGTCTTGCCGGTAATGCCCTGGGTGATGATCTTGGTGTCTTTGTTGATCAGGATAGACATTCTCGGTAGCTCCTTACTTGACCGCTTCGACGATCTTGGTGGCGGCCTCGGCCATGGAATCGGCAGAGATGATGGGCAGACCGGAATCCTTCAGGATCTGCTTGCCCAGGTCTTCGTTGGTGCCCTTCATGCGGACGACCAGCGGCACGGACAGGTGGGTTTCCTTGGCTGCGGCGACAACACCGGTGGCGATGGTGTCGCAGCGCATGATGCCGCCGAAGATGTTGACCAGAATGCCCTTGACCTTCGGGTTCTTGAGCATGATCTTGAAGGCTTCGGTAACCTTCTCGGTGGTGGCACCGCCGCCGACGTCCAGGAAGTTGGCCGGCTCGGCGCCGAACAGCTTGATGGTGTCCATGGTGGCCATGGCCAGACCGGCACCGTTCACCAGGCAGCCGATGTTGCCATCGAGCGAGATGTAGGCCAGGTCGAACTTGGAAGCTTCGATTTCGTCGGCGTCTTCTTCGTCCAGGTCGCGCATGGCGACGATCTCTTCCTGACGGTACAGGGCGTTGGAGTCGAAGTTGAACTTGGCGTCGAGCGCCTTGACGGTGCCGTCGCCTTCGTGGATCAGCGGGTTGATTTCAGCCAGCGAAGCATCGGTTTCCATGTAGCAGGTGTACAGCTTCTTCAGCGTGTCGACGCACTGCGGGATGGAGGCTTCGTTCATGCCCATGCCCTTGGCCAGGGTCAGGGCCTGCTCGTCGGTCAGGCCGACCAGCGGATTGACGAAAACCTTGACGATCTTTTCCGGGGTCTTGTGGGCAACTTCCTCGATATCCATACCGCCTTCGTACGAAGCCATCATGGCAACGGACTGGGTAGCGCGATCGGTCAGCGCAGCAACGTAGTATTCGTGCTTGATGTCAGCGCCTTCTTCGATCAGCAGGTGACGGACCTTCTGGCCTTCCGGACCGGTCTGGTGCGTGATCAATTGCATGCCGAGGATCTGGCCGGCGTATTCGCGCACTTTTTCCAGCGAGGTTGCGACCTTGACGCCACCGCCCTTGCCACGGCCACCAGCGTGAATCTGGGCCTTGACCACCCAGACCTTGCCGCCCAGGGTTTCAGCTGCCTTGACTGCGTCGTCGACGGTCGTGCAGTGAATCCCGCGCGGAACCGTAACGCCGAATTTCTTCAGGATTTGCTTGCCCTGATATTCGTGAATTTTCATGCGCTTTCCTTGCGTTTAGTTGAGTTGCGAGCAATGAGCAGGTGCCGAACAATCCCCCGACCCCACCCGGTTATACCGTTTGTAACCCGAAATCTTATCACAGAGATCAAAAACTTGATCAGGCCAAAATTCATAATTACAGGACGAGTTACGAGGCGCTCATGGCCTTGCGCAGGAGTGGCAAAAGCAAGGCGGCCGCACAGATCAGACTGAGCACCGAAGCCAGCCAGAATCCGGCGACGCCAAAGGGTGGCAACCAGCGGTAGCAAAGCCAGGCGCCACCGAGCAAACCGATCCCCCAGAAGCAAAAGGTCTGAACCAGCATCGGTACGAAAGTCACCCGATAGGCGCGCAAGCAATGCCCGGCCACGGTCTGCAACGCATCGAAGAACTGATAGATGGCGACGTAGCCGACCAGACCTACGGCGATCAAGCGCACATTCGGATCATCGGTATAGGCGGCCACCACCGGCTCGGCCAACAGCCACAGCAGCAGACCGACCAACGACGAGGAAATCGCCGACAAGGCCAGACCTGCCCTGACCGTTGCGCGAACCCGCGCCTGGTCCCGTGCCCCCAACGCCTGCCCGAGCGCCGCCATAGTCGCGATGGCGAGCGACAGCGGCAGCATATACGTCAAGGCCGACAGATTGGCAACAATGCGATGCCCCGCCACCACGGTGGCGCCGAGCGAAGCGACAAACAGGCTGATCAGCGTGAATGCGGTGATTTCGACCAGGTTGGAAAAACCCATCGGCACGCCGAGGCGCAACAACTCCCGCCAGGTCGACCAGCGCGGCCGCGACCAGTTGGCAAACGGCCGATAGCGCCCGCCCAGAGGCCCGAATTGCAGATACAGCGCGCCACTGCCACAAGCCAGCCAACCGACCAGCACGTTCGACAGCGCGCATCCGACCACGCCGAGGGGCTCACCCAGCCAGCCTTGGGCGGCGAAACCCCAGGCAAGAAGCGCATGCAGCCCGAGACTGAGCAGGCCGATCCCCATCAGCACACGCGGCTTGCCGAGCGCATTGCAGAAGGCATAGAACGTTCGATAGAACAAGGCTGCCGGCAAGCTCCAGGCGAGCAGACCGAGATATTGCCGGACCTTGGCCTCAACCACGGAATCCATGCTCGAAACCCCGAGAACGACGCCTGGGTGGGTCAGGAACAGGATACCGGGAATGGCCAGCAGCACGGCCAGCCAGAAGCCCTGCTGCAACACGTTAGCGACCTCGTCATCGCGTCCCGCGCCATGCAGATGGGCGACGACAGGGGCCACCGCCTGCAGGACACCGACCAATCCAAACACTACGGAAATATGGATGCCGCCACCAATGGCAACGGCGGCGAGGTCGACCGGGCTGACATGACCGAGAACGGCTGTATCCACGACCATCATGCCTATGGAGGCCAGCTGGGCGATCAGGATGGGAAAGGCATGGGCAATCAGCCCACCGGCAGCGATACGAAACATGGCGCACATTGTCGCACGTCGGTAGAAGCCCGACGATCCGCCCGGAAAACCCACGGAATGCCCCCTGGATACAGCAAGACATGCGCGCCGTGGAGTACATCAAATGGAGGCAAAACCGCGTTATCGCGACATCGCCCCCACTGCAAAGCTTCGAACTCAGGTGATCCGGGCGCGCAGACCGCCAATACCGTCCACACCGGCCTCCAGCACATCTCCCACCAGCAGCGGCCCAACGCCGGCCGGTGTGCCGCTGTAGATCAAGTCGCCAGGCTCAAGGCGCACCAGAGTCGACAGATTGGCAATGATCTCCGGCACCTTCCACATCATGTCCGCCAGATCGCCCTGCTGGCGTAGCTGGCCATTGACCTTCAACCAGACACGGCCGCCTGTCGGGTGTCCGGAAGCAGCAACCGGGCTGATGGCACCGGCCACTGCCGACTGGTCGAAGCCCTTGCTCATGTCCCACGGATGACTCTTCTCCTTGGCCCGCGCCTGGATGTCCCGGCGCGTCAGATCGAGCCCGACGGCATAGCCGAAGATCAAACCCGGCGCGGCCTCGGCCGAAACATTCTCACCGCCGGCACCGAGGGCAACCACCATTTCGATCTCGTGGTGCAAATTCCGGGTCAATGGCGGGTACTTCACAGCCAGTTCGCCATCGCCCCCGACCAGCGCATCGGCCGGCTTGGTGAAGAAAAAGGGCGGCTCGCGCCCCTCGGCCTGGTCGGCCGCCCCCATTTCACGGGCATGCTCGGCATAGTTGCGGCCTACGCAGAAAATGCGGCGCACCGGAAAACGGACGTCAGATCCGACAATCGGTAGTGAGGTCACGGGATGGGGATTGAAAACGTAGTTCACGAGCAAACTCTCCAAAATGTGGACGCTCCGTGGAATATTTCACCGCGCACCACGAGCAAAGTGATATTTTTCTCAAAAGCACAAAAAACAAATCACGAGAAGCATCATGACAAGCCAACTGACCCGCATTGTCGCACTTTCCGCCTTGCTCGCCCCATGCATGGCGAACGCCGTCGGTTTCGGGGAAATCACCCTGCACTCGCGCATCGGTGAGGCCCTCATGGCGGAAGTACCGATCATCAACAACAGCGAGGAAGCGCCGGTTGCAGCGTGCTTCTCCATCCTTGCCTTGCGCGGCGCAGACTTCCCGGTCGTCACGGCAGCCAAGCCGCGCCTGATTCGGCGAGGGCAAGCCTACATCCTTCAGCTGATTGGCAATAAGCCGGTCAACGAGCCCATTTTCGCTATCGGCCTGCGCGCCGGATGCGGCTACGACATCGAACGCGAATACGTACTCATGCCGGAAGCCCCGATGGCGCTACCGCAAACCGTGCCACCTCCCGACGTCCAACCATCGGCCGGAAAAGCAGGCCGTAGCACGACCTGGCGGGCCCGCGAAGGAGACACACTGGAAGACATTGTCGACGCCCAGGCACCAGCAACCCCGGCCGAACGCCAGCGCCTGCTGGGGCGTTTGCAAAAAGCCAACCCCGATCTGAGCATCGACCAGCCGCTGAGCGAAGGAACCCGCGTCCGGCTATCGGGACGCCAGCCTCCGTCGCGACCGACAGCGGCAAGCGCGGAGCAAACCCCCCTCCCAGCCACCGCAGCTCAAGCACGCAAACCCCGCCCGACACCGGCAGCTCCACCCATAGCAAGGCCAGGAGGAGCGGATCGCCTGCTACTTGGCGCCCCCCCCGAGGAAAACACCCCCAACAAGCTGGGAAACAACGCGCTCGCTGGCCACACCGAAACCGATGAACGCCTGCTCAAGCTGGAAACCACCCTGCACCTCCTCACCCAGGAGGTAGCCAAGCTGGATCAGGCACTCGACCTGGCCAGCAAGGCCATCGAAGCACAGAACCAGTTGCAACTGGCCCAATCGCTGAAGGCGCCGCCAGCCGCCGGGCCAACGCTCGGCGCCGCACCGTCTGGAACTCTGCCCCCTCGCAGCAACTGGTCCGAGCTGGCAATCAGCGCAGCGGTCGGCGCCTTCATATCTGTCGGCATGGCGCAGTTTCTCGGCCGCCGTCGGCGCTACCCTGGCGAGGAAGAGGTGCCATTGGCATTTTCCGGCTACCGCCGTGAAGCATCCCCGCGCATGGCTGAGCGAGAAGCGGTCCAAGCGCCACAATCCATCACGCCGGAACCACGCCAATCTCCCGAGCCAGTCGCAGAGGACTTCCCCGTTCCCCAGTTGCCCGAATGCGACATTCCCCTGGCGCCGGAACCCGAGGTCATTGAGGCCCGGGACGAGGACGAGCACTCCGTCCTCGCACTGGCCGAGATCATGCTGTCTTTCGGTCGCCTGAAGGGCGCCACGGAAACGCTGGCCGAACACATCGAACAAGCGATGCCGGCCAGCATCGCCCCGTGGAGCATGCTGCTCGACCTCTACCGCCGCGGCGGTATGCGCCCTGAATTCGAAACGCTAGCAGGGCGAATCCATGACCGTTTCAACGTCGAGGTTGCAGACTGGAACGATTCGACCACCCCGATCTCTGGGCTGAAAACACTGGAGGACTATCCTCACATCGTGCAGAAAGCCACACGACTCTGGGGCACGCAGGATGGCGTCGATTACCTGCACGGCCTGGTGCACGACACAAGGACGGGGCTGCGCAATGGCTTTCCACTTGAAGTCGTCGAGGAGATTGCCCTGCTGCTGGGTATCCAGGAAGAAAGCTACGGCCTCAAGCGCCGTGGCAGCTAATCCTCAAACCGGGTTGTCGAGATCGACGAACTCGCAAGCGATGCCGAATTGCCGCCCCAGATGTTCGGCAAGTGCGTGGACTCCATAGCGCTCCGTGGCATGATGCCCGGCAGCCAAGTAGGCAACCCCGCTCTCACGGGCCAGATGGACGGTCTGTTCCGAAATCTCGCCTGACAAATAGGCATCGACCCCCAAGGCAACTGCTTGCTCGAAATAGCCTTGGGCGCCGCCCGAACACCAACCGATGCGGCGAATCGGCTTATTCCCCTCGCCGACCACCAGCGGGGCACGGCCCAGCACACGTGTAACGTCCGCTGTCAGCGTCGCCAGCGCGCACGATTCGGCCAGGCTGCCTAGCCAGGCAATATCCTGCTCGCCGAAGCGCCCCTCAACAGTCCAACCGAGGCGTTGCGCCAACTGGGCGTTGTTGCCCAGCTCCGGATGCGCATCAAGCGGCAGATGGTAGGCGAGAAGGTTGATGTCGTTCGCCAGCAAACTGGACAAGCGCTTGCGCCGGATACCGGTCACGCGGCCATCCTCGCCCTTCCAGAAATAGCCGTGGTGCACCAGGATGGCATCGGCATTGCGCTCGATGGCGACGTCAAGCAGTGCCTGACTTGCCGTAACGCCGGCAACGATGCGGACGATCTCGTCGCGTCCTTCCACTTGCAAGCCGTTTGGGCAATAATCCCGGAACTTTCCGGGCACCAATAGCCCATCCAGATAGTCCACCAGTTCATCACGCTTCATTCGAGACAATTCCATGCAGAGGTTGTGGCTGATTTTTGCACAAACGGTTACGGTTGCGCTCGCCATTCTGTTCGTCGTCTCCACGCTCAAACCCGAGTGGCTGCCTGCCCGCCACGGCGTCGTCGCCCTGACGGAAGCTCCAGCGGGAGGCGATGAAGGCAAGGCCGCGCCCACTGGCTCCTACCGCGACGCCGCACGCGCTGCACTGCCCTCGGTCGTGCACATCTACACGACGCAGGAGATCAAACAGCAGCGGCATCCGCTTTTCGACGACCCGATTTTCCGCCATTTCTTCGGCGACCGCCCCGAAGGCCAACCAAGGCGCAACTCCGGCCTCGGCTCCGGCGTGATTGTCAGCCCTAACGGCTACATCCTGACCAATTTTCACGTCATCGACGGCGCCGACGACATCCAGGTCTCGCTCAACGATGGCAAAACCTACAAGGCCAAGGTGGTCGGCAGCGACCCGGAATCCGATCTCGCCATCCTGCAAATCAAGGCCGACAAGCTGCCGGCCATCACCTTCGGCCAGATCGACAGCCTGCGCGTCGGCGATGTGGTGCTGGCCATCGGCAACCCGTTCGGCGTCGGGCAAACGGTAACCATGGGCATCGTCTCCGCGCTTGGCCGCTCGCATCTGGGCATCAACACCTTCGAGAACTTCATCCAGACCGACGCTGCCATCAATCCGGGCAATTCTGGCGGTGCTCTGGTTGACAGCGAGGGACATCTGGTCGGCATCAATACCGCCATCTACTCGCGTAGCGGCGGCTCGCTCGGCATCGGCTTCGCCATCCCGGCCTCCAGCGCCCGCAGCATCATGGAACAGATCATCCGCACCGGCTCGGTCACGCGCGGCTGGATTGGCGTCGAAGCACAGGAAATCACCCCGGAACTGGCCGAGTCATTCGGCCTGCCGGGTACCGAAGGCTCACTGATCGCCGGCGTCGTTCGCGGCAGCCCCGCCGACACCGCCGGCATTCGCCCCGGTGACATCCTGCTCTCCGTCAACGGCAAGCCGGTCAAGGATCCGCAGGTCATGCTCGACCTGATCGCCGCCCTCACGCCGGACGAGCGTTCGACGTTCCGCCTGCGCCGCGACAAGGGCATCGTCGAGCTTCAGGTCCGGATCGGCAAGCGGCCAACCATGCGCTCCGAGCGAGAGTAAGCCGGAGCATGTGCCAGCTTCTTGGGATGAATTGCAATGTCCCGACGGACATCTGTTTTTCCTTTAGCGGGTTCCAGGTCCGTGGCGGTGGCACCGATGTCCACTCCGACGGCTGGGGCATCGCCTTCTTCGAAGGCAAGGGCACGCGACTCTTCCTGGATCCGCAGCCATCGAGCACATCGCCGGTGGCCGAATTGGTACGTCAGTACCCCATCCACTCGAAGAATGTCATCGCCCACATCCGCAAGGCAACACAAGGCTCGGTAGGGCTGGAAAACACCCACCCCTTCATCCGTGAATTGTGGGGGCGTTACTGGATATTCGCCCACAATGGCAACTTGCTCGATTTTTCACCGGAACTCGACAGCAGCTTCATGCCGGTTGGCCTGACTGACAGCGAACGCGCCTTCTGCTGGCTGCTACAGGAACTGCGCCGCCGCTTCGGCAGCCAGGCGCCGGAACGCAGCCCGCTCTTCGATGCGGTCCATCAACTGACCCTGGAGATCAGCCGGCACGGCGAATTCAATTTCCTGCTCTCGAACGGGGATTGGCTGTTTGCCCACGCCTCGACCAGGCTCAGCCATATCATTCGCCAGGCACCTTTCGCCGAGGCACACCTCAACGACCAGGACGTCACTGTAGACTTCAGCGACCTGACAAATCCAGACGACCGGGTCGCCGTTATCGCGACCCAGCCATTAACGGACAACGAAACCTGGTTCGAGATGCCACCAGGAACGCTCTGGTGGTTCGAGGAAGGCACACCGGTCAAAACCCTGACGACACGCCCGGGCCCCACGAAAAAACCGGCCTGATCAAGGCCGGTTACGGGTTGCACCTGAGACCGCCAATCATCGCTCAGGATAACTTGCGAAACTCCTCTTCTGCCTTGTCCATCTCGGCATCCGTTGCACCCGCCGAGGCTCCGGCAACGCCTGCTTCGTCCTTTTGACGAGGCGAAACCAGACGTGACGCCAGAATACCCAGTTCATAGAGCAGACACATCGGAATCGCCAGCGCCAGTTGCGACACCACGTCCGGCGGCGTCACCACTGCAGCGACAACAAAGGCGCCGACAATGAAGTAGGAACGCCACTCCTTGAGCTTTTCGACGGAGACCATGCCGAGCTTGACCAGCACGACCAGCGCCACCGGCACCTCAAAGGTGATGCCGAAGGCAAGGAACATGGTCATCACGAAAGACAGGTAGGCTTCGATATCCGGTGCCGGCGTGATGCTCTTCGGTGCGAAACTGGCAATGAAACTGAAGACCTGCCCAAAGACGAAGAAGTAACAGAAGGACATGCCGGCAATGAAGAGCAGCGTGCTGGAAATAATCAGCGGAATGCCAAGGCGCTTCTCGTGGGCATACAGGCCTGGCGCAACGAAGCCCCAAGCCTGGAAAAGGATGTACGGCAAGGCCAATATGAAGGCAACCATCGCCGTAACCTTGAGCGGCACCATGAAAGGAGTAATGACGCCGATGGCGACCATCTTCGTTCCTTCAGGCAAGGCCTTGGTCAACGGAGCGGCCAGGATGTCGTAGATTTCGCCCGGTCCTGGGTAGATGCACAGAATGCCCAGCACTACTGCAATGGCGATCAGGCTACGCAGTAAACGGTCGCGCAACTCGACAAGGTGCGAGATGAAAGAATCTTCCTGGTGATCGCTCATGCGCTTGGTTTGCCCGTCGTATCGTTAGCCGGTGGCAGGCCTTCGGCCAGTTTGACGGCGGACTGCAACTCGGCTGCGGCCTCCTGAGCCGGCGCCTCGATGGCCGAACGGGCGGAGTCGTACTCCTTGCGTACCGACTCCTCCATCGCACGGGCAGAGTCCGTGACCTGCGTCTGCAGTTTCTTCAGTTCGTCGAGCTGAATTTCACGGTTGATGTCCGACTTCACGTCGCTGACATAGCGTTGGGCGCGGCCAAGCAGATGACCGAGCGTGCGCGCCACCTTGGGCAGCCGCTCGGGGCCGATGACGATCAGCGCCACGATGCCGATCACCATCAATTCGGAAAAGCCGATATCAAACATAGTTGTTAGTAGTTAGTTACTAGTTTTTAGCTAAAGGCTAACAACTAGCGACCAATGACTAGCCTTTCGTCTTTTCCTTGACCTCGACGTCGATGGTCTGACCGCCGACCTGCTGGGTAGGCTTGGCTTCCTCGGCCGGTTTGTCGGCGTTGGCTTCCTTCATGCCGTCCTTGAACCCCTTGACCGCGCCACCCAGATCCTGGCCAACGTTACGCAGCTTCTTGGTACCGAAAACAAGCATGACGATGACCAGAACGATCAGCCAGTGCCAAATGGAAAAACTGCCCATGATTTGTCTCCTAGATACGTTTCAGCATGGGGCCGACCGGGTCCGGACCGCCCACGATGTGCGCGTGCAGGTGCGGCACTTCCTGCTGCCCCACACGACCTGTGTTAATGATGACCCGGAAACCATCCGGGCTGCCTTGAGCCACCGCAATTTCATTGGCCTTGGCCAGAATTTTGCCGAGAACGAGGGTATCTTCCGCCGTCGCCGTCGCCAGCGAGGTGATGTGTTTCTTCGGAATCACCAGCACATGCACCGGACGAGCGGGATTGATGTCGTTGAAGGCGAGGATATCCTCATCCTCGTAAACCTTGCTAGAGGGGATTTTCCCTGAAACGATCTTGCAGAAGAGACAATCGCTCACTTTTGGCCCCGCGATGCCTTCTCATCGATACCGGAAATCCCTTCACGGCGGCGCATTTCCTGCGACACATCCTCGATACCCATATCATAGAACGCCAGCAGGACCAGGATGTGATAAATCACATCGGTCGATTCGCGAACGATGTTGAGACGCTTGCCATCCTTGCCGGCCATGATCAACTCGGCGCACTCCTCGCCGATTTTCTTCAGGATCGAATCCGGTCCGTCGGCGAACAGCTTGGCGGTATACGACTTTTCCGGATCGGCATGGCGACGGGAGGCCAGCGTCTCGGAAAGACGGTGCAGGATGTCATGCGTGCTCATTGGTAGATTTCCTTCGGGTCTTTCAAAACCGGATCAACAGGAACCCAGCGATCCCCGTTCAACTCATTGAAGAAGCAGCTTTCGCGACCGGTATGACAGGCAATACCGCCCACTTGTTCGATCGAAAGCAGCAGGACGTCGCCGTCGCAATCGGTGCGAATGGCCTTCACTTTCTGGAAATGGCCGGATTCCTCGCCCTTGCGCCAAAGACGCTTTCTTGAACGCGACCAGTATACCGCGTTGCCGCAGGCAATCGTTTCCTGCAGCGACTCGCGGTTCATGTAGGCGAACATCACGACACGACCATTTTGGTCCTGCGCGATGGCAGGAATCATGCCGTCGGCGTCCCACTTCAGGGCCGCCAGCCAATCGAGGGAATTATCGAGATCGCTCACAGACGGACTTCGATACCGCGCTCCGCCATATATTCCTTGGCCTGGCGCACGGTGTATTCTCCAAAATGAAAAATCGAGGCGGCAAGCACTGCGTCAGCGCGTCCCTCGGAAACGCCATCGGCCAAATGCTGCAGGTTGCCGACCCCGCCGGAGGCGATGACCGGAATCCGGACCGCATCGGAAACGCCACGCGTCAACGGCAGATCGAAACCCTTCTTGGTGCCGTCGCGGTCCATACTGGTGAGCAGAATTTCGCCGGCGCCCAGCGACTCGACCTTTTTCGCCCATTCGATGGCATCGAGCCCGGTATCGTTGCGGCCGCCGTGCGTAAACACATGCCATTTGCCCGGCGCGACTTGCTTGGCGTCGATGGCGACGACAATGCACTGTGAACCGACCTTGCTCGAAGCGTCGAACACTAGGTCCGGATTCTGCACGGCCGCCGTGTTCATCGACACCTTGTCGGCCCCGGCATTGAGCAGACGGCGCACATCCTCGACCTTGCGCACGCCGCCGCCGACGGTCAGCGGAATGAAGACCTGCTCGGCGCAGGCTTCGACGATGTGCAGGATGATGTCGCGCTGGTCGCTTGATGCCGTGATGTCGAGGAAAGTCACCTCGTCCGCGCCCTGCTCGTTGTAGCGGCGGGCAATCTCGATCGGATCGCCGGCATCGCGCAGACCGACGAAATTGGTGCCCTTGACGACCCGACCGGCCGTGACATCAAGGCAGGGGATGATGCGTTTGGCGAGCATCAGGCGCCCGCTTTGGGCAACAACTCGTCAGCGAGCTTCTGGGCCGCCGCGAAGTCGAGCGAGCCGTCGTAGATGGCCCGACCGGCAATGGTGCCGACCACGCCCTCGCCTTCGACCGCGCACAGCGCCTTGATGTCATCCAGGTTGGACAGGCCGCCGGACGCGATGACCGGGATGGTCAGCGCCTGCGCCAGGCGTACGGTGGCTTCGATATTGATGCCCGACAGCATGCCGTCGCGGCCGATATCGGTGTAGATGATCGACTCGACGCCGTAGTCCTCGTACTTCTTGCCGAGGTCAACCACGTCGTGGCCGGTCAGCTTGGACCAGCCGTCGGTCGCCACCTTGCCGTCCTTGGCATCGAGGCCAACGATGATGTGTCCGGGGAAGGCGACGCAGGCGTCGTGCAGGAAACCGGGGTTCTTGACCGCTGCGGTGCCGATGATGACGTAGCTAAGACCGCCGTCGAGGCAGGCCTCGATGGTGTCGAGGTCGCGGATACCACCGCCGAGCTGGACCGGGATTTCGTCGCCCACCTCGGCCAAGATGGCCTTGATCGCCGCCGCGTTCTTCGGCTTGCCGGCGAAGGCGCCGTTCAGATCAACCAGATGCAGGCGACGTGCGCCTTTGTCCAGCCAGTGTCGCGCCTGATCGGCGGGACTTTCGGAAAACACGGTGGCCTGTTCCATCAGGCCCTGCTTCAAACGGACGCACTGCCCGTCCTTGAGGTCAATCGCAGGAATAATCAGCATGGGAGTCTAGGAGAATAAATTCGACGACAGCGAATCAAGGGTGCCATTCGACAAAGTTTTTCAGCAATTGCAAACCGTCGCGGGCGCTTTTCTCGGGGTGGAATTGGACCGCGAAGATATTATCCCGCCCCACCGCACAGGTAAAGGGGACGCCATATTCGCAAGTGCCGGTCACCAATGCCGCATCGGCAGGCTGCACGAAATAGCTGTGCACGAAATAGAAGCGGGCGCCATCGGTGATGCCGCGCCACAGGGGATGCGGAACCTGGCGCACCTCGTTCCAGCCCATATGCGGCACCTTCAGGCGTTCGCCGGTGGGTAGAAACATTTTTTCATCGGGGAAGCGGACGACATTGCCGGGAAAGACCCCGAGCGCCGGCACGTTTCCTTCATCGCTGTGCTCGAACAGCATCTGTTCGCCGACGCAGATGCCGAGGAAAGGTTTTGCGCTGGCCGCTTGCAACACGGCGGCGCGCAGGCCGCGGCCGTCGAGCTCTGCCATGCAATCGGGCATCGCCCCCTGACCGGGAAAAACAACCCGCTCCGCCGCGGCCACCACGGCCGGATCGGCCGTGACGACGACCGGCTTGCCGTTGGAAACATGCTCCAGCGCCTTTGATACGGAACGCAGATTGCCCATGCCGTAGTCGATGACGGCGATGGCACCGTCGACCTTGCCACCAGCGCTCACAGCGTGCCTTTCGTCGACGGCATGGCGCCGGCCATGCGCGGATCGGGCGTCACCGCCATGCGCAGGGCGCGACCGAAAGCCTTGAAGATAGTCTCGGCCTGGTGGTGGGCGTTCTTGCCACGCAGGTTGTCGATGTGCAGCGTCATGCCGGCGTGGTTGACCAAGCCGTGGAAGAATTCGGAAACCAGATCGACATCGAACTGGCCGATCATCGCCCGCGTGAAGTCGACGTTAAGTTCCAGTCCGGGACGGCCGGAAAGGTCGATCACGACACGCGACAGCGCTTCATCGAGCGGCACGTAGCTGTGGCCGTAGCGGGTCAGGCCCTTCTTGTCGCCCCACGCCTTGGCCAGCGCCTGGCCGAAGGTGATACCAATGTCCTCGACGGTATGGTGCGCGTCGATGTGCAGGTCGCCCTTGGCATCGATATCGAGATCGATCAGGCCGTGGCGGGCAATCTGGTCGAGCATGTGGTCGAGAAAGGGCACGCCGGTGGCGAATTTGCCTTGGCCGGTGCCATCGAGATTGAGACGCACGGTGATCTGCGTCTCCAGGGTATTACGGGTAACTTCGGCTTGCCGCATGAGGGTTGGCTGCAAAACGTTGAATCGGAAGGGCATGATACCATTTCGTCCTGATTTTCCGCTTTCCGTGAATTCCCCATGAGCCGCTTCTGGAGCCAGGTCGTCCGCGACCTCACCCCCTACGTCCCGGGCGAGCAGCCCAAGATCGCCAACCTGATCAAGCTGAACACCAACGAGAACCCCTATCCACCCTCGCCCAAGGCACTGGCTGCGATCCAGGCGGAACTCGGTGATGATGCGGCGCGCCTGCGCCTCTACCCGGACCCCAACGCCGACCTGCTCAAGCAGGCCGTAGCCCGCCGCTATGGTGCCACGCCTGACCAGGTCTTCGTCGGCAACGGCTCGGATGAGGTGCTAGCCCATGCTTTCCAGGCACTGCTCAAGCACGATGCCCCCATCCTGTTCCCGGACATTTCTTACAGCTTCTACCCGGTGTATTGCGGGCTGTATGGCGTCGATTATCGTACCGTGCCGCTGGCGGACGATTTTTCGATCGATCCGGCCGACTACTGCCCCTCAGGGGGACTTCCTTCGGGGCGCGGCCAGCCGAACGGCGGCATCATCTTCCCCAACCCGAATGCACCGACCGGCCGCCTGCTCGCGCTTGACGCCATCGCCGACATTGCCCGCGCCAACCCGGACTCAGTGGTCGTCGTTGACGAGGCCTACATCGATTTCGGCGGCACGACCGCCATTCCGCTAACCCGCCGCTTCGACAACGTGCTGGTCGTCCACACCCTATCCAAATCCCGCTCGCTGGCCGGGCTGCGCGTTGGCTACGCGATTGGGCACCCGGCACTGATCGAGGCACTGGAGCGGGTCAAGAACAGCTTCAACTCCTATCCACTGGACCGCTTGGCCATCGTCGGCGCCGTAGCTGCCATCGAGGACGATGACTGGTTCGCCGCGTGCTGCGGCAAGGTGGTTACGACACGCGACGCGCTGACCGCCGATCTGGCCAGCCTCGGATTCGAAGTTCTGCCCTCGGCGGCCAATTTCATCTTCGCCCGGCACCCGCAACGCGACGCAGCCGAACTGGCCAAGGCGCTGCGCGAGCGCAGCATCATCGTCCGCCACTTCAAACTGCCGCGCATCGAGCAGTTCCTGCGCATTACCGTTGGCACCGATGTCGAGTGCCAGGCACTGGTCGCAGAGCTGCGCGCGATACTCGCCTGAAGCCCATGGAAACTATCTGGAAACGCCCCGACGGCAGCATCGTCGCCTGTACCGAGAAGATCAAGGTCTTGCGCGAGAACCTTGAAGAACTGCGCCAAATGGCGCAGGACGCCTTTGAGGACGCGCTGCTTATGGAGTGCGACGAAAACCAGATTAGGGCTGTTTTTCAGGATCTGATAACCGGTCTCGAAAATCCCTACCAGCAGGATCGCTAGGGTCTACCGGAAGAGAGCCGCCGCAGCCATTTTCCGCGCCCGAAACAGAGAGCCGGCCCCGGAAAATCGGACAGTAGGATAAGTGATAGCCTTGCTTCACCCACGGCCGCGTAGCGGCTTGAATGAGGAGCAAGAGCATGACGAGAAGGAAGCGGCGGAATCACTCGCCGGAATTCAAGGCCAAGGTGGCGATCGCTGCCTTGAAGGGCGACAAGACGCTGGCTGAACTGGCGCAGCAATTCGATGTGCATCCGAACCAGATTACGGACTGGAAGATGCAACTGCTGGAACGTTCGTCGGTTGTGTTTGGCGAGAAGCCGGCGAAGGAAATAGGACCGGACATCCAGACCATGCAGGCCAAGATTGGTCAGCTGACGTTGGAGAACGATTTTTTAGAAAAGGCGCTCACCAAGGCGGGCATGCTGAGCGCAAGAAGATGATTGACCGCAATCACGACCTGCCAGTGGTCCGGCAATGCCAGATTCTGGCGTTGGCACGGTCGACGGCCTACTACACGCCGAAACCGACCTCAACCGAGGAATTGGCGCTGATGCGCCGGATGGACGAATTGCATCTGGAGTTCCCATTCGCCGGAAGCCGGATGCTGCGCGACCTGCTCAGAAATGAGGGGCAGCCCGTCGGCCGCAAGCGGATCCGCCGGCTGATGCGGCAGATGGGCATCGAAGCCTTGTATCGCAAGCCGAACACCAGTCGTCGGCATGCGGCCCACCCGATTTATCCCTACCTGCTGCGCAACCTGAGCATCGAGCGGCCCAATCACGTGTGGGCGACCGACATCACCTACATCCCGATGCGCCGAGGCTTCGTCTATCTGGTCGCCATCGTTGATTGGTACAGTCGCCGGGTTCTGGCCTGGCGTTTATCGAACACGCTGACCACCGACTTCTGCCTCGAGGCATTGCAGGAAGCGATAACGCGTTACGGCACGCCGGAAATCTTCAACACCGACCAGGGCAGCCAGTTCACCAGCAGCGAATTCACCGGGCAGCTCAAAGCGAACGGCATTCGTATCAGCATGGACGGCAAGGGTTGCTGGCGTGATAACGTCTTCGTCGAGCGCCTCTGGCGGACCATCAAGTACGACGAGGTGTATCTCAAAGCCTATGAGTCCGTATCCCACGCCAAGGCGAGCCTGGGGCAGTTCATCACGTTCTACAACAGCCGGCGGCCTCATCAGGCATTTGCCGGCAAGACACCGGACATGATTTACTTCGCCGGCTTGCCGCAGGAACCCCTCGCCGCATGAAACCCGCGTTACCCACCGCGCCGGCCGCCTACGGTCTGAACGGACCTTCGGCAACCGTCACCGTGGATAACGCTACACCCGCAGGGCTCCACTTATCACCGTCGAAAATCTGTCCAAACAGCCGGGTCCTGCTCTCAGCGCACGCCGACGATTACGAGAGGCGACTATGGCATCCAGAATCGGGCTGACTCGGTAGCCGCCACTGCAGGATCAGCCACGTCCTCTACCCTGACGCGAATGTTGTGAGCGCCAGCGCCGACGGCGCCCTGTTCAAGCGACAGGACCAGCGCAGCTTCACCAATGGCCGCGGCAGGGACCGACACCTCCTGCGCGTCGGCAATGCGCAGACCCGGCAGTCCATCAACGGAAATACGGTAGCGACGAGTCTGTTCACTGGCATTGGTCAGCAACAAGGTATAGCTGTTCTCGATGCTGCCGTCTGCTGCCTCGCGCGACATCGCAGCCCGATCGCGGATCACCGACACCTTGAGCGGCACCTTGGTCGCCAGGGACCAGGCGGTGGCAAAGGATACCGACAGGAAGATGGCCAGATAGATGAGAACCCGGGGACGAAAGGCACGCCGGATAATCTCGCCCCGCGATGCCTTCATGAGCACCGCATTCTCGGTTGAATAGCGTATCAACCCCCTGGGATAGCCCATCTTGTCCATGACCTGATCGCAGGCATCGACACACGCAGCACAGCCAATGCATTCGAGTTGCAAACCATCGCGGATATCGATGCCGGTCGGGCATACCTGGACGCAAATGCTGCAATCGATGCAGTCGCCCAGTCCAACCGAGCGCGGATCGGCGCCTTTCGCCCGCCCGCCACGCGGGTCACCGCGCTCCTTGTCGTAGGTGATGTTCAACGTGTCGCGGTCGAACATCACGAACTGGAACTGGGCGTAGGGGCAGATGTACTTGCACATGTGCTCCCGCAGAAATCCGGCATTTCCGTAGGTGGCGGCACCATAGAACAGTACCCAGAAAATTTCCCAGGGGCCGAGGGAAAAGCTGCTCACGCTCGACAGCAGATCGCGAATGGGCGTGAAATACCCGACAAAAGTCAAACCAGTCCATAGCGACAGGCTTAACCACAGGGCATGCTTGGTGGTTTTGACCGCCATTTTGCGAGGAGACCACGACGCGGCATCGAGCTTGATCCGCTTGGGGCGATCCCCCTCCACCAAGCGCTCTATCCAAAGAAATATCTCGGTATAAACCGTCTGCGGGCAGGTATATCCGCACCACAGGCGTCCGGCGACCGCCGTGAAGAGAAACAGTGCCAGAGCTGAAAGCGCCAACAGAATGGCAAGGTAGATGGTGTCCTGCGGCCACAAGACGAAGTCGAACAGGTAAAAACGGCGGGCTTCGAGATCAAAAAGAACCGCCTGCCTGCCGTTCCAGGGCAACCAGCACAAGCCGTAAAAAACGAGTTGGGTGAACCCGACCATGACCCAGCGCCAGCGTTGGAAATATCCCTTGATTGAGCGCGGATAGACCTTCGCATCGACATCGAGCGCGGGTTTTATCTCGATCACTCTTTTACTGAGCTTGTTCTCTGGGAGCATTTGGGGGTTGGCACAGCCGTAACGAGTCGGGATAGACTGCCAAAAGCGTACCACGGGGCAGCAAAATAAGATGTATATTTTTTACATCTTTAATGTGGCAACACCCAAACACATTTCGTATCAACAGGATGGCACCTATGCACCTGAGCACCTTCACCGACTACACGCTACGCGTATTGATGTATCTGGCCATCGCCCAGGACCGCCTGGCAACGATCGCCGAACTCGCCAACGCTTACGGCGTTTCGCAAAACCACCTGATGAAAGTTGTGCACCAACTGTCCAGGAACGGAATCGTCGAATCGGTGCGCGGCAAGGGCGGCGGCATCAAGCTGGCGCGTCAGCCTGATCAAATACGTCTGGGGAGCATCATTCGCGCCAGCGAAGGCGACGCCCCCATCGTCGAGTGCTTCTCGGCGGAAAAGAACGGGTGTCGCATCGCCCCGGCCTGCCGCCTGAATCGCATACTTGACCAGGCTTTTGACGGCTTGTTCCAAGCTCTGGATGCCTACACGCTGGCCGACTTGACAGGCAACGATCAAGAACTGGCCGCACTGATGCGGCTGAGCACGCCGCCTAGTCGTACGCCCTACGAATCACCAGGAAAAGCAACACACCCGGATTGTTCAGACCCAACCCGATAGGCCAATCGCCCCGCCCAGGACAATTAGCCACAGCGGATGCAGTTTTGTCTTCAGATTGACGAAAACCGTCGCTCCGACAATAAGCCAAGCCGCCCACCCAAAAGCGGCTGCCTGCGCGATCAGCGTGGCTCCCGAAAAGATTAGCCCGACGGCAAGCGGTGCCACCCCCAGGCTGATCGCCTTTTGCCAGCGGGCACCCGAAAATCCCTCCCAACGATCGATCAGGAGGTAGATGGCCATGCTCATCGGCAGGCACATCGCCACGGTTGCCGCCAGCGCCCCGGCCAAGCCGGCAACATGCCAACCGATCAGCGTAACGACCAGAACATTCGGCCCGGGTGCCCCCTGAGCAATGGCGTAAAGATGCGTAAAGGTGGCATCGTCCATCCAGTGATGGTTTTCAACCACCACGCGATGCATCTCCGGCAACAGCGCCGTCGCACCACCGAAGGCGACGCATGACAGCAGGGCGAACTCGAAAAACAGGATGACGGCGATCACGAGCGCCCCAGCCTGACGTACGCCAACCCGCCGGACAGTACCAACCCCGCCAGCATGACCCAAGGCATGGGCCAGCGCAGCCAGGCAATCGCTGTCACAACGAGAACCGAGAAAGGCAGGAAGACGGCCTTGCTCTTGATGGCAAGCCCCATACGCCACGCCATGGCGAACAGCAAACCGCAACCGACGGCGGCGATCCCGCGCAACATGTTTTGAATAACGGGCAAACTACCGTAGCGCTCATAGAGCATAGCCAGCACGAACACGATAAGCATCGGCCCGGCAAGGAGGCCAACCGGCGCGACAATGGCACCCAGGGCACCTTGATAGCGCTTGCCGACGACGACAGCCAGATTGACCACATTCGGCCCGGGCAGAAACTGGCACAGGCCGAGCAGCGCGTTGAATTCCTCAGCCTTCAACCATTGCCGCTCCTCGACCAGCATGCGTCGCGCAAAGGGCAGCACACCGCCGAACCCCGAGAGACCGACCGCTGAAAAGGCCAAAAAAAGCGCCCGGAGGTCCGGGCGATTTTGGGATTCGTGCGTTGCTGCGGCAGACAAGGGGGTTCTCAGTTTTCCAGCCGGAACTCGGCCGACTTGGCATGCGCCGGAAGGCCTTCACCCTGCGCCAGCGTCGAGGCGATCCTGCCCAGTGTTTGCGCCCCCGCCTTCGACACCTTGATCAGGCTGGTCCGCTTCTGGAAGTCGTAGACACCGAGCGGCGAAGAGAAGCGGGCAGAACCGGAGGTCGGCAACACGTGGTTCGGGCCGGCGCAGTAATCGCCGAGCGATTCCGACGTGTAGTGGCCGATGAAAATGGCACCGGCGTGGTGAATCTGGGCAACCCACGGATCGGGATCGGCCAGCGCCAGTTCGAGGTGTTCAGGGGCGACGCGGTTGGCGATGGCGACCGCCTCTTCGACATCGCGCACCAGAATGAAGGCGCCGCGGTTGGTCAGCGAGGTTTCGATCACTTCACGGCGCGGCATGGTCGGCAGCAGCTTTTCGATGCTGGCCTGCACCCGGTCGATGAAGGCGGCGTCGGTGCAGATCAGGATGGATTGCGCCAGTTCGTCGTGCTCGGCCTGCGAGAAGAGATCCATTGCTACCCAGTCCGGGTTGCCCGAACCGTCCGACACGACCAAAATTTCGGACGGGCCGGCGACCATGTCGATGCCGACGATGCCGAATACCCGGCGCTTGGCGGTGGCGACGTAGGCGTTGCCGGGGCCGACGATCTTGTCCACCTGCGGCACGGTCTGGGTGCCGTAGGCCAGCGCGCCGACGGCCTGGGCGCCGCCCATCGTGAACACGCGGTCGACGCCAGCCAGGCAGGCTGCCGCCAAGACCAGCTGGTTATGCTCGCCGCCCGGGGTCGGGACGACCATGATCAGTTCCTTGACGCCGGCGACCTTGGCCGGAATGGCGTTCATCAGCACCGACGACGGATAGGCCGCCTTGCCGCCCGGCACGTAGAGGCCGACGCGATCAAGCGGCGTGATCATCTGGCCGAGCATGGTGCCGTCGGCCTCGGTGTAGGACCAGCCTTCCATGCGCTGGCGTTCGTGGTAGGCCTTGATGCGGCCGGCCGCGGCTTCCAGCGCAGCACGGCGCTCAGCCGGCAGGCCGTCGAGGGCCTTCTGCAATTCGCCTTGCGACAGCTCCAGTCCGGCCATCGAAGTAGCGCTCAGCCGGTCGAACTTGTTGGTGTACTCGACGACGGCCGCGTCGCCGCGCGCCTTGACGTCGGCCAGAATGCCGGCGACGGTGCGCTCGATGCCTTCATCGGCGGCCGCCTCGAAGGCGAGCAGCGCATCCATTTGGGCCTTGAAATCGGCCTCAACCGTAGAAAGGCGCTTGATGGCGACCATGGTTTACTTCTCCACCGCCTGGGCAAAGGCGTCGATAATCGGTTGCAGGGTTTCGCGCTTGACCTTCAGCGAGGCCTGATTGACGACGAGGCGCGAGGAAATGTCCATGATGTGCTCGCAGGCGACCAGCTTGTTGGCCTTCAGCGTGCCGCCGGTCGATACCAGATCGACAATGGCGTCGGCCAAGCCAGCCAGCGGCGCCAGCTCCATCGAGCCGTAAAGCTTGATCAGATCGATATGGACACCCTTGGCGGCGAAATGCTCCCGTGCTGTCTTGGTGTACTTGGAAGCCACCTTGAGGCGGGCGCCCTGGCGGACGGCATTCTCGTAGTCGAAACCTTCGGGGATGGCGACCATCATCCGGCACTTGGCGATCTTCAGATCGAGCGGCGCGTAGAGGCCCTCGCCGCCGTGCTCGATCAACACATCCTTGCCGGCGACGCCGATGTCGGCGGCCCCATACTGGACGTAGGTCGGCACGTCGGTGGCGCGAACGATGACCACCCGCACCTTCGGCTGGTTGGTCTCGATGATCAGCTTGCGGGAGGTTTCCGGGTTCTCGGTCGGCACGATCCCTGCTGCGGCCAGCAGCGGCAGGGTTTCGTCGAAAATGCGGCCCTTGGACAGGGCGATGGTGATGGTCGTCACGGGAAGGCTTGCTAAAAAGGCGAAAGCGCCATTTTAGCAGAGCCCCTTACAGATACCCGAGGTGACGCGGCAACCAGAGGGCCAGATCGGGCACAAACGTTACCAGGAACATCGTTCCAGCCATCGCCGCCACCATCCACAACACCCAAGGCACGGTCGACTCCATCGACACGCCGGCCATCCGGCAGGTCACCATCAGGTTCACACCGAGCGGCGGGTGGAACTGGCCGAGCGCCATGTTCATCGTGATGATGACGCCGAACCACACCAGATCCCAGTTGAAGTGCATGGCGATCGGCACCAGCAGCGGCAGGAAGATGAAATAGATCGAAATGGCGTCGAGGAACATGCCGGCGATCAGCAACAGCAGTTGGATGCTGAGCAGCATCGGGATTTCGGAAAGCCCGGTACCGAGTAGTGCCGCCGCCAGATGGTCGAAGGTGCCGAGGGTGTTGCTGGCCCAGGCGAAGACACTGGCCAGCGCAACGACTGTCAGGATCACCGAGGAAATTTCAGCCGACTCGACCAGCACGTTGTAGATATCTTTCCAACTGAGCGTGCGATAGATGACGGTACCGACCAGCACGCCGTAGAACACGGCAACCACCGCCGCTTCGGTTGGCGTGAAGAAGCCGCTGCGCATGCCTCCAAGGATGATGACCGGAGCCGCCAGGCCCCAGCCGGCCTCCCTCAGGCTCTGCCAGAATGGCGGGCGCTCTTCTTGCACATCGGCCTCAAAGCCATGCTTGACCGACAGCCACCAGGCGACCAGGATCAACGTCAGGCCGGACAGGATGCCGGGAATCATGCCGGCCGCGAACAGCGCCGGCACAGAGGCCTGCGGCACGAGCAGGCTGTAGATCACGAAAGCGATGGACGGTGGAATCAGGATGTCGGTCGAACCCGCGGCGGCAATGACGCCCGCTGTGAAGGAGCGCGGATAGCCGGCCTTGATCATGGACGGCAGCATCACTGCGCCGACCGCCGCGGAATCGGCCGGCCCGGAACCGGAAATGCCGCCCAGGATCATCGCCACCAGAATGGCGACAATGGCCAGACTACCGCGCCGTTGGCCAACCAGCGCCGAAGCGAAACGAACGATGGTCGCCGCCACGCCTGCCTTTTCGAAAATCAGGCCGGCGATGACGAATACCGGAATGGCCATCAGGGGATATTTGGCGATACCGGTATAGACGTTGGTCGGCAGTGACAACATGCCGAAGTCGGCAATCGCCACGACCGCCACCCCGGCCAGCCCCATGGTCACCGCTAGCGGCACGCCGGAGAACATCAGAACGATGAAAATGCCGAACAGTATCCAGTCCATCACCTTCCCCCTCGCCACAACACGGCCAGCAAACGGAAGACGATGAGTATCGAGAGCAGCGGCAGCCAGACGGTATACCACCATTGCGGCACCCCAAGCGACGGCGAAGTTACCTCGAAACTATAGTCATCCCAGGCCATCAGCACGCCATACCAGGCGAGCAGCCCGAACATAAGCAACGAGCAGAAAGCAGAAAAACGACGAGCCGCGCCGTACAGGGCCGGCTTGCGATCGACGAAAAAGCTGATGGCAATATGATGGTTGCTGGCAAAGGCGTGCGATGCCCCCACGAGTGTCATCACCACCAACAACGCCACGGAGATTTCCTCGGTAAAGGCGAAGGAAATATCGGTGAAATAGCGGACCAGTACGTTAGCCATGGTCAGTAGGCACAACACCCCCATCGAGGCGGCCATCAAAAAACGCTCGACGGCGCCCAGCGTCAGCTTGCCGCTCGAGGCGGCCTTGTCGGATTCAGACATGGATCACTTCTAGAAATACAAAAACGCCGCACCAACCCCTGTCAGCGCGGCGAGAAAAAGACAGGCTCAGCGCTTGGCGATGGCCGCTTCGGCCTTCTTGACCAGATCGGCACCAATGGTTTTCGACCATTTGTCGTACACCGGGCGAGTGGTCTGAACGAAGGCATCGCGTTGGGCCGGAGTCAGCTGGGTGACGGTCACGCCAGCAGCCTCGATCTGCTTCAGCACGGCATTGTCGTTGCCGGCAATCCCCTTGCGCGCCTTCTCGACGTTCTCGCGACCGGCCTGCAGCGCAGCTTGGCGCACCGCCTCGCGGTCGGCTGGCGTCCAGCTGTTCCAGACCTGTTTGTTCACCACGAAAATCAACGGGTCGGCAACGTAATGCCATAGAGTCAGGTATTTCTGGCCAACCGTCGGCAATTTGGCCGCAACAAACACCGACAGCGGATTTTCCTGACCGTCGACCGCGCCGGAAGCCAATGCCGGTTGCGCATCGGCCCAGCTCATCTGGGTCGGATTGGCGCCCAACGCCGAGAAAGTCTCGTTGTACAGGGGCGAACCCACGACGCGGAATTTCATACCCTTCATGTCGGCCGGTGACGCAATCGGACGCTTGGAGTTGGACATTTCGCGGAAGCCATTTTCGCCCCAGGCTAGCGGAATCACGTCGCCGCGTTTTTCCAGCACGGCGAACAGGTCCTTGCCGACCTCACCCTGGGTCAGTGCGTCAATCGCCTTGTAGTCCGGCATCAGGAAAGGCAGCGAGAAGAGGTTCAACTCCTTGATCTGCGGCGACCAGTTAATCGTCGAGCCAATCGACATATCGATCACTCCCTGGCGAATGGCCGTGAATTCACGCGTCTGTTCGCCGCCGACTAACGAGTTGCCGGAATAGAGCTTGATGTTGATGCGACCTTGCGTCTTCTCCTTGACCAGCTCGATCCAGCGCTCACCTGCTTGCCCCCAGGTAAAGGCTGTGCCCAGCGTAGTCGACAAGCGATACTCGGCGCGATAGGTTTGTGCCTGAGCGGTGGCGGCGCCCAGCATGGCCGTGGTCACGGCAGCAGCGATAAAGGTTCTGCGCAACATCGGTTTCTCCTCATTCTTGCGGGGAAAAGGACCGATTATGGGGGCAGCTCATGCCATGCGCAACCGAACGTAAACGCAAAAAAGCCCGGCGAGCCGGGCTTTTCGCGATTCAGCAGGACGACTTAGTCGGCCTTCTGGATGTTCGCGGCTTGCTTGCCCTTCGGGCCGGTAACGATATCGAAGGTAACCTTCTGGTTTTCGACCAGGGTCTTGAAACCGTTGCCTTGAATTGCGGAGAAGTGGGCGAAGAGGTCTTCACCGCCGCCGTCCGGAGAGATGAAACCAAAACCCTTAGCGTCGTTGAACCACTTGACGGTACCAGTTGCCATTTGTAGCTTCCTTGGAAAAGATTGAAAAAATTACGAGAGCCAAGACCGAGGAGCTGACAAACCGATTACGGTGCAGGAACAACACACTGCCTGGAAATCCCGAAGTTCGGAGTATGTAGCAGCATTTCGAATACGCCAAGCATTTTTTTCATTTCCGAATGCCACTCAGCCTGGAAGATGAAATTTCAGCGACAAAACAAGCCCTCCCCAGCCTGGGAATCAATGTACCCGCTTGACCGATGCCCCCAGCTTGGCCAGCTTTTCCTCAATCCGTTCATAGCCGCGATCCAGATGGTAAATGCGGTCGATCAAGGTCTCGGCATCTGCCACCAGAGCGGCAATCACCAGCGATGCCGAGGCGCGTAGATCGGTCGCCATCACGGTCGCCCCTTCCAGCCGCTCGACACCACGCACGATGGCATTGTTGCCTTCGATCTGGATATTGGCCCCCAGGCGCATCAATTCATTGACGTGCATGAAGCGGTTTTCGAAGATGGTTTCGCGGATGGTCGCCACCCCGTCGGCAACACAGTTGATAGCCATAAACTGGGCTTGCATGTCGGTCGGAAAAGCCGGGTACGGTGCGGTACGCAGGCTAACCGCCTTCAGTCGCTTGGGTGCGACCAGGCGAATGGCGTCACGTTCGACGGTAATGTCGCAGCCTGCATCCATCAGTTTGTCGACGACAGTATCGAGGTAGGCTGCCGAGGTTTTCAGCAGACGAATATCGCCGCCCGTGACAGCCGCAGCGCACAGGTAGGTTCCTGTCTCGATTCGGTCCGGCATGATGGCATGCGTCGCGCCATGCAGCTTGTCGACGCCTTGAATGCGAATGACGTCGGTGCCTGCGCCGGAAATGCGGGCGCCCATCGCAATCAGGCAGTTGGCCAGATCGACCACCTCCGGCTCACGGGCGGCGTTCTCGATGATCGTTTCGCCTTCTGCCAGGCAGGCAGCCATCATCAGGTTCTCGGTACCGGTCACGGTCACCATGTCGGTACAGATGCGAGCCCCCTTCAGACGGGTCGCCTTGGCATGGACATAGCCCTGCTCGACCTTGACCTCGGCGCCCATGGCCTGCAGGCCCTTGATGTGCTGATCCACAGGGCGGGCACCGATGGCGCAGCCACCAGGCAGCGAGACGCGTGCTTCGCCGCCACGGGCGACCAATGGACCGAGCACCAGGATCGAGGCACGCATGGTCTTGACCATCTCATACGAGGCGACCGGGTTGTTCAGGCCGCCGCCGTTGAGCACCAATCCATCCACACCGTCCATGGTCACGCCGACGCCCATGTCGCCGAGCAGGCGAAGCATGGTCGAAATATCGTTCAAGTGCGGCACATTGGTGAAATGCACCGGCTCGGCGGTGAGCAGCGAAGCGCACAGGATGGGTAGCGCTGCATTCTTGGCTCCGGACATGGCCACTTCGCCGGTGAGGACCTTGCCCCCTTCAATCAACAACTTATCCACGCTGGGTGCTCCATTCTTCCGGGGTGAGGGTTTTGAAGGAAAGGGCGTGCAATTCGCCGGTCGCCAGTTTTTCCTTCAGGGTTTCATACACGCGCTGCTGGCGCTGCACACGGCTCTTGCCGATGAATTCGCTGCTCACAACAATGGCCTGGAAATGCTGGCCGTCGCCATCGAGTTCGAGAAAATCGCAGGCCATGCCGGCCAGGATCAGTTGCTTGATATGTTCGGGGTGCATCTTGGTCAGGCCCTAAGCTTCCAGCCTCGCTTCAGCAGGTTCAGTGTCCCCCAGGACACGCCTGCGAAACAGGCAACGACGACCAGCAGGCTGGTTTCGGGCGCAACATCCGAAACGCCAAAAAAGCCATATCTGAAGCCGTCGATCATGTAAAAAACAGGATTGTAATGCGACACACCCTGCCAAAATGTTGGCAAGGTGTAAATCGAATAGAAAACGCCCGACAACATGGTCAGCGGCATGATCAGGAAATTCTGGAAGGAAGCCAGTTGATCGAACTTTTCCGACCAGATGCCGGCAATCATGCCGAGCGCACCGAACAGGGCGCCGCCGAGCATGGAAAAAACGATGATCCAGAGCGGCGCCACCACCTTCAATTCGACGAACCAAACCGTCGCCAGCAGTACGCCAAGCCCGACCATCAGTCCACGCAACACCGCCGCCAGGACATAGGCGGCAAAAAAGGCCCCGTAGGGAATCGGCGGCAGCAACACGAAGACGATGGAGCCGGTGATCTTGGCCTGGATCAAGCTCGACGAAGAGTTTGCGAAGGCGTTTTGCAAGACCTGCATCATGACCAGGCCGGGAATCAGAAAGCTGGTATAGCGAACACCGTGCACGGTCACGTGATCATCCAGAACGTGCCCAAAGATCAGTAGGTAAAGCAGCGCCGTCAGGACCGGCGCAGCGACTGTCTGGAAAGCCACTTTCCAGAACCGCAGGAATTCCTTTTCGAGCAGGGTCAGGAAGCCGATCATGACTGCAACGTCCTGACGAATACCTCTTCCAGCGATGCCCCTGGGTGCGCGGCCATTAGATTGGCTGTTGTATCGAGCGCCACTACCTTCCCTTGCTTCATCAGCGCGATACGGTTGCATAGCGCCTCGGCCTCCTCAAGATAGTGCGTCGTCAAAATGATCGTATGCCCTTCGCCATTCAGGCGCCGAATAAACTGCCACAAGCCCTGGCGTAGTTCGACGTCAACACCGGCCGTCGGTTCGTCAAGCACGATCACCGGCGGACGGTGCACAAGTGCCTGCGCGACCAGCACCCGGCGCTTCATGCCACCGGAAAGGCGACGCATATTGACATCGGCCTTCGCCGTCAGATCAAGCGCTTCGAGAATTTCGTCGATCCAGTCGTCGTTCTTGCGTATGCCGAAATAGCCGGATTGAATGCGCAAGGTTTCCCTGACATTAAAAAACGGGTCGAAAACCAGTTCTTGCGGCACCACGCCCAGCAAGCGACGCGCCTCCCGAAAATCGCGGATGACGTCATGTCCCATGACACGGATTGCCCCCGAATCAGGGCGAACCAAGCCCGCCAGGGAGGATATCAGCGTCGTTTTACCAGCCCCGTTCGGCCCCAGGAGACCAAAGAACTCACCTTGCTCGATAGCGAGCGACACCCCGGCCAAGGCCTGTAGAGAACCGAAATGCTTGACGACGTCAACGATGGATACCGCAGCAACCATGAATTGCCCTTCAGGCCAGGGGCAGCAGATCGGTAACGCCGTACAGTTCAGCCAGCGAACGCACACCGGCCGGAATATGGGCAAATCTGACCTGCGCGCCAGCCGCATCGGCTGCACGCAACCAGCCAAGCATCACGGCGATGGCCGACGAATCAGCCTCGTCGACCGCTGAAAAATCGAATACCGCCTCACCCCGCTGCAAAGCAGAACGGCCTGCATCAAGCAGGCCGCGGGCATTGCCCATGATCATGGGCGCCGTAACCAGCAGACGCCCGCTCTGTCGTTCGATCATTTCTTCTGGTTCGCTTCCAGCGATTTGTTCTTGGCAGCAATGGATGCAACCAAGCCGTCGATTCCGCCATTGCGGACTTCCTGGCCGAACTGGTCGCGATAGTTGGTCACCAGGCTGATTCCAGCAACCACCACATCGTACACCTTCCAGCCGGAGTCCAGCTTTTCCAGGCTGTAATCCAGTTGTACCGGCTTGTTACCAGGCTGATGAACCTCGGTACGCACGAGCACGTCGGTATCGGTCGGGGCCATCTTGAACTGCTTGTAAACGATCTTTTGGTTCTTGTAGCTGGTCAGCGCGTTGGAATAGGTACGCACCAGCAGGGTCTTGAATTCGGCCGTGAGTTGCTGCTGCTGCTGCGGAGTGGCCTTGCGCCATTCCTTGCCCAACGCCAGTGCGGTCATGTGCTGGAAGTTGAAGTGTGGCAGAACCTTTTTGTCGACCAGGTCGATCACCTTGTTGGTGCTACCGTTCTGGATATCCTTGTCATGGCGAATGATTTCCAGAACCTCTTCCGTCACGCGCTGAACCAGCACGTCGGGGGCTTCCTCGGCAAATGCAGCACTAGCGACAAATCCGGCAAAAAATAGGGCAAATATTTTTTTCATGGTCAGCGAAAATAACGATCAATCTTCCAGTCGCGGCGGACGGCCATCGAAAATCTGGTTACGGCGACTCTGCAGATAAGCATCGCGAATATAGGCATACTTGTCGAGTGCAGCCTCCTCGACAATCTTGTCCGCCGGCAACAGACTGGCACGAACATCGACAAAGCGCAGCGGCACCAAGCTATTGCGTAGCGGAACAGGGTGTACACGCCAAACCGGGTCAACGAAGGAATCGACACCAAAACCAGCCGTATCGCGCACGGTGCGCGGCCCGATGAACGGCCAGAACAGATAACCGCCGTCCCGCACGCCCCAAACCGCCAAGGTCTGGCCAAAATCTTCCTCGTGCTTCTCGAGCCCCAACTCGCTGGCCACATCGAACAGCCCGAAAATACCAACCGTCGAATTGATCAGCAAACGCCCGATATCGACACCTGCGTCAGCAAACTTGCCCTGCATCGCACTATTCACACCGATCCACAGATCGCCGACGTTCCCGAAGAAATTGCCAACCCCGGCCTTCACGGGCAGCGGCACGGCGGCATCGTAGACCTGTGCCACCGGCTTGGCCGCGTACTTATCGATTACCTCGTTAACCGCGAACATTGAGCGGTTGAACCCTTCGTAAGGATCGCGCGGATTTTCCTGGGCGAGCGCACTCCCCACGCAGGCAAGCGCAAAAAGCGCCCCCATCGCCCAGCGGCGCCCCATGCGCATCGGAGATAAGCCGAGACTTTTCGTCATTTCTTGTCCTGTCCGTCTGCTGCCTTGCTGAATAAAAACTGACTGATCAACTTCTCAAGCACCACCGCCGACTGCGTCTTGGCAATGGTATCTCCTGCCTTCAGCATCTTCTCATCACCACCGGCATCGAATCCGATGTATTGCTCGCCGAGCAGGCCCGCCGTGAAGATCGAAGCGAACGTATCTTTCGGAAAACGATAACGTCCGTCGATGGACATGGTCACTACGGCCTCGTAGGTGGCGGAATCAAACTGAATGTCGGTAATCCGGCCAACCACCACGCCGGCGCTTTTCACCGGACCGCGTACCTTGAGGCCGCCAATGTTATCAAACTTGGCCTGCAGGACATAAGTCTCGGACAGATGAGCCGACGAAAGGTTGCCGACCTTGAGCGCCAGAAACATGACGGCCGCAATGCCCAGCGCGACGAAAAAGCCGACCCACAGGTCGAGAACGGTACGGTTCATGAAGTTCCCCGGAACATGAACGATGTCAGGATGAAATCGAGGGCCAGCACGGCCAAAACCGACGTCACCACGGTTCGCGTAATCGCCCGCGAGACACCCTCGGCGGTTGGCACCGAGTCATATCCCTCGAAGACGGCAATCAGCGATACCGCGACACCGAAAACAAAACTCTTGACGATGCCATTCCAGACATCGAAGCGAAAATCGACGCTGGACTGCATCTGCGACCAATACGAACCATCGTCGACACCGATGAAGACGACGCCGATCAGCCAACCGCCCAGCACACCCATCGCCGAGAAGATGGCGGCCAGCAACGGCATGGAGATCACCCCCCCCCAAAAGCGGGGCGCAACCACGCGCGCGATCGGATTGACAGCCATCATGTCCATGGCCTTCAACTGCTCGGTGGCCTTCATCAGGCCGATCTCGGCAGTCACCGACGAACCGGCGCGAGAAGCGAAGAAAATTGCCGCCAACACCGGCCCCAGTTCGCGCGTCAACGACAAGGCGACTAGCGTGCCCAATGCCTCGGTCGAACCGAAGCGTTGCAGGATTTCGTAGCCCTGCAGGCCAAGCACCAGCCCGACGAACAACCCGGAAACCAGAATGATCAACAGCGACAGCACGCCACTGAAGTAGATTTCGCGCAAGGTCAGCGGCAACCGCCGGAAGGAAGCACCTGAATAGGTCAGCACCACCCAGAAAAAGCGCGCCGCGAAGCCCAGACGCCAGAGCCGCTCTATAGCGGCATGCCCCAGCTTGCGCAGCAAAGCGGCCGGATCAAGCACGCGCCACCTCACTCAAGAATTCGTCGCGCACCGACACCGCCGGATAATCGAAATGCACCGGACCATCTGCCTCGGCATGGACGAACTGGTGCACGAATGGATCCGTCGACGCCCGAATTTCGTCCGGCGTCCCTTCGGCGACCACGCGACCGCCATTCAGGAAATAGATGTAATCGACGATGAGCAGCGACTCGTGGATATCGTGGGTAACCATGATAGAGGTCGCCCCCAGCGCATCATTCAATTTACGGATGAGTTGTCCGATCACGCCGAGTGCAATCGGATCAAGGCCGGTAAATGGCTCGTCATACATCACCAGCATCGGATCGAGTGCCAGAGCCCGGGCCAAGGCGACCCGCCGTGCCATGCCGCCGGACAATTCACCCGGCATCAATTTATGCGCACCGCGCAGACCGACCGCCTCCAGCTTCATCAGCACCAGATCACGGATCATTTCCTCGGACAAATCGGTATGCTCGCGCATCGGGAAGGCGACATTATCGAAAACCGACATATCGGTAAACAAGGCACCGAACTGAAAAAGCATGCCCATGCGGCGACGCAGGTCATACAGCTCGGCCTGCGACATGCCGCAAACCTGGTGCCTCTCAAGGCGAACGCGCCCGCCGGTCGGCCGCAACTGGCCGCCGATGCAGCGCAGCAGCGTCGTTTTTCCACAGCCGGAACCGCCCATGATGGCGACCACCTTGCCGCGCGGGATCTTCATATTGATCCCTTGCAGCACCGGTCGCCCGTCATAAGTGAAGTGCAGATCCTCGATATCGACCAGAAAGTCGTCAGACAAGATGCTTTCCCAAAACAAAAGTCCGTCGATTTTATCAGAACCCCCGCCGTCGCCCCGAAACGACAAGGCTATAATCGGAAAAATTTCACATGGAATGTTGCGCCCTTGTCAGCTGCCAAGCCGCTCCTGCTGATTGTCGATGACGACTCCCTGATCAGCGAATCGCTCAGTTTCGCCTTTGCTCAGGAATACGACGTCCTGACCAGCCATTCCCGCTCGCATGCCCGCAACCTGCTGCGCCAGCTCCGCAACCCGCCCCGGCTGGCACTGGTTGACCTCGGTCTACCGCCGCTTCCGCACCGCCCGGACGAAGGCTTCGCGCTCATCGGCGACCTGCTGGCCTCGTATCCCGACCTCAAGATCGTCGTCCTATCCGGCCAGAGCGACGACGAAAACGCGCGCCATGCGCGTACGCTGGGAGCGGTCGAGTTCGTCGCCAAACCTTGCGATCCATCCCGGCTAGCCGAACTATTCCGCCAGGTTCTGCGCTTCGACACCCCGCCCACCGGGGGAGCCCCCGGCGGCCTGATCGGCGAAAGCTTGCCCATGCAGCGCCTGCGCCTGCAACTCGGCCAATACGCCAACCTGGCCTACCCGGTACTTATCGAAGGCGAATCGGGCAGCGGCAAGGACATCGTTGCCAGCCACTACCTGCACCGCCTGACCGAACGTCGCGACAAGCCATTCCTGGCACTCAACTGCGCCGCCATATCCCCATCCCTGCTCGAACCCACGTTGTTCGGCTACGCCAAGGGTGCCTTTACCGGGGCCCAGACAGCCAAGGCGGGCTACTTCGACGACGCCGACAGCGGCACCCTGTTCCTCGACGAAATCGGCGAACTTCCCCTGGATTTGCAGCCGAAGCTGCTGCGCGTTCTTGAAAACGGCGAATATCAGCGGGTCGGCGAAACCCAGACCCGTATTTCGACGGCGCGCATCATCACTGCCACCAACCGCGACTTGCGCCAGGAAATGAAGACCGGCCGCTTCCGCCCCGATCTCTACCATCGCCTGTCGGTATTCACGGTATCCGTTCCGCCAGTCCGCGAAACCGGGCTGGACCGCCTGCTTCTGCTCGAGCATTTCCGCAAAAACTGCGCCGCAACGGCGCGCGCCGAGCCTTTCACACTGGCTCCCGACGCCCAATCGCTGTGGCTGGACTACACCTTCCCCGGCAATGTCCGCGAGCTGCGCAACATCGCCATCAGGCTGACCGCCCGCTACGCCGGCCAAGCCGTCACGGCCGGGCAACTGCGGGCCGAACTCGACTACCCGGACAGCGCGGCACCACAGACAGCGGCAATTTCGCTGGATGCCGCACAGCCGGAAGAAGTTCGCCAGGCGGCACGCCAGCATCTCGAACGCAGCACGTATCTTAACCTCGATGCGACGCTCGAACAGTGGCAAAAAGGCTACATCGAGGCAGCCATCGAACTGAGCGGCGGCAACATGAGCGAAGCGGCGCGACGCCTCGGCATCAACCGCACCACCCTGTACAACCGGATGGAAGGCTGGAATCGGCAATGAGCCTGTATCTCGAGCACTTCGGCATGCGCGAACCGCCGTTCCGCATCACGCCACACACTGACTTTTTCTTCACCGGCGCCAATCGCGGGCCAACGCTCGACGCCCTGATCTATGCCATCACGCAAGACGAAGGCATCGTCAAGGTCACCGGTGAAGTCGGCAGCGGCAAGACCATGCTGTGCCGAATGCTGCTCGAACGCCTGCCGCGGAACGTCGAAACGCTCTACCTTGCTAACCCGTCGCTGTCTCGCCAGGAAATCCTCGGCGCCATTGCCGACGAACTCAGCATCCCGACCGAAGACAAGGCAACCCATTCGCTGACTCGGGCGCTGCAGGAGGCGCTGATCGAACGCTACGCCGAGGGCAAGCGCGTCGTGCTCCTCATCGACGAAGCCCACGCCATGCCTGCCGAATCGCTGGAAGAAATCCGGCTGCTTTCCAACCTCGAGACAAAGGCCACCAAGCTGCTACAGATCGCCCTGTTCGCCCAGCCCGAACTCGACGACCGATTGGCCGCCACCGACATGCGGCAACTGCGCGAGCGGATCACCCAGCATTTCAACCTGGCACCGCTCAAGCAGCCCGATGTCGCCTCCTACATCGAGTTTCGCTTGCGTGCGGCCGGCTACCACGGCCCCAACCCCTTCACCGAAGAGGCGATACGGATGATCACCCGTATCTCCGAAGGACTATCCCGACGCATCAACATCATTGCCGACAAAGCACTTCTCGCCGCCTATTCCGCGGGTAGTCACAAGATCGATTGCGGCGAAATAAAAACCGCCGAACAGGACGCCCGCTTTTCGCCGCTACAGGCAAAAAGCGCCTTCAATCCCCAGCCCCTGCTATGGGGCATTGGCGGCGCGGGCGTAGCTGCCATTCTCATGGTCATGACGCTGGGTCTTGGGCAACAACAGGCGACGACCGAAACGCACGCCAACTCCGAGCCCGCCAAACTACAGCCTCCCCCCGCGCCCCAACCCATTGCCAGCGCGCCGACACCGCCCCCCTCCCAGGAAAAGCTTCGCTTCGGCCCGTTGACCCGGCAGCACCTCGCGCAATACGACGACTGGATCAGGGAAACACCGCGCAACCACTACTTCATCCAGCTGCTGGCCACCGATGCCACGCACACAGGCGAGGTCGAAGGCTTCCTGTCACGCGCCGTCGCGGCCATCGAGCCGACACAAATCCGGGCCTATCGCTCGAGCCTTTCTGGCCGCGACCGGATCGGAGTGATTTACGGCGACTTCAGCAGCCGCGAGGACGCCGTTGCCGCCATGCAGGCCCTCCCGGAATCGATCAGAACCATCCAGCCCTTCCCCCGACAAGTCAGCAAGCTCCACTGAACCGCAGCTCGACAGCCAACGCTGCGCCCACGCCATATAACGTGCTAGCATCGTAGCGATAGCCCAATAACATGCGACCATACCATTCAGACAAGGCATAACCCGATGAAAATCGGATTCATCGTCACTTCGCTCACCACCCTTCTGCTTGGCGCCTGTACGGCCCCGACACCGCGCGAGCCATTGAAGGGACACCTAAATGGCGACAACTTGTCCACCACCGTGCCCGGTAGCATTCCGCCCCCGGTTCAGCAAACGCTCGCCCTGCCCAAGCCGCGCCCTAGCCGCAAGGCGGAAACCTACAGCGTGGTGGTCAACAACGTGCCGGTCCGTGAACTGCTTTTTGCCTTGGCGCGGGACGCCAAGGTCAATGTGGATATCCACCCCGGTATTACCGGTAATGTCACGCTGAATGCCATCGACCAGACCATGCCGCAACTGCTAACGCGTATCGCCAAGCAGGTCGACATGCGTTTCGAGCTGGACGGCCCCAACCTGGCCGTCATGCCTGACTCGCCTTTCCTAAAGCACTACAAGGTCGATTACGTCAACATGGCCCGCAACGTGACAGGAACCGTATCGGCCAACACCCAGATCGCCACCGGCGCCCCAGGCAGCGGAACCACAGCCCAACCGACCAGTGCGACGGCAGGCAACATCTCCAACACCCGCATCGAGAACTCATCCAAGAACCAGTTCTGGGAATCGCTCGAAAAGAACATCAAGGACATCCTCCGCGAAACCGACAAGGTTCTGCCCGAAGGCTCAAGCGAAACCAGCTACGAACAGAACAGCGAGCAGACAGCGACCGGTGCCGCCGCCCTGCCGCAAACGGGCCGCCGCGCGGCGCAAGCCATCGCTAATGCGCTCCAGGGAAATCCGACGCCGAGCTCGGCCAGCCAGGGAGCGGCCACTACACTCGTGCGCCACAGCACCTTCCGTGAGGCGGCTTCGGTAATCATGAACGTCGAGAGCGGCGTCATTACCGTACGCGCCACCCAACGCCAGCACGACCGGATTCAGGAGTTTGTCGACCGCGTGGTCAATTCGGCGCGCCGGCAAGTACTGATCGAGACGACAATCGTCGAAGTAACCTTGAACGACGGCTATCAACAAGGCATAGACTGGACCAAGGTGACCAGCGGCGGTGCGATGTTTCAGTTCTTCGGAAACACCCTCACGACCAGCGCAAAGAACCTGAGCTACACCGGCGGCGATCCGACGGCCGCTATCACCATGCTCAGCAAGTTCGGCACTACCAAGGTTCTATCAAGCCCACGGCTATCAGTCTTGAATAATCAAACGGCCCTCCTCAAAGTAGTTGAAAACGTTGTCTTTTTCAATGTCAAATCGGAGCTAGCCATAGCCAATACCAGTATCGTCGGCGGCACACCGATTCGTTCCTATACCACGACACCACAGACGGTTAGCGTTGGCCTAGTCATGAGCGTTACGCCTCAGATCAGCGACAACGATGTAGTTACTCTCAATGTTCGACCAACGATCACAGCGCTTGGAATTCCAGTGCCGGACCCCAACCCCGATCTCAAGGGACTTAACAATGTCCCTCAGGTCCGTACGCGTGAAATTGAATCTGTCATGCGCGTCGCTAGCGGCAATACAGCTGTCTTGGGCGGATTGATGGAAGACAAGATCGACTATCAAAACCAACGCGTGCCTCTCCTCGGGCAAATTCCGATTCTCGGCGAAGTCGCAAACAATCGTGACAACTTGGCCCGCAAAACGGAGTTAGTTATTTTCCTCCGGCCGGTCGTCATAAAAGATGCCAGTCTCGATGGCGATTACGCGAGCATGAAGGGCTACCTGCCGGGCGACAATTTCTTCGCCCAGCCGAACGAGGCTCAGCCATTCAACATCGCCCCGAGCCGCTGAGAGACGCGCATGAGCCTGTTGATGGATGCCCTGAAGCGGGCGGAACTAGCCAAGCAGGAAGCCGCGCGCGCCCAATTCGGCATTCCGCCGAACACCTCGCCAGAACCCGGTCTCAGCCTGGAGCCAATCGGCGGTGAAAAACCTGCTGTATCGACAAATCCGCTTCCCGATCTGGCCCACTACATAGACGCCGTCGACGCCGACCTTGCCAACACCCAACTCCCGCGCACCAGCGCCGCACCACAGCAAGCAGCCACAACGCCCGTAGCACCAAGCCAGCCAATAGAACAAGTCAATCGCGACAGCATTCGCAACGCCTTTGCCGCGAAACAACCCGTTGTTTCTCCGCCATCGCGCCTGCCGCTGTGGCTGGCCTTGGGTACGCTTGGCATCGCCGGCCTGTCGATCGGCGCCTACGTCTGGTACCAGTTGAACGCCATGAACCGTGGCTCGCTGGCCAGCCCGGCCCCATCGGCAGCCACCCCCCTGCCGCCACCGACCCGGACCCCGCAACCGGCCATCGCCCCCCCCCCGCTGGCCCCCCCCCCCGCGGCGCTCCCTAACGATGCAGTGCTGTTCGCTCCCCGCCGCGAACCGCTCCCCACACCATTGCGTACTGCCGAGGTTGAGACCGCGAACCCAACGCCGATTCGCCTGACCCGCAGCCGCCCGGAGGCCGACCCCGGCCTGTCGCGCGGCCATGCCAGCCTGCAGCGCGGCGAACTCGAGTTGGCTCGTCGCGATTACGAGCAAGTCCTGCTGCGCGAGCCAAACAACACCGATGCCTTACTGGCCTTGGTCGCCATCGCCCAAGGTCAGGGACGACAGGCCGATGCCGAGGCTCTCCGCCAACGCGCACTGGTTGCCAACCCGAGCGACCCGGCCACGCAGGCTGCCGCGCTGAACGGCAGCGCGGCGGATACCGACCCACAGAACACCGAAAGCCGTCTGAAAAGCCTGCTGTCGGCCCAACCTGAATCCGCCGCACTGAATTTTGCACTGGGCAACCTCTACGCTCGCCAAAGCCGCTGGCCAGAAGCACAGCAGGTGTATTTCAACGCTGTCGCAGCCGACGGCGACAACCCGGACTATCTGTTCAATCTGGCAGTCAGCCTCGATCATCTGCGCCAGCCGCGCCTAGCCGGCCAGCATTACCGCATGGCACTCGAAGCCGCGGGACGCCGGCCCGCAGCCTTCGATCGCGCCAAGGTCGAGAAACGCCTGGGCGAACTGGCACCAGACCCGATACGCTGAGTCCACAATGAGCACATCCGCACTCCAGCGTCGCCCCCTCGGGCAAATCCTGATCTCCGAAGGCATCCTGTCGGAAGACCAACTGCGCATCGCGCTGCTCGAGCAGATGAAGCAAAACCAGCCGATTGGCAAGTTGCTGGTATCGCTCGGCTTCGTGACCGAGGCCACGCTGCGCCAGGCACTCTCGGAAAGCCTCGGCAAACAGAGCATCGACCTGCGCCACGCCGTTGTTGACCCCCAGGCGCTCAAGCTGGTGCCGCGCGACCTTGCCAAGCGCCACCACCTGCTACCGCTCGACTACGACATCCCCAACCGGCGACTCGCCCTGGCCATTTCCGACATCAACGACATTGTCGGCCTCGACCGGGTACGCGCCCAGCTCGAAGAAGGCACCGAGATCGAAACTCTGCTTGCCGGCGAGTCCGAAATCGATCATGCCATCGACCAGTATTACGGTCACGAACTGTCCATCGACGGCATCCTGCACGAGATTGAAACCGGCGAAATCGACTGGCACAGCCTGTCGGCCGCCGACAACGAATACAGCCAGCCGGTCGTCCGCCTGATCGACTCGATCCTGACCGACGCCGTCAAGCGCGAGGCCTCGGACATCCACTTCGAACCGGAAGCCAATTTCCTGCGCATTCGCTACCGCATCGACGGCATGCTGCGCCAGATTCGCGCCCTGCATAAATCCTACTGGCCGGCGATGACGGTGCGCATCAAGGTGCTGTCCGGGATGAACATCGCCGAAATGCGCGCTCCGCAGGATGGTCGTATCGGCCTGACCGTGTCCGGACGCCCCATCGATTTCCGCGTCGCCAGCCAGCCAACCATCCACGGCGAGAATATCGTCCTGCGCATTCTCGACCGCCAGAAGGGCATCGTACCGCTCGAAGAACTCGGCCTGGCCGAGGAACACCTGCACCAGTTGAAACTGATGATCTCCCGACCGGAGGGCATCATCCTGGTGACCGGCCCGACCGGTAGCGGCAAGACAACGACGCTGTACTCGGTACTCAATCACATCAACGCCGAGGGCATCCACATCATGACCCTCGAGGATCCGGTCGAATACCCGATGGCGATGGTGCGACAGACATCGGTGGCCGAAGCTGCCAAACTCGATTTCGCCAACGGTATCCGCTCGATGATGCGCCAGGATCCGGATGTCATCCTGGTTGGCGAAGTACGCGACTCGGAAACGGCTGAAATGGCCTTCCGCGCGGCGATGACCGGCCATCAGGTATACACGACCCTGCATACCAACTCAGCCATTGGCGCTGTGCCGCGCCTGCTCGACATTGGCGTCCTGCCCGACATCATGGCCGGCAACATCATCGGCATCATCGCCCAGCGCCTGATCCGCCGACTGTGCGAGCACTGCAAGACCCCCTACCATGCCGAACCGCACGAAATCCGCCTGCTTGGCCCGCTTGGCGAAGGCCCGCGCCCCGTGCTGTTCCGGGCAACCGGCTGCGAACGGTGCGATTTCCAGGGCTATCGGGGTCGCATCGCGATCATGGAACTGCTGCGCATCGATGCCGGCATCGACGAGTTGATCGCCCGCCGGGCGACCACGCACGAAATCCGCAGCCGTGCGATTCTGCAGGGCTTCACCACCTTGGCCGATGACGGCCTGAACCGCGTCCTGAATGGTGTGACCTCGCTGGAGGAACTGGCCCGCGTCGTCGACCTGACCGACAGGATGTAGCGATGATCTTCGACTACAAGGCTGTCAGCGCGGAAGGGCGAATGACCTACGGACGGCTCGATGCGATCAACCTGATCGATCTGGAAATGCGCCTCAAGCGCATGAACCTGGACTTGGTGACCGGCAACCCGGTCCAGCAACGCACACTGTTTGGCAGCCGTAGCGTGCCACGCCCCGAGTTGATCAACTTCTGTTTCCATCTCGAACAGCTGACCCGCGCCGGGGTACCCATTCTCGAGGGACTGGCCGACCTGCGCGACTCCATCGAACACCCGCGCTTCCGCGAGGTGATGGCCGGCCTGATCGAGAGTATCGAGGGGGGGCTGACCCTGTCGCAGGCAATGGCCGCCCATCCGGACATCTTCAGCCAGGTATTCAGCAACCTGATCCGTGCCGGTGAATCGAGCGGCCAGTTGCCCGATGTCCTGGCCAGCCTCTGCGAATCGCTGAAGTGGGAGGACGAGTTGGCCTCGCACACCAAGAAGCTGCTGATGTACCCGGCCTTCGTCGCCACCATCGTGCTGGCTGCCACCTTCTTCCTGATGATCTACATGGTGCCGCAGCTGAAGATTTTCGTGCGCAACATGGGACAGACCCTGCCGCCGCACACGCAGTTGCTGTTTTTCATATCCGACCTTTTGGTCAACTACTGGTATCTGTTCCTCACCACTCCGATCATTACCTTTCTCATCGCCCTGCAACTGGTGCGCACCAATCCGCTGGCCAGAATGCGTTTCGACGGGATCAAACTACGCCTGCCGGTTATCGGCCCCATCCTGAAAAAGATCGTCCTGTCGCGCTTCGCCAGCACTTTTGCCATGCTCTACGCTTCCGGCATCCCGGTCCTTGAATCGATCCGCACCACCCAGCACATCGTCGGCAACGGCGTCATCCGGCGTGGCCTGGAGCGCGTCGAACAGTCCATCCGCGAAGGCAACAACGTCGCCAGTGCCTTTCACGACGTCGGCCTCTTCCCGCCACTGGTCGTCCGCATGCTGCGCATCGGCGAAAGCACGGGCGGCCTGGACAAGGCCCTGCTCAACGTCAGCTACTTCTACAACCGCGACGTCAAGGAGTCGGTCGGCAAGGCGCAATCGCTCATCGAACCGATACTGACGCTGTTCATGGGTGCCCTGCTGGGCTGGATCATGCTTTCAGTCATTGGCCCCGTCTACGATGTGATCAGTAAAATCAAGACGTGAAGACCCGCCTCCTCTACCTCAACACGCACCGCCTTGCCGCCTATGTCTGGCAGCAAGGGCATTTGCATTCCGAAGGCGTCTTCGAGAACAACGACGATGGCCTCAACCGCTTCTCCCAATACCTCGGCACCCACCCCCGGGACCGTTTCACCCTGTTGGCGAACGTCGCCGAGGAAGGGCACGCCCACGAGAACATTCCCTTCCTGCGCGGAGTGGACCGACAGACCCTGATTGCCCGCAAGATCGGTCAGCACTTTCAGGGTACCCCGTTGGCAACCGCCATCTCGCTCGGCTACGAGAAAACCCAGCGCAAGAACGAGAAGCTGCTTCTATCCGCGCTGACCAACCCAGCCCATTTCGAGCCATGGCTGCTGCGCCTGGCCAACGCCGAGGTCGCGCTTACGGGGATCTACAGTCTCGCCCAGTTGGGCGGGGTACTGCTTAAAAAACTGGGGCTCCACAACAACCGCTGCCTGTTGCTTACCCAACAGGATCACTCGATCCGTTCCAGTTACCTGATTGACGGGCAAGCTCACTTTTCCCGCATGGCCCCCTTATCGGACAGCAGCATTGCCGGGATTGCCAGCGCTTTCGCCACTGAATCGGGCAAACTGCATCAATATCTGATTGGCCAGCGCCAGATCGGCCGTGACGAAAGCCTGCCTGTGTTCATCCTGTCCCACCCGCTGACCGTCCCTGCCATCGAAAAAGCATGTCCGGACAGGGGCCAACTGAACTTCAGCATCATAGACAGCCACACAGCTGCGAGCAAAATCGCCCTCCACACCCTCCCTGAAGACAATCGCGCCGACCTCCTGTTCATGCACATGCTAGTCATCGCGCCACCAGGCCAGCAGTTCGGCAACGACAAACATCGCCACCACTTCCGCCTCTCGCAAGTACGCAACGGACTACTGGCTGCGGGCTTCGTCGCGCTGCTGGCCAGCAGCCTCTATTCCGCCAAGCAGTTCTACGATGCCCACTCGCTCCACGAAGAAATGCAAGCGCTTCGAAGCAGCGAGGCCGAATTGAACCAGCACTATCAGGAAGCAGCCAACACCCTGCCGCAATTGGGTATCGACAACGACACCCTGCGCCAGTTGACCACCCAATACACCGAACTGACTCGCCAACAGGCCCTTCCCGGCCCGGCCTTCCGGCAAATCAGCCAGGCGCTGGATCAGATGCCGGCAATCAGGCTGGAAGGCATCGAATGGCGGAATGACACCACGTACGACAGCACGAAAAAGACAGCACAGGAAGTCACCGTGGTACACGGCTCGATCGCCGTCGCTCACACCGACACACGCAAGCTGCTCAGCGTATTCGACAATTTCGTGGAACTCCTGCGCGCCCAGCCCGACGTGTCGATCTCGGTACTGCGTAGACCTGTCGACATCGAATCGGGCAGCACCTTGCGCGGCGGCGACGGTGCGGAAGAAGGGGTCAAACCCCACCCGTTCACCATCGAAGTCACGCGGAGAAAACCCTCGTGAAGCTGACACGGCGAGACTTCCGCAAACTGCTGCTACCGCTGGTCGCAACACTGATGCTTTTTTTGACAGCAGGCATTCTGGCCTGGTGGAGTCACGCCGAGACAAAAGGTGCGGCACAGGAGCGCCAGCGCGCCGCCGAAGGGAAGACTCGAATCGAAGCCCGACTGCGACAGTTCCACAGCGAGGAAACCGAGCTCAAGGAGCGCGGCCTCCTCCTCAAGCGCCTTCAGGATTCCGGCATTCTTGGCGAAGAACGGCGGCTCGACTGGATGGAGCAATTGCGCAACACACAACGCGATCTGCGCCTCCCCGGCCTCAAATACGAATTTGCAGCACAAGCCCCCCTCAACCGGACAACGCCATCCGGGTATGCCTGGTTCAACAGCCCGCTGCGCCTTCAGATGCGCCTACTGCACGAAGGTGATCTCCTCAACGCGCTCGAACACATTCAGCGGGAAGCCCGCGCCATGGTCATCGTCCGCTCGTGCCAACTCGCCCCCCCCACCACCGCAGGCGAGCGCCGGGAATTCGTCGCCCCGCTGAATGCCGATTGCAACATGGATTGGTTGACAGCCCGCCAACCGTCGGCGAGGAATTGACCATGCGCCGCTTTGTCCTGCCGCTTCTGCTGGCGCTCTCCGGCGTAGCCAACGCCGACTCCCCTCCGCTCGGCCGCCTCTTCTACGACGCACAGCAACGCACCCACCTCGACCAGCAACGCCAGCGCAACCCATGGTTCGGGCAGCAGCCCCAGGAGGAGACGGAAAACGCTCTGACCCTGAACGGCGAGGTACGTAGCAGTAGCGGCCGACGGACACGCTGGATCAATGGCGCTGCCGACTGGAACAACACCAGCCCGACGCCGAGCGTTCCAGTCGGGAATACCTACTACCCAGAGAGCGGACAGACCGACAGCCTGCTGGGTGGTGGGCGTATTACAGTGAAGCCGGGCCGCTAACTATCCAACAATGTCCAACCATCTGCAAAATCGGCAACAGGGTGTCATCTTGCTTAGCTTGATGATCGTACTGCTACTCACCTCTGGGTTCTACCTGATCAAGCAGAGTAGCAGTATTTTCTCCAAGTCAGCACAGGCGTCAGTCGATGCCAGCGTTCTTCAACTGGCACAGGAGGCATTGTTAGCTCGAGCCATCAGTGATGGAAATCGACCGGGCAGCCTTCCTTGCCCAGCTCTAACCAGCGATGGCAATGCTCCTGGCTTGCCACCATGCCCAAGCTTTGTCGGCTGGTTGCCTTGGCGCACACTTAATCTGAATGACCCTCGCGACAGTTCGGGGGAGCGCCTTTGGTATGTACTTGCCCCAGCCTTTCAGGACATTGGCATCATCAATACCAATTCGACATCAACTTTAACACTGGATGGAGCTAGCGGCATCGCTGCGCTGATTATTGCTCCGGGAGCAGCACTTGCCGGACAAAACCGCCCCAGCAACAGCATCACCGACTATCTCGACAACAAAGATGGAAACGCCGCCACAAGTAACAACGATGGCGATGACAGCTATTTCTCGGCGCCTTCAGACGAAAAATTTAATGACAAGGTATTACCCCTAGCGACATCCACCTTGTTTGCTGGCGTCGCGAAGCGCGTTCTCGGTGAAATTCGCTATGCCTACTCCGCCGCCAGCGCCCCACCTCCTTTCGCAGATACCAACGACGATGGCATCTCCGATTCAGGGCAAGACCTTGGCCGCTTTCCATACAAAAATGCACTCTACGCAATTCAATCTCCGAGCTGGTACTCGGCATCCCCGCCATTTCACTTGTGGTATGACAGCTTGGTCAATAACGGCTGGTTCCCGCTAGTAACCTATGATCGGAGTACTAGAAGCATTTCCCTCAACGGACAGGTGCTTGTCCTGCCATGAATTCAAAAATTCGCTTATCCCCCATCCACCGTCTCTCGGCCTCCGGCTTTTCTCTGGTCGAAATGGCCATCGTTCTTATCGTGTTTGCACTCTTGGCTGGCGGCATGATGATCAGCTTGGGCACCCAGCAGGATATACAGCGTACCAATGAGGTACGTCGCCAATTGGCCGAGATTCGAGAGGCTCTCCTAGCAGGCTGCTGAAATACCGCCCTGCAACTGCAGACGGTGGCATGGAACGGAGTCGTTTTTCGTAAGGCGAAGCGGATTTTCGGTCGTTCGCACGTGTTTTACAGGGATTCCGAGGTGTTTTCCTATCATATTGCCCCCAGCGGACGGATTGCTCCCAAGGAGCGCATGCGCGTCAGGTTGTAGGCGGCCATGGTCAGCACGAACAACTGATCGACCTTCTCCAGTCCGCGCACCATCACCTGGCGTATCGGCCCAATGAACTTGGCCCAGCCGAATCCCTGTTCGATGAGTTTGCGCTTTTGCTGGGAGATCGCGTAACCGTCACTGCCGGCAATGTCGTCCGGCACGGCAGAACGGCGATGGCTGGTGTTCTGCGCCACATGGGGAATGACATTCAGTTCGATGAGTGCCGCAATGAATTCCTGGGCATCGTAGCCCTTGTCCGCGCCGAGGGTGATTTCAGCCGTTTCGCCGGCGACTTGGCGGGCATCGGCGATCAGGGCCTTGGCAACTTCCCGCTCGGCATAGCCATCGGCCGTGGTCACGACCGCACTGGCAATGAGTCCGTGGCGGTTGTCGCTCAAGGTGTGTCCCATGTAGCGCAACTCACTGGCGGTATTGCCCTTGCGGTACAGTCGGGCATCCGGGTCGGTACGTGAGGCGTGGGTGTCATTGCTGCGTGACTGGCCCTTGAAATTGCCGCCGCCTTCATCATCTCCGCCGTCCTTGCGCAGGAAACTCTTGTGTCCCGCCCAAGCCTGGATGAGCGTGCCGTCGACACTGAAATGTTCGCCTGATAGCCAGTTCTGCTTCTCGGCAATGGCCAGTACCGCATTGAAGAGTTCGATCACGGCATCGTGGGCAATCAGGCGTTCGCGATTCTTGGTGAAGACGGTGGGCACCCAGACTGCATCGTCCATCGATAGGCCGATGAACCAGCGAAAGAGCAGGTTGTACTGGGTCTGCTCCATCAATTGCCGTTCCGAGCGAATGCTGTAGAAGATTTGCAGCAGCATGGCACGCAGGAGTTTCTCCGGGGCAATGCTGGGGCGACCGCCTTTGACGTCGGCGGCATACATGCCGCTGAGCAGGGGTTCGATATCCTTGAGCGCCCGATTCACCATCGCCCGGATCGGCCGCAACGGGTGCTGCGCCGGCACAAAGTCGTCCAGGCGACGCATCGTAAACAAACTCTCGGTGAAGGTGTCGGCTCCGCGCATGATCCGCTTTGTGCTCTCGGTAATCTCGGTGAATCTCTATAACGATCAAACCCGCTGTTTCGTCGACAGGATGGGGAAGTATTTCAGCAGCCTGCTAGGCTACACAATTGCCAATGGCCGTTTGCCACCACCTGCGGACCCCACAAAGGCCAACGCCGACCCAACCGCCGGTTTGATTGATGAGGGCCGGACAAGCGGTGTTATTCCTTGGAGAACGCTTGGCCTGCCGGAGACCGACCCTTGGGGGCAACGTTTCACCTACCGGGTTCGCCTTGAGTTTTCCGATGCCATTTCGCTAAACACGACGCCCCCATGCGTATTGTCACCCGCCCCCACCCAATCAAGTTTTGCTCTCTGCTCCTCTGGCAACATCATCGTTTCCGATGGTGCCGTAAACATTGCAACCGGTATCCCGGCCATTGTCGTCTCTCACGGCAAGAACGGGCTTGGTGGATATCGGGCAGACGGCTCGCAATTATCTGGAAGCGCCGGGGACGAACTGGAAAATGCCAATGCGGACCTCAATTTTGTCAGCCGAACGCATAGCAGCACCTACGATGATGAAGTGACTTGGATACCATTGTTTAGTTTGATGAATCGAATGGTGGCAGCCGGCCGCCTGCCCTAGCACCACCACCGCCCTCGCTTATTGACCTGCATCACCCCGGCTGCCAAACTGGTTATCCCAAAGCTATAAGTCGGACTGATCGGTCTTGTCGTGAGTTCCAGCCCCCATTTCATCTCTCTGCGTGCCGGTGGCATCCTGCCGACCGACGATGCGGAGATGCGCCTGAAGAAGTCGCTGCTGGTATTCGCCACCGGCCTCTTCTGTACCGGCTCGATGCTCTGGCTCTTCCTCTATGGGCAGATGGGGCCGCAGTTCTCGGCCACCGCGCCGTTCATGTTCCAGCTGCTGCTTGTGGCCAACCTGCTCTACTTCCTGCGCAGCGGCAATTTCGAGTGGTTCCGGGTCACCCAGTTGTCGCTCTTTCTGTTCGCCCCTTTTGTCGTGCAATGGAGCATCGGCAACTTCATTTCCGCCAGCGGCACCAGCCTGTGGGGGCTGCTCGCACCGATCGGCGCCGTGCTCTTCTGCGGCCCCCGTGAATCGATCGCCTGGTTCATAGCCTACATATTCCTGACCGCGCTCTCCGGCTTTTTCGATTACTACCTGGCTGGTAGTCCGCTCAGCAACGCCCACAAGATTTCGACCGAAACCAGCGTCTTCTTCTTTGCGCTGAACTTCGCCGCCATTTCGAGCATCGTCTATCTGCTGTTGCGCTACGCGATCATCGAGAAGGGCAAGCTGCAAGCCAGCCTGGAAGAAACCCACCGCCTGCTGCAGGAGGAACAGGGGCGCTCGGAGCGCCTGTTGCTAAACATCCTGCCCGGTCCCATCGCCGAACGCCTGAAGCATGACAGCCAGGCTATTGCCGACGGTTTTGCCGAGGTCACGGTAATGTTCGTGGATATCGTCAACTTCACCCGCCTGGCCGAAGGAATGACGCCACAGCAGGTCTTCTCCATGCTTAACCGGATATTCTCGTCCTTCGACGAACTGGCCGAGCGCTATGGCATGGAAAAAATAAAAACCATCGGCGATGCCTACATGGTTGCCGGCGGACTGAACAATGAAGCCTGCAACTACACGCGCGCCATCGCCGAACTCGCCATTGCCATGCGCGATTTGCTGCATCGCGATTTCACGGTCAACGACATGCGCCTCGAGGTACGTATCGGCATCGGCACCGGCCCCGTCGTTGCAGGCGTCGTCGGCAAGAAAAAATTCATTTACGACCTGTGGGGCGACACCGTCAATCTTGCCAGCCGCATCACCAGCGAGGGCACGCCGGGCATGATTCACGTCGATGCCACGACCCATCAGCGCCTGAAGGGCGAATTTGAATTCGCCACACCACTCGACCTTTATCTGAAAGGCAAGGGAAACACCCTGGTTTTCCGCCTCAATGGTCTCAAGGAGCCGGCGACGGCCCCCGCACCGGCCGTTCCAGCCTGAACAGCACGCAACCCGGCCGGTTGGCCGCGAGCGTCAGTCGATAACCCATCGCCTCCGCCTGTCTGGCGGCATGATATAAGCCGATCCCCAGGCCGTCGTTGGAAGCCACCGGTGCATTCAGCAGCGCGGCGGCGACATCGGGGGGAATGGCCGATCCGCTGTCGGCGATGGACAGCCCCTCTTCGCCAAACGTCACATCAATGCTCAGGCCAGATTCCCGCTGGCGCTTCGACAGCGCGTTCTGCAGCAGATTTTCCGCAACGCTGTCGAACAAGGCCCGAGGAAGCATCTCCCCGGCATGCGGCGCCCCATGCCATTCGATGCCGGCGTGGCTGTATCGATCCTGCAAGCGGAGCCACCATGCGCGACCAGCCAGGTGCTCGTCATCCTCAAGTTGCGGCGATTGCAGCTTGTCGAGCGTCGACTTCAGACGGTCGGCAACCTGAGGCAACTGGCGGCGCAGCAGATTCGCCACATCGGCCGGATCGCCGGGCTGGGTCGCCGCATAGCACAAGGCCTGCAAGGATTGCAGCAGGTTCTTCACATCGTGCGTCACCCGCGCCCCGGTCTCGTAGATGGCCTGCACATAGCCCAGACGTTGGAGTTGCAGGCTCTGGCGCTTGACCAGATAGAACTCGACAGCAAGCCGCAGCAGCCACTCGACATGCCAATGCAATGCAGGCGATGGAAAATGGCGAAAAAACACTGTCAGCTTCACATCGCCGGCATGCGTGTCATGCGTAAACATTGACCTCTCACCCACGGACTGCTTCCCGCTTCCCGCCTCCCAAGCGGCACCAAGAACCCAGGGAGTTTCTGCCAATCGCCGCATCGCCGCCGCCAGGAAAATCTCGGGATCGGTGTTCCGCTCGCTCTCCTGCGACAAATGCACCAACCACTGCTCCAATGGCATCCCCAAGGACAAGAGATAGTGTGAAACGGCCGACCCGATGCCGGAAAAACCGCCGCGCGGATTCCACGCCCAAGCCACCACCAGCAAGGCAACAGCCACCGTCATTGACGTCTTGAACAGGGATTCGATGTACCCCGTGCCGCCAATCGGCATGTAGGCCAACGCCCCGAGCACCAGCACCGCCAGGACGAGGAAAACCAGGATTCCGTAAAACAGGTCGAACGCTACTCCGGACTTGCGCAAAGGGGGGCGCGCCGGAAAAAGCAGCAAGATGGGCAAGGCCATCGGCATCAATACGGAAACCGCATCGCGCAGCCCCGACTCGACCTGTGCGGCAGGAGAAATCTCCGGCACGATCCCCAGCATGGTCAGCGCAATCAGGTATCCGAAAGCCAGCAGATAGCCGGCCCGCTCGCCCCGCTGTACAGATCCGATCACCCGGCCGCCAATCGACGCAGCAAGCGCCCCCGCCCAGATCAGCAGCAGCCAGGGGCTGAGCAACAGGGTCGATGCAGCGGCGATGCCAATCACCACGAGCCCCTGCCGCCCGCTGATGCGTTGCTCACCGTCGACGAAAGGCTGCCAGATAAGAAAGAGGCCGAGTGCAACCAGCCACAACAGGCGCACGGCCGGCACCTGCCACCCGCCAAAAGCCAAGGCATGCAGCATCAGCAGATGCCCCGCCAATAGCAGATGCGGTCGGCTGGCCAGCCGATTTGCCAATTGCCGCCCGAATCCGGCGTTCATCTTTTCGACACACTGTCCATTTTTCGACACCCTCAACCCAGATTCATACAGTCATTAGCAAATTCCAGCCCAAAGCCATAGGCACAAAAATTGCATTAGTGACACGGGAGTAATATTCGGAGCATGCCATGAAAAATCATCAAAAAGGCTTCACCCTCGTCGAAATCGCCATCGTGCTGGTCATTATTGGCCTGTTGATGGGCGGTGTCCTCAAAGGTCAGGAGCTAATCAACAGCGCCAAGGTCAAGAACCTGGCAAATGATTTCCGCTCAATGTCGTCGTTTGTCTATGCCTATCAAGACCGCTTCCGCGCCATGCCTGGCGATGACGCCCGTGCCAACAATCACGTAACCAATGGCACCGTAGCCACCACGCCGGCGGCTACGCTCGACAACGCACGCATCAACGGCGCTTGGAACTCGGTGACACAAACCGATGAATCCTACCTTTTCTGGCAGCACGTTCGCCTAGCCGGCTTGGCAACAGGGACGCCAGTCGTTGGTAACGCCGACTATATTCCTCGCAATGCAGAGGGCGGTGCCATTGGCATTACCGGCGACGCGATTCTGACGGCAGCTAACCCTGTCTGGCCAGCCAACTTCTACATCTGCTCGACCGGCATCCAGGGACGTTTTGCACAGCAACTCGACACCATGCTCGATGACGGCAACACGCAAACCGGCACTGTCCGAGTCATTGCCAACGGCGCCGCAACCCAGGCGAATGCTAATTTGCTGACCCCGGCCGATGACCAAACACTTTACACGGTCTGCTCTGGATTCTAAGGGCAACGAGACGCCTTTGATCAAGCCCGCCTCGGCGGGCTTTTTCATTTCTGCAGCAAGCGCTCCTCGGCTGCCGTAACCGCCTCGGGCAAGCCGAGTACCACCACCACATCCCCCTCCTCCAGTCGCGTTTCCGGCGCTGGCTCCAGCGCACGGATTCCACGGCGGCGTATGGCACTCACTTCGCAATTCAGGCTGTCGAGATCGAGGTCGTCCAGCGTCCGACCGATGGCGGCAGCACCGGCGGCGAGCAGCACGGAGTGCATGCGCGGCTGGTGCTCGTCTTCCTCATCGTGGTCGCGGTCGGTAATCCCGCGATAGAAGCCGCGCAGCAAACTGTAGCGCTGCGAGCGCGTCTGCCGGATCCGCTTGAGCACCCGGTTGATCGGCACGCCGACCAGTACCAGCGCGTGCGAAGCCAGCATCAGGCTGGCCTCCAGCGCCTCCGGAACGACCTCGGCCGCCCCTGCGCGGGTCAGGCGATCCATGTCACGCTCATCGGCCGTACGCACGATGACCGGCAGGTCGTGGCGCAACTCCTGCACGTGATGCAAGATTTTCTCGGCTAGTGCCGTATCGCTGATGGTGACGATGACCACGCTGGCCCGCATCAGGCCGGCAGCCATCAAGGCTTCCTTGCGCCCGGCATCACCATAAACGACATTCTCACCACCGGCCGAAGCCTCGCGCACCCGGTCGGGGTCCAGGTCCAGCGCGACGTAATTGATGTCTTCCTGGCCAAGAAAGCGGGCCAGGTATTGGCCGTTGCGGCCGAAGCCGCAAAGAATGGCGTGTTTCTCGGAGCCCATCGACTGGGCGGCGATCCGGGTCAGTTGCATCGAGCGCATCAGCCATTCGCTGGCCACGAAACGAACGACGATGCGCTCGCTGTATTGAACAACGAATGGCGCGATCAGCATGGAGAGCACCAGCGTGGTCAGCGCCACCTGCTGGATTTCCTTGGGCAGGCGCATCACCTCGCCGAGCAGCACGAAACCGAACTCCCCGCCGGCACACAGCCAGAGCGCGGAACGAATGGCGTTGCCCGGCGAAGCGCCGAGCCGCCATGACAGCACCCCGACGATCAGCGACTTGACCACCAGCAGTGCAACGACAGCAAGCAGCACCTGCCACCACAGCCCGACGAGGATATGCAGATCGAGCTTCACGCCGATGGTGACGAAGAACAAGCCCATCAACACATCGCGAAAGGGCTTGATGTCCTCTTCCACCTGCAGCTTATATTCGGTTTCCGAAATCAGCATGCCGGCGACGAACGCCCCCAGTGCCAACGACAGACCCGCCAGCTCGGTGATCGTAGCCAGGCTCAGGGTGATCAGCAAGACGTTGAGCACGAACACTTCCGAGGATTTGGCGCGGGCGACAAAGTGGAACCACTTGCGCATCAGCCGCTGCCCGAAAACCAGAATGATCGCCAGCACGATCACCGCCTTGAGTAGCGCGATGCCGAGCAGGACAGCGAGCTTTTCCGGGGGCTGGGTCAGCGACGGGATGATGACCAACAACGGGACCACCGCCAGGTCCTGGAACAGCAGCACGCCCATGATTTCGCGACCGTGCGCGGAATCGAGCTGCATGCGCTCGGCCAGCAACTTCGTGATGACCGCGGTGGACGACATGGCGAACACGCCGCCCAGCGCGATGCCGAGCTGCCAGCTGACGCCGAACAACATGACCAGCCCGGCTATCAAGACCATGCTGACGACGACCTGCAACAAGCCGAGGCCAAAAACGATGCGCTTCATCGCATAGAGTTTGGGCAGCGAGAACTCCAGGCCGATCGAGAACATCAGGAAGACAACGCCGAACTCCGCCAGGTACTCGGCGCGATGCACCTCGCTCATCAGGTTCAGGGCGTGCGGACCGATCACGCTGCCGACAAAGAGGTAGCCGAGCACCGGCGGCAGGTTGAAGCGCCGGAAGATGACCACGGCCAAGACCGAGGCACCCAGCAGCAGCAGGACGAGAGGAAGTGCGCTCAAGGGCCGTTTTCGCGATTCAGGTATACTTCCCACATCTTAACCGCAGCCCCGTCATGAACCCAAGCCTAAACGCTCATCGCTTTTCGCCGGAACGCGCTCTGGAACTCGGTCGCCAGACCCTGAGCATTGAAGCGGCCGCTGTGGAGGCCCTGCAGGGGCGACTCGACGGCGATTTCTCCCGTGCCGTCGAACTGATCCTCAATTGCCACGGGCGCCTGATCGTCAGCGGCATGGGCAAATCGGGCCACATCGCGCGCAAGATCGCCGCCACCATGGCCAGCACCGGCACCCCGGCCTATTTCGTCCATCCAGCCGAAGCCAGCCACGGCGACCTGGGCATGATCACCCGCGACGATGTGCTGCTCGCCCTCTCCAACTCCGGCGAGTCCGGCGAACTGCTCAGCATCCTGCCCGCCCTCAAGCGCCAGGGCGCGCGAATCATCGCCATGACCGGCGTGCCGACCTCGACCTTGGCGCGCGAAGCTGACATCCACCTCGACGCCGGCGTCGAGCAGGAAGCCTGCCCGCACAACCTTGCCCCGACAGCCAGCACCACGGCCGCGCTGGCGCTGGGCGACGCGCTCGCAGTCGCCCTGCTCGATGCGCGCGGCTTCGGTCCCGAGGACTTCGCACGCTCGCACCCCGGCGGCTCGCTCGGACGACGCCTGCTCACCCATGTTCGCGACGTGATGCGCGCCGACGACCGCGTTCCTGCCGTCGCTCCCGGCACCGCCATCACTGATGCCATCATCGCCATGTCGCGCGGCGGTCTCGGCCTGGTGGCGATTACCGATTCGGACAACGCTGTTCTCGGCATCTTCACCGACGGCGACCTCCGCCGCGCCTTCGAAAAACGGCTCGACCTACAGCAGGGCGACATTGCCTCGGTCATGCATCCCAGCCCCCGCACCATCGGCCCCGACAAACTTGCCGTGGAAGCCGTCGAGATGATGGAGCGCCTGCGCATCAACGCCCTGCTCGTTGTCGATGCCGACAATCGCCTCATCGGCGCCCTCAACATGCACGATCTCTTCACCGCCAAGGTCATCTGATGGACGTTCAAGCCCGCGCCGCCCGCATCAAACTCGTCGCCTTCGACATCGACGGGGTGATGACCGACGGCGGACTGCATTACTCCGACGACGGCCACGAATTCAAGACTTTCAACGTCCAGGACGGTCTCGGCATCGTGCTGCTCAAGCGCGTCGGCATCGAGGTGGCCATCATCACCGGCCGCAATTCCGGCGTCGTCTCGCATCGCGCCGCCGATCTCGGCGTCGCGCACGTCTATCAGGGCGTGGGCAACAAGCGCGACGTCGCCGCCCAACTGCTCGAAAAACTCAACCTCGACTGGTCGGAACTGGCCTTCATGGGTGACGATCTGATCGACCTTCCGGCCATGGCACGCGCCGGGCTCACCATCGCCCCGGCCAATGCGCGCCCCATCGTCAAGGAACGCGTACATGCGGTTACCGAAGCTTCCGGCGGCCAGGGCGCAGTCCGTGAGGCCATCGAACTCATCCTCGCCGCCCAGGGCAAACTCGACGCAGCCTTCGCCCCGTACCTCGAAGCCTGATGAAGCACTGGCCGAGCCAACTCTTCCCGATCATCATCCTGTCCGTGCTGGCCGGGTTGACCTTCTGGCTGCAAAGCGCCATCGACATGGGAAACGACAAGCACGACAGCAAGTTTCGCCACGACCCGGACGGCATCGCCGAGAACTATATCGTCCGCCGTTTCGACGAGACCGGCCAGGTCAAATATCGTCTGACCGGCCCGTATATGGTTCATTACCCGGACGACGACAGTTCCGAATTAAAGTCCCCCATCCTGATCAGCTATCGACCGGATGCGCCCCCGATCACCGTCACCTCGAATTTCGCCAAAGTCACCTCCAAGGGCGAAGTCGCTTATTTGTGGGACGATGTCCGTGTCACACGTGCCGCAACGCCCGAACAACAGGAGCTGGTCGCCCGCATGCCGGACCTGACGGTACAGACCGAGGCCGGCTTCGCCTTCACCAACAGCCCCGTCGAAATTACCCAGGGGCAATCCTGGGTGACCGGCGTCGGCGCCCAGATCGACAACAACAAATCCACCTTCGTTCTGCAATCGCAGGTCAAGGGACAATATATCCGTCCGAGATCAACGCCATGACCTTTCGCCTTGCCACGCTGACCCTCTGCCTGCTGGCCTCGCTGCCCGCCTTTGCCGAAAAGGCCGACCGCGACAAGCCCATGCTGCTCGAGGCGGCCCGGGTCTCGATCGACGACGCCAAGAAAACTCAGGTACTGGAAGGCGATGTGGTCATCACCAAGGGCACCATGGTACTCAAGGCAGACCGTGTCGTGATCACCGAAGACCGCTACGGTTTCCAGAAAGGCACCGCCTTCGCCGGCAAGGACGGCCTGGCCAGATTCCGCCAGAAACGGGAAGGAAAGGACGAATACGTCGACGGCGAAGCCGAACGGATTGAGTACAACACCAATACCGAGATTGCCGAACTGTTCCATCGTGCCTGGGTGAAGAGCGGTGAAGACCAGGTTAAAGGCGACTACATCTGGTACGACGCGGTGAACGAAAAATACCTGGTCACCGCTGGCGAGACCCGTGACCCGAATGCCGCGCCACCGCGCGTTCGCGCGGTAATCCAGCCCAAGAACAAGGATACGGCAGTGGACCAACCTACCCCCCGAGGGGAACGCCTGCAGCTCAAGGGGGCCGGAAGTCTTTCTGCGCCGAGTGGGCAACCGTAGGGCATTCCGGCACACAGGGCACCCGAAAACCGCACCGCAAGGCCATTCCACAGGCCTCCTCAAGCACCTGATTTACATCGACTTATCGGATTTGTGCACTGCACAAAATTATTGTTGACAAGCGGGCAATCATCCCTATAATTAAGTTCATGCTGCAGCGCAACATGCCAATAGGCAAGGCTGCGAAAGTTCGTAGTACGACATGACTTTTATGAGGAGATAAACCCATGTTCTCGACCCCTGAGCAATTCGCTGCCGCCAACAAGGCCACCGTCGACTCCCTGCTGTCCCTGGCCAACACCGCCCTGGCTTCCGCCGAGCGTATCGCCGCCCTGAACCTGAACACCGCCCGTTCGGTCATGGAAGACTCCGTTTCCGGCGCCAAGGCCCTGATGGGTGCCAAGGACGTTCAGGAAGCCCTGTCCATCCAGGCTTCGCTGGCCCAGCCGAACGTCGAGAAGGCCGTTGCCTACTCGCGTAGCGTCTACGAAATCTCCGCCCAAACCCAGGAAGAGCTGTCCAAGATGGTTGAAGCCCAGTTCGGCGACTTCCAGAAGACTGTGGCCGGCCTGCTCGACAAGGCTGCCAAGTCCGCCCCGGCCGGTTCCGACGTTGCCGTCGCCGCCGTCAAGAGCGCCATCGCCGCTGCCAACTCCGCTTTCGACAACATGAACAAGGCTGCCAAGCAAGTTGCCGAAATCACCGAAGCCAACGTTGCCGCCGCCACCAACGCCACCGTCAAGGCTGTTGGCGCCACCGCCGCCGCTTCCAAGAAGAAGTAAGCAATTGCCTGTTCAACCCCTGCCTCGGCAGGGGTTTGTCGTTTCATCCGCAGCACACATTCAAGAACTGGAGATGATGATGAGCAACCCGAATTTCGAACAACTGACCGCCGCCCAAAAAGCCAACGCCGAAGTCATGATGGCCCTGATGCGCACCGCCTTCAACGGCGTCGAGCGCCTGACCGCCCTCAACATGGCTGCTTCCCGCGAGTTCTTCAACTCGACGGTTGCCAACACCCAGCAACTGCTCGGCGCCAAGGATGCCAATGCTGTCGCCAAACTGAACAGTGAACTGGCCCAGCCGAATGTGGACAAGCTGGTCAGCTATTCGCGCAGCGTCTATGACCTGGTCTCCGAAATGCAGAAGGAAATCACCTCGGTCATGGAAGCCCAATACAGCAGCTTCGCCAAGAACGCCGAAACCGCCGTCGAAAAGGCCAAGGCTTCCGCACCGGTCGGCGGCGATGTGTTTGCCGCCACCATGCAATCGATGCTCGGTGCCTCGACCAAGGCATTCGACCAGATGACCTCGATGGCCAAGCAGCTGTCCGACATCGCCGAAGCCAATATCCAGGCTGCCAGCCAGGTTACCGCAGTCGCACCGGCCAAGAAGAGCGCCACCGCTGCTGCCGCCAAGAAAGTCAGCAAGTAAGCATCAACTGCTTTGTCCCGGAAAGCCCGCGCCTGACGCGGGCTTTTTGTTGCCCGACGTATTACCCGTGCCGTCGCCGAATCAATCCTGGCGGATATCCGCCCAGTCAGCCCCGGTCAGAACCTGCAAGGCTGCAGGCGTGAGCGGAAATACCGAGAACGGCGTTCCCGCCGCCGCCCAGACCGTTACGAACTGCAGAAGGTCGCGATCAAGCAACAGTCGAACCGGCCCTGCATGGCCGAGCGGCGCCACGCCGCCGATCACATAACCGGTCGCCTCCCTGACGAAATCCGCATCGGCACGCCCGAGTTTGATGCCCAGGCAAGCCGCCACCTTGGCTTCATTAACCCGGTTGGCACCGCTGGCCACGACGACGACCGCACCGCCCTCGCTCTTGTTGCGAAAAACCACCGACTTGGCGATTTCCGCCACCGCACAGCCGATGGCTTCTGCTGCCTCGGCGCTGGTCCGCGTCGGCTGCTCGAACTCGACCACCCGAACCAGCAAGCCGGCGTCGGCGAGCAAGCCCTGCGTGCGCAGCGCGGTTGGATGCTGCGCCGGCTTCATGGGCGCCAGACCCAGTTGATGCCGCGTCGTTCGACCTCGGCTCGAATATCCGCCATCGCCTTGTCGACCAGCGCCGGCGCGCCCTCCACCCCGAGCTCGAGGTGTTTACGCTCCTTGCCGACCAGCGACGGCAGGGAAAAAAGGCGCAACGTCGGGTAGGCGGCGACGATGCGCTCCATCAGATCGAGCAGCGCGCTCTCGTATGCGGCCGGCCCGGTGAGCAGGAAGGCTTTTTCTATCGTCTCCGCGACGGGCTGGAATTCGCCCCTGTGGAAGGTGTCGAGCGCCCATTCGATCATCGGATGCGCCATCTGCGGGAAACCGGGCACGAAGTAGTGGTCGTTGGCCATGAAACCGGCAATACGGTTGAACGGGTTGGGAATCATCCGCACACCGGCCGGAAAGGTAACCAGCAACTTGCGCTGGTCGGTGATTTCCTCACCGGCGAAGCGGAGCTTCAATTCCTCAAAGGCCTCGGGATGCAGTTCCAGCCCGACGCCGAGCGCAGCCGCCACGGCCTGCCGGGTGTGATCATCCGGTGTATTGCCGATGCCCCCGCAGGAAAACACCACATCGCCGGCCGCCATCGTGCGCTTGAACGTAGCGGCCAGACGATCGCGATCGTCGCCCAGGTACTCGACCCAGCTCAACCGCAAACCGCGTGCCCCCAGCATCTCGGCGATCCGTGCGAAATGCTTGTCCTGCCGCTTTCCCGACAGGATTTCATCGCCGATGATCACGGTGCCAAAATTGCGACTCATACCCGTTCTCCCTCGATAGTCACTATCGCCTCCCCGCGCGAACGACGCAGGGCTTCCAGCCCGTAGTGAACGAATGACAGCGCCGCCAGTGCCGGCGCGAGCAGGCCAACGAGCGGGATGTGCGCCAGCAGCGCCATGGTCAGGCCGAGCATGAACAGCGGTGCCTTGTGCGCCTCTCGCAGGCTTGCCCACTCGCTGTCGGTGGCATGCATCGACAGCGCATCATAGGCAAAGGTGCGACGGTTCAGCCAGCCCATCAGTAACAGCGGAATCAGCAGCGAGAAACCGGGAATGAGCCACAGCGGAATGGTTGCCACCCAGGCGACGACGAAAACCAGCGATGCGCCGATACTGTTCAGCGCCGCCGCAACAAAGCTGTCACGCCCCATCGCCGCCACGTCGCGATACTCGGTTTGCGACAGATGACGCAGCATCAGCGGCATGATGACGATGGCCGCGAGCAGCGAAGCGACCAGATAGGCCAGCGCGAAGATCGCCATCCAGCCCCCCAGATAGGCAAGAATATGCGCCAGCCAGACCAGCCCCCAGCCGACCAGCAGGGTCATCGGCGGGAACTCCATCATCTGCTGGACTGCCCAGCCGAGTGCGCCGACAGCAAGTCCGATGGCAAGCAACAGCGAAACGATGGCCGGCGTCAGCACGTAGAGCCACACCTTGCTGCTGCGCAGACTGCCGAAGGTGCGTGCCAGGGCGAGCATCACATTACCCATGTTTGATTCCTTCCCATTGTTTTTCCAGGCGCTTGACCGAGACAGGTACCGGCGTCCGGAGTTCCTGCGCGAACAGGCCGACGCGCAGTTCCTCCATCAGCCAGCGGAACTGCTCGACCTGGGGATCGACCGTCCCCATCTTGGCCAGTTGCAGCGCCCGGCGCTCGTAATTCGTCCATAGCTTCGCGTAGTCGGCCATCGCCTGGGTATCACGAGCCGGCGCCGCCTTCAGCTTGTCGAGCCGAACGCCGATCGCCTTCAGGTAGCGCGGGAAATGCTGCAGGCGCTCGAAGGGCGTGGCAACGACGAACTGCTTGCCCACCAGCCGCTTCAGCTGCGCCTCGATGTCGGCGACGACGGCCGCCTGCGCCTTGAAGGCCGGCAGCTTCTTGGTCACTGCCTGCCATTCGGTCAGCACGGTCGCGACCAGCCGGCAAACCTCCTGCATGATCAGGCCCAGCCGCGCCTTGGCCTCGCCGCAGCGCGCCTTGAAGGCGTCCGGCGTCGTCGGCAGCGGCTCGGTCAGGCAGGCGCGCTCGAAGGTCAGGTCGACTATCTGCCGTTTCAGTTCGTCGGTCGTACCCAGCGCCATGAACTGCATGCCCATCTGGTTCATGCCCGGCACGTTCTTGTCGAAATACTTCACCTGCTCCTTGAACTGCAGCATGAACAGCCGCGCCAGCCCCTTGCGGTGGGTTTCGGCGGCTTCCTCGGCCGAATCGAAGACCTTCAGGCTGACCGTTTCGCCGTCGTCGACCAAAGCCGGGTAGCCGATCACCGTCTGCTTGCCGACCGGTACCTCCATCAACTCCGGCAACTCGCCGAAGGTCCAGTCGGTCAACTGAGTGTATTCGGACGGCGTTTCGTGCAGCTCGGCGAATTCCTCCTTGGCTTCCTTGCCCCACTCGCCGCGCAGGGCAACCAGGCTGCGGTTCATATCCAGCTGCCGGCCGTGTTCGTCGATCAGCTTGTAGTTCATCGCGAAATGCGGCGGCAACGCGTCAGGCCGGAAAGCGTCCGGCGTCACCGCCCAGCCGCGGGCGTTCAGGCCGCGCGCTTCGAGGATGTAGTCGATCAGCGGCGGGATCAGGCCGGCGTTCATCTTCTTGTCGTTGCCGGCGGTGGCGGCGATGAATTCCTCGACGAACTCGGGCACCGGCACCAGCTTGGCGCGGATTTTCTGCGGCAACGTCTTGATCAGCTGCACCAGCTTTTCCTTCAACAGCCCGGGCACCAGCCATTCCATGCGCAGCGCCGGAATCTGGTTGAGCTGTGCCAGCGGCAGGGTCAGCGTCACGCCGTCCTTGGGCGAGCCCGGCTCGAAGTGGTAACTCAGCGCGTAATCGACGCCGCCAACCTTGAGGTGATGCGGGAAGGCCTCGGTGGTCACGCCGGCGGCCGAGTGGCGCATCAGGTCGTCCTTCGACAGATAGAGCAGCTTCGGATTCTCCTGCTCGGCCGTCTTGCGCCAATGGTCGAAGGTAGCGCCGTTGTGGATGTCTTCGGGAATGAGGTGATCGTAGAAGGCAAAGATCAGCTCGTCATCGACCAGCACGTCCTGACGGCGCTGCTTGTGCTCGATCTTCTCGATGTCGCGAATCTGCCGCTGGTTATGCTGGAAGAAGGGCCATCTATTGGCGAACGATTCGTCGATTTCCTCGCCGACCAGGCCCTGGCGGATGAAAATCTCGCGCGCCTCGGCCGGCGCCAGCGGGCCATAGTGGATGCGCCGCTTGGGGTTGATCACGATGCCGTAGAGCGTCGTCCGCTCCCAGCCGGCGACCTGCATGGCCTTCTTTTCCCAGTGCGGATCGAAGTACTGGCGCTTGATGAGGTGAGCGCCCACTTTCTCGATCCAGCTATCCTCGATGCGGGCGACGCAGCGACCGAACAGGCGCGTCGTCTCGGTGATCTCGGCCGCCATGATCCACTTGCCTGCCTTCTTCTGCAGCGGCGACGAGGGATGGATCAGGTAACGGATGCCGCGCGCGCCGAGGTAGTAGCCCGATTCGTCGGACTTGCAGCCGATGTTGCCGAGCAGGCCGGAGAGCAGCGCCATGTGGATGGCGTCGTAGGTGCCGGGGATCTCGTTTTCCTTCCACCCCAACTCGGTGACCATGGCGTGCAGCTGGCCATGCACCTCGCGCCATTCGCGCAGGCGCAGGTAGGAAAGGAAATGCGCGTGGCAGGTATCGACCAGCTGCTTGTTGGATTTCTTGTGATCGACGGCCTGCTTGAACCAGGCCCATAGTTTGACCCAACCGAGGAATTCCGATTTCTCGTCGGCAAACAGCTTGTGCTTCTCGTCGGCCGCCTGCTGGCGCTCCTGCGGCCGCTCGCGCGGGTCCTGAGTCGATAGCCCGGCGGCGATGATCAGCACCTCGCTCAGACAACCGAGATCGCGGGCGGCGACCAGCATGCGGCCGATGCGCGGGTCGAGCGGCAGCTTGGCCAGCGCATCGCCGACCTTGGTCAGCCGATTGTCGTCGTCGAGCCCGCCGAGTTCCTGCAGCAGCGCGTAGCCGTCGCTGATCGCCTTGGCCGGCGGCGGTTCGATGAAGGGGAAGCTTTCAACGTCGGTCAACTTCAGCGACTTCATGCGCAGGATGACGCCAGCCAGCGAGGAGCGGAGGATTTCCGGATCGGTGAAGGGCGCCCGGGTGTTGAAATCCGCCTCGTCGTACAAACGGACACAGACGCCCGCCGCCACCCGGCCGCAACGTCCGGCCCGCTGCCGCGCCGCCGCCTGCGAAATCGGCTCGACCTGCAACTGCTCGACCTTGTTGCGGTAGGAATAGCGCTTGACCCGAGCCAGCCCGGTGTCGATGACGTAGCGGATGCCCGGCACGGTGAGCGAGGTTTCGGCGACATTGGTGGCCAGCACGATGCGCCGCTGGCCGCCTGAAGGCTTGAAGATGCGGTCCTGATCGCCGGCCGACAGGCGCGAGAACAGGGGCAGGATTTCCGGCGCGTGCGCCGTGCCCAATCCGGGCCGGGCCAGCGCGTGCTTGCGCAGGGCTTCCGCCGCCTCGCGGATTTCCCGCTCGCCGGGCAGGAAGACCAGGATGTCGCCGGGGCCGAGGCGGGCCAGTTCGTCGGCGGCATCGACGATGGCGTCGTAGAGATCGCGCTCGTCGTCCTTTTTGTCGATGTCGACAACCGGGCGGTAACGCACCTCGACCGGGTAGAGGCGGCCGGACACCTCGATCACCGGCGCGCCGTTGAAGTGCTGCGAGAAACGCTCGGCATCAATGGTCGCCGAGGTGATGATCAGCTTCAGGTCCGGCCGCCGGGGGAGCAACTGCTTCAGGTAGCCGAGCAGGAAATCGATGTTCAGGCTGCGCTCGTGCGCCTCGTCGATGATGATCGCCTCGTAGGCGTTCAGATACGGATCGGATTGCGACTCGGCGAGCAGGATGCCGTCGGTCATCAGCTTGACCCAGCTTTCCGGCGTCGACTTATCGTGGAACCGGATCTTGACGCCGACCCCGGCGCCGACCTGGGTCTTCAGCTCCTGCGCCAGCCGCGTCGCCACCGAACGGGCGGCCAGCCGGCGCGGCTGGGTATGACCGACCAGCCCGCGCGCGCCGATGCCGAGATCGAGGCAGATTTTTGGCAACTGCGTCGTCTTGCCCGATCCGGTCTCGCCGCACACGATGACCACCTGGTTGTTGGCGATCAGTTCGGCGATCTCGTCCCGCCGTTCGTTGACCGGCAAATCGGCCTGGAATTCGGGTTTCGGCAGGCGTTCCCGGCGCGCCTCGACAGCGGCTCGCGAAGCGCCTGTCAGGGCAGCCAAATCTCCCTGCAGCTTCTGCTTTTTCTCCCCGGAGGCGCGTGACAACTCGCGCTGAATGGCCCGCAGGCGCTTGGCGTCGGCCGTTAGAAAAGCGAGGGAGAGATCATCGTGCGCGGTGCGCTTGCGGGAGGGAATAGCCATGGGGCCGCATTATATTCGCCCGGCCGGTCAAAACCGGCGCTCAGGCCCAGAACCTTGGCTGCAGCGAGAAACACCGGGCAGGCCGGCACAACTATTTTCTCCACTTGGCCCAGGGGTCTGCATCATCCGCACCGGAACCCCGAGTCGCGTTCCCGACGCGCCGCCCGGCGGTGGCTCGCGGAGATCGCTCCTGGTCATGCAAGGCCGCTTTCTTGGCGCGCTTTTCGCGCAATCGCTCGGCATCTTCCAGGCTCAATTCGGCAGGCGGCCCCGGCTTCTGGTCCGGCGGCACGATGCGGTCGCGCGGAGGCAACTCAAATTGCTCGGCCGAGGCGCGCGGCAGGCTTTTGAACTGGTAAAGATAAAAAGCTTCGACCTTCTCCCGCGCCCAATCGGTTTTTTTCAGGAATTTGACGGCGGACTCAACGCTCGGGTTGTTCGCAAAGCAATTGATGTTCAGGTAAGCGAAAAGAATCTTGAATCCATAGTGCTGGGCGATCTCGGTCACCAGTTGTTTCAGGCTGACACCGTGCAGCGGATTATTTTTGTAGTCGGGATCTTGAGTCATGGCTTTTTCCAGGCGCGTGCGGATGTGTTCAATGTATCTGGCGCAGGAAAAAACACAACGGTCACTGCGCTCATCCCCGGGGCTGCCGGAGAAGGGGCTGCATGCTATCTCTTTTTGCTGCCGAGGGAGACCGAAATCGATTGCCAGACCTCCGGACTGTTTACCGCCTCCAACAACAGCCCAGCGCCTGCCTTCTCGCCCGTCGCTGTTCCTGAGCGGGATGATTTCGCCTGGTTTGGCGAACGAAGCCTCCCCATCCTTGTCAGAAGCGACTATGGTAATCAGTTAGGCTTCGCATCCGGCGAACGCCATCGCGAATCAGCTCTGATGGAGTCGCCATGTATCACGGAGAACGCTTCAACGCCTGGACGCACCTGTTCGGCGCCCTGCTCGCACTGAGCGGAGCGATCTGGCTGCTAGTCCTCGCGGCTGCCAGCGGCGATGGCTGGAAAGTATTCAGCATGGCCGTGTACGGCGCAACGCTGGTTCTTCTCTACAGCATTTCGACCCTCTATCACAGCGTGCGCGGACGGGTTAAGCGGGTATTGCGCAAGCTGGACCACCTGTCGATCTACCTGCTCATTGCCGGCAGCTATACCCCGTTCTGCCTGATCAGCCTGCGTGGCCCCTGGGGCTGGTGGCTGTTCGGCATCGTCTGGTCGCTGGCTGCCATCGGCATGCTGCAGGAGATCAAGCCACGCTCGGAGGCGCGCATCTTGTCGCTGGTCATTTATGCGGTGATGGGCTGGATCGTCCTGGTGGCAATCGAACCCCTGCTGGCCAGTCTCGGACTGCCCGGCTTCTTGTGGCTGGCAGCAGGCGGCGTCGCGTACACGGTAGGCATCGTCTTCTTCGCCTTCGACGAGAAATTCCGCCACTGGCACGGTATCTGGCACCTGTTCGTCATTGCCGGCAGCCTGGCCCATTTCATCGCCATCCTGTTCTACGTTGTCTGATTCGGCGAAAATGCCAGCGGACTACTGCAGCAAGGACAAGGATGCGCTACCAGGGACGAATCACGCAGTGGAAGGATGAGCAGGGCTACGGCTTCGTCACGCCGAACGGCGGCGGCGCAGCCCTGTTCCTGCACATCAAGGCTTTTCGACCGCGCCAGTCGCGCCCGGCCGGCGACGAACTCGTGACCTATGAACTTGCGCGCGATGCCAAAGGACGACTAAGGGCGGAGGCGGTGGCGTTCGTGCGTGGAACGGGGAGGAAAAAGGCCGTTATCGCCAACCGCCCGGGCTTCTGGCCGATGGTCATCTGCAGCCTGTTCTTCGTCGCCCTGATTGTCGCGGTACTGTCTGGAAAACTGCCGACACCCCTGCTCTGGCTCTATGCCGCATCCAGCATCGTCGCCTTCGGCGCCTACTGGATCGACAAAAGGGCCGCTCGCGAAGGTCGCTGGCGCACTCAGGAAAACACGCTGCACCTGCTCGCACTGATCGGCGGCTGGCCGGGAGCGCTCATGGCCCAGCACCATCTGCGCCACAAGTCGGCCAAGTCTTCGTTCCGACTAATCTTCTGGCTCACCGTACTGCTCAACTGCAGCGTACTCGGGCTATTCCTCACCCCAACCGGCGCCCATGCCCTGCGCTCGGCGTTGGCTATCGCCTGAGCCACGACAAGAATTCACCATGCCCCCCCCCTTTCCGACTGATCGCCGCACTCCTTCTCTTCGGACAATTCGCCCCGGCGCAAGCCGGCACTCCACCGACATGGAGCGACATACCCTATGGACCGGCGCCGGAACAGCGCTTCGACCTCTATGCCCCGCCACTCGGCAAAGACGCGCCGCTGATCCTGATGGTGCATGGTGGTGCCTGGCGGCTCGGCGACAAGGAAATGGGACGCGTCGTCGACAACAAGGTAGCGCGCTGGGTGCCGCGCGGTATCGCCTTCGCCAGTATCAACTACCGCATGCAGCCCAAGGCGCCCCCTCTCGAACAGGCCCGGGATGTCGCCAAGGCACTGGCTACTATCCAGCAGGATGCGGAAAAACTCGGCATCGACCGCAGCAATATCGTGCTGATGGGACACTCGGCCGGGGCGCACCTGATCGCCCTGCTCGCCGCCCGTCCGGACCTGCAGGACGAAGCCGGGACACGTCCCTGGCGCGGCACGGTGCTGCTCGACAGCGGTGCCCTCGACGTGCCAGCCGTGATGGAGGGCCGCCATCCGCGGCTGTACGACCGCGCCTTCGGCAGCGATCCGGCCGCCTGGCTGGCCGCCTCGCCCCACCAGCAGTTGAACCAGGCCACCGCCCCGCTGCTGGCCGTCTGTTCAAGCCGCAGGGCAAATGCCTGCCGGCAGGCGGAAGCGTTTGTCGCCAAGGCACGAGGCCTCGACACGTCGGCCGAGGTGCTGCGCCTGGACAAGACACATGCTGAGATCAACGCCCAACTAGGCGAAGACACGGGCTATACGGCCGAAGTGGAGCGCCATCTGGGCAACTGGTCGGCTGCCTTCGGCAAACGCCTGCGTTAGCCGCCGCTACGGCTTATTTCTTGCCGACACCCATCCACTGGGCGTTCTTGCCATCCGAGGTCTTTTCGCAAACCACGGTGACACCGGAAATGCTGGCCTTGCTGCCGACTTCCTCGAACTTGCCGGCATCGCCGTTCCAGCACTGCGGCGCCTTCGCAGCCGGCGTAGCGGCTGCTGCCGGAGCAACCGGCTTGTCGGGCGAAGCCGGGGTCTGGGTGGCACAACCGGTCAGCCCAAGGGCAATGGCAGAGGTTGCCAGGAAAGTACGCATGTGATTCTCCCGCTTCAGTTAAATGAGGCGCGTATTTTTCCGATCTTGTATTGCAGCTTCGTGACAGGCGGGGCGCCGAGCGATCAAGCCCAAATGCGGGTAGCGCCGACCGTCAGCAAACCCAGCCAGGTCGCCGTCAGCGAGCCGGCCAGATGCAGCACGGCCAGGCCGATGGCCCAGGCAAGCTGGCCAGCGAGCAAGCGCTCGACGACTTCGGCCGAGAAGGTCGAGAAGGTGGTCAAGCCGCCGAGAAAGCCGGTAATGGCGAACAATTTCCAGGCCAGCGGGAAATGGGTGTTGAGGTGAAAGATGCCGACCGCAGCGCCAATCAGGTAGCCGCCGAGCAGGTTGGCAGCCAGCGTGCCAAGCGGCAAGGCAACGAACAGCGGGTTGAGGAACAGTCCGAGGAGCCAGCGCGTCCACGCGCCGAGCGCGGCACCGAGGCCGACGGCGAGGAAATTGAGCGCGGAGAGCTGGGGCAGGAAGGACATTCCTGAATTCTACTGTCTGAAGTGCCTTGGACGGGTAAAATAACGCGCTTAATCAAAGAGGTTCAACCCGTGAGCAGCCCCAACCAGCCCGCCAACACCCCGGCACCTGCCGCCAATTTCATCAAGAACATCGTCGAGGCCGACCTTGCCGCCGGCAAGCATGCCCAGCGCCATTGGGCAGGCCGCCCCGGCACCGCCGCCGATCACGCCGCCGCACCGCTCGACCCGGCGAAGATTCGCACCCGCTTCCCGCCTGAGCCGAACGGCTACCTGCACTTCGGCCACGCCAAATCCATCCTGCTCAATTTCGGACTGGCGCAAACCTACGGCGGCCGCTGCCACCTGCGCTTCGACGACACCAACCCGGAGAAGGAAGAGCAGGAATACGTCGACGCCATCATCGATTCGGTGAAGTGGCTGGGATGCTCCTGGGAGCAGGCCGGCGAAACCAATCTCTACCAGGCTTCCAACTATTTTGACTGGATGGCCCAGTTCGCCGAATACCTGATCTCGGCCGGCCATGCCTATGTGGATAGCCAATCGGCCGACGAAATGCGCGCCAATCGCGGCACCCTGACCCAGCCGGGCACCGATTCGCCCTTCCGCGGCCGCAGCGTCGCCGAGAACATGGACCTCTTCAAGCGCATGCAGGCCGGCGAATTCCCGGATGGCGCCCACATCCTGCGCGCCCGGATCGACATGGCCTCGCCCAACATCAACCTGCGCGACCCGGCCATCTACCGCATCCGCCACGCCACGCACCACAACACCGGCGACAAGTGGTGCGTCTATCCGATGTACACCTTCGCCCACCCGATCGAGGATGCGCTGGAAAACATCACGCACTCCATCTGCACGCTGGAGTTCGAGGACCAGCGCCCGTTCTACGACTGGCTGCTCGAACGCCTCGCCGAGGGCGGCCTGCTGCAGCGCCCGCTGCCGCAGCAGATCGAGTTCTCCCGCCTCAACCTGACCTACGTCGTGCTCTCCAAGCGCAAGCTGATCCAGCTGGTCGAGGAAAAGCACGTCGAAGGCTGGGACGACCCGCGCATGCCGACCCTGGTCGGCGCCCGCCGCCGTGGCTACTCGGCCGAAGGCTTCCGCCTGTTCGCCGACCGCATCGGCGTCTCCAAGAACGATTCGCTGATCGACTACGTGCTGTTCGAGGACGCCATGCGCGAGGTCATGAATGAATCGGACGAGCGCCGCGTCGCCGTGCTCGATCCGCTCAAGCTGATCATCGACAATTACCCGGAAGGCCAGTTCGAGGATTGCACGGTCACCAACCATCCGCTGCACCCGGAACTCGGCACGCGCATCATGCCCTTCGGCCGCGAGCTGTGGATCGAAGCCGAGGACTTTCAGGAAGTGCCGGAAAAGGGTTTCCGTCGCCTCTTCCCGGGCAACAAGGCACGCCTGAAGTACGGCTACATCGTCGAATGCACCGGCTGCGACAAGGATGAGAACGGCAAGGTCGTCGCCGTGCATTGCACCTACCTGCCCGATACCAAGTCCGGCACGCCGGGCGCCGACAGCGTCAAGGTCAAGGGCAACCTGCACTGGGTGTCGGCGGCGCACGCCTACCCGGCCGAAATCCGCCTCTACGACCGCCTGTTCAGCGTCCCCGCCCCCGGCGCCCGCCGCGAGGGCGATGCCCCGGAAGTGGAGCGCAATTTCCTCGACGACCTGAACCCGGCCTCGAAGACCCTCATCACCGCCCAGCTGGAGCCGAGCCTGAAGGATGCCCTGCCCGAGCAGCGCTTCCAGTTCGAGCGCCACGGCTACTTCGCCGCCGACCGCGTCGATTCGCGGCCCGGTGCCCCGGTCTTCAACCGCGCCGTCACGCTCAAGGACTCGTGGGGCAAGGCCGGCTGATGCAACAGCCCCCAAGCTCGCCATGTTCGCCGCCCCCAAAGGAGGCGCAGGCCGCCCTTGGGACGGCCCGGCAGGAGGCCTGACATGGCCGGCAGTTGGGGCTGTCCGCACGAAATCAATGATCGATGCACGAAGGTGAACAACCTGCCGTGCAATCCGGGCATGAAAGGCTGCGAACTGGCCGGCCGCTTCCGCTTTGCCGACGAGAGCAAGAACGCGCGTTACTGGGAAAAAAAGACCCGCGAGCAACGCACCGCAGCCACGGACCAGCCGCCCGGGAAAGCATGAATCGCAACGTCGCACAACTCGGCCAAGTGTTCACGCCGCCCAACGTGGTGGCCTTCATGCTCGACCTGTGCCGGAACAATGGCCGCTTTCTCGAGCCGTCGGCCGGTGATGGTGCTTTTTTCCGAACACTGCGCCAGCGCGGCGCCGACGTCGTCGGCATCGAGATCGATCGACGCGTAGCCCCGGAAGGGGCCGAGGTACGCGACTTTTTCGCCTATCCGCTCAGCGAGCAGTTCGACACCATTGTCGGTAACCCGCCTTACGTGCGCTACCAGGACGTTGCGGCCGGCACCAAGAAGCGCCTGAAGTCCGAGTTGTTCGATGCGCGCAGCAACCTCTTCCTGTTCTTCATCGAGAAGGCCGTCCGCCATCTGAAGCCGGGCGGCGAGCTGGTCTTCATCGTGCCGCGCGAATTCATCAAGCTGACCGCCGCCAAGAAGCTCAATGCCTGGCTGTACCAGCAGGGCAGCATCACGCATTTCTTCGAGACTGGCGATGTCCGCGTCTTTGACGGGGCGACCCCCAACTGCGCCATCTTCCGCTTCGAGAAGGGGCGCCTCGACCGGCACATGGCCGACGGCCGCATCTTCACCGAGGTCGACGGCCAGTTGATGTTCCTGCGCGACGATCATGGCGTGCGCTTTGCCGACGTCTTCACCGTCAAGGTCGGCGCCGTCTCCGGTGCTGACCACCTTTTCGCCCACCCCAAGGGCAACATGGAGTTCGTCTATTCGAAGACGGCCGACACCGGCGAAACCCGCCGCATGCTGTACGGCATCAAGCATCCGCACCTCGACAAGCACAAGGACGAACTGCTCGCCCGCCGCGTGCGCCTGTTCGACGAAAGCAACTGGTGGCAATGGGGCCGCCATTTTCCGATCAACGAACTGCCGCGCATCTACGTCAATGGCCGGACGCGCCGCCCCGAGCCCTTTTTCCTGCACGATTGCCATGCCTTCGACGGCTCCATCCTGGCCTTGTTCACCAACAACCGGCGCATGCAGCGCCGCGACCTGATCGAGTGCACGATGATGCTGAACAAGGAGGTCGACTGGCAGCAACTCGGCTTCGTCTGCGACGGCCGCTTCATTTTCACCCAGCGCAGCCTGCAAACCTGCCTGCTGCCCGACAAGTTTTCCCGTTATCTCCCGAAAGATTCCGCATGAGCTTTATCAACCAACTGAAAGCCGCCTGGCAAAAGAACAACTCCCTGCTCTGCGTCGGCCTCGACCCGGATCCGGCGAAGTTCCCGGCTCACCTGAAGGGCCGCGATGACGCGATCTTCGAATTCTGTGCCGCCATCGTCGATGCCACGGCCGATCTGGTCTGCGCCTTCAAGCCCCAGATTGCCTACTTCGGCGCCCGTCGCGCCGAAGACCAACTGGAAGCGCTGATCGCCCATATCCACGAAAAACATCCCGGCATCCCGGTCATTCTCGACTCCAAGCGCGGCGACATCGGCTCCACCGCCGAACAGTACGCCCTCGAAGCCTTTGGCCGCTTCAAGGCCGACGCCATCACCGCCAGCCCCTACATGGGCCGCGATTCGGCCGCCCCTTACCTTGCCTACCCCGACAAGGGTGTCATCCTGCTTTGCCGCACCTCCAATCCCGGCGGTTCGGACCTGCAATTCCTTGATGTCGGCGACGGCGAGAAACTCTACGAGCGCGTCGCCCGGCTGGTTGCCGAGGAGTGGAACACCACCGGCCAATGCGCGCTGGTCGTCGGCGCCACCTTCCCGGCAGAAATCGCCCGCGTACGCGCCATCGTCGGCGACCTGCCGCTGCTCATTCCCGGCATCGGCGCCCAGGGCGGCGACATCGAGGCTACCGTGCGGGCCGGACGCACCGCCGATGGCACCGGCTTGATGATCAGCTCTTCGCGTGCCATTCTGTACGCCGGCAAGGACGAGGGATATGCCGCTGCCGCCCGCCGGGTGGCACAGGAAACCCGCGACGCAATCAATCTGTACCGATAAAAGGAAACCGCCATGCGCATGGACGACTACCGCGAAAGCGACAACATCGAAGACCGCCGGGGTGGCGGCGGCGTTGGCGTGGGCGGGGTCGGCATCGGTGGCGTCATCCTGGCGCTGGTCGTCAGCTACTTTACCGGCATCAACCCGATGACCCTGCTCGGCATCATCGAGCAGACGCCGATCGCCCACCAGCAGGCACCGGCCGCGCACAAACCGCCGGCCAACGACGAATCGGCCCGTTTCGTCTCCAAGGTGCTGGCCTCGACCGAAGATGTGTGGACCGAGACCTTTCGCCAGAACGGGCAGCGCTACGAGGCGCCCAAGCTGGTGCTGTTCACCGGCGCCACGCCAACCGCCTGCGGTACCGGCCAGACCGCCATGGGTCCGTTCTACTGCCCTGGCGACCACAAGGTCTATATCGACCTTGCCTTCTACCGGGAACTGAAGGAGCGCTTCCACGCCCCCGGCGAATTCGCCCAAGCCTATGTCGTCGCCCACGAGGTCGGCCATCACATCCAGAACCTGCTCGGCATCGCCGACAAGGTCCATCGTGCCCGCCAGCAGGCAGGCAAGGCCGAAGGCAACGCCCTCTCCGTGCGCATGGAACTGCAGGCCGACTGCCTGGCCGGCGTCTGGGGCAAGCGCACCGACACGATGAAAAAGGTGCTCGAACCCGGTGACCTGGAAGCCGCGCTGACTGCCGCCACGGCCATCGGCGACGACCGCCTGCAGCAACAGGCTCAAGGCCGCATCGTGCCGGAAAGCTTCACCCACGGCACCTCCGAACAGCGCGTCCGCTGGTTCAAGCGCGGTTTCGACAGCGGCGACATGAACCAGTGCAACACCTTCAAGGCCGCCAGCCTGTAGCCCGGCTGTCCGCTCGCGCCACCCGATGCTGCAGCGTGCTTCCGGTCGGTAATATCGACCGGGGCCTGCCAGCCCACCGAACCCCGACATGAAACGATTCGCCCCGCTACTGCTGCTGGCCAGCACCTTGAATGTTTTTGCCCTGCCGCAACACGCCCCTGTTCCCGGCGGCGTCGCCGTCATCGACCTTGGCCCGGCCAACCAGGCCGCGCCGACTGCGCGCTGGGGCGATCAGGGTCTGGCCGTGGTCAAGGAGCAGGGGCGCTGGTTTGCCCTGCTCGGCATCCCGCTCGACACCCTGCCCGGCGAACTGGAAATCCGGGTCAGCAAAGCGGGCATCACCGAGCCCAAAACGATCGCCATCGGCATCAGGAACTACCCCGAACAACGCCTGACCATCAAGGACAAGCGCAAGGTCGAGCCGTCGCCGGAAGACCTGGCCCGCATCGAGCGCGAGCAAAAGATCACCGAGGTGGTGAAGAAACGCTTTTCGGAGACCACCCCGGACACCGCGCTCGACCAGCCGTCGCCCGGCCCGCTGTCATCGCGATTCGGCCTGCGCCGTATCTTCAACGGACAGCCGCGCAATCCGCACGCCGGACTCGACGTCGCCGCTGGCAGCGGAACGCCAGTCCATGCCCCAAGCGATGCGGTCGTCGCCAATACCGGCGATTACTTCTTCAACGGCAATACGGTTTTCCTAGACCACGGCCAGGGGCTGATCACCGCCTACATGCACCTGTCGCGCATCGACGTGCGGCCTGGTCAGACGATCAGGCGCGGGGAACAACTCGGCACCATCGGCGCCACCGGCCGAGTGACCGGACCACACCTGCATTGGGCGGTGATCCTCAACAACACCCCGGTCGACCCCGAGCTTTTCCTGAGTAGCCGCAGAAAGTAAAAAGGCGGCCTCTGCCGCCTTTTTGGAATGGTAAATCGCTCAGGCCTTCGGCTTGCTCGGCGTACTCATCTGTTTTTCGTCCTTGGCCTTGTCGCCGGGGCAGGCTAGCGCACTCAGGCTGGACATGGAAAACACGGCAGCCAGCAATCCGCACAACAGTTTCTTCATCGCAAACTCCTTTCAGGACAGGGGTAGGCGTTTGATCATTTCCGTGGAACGTGGTTCATTACACTGCATGAAAGCGCGGATCATCGAACTGCACGCCAAAGCCCCAGCCAAGCCAGCCATCGGAGCCGCCTGCAACGGCTGCGGCGTATGCTGCGCGTTGGAGACCTGCCCGCTGGCGATCCTTCGCTTCCTCAAACGGCGCGGCCCATGCCCGGCGCTGGAATGGTCGGCAAACGACGTGCGCTACGTCTGCGGTTTGCTGAAGCACCCGGAGCACTACCTGCCGCTGCCCGCCTGGACCCAAAACATGGCTCGCCGCTTTTTTGCCCGCAGCATCGCCGCCGGCAAAGGCTGCGATAGCGATGCGGAACTGGCGGACTGAGCCGCCGATTTTTATGGCAACGGCTGCCAGTGCGCGAAGCTTGCCGCTTGCCCGTGGATGACGCCGGCGGCATCCACCAGATTCCAGACTTCTGCCTGTGCGATACGAAAACGATTCCCGTTGGCGGAAATACGTATACCGGCGTAGTCATCGATGAAGCCATCGCGGGCAACGCGCTCCAGCAGGCGGGCACGCTCTTCACGCGCCAGCGGTTCGGCCGAATAACGCGAGGGAAGCTGCGCAAAAGTGGCGAAATCCATCTCGAAGGCCTGCAAGGCAAGCCGGTTGCCGTAGAAAAACACCGGGTCGTCCTGCGTGCCATGCGCGACGATGACGCGCGGCGCCTCCCACAAGGCCAATGCGATCTCCCGGCCGGAGTCGACCAGCGGCCGCCCGAGCAGGCGACCGTAACTTTCCGCGATCAAGGCCAGGCGAGGATCGTCCGGAATGAAAGTATTCATGTCGCTGCGGTCACAACCAGTTCCAGGCGCCAATCCGGATTGGCCAGACGAGCCTGGACGCAAGCACGGGTTGGGGCACAGCCTGCCGGTATCCAGTCATCCCAGATGGCGTTCATCACATCGTAATCGGCCATGTCCGCCAGATAAATCGTGACCATCAGCAGGCGGTCCCGGGCGCTTCCGGCCTGGGCAAGCAGGCGCTCCACGCTGGACAGCACATTGCGTGTCTGCTCGGCAATATCGCCCTCGGGGTTCGAGGGCACCTCGACCAGATAGACGGTTTCATTGTGCACCACGCTGTCGGAGTAACGGCGTGTCGTGCCGTGACGCTGTATCTGCATTCGTTGATCCCAAAAAACGTGAAGCCCATGCTTTTCAGGCACGGGCTTCGGTTACTGCAGCCCCTGCTCTTTCGGCCGGGGCATTACGGCTATTCGCCGTCAAGGAGTGCTACTCGGTAATCTCAAGAAATATTCCCTGCGAAAACTGCCATAGAATCTCCAGCAGCGCAGCGGGTACTACCATCACATGCAAGTTTGCTGCACACCTTGCACGCTTTCAGATTAGCACGCCTTGCAAAAAAAGCCAGCATCACGCAAGCACATCAACGCCGAAAAATCACATTGGCGCCACGCGGCAATTTCGAAACAGGAACATAGCCGATCGCCCCAGGCGTCGCCTGGACGTACTTGATCACCTCATCAACGCTACCCACCTCTGGGGGCGGCGCACCCTTGCCGACATAACGCCGAACCAGCCAGTACCCGGTGTACTGCTCTTCGCTCTGCTCCATGCAAGTCAGCAAGAAATCCTCACGCACCGAATTGCCGGCCGGCAAGTTGACGGGAAGCACCTGCTGTTGCCCGATACTGACGGCACGCCCGGTATAGAGACGCTGCACGGTGAATTTGTCTGTTTTCGGCAATGCCGAATGTCCGATAACCAGAACCTCCTCCCCGGCGATAACGGCCGGCCCCGGCAGAAGCAAGCTGCTCGCGAGGAAAAGGAAGCGCAGGCTCATGGGCTAGAAGGTAAAGCTATACGACAGCGAAAGCACGTTGATATGCCGGTTGCCGCTTTCCCCACCTACCGGAGCGTCCACAAAGCTGGATGCCACCTGCGTATCGATCCGCGACCACTCGGCCTTGAGCACACTTTTCGCCGTCACCCAAAAAGAGGTTCCCAGCGCCAAGGTCGTCTGATCATAGGGAACCGTAATATCGGCAAGAACCCGTTGATAGCCTCGCCATGGCGCCGCAACGTTCAACGCATTTCCGTTGATGCGCTGATACAAATCCAGCGCCTCTCCCGATGACTTCACCTTGGCGTAGTAAGCGTATGGCGTCCAGGCGCCCATGCGCTTCGACACGCTCAGGTACGCCCCCCATCGACTCAAACCGCGACTGGCGCTTTCGATCCTGGCCTTGCCAAATTCCCCGGTCACCTTAAAACGCTCCGGGAGCGTCACACTGGCGCCCAAAGTCAAGATAGGCACCCGCAAATGATCAACGCCACCGCTGGAAAGGTTGTAACACCCCGGGACGGGGGCACCGGGGCAAGTTCCGAGATCGAAGCCGGCACCGGTCTTTTCCCCCGGGCGGGATGCCTCGCCCTCGTGGTAGCCGATGCGGAAAACGTGCTCCAGATTACGTGCCGTCAGGACCAATCCGGTACTTTTCATGTCCACAGGCAAGAACCAGCTGCCCGGCGAAGTAGAGTCGATCGTTCGGTCCCGTCCGTAATAGCGCCAGTACGTGCTTGCCTTCCCCGAGTAGCCTTCGGCGGTCCAATCCAGCTGCTCTCCAAACCAGGTCTTGCTGACACTGACACCGATCACGTCGGTTGTCGGGGCAATCGAATACACCTCGAGCGGCAGCCGCACGAAGTCGTATGTCGCTCCGACATCGGCATTTTCGGTATTGAGCATAAATGGCAGTCGCAGCTTGCCGGCCCGGATCAGCCAATCGTCACTCGGCCGCCAGGAAACAAAGGCCCAGGCAACCGAGGCCTGCCATTGCGTGTCGGAATGATCTGAAGGAGCCGCCTTGGCCTGAACGGTTGCCCCCCATTGCTGCGAAAAGCGTGCATCAACTTGCGCACCAAAGATGCTGTCGCGCTTGAACGTTCCTTTTTCGTCAATGAAACGCTGGTAATTGACCGATTGATCGGACTGCGCATAGCCCAGCGTTCCAAATCCCGACCACGTAAGGTCAACAGCCAGAGCAGGAGCGGCGTGCGCGATGAAAACGAAGGCGGCCACCCTTCCAAGGATACGATTCGGCATATTCACTGCGGGCACTCTTGTCATGACAAATTACTCGTCCGCCAGTTTAATGGCAATTTCCGCGAAAACGCTCTCCAGCGCGAGAAAAGCCTCTACCAGCAAGGGATCGAAGTGACTGCCGCGCCCCTGAATGACGATTTCCACGGCCTCCGCGTGGCTAAATTCCTTTTTGTAAGGGCGCCGCGAGCGCAGCGCATCGTAAACGTCGGCCACCGCCATCAGCCGAGCTGCCAGCGGGATAGCCTCACCGGCCAGACCATCAGGATATCCGCTGCCGTCCCAGCGCTCATGGTGGCTGCGTGCGATCTGGCAGGCAAACACCAGCATTTCGTTCTCTCCGCCCATTTCCCGCAAGGAGCGCTGCAGCATGCTTTCGCCCTTGACGCTGTGGGTTTTCATGATGTCGAACTCTTCGGGCGTATGGCGGCCTGGCTTGAGCAAAATGTGATCTGGTATCGCGATCTTCCCGATATCGTGCAACGGGGAAGCCTTGGCGATGCGATCAATCTGGTCGCGCCCCAGAAAGGCGCTATCGCGAGGCTGGCGGCTCAGGTATTCGGCCAGCAGACGAACGTAATCCTGCGTGCGTCGAATGTGGTTGCCGGTGCATTCGTCACGAAATTCCGCCAGCGACACCATCACCCTGATGGTCGCCTCCTGCAAACGAAAAACCTCACTGACTCGCGCCTCGATCTCCTTCTCCAGCCAAGCGCTTTTGTCTTCAAGAAAAATTTGCCAGTTCCGGATTTGTAGATGGGTTCGCACCCGCGCCAGAACGACCGATGGTGCGATCGGTTTGTGAATGAAATCGACAGCCCCCATGGCCAATCCCTGCTCCTCGTCCTCGGCACCCGACTTTGCCGTCAGGAATATAACGGGTACCTTGCTGGTGGCTGGATCGGCCTTCAGGTTGCGGATAACTTCATAGCCATCCATTTCCGGCATCATGATGTCGAGAAGAATCAGATCTGGTCGCGACATCGCGGCCAGTTCAAGCCCTCGCGCACCGCTATTGGCCAGCTTGACGCGATACTGGGTACGCAACAGTTGATTCAACAGGCCGAGATTGCCCGGTGTATCGTCGATGACCAGTATGTTTGCCCGTTCGTCGCTCACAGCGCACCTCCGCTTTTCCGCTCGAAGCAATCGAGAATATCCAGCGCCTCGGCAAAATTCCATTGCCCGATGGCGTAATCTATTGCGGCAACTTGGCGTGGATTGAACAACACCGCCAGGCGCCCCTTGTTATGACGCCACAATTCCTCTGTTTCGCCATCTCCTTCGTGCAACTGCTTGCGCAGGCGGCCAAGGACCGACTCGACCGGCTCGGCTTCACCATCCGGCATCTCGCCGTGCGCAACGGACAAGCCCTTCAGCATCGGGAGCAATGCCGATAAGTGAGCCCGGACCTCGCCAAGTTCTGCATCAACTCCGCCCCCCTCGATCAAGGCTGACTCCAGAACGACAAGCGCCGATTGAAGCGAAGTCATCGCAAACGTACCGGCCAGTCCTTTCAGCGTATGCACCTGACGCCGTGCGACATCCACCGCTCCTTGGGCAAGGTTTACTTCGATGGACTCGAGCCAGTTCTGGTAATCATCGGCGAACTGGCGCAATGCCCTTTTCAGGAAAGGGGTACGCCCGGCAAAGCGGCGCAGCAGAATCCCGGCATCGATGGCAGCGATGCCCTTCAATGCCTGCACGAAAAGTGCATCGCCATCCTCGGGCAGGCGTGGCGCCGAAGTCCCGTTGGTTTCAATTCCATGCCAGAGACGCTGAAGCATGGTGAGCAAGACCTCGGGCTCGAATGGCTTCGCAATATAGGCTGACACCCCCTGCGCCAAATTGTCATTCATGCCATGGCCAACCACATGAGCCGTCATGGCAATGATGGGCAGATCGGCATAACGACTGTCCCCGCGCAGACGTAGCGTTGCCTCCCGACCGTCCATGACCGGCATCTCGATATCCATGAGAACGACCGCAAAATGTTCCGGCGCATTCGCTGCAACGCAATCGAGCGCCTCCTGCCCATTGTTGGCGAGCTCAACGTGCGCCCCCCAGTCGCGCAGCATTTCGCAGGCAACCTCCTGGCTCATGACGTTATCCTCCACGAGCAGGACATTCATACCTTCCAGAACACGTGCCATACGCCGCGGCAGGGGATGCGAGGGCGCATCCCGGCGAACCACTTCTACCGCCTCGCAACATATTCTGGTCAATTGGGCGGGCATCAACGGCTTCTGGACCACCTCGGTTATCCCATCCTGGACTGCCTCCTGCCGCATGAGCGCCGGATCGGTCGACGAAACGACAATGACGCGGTCGGGCAAGCCAGCGGCTGTGGAAGACAAGCGTTTGATCAACTCACCACCAGTCATATCCGGCAGCAACCAGTCCACAATCAGCAAATCGTAGCCCCCGGATTCATTCCCGCTATCCATAAAGCGCAGCAAGGCATCCTCGCCGCTCCCGACACTATCCACATCGGAACACCCCATCCCGCAAAGCAACTTGACCATCGACTCTCTGGCTGCCGGATAATCGTCCACCACCAATGCGCGACGAACCGGCAGCGCCTGCTGGCGCCCCCTATCCGTAACGTCGTCGGAAACAACCGGAACCTCGACGGTAAAACGGAAAGTACTCCCCACGCCAAAAGCGCTCTCAACCTGCAAGTCGCCGCTCATCGCAAGTACCAGCCGCCGGGAAATAGCCAAACCAAGGCCCGTTCCGCCGTACTTTCTGGTAGTCGATCCATCGGCCTGGGTAAAGTCGCTGAACAAGCGTCCCTGCTGTTCGCGGGTCATGCCAATACCGGTATCCTCGACGTAAAATGCCACAACTGCCCGGGAAGCGTCATTTGTCGTCTCGACAATCCGCAGTCGCACATGGCCTTGCTCCGTGAATTTCACGGCATTGCTCAACAGGTTGATCAGCACCTGCCCCAAGCGTAACGGATCGCCAACCAGACAACTCAAGGTTGGCGAAGGCTGAAAATCAAGAATCAGCTCCAGCCCCTTCTCCTCCACCTTTTCCTGCACCATGAGCAAGGCATTCTGCACAACCTCTTCAAGGTCGAAACGCACCGCTTCGAGCGCCACCTTGCCCGCCTCGATCTTCGAATAGTCGAGAATATCGTTCAGGATGCCCAGTAACGACTTGGCCGCCACGTGTATCTTGGAGACATAATCGTGCTGGCGTGCCGGCAACCCTGATTTCAGCGCCAGATAGGCCATGCCGATGATGGCATTCATGGGGGTCCTGATTTCATGGCTCATGTTGGCCAGGAAAATAGCCTTGGTCTCGGCGGCCACCTCTGCCCGTGCCCTCGCCTGGCGCAAGGCACGCTGCACGAGTTCGCGCTGCGCGAGGTCAGCCTCGATGGCCGTTGCCATGCTGTCGATGGTCGTCGCCAGCGCATGCACCTCCTCGACGCCATGAATGTCGCCGACACGTTGTCCATACGATTTCTCGGCAAGGGCGAGCGCCGTCTGGTGAAGCGAGGTCAGCGGCGCCAGCAGGTTTCGCTTCAGGTAGTAGTAACCGAAGATCAATACGAAAACTGCCCAGACGAGCAGCATCAAGGCAATGATGATCCAAAGCCAGAGGGTCTCCCCCGCATGCACCAGCGCCACCTTGGTCCGTTGATCCACTTGTGCCGACAATTCGGCAACCGCAATCGCCAGGTCGGCACGATGTTTAAGGTAATACGGCTCGTGCAGCAAGGTGTTGGCAAACTCAGTTTGCGGCTCGGCCTCCGAGACCATTTCCCTTTTGACCGGATCGTACAAGCCCTGCGTTGCAGCAAAAGCAACCTGCTCGACCTCTTTCATTTCATCGGTAATTTGGAACACCCGCTGCAGGATGGCCTGCTCAGCCGCATCGAAACCCAGTCGGCTCCCCCGCTGAACCAATGGATCGCCCTGCCCGGGCGGCGGCGGAACGTAGCTGCGCATGCCGCTGACGACCTCCTCCCAGTAGGTCGCCGAAACACCTTGCAACGGCGGCTTGCTGCCTTCGCGGATGGCCAGGATGTCGTAGTAGTAGATCAGATAGCGTGGATTCGCCGTCGTCACGTACGAGGACACCAGACGACTGAGAAGATCCACCTCGCGATGCACCTCGACCATGAGTTCCATCGACTCCTGCCGGTGTCGGGCTGCGTCATGGGCATCGTTATACGCCGACAAGGCACCCAAGGTCGTCACACTGATCATGACCAGCATGCATCCCAGTGCGAGAAGCACGGTCAACAACGCCTTGCGCAAGCTGAGATGTCGCTGGCGAAAGGCTATGTCATTCGACTTCCATTGGGAAAAAACGCCCACCTGCCCGGCCTCCCCTTCTGCCGCTATGAAAACCGAATGATATGACAGTTCAAAATATTTGGTATGAGTTCAGTCGAGACACATCAAGCCGATTGGCCTAATGGCGGCATTGGTTCAAAATGGCGGCATTCGCCCACCTCTCTGGCCTCATGGACAACCTCATCAAGGACACCGCTACGCTGGAGCTTTTTTGCTGGCTTGAGCCGGGGGCCGACCTGCCCGGATGGGACATCCTGAAAGGCAGCCCGTTTGGCGCCACGCTGGCCGCTCCGGAAGGTGGCGAACCCAGCGCTGGAGACCAATTGCTGTCGGTGCAGAATTATTTTGCCGAGTACCACCTCGAGTACTTTCGCCAACGTCGCTACAACCATTTTCCGAGTCGCCTGCACGCCATGCTCCAGTTCGCCACGCGAACCGACGCCATGACATTCCGGACCAAGCATCCGCAACGCGTTTTCGGAAAAAATCTCGTCTGCGCCCAAACGAAAGGGGCTTACATCTGCTCTTTCCACGACGCCAGCTGGCTGGATTACCTTCGCCTGCCGCACAGCCTGTCCTTGAGCGCGCTCGATGAGGTGGCCGAATACTACTGGTCCGGCAAGACTGTCGAAGAAGTTGGCCTGACCTTCATGAACGAACCCTGGCATGAACCACCGGTCATCGAAGCGCTCTACCAGGGAACGCTCGAACCGGTCTGGGGCCACCAGCAGTCCGGCTGGCTACCGGGTTTTCGATAGGACATACCATGCGCCGGATTGTCATTGCCATCGCAACTCTTGCCATGCTCGGCCTCGGGGTCTTCGTGGCCACCCGCCCGAAACCGGTTGTAGTTGTGGTAAAGGAGGTTGGCGAAGGCAAGGTCGAAGCGACGTTGGCCAATACGCGCGCAGGCACCGTCGAGGCCTGCTTGCGCACCAAGCTGTCGACCATCGTCGGCGGACGTATCGAATACCTCGGCGTCAAGGAAGGCGACAGGGTGAAGAAGGGGCAGTTGCTGCTCAAGCTTTGGAACGATGACCAGCAAGCCAATGCGGCACTGGCTCAGGCGCAGATGACGCTCAGCGCCCGCCGCGTCGACGAAGCCTGTATCACCGCTGCCAATGCGGAAAGGGAAGCCCGGCGCCAGGGCGAACTGCGCGAGAAGGGTTTCGTCTCGACCAGCAAGGAAGAAGCGGCCCGCACCGAAGCCGAAGTCCGTCGCGCTGCCTGCAGCACGGCCAAAGCCGATGTCGCCCAGGCCGAGGCAAAGTTCAAGGCCACACGCGTCGAGCAGGGGCGTGTCGTGCTCTACGCGCCGTTCGACGGAACCGTTGCCAAGATTGTCGGCGAACTGGGCGAATACTCCACGCCATCGCCGCCGGGCGTGCCAACCCCGCCGGCCATCGACCTGATCGACGATTCCTGCCTCTACGTCAAGGCGCCCATGGACGAGGTCGACGCACCGAAGATCCGCGTCGGCCAGGCCGTGCGCATCACGCTCGACGCCCTGCCCGGCCAGACGCTGCCCGGCAAAGTCAAGCGAGTGGCGCCCTACGTGTCTGCCGTCGAAAAACAGGCGCGGACGGTGGATATCGAAGTCGATTTCGAACGCCCGGAAGAGACCGGCAAGCTACTGGTCGGCTACAGCGCCGATGTCGAGATCATCCTCTCCGCTCGCGACAAGGTCGTCCGCGTCCCGACTGCCGCCATTCAGGAAGGCGGGCGTGTCCTCGTCCACAACCCGGACAATGGCAAGCTGGAGGAGCGCCGCATCAAAACAGGACTGGCCAACTGGGAATACACCGAAGTCGTCGACGGCCTGAAAACCGGCGAGCGTATCGTGACCTCGCTCGACAAGGCTGGCGTCAAAGCCGGTGCCAGCGTGACTCCGGGGAACAAACAATGATGGATAACATTGACTGGTTGCTGCTTGGCCTCGTCGCAATTGCAGCCTTGGCACAACTCTATTTCGGAGAGCGATACCGGGAAATTTTTCTGGTCGACAAAGCAACCATTAACAAAACATACGTCTCAATGATTCGTGACTTACTCGATAAACATCCGTCGGCAGGTCGGCTTTACGTCGGGCTCGTCTCGATTCAAGTCGTCGCCATAATTGCGCTAATCGTTAAAAGCAAGCTTGCCTGAAATACACTCATGGCGCTGATTGAACTGTCCGGCATCGAACGGCGCTTCCTGCTTGGCGACACCACTGTCAGAGCGCTGAACGGACTTGATCTCCAGATCGATGCCGGCCAGTACGTCGCCGTGATGGGCCCATCCGGTTCTGGCAAATCCACCCTGCTCAACCTGCTCGGCCTGCTCGACCGCCCCAACGCCGGCAGCTATTGCCTGGAGGGACGCGATGTCACCACCCTGTCGCCGGAAGAACAGGCCGCCGTGCGCAGCCGGCGCATCGGCTTCGTCTTCCAGAGTTTCCACCTGGTGCCGCGCCTCACGGCAGCGGAAAACATCTCCCTGCCAATGATGCTGGCCGGGATTGCTCCAACCGAACGTAAGCAGCGCGTCGCGCAGGCACTGGCGGACTTCGGCCTGGACAAACGCGCCGATCACAAACCCGACCAGCTCTCCGGCGGCCAGCGCCAGCGCGTCGCCATCGCCCGCGCCACCATCATGCAGCCGGCCCTGATCCTTGCCGACGAACCGACCGGCAATCTCGACCGCCACACGGGCGACGAGGTCGTCCACCTGCTCGAGGCCCTGAACGGCAAAGGCGTCACGCTCATCGTCGTTACCCATGACCCGGCCCTCGGCGCCCGCGCCGGTCGCCAGTTGGTCATGGAAGATGGCCAACTGAAGCACGATAGCGCCCATGCGCCTGGCTGACACCCTGCGCTTCGCCCGCGATGCCGCCGCCGGCTACCCGATGCGCACGGCGCTCTCGGTACTCGCCATGTCGATCGGCGTTGCCGCCGTCGTCATCCTGACCGCACTGGGCGACGGCGCAAGGCGCTATGTCGTCGGCCAGTTCTCGTCACTCGGCACCAATCTGGTCATCGTGCTGCCCGGCCGCTCCGGCACCGGCGGTTTCAATCCGGCCAACACGATCACCTCGACGCCGCGTGACTTGACCATCGACGACGCCGCCAGCCTGCGCCGCCTGCCCAGCGTCCGCCGTGTGGCGCCGCTCGCCGTCGGCACCTCGGAAATTGCCCACGGCGGCAAACTGCGCGAAGCCATGGTCGCCGGCACGACCGCCGAATTCCTGCCCATCCGCAATTTCGAACTCGCCCAGGGCAACGCCTTGCCCGATGAGGACTGGAATCGTGGCTCCTCGGTCGCCATCATCGGCGCCAAGCTACGCCAGGAAATATTCGGAACGGACCCCGCCGTGGGGCAACTAGTGCGGGTCGGCGATCGGCGCCTGCGGGTCATCGGCGTGCTTAAGCCGCTCGGCCAGGGCTTGGGCATGAACACCGACGAACTGGTCATCGTGCCGGTTTCGCTGGCCCAGGCAATGTTCAATTCCAACACCCTTTTTCGCATCCTGGTCGAAGCCAACAGCCGCGAAGCCATTCCCGCCGCCAAGGCGCAAACACTGGAACTCCTCAAGGAACGGCACCGGGGCGAGGAAGACGTTACCGTAATCACTCAGGATGCCGTGTTGGCCACCTTCGACAAGCTGCTCGGAGCGCTGACGCTGGCCGTCGCGGGAATCGCAGCGATTAGCCTGGCCGTTGCCGGCATCCTCGTCATGAACGTCATGCTCGTCGCAGTCACCCAGCGCACCGGCGAAATCGGGCTGCTCAAGGCGCTGGGCGCCTCCGCCGACACCATTCGCCTGGCCTTCCTTGCCGAGGCGGCCATGCTGTCTGGCGTTGGCGCGCTGCTCGGCTACCTGCTCGGCCAGCTTGGCGCCTTCGCACTGCGCCAGGCATTTCCCGTCTTTCCGGCCTACCCGCCGGACTGGGCGGTCATCGCCGGCCTGGGTACCGCACTGAGCACCGGCCTGTTGTTCGGCGTTATGCCGGCCCGCCGGGCTGCTCGCCTCGATCCGGTACTGGCGCTGATGAAGCATTGACATGCTGATTGCCGACACCTTTCAACTCGCCTTCCGCGCCGTCACCGCACAACGCTTGCGCAGCTTCCTGACCCTCCTCGGCATCGCTGTCGGTATCGCCGCAGTCATCCTGCTCACCTCCATCGGCGAAGGCATACACCGTTTCGTATTGGCCGAATTCAGCCAGTTCGGCACCAATGTCGTGGGGGTACATCCCGGCAAGACCAAGACCGGCGGCGCCCCATCCGGCCTGCCGACCAGCGCCCGTCCGCTGTCGCTCGACGATGCCCGGGCACTCGCCACACTGCCCCATGTCGTCGCCGTCACACCCAGCATCTGGGGCAACGCCGAAGTGGGTGCCAATGGTCGCCTGCGCCGCACCACGGTCTATGGTGTCGGCCCGCAGATGCTCGATGTCTTCAAAGGCAAAGTGCGCGTCGGCCAGTTCTTGCCCCAGGATGATGCTGAAAATGCACGCGCGCTGGTCGTCCTTGGCCCCAAGCTTAAGGAAGAACTGTACGGCGCTGAAAACGCGCTCGGTACGCGATTGCGCATCGGCCCCAATCAATTTCGCGTCATCGGCGTCCTCGAGCCGAAAGGGCAGTTCCTCGGCATCGATCTCGACGACACCGCTTTCATCCCAACGGCACGGGCACTCGAACTCTTCAATCGCGACGGCCTCAACGAAATCAATCTGGCTGCTGAAGAGGGAATCCCTTCCCGGGTTGTCGCCGATGCGGTGCGCGAACGCATGATCGCCAGGCACGGCCGAGAGGACTTCACCATCGTCACCCAGGAGGAGATGATGGCAACCCTGTCCAACATCCTCGGCGTGCTGACCATGGCCGTCGGTGCGCTGGGCGGCATCTCGCTGCTGGTCGGCGGCGTCGGCATCGTCACCATCATGACCATCGCCGTCAGCGAGCGTACCGGTGAAATCGGTCTTCTTGTCGCCCTTGGCGCCCCCCGACGCACCATCCTGCTTCTCTTTCTCGGCGAAGCCATCGCACTCTCAGCTATCGGCGGCCTGATGGGGCTTGGCATCGGAGTCGGCCTTGCCCAGCTGATCCATCTGCTACTGCCCGCGCTGCCCGTGCATACGCCGCTGACCTTCGTCGCCCTCGCCGAAGGGCTGGCCATCGCCATCGGCCTTGCGGCCGGCGTACTGCCGGCACGACGCGCCGCGCGGCTAGACCCGGTCGAAGCGCTGCGTGCCGAATGACCCCTATTCATCCATACGCACCGGTATGGTAGAGTGCCTTTTTTTCCCAACCGATAAGAGCAAGGAGTTCAGCATGACCTATCACATCGATCAGCTGCATCCCGGCATGTCCGCCAGTACCTCGAAGACCGTCACCGAAGCCGACATCATCCTGTTCGCCGGCATTTCGACCGACGTCAACCCCGCCCACCTAGACGAGGAATACTGCAAGGGTACGATGTTCGGCACCCGTATCGCCCACGGCATGCTGTCGGCCGGTTTCATTTCCGCCACCCTGGCCAACAAGCTGCCCGGCCCCGGCACCATCTACCTGTCGCAAACGCTGAAGTTCAAGGCCCCCGTCAAGCCGGGCGACACCGTCACCGCCACCGTCACCGTGCGCGAAGTCAATATCGAGAAGAACCGCGTCATCCTCGACACCGTATGTACCGTCGGCGGCAAGACCGTTATCGACGGTGAATGCCTGATGATGCCGCCGGTACGCGCCGCCAAGCCGACCGGCACGGTCTGATTCACCGACAGAAGCATCGCAAAACAAAACGCCGGCACCAGCCGGCGTTTTCACTTCCATTGCCTTGATCGGCTTCAGAGCAATCAGAAAGCCTCGTCAGCCCTCAGGAAGCGCCATTGTCCCATTGGCAGGTCACCCAAGCGAATACGACCGATACGCACGCGCTTCAGGCCAATGACCTTGAGGCCCACCAGCTCGCACATACGGCGAATCTGGCGCTTCTTGCCTTCCTTCAGGATGAAATGCAGCTGGTCCTCGTTCAATTGCTTGACCCAGGCCGGCTTCAACGGCTTGCCGTCGAGCTCCAGGCCATGGCGCAACAGATCGAGCCCCCCCTTGATCATCTCGCCCGAAACGCGGACCAGATACTCCTTCTCGGCATCGCTGTCCTCGCCAATCAGGCGCTTGGCAACGCGACCATCGCTGGTTAGTACCAGCAGGCCGGTGGAATCGACGTCGAGACGCCCCGCCGGCGCAAGACCGCGCAACATCCATGGCTTGAACTCCGGACCGCCCGATTGCGGCACCTGGCTTTCGGCGGTGATCAAGGTCACGGCCGGCACGCTGCCCGGCTCCGGCTGGCCGGAAACGTATCCAACTGGTTTGTGCAGTAAGATGGTGACCGCCTTGGCCTGATCCTTCTTGGCTTCCTGCGAAACGGTGATGTCGGCCCCCGGATCAATACGCGTCCCGAGTTCGCTGACCTGCTCGCCGTTGACAAACACCCAGCCGCGCTCAATCCAGAGATCGGCTTCGCGACGGGAACATAGGCCACGCTCGGACATTACCTTCGAAAGACGAACGCCTTCCGGTGGCGGCCCATCCGGGCGAGCAGGCGGGGGAGTCGCCGGGCGCCTGTCGTCAGCGTCGCGTCGTTGCTGACGATCGCTGCCACGGCGGGGCATATCGTCACGCACGCCATCCGGCCGGCGCGACTTGCTCAAAGCCTGCGCCCTGGCCCACGGCGACTCCGCATCAGCTTCGCTGCGCATCGATGAGCGAGGCGCATTTCGGGCGTCGCCAGGCGACGGACGCGCCTCGTTCCGCGGCTTCCCTGCCGAAGGCGACTTGGCAGTCTGGCGCAGTCGCTCGCTGCGCTCGGCCTTTGCCTTGGCATCGGCCTCCTGCTTTTCCTGCAAAGTGGGCCGGACGCGCGGCGGACCGCCGCGCAACGGCTTGCGGACCTGCTTGTCACCGCCATCACGCCCCATGGCGGTCTTGCTCACACCAAGGGTGCCGACCGGCTTTTCCGCTCCATCGGCAGCACCTGCCGCCGAAGATTTTGCCGGTATTGCTGCATCGACCTCAGGCGCCACATCGGCAGCGGGCCTGGACACAGCAGGCGCCTCAACCGGGGCTTCTGGCTTGCGCCACTTACCCCAGGGATCCTCAGTACCGCTCATTGCAGGTCGAGCAGTTCAACCTCGAAAACCAGCGTCGCGTTCGGCGGGATGACGCCGCCGGCACCGCGGGCACCATAACCGAGATGTGCGGGGATGGTTAGCTTGCGGGTGCCGCCGATCTTCATGCCCTGAACGCCTTCATCCCAGCCCTTGATGACATGGCCCTGGCCGAGCGGAAACTGGAACGGGTCGTTGCGATCCTTGCTCGAATCGAACTTGCTGCCATTGGTCAGCCAGCCGGTGTAATGGACAGTGACAAACTGGCCAGCTTTGGCTTCGGCGCCGTTACCCTCGACGGTATCTTCGTAGATCAGGCCGGAGGCCGTGGTGATTTCAGCCATGAAAAGCTCCTTTGCGAAAGGCTGAAAGTCTACCACAAGGCACCCGCCAGACATCGACAAGGCTTTGACTTCTCGAATATTTTCCGTATAATGCGCGGTTCTTTGTAGCACCCTTTGGTTTATTTTCGGAGTCCAACCCATGTATGCGGTCATAAAAACCGGCGGCAAGCAGTATCGCGTTTCCGCTGGCCAAAAACTCAAAGTAGAACAGATACCGGCAGACGTTGGCGCAGAAGTCACTCTCGACCAGATCCTCATGGTAGGCGAAGGCGAGTCCGTGAAGATCGGCGCCCCCTTCCTTGCTGGCGCCACTGTCAAGTGCACCGTGGTTTCCCACGGCCGCCACGACAAGGTCAAGATCTTCAAGATGCGTCGTCGTAAGCACTACCAGAAGCGTCAAGGCCATCGTCAGAACTACACCGAACTGCGCATCGACACGATCGCTGCCTAAGTTCAGACAAGGAGCTAAAACATGGCACACAAAAAGGCAGGCGGTAGTTCACGTAACGGCCGCGACTCACAAGCCCAACGACTGGGCGTCAAACGCTACGGCGGTCAATTCGTCCTGGCTGGCAACATCATCGTTCGCCAGCGCGGCACCGAATTCCACCCGGGCGAAAACGTCGGCTGCGGCAAGGATCACACCCTGTTCGCGCTGAAGGATGGCGTCATCCAGTTCGCCATCAAGGGCGAAAAGAAGCGCCGCACGGTTTCGATCGTTCCGGCCGCCGAATAAATCGGCCTGGCGGAAACCGAAGAAGCCCTATCCGCCACGGATAGGGCTTTTTTCTTTATTGGCCTGCACTTTCCCCGAGAGCCCAGCCCCATAAGGAATCAACGCCTCACCGGAGGCAGGAAGAACAGATCATGAAGTTCATCGACGAAGCAAAAATCTACGTCAAGGCCGGCGATGGCGGCAACGGCATCGCCACCTTCCGCCGCGAGAAGTACATTCCAATGGGCGGCCCCAACGGTGGCGACGGCGGCAAGGGCGGCAGCGTCTATGTCATCGCCGACCGCAACATCAACACCCTGGTCGATTACCGCTACACCCGCAAGTTCCTCGGCCAACGCGGCGAGAATGGCGGCAGTGCCGACTGCTACGGCGCCGGCGGCGACGACATCGTACTGCGCATGCCGGTCGGCACCGTCGTCACCGACCTGAACACCGGCGAAGTCCTGGCCGACCTCGCCGAACACGACCAGAAAGTGCTGATCGCCAAGGGCGGCAAGGGCGGCCTGGGCAACACCCACTTCAAATCCTCGACCAACCGCGCACCCCGCCAATGCACCAAGGGCGAACAAGGCGAGGAGCACGAGCTCGGCCTCGAACTGCGCGTCCTCGCCGACGTCGGCCTGCTCGGCCTGCCCAACGCCGGCAAGAGCACGCTGATTCGCGCCATTTCTGCGGCCCGCCCGAAGGTGGCCGACTACCCCTTCACCACGCTGCACCCCAATCTCGGCGTCGTCCGCGTTGGTGCCGAAAAGAGCTTCGTCGTCGCCGACGTCCCCGGCCTGATCGAAGGTGCCGCCGATGGCGCCGGCCTGGGCATACGCTTCCTCAAGCACCTGCAGCGCACCCGCATCCTGCTGCACCTCGTTGACATCGCACCGATCGACCCGGGGGCCGACCCGGTACGCGACGCCAAGGCCATTGTTGGCGAACTCGCCAAGCACGACCCGGAATTAGTCGAAAAACCGCGTTGGCTGATTCTCAACAAACTCGACCTTATTCCCGAAGAAGAACGAGAGAAGGCGGTCAAGGACTTCCTCAAGGCCTACAAGAAAGCCACCAAGTACGATGGCCCGGTCTTTTCCATCGCCGCCATCAATGGCGAAGGCACCAGGCCGCTGATCTACGCCATCCAGGAAGCCCTCGAACAGATGGCCATTCCGGAAGTGGCCGATGACGAAGACGAAGGAACGACGGAAGAAGCATGAGCCAGACCCGCCTCGCCAATGCCAAGCGGCTGGTCGTCAAGGTCGGCTCGGCGCTCGTTACCAACAACGGAACCGGCCTCGACCTGAACGCCATTGGCGACTGGGCGCGCCAGATCGCCACCCTGCGTGCACGGGGGCGCGAAATCATCCTCGTCTCCTCCGGCGCGGTCGCCTGCGGCGTACAACGCCTGGGCTGGGGCCGCCGCCCGAAGACCGTCCATGAAAAACAGGCCGCCGCCGCCGTTGGACAAGCCGGACTGGTCGAGGCCTACGAGGCTGCCTTCGGCAAACATGGGGTACACACCGCGCAGATCCTGCTCACCCACGACGACCTGGCCGACCGCAAGCGCTATCTGAATGCCCGCTCGACACTGACGACACTGCTCGGTCTTGGCATCGTGCCGATCATCAATGAAAACGACACCGTCATCACCGACGAAATCAAGTTTGGTGACAACGATACGCTCGGCGCCCTCGTCGCCAACCTGACCGAAGCCGACGCCCTGATCATCCTGACCGACCAGAAAGGCCTATACACGGCCGATCCACGCAAAGACCCGAACGCCACCCTGATCCAGGAGGCGATCGCCGGCGATGCGTCGCTCGAAGCCATGGCCGGTGGCGCCGGCAGCCAGGTTGGCACCGGCGGCATGATCACCAAGGTCATTGCCGCCAAACGCGCCGCCCGCAGCGGCGCCCACACGGCCATCGCCAGCGGCCACGAAACCGACCCGATCATCCGCTTGGCAGCCGGCGAGTCAGTAGGCACCCTACTGGTATCCACCACACCCCCACTTGCCGCCCGCAAGCAATGGCTGGCCGACCACCTACAACTCGCCGGACGCCTGGTTCTCGACACCGGCGCCGTGGAAGCCCTGCGCGCCGGCAAGAGCCTCCTCCCCATCGGCGTCATTGCTGCCGAGGGCGAATTCGAACGCGGCGCCGCCGTCGCCTGCATCAGCCCCGACAACCATGAAATCGCCCGCGGTCTGAGCAACTATGGCAGCGGCGAAGCACGCCTGATCGCCCGCAAGACGACAGCCGATATCGAAAACATCCTCGGCTACGTGGACGAACCGGAAATAATCCACCGCGACAATCTCATCCTATCCTGAGACAGGCTGCACTCAAATGCAAAAGCCTCGGCAAATGCCGAGGCTTTTTTTACACCCAACGCTCGAGTCGCGCACCAGGAACAGGCAATAAAAAAGCCGCCCCGAGGCGGCCTCTTTGACAAGCGCATTAACGCTTGGAGAATTGCTTCCGGCGACGCGCCTTGTGGAAGCCAACCTTCTTACGCTCGACTTCACGAGCATCGCGGGTAACAAAGCCAGCCTTTGACAACGCAGGCTTCAGCGCTGCATCGTATTCGATCAGGGCACGGGTAATGCCATGACGAACGGCACCAGCCTGGCCGGACTCACCACCACCGGTGACATTGACCTTGATATCGAAACCATTCAATTGCTCGACCAGCTCAAGCGGCTGACGAACGATCATGCGACCGGTTTCGCGGGAGAAGAACTGATCAACCGGCTTGCCATTGACGACGATGGCACCGGAACCGCGCTTCATGAAAACACGAGCAACGGCGCTCTTGCGACGGCCGGTACCGTAGAAATAACCTTCAGCCATGATATCCCCTTAGATTTCCAGAGCCTTCGGCTGCTGGGCAGTGTGCGGATGCTGGTCGCCGGCGTAGCACTTCAGCTTCTTGAGCATGGCGTAGCCCAGCGGACCCTTCGGCAGCATGCCCTTGACGGCGGTTTCCAGGGCACGACCCGGGAAGCGTTGCTGCATCTTCTTGAAGTTGGTTTCGTAGATACCGCCCGGGTAACCGGAATGGCGGAAGTACTTCTTATCTTCAGCCTTGTTACCGGTAACGGTGAGCTTTTCAACGTTGGTGACAACGATGAAGTCGCCGGTATCAACGTGCGGGGTATAGATAGCCTTGTGCTTGCCGCGAAGGCGACGAGCGATTTCGGTGGCGAGGCGGCCGAGCACCTTGTCTGTGGCGTCTACCACAAACCACTCGCGCTTCACCTCATGTGGCTTGGCGGAAAACGTTTTCATGTGTGTGCCGTCCTGAAAAATTGGGCGCAGATTGGAGAAAGGCGCGGATTTTAGTCGACGTATTGCGTCGCTGTCAATCTTTTTCAACCACTCTGACAAATAGACAAAAAAAACGCGGCTCGCTGAGCCGCGTTAAATCCACACCAAAGGAGGAGGGTGGAGGAGACAAATCTGAACCGAAGAACTCATCGCTACCAAGTCACTACAGTTCGTACGCTTCACATTCTGCCCGAACACAAGGTTGCCAGCAAGCTATTCTTGTGCATCGCACAACCAATTATATTATTGACTGATAATTAAAATTAATTAACTATAATGCACTGTATTTTAATAATAAAACAAATTAATTCGGCACAAATTAATCATTAAACAACCCAAACAAAACACTAAACCTCCTGCAAACTCCAAACCAAGATTGCTGCGACGCAGCAAAAACACCCCCGCCAGTTCTCTTCCTGCAATTCCGCTAAAATTGAGCACCCCAGCAAGGAGACCAAAATGGAATGCACAGTAAGATGGATGGGCAGTGATGCCGGCATGTCGTTCGTGGCAGAAAGCGGCAGCGGACACTCTGCAGTCATGGACGGAGCCCCCGAGGCCGGCGGCAGGAATCTAGGCTTTCGCCCCATGGAGATGGTCTTGGCCGGGACCGGCGGCTGTAGCGCATTTGACGTGGTGCTGATCCTGAAAAAAGGACGCCATCAAATTAGTGGCTGCGACGTCAGCCTAACCGCAGAACGCGCGGAAACGGACCCCAAGGTATTTACGCGCATCCACTTTCACTATCGCGTGAAGGGGCGAAACCTGAAACCGGATGCCGTGGCACGCGCCATCGAACTATCGAAAGACAAATACTGCTCTGCATCGATCATGATCGGCAAAACTGCCGACATAACCGCCGACTTCGAAATCATCGACGAAGCCTGAGGCTGGCTGATTTAGATGCGATAAGCAGTAAAGGTCATGAGCTTCGCCATGACCTTCATCCCCAACTTGATCGGCACTGGCAATTCGGCGGCACCGAAGCGAATAGCCATTTCGGCATGCTGGATTTCGTCGAGCCGCATGCGATCGACGATAGCCCGCGATTTGTCATCCTGCTCTGGGAGATCGACGAGATGTCCGTCGAGATGGGCCTCCACCTGCCTTTCGGTTTCCGCTAAAAAGCCCAGATTCCATTTATCGCCCATCACCCCCGCAGCAACCCCGAGAGAGAGCGAGCTGACGTACCACAGCGGATTCAATAGGCTTTTGCGCCCCCCGAGCTCCCTGATGCGCGACTCGGTCCAGGCCAAATGCTCGGTTTCTTCATCCGCCGCGCTCCGAAGCGATTCCTTGACCGTGGGCTCGCGCGAGGTCAGCGCCTGCCCTTGATACAAGGCCTGCGCGCAAATCTCTCCGCAATGGTTGACCCGCATCAGCCCACAAGCATGCCGACGCTCCGCCTCGCTCATGACCGGTTCCGAGAAGTCCACGCCGGGAACAGGGCGAACCGTGCGGGCTGGAGCAAAAACCGTGCGCAACGCGCGGTCGAATTCAAGTACCAGGCGATCAGGGGACATGGCGTAATGACTCAGCGACGAACATCCGGGTGCCCACCACGCACCAACGCATTGCGCGCCTCATCGGCAGTCCGCACCGGATTGCCGAACGGGCAAAAGTACTCAAGAAACAACACTGCGTGCTGGCGATTGGCATAGGCATCCGAAATGCGGACCCAATCACTGTGACGCGCCTTTGACCACGTTCCATCCGGACGCCCCGAGGCATAGATACGACGCGACTTAGACTCGCAGCGCATCCCCTCGAAGGTCACGTTACGCACACCGCTAGGTGTCTCGACAACCAGCACATAGCGGATCACCTGATCGGCACCCAAGCTCAAGCTCGGACCGTCAATATAGAAATGATTGGCCGTCGCTGCGCTCACATACAGCGGGATCAACGCATCACTGGCTGGCGGCGACGGAAACTGGACACCAATCTCCTGCCACTGCTTTGGAAAACCATCCTCGTCCTGCTCCGCCGTACTGGCAAACGGCGCCAGCGCCAGCAGGGCAAGCAGGGAGAACGCCACCGCCTGTCGTTTCATGGCGATTTCTCCTCCTCGTCGCCTGTCATATCGGACAAAGCGGCCTCGGCCTCGCGCTTTACGCGAAGCCCCTTGCGGTCAAAGTCGAGAAAACGGACGAGTTCATTGAGCGCCTGCTCATACACACTGCGCTTGAACTCGATCACGGCTTCGAGGGGAACCCAGTAATCGTTCCAGCGCCACGCATCGAACTCCGGCTTGCTCGTTGCCCGCAGACTGACATCGCTATCGCGCCCAACCAGCCTCAGCAAAAACCAGATTTGCTTCTGGCCCTTGTACGACCCGCGCCACTCGCGGCGAATCCAGTGTGTCGGCACTTCATAACGCAACCAGCCCTTGGTTCGCCCGAGGATACGCACATGTTCAGGCATGAGCCCGACCTCTTCGTGCAGTTCACGGTACATGGCCTCTTCCGGCGTTTCGCCGCGCTTGATGCCACCTTGCGGAAACTGCCAGGAATGCTCCCGTATGCGTTTACCCCAGAAAACCTCGTTTTTGGCGTTACAAAGAATGATGCCGACGTTCGGGCGATAGCCTTCGCGATCGAGCATAAAAATCCTGCAAAATTAATGGTTGCCCCGATTCTTTCACAAAGGGCGTTCACATGCAAAGAAGCGGGACCGTGTAAAATTGAGGTTTCCCAACGAATTCAAGAGCATCCCATGCGCACTTCGCAGTTCTTTTTCACCACTCTCAAGGAAGCACCGGCGGACGCCGAAGTCATCAGCCAGAAAATGATGCTGCGCGCCGGCTACATCAAGCGGGCCGCCGCTGGCATCTACACCTGGATGCCCCTGGGACTGCGCGTCCTGCGCAAGGTCGAAAATGTCGTCCGCGAAGAAATGAACAATGCCGGAGCTCTGGAACTGCTGATGCCGGCCGTTCAGCCTGCTGAACTGTGGCAGGAATCGGGGCGCTGGGAGCAGTACGGGCCTGAACTGCTGCGCTTCAAGGACCGGCACCAGCGTGAATTCGTCATCGGACCGACACACGAAGAAGTCATCACGGACGTTGTCCGCCGCGACGTGAAAAGCTACCGCCAGCTGCCCATCCACCTCTATCAGGTACAAACTAAGTTCCGCGACGAAATCCGCCCCCGTTTCGGTGTCATGCGCGGACGCGAATTCCTGATGAAGGACGGCTACTCCTTCCACGCCTCGTTCGATGACCTGAAGCGCGAATACGGCAACATGTACGCGACGTACAGCCGCATCTTCACCCGCCTGGGTTTGAAGTTCCGCGCTGTCGCCGCCGATACCGGTTCCATTGGCGGTACCGGGTCGCATGAATTCCATGTCCTGGCCGAATCCGGCGAAGACGACATCGCCTTCTGTCCGGCCTCCGACTACGCGGCCAACGTTGAACTCGCCGAAGCGCTTGCTCCGACCTCGCCTCGCGCCACCGCCGCTCAATCGATGGAAAAGACGCACACACCGGGCAAGATGGCATGCGTCGATGTCGCCAAGTTTCTCAACTTGCCGCTCGACAAGATCGTCAAATCCATCGCGGTCGTTAGTGAAAAAGAGGAAGGGCAACCGACTTTCGCGCTGCTTCTGGTGCGAGGCGACCACGAGCTCAACGAAATCAAGGCCAGCAAGATTGCCGTAATCAATCCTTTCCGCTTTGCCACCGAAGAAGAAGTGATCGAGCATCTGGGCTGCAAACCCGGCTTCATCGGCCCTGTCGGCATCGACCGGGAAAAGATCACCGTGATTGCCGACCGCAGCATCGCCGTCATGAGCGATTTTGTCTGCGGGGCGAATGAAGCCGGCTACCACATGACCGGCGTGAACTTCGGCCGTGACTTGCCGGAACCCGAGGTATTCGACATCCGTAACGTCGTTGCCGGCGATGCATCACCCGATGGCAAAGGCACGCTGGATATCTGCCGCGGCATCGAAGTCGGCCACATCTTCCAACTGCGCCAGAAATACGCCCAGGCATTGGGCTGCAGCTACCTCGACGAGAACGGCAAGAGTCAGACCATGGAAATGGGCTGCTATGGCATCGGCGTTTCGCGTATCGTTGGGGCCGCCATCGAACAGGGCAACGACGAGAAGGGCATCGTGCTGCCGCCTGCCATCGCGCCATTCGAGGTGTGCATCGTGCCGATGGGCTACCACAAGAGCGAGGCGGTCAAGGTAGCTGCTGACCAGTTGTACGCCGACCTGAAGCAGGCCGGGCTCGATGTCGTGCTCGACGACCGCAACGAACGCCCCGGCGTCATGTTTGCCGACATGGAGCTGATCGGCATTCCGCATCGCGTGGTGATCGGCGAACGCGGCCTCAAGGACGGCCAACTCGAGTACAAGGGCCGCCGCGATGAAGAGGCGACGATGATTGCCCAATCCGACATCGTTTCCACCCTGCAAGGGAAGTTGTGCGCCGCCTGATCGCCGCGCTGTTGTTGTCCGGCGCGTCGGCGGCCTACGCCGGCGCGCAGAAGTACGAAGCACTATCGGCCAGTGCGCAGGCTGCCCTGCACAAGGCCGTTTCCGATTCCCGGCCGAGCGTCAGTTCATTCAAGACGCCAATGGAGGCCGTCGATTGGCTGGCCGCGATGTCGCCGCGCCTGGAGAAGCGGATTCCCAACCGCGAATACCGGATCGACTTGCTACGCAGCGTGCATTACGAAGCGACGCGCGCCGGCCTCGACCCACAACTGGTGCTGGGACTGATGCAGGTCGAGTCGGGTTTCCGCAAATATGCGGTTTCGTCGGCCGGGGCGCGCGGCTACATGCAGGTCATGCCGTTCTGGGTAAAACTGATCGGACGCCCGGAGGACTCGCTGTTCGACCTGCGCACCAACCTGCGCTACGGCTGCACCATCCTGCGCCATTATCTGGATATCGAGAAGGGTGATCTCTTCCGCGCCCTGGGCCGCTATAACGGCAGCCTGGGCAAGCCGGAATATCCGAACATGGTGCGCGCCGCCTGGCAGAACCAGTGGTTTTACGACAAGCCGGCCCGCCTGGCGCAAGCCGGCAACTGATCAGCGCCCCAAGCCACCCATGCCGGGCAGCATGCCCTTCATGCCGCGCATCAGCTTGCCGATACCACCTTTGGAAAACTGTTTCATCATCTTCTGCGTCTGCTCGAACTGATTGAGCAGGCGATTGACTTCCTGAACCTGAACCCCCGCCCCCATCGCGATACGGCGCTTGCGGCTGGCCTTGATCAGTTCCGGCTTGGCGCGCTCCTGCGGCGTCATGGAATTGATGATGCCTTCGACGCGACCGATGATCTTGCCCTCCGCTCCGGCCGGCAGCGCCCCTGCCACCTGGGCGATCTGCGCCGGCATCTTGTCCATCAGGGCGGTCAGACCGCCCATATTGCGCATCTGGGCCATCTGCTCCTTGAAATCGTTCAGGTCAAAGCCCTTGCCTGATTTCAGTTTCTTGGCGAAAGCAACGGCCTTCTCTTCATCCAGCCCCTTGCGCGCCTCCTCGATCAGCGACAGCACATCGCCCATACCGAGGATACGCGACGCCATCCGCTCGGGATGGAAAGCCTCCAAACCGCTCAGCTTTTCGCCGACGCCGGCGAACTTGATCGGCTTGCCGGTGATATGGCGTACCGACAATGCTGCACCGCCCCGTGCATCACCGTCCAGTTTAGTAAGCACGACACCGGTCAACGGCAATGCTTCATTGAATGCCTTGGCGGTATTGACGGCATCCTGACCCAGCATGGCGTCAACGACGAACAGCGTTTCGATCGGACTGATGGCCGCATGCAAGCGCTTGATTTCGGCCATCATCTCTTCGTCGATCGCCAGGCGGCCGGCCGTATCGACGAGCAGCACGTCATGGTAGTGGCGCTTGGCCCAGTCGATTGCTGCGGTCGCAATGGCCTCGGGCTTCTCGCCGACGGAAGACGGGAAGAAATCGACACCAGCCTGACCGGCAACCGATTTCAGCTGTTCTATGGCGGCGGGCCGATAGACGTCGCATGACACCACGAGAACCTTCTTCTTGTGGTTCTCCTTGAGGAACTTGCCCAGCTTGCCGACCGTCGTTGTCTTGCCGGCACCCTGCAAACCCGCCATCAGGACAATAGCGGGGGGCTGGGTATTGAAATTGATGCCTTCGTGCGCGTCGCCCATAACCTTGGCCAATTCGGCATGAACAACGCCAATCAAGGCCTGCCCTGGGCTCAGCGAACCGATAACCTCTTCGCCGACCGCCTTTTCCTTCACCGCGGCAATGAAATCCTTGACCACCGGCAAGGCGACGTCTGCTTCCAGCAGCGCCATGCGGACTTCGCGCAAGGCATCGGAAATATTGGATTCTGTCAGGCGCGCCTCGCCCTTAAGCGTTTTCATGACGCGGGCAAGGCGATTGGTCAGGTTATCAAGCATGTGCGTTGGGCTTCTAGTAGAATTCAAGGATGTCCGACATTGTAATTCAGCTTCTGCCGCACATCCTCGCTGCCCTGATATATGGCGCACTCGGTTTCCACTTCTGGAACACGCGGTGGCGCGAAGTCGAGGGCCAGTGCGTCGCCTGCCCCATGCAAACCTGGGAGCGCGCCGCCATTGCACTGGCGCTCATCATTCACGCCACCGGGCTCTACGACGCCCTGTTTACAGAAGCCGGCATGCGTTTTTCCTTCAGTTTTGCGCTATCGCTGATGATGTGGCTTGCTGTGCTGATTTACTGGCTGGAAAGCTTCATGGCCCGGATGGAGGGCATGCAGCCGATGGTCTTGCCACTGGCGGCCGGCTGCACCTTGCTCCCAGTGATTTTCCCGAATGTGCACCTCGTGGCCCACGCCAGCGCCACCGGGTTCAAGCTGCACTTCCTCGCCGCCATGCTGGCCTACAGCCTGCTGACCCTTTCTGCCTTACACGCCATTTTCATGGGGTTCACGGAACGCTCGCTGCACAATCGCTCGCTGAAACGCAGTCTGGCCAGCCTGCCCCCGTTGCTGGCCATGGAGTCGCTGCTATTCAAGATGCTGCTGATTGGCTTCATCCTCTTGACGCTCACCGTTGGCAGTGGCGTTTTCTTTTCCGAGGCACTGTTCGGCAAGCCGCTTTCGGTCGATCATAAGACGCTGTTCGCGTTCGCCTCCTGGGGAATTTTCGCCACCCTTCTGATCGGACGGCACGCCTGGGGCTGGCGCGGCAAGCGTGCCCTGCGCTGGACGCTGGCCGGATTTGCACTATTGATCCTGGCCTATGTCGGCAGCCGCTTCGTAGCGGAAGTGGTGCTCGGGCGCATTTAACCTGTGGACGACATACCTCTTTCGGCGCAGCTAACCGCCCTTGCGCTGCTGTTAGCCATGTCGGCCTTTTTCTCGCTCAGCGAAACGGCCATGATGGCATCCAACCGTTTCCGCTTGAGGCATCTTGCCCAACAAGGACACCACGGTGCCCAGAAGGCTCTGTCGCTGCTGAACACCACCGACAAGATGCTAGGTGTCATTCTGCTTGGCAACAATTTGATCAACGCAGCGGCTGCCACCCTGGTCAGCGTGATCACGATCGAATTATTTGGCGAGGGGAAATGGGCTCTCGGCGCGGGGACCCTGGCAGTAACCTTCGCCATTCTGGTATTCGCAGAAATCACCCCCAAGATCATTGGCGCAACCCATGCCGACCGCTTGGCCTTGGTGCTCGGCTATGTTTTGACGCCGCTGCTGCGGCTGTTCTACCCGATCGTCTGGTTCGTCAACCTGTTTGCCAGCATGCTGCTGCGCGTCCTGCGGCTAACCCCGGCGGCCAGCAACCAGCCACCACAGCTGTCACAGGAAGAGCTGCTCAGCCTGGTCCTTGAGTCCTCGCACATCATCCCGCAAAAACACCGCACGATCCTTTCCAGCCTGTTCGAGCTGAACCGAATCACCGTCGAGGACGTCATGACCCCTCGTGGCAACATTGAAATTCTCGACATCGACCGTCCATGGGAAGAGGTCAAGAGCCAACTGGCCACCAGCTATCACAGCCGCCTTCCAGCCTGCCGCGAGTCTCTTGATCAGTTGCTGGGCATTCTCCCGGTTCGTCGCCTACTGGGAAGCATCGGCGACGATTCGTTCGACGAGAGCGCGCTGATGCAGCAGGTACAGCCGCCTTACTACATACCTGCGGGGACGCCAGCGTTTTCCCAACTGGCTTTTTTCCAGGAGAACCGGCAACGCATTGGATTTGTCGTGGATGAGTACGGCGAAATCCTCGGACTATTGACGCTGGAAGACATCATCGAGGAGTTCGTCGGCGACTTCACAACCTCGATGCCGGGCCTCGGACAGGAACTTTGCTGGACGGACAAGGGCGAAGCGATTGTCGAGGGAGCACGCCAGTTACGCGACATCAACCGCATGCTCGGGCTTGATTTCCCACTGGATGGCCCCAAGACGCTCAACGGGCTGATACTAGAACACTTTCAGGATATTCCGGAATCGGGAATCAGTATCAAGCTGGCGGGCATTGCGGTGGAAATCCTTCAGACGAAAGATCGGCGCGTGGTAACCGTCCGCATATTCCGCCCTGCGCCAGATTAAACAAGGCGGACGAACCTTTACAAACAGCCTGCTGCGTAGCATCATCAACCGATCTATACGGCATTTAAGCTCATTCGATGGCAGCAACACCTCAAAATCCTCCTCTTAGCGGCTTGGCGCGTGCGCTTGTACAGGCCGGGCAACTCAAGGAGGCCGAGGCCGATTCGATGGCAGCAACACCTCAAAATCCTCCTCTTAGCGGCTTGGCGCGTGCGCTTGTACAGGCCGGGCAACTCAAGGAGGCCGAGGCCGAACAACTGCTGGCCCAAGCCAGCAACAGCAAGACATCGCTGATTGAGCAGATCATTGCCAGCCAGAAAGCCAGCGCACTGGATGTGGCCCGCTTTGTTGCCGACACCTTCGGCTACCCGCTGCTCGACCTGAACGCCTTCGACGAAGCACACATCCCGGCCGACGCCATCGACCGCAAGCTAATCGCCACGCACAAGGTAATTCCTCTCAACAAGCGCGGCAATCGTCTATCCGTCGCCATCGCCGATCCGACGAACTTGCGTGCACTGGATGAAATCCGCTTCCAGACCGGCCTTGCCGTCGACCCGATCGTCGTTGAGCACCCCAAGCTGGCCCCGCTGGTCGGAAAATACGCCGAGTCCGCCGCCGAGACGCTGAAAAACTTGGCCAGCGACGATATCAACCTCGACTTTCTCGACGAAGAAGCCGCCGCAAAGTCAGATGATGCAGCCGGCCAGGAAATTGACGACGCACCGGTTGTCAAATTCATCCAAAAAATGCTCCTCGATGCCATTAACGATGGCGCATCGGACATTCATTTCGAACCTTACGAGAAGTTCTATCGGATTCGTTTCCGCGTTGACGGCATCCTGCGCGAGGTTGCTACCCCGCCACTGGCAATCAAGGAAAAAATCGCCTCGCGCATCAAGGTCATCTCCCGCCTGAATATTGCCGAAAAACGCGTTCCGCAGGATGGCCGGATGAAACTGGTCCTATCCAAGAGCCGCGCTATCGACTTCCGGGTCAGCACCCTGCCCACCCTGCAGGGCGAAAAGATCGTGATGCGTATTCTGGACCCGACTTCCGCCACGCTCGGCATCGAAGCACTGGGCTACGAGCCGGAGCAAAAAGCCGCCCTGATGGATGCCATCAGCCGCCCCTACGGCATGGTACTGGTCACCGGCCCCACCGGCTCCGGCAAAACGGTTTCGCTCTATACCTGCCTGAACATCCTGAACAAGGACGGCATCAATATCTCGACCGCCGAAGATCCGGCGGAAATCAATCTCGCCGGCATCAACCAGGTCAACGTCGACGACCGCGCTGGCCTGACCTTTCCTGTTGCCCTCAAGGCCTTCCTGCGCCAGGATCCGGATATCATCATGGTCGGCGAAATCCGCGACCTAGAAACGGCCGAAATATCGATCAAGGCGGCCCAGACCGGCCACCTGGTTCTGTCCACCCTGCACACCAACGACGCCCCGCAGACGCTGACCCGCCTGATGAACATGGGCGTCCCAACCTTCAACATTGCCGCCAGCGTCCTGCTGATCACGGCGCAGCGTCTGGCGCGCCGCCTGTGCAACTGCAAGAAACCGATGGAAATCCCACGGCAGGCGCTACTCGACGCCGGGTATGCTGAAAGCGACCTCGACGGATCCTGGACACTTTATGGCCCAGGGGGATGCGACCGCTGCAAGGGAACCGGATATAAAGGCCGGGTCGGTATCTATCAGGTAATGCCGATCTCGGAAGCAATGCAGCGCATGATCATGAGCGGCGCATCGGCGCTCGACCTGGCCGCGCAAGCCAAGACAGAGGGCGTCAAGGATCTCCGGGAGTCCGGGTTACTGAAAGTCAAACAGGGTGTTACCTCGCTCGACGAGGTTCTCAGCACCACCAACGCTTAATCAAAGGGACAACGCATGGCTACCGCACGACCGAAGGCCTCGGCAGTCAAGGAAAGCACCTTCCAGTGGGAAGGCAAGAACAAGGACGGCAAAGCCGTACGCGGCGAAATGCGTGCTGCCAGCGAATCGGTCGTTCAAACGACTTTGCGCCGACAAGGCATCTCCAACGCCAAGGTCAAGAAGCTGCGCTTCAAGACCGGGGGCAAAATCACCGACAAGGACATCACCCTGTTCACCCGCCAACTGGCGACAATGATGAAATCCGGCGTCCCGCTCCTGCAATCCTTCGATATTGTTGGTCGCGGCCACGCCAATCCAGCCGTTGGCAAACTCCTTCTCGACATCAAGGCCGATGTCGAGACCGGCAGTTCGCTGTCCCAAGCGTTCCGTAAATATCCGCTGTATTTCGACGCCTTGTTTTGCAACCTGGTGGCAGCCGGCGAGCAGGCAGGTATTCTCGACACCCTGCTTGACCGGTTGGCAACCTACAAGGAAAAAATTCTTGCCATCAAGAGCAAGATCAAGTCAGCCTTGTTCTACCCCATTGCGGTGATCGTGGTCGCCTTCGTCATCACCGCCGTCATCATGATCTTCGTGATTCCGGCCTTCAAGGACGTATTCAAGAGCTTCGGCGCGGACCTGCCGGCTCCGACACTACTTGTCATAGCCATCTCCGATTTCTTCGTCGCCTACTGGTGGGCCATTTTTGGCGCCATCGGCGGTGGCCTCTATGCATTCCTGGAGTCCTGGAAACGCTCAGAAAAGGTGCAGATGGCGATGGATCGCCTACTGCTCAGAATGCCTGTTTTTGGCGACATCGTTCGTAAATCCGTCATTGCCCGGTGGACCCGTACCCTGTCGACCATGTTCGCCGCTGGCGTTCCTCTAGTGGAATCTCTGGAGTCGGTGGGCGGCGCGTCAGGCAACTTCGTATACAAGACCGCTACCCGGCAAATCCAGGGCGAAGTATCCACAGGCACCAACCTGACGACCGCGATGCAAAACACCAACCTGTTCCCCAACATGGTCACCCAAATGGTCGCCATCGGAGAGGAGTCCGGAGCGCTGGACTCGATGCTCGGGAAAGTTGCCGATTTCTTCGAACAGGAAGTCGACGATGCCGTCGAAGCCATGTCCAGCCTGATGGAGCCGATGATCATGGTCATCCTCGGCACCCTGATCGGCGGCATGGTGGTAGCCATGTACCTGCCTATCTTCAAACTCGGATCGGTCGTTTGATGATTCCGGAAACACTGTGGGGGCTGGCGGTGGCTGCCGGCCTGTTGGGCCTTTGCGTCGGCAGCTTCTTGAACGTCGTCATTCATCGCCTGCCCAGGATGATGGAAAACGACTGGCGAGCACAGTGTGCGGAATTGCGCGGAGAAGAGGCTGCTCCCGTGGAAACGCTGTCACTCGCCAAGCCTCGCTCGCGCTGCCCATCCTGCGGCCACCAAATCGCTGCCCTGGAAAACATCCCCCTCCTCAGCTACCTGCTGATCCTGCACGGCAAGTGTTCAGGCTGCGGTGCAGCCATTTCGGCCCGCTATCCCATTGTCGAAGCGCTGACTGGATTGCTGTCGGCCTATGCGGCCTGGCACTTCGGCCCAACAGCCCAGGCAGTAGGTGCGCTACTTTTGATTTGGGCATTGATTGCCCTCTCTGGCATCGACCTCGACACACAGCTTCTTCCTGACTCGATCACCTTGCCGCTGCTGTGGTTGGGCCTGGCGTTCAATCTGTGGGCCACCTATTGCGACCTTTCGTCGGCCGTCATCGGTGCCATGACCGGCTATCTGGCCTTGTGGAGCGTGTTTTGGCTGTTCAAGCTGGCCACCGGCAAGGAAGGCATGGGCTACGGGGACTTCAAGCTGCTCGCTGCACTCGGCGCTTGGCTCGGCTGGCAAATGCTGCCGGCCATCATCCTGCTCTCCTCTGTTGTCGGCGCAGCGGTCGGCATCACCCTGATCGTAGCCGCGCGCCATGGCCGAAATATCCCCATTCCGTTCGGCCCCTACCTTGCTGCAGCCGGGGCAATCGCTCTTTTCTGGGGACCACAGATTACCAGCGCCTATCTCGGCATGATCGGTTGAAAACGGCAAATCGGCCCCGATATAACCGACCTGAACTCTCGGTTATAATTCAAGGTTTTGGAGGACTCTGATGCCGATTTACGAATATCGCTGCGACTCCTGCGGTTTCCAGAAAGAACATCTGCAGAAAATGAGTGACCCGCAGCTAAGCACCTGCCCGGAATGCGGCAAGGACAGCTACAGCAAGCAATTGTCTGCAGCCGGCTTCCAGCTCAAGGGTAATGGCTGGTACGCCACCGACTTCAAGGGCGGCAGTAAGAAGGCCGACACCCCGCCCCCTTGCCAAACCGGGGAAGGAAACTGCTCGTCGTGCGTGGCCAACTGATCAAGCGCTACTTCATCACCGGACTGCTGATCTGGGTCCCGCTGGTTATTACCGGCTGGGTGCTGTCGCTCATCGTCAGCACACTGGACCAGTCGTTGCGACTCCTCCCCTCCTCAGTTCACCCGCAAACCTTGGTCGGTTTTGCCATTCCCGGTGCCGGTGCCGTACTGACGCTGTTGATGATTTTTCTAACCGGACTGCTCGCAGCCAATTTCATCGGCCAGAAGCTGGTCGTCTGGTGGGAAAAGTTGCTCGCCCGCATTCCCGTCGTCAATTCTGTCTACAACAGTGTCAAGCAAGTTTCGGATACCCTCTTTTCTCCGAACGGCAACGCCTTCCGTAAGGCTCTTCTGGTTCAGTACCCGCGTGAGGGAAGCTGGACCGTCGCCTTTCTGACCGGCGCCCCCGGTGGCGACATCATCAACCATCTGGAAGGCGAGCATGTCAGCGTCTACGTGCCGACCACGCCCAACCCGACTTCCGGCTTCTTTCTGATGATGCCGGTCAAGGATGTCGTCGAACTCGACATGACCGTCGACGAAGCGCTCAAATACATCATTTCGATGGGTGTCGTGGCACCGCCACCGCATCCACGCGTCGTTACCAACACTTAAGCAACCCCACGGAATCTTCATGCGTACCCATTACTGCGGACAACTCAACGCCTCCCTCGACGGCCAGATCGTCACCCTGTGCGGCTGGGCCCACCGTCGTCGCGACCACGGCGGCGTTATCTTCATCGACCTGCGCGACCGCGACGGTCTGGCCCAGGTCGTCTGCGACCCGGACCGCGCCGAATCCTTCAAGATCGCCGAATCCGTCCGCAACGAGTTCTGCCTGAAGATTACCGGCAAGGTCCGTCCGCGTCCGGCCGGCACCACCAACGCCAACCTCGCTTCCGGCGAGATCGAGGTGCTGTGCCATGAGATTGAAGTGCTCAACCCGTCCGTCACGCCGCCGTTCCAGCTTGATGAGGAGAACCTCTCCGAGAACGTTCGCCTGACCCATCGCGTGATCGACCTGCGCCGTCCGCAGATGCAGAACAACCTGATGCTGCGTTACAAAACGGCCCGTGCTTTCCGCCGCTTCCTCGACGACAACGGCTTCATCGATGTCGAAACCCCGATGCTGACCAAGTCGACCCCGGAAGGCGCCCGTGACTACCTGGTTCCGTCGCGCGTGCATGCCGGCCAGTTCTTCGCCCTGCCGCAATCCCCGCAGCTCTTCAAGCAGCTCCTGATGGTCGCTGGTTACGACCGTTATTACCAGATCACCAAGTGCTTCCGCGACGAAGACCTGCGCGCCGACCGGCAGCCGGAATTCACCCAGGTCGATATCGAAACCTCATTCATGAGCGAGGCCGAGATCACCGCGCTGATGGAGCAACTGATCCGCCGCGTGTTCAAGGAAGCGATCGACGTCGATCTGCCGGAATTCCCGCGCATGACCTACGCCGAAGCCATGCGCCGCTTCGGCTCCGACAAGCCGGACCTGCGCGTCACGCTGGAACTGGTCGATGTCGCCGATGCCTTCAAGGACGTCGCCTTCAAGGTCTTCGCCAATGTCGCCAACAGCGACGGCGGCCGCATCGCCGCCATGCGCATCCCCGGCGGCGCCAGCCTAACCCGTGGGGAGATCGACGAATACACCAAGTTTGTCGGCATCTACGGCGCCAAGGGCCTCGCCTACATCAAGGTGAATGATGTCACTCAGGTCAATGAGACCGGCCTGCAATCGCCGATCGTCAAGAACCTGTCGGAAGCCTCGCTGCGCACCGTGCTCGAGCGCACCGGCGCCCAGTCCGGCGACCTGATCTTCTTCGGCGCCGACAAGGCCAAGGTCGTCAGCGACGCACTGGGCGCGCTGCGCATCAAGATCGGTCACGAAAAGGGCTTCGTCACCGGCGCCAAGTGGGCACCGCTGTGGGTCATCGACTTCCCGATGTTCGAGTACGACGACGAGTCCAAGCGCTGGACCGCCTGCCACCACCCGTTCACCAGCCCGAAGGACAAGCACCTCGAATTCCTCGCTACCGATCCGGGCAAGTGCCTGGCCAAGGCCTACGACCTGGCGCTCAACGGCTGGGAACTGGGCGGCGGCTCTGTCCGTATCCATCGTGCCGACGTACAGGAGAAAGTCTTCGCCGCACTGAACATCGGTCCGGAAGAACAACAGGCCAAGTTCGGCTTCCTGCTCGACGCGCTGAAGTACGGTGCCCCGCCACACGGCGGCCTGGCCTTCGGCCTCGACCGCATCGTCACCATGATGACCGGTGCCGAGTCGATCCGCGACGTAATCGCCTTCCCGAAGACCCAGCGCGCCCAGTGTCTGCTCACCGACGCGCCGTCGGCGGTCGACGAGAAGCAACTGCGCGAGTTGCATGTCCGCCTGCGTCAGAAGGTGGAAACCCAGGTCGAAATCACGCAGGGCTAAGTGGCCTCCGCCATGCCGATCTGGCTGCGCTTCCTTCTCGTCCTCTGGCTGGCGATTGGAAGCGCTTTTGCTTTCAGCCGCGATGACGCGTCTGTCGATGCGGTGTCGGCCGCTGAACTACCCCGGGAGGCGCGACAAACGCTCAGCCTGATCAAAGAGGGCGGCCCGTTTCCTTACGAGCGCGACGGCATCGTCTTCGGCAACTTCGAAAAGCGCCTTCCCTTGCAACAGAGGGGCTATTACCGGGAATACACGGTCAAGTCGCCGTGGCGCCGTGACCGTGGCCCTCGGCGCATCATTTCCGGTGAGCGCGGGGAATTTTTCTACACGGATGACCACTACCGGACATTCAGACGAATCAAGGAATAACCTGTATCCATGAGCTGTCATCCGTTCAAGTCCGCCGAGACTTCCGGTGTCTACTTCCACCCCCCCACTCGCCGCGCGGCCACGGAAAGCGCAGCCGAAAAGGAGCGCTTGTGTTTGCTCAAGGCGGACATATCGCCAGACGCGAACAAGGACACGGCGCTGGCCGAACTCGGCAGGGATCTGGAGTTCCCCATCTGGTATGGCGCCAATTTTGACGCCCTGTTTGACTGCCTGACCGACACGGACTGGCAGCCAGCCAAAGGCCATGTCCTGATGATCAAAGGAATCGCCGAGTTGCGCAGCAAGGATCCCGATGACTTCACCACTCTGATCGAGGTATTCAAGGCCGCCGCCGAAACGCGCAAGGATGCCGGATCACCGTTCTGGATTTTGCTCGACACCCCCGCCCGCGGTATCCCAGTCTTTCCCGAGGCATGACACAACCGAAACAACCGGTCTCCGTTCTCGTCGTAATCCACACGCGCGAACTCGATGTCCTGCTGCTCGAACGCTCCGCCCACCCTGGGTTCTGGCAGTCCGTCACCGGCAGCCGCGAAGGCGACGAAAGCCTGCTGGCGACCGCCCAGCGGGAAGTTGCCGAGGAAACCGGCTTGCAGCTCCCTGCCGAACACTTTCGGAATTGGTCGCTGACCAACACTTATGAAATTTTCGAGGAATGGCGGCATCGCTACGCCCCCGGCGTAACAAGCAATGTCGAGCATGTATTCAGTCTGTGCCTGCCCGAACCGATAGCCGTCACCACCAGTCCGAATGAACACTGCGCCAGCCAATGGCTTCCGTGGAAGGAAGCCGCTGCCCGCTGCTTCTCATGGAGCAACCGGGATGCGATCCTGATGCTTCCCGAGCATCGCCAATCGGCCACTTGAAACCGACAAAACGTCTCTTATATTGGGATCAGGAAAGCTTGACCCACCCAGGAGACAACCATGGCAAACATCACCCGTACTGATCCGTTCGACGACCTGTTCCGCGGTTTTTTCGTGCGTCCCGTCGACTTCAATGGCACACCCGCCCAAACCCCATCCATCAAAATGGATGTTCAGGAGCAGGGTGACAGCTATCTTGTCCACGCCGAACTCCCCGGCGTCAAAAAGGAAGACATCCATGTCGTCGTCGAGGGCAATCTCGTCTCCATCAGCGCCGAAGTGAAACAGGAAAAGGAAACCAAGGAAGGTGACCGCCTGCTGCGCTCGGAACGCTATTTCGGCAAGGTATCGCGCTCCTTCCAGCTGGAGCAGGATCTTGATGACGCCAAAGCCAGTGCAAAATTTAACGATGGTGTGTTGGAACTGAGCTTACCCAAACGCATGGCCAGCCCAAGCAAGCGGTTGACCATCGCCTGAGGCGGCGACACCATGCAAAGGCCGGACCCCGTTCCGGCCTTTTTCTTTGTACAATCCGCGGCGATTCCATCTGGAGCCCGCCATGAGCATCGAAGACCTTTCCCCCGGCACCAAGGCCGCCGTTCTGGCCGAAGCCCTCCCCTACATCAAGCGTTTCCACGGCAAGACCATCGTCGTCAAATACGGCGGCAACGCCATGACCGATGAACACCTGAAAAACTGCTTCGCCCGTGACGTGGTTCTCCTCGAACTGATCGGATTCAACATCGTCGTCGTCCATGGCGGCGGACCGCAGATCGAGAACCTGCTCGGACGCGTCGGCAAGAAGGGCGAGTTCATCCAGGGCATGCGGGTCACCGATGCCGAAACCATGGAAGTCGTCGAAATGGTGCTCGGCGGACAGGTTAACAAGGACATCGTCAACCTGATCAACCAGCACGGCGGCAAGGCTGTCGGCCTGACCGGCAAGGATGGCAACTGCATCCGCGCCAAGAAATTGATGCTCGAGAACAAGGACAACCCCGGGGACCTGATCGACGTGGGGCAGGTTGGCGAAATCACCCAAATCGATCCTTCGCTGATCGACCACCTCGACAAGGGCGCCTTCATCCCGGTCATCGCGCCGATTGGTGTCGGAGAGGGAGGCGAAACCTACAACATCAACGCCGACGTTGTCGCCGGCAAGATCGCCGAAGTCCTCAAGGCCGAAAAACTGGTCCTGCTGACCAACACACCGGGTGTTCTGGACAAGGCGGGCAACCTGATCACCGGCATCACGCCTAAGCAGATTGACGAAATGGTCGAGGACGGCACCCTGTCCGGCGGCATGCTCCCCAAGATTGGTTCGGCGCTGGATGCCGCGCGCAATGGCGTCAAAGGCGTACACATCATCGATGGCCGCGTGGAGCACGCGCTGCTGCTTGAAATTCTGACCGACCACGGCGTCGGAACGATGATCAAGTCGCACTGAGCAGCCTCCCTCCAAAAGCCCGCGCCAGCGGGCTTTTTCAATGGCCGAGCGGCAACCCGATGAAAAAAACCGTCTGGATATTCGACCTCGACAACACGCTTCATAATGCGTCGGCACACATCTTTCCTCACATCAATCGTTCGATGCGGCACTACATCGAACGCCATCTCGGCGTGGGCGAACACGAAGCGACACGCATCCGCCAAGATTACTGGGTACGCTACGGCGCAACCCTGCTGGGCTTGGTTCGCCACCACGGTACCGACCCCGACCATTTTTTGCGCGAAACCCATCGCTTCCCTGACCTCGAGCGCATGGTCGTTAGAGCCGGCCCCGGAAAATCGGACAGTAGGATAAGTGATAGCCTTGCTTCACCCACGGCCGCGTAGCGGCTTGAATGAGGAGCAAGAGCATGACGAGAAGGAAGCGGCGGAATCACTCGCCGGAATTCAAGGCCAAGGTGGCGATCGCTGCCTTGAAGGGCGACAAGACGCTGGCTGAACTGGCGCAGCAATTCGATGTGCATCCGAACCAGATTACGGACTGGAAGATGCAACTGCTGGAACGTTCGTCGGTTGTGTTTGGCGAGAAGCCGGCGAAGGAAATAGGACCGGACATCCAGACCATGCAGGCCAAGATTGGTCAGCTGACGTTGGAGAACGATTTTTTAGAAAAGGCGCTCACCAAGGCGGGCATGCTGAGCGCAAGAAGATGATTGACCGCAATCACGACCTGCCAGTGGTCCGGCAATGCCAGATTCTGGCGTTGGCACGGTCGACGGCCTACTACACGCCGAAACCGACCTCAACCGAGGAATTGGCGCTGATGCGCCGGATGGACGAATTGCATCTGGAGTTCCCATTCGCCGGAAGCCGGATGCTGCGCGACCTGCTCAGAAATGAGGGGCAGCCCGTCGGCCGCAAGCGGATCCGCCGGCTGATGCGGCAGATGGGCATCGAAGCCTTGTATCGCAAGCCGAACACCAGTCGTCGGCATGCGGCCCACCCGATTTATCCCTACCTGCTGCGCAACCTGAGCATCGAGCGGCCCAATCACGTGTGGGCGACCGACATCACCTACATCCCGATGCGCCGAGGCTTCGTCTATCTGGTCGCCATCGTTGATTGGTACAGTCGCCGGGTTCTGGCCTGGCGTTTATCGAACACGCTGACCACCGACTTCTGCCTCGAGGCATTGCAGGAAGCGATAACGCGTTACGGCACGCCGGAAATCTTCAACACCGACCAGGGCAGCCAGTTCACCAGCAGCGAATTCACCGGGCAGCTCAAAGCGAACGGCATTCGTATCAGCATGGACGGCAAGGGTTGCTGGCGTGATAACGTCTTCGTCGAGCGCCTCTGGCGGACCATCAAGTACGACGAGGTGTATCTCAAAGCCTATGAGTCCGTATCCCACGCCAAGGCGAGCCTGGGGCAGTTCATCACGTTCTACAACAGCCGGCGGCCTCATCAGGCATTTGCCGGCAAGACACCGGACATGATTTACTTCGCCGGCTTGCCGCAGGAACCCCTCGCCGCATGAAACCCGCGTTACCCACCGCGCCGGCCGCCTACGGTCTGAACGGACCTTCGGCAACCGTCACCGTGGATAACGCTACACCCGCAGGGCTCCACTTATCACCGTCGAAAATCTGTCCAAACAGCCGGGTCCTGCTCTGTTTACGACAAGGCCTTGATCCACGCACTACGCCGCCTACCCGGGCGAAAAATTCTCTTTTCCAACGGCCCACGCCAGTACGCCGAAGCGATCCTCGACATAACCGGACTCAAGGCGTGCTTCAACGCCGTCTACTCGGTCGAGAAGGTCGGCTACAAACCCAAGCCGATGCGTGCCGGCTTTCTGGCCCTGCTCCGCGCCGAGCACCTCGACCCACGCCGCTGCATCATGGTGGAAGACAGCCTGCCCAATCTCGTCACCGCCAAGAAACTGCGCATGAGGACCATGTGGGTGAGCACTGGCTTACGCCAATCACCCTTTGTTGACGTCAAAATCGGCAGTGTCCTGCAATTGCCGGGGCGCTGCGCTCGTCTATAATTTTCAGGCAAAATCAATAATCAAGGAGAGGGATATCATGGCAACGAAACCGGGCGAACGTCGCCTGCAAATCCTGCAAACCCTGGCCGAAATGCTGGAAAAACCGAAGGGGGAAAAAATCACCACAGCGGCCCTCGCCGCCAAGCTTGACTGCTCGGAAGCCGCCCTCTATCGCCATTTCGCCAGCAAAGCGCAGATGTTCGAAGGCCTCATCGAATTCATCGAAGCCAGTCTGTTTGGGGTCATCAATCAGATCACCAGCGAGGAGAGCGAGGGACTCAAGCAGATCGAGTCGATCGTCGGCTTGCTACTCCGTTTTGCCCAGAAAAACCGGGGCATGACCCGGGTGCTGATCGGCGACGCCCTGGTCAACGAAAACGAACGCCTGCAGACCCGCATCAACGGACTGCTCGACAAGGTCGAAGCCGCCTTGAAGCAGGCCCTCCGCATTGCTGCCACGCAAGAGAACCTCAAGCCCGACGCTGATTTCGGCGCCCTGGCCAACCTGTTGCGCTGCTATGCCGTCGGCCGCTGGGAACAATACGCCCGCAGCGGCTTCAGCCGCGAACCGCTGGCCCAATGGCCGCAGCAATGGCCCATGCTTTACTTTGCCTGCCTGTCGCAATCCGGCGCCCCCGGCGCCTGATTGCAGTTGTGCAGTCGGCAGTATGTAGCTTTCGCAAATAACAGAGGGGCACCACGGCGCCCCTCCTAACTCTCGCTAACATCTAATAACCAGCAACTAACAACTATCCCTTCAGATATTCCGCTGCATCCAGCGCGAAGTAAGTCAGGATGCCATCGGCTCCGGCGCGCTTGAAAGCGAGCAGGCTTTCCAAGACACAGGCCTCCTCGTTCAACCAGCCATTCTGGGCGGCCGCCTTTAGCATCGCGTATTCGCCGCTCACCTGATAGGCATAGGTCGGCACCTTGAACTCATCCTTCACGCGGCGAACGATATCCAGATAGGGCATGCCGGGCTTGACCATGACCATATCCGCCCCCTCCTCCAGATCCAGCGCCACTTCGCGCAGGGCCTCGTCGCTGTTCGCTGGGTCCATCTGGTAGGTGTATTTGTTACCCTTGCCAAGGTTGCCTGCCGAGCCGACTGCATCACGGAAGGGACCGTAGAAGCTGGATGCGTACTTAGCCGAATAAGCCAGTATACGGGTGTAGATTTGGCCCGCGGCTTCCAGATCGGTACGAATACGTCCGATACGCCCATCCATCATGTCGGACGGCGCCACCACGTCGGCACCGGCCTGGGCATGGCAGAGCGCCTGCTTGGCCAGGACATCCAGAGTTTCGTCGTTCAGCACGTAACCGGCTTCGTCGATCAGGCCGTCCTGACCGTGGCTGGTATAGGGATCGAGCGCAACGTCGGTAATCACCCCGAGATCCGGAAACTCGCGCTTCAGCGCCTGGACCACGCGCGGCACCAGGCCCTGCGGGTTGTAGGCCTCCTCCGCACCAAGGGACTTCAAGGAGCCATCGACCACCGGGAACACGGCCAGAGCCGGAATCCCCAGCTTGGCGGCACGCTCGGCCGTCTTCAGGAGGACATCCAGCGACTGGCGCTCGACGCCGGGCATCGAAGCCACTTTCTCGACTCGCCCTTCGCCCTCCAGGACGAAAACCGGGTAAATGAAATCATTCGCCGTCAGCACGGATTCGCGCATCAAGCGGCGAGAAAAATCGTCGCGCCGCATCCGGCGCATCCGGTTACCGGGGAAACCGCCTGTCACTACAGCCATTTTTCAACCTCTAGAAATTCGGACTATCAATTTTCAAACACAGCGGAACTTTTCGCATTGACCCGCGTCAGAGTACGCAGATGGCACGCGCTGTCTCCCGCTTCACCTCCCTGAGCGGGTGCCTTGACTACGTTAGGGCATTTTGGCCCCCGGACCCCCCTTATCCGGGGGCCCTTTGTTTTCCTTGGCTTTCACTTCCATTTCCAGCCAACCGGCCAGGACGCGCTCCGCATCCTCGACCCCCGTCTTCTTGAGGCTCGAGAACAGCTGCACGGAATACAGCGCAGCATCCCCCCAGGTCGCGATTTCGGCCCTCACCGAACGCAGAATCTTCGTCTGCTCCTGACGACTCAGCTTGTCCGCCTTCGACAGCAGGATGTGGATGGGCCGACCAGTCGGCCTGAACCAGTCGATCAGGCGAATATCGAGATCGGTAAAGGGCCGACGGGAGTCCATGATGACCACCAGCCCGACCAACTGATCCCGCTTGCTGAGATACGGCCCGATCAGGCCTTCCCATTGCGAACGGATCGCCTCAGGGGCCTTGGCAAATCCATAGCCGGGAAGATCGACAAAATACTTCCCCTGAGCCAACGTAAAGTAATTCAGGTGTTGCGTGCGACCGGGCGTCTTGCTGACAAAGGCCAGGCGGACGCGGCCGGCCAGGGTATTAATGGCTGAAGATTTTCCGGCATTGGATCGGCCGGCGAAAGCCACTTCGCGAACGGCATCCTGCGGCAAATCACGAAGATTGGCGACGGTCGTCAGAAAGACCGCATTCTGGAACAAGGGCATAAAAAACTCGGAAGACCCGCCTAGGAGAGGGGGAAGTGATATAGAATAACAGGTTTGTAACTTCCGTTCCGGCCAAAGCGCCCATAAACGCGCACTAGGAGTTCGAAAATGATTCGTACCGCGGCAATGGCAATTCTTCTTGCCACCAGTTTCATCACCCACGCTTCCGAAGAAGCCAAAGCCAAGGCAGATCCTGCCAAGGGCAAGGTTATCGCCGAAACCATCTGTGTCGCCTGCCATGGCGCCGATGGCAACAGCGCCGCCTCTGCCAATCCGAATCTGGCCGGCCAGGTCGAAGAATACATCTACAAGCAGCTCAAGAACTTCAAAGCCGCTGACGGCAAGCCGGCAGCACGGAACAACGCCATCATGGGCGGCATGGTTGCGGCCCTCTCCGACGAGGACATGAAGAACGTCGCAGCCTGGTTCGCCAGCCAGAAGATGAAGCCGGTTGCCGCCAAGGACGAGAAGCAGATTGCGCTAGGCCAGAAACTCTGGCGCCAAGGTGATTTCAAGAAGGGCGTCCCGGCCTGTGCCGGCTGCCATGGCCCGGCTGGCGCCGGTCTGCCGGCGCAGTACCCGCGCCTGGCTGGCCAGTTCCCGGAATACACCGAAGCCCAGTTGAAGTCCTTCCGCACCGAAGAACGCGCCAACGACCCGGAAAAAATGATGCGTATGATTGCCGCCAAGCTTTCCGACGTCGAAATCAAGGCAGTTGCCGAATACGCGGCTGGTCTGCGCTGATCCGGCCTCACTCCGGAAAAGGCAGCTTCGGCTGCCTTTTTTGTTTTGAGGCGCTTGGCAGGCCAGGCCGGGCGGCATAGACTGAGCACTCCATCCCACCTCGGATCAGGAGACAAAACCAATGAAAACGCTCAAACAGCTCCTCGCAGGTCGCACCCGCCCGCTGGCCGTTGTTGCCCCGAAAGACACGGTCTACCACGCGCTCACCGTCATGGCGCAGCACGAAGTCGGGGCACTGCTCGTGCTTGACGGAGAGCAACTGGTCGGCATTTTTTCCGAGCGTGACTACGCACGCAAGATCATTCTGCACGGCAAGAGCTCCAAGGAAACGCTCGTTCGGGAAATCATGAGCGATCGTGTCGCCTATGTCACCCCGGGTACCACCATGGACGAATGCATGGCGCTGATGACCGAGAAGCGTTTCCGCCATCTGCCTGTTCTGGCAGAAGACGGCAGCGTGGTAGGTATGATTTCGATCGGTGATCTGGTCAAGGAAACGATCAGCGACCAAAAGTTCCTGATTGACCAACTGGAGCGCTACATCGCCGGCTGATGAGATGACGAGCAACTTCTCTCATTTCCGCATCCTGGAAGACATCGCCCGCGACCTGTCGGGCGATGTGAATTTCCCGACGTGCATGGATGCCGCCATGATGGTTCGCGACACGCTGCGCGACCCGATGGTTGGCATTCCGCTCGTCGTTCGCGCAATCAGTGCCGAGCCGCTGATCTCGAGCAAGTTGCTGCGGCTCGCCAACTCTGTCGCCTACAACCCGTCTGGGACGACGATCACCGACCTGCACATGGCCGTATCGCGTCTTGGTTTCGAGGTCGTGCGCACCACCTCCCTGGCCGTTGCGCTGGAGCAAATGCTCAAATCGCGCAATCTGTCGGCCTACGACAAAATTTCGCGGTCGACTTGGGAGCACGCCATCCACGTTGCCGCCATCGCCCGCGTCCTCGCCCGCCGCCTTGGCCGCATTAACCCAGACGATGCCATGTTGGCCGGCCTGGTGCACAACATCGGTATTTTTTATCTTCTGTATCGTGCAGCTGAATACGAGGAATACCGCAGCACTCCGGAAGCGATGCTTGAACTGCTCTCGGGGTGGCACGAGAGCATCGGCGAAAGCCTGCTGCACATTCTGGGCATGCCCGAGCACATCATCGAGGCGGTACGCGACCACGAGCACCCCCAGCGGGTCGAGATACCATGTACGGTGTGCGATGCGCTGCACTTCGCGAATCTGCTGGCGGATGACGACATGAGCTGGCTTCCCGGCCCTTCCCTAACTCCTGCCGAGGAGGCAACTCGAACGGCCGACCGCGAACGCTATGTCGACCTGCTCAGCGAAGCCAGGGAAGACATCGTAGCGCTGTACGCCTCGCTGGGCGGCTGAACCAGTGGCCGCGAGAGCGGTCAACAAGGCAGAGCAAGACAACTGTAAGAATTGCCACAGTCTGCCGACCAATCAGTACACCGCTCTCGGGAACTGACATGCTGATCCGCCACCCCCACAATATTCCGCCATCCAACATCACCGACCCGGCCGTCTACGCCAGCCGCCGGAAATTCATCCACACCATGCTTCTGGCCGGTAGCGCTGGCGCACTGGGTGTGGCGCATGGTCAGCAGGCGGCCGGTACGCCGGGGGCCAGCCTGGGCAAACTGCAAAGCAGCCCCTTTTCGCTCACTGACGACAAGCCGACCCCCTTCAAGTCGGTCAGCACTTACGGAAATTTCTACGAATTCGGCCCCGACAAGGAAAGCCCGGCCAGAAATGCCTACCGCCTGCGGACCCGCCCATGGAGCGTCACCGTCGACGGCGAGGTCAAAACAGCCAAGACCTTTGCCATTGAAGACATCCTGAACTGGGCACCACTCGAGGAACGAATCTACCGCATGCGTTGCGTCGAAGGCTGGAGCGCCGTCATCCCCTGGGTCGGCTTCCCGTTCAGCGAACTGCTCAAGCACGTCGAACCTACCGGCAACGCCAAGTTCGTCGAATTCTGGACACTGGCCGACCCAGAACAGATGCCCTACGTGCGCATTCCGCTCCTCGACTGGCCCTACATGGAAGCCATTCGTCTGGATGAGGCACGGCACCCCCTGACCATTCTCGCCGTCGGCATGTACGGGGAAACAATGCCGAAGCAGAATGGCGCCCCGCTGAGGCTTGTCGTTCCTTGGAAATACGGCTTCAAGGGCGCCAAATCGATCGTCCGCATCCGCTTCGTCGAAAAACAGCCGGCAACGACATGGACCAAGGCCGGCCCTGAAGAATACGGCTTCTATTCGAACGTCAATCCCGATGTTCCGCACAGACGCTGGAGCCAGAGCCACGAGCGCCGGCTGGGTGAGTTCTTCAAGCGCAAGACTCTCCCCTTTAACGGCTATGCGGAACAGGTTGCCGGCTTGTATGCTGGCATGGATCTACAAAAAAATTTCTGACATGACCCCAGCCCCCAATACCCGACAACTCGCCCAAATCAAGGCGCTGCTTTTCCTTACCTGCCTGCTGCCTCTCGCCCGCCTGGGCTGGGCAGCCTATGTCGATGATTTCGGCCCCAATCCGGTTGAGTTCGTACAGCGATGGACCGGAATCTGGACCTTCAACCTGTTGCTCGTCACCCTCTGCATCACACCCCTGCGAGCCATGACGGAATGGCACTGGCTGATACGCCTGCGCCGGATGCTCGGTCTCTTCTGCTTTTTCTACGCAGCACTGCATTTTCTGTCGTTCGTCGGCTTCGATCACGCCTTCGAAGTGACTGATATCGCCCGCGACATTGCCAAGCGCCCCTTCGTCACAGTCGGCTTCGCCGCCTTCATCCTACTGCTGCCGCTGGCAGCAACTTCCAACCAATGGGCCATCCGCAAGCTCGGCGGACGCAAATGGCAGGAGTTACATCGCAACATCTATCTGATCAGCATTCTGGCCTGCGTACATTATTTCTGGTTGGTCAAGGCGACTGCCTTACTCTGGCCGCTGGCGTACTCGGTTGCTGTAGCATTGCTGCTCGGCTGGCGCATTCGGGACCGCCGCCGCAAAGCCATTCCGGCGCCACAGTTCGCAAGCGCCAAGCCAATAAGGTTCTTCAAGCAGAAACCGGACTGATTCCGGCAGCGATCATCCCTTACGCGGCAGATCGAAGCGCACAATAGCCCGGCCATCGGGCGTCTGCTTCGGCGCCGTCTTCCAGGCGTGCCCATAGACAATCTCGAAGGTGGCGGGCAGCTTTCCACCCCGCCGCAAGCCTTCATAGGCGGCACGCGCATTCGCCCAGGACTGGCGTCCGGTCAAACCATGGCGGCGTGCTTTCATCGCACACATCGAGCCCGCCGCCCGCAATTCGGCCAGCATGGCATCGAGATCGTCATAGGTCAGGGTAATGACTTCCATGTCCATCACCGGATCGGCGAATCCGCAGCCGACCAGCATGTCTCCCAGGTCATGCATATCGGCAAAGCGTTGGGTGTGCGCGTAGCCGTCGCTGAACGCCGTGCGCAACTCCTTGAGCGTATCCGGCCCCAACGTTGAGAACATCAACAGACCGCCGATTTCCAGAACACGATGAGCCTCCGCCAGTGCCGGGATCGGGTCGTCCAACCAATGCAGCAGGAGATTGGACCAAACCAGCGCTGTCGAACGCGCAGTCAGCGGCAGATGGGACGCATCTGCGGCCAGACGCCAGTTATCCTCGGTCTCCCTGATACCCAGCCAGCGGCGCCAACCGGTTTTCTGCGCACGGCCGGCACTGAGCATGGCCGGCGAAACGTCCAGCCCAATTAACTCCGCATCGGGATAGCGCGCCGCCAGTGCCGAAAAACTGCCGCCACGACCGCACCCGAGATCAAGTATCCGTTTCGGCTGGAGATTGACGTAGTCGAGACGCTCCTGCATCCGACTGTCGACCTCCCGGACAAAAAAATCCGCCTCGGCGTAGGACGGTGCAACACGGGAGAAACGTCGACCGACCTGCTGCCGATCGACGAAACCGGCATTCAAACTGCCTTGATACCCAGGCGGGCAAACAAGGCGTCGTCGCGCTCGATGTCAGGATTCCCGGTAGTCAGCAGGAAGTCGCCGTAGAACATCGAGTTGGCACCGGCCAGGAAGCACAGGGCCTGCAACTCGTCGCTCATCTCCTGGCGGCCAGCCGACAGGCGAACCCAGGAGGTCGGCATGGTGATGCGGGCAGCGGCGATGGTACGCACGAACTCGAACGGATCGAGACGCGGATTGTCGGCCAGCGGGGTGCCGGGAATCGACACAAGGTTGTTGATCGGCACCGATTCCGGTGGCTTCGGCAGGTTGGCCAACTGGACGATCAGCGCCGCGCGGTTCTTGCGCGACTCGCCCATGCCGATGATGCCGCCCGAGCAGACGTTGATGCCTGCGTCGCGCACCTGGTCCAGCGTATCGAGGCGGTCGTCGTGGGTATGGGTCTTGATGACCTGGCCGTAGAATTCCTTGTCGGTATCCAGATTGTGGTTGTAGTAGTCGAGACCGGCTTCCTTGAGCTTCTCAGCCTGACCGTACTTGAGCATGCCGAGGGTCACGCATGTCTGCATGCCGAGCGCCTTGACCTCGCGCACCATATCAAGAACACGGTCGAGATCATTGTCTTTCGGGCCTTTCCATGCGGCGCCCATGCAGAAGCGGGAAGCGCCTTTGTCCTTGGCGGCCTTGGCAGCTGCCACCACCTCTTCAAGCGGCATCAGGCGTTCGCGTGCGGTATCGGTCTCGTAACGCGCCGATTGCGAGCAGTAGCTACAATCCTCGGAGCACCCCCCGGTCTTCACCGAGAGCAAGGTCGACCGCTGAACGGCGTTCGGATCGAAATGCTCGCGATGCACACCTTGGGCACGCCAGACCAGATCCATCAACGGCATGTCGTAGAGGGCGAGAACATCCTCGACAGCCCACCGGCGATCGGTCGTCAGTGGCTTGGTGTCACAGGAAACAGCGGCGAGGGAGCTAGCTTGCATGAGAGGCCTTGCGTGAGAAAATGCTATAAAAATCAGATGCGAAGCGCATCGGTAATTATGGATTATCGAGGACAGTTCATCGGGATGTCAATTTTACCTTACCAGTCTCTGATCAAGGCAGTCAGCGCCCGGCTTCTACCAGGCAGCTGCATGCTCTGCGGCGCCGACAGCGAAAACGATTTGCTCTGCCCGGCATGTCGGGCCGATCTGCCGCTGCTACCGCCCCAGCTCTGTCCCGTCTGTGGAGAACAGACCACCCATGGCGAACGTTGCGGAGCCTGCTTGAAAGATCCACCCCATTTCGACCGAACCCTCGCCGCGTTTCGTTACGACTTTCCGCTTGATCGGGTCATCCATGCCCTCAAATACGGCCATCAGCTGGCTCCCGCCCACTGGCTCGGGAAACAAATGCTGGCACGCATCACAGACCCGGTTTTCGACCGGATAGTTCCCCTCCCGCTACATCCCGATCGGCTGCGCGAACGCGGCTTCAATCAAGCCGGCGAAATCGCCAAATCACTGGGCACGGCGCTTGGCATTCCGGTAGACCTCGATGTGCTCGCGCGGACGCGCGCAACTCCGGCGCAGGCCGACCTGACGGACAAGGAACGCCGCCGAAATATCCGTGGCGCCTTCGAATGCACATGCGACCTCGGCGCCCAACAACTATTGCTGGTCGACGATGTGATGACCACCGGCGCCACGGCAAACGAATGCGCCCGAATCCTGAAAATCCATGGCGCCCAGTCCGTCACTGTCGTAGTCGCCGCCCGTGCGTTCAAGCACTGAATTCGTGCTTTAATCCGCCACCTTCAATCTCGGAATATTGCAACGTGCTCGCCGTCGTTCTTTTTCAGCCGGAAATCCCTCCCAATACCGGCAACATCATTCGCATGTGCGCCAATACGGGGGCCGAGCTGCATCTGGTCGAGCCGCTCGGCTTCGACATCAGCGACAAATCATGTCGTCGCGCCGGACTCGATTACCACGAGTATGCTCGCGTCGCGCGCCATGCCGACTGGGCGGCATGCAAACAAGCTCTCGCTGGCCGACGCCTGTTCGCGATGACGACCAAGGGCAAAATCAGCCCTTTCACGACAAAGTTTCTGGAAAACGATGCATTCGTATTCGGGCGGGAAACCAGCGGCCTGCCGCCCGAGATCATGGCCGAATTCGGCCCTGACAACCGTCTGCGCCTGCCCATGCTGGCGGGACAACGCTCGCTGAACCTGTCCAACGCCGCCGCCGTTACCGTCTTTGAGGCCTGGCGGCAGCTCGGCTTCCCTGGAACGGATTAGGCCAGTTCTTCGCGTGGGTCGCGCGCCATCAGTTGCTCAACCGCACGAGCAGCCGTGAGACGACCATCAAGCACAGCAGCGACGGCCGCACTGATAGGCATGTCGACTGCGAGATCCTTCGACAGCCGGTCAACTTCACGCGCGGTATAGACGCCTTCCGCCACATGCCCCAGTTCACCAAGAATCTGCGGCAGCGACTTGTCCTGCGCCAGCGCCAGACCGACCCGCCGATTGCGTGACAGATCGCCAGTGCAGGTCAGAATCAGGTCGCCCATGCCGGCCAGGCCCATGAAGGTCTGGCGATCTGCCCCCAAGGCCATGCCCAGGCGGGCAATTTCAGCCAAACCCCGCGTCATCAGCGCCGCCCGGGAATTCAGGCCCAAACCGAGACCATCGCAAACGCCAGTAGCAATCGCCAACACATTCTTGACAGCCCCACCAACCTCGACGCCAACCAAATCGTCATTGGCGTAAATACGCAAGCGTGCCGTATGCAGCTGGCGCGCCGCCTCCCGCGCGAATGCAGGATCACTGGCCGCAAGCGCAACAGCGGTTGGCTGACCGGCCGCCACCTCCTCGGCAAAACTCGGCCCGGAGAGCGCACCGCAACACACGTCCTTTCCCAGCACCTCGCCGACCACCTGGTGCGGCAGCTTGCCGCTGCCCGCCTCGAAACCTTTGCACACCCAAAGAACGGGCGTAACGCAAGCCAGCGCCTTGAGACGCTCCACCGTTGGCCGCAAACCGGCAATCGGCGTGGCGATGATCAACAACTCCGCGTCGGCGACGGTCGCGGTAAAGTCGGTCGAGACCGAAACCGACTCAGGTAGCCGATATCCCGGGAAGAAACGCCTATTCTCGCGACCGACCAACAATTCGGCCGCAACGTCTTCTTCCCGCGACCACAGCGTTACCGCATGCTTGTCAGCAAAGGCGATCGCCAGCGCAGTACCCCAGGCACCGGCCCCGAGCAAGGTAATTTTCATAAGCCCCAGACCTGCGTCGAACGGATATATCCCGTTGCGCCATCACGGTGGCGAACCTTCGCCCAGCCCGCAGAAGCCAGCTCGACGAACTCGACTGCAACCCACTTGTCCAGTTCGGCCACGATCGCCGCATCGGGCTTGTCCGTCTGACGAATTTCGGCTCGCGGCGCAGTGACGACCAAAGTGCGCTTGTCAGCCAGATTCTTGGTCTCGATCCACGCCAGCGTGCCTTCGGCGTCGCGCACCTTGAACCAGCCATCAAGACGGACAATCACCTCGACCGGTGTCTGCGCCTTGATCAGATACAGCTTCTTGCCGGCCTGGGAGGGCGCATCGTACAGAATGGCGGCCGGCACGCTGACCGAACGGTAGTCGATCGCCAGTGCAGCGCCGGCTGCACCGACCAGCAAAAAAGCGACAAGCGCACGGCGCCACATGAGCATCACCCTTACTGGATCGGAGCTTCTGCGGGAGCGCCGCTTTCTGCTTGCTGCTGCAGGCGCTGCATGTACATCCCCTCAAAATTGACCGGCTGCAGCACAATCGGCTGGAAGCCGGCACGGGATACCGCATCGGAAACGGCTTCGCGCGCATACGGGAAGAGGATGTTCGGGCAAGCCACGGCGATTAGCGGCTCCAACTGCTCTTCCGGTACGTTCTGGATGCGGAAGATACCCGCCTGACCGACTTCGACCAGGAAGACCGTCTTTTCACCCATCTTGGCGGTAACGGTAACCGTCAGCACGACTTCGAAAACACCTTCGCCAACGCCGCGGCCGCCGGTATTCAGCTGAATCTCGATTTGCGGCTGGTCGCGCTCGAGGAAAATTTCTGGCGCATTCGGCACTTCAAGGGACAAATCCTTGACGTACAGTTTTTCAATGCCGAAGACCGGCTGATCGTTTTGTTCCATGGTTATCTTTCCGAGAATGAATCGTTAGGGTTCAGCTTTCGAGCAGCGGCTTCAACCGGCCGGCCACATCAAGCGCTTGAAGGTCGTCGCAGCCACCCACGTGGGTATCGCCGATGAAAATCTGCGGCACGGTACGCCGCTGGGTTTTCTGCATCATTTCATCGCGCCGGTCGGGATCGATATCGACACGCACCTCCTCGATCTCGGTCACGCCGCGTGCCTTGAGCAGCTGCTTGGCGCGGATGCAGTAGGGACAAACCGCCGTGGTGTACATCAGGACACGTGCACTCATTTTTTCTTGCCCCCCTTCTTGATCGGGTAACCGGCGCCAACCCACGCATCGACACCGCCGACCAAGTTATAGAGCTTATCGAATCCGTGCTTCTTCAGCTCCCCGCAAGCCTTACTTGAGCGCATGCCGGCAGCGCAGCAAACGATGACCGGCTTGTCCTTGAACTTTTCCAGTTCGGCAACCCGCTCAGCGAGCTTGCCGACCGGGATATTGATCGCGTCCGGCATATGGCCGCCGGCGAACTCCTCCGCCTCCCGCACATCGACGACCCGCGCATCCTCGCGATTGATCAGCTGGGTTGCCGCCCCCGGCGAGACGCCGTTGCCAGACTGGCGGGCAAAGGCGGGCCAGAGAAGGGACAAGCCACTAACCACGACCAGCGAGATAAGCAGAATGTTCTGATTGATAAACTCCATTGGCATAACTTAATTTCCTGTCCCGCAAAAGACTTCACGCATCATGCTGACCAGTTGCAGGGTACGCTGGTCACCAACACGATAAAACACGCGGTTCGCATCCTTGCGGGTCACCAGCACTCCTTTTTCGCGCAAAATAGCCAAGTGCTGGGAAATATTGCTCTGCGAGGTGCCTACCGCATCGACGATTTCCTGCACACAGGCTTCCTGCTCGCCCAACACGCACAGAATCTTCAGGCGCAGGGGATGGGCGATCGATTTCAAGGCGCGCGCAGCCAACTCAATGTGTTCCTGCTTGTCGATCAGACTAAAGGACGGCGTTTCCAAGATAAAACCTCGTGAGCGGAGAAGGGCACATTATAAAATAGCGACTCCCGTTTAGCTTAATCGAAATCAATCGCAATGTTTCCCGGAAATCCGCTGTTCGGCAAACGCCCTCTTGCACACCGCTGCATCGGGCTGACAGCAGTGCTGAGCGCCGCCACGCTGGCGATGAGCGGGCCGGCGTACGCCAAGCCGCCAACCGAGCGTAAGCCCCCCAGCGCCGCCGCAACACCGGAAATCGCCGAAAAGCAGGCTGACCTTGGCGAACTGCGCAGCCGCATCGAAGGCTTGCGCAAGGAGCTCTCCAGCAGTGAGGAAAGCCGGGCCGATGCAGGTGACCGCCTGCGCGAATCCGAGCGCCAGATATCCCGACTGCAGCGCGAACTGCACGAGCTCAACGAACAGCGCAGCCAATCGCAGCGCAAGCTGAAGAGTCTCGAACAACAATCCCAGGAACTGGGTGTCACGCTAAGCCAGCAACAGGCGCAATTGGAAAAGTTGCTCTATAAACAGTATCTGCGCGGCACACCCGATTCACTGCAACTGATCCTGAATGGCGACGATCCGAACCAGATGGCGCGCGACCTGCACTATCTGTCCGCCATTGCGCTGACTCGCGCCGAGCTGATGGGTGAGATCAACGCCACATTGGACAGGAAAAAGGCCCTTGCAGCCGATGCCCGGGAGCGCTCGGCGGAACTGGCCGAGATCGAGGCGGAACAGCAGAAGCGCCACACCGAATTGCAGAAGCAGCGCGAGGAACGCAAGAATCTTTACGCGCAGATATCCAGCAAGGTCAACGCGCAACGCAAGGAAATTGGAAACCTGCAGCAGAACGAAAAACGGCTGACGAACCTGATCGATCGCCTGTCGAAGATTCTGGCCGCCCAAGCAGCTCAGGCTGCCAAGGCCGCCCGGGCTGCTGAAGCGGCGCGTGCGGCCGAGGCTGCTCGCGCGGCGGCCCAACAGCAGAAAGAGAAACATCGACCGGCCGCCACGGAAGACAAGGAAGTCGCCCGCGCCCCTAGCACCACTGAAACCGCCCGCCCTCGCCCGGTCGAAACGGAGAACCGCTACGAGCCAGTGGCTAGCGATGGCAGTTTTGCTCGGCAACGCGGCAGTTTGCGCCTACCGGTACGCGGCGCCGTATCGGGACGCTTCGGCACCTCACGCGAAGGAGGCGGGACCTGGCGGGGGCTGTTCATCAAGGCCGCGCCGGGAGGCGAGGTCAAGGCCATCGCCAACGGACGCGTGGTGTTCTCCGAATGGATGCGCGGCTTCGGCAACCTGCTCATCGTCGACCATGGCGATGCCTACCTGTCGATTTACGGCAACAACGACTCGCTGCTCAAGCAAGTCGGGCAGCCGGTGAAAGGTGGCGAAACAGTGGCCACCGTGGGCAACAGCGGGGGCAACCCGGAATCCGGTTTATACTTTGAGCTCCGCCACCAGGGGCAACCGATCGATCCGATGAAATGGGCAAGTTTGAAATGAGCAAAGCGAAAACAATCAGTCTGACTGTCGGAGCCTTCGTTGCCGGAGCACTCATCAGTCTTCACATTCCAGCACTAGCCGAAAAGGAAGTGAAGCCGGGACTCCCCATCGACGAGTTGCGCACTTTCGCCGAAGTTTACAGCGCCATCAAGCAGGGCTACGTCGAACCGGTCGAAGACAAAAAGATGATCACCAATGCCATTTCCGGCATGCTCTCCAACCTCGACCCGCACTCGACCTATCTCGATGCCGACGCATTCAAGGATCTGCAGGTCGGCACACAGGGAGAATTCGGCGGACTGGGCATCGAGGTCGGCATGGAAGACGGCCTCGTCAAGGTCGTTTCGCCGATCGAGGACACCCCCGCCTATCGCGCCGGCGTCAAGGCCGGCGACCTGATCTTCAAGCTCGACGAAACGCCGGTCAAGGGCCTGACCCTGTCCGAAGCCGTCAAGAAAATGCGCGGCAAGCCCAAGACGCCGATCAAGCTGTCGATCATTCGCAAAGGCGAAAACAAACCGATCGAACTGACCTTGGTCCGCGAAGTGATCAAGGTGCAGAGCGTCAAGTCCAAGCTCGTCGAATCGGGCTACGGCTGGGTACGCATCACCCAATTCCAGGAAAACACCATCGCCGAGTTGGCCAAGCATGTTGCCGGCCTGTACAAGGACGGCAACAAGCTGAACGGCCTCGTACTCGACCTGCGCAATGACCCGGGCGGCCTGCTACACGGCGCCATCGGCGTTTCCGCCGCCTTCCTGCCACCTGACGTAAAGGTTGTGTCGACCGACGGCCGCACCGAGGATGCCAAGCAAGAATTCAAGGCGCGCACTCAGGACTACCAGCGCGGCACCAAGGAAGACCCGCTCAAGCTCCTGCCAATTGAAGCCAAGAATGTTCCGATGGTTGTCCTGGTCAATGGCGGCTCGGCATCGGCATCAGAAATCGTCGCCGGCGCCCTGCAGGATCACAAGCGCGCCATCATCGTCGGCACCCAGACCTTTGGCAAAGGCTCCGTGCAATCCGTGCTTCCGCTCCCCGGCAACACGGCGATCAAGTTGACGACGGCGCGCTACTACACGCCCTCGGGTCGCTCGATCCAGGCCAAGGGCATCACCCCGGACATCATCGTCGAGGAAAGCGCCAATGGCAGCAGTGCCGCTGCGGCCATGCGTATCCGCGAAGTCGATCTCGACCGCCACCTGAACAATGATCGCGAGAAGGAAGCCCCCAAGGCGGAGCCGAAATCGCAAGCCAAGACACCGGCCAAATCAGGCAAGGACAAAGAGAAGGCGGGCAAGGAGGAGGTCGAGGACGATCTGCCGCCACGTCTTGAATATACCTCCAAGACCGACTATCAATTCCAGCAGGCGCTGAATCTTCTCAAGGGTCTGCAGATCATGCAGAATAAAGCGCAGTAAAACTCACCGATCGGGAGGAAACATGCCAGGAACTGACCTCAAGAAAAAACGGGAAATCCTGTTCTCCAAGTTCCCCCCCGGCCAGGTTCCCGAAGCAGCCGACGACCTGCAGCGCCTTGAGGCGCTGGAGGTGCAGCGCAAGCACGAGGCGCGCGCCCTTGGCGTCAGCTACGACCTGCAGGCACACACCCTGCGCGAACTTGACGAGCATCTGGTTGACAAGGGCTATCACCTCGACAACACCTTGCTCACCAAGCTCACCCGGGCCTTGATTTATTACGTCGAAGATACTCAGCTACACAACATCGATGCCCCCGAGACGCGCTTGAAACGTGCGCCGCAGGAGGCTTACGTGCACGCTTGGGAACACCATCCGCATGGCGATCACGACGATACGCCGCCGGAGTGGCGCGAATACAAGTAGTTGCCAGTTGCTAGTAGCCAGTCACGCAGGTTCTGCTATGTTCGGCACGCGCCGCATGCCCGCTCGCTTTGTCGCTCATCCTCGCCATGGCTGCGGTTCGCTTCGTGCGACCGGGGCGCGGATGCGTGCCTCGGCATCCGCGCAAACCTGCGTGACTGACCACTAGCGAGTCAGCGGCCGGCGCGCCGCCTCATGCCAACAACGAATAACGAGCACATGACCGACGAGCAGCTTCTCCGCTACAGCCGCCACATCCTGCTGGACGCCTTGGGTATCGAGGGCCAGGAACGCATTCTGGCAACGCACGCAGTGATTGTCGGCGCCGGTGGGCTGGGCTCTCCGGCGGCTCTCTACCTGGCCTCTGCCGGGATCGGCAAGATCACGCTGGTCGACGACGACACGGTCGATTTCACCAACCTGCAGCGTCAAATCCTACACACCCAGGCCCGCGTCGGCATGGCCAAGGCCGAGTCTGGCAAGCAGGCACTGCAGGCGATCAATCCGGAAATCGACATCGTTCCCTTGCAGCAACGGCTCTCCGGCGACACGCTCGACGCGCTGGTCGCCACGGCCGATCTTGTGCTCGATTGCACCGACAATTTTGCCACCCGACACGCCATCAACCGCGCCTGCGTGCACCACCGGAAGCCGCTGGTTTCCGGCGCCGCAATCCGCTTCGATGGCCAGATCAGCGTCTACGACCTGCGCCGTGATGACTCACCGTGCTACCACTGCCTGTTTCCGGAAGGCGACGATGTCGAGGAAGTCCGCTGTGCAGTGATGGGGGTTTTCGCGCCGCTGACCGGCATCGTCGGCACCATGCAGGCCGCAGAAGCGCTCAAGCTGGCAGCCGGCATCGGCGAGTCGCTGAGCGGCCGACTGTTGCTGCTCGACGCACTAGACATGGAATGGCGTACCGTCCGCTTCAAGAAGGATGCCGGCTGCGCCGTTTGCGGGCCTAGCGGAAGCGTGCGATCAGGCGAATATCTTCGCCAACCTGCCGCAAATCACGAATCTGCAGATGGTGCTTGCCGTCTAGGCTAGCCAGTTCCGGCAAGTTGAACAGGCCGCTGGCTTCGTGACCGATCAGGCAAGGGGCAAGGTAAAGCAGCAACTCATCGACCAAGCCTTCGCGCAGCAACGAACCATTCAGTTTGAAGCCTGCCTCGACATGCAACTCGTTGATGCCGTGCTGGGCAAGCGCAGCCAGCAAGGCAACCAAATCAACCTTGCCAGATGGATTGGACAGGATCAGTACGTCAGCGCCGACGGCGCGCAAGGCCTCGATTCGCCCTGCATCCTCGACGGCACCGGCAATCAGCGTCGGTCCGCCGTGCAAGACACGGGCGTCAGGCGGCGTTTCCAGCTTGCTGTCGACCACCACGCGCAGAGGCTGGCGAGATGTTGCAACATCGCGCACATTCAGTTGCGGGTTGTCGTCGCGCACCGTGCCGATGCCGGTCAGGACGGCGCAGGCCCGAGCGCGCCAGGCATGACCGTCGCGCCGTGCCTCCAGCCCGGTAATCCACTGGCTGACACCGTTATTCAGCGCCGTCTTGCCATCCAGACTCGCCGCCGCCTTCAGGCGCAACCAAGGACGACCGCGCGTCATGCGCGACACGAAGCCGATGTTCAACTCGCGCGCCTCGTTTTCCAGCAATCCGCTCGCCGTTGCGATGCCGGCGGCTTGTAGCAGGGCCATGCCCTTGCCGGCGACCAGCGGATTGGGATCGGTCATCGCCGCGACCACACGCGACACGCCGGCAGCAATCAGCGCCTCGGTGCAGGGCGGCGTGCGACCGTGGTGGCTGCACGGCTCCAATGTCACATAGACGGTGGCACCACGAGCCCTGTCGCCGGCGGCACGCAGGGCGTGGACTTCGGCATGCGGCTCGCCAGCCTTCTCGTGCCAGCCTTCGCCAACAATCCCGCCATCGCGGACCAGCAGGCAACCGACACGTGGATTAGGTGAGGTCGTCCACAGTCCTCGCTCGGCAAGTTGCAGGGCGCGGGCCATCATGCCGTGGTCGACGGCGGAAAAGCTCATTTCTTTTTGGCGGCCGGGGAAACTTCGCGGATGGCGCGGGAGAAAGCGTCCACGTCTTCAAAGTTGCGATAAACCGAGGCAAAGCGGATGTAGGCCACCTTGTCGAGTTTCCTCAACTCGCGCATGACCAGTTCGCCCAGTTGCTGGGTACTGACCTCACGCTCACCGGCAGACAGCAGCATTTCCTCAATGTCGGCCACTGCAGCATCAACCGACTCGATGGAGACCGGTCGCTTGCGCAGCGCCAGTTCGAGGCTGGCACGCAACTTGGCCCGCTGAAACTCGGTACGCAGGCCATTTTTCTTGACGACCTGCGGCAACTGGATTTCAGCACGCTCGTAGGTCGTGAAGCGCTTGTCGCAGGCATTGCACTTCCGGCGGCGACGGACGACGTCACCCTCGTCGTTTAGACGGGTATCGGCAACCGCCGTATCTTCCGCACCGCAGAAAGGACATTTCATGATGAGCTATTCGTTGCAGTTTGTCAGTCGCCAGCAACGCGTAACTAGCGACTGACAACTAGATCACGCGCCGTAGACCGGGAAGCGCTTGCACAGTGCGGAAACCTTCTCGCGCACCGTAGCGGCAACGGCTTCGTCGTTCGGGGCGTCGAGCACGTCGGCCACCAGATGGGCGATCTGCTCAGCCTCGATCTCGGTGAAACCACGGGTCGTCATGGCCGGCGAGCCGATGCGGATGCCGGAGGTGATGAAAGGCTTCTGCGGATCGTTCGGAATGCCATTCTTGTTGACCGTGATGTGGGCGCGGCCGAGAGCAGCCTCTGCATCCTTGCCAGTAATATTCTTGGCACGCAGGTCGACCAGGAAGACGTGGCTTTCGGTGCGGCCGGAAACGATGCGCAGACCACGCTCCTCACCCAGTACACGCGCCATGACGCGTGCGTTGTTGACCACTTGTTCCTGGTAATTCTTGAACTCCGGGGAGGCTGCTTCCTTGAAGGCGACGGCCTTGGCAGCGATAACGTGCATCAGCGGACCACCTTGCAGGCCCGGGAAGATGGCCGAGTTGAGGGCCTTTTCGTGCTCGGCCTTCATCAGGATCACACCACCGCGCGGGCCGCGCAGGGTCTTGTGGGTGGTCGAGGTAACGACGTCGGCGAACGGAACCGGGTTCGGGTAGAAGCCGGCGGCGATCAGGCCGGCGTAGTGGGCCATGTCGACCCAGAAGATGGCGCCAACTTCCTTGGCGATCTTGGCGAAGCGCTCGAAGTCGATGCGCAGCGCGTAGGCGGAGGCACCGGCGACGATGATCTTCGGCTTGTGCTCGCGAGCCAGCGCTTCCATCTTGTCATAGTCGATCTCTTCCTTTTCGTTCAGGCCGTAGGAGACGACATTGAACCACTTGCCGGACATGTTCAGCGCCATGCCGTGGGTCAGGTGGCCGCCTTCGGCCAGGCTCATGCCCATGATGCTGTCGCCCGGCTTGGCAAAGGCCATCAGCACGGCCTGGTTGGCCTGCGAACCGGAGTTCGGCTGGACGTTGGCGGCTTCGGCGCCGAACAGCTTCTTCAGGCGATCGATGGCGATCTGCTCGGCGACGTCGACGTACTCGCAACCACCGTAGTAACGCTTGCCCGGGTAGCCCTCGGCGTACTTGTTGGTCAGTTGGGAGCCCTGGGCCTCCATGACTGCCGCACTGACGTAGTTTTCGGACGCGATCAGTTCGATATGCTCTTCCTGACGCTGATTCTCGGCTTCGATCGCCTTCCAGAGTTCGGAGTCAACTTTTGCCAGGGTGTCTTTCGCGGAAAACATGGGGATAGCCTCAAGCCATTGAAGAAAAGGGGGAAGATTTTATCACGAAGGCAGTTCGTCAAGAGCCCCCTGCTCCAGATGCCCGGTTTCGCCCCAAGCATCGAGATGCCAGACGCCATCCGCCACGGATACCCAGTTGATGCCGGCATTGGGAATCAGGAAATCGCGCGGCATTTCAAGTGGATTGCCGCGCACGAATCGGTTGATGACATCAAGCACACCACCGTGCAGGACGACTGCCACATTCTGCCCGGGATGCCCGGCAGCAATGGCTTTCAGCTTGTCGGTCACCCGGGCGAACATCGCCTTCAGGCTCTCGCCATTCTCGAAGGCGTATTCCGCATTGCGCCCCTCGAAAGCCCCATAGCCGTCGGGATAACGCGCTCGCGCCTCGTCGTAGGTCAGCCCTTCGAATACGCCATAACGACGTTCGCGCATTTCCGGTACCGCCTTCGGCAGCAGGCCGATTTCGGCGCCAATGGACTCGGCGGTAGTCCATGCCCGCTTCAGATCGCTGCTGTAGAGCGCCACAATGCCGGCCCGCTTCAGCCATCGCCCCGCCGCGACCGCCTGCCGGCGGCCCGTTTCGTTGAGTCCGATGTCAATATGCCCCTGAATGCGGCGCTCAGCATTCCACTCGGTCTCGCCGTGGCGTACCAGGCAGATGCGCGTTACTCGGTTTGTAGGGATTTCCACCATGTTCTGTCTATGACCTTCGCTGTAAATTTGGCCCACTAGGATTTCCATTAACCCCGACCAACTCAAGAAGTCGGGAATTTTATCAATCGAGGAGAAATTTCGTGACCCTTCTGCTCAAGCTCTCGCAGTTGATCGACTGGATCAGCGAGCGGGTAGGCAAAGGCGCATTCTGGCTGATACTGCTCATGACCGTGATCAGTGCCGGCAACGCCGTGGTGCGCTTTGTGTTCAACTACAGCTCCAACGGACTGCTGGAAATTCAGTGGTACCTGTTTGCCGCCGTTTTCCTGCTTTGCTCGCCTTACACGCTGCAGAAAAACGAACACGTGCGCATCGACGTCCTGTCCGGCAAGCTCTCGCCGCGCGGCCTGGCCGTCATCGACATCATCGGCACCCTGTTCTTCCTGCTGCCGATGGTCGTGCTGGTGCTTTACCTCTCCATCCCGCTGGTCGCCGACTCCTATCACATCAGCGAAATGTCGGCCAACGCCGGCGGCCTGATCCGCTGGCCGGTCAAGATCCTGTTGCCGATCGGTTTCTCGCTGCTCGCCCTGCAAGGCATTTCCGAGTTGATCAAGCGCATCGCCTTCCTGCAAGGCCGCATTGACGACCCGAACAGCAAAGCCAAGGGCCCGAGCGCCGAGGAAGAACTGGCCGCCGCCATTGCCGCCGCCAAAGCACAGGAGGCCAAATAATGGCTGAGTTCATCATCGCCAACATGGCGCCGCTGATGTTCGGCGCCCTGGTTCTGTTTCTGCTGTTCGGCTACCCGGTCGCCTTCGCGCTGGCCGCCAACGGCATCGTCTTCGGCCTGATCGGCATCGAACTCGGCCTGCTCACCCCGGCCCTGTTCCAGGCACTGCCGGAGCGCATCTTTGGCATCATGGCCAACGACACGCTGTTGGCCATTCCTTTCTTCACCTTCATGGGCCTGATCCTCGAACGATCCGGGATGGCGGAAGATCTGCTCGACACCATCGGCCAGTTGTTCGGCCCGATGCGCGGCGGCCTTGCCTTCGCCGTCATCTTCGTCGGCGCCCTGCTCGCCGCGACGACCGGCGTGGTTGCCGCCTCGGTGATCTCGATGGGCCTGATCTCGCTGCCGATCATGCTGCGCTACGGCTACGACAAACGCCTGGCCTCCGGCGTCATTGCCGCCTCCGGCACGCTGGCCCAGATCATCCCGCCGTCACTGGTGCTGATCATCATGGCCGACCAGCTCGGCCGCTCGGTCGGCGACATGTACGAAGGGGCCATGGTCCCGGGCCTGGTGCTGACCGGACTGTACGTCGGTTACGTTGCCCTGATCGCCATCTTCAAACCCTCAGCCGCCCCCGCCCTGCCGCCGGAAGCCCGCACCCTGCGCGGTGCCAAGCTGTTCCTGCGCGTCATCACCACGCTGGTACCGCCGCTGGTGCTGATCTTCCTGGTACTCGGCACCATCTTCCTCGGCATCGCGACGCCGACCGAAGGCGGCGCCATGGGTGCGGCTGGCGCATTGATCCTGGCACTGGCCCGCGGCCGCATCAGCTTCAAGCTGCTCAAGCAGGCGATGGAAACCACCGGCAAGCTGTCGTCGTTCGTGGTCTTCATCCTCGTCGGCTCGACGGTATTCGGCCTGGTCTTCCGCGGCGTCAACGGCGACCTGTGGGTTGAACACCTGCTGCTCGGATTGCCAGGCGGCCAGGTCGGCTTCCTGATCGTGGTCAACATCCTGGTCTTCGTGCTCGCCTTCTTCCTCGACTTCTTCGAACTGTCCTTCATCATCGTGCCGCTGCTGGCGCCGGTGGCGGACAAGCTGGGCATCGACCTGGTCTGGTTCGGCGTACTGCTCGCGGTCAACATGCAGACCTCGTTCATGCACCCGCCGTTCGGCTTCGCGCTGTTCTACCTGCGCTCGGTCGCCCCGAGCTCAGTCAAAACCACCGACATCTACTGGGGTGCCATTCCGTTCGTCTGTATCCAGATCCTGATGGTCGCCATCATCATCATCTTCCCGGATATCGTCAGCTACGGCGATCCGGCAGAAAAGGCCCGCATGGAACACCAGGGAGACGTAGACCTCGGTTCGCTGATGCAGGAGGGCGAAGGCGTCAAAGCCCCCACCGAAGACTCGGCAGCCGACCTGCTCAAGAACCTGCAGAGCGAGAACAAGTAAGCCTGAACGATCTGGAACCAACCTTGGCGGGGCTGCGGCCCCGCTTTTTTTTTGCCATTGAAACGGTCTATGATTGCCATCGGCATTGCTCATTGGCGCCCGGAGACTTGCTAGCGGACAATGAGCAACATCAACTCACAACATCAGGAGGTCGCCATGGATATCGGAATCACCAAAAAGGATCGCGAGAAAATTGCCGAGGGACTGTCGCGCCTGCTCGCCGACTCGTTCACGCTGTACCTGAAGACACACAACTTTCACTGGAACGTGACGGGCCCGATGTTCAACACCTTGCACGTGATGTTCATGGACCAATACACCGAACTGTGGAATGCACTCGACCTGATCGCCGAGCGCATCCGCGCCCTGGGTGTCGCCGCCCCGGGCACCTACCGCGAGTTCTCGAAGCTGACGGTGATCAAGGAGAGCGAAGGCAAGGTCAGTGCCGAAGAGATGATCAAACAGCTGGTCGCTGGACAGGAGGCCGTGACCAAGACGGCGCGCAGCCTGTTCCCGCTGGTCGACAAGGCCGGCGACGAGCCGACCGCCGACCTGCTGACCCAGCGCATGCAGATCCATGAAAAGAATGCGTGGATGCTGCGCAGCCTGCTGGAAAACTGAGCAAAAACGGCCGGCAACAAAAAAGTGCCGGTGTCAAGTCTTTCGCGCAAATCACGCAGGGCTTGAAACCGTATATGGGACAGTAGGTTAGCTCTTTTCGGGGCCGCTTTGCAGAACCGCGGCTTCGTCGGCTAGGAGCCACATAAGAGCGTCGGGAGAGAAAGCCGCATCGCACCGTGTCGTGCTGGATTGCCGAGGAACGGCGGGCCTGTCGCGTCATCATAGCCCAAGAGGCTTGGCGGCATCCAGAATGAAGAACGCGCAGCCGGTGGCTGCGCGTTCGATGGATGCCGTTGGTATGTGACGCCATCATGTCGGCTTCGATGGCGCGCTCCGGGTCGCCGTGCCCTTCCTGAATCCCCGATCCCCCGCCATGAACGCCTCCAGCATGTGCGGGATCAATTTCTCTGCATCGACCGCCTCGCCATACGCCTGCGCGTGCAGCGAGGCGTAGCGGTCGAGGTCGGCTTTCAGGCTTGCCGGGCAGGCGAAGGTCAGCTTGACACTCTCGGTCTTGGGCAGAGGCCCGAGCCGCAGCTTCTTGGTCGTGGTCATTGCGAAGCTCCCCGGTTAAAGAACAGGGGCTGGTACGGCCGCAGCACCAGATCCCGGTTGACGATGATCCGCACCGGCAACCCTGGCCGCGCCGTCAGTGTCGGCTGGATGTTCATGTTGCGGCGGGTGATCTCCTGGCCGACCTGGTTGATGCTGTCTTGCGCGCTATCGCGCCCGGCGATCACGATGCGGTTGCCATCCTGGCGATTCTCCGGCGCGGCCAGCTCGGCGCCTACGCCCAGCAGCGTCGTCAGCACCGCGCCCGAGACGATGCGCTTCCAATGCCAGTCCACGTCGTCCTCCAGGCCGGCGTAGCCCGCTGAATCGGTGCCCACAAGGTTGTCGAGCGTCAGCGATGAGGTATCCGGCAGGATGACCCGGTTCCACACTATCTGCACGCGGCTCTGCCCATAGCTGACCTGGCTGTTGTACTTGCCCAGGATGCGCGAGCCCTGCGGGATCAGCAGGAACTTGCCCGTGGCCGTGTCATAGACCGGCTCCGTGACAGTGGCGATCACGTCGCCCGGCAAGTCCGACTTCATGCCAGTCACCAGCGCGCCCGCGATCACGGTTCCGGCCATCACCTGATAGGGCGACGCCGGCAGCGCCAGATTGCCGGAATTGCGGGTTTCCGTAGAGCCGGCTTTCAGGAACGCCTCTTTCTGGTCTTGCCGGTTCTGTACGGCGGTCGGGTCGGCAGGCTGCGTCGCCACCGATGCCGGCCCGGCCGCGAGTGGGTCGAAGGCCGCGAGCGCGCTTGCACCACCAGGCGCACCCGGTGTCGCCTGCGCCACGGTCGCGGCGGCTTGGCCTTGGCCGCCCGAGCGGAAGAACACCGACGAAGCCGCAGCGGCTTCCGCCTCTTTGCGCAAGGCATCGTTGGGGTCGTGGCCGGGGGCCGCGTAAGCGGCCACGGCCGGCTGCTGCGAGTTCACGATGGCAGGGCCGAGGTCGCCCGGCAGCGGCGGCCCCAGCTCGGGCACCTTCGGCGGCAGCTTCGAGTAGTCGGCCGGCAGACCGTCCAGCCCTTCGGACTTCGAGACGCGATCGACGTTGTATAGCTCGGTCTGTTCGCCTGCGCTGCGCCGCTGCGGTTGCAGCGACCAGATCGTGGCCCCGAGCACGGCGACCGACAGGCCGCCGACAAGGACGGCCAGCGTGCGCCGGTTCAGGCGCGTGACCGGACGCGGCTGGGCGCGCAGCGTCACCGACTCGGGCGCGACCTTGCCCGCCTGTGGCGTGTCGAGGTCGGGGGTGTCGTCCTGGCTCATGGTCAGTCCCTCCGCGCCACGCCGTCCGTGCGCTCGATTCGCACCACGTCGCCCTTGTCACCGCCCAAGCGCAGTTCGGCCGCGCCGAACAGCCGATCCACGATGTAGTACGGCGAGCGGAAGCGGTAGTTCACCAGTTGCCCATCGCCCTGCGCACCGATGACAAAAAGCGGCGGCAGCTCGCCTTGCGCGATGCCGGCGGGGAACTGGATATAGACCTTCTGCCCGTCGTCGAAGGCGCGCAACGGCTTCCACGGCGGATTGCTGCCGCTGATCGCGTAGCGGAAGCGCAGGTTCTCCAGCGACAAGCCGGAGTCCACCGGCGCAGCGGCGCTAGCGGCCTGTGCCTGGCGCTGCAAGGCCAGCATCCGGTCGCGCGGGTACTCCCAGGACACCGATGCCATCCACGTCTTTTCCGTCGAAGCCAGCTCCAGCAGGTACGTCCTGCGGCTGGTGGTGATGACGAGATTGGTCTTGAGGCCCGAGCGAATCGGCTTGACCAGCACGTTCACGCGCAGATCGGCACCGCTGCCGCTGGACGTGTCGCCCACGATCCAGCGCACGGTATCGCCGGCGGCCACCGTCACCAGTTCCTCGCCCGGCTGGAGCGAAACGACGGTCACGCGGCCCACGGCCGCATAGACCTGATACAGCGCGCCATCGGTGAAGGGCCACACCTGAATCGCGTTGACGTAGCCCTCGCGCGTGGGCGCGACGCGGGCCTCGGCATTGGCGCGCGAGACGCGCACCGTCTCGTCGGCCGGCTCCGGCGTGGGCTTGGCGTCCTCGGCTTCGGGCAATGGCTTCAACTGCGCCGGCATCGGCAGCACCTCGGGCACGGCCACCACCTCCACCGGCGCGGGCGGTTCGGGCAGCGGCTGGGCCTGCACCGGCTCATCGAGCGAGATGCTCGGCGGTGGCTTGCCCTGCGTGGCGCAGCCCGCCAGGGCAAGCAAGATCACCGGCAAGGCGGATTTACGGAAAAGATCATTCATGGCTTGGCTCCTTCGGAAGAATCCAGTTCGCGGCTCCACGACAGGCCGTTGACGTAGATGCCCAGGGGGTTCTTGCGCAGGCGTTCTTCGGTGCGCGGCGGCTGGAGCACGATGGACACCACGGCCGTCCACCGCTCCAAGCCCGCCGCGGCGCCGTTGACGTAGCGGCGTTCCGTCCAGCGCACGTTGAAAGACGTGTCGCTGGCGCGCACGACGCTGGTGATCTGCACCGTCACCGACTCCTTGCCGATGCGCGCGAACGGGTCGTTGACCCGTGCGTAGTCGTTGAGCACGGCCGCGCCCTTGTCGGTCGTGTAGTCGTAGGCGTCCAGCCAGTTCTGGCGGACGACGATGGGGTCGATGGACAGCGAGCGCACCAGCGTCACGAAGCGCGCGATGTGGTGCGCGGTCTGCGCATCGTTGGGCCGGTATGGCGTGGCGGCTTCGCCCACGGCGCGTACCTGGCCCGTGTTGTCCACCTCCACGACGTAGGGCGTCACGATGGATTGCGCCGAGCGCCACACCAAGCCGCCGGCCATCAGCAGTGCAAGCGTCAGGCAGCCGAAGGCCATCAGGCGCCAGTTCTTCGCCTGGACGCGCGGCGAGCCGATGCGCTTGTCCCACACCTGGCCGGCAGCTTGGTACGGCGTGGCAGGCTGCGGCGTGTCGGCGTAGCGCACCTGCGGTTTCTTGAATCGCATGGTCAGTTCTCCTTATGAATCGGAATCGCGCAGGCTCGGCCCCTGGCCGGAGCCGCCGCCATCGCCACCGCGCAGCGCGTGGGCGGTGGTGGTCGCGGCGTGGGTGAGTTGCTGGCGGCGATGCAGGCGCTTGGCCCAAGCGGGCTGTTCCTGTGTCTGCGCCGTAGCGGCGCCGGATGCGGCCTCGCCTGCGGCACCCTGACCGGATGCCGCACCCGCGCCGCCATCGGCAGCAGCGCCATTCCAGCCAGCGCGGAAGGGAGCGGCCATGCGTTGCCCGGCAGCGGAAGCGCGGGATGCAGCACCTCGCCCGGCTGCCTGCGCGCCGGTCTTGGCGACGTTGCCCAGGCCCGCCATCGCGCCCTTTGCGCCGCCGCCAGCGGCGGCGGAACCGGCCTGGAACGCCGACTTCGCACTGCTGGCCGCCGACGTGGCGGCGCGCGCACCGCTACCGGCCAGCTTGGCGGCAGCCGGGGCCATGCGCGCACCAGCAGCCACGGCGCCACCCACGCCCGTCGCGGCGGCGCCGATGGCGACGGCCGTGCCGGCAGCGCCGACAGCAGCACCGGCCATTGCGCCAGCGCCGAGCTGCGGCGCACCGGAGACGAGGCCCGTGGCGATGCCAGGGCCGAAAATCCCGAGCGCCAGCAAGGTGAGCGAGGCCAGCATGATGACCAGCGCGTGGTCAATAGACGGCTCGGCGGGATGGACTTGGAACTGAGCGAACAAGCCCGAGCCGATACCGACGATCACGGCCAGCACCAGAACCTTGACGCCGGAGGCCACCACGTTGCCCAAGACCTTTTCGGCGAGGAACGCGGTCTTGTTCCAGAGCGCGAATGGCACCAGCACGAATCCGGCGAGCGTGGTCAGCTTGAACTCGATCAGCGTGATGAACAGTTGGATCGCCAGCACGAAGAAGCACAAGACCACGACCAGCCACGCGAGGAACATCACCACGATGGGGTCGAGGTTCACGAACACTTCGGGAAAGCCCGCCATCTCGCCGATCTGCTCCAGAATCGGCGCCCCGGCGTCGATGCCGGTTTTCGCCAGCCGGCCCGGCTGCAAGAAGTTCTCCATCGTGATGGCCGAGCCGGTGGCGGTGATGCCCAATCCCGCAAACGAGCGGAACACGATGCTGGCCAGCCAGTTGAAGTTATTGATGATGTAGGCGAAGGCACCGACGTAGAGCACCTTGCGCAGCAGCTTGGCGATCACGTCCTCGCCCTGGCCGGTGGCGTGGCTCATGGCCCAATACAGGCCGGCGATCGTCATGTCGATGACGATCAGCGTGGCCGTGAGGAACGCCACTTCGCCCCGCAGCAGCCCGAAACCCGAGTCGATATAAGCGGCAAAGGTGTTGAGGAACTGGTCGATGATGGTCACGTCATTCATGGCGTGTCCTCCGGTTCGGCGGGATCGGCCGGCGCCATGCCATCGGCCGGCTCCTCGAAGCTCGGCGGGATCGGCGGCAGGTCGGCCAGCGTCTGGTATTCATCCGGCCCGGCCTGGCCGGAGAAGAAACGCCGCCGGAAGGCTTCGGCGGCGGCGCGGCAAGCGTCCTCGCCCGTGGCCTGCCGGTCGGCCGCGCATTGCGCGCGCAATGCCTTCAGCCGCACGGGATCGGCGGCCAAGGCATCGGCAAGGTCGTCGGCCGGCTGCTCGCCGCAAGCGGCCAGCAGCACGACACCAAGGGCGAGGACGCATCGCATGGCGGCCTCCCGTCAGTTGCCGTAGAAGTTCACGGACTGCGGCGTGTACGGCGTGCCGTCGCCGAGGAAGCGCCGCCGCACCTCGCGGGCGCGCTCCGTGGCTGCCGCCTGCCGCGCCAGCTCCAGCGATGCCGCCCGGTCTTGCGTGATCTGGAGTCGCTGCGACTGGATCGACTGCTTGGCCTGCAAGGCCAGCAATTGATTCATGGCCTGCATCGCCTGCAACGCACCTTCGGCCGACTGGCTCTTGCCCACAAGATCGGCCAGCACGCTTTCGTCTTCGCCCAGGTTCTGCGACACCTGCGCCTGCATCTGCATGGTGGTCTGCAAGCCGTTGAGCGTGTTCCGCCAACGCTCCTGCGCGTCGCGGTACATCTGGTCGCCGCTGACGGTGGCGGCGTACTGCTCGGGATACAGGCGCGCGAACTCCCGATCCAGATTCGTCACGTCGTAGGCCAAGCCCCTGGCCTGGGCGATCAGCCGCTCGGTGGTCGCCAGATTGGCGCGCAACTGGTTCACCACGCTGGACGGCAGGCTGGCGAGGTTGCGCGCCTGGTTCATCAGCATCTGCGCTTCGTTCTGAAGCTGCTGGATTTGGTTGTTGATCTGCTCCAGCGTGCGGATCGCGGTCAGCGTGTTCTGCACGAGGTTCGTGGGATCGACCACGACCCATTGCGCATGGGCGGTGGCGGTGCAAAGCATGGCCGCGATGGCGGCGGCAATAAGACGCTTTTTCATGGCAGGTTCTCCAGGGGTTGGTCAGCGAGGGAACCCGGCGCGAGGCCGGGGAACGAGGGCAGCAGGTCGGCCGCCCAATCGAGGCCGCGGTGGCGAAGCCAGGCACCCGCGAAACCGGGCACGCCGGCGTCCAGCAGCACGCGGTCTATGTCGCGCTGGTCTTGCGGCGTGGAAGCGCCCGCGAAGGCCAGCGCCGCCGGCCCCAGGTCGAGGTCGAACAGGCGGTTGCCGAGGCGGGATTGGTAGTAGTAGTCGCGCTTGGGCTGCGCGGTGGCGACGATTTCGATCTGCCGCCTGTTGAGGCCGAAGCCCTCGTAGATCGTGCGAATCTGCGGCTCGGTCGCCTGCGGGTTGGGCAAGAAAATCCGACTCGCGCAGCTTTCGATGATCGCGGGTGCGATGCTCGAATCCTTGATGTCGGCAAGGCTCTGCGTGGCGAATATGACGCTGACGTTCTTCTTGCGCAGTGTCTTGAGCCACTGGCGGATACGCGCGGCAAACACCGGGTCATCGAGGAACAGCCATGCTTCGTCGAGGATCAGCAGCGTGGGCGCCCCGTCGAAGCGTTCATCAAAACGCGCAAAGAGGTAATGCAGCACGGCCATGACGGCGGCCTTGCTGTGCATCAGCTCCTCCATCTCGAAGCACTGCACGTCGGCCGTGCCCAGCCGGTCGTGGTCGGCGTCCAGCAGCTTGCCGTGGGCACCGCCGAGCACATAAGGCGACAGCGCCTGCCGCAGCGTGTTCGATTGCAACAGCACGGAAAGCCCCGTCATCGTGCGCTGCTCCACCGGCGCCCCGGCGAGACTTCCCAGCGCCGACCAGATAGCCGCCTTCTCGTCGGGGCCGACCGCCACGCCTTCGTGCAGCAAGCGGCCTTCGATCCATTCGGCGGCCCAGGTGCGGTAGCCCTCGCGGTCGATGCGTGCCAGTGGCTGGAAGGCGATTTCGCCATCCGTGCCCAGGTCGTAGTGCTCGCCGCCCAGGCCCAGGATCGTGGCCCGCATCGAGCGGCCCATGTCGAAGGCGAAGATGCGCGAACCGCGATAGCGGCGGAACTGCATCGCCAGCGTGGCGAGCAGAACCGACTTGCCCATGCCGGTCGGGCCAGCCACCAGCGTATGCCCCACATCGCCGATGTGCGTCACCAGCCGGAACGGCGTCGCGCCCTCGGTGCGCGTGACGATCAGCGGCGGGCCGTCGAGGTGGTAGTTCTTCTCCGGCCCTGCCCACACCGCCGACACCGGCATCAGGTGCGCAAGATTCAGCGTCGAGACGATGGGCTGGCGCACGTTGGCGTAGGCGTTGCCCGGAATGGACGACAGCCACGCATCCACGGCGTTGAGCGCTTCGGGAATGGTCACGAAGCCCCGGCCCTGGATGACGCGCTCCACCATGCGCAGCTTCTCGTCCGCCACGGCGGCGTCCTCGTCCATGACGGTGACGGTCGCCGTCAGGTAGCCGAAGGCGACTTGATCGCTGCCCAACTCCTGCAAGGCAGCGTCCGCATCGGCGGCCTTGTTGTTGGCGTCGGTATCGACCAGCGGGCTTTCCTGCTGGAAGATCGTTTCGCGCAGCAGCGCGATGACGTTCTTGCGCTTGGCGAACCACTGGCGGCGCAGGCGGGAAAGTTCTTTCTCCGCCTCGGCTTTGTCGAGGCAGAGAAAGCGCGTGCTCCAGCGGTACGCAAAGCCAAGGCGGTTGAGGTCATCCAGAATCCCCGGCCAGGTCGAGGTCGGGAAACCTCGCACCGACACCACGCGCAGGTGCTGGTTGCCCAGCATGGGCGCCAGGCCACCGACCAGCGGCGAGTCGGTCAGCAGCGCGTCGATGTGGAACGGCACTTCGGGCACGCCCACGCGATAGCGCCGCGTCGAGATGGTCGCGTGCAGGTAGGTCAGCGTCTGGCTGTCATCGAGCCAGGCGATCTCCGGCATCACGCCGTCGAGCAGGTCAAAGACGCGATCCGTTTCCGCGACGAAGGCTTGCAGCCGCTCGCGCCAGTCCACGCCGGTCGTCGGCGTGTTCTCGTAGAGCATCTTGGCTGCACGGGCGCGGGATTCTTCCGGCGGCAGGTAAAGCAGCGTCAGGTGATAGCCGCTCTCGAAGTGATTGCCCGATTCCTCGAAGGCGGCCCGGCGTTCTTCCTCCACCAGCCACGAAAGCGGCTCGGGAAACTCCGAGCGCGGATAGTCGGCGGCGGCGCGGCGCTCGGCCTCGATGAACAGCGCCCAGCCCGATCCCATGCGACGCAGCGCGTTGTTCAACCGCGCCGACGTGGCGATTAGCTCGCCTTGCGTCGCGCTGTCGAGGTCAGGCCCGCGAAACCGGGCCGTGCGCTGGAAACTGCCGTCCTTGTTCAAGACGACGCCCGGTGCGACCAGCCCGGCCCAGGGCAGCCAGTCGGCAAGCAAGGCCGGGCGCTGGCGGTATTCGGCGAGGTTCAGCATCGCGGCGTCCTCCCCTCACACGTCCAGTAGCGGGCGGTGCTTGATGTGCCGGGCGAAGACCTGCATGAACTGCGGATCGACGCGCGCGCCCCATACCGCCAGCGAATGGCCGACAACCCAGAGCACCACGCCCGGAATCCACAGTTGCAGGCCCAGGCCGACAGCGGCGGCCAGCGTGCCGTTGGCGATCGCCACCGTGCGCGGCGCACCGCCAAGCAGAATCGGCTCGGTCAGCGAGCGATGCAGCGGCACCTCGAAGCCGTCCGCGAAGGTGTCCGGGGCACTCATACGACGGCCCCGCCGGAGAAGCTGAAGAACGACAGGAAGAAGCTCGAAGCCGCGAAGGCGATGGACAGACCGAAGACGATCTGGATCAGCTTGCGGAAGCCGCCGGACGTGTCGCCGAAGGCGAGCGCGAGGCCCGTAGCGATGATGATGATGACCGCGACGATGCGCGCCACCGGCCCCTGGATGGATTCGAGGATGGATTGCAGCGGGCCTTCCCACGGCATCGAGGAACCGGCGGCCTGCGCGGTTCCGGCCAGGAACAGCAGCAGCGCGGCCAGCAGCAGCCCTTGCCCCGCAGGGCGGGCCAGGCAGCGCAGCCGCGCAAGACGCAAAGCCGGATTTGCAGAAATACGGAAAGCAGGAATGGTCATCTGCGTCATGGCAGTTCTCCAAGTGAGTCAGGGGATGGGGAAGTCGCCGCAGCGGGTGCGGCATCGGGAAGTGGCGGCAGCTCGGGAAACGGCGTTTCCAGTGCATCCGCCAGTTGGTAGCCCACGCCGTCGAAGCCGACGACGCGGGCGATGTTCTCGATGCGGCGTTTGCGCCCGCGCCCGGCGATGTGGATCACCACGTTGACCGCCTCGGCGATCAGCGCACGGGGCGGATTCACCGCCACTTCGAGAATCAGTTGCTCCAGGCGCAGCAGCGCGCCGAGCGCGGAGCCGGCATGGATCGTGGCGATGCCGCCGGGGTGGCCCGTGCCCCACACCTTGATGAGATCCAGCGCCTCGGCACCGCGCACCTCGCCGACGACGACGCGATCAGGGCGCAGGCGCATGGACGAGCGCACCAGTTCGGTCATCGACACCACGCCTGCGCGCGTGCGCAGGGGAACGTGGTCGCGGGCCGCGCATTGCAGCTCCACCGTGTCTTCGAGCACCAGCACGCGGTCGCCTGTGGCGGCAATCTCGGCCAGCAGCGCATTGGCGAGCGTGGTCTTACCGCTGCTGGTGGCGCCGGCGATCAGGACGTTCTGCCGCTCGCGCACGGCGCGAACGAGAAAGCCCGCCTGCGCGCTGGTCATCATCCCGTCGATGACGTACCGCTCCAGCGGAATCACGCCGATGGCGCGTTTGCGCAGCGCGAAGGCCGGCCCCGGCGCTGCCGGAGGCAAGATGCCCTCGAAGCGTTCGCCGGTTTCGGGCAACTCGGCGGACAGCAGCGGCTGGCCGCGATGGACTTCCGCGCCGACGTGGGCGGCGACCAGGCGGATGATTCGCTCGCCGTCCGCCTCGGGCAGTTCCACGCCCATCGGCGCACGCCCACTGGAAAGCCGATCCACCCAAAGGGTGCGATCGGGATTCAGCATCACCTCCACCACGTCCGGGTCTTCGAGCGCAGCGGCGATCAGTGGCCCCATCGCCGTGCGCAGCATCTGGATGCGGCGGTCGAGCGACGTGGCGCTCATGGACTGCGGAACGGCGCTCATGACGCACGCTCCTGCGCTTGCGCGACTGCTGCCGCGTCCTCCATCCGCATCGGGTCGGGGTGCAGTTCCTCCACCACGTCGCGCACCAGGCTGCGGCCCCGCAGCAGGTGGCGGCCAAGCTGCTCGGTGAACTGCTCGAAGCGCGCTTTGCCCTGCGCGCGTGCCGCGTCTTGGTGCGCCTCGGGAACTGGCGTGCTGACCGTGAGGTAGTAGCGGATGAACAGCGCCAGCGTTTCGATGGCGATGTTCTGGTCGCGCTCCATGCGCTCGGCTTGGCGCGACAGGCGATCAAGCCGCTTGGCAATGGCCGCCTCGCGCTGGTCGGCAGCATCGGGCGAAAGCCACGATGCGAGCGCCGCCGCGACGATCGACGACTTGGACACGCCTTTCTTGGCGGCCAGCTCATCGAGCCGCTTGGCGTGCTCCGGCTGGATGAACAGGTTGAGGCGGTAGTGGCTCATAGCTCGATTCCGTCGTTGGGGTCGAGGGAAGCCAGCCGGGCCGTGCGCTGCATGGCTGGATCAAGCTGGCGAGGAAGGCGAAGCGGCGGGTCGTCGTCGTCATCGAGCAGCCCAAGGTCGGCCGCGGGAGCGGCCAGCTCGGGGTCATAGGCGACGGTTTCGGCGAGTTCGGGCTGACGGCGCGGGCCGCCGTCGTCGGTCGAACCCAAGTTCTCCAGGCCATCGGCGGATGCGGCGGCCAGTGCAGCGGGCACGGCAGGAATCGCCAGCCCGCTCCAGTCGTCGGGCCGCGACGGCGGCGCGTCGGCGTACTGCCCGTCCGCCAGCGCGGGCGGCGGCAGCACGCGACGCTTGAAATTGGCGTCCGCGTAGTAGCGCAGCTTCTTGGCCTTGATCGGCGCCACGCTGGACACCATCACCACGGCCTCGTCGGGCGGAAGCTGCATGACTTCGCCCGGCGTCAGCAGCGGGCGCGCGGTTTCCTGGCGCGACACCATCAGGTGGCCCAGCCACGGCGCGAGCCGGTGGCCCGCGTAGTTGCGCTGGGCGCGCAGTTCGGTGGCCGTGCCCAGCGTCTCGGAAATGCGCTTGGCCGTGCGCTCGTCGTTCGTGGCGAACGTCACGCGCACATGGCAGTTGTCGAGAATCGAATGGTTCTGGCCGTAGGCTTTGTCGATCTGGTTGAGCGACTGCGCGATGAGGAAGCTGCGGATGCCGTAGCCCGCCATGAAGGCCAAGGCCGTCTCAAAGAAGTCGAGTCGTCCCAGCGCAGGGAACTCATCGAGCATCAGTAGCAGCTTGTGGCGGCGCTCGATGCCATCGGAGCCATCGAGCGATTCGGTGAGGCGCCGGCCGATCTGGTTGAGGATCAGGCGGATGAGCGGCTTCGTCCGCGATATGTCCGAGGGCGGCACCACCAAATACAGCGACACCGGATGCTCTGCCGCGATCAGGTCGGCAATGCGCCAGTCGCAGCGCGATGTGACTTCGGCCACCGTGGGGTCGCGGTACAGGCCGAGGAACGACATGGCGGTGCTCAACACGCCGGAACGCTCGTTGTCCGACTTGTTGAGCACTTCGCGCGCCGCCGAAGCGACGACAGGATGCGGCCCATCGCCGAGGTGCGGCGTGGTCATCATCCGGTGCAAGGTCAGCTCGAAGGGGCTGGCCGGGTCGGACAGGAAGTTGGCGACGCCGCGCAGCGTCTTGTCTTCGCCCGCGTAGAGCACATGCAGGATGGCGCCGACCAACAGCGCATGGCTGGTCTTTTCCCAATGGTTGCGCTTCTCCAGCGCACCTTCGGGATCGACCAGAATGTCCGCGATGTTCTGCACGTCGCGCACCTCATGCGCGCCGCGCCGCACCTCCAGCAGTGGGTTGTAGGCCGCCGACTTTGCATCGGTGGGGTTGAACAGCAGGCAGTGGCTGAAACGGCTACGCCAGCCGGCAGTGATCTGCCAGTTCTCGCCTTTGATGTCGTGGATGACGGCGGACGCAGACCAGGAAAGCAGCGTCGGCACCACCAGGCCGACACCTTTGCCTGAGCGTGTGGGAGCGAAGGTCAGGACGTGTTCCGGGCCTTCATGCCGCAGGTACTGGCGGTCGTGCTGGCCGAGGAATACGCCGGCCGGCTGCGTCAGACCCGCCTTGCGAATGTCATCCGCGTTCGCCCAGCGCGCCGAGCCGTAGGTCGTGACCAGGCGCGATTGCCGTGAGCGCCAGATCGACATGCCGATGGCGACCACCACCGCCAGCAGGCCGCTGCCACCCGCGATGGCGCCGCCGGTATCGAACACGCGCGGCGCGTAGGCATCGAAGAAGAACCACCACTCAAACAGCTTCCACGGGTGGTAGATCGGTGTGCCAAGAAGATCGAACCAGGGCGAGCCAAGGCGTAGCTGATAACCAAGGGCGGCTGCTGTCCATTGTGTGGCGCCCCACACGCCGGCGATCACGATGCCGAATACCACGGCGATCTGACCGAACAGCACGTTCGTCCCTTGCATTACCTGGCCTCCGATTTCTCCTGCGCTTCTTCCTCATGGAAAGCGCGGCACAAGGACGTGCCGCTAGCGTCAGGATCGGTGCCGGGTCAGTGCCGGTCAAAGACCGTTTCGAGCAGAAAGGTCGAGCAAAAAGACAGAATTCGCGCGGCGTCGAACCAAAGAAAAACGCCGCAAGCGATAGCGCATTGCGGCGTGTCGAACAGAAAATTGAAGCCGATGCGGCGAACTGCCAACGATCAGAACTTGGGCGATTCCTTCGGCGGCGTGTAGGGCGTTTCGCCGTCGCCATAGAACCGTTTGCGCGTGGCCTCGGCCACCCGATTGCAGAGCACGTCACCCAGCTTGGGCCGATCCGTCTTGCACTGCTGGCGTAGTTCCTTCAACCGTTCGGGATTGGCTGCCAGTTCCTCCACCGTTGGGATATTCGCTTCCGATGTGTTGGCCTTCTGAGACGTTTCGGACTGGCCGCAGGCGGTCAACACCGGCACCAGCAAGAAAAGGATGATCTTCGTCATGGCGCAGGTTCCTCCGGGGGATCAAGATTGCGGCCCAGCATGGGCCTGGGAGATTCCAGAGATTCGATGGCCTGTACGCGCTCAATGAATCGAGCCAGAACCTCCGATGGTTCGCCTATAGGGTGCAGCAGATAGGTTGTCAGGGGTGGGACACGTGATGCCAAGGGGCGGGCCACCACGCCCGGTTCTCTGCTAGCTGTAATGTGTGCTGCACCCGTAAGCCCAAGCGCGAAGCCGGCCGATACAAGCGCCATCATCAAATCGCAGGAGGCCACGCGCTCCGCGATCAAGGGTTCCATGTCCGCACGGCGCAGTACCCGATCAACGTGTTTCGCGTGGCTTTCGCAAACCTGTGGATCGCACAGAACCAGAGGGTAGCGGAGCAGTTCCTCCAACGGAATGCGCTTATGCGCCAGCAGAGGATGTCGAGCAGGTACAGCCACCATGAGCGCATCGCTCCAGACGGGTATAGCGACGATGCCCTCGCCCACTTCGTCTGATTGCGCGAATCCTACGTCATAAAGATCGTCGTGTAGCCCCTTGATTTGTTGCGACAACGGCACTTCGGAGAAGCGAATCTCGACTTCAGGTTCTTCCTGTCGGCACAAAGCGAGCACCGCCGGAAGGCGCGACGGTGTAATGCCGTCCGATAAGGCCACCCGCAACTGACCGTGAAATCCATTGGCCGCTGCTTTTACGCTGTCGCGCGCTTGTTGCAGAACAGCAAATACCCGGCGGACATGCTCCAGAAACAACTTACCTGCACGTGTTAGGCGAGTGCTGCGTGTGGTACGGGCAAACAGTACAACACCTAGTTCCTCCTCTAGCTCCTTAATGGCGCGAGAAAGTGGAGATTGTTCAATGTGCAGCTTCTCCGAAGCTCTAGCGAAGTGAAGCTCCTCCGCCACGGCGAGAAAGTATTTTAGATGTCTCAACTCCATAGACGAATAGCTCCCACGAGTGCGCATCGCAGGCGGTAGCCGCGACCTGTGAGTCGCGGCTACGCCCTAAACAATCAGTTGCCGCCGTTGGACGGGCGGCGTTCCGCAGAAGATTGCGCCGCGTTTGGCTTCTTCTTCGCGGCGTCGCATTGCTCCTTCAGCTTCTTTACTTCGGGATAAGCCACGTCACTGATATACCGCTTCGTATCTGCCAATTGCTCGCATGTCTTCGGTATCGCCTTCGCATCGTCGTCATGCCCGCCGGTATGGGCCATCACGAATGGCGAAGCGAGCGAGGCGCTGGCTAGAGCTGCAATCAAAACCGGACGAATGTTCATTTCAATATCTCCTGGGATGAGGCCCGGCCTATGTGGCAGGGCGGGAAACTTCGGCTTCCTGCCATGCAATTGGCATGGGGGGGGAAGCCGGAGTGCATGGGCATGTGCCCGTAACCAATTTGCCAATCACAAGACGCGCTTCATTTCCATGTATTGACCGCGAGTGCGAACAATCACCGTCACGTCAGCGTCGCCACGGTTCCGCCAGAACCAACCGTGATTTCCACTAAAGGCAGCCTCGATCACGCCATTGCTAGCGGGCACCGCGCGACCCTTTTCATAACTGATGGACTGGCCGCCACCATCGCCGTGGGTATCGAAGTTCACAACGCCCCCTTCGGCAACCCAACTGAACTCGACCTGCTCGCCGGCCTTCATACTCAACTTCACCTCCGCCCCTTGGCCGGGCTTGAGTGCGACGCGCATTTCATCGCGCCAGGCGGCGCCGTTCTCCGCCTGCGCGGCGTTCTGTGCTTGTGCAGGCGCGGCGGTGCCTGCATTCCCTGTCGTCGCGGCAGCGGGCATGGCTGCATCCTTCGCGGCATCCGCAGCGGCTTCTTCGGCCAATTGCGCCTTGATCTCCCCCATTTCCGTCAGGCCGAGGACGCGACCAATCCCTGTTGGGTCGATCGCGTACTCGGAGGGAAGGACGATGCCGACCAAAATTGCGATGGCGGCGACGAGTGCAATGAGCGTCGAGCGCAGCAGTTGTTTCGACGATGGAAGGTCGTCGAGGGTTGGCTTGGATACGTTGTACATGGAATTTTCTCCGTGTTTGATTCAGGAAACGAAATAGCCGGTGAGCTGATAGCCGATCAGGATGAAACCGGCACACATCATCGCTACGTTGGCGGTGTACGCATGGCGCCAGAAACTAGCTGTTCGGCGCCAGTAGCTCATTGCGATCAGAATAGTGCCGAGCGCGATCAACTGCCCGATTTCAACGCCGACATTGAATGCCAAAAGATTTGGAATCAGGCCATCGGGCGAGATGTTGTATTCGATGATCTTGGTTGACAGGCCGAATCCGTGAAAGAGTCCGAATACGACTGTTGCGACTTTCGTGTTGGGCTGGAAGCCGAGCCAACGCTGAAATGCGCCGATGTTGTCGAGCGCCTTGTAAACCACCGAAAGACCGATGATCGCGTCGATGATGTAGCTGTTTATCCCGACGTTGAAATACACGCCAAGCAGCATCGTCGTCGAGTGGCCGATGGCAAATAGCGTCACATACAGGGCGATATGCTTCATCCGGTACAGGAAGAAGATCACACCGAGCAGGAACAGGATATGGTCGTACCCTGTCGCCATGTGCTTCGCCCCTAGATACATAAAAGGGATGAGGTTGACGCCGGATATTTCCTGGATGTAGCCCTTATCACCCTCGGCAACGGCATGGGCGAGCGCCTGATTCGCACACGCGAACAACAGGAGAACCGTCGCCATGAGAAACAGGGAAATCCGTTGCCAGATCGGTCGATAGCGATCCAGTATTACGTCAAGTGATCTTTCACGCATGAATGTCATACCTCAATTAATCTCCTAAAAATCCTTGTTGTTCGAGTGCGGCAAGCATCTTTCTTGCGTTCGCCGCACCATGTGAACCTGTTGATAAATTGGCATCGTGCTTACGCTGGCGCGGTGTTCTGGCGGTCGGTACGCCGATGAATGAGGCGATACAGGGCCGGCAGTACCAGCAACGTCAGCAGCGTCGAAGAGACAATGCCGCCGATGACGACAGTTGCGAGGGGTCGTTGCACTTCCGCGCCCGTTCCAACGTTGATGGCCATCGGTACGAAACCGAGGCTTGCAACCAGCGCAGTCATCAGCACCGGGCGTAGCCGCGTCATCGCGCCATTCACAATGGCATCCTGAATCGGCGCGCCATCGTGGTGCAGCTTGCGAATGAAGCTCACCATCACCAGGCCGTTGAGCACTGCCACACCGGATAGGGCAATGAAGCCGACCCCTGCCGAAATCGAAAGCGGAATATCGCGCAGCCACAATGCGGCAACGCCACCCGTCAGCGCTAACGGCACACCGCTAAAGACGACAGTGGCATCCCGGCCCGAACCGAAGGCCATGAACAGCAGGCCGAAGATCAGAACCAGTACAGCCGGTACGACGACGGACAGGCGTTGGCTAGCCGAGATGAGTTGCTCGAACGTGCCTCCGTAGTTGACCCAATAGCCCTCTGGCAGCGTGATTTCACGGCTTACGCGTTCACGCAGTTCTTCCACGAACGACCCTAGATCGCGTCCGCGCACATTGCTGGTGATAACGATCCGGCGTTTACCGTTCTCGCGGCTGATCTGATTGGGGCCGGGCGCCACTTCGATCGACGCAAGCTGCCCGAGCGGCACGTAGGCGGCTTGGCCCAGCCCGGCAGCAGCGCCGGCCGGAACCGGAATGGGCAGTGTCGCCAGTGCCTTCGGGTCTTGGCGTTGCGCTTCGGGCAGCCGAACTACGATATCGAATCGGCGATCGCCCTCAAACACCTGGCCGGCGACGGCACCGCCAAGGGCGATTGCCACCGTTTGCTGTACGTCGTCGATCGCCAAGCCGTATCGGGACAGCGCATCCACGTTCGGCGTGATCGTCATCAGCGGCAGGCCCGTAATCTGTTCGAGCGCCACGTCGGCAGACCCCTCGATACTCTCGGCCACGGCTTCAATCTTCGAGCCTATTTGGGCCAGTTGCTCCATGTCATCGCCATACACCTTGATCGCCACCTCGGCACGGACACCTGCGATCAACTCATTCATGCGCATCTGCACGGGTTGAGTGAACTCGTAGTTGTTGCCGGGAATGGCGTTCACCGCCTTCTCCAGTTCGGCAAGCAGTACGGCTCTCGGTTTGCGCGGATCGGGCCATTCGCTACGATCCTTGAGCATGATGAAAGTGTCAGCCACCGAAGGCGGCATGGGGTCAGTCGCAACCTCAGCAGTACCGATCTTGGCGACGACTTCCTCCACCTCTGGAAACTCCTTGATCCGCGCCTCCAACTGGCGCTGCATACCAATCGCCTGGGTCAGACTCGTTCCGGGAATGCGCATCGCGTGCAAGGCGATGTCACCTTCATCCAGATTGGGGATGAACTCGGTGCCCAAGCGCGTCGCAAGCAAACCAGATAGCACCACCAGCACTGCCGCCGCCGCGACGACGGCGACTCTCAGCTTGATTGCCTTCTGGAGAAGTGGCGCATAGAAGCGGCTGATGCCGCGCATCACCTTGGTTTCCTTCTCGGAAACCTTGCCGGTGACAAACAGTGCGACCGCAGCAGGCACGAAGGTCAACGATAACACCATCGCACCAGTCAATGCGATCACGACGGTGAGGGCCATCGGATGGAACATCTTTCCTTCCACACCAGACAACGCGAAGATCGGAAGGTAAACAGCCGTGATGATGAACAACCCGAACAGGGCAGGCTTGATGACCTCTGCGCTGGCGCTCGAAACCAGCGAGAAACGCTCATCACGGGTCAGCAGGCGACCGAGCTGGTGCTGTCGTTCACTGAACCTGCGCAAGCAGTTTTCCACGATGATGACCGCACCATCGACAATCAGGCCGAAATCCAGCGCGCCCAGGCTCATTAGGTTGGCCGAGATGCGGTTCTGCACCATGCCAGTGATCGTCAGCAACATGGCGAGCGGAATCACCGCAGCGGTTATCAGGGCTGCACGCAAGTTGCCCAGCAACAGGAACAGCACGGCGATCACCAGCAACGCGCCTTCCAGAAGATTCTTCTGCACGGTTGCGATGGTGCGATCAACGAGTTGAGTGCGGTCGTAAACCGCGTGCGCGCGGACTCCCTCGGGAAGTGTCGCGTCGATCTCAGCGAGCTTTTCTACTGTGCGCTGTGCAACTGCTCGGCTGTTCTCGCCAATCAGCATGAATGCCGTACCCAGCACGACCTCTTTGCCGTCTTTCGTGGCCGCGCCGGTTCGCAGTTCGCTACCCTCTAGAACTTCCGCCACGTCGCCAATTCGGAGTGGCAGTCCATCGCGCGTTGCCACGACAATTTTCCGCAGTCGCTCGATGTCGCGCACTTGTCCGGGGATGCGGATCAGGTACTGCTCGCCATGACGTTCGATGTAGCCGGCGCCGACGTTGGCGTTGTTCCGCGCGACGGCGTTCAGCACGTCGTTCATCGTCAACTCGTAGGCCAGCAGCTTGACCGGATCGGGCGTGATGTGGAATTGACGCACGTAGCCGCCGATGGTGTTGACCTCGGTGACGCCTTTCAGATTGCGGAGCTGCGGACGCACCGACCAGTCCTGCAACGTGCGCAGCGCGGTCGGCGTCCATATTTCCTCGTAGCCCTTTTCGGGTTCCAAGGTGTACATGAATATCTCGCCCAGGCCGGTTGCCACTGGCCCGAGAGAGGGATTCAGGCCCGCCGGAAGTTGCGAAGATGCCTGCTGCAAGCGTTCGGCGACCTGCTGACGGGCAAAGTAAATGTCAGTGCCGTCCTCAAAGACCGCAGTGACCTGCGACAGACCGTAGCGGGAAACCGAGCGGGTGTAGTCGAGCCGAGCGAGGCCAGCCAGCGCCGTCTCAACCGGGAAAGTGACGCGCTGCTCAGCCTCCATTGGCGAGTAGCCTGGCGCCTCGGTATTGATCTGTACCTGGACATTGGTAATGTCCGGTATCGCGTCGATCGGTAAGCGGCTGTAGTTCCAGATCCCCAGCCCGGACAGGGCGAGCACCAATAGAAGCACGAGCCAGCGATGCGCGATGGACGCGCGAATGATACGTTCGAGCATATCCGCGTCCTCAGTGATCGTGGCTTGCGCCAGACTTTTCGATGTCTTGGCGTATCAGGAAACTTTGCTCGGCCACGTAGTTCGTGCCGGGCTTGAGTCCTCCAGTCACCTCAACGTATTCACCATCACGATCGCCAAGTTCGAGCATTCGGACTTCGTATGTCTCGCCGACTTGCGTGAACACCACGGTGAAGTCGCGGAATCGCTGCAACCCCGACTCTTTTACCGCCAGCGGTACGTTGCGCGTGCCTACTGTGACCTCGGCTGCCACGGTCATACCTGGGCGCCAACGTCCCTCCAAGTTCGGGATGCTGACGCGGGCAATGACGCTCTGGCCGCTGCCGGCCACCGGCAACAGTCGCTGAATCTTTCCGCTGGCTTCGGTCTTCCCAGTCGCTGACCGGATTCGTACTGGCTGTCCTGGCTTTAGGGCTTCGGCATCGGTGCCAATGGCGCGCAGGTCGATCCATACGTTGGACGGGTCGGCCAGCTCGAACAGCGCACCTGCCTCGGCCACGTCACCGACGTTCGTATTGCGTGCGAGCACCACGCCATCGAACGGTGCGGTAATCGGGTAGGTACGCATACTGTCGTTGCCCTCTACGACGGCCAGCGTCTGGCCGCGGCGGACTCGCTCGCCCTGCTGCACGTTCACCGATCGCACGATGCCAGGGAAGCGTGCGCCAACCGCCGCGTGTCTGTCGGCATCTAGGACAACGGTTCCCATCAACCGCACAACGTCTCGGATGACTGCCGGCCCTGCTGATTCGGTTTTGATACCGGCATCCTTGGCGATGCCGGCCGGAATGCTTACGCGGCCCTCATAGGACTGGTAAGACCAAGTGGACTTCTTTCCGGCATGTTCGGCGGACACGGCGACATCGAACGAATGCGGCTCGATCACTTCACCGCTGCCGACCAGATAGTTGCCCTCTGGCGTGAACGTGAACTGGTTGACCTCGCCATCCAAACGGGAGAGTTTGATAGTCGCAACGACATCGGCGGGAGCGACTGGCTTGCCGTCGCGATAGGCGTAGAGCCTGTAATGCGGGGGCACATTGGTTTCGTAGATGGTGACTTCCAGGGCGAAGTCTCCATCACGGAGTAGTCGGCCATTGTTTGGCCCGCGCTCATAGCTTCCGCTGGCTTGGGCACTGGCCTCCTCTTTGGGTTTGTCGCCGCCAGGGCTGCATGCAGCGGCAAATACGCAAAGGAGTAACAGGGAGAGAATGCGAATCATGGTGCGGTGTCCTCAACGGTGGCGGTGAGGCGTTCCACCTCGACCAGCAGAAGGTGATAGCGGGTGGCGGCTTCGACAGCACGCGCACGCAGATCGAACAGCGTCCGCTGCGCTTGGGCCAGCGACAAATAAGAGAATCGGCCTTGCTCAAAGCCGCGACGAGTTGTTGTCAGGGCGCTTTCAGCCATAGGCAGCATTCGTGCGCGTAACGATTCAGCCTCTGTTCGCGCGTGCGTGAGTTCTTGATACTTGTCGAACAGGGTCTGGTGGCGCTCGAAGCGTTCGGCGTCACGCCGCGCTTCCAGCGCAGCAAGCTCCGCATTTGCCTGGGACACCGCGTATCCAGAGCGCGTCGGGCTACCCAACGGCACCGAGATCGACATCACCACGCCGTGATCCTTGAAGGCTTCCAAACGTCGCACGCCCAAGCTGACGTCAATGTTGGGTTTGGCTTCGGCCTCCGCGAGCCGGCGCCGGGCGCCGATGGTGTCGGCCCGCAAGCGCGAAGCCCACAGTTCCGGCGTCATAGGCAAACGGGTAGCCAACGTCTCGAATGGCGCCACGGTCGGCAAGGTTTGGAGGTCGCCGACGACTTCGCCGAAGTCGGGGGTCATTGCCCCCCAGCTCGCGGCCAAAGTCATCTTGGCGCTCGCCAATTCGAGTTCAGCACTCTCGCGATTGAGCTGCGCCTCAGCGACCGCAATATCGGCGGCCTGCAAATCCGACTCAGGATTGCGAGCGGCTTTTACCCACGCTGCAACCTCTCGACGGGTGCGCTCCGCTTGCTTGATACGCTCCTCGGCATACGTCAATCGCTGTTGCCTAGCGAGCACTTCAATGAAGCGGGCCGTAGTTGAACTGGCCAGGTCGATCCGCGTTTTGGTGGCCTGATGCTCTTGTTCTCTCAGTTCGGCTTGTCCCAGCGTTTGGCGAGCCTCGCGCTTGCCACCGAGTTCTATGACCCGACCGATGCGCAATGTCGTTTCGGCCGAGCGAATACCTCGCAGGTTGCCGTTCCCGGCGACGTTCTCTACCTCGCCGCCAATGGTGTAAGGCGGTGGCAGGGCTTCGCGCTGCGTGCGGGCTCGAACGGCCTGGAGTTGCGCCGTTTCGGCGGTAATGGATGGATGGGCGGCCAGCGCGCGGGAGACTGCTTCCTCCAACCGCAGGGGTTCGGCGGCTAGGGCTGCGGACGTACCGCAGGCTCCGACGAACACCAAGACTACTAAGCGGATCAAATTCATGAAAACCCTCACGACGACAACAGATGGCGAGCAAACGATTCCGCGTGACGACTTCCCGCGCACGCCGGAGCGGAATCGCCATAAGACCGATCGTCAATCGGTTTTTTGAGCAAAAAAACACAGCACGCGCGCATATGGACTTACCTCGTCATCACAGTGATGAGAGATTCGGTCACAGAATGCAGCCATCCTGTAGATAGGCTGCAAAACGCCAGAACAAGAATGCCTAGCATCGGCCCCAAGTATGAGACAGACGAGTGCTTGGGCGACAGCAACGCCTCGACACGCTCAGGGATAAAATCGGAAAAGAACGCCATCGCCAATGGCACCTGTTCCTTGGCGTGTTGCCGAAATATCTTCTCCACTGCAACGATGGTCTCGGCCACGGCGACAGGGCATCCCACTTCGTTTGCAGCAGCGAAATCACAACGCTGTTCCAAGGCGAGTTCCAGATCGCGCAACAGCCGGCGACGAGTGCCCGGCAACTGGATGCTCGACAAGACGACAGCGATCAGGCGATGCAGCACATCTCGATTGGCGATATGAGCCTGTTCGTGCGCCAGCACCACGCGCAATTGCGTTGGGTCGAGTCGCCGCATCAACGAGGTTGAAAGCAGGATGTGGCCATTCCCGACGCCACAAGCCAGCGCCATAGGCTGATCGACATCAAGCACGCGAAGTTTGTCTGGATGCCCCGGACGCCAGCTCAGGCGCACCATCGAGGCAAGGGTTCGACGAGCACGCCAAAGGCCAACTGCGGCCCGTAAAGCCAGCCAAACCGCGTATCCCGCCAACAATGCCAATGCTCCCCATAGCCAGGCACTTTGCCCATTGCCGCTCGGGTGCCAAACGCACAGGTGCAGCAGCGTGTCAGCGTGCGCAGAGCAGGCAGCGGCAAATCTGGCCGAATCATCAAACATCGACGGCATGGCTATGGTCATGGCCGTATAGGCAATACCCGCCAATGCGGGTGTTACCAGCATCCACCAAGACACTCTTGCTCGCTGATAGGGGGTCTTTCCCGACAGCGCACGGCGTAATGGGCGCTCGCAGGCTCCAATCAGCAGGGTAAGCGTTACTGCCAGCACGAAGCCGGATAGCAATGCGAACTGAAGTAGTGGGCCATAACTCGTCATCACGGCTGATCCAATTCAGCGCGACGACGGGCAATCAACTCCTCCAGCCTCTTGAGCTGGTCATCATCCGCCCTTGCAGCAAGATCGACAAAGGCGCTCAACAACGCATCCGGCTGCGGGCCTGCGACACGACGCACCGTGGACTCGACCAGCTTCTGGATCAGTTCCCGGCGAGATACTCGTGCCGAGTATTCGTAGGCATGGCTGATCTTTTCGCGCTGGAGCATGGCCTTGCGAAACAGACGTTCTAGCGTGGATTGCACGGTGTTCAAGGAAATCGAGCGAGACTGCCCAATGCGCGCGTACACCGCCTTGGTGTCGGACGGGCCGAAGCGCCAGATGTCTTCGAGCACGGCGATTTCCAGATCGCCAAGTGTTGGTACGCTGTGGTTGGTCAATGTTGTCGGCTCCGAGCTTTGACTCGAACTCAAGAGTATCCACCACAAAAAACCGACCGTCAATCGGTTTATTGTGCGACCCCGTGCCGGACACTGCTATCGTAGGAAGTTAACCAACGGCAGGCCCACGCTGCCGTCCTATCTCCCAGGACACGCCGCCGCCGCGCACCGTAGCGGCAAGCTGCTGGCCCAGCCGCTGCTCGACCACCGGCCGCCACGGCACCAGACTGAACCCCTTGCCGTCATCGAGCATGGCGTAGCGCCCACTGGCGAGCATGACGCTGCGCCGGTAGATACCGGCCACGCGCTGACCGTCACCCGCAGGCCGATGTTCCAAGCCGGTTTCGGCCGCAATGTCCTTGGCGGCCTGCACCAGCTCCCGATTGCGCAACGTGCCCAGCAGGTTGCGCGCGAGGATCACGCGCTGCCCACGCCGCTCGGCCAGCCCCTGTTCGGCCAGGAAGTCGGCGCGCTGCTGCATTGCCTGCTTGGCCTCGCCGCCAAAGCCTAGGTCGCCCAGGCCCGAGCCGCCGCCGATCAACTGCTGGTCAAGCCAGGTGGCCCCGATAACGCGGGCCTGCCGCTCGATGGGCAGGTGCGATTTCAGTTCCACGGCCACGCCGCCCAGGCGCTGCGCGTCGTAGCGGCGGCCCTGTTCGGCCAGGTCGTCCGGCACCTTCCATAGTCCCTCGGCCACGCGCTCCACGATGCCAGCGCGGCGCAGGGCTTCCAGCCGGCGGACGTGGGCCGCGACGACTTCCTGCGGATCGCGGCCCGGTACGGCCTGACCCTGCGCGATGGCGAGGTGATGATCGGTGCGGTACAGGCCACCGCTCGCCAGTGCGGCGATGTTCTTGTCGGCGGCGCGCACGTCGGCCGATCCCTTCACCTCCACCACGGCACCGGCTGGGTAGTTCGCCAGCTCGTCGCGGGCGTTGAGCGCGACGTAGTGGGCCTTGCCATCCACCCCGTCGATGACCAGATAGCCCCGGTCGCGCAGTTCGTCGGCCAGCCCCTTCGCGGCCACGCGGCCGAGGATGGTTCGGCCATCCTCGCCCGGCTCGAACACCGCCAGCTCGCGCGGCTGGCCGCTCATGGCCCGCTGCATGGTGCGGATGATGTCGCCACGCTCGCCCAGGGCGCGCAGGGTCTTTTCGGCGTCGGTATGGACCGCCCAGGTGCCCGGCTGCGTTTCGTCGGCCAGGCCCAGACGCTGCAAGCGTTGCAGCCGGCCGATCAGCAGCAGGCGCTGGCGTTGCAACCTCGGCTCGTTGAGCCGTTCGACATGCACCAGGCCATCGTCGCCCAGCTCGCGCTTGAGCGTGCGATCCAGGCTCGTCCACCGCTCCTGTTCCACCTCGCGCTGCAAGGTCTGCTGGATCTCCAGCTCGGTGCGTGGCCCCAGCCATTCGGTCGCCAGTTCGGCCGCACGATGGCGGAAGCCATCGGCGATGTAGTCGCCCGCGATGATGAGGTCTCTGCCCGTATCGTCGCGCCCGCGCACGACGATGTGCGTGTGCGGGTTGTCGGTGTTCCAGTGGTTGACGGCCACCCAATCAAGGCCCGTGCCCAGGTCGGCCTCCATGCGGCCCATCAGGTGCCGCGTGTAGGTGCGTAGGTCTTCCAGCTCGGCCCCATCCTCGGGCGAGAGGATGAAGCGGAAATGGTGCCGGTCGTCGGTGCAGCGTTCCTTGAAGGCGTCGAGGTCGGCGGCATCGGTCTGCTGCCCGTAGGCTTGGCCCGGCTCGCCATCGCGGCCTACGCCATCGCGCTCGATGTAGCGCAGGTGCTTGGCGAGCGACTGCGGGCTGGCTTGGCGCTGGTTGACCAGTAGCGTCTTGATGGTCACGCGCCGCGACATGGGCGTCAGCTTCGCTCCGGCGAAGCGCGCCGCCGTGTGGCCGCGCCCCAGGCGCGAGCCGGGCCGCTGGCCGTTGCCCCTCCCGGAGCCGCTGGCAGTGCCGGGACGGCGCACCGACGACTTGCCGCTACTGGCCTTGCCTGCCTGCTTGAGCACCTTGGAAACGAAGCTCTGGCCCCGGTTCTTCGGTGCGCTGGGGCGGATGCGGAAATCATCGTCGCGGCGGTCGGTCATGGCTGCGCTCCCTGCAAGCTCTGGCGTGTCCGGTCGTGTGAAGCACGCGGACAGCCCTGCATTGGCGCGGGCCTCGCGCCCCACGCGGCACGGCGGCGAAGCCGCTGCGTGCCGCGCCACCCCCATGTGCAGACTGGCTTTCGACGCGGCCCGGTGCCGCGTCCTTTTGTCTTGCCTTCCGCCTTTGCCCCTCGCTGGCGCTCCGGGCAGCGGCGGCCCGGCGGTGCTGCTGCGCGAGCAGCCAGCGCGCCGGCGAACGCGGCGACGGCCATAGGCCGGGCGCGTTCGAGGCAAGACGCCTGCACGTTGGACGGCTGCGCCGAAGGCAGCGCGAAGTGCGGTGCGAATGCACCCGCACTGCACGCGCGACGACACGGCGACGGCCAGCAGAGCGACACGCCCGATGGCACGACAAGATGCACGGCAACGTGCAGCGAGTCGGCGGCCATCATGGGCGGGATTCCAGCCAGACTGGATGCGCGACCCCGATCACGGCGGATGCGCTGACCGGCCCGAAATACCGGCTGTCGAACGACGCCGGGTTGGTCACACTCAAGAGGAACAGTTCGCCGGATTCGAGGCGGCGGCATTGCTGCCAGGATGGCAGCGGCCGGCCCCAGCGGTCGGCAGGCAGCACGGCGGCCGAAGGCACGCCGTCGATGCGGACGACGCGGCCAGTGCTGCACAACTCCTGCGGCGCGACGGCGCCCACGCGCTTGAGCAGCGGCACGCGCGCCGGCAGGTAGCCGCGCTGCGCGGCCAGCGCGGCGGCGTCTGGCGGCAGCGTGGTCAGGACGATGCTGCCCACGGACAAGGGACGTGGCAGCGAGCCGGTGCCGTGGCCTTGCGGATCGACGCGATACCAGCCGACCGCCACGCTGTCGGACGGGTTGTAGATCAGGCGCGGCAGCGGATGCACGAAGGACGCCCAGGCGAGCGCAGCGAGGCCGCAGGCGGACAGGCCCGCCAACACGAGGCGAGCGCGCAGGCGCGAGCGAGGATGCGGCGGGATGCCGGTTGCGCTGGCAACGGCGGATGGAAGCGTCATGGCAGCGTCCTCCCGGTTAGCCAGGCAGCGTGCCGCTCGGCGGTGTATTCGGGCAGCGGCAGGCGTGCAGCGAGCCGGTTGGCGAGCGTGCGCCAGTACGCGGGCGAGACAGCGGCGGGCGCGATGCCCAGCGCCTCGATGGCGTCGATGCACTCCAGCACCGCGCGCACCTGGTTCTCCCCTTCGGCGTGGAGCAGCAAGCGCGCCCCCGGCTGCACGCCGGGGATGCGCTGCGCTGCATCCAGCGGCGTGCAAGCCTGCATCACCATGAGCTGCCAACGCACAGTGCCGTAGTCGTTGGCCTGCCAGCGGATACGGCACAACATGGCGCCCGGCAGGAACACCGCGCAACGGCGCCAGCGGTCGAGCTGGTGCGTGCGCGCAGGTTCGCCGAAGCGCAGGTAGAGCTTGAAGCGTGGTTCGATGTAGGCAAGCGCCACGCGCGTCAGCGGCGCGCTGGCAGGCTGGCCGGCAAGTGCAGCCGTAGCCGCGCCAGCGGCAGGCGAAGCGGATGCAGTCATGGTGCGTTCTCCCTGCGGTGCTCTGGAAACTCCCGCTCCAACAGGCCACGCAGCAGGTCGGCCACGGTCACGCCTTGCGTGAAGGCCGACACCTTGATGCGTGCCCGCATCGCGGGTGTGATGTCGAGGGTCAGGCGGGCGGTGTAGAGGTCGCCCTTGCCCAGCGCATCGGCATCGCCCTGGCGAATCCACGCCTCGGCGTGTGGATTCGCGGGCGGACGTGCGCCGATGCCGACGCGCTTGACCGTGCGTTTGCTGTTCGGTGGCGGCTTCGCTGTCATGTCGGCCACCGCAACAGTTCATCCACCAGCGCGGTGATTTCGCGGGCGGCGGTGCTGTCGGGCGCCGTTTCGCGTGCAAGCCGGCCAGCGGCTACGCTGTCGGCGAACACGATGCGCTGATGCACTTCCGCGCGCAGCGCAGGAAGTGGCTGGTCGGCGAGCGCCTGGCGCGCTTCGCGCCCGATGATGGTGGTGCTGACGCGCCGATTGATGACGAAGGCCGCGCGCAGCGCGGGCCGAAAGACTTGCGCCTCGCGGATCAGCGCCACCATCTCGGCGCTGGCCCACAGATCGTAGGGGCTGGGCTGCACGGGGATCAGCACGCGCTCGGCCGCCAGCAGCGCGGAGCGCGCCAAGGCGGCGATCCTGGGCGGGCCGTCGATGACGACGTGATCGGCCCGCCTGGCGAGTTCTGGCGCTTCTTGGTGCAGCGTTTCGCGTGCAAGGCCCACGGCGCTGAACAGCCGTGGCAAGCCTTGCTGGCTTCTGCGCTGTGTCCAGTCCAGCGATGAACCCTGCGGGTCGGCGTCCAGCAGGACGACGTGCTGACCGCGCATCGCCAGCTCGCCGGCGATGTGCGTGGCGAGCGTGGTCTTGCCCACGCCGCCTTTCTGGTTGAGCAGAGCGACGATCATGGCGCGGCCCTCCGTGTTGGAAAGCCGGGCTTTTGCTGCTGCGTTTGTGGCCGCGGGGTGGTTGTCCACCGCAGCGGCGTTTCCCTACTAAAAGTTAGAGAAACTAAGTTAGGGAAGTTAGAGGACGCGCAAACCCAGTGCTGGCGCGGGTTTGCGGCCGATCGGCACGCCTGATAGCACGATAGTCCCACGCCTGATAGCACGATACCCCGCACGCCTGATAGCACGACACCATTCACAGGCTTTCCCGGAGTTATCCCCGTGCCGTCTGCGGCACGGGCCGGAACGTCAGCAGTTCCATGCCGTTGTCGGGCATCCGCTCGATGCCCAGGACGTAACCGGGCAGCGACTGCCGCGCGACGAGCGCGCGCAGATCGCAGGCGAAGTCGTAGGGCTTCGCGGTGCTGCCGGACTTCTGGTGCAGATAGCGAAAGTCGAACTGCCAGCCGTATGCCTGCTTGCCGCCGTGCTTGCGCACCAGGCGGTACAGCCACCGCTCGATGCCGCCGGTGAGCCGGAAATACGCCGGGTCGATGGTCAGCACCAGCGCGGCGTCGAGCACGCCGGCAAAGAACCAGTCCGGCAGGATCAGCTCGATGCCCAGCGGCGTGCCGCTGGCATCGGCCAGTTCCTTCCATTCGTTGATCCACGAAAAGCGGTGCAGGCGCCGGCCTGTTGTCTCGCGGATGGACGTGGCCACCGTGGTCGATTGCAGGCGATCCAGCGCGGCCTTGAGGCGCTGGTAGTCGCGCAGCGACTTGCCGCGCCCGATGAAGCGCAGGATCTCGTAGGGCGTCGCGCGCATCAGCCGCGACGGGCGCAGGCCCGCGTCCTTCGCTTCCACGATCTGCGAGGCCGCCCATATCAGCACGTCCGCATCCCAAATCGTGGCGATGCCGTGCTCCTGCGTGCCCTCTACGCGGATCGTCACGTTGCCCGCGCGGAAGTCGATGGGTTTGACCCGCTTGGACTTGCCGAGCGAGAAGAACGGATAGGCCATCAAGTCCTGGCTGTCGCGCGGCGCCATGTCGCCGGGCAAGGCGCGGAACAGGTCGAGCTGTTCGCGCTCCTGCAACGACCGCTGCCGGAACGGCAGCGCGGAGCTGGACATGGTGATGGCCTGCCGCGCGCCGCCGATCAGCGCGCACGGCTGTCGGCCGAGTGGTGCTCGGCGTACTCGGGATCGGAAGTCGTCTCGAAGCTGCGGTCGGCGGCCCAGGCATCGAGGTCGGCCACGGCGTACATGACGCGCCGGCCGAACTTGCGAAAGCGCGGACCACCACCGATCACGCGCTGCTTTTCCAGCGTGCGCGGCGACAGGCGCAGGTATTCGGCGGCTTCGTCGTTGGTGAGATAGCGTTGGGGCTGCGCGGCAGCGGTCGAGACAGTGGCGGCAGGCCGCAAAGGAGCGGGACGCATGGTGTGAACCTCCATAGCTTTCAAAGCTCCGGCCACACAGCGCAACCGGATGGAGGCAGTCTCAGAAAACCAAGCTGTCCTGCTCAGGGCCGTTTTGCGTCGTCCTCAAAACGACCCTTCTCAAGCGGCGGAAGCTGTGCTAGGCGGCGATAGCCGCCGCGCATCAGCGCATCGCCGCGCCGTACCAAGCGGCGTACCTTGGAGCGCAGGCCGCCGTCGCTGTACCAATCGGCTGCGGCATCGCCGCCGAACAAGCCTTCGGCCACCTCGCGCAAGGACGCACCCGCTAGGGTTGCGTCGAGCGCCTGCAAGGTGTGTAGCTCAAGCAGCGCGGCGGGTGCCGGCCTGGGCTTCGCAGAAGCCAGGGCCGCGCCGAGCGCATGGTTGCGCGCAGGTGCGGCGGCGCCGCCGCGGCGGGCATAGGCGACAGCCATCCCGTCTTCCAGGCCGGGCGCCAGCGCGAAGCGCAGGCAATGACCTGGGCTGTGCGCCATCAGCGCCAGCCCTTTGCCGTCATGGAGCAGTTGCTTGTGCCCGGCAATGCGCCAAAACGTGAACGCGGGAGCATACTGCGGCGGATCGGCGTCGGGATAGAGCTGCACCACGGCCACATGGCCGGGCAACCAGGCTGGATGCGCGTCGCGCGCATCCAACGCCGGATCTTCCAGCAGGCGCAAGCCCCAGCGATGCGCCGCCTGCTGCGCGGCTTTCGGCCGGCGATGATGGCGCAGCCAGTCGAGCCGGTAATCGGGGTTTCTGCGCAGATATTCCCAGGCCGTCCCAAGGTCGTCCAAGTGCAGCACGTACAGATACGCGGCAGTCGGATACCAGTGCTCGGCGCTGCGATCGACCATGACGCAACCTCCCTGCGAACAGGACTGGCCGCGACGGAAGAACTACGTGCTACATCGGTGTCATCAGAACGAAATGGGTTAAGGGAATAGTTGGGCTGTCAAGTCCGACTGGCTCCGATGCGTTGCGGTATTCGTCTCAATGCTGCGGCGGCAGCGTCCCTCCCGTGGGACGCCGTACAGGCCAGCCTGCCGCAGTCCGCGTCAGGCATCATGTCCGTTTGGATCAGACTGGCGCGGCTACGCCGCAAGAATCTCGATTGAGACCTGCCCGGTATGACACCAGACTGAAAAAGTCACAGTAGGCTGTGTTCAGTCCGGGATAGCCCCGTCGCGCTCGGCCAGCCGGGTGTATTCCGACAGCGTGCGCGTGGGCCGGAAGTAGCGGTCGCGCATCACGGGCTGCTGATGCGGCCCGACGATGCCAGCCAGCTCGGACAGCTTGACGGTTCCTTGCGCCGGCATTCCGATTCCCAGGTCGATGAGGCCCCAGGCGGTGTCGCCATCGGCGGGATCGAGTGCGGCCAGCAGCCAGGTCACATGCGCGTCCGGCGTGAACAGCCGCACCACGGGCACCGGGTCGATGGCCTGGCCAGCGGCACGAGCCTCGCCGTTGGCGAGCAGTTGCGCGCGCTCCGGGACGGTGGCGAGTGGCTGGGGCATGGTTGGCAATCCCACAAATCCAATGATGCACGGATGCGGTTTCACGCCCAAGCGCAGAACCGCCAAACCGGATTTACGCCTTCGTGTGCAAGCACGGATGCGCTTGCGTGGCTTTGCTGGAACCAGCAAATGCGGATTTCCGTAAAGGCACGAAAACGTAGAACACCAAATGAACACTATAGATTGTAGCCCTATAGGGCGCAATGGGCTGTCATCTTGGTTTTTCGAGGGAAACCATAGGTGGCGGCTGGGAACTCATTGGCGAAGGCGTTGAAGACAGTCAGGAAGGCGCGTGGCTTGAGCCAGGAAGCCTTCTCTGACGTGTCCAGCCGCACCTATATGAGCACCCTCGAACGCGACCTGAAAAGCCCGACCCTGCATAAGCTGGCCGAGCTGTGCGAGGTGATGGAGATCCACCCGCTCACGCTGCTGACGCTGGCCTACGCGGGCGACAGCCCGCACAAGGCCGACGAGCTGCTGGCGCAGGTGCGCCGGGAGCTGGAGGCGGTGCTGAAGGAGCGCGGCGCGGCGAAGCCGCGCGCGTGACGTGGTGATGTGCTGCGAACAGCAGCACAGCGCCCCGCCGCGATGGGCGGGGCGCTGCGGCGGTCACGCCGCCTGGGGCTTGCTGCGCGACCAGATCAGGTCGTGCGTACCGTCCTCGCCTTCGATCAGGCGGGCATAGACCGGAGCCGGGAACGAAGGATCGTCGAGGGTCACGGACTTGTATTCCCGCCCGGCCTCGCTGGTCTTGTTCCACGCCGCGCCGATGTCGTGGCCGGCGGCCTGGAGGCGGAAGTCGGGGGCGTTCTCGCTGCTGCCCTTGTCGTTGGGAACCAGCTTGACCTTGACGTTGAGCGTCAGGGTGCGCAGCGTGCCGGTGAAGCCGTCTTTGTCTGCGGTGAAGGTGCCGATGTTGGCCATGATGATTTCTCCTTTCGGTTGAACAAGGTTCGCGCCCATCGCGTCCTTGTTGTGATCCGGCCGGCGGGGGACGGGCTGGCTGCACCGCTTGCGGTCGAAACGCAGTGGAGAGCCGGGAGGCGAAAAGAATTTGCTGCGCGAGGAAGCCGCGCAGCGGCGGGGAAATTGTTTTCGCCGGACGGTTGCAGCCATGAAGCCCGAGGCGCAGCCGCGCCCCCGCCAGGATTCACAACGAGACAAGGACGCCTTGGGCCGAACCGCTCCGAAAGGAGATGGGGCCGACTCGGCATCCCCGCCCGAAGGCTTCTCCGGCTCGCCCGCTGACGCGGGCCAGGTCAACCCCGCAACGACAGGCGAGAACGCCCCCGCCATACCTTGCGGCGCCGGTCTTGAGGCGTGGCGTGGAAGCTCCATAGCGATACCGGGCGGGTTGTCCGTGAACCGTCCTTCGTGACGTGATGGGCAGGAACCGCCAGCGTTGAGGACGGCACGCACCTGCACAACCTGCCGCAGCAAGCGCCAGCGTGTTCGCCAGCGTCCCGTCCATCGCGGCGGGACGTTGGGCGGGCCGATCCGGCGCAGCCGGTTCGGCAGCATCGAGGGGCGCCAAGCATCGCGCGGCGGGGATAGCTCGCAGGGCTTTCCCCTGGAGGCAAGCGAAGCGCGCAGCGCCGCAGGCGCGAAGGCGTGAGGGATTGAAGCCGAATGGCCGTGACGGCAAAGACGGCACGGGGCGTAGCCCGAAAGCCCGGCGGCGCTATGCGCCGACACGCCCAGGCCGTTCCAGATTTCTAAGCAGGAAACGCGGACATGCCTCTGATGAAATGGGCGCGGCCCTACGCTGCGAGGTATGCACGCGGCAAGCCGAAAACCGCTGGTGATTCCCGCGCACGGCGGGCGCTACGGCTTGCAGGCCCATACGGGCCTGCCATTACCGGGCGGGAAGCCCGGTCACGTCAACGCCGCCGTCTGAGCTGCCGCGAGGGCGGCGGCGTGCCGATTCGGCTGGTGGCCTTGAACACCGGGCGCGGCCACTGCCGCGCCCGGATTTTTGCGTCCACCGCGCCCAGGACGGAACGGCCTGGGCGCGGTGCTGATCGCGGTTATTCCTTCGTCTCGATGAGCCACCACACGGCACGCGGCAAGGCGCGGCCCGTGATGGGGTGAATGTCGGTGAGGTCGGCGCAGGCCGTCCAGCCCGAGGGCGGGCGGTAGCCGCGCACGTCGCCATCGCCGTTCCAACGGCGGGCGCGTACCGTGCCAGCGGCGTAGATCGCCGCCATGCGCGGGCGGCTAATGGTGGTGCGGGTCATGGGGCTTCTCCTTCCAGCGAAGCGCCCCGGTCGAGGCCGGGGCGCTTGCCTTCGGCGCGGGTCAAGCGGCCAGCGCCTCGGCGGGTTCATCCGCTATTGCCTCGGCATCCTCCGGGGCGTTCTGCTCCGGGCCTGCCTCTTGCGCGGCGTCCTGCGGGCCTGCGGCCTCGAAGATGGCGGGCATCCAGCCCGTGCCATCGGCCAGCCGCTCGGCTTCGCTGGCAATGTCGGCCTTCTTCAACTTCGCCAGCCGGTTGGCCTGCTCGGGTGCGTACTCGCCCACGGCATCCAGAATCACGGCCTTGGAAACGTGCTTGAAGTAGCCTTCTGCGGTCGGCTTCCACCATGCGGCCATGTCGAGGCCCACGGCCTGCGCCAGTTCCTCGCCGGGTTGCTGCACCGTGGCGCGGGGCGTCACCACGTCCACCGTGGAAGCCACGCACACGGCCAGCAGCCGCACCAGTTCATCTTGCGACTTCGCCAGCAGCGCGGCGAACAGTTCGGCGCTGTCCTCCGGCAAGGCTTCACCTGCCACCTGTTGCAGTTCGCGCAGCGCCACGGCAGCGGGCGATTCCGGCCAGTCCGGGGCCATGCCTTCCAGCCGGTCTTGCACCGTGAGGCGCACGCCGAGCGGCAGGCCATCGCCGTAGGCGTCGGGCTGCAAGACAGTCTGCACCATGCCATGCACCAGCGCGGCCAGCGCGACGTGCGGATGCCGCGCGACTTCGATTTGCAGCGCCGCCGTGCGGTGGGCACTCAACCGCTGCGCCAGCCGATCGGACAGGCTCGCGGCCTTGGGTGCGTCGTCGGCGTCCTCGTGCTCGTCGTTGGCGGCTTCGCCTTCGGTGTTGCCGAAACCGCGCCGCAGCTTTTCCAGCGTGCGCAGCGCCTTGGCCTCGGCTTCGCGCAGCAGGCCGCGATGAATAACGGCCTCGCCGTTGCGGTCGATGGTGACGATGGCACCGGCCACCTCGCGCACCTCGGGAGCGTAACCTTGCAAGGCGTCCTCCGCGTCTTGTAGTTCGCCGACCACCTGATCGCGCCGCTGTTCCAGTTTCTCGGCCTTGGCCTCGTCCTCGGCGTCGCAGGCTTCTTCCAGCTCGGCGTCGATCTTTTCGAGGCGGCTTTCCAGCGAGGCGATGCGGCGGGCCTCGCGGCTGGTCGGCTCACGGCGGTGGCGCGGGGCGTTCTGGAACGCCTGCCGTTCCTCGTAGGCCAGATGCGGCACGGCCTCCACCCATGCCCAACCCTCGGCGCGCACGTCCTCGGCCAGCGTTGCCAGCTTGTCGCGCACCAGCGTTTCCAGCACTGCGGTATCGGTCAGGTAGGTTCCGGCATCGCCTTCCGCGAACAGGTCGCGGCGGATGCCGCCGCCTGCCTGCCGGTAGGTGTTCAGTCCGACGAAGCGCACCAGCGCGTGCGCGGCGTCGATTTCGCGCTCGGTCAGGCGCTCGCGCAGCTTGGACGGGCTGCGCTGCCATTCCGGCGCACCATAGAACGCGGCTTCCTGCGCGGCGTGGTCGTCGGTGATGGTCAGGGCCATCAACTGTTCCAGCGTCACGCCACTGGCGCGATAGTCGGCCATGAGGCGCGGCGAGACATTCGCCAGCTTCAAGCGGCGCTGCACCACCAGCGGGGACACGCCGAAGTCGGCAGCAATGTCCTCGATGGGGCGTCCTTCCTTGACCAGCGCGGCGAAGGCCGCGAACTGGTCGGCGGGGTGCATGTTCTCGCGCTGCACGTTCTCCGCAAGGCTGACGGTGCGGGCGGAAGCGTCGGCCACCAGCAGGCACGGCACTTCGTAGTCGGCGGGAATGCGCTTCTTCTTCGCCAGCAGCTTCAAGGCGGTCAGGCGGCGATCGCCGGCCACCACCTCGTAAGTCTCGCCATCGGCGGAAAGGATGACGATGAGGTTTTGCAGCAAGCCGATGCGGGCAATGCTCGCGGCCAGTTCGGGGATGGACAGGCGCGGCATCTTGCGGGCGTTGCGCTTGGAGCGGCGCGGCAGCAACTGCGAGAGCGGAACCAGAATCAGGTTCTTGGACGGGTCGGCCATTTCCAGCGGGGCGGCGGCTTCGATGGCGACGGCTTCGGTTTTGAGTACGGCGTTCATGGTGATGACTCCTTGCGGTTGGGATGCAGCAGCGAGAGAAGCGGCAAGGGCTGCTGCCTGCCCCTGCCGCGTGGGGATTCAGGCTTTCAACTGGCGCAGGCCATCGGCCAGCAGCCACAGGGCGCGATTGAGGCGCACGCTTTGGTCGATGCCCTGCACGGGCCGGGTGGTCTGGCGGCGGCCATTCGCGGCGCGGGCGGACAGGCCGCCTTTGGTCAAGTTCTCCTGCGTGCGGTTGAACACGCTCCACAGGTCGCGGCGGTCGTCGTCGTGGCGGCGCGGCATCAGGATTTGCGATTCCGTGATGGGCGCGGGCTTGTCCTCGTCGTACTTCAATGCCAGCGCAGCGCGGGCGAACACTTCCGATTCCCCGGCGTCGAGCGTGATGGCGCGCATGGCATCGCGGGATTCCTGCGCCCGGTCGAAGCCGTGCAGGACTTCGTAAGCGCCTTCGATGACGTGCCCCGCTACGTCGCCCTTGTGGGGAACGCGCACGTTGGCCACGGTGTCGCCGCAGACAAGGCCATTGCTGCAAACGAAGCGGAACATCCCGGCCAGCATCTGATAGCTGCTAGTGCCGTCATGGGAGTTCAGCAGGATGATTTCGTTGGCCTCGCGGCCGTTGATCTGGCTGGCGTGGCGCAGCCGGATCATGTGCTTCGTGTAGTCGCGGCGGTCGTCGTGGCGCACGCGGGTTTGCGTCACCATGAAAGGCTCGAAGCCTTCCCCGCGCAGTTCTTGCAGCACGGTCGCGGTGGGGATGTAGCTGTACCGCTGCGAGCGGCTTTCGTGCGGGGCGTCCGCGAAGATGGACGGGGCCACGGCCCGGATTTGGTCATCGGACAAGGGACGTTCCGAACGCAGCACCGGGGAACGGGAAGCGAAGCGGGATGCGAGTTGCATGGCATTTCTCCTGACAAAGAAAAAAGGGTTTGCTGTTCACCGCACACCGGATTCCTAGATTCGGAAGCCCAGCCTTTCGGCTGTTCGGTGCGGTCGGCACGAGGAACCCGGTTGGCCCTGTTGCCACCGTCTTTCCTGAGTTCATCGCCCGCGACGGTCAGGAGCGCGCGAACGGGTGCCGTCAAGGAGGCAAGCGCAGGGTTGGTGCGGCCCGCAGGCGCAGCCGAGGACACGGCCCTGCGCGCCTTGACGGCACACGGGCGCGGGCTACAGTCGCGGTGAAGGTGATGAAGTCAGGGGAGACGGCTGGACATGGCAACGGCCCCTCAACACGCCGACCGCACGGCAAGCGAAGCGCGCAGGCCCGGATCTAGGAATCCGGGCCGGAGGCGTCAGCCGAGCGGAGCGAGGGAACGATGGAAGCCCATCAGGGGCGAGACGCCGCAGGCGGCTCGATGCGCAACGCGCACGACAGCGCGACCGGCCACGTTTCTTGGCCGGGGACGCACAGCCTTCAAGGCTCGATGCACAAGCTCATGCGCCAGTCATCGGGAAACAGGTTCGACAGCGACTGCCGTGGTCTGGCCGATCCGGCGCAGCCGGTTCGGCGGTCTTTGAGGGGCGCCAAGCATCGCGCGGCGGGGATAGCCCGCAGGGCTTTCCCCTGGAGGCAAGCGCAGCGCGCAACGCCCCGTCAGGGGCACTTAGGCATCACGCCGAGTCGTCAGGACGCAGGCTGGATTCCGCAACCGGCATCCAAGGCGAAGTCGAGTTCAGGTAGTAGCGCCTGCCACGCGCATACAGCCCCGAAGGCTCGGTAGGCTGGTAGAACCCGGTGACGCGGCGCCGGAACTGCGCGCCAAACTCGTTGGTGTAGATCACCGCGTCGCCGATCTTGAAGCGCAAGGGCTGACCGTTCTCCGGCGCGAACGGCTTGAGCGCATCGTGTTGCGCCGTGATTTCGATGATGTAGTCGTGATGGCTGCTCATGGCATTGATCTCCTGCGAAGGTTGGGAAAGCGCAAGGAGCGCCTTGCGGCGCTCCAAGGGCTGGTTCAGACGACGACACGCCCGACCAACCGGGCATCGCGCGCGTAGGCGCTCAACCGCTTCTCGGCGCGGAAAGACAGGTCGCGCTCGATCGGCAGGCCCAGCCTGCCGCGCACGGTCGCCAGCTCGCCCAGGCTGACCCAGCCGATTTCCGGCATCCCCAGGCCCAGGTCGCAAAGACCAAAGGCGTGGTCGTGGTCATCGGGATCAATCTCGGTCAGCAGCCAGGTCGCGCCGGCATCCGGCGTGAACAGCTTGACGACGGGTGCCGGATCGAAGTCCGGGTTCTCCAAGGATTCGCGGCCGTTGGCCAGCAGCACGATGCGCTGCTCGTCAGTGATGAGTGCGTTGTTCATGGTGAACTCCTGAAAGGTTGCCGGGCGGAATTGCCCGACCCTTCCGGGGCACGGCGCAGCGCAAGCAGTCAGGGGTCAACGACGGCCGCCAGAACGCAAGCGCCATCGGCGCGCAGCCCTTGACGGCGAGAACGCCGTGGCACGATGAAGGGGACAGCAAGACCGCCTCCCTCGCACCTCCACGCACGCGGTTTTTGGCAAGCGAAGCGCGCAGGCCCGAATAGCAATCCGGGCCGGAGGCATCAGCGATGTGAAAGGCGGGCAGTTCTTAAATGCGCGCCCAGTCCCGGTGCAGATCGTCAACGATCATGGGATGACGGTGCCCGCCTCGGTCTGCATGTTCGCGCAAGTGAGGATGATCTGGCGGTAGATCAGGGTGATCGTGGGCGATGTCGGAAGAATCACTAGCGGGCCAGAGCCACAGCGCCAGTCCCACTCCGACAAGACCAATCAGCGACATGATGATGAAGGTCGATTGCAGCCCAAAGGCAGCGCCGAAGCGACCGGCCAAGGGATAGCAAATGAGCCAACACGCATGGGAGAGGGCGAATTGCGCGGCAAAGACCGCGGGGCGATCCTCGGGGTGAGCGGAGCGGCGCAGCAGCCGGCCGGAAGGTGTTTGCGCCACGCTGTAGCCGAAGCCGACCACCAACCAGATCACCACCAGAACGGCATATGTCGGAATCATTGCCCCGGCTGCCGTTCCCACAACCAGCATCGTCGCTCCCGCAATCATGACAGGCCGATCAGCAATCTTGTCGAGCAGGCGAGGCAGCGCGAAGGCCGCAACCATCGACCCGCCTCCGAAGGCCGCCAGCGCCCACGCTACCTCGGATTCGCCCAGGCCGAAGCGTGCCTTCACGATGACCACCGTGTTCACGATCACCATTGACCCCGCTGCTGCCACCGCGAGGCTGATCGCCAGCAGACCCCGAAGGCGCGGCGTGGCGAGGTAAATGCGCGTGCCCCGCGTAGTGCGATCCCATATGCCACGACGCGGGCCGGGAACGGTTGTGGGAAGCCTCACGCTGACCACAAGCGCGGCTGACACGAGGAAGCCGAGAACCGTTCCGGCAAACAGGTTGTGGAAGCTGATGACCGTCAGTAGCGCGGCGGCCAGCATCGGGGAAATCAGGCTTTCCAAATCGTAGGCCAGCCGGGAAAGCGACAGTGCTTTCGTGTACTCGTCTTCGTCGGGAAGGATGTCCGGGATAGTGGCTTGAAAGGTCGGCGTGAAGCCTGCGGACGCCGCCTGCAAGACGAAGATCAGCAGATAGATTTGCCAGATTTCGCTGACAAAGGGCAGGCAGAGCGCAACGGATGCTCGTACTAGGTCAAGGGCAACGAGCAACGACCGTCGCGGCAGCCGGTCGGCGAACGCCTGCGCGACCGGGGCGACTCCGACATAGGCCAGCATCTTGATTGCGAGTGCCGTCCCGAGTACCGCGCCGGCATTCGCCCCGGCCAGATCGTAGGCAAGCAGGCCAAGGGCCACCGTCATCAGGCCGGTGCCGACAAGCGCAATCACCTGAGCGGCGAACAGGTGACGATAGGTACGGTTCTTCAGGACGGAGAGCATCGGCGGGCCTCAGAGCAGTTTGGTCAGTGCCTTCATTTCGGTCAAAACGGAGTCTTCGTCATGGGCCAGGCAATGGTCGATGTGGTCGTGGATCAGGACGCGCTTTGCGGCCGTCACCGCGCTTTCCACCGCCGCGAGCTGGCGGGCGATGTCGAGACAGGATTCGCCACTTTCGATCATCCCTATGACGTGCCGAAGATGACCATCGGCGCGTTTCAGCCGCTTCACGAGATCGGGATGGGTTGAGTGCTTGTGTGTCGCGTTCATGTGGCAATTGTATCCCCCCTGGGGGGATATGAAAATGTGCGCCGCCCGCGAAGGAGCGACGCACCGAAGGCCGCACGACGCAATCAGCCCGCCGCCGGCGCTGTCATCGACTGCAACTGCTCGATCACGCCAGGCTCAACGAACACGCAAGCCTGCTCGTCCGCGATCGGCACGTTGAACACCTGCGCGAACACCGTGCGCCGCAGATGGGCCAGCCGGCCGGTCCGGTATGCCTGCTCGGGCTTCATGCGCCCGCCAGCCTGCGACCCGCTGCGCTGCGGATCGCATTCGACCAGCGCGACAAAGCCATCGTCGGCCAGCTTCTGATGCTCGGGGCACAGGCCCCAGCCGGTCGCCGTGTGGCGCTCCATGCTCGCGCGCAGGCGCTTGTCCAGCAGGATCGCGCCGGTGTCGAACGCCGTGCCGCAGACCAGGCAAACGTGCTGTTCGAGGGAAACGTGTGATTTGTCGTTCATGACGGTTCTCCGGTTGCAAGGGCGGAATTGCCCGGAACCGTCGCCCTCACGGCGCAGCGCAGCAGTCAGGGGTCGCAGACGGCCGCCAGGACGCAAGCGCGCAAGGCGCGCGCAGCCCTTGCACGGCGAGAACGCCGTGATACGGTGAAGGGACACAGCAAGACCGCCCCCTCACACCACCCCACGCACGCGGGTTTTTGGCAAGCGAAGCGCGCAGGCGCGGATCAGCGAGCCGGGCCGGAGGCGTCAGTGATGGAAGCCCGACAGGGGCGAGACTCGCGCAGCGAGGCTCGATGCGCAGCACGACAGCGCGACGGCGGCACGCCGGGACGCCCGACTGCTTGAGACAGGACTACTCGTTGTCGGTCTTGCGCTGCTCGATCTGCAACCGCGCCCGTTGCGTTGCTTGTTGCAGCCGCTCCACCAGCACGCCCCTCGGCGGCAAGGCGGTCAGGTACTCGGCGACGTGGATGCCCGACTTGTCCAACTCCAGCAATTCGATCTGCTCGCGCTTCTTGCCGGTGCAAAGGATGATCCCCAGCGGCGAGGCTTCCTCCGGCTCCCGTTCGTGCTTGTCCAGCCAGCGAAGATAAAGCTCCATCTGTCCCTTGAAAGCTGCCTTGAACTCGCCGACCTTCAACTCCACTGCCACCAGCCGCCGCAGCTTGCGGTTGTAAAACAGCAGGTCGAGGTGGAAATCCTCGCCGTCGATCTGGATGCGCTTCTGCCGGGCCACGAAGCTGAAACCCGCGCCCAGCTCCAACAAGAACGACTCCATTTCGCGGATGATCGCCGCCTCCAAGTCGCCTTCTTGCCAAGTGTCCCGCAGCCCCAGGAAGTCGAGGATGTAGGGGTCGCGCATGACCAGGGCGGGCGACATTCGCTGCGCATCGCGCATCTTCGCCAACTCCTGTGCGATCGTCTCGCCCGGCTTTTGAGACAGCGCCGTGCGCTCGTACAACATCGAGTCGATGCGCTCGCGCAGCGTCCGCACGCTCCAGCGTTCGGTGCTCGCCATCTGTGCGTAGTAGTCCCGCTGGAGCGGGTCTTTCAGCGGGATCAGGGCGATGAAGTGCGTCCAGCTCAATTCTCGTATCAGTGATACGAGAATCTGCTCGTCGGGGAAGGTGGCCGCGAACTGCACCATGCGGCGCAGGTTCTGCTCGGCAAAGCTGCCGCCGTACTCCTTCACCAACTGCGCCGCCAGGGTGGGCAGGACTTCCTTGCCATAAGCGCCCCGGCGCCCGTCCAAGACCTGCGTGCGGATGCGCTGGCCGATGCGCCAATAGAGCATCGTCAGCTCGCTATTCACCGTCGAGGCGGCGCGCTTGCGCGCCGCCTCGATCAGTGCCCGAATGTCGCCCAGCAGCGCCGAAGGCGCTGTGGACGATGCTGCGGATGACCGGCGCGTGTTCATGCCGCCGCCTCCGCAAGCTGGCGTGCGCCCGTGATGGCCTGGCGCCGGCTGGCCACCAGTTCGGCCGCATCGCGCACCGGCTTGTCCTCGGTGTGGACGTAGTGCATGAACATCGCTACGGTCTTGTGGCCCGTCAGCTTCATGCCCACTTTGGTCGGCACGCCCGAATTGGCAATGTCGGTCGTCGAGCGATGGCGGATGCCGTGCGTGCCGACGTGCGGGACGCCGGCGGCCTTGAGCACCCGGCACCAGCCGCCATAGTGCTCGCCAAAGGTCAGGTGCTTGGCCGGGTCGTTCGGCGATGGCAGGACGTAGGGGCAGCCCTCCCGGCGCGGCGCCGTCGAAAGCAGCCGATAGGCTTCCTCGCTCATGGGCTTGGAAATGCCGCCGACCTTGCTGTCGGGCCACACCACGCGCCGGTTCTCGAAGTCCAGCCAGCTCCATTCGAGCGGGCAGATTTCGGAGCGCCGGGCGGCGAACTCGAATTGCAGCCGGATCGCCAGCGGGATGACGTAGTTCTCCAGCCCCTCCGCCTCCAGCTTCTCCAACTGGCGGAAGATCCGCACCATTTCCTCGTCCACGATGAGCCGGGTTTCCTTGCCCGGCGGGTACATGGGGACGTGGCGGCACGGGTTCGTGCCGTCCGGGCGGTAGCCCCACACTTCGGCCAGGTTGAACATCTTGCGCAGCACGCCGAAGGTCTTGTTCGCCTCGGTCGGCTTGTAGGCCAGTTTCTCCATCAGCCCGGCAATGTCGGGCCGCTTCACGTCATGCACCTTCTTGCGGCCCAGCAGCGGGATGATGTTGCGGTCTATGACGCCCTGATAGCCGTCCTGCGTGCTGGGCTTGTTGCGCTTCTTGGAGTAGTCCTCCATGAACTTCTTGCACAACTCGGCCATCGTGGGCGCCTTGCGCGCCTCGGCCTTGGCGCCGCCGGGGTCGCCGCCCCGGCGAACCTCGGCCAGCCAGTCCTGTGCCTTGACTCGTGCCTGTTCGACGGTCAGCTCCCCGTACAGCCCCAGCGAGGGCTTGCGGGGCTGGCCGGAGTTCGTGCGGTACTGGAGCATGAACACCCGGCGGCCGGTCGGGGTAATCTTGCACAGGAAGCCGGGCACCACGGTATCCCGCAGTTCAACATCCTTGGCCTGGGGTTGGGCCGACTCCACGGCGGTCTTGGTGAGCTTGATCTTTGCCATGATGACTCCTCGGAACAACCCGGATTCCAGGAGCCAGATAGGAGCGGCGCGAGGGAAAACCGGGTCAAGTTTCAGAAAGCACCGGCATATGATGGACGCGCGTAAGTTATTGATAAACCTGCTGTATCTAGCTACGGCGCAGTCCAGCGAACTACCGGGCTGGAGTCATCGTGAAACAAAAAACCCGCGGAATCCGCGGGTTTTTTGTTGAGCAAGAAACGCTTACTTGTGCGATTGCAGGAAGCGGTCCATGCGCATTTCGGCAACGCTGAACCAGGCGTTCTGCGTCTTCCGATACTTCTCCCACTCGGTGTAGACCTTCTTGAAGGCCGGATTCTTGCCAGCTTCGTCTGCATAGATCTGCTGAGAGGCCTTGTAGGCGGCTTCGAGAATTTCGTCGGAGAAGGAATGCAGCTTGACGCCGCTCTGTAGCAGCTTGGACAGCGCAATCGGGTTCTTGTGGTCGTATTCGGCCATCATCGTGACGTTGGCTTCGTACGCAGCAGCCTGGAAGGCGGCCTGGTATTCCTTCGGCAGCTTGTCCCATTCCTTTTTGTTCACGAAGAAATGGATGACCGGGCCGGATTCCCAGAAACCCGGGTAGTAGTAGTTCTTGGCGACCTTGTAGAAGCCGAGCTTTTCGTCATCGTACGGGCCAACCCATTCGGCGGCGTCGATGGTGCCCTTTTCCAGAGCCGGGTAGATGTCGCCACCGGCGATCTGCTGCGGCACGACGCCCAGTTCGTTGAAGACGGTACCGCCGAGGCCGGCGATACGCATCTTGACACCCTTGAGGTCGGCCAGGGTCTTCACTTCCTTGCGCCACCAGCCGCCCATCTGGGTACCGGTATTGCCGCCGGCAAAGGAGACCACGTTGTAGTTGGCGTAGAAATCGTCGAGCACTTTCTGGCCGCCGCCGTAGTAGATCCAGGCGTTCATCTGGCGGGCGTTCATGCCGAACGGCACGGCGGTGCCGAAACCGAAGGTCTTGTCCTTGCCGACATAGTAGTACGAGCAGGTGTGGCAGCACTCGACGGTGCCTTGCTGCACGGCATCCAGCGCCTGCAGGCCGGGAACGATTTCGCCGCCCGGGAAGACGCGGATATCGAACTTGCCGCCGGTCATTTCGCGCAGACGGTTGGCCAGCACATCAGCACCGCCGTAGATGGTATCCAGGCTCTTCGGGAAGGAAGAGGTCAGGCGCCATTTGATGGTCGGCGCCGACTGGGCGATGGCCGGTGCGGCCAGGGTGGTTGCGGCACCTGCTGCGGCACCGACGGAAGCTTTTTTCAGAAAATCGCGACGTTGCATATTGTCTCCTCCAGAAGGGTAAGTCACGTCAAGCCTGTTGGCTGGTCCTATTTTTCACCAATCCCACCGGTTTTGCGAGTGGTGGAAAACCCTAATCGCTCACTCGCCGGCGATCGTCATGCGATCGATCAGGATCGATCCTGTCTGCTTGGTCCCACGAATCTGCACATCGTTGCCGACAGCGACAATCCCGGCCAGCATGTGCTTGAGGTTGCCAGCGATGGTGATCTCCTCGACCGGATGAACGATCTTGCCGTTCTCGACCCAGTAACCGGCGGCACCACGGGAGTAATCGCCGGTCACATAATTGATGCCATGGCCGAGCAGCTCGGTCACCAGCAAGCCGCGCCCCATCTGGGCGAGCAATCCATCCAGATCATGCTGCCCGGGCTGGATGATCAGGTTGTGGCTGCCGCCGGCGTTGGCCGTGGTCTGCATGCCCAGTTTGCGCGCTGTATAGGCGCTGAGAAAATAGCCCTGCAGGATGCCATCGGTCACGATATCGCGGTCGCGCGTCGCCACGCCGTCACTATCGAAGGCGGCGCTGCCCAGGCCACAGGGAATGTGCGGGCGCTCGGCGATCTGCACGAAGTCCGGCATGATCCGCTTGCCCAGATGATCGATCAGGAAGGAGGACTTGCGGTAGAGCGCCCCGCCGCTCGCAGCATGCACCAGACTACCGAGCAGGCCTCCTGCCAGTTGGGCTTCGAAAATGACCGGAAACTCCCCGGTCTTGACCTTGCGCCCCCCCAGGCGGGCCACCGCGCGCTCGGCGGCAATACGCCCAACCTGCTGCGGGTTGTCGAGATGGCTGGCGTCGCGATGCGTCGTATACCAGTCGTCGCGCTGCATGGCATCCTGCTCTCCGGCGATAACCGAGCAGGAAATGTAATGGCGCGAGGTCGGATAGCCTCCCATGAAGCCCAGGCTGTTAGCGGACACGAAATGCGCCTGCTGTGTCGAGATCGAAGCGCCCTCCGAGTTGCTGACCAGCGGACTGGCATCGAAGGCAGCCTGCTCGCAGCGACGGGCCGTTTCGATCGACTCCTCGACGCTCAAGGCCCACGGATGATACAGATCGAGGTCGGGGCAATCGCGGGCCATCAACGCGGCATCGGCCAGCCCGGCACAATCGTCCTCGGCGGTGAAGCGGGCGATGTTCAGCGCGGCCTCGACGGTTTCCCGCAAAGCCTGGGCCGAAAAGTCCGAGGTGCTGGCGTAGCCCTTGCGCTGCCCGGAATAAACGGTAATGCCGATACCCTTGTCACGATTGAACTCGATGGTCTCGACTTCATCGCAACGGACTGTGACCGACTGTCCGAACCCCTCCGATACATCGACTTCGCAGGCCGTCGCCCCCTTGGTGCTGGCGTGTTTGAGCACATCCACGGCAAGCTGCTGCAGGGTGGCGAAGGCGTAGGAAAATGCGGCGGTTTCGGACATGGAAGGGGCGTCGAAGCGGTAAAATCGCTATCATAACAGCCCGCCACAGACCGCCTCCGATTGGTTCACATGCAAGACGAAGATTTCACCGAAGACACCGGCCGCCCCTCGAAAACCAAGCAGAAGGAGGCGATGCACGAATTGCGCGACCTCGGCGCCGAACTGGTCGAACTCTCGGTCGGCCAATTGAAACGCATCAACCTGCCGGAAAATCTTTTCGACGCAGTGCGCGACTGCCAGAAGATCACCGCCCATGGCGCCCGGCGCCGGCAAATCCAGTATCTGGGCAAGCTGATGCGCGGCGTCGACGACGAACCGATCCGTGCGGGGCTGGCCATGCTGCGCGGCGAGTCGTCGGCCGAAACGGCCCGCCTGCACCGCCTGGAGCGATTCCGCGTCCGCCTGCTGGAGGACGAGTCGGTCCTCGCCGAGATCGCCGCGCAGTGGCCGACTGTCGACCTCCAGCATCTGCGCACCCTGCGTCGCAATGCGCTGAAGGAAAAGGAAAACAACAAGCCGCCGAAGAATTTCCGCGCCATCTTCCAGGTCCTGCAGGATCTGGACAAGGCCGGCGCCCCCGCTGCCGAGGAGGACGCCGATGAATAAGGAACTCGTCGTCGGCCTGGTCTCGATCAGCGACCGCGCCTCGACCGGCGTTTACGAAGACAAGGGGATACCCGCCCTGCAGGAGTGGCTGGCGTCCGCGCTAACCACACCATGGCGCGCCGAAACCCGGCTGATTGCCGATGACCGGCCGTCCATCGAACAGACCCTGATCGATCTGGTCGACAACGCCGGCTGCCATCTGGTGCTGACTACTGGCGGCACCGGCCCGGCCTTGCGCGACGTGACGCCGGAAGCCACGCTGGCGGTAGCCGACAAGGAGATGCCGGGCTTCGGCGAAGAAATGCGGCGGATCAGCCTGAATTTCGTGCCGACGGCGATCCTGTCGCGGCAAGTTGCCGTCATCCGCAGGCAGGCGCTGATCATCAACCTGCCCGGCCAGCCGAAGTCGATCAAGGAAACACTGGAAGGCGTCCGTACCGCCGACGGCACGGTGAGCCACGTCGGCATATTCGCCGCCGTGCCCTACTGCATCGACCTGATCGGCGGCCCCTACGCCGAAACGAACCCAGCGGTGATCAAGGCCTTCCGCCCCAAATCGGCCATCCGTCCGCCCCAAGGCTAAGGTAGCGTTTCAGGCGACGCCGACGACACGCCGGCGATAGCGAGCCAGTTCGTAGTCGGCCGTCTGCTCGAGCAGCGAAACGGGATCGAGCACGACACGCTGGCCATCGGCCGCATACTCCAACGACTCCCGCGGGGAAAAGGCGCCGTAAGGCAGAATCACGCGCAACTCGCCGGCCTCGTTGCCGTCCAGTAGCAGGAGCGCCGGCGTCGTGGCCGCCGCCCCATAACTCGAAGCGGAACGGACGCGGACCTCCTGGGCATTGGCCTGGCGGGACAGAACCTCGATCCCGACCCGTGCCTCGTTTTCCGACTCGCGGTGATAACGACGAACGACCCCGATCAGCCAGTTATCGCCTCCTTCCGGCTGCATGGCGATCAGGGCGCCGACGCGCAACCATTCCCCCGGAACATCCCCGAATACAGCACCGAATCCACCCCGGCTGACATTCTCGACTACCCAGCTTTCGACCGGCAGCCCGGCGGGACGCCCGCCAAATTCCCCGGAAAAAACGATGAAAGCGTTAACCAAGCCGTGCAACACCGACATCCGGTGCTTTACCCGGTGCCTGTCGTGCTTGCGCTGCGGCGGGATCGGCGCCAGATAGCTGGCTAGATGTTTGAGCACACGCGCCACCAGCTTGGGCTGGTATTGTCCGCCGAGGTCCATCGCTGCTGGTACATCGCCCCCCCGGGCCAAGGTATCGAGCAAGGCCAGCATCGCCTGATGGGCACCGGCCGGCTTGATGAAGCGTTGGGTCGGCGTCGCGCAAGCCGGCATCCTGGCCAGGCGAAGCGGCGGCTGGGCCAGTTCCAGATCGGACCAATAGACGCTATCGATCAAGGCGTTGCGCGTAAATACGAAACCGCTCAGAAAATGGGCGATCAGGCGCTCGGCGATTTCAATCTCCAGCGGCAGCAGACTGCCCAGCGAAGCGGCCTGGAAGATCATGACTTTCTGGTATTCGGCGACCGGCGAGGTCATGCCCGTCTTGCCGACCAACGGGACCGCCTTGTCGGCCACTTCGGCCACCTCGGCAGCCAGCAGCGCCTGACCGAGCGGGCGCCACAACTCGGCACGCATCGGGCCATAGTGGAACTGCTCCCACTTCAGCACGGCCCCCAGCGCCGCAATCAGACGGACGGTGAGCGTCGGCAGAACGCTCGACGGCAATTCGCCGGCCCGGGGCTTGTCCGCAACCTGACCGAGGCAACGCTCGTAGGTAGCCGACAGCAGACGCCAAAAGCCGTAATTTATCGACCACAGGCGCTTTTCCTCCGAGCGGGAAAGACGGGCGGCCTGGAAATACTCGCGAGCCAGGCGCTTGAGATGGGGATAGGCCGCTTCCTCCAGTGCCTGCGCCACCTCGTAGAGACGTTCTACCGGAAAATCGTCGATCCCGGCCAATGACTCCAACCAGCCGGTAATCTCGTCCTGCGCCTTGAAAGCGTTGTCCTTCGGCAATTCACTGAGAATCCTGCGCATCTCGCGCGGATTGGCCAAGGGGTGGTCGCTCTTCCCGCCCCACATTCCGCCCAGCGTTGCAACCTTGTCGAACACGGCTTCTCCCCGGAAAAACTGTTTTTCTTGATTGTAGTTGTCGTTTCGGCGCGCAAACGAGAGAAATTTCCGAACGCGCTCCCCGAGGTAGAATAGCCGATCTGAATTTTCCCCGGATAGTCGAATCGATGCAGCCCTACCTAGACCTGATGCGCCATGTGCTGGAAAACGGTAACGACAAGTCGGACCGCACCGGCACCGGCACCCGCTCCGTATTCGGCTGGCAGATGCGCTTCGACCTGAGCAAGGGTTTTCCGGTCGTCACGACCAAGAAGCTGCACCTCAAGTCGATCATCCACGAACTGCTGTGGTTCATCCAGGGCGACACCAATATCAAGTACCTGCAGGACAACGGCGTCCGCATCTGGGACGAATGGGCCGATGCAAATGGCGATCTCGGCCCGGTTTACGGCAAGCAATGGCGCCGCTGGGAAACGCCGGACGGCCGCCTGATCGACCAGATCACGCAGCTCGTGCACAGCCTGAAGAACAACCCGGACTCCCGACGCCACATCGTGTCGGCCTGGAACCCCAGCGACGTCGACAACATGGCCCTGCCGCCCTGCCACTGCCTGTTCCAGTTCTATGTCGCCAACGGCAAGCTGAGCTGCCAGCTCTACCAACGCTCGGCCGACATCTTCCTCGGCGTGCCCTTCAACATCGCCTCTTACGCCCTGTTCACCATGATGTTGGCCCAGGTTTGCGGCTACCAGCCGGGCGAGTTCGTGCACACCTTCGGCGACGCCCACCTCTATTCAAACCATTTCGAACAGGCCCGCCTGCAACTCAGCCGAGAGCCGCGCCCGCTACCGAGCATGTGGATCAACCCGGAGGTAAAGGATATCTTTGCCTTCCGCTTCGAGGATTTCCGCCTCGATGGCTACGACCCGCACCCCCACATTCCGGCCCCCGTTGCCGTCTGACCCATGCAAGTCCCGCTCCGCCCCGCCTGGCTGGCGCTCGCCGACCACGCTCGCAGCCTGAAGCCGCGCCACCTGCGCGAGCTGTTCGCCAACGACCCGGAGCGTTTCACGCGTTTCTCGCTGCATCACGACTCCCTGCTCGTCGATTACTCAAAGCAGCGCGTCAATCAGGAAACGATGACCCTGCTTCGCCAACTGGCCGAGCAAGCCGACTGGACTGGCTGGATGAAGCGCATGCGCGCTGGCGAGGCGATCAATCACACGGAAGGCCGTGCCGTACGCCACGTCGAGTTGCGCGCAGGCGACGACGCCCCCCCGGAGGTCAAGCAGGTCCTCGGGCGCATGGCCGATTTCTGCGAACGCGTTCATAACGGATCGTGGCGGGGTTTCTCGGGGGAACGCATCACCGACGTGGTCAACCTGGGTATCGGCGGATCGGATCTCGGGCCGCGCATGGTCGTCCGCGCCCTGTCGGCCTGCCAGCAGCCCGACTTGCGCGTCCATTTCGTCTCCAACCTGGATGGCGCCGACCTGGCCAGCAGGCTCACGGGTCTGAACCCGCGCAGCACGCTGTTCGTCGTTGCCAGCAAGACCTTCACCACGCTGGAGACCATGGCCAACGCGCGTACGGCACGTGACTGGCTGCTCGCCACCGCCGGCCATGCCGATGCCGTCGCCCGGCACTTCGTCGCCGCCTCAAGCAATCTGGAGGCGACACAGGCATTCGGCATCGCGCCGCAAAACGTCTTCGAATTCTGGGACTGGGTCGGCGGGCGCTTCTCGCTGTGGTCGGCCATCGGCCTGCCCATCGCCCTGGCTGTCGGCTTCCGCAACTTCGAGCAGTTGCTGGCCGGCGCCCACGACATGGACGAGCACTTCTTTAACGCGCCTACCCGCGAAAACCTGCCGCTGACACTCGCCCTGATCGCCCTGTGGAACACCAACTTCCTCGAAGCCCACAGCCACGGCGTGTTCCCGTACAGCCACTCCCTGGCCCTGCTGCCCAAGCACCTGCAGCAGCTCGAGATGGAAAGCAACGGCAAGCGAGCCAATCGCGACGGCCTCGCGGTCGACTACGCGACCAACCCCATTCTCTGGGGCGAGGCCGGCACCAACGGACAGCACTCTTTCTTCCAGCTGTTGCACCAGGGTAGCGCACTGGTCGCCAGCGACTTCATCGCCCTCGGCCGTTCAGACTACCCACTCCCCGGGCATCACAGCGACCTGCTGGCCAGCTGCCTGGCCCAATCCTCGGCACTGGCCTTCGGCCAGACCGTCGAAGAAGCTCGCCACGCAGGCATTCCCGAGCATCTGCTGCCTTTCCGGCGCTTTCCGGGCAACCAGCCGTCGACCACCATCGTGCTGTCGGCGCTGACACCGTTTACCCTCGGTCAATTGCTGGTGCTCTACGAGCACAAGGTTTTCTGTCTCGGCATCCTCTGGAATCTCAACTCCTTCGATCAGTGGGGCGTCGAACTGGGCAAGCAACTGACCGGCCGCCTCGCCCCCTGCATATGCGGCGATGCCTCCACCGACACACTGGATGCCTCGACGCGCGGCCTCATCGACCATCTGCGCCATTTCCGGAATCCATCATGACCGAAGTCGTCGTCATCGCCGCCGTCGCCAGAAACCGCGTGATCGGCAAGGACAACACGCTGATCTGGAACATCCCAGAAGACATGGCGCATTTCAAAACCCTGACCGCCGGCCACGTCGTCATCATGGGGCGCAAGACCTGGGAGTCGCTGCCACCGCGTTTCCGGCCTCTTCCCGGCCGTCGCAACATCGTGATCAGCCGTCAGGCCGATTACAGCGCACCGGGTGCCGAAGTCGCCTCTTCGCTGCAGCAGGCGCTGGCCATCGCATCCAACGCCGAACAGGCGTTCATCATCGGCGGCGAACAGATCTACCGGCAGGCCATGGATGCCGCCCAGCGGCTCGAGATCACCCGGGTCGACCTCGCGCCCGAAGGCGATGCGTGGTTCCCCGAAATTCCTGCTGCCGACTGGCTCGAGCAGAGGAAGGACGATTTGCCGGCCACGTCCAGCCGGCCAGCTTGTACCTTCGTCACCTACATCCGCCGCTGACCGGAGATGGCATGGCTTCTCGCCCTACGGGAAGCCGGCTAGACTCCCCCTCTCACCTGTCCCGCTCCGGAGATATCCATGGACCGTCGCCTCACCCTCAAGCTGACCGTGGCCGCCGTGGCCAGCACCCTGCTCGTCGCCTGTGGCCAGCAGGAAGCCCCAAAGCAAGCCGCCGCGCCAGCTGCCGCCCCCGCCCAGGTGGTAAAAATTGGCTTCGCGGCCCCGCTGACTGGCGCCCAGGCCCACTACGGCAAGGAAATGCAGAACGGCATTTTGCTCGCACTGGAAGAGGTAAACGCCGCACAACCGAAACTGGGCGGCCAGCCGGTCCGCTTCGAGCTTGTTTCCGAGGATGACCAGGCCGATCCGAAACAGGGCGCCTCGGTCGCCCAGAAGCTGGTGGACGCCAGGATTCAGGGCATGCTCGGGCACTTCAATTCAGGCACATCGATACCGGCTTCGCGCATTTACATGGAAGCCGGCATCCCGCAAATCGCGATGGCCACGTCACCGGCCTACACCACCCAGGGATTCAAGACCACTTTCCGCGCCATGACCTCCGACACCCAGCAAGGTGCGGTCGCGGGCCGCTTCATGGTCGAGACGCTGAAGCTCAAGCGTATCGCCATCGTCGATGACCGCTCCGCTTACGGCCAGGGGTTGGCCGACGAGTTCGAGAAGGCGGCCAAGGCTGCCGGCGGCGAGATCGTCAAGCGCGAATTCACCAACGACAAGGCCGTCGACTTCAAGGCCATCCTGACCAGCATCAAGGCCGCCAAGCCCGACCTCATCTATTTCGGCGGCGCCGACGCCCAGGGCGGCCCGATGATGAAGCAGATGAAGGAGCTCGGCCTGGCGGCCACCTTCGCCGGCGGCGAGATGATCAAATCGCCGAATTTCCTGAAGCTCGCCGGCCCGGCGGCCGACGGCGCGATCGCTTCGCTGGCCGGCCTGCCACTGGCCAGGATGCCCGGTGGCTCCGCCTATGCAACCAAGTACAAGGCCCGCTTCAACATGGAAGTCGAGGTCTACTCACCCTATGCCTACGATGCGGCAAAAAGCCTGACCGCTGCCATGCGCCGTGCCGACAGCGCCGATCCGGCCAAGTACCTGGCGGAGCTGGCCAAGACGAAGCAGGCCGGGGTCACATCGTCGAATATCGAATACGACGACAAGGGCGACCTGAAAGATGGCGGCATCACCATCTACCGCGTGGAAGGTGGCGAATGGAAGGAATTGCAGTCGGTCGGCCAATGACATCGTTTTGAGGCTGACCGACTGGCCGCCTCAAAAATGAAAATGCCCGCTTCGTGCGGGCATTTTGTTTGGACAAACCGTCCCGGTCAGCGCACGCAGTCGACGTAGTAGCGACCGTCCGCCCCCTTGACCAGGCCATGCACGTCGGTCTCGAAGCCCGGGAAAGTGGCGTTGAATTCGCGGGCGAACTTCAGGTAGCTGCAGATGGTCTTGTTGAAGCGCTCGCCCGGGATGAGCAGCGGAATGCCCGGCGGGTACGGCGTGAGCAGCACGGCGGTGACGCGGCCTTCCAGCTCGTCGACCGGCACGCGCTCGATCTCGCGGTGCGCCATCTTGGCGAAGGCGTCGGCCGGCCGCATGGCGGGCACCATGTCCGACAGGTACATCTCGGTGGTCAGGCGGGCGACGTCGTTCTGCTTGTAGACGTTGTGAATCTGGGTGCACAGATCACGCAGGCCGACGCGCTCGTAGCGCGGGTTCTTCTGCACGAACTCGGGCAGCACCTTCCACAGCGGCTGGTTCTTGTCGTAGTCGTCCTTGAACTGCTGCAGCGCGGTAACCAGCGAATTCCAGCGGCCCTTGGTGATACCGATGGTAAACATGATGAAGAAGCTGTACAGGCCGCACTTCTCGACGATGACGCCGTGCTCGGCCAGGTACTTGGTGACGATGGCGGCCGGGATGCCGAACTCGTCGGCAAAATCGCCGTCGACATCAAGGCCCGGAGTGATGATGGTCGCCTTGATCGGATCTAGCATGTTGAAGCCGTCGGCCAGGTTGTTGAAGCCGTGCCAGCGCTCGCCCGGCTTCAGCATCCAGGCGTCGCGCTCCTCGATGCCCTCCTCGGACAAGTCGTCCGGCCCCCACACTTTGAACCACCAGTCGGCGCCCCATTCCTCGTCGACCTTGCGCATGGCGCGGCGGAAATCGAGGGCTTCGGTGATCGACTCCTCGACCAGCGCGGTGCCGCCCGGCTCTTCCATCATCGCCGCCGCCACATCGCACGAGGCGATGATCGAGTACTGCGGCGAGGTCGAGGTATGCATCAGGTAGGCCTCGTTGAAGATGTCACGGTCGAGCTTGTTGTTCTCCGCATCCTGAACCAGGATTTGCGAGGCCTGGCTGAGGCCGGCCAGCAGCTTGTGCGTCGATTGCGTCGAGAAGACCATCGACTCCTTGCAGCGCGGGCGGTCGGCGCCGATGGCGTGGTAGTCGCCGTAGAAGTCGTGGAAAGCGGCATGCGGCAGCCAGGCTTCGTCGAAATGCAGGGTGTCGATCTTGCCGTCGAGCTCGGCCTTGATGTCCTCGACGTTGTAGAGGATGCCGTCGTAGGTCGACTGGGTGATCGTCAGCACGCGCGGCTTCGCAGCCTTGTCGGCGATGAACGGGTTGGCGGCGATCTTCTGCTGGATGCTCTCCCAGGCGAACTCGCTCTTCGGGATCGGCCCGATGATGCCGAAGTTGTTGCGCGTCGGCATCAGGAAGACGGGAATGGCTCCGGTCATCATGATGGCGTGCAGGATGGACTTGTGGCAGTTGCGGTCGACGACGACGATGTCACCGGGCGCCACGGTCGAGTGCCAGACAATCTTGTTCGACGTCGAGGTGCCGTTGGTGACGAAATACAGGTGGTCCGAATTGAAGATGCGCGCCGCATTGCGCTCGGAAGCCGCCACCGGGCCAGTATGGTCGAGCAGTTGGCCGAGCTCTTCGACCGCGTTGCACACGTCGGCACGCAGCATGTTCTCGCCAAAGAACTGGTGGAACATCTGGCCGACCGGCGACTTCAGGAAGGCGACGCCGCCCGAATGGCCGGGGCAGTGCCACGAATAGGAACCGTCCGCAGCGTAGTGCGTCAGCGCACGGAAGAAGGGCGGCGGCAGCGAGTCGAGATAGGAATTGGCCTCGCGCTTGATGTTGCGTGCGATGAATTCCGGCGTGTCCTCGTGCATGTGGATGAAGCCGTGCAACTCGCGCAGGATGTCGTTCGGGATGTGGCGCGAAGTACGCGTTTCGCCGTGCAGGAAGATCGGGATCTCGGCGTTCTTGTGGCGGATTTCGGTCACGAAGGCACGCAGTTCGGCCAGCGTTTCTTCCGGTTCGAGCGCCAGTTCCTCATCGTCGATGGACAGGATGAAGGCCGAGGCGCGGCTCTGCTGCTGGGCGAAGGAAGTCAGATCGCCGTAGCTGGTCACGCCCAGCACTTCCATGCCTTCCTTTTCAATCGCCTCGGCCAGCGCGCGGATGCCTAGACCCGAGGCATTCTCGGAGCGGAAGTCTTCGTCGATGATGATGACGGGGAAGTGGAAGCGCATGGGATTCAATCCTCAAAAAGCGGCGACCCGCCGCAGCGGGTCGGAGAATAAGACGTTTTTGTTACGAGCCGGCGTCAGATTTTCGGAAGGGTGACGCCTTCCTGCCCCTGGTACTTGCCGCCACGATCCTTGTAGGACGTTTCGCAGATTTCGTCAGACTCGAAGAACAGCACCTGGGCGCAACCCTCTCCGGCGTAGATCTTGGCCGGCAACGGGGTGGTGTTGGAGAACTCCAGCGTGACATGGCCTTCCCATTCCGGCTCGAAAGGGGTGACGTTCACGATGATGCCGCAGCGGGCATAGGTCGATTTGCCGAGGCAGACGGTCAGGACCGAGCGCGGAATGCGGAAGTACTCCATGGTGCGGGCCAAGGCAAAGGAGTTCGGCGGGATGATGCAGACGTCGGACTCGATTTCGACAAAGGACTTCGGATCGAAGTTCTTCGGATCGACCACGGTCGAGTTGATGTTGGTGAATACCTTGAATTCGCGGGCGCAGCGGATGTCGTAACCATAGCTCGACGTACCGTAGGAGACGATCTTCTGGCCATTGACCTCGCGCACGAGGTCCGGCGAAAACGGCTCGATCATGCCGTGTTCCTGCGCCATGCGGCGTATCCACTTGTCTGATTTGATGGCCATTTCTTCTTTTCCGCGCGGCAAAAAACAAAGGCGGGATTTTACCCGCCTTTGTTGTTCGAAATGTCGACTAATTACGTGTTCTGGACGACGATATTCGGGAATTTCGAGGTCATGTCCTTGGCCTTCTCGCCAATCTTGACGGCGACGCGGCGCGCGATGCCGCGGTAGATCTCGGCCGTGCGGGAATCCGGGGCGCCGACCACGGTCGGCTTGCCGCCGTCGGCCATTTCTCGGATAGCCAGTTCCAGCGGCAGGCTACCGAGGAATTCGACATCGTAATCCTTACACATCTGCTCGCCACCACCCGTGCCGAAGATGTGCTCTTCGTGGCCGCACTTCGAGCAGATGTGGATGCTCATGTTCTCGACGATGCCGAGGATGGGGATATTCACCTTCTCGAACATCTTCAGTCCCTTGCGCGCGTCGATCAGCGCGATGTCCTGCGGCGTGGTGACGATCACCGCGCCGGTCACCGGCACCTTCTGCGCCAGCGACAGCTGGATGTCGCCGGTGCCCGGCGGCATGTCGACGATCAAATAGTCGATGTCGCGCCAGTTGGTCTGGCCGAGCATCTGATCGAGCGCCTGGGCGACCATCGGGCCGCGCCAGACCATCGGCGTCTCGACATCGACCATGAAACCGATCGACATCGCCTGCACGCCGTAGGCCTCCAGCGGCTCCATGCTCTGACCGTCCTTCGACTCCGGCTGCTGACCGGCCAGGCCGAGCATCTGCGGCTGCGACGGGCCGTAGATGTCGGCATCGAGGATGCCGACGCTGGCACCTTCCTGGGCCAGTGCCAGCGCCAGGTTGACCGCTGTCGTGCTCTTGCCGACACCGCCTTTTCCGGAAGCGACGGCGATGATGTTCTTGACGCCCGGCATGAGCTTGACGCCCATCTGTACCGAGTGGGCGACGATCTTGGTGAATACGTTGGCGGAAACGTTGCCGACGCCCGGCACGGCGCGCACGGCGGCAATGACCTGCTTGCGGATGGCGTCGATCTGGGTCTTGGCCGGGTAGCCGAGCTCGATATCGAAGGCAACATCGTTGCCATCGATCTTGAGGTTCTTCAACGCCTTGCCGGCGACGAAATCCTTGCCCGTATTGGGATCAACGGCGGCAGCCAGCGCAGCCTTGATTTGCTGTTCAGTGAAACTCATGAAAACTCCGGGTTGGGTTGAGACGACGACCGGGAAATACCCGAGCAATTTTGTCTAGTATAACCGAAACCCGGGGTCGAATCAGCTTCCCTGCACCGTATCGAGGCGATAGCCCTGCCCATAGACCGAGGACAGCATCAGGCCGCTTTCACCGGCCAGGCCCAACTTTTTGCGCAGGCGGCTGGCATGGGTGTCGACGGTGCGTGTATCGACCCCGGCATCGCGCGACCAGACGCTACTCAGCAGTTCATCCCGCGACAACACACGACCGATATTCTGGAGCAGGATCACCGCCAGTTCGAATTCGCGCTGCGTCAATTCGACCTCAGCGCCGGACAGCCGAATGCGGCGCCCGTCGAGATCGATTTCGATCCCCCCGAAATTCAAGGTACTGACGCGCGGCTTGCGGCGGCGCAGGAGTGCATGGATGCGCGCCATGAATTCCATGTAACGAATGGGCTTGGGGATGTAGTCATCGGCACCGAGGCGCAGGATGTCTGAGGCCGCCTCCTCGTCGGTACGCCCGGTGCAGAAGACGACCGGCACATCCCAACCGCATTGCTCCCGAACGCGCTTGAGCACCTCGTCGCCGCCCATGTCCGGCAGGTTCCAGTCGATGATGAAAAAATCGAAGCTGCGGCTCTTGATTGCCTCAATACACGAGCCACCATCAGCAAAGACCTCTACCTGATGCCCCTCGCTCTTAAGTAAAGCCTTCAATACCTCTGCCTGACTCCGGCTATCCTCAACTACTACGAAATTCATAGTCCCTCCCCAATTCGCGGCAGATTCTGCCCCCTCTAGCCGCTTTCAGCAATGATGGCAACATCAATTTCACCAATCGTACACATTCGTTTACCTTTCTTAACAAAGCAAGCCCGGCCGCTCGCGATACCGTTGGCCGCAACGCCTCCCCATCATCGCGGTAAAATCGCGCTTTATCTTTCAAGACCCGCCACCCATGCCGCGCAAGATCCTTGTCACTTCCGCCCTGCCCTATGCCAACGGCGCCATCCACCTCGGCCACCTGGTTGAGTACATCCAGACCGACATCTGGGTGCGATACCAGAAAATGGCCGGCAACGAATGCTGGTATGTCTGCGCTGACGACACGCACGGCACACCGATCATGCTACGCGCGGAGAAGGAGGGCATCACGCCGGAGCAATTGATCGAACGTGTTCATGGCGAGCACTACCGCGATTTTTCGGGCTTCCATGTCGGCTTCGACAACTACTACAGCACCCACTCGCCGGAAACCCGCGAGTGCGCCAACGACATCTACGTAAAGCTGCGCGACGCCGGCCTGATCGAGGTGCGCACCATCGAGCAGTATTTCGACCCGGTCAAGCAGCTCTTCCTGCCCGACCGCTTCATCAAAGGCGAGTGCCCGAAATGCCACGCCAAGGAACAATACGGCGACAACTGCGAAGTGTGCGGTGCCGCCTACGCGCCGACCGACCTGATCGAACCCTTCTCCGCCATCTCCGGCGCGAAGCCGGAACTGCGCAACTCGGAACATTATTTCTTCAAGCTATCCGACCCGCGCTGCGAAGCTTTCCTGCGTAAATACACGGCCAGCGGCGTGCTGCAGAACGAAGCCGCCAACAAGATGCAGGAATGGCTCGGCGCGCCGGGCGACAACAAGCTGACCGACTGGGACATCTCACGCGATGCACCTTACTTCGGCTTCGAGATTCCCGACGCCCCGGGCAAGTACTTCTACGTCTGGCTCGACGCTCCCATTGGTTACATGGGCTCGTTCAAGAACCTGTGCGCCAAGAAGGGCCTCGATTTCAACGAATATTTCAAGCCGGATTCGACCACCGAGCTGTACCACTTCATCGGCAAGGACATCCTGTACTTCCATGCCCTGTTCTGGCCGGCCGAACTACAACATGCCGGTTTCCGCACGCCGACGAAGATTTTCGCGCACGGCTTCCTGACCGTGGACGGCGCCAAGATGTCCAAGTCGCGCGGCACCTTCATCACCGCCGAGAGCTTCCTGAAAACCGGCCTGAATCCGGAATGGCTGCGCTACTACTACGCCGCCAAGCTGTCGGCGACGATGGAGGACATCGACCTCAACCTCGAGGATTTCTGCGCCCGCGTCAATTCCGACCTGGTCGGCAAGTACGTCAATATCGCCAGCCGTTCGGCCGGCTTCATCGCCAAGCGCTTCAACGGCCAGCTCGCCCCGGCTGCCGCCGACCTGCCGGCCATCAAGGCCATCCAGGAAGCCGCTCCGCGCATCGCCGAACTCTATGAAGCCCGCGAATTCGGCAAGGCCATGCGGGAGATCATGGCACTGACCGATGCCGCCAACCAGTACGTCGATAGCGTCAAGCCGTGGGAACTGGCCAAGCAGGAAGGCAAGGAAGTCGAACTGCACGCCGCGTGCACCAATGCCCTGAACCTGTTCCGCCTGCTTACGGTATTGCTCAAGCCCATCCTGCCGATCGTCGCCGGCAAGGTCGAACAGTTCATGAACATCGCGCCGCTGGCCTGGGGCGATGCCCAGAGCCTGCTCGCCGCTGGCCACGCCATCAATGCCTACGAGCACCTGATGACGCGCGTCGATCCCAAGCAGATCGACAAGCTGATCGAGGCCAACAAGGAGTCGCTGGCTCCGGCACCGGAGGCGCAATCGCAACAGCGCCACGCCGAGCACCAGCAGCAGGAAACCAAGAAGGATACCAAGGCCGCTCCTGCCCCGGCCGCTGAAGGCTTGTGCACCATCGACGACTTCATGAAGGTCGACCTGCGCATCGCCCGCATCGCCAACGCCGAACACGTCGAGGGGGCCGACAAACTGGTCCGCCTGACCCTCGACGTTGGCGAGGAAAAGACGCGCAACGTTTTCGCCGGCATCAAGGCCGCATACGACCCGGCCCAGTTGGTCGGCCGACTGACGGTGATGGTCGCCAACCTGGCACCGCGCAAGATGAAATTCGGCCTATCGGAAGGCATGGTGCTCGCGGCCTCCGATACGGACGGCAAAACCCCCGGCCTTTTCCTGCTTTCGCCAGACTCGGGGGCCCAGCCGGGCATGCGGGTGAAATAAATCTCGTACCGGGATGCGGCTTGTTACACAGGCCGCATCGTTGCTGCAGCGCAACAATCCAGTCTTTAACCTCAAGTGTTACTTTAAGTTAAACGCCCAATCCAGCCTCAGGATTTGTTCTTTTAAAACTATCCACAAAAACTGTGGATAACTCTGTGAATGAAACCGGGCCGCATGCACTAAGTCACCGTTTCACAAGGACTTTCCTTACCCTGCCCGAAAGTTGGGCTATATTGCAAGCCGTTGATTTTAAATAAATTAGCAACCAAAAATACCAAACCAACAAAATCAGCATTGTTGAATTGTCAAGTCGCTACAGGCAATTTCACTTCTGTGCATAACTCACGCTTGACCTGAGGCTTGTCAAGCCCCCCTGGAAGATTTTTTTTTGCCTCATCGAAAGGCACCTCACCATGCTCAACTCCGTGACCCGCCCGCCGCGCCCCCGCCTGACCGGCCCCATCCTGGCCTATGCCCTGATCGATGTCTTCGGATTGTCGTGCGTCGGCATCGGCGCCAGTTGGTTCGCCGAAGGCAAGGCCGCCATCCTGGTCAATTTCCCGGCATCGCTGGCCGAGGCCGTGGCCTGCACCGCCGGCGGCGTCGTGGTCATGATCTGGGCGGTCGCCCGCATCCTGCGCGAAATCGCCAAGCAGGCCCCCGAGTTGCAGGCGCGCTACGACGCCTACGTTGCCGCCCAGCACCCGGACAAGGTTCGCCCCAAGGACGAAGCCGAATAGCGCTTCGCGCGCCGCGGGTTATTCGCCCGCCTTGCCCCCCGGCTTGAGCCAGTCGGGCAATTCGCGATTGCCCGCATTATCGATGATGTATTGCCTGATCAACCGGCGCACGACCTGCGACGGCGTCAGGTCGTGTTCGGCGCAAATTTCCTCGAACAGCTGCTTCTTGCGCGGGTCGATCAACAACGTCAAACGGGCGGTACGGTTCTCCATATTGCTTCGCTCTTATTGGACTTGTATCGCATCATGTTAACATATGATTAACATTGACGATTAATAGAACGCTCATATAATGCACCGCTTGTTCCCCGAGCGCGTGCCATGAAAATCGCCTTTCGCCCCAAGCTCCTCGATTGCCTGCCTGGCTACAGCCGGGTGCAGTTGGGCAAGGATCTCGCAGCGGGTATCACGGTTGGCGTTCTCGCCCTGCCGTTGGCCATGGCCTTCGCCATCGCTTCCGGCTGCTCGCCGACCGCCGGCATCTGGACGGCCATCGTCGCCGGCTTCCTGACCTCCGCACTGGGTGGCTCCCGGGTGCAGATCGGCGGCCCGACCGGCGCCTTCATCCCCATCGTGTACGGCATCGTCGCAGTTCACGGTTTCGCCAACCTGCTTGGCGCCACGATGCTGGCCGGTGTCTTCCTGCTGGCCATGGGGCTGGCGCGCATGGGGCAGCTCATCCGCTTTATCCCGGTCACCGTCGTCATCGGCTTCACCAACGGCATCGCCGTGGTCATCTTCCTCGCCCAGATCAAGGATTTCTTCGGCCTGAAAATCGACAGCCTGCCAGCCGAATTCTTCCTGCGCATCAAAACCCTGGCGGCCTACGCAGACACCGTCGACCTGCCCACCCTCGGCCTGGCCTCGGCCTGCTTCGCCTTCCTGCTTTCCTACAATTGGCTGGCGGAACGCATCGCCATCCTGCGCCGGGCACCCGGACCGCTCGTCGTGCTCGTCGTCGGCACGCTCGTTTCCTTCCTTTTCGACCTGCCGGTGGAAACCATCGGCAGCCGCTTCCACGGCATTCCGCAGGAACTGCCCGGTTTCGGGTTGCCCAGCCTGTCGATCCACGATTTCGGCAAGCTGATCTCGCCGGCCATCACCATCGCCCTGCTCGGCGCCATCGAGTCGCTACTCTCGGCCCGCGTCGCCGACAGCCAGATCGACGACCGCCACGATCCCAACCAGGAGCTGGTCGCCCAGGGGCTGGCCAACATTGCCGCGCCGCTGTTCGGCGGCTTTGCCGCCACCGGCGCCATCGCCCGGACGACGACCAACGTCAAGACCGGCGGCCGGACACCGATTGCCGGCATCATCCACGCCCTCGTGTTGCTCGGCATTGTCCTGCTCGCCGCGCCGCTCGCCGCCTACGTACCGCTCGCCACGCTATCGGCCATCGTCATGGTGGTCGCCATCAACATGGGCGAATGGCACGAGTTCGTCGAACTGAAACGCTATACGTACAACTACCGGATCATCCTGCTCGCCACCTTCTTCGTCACCGTGCTGTTCGACCTGACCATTGCCGTCGAACTGGGCATGGTGCTGGCCAGCCTGTTCTTCATCTACCGCATGTCGGAGCTGACCCGCGTCGAGCGCCGCCCGTTGCGCGAAGAGGCTTCAGAGCCGCGTTTCCTGTACCCGGACGGCAGCATGCGGGTCACTGCCTGGCAGTTATTCGGTTCGCTGTTCTTCGGCGCCGTCAACAAACTGGAGGCCCTGCTCGACCCGGCGGCCGGCCATCCCGAGGTAGTCATCCTCGATATGGCCCAACTGATCCAACTCGACACCACCGGTCTGGAAGGCCTGGAAAACCTGCTCGACAAGCTGAAGAAACGCGGCTGCACCCTGCTCGTCTGCGGCCTCAACTCACAACCCGGCTCGTTGCTCTACCGCTCCGGCTTCATCGACCATCTCGGCGACGACAACGTTTGCCCGGATCTCAGCCACGCGCTGCAACGCGCCTACATTCTGCTGCCCAACCTGATGGGCGACTCCGAAGAAGATTACTGACAAGGAAACCCCATGAGTGCCCTGCCCAAATGCCCCCAATGCAACTCCGAATACACCTATGAGGACGGCCCCAATTACGTCTGCCCGGAATGTGCCCATGAATGGCCGCAACAGGCCGCCGAGGCGGTCGAGGAAAAGCGCGTGTGGAAGGACGCCAACGGCAACGTGCTGCAGGATGGCGATTCGGTCACCGTCATCAAGGACTTGAAGATCAAGGGCAGTTCGTCGGTCGTCAAGGTCGGCACCAAGGTCAAGAATATCCGCCTGATCGAAGGCGACCACGACATCGACTGCAAGATCGACGGCATCGGCGCCATGCAGCTGAAGTCGGAATTCGTCAAGAAGGCCTAAGCCGTCCCCGCGCCCTCCGTCGCAACGCGCAGGCAAACGAGCGCGGCATTGTGGAAGCGGGGAACATGGAGATCGCTGAACTGATCGATCTCGCCGAGAGAGAGGGCGCCAATCAGCGGACTTGCCCCGGTCGCGGCGGCCAGTTGAGCAATCTCGCTGACCGCCCCGGCCCCCAAATGCATCCGTCGGCCAGCGCAATAAAATGCCAGCAGGGGGAGACGACGGACAACCTCTTTGTTGCCGGCCAGCGCCACGGCCAGGCGGGCAATGCACGCGCTGTTTTCGGCTGGCGGCGCCTTGAGCAGCCGAAGCAGCGCATTGGGAGGCACTTCGCCCACGCACCACAAAGAACCGTCCGCATCGAAGGCGACGGGAATACGGACCAGAACGTCGACGGCGGTGATCAATCCGAAAGGAAAATGCACCGCATAGTCGTAAAAATTGTCGTGCGTCAGGTCGATACCGAACTCGTGCCGAATCACTTCCTGGTACACGGTGAAGGCCGGTCGACCGTCAATGTGATCGATCCGGTTACCCTCCGCGGACGTTGCTTTCATCAACGTCTGCGATACCGGGTAATCGTGCCGTAGTGCGACCCGGTCGATCTCCCGACCGAGCATGATGACCAAAACACCACCGCCGATCAGCGTTTTCCCGTCGAACAGGCATGGCATCGGCTGAAAGCTTTCGCTACCGGCGCACACCCCCGCGTAGTGAATAGCCGCCCCCAATTCCTCGTACAGTCCATGCAACAACGAGGAAACGTTCGGGAGCATGCCGTCGAACACCATGAAGACGACCGGCTCCCCCCCTTGGTCCCCCGTGGAAAGCGCTTCCCGAAGCGGGTCGGCAATGGCCTGCACAGCGCCCTCAGCCAAATTCGGCACCAAACAACGCATCGGCATGCGGTCGAAACAAACCAGCCATATGCCGTCGACGGAAAAACCGTCGCTCGTCACCAAGGCGGGAAAAATGGCCCCCACCAAGGGAATGGCGCGCGCTTGGCTCAACCGCTGCAGTATCGGAACGCTTCCCTTCTCCGCTTCCGGTACCAGAGCGAGAACGCCCATTTGCGGCCACCGTCCCTGCCATTCCGATAACACGCCGTCGATAGCAGTATCGAGGGCGGAGACGAAACGATGGCTAACGATCATTCATGCACTCCAAAGCGAAACCCACACGAGCTTACACCCGACGATCAGCGCGTCATACCCGAAGCCCAGGCCTCGGCCGCCGGTCGGACGATCTCTATCCACGGCCCGGGATAGATGCCGATGCCGGCGATCATGACGATCAGGGCGACCAGCACCGCCCACTCGCGCGGCCGCAGGTCGCTGGCCTGGCCCACCCCCACCTTGTCCACCGGCCCGAAGAAAGCTTTGCGGTAAAGCGCCAGGAAGCCGCCGGCGGCGATGGCCAGCCCGAACAGGGCGGCCATGCCGGCGCCGGTGTGGCTCTGCAGCGCGGCGATAATGAGCATGAACTCGCCCGGGAAGCTGCTCGTCCCCGGCATGCCGACGCCGGCCAGACCGCAGATCAGGAAGCCGGTGGCGAGCAGCGGCATCGTTTTGGCGGCGCCGCCCAGGGCGTGGATATCCGTCGAACCGGTGCGCTGGCGCAGGAATTCGAGCAACAGAAAGGCGCCGCCGGTCGCCACCGAGAAGCTGAGCAGCAGCGATACCGCCCCCTGCGCCCCTTGCGCCGTGTAGGAAGCCAGCCCGAGCACCGCCAGCCCGACGTGGCAGATACTGGCGTAGGCCAGGCTGACCCGCATATTGGTCTGTGCCAGCATGCCGACCGCTCCATACAGGATGGCCACGGTACCGAGGCCGGCGAGCAGCCAATGCAGGTCGAGCGCGGCGTCGGGCGCCAGCGGCACGGCAAAGCGGATCAGGCCGAAAGCGCCGAGCTTGAGGCCGACCAGCAGCGCCGTCAGCGAACCGGGCGCGGCCAGCGCGAACTGCGGCAGCCAGGTATGCAGCGGCACCAGCGGCACCTTGACCCCGAAGCCGACCAGACACAGCAGAAAAACGGCCGTCTGCGTCCCACGGGGCAGGGGCACCGTCAGCAACGCCGTCAAATCGAAGCTGGGCACGGCCTGGCTGCAGGCCAGGATCACGAACGCCAGCAGCAGCGGCACGCCGCCCGCCAACATAATCAGAAAATAGCGCGAGGCCGCCGCCGGGGCACCGCGCGTTACCCCCCAGCGCCCGAGCAGGAAGTACAGCGGCAGCAGGGTCAGCTCCCAGAAGACGAAGAAAAGAACCGTATCGAGCGCGCAGAAGATGCCGAAGGTCGCCGCCTGCAAAAGCAGCAACAGGCTGTAATGGAAACGCGGCGCCTCCGACACGGCATTCCAGCAGGCAGCCAGAGAGCCGAGGAAAAGCAGTGCCGTCGCCGGCAGGAAAAGGATGGACAGGCCGTCGACGCCGACCCGGTAGTACACGTTCAGGCTGGCGATCCAGGGATGGCTTTCCAGCAGCTGAAAGCGCGCTCCCGCCGGATCGTAGGCGGCCAGCGCCGCTACGCCCAGCACCAGCGAGACGAACATGCTCCAGGCCGCCAGCCAACGTGCCAGGCGCGCCGGCAGCAGCCACAGCAAACCGGCGGCCGCCAGCGGCAGGCAAACGAGCAGCGAAATCAAGGGCTGGCTCATGGCGCGAACCTCGCGGCCGCCGCCTTGCTCGCCGCTTCGGTCAGGAACAGCCAGGGTTCGGTGAAAAAGCCGATGGCCAGCATGGCGGCCAGGGCAATTCCGCCGACCACGTATTCCATAGGCAAGGTACGGTCGACATCATGGCTGCCGGCTTTGGCCTGCGACAGGAAGGCACGCTGGAAGGCCCAAAGCAGGAAGCCCGCTGCCGCCACGTTGCCGAGCGCCGTGGCGACCGTAGACAAGGCGCCGAACTGGTCGATGGCCGCCTCCAGAATCAAGTGAGCGGCATCGAAACCCGGCGTCCCCGGCATGCCGACGATGGCCAGGCCGAAGCTGAGGAAGGCGATGGCGAGAAAGGGAATGCGTTCGAACAGGCCGGACAATTCGTGCAGCTCGGTCGTTCCGGTGCGCCGGAAGACGAAGCCGACGATGAACCACATGCCGGTCACCGCCAGCCCGAAGTTGGCGGCGAGCAGCACCGCGCCCTGGATACCGGACTCGTGCAGGCTGAACAGGCCGATGACCAGCAGGCTGGTATGGCTGACCACGGCGAAGGCGAGCAGGCGGCGCAGGTTGGTCTGCTGGAAGGCGAGCGCTGCCGTGAAGAAGACGCCGGCCATGGCGAAACCGACGACATACGGCTGCCACGCCTGCACCGCCGCCGGGGTCAGCGGCAAAACGAAGCGCAGCATGCCGTAGATGCCGACCTTGACGCCAACCATCAGCGCCGGCGCCACGGCGATCAGGCCGTGCTGTGCCATGTTGGGCAGCCAGCCATGCAGCGGAAAGAGCGGCGTGCGCACGGCCAGTCCGTAAAACAGCAGGTAGAAGGCGGCAGTCTGGAACTTGCCGACCGGGATGGCACCGACCAGGTCGAACAGGTCGAAGCTCCACCGTCCGCCGGTCGCCTCGGCGTGCCCCCAGCCGAGCACCACGCAGCCGGCTGCGAACAGCGCCCAGCCGAAGCCCTGGTACTGGACGAAGCGCGCCAGCGCCTGGATTTCGGCGCGCGACGAAGCCCAGCGGCGCAGCAGGTACACCACCGCCCACAGTTCCAGCCCGGAGAAAGCGGCAAACCAGGCGACATTGACGGTGACCAGCATGCCGACCAGCCCGGCCTCGGCGATCAGCAGAACGGCAAACAGGCGGCCCGGCGAAATCATGCCGCGGCTCATGCCATAGAGCGTCATCAGGAAGGTCAGCAGGGCTGCCGACAGAATGAAGACCATGCTCAGACCGTCGACGGCAACATGGTAGGCCAGCGGCGCGAAACGTTCGGCCAGCTGCAGCGCCGGCGACGTCGGGTCGAGATGGAGAACGGCGGCGACCGCCAGCAGCAGTTCGCCCAGCGCGAACACCTTGCCGAGCACGACGGCCGTCGTTCGCTCCTTGAACGCGAAGACAACCGCTGCGCCCAGCAGCGGCAGCAGCTGCAGCAGGAGCAGCAGCGGCAGGGCGGCCTGGCGCTGCCAGAAAATTTCGCTAAAGCCGCCGAAAACCGCGCCGCTCACAGAATCACCACGAAAGTCGCCATCACCGCCATCATCAGGTAGCGCGGCTGTTCGAGCAGCCCCTCGATAGTCCGCAGATAAGCGCCGGTGCGCTGCAGGAGCTTTTCGGCGGCACCGCCCCTGCCGCGCAGCAGCAGGCGATACTCGATGCGCTGCAGACTGTCGGAAAGCGCCGCCAGCAGGCGTCCGGGCAAGCCATCGACCCGCACCAGCGGCCGCTCCGGATGCAACGCCCTGCCCTGCCCGGGCTGGCCGATGGCACGGTCGATGAAATGCGTCTCCAGCCCGCGCACATCGCGCGAGAACGACTGGGTCGGCTCGACGAGCAGCGTCTGCGCCAGCTTGTCCAGCCAGAAGCGCTGCAGGGCGATGGTGTACAGCAACTGGTTGTTGCGCAGCCAGGCCGGCGGTGCGGGCGGTCTTTCGCGGGTAATGGCCAACCACGACGGCGCGAGCAGGAATTGCCAGATGCGCCAGCCGGCATGCAGACAGAGATGGACAAGAGCCAGCGTCGTCCAGCCGAGGCCGATGGCGACGAACATCAGCGCCACCTGGAAGACAACGCCGAAGATCAGTGCCGACTTGACGTCGGTCTGCACCAGTCCGCACAGCCAGGCGTAGATCGCCGTCAGTACGCCGACGATGACCAGGCCGATCATCACATCCGGCACCTGGACGAGCAGCGGCTCCAGGCGCAGCAGCAGATAGACGCCGGCATGCACCATCACCGCGCCGTAGAAGATGGCGGACGACGGCGTCGGCCCCTCCAGCGCCCGGGTTATCCAGGCGGTGAACGGCAATTGCGCCGACTTGGCGAGCGCCGCGATGACGAAACCGATGACCAACAGGCGATCATTCACCACGCTGATCTCCTTGGCCCGCGACAGGGCCGTCCATTCGAAGCCGCCCAGCCAGGCCGCCGCCAGTCCGAGCGCGAGCAGGAAGCCGGCATCGCCAGCGCGGTTGGTGATGAAGGCGAACAGCGCATTGCCGGTCGCCACGGGGCGGTGCCAGGCGTAGCCGATGAGCAGGAAGGACGAAATGCCGCACATTTCCCAGCCGACGAAGGCGAGCAGTCCGTTGCCGGCAAGCAGCACGAACTGCATGCCGGCCAGAAAGAAGCCCAGCGCTATGAAGAAACGATGGAAACCGGCCTCGCGGTGCAGGTAATTGGCCGAGAAGCGGACGACCAGCCAGCCGATCAGCGCGGTCAGCGTGCCCAGGATCAGCGACAGCGGATCGAGCATGAACGAGAAGGTTGCCTCCCAGTTGCCGTTGCCGAACCAATGCGCCAGCCGGCGGTGTCCCGGCGCGCCATGCACCAGCGCCAGCGCATCGATGGCGAGCAGCAGCGCCAGTCCGCCGAAAGCGGCCAGCGATGCCAGGCGCGCGGTTAGCGGCTCGGCTGCGTCGCCACTGGCCCGACCGAGCAGGACACGGATGCCGGTCACGACGACGGCCAGCAGCGGCAGGACCGGCACCAGCCAGACCCAGTCGGCGAGCAGATCGAGCAGCATCTTCATCGCGCCCCGCCGAGGATGATGGCCGGCGCCAGCGCGGCGGACTGACCGGCGAACCAGTCGGCCGAGCGCGCCACCTGCGGCAGCACGGCCGGGCCGGACCACGGCAACCAGCCGCGACGCGGGCAATAGCGCTGAATGGCCCCGCTGGCCGGGTCTTTGGCGGCGACCACGATCCAGGCGTTGCCGACCAGTTCCTGCAAGGCCGGCTGGCGCTGCACGATGGCCGTCAGTACGTCCGTTGTTTGCTCGACCACCACCAGCAGGCGCATCGGCTCGTGAATTTCGACCATCTGCCAGGGCAGGCCGGTGCGCAGGTCGGAATCGGCACCTTCCATGACGCCGAACAGCCCGGTCAGGTTGTGCGTCACCTTCGAGCCGCAACCGAAACGCTCGTTATCGACCGAGGAAAAATAGTATTCCAGCGCAATCCCGGCCCCCACCGGACCGGCGGCGAGCAGGATGCCCTCGACGATGCGCCCCTCGGCGTCGTCGGCGGTCGGGTCGTAGGAAATCAGGAACACCCGGCGATCGAGGAAGAGCCCACGGCTCATCTGCCGACGGCCGATGAAGGCCGCGGCGTTCGTCGCGTGCCCCAGTTCGGGACGAGCCTGCGAAAGATCGTTGGCGCGGCCGAGCATGTGCCGGCGTGCCTGCCACGGCGTCGGCCGCATCGGCGCCGAGGCCAGGCGACGGCAGCGTTCGGCGGCGTGCGCCCGGCACGCCTCGCCGATCTGCCCGACCAGACGATCCAGCGCCAGTTGGAAACGCTCGGGAACCCCTTCCAGGTCATACCATTCGACCCCGTCGTCGCAGGTGTTGTGCTCGGCAGCGACGAACCAGCTGTCGTCGCCAATCGCCAAGCCCAACCGAGCCAGGCCGGCACGCACCTCCGGCCGGTTGGCCAGCGCCGCGAAGACGCGCGCATTGGGCCCGCCGTGGCGGCCGGAGCAGGCACCGCAATCGTAGGCCGACAGGTGTGGATTGTTCAGGCTGTTCGAGCCATGCCCGAAGATCACGACCAGCGGCGCAAAGTCGCGAGTCAAGCCGATCATGCGCAGAAAGGCCGCCACCCGTTCGACCTGTTCCTCTTCGCTCCACCCCGAGCGAGGCCGTTCCGGCGTCGCCTCGTCGTCCCGTTCGGCGGTCAAGGCCAGGCGAGTGGGCACCCGCCCGTCGAATTGTTCCCGCCAGCGTCGCCGCGTTTCGGCAAACCAGCCCGGCGCCAACGTCGCCGCCGTCAACGCAGCCAGCGCCGGCACACTGCCCAGCGCGGCGAGCAGCGGGCCGGCCAACGCCCGGCGCCGGGTGTCCTGATAAAAGCGTTCGCGCCAGCGCAAGCGCCTCTCCCGACGCGCGGCATGGCGCACCGCCAACGCCTCGGCACCATGTGCCGGCAGCTCGCGGATCAGGTGGCGCGGCTGTACGACGACCGGGCACAGCGCCGTCTTGTCCGGGTCGTCCAGCCCCTGCCAATACATCGGCACGCCAAAGAAACCGGCTGCGCCCAATGTCTCGATATCAGGGGCGATCTCCTCGAGGTGGCGCCGCGTCCCCTCTTCGCGATCATCCATGCACATCACCACCTGGGCCGACGGCACCGCCGGCGAAAGACGACGCGGATGATTGGCCGCCAGCGCCGAGAACAGCTGCTCACGATAATGCCGCTCATAGGCGAGCAACCAGACGTGGCCGCGCTGCAGGGTGTTCAGGCTCGCCGTGCAGGCCAGCAGCTTGTCGGCATCTTGCATGCCGAGGCGGGCGACGGCATCGGGCGTCATGCCCAGTTGTCGGACCAGTGCAGTCAGCCGCCATGCCGCCCCGTTCACCCGCAGCTGCGCCAACGCAGGCCTCAGCCGCTCGGCCAGCGCCTGCCAGGCCGGCTCGTCGACATGGCCGACCCGGGCCTGCTCGACCAGGTTCGCCGCCTCGCCTTGCAGGTCCTCCGGCAAGCGCGCCCGGTGGGCCACCCGGCGGACGAGAAGCTCGTCGGTACGTTCCCGGAAATAGGCGTCCAGCTCGGCCACGCCCATCGGCCAGCCGACCAGCCGGCGTACCAGGTCGTCGGTCAGCAGGCGTTCGAGGAGCACGCGCACGGTCAGGTAGTCGAGCATGGCGACCGGCGTGCCGTCGCCCCGACTCGGGTTGCGGTCGCGCCACAGGAACATGCCCGACCAGCCGGGCAATTCCAGGCTGAGGCGCTCCAGGTAGCCAAACCATCGGGTTTCGTCCGGCAGCAAGCGCGGCAACGCATCGAGCAGGACATCCAGCGGGTCGTCCGGCAAATGCAGTATCTCGTCGCGGACATTCGGCAACTCGTCCATTTCCCAGGCCAGATCGAAACCGGCGCTGGCTCGCCAGGCGGCGAAGAAGCCCCGGTCCCGCGCCGGGTTGCGCCAGGCGGCAACGCCGAGATCGAGGTGGGCCGCGAGATGGCGTTGCAGGATGCTGCGCGTCCGCTCCAGCACATCCTCACCGGTCAGTTCGGCGAGCAGATCGCGCCATGTCCGCGTCTCGCCGACTCCGGCACACTCCGCCGCCCACGCACCAAGCTCGTCCGCTGCGGCCGGCGACGACGCCACCAGCGACGCGCAGGCCTGAAACATGCGCTCTTCATCGCACAGCCCTTCTCGCCGCAACCAAGCGATACGTTCTTCCCCGGCGACCTCGTCGCCAGCCAGCAGGCTGGCCAGCAGCACATCCCCCCGGGTCGAGCCGGGAACGACAAGCGACTCGAGATCGGTGACGCCGGCATCGTCGAGCGCCGCCGACAAGTCAGCCCGCGTCACCCGCCCTTGCGCGAAGCATTCGCGGAAACGGCTTTCCGGCCAATAGGTAAGCGCCCCGCTCTGCCGATGGGCGGCCGCCAGAGCCTGGTCAAACGGCAGGTGCTGAAAGCCGTGCAGGGTATTGTGATGGACGAAATCGCGAATCGGGGCTTGCGCAGGCAAGACATGCGTCAGGTGATCGACCCAGGCGGCCAACTGCTCGCGGATGGGTAGATCGCGCCGGTCGCTCATCTCATTCCCCGAACCGTCCGGCCACCAGGCCGACACTGCCCGCCACTAATTCGAGCAGGGGCGCCGGCCACAAGCCGAGCGTCACGATGCAGACCGCCAGCAAGCCGGCGGCCAAGGTTTCCGTGCGCGTCATGTCCGCCAGTTCCATGCCCTCCCCCTTCAGGCACAGACGACCGATGACGCGCAGGCTGTAGGCGGCGCCGACCAGCATGGCCAGCCCGAGCAGGATCACCCAGCCGCCCCAGCGCACATAGCCAGCCAGCAGCGCATGCAGCTCGGCGATGAAACCGGCACTGCCCGGCAAGCCGATGGCGGCAAGCAAGCCAAAGGCCGCAAAGAAGGCAAAGCGCGGCGCCTTGCCGAGCAGCGAGCCGTAGTCGGCCAGATCGCGGCTATGCGTCCGCTGGTAGAGCAGGCCGACAACCAGGAACAAGGTGGCGGCGGTCAGCCCGTGCGCCACCATCTGCACCACTGCGCCGGTCAGGCCGGTGACATTGAGGGTGGCGATGCCGAGCAGCACCACGCCCATGTGCGAAATCGACGAGTAGGCGACCATCGCCTTCAAGTCCTGTTGCCGCCAAGCCAGGACGCCACCGTAGAGCAGGCTGACGAAAGCGAGGATGGCCAGCCAGTCCTGCGTGGCCAACAGCGCGGCAGGCAGCGTTTCGGCGGCGCGGATCAGCCCGTAGGCCCCCATCTTGAGCAGCACGCCGGAAAGCAGGATGGACACCGGGCTGGGCGCCTCGACGTGGGCCAGCGGCAACCAGCCATGCAACGGGAAAACCGGCATCTTGACGCCGAAGCCGATGAACAGGCCGGCAAAGATCAGCAACTGGGTATTCACCGGCAACTCGCGACCGCCGGCGGCCATGTCGGCCATCGCGAAGCTGTGACCGGGCGCCGCATCATAAAGAAAAAGCAGGGCGACCAGCATGAACACTGAGCCCCCCAGCGTATAGAGAAAGAAATTGAGCGCCGCGCGCTGCCGGTTCGGCCCGCCCAGCCGGTCGATCAGGAAGAACAACGGAATCAGCGTCGCCTCCCAGAAAACGTAGAACAGCGACCAGTCGCGCGCCGTGAACACCCCGAACATCGCCGATTCGAGCAGCAGGACCAGCACGTAATAGAGCCTGGCGCCTTCGTTCATGCGCCGCGATACCAGCACGGCAATCAGGGAAAGCAAGGCAGCGAGCAGTACCATGGCCAGCGAGATGCCGTCGACGCCCAGTGCGAAATACGAACCGAGGCGAACGTTCCAGGCACGGCTTTCGAACATCTGGACCGCCGCCCCGGCCGGGTCGAAGCGGCTCGCCAGCCACAGCGCGTAACCAAGCGCCGCCAGCGCGAATACCATGGCCGCCTGCCACAAGGGCAAGGCGCGCCGCGCCGGCATGACAGCCAGCAGGACAGCCCCCACCACCGGCAGAAAGACCAGCGCCTTCAGCATGCTCTGGCCCCTCCGCCAGCCTGCTCGGCATTCATTATTCTCATGAATGGATTATGCCAGCGAGCACGACATCACAGGCAAGTAGAAAGCAGCCTTTTCCCGTTTCATTGGTTTGACATGGCATCCCCGCTTCGCTAAATTGGTTATTTACCCCAACCCCGAAACCAATCACGATAAGGAGTTTCCAATGGCCGTTCTCGTTGGTAAGCAAGCCCCCGATTTCACCGCAACCGCTGTCTATGGCAACAACGAAATCAAGGAACTGAAGCTCTCTCAATTCAAGGGCAAGCCGGTCGTCCTGTTTTTCTACCCGCTGGACTTCACCTTCGTCTGCCCGTCCGAACTGATCGCCTTCGATCATCGCCTGGAAGAATTCAAGCAACGCGGCGTTGAGGTGATCGGCGTCTCCATCGATTCCCAGTTCACCCACCTGGCGTGGAAGAACACCGCCGTCAAGGAAGGCGGCATCGGCCAGGTCGGCTATCCGCTGGTCGCCGACGTCAAGCACGAAATCTGCCGCGCCTACGATGTCGAACTCGAAGCCGCCGGTGTTGCTCTGCGTGGCTCCTTCCTGATTGACAAAAATGGCATTGTCATGCACCAGGTCGTCAACATGCTGCCGCTCGGCCGCAATATCGACGAAATGCTGCGCATGGTCGACGCGCTGCAATTCTTCGAAGAACATGGCGAAGTCTGCCCGGCTGGCTGGAACAAGGGCAAGCCCGGCATGGTCGCTTCGACCGAAGGCGTCGCCGCCTACTTGGCCAAGAACGCCAAGAAACTGTAATTCCCTTGCTCCGGGCCAGGAGCAAAACGTGGATGTAGAAAACCCCGGATTTTTACCCGGGGTTTTTTTTCATTGAAGTTTCGCCCAATATCAGGATAGAATTTGCTGAATTTGCAATTTCATAGAAGACGATCTGATCATGGCGGAATCCGAATACCTCAGTACCCGGCAAGCAGCCCTGCGTTTGGGCGTTTCTCTTGGGACCGTTCAGAACATGGTGGAAAGCGGTGCGCTCGAAGCCTGGAAGACCGCCGGCGGCCACCGCCGGATTCCGGTCGCCTCGGTTGAAGCCTTGCTCGCCCGTCGGCGCAACCTGACGCCGAGCGCGCAGGAAAACGGCGGCCAACTCGACATCCTGGTCGCCGAGGATGATCAGACTCTGCAGATGCTCTACCAAATGACCATCGACAGTTGGGGCCTGCCCATCAAGCTGCGTATCGTGGCCAATGGTTTCGATGGCCTGCTGCAGGTCGGTCAGCGCGTTCCGGACATCCTGATCGCCGACCTGATGATGCCGGGCATGGATGGCTTCGAAATGATCCGCCGTCTGCGCGCCAACCCCGACCTCGCCCGCATGGACATCATCGTGGTCAGCGCCATCGACCGCGAGGAAGTCATCAAACGCGGCCTGCCGGCCGACATCACCATCTTTGGCAAGCCGATTCCCTTCCACGAAATCAAAGGCTTCCTGCTCGGCCGCATCGCAGCCCGTCAACGCATCGCCTGAATCGCTTCAGGCACCACGACTCCCCAAGGCCCGGCTTGCTCCCGGGCCTTTTCTTTTGGGGTTGTGCCTGCAAATTTTCAATTCTCGCAACAGTATGGCAAGCCCCATGGCGAAAGCGTATGATCCCGCTGGATTTGCCTCGTCCCGGCAAACAAAAAAATACACCTGGAGGAGATATTAATGGGATTCTTTGGACGCAACGCGTCACTCGACAAGATTGATCGGGATATCGCGGCGATTGCCGAAGGTCAAGCCGACCTGTCGCATTCGGTCGGCACCTCCGGCAGCAATGCGGAGGGACGAATATCCGCCAACATCAACCGATTCTTCGCTCGTGTCCGTTCGTTGATTTCGCATGCACGCGAACGCAGCGTGAGCATTGCCGCCGATGCGGCACGCATGAACCAGTTGGTCCAGCAGACCGATGAAGCCGTGCGGCGCCAGGAAACCCTGGCGGCCAACGTTTTCGAGTCGAGCAACCGCGTCAACCTGGCCGTCGCCGAAGTAGCCATGAACTCCGATGCCATCCAGGCATCGACCCGGAACAATCTCGACCTCGCCCAGCGCTCGCTGGAGCAGATGGAAACCGTTGCCTCGACCATGCGCTCGACCAACGCACATATCGAACACTTCTCCTCGACAGTAACCGAACTACACACCAGTTCGATGAAGATCAACGAGATCGTCTCGCTGATCAACGACATTTCGGACCAGACGAACCTGCTGGCCCTCAACGCAGCCATCGAAGCAGCCCGCGCCGGCGAGGCCGGGCGGGGCTTCGCCGTGGTCGCCGACGAAGTGCGCAAACTCGCCGAGAAGGTCAAGACAGCCACCCAGGTCATTGGACAGAACACGCAATCGATGATCAACCTGGTTGCCGACACATCGGACAAGACGCAGACCATCGTCGGAGAAGTCACCAAAGCCAACGGTTACATCGAAACCTCGGCAAACGATCTGACGACCATGGTCGGTGATTTCAAGGTGACCACCGAACAGCTGACAACAATCTCGGGAGCAATCTACAACCTGCGCGAGAGCAACCAGGCCATCCATAGTGAAGTAGAGGAAATCCGCGACCACTCCCGCGACATTTCGGGCCGCATGAAACAATGCATCGCATCGGCAAAGACCCTGCGCGAATCAACCGAGGATTTGCAGTGCACGCTCGCCGACTTCCGCACCGGCAACAACATGTTCGATACGCTGCACGACAAGTGCGCACACTTCCGCGACAACGTCGCCGGCATCCTGCACAAACTGGCCGCCCGGGGTGTCGATGTCTTCGATCAGTCCTACAAGGAAATTGCCGGCTCGAACCCCAAGCGCTATACCACTGCGTATGACGCCCAGTGCGACAGCGATCTCACACGACTGTACGACGACCTGCTGCGCGATGTGCCCGGCCTGACCTATGCGTTGTCTGTCGACAGCAATGGCTATGCTCCGGCCCACAACGGCGTTTTTTCCAATGCCCCGTCGGGCGACCCGGCAGTCGACCTGGTCAAATGCCGCCACAAGCGCATCTTCAACGATCCAGTCGGCATCAAGCTGGCCAAGAACCAGAAGAGTTCGCTGTTCCAGACCTATGTCCGCGACACCGGTGAAATCCTCAACGACCTGTCAATGCCGATCATGGTCAACGGTCGTCACTGGGGTGGCGTACGCATCGGCTTCAAGACCGACCTGATCAAGTAATTCGGCAGCGGGCAGGCGCCGCTCAGTCGCACAGGCTGGTGTTGCCGCCCCCGCCGCAACGTTCGCGCAATCCGGCCAGATAGGCAGGCACACCGACCTCCCCCTCCTGCGGCGCCCATGCAGCCCGTTCCTCGGCGGATACCGGCACATAGGGACCGGCCTTGGCCTCGAAAAAGACGGTACCCGGCTCCAGGGCAATAACCGTGTGATAGATGCCGTTTGGAATATCAACCCCAAGCCTCTCGCCCCCCGCCTGCAGCACAAAGCCATGCTCCGGCTGGCCCAAGGCGTCGAAAAACAACACGCCCAGACTGCCGCGCAGGATCAGCAAGGTTTCATCCTTGGTCTGGTTGAGATGGCGATGCGGCGGAACATAGGAGTCCGGCTCCATGGCGATCAACAGGCGATGCGCCGGATAATCGTTGTCAGGGTGGAAGTTGCGATGAAAACGTCGGCGCGGCGACTGTCGGGCGGCGTCCACCAAGCTCGCCATCAGGGAACGATCGATCACCGTGATCATTGATAGACGATCTCCACGTTTTCCGGCTGCAGCCAACCGCCCAGGGCTTCGAGCAGTGCATCGTCGAGACGGACGCGTGCCGATTCGCCCAGTACCATTTCACACTCGGCGATCTCGTTGCGGTAACGAATGCGTACCGTCGCCGGGCCTGGGGCAAAGGGTAACAACAAGGATTTCAGTTTACCGACATCGGAATTTCCGTTCATCCTGAGCAGGAGGTGCCGGGCGAAGCGCGCCCGTGCCTCGCCCAAGGTCATCAGCCGCTCGGCGACGACGGCATTGCCGCCCGAGAACTCGTCATAGCGCACCTTGCCCTCGATGACCAGGATCTCATCGGTGACGATCTTGTCGCGCTCGGCCTCGAAGAGTTCGTTGAACACGGACACCTCGACCATCGCCGTGCCGTCGTCAAGCTGGACAAACAGCATCTTGCCGCGCCGGGTCATCTGGGTACGGATGCCGACGACGATGCCGGCGATGTTGGTGAATTCCTTGGACGGCTCAAGACGGTTGAGCGGGCGGCGGATGAAGCGCGACAATTCCTTCTTGCTGGTGTTGTACGGGTGACCGGAGAAGAAGAAGCCGAGCGCCGTCTTTTCCTCCATCAAGCGGGTCTTTTCATCCCACGGACGCACGCTGACGTATTCCGGCGCATGTTCGTCGGCAACATCGGCGATGTCGAACAGGCTGGTCTGCATGGCGTTGCGCTCAGCCTGCTCGGCGAAATCCATGGCCACGCCCACGGTCGCCAGCAATTTGGCGCGATCTGGCCCCGGCGCATCGCCTGCGGTCAGCGGGGCAATCGAGTCGAAGGCCCCGGCGCGGATCAACGCCTCGATGGTGCGGCGGTTGACCATGCGCTTGTCGCAACGCTGGCAGAAATCGAACAGGTCCTTGAACAGCCCGCCTTCCTCGCGCGCCTTGAGAATGACGTTGACCGCCTGCTCACCGGTGCCTTTGACTGCCCCCAGGCCATAGCGGATGGTCTCGCGATCGACTGGTTCGAAGCGGTAGGGCGACGCGTTCACGTCCGGCCCCAGCATCTTCACCTTGTTGGCGATGGTGTCTTCGTAGAAGATCTTCACCGTATCGGTGTTGTCCATATCGGACGACAGGGTCGCCGCCATGAAGGCCGCGCAGTGGTAACGCTTGAGCCAGGCCGTGTGATAGGTGACCACGGCGTAGGCGGCGGTGTGCGACTTGTTGAAGCCGTATTCCGCGAACTTGGTCATCAGGTCGAACAACTGCTCGGCCAGCGCCGGATCGTAGCCGCGCTCCTTGGCGCCGGCGGCGATGGTCTCGCGGTGCTTGGCCATTTCCTCGGGCTTCTTCTTGCCCATCGCCCGGCGCAGCATGTCGGCGCCGCCCAGCGTGTAGCCGCCGATGATCTGCGAGATCTGCATCACCTGTTCCTGGTACACGATGACGCCGTAGGTCGGCGACAGGCAGGCGGTCAGGTCGGGGTGGAAGTAGTCGATCTTCTGCTGGCCTTTTTTGCGCAGGATGAAGTCGTCCACCATCCCGGAGCCGAGCGGACCGGGGCGATAGAGCGCGAGCACAGCGATGATGTCTTCGAAACGGTCGGGCGCCAGCTTCTTCAGCAGCTTCTTCATGCCTTCCGATTCCACCTGGAAGATCGCCGTCGTATTGGCGTCCTTCAGTATCTGGTAGGCACCGGGATCTTCGAAGCCGAGCGACATCAGGTCGAGCTTCTCGCCCGTCATGCGACGGATGTACTCGACGGCCAGCTCGATAATGGTCAGGTTGCGCAGGCCGAGGAAGTCAAACTTCACCAGACCGGCCTTTTCGACGTCGTCCTTGTCGAATTGCGACACCGGCGAGGCATCGGCGCCGGTGGCCTGATAGATCGGGCAGAAGTCGGTGATCTTGCCCGGCGCGATCAGCACGCCACCGGCGTGCATGCCGACGTTGCGGGTCAAGTCCTCGAGGCGTCCGGCTAGGTCGAACAGCTCGCGGATCGTTTCACCATCGCCGTCGCCCTCCATCATGTCGCGCAACTGCGGCTCCTGCTCCAGCGCCTCGGCAAGCGATACCGGCTTGTTCTGGACGATGGGAATGAGCTTGGAGATGCGGTCGCACATCGAGTACGGCAGGCCGAACACACGGCCGACGTCGCGGATTACCGCCTTCGACGACATGGTGCCGAAGGTGGCGATCTGGCTGACCGCGTCGGCACCGTAGTGTTCGCGGACGTATTCGATAACGCGCCAGCGGTTGTCCTGGCAGAAGTCGATATCGAAGTCGGGCATCGATACCCGCTCCGGGTTCAGGAATCGCTCGAACAGCAAGGCATAGGCCAGGGGATCGAGGTCGGTGATGCGCAGCGAATAGGCGACCAGCGAGCCGGCACCGGAACCCCGGCCGGGACCGACCGGCACGCCATTCTGCTTGCCCCAGTTGATGAAGTCGGCCACGATCAGGAAGTAGCCGGGGAAGCCCATCTGCAGGATGGTCTTGCACTCGAAGTCGAGGCGCTCGTCGTACTCCGGCCGCCGCTGGGCACGCACTTCAGGGTCTGGGTACAGCTCGACCAGGCGTTTTTCCAAACCAGCCTTGGCTTCCTGGACCAGGAAATCGTCGAGCGACATCCCTTCCGGGGTCGGGAACAGCGGCAGGAAGTTCTTGCCCAGCGTCATCTCGATATTGCAGCGCTTGGCGATTTCCAGCGTGTTTTCCAGCGCCTCGGGCAAGTCGGCGAACAGTTCGACCATCTCGTCCTGCGACTTGAAATACTGCTCGGCGGTATAAATCTTCGGCCGGCGGGTATCGCCCAACACGTAGCCCTCGGCAATACAGACGCGTGCTTCGTGCGCCTGGAAGTCATCGGGCTTCATGAATTGGATCGGGTGCGTGGCAACCAGCGGCAAGCCGGTTTCGCCAGCCAGGTCGGCCGTCTGCTGGACAACGGCTTCCTGCTGCGGTTGGCCGTAGCGCTGCACTTCCAGATAAAAAGCGCCGGGGAAGATCGCTTCCCAGGCTTTCGCCCGCTCGCCGGCAAGGTCGAAATTGCCGTTCAGCAGGGCTTCGCCGACATCGCCGAGATGCGCGCCGGACAGCGCGATCAGGCCATCGCAACCGATCTCGGCGAACCATTCGCGGCGAATCTCGGCACGGTCACGCCGGCCTTCGACCAGGTAGGCCTTGGTCAACAGTTCGCACAGTTGCCGGTAGCCCTCGCGATTGCGCACCAGCAGCAGCAGCCGATGGGCATCTTCCGGCGCATCCGGATTGGCGATCCAGACATCCGCCCCGGCCACCGGCTTGACCCCCTTGCCGCGCGCCCCGGTGTAGAACTTGACCAGCCCGAACAGGTTGCCGAGGTCGGTCAGCGCCATGGCCGGCATACCGTCGCCGGCGGCGCGCTTGACGGCATCGCCGATGCGGACGATGCCGTCGGTCACGGAGTATTCGGAATGGAGGCGGAGGTGGACGCAGCGCGGGGGATTCATAAGCGCAATTTTACTGCGCCCCGGCCTGCGCAGACGACCCGTTCGTCAGGGGGATTAACGACGGAGCCTTCCGTCCCGAGGATCAAAGCTATCGCGATTTAGATGCCGAAGAGCGTTGACCGCAACAAGGAGTCCATGCTTTTCCGATCAAACCCAGCGCGTGAGTAGAGCCCGACTCCGCGGACTGGGCATATCACGCTTAATATCAGCCCGCAGTCGACAAATTACTGGCCGAAGGGTCCGACTCTCAACGGCTCTCCCTTTTTGGCACAAGACGGCGGATTGGTCATGCCAAAGCTCAGTGCGTTGCCGCCGTTTATCACACAATTAAATACTTTTTTGTCGTTGGCCCGCAATTCGACATAAGTATTGGTGCCCTCGGTCCGCCGACTGACGATGGTCAAGGCATCCGGCGCATAGCCAAGCGTGCCGCCGGTTTGCGATTTGATTTTTTCATCGCTCAGGGTATTCGTCTTTTCGGCGATGTTGGCGCAGGCACCAGCCATCAGGATTAGCGCGATCACTGCCAGCTTTTGGAAATGGACCATGTCATTGTTCCTAAAAAGGGAAGAGGGCCCATTATTGGTAAGAATGGCTTGTAACCGCCAGCTGTCAGCGTTGACAGGTATTCAAAACGGCAGCGGGTTGATGAATCCGTACAGGATGGCCTTGGCCACAGCGTGCTGGCGTGTGACGACAGACAATTTTTTCGCGGCGTTGTTGAAGTGAAAATTGACCGTACGCTCCGACATGTTGAGCAATTGCCCGATTTCCCACGAAGTTTTGCCATCGGCCGCCCAGCGCAGGCACTCGGTTTCGCGCCGAGTGAGTTGCTGGGTAAGCTGTTGCTCCTCCCGGCAACCGCTAACGCGTAGAATGGCTTCGTGCAGATGGGCGGCCAGCAATTGGACGTAAGGACTCAACTGACGGGTTGCGGCACGCGCTTCGGCATCGTCGATGCCGGTCGCAAAACTAAGTATGCCAAGACTGCCCCGCGGACTATGAACGGGCATGCTGATACCGGTTTTCATACCGAACTCGCGGGCTTCGTCCATCACTCTGCCGGCCGGTTTCGCCGGCGAGTCCGGCAGATCATGCCAGAGCACCGGAACGACGTGCCTGCTGCAATGACGGATAACAGGATCGAGCCCCGCATAATCATTTTGCCAGTAGTGGGAGAGCCAGGCATCCGGATAACCCTTGAGCAGAACGACGCGCGATTCGGTGAACTGCCGTGGAACCCTCAACGCATAAATGAAATATTCAAACCCCATTTTCGTTCCCAGCAGGCGACAGAACGCGCCAATTTCATCAAGATTGGCCGCCGCCGACATTTCAAGGAACAAGCTATGGTAGTGCTCTGGAGGCATGTATCGAATCGGTAGTGGGTGTCGCGGGAGGCAACAGCGAACTGAACGCCGATAGCATAGCAGCGGTTCAGCACAGAAAATCGTTCGCTGCCACGAAGGCTATCTGTGAATATCCCTCGACAACCTTCGGGTATGGCTTGCATGCGAGAACCAGGCCGAGGCCGATCAAGAGAAGCAGAGCATCCGCCGTCGGCGATGAGAGCAGCATGGACTCGATCCCTGGTCTTATACACCAACCGCGCCGACGGCCTTACCACCTTGCCCCGAAGGAAGCTACGGATATCGGAGTATAGAGCGCATCATCCCACCCCACGCCAGGACGATACGTGCCCAGCATATCGTCAGGCAGCGTGGTGTCTCGTCACACCTTTCCTGATCTGCTCATACATCTGCCCACCTTCGTCGTTATACCCACATTGAAACTTTCAAACGCCAACCCACCCCATCCAGACGATACCGTCCATCCTCACGGAATAAGGTTCTGCTAGATTAGCGTTTTACAATACGACAAACAGGAGACGCACCATGAACGAAAGCGACACTCTCATCCTGCGCAACGACCGCACCGACGGCCTGACCACGCTGACCCTCAACCGTCCCAACGCCTTCAACTCGCTATCCAAGGACTTACTCAGCGCGCTGCAGGCCGAACTCGATGCCATCGCCGCCAGCGAATCGGTGCGCGTCGTAGTCATCGCCGGCGCCGGCAAGGCTTTCTGCTCAGGCCACGACCTGAAGGAAATGCGTGCCAATCACAGCAAGGAATACATGCAGGCGCTATTCCGCCAATGCGGCGAGCTGATGCTCAGCATCACCCGCATGCCGCAGCCGGTGATTGCCCGTGTCCATGGCATCGCCACCGCCGCAGGCTGCCAGTTAGTCTCCATGTGCGACCTGGCGGTCGCCGCCGATGTCGCCAAATTCGCGGTGTCCGGCATCAATGTCGGCCTGTTCTGTTCCACGCCAGCCGTTGGCCTGGCCCGCAACCTCGGACGCAAGGCCGCTTTGGAAATGCTACTGACCGGTGATTTCATCGATGCCATGGAGGCGAAAAGCAGGGGCCTTGTTAACCGTGTCGTGCCGGCCGATGCCCTGGATGCCGAAATCGAGCGCCTGGCGGGCAGCATCCTGGCCAAGAGCGCCGTTGCCATCCGCACCGGGAAAGGCATGTTCTACAAGCAGCTGGAGATGGGACTGCGCGAGGCCTATGACTACGCTGCAGAAGTAATGGCGTGCAACATGATGAGCGAGGACGCAGGCGAAGGCATCGACGCCTTCATGCAAAAGCGCAAACCGGAATACAAGGGCCGTTAACGGACAAAGCGGGGAGCCGAGCGATCAGCCCCCCGCCTGACAAACCAAACCCCGAATTACACTCCGAACGACCAGCGACGACGGAATGCGCCAAGGCCCAGCAGGCCGAGGCCCATCAATGCAAGACTACCCGGCTCCGGCACAACATACGGCGTGTCGGTGATCTGCAGCGAAACCTGGAATGAATTCCTCTGCTGCTCAATCGTCGTGAACCCGATGCATCCACGATGCGCCGTGTCGTTGAAGACCGCATCGCACGCCGAATTGCTCAGGACGCCCAGACCGGCGATATGCAGGATGGCGTTGTAGTCCTCGCCATCGTACCAGAAGGTCTGATTCAGAGAATTATCGGCAGGATTGAAGCCGGCCCCCGCAACGTTGATGACGAAAATATCGTTGCAGTTACCACCACTCCCTCCGGCCTCGCAAGTCCCGTCATTGTCGGTCTCCAGGAAATTGATGGAGAACAGCAAGGCAGCAGGCGTCATGAACGAGCCGGAAACCGGGGCAGTGCTTCTCAGCGAAATCACGTCCATTAAAGTTGCCGAGCGCAGACTGGGGGCAAAGATGGGGTTGTTCTGATGGATCAGTTGGACGGTATTGACCGCCGGGTCATTCGTCACCAGCGAACCGGTGAATTTGCCGTTGGTCGCTGCGCCAACCCCCAGGGAGGATTGCCCAAAACCGGTTGAAACGCCCCAACTGAGTAGTGAAGGGGCGTTCAACAGCGCATTCGTGTTGGAGCCCGTGACCCCCCCGTTTGCACCTCCGCCATTACCCTGATAGGCGGTAAAGCCGCTGTTCACCTCGAAGTCCCAGTTTGTAACCGGAACGGCGGCGGCATGACCGGATACGGCAAGAGCGATCGTTCCAAGCAGCGCACTAAAAGTTTGACTGGCAAAAGTGGTGTTCGAGTTCATGTTTGTCTCCAAAGAACGGGGAAGCACCCAATCATCAGCATAACGCATGCCCACAACAGCAACCATATGATTACAATGAGTTTTTCCAACCACGAAAAGTTCGAACCCCCTTGGATGTAATGTTTTCCGACACCCGCGGAAAAATCACGTTTCAAACCCGAGCAAGGTGCCCCAACCGAGAAACGAATCGTCGTTAGCGGATGATCAATCGGCCAGCCTCGCATCCGACCGGCATGGCAAAATCGAACAGATCGGCGTGCGCGGCCAGTTCAAGGTCGCCACACGGCAAATGGGGCCAGGCCCCGCTCGAAAAGCGACGCCCGAAATCGGAGTTTCGCACCCGCAGGGCAAAGGATTCGGGATCGGGGCGCTCGCCGCGCAACAGGGCCTCGATATAGTCCGCGCAGGCGATATCCTCATCACCGTCGCGATCGACCCACTCCCCGGTAATCACAAAACACACCTCTTCGGCACCCGAGGCCAGGATGGCTGCCGCGGTCGCCCGGGCACACACCAAGCTGGCCGCATACAGCCGATGAGCCCGGCCAAAACGCTGGAGACCGCGCACACCCGCCGCCGTGGTCATCACCACGTTTTTCCCTGCGAGATCAGTCTGCATCAGTTGCCAGGGCGAATTGCCGAAATCGAAGCCGGGAACCGGGTCGCCGCCGCCAACAGCGCCGACCAAGACCGCATCGGAAATCGCTGCCGCCAGGTTTGCCGCCGCCGATACGCCCTCGGCGGGGTAGACACCCGCCGCCCCATTGGCGAGCGCCACGGCCGCAGTCGTAAACGATCGCAACACGTCGATCACGACAACCGTGTCGCCACGACTCGCCTGGCTGTGCAATCGGTTCAGGAAAACGCGGGAAATATTCATAGCATTCCGGCAACACAAGCGCGAACCCGCTCAGAATAACGGCTTGCCATCCCCCTGCCAAATCTGTTCGACACCTATTTCGATTGCAAAATGTACGCAAACTGGAACGCGATGGAATTTCCAAGGGCACTTGATCATTTCGCGGCGACAAGGGGAACAGGCCGCCAGACCACTCTCGGCCGGATCAATCTATGTGCCAATGATAGGAAACGAGGGCCAAGGCACACATTGCGGTGATCCGCGCAGGGAGACCACCAATACGCCAGCCGTTTCCCCTACCCCATTCAAAATATTCAACAATGGGGCTGACAAACAAAGTAAAGCTGCATTTACCCACCGCGCGCCGTGATTTAATTTCGGGATGGAACGGAATTCACCCATCCCTCAGCGTGTCATCAAGCTCAGGCGCGACTACAACACGTGGGTCGCCAACGAAACGCTCGAAGATTACGCGCTGCGCTTCACGCCGCGCAGCTTTCGCAAATGGTCGGAGATGCGCGTCGCCAATACGGCCTTCGGCGCAGCCTCTTTCCTGGTGCTGGAAGCGGTTGGCGCGACCATGCTCATACAGGCCGGCTTCCTCAGTGCCTTCTGGGCCATCCTCGCCACCGGGCTGATCATTTTCCTGCTCGGCCTGCCGGTCAGCATCGCCGCCGCCCGGCACGGGCTGGACATGGACCTGCTGACGCGCGGCGCTGGGTTCGGCTACATCGGATCGACGATCACCTCGCTGATCTACGCCAGTTTCACCTTCATCTTCTTCGCGCTCGAAGCGGCGATCATGGCCTACGCGCTCGAGCTCGCCTTCAAGATACCGCCAGCCTGGGGCTACCTGATCTGCGCACTGGTCGTCATTCCGCTGGTCGCTCACGGCGTCACGGCAATCAGCCGGCTGCAGGCGTGGACGCAACCACTGTGGATCTTCCTGCTGGTACTCCCCTACGCCTTTCTCTTTCTCGAAGAACCTCAGGCACTGGCTGGGCTCTGGCAGTATGGCGGCACACAGGGCGGCGGCAACGATTTCAACCCGCATCTGTTCGGCGCCGCGCTGACCGTGGGCATCGCGCTGGTCACGCAGATGGCCGAACAGGCAGACTACCTACGCTTCATGCCGGAAAAGACGCCGGCCCACACCCGCCGCTGGTGGCTGGCGGTCATCGTCGGCGGCCCCGGCTGGGTCTTGCCCGGCGTGCTCAAGATGCTAGGCGGCGCGCTACTCGCCTGGCTGGTGCTGCGCAATGGCATCCCGGCCGACAAGGCCGTCGATCCGAACCAGATGTACCTGATCGGCTTCTCGCACGTCTTCGACAACACGACGTTGGCCGTGGCAGCCACCGCTATCTTCGTCATCGTCTCGCAACTCAAGATCAATGTCACCAACGCCTACGCCGGCTCGCTGGCCTGGTCCAACTTCTTCGCCCGGTTGACGCACAGCCACCCCGGGCGCGTCGTCTGGGTCGTCTTCAACACCCTGATCGCGCTGCTGCTGATGGAACTCGATGTCTTCCAGGCGCTCGGCCAGGTGCTCGGGCTCTATTCCAACATCGCCATTTCGTGGATGGCGGCGGTCGTTGCCGACCTTGTCATCAACAAGCCCCTTGGCCTGTCGCCCAAGGGGCTGGAGTTCAAGCGCAGCCACCTTTACGACATCAATCCGGTCGGCGTTGGCGCCATGGCCATCGCTTCGCTGCTGTCGATCTGCTGCTTCGTCGGGCTGTTCGGCGCCGCCCTGCAGCCTTATGCCTCCTTTGTCGCGCTCGGCGTTGCTTTCGTCGCCTCGCCGCTGATCGCCCGACTGACCAGCGGGCGCTATTACCTCGCCCGCCCAGCCAGCCCGACTGTCGACCGGAAAAAAACGCAAAAATGCACGGTCTGCGAACGCGACTACGAAGGCGAGGACATGGCTCACTGCCCGGCCTACGAGGCACCGATCTGTTCGCTGTGCTGTTCGCTCGACGCCCGCTGCCACGATCTGTGCAAGCCGCAGGCGCACCTCACGGCGCAGTGGAACGCGGTGCTGCGCCGCCTGCTGCCCAAGGCCGTGCAGCCCTACCTCGACACCGGGCTGGGCCACTACCTGCTGCTGATGGCCGGCATCGTGCCGGTGCTGGCGCTGATCCTCGGCGTGCTCTACACGCACGAGCTGCTGGCGCTGAGCAGCGCCGAACCGGCCGTCGTCGCCCGCCTGCAGGACAGTTTCATCAAGACCTTCGCGGCGCTGCTGATGCTGTCCGGCGTGATCGCCTGGTGGATGGTGCTGACGCAGGAAAGCCGGCGCGTCGCGCAGGAGGAGTCGAACCGTCAGACGCAATTGCTGATGCAGGAAATCGAGTCGCACCAGCGCACCGATGCGGCGCTTCAGCAGGCCAAGGCCGTCGCCGAACAAGCCAACCAGGCCAAGAGCCGCTACATCACCGCGATCAGCCACGAGCTGCGCACGCCGCTGAACAGCATCCTCGGCTATGCCCAGATTCTCGCCGCCGACGAGGAAATCCCCCCCAACCGCCGGCAGGCCGTTGGCGTCATCCGCAAGTCCGGCGACCACCTGCTGTCGGTCATCGAAGGCACACTGGACATCGCCCGTATCGAGAGCGGCAAGCTGACCTTGAACGTCAAGGCCATGGATTTCCCCGAACTGATGCAGCAGATTGTCGGCATGTTCGAACTGCAGGCGCGCAACAAGGGGCTGTCCTTCGACTACCAACCGGCCGGCGAGATTCCCGCCGTCGTGCGCGCCGACGAAAAGCGGCTGCGCCAGATCCTGATCAACGTCATCGGTAACGCCGTCAAATTCACCGTGCGCGGCGGCGTCAGCTTCAAGGTCGAGTGCCGGCGCGACATGGCCATTTTCGAAATCCGCGACACCGGCCCGGGCATTCCGCCCGAGGACATGGAGCGCATCTTCGAGCCCTTCGGCCGCGGCAGCACGGTGCAGGCCGGCGGCAGCGGCGTCGGCCTGACCATCGCCCGCATGCTCACCGACCTGATGGGCGGCGAGATGCAGGTGTCCAGCACGCCGGGCGAAGGCACGCTGTTCCGCATCCGCCTTTTCCTGCCGCAGGTGCATTCGGCCCAGGCGGCGAAGGAATTGCCCAAGCTCAACCGCATCGGCTACGTCGGCCCGCGCCGGCGCATCCTGGTGGTCGATAACGAAAAGGACGACCGCGATCTCCTGCAGAACGTGCTTGAACCGCTCGGCTTCATCGTCGAGCAGGCGGCCAGCGGCTACGAATGCCTGGCTGCCGTGCCGCGCTTCCTGCCGCACCTCATTTTCATGGACCTTGGCATGCCCGGCATCGACGGCTGGGAAACCATCCGCCGGCTGCGCCAGCAGGGGCTGGGTGGGCGCACGATCAAGACGCACATCGCCGTGCTCTCGGCCAACGCCTTCGACAAGAACCTCGACAACGATGTCGGCATCACGCCCGACAACTTCATCGTCAAACCTTTCCAACTGGCCGAACTGCTCGACTGGCTGGGGCGTGTGCTTGAACTCGAGTGGCTGACCGCCGATCGCCCGCCGAGTGCGCCGCCGCCCGCCGAACCGCCGCCGTTGGTGCCACCGGCCGTAACCGAACTGGCGGCGCTCGACGAACTGATCGAGCTTGGCTATCCGCGCGGCATTCTGGACCGACTTGCCGACATCGAACGGCAGAATCCCGCACACGCCGAATTCGTCCGCGTACTGCGCGATCTTGCACGACAATTCCAGTTCGACGCCATGAAGGAAATCATTCGAAAGACGCGCGATGCCCAACGCTGAACGCCCCGCCGACCGTCGGCTCTCCGACATCGTCCTGATCGTTGACGACGTCCCGGAAAACCTCGCCCTGCTGCACGACGCACTCGACGAGGCCGGCTACACCGTGCTCGTCGCCACCCACGGCGAAGCCGCGCTGCAACGCGCCCGCCAGAGCCTGCCCGACGTCATCCTGCTCGATGCCGTAATGCCGGGCATGGATGGCTTCGAGGTGGCGCGTCGGCTAAAGACCGACTTTGCCACCCAGCAGATTCCCATCGTCTTCATGACCGGCCTGACCGAGACTGAACACGTCATTGCCGCCTTTGCCGCCGGCGGGGCCGACTACGTCACCAAGCCGATCCGTCCGGCCGAGGTCATCGCCCGCATCGCCACGCACATGGCCAATGCCCGACAGATGCGCCAGGCGCGCAGCGCGCTCGATGCCTTCGGCCAGGCCACCGTCGCCGTGCGTGCCGCCGACAGCCGCATCGTGTGGCAGACACCACTCGCCCGCAACCTGCTCAACGCCTACTTCGCCAACCCAGAAACCGTCGCACCTGACGAACTGCTGGCCTGGATCGCCGCCGCCCACCACGCCCGTACCGAGCGCCGCGAACCGGCGCAACTACTCATCGCCGAGGGCAACAAGCGCCTGCTCGCTTCTTTTCACGACCAAACCGGCGACGACGAATGGCTGGTCGTGCTGCGCGAGGAGAATGACGCCTCCGCCGTCGAATCGCTGATCGCCGCCTTCCGTCTTACCCAGCGCGAGGCCGAGGTTTTGTATTGGGTCGTCCAGGGCAAGACCAGCAAGGATATCGGCGACATCCTCGGCAGCAGCCCACGCACCGTGAACAAGCACCTCGAGCATGTCTTCGAGAAACTCGGTGTGGAAACGCGTACGGCAGCGGCCAATCTGGCGATTGGCAAAATGCGCGGCGGCTAGAGAATCCGATTGGGGGCATTTTTTCCGCTTGACTGTGGACCCGCAAGCCGGCAAATGCACCCTGCGCATGCCTACGCAATCTAACGTATTTCGCGCGTAAAACCCCGGCCGTAATCTGGTTGCACTGCAGCAAACACGCTACCTACCCGATTACCCAACGTCCGAGGAGCTTCCATGAGCAACCGCCGCAATTTCATCAAGGCCACCGTCCTGGCCGCCGCCCTGTCTTCAATCGGCATGTCCGCCCATGCCGCCGAAACCATCAAGGTCGGCATCCTGCACTCGCTGTCCGGCACCATGGCGATTTCCGAAACCGCGCTCAAGGAAACGGCGCTGATGGCCATCGAGGAAATCAACAAAGCCGGTGGCGTGATGGGCAAGAAGCTCGAGCCGGTCGTCGTCGATCCGGCCTCCAACTGGCCGCTGTTCGCCGAAAAGGCCCGCCAGCTGCTGACCAAGGACAAGGTTGCCGTCACCTTCGGCTGCTGGACCTCGGTCTCGCGCAAGTCCGTGCTGCCGGTTTACAAGGAACTGAACGGCCTGCTCTTCTACCCGGTCCAGTATGAAGGTGAAGAACTCGAAAAGAACGTTTTCTACACCGGTGCAGCCCCCAACCAGCAAGCCATCCCGGCCGTCGAATACCTGATGTCCAAGGACGGCGGTGAAGCCAAGCGCTTCGTCCTGCTCGGCACCGACTACGTCTATCCGCGCACGACCAACAAGATCCTGCGCGCCTTCCTGAAGTCCAAGGGCGTCGCCGAAGCCGACATCATGGAAGAGTACACCCCGTTCGGTCATAGCGATTACCAGACCATCATCGCCAAGATCAAGAAATTCGCGTCCGAAGGCAAGAAGACCGCCGTCGTCTCCACCATCAACGGCGACTCCAACGTGCCGTTCTACAAGGAACTGGGCAACGCCGGCCTGAAGGCCACTGATGTGCCGGTCGTCGCCTTCTCCGTGGGCGAAGAAGAACTGCGCGGCGTCGACACCAAGCCGCTGGTCGGCCACCTGGCTGCCTGGAACTACTTCCAGTCGCTGAAGAACGCCGAGAACACCAAGTTCATCAAGATGTACAAGGACTGGGCCGTCAAGCAGAAGCTGCCGAACGCCAAGACCGTTGTCACCAACGACCCGATGGAAGCCACCTACATCGGCATCCACATGTGGAAGCAGGCGGTCGAGAAGGCCAAGAGCACCGACGTGGATAAGGTCATCGCCGCCATGGCCGGCCAGACCTTCAAGGCCCCGTCCGGCTTCGAAGTGAAGATGGACGAAAAGAACCACCACCTGCACAAGCCGGTATTCATCGGCGAAGTGAAGGCCGACGGCCAGTTCAACGTCGTCTGGAAGACGCCGGGCCCGGTCAAGGCCGCGCCGTGGAGCCCGTACATCCCGGGCAACGACAAGAAGAAAGACGAGCCGGAAGGCAAGTAAGCCTGCCCGACAGTGTCGCAACGGGGGCTCAGGCCCCCGTTTTTACGTCAAACAAGGAACTGCCATGAACCGCGAAGAAGTCACCGACCTGATCGTCACCCGGAAAGTGAAGAAGAAACTGACTTGGGCCAAACTGGCCGAACTGGTCGGCCACAGCAAGGAATGGAGCACCGCCGCCCTGCTCGGCCAGATGACGCTGAGCGAAGCGCAGGCCAAGGCCATTGGCGCCGCGCTCGACCTGCCGGAAGAAGCCGTCGCGCAGTTGCAGGTCGTGCCCTACAAGGGCTCGCTGCCGACCTCGGTGCCGACCGACCCGTTGATCTACCGCTTCTACGAACTGGTCAATGTGTACGGCACCACCTTCAAGGCGCTGATCCACGAAGAATTCGGCGATGGCATCATGAGCGCCATCGACTTCAACATGGATTTGACACGTGAGCCCGACCCGAAGGGCGACCGCGTCAGGATCGTCATGAGCGGCAAATTTCTGCCGTACAAGACCTATTGAGCACTACGACTGATCAGCCGGTTGGGAAATAACGCCAATCGATCGGCAAATCAGCGGATGCCCGTCTGGATTCGCTGCCGCCACCCCAAGCCGAGAAACCCCGTTGCCCCGCCCCCTTAGCGGCTAGGAGTCGCCGCAGCCGGTTCCACGATTTTCATCGATGCCAGTTTGACGTACAAGGTGCTGCGGGCGATGCCCAAGGTGCGAGCCGCCCGGGAAAGGTTGCCGTTGGCGTCTTCGACGGCGGCACGCACGGCTTCGCGTTCCATTTCATCCAGGCGGCCAGCCGTTGCAGCTGGTGCAAACACGGGGATCGCACCGGCGACAATGTGGGCTGGTAATAGGGTCGGGTCAATCGCGTCGCCGTCGCTGAGCGCGAACATGGCTTCGAAGACATTCTGCAGTTCGCGGATATTGCCCGGCCAGTGATAGCACAACAAGGGCTGCAGCACTTCGGCAGCGACCGTCTTGGGCGGGCAGCCGTATTTGCGGGCCAGTCGTTCGTTGAGGTGGGCAATGACCGCCTCGATGTCGCCGGGCCGTTCGCGCAGGGCGGGTAGTTTGAGGCAGACCACGCACAGGCGATGGAAAAGATCCTCCCGGAAGCGGCCAGCGGCCACATCGGCCAGCAAGTCCCGGTTGGTGGCAGCGATAAGGCGTACCGCCACCTTACGCTGGCGAGTGTCGCCCAAGCGCACGACGATTCCATCCTGAAGGACGCGCAGCAGGTGAGGCTGCATATCGAGGGGCATTTCGCCGATCTCATCGAGGAACAGAGTGCCGCCGTCCGCCTGCTCGAACTTGCCAGGCAGGCCGCCGCGACGGGCTCCGGTGAAAGCTCCCTCGGCGTAGCCGAAGAGTTCGCTGGCCAGCAGCTCGCGCGTCAGGGCACCGCAATTGACCGCCACGAAAGGCCCGTCAGGGCTGGTGCCGGCCTGGTGCACGGCGCGGGCGAAGAGTTCCTTGCCAGCCCCCGTCTCGCCCAGGAGCAGCACCGGCAGGTCGAGGGGGGCGATACGCCGGGCACGGGCCTTGGCCGACTCCAGACTCTCGCTGCTACCGATGATATCGGCGAAAGGGTCGCTTTCCGCCGGAGGCGCCTTGGGCAGGGTGGGCATGGTCGCTGCCTGGCGGGCGCCGAGGGGAATCACCAACAGGGTACCCAGTTCGCCTTCGACATCCTTTACCGGGTGGAGCCATTCCGGGCGCAACCAGTCGGGGCGCTGGTGGCGGCGGTCGATCTCCGGCCGCGCCAGGTTAAGGCCCGGCACATGGCCGCCTACCTCGAAGGGCAGGCGCACGCCGTACTGCTCGCGGGCGGCCTGCACGCTACCGGCGGTACGCACGATACGGCCACGGTGGTCGAAAAGCACCAGGCAGTCGCTGCCGTAGCGCCGGAAGTCGTCCATGGCCCGGGCCAGCAGGCGACTGTGCAGGACACCGTCGCGCCGCGCCAGCTCGCCCTGGATCTGCTTGGCAGCGGCCATCACCAGGCCCAGGGTGTGGCCGTGGAAGGTCTCCTTGACGCCGGAAACATCCACCACGCCGAGCAGCGTGCGACCGAGAGGATCGAGGATGGGGGCGGCAGCGCAGGTCCAGCGCTTGACGTCCATGCAGAAGTGCTCGCTGGCGTAAATCTGCACCGGGGCGCTGGTGGCGATGGCAGTACCGATGGCGTTGGTGCCGATGACCTCCTCGTTCCAGCAACCGCCGGTGGCCAGGTTGATGGCCTCGCCGGCACTGCGCGCCCGAGTCTCGCCGTTGAGCTGGAGGATGGTACCGCTATGGTCGCTGAGCATGATCAGCGTACCGCATTCCCGCAGGATGTCGCACAGGCCTTCCAGCACCGGCCGTGCGGCATCGCAGAGGTCGCGGTTCTGCCCCTGCAGCTGGCGGACCCGCTCGTCTGCGGCACCTGGAGCGCAGCGGCTAGCCGGGTCGACAGATTCGGAACGGCAGCGCTGCCAGGAATCGAGGACGACGGGGCGCACTCCCGTACCGGGTAGCGGCCTGTCTTGCAGGAAGCGCTCCCAAGCGGAGGCCACGACCTGCTCGTCGCCGACCCTGGGAATCAGGGAACCGCACTGGGAAAAAGGCATGGGGACCGCCGGGGAATCATCTTTAGTTGTCTTTAGTAAAACTACTGCACCAGTCCGTAACCGTATTCCCATATCGGCCCAAAGTCAATAAATTCCCTTATGTATCAATGGGTTGTGCACTGCAATAAGGAGCGCGGAAAGTGTCCGATTTCAGGACACCCCCGGCATCGCGTCGCTTTTCCGGACAATTTCCCACGGTCTCGGGCAGGCTATCCGGCAATCAGAAACCAGCACACAAGCCGCTGATTAACAAACAATTTCCGAAGCCCGCCTCCACCCGCAACGGCCCTGGCCCACCCCTTGCCATGAAGTAAGCGTGGGAAATCCCACCATGAACACACCAAGGACAGGAGGCAACATGCAACAGCAATCCACCGTACAGGTGATGGGAATCGATGCCGGCGGCACGATGACCGATACCTTTTTCGTGCGCGACGACGGCCGCTTCGTGGTCGGCAAGGCACAGAGCAACCCGGGGGACGAATCCCTGGCCATCTACAACTCCTCCGTGGACGCCCTCGCCCACTGGGAGCGGACTGTGGACGACGTCTATCCGGAACTGGCGACCTGCGTCTATTCCGGTACCGCCATGCTCAACCGCATCCTCATGCGCAAAGGCCTCAACGTCGGCCTCATCTGCAACAAGGGCTTCGAACAGATCCACTCCATGGGCCGCGCCCTGCAGAGCTACCTGGGCTACGCCCTGGAAGACCGCATCCACCTCAACACCCACCGCTACGACGAGCCCCTGGTGCCCGTCTCCCGCACCCGGGGCGTCACCGAGCGCACCGACGTGCAGGGCAAGGTCGTCATCCCCCTGCGCGAAGACGAAGTCCGCCAGGCCACACGCGAGCTGGTGGCTGCCGGCTCCCAGGCCATCGTGATCTGCCTGTTGCAGTCCCACAAGAACGAAGTCAGCGAACAGCGCGCCCGCGACCTCGTCAAGGCCGAGCTGAAAAAGTTGCAGGTGGACATCCCAGTCTTCGCCTCCGTCGACTACTACCCGTCGCGCAAGGAAAGCCACCGCATGAACACCACCATCCTGGAAGCCTACGGTGCCGAACCTTCGCGCCAGACGCTGAAGAAGGTGAGTGATCGCTTCAAGAAGCACGGTGCCAAGTTCGACCTGCGCGTCATGGCCACCCACGGCGGCACCATCAGCTGGAAGGCCAAGGAACTGGCCCGTACCATCGTCTCCGGCCCCATCGGCGGCGTCATCGGCTCCAAGCTGCTGGGCGAGGCCCTGGGCGACGAGAACATCGCCTGCTCCGACATCGGGGGCACCAGCTTCGACGTGGCGCTGATCACCAAGGGCAACTTCGCCATCAAGTCCGACCCGGACATGGCCCGCCTGGTCCTGTCGCTGCCGCTGGTCGCGATGGATTCCGTCGGCGCTGGCGCCGGCAGCTTCGTGCGACTCGACCCCTACAGCAAGGCCATCAAGCTCGGCCCCGACTCCGCCGGTTACCGGGTCGGCACCTGCTGGCCGGAAAGCGGGCTGGATACGGTGTCGGTTTCCGACTGCCACGTCGTCCTCGGCTACCTGAACCCGGACAATTTCCTGGGCGGCGCCATCAAGCTCGATGTGCAGCGCGCCCGCGAGCACATCAAGGCCCAGATCGCCGATCCCCTCGGCTTGTCGGTGGAGGATGCCGCCGCCGGCGTCATCGAACTGCTCGACCTCACGCTATCCGAGTACCTGCGCGCCAACATCAGCGCCAAGGGCTACAACCCCGCAGACTTCACCTGCTTCTCCTACGGCGGCGCCGGCCCGGTGCATACCTACGGCTACACCGAGGGCGTCGGCTTCAAGGATGTGGTGGTGCCCGCCTGGGCTGCCGGCTTCTCCGCCTTCGGCTGCGCCTGCGCCGACTTCGAGTACCGCTACGACAAGTCGGTGGACCTCGGCGTCGCCCAGTACGCCCCCGATGCCGCCAAGGCAGCTGCCTGCCGGAGCCTGCAGGAAGCCTGGTCGGAACTGGCGGTCAAGGTCATCGACGAATTCGTCCTCAACGGCTACAAGGCCGAGGACGTGCTGCTGATCCCCGGCTACAAGATGCAGTACATGGGCCAGCTGAACGATCTTGAGATCGTATCGCCGATCACCAGCGCCGACAGCGCAGCCGACTGGGACCAGATCGTCGACGCCTTCGAAACCACCTACGGCCGTGTCTATGCGAACTCCGCCCGCTCGCCGGAACTGGGTTTCTCCATCACCGGCGCCATCCTGCGCGGCATGGTGGTGACCCAGAAGCCGGTGCTGCCGGAAGACCCGGACGCCGGCCCGACACCGCCGAAGAATGCCTACCTCGGCACACGCCCCTTCTACCGCCACAAGAAGTGGGTCGATGCCGCGCTATGGAAGATGGAGAGCCTGAAGGCCGGCAACCACATCGTCGGCCCCGCCATCATCGAGTCCGACGCCACCACCTTCGTCGTGCCCGACGGCTTCGCGACCACGGTCGACAAGCACCGCCTGTTCCATCTCAAGGAAGTGAAATAAGGAGACCTGCCATGAACATGATAAGCAAGAACCAAGTCGGCTTTGCCGACCTGCTGAAGAACGGCCAGACCCTGAAGCAATTCCGCGACGGCATCATCGAGCGCACGAAGACCAGCGGCCACTACAACGGCCTGGAAAACCTGGAATTTCGCGACTCCGACCCCATCGGCTACGAGAAACTGTTCTCCAAGCTGCGCGGCGGCCTGGTGCACGCCCGCGAAACCGCCAAGAAGATCGCCGCCAGCCCCATCGTCGAGCAGGAAGGCGAACTTTGCTTCACCCTCTACAACGCCGTCGGTGACTGCGTCCTCACCTCCACCGGCATCATCATCCACGTCGGCACCATGGGGGCTGCCATCAAGTACATGATCGAAAACAACTGGGAAGCCAACCCCGGCATCAATCCCGGCGACATGTTCACCAATAACGACTGCTCAATCGGCAACGTCCACCCCTGCGACATCGCCACGATCGTGCCGATCTTCTGGGACGGCAAGCTGATCGGCTGGGTAGGCGGCGTCACGCACGTCATCGACACCGGCTCGGTGACCCCGGGCTCCATGTCCACCGGCCAAACCCAGCGCTTTGGCGACGGCTACATGATCACCTGCCGCAAGACCGGCGTGAACGACGAGCCGCTGCGCGACTGGCTGCATGAAAGCCAGCGTTCGGTGCGCACGCCGAAATACTGGATTCTCGACGAGAAAACCCGCATCGCCGGCTGCCACATGATCCGCGACCTGGTGGAGGACGTCATCCGCGCCGACGGCCTGGAAGCCTACGAGAAGTTCGCCCACGAGGTAATCGAGGAAGGCCGCCGCGGCCTCATGAGCCGCATCAAGGCCATGACCCTGCCCGGCAAGTACCGCAAGGTCTCCTTCGTCGACGTGCCCTACAAGCACGAGGATGTGCAAGTCTCCAACGCCTTCGCCAAGCTCGATTCCATCATGCACTCACCGTGCGAGATGACCATCAAGCCGGACGGCAAGTGGCGCCTCGACTTCGAAGGGGCGAGCCGCTGGGGCTGGCACACCTTCAACGCCCACCAGGTAGCCTTCACCTCCGGTATCTGGGTCATGATGTGCCAGACCCTGGTGCCGACCCAGCGCATCAACGATGGCGCCTACTTCGCCACCGAGTTCCGCTTGCCCAAAGGCACCTGGTGCAACCCGGACGATCGCCGCACCGGCCACGCCTACGCCTGGCACTTCCTCGTCTCCGGCTGGGCGGCGCTGTGGCGCGGCCTCGGCCAGTCCTACTTCAGCCGCGGCTACCTGGAGGAGGTCAACGCCGGCAATGCCAACACCTCCAACTGGCTGCAAGGGGGGGGCATCAACCAGGACGGCGAGATCCACGCGGTCAACAGCTTCGAAGCCTCGTCCTGCGGTACCGGCGCCTGTGCCGTCAAAGACGGCCTCAACCACGCTGCCGCCATCTGGAACCCGGAAGGCGACATGGGCGACATCGAGATCTGGGAAATGGCCGAGCCGCTCCTCTACCTCGGGCGCAACGTCAAGGCCAACTCCGGTGGCTACGGCAAGTATCGCGGCGGCTGCGGCTTCGAGACCCTGCGCATGGTGTGGAACGCCCAGGACTGGACCATGTTCTTCATGGGTAACGGCTTCATGAACAGCGACTGGGGGATGATGGGTGGCTACCCATCGGCTACCGGCTACCGCTTCGAGGCCCACAATACCGGCCTGGAAAACCGTATCGCGATCGGTGATTCGCTGCCCCTTGGCGCCGACCTCGACCCCTCCGATCCGGACTATGAGCGCCATCTTGACGCTACCGCCACGGTCAAGCGCGACAAGCAGTGCATCACCACGGAGGACTGCTACGCCAACCACGATCTCTACCTCAACTACCTGCGTGGCGGCCCCGGCTTTGGCGACCCCATCGACCGCGAGCCCAAGGCGATCGAGGACGACCTCAACCAGAAGTTCCTGCTCCCGGAATACGCCCAGAAAGTCTATGGCGCGGTGTTCACCGAAGATAACGGCGTGTTCGTCGTCGATGCCGCCAAGACCGCCGAGCGCCGCGCCGAGATCCGCAAGGAACGCCTGGCCCGCGCCCTGCCGACCCGCGAATGGATGAAGGCGGAACGCGAACGCATCCTCAACAAGCACGCCTCAACCCAGGTCAAGCACATGTTCGCCACCAGCTTCGCCCTGTCCGAGAAGTTCACCCAGGAGTTCAAGGACTTCTGGAATCTGCCGGCCGACTGGCAACTGCTCGAGGAAGAACTGGACGTGCCGACCTACGGCTCCAAGCACCGCATGGACCTGTCGCTGCTGCCGGACGTCACCACCGTCATCCAGGTCGAAGAGTAATCACCGAATCAAGGAGTCAGAAATGTCTAAATACACCAACGAGCAGGTCGCCCACCTTGTCGAGGGGACACTGGACTGGGAAACCACCTTCCGCATGCTGTCCATGCCCAAGGACCACAGCCGTTTCGAGCAATACCTGGCGGCCCTGCAGCGCAAGGTCAACTTTCCCGACCGCATCGTCCTGCCGCTCGGACCGCACCTCTACATCGTGCAGCAGGTCAAGACAAAAAAGTGGGTAACCCTGTGCGACTGCGGCCATGTCTTCGGCGACTACCGCGAAAACTGGAAGCTCAACGCCTCGGTTTACGTGCGGCGCACCGAAGAGGCAATGACCGAGATCTATCCCAAGCTGATGGCCCCCGATACCGAATGGCAGGTGTACCGCGAGTACTACTGCCCGCAATGCGGCGCCATGCACGACGTCGAGGCGCCGACCCCGTGGTACCCGGTGATCCATGACTTCGAGCCCGATATCGAAGCCTTCTACAAGGAGTGGGTAAACCTGCCGGTGCCGGAACGCGCCGATTAAGCGGCCCTGCCCCGGGCGGCGGGTCATGGCCGCCCCCCGGGGCTTTTTCGATGATTTCGGAGCAGCAAGGTAATGAGCAAAGTCTATGAAAATCCCGCCGCCGCCCTCGATGGTGTGCTGTTTGACGGCATGACCCTGGCCGCTGGCGGTTTCGGCTTGTGCGGCATCCCGGAAAACCTGATTGGCGCCCTACGCGAATCGGGCACCCGCAACCTGACCATCATCGGCAACAATGCCGGCGTCGACGATTTCGGCATGGGGCCGCTGCTCAAGACACGGCAAGTGAAAAAGGTGATCGCCTCGTATGTGGGCGAAAACAAGGAATTCGAGCGCCAGGTCCTGGCCGGCGAGCTGGACCTGGAACTGGTGCCCCAGGGCACCCTGGCCGAGCGCCTGCGGGCCGGCGGCGCCGGCATCCCCGGCTTCTACACCCGCACAGCCGCCGGCACCCTGCTGGCCGACGGCAAGGAGACGCGCCGGTTCGACGGCCGCGACTACGTGCTGGAGCCAGCCATCCGCGCCGACGTGGCCATCGTCAAGGCATGGAAGGGCGACCGCGACGGCAACCTGGTCTTCCGCAAAACGGCGCGCAACTTCAATCCCATGATCGCCACCTGCGGCCGCGTCACCGTCGCCGAGGTGGAGGAACTGGTGGAACCGGGGCAGCTGGACCCTGATCACATCCACACCCCGGGCATCTACGTCGACCGTATCCTGCAAGGCGGGCGCTATGAAAAACGGATCGAGTTCCGCACCGTCGCCGGCACCTCTGCCGCCGCCAAACACGACCCGCTGCGCGACAGCCTCGCCCGCCGGGCGGCCCGGGAACTACGGGACGGCTACTACGTCAATCTCGGTATCGGCATCCCCACCCTGGTGGCCAACCACATCCCGCCGGGCATCCGTGTCACCCTCCAGTCGGAGAACGGGCTGCTGGGCCTCGGCCCCTTCCCTGCCGCCGAGGCGGTAGACGCCGACCTCATCAACGCCGGCAAGCAGACCATCACCAGCCTCCCGGGCAGCAGCTTCTTCTCCAGCGCCGACTCCTTCGCCATGATCCGCGGCGGCCACGTGGACCTTTCCATCCTCGGCGGCCTGGAGGTGTCCGAGGGCGGCGACCTTGCCAACTGGATGGTGCCGGGAAAGATGGTCAAGGGTCCCGGAGGCGCCATGGACCTCGTGGCTGGCGTCGGCCGCGTCATCGTCCTCATGGAGCACTGCGCCAAGGACGGTTCGCCCAAAATCCTGCCCCGCTGCAACCTGCCCCTCACCGGCCGCGGCGTGGTAAACCTGATCATCACCGAATTGGCCGTCTTCGAGGTGGGCCCGCATGGCCTCACGCTGATCGAACTGCAGCCAGGCGCCACGGTGGACATGGTGCGGGCGAAGACCGGCTGCGACTTCGCCCTCGGCCCCGGCCCCGCGACCGCCCGCGCACCGGATCTGGCGACGGACTGACCGGGAAGCCCCATGCACCACAATCTCGCCCATATGCCGATCCATGCGGCCCGCGCCTATCAGTCGCGCACGCCCGTATCCGCAGGCAGCCACAAAAAGCAGAACGAGCCGGAAGGCAAGTGATCCGGATCGTGCGCCGCAAGCAAACGGGGGCCTCGGCCCCCGTTTTCATTTCAGGAGATGGCGCTTTGGCGACCATTCCGCCCTTGAGTCCCAAAACCGCCCAAATCGAGCGGTGCATCGCAGCAGCCGTTGCCGCCGGATCTTCTGCGCAGTTCCTACGCAATTCATCGTATTCCTGAGCCAGCGCCCCGCCCGTAACCTGTCGCTGCACTGCACAAATTGCGGACGGATATTCATGATCAGAAAAACACTCGTTGTATTGCTCTGCGCCATCGGCCTGAACGCCCATGCGGCGCTCGACCCGGCGCAGGTTCGCCAGCTGGCGGTCGAAGACTCGACCGACAAGGTGGCCGCCATCCGCCAGATCGTCCAGGCGGCCGACCCCGACGCCGAGCGCGTGCTGACGGCGATGGCCGACGGCAATCTTTATCTCGCCAACGACAAGGCGCTGATCATCGACGGCGATGCTGCGATGGACGCGGCGACCGGGGCAAAAACCAAGATGCCGGCCGAGCCGGAATCAGTCACCGTCAATAACCGCATCCGCGGCGAGCTGGCCAATGCGCTGGCCGCGCTCAAGCTGTTCGATGCCGACCCGGCCGTCCGCCTGGGCTCGGCGCAAAAGCTGCAAAGCAACGTCAGCGCCGACATGGCCCCGCTGCTGGCCAAGGCGCTGGAGAAGGAAAGCGATGCCGAGATCAAGGCCCTGCTGACCACCGCCCACGCCCAGGCCAGCCTGGCCAACCCCGACCCGGCCGTTCGCCTGGCCGCCGTGCAGGTGCTGGCCGATGCCAACTCGCCGACCATCAAGGCCATGCTACAGCCGCTGACCGACAAGGCCAACGAGCCGGAAGACAAGGTGCGCTACGCTGCCATCGAGGCGGTCAAGTCCATCGACCGCCGGCTGGCCGTCGGCGAAACGCTGGGCGGCATCTTCACCGGCGTCTCGCTCGGCTCCATCCTGCTGCTCGCCGCGCTCGGCCTGGCCATCACCTACGGCGTCATGGGCGTCATCAACATGGCGCACGGCGAGCTGCTGATGGTCGGCGCCTACGCCACCTACGGCATGCAGAGCCTGTTCCGCGCCTTCCTGCCGGATTACCTCGACTGGTATCTGCCGGCGGCGATTCCCGTCGCCTTCTTCGCCGCCGCTCTGGTCGGCGTGGTCATGGAACGCACAGTCATCCGCTGGCTCTACGGCCGCACGCTGGAAACCCTGCTCGCCACCTGGGGCATCTCGTTGGTGCTGATCCAGGGGGCCCGCGTGCTGTTCGGCGCGCAGAACGTCGAAGTCGCCAATCCGAGCTGGATGTCCGGCGGCATCGCGCTGATGCCCAACCTGATGCTGCCCTGGAACCGCCTCATCATCATCGGCTTCGCCCTCTTCGTCCTGCTGCTGGTCTGGCTGCTGATGAACAGGACACGGCTGGGCATGTTCGTCCGCGCCGTGACGCAGAACCGCCCAATGGCCGGCTGCGTCGGCGTCCCGACCGCCCGCATCGACACCCTGGCCTTCGCGCTGGGCGCCGGCATCGCCGGGCTGGGCGGCGTCGCGCTGTCGCAGATTTCCAACGTCGGGCCGGACATGGGCCAGGGCTACATCGTCGATTCCTTCATGGTGGTCGTCGTCGGCGGCGTCGGCCAGCTCGCCGGCGCGGTCTGGGCGGCGCTCGGGCTGGGCATCTTCAGCAAGCTGCTCGAAGGCTGGGCCGGGGCGGTCATCGCCAAGATCAGCATCCTCGTCTGCATCATCATCTTCATCCAGAAGCGTCCGCAGGGCATCTTTGCCCTCAAGGGCCGCTTCGTCGAGTAAGGAACTCCCATGCGTAAGCCTTTCATCCTCCGCCTCCTGTCCAGCCTGGACAGCAAGCAGTGGCTGGCGCTCGGCGTATTCCTCGCCCTGACGCTGGTTGCCGTCCCCCTCCTCCATCTCGCCGTACCGGAAGACAGCGCCTTCCACGTTTCCACCTACGCCATCACGCTGATCGGCAAGATCATGTGCTACGCGCTGGTGGCCGTGGCGATGGACCTGATCTGGGGCTACGGCGGCATCCTGTCGCTCGGCCACGGGCTGTTCTTCGCGCTCGGCGGCTACGCCTTCGGCATGTACCTGATGCGCCAGATCGGCCGTGACGGCAGCTACCAGAGCGACCTGCCCGACTTCATGGTCTTCCTCGACTGGAAGGAGCTGCCCTGGTTCTGGGTCGGCAGCGACAGCTTCGGTTGGGTCGCCTTCCTGGTCATGGCCGTGCCGGCGCTGGTCGCCTTCGTCTTCGGCTACTTCGCCTTCCGCTCGCGCATCAAGGGCGTCTATTTCTCGATCATCACCCAGGCGCTGACCTACGCCGCCATGCTGCTCTTCTTCCGCAACGAAACAGGCTTCGGCGGCAACAACGGCTTCACCGACTTCAAGCGCATCCTCGGCTACGGCATCACCACATCCGAAATGCGCCTCGTGCTGTTCGGCCTGACCGCGCTGGCGCTGGCCGCCACGCTGATCTTCGCCGCCTGGCTGGTGAAATCCAAGTTCGGCCGGGTGCTGACAGCGATTCGCGATGCCGAAAGCCGCGTCATGTTCATCGGCTACAACCCGCTCTGGTACAAGCTGACGATCTGGACCATCTCGGCCGTACTGTGCGGCATCGCCGGCGCGCTCTACGTGCCGCAGGTGGGCATCATCAACCCCTCCGAAATGTCGCCCGGCAATTCGATCGAGATCGCCATCTGGGTCGCTGTTGGCGGGCGCGGCACGCTGATCGGGCCGATCATCGGCGCCTTCGTGGTCAATCTCGCCAAGAGCTGGTTCACCGTCAGCTTCCCCGAATACTGGCTGTTCTTCCTCGGCCTGCTGTTCATCGTCGTCACCCTGATGCTGCCGCAAGGGCTGGTCGGCCTGTGGAAGAAAGTCATGGACAAGAAGGGAGCCGCAGCATGATTCTCGAAAATACCCTCGACGACCGGCCGGAAGGCAGCGACGGCGCCGACCAGATGGGCCACGTCGTCACCGGCGAACTCGACCTCTCGCACGGCGTCGCGCTCTACCTCGAAGACATCACCGTCAGCTTCGACGGCTTCAAGGCCCTGAACAACCTCAACCTCGAAATTGATGCCGGCGAACTGCGCTGCATCATCGGCCCCAACGGCGCCGGCAAGACGACGATGATGGACGTCATCACCGGCAAGACGCGCCCGGATTCCGGCAAGGCCTTCTTCGGCCAGACCATCGACCTGACCCGCCTGACCGAGCCGGAAATCGCCCACGTCGGCATCGGCCGCAAGTTCCAGAAGCCGACCATCTTCGAGCAGCACACCGTCTTCGAAAACCTCGAACTGGCCATGAAGACCGACAAGCGCGTATGGAAAAGCCTGATGGCCTGGCTGGCCGGTGACGAACGCGACAAGATCGCTGAAACCCTGCGCCTGATCCGCCTCGACGGTGAAGCTGACCGCCAGGCCGGGCTGCTCTCGCACGGCCAGAAACAGTGGCTGGAAATCGGCATGCTGTTGATGCAGGAACCCAAGCTGCTGCTGCTCGACGAGCCGGTCGCCGGCATGACCGACGACGAAACCATGCGTACGGCCGAACTCTTTGTCTCGCTGGCTGGCAAGCATTCGCTGGTCGTCGTCGAGCACGACATGGCCTTCGTCGAAAAGCTCGGCGGCAAGGTCACCGTGCTGCACGAAGGTTCTGTGCTGGCCGAGGGCGACCTCGCCACCGTGCAGAACGATCAACGCGTTATTGAAGTGTATCTGGGGCGCTAAGCATGCTGAAAGTCGAATCCCTCCACCAAGCCTACGGCGGCAGCCACATCCTGCGCGGCCTCAGTTTCGAGGTCACCACCGGCGAGGTCACCACTCTGCTCGGCCGCAACGGCGTCGGCAAGACCACGCTGCTCAAGTCCTTGATGGGGCTGGTCAAGAGCAAGTCCGGCAGCATCACCTTCGACGGCAAGGACATCACCCATCTGCCGCCGCATGAGCGCGTCAAGGCCGGCATCGGCTACGTGCCGCAGGGCCGCGAGATCTTCCCGCGTCTGACGGTCGAGGAAAACCTGCTCATGGGCCTCGCCACCAAGCCGGGCAGCACCAAGATCCCCGAGCGCATCTTCGAGATGTTCCCGGTGCTCAAGCAGATGATGCACCGCCGCGGCGGCGACCTGTCCGGCGGCCAGCAGCAACAGCTCGCCATCGGCCGCGCCCTGGCCATGGGTCCGAAACTCCTGATCCTCGACGAGCCGACCGAAGGCATCCAGCCGTCGATCATCAAGGACATCGAACGCGCCATCCGTCTGCTGGCGCAAACCGGCGAAATGGCGATCCTGCTCGTCGAGCAGTACTACGACTTCGCCGAATCGCTGGCCGACCAGTACCTGCTGATGGAGCGCGGGGAGTTCATCATGCGCGGCCGGGGAGAAACGATGCCGCAGGATGGGGTCAGGGAGGCGCTGGCGGTTTGACTAGCTTATGCTTCGACCGCCGTTTAAGTGTGCACGCCAGGAGTGCGCAAATGAGTTCCGATTTGCCATTCTGGTGCACCAAATTTTTTGCACAGCCCCGATGATGACGTGCGGAAGCAAGGAAACGGCTGTAATGCCGAGAAATAGTTCGGTTAAGCTGCCTTCCATGGCGATTCTCCCCATTGCCACAGAGGGAGTTCAGCATGGAATGTGCCAGCGCGACGATATCCTCGCCATCGAAGCTAGCTAACTGTTGCCGACGAGTAGCTCTTGGACATAAACGTCGCGAATCTGGAGCTTGCGGGGGAGTTTCTTGTTGAGCGTCAGGAGCATCTGCGCTCTTACCTCAGAGATTGATGGACGCGCGCTGCCCTGATATACCTCTGCCAGGACAGAGCGCACGACCGCATCCAGTTCCTGTTGGCGCTTCTTTAGCCGCGACTCTTGCTCCTGATCAATCAGCAAACTCAGCTTGCACCGAACATTCACGGCGTCCCCGGCAATCGTCGCCGTTTGAACCGTAAAGTAGGCGTCTTCGTCTTCATCGTTATCGACGGAATATTTGCCATAGGCAACCAGCGCAATGCCCAGTGTCAAAATGAGCGCCAAGGCAATCCAGAAGTGACGAAGCCAGTGCTGTGTCGAACTTCCATTCGCTGCGCTCGACCTTGGGTGTTTCAGGTGAGTGCGTTTGTGATGTACGGGAAGAGGCCGCATATGGAAATCCATCGATTGGCAATTGCGACAATTGTATCAAATACAACATTTTTGCCATAGCATTCGCCATCGGCTTGGCCCCGATAAACCGCCACTTCTTGCTCGATGCGCTTCGCGAAGACTGCGCATTCCTGCGTATTTCGCGCGCCGTATACTTTCCCTGATAATCCAGCAATGACCTCGCGCCTACCATTGTCGCTGCTGGAGCCTTTGCTGAACTGGCATGCCGAGTTGCATCTTGGCTTTGCCCGTTCCGGCGATCGCACGGTGCTGCGCGAAAACCGGCATCGCGGGCCGTTGCGGGTGCAGAAGGCGCTCTATCCCGAGGGTGATGCCGTCTGCCAGGCCATCGTGCTGCATCCGCCTTCCGGCATCGCTGGCGGTGACCATCTGGCGATTTCGGCGGATGTCAGTGCCGGGGCGCATGCCCAGTTGACCACACCCGGCGCCGGCAAGTGGTATCGCAGCGGCGGCGCGGAAGCCTCGCAGCGCATTGCCTTCACGGTGGGCGAAGGAGCGACGCTGGAATGGCTGCCGCAGGAAACTATCGTGTTCGATGGCGCGCGGGCGCGCATGGAAACCCAGGTCGATCTCGCCGCCGACAGCCGTTATATCGGCTGGGACATCCTGTGCCTCGGTCGCGCGGCGGCTGGCGAGCGCTTTGATAAGGGGCGGTTCGACCTGTTTCTCCGGGTTGATCGAGACCAGCGGCCGATCTGGATCGAGCGCGGCGGTTTCGACGGCAGCGACCCGATGTTGACCAGCCCCGCCGGCTGGGCCGGTGCCACGGTGTGCGGCACCTTGCTGTGCACCTTTCCCGAATTGCCGACACAAGCGAGCACGCTGCTCGAAGCCTGCCGCCAGACCTGTCCCGCCGATGGCGCCCAGCATGGCCTGAGCGCGCTGCCCGGTGTGCTGATCGCCCGCTATCTTGGCGACAGCAGCGAGGCTGCCCGATTGTGGTTCGCAGACCTGTGGGCCATCCTGCGCCCGGCCTGCTGTGGTCGACCGGCCATCACCCCCCGAATCTGGAATACCTGAGGAGTCTGTATGGAACTGACACCCCGCGAGAAAGACAAACTGCTGATCTTCACCGCCGGTCTGCTTGCCGAACGGCGCAAGGCCAAGGGCCTGAAGCTGAACTACCCGGAAGCCGTGGCGCTGATCACCTGCGCGATCATGGAAGGCGCCCGCGAGGGCAAGACTGTGGCCGAGCTGATGCACGAAGGCACGCAGGTGCTGAGCCGCGCCGACGTGATGGACGGCATCGCCGAGCTGATCCCGGAAATACAGGTCGAAGCCACCTTCCCGGATGGCACCAAGCTGGTCACGGTCCATAACCCCATCGTTTAATATGGAAGCATTCGAATCACTGTGCGAAATTCTGCTCCGGCAAGCCGGCTACTGGGTGATTCCAGGCATTTATGTTGCCCTGAATCAACGCGACAAAGACTTTTTAGACGAAACGGTCGCACTTCCTACGCTTGGGAAAAGGGTCTTTAAGTCTTTTCCTCGCACTCAACTTGATCTAGTTGCTTACAAACCAGCCAAAAATGAATTGCTGATTATTGAGTGCAAGAGCTTTTTAGACTCACCCGGTATTTCAGCAAGATCGTTCCCTTTCTCCCGGAGAGTTTCCTTAGACCGACCAGTATCAAGGGAGGATGTTGCGCGCTTTAAGCAATACAAGTTATTCCAGCACCCCGAGTATCTCAAGGTGGTATCTGATCAACTTATTAAAAATCTTAAAACGCTAGGAATGCTAACCCAAGACAACCATCCTTCGACACGACTCATGCTGGCCTGTGGCCGCTTGGCAGACACCTCATCAGCCCCTATTCGCGATCAGTTCCGGCACCAAGGCTGGCGCTTTGCCGGTCCAAAAACCATTGTTCGAGGCTTAAGTCGCCTAAAAAATATTGGCTACCACAACGACCCAATTGTAATGACGGCAAAACTTCTACTGAGGTAACACGACATGATCCCCGGAGAACTCCTCGCCGAACCCGGCGAACTCGAACTCAACGCCGGCCGGCCGACCATCACGCTGGTCGTCGCCAATACCGGCGACCGACCGATCCAGGTCGGCTCGCACTACCACTTTTACGAAACCAATGCCGGCCTGAGCTTCGACCGCGACGCCGCCCGTGGCTACCGGCTCGACATCGCCGCCGGCACCGCCGTGCGCTTCGAGCCGGGCCAGACGCGCACCGTGCAGCTGGTGGCGCTGGCGGGTGACAGGAAGGTTTACGGTTTCCGCGGCTTGATCCAGGGGGCACTATGAGCACGAAGATTACCCGCCAGGCCTATGCCGAAATGTTCGGCCCTACCACCGGCGACCGCCTGCGTCTGGCCGATACCGAGCTGATCATCGAGGTCGAGCAGGACTACACGATCTACGGCGAGGAAGTGAAGTTCGGCGGCGGCAAGGTCATCCGCGATGGCATGGGTCAGAGCCAGCGCGTGTCGGCGGAAACCGTCGATACCGTGATCACCAACGCCCTGATCGTCGACGCCGTCACCGGCATCGTCAAGGCCGACATCGGCTTGAAGGACGGCCGCATCGCCGCCATCGGCAAGGCCGGAAATCCGGACATCCAGCCCGGCGTGACGATAGTCGTCGGCCCCGGCACCGAGGTCATCGCCGGCGAAGGCATGATCGTCACGGCGGGCGGCATCGACAGCCACATCCATTTCATCTGCCCACAGCAGATCGAGGAAGCGCTGAACTCCGGCGTCACCACCATGATCGGCGGCGGCACCGGCCCGGCCACCGGCACCTACGCCACGACCTGTACGCCCGGCCCGTGGCACATCCACCGCATGCTCGAAGCGGCCGAGGCCTTCCCGATGAACCTCGGCTTCCTCGGCAAGGGCAATGCCAGCCTGCCGGAAGCGCTGCGCGAGCAGGTCGAGGCCGGCGTCATCGGCCTCAAGCTGCACGAGGACTGGGGCACGACGCCGGCCGCCATCGATTGCTGCCTGAGCGTTGCCGACGAGATGGACATCCAGGTCGCCATCCATACCGACACGCTCAACGAATCCGGCTTCGTCGAAGCCACCATCGACGCTTTCAAGGGCCGCACCATCCACACCTTCCACACCGAAGGCGCCGGCGGCGGCCATGCGCCGGACATCATCAAGGCGGCCGGGCTGCCCAACGTGCTGCCCAGCTCGACCAACCCGACCATGCCCTACACGGTGAACACCATCGACGAGCATCTCGACATGCTGATGGTGTGCCACCACCTCGATCCGAGCATCGCCGAAGACATCGCCTTTGCCGAAAGCCGCATCCGTCGCGAAACCATCGCCGCCGAAGACATCCTGCACGACCTCGGCGTTTTCTCGATGATGAGTTCCGACTCGCAGGCCATGGGCCGTGTCGGTGAGGTGATCATCCGCACCTGGCAGGCGGCGCACAAGATGAAGCTGCAACGCGGCACGCTACCGGAAGACAGCGCTCGCAACGACAATTTCCGGGTGAAACGCTATATCGCCAAATACACCATCAACCCGGCGCTGACGCACGGCATTGCGCACACCGTCGGCTCCATCGAAGTCGGCAAGCTGGCCGACCTGGTGCTGTGGAAGCCGGCCTTTTTCGGCGTCAAGCCATCGCTGATCCTGAAAGGCGGCATGATCGCCGCCGCCGCGATGGGCGACCCCAACGCCTCCATCCCAACACCGCAGCCGGTGCATTACCGGCCGATGTTCGGCAGCTTCGGCAAGGCGCTGAAAACCTCGGTCACCTTCGTCTCGCAGGCGGCACTGAAGAATCCCGCCGTTGCCGCGCTAGGCCTGTCGAAACCGCTAGTTGCCGCCTCCGGCTGCCGTGGCATACAGAAGTCCGACATGGTGCACAACGGTGCCACGCCAGAAATCACCGTCGATCCCGAAACCTACGTGGTCAAGGCCGACGGCGTGCATCTGGTCTGCGAACCGGCGACCGAGCTGCCGCTGGCCCAGCGTTACTTCCTGTTCTGACCGCGCGATGCAGCACTGGCTCATTCTCGGCATCGCCATCATCAGCGAAGTGATCGCCACCTCGGCACTGAAGGCGTCTGACGGATTCACCCGTCTGCTGCCGTCGGTGATTGTCGTCGTAGGCTACGGCATCGCCTTCTACTGCCTGGCACTGGTGCTGCGCACGCTGCCGGTCGGCATCGTCTATGCCATCTGGTCCGGCGTCGGTGTCGCGCTGATCGCCCTGGTCGGCTGGCTGCTCTATGGCCAAACACTCGACTTGCCAGCCATCGTCGGCATCGGCCTGATCGTTGCCGGCGTCGCTGTCCTCAATGTCTTCTCGAAAACTGTCGCTCATTGATTCCATGCTGATCCTCAACCAACGCACCACCGCCCCCGCCACCGATTCTGTGGCCTTGGCCTACGACGAACGCAAGCGCAGCCGCCTGAAGGTCACCCTCGCCTCCGGCGCCGAAGCGGGCATCTTCCTCGAGCGCGGCGATCATCTGCGCGGCGGCGACCGGCTCGCCGCTGAAGATGGCAGCGCCGTCGTCGAAATTCTCGCCGCCCCCGAACGGTTGATGGAGGCCGTAGCCGACAGCCCGCTGCTCTTCGCCCGCGCTGCCTATCACCTCGGCAACCGCCATGTACCGGTTCACATCCTGCCCGAAGCGGATGGTGGCCGGCTACGCTTCGAAACCGATCATGTACTCGCCGACATGGTGCGCGGCCTGGGCTGTGCGGTCGCCGAAACCGAAGCGCCATTCCAGCCCGAATCCGGCGCCTACGGCGCGCATGGTAACCACGCGCATCACCACAACCAGGAACCAGATCTGCATCACCCTGGCCACGGCACACACCGGTCGGTGCCCAAAATTCACGAGTTCAAGCCGCGTTGATGCCGCCCTCGCTGCAACTCGTCCGCTTGCTGCAACTGGCCAGCCCGGCGCTACCGGTCGGGGCCTACACCTATTCGCAGGGACTGGAGTGGGCGGTGGAAACAGGCGTCATCCGCGACGAAGCAAGTGCCGGCAGTTGGATCTGTGATCTGCTCGCGCACGGCGTCGGGCGCTTCGAGGCCCCCCTGGTTGCGGCGCTGATCGCGGCTTGGCGAGCGGGCGACACGGCCGAGCTGGCACGCCTTAATGGTGAATTCCTCGCCAGCCGGGAATCTGCCGAACTGCGCGCGGAAACCGTGCAAATGGGCTTCTCGCTGCGCCGTCTGCTCGCCGATCTGCGCGACGATAGCCTGGCCGATGTCGCCGCCACCATCGTCGAGTGGCCGGAAGCGGCCTTTCCGAGCGTATGGGCTGGCATCGCGGCAGCGTGGAAAATCGATCCGGAACCCGCCCTCTCCGCCTACCTCTGGGCCTGGGCCGAAAATCAGGTCATGGCCGCGCTGAAAGCCGTGCCGCTCGGGCAGGCTGCTGGCCAGCGGCTGCTGGCCAAACTCGGGAACCAGATTCCAATTGCCGTAGCAGCGGCTGAAGCCTTGCCGGAAGGACAATGGTCCAATTTCACGCCAGCCTTCGCCATCGCCTGCGCACGGCACGAAACCCAATATTCACGTCTCTTCAGATCGTAAAACCATGAACAAACAAGCCCTGAGAGTTGGCATCGGCGGTCCCGTCGGTTCCGGAAAAACAGCCCTGACGCTGGCCCTGTGCCAAGCTCTGCGCGACAAGATCGACATGGCGGTGGTAACCAACGACATCTACACCGCCGAGGATGCCAAGTTCCTCGTCAATCATTCGGCGCTGGCTCCGGAACGCATCATCGGCGTCGAAACGGGCGGCTGCCCACATACGGCGATTCGCGAGGATGCATCGATCAACCTGGAGGCAGTGGATCGCCTGCAGCGAGCGTTTCCCGGTGTCGAACTGATTCTGGTGGAATCGGGAGGCGATAACCTGGCAGCGACTTTTTCACCAGAACTGTCCGACCTGACGCTTTACGTGATCGACGTGGCGGCCGGCGAGAAGATTCCGCGCAAGGGGGGACCGGGCATCACCAAGTCCGATCTGCTGGTGATCAACAAGATCGACCTTGCACCGATGGTCGGCGCCTCGTTGGAGGTCATGGCTGCTGACGCCAAAACCCAGCGCGGAACACGGCCCTTCATCTTCACCAATTTGAAAACCGGCGAAGGGCTGGAATGTGTGATCGACTTCATCCTGGAGCAGGGAATACTGCGCAGGTCGTGATCCAGCACGGGGCTCCGTATTGGATCGTAAGCCCCTTACCGAATACCCTGCCCTGTCAGCTCCTGATAGCCGCTCAAGCCGGACAGACATCCCACGCCACCCTCACCGCCTCCCCCAAGGTCGCCACCAGCGCATCGCAATCCGCCGCCCTGACCGGCTCGCCCTCGTTGTAGCCGTAGGGCACGCAAAAGACTGTACTGCCTGCGTTACGGGCGGTTTCGATGTCGTGCCGTGAGTCGCCGATGTGGAGATTGTTTTCGGGCGAGCAGCCCATTTGTGCGCAAGCATGTTGCAAAGGTGCGGGGTGTGGTTTGCGGTACGGCGTCGTATCGCCCGAAACGACGGTTGTGAAGTAGCCGCACAGCCCCATGGACCCGAGCAGCGACTCGGTGAAGACGGCTGGTTTGTTGGTGACCACACCGAGCGGCAGGCCGGTGGCATACCAGGCGTTGAGGCCTTCGATCACACCGGGGAAAAGGCGGCTGCGGGTGCCGTTGATGGCGGCGTAGTGGCGCTGGAAGATGGCGACGGCACGGTCCAGAACCGCCCCCTCCGGTACGACACGGTCGCGCAGGCAGCGCAGCACGAGGACAACAACGCCCTGCCCGACGAAATCGCGGATTTCGTTTTCGCTGCGCAGCGCCAGGCCGAGTTCGGCAAGCATGGCGTTGCTGGCGGCGTGGAGGTCGGGGACGGTGTCGAGCAGGGTTCCGTCGAGATCGAAGGTCACCGAGGTGAAGCGCATGTCAGGCCTCCTTGAGTTGCTGGCGCAGGGCGCCGATGATCGAGTCGTAGCGGTGCGGGTCGCTGTCCTTGCCCGCCCCGTAGACGGCCGACCCGGCAACGAAGGCATCGACGCCGGCACGGGCGATCTCCGCGATGTTGGCGGTGTTCACGCCGCCGTCGATCTCCAGGCGGATACGCCGGCCGCTCTGCTGTTCGTAGGCATCGAGCTTGGCACGGGCCTGCCGGGCCTTGGCCAGCGTGCCGGGGATGAACTTCTGGCCGCCGAAGCCGGGGTTCACGCTCATCAGCAGGATGACGTCGAGCTTGTCGAGGACGTAGTCCATGTGGTCGAGCGGTGTCGCCGGGTTGAAGACCAGGCCGGCCTGGCAGCCGCCTTCGCGGATCAGCGACAGGCTGCGGTCGATGTGTTCCGAGGCTTCCGGGTGGAAGGTGATGATGTTGGCCCCGGCCTTCACGAAATCGGGGATGATGCGGTCGACCGGCTTGACCATCAGGTGCACGTCGATCGGCGCCGTGGTGCATGGGCGGATCGCTTCGCAAACCAGCGGACCGATGGTCAGGTTGGGAACATAATGGTTGTCCATCACGTCAAAGTGAATCCAGTCGGCCCCCGAGGCGATGACGTTGGCCACTTCCTCGCCCAGCTTGGCGAAATTGGCAGACAGAATGCTCGGTGCGATGACGTAGGGCAGGCGATTCATGGCGGGCTCCAAAAAAACGGCCCCAGACTTCGGGGCCAAAAGCAGACTACCGCAGTAGTGGAAACGGGTTGATCAGCGGTACAGCGCGGTCATTTTTTCCAGCGGCACCGGCTTGATGCGGCTGGCCTGACCGGCGCTGCCGAAGGCCTCGAAGCGCTGGCGGCAGATGTCACGGGCGGCCGCCACCGCGGCTTTGAGGAAAGCGCGCGGATCGAATTCATCGGGCTTGTCGGCCATCGCCTTGCGCATGGCGCCGGTCATGGCAAGGCGGATATCGGTGTCGATATTGACCTTGCGCACGCCGTGCCTGATGCCCTCGACGATCTCCTCGACCGGCACGCCGTAGGTTTCCTTCATCTGGCCGCCGTACTGGCGGATAACCGCCAGCCACTCCTGCGGCACGCTGGATGAGCCGTGCATGACAAGGTGGGTGTTGGGGATGCGCGCATGGATGGCCTTGATGCGGTCGATGGCGAGGATTTCGCCGGTCGGCGGCCGGGTGAACTTGTAGGCCCCGTGACTGGTGCCGATGGCGATGGCCAGGGCGTCGACGCCGGTCTTGGCGACGAAGTCGGCAGCTTCCTCCGGATCGGTCAGCATCTGTGAATGATCGAGCTTGCCGGCAGCACCGATGCCGTCCTCCTCGCCGGCCTCGCCGGTTTCCAGCGAGCCGAGGCAGCCCAGCTCGCCTTCTACAGAGACGCCGATGGCATGCGCCATCTCGACCACCTTGGCGGTGACGAGCACGTTGTAGGCGTAGGTACTCGGCGTCTTGCCGTCCGGACACAGCGAACCGTCCATCATCACGCTGGAGAAGCCGCTGCGCATGGATTGCTGGCAAACAGCCGGCGAGGTGCCGTGATCCTGATGCAGGCAGACCGGGATCTCCGGGTACTGTTCGATGGCGGCTTCGACCAGTTTGCGCAGGAAGGGCTCGCCGGCATATTTGCGGGCGCCGGCCGAGGCCTGCAGGATGACCGGGCTGTCGCAGAGCTCGGCGGCCTGCATGATGGCCTGGATCTGCTCCATGTTATTGACGTTGAAAGCGGGCAGGCCGTAGCGATGCTCGGCGGCGTGGTCGAGCAGTTGGCGCAGGGAAATGAGAGCCATGGTCTTTCCTTTCAGTGCATGACATGGCGGACGAGCCGCAGCAGGTTGCAGGTGTAGCCGTACTCGTTGTCGTACCAGGCAACGACCTTGACGAAGCTGGCGTCGAGCGCGATGCCGGCATCGGCGTCGAACACCGAGGGAAGGCCACAACCGCGGAAGTCGGTCGATACCACCTTGTCGCGCGTGTAACCGAGCACGCCCTTGAGCGGCCCGGATTCGGCGGCGGCCTTCATCGCGGCGCAGATGTCCTCGTAGCTCGTTTCGCGCTCCAGTTCGACGGTGAGGTCGACCACCGAGACATCGGAAGTCGGCACGCGGAAGGCCATGCCGGTCAGCTTCTTGTTCAGCGCCGGGATCACCTTGCCGACCGCCTTGGCCGCACCGGTCGAGGACGGGATGATGTTTTCCAGAATCCCGCGCCCGCCGCGCCAGTCCTTGCCTGACGGGCCATCGACGGTCTTCTGCGTGGCGGTGGCGGCGTGAACGGTGCTCATCAATCCGCGCTTGATGCCGAATTTTTCATGCAGCACCTTGGCCACCGGTGCCAGTCCGTTGGTGGTGCACGAGGCGGCCGAGACGATGGCTTCGCCGGCATAGCGCTCATGGTTCACGCCGTAGACGAACATCGGCGTCTCGTCCTTGGCCGGCGCCGACTGCACCACTTTCTGCGCGCCGGCTTCAAGGTGCTGGCGGCAGCTCTGGTCGGTCAGGAACAGGCCGGTCGCCTCGATAACCACATCGGCTTGCACGCCGGCCCAGTTCAATTCAGCGGGGTTCTTGACCGCGCTGAGGCGGATGCTGCGGCCGTTGACGATCAGCTTGTTGCCGTCGACCGCGATGTCACCGGCAAACTTGCCGTGCACCGAGTCATGCTTGAGCAGGTAGGCGAGGTAGTTCGGCTCGAGCAGGTCGTTGATAGCGACCACTTCGAGATCGGCGAATTCTGCCTGTTCGGCGATGGCCCGGAAGGCCATGCGCCCGATGCGGCCGAAGCCGTTGATGGCAACCCGAATGGGCATGGTGTGTCTCCTTGATGATGTAAATTCTGGGCAAAGCCGCCCCCGCACACCCGGAAAGCGGGTGCGAGGGCTTGGGGATTCGGGGCCCGGTGAACCGGGCGTGGACTCAGGTCAGCGGCTAGTGGTCTGCTCCGTCATTGGCGGAACAAATGAAAGCGCCGGATTTGTGTTCCTGGCCAGGCGCGAACCGCAGCGATAGCCAGCGCTATCGCGAGGATGAGCAACAACGCCAGGGACGCAAAGACAAGCTTTCATGTTTCGTTAATGGCGAAACAGACCACTAAAAATCGCCATCGGCGCCTCCGGCCCGCACGATGGCGCGCAGCACCGTCTGCACCAGATTCGCGGCGGTCAGGCCGAAGTGCTGGTACAGCGCGGGTGCCGGTCCGGACTCGCCGAACTCGTCGATGCCGAGCACTTCGCCATCGAGCCCGACATACTTGCGCCAGATGTCGGTCTGACCGGCTTCGACGGCCACCCGGGCGATCTCGGGCGGCAGCACGGCGTTCTTCCAGCTTGCCGGCTGGCGGTCGAAACGCCGCGTGCAAGGCATCGACACGACACGCACCGGCACACCCTGCTTGCGAAGCTCGGCCTGGGCCTGCATGGCCAACGACACTTCCGAGCCGGTGGCGATGATCACCGCCTGAGCCGGGCCGTCCGCCTCCGAGAGCACGTAGCCGCCGCGGCTGGCACCTTCCGCCCGGCCGGGTTCGCCACCGTACTGAGGGAGATTCTGGCGCGACAGGAGCAGGGCAGAAGGTCCGTCACGGCGTTCCAGCGCATCGCTCCAGGCGACAGCCGTTTCCAGCTCGTCGCAGGGACGCCAGACATCGAGTCCGGGAATGACGCGCAGGCTCGCCGCATGTTCGATCGGCTGGTGGGTCGGCCCATCCTCGCCGAGGCCGATGGAATCGTGGGTCAGGACATGGACGACGCGCTGCTTCATCAGCGCGCTCATCCGGATGGCGTTGCGGGCGTAGTCGGAGAACACTGCGAAGGTCCCGCCGTAGGGAATCAGCCCGCCGTGCAGCGCGACGCCATTCATGATCGCCGTCATGCCGAATTCGCGCACGCCGTACGAAATGTAGTTGGGCACCTCTCCCTCGGCAGCGTCATGCAGGGCACGGCTCCCCTTGCCGGCGGTCAGATTGGAGCCGGTCAGGTCGGCCGAGCCGCCGAGCAGCTCCGGCACGCGGTCGACCAAGTAGTCGAGGCTGTTCTGCGACGACTTGCGGGTGGCGATCGCGCCATCCTTGGCAGCAGCCGTGGCGAGCAGGGCCTTGCGGATTTCCGGCCACTTTTCCGGCAGGCCACCGGCCTGGGTGCGCTCGAACTCGGCAGCCAGTTCCGGGTATTGCTTGCGGTAAGCGACGAAACGGACCTGCCATTCGGCTTCGGCGGCAGCGCCCGAGAGGCGGGCATCCCAGGCCTCGCGCAGCACGCTTGGCACTTCGAACGGGGCATGCGGCCAGTTCAGCGCGGCGCGGGTGGCGGCCACTTCGTCGGCGCCGAGCGGCGCGCCGTGTACGTCGTGACTGCCGACCTTGTTCGGCGAGCCCCAGCCGATCTGGGTGCGACAGACGATCAGCGTCGGCTTGCCAGCCGCCTTGGCCTCGACGATGGCGGCCCCGACGGCAGCGGCGTCATGGCCATCGACCGGGCCGACCACGTGCCAGCCGTAGGCGCGGAAGCGGGCCGGCGTGTCGTCGCGGAACCAGCCTTCGACATGGCCGTCGATGGAGATGCCGTTGTCGTCGTAGAAGGCGACCAGCTTGTCGAGGTTCCAGACGCCAGCCAGCGAACAGGCTTCATGGCTGATGCCCTCCATCAGGCAGCCGTCGCCGAGGAAGACCCAGGTGCGGTGATCGACGATGCTGCACTCCGGCTGGTTGTAGCGCTGGGCCAGCAGCTTTTCGGCCAGCGCCATGCCGACGGCGTTGGTCAGCCCCTGGCCGAGCGGCCCGGTGGTCGTCTCGACGCCAGGGGTATGGCCGACTTCCGGATGCCCGGCGGTCTTGCTGCCGAGCTGGCGAAAGTTCTGCAGCTGTTCCAGCGGCAGGTCATAGCCGGTCAGGTGGAGCAGCGCGTAGAGCAGCATCGAGCCGTGTCCGTTGGAGAGCACGAAGCGGTCGCGGTCCGGCCATTGCGGGTTGGTCGGGTTGTGCTTGAGGTGGTCGCGCCACAGTACTTCGGCAATGTCGGCCATGCCCATCGGCGCACCGGGGTGGCCGGACTTGGCCTTCTCGACCGCATCGATGGCGAGGAAGCGGACAGCGTTGGCCAGTTCGCGGCGGAAGGCGATTTCAGTGAGGTCTCGTTCCATGGGGTTCTCCTCAGGCGCGACGCTTCTGGTCCATCAGGCGGAGGACCATGGGGGTGAAGATCATCTGCATGGCCAGGCCCATCTTGCCGCCAGGAACCACCAGGGTGTTCGGGCGGGTGAGCATGGAACCGTGCAGGATGGAAAGCAGGTACTGGAAGTCGATGCCCTTGGGGTTGGCGAAGCGGATGACGACCATGCTTTCGTCGGCCGTCGGGATGTCGCGGGCGATGAAGGGGTTGGAGGTATCGACGATGGGTACGCGCTGGAAATTGACGTGGGTGCGGCCGAATTGCGGACAGAGGTGGCTGACGTAATCCGGCATGCGGCGCAGGATGGTGTCGGTCACCGCCTCCTGCGAATAGCCGCGCATCTTCTGGTCGCGGTGCAGCTTCTGTATCCACTCCAGGTTGATGATGGGCACGACGCCGACGCAGAGGTCCACCTGCTTGGCGATGTTGATGCCGTCACCGGCCCAGGCGCCGTGCAGGCCCTCGTAGAACATCAGGTCGGTGCCCTCGGGAATGTCCTGCCACGGCGTGAAAGTGCCCGGTTCCTGCTGCCACGGCTCGGCCTCGCCGGCATCGTGCAGGTATTTCCGCACCTTGCCGCTGCCGCTGCTGCCGTAATCGACGAACAGTTGCTCCAATTCGCCCAACAGGTTGGCTTCCGGGCCGAAATGGCTGAAGTTCAGGTTGCCGAGCGCCTCCTGCGCCTTCATCTCGGCGCGCATGACGAGCCGGTCGTAGCGATGGAAGGAATCGCCCTCGACGATCTGCGCCTTAAGCCCTTCGCGCCGGAAGATGTGCTGGAAGCTCTGCATCACCGTGCTGGTGCCGGCACCGGACGAGCCGGTGATGGCGATGATGGGGTGTTTGACGGACATGGATGTCTCCTGCGGATGTGAATTCTGTGTCCGGCGTCAGGCCGTATCGCGAAACAGGGAACGTTCCGAGAACAGCGGCGAAACGAAGGGGCGGTCGGCGCCGGTGTCGTATTCCTGGTGGTAGCGCTCAACCCGCTCGACCTCGTTCTTCGAGCCGAGAATGACCGGCACGCGCTGGTGCAATCCTTCCGGCTGTACGTCGAGGATGCGCTGGCGGCCGGTGCTCGCCGCGCCGCCGGCCTGCTCGACGAGCATGGCCATCGGGTTGGCTTCGTAGAGCAGGCGCAGGCGCCCGGGCTTTTTCGGGTCCTTGTTATCCTTGGGATACATGAAGATGCCGCCACGGATCAGGATGCGGTGTACTTCAGCCACCATCGAGGCGATCCAGCGGGTGTTGAAATCCTCGCCGCGCACGCCGGACTTGCCGGCCTTGCACTCGGCCACATAGCGCTGCACCGGCGGTTCCCAGAAACGCTCGTTGGAGGTGTTGATGGCGAATTCGCGGGTATCTTCCGGCACCCGGATATTGGCGTGGGTGAGGATGAAGTTGCCGCTCTCCCGATCCAGCGTGAAGCCGTGCGTACCGTTGCCCAGCGTCAGCACCATCATGGTCGATGGGCCGTAGATGGCGTAGCCGGCTGCGACCTGCTCGGAACCGGGACGCAGGTAGTCGCCCGGCTCGGCATCGCCGGCGGTCGGCCGTGTGAAAATGGAGAAGATGGTGCCGACCGAGACATTGACGTCGCTGTTCGACGAGCCGTCGAGCGGGTCGAACACCAGCAGGTAACGGCCGCGCGGGTACTCGGCCGGAATCGGATACGGATCGTCCATTTCCTCGGACGCCATGCCGGCCAGCTGGCCACCCCACTCGCAGTGGCGCAGTATGGCTTCGTTGGTCAGCACATCGAGCTTCTTCTGCACCTCGCCCTGGACGTTGGTGCTGTCCAGAGCGCCGAGGCTGCCGCCGAGCGCCCCCTTGGCGACCATCGCCGAGATGGTCTTGACAGCGGCGGCGACGTCGATGAGCAGGGCACCCAGTTCGCCGTGGCTGGCGCGGGTATGTTCGATGACGAACTTCGAGAGGGTCGTGCGGCCGAATTGCATGGCGTCTCCAATCATTCTTGTGTGACTGCATTGGATGTCACGATAAGTGACGCCTGAGTTAAGTAACAGTCAGATTTTCTTAAGCACTCATTCAGTCATTACTTATTAAATATCGCCTTATCGGCGGCTTCAGAAAGCCTGACTGGAGACGGAATCGGCCACGGGCTATCGTGTCTGCATGCAGAGAATCAAGGCGCTGATCTTCGATGTCGATGGCACGCTCGCCGAAACCGAGCGCGACGGCCATCGCCCCGCCTTCAACGCCGCCTTTGCCGAATGCGGGCTGGACTGGCACTGGGATGAAGTCCTGTACGGCGAGTTGCTCGTCATCACCGGCGGCAAGGAGCGCATGCGCCATTACGCCGAGCGCTACGCCCCCGACATCGCTGCCCGCCCCGATCTCGATGCGCTGATCAAGCAAGTGCACGCCGCCAAGACGGCGCACTATGTCCGGCTGATCGGCGAAGGCCGGCTTCCCCTGCGCCCCGGCGTCGCCGAGTTGATCGCCGAAGCGCGCGCCGCCGGCATCCGCCTGGCCATCGCGACGACCACCTCGCCGGAAAACGTCACCGCCCTGCTCGACGCCAGCCTCGCGCCGGGATCGAGCGACTGGTTCGCAGTGATCGGCGCCGGCGACGTGGTCGCTGCCAAGAAGCCGGCCCCCGACATCTACCGCTGGGTCCTCGACCGCCTCGCCCTCCCCGCCAGCGCCTGCCTGGCCATCGAGGATTCGGAAAATGGCCTGCGAGCCGCATTGGGCGCCGGCTTGCGCTGTCTGGTCACGGTCGGCGAATACACGCGGGGGCAGGATTTTTCGGGAGCTACGGCGGTGCTCGACAGCCTCAGAGATACCTCACTCGCACGCCTGCTACCGTAGCGGGAACCGTGCCGGAACACCCGGCTGGCTGTACGCAGCAAGCCCGCCGCGCCCCTCCCCAAGAGGCCCGGAGCCGACAATCCGCTTTTCCCGCACCAGCATTTGGATACTACAATCGCATTTTTCCGGACGCGCCTTGCGTGACAGCTCCGGATGTACCGCCATCCTCGAGGAGAAACCCGTGTTCAAGAAAAACATCCTGGCCTGCGCTTGCGTTGCCGTGGTCGCCACGATTTCCGGTTGCGCAACTGAAGATTCGCGCCCCCTGGTACCGCAACAAACGGCCGCTTCTGCCCGCCCCTACGTCGGCGTGCGCCAGCCCATTTCCGTCGGCAAGTTCGACAACCGCTCCAGCTTCATGCGCGGCATCTTCACCGATGGCGTCGATCGCCTCGGCAGCCAGGCCAAGACCATCCTGGTTTCCCATCTCCAACAGACCAATCGCTTCTCGGTACTGGACCGCGAGAACATGACAGAAATCCGCCAGGAGGCGGAAATTGCCAGGAAGCAGCAGGCACTGAAGGGCGCCCACTACGTGATCACCGGCGACGTGACCGAATTCGGGCGCAAGGAAGTCGGCGACCACCAGCTGTTCGGCATCCTGGGACGCGGCAAGCAGCAGATTGCCTACGCCAAGGTGACATTAAACGTGGTCGATGTGCAAACCTCGGAAGTCATCTACTCCACCGCCGGGGCCGGCGAGTATTCACTGTCCAACCGCGAAGTGGTCGGTTTTGGCGGCACGGCAAGCTATGACTCGACGCTGAACGGCAAGGTCCTCGACCTGGCCATCCGTCAGGCCGTCGACGGGCTGGTTAACGGCATCGAATCTGGCGCCTGGCGCCCGGGCAACTGACTCTCGGGGACCTTCATGCTTCAAACACACTCCAAACGCAGCCTGCCTTTGCTGGCTGCGCTCTTGGCAGTCCTGCTTTCCGGATGTGTAAGTCGCCCGCAACCGCTCTACTACTGGGGCAATTTTCAGGATCAGCAATACGCCTACTTCAAGGGCGACAAAGGCCCCGAGGATGGCATTCAGAATCTGGAGCGGGTGAAGGAAGAGGCAAGATCACGCGGCAGGCCTGTCCCACCGGGTTTTCAGGCTCATCTGGGCATGCTCTACGGGCTGACAGGACGTACCGACCTGCTTGAACAGAACCTGCTGGCCGAGCGGCAGCAGTTTCCGGAAAGCGCCGTCTACGTAGATTTTCTGCTGAAGAAAAAGCAACAGTAAGGCAACCCTGATGAATACGAACAGAACCCATGCGCTGCTTTGCGCAGCCCTCGCGGTGAGCGCCTTCCTGCTCGGCGGATGCGCCACACAAAAGCCATATGACTACACGGCCTTCAAGGAAGCACGCCCGGCATCCATTCTCGTCCTGCCTCCGCTCAACAGCTCGCCTGACGTCGCTGCAACCTACAGCATGATGTCCCAGACCACGGCACCGCTCGCCGAGTCCGGGTACTACGTCTTCCCTGTCACGCTGGTGGACGAAAGCTTCAAGCAAAACGGTCTGACGATGCCGGCCGACATCCATGCCGTTCCGATCCACAAGCTGCGCGAGATTTTTGGCGCAGACGCCGCGCTGTACATCAACGTCAAACAATACGGCACGTCGTACGCCGTGATTTCGAGCGAAACCCGTGTCACCGCTGAAGCCAAGCTGGTCGACCTGCGGAGCGGCAACACACTGTGGGCGGGTGCAGCAACCGCATCCAGCGCCGAGGGCAACAATAACAACAGCGGCGGCCTGATCGGCATGCTGGTCAATGCGGCAATCCGCCAGATCGTTGAAACGATTAGCAGCCAAGGGCATCTCATTGCTGGCCGGACGAGCACCCGCCTCCTGGGTGCCGGCCGTCCAAACGGCATCCTCTATGGCCCGCGCTCGCCGATGTATCTCAAGGAAGGCGTGCCGGCCCAATAAGAAGCGTCCGCTACAGGGGGAAACGGCAGCCGGCCAGACTGCCGTGTTTCCGCCATGCTTAGCGAATCAATAGCCTGTGCGAGATCAGGCAGTATCCCGCAGCAAGTCAGATTAGCGGTTGGGCCCGGGCCCCATCCCTCCGCCCATGCCGCCCCCTGGTCCCATGCCGCCTCCGGGCCCCATTCTGCGTCCCATGCCACCTCCTTGCGGCGGTGGCGTATCGGGCAGCGTCACACCGCGCTCCTTGGCGCGTAACTGCATCTGCTCATGATGTTCGAACCGGAGTTGTTCACGCTCTTCCGCTGTCTTTGCCGCACGCAGCTTGTTGCGATGGTCGATACGCTCCTGGGCGGTCATCAGCTGGCTGCCATAAACCGGCTGATCGGCACCGATTGCCGGACCTGCTACCAAAGCAAGCAGCAATCCGGATATGGCGACTGTCATTTTGTTTCTGTTCATGATTCTCTCCCTAAGAAACAGCGAACTGAAGCAGCGGCAAGCATGGATTAGCTGCCTGCTTCCTGATGCCTCCTCATGCTCTCTAGCCTCTCTCTTTATATATAGGCCAAATATCCGGAAAACCCGAACTGGATGACGAACACAGCGACAGCAGACGTTACCGCGTGAGCAAAATCCGTGATCGGATAAAACCCAATATAAAATCACCACTCCGCAATTACCGCATCAAAAGGAAGTTCCAATGTCCGGTCACGGTTTTCACGTTCATGGCCCACACGACCACGAGGTCGAGCACGTCGCCCAGCACGGCGGCGACAATTTCACGTCGCGGATCGCCGTATTGACCGCTGTTCTGTCGACAGTCGGCGCCATCTTCGGCTACATGGGCGGCCACTCGCAGAATGCCGCGCTACTCTTCAAGAACGACGCCGCCATCCAGAAGACGGCCGCTTCGAACCAGTGGAATTACTACCAGGCCAAGAGCAACAAGCAGAACCTGGCCGAACTGTCCGTCACACTGACCAGCGGCGAGGCACAGGAGAAGTTCAAGGCCGCCGTCGAGCGCTACAAGAAGGAAAAGGAAGAGATCAAGGCCGAGGCCGACAAGCTGGAAGCCGAAGCCAAGGCCTCGGACGAGCGCAGCAACCAGGAAATGCACGTCCATGAACGTTGGGCGCTGGCCACCACGCTGATCCAGATCGCCATCGCGCTCTCCGCCATCACGCTGCTCACCCGCAAGCGCTGGATGCTGGGCGGCGTCTACGGCGCCTCGGCCCTCGGGCTGGCAGCCGGCGTCATGGGTTACCTGCACCTCTAAGCGGCGTGCTGCGCTTCCGCGCCCTGCTTGCCGGGCTGGCCGGCTGCCTGATTGCAGCCGCCGCCACTGCCGCCGAGCCTTGCCGCATCGCCTTCGACATGGGCTCCTCCGGCATCCGCGCCGGCCAATCCAGCCGTCCGGAGGTGATGCGGGCGGATATCGACTACCTCGGCCCGCTGTCGGCCGGGCGCGGACTGGCTGAAACCCTGCAGCCCACCATCGCCGCGCTACGCGACCTGTCGGCCGGCGGCGGCTTCGACACGGCATGCGCCAAGCTGGGCGGCGGCTTTTCCGCCTGGCGTATCGCCGCCAAGGAAGATCGCAACCGGCTCGCGGACGACCTTGCGGCCATCCGCAACGCCAGCGGCGTTCCCGTACTGGTCATCCCGCAGCGCCAGGAAGGCGCTTACGGCTACCTCGGCGCCCGCCAGTTGCTCGGCAATCGGCTGACCACCAGCCATATTCTCGACATCGGTGGCGGCAGCCTGCAGGTGGCCGGCGAGCGCCACTCCTTCGGCGCCCTGTTCGGCCAGAAGCTGTGGCATCGCGAACTGTGCAAGGCGCTGCGCAACAGCAGCGAGCTACCCTGCACCCTGCTGCCGATGACTGCGCAAGAGGTGGAAGCTGCGCGCGCCTTGCTGCGCGATCGCCTCCAAGGCATCGCCGACGATCTGCCGCAAGGCGCGACCTTGACCGCTATCAGCCGCCCGGTGACGCGCGGCGTTGCCCCGGCGGTGGCCCGCCTGTTCAACCGCCCGGCCGGCCTGGGCGATATTTCCCCGGCGATGCTGCGTGCCACGCTGGAACTGCATGCCGGAATGGGTCTCGACGCCATGGCCGAACATCTCGGCGTCGAGCGCAAGCATGCCGCCTATCTCGTCTCCGACCTGCTGCTGGTCGAAGGCCTGGTCGAGGCCACCGGCGGCCACGACCTGCGCGTCGCCGAAATCGACCTGACCAACCTGCCCGGCCTGCTCGCCGATGAGCGCGGCTACCGCTGGGCCGCCCGCCACGACTGCTACCTGCAGCGCCTGCGCCGGCTGGGCGCCGCTGCCTATTTCAGCGACCCGACCAGCTGCCCGGCCACGGCTGCGAGCCGCTGAGCACAACCGGGGCGCTTCCGGTTCATCCGGTCAGCGATCCCAATACGGCGTCGGGCCGAAACGCTTCATCAGGAACTCGACAAAGGCCCGGACTTTCAGCGGCAAATGCCGGTTGGGCAGATGCACGGCGTAGATGAAGCGCTCGGTCGGCACATAGCCGGGCAGGACTTCGACCAGGCGTCCTTCCTGCAAATCCTTGCCGACGATGAAGGTCGGCAGCAAGGCCAGCCCGAGGCCGCCGAGCACCGCCTGCGACAGGGCCTCGTCATCATTGATGCGCAGGGTGCCGGAGACCGGGATCGAGACGTCGCCGTTATACCCGTTGAGGTGCCACATGCCCTGGGTGTTCATGAAGGTGTAGTCCAGGCAATTGTGCTGGGCCAGATCTTCCGGAACGAGGGGTATGCCGCGCCGCGCGAGATAGGCGGGGCTCGCGCAGATCTTGCGGCGGATCGGCGCCAGCTGGCGTGCGACCAGGTTCTGCCCCGGTTCGCGCGTGATGCGCAAGGCGATGTCGTAGCCTTCGTCGGCCAGGTCGACCAGGCGGTCGCTGATCGTCAGGTCAACGCTCAGGTCGGGGTAGAGCGCCATGAAATCGGGTAGCGCCGAAGCCACGTGCATGGTGCTGAAGGCAACCGGGGCGCTGATCTTCAGCTGCCCGCGCGGCTCCTGGTGCAGCCGCGAAATGGTCGTATCCGCCTGGCCGAGCTCTTCCAGTATCCGGTCGCAGTGCTCGAAATAGGCCTCGCCGACATCGGTCAGGCTCAGGCTGCGGGTGCTCCGATGCAGCAGACGCACACCCAGGTTTCCTTCGAGGCGGGCGATGGCTTTGCTGACACGCGACTTCGAGACATTGAGGCGGCGCGCCGCCTCCGAAAAGCTGCGGACCTTGACCACGTGGGCAAAGAAAAGCATGTCGTTAATGTCGTGCATGCATAGCCTGCATTGTTATCAAAATAGAAACAGTTTTGTTCAAATTTGATGGCTTATCAAGCTCGGATTCCAACTCTATCATCCGACTTTGCAAAAACGACCGAAGCGGATTCTCAAGAACATCCCAAAAAAATCAATGAGAATGCCACGCGCCAGCTCCTCATCTGCGCTCGCCACCGGAAGTTTCTGCGCAGCCCCTGACGACGATTCGATTTGCCGCGCCAAGTCAAGGCACTCATTGTTGCCATACCGCTATCAATACCAGCGCTTTTCTTGCGCGCAATGCGGCCAATCACGCCCATTTCGGACAATCAACCACTGATAAAAACAGGGAGCAACGATGCGTTACCAGAGTTTTGAGGATTTTCTCCAGCAGGTCGCCGCGCGCAATCCGGGGCAGCCGGAATTCTTGCAAGCAACGGCTGAAGTCATCGAAAGCCTGTGGCCGTACATTGCCCAACATCCGAAGTACGCCGAACACGGACTGCTTGACCGCCTGGTCGAAGCCGAGCGGGTCATCATGTTCCGCGTATCGTGGGTCGACGACAAAGGCGAGGTGCAGGTCAATCGCGGCTACCGCATCCAGCACTCTTCGGCCATCGGCCCCTACAAGGGCGGCATCCGCTTCCACCCCTCGGTCAACCTGTCCATCCTCAAATTCCTGGCCTTCGAGCAAACGTTCAAGAATGCACTGACCACGCTGCCCATGGGCGGCGGCAAGGGGGGCTCGGACTTCGACCCGAAGGGGCGCAGCCCGGGTGAGGTGATGCGCTTCTGCCAAGCCTTCGTCAGCGAGTTGTTCCGCCACGTCGGTGCCGATACCGATGTGCCGGCCGGCGATATCGGTGTCGGCGGCCGCGAGGTCGGCTTCATGGCAGGCATGTACAAGAAGCTGGCAAACCGCGCCGATTGCGTGTTCACCGGCAAGGGAACAAGCTTCGGTGGCTCGCTGGTTCGCCCGGAAGCCACTGGCTACGGCACCGTCTATTTCGCCGAGGAGATGCTCAAGCAGCAGGGCCGTAGTTTCGACGGGCTGCGCGTCAGCGTCTCCGGCGCAGGCAACGTCGCGCAGTACGCCGTGGAAAAAGCGATGGCGCTGGGCGCCAAGGTTGTCACGGTGTCCGATTCGAGCGGCACCGTGCTCGATAAAAGCGGCTTCACGCCGGAAAAACTGGCCGAACTGATGGAGGTGAAGAACCGCCTCTACGGTCGCGTCGGCGACTACGCCAAGCGTGTCGGCGCCACCTTCCTGGCGGGCGCCCGGCCCTGGCACGTACCGGTCGATGTCGCCCTGCCCTGCGCCACGCAGAACGAACTGGACGGCGAGGACGCGAAGACCCTGCTCAAGAACGGCGTCATCTGCGTTGCCGAAGGCGCCAACATGCCGTCAACCGCCGATGCGGTGAAGATTTTCGAGGGCAACGGCGTGCTCTACGCCCCGGGCAAGGCCAGCAACGCCGGCGGTGTGGCCACCTCCGGCCTGGAAATGAGCCAGAACGCCATGCGCCTCTCGTGGCAGCGCGACGAGGTCGACGCCCGCCTGCATGAAATCATGTGCAACATCCATGAAGCCTGCCTGAACTACGGTCAAGCGGCAGATGGCACGGTCAGCTATGTCAATGGCGCCAACATCGCCGGCTTCGTCAAGGTTGCCGACGCGATGCTCGCCCAAGGTGTGATTTAAGCGGTTTTCCAGCCAAGGAGTAGGCCATGTTCCATGAATTTGAAGACCTGATTGCCGAATTGAAGGCGAGCGATCGCCATGTTCAACGCCTGTTCGAAAAGCACGCCACGCTCGACAAGCTGGTCCGGAACATGGAACTCCGCCTGGAGCCGGGCACGCCGGAAGAAATCGAACATCTGAAAAAAAAGAAGCTGGCGATCAAGGACGAGTTGTACGCCCTGCTCCAGCAGATCAGCTTGAGTCGCGTAAGGCCCTGATAGCGCATGAGGAGCGTACTGGGCAACATCTCGGCTCCCGCGCACCGGCGCCATGAAAGACATTCTGTCAGCTGCGAAATCGATGGCGAGGTCTTTTCGGGTTACTACTGGGTGGCAGGCATGATCCTCGTCGTCTCGACGGCAATGGGCGGCACCAGTCGGCAACTGGGCAACCGGCAAGCGGACGACCTCGCCAAAGAGCTGTTGCGGGATTTGTTGCTGGCCAACCGGGAGCGCGCTACCACGCCGCCTGCGGAGGCGTAAGCGAAACACACACCGCGCCGGCCAATGGACAGACAGCGAGCGAGCATCCCGGCGACTCAAGCTGACAGCCGGTCCCAGTAAGGCTCCGCGCCGATATGGGAAAGCATGAAATCGATGAAGACCCGGACCTTGTTGGGAAGGTGGCGCGTCGGCAGGTACATGGCGTACACATGGCGCTCGACCGGGATGTATTCGGACAGAACGGCCTGCAGGTTTCCATTCTGCAGGTCCTTGCCGACAATGAAGGTCGGCAGCAGTCCGACCCCCAAGCCACCGAGAACGGCTTGCGACAAGGCTTCGTCATCATCGACGTGGAGCGGGCCATTGACCGGTACGGAAATTTCCCCTTCCGGCCCGGTGAAGCGCCAACGCCCCGGCTCACCGGAGCGCGTGTAATCCAGACAATTGTGTTGCATCAGATCCGCCGGCGTCTGCGGAATGCCCCGACGGCGAAAATACTCCGGGGTCGCGCACAACTGGCGCCGAACCGGTGCCAACGGGCGCGCCACCAGATTCGGCGGCGGGTCGCTGCTGACATGAATCGCCACGTCGTACCCCTCCTCGGCAAGATTCACCCAGCGATCGGTGATGCTGAGATCGATCTTGAGCTCCGGGTGTCGCGGCAGGAATTCGGCCAAGGCCGGGGCGACATGCAAGGTACCGAAGGCCACCGAGGCGCTGACGCGCAGCACGCCACGCGCTTCGCTGCTGAGGCTGCCGACCAGTCTCTCCGCCTCCGTTGCCTCCTCCAGGATGCGCGCGCAGTGCTCGGCAACCGCGGCGCCGATTTCGGTCAGGCTGAGATAGCGGGTAGTCCGGTTCAGCAGATGTGCGCCGAGCGACTTTTCCAGCTTGGCCACCGCCTTGCTGATCGCCGAACGGGAGGTTCCCGCCCGCCGGGCAGCCTCGGAAAAACTACCCGCCTCGACCACCCGGGCGAAGACCGCCATCAGATTCAAATCCGCCATGTGTGCCAGCCCCTCTTATTCCTCATCGCGCGCCACAATTGTTTCCCGACAGGATACATTTTGATGCCCTCCCGATGGCTACCGGGATATCCACCCGAGCAGTAGCATGCCACCCATGAATGCTACCTGCTTTACCAAACCGTACACATCACCCGAAGAATACCCGGAGTTCGGCGCACCTGTGCTGAGTGCGGAAGACTACGCGCGCTTGCGCGAATACGCCCTGAACGACGAACTGTCGGATGAACTGGACCGCGCGATTGTAGTCAAAAAGGAACAGGTTCCAGAGGACGTGGTGACCATGAATACCCGTTGCGTCTATTTGGACGAACGCCTCGGAACGCAACGTGAAATCGAATTGGTCTTTCCCGAAGAGGCAGACCTCGCGGCGGGCAGGGTATCGGTACTCACCCCCGTCGGCAGCGCCCTGATCGGCTTGAGGGTCGGCCAGGAAATCGCCTGGGACTTCCCTGACGGCTCGATACGGCGCTTGAAAGTGACCGGAGTCCGCAAAACGGCCGCTTGATTCGTCCACCGTCGCGCCTGTTTTGCCCGCCTTCCAGCGAGCGACTACAGGCGCCCCATTCATCCCCATGGAGAAACCAATGAAATTTGCTTTCGAAGCCATTGCAGAAACCCAGAAAACCACCCTCACCGGCGCCGGCGCCTTTGCCGGCAGCGTGCTCGACGTTACCGAGCGCCTGGTACAACTCAACATCGAGGTCAGCCGAGCCGCCTTCGAGAAATCGGCCGAGATGGCGCAGGAATATCTCGACACTTACCTCGCATAAATCAACGTGATCACCCCCGACCCTTCATCACGTTGGGGGTGCGTCGCAAACCCGAACAAGCCACTCATGGCTTGGTGCAGCAACGACCTCCGCCACCAAGGCAACCCAGGAGCGCCATACCGTTCCCCTCGCACGCCGGCAGTCGCCGTTTGGGGCTCCGAGGCAAGACGCGCATGTTGAGCCCGACTACCTCCAAACCCGGCACCCTGATCATCCGAGCGGCTGGCGACTGAGGCGAAAAGTACCTGGCCGCCCCTGCCTGCTCCTGCCTTCCTGAAGCGCATGCAAGCAAGCGCCCATCGTGCCCCTCGCTCACGATGGTTGTAACATTGCCGCGACCCCGTTGCAGACAGATGACCTCGACGCCGACCCGGCTCGCCGCCTTGCAGTCGACATCTGAAAACGACGGCAACCACATTACGGCAAACGCCCTCCGGCTTGGACATCAATGCGCGCCCCTCAGTACGAAACAACGGCATCACCTCTTTTCCCCTCCCGCCCTGACGAGATGCGGCTGACCGCCTCTATCGCCGCAACACGCCCCCCACAGCCCAGCGAGTAAGCCATGGAAAACCTGCTCTACTGGACTGCCCTTGTCGCCGTCGCCGTCAATGCCCTGACCGGCGTGCTGGATGCCGGCCGCCAGCGCATGGACCTCGTCGGCGCGGTAATGGTCGGCACCGCCACGGCATTGGGCGGCGGCACGGTGCGCGATGTGCTGATCGACCGCAAGGTGTTCTGGATCGCCGACCAGACCTATCTGCTGGTCGCCATCGCCACCACCCTCGTCGTCTTCTTCGCCGTGCGCGGCATGAAACTGCCGCCCCGGCTGTTCCTGATCCCGGACGCCGTCGGCCTCGCGCTCTTCACCATCACCGGCACCCAGGTCGCCCTTGAATGGCAGGCCCCATGGCTGGTCGCCAGCCTGCTCGGCGTCATCACCGGCGTCGTCGGCGGTGTGCTGCGCGATGTGTTGTGCAACGAGGTGCCGCTCATCTTCCAGCGCGGCGAACTCTATGCATCGGCGGCCTGGGCCGGCGCCCTGACGCTACTCGGCCTACAGGCGCTCGGCATTTCGCCGGTCATCGCCGCCTGGGCCGGCATGGCCGTGGTCCTCGGCGCCCGGCTGCTGGCCATGGCCTTCCGCATCACGCTGCCAACCTACAGCGAACGGCAGTAAGCCCCCTGTGAACTTCCTCGCCCACGCCGTGCTGGCCGGCGCCGATCCGGCGTTGATCGTCGGCGGCGTGGTCGGTGACTGGATCAAGGGGCCGCTGCCCGGCCCGCTGCCATCCGACCTGGCGCGCGGCGTCGCCCTGCACCGGGCCATCGACAGCCACGCCGAGACGCATCCGGCCTTTCAGCGCAGCCGCCAGCGTGTCGCCGTCGACCGTCGCCGCTACGCCGGCGTGCTTGTCGACATCTTCTACGACCACCTGCTGGCCCGCGACTGGGCGCGGTTGCGGCCGATGCCGCTCGAGCGCTACTGCACCGAGGTCTATCGCCACATCGACGCCCGGCTGGCCGACCTGCCCGAGCAGGCCCGCCCCGCCATGAACCTGATGGCCCGCGAGGACTGGCTGCGCAGCTATGCCGATCTGGCCGGCATCGCCGACGTGCTGCAACGCATGGCCCGTCGCGCCCGGCAACCCAATCCGCTGGCCGGCGGCGAGCAGGCATTCGCTGCCGATGCGGCCGGTTTCGGCGAGGACTTCGCGCACTGGTTCGCCGACGCGCAGGATTTCGTCGCCCGCTGGTCGTAACCCGCAACGCGCGGCGCTGCCGATCTGGGTAGCGGAAAAACTTCAATGATCACTGATCAGTCCGATAAAAATACATGACTATTATTTACCAGTAGTCCCCCCTAGCATTCTGTCCATCCGCTGCCCCGACGAACAATCCCAAGGAGACAAACGATGGACCAATCGAACCGCTACGCCGACCTCAGCCTGCGCGAGGAAGACCTGATCGCCGGCGGCGGGCACATCCTCTGTGCCTACAAGATGAAACCCAAGGCCGGCTACGGCTATCTCGAAGCCGCCGCGCACTTCGCCGCCGAGTCGTCCACTGGCACCAATGTCGAGGTATGCACCACCGACGAATTCACCAAGGGCGTCGATGCGCTGGTCTATCACATTGACGAAGCCTCGGAGGAGATGCGTATCGCCTACCCGATCGATCTCTTCGACCGCAACATCACCGACGGCCGCATGATGATCGTCTCCTTCCTGACCCTGACCATCGGCAACAACCAGGGCATGGGCGACATCGAATACGCCAAGATGTACGACTTTTTCGTGCCGCCGCGCGCCATCCAGCTGTTCGATGGCCCGGCCAAGGACATTTCCGATCTCTGGCGCATACTCGGCCGGCCGCTGCAGGACGGCGGCTACATCGCCGGCACCATCATCAAGCCGAAGCTCGGCCTGCGCCCCGAGCCCTTCGCCCGCGCCGCCTACGAATTCTGGCTGGGCGGCGACTTCATCAAGAACGACGAGCCGCAGGGCAACCAGACCTTCGCCCCGATGAAGAAGGTGATTCCGCTGGTGGTGGACGCCATGCGCCGGGCCATGGACGAGACCGGCCAGCCGAAGATTTTCTCGGCCAACATCACCGCCGACGACCACTACGAAATGATCGCCCGCGGCGAGTACATTCTCGAAGCCTTCGGACCGGACGCCGACAAGGTCGCCTTCCTGGTCGACGGCTATGTCGGCGGCCCGGGCATGGTCACCACCGCCCGCCGCTGCTTCCCCGGACAATACCTGCACTACCATCGTGCCGGTCACGGTGCGGTGACCAGCCCGCAGTCCAAGCGCGGCTACACCGCCTACGTGCTGGCCAAGATGTCGCGCCTGCAGGGCGCTTCCGGCATCCACGTCGGCACCATGGGCTACGGCAAGATGGAGGGCGAGAAGGACGACCGCGCCATCGCCTACATCATCGAGCGCGACAGCTATAGCGGCCCGGCCTATCACCAGGAATGGTATGGCATGAAGCCGACGACGCCGATCATCTCCGGCGGCATGAACGCCCTGCGCCTGCCCGGCTTCTTCGAGAACCTCGGCCACGGCAACGTCATCAACACCGCCGGCGGCGGCTCCTATGGCCATATCGACAGCCCGGCCGCCGGCGCCAAATCGCTGCGTCAGGCCTACGAATGCTGGAAAGCCAAGGCCGACCCCATCGAATGGGCCAGGGAGAACCCCGAATTCGCCCGCGCCTTTGTCTCCTTCCCGGGCGATGCCGACAAGCTCTACCCCGGCTGGCGCGAAAAGCTGGGCGTGCACAAATAAGGCAACCCCAACCCCACGGAGAAGCCGCCATGACCAGCCCCGACGCCTACCGAATCCGCAAGCAGCCCTTCTATCAGCCGCAGGACAACGAAGTCGCCCACTACGAGGCGGCCTACGCCGCCCGCCTGCCGGTCATGCTCAAGGGGCCGACCGGTTGCGGCAAGTCGCGCTTCGTCGAGTACATGGCCTGGAAGCTGGGCAAACCGCTGGTCAGCGTGGCCTGCAACGAAGACATGACGGCCGCCGATCTCGTCGGCCGCTATCTGCTCGACGCCGGCGGCACGCGCTGGCAGGACGGACCGCTGACCCTGGCGGCCCGCATCGGCGCCATCTGCTACCTCGACGAGATCGTCGAGGCCCGGCAGGACACGCTGGTGGTCATACACCCGCTGACCGACCACCGGCGCACCCTGCCGCTCGACAAGAAAGGCGAACAGCTGGCGGCACACCCGGATTTCCAGCTGGTCATTTCCTACAACCCCGGCTACCAGAGCCTGGTGAAAGACCTCAAGCAATCGACCAAGCAGCGCTTCACTGCTTTCCAGTTCGATTACCCGCCCAGCACGCTGGAAGTACAGATCGTCGCCGCCGAAACCGGCATTGCCCCTGCCATCGCCGAGCAGCTGGTCGCCGTCGCCCAGGCCGGCCGCCGACTCAAGGGGCACGGGCTGGACGAGGGCATCTCGACCCGCCTGATCGTCTATGCCGCCACCCTCATCGCTCAGGGCATCAGCCCCGTCGACGCCTGCCGCATGGCCATGGTCCGCCCGATCACCGACGACACCGACGTGATCGACACGCTGGACCACGCCATCGCCGCCCTGTTCGGCTGACCATGGCCGTTCCCGGCATCCGCAACATCGCCGACGCCCGCCGGCGGCTGATGGCCACCGCCGCGTCGCAAGCCGCGTGGACCGCGCTCGACTGCGGCTTCCCGGCCGTTGCCGATGTCTTCGACGAATGCCTGGCCGCTGCCCGGGAGCACATCGCCCCCGACGAGCTGCCGGCATTTCTGGAAGCCGCGCGCAGCATCGGCAAGCTCGGGCGCGGCGCCGAACCCCTGCTCGCCTTCCTCGAAGCCTGGCCGCGCGTGATCGCTACGCTGGGGCTAGCGCAATCGGCGACGCTACCGACGCTGATGGAGAGCATCCGGCGCCTGCAGAAATCCCCGAACGCACCGGCCATCACGTCCCTGCTGCAAACCCTGGGCGCCGTCAGCGACCGCCTGCGCAGCGCCGACGGGTTGGCCGATTACCAGACGCTGGCCCTCGACCTCGCCGAGCGGACCACCGGCTCCATCCACGGCCACCAGCAAACCCACCCCAGCCCCGCCCTCCCGGAACTCCTGCGCCAGGCACCGCGCCTGCTCGGCCTCCTTTCGCTGGCCGGCCTGCGGCGCTGGATCGACAGCGGCATTCGCCTCACCGGCGACCACCCCGAGCAACAGCGCGCCTATTTCGCGCTCGCTTCGCCGGAAAGCCGGGCCATGCTGCAACGCGAGCGCGAAGGCACGCTGTTTGCCGATGTCGAGCGCCGCCTCGCCTTGAGCCTGAGCGCACTGTGGGCCGACGACAGCCCGCTCGTCCCCTATTCGACCGCCTTCGCCGCCCCCGGCCTGCGCCCCTACCTGGCCGCCGACGGCATGCGTCTGCCCGATGCCCTGAGCAGCCGGGCCGGCATCGACGGTCTGGATCGCTACCGCGCCATGCTCGCCCACCTCGCCGCCCACCGCTGTTGGAGCCAGCCACTGGTCGCCGACAACTGGAGTCCCTTGCAACGCATGGCCGTGGAAACGCTCGAAGACGCCCGCGTCGATCTGTTGCTCCTGCGCCGCTTTCCCGGCCTGCGCCACCTGCTGCTGGCTTTGCACCCGCAACCCGCCGAAGACGCCTGCGATCCCGACCGGGTCAACACCGTGCGCCACCGCCTGACCTGTCTGTCGCGTGCCTGCCTCGATCCGCAACATCGCTACACAGCAGCCGGCACGCGTGAATACGCCACCCGTCTGCGCGCCCTGCTGCAGGAGGGCGAGTCCTCCACCCGCGCCGTCGCCGACCTCGCCTTGGCCTGGGCCGCCCGTACCCGCCTGCCCAGCGACCAGTTCGCCAACGTGCATTTCACCGATACCGAGGTCGATTATCGCGACGACAACCGCCACCTGTGGACCTTCATCGAAGCCGGCGGCGAGGAGCAAAGTTTCGACCCGCAGCCCACCGCGGCCAGCCCGGAAGTCGCCGGCCTGCCGCCCCGCCACTACCCGGAATGGGATGCCGCGACGCAAAGCTTCCGCCCAGACTGGGCGGCCGTCTACGAAGCCCTGCACACGTCAGGAAATCCAGCGGATATCGACCGCCTGCTCGCCAGGCACGCCGTCCTCGCCCGCCGCCTGAAACGCCTGCTCGACCTGCTCAAGCCGCAGGAACGGGTGCGCCTGCGCTTCCAGGAAGCGGGCAGCGAACTCGACCTCGATATCGCGGTCCGCGCGTGGACCGACTGGCAGGGCGGCCACCTGCCCGATCCGCGCATCAACATCAGCCAGCGCACCAATGGCCGCGACATCAGCGTGCTGCTGCTGATCGATCTTTCCCAATCGCTCAACGCTCGCCTGCCCGGCAGCGAACAGCGCATCCTCGACACCGCCCGCGAAGCAGTCGCCCTGCTCGGCTGGGCCATCGGCGAGCTCGGCGACGCCTGCGCCATTGCCGGGTTTCACTCCAACACCCGGCACGAGGTGCGTTACCACCACATCAAGGGCTTTTCCGAAGCCTGGGACGAACCCGTCAAGGCGCGGCTGGCGGCCGTCGAAGCCGGTTACTCGACGCGCATGGGCGCGGCCATCCGCCATGCCGGCCACACGCTATCGGGACGGCGCAGCGAAAAGCGCATCCTGCTCCTGCTCACCGATGGCGAACCAGCCGACATCGACGTCAACGACCCGGATTACCTCATTGCCGATACCCGGCAAGCCGTCGAATCGCTGGCCGCCGAAGGCATTTCGACCTTCTGCCTGAGCCTGGACCCGAACGCCGACCGCTATGTCGGGCATATCTTCGGCAAGCACTGGCGCGTGCTCGACCGCATCGAACGGCTGCCCGAACAACTGCCGATGGTTTACCTGAACCTGACACGCTGATTGACGCCGACCTGTCCGGCTTCTAAAGTCAGCAATCACTGAGCCCATACCGCCCACCCTTCACGCATCCATGAACTTTGTCCGCTCCCTGACCCTGCGCCAGCTGCAAATCTTCGTCGTCGCCGCCCGCCACCTGAGCTACGCCCGCGCCGCCGAGGAACTGCACCTGACCCCGCCGGCCGTGTCGATGCAGCTCAAGCAGCTGGAAGACAACGTCGGCCTGCCGCTGTTCGAGCGCATGGGGCGCGGCGTGGCGCTGACCGACGCCGGCGACATGCTGGTGCACCACGCGCTGCGCGTCCTCGGCGAAATCAAGGATGCTGAATCCAACCTTCAGGCGCTGCTCGGCGCCGAAGTCGGCCAGCTGTCGGTCGGACTGGTCAGCACAGCCAAGTACTTCATGCCGCGCCTGCTCGCCAAGTTCTCGCAGGAGCACCCGGGCATCGAGGTGCAGTTCTCGGTCGGCAACCGCGAAAGCCTGCTCCAGAAGCTGCAGGACAACGCCATCGACCTCGCCGTGATGGGCCGCATCCCGACCGAGATCGACGCCCACGCGGAGCCCATGGCCGGCCACCCCTATATCCTCATCGGCCCATCTGACCACCCGCTGCGCGACGCCCGCCGCTTCGACATGCACGAGCTGCGCCACGAGACCTTCCTGCTGCGCGAGGAGGGCTCGGGCTCGCGCCGCGTCGCCGAGGAAATGTTCAAGAACCACCTGTTCACCCCGCCGCGCACGATCAGCATGGGCAGCAACGAAACCATCAAGCAGGCCGTGATGGCCGGCATGGGCGTGGCCCTGATGTCGCTGCACACGCTGCCGCTGGAACTAAAAACTGCCGAGGTCCGCATCCTCGACGTCATCGGCACCCCGATCGACCGCACCTGGTACGTGGTGAACATGAACGCCAAACGCCTGCTGCCGGCCGGCCAACGCTTCCGCCAATACCTGCTCGAACAGTCGGCCGTCGCCCTCGAACAGGAATTCGGGCGCTACGTCATTCCCCGCACAGCAAGCTGATTTTGTTGGGCTACAATCTGGTGCACCGCAACATACCTTTTCGACGCCGATCATGCATCCCCGCCTCGCGCTTTCCGAACTGACCGAACACCCGCTCCGCCAGCGCCTGAACAACGAGTTCCACGCCCGGCCGCCGGTTCCGCTGGTCGGCCCGGTACTCGTCTCGCACCTGGTCTTCAAGCACAGCACCGAGAAAGCCCCGGCGGCCCGCGACAACCTAGCCAAGCTGTGCCAGGGGCATGTCTGCAATGCGATCGACAGTTCCGACTCGCACATGATGGTCGAAACCGGCGCCTTCCGCATGCGCTGGGAACTGCACACCGAATTCTCCAGCTACACCTTCTTCCGCCCGCTGACGACCGGCGAGGAGCTGCATCCCGACGTCACCGCCTTCGATGCCGTGCATCCCGAATGGATCGCCGGCATTCCCGGCAAGCTGATCGTCGCCACCCATGTCGAACTACGCTCCACCGACGAAATCAGCCCCGATTCCGTGCTCGCCAGCCTGACGCCGAACGGCCGCACCATGGTCGCGGCGCGCGTCGCCGACGAAACCGCCTGGATCTTCACCGACTTCAAGATCGACAACGGCTTCTCGCGCTTTCTCGTGCTCAACGCCAGCATGACCCAACGCCAGACCGGCCGCACCGTGCAGCGCCTGGTCGAGATCGAGACCTACCGGATGATGGCCCTGCTCGGCCTGCCCGTCGCCAAGGAAGTCGGCAAGTGGCTGTACAAGGGCGAAAAGGAGCTGGCCGAAATGATGGACCACATCGGCCAGGCCCGGAGCGCCGACGACGAGCGCAACATCCTCGCCGCGCTGTCCCGGCTCGCCGCCGAAGTCGAGCACTCCGTCGCCCGCACCACCTTCCGCTTCGGCGCCTCCCGCGCCTACCACGGGCTGGTCATGCAGCGCATCGAGGAACTGCGCGAACAGCGCATCTCCGGCCTGCCGACCTTCACCGAATTCATGCAGCGCCGCCTGCTGCCCGGCATGAACACCTGCGAAGCCATCGCCCGCCGCCAGGAAGAACTCTCCGCCCGCGTCGCCCGCAACAGCCAGCTGCTGCGCACCCGCGTCGACATCGAACTCGAGCGCCAGAACCAGGAACTGCTCGCCCAGATGAACCGCCGCGCCAAGCTGCAACTGCACCTGCAGGAAGCCGTCGAGGGCCTCTCGGTGGTCGTGCTGACCTACTACGGATCGCAGCTGGTGCAGTACATCGCCAAGGGGACGAAGGAACTGCATCACCTCAACACCGACGTGATCACGGCGCTATCGATTCCGGTAATTGCCGGGCTGGTGGCTTGGGGGACGCGGCGAATGCGAAAGAAGCTAGCGAAGGAAGAAGGGGCGGCCTGAGGGCCTGTTTGTTGCCTCGTTCGGGCTGTGTTTTCCGCCCTTGCGGGGCGTCTCACTTTCTTTTGCTTCGCCAAAAGAAAGTAAGCAAAGAAAAGGCGACCCCGGGTCGGTGCCCGCTGCGCGGGTTCCCTGTGCTACTCGAAACGCCGGCCGGCTTGCCTGAACTCGCCTGCGGCTCAGACAAGGCAAGCCGAAAGCCCCCGGCATTTCTGCGTTGCTCGGCACCTCTCAAGGGGCCCGGCAGAGCGTCCGGAATCAAGCAGTCACAAGACTTCTAAATACTTTTCCTTAGCGACCACAATACTCTATTTGGCGGACAGCACCCCGTCGCATGACGCCTTTCGGGTCCCCATCTGAAGCGCCGAGCAACGCAGCTGCCGGCGGAAAAAGCGCGAGGACTGTTTGAGGGCCAAAGGCCCGAGTTCCGCAGCGCCCGCCGGCCGCGAGTAGCGCAGGGGAGTCGGCGTAGCCGACCGCGTAAGCTGGGGTCGCCTTTTCTTTGCTTACTTTCTTTTGGCGAAGCAAAAGAAAGTGAGACGCCCTCAGAGCAGGACCCGGCTGTTTGGACAGATTTTCGACGGTGATAAGTGGAGCCCTGCGGGTGTAGCGTTATCCACGGTGACGGTTGCCGAAGGTCCGTTCAGACCGTAGGCGGCCGGCGCGGTGGGTAACGCGGGTTTCATGCGGCGAGGGGTTCCTGCGGCAAGCCGGCGAAGTAAATCATGTCCGGTGTCTTGCCGGCAAATGCCTGATGAGGCCGCCGGCTGTTGTAGAACGTGATGAACTGCCCCAGGCTCGCCTTGGCGTGGGATACGGACTCATAGGCTTTGAGATACACCTCGTCGTACTTGATGGTCCGCCAGAGGCGCTCGACGAAGACGTTATCACGCCAGCAACCCTTGCCGTCCATGCTGATACGAATGCCGTTCGCTTTGAGCTGCCCGGTGAATTCGCTGCTGGTGAACTGGCTGCCCTGGTCGGTGTTGAAGATTTCCGGCGTGCCGTAACGCGTTATCGCTTCCTGCAATGCCTCGAGGCAGAAGTCGGTGGTCAGCGTGTTCGATAAACGCCAGGCCAGAACCCGGCGACTGTACCAATCAACGATGGCGACCAGATAGACGAAGCCTCGGCGCATCGGGATGTAGGTGATGTCGGTCGCCCACACGTGATTGGGCCGCTCGATGCTCAGGTTGCGCAGCAGGTAGGGATAAATCGGGTGGGCCGCATGCCGACGACTGGTGTTCGGCTTGCGATACAAGGCTTCGATGCCCATCTGCCGCATCAGCCGGCGGATCCGCTTGCGGCCGACGGGCTGCCCCTCATTTCTGAGCAGGTCGCGCAGCATCCGGCTTCCGGCGAATGGGAACTCCAGATGCAATTCGTCCATCCGGCGCATCAGCGCCAATTCCTCGGTTGAGGTCGGTTTCGGCGTGTAGTAGGCCGTCGACCGTGCCAACGCCAGAATCTGGCATTGCCGGACCACTGGCAGGTCGTGATTGCGGTCAATCATCTTCTTGCGCTCAGCATGCCCGCCTTGGTGAGCGCCTTTTCTAAAAAATCGTTCTCCAACGTCAGCTGACCAATCTTGGCCTGCATGGTCTGGATGTCCGGTCCTATTTCCTTCGCCGGCTTCTCGCCAAACACAACCGACGAACGTTCCAGCAGTTGCATCTTCCAGTCCGTAATCTGGTTCGGATGCACATCGAATTGCTGCGCCAGTTCAGCCAGCGTCTTGTCGCCCTTCAAGGCAGCGATCGCCACCTTGGCCTTGAATTCCGGCGAGTGATTCCGCCGCTTCCTTCTCGTCATGCTCTTGCTCCTCATTCAAGCCGCTACGCGGCCGTGGGTGAAGCAAGGCTATCACTTATCCTACTGTCCGATTTTCCGGGGCCGGCTCTCTCAAGGCGGAAAACAGCCCTTGAAAGAATCACCTCACGCATCAGGCACGAAACCAACCCCAGCAATAATTTATAATCTCCCCTTTGCTCATTTCGGAACCCCGATCGTGACCGCTCCGCTCTTCGAATCCACCATCACCAGCCTCCCCCTCATCAACAAGGGCAAGGTCCGCGACATCTACGCCATCGACGACGAAAAGCTGCTCATCGTCACCAGCGATCGCCTTTCCGCCTTCGACGTCGTCCTGCCCGACCCGATCCCGCGCAAGGGTGAAGTGCTGCAGGCCGTCGCCAATTTCTGGTTCGACAAGCTCGGTCACATCGTCCCGAATCAACTGACCGGCATCGACCCGGAAACTGTCGTCGCTCCGAACGAGCGCGACCAGGTGCGCGGCCGCGCCGTTGTCGTCAAGCGCCTGCGTCCGCTGCCCATCGAGGCCGTCGTGCGCGGCTACGTCATCGGCTCGGGCTGGAAGGACTACCAGCAGACCGGCGCCATCTGCGGCATCGCCCTGCCGGCCGGCCTCAAGATGGCCGCCAAGCTGCCATCGCCGATCTTCACCCCGGCCACCAAGGCTGCTGTCGGCGACCATGACGAAAACGTCTCCTTCGCCACCGCCCAGGCCAACTGCGCTGCCGACCTCGCCGAAGCCCTGGCCGGCACCGGCAAGAACGGCGCCGGCCTGGCCGACGAAGCCCGCATCGCCGCCCTGCGCCTGTACGAAGAAGCCTCCGCCTACGCCAAGGGCCGCGGCATCATCATCGCCGATACCAAGTTCGAATTCGGCATCGACAAGGCCGGCACCCTGCACCTGATCGATGAAGCCCTGACCCCGGACTCCTCCCGCTTCTGGCCGGCCGACCAGTACGTCGAAGGCCAGAACCCGCCCTCCTACGACAAGCAGTACGTCCGCGACTACCTGGAAACCCTCGACTGGGGCAAGGTCGCCCCCGGCCCCAAGCTCCCGGCCGACGTCATCGCCCGCACCAGCGCCAAGTACATCGAAGCCTACGAACGCCTGACCGGCAAGACGCTGTAAGCGAAAAACGCTTCAACAAAAACGCCCGCTGAATGCGGGCGTTTTTGTTTATAGCTTTGGCGGATTTGTGCCCAAAGCCGACGCTCAGGGTTTGGAAAAGATGACGTTCAACGTTAAAGCTCAGGGGCGCGTAGCCGGCTTGCCGGCGGAGCGTCCCTCTGGTGCGCAGGGTTAGAACGGGATTTCATCTTCTTCGTATTCAACCCATTCGCTTTTCCATTCCGAGGCGGTGTAGGGTTTTAGCCTTCCGTCTTGGTCAAAAATCTCCGACGATACTCGTATGACTTCTTCAAACGGGCGTTGCCAATTGAAAAAGCCTTCCTTCGCCCAGTTGTCGATCAGATCGTCACCTGACGAAAACTTATGTGCACGTAGTAATTCGTCTAGCAGGCTGCTGAAATACTTCCCCATCCTGTCGACGAAACAGCGGGTTTGATCGTTATAGAGATTCACCGAGATTACCGAGAGCACAAAGCGGATCATGCGCGGAGCCGACACCTTCACCGAGAGTTTGTTTACGATGCGTCGCCTGGACGACTTTGTGCCGGCGCAGCACCCGTTGCGGCCGATCCGGGCGATGGTGAATCGGGCGCTCAAGGATATCGAACCCCTGCTCAGCGGCATGTATGCCGCCGACGTCAAAGGCGGTCGCCCCAGCATTGCCCCGGAGAAACTCCTGCGTGCCATGCTGCTGCAAATCTTCTACAGCATTCGCTCGGAACGGCAATTGATGGAGCAGACCCAGTACAACCTGCTCTTTCGCTGGTTCATCGGCCTATCGATGGACGATGCAGTCTGGGTGCCCACCGTCTTCACCAAGAATCGCGAACGCCTGATTGCCCACGATGCCGTGATCGAACTCTTCAATGAATCGCCCCGGGTTTCGTAGAGGCTCCGAGGTTTAAGTGCAGGCGGTCGTTGCCTGCACAAGGGATTGTGAATAGTACCGTTCCTCCGCCTCGGCGGGCGGGATGTTTCCGATGGGCTCGAGGAGTCGAGTGTGATTGAACCAAGTCACCCAAGTCAGGGTGGCCAGCTCCAGGGACTCGATGGTTTTCCAGGGGCCCCGGTGATAAACCAATTCGGCTTTGTAGAGGCCGTTGATGGTTTCAGCCAGGGCATTATCGTAAGAGTCGCCTTTGCTGCCGACAGAGGGCTCGATGCCTGCTTCGGCCAGCCGCTCGGTGTAGCGGATGGAAACGTACTGGCTTCCCCTGTCTGAGTGATGAATCAGTGCCCCGTCACGCTTGGGCTGTCGGTCATACAGCGCCTGCTCAAGCGCATCGAGGACAAAATCGGTACGCATTGACCTGCTGACACGCCAGCCGACGATACGACGAGCGAAGACATCAATCACAAAGGCGACATAGACAAATCCCTGCCAAGTAGAGACATACGTAAAATCAGAGACCCACAGTTGGTTCGGGCGCTCGGCCTTGAACTGGCGATTCACCCGATCCAGCGGGCAAGGCGTACGGGTGTCGCTGAAGGTCGTTTGCATGATCTTGCCGCGCCTGACGCCTTCCAGGCCAAGATGCTTCATCAGCCGTTCGACCGTGCAACGCGCCACGGGCGTTCCCTCACGGAGCAATTGCCGCCAAACCTTGCGGACACCATAGACTTGGAAATTGGCCTGCCAAACCCGTTGAATCTGAGGAATCAGCAATTCATCCCGTTGCGCCCTGGCGCTCCGCAGGGAAGGATTGCGTTGCCGGGCAGCGTGACGCCAATAGCCAGACGGGGCAACCTGCAATAGCTTGCAGAGCGGCTCGACCCCATATGTCTCCCGGTGCCGGTCAATAAATGTCCTCACTTCTTCTTGAGGCGGTCGAGCTCCGCCTGCGCGAAAAACGCACTGGCTAGCCGCAGAATTTCGTTGGCCTGACGGAGCTCCTTGTTCTCCCGCTCCAAGGCTTTCATACGCTCACGCTCATCGGTGGTTATCCCATCGCGCCGGCCCGTATCCACTTCATGTCGCTTGACCCAGTCATGCAACGTCTGGGCTGCGCAACCAATCTTCGGCGCTATCGATTCAATGGCTGCCCATTGCGACGGATGTTCTTTGCGGGCTTCTTGTACCAGCCTCACCGCACGTTCTCTGACTTCAGGGGAATATCTGTTTGATTTGCTCATCATGGCTCCATTCTCTCAGGTAATGGAGCCTCCTCAATTCCCGGGGCGATTCATCAATGCGGTACTGGCCATTGCCGAGAAGCAGAACTGGCTATCAGGCGAACATTTCAGTGTCGACGGCACGCTCATCCAGGCTTGGGCGGGACACAAGAGTTTCCTGCGCAAGGACGGCGGAGATGATGAAGGCGGCGGCAATTTCAAGGGCCAGTCACGCAGCAATGACACCCACGCCTCACGTACCGACCCGGATGCCCGACTGTACCGCAAGGGCAATACCGCCAGTGAGTTGCGCTACATGGGACACACCTTGAGCGACAACCGCCACGGACTCATTGCCAGTGCGGTCGTGACCACGGCCGATGGCTATGCCGAGCGGGAAGTTGCCAAGGCCCTGATCGCCGATGCCCGCCAAGTCGCCGGCGAAACGGCTGAAATCACCCTCGGCGCGGACAAGGGCTACGATGCCCAGGAATTCATTGCGGCACTCATCGAACTGAATGTCATTCCCCATGTGGCGCAGAACACCAGCCATCGCCGTTCTGCCGTGCCGGACGACATTGCCGGCAGTGACGGTTACGCGATCTCCCAGCAAAAGCGCAAACTCATCGAACAGGGATTCGGCTGGGCCAAGTTCATTGGGCCGATACGCCAGGTGATGGTGCGCGGACTGGAGAAGGTCGATCAGTTGTTCGTGCTGACCATGGCCGCCTACAACCTGACGCGCATGCGCTCCTTGGGAGCAATCCGTCCGCTGGGGGCAATATGATAGGAAAACACCTCGGAATCCCTGTAAAACACGTGCGAACGACCGAAAATCCGCTTCGCCTTACGAAAAACGACTCCGTTCCATGCCACCGTCTGCAGTTGCAGGGCGGTATTTCAGCAGCCTGCTAGCTCGTTAACGTTTTGAAAAATTACTCGATGGGCTATCTTTGTCTTCTTACGGATATCGTCAAACGCTGGATGGTTACTGAACAATATTTCTTCAATCGCTTTGTTCCCGCGAGCTTTTTCAGCCGCGAGATACTCGACTAATTGCTTAAGAGTTTTTGCCGTCGTATTTAGGTTTTCGATCAAATTTACTTCTTTTTGCCGGGCGCTTTCGCTCAATAGCCGTTGGAATAGACCGGACCATTGCTCTTTCAAATAACTAATGGCTTCGTGCACCGTTTCGAAAGCCTTAACTTGGTTATTTAGTGGGAGCGCGAATATTTCCTCGAGAAATTTGTAGACGCGTACATCATCGACAGCCGCGTAGCGGACTTCAGCTTTGCCCTTGTTTATCTCATATGTCCGATACTCAGCAAGTACGCTTTTCTCGACAAAAATGTAGACTTGCCGCCCCTTTTCAATAGCCGTCTTTAACTCCAAGTTTGAAATCGAGTAATTCTGGTCTCGTGACTCGGTGCCAAAGCGACCACCAATGATGGAAACCAAAATGTCGCATAGGTCGATTTCCTTGTAGCAGTACTCTTCCAGTCGCTTTTCTGAGCCATAAGGGATGTTCCCTTTCTCATTAAGTATCGGCTCGTATCCTTGCTCAAGAACGAATCGCTCAAGGTCAGCTCTGATATGTTTGAGGTCGTAATACGTTGAGCTAATGAAGATGCGTGGCTTTGCCATTGTGGTTCATCACTTATTTGAGTGCGGTATGGACAACTGTGGTCGTAGTTCTAACAGTGTTTATACGGACACAGAGGCCCGTATAACAATTGATATTGCCGACGCTGGATTTGTTGTTTTAACCCCATTATTTTCAGTCACTTGGAATATTGGTTGTCAGTATAACAACTTCAATATGCCGGACAACTGTCGCAAAGCGATGTCTGCTTTGGGAATGGCTAACCAAGTGTCCGCTTCTGGCCGTTTGCAGTCGTTCATCAACGGAACCCTGCCCCCTCCCACCGGTCCAACACCCATAACCCCAATCGAGGAGGGAGGCCGCGATGAAACCTGTTTCCGACTTCCATGCGCACCAGCTGCCTTTGCCCCACATCCGGCGCGTCGGCATGGCCCAGCCCTTCGCCTGGCTCAAGTCCGGGTGGCACGACCTCGCGGCCAATCCGCTGCCTTCGCTGGCCTACGGTCTGTTGTTCGCGCTGTGCGGCGACCTGATCATTCTCGCCACGCTGAACCGGCCGCATCTGCTCACGGTGTCGGTTTCCGGCTTTTTCCTCGTCGCACCGCTGCTCGCCGCCGGGCTGAACGAGATGAGCCGGCAACATGAAGCCGGGAAAAGCCCCCTCTTCATCGACACCCTGCAATGCTTCCGCCACAACGGCGAATCGCTCGCCTTCTACGGACTGCTCCTGGCGCTGATCGGCCTGATGTGGGAGCGTTTTTCGGCCATTGCCTTTGCCCTGCTCGGCAGTTCGACCGGCATCGACGCCCGTTCATTCATCGTCAGCCTGCTGCTGAGTGGCGAACATAACGCCTTCATCGGCACCTGGTTCGCGCTAGGCGGCGTGCTTGCCCTGTGCGTGTTCATGATCTCGGTGGTGACGGTGCCGATGATGCTCGACCACGGCGCCGACATGCCGACCGCCACGATAACCAGCCTGCGCGCCTTCCTGACCAATACTGTTCCGCTGCTGCTGTGGGCTGCCCTGCTGGTAACCCTGACCCTGATCGGTTTCGCCACCCTGCTCTTCGGGCTTGTGGTGATCATGCCGATTCTCGGCCATGCCACGTGGCACGCCTATCGCGACCTTGTAGAATAGCCTGCCGAACGCCAATCCACGGGCGGCGCAGACCGCCCGTTTTTTATTGCCCCGACGACCATGACCCAAGCCAACAATCCGCTGCTCGACTTCACCGACCTGCCCCGCTTCGACCTGATCCAGCCGGAACACGTCAAGCCGGCCATCGAGTCCCTGCTCGCCGACGGCCGCGCACTGATCGACAAACTCACTGGCGATGCCTCCCCGGTCACCTGGGCCGATTTTGCCGGTGCGCTCTCGGACGGCCTGGAGGGCTTCGGCCGCGCCTGGGGCATTGTCGGCCACCTGCACTCGGTCAATGACGTGCCGGCCTGGCGCGAAGCGTATAACGAGATGCTGCCCGAGGTGTCGCGCTTCTATACCGAACTCGGCCAGAATCTGAAGTTGTTCGACAAGTACCGCGCCCTCAAGGCAAGCCCGGAATACGCCACGCTGAGCGCCGAACGTCGAAAGATCATCGACAACGAGATTCGCGATTTCCGCCTTAGCGGCGCCGAGTTGCCGGAAGACCAGAAGCCGCGCTACCAGGCAATCATGGAAGAGCTTTCGCAACTGGCCGCCAAGTTCTCCGAAAACCTGCTGGATGCCACCAACGCCTTCGCCGAGGTGGTCACCGACGAAGCCGTGCTGGCCGGCCTGCCCGGCTACGCCAAGGACGCGGCCCGTGAAGTCGCCGAGAAGGCCGGTGTCGATGGCTGGAAATTCACGCTGCACGCACCGTCCTACGGCCCGGTCATGCAATACGCCGAGAACCGCGAACTGCGCCAGCGCATGTACCGCGCCTACGCCACGCGCGCCGCCGAGATCGACAACGGCTACTCCAAGCCGGAATGGGACAACGGCCCACTGATGCAGCGCATCCTCGAACTGCGCGCCGAAGATGCCCAAATGTTGGGCTTCAAGAGTTTCGCCGAGGTCTCGCTGCTGCCCAAGATGGCCGACACGCCGCAACAGGTGCTCGCCTTCCTGCGTGACATGGCCAAGAAAGCCAAGCCCTTCGCCGAGAAGGACATGGCCGAATTGCTCGCCTTCGCCAAGGACGAGCTGGGCATTGCCGACTTCCAGCCGTGGGATGCCGCCTTCGTCTCCGAAAAGCTGCAACAGGCGCGCTACGCCTTCTCCGCCCAGGAGGTGAAGCAGTACTTCACCGAGCCCAAGGTTGTCGCCGGCCTGTTCAAGGTCATCGAGAGCCTGTTTACCGTCAAGGTCAAGGAAGACAAGGCACCGGTGTGGCACGAGGACGTGCGCTTCTACCGCATCGAGACGCTGGCCGGCGATCTGGTCGGCCAGTTCTACATGGACCTCTACGCCCGCGAGACCAAGCGTGGCGGCGCCTGGATGGACGAGGCCCGCTCGCGCAAGCGCACTGCCAACGGCATCCAGAAGCCCATCGCCTACCTGAACTGCAACTTCGCCCGCCCGGTCGGCGGCAAACCCGCCACCTTCACCCACGATGAAGTCATTACCCTGTTCCATGAAGCCGGCCACGGCCTGCACCACCTGCTGACGCGCGGCGAGGAACTGGGCGTTTCCGGCATCCACGGGGTCGAATGGGATGCCGTCGAGCTGCCGTCGCAGTTCATGGAAAACTACTGCTGGGAATGGGAAGTCCTGCAGGACATGACAGCCCACGTCGACACCGGAGAACCGCTGCCGCGCGCGCTGTACGACAAGATGCTGGCCGCCAAGAACTTCCAGAGCGGCATGATGACCGTGCGCCAGCTCGAATTCTCGATCTTCGACATGCGCCTGCACTGCGAATTCGACCCGAAGGGTGCGAAATCGGTGATGGATCTGATCGACGAAGTCCGCCAGGAAGTCGCCGTGCTGACCCCGCCCGCCTGGCATCGCTTCCCGAACAGCTTCTCGCACATCTTCGGCGGCGGCTACGCGGCCGGCTACTACAGCTACAAGTGGGCCGAAGTCCTGTCGGCCGATTGCTACGCCGCCTTTGAGGAAGCTGGCAGCCCGTTCGATGCCACCGTCGGCAAGCGCTATCTCGACGAAATCCTCTCCAAGGGCGGCTCCCGCCCGGCGCTGGAAAACTTCAAGGCTTTCCGTGGCCGTGAACCGAGCCCCGACGCGCTGCTGCGCCATAGCGGTATGATTGCAGCCTGAGCGGTTCACGGGGAGAGAACGATAATGCGTTACCTGCTGACACTGTGCCTGCTTCTGGCAGGCCCGGCGGCCATGGCCGAAACCTACAAATGGATAGAAGGCGGCAAGACCATCATTTCGGACTCGCCGCCACCGGGCAGGGCCAAGGCGGTGACCAAGACGGGCACCGCAGACGAACCGGGCGACAGCCTGCCCTTTGCCACCAGGAAGGCGATGGAAGCCTTCCCGGTGACGCTATTCACCACCGCCGACTGCATCAGCGAATGCAAGCAGGCGCGCGATCTGCTGAATGCCCGAGGCGTCCCGTTCACGGAAAAAATGATCCAGAAGCCCGAAGAAGCCGAAGAGCTGAAGCAGCTGGTCGGCGATCTCTTCGTGCCCTCCATCAAGGTGGGAAGTCAGAAATTTCGCGGCATTGAAGCCGGCGCCTACCACAACCTGCTCGACCTAGCCGGTTACCCGAAAACAGCCCCTTACGGTAGCAAACCCTCCGGCGGCCCGAGCCGGTGAAAATCGTCGCCTGAGGCATCAAAACAGCTTGGCACGCGGCCAAGGCAACGGAAGAGGCGTCTGATAGGTTTGACAACCGCCAGGCGGTATTCGCACCGGCCCACGCACATCGCAAGGGAGTGCGGAAATTCAACCGATCAGCGCCTTGTCGTCGCAGAAACGACTAGGGCCAGCATAAGCTGGCCCTAACTCGTTGAATCTTTGGTGGTGATGGGCAGAATCGAACTGCCGACCTATGGGTTATGAAAACTTAAAACTCGAGATTGGCGAAGCAAGAAAATGCTCCCTTATGCCCAATGCTTCCAAGCCTATCCAGCCCGGTAGAACGAGCGGAGTTCTAAAATCTCACGGCCCGATTAGACGCAGTTGCTTTGGGTTTGACCTAGCGGTGACCAGAGCGTGACCAGAAGCCGGCTTGCAACGCGATCTGGCAAGAACGCCTTACGCGCAGGCAGCGATTGAAACAGGCTCTCCCACTTCATGTTCGTTATTGGGCGTCACGGTGCTCGTACCGCTGTTCCTCCATGGCGGCCAGGGCGCCGGAGGGAATCGAAATCAAGGTGCATTTCACAAAGAAGCAGGGTGCGCCAGTGAAATTTTGTACCTGCGGATGCTCCTGGTGAGGCTGCGGCCGTTCGGGAACTTGATCTTCGTAAGAAATACCACACCCATTGCTTACGGGCGATGGCAAGCTACGCAAACAAGCGACCAAGGATGGTATTCAGGTATTCGGCGTACTCTGGCTACTGGACCAGCTTGTCGCTCACGCCATCATTGCGCCAACCCGGGCGGCTGAAGCACTGCGAGCCATGCTTGAGCATGGTGCCCGCTTACCTCCAACTGAATGCCATCAACGTCTGCAACTGTGGCAATAGGGTAATGCTACCCATGGGGGTATAACAAAGAAGTTACTCGGCCAGCACTTCCCAAAAAACGCCGCTCGCACAGGCGGTTTCCATCGTTTACGGGGTGCTATCCGGGAGAAAACTCAGCGTAGAAATTTCGCTTTTACCGCGAACGATTTCTCCAATGCGCGCCTCCCTAGCTAGACATTACCTTATCTGCGTGCGCGGCTAAGCCCCTGCCAGGTAGGTAACGAATTTCCTGCTCCCTCTGTCTTTTTCATCGCCTGACGAATTCCGCGTGAAGCCTTGGCCAGAAGATCATGCAATTGATTGTCACCCTGATCGTCGTTGCAGTAGATATCGGGCAGAGGACAGCTAACTGCGTAGTCAATTGGTAACCACAGATCATGGCGGGTCCTAAAACGTCGCCCCTGAAGGTTGACCTCAACCACTTGGGACTGATCAATCATAGTAAAACCCGATGGCAGGTTCAGATTTGGGGGCTTACCCGCATCATCTCGCCGATTTTTCCTGAAAAACTGGCGCAATTCATCGCCCCAATCACTTCTAGCGGTCGAAATCGGCAACACCAGATAGCGTGCTGTATCCAAAGAGACTGCTTTAATCCTTTTTGAGGCCATCGCCACCAACTTCTGGGCGATAAGCAATACATCCGCCGCATTTACTGCATGTCGAATGATGTGGTGAACCAGAGTTTCACTTCTACGCTCGAACCCGATAATCAGGGTCCCAATCAGGATTTCCTTATCTCCCGAGTCGCAAATAATCGGTGCTGTGGCGATACAACAAACCATGGCGTCGACCTCTTCCATCGCCGCAATCCGCATACGGCGGTTTTGGCGTTCTTCCAGGGAATGCATCTTGGATAGCCAATGGCTAATTATTTCCAGAGTTGGCGGATAACGGCGATCAACCTGGGTAGGGTCCGCAGGATAGGCCGCTAGTGCCGCCCGAGCCCAGACGAGAAGCCGTTCTGGCGGTAGATGCGACATATCCATGAAGGCCAAAAACGGATCGCGCCAAATGGGATTCAGAACGCGATCTGCGTCTGCTTCAAGATTGAGATTGTCGATGTCAGGGGTTGGGCTGTCTAGCACAGTTCCATTGCCGCTCAAGTAGCTGTCAAACTTTTTGGCAAGTTTGGCAGTTTCCCAATCGAAGATACAGCGTCTATATCGTGACGTCCGTTCTTCAAATTTCTCCGAAGGACGGCTCGGCGGAGCTTGTTCCGCCATAAGGAGAACAGCCAATGGCTATTTGTATCCTCCGATTCCCGAATGGTGGCGGGTGCCGCACTTGGGTAATCGCAAACGTCACCACCGTTGAAAGCGGCGTCGCCTGTCATGATAGCAACGGCAACCTGCTTGGCAAGGTGGAAACCCCTGATCCGCTCGCTCAGCAGCGTGTTGCCGAGGCCATCATGGATTGCCTCGACGCTGGCAAGGGCTTCAAACAGCCCGATTGGGAAAAGCTGATCCGCGGCGTCACCGCGTAAGCGATGACCCGTGCCCCCGATGCCCGCCAGGGCATCGGGGTCTTCAGCCCCGAGGAGATCCATCTTGGAATTCATCCGTACCGAATCCCAAACAGACAAGCCCTTTGCGATCGATTATTGCCTGATCGAGGCCGAAGGCAAGCACCCCCGAGCGCTCGATCAGCTCGCTGATGACGAAGTCCTAGACGCTCTGGCCGAGAATCACATCGCCGAGGCCATAGCCCGGATTGGTCGCCCCGACCCTGGCCACCCACTGCTCGGCACGGGCGATACTTTTTACGGCGCATATGATGCCGAATGGACGCCGATCACGGACAGCGTCCTTGGTGTCGATTCCTACCAGTTTTATTTTAGCGGCATCGGCGGCGATCTCGCCGTCATCTGCTACCCGAACTCGCCGGCCGTCGATGACCGTCTCACCCTCGCCGAAATGCTCGGCGAAGTCGTTCGACTGGCCCTCGCCACCGGCTGCCTCATCGCTGCTCCGAAGGCATTGGAACTGGCCGGCTTCAGTTTGCGTAGTGACCTGGCTGTCACCGCTGACCTGCCTGTCTATAAGCGCCGCCTGACCAATGTCGGTGGCAAGGTCGCAACGGCGACGGGCGACATCGACTTCGAGATCGTCCACAAACTCAAAGACGTTAAACGCATGATGACCCCGCCGGCGGTGAGCATCCAGCAAGGCGAAGCCTGCTTCATCATCTCGACCCGCTTCGTTGATATTGCCTTGCATGCCCCGCCGCGCGCGGCGCTGGCTAACCTTGGCGAGTCCCTGGGTATCAAGAAGCTCGAACTCGAGAAGGACCTGCCCGGCTACAAGAAGTCGTGCATGAGTGCCGTAAAACGCGACCATTTCGACTATTTTAGGCACTACGGCATCCGCGATGCCGAGATCACCTTGCTGTACTGGCTGCGCATCATTGCTTTCGCCAAAGAGGTGGTCGGTGTCGATGACCCGCGTGTTTCATCCGGTGCGCTGGCGGTGACCTACTGCCTCCAATCGATGGAAGAAGCCGGGCTGGACTATACCGCGCTCTTTGACGTCCACGAAAAGGACGTCATCGAGTGGGATGTATCAACTGGCCGGCGCCGTACTCGTCAACGGATGGTCGTCGGTGGTGAGCGTGCCTTCCACGAGCATTTCGCCATCGAAGGTTTTCATGGTGGCCGCAACGAATGCTTTCAGTGTGGCCCCAGCGACCTTGATCAGTGGATCGACGTCGATCTGGTCGGTGCCTACACGACCGGCATGGTTTCGGTGCGCCGAATCGCCTTCAGCCAGTCATTTGAGACCCGTCGCCTCAAGGATTTCCTCGGCGACGTCCTGGGCGTTGCCTGGATCGATTTCAGTTACGAAAAGCCAGTCCGTTTTCCCGGGCTGGCGGTTCGATCCGAGGAGCGCGGGCTGATTTACTGTCTCGCCGGGCAGACCTATGCAACCGCTCCGGAGATCGCCCTTGCGGTCAGTCAGGGTTGCACGATCACGATCCGGCGAGGCGTCATCTGGCTTTGGGAGGATGACCCCGACGATATCCGCATCTTCGAGCCCTTCGTCCGCAAGATTCGGGCACTGCGCAAGGGCTACGCACATGATCCAGTCTTCGAAGAATATGCCAAATTGCTGGGCAATTCGGTTTATGGCAAAACAGCCCAAAGTCTTCGCGACCGCAAAGCCTTCGAGTTGGCCACGCTGGAAAGCCGCAAGATCGGCCCGTCGGCCCTAACCAACGCAGCCATCGCCGCACATGTCACCGGATTCGTCCGGGCGGTCATCGGCGAACTTCTGCACCGCATTCCGGCGCACCGCGTGGTGGCCTCAGTCACGACCGATGGTTTTCTGACTAATGCCCGCGAGGACGAAATCGACCTGTCCGGCACGCTCTGTCAGCGCTATCTGGACCTCTGCCGGCGGGTGGAAGCATGACCCAGATGCTCAAGGTCAAACATGCTGCCATCCAGGTTTTGCCAATGCGTACCAGGGCGGTCGCAACGCTGATGATCGATACGGTCACCGAAGCGAAGTACGGCACCCTGCTCGCCAAAGGCTCAATCTCACCGCCGGAGTCGGTCCAGGATCGTAACGATTACATGGTTCAGCTCTACGTCAACCGCGAGCCTGGCCAGAAAACGATGACCCGGCCCTTTGTGTCCATTCGCGACCAGATGGTGCATGGCCGCGATGTCGTACGCCTGGAAAGGCTGACAACGATGAATCTCGAATTCGACTTCAAGCGCCGGCCGATCAATCCCCAGATGGTGAAATACCCCGGCGGCGAGCATCTGGCCTTTGACACGGTGCCATGGCCGAACCTGATGGAAGCGGAACTCGCCCGCAACCTCTTCGATGCGTGGCGTGAGCGGCGCTGTCTGAAAAACCTCGACGACTGGGTCGATTGGCAGGATTTCTACCTGTCACACCGCGCCTTGACCTTGACTCGCCGGGCGAAGAAAGGCCACGGCTTGCAGGTAACCAAGGACGGTAGCCCCGGCATTTTGCAGCGTGTCTTCTTGCGGGCCTATGTCCGAGAGAAATGGGGGCTGCAGCGGACCTTGTCGAATGCCGAGCTCGCCAAGCTGGTGAGCGCTTGCGGCTGTGACACCAGCGAGTTCGATGTCAAGAACGCCAGCAAAGGAGCACTGGTTGAGGGCGTTGTCCCACGCACGCCGCGCACCGAAGCTATGTGGAAGAAACTGACCCGGCGCTTTCCAGGGCTATCGGTCAAGCCGTTCTTTTTTGAGGGCTGATGCCGTGACCGCCATAAACACGATTACCCGTCGTTACCGCCATCGCCCGCCAAGCAGGCGGTGCTCGCAGAGCATCGCTTGCTTGGCCCAGGTAGGGCTTACGCGTCAGCGTAAGTCCGTATTTCAAGTCCAAGCGGAGTTGTCATGAAACCGCGCAAGTATTCCTTTGAAACGATCATTCCTTTTACGGTTGCCCGCCTGCGTCAAGAGGCCGAGCGGGTGTGTGAGCAGGGACTCGAGCAAGTCCAGTTCACCTCAAAAACCGACCCCGGTCTGCAGGCCATGATTTATGGCACGGGCCGCATCGTGTTCTATTCACGATATGCCTATCTACGTCGCCCTTACCGTGACTGGATAGGCGAACTTGGTCTGATCTCGATTGACCAGGCCAGGCAGAAGCACCACGCAAACCGTGTGCTCGCTGCTCAAGGGCAAAATCCGCGTCATCCCAAAACCAGTCCCATGCTGTTCAAGCAACTGTACTGGGATCACTACGTCGTCCAATGTCAGAGCCGGGGTAAGAAAACCCTGCATACCGATCACAGCCGCTATACCCACTGGATCGGCCCCGAGTTCGCGGACATGGCCGTCGAGGACTGTCGGCGCGCGTTTAAATTTGACCACCTGTGCGCGTTGAATTTTGACCAGGTGTGATAGCCACCTGACATAGGTGGGCTTGTGGATAAGTGTAGCTCAGAACAACTGATTTCCGAGCCACGACGAATGCGTTGGGAAAGCCGTGGAGGACGGAGTCCGGAACGGATTTCCCAACGCGGCCTCGATCAGAACGGATCTGCTTCGGGTGGATTTCCCCGCTTGCTCTGCTCCCGCGCCTTGATCCTCGACTTGGCCGTTGCCGTGCTGTGCCGGAAGCGAAACGACTCATTCCCGGTCTCGACGATATGGCAGTGATGCGTCAGCCGGTCGAGCAAGGCAGTGGTCATCTTGGCATCGCCAAAGACGCTCGGCCATTCGGCGAAGGTCAGATTGGTCGTGATCATCACACTGGTGTGCTCGTAGAGTTTCGACAGCAAGTGGAACAGCAAGGCGCCACCGGCCTGACTGAACGGCAAATAGCCCAACTCATCGAGGATGACCAGATCCATGCGCAGCAGCCCCAAGGCAATCCGCCCGGCTTTGCCAGCAGCCTTCTCCTGTTCCAGCGCATTGACCAGATCAACCGTCGAGAAGAAACGCACCCGCTTGCTGTGATGGGTAATGCCCGAGACACCCAGCGCCGTCGCGAGGTGGGTCTTGCCAGTGCCCGTGCCACCAATGAACACGACGTTCTGGGCTTCCTCGGCAAAGGAGAGGTCGGCCAGTTGCCGGATCAGCTTCTGATCCACCTTCGATTGTTCGAAGTCGAATCCGGCCAGATCACGATGTACCGGGAAGCGGGCCGCATGCATCTGATAGCCAATCGAACGCATCACTCGATCAGTATGCTCGGCTTGCAGTAGATGTTCGATCAGCCAACGTGAGGCTTCGACACGGCTGCTACCGTTGGCTGTCAGCTCCTCCCAGGCACCGGCCATGCCGTGCAAACGCAGTTCCTTGAACTCGCTCATCAGCTCACGCATGATCAGTCACCTCGGTACGCAAGCGGTCATAGCGGCCGGTATCGGCAATCGGTACTTCGCTGAGGGTGAGTGGCGTTTCCACCGGTGGCGGCATGGGACCCGACTTCAGGCGGTTGAGCATGTTCTCGATGTGCTCGGCACTGGGTAGGCCGGACTCCAGCACCAGATCGACGGCAACCAGCACCGCTTCCAGATCAAACTGCGAAATTGCCGATAGCACTTTGGCCATCACCCGATCACCACCTTCCCGGCGCAGGAGCAAGCTGCGTAATCGTTGCAATGGCTCCGGCATGTCGGCAAACGGCGCGCCATTTCTCAAGGCCCCTGGCTTGCGTTCGATCAGCGGGATGTAGTGCTGCCAGTCGTAGAGGGTTTGCTGCCGACTGAAGTTGCGGGGATGACTGGCCACCCGAGTATCGTGCGCCACAATGTCGATCCGTTCCGGATAAAGACGCAGGCTGACGGCTTGGCCCACCAGTTCGCACGGTACCGAGTAGCGGTTGCGATCCAGCGTCACCAGGCAGGTGCTCGATACCTTGCCCAAGGTTTCGACGTAGCCATCGAAGGATGCGACCATCGGCATCAGGCTCGGTTGTTCGTGTTCGAGCATCTCGGCCACTGTCAGGTCAGCGTACTCGGGATGACGCAATTCCTGCCACAGCCCCCGGCAGCGCTCGAGCAGCCAGACGTTCAGTTCGGTGAATGAACTGAATCGCTCCTTGCCGGCATCCTGCCAGAGACGGAGCCGACTATCCTGGACGTTCTTCTCGACGACGCCTTTCTCCCAGCCGCTGGCGACATTGCAGAAATCCGGATCAAACAGGTAGTGGGAGGCCATCGCCGAGAAGCGCGAATTGACGATGCGGGATTTGCCTTTCTGCACCTTATCCACGGCCGTCTTCATATTGTCGTAGATGCCGCGCCGGGGAATGCCACCCAGCGCCGCAAACGAGCGGGTATGGGCATCGAACAGCATCTCGTGACCTTGCGTCGGATAGGCTTGAACGACAAAGGCCCGACTGGCGCAGAGTTTCAGATGTGAGGCGAGAATCTTGCGCCAGACCCCGCCAATGACCAGATGCTCTTCGCTCCAGTCGAACTGGAAGGCTTCGCCCAACTCGAAGTGGAGCGGAACGAAGGCTTTACTGACGGCTGCACCGCCATCGGCCCGCCAGCGCCGGATGAATTCGGTGACCCGGCAGTAGGTACCGGTGAATCCGGCGGCCTGCAATTCGCCAAACAGTTTCAGTGCTGTGCGCCGATCCCGTTTCGGACGGCGGGCATCCGCCTCCAGTGCCTTGATCAGGCGCGCCGCATACGGGGCAATCTTGATGTTCGGGTTCTGCCGTTCGTACTTCGGCTCCGCCCCTTCCGGTGTCCGTAACCAACGTTTGACGGTGTTCCGGCTATACCCCGTCTTCCGCGAAATCTCGGACAGCGATAGGCCATCCCGATAAAACAACCGCCGAATCCTTCCCAGATCCTTCATGGTGATCATCTCCTAAAATCCTGCTCAAAAAATGAGCGGACGAGTTAATCACCCTGGTCAATTTTCAGCGCGCACACCCCCACTTTTCTGGTCAGTTTTCAACGAGCGTCAACACTCGACCGCCTCAAGAAGAAGTGAGGACATTTATTGACCGGCACCGGGAGACATATGGGGTCGAGCCGCTCTGCAAGCTATTGCAGGTTGCCCCGTCTGGCTATTGGCGTCACGCTGCCCGGCAACGCAATCCTTCCCTGCGGAGCGCCAGGGCGCAACGGGATGAATTGCTGATTCCTCAGATTCAACGGGTTTGGCAGGCCAATTTCCAAGTCTATGGTGTCCGCAAGGTTTGGCGGCAATTGCTCCGTGAGGGAACGCCCGTGGCGCGTTGCACGGTCGAACGGCTGATGAAGCATCTTGGCCTGGAAGGCGTCAGGCGCGGCAAGATCATGCAAACGACCTTCAGCGACACCCGTACGCCTTGCCCGCTGGATCGGGTGAATCGCCAGTTCAAGGCCGAGCGCCCGAACCAACTGTGGGTCTCTGATTTTACGTATGTCTCTACTTGGCAGGGATTTGTCTATGTCGCCTTTGTGATTGATGTCTTCGCTCGTCGTATCGTCGGCTGGCGTGTCAGCAGGTCAATGCGTACCGATTTTGTCCTCGATGCGCTTGAGCAGGCGCTGTATGACCGACAGCCCAAGCGTGACGGGGCACTGATTCATCACTCAGACAGGGGAAGCCAGTACGTTTCCATCCGCTACACCGAGCGGCTGGCCGAAGCAGGCATCGAGCCCTCTGTCGGCAGCAAAGGCGACTCTTACGATAATGCCCTGGCTGAAACCATCAACGGCCTCTACAAAGCCGAATTGGTTTATCACCGGGGCCCCTGGAAAACCATCGAGTCCCTGGAGCTGGCCACCCTGACTTGGGTGACTTGGTTCAATCACACTCGACTCCTCGAGCCCATCGGAAACATCCCGCCCGCCGAGGCGGAGGAACGGTACTATTCACAATCCCTTGTGCAGGCAACGACCGCCTGCACTTAAACCTCGGAGCCTCTACGAAACCCGGGGCGATTCAACAGAATTCCTTGCCGTTATCCGTTCTGATCGCCTTGGGCAGCCCGCGTATTTTGGCCAACTGATCGAGGGTTCGCGTGAGTTGCATGCCGCCCATCGCTCGCTCCGGAACAATTGCTACCGCTTCATGCGTGGCGTCATCGACGATGGTCAGGCTCTTGATGACTCGCCCTTCCGCCGTCCGGTCGAACACGAAATCCATCGACCAGACCTGATTGGCGGCCAGCGGGCGTTCCAGAGGATGACGGTCAGCCATCGGAATCTTTTTGCGCTTTCGCCTTCTGACTTGCAGACCGGCCTCGGCGTAGAGTCGATCCACACGCTTGTGATTCACCACCATGCCGGCCTGCCGCAGCTTTAGGTAGATCATCCCGGCCCCGTAGCGCCGATGACGTTGAGCGAGTCCGATGATCTTCTCTTTCAAGACAGCATTGCGATCCGTCGCCGGCCGGTAACGGAATGAACTCGGACTCATGCCGATTAAACGCAGTGACCTCCGCTCGCTGAGCCCCTTGTCGATCAGGTAGCGCACCAGATCACGCCGTGACGGTGCGCTCACCACTTTTTTCTCAGGGCCTCTTTCGCGATCTCATTCTCCAAGAGCGACTCGGCTAACAGTTTCTTCAGCCGGGTGTTCTCTGCTTCCAGCTCCTTTAGGCGCTTCGCGTCCGAGACGCTCATCCCGCCAAACTTGCTGCGCCAGAGGTAGTAGCTGGCTTCCGAGAAAGCGTGCTTACGGCACAACTCGGCAACCGGCATCCCCGATTCAGCTTCCCGCAGGAAGCCAATGATCTGTTCTTCAGTGAATCGCTTCTTCATGTCCAATCTCCTTGTCGTGGTGGATTGGACTCTAAAGTCAGGCGCTACTCAATTCCGGGGGGACGTCGGACCCATACTCATCATGGAGACCGTGTATGGCAAGCGCTGGACAGCTTACGAGAGGAAGGACAGTCGCAAGTGACCATGATGCAAACTCAGGTGCTAGCCATGTCTCGATCCAGGCATTGAGAATCCAGCTTGCTTTATCACCATGGTACTTCTTGAGGCGTTCAACCTGCTTTTCATCCTTGAATAACTCTTTCGCCGCCAAGATACCCTCAAGGGTTCTATCTTCAGGAAAGAACTGTGCAGCGATAGTGACCAGCGCCTCACAGGCGCCAGGAAATCGGGCAGCGCAGTTCACGGCCATGCCGCCACCCACACTGTGGCCTAACGCGATAAATTTCTGGACATCAAGTTGTTCCCGAACAATCGAAAAATAAGTCTCTGCCTCATCGGCGATGAAGTTCATCCCCAAAGTATCTAGTCGAGGTGCCGAACGGCCGAAGCCGAGTCGGTCGTAGGCAATCACCCTGCGCCCGGTCGTTGCGCTAAGCAATAACGGGAAGTCACGCCATAGCTCTACGCATCCGAGCGAATCATGGAAGAGCACGATAGGTGATTTATGCGCAAGGTAATTTGGGAGACTGGAAGGTACCCAGATGCGAGCGAAGAGCTGTCCGAGCGGATGATCCAGCCACACATCAGATGAGGTAATAGTTGAAGCAATCTGCTCTGACATTTTGAATGTCCTCTTTTTGGTCGTGGGTATGGAAACTTACGAGGGTAAAACGATCAGGCTGGATGTGGCAGAAGCGTAGAGTTTCCCTTCCAAGTCAGTCAAACGAGCTTCGGAATACGCTGCACGCCGACCGAAAGTAATGATCTTGCCTTCCGCCCGGACGAGCCCCGTTTCCTTGGTCATGGCCCGGTGATATGCGACCTTGATCTCCAGTGTTGAGAAGCTTTGTCCTGGCACCATCTTCGATAACACTGCGTACCCGCATGCGAAATCGAGCATAGTTGCCGTAAATCCACCATGAACGGTTCCTAGGGGGTTGTAGAGATGAACGTCTGGTGTCGCTTCGCATACCACCCGGCCATCTTCTGCCTCGACGAGACGAATATCGAGCGTTTCTCCTAGGCCGGCCCGACGATCCGTATCCAACATTGCTTTGAGTTGTTCCAAACCAGTTAGATGTGGGCCAATTTCGTGAAGCAAGTTCAAATTCCTAACTCCTCTGCATTCAGCATTTCAAAGTAAAAGTTTCTATTAGTTGGCCTGATCGAAGCTAACATTTATGTGTTGCTAATAGATCTTCCGATGACAGGCATAGTATTCTTCGAGCGAACTCCAGAGGAGAGCTATAAAGGCTAATTTATAGTCTGATCGGGCCAAATTGAAATGAAGAAAAATATTGCCGTTCTTATCTATGACGGTTGTTGGGGTATGAGTGTTTTTTCCGTGACCGATTTTTTTCGAATCGTGGGGTTGCTGGAAAAACACCAAGCACGTGAGCAGAGCTATCACGTCGAAGTAGTCAGTATCGATGGGAAAGACGTGCGCTCCGCCAGTGGTCACCTGCTTATCCCTGACCGAGATCTATTCCGTCCAGGGAACTATGATCTCGTGGTTATTCCAGCTATCGAGGGAATTCGACTGTCCGAAGGCTTTGAGCCAGATGAGCGTTTAGTAGCTTGGCTACGTGCGCAAAAACACACCGGCGCTCGCCTGCTATCTTTCACTACCGGGGCGTGCTTTTTAGCCGCAACAGGTCTTTGCGACTCAGTACTGATGGCCACTCATTGGGCCTTTATTCGGCCGTTGAAAAAGCGCTACCCTACATCTCAGTTTGTGGCTCATCCCTCTTGCCTTCAAGCTGATAATGTCTGGAGCACCGGATCACTCACCGGGGGCTTTGATGCATTACTGGAAATACTGGCGCAAGACTTGGGAGATCCGTTCGCACAGTTATGCGCCACCCATCTTCTGGTTTCTGCCCCAGAAACAATCAATCCCATCCTGCCAGGCCATCGTAACCACTGTAAGCGTCGTCCCGAAGCCGTCTTGAAATCAGATTTTCAGGTCGTGTAAAGCGAGGCTAATGGCGACGACGTCCACGAATGCGGGATCGAAGGCATCGCCGTGCCATTCGGACATCGACTGGTGCTCGGGATGGTTGGGGTCGGTCATGGCTGCCACGAAGTCTGCGTAACCGGGCGCGCCACCGACATCTTCCGGAGGTGTGGCATTCGCGGCTTTCAGGAGCATGGCACGGTGGCTCAATTCGGGATCGCCTGGCAATTTCTTCTCGACCTTGACCCGGTGTTCCCAGTGATCGCCGAAGTCGTAGATGTACTTGAACGAACTCATGCCGCCCAAGGCGGTTTTGAGCTGGACTCGTGTCTCCGGGCGAACTGGCTCCCAATCGAATTCGGGGTCGGGAATGCCGAAGCGCTTGCCACCAAAGTCGAACTCGTGCAAGTGGTAATCGCACCAGCCGAAGGTGACTTGCAGGACCTGATGTAGATTGCCCAGCGTGATCGACTCCGGCACCAGGATGCGCCGCCAGATGGTCGGCTTGATCCAGGCCAGCTCAATCTTCAGTTGCAGCAGATCGGGAATCTTCTTGGCTCTGGGCTTCTTCAGCGCAATGACGTTACTCATTTCAGGCAGCTTTCTGTTCAACGGTGGCGTGATCGGGGTAAAGATTCCACGGGAGTAGCTCATGAATCCGATTGATCGGATGCTCGGCAATCCGGGTCAGGACTGTCCGCAAGTAAGCCTCGGGATCAATCCCATTGAGTTTCGCGCTACCGATCAGGCAATACATGCTGGCTGCGCGCTCGCCGCCGACATCCGAGCCGCCGAACAGGTAGTTCTTTCGCCCCAAAGCGACTCCGCGTAATGCACGCTCTGCCGCATTGTTATCGATCTCGATTCGGCCATCTGCGGCATAGCGGATCAACGCAGACCAGTGATTGAGCGCATAGCTGATTGCATCGGCAAGGCCGGATTTGCGTGATATCCGCTGGCGCTGAGCGTCGAGCCAGGCATGCATGATCTTGAGCAAGGGATAGGCTTGCACTTGACGAATGACCTGCCGCTCACCGGGCGATCGGCCACGGATTTGACTTTCGACGGCATACAGCTCGGCAATCTGGGCAATGGCCTCGGCCGCGATGGGCGAAGCCTGGGCCCGATAGACATCGACGAATTTGCGCCGGACGTGCGCCCAGCAGGCGGCTTCCTGAATCTTGCCAATCTCGTACAAGGCATCGAACCCGCTATAAGCATCGGCTTGCAGGATGCCGCGGAAGGATTTCAGATGATCACGGGGATGTTGTCCCTTGCGATCTTCCGAGTAGGCAAACCAGACTGCTGGCGGATCGCCACTTCCCGCTGGGCGATCATCCCGCACATACGTCCACAGCCTTGCGGTCTTGGTTCGCCCCTTGCCCGGCGCGAGCACTGGTAACGGTGTGTCATCGGCATGTACCTTGCTGCCGCCCAGGACATAACGCCGGATCGCATCCACCAGCGGCGAGAGCAAGTCATGGCAATGTCCAACCCATTCGGCCAGGAGTGCCCTGTCCAGGTCCAGACCGCTGCGTGCATAAATGGCGCTTTGCCGATACAGCGGCAAGTGATCGCAGAACTTACCGACCAGCACGTGAGCCAACAGGGCAGGACCGGCAAAGCCGCGGGGAATCGGACGGGCGGGGGCCGCCGCTTGGGCAATGTGATCACACCGGGTGCAGGCCAGTTTCGGCCGCACATGGCGAATCACTTTGAAACTGGCTGGCACGTACTCGAGCATTTCCGAAACGTCCTCACCGAGGTGCGTAAATTGCCCGCCACAATCCGGACAGCACTCTGCCGTCGGCATATGCGTCACCGTTTCGCGGGGCGCTGTTTCCGGGAAGGGCTTGCGGTTCCTGATTCGCGGCGTGTCGGCCGGTTTATCCGGCGCGGACGATATCGGCGAAGCCGGCGTGAGCGGCAGTGGCTCGAACGCCAGCCCAAGATCGAGTTGCCCCAATTGCGCCAGCGTTTCCGATTTCTGGCCAAAGTGCAGGCGACGATACTTGGCGACGAGCAGCTTCAGACGGGCGTTCTCCTCAAGCAGCCTTTCAACCTGCTGGCGCAGCTTATCGACTTCGCAGGAAGCCTGGCTGGTAGAGGATTGGTCTGGCTTGGGCATGACCGAAGTCTACGGGAATTCAGGGGCAGTGAACAGCCCCCGCAGGCCGGCTTTACGCCGCCCGCTCGGGCTGCCAGGTACGCGCAGGACGCCGCCAGTCGATCCCTTCCAGGAGCATGGCAAGTTGGGCTTTGCTCAGATGAACTCGCCCATCGGTGGCATTCGGCCAGATGAAGCGCCCGCGTTCGAGCCGCTTGGCAAACAGGCACAGACCATCGCCATCCCACCAGAGCAGTTTGACGAGGTCGCCGCGCCGGCCACGAAACACGAAGACGTGACCGCTGAATGGGTCTGCCGCCAATTGCTCCTGGGCAATGGCAGCCAGTCCATCAAAGCCACGGCGCATATCAGTCACGCCGGCCGCCAGCCAGATCTGCGTTCCTACCGGCAGTCCGATCATTCCCTGGACGCCAGGCAATCCAGTACCAGATGCAGTGCCGAGGCCGTGACATCGCCACACACACGAACGCTGGTCTGGCCCCGGACGATCTCGATATATCCCGCCGCCGCGGTGATCGTCGCCTTGGTGGCCTTTGTGTCGCCCGCCGGTTCTGCAATTACGGGCAGGAACAGGGGCTGAGGCTGTATCCCAACGGCCTTGGAGTCGCCCTGTATCTCGAACTGCCCCGCCCGATATTGCCGCCGCCACTTGAACACCATGTTCGTGTTCAGCCCGTACCGCAGCGCTAGCTTCGCCACCGACACCCCGGGCTCGCAAGCTTCCACGGCCAATCGGCGCTTGAATTCAAGCGGATAATTCGGCCGGCCACGCCGTCCGCCGCTAACAACCTCTGCTGTCTCCAAAATGATCCCCGCTACTTTGTTTGGCGGGCACCACTTTCTCTCTGTTTCAAACTATTCGCCAGACGGCCATGAAAGGACGCTTACTAACCACTGCGACGATGCCATCCTGAAAGTGCAAGAGTGGATTGAGGCCAATTACGCCCTAGATCTCACCATCGAAAGCATGGGGCGCGAGGTGGGCATGACTGAACGAACACTCAAACGTCGCTTTCGTTTGGCCACGCGTCTTTCGCCTAACGTTTACTTGCAAAAAGTCCGGATCGACAAAGCAAAAAAACTACTCCTGGCAACTGACTTATCCATCAAGGCAATCGCCTATGAGGTCGGATATGAGAATGTCAGTTTCTTCGTGAAAATTTTTAAGACTCACGTTGGGCAAACCCCAGCTTTGTGGCGAAAATCTGGGGTGGTATAGAGAAGTCATGTCCGGAATTTTGCTTAAAGCCGACATTGCCAACAACATCAATGAATGACCGATTTGGCCGACGAGCCGCCAGTTAGACTCTGCTGGATTTAGATCGATAACGCTCTACCCAGCTCTGACCAGATATCGACCAGACAACAAAAAAGCCAACCGGTCTCGGTTGGCTTTTTCTCTTGCAGATCAACGACCTGCCTGAATTCGATGTGGAGCGGGCGAAGGGAATCGAATGTCGGCGCGCGTTTAAATTTGACCACCTGTGCGCGTTGAATTTTGACCAGGTGTGATAGCCACCTGACATAGGTGGGCTTGTGGATAAGTGTAGCTCAGAACAACTGATTTCCGAGCCACGACGAATGCGTTGGGAAAGCCGTGGAGGACGGAGTCCGGAACGGATTTCCCAACGCGGCCTCGATCAGAACGGATCTGCTTCGGGTGGATTTCCCCGCTTGCTCTGCTCCCGCGCCTTGATCCTCGACTTGGCCGTTGCCGTGCTGTGCCGGAAGCGAAACGACTCATTCCCGGTCTCGACGATATGGCAGTGATGCGTCAGCCGGTCGAGCAAGGCAGTGGTCATCTTGGCATCGCCAAAGACGCTCGGCCATTCGGCGAAGGTCAGATTGGTCGTGATCATCACACTGGTGTGCTCGTAGAGTTTCGACAGCAAGTGGAACAGCAAGGCGCCACCGGCCTGACTGAACGGCAAATAGCCCAACTCATCGAGGATGACCAGATCCATGCGCAGCAGCCCCAAGGCAATCCGCCCGGCTTTGCCAGCAGCCTTCTCCTGTTCCAGCGCATTGACCAGATCAACCGTCGAGAAGAAACGCACCCGCTTGCTGTGATGGGTAATGCCCGAGACACCCAGCGCCGTCGCGAGGTGGGTCTTGCCAGTGCCCGTGCCACCAATGAACACGACGTTCTGGGCTTCCTCGGCAAAGGAGAGGTCGGCCAGTTGCCGGATCAGCTTCTGATCCACCTTCGATTGTTCGAAGTCGAATCCGGCCAGATCACGATGTACCGGGAAGCGGGCCGCATGCATCTGATAGCCAATCGAACGCATCACTCGATCAGTATGCTCGGCTTGCAGTAGATGTTCGATCAGCCAACGTGAGGCTTCGACACGGCTGCTACCGTTGGCTGTCAGCTCCTCCCAGGCACCGGCCATGCCGTGCAAACGCAGTTCCTTGAACTCGCTCATCAGCTCACGCATGATCAGTCACCTCGGTACGCAAGCGGTCATAGCGGCCGGTATCGGCAATCGGTACTTCGCTGAGGGTGAGTGGCGTTTCCACCGGTGGCGGCATGGGACCCGACTTCAGGCGGTTGAGCATGTTCTCGATGTGCTCGGCACTGGGTAGGCCGGACTCCAGCACCAGATCGACGGCAACCAGCACCGCTTCCAGATCAAACTGCGAAATTGCCGATAGCACTTTGGCCATCACCCGATCACCACCTTCCCGGCGCAGGAGCAAGCTGCGTAATCGTTGCAATGGCTCCGGCATGTCGGCAAACGGCGCGCCATTTCTCAAGGCCCCTGGCTTGCGTTCGATCAGCGGGATGTAGTGCTGCCAGTCGTAGAGGGTTTGCTGCCGACTGAAGTTGCGGGGATGACTGGCCACCCGAGTATCGTGCGCCACAATGTCGATCCGTTCCGGATAAAGACGCAGGCTGACGGCTTGGCCCACCAGTTCGCACGGTACCGAGTAGCGGTTGCGATCCAGCGTCACCAGGCAGGTGCTCGATACCTTGCCCAAGGTTTCGACGTAGCCATCGAAGGATGCGACCATCGGCATCAGGCTCGGTTGTTCGTGTTCGAGCATCTCGGCCACTGTCAGGTCAGCGTACTCGGGATGACGCAATTCCTGCCACAGCCCCCGGCAGCGCTCGAGCAGCCAGACGTTCAGTTCGGTGAATGAACTGAATCGCTCCTTGCCGGCATCCTGCCAGAGACGGAGCCGACTATCCTGGACGTTCTTCTCGACGACGCCTTTCTCCCAGCCGCTGGCGACATTGCAGAAATCCGGATCAAACAGGTAGTGGGAGGCCATCGCCGAGAAGCGCGAATTGACGATGCGGGATTTGCCTTTCTGCACCTTATCCACGGCCGTCTTCATATTGTCGTAGATGCCGCGCCGGGGAATGCCACCCAGCGCCGCAAACGAGCGGGTATGGGCATCGAACAGCATCTCGTGACCTTGCGTCGGATAGGCTTGAACGACAAAGGCCCGACTGGCGCAGAGTTTCAGATGTGAGGCGAGAATCTTGCGCCAGACCCCGCCAATGACCAGATGCTCTTCGCTCCAGTCGAACTGGAAGGCTTCGCCCAACTCGAAGTGGAGCGGAACGAAGGCTTTACTGACGGCTGCACCGCCATCGGCCCGCCAGCGCCGGATGAATTCGGTGACCCGGCAGTAGGTACCGGTGAATCCGGCGGCCTGCAATTCGCCAAACAGTTTCAGTGCTGTGCGCCGATCCCGTTTCGGACGGCGGGCATCCGCCTCCAGTGCCTTGATCAGGCGCGCCGCATACGGGGCAATCTTGATGTTCGGGTTCTGCCGTTCGTACTTCGGCTCCGCCCCTTCCGGTGTCCGTAACCAACGTTTGACGGTGTTCCGGCTATACCCCGTCTTCCGCGAAATCTCGGACAGCGATAGGCCATCCCGATAAAACAACCGCCGAATCCTTCCCAGATCCTTCATGGTGATCATCTCCTAAAATCCTGCTCAAAAAATGAGCGGACGAGTTAATCACCCTGGTCAATTTTCAGCGCGCACACCCCCACTTTTCTGGTCAGTTTTCAACGAGCGTCAACAATCGAACCCTCTTCGCGCCTTGCTGGAACTGGACCCTGCTGGATCGTGCCAGCCCTGGCCAGAACCAGAAATTCACCAGAAAGAAAAACGGCCAACCCGCTTGGGTTGGCCGTTTCCTTGTATCTGTTGGTGGTGATGGGCAGAATCGAACTGCCGACCTATGGGTTATGAATCCGACGAAGCGCGCCTAATCGACAAAATTGATATACGTTGATTTTCATGTGTACTCACGCACAAAGGCTCACCAAATATAGGTTTCTAGCCGAATTCATGGCGATTAACCCTATGGTCAAACATTGATTAAAGTTGATTGGCGTCCTAGAATTTGAGTACACAATGAGTACACGAGGCGCCGGCATGGGCAAAATCAACCTGACCGCAGGACGAATTGAGTCCTTCAAATCCGAAGGTGAAACTCAGGCCTTTTTATGGGACTCACAGGTCAATGGACTAGCTGTTCGAGCAGCACCGCGAGGACGAAAAAGCTACATCCTTCAGGCTCGGTTTAACGGCAAGGTAATGCGTCTCACGATTGGCGATGTCACCGCCTGGGCAATCGAAGAAGCACGCGACAAGGATGGCAACCTTGTTGTTCCCGGCGCCCGTCAAGAAGCCCGGCGCCTGCAAGCTCTCATTGACCAGGGCATTGACCCTCGGCAGCACAAGGCCGGGAAGATTGCCGAAGCTGAGATAAAGCTCGCTGAAGAAGAGGCAAAGCGAGAAGAATCCCAACGAATGGAAGCTCTGGCACTCGATGCGTGGAACGTCTATATCGAGGCAAGAAAGAGTAAGTGGAGCGCCAACCACCTTGCAGACCATGAGAATGTCGCCAAGGAAGGTGGCCAGAAACGCACTCGGGGGCGTCGCCCTGGGGAGCCGGAACTAACACAGCCAGGAGCGCTGCGCCCGCTGCTGCTCAAGCCGCTTGCTGCAATTGATGCTGACACCGTGCGGGAATGGCTTCAAGGCGAATCCATAAGACGCCCCACCCATGCACGGCTTGCATTTGGCCTGCTGCGCGCCTTCCTGAACTGGTGCAGCGACCAAAAGGAATGCCGGGACATGGTCCACGCTGACGCCTGCGCACCGCGCATTGCCAAAGACCAGCTACCGAAAAAAGCAGCAAAGGATGACTGCCTGCAACGCGAACAGCTTCCAGAATGGTTCAAGCAGGTCCGCAGCATCAAGAATCCGGTCATCGCAACGTATCTGCAAATGGCACTCCTGACAGGCGCCCGCCGTGAAGAAATTGCCGGGCTGAGATGGACAGATATCGACTTTCAGTGGAACACAGTACGGATGCACGACAAGGTGGACGGCGAACGTGCCATTCCACTGACACCTTACGTCAAGGCACTGCTGAAGAGGCTGAAAGTGGTCAATGACACCCCGCCCCCGAAGCATCGCATCATCAACGGGAAGAAAATAGAGAACGACCTAAGCGGCTGGAAGCCGCCGCAATGGGTATTCGCCAGCAAGACAGCCAAATCTGGACGCCTTCAAGAGCCGCGGATACAGCATACAAAAGCCTGTGCTGTTGCCAGCATCAAAGGACTGACCATCCATGGCTTAAGGCGCAGCTTCGGCACCCTGGCCGAGTGGGTAGAGTGCCCAGTCGGCATCGTGGCGCAGATCCAGGGCCACAAGCCAAGTGCAACAGCGGAGAAGCATTACCGCGTTCGCCCCATCGATCTGCTTCGGATGTGGCACACGAAAATCGAGCAATGGATCCTGAACGAGGCCGGAATCAAGCCACCAATGGAAAGTGATGCCCCATCCCTTTCGCGCCGCTCGGTTGCAACTTAACCCCACCCCGGCAAAAGGCAAATTTATTAACGAATGCTCTGCGAAACAAGGCCGAACGAAATTTACTCTTCCTGTAGATCGTGGGATTCTTAAACTAGGCATTCGGCATGGCAACGTCACTCACAGCCGAATGAAATTCCAATAGAATAATTTACAAGCTTTATGCGCAACTGAAATGAAAAAACATGCATGAACCGGCTAGTGCGAAAGAAATTCTAGAATTCATTTTTGCCTGCAAAAGACGAGATGAACTTCTACTTGATTATCTACAACGCGAGGAGTGGACACCTGCGATCGGATCGATGATCGTTTGTGGCGTTCGCCCACCTCCAGGCAAATGCAATACGATTCCAGACACAGGTTTCGGAATAGATGGCCTCGAACTCGCCAATCACTCAACTCGCCTAAAAAACGCCCGCAACCTACTCGCAAATTGGCGTGAAGAATACGAGGAAAATGATTACCCTCATCGAGGTGAAGTTTCACCTCATGCATTCATCGAATGGTGTTTCGATTGTGGCTATATCACTGACTGGGTCCGACTAATTGGAAGCCTATATGAGGAAAATATCGAGCCAAAAATCTCGATAGCTCATGGCGGAATTTCTGATATTGAGCGCCTCACAATTCTCCCGCGCTCATTGATGTCCGCACTCATTGAGACGGCCCAATCGCCCCCAGTTCTCAAACATAGCCTGCGTGAAGCCGTCGCACCCAGTGAGGCGATGTCGATAGCCTCGCCCCCCTCGAACCCAAAACCGGATTATGGAACAAAAAATCACAAGCGAGTCTTATCAAAAAAGAAGCCGATCACACGTGTGATCGAGTTGGCAATCGAAAACGCAAAAGACCCAAACAACACAGAAAGTATCTGGCTTGCTCTGGTCCAACTGGCCAAATCCACTCCCCGGCCAGAACCGCTAATCGGATATGTTCACGGCGAAGGCATTAAGTGGATTAATGAAGAAAAAAGTGATGACGATGTCCAATATTTGACGAAATCACTATTTGAACGACGCCTAGAAACAAATCTAGGGTTCACCATCGCAAAGAAGGCCACAAAGGGCGATTAATGCCAGATTACCCAGCAGGCGCTGGTCTATATCCAGAAGCTCTACCGGCTTGAACGGGAAGTCGCCGGTCTGGAACCCGACGAACGGCGACGAATACGCTAGGAAGAAGCCAAGCCGATTCTGGATGAATTCCACGATTGGCTGACCCGGCACCGATTGCAGGTGCCCACGGATCATCGACGGCACCAAAGCGATCGATTACAGCCTCAAGCGCTGGACGGCACTCGCCCATTACGTCGGCGAAGGTCAGGTGCACATCGACAACAACTGGATCGAGAACCGCATTCGGCCAGTAGCTACAGGCCGATAGAACTATCTATTCGCCGGCGGCCTGCGTGCCGGGAAGCGGGCGGCCGCCATCATGAGCTTATTCCAGTCCGCCAAGCTCAACGGACACGCCCCCTTCCTCTACCTGAAGAACATCCTGTCTCGGTTACCAACTCAGCCCAATAGTCGGATCGGCGAACTGCTCCCGCATCGATGGCTTCCCGAATCCGCCGCCTGAATCAGAAATCAACCTGTATTCGCCGGGTGCTTACGAAGAACCAACTCCGCCACAACCGGACATACTTTTTTACGGTTCTTAATTTTTTTGCGTTTTTTCCCGTGCCTTTGGCCACGGATAGCATTGCTTTACGATCCGCTCCAGTGATCTGCGATGAAATATATGTATGGCTGACAAGCAATTTATCGCTCACGACGCAGATGTTCTCACCTTTGCAGGAGCAACCATGAAATATCCCTCCCCCTGTCGCGATGATCCAGTTGAACCCTACGGGACGACTGCTGAATTTGCGGCAAAAAACTTAGTTAAACCGCAGACCGTTCGCAAGCAACTCTGTCAGACAGGAAGTTATTTCGGCACCAAGCCCAAAAAACTAGTAAATGGGCGCTTATCTTGGCCTCTTGGCTGACCGCACAGCAAAACACTTTGCATAGCAAAGTCCTATTTTAAGGAGGATAGAAAACGATAGAACCTATTCGGCAAAAAACAATATCGAAATCGAAACATTAAAGAAAGGAGAAACTCAGTAAAACTGTTTTACCCATAGGCATAACGCGATCTAGGGCCCGGATCCACACATGCCAGCACTTCCGAAATCGAATCCACGCTGTGGATCGAAGTATTTGCATCATCCTTTTTTATAGGGTTCAACTTTTATGAACACAAACGAACTGCCATCGGCTGCATTTGTTTGCAACCACTCTCCGAATTTCAACGCTTCAAGCGCATTGGCAAGCGATTTAGCAATAACCCCTCGCCAAAGCCCATTCCCCATTTACTGCCTGCCAGCTGTTTCTCAAGGATCTGCCTGGGAACTGATCAACAACGTTGGCATCCCTCCGGAAATGGCTGCCACAACGCTTTTATCTTGCATGGCGGCATCTGTTCAAGGTTCCTTTGACGTAGAGCCAGTCCCTGGCATGCGTGTACCGCTGTCCTTGATGACGTTGATCGTCGCTCCTAGCGGGAGCGGAAAAACTGTTGTTGAAAATCGACTTACTGCCGGCATCAAAAAATTTGAAGGCGAAATGCGCGAGAAATACGATCGCGACTGGGTTCAGTACCAGTCCGCCATGGACGCCCATACGGCCGAGCGCAAAGCCATTTTGGGTCTACTGAAGGAACAAACCAAAGCCGGCAAGGACACTGAGTACGTGCGCCAACAGCTCTCCGAGCTCGATAGCAATTCCCCCCCCGTGCCCAAACTGGCCAAAATCATTTCCAAGAACACGACCTTGGCCGGAATTGAAGATAGCGCTTCATTAAATTGGCCGAACATTTTTGTGTCTCAGGATGAAGCAGCTCATTTTCTTGAAAAGCGCTTCGAGGATCTGATCAGCATTGCCAACTCAACTTGGTCCGGTTCGCCCATCTCCGTCGATACCAACAAGCGGAAGCTTTTTGTCAAAGAGCCTCGAATCACATGGCATCTTCAGGTGCAACCGAAAGCGTTCGAGCGATTCATGAGGAAGGCGGGCATCAGGTTCCTGGATGAGGGATTATTGCCACGGACTCAGTTCACCTATGTCGAGCCCAGTCAGTACCAGCCGGGAACATTGGTCAATCAGCAGTGGGCTGCAACGGATGTATTCAACGAACTCTGCTACGAGCATCTGCTGGCAAGCGTGAGCGAAACAGGTATACCCGTTGCAAAAAATGTACTCAAGCTCGATGCACAGGCGCACGCCTTGTTGGACCAGGAGCGTCAGCGCATCAACTCGATGAAATCCCCTGGTGGCCCACTCTTTTACCAACAGGAGTTGTGCGCCAAAGCCTCTGATACGATTATTCGAATCAGCGCCATCAACCACGTCTTCAACAACGGCGTGGGTGACATTCCCGCTCAATGCGTGATGAACGCAATCGAAATTTTCACGTGGTTCGCAAACGAGCAAATCCGTGTGTTCACCCCGGCGCCCAAACCTCCTCAAGAATGGTGCGATGCCAATCTGTTACTGCGCTGGCTCGCAAATTTCGTACGTACGCACAACCAGCTCTGCATTCAGAAGAATCACCTGCTGAAGCAAGGTCCTCGCGCAACCCGTAGCTCAGCACGTCTCAATGCCGCATTGCTGCTGTTGTGGCAACAGGGGATCCTTCAAGAACACGTTCCGGAAGGATCAAAGGCCACATTCATTCTCTTGCACCCGAATGCGTTTCAGCCATACCAAATCGCTCAGCTCCTCAACCAGAACCTCGCTTTTCCAAGTTAAGAGGTGAAACAGGTGGCTACAGCGGCGACAGTCGCCGCTGTAGCCATGCGTTGGGGCAAGACTGTGCTCAATTATGAGCCCGCTAATAAATGCTCGCCGATTGAAAAATTATTTTTCGATCCCTCCTTTGAGGGAAAGCGGAACGTTGTCGAGCAAGCCTTCGAATCCAAGTCGTAAGTGACGGAGGGGCGTCCAACCCCGCAGACCACACCGCCGAGGGTCACAAATGTTCACGAGGCCCCGAGATTCTCATCAACTGCTATTTTTCCAAGGAATTGTAATGATCAAGATTGATATTGATACGTTGTCTACGTGGGGGCATGAGTACGTCAAATCCACGGCATTTTCGGTAAAGAATGACACGCAATGTGTGTTGCAAGCCACGCGTGACACCGAGGCGGCTCATCATCTATTTGGAACTCATCGAGTTGTACTTGAGATGGTGAACTCAACCAAGCCGCCATTTACCGTTCAAGTATCGAAAAATGGCGAAGAGGAAGCTCACATGGACTCAGTGGGGGAGTTGGTTTTTGGTTTGCTGAATTGTCTTGATCGCGGAGAGTTTTCAGAATCTTTTCCGCTGCATGAACTCAACCCGGCTTTTGTGCGCTTGTTCGAGATGATCGATGAACGCCGGTTGATCGACAAAGTCACGTCGCTAACGTGGCCTCTTGATACCGAATCAAAGCACTCGCTGGTCACCGAACTGAACAGCTTTGTTTATGACTACCGGGAAGCGTTTCACAGTGAAGCGTTTGAGGAGCGCATGAACACCTACCTGGCACGCTCTACTGAAATGGAGCACGGATTACTCAGCCTCATTGACGACGCCTTTCAGCGTACCTCACAGGTCATGGCAATTCGCATAGACCTTGGGTACAAACACCCAGAGTCAGTGCCCGATGGCCAAGGATTCGTGGATCTCGAGGAGGCGATAGCACATCGAGATGTGTTGCTGATGGCATTGAGAAACGTCTTCGATGAATCCCTCGTCTCGTGTGCCTGGAAACTCGAGCACTGCCGTGAGAAGGGTTACGGCCACCATGTGCTGTTCCTTCTCGATGGGTGCAAAGTTTCAGACGATGTTGCAACAGGGGCTGTAATCGGCGATGCATGGGATGTTGCTGTGACCAAAGGTGCAGGCAACCACCTCTGCTATAACGCGCACAAGCAAATCTCCAATGCGCATTCCCTTGGTGTGATTTCGCGCCGCCACACCAAAGTCATTCGCTCATTCAAGGAGCAAGTCGTGATTTCCATGGCGAGGGTAGAGTATTTTATGCAGATTCACTCAGGGTTGGCTGATCAGGCATTTGGCGTGGTGCGTTTTGAGCCAATCGATAAAGGCTGCTCTGGACAATTGACTAACTAGGTCGGCGTCCTTATTTTCGATTTGCCATATTTCATGATTGCGGATCTCCCCCCCAGCCTGGAGATCCGCCTTTCAATTGTTCGAGAGGCACCAACTCCGCACTTGGCAGGGGAAAGCATGCCCTCCATCACTCCGCATCATTTGCCACAACTCAGTATGTGCCTAAGAAATTCAAAGCACCTGGAGATTCGGGAGGTGAATTTCTGTATACGAACCATTGTGGGGATAAAAAAATAGGCGCCTATTTAGGTTAATTAATATTATTATTAATATATACATTTAAATAACCTGTCACAATATCCAACACCGAATTAACCTCATATTATTCATATCCACCATAATCTTTCAGCGATATTGAGAAATCAACTTCCGGCCAACGTGTTTCAAGAGAGCGTAATTTTTTAATGATCCGTATACATAGTTTGGCAATTACGCCAAACAACATTCCGGATAATTAAAATGAACGAATCAAGAAACAGCCAGCGCATGATGGATAGCACCGCGACTTATATCGACGATCTTTTCGATATCTATTCAAAAATGGATTTCATACGCCTGGATCTGAGTTACACCAAGGAACATGCCAGAGAGGCATCGCTGGAGGATATTAATCAGGATCTGACGCACTTACTCAACAATAGACGGACCAAGCCTTCTATTTTCAAGAATATGGTTGGCCACATTTTTAAAAAAGAATTTACCGAAGACAAAGGTCCGCACATTCACAGCCTTTTTATATTTGACGGACAAAAGGTTCGTAAAGACGAATTTATAGGGGAAAAGATCGGCAAATACTGGAAAAACGAGATTACCGACGGAAAAGGCATCTACTACAACTGCAACCGAGAGAAAGACAAATACGCATTCTGCGCGCTGGGCACGATCGATCACACGGATGATGCTAAGCGGACAGTCCTGAAGGAGAAGGCCATTGCCTACCTTTGCAAAGAGGAGCAGAGCGTTGGCCCAATCAAGCAGTCTGGAAATGAGCGCTCATTTACTCGAGGGATCGCTCCTCGAAAAAAGAGCAATGCTGGAAGGCCTCGACTCTCTGAAATGCATGCTACTGAAGACGGATCTCAGGAGGAACACAACGATGATTCAGACTTCCAGTAATCTGAGCACTGAGTGACTGGCAAAAACAATAGTACTTGGCCTCATCATGGAGGCCAAGTCTTTGAATGCTGAAATCACAGCCCGGATGTTGGACAAAGCGGCCAATTTTTACAGCCTTCTGCGGTTTAGAGTTCGATCTGGGCCATCGTATGTGCCGGACGTTGCCGGCTACAGGTAGCTGCATCAAAGGCCAGCGCTGCAATTTTTGAAATTGACTGATCATGATGCGACTCATGCAGAAGCGCAACTGGGCCGGGCAAATGTCGCATTTGCCCGGCCCGCCGTCAGCCTTACTTCTTCATTTCGTCCTTGGCCATGCCATCCTTGGCCATGCCGTCCTTCTTCATCGCGTCTTTCTTCATGGCATCTTTCTTCATGCCGTCCTTGGCCATCGAATCCTTGGCCATCCCGTCCTTCTTCATTTCGTCCTTGGCCATGTGGTCCTTGGCCATTGCATCCTTCTTCATCATCTCGTCGGCAAAGGCGCTGCCGACGGAAAGCATCAAGCAGGAGGACATCAGGACTGCGGCGATCTTTTTCATGGTATTTACCTCTTTGAAGAGTGTTGCTTGGCGAAAATGCCGGGTGATCAGGGCAGCCGAAAAAATCAGCTGCCACCGAACCAGTTGTACCCCTGGTCTTCCCAGTAGCCCCCGGGGTAGTTATTGGTGACGAAAATGGCCTGGATGTGCTTCGGGTTCTTGTAGCCGAGCTTGGTCGGCATGCGCAGCTTCATCGGGAAGCCATAGCGCGGCGGCAGCGTCTGGCCGTCGTAGCTGAGGGTCAGTTGCGTCTGCGGATGCAGCGCGGTCGCCATGTCGATGCTGGTGTAGTAGTCGTCGGCGCACTTGAAGCCGACGTACTTGGCCCCCAGGTCGGCACCGACCCGGCGCAGGAAGGTGGCGAACGGCACGCCGCCCCACTTGCCGATGGCGCTCCAGCCCTCGACGCAGATGTGGCGGGTGACCTGGTCGACCTGCGGCAAGGCATGCAGCTCGTCGAGCGTCCAGGCGTGCTTGTCGGCGACCAGGCCGCTGACTTCGAGGCGGAAGGCGGCGGCATCGACCTCGCGCACCTCGTCCTCGTCATAGTAGGCGTTGAACGGGAAGGGACGGGTCATCATCGATTCCGGATAGGTCGGCGCCAGCAGCTTCGGATCGAACAGCCAGCCCTGGACCTTGTCATTGAAGCGCGACATCGTCAGCAGGGCGGCCTCGACGCTCTCGTCGTCGGTGATCGAGCAGCCGGTAAGCAGCGCCAGCCCGCCCAGCGTCATCGAGCGTTGCAGGAAGGCGCGGCGGGCCGGCAATTCGATGTACTTGCCGACATCCTTGAAGGCGTCCTTGAGCACGCGGTCGCCGTTGGCGAGCATCGGGCGGTTCTTTTTCGGCAACATGCTTGACTCCTTAACGACCGCGGATCATCGCGACCAGCGTGCGGGGCACCAGCGCCACCATGACCAGATGAACGCCGACGAAGGCGACCAGGGCGCTCATGGCAATGAAATGGATGCGCCGGGCAGCCTCGTAGCCGCCCAGCAACTCGCGCAAGACCGGGAACTGCACCGATTTCCACAGCACCAGCCCGGAAAGCACGAGAACGATGGTGTCGGCAATCACAAACAGGTAGGCCGCCCGTTGCACGGCGTTGTAGTGGCTCAGGTCGTCATGCGACAGCTTGCCCTTGAGGGCCGCCAGCAGATCGGCCACTATGGCGCGGGGCGACAGCGAAAAGAACTTGCGCCGCAGGCGGCCGCTGAAGATATTGAAAGCTAGGTAAATCAGGCCGTTGGCCGCCAGCAGCCACATGGCCGCGAAATGCCATTGAATTGCCCCGCCCAGCCAGCCGCCCAGCGCGATTTCCTTGGGAATGACGAAGGGAAAGATGGGCGAGGCGTTGTAAATCCGCCAGCCGCTCATGACCAGAATGACGACGGCGACGACGTTGACCCAATGCGTCACTCGCAACCAAGGTGGATGAATGACGGCAGTCTCTTTGCTCATGGCGTTCCGTTTAGATTTTGCGTCGGTTGGTAGATAAGCTGCTTTGAGATAATTGCTGCAGCGTTCTATGCGAGGTAATTCGTCGCGAGTTGGCGATCGGTTACAGGCTCGGGCAAAATATTTTTTGATCTGCTGCCAATATTTTTCCGGCAGTTGTAACCAAAGGCATACATGCAACGAATAAACAGAGAAGAAGGCTATCGTGCGAAGGAAGATCGCCTGAAAGATTTGTTCGTGCGTGGCCTGGCCGGCAACAATGCGGCGTACCAGACGTTTCTCGGCGAGTTGAGTTCGCACCTGCGGGCTTTCCTGCGCAAACGCCTGATCCGCCTGCCAGACGAAGTGGAGGATCTTGTGCAGGAAGCCCTGCTCGCGGTGCATAACCAGCGCCATACCTACGACCCCAGCCAGCCGCTGTCGGCCTGGGTACAGGCGATTGCCCGCTACAAACTGGTCGACCTGTTTCGCCGGCGGGCCATTTACGAACAGCGCACCGATACGCTGGATGACGGCATGGATTTGTTCTCCTCAGCCGATGCCGAGGCCGCCGAAGCACGGCGCGACCTGAACAAACTGCTGGCCGATTTGCCTGATCAATTCCGCCTGCCGATCATGCACACCAAGTTGGAAGGATTGTCTGTCAGGGAAGCGGCTGATTTGAGTGGGATGTCGGAATCGGCTATCAAGGTTGGCGTCCACCGCGGCTTGAAAGCGCTCGCAGCAAAGATACGAGGTGCCCAATGAAAACTGAAGACTTGATCACTATGTTGGCTACGGGAGCTGGTGCAGTCGAGGCACCCGCCGCCGCACAGCGCTACGCCCTGGCCATTGGCTGGGGCGCGACGGGTGCCACGCTGCTCATGCTCGCCCTTTTGCAGGTTCGTCACGATCTCGGGCATGCGCTCTTGCTGCCGATGTTCTGGGTCAAAGTCGGATTTGTCGGCTGTGTTGCCGCAGGGAGTCTATTTGCTGTGCTCCGCCTGTCGCGGCCCGGTGCGAATATTAACTGGGTGCCGGTCGCGCTCGGCCTTCCTGTCTTGGGTATGTGGACCATCGCTGCCTTTACGCTGATCGAGGCGGAGCCGATGGAACGCTCGAAAATTTTCTTTGGCGATACTTGGAAATCCTGCCCTTTACTGATCGCCATGCTCTCGGCACCGGTGTTCGTTGCCGTGCTGCGCACGATGAAGGACCTCGCACCGACCCGGCCTCGGCTAGCAGGTTTTGCTGCTGGTCTGCTTGCCGGGGCCGTTGCCGCCGTCGTCTATTGCCTGCACTGCCCCGAACTGGGCGCGCCATTCATTGGTTTCTGGTATCTGTTGGGAATGCTCATCCCTGCAGCGGCAGGATTTTCGTTTGGGAATTCACTACTGCGCTGGTAGCCTTTTCGAAGCATCGTTTCCGATTTAGATGTGCCGTTTACTTGAGTGGCCGACGATACGCTAAAAAATTCTCTCCGTTTTTAAAGGAATCTACCTTGCCACTTAAACGCATCTTTCAATCTTTAGACTTTGTACAGCCCACGATGGATGAAGAACCAAAGCGATCAGTCATTACCGAATCTACTGATGCTGTCGTAGTTATGTGGCACCTGCTTCCGGGGCAACGCATTCGACCACACGTTCATCCTAACGGACAGGACACATGGATTGTCATGTCTGGTAGCGGCGACTATTCACCCTGCGATGGAGTAACGACCACGCCAATATCGTGTGGACAAATTGTGGTGGCACACTCAGGGCAGGTACATGGTGTCCTCAATAACACGAATGAGCCGCTTCAAATTCTTTCGGTTGTTTGTCCAGCGAACGCAGGTTACGTATTGGCCTGAGGTGCAACCAATACGAATTTCACCTTGTGAATCCATAATACCAATCCCTGTTCGGCTCTGATCGAACACAGAAATTGAATATGAAAGTAAATCGGCCCGCCCTGCAAATTGCCGGACTGTATGCCTTGATTGGTATCAGCTGGACTATTTTTTCAGATCAAATCCTACTCGCATTGACCCCGGATTTGCTTGTTTTCTCGTGGATAGGCACGTGGAAAGGTATTGCGTTTATCTTTGCCACTGCGTGCGTCATTTACTTGATTGCAAAGCCGCGAGTGCGTATTGAAAGTCGAGCGTCATGGAATGGCGTCAGTGAGCCGGGAGCAGGTTCGTTGGTTCTTATTTTTGCGGTTTTGGCTGGAGTAATTTTGCTCGCTGGTTTTGTGCTGGTGGCTCAAATGACAGCAAAACAACGGGATAGTGAAATTGAACGTTTACAAGCCATTGCCGATCTCAAGGTCAGTCAAATCTCGGCTTGGCTTGCGGAACGTGACGCCGATGCCAAAATGATTTTCAACGATGATTCTTTGGTCAATTCGTATCTGGAGTGGCGGCAGTCGGAGTCAACTCTAGCCCGACGCCGCCTTGAGGAGCGACTCCATGCCTATAAGAAATCTAAAGACTATATTGAGGTCGTTTTGCTCGGTATCGATGGTGATCAATTCTCGACTAATGCAAATTCAGGAATATTGACCAAGCTTCCTGCTGTGCAGGCGGCAGTGAAAGAAGCCCATACAACGGGCCAGTTTATAAATACTGATCTCTATCTAGACGACGAAGGAAAACTGGGGCGGGTACATCTGGATTTTGTGGTGCCGTTACGCTCGGGGAGCATTAAGCAAGAACTTACTGTTGTGATACGAACCGACCCCAATCGGTTTTTATTTCCATTTATCCAGTCATGGCCCATACCAAGTGCGACCGCTGAAACACTGTTGTTTCGCCGTGAAGGTAACAACGTTTTGTTTTTGAATGAGTTGCGGCACCGTTCGGATACATCTGTACGCTTGCGTGTTCCGGTGGATGAAAAAAATTTGCTGGCATCTCAAGTTCTTCGCGGAGAAGCACTTCCTGATCAGGCGGTTGAAGGTGTGGATTACCGAGACATTCCTGTGTTGGGCGTTGTGAAAGCCATACCCGGAACCCCATGGTTTCTCGTTGCAAAACTTGATAAAGGCGAACTCTATGCCGGGGCCAAGCGAGATGCCGGCTGGATTGCCTTGGCCGACATCCTGGCGTTGATCGTAGCTGCAGTAGCCACTATTTTCATACGTCAGCGAGACGAACTTCGACATGCAGCAATCCAGCGCCAGGATCAAGTGGAAAAACTTCAAGCATTGCAGTTGCTTGAAGCGATTGCCGAAGGCTCAAATGACGCGATATACGCAAAAGATTTCAATGGACGCTATCTCTTACTTAATCGTGAGCTTTGCCGTTTTCTGGGTAAGAGTCGCCAAGAATTATTGGGGCGAGATGATCGCGAAGTTTTCCCCGCCGAAGATGCTGAAAGGATCAGGGGCGACGATCAGAAAGCCATGCGAAGTGGGCTCATCGAGAGTGCAGAGGAATCATTGCCGACAACAGGCGGTCGGCGTACTTTTCTAACAACCCGAGGTCCATTGCGCGACCAGGAGGGGCGGGTAATCGGCGTTTTCGGCATAGCGCGCGACATCACCGAAAGAAATTTCCAGGAGCGAGAGATTAGAGCAGGGGAGTCTCGTTTTCGGGCCATCTTCGATGGAGTGAACGATGGAATTGTTCTCCACGACGTCGCCAATGGCGTGATCTTGGAGGGCAATGTTAGGGTTACGGAAATGTTTGGCTATGGTCGTCAAGAAATTAGACACCTTACACTTGCCGATTTAAGTTCAAACACGACGCCATTTACGCGAGACGTGCTTTCAAAATGGCTTGAGCGGGTTAATCAAGGAGAATCACCCGTTTTCGAATGGATGGCCAGGCACAAGGACGGACATCTCTTTTACGTTCAGATTAGTATGCGAATGGCTGAAGTATCAGGTAGATCATGCGTGCTAGTGCTGATACGCAAACTGCGCGATCGGGACGAACTTAACCAAATATCTATTCACCTGTAATTGGGTAATTCAACAACCCATGTCGCCCAAGTCGGTGAGGTTAGCTAAGCTCTTCACTTTGGGGTAAGTCATCTGTCCCTTCTTGGGTAAGCGGGAGAACGACAACAACGGTGGTTCCGTGGTCTCGTTCCGAATCCAGATATACCTGCCCTCGGTGTTGAGCGACGATACGCTGCACTATTGCCAGTCCCAATCCGGTTCCTCTGGCACTAGTAGTGAAGAAAGGATCAAATACCTTGTCAGCAATTTGGGGGGGAATACCCGGACCATCATCGTCAAAACGAATTTCTACAGATGGCTGCGATTCATGTAGGAGGCAGCGAGTCCTAATTGTTATGTGCCCCCACTCAGGTACGGCATAAATAGCGTTTCCGAGTACATTTTGAAACAACTGTAATAATTTATTTCGGTCAGCCATGATCGTGGGAAGCTTTTCTTCCCCTTCCATACGGACTTCCACGGATTTCCCCGTTATTTCTGGCAAGAGGGATACCGACGCCGCCCTGAGCGTATCCCCCAGATCTACCCAGTCAAATTCTGCGGTACCTGGACGCGCATAAGTCAGCATGTCATTCAGAATTGTCTCCATGTAACGAACCTGCCCGAGGGCGATTTCGCAATTCTCAATTTGCATACCCCCTTCCTTTCGATGGTGTTCGTCGAGTATCTGAAGATTCATTTTGACCGATGACAGCGCGTTACGTAGATCATGAGCAATCATCGAGGCCATCTGCCCCAAGGCGCTTTGCTCAGAGTCTTTTCCGGCTAGGCGCAATTTTTCGGCCATCCGAGTCATTGCCCGACTGAGAGTTCCAATTTCATCATTGTTGTTCGCCGGGATCACAATATTTTTGTCACCTGAGGCAATGCGGTTTGCCGCCTTGATTAAAACATCAATGGGCCTCAGGAGTCGGCCTGTAGACACAAACAGCGTCAATAACATCAGGAGTCCAATGCTCGCAACCGCAATAGCAAGCTGCTTTTGAAGGGCTGCAGCTTTGATCTCCAATTCAGCTAGAGATATCACCCCTCCGACCACCAATACATTCTCAATTTCATTTCCTTCACCAACATTCAAAGGCGCACGACGAATACCCAACATCGTTGCAATCGCGGGAAACTCCATAATTAGTTGTGGCTTAGCCCCAGACAAAACTTGATCCCAAGTGTGAGCCAACTTGAAATCGCGGATTGCGTTGGCAGCCTTTTGATTATGGCTACCCGACGTCTCCGGACGGGACTGGTAAAGGTATTGACCGGCACTATCAGCAATCCAGTAAGCAATGCCATCATGGGTTTTACCTAATGTTCTAAACACTTGATCGATAGCAACAACCACAGCGATTGCACCGATTACATTGCGGTCCTTGCCGTGAACTGGGAGGCTGACGAACAACACCCTTTCTCCACTTGTTTCGTCGCTCAGGTTTCTGGTCTGTTCGTTGAAATTTCTTAGGCCCTGCTTTTCTGCCAATAATGACTCGAAATTCCAATTTGCAACTGGCGGGTCCACCATGGTGTGAACTACGTTATCGTTCCGCAAACTGACCAGCACGCGATGAGTTCCAGTGGCAGAGTCCAATAGCATCCTCACATGTCGATAGGCGTGCCTTTCCCGCATCATGATATCGAGTTGGTCTGCAACTTTTTGAAGGCCATCTACACTAGGCTCGGTGTTTTCCTCAATCATGTATCGCGCACCGCCATCGGCGAGCATGGATAGATCACTCTTCACCATGTCGATGGTGCTCTGGAGTATGCTTGCCTCCCGCTCCACACTATCAATTACGCGCTTGCCCTCTAATCCGTGAAGCGCATCACTTGCGGCGCTCCAGGTTAGAGCAATAGTGATAGCCACAGAGAGTCCGGTGACTAGTAGCGTGATCAATAGAAGCTTTTTTGCAATACTCATGGCTAGGCAGGCCGCATCAGAAAATTGAGATTCATTAATCTAGCTCACGGAAATATAGCTCTACCCATCTAGAGGTTCGAACAACTGTACCTGTCTTTCCCGAGAGGCGTTCGCTTAGGGGTTCCGAAAATGTTCTTGAGCAAGAAATGGCGGGAGATCGCGAATTGAAACACATACTTATTGTCGATGATGACTTGGCAATATGCCAGACACTGAAATCTCACTTTCAAAAAAGCGCATTTCAAGTGTCGCTGGTGAATACCGCGGAAGAAGGGATTAAGGTCGCCTTATCCAGCAATATTGATGCCATCATTTCGGATATTCGCCTGCCGGCAAAAGGAGGCCTTGACCTTTTGCGAGAGGTCAAAGCGGAAAAGCCAGAACTACCGATCATCATGATTACAGCGTTTCATGATTTGGAGATGACCGTGGCGGCGATGCAATGCGGGGCCATGGACTACGTTCCAAAGCCCATCGACCTTCCTGAATTGGACGCAGCGGTTAGTCGAGCGCTCTTTGCTTACAGTCGTTCAGATCATGTGACTGGCGACCCGCTGATCATTGGAGCGACAGATGTAACCCCAACACAAATTGTGGGTCAATCATTTGCGATGAAGGAGGTCTTCAAGAGTATCGCTCTTGTGGCGCAGAGCAGGGTGACGGCTTTAATTCTTGGAGAGTCAGGTACGGGAAAAGAGCTGGTTGCCAGAGCAATACACAATGCAAGTGCCGAAAGGGATATGCCATTTATTGCAGTAAACTGCGCAGCTTTGGTTGACTCCCTCCTTGAGAGTGAACTGTTCGGCCATGAGCGAGGTGCGTTCACTGGTGCTGTCAATGCACATAAGGGAAAAGTCGAGCAAGTAGGAGAAGGGACGTTGTTCCTCGATGAGGTCGCCGAATTGACCCCTCTTATTCAAGGCAAACTACTGCGTATCCTGGAAGCACGGGAATACAGTCCGGTAGGTAGTGCACAGGTTAAAAATAGCAAAGCTAGATTCATAGCGGCAACAAACGTAGATTTGCAAGCAAGGGTTGCCTCAGGTGAGTTTCGCGAAGATCTTTTTTACCGCCTCAACGTTGCTTCCATCAACCTACCACCGTTGCGAGAGCGACAAGGAGACATGCCAAGATTGATCGATTTCCTTCTTCGGAAGATCAATCGTGATCTACGTAAAAACATACGTAGAGTGTCTGGTGAAGCCATGGCTTGTCTTAACGCCTTTGCATGGCCGGGAAATGTTCGGCAACTTGAAAATGTCCTCATGAAAGCAGCGGTAATGGAACGCGGTGACACCCTCACCATTGACCGCCTTCCGCCGGAAATAAAGTGCTCACGAATGCCCTCAGCAGCACTGGAGATCAATTCTTCCATGCCGAAAAACCTACTTTCTCTTCGGGAAGTGGAAAAAAAACATATCGTGCATGTACTGGAAAAAACCGGTTGGCATAAAGGTCAGGCCTGTGAAATTCTCGATATTTCCCGACCTAAGCTTGAACGACGTATCCATGAATTTAATCTTAGTCCTCCCGATCGTGATAGCGGCAATTAAGTGAGTAGCATATTCCGAGGGTTTTCTGGTGTGTGGAAATTTTTAGGCTCTTAATCGCTTTCATGCGGGAAGAATCCGGCTTTGTGAAACGGGCACAGGGACATTGGCATAGCGAAACGTCAGCGCATCCGGAGATTTTGAGTTTGAGGTTGTCGGTGCCATGAACCCTTTGCCCGGCGTAGCTACAGGGCAATAGAGACGTTGCCGCCCTCACGCCTGGCCGTCGTGATCGGGTGGTCGGCGTAGGCGTAAGTGACGGAGCGATACGTCTACAAAGTCTTCAAGAAATTCTCCAATCCGTTGATTTTGGCGGCCAGACCTGTCATCAGGGATGGGCGACCATGTCAGCGGAAGGGGGTAAATGCCGCTGGAACAGCAGCTACTCATTGAGGGGGAGGAGCGCCGGGAACGGCTGGTTCTGGATTAGCAACTGGTCAAGCTTGGTTTGGTGAGAGTCCTTGTGCATGCGGCTATTGGTGAGGGGCAGAGATAGATCCCCCCTTGATGGACTGCTGATCGGTCAGATCGTAGAGATTTTCGCCTCCTTGAACTACGCCCACCGACAATTACGGATCACCTTGCTGAACATAAACATGGCCTGAAAGCGGTCGAAGATGATCGTGGCAAAAGGCAGGCATCTTGATGGCATATAACCCAGTTGCATACCGGATTTCTTGGATGCCAGCCATCTAAATATGCTGCCTTCAATGACATAGAGCAAATTTTCTATGGGTGCTCAGGCACGCAACGAATTTAACGAAACGTTAAATCTCATTTCGTTCAATTTAACGAAATGAATCTCCTTGGTTTTTGGAACTTGATACCCACCAAGAGGTTTTGTTGACCTAGGTCAATAAACCACAATTTAAATGTGGGTTTTGACCTGTTTTTCGAGCTGCTAACCATTGGCATGCTCATTGCTGTTACCCCTTCGAAGTTGCATACGACCGTATTCCCAATATCAGGGGGTTTCTGAACGCCGCGAAAGCGACGTACGGTTTTGGCACTCGGTCAAACAGTAGATAAGGAGATGACAATGGTTCAGATGACTCGCAGAGGCTTCTTGCTAGCCTCTGGCGCTACGCTCTTGGGAAGCTCTCTAAGTTTAAGAACCTTAGCTGCAGCTACAGATCTTAGTGGGGTTTTCGAATATTCAGGATGGGAAAACTTCCATCGTGCTCAATGGTCCTGGGACAAAAAAACGCGCGGCGCTCACCTCGTCAACTGTACTGGCGCCTGCCCTCATTTCGTCTATAGCAAGGACGGCGTGGTCATGCGCGAGGAGCAGTCAAAAGATATAGCTCCCATGCCTAACATTCCCGAGTACAACCCGCGCGGATGCAACAAGGGAGAGTGTGGTCACGACTACATGTATGGGCCGCATCGTATCAAATACCCTTTGATTCGCGTTGGCGAACGTGGCGAAGGAAAGTGGCGGCGCGCGACCTGGGAGGAGGCGCTCGACATGATTGCCGACAAGTGCGTCGATACCATCAAAAACCATGCACCGGATTGCATCAGCGTTTTCTCGCCGGTGCCGGCGGTATCGCCTGTGTCGTTTTCGGCAGGCCACCGCTTTGCCCACTACATTGGCGCCCACACCCATACTTTCTTCGACTGGTACGGTGATCATCCGACTGGCCAAACCCAGACATGCGGTGTTCAGGGCGATACTGCGGAAACGGCTGACTGGTTTAATTCCAGATACATCATTCTCTGGGGATCGAATCCCACCCAGACGCGAATTCCCGATGCACACTTCCTTTCCGAGGCACAACTCAACGGCACGAAAATCGTCAGTATTGCGCCGGACTTCAACTCGTCGGCGATTAAGGTCGACAAGTGGATTCATCCGCAGCCAGGTACCGATGGCGCATTGGCCTTGGCGATGGCGCATGTCATCATCAAAGAAAAGCTTTATGACGCACATAACCTGAAGGAGCAGACGGATCTTTCCTATCTGGTGCGCAGTGATACCAAGCGTTTCTTGCGTGAAGCGGATGTCGTCGCCGGAGGCTCCAAGGACAAGTTCTATTTCTGGAACGCGAAAACCGGGATGCCGATGATCCCGAAGGGATGCTGGGGCGATCAGCCAGAGCAGAAAGCGCCGCCCGTCGCTTTCATGGGGCGCAATACCAACACCTTCCCGAAAGGCTATATCGAGCTAGGCGATCTTGATCCGGCGCTTGAGGGGAACTTCAAAATCCAGTTGTTAGACGGCAAGAGTGTTGAAGTCCGGCCCGTTTTCGAAATTCTCAAGTCGCGCGTCCTAGCTGACAACACGCCGGAAAAGGCCTCAAAAATCACCGGAGTACCGGCCAAGGCCATTGTTGAGCTGGCGCGGGAATACGCCAACGCCAAGCCGTCGATGATTATCTGCGGCGGCGGCACGCAGCACTGGTATTACAGCGATGTACTGTTGCGCGCCATGCATCTATTGACAGCGCTGACCGGCAGCGAAGGGAAAAATGGCGGCGGGATGAACCACTACATTGGCCAGTGGAAACCAACTTTTCTCCCCGGCCTTGCCGCACTTGCTTTCCCTGAAGGGGCAGGCAAGCAGCGTTTCTGTCAGACCACCATCTGGACCTACATTCACGCTGAGGTAAATGACGAAATCATCAAGGCCGATATTGATACCGAAAAGTATCTGCGTGAGGCTATCAGTTCCGGTCAGATGCCCAATCTGCCTCGTGAAGGTCGCGATCCGAAGGTCCTCTTCGTCTATCGCGGCAACTATCTGAATCAAGCCAAAGGTCAGAAGTACGTTCTGCGTAATCTATGGCCAAAGTTGGAGTTGATCGTCAACATCAATATCCGTATGGATTCGACGGCGCTTTACTCGGACGTCGTGCTTCCTTCGGCGCACTGGTATGAAAAACTCGATCTGAACGTAACCGGAGAGCATACCTATATCAACTTGACCGAGCCGGCAATCAAGCCGATGTGGGAGTCCAAGACCGATTGGCAGATTTTCCTGGCCCTGTCTAAGCGCGTCGAAATGGCCTCGGTCCGGAAGAACTACACCAAGTTCAACGATGAGCAGTTCAAGTGGGTGCGCGACCTTTCAAATCTCTGGAATCAGATGACGATGGACGGAAAGCTGGCCGAGGATGCGGCTGCTGCTCAGTACATCCTGGATAACGCCCCTCATTCCAAGGGCATCACGCTCGACATGCTGCGCGAGAAGCCGCAGCGTTTCAAGGCGAACTGGACATCGACTATGAAAGAAGGAATGCCTTATACGCCATTCCAGAACTTCGTAGTTGATAAAAAACCGTGGCCCACATTGACCGGACGCCAGCAGTTCTACCTTGATCACCCGACATTTTTCGAGATGGGTGTTGAGCTGCCTACTTTCAAGGCCCCCCTGGATGCCGATAAGTACCCGTTCCGTTTCAATACACCGCACAGTCGTCACTCGATTCACTCGACGTGGAAGGACAACATTCTGATGCTTCGTCTGCAACGTGGCGGACCGTCGATTGAAATGTCGCCCATCGACGCGAAATCCCGTGGCATCAAGGACAACGATTGGGTCGAGGCCTGGAACGACCATGGCAAGGTGATCTGCCGGGTGAAAATCCGCAGCGGCGAGCAGCGTGGACGCGTCACCATGTGGCATACCCCAGAGTTGTACATGGATCTGATTGAAGGCGGTTCGCAAAGCGTCTGCCCGGTTCGCATCACGCCGACACACCTAGTTGGTAATTACGGACATCTCGTATTCCGCCCCAACTACTACGGCCCCGGCGGAACCCAGCGCGACGTGCGAGTCGACGTGAAGCGCTACATCGGCGCTACGCCGATGAGCTTCTAGTCAGAACCGCTGATCAACAGAACAGGAATATTAATCATGGCTAATGTGATGAAGGCGCCCAAGCGCCAACTGACCTACGTAACCGATTTGAACAAATGCATCGGTTGTCAGACTTGCACCGTGGCGTGCAAGAAATTGTGGACGACGGGACCGGGTCAGGACTTCATGTACTGGCGAAACGTTGAAACCGCGCCGGGCTTAGGGTACCCCAGAAACTGGCAGACCAAAGGCGGTGGCTATAAGAACGGGGAACTGCAAAAAGGCAAAATCCCACCGATGATCGACTACGGTATCCCGTTTCAATTCGACTATGCCGGTAGGTTGTTCGAGGGCAAGCCAGGACGGGTGCGACCCAGCCCTACCCCTCGCTCTGCGCCCAACTGGGACGAGGATCAGGGCGCCGGAGAATACCCGAACAACTCGTTTTTCTACTTACCGCGCATGTGCAACCACTGCACCAAACCGGCGTGCTTGGAAGCCTGCCCGAACGAGGCAATCTATAAACGAGAGCAGGACGGGGTGGTCGTAATCCATCAGGACAAGTGCAAGGGAGCCCAGGCTTGTGTCCAGTCTTGCCCATACGCCAAGCCCTATTTCAATCCGCTGGCCAATAAGGCCAACAAGTGTATCGGCTGCTTCCCGCGGATTGAACAAGGCGTCGCGCCGGCCTGCGTTGCGCAATGTGTGGGTCGTGCCATGCACGTCGGCTTTGTCGACGATGTCAGCAGCTCGGTGTACAAGCTCATCAAGCAATACAAGGTTGCTTTGCCTCTGCATCCTGAGTTTGGCACCGAACCTAACGTCTTCTATGTGCCGCCTGTACTTGGGCCGCGCATGGAGATGGCGAATGGCGAGCTGTCTTCAGATCCAAAGATTCCATTGGCTCAACTGGAGGGGTTGTTTGGCAAACAGGTACGTGATGTGTTGGCGATCCTTCAAACCGAGCGCGAGAAAAAAATGAAGGGACTGGCTTCCGATTTGATGGATGTGCTGATCGGTCGTCGCAGCGCCGACATGATGATTTCTCCTTTGACCTAATGTTGCAATGGAGCGGCCGCACGGGCCGCTTCTTCCTACCAGTCGTTACTTTCGAGATTGCCCGCCATGATAAAAATTCTTGCTCTCGCCACCCTGCTTCTTTCGAGCTTTCTTCCCGGTGTGACGGTGGCGCAACAAGCGGAATACCTTGGTTTTCGCGCATGCACCAAATGTCACGACTCACAGGGTGAGACGTGGCGGGCTTCGGCACATGCGAAAGCCTTCGATTCGCTAAAGCCGAACGCAAAATCAGAGGCGAAAGCCAAGGCAAAACTTGATCCCCAAAAGGACTACACGCAGGACAAAAACTGTGTCGGCTGCCACGTAACGGGTTACGGGGAACCGGGTGGATTTGTCTCGGGGGCTTCGCTGGACGATATGAAGACCCTGGTCGGTGTCACTTGCGAATCCTGCCATGGGGCGGGAGGAAAGTTTCGAAATCTACATGGTGAGGCGAGTGACAGATTGAAGAATCGGGGGGAAACCAGCGAGCGGAAGCCTCTGGTGGATGCTGGCCAGAACTTCGATATGGAAAAAGCATGTGCGCGTTGCCATCTCAATTACGAAGGCTCATCGAAGTATCAGGCAAAGGCTCCATTTACGCCTTTCTCCCCGGCCATCGATAGCAAGTACCACTTCGATTATCTCAAGTCGGTAACGGCGACTGGAAAAAGCAATCCTGTACATACCCACTTCAAACTGCGTGGCGTATTCAAGGGCGATCCAGTGCCGGCTGTTCGCGCAACACTTCAGGAAGATGCGCCTGAGCCCGAATAGCGCTGATAGTAACGCCAGGACGTTTTAACAACCTAGATCCTGTTTAAGAAATGAGGAATCAAATGAATAGCCTTGTCGACCAAGCAGTTGTTGGAAGAATCGAGCGCTCATTGGAACGTAGCCGTGTATATAGCTTGCTTGCTATTGGATTGGGATTTCCTGATTTCGAAAGTCATGCAGGTTTTTCGGATGGTCGCCTAATCCTTGAGATGCAACGGGCGATAGAGGTCTGTATGCCCGATCTGGCTGATTATTACTGCGAGCAAATAGCCCCTCGCCTTAAGTTGACTTGCTCTTTCGAGGATTTCGAAGCTTTGTTTCTTACTGCCTTCGAGATAAACACTCCTGTACCTAGCGCAGCCTTGAATGAGGGGGTGCATGTCCAGCGGAGTAACCGCCCGGCCTTGATCCTCGAACTAAAAGGCTTTTATCGGAATTTCGGACTAACCATGGACGCCCGAGGGAATGAACTCGAAGACACGCTCACTGCTGAGCTTGAGTTTATGCATTTTCTTTCGGCAAAACAGGCACAGGCAGAATTGGACGGCCTGCCACCAAATGCATACCAACGGGCTCAACGAGATTTTCTGGAGCGTCACTTGGTGGCTTGGTTACCTCTTGTGCGAGCGGAGGTAAACGCAAAGGTTTCAACCCAGTTTTTTGTTGCCATGACAGATCTAGCTGAAAAATTTGTGGAGGCTGATCTACAAGAAATTCTGCGGGAAATTAATTCGTAAAGTCGACTTGCGAAGGAGTTTAAGCATCAAAACTCCAGCATTTATTAAATTTAGATTTCGTTAATTCATTTCACAAAAGGAGATATCCATGCAAAACATATCAATTCGCAGTTTCAAATTGAGTCTCATCGCCACTACTATCGGTGCGGCCATCGCGATGGCTTCGTCACCTGTTGTGGCTCAGCAGGCAATGCAACCTATGAAAATTGAGCGAGGAACTATCTTGACCCAGCCCGGGGTCTTCGGTGTTTTTACAATGTTCAAATTACGCCCGGATTGGAACAAGGTGCCAGCAATGGAACGCAAGGGTGCCGCAGAAGAAGTCAAGAAACTAATTGAGAAGCATAAGGATAACGTTCTGGTTGATCTCTACCTGACACGTGGCCTGGAAACCAATTCTGACTTTTTTTTCCGCATCAACGCCTACGACTTGGCAAAAGCCCAGACCTTCATGCGCGAATTCCGCTCGACAACTGTCGGCAAGAATGCTGATGTATTCGAGACCCTTGTCGGTGTAACAAAGCCCTTGAACTACATCAGCAAAGACAAGTCTCCTGGGCTGAATGCTGGACTTAGTTCTGCTACCTATAGCGGGCCGGCACCACGATATGTGATCGTAATTCCCGTCAAGAAAAACGCGGAATGGTGGAACATGTCGCCGGAAGATCGTCTGAAGGAAATGGAAGTTCACACGGCGCCTACCTTGGCCTATCTCGTGAACGTCAAGCGCAAGTTGTACCATTCCACCGGCTTAGATGACACCGATTTCATTACCTACTTTGAGACTGATGATCTGACCGCATTCAACAATCTGATGCTCTCTCTGGCACAGGTTAAAGAGAATAAATTCCACGTTCGCTGGGGCAGTCCGACTACGCTCGGCACCATTCACTCTCCAGAAGATGTGATCAAGGCATTAGCCGATTAACCTAATCGCTGTTCCTCTCAAGCGTGCTTGGAGCTGCAGTGCAGCGATCCTTGAAATAGCCCAAGGATCGCTCGCCATACGCCGCAATATTCGAGCACTTGATTTACTGACGATCACCTTTGTTTTTCAGATCGCTTAGTAATCAACTCGCAATTAAGTATGCCAATTTAATGAAAAACATTCTCAAATCACTGCGCCAACCAAGCACTAAATATTCATTATTGGGTTTGCTCTCAGTTGGCTTTATCGCAGGCATTTTCTTTTGGGGGGGCTTTAATACCGTAATGGAAGCCACCAACACGCTTGAGTTCTGTATTTCATGCCATGAAATGCGTGACAACGTATATCAGGAATACAAGGAAACCATTCACTTTTCCAATCGGACTGGCGTTCGCGCCGTTTGCTCGGACTGCCATGTACCCAAAGATTGGGGGCACAAGATGATGCGCAAGATCCAAGCGAGTGGCGAAGTCTACGGCAAACTTATGGGAACCATTGATACAAAGGAAAAATTTGAGACCAAGCGCCTCGAATTAGCCGAGCACGAATGGGCGCGAATGAAAGCCAGTGATTCGCGCGAATGCCGAAACTGTCACAGTTTCGAAGGCATGAATACAGAAAAACAAAAACTTCGCGGCGCGAAAATGCACAAAATCGCCCAAGACGAAAAAAAGACCTGTATCGATTGCCACAAAGGTATTGCTCACCGCAAGCCAAAAGGTATGAAAGAGGATGATGACGAGTGATCGCCCTCGCATATCCCTGACACCAATCATCGACAAATCGTCTGGAGAATTTAAATGAAAAAAAGTGCCTTGTCAGTAGCCATTCTTGGTGCCGTATTTTCCCTTGGGTCTCAAATCGCTAATGCCGCACCGGACTGGAGCAAGGTTCCCAAAAGAGACATTCAAGTGTTCCATCCTGGTGTTACTCCGATTGAATGGATTGCGAAGAAATCTGATCACAGTGGTCGGACTGGACTGATTAAAGGAGAAAGCTGTGTTGGATGCCACGAAGAAAAAGGTGGACTTAATTTTGATATGAAACGTTTGGCGGGAAAGGACCTGGAGCCGTTCGGCGCTCCAAAAACGATGAATTTCCCTGTCTCTATGCAAGTTGCGTACGACAAGGAGTATGCCTACATCCGCCTAACCTTCAAGGCGCCTGCCGGAGCAGCTAATACCGCCGACAAAGAGAATGAAGTCAAGGTTGCTGTTATGTTTGCCAACGACAAAGTTTCGGCAGCCTCCGGTGACAAAGCGATTCCAGGCGACCAAGTTGGTTGCTGGGCAACCTGCCATGCCGATGCGCGCACTATGCCCGGGGCCGACGACAAAAAGACGAAATACGTAAAGGATGGCGCCTATGAACTGATGCAGTGGAAGAGTTCTAAAGGGGCGAAGGTTGTTGATGGATCTATTAGTGATAAGCGCAATATGGAAGGCGGCACGACCGGCGCGAAGGCTGAAGGTGTTAAGGCGGGGGATATGTACACCGTCACTTTTACTCGCAAGTTTTCGGGTGCCTTAGCTGAGGGCAAAGCAGTGCCGTTTGGCATTGCGGTACATGCCGATCATTCAACAGGTCGCTTCCACCACGTTTCGCTTGGCTACAAACTTGGTTTTGGCGCTGATGGCGACATTAAAGCCGTCAAGCAGTAAGTGTTTGACCGTGCCATCATTCTCCTAATTTTTGGAACCAAAAGGCTGCCCAATATTGACCTGGATTTAGGTCGCGCAGTAAGGGGTTTCAAGGAGGGCGCTTATGAGGTTGACTCCCACAATCGGGACAAAACCTGAGACGCTCAGCGCTTAAACGGCATTCCATGCAGGGTAATGTCTAGTCAACCTACAGCGATTGGGAGAGCCGGCCATTCCAGACAAAAGTCTGTCAGTGTTTCCGTTTGTAACACGATGCAACATTGTCTTATTGCATATTTTTAGTCGATGGCGCGTAAGAGTGTGCGCCTATTTTTGCGAAGTCACGATTCGATGTTAATTGATGGTTGTGGTCGTCGGATAGACTATCTCCGATTGTCGGTGACTGATCGTTGCGACTTGCGATGCGCGTATTGCATGCCGCCGGAGTTTGATAGTTATGAAATTCCCGATAACTGGTTATCGTTCAGTGAGATTGTGCGGATATGCAGGATATTCATTGATCTTGGGGTTTCCAGAGTGCGCCTTACTGGCGGCGAACCCTTGGTTAGATCCAGAATCGGAGATCTAGTCCAAGATGTTGGGCAACTCCCCGGATTGAACGATCTTTCCCTCAGTACGAATGGCACACGATTGACGCAATTTGCGTCAAAACTTCTGGCTTCAGGTGTTACGCGACTGAATGTTAGCCTCGATACGTTGTCTCCAGTTCGATTTCTGACGTTAACTCGGCGTGACGCTTTGCACGATGTCCTCGCAGGACTCGAGGTGGCACGAGAGAGTGGATTTCGCCTGATAAAGATCAACATGGTCTGGTTACCCGAATTCAATGGTGACGAACTGGATGCAATGATCAAATACTGCATGGAACGCAATTTTGTGTTGCGCTTGATCGAAAACATGCCAATGGGAGATAGCGCACGTCAACTTGGCTCCTCGTCCCTCCAACCGCTAATCGGCCAGCTTAGAGAGCGCTTCCATTTGGTCGATCACATCGTTGCTGGCGGAGGCCCAGCTCGTTACCTTGGGACCCCGGATCGCTCATTCTCGGTCGGTTTTATTACCCCGATGTCCCAACACTTTTGCGAGGCATGTAACCGTGTCAGGGTTTCGGTAACTGGCAGATTACACCTATGTCTAGGTCAAAATGACCATCTCGAACTATTGCCAATGTTGCGTGGCGGATCGCCAGATCACGAAATCGCAAATCAAATTCGTGCAGCAGTTATGCAAAAGCCATTGAGCCACGAATTCCAGAAGAATCCAATGAAGGTCGTTCGTATCATGGCCTCGACAGGGGGATAACTAGCGCTATGGCGTCTAGAAAAAGTGCGGCTTCAGGCTTGGGCATGCACATAGGTTCAAAGGCGGCATACCATGGATGCCAGTTCGGCCGTCCTATGTAGTTACAAATCATACATCGAAGCTTTGATATCCGGCTGCTCGGATTCTTTGGGATGGCTTGTTTTTTGGCCAATCGCCGGAACCCGTTGTAGATAAACGTGCCTGAGATGTGAATTTCCTCGCCGAGTCGAAACCTTTTCCAAAAATCGGATAGATTCATTTGCTCTCCATCGACAGCGGTGAAATTACCCCATGTGACTAGTTGAGTCATTGTCACGGTATCGCATTCTTAGCTTCTGCCAAGAGTGATAAGGAAGCTCTGATTTGTTAGTACTCGGCAATATATGATGCCTATAATGCACCCAAATGACATAGATAAGGGGGGTGCGGATGTTAGACCATACACATATTTTTGGGGGCGAGCAGACCCGCATCAAATTGGGGGCGATCTCGAAGTACTTACCGGCCTACACAACAGCATTGTCGAATACGCAGTTCCGCCTGAGTTATATCGATGCGTTTGCCGGCACTGGTGTTTGCCACGTTAAGATTGGAAAGGGGCAGGAAAAGCGCTTGATTCCGGGGTCCGCATCGATCGCTATTGATTGCAAGCCGCCTTTTCATCAGATTTTCTTTATCGAAAAGAAAAAGCGGCACGCCGATGCATTACGGCGCTTGAAAATTGAAGCTGCAATGCCGGTCGAAGTTATTCACGGTGATGCAAACAGCGAGCTTCCACCGATCCTCAGAGGACTTAACCCGAAAAAGGATCGTGCGTTGGTATTCCTCGATCCATATGGGATGGCGGTCGATTGGATTACTCTGAAGGCGATTGCCGATTCTCAAATTGTTGACCTATGGTACCTGTTCCCTTTAAGCGGCCTTTATCGACAAGCGGCAAATGATGCAGCTGCTATCGACCCAGATAAGGCGGCTGCCCTGGATCGAATGCTGGGAACGGAAACTTGGCGTAAGGATTTCTATGCACCGCCAAAGCAAACCAGCCTTTTCGAGTCGGACGAGTCAGATGTCCGGACTGCCGACGTCAAGCAAATGACAAAATGGGTAACTACAAGGCTGAAAGAAATCTTCCCGGGCGTTACGGAACCGCGCCTTCTGTATCAGGCTCTACCCAATGGCAAGGAGGGTGCGCCACTGTTCGCCTTATACTTTGCTGCATCGAACCCGAGCCCCAAGGCATACGGGCTGGCCTGCAAGATAGCCGCAGACATCCTCAAACGGACGTAACGGCTGCTACTGGATAAGCGTCCCAGGTTTTGCCTAGGAAAAGGCGGCCATTGGCCTTCTTATGCCGCTTGACACCGTCTGCACCCCAGCCACCCCATTGTTTGAAAAAGAATGCCACGCCGGCTTTGTCAGAAACATGTTTAACGTTCTGAACCCACTCCGGCCGCATGGGGCGTGCTTTGGGGCCTGATTCCCCCCCGACAATTACCCAATGGATGCCTGTGAGGTCGAATTCTCCAAGATCTTCAAGCAACGGTTCCACGGATAGGAATCGGATTCGGGCATTAACCTGGCGCAGATAATCGATGCGTGGAAGTCCATAGGCCCGATCTTCTACGGAAACCCCTAGCCAGACGTTTTCCGGGCAGCTGCGTTGGGCAAAATAGCCGGTTAGCCGGTCCGCCCGCTTAGTCAGAATTTGGTAAGTGTGGTGCGGAGTACGTCTGATGACGTCAAAGACCTGATCAATAAAGTTGTCTGGCACGGCCTCATGGAAAAGGTCGCTCATCGAATTCACAAAATAAACAGTGTCCTTCTTCCTCTGCAGCGGCTGGGCCAGACGTTCCGGATGTAGTGCCAGTCGAAATCCATCTTCGTACCCCACGGCTCCCATGGCTTTTAGCCGTCCCGCCATGATTTCAGCGTAACAGTGCTTGCATCCCGGAGAAATCTTGGTGCAGCCCGTCACCGGGTTCCACGTCTGTTCCGTCCATTCGATTTGACTATCACTCGCCATTGCTTCCTCTTTGTTACTGTATATATTTACAGTTTATTCAACTTCCTGAGTATAGCTGATGCATAGCCCTTTTCAATGGAGAATATGCTTACCCAAAAGCACTATTAGAACCCGGAAAAATTATTAAGTGTAAATCAGCTCATCGTAGAACGTTCGGTCAGGTGCCCATAGCAGACAGGTCCGCGTTATAGGCGCTCATCGCTGCTTCGGCCAAACAGCTGAAATCCACCCATCCACCGTGAGGAAAAATGGTCCCGGGGCGCAGGCGCGCCTCGGGTGCCTCACCTTCGCAGCAGCTGGAAGATTTGGCGAGAAGTAGTCAATCAAGGAAATTGGAAACGCTACACGGCATACTTAGCAAGGCTTGCCCCCCGATCTTCCAACTTATCGGCAAGGCTCGGTGCAAGCGCTTTCTCTGGAGTGATGCCAGGATCACCCTGCCCACCACCCCCCTCAGGAAAAAATTCCTCGACTACCGAATCCCCTTCGTCATCGCCTTCCTCGAAAGCACCATTCGAGAACCCAAGCCGCGCCGCCGTTTCCAGCGCAACCTGATCAAATCCGGCTTCCTGACGATCAGCCTCCAGCCGTTTGGCCTCGGTCAGAGCCTCCTCAACAGAAACACCGTTGCGTACCGTGAGATCGACGTAATAAATTGGGGTGCCCATGCTCTGCCGAGTCGACTTTCCGCGCAGCCGAAGTTCCAGCGGCAAGTACGCCAGTCGGTTGCCGGAGATCGCCTGAAAGTAAGCCAATCGTGCCGATAAGGTCCGTATGCTGTTGAATCCCGTCGTCCGGAACACAAAGCTTCCCAGGGGATCATCGTCACCGATCAGCACATTCAACCGGCCATACGGCTTGCACGCACCGCTCTGCGCCAGAGCACAACCATCCGGCGAAGGACAGGGCAATGACTGAACTCCCGACTCCGCCCGACGCTTGCAGGTCTCACCATTGCCGACACAAACCGGCCGACCCGTCCTACGGTCGAACAAGGCATATTCAGCCCTGAAATTCAGATCAGGATCGTTGAACAGTAGCCGGATCGGAATCGCACGAATCTTCCCGCCCTGGGCTTTTCGGAGTCCCTCGTCACACGGGTGAGGCACCCAACCCTCGCTGCCTTGTAGTTGGCTAGTGATGGTGAACTGATCATCCTTCTCCGGCAATTTCTTGCCGTTTTTTTCGATGACCTTGCCGATCGAAATCCGCCCAAGTACCGGCGGGGTGATGACCAAACCTTTCAACATGATTGTTCCTCTCAAATAAAAAACTCCTCACCGGCGCTGGATGTCTATCCGGTTGCCGATGAGGAGTGATGGGTTTCTATTGCTACGTTGGCTTTTCGGAGATGACTCAGGCCTGGACAAACCGGCGTGACCCTTGGCGTTGCATTCCGTAGCGGGTAAGCAAATCCGGCTGATCAGCCAACAGCTTCGCCGTATCGAGCACCACGCTGTCCTTAGCTTTCTTCCAGGTGACTTCGCCGGTTTCGAAGATGGCGCGTGACGCTTCACCCATGGCCTGCTGCAAGGTCTGCTTCAACTTCGATTCCAGCTTCTCGGTTTCGGCCAATGTCTGACGAACACTGATCCAGTCGGCAAAGGTCGCGGACAGATTACGGTCGGTACTGAAGTCGACTGCGATTCCCTTGTCCTGAGGATAGAGACAACGCAGTGCCTGCTCTGCCGATTCGGAACCATCGGCCGGTGGTGGTGTATCGGTCTCGACGTAACGCCAGAACGCTGCCTCCAACTGAATCAGCCGTGCAATCAGCGCCTCATCCCGATGAATGCGATGGATCTCCAGATGTTGACCACCAAGTAGCACCGCGACATCGGCAGCAGCTTTTCCGGTGACGACCAGTTGATGCTGAACCTGCAACTGCACGTACTCCGGCACACCTTCTTTCCAGAGGCGGCTACCGTTAATCCCGGCGGTTTTGCACTCGAGGATCTGAACGTCTTGAGCGCCGATGACCTCCCGGTCGATATTGGCCAGCATCCAGTGCAACTGGGGATCGGGATGCTGGAGCACCGCATTGATACGACGAACACGATTACCGGAACGTCGGGTGTAGTGCGCTGCCACGATGGGTTCGAGGATGTTGCCCCAGTAAGCCGGGCTTTCCTCATCCAGCGGATCAGTCTTGGGCAATAGGCCATCACGGCCAGTTTTTTCCAGCCAGAGTTCGAGCTGGGATTTGTAGGGGTTAAGACCGACAGCGGCAGCCGCATCGGAACCGCCGATACCTTGCCGGCGTACATTGAGCCAATCTTCACGAGGCAGAGCTTTGGTGCTGACCAACCTCAAAGCTGGCCGACTTGATTGCACGGGTGATAGTGGTACAGAGGGAAGTGCCATGATGACCTCCTGAATATGTGTAAGGAATGAAGAATCGGAAATCCGCTCACTGCCGCCAGACGACAAAAAGCCCGGTCGGCAAACACCGAACCGGGCAATCGGAGAGGAGAAAGTCGTGAGGAAGCTGCTAGCGAAACTAAGCGACGAGTTTCAATGCGGTATCCAGTGCGCGTTGCTTGATGACAGCACCTTGGCCGAACCAGGCTGAATCCAGTCGGAACTCAGGACTCCGTGCCCGTCGCTTGTGATCGACGTACTCGGTCACGGCATTCAATAATCCCCACGCAGTGCCCCGGGAGGAATTCAGTTCAGAGCCACGACCCTGACCGTCGTAGAGCGATTGCACCTTCGCAAGTGCGCGTTCATTGGTCAGATTCGATAGGTCGGAACTGTTCGGATCGACCTCGCAGAGCACACGGAGAAAATAGGCCATCGCCTCATGGCTTTTCACCTTACGCTCCGCCAGTGTCCGCATCCGATACATGAAGCCGTCCCACTGAGATACGGCAATACCCAATTGCTGCTTGACGGCCTGAGCATCGAATCGGGTGTTGTGCGGCACCTTGATCGCCGAGACCGCACCATTCACAGCGATGGTCAGTGTGTTGTTGCAGACGACACGGACCGTGGTGGGTGTTGCTGTGGTGGCCAGAGTGCCGTCACAGGAAGTTGCCAGCAACAAGTAGCCCTGGACAAGATCGTTCCCCTTGAGGGATGAAGATTGACCAGTTTTTGCCAGTGCCCAGAATTTTTTCCCGTTCTTCAGGACACCAGCAGTTTCGAGTTCGTAGCCGGCGACTTCCGTCAGATCGCGGTAAAACTCGAGTACTTCGCTGGGCTGGACGACTTGATAACGATTCGATACGACCGACAGGGCATCCTGTGTATCTGAGCGATACAGGACTTTCTGATCGGCGAAGGTTTTGATGGAACCGAGCGGTCCAGCTGATTCCGCCATGAAGCGAACGGGCGTTTCGAGAATCTGGAAGGACATGCCGGATTGCTCTGCCCAGACTTCAATCGGCTGTTGTGGGGTGAGTTCGTTGCCGAGGCCATGCCAAGGAACATCACCCACGTATGCCATTTGTTGGACTTGGTGTGCCATTTGAGGCTCCTGAATATGAATGGTGATAACAGCAGATCAGCGGTCGCTGAACTCATGGCCGCAATCACCGCACTGAAAATTGCCGAGCCATTTTTCGTCGACGACATCGCCGAATTTGGAACCTGCCACGGAACCAGCCGCGCCGCCGAGTAGACCGCCAAGGATTGCGCCGGCCAGACCACCGAGTAGCATTCCGGCAGGACCTCCGACAGCACCGACGGCTGCACCGGTTTGGGCACCTGATAAGGCACCACCGGCACCGGTGGCGGCACCACCAACTGCGCCGACCGTGCTGCCGATCCTTCGGGCGGTGTGCAGGCGATAGACATTGGTCGAATGGCAGACGGGACATTTGTTACGCATGGATTTTTCTCCTGGAAATGAAAAGAGCCCGCTACCTCTGCAGGTAACGGGCTCTTGAATGGATGGAAACTGGGGAGTGAAGGCCAGGACGGCCTAGTCTTCAGATTTTATATGTGTAACTGAATGGAGTTCAGATGCAGAAACGCGAACCAAAAATAGAAGAGATTTTTTCTATCAATCTCGAAACTTCCCGGACTGTTAGACAGCCTATCCCTGTCCGGCCCGAGGGAAAGACGGCAGAACGTGTTGATTTGCGTGCATCGACATTACCCAAATTTGAGTACACAACGAGTACACGGAAAACGAAAAAGAAAAAGCCCCGGATGTTATCCGGGGCTAAGTCTTTGATATTACTGGTGGTGATGGGCAGAATCGAACTGCCGACCTATGGGTTATGAATCCATCGCTCTAACCGTCTGAGCTACATCACCAAGAGGGCGCGAATTATAGTAGGGAGGCGGACAGATGGTCAACCGCGTTATAATGCGCAACTTTTCCGCCGCCCGCTTGCCGAAGCGGCCCCCACTGATTTTCAAAGCATTTCCATGACCAAGAAGCTTTTCATCCGCACTTTCGGGTGCCAGATGAACGAGTACGACTCGGACAAGATGGCCGACGTGCTCAACGCTTCCGAAGGTATCGTCAAGACCGATAACCCCGAAGAAGCCGACATCATCCTGTTCAACACCTGCTCGGTGCGCGAAAAGGCGCAGGAGAAGGTTTTCCACGATCTGGGCCGGGTCAAGCACCTGAAGCAGCAGAACCCGAACCTGGTGATCGGCGTCGGCGGCTGCGTCGCCAGCCAGGAGGGCGACGCCATCGTCGCCCGCGCGCCTTACGTCGATATCGTCTTCGGGCCGCAGACGCTGCATCGCTTGCCGCAGCTGATCGCCGAGCGCAAGGAAAAGGGCAAGGCGGCCGTGGATGTATCGTTCCCGGAGATCGAGAAGTTCGACGCCATGCCGCCGGCAGAGGTGAAGGGCGCGACCGCTTTCGTGTCGATCATGGAAGGCTGCTCCAAGTTCTGCACTTTCTGCATCGTACCCTACACCCGTGGCGGCGAGGTTTCCCGCCCGTTCACCGACGTGCTGACCGAAGTGGCCGACCTGGCCGCGCACGGCGTTGGCGAAGTGACCCTGCTTGGCCAGAACGTCAATGCCTATCGCGGCGACATGGAAGGCACCGAGGAGAAGGCCGACCTGGCGATGCTCATCGAGTACATCGCCGAGGTGCCGGGCATCGAGCGCATCCGCTACACCACCTCGCATCCGCGCGAAATGTCGCAGCGCCTGATCGATACCTACGCCAAGGTACCGAAGCTGGTGTCGCACCTGCACCTGCCGGTGCAGGCGGGCTCCGACCGCGTGCTGGCCGCCATGAAGCGCGGCTACACGACGCTGGAGTACAAGTCCATCATCCGCAAGCTGCGCGCGGCGCGGCCGGACATTTCGATGTCCACCGACTTCATCGTAGGCTTCCCCGGCGAAACCGACGAGGATTTCGAGAAGACCATGAAGCTGATCGACGACGTAGAGTTCGATGCCTCGTTCTCCTTCATCTACAGCCCGCGCCCCGGCACGCCGGCGCTGGAGCTGGAGGACAACACCCCAGCCGAGGTCAAGTCGGCCCGCCTGTCGCGCCTGCAGAAGCGCATCGACGAGCTGGCACAAGCTGTCAGCAAATCGATGGTCGGCAGCGTGCAGCGTGTCCTGATCGAAGGCACATCGAAGAAGGACGCCAAGGAATTGGCCGGCCGCACGGACAACAACCGCATCGTCAATTTCGCCGGCAATCCGCGCCTAATCAACACCTTTGCCGACGTTCGCATTACCGAAGCGTTGCCGCACAGCCTGCGAGGCGAAATTGTCATCAGCGAAGGCTAAGCCGGCCCCGAAGCAAAGACCGCTCGAGTTCGCCCTCGCGCCGGTCGACAACACCTTGCTCGCCAACCTGTGCGGGCCACTGGACGAGAATATCCGGCAGATCGAGACGGGCTTCGACGTGCTCATCCGCCGCCGCAACGAGCGTATTTCGATCACCGGTGAAAAGGCGCAGCTGACGGCCGACGCCATCCGCCACTTCTATGCGCTTTCACGCGAACCGCTGTCGGTCGATGAAATCCAGCTCGGCCTGATCGAATTCCTGAACGCCCCGGTGCGCCGCATTTCGCGCAGCGCCGAGGGCCCGGTGGATGGCCCGCAACTGGTTACCCGCAAGACCGAACTGCACGGCCGCACGCCGCGCCAGGTGGAGTACCTGAAGCAGATTCAGGAACACGACATCACCTTCGGCATCGGCCCGGCCGGCACCGGCAAGACCTACTTGGCCGTTGCCTCGGCGGTGGATGCCTTCGAGCGCGATCTGGTCGAGCGCATCATCCTGACCCGCCCGGCCGTCGAAGCCGGCGAGCGCCTCGGCTTCCTGCCCGGCGATCTGACCCAGAAGATCGACCCTTACCTGCGCCCGCTGTACGACGCGCTGTACGACCTGATGGGCGCCGACCGCGTGGCCAAGCTGTACGAGAAGCGCGCCATCGAGATCGCCCCGCTCGCCTTCATGCGCGGCCGCACGCTGAACCACGCCTTCATCATCCTTGATGAGGCGCAGAACACCACGCCGGAACAGATGAAGATGTTCCTCACCCGCATCGGCATCGGCGCCAAGGCCGTGGTGACCGGCGACATCACGCAGATCGACCTGCCCAAGGGCCACAAGAGCGGCCTCAAGGAGGCCATCGAGGTGTTGCGCGACGTGCGCGGCATCGCCTTTACCCAGTTCAAGAAGGAAGATGTGGTGCGCCACCCGCTGGTCGCCCGCATCGTCGACGCCTATGAAAAACGCCAGCAATCGACTTAACCTGTCCGTGCAATATGCCTGTAACCGCGAGGGGCTACCCTTGCGGGCGGATTTCGTGCGCTGGGCGCGCGCGGCATTGGTGGGCGGCGGCGAAGTGACAATCCGCCTGGTCGACGCCGACGAAGGGCAGTCGCTCAACAACGAATATCGCGGCAAGGACTACGCCACCAACGTGCTGTCCTTCCCCTACGAAGTCGAGCCGGTGACACAGGGCGACCTGGTCATCTGCCCGAGCGTCGTGGCCCGGGAGGCGCAGGAGCAAGGCAAGCCGCTGGATGCGCACTACGCGCACCTGACGGTGCATGGTATGCTGCATTTGCAAGGCTGGGACCACGAAGACGATGACGAGGCCCAGGACATGGAAGATCAAGAAAGGGAGATTCTCGCTGCACTGGGTTACCCCGACCCCTACGCCGGGGAGCGTGCCGCCTAAACACTATGGACTCTGACAGTAAACCGAGTTTCATCGAACGACTGACTTCCCTGCTGCTGCGCGAACCCGAAGATCGCGAGCAGTTGCTTGAAATCCTGCACTCGGCCTACGAGCGCAACCTGATGGACGCCGATGCGCTGACCATCATCGAGGGCGCGCTCGCCGCCTCCGACACCCGCGTCACCGACGTGATGATCCCCCGGGCCCAGATGGACGTCATCGACGTCGACGATCCGCTGGACGAGATCGTCAAGACCGTCATCGACGCCGCCCACTCACGCTTCCCGGTCGTCGACGGCGACCGCGACAACGTGCTCGGCATCCTGCTCGCCAAAGACCTGCTGCGCATCCACACCGAAGAGAATTTCGACCTGCGCGACTGGCTGCGCCCGGCTGTCTTCATCCCGGAATCGAAGCGCCTGAACGTACTGCTGCGCGAATTCCGCGTCTCGCGCAACCACATGGCCATCGTGGTCAACGAATACGGCGGCGTCGCCGGCCTGGTCACCATCGAAGACGTGCTGGAACAGATCGTCGGCGACATCGAGGACGAATACGACTTCGACGAGGCGCACGACAACATCCGCCAGGACTCGACCGGCCGCTACCGCGTCAAGGCGCGTACCGAGATCGAGGACTTCAACGAGGCCTTTTCGACGAACTTCTCCGACGACGAGTTCGATACCGTCGGCGGCCTGGTGCTGCGCCATCTCGGTCGCGTCCCCAAGCGCAACGAGGTCATCGACATCGACGGCATGCGCTTCCAGGTACTGCGCGCCGACAGCCGCCGCCTGTACACCCTGCTCGTCGACCCACCCAAACCGCAGACCGGTGCTGACGAGACTGCCTGAGCGGTCGCCGGCACGCCTTGCACTGGCCGCCCTGCTGGGCGCCCTTGGCGTGTTGTGCTTCGCCCCTTTCGAACTGTTCTGGCTGGCGCCGGCTGTCTGGGCGGGCTTTTTCGCCTTGCTGCTGCGCGCCACCACGCCCCGGCAAGGACTGCTGACCGGACTTTCGTTCGGACTCGGCTTCTTCCTGTGCGGCGTGTCGTGGGTCTATGTCAGCCTGTCGGTGTTCGGCGGCATGCCCTGGTGGCTGGCCGGGCCGGCCGCCTTCCTGTTCTGCACGGTGATGGCCCTGTTTCCGATGGTGGCCGGCTGGATATTCAAGCGCTGGCAGCCGGACGCCTTCTGGCGTCAGGCCGTACTGTTCGCCGCCCTGCTCGCCGCCGGCGACTGGATCCGCAGCTGGCTGTTCACCGGGTTTCCGTGGCTGGCGCTCGGCTATTCGCAAACGCCACCCAGCCCGCTGGCCGGCTTCGCGCCGCTGCTCGGCGTATTCGGACTATCGGCGTTGGTTGCGCTAAGCGGGGCGCTACTGCTGCGCTGGCGGATCGGCCTACCAACGCTGGCCTTGCTCACCCTCGCCGGATTCGGCCTGCGCCAGATCGAATGGACGATGCCACAAGGCGAACCGATCAGCGTCGCACTGATCCAGGGCAATATCCCGCAGGAAATGAAATTCCGGCCCGAGGCCTTTGTCCGCACGCTGAACCTCTATCGCGAGCTGATCGAAGCCAACCCGGCGCAACTGACCCTGTTGCCGGAAACGGCTTTCCCGGTCTTCCTCGACCAGTTGCCCGAAGCCTATCTTGCCGCCCTGAAAGCGTTGGCGAGCCGCCGGAACGGCGACATCATCTTCGGAACGCTGACGGGAGACGGCAACGCCTACTACAACAGCGCCGTCAGCCTCGGCAACTCGCCGCTACAGGTCTACAGCAAGAGCCACCTGGTGCCCTACGGCGAATTCATTCCGCCTGGCTTCGCGTGGTTCATGGCCTACGCCAACATCCCGGCCTCGTCGTTCTCGCGCGGCCCGGAAAAGCAGGCGCCGCTGGCCGTCGCCGGGCAGCAGATTGCGGCCAACATCTGTTACGAAGACGTTTTCGGCAGCGAGATCATCCGCACCCTGCCCGAGGCCGGCATCCTGGCCAACCTGTCGAACACCGCCTGGTTCGGCGATTCGCTGGCCCAGCCGCAGCACCTGCAGATCGCCCGCATGCGCGCGCTGGAAACCGGCCGCCCGATGCTACGCGCCACCAACACCGGCATGACTGCCATCGTCACGCCCGACGGCACGGTTCAGGCCACCCTGCCGCCTTTCACGACCGGCGTGCTCAACGGGAGCGTGCAGTCATACGGCGGCATGACGCCCTATGGTCGGCTCGGCGATTGGCCGGCAATCATCCTGATCGCGTTATTGGCGTCGGCCGGACTCACTCGCAGACGCTGAACCCCATTCCTGGCATGGTCCATGCAAAGAAGAGGGCATCAACTCTCTGCAGGAGCACATATCATGGACGGCGGATTGACCGAAATCTTCCTTGGCGTCACGGCTGGCGCCTTTTCACCGCTTGCGCTGATCGCCAGCTGGGAAATGCTGCGTCGCACCAAAACGAGTCATTCCGAATAGTTTTCGCACCAGCATGGTTTGCGGGCCGACGCGAGAGACCCGCCGGACGGCGGCATCGAGTCAGCCTGTCTTGAGGCGGTTGGCGAAAACCTGGCGCAGCTTCGCTGCCTTCGGCCCTACGACGGCCATGCAATAGCCTTGGTACGGGTTACGGCGGAAATACTGGTGGTGGTATTCCTCGGCCTCGAAGAAAATCGTCGCTGCCGTCACCTCGGTCACGATGGGCGCCGACCAGACACCGTCGCCGTTCAGGCGGGCGATCATCGCCTCAGCCTTCGCCCGCTGCGCGTCGTCGTGGTAGTAAATCGCCGAACGGTACTGCGTGCCGACATCGTGTCCCTGGCGATTCAGCGTCGTCGGATCGTGGATGGTAAAAAACGCCGTCAGCAGCGTTTCGTAATCGATGACAGCCGGATCGAAATGGACCTGCACCACTTCGGCATGCCCGGTATCGCCTCGGCAAACCGCTTCATAGCTCGGGCGCGGATCATGCCCGCCCATGTAGCCCGGAAAAACCGAGACGACGCCCTCGAGTTGCTCGAAAGCAGCCTCCAGGCACCAAAAACAGCCACCTGCCAGGGTGGCTACGGACAGTCGGGCTTGCTCCATGGCTTCTACATATCGTTGGGATGCTGCTCCGACCCCGTTGGGCCGGGGGAGTTCCCGCAACCGGCGCGGAATCAGGCTGCGCGTAAACGCTGAGCGGCCTGCTCCAGACGCTGGCGCTCGGCCAGAACCTTGCCGGCATAACGCCTGCCGGCGTCGCCGAGGGCGCCGCCGAATTGCTGCAAGCCCTCTTCCAGACCGCCCTGTCGGCGAATGGACTCCTTCAGCACCCGGGCCCCGACCTGGACGTTGGTCACCGGATCGAGGAACGAGGCATTCTCCTCCGGCAATTTGTCCTGATGGAAGCGCGGCACCACCTGCATCAAGCCCTGCGCGCCAAACACACTCTGCGAGAAAGGGTTGAATCCCGACTCGACGCCGATGACGGCAATGATGAGCAGCGGGTCGATATGCAGTTCCCGACCAATATTCTGCGCCGTCTCGAAAATGGGCTGTACCGCCTCGGTGGATACCTTGTAGCGGCGGGTCACATAGTCCATCGCGCCGCGCAGACGCGGGGCCAGCACCTCGACAGCTGCCTCTTCAGCCTCGACCGCCTCGACTTCGTCGATTTGCGCTTCGGCCGGCCACAATTTCTGGATCAACGGCACATCGGGCCCGATGAATCCACTCTGGATGCCAATCACACCGACGATGAAAATCATGCCGGCAGCCATCAGCAGTTTTTGGAAAACCTCCAGCACCAGCGCGAAAACGCGCTGCGGAGAAGGCGAAGTAAGGGTCGCAGCGTTCATGCGACCTCCTTGACTGTTGCCACTGCGAAAAACGACCTCGCAGCGAACGGTTACAGGGGGGCACGACATCGGCGAAAAGCGGGGAGAGGAAGGTTTTCCCGAAAGCGCAACGAAAAGAAGACAGGCGTCACGCAGCCGATGTTGCACCGCAACACGAAGCCAGTTTATTGATTTAGTTGATCTAGGTCAACCAAACGCCCATCGCCAAATAGATCGCATGTTGCGTCGCGACAACACCACAACCGGCTTACCCTTCCCCGCCAGCCATTCACTTCGATCTCGTCACCGTCTTCAAGCATCGTCAGAATACCCGGCAGATTGATCACCGTCGGCAAGCCAAATTGGCACGCAGCGATGGCACCGTGCGACAGAAAACCAGCGCGCAAAATTCATAGCAGCGCAAACCGTTGAGTGACGCTCGCATTTCGCAAGCCTGGTCGAAGCCCTGAACAGCGCCAGGAAAAGCAAGTAAAATCGGGGGTTTCGAATCAAGATCGAGTGCGTCCGATGACGACCAGCAAGAAACCGAGCTTTCAAGAAATCATCCTGCGTCTCCAGCAATATTGGAGCGACAAGGGCTGCGCCCTGCTCCAGCCGTACGACATGGAAGTCGGCGCCGGCACTAGCCACACCGCCACCTTCCTGCGCGCCATCGGCCCGGAACCCTGGAAGGCCGCCTACGTGCAGCCCTCGCGCCGCCCGAAAGATGGCCGCTACGGCGAGAACCCGAACCGCATGCAGCACTACTACCAGTATCAGGTGGTGCTCAAGCCGGCACCGGACAACATCCTTGAGCTCTACCTCGGCTCATTGGAAGCCCTCGGCTTCGACCTGAAGAAGAACGATGTGCGTTTCGTCGAGGATGACTGGGAAAACCCAACCCTGGGCGCCTGGGGCCTGGGCTGGGAAGTGTGGATGAACGGTATGGAAGTCACCCAGTTCACCTACTTCCAGCAGGTCGGCGGCATCGACTGCAAGCCGATCACCGGCGAAATCACCTACGGCATCGAACGCCTGGCGATGTACCTGCAGGGCGTCGAGAATGTCTATGACCTCGTATGGACCGACGGCCTGACCTACGGCGACGTCTACCATCAGAACGAAGTCGAGCAATCGACCTACAACTTCGAGCATTCAGACGTCGACTTCCTGTTCCACGCCTTCGGCGCGCATGAAAAGCAGGCCCAGCACCTGATGGGTGCCCAGCTCGCGCTGCCCGCCTACGAACAGGTACTCAAGGCCGCCCACACCTTCAACCTGCTCGACGCCCGCGGCGCCATCTCGGTGACCGAGCGCGCCGCCTACATCGGCCGCATCCGCAACCTGGCCCGCGCCGTGGCGCAAGCCTATCTCGACTCCCGCGCCCGCCTCGACTTCCCGATGGCGCCGAAGGAATGGGCCGCCGAAGTGCTGGCCAAGCTCGAAGAACAGAACGCCAAGAAAGCAGCCTGATCATGACCGCCAAGAATCTCCTCGTCGAACTCTTCGTTGAAGAACTGCCGCCCAAGGCGCTGAAGAAGCTGGGCGAAGCCTTTTCCGCTGCGCTCTCCGCCTCGCTGAAGAAGGACGGCCTGGCCGGCGACAACGCCGTCGTAACTGCTTACGCCTCGCCGCGCCGCCTGGCCGCCCACATCACCGGTGTTTCGGCAGTCGCCGCCGACAAGCCGGTCGTCCAAAAGCTGATGCCGGTTGCCGTCGGCCTCGACGCCAGCGGCAACGCCACCCCGGCCCTGCTCAAGAAACTCGCCGCGCTGGGCGCTGATGCCTCCGCCGTCGCCGGCCTGCGCCGCGAGAATGACGGCAAGGCCGACATCCTGTTCTACGACAGCCTGGCCAAGGGTGCCACGCTGGCCGAAGGCCTGCAGAAGGCCGTCGAAGCTGCGCTTGCCGCGCTGCCCATCCCCAAGGTCATGACCTACCAGTTGGCCGATGGCTGGAGCACCGTCAATTTCGTGCGCCCCGCGCATGCACTTGTTGCACTGCACGGTAGCGATGTGGTGCCGGTTGCGGTGCTCGGCATGAACTCCGGCCGCGCCACCAAGGGCCACCGCTTTGAAGCCGCCGTCGATCCGGTCGTCATCGCCGACGCCGACAGCTATGCCGCCACCCTGCTCAAGGATGGTTCGGTCATCGCCTCCTTCGCCGAGCGCCGCGCCGAGATCGTGCGCCAGCTCGAAGCCGCTGCCGCCAAGGCCGGCGAAAATGGCTCCGCTCCACTGCGGCCGATCGAAGACGACGCCCTGCTCGACGAAGTCACCGCCCTGGTCGAACGCCCGAACGTGCTGGTCGGCCAGTTCGAGGAAGAATTCCTCGCCGTGCCGCAGGAATGCCTGATCCTCACGATGAAGGCCAACCAGAAGTACTTCCCGCTGCTCGACGCCACCGGCAAGCTGACCAACAAGTTCCTCGTCGTCAGCAACATCAGCCCGGACGACGCATCCGCCGTCATCGGCGGCAACGAACGCGTCGTGCGCCCGCGCCTGGCCGACGCCAAGTTCTTCTTCGACCAGGACCGCAAGAAGTCGCTGGAAAGCCGCGTCATCGGCCTGTCCAAGGTCGTGTACCACAACAAGCTGGGCACCCAGGGCGAGCGCGTGCAGCGCGTTGCCGCCATCGCCCGCGCCATCGCCGATCACCTCGGCGGCAGCGCGCTGACGCAGCAGGCCGAACAGGCCGCCGTGCTGGCCAAGGCCGACCTGCTGACCGACATGGTCGGCGAGTTCCCCGAACTGCAAGGCATCATGGGCCGCTACTACGCCCAGCACGACGGCCTCGCCGCCGACGTCGCCGATGCCATCGAGGACCACTACAAGCCGCGCTTCGCCGGCGACAGCCTGCCACGCGGCCGCGTCGGCACCGTCGTCGCGCTGGCCGACAAGCTGGAAACCCTGGTCGGCATGTTCGGCATCGGCCAGATCCCGACCGGCGACAAGGACCCGTTCGCGCTGCGCCGCCATGCGCTGGGCGTGATCCGCATGCTGGCCGAGGGCGATCTCGACCTGCCGCTGTATCAGTTGCTGGATGCCACCTTCGCCCGCTTCAACGGGATCGAGGGTTTCCAGCTCAATATCAACGCCCTGGCCGATTTCATCTACGACCGCCTGGCCGGCAACCTGCGCGAGCAAGGTTACACCGCCCAGGAAGTCGACGCCGTGGTGTCGCAACGTCCACAGCGTCTGGGCGACATCGTCAAGCGACTGGCCGCCGTGCGCGCCTTCTCTGCCCTGCCCGAGGCGACCGCCTTGGCTGCGGCAAACAAACGCGTCGGCAACATCCTGAAGAAGGTCGAAGGCACCGTTGACGCCGTGGTGGACAACGCGCTGCTCAAGGAAGCCGCCGAAGTCGCCCTGCACGACGCGCTGGTCGATGTCGTGCCGCGCGCCGATGCCGCCTTCGTCACCGGCGACTACACCGAGTCGCTGACGGCGCTGGCCGCCCTGCGCGCCCCGGTCGATGCCTTCTTCGACGGGGTCATGGTCAACGCCGACGATCCGGCCCTGCGCGCCAACCGCCTCGGCCTGCTCGCCAAGCTGCATGCGGCGATGAACCAGATCGCCGACCTGTCGAAACTCTCCGCCTGAAACAGGGAGGTCGCCATGCCCAACAAGCTCGTCATTCTCGACCGCGACGGCGTGATCAATTTCGATTCCGCCCAGTTCATCAAGAGCCCGGAAGAGTGGAAGCCCATCCCGGGCAGCCTGGAGGCCATCGCCAGGCTGAAGCAGAACGGTTACCGCGTGGTTGTCGCGACCAACCAGTCCGGCGTCGGGCGTGGCCTGTTCGACATGGACACCCTGAACAGCATCCACAAGAAAATGCACAAGGCGGTGGTCGCCGAGGGCGGGCAGATCGATGCCATCTTCTACTGCCCGCATGCGGCGGACTCCAAGTGCGACTGCCGCAAGCCGAAGCCGGGCATGTTCAAGCGCATTTCGGAAACGCTCAATATCGACCTGACCGACGTGCCGGCCATCGGCGACTCGCTGCGTGACCTGCAAGCCTGTGTCGCGCTGGGTTGCCAGCCCATGCTGGTAATGTCCGGCAAGGGCGAAAAGACCAAGGCCGAAGGCGGGCTGCCGGAAGGCACGCTGGAATTTCCCGACCTCGCCGCGGCCGTCGATCATATTCTCGCCAAGGCCAAGAAATGAACGCCATCCGCTCAACCCTGTTCATGGCCTACGCCATCGTCTGGTCGGTGCTGACCGCGCCGCTGGTGGTCATCGCCGGACCGGTGCTGCGCGGCATCTGGGCGTATCGCTTCGGCAAGCTGTGGCGCCTGGGCACTCAGTTTGGCGTCGAACACATCCTCGGCATCCGCCCCAAGGTCATCGGCCGCGAGAACATGCCGGCCGAACCCTGCGTCATTCTCGCCAAGCACCAGTCGGCCTGGGAAACGATGACCCTGCAGGATTGCGTTCCCGATGGCGCCTACTGCGTCTTCGTGCTGAAGAAGGAATTGCTGAAAGTGCCGTTCATCGGCTGGGGCCTGGCCGCCATGAAGATGATCTCGATCGATCGCGGCGCCGGCAAGGATGCCCTCGATCAGGTGGTGATGCAGGGCCGCGAGCGCCTGAAACAGGGCTTCTACGTCATCCTCTTCCCGGAAGGAACCCGTGTCGCGCCGGGCCAGACCAAGCGCTACAAGCCGGGCGGCGCCTATCTCGCCACCCACGTCGGCTGCAAGGTCGTCCCCATCGCCCACGACGCCGGCGAACTGTGGCCGCGCCAGGCCTTCCTGAAGAAGCCGGGCACCGTCACCATCAGCATCGGCCCGGCTTTCGACGCCACCGGCATGAGCGAAATCGACGTCAACAAGAAGGCGGAAGAGTGGATCGAGGGCGAAATGCGCCGCCTCTCGCCGCACCGCTACCCGGATGCCGCCAGCCGCGCCTGAGGCTGCCCGCAGCATTGTCATCGGCGACCAGACGGTCGCCTATCTCCTGCGGCGCAGCACGCGGCGGACCATCGGCCTGTCCATCGACCATCGCGGCCTGCGCATCGGCGCTCCGACACGCGCCCGGCTCGGCGATATCGAAAGTCTGATCCGCGAACATGGCCAGTGGGTGCTCGACAAGCTCGCCGCCTGGCGCGAACGCCCACCGCCCGCCGCACCGCACATCGTCGACGGCGCCAGCATTCCCGTTCTCGGCGAACCGTGGCGCATAGCCCTCACGCCCATAGGCCGCGCTCGTTGGCAATTCGGCCCCCATGCCATCTACCTGCACCCCGCCCCCCAGCTTTCGCCCGAGCAATTGCTGAAGCAGGCACTGCGCGACAAGGCGCGAACGAGCTTTGCCGAGCGCCTCGCCATATACGCCAGTCGCCTGGGCGTGCCGGTGCCGCCGCTGCGCCTGTCGTCGGCCCGCACCCGCTGGGGCAGTTGCAGCCATCGCGGCGGCATTTCGCTCAACTGGCGCCTGATCCACATGCCGCTGCCGGTCGTCGATTACGTTGTCTGCCACGAACTCGCCCACCTCAAGGAAATGAACCACAGCCCGCGATTCTGGTCTGTCGTCGAACAACTCTGCCCGGACTGGCGCGCCCTGCGCCTCGAATTACGCCACCGGGCCCTGACCATTCCCCATCTATAAAGGAAACAGCATGCGCATCCTCCACACCATGATTCGCGTCGGCAATCTCGACCAGTCCATCGCCTTCTATACCGAAATCCTCGGCATGCAGTTGCTGCGCCGCCAGGACTACCCGGAAGGCCGTTTCACGCTGGCTTTCGTCGGCTACGGCAGCGAAGACAAGGAAGCCGTCCTCGAACTGACGCACAACTGGGACACCCAGGGTTACGATCTGGGCAACGGCTACGGCCACATCGCCCTCGCCGTTCCCGATGCCGCAGGCGCCTGCGCCGAGATCAAGGCGCGCGGCGGCAAGGTTGTGCGCGAAGCGGGGCCGATGAAGCACGGCAGCACCGTCATCGCCTTCGTCGAAGACCCGGACGGCTACAAGATCGAATTGATACAAAAATAATCAGTTACTTAGGATAGCGACCGCCAATTCGGACGCCAATTTGTAACGGAGCGAAGGATAGCGCCAGCTTGAACAGGGCAACATTCCACTCCGCTGCAAATCGGCATTGCGCGTTCCACAGCATCAGAATCGGCGGGTGCGCCGCTTTCCACTCGGCCAGATTGGTAACGGTCGCTGGCATCATGACACCCGTACCATCAAAACGCTTCCGTTACGATACATCCCGCCAATCTTCACTCCACCAGTAGCTGCCGCTGCGTCGTTTGCGAAGTTCTGCAGGCCGGACAGATCGACATTGTTGACTGGAAGCGCGGTCACTGTTTTATGCAGCAACTGACACCAGCGATCAAATAGCGTGTTTCCGGTGATGGCCGGAGGCCCGAGATTTGCCATGATTTTGTCCTATACTGAGTTGATGACGATGTTCCTTGCCGCATTCCTCAAGCCATTTTTCCTTTTGGCCGTTCTAGCCTTTGCTCTTGTAATCGAGTTTTGGCTAGAGCGGCACATGAAAGCCGGATGGCTTAAAAACCTGCTACTGACCCCGATTGGGCAGAGCAAACGACGCACCGAGCAGACCAGGAGAGGCTAGCCCAAGGTCAATCGCTCGTTGCACACCGTCAGGCCCGAACTTGTCGACAAGCGCCTGGATGTACTTCGCCTTGAGCGCCGCATTGTTCATCACCTCGGCCGCTGCTTTCGGGTTCAAAAGCAGGTCTGCCATTTCGGCTTTCATCAACTCGTCTTTGCTCTTGTAAAGCGTGTTGCCTAGCGCCTTGCCAACGGCAGACACCTTGCCCAGCCCAGGCACCAGATTCGCGATGGCAGACACAGCAGACGGCATGCCAACTTGTGACGCCAGGTTATCCATGGCGAAGTTCTGGAACGTATTGGACCCGACGCCGCGCCCCATATCGGAAGCCGCAGCAGAGCGCGACAGGTCGGCAGCAATCCCATTCAGCGTCTGCATTTGTTCCGGCGTCATCACGTCCTCAAGATTGCGCTTCATGCCGCCCGTTGCGTTCTTGACCAGATTTCCACGAACATCATTCAAGGCGTTTGCATACGCGCCGCCAGCCTGCCGAAACTGGACGCCAGAAGGATGATATTGAACAAGCGCCGGCTCGATCTTGTTCAGCAGCGCCTGACCAACCTGCATTTGCGTGATTGGAACAGACCCTTCAGCCCACGCCTGACGAGCAGCCGCATATTCGGGAATGTTGGCATCTGCCCACGACACCAAGTCATTCTTGACGCCTACCGCCTGACCGCGTGCATTCTTGGCAATCGGCGCAGTCGGATTGACATTCACCACATCGTCAATTGCTTTTTTTATGAGGTCTAATCCGCGCCCGGTGTATTGAACTTTTTGTTCCGGAACAACCCGCGTAATTGGCGATCCGTTAGCATCAAGCAATCCTGGCAATTGAACCGTTTTCGCATGGCCATGAGCGCCCGGAACAGATTCCGCCCTGCCTCCAACATAGGCCATGCTTTCCGGAACGTCCTTACCGAATTGAATTGGTTTTCCTGTCATCCTGGCGATGTTCTGCGCCTGTTCAAGCGTTCCATTAGGAAGCCTTGACATGATGTCGCGCAATGCAGCGTCAGACGTAACAACCGCATTATCAGCGGCAGCATAGAGAGGATCAGACGCCGCGCGACGCGCCGCTATAGCCTGCTGCATGGCCTGCTCGTCTTTCGCAATGCCGCGCAGCGCCTCGACCCTTGCCGCGTTGTTGCTCATGCCTCTATGGGCATAGGCCTCAGGGTTCGCGGCAGACATAGCGCGTTGCAGCGCCGCAATGCCGCCAGATTCGGCCACCTCTGCCGCCGTTGGCAGCGATCCAGGGATGATTTCCTGCGCATTACTCATCCGAGCGGCTACAGAGTCGGCATTGTCTCCAGCAGCACGCCGCATGACTTCGCCAATGATCTTTTTACGGCCATCCTCTGAGAAAGGAGCCGCCGCAGCAGATACGGCTTTCCCTGTTCCTGCGATCAGCTTGGCGGCACCAACGCCAGCCGCCCCCCCCAGCGCACCAAACCCGGCAGCCTGCGCCCGATCCTCGACGCTTCCCGGCGTAAGAACGCCACCGGCAAGCCCGTTGATCAGCGCCGCGCCGCCAACCGTATTCGCACCGGGTACAAGCATGGTTGGCGCAAGGGTTGCGATGTTGCCAACCACATTTCCGACCGTGCCCGCCGTTGTGTTCATCAGCGGTTTGTCCAGCGCCTTCGCTTCGTTGATTTCGTCCTGGCTGACCAAACCGACCATTTGACCAACACCTCGCCCGGCATCCGTCATCGCCTTGCCAACACCGGCCAAGAACTTTTCGGATGTGCTCATTCCTTCAGTCGGGTCGTATTTCGGCGCGATCAGGTCGGCAAACAGACCTCCGCCACGCTTCGCCGGTCCTGCGCTGGCCGGAACCAGATCATCAAACATGCCCATGATTATTGAATCCCATGATCAGTGATGCCAAGTTGCTGGAGGCGGCGAATAACAGCATCCTTCGGCGCGCCTGACGAGATGGCTTGCCGCGCTTGACGGATTGCATCGCCAGCAGCCCCCGATGGTTGCATTCCGCCGACTTGCTGATTGACGTACTTTTCATTCAGCATTCGCAAGGTCTTCATTGCTGCCTGCTTGGCCGATGTCGGAACGGTCGGATCGTTCAAGTTACCGGCCATCTGCCGATAAAGCAAAACGTCCTTGTCTGACTGCGGCCCTGTCATCTTCGGCATCTTGGCAACCAGAGTACCGGAGATAACATCCATCTGCGCCTGTGCATTCGTCGCTTCGGTATTCATGCCGAACACCCGGCCAAGCTGGTTCAGCGCAGCGCCGGCATAACTGCCCGGCGCTTTCTCCAACAACGGCGCTGCCTCGTCGGTCAGCTCCATTACCGCCGTAGCGTCCTGGCCGCGCTGCGCCTGCTCCTTGCTCTGGATAGGAGCGCCTCCTGGCATTCCGATGGGCGCGTATTGCCCGGTCTTCGGATTGAAAGACATCGGCCCGTTCGGCGTTTCGACATGCTGCAGCGTTGGCGTTTCGCGCTGACTTGCCGCGCGAATCTGAGATTCAAGAAGCTGGTTGTTCAGTCTTGCTCTATCCATGTTGAGCGCTTGCATCTGGCGTGCATCAGCAAGACCAGGATTCTGCTCCAGCGTCACTTTCCGACCATCGGCCAACATCACGCCGGCCGGGTCGCCCTTGATGCGGTATCCCTTCTGACCATACACCTCGATCGGGGATGAATAATCGAGTGCCATAACGTTCTGCGCCAGCGGGGCAGAATCGAAGTTGTAAGTTGCGCCGGTCATGTTGTTGCGTAGGTAGTTCATGGCTCCCTCCGATCAGTACAGTTGCGGCATATAAAGCCTGCTGGTATCCATGCCGCTACTTACGCGAGTAACAGGAACACCATTCAATGCATTGGTCTGCCCGTTGATAGCGCTTGCTGCTGCGCCTACCGCGCCGGCCGCATTCTGGTTGTCCGCGCCGGCCAGCTTTGAATAGAGGTTTGCCAAATTGAAGAAATTTTGTGACGCTTGGCCTTGTCCAAATTTTGTCAGTTCCATCAGTCGGTTTCCGCTGCCCAACTGACCGCGAGCCGCCGCCGTTCGGTTGATGGCCTCCATGCCCTGATCGAACGCATGCTGATAGGCCGGATTACTTGTCATCGCTCCCGGAGTTTCAAGCAGTTGCGCAAGCTTGTTCTGATATACAGGCGCTTGAGTTGCCCATGGATTGGCCTTCTGGTACAGATCATTGAAGTTCATCATGTTTGGGCTTGTCCAGCCCGATCCGTTCCAGACCGATCCCTGATTTGGCATCATGTTTCCATACCAAGTCTTGCCATCTGCGACGGTGCCGCTTTTCGGCGTTCCCCATCCAAAATCGTTCATCTCATTACCTCGCTTGCTTAACCTCTGCATCGATAGCCATCAGGCGCAGAGGTGTGTTATCGACGTGCCGAATGTCGAAGGAACGACGGCGGAACATCCCCAGGCGCAGCAAGCGGGCCGGACTGTCGTTCATCGACACCGATCGCGCAGCGGAGAAGGTTTGATAATCGTCATCTGAATACTGAACGTTGAGACTGGTCGATGCCTGATCGCCAACGACAGTCAGCACAGACATGGTTTTTCGATCCATGTTTCCAGCATCGAATCGTCCGGACCTGATCAATACTTTGATGTCTGCTCCGTTGTCCTGATAGACATCCGGCGTGAAGGTGAAAACCTCACCGCTCGTTTCGTGGAGCAGGTAATCCCGGTTGCCGTCCGTGGCATAGAACCCGTACTTGAAATAGCCCTCAGTGCCCGCGTTGTCGCTAGTCCATTGCGCCCAGGTCTGCGACGTGAAGTCATAGACCAGCGATATATCGGCAGTCACCAGGTTGAGCACGTAGAGGATGCGGCCATCAAGCTTTCCGCCCCAAGCGCGAACTGTCGTCAGGTCGGCAGCATTCAAAATGCGCTGAATAGCCGGAGAAGCAATTTCCTGCGGCTCGATACTGTTCGAGGGGAAGAAATGAACACTACGTCCGCGCTCCCGCGTTTTTGACATGAAGATCAGTCCGCCGTGGAACTGAGCCGCCGAATAACCTTGAGCGCAGCCGATTTGAATCGTCGCATTCGACACCTTCGACAACGGAGAACCGGTCGCATTTGCGGCGTCGTAGAACAGTTCGCACGTCCAGTCCTTCAGTGCTACAACGTAATTCTGGTGCTTTGCGATGGCAACTCCCTTGTCCCATTCCGCCTCGGCGGTGATGTAGTTCAGGGCATTCCAGCTATCCGGGTTCTCCAGGTCGCAGTTGTAGACCGTGCCGTCCTTGTCCATCACGAAGAAATAGCCGTCGAGATAGACCGCTCCGGGGACCGTTGCAGCAGGATAATCAGCATCGGTGACTTGCGTTAGCGTGCCGGGCGTGCCTAGCGTCAGCGTCCATGCTTTTTCTGTGTTCTTGATGAACATCTTTTTTGTGTAGGCCCCGGGCGAAGTTCCTACCCACGAAAGCGGGAGGCCTGGTGTGGCTGTGGTGAATGCGTAGGAATAGGGCGGAGTGGCGAAACTAGAGCCTGGAGATGCCGTCACTTTAACGAAAGAATCGTTGTCTCCGCCGTTTGTAGCCCCGGCTATGAACGACCCGAGTCCGTCATATGTTGTGTACGCCAACGATACTGACCAAAAAGGTCCGGCTGTGTAGGTATCCAACACAGACGATAGGGACCATGAATCTGTGTCTATGGCGCGGAATTCTGTAGGAGCTATTTGTGTGTTGCAAGAGACAAGAACACCATCAGATGACAACAATATGGGGTATTTCAACACGGAGTTCGAAGATATCGTGTGATGCGTCCACGTAATTAAATCAGACGATTCGCTCACGACTTTCTCGTACAGGTCAATGACGTAATACTTTCCGGAGTGGAACACAAAATCAGATAGGAACGGGAAAGCCCCCACCGTTGTGTTTACCGCCCCGACGTATGTCCAAGACACGCCATCCGTAGATGTGTAAGCGCCAAAAGAAGCACCGCTTCCATTGAGCTTCAAGTACACCAACTTCGTGCCGTTTGTGACTATTTTTCCTGACCCATTGACCTCAGCGTGAGTCCCGAGATTAGCCCAGCTACTGCCGTTGTTTGTGGTTCTAAATACCTCCCCGTCTCCAGTGATGCAATACAAAGCTCCGGAAAAGTATATGACACGCCCGGGCTGGGTCGGTGCGCCGGAAAAACAATTCACTCTGGTCCATGTGTTTCCTTGATCGGATGATCTGTGCGTTTCCGAGTACCCTGATCCGTCAGCGATGACGTACCACAAAAACCCGCCGCCATAGGCCAACGCATTGATCCCCAAGCTCGAAAAAGGACTCCCAACGCCAACTTGATCGGCTGAAACAGTAGGTCCGCTAGAGCTACCACTCGGAATACTCGCGTAACTGGTCTGGTAGAACGTCAACCCCGTGGCGTGGTATATATTTCCCTCCCACGACACCATGCCCAGCCCTGCCCCGGCTGCCGATGCAACGGACTTGCGAAGGCCTGGGCGCTTCACCACGAACGAAGTCTCGCCTTCGACATCAACGAAGCAATTGACCAGCTTGGCGTCTTTGGAGAGAGAACCGTCCCGCGATTCGATGCTTGAGGCGATGGGGAATCTCATGTCAGAAATCCGAGTAGATGTTGTAGCGACGGCCTGTCGTTACTCCGAGATCGGCCGTAATCGGCTGGCTGTTCATGCGCTTGATCTCGGCAAGTGACTTTTTGGCGATTTGCACCACTTCACCGGATGCCGAAACCCCGAATTCCGGAGCAAGGCAGATAGCCAGGTTGTAGGCGATGGCCTGCTCGTAGCCAGGCGGTAGCGAAACGGTATCGCCGAGCGCCGCAAATCCGGCCAGCGGATGAACCACACCGAGGATCAGCGTTGCAGCCTGGGTCGGGATTGGCCACAAGTTCAGCGTCACCAGCGGATAGTCGCCAGTCGGGTAGAGGTAGTGCGGTATGTTGCTTTTCAGCGTCTTGACGCGAATGGAAGCCCACTGCGCCTGATCGATGATCTGTAGCGGGTAATCGACACCAATCAACTGGAAGCGAGCATTCTCGATGTTGATTGGTCGCGTCGTGTTGATGTTTCCGGACGGCCCGAGTGTGTAGCTTTGCTGGTTGGCGACGATGCTTCCCGTCACTTCATCAATTGACCATGACGCCCACGGCTGGTTACGCCAGCCTTCGAGCATGGCATTCAGCGCCGTCAGGCCGTCCGCCAGTGCATTGGAATCCGGCGTGACACCGGACCCAATTACCGACAGCAGGCGCAGCGCACGGGTGATAAGCGTCTGCGCGGTTGCCATGGCCGATTACTCCGCCGCCTTGGCAGCAATGGCATCCATGACGCCCTTGCGGTTCTTTCCGGCCGCTTCTTTTTCCACCAAGTCATTCAGCTCGTCTTTGCTGAATTTTCCGGAATTGATCGCGTCGATGATCGGCTTTGCCGGACCGTCGAGCGACAGATCGGCATTGCTTTCGTCTTCCTCGCCCAACATCTTGAAGCCTTCGGCGCGAGCCGCTTCTTCTTCTGCGGCGTCGTTGACCACGACGGAATCGGCCAGGTCTTCCCAGCCGCTGCGGTAGAGTTGTTTCGGGTATTCAACGAATTCCATTTTGTTCTCCAGAAATGAAAAGCCCCCATCCGAAGACGGGGGCTTGCAGCACGGTCAGTGCTTAGTTGGACAGGATGCGGGCAGCCAGCTGAGCGCGCAGCGTCTTGTAGCCGTACAGCACATCGAGACGGCAAGGAAACTTGTCGTTGTTGATGTCGTACTGCTGGACAATCCGCATGGACACGCCGTCCATCACTTCACGGGCCGCGAAATGGACGCCTTGCGGCATCAACAGGTCAGCCGTGGCGAAGGCAAAGGCTTCTTTATGGAAAACCATCGACGGCTTGTAGATTGCAGACGCGCCGCCAACCTTAGTCACTGCTCCGCCGTTGGTCGGCGAAGCCGACACGTTCTGTGCCCCGCCAGAGGTAACAATGGCCGGAGATACGGCAATGGTACCGGCGCCGCCCGCATAGTCGGCAGTAACCACAAATTGCTGCAAAACGCCAGTATCGGCCTTGGTTTCCGGATGCACGCGGTTACAACCCGCGAAGGTGATGACGTCGCCCTTTTTGAAGGTCGTCGCACCGGTAGCCACAACAACGCCAGAGCCGACCTGAGAAGCGCCGTTGACCGTGTAGGTCGTGGCGCTGGCTGCGGTGCCGGTCGCTTGATTGGCGAGCAGCGTGTTCTCGTAAAAGTCGAACCCAGCCGTGCGGCCCATGATGCCTTCCTTGTACTGCTTGCTGATCGCGGTCGAGTCCTGGAAAAGACCTTTCAGAGCGTCGATCAGATCAACGTTGTCCTGGGTATTCAGCAGGCAAGTACGGTTTCCGTCTGCTGGAGTCAGCGCATCCTGCAGCGCCTTGCGACCGGTCAGAACGTTTTTCAAGGTGATCGCCGAACCGATATTGTTGACCACCTGATAGACATCAAGCGCCATGGACAGCGCATCGGCTTCAATCGTCGCAGCAAGGACCGACATGGCCGGTTGCAGGATACGATCGCTGAAGTCATCCAAGGAAAGGGTCAGTTCCGACGAGGTGAAGTTCAGGTCGACGCCCTTCTGGGTGCTGATCTGCAACGACACGCTGGATTCGGTGGTGTCCTGTGGCGACAGCGCGGCGCCAGTACGAACCTGGTACTGGTTCGGCAAGCGGACCTTGATGGTGTCACCAATCTTGGCGCCCTTCTTCGCAAAAGAATCGTCATAGTCGCGAACGACGTTGCCGACAAAATTCAGCTTCTGGTGCAGGACGCGCAGTGCTTCGCGGGTGACCATGGACGGGGTGAGGATGGTATTCGGCATTTTTCAATCTCCAGAAATGCAAAAACCCGCCAGGGGCGGGTTCGGTGGTTTGATTACGGTGTCGGTCAGCGTTTTTTGGAGAGCTGACCGTTGCGCCACTTCAACCAATCGTCGGTGCTCATCTTGTCCGGATCAGTAACCGGAGTCGCACGAGCGCCAACCGGTTGAATTGGCGGCGGGGCACTACTGGTCTTACGGGGCTGCGGTCTTACAACAGTTGCCGCAATGCGCCCAATTTCGACGGCTGCGGAGAACGGATCGAGGCTTGCAATGCGAGCGGCTTGGTCAGGGTTCTTGCCCAGGTAATACGCCACGTCTGCGCCGTTGTTGCTGCGCATGATGGCCTCTGCCATGGCCTGAGAAATTGGAAGGTCAGGGTCTTGCACGACATCGTCAAAATCTTCGTAAGCTTGGCGGGCCTGCTCGGTTTGCTTGGTGTAGCTCTCGTACAGCTTTGCCGCTTCCTGTTGCTGGCGTGTCTGGCTTTCCTTGGCTTCGCGTTCCTTCGCCAGGTGGTCGAATTTCTGCGACGCCTTGTGATCGGCCAGGGCGTCAAGGTATTCCTCAACGCTGTTGAATTGATCCAGTTTTGGGGCTTGGCTCGGCTGCGCCTGCTGGGCCTGTTGTTGCTGTTGCGGCGCTTGTTGCGAACGCTCCAGCACTTCCAGACGAGCTTGCAGCTGATACTTCTCGCGTGTCAGTCGGTCGATACGTTTTTGCACGCCCTTGGGAACGCGATGCTCTTCATCATCGTTCGGCTTGGCCTGCCCCGTGGTATCCACGTCGGGTTGCTGTTCCGGTGCCGTTTCCGGTTGCTGCACGGCTTGTTCAGGCGTAGTTTCAACTGCGGCCTGTTGCAGTTCTGATTCTTCTGGCATGGATTAATCTCCAAGGTCAAACCCGATGAAAGCCCATCGGTAGGCGTAAAAAAACCGCCCGGAGGCGGTTCGATATCAGGACAGGTCATTTGCCGATAGGCGGCTTATGTCCTATCATGTGGTTGTCGCTCAAATGCGAGCGGAAATGCTTTCTTGGTTGTGCAGCGGCAACAACGCGAATGCGGAAGAGACCAAGAGGTGGAAATAGGCGCCACCCCTGCCAAGACGGCTAAACGGCCCATCATTTCGATGGGCCTTTTCTTTTGCGCAGCCCATCAGGAACAACCGACAGGACGTTGATATTCCCGGCGCCATCCAGGCCAAGTGGCATCCTTGCGTCGTAACGCTTGCCGCTCTCGCTGTCCATCAAGCCACGATTCAGCAACGAAGGGTTTTGCGCTCCCTTTGCACGATCCAGATCAACAGCTGATCGTTTCATCATGGCTTGTTCTGCAAATTTCCCAACTTCTTCAGGGCTGAAATTGTCAGCCCCGATTCGACCATCAAGCAGGTGATTCAGCGCCTTGTTGTTCATCATCACATCGTTTCCAGCCGGTGTTCTGCCGAACTCTCTTGACAATCGATCAAACTGACCAGCCGTCACATCGCCAAGCTTGTAGGTTCCGCTACCCTGCCCCTGAATAAGATCGCTGATCAGGCGCTTTTTCCCTGCTGGATCGATAGCCATGACAAACGGCAACGCGCCCAGTGCATTCAGGGCAGCGCTTCCGTACTTTTCATTTATTGCATCAGTGACCGCGAGCGCTCCGCTTGCCAAGTCGGATACAACCGGTACACCTGTTGCAGAAATTGCGTCAGCAAACTGGCGTGGCGATGGAAGGCCAATATCTCCACGATATTGAAACCCATTGTCCAAAAATGGCATCAGCGCATTCCTGTTTTTCACTGGCGAATTTATCAATGCGTCGAGTAAAGCGTTTTGCCCCATTTCACATCTCCGAGAGCATCAGCAATATTGCCTGCTCTTCGTCCTGTTGTTCGTTCCATCGGCGCAGCATGTCGCGCAACTCGGCGTCGACAATCTGCCGGAATGCTTCGCGCACGGCATCGGCGTAGGCTTCGTGCCAGGCAATGTTTTCCTGTTCCAGTTCATGCGCCAGGGCTTCGATTGCGCGCTGCTCTGCCTGATATGGCTCAGACACATCCCGCGCCTCGATCCGCGCAACGACCTCGACAAGGCGCTTGACCTCGGCGGGGATAATGCCGAGTCGTTCTCGCTCCAGTCGCTTGTCTTCAGCGCTCTGGAAGTGGTCAAAAATTCCTGATCCGCCACCAAGCCAGCCGTTATCTTTCGGCTTCTCGATATGTCCATCAAAACGCCATGATTTGACGTTGAATGAACCCCGAGAGAAGGAGCTAGACCGGAACACCAACGCCTCTCCATGGATCACTTACCGATCCGTCGCCTATTACCGTAGCCCCGTTCATTTTCTTGGCATCCACGGGAATCGTCGTCGCGTTCAGCGCAGCCAGCAAAGCGGCAGCGATGTCCGCAGCAGACGGGCCACTACCACCAATAGACGTTGTAATGTAGGCCGCGCTGGTTTTTCTCTCCACATACACTCCGGAAACCGGAACAATGGTTGCATTCAGGTTGCCATTGATCGTGTAATTTCCGGCGTTCGGGAACTTCAGTACCCACGGCGCGAGCAGGTCAGCTTGATAAAAGAATCCGCCGCCACCCAAGTTGAGCGCCTTCCATGTATGTGTAACCGGGTGAATTGCTCCCTGTTCTGAGTCTTCCCAATCCCGCAACTCAGCATGAAAAGACGGCAAATCGATGATGCTAGCCGTACTTTCAATGGTGTAAGTCGCAGTGTTGAACGTAAGGGCCATGCCAACTCCTTACTGGTCAGAGCCTCGTACTGCCGTACCGCTGCCGCCGTTACTGGTAACGGAAAGTGTTGATTCGAAGGGCACAATAGGCGATACGCCGCCATTTCGAACACGATAGCGGGCCGTGAAGTTCGATCCGAATTGAAAGTTTGCCGATTGGATCGACGTGCCAGCAGCCACAGCGTCAATGAATGGAATGAACACCGGTAATCCGGACGCGTAGCCTCCTGCCGGAACAGCTGGTGACAAGCCGTTGATCGTGTTGCCAGAACGCGACGTGTAGGTGTGGCGGTTGCCGTTGATACGGATATAGCAAGCCTGCGAGCCTGGCGCCACGGGCGTATCGGCCGGGGCCGCCGTCAGCGTGATGGAGGTTGCACCGGCTGTAGCCGAGGAAGCCAGCGTCGTATCGTTGGCGAATCCGCCGGAACCGTTGTCACGTGCAACCAATACATAGTCGCCAGCAACGACGCCGGAGACCTGAATTGCAACGGAAGTCGGAGGCGTTTCGGTGACGCCAGTGTGTGAGATCAGCTGGTAGTTCTTGGAGTCAGCGGCCTGTACGCCGGTCAGCCACCAGCCCTGTGCGACGAACCACTTGCCGCCGGCAAACGAGCCGAACGGAGCTTTCTGATTTTCGGCATATGACTGCCCGGGAAGGACTCGGTAACGCCAGCCCGGGGTTGTATTGAATGTGATGCCGGACGATTCCGAGCATGCCCACATCAGCGCCTGATAGGCTTGGGCCAGCGTGATCGAACCATCGAGCGTAATCGTGCCTTTGTGCAGCAGCGACCCCTGACCGCCGCCGAGGTCTTGCGTGGTATCGCCGTAGGCCAGCGTGATTTTCTGAGTACCCGGCGCCGCCGTTCCACCGATGGCTGTCGAGAAATACCCCGCGCAGACGGCAGGGGTCATCGTAGCCGTGTCGACGTTACCGTCAAGTTCAGTTGACAGCGCCGCTGACTGTTCGCCGCCTGCCGCAAGATTCACATCGAAATGGCTATAGGTCTGGCCGTACTTGCGCGAGAAAACGACAATGTTTCCGGAGTCGATCAGCGCACCGCCTGATTTCGCCTTAACCAAAATCTGGAAGTTCGCGGCGTCCGCATCCTGCCAGTATTTCGTGATCTTCGCGTTCGATTGCGTAATGTAGATCGGACTTGATGCGACCAGAGAACCGAGCACCTTGAGGCCAGTGTACAGGTCGTCTCCGCTGTTCTGCTCGATAGACCCGAACTTGAACCACTGCATCGTTGCGTCGTTGATGTTGAAGTTCGGCAACAGGGTGAGCGCCATCGGGCGGCTGGCATTCCGCTTACCGGCTAGTTCCGATGGATTACCGCCTAGGATGGACACAAGGTCGTCGCCAGCAGGTGCGGAGTTGTCAGCCAAGTCCTGCAGCCACGCATGGAGCTCGAGCGTGGTGTAGCGACTATGCGTTCCTGGAACAAACGCGGTCGCTTGGCGAATATTGCCCGAAGAGTCGATTGTAAAGTCAGATGCGTTGATGGCCATAGCGATTACTCGTCAAGTTGTTGCAGGCATTTGATAGTTGTCGTCTGGTTGACGACAGTCGTTCCAGAGGCTTGGAATTCGCGATAGAACGGAGAGGCAGTGGCTTTTCGCACCACGACATTGAAATCTCCAATGTGCGTTGTGTTGAAGCTCAGGGATGTTCCCGGCACATCGTTGTAAAGCATGGTTCCATCGCTGGCTTTTGTGATCAGGACGCGAGAGTCAGCGATGATGTTTGTCAGGCTGATCGTTGCGCTGGCTGGTCTTGAGCCGTAACCACGGTCATATTCGAACGGTCCAGCATCTTTATACTCAGCGCCGCCGTTGTTGTAGTTCGGGCGCTCGGCGTCGGCGATATCTGACGACAGAGCGACCAGCGCCGTGACAATTGAGTAATCCACCATCTTGGCTTGTGCAGCTGGCGTTTCTCCGGTTCCAGCTGGGCGGAAATCGTTATTGGCGTAGTCCTTGAACACCAGCGTTGGATCGGACATATCGATCCAGGCCGTTACCGGTTCGTATGTTGCCCACACAAGGCGCAGCGCGTGGGAACCCGTTCCCGCACCGCTAAAGGTCAATGCCGCGCCGTTGTATGCCGTGGCGATCGTGATGTTGTTTCCTGTGATCGACCGGACGTAATAGACCTTTGCCGGGTCAAGTGGCGTTCCGCCGACTGTGGGAAGCGTCCCGGTAGTATCGAACATGACCGGCTGGTTTATAGCTACCGGCGGGGCGCTTGCGCACGTCATCGTCGTTGTGCCGACAGAAACAGTGATTGCGATCTTGTCTGTGGTTTGCCCGATGTTTCCACGGAAGCGGTTCGACGTGTATGTTGGCGATGCCCCCCAGTTGAGCGTATTACCTACCGCCACATTGTTATAAACAGATGCAGAGCAGCTAGCAGACCCAGTAAATCCGACGCCACACTTCGCTACAAGACAGTGCGCAACGGTCGAGCCGCTATTGCCGTTCCAGTAAATGCCGCCGTAATTCCCAGAAAAGCCTATGACGACGCAGTTTCTGATTGAGCAAGGTCCGCCTACGTTAATACCCTGGCTACCCCCTGCGCCGGTTTGCCTCACGATGCATTTGTCGACAAATGAATTAGAGCCAGACGGCGCTATGCAGAAAGTAGCGCTCGAAGTTGCGTTGTTTCTGCAGAACTCAAGTCCATCAACCGTGATGTTGTTGCCGCCGTGGTACCAGCAGCCGGCTCCGGTTGTCGTCAGTGTGTAGCCAAGGCCGGGAAATCCGCCGTGAAATGCTTCTGTACGAACGCCGTCCATCGTCGACGTCCAAAGGGTCGTGTCGGCCAAGCCATACGACAGGTTCATCGCCGCAGTGACAAAATCATCAAACGCTTCGATGAACTCAATTACATCTTCATCACCGGGTATTGAATTCGTGCTGCGCACCGAATTTGCCGCGGACTTTGACGCATAAGCACGTTCAGCGCCGGCCGTGCCGTAACGTGCTTTCTGCGCCGTTGATAGCCCCTGCCAGATGGCGGACTTCAGGATCAGGCCGGCGCCGGCAGAGGTGAAATCAATCTTGCTTGTCAGCGCACTGTCGTAATACAACTCAAAGGTGCTGCTGCTGATCCATTTCGCGTAATACGTTGTGTTGAGAGCAAGCGCGGCACCGGCAACGGTCGGCAACGTTCCAGACGTGAATTGCACACCCTTGCCGTTGCGCAATCCATGATCAGTCTTCGTAACGAGGTCGGTTGCTGCGGCAATTGTGACTGAATGCCCAGTCAGCCCGCCCCAGACCACACACGAATAGACTTTTGCCATTAGGCAAGCACCTCGGCGGCACGGCCATTTGCAATCAGCCCTACAGACTCCAGAAGCGCCAGGGCATCAGCGTTATCTTGATCGTCGAGATCGACGACACCACCCTGGGCGATAGTAGCGTCAAGCAATTTGAGATAGTCATCCAGCTTGGCTGATGCTTTAGCGGCCTCACGAATGGCAATGCGCTCATCTTGGGTGAATCGGCGCAAAAACGACACGCCGGATATTTCGCGCGCCGAGGCCGGCGCTTCGTCAGGCTTTTTCAGAACATGGTTGTATTGCGCAAACGGGTACTCTGCAAAATCCGTCGGCTCATCCGCTGGATAAACATGAACCACAGCACCCGTTTTGCGATCCTGCACAATCCACTCGTTCATTTCCTGTCTCCCGCGCTTCGAACAAATCCGCCAAAAACGCGAACAGCAGACCACATCAGCTGACGGCGCCACCAGGGAACGCCGGAAACGGCCATGGCTTCCTTGAATACGGCATCAGCAACACGCCGTTTCACAGACGGATTTCCATACAAATAGTCGTGAACCACTGCGGCGGCATGAGCCGTATCACCGGCCAGGGTGTAGGCAATTGGTATGCGCGGAACCGATGCAAAGTCAGTCACGAATCCATCGGGTACCGTAATCAGCCCGGCGATATCAGACTGATAGACCAGCGGATGCGCAAGTTTCCACGTTTGATCGTCAAGCATCTCAACGGCAAGCGTGGTCATGAATGCGGCCATTACTTCACTCCCTGGTATTCGAAGCTGTAGTGGTTTCCATCGTTGAAGCGCCCGCCCCAGCGTGCCAATGGGTGCTGTTGCTCCCACCACTCGCCGAGTTCGCGATGCGCCTCTGTCCCTTCCATAAATTTGCCGTCGCGAAAAAGGTTGATGTCGATGGCAAGGCGCTGCTTGTGAGCGCTTTTCGGATGTCCGTAGCCCATTTTCACGCCGAGCGCTCCATGCACGCGCGGATCTCGGTAGGCATCGCCCAGCGTGGCATCGAAGCCAAGCGCGAAAGCCTTGTCGACAAGGCGCGGCACAAGGCGCGTGAACTCGACCTGAATTTGCAGAAGCGATGTCATTGCTTTCGCCTCGCCGCTTCACAATCGCGAGCGCACGGCGGGTCGCTCTCTTGAATCGCGTCAGTCGTACGGCGCGAAACAAGGAATCGACGCACAACGATGAAAATCTGCAACAACGTGTAAATCGCCGTCAGGGTCAAAACCCAGTCATTCATTGAATAACCGGCCAGTGTCATCGATGTGACGGCGACAGGAGGCGCGGTCTTTGCCAGCTCGCCGACTTGTTCATGAGGTGTCATTGCACGATCTCTGATTCAAGGGGTTCTTCGAAACTTTCCATTGCCCATGAACCGTCTTCCTGCTTCACGGCGCGGCTGCGCTTGACGACTGGCTTCTGGCCGCCATCGACGAATACCTGAACGGGCTGCTGTGTGGGCTGCGCAATGGCTTGCGCGATCTGCTCGACGCGCTGCATCAGCGCCTGCAGCATCGCGGACTCCTGCGCATCACTCTGGCTGTCGCCTGCCGGCTGCTCGGCCTGGTGTTCCTGCTGCATGGCTTCGATCTGAACCTTCATGCGCTCGGTTTCTGCGCGGTACTCTTCGACCGACTGTTTACGCGCCTCGATCTGCAGCTTTGCCTGTTCGGTCTGGTTGTCTCCCTCGGCGGCTGCAAGTGCCTGCTGCGCCTGTCCGAGCGCTTGCTGAAGCTGCTCAATCTGCTGGCCAGCCATCTGCATGGCTTGCTGAACCTGCGGCGGTATTTGCTGTTGCTGCCCTTCCTGTTCTTCATGCTGCTTGATCTCTGGCGGCAGCATGGAACGCATGCGTTCTGCGATTTCCTCGGCAAACGGCATGTCCATCGCCTTGAACATCAGGTCTCCGATAAGTGGCAGCAATTGCGGATTGCTCTGCGCGATCTGCGTCATGAAGTCGGCTGCTTCCTGGCGTTTCGTGGTGTAGGCCGGGCCCACAGTGATCGCCACGTCGTATTTTCCGAGCGTCGGGTTATAGACCTTGCTGACCACGTTGCCGGAAGCATCGCGGCGTTCAACCATCGGTGCGGACAGATCAGGGTTGAACTCTGCACTCTCAACCGAACCATCCTCACCGATGATGCGGACGATCCGCTGCGTGTCGTAGATGCGCGGGATCATGTCGACAAGAATGCGGCCGACGTGCCGAATTGACCGGGACAGGTTGTCAATGAAATGGAATGTCGAATTGTCAGCCTCGCGCTGCCTGGCCATGATCGCCCGGCCTGACTTCTCGTTAGATGGAGCGCCTACAGCGGCGTTGTACATGCCGAGCGCTGATTGAATGTCATGCTCGGTTGCCTGCATGGCTTGTAGCCACCCAGAAGGCACGTCTGCGGCAGGCTGGCGCTGCGGCGCTGGCAATACGTTGCCTTCCAGATCAACCGGCTTGTACTGCAGAACCGGGATGTTCGCCGTATTGGCCTGCGCCCATTCGCTTTCGTGGCCTTCCAACTGGCCTTCGGCAGCAACAAACGGCGCTTTCGGCATCAGCGCCACACGTTCGACGTAGGCCGACACGCTGTAGTTGTACATGCGCTGGCCGTCGATCGCGGGGTGGATCAGACCGGTGATTCGCTTCTCTCCGGCCACATCGATGATGTGACCATAAACCGGGACAATCGGGATGAAGCGAGACGGGAATTCGCGACGATCAAGGATTTCATTCGCCGTCAGCTTGTACCACATCACCTTGCGGCGCTTGATCATCCGCTGATTCTTGATCTCCGGTCGAATCTCTGCGGCCTGGAACCTCTCCCAATACGCATCCTCACTGAACACCTCTCCGGTTTCGATCTGAACGTGATTCTTCTCGTCATGCTCGACGCGGAAGTATTCGCAAACGCGAACCGTGTCTTCCTTGATCCACGAGTTGTGCATGGTCGTGGCAGAGGTATCGAACGAGCATGCATCAGCGCCCGGATGTTCTGCCTCAAAGGCATCGCGCGGCATGTCATCGAAGAAGAAGCCATATCTCGAATCCGAGCCATCAAGTTCCTGGGCGTCCTTGTCCAGGTAGGCGGAAAACGGATTGCGCACCATCTTGATGAACGCGTCGACATCGAATGATTCATCGTCGGCGTAATCGGTCACCACGCGGATGTAGCCGAAGCCAGCGCGCACAGCGAATTCGATAGCCGAGTCATAGGCAATGTCGGCGCGGCTGTTGTCCTCAATGTGGCGGACGACGCCCTGCATCACGTCAGCAACTTCCGGATCAGCGCCGGAATCGACCGGGCGAACTTTAATGCTCGGCTTGTTTTGGCGGGAATCATTCACCACCTGGCGAACGTACTGCCCAAGCTTGTCGACAGTCAAGCATGGGCGAGCGCCATTCACATCGTTTTCGCGGGCGCGGCGAATTTCATCCGGCCACTGGTCGCCGAGCGAAAACTTCAGGTCGGAAAGAGCCTGTTCGCGCAGGCGAGACTCAGCCTCTTCGCAGGCATTGAAGCGTTTAATCGCCTCTTCAATGATTTTCTTGTCTGCTGTGCTCGCCACTTTTCGGCCCCGTGAACGCAAAAACGCCCGGTAGACTTGTGGCCTCCGGGCGCATTGACTGGATACTATCGATTTGCTCGAACTATAGTCACGATTCTATCGATAGTCAAACAGTATTGATACATAGGAATGCATCGATCATTTCATGGGCGCTGTGGATGTACTTGAACATCACGGACCTCTTGATCCCAAGCCGACCGGCGACTGCATCTGCGCCACCATTCCGCAGGTAATACTCGATCACGCAATGCTTGAGCAGGATCGGCAAAGCCTCAATGGCCTTGGTAACGTCGTCAAAGTCGCAATGGTTCAGGCTGAATGGCTCGGACGATCCATACACGCCGGATGAAGGTGTATCGCGGAACATTGGCGACTTGTTCGGAAAGCCGACAGACTTCGATTCGCTGCGGATTGACCACCTAGCCCACCGCGTCAGCATCACGTCGATATGCGCCAGCATCAGCCGCCCATCCATCCGCCAGAACCGCGATTTACAACGCGATTGACCGTCGCCGGCTTCTTCTCTTCCTGCTTTTTGACCAGTCCGGGAAATAGCTCGGTCAGCACCCACACCAAGGCGTCAGCACGATTTGGCGATCCGCCAAGGCTGTAACCGTTCGTGGTGAAGGCGGCCAGCTCGTCTTCGAGATCAGGGAACTGCCCGGCATGGCGAACCTTTCCCTGCTCGTATAGGGCGCTGAAGGGCTCGGCGCGAACAACCTTGCCGCGCGTTGCCGTCACCTGCTTGTACGGTGTGCGCGGCCTTGCGGTCTGGATGACGTGCTTGACCATCGCCCCGCCGTAGTTCGTCTCTCCGACCACCACATCGGCATCGTGCCGTTCATACGCAGAGGTTGCGACCTTTCCCCATGTAGCCGGCCCCGCCTTCACAGTGCAATCTTCCAGCAGGTAGGCATTGCCATCCGTGCCCAATCCGCCAACCACAATGCCGATGGCGTCATTGTCCGCGTTGTCATCATCACCAGAACCTGACGGATCGACGCCGACCACGATGCGCACCATGTCAGGCAGCACACCATCAGTAACGCGCCAACGATCAATCACATCCTCAGGGAATAGAGCGTTCGGCGTAGCGTCAGCAAAATTTCCTTCAAGAAAGCGACGGCGCAACCTTGCTCCAAGCCCATTCAACGTTTCCAGATAGCCTTCACTCAAGTTCTCTGCGTTGTCCTTTGGGTTGATCTGGAATGCTGCGTAATCGCCCTGGTTGGCAAACGGAATTTTCGTATCCGGATCACGTTTCTCAATGAACACGCGATATGACCAGTGCGCCTTGCTAGGCGGGTTGCAGTCGTAATAAACGCGCGGTTTCAGAGGCTTGTCTTGGCGGTTCTGAATGACCTGCATGGCCTTTTGCGCAAGGCGCGTGATTGCAATACCGACCGATGCCCAAGGAATCTGGCTGCACTCGTTCAGGTAGATCGTGGCGAACTCCATGCCAAGAATCTTCTCGGTACGTTCCTTGTCGTCCAGGCCGGCAAACCAGATTTCTGACCCGTTTGGAAGCTTGACGAACCAATCGGTTTTCGACAGCGAGTACGTGACGCCAGGGAACGCGATCTGCATCACCTTCGGGAAGGTGTCCATCACGACAGACGACTTGATTGCATTAAACCGGAAGCGCAAAATCGCGTGACGTGAGTTCGGCGCCTTGAGCGCCCGCAGAACGACGTTGCGGACCAGCAAGAATGTCTTGCCGCTTCGGCTGCCACCGAACAGCATGATGTGCGTCGCATCGCCGGCCAGAACCTTCTGGGCCTCTTCCTGCCTTGCGTGCAGTCTGAATGCCATCAGTCGCTCACCCGGCATGGAGACGGATTTTCATCAAACCGCACCGCCTTGATTGTCTCGGCGCCTGTCAGCATCGCTTTCATGAGGCGATGACGACCGTCCATAATCTCGCCGTCTTCATCGAGGATGATCGGACAATCAAGGTCGGCATCCTGAACGGCCTTCATGTGCATCACTAACTCGCGAATCGTGAGCTTTTCGTAGGTGTAATACAGGTGCATGTGATTGAGCGGCACGTCCATGACCGGCAATTCGCGCGAAAGCTCAAACAGGCGCGGCACGCTCCACGAATGTCGTCCGATGCTGCACATCTGGTCTTGTGGGCTCACCCAGGGGCGAATCTTCATATGTTCTCGTCCAGCGGCGAGGCAGTGATGACAACGCCACCGGAGTGCTCGATCTTCTGCGGTGCGTACAATCCGAGGTGCTTACACAGCTTCTCAAGGGCGGCGTTCTTGTCGGCAATCTTGTACTTCTTCGTGTAGCCAACAAACACGCGCTCTTTCCCGGACCCTTCGAATTCCTCTAGCACCTCGAGGCCAGCGATTGCCGCCGCCGTATCGTCGTCCAGTTCGGCGATCGGCTTCGGCGTGCCGTCGTCATTGAACAGGCTGCGAGGATCGAACAATGCAAGCCGCGCAATTTCGCGAAGGATGCGCTCATTGTTGATGGCTAAGCGGTCGACAATCATTTCGCGCAACTCTTTCACCCTTGCCGAAACCTTGCCATCTGCCATCAAGCGCGACGCATGCGATTGAATCGTTTCCGGTTTGCTCCGGGCGCAGTCAAACGCTGCACGGTACGCATCCGCCTGGCTCTTTCCGCTAGCGACCTCCTGCGCGAACTTCTCCTGCTTCGGTGTCAGGCTCACAGCAATCCCCCTTGCCTAACTTCTGGTTCAATCGGCGTGATCGTGATCTCGACACGAGCTTCACCATCCGGCTCCATGCGCTCGCTGACGATGCGACGGACCCACTTGTCGTCGTCGATAGCCACGCCCTTGAGCGCGTCGAAAAGCACCTTGTTCGCGTTGTCCAGGTCGAGGCATTGAACGGTGTCATCCCATGCCATCGGGTCACGCTTCACGCGCTTCTGCCAGTCCTGAGGACGGTTCGGGTAAAGCCGGATTTCGACAGCGACACGGCCTGCGATGGGCTTGCCGACACCAGCGATTTTTGCCAGTCCGCAAACCTGCGCCTTGTAGGCCTTGGCCTCTGCGCTCGGTACGGTGACCGGTGCCTTGAAGCCCTTCGGCATGTACGTCCGCCAGTAGCGGTTCGCGCTGATCGGGTAAGGCAGCGTCAGGGTGATCGGTTGTCCCATCAGTCGTTACCATCCCCGCTGTTCATGCGGTTCTCTTCGCGCTTTGCGGCGTCACGCGCCTCGCTGAAGCTGTCGAAGCGGCCAAGGGCATCGGGCTTGTCGTCGTGCCAAAGCTCGTAGGTTTTCCGGCCTAAGACGGTCACCAGGCAGATGGTCAGCTTGCCGAACTTGATCGAGTTCATACCGTCACCCACTGGCCTTGGCCCTTGTAGCGCTTGAGCAGCTTTCCGGCTGCGTTGCAGATTCCGTTCGTCCGCAGATCGGCGAGAATTTCCGCCAGCTTGTCGGAGCGACTTGCACCGCTGATCACGGCATCCATGGCCTTCTGCGATTTCGGCTTCTTGGCCCACAGCAGCGGGTCGAAATCATCGGCTTTCCCGGTGATCGACTTCGCTGCATGGCTGGCCATCGCCTTGGCGCGTTCGCGGTCGTCGGCCGTTGGAACGTAGGTCAGCGCCTGCTGATACGCCTCGGGCGCATTCCGACAAGCCTCGATGAACTCGGGCAGGGTCGGCGGAAACTTGGCAACCGCCAGCACCTTCAGCGCATGGCCGATGGCCTCCGGACGCTGGGCGAACGGGGCTAGCTCTTCCGCCCATGTCGCCTTGACGTTGGCCAGATCGCAGCCTTTCCACCGGTCATGGAACATCGAACCGTAGCGGGCTTCGAACTTCGAAAAAATCTTCTCGATCCAGAACTCAGGCAACACGGACAGACTCCCCGGTGATGTCGCGTGGTTCTGCGTTGGCAATCGGTTGTTCATGGCTTGGCTTCCTTCCGGTCAAGGCCATCGATACGGCCTCGCGTTCGTCGTGGATGGTTCGGCGCTGGGGTGCTGCAGAGATCGGCATCGGGTCTTCTAGCAGTGCCGGTGCGATGTACTTCAGCCCGGTTCGCTGGTTCGGCCTTGCGGCCATCTTCGCCAGAGCGAGCTCGACGATTTCCTCGTTCGTTCGCTTGCCGAGGATTTGCTCCCACACGTCGTCTGGCAGGTAATGCGGAGCGGCATCAGCCATTCCGGCTTTGCGAAGAAGTCCGCAGACCTCGCCTTTTCGCGTGCCGTTCACCGGTTGAGTACACGACACGCTTTGGGTAGTAGGGTTTGTAGACTGGTTACTGGCTACTGGCGACTGGCTACTGGAACGGGCGCGCGGTGCACTGCCTTCGCTATGCGTTCGCATTGCGTACGTAGATGCGTTCGCATTGCCTTCGCTTTGCGGTTGCTGTTTATTCCAGCGTGCCTCCGCGCTGCGTTTTGCCTTCGCTTGCTTGTCCTTGAATCGGAAAATTTCAGCATCGCAACGGGCGTGGTGAATACCTGTTTCCTGAACGATGAAGAACTCTTCGATAACGTAATCGACCGCGGCGCGTTCTTCTTTGCTCTGTGCCCTGGCCAGCTTGTAGCAAGCACGGCGATCCGTAGGAAGTGGAACCTCGCGGGTGTAATAGGCATCCAGCAAAATGCGGTACGCGCCGTGCTCGATCATTGAGAGGTGCGCGGTGTCCTTGGCGTAGTCGCCGAGGTGGTGTTCGTAGTAGTTCATGCTGCTTTCCTACGCAATCCCGGCTCGTTGAAGAAGGACGACAGATGCGACCGCAGCGCAGAGCGCCACGACTCCGTTGCCCACGCATTTGAGGCGTGCGGCTCGGCTATCACCCATGTCAAAGGCCAGCCCATTAACCAGGCGCCGAAAAGTGGGTTCAAGTGCCGGCGCGAGTTCGGGGTGTCGGTCGATGATTGCAGACCATCGCGGATCGGATGGGCCAGGGGCGAATAGGCCGACGCCAGCATCGCCGCGCTGTTCAGCGAGTGCCCGCGCATTCCTCTCTGAATCGTTCCAGCACCGCCCGCCTGCTCGCTGTCCTGAGCTGTCGGGGTCGGCCACTGCGTTACCTGCTTCGCAAATTCCCCGCCGGCCCGAGCTTTGCCCGTCTCCTGCTCCATCCCAGACATGCCGTGAGGAGTCAGCCACATTGAAATCTTGTGGTGCAGTGATACGGAATGCTTCGTCCCGTTCTGTGACGCCCTCGGCGCTCCGCCCATGTCGATCGTGTCCGGTGTCGGCCAGTTCTCGCCACGCGACGCAGAACCATCGAGCGCGTCCATGGCTGGCGCCCACGTCGGACGCTGAAAGAGTGAGCCATTCCGCATTCCACCCGCGGTCGGCCAGTTCTCCCAAGACTCGGGAGGCCGCACGTTCGTCGAGCTCGCCTTCTTCCGGGTCCATAACGGAGGCGGTGGCAGAAACGATGCCTGCGACGTTCTCCAGAACGAGGAGCCACGCACCGCAATCGTCGGCAATGCGGACGACCTCGAAGAAAAGCCCGGAGCGGTCGCCATCGAGTCCTGCGCGCCGGCCGGCAACAGATAGGTCTTGGCACGGGAATCCGGCAACGACGCAATCCACTTTTCCACGCCACTGTCGAGCATTGAAGGTGGTAACGTCGGACCAGATAGGAGCTGCATCCACGGAGCCTTCTTCTATGCGCGCAACCAAGACGCTGGCTGCGTGAGCTTCCCGCTCAACGTGGCAAACGGCGCGATACGGGATGCCCAGATAGTCGAGCCCGGCTCGCAGTCCTTCACCAAGCATTCCGACCCCGGAAAAGAGCTCGATACCGTGGAGGGCAGGTAGAGCCAGCTCATTCATTGACCGCCTTCCTATCCGCCACCAACGCCCAGACCGCCAATCCAATCACCGCAACAAACGGCGACACGCACAGCGCGGCCATGATCAGTTCGTCGATATCGGCCGCGCTCATTGCACGTCCTCCTGTGGCTTCTGAGTTTCTGGGCCATTAATTCCCAATCTGACCCGTTTCTGAAACGCCTTAACTTCGGGGTGCTGACTGCCGTAAGCGCCCGCCAGTACTTGAATTCCAAGGAATTCAGCAGTCGGCATCCCGGCTTGTGCGGCCTTGCTTGTGAGGTCAGCCGCTTCCGGGGTTGAAAGCGCTACTTCCATGATTTGCTTGGACTTTTTCATGCGCGAATTAATGGCCCAGATTGGGACACTCCGGGGCTGCTTTGGAGATGATCAGTCGGCAAAGTTCCAACTGTCCCGAACAGGGCAATCTCAAGGAGCTTCGAAATGGCACGTGACTCAGAATCAAACCCGTTCTCTTCCTGGAAGGCTTTGACGCCTTCGAATACAGGATCGGGAACCCTGGTCTTCATTTCGTTCAGGTACTCGGTTTTGGGGCGGGCCATGGCTGGTTACCTCAAAAAGACGCCCCGGTTTCCTGTTGGATTCCGGGGCCAAGCGCGGCGACGTGGCCGCAGAGGGGAGATATCAATGGCATCAGGCGGCTTTCTGCTGGAAAACCCGTTGATGAAGCGCAATCAACGCATCGCCGCGCGACCATTTTGGCTCGCCGATTTTTCCGTTGATCAATTCGGAGAGCGACCCAACAGAAACGCCGATTTCGGAGGCGATTTGCTCTTGCGTCATGCCTGCTGACTTGATGTCTGCAACAAGTTGTTTCCAATCCATACCAATGCCTTTCGTTTCGACTAGTCGAAATAATAGGCTTCGCCCTTTCGAAATGCAAGAGTGCGACTATTCGAACATGCAAAAAGAACTGATTACGCTACGTGACCGCCTGATCGATGCAAGGGATAGGCTAGGCTGGAAAAAATCCGATCTTCGCCGCGCGGCAGGGCTCAAGTCGGCGTCCACACTCACTGAGTTAGAAAACGGCACCATCAAGGATTCGCCGCAGCTTCCGACAATTGCGTATGCGCTGGGGGTTGAGGTTTTATGGCTTCAGCACGGTATTGGTCCACGCGAACGCAGATCGAACCGAATAGACGAAGCGGGTGCCAATGAGCACTCCATATCACTTTCGCCAGATACCCCGGAAGTCATATCGCTGGCATACTCAAAGCCAGCAAGTGATGACATAGAAATTCGCCAATTCAATACAGGCGGATCAATGGGAGTTGGTGTGCTGTTACGGGATCAGCCTGGCGTTATTCAGAGTTGGCGCGTGTCGCATGAATGGCTTCAAAAAAACGTGAAAAGCCATTCTGGAGCATCGAACCTATGCCTCGTTACAGGGTTCGGGGATTCGATGCGCCCAATGTTCGAACCGGGAGACCCGCTTATTGTTGATACCGGAGTTAAAACAGTCGACTTCGATGGAATCTACTTTTTCAGGGTTGATGGTGAAGGATTCATCAAGCGCCTTCAGCGCATACCGGGTGAAGGCATCAGGGCGATATCCGAAAACAAGGCCTACGAAAGTTGGACCATCCGGCCGGGCATGGACTTCGAGGTTTTTGGGCGTGTTCTGAAGGCTTGGAAAAGTGAGGATTACTGATGCAGACGCGGCGCCTGTCAGGGGGTTTTTCTCTGGTCGAGATGACGATTGTTTTCGTCATCATGTCCCTGGTCCTCACTGTCGGCGTTTCCGCCCTGACAACCCAATATGAAACGGTCAGGCTATCTACCACGCGGAAGAATCATGAAATTATTCAGCAGGCGCTGACCAACTTCATATCCCGTAACGGCCGTCTTCCCTGCCCTGCAGTTCGAACGCTCGCGCCAGGATCTGTTGGATATGGCGTCGAGGCGTCAAATCCCGGGGTATGTACTGGCGCTGCTTCCGTCGGTACCTCACCGGCTGTTGTTGTTACCGGAATTGTCCCATTCGTTTCGCTGGGACTGAATGAGGACATCGCGTCTGATGGCTACTTCAACCGCTATACCTATCAAGTCGTCGTATCGGCGACAGCGCCTACCGCGCCCGGAGGCGTGCAAATGCCGGCAGGCATGCGCGGCTACATCACGGTGCATTCTGGCACGCCGACAACTGTCGGTCTTGCTCCAGCGGGCAACCAAACAAACTTCTGCCCACTTGGAAATTACAACCCATGTGCAGCTGTCGTTGTAATCGTTTCCCACGGCAAAAACGGGCTTGGTGCTTTCACGCCGTCAGGCACGAGAATCGCCATGCCAACCAGTGCCGACGAACAGGCGAACACCGACGATGACGGCGCATTCGTTCGTCGTGACCAAATAGCAGGCGGGACGAATGATTTCGACGACCTATTGCTTGCGCTGACGCCGAATGACTTGCTTGATCAACTGACCAAGAACGGAACCGTGAAGGATGCGCGAGCGGTATTGAACGCAACATTTGACGCGATGCTGGGGGCTACGGTTGCAGCGACAACCGGGAATTCCTTTCCAGGCTCGCCCAATCGTTGCTACAACGTCACCACCCCAACCGGAATATTTTATGATCCATGGGGAACTCAAATCACCTCTACTATCGGCTCGGGCAGTCCTTTAAGTATTTGCGCAGCATCGCCACCAACAGGGATTGCAATCACCTTCAATTCACAGGGGCCCGATGGCGATGGCGGATCGTCAACCGACGATATCAAGCGCCAGATCAGCACCGGAGAACTTCAGCAGTACCTAGCCAAAACAGGATTCTGATAAATCCATGACAAATAAACGACCGCCGAAAGGCGGTTTTATTTCGCCCACATATTTCGACTAACCGAAAATAGTTGTTTACTTTTATTTCGACATGTCTAATAATTAATCAACGCAGCAACCAAACCGACGCCAAGCACCGGCGGCCAGCCCACAGGGCGACAAGCGACAGCCAGTGCAGGCGGAAGCCGGAGAGTGAAACCGGCGCTGCGTTGAATCAGGGGAGATTCACCATGCAACGCGCAGCCGACAAATTCGAACGCAAAGACCCGTTCCCGAATATTCCGTTTTCCGTTGATGAGCTCGAGATGGTGCCGAGCTTCATGGAAGTTGTTGGCTGGATTTTCCTGGCCTTCCTCTTCTTTATTCTGTGCATCGGTTTCTTGGGTATTGCGTGATGGATACCAAGCACACACCTGGGCCGTGGGAAGCAATCAGCAACGTAGTGCACGGCCCGATGAAGGACGGGGGCTACTTGATAGCCGAATGTCCGGCAAACATCGGAAATCGTATCGAAGACGCCAGACTGATCGCCGCCGCGCCTGAGTTGCTGGATGCTCTTATTGCGATTACAGACGAAAGCGTATGCCTGAAGTCCGCAATCGTTGAACAGGCCCGCGCCGCCATCGCCAAGGCAACCGGAGCCTGACATGCAACGCACCATTCAAATGCACGGGGTCGACTTCGAGGTTGAGTTCGACACGGCCGGTGATGTCGACACCATCTACATCGGCGGAACGGACGTAACCGAAGTTCTCAGTGAAGAAACCAAGAACGCCATCGGCGCCGTTGTTGAGTCCAACTGCTGCGCCTGGTTCGACGAGTACCTGCGCGAAATCGCCGTTGAAGAACAGGCAGCACGGAGGGCGGCATGATCTGGATTGCTACCTTAAAAGCCATCGCCTGCGCTCCGACTATTGGCGACAGCCATCAAATCCGCGTCCAAGCGAACACGAAGGACGAGGCTGCCGCCGCTGCTCGCTTTGCTTCCGACTTCGAAGGCTGCGGTTCCTATGCCATCACCAACGTTGAACAGGTGACGCAATGAACGCACCTGATCGCGCAATGTTTTTGGCCGAGCGTATGACCGGCCTCGGTGCATCCGACATCGCCGCAGTTCTCGGCTACAGCCCGTACTGCTCACCGGTCGAGATGTATCTGAAGAAGACCGGACGCCTGGCGGACGACTCCGAATCAATGCGCCTGCGCTTCGGCCAGCACAACGAAGAATTTGTTGCTAAGGAATACGAGCGCGTGACTGGTTTCAGGGTACAGCGCTTCAACCCGATGCTGCGCCATCCGAAGTACAAGAACATCATCGGCCACGTCGACCGCCTGGTCATCCCGGCCGGCGCGAAGATCGCCGCCCACAAGGGCGAAATTCGAACTGATCGCGGCCTTGAAGCCAAGACCGTTGATTCTTTCGTCTATCGCACCTCTGGCGAATGGGGCGAGCCCGGAACCGATCAAGTGCCGACCGGCTATCTGATTCAGACCACTACCTACATGGGGCTTACCGGTTGCCGGCGCTGGGACTTGGCCGCGCTGGTCGGTTCAGGATCAGGCGATAGCGCATTACCGATCTATCACATGGTGCGCGACATCGATCTTGAAGAAGAAATCTTCTCCCGCGCTCAGGAATGGTGGGATACCCACGTCGCCAAGGATGTAGCGCCAGAGCCGCGCAGCGAGGACGACGTAGCGCTGCTCTATCCGCAGGCCAAGCAGAAGGAAGAGATCGAGGCGGACGATGAAGCCATACGCCGCATCCAGATGCTCCGCGAATGCAAGGCAACCATGGCGCAGATTGAACAGATCGCCGAAGAAAACGCCATCGCGATCAAGCGCTTCATGGGCCACGCCGACACGCTGCTTGGTCCGGACGGAAAGAAGCTCGCCACATGGGGCAACCGCAAGGGCCGCACGACGTTCGATCTTGATGCCTTCGTCGGCCACCTCTGCCCCGGCGCCAATCCGGCCGAACGCTCCCTGTTTATCGAAGATGCAAAGCGCACCTTCACCACCCGTGGCGAACCTGGCCGCACCTTCACCCTGAAATGAGGATTCACACCATGAACCAACATAACGTCGCAGTGCTGCACGAGGAAACCAGCAGCGCACTTGTACCGCAACAAGATTTCGGAAGCCAAGGTTTGCTGATGGACTTTGAAAAGGTCCGTGCCATGCAGTCGCTGGCCGAGATCATGGCGACTGCAAAAGTTACCGTTCCGGCCCACCTGGCCGGTAAGACTGGTGACTGCCTGGCCGTCGTAATGCAGGCTGCGCAATGGGGAATGAACCCATTCGCCGTCGCGCAGAAGACCCACGTCGTCAATGGCACGCTGGGATACGAGGCGCAGCTGGTAAATGCCGTGGTTCAGGCTTGCGGCGCCATCGTTGGACGCTTTCACTACGAATACCAAGGCGAAGGCGCGAACGTGGCTTGCCGAGTCGGCGCTGTGATCAAGGGCGAGAAGGAAATCACCTGGAACGAATTCCTGTCTGCCGCCAGCGTAACGACCAAGAACTCTCCGCTGTGGAAGACAAATCCGAAGCAGCAACTCGGTTATCTGCAGGTCAAGAACTGGGCGCGCGCCCATACCCCGGGCGCAATCCTAGGTGTCTATTCCGATGACGAACTCGAAGTGCTGCCGCTACGCGACATGGGCAATGCCGAAGTGGTCGGCGATCCGATTACTCCGAGCAACACCCGTACCGAAGCCTTGAAATCCCACCTTGGCGCCAGCAAGAAGAAGGGCTCCATCACGCTTGAGCAAGTAATCGCAGGCCTCAATGCCGCGAATACGCCGGACGAACTGCTGTCCGCTGCCGAGCAAGCCAAGGCGCTGTCCGGCGACGATAAGGCAAAGGCTGGCGCCGCTTACACGGCACGCCTGCAGCAACTAAAGGCCGCTGCTCACGGTGTTGATACCGCGACCGGTGAAGTCATCGATCCGGACGACGCCGCACTGCGCCAGGTCGAGCAAGGAAGCGGAGCAATGTACTACGCCGAAGTCGCCAGCGCACTGGAGAAAGCCGAGAACAAAGATGACTTCGACGCCGCCTGTGACCTGATCCAGCACGTCGGTAACGCCACCCAGCGCGACGAACTTAGTCACATCGTCAAGCGCCGCCTGGCTGAGTTCAAGGCGCAGTAACCAAGTTTCGGCCCCGAAAGCGCAACCCTTCCTACCCTGACCCCGCGTCAGTAGGGGCCACCCAATACCACCACAAGGAGCCAATCGAATGTTTTCTCTTGCCCATCAAAAAGCAAAACTCGCAAGCGTGAATCCCCGCGCGGAAATCCACGGCCAGGATCGCAAGATGGCTGTGGATTTGAAATTTGAGGTGAAGGTTTCGAATGATGTCTTGTCCGAATTCGATCCGTCTTTGAAGTCGGCGCTCTACAAGAAGGGCGAAACTCAAGGCGATCTGATCGACGAACCCGGCCATCTTCCCGCCCTGAAGTTTCCCGAAATGGGCGCCATCAAGTGGGGCAAAGACTTCGCCGGATACAACACCATCATTCACTACGGCGTCAGCGGTGCGCAGGACATCACCATGCTGGAATGCCAGGTCGACAACTTCCGCTTTGACTGCCAGGACGGCGGCACGGTAACGGTTTCGTTCCGCGTCATCGCCCACCCGGAACCTACCGAACTGGGGCGGCTGTGCGAAATGATCCAGCAAGAAGTCGAGATGTCGCTGATCGAGCCGCAAGTCGAAACTGTTCAGCAACTGTTTGGCGAGGCTGCTTGATCATGCAAGAGAAAATTATCGAAATCCTGTCCGTCGCTAAAGACTGGATGACTGCTAGCGAACTGGCCGACAAGGGCAAGTGGCGCAGCCCGGCGCATGTCGGACTTGCGCTCAAGCAAATGACCGGCGTAGAGCATCGCACCTCGCCCACCAAGAAGATGGACAACGGCATGCCGGCAAAGGAATACAAGCTGGTCGACAAGTCATTTCAAGAACAGATGGCAGTTATCCGGAAAAACCGGACAACTGAACCGAAGATGCCGATCGACAAGGAGTGCTGCAACGCGGCGAAGGTTGTTGCAACCACGGCAAGCCAGGAGGTTTCCGAGCTGCGCAACCGGATCAGTGAACTCGAGCTCGACGCTACCCGCATGCTCGAATATCTGGGCGAGAAGAACCAGCGCATCGAAGCGCTCGAAGAAGAGATCGGCCAGCGCAATCGCGAGATCGAAAAGCTGATTGCTGACCGAAACAGCCACCGCGACGATGTTATGTTGTGGGAACGAACCATGATGAAGATGGTTGGTGAGGATGGCGTCGGATCGGTATCGCGCGCCATTTCTACGCTGCAGTCTGACCTCGGCCATGCCCGCATCCAGATCGACGCACTCAATGAGCAACTGATGGCCGGCGAAGAAGCGGTCGACGTGAAGGATGCCGCTCGCGGTTATTTGGTCTGCGCCCCGAAGCGCAAGCCGGCCAAGCTGATGAAGGCTGAGAGCGCCGTCGCCCGCGCGAAGTCCGCAGCGAAGGCCACCGGGCGCGGCGAAGTCTTCGCCCTGGTTCCTGTCGGTGTCGCCACCCGTAAGCAGATTCGAGCCGTCGAGTTCAAGGAACGCGCGGCATGACCGCCATCATTTTCGACACCGAAACAACCGGCATCAACGAGCCCGAAGTTATCGAGGCCGCGTTCCTGTCGATCCTCAACCCGTTCTCGCTTGGAATCACATCCGAGTATTGCCAGCGTTTCAAGCCGAGCAAGCGCATCGAGCTCGGCGCGCTGGCCACCCACCACATCCTCGACGAGGATCTGGACGATTGCCCGCCGTCCTCAGAATTCCGGTTGCCGAACGGCATCGAGTACATCATCGGCCACAACGTCGACTACGACTGGAAGGTGATCGGCGAGCCACCAGTCAAGCGCATCTGCACCCTGGCGCTGTGCCGCCACCTGTTCCCTGAGGCAGACAGCCACAGCCAGTCGGCCATGATCTACCTGTTCCGGCGCGCCACTGCCCGCGACAAGCTCAAGAACGCGCACGCCGCGCTGGATGACGTGAAGAACTGCCGGATCATTCTTGATGTTGTCCTCGACAAGATGGGGGCAACGCAGGAAACCACCTGGGAGGACGTGTGGCTTTTCAGCGAAAAGGCCCGCATCCCAACAGTGATGACCTTCGGCAAACACAAGGGAGAGGCAATCGCCAACATTCCCATCGACTACAAGGCATGGCTGCTGCGCCAGCCCGACGTTGATCCCTACCTTGTTAAGGCGCTGCGCGGGGAGTTGTCATGAGCTCGACCTTTACCACCTGCGAAGGAAGCAAGTGCCCGAGCGCGAAGAACTGCCGGCGCTTCACCGAACGCAACAGCCACGAGTCGGTACCTGCCGCGCTCTGGATTCGCCGCGAAGCCGGTACTAGCGCCAGCGACATGTACCTCCCCATCGAAGTTGTCAGCACGTTCAGCAAGGAGTCCTGATAGTGCGCTGCCAGGCCTGCCGACGCCCTTTAACGAATCCGGTCAGCATGCAGCACGGCCTCTGGCCGGATTGCCTGCGCCGCGCGGTCAAGGCCGGCACGGCTCCCCTCGAAGCGCTAGAGGAGCTGAAGGACTGGCAGCGCATCAAACCCCGGCCGGCCAAGCGTAAAGCCGAGCTGGCCACGAATACCCAACGCAGTGCGACGCCCGACCTGTTCGACCAGGTGAGACAGGCCGCAATCGAATCGCTCAAGGCTGCCGCTGCTGAATGCGCGGCGCTGGGCGTCACCGTTTCACTGAGCATTGAGGAAAGAGCATGAGCTTTGACAAACAATTCGACGGCAGCGATGCGCACCTCCTTCCGTCCAGCCCAGCCGAGTGCGCGGCCTACCTGCGCCGCTACAACGCCTGGCGCCGTGGTGATGACACCATCGAGCAGCCGGAACCCAAAGAGCTTGGCTTCGCCATTGCTATGGCTGCCGAGCTGATCGTGCAGCGCCCCGACTTCCGCGAAATGCGCGAAATGCTCCGAGCCATGCAGGCGGGTGAGCTGACCGTCAGCCGCGGAATTGAGATCCTGGATATGTGGCACGCAGGAAACTGGAACGACAACATGCTCCCGCCCGTGCGCCACGATCTGATCGAAGAAGATTCGATGCCGGTTGAGATCATCGACAGGCTCAAGAAGCAGCGCGACGATCTGCTGGCGGCGCTGGAGGTCATGTTGCGCGACATGAAAGCCGTTGATTCGGCCGGTCAGTACGGCCTTGAATTGATGCCAGCAATCAACCAAGCAGAAGCCGCCATCGCCAGCGCGAAAGGCGGTGCAGCGTGAGCAACGAGAAGCCGCTATTTATCCCGCTGAAACGCGAGTATTTCGAACAGTTCGCGCGCGGCGACAAAGAGTGGGAATTCCGCCAAGAAGGCCCTCGATGGAATTCCCGGACCTGCCGCATCGGGCGTCGCGTCGTTCTGAGCCTTGGCTACGGCAAGAAGCACCGCATGTTCGGCGAGGTCGTCGATTACCGCTTGGACAACGCGCCGACACAGACGCCGGCATGGAAGGATTGCTACGGCGACAAAGGCGGCCTTGCCGCGTGCATCAAGATCAAATTGGAAGGCGGTTCAAAATGAGCCGCAAAACCTGCAAGCGCCGCATCCGCACGACCGGAAATCTGCGCCTCGCGTGCTGCCCCTGGAAGATCACCGCCGTCTATTACCCGCTCGATCGCATCCTGCACCAGATCGAGAGCGACGGCACGGTCGACGTGATCCAGGGCAAGGCCGTATTCAACGAGTGCATGCGCGGCGAGTGGTACGAAATGGCGCCGGCTATGGAAGGGATCGTCGATTTTCACAAGCTCGCCAATCAGAGACACGGCCTGTCAGCTGACACATCCGGAATCGAACGACTGGCAAAGAAGCTTGAATATGCCTCGCCGCTCTTCGAGTCGGACATCGAGGCAGCCAAGAAATCAATCGACTCCTGCAAACGGGAAGCGCTGAAGCTCACGCTCGATCAGGCGCAGGACATTCTCGACACGGTACGGATCGCCACAGAACTGGAAAGACTGAAGGAGGCAGCATGAACATTAGCAGAGAGCAAATCCTTGCGCTTGCCGAGGTCAAGACGACTAACGTAAGCGTTGAGCTTTATGTAGCAGGCGTGAAAGCCCGTGAGTGGCTGGGTTGCGGAGACTGGAATGTTGATGCCGCGCAGAAGATTGCGGATGAAATCAACGGGAAGGCTGTGATCCGCGATGAAGCAGCAATCGCCGCCTACAAGGCGGAATTGCTGAAGGAAGCCGGGGAGCCGGTTGCTCACCTACGCTTTTGGGCTGGTCAATATTACTCAGGGCGTGGGGATATTGAATACGACGAAGGCTTTGAAGTAACACGAAGCAATAAAGAAGGCGATGACGGCAGCGAAGCCTTTCCAGTATTCACCTCCGACCAAGTAGCCGCAGCCGTGGCAAAGGCAACTAAGCCGCTGGAGGAAGAGGTTGCCGTACTGAAAGAGACTAAGGAAAACATTTGGTCTGCGCTAAAGACGGTAGAAACACAACTCGCCGCCGCGCAGGAAGAGATTGAGCGACTTCAAGAGCTTGTTGGTACTGACGCATCGGTCATTGCGGAGCTACACACCCAACTCGCTGATAAGTCTACAGAATCCGATCGCAGGCTTAATTTAATGAATCAGCTTGATGCAAATAACGAGGAGTTACGTGCCCAACTCGTTGCGGCGCAGGAAGAAAACAAACTAATCATGCTGAACCTGACGCAGTGCGGAGAACAACTTGTCGCTGCACAGGAAGAAATCGAACGGTTGAAGCGCAGCATCAAGCTTGAGCAACAGCTTTCCGATTCTCTGAAGATGGCAGCACGTATGCCGGGAACAGGGAATTACGTCGATTGGATCAAGAATATCCGCAATTCACACGACCAACTCGCAACGGCAGAGCAGCGAGTCGCTGAGGCTTGTGCCAAATTTGCTGAATATCTTTGTGACCGCAGCAGATTCTATAGATACGAATTTACTGATGGCGTTCGGCGCAGCGAATACCGCAAGTTCATGAAGGGAGAGTGAGATGGAACGCTACAACAAATATTTGGTGCTCAAAATCGCCGACATCGAAAAGTACCTCAATGATGATAAGCAGATGAAGTTCGATGCTCTGGTCACTTGCATCCGTGTCGGTAGGCTTCACGACGGCAAGAAGGATCAACAGTATGTTTGCGTAGCTGCAGACTGGCCGATGTATGAGCAGGTCTGGGGGATGGTCGAGGCTTTTGTCGATAACAAACCCTCTGAAATCGAACAACTCCGCGCCCGCATCGCCGAACTCGAAGCCCAATCCGATCCTGAAGCCTTGCACATCGCGTACTTGCAGGGGCAGGCAACTGCTAATGAAACAACTCGGAAACAAGCAGATCGGATTAAGGAACTCGAAGCCGATCAGGCTGCGGCGGTTCTACGCGAGAAGCAATGGTTTGATTCTGTTTTTGGACTATCTTATGGCACGGACTGGAACAATGGCCCCCGTGCCGAGATATACCGCCCAAAGCTGGCAGCCTTGCTGACGGCACCGATCTCAACCGAAGCACTCGATGCCTATGTCGCGGAGAAGGTGAAGGAGGCGATGAAATGAGCGAACAAGCTAGAAAGACGATTACTGCGCTTTCAGAGCTTTGCGAACGATACGAAAAGCAAATCGCCACCCTGAACCGCCAGCGTGACTTGGCGGTTGAGGCGTTGGAAAAGTCTCGTGAAGCGCTGCAGTTTGCCAACGATAGCCCCGGCGGCGGCATCGTCGACACGATTTGGATGATGCACAGTCCTGAAACTCTGTTTGATTTCATGGACGCCACCATCTCCACCATCAAAGAAAGCGATGGGAAGTGATGAAGTGGATAAAAGTCACGGCGTTCTGCGTTCTTTCTCCGCTATTCGCTTTCGGATGGTTCTTTGCAGGAATGATGTGCTCATCCGATGATGTTGAGAATGCAGTTAAGGAGTTGTTGAAATGATGGGCGAAACCATCGATTCAGCGGAATGCTCAGAGCTTCTCCGCTGCACACCTGAACAGGTCGAAGAACTGGCCCGGTCCGGTGAGATTCCGGGTCTGAAGCTTGGCCGTGGTTGGCTGTTCGTCCGCTCTGACCTGCTGTCATATCTTGCCGAGAAAGCGAGGGCCGAAGCACAGGAGCGCCGCGCGAAGCGTCAGCCAGTAATGAACCGCTCTCCCGACATCAAGCCGCGCCGTCGGCAACCTCCGGCGCTGCCGGCTTTGAATCATGAATAGCCCATATGCGCTGCGCCAGATCAGTCCCACGAAAACTGGCGTAGCGCTGGGCCATGGTCGAGTTTGCCGACCAGCCCATGATCCGGTTGATCTCTTCAAGCCGGAAAACCCAATTCCCATTTGCATCACGCAGTTCTAGCCAGCGACAAGTCGCTTCGTGCCGGAGGTCGTGCTCGTTCAGTCCTTGGCATCCGGCAAAGTCGAATGCCGACTTGAAGCGCTCCGATAAGCGCTGCGTCACCTTCTTCAGCGTCATGTCGGGTTCTTCTTCCATGAACGGGAACAGGTTGGCCGTTGGCAACAGATGCCGCGTAGCTAGATAGTCGGTCAGTGCCTTGTGCACCTCGGGCCTGATCGGAACGTCACGGAATACTACCTTTCCGCGCCACTGCTTAGAGCATTGAACGCGCATCACCTTGTTCGTCAGATCGATCTGTCCGCGCTTCAGGGTATAGGCCTCGCGAAGGCGCAGCCCTGAATAGACGATCATGATGAACATGGTCACCAGGGCATTACCGCCTTGCAGGTGCAGCGCGCATCGGCGCCCCTCTGGCTTATGACCTTGCATCACGGCAATGATCCTCTGTTCTTCTCCAGCATGCAGCCGGCGATCCCGTGTCACGTCGATCTTGTGCTTACCGCCATTCGCCTCGGCCAGACGCTTATCCATGTCTGTATAGCTGCTGTACCCCTTTGGTAGCAGGCGCACCGGGTTCTGCATGACCACGTCCGGATTGTGGCGCAGGTATTCATCGATCGCACGGCCAAGCGCCTGGATGCGATGGCGGATCGAATTCGGCGCGAGGTTATTCTTAACCTTGAGTTGCTGCACATAGCCTGACAGCCATGCATAGGTTGCATCGGACAACTTCACGTCGCCGACCTCGGACATCAGCGAGCCAAGCGGAGACTGCTGTGAAGGTGCCGCCAAGCCGCTGCTTGCCCACATCCGGATGACGTACCCCAATGACTTGCTGGCAACCGGTGCAGGCTTCAGCAATTCATCCGGAGGGGCAATGTTGGCCATCTTCATCAGGTGCCATTGTTCGCCGTAGGCATTGGCTTCGGCTTCGGTGTCGAATGTGAAATACTTGCGACCGCCAGGCAGGGAAGGATGCCGCAAACCTATCTCCCATTTGCCGGATGGTTTCTGTCTGGCCCGTGCCATGTCCGCCCCTGAATCGAAATAACCGGACGGCTATTCTATCGGTCAACTGGCGGCTAAGACGCCATTTTGTGGCGTCTGATACCGATTTTCAGGGTATTTGAGGCGGGTTTCAGCAAGGCGCTAATTCGCGTTTTGCCATTAAATCAGTAACTTACCGACTTATTCAGAATGACCCCGTCCGCTACAAGATCGAACTGATACAGCGCGCGTAATCACCACGGGCAATCCACATCAAGGCGGCGCCTTCGGCAATGCGGAACAATGCCGGCCAAAGGAGACCGCCATGCGATTGCCCGACTACATTGCCCGAGTTCCCGTCATCACCCTGCGCGATCCGCTGGCGGAAGTGCTCGGGGCCGCCGAAGCCGGCCTGATCGATTACAGCTTTGCCGATGCGGTAAAACTGGCCGGACACGCCTGCCCGACGGTGGCCGGCGCCTGGCTGGCTGCCATCGCTGGACTGCAAGCCCTCTACGGCCGGGAAACACCCGTTCGCGGCGACATCGCCGTAGCCCTGCCGGAGACGGTCGACGCAGGCGTCGCCGGGGTCATCGCCAGCATTGCGACGTTACTCACCGGGGCGGCGGCGGCCGGCGGATTCAAGGGGCTCGGCGGCCAGTACGGGCGGCGCAACCTGCTTTCCTTCGGCGTGCATGGCGTCGCCGGCATCCGCCTCACGCGTCGCGACACCGGCGTCGCGGTGGATTGCGTGACACGTCTGCACAAGGTGGCAGGCGACCCGCGCCTGGGCGAATTGTTGCCGAATGTCATCCTCGGCACGGCCAGCGCGGCGGAAAGCCAGCTCTTCCGCGAACTCTGGCAGGATCGGGTGGAACGCATCCTGAACGCCGACAAGGATGGGATCGTCGAAGTGTTCAGGGTGAACAGGCCCTAACACATCGCTTCACGCACCACCGTCTCGAAACGTTCGACGACAGACGACCAGCGATGCGCATGCATCGACGCGCGGGCGGCGACGCCCATGCGCGGCCACTTTTCTGCGCTCATCGCCATCTCGCCAGCAATCCTGATGTAGGCCTCGCCATCGCCGGGCGCCACCAGGCGCCCATTGTCGCCGTCGACGATCAATTCGGCGGCAGCGGCGCTGCGGTAGGCCAGAACCGGCAAGCCGCTGGCCATCGCCTCGGCCACCACGTTGCCGTAGGTTTCGGTCAGGCTGGGAAACAGGAAAAGATCGGCGCTGGCATAGTGTGCCGCCAGGTCGGCACCGGTGCGCATGCCGGCGAAGTGGTGATCCGGATGATCGATCGCCAGCTGTCGGGCGGAGGGACCATCGCCCACCCAGACCATGACGGCCCGGGGATGCTGCAGGCGAATCGCCGCGAACGAGCGCTCGACCAGGTTCAGGTTCTTTTCCGGCGCCAGCCGACCGACATAGAGGCAGACCGGCACGTCGGCACCGCCACCCCACTCGGCGCGCAATGCCATGTCGCGCCGTCGCGGGTCGAAAAGCCGGGTGTCGACACCGCGACCGACGACGCGCACCCCGTTCAAACCCTCGCCGGCCAGGTCGGCGGCCAGCGCCGCGGTCGGCACCATCGTCGCCAAAGTGCGCCGATGCAGGGTGCGCAGATAGGCGGCAACGGCCGGCCGCATCCAGCCCAGTCCGTAATGCACGCTATAGCGGTCGAAATTGGTATGGAAGCCGGATGTCACCGGAATGCCGATCCGGCGCGCCACATTGACGGCAGACCAGCCGAGCGGCCCCTCGGTGACCACATGCACCAGATCCGGCCGGAGCCTTTTCCATTCGCGATGCAAGCGCCCCCCCGCCGGCAATCCGAAGCGCAGGCCGGCATAACCGGGAAGCGGCAGGCCTGGTAGGGCCAGCTCATGCTCGCCGCCGATATCGCCCCGTCCCTGGCGTGGACGGATTACGCGCACGCGATGGCCCCGCTCGCGCAAGCCGCCGACCAGCCGGCCGACCGTCATGGCGACGCCGTTGATTTCAGGGGGAAAGGTTTCGGTGACAAAGGCGATTTCGAGCGAATTCGACGTAGGCATGATGGCTCCCGGTTGTCCGAAAGCGTAGCCAGCCAGCACTACAGTCCGATGACAGGATTCGTCACCCGGCTGTCACGTTCAAACCCTATAATTCGCGGTTTGCGATTTTCCGTTTCACCATGCGCACCCATTCCGCCCTTTTGCTCGCCCTGAGCATCGCAACCATCGCTCAAGCCGCCGAAGAAGTCCACGAAGACTGGCAGCTCAAGGGCCAGGCCACGTATATCGGGCAGAAACTCAAAAGCTTCCGCTCGTCCTACGGCGACAAGAACAGCCTGAACGGCGATGGCGACAGCAGCTACACCTTCACGTCAACCGCCTTTCTCGGCGCGCGGCTATGGAAGGGGGCCGAGGCCTACCTCAACGTCGAGGCCGGCCAGGGCGACCCAATGTCCGGACTGGTCGGCCTGGGTGGTTTTTCCAACGGGGAAGCGACCCGCGTTTCCGGCAACAGCATCAGGGCCTACCGCCAGCGCCTGTTTCTTCGCCAGACCTGGGGCCTGGGCGATGAAACCGAATACCAGGAATCCGATTTCAACCAGATGGCAGGCCGCGTCGCGAAGGATCGCTTCGTGCTAACGGTCGGCAACTTTTCCGTCCTCGACATCTTCGACGACAACGCCTACGCCAAGGACCCGCGCACCCAGTTCATGAACTGGAGCAACATGGCGCACACCGCCTACGACTACGCCGCCGACGCGCGCGGCTTCGGCTGGGGCTTCGCCGCCGAGTGGTACAAGGGCGACTGGGTGCTGCGCTTCGGGCGCATGACCGGCCCCAAGCTGCCGAACGGCAGCGAAGTCGACTTCCGTATCCTGCGCCACTACGGCGACCAGATCGAAATCGAGCACGCGCACAAGATCGCCGAGCGTCCCGGCAAAGTCCGCCTGCTCGCCTTCCGCAACCGTGCCAAGCTCGCCGCCTATACCGAAGCCGGCGACTGGCTTGCCGCCAACCCCGGCGTCGACGCGCAGGCCATCAATCACGTGCGCAACGGCGAACGCATCAAATATGGTTTCGGCATCAACCTCGAGCAGGAAGTTGCCGACGATCTCGGCTGGTTCCTGCGCGCCATGCATGCCGACGGACGCACCGAAACCTATGCCTTCACCGAGGCCGACGGCTCCTTCTCGACCGGCCTGTCGCTCAAGGGCGGGCGCTGGAACCGGCCCGACGACACCATCGGCATCGCCTGGATGCGCAACACCATTTCCAGCGAACGCCGCGACTACCTGGCCCGGGGCGGACTCTCCTTCTTCATCGGCGATGGCAAGCTGGCCTACGGCCCCGAACACATCTTTGAAACCTACTACAGCTGGAAGGCCCTGGCCGGCCTGTGGCTGACCGCCAACTATCAGCACATCGGGAATCCTGCCTACAACGCCGACCGCGGCCCGGCGAACATCTATTCGCTGCGCATGCACGCCGAGTTCTGAGCGGCACGGGCGGGGCCGCCCAGCCCGCAGCAAAGGTGTCGGCTGGCCCGCAAGCGGGTCGTTAGCTCAGGCCGCAGCAGTCAGCGGCGACAACGCAGCGCTCGGCTTCCCAGCCAGCTGGCGATAGAGTTGGGCGAGACGCCCGGCCATCGCCTCATCGCTCCATTCCCGCGCATAAAGCGGTGCCTCGTCGCCCAGATGCCGCCAGGCTGCGGGATGATCGACGAAATGTCCCAGTGTCTCACCGAAGGCCTTGCTGTCGCCAGGCGGCGAAAAGGCGCCGCGGCCGGGCGCCAGGATATCGATTGTCCCCATCTCGGCCAGCGCGATCACCGGCAGCCCCGCCGCCATGGCCTCTAGCAGGACCAGGCCTTGGGTTTCCGTACGCGACGCAAAAACGAACACATCGGCAGCCGCGTAGCAGTCGGGCAGCCCCTGCCGGCGGTCAAGATAGCCGACGAAGCGCACTGATTCGGTCAAGCCAAGCGTCGTCACCTGTTTCTGCAGATCGCCCATCGCCGGCCCCTCGCCGGCAATCATCAGCAATAAATCGGGACGCCGCTGCCGGGCATGCACCATCGCCTCAAGCAGGAAGCCGATATTTTTCTCATGCGCCACGCGGCCGACGAACAAGGCCAGCGGCCGGTCTTCGGCAATGCCATGACGCAGGCGGAAGTCCATGCCGTTGCCGTCGGCGAACTGCGCCATCGGGATGCCGGTAGGCAGCACGTGCAGCGGCGCCGTCACGCCATAGGCTTCGAGGCGCTGGCGCATGGCGGTCGATGGCACGATCACCGCGTCGAGCGCATTGCACTGCCGACGCGAGAAGCGCCGCGCCAGCGCGCGCAGCCAGGCGGCGGGCAGGAAGGGCGCGTAGTGCTGCAGGTATTCCTCGAACAAGGTGTGATAGGTCGCCACGACCGGCCGGCCGAGTCTCCGCCCTGCCTTCAGCCCGGCGTAATGCGCAATGAACGGCGTCTGAACATGGATCAGGTCGCAATCCGCCGCCTCGGCCAGCACAGCGCGGTGCATGGCGCGCCAGCCGACCATGCGGTCCTCAGGATCGCCGGGAACCGGACGCCCGGCGACCCGGACGATGCCCGGCTGTCGGCGCGCGTTTAAATTTGACCACCTGTGCGCGTTGAATTTTGACCAGGGGTGATAGCCACCTGACATAGGTTGGCTTGTGGATAAGTGTAGCTCAGAACAACCGATTTTCGAGCCACGATGATTGCGTTGGGAAAGCCGTGGAGGACGAAGTCCGGAACGGATTTCCCAACGCGGCCCCGATCAGAACACGCCTTCCTCGGGGGGAGCGCCCCGCTTGCTCTGTTCTCGTGCCTTGATCCTCGACTTGGCGGTGGCCGTACTGTGTCGGAAACGGAACGACTCGTTGCCGGTCTCCACGATTTGGCAGTGATGTGTCAGCCGGTCGAGCAGCGCCGTGGTCATCTTGGCGTCGCCGAACACGCTCGGCCATTCGGCGAAGGTCAGATTGGTCGTGATCATCACGCTGGTGTGCTCGTAGAGTTTCGACAGTAGGTGAAACAGCAAGGCACCGCCGGCCTGGCTGAATGGCAGGTAGCCCAACTCATCGAGAATGACTAGGTCCATGCGCAGCAGCCCCAAGGCAATCCGCCCGGCTTTGCCAGCAGCCTTCTCCAATTCCAGGGCATTGACCAGGTCGACCGTCGAGAAGAAGCGCACGCGTTTGCTGTGATGCGCAATGCCCGAAACGCCCAGCGCCGTAGCGAGGTGTGTCTTGCCGGTGCCCGTGCCGCCAATGAACACGACGTTCTGGGCCTCATCGGCAAAGGAGAGGTCGGCCAGTTGCCGGATCAGCTTCTGATCGACCTTGGATTGCTCAAAGTCGAAGCCAGCTAGATCCCGATGCACCGGGAAGCGGGCGGCATGCATCTGATAGCCAATCGAACGCATCACCCGGTCGGTGTGCTCGGCTTGAAGCAGATGCTCGATCAGCCAGCGTGATGATTCAATCCCCATTCCGCCATTGGCCGACAGTTCCTCCCAGGCGCCTGCCATGCCATGCAAACGAAGTTCCTTAAACTCGCTCAGCAGCTCACGCATGATCAGTCACCTCCGTACGCAGCCGGTCGTACCGTCCAGTATCGGCAACCGGCACTTCGCTGACAGTGAGCACAGTTTCCACCGGTGGCGGCAAGGGGCCGGATTTGAGCCGGTTGAGCATGTTCTCGATGTGCTCCGCACTGGGCAAACCCGATTCCAGCACCAGATCAACCGCGACCAGAACGGCCTCCAGACCGAACTGTGCAATCGCCGACAGCACCTTGGCCATCACCCGATCGCCGCCTTCCCGGCGCAGAAGCAAACCGCGCAATCGTTGCAAGGGCTCCGGCATGTCGGCAAACGGCGCGCCATTTCGCAAGGCCCCCGGCTTGCGTTCGATCAGCGGAATGTAGTGCTGCCAGTCGTAGAGGGTTTGCTGGCGACTGAAGCTACGGGGATGCCTGGCAACACGCATATCGTGCGCCACAATCTCGATCCGTTCCGGATAAAACCGCAGGCTGACCGCCTGCCCCACCAACTCGCACGGCACGGAGTAGCGATTACGATCCAGTGTCACCAGACAGGTACTGGAGACCTTGCCCAGGGTTTCGACGTAGCCATCGAACGGCGCCACCATCGGCATCAGACTCGGTTGCTCGTGTTCGAGCATCTCTGCCACCGTCAGATCGGCATACTCGGGATGACGCAATTCCTGCCACAGGCTGCGACAGCGTTCGAGCAGCCAGACATTCAGATCAGCGAACGAACCGAACCGCTCCTTGCTGGCATCCTGCCAGAGCCGATGCCGGCTATCCTGGACATTCTTCTCGACAACGCCTTTCTCCCAGCCGCTGGCGACATTGCAGAAGTCCGGATCGAACAGGTAGTGGGACGCCATCGCAGAGAAGCGCGCATTAACGATGCGGGATTTGCCCTTCTGCACCTTGTCGACCGCCGTCTTCATGTTGTCGTAGATGCCGCGCCGAGGAATGCCGCCCAACGCAGCAAACGAACGCGTGTGCGCATCGAACAGCATCTCGTGACCCTGCGTCGGGTAGGCCTGAACGACGAACGCCCGACTGGCACAAAGCTTCAGGTGCGAAGCGAGTATCTTCCGCCACACCCCGCCAATGACCAGATGCTCTTCGCTCCAGTCAAACTGAAAGGCTTCGCCCAGCTCGAAATGGAGCGGTACAAAGGCCTTGCTGACCGCCGCACCCCCATCGGCCCGCCAGCGCCGGATGAATTCGGTGACCCGACAGTAGGTGCCGGTAAATCCCGCAGCCTGCAATTCACCAAAGAGTTTCAGCGCTGTCCGCCGATCCCGTTTCGGCCGACGGGCATCCGTTTCCAGGGCTTTGATGAGGCGCGCCGCATACGGCGCTATCTTGATGTTCGGGTTTTGCCGCTCATACTTCGGCTCCGTCCCTTCCGGTGTCCGCAACCATCGCTTCACGGTATTCCGGCTATACCCCGTCTTCCGCGAAATCTCGGACAGCGACATGCCGTCCCGGTAAAACAACCGCCGAATCCTGCCCAGATCCTTCATGGTGATCATCTCCAAAAACCCTGCTCAAAAAATGAGCAGGTGAGTTAATCACCCTGGTCAATTTTCAGCGCGCACAACCCCGCTTTTCTGGTCAGTTTTCAACGAGCGTCAACACCCGGCTCTTCCGGCTCGTCGCCGTAACGCGGCACGACCAGTTTCACCGCTATTCCTTGCGCCGCCAACGTGCGACGGAAGGTTTCGATCGAGGTCGATACGCCATTGACGCGCGGAAAATACACATCGGAAACCATCAGCACACGCATGTCACGCCTCCATTGTTTCTTCAAGCCGGGCAGCGAGCGGCATGTCGACCGGTGCTGGCGGCACCGCTGCCGGCAGGCGGCGCGAGGCCCGCTCGCCCCAGTTCACCAGTTCCAGCCGGCCGTCGAAGTGCTCGACGATGGCCGTGCACGAGTCGACCCAATCGCCGCAATTCACGTAGCTCAGGCCGCCGATGTCGCGAATCGTCGCCCAGTGGATGTGGCCGCAGATCACGCCGTCCAGGCCACGTTCGCGGGCGTGGTGGATGGCCGATTCCTCGAAATCGAAAATGAATTTGAGCGCCGTCTTGACCTTGCGCTTGGCGTAGCCGGCCAGCGACCAGTAGCCGGAAATGCCCAGCTTGCGCCGTGCCCAGGACAGCCAGACATTGATGCGGACCAGCATTTCGTAGGCCTTGTCGCCGAGCACCGCCACCCAACGGTGATGGCGCGTCACCTGGTCGAACTGGTCGCCGTGGATGAGCAGGAAGCGCCGACCGTCGGCCGTTTCATGGACAAACTCGTCCACCACCTCGACGTCGCCGAAGACGACGCCGCAATAGTCGCGCAGCGCCTCGTCGTGGTTGCCGGGAATGAACACCACCCGCTCGCCATGCCGCGCCCGGCGCAGCAGCTTCTGGACCACCGTGTTCTGCGCCGGCGACCAGCAGATGCTGCGGCTCATCGCCCAGAAATCGACGATATCGCCGATCAGGTAGGTCTGCTCGGCCGGATGCTCGCGCAGGAATTCAAGAAGACGTTCCGCCTGGCACGCCCGCGTGCCGAGGTGGATGTCGGAAAGAAAGACGGATCTGACCTTGGGCATGCACCCAAGATACGCCCCGCCCGTGACTCGTCGGTTACGGGCGGATTACGGTTTGATGGCAGAACCGTGGATGGGCAAGATGCATGCCCTTGCAGCACCTAATTCAGGACGAACCGGACTTGCTGCGCGGGTTTGCTACCAAATTTGACCAAGGCGACGGCCTTCGTACCGGCCTGCACCTTGAACGTTCCCACGGCGCGCAAGAACTTGTCTCCGGCAGGCAGCAATTGGACTTCTGCCTTGTCCGCCGCGGACAGCAAGGTCAGGGTGGCCGACGCATTCCGGACATCGACAGGCTGCTCATGATCGGTCACGTACAGCGTGAGGGAATCAGGCTTGGCCACCAGCTCGTAGTTGATGTCCTTGATGACCGATACGACGCCGCCATAGCGCGCCGTGGCTTCATGGGCGTGGACTGCCCCCGGTTTTCCGTTGTGGGCATGGCCCTTGTGGTCGTCCGCAGCGGAGGCCGGATTGATGAAACAAGCGAGGAGTAAGGCGTAAATGGTCGCGGAATGATTCATGGTAGCTCCATGTCGGTTGATAAAATGGTTAATGGAAATCAGGCGTATCGCGCTGCGCGGATGACGTGCCGACGTAGGCACAAGCTTCGGCGGGACGAGCGCAGGGCGTGATTTCGCACTGCAATGTCATGTGGACCACCTTGAAACGGTCAGCCAGCAGCGCCCGCAATGTGGGTATCAAAGCTTCCTCGCGGGCATAGGCCGGGTCGTAAATCACATGAGCGGTCAGGTTGGTCTTACCGGTCGTCAGCGCCCAAAGATGCAGGTCATGGATGCCGAGCACGCCGGGCACGGCCAGCATGGCTTGCTCCACCGCACCCAATTCGATGCCATCAGGCACACCTTCGAGCAGGATGTTCAGACTGTCCTTCAGCAGAATCCAGGTCCGCGGCAATACCCACAGACCAATCGCCACCGCGATCAGCGGATCCACCCAGGACCAGCCGGTTAGCTGAATCGCCAGCGCCCCCGCGATCACGCCGACCGACCCGAGAAGGTCGCTCCATACTTCGAGATAGGCGCCCTTCATGTTGAGGCTCTCCCCCTGCCCTCCACTCAGCAGGCGGATACTGATCAGATTGACAACGAGGCCGATGCTGGCGACCACGAGCATCCCAAGCGAATGGATTTCAGGTGGCGAGGTGAATCGTCGGTATGCCTCGACCAGAATGTAGAGCGCCACGGCAAACAACAGCAGCGCATTAAAGGCTGCCGCCAGAATCTCGAAGCGATGGTAACCAAAGGTGCGTCGACCATCGACCGGCCGTCGCGCAATCCGTATCGCCGCCAATGCGATGGCAAGGGCGCCCGCATCGGTCAACATATGCGCGGCATCCGAGATCAGGGCCAGGCTGCCGGTCAGCACGCCCCCCACGACTTCGGCAATCAGGAAGCTGCCGGTCAGCGCCAGTGCCCAGCGCAGTGCGCGTTCATTCTTGGTACTCGGGTGCATGTGGGTGTGGTTCGCACTCATGTACTCCCTCCTTTATCGATATGGCGTCGCTTCAGTTTCTGTCTCGCGGCCTGAAGACGACGCCTAAGGTTTCTTGAATATTTTGGGCGCTTGCCGCGCCGGCCTTCCCGCCAGCAAACCCATCCGTAAAGCACCAGAAACGTCAGCATCAGCCCCAGGGAAAGGATGAGGAACTGGAACTCAAGATGGCTGTGGCTCATGTGCTGGAGCATCGCGGAATGGCCATCGGTCCTGGGTTAGCACGCTTTGCCGCAACTCGGGCAAAACTTGCTGCCCGGGGCGAGGCTCGCATTGCAGCTCGCACAGTTCCCAGGTGCCAGATTTGTGCCGCATTGGGCACAGTAGCGTCCTTCAGGGGCGGTCGCGGAGCCGCACTTTGGGCACGAGGAGTCGCCAGCAGGGCCAATGATGGTTGGTGCGGAATGCGAGGGGTAAGCATTTCCCCAGCCATGGTGTCCGCGCCTCCCGTCGCGGCCGTGATGGTCGCTACGATACGAGCCGGAAAATCCGCGCAAGAGTTTTTCAAAAAATCCCATAACAACCTCCGTATTTGCGTGAATGAATGGGTGACCGACGCTTTTCGCCGAATCCGGCGCATAGCCCGCTCACGTCTGGGAAACACCTGATCTGGCCGAGTTGTCCTTCGATTGCGTGAAGTCCTCCTCGTCGACGTCCTTGCCGTGAGCAAGGCGATACAGAAGCGGCAATACGAGCAGCGTCAGCGCCGTCGACGACAGAATTCCGCCGATCACCACGGTGGCAAGCGGGCGTTGGACTTCCGCTCCGGTACCCGTCGCAATCGCCATCGGGACGAAACCGAGCGAGGCAACCAAGGCCGTCATCAGCACGGGGCGCAATCGTGTCAGTGCCCCTTCGTGAATCGCGTCATCCAGCGCACGTCCCTCTTCGCGCAAATTGCGAATGAAGGAAATCATCACCAGGCCGTTCAGCACGGCCACGCCGGACAGCGCGATGAACCCGATGCCGGCCGAGATCGAGAGCGGGATGTCCCGCAGCCAGAGCGCGACCACGCCGCCCGTCAGCGCAAACGGGATGCCGGTGAATACCAGCAGCCCATCCTTGACGTTCCCGAACATGGCGAACAGCAGCGTGAAGACCAGCAGCAAGGCCACCGGCACCACGATCTGCAGGCGTTTCGTAGCCGATTCCAGTTGTTCGAAAGTCCCGCCCCAGGCCGTCCAGTAGCCGCTGGGAATCTTGACCTCGGCCAGACGCGCCTGTGCCTCGCCGACGAAGGAACCGATATCGCGGCCGCGCACATTCGCGCTCACGACGATGCGACGCTTGCCGTTTTCCCGGCTGACCTGGTTCGGCCCCGGGGCGATGTCGAGGCTGGCAATCTCGCCCAGCGGGATATAGGCCGTGCGTGCATCGATCCCGTTTCCGGCGCTGCCGCCCTTCGGCAGGGCGATCGGCAGGCGCTTCAAGGACTCGAGGTCCGAACGCAGCGTATCCGGCAAGCGCACGACGATATCGAAGCGCCGGTCGCCTTCGAACAGGGTTCCGGCCTCCCGACCGCCAATCGCTGTCGAGACCGCGTCCTGGACATCGGCGATATTGAGTCCGTAACGCGCCGTTTTCTCCCGATCGATATTCACGGTCAGCATCGGCAAACCCGTCGTCTGCTCGATCTTGACCTCGGAAGCGCCGGGGATTTTTTCCAACACGGTGGAAATCTTGCCAGCCGTCTCGTTCATCACATCCATGTCGTCGCCGAATATCTTGACGGCGACATCGCTGCGCACCCCGGAGATCAGTTCGTTGAAACGCAACTGGATCGGCTGGGAAAACTCATAGGTATTCCCCGGCAGCTTGCCGACGGTCTTCTGGATAGCCGCCAGCAGCTCATCGCGTGATTTTCGCGGTTCAGGCCACTCCGTTTCGGGCTTGAGCATGATGTAGCCATCCGAGATATTGGGCGGCATTGGATCGGAGGCGATTTCGGCCGTACCGGTTCGCGCGAAAATCCGCTCGATTTCCGGATACTCCGCCTTGAGCCGTTTCTCCAAAGTCTGCTGCATGGCCACCGACTGTGAAAGGCTCGTTCCGGGGATACGCAATGCCTGAATCGCCAAATCCCCCTCGTTCAGGCTCGGGACGAATTCGCTCCCCATGCGGGTAGCGAGCAAGCCGGAAAGAAGAACCATGACCGTCGTGAACACCAGCACCACCGGCTTGTTCACCATGACTGCGGCGAGGATGGGCTCATACCAACGCTTGGCGGCCCGCATCAGGAAGTTTTCCTTTTCGCTGACCTTTTCGCCGATGAACAATGCGACGGCCGCGGGGATGAAGGTGACGGAGAGAATCATGGCGCCGACCAGCGCGGTAACCACGGTGAAAGCCATGGGGTGGAACATCTTTCCTTCGACACCGGTGAGCGCGAAGATCGGCAGATAGACGATCATGATGATGAGTTGACCGAAGAGCAGCGCCCGGCGCGCCTCTTTCGACGCGGCAAAGACTTCGTGGAAGCGCTCGCTCCGCGACAACGGCCGCCCTTGTTGCGCCTGGGCATGGGCCAGGCGGCGAACACAGTTCTCGACGATGACAACCGCGCCATCGATGATGATCCCGAAATCGAGCGCGCCGAGGCTCATCAGGTTGGCACTGATCCGGTAGCTCACCATCCCCGAAAAAGTGAACAGCATGGACAGCGGGATGACCATGGCGGTGATGACAGCCGCCCGGATATTGCCGAGGAACAGGAACAGGATGACGATGACCAGGACAGCCCCCTCCAGGAGGTTCTTCTTGACGGTATTGATCGCCTTGTCCACGAGGATGGTACGGTCATAGACGGTGACCGCCCTGACCCCATCCGGCAGGTTGCGGTTGATTTCGGCCATTCTCTGGTCGACCGCCCGCGAGACGGTGCGACTGTTCTCGCCGATCAGCATGAACACGGTACCCAGAACCACTTCGCGCCCGTTGTCGGTGGCGGCACCGGTACGCAGCTCGCGGCCGATGCCGACCTCGGCTACGTCGCGGATACGGATCGGCACGCCCTGGACGTTGCCGAGAATGACGTTGCGGATATCCTCGATCCCGCGCACCTGGCCCGGCGCCCGAATCAGATACTGTTCGCCGCGTTTCTCGATGTAACCGGCGCCGACGTTGCTGTTATTCCGGTCGATGGCGACCACCACGTCCTGCAGCGTCAGGCCGTAGGAGGCCAGCTTTTCCGGGCTGGGCGCCACCTGATACTCCTTGGCGAAGCCGCCAATCGAGTTGATCTCGGTCACACCGGTTACATTGCGCAGTTGCGGCTTGATGATCCAGTCCTGGATTTCACGCAGATCGGTCGGCGTATAGGGATTGCCATCCGGCTTCCTGGCTCCCTCTTCCGCTTCCACCGTCCATAGATAGATTTCCCCCAGCCCTGTCGAGATGGGCCCCATGGCCGGTGCGATTCCCTCGGGGAGCTTTTCCTTGGCCTCCTGAATCCGCTGATTGACCAGTTGGCGGGCAAAATAGATGTCGGTGCCATCCTTGAAAATCACCGTGACCTGCGACAAGCCGTAACGCGACAGCGAACGGGTCTGCTCCAGGTGAGGCAGCCCGGCCATGACGGTCTCGACCGGGAAGGTCACCCGCTGCTCGACCTCCAGCGGCGAATAGCCCGGGGCTGCTGTGTTGATCTGTACCTGGACATTGGTGATATCGGGTACGGCGTCAATCGGCAGGCGCTGGTAGTTATAGATACCCAGCCCGGCCATGCCGAGCGCGGCAAGCAAGACCAGCCAGCGATGCTCGATGGCAAGGCGAATGATGCGTTCAAACATGTCGTTCTCCCTCGCCTCAGTGGCTGTGCTCGGCACTACCCTTGCCGAGTTCCGACTTCAGGACAAAGCTGCCCGAGGCGGCATACGGCGTCCCGGCCTTCAAGCCGCTCAGCACCTCGATGGACTGGCCGTCGGAACGCCCCAAGCTCACCGGTTGCGCGACGAAGCCATCAGGCACCCGGATAAAGACAACACGCTTGTCGTCAATCGTCTGGATGGCTTCGGCGAGAACGCTGACGGGAACCTCGGCCTCGCTGGACACGATGTCGACATTGACGAACAGCCCGGGACGCCAGGCCATCTTCGGGTTGGCCAAGGTGACCCGCGCCTTGGCGGTGCGCGTATCCTGCCCGAGCAATGCCCCGACGTAGGAGATGCTGCCTTCGGCCTTGGAGTCGAAGGCGGTCGCCTTGACGACAACCTTTTCGCCAACCCGGATGACGCTCAAATCCTTGGCGGGAACGACGATCTCCGCCCATACGGAAGACAAGTCGGAAATGGTGAAAATACTGGCGTCTTCCTTCACCGCTTCGCCCAGCGCAATGTGTTTCTCGACAATCATGCCGTCGAAGGGGGCGCGGATTTCGTAGCGATTGAGACTCCCGGACACCGAGGGAGCCGCGCCTAGCGCAACCAGTTTCTGCTGGCTGTTGGCAACGGCGATTTCAGCCTCCCTGAAAACCTGCTGGGCTTGCAGATAATCCTGCTCGGCGGAGATCTTTTCTTCCCAGAGCTTCTTCTCGCGCTCGTAGGTCGATTTTGCTAACGCAAGGCGCTTCTGGGCCGCCAACAATTCGCTGCGTTGCTCGGAAAGGCCGGTACTGGCGATTACGGCGAGAACCTGGCCGCGCTTGACCTGCTGCCCGAGATTGGCAGGGACGCTCTCGACGACCCCGGCCAGACGCGGCACGACATGGGCGGTGCGATCTTCGTTGAAGCGGATTTCGCCGGGCAGCCGGGCGGCGGTTTTGATTTTTGCCGGAATCGCCGTCTGGATACCGATGGCGGCGGCCTTGATTTGCTCGTCCGTCAGTTCGATTTTTCCTTCTTCCCGGCTATCGATGAAGAGGAACGGCGTACCGCCCATCAGTACCGACAGGGATGCCTCAAACACATGCGGCTCCGCGATTTGACTCGTACTCTTCAGATAATCCTTCTCGACCGCGAAGAGAATCTCCTGCTTCTCACCGCCCGGTCGCGTCAGGGTCATCGAGACTTTTGCCGCAGAGGGCGCAAGCGGCTTGTCCTGCTGGAACAACCAGACACGGAAATTGGGTTCGCCGCCATCTTCGGAAAGCAGCAATTCCAGGCCGAAACCATCCTCGACAAAAAGCCGGCCGCCATGCGGCCCCGTCCTTGGCGCTTCCTCATGATGTTCCGAATCCCCGTGACCTTGGGCGTGATCGTGTCCATCACCGGCCTTGCCGCCGTGATGCTCGGCATCGGCATGCCCCTTGGCTTCGGCGTGGCTGGCGTGCTCATGTTGTTCGCTGGCCGGCTTCGCGCTACCGCTGCCCAAGAGTATCCAGGCACCCGCGACAATGCCGGCCGCCAGGATCGCGGCAATGGCGAACCCTTGCTTTCGGGAGAGATTGACGGTGTTCTTTTTGAAATTCATTTTCACGGCATGCTCCTACGGACGGCGGGGTGCTGCAGACGGGTCTGAATCGCCGGAACCGAGGACGCGCTCCAGTTCGGCGGCGGTCCGATGGGCATCGGACAAACTTCTCAGGTATTGGGCTCGTGCCTGGAAGAAGGTGCGTTGGGCGTCCAGAACCTCCAGAAAACTGAACTTCCCCAGTTCGAAGCCCTTGCTGGCGGCCTCGTAGGCGCTACGCGCGCCCGGCACGATCTCGCCTTGCAGGGTCTCCGCCTCGACGACCAGCGCCTTCAGACGCTCCTCGTTTTGCGTGACATCCGCACGCAAGCGAACCTCGGTCGCGCTCAGCTCGTCGCGTGCCTTGTCGGCTCGGCGTAGCGCCTCAAGCACGTTGCCCTGGTTCCGATCGAAAAGCGGGAAGGGTATCGAAACCCCCACGACGGTCTGGCTGCGGCCGAGCTCTTCGGCCATTTTCGACCCCAGGCTGACGGTCAGGTCGGGAACCCGACGGGTACGCTCCAGGTCGGCGAGCGCAGAAAAACGATCGGCCTCATGGCGCGCCCGGAGCAGCGCCGGTGACGCCCCCAGGCGTTGAGCAATCTCTTCGCTGGAGAGAAGTGCCGGCAGCAGGTCGGTACGGCCTTCGACCCGCGCGAAACGGGGATTCGAACTTCCCCAGCTTGCCGCCAGGCGTTTGCGGGCTACGACCAACTCTCGTTGCGCCTGGTTCAGTTCCACCAGCGCCGAGGCTTCGGCGACACGGGCTTTGGTTTCTTCGACAGGCGAAATCTTGCCGGCGCTCACGCGTCGCGAGGCCGCCAGACTGACGCGCCGGGCAAGGCCGAGCAAGTCCTCGGCCTGCTGAATGCGCTCCTGGGCAACCAGAACGTCGAAGAAAGCCCCGGTCACGCTGGCCCGCACGTCCAGCCGCTTGGCTGCCAGGTCGGCGGTCGCCACATCGCGGCTCCGCTCGGCCGAAGCAATACGAGCGGCACGCTTGCCCCCGAGCTCGATCCGCTGGCTCAGCTGGATGGTCGTCGTCCGTGTGGCCTTGTTCTGCGTATCCTCGACGGAAGTCGATATTTCCGGATTCGGCACAATGCCCGCCTGGATAACCGCCCCGTCGACTGCACGCACTTCGTTGGCGGCGGCCGACAATTCCGGATTAAATGCCAGGGCGAGATCAATCGCCGCCGGCAAGGTCAAGGAAGTGCCAGGCTCCCTGGTCAGTGCATGGGAGGGCGCCGTCGGCAACGCATCGAACGTTTGTGCGGCGAGATGCGCGCTGGCAAAGACCGTGAGTCCGAACAAGGTTCGGCATACCAGCCCGGCAGCGTTTTTTTTGGAATACATCCGATTCTCCAGTGATGAAAGACACGTTGAGAAATCGGCGGGGCGCCATCCGACAAGCGCATGGCACGGGAGCGCGGCTCAGGCCGCAGTGCTCAGGACAGGAAAAAACCCCAAGCCCCGCCGGTCAGGCGGAGATATCCCAGTTGGGACGTTCGGGCTGCTCACCGGGTATGGAAGGCAAGGGCCGGACGCGCCGGTGATAATCGGCCACGGTCAGGACATCGGGCAACGAGGCGCCAAAGGAAGGCAGGGCTGCGACACTGGCGGCATGGCAAAGCGGACAATCATTGTCCGCACTCAAGGGCGTTTCATCGGCAAGCTGTTCGCCGCCCGCTGCCTGATGCGTGTGCTCATGGTGACCGAAGTGCTGAGCCCCTCCCGCTTCGTGCTGGCAATAGCTCGCCGCTACCGCCCACGACATCTGGAGCGACAAGACGATCAGCAGGAAAATGGAGAGCCAGCGACGCATGGAATCAAGGAGACCGAAAGGTGTTCAAGCCGCAAGCCTGCGGCGGATTGCTCATGGAAAGACAGGCCGCTGACGATCAGGTGCTCCCTGATCCTCGTCGATAGGCGGCATGCCTTTCCCTTTGCAGCGCATTAATTAACCGGGCGGGTACATGGCATCGCGCTGCTTCCTTTCTTCCGGCGTCATCGGCCGGGGAGCCGGCGTGTTATGGGGAAGCTTGTCGACATGCTGCCACTTCCCGTCGCGGTAGGCATATTCGTGCGGAACAATAACCCAGCCCTGATCGCCACCGACATAGCGATAGACGCCGTCGGCACTGACCGGATTGCGTTTGAACGCTTCGAGCTCCTGTTGTACCTGCTGGGCACTTTTGCCACCGGCATCGTGCGCCGGATAGAATTTCACCGAGCCACCCGGTCCGACATGAATGACGGATTCGGCCAATACCTGGCCCGACAGGAGCAGTCCGGCACAGAGAGCCGGGAAAGCAAGCGCTTGTTTGACGTTCATGATAAAACTCCTTCATTGATCGTTCGGTTCATCGGTTTAGCGATATGCCGCATAACGAAACGGCATGGATGAACTATAGAAAATGAGCACTGACAGAACGCCGACAGGAAGTTTACAAAATTGACATCTTTCGATTTGGGACGATATGAAGCTATTGGTTGTCGAGGATGAACAGAAACTTGCCCAGTATCTGCAGAAGGGATTGGGCACTGCGGGTTTTGTCGTCGACCTGGCCCACGACGGGTAACCGGACTCCACATGAGTCTGGAATTCGATTATTCGGCCATCATTCTCGACTCCATGCTGCCGGGCATGGACGGTCTCTCCATGCTGGCCGCCTTGCGTACAAAAAAGCAAACGCCGGTCTTGATGCTGACCGCATTGGGAAAAGTGGAAGACCGGGTCAACGGACTGCAGACCGGCGCCGACGACTATCTGGTCAAGCCGTTCGCTTTTTCTGAATTGATCGCGCGGATTCAGGGGCTGCTGCGCCGCTCGTGCTCGCATCAACTGGAGTCCCCGTCAAACCTTCTGACCTTGCACGATCTTGAAATGGACCTGGCCCGCCGCAAGGTTTCCAGGAGCGGCCAGCGTATCGACCTGAGCGCCAAGGAATTCCTGCTGCTTTCGCTGTTTCTCAGAAAGCAGGGGGAAGTATTGTCCAGGACCGAAATCGCCGAGCAGGTCTGGGATATGAATTTCGACAGCAATACCAATGTGGTGGAGGTCGCGATCAAAAGGCTTCGTGCCAAGATGGACACCCCGTTCGACCACCAACTCCTGCACACCGTACGGGGCATGGGCTATGTCCTCGAAAAGCGCGAATGAAGCTCGGCCATCGGAACAACGCGACGCTGAGCGCGCGCCTTATCCGCTGGCTCGCCTCACTGAGCCTGGGCGTCCTCGGCTGCTTGTGCCTCGGGGTATTTTTCTCGGTCAAGGTCAATCTTGAAACGCAACAGGATCTGCGCCTCGAAAAATTCAGTACGGCAATTCGGCACATGTTCGAGGAAACGCCGGTGCACTTGCGACCGGGAACCCTGGAACACGACCTGGACGATCTTCTGAAAATCAACCGGGACTTGCATCTTCGGTTGCGCAATCGTTCGGGTGAGGTTCACTTCGTTTCGACACCGGGATCGTGGCCGTCAAAAGCCCGTTTTTACTCGCTCGAGCTTCCCGACAAAGCGCGCAAGAACGATTTCTCGATTGCCGAACTGGCGCTCGACACGGCCCCCGACGAAGCGATTCTGGACCGCCTCGCAGCCATCCTCTGGGCGGCCGCATTGATCGGCAGTGCGGCGATCACCCTGGGCGGCTATCTGATCGTTTACTTGGGACTTTCCCCCATTCGGACCTTGGCCGAGCAAACGCGCAGTCTCGCCATACGCTCGCTCGACAAACGCCTGGAAACCCAAGGAATCCCGGCCGAGCTGCAAGTTCTCGTCGATCAATTCAACGATTTGCTGAACCGGCTCGAAAAAGCCTATCGCCAGCTCGAAGGCTTCAATGCCGACGTGGCACACGAATTGAGAACCCCTTTGGCGAACATCATCGCCAGCAGTGAATTGGCCTTGCGCAGTCACGACGACGATGAAAATCTGCGTGACTGCATCGGCTCGAATCTCGAAGAAATGCACCGTCTGTCGGGCATCGTCAATGACATGCTCTTCCTGTCGCAAGCCGACAGGGGGGCCAAGGCCAGGCGGACGCCCGTTCCCAGCCTTGCCCAACTGTGCGCCGAAGTAGCCGACTACTACGAAGCCGTATTGCTCGAAGCCGACCTGCAATGGTCCATCGACGGCGACGCGTCCGGCAAGTTCGATGCGGCGCTGCTGCGACGCGTACTATCCAACCTGCTGAACAATGCCGCCCGCCATGCCTATCGCGGCAGCTCAATCGTGATCCGGATCAGACCGGAAGCGGACGGGCAGGTCGAACTCTCGGTCATCAATCGCGGGGAGCCGATTCCTGCCGCCAGCCTGCCCCATATCTTCAACCGTTTCTTTCGTGTCGACACCGCGCGCAGCCAGGGCCACCAGAATCACGGACTGGGCCTCGCCATCGTGAGCGCCATTGCCCGCATGCATGATGGGGAAGCATTCGCGAAATCGGGGCATGGCGAAACCGAGATCGGCATACGTCTGGCATGAAGTGATCGCCACCCCGCCAGGCGTGGCGCCTGCCTGGGTTGTCAGCTGCTCGCCGGCTGCAGAGCGATGACGGCCATGCCGACAAGCGCGATGCTCGCCCCCAAAATGTCCCAGCGGGTTAACGAAACACCATCTACGAATCTGAGCCACAACAGCGCGACGGCAATATACATGCCGCCATAGGCAGCGTAAGTTCTCCCTGCGGCAGCCGGATGCAGCGTCAAAAGCCAGGCGAACAGCGCCAATGCAACGACAGCGGGAAGCAGCAGGTAGAGCGGCTTGCCCTGCCGAAGGACAAGCCACGGCAGATAGCAGCCCATGATTTCCGCCAGTGCGGTGACGGCAAACAAAAAGCTTAAACGCAGCAGTTCCAAGAAGCACTCCAACGTGACGGGATGCCATTCTTGCACATGCGCCGAGCGGTGCGCCTGAGCCGTTTCACCCCGATCAACGCCACCTAGCGAGATTCGCCGGCGAGTTTGCCGGCCTTCTCTCCACTTCCCGCAGACAACCCCGCCAAATCGCGATTGATCCCTCTCCAGCCCTTCTTGTACAGCGGCAGCAGATAAACCGCGACAAACCCGCCCAGCCCCCACAAGCAGGCGACGATGCGCCAGGGCAGCGAGCCGGGATAGCCCTGTCCATCGAAAGGCAAGGTCGCCACGGCAATGACTGAAAGGACGATCAGGAACCAGTGGGCGCGCACGCCCAGCCCCCAACGGAAATACTTGCTCAGGTGCAGGCCGAGCCAGCCGCCGAGCAGGCCGACCATGGCGCCGGCCAGCACATCGACCGGCCAGTGGGCGCCGACCGCGACGCGCGAGAATCCGGCCAGCAGGGCGACCAGCACCAGCGGCGCGGCACGCCGGCCAAGCAGTGCGACCCAGGCGACGACGAAGGAGAAGGCCGATACCGTATGCCCGGAGGGAAAGCTGTGCGCAGTCAGCTTGGCACCGATGACGGTGATCTGTGCCGCATCGAACACGGCCGCCGGGCGGGGCAAGGAGAATGCCACCTTGAGCCCGCGACTGATGGCGGCAGCCACCAATGCGCCCAGGAACAGCGCCCAGAACACGCGTGGATAACGCAGACAGAAGGGCAGCACCAGGGCGAGCTGGACGCGGGCATCGCCGAGCGTGGTCAATGACTCCCAGAAAACCGGCGGCAGATAGCTGCTGACCGCCTGCCCGGCCAGGAAACCACCCTGCCAGTTACCGCCGTACCAGACGCCGACCAGCGCTATCGCCATCAGCAGGCAACTGGCGAGCAGGCCGGCATCGAAGCCTGGACGCCGGGCGTGCAGTGCGTCGTCCTTCACGGCCGCTCCTCGCGCTCGACGCGGGCCAGTGTGACGAAACTCTTCTGGTATAGATTGGTCATGCGCAGCCCTGGGGCCAGCAAGGCCTGCACCTCTTGCTGGCGGTCGGTACGGGTAAGCACCAGTTCGCCTTCGACCGGCACGCGCGTCGGTGTCGCCGCCTGCCGGTAGACGCTGAAGCTGGGCATGATGATGCGCCAGGCAACGACATTGCCGCCAGCCTCCTGGGCGACGCGGGCCGCCTCACGGATCGGCCCCTGCGTGACTGCGATGGCGCGTGGCGCAATGACTGCCGAAACCATCAGCGCCTGCAGCAGGCCAGCCAGCACCACGCCCTGCCATACCGGCAGGCTGCGCCACAACGCCAAGGTAATGGAAACGACAGCCAGCAACGGCAGCAGCCAGCGCGCTTCGTCGGAAAAGGCCAGTACCAGGCCGTCGAGCAGGGTTTTCTCGAACGGCTTGCCGGCCTTGCCGGCAGCCAAGGCAAGGATTTCCGGCAGGGTCGCCAAAACCAGCGCGAAGAGAATCAGCGGCAGGTAAGCCAGCCAGCGCCGCTCGTTTTCCGGCCGATAGGCAGCGAGCAGGATGAAAACCGGCGTACAGCCGTAGAGCAGGTAATGCGGCAGTTGCGTACCCGAAAACGAGAAGAAGACGAAGACGACGACGAACCAGATGAGCAGGAAGCGTTCGAACAGCCCGTCGCCCCGCCTGGCGCCGAGCGGCGTCCGGCGCAGCCGGCCGCCTACCTTGGCGACGATGGCCAGCAGCCAACCGAAGAAGGGCATCAGTACAAAAGGAGCGACGACAAGGTAGTAATACCACTTGCCGCCGTGCCCCTCGAAGGTGTTCGAGTAGCGATTGACGTTGTGCTTGAGATAGAAGCCACGGAAAAAGGCGTCGCCTTGATCGAGAAAAACCGCCACATGCCAAGGCACGACGATGGCCAGGAAAACCAGCCAGCCCGGCCAGAAGAAGATGGCGCGCAGCCAGGCCCGCCAGGCGCCGGCCGACAAGAAGAACAGGCCGCTGACCAGCAGCGGGAAGAAGACGGCGACCGGCCCCTTGGTCAGGAAGCCGAGGCCAAGCATGGCGTAGGTGTAATAAAGCAGGCGCCGCGTCGGCTTGCCGTCGCGTTCGGCGCAAAAATAGTCGTAGATGCCGAACATCGACAGAGCGATGAACAGGTTGAGCAGGGCATCGGAAATCGCCGCCTTGGCGATGAAGCCGACGGCCAACGACAAGACCATGACCAGCGATGCGACCTGCGCCGTCCGCCGGTCGGCATGGCGGGCGCAGAAGCGGTAGAGGGCGAGCATCCACAGCACGGCGAAGACGATGGACGGCAGCCGGAAACCGATTTCGCTGACGCCAAGCACGCTGACCGACGCGGCCTGCGCCCAGTAGATCAGGATCGGCTTGTCGTGGCGCGGCGCGTCGTTGAGCGTCGGCGACACCAGGTTGCCGCGCGCCATCATCTCGCGCGTCGCCTCCGAGAATGCCCCCTCGTCCACGTCGGTCAGCGGCAGGCTGTAGGCATTCAGCACGAAAGCGATCAACACGGCCAGTAACAGGCTGAACGGCGACAGCAGGAAGCGCTCGATGGCGGAAGGGAGGGCATGGGCTCGCATGGCCAGCATTATAAGGCAGCCCGCCGACCACCCCGGCGCCGCTTGACGATGCGATGCCCGACGCCTAAATTCGCCCGTTTCCGCTTACAGCACGGCAAGGACATCTCATGAAAATCGGCACCCCGCTCTCCCCTTCAGCCCTGCGCGTCATGCTGCTCGGCGCCGGCGAACTCGGCAAGGAAGTCATCATCGCCCTGCAGCGCCTGGGCGTCGAAGTCATTGCCGTCGACCGTTACGAAAACGCCCCCGGTCACCAGGTCGCCCACCGCGCCCACGTCATTTCGATGACCGACGGTGCCGCGCTGCGCCGGCTGGTCGAGCAGGAAAAGCCGCACCTGATCGTGCCGGAAATCGAGGCCATCGCCACCGACATGCTGGTCGAGATCGAGAAGGAGAGACTGGCTGAAGTGATACCCACCGCCCGCGCCGCCAGGCTGACCATGAACCGCGAAGGCATCCGCCGGCTGGCTGCCGAGGAGCTCGGCCTGCCTACCTCGCCTTATCAGTTTGCCGACTCGCTGGCCGAACTGCAGGCCGCCATCGACAACGGCATCGGCTACCCCTGCATCGTCAAGCCGACCATGTCGTCGTCGGGCAAGGGGCAGTCGCTGCTGCGCGGCCCGGATGATGTGCAAAAGGCTTGGGACTACGCGGCGAGCGGCGGACGGGTCAACCAGGGCCGGGTCATCGTCGAGGGCTTCATCGACTTCGATTACGAAATCACCCTGCTCACCGTACGCGCCCGCAACACAGCCGGCGAAGTAGTCACTCACTTCTGCGAACCGATCGGCCACGTTCAGGTCGGCGGCGACTACGTCGAGTCGTGGCAGCCACAGGCGATGACTCCGGCCGCTCTCAAGCAGGCTCAGGAAATCGCCGCCGCCGTCACCGGCAACCTGGGCGGGCGCGGCCTGTTCGGCGTCGAACTGTTCGTCAAGGGCGATATGGTGTGGTTCTCCGAAGTCAGCCCACGGCCGCACGACACCGGGCTGGTCACCCTCTGTTCGCAACGCTTCTCGGAATTCGAACTGCACGCCCGCGCCATCCTCGGCCTGCCGGTCGACACCGCGCTGCGCGAGCCGGGTGCCTCGGCTGTGGTCTATGGCGGCATGGAAGAAAAGGGCATCGCCTTCGAAGGCCTGGCCGAAGCACTGGCCGTGCCGCGCAGCGACCTGCGCCTGTTCGGCAAGCCGGAATCCTTCGCCAAGCGCCGCATGGGCGTTGCCGTGGCCAACGGCAACGACACCGAGCAGGCCCGCGAACGCGCCAAGCTGGCCGCCAGCAAGGTGCGCCCTGTCAAGGCGTGAAAAAGAGCCGGCCAGCCGCCAGGCTGCCCGGCTCCGGCACAGCTGAAATCTTTGTCGTACAACAACAGGCGGCTTTTCCCGCGGCAATGCCGATGGTGATGAGCCGCTTGGCGCTTCCGTCAGCTCGAAAGCCTGCCACCGGGTGCGGCGCCAGGCTTACCGCGCATCTCGCCCTCCAGATGCGCGACCGTCTCGATGGCGGCCCCGCTCAACCGATGCAGCGCTCGTTCGGTCGTGGCCAAGGATTCCGTCAAGGCATCCAGCGCTGGCTCCGCCTCCCACGGGGAGGTTTTCCGGAGGCGCTCAATCGCGGCGACTGCCATGGCATCCAGAATGCGCACCTGTGTCTCGCTGCATCGAATCACCACCTTTTGCGTTTCACTGGCGACCAACAGGGCCTCCTCGAACAGCGCACCAGCCCGTACTGCCTGGTCCAGCACGAAGGCGGTAGAGCGCTGTGCGGCCATATCTGGAGAGAGCCCAAGCAGTTGCGAGCAATGCGCCCCTCCCTGTTGCAAACCGGAACGGCCCACTGCCGTTGTGGCAACCAACAACTGGTGCGCCGAGTCGATACAGGCGACAGAAAGCGCCAGCATGTTGCTCAGCATGCGTTCACGGGCCAGAGAAATTTCTTGTGCGGATAACAACACGGGAATCTCCTGAAAATGAACGCGTCGGGCAGCCTAAAGAAAAACGATGACCGGACGATGACTAACGAATCGACCGCACACCATCCGGAGTGCCGAGCAACAGCAGGTTGGCCGGGCGGACGGCGAACAGGCCGTTGGTGACGACACCGGTGATCTGGTTGATCTGCACCTCCAGACCCTTCGGGTCGGTGATCGACAAACCCTGCACGTCGAGAATCACATTGCCGTTGTCGGTGACGAAGCCTTCGCGCAGCACCGGCATACCGCCCAGCTTGGCCAGTTCGCGGGCGACATGGGCGCGCGCCATGGGAATAACCTCGACCGGCAGCGGGAACTTGCCCATCACCTCGACCAGCTTGGAGGCATCGCAGATGCAAACGAACTCGCGAGCCACTGCGGCGACGATCTTTTCGCGCGTCAGCGCGCCGCCGCCGCCCTTGATCATGTTCAGGCCACCGTCGATCTCGTCGGCGCCGTCGACATAAACCGGGATGTCGCTCACGTCGTTGAGGTCGAAAACGGTAATACCGTGGCTTTCTAGACGCTTGCGGGTGGCTTCGGAACTGGCCACGGCGCCTTTGTAGCGGTCCTTGATGGCCGCCAGCGCATCAATGAAGAAGTTGGCCGTCGAGCCGGTACCGACACCAATGATGCTGCCGGCCGGCGCCGTCTGCGCCACGTAATCGGCGGCGGCCTGGGCCACCGCCTGCTTGAGTTCGTCCTGGGTCATGCTGTCGCTCCTGATGATTTTGGAGCGCATTTTACCCCGCCACCGGAATACCAAACGGTCACAAAAGCTTAACGCTACGGACAACTCGAATCGCTAAACTAGCCATACCGTTTTTCAGAGAGAAGGCACGATGAACGACACCATCAAGAAAGCACCGACCAAGCCAACGAACACGAGCAAGGCGCCGAAAAAACAGGTGCCCCGCCCGGCCACCAAGGCCGCTGCCCCGGCAGCGGCAAGCGCTCCCCCCCCTCGGGCAAACGCCGAGCCCGCGCCCCGCCCCATCGCCACCCAAGCCCCCCGGACGGCAGCCAAACCGGCAAAGACGCCCGCCGCCCCCACTGCGAGCAAGCCCCGCGTATCGCGCAAACCCAACGTCGTGGAGGAAACAGTCGCCAAGCACCAGAAGGTCCTGGCCGATGCCTTGGTCAAGGCGCAGGCGATCAAGTACGACCAACCGAAGGTCATGCAGCAGGCAGTGCCAAAAAAAGGCAAGGCCGACAAAGTGCCCAAGGCCAAGAAGATCAAGCTGGTGCGCGACAGCTATGCCATGCCCGAGGCAGAACATGCCCGTATCGGCGAATTGAAGAAGCGACTGGCCGCACTGGGCAATGAAGTCAAGAAGAGCGAACTGCTGCGCGGCGGCATCGCCCTGCTCGCTGCGCTCAACGATAGCGAATTGAAGGCCGTGATGGGCCGCATCGAGCGCATCAAGACGGGACGCCCGAAAAAGTAAGCTGGGAGGCGTAGAAATCCCGATTATTACAGCCTGTCACATGGCTGTAATAATCGGCCGGTAACCTGCACACATCAGCAAACCCAACCCGTGCAGGAGTATCCCCATGCAGTATTCCAAGCTCGTTTCCGCCCTGGCCGTTGCCGGTGTCGCCATGTTCGGCGCCCAGGCTGCCCAGGCCCAGGTCATCAAGATCGATGGCTCCTCGACCGTCTATCCGATCACCGAGGCTGTCGCCGAGGAATTCCAGAAAGCGAAGAAGAACGTCGTCAAGGTCACCGTCGGCATTTCGGGCACCGGCGGCGGTTTCAAGAAGTTCTGCCGCGACGAAACCGATATTTCCAACGCCTCGCGCCCGATCACGGCCAAGGAAATGGAAGACTGCAAGGCCGCCGGCGTGCAGTACGTCGAAATGCCGGTCGCCTTCGATGCGCTGACCGTCGTCATCAACCCGAAGAACACTTTCCTGAAGCAGGCCACGGTCGCTGAACTGAAGGCCATGTGGGAACCCGCCGCCCAGGGCAAGATCACCAAGTGGAACCAGGTCAACCCGGCCTGGCCCGACGCCCCGATCAAGCTGTTCGGCGCCGGTGCCGACTCCGGTACTTTCGAGTACTTCACCGAAGCCGTCGTCGGCAAGGCCAAGTCCTCGCGCGGCGACTACACCGCATCCGAAGACGACAACGTGCTGGTCCAGGGCGTCTCGCGCGACGTCAATGCTATCGGCTACTTTGGCTACGCCTACTACGCCGAGAACAAGGCCCGCCTGAAGGCCCTGCCCATCGTCAATCCGAAGACCAACGCCGCCGTCGAGCCGTCGGAAGAGTCGGTGATCAAGTCCACCTACCAGCCGCTGTCGCGCCCGATCTTCGTCTATATCAAGGCCAAGTCGCTCGATAAGCCGGAAGTGAAGGAATTCATCGAGTTCTACATGAAGAACGCCGCCAAGCTGACCAAGGAAGTGAAGTACGTTCCGCTGCCTGCCGCCGCCTACACCGGCAACCTGGAGCACGTGGCCAAGAAGAAGTACGGCTCCGTGTTCGGCGGCAAGAACGAAGTCGGCATCACCATCGAAGAACTGATGAAGCGCGAAGCCAAGCTCTGATTCCTGTTTCCGTCCCACAAAAGCCCGCCCCGAACCGGGTCGGGCTTTTATCATAGGGAATTCCGTTCGTGAATTCACACGCCATGTCCGCAAACACCGCTTCCGACCACCCCACGGTCAGCGACCGCCTGGCCAAGAACGCCATGCGCAATGTCAGCGAGCGCGTCATCGAGATGCTGCTTTTCGCTGCTGCCGCCGTCTCCGTATTGACCACGGTCGGCATCGTCTACGTACTCGTCTCCGAGTCGATCAATTTCTTCCAGAACGTCAGCATCGTCGACTTTCTGACCGATACCCAATGGACCCCGCTGTTCGACGATGCCCACTTCGGCATCATGGTCCTCGTCTCCGGCACCGTCGTGTCGTCCGCCGTTGCCTTGGCCGTCGCCATCCCGATGGGTACGGTGATCGCCATTTATCTCTCTGAATTCGCCAAGCCGCGCATCCGCGAAGTCGCCAAGCCGGTGCTCGAACTGCTCGGCGGCATTCCGACCATCGTTTTCGGCTATTTCGCGCTGCTCATGGTCACCCCGCTGCTGCAGAAGATTTTCCCGGAGCTGCCGGGCTTCTCGCTGCTCTCCGCCGGCCTGGTCATGGGCATCATGATCGTGCCCTACATCGCCTCGCTGTCCGAGGATGCCATGCGCGCCGTGCCGATGAGCCTGCGCGAAGGCTCCTACGCCATGGGCGCAACCAAGCTGTACACCGCCATCCACGTCGTCGTCCCGGCCGCTTTCTCCGGCCTGGCGGCTTCCTACATCCTGGCCATCTCGCGCGCCGTCGGCGAGACGATGATCCTCGCCGTCGCCGCGGGCATGCAGCCGAACTTGACCTGGAACCCGACCGAACCGGCCGCCACCATCACCTCGTATATCGTGCAGGTGGCGCTGGGCGACCTGCCGCACGGCTCGATCGGCTACCAGACCATCTTCGCCGCCGGCCTGACCCTGATCCTGATCACCCTCTGCTTCAACATCCTCGGCCAATGGCTGCGCAAGAAGTTCCGGGAGAACTACTAACATGCAACATTCCACTCTGACGGCCGAGCAGGTCCGTGCGCTGATCGCCAAGGGCAAGCTCAAGGACACCCTTTTCCAGGCACTCGGCATCTTCTTTCTGGGCATCGGCCTGATCGTCATCTTCCTGCTCGTCGGCGACATGGTGCTGCGCGGTGCCGAACGGCTCAATCTTGATTTCTTCATGAACTTCGCCTCGCGGCGCGCCGCCAATGCCGGCATCCTGTCGGCCTGGGTCGGCTCGCTGCTGGTGATGACGGTCACCGCCTTCGCCGCCGTGCCGCTCGGCGTCGCCGCCGGCGTGTATCTGGAGGAATACGCCAAGCGCAACTGGGTAACCGAGATCATCGAGATCAACATCACCAACCTGGCCGCCGTGCCATCCATCGTCTATGGCCTGCTGTCGCTCGGCATCTTCGTCTATGCCTTCGGCTTCGGCCAGAGCATCCTGACCGCCGGCCTAACGCTTGCCCTGCTCATCCTGCCCATCGTCATCGTCTCCACCCGCGAAGCGATCCGCGCCATCCCGGCGATGATCCGCGAAGGCTCGATGGCGGTCGGCGCCACCCGCTGGCAGACCTGCCGCTATCACATCATTCCCTACGCCATGCCCGGCATCCTGACCGGCGTGATCATCGGGCTGGCCCGCGCCATCGGCGAAACGGCCCCGATCATCACCATCGGCGCGCTGACCTTCATCGCTTTCCTGCCGCCCGCCCCCTTCACCGAAGTGAGCGCCGGCGTCAATGCAGGCTTGTTCGACTGGCTGATGTCGCCCTTCACCGTCATGCCGATCCAGATTTTCAACTGGACGTCGCGCCCCGACCCGGCCTTCGAAATCAACGCCGCCGCCGCCGGCTTCGTGCTGATGGTCATGGTGCTGTCGATGAATGCCATCGCCATCTGGCTGCGCTACAAGATGCGCAAGAACATCAAGTGGTAAGCGACGACGCTGCCCGAACCGAATATCGAACGGAGTTATCCATGCAGATTCATGATCAACCGGCACTGAAGGCCGAAGCCCGCAACCTGAACTTCTATTACGGCGAAGCCAAGGCGCTCAAGAACATCAACATGCCGATCTACGACAAGAAGGTCACCGCGCTGATCGGCCCGTCCGGCTGCGGCAAATCGACCTACCTGCGCAGCTTCAACCGCATGCACGACCTCTACCCGGGCAATCGCTACGAAGGCGAGATTCGCTTCTACCCGGACAACACCAACCTGTTGTCGCCCGATGTCGACCCCATCGAAGTGCGCATGCGCGTCGGCATGGTGTTCCAGAAACCGAACCCCTTCCCCAAGAGCATCTATGAAAACGTCGCCTACGGCCTGCGCGTGCGCGGCGAGAACAACAAGCGCGTTCTCGACGACAAGGTCGAGCAGGCCCTGAAGGGCGGCGCCCTGTGGGATGAGGTCAAGGACCGCCTGAACGATCTCGCCTCCAACCTTTCCGGCGGTCAGCAACAGCGCCTGTGCATCGCCCGCGCCCTGGCCACCGATCCGGAACTGCTGCTGTTCGACGAGCCGACCTCGGCGCTCGACCCGATCGCCACCGGCGCCATCGAGGAACTGGTACATGAGCTGAAGAAGCACGTCACCATCCTCATCGTCACCCACAACATGCAGCAGGCAGCGCGTGTCTCCGACTACACTGCCTACATGTACCTGGGCGAGATGATCGAATTCGGCAAGACCGACGAAATCTTCATCAAGCCGAACGACAAGCGCACCGAAGACTACATCACCGGCCGCATGGGCTAAGGGAGCACACGACATGAACGAAAGCCAACACCTCTCCAGCCAGTTCGACGAAGAGCTCGGCCGCCTTCGCACCCACGTCCTGCAGATGGGCGGCATGGTCGAAACCCAGGTTTCCTCGGCCATCGAAGCGTACAGTTCGGGCGAAGTCGCCAGCATCAAATCGATCGTCGAAGCTGATCGCAAGATCAACGACCTCGAAAAAGCCATCGACGACGACTGCGCCCACGTCATTGCCAAGCGCCAGCCGACCGCCTCCGACCTGCGACTGGTGCTCGGCATCAGCAAGATCGTCACCGACCTGGAGCGCGCCGGCGACGAGGCCAAGAAGATTGCCAAGGGCGTCCGCCGCATCTATGAAGCCGGCCATCTGCCGGCCCAGTACGGCATCGGCATCCGCCACCTGGCCGAAGCCGCGCTCAACCTGGTGCGCCAGGCACTCGACGCCTTCGCCCGCCTCGACACCGCCCAGGCACAGGAAGTCATCCGCGCCGACAGCGATGTCGACACCGAGTTCAAGTCCATCATCCGCCAGTTGATCACGCACATGATGGAAGACCCGCGCACCATCACGACCTCGATCGAAATCATCTCCATCGCCCGCGCCATCGAGCGTATCGGCGACCACGCCAAGAATGTCGCCGAGCAAGTGGTATTCGTTGTCGAAGGCCGCGACATCCGCCACGTCAAGGGGCAAGCCAAGTGACGCCGACGATTCTCGTCGTCGAGGACGAGCCGGCGATCCAGGAACTGGTGGCGATCAACCTCAAGCACGCCGGCTTCCTGGTCGTTCGCGCCGGCAGTGCCGAGGAAGGCGAATCGGCCATCCGCGCCGCGCTGCCCGACCTGGTGCTCCTCGACTGGATGCTGCCCGGCCAATCCGGCGTCGCGCTGGCCAAGAAGCTGCGCGCCGACGAACGCACCCGCGAACTGCCGATCATCATGCTCACCGCCCGCGTCCATGAAGAGGACAAAGTACAGGGCCTGGAAGCCGGCGCCGACGACTACATCACCAAGCCCTTCTCGCCCAAGGAAATGGTCGCCCGCGTGCGCGCCGTGCTGCGCCGCCGCGCCCCGCACCTCGCCGGCGAGGCCGTCGAGGTCGGCGACCTGTCGCTCAACCCGGCCACTCATCGCGTACTCGCCGGTAGCCAGCCGATCGAATTGGGGCCGACCGAATTCCGCTTGCTGTTCTTCTTCATGACCCACGCCGAGCGGGTTTACACACGCGCCCAACTGCTCGACGAAGTCTGGGGAGACCATGTCTTCATCGAAGAACGGACGGTGGATGTGCATATCCGCCGCCTGCGCGCCGCGCTGGAAGCCTCCGGCCACCACGAGCGGGTGGAAACCGTGCGCGGTACCGGCTACCGTTTCCGGGGAGCCTGACCGCTCTTGACCTCACTCGTCATCCGCGCCGTGATCCTGGCCGCCGTCGCGGCGGCCATCGCCATTCCGGTCGGTCTCTTTTCCCGCCCCTGGCACGGCTGGGCCGTCTTCTGCGTCGGCCTCGTTTTGCAGCAACTGATCCACTTCCGCCATTTTTCCCGTCTCGACCGGTGGACACGCAAGCCGGTGGTCGACGCCAGCCTGGAAGGCGAAGGCGCCTGGGACGACATATTCGGTCGCCTGTATCGCCACGAAAAGGAGCTGCGTGCGCAGATCGAGCAGCGCGAGCAGACGATCAAGCTGCTGCGCGCCGCCACCCAGGCGCTGACCGACGGCGTGGTGATGCTCGACCTGCAGAACAACATCATGTTCTGCAACACCACGGCGGAAACCCAGCTCGGCCTGAAGCTGGATGCCGACCAGGGACAATCCATCCTCAATCTCGTCCGCCAGCCCGAATTCGTCGCCTATCTCGAGGCCCTCGACTTCAGCCGCCCGCTGACCCTGCGCCCGGAACGCTACAAGGACCGCGTCTACGCCATCCACGTCATTCCCTATGCCGGCAGCCGCCGGCTCATGCAGATCAAGGACATCACACAGGCCGACCGCCTCGACCAGACGCGCCGCGACTTCGTCGCCAACGTCTCGCACGAATTGCGCACACCGCTGACGGTGCTCGCCGGCTTCCTCGAAACCATGCAGGAAATCGAACTGGACGACGCGGAGCGTCGGCGCTACCTGGCGATGATGGCCGACCAGTCGGACCGCATGCAGTCCATCGTGCAGGACCTGCTGACGCTGTCGTCGATCGAATCAGCGCCGCCGCCGGACAACGACGTCGTCGACATGGCCAGCCTGATCGACAAGCTGCGCCGCGACGCCGAAGCGCTCTCCGCCGGCCGCCACAGCATCCTCGTCGAGACTGACGGCAACGGCGACCTGCGCGGTTCCGAGCCCGAATTGATCAGCGCGCTGGCCAATCTCGTGACCAACGCCGTGCGCTACACGCCCCCTGGCGGCAAGATCACGCTGAGCTGGAAGACTTCGCCGCAAGGCGCCGAGTTCGCGGTGCAGGATACCGGCCCGGGCATCGACGCCAAGCACATCCCCCGCCTGACCGAACGATTCTACCGCGTCGACCGAGGCCGTTCGCGCGACTCGGGCGGTACCGGCCTCGGACTGGCCATCGTCAAGCACTCGCTGAATCGCCACCAGGCCCAGCTCGACATCAAGAGCGAACTGGGCGTCGGCAGCCGCTTTGCCGCCCGCTTCCCGGCCAGCCGGGTTGCCAATAGCTGACTTAGCGGCGGCGCCTTTGCTTCGATCACCGGCAGGCGACAACTCCGCCTGCCGGCAGCCGCTTCAGTTGATCAACGGCCGGGGAAGGCCGACCGCCATGGGCTCGCCCAGGCGCCGCCGCTCGATGAAGAGGCTGCCTCCCGAGGGTTCGGCATCCGTCATCCGCGCGCGTTTTTTCGCCTGTTTCTTGGCTGCCGACGCCGCAGCGGCGACCTCGCGATGCGATTCGCACTCGCCCGCGGCGACACGAACCGCGCCCAGCGACAGTGTCGGCGACGCCTGGAAGCTGAGTTCGCCGCGCCGGTTTTCCGCCATGTAGCCGCCGCGCAAACGTTCGTCGATACCCAGCAAGTTGGCGATTGCCTCGGCAAAGCGAGAGATGATTTCCCAGCAACGGATTTCCCAGTCCGCGCTGCGGAAAACCACGAAGAAATCGTCGCCGCCGATATGCCCGACAAAATCCAGGCGCTCATCGACCTGTTCGCAAAGCAGGCGGGCTAGCGTCTGGATCACGTCATCCCCGCGCCGGTAACCGTAGGTGTCGTTGAAGGGCTTGAAGTTGTCGATATCGACATAGACCGCGACGAAAGGGCTGCCGGCGGCGAGCATGCGGTCAACATGCTCGTTGATCGGCACGTTGCCGGGCAGCTGGGTCAGCGGATTGGCGTAGCGCGCCGCACTGATCTGCATTTCGGTGATCATCCCCATCAGGTCGTGGCTGCTGCCGACACCCAGATATTCGCCATCGCCGGTGACGATGAAGCCATCCAGAAGGTAATGACGCGGCGCCAGCGACAGCATCATGGCCAGCTCCTGAATGGTGGCGTGCTGGTCGACGATCAGCGGTGCCTGATCCATGAACAGCTCGCAACTCTTGCGCCCGAACAATTCGCGACGGAACGGCCGGGCAAAGCGGTCGATCATGCTGTGCCGGTTGATCATGCCCACCGCCTGGTTGCCTTGCACAACGGGCAAGACATCGAGCGAGGGATCGGCCTCGAAGCGCTCGATCACCTCGGCGTTGCTGGCATGCATGGGAACCGGAACGATGGCCTTGAGCAAGCTACGGGCCGTCGGCAGACGCCCGGGACCGCCGGTCATCGGCGACAAGGCCAGCGACTGCTGATCCAGCGCCGACAGGGTTCGCCGGGAGAGCTGCCGAATCGGGCTGGATTCCGGATGGGCGATGAAATAGCCCTGGCCACAGGCGATGCCCATATCGCGAATACAGACAAAATCTTCCTCGCGCTCGATCCCTTCGGCGACCAGCGAGGCATTGCCGATCTCGGCGAGATCCTGCATGGCGCGCACGAAGTGGAACTTGATCCGGTCGTCGGCGATGCCATGGACGAAATGCTTGTCGATCTTGACGAACTCCGGACGCAGATCCGACCACAAGCGCAGGTTGGCGAACCCCTCACCCAGATCGTCGATGGCGATCTGGAAGCCCCGCCCCCGGTAATGCAGCAAGGCATCCAAGATGCCCGGCATGTCGGTGATCTGCTGGTTTTCCGTCAATTCGAGGACAACCCGGTTCGGGGCAATGCCAAGCTCTATCAGCAGTTCGCGGGTATGGCCGTTGAGCAGGCGGACATCGAGCAGGCAGTCCGGCGTCACGTTGAGAAAAAGTTTGCCGGCCAGGCGTTGACAGGCGAAGGCACGCAGGCTGGCCTCGCGGCAGGCATGTTCGAGACTGCGCGAGAGACCATGCCGCGCGGCGGCGGCGAACAACTGGTCCGGACGGGCCAGGCTGCTGCCTTCCGGTCCGCGGATCAAGGCCTCGTAGCCGAGCACGGCGCGCACCCGGAAATCCAGAATCGGCTGAAACACCGGCTTGAGAAGCTCCTCGTCGAGGAGTCGCTGCAACTCGGCCCGCTCGTCATCCATCACACCACTCATGAGTCATCCCGAAAAAACTGAGCATTCAGTTTAGGCAGGCTTGATTTCAGCGCCATGACAAGGACTCCGCCGGCGTCATCCTGGCGTAACAATGCAACAGCATCCTCGGACTCACGTCCTGTGACCCTTTCGCCAAGGAGCTTGCAATGCCGGAAATGAAGTTCTGCTATTGCTGTCGCGCCCACCATCCGATTGACCAGATGCGCCTGTTCCCGACCCGTCAGGGGCAACGCTGGCGCTGCGTACGCAGCATAGAGGCAGCCGTGCGCAGCCGGCGCGAACGCGATGCGTTCGGCGAGGAGCAGACCCGCATCAATCATGAAGCGGCGAACCGGTCGGCCGACTTTGCCCGACGCCTGCGGCAATACGCACAAGCCAGCGGCTGAAGCATGGCCAAGTTCCGCATCGATACGCTGGACACCAGCAGCGAGATTTTGCTCGACACCTGCGCCACGCTGATCGCCAACACATTTGCCGACCCCGAGCGCTACAACCTTGAGCGCATCCGTCGCGAACTGCGTTGCGACGATCCGGTGTACTACCGGCGCTTTTTCATCGCCGTCGAAAACGGCCAGATCATCGCCCTCGGCGGCGTCAAGGCCGCCGACTGGGCCTCGCGGACGCACATCCTCTACCTCTCCGCCGTCGCTCCGGAAAAGCGCGGACAAGGCATCGGCCGGGCGCTGATCAAGGCGCGCCTCGACTGGCTGAAAGCCACCTTCAAGTCGGGGCGCATCCTCGTTTCGGCAAGCAAGGCCCGGCGTTTCCGCGACCTGGGCTTCCGCGAATTGCGCAACGGCCACATCGACGGCAAGCATCTGATGCTATGTCGCTTTTAGCCCCCCGGAAAATCGTCACGCCCCTGAAACATTGACTGGCGATAGTTTGTCTATCGTTACGACATCACCCCCCGAACACCATGCACAACGCCTGCTACGACCCCACTGACGACCATGCACAGGATACGCTGGCCGATCCTTTCCGCCGCCGCCTGCTTTCCGCGGCCATCCTGAGCACGGCCGGAGGCGCCCTGGCCGCCGCAGGCGTTCCCCTGCCTGCGCTGGCAGCCAGTGCCGGGCGGGCTTCCGGTGCGCTGACCGATTTCGTTTCGCTGGCCGTATCCACCGCCGATGAGGTGCGTGTGGCGCCCGGGCACGCCGCCAGCCTGCTCTACGCCTGGGGCGACCCGGTTTCCACCGGGCCGGCGGCTTCCGCCGATGCCGCCGACGATGCGACAGCACAACAGCAGCAGGCCGGCATGCATCACGACGGCATGCATTTCTTCCCCTTCGTCGAACAGGGCAAGCCTTCGTCGACACACGGCCTGATGTGCATCAACCACGAGTACACCGACGACGGCCTCCTCCACGCCGGCGGCATGCAGGAATGGAGTGCCGCCAAGGTCGCCAAGTCGCAGGCCGCGCATGGCGTATCGGTGATCGAAGTCAGGCAGGCGCAGGACGGCTGGCAGGTCGTCCGCCCCTCGCGCTGGGGGCGCCGCATCACGGCCGACACACCGTGCCGGATCGCCGGTCCCGCCGCCGGCAACCCGGCCATGCGCACCGCCATCGATCCGCGCGGCGAAGTCGTTCTCGGCACGCTGAACAACTGCGCCATGGGCCATACCCCGTGGGGCACCTATCTGACCTGCGAAGAGAATTTCAACGGCTATTTCAAGGCCCCGCCCCCGCTCACCACCGACCAGAAACGCTACGGCTTTACCGCATCGGGCTTCGGCTTTCGCTGGCACGAGCACGACGCGCGCTTCGATCTCGGGCGACACCCCAACGAAGCCAATCGCTTCGGCTGGGTCGTCGAAATCGACCCCTGGCATCCGGAACGCGCGCCGGTCAAGCGGACCGCCCTCGGCCGCTTCAAGCACGAAGGCGCCACCGTCACCTCGGCCCGGGATGGCCGCATCGTGGTTTACATGGGCGACGACGAACGTTTCGAATACATCTACAAGTTCGTCTCCCGCGACCGCTATGTCGCCGGCAAGACCGACACCGCCACGTTGCTCGACCATGGCACGCTGTACGTCGCCCGCTTCGAGAACGATGGCTCCGGACGCTGGCTGCCGCTACGCCACGGCGAGTCCTACCCCGGAGGAGCGCTCAACGCGGCAAACGGCTTCGCCGACCAGGGCGACGTTGCCATTCGCTGCCGGCAGGCAGCCGACATCGCCGGGGCGACGAAAATGGACCGCCCGGAATGGATCGCCGTCCCCCCCCAAAGCGGCGAGGTCTATGTCACGCTGACCAACAACAGCAAGCGCGGCACCGACGGCTCACCCGGCACCGATGCCGCCAACCCCCGCGCCGCCAACGTCTTCGGCCACATTGTCCGCTGGCGAGAAAATGGCCACGACGCCGCCGCCGAACATTTCGCCTGGGATATCTTCGCCCTCGCCGGCGACCCGCAAGCACCCGACGAGAGCAAGCGCGGCACCGTCAAGGGCGATGCCTACGGCAGCCCGGACGGCCTGTGGTTTGCCCCGAACGGCAGCCTGTGGATACAGACCGACGTGTCGACCAGCGTGCTGAACCAGGGCGACTACGCCCGGCTCGGCAACAATCAGATGCTGGTCGCCGACGTGAAGAGCGGTGAAACCCGACGTTTCCTGACCGGTCCGAAAGGCTGCGAACTGACCGGCATCACGGCGACCCCGGATGGCCGGACGCTGTTCGTCAACATCCAGCACCCCGGCGAAACGGCCAGCGAGCGCTCCGATCCGGCCGCACCGACCGCAATCTCGGCCTGGCCGGCCAACCAGTTTCCCACGGCGACCGGAGGCCGCCCACGCTCGGCCACCATCGTTATCACCCGCCTCGACGGCAAGCCCGTCACCGGCTAACGCGCGTGGCCGCCCCTACGGACAACGAAACATGAAAACGTATATTTGCCCCGCAGGCATTGTCGCTCACCCTCGCAACCGCAGCGGCCAGTGCGGTGGTTCGCGCCCGGCCAGCGAAGTAAATCCCTCGCTTTCATTTTGTTCCGCCATCTGCGGGGCAAACCACTAGGAGACCCCATGGAAAAGCGCAACGACATCGCCGCCTTTCCCGAACTATTCGACGGCATGGAGCAGTTCATCGAGGAACAGGCCTCCGGCCTGAAGCGCACCAGTGCGATGCTGGCTCTTGCCGTCGCGGTCCCGGGCTCACTGTTCGTCCTAGCCACACTGAATCGCCTTTTCTAAGCGCTTTCAGGGCCGGGACAGGTTGGCCGCCAGCATGTTGCAGAATAGCGCCCCCTGCTCCTGCGCATCGTCCAGCGCCACATGCGTATGTGGCACCGGATCGAACCAGCCTTCCGGCATCGCCTGCTTGCCGCAGGCTCGATATGGCTGGCGCAGCACGGCCATGGCGTAGGTCTTGATATCGATGACCGCATAGCCGAAGGGATTTTCATCGGCATGGCGCTCCAGGTACCAGAGGACGAAGGGAAAATCGAAGGCGGCCGGATAACCCACGAACACCGGCCGTCCCGGTAGCGCCTTGAGCCAGGCCGCATAGCGGCGCATCACCACCACCGGCACTTCCGTATCCTGGCGACACGCCGCCCAGGCCTCCGGCTGGGTTGCCCACCACCGCATGGTATGTTCGTGCGCAACGAGGCCTGGCTCGCACTCCAGATTGGCCGAAAAGGTCGCGAGCAGCGTCTTGTCGGCGGTGTAGGCCGCCGAGCCGATGCTCAGCATGGAGTGACGTCCCGGTATCGGGCCATCGGTTTCGATATCGGTGCTGACGTAGATTTCGGGGAGGGTGGTCTTTCCGGTCATGTCGGGATTATTGGCCTTGTCCCGCCGCCTGCCAAGCACCGCGCCCCAAAGAAAAAACCCGCCGTAGCGGGTTTTTGCTGAATCGGCCGGGATCAGGCCTTGGGCGGAACGTAGCCCTGGATCTGGTCGGCGCCTTCGCCGAAGAAATGCTTCTCGACCTGCTCGGCCAAGTACTTGCGATGCTTGGCATCGACCAGATTCAGGCGGTTTTCGTTGATGATCATGGTCTGCATCTTGATCCACTGCTGCCAGGCCTCCTTCGAGACATTCTCGAAGATGCGCTGACCGAGGGCACCGGGATACGGCGGGAAATCGAGACCATCGGCCTCGCGGCCGAGTTTGACGCAATTGACGGTACGTGCCATGTGAAACTCCGTGGGGTTGATGGGCTGGATTATCCTAGAAACCGCGGTTGGACGCACCCTTCGGAAGATGCAGCGCCGGGGTGACAGGGCGTGGATTCGTCCGGCTTTCAGGGCGGTGACAAGCGGTCAACTGCGGTTTCCAAGGATCACAAGGTCTTGAACAGGACCTTGGACCGCCGCTGATAGTTGTACATATCCCGTTTGGCGGCAGGCAGGTCGTCCACCGTGCCCAGTTTGAAACCGCGCTCGACGAACCAGTGCTCGGTGCGCGTGGTCAGCACGAACAGGCGCTTGATGCCGGCCTTGCGGGCGCGCTTTTCGATGCGCTTCATCAACTGCTCGCCGTAGCCCCACTCGCGATGCTCATGGCTGACAGCCAGACAGGCCAGCTCCGCCTCTTCTTCAGAATGCGGATAAAGCGCCGCGCAACCGACGATGATGCCGTCGTGCAGCATGATCGAGAAATGGTCGATTTCGCGCTCGAGCAGTTCGCGCGGCCGATGCACGAGGATGCCTTCCTCTTCCATCGGTTCGATTAGCGCGATCAACGCGGCGATGTCGTCCGGCTTCGCCTCGCGGATGTTTTCCAGCGATTCGCGGGTGACCACCGTCCCGACCCCGTCGTGGGTGAACAGTTCGCGCAGCAAGGCGCCGTCCTGCTCGAAGCTGATCAGGTGCACCCGGCCGACGCCGGCGCGGCTGGCCCGTACGGCACAAGGCAGATAACGCTTGATATCGGTCGTCAGCCACTCGGCATCGCGCAACATCTGCGAGGCCTCGTCGGCGGTCATGGCGTCGAGGAGCTCCCCTTGCTTGTCGGTCACCCCAAGGCTGTCGGTCAGATAAACCAGCTTGTCGGCCTTGATCGCCGTTGCCACCGCTTCGGCAGCCTCTTCCATCTGCAGGTTGAAGATTTCGCCGGTCGGCGACGGGCCTTCGCAGTTGAGCAGGACGATGTTGCCCAGCCCCAACTGGGCGTTGATGCCCTCGGCGTCAACCTTGCGTACCTTGCCGGCGTATTGCATGTCGATGCCGTCGAGCACGCCGATCGGCTGGCCGGTAATGAAATTGCCGCCGATGACGCGGATGCGGCTGTTGGCCATCGGCGTATTGGGCAGGCCCTGCGACAGCATGGCCTCGATTTCCAGGTAGACGCTGCCCACCGCGTCGAGCACGCAGTCGAGCGCCGCCGCGTCGGTCACCCGGTAGCCGCGGTGGTAGATCGACTCCAGGTTCTTTTCGCGCAACTCTTCCTCGATCTGCGGCCGCGCGCCATGCACCAGCACCAGGCGAATGCCCAGGCTGACCAGCAGATTGACGTCGTAGGCCAGGGTCTTGGCGAATTCGCTCTCGACCGCCTTGCCGCCGAAGGCGATGACGAAGGTCTTGCCGCGAAAGGCGTTGATGTAGGGCGTGACCGCCCGGAACCAGGAGACGAAATGCTCGTCGTAAGGGGTATCGCTCATTTTTCGGTGGTTTTCCCGTCGTCGTCCTTGAGTGCCGCTTCCAGGCGCTCGCAAATGGTTTTCAGCACTTTAACCCGGGCAAAGTTCTTGTCGTTGGCCTCAACCAACGTCCAGGGCGCCAGCCCGGTTGACGTTCTGTCGACCATGTCGCACACCGCAGACACGTAGTCGTCCCACTTGTCGCGGTTGCGCCAATCCTCGTCGGTGATCTTGAAGCGCTTGAACTCGGTATCCTGGCGCTCCTTGAAGCGGCGCAACTGCTCGTCGGCGCTGATCTGCAGCCAGAATTTCACGACCACCGCGCCGGCATCGGACAACTGGTGCTCGAAGTCGTTGATCTCGGCATAGGCGCGCAGCCAGTCCGCTTCGCTACAGAAACCCTCGACCCGCTCGACAAGCACGCGGCCGTACCACGAACGATCGAAGATCGCCGCCCGGCCGGTGCGCGGCAGGTGGCGCCAGAAACGCCAGAGATAGGGTTGCGCCCGCTCTTCCTCGGTCGGCGCGGCAATCGGCACGATCTGGTATTGCCGGGCATCCATCGATGCGGCGACGCGGCGGATGCTGCCGCCCTTGCCGGCCGCATCCGACCCCTCGAAAACCAGCACCAGCGAACGCTTGCCCACGAAGCGCGGATCGCGCACCAGTTCGGAGAGCCGCGCCTGGTACTTCGCCAACTGCACCTCGTAGGTTTTCTTGTCCAGCTTCTGCTTGAGATCGAGTTCGCTGAGCACGTTCTTCTCGTCGATCGGATGCATGATGGGCGGCGCCACCGGCACGCGCTGCAGCCCTTCCTGGCTCAGGCGGCGCTTCATCGCGTCGAGCACGATGCGGCCAACGGTCAGCGAGCGATATTCATCGTCTGTGCCCTCGACGATGATCCACGGTGCATGCGCCGTGTTGGTCACGCGCAGCACATGGCCGGCCACCTGCTGCAGCTTGTTGTAGGTCTTCAGGCGCTCGTAACTCTCCTTGGTCACCCGCCACGCCGTGCGTGGATCTTTCTCCAGTGCTTTCAGGCGGGTCTTCTGGCCTTCCTTGGAGAGATGGAACCAAAACTTAAGGACCAATGCCCCTTCGTTGACCAGCATGGTCTCGAAGCGGTTGATGTCGTCCAGCCGCCCATCCAGCTCCGAGCGGCGCATCTCGCCATTGATGCGATCGGTGATTGGCTGCGAATACCAGGAGCCGGCAAAGATACCCACCTTGCCCTTGGGCGGCAGGGCACGCCAATAGCGCCACATGTAAGGTCGCGACGACTCCTCGTCGCTCGGCGCCGAGAAGGCCAGCGTCGAAATGTGACGGGGGTCTAGCCACGAATACAGCAGGTTGATCGTCTCGCCCTTGCCGCTGCCGTCGACCCCGGAAATCAGGATGACGACCGGAAACTCCTTCTTTTGCAGCATGTCGTACTGCGCGTCGAGCAATTCGGCGCGCAGTTTCGGCACCTCGCGCTTGAAGGTGTCCTTGTCGACCTTGTGGCCCAGTTCCGCCGATTCAAACATGATCTACTCCCCCCTGAAATCACCCCACATCGCCTGCATGACAGCCAAGGCTGCCAGGCCAGCCGTCTCCGTGCGCAGCACGCGCGGCCCCAGGCGCACGCCCCGAAAACCGGCCTGCCGGGCAGCAATCATTTCCTGCGGATCGAGCCCCCCTTCGGCACCGATCAACAACTGCACCGGCCCCGTCGGGCGGATCGATGCAAAGTGCTCATCCGCCTCCGGATCGAGCATCAGGCGCAGAACGCCATCAGCTGCCGGACGGGCCAGCCAGTTTTCCAGCTTCTCCACCGGCGCCACCAGCGGGACCTGATTTCGCCCACACTGTTCGCAGGCCGACGCCACCACGCCCTGCCAGTGCGCCACGCGCTTGCCGGCCCGCTCCCCGGCCAGGCGAAGCACGCTGCGCCGGCCTTCCACCGGAACGATATCGCGCACCCCCAGCTCGACCGCCTTCTGGATAGTGAAGTCCATCTTGTCACCGGCCTGCAAGGCTTGCACCAGCGTGACCGACAACGGCGACTCGCATTCCACATCCTGCCAGGCGGACAGCTCGACATGAACGCGATCGCGCTCGATACGCTCGATGCGCGCCGGATACTGGCCGCCCCGGCCATCGAAAAGGATCATCGGGGCGCCCGGCGGCAGACGCAGCACGCGCACGGCGTGACGTGCCACCGGCTCGGGCAGTTCGACGTGCGCCCCCGGCGAAAGCGCTTCACGACAGTAAAAACGAGGTAAATTCATCGATGCTATTATGGGCGAAATGCCTTTTGGAGTGGAAAATCATGGTCGCCCTGAACCCGCCTGTGTGCGATTTCGGCCAAGCCGCCCCCGATTTCGACCTGCCCGGCGTCGATGGCCAACGCCACACGCTGGCCGATTGCCGTGGCCCCAACGGCCTGCTGGTGATGTTCATCTGCAATCACTGCCCTTACGTCAAGGCGATCATCGACCGCCTGATCCGCGATTGCCGGGAGCTGGCCAATCACGGCATCGGCTGCGTGGCCATCATGAGCAACGATATCGCTGCCTATCCGGACGACGCTCCGGACAAGATGCGGTTATGGTCCGACCAACTCGATTTTCCGTTTCCCTACCTCTACGACGAAAGCCAGGCGGTCGCCCGAGCCTTTGGCGCCGTATGCACGCCCGACTTCTTCGGTTACAACGCCGACCTGCGGCTACAATACCGTGGCCGACTCGATGCCTCGGGCCGCAACCCGGCAACAACCGATGCGCCGCGCGAGCTGTTTGCGGCGATGGCCGAGATTGCGCGCAGCGGGCAAGGCCCCGAGCAGCAGGCGGCATCCATCGGTTGCTCAATCAAATGGCGCAGTCCATAGCATCTGCCGCAATTAAAAAAATCAACATTTTTGCTATATTCTTCCTGGTGCTGCGCTATCATTTGGCATGAATCCACCGACTGAATGACCTTATCGATGTCTCCGGACGCTCCTCCGCCTCCTGCCGACGATATTCAGCGCCAACTGGCTTACCTGCAGGCCGTCGTGTCGAGCATGCCGCAAGGCATCAGCGTGTTCGACGAAAGTTTGCGCCTGCGCATCTGGAACGAAGGACTGCTCAGTGTGCTGGGGCTTCCCCCGGAAACGGTATTCGTCGGCGCCCTGTTCTCCGACCTGATCCGCATTCCCGCCAGCCGTGGCGAATATGGCCCCGGCGATCCCGAAGCCCACGTCGAACGAATCACGGCGCTGGCCATGAAGTTCGAAGCGCACTGCTTCGAACGTACCCGCCCGGGAGGCACCACCCACCTGGTTCAGGGCGAGCCGCTCCACATGGGCAACCAGCTGGTTGGCTTCATCACCACCTATACCGATATCACCGAGCGCAAGGCCGCCGAAACGACGCTGCGCAAGCAGCATTCCCAACTGCACACCATCATCGAGAGCATTCCCAGCGCCGTCAGCCTGTTCAGCGCCGATACGCATCTGGAGTTGTGCAACGCCGAATTCCAGCGTCTCCTCGATTTTCCGCCGGAGCTGACCCGGCCGGGAACACCGATCGAAGACATGTTCCGCTTCAATGCCCGGCGTGGGGAGTATGGGCCGGGCGACGAGGAAACGATCGTTCAGTCCCTGATGAAACGCGCGCGGAATCCATCTTCACACAATTTTGAACGCACCCGTCCGAACGGGGATATCCTTGAAATTCGTGGCGTACCGCTTCCCGAAGGCGGCTTCGTGACGATCTATACCGACATTACCGAGCGCCGCCATAGCGCCGAGCGGGAGCAACTGGCCCAAAAAGTCTACAGCCACACGCCCGCCGGCATCATCTTTACGGACGACGCCCACCGTATCCTGTCGATCAATCCGGCTACCACCCAGATGACCGACTATGAAACGTTCGAACTGATCGGCCAGACCGTCTTTGGTCTGCTCAATCTCGAACCGGGACAAAATACCGACGAGCTACAGGCACAACTGGCGCAGCGCGGCTCGTGGAGCGGGGAACTCACGGTCAATCACAAGAATGGCTCATCGTTGCCCGTCGGCACCCGCGTCAACCGGGTCGACGACCCGCAAAGCGGCATGCCCGCCCATTACGTCTGGATTCTGGCCGACATTACCGAGCGCAAGCAGGCCGAGGACCGCATGCGCCATATCGCCCAGACCGATGCCCTGACCGGCCTGCCCAACCGTCTCGCCCTGCTCATACGTCTGGCCCAGATACTGCCCGACGCCCGTCGCCACCAATGGAAGGTGGCGATGATGTTCCTCGACCTTGACCGCTTCAAGATCATCAACGACACCCTCGGCCATCAGGTTGGCGACGAGTTACTGCGCGAGGTGGCCTGCCGCTTGTCCCGGCTGGTCCGCGAAACCGACTTCGTCGCCCGCATCGGCGGCGACGAGTTCGTCATCATCCTGCCCGCCATCAACTCGCCAGCCGATGCCGCCAGCATTGCCAGCAAGGTAACGGCCGCGCTATCCAGCCCCATCGAAACGGACGCCCACGAACTGCATACCAGCCCGTCGATCGGCATCAGCATCTTCCCGGACGACGGCGCCGATGCCGACATCATCCTGAAAAACGCCGACACCGCGATGTACCACGCCAAGGCGGCCGGCCGAAACAATTACCAGTTCTTTGCAGCAGAGATGAACCACTCCGCCGCCGAGCGCCTGCATATCGAACGCAAGTTGCGCCACGCCATTGCCCGCAACGAACTGAACCTTGATTACCAACCCCAGTTCAACGCCACCGACCGCGCGCCGATCGGCGTCGAAGCGCTGGTGCGCTGGCACCACCCGACCGAAGGCCTGATCTCGCCGGCCCGTTTCATCCCGGTCGCCGAGGAAACCGGCCTGATCAACGACATTGGCGACTGGGTTCTCAATACCGCCTGCCGGGAAATGGCCCGCTGGATCAACGCCGGACTGCGCCCCATGCGCGTCGCGGTCAACGTCTCGGCCCGCCAGCTGCGCCGCCGCGACTTCTGCGAAACCGTCGCCAATGCACTGACCACCTCGCAGCTGCCGCCGGAACTGCTCGAACTGGAAATCACCGAAAGCTCGGTGATGGAAAACCCGCAGGAGGCCACCCTGATTCTCGAACGCCTTGGCCGCATGGGCGTCACCCTCGCCATCGACGACTTCGGCACCGGCTACTCATCGCTCGCCTATCTCAAGCTCTTCCCCATCGACCACCTGAAGATCGACCGCTCCTTCGTTTCCGACATCGAGCACGACCTCAACGACCGCGCCATCGCCTTCGGCACCATCGCGCTAGCCCACTCGCTCGGTCTCAAGGTGATTGCCGAAGGCGTGGAAACGGAGGACCAACTTGACCTGTTGCGCGCCAACGGCTGCGACGAAGTCCAGGGCTACCTGCTCAGCCGGCCTCTGAACGCCGCCGCGGCATTTGCCTTCCTGCACGCCAGCCACGTCCCGGAGTAAAATCGCGCCTTTGTCACGGACGCAGGAGTTCTCATGGCACAGCAACGCACGCTGGCGCGCTATCTCACCGAAGAGCAACGCAACAAGGGTGTCATCACCGGCGACCTGAAGCTGCTGATCGACATCGTTTCCCGCGCCTGCCAGGCCATCTCCATCGCCATCGGCAAGGGCGGCCTCGGCGGCGTGCTCGGTGAAGCCGGCAGCGACAACATCCAGGGCGAAGCGCAAAAGAAGCTCGACGTGCTGTCCAACGACATCCTGCTCGATGCCAACGAATGGGGCGGCCATCTCGCCGCCATGGCTTCCGAGGAAATGGACCTGCCGCATCTCGTCCCCCATCGCTTCCCCAAGGGCGAATACCTGCTCACCTTCGACCCGCTCGACGGTTCGTCCAACATCGATGTGAACGTTTCCATCGGCACCATCTTCTCGGTGCTGAAATGCCCGGAAGGCGCCGATCTGAGCACGCCGGAAGCCGCCGAACAGGCCTTCCTGCAGCCCGGCACCACGCAAGTCGCCGCCGGTTATGCGGTCTACGGCCCGACCACGCTGCTCGTGCTGACCGTCGGCGACGGTGTCGTCGTCTTCACCCTCGACCGCGAGCAGGGCCAGTTCATCCTGACCCAGGAAAACGTGCGGATTCCGGCCGACACCAAGGAATTCGCCATCAACATGTCGAACCAGCGCTTCTGGGAAGCGCCGGTCCAGCGCTACGTCGCCGAAATGCAAGCCGGCAAGGAAGGCCCGCTCGGCAAGGACTACAACATGCGCTGGGTAGCCTCGATGGTGGCCGACGTACATCGCATCATGACCCGCGGCGGCATTTTCATGTATCCGATGGACAGCAAACTCAAGGACAAGGGCGGCAAGTTGCGCCTGATGTACGAAGCCAACCCCATGGCCTTCCTGATCGAGCAGGCGGGTGGCGCAGCCACGACCGGGCGCCAGCGCATTCTCGACATCCAGCCGGACAGTCTGCACCAGCGCGTGCCGGTCATCCTCGGCTCGAAAAACGAGGTCTACCGGGTCACTGGCTATCACACCGCCTGAACTGCTACAGTCACACCTTCCCCAACGTCATAGGACGACCGCGATGAACAAAACCACCCTCGCGCTCATCTTCGCTGCCGGCACATTGGCCGCCGGTTGCAAGAGCAACGAACCCAAGCCCGAAGAAGCAGCCGCGGCGTCGGCACCCGCAGCGGCACAACAGCAGGCGCCCGCCCCAGCACCGGCCAAACCCGAATGCCCGCCGGAAGAGCCCAAATCAAAAAAGAAAACCGACAAATCCAAGAGCGCCAAGAACAAAACTGCGGAAAAGCCGGTCGACTGCGAGCCGGCCAAGCCGGCAGCTGCGGCACCGGCTGCTGCCGCTCCCGCCGCGCGTGCCGGCCGGCTGATGCACGGCCCCTACGACATTTCCGCCAACAAGCCGGTGACCGACATCAGCCAGGTCCAGTCCGGCCAGGGCACGATGGTCAAGGGAGAACGCGAATGGGAAGGCGAGATCACGGGCATTCCGGCTGCCGGCACCACATTTACCAAGCTGCGCATCGGCATGTCGCGCCAGCAAGCCATTGACACAGCCGGCCCGCCAACCGATCAGGGTGCCTACATCACCGGCAAGGCCTGGATTCCGTTCTATTTCGGCAGCGACCGGGCGCGCTGGGAAATGTCCTACAAGGGCAAAGGCCGGCTGATTTTCTCGCAGAATGCGGGCTTCGGCACGGATTTCTACCTGACCTGGATCATCCACAACGACAAGGATACCGGTTACCGGTAAGCAAGCCGCCGCCGCAACCAGAACCCCGAGGGTCTGGTTGCGGCACTGCCACGAACGGCGCATGTCATGGCCATGCCGCCCGGCAGCGACTCATGCTGATCTCGGAATTCAGAAAGTCTGATCGAAGGCAAGCGCCAAAAGCCTGCCTTATCGGCCTTGCGCCCTACCCAAAAAAAGGGTTTTCCCGGATAATTTAGGCTTTTCAGCAGGCTGGATTTCCGGAACATGAGCGTCAGCAACACTCCCAAGTTTTCACCCTTGACTGGCGCCATCCGCGCCCTCGCCATGGACGCCGTCCAGCAGGCGAATTCCGGACACCCGGGCGCCCCGATGGGCATGGCCGAAATCGCCGAAGTCCTCTGGCGCCGCCATCTGCGCCACAACCCGGCCAACCCGCAGTGGGCCGACCGCGACCGCTTCGTGCTGTCGAACGGCCACGGCTCGATGCTGATCTACGCGCTGCTGCACCTGACCGGCTACGACGTCTCGATCGACGACATCAAGAATTTCCGCCAGCTACACGCCAAGACGCCGGGCCACCCGGAATACGGCTACACCCCGGGCGTCGAGACGACCACCGGCCCGCTCGGCCAAGGCATCACCAACGCCGTCGGCTTCGCGCTGGCCGAAAAGGTACTGGCCGCCGAGTTCAACAAACCGGGCCACGAGATCGTCAATCACCACACTTTCGTTTTCCTCGGCGACGGCTGCCTGATGGAAGGCGTGTCGCACGAAGCCTGCTCGCTGGCCGGCACCCTCGGCCTGGGCAAGCTGATCGCCTTCTGGGACGACAACGGCATTTCCATCGACGGCCACGTCGAGGGCTGGTTCACCGAAGACATTCCGAAGCGTTTCGAGTCCTACGGCTGGCACGTCATTCCTGCCGTCGACGGCCATGACGCCGACGCCATCGAAAAGGCCCTGCTCGCTGCCAAGGCCGCGACCGACAAGCCGACCCTGATCTGCTGCAAGACCACCATCGGCATGGGTTCGCCGAACAAGCAGGGTTCGCACGACTGCCACGGCGCCCCGCTCGGCAAGGACGAGATCGCCGCCGCCCGCGAATACATCGGCTGGCCGCACGCCCCCTTCGAGATTCCGGGCGACGTTTATGCCGCCTGGAACCGCAAGCCGGCCGGCGCCGCCTTCGAAGAAAACTGGGACAAGCGTTTCGCCGCCTACCGCGTCGCCTTCCCGGTCGAGGCCGCCGAGTTCGAGCGCCGCGTCATCAAGAACGAGCTGCCGGCCACCTGGGAAGCCACCAAGGCCGCCTACATCGCCACCTGCCGCGAGAAGGCCGAGAACATCGCCACCCGCAAGGCCTCGCAGAACGCCATCGCCGCGCTGGTCCCGGCCGTGCCGGAAATCTTCGGCGGCTCGGCCGACCTGGCCGGTTCCAACCTGACCTTCGTCAAGGGCAGCAAGGGCGTCACCCGCACCGAAGGCGGCAACTACTGCTATTACGGCGTGCGCGAATTCGGCATGACCGCCATCGCCAACGGTATTGCGCTGCACGGCGGCCTGCTGCCCTACACCGCGACCTTCCTGGTCTTCTCGGATTACGCCCGCAACGCCATCCGCATGGCGGCGCTGATGAAGCAGCGCCAGATCATGGTCTACACCCATGACTCCATCGGCCTAGGCGAAGACGGTCCGACCCACCAGCCAGTCGAGCATATTCCGTCGATGCGCATCATCCCGAACCTCGACGTCTGGCGCCCGGCCGATGCGACCGAAACCGCCATCGCCTGGACCGCCGCCGTCGAGCGCGCCGACGGCCCGAGCGTGCTCGCCCTGTCGCGCCAGAACCTGCCGACCGTCACCCAGAAGGTCGCCGACGCCGACATCGCCAAGGGCGGCTACATCCTGTCCGATGCCGCCGAGCCGAAGGCCGTGCTGATCGCCACCGGCTCCGAGATCAAGCTGGCGCTCGACGCCCAGGCCGCCTTGGCCGCCGAAGGCATCGCCGTGCGCGTCGTGTCGATGCCCTGTACCAACGTTTTCGACCGCCAGAGCAAGGAATACCGTATCGCCGTGTTGGGCAGCCACATCCCGCGCGTCGCCATCGAAGCAGCGCACTCCGACTTCTGGCGCAAGTACGTCGGCCTGCATGGCGCCGTGATCGGCATCGACCGTTTCGGCGAATCCGCCCCGGCCGGCCAGCTCTTCGACCTGTTCGGCTTCAACGTCGCCAACGTCGTAAAGACGGCCAAGGCGCTTCTGTCCTGATTTCAGACTTCAAACGCAGAGAGGAAAAACACCCATGGCTATCAAGGTTGCAATCAACGGTTTCGGTCGTATCGGTCGCTGCACACTGCGCGCCATCTACGAGCAGGGCCTGCAGAACGAATTCGAAGTCGTCGCCATCAACGCCTCCGGCGACCTGACGACCAATGCCCACCTGCTGAAGTACGACACCACCCACGGTCGCTTCCGTACCTCCGTGGAAACCGAAGGTGAAAACTGCATCATCATCGACGGCAAGAAGATCGCCTTCTACTCGACCAAGGACCCGAAGGGCGTTAACTGGGCCGACCACGGCGTGGACGTCCTGCTCGAATGCACCGGCGCCTACACCACCAAGGCCAAGGCCCAGGCACTGCTCGACCAGGGCGCCAAGCGCGTTCTGATCTCCGCCCCGGGCGGCGACGATGTCGACACCACCATCGTCATGGGTGTTAACGAAGGCGCGCTGAAGGCCGACATGACCGTCGTCTCCAACGCCTCCTGCACGACCAACTGCCTGGCTCCGGTCGCCAAGATCCTGGCCGACAACGTCGGCATCAAGCAAGGCCTGATGACCACCATCCACGCCTACACCAACGACCAGGTAACCGTGGACGTCCGTCACAAGGACCTGCGCCGCGCCCGCGCCGCCGCCGCCAACATCATCCCGACCAAGACCGGCGCCGCCAAGGCCGTCGGCCTGGTACTGCCGCAACTGGTCGGCAAGGTTGACGGTTTCGCCCTGCGCGTGCCGACCATCAATGTCTCGCTGGTCGACCTGACCTTCACCGCCGAACGCGCCACCACCAAGGAAGAAATCAACGCCTTGATGACCGCCGCTGCCAACGGCCCGCTGAAGGGCATCCTCGACGTCAATAACGAGCCGCTGGTGTCGTCCGACTTCAACCACACCACCGTTTCCTCGACCTTCGACGCCACGCAGACGCGTGTAATTAAAGGCGAAGACGGCTCCGTGCTGGTCAAGGTCCTGGCCTGGTACGACAACGAGTGGGGCTACTCCTGCCGCATGCTCGACGCTGCCCGCGCCTGGATGGCAGCCAAGTAACAAACCATAAGCAGCACCCCTCGCCCCGCCATTGCGGGGCGAGTCGTTTCAAGCCGGAGAGCACCAGAACTGCCGGCCGCATCGACATCAGCCCCTTCGGCTTCGGCCGCGACAAGAGCTGCTCGACCGGAAAGGCGCCCAACATTGCCGAAGTGTGAAGACCCCATGAAGGAGCCGGCTCAGGCCGTCAACTAAGTTGCTGAAACCGAAACGACTTGCCATCAATGGATACGGCCGAATCGGCCGCTGCTTCCTGCGTGCGCTGCTGGAATCCCCGGTCGCGCACCCACTGCAGGTGGTTGCCATCAACGAGCCGGCCAACCTTGACAGCATGGCCTACCTGACGCGCTACGACTCGACGCACGGCCGTTTTCCCGGCCTCGTCGAGGCGGTGGACGGCAAGCTGCTGATCGACAACCACGCCATCCGGGTCAGTCACGCCCGGACGCCGGAAGAAGTCGATTGGCGTGACATCGACCTCGTCGTCGAATGTTCCGGCGCCTATGGCCGGCGCAACGAACTGACCCGCTTCGTCGATGCCGGCGCCCCCCGCCTGCTCCTGTCGCACCCGGGCGCCAGCGCCGACGACGTGGACGCGACGATCATTGCCGGCATCAATCAGGATAGCCTGACCGGCGATGAAAAACTGGTTTCGGCCGCCTCCTGCACGACCAACGCCATTGTCCCGCTGCTCGACCTGCTCGACCGCGAGGTCGGTATCGAGCAGGCCCTGCTCAGCACCCTGCATTCGGTGATGAACGACCAGCCGCTGATCGACGGCTACCACCATGACGACCTGCGCCGCACACGTTCGGCCATGCAGTCGATCATTCCGGTATCGACCGGCCTGGCCCGCGGCGTCGAGCGCCTGCTGCCGCAACTGGCCGGCCGTGTACAAGCCAAGGCGATCCGCGTGCCGACCACCAACGTCTCGGCCATCGACCTCACCATCAGCACGCAGCGTCCGGTCTCGGCCCACAGCATCAACCAGCTGCTGGCCAATGCCACGCGCGGCCCGCTCAAGCGCCTGGTCGCCTATTCCGAGGCGGCGCACGCCTCGATCGATTTCAACCACGACCCCCATTCGGCCATCGTCGACGGCAGCCAGACGCGTACCGCCGGCACCCATCTGGTCAACCTCTTCGTCTGGTTCGACAACGAATGGGGCTTCGCCAACCGCATGCTCGAAGTGGCCGGCCATTGGTCGCGACTTTGGCAAACGCGCTGACCACAGAATCCAACCTAACCAAAACTCAGGAGATAACCCATGAACGTCATCAAGCTGACCGACCTCGATGTTTCCGGCAAGCGCGTCTTCATCCGCGCCGACCTCAACGTGCCGCAGGACGAAGCCGGCAACATCACAGAGGACACCCGTATCCGCGCCTCGCTGCCGTCGATCAAGTACTGCCTGGAAAAGGGCGCCGCCGTCATGGTCACCTCCCACCTCGGCCGCCCGACCGAAGGCGAACTGACCCACGAAGACAGCCTGATGCCGGTTGCCGTACGCCTCGGCCAGATGCTGCACACCTCGGTGCGCCTGATCACCGACTGGGTCGATGGCGGCTTCGAGGTCAAGCCGGGCGAAGTCGTCCTGCTCGAAAACTGCCGCGTAAACAAGGGCGAGAAGAAGAACAACGACGAACTGGCCCAGAAGATGGCCAAGCTGTGCGACATCTACGTCAACGACGCGTTCGGTACCGCGCACCGCGCCGAAGCCACCACCCACGGCATCGCCAAGTACGCCCCGGTCGCCTGCGCCGGCATCCTGATGGGTGCCGAGATCGATGCCCTGTCCAAGGCCCTGCACAATCCGAAGCGCCCGCTGGTCGCCATCGTCGGCGGCTCCAAGGTGTCGTCCAAGCTGACCATCCTCAAGTCGCTGGCCGACAAGGTCGACCAGCTAATCGTCGGCGGCGGCATCGCCAACACCTTCCTGCTCGCCGACGGCAAGCGCATCGGCCAGTCGCTGGCCGAGCCGGACCTGGTCAAGGAAGCCCATGCCATCATGGACATCATGAAGGAGCGCGGCGCCGAAGTGCCGCTGCCGACCGACGTGGTCGTCGCCGACGAAGTCTCCGCCCTGGCCCGCGCCAACAAGATTTCCGTCGATGATGTTCACGCCAACGACCGCATTCTCGACGTCGGCCCGAAGACCGCCGCCAAGCTCGCGGAGATCATTGCCAACGCCGGCACCATCGTGTGGAACGGCCCGGTCGGCGTCTTCGAGCTGCCGCAGTTTGCCGGCGGCACCAAGATGATGGCCTCCGCCATCGCCCACTCCGAGGCCTTCTCGATCGCCGGCGGCGGCGACACGCTGGCAGCCATCGCCAAGTTCCACATCCACGACGACGTCGGCTACATCTCGACCGGCGGCGGCGCCTTCCTCGAATTCCTCGAAGGCAAGACCCTGCCGGCGATCGCCATCCTGGAAGAACGCGCGGCGAAGTAAGGAATGTCCCGGCCGCCCCTATCCATCGGGGCCGGCCGGGAAAAAATCATAAGCAAACCCCAGCAGGGAGACAAAAATGTCCCGCCATACCAAGATCGTTGCCACGCTCGGCCCCGCCTCGTCGTCCCAGGATGTTCTCGAACGTCTGGTGCAAGCCGGCATTGATGTCGTCCGCATGAACTTCTCGCACGGTACGGCCGAGGACCATAGGGCACGCGCCGAAGGCATTCGTGCTGCCGCGGCCAAGTACGGCCGGACCGTCGGCATCCTCGGCGACCTGCAAGGTCCGAAGATCCGGGTCGGCAAGTTCGAGAACAACAAGATCACGTTGGGCATCGGCGACTCCTTCATCCTCGACGCGGCCTGTCCGCTCGGCAACCAGGAGCGCGTCGGCCTCGATTACAAGGACCTGCCCAAGGACGTGGCCAGCGGCGACATCCTGTTGCTCGACGACGGACGCCTGAAGCTCGAGGTGCTGGTCGTCCATGGCAACGAAATCCACACCCGCGTACTGGTCGGCGGCGACCTGTCGAACAACAAGGGCATCAACCGCCAGGGCGGCGGCCTGACCGCGCCGGCGCTGACCGCCAAGGACATGGACGACATCAAGACCGCGGCGCAGATCGGCGTCGATTTCGTCGCCGTCTCCTTCCCCAAGAGCGCCGCCGACATGTACATGGCCCGCCAGCTGCTGCGCGCCGCCGGCAGCCACGCCGTGCTGATCGCCAAGATCGAGCGCGTCGAGGCCATTACCAACCTGTCCGAAATCCTCGATGCCTCCGACGGCATCATGGTCGCCCGCGGCGACCTGGCGGTCGAAGTCGGTGACGCCAGCGTCCCGGCCCTGCAGAAGAAGATGATCCGCATGGCGCGCGACCGTAACAAGCTCACCATCACCGCCACGCAGATGATGGAATCGATGATCTCGTCGCCGGTGCCGACCCGCGCCGAAGTCTCCGACGTCGCCAACGCGGTTCTCGACGGCACCGACGCGGTGATGCTGTCGGCGGAGACGGCGAGCGGCAAGTACCCGGTCGACACCGTCGAATCGATGGCCCGCATCTGCATCGAGGCCGAACGCTCCGCCGAGGTTACCCTCGACCGCGAATTCCTCGACCGCGTATTCACCCGTATCGACCAGTCCATCGCCATGGCGGCCATCTGGACCGCTCACCACCTCAAGGTCAAGGCTATCGCGTCGCTGACCCAGTCCGGCTCGACCGCCTTGTGGATGAGCCGCATCAACTGTGGCGTGCCGATCTACGCGCTCACCCCGGATGCCGACGCGGTTGCCCGCATGGCGCTGTACCGTGAGGTCTGTCCGTTGCAGATGACCCAGCAGCATAGCGACCGCGACCGCCTGCTGGCCGAGGCGGAGCAACTGTTGATCGACCGCGGCGTCGTCGAGAAAGGCGACCTGATCGTGCTCACCATCGGAGAACCGATCGGTACCGCCGGCGGCACCAACACGCTGAAGATCGTCCGCGTCGGCGAGCACCAAATCAACTAAAATAGATAATTCACAGATAGACATTACTGCACAGGAGTTCCCATGCCGCTCGTTTCCATGCGCCAACTGCTCGACCACGCCGCCGAAAACGGCTACGGTCTGCCCGCCTTCAACGTCAACAACATGGAACAGGTCTGGGCCATCATGGAAGCGGCCAACCAGGTCGACGCCCCGGTCATCATGCAGGCCTCGGCCGGCGCCCGCAAATACGCCGGCGAGCCCTTCCTGCGCCACCAGATCCTGGCCGCCCTCGAAGCCTACCCGCACATCCCCATCGTCATGCACCAGGACCACGGCCAGTCGCCGGCCGTCTGCATGGCCGCGATCAAGTCCGGCTTCTCGTCCGTGATGATGGATGGTTCGCTGCAGGCTGACGGCAAAAGCGTCGCCAGCTACGAGTACAACGTCGAAGTGACCCGCAAGGTCGTCGAATTCGCTCATTCCATCGGCGTTTCCGTCGAAGGCGAACTGGGCGTGCTCGGCTCGCTCGAAACCATGAAGGCCGACAAGGAAGACGGACACGGCGCCGAAGGCCACATGACGCGCGAAGACCTGCTGACCGACGTCGAGCAGGCCGCCGATTTCGTCAAGCAGACCAACTGCGACGCGCTGGCCATCGCCATCGGCACCAGCCACGGCGCCTACAAGTTCACCAAGAAGCCGACCGGCGACATCCTCGCCATCGACCGCATCGCCGAAATCCACGCCCGCATCCCGAACACCCACCTGGTGATGCACGGCTCGTCCTCCGTGCCGCAGGAACTGCTTGCCGAAATCCGCGAATTCGGCGGCGACATGAAGGAAACCTACGGCGTGCCGGTCGAGGAGATCGTCAAGGGCATCAAGCATGGCGTGCGCAAGGTCAATATCGACACCGATATCCGCCTCGCCATGACCGGCGCCATCCGTCGCTACCTGGCCGAGCATCCGGACAAGTTCGACCCGCGTGATTTCCTGAAGCCGGCCCGCGAAGCCGCCAAGAAAATCTGCGTAGCCCGCTTCGAAGCCTTCGGTACCGCCGGCAACGCCAGCAAGATCAAGGCAATCGGCCTCGACAAGATGGCCGAGCGCTATGCGAAAGGCGAACTGAACCAGATCGTTCGCTAAGCCGGGGCATACCCACCATGGAAAGGCCGCTGCATGCGGCCTTTTTCTTGCAACACCGCCGACCGACATTCCCGTTGCCAATACCCTTGCCAATGCGCCACGTCGCCGCATGATCCGGATTTCCGACCCGCACTTGCGCCGGATAGCAGCCGCCCTCTTCCTGGCAGCGCTGCTCGCCGTACTCTGGCGCTCGCCAGCCCCGGCGCCAACGGCTTTCCTCATCCCGGCACAAAAGACGGGCGACGGTGTACCGATGCCTCCGCAGCCCGGCGCACTGCCGGTTGCCGCGGCGACGGCCGGCCCATCCTCCCTGACGCAGCTGGCCGACGGACGCATCGCCATCGCCTGGCTGGGCGGCCCGGATGACGATGATTCGGCGGCGGCAATCTGGCTGTCGACACTGGGCCGCGACGGCTGGAGTCCCCCGAGCAGGGCACTCACCCGGGAGCACGTCGCGGCCGCCACCTTCATGCATTTGAACCGCCTGGGCCGCCCGGTGCTTCATGCCGAAGGCGGCTGGCTGCACTTGTGGGTCGAAGCGCTGCCTCTCGGTGCGTGGGCGGGGGGCAGCATCGTGCATGCGACGTCGACCGATGGCGGCCGAAGCTGGGGACACATTGAGCGACTCGCCACCTCGCCGCTCGGCGGCCTAGGCAGCGGCCTGGGCGGTTCGCCCCTTCCCCTGGCCGACGGGGGAATCGGACTGCCCGGCGACCTACGCTTGGCGGGCGGCACCAGTACCTGGCTCCGCCTGTCGGCGACCGGCACCATCGACGCCAAGGCCCGGCTGGCGAACGAGCATGCCAATCGGCAACCCGCCATCGCCGCACTCGACGAGCACCGGGCGCTGGCCATCGTTCGGGAAAATGCCGGCGAGTCGGGGCGCGCCAGCCTGCACACCGACAACGGCGGGGAAAGCTGGCGATCCGTCCCGCGCACCGATCTGCCCAACCCGGATGCACCGGTTGCGCTGCTCCGCCTGAACGGCGGCAATCTGCTCCTCGCCGGCAACCCACGGGAAGGCCGTGAGGCCCTGCAGCTATGGACATCCGGCGACGACGGAAAAACCTGGCGACCGGCGGGATCGGTCGAAGCGGCGGCCGACGGCGGTGCCGAATTCGCATTTCCCAGCCTGCTGCAATCCCGGGATGGGCGTATCCACCTAAGTTACACGTGGCGGCGCCAAGCCATCCGCCATGCCGCCTTCAACGAAGCCTGGCTGAACGGGGGGCGCCCGTGAATCTGAGCGCTGCTTACGGCCTGCTTGCCCACGCTCTGGTGTTCGGCGCCCTGGCCGCCTTGCTGCCGCTCGGCCCGCTGCGCCCACGCGCCGCGCTGGCCGCCACCGCCAGCGCGCTGCTGGTCGGTATCGCCCCCTTCATGTTGGCCATCTTCGGCCCGCCGTCGCTGACGCTTTTGCTGCTGGCACTACTGCAACTGGCTAACCGCACGCCGTCGCCCTTGTCGTATCGCCCGGCCCTGTGCCTGCTGGCCTTCGCCATTCCCTTCCTGCTGACGGCGCTCGGCTGGGGAGCGGTCGATCCGCATGCCCTCGGCTACCGCCCTGCACCGCTGGTTGCGGCGCTGCTGCCGCTCGGCCTGGTCTTGTGGTGGAAACGTCTCGATACCTGGCTGCTCATCCTGGCGCTCGACTTGCTGGCTTACGCCGGTGGCGTCTTCGCCAACTTGTGGGACGCCCTGCTCGACCCGCTGCTGATCCTGTTGGCTGCGACGGTTGTCGCGCGGCAGTGGATCGTGCGGATCATGGCCGCCAGACGGCGCTGAAGGCGCCTGTCCGCTGCCGCCAGCCGCTCTTCGCAACACCAACGAAATGAAGCTCGGCGGCCCTGGCAAGGCAGCCCCATGACGCCGAGGGTATTTTGTTAGCGCACCCTAGCGCGTCAGCGCCTCGCTGATCAGGCGGCGAATACTGCCGGCTTCGAAAGGTTTGTCGCAGACGGCGGAAACGCCGGCCCGTTCCACCGCCGCCAGACGCCCCATGTTCTGCTCGCTGGTCACCATCAGGATCGGCACCGCCGCCTGCCAGCTCTGGGTGCGGATGTACTCGGTCAGTTCGCGGCCATCCATTTCCGGCATGTTGTAATCGGTGATAACCAGATCGACCATCGTCGCCTGCAGCAATTCCACCGCCTCCTTGCCGTTCGTCGCCTCGCTGATGCGTTCGATACCCAATTCCTCAAGCAGGCGACGCAAGTGGCGGCGCGAGGCCAGGCTGTCATCGACCAACAGCACGCGCAGGCTCTCGATTTCCGTGGTGTCGATATCCTCGGGCGGGCTCAGGTAATCGGCCGCCGCATACAGGGCGCGGGACAACTGTTGTTCATTGAAAGGTTTGGCCACGATGCTGCAGGCGCCGGACTGACGCACCGGTTCCAGTACCTGCGGCCGGGTCTCGCTGGAAACGAGGATGAAGGGGACGGATTCCAGCGCCGATTCGGCGCGCATCGCCATCACCAGCTCCGTTCCCGCCAGATCGGGCAGGTAGAGGCTGCTGATAACCACAGTCCCTTCGTGTTCGGCGCGCAAGGCCGCCAAGGCCGCGCTGGCCGTCTCGACAACCCGGACCTGGCGGGCGCCCTGATGCGCCAGCATGCGGCGCACCAAGTTGGCCTGCATGGACGACGGCTCGACGAGCAGGACGGACAATTCGGCCAGTGAGGTAATCATTGCCATGCGACCACTCCGACGCTAAAGGGAATGATCGCACTATAGCAGCGCCCCAAGGCATTTCATGCCATGGGGCGTGGGGTGATCAAGCGCGCAGTCGGGCAGCGATTGCCGCAACACGCTGACCATAGGCCTTGGCTGTATCGAGATCGCCCTGCGGCACCTCGTCGACACCGGCATCGGACGGCGAACGCACCAACAGGCCGACCGAGCCGCCCAAATGGTTGCTGTCGCTGGGGGTCGCCGCCTTGGTATTGGACGGCAGCATGCCGAGGCTAACCCACAGGCCGCCATGCTGGGAGGCCAGGGTCTGCAACTGGATCATCGTCGCCCCCTTGTCGCCAACCGGGCTGGCGCTATTGGTGAAGCCGCCGAAAACCTTGTCCTGCCAGGCACGGACGTACCAGTTCTTGGACGAGGCATCGGCGAATTTCTTGAACTGCCAACTCGGGCCGCCCATGTAGGTCGGTGTGCCGAAGATAATGGCGTCGGCGGCGTTCAGTTTGTCCCATCCGCCTTCAGGCAGATTGCCTTCGGCATCGATGGCGAGCAGTTCGGCACCCGCCCCTTCGGCGACGAACTGGGCGACGCGCTGGGTGTGACCGTAACCGGAGTGATAGACGACAACTGTTTTGCTCATGGCAATTCCTTTCGGGAAACTTTAGGGGGTTAATCGTTGGGGGGAAGGTCGAACAACAGGATTTCCGCTTCTTCTTCGGCGACAAAGCGCAGTTCGCTTTCATCAGCGATCTTGGCACCATCGCCGCTGGCCAGGGCCTGGCCGTTGAGTTCGAGGCGGCCACTGACCACCTGCACATAGGCCAGTCGCTTCGGGCCGAGCGTCGCGACGAGCGTTTGTCCGGCCGACAGCACGCTGGCCCATAGCCGGGCATCCTGGCCGATGGTGGTGCTGCCGTCGGCGCCATCCGGCGACGCGACCAGCCGCCAGCGACCGCGCATCGCCTCGACCGGCAGCGCCTGCTGCTCGTAGCTGGCCGGAGTACCGAGCGCCGCCGGTTCGATCCAGATCTGCAGCAGGTGGGTTTCCTCGTTCGGCGAGGGGTTGAATTCACTGTGCAGGATGCCCTTGCCGGCGCTCATGCGCTGCACTTCGCCGCGCCGGATGATCCCGCCGTTGCCCAGGCTATCCTGGTGCTCGAGCGATCCGGAGAGAATGTAGGTGACGATTTCCATATCACGATGGCCATGGCGCCCGAAGCCCGTGCCCGGCGCGACGCGGTCTTCGTTGATCACGCGCAGCGTACCCCAGCCCATCTCGGCCGGGTCGTAGTAGTCGGCGAAGGAAAAGCTGTGCTTTGCCCGCAACCAGCCGTGGTCGGCTTGGCCGCGTTGCTCAGAAGGTCGCACGAGGATCATGAAAATTCCTTTGTGAATTGATCGTATAGCTTTGTTTCCATAATAGGCCTAGAGTTCTATCCATATAAGCGAATAATTTAGGCACTATCGTTCAATAAATTTCACATGAAAATCTCTTTCGAACTCCTGCAAATACTCGATGCCATCGAACGCCACGGCAGCTTCACGGCGGCGGCAGCCGCCCTGCATCGCGTGCCATCGGCGCTGTCGCACGCCATTGCCAAGCTGGAAGACGAACTGGGTGTTACGCTATTTCTGCGTCAGGGCCGCCGTGCCACGCTCAACCCGGCCGGCCGCACCCTGCTCGAAGACGGCCGCCACCTGCTGCGCGCCGCCAGCGATCTCGAACGGCGCATCCAGCGCATTGCCGACGGCTGGGAGGCCGAGCTGCGCATCGCGCTCGATGCGATCATCCCGGTCGAGCGCTTGTTCCCGTTACTTGAAGAATTTTATGCAGCGGGCCAGCCGACGCAGATCCGGATCAATTCGGAAGTGCTGGCCGGCACCTGGGACGCACTGATGACGGGGCGTGCGGACCTGGCCATCGGCGCCCCCGGCGATCGGCCGGCGATCAGCGGCATATCGAGCCGCCCGCTGATACGGCGTACGGAATTCGTTTTCGCGATTGCACCGAAACACCCCCTGGCGGCCTGGGAAGGCCCCATTCCGCACGACGAACTGCTGCGCCACCGCGCCGTGGTCATCGCCGATACGTCGCGCGAGCTCGACGCCCGGACCGTCGGCTTGATCGAGGGACAGGACACCTTGCGCGTCCCGGACATCCGCGCCAAGGCCAGCGCCCAGATCGCCGGACTGGGCGTCGGCCACCTGCCGCGCTGGATCGCGGCCCCCGAGATTGCCGCCGGCCGCCTGGTGGAGAAGCAACTGGCCGATCCGCGCCACGAACTGCCGATCAATATCGCCTGGCGTAACCGGCAGGAAGGGCTCGCGCTAACCTGGTTTCTGGAAAAACTGGGCGAGGAAACAACGATGCAGCAGCTGACTTATCAGCTGTAAACCTTCGGTCGATGCTGCCGGAGATCGACGCCTAGGTCGCCTCGGCCCAGTCGATGATGGCCTGCCATTGCTCCAGGTCACGCTCGGCCCGCGAACGGGGCAGGTCGAACAAGGTCATGCCGGCCGCCGTCGCCTGGACGTAAACCTGCGTATCGCGCAGATAGGCCAGCACCGGCAGCTCGAAGGTCGCGAAGAAGCGTTCCAGCTCGCCGGCGGCGCGGGTCCGCGCATCGACCCGCATGCCGATCACCGCGACATCGGCCTTGCCCTTGCGCACGGCCTTTTCGGACAGCAATTCGGTCAGGAAATGGCGGGTCGCCAACATATCGAACATCGACGGCTGGACCGGCACGATGACCCGCGTCGACAACTTGAGCACCCGTTCCAGCATCTTGCCGTGCAGCCCGGCCGGGGTATCAAGGACGACATGGGTCGTCCCCTTGGGCGGGCGGGCGATGTTGTCGTGGCCGATCTCCCAGGTGTCGATGGTCGGCAACTCGAATGGCCGGATACCCAGCCATTCGCGCGACGACTGCTGGCGATCGATGTCGCCGAGCATGACCTCATGGCCCTGGTTGGCGAAATAGCCGGCCAGGTTGGTGGCCAGCGTGCTTTTGCCGGAGCCCCCCTTGGGGTTGGCGACGAGAAAGGCTTTCATGCCTGCGATTCCCTTTTTTGCAGGATGCCGCGCACCAGATTGACGTGTTCGCGCAGCGTGTAGACAAGGTCGGTGAAACCCAGCGGCACGTGCAGCTCGGCGGCCTCTTCGTCGAGCGCGTCGAGACGGCTCCGGTAGTCGTCCAGCTTGGCCGGATCGAAGTGACTCTTCAGGTCGTCTTCAAGGAACTTCAGCTCACCGTAGCAGCGGAACACCTTGGAACGGACGCGCCAGGTATAGATCGCCGGCGCCACCTTGAGCAGCGGAATGAGCAACGCGAAGATGGGCACCAGCAGGACGATCAGGCGGTCGGCAAGAACCGCCAGCCAGAACGGCAGATAGCGCTGGAGGAAGGGCGGTCCCGACTTGTAGTAGCGCGCCGCATCCGGAGAAAGCGGCAGCATCGGGTCCTTGTAGGCCGGAAATTCGCCCGCATCCTGGAAAAAACCGCTCTTGCCGTGCACCTCGGTGGCCGCCTGCAAGAGCAGCGTCTGCAGCGCCGGATGCAGGTCGTCGCGGACGATCAGGTTGGCCGTCGGGGCCAGCACCTTGATGTCTTCCGGCGGGAAGTCACGCACCAGGTCGGCCACGCCATGCGGGAAAGTCAGCTTGGTCAGGAAGGGGAAACGCCGCTGATAAGCGCCGGACTGGGAAAAGCTCATCAGCTTGACGCCCGGCGAACGCAACAGCACCTGGACGACCGGCGCGTGCTCGGCGGCGATGATGAAGGCCGCATCGATGCGCCCCTGCTGCAACTCTTCCGCCGCCTTGAGACCGGACAGCGGCACCAGATGGTCGCCGGCCGGAATGTCGTTCGCCTGCAGCAGCTGCTGGGCCAGCTGGCGAACGCCCGAGCCCTCCTGGCCGATGGCGATGCGCTTGCCGCGTAGGTCGGTCAGCCGCGTCATTTCCTTGTCGCTCCGGTAGAAAACCCACACCGGCTCGTAGAAGACACTGCCCAGCGATAGCAGACCCGAATCGTCCTCGGCATCCGGATCGCTCTTCGGCTCGACGACGCCGCCCTGGACGAAACCGATCTGCGCCTCGTCCTTTTTCAGGCGCTCCAGGTTTTCCAGCGACCCGGCGGAGGCCTTGACCTCAAGCGTGATGCCGTTCTTGGCCAGAATCGCCGCGTAGCGCTGGGCAAACTGGTAGTAGGCGCCGGCCTGGCCGCCGGTCGTGATGACGATGCGTTTGGGCGGCGCCGGCTCGACGAACTGGAAGGCGACGACGAAGCCAACACCGACGATCAGGATGATCCACCAAGCGGTGGCAAACAGGTCGCGCAACGACAGGAGTCCGGCTTTGATCTTGGCCATCATGGAAGGAGCAGGGTTGAGCCGGTCGTCTTGCGCGCCTCGAGATCGCGGTGGGCCTGAGCAGCCTCCTTCAGGGCGTAGGACTGATGCACCTCGACCCGGACCTGGCCCGAGCCGACCACGCCGAACAGCTCATCGCCAAGAGCCACCAGGTCGGCGCGCTTCGCGGTGTAGCTCATCAACGTCGGTCGGGTAACGAACAGCGAGCCCTTCTGCGACAGCTGGATCAGGTCGAGCGGCGGCACCGGCCCGGAGGCGTTGCCGTAGGAAACCATCATGCCCATCGGCCGCAGGCTGTCCAACGAACCGGCGAACGTGTCCTTGCCGACCCCGTCGTACACCACCGCCACCCCCTCGCCGCCGGTGATCTCGCGCACCCGGGCGGTGAAATTCTCGGTGCTGTAGTTGATCACATGGTCGCAACCGTGTGCTCGGGCCAGCGCGGCCTTGGCCGGCGAGCCGACGGTGCCGATGACCAGCGCACCGAGCGCCTTGGCCCATTGGGTTGCCAGCAGGCCGACGCCGCCAGCGGCGGCGTGAATGAGCACCGCGTCGCCAGCCTGGACGCGAAAGGTACGGCGCAGCAGGTAGGCTGCCGTCAGCCCCTGCAGCATCATGGCTGCACCGGTTTCGAAGCCGATGCCGTCGGGCAGGCGCAGCAGGCGGTGCGCCGGAATGTTGCGCACCTCGGCATAGGCACCAAGCGGTCCGCCGGCATAAGCGACCCGGTCGCCGACGCGGACCTCGTCCACGCCCTCGCCCACCGCCTCGACGATGCCCGCCCCCTCGAGGCCGATGCCGGAAGGCAGCGGAACGGGGTAGAGGCCGGTGCGATGATAGACGTCGATGTAATTCAGGCCCACCGCATGGTGGCGGACGCGTGCCTCGCCGGGTGCCGGCGCGGCGAGATCGACCGCGTCCCAGGAAAGCACATAGGGGCCGCCGGTCTGGTGGATACGTATGGCGTGGGGCATGGCTATCTCCGCTGAAGTCGAGAGTGCGAGGTTATCACCGCGCCGACCATCCATCCACCATCAACGCCGCGGACGGCAAGTGCTGTCAGCTGCCGGAAATGCGCACCCAGAGGATGCCCAACCACTCGTGCAGGGCGTAATAGGAGTTATGCAGCGCCGATGCGGACGGGAAGAGGCTGCCTGCCTCGAACCCGGTGCCATTTTTTGAAACGAAATGCGTCGGCGCCGGAATCACCTCGAATCCTTGCGCCTCGAACAACAACCGGGCACGCGGCATGTGAAAGGCCTGGGTCACCAGCACGATGCGCTTGATACCTTCCGGGACGAGCATCCGCGCGGAAAGCGCGGCATTGCCCGCCGTATCGAGGCTGTCCTCTTCGCGCCAGCGTACGGCCACGCCGAATTCATTCTCGAGGATGGCAGCCATCGCGGCAGCCTCGGATGACTCCGCCGGGAGAGGACGCCCGCCGCTGACCAGTACCGGCAATTGCGTGTCGCGGGCCAGCTGTGCGCCGCGCCGGATACGCACCAGCGTGCGCTCGCTGGCGGTTTCGCCGCCGAATTCGGCGACGGGTCGAATCACACCGCTGCCCAGCACGACAATCGCCTGTGCCCCGGCAGTTTCCGGCGACCAGGCGCCGGCGCGATCCTCCAACGTGCCCATCAAGGCCGTGCCGACCGGCGGCAGCGATTGCAGCAGGAGCAGGAGGGCGCCCAGCACGGCCAGCGCCAATGCCCAGCGCCGGCGACGCCCGAGCCAGGCCAGGCCTAGCAAGGCCAAGCCGTTGCCCGGCGGCAGCAGCAGGCTGGAAAGCAGCATTTTCAGGAACCCGGCAAGCGTCATCGCCTGCTCCACACCGGCAGCTGCCTCACACCGGCGTCAGCTTGGCGTATTCGAGCGACAGCCACTTCATGCCGGCCGCACCACCGAAATTGACCTGCACGCGCGCGTCGGCACCGCGCCCCTCGGTCGACACGATGACGCCGACGCCGAACTTGGCGTGTTCGACCGTCTGGCCGACACGCAGACCGGATGCCGCTGCCGGTTCAGCATAACCGCCGCCGAATGAACCGTAGGCCGGCACCGACGAGGCCGCCTCGGCTTTCTTGTTCAGCTTGCGCATCAGACCTTCCGGAATTTCGTCGAGGAACGACGACGGCATGCAGTAGCGGGTCTGGCCATGCAGCATACGGGTCTGCGCGCAGGACACGTAGAGCCGCTGCCGCGCCCGGGTCACCGCCACGTACATCAGCCGGCGCTCTTCCTCCAGCCCGTCCTTGCCTTCGTTGACCGAGTTCTCGTGCGGGAACAGGCCCTGCTCCAGCCCGGTGATGAAAACCACGTCGAACTCCAGTCCCTTCGCGGCATGCACCGACATCAGCTGCACCGCCTCCTGGCCCTCGCCGGCCTGGTGCTCGCCGGCCTCCAGCGAGGCGAGGGTGAGGAAGGAGACCAGCGCGCCGCCTTCGCCAATGGCACCTTCGTCATCGACAAAGGTGGCGGCGGCATTGATCAGCTCGTCGAGGTTTTCCAGGCGATCCTGGCCTTCCTTCTCGGTCCGGTAATGCTGGGCGAGGCCGGAGCGCTCGATGACATGCTCGACCATTTCCGGTAACGGCAGCCCCTCGGTCTCCTGGCGCAGGGTTTCGACCAACCGGATGAAGGCGCCGACCGTCTGTCCGGCCTTGCCGGTCAGCGAAGCCGCCGCGTTGTACAGGCTGCTGTTGCACTGATGCGCCACGGCCTGCAGGTTTTCCAGCGAGCGGGCGCCGATGCCGCGGGTCGGGAAATTGACGACGCGCAGGAAGGCCGTGTCGTCATCCGGATTGCCCAGCAGGCGCAGATAGGCCAGCGCATGCTTGATTTCCTGGCGCTCGAAGAAGCGCAAGCCGCCATAGACCTTGTAAGGCACGCTCTTGGTAAACAACTCGTTCTCGATCACCCGCGACTGCGCATTGGAGCGATAGAGCACGGCAATCTGCGTCGGCGACACGCCGTCACGTACCAGCTCGCGGATTTCCTCGACCACGAAACGCGCCTCGTCGAGGTCGGAGTAGGCCTCGAAGGCGCGAATCGGCTCGCCTTCGCCGGCATCGGTCCACAAGTTCTTGCCCAGGCGCTCGCGGTTGTTCTTGATGATGGCATTGGCGGCGGCCAGGATATTGCCCTGCGAGCGGTAGTTCTGCTCCAAGCGGATGATGTTCGGGCCGGCGTACTCCCGTTCGAAATCGCGCATGTTGCCGACCTCGGCGCCCCGGAAACGATAGATCGACTGGTCGTCGTCGCCCACGGCAAAGACATTCGCCCCGCCACCGGCCAGCAACTTCAGCCAGGCGTACTGCAACACGTTGGTGTCCTGGAACTCGTCGACCAGGATATGGCGGAAGCGCTGCTGGTAGTGCGCCCGCAAGGGCTCGTTGCGCTGCAGCAACTCATAACAGCGCAGGAGCAGCTCGGCGAAGTCGACCACCCCCTCGCGATTGCATTGCGCCTCGTACTCGGCATAGATCTCGACGCGTTTCTGCGTGTAGTTGTCGTACACCTCGGCCTGCCCGGCGCGGATACCCTGCTCCTTGTGGGCATTGATGAAATGGCACAGTTCGCGCGGCGGATATTTCTCGTCGTCGATATTCAGGTTCTTGAGCAGGCGCTTGACCATGGCCAGTTGATCGGCCGAGTCAAGAATCTGGAAGGTCAGCGGCAGCCCCGCCTCGCGATAATGAGCCCGCAGCAGGCGGTTGCAGAGGCCGTGGAAGGTGCCGATCCACATGCCGCGCACATTGATCGGCACTAGCGACGACAGGCGCGCCGTCATCTCCTTGGCCGCCTTGTTGGTGAAGGTCACAGCCAGGATGCCGTGCGGCCCGACCTGGCCAGTCGAAATCAGCCAGGCGATGCGGGTGGTCAGCACGCGGGTCTTGCCGCTCCCGGCTCCGGCAAGGATCAGCGCATGGACGGACGGCAGGGTGACCGCCTGTAGTTGCGGTTGGTTCAGATTATTCAGCAGATCGGACATATTGGATGAACTAGGGGGCTGCCGTCAGGGTGCGGACAGAAGGACGAAGGATACCAGCCCCCGCACCCGAAGCACGCAGCCACCCGGCGAAAGCATGAGCCGTTGCCGCCCCCGCACAAAGACAGAAGGCGCAAATCACGCCGCGCCTTCTGTTGGCTACTCACTCAAATATCATCCCGAGGTCCGGAGGAGACGGTACTGCCTCGCACCGAAAGCAATCAGCCTTTCTCGACCACCTGGCGGAGTTCGTGCATTGCCTCCCGCAAGCGCGTTGCCAGGCGCGACATACTTTCCCATTCCGCCTTGCCTGCGCTGTCCAGCCCCGCCACATGATTCTTCAGGAAGATGACCTGCACATTGGCCAACTCGATCTGTTGCTTGAACTTGGGATTGGACGAACCAAATTCGGACATCTGCTCCTCGACCATCACGAAACGGTCGAGCAGCGATTGCAAGGTCGTCTTGACGGCCGCCGACTTGTATCCCGCGTGATAAACAAAGTAATTGCGTGCGATTCGCTGGATCAGCATTTCCTGGCGTCCGATCAGGTGAATCACGTCGGCCTTTCCCTTTTGATCGGAGGCCAGCGAATCCGCCAATTTTTCCGAGGTCGCCAACAGCTTGTCATTCTTCGGCAGCAATGCGGCCAACCCCTCCTTGCTTGGCGTCGAGCTAACCTGTCGCAGCATGTCAGACCAAGTGGCATCCAACTCCGCCAACAATGCCTGCTGAGCAGGCGCCAAGGGCTCCTTGCTCAAGCGGTCGATGTTTCCCGAAACCAGCGCAACCGCCTCTGCCTTGCGAAGACGCGACTTCTCCGCTTCGACATCCAGCAGTATCTGCACATACAGCCGGAAGACCCGCTGCGTCTGCTCCAGCAGATCATCCGCCAACTCAAGGCGACGCCCGACGGAATCCCCCTTTACCTGGACAACGCCTTGCTTGGAGGCCTGAACCCCCTGAGCGGCAACGGGGCCCGCCATGCACAAACTCAAAAACCCGCACGCTACCCAACGCATTCCAAACATTCGCATATAACCCCCTAATTATTTTCTTAACTACCGCGGAGCACTCTAGCGCAAGCGGCATCAAAAATCGTCAGGAAACCGTCAGGAAAAAGTCAAAAAACAACAACAAGTGTCAGCGCAGCGAAAATTCTTCAAATCTGCAATATCCAAGCCCCTCCAAAAACGATTCCCGGCATTGCGTCGAAAAAAAACGACAACCCGGCAACGAATCCGGCGCTTCTTTGCAATATTTCACGCAAAAAAACAAAGCGCGGATTTATACTCAAGAAAATATTGCAGTGCACAAAACTTTTTGCCCACAAGGCAGTCTTAGTTAGCAAGCGGTTACCGCCGCAACGTAAAAGGAGAGTAGTAATGAACAGCATGAACGCCCCCATGATCCTGCCCTGGATCGCCCGAAAGGCGGGGATTTCCGACGAACTGGCCCTCAAGCTGTGGCGCCGGGCAGCCAGCGAGGCGGAATACCTCACCGGCAAGTCGGAAGGCTCCGAATTCTGGGGCCTGAGCGTCGAGCGCTTCCTGTCCATTGTCGAAGATGAAGTCGGCAACACCCCGTCCTACAACCTGACCCCGGCCCCGCAAATGTCCTGGATGTGGCGCCACCAGAGCCGCATGTCCATGCTTTCCATCGTGGCAGCGCAGAACGCCTACCGCTACTGGCAGAACACCTGGGACAACATGTACCCGCAAAAAAAAGTAGCCTGACCGGGCGGCGCTAAAACCCCAGGTATTCGCAGCGCGTGCAGGCGCCGCGAATACCGCCCCCCGGTCCTTCCTGTCACGGCGCATCGCGCCCGATACCTCATCGGCTCGCGAAAAGCCCGCGTTTTTGCCTGAAGACAGCCCGACCCGGGCGCCCTCCGACAGTTTTGCCGGCACCGACCGGGCATACGCTATCAGACGGTATAATTCGTGGTTATTCCCCGATTTCCAGCGAATGAATTCCGCCATGCCCATGCAGGACAAATACTCCCCGGCCGACATCGAGCGTGCCGCCCAGCAACACTGGGATCAGACCGGTGCCGCCCGCGCCGTTGAAGACGCCACCAAGCCCAAGTACTACTGTCTGTCGATGTTCCCGTATCCGTCGGGGAAACTGCACATGGGCCATGTGCGCAACTACACCATCGGCGACGTGCTCTCCCGTTTCCACAAGATGCAGGGCTACAACGTGCTGCAGCCGATGGGCTGGGACGCCTTCGGCATGCCGGCGGAAAATGCTGCACTGCAAAATAACGTACCGCCAGCCGGCTGGACCTACTCGAACATCGAGTACATGAAAACCCAGCTCAAGTCGCTCGGCTTCGCAATCGACTGGAGCCGCGAACTGGCCACCTGCACGTCGGAGTACTACCGCTGGGAGCAGTGGCTGTTCACCCGCCTCTACGAAAAGGGCAAGGTCTACAAGAAGCTCGGTACCGTGAATTGGGACCCGGTCGACCAGACCGTGCTCGCCAACGAACAGGTCATCGACGGCCGCGGCTGGCGTTCCGGTGCGCTGATCGAAAAACGCGAAATCCCCATGTACTACATGAGGATCACCGAGTACGCCGAGGAACTGCTGGCTGAGCTCGACAATCTGCCGGGCTGGCCGGAGCAGGTACGCCTGATGCAGAAAAACTGGATCGGCAAGAGCACCGGCGTGCGCTTCGCCTTCCCGCTGGCCGACGAATTTGCCAGTACTCCGGACGACAAGCTCTGGGTCTTCACCACCCGCGCCGACACCATCATGGGCGTCACCTTCGTTGCCGTCGCCGCCGAGCATCCGCTGGCCACGCGTGCAGCCGCCAACAACCCGGAACTCACTGCCTTCATCGAGGAATGCAAGAAAGGCGGCGTCGCCGAGGCCGACATCGCCACGATGGAAAAGAAAGGGCTGCCCACCGGCATCTACGTCACTCACCCGCTGACCGGCGAAAAGGTCGAAGTCTGGGTCGGCAACTACGTGCTGATGAGCTACGGCGACGGCGCCGTGATGGCCGTGCCGGCGCACGACGAGCGGGATTTCGCGTTTGCCAAGAAATACGATCTGCCAATCAAGCAGGTTATCGCCGCCGAAGGCGAAACCTTCAGCCTCGACGGCTGGCAGGAGTGGTACGGCGACAAGCAGAAGGGTGCCTGCGTCAATTCCGGCAAGTACGACGGTCTGGCTTATGAAGCCGCCGTCGACGCCGTGGCTACCGACCTCACCGCCAAGGGCCTGGGCGAGAAGAAAATCCAGTTCCGCCTGCGCGACTGGGGCATCTCCCGCCAGCGTTACTGGGGCTGCCCGATCCCGATCATCCACTGCCCGACCTGCGGCGACGTGCCGGTGCCCGACGACCAACTGCCGGTCGTCCTGCCCGAAAACGTCGAGATCACCGGCGCCGGTTCGCCGCTGGCCCGCATGCCCGAGTTCTACGAGTGCAAGTGCCCGAAGTGCGGCGGCAACGCCCGGCGCGAAACCGACACCATGGACACCTTCTTCGAGTCGTCCTGGTACTTCCTGCGCTATGCCTGCCCGGACAACGCCAAGGCCATGGTCGACGAGCGCGTCGCCTACTGGTGCAAGGGCGGCATCGACCAGTACATCGGCGGCATCGAGCACGCCATCCTGCACCTGCTCTATTCGCGCTTCTTCACCAAACTGATGCGCGACACACAATTGTTCAAGACCAAATCTCCCGAAAACATTCCTGCGCTGCCTCACCCGGAGATCGACGGCGAGGGCTGGGTTGTTCCGGCAAACGAAGACCAATTCTGCAGCCTGTTTGACGAACCAGACAGCTATGAAAAAGTACTGAAAATTAGGCGACTCAACGCCAAACTTGCGCAAATCTCCAACGATCCGGCACTCCTGATTCCAGAGCCACTTTCCGAACCGTTTGCCAACCTGCTAACCCAGGGCATGGTCGTCGCCCCGACCTTCTATCGCGAACTCGAAGGCGGCAAGAAGCAGTGGATCAACCCGGCCGATGTCGATGTCGTCACCGACGAACGCGGCCGCCCCACCGGCGCCACGCTGAAGGCCGACGGCCAGCCGGTGGTGATCGGCGGCACCGAAAAGATGTCGAAGTCGAAGAACAACGGCGTCGACCCACAGGCGCTGATCGACCAGTACGGCGCCGACACCGCCCGCCTGTTCATCATGTTCGCCTCGCCGCCCGACCAGTCGCTGGAATGGTCGGATGCCGGCGTCGAAGGCGCCTTCCGCTTCCTGCGCCGCCTGTGGAAGCTGGTGCATGACCACGTCCAACAAGGCCTGGTCGCCACTTGTGCCAGCAGCGATGGCCTCAGTGCCGCCCAGGCCGACCTGCGCCGCAAGCTGCACCAGACCATGGGCAAGGTCGCCGACGACTACGGCCGCCGCAAGCAGTTCAACACCGCCATCGCCGCAGTCATGGAATTGCTCAACGCCTACGACAAGTGCGATCTGGCCGACGCAGCCGGCCGCGCGCTGGCCCAGGAAGTGCTGGAAAGCGCCACGCTGCTGCTCTTCCCCATCGTGCCGCACATCGGCCAGGCGCTCTATACCGAGCTGAAGCCGGGCGCCGACGCCGGCCTCGCCGCCTTCCCGAAGGCCGACCCGGCCGCCCTCAAGCAGGACGAGATCGAACTGGTCATCCAGGTCAACGGCAAGCTGCGCGGCTCGATCCGCGTGCCGGCCGAGGCCGACAAGGCGAGCATCGAAGCCGCCGCGCTGGCTAATCCGGAGGCGCAGAAATTCATGGAAGGCAAGGCGCCGAAGAAGGTCGTCGTCGTCCCTGGCCGCCTGGTCAATATCGTCGTGTAAGGAAGCGCCATGCCGCTGTTGCGCCCGCTCTTGCGTCCCATCGTCGCCCTGATCCTCGCCTTCGCCCTCACCGGCTGCGGCTTCCATCTGCGCGGCGTGGGCAGCGGCAACCTGCCCTACAACACGATGCATATCGCGCTGCCCGAAACGGCCGAAGTGAACATCTGGCTGCAACGCTACATCAAGGCCAGCGGCAGTACGACCATCGTCGACGATGCCAAGTCGGCCGACGCCGTATTCCAGCAACTGAGCGACACGCGGCAGAAGACCATTCTCAGCGTCAATGCACAGGGCCGTGTGCGCGAATACCGCCTGCAGCTTGACTACCGCTTCCGCGTGGTCAACCAGAAGGGCCAAATCCTGGTGCCGCCCAACGAAATCAACCTGACCCGCGACATCACCTTCGACGACTCGAACGTGCTGGCCAAGGATCTGGAAGAAGGCCTGCTCTGGCGCGACATGAACAATGACCTGGTCAACCAGATCATGCGCCGGCTGAGCATCATCAAGCCGAAGAACCCGGACGCTGAGGAAGACGAGCAGTAATGCTGCTAAAGGGCGACCAACTCGCCGCGCACCTCGAACGCGAGTTGCGCCCGCTCTACGTGCTATATGGCGACGAGCCGCTACTGGTCCTTGAAGCGGCTGATGCCATCCGCGCCAAAGCTCGCCAGCAGGGCTACAGCGAGCGCGAGGTACTGACTGTTCTGCCGCAGTTCGACTGGGGCCAACTGCTGGCCGTCGGCGGCAATATGTCCCTGTTCGGCGACAAGAAACTGATCGACCTGCGCATCCCGACCGGCAAGCCGGGCAAGGAAGGCAGTGCGGCGCTGCAGCAGTGGTGCCAGAACCTGTCACCGGACAACATGCTGCTCATCACCCTGCCCGAACTCGACTGGCGCGAGGAAAAGGCAGCCTGGTTCACGGCACTGGTCAACGCCGGCATCGCCCTCAAGCTCAATGCGCCGCCGCTGGCAGAACTACCCGGCTGGATTGCCGGCCGACTGCGCCGCCAGCAGCAGAGCGCTGACCTGGAAAGCCTGAAATTCGTCGCCGAACGGGTCGAGGGCAACCTGCTCGCCGCCCACCAGGAAATCCAGAAACTCGGCCTGCTCTACCCGGCCGGCCAGCTAAGCATGGCGCAGATTCGCGACGCCGTGCTCAATGTCGCCCGCTACGACATCGAAGGCCTGCGCGAAGCCCTGCTCGCCGGCGACATCGGCCGCCTCACCCGCACACTGGACGGCCTGATGCAGGAAGGCGAGGCGCCGCCGCTGGTGCTGTGGGCGATGAGCGAGGAAATCCGCGCCCTGACCGTCATCCGCGCTGGAATGGATGCCGGACGACCGGTCGATCAGTTGCTCAAGGATGCCAAGGTCTGGGGGCCGCGCACCGTACCGGTCAAGAAAGCCCTGCAACGGCTGAACAGCGCCGCACTCGAAGCCGCGCTCAAGCATGCCGGAAAGATCGACCGCCTGGTCAAGGGCATCGGTCACGGCAATGTGTGGGAGGAATTCCTGCGCCTCGGACTGCGGCTCACGACGGCACGAATCTAAGCGAAAAAGCCGGGCGTCACCCGGCCGGAAAAGCCTGTTGCGGCAGCTTACCGCTCGGGCTGCGGAGCGGATGGTTCGGCCGGCACGTCCGGCTCGATATCTTCCCAGATGCAGGAACATTCCCGACGCACGTCGTGCAGGCCCGGCTTGGTCTTCTCCTGGACCAGGCATTCACCCTCGCATTCGTCGGAAACGACCACCAATTTCATTTCGGCATCCACCTGGCGTTCGCCATCCCAGTAGCTGCACGTTGCGCAGACCTTGACCTCGGTCGGCAGTATCAATTTTTCTGCCATCTGTTCCTCGATGGATAACCCCAAATTTGTTGCGGGTAAGAGTTTACCCGGTTCTAGAAGTTCCCTCTAATTTGTCTGGCTATAATGCTCCTTTACCTCGCACGATGACTACGATGGATATCAAGCAATACATGCAGACCGTCGGCCGTCAGGCCCGCACTGCATCGCGTCGCCTGGCCTCGGCCTCGACGGCTGAAAAGAATGCCGCACTCATGCATCTGGCCTCCGCCATCCGCCGCGATAAGGCGGCGCTCCTCGCCGCCAACACCCAGGATCTCGACGCCGCCCGCGCCGCCGGTCTGGAGCCGGCGATGGTCGATCGCCTGACGCTGACCGACAAGGGCGTCGACAGCATGGCCGAAGGCGTCGAGCAGGTCGCCAAGCTGCCCGATCCGATCGGCGAAATGAGCGACTTCAAATTCCGCCCGAGCGGCATCCAGATCGGCAAGATGCGCGTGCCGCTCGGCGTCATCGGCATCATCTACGAAGCGCGCCCGAACGTCACCGCCGATGCCGCCGCGCTGTGCCTGAAGTCGGGCAACGCCGCCATCCTGCGCGGCGGCTCGGAGGCGATCCATTGCAACCGCGCCATCGCCCGCCTGGTTCAGGAAGCGCTACAGGCCGCCGGGCTGCCGGCCGATGCCGTGCAGGTCGTCGACACCACCGACCGCGCCGCCGTCGGCGAACTGATCACCATGCGCGAATTCGTCGACGTCATCGTGCCGCGCGGCGGCAAGGGCTTGATCGCCCGCCTGCTCGCCGAATCCCGCGTGCCGATGATCCAGCACCTCGACGGCAACTGTCATGTCTATATCGACGACGACGCCGATCCGGCCAAAGCGCTGAAGATCGTCGAGAACGCCAAGACCCAGCGCTACGGTACCTGCAACACCGCCGAATCGCTGCTCGTCGCCCGCTCCGTCGCCGCCGCCCAGCTACCGGCCATCGCCGCCATGCTCACCGGCAAGGGCGTCGAAATCCGTGGGTGCCCGGAAACCTGCACGTTGGTCAAGGAAGCCGTCCCGGCCAGCGAGGATGACTACTACACCGAGTTCCTGGCGCCGATCATCTCGGTCAAGGTCGTCTCCGGCATCGATGAGGCCATTGCTCACATCAACCAGTATTCGTCCAAGCACACCGAAGCCATCGTCACCGACAATCACCCGAAAGCCATGCGCTTCCTGCGCGAGGTCGACTCCAGCTCGGTGATGATCAACGCCTCGACGCGCTTCGCCGACGGCTTCGAATACGGCCTGGGCGCCGAGATCGGCATCTCCACCGACAAGATCCACGCCCGCGGCCCGGTCGGCTTGGAAGGGCTGACCAGCCAGAAGTGGGTGGTGCTCGGCGACGGGCACGTCCGGGCCTGAACGGAATCAAGGCCAAGCGATGTCAATCTGGCAACTCTTGCTCGGAGGGATTCTCATTGGCCTCGTCATTATTCTGATTCATGCCTCCAACGTGCTTTCTGGCAACCCCTACCAACAACGGCGCGCACATGAGGCGTTGATCGGCCAAGTCGCTCCCGAACGGCAAGCCGAACAAGACCAACTAATGACATGGCGGGGGCTGTCTCCAGCCCCCCTACGCCCTTATTGGCTAATCGCTGCGGTTTGCATCGTATTCGGGGTCACTCTTTTCCTTACCAGCTTTACTTAGGAGAGCCGCTTGTCCAAAGCCACCTTCAACTGGGAAGACCCACTGCTGCTCGACAGCCAGTTGGCGGCCGACGAGCGCCAGGTGCGCAATGCGGCGCGCAGCTTTGCCGAGAAAGCCTTGCGGCCGCGGGTGCGCGACGCCTTCCGGCACGAGACGGTCGATCCGGCGATTTTCCGCGAGATGGGCGACATGGGTCTGCTCGGCCCGACGCTGCCGCCGCGCTTCGGCGGCGCCGGACTGAACTACGTGTCCTACGGGCTGATCGCCCGCGAGATCGAACGCATCGACTCCGGCTACCGCACCATGCTGAGCGTGCAATCCTCACTGGTCATGCTGCCGATCTTCGCCTTCGGTTCCGACGAACAAAAACAGAAATACCTGCCCAAGCTCGGCAAGGGCGAATGGATCGGCTGTTTCGGCCTGACCGAACCCAATTCCGGCTCCGACCCCGGCAGCCTGGCGACCCGCGCCCGCGCCGTGCCGGGCGGCTGGAAGCTGTCGGGCAGCAAGAACTGGATTTCCAACGCGCCGTTGGCCGATGTCTTCGTGGTCTGGGCCAAGGACGACGCCAACGCCATCCGCGGCTTCATTCTCGACAAGGGCATGGCCGGGCTGTCAGCACCAGTCATCCACGGCAAGGTCGGGCTGCGCACCGCCGTCACCGGCGAGATCGTCATGGACGACGTGTTCGCCCCGGAAGAGAACCTGTTGCCCGGTGTCAGCGGCCTCAAGGGTCCGTTCACCTGCCTCAACGCGGCGCGCTACGGCATCGCCTGGGGAGCGCTCGGCGCCGCCGAGGCCTGCTGGCACACGGCGCGGCAATACACGCTGGACCGCAAGCAGTTCGACAAGCCGCTGGCCGCCAACCAGTTGGTGCAGAAGAAGCTGGCCGACATGCAGACCGAAATCACCCTTGGCATCCAGGGGGCGCTGCGCCTCGGCCGCATGATGGACGATGGCAGCGCGACGCCGGAAATCGTTTCGATGATGAAGCGCAACAGCTGCGGCAAGGCGCTCGACATCGCCCGCACGGCACGCAACATGCTGGGCGGCAACGGCATATCCGACGATTTTGGCGTCATCCGGCACTTAGTGAACCTCGAAGTGGTCAACACCTACGAAGGCACGCACGATGTGCATGCCCTGATCCTCGGCCGCGCCCAAACCGGGATTTCGGCTTTCTAGGTTCTTCAGGAGTCTTACCCATGCAAACACGCCCCAACCAGACCTACCAGGCCGTCGTCGCCGCCCCCGGTTTCTGCCTCGGCGTGCAGTGTAACGATGATGAAATCACCGGTATCGACTTCCTCGAACCGCGCCCGGAAGTCGCCGCCACGACGCCGCTCGCCGCCGAAGCCGTCCGTCAGCTCAAGGCTTATATCGCCGATCCCGGCTTTGCCTTCGGCCTGCCGCTGCGCCCAGCCGGAACCGCCTTCCAGCGTCGTGTCTGGGAACAGATCTCGGCCATCCCGACCGGCCAGACGCATACCTACGGCGACGTGGCCAAGCGCCTGAAAAATGCGCCGCGCGCCGTCGGCCAGGCTTGCGGCTCGAACCCCTACCCGCTCGTCGTGCCGTGCCATCGTGTCGTCGCCACCGGCGGCGGACTGGGCGGCTTCGCCCGCGAGCGCGGCGGCTTCCTGCTCGACGTCAAGCGCTGGCTGCTCCAGCACGAAGGTAGCGGTGCCGCCTCGGCCGGCTGATCTCGCCGAAATCGACGGTTTCTGCGATGCCCTGTGGCTGGAAGACGGTCTGGCCAAGGCAACGCTCGACAGCTATCGCTCCGATCTCGGCCGCCTGGCCGGGTGGCTGGCCGAGCACGGCCACGAGCCCGTGCTCGACATCCGCGAATCCACGCTGACCGGCTTCATCGCCCACCTGGCGAAACAAACACGCGCCACGTCTCAGGCCCGCTACCTGTCCACACTGCGCCGCTTCTACCGCTGGCAGGTCGGTCGCGGGCGCCTCGTCAACGACCCGACGCTGAAACTGGCCAACCCCAGCCTGCCGTCACGCCTGCCCAAGGTGATGTCGGAAAAGCAGGTCGAAGCGCTGCTCGATGCCCCCGATCTCGAATCCCCGCTCGGCCTGCGCGACCGCGCCATGCTGGAAACCCTGTACGCCACCGGGCTGCGCGTCTCGGAGCTGGTCAACCTGAAGCTGCATGAAGTGGGGCTGGCCGACGGTGTGCTGCGCGCGCTGGGCAAAGGTAGCAAGGAACGCCTGGTGCCGCTCGGCCAGTTGGCCGTCGACTGGATCACCCGCTACCTGCACGAAGCCCGCCCGGAAATCCTGCGCGGCCAGCAGAGCGATGCCCTGTTCGTCACCGCCCGGGGCGGCGCCATGACCCGCCAGGCCTTCTGGCAGCTGATCAAGCGTTATGCCCTTATCGCCGGTATCGACCCGGCCAGGCTATCGCCGCATGTGCTGCGCCACGCCTTCGCCACCCACCTGCTCAACCACGGTGCCGACCTGCGCGTGGTGCAGTTGCTGCTCGGCCATGCCGACATTTCAACCACCCAGATTTACACCCACGTCGCCCGCGAACGCCTGAAAAGCCTGCACGCCGAACACCATCCTCGCGGCTAGCCGCAGGCACGGCATACAGAATCGCAACCGCAACGTCAGCCCCCCCCCGCTTCCCTCACCCTCGGCTTCCACCTATCATCAAGGTCATCGTGGCCTACCGGAGGAAATCGCCATGCCTAACACGCTACGCTCGCTCGGCACCCTCGCTGGCATCGCCGGCCTGCTGATCTGCCTGTTCGCCGGCGCCCTCCGCCTGGCCGGCCAGCACTGGCTGATGGGCTTCGAAACCATCACCCTGCTCCAAATCGGTATCGGCGGCATGGTGTTTGGGTGTTTCTGCCTGCTGCTCGTCCTGACCGGCCGAGCGAACCCGCCAGCGCCAAATCGCTGAGGGTTTGCCACAATAGCCTTGTCGAATCCCATGCGGCAGCATTTCTATTCTCCGTCCAAACTGCCAGGCAATATCTCGATGCCCACGAATTCACTTCGACAGGACAAATGGCATAGCGTAATCAAGATCGTACTGATCTACGCCGCCTTTGCCGCTGCCTGGATACTGTTTTCCGACAAGGCTATCCTGCTGGTCACGGCCGACCCGGACGAGATGCTCCGGATCAGCACGCTCAAGGGCTGGGCCTTTGTCGCGGTCACCTCCCTGTTGCTCTATTTTCTGCTCAGCCGCTACTGGGGGCAGTACAGCAAGGCAATTGCGGAGCAATTCAATACGCTTAAGCTGGTTGAAACCGTTTCGGATAGCTCGATCGACGCCATTTTTGCGAAGGATATCGAAGGGCGTTATCTGGTATTCAACCGCGCCGCCTGCAAGTTCGTCGGGAAGCCGGCCAAGGAGGTGATCGGTCATGACGATTTCGCCATCTTCCCCAGGGATCAGGCCAGGGAATTGCTCGACACCAACCGCCGGATCATCGCCAATGGCGTCATCGAGAATCGCTATGAACATCTCGACACGCCGGGCGGCCGCAAAACCTTCTATGTCACCAAAGGCCCGCTGCTCGATAGCGACGGAAAGATCATCGGAACCTTCGGTATTTCCCGCGACGTAACCGAACGCATGCTGTTCGAGAACGAATTGCAGCGCCACCGCAAACATCTGGAAGACCTGGTCGCCGAACGCACGGCCGACCTGGTGCAAGCCAAGGCGGCGGCAGAGAGTGCCAGCCTGGCCAAGGGAGCTTTCCTCGCCAACATGAGTCACGAGATTCGCACCCCGCTGACAGCCATCACCGGCCTGGCTCATCTGATCCGGCGCGGCGAACTATCCCCGGCCCAGCACGAACAACTCGACAAGCTGGAAGCTGCCGGCTACCACCTGCTCGACGTCATCAATGCCATCCTCGACCTGTCGAAAATCGAGGCCGGCCGCCTGACGCTGGAAGAATCCCCGGTCTGTATCGAAACCCTGCTCGACAACGTGGCCGCCATGCTGCACGACCGGGCTAGCGCCAAGAACCTGCAACTCCTGGTCAGCCATGAGGAGCTGCCGAGGCGGCTGCGCGGCGACCCGACCCGCCTGCAGCAGGCACTGCTCAACTACGCCACCAACGCCATCAAATTCACCGAGCACGGCAGCGTCACGCTGCGCGCCAGCGTCGCGCAGAATCTGGGCGATGCCGTGCTGCTGCGCCTGGAGGTCCGCGACACCGGCATCGGTATTCCGGTGGACACCCAGGGCAAGCTATTCAGCGCCTTCGAACAAGCCGACAGCAGCACAACCCGCAAATACGGCGGTACCGGCCTCGGCCTCTCCATCAACCGCAAGCTGGCCGAACTGATGGGAGGCGCCGTCGGCGTTGACAGCACGCCGGGCGTCGGCAGCACCTTCTGGTTCACCGCCAGGCTCGCCAGGGACGAGACATGCGAGCCCTTGTCCGGCACCCCGCCAGAGTCGTCGGAGGCCCGCCTGCGACAGGCATTTGCCGGAGCACGCATCCTGCTGGCCGAGGATGAATCGATCAATCGGGAAATCGCCGGACTGCTGCTGCAGGATGTAGGTCTGGTGGTCGACTCGGCAGAAGACGGCATCGCGGCAGTGAACCTCGCCACCACACAGACGTACGACCTCATCCTGATGGACATGCAGATGCCGAACATGGATGGCCTGGAAGCGACGCGCCGTATCCGACAACTCCCGAACGGTGCCAGTGTGTCGATAGTGGCCATGACGGCCAACGCCTTCGCCGAAGATCGTCTGCGCTGCCTCGAAGCGGGCATGAACGACTTCATGAGCAAGCCCTTCGAGCCAGGACATTTCTATGCCACGCTACTCAAGTGGCTCACTCCCGTTAGCGAAACCCCATGAGCAAAACCGAACACGCCCCGGAAACCCAGGCCACCAAGTTTCTCAAGGCCAACAAGATTCCCTTTTCGACGCATCTTTACGCCTACGAGGAACACGGCGGCACCAAGGTGTCGGCCCGCGAGCTGAACGTGGACGAGCACGCCGTGGTCAAGACGCTGGTCTTCGAAGACGAGAACGCCAAGCCGCTGATCGTGCTGATGCACGGCGACCGCAAGGTATCGACCAAGGAACTCGCTCGCCAGATCAATTGCAAGAAGATCGAGCCGTGCAAGCCGGAAGTGGCCAATCGCCACACCGGCTTCCTGGTCGGCGGCACCAGCCCCTTCGGCACCAAAAAAGCGATGCCGGTGCATATCGAGAAAAGCATCCTCGACCTGTCGCTGATCTACATCAATGGCGGCCGGCGCGGCTTCCTGGTCGGCATTCACCCGCACGACATCCTGCGCGTCCTGCATCCCAAGGTCGTTGAAGTCGCGCTGACCTGATCATTGCCACAACAAATCGTAACGATTACATCAATCGATTGGCGCTATAACGCGCAGCTGGATAAAGTGGCACTCAAGCGTTCAACCGGAGTGCCGCCATGACCCAGATCGTTCTTCAGCATTACGAAAAACCCGCCGCCCGCCGCCATCTCTGGGTCGGGCTGCTCATGGCGCTCGTCGGCATCGTCTTCGGCATCGACCAGGCGGTGCAGTGGCTGAGCGCCCACCCGATGGCGGCCCGGGGCCTTGAGGCCAGCCTGCTTGCCGGCGCGGCGACCGGACTCGGCGCCATTCCCGTGCTCATGCTGCGCCGTCCCTCTGAACGCCTGATGGCGCCGATGCTCGGGCTCGCCGGCGGCATGATGCTCGCCGCCAGCCTCTTTTCGCTGCTCGTCCCGGCCGTCCAGACGGTTGCCGCCAGCGGCACGCCATGGGCGCTCGGCATCGCCACCGCAGCCGCCTTGCTGGCTGGTGTCGGCGCCATGCAGACGCTCGACCGCCGCCTGCCGCACGCACACGTCGAAACGGTTGAAGCGGACGGCATGATGCCCAACGTATCACTCGTCGTCGCCGCCATTTCGCTACACAACATTCCCGAGGGCCTCGCCGTCGGTGTCGCGGCAGCCGCCGGAGCCGACCACGGCATGAGCCTGGGCATCGCCCTGCAGAACATTCCGGAAGGCTGGATCGTGGCCAGCGCCATGGTTGCCTTGGGCTCGGCGCCGTTGCGGGCAGCCTTGATCGCGCTCGGCACCGGCCTCGTCGAGCCACTCGGCGGCCTGTTCGGCGTCGTCGCCAGCAGCATGGCCGGCGCCGCACTGCCGCTCGCGCTCGCCGCGGCCGCCGGGGCCATGCTGTGGGTGGTCAGCCACGAGATGATTCCCGCCTCGCACCGCCCCGGACGCATCGGCGCCGGGACGGCCGGGCTCGCCGCCGGGTTCGCCGTGATGACCGCGTTGGCCGGTATTTATTGATGCTGGCAGAACGAATATTTATCGCCGCGAACTTTTTTCAAACAGCGTTTGTCTCCTGACAGGAAGCACCAACCCACCCGAGGAGACATGGCATGCCGAACCGACCTGCAATCAAGATCATCCAGAATCGCCATTTCCTGACCACCACGCCGGAAAAAAGCATCCGCGCGGTGGCCGCCCACATGCGCGACAACCGCGAGGGCGCGGTGCTCGTCGTCGCCCCCGACGATGGCCATCTGCTCGGCATCTGCACCGAGCGCGACCTGGCCTTCAAAGCGCTGGCTGCGGGGCTCGACGCCAATACGACGCCCGTACGTTCGATCATGACGGCCAATCCGCAAACGGTCGGCCCCGAAAAACCCTTCGGCCACGCCCTGCATCTCATGCACGAAGGCGGTTTCCGTCACCTACCGGTGGTGTTGTCCGATGGCCGCCCGATCGGCGTATTGTCGGCCCGCGACGCACTCGGGCTGGAAGCCTTTCACTTCCTCCAGGAACTTGGACAGCGCGATGCGCTGACCGAAATTCTCTGAACCGTAGTAATCAGTAGGGTCGGAAGCCGAGCGGCTTCCGACCGGTTCAGACCGAGCGCTCGATAATCACGCCGACGCGCTTGACGCCCGGCATCATGCCCAGCTTGGCGACGGAAACGCGCACCCACTGGGCGGCGAAATTCTCGAGCAGGAAAGTGGCAATGTGCTCGGTAAGTTTTTCCAGCAGGTTGAAGTGGCTGCCGGCCAAGTCGTTGCGCAGGCGCTCGACGACGACGGCGTAATCGACCGTATCGCGGATATCGTCGCTGGCCCCGGCCGAAGCTGTCGACACGCCGATCTGCAGCGAAATCTCGACCGTCTGGGACATGGCCTTTTCGCGCGGATAGATGCCTATCCACGTTTCGGCGCGCAATTCTTCGATGAAAATGATGTCCATGGGACGGTCGACCGCTGCTCAGGTGTAAAATTCGCCGCGATTGTACCCCTCTTGCGCGCCATTTCACCCATGCAAACCGCCCTCGCCATTCTTGCTGCCTACCTTCTCGGCTCCGTTCCCTTCGCGATGATCTCCTCCAAGGTATTCGGGCTGGCCGATCCGCGCACCTACGGCTCGGGCAACCCGGGCGCCACCAACGTGCTGCGCAGCGGCAACAAGAAAGCCGCGCTGATGACCCTGATCGGCGATGCGCTGAAGGGCGCCGTCGCCGTCATCGTCGCCCAGCAGATGGGCTTGAGCGACACGGTGATCGCCCTGGTGGCGCTGGCCGTCTTTCTCGGCCACCTTTACCCGATTTTCCTCAAGTTCAAGGGCGGCAAGGGCGTCGCCACCGCCGCCGGCGTATTGCTCGCCCTCGACCCGGTTCTCGGCCTCGCCGTCGCCGGCACCTGGCTGCTCGTCGCCTACGTCTCGCGCTACTCCTCGCTCGCCGCGCTGATCGCCGCCGCCGCCGCACCGGTCATCGCGGTATTGATGCACGGCGCCACCAACCAGACCATCGTCGTCGGCATCCTCGGCATGGCGCTGATCGGCAAGCACTGGCAGAACATCCAGCGGCTGATGGCCGGCCAGGAATCGAAGATCGGCAGCAAGAAGAAGTAGCCGGTCACGCCGGTTTGCGCGGATGCCGCGGCGCGCATCCGTGCCCCCGTCGCGCGAAACGAACCGCCGCCATGGCCCTCGCCATGGCAAGGGGGAGCGACAAAGCGAGCGGGGATGCGGGGCGTGCCGAACATAGCAGAATCTGCGTGACTGACGACCTGGCCGACTCAGGCGGCCGGCAGACGAATCGTCACCAACAGGCCGCCGCCCGCCGCATCGTCCAGCGCGATCTCGCCGCCATGGGCGAGCACGATTTCGCGCACGATGGACAGCCCCAGCCCACTGCCCAGCGTATCGGCAGTCTCCAACCGGAAGAAACGCAGGAAGACGTTTTGCCGCTGCGCCTCGGGAATGCCCGGCCCGTTGTCGCGCACGATCAGGACCACGCCATCCTCCCGGCGGGACACCGCCACCGTGACCAGTCCGCCCTCCGGGGTATAGCGCAGCGCGTTGTCGATCAGGTTGGCGATCATTTCGCGCAACAGGACCATCTGGCCGCTCACCGTTGCCATCGAATCGCCGCCGCCTTCGTAACCGAGATCGATCTGCTTGCGTACCGCCAAGGGCAATAGCTCAACCACCGTGTCGCGCGCCACGACGGCCAGATCGACCGTTTGCGGCGGCGCCACCAGGCCGTTGACCGGCTCGGCCCGCGACAGCGACAGCAGCTGGTTGGTCAGGCGGATGGCGCTGCCCAGGCTGTTGTGAAAGGCCTCGACCGCCGGCCGCATTTCGTCGACCTCGCTCTGCCGCAAGGCATATTCGGCCTGCGTGTTGAGTACCGCGAGCGGCGTACGCAACTGGTGGGCGGCATCGGCAATGAAGCGGCGACGCGCCTCGACCATGCGTTCGATACGGTCCATGTGCAGATTGATGGCATCGACCAGCGGCACCACCTCGCGCGGCAGGTCGTCGGACTGGATCGGCGTCAGGTCGTCGTCCGGGCGATTGCGGATGCCCTGCCCCAGGCGCTCCACCGGCTTGACCGCCTGCCGCGTGGCGAGCAACGCGACGCTCAGGGCGACAACGATGAGCAGCGCCTTGCGACCGACTTCGCCGAAGAACAGCGTTTGCACCACCTCCTGCCGGGAGTTGGTGGTTTCGCCCAGAATGACCAGCACCGGCCGGGGAAACTCGGTGCGATACAGGGGTTTCAACATCGCCCCCAGGCGCAGGGTGTGGCCTTTGTAGGTGCCGTCGTAAAACACCGCGACGTTGGGCTTCAAGGAGGCGGGTGCAGGCAAGCCCTCGTAGCCGGTGATCGCCTCGTCGCCCGGGTGGCCGACGCTGTAGAACACGCGATCCGAACTCCCGGCCTCGAACAGTTCGAGCGCCGAGTAGGGGATGTCGACCACCACCTCGCTGTCGGTGGCGTAGATGCGCTCGGCGATGCCTTTCAGCGAGGCCGACAGCGAACGATCGTAGGCCTGGTTGGCGGCGGCCAGCGCATCACGGTAGCTGTACCAGGCATCGACCAGCAACAGGGTCGACAAGACACCGACCAGCCAGACCGCCAGGCCGCGTTTGAGGCTCTTGGCCGGCAGGCGGCTGCGCACGCGGGAAATCAAGCGGCGGCCTCGCCCGTTACCGCGATCAGGTAGCCGAGGCCGCGCACCGTGGTCACCGCCACGCCGCTCCCCTCCAGCTTCTTGCGCAGGCGGGAAACGTAGATTTCGATGGCTTCGGGACGCGCATCCTGCTCCATGCTGAACAGTTTTTCGAACAGCGCATCGCGCGCCACCGGGCGGCCGATGCGGCCAAGCAGCGCCTCAAGCACCGCCAGTTCGCGCGGGGTCAGCGACAGCGGCGCGCCATTGACCGTCGGCAGGCGGCTTACCGTGTCGTAGGCCAGCGCCCCCAGGCGCACCACCGGCGTCTGCCCGGAAGAACGCCGGAGCAGGGCCTTGAGACGTGCTTCCAGCTCGCCGAGTTCGAACGGCTTGGGCAGGTAATCGTCGGCGCCGAGATTGAGGCCACGGATACGATCGTCGACCGAACCGCGCGCCGTGAAGATCAGCACCGGCACCTGCGAGCCGCGACCGCGCAGGCTCTTCAGCACGTCCAGCCCATCCTTGCCGGGCAGCGACAGGTCGAGCAGCACACCGTCGTATTCGCCGGTCAACAGGTAGTGTTCGGCGTGTTCGCCGCAGTCGGCGATATCCACCGCATAGCCGGACTGGCGCAGGGATTTGGCCACCCACTCGCACAGCTCCGGATGGTCTTCGACCAGCAGGATCTTCATGTCTTGTCTCCATTTTGCCGGCTCGGGCCGGACTCTTTGACGGCATTGTTCCGCGCCGACCCGCCGAAAGCAAATCGAAAGCTTCGCCGCCTTTAATGCGTTCCCAGCCGGCACCCGCCGGCTCGATTGCACATCGACAACAACCTCCCGGAGGAGACAATGCGTCAACAATCCCTGTATCGCGCCATCCTGGCCTGTTTTGCACCGCTGGCCGTCGCCGGCACCGTCCACGCCGCCCCCATTGACGATCTGCGCAGCGAACTCGCGGCCACGAAGGCTCGCCTGGAAAAGCTGGAAGAACTGCTGACCGCCACCGCCGCCACCACCAGCGCGGCAACCAAGAAAGCCGAGGAAGCGACCAAGAAAGCCGACGAGGCGAGCAAGTCCGCTCAAAGCGCCGCCAAGGCGGCAGCCGAACCGGCCAAGAGCAAGGGCCTGTCCATGCCGGCCGGCCTGAGCATCTACGGCATCATCGACGCCGGCGTCGAATACGGCAATTACGGCCAAGGTTCCCGGGCACGCATCCAGAGCGGCCTCGGCTCGGCCAGCCGCCTCGGCTTCAAGGGCCAACGCGATTTCGGCGACGACCTCTCCGCCTACTTCCAGCTCGAAGCCGGCATTTCCGTCGACAACGGCCAGAACACCGGCCACTCCTCCAACGTCAGCAACCCCGGCGCCGGCAGCGCCTCATCGGCCGCCCCCAACACGACCGGCGTCGCCATCTTCTCGCGCAACACCTAACACCTTCCTCGGCCTGACCAGCAAGAAATTCGGCGACATCCGCTTCGGCCGCGACTATGCGCCGATCTACTCGCTCGCCAGCACCTCCGACCCGTTCACCATCGGCGGCGCCACCGCCTTCCGCCTGTGGTCATCGGCGGCGGCCAGCCGTTTCGACAACGCGGTGTTCTACGCCACCCCGACGCTGGCCGGCTTCCAGGGCAAGATCGCCTACTCGGCAGGCATGGAAAACAACAGCAAGGCCGATGTCGGCGTCACCGGCGGCGCCCCCGGCAACAGCAGCACCGGACCCGAGGGCGAAGGCAAGGGCGTCAGCGCCAGCCTGACCTATGCCAACGGCCCGCTCTTCGTCGGTGCCGGTTATCTCGACTACGCCAAGATGGGCACCGTCACCGCCCCGGCCACCGAGAACGCCCACCGCAAGTCGTGGAACCTGGCCGCCACCTATGACCTGAAGTTCGCCAAACTGTATGCCCAATTCCTGCACGGCGAGGATACCCAGGCCGGTGCCGCCACCTACAAGACGCTGGACCGCGACGTCTGGTGGCTGGGCGCCGCCGTGCCGTTCATGGACCGCCATACGCTGCGCGCCGTCTATGGCCACCTCGACGACCGTCTGGCGACCAACCGCGATTCCAACCACTACGGTGCCGGCTACGAGTTCGCGCTCGACAAGCAGACCGATGTCTACCTCTACTACGCCAAGGTCACCAACAAGAACGGCGGCCAGAACTCGCTGTGCGCCGGCGGCACCTGCCAGGGCTACGACAAGGACTCCGGCCTGCCGCCGAACTTCTCGCCGACCTCGCTGATGATGGGCGGTCGCTACCGTTTCTAAGAGGCTGTTCACGATCAATTGGATGTCGTAGACTGGGGCATGAGAAAGAGATACCCCAGTGACATCAGCCCGGAAGCCTTTGAAGAGATCAGGCCCTTGCTGGAAAGTGTGCGCAAGCAGACCAAGCCCCGAACGGTGGATTTATATGAAGTGTTCTGTGGCGTGCTGTATTTGCTGAAGAGCGGTTGCCAATGGCGGATGCTCCCGAGCGAATATCCGAAATGGCGCACGGTGCATGCCTATTTTGCCAAGTGGAGTGAGCCTGGTCCAGACGGTTTCAGCGTTCTGGAACGGGCTTTAAAAAAATGTGGTTGGCGCGGTCCGTACAAAACAGGGGCGCAAATCCTCGACGAGCTTCTTGATCGTCGACGCGCAGAGCGTCAAGAACAGCGATAGCGCTCGCGAGAAAGGCTACGATGCGGGCAAGAAAGTTTCCGGCATCAAGCGCCATATTGCCGTCGATACCCAAGGTCTGCCGCACGCTATCGCCGTCACGACCGCTGATGTAGCCGACCGCAAGGGGGCATTGCAGGCTTTGAGCCGCTGTGCAGCGGATTTACAAGCCGTTCAGAGCATCCTGGCCGACGGTGGCTATGTCGGCCAGCCTTTTGCCCAAGCAGTAGATGAACTGCTGGGCGCCGAGGTTCAAATCGCCAAGCGCAGCGAATTGCATACCTTTGCCGTCATACCTCAACGCTGGGTTGTCGAGCGATCATTTGCCTGGATTGAAAAGTGCCGCCGTCTTTGGAGGAACTGCGAACGCAAGCTGAACACCAGCCTACAGTTCATTCATCTCGCCTTCCTCGCGCTTTTGCTCAGAAGATCGTGAACAGGTTCTAAGCGGCCAGCACGGGGAAAGCGCAAGCCGAACAAATAATCGCTTTCCCCGCGAAAACGAAAGCGAATCGAAAGCCGCAAGACCTACATTGGACCCTGAGCCATCCGGCCGGTGCCTGACAAAGCCCGGACCGGATGCCAGAATCGAACCAAGGAGACAAACATGAATACAACCCGTCGCCGCTTCCAGCGCGGCCTGCTTGCCGGACTGACCGTGGCCGCCCTCAACGCCGCCTTCGGCTTTGGCACGGCCCACGCCCAGTCCGCCGCCGACCTCGCCGCGGCCGCCCAAAAGGAAGGCAAGCTGGTCATCTACGGCGTGACCGACAACGAGCAGGCCAATCACCTGATCCGCGAATTCCGCACCATGTACCCGGCGATCAACGTCGAGTACAGCAACATTAGCACCACCGAGCTGTACAACCGCTTCATCTCGGAAACCGCCGCCGGCAGTTCGGCCGACGTGACCTGGTCGTCGTCGATGGACCTGCAGATCAAGCTGGTCAACGACGGCTACGCCCAGCCGCACAAGTCGGCCGAAACGGCCAAGCTGCCTGAATGGGCCAACTGGAAGAACGAGGCCTTCGGCACCACCTACGAACCGATCGGCATTGTCTACAACAAGCGCCTGATCCCGGCCGGCGACGTACCGCAGACGCACGCGGATTTCGTCAAGCTGCTCAATGCGCAGACCGAGAAGTTCAAGGGCAAGGTCAACACCTACGACCCGGAAAAGTCCGGCGTCGGTTTCATGCTGGTGACCCAGGACAAGCAGGTCAACGCCGCCGGCTTCGCCGAGCTGCAGAAGGCGCTCGGCGCGGTGCAGGCCAAGGTGCAGGCATCGACCGGCACAATGATGGAACGCATCGCCTCCGGCGAGAACCTGATCGGCTACAACCTCAACGCCGCCTACGCACTGACCCGCGCCCAGAAGGACCCGTCGATCGGCATCGTGCTGCCCAAGGACTACACGCTGGTCATCAGCCGCGTCATGTTCATCGCCAAGAAGGCCAAGAACCCGAACGCCGCCAAGCTGTGGCTCGATTTCGTGCTGTCGAAGAAGGGCCAGGAGATCATCGCCAGCAAGGCCGACCTCTACGCCATCCGCCCCGATGTCGAAGGCGACACCACGGCCAGCGGCCTGAAGAAGCAGCTCGGCGACGCGCTGCGTCCGGTGGCGATCAACACCGGCCTGCTGACCTACCTCGACCAGGCCAAGCGCCTCGAATTCCTGAAACAGTGGAATAGCGCGGTCAAGGGCAAGTAAGCCCCCGATCCCGGGCGCCGCCTCCTGGCGCCCGGCGACCGGCCACGGCATCCCATCGCCCCGGCCGGCCGCCAACCCCTCTCTTTTCCCGAGGAAATCCCATGTTGCAAACACTGCCCCGACGGGCCGTGGTGGCCCTGCTCGCCCTGTCCGTCTTCTTCCCCATCGGCCTGGTGATCTATCAGAGCGTGCTGTCCGGCCCCTTCTTCATGCCGGCCGCGCTGAGCCTGGAGTCCTACGCCTTCATCTTCGACGACCCGGACTTCTGGCTGGCCGGCAAGAACACACTGGCCGTGGCTTTCGGCATGGGCGCCATCGCCATCCCGCTCGGCGCCATCCTCGCCTTCATCATGGTCCGTACCGACTTGCCCGGCCGCCAATGGCTGGAGACGCCGATCATGATTCCGATCTTCGTGTCGCCCGTCGTCCTCGGCTTCGGCTACGTCGTATCGCTCGGCCCGGTCGGCTTCTTCTCGGTCTGGTTCGAGTCGCTGTTCGGCAGCGTGCCGTGGAACATCTACTCACTGGCCTCGATCATCGTCATCGCCGGCCTGACGCACGTGCCGCACGTCTACCTGTACTCGTCATCGGCACTGCGCAACCTCGGCTCCGATGTCGAGGAAGCCGCCCGCCTGTCCGGGGCCAGCCCCTTCCGGGTCGCCCGCGACGTGTCCATCCCGATGGTTTCGCCGGCCCTGCTCTACGTCGGCGTGCTGGTCTTCTTCCTCGGTTTCGAGATCTTCGGCCTGCCGCTCATCCTCGGCGACCCGGAAGGCCATCTGGTGCTCACCACCTACCTCTACAAGCTGACCAACAAGCTCGGCACCCCGTCCTATCACCTGATGGCGGCGGTGGCGACCTGCATCATCGCGGTGACCTTCCCGCTGGTGCTGCTGCAGCGCTTCCTGCTCAAGTCGGCACAGCGTTTCGTGGCGATGAAAGGCAAGTCGGCCCGCCAGCGCCCGCTCGCCCTCGGCCCGTGGAAGTGGCTGGCACTGGCGCTGATCCTTGCCTGGCTGTTCGTCACCGTCGTCGTCCCGGTCGCCGGCATCGCGCTGCGCTCGGTGGTCAGCAGTTGGGGCCAGGGTGTCAATCTGCTCGACGTGCTGACGCTGGCGCATTTCCACGCCGTGTTCGAGGAAGCGACGATGATCCGCGCCATCGTCAATTCCATTCTTATCGGCACGCTGGGCGGCGCGCTGGCCGTCGGCTGCTACCTGGCAGTCGGCCTGGCGACGCATCGCAAGAACGACAGCATCGCCCGCTTCGTCGATTACATCGTGCTCACCCCGCGCGCCGTGCCGGGGTTGATGGCCGGCCTCGCCGTTTTCTGGGTCTTCCTGTTCGTGCCCTTCCTGTCGCCGGCCCGGTCGACGCTGTTCTCGGTGTGGTTCGCCTATGCCGTAGTCTGGCTGGCCTACGGCATGCGCCTGATCCAGAGCGCGCTGATGCAGGTCGGCCCGGAACTGGAAGAGGCCGGCCGCCTGGTCGGCGCCTCGAATGCCCGCGTCTCGCGCGACATCACCGTGCCGCTCATCCGCAACGGCCTGCTCGGTGCCTGGCTGCTCGTCTTCATGATCTTCGAGCGCGAGTACTCGACCGGCGTTTACCTCCTCTCCCCCGGCACCGAGGTGATCGGTGCGCAAATCGTCTCCCTGTGGGCTTCCGGCGCCGTCGATGTGGTCGCCGCCCTTTCCCTGATCAACATGGCGCTGGTCGGCATCGGCCTGGCTGTCGCGCTGCGCTTCGGAGTGAAACTTCATGACTGACAAGACCATCCTCACCGTCGACAACCTCGCGTTGTCCTACGGCAGCAATCCCATCCTCAAGGGCGTGTCGATGCAACTGTGCCGTGGCGAGGTCGTCTCGCTGCTCGGCCCCTCCGGTTCCGGCAAGACCACGCTGCTGCGCGCCGTCGCCGGCCTCGAACAGCCGCACCACGGCAGCGTCAGCATTGCCGGCCGGGCGATCTACGACGCCGCCGCCAACATCGACATCCCCGCCGAAAAGCGCGATCTCGGCCTGGTCTTCCAGTCCTACGCGCTGTGGCCGCACAAGACGGTGTTCGACAACGTCGCCTACCCGCTGGTGCTGCGCAAGGTAGCCAAGAACGAGATCGTCCAGCGCGTGCATGCGGCCTTGAAGAACCTCGGCCTCGATCACCTCGCCGAGCGCTACCCGCACCAATTGTCAGGTGGCCAGCAGCAGCGCGTGTCGATCGCCCGGGCGCTGGTCTACAACCCGCCGGTCATTCTGCTCGACGAGCCGCTCTCCAACCTCGACGCCAAGATGCGCGAGGAAGCCCGCGCCTGGCTGCGCAACCTGATCGTCGAGCTGCAATTGTCGGCGCTGGTCGTCACCCACGACCAGTCGGAAGCGATGGCCATGTCCGACCGCATCCTGCTGCTCAACGGCGGGGTCATCGAACAGCAGGGCACGCCGACCGAGATGTACGGCCAGCCGCAGACCTTCTTCGTCGCCGACTTCATGGGCAGCAACAACATCATGACCGGACGCATCGGCGACATCAAAGGCGGCGAGGCGCGCATCGACCTCGACAACGGCCTGTCGATATGGGGCCTGCGCCGCACCAACGCCGCCATCGGCCACGAGGCCAAGGCGGTGGTCCGCGTCGAACAGGCCCATCTGGCCGACGCCGCCGGCCACAACCGGGCAGAAGTCGACCTCGTCACCTCGATGTTCCTCGGTGACCGCTACGAATACGTCTTCCACGCCGGCAAGGACCTGCTGCGCGCCTGGGGCAAGCGCCACGAAGCACCGGGCAAGCGCTGGCTGGAACTGCCGGGCGATGCGGTGTGGATCTTCTGACGATCTCCCTGCAGTAACGCAATGTCGCTGCACTTGGCGCCCCGTCGTTCCCTCAGGGCGGGGCGCGCTTTTTTGATTTCGGCTCACATTCCTGGCTGACGTTCACCATGCTTAGCTCCCGCCCGCGACAAGCCGCCTGGACGGCCGCCGCGCTCGCCATCGCCGCGCTCGCCGGCTGGGCCGCCGCAGCCGCCCACTTGCCGCTGCCGTGGATGCTCGGGCCGCTGTTCTCCATCGCCATCCTGCGCGTCGCCGGCCTGCCTCTGCTGGCGCTGCCCGGAGGGCGCCAGGCCGGGCAATGGGCCATCGGCACCGCGCTCGGCCTCTATTTCACGCCGGCCGTGCTCCACGAACTCGGCCGCCACACCCCGGCCATCCTGCTCATGGCGGGCAGCGCCGTCGTCTTCGGCCTCATCGCCGCCCGCCTGCTCGAACGCTGGGGTCAGGTCACTCCCGCCACCGCCTTCTTCGCCGGCCTGCCCGGCGGCGCCTCGGAAATGGTCGTCCTCGCCGAGCGTTACGGCGGGCAGATCGACCGCATCGCCGCCGCTCACGCCCTGCGCGTGATGCTGGTCGTCAGCATCATTCCCTTCGCGCTGCACCACGGCGCCCGCGAAGGCCACGAAACTTTCCGCGCCCTGGCCGGCAGCGTCGACTGGATGCACTTCCCGCTGCTGCTTGCCGCCTCGCTGACCGGCGTCGCCCTGTTTGCCAAACTGCGTATCGCCAATGCCTGGGTGCTCGGCCCACTGCTCTGTGTCGGCACCCTGACGGCCGCCAACCTGCCATTGACCAGCCTGCCCGGCTGGCTGGTCAATGGCGGCCAACTGCTGCTCGGCAGCGCGCTCGGCACCCGCTTCTCGCCCAGCTTCTTCCGCGCCGCGCCGCGCTTCCTCGGCATCAGCGCCACGAGCACCACGCTGACGCTGGTGCTCTGCGCCCTCTTCGTTGGCGTACTCGGCTGGCTGATCCCGATTCCCTTCGCTTCGCTGCTCCTCGCCTCATCGCCCGGCGGCATGGCGGAAATGAGCATCACGGCCCGCGAAATGCACCTCAGCGTGCCGCTGGTCACGGCCACCCATGTGCTGCGCGTGGTGCTGCTCACCGCCTGCGCACCGCTACTGTGCCGCCATTACCTGGCCTGGCGCGAGAAACGACCTACACCCACAATAGGAGACAAACCGTGACCCCGAGCATCCCCGCACCATCCAGCCAGCCCGTCGCACCGGCCCGCGATGAACCAGAGCGCAGCGCAGGGCCGGCAAGCGGCGGGCGCAATCCCGCTCAGACCGACGACAGTCCGGTGGCCATCCTCGGCTACAACTGAGACGGCGCTTCAGTCGTCCTGCGCCGCCGCCATGCGCCGCGCCTCTTCCAGCAGCCATGCGCGAAAGGCCTGGACCACCGGGCGTTCGGCCAGCACCTCCGGAACGACCAGGAAATAGGATTGCGGCCGCCGGATCACGGTATCGAACAACACCACCAGCCGGCCGGCCGCCACCTCGGCCTCAATCAGCGGCGTCGAGGCGAGCGCGACACCGACACCATCGATGGCCGCCGACAAGACCAGTCCCGAATCGCTGAAATGCATCCCCGCCTCGCTGTCGATGCCGCTCACACCCGCCTGTGCCAGCCATTCCGCCCAGGTCGGGCGGACCATCAATTCGGGAATCGTATCGTCGTGCAGCAAGACCTGCCGGGCCAGGTCCGCCGGCTTCTTCAAGGGCTGCGTGCCGAACAGCAAGCGCGGGCTGCATACCGCGGCATAAACCGGGGAGAACAGCCGCTCGACCCGGCAGCCGGGATAACTGCCGCGACCGAAGCGGATAAAGATTTCGGCGTCGTCTTCCCGGGCGTGATGTTCGGGTGGCACTTCCATCGCTGCGCCCGCCGAACCGTCCGGCAGATCGATCATGCCCAGCGAGGCCGCCATGTGCAGCTGGATCTCGGGGTGCAGGGCGGCAAACCCCGGCAGATGCCGGATCAACCAGCGTGCCAGGAAGGTGGGCGGCGACGATACGTGCAGGCGCCCGCCCTCTTCGTTGCAACGCGTGCTCTCGATGGCGGCCGCGAAGGCATCCAGACCCTCGCGCACCTTGGGCAGCATGGCGCGTCCCTTGGCGGTCAGTTCGATGGCGCGCGTCAGCCGATGAAACAAGGGAAAGCCGAGCGACTCCTCCAGGCTGCGTATCTGGTGGCTGATCGCCGTCGGTGTGACCGAGAGCTCCTCTCCCGCCAGCTTGAAACTCAGGTGACGGGCTGCGGCTTCGAAAGCACGCAAGGCATTCAAGGGGGGAAGTCGATAAGGCATATGGCTGAGATTTTCTCACGCATCGACTGACAAATCATCGTTTGTTGCAGCGCATCAACTTTCTTAAAGTGGCGACCGCTCCACCCCAACAAGAAAAGGAACACACGATGAACAGCGATCTCCACCTCTACGTTACCCACTTGGTTATCGTCATGGTCGTTACCATGATTCTCGTCCAGACCCTCTTCCATTTCCGCAAGGCCACCCGCAAGCTGATCCTCTCTGGTGGCAGCAAGGCCATCGCCTGGACGCTGGACCGTTGCAACCGCCTGCTGCACATCATGCTGATGTCGCCCGTAAAGGCCCGCCCCGGCGCACGCCAGAACACCCCGGAGTAAGCACGCTCCCGCGAGGAGCCGCCTCGCCACCCCGTACGGCCAAGCATGGCGCATCCATCCGATGCGCCATTTTTATTGGGGGTCGGCCTAATCAATTGATAATCACAATCAAGGAAATTCATTCAATCAATTGGATCAATAGAACATCTCTCCCTACACTGAGTCCATCAGGTCAGCCCGACCTTGTTCAACCCAGGAGGACAACATGATTTCCCGTTACATCGATCGCTGGTTCGACACCTTCGTCAGCTGGGATATCTGTGTCGACGTGCTGGCCACCCTGCCGGACAACTTCTGATCCATCCGCCACTCAAGGAGAGAACCATGCAAGGCAAGAAACTCACGACCGCTGCCGGCGCGCCGGTTGTCGATAACCAGAACACGATGACGGCCGGCCCGCGCGGCCCCGTCCTGTTGCAGGATGTCTGGCTGCTCGAAAAGCTCGCCCACTTCGACCGCGAGGTCATTCCCGAGCGCCGCATGCACGCCAAGGGCTCCGGAGCATACGGCACCTTCACGGTGACCCACGACATCACGCGCTATACCCGCACCAAGATCTTCAGCCAGATCGGCAAGAAGACCGAACTCTTCGCCCGCTTCACCACCGTTGCCGGCGAGCGGGGCGCGGCCGACGCCGAGCGCGACATCCGTGGCTTCGCCGTCAAGTTCTACACCGAGGAAGGTAACTGGGATCTGGTCGGCAACAACACGCCGGTCTTCTTCCTGCGCGACCCGCTCAAATTCCCGGACCTCAACCACGCCGTCAAGCGCGACCCGCGCACCAACATGCGTTCGGCCCGCAACAACTGGGATTTCTGGACCTCGCTGCCGGAAGCCTTGCACCAGGTAACCATCGTCATGTCGGATCGCGGCATTCCCGCCTCGTATCGGCACATGCACGGCTTCGGCTCGCACACTTTCAGCTTCATCAACGCCGCCAACGAACGCTACTGGGTCAAGTTCCATTTCCGCACCCAGCAGGGCATCAAGAACCTCAGCGACGCCGAGGCCACCGAGATCATCGGCCGCGACCGCGAATCGCACCAGCGTGACCTGCTCGACGCCATCGACCAGGGCGACTATCCGAAATGGACCTTGTACGTGCAGGTCATGCCGGAGAAGGATGCATCCAAGGTGCCGTACAACCCCTTCGACCTGACCAAGGTGTGGCCGCACAAGGACTACCCACTGATCGAGGTCGGCGTCATGGAGCTCAACCGCAATCCGGAGAACTTCTTCGCCGAAGTCGAGCAGTCGGCCTTCAACCCGGCCGCCGTCGTCCCCGGCATTTCCTTCTCGCCGGACAAGATGCTGCAGGCCCGGCTGTTCTCTTACGGCGATGCGCAACGCTACCGGCTCGGCGTCAATCATCACCAGATTCCGGTCAATGCCCCGAAATGCCCGTTCCACAGCTACCACCGCGACGGCGCCATGCGCATCGACGGCAACCACGGCGCCACCCTCGGCTACCAGCCCAACAGCTACAGCCAGTGGGAGGAGCAGCCGGACTACCGCGAGCCGCCGCTGTCCGTCGAGGGCGCGGCCGACCACTGGAACCATCGTGAGGACGGCGACTACTTCTCGCAGGCCGGCAATCTGTTCCGCCTGATGAAGGCCGACGAACAGCAGCGCCTGTTCGACAACACCGCCCGCGCCATGGGCGATGCCCCGGAGGAAATCAAGCGCCGCCATATCGCCAACTGCACCCAGGCCGACCCGGCCTACGGCGCCGGCGTGGCCAAGGCGCTCGGACTGGGCGGCTGATGTAGCGGAATCATCGGGGAACGGCCACATGGTCGTTCCCCGATTGAACCAAGCCGGGGCTACCCCGTCCAACCCGCACCTCAACCCGTGGAGCACCCGATGTCCCAAACCGTAACCCTCGGCGGCAATCCGATCACCGTCAGCGGCAACTTCCCCCAAAAGGGCGACTCTGCCCCCGCCTTCTCGCTCGTCGCCAAGGATCTGTCCGATGTCGCGCTGAGCAGCCTGGCCGGCAAGCGCAAGATCCTCAACATCTTTCCCAGCATCGACACGCCGACCTGCGCCACCTCGGTCCGCCAGTTCAACGCCAAGGCCAACGACAAGCCGAACACCGTCGTGCTCTGTATCTCCGCCGACCTGCCCTTCGCCCAGGCCCGTTTCTGCGGCGCCGAAGGCCTGAGCAACGTGGTCACGCTGTCCACCATGCGCGGCCGCGACTTCCTCGAAGCCTACGGCGTCGCCATCGCCAGCGGCCCGCTGGCCGGCGTCAGCGCCCGCGCCGTCGTCGTCCTCGACGAAAACGACCGGGTCATCCACAGCGAACTGGTTTCCGAAATCAAGAACGAACCGGACTACGCCGCCGCCTTGGCCGCACTCTGAGCACCATCGTGGCGACCGGCACCTTTGCCCAATTCGAATGCCAAATACTGGCCGAAGGATTTGACGAGGTGCTGGCGCGCAGCTGGCCGGCCGACGCCGTCGTCGCGCCGCACACTCACCGGTTCGCCGTCCGGGCGCGGGTGGTACACGGCGATATGTGGCTGACACTCGGCCCGGAAACCCGCTACCTGACGATCGGCGACGAATTCGCGCTGGCCCGCGACGAAGCGCATGCCGAACGCTACGGCCCGCGCGGCGCAACGTATTGGGTCGCGTGCAAGACTTAGGAGAGCCGCGCATGGCCAAGAAATGCTGCAAATCGGACCCGCCCTGCAAGCGCTGTCCGAAACTGAAGAAGAAAAAGAAGCACGGCAAATGCGATGCGCTGCCCTCGTCGGCGCTGTCAGCCTGGCCAATTTTCACGATCTGCCCGCTCAGCTGAGCTGCCGCCCTCGGGGGCATGCTATCTTTCCAGGCGAATGACGATGGCCTAACCGGATTTCGACCGGGCCATCACCTGCCTTCCAGCCCCTCCATCGTGACCGCTCTCGCCATCCTGTTCGCCGGCTTTTCCCTGTTCAGCGCGCTGACGCTGGCCTTGACGCATTTCCGCGACGACAGCTACCGGGAGCTGGCCGGCGCCCGTCGCATGGGGCTGTTACTGCTCCTTGCGCTGGCCGGCTTGCAACTGGCGCACTTCGCCTGGCTCGATCTCGACCAGCCCTGGATCGACAGCCCCCTCTACCGCAGCACCTTGTTCGCCGTCGCCCCGGCCTTTTTCCTGTTCGCCCGCCCGCTGCTGCACCCGGAACGACCGACCGCCCCGAATGCAGGGCAGTTGCCGCACCTGCTACCGCTCGTGATCGCCCCCTGGCTACCCCCGCCCGTCGCCCTCCCCGCCGCATTCGTCGTCGGCGCCGGTTATCTGGTCTGGCTGGGACGCAGCCTCTACGCCCTGCGCGCCACACGGGCCGGCTTTCGCCGCGAAATGGGCTTGCTCGGCGGCGTCTTCGCCATCGCCGTCGGGGTCGCCGGCCTCGGCCTGCTGCAGGCGGAATTGCCGGGCAAGCTGTTTTACAGCCTGTACGCCACTGCCATCGGCTTTGCCTTCCTGCTCGTCCAGCTCGCCCTCGGCCGGCGCCCCGGCCTGCACGGCGAAATCGGCGAGGCGGCCCGCGCGGCCTATGCCGTCTCGACACTGGGACAGGTCGATTGCCCGGGCGTCGAGCTGCGGCTGCAGACGCTGATGCAGGACGAACGCCTGTATACCGACCCCGAGCTGAGCCTCGCCGCGCTGGCCAAACGGCTCGAACTCAGCTCGCACCAGCTTTCCGAATTGCTCAACACCCGGCTCGGCAAGGGGTTAGCCCGTTATCTGCGCGAATGGCGCATCGGTGCGGCACGCGAGATGCTGCTCGGCGAGCCCTCGGCGTCGGTGCTGTCGGTCGGCCTGAGCGTTGGCTTCACGTCGCAATCGAATTTCTACGAGGCTTTCCGCGAAATCGAGGGCATGACGCCCGGCCAATACCGCAAGGTGAATTTGGCCAAAAACCGGGATTGAAAGCGCCTAACCCAGTGCGAGGCCTACAAGTTGGCATTGCAATTCCACAGGAAGAAATATCCGCCCGCTTCGGTCAGTGCTCTGCCTTGGTTAGATGTTGACGATTGTGTATCTGGTTGCGCGCAGCGCTGTAACTGGAAACGCAGTACGGAACCAGGTAGTTAAGCCCGAGATGCAACCAGGAGATGGGAAGTCCGTCCATAAGCCGCCCTCCTTGGTTGATTAAGTTGAGAATTGTGCCGACAACCAAGGCCACCTTGATTGCAGCCATTGCGATTGAGCGTTCGCTGGCGATCACCAGAATCAATCGAATCGTTCGCATGCTTGTCGTTCCAGATGAGCAAGGCGTGGGCGGATTCCAGTACAAGCTTGGCAATCAACGCGGTTTCGTCCGACGGTTTCGGGCCCCGTGGTTTGCCATCTTGCCGGTCGGATGCGCAGCAGGATGGCCATCCTCAAGTGCCGTTTCATACCAGGCAGCCAAAAATCGACGGCTGCCCGTTTTGGACAAAGGCTGGATTTCTCGTACTGAATCCAAATATCCCTCAGGCGGGTCGCTTGATCGGCATCAGCGAACCCTTGCCGTGGGGCGTATCAATACTGGTACATGTGCCTTTGGGAACGAGCTTCCAGGCATTTCCCTGATAGTCCTTCTTCGAGCTACCCGCACACGACGTACCTGCGCCGGCGGCGCAATCGTTCTGACCGGCCAGCGAGACGCCGTAGCATTTTTCCTTACCTGCATTGCTCGGCACTTCGGTAGCGGCAACGGCGCCGGTGACAAATAGGCTAAGTGCGCCAGCTACCGATGCAACCAAGGTTTCATTGAATTTTCGGCGATCCATTTTTTCTCTCAATCTATCTAGCGGTGAAACAGGTGCCGCCGTCGTTACCGAAGACGGCACCGGATGGGGAATTACAAGGATTTCGGTGCCTTGTCCTTGAGAACAGGCCAGTTAACCTGGGCCTTATCCAGATTGCCGGGAATGTCTTCATTCCACCGTTTCTGGATATCGCGATTGATGTTGAGGTAGAGCTTGTCATCGACGACTTTCCAAACCGTGGGGTCGGCGTCCAGCTTCTTGCCCAAGGCCACACCCATGGCGCAGAAACCGCCAAACTGCGGCTCGTATTTCGCCGGATTGGCCTTGAAGGCATCGCGGTTTTCAGCCGAGGCGAAATGGTAGACCGCGCCCCGATGGGTCACGCTGTATTTTTTGTCGCCTTTGCTTGCCTGGTTGGCGACGAAGTAGGCCACCGGGTCATAACCAGCAATCGCGACGTTCTGCTGATTCAAGTTGATACTGCTCGTGGAGCTTTCGTCATAGGCAAAGGCCGCAGTTGGCAGGAGTCCGGCAAAGGCGCTGCCCAAGGCAAGGGCGACGAAGCCGCGGCGGCTCGTGTTGAATACGGATTTCATTTGAATCTTCCTTTCAGTCTGTTGAAGCAACAAATCAAAGCGGTACGACAGGGAAGTCGATATCGGTCGCAGCAACGTGGTTGGTGTAGTTGGTCAGCGTGTTCAGCGCGACATGTGCGATCACTTCGACGATCAGCCCATCATCGACGCCGGCACTGCGGGCGCCAGCAACATCTGCATCCGAAAGCTGACCGCGCTGGTTGACCAATTTGACAGCCAGCCCTGCCAGGGCGGAATCGAGCGCACTCTCACCGCGCCCGGCGCGTGCCGCCTGAATGGCAGGCTCGCTCAGGCCAGCCCCCTTGCTGATCAAGGTATGGGCGGATAGGCAGTATTGGCATTTGTTGGCCTGGCCAATCGCGAGCGCGATCACTTCGCGCTGGGCGGCCGTCAAACGACCTCCGGCCAGGGCCTCCGAAAGGCTCAGATAGGCATTGAGCCCGCTCTCGGAATTTGCCAGGGTGGCCAGCAGATTGGGGAGCATCCCGACCTTGGCCTTGACGGCATCGAGCGTGACCGCCAGTTGACCTGCTGTGTTTTCGCGGCGAATCGGTTGAATACGTGGCATGGTGTTCTCCTTGGTATTTGAGGGAATGAAAAAGCGTTTTTGGCGCTGGAGTCATCATGCGATACTTGCAGTAATATTAAGTCTCGATTTTTATACCGAAAGTATCGAAATGGATCGGCTCGCACCATTGCTTAACCATATTTCGCTCGCCGCCCGTGTTTTCTATGCCGGAGAGCTCTGCCAGGTAGCTTCGTTCGATGACTCGGAAGTGGCCGGTCACCTGCATGTCGTCAAAGCCGGTCAGCTGACACTTCGGATCGGGGGGGCGGATGTCGCATGTGTCGACCGCCCAAGCGTGTTGTTCTTTCCGCGCCCCTGCAATCACACGCTGATTCCGCAAAACGAACTTGGCTTCGAGCTGCTTTGCGCATCGATCGATCTCGGAGTCAAGGTTCAGAGCCCGCTTGCCATGGCGCTGCCAGAGTTTCTCGTCTTGCCTATCAATGATGGCGAGCCGATGGCCGCTACGCTCGATCTGCTTTTTCAGGAAGCATTTGGCGATGCCTGCGGGCGCCAGGCAGCCCTCGACAGGTTGGCCGAGTATTTTCTGATCCAGATGCTTCGTCACGTCATGGCAGCAGGCCTGCTCAAGGGCGGAATATTCTCCGCGCTTGCCGATCAACGCCTGGCTCGTGCGGTCACCGCGATGCATCAACGGCCAGCCCATCCGTGGACGCTTGACGAATTGGCAGAGCAGGCGGGCATGTCCCGCGCACGCTTTGCGGTCAATTTCCGTGAGGCGGTCGGCATGACGCCGCTTGATTACCTTACCGACTGGCGAATGTCTGTCGCTCAGGGCCTCATCAGGCAAGGGGTGCCGATCAAGAACATCGCATCGGCCGTGGGTTATCAAAGTCAAACAGCATTGACGCGGGTATTCACAAAGCGCGTCGGTCGGTCGCCTACGGAATGGATGCTGCAAGCGTGACGTGGTTTTGGATGCTCCCGCAAGCTAATACTTGATCAGGCAGCAAAACACTGGCAATCCCGAAAAGCAGTCTGAGTCAGCACCCGCGTTTTTTGTTTAGCGCCCCATACAAGCGGTTCCGAAACGATCATTCCGTAACAAAATTTCGCTCCGTTTCGATCAAAACGGAGGCCTTTGCCGCCTTTGCCGGCTGACACTGCGGTTATCCCCAACCACGGAGACCGCCGTGCCCGACCACGTTCCCCTGCCGATCGAATGCCTGCTCAGGCGTTTCATCGAAGCCGCCCCCCGGAACGCAAAGCGATGAACATCCTGCTCACCGGTGCCAGCGGCTTCATCGGGCGCAATCTCGCCGCCGTGCTGACGCAGGCCGGCCATCGCATCGTTCCCGCCTCGCGCCGTACCGGCTGCGATTTCCAGCGCATGACCGCCCCCGCCGACTGGCTCCCCTACCTGCGCGGTATCGACGCCGTGATCAACAGTGTCGGCATCATCGGAGAGACGAGGCACCAGCGTTTCGCCACGCTGCACCGCGACGCCCCGACCGCGCTGTTCCGTGCCTGTGCCGAAACCGGCATCCGGCTGGTGATCCAGATTTCGGCACTGGGCGCCGATCGCAGCGCATTCTCCGCCTACCACCTGAGCAAGCGGGCGGCCGACGATGTCCTGCGGGAACTCGACCTCAATGGTTTCGTGCTCCGCCCCTCGCTGGTCTACGGCCGGGGCGGGACGAGCAGCACCTTGTTCCTCCGCCTTGCCACCCTACCGCTCATCCCGGTTATCGGCGACGGCAAGCAGATGTTGCAGCCGATCCACATTGCCGACGTTGCCGCCAGCGTGCTGCGCTGCCTGGAGAACCCCGTCACAGGCCAGACACTCGATATCGTCGGCAACGAAACCGTCAGCTTCGCCGACTGGCTGGCCCGGATGCGCGCCGCGCAAGGACAGGGACCCGCCCGGCTGCTGCAAATCCCGCCCTCGGTGGCGGGCGCTTTCTTCCGCCTGTTCGGGCAGATCCACCCGCTGTTCCAACCGGACAACCTGCGCATGCTGCTCACCGGCTACCACGCGGACCCGGCGCCCATTTCTGCCTTTCTCGGCCGCTCGCCGCTGGCCTTCTCCCCCGACCTCTTCTTTGCCAACGCCTCGGAGGCCCTGTCATGAGCTACACCCTGATCAAGACCCTGCACATTCTCAGCATGGTGCTGCTGTTCGGCACCGGCCTGGGCAGCGCTTTCTACAAATGGATGGCAGACCGCAACGGCCAGCTTGCCCATATCGCCGTCACCAACCGCCATGTCGTGCTCGCCGACTGGTGGTTCACGACGCCCACCGTCATCTTCCAACCACTCAGCGGGCTGTGGCTGGTCGGGCAGCTGGGCCTGCCGCTGAGCACACCCTGGGTCGCCGTCAGCCTCGGCCTTTACGTCTTGGCTGGCGCCTGCTGGCTGCCCGTAGTCTGGCTACAAATCCGCATGCGCGACCTCGCCGGCCAGGCCCTGGCTGGCGGCCACGAATTGCCGCCCCGCTATTGGCGCATGGCACGCGCCTGGTTCTGGCTGGGCATCCCCGCCTTCTGCGCCATGGTACTGGTCGTCGCCCTGATGGTTTTCAAACACCTGCCCGGAGAATTCTGATGAACAGCCCGATGCAAATCGCCCTCGGCAACGACTGGAACAAGCTGCCGCCCGCCCTGCGCACCCACTATCGGCATGGCACGACACGCGACACCGGCCATCTGGACATCGCCTTTCCCGGCTGGATGCGCCCCTGGCTGCGCCTGCTGCACCGCTGCGGCGCCCTCGTGCCGCGCGCCGGCCAGGGAGTAGCCACCGTGGTGGACAAGCGCGTTTCCGGCACGCGGCAATACTGGCAACGGCAAATCCGTTTCCCAGACGGCGAAACGCTGCACTTCGACAGCATCTGGGAAACAGCCGAAAACAATACGCTGATCGAATACGTCAATCCGGTACTCGGCCTGCAGATGCAACCCTACGTCGTGGCCGACCGTCTGCACTATCGCGGCGTACGCTTCGTCGCACGACTGGGCCGCTGGCGCCTGCCGATTCCCGAATGGCTGGCCCTCGGCCATACGACCATTGTCGAACAAGCGCTGGACGAGACACGCTTCGCCATGGATTTCCGCCTGAAGCACCCGCTATTCGGCGAACTGTTTCGCTACAGCGGCGAATTCGAAGCCCAGTCCCTGCCGGCAGAAACACCGAAAAGCCACCCTGTATGACCGGCCGACGCATGGCATCGCGAAGCGCGGCCAATTGTCACGGTGCCTTGGCCGACATCTCCATCAGCGGCCAGCGCGGCTGGACCGAAAAATCGCCGGCCGGCTTGGCCGGGGCTCCGGACTGCAGACGCAGGCAGCCGGCCAGGGCGATCATGGCGCCGTTGTCGGTGCAGAATTCCAGCTCCGGGTAATAGACGCGAAAGCGCTTGCGCTGCGCCTCGTCGTTGAGCGTAGCCCGCAACTGCTTGTTGGCGCCGACGCCGCCGGCCACGACCAGTTGCTTGAGGCCGGTCTGCTTCATCGCCTTCAGCGACTTCTTGACCAGAACCTCGACGATGGCTTCCTGGAAAGCGCGTGCCGCATCGGCCTTGAAACTGTCGCTCAAATCCTCGCCCTGTTCCCGGACCAGCGTCAGCACAGCCGTCTTCAGGCCGGAAAAGCTGAAGCTGAGATCGCCGGAATGCAGCATTGGACGCGGCAATTCGTGTACGCCCGGCGTTCCCTTTTCGGCCAGCTTCGACAGCAATGCACCACCGGGATAAGGCAGGCCGAGCAATTTGGCGCTCTTGTCGAAGGCCTCGCCAGCAGCATCGTCCAAGGTCTCGCCAAGCAGTTCGTATTCGCCGACGCCGGTCACCTTCATCAATTGCGTATGGCCACCGGAAACGAGCAGGGCGACGAAAGGAAAGGTCGGCGGATCGCTGGACAGCAGGGGCGATAGCAGATGGCCTTCGAGGTGATGCACCGGGATGGTCGGCTTGTCGATGGCTAGCGCCAGCGCTTCGGCGAAGGCGCAGCCGACCAGCAAGGCTCCGGCCAGCCCCGGCCCGCGCGTATAGGCCACGGCATCGATATCGGCCAGCGATTTGCCAGCCTGCCCCAAGGCCTCGCGCAGCAGCGGCACGACGCGCCGGATGTGGTCACGCGAAGCCAATTCGGGCACGACGCCGCCGTACTCCGCATGCATCGCCACCTGGGAATGCAAGGCATGGGAAAGAAGGCCGGCTTCGCTGTCGTACAGCGCAATGCCGGTTTCGTCGCAGGAGGATTCGACACCGAGGATCAGCATGGCGCGCATTTTAACACTTGGATCGAAAAGGTTTTTTCGCATATACTGCTGGGCTCTCTGCAAACATGCAGACACAAATTTTGCGCGCACTGTCGTTTACTTGACCTGACAGGCGCCTAACGGAAGGGGGTGAAATATATGCCGAACATTCGCGTCAAGGAAAATGAGCCGTTCGAAGTTGCTATCCGCCGCTTCAAGCGCACGGTTGAAAAGACTGGTCTCCTGACCGAGCTGCGCGCCCGTGAGTTTTACGAAAAGCCCACGACCGAACGCAAGCGTAAGGCTGCCGCTGCCGTCAAACGCCAGCACAAGCGCCTCCGTAGCCTGACCCTGCCGCCGAAGCTGTACTAATCGAGTACGTTTCGTCGCACCGAAGAGCCGCCAGCCCCCAAAAGCCGGCGGCTTTTTTCGTTTTATTGCCCCGCCTGAATTCGCGAAAACACCCATGAGCCTCAAAGCACGCATTACCGAAGACATGAAGGCCGCCATGAAGGCCAAGGAAGCGGCCAAGCTGTCAGCCATCCGCCTGCTCACCGCCGCCATCAAGCAGAAGGAAGTCGACGAGCGCGTCGAACTCGACGACACCGCCGTCGCCGCCGTCATCGAAAAACTGGTCAAGCAGCGCAAGGACAGCGTCACCCAGTATGAAGCCGCCAATCGCCAGGACCTGGCCGACGTTGAAAAGGCCGAGATCGTTATCCTCTCCGCCTACTTGCCGGAAAAGATGAGCAGCGAGGAAGTCGCCGCCGCCGTCGCCGCCGCCGTAGCACAAACCGGCGCCAAAGGCCCGGCCGACATGGGCAAGCTGATGGGCGTGCTCAAGCCTCAACTGGCCGGCAAGGCCGACATGGCCGAGGTCTCCAAGCTGGTCAAGGCCGCGCTCGCCGGCTAAAACCACACCATGATCCCGGAGTCGTTCATCCAGGATTTGCTGGCCCGGGTCGACATCGTCGACCTGGTAGATAGCTACGTGCCGCTCAAGAAAGCCGGCGCCAACTACGCTGCCTGCTGCCCTTTCCACAACGAGAAGTCGCCGTCCTTCACGGTAAGCCCGACCAAGCAGTTCTACCACTGCTTCGGCTGCGGCGCCCACGGCACGGCCATCGGCTTCGTCATGGAATACCAGGGCATGGGCTTCGTCGATGCCGTCAAGGAACTGGCCGGCCGCGCCGGCATGACGGTTCCCGAAAGCGAGGGGCGCAGCTTCAACGACGAGAAGCCCGGCCAAACCCGCACGCTGATCGAGGTCATGGCGCGCGCAGCAGCCTACTACAAGGCGCAGCTCAAGGCTTCTCCGCGCGCCATCGAGTATTGCAAGAAACGGGGACTTTCCGGCGAAGTGGCCGCTCGCTTCGGCATCGGCTACGCGCCGGATGGCTGGCAGAAACTGGAAGCCGTATTCCCCGATTACAACGCCGATGAACTGAAGCTCGCCGGCCTGGTCATCGAGAACGAAGCCGGCCGCCGCTACGACCGTTTCCGTGACCGACTGATGATTCCCATCATCAACCCGAAAGGCGAAATCATCGCCTTCGGCGGCCGCATCATTGACCAGGGCGAGCCGAAATACCTGAACTCGCCTGAAACGCCGCTCTTCGAAAAGGGCCGCGAGCTGTTCGGCCTGCCGCAGGCCCGCCAAGCGCTGCGCGAAACCAATACGGCCATCGTCACCGAGGGCTACATGGACGTTATCGCCCTGGCCCAAAACGGGGTCGGCAACGCCGTCGCCACGCTGGGCACGGCGACCACACCGACCCATGTGCAGAAGCTGTTGCGCCAGGTCGACCGCATCGTTTTCTCCTTCGACGGTGACAACGCCGGCCGCAAGGCCGCCTGGCGCGCGCTGGAAAACGCCCTCGAAGCACTGGCCGACAACAAGCAGATCGGCTTCGTCTTCCTGCCCGCCGAGCACGATCCGGACAGTTTTATCCGCGAATTCGGCAAGCCCGAGTTCGACCGCCTGGTCGCCCAGGCCATGCCGCTGTCCGACTTCCTGCTGCGCGAACTGGCGCAGCGCTGCGACCTGACCAGCTCCGAAGGCAAGGCCCGGCTGATCTACGAAGCCAAGCCGCTGCTGCTCAAGCTGCCAACCCCGCTGCTCCGCCTGCAACTGGTCAAGCGCCTGGCCGAAGCGAGCGGCTTCGCCCAGCCCGAAGTCGAACGCCTGTGCGAACTCAAGTCCTACACGCCAGCACCTCCGGCCAGAGCCAAGCGCACCGCACCGTCACTGACCCGCAACCTGTTGCGTATCGTGCTGCACAAGCCGCAACTGGCCCGCCAACTTCCCGTCGACCTGCTGCCCGACACACCGGAACGCGCCGCCCTGACCCGCCTGCACCAGCTGGTTTCGGCCAGCCAGGAGGTCGCCAGTTACGCCGTCCTGCGCGAACAACTGCGCGGCCTGCCGGAAGAAAGCGTCATCGAGCACGCAGCGTCGGAACTTCTTGGCCTGCCGTTTGACGAAGAAGGCGCGGACACCGAATTCCGGGACACGCTGGACAAACTTCAGGAAGGCGGCGAAAAACGCGCCTTCGACGAGTTGCAACGCAAAGCCCAGCAATTCGGCGTCGCTGGCCTGAGTGCGGCGGAAAAACAGGCCTACATTCAGTTCCTCACCACCAAGGCGAATCGTAGCTAAGTTGTGGTAAAATCTACGGTTTTCTCGAATTCTATGGATCGTGTTCATGGCTAAGGCAAAAGACACCGCTAAGGAAGCCCCGAAGGCTCGCGCCAGCAAGGCCAAGGAAAAGGCCGCCGAAAAGGCGCTGCTGCAGGGCCAGATGGCTGAAACTCCGGAACCGCTCGATGCCGAAGCGCGCAAAATGCGCCTCAAGGCCCTCATCAAGCTGGGCAAGGAGCGCGGTTACCTGACCTACGCCGAAATCAACGACCACCTGCCGGACGACGTTGTCGATGCCGAATCCATCGAAGCGATCATCTCGACCTTCAGCGAAATGAGCATCCAGGTCTTCGACGAAGCCCCGGCCGCCGAAGAGTTGTTGATGTCCGACAATGCCGTTGCCGCCGCCGACGACGAAGAAGTCGAAGCGCAGGCCGAGCAGGCGCTGTCCACCGTCGATTCCGAATTCGGCCGCACCACCGACCCGGTCCGCATGTACATGCGTGAAATGGGCTCGGTCGAACTCCTCACCCGCGAAGGCGAAATCGAGATCGCCAAGCGCATCGAGGAAGGCCTCAAGCACATGATCCAGGCGATTTCCGCCTGCCCGACCACTATCGTCGACATCCTCGACATGGCCGCCAAGGTCGAATCCGACGAAATGCGCATCGACGAACTGGTCGATGGCCTGATCGACCCGAACGCCGTCGAGGAAGCCCCGGCCGCCGAAATGCCGGAAGCCGACGAGGACGAGGACGATGAAGGCGACGAGGACGGCGAAGGCGGCGGCGGTGCTGCATCAGCCTCCCTGCTGCAGCTGAAGGCCGACGCTCTGGAGCGCTTCAAGACCATCAAGGGCATCCATGCCAAGATGCAGAAGGCGCTCTCCAGCAAGGGTTCGCAGGACAAGGCCTATCTCAAGCTGCTGCAGCAACTCTCCGACGAGCTGATGAACATCCGCTTCACCTCCCGCTCCATCGAGCGCCTGTGCGACAGCGTGCGCGGCATGGTCGAGCAGGTGCGCGGCTGCGAGCGCAAGATTCAGCAAATCTGCGTGGACCGCGTCAAGATGCCGCGCCCGCACTTCATCCAGTCCTTCCCGGGCAACGAAATCAACCTCGACTGGGCCGACGCCGAAGTGGCCGCCGCCCCCAAGACCTACGTCGCCGTCCTCACCCGCAACGCCCCGGACATCAAGGAAGAGCAAAAGAAGCTACTCGCCCTGCAGGATCGTATCGGCATCTCGCTGAAGGAACTGAAGGACATCAACAAGCAGATGTCCACCGGTGAAGCCAAGGCCCGCCGAGCCAAGCGCGAAATGACCGAGGCCAACCTGCGTCTGGTCATCTCGATCGCCAAGAAGTACACCAACCGCGGCCTGCAGTTCCTCGACCTGATCCAGGAGGGCAACATCGGCCTGATGAAGGCGGTGGACAAGTTCGAATACCGCCGCGGCTACAAGTTCTCCACCTACGCCACGTGGTGGATTCGCCAGGCCATCACCCGCTCCATCGCCGACCAGGCACGCACCATCCGCATCCCGGTTCACATGATCGAGACGATCAACAAGATGAACCGCATCTCCCGCCAGATCCTGCAGGAAACCGGCGTCGAGCCGGATCCCGCGACGCTGGCCAAGAAGATGGACATGCCGGAAGACAAGATCCGCAAGATCATGAAGATTTCCAAGGAGCCGATCTCCATGGAAACCCCGATCGGCGATGATGACGACTCCCACCTGGGCGACTTCATCGAAGACTCCGCAACGCTGGCCCCAGCCGATGCGGCGATGTACTCCAGCTTGCGCGGCGTAACCAAGGAAATCCTGGACACCCTGACGACAAGGGAAGCCAAGGTCCTGCGCATGCGCTTCGGCATCGAAATGAACACCGACCACACGCTGGAAGAAGTCGGCAAGCAATTCGACGTCACCCGCGAGCGTATCCGCCAGATCGAAGCCAAGGCCCTACGCAAGCTGCGTCACCCGACCCGCTCCGACAAACTGCGCAGCTTCATCGACACCAACAACAACTAAGCTTTCCGGGCCTGTAGCTCAGTTGGTTAGAGCAGAGGACTCATAAGCGTTTTGTATGACAGTTTTTGGGACGGTAGCTTAGTTGGTCAAAGCAGCGGACTCATAATCCGTTGAGCGTCGGTTCAAGTCCGACCCGTCCCACCAAGAAGCAGTAACAGAGCGGACTCCGAAAGGTTCCGCTCTTTTTTTGCCCCTCCCAAACTATTGAATTAGCATTCCTCTTTACTCAGTAAACACACCCAATTCATGGGAAACAGAACCGTGCCAGGAAACAAATAGGAAACACGTTTATTGGGAAACGATGGGAAATTTTGGGAAAACATGCCCCCATAAGCCACCGCTTTCGTCTAGTCGCCTCGCCCAAACTTGGTATTCAAAACACAATGATTGGACCGCTCAAAAGAGAAGCCCTGAAACAAATGCCTGAGCAAGCCGTCCTACGGACGAGACGACATCATTTTCAGCACTGATGAATCATCATTGCGCGATAGCTTCAACAGTTCTCGGCTGTTGCAGAGCAATCCCATCGAAGAAGTAGTCCAGGACATACCTGTCGAACGAATCAAGTCCTTCCACTTTTCCAAGTATCTCGGGCTGCATCGCCCGCAGCAACTCTATTGCCGAATGAAGGTCTAGTTTTTCGTCCTCAAAATCAACGAGACCAGAGGCGTGAATTTTCTTTGCCAACATGCGTGGCAATCCATACTCTTCAAGCTCCATTACGCAAGACGGCAGAAAAGCCTTGGAGAGCCTCGCGATGAACGGGGAGATGTCTATCTTGTGCTCGGGAACGATTTCCATCTGAATGACGTTAACGTCGTTCAACAACGCAGTCAGTTTGTAAGTTGCATTGCGTTCCATCTTGAAGAACTCTTCGATGGTTACATCCTGTTCGGAAAGTTGGTCCAAGAGTTCGGGAATCGAAAGAGCCCAATTCGACGACATGACTCTGACGAACTCAGCAAATTTTGTGTAGGTGGCATCCCAGCCGGCGGGGACCAATTTGATGACTTTGCGGAGTATCCAAGCCCAATACTCGTTCGAGGATGCGTTGAGAGTGGCAAGCCCTCTCCACGTCTTTTTGTCGCTGTTGATTGCCAAAGCGATCGCTGCTATCAACTCTGTGTCGCCTGAAATCAACACTCCTTCGCCTCGCAGGCGATCAAACGACTCCTGCCCCAATAACTGCGCCATGTCCTCCTTGTACTGCAGGAGTTTCGCCAACTGCTCTTTGGTGAGTTCCTTCTTGTATTGCTCATCGTCCACATCCGCAAGCAATTCATCAGGGAAGGTCAATTCCAACTGAGTATCGGCAGGAGATGGCGGCTCTTCAAGAATGTATATGTTGCCAACGAAATGTCTGAACATCCGACCTCCACGACCGATGATGTTTCGGTACGTGAAATCGTTCAGTTTTAGCTTCCCGTTCTTATTGCTCCAGACGATGACGTTTTCCGCAGATGTATTTACCCCTTCGATGATGGAGGATGTGGACACGAGGGTTTGCAACCCACCTTTCTCCTCCTCGAAAAGTCGAACCTGTATCTGACTTAGGGAACGGTGAAGCTGACCAGTGTGAAAGCCAACGCCTCGTTTCACCAGAGCGGTCAATTTCCAGTTCGGATGGTAGTTCGTTGCGAGCCACGCAGAGAAAGCCGATAGCAACTCACTGTGTTCTTTTTCTGTGTTTTCGATGAGCAGGGTAGCCACACTATCGACATTGGAATAAGTGCCGGCGTATATCAACGACTTGGTCTCTTGCTTTCCAAGAATCTGCAACAGCGCATCGTTCTTCTTCTGGGCATCCTTGTTGATGTCCTTGTAGAGCTCATGCTTTTCAAGGAATACCGTATTGAAATCCAGCCGCAAGAACAGCATGTCCTTCGTGAATGGATTGTCGTTCAGGTCCGAAATATTGGGAGCCAGATAGTATTTCTGAGCAGCCTTTGCCCCCAGCTTCATCATTGCTGTTGACGCTCGTTGAAAACTGACCAGAAAAGTGGGGGTGTGCGCGCTGAAAATTGACCAGGGTGATTAACTCGTCCGCTCATTTTTTGAGCAGGATTTTAGGAGATGATCACCATGAAGGATCTGGGAAGGATTCGGCGGTTGTTTTATCGGGATGGCCTATCGCTGTCCGAGATTTCGCGGAAGACGGGGTATAGCCGGAACACCGTCAAACGTTGGTTACGGACACCGGAAGGGGCGGAGCCGAAGTACGAACGGCAGAACCCGAACATCAAGATTGCCCCGTATGCGGCGCGCCTGATCAAGGCACTGGAGGCGGATGCCCGCCGTCCGAAACGGGATCGGCGCACAGCACTGAAACTGTTTGGCGAATTGCAGGCCGCCGGATTCACCGGTACCTACTGCCGGGTCACCGAATTCATCCGGCGCTGGCGGGCCGATGGCGGTGCAGCCGTCAGTAAAGCCTTCGTTCCGCTCCACTTCGAGTTGGGCGAAGCCTTCCAGTTCGACTGGAGCGAAGAGCATCTGGTCATTGGCGGGGTCTGGCGCAAGATTCTCGCCTCACATCTGAAACTCTGCGCCAGTCGGGCCTTTGTCGTTCAAGCCTATCCGACGCAAGGTCACGAGATGCTGTTCGATGCCCATACCCGCTCGTTTGCGGCGCTGGGTGGCATTCCCCGGCGCGGCATCTACGACAATATGAAGACGGCCGTGGATAAGGTGCAGAAAGGCAAATCCCGCATCGTCAATTCGCGCTTCTCGGCGATGGCCTCCCACTACCTGTTTGATCCGGATTTCTGCAATGTCGCCAGCGGCTGGGAGAAAGGCGTCGTCGAGAAGAACGTCCAGGATAGTCGGCTCCGTCTCTGGCAGGATGCCGGCAAGGAGCGATTCAGTTCATTCACCGAACTGAACGTCTGGCTGCTCGAGCGCTGCCGGGGGCTGTGGCAGGAATTGCGTCATCCCGAGTACGCTGACCTGACAGTGGCCGAGATGCTCGAACACGAACAACCGAGCCTGATGCCGATGGTCGCATCCTTCGATGGCTACGTCGAAACCTTGGGCAAGGTATCGAGCACCTGCCTGGTGACGCTGGATCGCAACCGCTACTCGGTACCGTGCGAACTGGTGGGCCAAGCCGTCAGCCTGCGTCTTTATCCGGAACGGATCGACATTGTGGCGCACGATACTCGGGTGGCCAGTCATCCCCGCAACTTCAGTCGGCAGCAAACCCTCTACGACTGGCAGCACTACATCCCGCTGATCGAACGCAAGCCAGGGGCCTTGAGAAATGGCGCGCCGTTTGCCGACATGCCGGAGCCATTGCAACGATTACGCAGCTTGCTCCTGCGCCGGGAAGGTGGTGATCGGGTGATGGCCAAAGTGCTATCGGCAATTTCGCAGTTTGATCTGGAAGCGGTGCTGGTTGCCGTCGATCTGGTGCTGGAGTCCGGCCTACCCAGTGCCGAGCACATCGAGAACATGCTCAACCGCCTGAAGTCGGGTCCCATGCCGCCACCGGTGGAAACGCCACTCACCCTCAGCGAAGTACCGATTGCCGATACCGGCCGCTATGACCGCTTGCGTACCGAGGTGACTGATCATGCGTGAGCTGATGAGCGAGTTCAAGGAACTGCGTTTGCACGGCATGGCCGGTGCCTGGGAGGAGCTGACAGCCAACGGTAGCAGCCGTGTCGAAGCCTCACGTTGGCTGATCGAACATCTACTGCAAGCCGAGCATACTGATCGAGTGATGCGTTCGATTGGCTATCAGATGCATGCGGCCCGCTTCCCGGTACATCGTGATCTGGCCGGATTCGACTTCGAACAATCGAAGGTGGATCAGAAGCTGATCCGGCAACTGGCCGACCTCTCCTTTGCCGAGGAAGCCCAGAACGTCGTGTTCATTGGTGGCACGGGCACTGGCAAGACCCACCTCGCGACGGCGCTGGGTGTCTCGGGCATTACCCATCACAGCAAGCGGGTGCGTTTCTTCTCGACGGTTGATCTGGTCAATGCGCTGGAACAGGAGAAGGCTGCTGGCAAAGCCGGGCGGATTGCCTTGGGGCTGCTGCGCATGGATCTGGTCATCCTCGATGAGTTGGGCTATTTGCCGTTCAGTCAGGCCGGTGGCGCCTTGCTGTTCCACTTGCTGTCGAAACTCTACGAGCACACCAGTGTGATGATCACGACCAATCTGACCTTCGCCGAATGGCCGAGCGTCTTTGGCGATGCCAAGATGACCACTGCCTTGCTCGACCGGCTGACGCATCACTGCCATATCGTCGAGACCGGGAATGAGTCGTTTCGCTTCCGGCACAGCACGGCAACGGCCAAGTCGAGGATCAAGGCGCGGGAGCAGAGCAAGCGGGGAAATCCACCCGAAGCAGATCCGTTCTGATCGAGGCCGCGTTGGGAAATCCGTTCCGGACTCCGTCCTCCACGGCTTTCCCAACGCATTCGTCGTGGCTCGGAAATCAGTTGTTCTGAGCTACACTTATCCACAAGCCCACCTATGTCAGGTGGCTATCACACCTGGTCAAAATTCAACGCGCACAGGTGGTCAAATTTAAACGCGCGCCGACAACCGTATACCAGTCACCGTCCTGTTCAATGTTGAGGATTGGTTTTTGTCTTCTAGTCATTTTTGTCTCCCGAAAGCGTTATCTGATAACGCATTTATCGCTCTAGCATAAGCGTTAGTCAATAACGCTTATGCATTTGATTCACGATTTCCGATGAGCAAGATCAAAAAAAATGGAGCCTCACGGCTCCCTTATGAATTTCCAGGCTCAGAGGGACATTTCGTGCTCGCGTTGCCGACCGCGTCCGATGCCTGCACGGTCGCGTAAAGACTGTTCCTGTTCTTTGGCTTGAAGGGACTGAGCCTTGGAGTCCATCAGGTCCGCGCTTTTGAATCTTCTATCATCCCTTGCATACTCGCTCGCCGTTTTCCCGTCGTTATCCTTGATTCGGGGGTCAAGTCCGTTTTCCATGAGAAGTTCTACCGCCTTTTTCGTAGTGCAGTAATGGAGCATGGTTTTACCCTCCTCGTCCTTCGCGTGGATGTCCATTCCATGCGACAAGGCAATCTCGATACGCGCCACTTCGTGTTCGCTAGGGCAATCAAGGATTTCCTCGACGGGACACTGCCCGTCTTTCACATTTTCCAAACCCATATCTCGTGCAACATCGTCGAAGACCTCGGCAGAGATGGTATCGACAGCTTCCTGCTTTGCTTCCTTGTCCGACCGCCAGCGGTCGACAAGTCCTGACAGATATTCGCTTCGCTCCTCGTCCTGCTCTTCGCCACATTCAAGTTGAGTATCGAGCATGACCTCCAGCAAAGCCTCGACGCTTTCCTTGTCAGGACAGGTTTCCTGCTGGGAAATCGACAGCCACATCTCGTTCCAATTCCTGTCCCAATTGCTCAAATCACCGTCATTCGTGCTCATGCACTCGTTGCGAACCGCCTGCGCGAATGTCTCTTTGTCTCCTTCAAACATGTCATCCTCCCTTGTGTGTTATGACCTCTTCAGCTTCTCAAACCGTGCGGAATCCGCAAGGTTGGAAACGAATCAAAATGGTTCATCTTGGACGTTCCGACCCTGATTCCGACGTGCGGTTCACCTTGGCGCTGGCAAGGCGTTGGGGTGATGCTTCGCAAGGATGGCGTCATGCGCTCTGCTGATGCTGCTCTCGTTGTTCATCGCAGACCCCGCGATAGCTGCGGGCGTATTTCAGCCAGCATCAGGGGACACAAGCTCCGCTCAACTCATCGACCCGTTGTCAGGGTTAGGGAAAATTGCAGGGCTGTTCGGTAATTTCAACGCTGCCGTCCTGTTTTTGGGCGGCATTCTGACCGCTTACGGATTGTTGACGGGTATCGCCCAGACGGCACACGACGGCGAGATGCTGGGGCGTAGATTTTCTTCGCTCTGGGTACCCATCAGAGTTTCATTGGGTATTGCCGCAATAGTCCCTGTTGGTTCGGGATATTGCGTTGCGCAGCAGGTCATCATTTACGTCGCTCAAAGCGGCGTGGCTGCCGCGTCTGGCATCTGGGGGCAGTATGTGGAAGCTGACCAATCCGAATTGGCGAAGACCGCTGCCCTGACAGAAATTTCAGGCGTCAGGCAACTGGCGTTGAGCCTGTTGAAATCGCATTTCTGCACGCTGAATTACCAGACGATGGCGGCGTCCGATACCGACAACGCCCTGAACATGGAAAAAAACGTCAAGGTAATCGATTTCGGCGAAGGGCAATTTGCCTTCGGTACGACAGAAGACAAGGAAAAATGCGGGTCTTACATCGTCCCCGACTACGCACAGGACGCGACAGGCATTGGAGCAGCCCAGCAAACCGCGTTCTTGAAATTGAACAAACGGATGCTCGATCTGGCGACGAAGATTTACACGACGGCAACTGACCCAGAAGCCAAAAACGACCCCAAGGAAAACGCCGACGAAATCAACAAGGCGATCAAGGAGTACACGGCAATCGTCAGCTATGCCGCTCAGTCATATATAACGACATCGCAGATGCAGACCAAGATTGAAGCCAAACAGGCGTCGATCCAGGGCTGGATCATGGCGGGTGCCTATTCCGCCTCGAAGGGTAAGGCGACGGCGACGGCAACCGAAATGTCTTCGAACATCCCGAAAGCGGCTGCTACGGCTGCCCCACCGCAACTTTCAGGTGCGATTGCTTCACCGTCGAAGGAAAACTCAAGCTGGATTGACTCCATGAGCGACAAGGTTTCGTCGATGTGGAACTCTGGAAAGAAAGCTGTCGCAAGCGTCAGTGAAGCAATGGATATGGTCACCGACCCCAACATGATTGTGAACTATGCCAAAGAGCCGTTCATGCCGCTGGTTGGGGCTTTGAAGGGCATCATGAACGGAACGGGCGACCCCATCGGCAACGTCCAGGTTCTAGGCGGTGCAGCAATCGAAGTTGCTGCCCTGCTCTCCGTTGCCGCCATCGCCCTCGGGGTCTTCACGACGACAGGCGGACTCGCACTTCTCGGACTTGCTGGAATATTGTTCTCGTTCGGTGCCATCAACTATTTCTTCCTGCCCATAATGCCTGCCCTGTATTACTACTCGGCGGTCATCGGCTGGTATGTGCTTTTTGTCGAATGTCTGATTGCCGCTCCGATCTGGGCTTTGATGCACATTCGGTTTGACGGCGAGGGCATGGTTGGAAGCGCTTCGAGCGGTTACAAAATCATCCTCAACATGTTCCTGCGTCCATCGCTCATTACGATTGCCTACTGTATCGCCATGGGGTCGATGGAGTTCCTGGTGTCAGGCTGGAATCAGGTCTTTGCATCGGCAGTTGCCGCAAACTTCGATTTGTCGGCTACCTCACTGAAACCGTTCTTTATCCTGTGTGCCGAGTTCATCGTCTACACCGTGACGATGATCGGAATCATCTATCAGGTTTTGAAGATGATTACGCACATTCCCGAAGCCATCACGAAATGGATTGACGGCGGACATGACGGTTTCGGTTCCTCGACCAGCGAGACCATGCATCGAGTCGGTCATAGCGGTGCTGCTGCCGCTGCGGGTGCTCTTGCGGGAGCCGCGTCTCAGATGGGGCGTGGTGGCAGCGGCGGTGGTGGCGGTGAAGGTGATGGCAAAAAGCCAGGAGGCAAAGACGACGACAAACCCAAGGGTAATGGCGTAGTCGATATCGTGCCCCGCACGGGTGGCGACAGCGCAATGCCTGACAAAGCGCCATTACTCGGGTCGGTCGAGAAGAGCTACACCCATGCCCATGGCGGAAGTTCTGGTGAAGGTTCGGGCGGCAAAGCTTCCGAATCGTCATCTGGTGGCGACAGCACAGGTTCTCAATCGCAGTCGACATCAAGGGAAGCGACTTCCAACAGCAATGGCGGCGGATTCGAGCAGTCAAGCCAGCAAGCCCCAAGCGAAAACGCTTCCGTGCAGCGTGATTCAAGTTCGGCGAGCGGGTCATCCATGCCTGCAAGTTCGAACGAATCGCATGGCTCAACGATGGCAGAGCCAGTGATGCAGGAAGAGCCTCCACCACAGGAGAATCAAGGTTCCGAAAGGAAGTGACCTACGCGGTCTGACAAAAACCCAACCTGACACGCTGGGTTTTTGCCTACTGAGTGCGTGGAATTGTCTGTGCTGATGGCTGCACGAACTTGATGACGCTTTCAACCTCTTGAAGCGTCGTGTCGAACCATTCCGTGCCTGGTGATTGACGCTTCGAGCCACGGGCTTCCAAAGTGGAGTGGATGGCATCTTCCATCGCCGCAACCCGCTGGACTTCCCAAACACCGAGGATGACGGGGTATTCAAAACAGCAGGTCGTCTTGCATTGCTGCATCACACGGGCATCAGCATCGCCTGTCGTGGTCAAGCCGACTTTGATAGGAAAGCGGTTGCCGTCTTTCCTGACGATGGTGGGGAACGAATAGGCGTAGATGATTCCCGCATCGTCCGATTCAATATCGATAGCGGCAGCATCAGCTTCCGCCATTTCCTCTTCGAGCGATATGTTCTTGAACATACCACCGCCCAAGTTCTCGAAGACTTTCAGGTTCTCGGCAAGGAACGGGATGTAGAACATGAAGATGGTGCTCATCTTCTCCGTCGCATCACTCTTCGCCTTCTTGACCTTGATTTCCAACTGTTCGGGCGAGTAGGTCTCGGCAAGCAGTTTCTTCGAGATTTCACGCAGCAGGAACGGCTCGTCGCCGAAGCCCTTGGCGATTTCCGCGACACGAGGCAGCAGTTCGTATCGTGCTGCGTTGTAGACGTAGGAGCGGGAAGCCTCGAAGGGGATAGTCATGGATTTGGTCTTGCAGTGCGGGATTCGAGATTATGACAGAGAGCAGTCTGTGAATGATGTTGCCACTTACTGCACGAACCTAATCTGAGCCGAATGTCCGACAAACGGCGTTGATATACAGGTCTGCTGGAGAGAGTTTGGAAGTAAGACAACTCGCCGAGAAGACCATGAAACAAGACTATCAATTCCAAAACCTGCTGACGATGCTGACGCTTTCAATCACCGCCACCATCGGTCTGTCCGTCGTTTTGTTCACGAACTCGAAGCGGATGGACAGGTTTGAATCCAGCCTGACGAGACAAGCGGAGCGTCAGGAATCCTCCGACGGCGTAATCAAGTCCATGCGTCCGACACTCGACGGATTGGAAATCAAGGCAAGCCGAGCAGCGGGTATGGCGGAATCGGCATCGAGAACCTCGGACATGGCTCTGAATGCTGTAGGTTCGTTTGGTCGGGAGTTGGAGAAACGGAAGCCTTAATCGGCTGGAGCGAGTCTCATGTCCGCGTCTGCGATGAAGCCCGCTTCTTCCACGAGCATCGTTTCTACAGCGTCGATTTCTTCGTCCGACGTGTCGATGAAGTCGACCAGCTTGCCGTTCTGAACTGCAAACGGAATCCTGCCGTCAGCCAGACGGGAGAGCATGATTCCGACACCGTCCTCAATAATCGGCGTCTCGAACTCGCTCACGGCAATATCGCCGCCGAACTGCTGACGTTTGACCCAAGCCCTCAAATCGCCGAGACGGTAGCGGATGCTGCCCGCCCCTACCAGCGTCCAAGGCACGAAGCGTTGTTTGAGGGCTTCGGCATCGGCGGGATTGCGTTCACGGGTGCGGTTGAAGATGCGACGTTCTTCCTGCAAGGTCTTGACCGACTTGCCAACCATTGCGGCGGCATGGTGTTCGGAGAACAGCCTGTCGTTGGACAACGAGTCCAGACGGTCGAGGAATTCCTCCACGCTCAAATCGTGGGGAGACTGCTTGTTCGGTCCTCTACCTGCCATCTCTATTCCTCAACCGCTTCTGTTTTGACCAGCGAAAGTACGCGATTCTCGTACATTTGCAGGTTCTCCTCCAGCATCAGAGACAAATCCTCGTAGTGGACGGAAACGTCATTGATTTTGTGTTTCAGCATGTAGTCACGTTCGCGTTCCTCGACGCCCAGCATCATCAGCGTGTTCGTGTAGGTGCGGCGCAAGTCGTGCATCGCCCAGACCACGCCCGACGCCTCGACAACCATTTTGACGGCATCGGCAGGGGGAACGGATATGTGCATCAACTCCATCCCGTTCCTGCGGGGTCGCTTGGCGGGGAAGACCCAACGCGGGTGACGGTCTTCGGCATCCCTGCGGGCGACGAGAATTTCATAAACCCGTTCGGTCATGGGGAAGTAGTAGTCTTCGCCGTTCTTGGTTTCGAGGTAGGCAATCAGCTTCTTGTCGAAATCGAGATGATGCCACTCCAGCTTTGCCGTCTCGCTCTCACGAGCGCCTTGCAGGGCGGTCACCATGATGTAATCGCGGGCAGTCTTGTTTCGCAGTTCGTTCACTGCCTTCCACCATTTGGCGAACTGCGTCCCCTCGCCACGGGTGTTGATCCAGTTCCGACGCGGCGTGCTCTTGTGCCGCTTCTTGGCGAGAACGTCCGTGGGATTCCTGAACGGTGCATCAGGATGCAGAGCGAGCCAGTTGTTGAAGATGGTCCGCAAGTCGCGCATGACGTTGTTAGCCGTCGTCTTCTTGGGTTTGCCCTGCTTGTTCCGCTCCATTGAAATCTTGTTGAAGCGTTCGAGCACCGTCTCCCGCGTGATGTCTCTGAACGGCTTGTCGAGCCAGTCAGACAGGTGCAGTTCGAGGTTGCCCAGACTCTTGAGGGTGTTCTTCTTGGGCAGCCCGTCAGGACCTTTCGCCAACCATTTGTCGCGGTGCTGGGAAACAAGCCACTTCAAGGTTTCCTTGCTCTCGACTTCGCCTTGTCTGACGGCTGCCCTCTTTTCGGCTGCTGGACGCCGACCCTCACGCAAGGCTGCAAGCCTGATGCGGGCGTTCGCCCGTGCACTGGAAACATTGAGGACGAAGACCTTTTCAGTCATCGTCTTCTGGTCCAGACCCAAGAATGTTTCGCCATAGTTGCCGAGTTTCTCCTTGATGACGGAGCCGCCCACGGGGCGAACGGCAACTTGCCAGACCTTCATTTTGAGTCCAACCTTGATGGCGAGACCCTTCACTTCGGTATCGCCCACGGTGTAGGACGAACCCGTCCCGAAACCCTGCTTTATGGCTTCGGGAGTGGTTGCCAAGGGCAAGGATTCTATGAAGTTGTCGGTCAGTCTGGATGCCATCGAAAGCCTTTCATGTTTCCTAGCAACCGGCTATCATCGCGGCCCCAGGAAACATCGAGTCTAGGAAACAACTAGGAAACGGAATCGATGATACCCCATAGGAAACAATGGGAAAATATGGGAAACAGAGAAGTTAAGATCGCAAGCGAAATCAATGACTTACCAGACACAACAAGGGCAGCACGGCATTAGACCAGATGACTCATAATCCTTTGGTCCACGGTTCAAGTCCGTGCGGGCCCACCAAAAAACAATGGCTTGCGTATTCATTTACGCAAGCCATTTTTTTCATGCCAACATGTAGGCATGGCACAACAGTGCATTGATTGCCAGAAGACGAAGAGCCAATGGACGACTTCGACTCCCCCTCAAGCTCCTTTATTTCCACGCGAACTCGGCATCGCGTCGCGACGATTTCGATCCACGACGATGTCTTGATTCTGGTTCGGCGCGGAACCAAAACCGTACTGAGTCATGCCGCATCGACAGAAGTGAAGGCCGGAGCGGCCGTTGTCATGGCCAGGGGCCTGCAATGCGACGTAATCAACACGCCATCAAGGAATGGCCGCTACGAGGCGTTGGTCTTGCAATTCGGCAATCGGGTCATTCAGGATTTCCAGAGAATGTTTGGTGGCGAGTTCGTGCAGGACAAGACCAAGGACTGTTTTCTCGTGAATTCCAGCGAGGAATTTGAGCATGCGGTTTTGCGAGCCGCAGACGCCATGAAGAGGACTGACATCTCCACGCAACTGCGCCACCATAAAGTCATGGAGGTGCTGCTGATGCTCGCTGAGCGAGGTTGTATTTTTCAACCTCGCATCGAATTGCTGTGGCCAGAACGCTTGCGGCGCCTCATCACCCACCGGCCGCACGCCCCCTGGACAGTCGAGAGCCTCGCCAGCGCGTGCAACACCAGCAGCAGTACCTTGCGTCGTCGCCTGGCTGAGCAGGATTTAACTGTCAGCGGCCTTGTACGAAGCATCAGGCTAGAAATCGCCATGCTCCTGCTACAAACGACCAACCTTCCAATCGGCGACATTGCGCAGCGCTGTGGCTACACGTCGCACAGCCGGTTCTCTGCGGCTTTTAAAACACGTTACGGCTACACGCCCTCCCATCTGCGATAGCGCTTGAATTCCGGCGCACAAAATTTGATACGTCAAGGCTAACGACGAAAACACCGGAGCATCGACAATCTCTCACACCATCTTGTCGAGGAGTTCTCTGTCATGCCCATTTCCAAAACGATTCTCCCTGCGCTCATCCTATCCTTGTCTGCCGCGGCATTCGCAGAGGAGTTCACGCTCAGCAGCAACAGCCTGCCCCCTCAGGGCACGCTACCGGCCGCACACGTTCTGAATGGCTTTGGCTGCACAGGCCAAAACCTGTCCCCGGCCCTTGCCTGGAAGAATATTCCCGCAGGCACCAGAAGCATCGCAGTCACCATGTACGATCCAGATGCGCCGACCGGCTCGGGATGGTGGCATTGGGTTGTCGTCAATATCCCCGGAACTACACAGGCTCTGGCTCAAGGGGCAGGCAAGCCACAGGCAAAGCTGCTGCCAACCGGCGCACGGCAAGTCCGTACGGATTTTGGCGAACCTGGCTATGGCGGCGCATGCCCCCCTGCTGGTGACAAGCCGCATCGCTATATTTTTACCGTCCACGCCTTGAAAGTAGAGAGCCTAGACCTTCCAGACAATGCGACGGCAGCCTTGGCCGGATTCATGATCAATGCCAACACGATCGGCAAAGCGAGCCTAACCGTCCATTACGGACGCTAGGATCAAGCACCTCCCGATTCCAAGGCACTTCGCCAGCGCCTCCAGGAGAACCCTCCTGACGGATCATGCGCTTCCATTTTGTGTACAAGGCACCACGCACCAGCAAGATCATTGGTAGCGATCGGGGTAGCGAGATGGCATCGACAGTCGCCACCACAGTGCTCCTGCCAGACATGATTTGCAGTCGTCGCAAAGGTAGATTACGACTATCGACTGATAATTTGCCGGTAGCACACAGGGAGACAGCTGGCTCCGGCATCTGAAGCGGCATCCAAGCTGCCCAGGGGCCTGCGAAAAATCGCAGGCCTTTTGCGTTGCCTCAGCCGGATTCAACCCACCCTATCTATAATCTCCGTTTTGCCACCGTTCCGGAGATTGCCTTGAATCTGCGCCGAGTTTCCTCCCTTCTTGCCCTGATGCTGGCCAGCAGTTTCGCCACAGCCGATATCAAGATCGGCGTCATTGCCTCCTCGACCGGGCCGACGGCTGCTGTCGGCATTCCGCAAAAGAACACCGTCGCCCTGCTGCCGACCGAGATCGGCGGGCAAAAGGTCGAGTACGTGGTACTTGACGATGCTTCCGACCCGACCAACGCGGTAACCGGCGTCAAAAAGCTCATCTCGGAATCGAAGGTGGATGCATTGATCGGCCCGACGACGACGCCGGCCGCGCTGGCAATTCTCGACTTCGTCGCCGAGTCGAAGGTGCCGCTGGTGACTACGGTTGGCTCGTCGGCGATCATTCTGCCGCTCGACGACAAAAAACGCTGGGTGTTCAAGACGACGCAGAACGACGACCTGATCGCCTCGGCGCTGATCGAGCATATGACGGCTTCCGGCGTGAAGACGCTCGGGTTCATCGGCTTCAACGATCCTTACGGCGAGAACTGGTTCAAGGTATTCAGCACCATGGCCGAGAAGGCAGGCCTGAAGCTGCTGGTCAGCGAACGCTACAACCGGACCGACCAATCGGTCACCGGGCAGGCGCTCAAGATCATCACCGCCCGGCCGGATGCCGTGCTGGTAGCCGCTACCGGCGGACCGGCCGTGCTGCCGCAGACCAGCCTGCAGGAGAAGGGTTACAAGGGCCGTATCTATCAGACCCACGGCGTGGCGACCAACGACTTCATCCGCATTGGCGGCAAGGCGGTCGAAGGCACGCTGATGGCCGGCGGCCCGATGCTGGTGGCGGCAGACCTGGCTGCCACCAACCCGATCAAGTCGGTTGCCCAGGGCTATATCAAGGCCTATGAAGGCAAGTACGGCGCCGGCACGATGTCCACCTTTGGCGCCAACACCTACGATGCCGGCCTGTTGCTGCAGAAGGCCATCCCGGCTGCGCTGAAAAAAGCCAAGCCGGGCAACCTCGAGTTCCGTGAAGCCTTGCGCGATGCGCTGGAACAGTCCAAGGAAGTGGTCGGCGCGCAAGGTGTGTTCAACATGAATGCACAGAACCACAATGGGATGGATCAACGTGCCCGCGTCATGATGATGGTGAAGGATGGACGCTGGGTTCTGCTCAAGGAGTGAAACCACTTGCCCAGCAAGGGATACCGGAATTTCAGCAAGGGAATCAATGACCGGCCATCATCGCCGGTCATTTTTTTCTTGCATTCCTAGCATTACAAAATTACAATAAACAACAATTTTGGCAAACCCGTGCGAAAGCCGGGGACGCAAAGCCACCGGGCTGACGGATGCGGCACTGACGCAAATCCAAGCTAGCGGGGTTGCCGGGTAGCGATTCCTGCCACCTGACCGTCTCCTGATTGGCGCACATCTGCACCCGGAGACTCGCGATGATCGCCCAACGCCCGCATCACCCGCTACCCCTCAAGCAGTGTTCGTACGCCGTACTGCTTGCGATGACCTGCTTCACTTACGCCAAGCAGGCCCACGCACAAACCTATGCTCCCTGGCTACGCCAGATCGGCATCACCAACACCATCGAATCGGCCGCAAAATGGGGACAGGGGCAGTTGCTGGGCGTCGTAGACACCGGCATCAATGCCACTCACCCGCAGTTCGCCGCAGGTCAAGTGTCGCAGGCGCTGAGCTCCTGTGCCTCAGTCTCCTTCCGCTGCTCCAACGGCTTTGCCGACGATAACGGCCACGGCACGGCGGTTGCCAGCATCGCCGCCGGCAATCGGACATCACAATTCAGCACGGTCACGGCGGGCGGCTACACCACGGTCGCCGGCAACTTCATCGGCGTTGCACCGGCAGCCAACATCTTCTCGGAAAAAGTTCTGAATGCAGCCGGCTCCGGCTATTCGACCGATGTCGCCAACGGCATCAAGAAGGCTGCCGACGCAGGCGCCTGGGTGATCAACGTCTCGATCACTTACGGCAACGATGCCAACACCGTCGCCGCCATCAACTACGCGGCGTCCAAAGGCGCGTTCATCGTCTGGGCCGGCGGCAACAGCGCCCAGAACCTGTTGAGCAACCTGAGCACCAGCGGGCTCAGCGCCGCAGCAATCCAGCGCCTGATTTTTGCCGGTTCGGTCAATAGTGCCAATGTCGCCTCCAGTTTTACCAACAAGCCGGGCAGCGGCAACCTGGTCAGCACGACAGGAGCTACCACCAACTACGCCGCACGCTGGATCATGGCACCGGGCGAATCCATCATCGCCCCCTATACCCTTGCCGGCAACAGCGCCTATTCGTTGTGGTCCGGCACCTCGATGGCGGCCCCCGTTGTCAGTGGAGCGCTGATGCTGCTGCAAAACGCCTGGCCTATCCTGAAGACCAACGGCACGACCGCCAACCTGCTGCTGGCGACGGCCACCGACCTGGGAACCAAGGGAACGGACAGCACTTACGGTACCGGCCTGGTCAACATGCAGGCCGCTTTCAACCCCTACGGCGCACTGACCGTGACCAAGGCCAACGGACAGACCATTGCCGTCAGCTCGCTGACCGGCAGCCTGCTATCCAGCGGCGCCCTCGGCTCCCTGAGCACCATCCAGACAAAACTGGCCAACTACACGGCCTTCGACGGCTATGCCCGTAATTTCAGTGTCAATCTGTCCGGCCTGATCAAGACACCGAGCAGCCCGGCAACAACCAATCCGCTGCCGACCAATACCTACGCCGGCCCGAAAGTCATGAAATACGCCGGCGGCGAACTAGCCTTTTTGCTGGAAAACACGAGCAGCCCGATTCAACACCTGGGGCAATTCGGTTACAACGCCGAGTCGGTCACGCCCAGGATGGTCGGCTACACCCTCTTCACCAGCCAGGGCGGCAGCGTCTCCGGGTTCGGCTATGGCAGCTCGTCGTCCTATCCCTTCGCCAAGGCGCTGTACAACGACGACACGATCGCCCGCCAGATGAGCGACTTCGACGCCAGCAACGTCGGTGCGCTGGCACAGGGCGGCTACCAGATGACCTACGGCGTCAGCGTCACCCCGGCCTTGCGCGTCGCTGCCTCCTATAGCGCGACGCCGGAAACGAGCATCATGGCGCCCGCCGCGCCGCAAAACAGCCAGGTGAAGTTCGGCATAGCCTACCGCTTCAACGAAGAATTGACCGGCGGCATCACCTACGGCAACGTGGCCGAGCGCAGTTCCCTGCTCGGTGCGGCCTACAGCAGCGGCAGCATCCTGTCGCTCGGCCAGAACAACACCGAAGTCGTCGGCTTCTCGCTCGGCTATCGCCTGGATCGCGACCGCAACCTGTTGTTCAACAGCGAGTTCGCCCATACCAAGGCCGGCCAGGGCGACCAGGGCAGCCTCTTTGCCGCGACCAGCAGCCTGCAGTCCCGCTCCTGGGGCATCACCTATCTGCAGCAGAATGTCTGGAAAGCCAACGACCATTTCGCCGCCTCGATCAAGCAGCCGCTGCGCCTGAGCTCAGGCAGCGCCGCCATCGTCACCGCCAGCGTCGACGAACTGGGCTACGCGGTATACGACAAGAGCTGGAGCAGCCTTGTACCGGATGCCCGGGAAATCGACATGACCCTGACCTATCGCGTTCCGACTACCAAGACCGACATTCTCAGCGTGCAGGCCGCCTATCTGAAGGATGCGCTGAACATCGCCAGCAACAACGTTACCCGCCTCGGCCTGCTGTGGAACAAGAACTTCTGACGTGAGCCTTTGGAGGCGCCTCCACTTTCCCGGGGCGCCTCCCTTTTCTCGAATACGCAAAGGCCTGCATCACGATGCAGGCCTCTTTATTGGTGCAGCCGAGCGCTCAGCGCTCGCTCAAGCGCTTGCCGAACGAGACGGCGTAGGCCGGCGAACGAAACTGCAGGACCGGGTCGGCCGTCGGCTGGATGCCCGGCGCCATGACCAGCGGATCGTAGTTGATCGCTTCGCACGGCGCCCCCTTCTGGGCGACTGCGCTGCGGATGGTCAACGTACCGGCCTTGATTTGCGGACGCTCGGCCGGCCAGAGCACGGTCGGGTCGGTTTCCGCATCGCCCGGCTGGCCGATGCTGACCATCATGTCCCAGCGCACCGGCCCCTGCCCTGCCCTTTCGATCAGGGCCGCCTCAAGGAAATTGGCGCCGACCGTCTTCAACTCGTCATCGCTCAGGCGCCTCTCGCCATCCTGCGGCACGAACTGCCAGCGCACCAGCGTGGCCTTGCCCCTCTTGTCGACGAACTTGAAGGTGTGGATGCCCCAGTAGCTGCTGCTGGCGTAGCTGGCCGGTGGATTGTTGCTCGCCAGGTAATCGGCCTGCGCCTTGTTGTCCGGGTGGCTGGCCTTGAAGGCCTTCATCTTCTCGGGGTCGGGCTTGCCGGTCGCCGGGTCCGGCTGCAAGGCCTGCATCAGGTCGAGGAAGGTCTGCGGATTGGCGGCGCCGAACATCGGCGTGTTTAGCATGGTGATGTGATGCAATTGCCCCTTCGGCAACTGGAATTCGAGAGCCATGCCACGTCCGCTCTTGGCCACATCCGGCGCCTTCGGATTGCCGCCCGACAAGGAGAAGCGGGCAACCACCGGCACCGGTTTTCCGGAAAAGAGGGGCGACATGCTGAGCTTGGCGGCTTCCTTGGTGCCGACGAAGTCGCCGGCCGCACAGGTACCCTTGATGTGATTGCGCCGCTCACCCGGCACCACGCCGAACACGCCTTCGATGGCAGCGACAACCTGGCCGGCATCCGGCCCGGCATCGGCCGCCTGCACTGCATTGGCAAACGGTAAGACAAGCGCCAGCGCGGACAGCGCAAAACGTCTCTTCTGCATGGAAATCTCCTCGGAGTTGGGGTGCTGCGTTTATTTTTGGTCGAACTGGTCGTACACGGCAGTGGCCACCTTGGCCAGCTCACCCTTGTCGATGCCGGCCGACAGGGCGTAACCGAACTTGCCGTCGACCCAATAGAACACATTGACCGGGCCTTCGCGGGCAAAGCGGAAACCGGTATCGCGCTTCTCGGTGCCTTCGGTGGTCACATACAGCGTCATGCGCTGCCCGCTCCCGTCGTGATACATGAACTGGGCCACCGGAGCGCTGTTGCCGGGCAGCAGGCGACCACCGACCAGTTCATACCCCAGCGCACCCAGTTTGGGCGGCTTGATCGGGGTGCCGAGGCGCTTGCTCAGCCATTTGACCAGCGCCTCTTCCTGATCGGCGGCGATCTCCACCGGGCGGCGCACATCCGGGCTATAGACGACATGCGCCACGGCGGCCTGGTGCGACAGGGGGAGGGCACGCACCATATGATCGGCCGGCTGCAGTTGTCCGTGCGCCAGCCAGCCACCGACGCCGCCCAGCGCGGCGATCACGACCCCGGCTGCCAGACGCTGCCACAGGCCTCCGCCAGACCAGCCGCCGCGCGCAGCCGGTGCCTTGATCGGCTGCACGCTCAGGGCCTGCAAGGATTCGGGAATCGGTTCGTCGAGCACCGGCCGGAACAGGGCCTTGAGCGCCTGCTTCTGGGCACGATAGGCAGCGACGCGCTCGGCATCGGCGGGATGCCTGGCCAGGTGATCCTCGACCTCCGCCTGCAGTTCCGGCGTCAAGGCGTTATCGACGTAGGCGTGCAGATCGAACTCGCTTATCGGGTGCGTATTCATCGTACGACTCTCAGATTGGCCGACGGCTGGCGGCCATCCATGACCACACGCAGCCGCTCCCTCCCGCGCGACAGGCGGGACATCACGGTGCCGACGGGAATGCCGAGCAAGGCGGCAATATCGGCGTAGCGCATTTCCTCCAGGGCGACCAGCAACAGGACTTCGCGCTGCTCGTCAGGCAACTGGCGCAGGGCGGATTCAAGATCCATCACTTCCAGCAGATCGCTTTGTGTCGGGCGTACAGACACCTCGGCCACTTCCTCCTCGTCGAGCGACGCCATCGGCAAGCCATTGCGTCGCAGCTGGTCGATCCGCAGGTTGTGCATGATGCCGAACAGCCAGGCGCGCAGGTCGCTGCCCGGCCGCCATTGGGCAATCCGGCTCCAGGCGCGCTCCAGGGTGTCTTGCACGAGGTCGTCCGCTGCCGCGCGGTCGCCGAGCATCGCCCGCGCATAACGGCGCAGACGGGGCAATTCGGCGAGGATGGCGCGGCTATCCACGTTTCCGGGTTACGGCTTGGCGGTGTGCCAGACGTTGTTGAAACCCTCGCCCGTCTTGTCGCCCGGCTTCTGGTCCTTGACCCAGTAGTACAGCGGCTTGCCCTTGAAGGCCCACTGTTTCTTGCCATCATCGCGATTGACGATGCTGTACTCGCCGCTCGCCATGTCGCCATCCATCGCGAACAGGGGCGGCCAGTTGGTGGCGCACGGGCCGTTGCACATGCTCTTGCCGCTGCCGGCCATGTCCTTGTCGAAAGTGTATAGGGTCATGCCGTTGGCGCCGGTCAGCACGCCATCTGCCATCATGGCCGGGGCGGACTTCATGCCGCCGCCGGCACAGGCCGCCAGCGTCACCGACGCCAGCAGCGCACACATCAGGTTTGTTTTTTTCATGATCGTCTCCGTTGGTTTTGGGGTGCTACACCTGAGTAAACGGAGTGGACCATCGTTTTATTCCCTAAGGTTTCCCGAGGCGCCACAAAGAGGTGACTTCGGCCGAGCGCGCGGCATGCAGAGGATCGCCTGCATCGTTTGCCTTGGGATGCTTCGGCCGGGTATCGAGGCGGTCGATTACCTGCAAACCGGCTTCGGCGATCCAGGCCAGCAATTGTTCGCGCGAACGCAGGCCGAGCAATTCGGCAATATCGGAGATGATCAGCCAGCCCTCGCCGCCGTCCGCCAAATGCGCCGCCAGCCCGTTGAGGAAGCCGCGCAGCATGCGCGACTCCGGGTCATACACGGCATATTCGACTGGCGATGTCGGCTGCGCCGGCAACCACGGGGGATTGCAGACGACGAGCGATGCCTTGCCCTCCGGAAAAAGGTCCGCCTTGATAATTTTCACCTGACTCGCCAGCCCCAGACGCTCGATGTTCTCGGAGGAGCAGGCCAGCGCCCGCTCCTCCTGGTCGGTAGCAACAATCTGCGGCACGCCGCGCCGCGCCAGCACGGCGGCGATGATCCCGGAGCCGGTGCCGATGTCGAAAGCCAACTCGCAGCCTACAGGGATCGGCGCCGTGGCGAGCAAATCGACGTACTCGCCGCGTACCGGTGAAAACACGCCGTAATGCGGATAGATGCGCCCCTGAACGGCGGGCACCGGGACGCCCTTCTTGCGCCACTCATGGGCGCTGATAACGGCAAGCAGTTCGCGCAGGGCGACAAGGCTGGGTTCCCCCGACGCTTCCCCGTAGGCCGCCCGGCAGGCCTCGGCGACGTCCTGCGCCCGGCGTAGCGGCACGCTGTAGTCGCCATTCAGCGGCACCATCAGGCGATTGAGCAAGGCGGCCCGTTTGCCTTGCGTTTCGCGGTGTCGGGCGAAGGCCTCGGCTGGCGTCTTGGGCGCCTTGCCGCGTTGCGCGCCGAAACGGCGGTCGGCCCGCTTGGTGAGGGCCTGCATCAGATGCCGGGCATTGACCCAGTCGCCACGCCAGAGCAGCGCGGTGCCGGATTCGAGCAGGCGGTAGGCGTCGTCAGCCGATGTGCGGTCATCAGCGATGCCGATCTCGGCATGCGGCGCGATGCCGGCCTCCGAACGCCAGCGTGCGAGGTGTTCGTGGCCGCCTTCCTGCCAGTGGATTTCAGGGAGTTGAATCGATTCCATGCCGCATTGTAGGGCACTTCCGGCGGGGTCTTTAGTCATACAATCCTCGCATCCCTAGCACCACAGACAAAACCATGAAATTCGAAGGTACCGATAGCTACGTCGCCACGCGCGACCTGACCCTGGCGGTCAATGCCGCCGTCGCCCTGCAACGCCCGCTGCTCATCAAGGGCGAACCGGGCACCGGCAAGACGCTGCTCGCCGAGGAGGTGGCCCGTGCGCTGAACATGCCGCTGTTCCAGTGGCACGTCAAATCGACGACCAAGGCGCAGCAAGGCCTCTACGAATACGATGCGGTTTCCCGCCTGCGCGACTCGCAGCTCGGCGACCCGCGCGTCGAGGACATCTCGCACTACATCGTGCATGGCGTGCTGTGGCAGGCCTTCTAGTGCGACCAGCCGTCGGTGGTGCTGATCGACGAAATCGACAAGGCCGATATCGAGTTCCCCAACGACCTGCTGCGCGAACTCGACCGCATGGAATTCCATTGCTACGAGTTGCATCGGACCATCAAGGCCAAGCACCGGCCACTGATCATCATCACCTCGAACAACGAGAAGGAGCTGCCCGACGCCTTCCTGCGCCGCTGCTTCTTCCACTACATCAAGTTCCCGGACAAGGAGACCATGCAGCGCATCGTCGAGGTGCACTTCCCGGTGCTCAAGCATGAACTGCTGAAGGAAGCGCTGGAAGTTTTCTTCGACCTGCGCGAAGTACCCGGCCTGAAGAAGAAGCCGTCGACCAGCGAGCTGATCGACTGGCTGAAACTGCTGCTCGCCGAAGACATCCCGCCCGAAGCCCTGCGCGCCAAGGAAGCGAAGGACGCCATTCCGCCGCTACACGGCGCCTTGCTGAAGAACGAGCAGGACGTTCACTTGTTCGAGCGCCTGGCCTTCATGAGCCGCCGCAAGAGCTAGTCAATGCTCGTCGATTTCTTCCTGCACCTGAAGTCGCGCCAGTTGCCGGTATCGACCAAGGAATTGCTGGCCCTGCTCGAAGCACTGGAAGCGCGGCTGGTCAGCGGCAGCCTGGACGATTTCTACCTGCTGTCGCGCACCCTGCTGGTCAAGGACGAAGCCCTCTATGACCGCTTCGACCGCGCCTTCGGTGAATACTTCAAGGGCATCGAGGCGCTGCCCGGCTTCGATGCCATGGTGCCCGAGGAATGGCTGGAACTGGCCGCCCGCCGCCATCTGTCGGAAGCCGACCGCGCCCGCCTGCAGAAGCTCGGCTACGAGAAGGTGCTGGAGCAGCTGAAGGAACGGCTGGCCGAGCAGAAGGAACGCCACGCCGGCGGCAGCAAGTGGATCGGCACCGCCGGCACCTCGCCGTTCGGCCATGGCGGCTACAACCCGGAAGGCGTGCGCATCGGCGGCGAATCGGTGGGCAACCGGACGGCGATCAAGGTGTGGGATCAGCGCGAATTCCGCAACCTCGACGACACGGTCGAGCTCGGCGTGCGCAACATCAAGGTCGCGCTGCGCCGGCTGCGTCGCTTTGCCCGCAAGGGAGCAGCAACCGAACTCGACCTCGACGGCACCATCGCCGGCACCGCTCGCAACGGCGGCTGGCTGGACCTGCACCTACGCCCGGAAAGGCACAATGCCATCAAGGTGCTGCTCTTTCTCGACGTCGGCGGCTCGATGGACGACCACATCCAGGCCTGCGAGGAGCTTTTCTCCGCCGCCCGCGCCGAATTCAAGCACCTTGAGCATTTCTACTTCCACAACTGCGTCTACGAAGGCGTGTGGAAGGACAACCGCCGGCGGCATGGCGAGAAAATGTCCACCTGGGACGTCATCCACACCTACGGCCCGGACTACAAGCTGATCTTCGTCGGCGACGCCAGCATGAGCCCCTACGAGGTCGGCCGTCCCGGCGGCAGCGTCGAGCACTGGAACGAGGAAGCCGGCGCCGTCTGGCTGCAACGGATGGTCGACATCTGGTCGCACGCCGCCTGGCTCAACCCCGTGACCGAGAAATACTGGGATCACACCTCATCAATCGGCATGATCCGCCAGATCATGGGCAAGGACCGAATGTTCCCGCTGACGCTCGATGGATTGGAGCGGGCCATGCGCAGCCTGTCGAAGTAATCGGCCCTGTGCATCGTTTTCACAAAGTGGACAAAATCGTGAAATAGTCGATTCCTTCCGGGAGTCACTGCATCCAGAATTCCCTCCATCGGGTCATCCCCATGCTCCCTGTGAGGAAATATTGTGGCCACTCATAACACCCTGTTGACCGGCAGCCTGATCGATGCCGCCTTTTTGGCTCCGCACCAAGCAATGCCACGTCCAGCGAACCGCTTCGCCGCCGCCCAGGAAAAAGCCATGGCCCAGCGTCTGCAACAACTGGAGACCGCGCTGGGGGAACACACCGACAACACACCGGCAACGGTCATTGCGCTCCCCGCCGGCAAGGCCCCGTCAGCAAAACGCGGCCACGGCATAAGCCGCACGCTGATCGCCTGCCTGCTTTCCGCAGCGCTGGGTGCCAGCGCCATGTGGCTGGCCATGCAAGACCAGACCGCAACCTCGGCTACCCAACGACAGCCGATCACACTTCCCGTCGCAGCCACCGCCATTGTTTCGCCCGTCGAACAAGCACAGCCGGAATCCGTACCGTCTGCAGCCAACAGCATCCCGGACGAGAAGCAGATTGGTGATCTGCTCGAAACCTGGCGCCAGGCCTGGCAAGGCCATGATCTGCCCGCCTATCTGGCCGCCTACGGTTCTGGCTTCACCCCGGCCGATGGCGGCAGCCGCGATGCTTGGGTTGCCGCCCGCAGCAAGAAACTCGCCGGCACCGCCGCCATCGAGGTGCAGTTGCACAACGTCGTCATCGAACGCTTGGAACAGGATCGCTTCAAGGTCAGCTTCGAGCAGGACTATGCCTCGGGCAGCTATCGCGAGGTCGGTCGCGGCAAAACCCTGCATGTCGCCCGCGAAGGCGACGAGTGGAAGATTGTTCGCGAGCAGCAGACCCGCTGAGCCGCAGACCGGCCTCCCCTACTATACTAGTTGCGGCGATCGCTCCACCAGGTCTTGCATAACCGCCAAGCCCAAATAAGCCGCCCGTAAGCAGTGCGAATCGCGGCACAACTTCAATAGGAGTTCTCCACATTGCGCAACGGAAGGTCGGTGACTCACCCACGTTCGCCACAATTTTTCTTAGGAAGACAGCAACAGCATTGACAGAATACCTATCAGTAGGCAGATTACATCCATGGACACTCGCCAAGCCCTCCTCGACCATGCTGCCGAACTGATCCGGACCCGCGGCTACAGCGGCTTCAGCTATGCAGACCTAGCCGAACGGGTCGGCATCCGCAAAGCCAGCATTCACCATCACTTTCCGGCAAAGGAAGATCTCGGCCTGGCACTGGTCGACCAATACATCAGCTTATTCGAGCAGGCACTGGCTGACATCGGACGCCAGAAAATCACGGCCGGCGAAGCACTACGAGCCTATGCTCAACTGTATCGCAACAGCGTCGAAAAAGGCTGGGGCTGCCTGTGCGGCATGCTCGCTTCGGAAGTCGAAGTCGTGCCACCCAGCGTCGCCGTTGGCGTACGTCGCTTCATGACGATGAACTTGGACTGGCTGAGCAAACTGATTTCAGCCGGTCTGGCACGCGGCGAATTGGCCGGCGGCGGCAATCCCGCTGACCGTGCCGCAAGCTTCCTATCGATTTGCCAGGGCGCTCTTCTGGTAGCCCGCTCAATGCAGTCGCCGGATAGTTTCGACCAGGCAGTCGCCAACATCTTGCAGACATTCGAATTGCCCTGATTTTTTTAGCCAACAAACCTACCTACTGGAAGGATTGTTTTTACCCCAAGGCCTGATCCCGATCAGCAACTTAACCAAGGAGTCATCAGCATGCATCACATGGATAACCTCAAGCGCCTGCCACGCATCGGCAAGGCCGCCCAGCCGGCTACCGACGCTTTTTGGTCCTACGACAAGGCGGTCTTTGCCGAAGGCAGCATCCCGAAAAAATACAAGGAATTGATGGCCGTTGCCGTTGCGCTGACCACGCAATGCAGCTACTGCATCGAAATTCACGGCAAGGCCGCCCGTGAAGCCGGCGCCAGCGACGCCGAACTGGCTGAAACCGTGCACATCGCCGCCGCACTCCGGGCCGGAGCAGCGATAACCCACGGCACGCACTTGTTTGCCTGACCCCCTCGGCGCGCTCGATCACCCCTCCGGGAAACGAGCAGCTTGTTTTTGTTTCCGTTTTTTTTCAGCCGCAAATCTACCTACTAGAAGGAATACACCATGAACCACTGCTTCAAAGACTCAACCGTTCTCGTCATCGGCGGCAGCACCGGCATGGGCAAGGCTTCCGCTCGCAAAGTGCTGCAAGGTGGCGGCAAAGCCATCATCGTCGGCCGCCAGGCTAGCCGCCTCGATGCCGCCGTCGCCGAACTGTCGACGCTCGGTGAGGTGCGCAGCATTGTCGCCGACATCGCCAAGCCGGCCGATGTCGACAGCTTGGTCAGCCGCATCGGCGATGACCTCAACGCCAACCTGCTGGTCAACGCAGCCGGCCTCTTCCTGCCCAAATCGTTTCTTGACCATGAAGCAGCCGACTACGAGCAGTACATGACGCTGAACCGCGCCTTCTTCTTCCTCACCCAGGCCTTCGCCCGCAAGCTGGTCGCCGGCAAGCGTCCCGGCGCCATCGTCAATGTCGGCTCGATGTGGGCCAAGCAGGCCATCAAGGCCACCCCGTCCTCGGCCTACTCGATGGCCAAGGCCGGTTTGCATGCGCTGACCCAGCATCTGGCCATGGAACTCGCCGATCATGGCATCCGCGTGAATGCCGTCGCTCCGGCTGTCGTCGAAACGCCAATCTACGAAGGCTTCATTCCGAAGGAGCAGGTTCATGAGGCGCTGCAAGGCTTCAACGCTTTCCATCCGATCGGACGCATCGGCACGCCGGAAGATGTCGCCAACGCCGTCGCCTTCCTGCTTTCTGCCGAAGCAGGCTGGGTAACCGGCGCCGTCTGGGATGTCGATGGTGGCGTCATGGCGGGCCGCAACTAAGCAATTCGGGCATCTGGCAACGGGCCAAGCACTATGTTCGGCCTGTTGCCAAACGTACACTTTTCAACACGCCTCCAGAGAGCCTCATGCAGATTAATAGCGATTTCACCCAGAGGGTCGTTCTCAACACGGTAGACATGCCCTGGGTCGCTTCGCCGAGCGGTGGTGTCGAGCGGAGGATGCTCGACCGCGTCGCCGCCGAACACGGCCGCGCCACCTCACTTGTGCGCTATGCGCCGGGCGCAGCCTTTCCTGAACATGCGCACCCGGGCGGCGAAGAGGCGCTGGTATTGTCGGGGACCTTTTCCGACGCCAGCGGCGACCACCCTGCCGGCAGCTACCTGCGCAATCCGCCGGGTAGCCGTCACGCCCCGTACAGCGATGAAGGCTGCGTCATGCTGGTCAAACTGCATCAATTTGCCCCCGACGATCTGGGCACAACCCGCCTCGACACGCGCCAGGCAACGTGGTTGCCCGGCCTCGTTCCCGGACTCTCAGTGCTGCCGTTACATACATTTGGAACGGAGCACACGGCGCTCGTCCGCTGGGCCGCCGGGACGCGATTCAACCGCCACCGCCATTGGGGCGGCGAAGAAATCTTTGTGCTCGAAGGCACCTTCCAGGACGAACACGGCAGATACCTAGCCGGCAGTTGGCTGCGTAGCCCGCACCTCTCGGAACACACACCATTCAGTGTCGAAGGCTGCGTCATCTACGTCAAGACAGGGCATCTCGACGCTGTGCGCCTGGAACTTGCCGGCGTTGGCCGCTGAGCGCCGCAGCATCTGAAAAGAAGTGGAAAGCCGGCCGATAAGCCGGGTTCTGTTCCCCCCTTGCGAGGTTCGGCAATCATTCCTCTAGGCCTGCCGTCACCGACAGGCTCAAGCAACCTACCCGGAAGCAGCGCGGGCCACGCCTCAGCTTCCCTATTTGGTCTTGCTCCGGATGGGGTTTACCGTGCCGTCCGCCGTTACCGTGGACGCGGTGAGCTCTTACCTCGCCGTTTCACCCTTACCTGATCCTCTTGCGAGGCCATCGGCGGTCTGTTCTCTGTTGCACTTTCCGTTGCCTTGGGTCTTGCGACTTATAGCACCCAGCCGTTAGCTGGCATCCTGCCCACTGGAGCCCGGACTTTCCTCCCGATACCGAAGTATCCAGCGATTGCCTGGCCGACTTTCCGCTGCGGATTATACGCGCTCGCCCCGCGCGGCAGCGTCAAAACCATCGTGCGCCCCTTCGTGAAGCATTTAACGGCGGCCTTTGGAGACAAACGCTACCCTTGGCTCGTACTCGGTAAGAAAAGCCAGATTCGAATAGAACTTGATCGCCGAGCCATCGTTTGCAGGAACAGGAACCATGTACAGCGCACTTCGACGAGCCGTCGAAAAAGGAAATCTGAAAGCAACCATGATCGCCCTCGATCATGGTGCCGACATCGAGGAAGCCGACATCCACGGCGACCCCGGTTTGCCGCTGCGCATCGCCTGCTTCAAAGGCCATATCGATGTCGTCCGCGAACTGATCCGGCGCGGTGCCGACATCCACGCCCCCAATGCCCAGGGCAGGGGCGGCCCGATCCGCATGGCGCTGCGCGGCGAACACCGCGCCGTCGTCAATCTGCTGCTGGCGCACGGCGCCGAGATGCCGGAGATAGCGCCGCAACCCAAGGCAGCCATCACCGAGCGCCGCAAACGCCGGGATCGACGCATGCGCAACGCCGGCCCGCCCAAGGGCTTGAGCGAGCGCCGCCTGTACGAGGAACGGCGCGTTACCAGCGTAACCGAGGTGGAGTTGTCGGAAAAGCAATGGGAGACCTACTTTTCCGCGTCGATGCCCAGCCTTCCCTTCCCGACCCTCCACGACCCGGCGGATCTCGCCTCCCGTGTTTTCGAGCGCGCCCGGGACTAGGGCATGTTCGCGCCGACCGGCAAAGCGCTCCGGTCGATCACCTTGCGCAGCACGAAGCTGGTATGTACGCCGGTCACGCCGGTGATCCGCGTGATCTTGTTGAGCAGTAGATCCTGATAGGCATCCATGTCGCGCACCACGACCTTGAGCTGGTAATCCGACTGCTGGCCGGTAATGAGCAGGCACTCCAGCACCTCCGGAATCTCGGTGATCGTCGCCTCCAGGTTGGCAAAGCGCTCCGGGGTGTGCTGATCCATTGAAATGCCGATCAAGGCCATCAAGGTCAGCCCCAGCTTCCGGGCATCGAGATAGGCGCGGTAGCCGGCGATCAACCCGTACTCCTCCAAGGCCCGAACCCGCCGCAAACAGGGTGACGGCGACAAGCCGATACGATCGGCCAAATCCTGATTGCTGATACGTCCATCCGACTGCAGGATGGCGAGAATTTGCCGGTCGTAGCGATCGATTTCCATTAAATTCCACTTTAAAAAAATATTGCGCAATTTTCTGCCAACATTAAGCCAAAACAGACTTCAATACGCAAGCACCTGCCCGCAGATTTGGCCTAAACTTTCGCCATCGATCAAGCCTTCAGGAGCAAGCCATGATTTCCACCCCCAACACCAAATACACCGCCTTCCCACCGGTTCAAATCGCTGACCGCCAGTGGCCGAACCGCGTCATCGACAAGGCGCCGATCTGGATGAGCACCGATCTCCGCGACGGCAACCAGGCGCTTTTCGAGCCGATGAACGCCGACAAGAAGATGCGCATGTTCAAGATGCTCTGCGACATCGGCTTCAAGGAAATCGAAATCGCCTTCCCGTCGGCCTCGGAAACCGAATTCGGTTTCGTGCGCAGCCTCATCGAAGGCGGCCATATTCCCGACGACGTGACCATCGAAGTACTCACCCAGGCGCGGGAGCACCTCATCCGCCGCACCTTCGAATCGCTCAAGGGCGCGAAAAAGGCCATCGTTCACGTCTATAACGCCACCTGCCCGACCTTCCGCGAAACGGTCTTCAACATGAGCAAGGCCGAGGTCGTCGCCATGGCCACCGATGCGGTACGCCTCATCCGCACGCTTGCCGACGAGATGCCGGAAACCGAGATCACCCTCGAATACAGCCCGGAGCTCTTCACCGCCACCGAACTCGATTTCGCCAAGGAAGTCTGCGACGCCGTCACCGCGACCTGGGGCGCGACGCCGCAGCGCAAGGTCATCCTCAACCTCCCGACCACGGTCGAGATCGCCACGCCGAATATCTACGCCGACCAGATCGAGTGGATGCACCGCAACCTCGCCCGACGCGACAGCGTGATCATCAGCCTCCACCCGCACAACGACCGCGGCACCGCCGTCGCCGCCGCCGAACTCGGCCTCATGGCCGGCGCCGATCGCGTCGAGGGCTGCCTTTTCGGCAACGGCGAGCGCACCGGCAACGTCGACCTCGTCACCCTCGCCCTCAACATGTACACGCAAGGCGTCCATCCGGGCCTCGATTTCTCGGACATCAACGCCGTTGCGCGCACCTTCGAACACTGTAGCCAGCTCCCGATCCATCCGCGCCACCCATACGTCGGGGATCTCGTTTTCACGGCCTTCTCCGGCTCCCACCAGGACGCCATCAAGAAGGGGTTCTCTGCTCAAAAGGCGGACGAGCAATGGGCAGTGCCTTATCTCCCTATCGACCCGGCCGACGTCGGCCGCAGCTACGACTCGGTGATCCGCGTGAACAGCCAGTCCGGCAAGGGGGGCATCGCTTACCTCATGGAAACCGAGTACGGCGTGGTCATGCCGCGTCGCCTCCAGGTCGAGTTTTCCGGCGTCGTGCAACAACATACCGACAAGCACGGCGGCGAAGTCAGCGCCGACGACATCTGGAACATCTTCAGCCAGACCTATCTTGAGGCCGAGCACGCCGTCCGCTATCGCGAGCACCACCTCTACGAGCATGGCAGCGCGCAAGGCATCCGCCTCTCGGTCGACATCGACGGTACGCCACACATTCTCACCGGCGAAGGCAACGGCCCGATCAACGCGACGATGCACGCCCTCGAAAGCGCCGGCATCAAGGTCCAGGTGCGCAACTACGAGGAACGTTCGATGGTGCCGATGGGCGAGGACGGCAATGCCCGCGCCTGCGCCTTTGTCGAGATGGCCGCAACCGGCAAGGGAGAAAGCTTCGGGGTCGGTATCGACAGCAACATCGTCACCGCGTCGATCAAGGCCATCGTCAGCGGCATCAACCGCCTCAAGGTCGCCGGCGGCGTCCGGCAGGCAGCCTGATCGTCAGACCCCGGCGAGCCCCCCACCGGGCCGCTCGCCGGGGCATTTGGCCGAGGTCGCCGAATCAGGCCTCGCCCGGCGGCTTCCACTGCCGCCGCCCCGGACGGAATTGCCAGGTATCGTCGTAATAGGCCGGGTTTTCGCTGTCCGCGACAACACCCGGAATGCCCAGCAAGGGCAAGGGCTGCAGATCGGCCGAGCGAGCGACGCGGCCGGCTTCGACATCGGCCGCTAGCAAACCATCCACCGCGCGGCTCAAATCGGCCGCCGGCTGCGCCAGCCAGGCTTCTTCCACCGGATAGAGCAAGGCCTTGGCAGTCAGGCCGCGAAACGGGGCCAACAACTGTTCGTAGGTGGCGTGACCGAAGACCACGAAACGCATATGGCGCCGGACGTCGTCGCGATGTTCGATGAACAGCGCCTTCCAGCGAAACCCGCGCAGGTATTCGAGCAGGTCCGGCCGGCTCGACAGGACGGCAATCCCGCATTCGTCGAAATGGGTCAGTGCATCACGCACCTTGCCCCGCAATTCGCCCGGCGCCTGCATGGCGCGGACATGAGCGGCGCTGATCGCCTTCTTGGTTTGTGGAAAAGTCAGCCAGACCAGGGCATTGAAGAAGTCGTGCCAGTTGTCCCGGCGGGTCTCGACCTCGCCAGACTCATGGATGCGGCACTCGTAAATTCGCCCATCGGCCTGCGGTGGCACGAAACGAATCCGCTGCCCGTTGTCGAGATATAGCGGAAAGCGCTCGGCCAATTCGGCCACGGCCGCTGTGTCGGGCCGTGCCGGAAGTCTATCCAGCCAGACGCGCAACGGGTCGAACAGGAAACCCGTGCAGTGTGAGCAGGCGCTCACTCTTCAGCAGAATTATCCGCCTCGTCTTCCTTGACGAAAACGAGCACGCCCTTCTTCTGACGGAAGGTGCCTTTCAAGCTTCCCAGGCCTTCCGGCGGCTCGCTGTCCATCTTGGCGAAGCTCTCGCACGTTTGCGTTTCCGTCGCGAACATCTTCTTGCCGACCTTGATGACAAAGGCACCCGACGGCACCTGGTAGACCTCGACCTTGGTCTTCTCCGTTGCCGGCCCCAGGCTGTGTCGACGCATGCAGGCCGGCATCCGGGAAACGACCAGGTAGAGATTGAGCTTGCTGTCCCAGAAATACGGCTGCTCGCGAATCAGCGAAAGGACATGCTCGCGGGTGCCGTCGATTTCATACGTCGCGCCATCATTCACACAGGCTGACAGTAGCGGCAGGGCAAGCAGCGGCAGGAGAAGAGTGCGCAGACGCATGGTCGGTTTCCTCAGAGCATTTTCCAGGACAGGGTTTCGCCGGCCCGCAGCGGCACGATGCTGTCGGTGGCGAGATACGGATACTCGCCCGGCACGGCCCACTCTTGCTTGGCCAGCGTGATTTGGTCGGCGTTGCGCGGCAAGCCGTACCAGTCCGGGCCGTGGAAGCTGGCAAAGCCTTCCAGCTTGTCGAGCGCCCCAGCCTGTTCGAAGGCTTCGGCATACAGTTCGATGGCCGCATAGGCCGTGTAGCAGCCTGCGCAGCCGCAGGCCGCCTCCTTGGCCCCCTTGGCATGCGGCGCCGAGTCGGTGCCGAGGAAGAACTTCGGATTGCCGGAAATCGCCGCAGCGACCAGCGCCTCGCGATGCGTCTCGCGCTTCAGAACCGGCAGGCAATACCAGTGCGGCCGCACGCCGCCCTGGAAGATGGCATTGCGGTTATACAGCAGATGATGGGCAGTGATCGTCGCGCCGACGTTGGCCGGCGTCGCGGCCACGAATTCGGCAGCATCTTTCGTCGTGATGTGCTCCATGACCACGCGTAGCTTCGGGAAACGCTGCGTCAGCGGCAGCAGCACGGTGTCGATGAAGACCTTCTCGCGGTCGAAGAGGTCGACCTTCTGATCGGTCACTTCGCCATGCACCAATAGCGGCAATCCGACACGCTCCATCTCGGCCAGCGTATCGTAGGCCTTGGCGATGTCGGTCAGACCGGCGTCGGAATTGGTCGTCGCCCCCGCCGGGTACAGCTTCACTGCCTTGACGAAACCGGAGTCGGCGGCCTTGGCCACTTCGCTGGGTGGCGTGTTGTCGGTCAGGTACAGCGTCATCAACGGCTCGAAAGCCATGCCCGTCGGCAAGGCCGCGAGAATGCGGTCGCGGTAGGCAGCAGCTTGGTCAACGGTGGTGACCGGCGGCTTCAGGTTGGGCATGACGATGGCGCGGCCGAACTGGCGGGCGGTGTGCGGCAGGACAGCGGCCAGCGCTTCACCGTCGCGCAGGTGGAGATGCCAGTCGTCGGGGCGGGTGATGGTCAGTTGCATGTGGATTTCCGAAAACATTCTTCTGCCATTTTAACAGCCCGTTGCCCGACACAACGAAGAGTCGCCCCTCTCAATGGAGGGCAAACCAGGCAGCCACGGGCAAGCCGAGGTTGGCGCACAGCAGCAGTCGGTACCAGAGCCTGCTGGCCTGCAGACTCTGCAGGACTACCGCGGCTGCCACCGTCGACAGTGACAAGAAGACAAGCGCCATGAACAAGGCCTGCCCGCCATCGATCAGTGCGGCATTCCGCGAGTACTTGCTGTTCGACAGCATCAGGCTCCCGTCGACAACGATCCACCAGCCGGCCACCGCCCACAGGATAGCCAGCACCGACAGGGCCCAGCGTCCCGCCCGTGAGCGAATAACGACCGGCGTCAGTCTGATGCCCATGCCTCACTCTTTCAGAAGCAGCGCCCGCTCGTACAGCGCATTTTTCGCTGCGCCGGTGATCGCCGCGGCCAGCTTCGCCGCCTGCTTGGTCGGCAAGCCGTCGGCGAGCAGCAGCTTGAGCACCCGTTCGCCTTCGCCGTCGTCGCCGCCTTTCGGGGCGCCCGAGAGCATCAGCACGAACTCGCCGCGCTGGCGGTTGGGGTCTTCCTTCAGCCAGTCGAGGGCTTGGCCCAGCGGCAGCGAATGCACGGTTTCGAACAGCTTGGTCAGTTCGCGGGCGATGACCAGGGTGCGCTCGCCGAATACCGCTGCCATGTCGGTCACGGTTTCGAGTACGCGATGCGGCGCCTCGTAGAAAACCAGGGCGCAAGGCGTGTCGCGCAGTTCCTCCAGCGCCTGCCGGCGTTGGCCGCCCTTGGAGGGCAGGAAGCCGTAGAACAGGAAATGCTCGTCGAGCAGGCCGGAGGCCGACAGGGCGGTCGTCGCGGCGCACGGGCCGGGCAGCGGCACGACCTTGCAGCCGGCGGCGCGCACGGCGGCGACGATGCGGGCACCGGGATCGGAAATTCCCGGGGTGCCGGCATCGGAAATGAGCGCCACCGATTCGCCGGCCTGCAAGCGTTCGACGATGCGCACAGCGGCCTCGTGTTCATTGTGCTGGTGCGCCGGCAGGGTGCGCGCCTGCGCGCCGATCTGCTTGAGCAAGGGGCCGCTGTGCCGGGTATCCTCGGCGGCGACCCAGGGCACGGTGCGCAGGACTTCCTCGGCCCGGCGCGTCAGGTCGGCAAGGTTCCCGAGCGGCGTCGGGACGACATACAATGCGGCAAATTCTTCCGTCATTTTTTCTGGAATGCAGGTAAAGACCAACGATACCACCACCGCCCGCGGCCGCGAAGCCGAGGCGCGCGCCGCCCGGTATCTCGAACGCCACGGGTTGTGCATCGTCGAGCGCAATTTTCGTGTACGCGGCGGCGAGATTGACCTGATCTGCCGCGACGGCAAGACGCTGGTTTTCGTCGAGGTGCGCCAGCGCAGCCGGAGCGATTTCGGTGGCGCCGGGGCCAGCATCACCGCCAGCAAGCAGCGCCGCATCATTCTTGCCGCCCAGCACTATCTGGCTGGCAAAGCAGCGTGCGATTGCCGCTTCGATTGCGTGCTGATTGACGGCGAACGACTGGAGTGGCTCAAAGATGCGTTTGCTGCTGACGCTTAGCCTGCTCGCCTGGCTGGGCGGCGCACACGCGGATGGCGTGCGCGCCCTGATCCAGAGTTCGCCGCTGGCTGGCAGCCAGTATTACGCTTTAAGCGCGGTATGGCAGGAAATCCGCGCTGGAGATGCTCTGGCACTGGTGCGCGAACCGGACAACCGCCATGACCGCAACGCCATCCGCGTCGAATGGCGGGGGCAGAAGCTAGGCTACGTGCCGCGCGCCCAAAACCGCTTGATTGCCGACGCCATGGATATCGGCGAGCGATTGACCGCACGCGTGTCGTCGGTAAACGACAACCAAAATCCATGGTTGCGGGTGACCTTCGAGGTCTTCGTCGAGCTGTGAGGTAGAATGCCTTGATTGAAAGACACAAAAGCCCGAACGATATGGACCTGATTGCCCGCGTTGCCAAGAATTTTGAAGACAGCGCCCACACCAAGCTCAACGCGGTTGAAATGATGGCCGCTCCGATCGCCGCCGCCATCGAGACGATGACCAACAGCCTGATCAATGGCGGCAAGATCCTCGCCTGCGGTAACGGCGGCTCGGCCGGCGACGCGCAGCATTTCGCTGCTGAACTGATCGGTCGCTTCGAGGCCGAGCGCCAGGAACTGGCTGCCATCGCGCTGACCACCGACAGCTCGATCCTGACCGCCATCGCCAACGACTATTCGTTCAACCAGATTTTCTCCAAGCAGGTACGCGGCCTCGGCCATGCTGGCGACGTACTGCTCGCCATCTCGACCTCCGGCAACTCCGGCAACGTCATCGAGGCGATCAAGGCCGCCCACGAGGCTGACATGCGCGTCATCGCCCTGACCGGCAAGGGCGGTGGCCAGATCGGCGACATGCTGCTCGACGACGACATCCACCTCTGCGTGCCAGCCGACCGCACGGCGCGCATCCAGGAAACCCACCTGCTGATCGTCCACTGCTTGTGCGACGGCATCGATGCACTACTTCTGGGAGTCGAATGATGCAAAAAGCCAAACTCAACCTGGCCGTATTGGCCTTGGTCGTCGCCCTGCCCGCGCTGCAAGGCTGCGTCGAAGCAGCGCTACTGAGCACGGCAGCCGCTGCCAGCGTCATGTCAGCCCATGATCGCCGCTCGACCGGCACGCAGACCGACGACGAAACGATGGAATGGAAGGCCAACAACCATGTTCCGGCCCAATACGCCAAGCAGGCGCATGCCAACTTCACCGCCTTCAACCGCCGCATCCTGATCACGGGCGAAGTACCGAACGAGGATGCCAAGGCCAGCATCGAAGCGGAAGTGCGCAAGATCGAAGGGGTCAAGGATGTCTTCAACGAGCTGGGCATCGGCCCGGCCACGCCGCTCTCCAGCCGCAGCAACGACAGCTTCATCACCTCCAAGGTCAAGGCTCGCCTGGTGGACACCAACCAGTTGTCGGCCAACCACATCAAGGTGCTGACCGAGCGCGGAATCGTTTACCTGATGGGCATCGTCAACGAACGCGAAGCCAAGGTCGCCATCGCTGTCGCCCGTACCACGGCCGGTGTCGTCAAGGTGGTCAATGCGCTGGAGGTCGTCAGCGATGAGGAAACCCGCCGCCTCGACAACCAGGTGTTGGGTGCCCGCAACGCGCCCCCACCGAGCGCGCCGGTCGAGAATCGCTGATTCGCGAGTTCTCGGCAATCGAACAGGAGTAAGCTGACAGGGCGCCCCGGCCATATCGGGGCGCCCTGTTCATTTTGGATAAAGGGGTTTCATGAATCTCGAAAAAGTCATTTTCGGTTTTTTCATCCTGCTGGCTGCAACACTCAATTTCGGTTTTTTCATCGGCGATATCGCCAACCCGGAATTGCATAGCGTCTACGAACTGGCCGCCGCACTGGTCGTCAGCCTGATCGCTACCGCCCTCAAGTTCGGCGACCGTACCCAGATCGGCGCCATCCACCTGTCGACCAGCCTGGTCGCCGACCTGCAACTGATCGCTGCTGCCATCACCTGGGGCATCGCCGTGCATATCACCGGCGTCGGCATGACCGCCCATGTGACATCCAGCGTGGTGTCACTGTCCGGCGGAGCGCTGTTCGCCAATATCGTCTCGGTCATCATCCTGATCATCGAAACCGTGATGCTGCGCCGCTAGTGCATCGGAGCACAGCGTGAATAGCGCCTTCTTCCTCGTTCTGCGCCGCATGCGGGCGCCGATCATCGTTCTCATCGTGATCTATGCCGTCTCGGTGTTCGGGCTGACGCTCGTACCCGGTGTCGATGCCGAGGGAAAAACCACGGCGCCGATGAGCTTTTTCCACGCCTTTTACTTCATCAGCTATACGGCAACCACCATCGGTTTTGGCGAAATCCCGGTCGCCTTTTCCGATGCCCAGCGGCTGTGGGTCACCTTCTGCATCTACCTGACGGTGATCGGCTGGTCCTATTCGGTAGTGACGCTGATCGCATTGCTGCAAGACAAGGGTTTCCAGAATACGCTGACCACCAACCGCTTCGCCCGCCGGGTCCGCCACATCCGCCAGGATTTCTACCTGATTTGCGGCTGCGGCGAGACCGGCAGCCTGATCGCCCGCAGTTTCGACCACATCGGGCAAGCATTCGTGGTCATCGAAAAGGATGAATTGCGCGTCGAGGAACTCGACCTGCTCGATTTTAAGACCGACACCCCGGCCCTCGCCGCTGATGCCCGGCTTCCCGAAAACCTCCGTCTGGCAGGACTGAAACACCCCAAATGCCGCGGACTTCTGGCCGTCACCGACGACGAACAGGCCAATCTGGCGATTGCCATTGCCGTTCGCCTGCTCAATCCCGACATTCCTGTCATCGCCCGTGCCGAGCAGGCTAGCATCGCCGCCAACATGGCTTCATTCGGTACCGATCACATCATCAATCCCTACGAGCGCTTTGCCGAGCGACTGGCGCTGGCGGTCGCCGCCCCCGAGCGCTTTCGCCTGATCGAACTGCTGACCAGCTTGCCCGAGACGCCGATCCCCGAACCGCACCTGCCACCGCGCGGGCACTGGATTCTGTGCGGCTACGGTCGGTTTGGCCATGCCGTAGCCAACCGCCTGCGTGATACCGGTATCACGCTGACGATCATCGACCCCACCGCCCGCGACGCCGACCAGAATATTGCCGGAGACGGAACCGAAGCCGGCACGCTGCGCCAGGCCGGCATCGACAAGGCCAGCGGTATCGTTGCCGGCAGCAACAACGACGTCAACAACTTGTCGATCGCAGTCACCGCCAGCGAACTCAATCCCTCCCTATTTGTCGTTGCCCGTCAGAACCAGGCTGCCAATGAGGCGCTGTTTACGGCCTATGGCGCCGACTTCACGGTACTCCCAAGTCGCATCATCGCCCGGGAGTGCATTGCGATCCTGACCGCGCCGCTGCTCTCCCACTTCCTGGACAGGGTTCAGAGCATAGATGGAGCACGCTGCCGAGAACTGGCTGAGAGCCTGCACGCTGATTGCGAGGGCCTGACCCCGGTGATCTGGGACAACCGCCTGAATGCAACCGAAGCAACCGCCCTGTGGCAAGCGCTCATGCACAACCAGTCAATATGCCTTGGCGATATTCTGCGCGATGGCGCCGATCGTGAACGTCGTCTGCCTGTCGTGCCCCTGCTTGTCGAGCGAGGCAGCGACTACTTTCTGTTACCGGCCGCAGATTTCAGGCTGCAGGCCGGTGACCAGCTGTTGTTTGCCAGCCCTCTGGCAGCCCAACGCAATCTGGAACTGACCCTGCGCAACGCCAATGAACTGGAGTATGTCCTGAGCGGCCGGGAGCATTCCGGGAGCCTGCTCGGCAAGCTGCTGGCCGCGCGCTGACGGCCCTTACTTTCCGCGATAACGCACGATCAGGTCGCGACGATTGTGGGCGCCGGTCTTGATGAAAATCTGTTCGATATGGCTACGTACCGTCCAGAAGGAAATGCCCATTTCGCGGGCAATTTCCTTGTCGGTCTTGGCCGCCAGTATCCTTTCGGCTATTTCCCGCTCCCGGTGCGACAGCAGGGACATGAAATCCTGTCCTTCGGGCATCGGTGAAACCGGCCCGGCATCGGATAGCGCGTAGGCGCGCAGAAGCTTGGTCAGACGCCAGATGAACTCCTCCGGGGAAAAAGGCTTGCTGATGAAATCATCCGCACCGCTTTTCAAAGCCAGCAAACGCCGCGGGAGATCGTCATAGCCCGACATGACGAGAATGGGCTGCCGACCGTCCAGGTGGCGTTCGCGAATATCCCGCACCATGCTGATTCCGCTTTGTATGCCCTCCAGAACGACATCGACGATGAGCAACTGGTATTTTCCCCGACGGTAGCGCGCCAGGCCTGCCTTGACACTGGTGCAGACGTCAACCTCTAACCCGAGCGCACGGCACAGATGCACCATATAGCTGGCATGCGACTCCGAGTCCTCGAGCACCAAGACCCGACCGCTGAAATGTGCTTGCTCACGATCCGCCACATAGGCGGCAATGAAGTCACCCAAGGCCCCCGGGTCACGCCGTAAAAATACTTCCGTTGCCCCGGCGCGCATCGCAGCGTTAGCCAGCGCGCGGTCTTCGTTACCGGTCACGAAAGCGACAGGCAACATTGCCGTCTCGACCGACAAGCGAACCGCCTCGATGAGCTGCAGACTATCGCCATCGGCCAGCTCGTTGGCCACGATCATCAAGGCGTAGTCATCCTCCAGCATGCGCAAGGCATCGGCTTCACCAAAGCAGACAACACAATCGAGTCCATATTGCGCCGCCATCTGCCGAACGATCGCCTGCTGGGTTAGGGATGGCTCCACACACAGCAATTTTTGCATTTGAGGCGGCATAAACACCACAACCAATTATTTGTGACGATTTTATCGTTTTATTTAATCAACCACACCCCTAACTTTAGGGATAGATCCCGGCTGCCGATCATTAACATCTGGCTGAGCATCCCGCACCAGCCTCGAATGACCAATCGAATGAAGCGCGTCCTCTCATCGCTCGAAAAAGCCCGTCTCCACCTGGACAATTCCGCCCCCAGACCGGACGTGCACTCCGTCGTTCACGACCTGATGCAAGAGTTGATCGATGCCATGGGGATCGATCAAAGCCGCGAGACGGTAACCGATTTGACCGATGAAACCTGGGAGCGGGCCTGGCTATACGATCTGATCGAGAGCCTGACCGACACCTGTTTCACGCTGTCAGAAACCCCTCCCGACGAAGTTGCCATAACATTGCGCAGGCGCCTGGACTGCGCCATTGAAGGGGGACTGCGCCCCCGGCCGATGCACGCCTGAAGCGGGACATTCGGGCGCGAGGCGATACGCGTTCGCCATGCGCCCAGCCTCATGTAGCCCCCCCGGACTGGACGCCATTACTTGAGAAATTCGTCGATCATCTTCAGCAACGCCTGGTCGTCGGGCTTGGTGAAGCTGGTATAAGCGACTACCTGCGTCGCCTCGCGATTGATCAGGTATTTGTGGAAATTCCATTTTGGCCGACTACCCGTGATCTCGGCCAACTGCCGATAGAAGGGGTTGGCATCCCTGCCCTTGACGACCGTCTTGCCGGCCATAGGGAACTCGACTCCATAGGTCAGCCGGCAAAAATCGGCGATCTCCTTGTCGCTCCCCGGTTCCTGCTCGCCGAAATCGTTGGACGGAAAACCGAGGACCACCAATCCCTTGTCCTTGAGGCGGGCATATAGCTTTTCCAGGCCATCGTACTGTGAGGTAAAGCCACAGTAGCTGGCGGTATTGACGACGAGAATCACCTTGCCTGCATATTGGCACAGCGGCATCGGCTTGCCATCCTGCAGAACGCTGAAGGTATGTTCAAGCAGCGGCGGACAGCCTGCCGCTGCCCCTGCAGGCAACATACCAACCCAAAGCAGGGCGATGCTACCGAAGCAGCGTTTCAGAAAACCGTTCATCTCCACCCCCTGTCCGTTTCATCCGGGAAAAATTACCCGGCAGAAACCATACCGCCGACATCCGCTCAACAAGCCGACAAGCTGGCGAGCGGCCGCCCTGCCCCGTGTCTACAAAGCTCAAGCCATGGATGGATTGACAGTCTTCACACCACATCGTTCGCTGGCCGAGGATATTCAATGACGCCACATGCCGGATTTGTATCGCTTTGTTTCGCCCTCGAACAAGACTCAACCTTTGACGAGGCATGACGTTAGTACACACGTGACAGGCAGATTTGCCGGGCTAATCCACAGGAGCGGACCATGACCTATTGCAGCCAACTGGATATCGAATCTCTAGCGGCAACCGCCAGCCGGGCAGCCGCCTACGTAGACGACTGCGACAGCGGGGCTCGCAACGTCCGCCTCGACCCCAACTACTATCAAGCTTGCAGCAACGTGCTTATACAGATCTTCAAGGTCTGTAATGCGCAACACCATTTCCCAATGCTGCTGGAGCACTCGGCGGCGGCACGCGAGGTTGATGAAGCACTGCGCATCGGACAGCAGATATGCGCCAACCGCGCAGCCCATTGCCCAGAACTTGATGCCATCCTGCGGCGTAATACGCACTGAAGCGGAGTGCAAGCCAGGCGCATTCGCTTTTCATGCAACCACCCCGAACAGGCACTAAAATGGCGGCATTGCCTACGTCACACACACCATGTCCTACGCGCCCCCTGGTTTCGAAACCAAAATCTGCCCGCCCGAGCAACTCGCCGCACGTGCTGCCAAACTCTCTCGTCCGCTGGTGTTCACAAACGGCTGCTTCGACATCCTGCATCGCGGCCACGTAACCTACCTGGCCCAGGCGGCAGCCCTGGGTACCACCATGGTCGTCGCGCTGAATACAGATGCCTCGGTCAAGCGACTTGGCAAGGGCGACGACCGCCCGGTCAATGCCCTTGAAGACCGGCTTGCCGTGATGGCCTCGCTCGGCTGCGTCTCGCTGGTCACCTGGTTCGACGAAGACACGCCACTCCAGCGCATTCTGGAATGCCGGCCAGAAATTCTGGTCAAGGGTGGCGACTGGCCGATCGACAAGATTGTCGGCTGCCAGGAGGTTCGAAGCTGGGGCGGCAGCGTCCATTCGATCCCTTTCATCCACCAGAAATCAACAACGGCACTGCTGGAAAAAATCCGGCGGCTCTAGGCAGACGAACCTTGACCTTGCCAGCCAGCGAAGCCGAGAGCCTCAGCGAGCGGGAGCAGCAAACCCGCCTGCGAGCTGCGGCTTTTTTTGTCATCGGCTTGCCCATCATCGGCTACGGGATCGGTACCGGCATTGCGGAATACAGCCCGGCACTCATGATACTGGGCACTTTGAGCGCGCTGGCCGTGACCATCGGCGCCTTCACGCTCTGGCAAAAACGAGGGGGTTACCGGGCCATTCGCCCGGGCATCGCCTGCCATACCGCCTTGACCCTCTATCTGGTCACCTTTTCGGGCACTGAACATGCACGCAGTTTGTGGTTTCTGACCGTGCCACTCACCTCGATCATGCTGCTGCCGCCGCGCGAAGGGACTGCCTGGTCGGTCGGCGCGATTGCCATCGCCTGCGCCCTGATGTTTCAGGCAGGCAGTCTGGACGGAGCCCAAGCCTACTCGTCGGTTTTCATTGTCCGCTACACCATCCTGGCGTTGATGACCACCGGCGTGCTGTGCTGGTCGGAGGTTCTACTCGAACGCTACCAGATCCGGCTGCAGGACCAAAATACTGCGCTCACCGCTGAACGCGATCACCTCGAGAAGGAAATCATCCAGCGCGCGGCACTGGAAGAAGAGTTGCGCTACCTGGCGACGACCGATTCGCTGACCGGCCTGCTCAACCGGCGCGCCTTCATGGCGGCACTGGCCGGCGAACTGACCCGCAGTCATCGCCTGAACAGTCCACTGACCGTGCTCATGATCGACATCGACCATTTCAAGCAGATCAACGACAGCCTGGGACATCCGGCCGGCGATGCAGTCCTCGTCCATTTGTCCGCATTGCTGCAGGAACAATTGCGCAGTATCGACAAACTGGGGCGTATTGGCGGCGAGGAATTCGCCATCATGCTGGTCGATACGCCGGTAGACGCAGCCGAGATCGTGGTCGGCCGCCTGCTCGAGGCCATCCGCAGCCGACCGGCCGAACATCCGGAGAGCCATCGGCCAATCCCCTTCACGGCCAGCATCGGCTGCACGCAGCGCCACCCGGACGATGACGAGCTGACCTCACTGAGCCGCGCCGATCGGGCACTCTACGCCGCCAAGCAGGAAGGCCGCGACCGCAGCCACTGGACCTGAGCGCCTGGCGCGGCCTGCGCTCGCTGGTTACAGGACGACCTGGGTACCGAGTTCGACGACGCGGTTGCTCGGAATGTTGAAGAAGGCAGTCGCCGAACCAGCGTTGCGGAACATGGCGATGAATATCTTTTCACGCCAGAAGGCCATTTCGGAACCCAGGCGGGGGATCAGCGTCTCGCGACCGATGAAGTAGGAGGTTTCCAGCGAACTGAATTCCAGCCCCGAATCGGCACACATGCTCATCGCCAGCGGGATATCGGGCTCGTCCTTGAAGCCGTACTGGACGATGACGCTCCAGAAATTCTCCTTGAGCTGGCGCACCTCGACCCGATCGATGTCCGGCACGTAGGGAACATCGAAGAACTGCACCGACACCAGCACGACGCGGTCGTGCAGCACCTTGTTGTGCATCAGGTTGTGCAACAGGGCATGCGGCACGCCTTTCGGGTCGGCGTTGAGGAACACCGAGGTACCGGCCACCCGCGTCGGCATCGACGAAGCCAGCGAATCGATGAACATCGACAGTTCGAGTCGCTCGCCCTGCAGGCGGTCCGAGAGCAGTTGCCGGCCGCGCTTCCAGGTCGTCATCAGGATGAAGATCGCCATCCCGGCGACCAGCGGGAACCAGCCGCCATCGGGAATCTTCAGAATATTGGCGGTCAGGAAAACGAGTTCGACAGCGAGGAAACAGGCGAACAGCAGCCCCGCCCGGATCCAGCCCCAGCCCCACACCTTGGCGGCAACAACCGTAGCCAGGATTGAAGTGATGACCATGTCGCCGGTAACCGCAATGCCGTAGGCGGCAGCAAGGTTGTTCGACGATTTGAACCCGAGCACCAGAATCATCACCGCGATCATCAAGCCCCAGTTGACCGCCGGCAGGTAGATCTGCCCCTGCTCCTTCTCGTTGGTATGCTGCACCTCCATGCGCGGCACGAAACCGAGCTGCATCGCCTGGCGGGTCACCGAGAAGGCACCGGAAATCACCGCCTGCGAAGCAATCACCGTCGCCAGGGTGGCCAGCCCGATCAAGGGATAAAGCGACCACTCCGGAGCAGACCGGTAGAAGGAATTGTCGGCTACCGCCGGGTCGGCCAGAATGGCCGCTCCCTGTCCAAAGTAGTTGAGCACCAGCGCCGGCAACACGAAGGCGAACCAGGCACGCGAAATCGGCTTGCGGCCGAAGTGCCCCATGTCAGCGTAAAGCGCCTCCGCCCCGGTTACGGCGAGCACAACGTTGCCCATGGCAACCAGCGACATGGCCTTGTTGGCGAGCAGGAATTCATAGCCGTGAAGCGGATTCAGAGCCGCCAGGATTTCCGGGTGAGCAACGATATTGTTGATGCCGAGCAGGGCCAGCACCGAGAACCAGATCAGCATGACCGGCCCGAAGAAGGCGCCGACCACGGCGGTTCCGCTTTTCTGCACGAAGAACAGCCCGAACAGCACAACGATGGTAATCGGAATGATGAAGGGGTGCAGTGCCGGTGCCCCGACCTCCAGCCCTTCGACGGCCGAGAGCACCGAAATGGCCGGCGTCACCATGCCATCGCCGTAGAACATCGCCGCGCCGAGTACACCGACGATCATGATCCACTTGGCGTGGTGCGGCTTGTCCTGAACCGTACGCAGCGCCAGCGCGATCAGCGCCATGATGCCGCCCTCGCCCCGGTTGTCGGCACGCATGATGAACGTCACGTACTTGACCGAGACCACTATGATCAGCGCCCAGAAGAACAGCGACAGGCTGCCGTAGATATTGGCTTCGTTGACCGGAATCGGGTGGTTGCCGGCGAAGACTTCCTTGACCGCATAGAGGGGGCTGGTACCGATGTCGCCATAGACGACGCCCAAGGCGGCCAAGGCCAGTGCGGCGAAACGCTTGCCGGTAATATCGTCGACCGCGTGTTGATTGCTCATGGAATGCTGTTCCCTGACTATCTGGCGGCCTTCTGTCCGAGCCGCTCAAGCTACTAATTTCAAGACCCGGCGATACGCACGCCGACGCAGGGCGCGGCAGGCGTAGCGTACGCGCTCGTCAGCCTTACTCAGCCCCCCAGGGCGACCTTCAGCGACTGGACTTCCTCTTCGGATTCCTCGACGATTTCGGCCAGCGTCTCGGCATCGAACAAGGTATCGAGCATCGAGGTATCGACGGCGCCGTCGAGTTCCGGGTCGCGCCAGCAGGAAGTGCGGTTGGCAATCTTGTTGGCGACGTAGAGCACGTCCGACAGATTACCGACAGACTCGATCTCCCGATCGGTCTCGTGGTCGCGCACCGCCTCCAGCACCGGCTCCGGCGAGCCCAGCGCCGACAGCAGTGCATGACCGATGTTGTCGTGCCAGCCAACAAGCAGGCCGTGCAACTCGACCTTGTCGTTAACCAGCTCGGGAAAGTTGGCAGCGCGGGACATCAGGTAGAAGACGCCGAGATCGTGCACCAGCCCGGTGAACATTGCCTCGTCGCCATTAATCCTGGCCAGCTTGCGGGCCAGGACGCGACACAGTGCCGCGACATGCGAGGTGTGCTCCCACAGGCGCTGCGAAATCCCCTCGAACGGCTGCATCTGCTTGGACTTCAGCAACTGTTCCATGGCCACGGCAAAGGACACGGTGCGCACCGCCTCCATGCCGACCCGGACGATGGCGCTCTTCACATCGGCGATCTCGCGGCCGCTCGGGTTCAATGCCACCGAGTTGGCCATGCGGATGATCTTGGCGCTCATCAGCGGCTCGGCGCCGACCAGCTTCGCCAACTGCTCGATGCTCAGGTTGGGGTCCTTGAGCGCGCTGCGCACCTGGAAGGTGATGTCGAGGAAGGTCGGGAAGGTAATCTCGGAACCCGACAGGTCGCGGGCGATGTCTTCGAGAACCTTGAAGGTGACGGCGTTGGTCATGGGATACCTTTGAACGGGTGTTCAGGCGAAGCCGGGAACCAAAACGCCCCCGGCTATTGTCGGGTCAGAACGGAATGTCGTCGCCCAGATCGTCGAACGAGGGCTTCGGCTTGTTCTTCGGCGGCGCCGGGGCGTAATCGGCCGGCTCGTCGTAGCCGCCACCGCCGCCACCTGCCGGTGCGCCCATGCCCTGGCGCGAACCGAGCATCTTCATGTCGTCGCAGCGGATTTCGGTGGTGTAGCGCTCCTGGCCGTCCTTGTCTGTCCACTTGCGGGTACGCAGGCTGCCCTCGACGTAGACTTGGGAGCCCTTCTTCAGGTACTGGCTGCAAATCTCGGCCAGCTTGCCGAAAGCCGAGATGCGCACCCACTCGGTCATTTCCTTGCGCTCGCCGGTCTGCTTGTCCTTCCAGGTTTCGGTACAGGCGATGCTGAAATTGCAGATTGCCTCGCCGCTGGCGGTATAACGCGTTTCCGGATCGCGCCCCAGATTCCCGATGCCGATCCATTTATTAACCGATGCCATTGCCTGTATCTCCTAAACAGTGGGTGCCGCATCGGCCGGTTGGCGCCGCTGCGGGAAATTCATGGTATTCGCCACCACCAGCCAGATCAGGACCAATCCGGTGCATGCGGCAAAAACAGCATTATCGCCGAAATGCTGCGCAATAGTTCCGCCCAGCGCGCCGCCGATGAAAAGCCCCACCGCCTGCGTCGTGTTGTACACGCCCAGAGCCGCACCCTTGGCGGCTGGCGGCGCGGTGCGCGAGACCAGGGAAGGCAAGGTGGCTTCCAGCACGTTGAAGGCGACGAAGAACAACAAAAGCCACAAGGCCAGCGCCCACAGGCTTTCGTGCATCAGGTACAGCCCGGCCTGGACGACAACCAGCAGGCCGACCGCGGCGATGAAGACCGGCCGCATCTTGTCCTTGCGCTCGGCGGCGATGATCGCCGGCACCATGATGACAAAGGACACCAGTACTGCCGGCAGATAGACCTTCCAGTGCGCTGCCGCTGCCAAGCCACCGTGATTGACCAGGGCGTGCGGCAGAACGACGAACATGGCCATCTGCACCATATGCAGCGTGAAGATGCCGAGATTCAGGCGCAGCAGGTCGGCGTCAAAAATCACCCGCCGCAATGGTAGTTTCTCGTGACCGTGCGGCGGCGGGGCCGGCGGCACCGCCTTGAGCAGCAGGACAATGGCCGCCAGCGCCAGCGCACCGGTCATCACGAACAGCCCGCCCATGCCGATCCATCCGTACAGGATGGGAGCGCCGACCAGCGACAGGGCAAAGACGAGCCCGATCGACGAGCCGATCATGGCCATCACCTTGGTGCGATGCTCCTCGCGCGTCAGGTCGGCAGCCAGTGCGGTGACGGCGGCCGAGATGGCACCCATGCCCTGCAACACGCGGCCGACGATGATCCAGGTCATGTCCGGCGCCCAGGCGGCGACAAAACTGCCCAGCGCGAAGATAAGCAGGCCGACGACGATGACCCGCTTGCGACCGAAGATGTCGGAAGCGATGCCATAGGGAATCTGGAAAAAAGCCTGTGTCAGGCCATAGGCGCCAAGGGCGAGGCCGACCAGCGCCAGGTTGTCGCCCCCGGGAAGTGTTTTTGCATGAACCGAAAAGACCGGCAGGATCAGGAACAGGCCGAGCATGCGCAGGGCGAAGATGGAGGCCAACGAGGCACCGGCGCGGCGCTCATCGGGGCTCATGCGATCGGAGGGGGGGGACATTATGGTTTGGTTATGTTGCATTGCAGCGGGGCGGGAAGTTTAGCAGGTTTGGGGATGGGGTAACGGGGGGCGCGCTGAGGTTGTTGTTGGCGCAAACCGTGGTTATTTCATTGTTCAAGCGTTGCTTTCCGCCCTTGCGGGGCGTCTCACTTTCTTTTGCTTCGCCAAAAGAAAGTAAGCAAAGAAAAGGCGACCCCGGGTCGGTGCCCGCTACGCGGGTTCCCTGCGCTACTCGAAACGCCGGGCGGCTTGCCTGAACTCGCCTGCGGCTCAAACAAGGCAAGCCGAAGGCTCCCGGCATTTCTGCGTTGCTCGGCACCTTCCAAGGGGCCCGAAAAAGCGTCCGGTATCGAACGGAAACAAGACTTTGAGCATTTGCACCGAACCATCGCACTGCGCCATTTAACGGACGACGGCACCCAGTCGCGTGACGCCTTTCGGGTCCCCATCTGAAGCGCCGAGCAACGCAGCTACTGGCGGAAAAAGGGCGAGGACTGTTTGAGGCCCGTAGGGCCGAGTTCCGCAGCCCTCGCCAGTAGCGAGTAGCACAGGGAAGTCGGCGAAGCCGACCGCGTAAGCTGGGGTCGCCTTTTCTTTGGCTACTTTCTTTTGGCGAAGCAAAAGAAAGTACGCCCGCCCTCAAGGCGGAAAACAACGCTTAAAAAAAGCCACCCGTTCGGAAACCCGAACACCCCCAACACCGAGAAATTCGGTTTTCCGATACCACTCCACCCGCACCAGAACAGCCAATCACAAAAAATCAGCCACTTACAGCACAAACAACCCCTGGCACGCCCCGTGCAATGGATTAACCCACCCACAGCCTCGACGCTGACGGCCATGAATAAACACAGGAGACAACCGATGCCCACCACACCGCCCCGCCTCGAGCACGACCTGCTCGGCGACCGCGAGGTTCCCTGCACCGCCTACTACGGCGTGCACACCTTGCGCGCCTTGGAGAATTTCCCGATCACCGGCATTTCGATTGCCGTTTATCCCGACCTGATCCGCGCCCTGGCCCAGATCAAGAAGGCCGCGGCCCAGGCCAACCAGCAGCTGGGATTGCTCGACGCCATACGCGCCGACGCCATCGTCGCCGCCTGCCGCGAGGTGATCGACGGCAAGCTTCACGACCAGTTTGTCGTCGATGTCATCCAGGGCGGTGCTGGCACCTCGACCAACATGAACGCCAACGAGGTGATCGCCAACCGTGCCCTCGAAATCCTCGGCAAGGAACGCGGCGACTACAAGGCGCTGCACCCGAACGAACACGTCAACATGAGCCAGTCGACCAACGACGTCTATCCGACGGCGCTCAAGCTGGCAACCTATGTCGGCATCTTCCGCCTGGTCGAGGCCATGGCTTATCTGCGCAAGGCCTTCGAGCGCAAGGCCGACGAATTCGCCGACGTGCTGAAGATGGGCCGCACCCAGTTGCAGGATGCCGTGCCGATGACCCTCGGCCAGGAATTCTCGACCTACGCCGTGATGCTCGGCGAGGACGAGGAGCGCCTGAAGGAAGCCGCGCTACTCATCCGCGAAATAAACCTCGGTGCCACCGCCATCGGCACTGGCATCAACGCCCACCCCGACTACGCCCCGCTGGTCTGCCGCAAGCTGGCCGAAATCAGCGGCATCCCGGTCGTCACCGCACCCAACCTGATCGAAGCGACCCAGGACTGCGGCAGCTTCGTGCAGCTGTCCGGCGTCTTGAAGCGCGTCGCCGTCAAACTGTCCAAGGTGTGCAACGACCTGCGACTGCTCTCCTCCGGCCCGCGCGCCGGCTTCAACGAGATCAACCTGCCGCCGCGCCAGGCCGGTTCATCGATCATGCCGGGCAAGGTCAATCCAGTCATCCCGGAAGTCATGAACCAGATTGCCTTCGAGGTCATCGGCAACGACGCCACCGTCACCTTCGCCGCCGAAGCCGGCCAGCTCCAGCTCAACGCCTTCGAGCCGATCATCGCCCACAGCCTGTTCAAAAGCGTGCTGCACCTGACCAATGGCTGCAAGGTACTCGCCGACCACTGCGTCAATGGCATCACCGCCAACCGCGACCTGCTTCGCGAATCGGTCGAGCGCTCCATCGGCATCGTCACCGCCCTGAATCCCTACATCGGCTACGCCAACGCCACCGAAGTCGCCGCCGAGGCCTTCCGCAGCGGCCGTGGTGTCGCCGAGGTGGTCACCGAGCGCGGGCTGATGAGCGTCGAACAGCTGACCGAGGTCCTGCGACCAGAAGTCCTGACCCGCCCGCAGCACATTCCGGCCGCCAAGGCCCACTGATTACCCAAAAGCAATCCATTCGAGAGAAGGAAGACAACTCCATGAAAATGAATCGCCTGACCACCTGGATCGGCATCGCCATGGTCCTCGGCGTCGCCGTCGGCTACGCCTGCAACACCCTGGCGCCATCGCCGGCGGCCGCCAAGGAAATTGCCGGCTACTTCGGCATCCTGACCGACATCTTCCTGCGCATGATCAAGATGATCATTGCTCCGCTGGTCTTCGCCACCCTGGTCGCCGGGCTGGCCAACATGGGCGACTCGAAGACAGTCGGCCGCATCGGCGCCAAGGCGCTGGGCTGGTTCATCGTCGCCTCTTTCTGCTCGCTGTTCATCGGCCTGTTGTTCGCCAACCTGCTGCAGCCGGGCGCCGCGCTCGCCGTGCCGCTGCCGGAAAGCGCCGCCGGCTTGAACCTCAAGACCAGCGCGCTGAACCTCAAGGACTTCATCACCCACGTCTTCCCCAAGAGCATCATGGAAGCCATGTCGGGCAACGAAATCCTGCAGATCCTCGTGTTTGCCGTGTTCTTCGGCCTGGCCCTCGGCCACCTGCACAACCAGACCGCCCGCTCGCTGGTCAACACCATGGATGAAGTGGTGCACGTCATGCTGAAGGTCACCGACTACGTCATGCGCTTCGCCCCGTTCGGCGTCTTCGGCGCGGTCGCCGGTGCCATCACCACCCAGGGCCTGGGCATGCTGGCTGTCTTCGGCAAGTTCATGCTTAGCTTCTACATCGCCCTCGCCGTGCTGTGGGCCGTGCTCATCACAGCCGGCTACATCGTTCTCGGCAAGGATATCTTCCGCCTGCTTAACCTGGTACGCGGCCCGATGCTGGTCGGCTTCTCGACCGCCAGCAGCGAATCGGTCTATCCGAAGCTGATGGAACAGCTGGAAAAATTCGGCATCAAGAACCGCGTCACCGGCTTCGTGCTGCCGCTCGGTTACTCGTTCAACCTCGACGGTTCGATGATGTACACCACCTTCCTGGCCCTGTTCATCGCCCAGGCCTACGACATCCCGATGTCGCTGACCGCCCAGATCACCATGCTGCTGGTGCTGATGGTCTCCTCCAAGGGTATCGCCGGCGTGCCGCGCTCCTCGCTGGTCGTCGTCGCCGCCGTACTGCCCATGTTCGGCCTGCCGGAAGCCGGCCTGCTGCTGATCCTCGGCATCGACCACTTCCTCGACATGGGCCGCACCGTGACCAATGTGCTGGGCAACGCCATCGCCACCGCCGCCGTCGCCAAATGGGAAGGTGCCATCGACCCGGTGCCGGCCGAACTGGCCGATGCCGACGAGGCCCTGCCTGTACCGGAAGACGCCGTCACCCAGGGCGCCTGATCCGTTTTGTCTCCTCCGGGATCGGCCATCCCTCTGAGCTGATCCCCTTGCTTGCCCGGCGCCCGCGCCGGGCTTTTTTACTGCAAACGTCCTGAACACACCATAATTCACCCATGATCGACTGGACCATCCTCGCTCCCGCTGCCTTTTTCGCCGGCATGGTCGATGCCGTGGTCGGCGGCGGCGGCCTGATCCAGATTCCCGTGCTGCTCTCGCAGTTCCCGCAGACGGCCATCCCCGTACTGTTCGGTACCAACAAGGTATCGAGCATCGCCGGCACCGGTGCCGCCCTGTGGCGCTACGCCCGCAGCGTACGCATCCCGTGGCTCGTCGTCCTGCCGGCCACCGTTGCTGCCCTGCTCGGCGCCTGGGGCGGCGCCGCGCTGGTCGCCTGGCTGCCGCGCGAAACCATGCGCCCGCTGGTTGTCGTCATGATGATCGCCGTCGCGCTCTATACCTTCATGAAGAAGGATCTCGGCCAGCAGGTGACGCGCGTCATCGACGGCCGCGACCGCTGGAAAGGCGCCCTGTTCGGCGGCATCATCGGCCTCTACGACGGCTTCTTCGGCCCGGGCACCGGCAGCTTCCTGATCTTCGGCTTCGTCCGCCTGTTCGGCATGGACTTCGTGCAGGGCTCGGCCAGCGCCAAGGTCATCAACTTCGCCACCAATCTCTCGGCCATCGCCTTCTTCGCCAGCCACGGCCCAATCCTGTGGCAGGTCGGGCTGGTCATGGCCGTCTGCAACCTGGCCGGCTCGTGGATGGGCACCCACCTGGCGATCAAGCATGGCGCCGGTTTCATCCGCAAGGCCTTCCTCGGCGTTGTCGTCGTGCTCATCGCCAAGCAACTGGCCGATCTCCTCGGCTGAGCGCGGTAACATAGACCGTCCCTCCCGGCCCGCCCATCGATGCTCCGAGTCCGTTCCCTGCCGCTATTGCTGCTCTGCCTGCTGCTGGTCGCCCTGAGCGGCTTTTCGGCCTACCGGATCGCGCAGCGTCTGGGCATCGCCGACCTGCAGGCGACCGGCCTGCACCGGCTCGATCTCTACGCCACCAGCCTGGAGCGCGAAATCGGCAAATACGCCTACCTGCCCGGCACCCTGAGCCTGACGCCGGAAGTGCTCGATTTGCTGGCCGGCAAGGGCGGCGAACAGGCGAGCGCCCGGGTCAACAACTATCTCGAGAAGCTCAACGAACGCACCGGCACACTGGCCATCTATGTCATGGACACCCAGGGCAAGGTATTGGCTACCAGCAACTGGCGACGCCCGGACAGTTTCCTCGGCGAAGACCTGTCCTTCCGTCCTTATTTCCGCGAAGCCCTGGAGAGCGGCAACGGCCGATTTTTTGGCATCGGGACGACGCGCGGCGAACCCGGCTACTACCTCGCCTCGGCACTGACCGACGACCATGGCACACTCGGGGTGGCGGTCATCAAGGTCAGTCTCGAACAACTCGAAAAATCGTGGACGACGGTCGAGGCCCCCGTGCTGGTTGCCGACGAGAACGGTGTGGTCATCCTGTCGGCGGTCGCCAACTGGAAATTCACCACCCTGCGCCCGCTCGACGACGGCACACGAGCCGCCTTCGACCACACCCAGCAGTACAACCGGCGCGCCCTACAGGCGCTCGGCATCAAGGCCATCGAGGACTACGACCACGGCGCCCGACTGGTACGCATCGCCGCCAGCGGCCGGGAAACGGTGTCGGTGTACCCGGTTACCGGCCGCTTCCTCGAACAGTCGCGCACCCTGCCCGGCACACCGTGGACGCTGACTGTGCTATCCCATCTCGAACAAGCCGACAGCCTCGCCCAGAGCCGTGCTGCGCTGGCCGCCATTGCCGCCGCCTGTCTGTGCCTCCTCGGCATCATCCTCAATGAACGGCGCCGCCACCTGCGCGACCGCCTGGCTGCCCGCGAGGCCCTGCAGCAGGCACACGACGAGCTGGAGCGCAAGGTCGAGGAACGTACCGCCGACCTCTCGGCCGCCAACCAGCAACTGCAGGACGAAGTCGGCGAGCGCATTCGCGCCGAGCGCACGCTGCGCGCCGCGCAGGACGAACTGGTGCAGGCCGGCAAGCTGGCGGTCATCGGCCAGTTATCAACCGGCATCGCTCACGAATTGAACCAGCCGCTGGCCGCTCTGCGCACCCTGTCGGCCAATGCCGAGCGCTTTCTGGAGCGCGGCGATGCCGACACCACACGCACCAACCTCGGCCGCATCGCCGACCTGGTAGACCGCATGGGGCGCATCACCGGCCAGCTGCGCAATTTCGCCCGCAAATCGAGCGGCCAATCGGCACCGGTTCCGCTCTGCCACGCCCTCGACAACGCGCTGGCCCTGCTCGATACCCGCATCCGCCGGGCAGGTGTCGAGATCACGCGCAGCTGCCCGGTCGACGAGCCGGTTGCCCTGTGTGACGCCAACCGCCTGGAGCAAGTGTTGATCAACCTGATCGGCAACGCCCTCGATGCCATGGCCGACCAACCACAGCCGCAGCTCGAACTCGCCTGGGAGTGCGCCGACGGGAAAGTCCGCCTGCATGTTCGCGATCACGGCCCCGGCCTCAGCGAAGAAGCGCTTTCCCACCTGTTCGAGCCTTTCTTCACCACCAAGCCGGCCGGCGACGGTCTCGGACTGGGCCTGGCCATCTCGGCCGGCATCGTCCGCGACTTCGGCGGCAGCCTGCACGGCGTCAACCATCCCGACGGCGGTGCCGTCTTCACCCTCGAACTCCCGCTCGCCCCCGCGCCATGACCGACGACCTGAAAATCCTGATCATCGAAGACGACCCCGACGTCGCGCTCGGCTGCGAGCAGGCCCTGCAACTCGAAGGGCTGGCTGCCGAATGCGCTGGCAGCGCCGAACTGGCGCGCCGACGCCTGAGCGCCGACTTCGCTGGCATCGTGATCAGCGACATCCGCCTGCCCGGCCAGGACGGCATGAGCCTGCAGCGCGAGTTGCACGCAATCGATCCGGAACTGCCGGTCGTGCTGATCACCGGCCACGGCGACGTCTCGATGGCGGTGCAGGCGATGAAGGATGGCGCCTACGACTTCCTGCAGAAACCCTTCGCTCCCGAGCAATTGGTCGACATCGCCCGCCGCGCGCTGGAAAAACGACGACTGGTGCTGGAGGTCCGTCAACTACGCCGCCAGCTCGACCAGCGCGACCTGCTCGACGCCCGCCTGATCGGCAATTCAGCCGGCATGGCCCGTGTGCGCGGCCTGATCGGCGCCCTGGCGAGCAGTGCGGCCGACGTGCTAATCCACGGCGAAACCGGCACCGGCAAGGAACTGGTCGCGCGCTGCCTGCACGATGCCAGCCCGCGCGCTCGCGGAAATTTCGTCGCCATCAACTGCGGCGGCCTGCCGGAAACCCTGTTCGAAAGCGAAATCTTCGGCCACGAGGCGGGCGCCTACACCGGCGCCGGCAAGCGGCGCATCGGCAAGATCGAATACGCCAGTGGCGGCACACTCTTTCTCGACGAAATCGAAACCATGCCGGTGCCGATGCAGATCAAGCTGCTGCGCGTGCTGCAGGAGCGCACACTGGAACGGCTCGGTTCGAACACGCCCATCCCCATCGACTGCCGCATCATCGCGGCAACCAAGGAAGACCTTCCGGTGTTGTCCGAGCAAGGAAAATTCCGCGCCGACCTCTATTACCGGCTGTCGGTAGCCACCTTGCCGCTGCCACCGCTACGCGAGCGGCGCGAGGATATCCCGCTGCTCTTCGAACACTTCCTGCTACAGGCCGCCGCCCGTCACGAGCGCCCGGTACCGCCCATCTCGGCCGGCCGCACCCAGCAGTTGGTCGGCTACCACTGGCCGGGCAACGTGCGCGAACTGCGCAACGTCGCCGACCGCTGCGTGCTCGGCATCGAAGCCGGCTCGCCACCCTTCGGCCAACCCGCCGGCGACGCCCCGCGTCCGCTGGCCGAGACCGTCGAAGCCTTCGAACGCGCGCTGATCGCCGATGCCTTGCGCCGCCACGGCAGCCTGGCACGTACCGCCGAAGCCCTGGCCATCGCCAAAACGACGCTGCACGACAAGATTCGCAAGTACGGCCTTCAAGGCGACTAAGAAGCGCTAACTCCATGAAGCATGGCGCCCCCCCCCGAAAGGCAAAGGGCAGGCCAGCAATGCCGGCCTGCCCTTGTTCCCCCCCTGCCGGGGCAGCACTTCCGGTAAGAAGCGCCTGTCCGGACCAACCGGAGCCGGGTTCGGCCACAGCATCCCGGCTCGTGGCCGAAAGCGTCGGTGCAGATCAGTTGTTGCTATTAGATCGCATCCATTGCCATCTGAAAAATTCAGAATTTCGATACTACCATCTCGAAAAACGATAGACTGGCAATTCAGCATCCCTTTGCTCTGCCATGGAACTGCGCCAACTCCGCTACTTTCTCGCCATTGCCGAACAAGGCAGTTTTTCCAAGGCCGCCGGCGCGGTCCACGTCGCACAATCGGCGCTTAGCCACCAGTTGGCGCAACTGGAAGATGAACTCGGCCAGGCACTCTTTCACCGCCTGCCGCGCGGCGTGGAACTGACAGCGGCTGGGAGAGCCTTTCACCCACATGCCCTCTCCATCCTGCGCCAGGTCGAAGATGCCCGGAACAGCATCACTCAGGCCGAGGGCGAAACCATCGGCAAGGTCATCTTCGGCATCCCGCACAGCGTCTCACAGGCGCTCGCCCTGCCGCTGCTCAAAGCCGTGCGCACCGCCCTGCCCCGCGTCGAGCTGGAACTGACCGAGGAACTGACCGGCAACCTGATCCCGCAGCTGCGCACCGGGCTGATCCATCTGGCGGTTCTCTTCGATGACGGCCAGCTCGACGAATTCCGCTGCCAGCCGCTACTCGAAGAATCATTGCTGCTCATTTCACCCGCTGAAGCCCCCGATGCACCGCGCGGCCCAATCAGCCTGCGCGACGCGCTGCGCTTGCCCCTGATACTGCCCGCATCGCCCCACGGCGTCCGCCCCATCGTCGAAACCGCAGCCAACCAAGCCGGCCTCGCCGCCCCCAACGTGGTGGCCGACATCAGCTCGATCAGCATCCTGCGCACCAGCCTCCTCGCCGGCCTCGGCCACACCCTGCTGCCGCCGATGCCGCTGCAACGCGAACTGGAACGCGGCGAACTGCGCGCCGTGCCCATCGCCCCGGAAAGCCTGACCCGCCGTGTCATGCTCTGCGCCTCCCGCCAAATCCCCGCCTCCACCGCCACCCTCGCCGTCGCCCGGCTGGCGCAAACACTGGTCGGGCAACACTGCAATGACGGAAGCTGGCGGGAAGCCCGGTTGATTGCAGCAAAAGAGGCCGCCCTTATTGAGCGTTAACACTTTCGAGAGGGGGGAGATTGCTGCTATCGGCCACTTGCTGACGTTGGGTTGAACTAGCGCAGAAGTCAGCACATCGACTAATCCGGACGTTCGCGGTACTCATTTAACTGATCCACTATCGGGTGGTTATGTTTGCCCTGTTCTCCACCTACCTAGATAGCCCTCCAACATTCGCAGCCACCGGCAGCAACCCGATGCATTGCTTGCGTTACGCAACAGGAGCCTCAAGCGGCCTGGCCGAACTGTAGAAGACCAGAAAAGACGAAGCCCGGCATGCGCCGGGCCTCATACATCTACTGTCCGATAATCTTTATTCTCGCCCGACAGACTTTATTGTTCCCAATCAAATCAACTTACCAGTTCGGTTCACGTTCCGGCGTCGCCGTGATCTTGTGTATGCTGAGGTCGGCCCCCTGATATTCCTCCTCCTGATCCAGGCGCAGACCGAGCACAGTCTTCAGAGTGCCATAGACGATGGCGCCACCGACCAGGGCAACGACGATGGCCAAGACAGTCATGATCAGTTGCGGCATGAAGGCGATGCCGCCGGCACCACCGAAAGCCTTGGTGCCGAAGATACCGGCTGCGATGCCGCCCCAGGCGCCGCAAAGGCCATGCAAGGGCCAGACGCCGAGAACGTCGTCGATCTTCCAGCGGTTCTGTGTCAGGGTAAACATGACCACGAACAAACCACCGGCCACGCCGCCAACAACCAGCGCCCCAATCGGGTGCATCAGGTCGGAGCCGGCGCACACGGCGACCAGGCCAGCGAGCGGGCCGTTATGCAGGAAGCCCGGGTCGTTCTTGCCCACCAGCAAGGCGACCAGCGTGCCACCCACCATGGCCATCAGCGAATTCAGGGCGACCAGGCCGGAAATCTTGTCCAGCGTCTGCGCGCTCATCACATTGAAGCCGAACCAGCCTACGGTCAGGATCCAGGCACCAAGCGCCAGGAAGGGAATAGAGGACGGCGGGTGCGCCGAGATGCGGCCATCCTTGCTGTAACGGCCGTAGCGCGCACCGAGCAGGAGCACGGCCGGCAGGGCGATCCAGCCCCCCATGGCATGCACGACCACCGAACCCGCGAAATCGTGAAACTCTTCGCCGAAGGTCGCCTTCAGCCAGGCTTGCACACCGAAGGCCTGGTTCCAGGCGATTCCTTCGAAGAACGGATAGACGAAGCCGACCAGCATGAAGGTGGCGATCAGCTGCGGGTGGAACTTGGCGCGCTCGGCGATGCCGCCGGAGATGATGGCGGGAATTGCGGCAGCGAAGGTCAGCAGGAAGAAGAACTTGGTCAGTTCGAAACCGTTCTTTTCCATCAGGGTTTCGACGCCGGAGAAGAAATTGACGCCGTAGGCGATGCTGTAGCCGATGAAAAAGTAGGCAATGGTCGACACGCCGAAGTCGCTCAGGATCTTGACCAACGCGTTCACCTGATTCTTCTTGCGCACCGTTCCCACCTCGAGAAAGGCGAATCCCGCGTGCATGGCCAGCACCATGATGGCGCCGAGCAGGATAAACAACACGTTACTACCGGATTGATATGCTTCCATGGAACCCCCAATGCAAAGATGGCAAACGGAAAAGCAAGCACCATTCCAGTGCGCAAAAAATGTTGCAAATCAGTGCGTTGCCAAAGTCATTCACGGTCAATTAGCACCACAATGGTGCAGATATCAGGCGCCCCGCTCGTTATCGGTGCGCCCGCGCCTCATTTCGGAGCAAGCTCAGCAGGCAAGAGCACCCACATGCGACCGCTCTGCTTCATGCGGCCGGCTTGTTCGCCGGCCTCCTTGCCGAATCCCCAGAAAAAATCGGCGCGCACCGCGCCCTTGATGGCGCCGCCGGTATCCTGCGCCATGACCAGACGATTCATCGGCTGCGTCGTATTCGGTCGGGTGGTTGCCAGAAAAACCGGCGAACCGAGGGCAATGGAACGCGGATCGATGGCAATGCTGCGTTCGGCGGTCAAGGGCACGCCCAAAGCACCGATCGGCCCATCGTTGCTGTTCGGCACCTCGCGGAAGAAGACATAGCTGGGGTTGGCGTTGAGCAAACCCTCCAGACGCGCCGGATTGGCCCGCGCCCAAGCCTGGATGCCCTGCATCGACGCCTCTTCCAGCTTCAGTTCGCCACGCTCGACCAGCGTCTTGCCGATCGACTGGTAGGGATGCCCGTTCTGGTCGGCGTAGTTCAAACGCACCATGCCGCCGTCGGCCAGCTGGACCCGACCCGAACCCTGCACCTGCAGGAAGAAGAGTTCCACCGCGTCGTCGACGTAGAGCAAGATTTTGCCCGGTACCTTGTCCCCCCTGGCCGAGATTTCGGCACGCGACCAGTAGGGCACGACCTTGTTGCCCTCCAGGCGGCCACGCACCCGCTTGTCCTTCAGCTCGGGGAAGACGGCCGAGAGATCGACGGTGAGCAAGTCGTCGGGAACACCGCGAACCGGCTGTTCGTATCCCTTGACCCGGTTGCGGCTACCGCGCAGCAGCGGCTCGTAGTAGCCCGTGACCAGGCCGTTGGCTCCATCGCCATTGGAAACGGCGTAGGGTTTGAGATGTTGCTCGAAGAAACGGCGGGGCTGAAAACCCGGCTTGCCATCGGCCGACCGTGCCAGATCGCAGACACGTTTCCAGCCGGGTCCGTTCGGCTTGCTCGCCACCCCACGGCAGCTCTGCAGGAACGGCGCCCAGGCCGCACCGACATCGTCCTCCGTCCAGCCCGGCAAATCGCTCCAGGCGGCAGCCGTCAGTGTGCGGGCGAACGGCGTCGGCGTGACAACCGGCGGAGGCGGCACAACAGCCGGACAGGCGGCGCAGGTCGGGCATGGCGGACAGACGAGCGGCGCCGGCGTCGGCGGAGTCGTCGAGCAGGCGGCCAGGAGCGCCAAAATTAAAGTGGCGGCAGTTTGGATTTTTCTCATGGGTTTAGCTAGAGTTCTCGGTTTGCCGCGAAGTATACCCGCCACCATGACCGAATCCCCGAATCTGGAACGCCTGCTCGCCCGCGCCGAGGCCGTGCTCGGCCGCCTCGAAGCCACCCTCCCGCAGCCGCCGGCCGCTCCGGACTGGGCCTCTGCCGTCGCCTTCCGCTGGCGCAAGAGCCAGCATCGCGGCTGGCTGCATGCGGTCCGCCACCCGCACCCGATCCGCCTGAATGACCTGGAAACGATCGACGACCAGAAAGAGCGCATCGTCGCCAATACCCGTCAATTCGTCGCCGGCCGCAGCGCCAACAATGTCCTGCTCACCGGCTCGCGCGGCTCGGGCAAATCGTCGCTGGTCAAGGCCGTGCTCAACGAATTTTCACACCGAGGACTTCGCCTGATCGAGGTGGACAAGGAAGACCTGATCGACCTCTCCGACATTCTCGACCTGCTCGAAGGCCGGCCGGAGAAATTCATCATCTTCTGCGACGACCTGTCGTTCGAGGCCGGTGAAACCTCGTACAAGGCCTTGAAGTCGGTTCTCGACGGCTCCATCGCCGCGCCGCCGGACAACGTGCTCATCTACGCCACCTCGAACCGGCGCCACCTGATGCCCGAGTATTTTTCGGAAAACCTCGAAACGCATACCGTCAACGACGAAATCCGCCCCGGCGACACGACCGAGGAGAAGGTCTCCCTATCCGATCGCTTCGGCCTGTGGATCTCCTTCTACCCATTCAGCCAGGATGACTACCTCGCCGTCTTCAAGCACTGGGCAGGCGAACTGGGCGTTTCCCCGGAAGTGATCGCGGCCAGCGAGCGCGAGGCGCTGAACTGGGCGCTCGCTCGGGGTTCGCGCTCGGGCCGTGTCGCCTGGCAATTCGCCAAGGATCTTGCCGGCCGCCAGAAACCCGCACGGAAGAAAAACAAGTGAGCCCCGTCGTCGAAGTCGCCGCCGCCGTCATGCTGCGCGCCGATGGCCGCGAATTCCTGCTGGCGCAGCGCCCGGAGGGCAAAGTCTACGCCGGCTACTGGGAATTCCCCGGCGGCAAGGTCGAGCCGGGCGAAACGGTGCGTCAGGCGCTGATCCGCGAGCTGCAGGAAGAACTGGGCATCACCGTGACCGCCTGCTCGCCGTGGCTGACCCGGGTCTTCACCTATCCGCACGCCACCGTCCGCCTCAACTTCTGGCGCGTCACGGCCTGGGACGGCGAGATTGGCATCACGGCGCCGCTCGAGCATTCGGCTGTCGACTGGCTGCCCGTCGGTCGGCCGGCCAGCGTCGCCCCCATCCTGCCAGCCAACGACCCGATCCTGAAAGCCCTTTCCCTGCCGACGACGATGGCTATCACGATGGCCGAAATCGAGGGCACGGAACGCCAGCTCGAACGCCTGGAAGAAGCCCTGCTCGGCGGCCTGCGCCTGGTCCAGGTCCGCGACAAGGGTTGGCCCACGGCGCAACGCCTGTGGTTCGCCGAAGCCGTGAGCCGCCTGGTACGCAGCCATGGCGCCTTGGTCGTCATCAACGACGACGAGGACATCGCACGTCGCGTCGGCGCCGACGGGCTACACCTCTCGGCCGCCCGTCTCGCCGGATTAAGCGAACGCCCTGATTTTGCCTGGGTCGGCGCCTCCTGCCACACGGCCGAGGAAATCGCCCGCGCCGGCGAACTCGGCCTCGACTACGCCCTGCTCGGACCGGTCCTGCCGACGCCGACCCACCCCGATGCCGACGGCATCGGCTGGGCGGAGTTCGGCCGCTTGCTGGCAGGCAACACCCTGCCGGTCTTCGCCCTGGGCGGCATGCGCCCGGAAATGCTGCCAAAGGCACAAGACAACGGCGCGCACGGCATTGCCTTGATGCGTGGATGGTAAGCTTGAGAAACGGGCTGCGCCGGCCCGCTGTGGGCTACGCGGCAAATCAGCGAAGCGGCGTATCCGGAAGATCGAGGTCGGGCAGGCCGTCGTCTCCGGCCTTGCTCTCGATGCGATAGGAGTCGCTGGCCCAGCAGCCAAGATCGATCTGCTTGCAACGTTCGGAACAGAACGGCCGCCACGGATTCTCGGGCGCCCACAGCGCATCCTCACCGCATTGCGGACAGCGGACCTTGCGCGCAGCCATCAGAGATTGCAGAAGGTGAGGTCGAAAGCGACATCGCGCTCACAGCCCCGGGCCTTGATTTCGCCGGCCGGCGGCTTGGTGAAGCGGATATTCAGGAAATACTTGTTGGCACTGACTTCGGGAATCGCCTGCTCGTCGGCAGCGACGGAAACGCGCACCATCTGCGCCGCCGAGCCCCCCAGATTGAGCTGAAACTGACCGAGCGCCGCGGTGTAGTTCTTCGGACGGCCGCTGGAACGCAACAGGCGCAGCACGATAGCCGCCGCGTCGCGCAAGGGAAGCATCGGCCTGGTCCAGGCTTCGAGCGCATCGCGACGCGTATCCAGCGGGCGGTGCAGCCACCAGTGATAGGACGGCAGGTCGAATTCGCAGACTCCGCCGGGAATCACGGCGCGGCTCTTGATGCTCATCAGCCAGTCGTTCTCGCGCAGGTACTGGCCGATCTTGCCGTGCATACCAAGCAAGGCCGCCGACGACTGCTCGATTTCGTAGAGCGCTCCGGACAGGGCCTCTTCGGAAATATCGGGGTTGTTGCGGAAGGCGAGCAGCGTCTGGCGCTGGCGCTCGAGTTCCTGAATCAGGTCCATCTTCAGGTCGGCGCGGCCGGCGACTTCGAGAATCTCGAACAGCGAAACCAAGGCCGCATGGTGCTCCAAAGCACCTTCTTCCTGCGTGAAATACGCGGCTTTCTCGAACAAATCCTCAAGACGCAGCAGGGTGCGGATGCGCTCGTTGAAGGGATATTCGTAGGTGATCACGCGAAAGACGGCCCGAAAGACGGAAAATTTTGTTTATTCTGAGCCATTTGCACTCAAATCTCAACAGCCAGCTTTAACTTTTTCGGCGGAAAGTAAGAGATATTTTTGATGCAGCTCGGCTACTTGCCGAACAATCCTGTCGCGCCCCTCGTCGTTCACCACCACATCATCCGCCGCCGCCAGCCGTTGCGCACGCGTCGCCTGCGCCGCCATGATCGCCAACACCTCCTCGCGCGCCATGCCATTGCGCGCCATGACCCGTTCCACCTGGAGGCTCTCGGGGCAGTCGACGACAACGACCCGGTCGCAACGCTCGCGGTAGTTGCCCGACTCGACAAGTAGCGGAACAGCCAGAATGACGTACGGTGAGCTCGCGGCTTGGCAACGCGCCGCCGACAGCGTTCGGATCAGCGGATGCAGCACCGCCTCGAGCCGCCCCCGAGCCGAAGGATCGGAAAAAACGTGCCGCCGCATCGCCGCGCGGTCGAGCGCCCCCGTGCTGCCGGCAATATCCGCTCCGAATTCGGCGATCAACGCCGGCATCGCGGCGCCGTTGGGGGCCGTCAGTTCATGCGCGATGGCATCGGTATCGACCAGCTGCGCACCGTGCGCAACGAACAGGTCGGCCACGGTGCTCTTGCCGCTGCCGATCCCGCCCGTCAGGCCGACGATGTAGCGACTCACTTGCAGGCCAGTGCGTCGGTTTTCTGCACGGCATCGGCCACTGCGGCGATGACTGCCGCCTTCTGGCCGACTGGCCCGCGCACCTGCAGGGTGACGACGGTTTCCTTGCTCGGACGCGGCCCGAAAACCGCCGAGCGGACGCCCTTGGCCTTCAGCTCCGCCAGCCGGTCGGCAGCCCCTTTCTCGGCACTGAAGATACCGAGCGAAATGGCATGCCGACTGGGGCCGTCCTGTACGATGAAAAAGTCGGAGACCCCCAGGTCGCGCAATTCCCCGGCTTTCTTGTCGGCCTCGGCCTTGCCCGGCAGCGACGGAATGTAGACCCACCAGCCGTTGCCCTCGGCCGCCGTCGCCTTGCGGCTCAGCTTGAATTCGGCAAAACGCTTGCCCATCATCGCCGCCACCTTGTCGCCTTCGGCCGGGGTCAGTTGCCGCCAGGCCAGGCAGACCGGCGTATCCGGCTTCTCCGGCGCCTCTTCCTTGGGCGTTTCCGCCTTGTTGTCGACTTCCGGCGTTGCCTCCGGCTTGGCAGACTCACCCTCGGGAGCGGGCGCCGAGTCGGGCTTGGCCAGAGGCTGAACAGCGGGCGCTTCGCCACGCGAAACAATGCGCAGGCGATCCGGCACGATCTGCTGCTCGACCCGGCCGGCATCCGGGTTGTCCGCATGGCCGAGGTAGCCGGCGGTGAAGGCGTAGAACAGCAGATTGCCGAGAACGAGCAGGAAAACCAGAACTTTCACGGAATCAGCCCACCTTCGGCAGGTGCTTCAGCGACTCGGCGATGGCTTCCTGCGGATATTCGTAGTCCTCCAGCTGGCCAGAGAAATACTTGTCGTAGGAAGCCATGTCGAAATGGCCGTGGCCGGTCAGGCAGAAGAGAATGGTCTTCGCCTCGCCTGTGGCTTTGCAGCGCAGGGCTTCGTCGATGGCGGCACGGATCGCATGGCAGGATTCCGGCGCCGGAATGATGCCTTCGGCGCGGGCGAACTGAACGCCGGCCTCGAAGGTCGCCACCTGCGGCACGGCCACCGCTTCGAGCAGTTTTTCGTGGAAGAGTTGCGACACCAGCGGCGAATCGCCGTGGTAGCGCAAGCCGCCGGCGTGGATGCCAGGCGGCATGAAGTCGTGGCCGAGGGTGTACATCTTCATGATCGGCGTGTAGCCCGAGGCATCGCCGTAGTCATAAGTGTAGGCGCCCTTGGTCAGCGTCGGGCAGGAGGTCGGCTCGACGGCGACGCAGCGCAGGTTGGCGGCGCGCTTGTCGCCGGCGGCCTTGTCGGCCAGGAACGGGAAGGCGATGCCGCCGAAGCTGGAGCCACCGCCGCACGGCCCGAAAATCACGTCCGGGTAGAGGCCGATCTTGTCGAACTGCTTCTTGGCTTCGAGGCCGATCACCGTCTGGTGCAGCAGCACGTGGTTGAGCACCGAGCCGAGCGTGTAGCAGGTATTCGGATCGGCCGCGGCTTCCTCGACCGCTTCCGAAATGGCCAGACCGAGCGAACCCTGGCAATCCGGATCGGCGGCCAGCGCGGCGCGCCCGGCGTTGGTCAGGTCGGTCGGGCTGGCGAAGACCTCGGCGCCCCAGGTCTGCATCATCGAGCGGCGGAAGGGCTTCTGGCCGTAGCTGACCTTGACCATGTAAACCCGCACCGGCAGGCCGAACATCTGGCCGGCATAGGCGATCGACGAGCCCCACTGGCCGGCGCCGGTTTCGGTGGTCAGCCTCTTGGTGCCGGCCAGCTTGTTGAAATAGGCCTGCGGCACGGCGGAGTTCGGCTTGTGCGAGCCGGCCGGCGAGACACCTTCGTATTTGAAGAAAATCTTGGCCGGGGTGCCGAGCATCTGCTCCAGGCGCAGGGCGCGACAAAGCGGCGCCGGGCGCCACTGGGCATAGATCTGGCGAACATCCTCGGGGATCGGAATCCAGCGTTCGGCGCTCATTTCCTGTTCGAGGATGGGATCGGGAAAGATCGCCCCCATCACTTCCGGCGGAACCGGGTTGCCATCCGGACCGAGGGGCGGCGCTGGCGGATTGGTCATGTCGGCGACAACGTTGTACCAATGGGTAGGAATGTCGTCCTGATCAAGATTGATGCGAAGCGGCGTCATGCTGGTCTCTCTCCCTGCTATTCGATATTTTTAGAAAAGCGCTAAATTACTCCAAAAGGGCGCCAATCCCAAGCCGACGGCATGTTGGCGGCCGCGCCCCCGCGCCGGTTTCCCGGCAGAGCGCAGCGCTTGCCGGCGACTGCGGTAAAGTGTGGCCTGCCCACCGTTTCCCCTGCGCATGACAACCGTCCCCTTGCTCGATCTTTCACCCCATCCCGCCGTCGCCACCACCCAGCCGGGTCCGGTACGGGCAGCGGCCCATCTGGCCGCCGACGGGGGGCTGACACTCGATTACCGCATCGACGCGCCGGCCGGCAGCTTGCTGCTGCCACCCCCGGCGGCCCCCGTCTTCACCGACGAACTCTGGCAGCACACCTGCTGCGAAGCCTTTGTCGCCGCAGTAGGCGGCTTGGCCTATCGCGAATTCAACTTCTCGCCTTCGGGTGCCTGGGCCGTCTATGACTTCAGCGACTACCGGCAGCGGATCACCACCCCGATCCCCGCCACCGGCCCGCTGATCGCCTGCCAGGCGGACGCCCAAGGCCTGACGCTGCGCGCCACGCTGCCCGCCGCCCTGCTCCCGGTCACCGACACCTGGCGGATCGGCCTCACGGTCGTCCTCGAATCGGTCGATGGCCAAAAATCCTGGTGGGCGCTCGCGCACACGGCCGACCGCCCCGACTTTCACCCGCTCGCCAGCTTCACGCTCACCTTGAACCGCAACGCATCATGACCCACGCCATTCAATTCGGCATCGACCGCCTGCTTGCCGAACCCGAACTCCGCCGTCCGCTGGCCGGCCGCCGCATCGCCCTGCTCGCCCACCCGGCGTCCGTCACCGCCGACCTGACGCACAGCCTGGACGCCCTGGCGGCGCTGCCCGACCTGCAACTCTGCGCCGCTTTCGGCCCACAGCACGGCATCAAGGGCGACAAGCAGGACAACATGGTCGAATCGCCCGATTACGTCGATCCGCAATTCGGCATCCCGATTTTCAGCCTGTACGGCGAGGTGCGCCGGCCCACCGCCGCCATGATGGACGCCTTCGACGTGCTGCTGGTCGACCTGCAGGATCTCGGCTGCCGCATCTACACCTTCATCACCACACTGCGCTACGTACTCGAGGCGGCTGCCGAGCACGGCAAGAGCGTCTGGGTGCTCGACCGCCCCAACCCGGCCGGTCGGCCGGTCGAGGGCCTGAGCCTGCGCGCCGGCTGGGAAAGCTTCGTCGGCGCAGGACCGATGCCGATGCGCCACGGCCTGACGATGGGCGAACTGGGCGACTGGTTCATCGCGGAACTGGGCCTGGACGTGGATTACCGCGTCATCGAGATGCGGGGCTGGCAGCCGGACGCCGCGCCCGGTCACGGCTGGCCGCTCGGCGAACGCACCTGGATCAACCCCAGCCCCAACGCCCCCAATCTGTGGATGGCACGCGCCTACGCCGGCACCGTAATGCTCGAAGGCACGACCCTGAGCGAAGGCCGTGGCACGACCCGGCCGCTGGAAATTTTCGGCGCGCCGGACATCGACGCCCACACGCTCATCGCCGACATGCAGGCGCTCGCGCCGCACTGGCTCGCCGGCTGCAAATTGCGCGAAATCTGGTTCGAGCCGACCTTCCACAAGCATGCCGGCCAGCTCAACCATGGCGTGCAGATTCACTGCGAAGGCCCCTACTACGACCATACCGCCTTCAAGCCATGGCGCATCCAGGCGCTCGCCTTCAAGGCCATCCGCCGACGCTATCCGGATTACCCGCTGTGGCGCGACTTCGGCTACGAATACGAGTTCGACCGCCTGGCCATCGACCTGATCAATGGTTCGCCACTGCTGCGCGAGTGGGTCGACGACACGGCGACTGGCCCGGACGATCTCGAACGACTGGCCGTGGCCGACGAGGCACATTGGTGCTTGGTACGCAACGCCCATCTGCGCTATGGCCCGGACCTCCCATCACGCTAGCGACCAAGCCATCAATTGTTGCTAATATGACATATTGAGGTTGACCGTCATATCGACACGAGGCTGGCTTGCCCTATCGTTACCGCTTTTTCCCGAAAAACTGGATATGTCACATTGTTGCGGCAATCCTGCTGTGCATGGGCATGAGGGGGGCCGTGGGAGAGGAGATCAGCGCGACGGCTCCAGCCGCGAAAACGCCTGCCCGCTTCGGCGTGCTGGCTTACCGGCCGATCGCCGAGACCGCTGCGCGCTGGCAACCGCTGATTGATCACCTCAACAACACGCAGCTTAAGCGGCCGCTCGTTCTGGCCCCCCTGCACTATGAAGAACTTGCCGACGCGGTCAAGAACAAGCAGGTCGATTTTGTCCTCACGCAACCGGTTCATTACGTCCAACTGGCGCAGGAACAGGATTTGCCATCTCCTCTGGCCACCCTGATCGAGCGCGTTGGCGATACGCACCTGGCCACTTTTGGCGGCGTCATCCTGAGCCGCAGCGACCGCCGCGACATGCAGCGCCTTGGCGACCTGCGCGGCAAACGCATCGCAACCAGCAGCCGCACCTCGCTCGGCAGCTACCTGATGCAGGCCTATGAGCTGCATCTTGTCGGCATCGAACTGCCACGGGATGCGCAGGTCGTCGAAACCGGCCAACCACAGGACAGGGCCATCGAGGAGGTGCTCGCCGGCCGGGTAGACGCAGCCTTTGTCCGCACGGGGGTCATCGAGAGCATGCAACGGGAAGGAAAGCTCGATCCGTCGCAAATTCACATCATCAACCGGCAGTCCGCCGAGCGCTACCCACAGGCCCTGTCGACCCGCCTCTACCCGGAATGGCCGGTTGCCGCCATGCCGTGGACCGACGACGACCTGGCCCGGCAGGTTGCCGCCACCCTCCTATCCCTGCCGGACAACAGTCTGGCGGCGCAGGCCGCGCAAATCCACGGTTTCACGGTCCCGGGAGATTACCGGCCGGTGGACAGGCTGATGCAACAGTTTCGTCTCCCCCCCTTCGACAGCCCCCCGCAATTCACCTGGGTCGATGTCGCGCGGCAGTATGGTATTGGGATCGCGCTCGCGACCGTCATTGGCATGATGGTTCTGTTATTGATCGTCCTTGGCCTCTTGCGCAATGTCCGCAAGCTCAAGGCCGAACGCGCCCGCACAGCCAGCGCCCTGGCCCGGGTGCAAAGCGCCGAAACCCGCTTTCGCACGATTTTCGAGAATGTCGACGCCCTGGCCATCCAGGCCTATTCGCCTGACGGCACCATTCACTACTGGAACCAAGCCTCGGAAAAGGTCTACGGCTATACGGCGGCGGAAGCCCTCGGCAAGTCGCTGTTCGACCTGATCATCCCCTCCGCCATGCGCAGCGATGCCAAGGAGGCCGTGCGCTGGATGTTCGAAAACATGATGGGCATCCCAGCCGGTCGGCTGACCCTGATGCGCAAGGATGGCAGCCCGATCGACGTTTACTCCAGCCACGCCATCGTCGACGCAGCCGACACCGGGCCGGTGATGTACTGCCTGGACATCGACCTGAGCGAACTGTCGCGTACCGAGCAGGCCCTGCTCCACAGCGAATCGAAACAACAGATGATCCTGCGCACACTGGGCGAAGGTGTGTACGGCACCGACATCGACGGCATATGCACCTTCATCAACCCCGCCGGACTAGCCTTGCTCGGCTACACGGAAGACGAGGTTATCGGCCGCGACACGCATGCGCTTTTCCATCACCATCGCGCTGACGGCAAAGCTTTCCCGTGTGACGAATCAGCACTGCTGCATACCATCCGCGACGGCCAGACCCGACGCAACGACGACTACTTCTGGTGCAAGGATGGCAGCGGCTTTCCCGCCCGCGTGACCGTCTCGGCGATTACCCGCAATGGTGCCACAGTCGGCGCGGTCACCGCCTTTTCAGACATCCGCGAAAGCCAGCGCATCACGCGCGAACTGGAGCTGCACCGCAATCATCTTGAAGAGCAGGTCCGGCAGCGTACCGAGCAGCTCGAGGTTGCCCGCCTCGGTGCCGAAGCATCCAGCCGTTCTAAGAGCGCCTTCCTGGCCAACATGAGCCACGAGATCCGCACGCCGCTCAACGCCGTGCTGGGCATGGTTCACCTGCTGCGCCGCGATGCGCCGACCCTCGAACAACTCGATCGCCTGGACAAGATCGACTCCGCCTCGCAACACCTGCTGGCGGTCATCAACGACATCCTCGACATCTCGAAAATCGAGGCTGGCAAGCTGGTCCTCGACGAAACGACGGTCGACATCCGGAGCATCCTGCTGCGCGTCGTTTCCGTGCTTGGCGAACGCGCCCGCGAGAAAGGGCTGGAATTGCTGATCGAGTCCGACGAATTCAAGCATTCGCTGATCGGCGACCCGACCCGTATCTCGCAGTGTCTGATCAATTTTGTCGGCAATGCGATCAAGTTCACTGAAAAGGGCCGGATATGCATCCGTGCCAGGCGCATAACCGAGGACGATGAGCAGGTGGAAATCCGGTTCGAGGTCGAGGATACCGGCCCGGGCATTCCCGAAGAATCCATCGCCCGTCTCTTCAAGAACTTCGAGCAGGCGGACAGTTCGACCAGTCGAAAATTCGGCGGCACGGGCCTCGGCCTCGCCATCACACGTCGCCTGGCCGAATTGATGGGCGGAACGGTCGGCGTTACCAGCACGGTCGGACAAGGCAGCCGTTTTTGGTTTACCGCTCGGCTGAAACCCAATGAGGAAGCCCTGGAATCCCTGCGCTCGACCATTGCCGGACTCACGCCGGAAGCCATCCATTCCACGCTGGCCGGTCGCCACGTCCTGATTGTCGAGGATGAGTTCATCAACCAGGAGATCGCCCGCGAACTGCTCGCCGAACTGGGCGTCACCGCCGACACGGCCGGAAATGGCGTGCAGGCCATCGAACTGATCCAGCGCCAGCCCTACGATCTGGTATTGATGGACATGCAGATGCCTGAAATGGACGGCCTGGAAGCCACGCGACGCATCCGGGCGATGCCGGAATTCATGCTGCTGCCCATCATCGCGATGACGGCCAATGCCTTCGCGGAAGACCGCGAACGTTGCTTGGCGGCCGGCATGAACGATTTCCTGACCAAGCCCGTGGAGCCGGACGAGCTGAAGTCGCTGCTCCTGCGTCAGCTCGGCATCTGAGCGGTCCGCCCGATCTGCGCCAAGACCTGCCGAGCCGCGACAACGCCGCGATACTGCGCCTCCTCGAACAAGGAAAAGCCCGACAGGTCGGCATGCGCCAGGAAAATGCGGGGGTGCCGGAAATTCGCCAGCCGCTCGCGCTGGCCGTCGAACAAGGCGCCGGGCACCGGCCGGCGCATGGCGTGGGCATTGCGGAAAACGTCAAGGCGCGTGGTCAGGCGGCGAATATCCGGATGTACCCGCTCGAGCTCGGCCAGGATGCCCTCGGCCCATGCTTCGCGCGGCGTTTCCAGCAGCAGGCGGCGCCCCTCGGCCGGGGTCACGTCGTTGAGTGCCCGATAGTAAGTGAATACCGTTCCGGCCTGGTGGCGACGCATCAGTTGATGGCTGGCCGTCACATAGCCTAATCCCGGGCTGTCGTAGAACACGTTGTCCCATGCCGGTGGCGCGCCATAGCGCTCCTCCGGCCACGACGACAGATGCAGGTTCGCCGTCAGCCAGGGCGCGTAGTCGCCCGCCCGGGCTGCCGCCCTCAGTTCGCCCGGCATCGCCGGCCAGGCGTGGGGCAGCACGAATGCCGGCGCGGCCCAGATCAACTGCCGGGCCTGGTAGCGCACCATGCGCTCGCCGATCAAGACATCGGCTCTGACGCCGGCCTTGCCTTCCTCGATGCGCACCACTGCAGCGCCGCAGGCCAGGCGCTCGCCGACGGCCTTCGCCAAGCCGCGCACCAGCCAGCCGTTACCGTCCGCCGCGGTCAGGACGGTATCGCTGGCCGCGTTGCCGGCTTCGCCGTTGCGACAGGCAAAATAATGCAGCCCGGCCCAGGCCGAGGTCTGCGCGTAATCACAGCCGTAATCGTCGCGGCAGGCGTAATTGGCCAGCCAGTGCAGTGTGGGCGCCGTAAAGCCGTTGTCGAGCAACCACTGCCGGAAAGACAGGCGGTCCAGCAAGCGCCACTCGGCATCAGCGCTGGAAAGGGCCATGGGCAGGGCGAAAACGCGACGCCCATCGCGCCCGCGCAGCCGCTTCAGTTCGTCCATACGCGCCTGGAAATCATGCTGCTGGGCACGCTCGCCGGCATTCAGGCCGCGATGCGGCAACAAGCCCTCCTCCCAGAGTCCGTCGCGATAGACGCGCTCCTGTGGCGTGGCGCATAGATAGCGTTCGTCGTAGGTCGGCCGAGGTGCGGACGGGTCGCCTTGCAAAACTCCCAGTTCGGCCAACAGCTCGCGCACGAGCACGGCTTCCGGACCGGGCAAGGGCAGGTAGTGAGCCCCCCATGGATAGGCAGTCATCGGCGATTGCCCGCCCCGCGAGTTTCCCCCCGGGACATCATCAATCTCCAGCACCGTGAAATCGTCGTAGCCGTGGCGCGCCAGCCACCACCCGGCGGAGAGGCCCGAGATGCCGCCGCCGACGATCAGGGCGCCGGTCTGCCGGGTAGCCGTCGGCGGCGGCAGCACCGCATTGCGCAAACGATGGCCGCGCGCCATGTTCATACCGAGCAGATCGCCCGGTGGCAACGGTGGTTTTCCTGAGGGAACGCAGCCGGCCAGGGCGGCCGCCCCGACGCTAGCCAGAAACTCCCGCCGGCTAGTCAAATTTCCGCAACGACAGGCTGACCGACAGCTGCGCGCCCAGCCAACCGAGAAATGCTCCCAGGCCGGCCAGTACGGCAATCTCGCCGGCCGCGGGCTGGCGGAAGGCAAAGGCGCTGCCGTAGAGCGCCGCCAGCTCGCCGACCGGCGCCGCCAGCAGGTACAGCCCGCCGACGACCAGCGCAGCGGCCAGCAAGCCGCCCAGAGCCCCCTGCAGGGCGCCGAAGTAGTAGAACGGCCGACGAATAAAGCCATCGGTCGCGCCAATCATCCGTGCCACCTCGATCTCGGCCGACTGGGCCATGACCTGCAGGCGGATGGTGTTGAAGGTGACGGCGACCAGACCAGCGGCGAAGAGGCCGGCCAGCATCCACAGCGCCAGTTTGCCGAGGCGCAGGAATGCGTCGAAGCGCTTGATCCAGGCCGAATCGAGCTGGACGTGGGCGACCTTGGGCCAACCGGCGATTTCCTTGCGCATGATCTCCAGCGCCTCCGGCTCGGTGTTCTTCGGCTCGACGATGAAGGCATCGGGCAAGGGGTTGCGCGGCAGGCTGGCGACGATTTCGGCCATGCCCTCGCTGGCCTGCATGCGTTTCAGCGCCTCCTCCCGGGGAACGAAACGCCACTTGCCGGCCGATGCCGAACGCAGGCGGTTTTCAATTTCAGCAACATCCTTCTTGCCTGCATCCAGGTTCAGAAAGAGGCTGATTTGCTGCACGCCGGTCGCGTTGCGCCCAAGATCACGCAGATTGTCGAGAGCGATGTAGCCGAAGGCCGGCAGGGTCAGGGCAATGCCGATGACGAGCAGCGACAGCAAGGTATTGAGGGGCGAGGCAAGCAGGCGGCGGAAGGCCAACCCGAGTGCGGCACGGTGTTGGGAGAACCAGGCGTTCATGCGACCACCCTCCCGTGATCCAGGCGCAACACATTGGGGTGGTAGCGCTCGATCCAGGTCTGGTCGTGCGTGGCGACGACCACGGTGACGCCGACGCGATGAAAGTCGGCAAAGATTTCGAGGATTTCGGCAGCCGATTCGCTGTCGAGATTGCCGGTCGGTTCATCGGCGATCAACACCGTTGGCCGATTGACCACGGCGCGGGCAATGGCCAGCCGTTGCTGTTCGCCGCCGGACAGCGCAATCGGATTGGCCTTCTCGCGCGCCAGCAGGCCCACCTTGTCGAGCGCCGCCCGCCCCCGGCGCACCGCCTCACGATGCGGCAAACCGGCGATCTGCAGCGGCAGCAAGACGTTATCGAGCGCACTGCGGTCGAACAGCAGCTTCTGATCCTGGAAAACCATCCCGAAATGCCGGCGCACGTGTGGCATGGCGCTGCGCCGCAGGGCGGTCAGGTTCTGGCCGTTGACCACCAGGCTGCCGGAAGTCGGCCGCTCGATGGTCGAGATCAACTTGACCAGCGTGGTCTTGCCGGCGCCAGAATGACCGGTGATGAGGACCATCTGGCCGGCCTCGATGCGGAAGCTGGCATCCTTGACGGCCTCAAGGCCGCCTGGATAGCGCTTGGTCAGGTTGCTCGCTTCGATCATTGGTCGAACAGCGCGTCCACGAAGTCCTTGGCGGAGAAGGGGCGCAGATCGTCGATCTGCTCGCCGACGCCGATGAAGCGGATCGGCTTCGGGCATTGCCGGGCGATGCCGAGTACCACGCCGCCCTTGGCCGTTCCGTCGAGCTTGGTCAGGACCAGGCCGGTCACGTTGATCGCCTTGTCGAAGGCCTTGACCTGCTGCAGCGCATTCTGGCCGATGTTGGCGTCGAGGACGAGCAAGGTCTCGTGCGGGCCTTCCGGCTCGATCTTCTGTATGACGCGGCGCACCTTGGCAATTTCCTCCATCAGGTGCAGCTGGGTCGGCAGACGGCCAGCCGTATCGGCGAGCACGATGTCGATACCGCGCGCCTTGGCGGCAGCAATGGCGTCGTAGATCACCGCCGCCGGGTCGCCGGATTCCTGGGCGATGACCGTGACGTTGTTGCGCTCGCCCCAGGTTTGCAGCTGCTCGCGTGCAGCGGCGCGGAAAGTATCGCCGGCAGCCAGCAGTACACTCTTGCCCTGGGTCTGGAAATACTTGGCCAGCTTGCCGATCGACGTCGTCTTGCCTGCGCCGTTCACGCCGGCAATCATGATCACGTAGGGCTTGTGGGTCGTGACGTCGAGCGGTTGCTCGAGCGGCTTGAGCGTTTCCAGCAGTGCATCGGCCAACGCCTTCTGGATAGCCTCGGGGGTTTCCAGCTTGTCGCGCTTGGCGGCTTTCTTCAGTTCGTCGAGCAGGTGGGTGGTCGCCTCGATACCGACATCGCTGGTCAGCAACAGAGTTTCCAGCTCTTCCAACAGTTCGTCGTCGACCTTGCCGCGCGAAAAAATGGTTTTAAGCTTGCCGCCCCACTGGGCGCGGGTCTTGGCCAGCCCCTGGAACAGGCGTTCGCGCCATGAAGGTTTGGGGGCCTCGGCAGGAGCGGCGGCAGCCGAAACTTCCGGCTTGGCGTCGGACGAGGTTTTTTTCAGGAAACTGAACATGGGAAAGTTGGTCTCAAGCCTTGCTGACAGGCGGGCGGCTAGCCGTTAAGATGCCGTCCGGTTGGATGCAAAATCAGCCGCAAATTCTAGCAGAAAGCCCCCGTACCCCATGCGCCACAAATACCTGCTCTCCGTTTTGCTCGCTGCCGGCCTGTCCTCGGCAGCCTTGGCCAACCCATACGAAACCACGCTGAAGAATGGCCTGCGCGTCATCGTCAAGGAAGACCGGCGTGCGCCGACTGCCGTCCAGATGGTCTGGTACCGCATCGGCAGCATGGACGAGGTCGACGGCCAGTCCGGAGTCGCCCACGTCCTCGAACACATGATGTTCAAAGGCACGCCAAGCGTCGGCCCCGGCGAGTTCAACAAGCGTGTCGCCGCTGCCGGCGGCAAGGACAATGCCTTCACCAGCCGCGATTACACAGCCTACTTCCAGCAGATTCCCAAGGAAAAGCTGGCCGATGTGATACAGCTCGAAGCGGACCGCATGCGCCATCTCAACGTCGACGCCAAGGAGTTCGAGCAGGAGATCAAGGTCGTCATGGAAGAGCGCCGCATGCGCACCGACGACAACCCGCAATCCAAGCTGTTCGAGCAGATGAACGCCGTCGCCTTCCAGGCCCACCCCTACCGCCGGCCAATCATCGGCTGGATGAACGACCTGGAAACGATGACCGCCGCCGACGCCAAGGCCTGGTACGACACCTGGTACGTCCCGAACAACGCCTACGTCGTGATCACCGGCGACGTCGACCACAAGGCCGTCTTCGCCCTGGCCGAACAGTATTACGGCCCGCTGGAAGGGCGCCCCCTGCCAGTGCGCCGCCAGCAGATCGAACCGAAGCAGGAAGGCCCCCGCCGCGTCACGGTCAAGGCCCCGGCCGAATTGCCTGTGCTGATCATGGGCTACAAGGCGCCCATCCTGCGCGACATCGAGAAAGACAGCGACCCCTACGCCCTGGAAATGCTCTCCGCCATTCTCGATGGTCATGATGCCGCCCGTTTCAACAAGAAGCTGGTGCGCGAGGACAAGGTCGCCCTGTCGGCGGGTATCGACTACGACAGCACGGCGCGCGGCCCCGGCATGCTCTACCTGCATGGCAGCCCATCGGAAGGCAAGACGGTGGCTGATCTGGAAGCCGCCCTGCGTGCCGAAATCGTCCGCGTCCAGCAGAATGGCGTCAGCGCCACCGAACTGAAGCGCGCCAAGGCCCAGTTGATCGCCAGCGAGGTGTACAAGAAGGATTCGATGTTCGGCCAGACCATGGAGATCGGCCAGATTGAATCGGCCGGCCTACCCTACCGCAAGCTGGACCGCATGCTCGAGAAGCTGCAGCAGGTCACTGCCGCACAAATTCAGGCCGTCGCCAAGAAATATTTCGACGACGATGCATTAACCGTCGGCATCCTCGACCCGCAACCGCTCGACGGCAAGCCACGCCGCCCGGCCGTCGCCACCCGCCACTGATGAAAATAGCCATGAAAAGACTGATCGCAGCAGCCTTCGCCCTCCTCGTCGCTCAAACCGCACTGGCCGGCGTCAAGATCGAACACTGGGTTTCGCCCTCCGGCGCCCACGTCTATTTCGTCGAAAGCCGCGTCCTGCCCATGCTCGACATACAGGTCGATTTCGCTGCCGGCTCGGCTTTCGATCCGCCAGGCAAATCCGGCCTCGCCGCCCTGACCCGGGCCACCCTCGACAACGGGGCCGGCAAGCTCGATGAAACAGCAATCGCCGAACAACTCGCCGACATCGGCGCCAACCTCGGCGGCAGCGCCGACACCGACCGTGCGGGTGTCTCGCTGCGTACCCTGTCAGCCCGTGACAAGCGCGATCCGGCACTCGACATCCTGAGGAGCGTCCTGCATGCGCCGCATTTCGACGCAGCCGTCTTCGAGCGCGAAAAAGCGCGCACTATCGCCGGCCTCAAGGAAGCAATGACACGCCCCGACAGCATCGCCGGCAAAGCCTTCTGGGCAGCCCTGTACCCCGACCACCCCTACGGCCGGCAGGCCACGCCGGAGAGTGTGTCCACGCTGAGCCGCGACGACATGGCGGCCTTCCACGCCCGCTACTACAACGCCACCAACGCCAGCATCACCTTGGTCGGCGACCTGTCGCGCCAGGAGGCCGAAACGATCGCCGAATCCATCACCGCTGGACTGCCCAAGGGCCAGGTGGCAGCCCAGCCCGCCCCCCCCGAACTCCCGAAGGGCGGCCAGATCAAGCTTGCCCACCCGGCCAGCCAAGCCCACGTCTATATTGGCCTGCCGGCCATCGAGCGTGGAAATCCCGACTTCTTCCCGCTGCTCGTCGGCAACTACACCCTCGGCGGCGGCGGCTTCGTCTCCCGCCTGATGAAGGAAGTCCGCGACAAGCGCGGCTACGCCTACAGCGTCTACAGCTATTTCGCCCCGATGCGGCAGACCGGCCCCTTCCAGATCGGCCTGCAGACCAAGCGCTCGCAAGCCGGGGATGCGATCAAGGTTTCCCGCGAAATCCTAGCGGACTTCCTGAAGAATGGCCCGAGCGAAGAGGAACTGGCCGCTGCCAAGGCGAACCTGATCGGCAGCTTCCCGCTGCGCCTCGACAGCAACAAGAAAATCCTCGACAACGTTGCCACCATCGGTTTCTTCGACCTGCCGCTCGATTATCTCGACCAGTACCAGGCCAAGGTTCAGGCGGTCACGGCCGAGGACGTAAAACAGGCCTTTGCCCGCCGCGTTCGACCAGAAAATCTGATCACCGTGACGGTAGCCGCCGATTGAACTCCGTCCGCATCGTTGGCGGTGAATTCCGCCGACGTGTTCTTCGCTTTCCGGACAGCATGGGATTGCGCCCGACACCGGACCGTGTCCGCGAAACGCTGTTCAACTGGCTGGGTCAGGATCTCGATGGCTGGCATTGCCTCGATCTTTTTGCCGGCAGCGGTGCCCTCGGCTTCGAAGCTGCCTCGCGCGGCGCGGTGCGGGTCGTCATGGTCGAGCAAATGCCGAAAGTACTCGCCGCGTTGCATGAAAACCACGAATTGCTCCATAAGCCGGGCGCGGTGGAGATCATTCGTGCGGATGCGCTACAATATTTGGCCTCGACGAAGGCAAAATTCGACCTCATTTTCCTCGATCCACCCTATAAAAAAGGCTGGATTGAACGCCTGGAGGCACTTCTTCCAGCCGTACTGAACGAAGATGCAGCAATCTACGTCGAAGCAGAACACGAAATAGAATCGCTTGGCGATTGGCGCACGGTGCGCCAGGGCAAGGCGGGGGAAGTCCACTTTCACTTGTTGCGGCGACAGACAACTTGAACAAACTTAACCATCGCGTTGCGATCTACCCCGGCACCTTCGACCCGATCACCCGCGGTCACGAAGACTTGGTCCGCCGCGCCGCCACATTGTTCGACCGACTCATCCTGGCCATCGCCGAAAGCCCCTCCAAGCAGCCGCGCTTCCCGCTCGCCGATCGTGTCCAGATGGCCCAGGAAATCCTGGGTGACCTGAAGAATGTCGAAATCGTCGGTTTCAACACGCTGCTAATGGATTTTGTGCACGAGATGAATGCCAAGGTCGTCGTTCGCGGCCTGCGTGCCGTATCCGACTTCGAATACGAATTCCAGATGGCGGGCATGAACCGCAGCGTCTATCCCGAGGTCGAAACCGTATTTCTGACCCCGGGCGAACAATACATGTTTATCTCCGCTACCATGGTGCGCGAAATTGCGCGCCTGGGCGGCGATGTCAGCAAATTTGTGCAACCTTGCGTAGAAAAGCGCCTACGGGCGAAAATTACCGCTTAACCGAGAGAGGAACAGCTATGTCTCTGATTATTACCGACGAGTGCATCAACTGCGACGTGTGCGAACCGGAGTGCCCAAACGAGGCGATCTCCCAGGGCGAAGAGATTTACCAAATCGACCCGAACAAGTGCACGGAATGCGTCGGTCACTACGATGAACCGCAGTGCGTTCAGGTCTGCCCTGTCGATTGTATCCCCAAGGACCCGAGCCACGTCGAAAACGAAGACCAGCTGTGGGCCAAGTACGAAAAGCTGACGGGCAACAAGCGCTCCTGAGCGACTGCCTGCTCCAATAAAAAACCCGCGACATTCGCGGGTTTTTTATTGGCTTTATCGGCGGGATGGCAAATCAGGCCGCACGCAATTCCCTGTCGCCGAGCGGCACCAGCATCTCCTGAACGCGGCCGATAATTTCCTCGAGTGCCGCGATCTGCTGCTTGAGGGTGGCCTCGACGCCTTCCAGTTCGGCAATGCGATCTTCCAGCGTATCGGTCGCCTGATGAATGCGCTTGATGCTTTCCAGACGGCGCTTCAGCTGAATCTGGTGTTCGCGAACCTGCGTCTCCATCGGCGCCATCACCGCACGCAACCAGACTTCGGCATCCCGGTTGGCATGCTCGAAGGCGCGACGCACCTGGACTGCGACTTCCTCGAAGAACTTCTGCGTAATGTTCTTCTTGTCGTGGGTCATCAGGCTGATCATCGTATTCAGATGATCGTTGCACCAGGCCTGCAGGCGATCCAGTTCCTTTTCGTAGCGCAACAGCGAAAAGCTGGTCGGCGAGCCGAGCTTCAGGCCATGCTCGACGGTGAATTTCTTGTAAACCGCCTCCATCATGGCCAGAATTTCACCAATTTCGTCGCTCGACTTGGTCAGCGCCTCGCGTGAGCGGGCAAAGAAATTGGCCATCGCGTCGGACAAGGTCTTCGAAAAAACCGCTTCGTCCATCGTCGATCGCGTTTCGTGCGTCAGTTGGCGCAGGACATCGAGCCCCAGATGACCGAACAAATTATTGGTCAGCGTGGAGAAGACGCTGCGCACGGCGTAATAGCGCTGCAGACCGGACTCGAACTCGTCCTTTTCGGCCCGCACCTTGCCCATCATGTATTCGACGACGCCCTTGTTCTTGCCGCGCAACTCGGTCAATTCAGTCAATTGCTCGCGCAAGCCATCCATCCGCGAATCGAGCAAACCGCGCACGCGGCGGCTGACATCGCCGAACTCACCTTCGGTACTGTCGCAAACGATGTCGCGCTTGGCCGGAATCAGTTCCTTGGACAGCGCCGCCTCCAGCAAAGGCAGACGGCTCTTTTCCAGCAAGGCGGCGTCGCCGTTGATCTTTGCAACCAGGCCTTTCTGGGCCGATACCGGGAATACCTGAGCGGCCGGCAACTCGAGGATGTCCGCGCTCGTCTCGACCTGACGCTGGATCTCGGCATCGATTTCGTCCTGCGTTTTCAGCTCATCCCACTGGCCATCGATCTTGTTCAGAACGACCATGCGACCACGCCGGGCCACCCCTCCGCCACAAATATGCTCACGCCAGATGGCCATATCCGACTGTGTCACCCCGCTGTCGGCAGCCAGGATGAAGAGGACGGCGTGCGCATTGGGGAGTAGCGACAAGGTGAGTTCCGGCTCGGCACCGATGGCATTCAGACCCGGCGTATCCAGAATGACCAGCCCCTGCTTGAGCAAGGGATGCGGGAAGTTGATCATGGCATGGCGCCAGCGCGGCACTTCGACGAGACCATCGTCGCCGACGGTGTACAGATCGACCTGACCTTCACCGACCGCAAATCCCAAACGCGTTGCCTCCGCCGGTGTCACCCGGGTTGTCTCGCTGACATGACGCAGAGCATCCTGCATCGCATCCGGCGAGTTGGTGTCGAGCGCCACCTGCGTCCATTCGTCGGGGAAACGCTTGTATTCACTGACACTGGAATTCGAGGAGCGCGTCTGGATCGGCAGCAACTCGATACACGGCAGCTTGTTTCCATCGAACAGGAGTTCGGTCGGACACATCGTGGTCCGGCCAGCCGACGACGGCAACATGCGGTTCCCGTAGTCGGCAAAGAAAATGGCGTTGATGAGCTCGGACTTGCCGCGCGAGAACTCGGCAACAAAGGCGACATTCAGGCGATCTTCACGCAGCCGCTCGAGCAACTGGGTCAGACGCAGGTCGCTCTGGGCGTCGGATAGTTCATTTTGGCCCAGCCAGCTCTGAAGTTCGCCAACATTGGCGGCAAGGCGCGAGCGCCAGGCAGAATAGGCGGCAAATTGATCAGCCAGCGACATAATTGCATTCCCGGGTGCTAACAGAATTCTCAATCTAGCATAAAAACAGAGGCTTGCAGAAGAGATTTAATGCTGACACCCCGGGCAGTAATAGGTACTGCGCCCGGCCTGGCGAACTTGTTTGACCACGCCGCCACACCGCAGGCAGGATTCGCCGGCGCGGTCGTAAACCCCGGCCTGAATCTGGAAACACCCGGCCCCGCCATCGCTATGCACATAATCCCGAATGCTGCTGCCGCCGGCGGCGATGGCGTCCGACAGCGTTTCGCGGATGGCCGGCACCAGGATTCCGTAGCGATCCCGGCTAATCCGGTTCGCTGCCCGCAAAGGCGAAATCCCGGCCCTGAAAAGGCTCTCCGAGGCATAGATGTTGCCAATTCCGACCACCAGATGGCTATCCATCAGGGCCGGTTTGATCGGACCACTACGGCGCGCCAGGGCGGCATGGAACCAGTCGACGGTAAACGCGTCGGACAGCGGTTCGAGCCCCTGCGAGGCCAGCAAGGGGTGCTGCTCGGCCTGGACAGGCGGCCCCGGTTGCCACAAAACGACTCCAAAGCGACGAGGATCAGCAAAACGCAGTATCTGGCCGGCAAGGACCAGATCGAAATGATCGTGCTTCTCCGGCGGCAGATCGTGCGGTACGAAGCGCAGGTTGCCCGACATGCCCAGATGGATGATCAGGCAGCCCTCGACACCGCGGCCTCGGCAATCAATCAGCAGGTACTTGGCGCGCCGCCGCACGGCAACAATCTCGCACCCCGGCAACAGATCGACCAGGAACCCGGGAATCTCGTGGCGCAACCTCGGCACCCGGATCACCACGCCCCGCACGACCTCCCCGACCAGTTCCGGCGCAATACCGCGACGACAGACTTCAACCTCCGGCAACTCCGGCATTGCTTGTTCCTCCGCGCAAACCCAAATAACATCGCAAAACTAATTGGATTCTATGCGTTCCAAGCACCAGATTCGCACCGCCCTCGACCGAAAGCCGTCCATGCCATCGAAGTTCCTCGTCGCCGCCCTCACCCTCGCACTGGGATTAACCCACAGCGGACTCGGCCTGGCAGCCGGCGACCCGCCCGCACGCTCAGGCAGCAAGCGAGCCGCCGCCCCCGCTTCGAGCGAGGATATCTTGGCCCGTACCGTCTTCCAGGCACTCGTCGGCGAATTCGCGCTGCAACGCGGCGACCCCAAGCTGGGCTCCGATGCTTGGGCCGACCTCGCCGTGCGCACGCGCGACCCCAAGGTCATCGCCCGGGCGACCGAGATCGCCGGTTTTGCACGCCAATACGACCGTGCGCTGGAGCTATCCAAACTCTGGCTCGAAATCGAGCCAGACTCGGCAAAGGCCCGCCAGACACAATCCTCGCTGCTGGTCATGGCCAACCGCCTCGACGACCTGGCACCGCAACTGGCGGCCCTACTCGAACAGGACAAACCGAACATCGGCAGTAACCTGCTGCACCTCAACCGCATGCTCGGCAAAATCACCGACAAGAAAGCCGTGCAGAGCCTGATCGATAAGGTCGCCGCCCCGTACGACCTGCTGCCGGAAGCGCACTTCGCCATGGCTCAGGCCGCTGCCAACGCCGGGGACAACCTGCGTGCGCTGATTGAAACCGAAAAATCGCTGCAGCTGCGCCCCGCCTGGGAAATGGCCGCCATTGCCCGCGCCCAGCTTCAGGCCAGACAATCTCCCAAAACTGCCATCGACAGTCTCGATGAATTCGTCGGTCGCAACCCGAACGCCAACGACGCCCGCCTGACCCTGGCTCGTCTCCTGATCAGCGAAAAACGCTACGACGAATCGCGTCATCATTTCGATCGCCTGATTGCCGCCAACCCTGACAATCCGGATGTGATCTACCCGGTTGCCATGCTCGCGCTGCAGCAAGGCGACACGACCACCGGCCGCAGCCAGCTGGAGCATCTGCTGCAAACCGATTTTCCGGACAAGAACACCATTCATTTCTTCCTGGGCCAACTGGATCAGGAACAGAAGAAGCCGGATGCCGCGCTCGCCCACTATCGCCAGGTAGCGGGCGGCGAACAATACGTCCCGGCCCGCTCGCGCGCCGCGCAGATTCTGATGCAGCAAGGCAAGCTCGACGAAGCGCGGTCCTTGCTGCGCGACACGCGTAGCGGCACGCCCGCCGAACGGACCCAGCTTGCGTTGGCCGAATCGCAACTACTGCGCGAAGCCGGACGCCACAACGATGCCTACATCGTTCTCGACCGGGCGCTGAGCGCCCAACCGAACGATATCGAGCTGCTCTACGAAGCCGCGCTGACGGCTGAACGGATCGGCAAACCCGAGCTGCTGGAAATGCACATCAAGCACCTGCTGACACTCAAGCCGGATCATGCCCACGCCCTGAACGCACTCGGCTATTCGCTGGCCGAGCGTAATCTCCGGCTTCCCGAAGCCTACGACTTGATCGCCAAGGCCCTCGCGCTGGCCCCCGAAGATCCGTTCATCATGGACAGCATGGGCTGGGTACTCTATCGCCAAGGCAAGCTCAACGAGGCTTTGCAGACGCTGGAGCGTGCCTACCGGATCAAGGCTGACCCGGAAATCGCCGCCCACCTGGGTGAAGTCCTGTGGACGCTGGAGCGCAAGGACGAGGCCCGGCGTATCCTGCGCGACGCCTACAAGGCCTATCCGGAGAATGAGGCACTGGCCGGTACCGTCAAGAAACTCTTGCCTTAACACCGGCCTTGATTCTCCGCTCCATCGCGATACTGGCCATCGGCCTGCTGGCCGGTTGCGCCGCGCTCCCTCCCGCCGCACCGCTTGCACGCGACAGCATCCGCGACTTTGCGCTGGAGGCGCGCTTTGCCCTGCGCGCCACCCCTTCCGGACAAGCGCCCCAGAGCGCCAACGGACGCCTGACCTGGGTCCATACAGAACAACGCGACCGCGTCCTGCTGGCCAGCCCGCTCGGTTACGGCCTGGCTGAAATCGATATCACCCCGCAGCGCGCCACCTTGCGCACAGGCGACGGCCAGGAGAGAGAATCAGCCGACCCTGAAGAGCTCATGATCGCGGCCACCGGCCTGCCACTACCGGTAGCGCGTCTGCCCGCCTGGCTACTCGGCCGCAGCGGTCACTCGGCCACCATCGAACCCGACGAACAGGGCCGCCCAGCCCGATTGAGCGAAGCCGGCTGGCAGGTGGATTACACCTACGACGACGAGCGCGCCACAGCCCTGCCCGCACGCTTGACCATCGTCCGCCCCGGCGAAGTCGAACTCAAACTGCGCATCGAGGACTGGAGAGAAACGCCATGAACCGCCGGACCTGGGACAGCGACTGGCCCGCCCCCGCCAAACTGAACCTCTTTCTGCACGTCGTCGGGCGGCGCGACGACGGCTACCACCTGCTGCAGACTGTCTTCCGCTTCATCGACCGCTACGATACGCTGCACTTCGATCCCCGTAGCGATGGGGATATCGTGCTCGCCAACCCCATTCCCGGCGTCCCGGCCGACGGCGACCTGACCGTACGCGCCGCGCGCTTGCTACAACAGGCCACCGGCTGCCGCCGGGGCGCCACCATCCACCTCGACAAGCAGTTGCCGATGGGCGGCGGGCTCGGCGGCGGCTCCTCCGACGCCGCCACCGTGCTGCTCGCCCTCAACCACCTGTGGCAGACCGGCCTCACCCGACCGCAACTCGAAAAGCTCGGCCTGACGCTGGGCGCCGACGTACCGGTCTTCGTGCATGGCCGTAACACCTTCGCCGAAGGCATCGGCGAAGCCTTCACCGATGTCACGCTACCGGCCGAAAGCTATCTGGTCGTACATCCGGAAGCACACGTTCCAACCGCCGCCATCTTCGGCGCTCCCGAGCTGAAGCGCGACACGCCGGCCATCCGCCCCGGAGACTGGCGCCACGGCAGCGGCCATAATGATCTCGAAGCCATCGCCTGCGCCAACTTCCCGCCGGTCGCCGCAGCCCTGGCCTGGCTCAAGACAATAAATCCGAACGCCATGATGACCGGCTCCGGCGCCTGCGTATTCGCCGGCTTTCCCCGGCGCAGCGCGGCAGAAGGCGCCCTGGAAGCCCTTCACGATGGCATGCGCGCCTGGGTTGCCGATGGACTTCCGGAACATCCGTTGGCAAAAATTCAATAAAAGGCTGGATTTCCGAAAACAGCTCCTGTATTATTCGCGCCTCGCTTGAACGCGAACCCGTTCGAGCGACCCGCTGGGGAGTCGCCAAGTTGGTCAAGGCACCGGATTTTGATTCCGGCATTCGAAGGTTCGAATCCTTCTTCCCCAGCCAAAGCTTCCTTCGGGCAGGTCACAAGCCTGCCCGATTTTCATTGTGGCGGGCGAATGCAATGCGCATGCACGAACCCGGAGGAATGTTGAAATGGCCTACAACAGCCTGATGGTCTTCACCGGCAACGCCAATCCCAAGCTGGCTGCCGACGTCGCTGAACAGCTCAATGTCGACCTGGGTCGTGCCAATGTCGGCCGCTTCTCCGACGGCGAAGTCTCCGTCGAACTCCAGGAACACGTCCGCGGCCGCGACATCTTCGTGCTGCAATCGACCTGCGCGCCGACCAACGATAACCTGATGGAACTGCTGGTCATCGTCGATTCGCTGAAACGCGCGTCGGCCGGCCGCATCACCGCCGCCATCCCGTATTTCGGCTATGCCCGCCAGGATCGCCGCTCGCGTTCCTCGCGCGTGCCCATCGCCGCCAAGCTGGTCGCCAACATGCTCGTCGCCTCCGGCGTCGACCGCGTGCTGACCATGGACCTGCACGCCGAACAGATCCAGGGCTTCTTCGACATTCCAGTCGACAACATCTACGCCCTGCCCATCCTGCTCGAAGACATCAAGAAGCAGAATTACGAAAACCCGATGGTCGTTTCGCCCGACCACGGCGGCGTCGTCCGCGCCCGCTCGCTGGCCAAGCGCCTCGAATGCGACCTGGCCATCATCGACAAGCGCCGCCCGAAGGCCAATGTTTCGGAAGTGATGAACATTATCGGCGAAGTTGAAGGCCGTACCTGCATCATCATGGACGACATGGTCGACACCGCCGGCACCCTGTGCAAGGCCGCCACCGCCCTCAAGGCCAACGGCGCCAAGCAGGTCGTCGCCTACTGCACCCACCCTGTCCTGTCCGGCCCGGCTGTCGAGCGCGTGAACACCTCCGACCTCGATGCCCTGGTTGTTACCGACACCATCCCGCTGCGTGACGATGCCGCCGCTTCGCCGCGCATTCGCCAGCTGTCGGTCGCCGGCATCATGGCCGAAACGATTCGCCGCATCAGCAACGACGACTCCGTTTCGTCGCTGTTCATCGACTAAGTTTTTTTTAACCTTCCCGTTCTGGTCGCGGATCGGGAAACATTCTGGAGTATCAACATGCAATTCGAAGTTATCGCCCAAGCGCGTTCGTTGCAGGGAACGGGTGCGAGCCGCCGCCTGCGTCGCGCTGGCACGGTGCCTGGCATCGTTTACGGTGGTGAGGCCGCCCCGGTCGCCATCGAAACCCACCACAACGACCTGCTGCTGAAGATGAAGAAGGAAGCCTTCCATTCTTCCATCATCAACCTCGTCATTGACGGCAAGAAGGAACAAGTCCTGCTGCGCGACTTCCAGACGCACGCCTACAAGCAGCTGATCCTGCACGTCGACTTCCAGCGCGTCGATGCCACCCACGAATTGCACATCAAGGTGCCGCTGCACTTCACCAACGAAGAAGCCGGCCCGGGCGTCAAGCTGAACGGTGGTCTGGTCAACCACGTCACCACCGAGCTGGATATCCACTGCCTGGCCAAGGATCTGCCGGAGTTCATCGAAGTTGATCTCGGCGCACTGAACGTCGGCGACAACATCCACGCTTCGCAAGTCAAGCTGCCCAAGGGCGTCAAGCTGGTTCAGCATGGCAGCGAAGACCCGATCGTGGTCAGCATCGTCGGCAAGGGCGGCGCCCAGGCCACCGAAGGCGAAGCGGCTGCCGAGTAATTCGGGCCCCTTCGTTGCAATTGGCCGCCGCAGGCATCTTGCCCCGGCGGCCTTTTCACAACTGCGCGCATGACCTCTCCCCGCCTCATCGTCGGCCTCGGCAACCCCGGGCCTGAATACGAAACCACCCGTCACAACGTCGGGTTCTGGTTCGTCGACCAATTGGCCGACAAGCTGAAGGTGTCGCTCGCCCCACAAGGCAAGTTCTACGGCAAGGCAGCCCGCGCCGGTGAACTCTGGTTGCTGCAGCCGACTACTTTCATGAATCGCTCCGGCCAGGCGGTAGCGGCATTGGCCAATTTCTACAAAATCGAACCTTCCGAGATTCTCGTCGTCCATGATGAGCTCGACCTGCCACCGGGCGGCATCCGCCTCAAGCAGGGCGGCGGCAATGGCGGCCACAACGGCCTGAAGGACATCCAGGCCAAGCTCGGCACACCGGATTTCTGGCGCCTGCGCCTGGGCATCGGCCATCCGCGCACCCTCGGTCTGGCCCAGCAGGTCGCCGATTTTGTATTGCACCAGCCGCGCAAGGAAGAATTGCCGGACATCGAACAGGCCCTGCACCGTTGCCAGCTGGCCTGGCCCAAACTCGCCGCCGGGGACTTTGCCGGCGCCCAGCAACAGTTGCACGGCAAAGCCGTCTAAGGAAAAACATGTCTCTGAAATGCGGTATCGTCGGCCTGCCCAATGTCGGCAAATCCACCCTCTTCAATGCCCTCACCAAGTCGGGCATTGCGGCTGAAAACTATCCCTTCTGCACCATTGAGCCGAACGTTGGCATCGTCGAAGTACCCGATCCGCGCCTCGCCAAGCTGTCCGAAATCGTCAAGCCGCAGAAGATCCAGCCGGCCATCGTCGAATTCGTCGACATCGCCGGCCTGGTCGCCGGCGCCTCCAAGGGCGAAGGCCTGGGCAACCAGTTCCTGGCCAACATCCGCGAGACCGACGCCATCGTGCATGTCGTGCGCTGTTTCGACGACCCGAACGTGATCCACGTGTCCGGCAGCGTCGATCCGCTGCGCGACATCGAGGTCATCGATACCGAACTCGCGCTGGCCGACATGGCCACTGTCGAAAAGGCGCTCAACCGCTACAAGCGGCCGGCCAACTCCGGCGACAAGGAAGCCAAGATCCTGGTCGCCGTACTCGAGAAATGTTTCGCCCAGCTCGACCAGGGCAAGGCCGTGCGCGGCCTCGACCTGTCGAAGGAAGAGTGGGCCAGCCTCAAGCCCTTCTGCCTGATCACCGCCAAGCCGGTGCTCTACGCCGCCAACGTGGCCGAAGACGGCTTCACCGACAATCCGCTGCTGGCCAAGGTGGAAGCCCACGCCGCCGAGGAAGGCTCGCAGGTCGTCGCCCTCTGCGCCTCGATCGAAGCGGAGATCGCCGACCTCGACGACGCCGACAAGGTCGACTTCCTGGAATCGATGGGCCTGCACGAAGCCGGCCTCGACCGCCTGATCCGCGCTGGCTACAAGCTGCTCGGCCTGCAGACCTACTTCACGGCGGGCGTCAAGGAAGTCCGTGCGTGGACCATCCACGCCGGCGACACCGCGCCGCAAGCGGCCGGCGTCATCCACACCGACTTCGAACGCGGCTTCATCCGCGCCCAGACCATCGCCTTCGACGACTTCATCACCTACAAAGGTGAAACGGGCGCCAAGGAAGCCGGAAAGATGCGCGCCGAAGGCAAGGAATATGTCGTCAAGGATGGCGACGTGCTCAATTTCCTGTTCAACGTCTAAGTTACTCGCCGTCGATGATGCCCTCGGAAAACCCGCCGCCGAACGATACCGACGACGGTTTTCCGCTGTCATCGGCCGTCTTGTGGCGTGCCTACGAGCAAAGCCACGAAGCGGTGCTCGTTTCCGACGGCGCAAACCGCATCATCGCGGTCAATGAAGCTTTCACGCGACTGACCGGTTACACCGCCGCCGAAGTGGTCGGCCGGAACCCCAGCATCCTGGCCTCCGGAAATGCCGCTCCGGAGTTCTATAACGCCATGTGGGAGAGCCTGTCCCAGTACGACACCTGGGAAGGCGAGATATGGGACCGACGCAAGGACGGCAGCATCTACCCCAAATGGCTATGCATCTCGGTCGTCCGCGATGACCGGGGGCTGATCAGCAACTACGTCGCCAACTTCACCGACATCAGCGCCAGCAAACAGGCGGCCGACCGCCTGGCTCAGCTCGCCTACCATGACGTCCTGACCCACCTGCCCAATCGCCTGGCCTTCGAATCCCAGCTCGCCCATGCCCTCCGCGTCTGCGAGCGGGAAGGCCGCCAGTTGGCCCTGATGTTGATCGACCTCGACAATTTCAAGAACATCAACGACACCCTGGGCCACCATACCGGCGATGAATTGTTGCAGCAGGTTGCCCGTCGCCTGCGCGAATCGGTACGCGCCAGCGATCTTGTCGCCCGCCTGGGAGGCGATGAGTTCGTCGTCGTCCTGCCCGAGATCGAAGGGCCGCAGACCGCAGCCCGCGTCGCCAACAAGATCCAGGTGGCCGTTGCCGAGAACTACTGGGTCGGTGAGCACCTGCTGTACACCACGCCGAGCATCGGCATCAGCCTCTACCCGGGCGACGGCAGCGATCCGGGCCTGCTGCTGCGCAACGCCGATTCGGCGATGTACCACGCCAAGAATGCCGGCCGGAACAACCATCAGTTCTACGCCTCGCGAATGAACGAAGCGGCCGGCGAACGCCTGCAGCTGGAAAACGAGCTTCGCCATGCGATCTCGACCATATCCCCTGAAAACTGCCAGTTTTCGCTGCATCTGCAACCGCAGATCGATACGGCAACCGAACGCGTCGTCGGCCTCGAGGCCTTGCTGCGCTGGAAGAATCCGACCTTCGGCATGGTCTCCCCCCTGCGCTTCATAACCATGGCCGAAGAAACCGGCCTGATCCAGCCGCTGGGCGACTGGGTGATCTGGGAAGCCTGCCGGCTCACGCGCCGACTACGCGAACATGGCATCAACGACGTTCGCCTGGCCATCAACATTTCGGCACAGCAACTTCGCCACGAAAACCTGCTGCTGCTCATCCAGGGCGCCCTGGCCTGCTATGAACTGAATCCGCGGGATATCGAACTCGAAATCACGGAAAGCACGGCCATGCAGAACCCGGAGATCACGCTGTCGATCCTCGACCAGCTATCCGCCATGGGCATCATGCTGGCCATCGACGACTTCGGTACCGGCTATTCGTCACTGGCCTACCTCAAGCACCTGCCGATCAATCGCCTGAAGCTCGACCGCTCATTCGTCACCGACATCGAAACAGACGTCAACGATGCGGCCATTTGTACCGCAACGATTGCCATGGGCCACAGCCTGGGCCTGGAACTCGTTGCCGAAGGCGTCGAGACCGAGGCCCAGCGCGACTTTCTGGCCCAGCTCGGCTGCGATGTCCTACAGGGCTACCTGTACAGCAAACCCATGCCCTTCGAGGACGTGGTTGTCTACCTGAAGGCACACCCCGAGATCATCGGATGACCTTGCGCCACTCGGCTTCGAAATAACGCACCAGAACCTGGTTGTTCAACTGGTTCACTTCGGCGGGAACCCGCCCCATATCCGCCGGAAAGACAAACAGCCCCGGAATGCTCTCCGGCGTCAGGTAACGCGTTTTGGGCGTCGCCACCGGCGCCGGAACAAAGGAATGGCGCCCGGCGATGATGTAGCCCCACTCGCCGAATGACGGCACCTGCGCATGGTAGGGCGCGGTCTTGAAGCCAACGTTTTCCAGCGTCGCCACCACGCACCAGAACGACTGCCGGGCATAGAGCGGCGATGTCGATTGGACCACCAGCAGACCGTTGGCCGACAGTCGCTTTTCAATCAACCGATAGAAGGCCGAGGTATAGAGCTTGCCGAGCGCGAAATTCGACGGATCGGGAAAGTCGATGACGATGAAATCGAAATACTCCCTGCTCTCCTCCAACCACTGCAGGGCATCGGCGTTGACGACCCTCACCCGATCCGCCTTCAGCGCCCCCTCGTTCAAGGCCACCAGCGCCGGAGCCGTCGAGAACAGCTCGGTCATGGCGGGATCGAGGTCGACCAGGGTGACCGACTCGACTGCCGGATACTTGAGGATTTCGCGCACCGCCAGCCCATCGCCGCCGCCCAGCACCAGTACGCGCCTCGCCCCGGGCAGGCTGGCCAGGCCAGGGTGGACCAGCGCCTCGTGATAGCGATATTCGTCGTGCGACGAAAACTGCAGGTTGTTGTTCAGGAACAAGCGCAGATCGTCGCGCCAACGGGTAACCACGATGCGCTGGTAGGGTGTCGATTCGGCATGAACGATTTCATCGGCATAGACATGCGCCTCGGCCAGACTCGTCAGCTGACCGGCTCCGGCAAAGCCGGCGAGCAGCAGGCCGAATACGCCCCAGCTCTGCACCAGCAGCGCGCGACGAGCCGGCAACTGCTCGCGGAACAGATGCAGCGCCCACAGCGCCACCGCCACATTGAGCACGCCGAAAAGCAATCCGGTGCGCACCATGCCCAAGTGCGGCGCCAGAATGAGCGGAAACAGGATGGACACCGCCAGCGCGCCGAGATAATCGAAGGTCAGCACCTGCGACACCAGATCCTTGAAAGCCAGCTCGCGCTTGAGTATGCGCATGACCAGCGGGATTTCGAGGCCGACCAGCACGCCGACGGCAAACACCACGAGGTAGAGCACCAGCTTGAACGGCGCCGAGAGCCAGGTGAACACCAGGAACAACCCGACCGCGGAAAAACCACCGAGCAGGCCGACCATCAACTCGATCTGGATGAAGCGGCCGATCAGGTCGCGGACAATGTACTTGGAGAGCCACGAACCGACACCCATGGCAAACAGGTAGGTACCGATCACCGTCGAGAACTGCATTACCGAATCGCCCAGCAGGTAGGACGACAGGGCACCGGCGATCAGCTCGTAGGCCAGCCCGCAGGAGGCAATGACGAAGACGGAAAAGAGGAGGGCGTGGCGCATCGGTTAGTGGTCCGCTTCGCAATTAACTGAATAGCGTGAAAGCGTAGGATTTGGGCCGCTGGCCAGGCGCGAACTGCAGCGATAGCCGGTGCTATCACGAGGATGAGCAACACCGCCAGCGGAGCAAAGACAAGCTTTCATATTCAGTTAATTGCGAAGCAGACCACCCGGATGCTAACCCGAAACGCATGGAACGTTGGAGGGGCGGTATGATCTGAAGAGAATCCGTCTTCTTGCTCAGCCCATGCCCATTCGTCGCCTGATCGCCGCCCTGCTGCTGACCGCCGCCGCTGCCGGCAGCCAGGGCACCGAATATGTCATCGACCCCGGCCACACCTATGCCAGTTTCGAGATCGACCACCTCGGCTTTTCGACACAGCGCGGACAATTCAACCGCAGCAGCGGAAGCGTCGAGTTCGACTCCGAACAAAAGACCGGCCGTATCGACGTGCATATCGACGCCGCATCGCTCGACACCGGACTGGGGGCACGCGACAGTGTGTTGCGTGGCGAGGCATGGTTCGATACGAAATCCTTCCCCGACATCCTGTTTCGCAGCCAGAAGCTGATCTTCGACGGCGAAAAACTCAGCGCCGTCGACGGCCAGTTGGTCATGCGCGGCGAAATCCGCCCGCTGCGCCTGGAAATCACTCGCTTCAAATGCGGCCTCAACCTGGCCAACCGCAAGCGCGGCTGCGGCGCCGATGCTCAGGGCAGCCTGAAGCGTTCCGACTTCGGCCTGAACAACGGCCTCCCTTTCATCGGCGACGAGGTCCGCCTGCGCATCCAGGTTGAAGCCTATCTGCCATGAATGCTCATCCCGTACTAAAGTCATGTGCTAACGCGCTGTTTCTGCGAAAATAGCTCCCCTTCTGCTGTCCCCCGGAATACCCCCATGCCCCCCCATCAAGCCATTGCCAGCACCGCCGAAATCGTCGCCGAGCTCAAAGCCGGCCGCATGGTCGTGCTGGTCGATGAAGAAGACCGCGAGAACGAAGGCGACCTCGTCATGGCCGCCGAGCACATCACGCCGGAAGCCATCAATTTCATGGCTAAGTACGGCCGCGGCCTGATCTGCCTGACCCTGACCGCCGAGCGCTGCAAGAAGCTGGGCCTGACCCAGATGGCGCGTAGCAACGGCACCGTCTACGGTACCGCCTTCACCGTCTCCATCGAAGCGGCCGAGGGCGTCACCACCGGCATTTCCGCCGCCGACCGCGCCAAAACCATCCAGGTCGCCGTGGCCAAGAACGCCGTCGCCGACGACATCGTGCAGCCCGGCCACGTCTTCCCGATCACCGCCCGCGAAGGCGGCGTGCTGGTCCGTGCCGGGCACACCGAAGCCGGCTGCGACCTGGCCGGCATGGCCGGCCTGGAGCCCGCCTCGGTCATCTGCGAAATCATGAACGACGACGGCACCATGGCCCGCCTGCCGGAACTGATCGAGTTCGCCAAGGAGCACGGCATCAAGATCGGCACCATCGCCGACCTGATTCACTACCGCGCTTCGTCGGAAACCCTGGTCAAGCGCGTCACCAGCAAGCCGATCGCCACCGCGCACGGCGAATTCACACTGCACGCCTTCGTCGACCAGGCCAGCGGCGCCACGCACCTGGCCTTGGTCAAGGGCGACATCCCGGCCGGCGGCGAAACCCTGGTCCGGGTGCATGAGCCGCTGTCGGTGCTCGATTTCCTCGACCCGGCCAGCAAGCGCCAGGCCTTCTCCATCGACCAGGCGCAAGCCGCGCTGGCCCGAAATGGTCACGGCGTCATCGTGCTGATGCACCGCCCGGAAGATGGCGAGGCCATCCTGACCCGCCTGACCGGCACCGCCCCGGCCACCCCGGCCAAGTGGGACCCGCGCAGCTACGGCATCGGTGCGCAGATCCTGCGCGACCTTGGCGTCACCAAGATGCGCCTGCTCTCCAGCCCGCGCAAGATGCCCTCCATGGCCGGCTTCGATCTCGAAGTGACCGGCTTCGTTTCCTCTCCTGCGGAGCTCTGAACCATGTCCCGCTTCGACAATGTTTTCGAATTCGACAGCAACCTGAACGGTGCCGGCCTCAAGGTCGGCGTCGTCATGTGCCGCTTCAACCTGCCGGTCTGCGAAGGCCTGCTTTCCTCCTGCATCGCCGAACTCAAGCGCCTCGGCGTGGCCGATGCCGACATGACCATCGCCACCGTGCCCGGCGCGCTGGAAGCCCCGCTGGTGCTGCAGACCATGGCGCAGAGCGGCAGCTTCGACGCGCTGGTGGCGCTGGGTGCCGTCATTCGCGGCGACACCTATCACTTCGAGATTGTCTCGAACGACGCCTGCCGCGCCATCATGGAAGTGCAACTGGATACCGGTGTCCCCATCGCCAACGGCATCCTGACCTGCGACACCGACGAGCAGGCCGAAGTCCGCATGCAGCCGAAGGGCACCGACTGTGCCCAGGCTGCCGTCGAAATGGCCAATTTGCAAAAGGCGCTGAACCAATGACCACCTTCCAGAGCGATAGCGAACATCCCAAAGACGTCAAGGCGCCGCCCAAGTCGGCCCGCCGCCGGGCCCGCGAATTCGTGCTGCAGGGCCTGTACCAGTGGCGTGTCGGCGGCGCCGACGAGGCCGCCATCGAAGCCTACGCGCCGGAAATGGAAGGCTTCGCCAAGGCCGACCGTGAATTCTTCGTCGGCACGCTGCGCGGCGTGATCGGCCAGCAGGAAAAGCTGGTCGAGCGGATTTCCGCCCACATCGACCGCCCCTTTGCAGAACTGTCGCCGGTCGAAGCCTGCGTCATGATGCTCGGCACCTTCGAGATGCAAAACCATCCGGAAACCCCGTACCGCGTCATCATCAACGAGGCCATCGAGCTGACCAAGGCCTTCGGCGGCACCGACGGCCACAAGTACGTCAATGGCGTGCTCGACAAAATCGCGGCCATCCTGCGCCCGGACGAGGTAGCCGCTCGCAAGCAAGCACGGAAGTAAGCCCATGGCCGGCGAGTTTGCGCTGATCGACAAATACTTCACCCGGCCCACCCCGTCGGCCGTTCTCGGCCCCGGCGACGACTGTGCGCTGCTCCAGCCAACACCGGGCAGGCAACTGGCGGTGACCACCGACATGCTGGTCGCCGGCACCCACTTCCTGCCTGATACCAACCCCAGAAACCTCGGCTGGAAGGCGCTCGCCGTCAACCTGTCCGACCTCGCCGCGATGGGCGCGACGCCGCGTTGGGTGACGCTGGCCGGCGCCCTGCCGGCCGTCGACGAAGCATGGATCGCCGCCTTCGCCGACGGTTTCTTCGCCTGTGCCCGGGAATATGGCGTCGACGTGATCGGCGGCGACACCACCAAGGGACCGCTCAACGTCTGCATTACCGCCCTGGGTGAAGTTGAACCAGGGCGCGCCCTGCGCCGTGATGGCGCCCAGGTCGGCGACCAGATCTGGGTTTCCGGTCGCCCCGGCCTCGCCGCGCTGGGCCTCGCCCACCTCCAGGGCAAGGTCGCTCTACCCGAGCCCTGGCCGCGCCTGTGCGTCGCCGCGCTGGAAAAACCGCGCCCCCGGGTCGCCCTCGGCCAAGCGCTGCTCGGCATCGCCAGCGCCGCCATCGATGTCTCCGACGGCCTGCTCGCCGATCTCGGCCATATCTGCGAACGCTCGGGCTGTGCCGCCGCCATCAAGCTGGTACAACTGCCGCACCTGCCCAAAGGCGAAACTTACGACGCCGACCTGCGTCGCATCGCACTGGAATGCCAGGTCGCCGGCGGCGACGATTACGAGCTGTGCTTCACCGCCCCCGGCGCGCTCAGCCTGGATATCGCCCGAATCGCCGCCCGCCTCGAACTGCCGCTCTGGCACATCGGCGAGATCGTCGCCGGGCCGGCCGGCGAAGTCACGGTCTACGACCCGGACGCCCAGCCGGTCAGCTTCGACCGCCACGGATACGACCACTTTGTCGCGTAAGCCGACTCTCGCCTTCCTGCTCGCCCATCCGGCGCATTTTTTCGCGCTCGGCTGCGGCAGCGGACTGGCCCCAAGGGCCCCGGGCACCTTCGGTACGCTGTTCGCGTGGCTGAGCTTCGCGCTGTTCCGCCCGCATTTCGAGGAACTACCGCTGCTCGGCCTGCTCCTTGCCGCCTACCTCGGCGGCATCTGGTTCATCGACGTCACCGGCAAGGCACTGGGCGACCCCGACCACGGCAGCATCGTCTGGGACGAAATCGTGCCCTTCTGGCTGGTCCTGCTGATGACGCCGGATACCTTCTTCTGGCAACTCGCCGCCTTCATGCTCTTCCGCTACTTCGACATCACCAAACCGCAGCCGGCGCGCTACTTCGACGAGCACGTCAAGAACGGGTTCGGCGTGATGGCCGACGACCTTGTTGCGGCCGGGTACACTTTGCTCACGCTGGCCCTGCTGAAAATCGTTTTTGCCTGACGCCCCGGTGGCGAAGGCATAAAATGGTGGGGCACAAACAGCTTGGAGCTTCATCATGAGTCACAAGCATGCCCATCTGATGCGCAGCATCTTCCAGGACCCACCCTCGGCGAACATCCACTGGCGCGAGATCGAATCCCTGCTCCACCACCTCGGCGCCGACATCGAACCAGCACACGGCGCCCGCTTCAAGATCACGCTGAACAAGGTCGAAGCCTTCCTGCACCACCCGCACAACAGCAACACCTGCAGCCGGACCGACATCAAGAGCATCCGTGAAGTCCTGACCCACGCCGGCGTAACGCTCTCGGCCTACGAGAGCGGCAACCTCTAGGATCAAGGGAATCCCCCCCGGAAAGCAAAACGGCACTTCATGACGAAGTGCCGTTTCGGAAATGCTTGGCGCGCCCAGCGCGATTCGAACGCACGACCCCTGCCTTCGGAGGGCAGTACTCTATCCAGCTGAGCTATGGGCGCTTGGGAGGGGAGCATTCTACCCGCTGTGATGCCGTGCGTCCATGGCGGCATCTTTCCGTACCCTCGATCCGATTGCGCAGGGCTTCAGAACAGGGACGCCTAGTCGAAGAAAGTGCGGGCGGCTTCGAAACGCTGGGCGTAATAGCTGTCGCTCAAGCGGTCGATACGCACCTTGCCGTTGGAGGACGGGGCATGGATGAAGCGCGTGTCGCCGATATAAATACCGACGTGGGAAAACGAGCGGTTCAAGGTATTGAAAAAGACAAGGTCGCCGGGGCGCAGGGAACGCCGATCCACCGGCTTGCTGTTGCGTGCGATGTCGGCCGCGCTGCCTTGAACTTTCAGCCCGGCGGCCTGCCCGTAGATGTAGCTAACCATGCCGCTGCAATCGAGCCCGGCTTCGGGATTCTTGCCACCAAAACGATAACCGGTATCGATCAGGCCCATGGCGTAGAAAACGATTTCGTTACCCTTTTCGCTGCCAGCACGGGCTACGGGCACCGTCAGGTCGCTCGATGCAGTCGAGCGCGGCTCGGGACCGCTGCAGGCGGCAAGCAGAACGAGGACGAGGCAGAGGGAAATGCGGGACGGCACAGGCATCAAGCTAAAGCCCTTTCTTGAAACAATCCATAACTTACCGTTTTTACTAATTTTTTCAAGGGGCAGCGCACAGATGACGATTCGGTTTGCAGGCTGATATCCGGTAAAGTTGCTTCCTTTCAGTGCTACCCGCCCCGCATGGCCAAAATCATCGTCATCGCCATTCTGCTGTTGATCGCTGCCGTGCTATGGCGCAATTGGAGTCGCCAACGCCGTGACATCTACATCGCTGCCTTTCCCTACCGGCGCATGCTCGACCAGCGCCTGGCAGCCAGACGCCCCGAACTGAGCGAAGCGCAGCGCGGCGAGGTCTTTGCCGCGCTGCTCGACTATTTCGCCATCTGCAACAAAGCCGGGCGCCGCATGGTGGCCATGCCATCCCAGGCCGCCGACGACGCCTGGCACGAATTCATCCTGTTCACGCGGCAATACGACAAATACTGCCGCCGCGCCTTTGGCCGTTTTCTGCACCACACACCGGCCGAAGCGATGAGTTCGTCCACGCAGGCGTCGCAAGGGCTTCGCCGGGCCTGGCGATTGGCTTGTCAACGCGAAGGCATCGATCCACGGAAGCCGGAACGGCTACCCCGATTATTCGCACTGGATGCCCGCCTCGGCATCGCCGGTGGTTTTGTGTACCAACTCGACTGCATGGCGGCACAGCAAGGCGGTGACGCTTCGGGCTACTGTGCGAGCCATATCGGCTGCGGCGGCGGCAGTGGAAGCGACGGCTGCTCGGGCGATGCGGGTAGCGGGTGCGGTGGCGGTTGTGGTGGCGGCGATTGACACCGGCCGGACTGGCGCAGCGAAAGTCTACTTGTGATAGCTGCGGCTGCTGCCCGAACCGCCGTGGCCGGAATTCGCCACGTTGTCGAACAGGCTCCAGCCCTGCTGCTGTGCGTAGGCGAACAGCAATACCGCAAAGATGCCGGCGATCAGGTTGAATTTGTCGAACATCAGTCGTCGTCTCCGCCCGAATCGTCACTGCCCGTCGGCGCATGGTCGCTTTCCGCCCAGCGCCGGGTTTCGAAAGCGGCGCGACGCAAGGTCGCGAATACCGGAAAAACCAGCAGGAACAGGGTCAGCAGCACGAAATTGGACCAGCCGGTGCGCGGGGTAAGGACCTCGACCTGATCACGCACGGCAACGTACTTGTCGGGCGCCATGTCCGGATCAAGCGTCAGATAGTAGGTTCCGGCCGGGATATTCAGGAATACGACTTCATCCTCCCGGCTCCCCTCGGTCCAACTTCCGTCGTCGTAGCCCCAGTAATAAGACAGCTCCCGCGCTGCCGGCCAGGCGGTGCCGGTGGACTTGTTGACCAGCAGCAAGTCGATGCCGATCCAGTTGTTATCAAGCGACGTGGATTGGCGGACGGCGATCTTGCGTGGCTTACCGCTGATCTCGAATTCGCGGGTTTGCACCTCTTCGTTGCTGCGCGGCTCGAAGGTGAAGTCCTGGCGCAACAACACCTTCTCGGTAGAGACGATCATGAAGAAGGCCTGCACCAGAATGGCCGCCAACAGGAGCTTGGCAAACAGCGACCAGATGCGCCGGGTCGTGTCAGCCCAGGGGTTGGGCTGGTTGGCAAAGACGCCGATGGGCTCCGGCAGGCTGCCGGCCAGGGCGAACGCCTCGGTGATCACGGCCGGCTCGACGTACCCTCCCTGCGACCAGCTCAAGTCCTTGCCGCTGCCCTCCCGCGACAGCATCAGGGGCGGCGCGACGAAGTCATCGACACGATTGGTTTCTCCCCGCCGGACCCGCCAGGTGAACTCGCCACAGACCTGGACCACCTCGGCCCGTGCGGTCGTCGCAAAATGCTTGAAATGCCGGCCACCGAAGCTGACTCCGGTGACCTCAAGCACCTTGGTCGTGGCCGGCGGCCTGGACAGCACATCGACGACATTCCAGTGCCCGTTGTATTCGGTCAGCCAGCGATAGGTTCCATTTTCGCCGGCCAACAGGTACTCACGCCACGTGTAACTGATGCCCGCTTCCACGCCGCGCTTGACGAGAAAACCGATCACTTCGACCGGCCTGCCCTCCAGACGCCCTTTGCTACCTAGCGGCAGGCGAGGGACATATTGCGCCTCGCGTATGGCCGCGGCCTTGGAGAGAACCTTGTAGTTCCGGTCGGCGGTATCGACCACGGTCCCGCAACTGGCACACCCGACGGCCACGATATCCTTGGAGCGCGCCTGCATCGGCACGCCGCAGCCTGGGCAACGGAACACCTGCACGGGGACCGGGGTAGGCTGGACAAACATCCCGTCGCGCAGGTTCGTCATGCCCAGCGACTTGAACTCGACAGCCTCGCCGACAAAGAGTAGAGGCGGCGTCTCGGAATAATCCAGGGTGGCGAAATGGCTTTCGTTGCGCAGATCGGCGGCGGCAACCGGATAGCCGGCACCGACCTTGAACGGCAGTTCGCCCTGCCCCGCCACGCACTCGGCATTTTCGAGATTGCTGACCGTCCAGGCCTGACTCGCCACCTGAAGCCGCTGACCGATTTTCAGATCGGAAAATGCCGGGATCGGCTCACTGACCGGCGCCATGAAAGTGAGCACATACTCGCCAGCGGCTTCCGACAGCCAGCCGGTTCGCATGTCGTCGAACAGCAGATGCCATTCGTTCCATGTACCCTGGCTGTACTTGACCTGGATGCGCCCGATCAGGGCGAAATGCACGCCCTTGTAGCGCCCTTCCGAACCCAACTGCAGCGGCGAGCGGTCCTCGACCAGCACCGCCATCTTGCCGATATCCTCCAGTTCCTGGTCATGGCGAACCAGCGTGCTCTGGCAATATTCGCAAACGGCAAACACCGACGACGCCGACTTGAATACAATCGGCGCGCCGCAGGATGGACAGGAGGCAGACAGGGCCATCGGCCGCCGATCAGGTCAGTTTCTTGAGCAGTTCCGCTTTCTTGGCATCGAACTCGGCCTGGCTCAGGATGCCCTTTTCGACCAGGCCGTGCAGTTTCTCCAACGTCGAGACCACCTCATCGGCCGACACCGTGCCACCTCCCGTGGCCGTAGCCGCCGGCTGCATGGCCGATGCCATCGCCTGCCCGACGACTTGGCCGAAGCCGACGCCGGCACCCAGCCCGACCCCCATCGCGGCCATGCCACCTTCGTTCTTCGCCGCGTCGGGAATGCTGTTGGCGACCTGGTACTGGGTATAGCGCTGCATGTCGCCAACCATGTTCATGCCAATCTTCTGGTCGAGCACTTTCTGCAGTTCCTCGGGCAGGGAAACGTTCTGCACGACCAGGGAGTCCAGCGTCAGCCCGTATTCGGCAAACACCGGCTTCATCTTGAACATCATTGCCTGACCGAATTCATCCTGGTTGCCAGCCATGTCGACGAAGGAGCCGCCCGACTCGCCGAACAGATCGGTCATGCCGGCGACGATGGTGTTGCGCAGCTGACCTTCCAGTTCCTCGCGGGTATAGACATCGCGAGTGCCGGAAATCTTCTGGTAGAAAACCTTGGGATCGGTCAGGTGATAGGAATAGATACCGAAGGCGCGCATCCGGACGATGCCGAATTCCTTGTCGCGGATGGTGATCGGGTTGGGCGTACCCCACTTCTGGTCAAGCTGGGTGCGCGTCGAGAAGAAATAAACATCGCTCTTGAACGGGGATTCAAACAGCTTGTCCCAGTTTTTCAAATAGGTCAGGACCGGCAGGGTCTGCGTCGTCAGCTTGTACATGCCGGGAGCGAACACGTCGGCGACCTTGCCTTCGTTGACGAACATCGCCACCTGCGACTCGCGCACCGTCAGGCTGGCGCCGTTCTGTATTTCCATCTCCGCCATCGGAAAACGCCAGGCCAGCGTGCCGTCGCCATCCTCGGTCCACTGCAGGATGTCGATAAACTGTTTCTTGATGAAATCCATCAGTGCCATGACTATCTCCTTGGGTGATCAGATGATGCAGCCGGCATTCAGGATGCCGGTGCCGAGTGAAAGGGAAGCGAGGAAGACTCCCGAGGCCAACTTGCCGAGCGGGATGTTCTGCACGATTTGCGGCAGCACCAAACGCGCCACGATATACGCCAGTAGCTGCACGACGCAGGCAACCACACCCCAACCGATCATGCTGGCGATGTTGTGGCTGGTGGCGACGGATACCGCGATCGGCAAGGCATAGCCGATCATGGCGCCGCCCAGGCTGACGGCGGCGGCCGTGTTACCCTCGCGGATCAGGGCCATTTCGTTATAAGGCGTCGCGAACAGATAGAGGACGACGAACAAGGCAAGCAGGGCCAATGCGGTAGCGAAGTAGCCGGCGAATGCAGGCAAGCTGTTGATGACCGGATCGAACATAAAAACTCCCCGGGAGAGCGAAATGACAGCGGATTGTCTCCGCTGGGCGCGCTTTGTTCAAGCCTGAAAAGCGCGATACCAATCGATGAACGCGGTCATCGGCATGGGGACAGCATACAGATAGCCCTGCACCCGGTTGCAGCCGAGGGCCTGCAGTTCGTCGCACTGCCCGACTTCCTCGACACCTTCGGCGATGGACTGCATGCCGAGATCGCGCGCCAGATCGACGATGGTCTTGACGATGCGCAACTTGTCGGCCGACGACAGCATGCCGTCGATGAACGAGCGGTCGATCTTGACCTCGTCAACCGGCAAGGTCGCCAGATAGCTCAAAGACGAATAACCGGTGCCAAAATCGTCAAGCGCGAAGCGTATGCCCATGTTGCGTAGCCGCATCATGATATCCAGGCTGCGCTGCCGGTCGTACATCATGGCTGACTCGGTCAATTCGAAGGTGAAACGCTCGGCCGGAAGCTGCCATGTCTCCAGGCACTGCCCGACCAGCTCCGGCAAATCGTTATCAAGTAGATCACCGGCCGTCAGATTCAACGACAGCGGCATTTCGACCCCACCTGCTTCCAGTTCCGCACTGCAGCGCAGGGCGGCCCGGATCAGCCAGTCGGTGAGTTGCGAGCGCCAACCGTACTCCTCGATCAGTTCGATGACCAGCGGCGGCGGTACCCACTCCCCGTTGCCGCGCCGCCAGCGCAGCAACAGTTCTGCCCCGATGCAGCGCGTTTCGGCACCCACTTCCATCTGCGGCTGCAGGTAGAGCTGCAAGCGGTCCGTGCGCAAGGCTTCGCGAAGCTCCTCGGACAACTGATGGCGAACCTGCCAATCGACTTTCATCATCCAGTCGAACAGAGCGAAGGGGTCACCGCTGGCGATCAGGCTCGCACGTGCCAGACGGGCCGCCTGGACGATTTCCTCGGGATCGTCGCCGTGATCCGGGGACAGGGCGATGCCGATGGCCGTATCGAGCGCAACTGCGCGGCCGCCCAACAAACGAACGGGATGATCGAAGGCTCGGCCGATCTGCGTTGCCGCCAGGGCGGGCTGAGCCATGGAATGGACATCCGTCAGCAACAACAGCCACTCGCCCTCATGCCCGACAAAGGCCAGATCCTGCGGCCGGAGCAGACGCCCCAGTTGTTCGGACAACAGGGCGGGCAAACTCTGCAAATCGCTGGCCGTCAGGTGCGATCGGGCATGGCGGTTGATCATCGACACCGACAATACCGCCACCTGCCGACCGCTCTCCCCAAATTCGCGCAAGGCCCGCATTGCGGCCCACTCCCCCGGCAATCCGGCATCCGTTCCATGCGCCTCTTCGCCCACTTCGATGGCACAGCTGACAGCCGCCACGACACAGCGCCGCAGGATGCCGAACAACCTGAGCTGCATGCGCCCGACCTGAGGCAAGCCATCGAACAGCTCCATTTCCGCCTCGGCCATGGCGTGGTTGAAAAACCCGAAGAGATCGGACGACGAAAACCCACCGCGGCTCAACTTGTGCCACGCATGCATCCATTGCTGCTGCCAGTGGATATCGTCAATGCGGAGCGGCAGCGCTTTGCTCAGCTCGACAAACTCCCCAAGCAATCGGGTCGGGGCATAACGCACGACCGCCCGATCCATCGCCAGGCGCCAGATGTCGACCAGCGCCCGCAACGAGGTCAAATCATCGGCATTGACCGAAAAGGCCGCGTAGTCGATATAGCCCGGGTTGTCAGAGATAGTAGTCATTGGCCGCCAAACCATAGGCGTTATGTGGCAAGGCCTTGGCAATGCGCAACTCGGCGCTGGCATCGGCGCGCAAGTCGACGACGCGATAGTTCCGGACACGCGCCTTGCCGGCATCCAGCATGACGACGATCCGCGGCCGCGAACGCTGCACCCGGTTTTGCTGGATCACCACGCCGACCTCGCCGTTATTGAGTTCAACCAGGGTACCAATGGGGTAGAGGCCCACGCACTGGACAAACTGTTCGATCAGCGCGCCATTGAACTGCTTGCCGCGCAGGCCGTGCAACTCCTCGAGCGCCTCCTGGTGGCCGAGTGCGCTGCGATAGGGCTTGTCGCGCAGCATTGCGCAAAACGAGTCGGCCAACCCGGCTATTTCGGCCGGCTTGCCGATCTGCTCGAACTTCAGTCCCTGCGGATAGCCGCTGCCATCCCAGCGTTCATGATGCCGGGCGACCGCCAGGACCACTTCGTTCGCAACGGCCGTCTGGGAAAGCAGGATTTCCATCGAACTGGCCACGTGCGAACGTACCAGCAGCCTTTCTTCCTCGCTCAGCTCACTTTTTTTGTTGAGCAAGTCGACCGGCAGTTCAACCTTGCCCACGTCCTGGAACATCCCGATCATGCCGAGATCAATCAATTGCGGCCCGCGCCAGCCGATATGTGCCCCCAGCATCAACATGGTCACCGCGACATCCATGGCATGGTCGAAACTGTATTCATCGCGCCGCTTCAGGCGCAACAACCAGAGCACTGCATCCGGATTACGTTGCAGGCTGCCCGCAATATCGCGCAAACCGGCACGAATGGACACCAGATCGATATCCTTGCCCCGGGCAATAACATCGAAGGCATCAAAGATGCGAATTGGTCAGCAATTCGTAGCGCGGCTCTATATAGGCGATTTCCTCGGCAAGTTCCCTCGCTGGCTCGCTTTCCTGCTGGGCATGGAGGAAATTCAGGAAGCGCAGACGACGCAGTTGGCACGGCTCGGCATTGGGTGGAGGCGGAAAGCGCCGCCTCGTCGTTGCCGGCTCTTCGCTCACGGCGGCAACCAGCGGCGCAGCCTTGAGCGGCCGATCCCGACCGTGCTTGGGCGCCGCGTAATGCTCGTCAAGGGAGCGTGAGCGGTCAATCGATACGAAACGGCATTTCCGGCGAAAAATATCGATCTGATCCGGTGTCGAAACGACAAAACCCTGCAGGGCGAAGGAGAACTCCGACCAAGGGCAATCCGGTTCGCTCACGAACATCCCGATTTTCAGTTCGCTGACTGAAATGATTTCCACGCTCTTCCCGTTCTTTTGTCACACTTGACGTGCGATCTGTATTAATCCTTCGAGAGGAAGATTGTCGGCCAGTTGATGAGGAATCGCAAGACAAGGCGATATCCTGTTTCCATAACCGCCGGACAGCAGGCAGATGCCAGAAGCGCCCGCCAGGCGCGAAACGGCCCGTTCGATGGCTCCCGCCTGCGCCTCGAGCACGCCGGAGACGATGGCATCGTCGGTACAACGCGGGTAGGGAGAATACTCCCCATCGGCAAACGGAAGGCCGGCCGTCCCCTTGGCCAGGGCGCGCAGCATCAGGCCAACGCCCGGCAGGATGCAACCGCCGACAAAGCGTCCATCGGCGTCCAGGGTATCGATCGTTGTCGCTGTTCCGGCCATGACCACGACGGCCGGCAAACGGTACCGTGTCCACGCAGCGATCAGGGCGCACCAGCGGTCCACACCCAGCCGTTCTGGAGATTGGTAAAGATTTGTAACACCCAGCGCTGACGGCGCAGATTGGACGTCACACCACACCGAATGCCAGGGTGCGAGCTGCCGACGAATCCGCGCATGGGCCTCTGCCCCGGCGACATTAGCCAGCATCACGCGTTCCGGCTGCGGCCAGTCGCCCAGCAAGTGCATCAGCCCATCGGGCTGATCGTGCATCGCCGCCCCCTGGGCCAGCCAGCGCATACCGTCATGTACCCCCCACTTGATCTGGGTATTGCCGCTGTCAAGACAGACAATCACGCCGTTTTCGCCCCCAAGATACCGCCTGTTCGACGCAGGCTGACATCGCCGGAGATGATGCGCTCCACGCCGCTTTCGGTCTCCAGCAGCAGCGAGCCGTCGTCATCGACCCCCAGACAACGCCCGCACAACATTTGCGCATCGCCGAGTATCTGTACCGACAGCCCCTGCCAGGCGTGATAAGCCTGCCAGGCATTCCGCAGACCGGCAAACCCCGTCTCGCCGAAGCGATCCAGTACGCCGGCCAGCTCCGCCAGGATGGCCGCCAGAATCGTATGCCGATCCGCATCGACGCCCGCCGATGAGAGGCCGACGGCCGGCTGCGGCAAATCGCCCGGTGGCGGTGGCTGTAGGTTGAGGCCGATGCCGACGATGATCTGCGCGCCCCTTCGATCCGACGACAGCTCGATCAGGATACCGGCCAGCTTGGCGAATTCGCCATTTGTCTCGAGCAGCACGTCGTTCGGCCACTTCAGGCGAACACCGGCCACACCCAGACTTTCCAGTGCTCGCGCCAGCGCCACGCCAACGGCCAACGACAGGCCGCTGAGCCGCGTCGCACCGCCGGGAAACCGCCACAGGAGGGAGAAGGTCAGGCTGGCCTCCGGCGAGGAGAGCCAACTGCGTCCGCGCCGCCCGCGCCCGGCATGCTGCCTGTCGGCGACGACCACCGTTCCGGCCGGCGCGCCGCGCTCGGCACGACGCATCAGTTCGCTGCTGGTGGAATCGCATTCGGGCAGCGCGTCGACGTCGAAACGCCCGGCCTGTTGCCCGAGCCGGGATTTGAGCAAGACAGGATCGATCAGGGTCATGCCACGGATTTTACTCCGCCGCATGCTCCTTGCCGCCATCGATGCCCAATTCGGCGATCTTGCGGGTAATGGTGTTGCGGCCGATGCCCAGCGCCTGTGCGGCCTCGATCCGCCGACCGCCGGTGTGCGCCAATGCTTGCGAGATGAGAATACGCTCGAATACCTGCGACAGCACACCATGCACATCGGGCACGCCACGCGCCAGCAGGCGCTCGACCTCGCCCTGCAAGGCGCTCTCCCAATCAGTTGCCAGCACCACGGAGTTGCTTTCCCGCAATTCGACAGGCAAATCCCCAACCTCGACCTGCTGCCCCGGCGCCATCACGGTCAGCCAGTGGCACAGGTTTTCCAGCTGGCGGACGTTGCCCTGGAACTCCAATCCGGCAAGGTACTTGATCGCCGCATCGGAGAGGCGCTTGGCCTCGACCCCCAATTCGCGCGCGCTCTTCTGCAGGAAGTGTCTGGTCAGCAGCGGAATGTCCTCGCGCCGCTCGCGCAAGGCCGGCAGGCGGATACGAATGACGTTCAGGCGATGGAAAAGATCCTCGCGGAACAAGCCGTCCTTGACCCGGGTTTCCAGGTTCTGGTGCGTTGCCGCGATGACACGCACATTGGCCTTGATCGGCGAATGACCGCCGACACGGTAGAAATGCCCGTCGGATAACACGCGCAGCAGCCGTGTCTGCAGCTCGGACGGCATGTCGCCGATTTCGTCGAGAAACAGCGTACCGCCCTCGGCCTGCTCGAAACGACCGCGCCGCTGCGCCTGGGCGCCCGTGAAAGCGCCGCGCTCGTGACCGAACAGTTCGGACTCCAGCAGATCCTTTGGAATCGCCGCCGTATTGATGGCGATGAAGGGCTTGTCGGCACGCGGGCTGTGCCGGTGCAGGGCGCGAGCAACCAGTTCCTTGCCGGAACCGGATTCGCCGGTGATGAGCACGGTGGCGTGCGACAGCGCCAGGCGACCGATAGCGCGAAAGACCTCCTGCATTGCGGGTGCCTGTCCCAGAATCTCCGGCACCAGCCCCTCCTCCTCAGACGCACCGCTTTGGTGCATCGATTCATCTATGGCGCGGCGAATCAGTTCAACCGCCTGATCGACATCGAAAGGCTTCGGCAGATACTCGAAGGCGCCCCCCTGAAAGGCGGCAACGGCGCTCTCCAGATCGGAATAGGCGGTCATGATGATGACTGGAACGGCCGGAAAGCGGGTCTTCACTTCCTGAAGCAACTCCAGGCCCGACTGCCCGGGCATGCGGATATCCGACAGCAACACCTGCGGCGGCTCGATGCCCTGTTCCAGCTGCGAGATGGCCTCGGTGGCCGAGGCGTAGCTCTTGAACGGAATGCCCTCGCGGGAGAGGGTCTTCTCCAGGACCCAGCGGATGGAACGATCGTCATCTACGATCCAGACCGGTTTCATGTTTGATTGGCTCATTTCGTTGTCAGGATAGCCTTTCCCGAAGCAAGACTCAGGCCTGTTCCATGGGAAGGCGCAGCGTGAAGACGGTATTGCCCGGTCGGCTGGCGCAATCGATGCTGCCATGGTGATGCTGGATGAAATTTTGGGCGATGGTCAGCCCCAAGCCGCTGCCACCTTCCCGCCCGGAAACCAGCGGATAGAACATCCGTTCGCGAATCGCCTCCGAAATACCGGGGCCGTTGTCGATGACCTTGATCTCCATCGCCAGGCGATAGCGTTTCTTGGCCAACGTGACCTGACGCAGCGAGCGTGTCCGCAGGATGATCTCGCCTTCGCCATGCATCGCCTGCGCTGCGTTGCGCGCGATATTCAGTACAGCCTGGATCAATTGTTCACGGTCGCCGACCAGTTCCGGCAGGCTGGTGTCGTAGTCCCGGCGAACCGACAACGACCCGGGGAATTCCGCACGCAGCAGACTGCGTACCCGCTCAAGGATTTCGTGGATGTTGACGGTCGCCGGCAACATCGCACGATGCGGGGTCAGCAGGCGCTGCATCAAGTCCTGCAAACGGTCGGCCTCCTTGATGATGACCTGCGTGTACTCCTTGAGCGACGGTGCGTTAGCCAAATGTGCCAGCTCGTGCTCCAGTAACTGTGCTGCACCGCGAATTCCACCCAGGGGATTCTTGATCTCGTGCGCCAGATTGCGGATCAGTTCGCGGCTAGCCTGCTGCTGCTCGATCAGACGTTCCTCACGGGTTGCCGTCAGATGGTGTTCGATGGGTTGCAATTCGAGCAGCAGGCGCACACCGGCCGCTACATCGGGACGCAGGGGCGTCACCGTGCAATTGATATGCAAGGTCTCACCGTCGCTGCGCCGTAGTTCGATGTTCTGTCCTGTATAGCCCCAGTTGTTGTTGAGGCCGTTGTCCAGCGCCCCCTGCAGGGTTGCAGAACAGGTGCAGAAAGAGGCCAGCGCCTTGCCGATGACCGCTCGACTGCTCACGGCCAGCAGATTTTCTCCTGCCGCGTTGATGTAGCGGACGATCTGACCCTCGTCAATCAGCAGTACCGCCGAGGCCAGGAGATCGAGGCCGGCAAAGGAAGCATGTGTCGGATTCATGCAGCCATTGTAGCGACTCGATTCCTCCAGCCGCATACAACTTGCGTTAATGACCGATCGTTCATTATCATGCCGAATCGCTCTCGTCCTTGTTTCGCCTCCATCACGATGCACAAGCTCCCCGCCTCTCTGTCCCCGTTATTGCTCGTGGCCGGCATGGCGCTGGGCGGCTGTCAAGGCGGCGATCCGCCCCCCGCCCCGCAGCCCATTGTCCTCGTACAACCGGCGACCGGAGCGCCGAGCCAAAGCGCGGCCTATACCGGCGAAATCCGCGCCCGCCACGAAGTGGACCTCGCGTTCCGCGTGGGCGGCAAGATTACAGCCCGTCTCGTCGATGCCGGCGCCGAAATAAAAGCCGGCCAGCCCCTGGCCCGCCTCGATCCCAGCGACCTGCAGCTGGCAGCCAGCGGGGCGCGGGCCCAATTGGCCGCAGCCGAGAGCGACCTGGCCACCGCCCGCGCCGAACGCGAACGCTACGCCGGCCTGGTCGCGAAGAAATTCGTCAGCCAGACCGCCTTCGAGGCCAAGGACAACGCCTTCAACAGCGCCCAGGCACGCCTCGAACAGGCCCGCGCCCAGAACCAGATCAGCGGCAACCAGGCGGCCTACGGCACCTTGAGCAGCGAGACGCCAGCCGTGGTGACAACGATGTTGGCCGATGCCGGACAGGTCGTCGCCGCCGGCCAGCCGGTGCTGCGCGTCGCCCGCCCCGAGGAAAAGGAAGTGGCCATCGCCATTCCCGAAAGCCGGCTTGCCGAACTGCGGGCCGCGCGAAATATCCAGGTCAGCCTCTGGGCTGCCCCTGAAACGATGCTGCGCGGCGAATTGCGCGAACTGTCGCCGGCCGCCGACCCGGCCACTCGTACCTATGCGGCGCGTATCCGCCTGCTCGCGCCACCACCCGAGGTACGGCTGGGCATGACCGCCCGCGTCCACTTCGGCGAAACTACCAATGGCGAACTTCTGGTACCGCTCAGCGCCGTGCTCGATGTCGGACAAGGACCGTTCGTCCGCGTCGTCAAGGATGGCAAGGTGGCATCCCGCCCCGTCACGATTGCGAAATTCCGCGAAGACGGTGCTGCCGTCAGCAGCGGACTGGAACGTGGCGACACGGTGATCGTCAGCGGTGCCGGCAAACTGGTCGACGGACAAGCAGTGCAGGCTCGGGCTGCCACGCCACCGGACAGGCAGCGCTAGGGTGCTGCGGTGAGCCAACGCTTCAACCTGTCCGACTGGACCCTGCACCACCGCACCTTGGTCGGCTTTTTCCTGCTCGCCATCGCCCTGATGGGCATCATGGCCTACGGCAAGCTGGGCCAAGCCGAAGACCCCCCCTTCACCTTCAAGCTGATGGTGGTACGCAGTTTTTGGCCGGGTGCCACGGCTCGCCAGGTCGAACAGCAATTGACCGACAAGATCGAGCGCAAACTACAGGAAACGCCCTACATCGACCGCGTATCAAGCTTTTCCCGGCCCGGCGAATCGACCGTGCTGTTCTTTGCCAAGGACAGCACGCCCCCGGGTAGCGTCCCCGACGTCTTCTACCAGGTGCGCAAGAAAATCGGCGACATCCGCCACACCTTGCCTGCCGGCGTCCAGGGCCCTTTCTTCAACGATGAGTACGGCGATGTCTACGGAAACATCTACGCGCTGACCGGCGACGGCTTCGACTACCCGCAACTGAAGGATCTTGCCGAGCGTATCCGCGACGAACTGCTGCGCGTACCCAACGTCGGCAAGGTCGACATCTTCGGCGTGCAGGATGAAAAGATTTTCGTCGAACTCTCGAACAGCAAGCTGGCGACGCTGGGTATCGACCAAGCCATCATCGTTCAGGCGCTGGCCCAACAAAACGCCATGATCGGCGGCGGTTTCTTCGAAACGCAGCAGGAGCGGATCCAGATTCGCCCGGGCGGCGCCTTCGACTCCGTTCAGGCGGTGTCCGACACGCTGATTCACGCCGGCAATCGCAGCTTCAGGCTGGGTGACATCGCCAGCGTCAGGCGCGGCACCGTCGACCCACCGGCCACCCAGGTCCGCTTTGGCGGCAAGCAGGCGCTGGCGATCGGAGTTTCCATGGCCAAGGGCGGCGACATCATCCAGCTTGGCAAGGATCTCAACACCCGGATCGCCACCCTGCAGACCAACCTGCCGGTCGGCGTCGAGATCGGCGAGGCGGCCAGCCAGCCTGACGCCGTCAAGCGCTCGGTGCAGGCGTTCGTTCAGTCGCTGGCCGAGGCGGTGCTGGTCGTCATGGCCGTCACCTTCATCAGCCTGGGCATGCGCACCGGCCTGGTCGTCGCCATCTCCATTCCGTTGGTGCTGGCCGCAACCTTTCTCGCCATGTCCTGGTTCAACGTCGGCCTGCACAAGGTATCGCTCGGCGCGCTGGTGCTGGCCCTCGGCCTGTTGGTGGACGATGCCATCATTGCCGTCGAAATGATGTGGGTAAAAATGGAACAGGGCTGGGAACGCACCCGGGCCGCCTCCTTCGCCTATACCAGCACGGCCGGACCGATGCTTTCGGGCACACTGGTCACCGTCGCCGGCTTCATCCCCATTGCCCTGGCCAAGTCGTCGACCGGCGAGTATGCCTTCGCCTTCTTCCAGATCAATGCCGTGGCGCTGCTCATTTCGTGGCTGGCTGCTGTCATCGCCATTCCGTGGCTCGGCTACAAGTTACTCCCCGACCCGCGCTCCACCCGCCCGGCCGGCATACTGCAACGCAAGGCACCCGGCCTGGCCTTACTGATCGACAGGCTCGGCCTCAACGGCCCGGCGCACACTGAAGACCACGACGTTTACGGCACGCCTTTCTATAACCGGTTCCGCACCCTGGTCGCCTGGTGCGTGCGCCACCGCTGGCTGGTCATCGGCATTACCGTCTTGCTGTTCGCTCTCTCCATCATCGGCATGGGGAAAGTGCAGAAACAGTTCTTCCCGAACTCGACTCGCCTTGAACTCAACGTCGAGCTACGCCTGCCAGAAGGCGCTTCGCTCACAGCCATCGACGCCGAAACCCGGCGCCTCGAACAATGGCTGGAGCATGACAAGGCCGAGCATGACGATTTTGGACATTACATCGCCTATATCGGCTCCGGCACGCCGCGCTATTACCTGAGCCTCGACCAGCAACTGGCTTCGAACAACGTCAGCCAGTTCGTCATCGTGACGAATAGTGTCGAATCCCGCGAAGCCTTGCGCGAACGCCTGATCCGGCTGTACGACAGCGAAGCTTTCGGGGCCCGCGCCAGCATCAGCCGCATCGAGAACGGGCCGCCGGTCGGCTACCCGGTCCAGTACCGGATTTCCGGCGAGGATATCGAGATACTGCGCAAGACAGCCGCCGATATCGCGGCGGCCATGCGCAAGGCGCCCGAACTGAGCAATATCAACCTGGACTGGAGCGAACTGTCGAAATCGGTCGAAATCGAAATCGATCAGGACAAGGCCCGCCTGCTGGGCGTTTCCAGCCAGGACATCGCCGCCCTGCTGAACATGTCGCTGAACGGTGCCGCCATCACCACGTTCCGCGAGGGTGAGAAGAGTATCGATGTCGTGCTGCGCGGCGACCGGGATGAGCGCCATCATCTGTCGGCACTACCCGACCTGTCGATTCCGACACGTTCGGGCAAGAGCGTCCCGCTCAGCCAGATCGCCCGCCTCAAGCACGGCTTCGAGCCCGGCCTAATCTGGCGCCGCGACCGCCTTCCGACGATCACGGTGCGCGGCAATCTGTACGGCAAAACGCAACCGGCAACCCTGGTCGACCGCCTCAAGCCCGATATCGATGCCATCCAGGCCACGCTGCCCGCAGGCTACCGCATCACGGCCGGCGGCTCCGTGGAGGAGTCGAGCAAGGGCTCCAGTTCAGTCATGGCCGGCATCCCGCTCTTTGTGCTAGCTGTCGTCACCATCCTGATGATCCAGTTGCAGAGTATTTCGCGAGTAACCATGGTGCTGCTGACCGCACCGCTGGGCATCATCGGCATCGCACTCTTCCTGCTGGTCTTCAACAAGCCATTCGGTTTCATGGCGCTGCTCGGCACCATCGCGTTGTTCGGCATGATCATGCGCAACTCAGTCATCCTCGTCGACCAGATCGAGCAGGACCTGGCTGCCGGCAAGGCCAGACGGGAAGCCATTATCGAATCGACCGTCCGCCGCTTCCGCCCCATCGTCCTGACAGCCGCCGCTGCCGTGCTGGCAATGATTCCACTATCGCGTAACGACTTCTTCGGCCCCATGGCCGTCGCCATCATGGGCGGCCTGATCGTTGCCACCGCGCTGACCCTGCTTTTCCTGCCGGCGCTGTATGCAGCCTGGTACAAGGTGAAAGGCAGTAGTTAGTCAGTAGCTGCTGGCTTCCAGCAAAAGCAAGGGGCGCCTCGGCGCCCCTCGAACTTCGCTAACAACGAATAACTAGCAAACTAACGACTACTTCAGGCCGCCCAGCTCTTTCTGGATTGCCTGGATATTCCGCTCGTGCTGCCCGACACGGTCGCGGTACGGTGCGGTTCGGTCGCTCGGACCGCCGCGCGTAGCCTCCTGCTCTGCCAATTCCTTCTTGGCTTGCTCAAGGCTTCGCTGCTCGCCCGCCAACTCCTGCTCGAGGATATGCCGACGATCACCATCGCGGGCCTTCTGGGCATCCTCTGCGACGCGCGGAAAACCACTCGGCGAGGGATTTGCGGCCGCTCCCGCCGGCTTCGCCTTGGGGGCGGGCAGTGAATTCTCCGGGCCAGTGGAGATCACCTTGCAGTTCTTGTCGAGCCGCGAACTGGAATAGGTCGTGCTGCCATTGGCGTCGGTACATTTATAAATGCTCTGCGCCGAAACCGAAAAAGGAATCAAGGCAAACAGCAAGGCAAGGGAACTGCGTGTCATCGTCATCGATCCTTGTAACCTTTTCAGTGTACCGGACTTAACGCCAGGGCCATGAAAAAGTGGACAAAAAAAGGGCGGGAAACCCGCCCTTTTGCAACAGTGCCGATTACAGGCTGTAGTACAGGTCGAATTCGACCGGATGGGTCGTCATGCGGACCTTGTTGACTTCTTCCATCTTCAGGTCGATGAAGGCATCAATCCAGTCGTTGGAGAAGACGCCACCGCGGGTCAGGAACTCGCGATCCTTGTCCAGGTTTTCCAGCGCTTCTTCGAGGGAGGCGCAAACGGTCGGGATCTGTGCGTCCTCTTCCGGCGGCAGGTCGTACAGGTTCTTGGAAGCCGGATCGCCCGGGTGGATCTTGTTCTGAACACCGTCCAGGCCAGCCATCAACAGCGCGGCGAAGCACAGGTACGGGTTGGACAGGGGATCCGGGAAGCGGGCTTCGACGCGACGACCCTTGGTCGAGGCAACGAACGGGATACGGATGGAAGCGGAACGGTTCTTGGCGGAGTAAGCCAGCTTGACCGGCGCTTCGTAATGCGGAACCAGACGCTTGTAGGAGTTGGTGCCCGGGTTGGTAATCGCGTTCAGAGCCTTGGCGTGCTTGATGATGCCGCCAATGTAGTAGATCGCGAATTCGGACAGGCCAGCGTAGCCGTCACCGGCGAACAGGTTCTTGCCATCCTTCCAGACGGACTGGTGAACGTGCATGCCAGAACCGTTATCGCCAACGATCGGCTTCGGCATGAAGGTGGCGGTCTTGCCGTACTGGTGAGCCACGTTGTGGGTCACGTACTTCTGGATCTGGGTCCAGTCGGCGCGCTGCACCAGGGTGCTGAACTTGGTACCGATTTCGCACTGGCCGGCATTGGCCACTTCGTGGTGGTGAACTTCGACCGGCACGCCCAGGGCTTCCAGGGTCAGGACCATGGCCGAACGGATGTCGTGCAGGCTGTCGACCGGCGGAACCGGGAAATAACCGCCCTTGACGGCCGGACGGTGACCAGTGGCACCCTGGCCTTCATTCTTCTCGCCAGCGCCCCAAGAGGCTTCGGCAGAGTGAATCTTCAACTGGCAGCCGGACATATCGACCGACCATTCGACGCCGTCGAAGATGAAGAATTCAGGTTCCGGACCGAAGTAGGCGGTATCGCCCAGGCCGGAGGACTTCAGGTAGGCTTCGGCGCGCTTGGCGATGGAGCGCGGGTCACGGTCGTAGCCGCGGCCATCGGTCGGGTCAACGACGTCGCAGGTCAGAACGACGGTGGTTTCGTCGAAGAACGGGTCGACGTAGGCGGTGGCCGGATCCGGCATCAGCAGCATGTCGGAAGCCTGAATACCCTTCCAGCCAGCGATGGACGAGCCGTCGAAAGCGTGGCCGCTCTCGAACTTGTCTTCGTCGAAGTGGGAAACCGGCACGGTGACGTGCTGTTCCTTGCCACGGGTGTCAGTGAAACGGAAATCGACGAACTTGGCGTCGTTTTCCTTGACCATCTTCATCACGTCTTGCGGGGTTGCCATAAGAGTCAGTCTCCAAAGAAAACAAGGTGCCGGCAGGACCGGCGACAATCAATAATTCAGCCCCAAGCCTTTAGCAGAATGCATGCCAAGCGCCGAAGTCAATTTTTCTATTCTGCCACAATGAGATGCTGGCGATAAGCAGAGAATAGCCGCACCAAAATCGTGCAAAAAACACAAAGCACGCACTACTTTGGTGCAACCATGCAATTAAGCGAGATGCTGCGCACCACGGCATGATTGCGCAGGCGCTCGGCAATCCCCGCTTCCGCCTGCCTGAGCGTCTCGCCGTTCTCGAAAAATGCATGTTCCAGGAAAACCTCAACCTCGACCTTTCCGTTGAGGTAATGCAGCACGACCTTCTCCGGCGCTGGCAGGTCTGCCAGCAAGGGCCGCAACTCATGGAGCAGAATTTCGCGCGACGGCAGACGGGGAGCAAGGAGGTCGAGGTCCATGTCGTCCTCGGGATCGATATGCACCAGCACATCCAGCACTTCGGGATGTTCCTTCAATACGCGGGCTCTTGCCAACTCGGCGATGCGATGCCCTTCGGAGACACTGATCCGCGCATCGACCTGAACATGGGCATCGACCAGCGCCTGATGCGCCATGCGCCGCGTACGCAACTCATGCAGACCGAGAACTCCCGGCGTTGCCACCAGAGTCTGGCGGATGGCCTCGACCTGCACCGCATCGAGCCCGGTATCGATCAGCTCCCTGAAGGCGCCCCAAGCCAATTCCGCCCCCATGCGCAAGATCATGAAGCCCATGAGTGCCGCCGCCAGCAGATCGAGGAAGGACCAGCCCAGCAGCGCGCCGCCGATACCGACCACCACGACCAGCGCCGATGCCGCATCGGCCCGGGTATGCAGCGCATTGGCCGTCAGCAGTTGGGAACGCTGGCGTTCGGCGACGCGAATCAGGTAACGGTACAGCCCCTCCTTGGAAACCACGGTGGCAATGGCCACCCAAAGGGCGGAAAGCTCGACGACCGGAAGGGCATCGATATGCTGCAGGCGCATCCCGGATTCCCAAAGAATGCCGCCACCGATCAGGGCCAGCGATGCCCCGAGCACCAGCGTTGCTCCGGTTTCCATGCGCGCATGGCCATACGGATGAGCCTCATCGGCCGGATGGGCGCTTTGACGACTGGCGTAGATCACTAGAAAATCGGAAAGCAGGTCGGAAAACGAGTGCAGACCGTGCGCCACCAACGACTGGGAATGCGCCAGCCAGCCGACAACAAGCTGGGCAACGGTCATCAGCAGGTTGACGGCAACGCTGACCCAGGTTGCTCTCTGCGCTTCGGCAGCCCGCTCGGCCATCGATGCCGCTGCCGGGTGTTCCCCTTGTGCCATGTGCTGTGCCCTATACTAACGGCCTGAGATTCTAGCAGTTGGACATTATGGGAAAGTTAACGGAAATCCTGAACCTCGCCGCAGAACGCGGCCGCGCACTCGAACGTCCCTACCAGGGCGAATTGACACCGGCGGAAGCCCACACATTATTGCAACTGGCCCCTGGTGCCAAGCTGGTCGATGTCCGCACGCGCGCCGAGTGGGACTGGGTAGGCCGTGTTCCCGGCGCTGTTGAAATCGAGTGGAACCAATACCCGGGCGGCGTCCGTAACCCAAACTTCGTCGCCGAACTGAAGCGCCAGGTCGATCCGCAAGCGCTGGTCGTCTTCCTGTGCCGCAGCGGCGTGCGCTCCATCGGCGCCGCCACGGCCGCCGCCGAGGCCGGCTACAACAACTGCTACAACATCCTCGAAGGCTTCGAGGGCGACAAGGATGCCAACGGGCATCGCGGCCACATCGGCGGCTGGCGCAAGGCCGGCTTGCCATGGATTCAGGGATAATACCGCGCGACCGAATTCAACGGCGCCATTCAGAGATCAGCAATGCAGACTGCCACCCTTTCCTTCTCTCCGTTCAACGCCCTGTCCGACGAGGCCTGTCACGAGCGCATCCGCGCCGCCCGCGCCAAGCTCGGCAAGAAGGCCGTGATCCTCTGTCACCATTACCAGCGGGCCGACGTTTACCAGTACGCCGACCTGACCGGTGACTCGCTGAAGCTGTCGCGCCTCGCCTCGCAGACCGACTCGGAATATGTCGTCTTCTGCGGCGTCCATTTCATGGCCGAAGTCGCCGACATCATGACCGCGCCCAACCAAACAGCCATCTTGCCCGACCTCGCTGCCGGCTGCTCGATGGCCGACATGGCCAACCTGGCCAAGGTCGAGCGCTGCTGGCGCGAGCTGAACGAGGTGCTGAACGCCGAGGAAGAAGTCACCCCGGTCACCTACATCAACTCGGCCGCCGACCTGAAGGCCTTCTGCGGCGAGCATGGCGGCATCGTGTGCACCTCGTCGAACGCCGGCACCATCGCCAAGTGGGCCTTCGAGCGCCGCCCGAAGGTGCTCTTCTTCCCCGACCAGCATCTCGGTCGGTGGACCGGCCACCAGATGGGCTTCGCCATGGACGAGATGGTCGTCTGGGACCCGGACCTCGAACTTGGCGGCCTGACCCCGGCGCAGATCAAGAAGGCGCGCATCCTGCTATGGAAGGGGCACTGCTCGGTGCACCAGATGTTCCAGAAGTCGCACATCGACGCCTTCCGTGCCAAGTATCCTGACGGCCAGGTCATCGCCCACCCGGAATGCAATTTCGAGGTGTGCGCCGCCTCCGACTACGTCGGCTCGACCGAGCACATCGTCAAGACTATCAAGGAAGCCCCGGAGGGCACGCGCTGGCTGGTCGGCACTGAGCTCAACCTGGTCGAACGCCTGGCCAAGGAAGTACTGCCGCAGAACAAGATCGTGCAGTTCATGGCGACCACGATCTGCATGTGCTCGACCATGCAGCGCATCGACCCGCAGCACCTGGCCTGGACACTCGAAAACCTGGCCGAGGGCAAGGTGGTTAACGCCATCCGGGTACCCGAACACGAGGCGAAGCTCGCCAAACTGGCCCTTGACCGGATGTTGGCGATTTCCTGAGGCGATGATGAACAAGCCCGAGTTGCACATCACGACGTTCAACATCCACAAGGGCTTTTCGCAGTTCAACCGGCGGATGATGGTGCATGAGCTGCGCGAGCGGTTGCGCGGCCTCAACCCGGACATCGTGTTCCTACAGGAAGTGCAGGGGCTGCATCTTGGCCACGCTGAGAACCACGACAACTGGCCAAGCTCGCCGCAACACGAGTTCCTCGCCGAAGAAGTCTGGGCCGACTGCGCCTACGGCCGCAACATGATCTACGACCATGGGCATCACGGGAACGCCATCCTGTCGCGCTTCCCCATCCTCAACAGTCACAACCAGGATGTCACCCATCTGCAGTTCGAGAAGCGCGGCCTGCTGCATTGCCAGATCAAGCTGCCGGAAGGGCCGGCTGCCCATTGCGTGTGCGTGCATCTGTCGCTGTTCGGCTACTCGCGCCGCCGGCAGATGGCCGCCCTCGCCGACTATCTCGAAAAAAGCGCCGATCCGAACGCACCGCTGATCATCGCCGGCGACTTCAACGACTGGGGCAACCGTGCCGGCGAGCACCTCGCCCGCCGCCTGCACCTGCACGAAGTGTTCAGCGGCCCGGCGGGCAGGCCGGCGCGCAGTTTCCCGGCCGCCATGCCGATGTTCCGCCTCGACCGCATCTACACGCGCGGCTTCGACATCAAACGGACGGAAGTGCATCACGGCCTGCCGTGGTCCAACATTTCCGACCACGCCGCGCTCTCGGCGCACCTGTCGAGGCATGGCCGCTGAGTATCTGCCGGGCAACCGGCTGACCTTGCTCAACTCGGGTGCCGAATACTTCCCTGCACTGCTCGCCGCGATCGCTGAAGCGCAAGTCGAGATCTACCTCGAAAGCTACATCTTCGCCAACGACGAAATCGGCCACGAGGTAGCTAGCGCCCTGTGCCAGGCCGCTGAACGCGGCGTCCATGTCAATCTCACCGTGGACGGCTTCGGCGCCCGAAACTTCGCTGCCGATTTCCTGCCCATGCTGACGGCGGCCGGCGTTCGGGCACTGTTCTATCGCCCGGAAATCGGCCGTTTCCACTTCAAGCGCCATCGCCTGCGCCGCCTGCACCGCAAGTTGGCGGTGATCGATGCGCGCATCGCCTTCGTCGGCGGCATCAACATCGTCGACGACAACAATGCGCCCACCACAATGCGCCCCCGCTACGACTACGCCGTGTGCGTCGAGGGTCCGACCCTCGCCCAGATGCACCGCGCGGTGCGCCGGATGTGGGAAATCGTCGCCTGGGCAAACTTCAAACGCCGATTCCGCCTCGCCCCGGTGGCCAGTCCTTGCTGCTCTCCCGCCGGCACGCAGTCCGCCGCCTTCCTGATCCGCGACAACATCCGGCATCGCAACGACATCCTGTATGCCTACCTCGACGCCATCGACGGCGCCCGGCATGAAATCCTGATCGCCAACGCCTATTTCCTGCCCGGGGTGCGTTTCGGCCGTGCGCTCTACGCCGCCGCCCGGCGCGGCGTACGCATCACCGTGCTGCTCCAGGGCAAGAGCGACCACCCGGTGCTGCGCTACGCCACCCAGACGCTCTACGCCGAGGCGATGCGCGCCGGCATCCGCATCTTCGAATACGAAAAGAGCTTCATGCACGCCAAGGTAGCGGTGGTGGATGGCGAATGGGCAACGGTCGGGTCATCCAACATCGACCCCTTCAGCCTGCTGCTCGCAAAGGAAGCCAACCTCGCGGTGCGCGACCGCCATTTCGCCGGACAACTGCAAGACAGCCTGCATGCCGCGATGGCCGAGGGTGCCCGGGAAGTGGTCCCCGAAGACGTCTCGCGCCTACCCTGGCATATCCGCCTCAGCCGTTGGCTGGCCTACGGACTCGTCCGCGCCGCTGTCGGTCTGGCCGGCTACGGCCAACGGCACTGGGAGGCCAAGGACGTCAGGGAATGACAATACCTCTTTGACGCGGCACGGCGCTGAATGACCAGTTCGCCAGCGCCCAAGTCCAGACCTCGCGCACACTGGCTGCCGCCAGCCCGGCCGAAACGGGCTGGCCGAGAAAGTGCAGCGCAGCGACCAGTTCGCCGGCAGCATCGGCAACATTCAACGGTGCCGCGCGTGTCTGCTTGGAGAGCTTCTCCCCGGCCGCATTGGTCGCCACCGGCAAGTGGGCGTAGGTTGGTGTGGCGCAGCCGAGGCAGCGCTGCAGCCAGATCTGACGTGGCGTCGAGGCCAGCAGATCGGCACCGCGCACAATATCGGTAATCCCCTGCCAGGCATCGTCGACGACCACCGCCAGCTGGTAGGCGAACAGGCCATCGGCACGCAACAGAACGAAATCGCCGACATCGCGTTCCAGCACCTGCGCGATATGGCCCTGCAAACGGTCGTCGAAGGCCATCTCCGACATATCGACACGCAGCCGCCAGGCTCGGGCCAAGCGCCCCACCGGCAGGCCGCTACGGCAGATTCCGGGATACACCATGCCGCCGTCGATGGCCGCCAGAGTGGCCGAATCGGCAATCTCCTTGCGCGAACAGGCGCAACCGTAAACCTTGCCGGCCGCCCGCAAGCTCTCCAGTGCTTCGCCGTAGGCCGCATGACGGCTGCTCTGATACACCACCAGGCCATCCCATTCAAAACCGAAGGCATCCAGCGTGCGCAGGATATCGTCGGCCGCCCCCGGCACATTGCGGGGCGTGTCGATATCCTCCATGCGTACCAGCCACTCGCCGCCCTGCGTGCGGGCATCGAGACAGCTGCCGAGCGCGGCGACCAGAGAGCCGAAATGCAAGGGGCCGGTCGGCGACGGGGCGAAACGGCCGCGATAGGAAGTGGACACGGGAAACGGCAAAGAAATTGAGAAGCGCGTATTTTAGGGGGAGCGCACGGCCGAACCTCGGGTGACGCTATTTGCACAAGTCTCCGAACGGGTCATGTCGTTTTCCACGCCCCACCCATCAAGTATGCCACCGGTTCGCGATTCATGCTTCACAGGGTCGGATCAGATGGCGATTGCCGTGGTGTTTCAGGAAATTCGAAGGCTCTCACTTCAAATTTTGCAGCAGTTCGGTGAAGTGTCTGAAATGCCCGCTAACGCGATCCATGGAAAACTGGTACATCAGCGAATTCTCGGCAAATTTCTGCCGCTCGACATCCATTTCCACCGTATTGCCATCGGCCGTAGCTTGATAAGGAAGATGGAATTTCAATGGAAACGGGGGTGACTGCATGGTTGCAGCCAGATGACCTGCAGCGGTGATCGCCATCGGTAGCGATGCCGATCGGCCCTTGACGATTTGGGCAGCCTCTTCGATGTCTATGTCGAGAGCCTTATAGCCCGGTGTATCGGCATTCGCGATGTTCGAGGCCAGAAGTTGCTGCCGATAGGCACGGACCCCCAGCATTTGCTGCTGGAAATCATGACCGGCTTGAGCATCTTGCCCGATTGAGAAGTGATTGGGATGGGCAACTACCGTACCGGATGCCATCGCGGCGACAAGGCCACCATGAGTACCGCGGCTAGCCCCGGAATTGTATATCTTCTGAGCAATCGCCTGATTCAGGGCCTGGGAAAACGTACCATTGCTTGCGTCGCCTTCAGAGTCGCCTTGCAACTCCTGTTCAGACTGAACCGGTAGCGAAGGAATGCTGCCTAGCAAGGACAAAACGGAAGGAACGTCGGCCATGGCACTGATTACTCATTCACAATCAAGATGACCTTCACATCGTCGATCTGGCCGAGATCATGCCATTTCAGCTAGCCCCCTACCGGCCTGATCGGGCAACCATGATCGCATTCGACAACCCAGTGTCTCTGCAGCACCATCCGGCAGTAGTTGTAGCTCAGCAGTTTTGGCTCGCAACCGACAGCAAGCGCCAGAATGCGACACACACACCGATTGCCATGTCCTATTGGCTTGCGGATATCCACGGTCTGAAATGACGAAACCCTGTTGTCGAGGCTTCTCAGGCCAGATACTTCATGTCTCGCGGATGGAAATGCTTGCTCTGGTCCTTCACTGCATTCGGGTTATCTGCCTTAGCTTCCGGGATGCCTTGCAGGACACCAGGCTTCTTTCTGGCTTGCGAGTGCGAATTGGCGGCGGCCTTCCCTTCGGAGTAGACGACATCCGTCGTGGCGGGACCGGCAAGCCAAACGTTGGCAATGAAGGAGGCAATCTTCATGTTATGGGCTCCTGAGTTTTGGGGGAAATTCAATGGACCGAATCGCATCGACTGACACAGTGTGCGCTTCTATCGCTGTCAACAACGTGACTTGCGGATTACAGAACTGTAAGGTGCTTGGTAATCGAAAAAACCTGCGGATTCCGAAGCCGCCCAGAAAGCGCTACCACACGAAGAACGGGAGGGCGTACAACGAATCGCTGAAATCAAGCCGTCAGAAGCATCCGCAGACAACCATCCCTTATCGCGGTGGAAACAACACGCTCCACTTTCTGCTCGACAGCACGGATCAAGACTTTAGCGGTTGGTAGATTTGTCGGGGCTGGCGCTCCACAGGTCGGCATGGCCGAAAAAGGCGTCTTGGCGGTCGGCCCGTGAGAAAGGCATAGCCCTACGTACGGAGCCGCCCGAGAGATTGATGCCAACAATAAGGATACCCTTGGGGTAGGCTTGGCAGAAGTCCGCACCGCATGCGTGGGGGGCGATCGGGTTGGCACCAGAACTTCATCGTTGCGCTGGGTTTTCAGGCTACCGCCCACCCAGATGAACAGCATCAGGCCAAGCATGCCGGGCCGGAAACCCATCATGAAAACCTTACCGCTCCCTTAGATCCCTCCGCGCAAACCAAGCACTTCGCCGCCGAGCAGCAGCAAGGCAAGCTTCAACAGCACAATCAGTACTTTCATGCTCGCCTCTGCAGCTTGCCCAAGCTGTTCGCCACCGACGGCGAGCGGCGCCCACGACATCCTTCATGTCGCTCACCGCCGCTCGCCGCGCAAGGCCAGCACCTTGGCATGCAAATGATCCGGCGTCGCCGCCGCTGCCGGCACCGGCGCACCGACTCTCAGCGCAATATCCGAAAACACGCCGCGCCGAAAAGGTGTCTTCATCGCCGCGCCGTCGATGCGCGAAAAGAAGCTGCCCCATAGCCCGGACAGGGCCATCGGCACCACTGGCACCGGGTTGGCCTGCAGGATGCGCGTCACGCCCGGCCGGAAAGGCTGGATTTCGCCATCTCGGGTGATGCCGCCTTCCGGGAAAATGCCGACCAGATCGCCATTTGCCAGCGCCCTGCCGACTTCGGCGAAAGCCGTCTCCATCATCACCGGGTCTTCCTTGGTCGGGGCGATGGGAATGGCGCCACAATGGCGGAAGACGAAACCGAGCAGCGGCGTCTTGAAGATGCGGTAGTCCATCACGAAGCGGATCGGGCGCGGCGAAGCGCCCATGATCACCACCGCGTCGGCGAAGCTGACATGATTGGCGACGAGCAGCGCCGCACCCTCGTGCGGGATGTTCTCCAGGCCGCTGGTGCGCAGGCGATACACGGCCTTGACCATCAGCCAGGCGACGAAGCGGAGCAGGAATTCCGGCACCAGCCCGTAGATGTAGACCGCCACGACTGCATTGAGCAGCGCCGCGATGCCGAACAGCGCCGGCATCGACAGCCCTTCGCCGAGCATGGCGGCCGCCCCCAGCGCACCAACGACCATGAACAGCGCGTTGAGGATGTTGTTGGCTGCAATGATGCGCGCCCGGTGTTCCGGCGAACTGCGCAGCTGCACCAGCGCATAGAGCGGCACGATGAAGAAACCGCCGAAAACGCCGAGCATCATCAGGTCGAACAGCACGCGCCAGACATCCGGGATGCTGAGCAGGGCGAGCAGTTCGTGCGGCGTCGTACCGGCCAGCCCGACCGGCGAGGCAAAGTAGAGATCGACGCCGAACAGCGTCAGGCCGATGGACCCGAAAGGCACCAGGCCGATTTCGACATGCTTGCCCGACATGCGCTCGCAGAGCATGGAGCCGACACCGATGCCGACCGTGAAGGTGGCGAGCAGCAGCGTCACCGACGACTCACCGCCGCCGAGCACGAACTTGGCATAGGCCGGGAATTGGGCGAGGAACAATGCCCCGTACAACCAGAACCACGAAATGCCGAGAATGGACAGGAAGACCGTGCGGTTCTGCCGGGCGAAAGCGATGTTGCGCCAGGTTTCGGACAGCGGGTTGAGATTGACCGTGAGCATCGGCGCCGGCGGCGGTGCGACGGGAATGCCCCGGCTGGCCAGGTAGCCGGCCAGCGCGACGATGAAGCCGCCGACGGCGATCCACGCCGGATGCGCGACGGAGCCGGCGAGCAGCCCGCCGGCCAGCGTGCCGACCAGGATGGCAACGAAGGTACCGGCCTCGATCAACGCATTGCCGCCGACCAGTTCGTCCTCGCGCAGGTGCTGCGGCATGATCGCGTACTTCACCGGCCCGAACAGCGTCGAATGGCAACCGAGCAGGAACAGCGCGCCCAGCAGCACCGACAGGCTGGTCATGAAGAACCCAACGGCAGCGACACCCATGATCGCCATCTCCAGCACCTTGACCAGCCGCGCCAGCATGGCCTTGTCGTACTTGTCGGCAAGCTGCCCGGCGGTCGCCGAAAACAGGAAGAAGGGCAGGATGAAAACCCCGGCCGCCAGGTTGGCCAGCAGTTCCGGTTTGAGCGTCGTCCAGTGCGCGGCGTGGAAGGTGAGCAGGACGATCAGCGCGTTCTTGAACAGGTTGTCGTTGAAGGCACCGAGGAACTGGGTGGCGAAGAAGGGGCCGAAGCGTTTCTTCCTGAGAAGTCCGAATTGTCCGCTCATGCGTGGCTCGCAGCGAAAAGGCGGCGGGTATGGAACACCGCCGGAGAAAAGGAATGCCCCTGCCAGTTGAGCAGGCGCTTGAGGGCAAAGTCGAAGAGCAAGGGGTTGTGCTGGCGCAGGGTGTCGAGATCGTCGACCGCCCCCTTGGGCAGCAGGCCGGCCCGCGCCAGCGCGCCCGGTGAAGTCAGCGGCACGATGCCGGGCAGCGGGTAATCGGAGCCGTGGAGCAGGCGGTCGTGCAGGTCGCGGCGTTCGAGCAAGGTGCGGATCGCCGCTGTCTTGCGGTTGCGCTGTGTGATGGCGGAAATGTCGCCATGCAGCAGCCCCTTGGCGCGTGGCTCGCCCATCAGTTTGAGGAAGAGGTCGAAACTGCTGCGTACCTTGCCGTCGTCATCGATATCGTCGCCCAGCGTGGCGCAATGGGCGACCACCACCTTGACGCCGGCATCGAGCGCCCGGCGCATGCGTAACGGGTTGCCGTAGGCCTGCGTGTCGCTGCCCTTGACCGCCTTTTCCTCGCCGCAATGCACGATCAACGGCGTGCCGGTTTCGGCCAGCACGCGATAGAAGGCATCGCACTTGGCGTCAGCCGGGTCCATGCCCATCGCCGCCGGCAGCCACTTCACCGCCCGTGCGCCGTTGGCGACGGCCAGGCGCAACTCGTCGGTCGCCCCTGCCCGATAGGGGTGTAGCGAAGCGACCCACTCGAAGCGTGCCGGAAAATCCCGCGCCAGCTTGGCTGCCCAGGCATTGGGCACGTAGAAGGCCGAATGTTCCGGGTGCGCATCGCCCCTGCCATCGTGGAATCGCTCGAAGGCAAAGAGCATGACCTTGAAGCCATCCGGCATCGCCTCGCACAGGTTGAGCAGGCGCGCGACATAGGCCGCGTCGACCTTGCCCGGCGCATCGTGGGCGCAGCCGGCGTTCATGTAGAACAGGCGCTGGGCGTAATGCAGCGGATGCAGCCAGCTCGACAGCTGCGGCCCGACCTCGATGCCGCTGCCGCCATCACCCAGCCCGGCGAGATGCACATGGCAGTCCCACACCTGCGCCGGATCGATGCCCGCCCATGACTGATGAAGCCATGGGCTATCGATCAGCCCAGCCGGGATGGCGACGCGGCACTTGTTAACCAGCAACGGTTTGGCCGATGTCCAACCGGCAGCCGACAAGGCGGCACCACCGGCGAGCAGACCGATGAAACGGCGGCGATTCATCACACCGCCTCAGCCAGTTGCTTCAAGGTCACGTAATCGACCTTGCCGGTACCCAACAGCGGCAGCGCTTCGACCCGGTGTATCTTGCGCGGCACCGCCAGTTCCGGGACGCCTGTTTCGCGGGCCTTGGCGGCGAGCAGTTCGCGCGTCAGCTGGCCGTCGGTGGTGAACAGCACCAGCGCCTCGCCCTTGGCCGGGTCGGGCTGGCTGGAGGCGGCGTGAAGCATGGCCGGCGAAGTGGCCGTGGCCAGCTTCTCGACCACCTCCAGGCTGACCATTTCGCCGGCGATCTTGGCGAAGCGCTTGACGCGGCCGACGATCTTCACGAAACCGTCCTCGTCCAGCTCGACCACGTCGCCCGTCTCGTACCAGCCCTCGCCGGCGTCCGACACCGGCGGTTGCAGCACCCCGGGGTTGTCGGCCTTGAGGTAGCCGGCCATGACGTTCGGGCCGCGCACATGCAGGATGCCGCCATTCGGGATGCCCGGAACCGGCAGCAGCTTGTGCTCGATACCCGGCAGCAGGTTGCCGACCGTGCCCGTCCGGTAGGCCATCGGCGTATTGACCGCCAGCACCGGCGCCGTCTCGGTAGCACCGTAGCCTTCGAAGATGCGCAGGCCGAATTTCTCGAACCACTGGCTGCGTACCGCCTCGGAGAGCTTTTCGGCACCCGCCACGACATAGCGCAGGCGGTAGAAATCGTACGGATTGGCGAACTTGCCGTAGTTGGCGAGGAAGGTCGAGGTGCCGAACAGAATGGTACAGCCCCGGTCGTAGGCCAGCTCCGGAATCACCCGGTAATGCAGCGGCGACGGGTAGAGGAAAAGACTGGCCCCGTTGAGCACCGGCAGCAGCGCGCCGGCGGTCAGGCCGAAGGAATGGAAGATGGGCAGCGCGTTGAGCACCTTGTCGTAGACCGAGAAGTCGATCACCGAGCGGATTTGCGCGATATTGGCGAGGATGGCGCGGTGCGGCAGCACGACGCCCTTGGGCTTGCCTTCCGACCCCGAGGTAAACAGCACCACCGCCGCATCCTCCGGCGACGCGGGCAGCTCGAAGGCGCGCGGGAAATGCAGCGCCCACAGCATCAGCCACAGCTTGTCGCCGAGGCCGATACGCTCGCGCACGTCCTCCAGGTAGACCAGTTGCACCTTGCTCAGCCCCGCCAGCTTGTCGCCCAGTTTGGCCTGCTCGACGAAGGCGCGCGAGGTGACGATGGTCTTCACCTCGGCGGCATCGCAGGCAGCCTGCATGGCTTCGACGCCGGCCGTGTAGTTAAGCATGGCCGGAATGCGGCGCCGGGCGCTGAGGCCGAAGATCAGGCCGATGGTCGGCACGAGGTTGGGCAGCAACAGACCGACCCGCTCAGCGGGTTGCGACAGGCGTTCGATCTGGCGGCCGAGCATCAGGGCCATCTTGAGCAGGTCGTTGTACGAATACTCGACCTGCTTCACGTCCTCCAGCAGGCGACGGCTGCGACCATAGACGCCGACGGCATCGCATAGCGCGGCATACAACGTCTGCTGCGGGCGCGAGGCAACGATCATCTCCTGCATCAGCCGGCGCATGGCCTCGCCGGACTTGCGGCGACGCAGCTTGGCGGTCGCCCCCTCCGGCATCGGGAAGTGGCGCGCCTCCAGGATCGACAAACGAATCTTTGGCAAAAGCTGCTTGGGATGACGACCGGACAGGCGTGAGAAATAGGTGCGCTCGGCGCCTTCCAGACGCACCGGCACCACGGTCGCGCCGGTCTTGGCGGCGACGAAGGCGGGGCCGTCGTAGACCTTCATCAGCGAACCGGTCAGGGTAATGCGCCCTTCCGGGAAGATGACCACCGGCCGGCCGGTTTCGATCAGTCGGATGACCTTCTTCATGGCCATCGGGCTGGTTGGATCAACTGCCAGGTAATCGACCTGCGACAGGAGGATGCGGAACATCCAGCTTTTGGCAATAGTGGTATGCACCACGAAAACCGGGTCGATGGGCAGGAACAGGCCGAGCAGCAGGCCGTCCAGAAAGGACTGGTGGTTGGCGACGACGAGCAGGCGGTCGTGCTTGAAATCGGCCTGCCGGGCAGTGACTTCGACACGGAACAACAGGCGGGCCAGGCCGCGCAACAGCGGCCGCAGAATGGAACGCAGCATCAGGTGTGATCCCTTACGTAATCGAGGACATTGCCGAAGGTTTCGCTCAGCGCCTCGCGGTCAATCCAGAACCAGACTTCCTTGCCGATCTTCTCGGAAGCCAGCACGCCGGACTCATGAAGAATCTTCAGGTGGTGCGACACCGTCGACCGGGCCAGCGTAGACACCTCGGCAATCTGCCCGACGTTCAGCCGCTCGCCCGGCTCGAACAGGAGCAGGATGCGCTGCCGGTGCTCGTCGCCCAGCGCCACGAAGATCTTGGACATTGCCTGCCAGGCAGGCGGGATGGTTTGGGTGTAGTCGGATTTCATGTCGATGATCTTAGATATATCGACATGACTTTGTCAACATGGATTACTGCCAAGCCAACAGTTGCTGCGAAACCTTACACCTGAAAAAAAAGGAAGAGCATGCGCGGCAAGCGCACTTCGCCAAGGCGGCCAGACAAACCAAGCTGTTAGGCCGCGAGGCTCACTACACCGGAAGACAGCCAGGGGTCTAGCATTGGATTGTGCGGATTAACGATCCGAAACACCGTCGCCCCCTTAAACAAGACAACCTGGCATCAGTATTTCACTCGCTGTGCAGCCTCCTGCAAAATTGAGGCGATTTTGCAGGGCTGCTCTGCAGTCGGACTGGGACGAAGCAATGGCGGCACGACGACCAGTACCTCATCCCACCGGGCGATCAGCTAAACGCTGGTACTAACCGCATTTCCAGCTTTGCCTCCGCCCGCCAATTGACTACCCAGTGCCTGCAGGAAGTTGGGAAGCGTCGCATTGCTATTGGTATCGCCGAAAGCAGCTAGCATCTTCTTGAAGCTCTGCTGAAGATCGCTGGATACGGAAGACGAACTCGAGGACGACTCGCTCGTGCTGGAAGGTGACAACTGTTGAATCAAGCTCTGCAAATCAGATTGCAGGTGATGGTGCCGATGATGACCTTTTGCCGCATTTGTACTGCCATCGTTGTCCCCGTCTGCATCACCGCCCGAAGTGTTTTGTGATGCGTTTGATTGAGAGTTCTGCGCATGCAAGGCGGCCATCAGACTCTGCACAAACGAGCTTACCGCTTGGCCTGGATCCTGAGATGCACTGGCACCGCTGCTATCCGACGACGAATCTGTCGCACTCGAACTGCTGCCAACGCCGATCTGGCTAAGCGCATTGCCAATTGCGGCCATTAGAGCACCACCGCGCCCCTGGGATGCGCGCATGTCGTCCCCGTCACCATCATTGCCCCGCGGCGGGCGCCCGGCATTCACGCTGCTGATCTGCGATAGCCAATTGTTACCTTGAATATTGGTCACTGACATGTGCTACTCCTTTGCTTGAGAGGTTTCATCAACAAAGCTTTCCTGACAGATAAACAGGTTGGCAAAAACCGAAAGGGTTTAATCTGCAAAATCCATGGAAATTATCGGCCCACAAAATTGAAAATGGGGCAAATTTGCAAACTATTACAACACTTCCGAATTGCTGACTTTTTTGACGAATCCATGCAGCGCGTTCACTCCGGGAGAGGGCTGCGGCGTTATTGGTCAACCTACGGGACTGTTGAAGGCCTATAGCAATACTCCCGCTAACACTCTTCGTTACCTTGGGCGACGGCATCGAGAAAACGAAACCCTTCCCGCTCGTGGCGAGCAAAGCCGAAATCTGCCTGTCGATAGACGATTTCACCCGCAGCCGCACCGTGCCGCCGGATGCAAAGCCTGCACCACCTCAACACCACCAACGGGACAAGGAGATGAGGACAAGCCAGGCACCGCCCCGTCCGAGACAGTCATTGCGGATCGCCTATGAGAGCGGTGTATCCTGACCGTACAGAAAACACCAAGGGTGTAGCTAGCGAAGCGGAGGCTGGGCGGCCAACCAGGCCTCGTAGCCCCCTCTGAGCGGCTTGACCGACAAATAGCCGGCATTAAGCAGATGCCTGGCCGCCTGGACTGCACCGGCATCCTCCGGGCAGGCGCAGAGGGTCACGATGGGCCTGTCCTTGGGCCAGTCGCCGACGGCTTCCTGCAGAAAATCATGCTCGGCGACACGCGCACCGACAATCGGTCCGGTTTCCGCGATCATCGTCGCGCCACGCAGGTCGAGGACGAGCGGAGGGGAATCGCTCGCCAACGCAGCCAGCAATTCGGCCGGAGTCACATGGGGAACCGCGCAGAATTTCCGGAAACGATACTTCTGCCACAGCTTCCAGCCCAGCCAGAAGGCCAGCAAGATCAGCACGGCGAGCAGCGCCCGTGCCGCATGGCGATCGAGCGTGGCGATGGCCGCTTGGACGGCATCCTGCAGCAGCCACCCGGCACCGATCGCCGCACCAGCCCACAAAGCGGCGCCCACCCCGGCCGCCAGGAGAAAACCGGTCTGGCTCATGCGCAGAGCCCCGGCAATGGGCGGCGCCACCGTGGAGAACCCGGGAATGAACTTGGCGACGACCAGGGATGAAACACCCCAGCGAATGAAGCGAGCCTCGGTCTGGCTAACGCAGGACGAGGGATTAATCGACAGCTTGCACAAACCGGCCAACACCCGGTAACCGAACATCCTGCCCGCCCCATACCACAACCAATCGGCCAACACCGACGCAATGACGGCGGCGGCCAGCACCTGGCCAAGGCTGCCCGATGTCGCCACCAGGCTACCGGCCAGCAACAGCGTCGGCACGGCGGGAACCGGCAAGCCAAGCTGCTGTAGCAGCACGTTGAAGAAGACAACGGTGACCGCATCTTGGCGCAGCGTCTCGGTAATCTGGGCAATATCCATGGTGTCAGCTACGGCGGATGGCCGGTGGGGGCAAGTTGGGCGGCGAAAACATGATTCCTTTCCGTGCAGCTTCGCACGATGGAAAACGGACTTTAACGCACACGGCGATTACTGTAGCGCTCGCCCCGTCTAGCGCAAGGCCGGACTAGGTGTCGGAACGCCGACTTCCCACTTGGGACACATCCGGCATGCATGGCACAATTGCCAATTATCGCAACACCGATAGGAGCCTGGCCATGGCCACCATCCTGCTGGTCGACGACTCGACCGCCATACGCAATATGCTGAAGGCCACGCTGGAACCATCTGGTTATCGTACCCTCGAAGCTTCTGGCGGCCGCGCCGGCCTGGAGATCGTCAGGAATCAGCAACTCGACCTGGTCATCTGCGACCAGAACATGCCGGGGCTCGACGGATTGGGCATGGTCAAGGCGATCCGAAGCGGCAGCACGAACCAGAACGTGCCCATTTTGGTCCTGACCACAGAAACCTCCGACGACATGAAATCTGCCTTTCGCGCTGCCGGCGCCAGCGGCTGGATGTCCAAGCCCTTCACCCCGGAACGCCTGGAAACGGCGTTGAACAAACTGCTCGGCAACTGATCCGCGATGCGCCCTTCCCGCTCCGACTATCTTGACCTTCCCGATCTCCGCCTGCACATCCGGCGCTGGGGCGATCCGCAAGCCCCCATGTTGTTCCTGTTGCACGGCTGGATGGACGTTTCCGCCTCCTTCCAGTTTGTCGTAGACGCGTTGCAGCGCGACTGGAACATTGTCGCCCCCGACTGGCGCGGCTTCGGCCCCTCGCAATGGCTGAACCGCCCCTATTATTTCGCCGAACACATGGGCGACCTGGAAGCCATCCTCGACCATTACGCACCGGCAGCACCGGTCAGGCTGGTTGGCCACAGCATGGGCGGCATCCTCTCCTGCCTGTACGCCGGCATCCGCCCCGAACGGGTGGAACGTCTGATCACGCTGGATGGCTTCGGCATCGCCCCAACAACGCCCGACATGGCACCGGAACGCTACCGGCAATGGCTGAACCAGACGCGTGAAGTCCCCAAACTGTATGTCTACAAGGACCGTGCCGACTTCGCCCGCCGGCTGATGAAAACCGACCGCTTCCTGAGCGCCGAGCGTGCCGATTACCTGTCCCGCCACCTGGCCAAGATCGGTGAAGGACAGAACAAGGCCGGCGAAAGCCGGCACGGCGTGATCTGGAATGGCGACCCCTGGCACAAGAATTTCTCGCCTTACCTGTTTCGTCTGGAAGAATCGATGGCCATATGGCGTGAGGTGCGCTGCCCGGTACTCTGGGTAGCCGGCCGCCAGTCCTGGGTAGTACGCGATTTTGAGCAGCGCCCCGGAGACTGGGAGGCCCGCCAGGCCTGTTTTGCCAATATGAGCGAGCATTGGATCGAGAACGCCGACCACATGCTGCACCACGACCAGCCAGAAGAAGTAGCACGCCTGATCGAGGTCTTCATGGCCTGAGGCCGAAAAAGCAAAAAGCCGCTCCCAAGCGGCTTTTTGACGAGGCCAGCCCACCATCCGGCGGCCAGACGACTATGCTCCGCCGGCTTGCTTCAGGCTGTCTTGAAGCGTGAAACGGCACCCAGCAAATCGCCGGCCAGATGGTCCAGTTCGCCGGCCGAACCGGCTACCGAGCTAACCGCCGAGGAGTTTTCATCGACCATCTGCACGATGAGTTCGACGCGATTCGCCAGGTCGTGACTGGCTGTAGCCTGCTCCTTCAGGGCGACCGCAACGTCGTCGATAACCGCCGTAACCTGCTTCGCGCCATCATTGATGCTGCTCATCACCTCGCCGGCCTGTTCGGCCATTTGCATACCATCGCGCATCTGGTCCACGGTATGGGCCATGCTGCCACTCATCCGGCGGGCTCGCTCCTGGATGCCGGTAACCATATTGGTGATTTCCTGAGCCGAAGTCGACGTACGCTCCGCCAGCTTACGCACCTCGTCGGCCACAACAGCGAAACCACGGCCCGTTTCGCCGGCACGCGCCGCTTCAATGGCCGCGTTCAGCGCCAGCAGGTTGGTCTGATCAGCCACATCCTTGATCACGCTCACGATGGTTGAAATCCTCTCCGACTCCTGATCCAGCGCGCGCGAACTCTCAGCGCTTTCCTCGATGGTTTTCGCCACCCGGCCGATCTCGTCAAGCATGGCCGCCACCTGCCGGGCACCGCTGTCCGCGCCCGTACTGGCGTTTTGGGCCATTTGCCGCGCATCCTGAGAAAGACTGGCAACGTGATTGATGCTCGCCGACATTTCCTCCAGCGCCGCCGCCATCGCCGACGAGGCCTCGGACTGCGCCTCCGAGCTTGCTCTGACCTGCTTGGCCGCACCGCTGAGCAGCCCGGCATTTTCCGCCACGTTGTCGGCGTTACTGCGCACTTGCCCGATGGCCTCGCTCAACGACTTGACCATCAGGGCGGTAGAGTTTTCCATCCGGGTCAGTTCATCACGTCCGCTCTGCACCACCTGCAGGCTCACGTCACCGGTGGCAACCTTGTTCAAGGTGGACTCCAGATCTGCCATGGGAAGCGTGATCGAGCGGGTCAACAACCAGGCGCCACCAATCGTCAGCAGCACGGCGGCAAACATTACGCCAAGCAACGTGGCCTTCGCACTTTCATAGGCAGACTGGGCTTCCTTGATCGCGCTTGCGTTCAACTCATCCTCGATTTTCGCCAGATCGTCGGTCGCCGCCCGCAAACCTTTCAATCTGCCTGGTATTTCTGGCGCCTTGGCCATGGCATCCGAAGTTTTTCCGGCCAGAGCCAGTTCGCGAATGCTGTCGAAGAAAGGTTTGATAGCCTCGCTCTCTGCCTTCATTCGATTCATCTGCTCGAACTCCTGCGGTTGCCCTTGGTAGTCCTGGAACATTTTGAGCAACTTGTCGTGGCGCTCTGCAAACTGGCTGCGCAGTTGGTTCAGCTGATCAATTGCCTTGTTTCGTTCTTCGACGTTATTCGCCAGGACAATGTCGCGAATTGCGATTGCCTGGAGATCGACGTTGATACGCAGACGCAGCGCCATATCTTTTTCGACATCGTTGATGCTGGTGATTTCGCTCAACTTGCCGTTGATTGTTCCCAGAGCCTTGACGCCGGCTACACCGACAATCACGATCAGCAACAAAAGAATGGCGTAACCGATGGCCAGTCTGGCCTTGATAGACGTATTGCGCATTTTGCCTCCGGAAAACGACTTGATTGCCGAGCCGAATCACTGGTTTTAATATTGTTGATTTTTATACTAATCCAGTTTTTTGTTTAGGGAAAGCCCTGAAGAAACATAAGGCCTTTGGAGTTTTGCGGGGCAAGCCGCTTTGCTTTTCAAGAGAAAACAGCCTTGCCCCGAACCCAAAGCTTTGCCTCCAGCCTGCGCAGCAAACCGTCAAGCCAAGCCCCTCGGAAAACACGATGAACGCTTGTATCTCACCAGTTTTGACGCGATACGACACCGTATGGCCTAGAATCAGCGCATTGTCCGATTCGACGCCAATTAAACAAAAACCATGTCCCACACTCCGGAATACGCACGCCGCACACCCGAAGAACAGAACCGCCTCGAAGCCATGCTACGCGATGTGTTCGAACACAAGCTACGCTTCAACGAGGTGCTCGGGCTGAAGGTCGAGTCCTTTTCCCCGGAGGCCGCGCGACTGAGTTTTGCCATGCGCCCGGAACTAATCGGCCACTACCTCCACGGCCGCCTGCACGGCGGGGTGATCGCCGCCGCACTCGACACGGTGGGTGGCTTTGCGGTCACCGTCGGTATCGCTGAAAAATTCTGCAATGAAACCGCGGAACAGGTCGGCCACCGCTTCGGGCGAATCGGCACCATCGATCTGCGTACCGACTTTCTGCACCAAGGCATCGGCAAGAAATTTACGGCCACCGGCCGGGTAACCCGACTCGGCGGCCGCATCGCCTCGGTCCAGATGTCGCTGGAGAACGAGAGCGGACTGCTGATCGCAACCGGCAGCGCCGCTTACGTTGTCAGCTGAGCGCGGCGGCCAGCCCGGGAATGATGTGAAAAACGCGCCCGAACCGCGGCGCGCTTCCTGAGTTGAGGTTGGCCGGAGCGCTCAGAGAATCGGCACCCCCTGGTGCTCACCGCGCTCATAGACCACGTTGGCGCGACCGACGATGAGCGGATCAAGGTTGCCGATGCGCTGGGTGTCCTTGTTGGCGTAAGGCAGCTTGTGCAGGATGTAGCGCATGGCATTGAGGCGCGCGCGCTTCTTGCAATTCGACTTGATCACCGTCCATGGCGCATCGGCGGTATCCGTATGGAAGAACATCGCCTCCTTGGCCTTGGTGTAATCGTCCCACTTGTCCAGAGACGCCATGTCGATCGGCGACAGCTTCCACTGCTTGAGCGGGTGCACCTTGCGCTCGCGAAAACGGCGGCGCTGCTCCTCCCGGCTGACCGAGAACCAGAACTTGATGACATGCGTGCCATTGCGCACCAGCATGCGTTCGAACTCGGGCGCCTGGCGAACGAACTCGGCGTATTCATGGTCGGTGCAGAAGCCCATCACCCGCTCGACGCCGGCACGGTTGTACCAGGAGCGGTCGAATAGCACGATCTCGCCATTGGTCGGCAGGTGCTGCACGTAACGCTGGAAATACCACTGCCCGCGTTCGATTTCACTCGGTTTTTCCAGCGCAACGACGCGTGCGCCCCGTGGGTTCAGGTGTTCCATGAAGCGCTTGATGGTGCCGCCCTTGCCCGCCGCATCGCGCCCCTCGAACAGGATGACGACCTTGGCCCCGGTTTCCTTGACCCAGGCCTGCAGCTTCAGCAATTCGACCTGCAGGCGATATTTCTGCTGTTCGTAATTGCGACGCTGCATCAGGTTCTTGTAGGGATAGCCGCCCTCGCGCCAATCCGCCATCAGTTCATCATCGGGGTTGGGAGACGCCACACCGGCAGCCATCCGCTGCTGCTTGAGCACTGCCTTCAGGAGTGCGACCGACTCTTCGAGCGGCATCCCGGCGACGACATCGCGCAGGGCACCCAGTTTCGTTCCCTGAGCGGCATCGACCGAGGCGTGCACGGTAAATCCTTCTATCGCCGCCGGGGTCAGCACCGGCGGTACATCACCGGCAGCCACGCTGCGCCGCCTTCCTCTCGGGGTTGCCGAAGCCGGCGGTTTGACGGACTGAGACTGCGGGGAATTCGCTTTTTTTCTGGTAACCATGCTCTCTCCATCGTTGTACGCGAAAAGAGCTATTTCACGCCTAAGCGAGGAGCTTGTCTAGTCCAGTAATTCCACCGGAATCATTGCGCGCAGGACAGTCTGCGTCTCGTTGCGACGCACGCGGTTGCTCAGCCACCACAACGCCCCCTTCTTGATGCTCCACTCCGACTCCTGGCCCGCCAGCAGCAGCGAGGCCAATCGTCCCAACGAAGGCTGGTGCCCGACGATCAGCACACTGCCCTTGGCGTGCGGCCACCCGGAAGCGGCAATCAACTCTGAAACGCAGGCTTCGGGACCGATCTTGCGTATCGTTTCGAAAGGCAGCTTCAAGGCTTCCGCTGTCTGCCGGGTACGCACGGCTGGACTGACGATGATCCGCAAATCCTTGGGTTGATGCCGGCGAATCCAGTCGCCCATGACCCGCGCCTGCTTCTCGCCGCGCTCGGTCAGGGCGCGCTTCAGATCATCCTCGCCCTCTTCCGCCTCGGCATGGCGCCACAGTAATAGATCCATGTTCGCATCCCTTTCGAAAGCCGACATGATGACCGCACAATATTACTGCAGCATTGCATACGCCTTGAAAAAACACCCAGAGTCAAAAGCCGAAAGACGTTGCGTTGCTTGAAGACTCTATCGCCTCGAGGTGCGATACGGGGCAAACGACTGCGCCAAATGAAAACGCCCGATGAAATTCATCGGGCGTCATTTCGGCTCAAGCATCAAGCCCGTCGAATGGTCACAAGCTAGTGATAGGCCTTCTTCGAGGCCAGCTTGGAGGCCATGAAACAAGCCAGGGTGAAGATGACCACTGCAAAACCGATGCCGAAATAGGAAAGATCGTCCATGAATGCCTCTGTAGGATTGGGGTTTTGGTTTATTTGAGGCGATGTAGACAGCGGTTGCGAAAAAAGTTCCGCACCGCCTTGATCTTTTTAAGGCCGGGGAATCATTCCCCCCGCGCCCGGCGTACAGTGACCGATTCGCCGCCGACACCCCAGTTGTCGGTATCTACCTCATCGATGACGACCACTGTCGTCTTCGGGTTCTTGCCCAGCACATCAACCAGCAGTTGCGTCGCGCCCTGGATCAGGCGAGCCTTCTGCTCGGCGGTGGCCCCTTCGCGGGTAATCTTGATATTGACGTAAGGCATGGCGACTCCGATCAGCGGTTCACATCGACGACGACCCGGCCGCGCACCTTGCCATCCATCAACTGTGCTGCGGTTGGAATCGCCTCGGCCAGCGCCACCTCGCGGGTGATCACATCCAGCTTGGCGACATCCAGATCGCGCCCGAGACGTTCCCAGGCAACCAGGCGCTCCGGACGCGGACACATCACGCTGTCCACGCCGATCAGCGTTACCCCGCGCAGGATGAAAGGCGCCACGCTGGATGGGAAATCCATGCCGCCGGCCAGGCCGCAGGCGGTCACCACCCCACGATATCGGGTCGTCGCGCAGATGTTAGCCAGGGTATGGCTGCCGACCACGTCGACCGCCCCTGCCCAGCGCTCCTTGCCGAGCGGCTTGCCGGGGGCCGAGAAGGCACTGCGATCGATAATTTCGGCTGCGCCGAGTTGCTTCAGGTAATCGCCCTCCTCCGGCCGACCACTGACCGCGACCACGGTGTAGCCGAGTTTGGCGAGTACGGCGATGGCCACGCTGCCGACGCCACCGGCCGCGCCGGTGACGACGATTTCACCATCGCCGGGTTTCACGCCGTGACGCTCCAGGGCCATCACGCACAGCATGGCGGTGTAGCCGGCAGTGCCAATGGCCACCGCCTGACGTGCGGAGAAGGCTGCCGGCAGCGGCACTAGCCACTCACCCCTGAGACGGGCCTTTTGTGCCAGGCCGCCCCAGTGCGTTTCACCGACACCCCATCCGTTGAGTACGACACGATCACCGGCCTTGTAGTCCGGATTGGCGCTCGCCTCGACCGTACCGGCGATATCGATGCCGGGCACCATCGGAAACTTGCGCACGACCGGCCCCTTGCCGGTGATCGCCAAACCATCCTTGTAGTTCAGCGACGAGTAATCGACGCGCACAGTGACATCGCCCTCCGGCAATCGTGCGTCGTCGATGCCCTGCACGGATGCGCGATAACCGGCCTCATCCTTCTCGATCAGAATTCCCTTGAACATGCGTGTTCTCCCTTGTCAGGTCTGCAATCCCGGCTTGATCGCCAAACCGGCATCCCGGCGTTCCACCTGCTTGAGTATAGCCAACAGGACGACACCGACGACCATCACGCCAGCCGCCAGGTAGAGGCCGATGGAATAGTTGCCCAGGCGGGTCGCCAGCCAGCCGACCGCAGCCGGCCCGATGATCTGCGCCACGCCGTAGGAAATGGTCATTTTGCCCATCATTTTCGCCGGGCGCGTCGGGTAATAGCGTCCGGCCATGGTCAGCACCAGGCTGACCATGCCGATGAAGGTTCCGCCAAACAGCAGTGCGCCGAACATCGTCGCCCACAAGCCGCCAATGGCCACCGGCAGGATGATGCCGACAATCTGCAAGGCAGCGGCCAGGATCAACGCATTGAGGTCGCCGATGTAGCGTGCAATCAAATCCCAGTTGAAACAGGATGGCGCGCCAGCCAAGCCGATGGCGAGGAAGGCCAGCGCGCCCTTCCCTGCCAGCCCCGGCAATTGATCGACGATGGCCACGATAAATGTGGCACCGATCACGTAACCGAAACCGGCACAGAAATACGAGGCCATGAAGATGCCGAGAAACAATGGACTCGGCGGATTGTCATGCATCGCCGCACCGCTCTTGGTCACGGCACTGTTGTCGGGTGCCGGCAGCCAGGCCAGCGCCGGCACGATCAGCAGGCAACCGATGGCCGTGAAGACAAACCACTGCTGCCGCCAGTCGAGCACGTCACCCATCATCCAGACGGCGACCGAACACCCGGCAATGCCCAGCCCGATGCCCGAGAAATGGATACCCAGCTCAGGACGATGGTTATGACGGATCAGCCAGTTCAGGATCAGCCCGGTACCGAGCAGCATGCCGGCGGCACTGCTCAGGCCGGCGATGAAGCGCGACAACATCCACAACCAGGGATCGGTCGTCAGGCCCATCATCAGCGTGCTGAGAATGGCCACCACCATGCCGATGCGATACAGGCGATCCTTGAGAACCAGGTCGCTGATCAGCGAGGCGATCAGGGCTCCGCTCAGGTAACCGGCGTAATTGAGCGCTGCCAGCCAGCCGGCTTCGGCCAGCCCCAGGCCCGCCTGCTGCTGCATGATCGGCAGGAGCGGCGTGTAGGCAAAACGGGCCACCCCGAGCACCAGCAGCAAGCTGAAGATGCCTGCAGAGAGCACTTTGAGACGTTCGATCTGGGAAGTCATGACGGGCATCCTAGCCTATTGATGGAGACACGATAAACAGCGTAAAGTATCTTCACAAATGATTTGTTGAGAACAATTCGTTCATTAATCGAGATATATCATGGAACTTATCGCGCTCCGCACCTTTCAAGCCGTCGTCGAAGAAGGCGGCATCCTCGCTGCATCACGCAAGCTGAACACCGTCCAGTCCAACGTTACCGGGCGTATCCGCAGGTTGGAAGATGAACTCGGCGCCGAATTGTTCTTCCGCAAGGGACGCGGGCTGGAGTTGGCCCCTTCGGGCCGGGTGCTCCTTGACTACGCACGACGCATGCTGCAACTGGAGCGTCAGACAGCCAACGCCGTCCGCCAGGTCGGCGAAAGCGTCGGCGAGCTACGCATCGGCTCGATGGAAACCTTTGCTGCCCTGCATCTGCCCAATGCCCTGAAGGCAGTGCGTGCCAGCCATCCGCGCGTGGAAGTACGCGTCTATACGGACACCACCAGCACCCTGACCGAGAAGGTGCTTGACCACAAGCTGGACTGCGCCTTTGTCGCCGGCCCGGTCATCCATCCCGACCTGCACTTCGAGGAACTGGTTGTCGAGGAACTGGTCCAGGTTCACGCCGCCGGCACCGACCCGGTGCTGCTGCCCTTGATCATGTTCCGCGAAGGCTGCGCCTATCGTACCCGGGCCATCGCCTGGCAGCGCAAGCAGGGGCACGCCATTTCCGACGCCATGGAATTCGGCACGCTGGATGGCATCCTCGGCTGCATTGCCGTCGGCCTCGGCTGGACACTGATGCCGCGGCGGGTGGTCGAGCAGTCCCCCCATGCAGCCGATCTGGTAATCGAGACCGTGCCGCCCGATATCGCGCTGGTGCCGACCGGCATGATTTCACTACGCGAAGGACCGAGTATGCCAGCCCTGAGAACACTGAGCGAAGGCGTGGCGGCCGCTGCCCGTCCGCTACTCGCTGCCTGAGTCAGGACTTGAGCAGTTCCTCGCGCGAACCGAGCCAGCGCTGCAGGTGCTTCTCGGCGAGTTCCGGATGCGCGGTCAGCATTTCCTCGGCCACCTCGCGCGCCATGTCGATCAGGTCGGCATCCATTTCCAGATCGGCATAGCGCAGGAGCGGCACTCCGCTCTGCCGACTGCCGACAAATTCACCGGGACCGCGTATCTCCAGATCCTGGCGCGCGATCTCGAAACCGTCGGTATTCTCGAAGATGATTTTCAGCCGCTGCCGGGCGATTTCGCCAAGCGGACCGGCATAGATCAGCACGCAGCTCGATTCGTACTGCCCGCGCCCGACGCGGCCGCGCAACTGGTGCAGCTGCGACAGCCCGAAACGTTCGGCATGCTCGATGACCATCAGGCTGGCGTTCGGCACGTCGACGCCGACCTCGATCACCGTCGTCGCCACCAGTACATCGATGTCGCCGGCGGCGAAGGCAGCCATCACCGCCTGCTTTTCGTCGGCCTTGAGCCGCCCATGCACCAGACCGATGCACAGGTCCGGCAAATCGGCCGACAGCTGCTCGTAGGTATCCTGCGCCGTCTGCAGTTGCAGGGCTTCCGACTCCTCGATCAGCGGACAGACCCAATAAGCCTGCCGTCCTTCCTCGACATGCTTTTGAACGAAACCAACCACGTCGCTGCGCCGGTTATCGGCGACCAGCCGGGTCTTGATCGGCGTCCGCCCAGGCGGCAGCTCGTCGAGGACCGTTACGTCGAGGTCGGCGTAATAGCTCATGGCCAGCGTGCGGGGAATCGGCGTCGCCGACATCATCAGCTGGTGCGGGTTGTTGCCCTTCTTGCGCAGGGCCAGGCGCTGGGCGACGCCGAAGCGATGCTGTTCGTCGACAATGGCCAGACCCAGTTTTGCGAAATCGACGCCATCCTGGATCAGGGCGTGGGTGCCGACCACCAGTTGCGCATCGGCTGCCGTCGCCGCCAGCTGCGCCCTTTTCGCCTTGGTCTTCAGGCTGCCCGACAGCCAGGCGACACGCACGCCGAGCGGCTCCAGCCAATCTCTCAGCTTGAGGTAATGCTGCTCGGCGAGGATTTCGGTCGGCGCCATGAACGCCGCTTGCCACCCCGCCGAGATCGCCTGGCAGGCGGCCAGCGCGGCGACGATGGTCTTGCCGGCACCAACGTCGCCCTGCAGCAGGCGCTGCATCGGATAGGGCTGCGCCAGATCGGCGCCGATCTCCGCCATCGCCCGTACCTGCGCGCCAGTCAGACCGAAGGGCAGGCTGTCGAGCAGGCGCGCTCCCAGGTCATCCTGGGCCCGCAGCACGGGTGCGCCCTGTTCGCGCCGGGCCAGGTAAGCCCGCCGCAAGGACAGCTGCTGCGCCAGCACCTCGTCGAACTTGACCCGCCGCCACGCCGGGTGATTGCGCGCATGCAGCGTATCGAGGTCGGTTCCCGGCGGCGGGGTGTGCAGAAACTTGAGGCTGCGCGCCAGAGTAGGCAGCTTCAGGCGCTGGCGGAGATTGTCAGGTAGCGTTTCCGACAGATCGCCGTCGACCAGTGCCCGACCGACCAGCTTTTGCAGGGCCGAATTGGCCAGCCCTGCCGTGGTCGGATAAATCGGCGTCAACGCGCTCGGCAGCGGCTCGTCATCGGCCACCTTGCGAAAACGCGGATGCACCATCTCGGCCCCGAAGAAACCGCCACGTACCTCGCCAAAGGCCCGGATGCGCGAACCTTCGCTGAGCACCGACTGCTGGCTGGGGTAGAAGCTGAAAAAGCGCAGCGTGATCTCGCCGCTGTCGTCGCCGGCCCGCACCACCATCTGCCGGCGCGGGCGAAACTGCACTTCATTACTGTGCACAACGACCTCGATCTGCACAGGCTCGCCGCCAAATGCCCGATTCAACGGAGTGATGCGCGTTTCGTCCTCGTAGCGCAACGGCAGATGAACCAGCAAATCGGCCTCGCTGTGGAGGCCGATCTTGGCGAGCTTCTTCAGCAGGGCATCGGAAGCGCGAATCGGAGCCAACGCTCCGTCCGTCGTCATCCGCGATGATCAGCCGATGAACATCACGGCATCGGCCTCAACCAGCGCGCCGCGCGGTAGTTCCTTGACGCCGACGGCAGCGCGGGCCGGGAACGGCTCGCTGAAATACTTGGCCATCGTTTCATTGACCTTGGCGAAGTTAGCCAGATCGGTCAGGAAGACATTCAGCTTGACGACATCGGCCAGCGATCCACCGGCGGCTTCGGCCACAGCCTTGAGATTGTCGAAGACGCGAACGATTTGCGCGTCGATGCCGTCTACCATCTGCATGGACGCCGGATCGAGGCCGATCTGCCCCGACAGGTATACGGTGTCGCCGACGCGCACGGCTTGCGAATAGGTGCCGATGGCGGCCGGAGCGTGAGGCGTGGCGATGATGGTCTTGGCCATGAGAGACTTCCTGTCCTGTTTTGCGAAAACATTATTTTAGACCCGACCCGACATGAACCCACGCATCGAATCCCTGGAAAAAATGCTCAATGGCCCGCGCGACGGCGCCCTGCTCCGCTTCTCTCTCGGCAACGAGTATCTCAAGGCCGGGGCGCCGGACAAGGCGGCCGCGAACTTCCAGGCCGCCGTGGACCGCGACCCTGCCTACTCGGCGGCCTGGAAAGCGCTCGGTAAGGCACGCGCCGAGTCAGGCGACGATCTTTCCGCGCTGGCGGCCTATGAACGGGGTATTGCCGTCGCCGAAGCCAAAGGGGATGTCCAGGCCGCAAAGGAAATGCAGGTTTTTGCCCGGCGTATCCGCAAGGCGCACGAGATACCCGACATCCCGGCCCCCTAACGAATTGTTACAAGCTCGCCAGCCATTTGCGTAGGCTAGACAAGGCGCTCCTGCGTTATTCCCTTACCCATGCACGGAATATCGCACCATGAAACTCAAGTTGCTCATCCCCCGCCTCAGCCTCGCCACCCTGTTGTTGGGCGGCCTGAGCGCCTGCACCGTCGTGCCGACCTACCCGGTTGGCTACCAACGGCCGCCTCCGACCTATGTTGAAAGCTATCCAGTCTACCGCTACCCGACGACCAGCATCTATTACCAATCGGGATATCGCTACTACGACGGTTACGGAGATCGCCATCACGATCATCGCGGCTACGACGACCGGCGCGGCCACGGGGCACCGTTGCCACCGCCATTGCAACTGCATCGCGACGTGCGCCGCAGTCTCGGCCTGCCCCGCTTGCCCGGCATGCCCTGAGCGGAAAAGAGTGCTCCCGACAGGCTGCACGCATCGGCAAAAGAAAACGGATGTTTATTCGCCGCTTTCGCCGGTCGGACAGATTACGGGTTTTTTCCCCGAGGCGGAACCAGGATAGTCTCGACGCCGAGTTCCCTCAATTTGGCCTGCGCAGCTTCCGCCTCCTGTTTGGTACGGAATGGACCGACCTGAACGCGGGTTTCCAGCGTTGATGGCACCCCGCTCAATGTCAGCTTGGCGTGCAGTTCCTCGGCTCGCTGGGCACTGGAAAACACGCCGGCCTGCAGAACGAAGCCGGAAAACAGCCGGGATACCGTTGGCGGCAGGATGGGCGCACTCGACCGAGGCTCGACGAGGCGTGCAGGCGGCTTGGCTGGGGGCTCTTCCAGCGGTGCCGTCGGGCGCGGCAACGGAGCGGATGGCTCGGCCGTACCCTCCGGAATCGACTTGGATGGGGCCGGGGTCGCCGTTACCGGGTGGTGCGCCGGTGCCGGCTTCTGAGCAGGGACAGGGAGCGCAGGTCGTTGATCGGGGCGTGCCTCCGTTTTGCTATCGACCGGCACTACGGGTTGTGCCTCGACCTTGGGCGGCGGCGGCTCGGCGGCGGCCTCGGTTTTTTCGGGAGCGGGGGGCTCGGGAAGGTTTTCCGCCGGGGTGACCGGCTGCGATACCGCTTTCTGCGGGGCCACCGGGACTGGACGGGTAAACACCACCGGCTCCGCATCCTCGGGCGGACTGGCGAGGTAATCGAAGAAGGCCAGGACGCCCAGCAGCATGGCGACTAGCACGCCAGCCACCGCGAGACGCTTGGCCAGTTGACCACGCAGTTCGCCCGCGTTGTTGTCGTTATCCGGTCCTGTCGATTGTTCTGTCATGCCTGCCCTCAACGTGCCTGACTCTTGGCCAGCGCCACGACCAGATCGGCCTCGGCGCGTGCAATGCCGCAGCGTTCGGCGATCGCCGCCGCATCGTACCCGGAAACCGCCAGTTGCATGGCATCGCCGTAGATCGGCGACACCGTCTGGCTGGCACGCAAGGATGCCAGTTCCTGATGCATATCGGTGCGCAATGCCGCCAGCTCACCCCGCATCGCATCCACCTCGTCGCGCAGCTGGGCCAGTTCCTGCTCAAGTCCGGAACGCAGAACCTCTTCGGCCAGATGCCGCGACACCTCGGGCAGATCGGTATCCACCTCAGCCGCGGCTTCATCCCGAAAGGCCGAAAGACCGCTGTCATCCTTTTTCCCGGAGAGCTCGTCCAGGATCGGTGCCGACGCTGCCTGCGCTGATGGCACCGAGCGCCGCAAATGACGCATGCGGAGCACCACAAAGAGCATGTAGACGGCAACCAGTGCGATAAGGACGATCAGCGCCTCGCGCATCCCCAAGCTCACACCCGCCAGCTCCAGTGTCGGCACCCCGAACGCTTCCGCTCTGGCTTAGAAGCCTACCGAGTACTGAACGCCGACGATGTGGGCATTCGCCGTGTAGTCACCGCGCAGGGTGTGGCTGAAAACGCCGTTCAATACTTTGGTCTGATTGATTGGGGTGTCCCGTACGTACAGATAGCTGTAACCCACATCAACCTTACCGTAACGTCCGCCATTCCACTGACCGCCAAGAGACAGCCACAAGCGGTCGTTGTCGGGTACGCGTGCGGAACGGTAATCGTCCTTGACGGGCGTTCGGTCATAAGCGAGGCCAAACTTCAGTTTGAGCGCATCGCTCGCCTTGTAGGCTGCGCCCCAAGCAATACGCCACGAATTCTCGTATTTGAACAGTTCGGTATCGACGCCGGCCGAACTGCGAATATCCAGTTTGTCGAGCACACTCCAGCGGGTATAAGAGAGATCGCCCATTGCTTCCCAACGATCGGATACCTGCTGCCACACGGACAAAATGAAGGTATCCGGCATCTTGATCTCAGCCGTTGCCGAGCGGGAGTCACTTCCTACCGAGCGGGTCCCTTCCAGGGTATATTTGATCGCCGAGCGATAGGAAACGCCGACACGCATGGCCGGAGACAGGGTAAACAGGGCCCCGGCATTCCAGCCCCATGCCGCATCGTCGCCTTTGACCCGATATAGACCCAGCGGCGTGTAACTCGTCATTTCGGCATCGATGGTCTGATAGTTGAGACCGAAGCCGAGAGCCAGCTTGTCGTTGATACGATAGGCCAGCGAGGGGTTGTAATTGATCGTCTTGATCTCGGATTTGATCGCCTGCACTCGCCCAACCCAGCCACTGTCGTATTCGGTCGCCAGCCCAAATGGGGCAGAAACACCAAAGCCGAGCGACAGGCTATCGGTCAGCCGACCGGACACATAGAGATTGGGAACCGCGTGCCAGCCTCCGGCATCGCCGCCGTTACCGCTCCCCTTGAAAGCCCCCGAGGTGCCGCTGTCACGAAACTCGTAGCTCGGCCCGACCCCGGCCACCCCGGCTGAGAACTGGAACCCCGTCAATTGCGACAGGCCAGCCGGATTGAAGAAGACGGTGCTGGCGTTGTCGGCCACGGCCGCCGAACCCGCGTAGGCATTGCCCAGGCCACTGGCATTTTGCTCCCAGAGCTGGAATGCAGCGGCGGAAGCCATGCTTGAAAAGGCCAGCAGCATCAAGGCCGGCGCGGTACGCAAGGTGAATTTATTCATTGGGAGGCTCGCTAGCGGGCGGGTGATAGATTAACCGTCGGATTTTAGACCATTTCCGCTCAGTTTTCGGGCGGAACGTTCCGTTTCGTGCCATTGCCGTCAATTGCCACGTAAGTCAGTTCGGCCTCGGTAACCTTGACGATGATCGGCTCGGCATAATTGCGTTCGGCGTACACTTCGACGCGAACCGTGACCGAGGTCGTCCCGACACGCACGATATCAGCATAGAAGCTGACGATATCGCCGACCGAGATTGCCTGCTTGAACACGAAGGAATTGACCGAAACGGTTGCCACCCGCCCCTTGGCACGATGCATGGCGGGTATGGCGCCAGCCACGTCGACCTGGGCCATGACCCAGCCGCCGAATACGTCGCCGTTCTGATTGAGATCTGCCGGCATCGGCACGACTCGCAGCGTGCAGTGCTTGGCGGGAAGCGCAAGGGAAGCGGAAGTCATGATTTATCCATAGCGAAGATACAGCGGGATTTTCCCGTAAAGCGGGTGCTTTTCATATCCTACAGAAAGGAAACTTTTTGGTGGCCACATCACACCTGCAAGCCAAGCATAATCAGTTACTTGCCACAGATTACGCTTTCAAAGATTCCACATTCAGGCTGACCAGATAAGCACCAGATGGCGAAATGGAGGCGCAAAAAAACCGGAAATGGACCAGAGGAATGCAGGATTTATGGCTATGCGCACGTGCGCATAGCCATCCTTGACAGGTTTAGCGGATCAAGAATTTCGCGGCTTCCAGCCCCGGGAAACGTTCCTTCATCTTGGCCAGGAAGGCGACAACCTCATCTGTCGCCGGCACCAGATGCTCGACCGGCTGTTCCCGCGTCCCGTTCTTCACTGCCGAAACTGAGGTCTTATACCCCTGCAATGTCAGCCATTCCGCCAGTTTGCGCTGGCTGAGGTCGGCACCATCCAGCCCCCACATCTTCTTCTGGTATGCGCCCAGAAAAAGCTGCTTGGCGACGGCTAGGTAACCCCCCTTCGTCAGGTTCTTCCGCCCCGTCCGGGGCCCAGATTCAGCACTACTCGGCGCCGCCGGTTTGGCCCCCTTCAGGTTCGCCATCTTGAACGCCCGGTAGTACTCCCAGGCCTGGAAGTCTTCGAGGGTTTTCAGGCAGTGATCGTCCCGCCAGGCATCGAAGATCAGGCGGGTCGCCAGCGCCTCGTCGACGGTGTTCCAGGGCTCCGTATCGAATGCCAGATGGCTTTGACCGGTTCCGGCCATGGGGATCATGCGCGCGCTACTGGGAATCGGCCGACGCTTGAAATCGTACTCAAGGTTGATCCGGGTTTCCCGCGTTTCCGTTTGCAGATCGAGTTCCAGCGGCAGTTGGTCGCGCATCGACATGAACGACTCGTAGGTCAGCTTCTGGCCAGGTTGGCGATTGAGGGTCAAGTCGAGCATGAAGGCGTTTTCGTCCTTCACGTCCGGCCCGGGCTTGATGCCACCCTTGGCGGTGACCGTCTTGTGATCGCCATCGGCTTCGACCGTGAATTGCAGGCGCGTCCGGCCGGCAAACAGTTGCATCACCTGATGCTTGTTTTCCAGCATGTGCGATCCCGGTGATACGCGATCCACCAACGCCTGGAAGCGCCGGCACAGCGTCCCGGTCAAGTCCAGTTGATCGATCGGGCAGTCCACGAGGAAACCGTCCGTCGTTGCGCTGACTAATGTCGCACCCTTGGGGAGTTTCCACAAAATTTCACCGATGACAGCACGGATGAAGCCGCAGACCAGCGCGGCAACAGCTGCTTCGGACACTCGCGACGTGCCGACGACAACGCTATCCATTTCGCGAACGCCGAAGGCGCGTTTGCGCTTGAAGCCCTGGCCAGTCTTGCCGTAAAGGCTGTTGCCGAGCAACTTGACGAACTCGAAAGGCAGCGTTTTACGGGCATACGGGCTACGCATGTCGCGGATGAAGATCGCAAAGCTTTCAAACAGCCGATAGCCATCGTCACCGTAATGCTCGGGCGGAAACGCCTGCTTGTCGGTCGCCAACAGGCCGTCCTGTGGCGCGTCGTTACCCGGTGTCTCTTTGGTTTTGGAACGATGCTTACCGGGTGCGTCTGCACTACGCGCAAACACCGTATCGCGCGCCATCCAGGGAATGACCAGCCCGTGCTTAATGATTAGCTTCGTGGCCCCCATTGCTTTCGCCAATTCGATTTCAGGGGCGGTGCAAAGCGATTGGCCGCGACGAGGAAACAGCAGGCCACGATCTTCCGTGGATACCGGCAGACAGGGGTAAGCCACATCCTCAGGGAACTCGAATTCGACCAAGGCAAAACCGGCGACATGGCCGATAAAATCGTCGATATTCGTCGTCCAGCGCACGGCGTCGTAGTCCAGCACGAACAGGTAGGCCAAGGCCGTCAGATAAGCGCCGGAAAGGTCGGGATCGTAGAAGCGCCGGCGGTCCGTCGGGCCATAGACGAAACACTGATTGTGGCCACCAATAAAAACATCGGCCAGGAAGGGCTCCAGCCAGCGTCGGGCCTGTTTCGGGATGCGCTTTTTCTGGGAGTAAGGAACACCGCGGGTGTTGTCCCAGCGGGTGATCTGCTTGACCTCGTAATTCAAGGCCACGTTGAGCGCCACGCCATCTCGCCGGATGCAACTTTCGCCGATGCGTACCGCCAAGCCACTGGCCGTGGCGGAGAGGTGCCGCATGTCGAGGCCAAGATGGCGCGTCGAGAACCAGATGACCCACAGCACGTACATGACGGCAATTTCAGCATCGCGCAGGCCGTAGGCTTCGAATTCCTCGCGCCGTTCACGCTGAAAGCGGGTCATGTCCGACTTGTCATAGCCAGCCGGCAAGTCGATCTTGGGTATCCCCAACCAGTGTCCAATGTTGGCCAGCGACTTGCCGGGTGGTGCCAGGCGGCTGGCGTCGATCAGGCGAAGACTCAGCAGATGCGGCTCGAATTCGTCACCGACAACGGACTGGTAACGCTGTTTCAACACAGCACGCCGCGTGGCCGACATCGGCAACTCGAACTTGGCAGCCTTGCCGACGGTGACCAGCGTCCCGCCCACGCCGTCGAGCTGCGGGCGCAGGTGCTTGAAGTCTGAGAATACGGTGATGTCCGCTCTCGTGAAAAACCCGCACAGCACCACCTCGGCAGGCCATTCCTCGATGGTGCCATCATCCAGGGCGGCTTCCAGCAGCTCGTTGATGACGTCGCCCAGGAGCGGACGCTGGCTAAGGATGTCTCCGTTTTCGATGTAAATGACCAGGGTCAGGACTTCGCCGGTCGGGCCGATCAGGTAGAACTGGACGCTTAGAATGCGATTGCGCCCCTTGCGTGAGCGAGTCCACTCGGCGTCGAAGCCGATGAATACCCGTGCCCCGAGGCCGCGTTCTGGCCCCAGCTTGCGGTCGACGCGCCGGCGCATGGCGCGGTTGAGGTTGAACTTGCCCGTCTGACGGGCCTTCAGGTAGCGCTCTTTCTCGGTCAGCTGCGCTGCCGGTTTCGGCGCCAGACCGCGTTTTTGACGTGCTTCATCGGTCAGCGAGTTCTCCATCAACTCGGCAAAGTAGCCGTCGCAGTAGGCCAGCAACGCATCGTCGCTGGCCCGCTTCGGATTCTCCGAATCAGCCACGGTGGTTTCATTTTTCATGCTTCATATCCCCCGTATAGGAATTGAAACCAGGTCACAAAAAGAAAGAGCCGCACGGGGCGGCTCTTGTTTACATCAGCTGCAGGGGATCAGGCCGACTTCACCTCGCCGCCGGCATCGACCTTCTTCATCGAGCGGGTAGGCTGCGTTGCCGTTGCAGCCGGTTCAGCGGATTGGACCTGATCCAGGTAGCTCCAGTCCGGCTGAACGGCATGCTTGGGATCGTTGATGATGTCGTTCAGGATCGTTGCAGTACGCATGAAATGCTCGGTACGGACGGCTTCATCTTCGGCCAAAATGTCGATCCAGCCGATGGTCTTGCCGCCGGCGTTTTGAATCCCGATGCCATCTTCGTAGATGGCGATACGCGCCATCAGCATGACGAGAAGAGCAGAGTAGTTGGGCAGCATCAGGCTGCGGATGTGTTTAGCCATGGTGAATCTCCTTTAAGATATGGCTTGCTGTAACGTGGCGGCGGCACCGTTCTTGCCGGGAAGCTTGCCGATGCTGCCCGCCACACCAAACTGAGTAATCAGCGCGGGTTAGTTGTTTTCCTGGTCGTGCTCGTACACCTCCTGGTCCTCGTCATCATCGATGACGGCGTAGTAGTCCATGTTCGCGGCTTCATAGTCGCGCTCGTCGTAGAACAGCTCCTGCTCCATGGTCGATCTCCTCTCGATCGGGTTGAAAAAACTGAATGGGCGCGTGGCAAGCATCAGGCCGCCACCAGCCGAATATGATCCGGTACCACCAGACTGCGCACGGAAGGACGGAGGTAGGGCCGCCCTTTCGGGTCGAGGCCAAGGCGATGCGCAATGGCCTGCCCTGCCGCGTTGGCAGCCTGTTGCAAGCGGTTGTCGGTTGCCACCAGATAGAACTTTTCCGTCGTCCGTACGCTGGAATGCCGCAACAGCTTGCTGGCGTCATGGCTGGTTCCGCCTGGCGCTTGAACAACAGCGGTAGCGAAACCTCGGCGAAATGCATGCGACGTGATGCCGGTAACACCGGCCCGCCCGCATAGCTTGAGAAACGCATGCCGGGGGTACCCGATCGGACGATCACCGCGCTTTGAGCCAAACAGATAGCGCCCGGTTGCCAGCGACTTGCGCCGGATCAGCACCGTCAAGGCGGCATCACACAGGTGCACTTCTTCGATCCGGCCGCTTTTCGTTTCACGAACGATCAACACTTTCCGGTTGACGTCGAGGTCGCTGACCAGGGCGTACTGGAGTTCCCGGCTGCGCGTACCGGTGAGCGCTTGGACCAGGAAAAAGTCGTTGTTGATGTTCGGTGGTCCTGACATCAGCACACGGCCGAGCTTCGCCAACTGCTCGTCCGATGGGATGACGAGAACAGGGTTTTCAACCCGGCGCATCTTTATCCGGGCCGCGGGGTTGTAAGCCAGCAAGCGCAGGGCTTCCAGATCTCGGCAGATAAACTTGATCAAGGCTACATGTTTCTCGGCGCCGGCCAGCGTTTCAAGGCTGCGAATCTCATCGACGCCACGCCGAATGACCCGCTCATTCAATTCATTCAACAACATGGAGCCCCACAACCGTTTCACGTGCTTGGTGTAGCGGTAACGGTCGTTGCGCAGCGATTTTTTCCCGTTGCGTTCGCAATTCGGGAAGACATGTTCAATGACCGCCTGATCGAGGGTCATCCGATTGCCAATGCCGGGCAGAACACCCATGACAACATCGTCGAGCCTCTTCGCATGCGCAGCGGCAGCCCCAGCAAAAGACATTTCAGGCAACGAGCCGAGAATCGAACTTGTCCAGTTGCCCGTCAGCGGATGGGGGTGACGCCCCCGCCAATTGAGCGCCCCCGTGTAGTACGCCTGGATCGCCAAGTCAGGGGCGCCGGGAATGCAGATCTGAATCTGGGGTTGGGGCCTTGGTCCCAACCCCGATTCAAACCGTGCCCAGGACAACTGGTACGCCCTAAGCTGTTCAGCGACGGTAGAGGGCAATTGCGTAACGTGCTGGAACGCGTTTTCGATCCGAAGGCTGGCCGGCTGCTTTGCACGTTGGCGGCTAGACATTGCCGAAACCGTGTTCACATTGCCCGAGACACCACGGCCGCTCTCCCCCTGGCGATAGCTCGCCAGATCGATCACGGAGGCCGAAGGGCGGCTTACGCTATCGACGCGGAGCACGTCACTGTCGCTGAGCTGTTTACTTGATGTCATGGCGAGGAATGAAGACTATCGAGGAGAAAAAAGAAGGAATCGATGGCAGCCATGATGACCGATTTCTCCTCCATCGAAAACAGCGATTTTGAATTTTTTCGCTTGTAAGTCGATGATTTTATTGTGTATAAATTTCTGGAACGGGGTTGCTAGCACATTTTCGATGTGACATTACGCCCACGGAGGACCGCATCGAAAACCGCCATCGCCCCGCGGAGACCATCAAGGAGCATCGCAATAACAGCGTTCGTGATCTACACTCGCAAAATGACTATGGATAGGCCGATTAGATGAATGCCATAGATAAAAACCGTGAATACTTTTCTCTTGAGTTACTCACGGGTAAAAACGCACCATCCAGGGCCAGAATGCTGTCCCTGGTCATTCAGGAGTTTCTGGCGCTAACGCTCATGTCGAATCGCGACCTGGCCAAGGTGCTGCTTGCCTATGGAAAAGCGCTCGGATTCCGCGAAGTCCTGCCCAAGTCAATCTACGACGAGTGGTTATCACGGCGTGCACAAGGAAAGCAGGCATCGGCCGACGTTGCCACAACGGCGGAACGGAAACGCTTACGCAAGCAGGTGCTGGCGTTGCGCGGTGAGGCCTATCACCTGTCGGCGCGCGTTTAAATTTGACCACCTGTGCGCGTTGAATTTTGACCAGGTGTGATAGCCACCTGACATAGGTGGGCTTGTGGATAAGTGTAGCTCAGAACAACTGATTTCCGAGCCACGACGAATGCGTTGGGAAAGCCGTGGAGGACGGAGTCCGGAACGGATTTCCCAACGCGGCCTCGATCAGAACGGATCTGCTTCGGGTGGATTTCCCCGCTTGCTCTGCTCCCGCGCCTTGATCCTCGACTTGGCCGTTGCCGTGCTGTGCCGGAAGCGAAACGACTCATTCCCGGTCTCGACGATATGGCAGTGATGCGTCAGCCGGTCGAGCAAGGCAGTGGTCATCTTGGCATCGCCAAAGACGCTCGGCCATTCGGCGAAGGTCAGATTGGTCGTGATCATCACACTGGTGTGCTCGTAGAGTTTCGACAGCAAGTGGAACAGCAAGGCGCCACCGGCCTGACTGAACGGCAAATAGCCCAACTCATCGAGGATGACCAGATCCATGCGCAGCAGCCCCAAGGCAATCCGCCCGGCTTTGCCAGCAGCCTTCTCCTGTTCCAGCGCATTGACCAGATCAACCGTCGAGAAGAAACGCACCCGCTTGCTGTGATGGGTAATGCCCGAGACACCCAGCGCCGTCGCGAGGTGGGTCTTGCCAGTGCCCGTGCCACCAATGAACACGACGTTCTGGGCTTCCTCGGCAAAGGAGAGGTCGGCCAGTTGCCGGATCAGCTTCTGATCCACCTTCGATTGTTCGAAGTCGAATCCGGCCAGATCACGATGTACCGGGAAGCGGGCCGCATGCATCTGATAGCCAATCGAACGCATCACTCGATCAGTATGCTCGGCTTGCAGTAGATGTTCGATCAGCCAACGTGAGGCTTCGACACGGCTGCTACCGTTGGCTGTCAGCTCCTCCCAGGCACCGGCCATGCCGTGCAAACGCAGTTCCTTGAACTCGCTCATCAGCTCACGCATGATCAGTCACCTCGGTACGCAAGCGGTCATAGCGGCCGGTATCGGCAATCGGTACTTCGCTGAGGGTGAGTGGCGTTTCCACCGGTGGCGGCATGGGACCCGACTTCAGGCGGTTGAGCATGTTCTCGATGTGCTCGGCACTGGGTAGGCCGGACTCCAGCACCAGATCGACGGCAACCAGCACCGCTTCCAGATCAAACTGCGAAATTGCCGATAGCACTTTGGCCATCACCCGATCACCACCTTCCCGGCGCAGGAGCAAGCTGCGTAATCGTTGCAATGGCTCCGGCATGTCGGCAAACGGCGCGCCATTTCTCAAGGCCCCTGGCTTGCGTTCGATCAGCGGGATGTAGTGCTGCCAGTCGTAGAGGGTTTGCTGCCGACTGAAGTTGCGGGGATGACTGGCCACCCGAGTATCGTGCGCCACAATGTCGATCCGTTCCGGATAAAGACGCAGGCTGACGGCTTGGCCCACCAGTTCGCACGGTACCGAGTAGCGGTTGCGATCCAGCGTCACCAGGCAGGTGCTCGATACCTTGCCCAAGGTTTCGACGTAGCCATCGAAGGATGCGACCATCGGCATCAGGCTCGGTTGTTCGTGTTCGAGCATCTCGGCCACTGTCAGGTCAGCGTACTCGGGATGACGCAATTCCTGCCACAGCCCCCGGCAGCGCTCGAGCAGCCAGACGTTCAGTTCGGTGAATGAACTGAATCGCTCCTTGCCGGCATCCTGCCAGAGACGGAGCCGACTATCCTGGACGTTCTTCTCGACGACGCCTTTCTCCCAGCCGCTGGCGACATTGCAGAAATCCGGATCAAACAGGTAGTGGGAGGCCATCGCCGAGAAGCGCGAATTGACGATGCGGGATTTGCCTTTCTGCACCTTATCCACGGCCGTCTTCATATTGTCGTAGATGCCGCGCCGGGGAATGCCACCCAGCGCCGCAAACGAGCGGGTATGGGCATCGAACAGCATCTCGTGACCTTGCGTCGGATAGGCTTGAACGACAAAGGCCCGACTGGCGCAGAGTTTCAGATGTGAGGCGAGAATCTTGCGCCAGACCCCGCCAATGACCAGATGCTCTTCGCTCCAGTCGAACTGGAAGGCTTCGCCCAACTCGAAGTGGAGCGGAACGAAGGCTTTACTGACGGCTGCACCGCCATCGGCCCGCCAGCGCCGGATGAATTCGGTGACCCGGCAGTAGGTACCGGTGAATCCGGCGGCCTGCAATTCGCCAAACAGTTTCAGTGCTGTGCGCCGATCCCGTTTCGGACGGCGGGCATCCGCCTCCAGTGCCTTGATCAGGCGCGCCGCATACGGGGCAATCTTGATGTTCGGGTTCTGCCGTTCGTACTTCGGCTCCGCCCCTTCCGGTGTCCGTAACCAACGTTTGACGGTGTTCCGGCTATACCCCGTCTTCCGCGAAATCTCGGACAGCGATAGGCCATCCCGATAAAACAACCGCCGAATCCTTCCCAGATCCTTCATGGTGATCATCTCCTAAAATCCTGCTCAAAAAATGAGCGGACGAGTTAATCACCCTGGTCAATTTTCAGCGCGCACACCCCCACTTTTCTGGTCAGTTTTCAACGAGCGTCAACAGCCAACACCTCACCGAGCGACCGATTCGCCAAGATCGAGTCCGCTCTGCAGGCACACCAAGCCGGAACCCCTGCCAGCGACGACGTTTCACTGATGTTGATAGACTGCCCTTGAAACGACAGACAGACAAAGAAAAAGGCCGGGACATCCGGCCTTTTTTTTAAGCAATACTGACTTATTCGCCAGCCGATTCCTCAACTTCAACGGCTTCGGTCGGTTCCGGGCGATCCAGCAGCTCGACGAACGCCATCGGCGCATTGTCGCCGACGCGGAAGCCGCACTTCAGGATACGCAGGTAGCCACCCGGACGGGTAGCGTAGCGCGGGCCGATTTCGGCGAACAGCTTGACCACGATCTCACGGTCGCGCAGGCGGTCGAATGCCAGACGCTTGTTGGCGAGAGTCGGGTTCTTGCCGAGGGTGATCATCGGTTCGACGACACGACGCAGCTCCTTGGCCTTCGGCAACGTGGTCTTGATGGCCTCGTGGCGGAGCAGGGAAACAGTCATGTTGCGCAGCATCGCCAGGCGATGGCTGCTGGTGCGGTTCAGTTTGCGAAGTCCATTGCGGTGACGCATGGTTAATCCTTTCTATGTTCTGCAGGCGTCCCTTGACTGCCCTGATCGGAAAAGGCTTACGCCTTTTCCAGACCGGCGGGCGGCCAATTTTCCAGTTTCATGCCCAGCGTCAAGCCGCGTGCGGCCAACACTTCCTTGATCTCGTTCAGCGACTTACGACCCAGGTTCGGGGTCTTGAGAAGTTCATTCTCGGTACGCTGAATCAGATCGCCGATATAGTAGATGTTCTCGGCCTTCAGGCAGTTCGCGGAACGAACCGTCAGTTCGAGATCATCGACCGGGCGTAGGAGAACCGGATCGACTTGGGCGGGCTTGGAAGCCTCGGCCACCGGGGCCGTGCCTTCCAGATCGGCGAAGACGGAGAGCTGTTCCATCAGCACGCGGGCAGCGTAGCGAATGGCTTCTTCAGGCTCGACGACGCCGTTGGTTTCGATATCGACGATCAGCTTGTCGAGGTCGGTACGCTGTTCGACACGGGCGCTTTCGACTGCATAGGCCACGCGGCGAATCGGGCTGAACGAAGCGTCCAGAACGAGCTTGCCGATGGTCTTGGCATCGCCGAGATTACGCACGTTACCCGGCACATAGCCGCGCCCCTTCTCAACCTTGATTTCCATGGCGAGCTTACCGCCAGGGGAAAGGTGAGCGATCACGTGCTCCGGATTGATGATTTCGACGTCGTGCGGCAACTCGATGTCAGCAGCACGAACGGCGCCCTCACCTTCCTTGACCAGCTTGAGGTTGACAACGTCGCGGTTGTGCAGCTTGAAGACGATGCCCTTCAGATTCAGAAGGATATCGACCACATCTTCCTGCACGCCATCAACGGTGGAGTACTCATGGAGTACGCCATCGATGCCGACTTCGGTCGGCGCGTAACCAACCATGGACGACAACAGAATGCGACGCAGTGCATTACCCAAGGTGTGGCCATAGCCGCGTTCGAACGGCTCCATGACCACCTTGGCCTGCACGGGCGAAACGCTCTGCACGTCGATGATGCGGGGTTTCAGAAGTCCACTACTTTGCATGGGCTAAATCCTCTGCTCGGTGCTTACTTCGAGTAAAGTTCGATGACGAGACCTTCGTTCAGGGTCGCCGGCAGTTCGGAACGTTGCGGCATGGCCTTGAACGTGCCCTTGCCTTCCTTGACGTCAACCGAAATCCACTCCGGGAACCCGCGGGATTCGGCGGCCTCGAGAGCGGCCTTGCAGCGCAGGGAAGCGCGTGCACGGTCGGTCAATTGGACAACATCGCCCGGCTTCACAAGGTAGGACGGGATATTGACGCGCTTGCCGTTAACCAGAACGCCGTTGTGACGGACGATCTGGCGCGACTCGGTGCGGGAAGCACCAAAGCCCATGCGGTAGGCGACAGAGTCCAGACGAGCTTCCAGCAATTGCAGCAGGTTTTCGCCGGTCTGGCCCTTGCGGCGGTCAGCTTCAGCAAAGGTCTTGCGGAACTGGCCTTCCAGGACGCCATAAACGCGACGGATTTTCTGCTTTGCGCGCAGGTGGACGCCGTAGTCGGACAGGCGGGCACCAGACTTCTGACCGTGCTGGCCCGGAGCGTATGAACGACGCTCAATGGCGCACTTGTCGGTGAAGCACTTTTCGCCCTTCAGGAACAGCTTTTCGCCTTCGCGGCGGCACTGACGGCATTTCGGATCGAGATTACGAGCCACGTGTGATTCTCCTTAGATGCGGCGCTTCTTGGGCGGACGGCAGCCGTTGTGCGGCACCGGCGTCACGTCGGAAATGGCGGTGATCTTGATACCCAGCGCGTTCAAGGCGCGGACAGAAGATTCGCGGCCAGGACCGGGGCCCTTGATGCGGACTTCCAGATTCTTGACACCGCATTCTTGAGCAGCCTTGCCGGCGGCTTCGGCAGCAACCTGGGCAGCGAACGGGGTGGACTTGCGGGAGCCGCGGAAACCGGCGCCACCGGAAGTCGCCCAGGACAGCGCGTTGCCCATGCGATCGGTAATGGTGATGATGGTGTTGTTGAACGACGCGTGAATGTGGGCGATGCCCTCGGCTACGTTCTTCTTGACCTTTTTGCGAACTTTAGGTGCAGTCTTTGCCATGTTCAGTCCCTATTACTTCTTGCCAGCGATGGCCTTGCGCGGGCCCTTACGGGTACGTGCATTGGTACGGGTGCGCTGACCGCGGCAAGGCAAACCCTTGCGATGGCGCAGACCACGGTAGCAACCGAGGTCCATCAGGCGCTTGATGTTCATGGTGACTTCACGGCGCAGGTCACCTTCGACGGTGAACTTGCCCACTTCATCACGCAGACGGTCCATGTCCGAATCGGACAGGTCCTTCATTTTGGTAGTACGACCAATGCCGGCTGCATCACAGATTTTCTGTGCGCGGGTGCGGCCGATGCCGTAAATCGCGGTCAGCGCGATTTCAGCATGCTGATGGTTCGGAATGTTTACCCCTGCAATACGGGCCATTCTATCGCTCCAATATTTCGAAAATTAACGAATGCCGACTCGACAGGGCTTAGCCCTGGCGCTGCTTGTGACGCGGATCCTTGCAAATGATGCGCACGACACCCTTGCGGCGGATAACTTTGCAGTTGCGGCAGATGCGCTTCACTGAAGGTTGAACTTTCATGTTTTACTCCTCGTCTGCGAGAGCTTGGAAGCAGCCGTGATTCCTTGCCCTGCGGTTTATTGCGTAGAGAACTTTTACTTGGCCCGGAAAACGATCCGGGCTTTCGATAAATCATATGGCGTCAGCTGAACTGTCACTTTGTCTCCAGGAAGGATGCGGATGTAGTGCATGCGCATCTTGCCGGAGATAAAGCCATGGACGATGTGTCCATTTTCCAACTTGACCTTGAAGGTCGCATTGGGGAGGTTTTCGACAACCTCGCCCTGCATCTCGATGTAATCTTCTTTTGCCATGAGTAACTATTACTTGATCATCGGCGAACCCTTGAAGTTTGCCTTCTTCAAGAGACTTTCATACTGGTGCGACATTACGTAAGCCTGCACCTGAGACATGAAGTCCATGGTCACGACCACGATAATCAACAGCGACGTACCACCGAAGTAGAACGGCACGTTCCACTTCAAAATCAGGAATTCGGGCAGCAGACAAACAACCGTGATGTAGGCTGCACCGATCAGTGTCAGGCGCATCAGGATCTTGTCGATGTAGCGCGCAGTCTGCTCGCCAGGGCGGATACCCGGGACGAAGGCACCGCTCTTCTTCAGGTTGTCGGCGGTTTCCTTGGAATTGAAAACCAGCGCGGTATAGAAGAAACAGAAAAACACGATTGCAGCAGCGTAGAGCATGACGTAGATCGGCTGCCCCGGCGACAAGGTGGCGGCGACGTCCTTCAACCACAGCATCGACTCGCTCGAACCGAACCAGTTGGCCACAGTAGCCGGGAAAAGAATGATCGACGATGCAAAAATCGGCGGGATAACGCCCGACATGTTCAACTTTAGCGGCAGATGCGAGCTCTGCCCACCATAAATCTTGTTGCCGACCTGTCGCTTGGCGTAATTAACCAGAATCTTGCGCTGGCCACGCTCGACGAAGACGACAAAACCGGTAACTGCCACCACGAGAACGCAGATGATCAGCGCCGTCAGCGGGTGCATGGCGCCGGTACGAACCAATTCCAGCAGGCCGCCAATGGCGTTCGGCAGACCGGCCGCAATACCCGCAAAGATGATGATCGAGATGCCGTTACCCAGACCGCGCTCGGTGATCTGCTCGCCCAACCACATCAAGAACATGGTCCCGGTAAGAAGGGTGGAAACGGTGGTCAGGCGGAACATGAAGCCGGGATCGTTAACCAGGCCAGCCTGAGCTTCCAGCGCGACGGCAATACCCAAGCCCTGGAACAAGGCAAGAACCACGGTGCCGTAACGAGTGTATTGCGTGATCTTGCGGCGACCGGCTTCACCTTCCTTTTTCAAGGCTTCCAGCTGCGGGCTCGCAACACTCATCAACTGCATGATGATCGACGCCGAAATATACGGCATGATCCCCAGCGCAAAAATCGTGAAACGCGACAAGGCGCCCCCCGAGAACATGTTGAACATGCCGAGGATGCCACCCTGTTGCGAATTGAAGAGGTCAGCCAGAACGTTGGGGTCAATCCCCGGAACCGGAATGTGCGCGCCGATGCGGTAGACCACGAGAGCGCCCAGCAGGAACCAAAGACGGCGCTTGAGATCGCCGAACTTGCCACCCTTGCCTACGGTATTGGGATTTGCTGCCAACGTTCTAACCTTTCCCTGTATTACTCAGCGACGGAGCCGCCAGCGGCTTCGATCGCAGCCTTGGCACCCTTGGTGGCGCCAACGCCCTTCAGGACAACCTTGCGGCCAATAGTGCCGGACAGGATGACCTTGGCCGACAGTGCGTCGCCCGGAACGATACCGGCCGCTTGCAGGGCAAGCAGGTCAATTTCGTCAACCGGCAGACGATCCAGATCAGTCAGGCGAACCTCGTAGTTGCGGGCGCGGGTCAGCGAGTTGAAACCGCGCTTCGGCAGACGACGCTGCAGCGGCATTTGACCGCCCTCGAAGCCAACCTTGTGGAAGCCGCCGGAGCGGGACTTCTGACCCTTGTGACCACGACCGCAGGTTTTGCCCAGGCCGGAACCGATACCGCGACCGACGCGCTTGGCGGCCTTCTTCGAGCCTTCGCCCGGTTTGATGGTATTCAGACGCATGGCTTAACCCTCAACCTTTACGAGATACTGCACCTTCTGGATCATGCCGCGGACAGCCGGCGTGTCTTCCAGAACGGAAGTGCTGTTCAGCTTGCGCAGGCCCAGGCCGCGCACGGTAGCGCGATGGTCCTGCTTGGTGCCGATGACGCTCTTGACGAGCTTCACAGTGATTTTCTTGTCAGCCATGACTTACCCCAGGATCTGATCAACAGACAGGCCACGCTTGGCAGCGATTTCTGCCGGCGTGTTGACCTTCGACAGACCGTCGATGGTGGCACGCACGATGTTGTAAGGATTGGTGGAGCCGTGAGCCTTGGCCACAACGTTGGTCACGCCGACAACTTCGAAGACGGCACGCATGGCGCCGCCGGCGATGATGCCCGTACCTTCGGGAGCCGGCTGGATCATCACGGTAGTCGCGCCATGACGGCCCATCACGGTGTGATGAACGGTACCGTTGCGCAGGCTGACCTTGGCCATCTTGCGACGCGCCTCTTCCATTGCCTTTTGCACGGCAACCGGCACTTCGCGGGACTTGCCCTTGCCCATGCCGATCGCGCCATCACCGTCGCCAACCACGGTCAGTGCAGCGAAGCCGAGGATACGGCCGCCCTTCACCACCTTGGTGACGCGGTTAACCGCAACCATCTTTTCGCGCAGACCGTCGTCGCGCTCTTCAGCCTGCTGCGGCTTCTTGTTTCTTTCAGGTTTAGCCATTTCTTAACCTCGTCCTTTCGCGGTCGGTTAGAACTTCAGGCCGCCTTCACGCGCGGCTTCAGCCAACGCCTGAATGCGACCGTGGTACTGGAGACCGGAGCGATCAAAAGCCACCTGCTCAATGCCGGCGGCCTTGGCGCGCTCGGCGATCAGCTTGCCAACAGCCGTGGCAGCAGCCTTGTTACCGCCATTCGCGACATCGCCGCGAACGTTCTTGTCCAGCGTGGAAGCCGAAGCCAGAACCTTGCCGCCACAGGGCGAAATGATCTGGGCGTAAATGTGGCAGTTCGTGCGGTTAACGCACAGACGCACAGCTTTGAGTTCGGCGATTTTGGCCCGGGTTTTGCGGGCACGGCGCAAACGCGCTTGCTTCTTGTTAAACATATGCCACCCTTACTTCTTCTTGGTTTCCTTGATAACCACCACTTCGTCCGAGTAACGAACGCCCTTGCCCTTGTAGGGCTCCGGCTTGCGATACGCACGAACTTCGGCAGCCACCTGTCCGACTTGTTGCTTGTCCGCACCCTTGAGGACGATTTCCGTCTGGGTCGGGCATTCAACCTTTACGCCAGCCGGCATCTTGTGCGCGACCGGATGAGAAAAGCCGAGGGAGAGATTCAGCGTATCGCCGGCAGCCTGGGCACGGTAGCCCACGCCGACCAGCTGCAGCTTGCGCTCGAAGCCCTTGGAAACGCCAGTCACCATGTTGTTCAGGTTGGCACGCATGGTGCCCCACATGGCGCCCGCATTCACGGCACCAGCAACCTTGGAAACAACAACGCTCTGGCCTTCGACGGCGACGGTGACGGCCGGGTGAGCAGCGGTCTTCAGGGTACCCAACGGGCCCTTGACGACGATTTGCTCGCCGACGCTGACTTCGACGCCAGCCGGCAGCACTACGGGATTCTTACCAATACGAGACATGATCGGTCAGCTCCTTACGCCACGATGCAGAGGACTTCGCCACCAACCTTGGTAGCGCGAGCCTTGCGGTCGGTCATGACACCCTTCGGAGTGGAGACAATCGCCACACCCAGGCCGTTCATGACGCGCGGAATATCTTCGCAGCCCTTGTAGATACGCAGGCCAGGCTTGGAAACGCGCTCGATACGCTCAATGACCGGACGGCCAGCGTAATACTTGAGGGCGATTTCGAGGGTAGCCTTGCCGTCGTTCTGACGAACAGCGAAATCTTCGACATAGCCTTCATCCTTCAGGACTGCAGCGATGGCAGCCTTGATCTTGGACGACGGCATGGACACAGACGCCTTTTCGGCGAGCTGGGCGTTGCGGATGCGGGTCAGCATGTCCGCGATCGGATCGCTCATAGCCATTTCTGTATCTCCTGATTACCAGCTAGCCTTAACAACACCCGGAATCTCGCCATTGAAGGCCAGCTCACGGATCTTGTTACGACACAGACCGAATTTACGGAAAACGCCACGCGGACGGCCGGTCAGCTGGCAACGATTGCGCAGACGCGACGGGCTGGAGTTACGCGGCAGGGCCTGCAGCTTCAGACGGGCTTCGTAACGCTCCTCGTCCGACAGGCTCACGTTGTTGAAGATGGCCTCGAGGGCAGCGCGCTTCTTGGCGTATTGAGCCACCAGCTTGCGGCGCTTTTCTTCACGGTTGATCAGAGCAAGTTTTGCCATGATTGCCTCAATTCTTGAACGGGAACTTGAAGGACGCCAGCAGAGCCTTGGCTTCTGCATCGGTCTTCGCGGTCGTGGTGATGCTGATGTTCATACCCCGCAGAGCATCGATCTTGTCGTACTCGATTTCCGGGAAAATAATCTGTTCCTTGACACCCATGTTGTAGTTGCCCTGGCCGTCAAAACCCTTGCCAGAGATACCACGGAAGTCACGAACGCGCGGCAGCGCAATAGTGACCAGGCGATCAAGGAACTCGAACATACGCGGACCACGCAAGGTGACCATGCAACCGATCGGGTAGCCATCACGAATCTTGAAGCCGGCAATCGACTTACGGGCCTTCGTGGTAACCGGCTTTTGACCAGCAATCTTCTGCATGTCGCCAACGGCGTTTTCCAGAACCTTCTTATCGGCAACCGCCTCACCCACACCCATGTTCAGGGTGATCTTGGTAATACGGGGCACTTCCATCACGGACTTGTAACCGAACTGCTTGGCCAGATCAGAAACAACGGTGTCCTTGTAAAACTGTTGCAAACGCGCCATGTCGACTCCTTATGCGTTCACCAGTTCGCCGTTCGACTTGAACACGCGAACCTTGCGGCCGTCTTCGAGCACCTTGATGCCGACACGGTCAGCCTTCTTGGTTGCCGCATTGAACAGCGCAACATTGGAGATATGAATCGGCATGTCCTTATCAACGATGCCACCCGCCACACCCTTGATCGGGTTCGGCTTGACGTGCTTCTTGGCACGATTGACACCTTCGACAACCACATGCTCGCCATCGACACGGAGCACGACGGTGCCGCGCTTGCCCTTGTCCTTGCCAGTAATGACGACGACTTCGTCGCCCTTGCGAATCTTTTCCATCATCCGCTCCTTACAGAACTTCTGGAGCCAGGGACACGATCTTCATGAAGCGCTCGGTACGCAGTTCGCGGGTCACCGGGCCAAAGATGCGCGTGCCGATCGGCTCGAGCTTGTTGTTGAGGAGGACAGCGGCATTGCCGTCAAAGCGTACCAGCGAGCCATCGGGGCGACGCACACCCTTGGCGGTACGAACCACCACGGCATTGTAAACATCACCCTTCTTCACGCGACCGCGCGGCGCAGCGTCCTTGATGCTGACCTTGACGATGTCGCCAATACCAGCATAGCGGCGCTTAGAGCCACCCAGCACTTTGATACACATTACCGAACGCGCACCGGTGTTATCGGCGACGTCCAGAATCGTCTGCATCTGAATCATTTAAATTAACTCCAACTTAATCCGCTTGCGCGGTCAGTCTTGGAACCCGTACGGGTCGAACAACTTTACGGGTCCAGGACGGCGCCCGCAAAAAAGAAGCCGGATTATACCGGCTTCTTTTAATACTGCGCAAGCGTTTTTAAAAACTTTCGTTATACAACGATCGCCTTTTCCAGAACACTGGTCACAGCCCAAGTCTTGGTGCGGGAAACCGGGCGGGTTTCGACGATCTCGACGAGATCGCCGGCCTTGGCGGTGTTGCCTTCGTTATGGGCGTGATACTTTTTCGAACGAACCATCACCTTGCCGTACATCGGGTGCTTGACCTTACGTTCGACCAGGACGGTAACCGTCTTGTCCATCTTGTCGCTGACAACGCGACCGATCAGAGTGCGCTTGATGCTGGTGGTTTCGCTCATTGCTGCACCGCCTTTTCACGGATAAGCGTGCGAACGCGAGCGATATCGCGACGCACCTTGGACATTTGGCTGGTATTGGACAGCTGCTGGGTAGCAAGCTGCATACGCAGACCGAACTGGGCCTTCAAGAGGTCCAGCAATTCCTTGTTGAGCTCGTCCACGCTCTTGGTTCTCAATTCACTAGCTTTCATGATTACCCCAGATGACGAGTCACGAAGGTGGTAGCAATCGGCAGCTTGGCAGCAGCGAGAGCAAACGCCTCGCGAGCCAGCGCTTCGTTGACACCATCCATTTCATAGAGCACTTTGCCCGGCTGGATTTCGGCGACCCAGTACTCCGGATTACCCTTACCGTTACCCATACGAACTTCGGCCGGCTTCTTGGAAATCGGCTTGTCCGGGAAGATACGGATCCAGATGCGGCCACCGCGCTTGATATGACGAGTCATGGCGCGACGGGCAGCTTCGATCTGACGAGCCGTCAGACGACCGCGACCGATCGCCTTGAGACCCCACTCACCGAAGGAAACCTTCGTACCGCGAGTCGCCAGACCCTCATTGCGGCCCTTGTGCTCCTTGCGGAACTTGCGACGATTAGGTTGCAACATTTAGGCACCTGCCTTTCTGACACCGCGCTTGGCACCAGCATCGCCGTCAGCCTTCTTGACAGTACGGGTACGCGGCTTATCGCCTTCCGGCTTACCCGGGGCGCGACGCGGACGACGCTCTTCGGCTGCCAGCTCTTCGGCGACCGGCTGGGCGTTACGGTCGAGCATGTCGCCCTTGTAAACCCAGACCTTGATACCGATGATGCCGTAGGTGGTCAGCGCTTCGGAAGTTGCGTAGTCGATGTCGGCGCGCAGGGTGTGCAGGGGCACACGACCTTCGCGATACCACTCGCTACGGGCGATTTCTGCACCGTTCAGACGTCCGGCGCTCATCACCTTGATACCCTGGGCACCGAGGCGCATAGCGTTCTGCATCGCGCGCTTCATGGCACGACGGAACATGATGCGTTTCTCGAGCTGCTGGGCGATCGAATCGGCGATCAGCTGGGCATCGATTTCCGGCTTGCGAATTTCTTCGATCGACACATGGACGGGAACGCCCATGATGCGCTGAAGATCCGTACGCAGCTGTTCGATATCTTCGCCCTTCTTGCCGATGACCACGCCCGGACGAGCGGAATAAACGGTGACGCGGGCGTTCTTGGCCGGACGTTCGATCAGAACGCGACCGACCGAGGCATGCGCAAGCTTACGCTTCAGGTACTCGCGCACCTTGACGTCTTCTTGCAGCATGCCCGGGAAGTCCTTGCTGTTGGCGTACCAGCGCGAACTCCAGTTCTTGGTGACGGCCAGACGGAAGCCAGTCGGATGAATTTTCTGTCCCATGGCTCTTCCTTAGTTACCAACGGTCAGATAAATATGGCAGGTCGGCTTGCTGATCCGATTGCCACGACCCTTGGCGCGCGCCGTGAAGCGCTTCAGCACCATACCTTTTTCGACGTAGATGACCTTGACCTTAAGTTCGTCGATATCGGCGCCGTCGTTGTGCTCGGCGTTGGCGATAGCCGACTCCAGCACCTTTTTGATGATACCGGCACCCTTAGTCGGGCTAAAGGCCAGGATGTTGAGAGCCTGACCAACCGGCTTGCCGCGCACGAGATCCGCCACTAGGCGGCCTTTTTGCGCAGAGAGGCGTACGCCCCGCAGACTTGCACGAGTTTCCATGTCAGCTCCTTACTTCTTGGCCTTCTTGCCGGCGGTGTGACCCTTGAACGTACGGGTCAGCGAAAACTCGCCAAGCTTGTGACCGACCATATTCTCGGTGACGAACACCGGAATATGCTGCTTACCATTGTGGACCGCGATCGTCAGGCCGATGAACTCGGGGAGGATCGTCGAACGACGCGACCAGGTCTTGATCGGGCGCTTGTCATTGGTGGCGCGAACTGCTTCGACCTTGTCGATCAGGTGCGCATCAATAAACGGGCCCTTTTTGAGAGAACGTCCCATTTCCTACCCCTTAACGCTTATGACGGCGCTGAACGATCATGCTGTTCGTGCGCTTGTTGCTGCGGGTACGGTAACCCTTGGTGGGCTGACCCCACGGGTTGACCGGAACACGGCCTTCACCGGTCTTGCCTTCACCACCACCGTGCGGGTGGTCGATCGGGTTCATCGCGGTACCACGGACGGTCGGACGAATACCACGCCAGCGCTGAGCACCAGCCTTGCCGATCTTGCGCAGGTTGTTTTCCTCATTGCCGACCTCACCAACGGTGGCGCGGCATTCGACGTGCACGCGGCGAACTTCGCCGGAGCGCAGACGAATCTGGGCATAGGAACCTTCACGAGCCAGCAACTGAACGGATGTACCAGCGGAACGAGCGATTTGTGCGCCCTTGCCCGGCATCATCTCGACGCAGCAGATAGTTGTACCAACCGGAATGTTACGGATCGGCAAGGCGTTACCCGACTTAATCGGAGCCTCGGAGCCGCTCATGATCTGCTGACCGACCACCATGCCCTTGTTGGCAATGATGTAACGGCGTTCGCCGTCGGCGTAGCAAACCAAGGCAATATTCGCCGTGCGGTTCGGATCATATTCCAGACGCTCAACCTTGGCCGGAATGCCATCTTTGTTGCGCTTGAAATCGACAACCCGATAAGCCTGCTTGTGACCACCGCCCTGATGGCGAACGGTGATACGACCGTTGTTGTTGCGGCCGGAATTCTTGGACTGCGACTCGACCAGACCGGCGAACGGCTTGCCTTTGTGCAGGTTGGCATTAACAACCTGAACAACGCCACGACGCCCCGGAGAGGTCGGCTTGACTTTAACGAGAGCCATTATGCATTGCCCCCTTCAACGAAATTGATTTCCTGGCCCGGCTTCAGGCTCACATAGGCCTTTTTCCAGCCCTTGCGACGGCCGGTTGCACCCTTGAAGCGCTTGACCTTGCCCTTGACGTTGGCGACCTGAACAGCCTCAACCTCAACCTTGAACAGCAGCTCGACAGCGGCCTTGATTTCCGGCTTGGTCGCATCGGATGCGACACGGAAAACCACTTGCTCATGCTTGTCGGCAACGTAGGTAGCCTTCTCGGAGATTTGCGGTGCCAGCAGCACCTGCATCAGACGCTCTTGATTCATCCCCACATCTCCTCGAACTTGGCCACGGCGTTCTTGGTCACCAGAACCTTGTTGAAGCGAACCAGAGAAACCGGGTCGGCCTCCTGAGCTTCCAGAACCAGAACATTGGGCAGGTTGCGCGACGACAGATAGAGATTCTCGTTCAGCTCGTCGGTAACAACCAGAAGATTGCCTTCCAGGCCCATGCCCTTCAACTTCTGAGCAAACAGCTTGGTCTTCGGCGCATCGACGGACAGATCGTCGATCACGACCAGACGATCCTGACGGGCCAACTCGGAGAGGATCGCAGCCATGCCGGCGCGGAACATCTTCTTGTTAACCTTCTGGGAATAATTTTGGTCTGGAGAGTTCGGGAAAATCCGACCACCTCCGCGCCACAGCGGGCTACCGTTAGAGCCAGCGCGAGCACGACCGGTACCCTTCTGACGCCACGGCTTGGTGGTGGTATGACGGACTTCGGAGCGATCCTTCTGCTTGCTGTCACCGGAACGCGCATTCGCCTGATAGGCAACGACGATTTGGTGCACCAGCGCCTCATTGAATTCGCGACCGAACAGCACGTCGGAAGCCTGCAGCTTGGCTGCTTCCTGACCTTGTTCGTTAATAACCTTCAGTTCCATGTCGCCCCCTTAAGCCTTGACTGCCGGACGCACGACGACGTCAGAACCCTTGGCACCCGGAACAGCGCCCTTGACCAGCAGCAGCTGGCGATCGGCATCGACACGGACGATGGTCAGGCTCTGCAGGGTCGACTGCACGTCGCCCAGATGGCCGGCCATGCGCTTACCCGGGAAAACACGACCCGGATCCTGCGCCATACCAATGGAACCCGGCGCGTTGTGCGACACCGAGTTACCGTGGGACGCACGGTTGGAGCTGAAGTTGTGGCGCTTGATACCACCCTGGAAACCCTTACCGATCGAGGTGCCGGTCACATCAACCTTTTGCCCTTCGGCAAAAATAGTGACAGCGACCTGATCGCCGGCCTTGAAATTGGCCAACTGATCAGCTTCGATACGGAATTCCTTGAGCACATGCCCGGCTTCCACGCCCGCTTTGGCCAGATGGCCAGCAAGGGGCTTGGAAACACGCGAGGCACGGCGCTTGCCGAATGCGACCTGAATGGCTGCGTAGCCATCGATCTCCGGCGTTTTGACTTGGGTCACGCGGTTATTGGACACGTCAAGCACAGTTACCGGAATGGACGCACCATCCTCGGCAAAAATGCGAGTCATGCCAACCTTGCGACCAACAAGGCCTAGACTCATGGTTATTCTCCTCATCGCCGGCTGCGATTGGCCGGTCGATGTAAAACAACAAATGGGCAGCCGTTGCCGGCCACCCCCGAAAGGCGCGGATTATATCCGCAAAACTACAATTACTGCAACTTGATCTCGACGTCGACGCCAGCCGGCAGATCCAGCTTCATCAAGGCATCAACAGTCTTGTCGGTCGGATCGACGATATCCATCAGACGTAGATGGGTACGAATCTCGAGCTGATCGCGGGAAGCCTTGTTCACGTGCGGCGAACGCAGGATGTCGAAACGCTGCTTGCGGGTCGGCAGCGGAACGGGACCACGAACGACAGCGCCGGTACGCTTGGCGGTCTCGACGATTTCCTGGGCGGATTGATCGATCAGGCGATAGTCGAAGGCCTTCAGACGGATACGGATTTTTTGGCTTTGCATTTTCTTGGCTTCCAAAGAACGATGGGGTGAGTGTCACCCACCCCGGTTTTCAAAAAGAACGATTACTCGATGATTTTGGCGACGACGCCGGCGCCGACGGTACGACCGCCTTCGCGGATGGCGAAGCGCAGACCTTCTTCCATGGCGATCGGTGCAATCAGCTTGACCGTCATCTGGATGTTGTCACCCGGCATGACCATTTCAACGCCCTCCGGCAGCGAGATCGCACCGGTCACGTCGGTCGTACGGAAGTAGAACTGCGGACGGTAGTTGTTGAAGAACGGGGTGTGACGACCACCTTCGTCCTTGGACAGAACGTACACTTCGCCCGTGAAGTGGGTGTGCGGGGTGATGGAGCCCGGCTTGCACAGGACTTGACCACGCTCGACGTCTTCACGCTTGGTGCCACGCAGCAGGGCGCCGATGTTGTCGCCAGCTTGACCTTGGTCGAGCAGCTTGCGGAACATTTCCACACCGGTACAGGTAGTCTTCTGGGTCGGACGGATACCGACGATTTCGATTTCTTCGCCAACCTTGACGATGCCGCGCTCAACACGACCGGTCACAACGGTGCCGCGACCAGAGATGGAGAAGACGTCTTCGACCGGCATCAGGAACGGCATGTCAACTGCGCGCTCCGGGGTCGGGATGTAGGAGTCCAGGGCATCAGCCAGGCGGAAGATGGACGGTTCGCCGATTTCGGACTGGTCGCCTTCCAGGGCCTTCAGAGCGGAGCCATGGATGATCGGGGTGTCGTCGCCCGGGAAGTCGTACTTGGAGAGCAGTTCGCGCAGTTCCATTTCGACCAGCTCGAGCAGCTCGGCGTCGTCAACCATGTCGCACTTGTTCATGAACACGAGAACGTACGGCACGCCAACTTGGCGAGCCAGCAGGATGTGCTCACGGGTTTGCGGCATCGGGCCGTCAGCGGCGGAACAGACCAGAATGGCGCCGTCCATCTGGGCGGCACCGGTAATCATGTTCTTGACGTAGTCAGCGTGGCCCGGGCAGTCAACGTGGGCGTAGTGACGGTTGGCGGTTTCGTATTCGACGTGGGCGGTGTTGATGGTGATGCCGCGCGCCTTTTCTTCCGGGGCAGCGTCGATTTCATCGTACTTCTTGGCGGCGCCGCCAAACTTGGCCGACAGCACAGTCGTGATCGCAGCGGTCAGCGTGGTCTTGCCGTGGTCAACGTGACCAATCGTGCCAACGTTCACGTGCGGTTTCGTACGCTCGAATTTTTCCTTAGCCATTATCGGTTCTCCAATAAGGTGTTACTTTTTGTTGATGACAGCGTCAGCGACGTTCTTCGGCGCTTCCGTGTAGTGCTTGAATTCCATCGAGTAGGTGGCACGACCTTGCGACAAGGAGCGCAGCGAGGTGGCGTAGCCGAACATTTCGGACAGCGGCACTTCCGCCTTGACAACCTTGATGCCGCCAGCCTGATCTTCCATACCCTGGACGATGCCACGGCGGGAGGAGAGATCGCCCATCACGTTACCCATGTAGTCTTCCGGGGTCTCGACTTCAACGGCCATCATCGGCTCGAGCAGCGTCGGGCTGGCCTTCTTCATGCCCTCCTTGAAAGCCATGGAAGCAGCCATGCGGAACGCGTTTTCGTTCGAGTCAACGTCGTGGTAGGAACCATCGAACAGGGTGAACTTGATGTCCACGACCGGGAAGCCGGCCAGCACGCCGCTCGTGATGGCATCCTGCAAGCCCTTGTCGACCGCCGGAATGAATTCGCGCGGAACGACACCGCCCTTGATGGCATCAACGAAGGTATAGCCAGCGCCCGGCTCGTTCGGCTCAATCTTGAGCCAGACGTGACCGAACTGACCGCGACCACCGGACTGCTTGACGAACTTGCCTTCCTGTTCGACAGCCTTCTTGATGCATTCACGGTAGGCAACTTGCGGGGCACCAACTGCAGCTTCGACGTTGAATTCGCGACGCATGCGATCGACGATGATGTCGAGGTGCAACTCGCCCATACCGGAGATGATGGTCTGACCGGACTCTTCATCGGTACGAACGCGGAAGGACGGATCCTCGGCAGCCAGACGACCCAGCGCGATGCCCATCTTTTCCTGGTCGGCCTTGGTCTTCGGCTCGACGGCAACGTGAATAACCGGGTCCGGGAACACCATGCGTTCGAGGATGATCGGCGCATCCGGATCACACAGGGTTTCACCCGTGGTCACTTCCTTCAGGCCGACGCAAGCAGCAATATCACCCGCCAGAACCTCCTTGATTTCTTCACGGTTGTTGGCGTGCATCTGCAGAATACGGCCGATACGCTCCTTCTTGCCCTTGACCGAGTTGTACACGGTGGCGCCCGAGTTGAGCACACCGGAGTAAACACGAATGAAGGTCAGCTGGCCGACAAACGGGTCGGTCATCAGCTTGAATGCCAGCGCCGAGAACTTCTCGGCGTCGTCCGCCTTGCGGGATGCCGGCTGCTCGCGCTCATCGACACCTGTGACCGGCGGAATGTCGACCGGCGACGGCAGCAACTCGATGACAGCATCCAGCATGCGCTGCACACCCTTGTTCTTGAATGCAGTACCGCACAGCATCGGCTGGATTTCGCAAGCCAAAGTACGCAGGCGCAGACCTTCCTTGATCTTGGCCTCGGACAGCTCACCGTTTTCCAGATATTCATTCATCAGATCTTCAGAGGCTTCGGCAGCCGCTTCGATCATCTGCTCACGCCAGGTCTGGGCGGTTTCGACCAGGTCGGCCGGCACGTCGACGTAGTCGAACTTCATGCCCTGGGAAGCCTCGTCCCAAATGATGGCCTTCATCTTGAGCAGGTCAACCACGCCGGAGAAGGTATCTTCGGCGCCAATGGGGATAACGATGGGAACCGGGTTTGCCTTCAGACGCGTACGCATCTGGTCCACGACCTTGAAGAAGTTGGCACCAGAGCGGTCCATCTTGTTCACGAAGGCGAGACGCGGCACCTTGTACTTAGTAGCCTGACGCCAAACGGTTTCCGACTGAGGCTGAACTCCACCGACCGCACAGTAAACCATGCAGGCACCGTCCAGGACGCGCATAGAGCGCTCGACTTCGATCGTGAAGTCGACGTGCCCCGGAGTGTCGATGATATTGAAACGATGCTCAGGGAAAGAGCTATCCATGCCCTTCCAGAAGCAGGTGGTAGCAGCAGAGGTGATGGTGATGCCACGCTCCTGCTCCTGCTCCATCCAGTCCATAGTGGCGGCGCCGTCGTGCACTTCACCGATCTTGTGGTTAACACCGGTGTAGTACAGGATGCGCTCGGTCGTGGTGGTCTTGCCGGCGTCGATGTGGGCGCTGATACCGATATTGCGGTAGCGCTCGATGGGAGTTTTACGTGCCACGTTAAGCCCTTTGAGAATTAGAAGCGGAAGTGAGCGAAGGCCTTGTTGGCTTCGGCCATGCGGTGAACTTCATCACGCTTCTTGACTGCGCCACCGCGGTTTTCAGCGGCTTCCAGCATTTCGGCAGCCAGACGCTGACCCATGGACTTCTCGGAACGCTTGCGGGCAGACTCACGCAGCCAGCGCATAGCCAGCGCAGCGCGACGAGCCGGACGCACTTCAACAGGCACCTGGTAGTTGGCACCGCCAACACGACGGGACTTCACTTCGACCATCGGCTTGACGTTACCCATGGCAGAGCCAAAAACTTCCAGCGGATCCTTGCCGGACTTGGTGGTAATGATGTCAAACGCGCCATAGACGATGCGCTCAGCGACAGACTTCTTGCCGCTTTGCATGATGGCGTTGATGAACTTGGAGACTTCGACATTGCCGAACTTCGGATCCGGCAGAATGTCACGTTTCGGTACTTCGCGACGACGGGGCATATTAACCTCAATTAAACACGATTCAGTTGAAAAGCCGGGAATGGGTTTTCACCCACCCGGCTCTCTCGACCGCCCAAAAGAGCGGCCACTTACTCAAGCCACCTAAATGATCAGGCAGCCTTCGGACGCTTGGCCCCGTACTTGGAACGGGACTGCTTACGATCTTTGACGCCCTGCGTATCCAGGGAACCGCGCACGGTGTGGTAACGCACACCCGGCAAGTCCTTGACACGACCACCGCGGATCAGAACAACAGAGTGCTCCTGCAGGTTGTGGCCTTCACCGCCGATATACGAAATGACTTCGAAGCCATTCGTCAGACGAACCTTGCAAACCTTACGCAGAGCGGAGTTCGGTTTTTTCGGGGTAGTGGTGTAAACGCGGGTGCAAACGCCACGCTTCTGCGGGCACTTTTCCAGAGCAGGAACCTTGCTCTTGGCCTTTTCCGCGACGCGCGGCTTGCGCACGAGCTGGTTGATGGTCGGCATATCAAACTTCCTTCAACGGCCGGGCACCGAAACGGGGTGCACGACGGCAATTTTGTTATCCAAAGCGGAGACAATGATTAGCCTCCGCCGACAAAGACCATAAATTCTATGGCCGATCAACCCCCGTGTCAACGTGACCCAGGGGTTGCCCAACGATTTACAGGCCCTGATCTGCTTCCTGCGTTGCATTTTCCGCAGCAGCTTCTTCGATCGGGCGATTGGCTGCCTGGTCTTCGCCTGCCGCCTGGGCCTTGCGGCTGCGGTGGTAGGCCAGACCGGTACCTGCCGGGATGAGACGACCGACAATGACGTTTTCCTTGAGACCACGCAATTCGTCGCGCTTGCCCATGATGGCGGCTTCGGTCAGAACGCGGGTGGTTTCCTGGAACGACGCCGCCGAGATGAACGAATCGGTCGACAACGAAGCCTTGGTGATACCGAGCAGCATGTGGTCGAAGGTCGCCGGCAGCTTGCCTTCAGCATTGGCACGATCGTTTTCGGCCAGCAGTTCGGCACGCTCGACCTGCTCGGACTTGATGAACTTGGTGTCACCCGGTTCAACGATGGTCACGCGACGCAGCATCTGACGGACGATCACTTCGATGTGCTTGTCGTTGATCTTGACGCCCTGCAGACGATACACGTCCTGCACTTCGTCGGTGATGTAGCGGGCCAGCGCCTCGACACCCTGCAGACGCAGGATATCGTGCGGATCCGGCTCGCCTTCGACGATCTTCTCGCCCTTGTTCACCACTTGGCCGTCGTGCACCAAAACGTGCTTGTCCTTGGAGATCAGGAACTCATGGACATTGCCATCGAGGTCGGTAATGACCAGACGCTGTTTGCCCTTGGTGTCCTTACCGAAGCTGATGGTCCCGGTAACTTCCGCCAGGACGGATGCATCTTTCGGGGTACGGGCTTCGAACAGCTCGGCAACACGCGGCAGACCGCCGGTAATGTCGCGAGTCTTCGCAGATTCCTGCGGCATACGGGCCAGCACATCACCGACGCCGACCTGTTGGCCGTCGACCACGGAAATGATCGAGCCGACCTGGAAGGCGATGGAAACGGCATGATCGCTGCCGTGGATCTTGACTTCCTGGCCGCTCTCGTCGAGCAGCTTGACCACCGGACGAACGCCCTTGGTTGCCGCCTTGCCGCCACGCTTGTGGTCGATAACGACCAGCGTGGACAAGCCGGTCACGTCGTCGACCTGCTTGGCGACGGTAACGCCCTCTTCGACGTTCTCGAAACGCACGATACCGGCGTATTCGGTAATGATCGGACGGGTGTGCGGATCCCAGGTTGCCAGCTTGGCACCGGCCTTGACGGCCTTGCCTTCGTCGGCGGACAGGATGGCACCGTACGGTACCTTGTGACGCTCGCGTTCGCGACCGTGGTCGTCGGTAATCAGCACCTCGCCGGAGCGGGAGATGACGACCTTCTCGCCCTTGGCGCTGGTCACGTAGCGCATGTTCGAGGTGTAACGGACGGTACCGGCCGACTTGCCTTCGATCTTGTCGGCGACGGCAGCGCGGGAAGCGGCACCACCGACGTGGAAGGTACGCATGGTGAGCTGGGTACCCGGCTCACCGATGGACTGGGCGGCAATGACGCCGACCGATTCACCGGCATTGACCATGGTGCCGCGACCGAGGTCACGACCGTAGCACTTGGCGCACAGGCCGTAACGCGTATCACAGGTCAGCGGGGTGCGGACCTTGACTTCGTCGATACCCAGCTTATCGATCAGATCGACCAGGTCTTCGTCGAGCATGGTGCCGGCAAAGATGACGGTTTCCTGGGTTTCCGGATCGACCAGGTCATCGACGGTCACGCGACCGAGGATACGCTCGCGCAACGGCTCGATGACTTCACCGCCTTCGACCAGCGCCTTGACGGCGAAACCGTTCTTGGTACCGCAGTCGTCTTCGGTGATAACCAGATCCTGGGTCACGTCGACCAGACGGCGCGTCAGGTAACCGGAGTTGGCGGTCTTCAGCGCGGTGTCGGCCAGACCCTTACGGGCACCGTGGGTCGAAATGAAGTACTGGAGAACGTTCAGACCTTCGCGGAAGTTGGTCGTGATCGGCGTTTCGATAATCGAGCCGTCCGGCTTCGCCATCAGGCCGCGCATACCGGCCAGCTGACGGATCTGGGCGGCGGAACCGCGGGCGCCGGAGTCGGCCATCATATAGATGGAGTTGAAGGAGTCCTGCTTGACCTTCTTGCCATGGCGGTCGACGACTTCCTCGTGGCCGAGTTCGTCCATCATGACCTTGGCGACCTGGTCACCGGTACGGCCCCAGATGTCGACGACCTTGTTGTAACGCTCTCCCTGGGTGACCAGACCGTTCGTGTACTGGGTCTCAATTTCCTTCACTTCAGCTTCGGCTTCGGCGATGATTTCGTATTTCTTGGCCGGGACGCGCATGTCGTCCGAGCAGAAGGAGATGCCGGCGCGGGTAGCGAGGGCGTAGCCGTTCTGCATCAGCTTGTCGGCGAAGACGACCGTTTCCTTCAGGCCGCAACGACGGAACGATTCGTCGATCAGTTTGGAGATTTCCTTCTTCTTCAGCGCCTTGTCGATGACCTTGAAGGGTAGGCCCTTGGGCAGAATCTTGGACAGGATGGCGCGACCGACGGTGGTTTCGATACGGACAATCTTCTCGATCCATTCGCCCTCGACGGCACCGGCTTCGTATTGCGGCAGGCGAACCGAGATGCGCGAATGGATATCGAGCTCCTTGGAAGCGAGCGCACGCTCGACTTCGGCGACGTCGGCGAAGTACATACCTTCACCCTTGCCGTTGATCTTTTCGCGGGTCGCGTAGTACAGACCGAGAACGATATCCTGCGACGGCACGATGATCGGCGCGCCGTTGGCGGGCGACAGCACGTTGTTGGAGGCCAGCATCAGTGTTCGTGCTTCCATCTGGGCTTCGAGCGACAGCGGGACGTGAACAGCCATCTGGTCACCGTCGAAGTCGGCGTTGAACGCGGCGCAGACGAGCGGATGGAGCTGGATGGCCTTGCCTTCGATCAGGGTCGGCTCGAAAGCCTGGATACCCAGACGGTGCAGGGTCGGCGCACGGTTCAGCATGACCGGGTGTTCGCGGATGACATCTTCCAGGATGTCCCACACCACCGGCTCCTGTCCTTCGACCATCTTCTTGGCTTGCTTGATGGTCGTGGCGTAGCCGAGCACTTCCAGCTTGTGGAAAATGAAGGGCTTGAACAGTTCCAGCGCCATCAGCTTGGGCAGACCGCACTGATGCAGCTTGAGCTGCGGACCGACCACGATGACCGAACGACCAGAGTAGTCGACGCGCTTGCCGAGCAGGTTCTGACGGAAACGACCGCCCTTGCCCTTGATCATGTCGGCCAGCGATTTGAGCGGACGCTTGTTGGCGCCAGTCATCGCCTTGCCGCGACGGCCGTTGTCGAGCAGCGAGTCGACGGCTTCCTGCAGCATGCGCTTTTCGTTGCGCACGATGATTTCCGGGGCCTTGAGCTCGAGCAGACGCTTCAGACGGTTGTTACGGTTGATGACGCGACGATACAGGTCGTTCAGGTCGGAGGTCGCGAAGCGGCCGCCATCGAGCGGCACCAGCGGACGCAGGTCCGGCGGCAGGACGGGCAGCACTTCGAGGATCATCCAGTCTGGCTTGATGCCGGACTTCTGGAAGCCTTCGAGAATCTTCAGGCGCTTGGCCAGCTTCTTGTTCTTGGCTTCGGAACCGGTCACTTCCAGTTCGGCACGCAGGGACTCGACTTCGCTGTTGAGTTCGAGGTTACGCAGCAGTTCGCGGATACCCTCGGCGCCCATCAGGGCCTGGAAGTCGTCACCATGCTCCTCGACCATTTCCAGGTACTGGTCTTCGGTCAGTAGTTGGCTGCGCTGCAGGTTGGAGACCATGCCCGGGTCGGTAACGACATAGGCTTCGAAGTACAGGACGCGCTCGATATCGCGCAGCGTCATGTCGAGCACCATGCCCAGACGGGACGGCAGCGACTTCAGGAACCAGATGTGGGCGGTCGGCGAAGCCAGTTCGATGTGACCCATGCGGTCGCGACGAACCTTGGCCAGCGTCACTTCGACGCCGCACTTCTCGCAGATGACGCCGCGATGCTTCAGGCGCTTGTACTTGCCGCACAGGCACTCATAGTCCTTGATCGGGCCGAAGATCTTGGCGCAGAACAGGCCGTCGCGTTCCGGCTTGAAGGTACGGTAGTTGATGGTTTCCGGCTTCTTGACTTCACCGTAGGACCAGGAACGGATCTTCTCGGGCGAGGCGAGGCCAATGGTAATCGCGTCGAATTCCTCCTCGGCGGTTACCTGCTTGAACAGATCGAGCAATGCTTTCATCGTTTAACTCCTAAGCCCTGAATCAGTAACGTTCCAGATCGATGTCGATCGCCAGCGAACGGATTTCCTTGACCAGCACGTTGAAGGATTCCGGCATGCCGGCATCGATCTTGTGCTCGCCCTTGACGATGTTTTCGTACACCTTGGTACGGCCATTCACGTCATCGGACTTGACGGTGAGCATTTCCTGCAGCACGTAGGATGCGCCGTAGGCTTCGAGTGCCCACACTTCCATTTCACCGAAGCGCTGACCACCAAACTGCGCCTTGCCACCCAGCGGCTGCTGTGTAACGAGGGAGTACGGACCGGTCGAACGGGCGTGCATCTTGTCATCGACCAAGTGATGCAGCTTCAGGTAATGCATGTAGCCGACCGTAACCTGGCGCTCGAAAGCTTCCCCAGTACGACCGTCGAACAGGGTCATCTGGCCCGAGGACGGCATGCCTGCAAGGGCCAGCATGGCCTTGATTTCCTCTTCCTTGGCACCATCGAACACCGGGGTGGCGAACGGCACACCGGAAGTCAGGTTGCCGGCCATTTCCATGACTTCGCCGTCGTTCAGCTGGTCGAGATCCTCGACCTTGCCGTTCGAGTTATAGACCTTGTCGAGGAAGCCACGGACCTCCTTGACGCTGGCCTGGGCGCGCAGCATGGCGCCGATCTTGTGGCCGAGGCCCTTGGCGGCGAGGCCGAGGTGGACTTCGAGAATCTGACCGACGTTCATCCGGGACGGCACGCCGAGCGGGTTCAGCACGATGTCGACCGGGCTGCCGTCTTCCATGTGCGGCATGTCCTCGACCGGCAAGATGCGCGAAACGACGCCCTTGTTACCGTGACGACCGGCCATCTTGTCGCCCGGTTGCAGGCGGCGCTTGACGGCCACGTAGACCTTGACCATCTTCTGCACACCCGGCGGCAGTTCGTCGCCCTGGGTCAGCTTCTTGCGCTTCGCTTCAAACGCGACGTCGAAGTCCTTGCGAGCCTGCTCCAAGCCTTCCTTGACCTGCTCAAGCTGCTGGGCAGCTTCGTCGTCGGACAGGCGGATATCGAACCAGTGGTGCGGATCCATGCCGTCCAGGTAGGACTGCTCGATGACCGTGCCCTTAGCCAGCTTCTTCGGACCGCCGTTGGCCTTCTTGCCAATGATCAGGCGACCGACACGCTCGAAGGCATCGCGTTCGACGATACGCATCTGGTCGGCGAGGTCCAGCTTGTAGTGACGCAGGTGCTCGTCGATGATCGACTGGGCACGCTTGTCGCGCTCGATCCCCTCGCGGGTGAACACCTGGACATCGATGACGGTACCGGCAATGCCCGACGGCACACGCAGCGAGGTGTCCTTCACGTCGGAAGCCTTCTCGCCGAAGATGGCGCGCAGCAGCTTTTCTTCCGGCGTCAGCTGGGTTTCGCCCTTCGGCGTAACCTTACCGACCAGCACGTCGCCGGCTTCGACTTCGGCACCGATGTACACGATGCCGGAATCGTCCAGACGGGACAGCTGGGCTTCGCCAAGGGAGGCGATGTCGCGCGTGATTTCTTCAGGGCCGAGCTTGGTATCGCGGGCAACGACCGTCAATTCCTCGATGTGGATCGAGGTGTAGCGGTCTTCGGCGACGACGCGCTCGGAGATCAGGATCGAGTCTTCGAAGTTGTAGCCGTTCCAAGGCATGAAGGCGATCAGCATGTTCTGGCCGAGGGCGAGTTCGCCCTTGTCGGTGGAGGCACCGTCGGCGACCACGTCGCCCTTCGCGATCACGTCGCCAACCTTGACCATCGGACGCTGGTTGATGTTGGTGTTCTGGTTGGAACGGGTGTACTTGACCAGGTTGTAGATGTCGACACCGACTTCACCAGCAATGGTTTCGTCGTCATTGACACGGACCACGACACGGCCAGCATCGACGTAGTCGACCTTACCGCCGCGCAGGGCAACGACAGCGGTACCCGAGTCGACCGCCACAGTGCGTTCGATGCCGGTTCCGACCAGCGGCTTTTCCGGACGCAGACAGGGGACGGCCTGGCGTTGCATGTTGGCGCCCATCAAGGCACGGTTCGCGTCGTCGTGCTCAAGGAACGGAATCAGCGAGGCAGCAACGGAAACAATCTGGCCCGGCGCAACGTCCATGTACTGGACACGGCCCGGCTCGGCGAGAATGGTTTCGCCCTTCTCGCGGCAGGTAACGAGGTCGTCGGACAAGCGGCCTTCGCCATCCAGAGCCGCGTTGGCCTGGGCGACGACGTAGTTGCCCTCTTCGATGGCCGACAGGTATTCGATGTCGTTGGTGACCTTGCCGTCGGCAACCTTGCGGTAGGCAGTTTCGATGAAGCCATAGCTGTTCACGCGGGCGAACAGAGCCAGGGAGTTGATCAGGCCGATGTTCGGGCCTTCCGGTGTTTCGATCGGGCAGACACGACCGTAGTGGGTCGGATGCACGTCGCGGACTTCGAAGCCGGCGCGTTCGCGGGTCAGACCACCCGGGCCAAGAGCCGAGACACGGCGCTTATGGGTAATTTCCGACAGCGGGTTAGTCTGGTCCATAAACTGCGACAGCTGGCTGGAGCCGAAGAATTCCTTGATCGCGGCGCTGATCGGCTTGGCGTTGATCAGGTCGTGCGGCATCAGGTTGTCGGATTCAGCTTGCGACAGACGCTCCTTGACGGCACGCTCGACACGCACCAAACCAGCGCGGAACTGGTTTTCGGCCAGTTCGCCAACCGAACGCACGCGGCGGTTACCGAGGTGGTCGATATCGTCGATTTCACCGCGACCGTTGCGCAGCTCGACCAGGATGCGGATCACGTCGACGATATCGCGCGGCGACAGGGTCAGTTGCTCGCGCACTTCGACGTTGGCGCCCAGCGGCTTCAACTTGGCGGCCAGCGCCTCGGCCTCGGCTTGCGTCGAGTTCTCGATCATGGCGCGAGCGCCGAACGGCAGCAGACCAACCAGGTCCTGAATCGCGGACAGGGCGAAACCGGAAGCTTCGGCCAGGTTCTTGAGGGCGGCTTCGGCCTTGGAAGCCAGGCCCTTGACCATCACCTTGTACTCGATGACGTCCTGGCGCGACAGGCGACGGTTAAACTTCATGCGGCCGACGCCCGACAGGTCGTAGCGCTCGTCGGAATAGAACAAGCCGTTGAACAGGATTTCGACAGCTTCTTCCGTCGGCGGCTCGCCCGGACGCATCATGCGGTAGATGGCGATGCGGGCAGCCTGCCGGGTAGCTGTTTCATCGGCACGCAGCGTGTTCGAGATGAAAGCGCCCCGGTCGAGATCGTTGGTGTACAGCGTTTCAACGGTCAAGATATCGGCTTCGCGCAGCTTGGCGAGCAGGGTCTCGGTGATTTCGTCGTTGGCGTTGGCAACCACTTCACCAGTGGCCTTGTCGATGATGTTCTTGGCGACAACGCGGCCTACCAGGAACTCGTCCGGCACGGCGATCTGCTTGATGCCGGCAGCACCAATTTCACGAATGTGCTTGGCGGTGATGCGCTTGTCCTTGGCAACGATCAGCTTGCCGTCCGGGGCAACGAAGTCGAAGCGCGCAACTTCGCCGCGCAGACGCTCCGGAACCAGCGTGAATTCGACCTTGTCCTTAGCAAGCAGGAAGGTATCGAATTCGAAGAACTGGGCCAGGATTTCCTCGGACGACATGCCGATGGCCTTGAGCAGCGTCGTGACCGGCATCTTGCGGCGACGGTCAACACGGAAGAACAGGGTGTCCTTCGGATCGAACTCGAAGTCCAGCCAGGAACCGCGGTAGGGAATGACCCGTGCCGAGAAGAGCAGCTTGCCCGAGCTGTGAGTCTTGCCGCGGTCGTGCTCAAAGAACACACCCGGCGAGCGGTGCAACTGGGAAACGATGACTCGTTCGGTACCGTTGATCACGAAAGAACCATTGGTCGTCATCAAGGGAATTTCACCCATGTAGACTTCCTGCTCCTTCACTTCCTTCACAGTATCCGGCGCTTCGCGATCCATGATGACCAGGCGGACCTTGGCGCGCAGCGACGAAGCGAAGGTCAGGCCCCGCTGGTGACACTCGGTCACGTCGAAGGCCGGCTCGCCCAGCATGTAGCTGACGAATTCCAGACGAGCATTGCCGGAATGCGAAACGATCGGGAAAATCGAGGTGAACGCTGCCTGCAGGCCTTCGTTCTTCCGCTTCTCGGGCGCCACTTCGTCTTGCAGGAAATCCTTGAAAGACTGCAGTTGGGTCGCCAACAAGTAGGGAACGTCCAGCACGCTCGCGCGCTTGGCGAAGCTCTTGCGGATGCGTTTCTTCTCGGTGAAGGAGTAAGTCATGGTAACTCCGTGAGGATGAAATCAAACATAAAACTTGTGGAAACAGGCAAACGCAAACAGACTCCCCTCTCTTGGCAGAAAGAGAAAAGTTCGGTTTGCGTTTGCCGGCTGGCGGTACTCAAGCTTATTTCAGCAATTCGGTCTAAGCTGTTTTACAAAACACAAAAGGGCTGGCGGCAAAAACCGCCAGCCCACAGGGCAAAAGTCGATTACTTGATTTCGACCTTGGCGCCAGCGTCTTCCAGTTGCTTCTTGAGGGCTTCGGCGTCGGCCTTGGCAATGCCTTCCTTGACCGGCTTCGGAGCGCCATCAACCAGATCCTTGGCTTCCTTCAGGCCCAAGCCGGTAGCCGCACGAACGACCTTAATGACTTCAACCTTCTTGTCGCCGGCGCCAGCCAGGACAACGGTGAATTCGGTCTGTTCTTCAGCAGCAGCGGCAGCGCCACCACCGGCCGGGCCGGCAACGGCGACGGCAGCGGCGGAAACGCCAAACTTCTCTTCGAATGCCTTGACCAGGTCATTCAGTTCCATAACGGTCAGGGAGCCAACGGCTTCCAGGATGTCTTCTTTGCTAATTGCCATTTCAAATAACTCCTAAATCAGTTCGTAAGCGGTACGGTTAAGCGGCAGCTTCTTCGCGCTGGGTAGCCAGGGCAGCCAGGCCGCGGACGAAGCCGGCAACCGGAGCTTGCATGACGTACAGCAGCTTGGAGAGCAGCTCTTCGCGGCTCGGTACAGAAGCGAGCGCTTGCACGCCAGCCTTGTCGAGCACCTTGCCGGCATAGGAACCGGCCTTGAGGACGAGCTTGTCGTTGGTTTTGGCGAAGTCAGCGAGGACCTTCGCAGCGGCCACCGGGTCGGCGGAAACGCTGTAAATCAGCGGTCCGACCATTTGGTCAGCCAGGCCAGCGAACTCGGTGCCCGCGACCGCGCGACGCACCAGGGTGTTCTTCAACACACGCAGGTAAACGCCAGACTCGCGTGCCTTCTTGCGCAGCACGGTGAGGTCGGTAACCTCGATGCCACGATATTCGGCGACCACGATGGTCTGAGCGTTGGCCACTTGTGCCGACACCTCAGCTACAACCGCTTTTTTGTCGTTCAGATTGAGACCCACAGGTCTTTCCTCCTTTCAAGTCATAACACGATGGAAAAATTCCATCGCCCTTACGGCGACCTGAACCAGAAGCTATGCTGCCCGTTACCGGTCAGCAGAAAATCTTGTTCGGGGACACCGTCTGCGCAGGGTGCTTTCGCGATTAAGCCCCGTTACCGGGGCGCCTGCGGTCTTTGACGATCCATGGCGAATACCGGAGCATCCGCCATGACCCAAAGTACTTTTAGCCAGCCAGAGAAGCCTGATCGACGCGAACGCCGGGGCCCATCGTGGCGGAAACGGCGATCTTCTTCAGGTACTGACCCTTGGAAGAAGCCGGCTTGGCCTTTTGCAATGCGTCGATCAGCGCCTTCAGGTTGGTTTCCAGATTCTCGACAGAGAAGGAAGCACGACCGATGGTGGCGTGAACGATACCGGCCTTGTCGGTGCGGTACTGAACCTGACCGGCCTTGGCGTTCTTGACGGCGGTGGCGACATCCATGGTCACCGTACCGACCTTCGGGTTCGGCATCAAACCGCGCGGACCGAGGATTTGGCCCAATTGACCAACGACCTTCATGGCGTCCGGCGTAGCGATGACGACGTCGAAGTTCAGATTGCCGGCCTTGACTTCGGCGGCCAGATCGTCGAACCCGACAACTTCGGCGCCTGCTGCCTTGGCAGCTTCAGCCTTGTCGCCCTGGGCGAACACGGCAACACGAACAGACTTGCCGGTACCAGCCGGCAGAACAACGGAGCCGCGAACGACCTGGTCGGATTTACGCGCATCAACACCGAGATTGACGGCGACATCGATCGACTCGTCAAACTTGGCGGTAGCGGTTTCCTTGGCCAGGGTCAGAGCTTCCTGCAGCGGATACAGCTTCTGGGCGACAACCTTCTCGGCCAGAGCCTTTTGTTTCTTCGTGAGCTTGGCCATGATTACAGACCCTCCACCGTGATGCCCATCGAGCGGGCGGAGCCGGCGATGGTGCGAATAGCTGCTTCCATGTCGGCAGCGGTCAGGTCAGGCATCTTGGCCTTGGCGATCTCTTCGCATTGGGCGCGGGTGATCTTGCCGACCTTGTCGGTATGCGGCTTAGCCGAACCGGACTTGATACCGGCAGCCTTCTTGATCAGGATGGTTGCCGGCGGCGTCTTCATCACGAAGGTGAAGGACTTGTCCGCGTAGGCGGTAATGACAACCGGAATCGGCAGGCCCGGCTCGACGCCTTGGGTCTGGGCGTTGAACGCCTTGCAGAATTCCATGATGTTCAGACCGCGCTGACCCAGCGCGGGACCGATCGGGGGCGACGGATTCGCCTTGCCGGCCGGCACTTGCAGCTTGATAAAGCCGACAATTTTCTTGGCCATGATTACTCCTAAATTATGAGTGGTAGCGCGCTTTGATCACAGGACAATCGACTACTAACGCTCCTCTTGCCGAAATCGAGGTTTCCGGCGGACCCTAAACCTGTATCAGGCTTTTTCAACCTGACCGAATTCGAGCTCGACCGGCGTAGCGCGACCAAAAATGGTCACCGACACGCGCAGGCGATTCTTTTCGTAGTTGACGTCTTCGACCGAGCCATGGAAGTCGGTAAACGGCCCCTCCTTGACGCGAACGACCTCGCCCACTTCGAACAGCACCTTAGGACGGGGCTTCTCGACCCCCTCCTGCATCTGCTGCATGATCTTGTCGACTTCCTTCTGGGAAATCGGTGTCGGCTTGGTGGCCGTACCGCCCACAAAGCCCGTAACCTTCGGAGTGTTTTTTACCAAATGCCAGGAATCGTCATCCATCTCCATTTCGCACAGCACATAGCCCGGAAAGAACTTGCGCTCGGAAATAGCCTTCTGGCCACCCTTCATTTCAACCACTTCTTCAACCGGAACGAGAATCCGGCCAAATTTATCCTGCATACCCAAGCGGGTAATGCGCTCCTGAATGGCGCGCATCACACTCTTTTCGAAGCCGGAGTAGGCATGTACGACGTACCAACGTTTGCTCATGATTTCTTCCAGCCCAGCACCCAGTCGTACAGGACAACCTCAAGGCTCTTATCAGTCAGATACAGGAAGATCGCCATGACCACAACGAAGGCGAACACCGCCCCGGTGGTTTGCATGGTTTCCTTGCGCGTCGGCCAGACAACCTTCTTGGCCTCGACGACCGCCTCGTTGCCAAAAACAAAAAAGCGCTGACCCGGCTCGGTTTTCCAAGCCACGACAACTGCCAGCGCCAACCCAACGAGGACCGCCAGGACGCGCAAAATCATTGCCTGCTCCGAGAGCAGGTAGAAGCCAGCCACGCCAGCAGCCAGAATAACCAGCGCTAGCGCAAACTTGATCTTGTTAGCCATGACGTTCGCGATCTTTAAAGAGAGTGGCAGGGGCGGAGGGAATCGAACCCCCGACCTTCGGTTTTGGAAACCGGCGCTCTACCAATTGAGCTACACCCCTGCTGCAGAGACACTAAAGCGCCCCGGTTTCCCAGAGCGCTCTTGCAACTATTACTACAATCGATTACTCGATGATTTTGGCGACGACGCCGGCGCCGACGGTACGACCGCCTTCGCGGATGGCGAAGCGCAGACCTTCTTCCATGGCGATCGGTGCAATCAGCTTGACCGTCATCTGGATGTTGTCACCCGGCATGACCATTTCAACGCCCTCCGGCAGCGAGATCGCACCGGTCACGTCGGTCGTACGGAAGTAGAACTGCGGACGGTAGTTGTTGAAGAACGGGGTGTGACGACCACCTTCGTCCTTGGACAGAACGTACACTTCGCCCGTGAAGTGGGTGTGCGGGGTGATGGAGCCCGGCTTGCACAGGACTTGACCACGCTCGACGTCTTCACGCTTGGTGCCACGCAGCAGGGCGCCGATGTTGTCGCCAGCTTGACCTTGGTCGAGCAGCTTGCGGAACATTTCCACACCGGTACAGGTAGTCTTCTGGGTCGGACGGATACCGACGATTTCGATTTCTTCGCCAACCTTGACGATGCCGCGCTCAACACGACCGGTCACAACGGTGCCGCGACCAGAGATGGAGAAGACGTCTTCGACCGGCATCAGGAACGGCATGTCGACTGCGCGCTCCGGGGTCGGGATGTAGGAGTCCAGGGCATCAGCCAGGCGGAAGATGGACGGTTCGCCGATTTCGGACTGGTCGCCTTCCAGGGCCTTCAGAGCGGAGCCATGGATGATCGGGGTGTCGTCGCCCGGGAAGTCGTACTTGGAGAGCAGTTCGCGCAGTTCCATTTCGACCAGCTCGAGCAGCTCGGCGTCGTCAACCATGTCGCACTTGTTCATGAACACGAGAACGTACGGCACGCCAACTTGGCGAGCCAGCAGGATGTGCTCACGGGTTTGCGGCATCGGGCCGTCAGCGGCGGAACAGACCAGAATGGCGCCGTCCATCTGGGCGGCACCGGTAATCATGTTCTTGACGTAGTCAGCGTGGCCCGGGCAGTCAACGTGGGCGTAGTGACGGTTGGCGGTTTCGTATTCGACGTGGGCGGTGTTGATGGTGATGCCGCGCGCCTTTTCTTCCGGGGCAGCGTCGATTTCATCGTACTTCTTGGCGGCGCCGCCAAACTTGGCCGACAGCACAGTCGTGATCGCAGCGGTCAGCGTGGTCTTGCCGTGGTCAACGTGACCAATCGTGCCAACGTTCACGTGCGGTTTCGTACGCTCGAATTTTTCCTTAGCCATTCCAGTTCCTCAATAATCAGATAAATAAAAATCCAGAATCCAAGCTAATCGGTGGTGCCCATGGGCAGGATCGAACTGCCGACCTCTCCCTTACCAAGGGAGTGCTCTACCACTGAGCCACATGGGCCTACCTTAAAACTCCAGCCGTACCGTGTCGTGGAGCGGGTGAAGGGAATCGAACCCTCGTCTTAAGCTTGGAAGGCTTCAGCTCTACCATTGAGCTACACCCGCAAAACCCTACGCCCGCAGCACAGGCCGCTACAGCATTAAATCTGGTGGAGGGAGAAGGATTCGAACCTTCGAAGGCTGAGCCGACAGATTTACAGTCTGTTCCCGTTGACCGCTTGGGTATCCCTCCGGAAGAACCCGAGATTATCCAGACGACGCCTCACCCTGTCAACACCCAAAAACATAAAAGCCGGCATATAGCCGGCTTTTCGCGAATTTGAAACTGAATTACTTCTGGGACAGAACCCAGGCAGCCAGTTTCTTGGCTTCGTCTTCGGTAACGTTATTCGGCGGCATCGGGATTTCGCCCCATGCACCCTTGCCGCCCGCCTTGATCTTGGCAGCCAAAGCAGCCGGAGCCTTGGCATCACCCTTGTACTTGGCGGCAACGTCCTTGTACGCCGGGCCAACCAGCTTCTTGTCGACTGCGTGGCAGGACATGCAGTTCTTGGCCTTGGCCAGCGCCTCATCGGCGTGCGCCTGACCGGCCATCACGACACCTGCGGCTGCCATCATGGCAATGTAAACAGCTTTCATTCTCTCGCTCCGTTCATCGGGTTGGTGGAAATAACAGCATCGGATGATAAAACCCTTTTCGGCCCCTGGCAAACAGGGAGAAGAGCTACGCCGTTCGGACACCCGTGGGGAGATAACGATTCGCTCGCCACCAGGTTGACAGCTGCCTCAAGAGGGGCGGGAAGAGATGGCCAGCAACGCGCCAGCAGAAACAAACAGACCACCGAAAAACCTGTTTTGCAGACGTATGCTGCGCGGATCGTGCAGCCAGCGACCAAGACGTTCCGCGGCCAGGGCATATCCCGACATCACCACCACGTCCGTAAGGCAGAGAGTAGCAGCGATCTCTCCGTATTGCGCCACCTGCGGCAAAGCCGGATCGACAAACTGTGGGACCAATGCACCAATAAAGATGATCGCCTTCGGATTGGTCAAGTTGACCAACACCCCTTGGATAAACAATCCCTTTCGAGGAATCGCCGGCAGCTTGCTATCCACGGGAAGCACAGGAGCTCGCCATTTCTGAATGCCGAGCCAAAGCAAATAGGCCGCACCGAGAAACTTGATGACCGAGAAGGCGGCCTCCGATGCGGCGAGTAAAGCCCCTAAGCCAAGGGCAACAACCAACAACTGGAGGAGCAATGCGGCTTGCAAGCCCAGGATGACGACCAGAGCCGCAGCATAGCCGTGCCGCACACCGGTGCTCATACTGATCACGGCCCCCGGCCCGGGCGTGACGGCGATCAGGATCGCCGCCAGCAGGAACCCGAGCCAGACGGTCAGTGTCATTTGCGGCGCTGGATCTGCGTAACGTCGCGCACCGCCCCCTTGTCGGCCGAGGTGGCCATCAGGGCGTAGGCTTGCAGCGCGGCGGAAACCGTGCGCTGGCGATCGACCGGCTTCCAGGCGGCATCCCCCTTGGCGTCCATCGCGGCGCGGCGCTTGGCGAGAACGTCATCGGAGACGGCAAGATGGATGCGACGATTCGGGATGTCGATCTCGATGGTATCGCCCTCCTCGACCAGGCCGATGGCACCACCGTCCGCCGCTTCCGGCGAGGCATGGCCGATGGACAGGCCAGAGGTACCACCGGAGAAGCGGCCGTCGGTGAGCAGGGCGCATGCCTTCCCCAAGCCCATCGACTTCAAGTAGGAGGTCGGGTAGAGCATTTCCTGCATACCAGGGCCGCCCTTCGGGCCTTCGTAACGGATGACAACGACATCGCCGGCGACGATCTGGCCACCGAGGATGCCCTCCACCGCCGAATCCTGGCTTTCGAAGACGCGAGCGCGGCCGGTGAATTTCCAGATCGACTCATCGACGCCGGCCGTCTTGACGATGCAACCGTCGAGCGCGATGTTTCCAGAGAGAACGGCAAGGCCACCATCCTTGGAATAGGCGTTGGCCTTGTTGCGGATACAGCCCTGGGTACGATCAAGATCGAGTTCGTTGAAACGACGATCCTGAGAGAAGGCAACCTGGGTCGGCACGCCGCCCGGCGCAGCCTTGAAGAAATCGTGCACCTTTACGTCGTGTTCGCGCACGACATCCCAACGATCGATGGCCTCGCCCAAGGTCCTGGCATGAACGGTCGGCGCATCGCGATGCAACAGGCCGGCGCGGTCGAGTTCGCCAAGGATGCCCATGATGCCGCCCGCGCGGTGAACATCCTCGATGTGGTACTTGTCAGTCATCGGCGCCACCTTGCACAGACAGGGCACGGAACGCGAAATGCGGTCGATGTCGGCCATCGTGAAATCGACACCGGCTTCCTGGGCAGCAGCCAGGATGTGCAGCACGGTATTAGTCGAGCCGCCCATGGCAACATCCAGCGTCATGGCGTTTTCGAAGGCGCCACGGGTGGCAATCGAACGCGGCAGGACAGAGGCGTCATCCTGTTCGTAATAGCGCTTGCAAAGCTCGACGGCCAGGCGGCCGGCACGCAGGAACAATTGCTTGCGGTCGGCATGTGTAGCGACGACGGTACCATTGCCGGGTAGGCTGAGACCGAGCGCCTCGGTCAGGCAGTTCATCGAGTTTGCGGTAAACATGCCGGAACACGAACCACAAGTCGGGCAAGCGGAACGCTCGATTTCGTCGAGATCGGCCTGCGAGACGGAGGCATCGGCCGCCTTAACCATGGCATCGACCAGATCGAGGTGTACGATCTTGTCCTGCAGCTTGACCTTGCCAGCCTCCATCGGACCACCGGAAACAAAAACGACGGGAATATTCAGGCGCATGGCGGCCATCAGCATGCCCGGGGTGATCTTGTCGCAGTTGGAGATGCAGACCATGGCATCGGCGCAGTGCGCATTGACCATGTACTCCACCGAGTCGGCGATCAGATCGCGGCTGGGCAGCGAGTAGAGCATGCCGCTGTGGCCCATGGCGATGCCATCGTCGATAGCGATGGTATTGAATTCCTTGGCCACGCCGCCGGCCGCCTCGATCTCACGCGCCACCATCTGGCCTAGATCCTTGAGGTGCACATGACCGGGTACGAATTGGGTGAAGCTGTTGACCACGGCGATAATCGGCTTGCCGAAGTCGCCATCCTTCATGCCGGTGGCACGCCACAGGGAGCGCGCACCCGCCATGTTGCGGCCGTGGGTGGAGGTATGGGAACGATATTGCGGCATGACTCTCTCTCCGTCGAAACTGAACGCCACGGTGTTGTCACGGGCGCGAACTATAATCGGGCAATTCTAGCCCACTCTGTGCCTGCAATGCTTCTACACCCGCAGTTCGACCCCATCGCCTTTTCTTTCGGCCCACTCTCCGTGCGCTGGTACGGTTTGATGTATCTGGTCGCCTTCGTTCAATTTATTTTGCTCGGGCGGCTACGCATCAAGAATCGCTCCGGCTTCCTGAGCACGGAGCAACTCGACGATCTCCTGTTCTACGGCATGCTGGGGGTCATTCTCGGGGGCCGACTGGGGCAGGTCCTGTTCTACGAACCCGGCTATTACCTGGCCAATCCGCTGGAAATTCTTGCCGTCTGGAAGGGCGGCATGAGCTTTCATGGCGGCTTCCTCGGCGTACTTGTCGCCATGGGCTTATGGACGCGCAAGCATGGCAAACATTGGTTCGACGTGATGGACTTCGTCGCGCCACTGGTGCCGCTGGGTCTGGCCGCAGGGCGCATCGGCAATTTCATCAACGGCGAACTTTGGGGCCGCGTAGCCGATCCGAGCCTGCCCTGGGCAATGGTCTTCCCGCAGTCGGGCGACATGCAGCCGCGCCACCCATCACAGCTCTATCATGTCGGACTTGAAGGCGTCGTACTGTTCGTGATCCTGTGGCTGTACAGCCGTCAACCAAAGCCGCGGGCAGCGGTTTCCGGCATTTTCCTGATCGGCTACGGGGCCTTCCGCTTCATCACCGAGTTTTTCCGCGAGCCGGATCACGGCATATTCGGGCAATCGTACATCATCAGCATGGGGCAGTGGCTGTCGCTGCCGATGATCCTGGCCGGCGTCGCGATGCTGGTCTTTGCCTACCGTAAGAAACCCCTATAATTATGGATTACATCATCCAATCCACCATAGGAATCCCGTCATGACACGCCCGTTCAAGGTTCTTGGTATCCAGCAAATCGCCATCGGCGGCCCTTCCAAGGAAAAACTGCGCACGTTGTGGGTCGAGAAATTCGGCCTGGAAATCACCAGCACCTTCGTTTCCGAGCGCGAGAACGTCGATGAGGACATCTGCGCCATGGGCAGCGGTCCGTTCAAGGTCGAGGTCGACCTGATGCAGCCGCTCGATCCGGAGAAAAAGCCGGCCGTGCATGCCACCCCGCTCAACCACGTCGGCCTGTGGATCGACGACCTGCCCAAGGCCGTTGAATGGCTGTCGGCCAACGGTGTGCGCTTCGCCCCGGGTGGCATCCGCAAGGGTGCGGCCGGCTTCGACATCACCTTCCTGCATCCCAAGGGGAACGAGGAATTCCCGATCGGCGGTGAAGGCGTGCTGATCGAACTGGTCCAGGCCCCGCCCGAGGTCGTTGCGGCCTTCTCCAAACTGGCCGGCAACTAAGGAAAAATGGGCGACATTCCCGAGGACGATCTCGAGGAATCCCGGGCTGCACTCGCGCCAACGCTGGATGCGACTGCCGCCCTGCTGCCCTGGGTGGAGAAATCCCGCCCACCTCGCTTCGCTACCCAACTGAATGAGCGCTGGCTCGAAGCCTGCAAGCGACTGGAAGAAGCTTGGTCACAGCGGCACGACTCCGTTGACGACGGCGTTCGGCCTGCCGTATTCAATCTCTATACCATCGCCCTGGAAATCGTCGACAGCGATTGCCTACGCCTTGGCGAGGCACTGGCCGGCGCAGTGGATCGACTGGAAGAAGGGGACCCTCCTGCCCGCCTGATCGCCGCGCTAACCGGCACCATCGAGTGCCTACGCGATCCGCTTGGTTTGGAACACGATGCATTCGCCGAGCGTGCCCGACACTTTGCCAAGCGACTCGAAACTGCCGCAAGCAGCAGCGATATCAGCCAGCGATCACCTGTCCTCGATCGCCTGTTCGTGAGCGAGGCGCACGAACAATTGGATCTACTGCGCGACGCCCTGGCAACTTTGCCGCCCGATGCCTATGTCCTGACCAGCGAGGCGCTCAAGCTGGCGCAGGATGCTGAAAATCTGGAGATCTGGGGCGTCATGCACCTCGCCCGCCAATTTGCCAACGCCGTCAGGCAGGGTGCCAACGAACTTGACGAACGTGCAGCCAGGGAAGACCTCCTAGCTCTGCTCGATACACTGGAAAGAACGATTGACGCAGTGGCGGCCTAGGCGGCCCGAAGAATGCTGAGTGCCAAACGACGGCCATCGCTGAGATCTGTTCTCGCGGCCGATACGCTAACCGGAATCCGCTGCCCGTCGCTGCGCTGAACCTCTGCTGCCAGACGCCCCGCTGCCCCCCCTCCTTCCAACATTCGGCGGACCTCGCCAGTGACGGTTGACTGCTGCTCAACGGAATAGAGGCTGACATGGTGACGCCCGAGCAACTCGGCACGCGAACGACCGGTCAGTGCCTCCGCCTGACGATTGACGTCGAGTATTTCGCCGCTCTGAGCGTCGGCAAGCAACACGGCATCCTGCGAAGCATTGATAACCGCTCGCAACTGCTCGACCGCCGCGCACGCCTCCCGCCTGGCCTCCCCAGCCTCGTATTCGACCAGAGCCAGGGTCACCAGATTAGCCACGGCTTGGGCAAAAATCTGATGCGCCGCAGCCCAAGCTTGCCTGGTACCGACCTGCTCCAGGCACAGAACGCCCTGCAGTTCGCCGCGAACGTGGATGGGCGTAGCAAGCATTGCTGTCACTCGGTGACGCGGCAGGTAATAGCTGACAAACTCAGCGGTGACCGGATGCACATAGACATCGTCGACTGCAATGCAGTCACCTTTTTGTAGCGCCGCAAAAAAAACCGGATGGCCAATGGCATCGATGATGTTACCGCTGCTGTGCAAGCGTTTTGAACGCTCGTAAAGGCCAAGGCAACGCAACTCGCGCCGGTCGTCTGTCAACGCCCAGATGCTGGCACGCTCAACACCACAAATATTGGCAGCCGATTCGGTCAGGATGCTCATCATCATGTCCAAACTCGCTTCCGCGAAGTAGGTGCCGCGCGAAAGGCTGGCGATACCCTCCTGAAGGTCTTCCGGAGACATCAGGGTAGTGGCGGAGACAAGACTGAGTTGAGTTTCCATGCTGCTGAGACGGCAATATTGCCCTACGGGCGTTTCTGACAGCCTCAATGATAGTGATATCTCCGGCGGATACCCGTGAATTCCTCCACACCAAACGAAAGTAATAACGACCGGCTATTTGTCGTCCTGTCCCAGCGTCGTCTTAAATACGAATGCAGCTTTTTCCACCTTGGTAATCCAGACCAGGCCATCGCCATAGTGACCTGTCTGGGCTACCTCGGTAATACGCTGGAAAATCGTTTCAGCAACGTCGTCAGGAGCAACAATTTCGATACGAACCTTGGGGGTATAGTCGGTCAGTTCGTCCTTGATCCTTGCCTTGGCGGGCACGTGGCGATTTGGCGCGCTGCACCCCTCGACACGATCCACCGTCATGCCCGGAAACCCGGGCATGGCAACCAGAGCTTCGCGCAGGAGCGGCAGTTTATTGGGACGGATGATGGCCTTGATTTCCTTCATGATATTTCCTCCATCATGCTTCAAGCTTCTCTTCGTCAAACCAGCGATAGATCGTTGGCAAGACAACCAACGTCAGCAAGGTCGACGTAATCAGACCACCGATGACCACGATGGCCAAGGGTCTTTGCACCTCCGATCCGGGCCCTGTGGAAAAGAGGAACGGAATCAGTCCGAGCATGGCCACAGTCGCCGTCATCATCACCGGGCGGAAGCGCAGCTTGGCACCTTCGACGACTGCTTCGCGCACGCTATACCCATCTTCCCGCAAGCCCCGGATATACGATACCAGGACCACGCCATTCAGTACCGCAATGCCCCACAGGGCGATAAAGCCCACCGACGCGGGGACGGACAGATATTCTCCCGCCATGAGCAGACCGAAAATGCCGCCAATTGAGGCAAACGGAAGTACCGTGATAATCAGGGTCGCAAAACGCAGCGAGTTGAAGAGTAAGAAGAGCAGGAAGAAGATGGCTGCGATAGTGATCGGAATGATCACGCTGAGATGCCCCAGTGCACGTTCCATGTTCTGGAACTGCCCCCCCCACTCCAGATAATAGCCCTCAGGCAGCTTCACCTGTTGGCCGACCTTTTGCTGCAGCTCCGCAACAAAACCACCCAGATCGCGCTCCTTGACGTTAACACCAACGACGATACGGCGCTTGCCGAGCTCACGGGAAATCTGGGCCGGTCCATCCTGGACCCGTATTTTCGCAACATCGGCCAGACGCGCAGTCGCGCCGTCCCGAGAGGTGATCAGGATGTTCGAAATGGCTTCGATATTATTGCGGAAACGCTCGGGCAAGCGTACTGCAGCAGGAAAACGGCGTTCGCCTTCGAAGATTTCGCTGGCCACCTTGCCGCCAATTGCCGTCTCGATCAGATCATTGACTTCGGCGACGTTGATACCGAGGCGGGCAATGGCCTGGCGGTCGATTTCAATGGTCAGATACTGCTGACCGCTCACCCGCTCCACCCGAAGGTCGTTGGCGCCATCGAGCGATTGCGCGATGCGGCCGATCTGTCCCGCCACCTTACGCAACTGATCCAAGTCGTCGCCAAAAATCTTGACTGCAATATCCGAGCGAACACCGGTGACCATTTCCGCCACCCGCGCCGAGATCGGTTGTGACATGACGATCTGCACGCCCGGCAAGACCTTCAGCTTTTCGCGCAGGGCCTTGGCAATATCCTCCTCGCCCCAGCCGTCCGGCCATTCTTCACGCGGCAGCAAGCTGACGATCGGTGATGATTCGTTCGCCCCCTGGGGATCAGCCGGCGATTCGCCGCGACCGACGCCGGAAACCACCGACTTCACCCCCGGCACCTCACGCATCAGGCGGGTTGCCTCCATTTCCATCTTGATGGACTCGTCGAGCGATATATTCGGAACCCGGGTAATCCCCGGCACGATCGAGCCTTCCTTCATTTCCGGAATAAATGCCGTACCGAGCAAGGGCAGGACGGCGATCGAGGCGACAAACACACCGATGGAAATGGCCACGGTCTTGCGTTCGTTGCCCAAGGCCCATTCCAGCAGTTTGACGTAGGGACGCTTGATCGCCCGGATAAGTGCAGTGTCGTGATCGCCGTCGTGTTCAGGCGCCTTGAGCAGATAGCTCGACATCACCGGCGTCAGCGTCAGCGACAGGACCAGGGAGATGGCCAGCGCAATGGCGATGGTATAGGCCAGCGGCGCAAACATTTTGCCTTCCATGCCCTCCAGCGTCATCAGCGGCAGGAACACGAGAATGATAATGCCCACGCCAAAGATGACGGGGGTTGCAACTTCAACCACAGCCCGCAGAATGACCCGAGCCTTGTTTTCCGCAGCCTGACCGGCGCGGCCCAACTGGGCGAAGGCATTTTCGACGACCACGACGGAACCATCCACCATCAAGCCGATCGCGATGGCCAGGCCGCCCAGTGACATGAGGTTGGCGGAAATCCCCAGGCGATTCATGGCGAAGAAGGTCAATAGCGGCGTCAGGATCAAGGTGGCGACGACGATCAGCGACGAGCGGACATCCCCCAGGAAGAGGAAAAGCACCACCACGACCAAAGCCACGCCTTCGAGCAGGACCTTGGTGACGGTCCACAGCGCCGCATCGACCAGTTCGGAGCGATCATAGTAAGGCACGATCTTCAAGCCATCGGGCAGCATGCCCTTGGCGTTGATTTCGTCAACCCGGTCCTTGATCCGGCCGACCACTTCCTTGGCATTGCCGCCGGCCAGCATCATGACGATGCCGCCCACCGACTCGGTGACGCCGTTCTTGACCAGGCCGCCCTGACGAACCTCGTGGCCAATCTCGACTTCGGCCACGTCGCGCAGATAGACCGGAACACCGCCACGCTCGCGCAGCACGATCACCTTCAAGTCTTCCACGTCGCGCACCAAGCCGATACCGCGGATCAGATACTGCTCCGCATACTGTGGCAGCACCCCGCCCCCGGCATTGGCGTTGTTTTGCCCGACAGCCTGATAGACGTCGGCGACACTGATGCCATAGTGGCGCAATTTGTCCGGGTTCACCAACACCTGATACTGCTTGGCGTAGCCGCCCTGCGAGTTGATTTCAGCCACGCCGGAAATCGAGCGCAGCAAGGGGCGGACAACCCAATCCTGGGCAACCCGGCGCTGCATCAACTCTTCTTGTGTCAGCGCACGCTCGCCGTCATCCGGTCGCTCCAGGGTGTATTGAAAGACCTCGCCCAAGCCGGTGGATACCGGCCCAAGCACCGGGGTAATCCCCGGCGGCAGTCGTGTTCCGACTTCCAGTAGCCGCTCCATCACCAACTGCCGGGCAAAATAAACGTTCGTGCTATCGGTAAATACGAGCGTGATCAGGGAAAGCCCCGGCTTATTCAGCGAACGCATTTCCGTCAGGCCCGGCAAGCCGGTCATCGCCACTTCCAGCGGCACGGTCGCGAAACGCTCCACTTCCTCGGGTGAACGCCCCGGTGCCTCGGTGGCGATCTGCACCTGGATGTTGGTCACATCCGGGAAAGCATCCACCGACAATTTACGGGCGGCATCCAGCCCGAACGCCAGGCAGATCGCGGCGATCACCGCCACGATCAGGCGCTGCGCCAGTGCCGAGCGAACCAGTGACTCGATCATGACCCCTCCGCAGCCAGGCGATTGCGCTCATTGTTCAAGTGAAACGCCCCCTCGACAACGAGCTTCTCGCCGCCCTTGAGGCCGGATATCACGACGCGACGCCCGCCATGCTCCGGTGCCAGCTTGACCTTGGTCAGGCGATACTGACCACCGTCGCCGACGACAAATACGAATTCCTCCTCACCTTCACGCACGACTGCACTGGCCGGCACCACCAACTTGTCGCTTGGCCGCGCCTCGATCAGCATCGTTGCCAACATGGCGGGCTTCAAGGCGCCGTCACGGTTGTCCAATTCGGTGCGAACAAGAACCGTACGTGTTTCGGGATCGACCGTGTGACCGACAAAAATCAGCTTGCCGACGCGCCGCTCGTTCCCCAGTGCCGGCACCTCGATGCTCACCTGCTGGCCGACGCGAACCTGTCCGATCTGCTGCTCCGGCACTTGCGCCAGCGCCCAGACCCGCGACAGATCAGCAACCACGAACAGCGTATCGGCCGGCTGCACCACCTGCCCCACGGCTACGCGACGCTCGACGACCGTACCCTGACGCGAGGCAGAGACCGGCGTAACCGAATCCACCGCCCCCTGAGCGCCCAGACGGTTCAATGCCGCTTCCGAAAAGCCGAGCAAGCGTAGCTGATCGGCTGCCGCTCGGGTTTCCGCGACGGAGATCTGATATTCGCTTTCCCGTCGCTGCAGCTCAGCCGCCCCGATCACGTCCGCGGCCAGCAGTGCCTTGGCCCGCTCCGCCGCACGGCGATTCAGCTCCAGCTGGGCACGAGCCTTCATGTAGGCCAACTGCTGACTGGAGAGCTCGCTGCTGTTCAAACGGGCGAGCAACTCGCCCTTTTTCACATCCTGCCCCGGCAAAACATCCACCTCGACCACGCGCCCGGTGACGGTAGCACCGATGCGCGCGACGCGCTGCTCATCGAAATCGATATTGCCCGTCACCCGCAGCATCTCGGCGACCGACTCCTTCGCAACCTCAAGTACCTTGAGTTGGCTGTTCAGCTCCGCAGCAGGCGTTACCGACAACGGGTCCGCTGCTACCGCCTTGGAATGCGAGTCCTTTTCTTCGCCGCATCCGGCCAGCAACCCGGCGACCAACAGCGCAATGACTGCTTTTTTCATTCTGATTTACCTCCGGGCAATGCCCGTAGTCGTTCAATTTCCACCCAGGCAGCAGCCAATTCATGGCGCGCCGAAATCAGTTCGGCTCGGGCCGCGCGATACACGCGCTGAGCATCCACAACCTCCAGGAAGCTGCGCTCACCAAAGCGATAGGCAGCATCCGCCACTTTGAGGGCCGCTTCGGCTTTCCGGACAATGCCCGACTCGAGGGCGGTCACCTGTGCCCGTGCAATACCATATACCTGATAGGCCGAATCCAGGGACTGCCCAAGCGCAAACTCCTGTGCAAGCAACTCATTGCGCGCCCTCGCCAGTTGCGCCTCGGCCTCGGCAACCGGCCCGGTGCGACGATCCCATAGGGGGATGCTCATGGTCAGCCCGACGCGGGAAGTTTGCACATCCGGATCCTGATCGCGCCCCGCCTTCACGGCGAAGGTCGGCCAGCGCTTCTTGCGCTCGAGCTCCAGCACGCGTTCGGCCCGCTGCAATTCGGCGCGACTACGCGCCAGATCGGGGCTCGTGCTCTGCATTTGCAGGCGCGCCCCCTCGAGTTCAGTCAACTCGGGCACATTCGAAAGCTGCCCCTCAAGCGCAAAGTCTGGCGGCAAGGCATCGCCAACTGCCTGACGCAGCAAGGCTCTTGCCTGCTGGACACGGAAGGTGGCCGCTTGAACGGACTTCTCCGCGTTCAACGACTCGGCTTCAGCACGCATCAGCTCCAGACGCGGGGCTTCACCCGTCTCGACGCGCAGCGCAATACGCGAACGCACACCCTCCACCAACTCCGCATCCAGGCGCGCGTTCCTCAACTCGGCCTCGCGCCGCAAGACGTCGAAATAGCGTACGCGCAAACGGGCAATCACATCGGCATTAAATACCTCAGCCGTAGCCTGCGTCGAGGCAACCACTGCTTCCGCGGCACCAATCCGCGGGCCGCGTACCCATGGCATATCCAGCGGCTGCGTCAACATCACGCTGCGTGCATCTCCGGCAGTACCGCCGACACCGCGCGGGCGCGCCGAACCGCCCAGATACTCGACTTCCGGATTCGGGAAGGCACCTGCCGTGACAACCCCCGCCTGAGCCGACTGCACCTGGTCGCGCATGGCCTGCACCGCCCGGCTGGTTTCAAGGGCCAACGACTCAAGGCGAGGCAAGTCATACGACGCCTGAGCAAAAGCCAGGGAGCTTCCCATGCCCAGCAGTGCCACCCAATTTTTAAGCTTGTTTTTCATGGATTCGCTTTATTACCGCGTTCAACGACCGTTCAAAGCAGAAATTCGTTCCTCCAGCGGCGGATGAGTGGAGAACAAAGCCATGAATCCCCCCTTGCCACCCGCGATCCCGGAAGCCGCCATGCTCTGGGGCAACGGCTCCGTGTGCAAGTTCCCAAGCCGGCGCAAAGCATTCTGCATCGGCGTCGGCGAACCCATCAGACTGGCGGCACCCGCATCGGCACGAAACTCACGCTGACGGGAGAACCACGCGACAATGATGCTGGCCAGGATACCGAAGACGATTTCGCAAACAATACTGGTCACCATGTAGCCGATACCTGGGCCGCTGCTTTCCTCGTCATTGCGCCGCAGGAAACTATCCACGACATAACCGACAACACGAGACAGGAAAACGACGAAGGTATTGACCACGCCCTGGATCAAGGTCAGCGTCACCATGTCGCCGTTGGCGATGTGCGCGACCTCATGGGCCAGTACAGCCTCGGCCTCCTCACGGGTCATGCTCTGCAGCAAGCCTGTGGAGACGGCAACCAACGAGCTGTTCTTGGTCGCGCCAGTCGCGAAGGCATTCGGCTCGCCGTCGTAAATCGCCACTTCAGGCATCGGCAGACCTGCTTTCTGGCTCAGCTTGGCGACGGTATCGACCAGCCAGACCTCTGTCGATGTGCTTGGATGCGCAATGACCTGCGCGCCGGTGCTCCACTTGGCCATGGTCTTCGACATGAGCAGCGAAATGAAGGCGCCACCGAAGCCGATCACAGCGGCAAACACGAACAACATGCCGACATTGAGGCCATTGGCGGTCAGGAACTTGTTGACGCCGAGCAGGCTGGTCACGACGCTGAGCACCAGCATCACGGCCAGGTTGGTCAGCAAGAACAGAACGATGCGTTTCATAGACTATATCCTCCAAAGAGAAACGGCCTCGATGGTATTGCATTGCAACAATCAATAAAACCGGAGCAAAATTAACTATTACTTCGTTTTTTTCTGTTGAACTCATGAGCCAAATCAATTTTAAACACCTGCACTACTTCTGGGTTGTCGCCCAGGAAGGCAGCATCACCCGCGCCGCCGATCGCCTCGGAGTCGCCATCCAGACCATATCCGGGCAACTATCGCTGCTCGAACGGCAACTCGGCAAAGCCCTGTTCAACAGCCAAGGGCGCGGCCTGGTTCTTAGCGACGCCGGCCGCATTGCGCTTGGCTACGCCGACCAGATTTTTCAGCTTGGCGACGCATTGGTCGACGCGATCCAGCATAGCGACAGCGAATCGACCTTGCGCCTGCGTGCCGGCATTTCCGATGGCATTCCAAAGCTCCTTGCCTACCGATTGCTATCCACAGTAACCGAAATGCCGGCCGATGTCCGCCTGATCTGCGATGAAGGGGAATTCGAAACGCTGCTCGCCGACCTCGCCCTGCATCGACTGGACGTGGTACTGACCGATCGTGCCGCACCGGTAGGCGGCAACCTGAAAGTATTCAGTACCCGACTGGGTGAGTTTGCCACCGGACTGTTCGGCACCCCGGCCCTGGTTGAACGTTACGGTAAGGATTTTCCGGCATCGCTCGATGGCGCACCGATGTTGTTGCCTACCCGTCACAACGCCTTGCGTGGCCGCATCGACCGCTGGCTGGAGATCGCCGAAGTTCGTCCCAAAATCGTCGGCGAATTTGAGGACAGCGCGTTGCTCAATACCTTCGGTCGGGGTGGGCTGGGCATATTCCCCGCACCGCTCGCCCTCGTCGCGCAAGTTGCCCAACAGCTCGATGCCCGGCCGCTGGGAGCCATGCAAGGCGTTAGCGAGCAAATCTACGCCATCTCCAGCGAACGCCGGATTCGCCATCCCGCCGTCGAAGCCTTGTGCGCGGCAGCGGCTCAGGACACCTCCGAGCCAAGGGTATAATTGATCTCCCCCAACGCACCTCCAAAGAAAAAAACCATGTCGCTGTTTCGCAAGACGGCAGTCCTTCTGCTCAGTATCACCCTCGCCGCCCCGGCCTTCGCCCAACAACTTCCCGTTCCACCCACACTAGCCGCCAAATCGTGGCTACTGCTTGATCTCGGCTCCAATCAGGTGCTGACCGCCGAAAAGCCGGATGACCGTCTCGAACCGGCATCGCTGACCAAGCTGATGACGGCCTACCTGACATTCGCGGCCATCCACAAGAAAACCCTGGCCCTCGACCAGCCGCTGCCGGTTTCCGAAAAAGCTTGGCGCACCGGCGGATCGAAGATGTTCATCCGCGTCGACACCCAGGTTCCGGTCGAAGACCTAATCAAGGGCATGATCGTGCAATCCGGGAACGATGCCTGCGTCACGCTGGCCGAGGGCATTGCCGGCAGCGAGGAAAACTTCGCGCAAATGATGAACCGCGAAGCACAGCGCCTGGGCATGACGAACAGCCACTTCACGAATTCGACCGGCCTGCCCGACGCCAACCACTACACCACGGCACGCGACCTGTCGCTGCTTGCCTCGGCGTTGATCCGCGACTTCCCGGTTGAGTACGGCAAGTACTATTCGATGAAGGAATTCCGCTACAACAACATCACCCAGCCGAACCGCAACCGCCTGCTCTTCATCGACCCCACTGTCGATGGCGTCAAGACCGGCCACACCGATGCCGCCGGCTATTGTCTGATTTCCTCTGCCCTGCGCGACAAGCGCCGCCTGCTCTCGGTCATGCTCGGCACGGCATCCGACAATGCCCGCGCCAGCGAGTCGCAGAAGCTGCTCAACTGGGGCTTCATTTCCTACGAATCCGTCGCGCTCTTCGCCAAGGATCAGGAAATTGCCAAGCTGCGCGTCTGGAAGGGCGCCCAGAGCGAGATCAAGGCCCGCTTCCCGAACGATCTGGGCATTGCCGTCCCGAAAGGCTACGCCGACAAGGTGAAATCCGAATTCGTCGCCGAGCCGCGCCTGATCGCGCCGATCGAGATCGGCCAGAAACTGGGCGTCGTCAAGGTCACCGTCGAAGACAAGCCGTATGGTGAATATCCGGTTCTGGCGCTTGAAAAAATCGAACTCGGCAATATCTTCATTCGCATCATCGACACCATCCGCCTGTGGTTCAACTAAACGCATGACACCTTACGTCGCCGACCCCGTCTACCTGAATGGCCGTTTCCTGCCCTTGGCGGAAGCGGGCATCTCGCCGCTCGACCGCGGCTTCCTGTACGGGGACGGCGTCTATGAGGTCATCCCGGTTTACTCACGCCGCACCTTCCGCATCGATGAGCATCTCAACCGCCTGCAGGCCACACTGGACGGCATCCAACTCGCCAATCCGCTGACGGCCGATGCCTGGAAAGCCGTTGTTTTCAAGCTCGTTGAGAATGCCCCGTGGGAAGACCAGTCAATTTACCTGCAGGTCACCCGCGGAGCTGACGACAAGCGCGACCACGCCTTCCCGCCGGCCACCGTGCCGCCGACCGCCTTCGCCTTCGCTTCGCCCCTGGTCACGACCTCGGCCGAAGTCCGTGCCAAAGGGGTGGCGGCCATCACCGTACCCGACCTGCGCTGGTCGCGCTGCGACTTGAAGGTTGTCTCCCTGTTGGCGAACGTACTCGCACGCCAGCAGGCCGTCGAACAAGGCTGCGCCGAAGCACTGCTGATCCGCGACGGGCGAATGAAGGAAGGCGCTGCCTCCAATATCTTCATCGTCAAGAACGGTGTGCTGATCGCTCCGCCCAAAACCCACTTGATGCTTCCTGGCATCACCTACGACGTCATCCTGGAGTTGGCCGAAACGCATCGGCAAGCCCTCGAGATTCGTGAAATCAGCGACGCGGAACTTCGCGCCGCCGACGAGGTCTGGATGACGTCCTCGACCAAGGAAATTCTGGCCATCACCAGGCTCGACGGTCAGCCGGTCGGCACCGGCCGCCCCGGCCCCTACGGCGAACAGATGTGGCAGTGGTATCAGGACTTCAAGAACACCGTAATGCGCAAAGGCTGACATGGCTTCCTACAAGGACACCCTCCTCGAATACCCCTGCGACTTCCCCCTGAAGATCATGGGAAAAGCGCACGATGAACTCGCCCAGGCGGTGCTCACCATCGTCACCAAGCACGCGCCCGATTTCGACGGCGCGACGATGGAAATGCGTGCCAGTTCCGGAGGCAACTACCTGAGCCTGACCTGTACGGTTGTCGCCACCTCCAAGCCACAGCTCGACGCGCTGTACATGGAACTGACATCCCATCCGCTAGTGAAAGTCGTTCTGTAACGTGAATCTTGTCGTCAAACGCCTGGGCCGGGTCGACTACGAACCCACCTTCCAGGCCATGCAGGATTTCACGGCCAATCGGACAGCCGAAACAACCGACGAGCTCTGGATCGTCGAACATCCGCCGGTCTACACCCTCGGCCAGGCCGGCAAGCCGGAGCACATCCTGCGCGACGTCGGCATTCCGCTGGTCAAGATCGACCGCGGCGGACAGGTCACCTATCACGGCCCCGGCCAAGTGGTCATCTATCTGTTGCTCGACCTGGCGCGCCTGAAAATCAAGGTGCGCGAACTGGTCACCGCCATCGAGCAAGCCGTCATCGACCTGCTCGCCGACTATGGTGTTGGCGCCGAACGGCGCGACGGAGCCCCCGGCGTCTACGTCGGCGAAGCAAAAATTGCAGCCCTCGGGCTACGCATCCGCAACGGCTGCTCGTATCATGGGGTTTCACTCAACGTGGACATGGATCTCTCCCCGTTCGATGCGATCAACCCCTGCGGTTATGCCGGGCTGAAAGTTACACAAACCAAGAACCTGAACATTCCGCTTTCCGTAACAGAGGCCGGCGAGCACCTATCGCAGCACTTGCTGCAGCAATTGGACAGACAACATGGCTGAACCCAAACCGGAAGGCGCAACCAAGCAAAAAGGCGTCAAGCAAAAAGGCGAACTGAAGACCGCCCGCATCCCCATCAAGATCGTTCCCGTCGACCAGCCGTTGCGCAAGCCGGAATGGATTCGTGTCAAGGCTGGCAACAGCGCGGGACGTTTCGGCGAAATCAAGTCCATGCTGCGCGAGAAGAAGCTGCATACCGTCTGCGAGGAAGCCGCCTGCCCGAACATCGGCGAATGCTTCGGCCGCGGCACGGCGACCTTCATGATCCTCGGCGACATCTGCACCCGCCGCTGCCCGTTCTGTGATGTTGGCCACGGCCAGCCCCTGCCACCCAATTCGAACGAGCCGGCTGAACTGGCCAACTCGGTCTCCCTGCTCAAACTGCAGTACGTCGTGATCACCAGCGTCGACCGCGACGACCTGCGCGACGGAGGTGCCCAGCATTTCGTCGATGTCGTCCGTGCCGTGCGCGAGGCCTCACCCAAGACCACCATCGAGACGCTGGTTCCCGACTTCCGCGGCCGCATGGATCTCGCTATCGACATCCTCGGCCAGTCGCTCCCCGACGTGCTGAATCACAACATGGAAACCGTGCCCCGCCTCTACAAACAGGCCCGCCCGGGCGCCGACTACGCCCACTCGTTGGCGCTGATGAAGCAATTCAAGGCACGCTATCCGGACGTCAAGACCAAGTCCGGCCTGATGGTCGGCCTCGGCGAAACCGATGAGGAAATCCTCGAAGTGATGCGTGACCTGCGCGCCAACGACGTCGAGATGTTGACCATCGGCCAGTACCTCGCCCCTTCCGGCCACCATCTGCCAGTCAGCCGCTACGTCCATCCCGACACCTTCAAGATGTTCGAGGAAGAAGCGATGAAGATGGGCTTCTCCGGCGCCGCCTGCGCACCCATGGTGCGCTCCAGCTACTGGGCTGACCAGCAGGCACATAGTGCGGGAATCGCCTTGTAAATCGCAGCGACAAAAGCTACCGAACAAAGCCCTGCACTACTTTCGCAGCAACCTTTTCCAGCGATAAACCTCGAAAGGGCAGAATAGACATAAAAAGTCGCCTTCTGCCCTAACAGAGGGTATTAGCTAAGAATAAGCAACATCGTAGCCATCTCTGCTTCCAACACTCCGCCACAAAGCTTTCAGGCAGCTCCCTGAGACGTACAGCCTCTTGCCAAATGATCGCCCCCCTGGAAGTCGCGACATTGACAGCACAAACACTCGCTGCGATATACCGACAACCGGCGACCGATCACTAACTGACGGACGCCCTCGCAAACTTCCGCCCCCCCCCGATTGCTAGTCTTCTCACCGGGCAACGGCGACTCTGACAGAGAAGCATCGCCAAAAAGTAGCCAATACTTGCAAAATTGCCCTACCTTGCCCCTCCCAACCCGGCGCCGCTCCAATAATCTCGCCCGGGCTCAAATCCAGCTGAAACAACCAGAAGCCCTAGTCAACACATAAACCGCGGCCAGCCCGCAACCCGCCCCCCGACATGCCATCTGGCTGAAGCTCCCCTGTTTTTTGGCGACAAGAATGGCGCAAACGACATTTCCAAGGAAATTCCGGCAGGCGCACTGTCGAAATTTCTTACACTCCCCTTCCAGCCCCCCCAAAGCAGTCTTTCGAAATCACACAACACATTGATTTATTAAACAAAATACACGAAATAAATTTCTGGCACGACTCATGCTTTCCATGCGAAAACTCGAATTGATTTGAGTTTCGCCATGAAATGCACTTAATCAGGGGAAAATGACATGACTAACTTGAAGAAAGCTTTCGCACTACTCTCGCTTGCCGTTGCCGCCGGTTCCGCCAACGCAACCATTGCCACCGTCTATAACGACTTCGACGGCGGCTTAGCCAATTTCAACACCACGGTAAGCAACGCCGGCAGCACCGCAACGCATGACGTATGGAGCACCCGACTGAGCGGCACTGTCGTTGATCGCGGCGACTACACGGTCTATCGCGCCAACAATGCGAGCATGTCGTCAAGCATTTACACGCTCAGCAACTCCTCCCCCAGCCGCCAAACCTCTGGCTACATGGTCAGCATTGACCCCTCAGGTACAGGTACGGGTCACGGCACCGGCGACGGATCGTCATCCAAGGGTAGCGGCCTGGTCCTTGATTTTGGCGCCAAGGGTAAATCGGTGAACGCCATCGGTTTCGAAGTGGGCGATTGGGCTACCTGCTGCCAAGTATCCGACCTGTATATCTCCTTCGATAGCAATGCTCCGATCCGTGTTGGCCACTCTACCGTTTTTGGTGACGGTTTTCTCACCAACCGTGGTGCGGGTGTTTTCGTCGCCGCTTTCGATGACGTTGCCACTTTCTCCAAAGTGACGTTCTGGGGTGACGGCTGGGGCGAAGTCCTGAACATGGGCGGCACCATCCACTACGCTTCGCTACGGCAAGGTAGCCTGCAAGTTCCGGAGCCGGTTTCTCTGGCTCTGGTAGGTGTTGGACTCCTGGGTGTTGGCTTCTCGCGTCGTCGCAAATCGGCCTGAGAGTAAGCCAATCGCAACATAAAAACGGCGGCTTCGAGCCGCCGTTTTCATTTCCACCCTTTCGTCCTTCTTTCGGGAGCTTATTTTCAATTGCTCAAGAAAGACAGCCCAAGAAGAACTCAGCGTGTCACTGGCGGTGGGGGCGGCGCTCCTGGGGGCGGCGGCGGAATAGCAGGGTCTTGCGGCTGATTCTGCACCGACGAACGAACCGGTGACGAATAGCTCATGTTGGCCGGCACGGGAACGCGGTGCCCCTTGGCATACATACATTGAATGTAAGCATTGTCATACTGGCGCTGCGTACCCAACGTCGAAGCACGCGATGCATCCGTACCCGTCGCGCTTCCCATCAACAAACCGGCCCCGGCTCCTATGGCAGCGCCCTTGCTGTTGCCGCCAATAGCTGCACCAGCGAGCGCACCAACCGCAGTACCTACCGCAGCGCTGGTCATGGCCGACTCCTTCGCGGCATCGCCGGCCGTCTTGCCGCCGATCTGGTAATGCGCATACTGCCTGCACTCCACATCGTCGCCACGGAAGCGATCAAACGGCTGCCCGGTACCGGGCAGGACCATGACGCTTGGGCCGGTCGGCATAACGGTACAGGCGCCCAAGAGCAAAACCGGGCCGAGCAACATCCAGCGGGGCAAGCGAACAAATTGGGACATGCTTATTTCTCCGGTTGCGGCAGAACCTTCTGCCAACCTTCAGGACACTCTTTGACGTAAGGGTAATAACCCTTGCCGCTCTTGCAGTAATACCAGTACTGCTGAGCCTGAACCGGCTGCGCGGCCGGTTCGGCCTGTTCAATATAGACCGGCGGTTGCGGCGCGGGCACCACAACAACTTGCGGCGGATAGTAATAAGGTGGCGGATACCAGGCAGGCCCCCACGTCGGCCCCCAACCTCCACCCCAGGCCGGGCCCCAAACCGGCCCTCCGATGGAAGCTCCGATATAGACACGCGTCCGATGCGCCAGCGCATCGGTACCGACCCCCAGCATGAGCAGGGCAAGCAATGCGAAAAATATACGGCGAATTTTCATGACATTAAAAAAACCGATAACCCACTATCACCTTAGCGGATTATCGGTTGTGCGGGAGCGGAAAATTGCTACAAATTGTAAGGCACCCCGCTCAAGCGCCACCAACGATCACAGCAGCTTCATCTTCTTCGCTGCCTCGCGCAGCTCACCCCGGAAATTCGGATGCGCAATGCCGATCAGGGCTTCACAACGTTGCTTGGCGGTCTTGCCGCGCAACTGCGCCACGCCAAATTCGGTCACTACGTAGTTGATGTCGTTCTTGCTGGTCGACACATGCGTTCCCGCCGAAAGTGTCGGGACGATGCGGGAAATGGTGTCATCCTTGGCCGTCGCCGGCAGTACGATGAAGGCCTTGCCGCCGTTTGAGCGGTTGGCAGCACGCACGAAGTCGGACTGGCCTCCAGTCCCCGAATAAGGCACCGCACCGAGGCTTTCCGAACCGCACTGGCCCATGAAGTCGATCTGCATGGTTGCGTTGATGCAATGCAGGTTGTCGTTCTGGCCGGCCAGGTACGGATCGTTGGTGATATCCACCGGATGCATTTCAAGTGCCGGGTTACGGTGCATGAAACGGTAGAGTTTGTTCGAGCCGAGCGCGAAGGTGGCCAGCATCTTGCCGTTGTTGACGTTTTTCTTGCTGTTATTGACCACACCGGCCTCGACCAAGGTCATGATGCCATCGCCGATCATTTCGGTATGGATGCCCAGATCATGCTTGTGCGTCAGCTGCATCACCACGGCATCGGGAATGCCGCCATAGCCGATCTGCAGCGTAGCGCCGTTGGGAATCATGTCGGCGACGTATTTGCCGATGGCTTCCTGAACCGGGCCGATCTTCGGCAGCCCGACTTCGAGCAGCGGGTCGTTGCTCTCGGTGAGCGCGGTAACCTTCGAGATGTGGATATGGCAGGCGCCATTGGCGAACGGGACGTTCGGGTTGACTTCGAGCACCACGGCACGCGCCTTGGCAATCGCAGCCATGGTGTAGTCGGGGCCGAGCGACAGGGAGAAATAACCGTGCTCGTCCATTGGCGAAGCCATGGCGAAGACGACATCGGCCGGCATCAGGCCGCGGTTGATCAGCATCGGCATTTCCGAGAAGTAGGAGGGATGGAAATCCACCCAGCCCTGCTGGCCACCCGGACGCGTCACGCCGCCGAAGAAGTACGCCACGTGGCGAACGTGCTGGGTAGTCTCGGGATCAATGTAGCCGTACTTGCGCAACGGCAGGATCTGGGAAACCTTGACATCCTGATAGCGGGTGCGCACATCGGACAGCGCCGTGAGCAATGCGGGCGGCTCGCCGACCCCGGTCGGAACGACGATGGTGTCGCCGTTCTTCACGACGTGGATCGCATCGGCCGCCGTCATGCGTTTTTGTTGATATTCAGCCTGTACGGACATTCTGCTTCTCCTCTTGCGTTTGTTATGAAAGTTGAATCTTCCCATTTTGGTCAGACCAAAATAGTGACACAAATCAATTCCAGAAGCTTGCTGCACTGCAAAAACATACGTCCCGGTATGGGCGCAAAAGCGCCCATAGACTTCAATCCGGCGTTGACGTCCCGCCCTTTCGGTTGCTGCCGGCCACCATGCGGATCTCGAACAGGCGGCATTCAAGCGGCCCGTTGAACAGCGGCGTCTTCCGACTGGGCTTCAGCCCGACCAGCTTGGGCAAACGCAGGTCGGCGGTGAAGAAGAAGCAGTTCCAGCCAGCCCAGTGGCGCTTCAACGCCGTGCCGAGTTGGGGATAGAAGGCGGCCAGTTCGTCCTGTTCGCCGATCCGCTCGCCATACGGCGGGTTGGCGAGCAGGATTCCATGATCTGTCAGCGGCTGGGTTTCGAGGATATCACCATGATCGACCGTCACTACCCCGCCGAAGCCGGCTTCCTGCAGGTTGCGGCGGGTGGCGCGCACGGCCCGCTCATCGATATCGTAGCCACGGATATCCATGGGTTCCGCCGGTTTGACGCGCGCTTCGGCAGCGGCACGGATGTTCGCCCAGTTCAGCGCTTCGAAACTCTTCAGACGTTCGAAGGAAAAGGTACGATCCAGCCCGGGAGCGCGGTCGAGCGCCACCTGAACCGCTTCGAGCAGGAAGGTACCGCTACCGCACATCGGATCGATCAGGGGGGTGCCGGGTCGCCAGCCAGTCAGCTTCAGAATGCCGGCAGCCAGGTTCTCTTTCAGCGGCGCATCGACGCTGGCCTTGCGGAAGCCGCGCTGCCACAAGGGCTGGCCCGAGGTGTCGAGGTATAGCGTGCACTCGTTCTCGGTCAGGAAGACATGGACGCTGACATCCGGGTTGCGCGTCTCGATATTCGGCCGCTCACCAAGATCCTCCCGAAAACGGTCGCAAACCGCATCCTTGACACGCAGGGTCACGAAATCCAGCGATTTCAGTGGGCACTTGATGGCCGTGGTGACCACGCGCATGGTGTTGGACACGGTGAAGTGATTCGGCCAGAGCTGGCGCACCGCCAGACGGTAGATATCCTCTTCCTTGGCATACGGCCCCTTGACGATGTGCCACAAGATGCGCGTGGCAATGCGCGACTCGAGGTTGGCGCGGTAGCAGACCGACCACTCCCCGGAGAAAAAGACGCCACCGTGCACCGCCTTCAGGTCTTCGCCGCCAATGCCGCGCAATTCCTCGAGCAGCAGTTCTTCAAGCCCGCGCGGGCAGATCGCAAAATATTTGTTCATGTCAGAAAGGCTTCAGGACAACGAGGAAAAGGACGGCAAGGAGAATTATTACGGGCAGTTCGTTGTAGAAACGGAACCAGACATGGGTACGGGCATTGCCACCCATCTGGAAATCCTTCAACACCCTGCCGCAATGCCAGTGATAGAGGGCGAGAACGATAACTAGGACTGTCTTGGCATGCAGCCAGCCACCGCTGAAGCCGTATCCGAACCACAGCCACAGGCCGAGCAGGATGGCCAGGACGCCGAGCGGCGTCATGAAGCGGTACAGTTTCCCGGCCATCAGCAGCAGGCGGTCGCGCTCGGCCACGCTATCCGGCGGCACCATCGCCAGGTTGACGAAGATTCGCGGCAAGTAGAACAGGCCGGCAAACCAGGAAATGACCATCCAGATATGGAGTGTCTTTACGATGAGCATGCGTTTCTCCGGGCAAGCGCATCGGCTATGCCGTCGTCGACCGACGGAAAGGCGAGGCGCAGGTTCAATTCGTTTTTCAGGCGCCGGTTGCCGATACGGCGCGATTCGCGCATGAAGGACATCTGGACCGGCGAGAGCAGTTTTTCGGCATCGCTCCGGCTCAGGCGTGGCGCCTTGGGCAAGCCGAAAGCCTCGGCGACACGATCAAAATAACCCGCCATTTTCATTTCTGTATCGTCGACCGCATTGTAGGCACGGTTGGGGCGCCCCAAGCGCATAGCGGCAATACAGGCCGACGCAAGGTCGTCGGCATGGATGTGGTTGGTGAAGACATCGTCGCCATCGACCAGGGCCGGCGCCCCCTTGTGCAAGCGCTCGACCGGCAGGCGGTCCGCGGCATAGATGCCCGGTGCCCGCAGGATGGACACGGCAACCCCGTTGCGCGCCCCCCAGGAACGCAGGCAACGTTCGGCATCGACGCGGCGGCCAGCACGATCGCTTTCCGGCCTCAGCCTGCGGGTTTCGTCGATAACGGCACCGCTGCAATCCCCGTAAACCCCTGTCGTGCTTACGTAAACCAGGCTGCGTGGTAGACTTTTGCCTTTGCTCAACGCGGCGAGCAGGTTGCGGGTGCGCGTATCGCGCTTGCCCGTTCCGGGCGGCGGCGCCAGATGCAGGATGCAGTCGGCCAGACCGGCCAGGCGTACGAGGCTGGCTCGGTCGTCGAGATCGGCCAGAACCGGTGTGGCACCGGCGTTTCGCCATTCCGCCGCACGCTCCGCATCGCGCAACAGGGCGTACGTCCGGGCATGCGAGGCCAGTTGGGACAGGATGCGGCGGGCGACGTCCCCGCTGCCAACGATCAGTATTTTTTGCACGTCGGCATTTTAGCCGAGCAACGAGGGGAACCGATGCGCTATCAAGTCACCGTCCAGCCGAGCGGCCGCCAATTTACCGCCGAAGCCGATGAAACCCTGCTCGACGCAGCGCTGCGTCAAGGCCTGACCATGCCCTACGGCTGCAAGGATGGCGCCTGCGGCGCCTGCAAGGGTCACGTCCAATCGGGCACCGTCGACCACGGCAACGCGCAGGCACACGCCCTAAAAGACGACGAAAAAGCCGCCGGCATGGCGCTCTACTGCTGCGCCAAGGCTCGCTCTGACCTGAGCATCGAATGCCGGCAGATCACCTCGGCCAACCAGATTCCAGCCAAGACCCTACCCTCGCGCATCGAAAAACTCGAAAAACTGGCACCGGACGTCATCGAGCTGCATTTGCGCCTGCCGGCCAGCGAGCGCCTGCAATTCCTCGCCGGCCAATATATCGACATCCTGCTCAAGGACGGCCGAAAGCGCAGCTTCTCGCTGGCCAACGCACCACACGACGATGCCCTTCTTCAGTTGCACATCCGCCATGTCCCGGGCGGCGTATTCACCGATCAGGTTTTTTCGACAATGAAGGTGCGCGACATCCTGCGCTTCAACGGCCCGCACGGCAGTTTCTACCTGCGCGAGGATTCGGCCAAGCCGATGATCCTGCTCGCCGGTGGCACAGGATTCGCGCCGATCAAGGCCATTGTCGAGCACGCCATCGCCGAGAATTGCCAACGTCCGATGGCTATCTACTGGGGCGCCAGAGCCAGGGTTGATCTGTACCAGAATGCACTACCGGAAAAATGGGCCGATGAACATGCCAACATCCGCTATGTGCCGGTTCTCTCGGAACCTGCCGGCAGCGACAATTGGACCGGTCGCACCGGCCTGGTCCACCAGGCCGTTCTGGCCGACTTCCCGGACCTTTCAGGCCATCAGGTCTATGCCTGCGGCGCCCCGGTGATGATCGAAGCGGCCAAGCGCGATTTCATGGCACAGGGCCTACCGGAAGAGGAATTTTTCGCCGACGCCTTCAGTTTTTCGAGCAACTGACGAGCGCCATCCTGGCAGCGACGAGCCTTATCGTTGCCAGGCGCAACCGTGCAAGGTTTCGCCGTCCAGCGTCACGCTTGCAGTCCAGCCGAATACCGAATTGGCCTGCTGATCGCGGCACAGTTTCTGTTCGAAGCGCAAGGTCAAGGCGCGCCCTCCTTCGGAAACACGATAAGAGGCCACGCCGTTATCCGGCAGCGTCGGCGCATAGGGCAGCACGACTTCCGGTCTCCCCTGGCGCTTGAACTGCACCCGCTCGCCGCCCGCCGCGAGTATCCAGCCCGGCTCGTTTCCGGAAGCGCGCCACGCCTCGTCGGACGTCCCCGGAACCTGGCAACGCCCATCCGTCTGGGCAAAGTTGATTTGCGAAGCCTTCAGGCGATCGTGCTCGACGAAACCCAGCAGTTCGACATATAGCTTCTTGCCCGCCGCCAGGCCGATCAGATCAAGCCCCTTGCCAACCGAGCCGTCGGCCGAAACATCCTCGAAAAAAACGAAGGTACGGTCGCGACACGGCGCGAACATCAGCTTGTCACCGTACTTGAGAACCTGCCCATAGGCCAGTCGCGGCTTGGTATCGACAGGCTTGCTGGTTGGCAGGTCGGCAATATTCACCTCTTCGGCCAAAGCGGGAAGGCTCAACAGAGCCAGGGAGACGATACGGGCGATGGTGCGTAGTTTCATGACTGCTCGCGGGCGAGGGATCGACAAGGCGACATTGTTGCCGAAGCCCGCGCGGAAAGTTTTGATGCAGTTGAAAAACGCCGGTTATTCGCCCAGATAGGCCGCCCGCACCTTGGGATCGTCGAGCAGTTGCGCGGACTCGCCGTTCAGGGTGATTTCGCCGCTTTCCATGACATAGGCGCGCTGGCTGCTTTCCAGCGCCAGCTTGGCGTTCTGCTCAATGAGCAGAATGGTCATCCCGGTTGCCGCGACGGCGCGCACCACCTCGAAGATTTTTTGCACCATGATCGGCGCCAGTCCCATCGACGGTTCGTCCAGAAGCAGCATTTTCGGACGACTCATCAGGGCGCGGCCGAGGGCCAGCATTTGCTGCTCGCCACCGGAAAGCGTGCCGGCCAACTGGCTTTCCCGCTCCTTCAAACGCGGGAAATAGGCGAAAATCTGCTGCAGATCCTGTTCGATCGCCGCCGTATCGTCACGAACAAAGGCGCCCATGCGCAGGTTTTCGAGAACGCTGAGGCGCGGAAAGACGCCACGCCCCTCGGGAACGAGTGCGATGCCCTTGCGGATAACGTCGTGCGGCGCGACCTTGCTGATTTTCTCGCCACAGAAATGTACATCGCCCCCGACCGCGTTGAGCACGCGGGAAATCGCTTTCAGCGTGCTGGTCTTGCCGGCACCGTTGGCGCCGATCAGGGCGACCGTCTCGCCTTCGTTGACGTGGAAGGTGATGCTGCGCACCGCCTGAATGCCGCCGTAGGCGACGTGGAGTCCGGTTACTTCAAGCACCTAGGTAAGCCTCGATAACGCGTTGATCTTTCTGCACGACTGCCGGCACATCCTCGATGACCAGCGCGCCGTAGTCCAGCACGGCGACGCGATCGCACAGCCCCATGACCAGCTTGACGTCGTGCTCGATGAGCAGGATGGTCGTCCCATCATGGCGAATGCCCTCGATCAGCTCGCGCAGCTCCTCCGTCTCGGTCGCATTCATGCCGGCGGCCGGCTCGTCCAGGCAGAGCAGTTTGGGCTCGGTCGCCAGGGCACGGGCGATTTCCAGGCGACGCTGGTCGCCGTAGGAAAGGTTCTTGGCGAGATCGTCGGCACGATCCTCGATGCGCACGTAGTGCAGCAAGTCGATGGCGCGCTGGCGGATGGCCGCCTCCTCGGCGCGAGTCGCCGACGTATTGAGCATGGCGCCGATAACGCCGGCCCGGGTACGCACATGGCGGCCGACCATGACGTTTTCCAGCGCCGTCATGTTGCCGAACAGGCGGATGTTCTGGAAAGTGCGGGCGATGCCCCGCGCTGCGGCATGCTGCGGCGCGTCGGCGACCAGGGGTGCGCCGTCAAAAGTAAAAGCACCGCCATCTGGCACGTACAGCCCGGTCATGCAGTTGAAGAAGGTGGTTTTGCCGGCACCATTGGGGCCGATCAAACCGTAGATTTCGCCGCGACGGATGGTCAGCGATACATCACGCAGGGCTTTGACGCCGCCAAAATGCTTGGCGACGGCTTTCGCTTCGAGAAGCGTGCTGGGCAAATTCGTGCTCATGCCTTACCCTCCGCCTGTTTCTCTCCCAGCTCCCGCTTGCGCTCCGGCGACGGCCACAGACCGGCCGGCTTGAAGCGCATGACAAGGACCAGTGCCAGGCCGAAAACGAGCATGCGCAAGCTCTCGGGATCGACCATCATCTTGCCGAAGAGCGCCATCTGGATCGGCCCGACGCCGTAACGCAGCGCTTCCGGCAGGATGCTGAGCAGCACGGCGCCAAGGATGACGCCGGGAATGTGGCCCATGCCGCCAAGAACGACCATGGCCAGGATCATGATCGACTCCATCAGCGAAAAACTCTCCGGTGAAACGAAGCCCTGCATGGCGGCGAACACGCCGCCGGCGATGCCGCCGAAGCTGGCGCCCATCGCGAAGGCCAGCAGCTTGATGTTGCGGGTATTGATGCCGACTGCCTTGGCGGCGATTTCATCCTCGCGGATGGCTTGCCAGGCACGGCCGATACGCGAGTTCTGCAAACGCAGGTTGATGATGACGACCAGGATAGCCAACGCGACCAACAGGTAGTAATACTTCATCGGCCCGCTCAGGGTCAGCCCGAAAAGCTGGGTATTGCCCGAAAACTTGAAATCGCCGAAGGCCACCGGATCGATCAGGGTGATGCCCTGCGGCCCGTTGGTGATATTCACCGGCGCATTCAGGTTGTTCATGAAGATACGGACGATTTCGCCGAAGCCGAGCGTCACGATGGCCAGATAGTCACCGCGCAATTTCAATGTCGGCGAACCGAGCAGCACCCCGGCAATGCAGGCCAGCGCGGCGCCGATGGGAAGAATGACCCAGATCGGCAAATGCAGGCCGAAGTGCGGGCTGGCCAGCAAGGCCCAGGTATAGGCACCAACCGCGTAGAAAGCGATGTAACCGAGGTCGAGCAGACCGGCGTAGCCAACCACGATGTTCAGGCCGAGCGCCAGGAACACATAGAGGATGGCGAAGTCGAGGATGCGCACCCAGGCCTGGCCGCCCATCGCCGCCACGAAGGGCAGGCCGAGCAGGGCGACGGCGATCAGCGTGATACCGAAGGCGGAACGGGGATTGAACCACTTATTCATGCAGCCTCCCATGCGAAGGCAAGACAAGACGGCAAGGAGGTGGGCGACGCAGCCAACGACGTATTGGCGAGCAGGGGTGGCTGCATCATGCGCGGTCTCCCGTCTTTTCACCGAACAGCCCCGAAGGCTTGAACATCAGCACGACAATCAGCACGATAAAGGCAAAGATGTCCTGGTAATGGCTTCCCAGGAAGCCGCCGGTCAGGTCGCCGATATAACCGGCGCCCAGCGCCTCGATGATGCCGAGCAGCACACCGCCGAGCATGGCGCCGGCGAGGTTGCCGATGCCGCCCAATACGGCCGCCGTAAAGGCCTTGAGACCGAGCATGAAACCCATCTGGTAATGAGCGATTTCATAATAAGTACCGACCATGACTCCGGCCAGCGCGCCCAGCGCCGAACCGATGACGAAGGCAGCGGCAATGACGCGATTGATATTGACGCCCATCAGGCTGGCCACCGCCGGGTTCTGCGCCGTGGCGCGCATCGCCATGCCGAGTTTGGTGCGATAGATCAGTGCCAGCAGACCGGCCATGGTTGCCCCGGAAACGACCACGATGAAGACCTGGATCGCCGTGAAATGCGCCCCAGCCAGTTCAAAATTGATCTTCGGCAGCAGAGGCGGAAAGGTCAGGTAATTGCGCCCCCAAATCATCATGGCCAGGTTTTGCAGCACGATGGACATACCGATGGCTGTAATCAACGGCGTCAGGCGCGGCGCGTTGCGTAGCGGGCGATAAGCGATGCGCTCCAGCCCCCAGCCGAGCGCCATGCAAACCAGGACCGATGCGCCTAGCCCGGCCAGGCCGGCGAATACCACCGGCATGCCGGCATTGATCAGGGAGCCGGCCACGGTAATGGTCACCAGCGTACCGATCATCACCACTTCGCCGTGCGCGAAATTGATCAGTCCCATGATCCCGTAGACCATCGTATAGCCCAGTGCGACCAGCGCGTAAATGCTGCCCTGAACCAGCCCGTTGACGATCTGCTGGAGAAAAATATCCATTTAGTCTATTTCTATAAATACAGAATGGGAAACGGCACCTCGCGGTGCCGTTTCGTTTTGCCAGACAAGAGTCTACTACTTTTTCTCCACTGCGGCCTTGGTCGCGTCAGCGGCATTCTTGACCGCTTCCGCGCCAGCCTTAACGGCATCCTTGCCGGCTTCTGTCGCATGCTTGGCTACATCCTTGGCGTCGGCAGCGACTTCCTTGCCAACGGCTGCTGCCGCACCGGCCACCGCCTTGGCGGCATCCTTCACTTCGGCCACGGCTTCCTTGACCTCCGCCTTGGCAACATCGACCGGAGTGCCACCCAACGTCTCGACGTATTCCAGCTTGCCACCCTTGTACTGGTAAATGGAAATGGCACCGCCCTTCAAGTCGCCTTGGGCATCGAACTCGATCAGCGCGGTGACGCCATCGTATTTGGTCTGGCCGATAGCCGGCAGGTACTTGGCCGGATCGACCGAATCAGCGCGCTTCATGGCGTCGGCCATGACCATCACAGCATCATAAACATACGGTGAATAGAGTTGGATATCGGCATTGAATTTCTTGGTAAAACGCTCTTTGAACTCCGGCCCCTTGGCCAGCTTCTCCAGCGGCATGCCCGGCAGCGAACAGTAATTGCCTTCGGCGGCCTCGCCGCCCAGCTTCATGAATTCCGGCGTACACACGCCATCGCCACCGAGGAACTTGGCCTTGATGCCGAGCTCCTTCATCTGCTTGGCCATCGGGCCACCCTGGGCATCCATGCCGCCGTAGAAGACCAGTTCGGCCTTGGTGGACTTGATCTTGGTCAGGATAGCCTTGAAGTCGGTCGCCTTGTCGTTCGTGTATTCAGTTGCTACGACCTTCAGACCGGCTGCTTCGGCTGCCTTCTTGAATTCGTCAGCCAGGCCTTGGCCATAGGCGGTGCGGTCATCGACGACAGCGACGGTTTTGACGCCTTGCTTGGCGGCGAATTCGCCGAGCACCTTACCTTGCTGAACATCGTTGGCCATCACGCGGAAGGCCGTCTTGAAGCCTTGCTGGGTGTATTTCGGGTTGGTGGCGGAGCCGGAAATCTGTGGAATACCGGCGTCGGCATAGAGCTTGGAAGCCGGAATGGTGGTACCGGAATTCAGGTGGCCGATCACGCCATTGACCTTGGCGTCGACCAGCTTCTGGGCAACGATGGCCCCCTGCTTCGGGTCTGCAGCATCATCTTCGGCCAGCAACTGGAACTTGACCTTGGCGCCGCCAATCTCGAGCCCCTTGGTATTCAGTTCCTCGACCGCCAGCACGGCGCCGTTTTCGTTGTCCTTGCCCAGATGGGCCTGCGGGCCGGTCATCGGTGCGACATGCCCGAGTTTGACCACGACTTCCGGCGTGGCCGCGGGAGCAGCCGGCGCGGCGATCGGCTTCGGTTCTTCTTTCTGGCCACATGCGGAAACGGCAAATGCGGTCACGATCGAGAGGGCAACTAGGGAAAGCTTCGCGTGCATCGATTTATCTCCTGATTTTTCTGGGGTTGACAACGGCCAAGCGATTGTCCCGAGGCATCTTATCCGTGTCAATCATTAGGTGATATGATCAAGGAATGTAGCTACCTAATGAGAGTGCCAGATGCCGGTAATTGCCCGATTACGCTTCCTGGTTGCCAAGACAGCGCGCAAGCTGTTCTCGATGCTGCCCCAGAAGAGCAGGCATAACGTTTATCGTTCGTTCGTCGACTGTCGGGAACCCAACAAGCGCCTGGTGCTCAAGATTGCTGAAACCCAGGAAGAGCTCGAAGCGTGCTTCAAGCTGCTGCATGACGCCTACGTCAGCAGCGGTTTCATGACGCCCGACCCGTCCGGCATGCGGGTAACGATTTACCATGCCCTGCCAACCACAACCACGCTCTGCGCCAAGTTCGACGATCAGGTGGTCGGCACACTGTCGCTGATTCGCGAGAGCGCCATCGGCTTCCCGCTGCAACGCATTTTCGACCTGACCGATGTGCGCGAGAAGGAAGGCCAGATCGCCGAGGTCTCCGCCCTGGCGGTACATCCACGCTTCCGGCGCACCGGCGGGACGATTCTTTTCCCGCTGATGAAGTTCATGTACGAATACTGCACGACCTTCTTCGACACGCGCCACCTGGTCATCGCCGTCAATCCCCGGCACATCGAAATGTATGAGTCGCTGCTCTTCTTCAAGCGACTGACGGCAAACATGGTCGAAAACTACGATTTTGTGAACGGCGCGCCGGCCGTCGGCGCCACCCTCGACCTCAAGCACGCCCCGGAAATAATGCGCAAGGCATACGCCAGCAAGCCGCCCAACCGCAACCTCCATCGCTATTTTGTCGAGACCAAGCTGCCGAACATCCAGATTCCGCATCGCCGTTTCTTCACCACCAACGATCCGGTCATGACCCCGACCCTGATCGACTACTTCTTCAACAAGCGAACCACCGTGTTCGCCGACCTCAGCGACCGCAAGAAAACACTGCTGCATCTGATCTACGACCTGCCGGAATACAAAAAGGTGCTGCCAGCCCAACCCGGCGGCGGCGCCGCCCGCAAGGTGCGCCAGCACCAGCGCTTCTCGGTCAAGTGCCCGGCCAAGCTGGCCAACAACAATCCGCTGGCCGGTTCCGCAATACCGGTCGAGGTCAACGAAGTATCGCGCTACGGCTTCCGCGCCCGCGTCGCCCAGCAAATTCCCGCCGACGTGTGGCTCAACGCGACGGTACAACTGGGGCTCAACGAGGTGTCACGGCTTACCGTGCAGGTAGTCCAGGAAACCGAAATGAACGACCAGCATTACTGCGGTTTCCGCATCGGCGAGCCCGACTTGGTGTGGAGAAAATTCGTCACAGCGCTCTATGAAGGGCATACTCACACGGATCTCGACCAAGCAACCCGATTCCTGACGTGAGCCATACCCTTCCCGCAGCCCTGATCCACACTCTCCAGCAACAGTTCCAGCAACGATTCTCGCAAGGCGAGTCCCAGTGCCTGCAGCACGGACGCGATGAATCCGTCCACGCGCCGCAGCCGCCCGACGCCGTGGTGATGGCAGAAAGCACCGACGAAGTCGCTGCCGTCGTCCGCCTGTGCGCCGAATACGGTGTACCGGTCATTCCCTACGGGGTCGGCAGTTCCGTCGAAGGCCATGTCCTGGCGCCGCAAGGCGGTGTCTCGCTCGATCTCTCCGGCATGAACGCGGTATTGGCCATTCATGCCGAAGACGGCGATGCCGTCGTTCAGGCCGGCGTCACCCGCAAGCAGCTAAACGATGCCCTGAAAGGAACCGGGCTTTTCTTCCCGATCGACCCGGGTGCCGATGCCACGCTCGGCGGCATGGCGGCGACCCGCGCCTCCGGCACCAACGCCGTACGCTACGGCACGATGCGCGACAACGTGATGGCGACAACCACCGTGCTGGCCGATGGCCGCATCATGAAAACCGGCGGCCGCGCCCGCAAGTCGTCGGCCGGCTACGACCTGACCCGCCTTCTGGTCGGATCGGAAGGTACGCTGGGCATCATGACCAAGCTGACGGTCAAGCTCTACCCGATTCCTGAAGCCATCTCGGCCGCCGTCTGCACCTTCCCGAGCATCGAGGCGGCCGTGCAAACGGTGATCCAGACCATCCAGCTCGGCGTGCCGGTGGCGCGCATCGAATTGCTCGATGCCCTGTCGCTGAAGGCCATCAACCTGTTCAGCAAGACCACGCTAGCCGAGGCACCGACGCTGTTCTTCGAATTTCATGGCAGCCCGGCCGGGGTCGAGGAGCAGGCGCAAACCGTGCAGGCGATTGCCGACGAATTGGGCGGCACCGATTTCGCATGGGCCACCCGCCCCGAAGACCGCAGCCGCCTGTGGCAAGCCCGCCACGACGCCTATTTCGCCTGCCTGCAACTGAAGCCGGGTTGCCGAAGCTTCCCGACCGACGTCTGCGTGCCGATCTCGCGCCTCGCCGAATGCATCGCGGCGACCAACGAGGACATCGCCCGGGTCGGCATCCCCATCGCCCTGTTCGGCCACGTCGGCGACGGCAATTTCCATCTGGTGGTGCTGGTCGACACCGACAACGCGAAGGAAATGGAAGAGGCCGCCTGGATCAGCCAGCGTGTCGTCGAGCGCGCCATCGCCATGGAAGGCACCTGCACCGGCGAACACGGCATCGGCCTCGGCAAGCGCAAATATCTGCCGCTGGAGCACGGCGAGGTGGCCGTCGATGTGATGCGTACCCTCAAGCAGGCGCTCGATCCGCACAACCTGCTTAACCCCGGGAAGATTCTCCCTCCGGGTTAACCCCGATTTGCCGGAACATTCGCTTTCGGCCAGACTCAAATCTCCAAGCTCCGTGTCGCCAACACCCCCGGCGGCACGGCGACGAAACCTCGCCCACAAGGCGAACATAACGGAGACAACAATGAGCAACCTCGCTCTACCAGCCGCGCTCGCCGCGACGCTGGACGACAAATACACCCGTAGTTCCGGCCGCGTCTTCCTGACCGGCACCCAGGCCCTGATCCGCCTCCCCATGCTGCAACGGGAACGCGATCTGGCCGCCGGCCTGAATACTGCCGGCTTCGTTTCCGGCTACCGCGGCAGCCCGCTCGGCAATCTCGATCTCGGCCTGTGGAAAGCCAAACAGCACCTCGCCGAGCATCACGTCACCTTCCAGCCGGGGATCAACGAGGACCTGGCAGCGACTGCCGTGTGGGGCAGTCAGCAAGTTGGTCTGTTCCCCGGCGCCCAATACGATGGCGTTTTCGGCCTGTGGTACGGCAAGGGGCCGGGCGTCGATCGCTGCGGCGACGTCTTCCGGCATGCCAATGCGGCCGGCACAGCCAAACATGGCGGCGTGCTGGTCATCGCTGGCGACGACCATGCTGCCAAGTCATCGACCCTGCCGCACCAGACCGAGCACATCTTCAAGGCCGTGCTGATGCCGGTGCTCTACCCGGCCAACGTGCAGGAGTACCTCGACTACGGCCTGCATGGCTGGGCGATGAGCCGCTACTCCGGCTGCTGGGTCGCCTTCAAGGCGCTGGCCGATACCGTCGAGACCTCCGCCTCGGTCAATATCGACCCGAGCGCTGTCAATATCGTCTATCCGACCGATTTCACCTTGCCGCCCGACGGCCTCAACATCCGCTGGCCCGACCCGCCGCTGCAGCAGGAAGCCCGCCTGCTCAACCACAAGCTCTACGCCGCCCTCGCCTATTGCCGGGCCAACAAGCTCAACCGGGTGATCATCGATTCGCCCGCCCCGCGCCTCGGCATCCTCACTGCCGGCAAGAGCTACCTCGACGTGCGCCAGGCACTCGACGAACTGGGTATCGACGACAAGCTGGCAGGCGAGATCGGCATCCGCCTGTACAAGGTCGGCATGGTCTGGCCGCTGGAACCGGAGGGCGTCCGCCACTTCGCCGAGGGGCTGGAGGAAATCCTCGTCGTCGAAGAAAAGCGGCAACTGCTCGAATACCAGCTCAAGGAGGAGCTCTACAACTGGCGCGAGGATGTCCGCCCCCGTGTCATCGGCAAATTCGACGAAATCGGCGAATGGTCGGAAGGCAACTGGTTGCTGCCGGCGACCGGCGAATTGCCCGTTGCTGTCATCGCCCGCGTCATCGCCGAGCGCATCGGCCGCTTCTTCACGTCACCGAGCATCGAGGCCCGACTGAAGGTCATCGCCGCCAAGCAGAAGGCTGCGCAGACCCCGATGGTGCTCGCCGAACGCAAGCCGCATTTCTGCTCCGGCTGCCCGCACAACACCTCGACCAGGGTGCCGGAAGGCTCGCGCGCCGTCGCCGGTATCGGTTGCCACTATATGGTGACTTGGATGGACCGCAGCACCTCGACCTACACCCACATGGGCGGCGAAGGCGTGCCCTGGGTCGGCCAGGCGCCGTTTACCGCCGAAAAGCACATCTTCGCCAACCTCGGCGACGGCACCTACTTCCACAGCGGCTTGCTCGCCATCCGCCAATCGCTGGCAGCCAAGGTGCCGATCACCTACAAGATTCTCTACAACGATGCCGTAGCAATGACCGGCGGCCAGCCGGTCGATGGCAACCTCAGCGTCGCCCAGATCACCCGCCAGTTGGAAGCCGAGGGGGTCGAGAAGATGGTCGTCGTCGCCAGCGATCCGGACAAGTATGCCGAGGTCACCGACCTCGCGCCGCATGTGCCGGTCCGCCATCGGGACGAACTCGATAGCGTTCAGCGCGAACTGCGCGAATACCCGGGCGTCTCGATCCTCATCTACGACCAAGTCTGTGCCACGGAAGCCCGGCGTCGCCGCAAGCGCGGCAAACTGCCACCAGTGACCAGTCGTGTCGTAATCAACGAGGGAGTCTGCGAAGGCTGCGGCGACTGTTCGGTGCAATCCAACTGCCTGTCGGTGGTGCCAGTCGAAACCGAATTCGGCACCAAGCGGCAGATCGACCAGTCGGCCTGCAATCAGGATTTTTCCTGCCTCAAGGGCTTCTGTCCCAGCTTCGTCACCCTCGAAGGCGCCAAGCCACGCAAGCGCAGCGCCGCCACCGACGATACCGAATGGCCCATCCTTCCCGCCCCGCAACTGCCGGCCACCGCCCAACCATACAACCTGATCCTCACCGGAGTCGGCGGCATGGGCGTCATCACACTCGGCGCCCTCGTCGGCATGGCGGCCCATCTCGACGGCAAGGGCATCTCGACTCTGGACATGACCGGCCTGGCGCAGAAATACGGCGCCGTCTTTTCGCACCTGCGCATCGCCGACCGCCCGGAAGACATCCACGCCGCCCGCATTGCCACCGGCGAGGCACACGCCATCATCGGCGGCGACCTGGTGGTCAGCGCCAGCACCGAAGCCTTGTCGAAAATGCTCGAAGGTCGGACCCGGGCGGTGGTCAGCTGCACCGACACACCGACCGCCGAATTCACCCGCAACCGCGACTGGCATTTCCCGCTTGCCGGCCTGCAGCGCCAGCTGACCGACACGCTGGGCAACGACCACGTGCAGTTCATCGACGCCCAGCACCTGGCCACCCGCCTGATGGGCGATGCCCTCTACGCCAACATGCTGCTGCTCGGCTATGCCTGGCAGAACGGCCTGGTGCCGGTTTCCGGCGCCGCGCTCGACAAGGCCATCGAATTGAATGGCGCAGCCGTCGACGCCAACCGCCAGGCCTTCGCCTGGGGCCGGCGTGCCGCACTGTTCCCGGATAAGGTTGCGGCCATTGCCGGGCCGCTGATGGGCAAGCCGGCACCGCAGCTGTCCCTGGACGACCTGATCGAACACCGCGCCAGCCACCTGACGGCCTACCAGGATGCCCGCCTGGCCGAACGCTATCGGCAGCGCGTAAACGCCATCCGGAAGCTGGGCGATGACGCGCTGACCCGCGTCGTCGCCACCCAGTACGCCCGCTTGCTGGCGCCCAAGGACGAGTATGAAGTCGCTCGCCTGTTCACCGGAGGCGACTTCATGGCGCGACTGGCCGAGCAGTTCGCCGGCGATCCGCAACTCGCCTTCCACCTGGCCCCGCCCTTCCTGGCCAAGATCGGCCCCGACGGCCGGCCGAAGAAGATACGCTTCAGCAGCCGGCTGCTACCGCTGCTCAAGCTGCTGGCCAAGGGGCGTTCGCTACGCGGCAGCTGGCTTGATCCCTTCCGCTTCGGGCCGGAAAAAATCGTCGACCGGCGCCTGCTGGCGGCCTACGAGGCGGATCTCGACCTCATCCAGGCATCCTCCGGCACGCCCGCCGCAGCGCTAGCGCTGGCCGACTGGCCGGCCGAGGTCCGCGGCTACGGCCCCGTCCGCCTGACGGCCGCTGAGAAGGCCGAAGCAAGCAGGGACAAGGCGCGAAAGGCCCTGATGACATAAAATCGGCGGATGTCCTCACCCCCGATTCGCCAGCTGGCGCTACAAGGCGCCGCTGCCATTCTCATCCTCTCCCTGGCTTGGCCGTATTTCGGCCTGCGGGGAGAGGCCATGCCCTGGCTGGAAACGAGCCTCGCCATCGGTGCTGCCGCCTGGCTGTTCGCCACCCTGTCGCGCCAGCCGTGGTGGTGGCGGGTAATCCACGCCGGTTTCATGCCGCTGGTCTGGTTCACTCATACGCTGGCCATCGACCCGGGCTGGTTCCTGCTCGCCGCCATCCTGCTGCTGCTCGTCTATCGTGGCGCGTTAACCGGACAGGTACCGCTTTACCTGTCCAACAAACAAACGGTGCAGGCCCTGGCCGATCTGCTGGCGGAACGCGGTACGAGCCGTTTTCTCGATCTCGGCGCCGGACTCGGCAGCACCACGATCCCGCTGGCCGACACGCTCCCGGAAAGCCGCTTCACCGGCTACGAAAACGCACCGCTGACCTGCCTGGCCGGACGGCTCCTCAGCATCGGCCGCCCCAATATCGACTGGCGCTGGGAAGACATGTGGCAAGCCCGGCTCGGCGATTACGACGTGGTTTACGCCTTCCTCTCCCCAGCTCCGATGGCCAGGCTATGGGAGAAAGTACAGGCCGAAATGAAGCCTGGCAGCGTATTCATCAGCAACAGCTTTCCGGTGCCCGGCGCCACGCCAGACCGTGTGATCGAAGTGGACTGCGTGCCGCCCCGCCCGCTCTACTGCTACCAACGCTAGCCCGGCATGGCCAAGCGCAAGCCCGAAACCCTCGCCCTGAGCATTTCGCTAGTCGGCACGCTGGTCGTGTTGTTGCTGTTTCTTGCCGACCTCGTCGTCGCCCGCCATCGCGACCAGGAAGCCGGCGAGCGACGACTGCAACACTTCAGCCTGATGATGGCCGAGCATACGGCGCGAAGTTTCGAGGCGGTCGATGTTCTTTTGCGCGAAACAGCCACCGATCTGTCGCATAGCCGGCGCAGCTGGCGCGACTGGGATGCCAGCAAGGGATGGGAATACATCGCCCAGCGCCACTCGCGCGCCATGCCGCAGTTGCGTGACCTGATCATCTTTGACGAAAAAGGCAACCAGCGTTTCATTTCGACCTATTTCCCGGCCCCCCAGATCAATGTCCGCGACCGCCCTTACTTCACGGCGCTGGAGGGTGGTGCCGAAGGGGCAACCTATGGTCCGTACATCGGACGCAATTCGGCACGCTATACCTACGGGATCGCCCGCCGCGTCACCGGCGACAACGGTCTGTTCAGCGGTGCCGTGTTTGGTGCCATCGAACCGGCCTACTTGCAGGACTTCTGTTGGTCCAACCGGCTCTCCGATGATTTCGAGTCGGTTCTCATCAACGCGAAGAGCGAAATTGTCGCCTCTTGCCGACCGACCGACCTGAGTCGTCAATCCCCCATCTTGGGCGCCAAGGCCGACGCCGTGCTCTTTACCGGAAAACTGAAGGGCCAGCTCGGTGAATTCGGCCTGAATCGCCACAACGGCCTCCTTGTTTCGCTGACCGCCGTTCCCGGTTTTCCCGACCTGCGCATCCTGAGCGCCATTCCCGAAAGCACCGTACTCGCCAGCTGGCACAATCGGCTGTTCGAATTGGGAACCATCGCCACGCTGGTGGTCATTGTCCTCCTCGTCAGCTCGACACTCGCTCGACGACAGGTTCGCGAAATGGCGAGGATGACTTCCGAACTGGCAGCAAGCCACGAGCATCTGGAAGAACGCGTTCAGGAAGCGACACTGGAACTGGCCGGACAAAAAGACGCCGCCGAGCGCGCCAACACGGCAAAAAGCCGCTTCCTGGCCGCCGCAAGCCATGACTTGCGGCAACCCTTGCATGCCCTCTCGCTGTTTGCCGCCGATCTGCAGCGCCAGATCCGCAGCGCCAACACGCAGGAGCTTCCCCATCTGGCCGAACAAATATCCGCCTCGACCACGCTCCTCGGCGAACTGCTCGATTCGCTGCTCGACATTTCGCGACTCGATGTGGCCGGCATCAAGCCTGAACCACGCCCCTCGCCGCTGCAACCGATCTTTCAGCGCCTCGCCGATGCCTTTCGCCGGGCGGCTGCCGATCGCAACATGACACTACGCATTCGCCCGTCCCCGCTGTGGGTCGAAACCGATCCGGTCATGCTCGAACGGATGATCGCCAACCTGCTGTCCAATGCGTTGCGCTATACCCCGCCCGGCGGTCGTGTGTTGCTCGCGGCACGGCGAAGAGGCAACAAAGTCGCCCTTGAGGTGAGGGACAACGGTATCGGGATTGCATCCGAACACCAGGCGGCGATCTTTGCCGAGTTCTATCAGGTAGGCAACGCCGCACGCGAGCAGAACAAGGGACTCGGCCTGGGGCTCTCCATCGTCGACCGGCTATCCAAGGCGCTCGACATCGAGGTCAAGCTGAAATCACGGACCGGTGAAGGAACATGCTTCACGCTCCACGTCGACGGTTTCCGGCCTGTCGCCCCACAACCAGCCGCGCCCCGAAAAATCGCACCAGCCGAAAAAGTCGATTGCATCGGCAACTCGCCAGAGCTGCAGAACTGCGCCGAACTCGCAAAGCGCTGGGAATACGAGGTGCGCATGCTGCCGGATGGCAATACTGGCCAGTCATCGCTACGCACCGTGGTCATCGCAGACCTGGCGGCGGCGGCAGCCCTGTGCCCCGGCGGTCGCCCCCCCGGCATGCCGCTCATCGTGCTGCTCGGCGAGCAGCCGGTGGAGTCATCGCCGGACCTGCCCAGCGGCGTACACGCGCTGCCAACGCCGGTACGCCCCGCAAAACTACGCGCGCTGATCAGCCAGCTTCAGAAAACGCTTTCGAAATCGATGCCGTAGCGGGCCACGGCAACCAGGGCCTGGGTGCGGCTGCTGACGTCGAGTGTCTTGAACACGGCAGTTGCATGGATTTTCACCGTTCCCTCCGACAAGCCCAACTGATCCGCGATTTCGCGGTTGGTCAGGCCGCGGACCATCAGGGCCAGAACCTGAGCCTGGCGATCCGTCAGCCCCACCTCGTCCGGACGCACGCCGTGCTTGACCGGCGGAATCGGCGTTTCGGCATCCAGCGTCGGCGCCGCGGACTGTCCGACAGGACGGAAGATGTTGCCATCCAGCACTTCGCGGACTGCCGAAAGCAGGGCCTCGCCGGAGAAGGCCTTGGGAATGAAGCCGGAGGCACCGAGATTGAGGACGCGGGTAATGGTCGGCACGTCGTCGAAAGCCGAGACCACGGCGACCGGCATGGCTGGGTAGCGGCGGCGCAGGATATCCAGGCCGGCAAAGCCGTCGATGCCGGGCAAGGCCAGATCGAGCAGGACCAGATCGAACTCGCCCTCAGCATCGAGCACATTGAGCGCTGATTCGAAATCCGGACTCTCCAGGACCGTGACCCCGGGCTCCATCTGCCCGAGCAGACGAACCAGGCCTTCGCGAACCAGTGCGTGATCCTCAACCACCAACAGTTTCAACATACCCCCCCCTCTCTATCTGCACGGCAATTTATCATTTTCGCATACCCCGCGCGGTAAATCACGGCTTGCACGCGACTTGACCCTGCCCGTCGGCCGAGGCTACATCAATATCACCCAAACCATTCGCTCCGGGTTTAAGATGGAAGTTCAAAAAGAACGGAGTGAATCGCCCCGGGAATTGAGGAGGCTCCATTACCTGAGAGAATGGAGCCATGATGAGCAAATCAAACAGATATTCCCCTGAAGTCAGAGAACGTGCGGTGAGGCTGGTACAAGAAGCCCGCAAAGAACATCCGTCGCAATGGGCAGCCATTGAATCGATAGCCCCGAAGATTGGTTGCGCAGCCCAGACGTTGCATGACTGGGTCAAGCGACATGAAGTGGATACGGGCCGGCGCGATGGGATAACCACCGATGAGCGTGAGCGTATGAAAGCCTTGGAGCGGGAGAACAAGGAGCTCCGTCAGGCCAACGAAATTCTGCGGCTAGCCAGTGCGTTTTTCGCGCAGGCGGAGCTCGACCGCCTCAAGAAGAAGTGAGGACATTTATTGACCGGCACCGGGAGACATATGGGGTCGAGCCGCTCTGCAAGCTATTGCAGGTTGCCCCGTCTGGCTATTGGCGTCACGCTGCCCGGCAACGCAATCCTTCCCTGCGGAGCGCCAGGGCGCAACGGGATGAATTGCTGATTCCTCAGATTCAACGGGTTTGGCAGGCCAATTTCCAAGTCTATGGTGTCCGCAAGGTTTGGCGGCAATTGCTCCGTGAGGGAACGCCCGTGGCGCGTTGCACGGTCGAACGGCTGATGAAGCATCTTGGCCTGGAAGGCGTCAGGCGCGGCAAGATCATGCAAACGACCTTCAGCGACACCCGTACGCCTTGCCCGCTGGATCGGGTGAATCGCCAGTTCAAGGCCGAGCGCCCGAACCAACTGTGGGTCTCTGATTTTACGTATGTCTCTACTTGGCAGGGATTTGTCTATGTCGCCTTTGTGATTGATGTCTTCGCTCGTCGTATCGTCGGCTGGCGTGTCAGCAGGTCAATGCGTACCGATTTTGTCCTCGATGCGCTTGAGCAGGCGCTGTATGACCGACAGCCCAAGCGTGACGGGGCACTGATTCATCACTCAGACAGGGGAAGCCAGTACGTTTCCATCCGCTACACCGAGCGGCTGGCCGAAGCAGGCATCGAGCCCTCTGTCGGCAGCAAAGGCGACTCTTACGATAATGCCCTGGCTGAAACCATCAACGGCCTCTACAAAGCCGAATTGGTTTATCACCGGGGCCCCTGGAAAACCATCGAGTCCCTGGAGCTGGCCACCCTGACTTGGGTGACTTGGTTCAATCACACTCGACTCCTCGAGCCCATCGGAAACATCCCGCCCGCCGAGGCGGAGGAACGGTACTATTCACAATCCCTTGTGCAGGCAACGACCGCCTGCACTTAAACCTCGGAGCCTCTACGAAACCCGGGGCGATTCAGAGACCGACATGGCTGACGATCAAGTGCACGACCCGCTCAACTTCATGCGCAGCATGTGGGGCAACATGGGATTCTCGCTACCCGGCATGGTGGCACCGACTTTCGATGTCGACGAACTGGACAAGCGCATCAAGGACATGAAGGCCGTCGAGGGCTGGCTGCGCATGAACCTGTCGATGCTGCAGATGACGATCCAGGGCCTCGAAATGCAACGCACGACTGTCGGCGCGGTGCAGGCCATGAGCAAGATGGCGTCCGATGCCGCGAAGTCGCTGGCGCCCGACGCTGCGCAACAAGCCCCCGCCCCGCAACCCCATTTTTTCCAGGGTGTAGCCGACCCGGCGCACGGCACGCTTTCCGACGCCGCCATGTGGCCTTGGCAAATGATGCAGCAGATGCGCGAGCAAATGCAGCAACACGCCGAAGCGGCCGCCCAGGTGGCAACCACTGCCGCCGCCGAAGCGGTCGCCGGCAAGCCGAAAGCACCACGCGGCAAGAAGTAGGCACCCGACTGGGTTCCGGCGTCAGCCGGAACCCGACCAACCTGGGCGCCAAAAAACCGGCCCTTGCAAACGCCTCTAGCGCGACAGCCAGGCAGCCCAGCCCGGCAAGGTCAGCATCGAACCCAGCGTCGTCGCGGAAATCAGCCAAGCGACGCTGCGCCCGTCCCCCCCCATGCGCATGGCCAGGATGTAGGCGGAGGAAGCTGTCGGCAAGGCGGCGAACAGCACGACGATCTGGAAATTGAGCCCGGAAAGCCCGAGCAGGGAAGCCACACCAATCGCGATCAGCGGCAGCACCAGCAATTTGACGGCAACCAGCCAGCCGGCGAAGACCTTGACGCCGGCAGCCCCATCCAGCCTCAAGGCGGCACCGACGGTGATCAGGCCGAGGGCGATCGAGGCGTCGGCAAGACGCCCCAGGAAAGCCTGCAACGGAGCCGGAGGCACGAAGCCGGCGAGATTGAGAATGAAGCCGGTGGCCGTTCCCCAGATCAGGGGATTGCGCGCCACCTCGCGCCACAACCCGACCTCGCCATGGCGCGCAAGCATCCATACCGAGACCAGGTTGGCAAAGGGAACCGCCGCACCGACGATCAAGCCCATCGTTGCGATACCCGGCGCACCGAAGAGCATCCCGGCGACCGCCAGCGCGATGTAGGAGTTGAAACGGTAGGCACACTGGAACATCGAGGCATAGGTCAGCGCCGGCAAGCGGGTAAACAGCCGGGGCACGAGGCCGAGCAGCATGCCGCCGGCCATCGCTGCAAAAGCGGTGGCCAGCAAGGGCAGCGCCGCGGCGAGATCGAGACGGGTCTTTACGATGGCGTTGATGAGCAGGGCCGGAAACAGAATGAAATAAACCAGCTTCTCCACGCCATTCCAGAAATGGTCGCCCAGGTGCATCCAGCGTCGGATACCGGCACCGAGCAGGATCAGGGCGAAATCGGGGAGAAGGAGCAAGGCGGTACTCATCCGGCCATTCTAATTCCGGGCAGCAACCGGAGACATCGGGACAATCCACAATCGGCCTTGACCCTGCGCGCCAAACCCGAAATACTCAGTACAGCAAGGAGAACGCTATGCAACTTGAATGGTGGGCATGGATAGTCGGCGGCATCGGCCTGATCTTGGCCGAGTTGCTCATTCCATCCTTTTTCGTCGTCTGGTTCGGCCTCGGCGCACTGCTCGTCGGGCTGCTCGCGGTCCTCATCCCCGGTTTGTCCCTGACAGTGCAACTGGCAATCTGGACCGCCGCTTCGCTGGCCATGGTCATGCTCTGGTTCAAGGTCTTCAAACCGGGCTTTCACAAGACGCGGATCGGCACCGCCGCCGGCGAAGCCGTGGGTGAAATCGGCCTACTGGTCAGCGCGGTCGCCCCCTTCGAACGCGGCAAGGTACGTTTCCAGCGCCCTGTCCTCGGCTCTGAAGAATGGGTCTGCATGGCCGACACCCCCATCGCGACGGGAGAGCGGGTGAAGGTTGTCGCCGTTGAAGGCAGTTTCCTGACGGTCAGCAAGATTTAGGACGTATTCACAGCAAGGAGTCACTCATGGAAGTCAGCCCCGGATTCGTCGTCGTTCTTGCCCTCCTGGCCTTTGTCGCCGTCACCATCGCCAAAGGCGTCCGGATCGTGCCGCAGGGCGAGGAATGGATCGTCGAGCGGCTCGGCAAGTACCACGGCACCCTGAAGCCCGGCCTCAACATCGTCATTCCCTATCTCGACAAGATCGCCTACCAGCTTGTCACCAAGGACATCATCCTCGACGTTCAGGAGCAGGAGGTCATCACGCGCGACAACGCGGTGATCCTGACCAACGCCATCGCGTTCATCAAGGTGACCGATCCGGTCAAGGCGGTCTATGGCGTGACCGATTTCTCCGAAGCCATCCGCAACCTGATCATGACCACGCTGCGCTCGATCGTCGGCGAGATGGAACTCGACGAGGCCCTGTCGTCGCGCGACAAGATCAAGGCACGCCTGCGCGAGAGCATTGCTGACGAAGCGGTGGATTGGGGACTGACCGTCAAGTCGGTCGAAATCCAGGACATCAAGCCGTCGCAATCGATGCAGAAGGCGATGGAAATGCAGGCCGCCGCCGAACGCGAGCGCAAGGCGGTCGTCACCCGCTCGGAAGGGGCAAAACAGTCCGCCATCCTCGAGGCGGAAGCCCGGCTCGAATCGGCCAAGCGCGATGCCAATGCCCAGGTCATGCTGGCCGAGGCGTCCGCCGAAGCGATTCGCCGCATCACCAGTGCAATCGGCGAGCACACCGGCCCGATGTCCTACATGCTGGGCGAAAAATACATCGCCGCGCTGGAGCGCATGGGTGAGAAGGACAACGCCAAACTGGTGGTCCTGCCGGCCGACCTTCAGGAAGCGGTGCGCGGGCTGTTCGGCCGCAAGGCTTGATCAAACCTTGGCCGGAGCCCCCTGCCTGAGTGCGCTACATGCGCAGGCTTCTCCGGCCAGCCCGGGACAGGTTTCGGGCGGTTCCGGAAAGCCAGGTCGCCTCAATCCTCCTCGTACTGCTTGCGCAGCCGTTTAAGCCCCTGGCGGTAGGCTTCGGCATCGCCGTAATCGAAGAATTTCGGATAGCGTTCGTGGGCTGTCCGGAGACGCCGCGCATGCTTGATCGGGCACCAATACTGTTCGGTCCGCGCCGCCACCTCCCGCGCATAGGCGATGACACCATTGCCGTAGGAACAATAGAAGCAATTGAATTTCTCAATGATATTCAGGTAGGGCAGATCTTCGCGATCGAAGACCAGATATTCCGAGCGTTTGATCTTCGGTATCCGGTAGATCGGAAAACAGATGCCCTGATAGATGGTCACAAACAGATCCATCAGCAGGAAGGGAATCCAGCCCGCGTAGATGATCGGTGCGCTGAGGACGACCAGCAGGCGGCTGCGTAGCAGGAAGCGGAACAGGCCGATCTTGTAGCGACGCTGCTGGCGCAGGAATTCGTCGGCCAGTTCATCTCTTTTCTGCGCCCATTCCTCGCGTTTCGCGCGGTACTCTTCTTCCAGCTCATCCTGCAGGGCGCGAATGCGCGCCAGCAGTTCGTCGGCATGCTTGTTCATGATTCCCGATCCGTGAAGTACTCAACCCAAACCATGGCAGTTTGCCCGATCATGCACGCATCGTCACACGCTAAAATGGCCTTTTGAGGCCTGACTGCCACAAGCCCCTTCCCGCGCTCACCGAGATCATGGAAAAAGAACACGCCCAAGTCCAACAGAACGGCCCGTTGGCCGGCATCAAGGTCGTCGAATTCGCCGGCATCGGCCCCGGCCCCTTTTGCGGCATGCTGCTCGCCGACATGGGTGCGGAAGTCACCCTTCTGGAACGGGCGGGCGGCACCTTCGCCTCGCAACTGTTTGGCGGGGGGCGCAAGGCCGTCGCCAATCGCGGCAAGAAATCGCTGTGCATCGATCTCAAGCACCCGGACGCGAAGACGCTGGTGCAGCGCCTCGTCGACGAGGCCGACGTCGTGCTTGAGGGCTTCCGCCCGGGCGTCATGGAACGCCTGGGTTTCGGCCCGGAGGAGTGCCTGGCGCGCAACCCGAAATTGATCTACGCCCGGATGACCGGTTGGGGGCAAAGCGGCCCGCTCGCCCCACGCGCCGGCCACGATGCGAACTACGCCGCCATTGCCGGCGTGCTCGACACCGGTCGCCGCCACGGCGGCGCGCCGTGGGCGCCACCCACCCTGGTCGGCGACATGGGCGGCGGCGGGCTGATGCTGGCCTGGGGGATCGCCTGCGCGCTGCTCGAGGTCAGGCGTAGCGGCCTCGGCCAGGTGATCGATGCCGCCATGTGCGAGGGCGCCGCGGTGCTGGCGCATGGCCTGTTCAATCTGGAGGCGCTGGGCGAATGGCAAGGCCAATGCGCCATCGATTCGAGCGCCCCGTTCTACGACGTATATCAGTGCGCCGACGATTTGTGGATCAGCGTCTGCCCGCTCGAACCCCAGTTCTACCAGACTTTCGTCGACCGCCTGGGCTTGGGCGGCGACCCGGCATTCGCCGGCAGGCAATACGACACGCAGCACTGGCCGGCCATGAAGGATCGGCTGGAAGGCATTTTCCGCAGCCAGCCGCGCGCCCATTGGGAAGCGCTATTTGCCGATACGGACGACTGCGTGTGGCCGGTGCTGAGCATGAAGGAAGCCCCGGCACACCCACACAACAAGGCCCGGGAAGCCTTCGTCGACATCGCCGGCGTCACCCAGCCGACACCGGCACCGCGCTTGTCGCGCACACCGGGCGCCATTCAGGGACCGCCGCCCCTGCTCGGCGAAAACAGCCGCGAATGCCTGGCCCGACTCGGCTTGTCGGCAGCGGAAATCGACCGCCTGGTCGAATCGGGGGCGGTCAGCCTGCCGCGCAGCGCCTAAGCCGGCGCATCAGCGCTCGCAAATGCCGAGCAGATCGGCTTCGAGCTCGATCTCCATGCCTTTCTCCAGCCGGCGATCGATGAACGCGCCACGATAGAGCCGCCCGGCGTTTTCCGCCTTGCGGGCATGCGGCGTTTCCCAGTCAATGACCCGAATCCGAACGATGCCGATCTGCTCGTCGCGCTCAGGAACCCCCTGATCAACGCAGGGATAGGCCAGTGCGTGGCGGTTGAACTCGGCCCGCGTGTATTGCTCGATATTCTTGCCCGGGACCAGCGGGCACCGGCCCAGGCGACGGGTCCGCACCTCGCTGGCAAGCACCTCGCCTTTCAGGTAGAACACCGGATCAGTGACCACCCAGCCCGCCCCGCCCTCCTCGTAACGCACACACTGGCCGGGACGGAGCATTTCCGGCTGTTTGAAAAGCAGGCGTGCCGAAGGACGCAACGGCGCATCGTCGGCTTGGGCGTTGAGCGCCAGAGCGACGAGCACGGCAAGGAGATAGCGCATGGAAGCGTTCCGGATCAATAGACCCGGCTATCTTCGATCACCTTTCCATCGTTGGGCAAGCCCCCCGGCGCGGCAAAGGCGATTTCGCCGCGTAATTTGGTCACTTCCCGCAGGCTGTTGACCAGGGCCTTGTCGAGCGCCTCGTGACCGGCCTCGATCTCGCAATGGAGGACCATGCGGTCCTGCCCCCCCGGATTGTCGACCACCAGGCGCATGCGGTGGATTTCCGGATGACGGCCGGCGATCTCGGCGACCTGCTCCGGATGCACAAACATGCCCTTGATCTTGGTCGTCTGGTCGGCGCGCCCCATCCAGCCCTTGAGACGAATATTGCTCCGCCCGCAGGACGAACGTCCGGGCATGATGGCGGACAGGTCGCCGGTCGCGAAGCGGATCAACGGATAATCCGGGTTGAAGGTCGTCACCACCACTTCGCCGACCTCACCCGGCGCGACCGGGTCGCCAGTACCTGGACGAACGATCTCGACCAGCAACTCCTCTTCGACGACCAAGCCCTCCTCGGCATCGGTTTCGTAAGCGATGGCACCGATATCGGCCGTCGCATAGCACTGGCGCACCGTGATGCCGCGCTCGTTGAGCCAGTTGCGGGTGACGCCCGGCAAGGCTTCGCCGGAGACCAGCGCCTTCTTGAGCGACGAAATGTCGGCGCCCATTTCTTCGGCCTTCTCGACGATGATGCGCAGGAAGGACGGCGTACCGACATAACCGTCCGGGCGCAGGTCGACCATGGCCTGCACCTGCTGCTCGGTCTGCCCGACACCGCCAGGAAAGACCGCGCACCCCAGCTTGCGCGCCCCACCCTCCATCAGGAAGGCGCCCGGCGTGAAGTGGTACGAAAAGCAGTTGTGGATCAGATCGCCATTGCGGAAGCCGGCGGCATAAAGCACGCGGGCCATCCGCCAGTGATCCATGTCCACGCCTTGCAACTCGTAGATCGGCCCCGGTGAAGCAAAGACGCGCTTGGCCTTGTGGCGCGGCAAGGCGTTCAGGCCACCGAACGGCGGATGCTTCTTCTGCAGTTCGATCAAATCGCGCTTGCGGGTCAGCGGCAAGCGCGACAACGCCTCGCGCGTCGCGCAATCGAACGGATTGATCCCGGCCAGGGTCTGGAAATAGTAGTGTGTCGTTTCCTTGGCATGCGCCACCTGGCGTGCCAGCTTGTCCATCAAATCCGCCTCGCGCTCATCCGGATCGCGGGTCTCGAGCGGGTCGTAATAGCTCATTTCAAATTTCTCCGTTTGTTCCGGTTAGTCATGGCAGCCCCGCACGGCACCTGGAATGGCAAAGTAGCCGCTCAAGGCAAGGCGGAGACGGGCGCCGTTTGCTTTTGCAAACAAGCCCGCCAACAACGCCGCCATGAGCGGCGCACTGCCATTACGAAAGCCAGCGCTTGCGGCGACGGTAGTGTTTTACTTCGCGGAACGACTTGCGCCCCGACGACGACAAGCCCAGGTAAAACTCCTTCACGTCCTCGTTGTCGCGCAGATCGGCCGCCGAGCCTTCCATCACCACACGCCCGTTTTCCAGGATGTAGCCGAAATCGGCATAACGCAGCGCGATGCTGGTGTTCTGCTCGGCCAGGACGAAGGTGACCTTTTCCTTCTCGTTCAGCTCCTTGACGATGCTGAACACCTCTTCGACGATCTGCGGAGCCAATCCCATCGACGGTTCATCGAGCAGCACCATCTTCGGGTTGGCCATCAGCGCACGACCGATGGCGCACATCTGCTGTTCGCCGCCCGAGGTATAAGCGGCCTGGCTGGTCCGCCGGGTCTTCAGGCGCGGAAAGAAGTTGTAAACCTTCTCCAGGCTTTCCTGCACCGCTGCCTTGCCATCGGTTCGCGTATAGGCGCCGGTGAGCAGGTTTTCCTCGATGCTCAGATGGCCGAAGCAGTGGCGGCCTTCCATGACCTGGACGACGCCGCGCTGCACCAGGTCGGCCGGAGTCAAGGACTCGACGCGCTCGCCCTTGAGCTCGATAGAACCCTTGGTGACTTCGCCGCGTTCGCCGTGCAACAGGTTGCTCACCGCGCGCAGGGTCGTCGTCTTGCCGGCACCGTTGCCGCCGAGCAGGGCGACAATGCTGCCTTCCGGCACGGTGAACGAGACGCCCTTGAGGACGAGGATGACGTGGTTGTAGATAACCTCGATGTTGTTGACACTGAGGAAGGTATTCGGGGTGGCGGTCATATTCGACTCTCGTGAAAGGCTCCCGCGAGTGAGCGCGGGAGCCGAGGTTCACCTTATTGCTTGCACTGTTCCGGCGTACGCGGCGTGATCTTCTTCTCTTCGGCGTACTTGCGCGAAGCGTTGAGGACCATGCCGCGCAGCAGCTTCTCGTCAGCCTGGTACCAGTCGGCGCCCGGCGTCCACTTGGTGCCGTCCCAGGTCTGGATGCGTACCCACGACGAACCCATGTGATCGAGGCAGGAGGTCTGCACCGGACGCATCACGCCGGCAAAGCCCATGCCGTCCAGGGTCTTCTGGTCGAGATTGAGATTTTCCAGGCCCCAGCGGGTCTGCTCGCCGGTCATGACCTTGCCCTTGCCGTAGCGTTCCTGCGCCTTGCGCACGCCCTCGACGGCGACCATGGAGGAGATCAGGCCGCGCATATAGAGCACGGAACCGACTTCTTCCTTCGGCCCGGTGCCTTGGCCCTTGGCGTGCACCATCTCCAGCATGTCCTTGACCACCTTGGAATTCGGCTCGGCGGAGTGCTGCAGGGTCAGCGCGGCATAACCCTTGGCGCCGGCGCCGACGTCCTTGACATCGGGTTCGGCACCGGCCCACCAGATTCCGAGCATCTTCTCGCGGGCGAAACCGGTGGCCTGTGCTTCCTTGAGGGCGGTGGAGTTCATGACGCCCCAGCCCCAGAGCAGGACGTTGTCCGGACGCGCCTGGCGGATCTGCAGCCAGGTTGCCTTCTGCTCGACGCCCGGGTGAGCCACAGGCAGCAGCATCAGCTCGAAGCCGTGCATCTTGGCGCGCTCCTGCAGCAGCGGAATGGGCTCCTTGCCGAACGGGCTGTCGTGATAGACCAGTGCGATCTTCTTGCCCTTCAGTTTATCGAGGCCGCCGGCCTGCTTGGCGATATGCTGGATGGCGACATCGGCACCGACCCAGTAGGTACCGAGGAGCGGGAAGTTCCAGTTGAACACCGAGCCGTCCTGCGATTCGCTACGGCCGTAGCCGGCGGTCACCAGCGGAATTTTGTCCACCGGCGCCTTGTCGGTCAGAGCGAAGGTGACGCCCGTCGACAGCGGCTGGAAGACGGTGGCGCCCTTGCCCTTCAGGCGCTCGTAGCACTCGACGCCGCGGTCGGTGGCGTAGCCGAATTCGCACTCCTCGAAGGAGAGCTTGACGCCGTTGACGCCGCCCTTGGCGTTCACCAGCTTGAGGTAATCGACGTAGCCGTTGGCCCAGGGGTTGCCGTTGGCGGCATAGGCACCGGTGCGGTACACCAGGACCGGGAAGAACTGCTCCTTGGCCTGGGCAAAGGCCGCGGTGGATACGGTTGCCGAAGTCAGGCCGACGGCAGAAACGGCTGCAGCAAGTGCGAGAGCGCGGAATTTCATGGGTTGTCTCCTCCTGTTGATCAGGTTATGAATCGTGAAATTTTGCTGTCTCCGCGTCAGTGCGGGAAAGGCCACAGACGCAGTTTTTCCTTGGCGATCGCCCACAGGCGAGCCAGGCCGTGCGGTTCGACGATCAGGAAGAAAACGATCAACGAACCGAAGATGATCAGCTCCGCATGCGACACCGCGGCTGTCGAGATATGCAACCCGAGCAGACCGCCGAGCGCCGGCAGGAACTGGTTGAGGAAGATGGGCAGGATGACGATGAACGCGGCGCCGACGAAGCTGCCGAGTATCGACCCCAGGCCCCCGATGATGACCATGAACAACAGCTGGAAGGAACGATCGACCGAGAAGGCCGCTGGCTCCCAGGAGCCGAGGTGCACGAACCCCCACAGGGCGCCGGCGACGCCGACAAAGAAGGAACTGACGGCAAAGGCAGAGAGCTTGGCGTACATCGGGCGGATGCCGATGACTTCGGCGGCCACGTCCATGTCGCGGATGGCCATCCACTGGCGGCCGATGGTGGCGCGCGTCAGGTTCTTGGCGATCATTGCGAAGACGACGATGAAGCCGAGGCAGAACAGGTATTTTTCGGCCGGCGTGTCGACAACCCAACCCAAGACGCTGAGATCGGACACCGACACCGAACCCGACGACGAATCGTTGGTGAACCACTTGATGCGCAGGAAAGCCCAGTCGCAGAAGAACTGCGCCGCCAACGTCGCCACCGCCAGATAGAGGCCGCGTACCCGCAGGCTGGGGATGCCGAAAAGGATGCCCATGCCAGCAGAAGTCAGCCCGCCGAGCAGCAGGGCGCCGATCAGCGGCATGCCGTCGATGCGGATCAGGAAGTTGTAGGCCGCATATGCTCCAACCGCCATGAAGGCCCCGGCCCCCAAGGTAATCTGGCCGCAATAGCCGACCAGCAGGTTGACCCCGAGCGCGGCGAGCGACAGGATCAGGAAGGGAATGAGGATGGCGCGGAACATGTACTCGTCGGCCAGCATCGGCACGGCGAGGAAAGCGAAGGCGACGACCCCGAGGACGAACCATTTGTCCTGGGCGATGGTGAAGATTTGCTGGTCGGCCGCGTAAGTGGTCTTGAACTGGCCGTTTTCACGATAGAGCACGTTTTTCTCCCTGACGGTCAGACGCGATTGATGATCTTTTGGCTACGGCCGCTGACGCTTGACTTGCCCCGCAAGTTAGCCTGCGCCGAAAGATTGAATGCTTTGTTCATCATGATCACACCCGATTGATGATCTTTTCGCCGAACAAACCCTGCGGCCGGAACAGCAGAACGACGAGGGCGAGGACATAGGCGAACCAGATTTCGATGCCGCCACCGACCATCGGTCCGATATAGACCTCCGAGAGTTTTTCGCCGACACCGATGATCAGGCCGCCGACGATGGCGCCCGGCACCGAGGTCAAGCCGCCGAGGATGACCACCGGCAGCGCGCGCAAGGCTACCGTCGCCAGCGAGAACTGGACGCCCAGCTTGGAACCCCAGATGATGCCCGCGACCAGGGCAACGACCCCGGCGACCAACCAGACGATGACCCAGATGCGGTTGAGCGGGATGCCGATCGACAAGGCCGCCTGGTGATCGTCGGCCACCGCGCGCAGCGCACGTCCGACCGGCGTTTTCTGGAAGAACAGGGTAAGCAGCCCGACCAGCAGGGCGGCGATGAGGGCGGCGATGAAGTCTTCCTTGTTGATCAGGATGCCGCCTTCGAACAGGCTCTCGAACATCATCACCGGCTCTTTCGGCATGCCGACATCGATGTTGTAGATCTCGCTGCCGAAGATGGTCTGGCCGATGCCCTCGAGGACGTAGGTGATGCCCAGCGTCACCATCAGCAGGGTGGCGCCCTCCTGGTTCACCAGCTTGCGCAGCACGAAGCGTTCGACCGCCCAAGCGACGAACCACATCACCGCCCCGGCGCCGACAAAGGCAATCAGGTTGGCCAGGAACAGGCTGTTGCCGCCGAGGGCCGCGTTGGCCCACTCGGAAAAGCGCGCCATGGCCAGCGCGGCAAACAGAACCATCGCCCCCTGGGCGAAGTTGAAAACGCCGGAGGACTTGAAGATCAGCACGAAGCCGAGCGCCACCAGCGAGTACAGCATACCGGCCATCAAGCCGCCGATCAGTGTTTCGATAAAGAATCCCATGTTGCTCTCCGCTTAGTGACCCGCGCCCAGGTAGGCCTTGATGACCTCGGGGCTGGAACGCACTTCGTCCGGCAGGCCGTCGCCGATTTTCTTGCCGTAGTCGAGAACGACCACGCGGTCGGAAATATCCATGACCACCCCCATATCGTGCTCGATGAGCACGATGGTGGTGCCGAACTGGTCGTTCACGTCGAGGATGAAGCGGCACATGTCCTGCTTTTCCTCGACGTTCATGCCGGCCATCGGCTCGTCGAGGAGCAGAATCTGCGGCTCCATGGCCAGGGCTCGGCCGAGGTCGACACGCTTCTGCAGCCCGTAAGGCAAACGCCCCACAGGAGTCTTGCGGATGTGCTGGATTTCGAGGAAGTCGATGATTTCCTCAACCTTGCGCCGATGCGCGATCTCTTCCTTCTGGGCCGGGCCGAGCCACAGTGCCTGCAACAGCATGTTGCTCTTCATCTTGAGGGTGCGTCCCGTCATGATGTTGTCGAGCACGCTCATGCCCTTGAACAGCGCGATGTTCTGGAAGGTCCGGGCGATGCCGGTGCTTGCCGCCATGTGCGGCTCCATCTTCTTGCGTTCGACGCCACGGTAGAAAATCTTGCCGTCCTGAGGATGGTAGACGCCGTTGATGACGTTGAGCATCGAGCTCTTGCCGGCACCATTGGGGCCGATGATGGCGCGCACTTCGTGCTCGCGGATATTGAAGGAAATGTCGGTCAGTGCCTTGACGCCGCCGAAGCGCAGCGAAATGTTCTGCAGGTCGAGGATGACGTCGCCGATTTTTCTGCTCATTGTTCTCTCTCCCTTAGGCCGCTTTTTTGGCGATCGGGAAGGTCTTGACATCGATGATCGCGAGGTCGGCGGACACCTTGCCGCGACGCCCGTCTTCGAACTTGACCTCGGTTTCGATGTACTGCTTGCCCTTGCCCCCGTAGAGGGCGTCGATCAGTACCTTGTATTTTTCCGCGATGAAATTGCGGCGCACCTTGCGCGTGCGGGTGAGCTCATCGTCATCCGGGTCCAGCTCCTTGTGCAGGACGAGGAAGCGATGCACCTGCGAGTCGGCGACCATGGCGTCATGGGCGAGCGCGGCGTTCACCTCCTCGATGCACGACTTGATCATCTCCAGCACCTGCGCCTTGCCGGCGAGGTCGGTATAACCCGAGTAGGCGATGTTGCGACGCTCAGCCCAATTGCCGACGGCGCCGACATCGATGTTGATGAAGGCGCAGACCATGTCGCGGTCGTGGCCGAAGCAGACGGCTTCCTTCACGAACGGGAAGAACTTCAGCTTGTTCTCGATGTAGTTCGGGGCGAACATCGCGCCGTTCGACAGCTTGCCGACATCCTTGGCGCGGTCGATGATCTTCAGGTGGCCGTCCTCGTCGAGGAAGCCGGCATCGCCGGTCAGGAAATAACCGTCGGCGTTGATCGACTCGGCGGTCGCGTCGGGGCGCTTGTAATACTCCTTGAGCAACATCGCACCCTTGACCAGCACCTCGCCGTTGTCGGCAATCTTGATCTCGACCCCCGGCGCCGGAGCGCCGACGGTGTCGGATTTGACCTGACCATCCGGCTGCAGGCAGACGTAGGCGCAGGTTTCGGTCTGGCCGTAGAGCTGCTTGAGGTTGATGCCGATGGAACGGTAGAAACTGAACAGCTCGGGGCCGATGGCTGCGCCGGCCGTGTAGGCGACCCTGATCCGGCTCATGCCGAGCACGTTGCGCAGCGGGCCGTAGATCAACAGGTTGCCGAGCCAGTACTGGAAACGGTCGCCACCGGACACCGGCTTGCCGTCGAGAATGTCGCCACCACAGCGCTTGGCGACCGCCATGAAGTGATGGAACAGGCGCTGCTTGAGTGGCCCGGCGTCCTCCATGCGGATCTGCACCGAGGTCAGCAGGCTCTCGAAGACGCGCGGCGGTGCGAAGTAGTAGGTCGGGCCGATTTCGCGCAGGTCGGTCATCACCGTCTCGCCGGACTCCGGGCAATTGATGGTGAAACCGCAGACCAGCGATTGCGCGAACGAGAACAGATGGTCGCCCACCCAGGCCATCGGCAGGTAGGAGAGGATATCGCCCTCGGCACCCAGTTTGTCGACCTGCGCCCCGCCCTGTGCCGCGGCAATAAAGGCAGCGTGCGTCTGGCAGACGCCCTTGGGCTTGCCGGTGGTGCCGGAGGTGTAGAGCATCACCGAGACGTCGTCGAAATGCCCCTTTTCGACCTCGTCATTGAGGAAATCGGAGTGGTTGCGATCGTGGATGCGCCCCATTTCCATCAGTTCATGCACATCGTGCAGGAAAGGCTGGTTGTAGTGACGCATGCCGCGCGGATCGTCATAGATGATGTGCTCGAGCGACGGCAGCTGATCCTTGATCTCCAACAGCTTGTCGACCTGCTCCTGGTCCTCGACGATGGCGAAGCGGACACCGGCGTCCTGCAGCACGAACAGCATTTCGGCAGCCACCGCATCCTGATACAGCGGCACCGGAACGCCCCCCAGGCACTGGGCGGCGCTCATCATCATGTAAAGGTGCGGACGGTTGTCGCCGACGATGGCCAGGTTGTCGCCGCGCTTGAAGCCCAGCGAAGCCAGGCCGCAGGCCAATGCCCGGACGCGCTCGGCAACATCGGACCACGTCCAGGTCTGCCAGATACCGAGATATTTCTCGCGCATGGCCGGCGCGTTGGGCCGGACCCTGGCGTGATGAAACAACAGCCGCGGGAAGGTGTGCAAACCGTCCAGCGAATCGAAATTCACCTGCGTAGGCATTTCTCGTCTCCTCCGCCGCGACTCATGGTTCGCGGTCTAACGTTCGTTTGATTCATTGTGGGGATTGCTGGCTTACGCAGACCTTGCAACCCCCAGCGACAATCACTGAGCTTGTCGCGCAGTGTATGCACATTGCGGACGTATAATTGTCGCTCGGCAGACAATCCGGAAAATATTTTGAATAACGCTGAGGAACTGCTGCGAAGCTCCCTGTGGGGGCAGTCGCTGACCGAGGGGGAACTGGACAAGGCACTCTCCGGAACCACGGAGCGCACGTTTGCCCCGGGTGCCTTCATCTGCATGAAGGGCGAGCCTGTCGAATACTGGATGGGCATCATCGACGGCCTGGGCAAGATGGCCAGCCACTGGACCACCGGCAAGACCACCTCGCTGACCGGCATCAGCACCGGCGGCTGGTTTGGCGAAGGATCGCTGCTCAAGAAGGAAACCCGCCGCTACGATGTCATGGCGCTGCGCGAAACGCGCGTTGCCTTCATGAACCGGGCAACCTTCCTGTGGCTGATGGATCACAGCATCCCATTCAACCGCTACCTGATCGCGCAGCTCAATGAACGACTCGGCCAGTTCATCGGCATGATCGAAAACGAGCGCATGCTGGACACCGACGCCCGCATCGCGCGCGGCTTGGCGGCCTTGTTCAACCCCGTGCTCTACCCCGGGACCAACCGCCTGCTGCAGATATCCCAGGAAGAACTCGGTTATCTGTCCGGCGTCTCACGCCAGCGCGCCAACCAGGCGCTCAAGGTGCTCGAGGATGCCGGATTGGTGCGCAGCGAATACGGCGGCATCCATATCGTCGACCTCGACGGATTGCGCCGCTTCGGAGACTAGCGCACCGCTTCGCGAGCGAGCGAAGCGCTCCGTCGCGGCCGTCCATTCGCCACACGCGCCGACCGCGTTTCATGGCGCTATACTGAGCATTACCGACCCCAGGGTTGGCACATCGGATGCAGCTTTTGTGCGAGGCTCGAAATCGAATGGCGCCAGGAAAAACCCGGAAACACTCGCTGAAAACGCGAATGACGCTGTCCACGGTCGCCATTTTCGTCGCCGGCATCTGGCTGCTCGCCCTGATGGCCAGCCAGATACTGCGCAAGGATCTTGAACAGGTACTCAGCGCGGCGGAGCTCTCGACGGCGACCTTGGTCGCCGGGCAACTCGACCACGAGATCGATAACCGCCTGAAAACCCTCGAGCAACTAGCCTCTGCCGTCTCACCGCTCGTCACCGCCGAACCCGCAAAAATACAGGCTCTGCTTGAGAATCGGCCGCTCGCGCTATCCCTGTTCAATGGCGGTGTGATTGTCTATGACGCCCGTGGCACCGCGATTGCCGACATCCCCGTACAGATTGGCCGACGCGGCATCAATTACATGGATATCGAAGTCGTCGCCAATGCCATCCATAACGGACTGAGCGGTGTTGGCCGACCGATCGTCGGCAAGATACTGAATGCCCCCGTGGTCGGCCTCGCCGCCCCGGTTCGCGATGCGCGAGGAAAGATTATCGGCGCCCTAGCTGGCGCCATCAATCTGGGCCTGCCCAGTTTCTTCGACTACGTTACCGCCGGGCGCTACGGCCAGACCGGAGGCTACCTGGTCATTTCACCCCGGGAACGGATGATCGTCACCAGCAGCGACAAAAGCAGGGTCATGGAAACTCTGCCGCCGCCCGGACAATACCCGGTAATCGATCGCTTTCTTGCGGGCGAGGAGGGTTCGGCTGTCACGACCAACCCTTTGGGCATCGAAATTCTGGCGTCGGACAAGAATATTCCCAGTGCCGGCTGGATTCTCGCCGTCTACCTGCCGACCAGCGAAGCCTTCGCGCCAATCAACGATTTGCGGCGCCAGTTGTTGCTGGGAGCCCTCGCACTCACCCTGCTGGTCACACTTTTGATCTGGTGGATCCTCAAGCGACAGTTTGCCCCGCTGCTTGGCACGATCCAGACCTTGAGCGACATGTCCGGCCCGAAACAAGCGCTGGCCCCCTTACCGGTTGCCCGGAACGATGAAATCGGACAATTGCTGGAGAGTTTCAATCATCTGATCGACATCGTGAAGGAAAGAGAGCGCGAGTTGCGCGACGGACACGAAACGCTCCAACACATACTCGAGACATCGACCGACGGCTTCTGGCGGGTATCGAACCAAGGCCGGCTGCTCGATACCAACCCGGCCTATTCCCGGCAGTCCGGCTATTCCCGGGACGAGCTGCTCACCATGACAATCAGCGATCTCGATGTCACCGAAGACCCTGCCGCCAGCGCCGCCCGGATCGCCCGCCTGACAGCCCTGGGCAGCGACCAGTTCGAAACCGTGCATCGACGCAAGGATGGCTCCTGCTGGCCGGTTGAGGTCAACGCCACCTTCAACCCGAGCAATGGCCAGTTGCTGGGATTCCTGCGCGACATCACCGAACGCAAGCGCAGCGCGTCGGAGCTGGAGCGACGCGTCGCGGAACGCACTGCCGAGCTGTCTCAAGCCAAGCAACTCGCCGAATCGGCGAGCCGCGCCAAGAGCAGCTTCCTGGCCAACATGAGCCACGAATTGCGAACCCCGATGAATGCCATCATCGGCATGACCGACCTGGCCAAACGTCACCCCGTGGATGCCAGGCAAGCCGACCAATTGAGCAAAGTGGCACAGGCCTCGCAACGCCTGCTGCGCATCATCAACAACATTCTCGACATCTCGAAGATCGAAGCCGAGCAACTCACGCTGGAAGAAACCACCTTCAGGCTGGGTGGCCTGTTCGAGAACGTCCACAGTCTGGTCGCACAACGTGCCGCCGAAAAAGGCCTGGCACTCCGTCTGGACATCACGCCGGACTTGATGCAACTGGCCTTGTACGGCGATCCGTTGCGCCTCGAACAGATACTGCTCAATTTCGCCGGCAATGCCATCAAATTCACCCAGCGCGGCGGCGTGACCATCACCGTCACCCGCGGCGAGGCACCGCCGGGATCGTGCCAACTGCATTTCGCGGTGCGCGACACGGGCATCGGCATTTCACCCGAAGATCAAAAGCGCCTGTTCTCCGCATTTGCCCAAGCCGACAGCTCGACCACCCGCCGCTATGGCGGAACGGGCCTGGGGCTGGCCATCAGCAAGCAATTGGCGGAAATGATGGGCGGCCGTGTCGGCTTGGATAGCCAACCGGGAACGGGCAGCACCTTCTGGTTTACGGTTTGCCTGCGAACGGCGGCGAGCGCCTCATCCAATCCGCAGCTGGCGGCCAGCACCGATGCCGAGCGCCAGCTGCTCGCGCGCTACGCGGGAAGCCACATCCTGTTGGCCGAAGATGAACCGATCAACCAGGAAGTCTCGACCGCCCTGCTCGAAGCCGCCGGGCTGGTCGTCGACATTGCGAATGATGGCACCGAGGCGCTGGCCAAGGCCACGACAACCGCTTATCGAGCCATCCTCATGGATGTCCAGATGCCGATCATGAACGGTCTCGATGCAACCCGGGCAATCCGCGCACTGCCCGGCCGTGCGGGGATACCGATATTGGCGATGACAGCCAATGCGTTCGACGAGGACCGCAAGCGCTGCCTCGACGCCGGGATGAATGACCATATCCCGAAACCGGTCGATCCCCCCCAGTTATTCGACACCCTGCTCCGCTGGCTGGACAACCCGCCCACGCCTTAGCGCTCCGACGTTCAGAGCGCCCCCGGCACCACGTCATTTGACGTAACCCCAGCCCTGCAGGCGACTGTAGGCGTACTCCGCCGCCTTGCCCTTCTGGGTACGCCGCAGATAGGCGGCGTACTGGCTGGCGGCATCCTGCTTGCGCCCCATTCCTTCCAGTGACACCCCCTTGAGGAACGTAACGCCGGCATCGCCCGGTATCAGGCGGTCGTAGCGATCAAGATGCTCGTACGCCTTGGCCGGGTCTTTCTGGGCAAGCGCCAGAACGCCGACCATCTTCTGGGCCTGGGCCTCCTGAGGATAGATTTTGGTTGCCGCCTGTGCGTACTCCAGTGCCTGCGCATCCTTGTCCTGGGCGGAGAGGCATTTGGCCATCAGGACATTGGCCGCGTAGTCGCGCGGCGTGGCCGCCAGGGCACTGCGAAAACTCCCCTCGGCCTTGCCGAACTCCTTGCGCGACAGCGCTACCTCGCCTTTCTGACAAGCCTCGATGGTCGGTTTGATACGCCGCAACGATGCCGTGCTGTCCATGAAGCGTTCGCGCCCGGTATCGCGCTTGTTGCTGGCGGCGTACTTGCTTTCGGCCATTTGCCGCGCTGTGTCGCGCCGCTCGCTGCTCATCGGGTGCGTCGAGAACATGGTCTGCAGCATGCCCGGCGACGCCTTTTCCTGGTCGACCAGCAGTTGCTGCAGCCCGACCATGCCGCTCGCCGGGTAGCCGGCACGCACCATGTATTCCTGGCCCAGGGCATCAGCCTCCCGCTCGTTGTCGCGCGAATAGCTGGAAAGCAGCACGCTGGCGCCAAGCTGCGTGCCGATGTCGGTCAACCCGCCAAAGCCGGCCGCCGAACCGATGATGTTGATGCCGGTCGCCGCCACCGAGGCCACCATCGCCTGCCCCTGACGCTGCGCGGCATGGCGGGCATTGACGTGACCCAGTTCATGGCCGAGCAGGCCTGCCAGCTCGGCTTCGTTGTCGAGATCGACCAGAATGCCACGCGTCACACCCATGGCGCCGCCCGGAAAGGTGTAGGCATTGACGTAGTTGGCGTTGAGCACGCGATACGAGTAGGGCATCTGCGGTCGGTGGGTCTTGCCGTCCAAGCGCCGGCCAACTTCGGTCAGATACTGGTTGATCTGGGCATCCTGTACCGCGCCGAGATCCTGCGAGAACTGTTGCGGAGCAACCTTCTGGTCGACGGCTTTCTCCTCGTCCTCGCTCATGCCGACCAGGATCGAGCCGCCCCCAACCGGCGAAGAGGCGCAGCCGGAGAGGGCGCTTGCACCCAGCAGCCACAGCACCTGGCGGCGGCTGATGCGGTTGCGTTGCAGGCTGGTGGCGAGATCGTCGTTGGCGTTCATGGGCATCCCGGGTCGTCTGTCGATAGAGACGCATTTTGCGGCAGAAACGCCCGCCGGGGCTACTTCAACGCAGCCACTTGAGCAAAGTGGCGTAGAGAAGGTCCGGCTCGACCGGTTTGCCGATATGGTCGTTCATCCCCGCCTCCATGCAGATGCGGCGGTCCTCGTCGAAGGCATTGGCCGTCATCGCCAGGATGGGAATGTTTTCCCGGCCAGGAAGCTGGCGGATGAGCCGGGTCGCCTCGATGCCCCCCATGACCGGCATCTGTATGTCCATCAGGACCAGGGCATACGCCTCGTTGCGCACGCACTCGACCGCCTCCGCCCCGTTGCTGGCCACCGTCACCGCCAGCCCGGCCATGCCCAGCAATTCGCCGGCCACCTCCTGGTTGATCTCGTCGTCCTCCACCAGCAGAACGCGGCGACCGGCATACCGGCTGGCGATCTCCTGTTCCGGCAGGGGCAAGGGATGCCCCGCCGGAAGCGCAAGCTCGTCAACAATTGGTTCGACGCGGGCAAGGCGAGCCGTCAGCCAGAAGCAACTGCCAACCCCTTCCTCGCTGCTGACACCGATATCGCCTCCCATCAGCCGTGCCAGATGGCCGTTGATCGCCAGACCGAGGCCGGTGCCGCCGTATTTGCGGGTAATCGATTCGTCGGCCTGCGAGAAAGCCTTGAACAGCCGGGCCTGCTGATCAACACTGACACCGATGCCTTGATCCGTCACCTCCATGCGCAGCTTGATATGGCTGCCCAGGTCGGCCTCGAGACGCAGAGCGACGCAAATTTCCCCATGCTCTGAAAATTTGACCGCATTCCCGACGAAATTGAGCAAGGCCTGCCCCAGGTGGACGGAATCGCCACGCAGCCGCTCCGGCACCTCGTCGCTGATCGTCGTCCGGATCGACAAACCCTTCTCGCGGATGCGTTCTCCGACCATCTGCAGGATATCGGCAACCAGCTCGCGGGGGGAGAACTCGCGATCCTCCAGCACCAGGCTTCCCGCCTCGATCTTGGACAAATCGAGAATATCGTTGATGACGCCGAGCAGATGGTTGGCAGCAGCCGTGATCTTGTCCAGACGTTCGCGCGCCTTGTCGTCGGTCGTCTCCTTGTGCAGCAGGTAGGCCATGCCGAGAATCGCATTCATCGGCGTGCGTATCTCGTGACTCATGTTGGCGAGGAAAAGGCTCTTGGCCCGGCTGGCAGCCTCAGCGGCATCCTTGGCCTCGGCCAGTTCGGCGGTTCGCGAGGCGACCAGTTCCTCCAGTCCGTGACGGTAAGTTTCGAGCTCGAACTCCTGCTTCTTGCGCAGCGTGATGTCGGTTGAAATGCCGCACAGCGCATAGATCGAGCCATCGGGACGACGCAGGGGTATCTTGATCGACAGGAACGCCTTGGTGAGCCCCCCGTTCTCGGTGGTATTCACCTCCTCCTCGACGACGCGCTCCCCGCCTTCGATCACGCGCCGGTCATTGCGGCGCAGATTGTCGGCGGTCGCCTGATCGAAGAAGGCATAGTCGTCCTTGCCGATGATCGATTCCAGCGACGCAGCGAACAACTCGCATACCCGGCCGTTGGCGTACTGGTAGGCGTAGTCCGTGCCTTTGATATAGATATAGGCCTCGACGCTATCGAGAATGCTTGCCAGCTTGTCCTCGCTGGCGCGCAAAGCCTCCTGCTGCGCCTCATTTTGACGGTGATATGCAGCGAACAGGCGATTCGACCAACGCGAAAAAGCCAGTGAGGCGACCACCCCGAGGGCCAGCGCGACCAAGGCCGCGATCGCTAGATGCAGCAGTTGCGAGCCATCGAGCATGGACTGGTGTCGCGCCTCTTCGGCCGCCAGATCAGTCGCCTCATCGCTGAAGATGGTCGCCATGACGACCCAGTTCCACGGAGCGATTTTTTCGACCAGGGCTGTCTTCTGCCGTGGCCCGACGTTGCCGCCGCCCCAGAACGGATAGTCGACCAGTTGGCCGCCCTGCCGCGCGGATTCGTACAGCTTGATCAGGCTCGTCCGGTGCGGTTCTGGAATATCGCTAACGCTCGCCCCTTCGAATGCGGTGTTGGCGGGAGACAACAGCAGCTTGCCGGTGCCGTCGATCACCACGAAATAGCCTTCCCGGCCAAAACGCAGGGCGCGCAAGCGCGCCAGCGCCTCCTGCTGCTGCATTCGTTCCCATTTGTAAAGGTAGAGGTGGTTCCGCGAATCCGGACATCGAGTTAAGTGAAATCTCTGCTTCAATGGGCGATGGAAATCGCCTGCCTAGGAGCAGAAGCAATGAGAAGACCCCGCCGTAACCACACAGCCGCCTTCAAGGCCAAAGTGGCGATTGCCGCCCTCAAGGGCGATGAGACGCTGGCTGCGTTAGCAGAGAAGTTTGACGTTCATCCGAATCAGATTACGCAATGGAAGACACAATTGCTCGAGAACGCCTCGGGTGTCTTTGCGACGGCTGCCGAGAAGCAGGCGGCCACGCCGGACCTGAAGGATTTGCATGCAAAGATAGGCCAGCAGGCGTTGGAGATTGATTTTTTGGCCGTCGCGCTCGGTCGCATCGGCGATGCGAGCGCAAAACGATGATCGACAAGGCCCACGATCTGCCTGTCGTCAGGCAAGTCCAGTTACTTGAGCTTTCGCGTTCTTCTGTCTATTACCAGCCGCAGCCCACATCCGAAATCGATTTGATGCTGATGCGGCGGATTGATGAACTGCACCTGGAGCATCCCTTTGCCGGTGCGCGGATGTTGCGCGATATGCTCAAGCTCGAAGGCCATGAAATCGGTCGCAAACATGTCGGTACGCTGATGAAGAAGCTCGATATCCAGGCCATCTACCGCAAGGCCAACACCAGTCGGCGCAACCAGGCACACCGCATCTATCCCTACCTGCTGCGCGGCCTTGCCATCGAGCGTCCGAATCAGGTCTGGGCCATGGATACGACCTACATCCCGATGCGCCGGGGCTTCGTCTATCTGAGCGCGGTGCTTGATTGGGCAACCCGTCGGGTGCTGAGTTGGCGCCTGTCGAACAGCCTGACGGCTGATCCCTGCGTCGATGCTCTGGAAGAGGCCATCATGAAGTATGGCCGACCGGAAATCATGAACACAGACCAGGGCAGCCAATTCACCAGTTCGGCCTTCATTGGCTTGCTTCAGGAGCACAGCATTCAGGTCAGCATGGATGGCAAGGGCTGCTGGCGCGATAACGTATTCGTCGAACGCCTCTGGAAATCGGTCAAGTACGAGGAGATTTACCTGCACGGCTACGACACCGTTTCCGAGGTCCGACAGGCGCTGGCCCGCTACTTCGATTTTTACAATCGTCGTCGCCCGCACTCAACGCTTGACGGGCAAACCCCGGATACGGCTTACTTCAACCAGCCGCTGCTCGCCGCAGCGGCTTAACCCGCAGAGAACTCACTTAAGAAAACCAAATTTCTGTCCAACTGCGCGGGGCCACCTCTGGTAATCGCCGGTTCCCAGCAACCAGCCGTAGGGTTCGAAGTAACGGACATAGGAGAGCTTTTCCGTCATCTGTTTCGGATTGTCCGGGGAATACCAGCGATAGGTCGCAAAACCCTCGCCACGCGGTTTGCGCGCCGCGTCGATCAGGCCGCGCATGATGAAATAGCCCGTATCGTCCCGATTGTCGAGAAGCGTCTGCCCCTCCAACTGTGGGGCGGTCGGCAACAGAATGAACTGGCCGCTCATGTCGTCGATGAAGTAGTAACCGCGACCATCGTAGAAGCGTACCGGCCGCAAGGCTTCGACAATCAGGCGTTTGACCTCGGCCGCCGGACGACGCGCGGACTCCCGCACATGAATCGCCTCGGCAATCTGGAATGCACTATCCACCTGCTCCACCAGGCTGCGCTTCAGTACGTCCTCGGTGCGCAAACGGGTGTATTCGAGAAAGCTGATGGCGCTGTCCATCTCGCCCCGCAAGCGGGCTTTTAGCTTCTCGGTCACCACCAGTTCAAGCCGCTCCAACGCAGCCTGCTGCTCGACCAGTTGCTGCCAGCTGAAAAATGCGCCCAGACCAATAGTGATCAGGAGAACGATGACCAGCGTCCCGATCAGATGGGCACGCGGGACATTTTTCTCGTTCGCGATCAATGGTGGCAAAACATACCCCTGATTATTTTGTGTCTTTTTTGAATTTTAATGCGGAATTGCCACTTTGCCAGTAGATTCATTTCCGCACCAGCCATCAAAACACCATGAAAAACGGCGAGGTACATAGCCTCGCCGTCCTTTTTTGGCTCCTCCTCCCTTACGGGTTCGGGTTTGCTGTTCTCCCTCCGAGGAATCCTTCCTGCAATATTTCTTACATACTGCGCCGATACTGACCGCCGACTTCGTACAAGGCGCTACTGATCTGGCCGAGCGAGCAAACCTTGACCGCATCGACGAGCACGGCGAAGACGTTGCCATCCTCGATCACGGTCTGCTTCAGTTTCTCGAGCATGGCCGGGGCCTTGTCCGCATTGCGGGCGTGGAAGGCGCGCAGACGGTTGATCTGCGACTGCTTTTCCTCATCCGTCGAGCGGGCCAGCTCGATTTCCTGCTGGGCCATGCCCTTCGGATTCAGGAAGGTATTGACTCCGATGATCGGGTACGAGCCGTCATGCTTCTTGTGCTCGTAGTACATCGACTCTTCCTGGATCTTGCCGCGCTGGTAGCCGGTTTCCATGGCACCGAGCACGCCGCCGCGCGAGGCGATGGCTTCGAACTCCTTCAACACGGCTTCCTCGACCAGATCGGTCAGTTCGTCGATGACGAAGGCGCCCTGGTTCGGGTTTTCGTTCTTGGCGACGCCCCACTCGCGGTTGATGATCAGCTGGATGGCCATGGCGCGGCGCACCGATTCCTCGGTCGGCGTGGTGATCGCTTCGTCGTAGGCGTTGGTGTGCAGCGAGTTGCAGTTGTCGTAGATGGCGATCAGCGCCTGCAGCGTGGTACGGATGTCGTTGAAGTCCATTTCCTGCGCGTGCAGCGAGCGGCCGGAGGTCTGGATGTGGTACTTCAGCTTCTGGCTGCGCTCGTTGGCGCCGTACTTGTTCTTCATCGCCACCGCCCAGATGCGGCGGGCGACACGACCGATCACCGAATATTCCGGGTCCATGCCGTTGGAGAAGAAGAAGGACAGGTTCGGGGCGAAATCGTCGATGTGCATGCCGCGCGCCAGATAGCTTTCCACGTAGGTGAAGCCGTTGGACAGCGTGAAGGCGAGCTGCGAGATCGGGTTCGCGCCGGCCTCGGCGATGTGGTAGCCGGAGATCGATACCGAGTAGAAGTTCTGCACCTGGTTATGGACGAAAAATTCCTGGATGTCGCCCATCATCTTGAGCGCGAATTCGGTCGAGAAGATGCAGGTGTTCTGCCCCTGGTCTTCCTTCAGGATATCGGCCTGCACCGTGCCGCGCACGGACTTGAGCACCCATTCGCGGATCTTCTCGGCTTCGTCCTCGGTCGGCTGACGGCCGTTTTCCTTCTCGAACTTGGCTATCTGCTGGTCGATGGCGGTATTGAAGAAGCAGGCCAGGATGATCGGCGCCGGGCCGTTGATGGTCATCGACACCGAGGTGCTCGGGGCGAGCAGGTCGAACCCGTCATACAGCACTTTGAGGTCGTCGAGCGTGGCAATCGAGACACCGGAGTTGCCGATCTTGCCGTAGATGTCCGGGCGCTCGTCCGGATCGCAGCCGTACAGGGTCACCGAATCGAAGGCGGTGGAGAGGCGATGCGCCGGCATGCCTTCGGAGACCTTCTTGAAGCGGCGGTTGGTGCGGAAGGCATCGCCTTCGCCGGCGAACATGCGGGTCGGATCCTCGCCCTCGCGCTTGAAGGCGAAGACGCCGGCGGTATAGGGGAAGGAACCCGGCACGTTCTCGCGCATCAGGAAGCGCAGGATTTCGCCGTCGTCGGTATAGGTCGGCAGGATGACCTTGCGGATCTTGGTACCGGAGAGCGACTGGCTGGTCAGCTGGGTGCGGATTTCCTTGTCGCGAATCTTCACGACGTATTCGTCGCCCGAATAGGCTGCGACGGTATCCGGCCACATGTCGAGCAGTTTCTTTGCCTTCGGGTCCTGCTGGCTATCCTTGAAAGCGACCATCTCGTCGAAATCAGTGACATTCTTGTCGCAACCGGCGAAGACATTCTTGGCGATGCGCAGCGACTGACGCTCGCGGGCGATCTGGACCTGCTCGGCGGTATGCGCGTGGTAGTTACGCACGGTATCGGCGATTTCCGCCAGATAGCGGACGCGCTGGGCCGGCACGATGGCGCGCTGGCTGGACGACTGCTTGACGGTGACCAGCGGCAGCTTGCCTTGAGCAAGCTTCAGGCCCTTTTCGCTGAGAGCCGGCACCAGCGCCTGATACAGCGCGGTAACGCCATCATCGTTGAAGCGGGCGGCCTGGGTGCCGAAGACCGGCATGTCGTCGGTCGGCGTGGTAAACAGTTCGCGGTTGCGCTGGTATTGTTTGCGCACGTCGCGCAGCGCATCTTCGGCGCCCTTGCGGTCGAACTTGTTGATGGCGACGAAGTCGGCGAAGTCGAGCATGTCGATCTTTTCCAGCTGCGAGGCGGCACCGAACTCCGGGGTCATCACGTACAGCGACAGATCGACGAAAGGCACGATGGCGGCATTGCCCTGACCGATACCGGAGGTTTCGACGACCACCAGATCGAAGCCGGCCAGCTTGCAGGCGGCGATGACCTCGGGCAGCGCGACGGAAATTTCGGAGCCGGTATCGCGGGTAGCCAGCGAGCGCATGAAGATGTTCGGATGTTCGATGGCATTCATCCGGATTCGGTCGCCGAGCAGCGCACCGCCGGTCCGCTTGCGCGACGGGTCGATGGAGACGATGCTGATCTTGACACTGTCGCCCTGGTCGAGGCGGAAACGGCGCACCAGTTCGTCGGTCAGCGACGACTTGCCGGCACCGCCGGTACCGGTAATGCCGAGCACCGGGGTTTCCAGCGCGGCTGCAGCCTTGAGCAGCGGCTCCTTGAGGGCCGGTGCCTCGCCGTTTTCGAGCAGTGTGATAAGGCGCGACAGCAGGCGCTTGTCGCCAGCCTGCAAACCAGCCAGCGCCTGTTCGGCGGTCGGCACGCCCTGATCGGCAACATCGTAGTCGGCATGCTGCACGACCTCGTTGATCATGCCTTGCAGGCCCATGTGCACACCGTCTTCCGGCGCGTAGATGCGGGTCACGCCATACGCGTGCAATTCCTTGATTTCCGACGGCACGATAACGCCGCCGCCGCCACCGAAGACCTTGATGTTCTCGCCGCCATTGGCCTTGAGCAGGTCGATCATGTACTTGAAGAATTCGACGTGACCGCCCTGGTAGGAGGTGATGCAGATGCCCTGTACGTCTTCCTGCAGGGCTGCATTGACGATTTCCTGAACCGAGCGGTTGTGACCGAGGTGGATAACCTCGGAACCGGTCGATTGCAGGATGCGGCGCATGATGTTGATCGACGCGTCATGGCCGTCGAACAGCGAGGCGGCTGTGACGAAACGGACCTTGTTCTTCGGCTTGTACGGGGACAACTTCTTGGCTACGGACAAATCGGTCATGACGCCTGCCTCATCGAATAAGTAGGAAAGGCGCTCATGGTAGGCCGCTTTGACCGCACTGCCATTGTGGCGAATGACGATAATCGTGCAAATTCCGCCAAGGTGATACAGTAAGAGAACCGCTACCTTGCCGACCCACAAAATGGTGCACCGCACGATCGCCAACTCACCAAGCAGAACGCAAGCTACTGTCGCAATGGGATTTGTTACCGGCATGCTGGCCGGCATGACCCATCGCCGGATCGATCCATCACCCCTGCTTTCCGCGCTGGAAATTGATATTGCAGACACGGCCAGCCGCATTCCCATCGAGCGCTATGCGGCCCTCTACAATCGGCTGAACCGCCAGCTGGATGACGAGGCCTTCAATCTTTTCGCCCAACCGATGCGCGTCGGCAGTTTCGAGTTCCTCTGCCGTGGTTGCCTGAGCGCGCCGACCCTGGCCGAAGCACTGGCCCGCGCCAGCCGCTTCCTGCACATCGTCCTGCCTGACCTCGCGGTCAGCGTCCGCCGCTCGCAAGGCCATGCCGAACTAGTCATCGGCGAAACCCGCCGACTCTCCGACAACCCCGAAGACCCCGGCCGCATCTTCGCTTTCGAGTGGCTTCTCCGCCTGCTGCACGGCCTTGCCTGCTGGCTGGCCGGACGCGGCATCGGCCTCGACAGCGTGATCTTCCCCTACCGCAAACCAGCGCACTTCGGCGACTACGCCCTGATCTTCACCGAGGACTCGCGTTTCGCGCCGACCGTGCCGGGCGGCATGGGCACGCTGGTCGCCAGTTTCAATGCCAATCTGCTCGACCTGCCCATCCGCCGCGATGAAGCAGCACTCAGCAGCTTCCTCGATGGTGCTCCGGGCAAGATCACCATGCTCTACCGGCGCGACCGGGAGATGGTCATTCGCGTCCGCGACCTGCTGCGCGCCGCCTTGCCCGACACAATGAGCCTTGACGACATCGCCGACCGCCTGCATCTCTCGCCGCGCACCATCCACCGTCGACTGGAAGAAGAAGGATCGAGTTTTCGCGGCATCAAGGACGCCCTGCGCCGCGACATGGCGCTGGCCCGCCTGACCAAGAGCAAGGACTCCATCGCCAAGGTCGCCGCCGACCTGGGCTACGCCGACACCTCGGCCTTCTACCGCGCCTTCGTCGAATGGACGGGCATGGCACCGGTGCACTACCGGCGCCAATGGGTGGGAAAATACGCCGATACCAACCGAGAAAATTGATGACCGTGAAATCCCTACTTGCCGCACTGGCCTTGGCCGTCAGCACGGCCGCCCTGAGCGCCGGCCTGCTCGATAAGGAAATCTACATCTCCGAAGCCGACATCCAGGCGCAGGTCGACAAAAGCGGCGGCATGCAGAAAAGCTACGGCAAGGGCATGATCGTCGTCGCCCTGATCGAGCCGCCGAAAATCCATCTCGGCGCACCGGAAGGCAAGGCCAGCGTCGCCGCGCGACTGAATGTTTCTCTGCTCGGCAACCCGCCGGTACCGGTCGACGTGCTCGGCACCTCCGGCCTGCGCTACGACGACAACGCCAAGGCCTTCTTCCTGGAAAACCCGGTCGCCGAGTCGGTGCAGTCCACCGGCATCTCGCGCGAAGCCGAGCCGATGGCCCGCCAGGCGATCACCCAACTGATGACCGCCTATTTCCGCAGCAAGCCGGTCTACGTGCTGCGCGAAGACGGCTCGCTGCAGGAAAAGGCGGCGCGCTGGCTGCTGCGTTCGATCCGCATCGAACCGGGGCGGGTCGCCGCCGTGCTGTCGCCGGTCTGAGCGATCAGTCGCTACCCATCTCGCGCGCATACGGCTCGTGCAGGTCGACCGGCTTGACGGCCTTCTTGCGCACGCGGATGTTGAGCATCTCGACACCGACCGAGAAGGCCATGGCGAAGTAGATATATCCCTTCGGCACGTGGTGACCGAAGCCGTCGGCGATCAGCACGACACCGACAACGACCAGGAAGGACAAGGCCAGCATCTTGATCGTCGGGTGGTTCGACACGAAGTCGCCGATGGACTTGGCGAACAGCATCATCAGGCCGACCGAGGCGACGACGGCGGCGATCATGACGCCAACCTGGCTGACCATGCCGACGGCCGTGATGATCGAGTCGAGCGAAAAGACGAGGTCGATGACGATGATCTGGGCGATGACGCCGGCGAAGCTGGAGGCGACCTTGGCCGATTCGCTGCCCTCCTCGCCTTCGAGCAACTGATGCACCTCGCCGGTGCTCTTCCAGATCAGGAACAGGCCACCGAGGATAAGGATGATGTCGCGCCCTGAAATGCCGTAGCCGAACAGCGTCAGCACCGGTTCGGTCAGACCGACGATCCACGACAACACGAGCAGCAGCGCGATGCGCATGAACATCGCCAGGAACAGGCCGATCTTGCGGGCAATCTCCTGCTTCTCCTTGGGCAGCTTGTCGACCAGGATGGAGATGAAGATGATGTTGTCGATGCCGAGGACCAGCTCCAGCGCGGTCAGCGTGAAGAAAGCGATCCAAATTTCGGGGGAGAGCAGGAATTCGAACATGGCGGGAATGGCCTCAATGGAGAACCCGCGCATTCTATGCGGACGGGAAGCCTTCGATACAGCCCGCCCCGCATAAAAAAACTTCGGAAATCCCGAAGTGTTTCCAAAAAAATCAGAGCATGTGATTGAGGAAAGCCCGCGTCCTCGGCTGCTGCGGGTTGCTGAACAGATCGGCAGGCACACCGGCCTCGACGATGTCGCCGCCATCCATGAACACGGTGCGCGTCGACACGTCGCGGGCGAAGGCCATTTCATGCGTGACGACGAGCATGGTCATATGCTCGTCGGCCAGCTGGCGCATGGTGCGCAGCACTTCGCCGGTCAGTTCCGGGTCGAGCGCCGAGGTGGGTTCGTCGAACAGCATGATGTCCGGCGCCATGGCCAGTGCGCGGGCGATGGCAACGCGCTGCTTCTGCCCACCGGAAAGCTGCGACGGATAAGCATCGCACTTGGCAAACAGCCCCACCTTGCGCAGCAACTCCTCGGCCACCGGCACGATGGCGTCGCGGGAAAGCCCCTTGACCGTCATCGGCGCCTCAATCAGATTGCCGAGTACGCTCAAGTGCGGGAACAGGTTGAAGTGCTGGAAGACCATGCCCATCTTGGCGCAGATGCGGCGCGCTTCCTTGTCCGGTGCGTAGCGGCAGTGGCCGCTCGCATCCGTCGTGACCAGGGTTTCGCCTTCGATGATCACTTCCCCGCGGTCGACGCGCTCCAGCTGATTCAGGCAGCGCAGGAACGTGCTCTTGCCGGAACCCGAGGGGCCGATCATGGCAATGACCTCGCCCTTGCCGATTTCCAGCGAGACGCCCTTCAGCACCTCGTGGTCGCCGAAGCGCTTGTGCAGGTGGGCAGCGCGGATCATCGGCTCAGTCGTCGTAGACGGCATATTTCTTCTCCAGACGCATGAAGCCCCAGGTCAGCAGCAGGGTCATGACCAAGTAAAAGGCAGCGGCAACCACGAAGGGCATGGTCGTGAAATCGCGCTGGACGATGCCGCGCGCGGCGCGCAGCAGGTCGTTCATGGCCAGCACGTAGATCAGCGAGGTGTCCTTGACCAGGGTGATGGTTTCGTTGCTCATCGGCGGCAGGATGCGTTTGACCATCTGCGGCAGGATGATGCGGCGCATGGTCTGCGCCCGGCTCATGCCAAGCACCTGAGCCGCCTCGTACTGGCCGCGTCCGACCGACTGGATGCCGGCGCGGAAAATCTCGGCGAAGTAGGCGGCATAGTTGAGCACGAAGGCGACGATGGCCGCCGGGAAATCCGGCAGGCGGATGCCGACCACCGGAACGAAGGGCAGCGCGAAGTAGATGAAAAGCATCTGCAGCATCAGCGGCGTGCCGCGCATCAGCCAGACGTAGCCCGCCACCGCCGTGCTCGCGGCACGGAAGCGGGAAAGCCGGATCAGCGCCAGCGCCAGCCCGAGCGGGACGGCCAGCACCAGGGTCGCGCCGAAGACCTGCAGCGTGACCGCCGTCCCCTCCAGCAGGGGACCCATGATGTTCAAGATGTAATCCATGGCCTGTCGCCAATAAACCGGGCCGGCTGCGCGCCGCCCGGCGAGTATCGGCCCGCATGCCGCGGGCCGGCCGGGAACGGCTGCTTACTTGACGATATCCTTGCCGAACCACTGGTTCGAGATACGGGCGGCGGCGCCGTCCTTTTTCATCTCGTCCATGGCCTTCTGGATCTTGCCGAGCAGTTCGGCATCGTCCTTGCGCACGCCGACGCCGTATTCCTCGGTGCCGAAATGCTCGTCGAGGATGGCGTATTCGCCCGGCTTCTTGGCGGTGTAGTAGCGACCGACGACTTCATCGACGACCAGCGCGTCGAGGCGGCCGGTGGTGAGGTCCATCAAGGCGGTGACGTTGTCGCCGAACTTCTTGAGTTCCTTGACCGTCTTGCCGGCCGGATCCTTGGCGATGGCTTCGACAGCGCTGGAACCTTCCTGCACGCCGATTACCTTGCCGGCCAGATCGGCCTTGGTCTTGACCGCGGACTTGGCGGTAACGATGACGATCTGGCGGTTTTCCAGATACGGCGTGGTGAAAGCGATCTTTTCCTTGCGCGGTTCGGTGATGGTCAGACCGTTCCACAGCACATCGACGCGCTTGCCGCCCAGCTCGGCCTCCTTGGCATTCCAGTCGATAGGCTTGAACTCGACTTCGGCACCCAGGCGCTTGGCGGCTTCACGAGCGAGGTCGATGTCGAAACCGACCAGCGCGCCCTTCTCGTCGCGGAAACCCATCGGCGGGAAGTTGTCGTCGAGGCCGACGACGATCTTGGCAACAGCGGCAGGTGCAGGCGCGGCGGCGGCCGGCGCTTCTTCCTTCTTGCCGCAAGCGGCGAGAGCCAAGGCGAAAACGAGGGGAATCAGGGAAAACGTCTTTTTCATGAGCTGTTCATCCGGTATGTTGTGATCGGCTTGCCCGCGCGTGCTCAACTTGGCCACGGCGAAGCCAAGGGCGCATTTTCCCGCGATCGACCCAGCCTTACAACCGTATAAACCCTTATCGGGATTCGTCCACTCGCCCGCCGCAAGCCGTTTGCATGACGACAGCGCCGTCCGCTCAGTCCGACGGCCTCTGCCACTGCTCGTATTCGGCGATCACCTGCGCCCCGAGCAACAGCAGGGTGGCCGCCAGTTCCATCGAGAACAGCGCGACGACGGCTGTCGTCAAGGAGCCGTAAACGACGCTGACCTTGGAGAGATGGGCGAGATACCAGACCAGCAGGTGGCGCAGGATTTCCCACAGGATGGCGGCGCTGAAGCCGCCGATCAGCGCATGGCTCAGGCGTGTGCGGCCGACCGGGATGACCAGGTAGAGGCCGGCCAGGACCAGCGTTTCGATCAGCACGCCCAGCGCGTAGAACAGGAAGCCGGAAAGCCCGCCGAGGCTCCAGCTGCGGCCGAACAGGTCGATGCTTTCCCGTGCCACGGCCTGCACCATGGCCGAGGCCAGCGTGACCGCCAGCAAGCTTACGCCGAGCAGCAGCACGAAGCAGTAGGGCAGGATGGCCGATACCAGTGCATGGCGCGGCTTTTCGCGGCCGCGATGCGCGAAGATGATGCACATCGCTTTCTCCAGCCCGGAGAAAGCCAGCGAACTGAAGAAAATCATGGTCCCGATCAACAGTACGCCAACGCCGAAGCCGTTATTCAGGAAGGCCGACACGTCGGCCAATACTGCCTGCGACTGGCTGGGCACCAGCCATTCGAGATAACGGCCGAGCACCGCGAAGAGATCGGCCTCACTGACCAGGTGCGACAGCGCGAATACGGTCAGGATCAGCAACGGCACCAGCGACAGCAGCGCGTAGTAAGCCACCGCGCCGGCCAGCAGCAGGCCCTGATTGGCCATGAAGGCCTTGAGCACCCGCAGCCCGAAAGCCACCGGATGGCGCAGCAGGTGCACCGCCCGGTCGTGCTCTGAAGCTCCGTTCATGGCCGCGCCGCCGCCCGCCGAGCGGCGCCTTACTTGATCAGCAGCACGCTGTCGTCCCAGCGGGCATGCTTCTCATAGCCCAGCAGGTTGGCGATGGTCGCGGCAATGTTCGACAGGCCGCAGGTTTCGGTCTGCTGCAGGCCCAGCTTGCCGCCGGACACATTGTCGTAGAGGATCAGCGGCACCGGGTTCAACGTATGCGCCGTCTTCGCCTTGAACGAGCCGTCCTTGTTCAGGGCGGGCTGCTTGGTCTTCTTGTCCAGTTCGAACATCTCGTCGGCATTGCCGTGGTCGGCAGTGATCAATGCCACGCCACCGGCCGCATCGATGGCCTTGAGCACACGGGCCAACGACAGGTCGACGGCCTCGACGGCGATGCGCGCCGCATCGAAATTGCCGGTGTGGCCGACCATGTCGCCATTGGCGAAATTGCAGCGCAGGGTCTTGTACTGGCCCGACTGGATGGCGGCGATCATCGCGTCGGCGATTTCGGCCGCCTTCATCCACGGGCGCTGCTCGAAGGGCACCACGTCGCTCGGCACCTCCTCCCAGGTTTCGCCGTCGAATTTGCCGGAACGGTTGCCGTTCCAGAAGTAGGTCACGTGACCGAATTTCTGCGTTTCCGAACAGGCGTACTGGACGATGCCCGACTTGCTGAACCATTCGCCCGAGGTGTCCTTGATCGCCGGCGGCGCGACCAGGAAGCGCTTCGGCAGTTGCAGGTCGCCGTCGTATTGCAGCATGCCGGCGTAGGTCACCTGCGGGAAGCGGACGCGGTCGAACTTGTCGAAGCTGGCCTCGACGAAGGCACGGGTGATCTCGATGGCGCGGTCGCCACGGAAGTTGAACAAGACAACCGAATCGCCGTCCTCGATGGTACCGATAGCCTGGCCGTTGTCGGCAATGACGAACTCCGGCAAGTCCTGGTCGATGGTACCCGGATGGGCGGCGCGCAGGCCGTTGACCGCCTCGGCGGCATTGGCGAACTGCGCCCCCTGGCCGAGCACGTGGGTCTTCCAGCCCTTGTCGACCATCGCCCAGTTGGCGTCGTAGCGGTCCATGGTGATGTACTGGCGGCCGCCGCCGGAGGCGATGCGGGCATCGAAGCCGTCCCCGCTGATCTCGCCCAGGAAAGCCTCGAAGGGCACCACGTAGTCCAGGGCGCTGGTTTCCGGCACGTCGCGCCCATCGAGCAAGGCGTGGATGCGCACCGTCTTGACGCCCTCCTCCTTGGCGCGGACGACCATGGCCTTCAGGTGGTCGATATGGCTATGGACGTTGCCGTCGGAGAACAGGCCAAGGAAATGGATCACGCCGCGACCGGCCTTGGCACCGGCAACGATCTGCTGCCAGGCCTCGCCCTGCCAGATGTCGCCGGAGGTGATGGCGTTCGACACCAATGCCGCGCCCTGCGCATAGACCTGTCCGGCGCCGATGGCGTTGTGGCCGACTTCCGAATTGCCCATGTCGTCGTCGGACGGCATGCCGACCGCCGTACCGTGGGCGCGCAGGCGGATATTCGGGTAATCGGCGAACAGGCGGTCGAGAGTCGGCTTTTTGGCGGCGGCGATGGCGCTGCCGACATCGGTTTTGGGCAGGCCGTAGCCGTCCATCACGATAGTGACAACCGGGCCCTGGATGCCGGCGAAGGTGGAAAGCTTCTGCAACATGGCGTGTTTCCTGCAAAAAAGCCAGCCGGACATGACGGCGGCGCGTTGGAAAAACCATCATTTTACCTCGCCGCACCGCGCCTCGCCGCGAATCGGCCCAGACCAAGACAACTCCGGAAACATCTCGGTCACGAAGCGATACACAGCCTTACATTCGCGCTGACATCCGGACGGCAACAGGCCGCGTTATTCGGCACAAGGCGCTGCAATGTCGCAGCACCTACAAACGAAGTAACCAACTCATTCAGGAGATTCAAAATGATCAAGACCATCATCGCTCTGGCCGTTGCCGCTGGTTTCGCTTCCGCTTCCTTCGCCCAGGGTGCCGCCGCTCCCGCCCCGACCACCGCTCCGGCCGCCAAGGTGACCACCCCGGCTCCGGCTGCCGACAAGAAGGTCGAAGCCCCGAAGGCCGCCGAACCGGTGAAGGCTGAAGCCGCCAAGACCGAGCTCAAGGCTGAGAAGCATGCCGCGCACGAAAAGCATGAAAAGCACACCCACAAGATGGCCAAGGCCGAGAAGGCCAGCCCGAAGGGCGAAGCCAAGCCGGCCGCTACCCCCGCACCGGCTGCCGCGCCGGCCCCCGCCACCAAGTAAGCAGGCGCATCCCGAGCAAACCCCGGCCCAGTGCCGGGGTTTTGTCTTTCCGGCACCTGCTTTGTCTTGTCCCGCGCCCGCGCGGAAGACCCGGCCAACTGCTAGACTCCGGCATCCATCACGCGCCGAGCCCCGCCATGTCCGAAGTTCTTTTCCCTTGCGCCGAAGATGCCGTCGAGCCGGTCCTTGCCGCCACCCGGCAATGGCTCGAACGCGCGGTGATCGGCCTCAACCTCTGCCCCTTCGCCAAGAGCGTCTTCGTCAAGAAGCAGATCCGCTACGCCCTGACCGCCGCCGAAACGGCCGACGAACTGCTGGCCGAACTGGGCAACGAACTGGCCCTGCTGGCCGCCACCGATCCACAGGAACTCGACACCACCTTGCTCATTCACCCGCAGGTGATGAACGACTTCCTGGACTATCACTTTTTCCTGGCCGAGGCCGAGGCGCTGATCCGCAACAACGGCTACGACGGCGTGTTCCAGATCGCCAGCCTGCATCCGCAGTACGAGTTCGCCGGCAGCGAGCCGGATGACGTGGCCAACTACACCAACCGCGCGCCCTACCCGATGCTGCACCTGTTGCGCGAAAGCAGTATCGACCGCGCCGTGGCGGCCTTCCCCGACGCCGCCGACATCTTCGAACGCAACATCGAGACGATGGAAAAGCTCGGCCACGAGGGCTGGCGCAAGCTATGGCTGGGGTAAGGAAAACACCTCCCCCGACGCCTGTGGGATAATTTGCCTCCTTTCGCAGCACAAGCAGCAGGCATGGCCAAAGACTCACCGATTCAATTCAAGGGCACCGCGCTCAAGATCATCCAGGCGCAGGTGCGCACCACCGAAATCGCCGTTTTGCATGCCGCGCTGGCCGAACTGACCGGCAACAGCCCGGATTTTTTCGAAAACGACCTCGCCGTACTCGACTTCAGCGGTGCCGAGCACCTGCCGGCAACGGCCGACTGGGCAGCCATCCGGCAGCTGTTGCGCGCTTCCGGCCTGCACGCTGCGGCGACCCTCGGCTTGCCCGCGGATCAAGCCGCCGCCGCCGAACAGGCCGGCCTGCCGGCGATCAGCGCCAGCGCCCTGAGCCGTCCGCAAAAGGCCAAGGCCACCGAGCCCGCACAGCCCCCCGCCGTCGAGGCACCGCCCCCGCCGACACCAGCCGTTGCCCCGGTTCCCGTACAGGAGCCGGCACCGCGCACCGTCACCCTCGACAAGCCGCTGCGCTCCGGCCAGCGTTTCTACGCCAAGGGCAGCGACCTGATCGTCACCGCCATGGTCAGTGCCGGGGCCGAGGTGATCGCCGACGGCAACATCCACGTCTATGCGCCGTTGCGCGGCCGCGCCCTGGCCGGAGCCAGCGGCGACAAGACGGCACGCATCTTCACCACCAGCCTGGAGGCCGAACTGGTCTCCGTGGCCGGCCTGTACCGCACCTTCGAGGCCGGCGTTCCGGCCGAACTGGCCCGCCAGCCGGCAACCGTTTCCCTGGTCGGCGACGACGCCGATCTACGACTGAACGTTGCCCCCCTGGCGCTCAGGTAAAATTATCCCAATCCAATAACCCACCAGCGAGAACCCAACGTGACCCGTATCATCGTCGTGACTTCCGGCAAGGGCGGGGTCGGCAAGACCACCACCAGCGCCAGCTTTTCCACCGGCCTCGCGCAGCGCGGCTTCAAGACGGCCGTCATCGATTTCGACGTCGGCCTGCGCAACCTCGACCTGATCATGGGTTGCGAGCGCCGCGTCGTCTATGACCTGATCAACGTCATCAACGGCGAAGCGACGCTGACCCAGGCGCTGATCAAGGACAAGCATTGCGACAACCTGTTCGTGCTGCCTGCTTCGCAAACGCGCGACAAGGACGCGCTGACCGAGGAAGGCGTCGAGAAGGTCCTCAAGGAGCTGACCCACCAGGGCTTCGACTACATCGTCTGCGACTCGCCGGCCGGCATCGAATCCGGCGCCGTGATGGCGCTGACCTTCGCCGACGAGGCGCTGGTCGTGACCAACCCGGAGGTTTCGTCGGTACGCGACTCCGACCGCATCCTCGGCATCCTGCAGGCCAAGTCGCGGCGCGCCATCGAAGGCCGCGAGCCGGTCAAGGAGCATCTGCTCATCACCCGCTACAACCCGACCCGCGTCGAGGCCGGCGAAATGCTGTCGTACAAGGACATTCAGGAAATCCTGCGCGTGCCCATCATCGGTGTCATCCCGGAATCCGAGGAAGTGCTGCAGGCTTCGAACCAGGGCTCGCCGGTCATCCACCAGAAGGATACCGACGCCGCTGCCGCCTACCACGATGTGATCGCCCGCTTCCTCGGCGAGGAGCAGCCGCTGCGCTTCGTCGATTACGTCAAGCCGGGCCTGCTGAAGCGCCTGTTCGGAGGCAAGTGAGATGTCCTGGCTCCAGAAACTGTTCGGCAACCAACCCAAAACGGCCCAGGTCGCCAAGGAGCGCCTGCAGCTGATCATTGCCCACGAACGCGACGGCGGCGGCAGCACCCCGAACTTCCTGCCCGACCTGCAGCGCGAGCTGATTGCCGTGATCTCCAAGTACGTCAAGGTCAATCCGGACGACATCCGCGTCTCGCTGGAGAAGCAGGATCGCTATGAAGTGCTCGAAGTAAAGATCGAGCTGCCGGAAAAGGCGTGATGTAAAAGCGCCGGCGTCTTTACCCGCCGGCCCAAACCGGCATAGCATCGGGGCATTACCGTCAAGGAATGCCCCGATGTCCATTGCGCTCAAGCCCAGCGAAATCGTCGCCCGTCTGAACGAGCACGTGATCGGCCAGGAAACTGCCAAGAAAACCCTCGCCGTCGCCGTCTACGGCCATTTCCGGCGCATGGCCGGTCGCACACCCGACAGCGTCGAACTGACCAAGAGCAATATCCTGCTCATCGGCCCGACCGGCACCGGCAAGACGCTGCTCTGCGAAACCCTGGCCCGCATCCTCGACCTGCCCTTCGTCACTGCCGACGCCACGTCGCTGGCCCAGACGCAGTTCGTCGGCGACGAGATCGAGGCCATCCTGCACCGCCTGCTCGACCGGGCCGGCGGCGACATCGGCAAGGCCCAGCGCGGCATCGTCTTCGTCGACGAGGTGGACAAGCTGAAAGCGGTGGACGGCCAGGCACGCGCCACTTCGGGCGAAAGCGTGCAGCACGCCCTGCTCAAGATCATGGAAGGCGCCCCGGTCAAGCTCAAGGACGGCCGGCACATCGACACCACGCACATCCTGTTTATCTGCGGCGGCGCCTTCGTCGGGCTCGACCACATCCTGACCAAGACGCACACCTTCGGCTTCATTGCCACGCAGAGCGGCGACGACCAGAAGATTCTCGAACGCCTGAACGCCCGCATCAAGCCGACCGACCTGCTCGAGTTCGGCCTGATCCCGGAATTCGCCGGCCGCCTGCCCATCGTCACCCGCCTGCACGACCTGACCAAGGACATGCTGGTGCGCATCCTGACCGAGCCGAAGAACGCCATCTACCGGCAGTTCCAGGCCATGCTGGCGAGCGACGGCGTGACGCTGGAAGTGGCACCGGCGGTTTTCGCGCAGATCGCCGAGCTGGCCTTGGAATACAAAGCCGGGGCGCGCAGCCTGCGCGGCATCTTCGAGGAGATGATGGTCGACGTGATGTACGCTGTGCCGGATCACCCGGCAATCAAGCGGGTAACGATCAATTCGCTGTTCGAACCGCCACGCTTGTCGGGGTGAGTCATGAGCGCACCCCACGACTGACCGCTATTCGTTCGGCTAGAAGAACTCCGCATCAATGTAGCTCGGCTCTGCAAATACGCCGGATTCGACGAGGTCGCGATAGCAGTACACCCGGTTGCGTCCGTCCTGCTTTGCCTGGTACAAGCTGCGGTCCGCCCGGCTCAACACTTCAACCGGCAGGATATCGGGTGCCGCCTGGCAATACCCGATGCTCACCGTCAGCATCTCGATGCGCGGAAAACGGTATGCCTCGATGGCCAGGCGCAGGCGCTCGAACACGCTCTTGGCAATCGACGCATCGTCGGCCGAGATGATGGCGACAAACTCCTCGCCGCCATAGCGATACAACAGGTCGGATGCACGGAAGGTCTGACTCATCAGCCGCGAAGCCAGCAACAGGATTTCGTCGCCGACCATGTGCCCGAAGTTATCGTTGATTTTCTTGAAGTGATCGATATCGATCACCGCCAGCCAATAATTCTCCCCGAGCGAATGGCGCCGCCCCTCCTGGCGTCCTTCATGGCGCTCCTCGTAGCGATCCGGGCGTCCGAGTAGTCGCCAGATACGATCAAAGCTGTTTTCCAGTGCCTGACGATTGAACAGGCCGGTCAGGCGGTCGCGCTGGCTGACGTCGAGCAGTGCATAATAATTGGAAAAAACCTCCAGCACACCCCGGATGATCGCGTCCTCGGCCGCCTGCACTTCACGGTCCCGCTGGAACACGAAATAGCCGCAGACCTCGTTGCCGCCTAACAGCGGATAGGCCACCAGCAAACCGTTCTCCAGTTTGCGCGTACAGGGCTTTCCCAACAGGCGAACATTGTCGGTCAGCGTAACGACATCCGGTGAAAGATCGGCCAGGCGCGACACCTCCTCCACCCGCTCGACCATCCGGGCTTCACCTTCCCGCTCCACGATCTTGGAACGGTGGTAATTGATTACGCGGACCAGGTTTTGGCGTTCATCGGTGCGATACAGCGAGGTATCCAGCACGCCGAGCAAAGGGCCGAGCGTGCGCAACAGGCTTTGCTCGAGCAGCTCGGTATCGCGGATCGAGGTCATCTTTCCCAGTTTCCCGAGCAGGCCCGGCAAGCGGCTATGTCCCATCTCGCTCATGTCACCGACTCCTTTGCGGCATTACTTTAGTAATAGATCCCCTTCAAGCGTAATACAAAAGCAATTACGGAATAATAATTTTTGTAAATTTCTCACATGCTACGGCAGGACAAAAAAAGGGAGCCCGAAGGCTCCCGAAAGGTATGAGACAACGGTGCTGTTCTCCGAAGTCTCTCCCGCAGAGTCGTTTAGTGCGCGTGGGCGCCGGCAGCACCGAGCCCGGTCTGGGCACGGATGTACTGCTCTTCGAAAGCATCGGCTTCCTTGGCGGCACGGGCGCTCTTGTCGGTAACCGAACCGAGCCAGGTGACGACGAAGGCCAGGGTCATCGAAATGATGGCCGGGTGATCGTAGGGGAACACGGCCTGGGCATTACCCAGCACCTTGACCCACACGGCCGGCGACAGGATGACCAGGCCGACGGCGGAAACCAGGCCGGCAATGCCGCCCCACAAAGCGCCACGCGTGGTCAGGCCCTTCCAGTACATGGACAGGATGAGCACCGGGAAGTTGACCGAGGCGGCGACGCCGAAGGTCAGCGCGACCAGGAAAGCGATGTTCTGGTCCTTGAACAGGATGCCGAGGGCGATGGCAGTGAGGCCGATGCCGACCGAGGCGATCTTGGTGACCTTCATTTCCTGTGCGCTGGTCGCTTCGCCCTTCTTGATGACACGGGCGTAGAGATCGTGGGCGATGGCCGAGGCACCGGCCAGTGCCAGACCGGACACCACCGCGAGGATGGTGGCGAAGGCCACGGCAGACAGGAAGCCGAGGAAGATGTCGCCGCCGACTGCCTTGGCCAGGTGCATGACCGGCATGTTGCCGCCGCCGATCAGCTTGCCGCCAACCTGGCCGCCTTCGAAGAAGGCCGGATTCTGGCCGACGATGACGATGGCCGAGATGCCGAGGATGATCACCACGAGGAAGAAGAAGCCGATGAAGCCGGTGGCGTAGAACACCGATTTACGGGCTTCCTTGGCGTTCGGCACGGTGAAGAAACGCATCATGATGTGCGGCAGGCCGGCGGTGCCGAAGAGCAGCGCGAACGACAACGACACGGCGGAGATCGGATCGGCCATCAGCGAACCCGGCGCCATGATCTTGATGCCAGCCTTGTGGGCGGCGACAGCCTGACCGAACAGGTTCTCGAAGGAGAAGCCGAACTGGCTGAAGGCCAGCAGCATCAGCACGGTGCCGCCGCCGAGCAGCAGGCAGGCCTTGATGATCTGCACCCAGGTAGTGGCGACCATGCCGCCGAAGGTGACGTAAACCATCATCAGGATGCCGACGCAGACCACGGCCATGTTGTACTCCAGCCCGAACAGCAGCTGGATCAACTGGCCGGCACCGACCATCTGCACGATCAGGTAGAAGCAGACGACCGTCAGCGAGCCGAAGGCGGCGAAGGTGCGGATGCGGCTCTGGTCGAGGCGGTAGGAAGCGATGTCGGCGAAGGTGAACTTGCCGAGGTTGCGCAGGCGCTCCGCCATCAGGAACAGGATGATCGGCCAGCCGATGAAGAAGCTGACGGTATAGATGAAGCCGTCGAAGCCCTTGGCATAGACCAGCGAGGTCAGGCCGAGCAGGGTCGCGGCCGACATGTAGTCGCCGGCGATGGCCAGGCCGTTCTGGAAGCCGGTGATGCCGCCGCCGGCGGTGTAGAAGTCGGCGGTTGATTTGGTGCGGCCGGCAGCCCACTTGGTGATGCCAAGGGTGGCGATCACAAAGACCATGAACATGGCGATGGCGCTGACGTTGAGCGGTTGCTTCTGGACGCCGTCGAGGGCGCCCGGTGCGGCAATGGCCAAGCCGGCGATCAGCAGGCCGGCAGACAAGGCGATGAGGGAGCGCTTCACTTCTGGGCCTCCTTCAGGATCTGCTGGTTCAGGTCGTCGAATTCGCCGTTGGCACGGCTGATGTAGACGCCGGTCAGCAGCCAGCCGCCGACCACCATCAGGGCAGCCAGTGGCCAGCCCCAGGTCATCACGCTGCCTTCGGACAGCGGCGTTGCCAGCAGGCCGGGATTGAAGGCGGTGATCATCATGAAGCTGTAGTACGGCACCAACACGACCAGCGAAAGAATGATCGCGAAGCGCGTGCGCTTGCCGACCAGTTCGGCGAATTTCGGATTGCTCCGAATTTTCGCCTGAATGTTTTGTTGAGACATGAATCCTCCTCGAAACTCCGATGAATGGGAACGAAAGTTGTTTGCTGTTCTCTTGCTTTTATTGGTTTTGACGGGGGCGACCCGGATGCCCCGGAATCGCCCTGTCGGGTCCTACATGTTTGGATAGTTCGGCCCGCCGCCACCTTCGGGCACCGTCCAGTTGATGTTCTGGGTCGGGTCCTTGATGTCGCAGGTCTTGCAGTGCAGGCAGTTCTGGCCATTGATCTGCAGGCGTGGCTTGCCTTCCTCCTCGCCGAGGATTTCGTATACGCCGGCCGGGCAATAGCGCGTTTCCGGCGCACCGTACTTGGCGTAATTGACCGAGATCGCGACCGATTCATCCTTCAGGCGCAGATGGCACTGCTGGTTTTCCTCGTGGTTGGTGGCCGACAGGAAGACCGACGACAGGCGGTCGAAGCTGATCTTGCCGTCCGGCTTCGGATACGTGATCTTCGGGTAGCTGTTCTTGTCGCCCAGCTGGCTGTGATCGTCGTGGTGACGCATCGTCCACGGCGCCTTGCCACCGAACAGATAGGTGTCGATGGCGCCGTAGGCCAGCCCGCCCCACAGGCCCCACTTGAAGGCCGGGCGGATGTTGCGGACCTTGTACAGCTCGGCCCACAGCCAGCTCTGCTTGATCTGCTCGCCGTATGCCGTGACCTCGGCACCAACCCCTTCCTTGAACAGGTGCTCGAACACCGCCTTGGCAGCGACGATGCCGGACTCCATGGCCATGTGCGTGCCCTTGATCTTCGGCACATTGAGGAAGCCGGCGGTATCGCCGACCAGCACGCCGCCCGGGAAGTGCAGCTTGGGCACCGACTGGTAGCCGCCTTCCGACAGCGCGCGGGCGCCGTAGGAAATGCGCCGGCCGCCTTCGAAGAAGCCGCGGATGGCCGGATGCGTCTTGTAGCGCTGGAATTCCTCGTACGGCGACAGCCACGGGTTCTTGTAGTCGAGGCCGACGACGTAGCCCACCGCCACCAGGTTGTTCTCCAGGTGGTAGAGGAAGGAGCCGCCGTAGGTCGCCGAATCCACCGGCCAACCGACGGTATGCACGATCAGGCCGGGCTGGTGCTTGGCCGGGTCGATTTCCCACAGTTCCTTGATGCCGATGCCGTAGGTCTGCGGATCGACGCCGTCGCGCAGGTTGAACCTGCCCCACAATTCCTTGGTCAGCGAACCGCGGCAGCCTTCGGCGAAGATCGTCTGGCGGGCATGCAGTTCCATGCCCGGCTGGAAGTTGTGTCCCGGCTGACCGTCCTTGCCGATCCCCAGGTCGCCGGTGGCGACGCCCTTGACCGAACCGTCCTCGTGGTAGAGCACCTCGGCGGCGGCGAAACCCGGATAGATCTCGACGCCCAGCGCCTCGGCCTGCTCGCCCAGCCAGCGGCACAGGTTGCCCAGGCTGATGATGTAGTTGCCGTGATTGGACATCTGCGGCGGCGTCGGCAGCTTGAACGAACCGCTTTCGGTGAGGAACAGGAAGCGGTCCTCGCCGGCCGGCGTGTTCAGGGGCGCACCACGCTCCTGCCAGTCCGGGAACAGCTCGTTCAGGGCATGCGGTTCCAGCACGGCGCCGGACAGGATGTGGGCGCCGATTTCCGAGCCTTTTTCCAGCAGGCAGACGGAGACTTCCTTGCCGTTCTGCTCGGCCAGCTGCTTGATGCGGATCGCTGCCGACAGCCCCGAAGGGCCGCCGCCGACGATCACGACATCGTATTCCATCGCATCGCGATCGGTACGCATGGTCATGGCTTAGAACAGGGTTTCGGCCAGGCCGAGGGTCGATGCTGCACCGCCGGTGACTTCGGCGGCATAGGCAGCGGCGAACGGCAGCTGGTGGGTGGCGAAGTACTCGGCGGTAGCCAGCTTGGCCTTGTAGAAATCGTCGGTGCTGCCGTTGGCCAGATGCTGGGCGGCAATGGCTGCCGACTTGGCCATCAGCCAGCCGCCGACGACGATGCCGGTCTGCTTGAGGAACGGCACGGAGCCGGCATGCACGGCCTGCGGCGCGCTTTCGTAGTTGGCGAGGATCCAGTCGACGGCCTTCTGCTGGGCGGCGATGGCGGCCTTCAGGTTGGCAGCGATGTTGCCCAGTTGCGCGTGGCCTTCGAGTTCCTGAGCCGTCACCGTCATCTCGGCGATCAGCGTCTTCATCGCGGCACCCGGCACCTTCTCGCGGGCCAGCTTGCGGCCGACCAGGTCGTTGGCCTGAATGGCGGTCGTCCCTTCGTAGATGGTGGTGATCCGCGAATCGCGGTAGTACTGGGCGGCGCCGGTTTCCTCGACGAAGCCGACACCACCGAAGACCTGCAGCGCGGTCGACGACAGCTCGACGCCCTGCTCGGTGCTCCAGCCCTTGATCACCGGGGTCAGCAGGTCGATGCGGGCCTGCGCGGCGGCGTCGCCGGCATGCGCCTTGTCGATGTTGGCGGCGCCGTAGTAGGCCAGCGTGCGCATGGCTTCGGTGCGGGCCTTGCAGTCCATCAGCAGGCGGCGGACATCCGGATGGTGCAGGATGGTCTTCTTCTCGCCCGACTTGTCGCCGATGATGGCCCCCTGCACGCGCTCACGGGCGTACCACAGGGCGTGCTGGTAGGCGCGCTCGGCGATGCCGACGCCTTCCAGGCCGACGTTGACGCGGGCATGGTTCATCATCGTGAACATGTAGCCGACACCCTTGTTCTCTTCGCCGATCAGGTAGCCGATGGCGCCTTCCTTCTCGCCGTAGGACATGACGGCCGTCGGGCTGCCGTGGATGCCGAGCTTGTGTTCGATGGAGGCGCAGATCAGGTCGTTGCGGGCGCCGAGCGAGCCGTCGTCATTGACCAGGAACTTCGGTACCAGGAACAGGGAAATACCCTTCAGTCCCGGCGGGGCATCCGGCAGGCGGGCCAGCACGAGGTGAATGATGTTCTCGGCGACGTCATGCTCGCCCCAGGTGATGAAGATCTTGGTGCCGCTCACCAGGTAGGTGCCGTCGCCAACCGGCTTGGCCTTGGACGAAATCGCAGCGAGGTCGGAACCAGCGTTCGGCTCGGTCAGGTTCATCGTGCCGGTCCAGGTGCCTTCGACCATCTTCGGCAGGTACTTCTGCTTCAGTTCGTCGGACGCGTGGTGGGCGATGGCTTCGATGGCGCCGCCGGTCAGCATCGGGCACAGGCCGAAGGCCATGTTGGCGCCCTTCCACATTTCATTGACGGCCATCGACACGACGGCCGGCAGGCCCTGGCCGCCGTATTCCGGCGAGAAGGGCATGGACATCCAGCCGGTTTCGGCGAACAGCTTGTAGGCTTCCTTGAAGCCCGGCGCGGTGGTCACGACGCCGTCCTTGCAGACGTGACCGGTCTGGTCGCCGACCTTGTTGATCGGGTCGAGCACGCCGGTGGCGAACTTGGAGGCTTCGTCGAGGATGGATTCGACCAGCTCGACCGAGCATTCCTCGTTGCCCGGCAGGGCGCAGATGTCTTCGAGACCGACGACTTCATTGAGAACGAACTGCATGTCGCGGATCGGGGCGATGTAGGTACTCATACGGGTTATCTCCTGGATGTTCTTGGTTTAGACGGCTGCCACGAGGGCGGGAACAGTTTCAAACAGGTCGGCGACCAGTCCGTAATCGGCGATCTGGAAGATCGGGGCGTCCGGGTCCTTGTTGATGGCGACGATGACCTTGGAGTCCTTCATGCCGGCCAGGTGCTGGATGGCACCCGAGATGCCGACCGCGATGTAGAGCTGCGGGGCGACGATCTTGCCGGTCTGGCCGACCTGGTAGTCGTTGGGCACGAAGCCGGCATCGACGGCGGCACGGGAAGCGCCCAGCGCAGCACCGAGCTTGTCGGCGAGCGGTTCGAGCAGCTTGTGGTAGTTCTCGCCGCTACCCAGTCCACGACCGCCGGAGACGATGATCTTGGCGGCACCGAGTTCCGGACGCTCGGACTTGGTGAGTTCGCGGTGGGTCAGGGTGCTCTGGGCGGTATCGGCTGCCGCGGCAATGCTTTCGACCGCGGCACTGCCGCCGGTGCCGACGACGTCGAAGGCAGTGCTGCGCACGGTGATGACTTTCACCGCATCGGCGCTCTTGACGGTGGCCAGGGCGTTGCCGGCGTAGATCGGGCGAACGAAGGTGTCAGCCGATTCGACAGCGGTGATTTCGGAGATCTGGGCAACATCGAGCAAGGCGGCGACACGCGGGGCAAGGTTCTTGCCGAAGGTGGTGGCCGGGGCGAGGATGTGGCTGTAGCCGGCGGCGTTGGCGATGACCAGGGCGGTGAGGTTCTCGGCGGTCTGGCTCTGGTAGTGGGCGGCATCGGCAACCTTGACCGTGGCGACGCCTTGCAGGCCGGCGGCTTGTTGGGCGGCGGCTGCGCAGCCGGTTCCGGCGACGAGGACGTGGATGTCGCCACCGATCTTCTGGGCGGCAGCGACGGTGTTGAGGGTGGCGGCCTTGAGGGCGGCGTTGTCGTGTTCGGCAATAACGAGAATGGTCATGATCAGATCACCTTGGCTTCGTTCTTGAGCTTGTTCACCAGTTCGGCCACATCGGCGACCTTGACGCCGGCGCTGCGCTTGGCAGGTTCGGTGACCTTGAGGGTGGTCAGGCGCGGGGTGACGTCGACGCCAAGGTCGGCCGGCTTGACGGTGTCGAGCGGCTTCTTCTTGGCTTTCATGATGTTGGGCAGGGTGGCGTAGCGCGGTTCGTTCAGGCGCAGGTCGGTGGAAACGACGGCCGGCAGGGTGATCTGCAGGGTTTCGAGACCGCCGTCGATTTCGCGGGTGACGGTGGCTTTTCCATCCGCCAGGACGACTTTGGAGGCGAAGGTGGCTTGCGGCCAGTTTTGCAGGGCGGCGAGCATTTGGCCGGTCTGGTTGGCGTCGTCGTCGATGGCTTGCTTGCCGCAGATGACGAGTTGCGGTTGCTCTTTGTCGCACAGGGCTTTCAAGAGCTTGGCGACGGCCAGCGGCTGGAGGTCGACGTCGCTCAGTTCGCTACAATCGACGAGAGTGCCGCGGTCGGCTCCGATGGCCATGGCGGTGCGCAGGGTTTCCTGGCAGGCGGCAACGCCGCAGGAGACGGCGATGACTTCCGTGGCAATGCCGGCTTCTTTCAGGCGCACGGCTTCTTCGACGGCGATTTCGTCGAACGGGTTCATGCTCATCTTGACGTTGGCCAGATCAACACCCGACCCGTCCGCCTTCACACGTACCTTCACGTTGTAGTCAATAACCCGTTTTACAGGGACCAGAATCTTCATGTGTGTCTCCTCCCAGCGAGGGGAAAAAGGATCCCTGCCGGCAAAAGGCCCGGCAGGGAAAACGCAAGGATCATTCGATGGCCAGCGCCGAATTGGCGTGCTGACGCAATACGTACTTTTGAATCTTGCCGGTCGAGGTCTTGGGCAGTTCGCCGAAGACGACCTGCTTGGGTACCTTGAAGCGCGCCAGGTGGGCACGACAATGCTCGATGATCTCGGCCTCGGTACAGGCGGCATCGACCTTCAGTTCGATGAAGGCAGCCGGCACTTCGCCCCACTTCTCGTCGGGCTTGGCAACGACGGCAGCGGCGATGACAGCCGGGTGGCGATAGAGCACATCCTCGACCTCAAGCGACGAGATGTTCTCGCCGCCGGAGATGATCACGTCCTTGGAGCGGTCCTTGATCTTGACGTAGCCGTCGCTATGGACGACCGCCAGGTCGCCGGTGTGGAACCAGCCGCCGGCAAAGGACTCCTCGGTGGCCTTCTCGTTCTTCAGGTAGCCCTTCATGACGAGGTTGCCGCGGAACATGATCTCGCCCATCGTCTCGCCATCCCAGGGCACCGGCTCCAGGCTCACCGGGTCGAGCACGGTGATCGCCTCCTGCATGTGGTAGCGCACGCCCTGGCGGCCGTTGCGGGCGGCCTGCAGGTCAATCGGCAGCTTGTCCCATTCCGGCTGCTTGGCGCAGACGGAAGCCGGGCCGTAGGTTTCGGTCAGGCCATAGACGTGGGTGATGTTGAAGCCCATGCGCTGGGCACCTTCGATAATCGCAGCCGGGGGGGCAGCACCGGCGATCAGGCCATAGACGGTGTGCTCGATGCCTGCACGCAGCGTTTCCGGAGCATTGATCATCATGCCGTACACGATCGGGGCACCGCACATGTGAGTGACGGTGTGCTCCTTGATCAGGCCGAAAATCAGGGCCGGATCGACCTTGCGCAGACAGACGCTGGTGCCGGCATTGGCGGCCAGCGTCCACGGGAAGCACCAGCCGTTGCAATGGAACATCGGCAGGGTCCACAGATAGACCGAGTGCGGCGGCATGCCCCAGGAAATGATGTTGGATGCCGAGTTCAGATAGGCACCGCGATGGTGATAGACGACGCCCTTCGGGTTACCAGTGGTGCCCGAGGTGTAGTTCAGGGCAATGGCGTCCCACTCGTCTTCCGGCAGCTGCCATGCGAAATCCGGAGAACCTTCGTTGAGGAAAGCCTCGTAGTCCTTCTCGCCGAGCTTCTCGCCCTCGGTGTAGTCCGGATCGAGGCTGTCGATGACCAGCGGCTTCGGCCCTTCGAGCAGTTCGAGGGCGGCCTTGATGACCTTGGAGAACTCGAGATCGGTGATCAGCACCTTGGCTTCGCCGTGGGCCAGCATGAAGGCGATGGCCTCGGCGTCGAGGCGGGTGTTCAGGGTATTGAGCACGGCGCCGACCATCGGCACGCCAAAGTGGCATTCGAACATGGCGGCGGTATTGGGCAGCATGACGGCGACGGTATCGCCCTTGCCAATGCCGCGCCCTTTCAAGGCCGAAGCCAGCTGGCGGGCGCGGTCGTAACTTTCTTTCCAGGTGTACTGGCGGGCGCCTTGGATGACGGAAACGCGCTTCGGATAGATGAAGGCCGACCGTTCGATGAAGGTCAGCGGCGACAGCGGAACATAGTTGGCCGGATTCCGGTCCAGCCCTACGGTGTACGGGTTAACCACGGGATTCTCCTCACGTTTTCTTGCCGAGTGTGCTGTTCTCGTGATGCAAGTTATTGCCGATTCAGGCTTTTTTGGTGTGCGCCCGTAACCGTTCTTTTATTGTTTGAGGAGAATCGCAAAACACTCTTGCGCAACTATTGGCAGAATGTAACGAATCGTTACACCGCAAAATCCCCCCATTCGCCTGCTCTAGAATCGTCCGATGCTGCCCGAAGCCCCCCACGCCAACGCCCCCCTGCGCTACGACATGCTGCAGGCCGGGCTCGACCTGCTCGACCAGGGGATCACCGTATTCGACGGCGATCTGCGGCTCGTCGCCTGGAACCGGACTTTCCTGCAGTTGCTCGAGTTTCCCGATACGCTTGCTTTCGTCGGCGCCCCCTTCGAAAGCTTCATCCGCTACAACGCCGAACGCGGTGAGTACGGTGCTGGCGACCGCGAAGCCCAGATCGCCGAACGGGTCGCCGCTGCCCGCAATTTTTCGCAGCACGTCACCGAGCGCCAGCGCCCAAACGGCCGCGTTCTGCAGTTGCGCGGCGAACCCCTGCCGGACCGGGGCTTCGTCACGCTGTACAGCGACGTGACCGAGCAGCGCTACATCGAGCACCTGACCGAGCACCAGAACATCCAGCTCGACGAGCGCGTCCGCCGACGTACCGCCCAGCTTGAGAATGCCAACGCCAACCTGCGCCGCGCCAACGAGGAAAACGAGCGCATCGCCGCCGCACTCGGCCGCAGCGAAGCCCGCCTGCGCCTGATCAACGACACCATCCCCATCCTCATCGGCTACGTCGACAAGGACGAGGTGTACCGCTACGCCAACAAAGGCTATTCGGACTGGTATGGCCACCCGGAGGGCGGCGTCACCGGGCGGGCGGTACTCGACGTGATCGGGCCGGCTGTCTATGGACAGGTTCGGGACTCGGTGCGCCGCGCACTGTCCGGCCAGCAGGTCACCTACGAATACCAGATGCAACGCCAGGGGCAAGCCGTATTCGCGCAAAGCACGCTGGTTCCAGAAATCAGCAGTGAAGGCGAAACGCTGGGCTTCTTCGTTTTCTCGCACGAGATCACCGAGCAGAAGCGCATGCAGGCAGCCCTCGTCCAGGCCCAGAAAATGGAGGCCATCGGCCAGCTGACCGGCGGCCTGGCCCACGACTTCAACAACCTACTCACCGTCATCATCGGCAACCTGGCCGCCCTGCAGGATCACCGACCCGACGATGCCGCGGTGAACGAGTTCGTAGACCCGGCGCTGCAATCGGCACGGCGCGGCGTTCAGCTGATCAAGCGTCTGCTCACCTTCTCGCGCCAACAACCGCTGGAACCGCAGGCTGTCGATATCGGGCAGCTGATCGTCGGCCTAGCCAAGTTGGTCCGCCGCTCGCTGCCAGAATCGATAACCGTATCGACCGATCTCAGCGGAGCCACGGTGCATGCGCTGGCCGATCCGGGACAGCTGGAAAGCGCCCTGCTCAATTTCGCCCTCAATTCGCGCGATGCCATGCCCGATGGCGGGCGCCTGCATATCGCCGCCCGCGCCGTCGAGCTGTCCACAGATGCGGCGGCATTCGATCTTACGCCCGGGCATTACGCGCTGATCGAGGTCGCTGATAACGGCTGCGGCATGGATGCTGCGACGCTTGCCCGTGCCTGCGAACCCTTTTTCACCACCAAGCGCCTGGGCCTGGGCAGTGGCCTGGGGCTGGCCATGGCCTACGGGTTTGCCCGGCAATCCGGTGGCGGCATTTCGATCCAGAGCCAGCCAGGACAGGGCACCACGGTGCTGATGGCGCTGCCACTGACCGCACCGGAAAGCGATTTCGATACAGCCGGTGACGAGAATGCCTTACCGCACGGCGGCGAACTTGTCCTGCTCGTCGAGGACGAACCGAACGTCCGCCGCGTCGTCCGCCAGCAGCTGATCGACCTCGGCTACCCGGTCATCGAGGCCGAGGACGGTATGCAGGCGCTGGAGATGATCGACCAGATCATCGACATCGCCATCGTCGTCAGCGATGTCATCATGCCGGGCGGCATCAACGGCCGGCAACTGGCCGAAGCCGTGCTGGACCGGCGGCCGGACATGCGCGTGGTGCTGATGAGCGGCTACACCGACGAACCCGGCACCGCCCCGGCCAGCGACCTGCCCATCCTGTCCAAGCCCTTCGTACGCCAGGATCTGGCCCGCGCGCTGTTGCGCACCCAACGTGAGACACCATGAAAGAGACCGATTCCGCCAAGCTGATCGCCATCGTCGAGGACGATCCGGATGTCGCCAAAATCATCGAGCAGGTGCTGCGCGATTTTGGCTTCCGTACCGTCTGGTGCCGCAGTGCCGGCGACCTGCTGCGCCGTCTGCGCACGCTGGCGCCCGACCTGTGCATCATCGACCTCGGCCTGCCCGACATGGATGGCATCGAAGCCATGCAACGGGTCAAGGCGCAGTCGGCCTGCGGCATCCTCATTCTCACCGGCCGCGCCCATGTCAGCGACCGCGTCATGGGCCTCGAACTCGGCGCCGACGATTACGTACTCAAACCCTTCGAGCCACGCGAACTGGTCGCCCGCGTGCGCAGCATCGTCCGCCGCCGCGAGGGCAGCGAAACAACGGCCCGCCAGATTGCCGAATTCGGCGGCTGGCGCTTCAATCTCGGCAACAACCGGCTGATCGCCCCCAACGGCGAGGAGCACGCGCTGAGCACCGCCGAATCGGAGCTTCTGCGCGTTTTCGTCAACAATCCGAACCGCATCCTGCAGCGCGAAAAACTGATGGGCAGCCGCGATGTCGCCCCGACCGACCGCGCCATCGATGTCCGCATATCGCGTCTGCGCCGCAAGCTCGAACCCGACCCGCAAAGCCCCGCCTTCATCAAGACCGTGTATGGCGCCGGCTACCTGTTCCTCGCTGCGGTCAGTTGGTCCGGCGACAACGACTAAACACTCCCCGCCATGTCACGCCGGCAGCACGCTAACCAAGACAACCCATCGGTGCGTCGATCTCCTTTGTTAACGGCAGATCGACAGCAATGGGCAACATAATCTCTTCGCTGCATTCGTTCCGCTTGTTGGCATCGCCGGAAAACCAGACGAAATGTTGTGAACGCTTTTTATCTTGCTTTTGCCTGCAGGCGCCCATGGCTTCTCGTACGTACGAAGCATCCCACTAGGCAAAAAGGCATCGCGGAGAATATTCGCGCAGGCAGGATCGGCTTCTGTTTCGTCGATATCGGCTCCAGTGTAAGCTGCACGGCGCAATGATTCTGACAGGACCGTCAGAATCGCCAGGGACACCAAAACCGATTGCCCTCAAGGGTGATACGAAAAAAATTAGCAAACAAGGGGAAACAATGAAATTAAGAACCCGCATACTGATGCTGGTGATTGCAGCGATGCTTGGTTTGGCATCGCTGTCGCTGGTGGCTCTCTACGAGCTGAAGAGCATGATGATGGACGAGCGGCGGAAAGAACTGTCGGATATCGCAGAACTTGCCCATGCGTCGCTGACCAAGATTCATGAGCGTGAGAAAGCCGGCGAATTCAATCGGGAAGATGCCCAGAAGCTGGCGCGACAAACACTCGGCAGCTTTCACAAGGATGACCGCTATATTTTTGCACGCGGCTTCAGCGACGACGTGATCCAGATTCACCCCAATCCGAAGCGGGTTGGCTTCGTCGACAAGGACGGCAAAGCCAAGGGCGACCAATACAGGGCCGCCTTGAGCGGCGTGAGGATTGGTTACCTCATGGGCGAGGGCACGCGCCCCGGCGTCACCGAAAAGGTTCCCAAGCTGTATGCCGTGATCAAGTTCGAACCCTGGGACTGGATGGTTGGCTACGCCGACTACGTTGACGACATCAACACCCTGTTCTGGCAGAACATCAGCCTCTTCCTCACCATTTGCAGCAGCGTGATCGCGGTCGTCGGCATACTCGCGTTTCGTTTGTCACGTGTCATTCTCGGCCAGCTCGGCGGCGAACCTGCCTACGCCTCGCGGCTTGCCGAAGCAGTCGCCGCAGGTGACCTGACAGGCGAAATCGAGGTTCGCGGAGCGGACTCCAGCCTGCTCGGTTCGATGCGCAGCATGCAGGATGGGTTACGCCAGATGGTTGGGCGCTTCCGTAGCGCATCCGAACAACTGGCCGCATCGTCGGGCAGCCTGAAGCAGCACATGGACCGCGTCAGGCTCGGCACGCGGCAGACCACCGAAGCAACCAATTCAACGGCGGCGGCCATCCAGGAGATGAGCGCCAGCGTCGAAAACATCTCGGAAAGCGCCCACCAAACCGAGGGCAACTCCCAGTCAGCGGTTACCCTGGCCTGCCATGGAGAACAACTGGCTGTCGATGCGGCCAGCGAAATCCGGCGCATCTCGGTCAACATGGATGCGGCAACCAGCGTGGTGCAAAACCTCGTCCAACGCTCGCATGAGATCAACAGCATGAGCGGAGTGATCCGTGACATTGCCGATCAAACCAACCTGTTGGCACTCAATGCAGCCATTGAGGCGGCCCGTGCTGGCGAACAGGGACGCGGATTCGCGGTCGTGGCGGACGAAGTGCGCAAGCTGGCCGAACGTACCGCTGCGGCCACACAGGACATTACCAATACGATCCATGCCATTCAGGGCGATACCGGAACGGCAGCCTCCCATATGGAAGCCGTACGCCATCAGGTTCTCGTCGGTGTCGACCTGGCGGAGAAGGCGGCGGGGGCGCTACGCGAAATCAGCGCCGGGGCCACGACCACGCTCGACAAGACCCGCGACGTGGCCCATGCGGCAGGTGAACAGAGCGAAACCAGCGCCAGCATCGCGCAGAACGTGGAGCGGATTTCCGAAATGGTCGAATCGTCCGAAGCCGCAGTTGAAGCCGCCTTCGAGCAGGTGCGCCAACTCGACGAGCTGGCTAGGGATTTGTATCAGGCTGCAGCTCGCTTCAAGCTTTAGGCACCCGATCGGCGCCGGCTCTTGCGGACCGGCACCACGGGCAGCGTGCCCCTGCCGGAAAACCATTTCTTGACCACGTCGCCAGTGACCGGAAGACCAGAGCTGGCGACGTTGTTTACGGCCCCGCGACCGGCCGGCCGCACCGATGCCCCCCTGCACTACAGGGAGGCGCACTTTCCCCGGGAATTCAAACCAGGCTTTTGGTGCGGTGTCGCAACAATCACTCGTCCTCGTCGTGCAGCTGGAACTTGCTCGCCATCTGCTGTTGCACGTTGGGCGGCACGGCCGCATAACGGGCAAATTCGATGGTATAGCTGCCTTGCCCGCCGGTCAGCGACTTCAGGCGCGACTGGTAGTCGTTCAGCTCTGCCAGCGGCACTTCGCCTGAAATCGCCGCCATGCCGTGGCCGCGCCCGTCGGTACCCGTGATGTGGCCACGACGGCTGGACAGGTCGCCGGTAAGATCGCCGATGGCCCCCTCCGGAATGACGATCTCGATGGCAACGATAGGCTCGAGAACGATCGGCCGGGCATTGCGCACCGCATCGATCACCGCCTTGCGGGCAGCGATGGTGAACGCCACTTCCTTGCCGTCGACAGCGTGCGTCTTGCCGTCGTAGACGGTGACCTTGACGTCCTCGACCTCGTAGCCGGCCACGACGCCGCCTTCCAGCCCCTGGCGCACGCCCTTCTCGACCGCCGCCATGAAGACACCGGGAATCACGCCGCCCTTGACCGCATCGACGAACTCAAAGCCTTCACCGCGCCCCTTGGGTTCGATACGCAGATGGACCTCGCCGAATTGCCCGGCACCGCCCGATTGCTTCTTGTGCCGGTACATGGCTTCGCCGTTGCCGGTGATGGTTTCGCGATAGGGAATGCGCGGCGGCTGGGTATCGACTTCCAGCTTGTACTGGCTGGCCATCTTGGCCAGCTTGGCCTTGAGGTGAATTTCGCCCAGGCCGCGGATGACGGTTTCGTTGCTGGTCGGATGACGCTCGATGACAAAGGTCGGATCTTCCATCGCTAGCTTGCCGAGAATGTCGAACAGGCGCTGCTCGTCGCCCTTTTTCTTCGTTTCGACAGCCAGGCCGGCCATCGGCTTGGGAAATTCGAGCGGCACCAGATGGATGTGATCCTCGTCGTGCGAATCGTGCAGCACACTATCAAACTCGATCTCGTCGACCTTGGCGATGGCACCAATATCGCCCGGCACCAACGCGTCGACCTCGACCGACTCCTTGCCCAGCAAGTGATAGAGATGGCCGACCTTGATCGGCCGCTTGCCGTCGCCAACGAAGAGCTGCATATCCTTCTTCACCGTGCCCTGATGCACCCGGAAGATGCCGATCTTACCCATATAGGGGTCGGCGACGACCTTGAAGACGTGTGCCAGCACATGCTTGCCGGCATCCGGCACAGCCAGGAAGGACTCGGTAGCGCCCCCCGGCTCCCCCTTGTAGAAGGGCGGCGGGTTGCCTTCGGCCGGGTTCGGCGCCAGCGAGGCCAGCACGTGCAGCAGTTCCTTGATGCCGGCGCCGGTCCTGGCCGACGTGAACAGGATGGGAATCAGGTGGCCTTCACGCAGCGCCTTCTCGAACGGCGCATGCAGCGCGGCAGCGCTCGGATCGGCGCCGTCCTCAAGGTATTGGGCGAGCAGATCCTCGTCTTCCTCGACGACTTGGTCGATCAGCGCGCGATGAGCAGCAGCAACTGACTCGAAATCGGCGTCGCCGGCATCGTGTTCGAGCACCTCGACGACATCGGCACCGCCGTGTGCCGGCAGGTCGAGCACCATGCACTGCTTGCCGAAACGCTCGCGAATGTCGGCCACCAGGCCCGGCAGGTCGAGGTTGTCGGCATCGATCTTGTTGATGACGATCATCCGGCACAGCTTGCGCTCCGCCGCATGACGCATCATGCGTTCGGTCATCAGTTCGACCCCGGTCTGGGCGTTGACCACGACCAGGGCGGTGTCGACGCCGGCCAGCGCGGCAATTGCCTGCCCGGCAAAATCGGGGTAGCCCGGTGTATCGATCAGGTGGACATGGGTGTCTTCGTAGCCGAAATTGACCACTGCCGAATTCAGGGAGTGACCCGCTTCCTTTTCCTGCGGATCCGAGTCGGCGACCGTATTGCCCTTCTCCACACTGCCCTTGGCGGAAATCGACCCGGTCGCGAAGAGCAGTGCTTCGGCCAGGCTGGTCTTGCCGGCCGCACCGTGACCGACCAAGGCTACAGAACGAAGGGCCTCGCTAGTGTATTTGGACATCTTGTTCTCCCTGAACAAATAAAATCAGCGGTTTTTGGCAGCCTCGACAGCCTCGGCCACCAGTTTTTCTGCGAAATGCGGTCCCCACCCCAGGATCAGTCCAGTCGCCACGGCGACCAGCGCCACGCCGACGATCAACTGGATGGCCTGGCGGCGAAAATCGGCGCCCCGGCTCAAGGCAAACCATACCGGGCCGATCACCGGCAACAGCAGCACCGGCAGGCCGGTTTTCAAACCGAAACTGAAGGCGGCGGGAACGGTCCCGATGTAGCCAACGAGCAGGAGCAGCCCCCCCGTCGCCAGCGACAGGGTCGAGGCCACCGCAAAAGCCATGAATCCCCAATCCATTATTTTTTCACCTTCTGCGGACGCGTCCACCCCGGCAGGGTCAGCTGCTTGGCTCGCGATACGGTCAGCGCGTCCGGCGGCGCATCCTTGGTCAAGGTCGTGCCGGCGCCCAGCGTCGCGCCGCGCCCGACGCGCACCGGTGCCACCAGTTGTGTGTCGGAACCGATGAAGACATCGTCCTCGATGATCGTCAGGTGCTTGTTGGCGCCATCGTAGTTGCAGGTGATGGTGCCGGCGCCGACATTGACGCGTTCGCCGATCTCGGCGTCACCGATGTAGGCCAGGTGGTTGGCCTTCGACTGCGCGGCGATCTTGCTCTTCTTGACCTCGACGAAGTTGCCGATATGCACCTCGGGACCGAGTTCGGTACCCGGCCGCAGACGGGCATAGGGGCCGAGCACGCCATCGGGACCGATCACCGCATCCTCGAAATGGCAGAAGGCGGCGATGCGTGTTCCCGCACCGACCTTGACGTTCTTCAGCACGCAGTAGGGGCCGACCTCGACGGCATCGGCCAGTTCGACCTTGCCCTCGAAGACGCAGCCGACATCGATGGCGACATCGCGGCCATGGGTCAGTTGCCCGCGAATATCAATGCGCGCCGGATCAGCCAGGCGCACGCCGCCGACCAGCAACTGGTCGGCCAGGTTGCGCTGGTGCTGGCGCTCCAGTTCGGCCAGCTGCACCTTGCTGTTGACGCCCAGCACCTCCCATTCACCCTCGGGCTGCGCGGTGCGCACCGGCAACCCTTCGACGACGGCCAGCGCGACGATGTCGGTCAGGTAGTACTCGCCCTGGGCGTTGTCATTCTTCAAGCGGCCGAGCCAGTCGGCCAGACGCGCGGTCGGGATGGCCATGATCCCGGTATTGACCTCGCGGATCGCCTTCTGCTCCGGCGATGCATCCTTTTCCTCGACGATGCTGACCATGTGGCCCGCGGCATCGCGCACGATGCGGCCGTAGCCGGTCGGGTTGGCGAGATCGACGGTGAGCACCGACAGGCCGTCCTTGCCGGCCTGCAACAGGCGCTTGAGGGTCGCCACGGTAGTCAGCGGCACATCGCCGTAGAGCACCAGGGTCTGGGCTGCACTGCCCAGTTCCGGAATGGCCTGCGCCACGGCGTGGCCGGTGCCCAGTTGCTGCGCCTGCTCGGCCCAAGCCAGGTCGTCGGCGGCCAGCGTGGCGCGCACGACGTCGCCACCGTGGCCGTAGACGACGATCAGCTTTTCCGGAGACAGCTGCCGGGCAGTGTCGATGACATGTTGCGCCAGCGGCTTGCCGGCAATCGGGTGCAACACCTTGGGGAGATTGGAATGCATGCGCTTGCCTTGGCCGGCAGCGAGAATGACGATGTTCATGGTTGATTTCAGGTTAAGGGCCGGCGGCAGGCACCGGCGGGTTCATGCGATCTTTTTCTGTTCCTGTCCGCCGATGATGTCGGCCAGCACGGCCTTGCCGCGTGTCGACACGACCCAGTGCAGGACATTCTTTTCGTTGATGCGGGTTTCGATGACGCCCAGCGTCTTCATGACGGTCAGGCGCTGGCTGACCAGTTCGCGCACCAGGCCGGTGGTATCGCAGATCGCCGCCAGATTGCCGTAGACGAAGCTTTCCTCGGCCAGGGCACGGAGAATCTCGACATCGTTGTAGGAGAGCACTTCTCGCGGGTCCGGTTCGCTGCTTTTCGGTGTTTCCGCTTCTGGCTTGACCGCGGACGGCGCCGGAACGACAGGCTCTTCGCGCTTTTGCTGCTTGAGATGCCCGACATCGCGCCGGACCTGGTCAACCTGCCCCATCAGGCGCTGCACCATGTTCTCGAACAGGCGGCGCGAGGCGACCACGTAGAGCAGGCAGAATCCGGCAAAGACGTAGTAGTCGATGGGCTTGGTACGCGCCCCTTCGAGCAGGGTGCTGGAAATCATGTTGAGGAACATCGGCACCGTCAGCGCCGCGACCACGCCAAAAACCGGGTATTTGATCCAGTCGCGGCGGGCCGATTCGCCCTGTCGGTCGGCGAGAAAATAGTTGGCAGCCCCGCCCAATATCCCCATGACCACCATGACTCCGAGAACGAGCAACATGTGCCCATCAAGCGCTCCGTTCGGAGTCGTCACCTGCAAGGCAGGTTGCAGCTCAGCCGACATAAATCCCCCTTGTTATCCTGCGCCATTTTCACATGATTACGGCAAACAGGGGAAGGCGTCGGCATACGCTCAGGCAGTCCCGTCAGCCGCCCGCCGGCGGTCATGTATGCGCTCGGCGAGCAGGGTCACTTCCCCTTTTTCGTCCTGCTGTTCGAGGCGCACGGCAAAACCCCACAGATAGGCCAGGTGTTCCAGGACACGCTCATAATCAGGCGCCAGATCGCGCCGGCGGTGCATGAAGTGGCGCAGAGTCAGCGAACGGTCGCCACGCAGGTCAACATTCCATACCTGGATGTCGGGATCGTGGCTACCCAGGTTGTACTGCTCCGACAACTTCAGGCGCAAGGCGCGGTAGCCCGGGTCATCGTGGATGGCACTGACCTCCAGCTTGGCCCGCGCATCATCGTCGAGGACGGCGAAGAAACGGAACTGGCGCATCAGGCGGGGCGACAAAAACTGTGCGATGAAACTCTCGTCCTTGAAGTTGCGCATCGCGAAGTCGAAGGTTTCCCGCCAGTCCGAGCCGGCGATTTCCGGGAACCAGGCGCGGTCTTCAGCATCCGGCGCTTCGCAGATGCGACGCAGGTCCTGCCACATGGCGAAGCCGAGGGCGTAGGGATTGATGCCGGAATACCAGTTGCTGTTGTAGGGCGGCTGCATCACGACGTTGGTGTGTGACTGCAGGAACTCGAACATGAAGCCGTCGTTGATGCGTCCTTCGTCGTACAGGGTATTGAGCAGGGTGTGGTGCCAGTAGGTGGCCCAGCCTTCGTTCATGACCTGTGTCTGGCGCTGCGGATAGAAATACTGGCCGATCTTGCGCACGATGCGAATGATCTCGCGCTGCCACGGTTCGAGCAGCGGGGCATGCTTTTCGACGAAATAGAGCAGGTTTTCCTCCGGCTCGGCCGGAAAACGCGCCTCCTCACCGGTCTGCGCGGCCGTTTCATGCTTCGGCAGGGTGCGCCACAACTCGTTCACCTGCGACTGCAAATAGGCCTCGCGCTCCCGTTGACGCTCCTTTTCTTTCTGCAGGGACAGCGGGGGCGAGCGCTTGTAGCGGTCGACGCCGAGGCTGGACACGGCATGGCAAGCGTCGATCAGTTGCTCCACCACATCGACACCATGGCGCTCCTCACAGTCCGCGATGTAGTTTCGGGCGAAGACCAGGTAATCGATGATGGCGTCGGCGCTGGTCCATTGCTTGAACAGGTGGTTGCCCTTGAAGAAGGAGTTGTGGCCGTAGGCGGCATGGGCGATCACCAGGGCCTGCATGGCCATGGTGTTCTCTTCCATCAGGTAGGCGATGCACGGATCGGAATTGATGACGATCTCGTAGGCCAGGCCCATCTGACCGCGCTTGTAGCGGTTCTCGGTTTCCAGGAAATGCTTGCCGAAGGACCAGTGGTGGTAATAGACCGGCATGCCGATGGCGGCGTAGGCGTCCATCATCTGCTCGGCGGTGATGATCTCCAGCTGGTGACGGTAGCAGTCCAGGCCGTAGGCGCGTGCGACACGGCCAATCTCGGCATCGGCGCGGTCGAGTTCCTCGAAGGTCCAGTCCGACCCTTCGGCGATCTTTGGGGGGCGTTTCCGGCTCATGCCAGTTTCTTCCTGAACAGTTCCCGGAACACCGGGTAGATGTCGCTCGCCGCGACGATGCGCTGTTGGGCGAAAACACCGGCATGCGTGTCGCCCAGCTTTTCGTATTCACGCCACAGGTTCTGCGGCTCGGCTTCGGTGATCTCGACGTAGGCGAAATACTGGACCACGGGCAGGATGGACTCCGAGAGCAATTCGCGGCAGGCCGGCGAATCGGCATCCCAGTTATCGCCGTCGGACGCTTGCGCACCGTAGATGTTCCACAGGCTGCTCGAGTAACGCGCCTGGATGATCTCGACCATCAGCTTCAGCGCCGACGAGACGATGGTGCCGCCTGTCTCACGCGAATGGAAGAAGGTATCTTCGTCCACCTCCTCGGCGACGGTGTGGTGACGGATGAATACCACCTCGATGTGCTCGTAGTTCCGGTTGAGGAAGAGGTAGAGCAGCATGAAGAAGCGCTTGGCCATCTGCTTGGTGGCCTCGTCCATCGAACCGGAAACGTCCATCAGGCAGAACATCACGGCCTGCGTACTCGGCTGCGGAATGCGCACGCGATTGGAATAACGCAGGTCGAAGGGGTCGATGAAGGGCACCGCTTCCTGCTTGGCACGCAGGACGGCGATTTCGTGGCGCAGGCGGGTGATCTCGTCTGGGTCGGGATTGGCTTCGTCGAGCAGGGATTCGAGTTCGTTCTGCAGTTCGCGCAACCGGCGGCGGTACGGGCCGCCGATGGCGAGGCGCCGGCCGGCGGCGCTGCGCATGGTGCGTACCAGGTTGATGTTGGTCGGCACCCCGCTCTGCGTGTAGCCGGCCCGTACCCGCTTGTATTCATCGATGCGGGCCAACTGGCGCTTGATCAGGTTGGGCAGGGCCAGTTCCTCGAAGAAAATGTCGAGAAACTCGTCGCGGGTCAGCGTAAAGACGAAGTCATCCAGCCCTTCGCCCTCGTTGCTGGCCTGCCCTTTGCCCTGTCCTCCGGCACCGCCACTCGGGCGATCCATCTGGTCGCCCTGGGCAAAGCGGTCGTTGCCGGGATGAACCGTTTCACGCATGCCGCCACGACCGTGGCGAAAATGCGGTTCGTTGATGTCCTTGCCCGGAATGCCGATCTTCTCGCCATTCTCCAGGTCACGGATGCCCCGCTTGGCGATGGCGTCGGCCACCGCCTTCCTGATCTGCCCCTTGAAGCGGCGAATGAAGCGGCTGCGATTGATCGAACTCTTGTTCCTGCTGTCCTGCCGACGATCGACGATGCGTACGGTCATGACGCCTCCCGTTTGTCCGCTGCCCGTTGGCCGGGACGCCTGTCTGGCAGCCACCCCGGCCCTTGTCTACTCAGCTGCTCTTCCTGACGCGCAGGTACCACTCGCAGAGCAGACGCACCTGCTTTTCGGTATAGCCCTTGTCGCTCATGCGGTCGACGAAGTCCTGGTGCTTCTTCTGCTCGTCGGCACTGGCCTTGGTGTTGAAGGAGATGACCGGCAGCAGGTCCTCGGTATTCGAGAACATGCGCTTCTCGATAACCGCCCGCAACTTCTCGTAGCTGGTCCACGCCGGATTCTTGCCGTCGTGCTTGGCCCGGGCGCGCAGGACGAAGTTCACAACCTCGTTGCGGAAATCCTTGGGATTGCTGATACCGGCGGGCTTTTCGATCTTTTCCAGCTCGTCGTTGAGCGCCGAGCGGTCGAGCATTTCGCCGGTATTCGGGTCGCGGAATTCCTGATCCTGAATCCAGAAATCGGCGTAGGTGACGTAGCGGTCGAAGATGTTCTGGCCGTATTCGGAATAGCTTTCCAGGTAGGCCGTCTGGATTTCCTTGCCGATAAACTCAGCGTAGCGCGGGCTCAGGTACTCCTTCAGGAAGCGCAAGTAACGCTCCTCGACTTCCGGCGGGAATTGCTCCTGCTCGACCTGCTGTTCGAGCACGTACATCAGGTGCACCGGGTTGGCGGCGATTTCGCGGTGATCGAAATTGAAGACCTTGGAGAGGATCTTGAAGGCGAAGCGGGTGGACAGCCCGGTCATGCCCTCGTCCACCCCGGCGAAATCGCGGTATTCCTGGTAGCTCTTGGCCTTCGGGTCGGTATCCTTGAGGTTCTCGCCGTCATAGACGCGCATCTTGCTGAACAGGCTGGAGTTTTCCGGTTCCTTGAGGCGGGACAGCACCGAGAACTGGGCCATCATGCGCAAGGTATCGGGGGCGCAGGGTGCCGCCGCCAGCGAGGAATTGGCCAGCAATTTTTCGTAGATGTGCATTTCGTCGGTCACCCGCAGCGAGTACGGCACCTTGACGATGTAGATACGGTCGAGGAAAGCCTCGTTGTTGCGATTGTTCTTGAAAGCCTGCCACTCGGCCTCGTTGGAGTGGGCGAGGATCAGGCCGTCGAAGGGAATCGCGCCGAAGCCTTCGGTACCCTTGTAGTTCTGCTCCTGCGTCGCGGTCAGCAAGGGGTGCAGCACCTTGATCGGAGCCTTGAACATCTCGACGAATTCAAGAATGCCGCGGTTGGCCAGGCACAAGCCGCCGGAGTAAGAGTAGGCGTCCGGATCGTTCTGCGAATAGGTTTCCAGCTTGCGGATGTCGATCTTGCCGACCAGCGAAGAAATATCCTGGTTGTTCTCGTCGCCAGGTTCAGTCTTGGCCACGGCAATCTGCGACAGCACCGACGGGCAAAGGCGAACAACACGGAAACGGGTGATGTCGCCGCCGAATTCCTGCAGGCGCTTGACCGCCCACGGACTCATGATGCCGCCCAGGTAACGCCGGGGGATACCGTAATCCTGCTCGAGGATGGGACCGTCTTCGTCGATGTTGAACAAGGCGAGCGGCGACTCGTGCACCGGCGAACCCTTGATCGCATAGAACGGTATTTTTTCGATCAGCGCCTTCAGCCGTTCGGCCAGCGAGGATTTACCACCACCGACCGGTCCGAGGAGATAGAGAATCTGTTTCTTTTCCTCCAGCCCTTGGGCTGCATGGCGGAAGTAGGAAACGATGTGCTCGATGACCTCTTCCATGCCGTAGAACTCGCGGAAGGCTGGGTAGAGCTTGAGCATCTTGTTGGCGAAGATGCGCGACAAACGGGGATCGAGGCGGGTATCGACCAGTTCCGGCTCGCCGATGGCCATCAGCATGCGCTCGGCGACGCTGGCATAGGCGCTCGGATCATTGCGGCACAAATCCAGGTATTCCTGGATCGACAGCTCCTCTTCCTGCGCCGCTTCATAGCGACTCTGATAACGCGTGAAGATCGACATGGCTACCTCCGCTGAGTGGGTGGTCGGTTACTGCTGTCTGGGGCTTACCGTCTTCCTGTCCAAAATAACGCGTGCAACCGGAAAAGGTTGGCTGCCATGGGACAAGATACGCCTTCGCCCTGCATTATTTATTTGCTTATTCGACTAGCGGCCGCCGGGCAAGTTCGAAAATTGACAGTTTTTCCGACCGGCGGCCAAAACAAAGGCCCCGCCGGCTTTCGCACGGCGGGGCCTGGATCTTGCAGCCGTATCGGCTTAGCGCGGCAGCGTGGTCGAACCCATCAGGAAAGCATCAACCTCACGGGCGGCCTGGCGACCTTCGCGAATCGCCCAGACCACCAGCGACTGGCCACGACGCACGTCGCCGGCGGCATAGACGCCCTCGACGTTGGTCTTGTAGCAGCCTTCGCCGTCGGTCGTCGCCTTGGCGTTCTGGCGAGCATCCTTCTCGACGCCGAAGGCATCAAGCAACGAACCCACCGGGTTGGTGAAGCCCATGGCCAGGAAGGCGGCGTCACAAGGCAGTTCAAATTCCGAACCGGCGACTTCATGCATTTTGCCTTCCTTCCACTCGACGCGCACAGCCTTGAGCGCCTTGACGTTGCCCTGGCCATCGTCGATGAAGGACTTGGTAGCCACCGCGAATTCGCGGACGGTCTCGCCTTCCTTGTGCGAGGACGAGGTGCGCATCTTCAGCGGCCAGTACGGCCAGACCAGCGGCTTGTCTTCCTGCTCCGGCGGTGCCGGCATCAGTTCGAACTGGGTCACCGACGCAGCGCCGTGGCGGTAGCTGGTACCGACGCAGTCAGAGCCGGTATCGCCGCCACCGATGACGACAACATGCTTGCCCTTGACGTTGATCGGGTTCTTGACGCCCTGCTGGACTTCCTTGTTCTGCGGGATCAGGAACTCAAGCGCGGCATAGACACCCTTGAATTCGCGGCCCGGCACCGGCAAGTCGCGCGGCACTTCCGAACCGGCGGCGAGGATCACCGCGTCGAAATCCTTCTTCAGCTGATCGGCCGAAACGGTCTCGGTGGCATCGTTGTTGATGCCGGCCGGGATGTTCTTGTCGCCGACGATGACCTTGGTCTTGAAGGTCACGCCTTCAGCCTGCATCTGCGATACGCGGCGGTCGATGACCGATTTGTTGAGCTTGAAGTCGGGAATGCCGAAGCCGAGCAGGCCGCCGATACGGCTGCTCTTCTCGAACACGGTCACGTCGTGGCCGACGCGCGCCAGCTGCTGGGCAGCGGCCATGCCGGCCGGGCCGGAGCCGACCACGGCAATCTTCTTGCCCGTCTTGACGGCGGCCGGCTGCGGCACGACCCAGCCCATTTCCCAGCCCTTGTCGATGATGAAATGCTCAATCGACTTGATGCCCACCGGCGCGGCGTTGATGCCGAGCGTACAGGCGGCTTCGCAGGGTGCCGGGCAGATGCGGCCGGTGAAATCCGGGAAGTTGTTGGTCGAATGCAGCACGTCCAGCGCCTGCTTCCAGTTGCCACGGAACACCAGATCATTCCAGTCCGGAATGATGTTGTTCACCGGGCAGCCGTTGTTGCAGAACGGGATGCCGCAGTCCATGCAGCGTGCGCCCTGAGTCTTGGCAGCGTCGTCAGACAGGGTCTGGACGAACTCCTTGTAGTGCGTCAGGCGCTTTTCGACCGGTTCGTAGGCCTCTTCGAGGCGTTCGAACTCCATGAATCCAGTCGGCTTGCCCATTATGCGGCCTCCTTCTGTGCAGCAGCGGCCATCTCGGTGAGCGCCCGCTTGTATTCGTGCGGATAGACTTTGACGAACTTCTCGCGATAGGCATCCCAGTTAGCAAGGATGGCCTTGGCGGTCTTGCTGCCGGTGTATTCGGCATGACGGGTGACCAGCTCCTTGAGCTGGGTTTCGTCAGCCTGGCCACGGTGCAGCGGTTCGCCCGCGGCGTGACGGTTGGCCGGCAACACCTTTTCCAGGGCGACCTGGGCCAGGTTGCAGCGGCTCTTGAAGGAACCGTCCTCGTCGAGAACATAGGCGATGCCGCCCGACATGCCGGCCGCGAAGTTACGACCCGTCATGCCCAGCACGACGACCGTACCGCCGGTCATATATTCGCAACCGTGGTCGCCGACACCCTCGACGACAGCCGTGCCACCGGAGTTGCGGACGCAGAAGCGCTCGCCACCGACGCCGGCAAAGAAGGCATCACCTTCGGTCGCGCCGTACATGACGGTGTTGCCGACGATGATGTTCTGCTGCGTATCGCCACGGAAATCGGCGTTCGGCTTGATGATGATGCGGCCACCCGACAATCCCTTGCCAACGTAGTCGTTACCTTCGCCCGTCAGGTCGAGGGTAACGCCACGCGCCAGGAAGGCACCGAAGGCCTGACCGGCGGTGCCGGTCAGCTTGATGTGGATGGTGTCATCCGGCAGGCCGGCATTGCCATAACGGCGGGCGACTTCGCCCGACAGCATGGTGCCGCAGGTACGGTTGACGTTGATGATGGTCGTCTCGATCTGGACCTTCTGGCCCTTTTCGAGTGCCGGCTTGGCCTGTTCGATCAACTTGTGGTCGAGTGCTTTCTCGAGGCCGTGATCCTGGCCTTCGGTATGGCGGCGCGAAACCTCGGCCGGAACGTTCGGCTGGTAGAAGACCTTGCTGAAATCCAGGCCCCTCGCCTTCCAGTGTTCGATACCGGCACGCATGTCGAGCAGATCGGCACGACCGACGAGGTCGTCGAACTTGCGAATACCCAGCTGGGCCATGATTTCGCGGGCTTCTTCGGCGACGAAGAAGAAGTAGTTCACGACGTGTTCCGGCTGGCCGGAGAAGCGCTGACGGAGCACCGGATCCTGGGTGGCGACGCCAACCGGGCAGGTGTTCAGGTGGCACTTGCGCATCATGATGCAGCCTTCGACGACCAGCGGTGCGGTGGCGAAGCCGAATTCATCAGCACCGAGCAGCGCGCCGATGACGACGTCGCGACCAGTCTTCATCTGGCCGTCGACCTGGACGCGGATACGCGAACGCAGGCGGTTCAGCACCAGGGTCTGCTGGGTTTCGGACAAGCCGAGTTCCCACGGCGTACCGGCGTGCTTGATGGAGGATTGCGGCGAAGCACCCGTACCACCGTCGAAACCGGCGATCACGACGTGATCGGCCTTGGCCTTGGCGACACCGGCAGCCACCGTACCAACACCGACTTCCGACACCAGCTTGACCGAGATCGAAGCACGCGAGTTGGCGTTCTTCAGGTCATGGATCAGCTGTGCCAGATCCTCGATGGAGTAGATGTCGTGGTGCGGCGGCGGCGAGATCAGGCCGACACCCGGCACCGAGTGACGCAGGAAGCCGATGTACTCGGACACCTTGTGACCGGGCAGCTGGCCGCCTTCACCCGGCTTGGCGCCTTGCGCCATCTTGATCTGGATCTGGTCGGCATTGACCAGATACTCGGTGGTCACGCCAAAGCGGCCGGAAGCGACCTGCTTGATGGCGGAACGCAGCGAGTCGCCTTCCTTGAACACGTAGTCGCGCTCGATGCGCGAGGCACCGACAACTTCCGACAGCTTCTGGCCGGCCTTCAGCGGCTGGAAGCGCTTGGCGTCTTCGCCACCTTCACCGGTATTCGACTTGCCGCCGATACGGTTCATGGCGATGGCCAACGTGGTGTGTGCTTCGGTCGAAATCGAGCCGAGCGACATGGCGCCGGTGGCGAAACGCTTGACGATTTCCTTGGCCGGCTCGACTTCGTCGAGCGGGATCGGGCCGCCTTGCGGCTTGAATTCGAACAGGCCGCGCAGGGTCAGGTGACGCTTGGTCTGATCGTTGATCAGCTTGGCGTATTCCTTGTAGGTCTCGTACTTGCCCGAGCGGGTCGAGTGCTGCAGCTTGGCGATGGAGTCCGGAGTCCACACGTGCTCTTCACCACGGGTGCGGTAGGCGTATTCGCCGCCGGCGTCGAGCATGTTGGAGAGCACGGGATCGGCCGAGAAGGCTTCGGTATGCAGACGGATGGCTTCCTCGGCAACCTCGAAGACACCGATACCCTCGATATTGGACGGCGTGCCGGTGAAATACTTCTCGACGAAGTCCTTTTGCAGGCCGATCGCTTCGAAAATCTGGGCGCCGGTGTAGGACATGTAGGTCGAGATGCCCATCTTGGACATGACCTTGCACAGGCCCTTGCCAATGGCCTTGATGAAATTTTTGGTGAACTTCTCGGCCTTCTCGGCATCGCCCTTGGCCAGGGATTCGATGGTTTCCAGCGCGAGGTACGGATGCACAGCTTCGGCACCATAGCCGCCGAGCAGGGCGAAATGATGCACTTCGCGGGCCGAACCGGTCTCGACGACCAGACCTGCGCTGGTGCGCAGGCCCTTCTTGACCAGGTGCTGGTGAATGGTGGACGTGGCCAGCAGCGCCGGGATGGCGACCTGCTCGGCGCTGACCTGACGGTCGGAGACGATCAGGATGTTGGCGCCCGAACGCACGGCATCTTCCGCATCGGCAGCCAGCGAAGCCAGGCGGGCCTCGATACCGTCCTTGCCCCAGGCGACCGGATAGCAGATATCCAGTTCGAAGGAGCGGAACTTGTTCGACGTGTACTTGCCGATGTTGCGCAGCTTTTCCATGTCGGCGAAGGACAGGACCGGCTGCGACACTTCGAGGCGGATGGGCGGGTTGATGTCGTTGGTGTTGAGCAGGTTCGGCTTCGGGCCGATGAAGGACACCAGCGACATGACCAGTTCTTCGCGGATCGGGTCGATCGGCGGGTTGGTCACCTGGGCAAACAACTGCTTGAAGTAGGCGTACAGCGTCTTGTTCTTGGCCGACAGCACCGGCAGAGCCGAGTCGGTACCCATGGAACCGGTGGCTTCTTCGCCATTCTGGACCATCGGCTCGAGGATGACCTTTACGTCTTCCTGCGTGTAGCCGAAAGCCTGCTGGCGATCGAGCAACGAGGCGGACGATGCGGCGCACTTTTCGTCGGCAGCCGGCACTTCGTCGAGCTTGATGCGGATCTTCTCGATCCACTCGCGGTAAGGCTTGGCGTTGGCCAGGGAATTCTTCAGCTCCTGGTCGTCGATGATGCGGCCTTGTTCCATGTCGATCAGGAACATCTTGCCCGGCTGCAGACGCCACTTCTTGACGATCTTCTTGTCCGGGATCGGCAGCACGCCCGATTCGGAGGCCATGACCACGAGGTCGTCGTCGGTAACCAAGTAGCGGGCCGGACGCAGGCCGTTACGGTCCAGCGTGGCGCCGATCTGGCGACCGTCGGTGAAGGCAACGGCGGCGGGGCCGTCCCACGGCTCCATCATGGCGGCATGGTATTCGTAGAAGGCGCGACGGTTTTCGTCCATCGTCGTGTGCTTTTCCCAGGCTTCCGGGATCATCAGCATGACGGCCTGGGCCAGCGAGTAGCCGCCGCCCATGACGAGCAGTTCGAGCGCGTTGTCGAAGGACGCGGAGTCCGACTGGCCAGGGTAATGCAGCGGCCAGACCTTCTTCAGATCATCGCCGAGAATCGGCGAGGAAATCGCCTGTTCACGGGCCTTGAACCAGTTGACGTTGCCACGCACGGTGTTGATTTCACCGTTGTGGGCAATGTAGCGGAACGGGTGGGCCAGATCCCAGGTCGGGAAGGTGTTGGTCGAGAAGCGCTGGTGTACCAGAGCCAGGGCGGTGACGGTACGCTTGTCCTGCAGGTCGAGGTAATACACGCCGACCTGATCGGCCAGCAGCAGACCCTTGTAGTTCACGGTACGTGCCGAGAAGGACGGCACATAGAATTCCTGGCCATGCTTCAGCTTCAACGACTTGATGGCGTTGGCGGCGCGGCGGCGGATGATGTACAGCTTGCGCTCGAGAGCGTCGGTGACGAAAACATCCGGACCGCGGCCAACGAAGATCTGGCGGATCACCGGCTCCTTGGCCTTGACCGTCGGCGACATCGGCATGTCGGCATTGACCGGCACATCGCGCCAGCCGAGGATGATCTGGCCTTCGGCCAACACGGAACGCTCGATTTCTTCGACGCAGGCGTGGCGCGAAGCGGCTTCCTGCGGCAGGAAAACCATGCCGACGCCGTACTCGCCATTCGGCGGCAGTTCAACGCCCTGCTTGGCCATTTCCTCGCGATAGAACTGATCCGGAATCTGGATCAGGATACCGGCACCGTCACCCTGCAGCGGGTCGGCGCCGACGGCGCCGCGGTGGTCGATATTTTTGAGGATCAACAAACCCTGCTCGACGATATTGTGGCTCTTCTGGCCTTTGACATGGGCAACAAAGCCCACGCCGCAAGCGTCGTGCTCGTTGGCGGGGTCGTACAAACCCTGCCGATCAGGTACTGCCGGTTCCATCACACGCATTCCTTCATAGTACTTGGTCCTCCTGCATCAGGACCAATGATGAAAAAAGCCGAACGTCATATTTGACGCTTCGGCCTGTACGAAAATTTGAGGCAACCATTAAATATACTGGCAAACCCCTGTCGAATCAAGATGCTGCGATGCACCAAACCCGCCCACAGCGAGTCAATTGCACCCCGCCGCAGTGCATCGCGCTTCGATAGCAGCCGCAATCTGCTCAGGCGTCGCGACATCGGAAACGACCGCCTTGCCAATAGCCTGCAGCAATACCAAGCGCAGCTTTCCATCCAGAACCTTCTTGTCATGGCTCATCAGCTCGACGTATCGCTCGACACCAAGCCGTGGAGCCCATACTGGCAAACCAGCCCGAACAAAGATGCCCTCGATCCGAGCCACGGTTGCCGCGTTGATCCACCCCAAAGCGCATGACAATTCGGCAGCAATGAGCGTACCGGCCGATACCGCCTCCCCATGCAGCCACTCGCCGTACCCCATGCCGGTTTCGATGGCATGGCCGAAGGTATGCCCGAGATTGAGCAAGGCGCGTTCGCCGCTCTCACGCTCGTCAGCCGCAACAACCTCGGCCTTATTGGCACAGGAGCGCTGTACGGCGTACACCAGTGCCGCCTTATCGCGCGCGAGCAGTTTGTCCAAATTGAGCTCAAGCCAATCGAAAAATTCGGGGTCGCGGATCAGGCCGTACTTGACCACCTCGGCCAAGCCGGCTTTCAACTCCCTGTCGGAAAGTGTGTCGAGCGTCGAAATATCCGCCAATACCAACCTGGGCTGATAGAACGCCCCAATCATATTTTTCCCCATCGGGTGATTGATCGCCGTCTTGCCGCCCACCGACGAATCGACTTGCGACAGCAAGGTTGTCGGCACCTGAATGAAGGGCATTCCACGCTGATAGCAGGCCGCCGCAAAGCCCCCCATATCCCCGATCACCCCCCCCCCCAGGGCAATCAGAACCGTATTGCGTTCGCAGCGCTCAGTGAGTAAGGCATCGAAAATCAGATTCAGTGTTTCCCAGGTCTTGAACTTTTCACCATCGGGCAGAACAACGGAATGCACAGCAATACCACCGCTTGCCAGCGTTTCGCACAAACGACCCAGGTAAAGCGGCGCCACTGTCTCATTGGATACCACCACCACTTTTTTTTGCTTGATGAAGGGCAGGAGCAAATCCGCCCGCTCCAAAAGATCCGGTCCAATATGTATCGGATAGGAGCGCTCACCGAGATCAAGCTCAAGGGTTTGAATCAAACTTTGCATAGACGGTTGAACTCTCTTAATAAGTGCTGGACGATTCCCGCTGCAACCAGATGCGAACCGTCCACAATCAGATGTGCCGTTTCCCGGTATAGAGGGTCACGGGCGGCATGCAACTCCTCCAGTCGAGCCAACGGATCTTCGACATGCAGCAGCGGACGGTTACGATCATGGCGCGTCCGCTCAAATAACAGGCGGGGAGGAACGTTCAGATAAACGACCCAGCCCGTTTCGTTCAAACGACGGCGATTCTCCGGGTTGATCACCACCCCGCCACCGGTTGCCAAAACGAGGCCTGTTCCCGCCGTGAGATCGTGCAGGGTCTGCGCCTCGCGGCGACGAAAGCCATCTTCACCTTCGATTTCGAAGATTGTCGGGATCGGCACCCCTGTTCGCTCGACGATTTCGTGGTCCGAGTCCATAAAAGGACGAGACAAGCGCTTGGCAAGCATACGCCCGACAGTTGTCTTGCCAGCCCCCATTAGGCCGACCAGATATATGTTTCGATTCTGTTCCACAAAGTGATTTTAGCCGAGTCTTGAATGGACACAAAAAAGGCCGGCTATTGCCGGCCTTTCTAGCAATGAAGTCTTCAAATCAGTCGAAACGGACCTTATCTGAAATCACACGCGGAGTAATGAATACCAACAACTCACGACGCTCCCCTACATCTTTCTTGTATTTGAACAACCATCCCAGAAAAGGAATGTCGCCCAACAGTGGCACCTTTTCAACAGTATCTTCCGTTTTGGTAATAAACACCCCACCAATCACAACAGTACCGCCATTTTCGACAACCACATTGGTCTCGACGATGGAACTCTTGATTGGAGGATTACCGAGAACAGCCTTTGTCCAATCTGGCTCTTCCTTCTTAACCACCAAGGCCATACGCACCGTACCTTCAGGCGTAATTTGCGGAGTTGCCTCCAGCGACAATTTGGCTGGCTTGAAACTCACCGTCTGAGTAATCGACGTGCCGGTGGTCTGCGTAGTCACATAAGGAACCTCCGTACCATCCTCGATCTTCGCCTTGACATTGTTTGCCGTAATCACTCGCGGGCTGGAGATAATTTTTCCGATACCATCCGATTCAAGAGCAGCTATCTCCAGATTCAAAAATTTCGTTAAATTCGAATTAAACAGCGATAGTGCAAGCGTCCCACCTTTCGATGTATAGGAAGGCAGGTTCACGCCAATAGTTTGCGGGGTCGTCTGCGTTGGGTTTGTAACGGTCGGCGTCGTAGTTCCCGGAGTAATCTGCCCCCCTGTAACATTCCAACCACTTCCGCCCAGCGTACTTTGCTTCTGGTTCAAGAAATTCAACTTCGTCCCAATACTTCGATTAAAGCTATCGCTTGCCTCTACAACTCGCGCCTCAATCAGCACCTGGCGAGCCCCCACGTCGATTGCGTTGATAAAAGAGCGAATCTCCTCCAGCTTGGAGGGTATGTCGTTAATAAAAATGATATTTGACTGCGGATCGGCCACAGCACTACCACGTTTGCTGAGAATACGCTGCGCCTGAGCCCCCCCCCGGAGGAAGAGCCCCCCCCCTGCTGCTCCCAATGGGGGAAGACCTGCCAATAGGCGAGCCACATCAACGGCTTTTTGATAATTCAATTGAAATTGCTCAAGCCGCAGCGGCTCCAACTCGCTGATCTGCTGCTTCGACTCAAATTCTAGCTTTTCACGCGTGGCAATTTCATCGCGCGGAGCGATCATGATGATGCTGCCTTTTTTGCGCATATCCAAGCCTTTTTGCTGGAAGATGATATCGATCACCTGATCTGCCGGCACGTCTTTTAGGACCAGAGTTGTAGTTCCCGTGACCGTTTCGCTGATCACCGCATTCAAGCCAAGTTCCTCCGCCATCAGGCGGAGCAAGGCACGAACATCACCATTCTGATAGTTGATGCTTACACGCGGCCCTTGATAACCCACCTTGGCCCCCTGAACCAGTTTATTTGGGTCTTCGACGATACGTTTTACTTCGACAATGAACTGGTTGTCACTTTGATAGGCATTGTGCTCCCACAAGCCCTTGGGCGAGATGATCATCCGCACGTTATCGCCATTGGACCGGGTCTCCACGCTTGTCACCGGTGTCGCGAAATCGGTTACATCGAGCTTGCGACGCAATCTGTCTGTGACCGTCGTCTTCATGAAATCGACAACCAGACTCGGGCCTTGCTGGCGAATATCGATTCCCGTCCCTGAATCGCTCAGGTCGACGATGATGCGTCCTTCACCGTCCTTGCCGCGGCGAAACATAACGTCGTTCACGGAATGTTTGGTACCAACCAGACTTTCCTCGGCAAATCGGGTCGAACGCGTAGCCGCAGAATCGGAAACCCGCTCAACCGGAGACAGGGTTACATAAAGCGACTTTCCTTCAAGGCGCGTCTTGAAATTGAGGCTTTTAACCAAATTGAGCACAACCCGTGTACGGTCGCCGACCTGTACAACATTCATGCTGCGCAAGTCACCCTGATTGAAAACCTGGCTATTTTTTCCAAGCGCATTGGCCGTTGACTGGAAATCGAGGGCAATTTTTGCCGGATTCGCAACACTGAAACCCGGCGGAGGGGCGCTCAAGGCTTCCTTCATATCAATACGCAACGAAACCTCGTTTCCCTGCTGAGCTACGTTGACCGCCTCAATGGCATTTGAAGGAAGAGCCTCCGCCCAAGCGGAAGGCGAGAAAGCAAGACACACCGCGAGAGTGGCCAATGCGTGTTTAATGAATTTCATTTCTTGCTCCCCTCCTTGCTTTGCAGATAGAGAGAGCTTTTTCGCTCACTCCAATCGCCAGCAGAATCCTGTATCAATTCCCGTAATTGCACTTCAGTGTCGGAAACCTGAGTGACCATGCCAAAGTCAAGCCCCATATAGTCTCCGACCTTGACCTGCTTGACTTTGTCTTCGACCTGTATGACGGCCATCGGACGTTTGTTGACATTCATGTAGCCAATCATCTTGAGCGACTCAATGGGATATTTTTCCAGCATGCTGTTGCGAATTTCCCGCGCCTCAAAATCCGGCTGAAAAGCCCCGCCCTTACCGGCGAGCTGCTTGTACCGAGACTCCGGCTCGATCTTGCTAGGCTTGAATGGGTCGAGGACACCATCCATTGAGTAGGGAACCGGTTCATACGGCTTGACCTCGGGCAACTTGGGCACATTCCCACGCATATCCTTCGTATTTTCTGCCATCCATTGCTTCAGATCCTCGTGCTCCCCACCAGCACAGGCCCCCAAGACGCTAAAGACGACCGTGAGCAATAGTCGGTTCACTTTTTCGCTCCTTGTGCGGCCCTCTTGTCCTGCTCTGACTTCCTCTGGCGAGCGACCTCTTCTTCATCAAGATAACGGAAAGTCTTTGTCGTTGCGTCCAGCGTCAATTGCCCTCCTTCTTTGATCGGGGCGATTGAAATATTATTCAGAGTGACAATGCGGGGGAGTTTGGCGATATCGGCAGCGAAAGCACCGAAATCATGATAACCACCATTGATCTTTACGGTCACCGGAAGCTCGGCATAAAAATCCTTGACCTGCTCCTGGCCTGGCTTGAAGAGTTCAAACTGCAAACCCCGACCAAGGCCAGCCTGGTTGATTTCAATCAATAGTGCCTCGATTTCAGATTTATCGGGCAATTGCTTGAGCAAGGCCCCGAAAGAACGGTCAATTTCGGCAAGCTGTTGAACATACAAATCCAGATTGACAGCCTGGCGTTTTTTATCAAGAAACTGCTGCTTCAGGGTTTGCTCTTCCCGTTCCTTCGTATCTAGGTCGACAAACTGATCGTTCCAAACAAACCACCAGCCAGCGGTCACGATAGCGACGAACAAGCCAACCAAGACAGCAATCTTAGGAATCAGCGGCCATGAACCTGGATCGTTCGGGTTCATATAGCGGAAATCATCCGCTATAGACTGAATATCGATGCTCGGCAAGGAGACGGATTTCACGTTCACTTTTTCTCCTTTCCATCATCGGGCTTGACCCGGGTCAGCACAAAGCTCATGCCAAACTCGTAGACTCTACGGCCACCGACAACCACAGCCTTACTTTCAATCAATTGCGGCTGCTCCATCCAAGGCGACGCGTCAAGATTTCGCATCAGCGCCGAAATACGCGCATTCGATTGAGCATGCCCGACGAGATTGACCTTCAGGCCATCTTGCTTGACGGACTTCAAGTAAATTCCCTCCGGCACCTGCTTGACCAATTCACTCAACAGATAAACTGTCTCTCCACGGTCACGCTGAAGATTTTCGATAACCTGTTTGCGTGCAAGCAACGCCTGGGTTTGCTCCTTAAGGCGCTTGATTTGATCGAGCTGCTTGTCCAGAACAGCAATTTCCTGCTTCAGGAAATTGTTGGCACTTTCCTGCTGGCTGATCGCATTGTCGATGAGCGTATACCCGGCAAACACAATCAATGCACCAAGCACGAACACCAATCCGGCCAAGACGAAAAACTGTTCGCGTCGCGCCTTCTTCGCTTCCTCGCGATGCGGTAAGAGGTTAATACGTATCATGATGGATCGAACCTCCGCAGCGCCAGGCCGCACGCCACCATCAACGAAGATGCATCCGCCAGAAGGCTTTTCGCCCGTACACGATCAGACAGCACCATATTGGCAAAGGGATTGGCGATCAGCGTATTGACTTGGGTACGCGTAGCAACGACCTCATCGATTCCCGGAATGACGGCACAGCCGCCTGCCAGCACGATATGGTCAACTTGGTTGTATTGGGTCGACGTGAAGAAAAACTGCAGCGCCCGAGAGACTTCAAGTGCGAGGTTTTCCATGAACGGATTCAGCAACTCGACTTCGTACCCTTCCGGCAGATTACCAGCACGCTTCGCAGATTCGGCATCTTCGATAGTCATGCCGTAATGACGAGCGATATCCTGAGTCAGTTGCCCGCCACCGAAGGCCTGTTCGCGGGCATAAACCTGCTGTCCGTTGCGCAAGACCGTCAGGTTCATGACGTTTGCCCCGGCATCGATCAAGGCGACAACCTGATTCTTGCCCGACTCGGGCAATTGACGCTCAATCAACTCGAATGCAGCAAGTGCCGCAAAGGACTCGACATCGACGACCATTGCCTTCAGTCCGGCCGCATCGGCAACCGCGACACGATCCTCGACCCGCTCTTTCTTGGACGCTGCAATCAGGATTTCCAGTTCATCAGGAACCGCCGGGGCTGGCCCGAGTACCTGATAATCGAGATTAACCTCATCGATCGCGAACGGGATGTATTGATTTGCCTCCGTCTCGACCTGAGCCTCCAGCTCGTCGTCACGCAAACCTGCCGGAACGATGATTTTTTTTGTAATGACTGCAGAGCCCGGCAAGGCCATGGCGACATTGCGCGTCGACGTCCCCATCCGTTTCCACGCACGCTTGACGCAATCGACCACGCCATCCAGATTGGCGATATTGCCGTCGGAAACCGCATCCTTGGGCAACACCTCGATGGTGTAGCGCTCGACGCGATAGCCGTCTTTTCCATTGGCTGTCAACTCAACCATCTTGACAGCCGAGGAACTGATGTCCAGGCCGAAAAGGGAGCGCGCCTTAGGATTTAACAACGCTGAGATATCGAAGCCCACCAGACCCCCAAAAAGTCCTTACGGATTACGAAGTTACAAAAATAACCAATAATTCACTTCAGATGCTAGCAACAACCTATAGGTGTGTAAAGCATTTTCACGGCCGGAATATGCCCCGGCGTATAATCGGCGCAACTTCATTTTTGCCCGTCCGAACACCGTGCCTTCCCTACCTTCCGCACTGCGTCTGATTCTTTATCCCGTCATATTTTTGGTCGGTTTGGCAGCAATGGGCGTTGCAATGGTTCTGATCATTCTTGTCCTGACCTACCCGAATTTGCCATCTCTGGAGGTACTGACAGACTATCGCCCGAAAATTCCGCTGCGGGTTTACACCGCCGACGGATTTCTGATCGGCGAATACGGTGAGGAGCGCCGCGCGGTCGTCGCCTTCCAGGATGTCCCGCCCGTATTGAAACATGCAATCCTTGCAGCCGAGGACGATCGCTTTTACCAGCACGGCGGAATCGACTATACCGGTATCCTGCGTGCGGCAGGTGCCAATTTGCTGGGTGGCGGCAAGCGCCAGGGAGCATCGACCATTACCCAGCAGGTAGCGCGAAATTTTTTCCTGACCGGTGAAAAGACCTATACCCGCAAACTGTACGAAGCGCTGCTGTCGTTCAAAATCGAAAGCAATCTGAGCAAGGATCAGATTTTCGAGCTCTATATCAACCAGATTTTTCTGGGACAGCGCGCCTACGGCTTCGCGGCTGCGGCCCAGATCTATTTTGGCAAGCCGCTCAAGGAGGTCTCGATTGCTGAGGCCGCCATGCTGGCCGGACTGCCGAAAGCGCCCTCTGCCTACAACCCGGTAGTCAACCCCAACCGCGCAAAACTCCGTCAGCAATACGTGCTGCGCAGGATGCACGAACTGGGCTACATCACTGACACGCAGCAAGCGGCGGCGCTGAAGGAACCCCTGGTCATCAAACGCGAACTCGCCGGCTACGCCGTACACGCCGAATACGTCGCTGAAATGGCACGCCAGATCACCGCCGAACGCTTCCCGGAAGAAATCTATTCTCGCGGCATGAAGGTTTACACCACGATCATCAAGGCGGAGCAGGAAGCTGCCTACAACAGCTTGCGCAAAGGGGTCATGGACTATGACCGCAGGCACGGCTATCGCGGAGCCGAGTCCTATCTGGATATGAAAGATATCAAGTCCGATCAGGACGAAGCGATTGACGAGGCGCTGCAAGATATTGCCGATACCGGCGACCTGATTCCGGCCCTGGTCCTTGCGGCCGACACCAAACAAATACGCGCCTACCGCAAGGGCGGCGAAGTAGTCACCCTGACCGGAGACGCTACCAAGTTCGCCGCCAAGATGCTCGACGACAAAGCGCCCCCCAACAAGCGCCTTAAGCGCGGGGCCATCATTCGCCTGCAAAAGGACGACAAGGGAAATTGGCAGATTACGCAGTTGCCGGAAGTCGAATCGGCATTCGTCGCCATTTCACCGCAGGATGGTGCCATTCGCGCCCTGGTCGGCGGCTTCGACTTCAACCGCAACAAGTTCAACCACGTCACCCAGGCCTGGCGTCAGCCGGGCTCCAGTTTCAAGCCTTTCATCTACTCGGCCTCGCTGGAGAAAGGCTTCGCTCCCGGCAGCGTGATTGCCGACGAGCCGATCACAATCCCCGCCAGCCAGACCGGCGCTCAGGCGTGGGAGCCGCATAACTACGATGGCAAATACGAAGGTCCAATGAAGATGCGTACAGCCCTCGCCAAATCCAAGAACATGGTATCGATCCGCCTCCTTCAGGCCATCGGCACCAACTACGCACAGGATTACGCGACACGCTTCGGCTTCGATGCGGCGAAGCACCCGCCCTACCTGACCATGGCCCTTGGCGCTGGCTCCGTCACGCCGTGGCAGATGGTGAGCGGTTATGCTGTCTTTGCGAATGGCGGCTACAAGGTTAACCCCTTCGTCGTTCGCGAAATTCGTGACGAACGCGACCAGGTCGTCGCCCATTCGGCCGAGATCGAAGCTGGGAACGAGGCCATTCGCGCCATCGACCCGCGCAATGCCTTCATGATGGACACCATGCTCCGCGACGTGACCCTCTACGGCACCGCCGCCAAGGCCTCTGCAGCCCTCAAGCGCCAGGATCTGGCCGGCAAGACGGGAACCACCAACGAATATGTCGATGCCTGGTTCTGCGGCTACCAGATGACGGTCGCCGGTTGCGCCTGGATAGGTTTCGACCAGCCGCGCAAACTGGGCGACAGGGAAACCGGTGGCGTCGCTGCACTACCGATATGGATCGGCTACATGGGCCGTGCGCTCAAGGATGTCCCGATGCAGACGCAACAAGCGCCAGAAGGGCTGGTCGCTTACGGCGAAGGACGCGAGCGGACTTATGTGTATGCCGAAAACGTCAAGGAGCGAGCCCCCGAGGAAGAAGCTCAGGACGCAACCCCCTTGCCCAAACCGGATCTCAGTTCGCCGCCGAGCGACTGATCAGCACAAACCTACTGACTCGCCGGCCTGCTGGCTGGCGAGCGTCGACAGTTTTTCGAACAATTCAGTGCCATCCCGCGTGTCGCGCCAAGCCGCACCATCCCAGCGAAAATGGAAACCGCCGGCCCGAGCAGCAACCCAGACTTCCTTATTAACGCCATGTCGGTTGACGATGATCTTGCTGCCATCGGCAAACTCGATCTCCAGAACGCCCCCCGCGCCCAACTCGAAATCCACATCGGCGCGGCTCGCTTCGAGAGCCGCCTCGATCCTGGCCAACGTCTCGTCGGCAAGCCGGTTGAAATCCTTGTCATCCATCGTGTGCTACCATCCCGCTCTTTGCTGACAGCGTCCAGAACATGTCCAGAATCGCTGCCCTGCTGATCATTCTCGGCCTTGCCGCCTGTGGCATGAAAGGCCAGCTTGAAAGGCCATCCGGCCCGGCGCCGGAACCGCTGCTCAGCAGCGGCAAGACGCCTGCCAAGGATGTTAGCACGCCCACTCGTCCCAACGCCCAATGACCCACTTTGCCCTGAAGAAAGGCGTCCTGCACGCCGAATCCGTAGCCCTGCCAGCTATCGCCGACCAATTCGGCACGCCGGCCTACGTCTATTCCCGCGCCGCGCTAACCGAATCACTGCGCGAATTCCAGGATGTCCTCGGCGGCCATCCAGCCGGTAACGCTGCGCTCGTCTGCTACGCCGTCAAGGCCAACTCCAACCTCGCCATCCTCAACCTGTTCGCCCGCCTGGGCGCCGGTTTCGACATCGTGTCGGGTGGCGAACTGCAACGCGTGCTGGCCGCTGGCGCCGACCCCAAGAAAGTCGTCTTTTCGGGCGTCGGCAAGACCGCAGCCGAAATGAAGCTGGCGCTCGACGCCGGCATTTTCTGCTTCAATATCGAGTCCATTCCGGAACTGGAACGCCTCAACGAAGTCGCCGGCCAGTGCGGCAAAAAGGCGGCGATCAGCCTACGCGTCAATCCGAACGTCGACCCGAAGACCCATCCGTATATCTCGACCGGACTAAAGGAAGCCAAGTTCGGCGTCGCCTACGATGATGCCCTGCCGCTGTACCGTCGCGCAGCCGCCCTGCCGAATATCCAGATAGCCGGCATCGACTGCCACATCGGCTCGCAGCTGCTCGACCCGTCACCCTTCGTCGAAGCCCTGGACCGTATCCTGGCCCTGGTAGACCAGCTGGCAAGCGAAGGCATCCGCATCCATCACCTCGACCTCGGTGGCGGTCTCGGCATCAAGTACAAGGCTGACCAAGTGCAACCGACGGTCGCTTCCTACCTGACGCCGCTGCTCGACAAGTTGCAGGGGCGTGGCCTGCAGGTCGTGCTGGAACCAGGGCGCCGTCTGGTCGGCAACGCCGGCCTGCTGCTGACGAAGATCGAATACCTGAAGGAAGGCGAGGGCAAGAACTTCGCCATCATCGACGCCGCGATGAACGACCTGATGCGCCCGGCGCTGTACGAAGCCTGGCACGACATCGAACCGGTGGCGCCGCGTGGAGGCACACACCGTGACTACGACGTAGTTGGCCCTGTCTGCGAAACCGGCGACTTCCTCGGCCAGGCCCGTCCGCTCTGCGTGCAGCCGGGCGACCTGTTGGCCGTCATGTCAGCCGGCGCCTACGGCATGGCCATGGCCTCGAACTACAACACCCGCCCGCGCGCCATCGAGCTGATGGTTGATGGCGACCAGGTTCACGTCATTCGCCAGCGCGAAACCGTCGAGCAGCTTTACGCTGGCGAGATTACCCTGCCGCGATGAGCGGCATCCGCATCGACAAGTGGCTGTGGGCCGCGCGCTTCTTCAAGACGCGCAGCCTGGCCACCGATGCGGTCGGCGGTGGCAAGGTCAAGCTGAACGGAGCGCCGACCAAGGCGTCACGCGACGTCAAGATCGGCGACCGGCTGGATATATTCAACGGAGACACCCGCTGGGAGGTCGTTGTCCGCGCCCTCTCGGAGAAACGCGGCCCGGCCAGCGAAGCGCGAATGCTCTACGAGGAAACGCCGGACAGCATGACCGCCCGTGAAGCCGAACAGATGCGACGCAAATTCACGGTCGAACCGTCGGCCGACATCCACGGCCGGCCGACCAAACGCGACCGGCGCCAGATCGACCGCTTCCGGACTTAGAGCACCAGCACCAAGGCCAGCGGCAGAAAGACAAGCGCCGCCAGATTACCGATCAGGACGATGGATGCGACCCGTTGCGGCTCCTGCTTGTAGCGCTCGGCGAACAGGAAGTTGAGCACCGCGGGCGGCAAGGCACCGAACACCAACAACATGGCCGCATCGCGCCCCTGCAGTCCCAGCAACTGGATAACGCCATAGGCGATGGCCATGCCCGCCAAGGGCCGCAGCACGGCCGCCCCCACGGGCACCTTCCAGTCGCGGAACGACACGTCAGTCATCCGCACGCCGAGCGAGAACAGCAACAAGGGTACCGACACGTCTCCGAGCATCTTGATGGCGATGACCAGCGGTTGCCAGACCGGCAGCTTGAAGATGGCGACCAGCAGGCCCGCGATGGCAGCCGCCACCACCGGCACCCGCCACAGGGTCAGTAGCCGCGCGTGCGGGTCGAGGAGGCGTGCCCCGAAGGAAAAATGCAGGGTGTTCTCGACCATGAAGAGGATCACCGCCGCCGACAGTGCGTTTTCCCCCCAGGCCAGCACGGCGAGCGGCAGTCCGATGTTGCCGGAATTGTTGAACAGCATCGGCGGCACCAACGTCTTGGGCTGGATGCCGATCAGGCGCGAAATCGGCCAGGCCAGCAACCCGCAGGCGGCGAGTACGATGAATCCGCCCAACGCCAAAGGCGCATACGCCGTCAGATCAAATGATTTGCCCGCCATCGCCGCAAAAACCAGCGCCGGGACGAAAACGTCCATATTGAGCCGATTGGCCACGGCCATCTCGGGCTTGTGCTTGCGGCCATAAACATAGCCGGCCGCCACGATGCCGAAGATGGGAAAGATGATCGCCAGCAGGCGGAAACTCAGGCTATGGTCGTCCAACGGGTTCTCTCGAAGACAGGGAACAGCACCCGATTCCGCCCGGGCAAGCTGGCCGGAAACATGGGGAATCTCCCTGTGCTCCGGCCATTCGCTTTACAGCACGTAGCGCGACAAATCCTCGTCGGCAGCGACTTCGCCCAACTTGTCGTTAACGTAGGCTGCATCGACTGAAACCTTGTCGAGGCCGACCTTCCCAGCCGTAAAGGACAATTCTTCGAGCAGTTTTTCCATCACCGTGTGCAGGCGCCGCGCCCCGATATTCTCGGTCTTCTCATTGACCTGGAAAGCAATCTCCGCCATCCGGCGAATGCCGTCGTCGGCAAATTCGATGGCGACCCCCTCCGTTTCCAGCAGGGCCTGGTATTGCTTTGTCAGGCAAGCATCGGTCTGGGTCAGGATGCATTCGAAATCGGCCACGGACAGGGAATCGAGTTCGACACGAATCGGAAACCGGCCCTGCAGTTCAGGGATCAGATCCGACGGCTTGGATAGGTGGAAGGCACCGGAGGCAATGAACAGGATGTGATCGGTGCGGATCATCCCGTACTTGGTCGACACCGTCGTCCCTTCGACCAGCGGCAACAGGTCGCGCTGGACGCCCTGGCGCGACACGTCGGCGCCTTGAGCATCCGAGCGGCTGGTCACCTTGTCGATTTCATCGAGGAAGACGATGCCGTTCTGCTCGACCGCCTTGACCGCCTCCAGCTTGACCTCCTCGTCATTGACCAGCTTGGCAGCCTCCTCGTCGGTGAGTAGCTTCAGTGCTTCCTTGATCTTCAACTTACGTGACTTCTTCTTGCCGCCGCCCATGTTCTGGAACATGCCCTGGATCTGCTGAGTCAGCTCCTCCATGCCCGGTGGCGCGAAAATTTCAGCCTGCATGCTCGGCGCGGCGACCTCGATGTCGATTTCCTTGTCGTCCAGTTCGCCTTCGCGCAATTTCTTGCGGAATTTCTGGCGAGTCGTATTTTCGGTGCCGGCAGCCTCGGTGTTTTCGGCAAAGAAACCGGGGCTGCGCGCCGGCGGCAGCAGCGCATCGAGCACGCGCTCTTCGGCCGCATCCTCAGCTCGGGCACGCATGCCCTTGATCGCCTTCTCCCGCCCCGACTTGATGGCCATTTCAACCAGGTCGCGGATGATGGTTTCGACATCGCGCCCGACGTAGCCGACCTCGGTAAACTTGGTTGCCTCGATCTTGATGAACGGCGCATTGGCCAGGCGAGCCAGGCGGCGGGCAATTTCCGTCTTGCCAACACCGGTCGGACCGATCATCAGGATGTTCTTCGGGGTGATCTCCTGGCGCAGCGGCTCGGCTACCTGCGAACGCCGCCAGCGGTTGCGCAAGGCGATGGCAACCGCTTTCTTCGCGGCGTTCTGGCCAACGATGTGCTTGTCCAGTTCGGAAACGATCTCCTGCGGCGTCATGGTCGTCATTCCAGCGTCTCCAGCGTGAAGTTGCGGTTGGTGTAGATGCACAGGTCGCCGGCGATTTCGAGCGACTTGGTGACGATATCCAGTGGCGGCAGATCGGTGTTTTCGAGCAAGGCGCGCGCCGCGCTCTGGGCGTAGGTGCCGCCCGAGCCGATGGCGACGATGCCATGCTCAGGCTCCAGCACATCACCGTTGCCGGTGATGATCAACGAGGACTCTCGGTCGGCGACCGACAGCATGGCCTCCAGGCGGCGCAAGGCACGGTCGGAACGCCAGTCCTTGGCCAGTTCCACTGCGGAGCGGACAAGGTTGCCTTGGTGCTTTTCCAGCTTTGCCTCGAAACGCTCGAACAGCGTGAAGGCATCGGCCGTGCCACCGGCGAAGCCAGCCAGGATGCGCCCCTGGTAGAGGCGGCGGACCTTCTTGGCGGTCGCCTTGATGACGATGTTACCCAAGGTGACCTGGCCATCGCCACCCATGGCGACGATACTGCCCCGGCGCACCGACAGGATAGTCGTGCCGTGATATTGCTCCATTGCTTCTTCCTGAATTAAGACTTGGGAACGATGATGCGCGCCTGCTTGTTGAGGCCGACGACGGCCATCAACTCGGCGACAAGATGATTCGGGCTGCGGATGACGACCTCGCGGCCGGCCGCCTTGATCGGTGCCAGGCGATTGACCAGTTGGCCAGCCGAGATGAAATCCAGGCGCGTAACCCGCGAAAAATCGAGTACAGGGTGGGCCTGTGCCTCGAGAACCTGCGGCAGATCCTCGAAGCGACAGGCTTTGAGTTCTCCGACAAAATAATGGGCATCGTCCCTCGATCCCTGCGAGGCCGCCGTGGCCTTTACGCCAAGGTTCTTGGGAATCTCCCACGAAGGTGGGGACAGTTCGAAGGTCACGGCGTAATCGACCGCCCGCTCCTCGAAATGATCCTGGGTGCCATGGCGCTGCAGCAGTTCCAACAGCAATCGCCAGGCCGGCTCATGCGACTGGTCGCCGGCGATCAAGCGCTCGTTCAACCTTTCCATGAAGGCTTCAGCACCGACCAGCGTGACCGCCAGAGATTGCTGACGCGCCCGCAGCAACAGATCGGCCAGTTGTTCGGCAATTTCGTCGTCACAACCGATCAGCTTGGCACAATCCACGCTGATCTCGGCTTTCTCGGCTATCAAGCGGGCTAGCTCGTCGACCGGCAGGGCGCTCTCGCTGGTCAGCACGCCCTGCAGAAAAATCTTGCTCACGGCACGACCGCCGGCTGCGGGAAGAGCTGCCGACACATCCTGACTCCAAGTCGGCGGCGAGGATTCGCAGGCTTCCGCATACTCGACGCCAAGTTTCTCGAAGGCAGTGCGATCGCCGCCGATTTGCAACAGATCGAACAGCAGCATCCAGAAACGCTTGCCTTCCAGGCCGCGATAGGAGCGCACAAAGGTTTCGAGCAAGGAGCGGGCCGCCGCGTCCTGACCGTTGGCGTAGAGGACAACAACCTGCTCGACACAGGACTGCAGGGGGTCAACGTCATGATCGACGTCGATGCCCATGACGCTGGAGTTAGTAAAGGCGCTGTCGAAATCATCAATACTGAACCCGTCATCGATCTCCGGCAGCGGAGCGGCAGCAGGCGAGGGGGCTGATTGACTTTGCGGAACTGGTGCCGGCTTGGGTGCGGCGGGCTTGGTGATCGAGAATTCCAGATCGGGCAAAGGGGCTGCCGGCGCCTTGACTGGCATCTCCGCAGCCACGTCAGTCGGCTTCGCTTCAGGCCGCACCTCAGCCGGACGCGGCCGTGCAGCGGGCCGTTCGGGCATCTTGTTGTGCTGTTTCTTGAAAAACGAAAAAACCATGACCACTCCGCGTGCAGAAGGGGAGTTTTAGCATGCCCTCCAAGTTCACGCAACGATCAATCCCAGCGCCACCAGCATCATGGCCAGGATGGGCCCGAACGGCTGGTCAAGCCACAGCGCGGCGCAAAACGCGGCAACATAGGCTACAAGGCCGAATAGCAGGGAGAGCAGCAATCCGGAACGCCAGCTTTTGGCTCGGCGGAAAGCCAGCCAGGGCGGAATGAAGACCAGCGCGAAAGCCCCCATGACACCCAGGCTCATGGTCGCCAGCGCCAACGCCAACGCCGCCAACAGATCGAAGCCGATCTGCGTCGGCCAGGCACGCAAGCCGCGAATCCGGAAAAAATCGGGGTAGGTATGGGCGAGCAGCAGATGCCGGGACAACATCCACAAAACCCCCAACGCAACCGGCACGCCGAGCGCAACCAGCCACAACTGCCCGCTGCCGCTGAAATACAGCTGCCCGTCGAAGAGCGCATGTCCGAGACGCTCGGCCTGCGGTTGGTTAGCGGCCAGCAGGACGGCCACGGACCAGCCGGCGAGCAGCAGCAAGGCATACGCCGCCCCCCCGGACAGACGAGCAGCAAACAGCCGCTTCCCGGCGCCGGCAAGCGCCGCGGCGGCGATCCCTCCGGCAGCCGGCGGCAAGCCGGCCGCCAGTGCGAGTAGCGCGCCGGCCGCGGAAACATTCGAATAGGCCAGTGCCGCCAGCCACTCGTCACGCAAACGCAAGTAGCAGCCGAGCAGCGGCAGCAGGAACGCCAGCCCCAAGCCGGTCAAAAAAGGGATCAGGAAGAGATCACTCGACATCGCAGGCCTCCAGCGTCACCACCCGGTCGCAGGCGGCGGCGACAAACGCCGCATCGTGGCTGACCACGACGATGCCGCAACCTTCGCGCGCCCGTTCGTGCAGGTGCGCTGTCAAATGGCGGACCCCGGCGGCATCGAGATTGTTGGTCGGCTCGTCGAGCAGCACCAGATCGGCCGGCGCGTGGAGAACCGCCCACAGCGCGAGGTAGTGCCGCTGACCGCCGGACAGGCGGTCGAGACGATGATCCACCCGATCGAGCAGCCAGGGTGGCAGACCTTCCGGGGATGCTCCGGTCAGCCCCAGTAAATCGCGACCGGAGAGCGGCAGTCCGTCGACCGGCGGCACATCCTGCGTCTGCACGGCAAGCCGGAGACCCGGCTGCAATTCGAGACGCCCCGAAAAGACCGAGGCCCGGCCGGCGAAAGCAGCCAGCAAGGTGCTCTTGCCGACTCCGTTCGGGCCGGTCACGCCAACGATTTCGCCGGCCCGCAGCGAAAAATCGATCGGTGATGTGGCCGGCCTGCTCCATCCGGCGACCAGTGCCTCGGCGCGCAGCATCTCAGCGCAGCCCCTTGAGCAGGCGCTGGAGCGTATCGTCGAACAGACCGAACAGATCCCGTGCCTCCGGCGTACCGCCGACCGTATAGGGCAACAGCACAGCGGGGATACCGGTTTTTCCGGCAATCCACTGGCTCGGCGCATCCTGTTGGTAGGCGGTGCGCAACACCATTTTGGCCGGTGCCGTCTGCTGCCGTGCCAGCAGCGCACCCAGATGGCCGCTGGTCGGCTCGATGCCCGGCTTCGGTTCGAGCGTGCCGGCCTCTTTCAGGCCCAGCCAGTGCGACAGATAGACGAACGAGGCGTGATGGACCAGCACTGCCACGCCTTTCAGCGGCGCAGCCTCCTTTTCCCAGCGCAGCAGGGCGGCTTGCCACTTGCCGGAGAAAGCGGCGAACCCGGCTTGATAGGCGGCGGCGTTGGCGACATCGAGTTCGGCCATGCGCGCTGCCAGCTTTTCGCCGACCTTGAGCACGTTGCGCGGGTCGAGGTGGATGTGCGGATTGCCGGCGGCATGCACATCACCATGCGCGCGGTCGATCACGGCCGGAACCTCGAGGCGATTGACGAAGGCCACCGCCTCGAAATAGCCGGGCCGCCCCGGCTGAACCGCCGGATTGCCGGAATCACGCAGGACCAGCGGCAACCAGCCGATTTCCAGATCAGCCCCGGCGGCGATCACCAAGTTGGCCTGGCGGGCCTGCGCCAGCAAGGAGGGCTTGGCCTCGATGCGGTGCGGGTCCTGGAAGGCATTGGTCGCGTTGTACAAGCGCACCTTGTCGCCGCCGATCTCCTTGGCCAGCGCCCCCCACTCGGGCACGGTGGCGAACACCTTCAGGTCGGCCCGGGCCGACAAGCCTGTCGCCAGCAGCAACAGGGCAATGGTCAGATATTTCATGGTGTCGCCTCCTAGAACTTGTGGGCGCCGTGGGCACCCAAGCTCATGATGTACTGCACGGTGACCTGATTGTCGGTAATGCCGAGCATCGATTTGTCTTGTGCAAATTGCAAACGAACGCGCGAGAACTCGCTCCAGCTGTAATCGACCATCGCCGTTGCCTTTTTCGGGCGGTAATCGACCACCGCCAGATTGGCCGCGTTGACGCCGAAATCGCGATGGCCGCTGTCGAGTTGCTCGTAGCGCAGGCCGGCACGCCAATTGGGCGTGAATTGATAGACGCTCTGCGCATACCAGCCGGACTGGCGAGTACGGTACACGCTGTGCACGCCGCCCGTGCAAGCGCCGGGATTGGCCGAATCCGCATCCTCGCACGAGAAGTCGCCCTTTTCGCGACGATTGAAATACTCGGCCTGGAACTTGAAGTTCCGGTACTTCGGATTGCCGTTCGGCGCCCATTTCCAAACGAAATCGGCCAGCCAGGTCCGCGAATCGCCAGTGAATTTGCCAAGCGCCTCGACACCACCGATATCCTCGAAATGCCCTTCCCGCGCCTTGGCTTGGGTCGTCAAGTACGAAACGCCGGCGCGCCAGTTATTTGATACGCCGACATCGCCGCCCACATGCGCGAAGGCTGAAACCGCGCCACTGCCGTTCTTGTTGCGGTCTGTTCCCGGGAAATTGGCGCCGCGCCCGGCTTCGGCACCGATTTCAATGAAAGTTTCGGTCGGCGCCAGCCATTTGAACTGCGCGCCGTCCTGTACGTAACTTCCCTCCGCACCGAACATCGCCCGGTACATCAGCGGCGCATCGGCGAAATCCCACATGTGTGGGTGCTGCTCGTTGAGATAGCCGATGCCTGAACGGAAACGCCCGCCCTTCAGGCCGACGCCGTAGCCCAGACCAAGCGACTGAAACCACGCCTCCTCGACCTCGGCCTGGCCATCGACCAGAGCGACAATTGCCTGGCCCCGCCAGTAGGGATCAATGTTGGCCGCCAGTACCAGTTCGGTATGGTCGACCGAGAAGCCCCGTTTGCTGATACCGGGAATAGCGCCCTCGCCGTGATCGTGTCCGGCTGCCGGATAAAAACCACTAATGCCGCGCTCGGCGACGTCCTTCATGCCCTTGTACTGCCCCTGCAGGATCAGCGATACCTCGGGGTTGAAACCGCTGGCCGTCGAGGTCGCCGGCTGGCGGGCCTCGCTCACGGCAGGCGGCACAGCGGCAGTTGGCGTCCTGGTGTTCGATTCGGCTTGGGCGAGCCTCTTTTCCAGCGTCGCGATACGCTGTTCGTAGCTTTTTTTCATCTCGTCGATCTGTGCGCGAATGGCAGCCAGATCAGCGTTATCGGCGGCTTGTACCGCTCCGGCGGCAGCCAGCATGGCAGCCATGGCAATGGTTTTTTGCATGGAAAACTCCTGAAAATGCATGACGACAGACCGCGCGCTCGGCAGCGGTCTTCGGAAATGACAAACGTTGGCCGGTGGAAACCGGCTTTTTCAGGAGTTGGGTGGTCCGCGCTGGCAGGCGACCGGCGCCGGGAAGCTCGCTCTGGCGTACGCCAAGAGCGTTTCCGGCACAAGCTGATGCGCCACTACCGGCGGCAGGCTCGCCACGGACGGCAAGGCGACGCCGAGGTCGTGTGCTGTCAGGCACAGCAAGCAGGCGTGTGTCGGCAAGACATCGTCGTTCCCCGCCGCATGCTCGACGGCATGCGCCCCCGCCAGCAACTGGGCGAAGACAAGCGCGATGACGAGGAGCAGATGACGAAGCGGATTCACGACGACAGTTTAATCGACCTGGACGAGCAGCCCTTTGAGATATTCACCTTCCGGGAAGTTCAATGCCACCGGATGATCGGCCGTACCCGACAGGCGACGGACAATACGCGCCTCGCGCCCGGCATCCAGCGCCGCGCCGGCGACGATCTTCTGGAACAGCTCCAGGCCGATGCCGCCCGAACACGAATAGGTCATCAGCAAACCACCCGGACGCAGCAGGCGGAAACCGAGCAGATTAATATCCTTGTAGGCCCGCGCCGCGCGGTCGGCATGCGCCGCCGATGGGGCGAACTTGGGTGGATCGAGGACAATCAGGTCGAACGTCCGCCCGGCCTTGCGGAAATCGCGCAGCGCCTGGAAGACATCGGCCTCCAGCCACTCCGCTCGCTCGGCCGGCAGCTGGGAATTCAGGGCCAGATTCGCCTTCGCCTGGGCCAGCGCCGGGCCTGACGAATCAATGGAAAGCACCGATCGCGCGCCACCAGCCAGCGCCTGCAGCGAAAAGCCGCCGGTGTAGCAGAAACAGTTGAGGATTTCCTTGTCTGCTGCCACGCTGCGCAGCCAGGCACGGTTGTCGCGCTGGTCAAGGTAGAAACCGGTCTTGTGCCCGCCGACAACATCGACCGCCAAGCGCACACCGTTTTCATCGATGCTCAGGCCACCCGTCGGCGCCTCGCCGTGCAGCCAGCCGACGGTCGGCTCCAGCCCTTCCAAGCCGCGCACGTCGGAATCGGAACGCTCGTAGATACGGGCGCAACCGGTTGCCTTGAGCAGTCCGGCGACGATAGCCTTGCGCCACTTGTCTGCACCGGCCGAAGTCAGCTGCACGACCACCGTGTCGCCGTATTGGTCGGCGATGATGCCCGGCAAGCCGTCGGACTCGGCGTGAATCAGGCGCAGGCCCTGCTGCCCCTTGAGTTCCGGCAAGGCCTGACGACGCGCCACGGCGGCCGCGATGCGGCGCTTGAAGAAAGCATCGTCGATCGATTCGTCGGGATCGAAGGTCCAGAACCGGGCGCGAATCTGCGATTGCGGGCTATATGCTGCGCGCCCCAGCGGCCGCAGGTTGTCGGCCAGCACCTCGACGGTATCGCCCGGCCGGGCACGACCTTCGAGCCGCCCGACCGATCCGGCAAACAACCACGGATGATGCTGCTTGAACGCCGAACGTTCCTTACCCGGCAAAAGAATCAATTGCGCCATGTTTTTCCCGACTTCAAATGCAAGAAGCCCCGGTTACCTTGCAGCAACCGGGGCTCCAAAAAACTGGTAACTACTATTCCATGCCCGGATCAAGCGTGACGCGAAGACGAGCCGCAGGCAGTGCACGTAGCACGGCAACGCGAAGTCGACAAAGTCACGGTTGGTTCGGGCGTGGAATTAGGCGCCCAGGGCCTTGCGGTTACGCTGATGGCACTCGGCAGCGTACATGGTCTTGAACATGGTCTTGCCATCGCCTTTGAACAGGCGCTTGGTAGACTTGGAAACGCAGCGGCGCTCCAGGGAAGAACGGCGGTTACGGTTGATGGCCATGAAAACTCCTTGAGTCCGGCGATTTTTCGAAACCGCCAATCATAGTAGGTGGACGAAAAAAGGTCAATTGAGGGTTGATTTTCCTGACCTTTTACCCCTATCCAGTCAGGACTTCAGAGCAAGCCCCGCATCCACAACCTGAACGCGGGGCGCCAAGGCGCTCAGGGCAATCCGGTGAATCATCTCACTGACCGTCGTGCAACAGTCGCCAAGGACCGAAACACGGTACTTTTCGGCTGCCTTGGAAATGGCTGTATGGGTTACGCAATTCTGAGTCATCATGCCGCAGATCAACAGCGTGTCGACACCCCGTTTAGCCAACTCCTGCTCCAGTGTCGTGTTCAGAAAACTGTCAGCAAAGGACTTGGCGACGACAACGGCATCCGGCGCCGCAGCACGAATGCGCTGATGGAGCTCAACACCTTGCGTCCCGGGGTTGAAGAACGGTGCCACGCCTTTGCTCGCATCCGCAACATGCTGGACGAGAATCACGGGTATCGCTTGTTCCCGTGCCACCGCAATAACCGACTCGACCTTGGAGAGGACCGTTTCGGCCTGCCACAGGGGAAACTTGCCATCTGCAAAATAGTCGTTCTGCAAATCGATGACGATCAAGGCAGCTGTACCGGTCATGGTCATGCGTTCATCCTGATAGATAGCAAAGTGTCATTATCGACCGATGTCGAAGCAAGCGACATGGATTCGATACTCATCCGCCCAATTTGGCCTTGGCCCGCGGATGCGCCGCATCGTAAACCTTGGCCAGGTGCTGAAAATCGAGATGAGTATAGACTTGGGTCGACGCAATGCTGGCGTGGCCGAGCATTTCCTGCACCGCCCGCAAGTCACCCGAGGACTGCAGGAGATGCGATGCGAAGGAATGGCGCAGCATGTGCGGATGAACGTGGCTTGGTAAGCCGAGTTGAAGGGCTCGCCGCTCCAGCCTGGCCTCAACCATGCGCGGAGCGATGCGGGCGCCGCGCACGCCGACAAACAGGGCCTTTTCGCCCGGCAAAGCCAACTCGCCGCGCACGGTGGCCCAGGCAGCCAGCGCCTGACGAGCCTTGCTGCCGACCGGAACCAGTCGCGCCTTAGCGCGCTTGCCGAGGACGCGGATTTCGCCTTCGCGCAGCACGACATCTAGCACATCGCTATCGAGGGCGACCAGTTCGGCTAGGCGCAAACCCGAGGAATAGAACAGCTCGAACATCGCCAGGTCACGCGCCGCCTGGACGGGATCGTCGTCTTCAAACGCCTCGAGCAAACGCGCCGTTTCGTCGACCGACAAGGCCTTTGGCAACAGGCGCGGCGATTTCGGCGGCCGGATGCCGTCGCAGGGATTGGCCTTGACCATGCCGCGCCCGCCGAGCCAATGGAAGAAGCCGCGCCAGGCCGACAGCAGGCGGGCCAGTGAGCGGCCAGACAGCCCTTGCCCGTGCAATTGGGCGACGAAGCGGCGGATGTGGTGGACCTGCAAGCCAGCCAGCGGGACGTCGCTGGCCGCAGCCAGCAGCTTTTCCAGGTCGCGCCGGTAATTCGAGACGGTGTGTGGCGACGCCCGGCGCTGATCCGCCAGTTCGGCCAGGTAGTCGGCCAAATGCGAATCGGCGAGCGTCAATGCGGTCACAGCACGCTCTTGGTCACCCGGGCCAGCGCGGCGGAAACCATCTCGCCGAGGCGTTCGAGATAGAGGGTGCCCATGTCGGTGTAGAAGCGCTGCATATCCTCGCTGCCGAGGGCGATCATGCCGATGGTGCCACCACCGTTGCGCAGCGCGATCAGCGCCTGCGAACGGATGTGCGCGGCGTGTTCGCCAAACCAAGAGGCCGTGCCGAAACCGGCCGTCGACCCGCAATACGGACGGGCAAGTGTTTCGGCAAAGACCTGCAATTCTTCGCTGACCGCAGCGAACTCCGGCAAATCCTCGATGCCTTCCGGCTTGTCCCACAGGCGAAGCGCGACGTGCGGCACCGAGAAGTCGTCACGCAGATGGAAGTTCAGCAGATGGATAACCGCCTGAAAGGTTTCGGCAGCCACCAGCGCCACCGCCAGCCGATGCACCTTTTCGCTGATTGCATCGTTTTCCTCGCCGAAGGCAATCAATTCCGCGAGCTTGCTCTCGGTGGCCCGGTTTTTCTCGCGCAGCGTCAGCATCTGGCGCTCAGCCAGCGACACCGCCCGGCCGCCATGCGGATGCGGCACGAAAATCTGTGCCATCAGGTCGGCGTATTGCTCAAAAAAGCCGGGATTGTTCTTCAGATAGTCCGCGATTTCCTCGGGGAACATGGCGCTCATAATTCGATTTCTCCAGTGAATACGGTAACCGCCGGGCCGGTCATCAGGACAGGACGCCCCGGGCCGCCCCAAGCGATGGTCAGGTCGCCCCCGCGCGTCGTTACCCTAACCGGTGAATCGAGCAGGCCACGGCGGATGCCGGCGACGGCTGCGGCACAGGCACCGGTGCCGCAAGCCAGGGTTTCGCCCGAGCCACGCTCATAGACGCGCAGCTTGATGGTGTGGCGGTCGACGATCTGCATGAAGCCGGCGTTAACCCGCTTGGGAAAACGTTGGTGGCGTTCGATCAGCGGCCCGTGCCGCTCGACCGGGTGCGTCTCGACGTTATCGACGACCTGCACTGCGTGCGGATTGCCCATAGAGACGACACTGGTTTCCAGCGTTTCGTCGGCGACATCGAGCAAGTGGATGATCACGTCGTCGTCAGCCATGAACGGGATGTCGGCTGGCAGGAAGCGCGGCTCGCCCATGTCGACGGTGACGTTGCCGTCGGCCTCCAGGCGCGGCTCGATGATGCCCTTGAGCGTCTCGACACGGATCTGCCGCTTCTCGGTCAGGCCTTGCTCATGGACGAAACGCACGAAACAACGCGCGCCGTTGCCGCACTGCTCGACTTCACCACCATCGGCATTGAAGATGCGATAGCGGAAATCGATACCCTCCTGCCCGGCCTTTTCGACCAGCAGGATCTGGTCGCAGCCGACGCCGAAGTGGCGGTCGGCTAGATAAACCAGTTGTTCCGGGCTCAGGGAAACCGATTGGCGCACGCCGTCGAGGACAACGAAATCGTTGCCCAGGCCGTGCATCTTGGAGAATTTGAGTTTCACGTGCGGCTCCGCTGAATGACTCGGAAAATCATAGCAGAGACAGCACGTTGCCCCAAATTCTTAAAGTTTCTTCTCCATCACGTAATCGTCCATCACGTAGCCGTGACCGATGTCGTCGACCATGACTTCGCGAACAGCGAAACCGTACTTCTTGTACGAATCGATGGCATTCACGTTGCGCTTGTTCACCTGCAGGATGACGCAGGGGTAACCGGCTTTCCTGGCCCGCTCGGCAACGTGGGCGATCAGTTGCCCGCCGACGCCGCGCCGCTGCACGTCCGGATGGATGTAGAGCTTGTCGAGCTTGAACTCGCCCTTATAGATTTCGCTGAAGGCAAAACCGACGCGGCGCCCTTCGTGGAAAGCCTGGTCGAGCCATTTGTGCAGGTCCTCCAGATCATCGTACAAACGCTCGTGCCCATAGCGCTGCTCGAGCATGAAGTCGATCTGCTCCTGGGTGATGATGCCGGGATAGGTCGCCTGCCAGATTTCACGGGCCAGCGCCGCAATCGCCGGCACATCGGGCGGCGTCACGGAGCGGATTTCGACATTCAGGTTGCTGTTCATTTATAAAACCTCTGTTCTCCGGGTGGCCGGGTCTTGAAGCGCTTGTGCAACCAGAAATACTGCTCCGGCATGCGCAGTACCTGGCTTTCGATAAACTGGTTCATATATTCAGTGTCGGCCTCGACGCTGGCGCCGGGAAAGCTCTCCCAAGGCGGCATGACTTCGATATCGTAGCCATCGGGAGATTGTCGGCAAATCACCGGTACCACGCGGGCCCCGGTCAACCGCACCAGGCGGGACAGCGCCGGGATGGTCGCCGCCTGGACCCCGAAGAAGGGCACGAAAATCGACTCCTTCGGGCCGAAATCCATGTCCGGCAGGTAATAGAAGGGATGTCCGTCCTTCATGGCCTTGACGATCTTGCGCATGCCGTCCTGGCGCGACAACAGTACCGCCTTGTTGAAACGCATCCGTCCATCATAAAGCAGCTTGTTGAGCACGGGATTCTTCTGCATCGAAAATACACTGCAGCCCACTACGTGCATCGACACCACCGTCCCGCCGGCATCGAGGCCGACAAAGTGTGGTGTCAACATGATGATCGGGCGCCCCCCAGGATCTGTGAGATGCTCAACACCATGAATCCGGATGATGCGTTCCAGCCGCTCCTTTGAGGCCCACCAGCCCAGCGTGCGGTCGAGCACGGCCTGCGCGAAGGCGACGAAATGCCGGCGGGCAATATCTTCGCGTTCCGCTTCCGTTTTATCCGGAAAACACAGGCGCAGATTGGTTAGCGCTACCTTGCGCCGCTCGCGCCCGACGGCGTAGAGCAGACGCCCCAGCCCAGCGCCCAACGCTCGCAGGACGGGGAGCGGCAGCCAGTGCAGCAACCACAGAAAGGCGACGAGGATGTAGGTAAGAAAGATTTTCAAGAATCACTCCGCTGGCGGCGCTTCAGCACCCCCCGGTCGTTTGTAGCGGTTGTAGCCCCACAGGTACTGCTTCGGGCACTGGCGAATCAGCGCTTCGATCTCATGATTGATCTGCTGCGCCCGCTCAATAGTCGAACCAGCCAGGGGGCTGGTTGGCTGCGAAAAATGAATGCGGAAACCGCGTCCGCCCGGCAAGCGCTCTCCCCAGGTAAGCAGGGAAACGGCATCTGTCTCCGTCAGGCGGGCGGCCAGCGTCATGGTGTAGGCGTAACGACCGAAAAATTTCAACCATACGCCCTCGCCGGTCTTTGGCGCCTGATCGGGCAGCATGCCGACCATCTGCCCCTTCTTCAGGGCCTTGATCAGTGCCCGCACGCCAGACAGGTCGGCCGGTGCCAGGTGCAGGTGCTCGCGCTTGCGGCCCATCAGGATCAAGTCGTTTGCAGCAGCCGACTTGGGCTCGCGATACAGCACGGTGATATCGCCAAAGGACGAAAGATACTGGGCGGTGATTTCGAAGCAGCCGAGGTGCGGGGTCAGGAAAACAATACCCTTGCCGGCCTGGCGCGCCGCCTCGACCAATTCCCAGCCGACCACCTCGGCAACCAGCGGCACGGCCTCGTCGAGTGGGCGCATCCAGATGCGCGACAACTCAACCATCTGCTTGCCGGTTTCGGCTGCCACGGCACCGCGTAACGATGGATCAATGCCGGCCTGTGCCAGGTTTTCCTGCAAATGCCGACGATAGGTTGGCGACAGCCAATAGATCAGCCGGCCGAGCAGCCCGCCAAGGGTATGCAACACGCACAACGGGAGCTGGGAAAGGAGGCGAAAAAGGAAAACCATGAGGCCCCGGGGGTTGATTCCCCCTGAGAAAAGGTTACCATTATCCAATCGCCGAGTTAAACAGACAACTTGCGGGGCGATTCACAAATTCTGCTAAAGCGTCGCCTGCTCGTGGTCCAAAGCTGGTAACGCCGGATCAAAGGACCACTGGAGCGCTTCATGAGCGATTACCTCTTCACCTCGGAATCTGTCGGCGAAGGCCATCCCGACAAGGTTGCCGACCAGATTTCCGACGCCATCCTCGACGCCATCCTGTCGCAGGACAAGCATTCCCGCGTTGCTGCCGAAACCCTGTGCAACACCGGCTTGGTCGTCCTGGCCGGCGAGATCACCACGTCCGCCAACGTCGATTACATCCAGGTTGCCCGCGACACCATCAAGCGCATCGGCTACGACAACACGGAATACGGCATCGATTACAAGGGTTGCGCCGTGCTCGTCGCCTACGACAAGCAGAGCCCGGACATCGCCCAGGGCGTCAACGCCGCCTACGACGACAACCTCGGCCAAGGCGCTGGCGACCAGGGCCTGATGTTCGGCTACGCCTGTGATGAAACCCCGTCGCTGATGCCGCTGCCGATCTACCTGTCGCACCGCATGGTCGAACGCCAGGCCATGCTGCGCAAGGATGGCCGCCTGCCGTGGGCGCGCCCGGACGCCAAGTCGCAGGTCACCATCCGCTACGTCGACGGCAAGCCGCACGCGATCGATACCGTCGTGCTGTCCACCCAGCATTCGCCGGACATCAGCCTGGAAGACCTGCGCGAAGCCACCATCGAGCAGATCATCAAGCCGGTGCTGCCGAAGGAACTGATCAAGGGCGACATCAAGTATCTGGTTAACCCGACCGGCCGCTTCGTCGTCGGCGGTCCGCAAGGCGACTGCGGCCTGACCGGCCGCAAAATCATCGTCGACACCTACGGCGGGGCCGCCCCGCACGGCGGCGGCGCCTTCTCTGGCAAGGATCCGTCCAAGGTCGACCGTTCCGCCGCCTACGCCACCCGCTACGTCGCCAAGAATATCGTTGCCGCCGGCCTCGCCTCGCGCTGCCTGGTTCAGGTTTCCTACGCCATCGGCGTCGCCGAGCCGACCTCGATCATGGTCGAGACCTACGGCACCGGCAAGGTCAGCAACGAAACCCTGACCGCGCTGGTCCGCAAGCACTTTGATCTGCGCCCGAAGGGCATCGTCAACATGCTCGACCTGCTCCGCCCGATCTACCAGAAGACCGCTGCGTACGGCCACTTTGGCCGCGACGAGCCGGAATTCACCTGGGAGGCAACTGATCGCGCCAATTTGCTCCGTTCGGATGCCGGTCTGTAAGGCAACAGCTTTGTGAAGTTTTGCAAGAAGGGGGCCTACCAGGCTCCCTTTTTCGTTAAGATCATCAGATATGTTGAAGAAAATCCCTGTCGAACGATTGGTTCTGGGCATGCACCTGCAGGCCTTTTGCGGCGCTTGGCTGGACCACCCATTCTGGCGAACGAAGTTCGTCCTGACCGATCCCAACGACCTGATCCTCATTGCAGAAAGCCCGATCAAGGAGGTCTGGATCGACGTCGCGAAAGGTATCGATATTGACGTCGACACTGGCGAACCGGCACAGGAAGTTGTCAGCGCCGAGGTTATTCCGGTCGAGCAACCTGTCGTTCAGGAAAAAGCTTCATTCAACGACGAAATCAAGCGTGCATCGAGAATTGTCGCCAAGGGCAAGGAGGCCGTCGTTTCGATGTTCCACGAAGCCCGCATGGGCAAGGCCATCGAAGCTGAAGCAGTCGCACCGTTAGTTGAGGAAATCTCGAATTCGGTAATGCGCAATCCGGGCGCCCTGATCAGCCTCGCCCGGTTGAAAACAGCCGACGACTATACCTTCATGCACTCGGTCGCCGTCTGCGCCCTGATGATCGCGTTGGGCCGCCAACTAGACCTCGACGAACTGCAAATACGCGAGGCAGGCATGGCTGGCCTACTGCACGATCTTGGCAAGGCGATGATTCCGCTCGAGATCCTCAACAAGCCGGGCAAGCTGACCGACGACGAATTCGATCTGGTCAAAACCCACCCCGAGGAAGGCTACAAACTACTCCTCGAAGGCCAAGGGGTCAGCGACATCACCAAGGATGTATGCCTGCATCACCACGAAAAAATCGATGGTAGCGGCTACCCGAAAGGGCTGAATGGCGAAACGATGAGCCTGTTCGCCAAGATGGGGGCCGTCTGCGACGTATACGACGCAGTTACCTCCAACCGACCCTACAAGGCAGGCTGGGATCCGGCCGAATCGATCAAGCGGATGGCCGAGTGGAAAGGGCATTTCGACCCGCTCGTTTTCCAGGCCTTCGTCAAGAGCCTGGGTATTTATCCGATCGGCTCGCTGGTCAAGTTGGCATCCGGAAAACTGGGGGTCGTCATCGAGCAAGGCGAACAGTCGCTGCTCAAGCCCAAGGTCAAGGTTTTCTTCTCGACCAAGTCACAGGCCTATATCAAGCCTGAAGTCATCGACTTGGCACGCAGCGCCGAAAAAATTGCCGGACGCGAAGATGCCGCCAAGTGGGGCATCAAGGATATCGACCAATACTGGGCCGGCGACAAAGGCTGAAACTCAGCCAAAAAACGGTTTATAATCCGAAACCTACCGAGGGGCGCTGCAGGAGCGCGGTGATCACATCGCTCCCAGGCTCGGTTTAAAACGGCGCTCACTGATCAACCCTGCCGGGCGCAGGGGGCCGCCGGTGAGCATCAACGCCGTTATTCCCCTCCCCGTCACAGTTACCGAGGAGCTTACTGTGGCCGAATTCAAAGACTACGTCATCGCTGACATCAACCTTGCCGACTGGGGCCGCAAGGAAATCAACATCGCCGAAGGCGAAATGCCGGGCCTGATGGCCATTCGCGAAGAATTCGCGAAGACCCAGCCGCTCAAGGGCGCGCGTATCACCGGTTCGCTGCACATGACCATCCAGACCGCCGTGCTGATCGAGACGCTGACCGCACTCGGCGCCGAAGTCCGCTGGGCCTCGTGCAACATTTTCTCGACCCAGGACCACGCAGCCGCCGCCATCGCCGCGCAGAACATCCCGGTCTTCGCCGTCAAGGGCGAAACCCTGGTCGATTACTGGGACTACACCCACCGCATCTTCGAATGGCCAAATGAAAACGGCGCGGCGGTCTACTCGAACATGATCCTCGACGACGGCGGCGATGCCACCCTGCTGCTGCACCTCGGCGCCCGTGCCGAGAAGGATCTGTCGGTTATCTCCAAGCCAGGCTCCGAAGAGGAAACCATCCTCTTCGCCGCCATCAAGGCCAAGCTGGCCGTCGATCCGACCTGGTACTCCGTGCGCCTGGCCCAGATCAAGGGCGTCACCGAGGAAACCACCACCGGCGTGCATCGCCTGTACCAGATGCATCAGCGCGGCGAGCTGAAGTTCCCGGGCATCAACGTCAATGACTCGGTGACCAAGTCCAAGTTCGACAACCTCTACGGCTGCCGCGAGTCGCTGGTCGACGGTATCAAGCGCGCCACCGACGTCATGGTCGCCGGCAAGATTGCCGTCATCTGCGGCTACGGCGATGTGGGCAAAGGCTCGGCCCAGGCCATGCGCGCCCTGTCCGCCCAAGTGTGGGTCACCGAAATCGACCCGATCTGCGCCCTGCAGGCCGCCATGGAAGGCTATCGCGTCGTCACCATGGAATACGCCGCCGACAAGGCCGACATCTTCGTCACCACGACCGGCAACTTCCACGTCATCACCCATGACCACATGGTGAAGATGAAGAACAACGCCATCGTCTGCAACATCGGCCACTTCGATAACGAAATCGACGTCGCCTCGCTGGAAAAGTACCAGTGGGAAGAGATCAAGCCGCAGGTCGACCACGTCATCTTCCCGGATGGTCGTCGCATCATCCTGCTGGCCAAAGGTCGCCTGGTGAACCTCGGCTGCGGCACGGGCCATCCGTCCTACGTGATGTCGTCCTCCTTCGCCAACCAGACCATCGCCCAGATCGAACTGTGGAGCGAAGCGCAGAAGGGTTCCAACAAGTACCCGGTCGGCGTGTACACCCTGCCCAAGCACCTCGATGAAAAGGTCGCCCGCCTGCAACTGAAGACGCTCAACGCCCAGCTCACCGAGCTGACCGACGAGCAGGCCGCCTACATCAACGTGCCGAAGGAAGGCCCGTACAAGGCCGACCACTACCGCTACTAAGCGAAGCCATGCTGAACCTGCTCGCTGTCTGGATTGTCAATGCGCTGGCCCTGCTGGCGTTGCCGTATGTCGTGCCGACCATCCAGATAGCCGGGTTCGGCACCGCGCTGCTGGTTGCCGTCGTGCTGGGCCTGATCAACACGCTGCTCAGGCCCTTACTGGTGCTGCTAACCTTGCCTGCCACGCTGCTGACGCTGGGCTTGTTTATCTTCGTCATCAACGCCTTGCTCTTCATGCTGGCCGGCCATCTGGTCGATGGCTTCCAGGTCGGCAACTTCTGGTCTGCGCTGTTTGGTTCAATCGGCTACAGCCTGATTTCCTGGTTGTTGAGCGCGATTTTGCTGCGCAAGAACTGAGGCGCAGGGATGAGCATGAACTCCTTCCACGCCCGGCAGAAAAAGCCGCGGCCGCCGCGCGAACCGTCGTACGAGCGACCGGCCGGCGTTTTACGAGCGGATGCCCTGCTCGTCGCCCAAGGACTCGCCCCTTCCCGCACAGCAGCCCAGGCGCTGATCAAGGAAGGTCGGGTCAGTTGGGCAGGCGGTCCGATCAGCAAACCGGCGATGGATTTGCCGAACGACACACCGCTGATCATCGCCGCCGACCCCGATGCCCATTTTGTCTCGCGCGGGGGTCAGAAACTGGCCGGCGCGCTCACGCAGACCGGAATTACCGTTAGCGGCAAGCGCTGTCTCGATGTCGGCCAATCGACCGGCGGCTTCACCGACTGCCTGCTGCAAAACGGTGCCCAGCATGTCGTCGGCGTCGATGTCGGCCACGACCAGTTGCACGCCAAATTGCGCGCTGACCCCGCGGTCACCGCCATCGAAGGCGTCAACTGTCGCGCCCTGAGCGCCGCCGATCTCGGCCAGGCTTTTCCGGAAAACGGCTTCGACCTGATCGTCGGCGATGTTTCCTTCATTTCGCTGACCCTGATCCTGCCGCAACTGCCCGCCTTGCTCGCCACGCACGGTGACATGCTGCTCCTGGTCAAGCCACAATTTGAAGTCGGCCCCGCCAACATCGGCAAAGGCGGCATCGTCCGCGATAGCGCGCTCTACATCGATGTCGAGCGCAAGCTGCGCGACTGTGCCCGTATCCTTGGCCTCACCGTTCGTGGTTGGCTGGACAGCCCGATTGCCGGCGGTGACGGCAACCGCGAATTCTTCATCTGGTTGAACAAATGAATACAGATATTTCCATCGAGTTTTTCCCGCCGCAAACGCCAGAAGGCGTCGACAAGCTGCGCACCGTCCGCGCCGAGTTGGCCAAGCTGAAGCCTGAGTTCTTCTCGGTTACCTATGGCGCCGGCGGCTCCACCCGGGAACGTACCTTCGCCGTGGTCAAGGAAATCGCCGCCGAAGGCTTCGACGCCGCGCCACACCTGTCATGCATCGGATCGACGCGCGAATCAATCCGCGAAATCCTTGCCGAATACAAGGCCGCCGGGATCAAGCGCACCGTCGCCCTGCGCGGCGACCTGCCCTCGGGCATGGCCGAGGCTGGCGAATTCCGCTACGCCAACGAACTGGTCGAGTTCATTCGCGCCGAAACCGGTGACTGGTTCAGCATCGAGGTCGCCGCCTACCCGGAATGGCACCCGCAGGCGCGCAGCCCGAAGGACGACCTCGACGCCTTCGTGCGCAAGGTCAAGGCTGGCGCCAATTCGGCCATCACCCAGTATTTCTACAATGCCGACGCCTATTTCAGCTTCGTCGACGAGGCTCAGGCACAGGGCGTGGATGTGCCCATCGTTCCCGGCATCATGCCCATCGTCGGTTTCACCAAGCTGGCCCGCTTCTCCGATGCCTGCGGCGCTGAAATCCCGCGCTGGATGCGCAAAAAATTCGAGAGCTTCGGCGACGACACGGCCTCCATCCGCGCCTTCGGCCTCGATGTGGTCACCGAACTGTGTGAGCGCCTGCTCAAGGGCGGCGCTCCAGGTCTGCACTTCTATTGCATGAACCAGTCGGCGCTGACCACGGAGATTTGCCGCCGTCTCGGCTGATCCGGGCGACAGCCCGAACAAGCCCGCGCCTTGCCCGCGGGCTTTTTTGTACCCACCGGGATCAGGCGGCCTGCGTCACGATCACGTTCTGCGCTGGCATCGGTGCAGGGAATCCGGCCTCGGCCAGTGCCTCGCGGATCGTCCGGTTGGTATCGAAATAGACCTGCCAGTAATGATCGTTGTGGCAGTACGGACGCACCGCCAGCACCGGCCCGACCAGCGTGAAGTCGAGAATCTCGACATCGACCTTCGGCTCGGCGAGCACATTGGGAATCGCGGCAATTTTGTCGCGCAGCAAGGCCATCGCGGCTTGATGATCGGCGCCCCCGGCCAACTGGCACTTCAGGTCCACCCGTCGGAACGGGTTGTGGGTGAAGTTCTGGATGTTGTCGCCGAATATCTTGTTGTTGCCGACCACCGTCGACACGTTGTCCGGCGTATTGATGGTCGTCGCGAACAAGCCGATTTCAGTCACCGTGCCCGTTATGCCGGCCACGGTAACGAAGTCGCCGACTTTGAAGGGACGCAGCACGATCAGGAAAGCGCCGGCCGCGAAATTAGCCAGCAGCCCCGCCCAAGCCGCTCCGATAGCGATACCGGCACCGGCGATCAAGGCCGCGAAGGTCGTGGTCTGGATTCCGAAGTAACCGAGAATACCGATCACCAGCAGCACATTCAGCGTCACGGTGACAATCGAACCGACATAACGCAACACGGTCGGATCAACCTTCTGTTTTTCTAGCGCCGCGCGCACCATGCCAACCGCAACGCCGATCAACCAACGGCCGACCACCCAGAAAACAATGGCGGCGAGTATCTTGACGCCGACATCGGTTGCTGTGGTTACGATCAGATCCTGATAACGGGAAATATCCTGTTCGGTCATTGCTGCTCTCCTTCCACCCCCAAAAATGAGTACAAAAGATTCTAGTTGGCCCGGCAAAGAAAAATATGCCCCTGCACATATCTTCACAAAACTCCGCTTTGCCGTTGACGCCCCCCCGGGGGGTCTATATAATTCGCGCTCCCTAGGCGGGTCGGTAGCTCAGTCGGTAGAGCAGCGGACTTTTAATCCGTTGGTCGCGAGTTCGAATCTCGCCCGACCCACCAGTCATTTAAGGGAAATTCTGGGTCGTTAGCTCAGTTGGTAGAGCAGCGGACTCTTAATCCGTAGGTCCACAGTTCGAATCTGTGACGACCCACCAGAATCAAAAGCTCTAAGCCTCGGCCTGGTGCCGGGGCTTTTTGCTTCAGCAGCACCGATTCATCTTAACGAATCGAACACCGGACGCGGGGTGGAGCAGTTGGCAGCTCGTCGGGCTCATAACCCGAAGGTCGCAGGTTCAAGTCCTGCCCCCGCAACCACAGCATTTCAGACAATGGCCAATCGATCGATTGGCCATTGTCATTTTGGTCATTTTGTTCCGCCGAACATTCGGCCTGGCGAGAACACGCTGCGGCACACGCCCCACTTGCTTTCTTCGCCTATAAAAGCACCAAATGCTCGGGCACGCATTGGCCCCAATTGGCTCACGAGCACAGCCGTTGAATTTCATAGTCCATAAACGGACAATACATTCAGCCCTCGATTAGACTATTTCGGATCATCCCCCCTTAGAGGCTGTTCACGATCAATTGGATGTCGTAGACTGGGGCATGAGAAAGAGATACCCCAGTGACATCAGCCCGGAAGCCTTTGAAGAGATCAGGCCCTTGCTGGAAAGTGTGCGCAAGCAGACCAAGCCCCGAACGGTGGATTTATATGAAGTGTTCTGTGGCGTGCTGTATTTGCTGAAGAGCGGTTGCCAATGGCGGATGCTCCCGAGCGAATATCCGAAATGGCGCACGGTGCATGCCTATTTTGCCAAGTGGAGTGAGCCTGGTCCAGACGGTTTCAGCGTTCTGGAACGGGCTTTAAAAAAATGTGGTTGGCGCGGTCCGTACAAAACAGGGGCGCAAATCCTCGACGAGCTTCTTGATCGTCGACGCGCAGAGCGTCAAGAACAGCGATAGCGCTCGCGAGAAAGGCTACGATGCGGGCAAGAAAGTTTCCGGCATCAAGCGCCATATTGCCGTCGATACCCAAGGTCTGCCGCACGCTATCGCCGTCACGACCGCTGATGTAGCCGACCGCAAGGGGGCATTGCAGGCTTTGAGCCGCTGTGCAGCGGATTTACAAGCCGTTCAGAGCATCCTGGCCGACGGTGGCTATGTCGGCCAGCCTTTTGCCCAAGCAGTAGATGAACTGCTGGGCGCCGAGGTTCAAATCGCCAAGCGCAGCGAATTGCATACCTTTGCCGTCATACCTCAACGCTGGGTTGTCGAGCGATCATTTGCCTGGATTGAAAAGTGCCGCCGTCTTTGGAGGAACTGCGAACGCAAGCTGAACACCAGCCTACAGTTCATTCATCTCGCCTTCCTCGCGCTTTTGCTCAGAAGATCGTGAACAGGTTCTTAGACCTGATCACCGGCCAATCAGATAGAGGGAGTCGACTAACCTGTCTATCCGCACCACACACCCCACCCAATACATATGCGCCTGCTGCTCGTTGAAGATCACCCGGATCTCTCAAAATGGCTTGTTGGATGGCTGAGTCGCGGGGGCTTCGTCGTCGACGCCCTTGGCCGAGGCGACCTGGCCGATCTGGCGCTCAAAAACGAGCGCTACGACCTCGTCATTCTCGATCTATCGCTACCCGGCCTTGATGGACTTGAAGTGCTGCGCCGTCTGCGCAACAACGGCGACTCCACCCCGGTTCTTGTGCTGTCTGCACGCGGGGCCAAGGAGGACCGCGTACGCGGACTCAATCTTGGTGCCGACGATTACCTGCCAAAGCCCTTTGAGCTTGACGAACTGGAGGCGCGCATCAAGGCGCTGCTGCGCCGTAGCGGCAGCCAGACGCCGCGAACCAAGATTGGCCGCCTCGTCTTTGATACGCTGGCCCGCGAGGTGACGATTGATGGCAAGCTGCTGCCGCTGACACCACGCGAATTGGCGGTACTTGAGGCACTGGTACCCCGACTGGGCAGACCGGTATCGCGTGAAGCCGTATTCAAGCGGGTATTCGAATTCGACTCGGATGCACGCATCGAAAGCATCGAAATTTACGTGCATCGGCTGCGCAAGAAAATCGAAGGTTCTGATGCGACGATCATCACCTTTCGCGGTTTGGGCTATGCCCTTGCCGTCGAAAACGGAGACCGTTCACAATGAGAAGCTGGTCGGGCTTGGTAAAACTTGTCGGTCTGCCCGCTCTCGCACTCCTTCTGGCGAGCAACACAATCACCGCCTACCTGGAAACCCGCGATACCGTTTACGCCAGCCATGACCGTGCCCTGCGCGCTGCGCTGCTCTACTTGCCGACGGAACCGCTGATCTCGGAAGATATACACCGCCGCCTGGCGGCGAGCCTCAGCAAGGAAGAGAAGGAAGTCTTTTTTTCCGTCACCGGACCCGATGGCCACACGCTGGCAGGCGAAAGCGGCCTGTCCTACCCCTCGGCCCACACGGGCGATTCCGTTCGTTTCAGCAATGCCTACTATCGCGGCCGTGCCATACGCATCGCTGCGGCACATATCGGGGCCAACGATTATCTCGTGGCCGAAAGCGTATCGACGCGCGTCGAACTCGTCCATCGGCTGACGTTCACGGACCTGCAACGGCAGCTCTGGCTAAGCACACTGGGCATCGTGCTTGTCTGGCTTGGCTTGCGTACCGTACGGCATGATCTTGGACGCATGGCCGAACAACTGGCCAGGCGAGAAGCCGAGAACCTGGCCCCGCTGGCGACGGACGAGCTATCGCCGGATGCCAGGCCACTGGCGGATGCCATTAATGGCCATCTGGCAAAACTCGCCGGCCTGCTCAACGCAAGCCGGCGTTTCGCTGCAGATGTCGCCCATCAGCTCCGAACACCACTCACCCTGCTTGGTGCCCAAGCGCAATATGGTTTGCGTCAGGACGATGCAACCGAATTGCGCAAAACCATCGGCGAGATCGCGGCCGCCTCACGCGGTGCACAGCGCCTATGCAATCAGATGCTCTCGCTCTCGCGGGTCGAATCGGCGAACAACACGCTGGCGGAAGGGTCGCGCTTCGATTTGGCAACACTGCTGCGCGAGACCGCACTCGACCTGAGCATGCTCGCACTCGAAAAACGTATCGATCTCGCCTTCGAATGTACAGGTGGAGCAGTTGATATTGTCGGCAACGAGATCATGCTCCACGAGTTGTTTGCCAACCTGATCGACAATGCACTGCGCTACACCCCTTGCGATGGCATGGTACGCGTATCGCTGACCTGCGCGGATGGCCGGGCCTGCGTCGAGGTCGCCGACTCCGGGCCAGGTATTCCCGTCAAAGCCCGCGAGGTAGTGTTCCAACGCTTCCACCGCCACCTCGACCGTGCTGGTGGCAGCGGATCAGGCTTGGGCTTGGCGATTGCCCACCAGATCGCCCTAGCGCACGGCGGCTCGCTCATACTCGACGATGGCCCCGATGGCCGCGGACTTGTCGCGCGCGTACATTTGCCCCTCCCCATTTAGACAAACAGCATCGACCTCCGAGCGAAAGGTTTTTGAAAGGTAACTCGCATGGAATGGAAAACAGGGCATCACCGCCCGCATTCCAAAATGGAGGATCGCCATGAAAATGCGTAGCCTGTTGTTATCGCTGATCGCACTGGTCGGATTTCAAGCCTTTCAGGCGCAAGCGCAGGAAAAGCTTTACGTTTACACCTCGATGAAGGAATCAATGATCGGGGACTTGAAGAAAGCTTTCGCCGCAAAGCACCCCGAAGTAAAAATGGACTACCAGTCCGCCGGCGCCGGCAAGCTGATGGCCAAGATCGCCGCCGAGCGGGAGTCGGGAAAATTGCTAGCCGACATTCTCTGGACCAGCGAGGTACCGGATTTCTACAAACTCAAGGAACAGGGTGCCCTGCAAGCCTACGTACCGAAGGAAATCAAATCGGTACAGAATCCGCTGCCCGACTATGACGGCTCATTCACCGCCGTACGGCTCGGCACGCTCGGCATCACCTATAACACACGCCACATCAAAGAAGCCCCGAAAACCTGGGCCGACGTCCAGAAACCGGCATACAAAGGCGCATTCGGCATCGCCAACCCTGCGCTGTCGGGCACTGCCTACATGAGCGTTGCGCTGTTGGTGAAAAAATTTGGCTGGTCCTACATCGAAGGTTTGCGCGCCAACGGAGCCAAGATGGGCAAGGGCTCCGGGCAGGTAGTGGACGACACGGCCTCCGGGGACTTGCTGGGCAGCCTCGGCGTCGACTACATCACGCTCGACAAGGTGGATAAGGGTGCATCGCTGAGCCTCGCCTACCCGCCGGAGATGCTGGTGATCCCGAGCCCCATCGCCATCTTCAAGGGCACACAAAACCTTTCCGCCGCACAGAAATTCGTGGACTTCGTCTTGTCGAAGGAAGGCCAGACCATCATCGCCAACGAGGGGACGCTCCCGGTACGTGCCGACGTCAAGGTACCCGAACGCTATCCGCTGCCCCCCCTGGCCGATGCGATGAAACGTGCCATCCCGATCGACTACAAGCAACTGATGGCCGAGAAGGAAGGCACGATCAAGAAGTTCACCGAAATCATGCAGAAATAAGCCGGGGGCAATCATGAGTGCTGTGCGAATAGAAGGCCTTGCCAAAGCCTACGGCAAGCATGCCATCCTGCGCGGGCTTGATCTCGCCATCAAGGCAGGCGAGTGCTTTGTCCTGCTAGGCCCGTCCGGATGCGGGAAAACTGTTCTGATGCGGCTCTTGGCCGGTTTCGAGACCCCCGACAATGGGCGTGTCGTCATCGGTGACGTCGAAGTCGCCGCAAATGGTGTCAACGCCCCCCCCGACCGGCGCGGCATTGGCATGGTTTTCCAGGATTACGCCGTCTGGCCACACATGAGCGTGCGCGACAACGTTTCCTATCCGCTCAAGCTCGCCACCGTGCCAGCCGACGAGCGCGAACGCCGCACCCAGCAAGCCCTTGACCACGTCGGGCTGAGCGGACTCGAAGCACGCATGCCTTCGCAGCTTTCAGGCGGTCAGCAGCAACGCGTGGCGCTGGCACGTGCCCTCGTTTCCAAGCCTGCGCTACTGCTGCTCGACGAGCCGCTCAACAACCTTGATGCCAACCTGCGCGAGGAAATGCGTTTCGAGATTCGCGAGTTGCAACAACAACTGGGAATTACGGTGATTTATGTCACCCATGACCAGGAAATCGCACTGGCACTTGCCGACCGCATCGGCATCATGGACGAGCAGGGGCGGTTGCGGCAAATCGGTGCACCGGCCGAACTGTTCGACCAACCCATCGATGCGTATGTCTATCGCTTCCTCGGTATAGCCAACTTCGTGCCGATGAAAAAGCGGGGGGCGAACTGGTATTTTCCCGACGGGGTTGAAACCTGGAAGGGAGCCCCCCCAAATCTTCCGGGTGAACATCTGACGCTAGGCTGCCGCCCTTTCGATATCGTCTTGTCGCACGACGGGCAAGGATTGCCCGGCATCATCAAGCGGGCAAGTTTTCTCGGCGCCCAAATGGACTATCTGATCGAGGTGGGAGGCGTGACGCTACGCGCCGCCACCGATAGTCGGCACGCCCTCGACCAAATGCAGCGTTTTGCCGAAGGCACGGACTGCCTCGTCAACTTCCGCTCCGCGCAGTGGTTCGAAAACGCTGTGCCAGCCAATCAGGGAGAAGCCCATGCTTAGGTTAAGCCGTATCACGTTCGGCACGCCGCAGATCCTGTTCGGCATCGCCGTCGGCATCCTGGTACTGTTCGTCGCCGTACCGGTGCTTCTGATCTTTTTCAATGCCCTGTGGGTCGATGGCGCGCTCAATCTGGTCGACATGATCAAGGTCCTGAGTGAACCCGAAACTTACAAGGCGCTCCTGAATTCGCTGATTCTCGCGTTCGGCGTGACAATCACCGGCACCATGGTCGGCACCTTCTTCGCGTGGCTGGTAACGCGCACCGACCTGCCCTACAAAGGGGCAATGAAGCTGCTTTTCCTCGTACCCTTCATGCTGCCCTCGTTCATCGGCGCATTGGCGTGGAAGATGCTGCTCTCCCCGCGCTCCGGCTACATCAACGTGTTCTGGATGGAAACGCTCGGTTTCTCGGAACCCTTGCTCAATATCTACTCCTACACCGGCATCATTCTCGTCGAGACGATGTACCTCTTCCCCTTCGTCTTCATCCAGGTGTGCGGCGCACTTGAGCGCATGGATCCGACACTCGAAGAATCGGCGCGTATCTCTGGGGCCGGCCTGTTGACAATCACGCGCAAGATCACCATCCCGCTCGTCGCCCCCTCTATTCTCTCTGGCGCCCTGCTGATCTGCCTGTACTCGATGGCGCATTTCGGTACGGTGGCCATGCTGGGAATCGAAGCCGGCATCTACAACATTCCGACGCTGATCTACGAGCGCATCCACCAGAGCGCCGGCAGCTTTGCCGCCATCCGCACCGGCACCGTGCTATCCACCGTACTGGTCGTCACTGCAGCGCTCATTATCTGGTTTCAGAACAAGGTGCTGTCGCGCGGACGCTACCAGATCATCGCGGGCAAGAGCTTCCGTCCAGCGGAAATCCGCCTGCGCGGATTACGCGTGCCGCTACTGCTACTCTGCCTGGCCTACATCGCTTTCACCATCGTCCTGCCCACGGCCACGATCTTCCTCGTCGGCGGCCTGAACACCTACGGCTTGCCGATCACGCCGGAGAACATGACCTTCGCCAACTATCACCACATTCTCTTCGAGTGGGATCTGACCCGCGATGCGATCTGGAACAGCATTGGCCTCGGCCTGGCTTCGGCGCTGATCACGATGTTCGCCGGCGTCATCATCTCCTACGTGATCGTGAAGATGAAGGTGCGGGGCAAGGGCTTCCTCGAATTCCTCGGCATGCTCCCCTTCTCGGTGCCGGGTTCGGTGATCGCGCTGGGGGTCATTCTTGCCTGGAGCGGCAAGTACGGCATCAACATCTACAACACGATCTGGATCATTCTGGTTGCCTACATCGCCCGCTACATGGCTTTCTCGCTGAAAGCCAACTCGGCCGCCCTGGAGCAGGTGCACGACTCGCTCGTCGAGGCGGCACGTGCCTCGGGAGCAACCATGTGGCAGGCGCTCAGGGACGTGGTTGTTCCCCTGGTGCGCCCTGGCATGGTCGCAGCGTTCTTCCTGATTTTCCTGCCGGCACTGCGCGAACTGACCGTCTCCGTACTGCTCTACGGCCCGACCACGCGCACCATTGGCGTGGCGATCTACACGCTGAACGAGGATGGAGAAACGGTTTACGCCGCTGCCATGGCCGGCGTGGCGCTCATCATCATCGTTACCGCCGAGGTGGTAGTGAAGAAATTCTTCACAGCCACCAGTTCAAAGTAGGAGAGCGCCATGTCAACACTGAAACTTGATCGCATCACCAAGCGTTTCGGCAACGTCACCGCCGTCTCCGCCCTCGATCTCGAGGTCGAACACGGCGAATGCGTCGCCATGCTCGGCCCGTCGGGCTGCGGAAAGACGACCACGCTGCGCATGGTTGCCGGCTTCGAGGACATCGACGAAGGGGAGATTCTCACAGCCGACAAGGTGCTTTCCTCGAAAATCAAAAACTACTACCTGCCGCCGGAAAAACGTGATTTCGGCATGGTGTTCCAGGCGTTCGCCGTCTGGCCGCACCTCACTGTGTACGAAAACGTTGCCTTCCCGCTGCGCATCCGCAAACTGCCCGCCGCCGAAATCGAAAGGCGAACCAGCGACGCCCTGCGCCATACCAATCTGCACAAGGTGGCCAACAATCGCCCCGACGACCTGTCGGGAGGCGGCAAGCAGCGCGTCGCGCTGGCACGTGCACTGGCAATCCAGCCAAAAGTGATGCTACTCGACGAGCCGCTCTCCAGTCTGGACCCCCACTTTCGTGAAGAAATGCGCTTTGAGATCAAGGACATCCAACGCCGCCTGGGCTTTTCGATCCTCTACGTCACGCACGACCAGTCGGAGGCGATGGCGCTCTCCGACCGTATCCTGGTCATGAAAGGCGGGGTGGTACAACAGGTTGGCACCCCGACCGAGATCTACTATCGACCGGCCAATCGCTTCGTATTCGGCTTCATTGGCCTCTCAAGCCTCCTGCGCATTCGCTTTTTCAACGGCAGGTGCTTTGTGGATGACATCGATATGCCGCTAGATGCCGCCACTCCGGCACCTCCTGAAATCGTCGGCGCTGGCGAAGGCGTGCTGGCGGTCAGGCCTGCTGACGCCGATTTCGTTGACGAGGGCGGCTTGCCCGGCATCGTACGGCGCCGCTCCCTGCTCGGCGAGATTGTCGATTACCAGATCGCCGTTGGCGAGCAGGTTGTGCGCGTGCAGAAGACACGACACGAGCCGGGCCCGAACACGGGAGAAGCTTGCCAATTAAAGTTTGTACTGGGTAACTGGTATCCCATGACCGATAGCGCAGATAGCTGACTCGCTCGTTGCCCGGGCCGCTCGGGCCTTGCAAACAAAAGGCCAGTCGATCGACTGGCCTTTTGCTGTTGGCTTTTCGCGCGCTACTTGCGCCCGAATTTCTCAGCCAGCTGGTTTAGTTTTTCCTGCCGGCGCTGCTCGGCCCTGACTTCCTCCTGGGCAACCTTGCGCTGCTCGGCCTGCTTCTTGAAGCGCTCCTTCAACTGCTCGGCAGCGTGCTGGCGGTTTTCGTCGGTCACTTCTCCGGCCGGCGACCCGTCCAAATTCAGGCGCACGCTGCCTTTTTCCATTTCCTTCAGATAACGTGTCGAAATGGTGTGGCTACGCATGGCCAGACGCAGGGACTTCTTGCTGACCTCGGGCAGCTGGGCGAAGACCTGCTTGTCGATGCCGATAGCCAGCGGACTGAAATTGCGGAAGACGTCGAAACGCGCCTGGAGGTCCTTGAGCAGGGTACGCGCATCAACCGGTTTGTCGGGAGTGGTTTCTGTAGTCATGATGAAACGGGAACGAGTCGAGGCGCGAAGGTTAGCACGACGGCACACATTTTCGGCCCCGAATCCGCATTCAGACGCCGTTTTTACGGAACCAAGCGAGCATCCGCTGCCAACCATCCTCGGCTTCTTCCTTGCGGTAGCTGGGCCGGTAATCGGCATGGAAGGCATGTGGCGCATTGTCATACACATGGATTTCCGAAGCTTGCGCAGCCGTACCGCCCTGCTTGAGCGCCTTCTCCATGGCCTCGACCGTTTCCAGCGGTATGCCGGCATCAAGGCCGCCATACAGGCCCAGTACCGGAGCCTTCAACTGAGCTGCCAAATCGGTCGGGTGCCTTGGCGTAATGTCGTTGACAACGCCCACCAGACGGCCATACCAGGCTACCCCTGCCCTGACGCCAGGATTGTGGGCGGCGTACAACCAGGTAATCCGCCCCCCCCAGCAAAAACCGGTAACGGCCAGCCGGCGGGTATCCGCTCCCTTGCCGGCAGCCCAGGCCACGCAGGCATCGAGGTCGCTCAGCACCTGGGCATCCGGTGTCTTGCTGGTGATGCGTGCCTGGATATCCGGGATGCTGGCAATCTGGCGAGGATCCCCCTGGCGGGCGAACAGTTCCGGGGCGATCGCGCAGTAGCCCAACCTGGCTAAACGGCGGCAGACATCGCGGATATATTCGTGCGCCCCGAATATTTCGGAAACCACCAGCACGACAGGCGGTTTTTGCTGCCCCGCCGGTACGGCTCGATACGCCACCATGTCGCCATCCTTGACCGGCACCTTGATCTCACCGGCAACCAGACCCGTATCGTCGGTCTTGATCGCCGTCTGCGCCAGGGCCGATTGGGTAGCCAGCGCAAATCCCGCCCCCAGCGACGTGACAATAAAACTTCGCCGTGTGAAGGATTGTGCCGGCACAAGACTGTCGAATTCGGATTCGGTTTCCATGGCTTGCCTCCTGCTGGTGGTGGGTGGTGTTACATCAAAACGATGTCGTACTGTTCCGGTGAATAGCTCGGCTCCGACTGCAAGGAAACAGCCTTGCCGATGAAGTCGGAAAGCATGGCCAGCGATTGCGACTCCTCGTCGAGAAAGAGATCGACCACATCCGGCCCAGCCAGTATCCGGTATTCGCGGGCATTGAACTGCCGCGCTTCGCGCAACAGCTCGCGCAGGATCTCGTAGGCAACCGTGCGTGCCGTCTTGACCTCGCCACGACCGCCGCAGGTCGGGCAGGACATGCACAGCACATGCGCCAATGATTCGCGCGTACGCTTGCGGGTCATCTCGACCAAACCCAGTGCCGTGAACCCGTTCACCGTCAGCCGAGTGTGGTCGCGGGCCAGCGCCCTATTGAACTCGTCGAGCACGGCTTTCTTGTGTTCCTCATTCTCCATGTCGATGAAGTCGACGATGATGATGCCCCCGAGGTTGCGCAGCCTGAGTTGGCGGGCGATGGTCACGGCCGCCTCGAGGTTGGTCTTGAAGATGGTGTCGTCGAAATTGCGCACGCCAACGAAACCGCCGGTATTGACGTCGATAGTCGTCATCGCCTCGGTCTGGTCGATGATGAGGTAGCCGCCTGACTTCAGATCGACACGGCGAGCCAGCGCCTTCTGGATTTCTTCCTCGACACCATGCAGATCGAACAGCGGACGCTGCCCGGTGTAGTGATCGAGCAGCGGTAGAACAGCCGGTGTGTATTCCTCGGCGAAGGTAGCCAGTTTCTGGAAATTTTCCCGCGAATCGATATAAATGCGGGTGGTTTCGGGATTGACGAAATCGCGCAGGACACGCTGCCCCAGCGACAACTCCTGATAAAGCAGCGATGGCGGCGCCGACGTGCGAGCCCTGTCGCGAATATCGGCCCAAGTCTTCTTCAGGTAGGCAATATCGGTTGCGAACTCCGCCTCGCTGGCGTTTTCGGCCATGGTGCGCACGATGAAGCCACCCTTCTCGTCCGCTGGCACCAGCCGGGTCAGTTTGTCACGCAGGGCCTCGCGCTCGGCCTCGGACTCGATGCGTTGCGAAATGCCGATATGTTTTTCCTGCGGCAGATAGACCAGCATGCGGCCGGCGATGGAAATCTGCGTCGATAAGCGCGCCCCCTTGGTGCCGATCGGATCCTTGATCACCTGCACGACGATGCTTTGGCCTTCAGCCAGAATGCGTTCGATCGGTCGCTCGGTAGCCGTTTCGCGCGGCTGCCAGATATCGGCGACATGCAGGAAAGCAGTACGCTCCAGCCCGATTTCGACGAAAGCCGACTGCATCCCCGGCAGGATGCGCACCACGCGCCCGAGATAGACGTTGCCGACCAGTCCGCGGCTGGCGGTGCGTTCGATGTGCAACTCCTGCACAACTCCTTGTTGCATAACGGCAACACGGGTTTCCTGGGGCGTGAAATTGATCAGGATTTCTTCGGTCATACGCTCTACAATTCGCGGTTTTTTCTGGATTCTACTATGCGCAAGGCGCCCGAACTTCTCGCTCCGGCCGGCTCGCTCGACATGATGCGCACGGCCTTCGATTTTGGCGCCGATGCGATCTATGCCGGCCAGCCGCGCTACAGCCTGCGCGTGCGCAACAACGAGTTCGGAACGCTGGAAAAACTGGGCGACGGCATTGCCGAAGCACATGCCCGCGGCAAGCAGTTTTTCGTCGTCAGCAACATCTTCCCGCACAACGCCAAGCTGACCACCTACCTCGCCGACATGGCACCCGTCATCGCCCTCAAGCCGGACGCGCTGATCATGTCCGACCCCGGCCTGATCGACATGGTCCGCGAGGCCTGGCCCGAGCAGGCCATCCACCTGTCGGTGCAGTCGAACACGGTGAACTGGGCCGCCGTCCGTTTCTGGAAGAAGCTGGGGTTGACCCGCATCATCCTGTCGCGCGAACTGTCCCTCGACGAAGTCGCCGAAATCCGCCAGCAGTGCCCGGATATCGAACTCGAAGTCTTCGTCCACGGCGCGCTGTGCATCGCCTACTCCGGCCGCTGCCTGCTCTCCGGCTACTTCAACCACCGCGACCCCAACCAAGGCACCTGCACCAACTCCTGCCGCTGGGACTACAAGGTGCATACGCCGGCCGAGCAGCCGATTCAATTCATGGACCGCGATACGGAAATCCTGCTCGAGGAAAAGCAGCGCCCAGGCGAGCTGATGCCAATCGAGGAAGACGAGCACGGCACCTACATCATGAACTCGAAGGACCTGCGTGCGATCGAGCATGTCCATCGCCTGACCGAGATCGGTGTCGATTCGCTGAAAATCGAGGGCCGCACCAAGAGCCCCTACTACGTCGCCCGCACCTGCCAGGCCTACCGCCAGGCCATCGACGACGCAGTGGCCGGTCGCCCCTTCGACGCCAGCCTGCTCGGCGAGCTGGAAAACCTGGCCAACCGCGGCTACACCGACGGCTTCTATCAACGCCACCACGACGCCGACTACCAGAACTATCTGCGTGGCCACTCCGAATCGGACAAGAGCCAATACGTCGGCGATGCCGTCGCTTTCGACGCCGCGCGCGGCCTGATGGAAATTACGGTCAAGAACCGCTTCGCCTTGGGCGACGAAGTGGAATGCGTCCACCCGGCCGGCAACTTCCGCACGCGCCTCACGCGAATGGAAAACAAGGATGGACAAGCGGTCCCCGTCGCACCCGGCAGCGGTCATCGCGTCTGGGTCGACCTGCCCGCCCGGTACACCGATTCGTTTATTGCGCGTTTTGTGCAATAAAGTCCATACAAATCAACACGAAAGAACTTTGTGCACCGCAACAAAACGGTGTAAGATTCGCGCCATGAGCCAGAACACAAACCGCATGCCCTTAGTTGACGCCCTGAAGGCGATCGCGGCATTGCTCGTCCTGATGAACCATTTTTCATCCTACGGCCCGCTGGCCGAGGCCGCACGCGACTATTTTCCGCTTGTTTTCAACTGGTTCTTCGAATACGGACGCATGGCGGTTCAGGTTTTCCTGGTTATCGCCGGCTTCCTGGCTGCTCGCGGCCTGTCGGCCCACGGTCAGGCGCTCTCCGGATCGCCGCTGCCGCTGATCTGGAAGCGCTATCTGCGCTTGGTCGTGCCTTACCTGGCCGCCATCGGCCTTGCCATCATCGCCGCCGCCATCGCCGACCGCTGGATGGAAGATGACGCAATTCCGGCACGTGCCACCTTCCTGCAGTGGCTGGCCCACGCCGCCCTGCTGCACGGCCTGCTCGGCTTCGACGCCCTATCAGCCGGCGTCTGGTACATCGCCATTGATTTCCAGTTGTTCGCGCTGATGGCCATCCTGCTGTGGTCGGGACGCGTCCGCATCGTCGCCCCGGCACTGGTGCTGGCCATCGCCTCCGCCTCTCTCTTCTGGTTCAACCGCGATGCCAGCTGGGACAACTGGGCCATCTATTTCTTCGGCTCCTACGGCTTGGGCGCCGCCGCCTGGTGGGCCTCCGACCGCCGCCAGATGTCGGCCTGGCTGGGCGTCATGCTGACCATCGCGATTGCCGCACTGGTCATCGACTTCCGCCTGCGCATCGCCTTGGCCCTGGCCGTCGCGCTGCTTCTCGGTTTCGGCCGCCGCTCCGGCCTGCTCGAACAGTGGCCGAATGCCCGCCCGCTGGCCTTCCTCGGCCAAATTTCCTACTCGGTCTTCCTGGTGCACTTTCCGGTCCTGCTGCTGACCAACACGCTGTACACGCAGACCGACTACGACTCGTCGCTATCGACCCTGGTCTGGCTCGGCTTGTCGCTGGCCGCCAGCATTGCTGCGGCAACCCTGTTCTATCGCTGGATAGAGAGCCCGGAAGCCAGCCGGCGCATTACTGCCACCTGTGGCTGGCTATTCGCCAATACGCTGGCAGTTGCCCGCAAGGTGCCGGTCATCGGCACCCTGCTCCCGAACCGAACCTAATCGGCCAGTTCGCTGCGCCCCCGGAAGAACTCCAGCGCCTCCGGATTGGCCAGCGCCTCGACGTTCTTGACCGGCTGCGCTTGTACCACGTTGCGCACGGCCAGTTCGACGATCTTGCCCGACTTGGTGCGCGGGATATCCTGCACCTGCACAACCTTGGCCGGGACGTGGCGCGGCGTCGTGTTGTCGCGGATTTGCTTCTTGATGCGATCGATCAAAGCGGCATCGAGGATGGCGCCTTCCTGCAGGCGGACAAAGAGCACCACCCGCACGTCGTCGCCCTTCTCCGGCGGCCAGGCCTGCCCGATGACCAACGATTCGAGAATTTCCGGCAGCTGCTCGACCTGGCGGTAGATTTCCGCCGTGCCGATGCGCACGCCGCCCGGATTCAGCGTCGCATCCGAACGGCCGTAGATGATCATGCCGTCATGCGCCGTCAGTTCCGAGAAATCGCCATGGCACCAGATGTTGGCGAAGCGCTCGAAATAGGCAGCGTGGTATTTCGCGCCGTCGGGATCGTTCCAGAAGCCGACCGGCATCGCCGGGAAAGGCCTGGTGCATACCAGCTCGCCCTTTTGTGAGCGCACCGGACTGCCATCGTCGTCGAAAACATCGACCGCCATGCCCAGGCCGCGACACTGAATTTCGCCGCGATAGACCGGCAACACCGGATTGCCGAGCACGAAGCAGGAAATGATGTCGGTACCACCGGAAATCGAGGCAAGCAGGATGTCCTGCTTGATTTCGCGATAAACCCAGTCGAAGCCTTCCGGCGACAAGGGGCTGCCGGTCGAGAACATGGCGCGCAAGCTGGCGAGATCGTGCGTCTTGCCCGGCATCAGCCCCATTTTGGCCGCCGCATCGATGAACTTGGCCGACGTGCCGAAATGGGTCATCCTCTCGGCGGCTGCGTAGTCGAACAGCACCGTGCCGCCGCCGGCGAACGGCGAACCGTCGTAGAGCAGCAGCGTCGCCCCGCAGGCCAGGCCGGACACCAGCCAGTTCCACATCATCCAGCCGCAGGTGGTGAAGTAGAACAATCGGTCGCCCGGACGCACGTCGCTGTGCAGTTGGTGCTCCTTGAGGTGCTGCAACAGGGCGCCGCCGTGGCAATGGACGATACACTTGGGCACGCCGGTGGTACCGCTGGAGAACATGATGAACAGCGGGTGATCGAAGGCGACGCGGCGGATGACGAGCTCGGTGGCGCTGTCGGCCGGCGGCAACTCGCTCCAGCTCATAGCCCCGGCAATGCCGCCCAGATCGGGCTTTTCGTTCAGATAGGGCACCACCACCGTCTTGACCAACGACGGCATACGGGCAACGACCTCCGCATTCTTGCTCAGACAATCGACAGCCTTGCCGTTGTACCAGTAGCCATCGACACAGACCAGCACCTTGGGCTCGATCTGACCGAAACGGTCGAGCACGCCCTGCACCCCGAAATCCGGCGAGGCAGACGACCAGATGGCGCCCAAGGACGTGGCAGCCAGCATGGCGACCAGGGTCTCCGGCAGGTTGGGCAGGTAGCCGGCGACACGGTCGCCCTCGCCGACACCGGCCGCGATCAGGAATTGCTGGAAGCGGGCGACCTCGGCATGAAGTTCGGCCCGGCTCATGCGTCGCTTGACCTTGTCCTCACCCCAGAAGACCAGCGCCTCGCCGGCATCGCGGTTTTTCAACAGGTTTTCGGCGTAATTCAGGCGCGCCTCGGGAAACCAGCGGGCGCCAGGCATCTTGTCGCCGTCAACCAGCACGGTGCGCCCCTTGTCGCCGACCGCGCCACAGAAATCCCACAGCGTTGACCAGAAGGCTTCCGGCTGGTCGACCGACCATTGCCACAAATCGGCGTATCGACCATGGCCGGTGGCCTGCATGAAGACCGCCATGCGGGTATCGCCGACGGTTTGGGGATTGGGGCGCCACAAGGGCTGCGCGGCGGGGGCGTAGGTCATGTTGTCTCCTCGGTGTTGTCAATTTTGCATGACAGGATAGCAGGTTAACGTTAACGTCAACTGTCGCCATCCGGACAATGCAAGGTACGGTCGCGCGACGAAAACCGCAAAATATCACCGATCCAAGGAGAACCCCATGTCCCAAGTCGTCCTCACCGAAGTCATCGGCAAGGTAGGCCTGATCCGCATCAACCGACCGGAAGCGATGAACGCCCTGAACAACGACGTCGTCGACGGCATCGGTGCCGCCATCGACCGCTACGAAGCCGACGAAGCCATCGGCTGCATCGTCATCACCGGCAATGAAAAAGCCTTCGCTGCGGGAGCCGACATCGGCTTCATGAAGGACTTCGACTACATGCACGCCTACAAGACCGACTTCATCACCCGCAACTGGGAACGCGTGAAGACGGCCCGCAAGCCGGTGATCGCTGCAGTAGCCGGCTTTGCCCTGGGCGGCGGCTGCGAGATGGCGATGATGTGCGACATGATCTTCGCCGCCGATACCGCCAAGTTCGGCCAGCCGGAGATCAAGCTCGGCACCCTGCCCGGTGCCGGCGGCACGCAACGCCTGCCGCGTGCTGTCGGCAAGGCCAAGGCCATGGACATGTGCCTGACCGCCCGCATGATGGACGCGGCCGAAGCCGAGAAGTCGGGCCTGGTCGCCCGCGTCATCCCGGCCGATCAACTGCTCGAAGAAACGCTCAAGGCCGCGCAGACCATCGCCAGCTTCTCGCTGCCCGTGGTCATGATGATCAAGGAATCGGTCAATCGCGCCTTCGAATCGAGCCTCAACGAAGGACTGCTCTTCGAGCGCCGCGTCTTCCATTCCGCCTTCGCCCTCGAAGACCAGAAGGAAGGCATGGCCGCCTTCGCCGGGAAGCGCAAACCAACGTTCAAGAACCGCTGAGTTGCACCCCGGTTTGCATCTATTCGTCGACATTTCCAGCCACGGCTTCGGGCACCTCGCGATTACCGCGCCGGTGCTCAACACCCTGGCCAACATGCTGCCGGATCTGCGCCTGACGCTGCGCAGCGGTCTGCCCGAGGCCAAGCTGCGCCAGCGTATCCATGTACCGTTCGAGCTAATCCCCGGAAGCACCGATTTCGGCTACGTGATGATCGACGCCACGCGCATCGACCGGGAAGCCAGTGCGGCCGCCTATCGCGCCGCCCATGCCGACTGGCCGGCACGCGTGGCGGCAGAAGCCGAATTCCTGGCTGGATTGCGCCCCGACCTGGTGCTGACCAATGTCAGCTACCTGCCGCTGGCCGGCGCGGCGCAGGCCGACATACCCGCCTGCAGCCTGTGCTCGCTGAACTGGGCCGATCTCTTCGCCCACTTCTTCCGCGACGAAGCGTGGGCCGTGCCGATCCATGCCCAGATGCTGTCGGCCTACTGTTCGGCCCATTCCTTTCTGCGAGTGACGCCCGGGATGCCGATGACGGAGCTGAGCAACGTCCGGCCCGTCGGCCCGATTGCCGCCTTGGGGCAGCGGCACGACCTGGAACTGGGCGGCGACAAGGCCGTCCTCGTGGCCATGGGTGGCATCGCCCACCATCTGCCGGTCGATAGCTGGCCGCGCCTGCCCGGCATTCGCTGGCTGGTCAGTGCCGACTGGCGCTGCCGGCACCCCGATGCCATTGCTTTCGAATCCTTCGGTCTGGGCTTTACCGACCTGCTGTGCTCGGTGGATGTCGTGGTCACCAAGCCCGGTTACGGCACCTTTGCCGAAGCTGCCTGCAACGGCACGCCGGTGCTCTATCAGCGGCGCGCGGAGTGGCCGGAACAGGACTGCCTGATCACCTGGCTGGAACAGCATGCCCGCTGCGGAGAAATCCGGGAGGAAAATTTGCAGCGTGGCCAGCTGGGCGAACAGCTGACAAGACTGTGGCAAACCAGCGCTCCGCCCCCACCACGACCCGATGGCGCGCGGCAGGCCGCCGAATGGATCAGAGCGGCCGGAAGCCGAGCTTCTTGAGCAGTTCGCCGGTCTCGCAGACCGGCAGCCCCATGACTCCGGTATAGCTACCCGAGAGGTGGTCGACGAACAGGCCCGCCCGGCCCTGGATGCCGTAAGCTCCCGCCTTGTCCATCGGTTCGCCGCTCATCACGTAATGACGGATTTCCTCGTCATCGATCACACGGAAACGGACTTCGCTGCTCGACAGCACATACTCCGTGTGCCCCATGTGATTGATCGCCACCCCGGTCAGAACGCGATGCGTCTGGCCGGACAGGCGACGCAGGATATGGCTGGCATCGGCCATGTCCACCGGCTTGCCGATGATCTCGCCGCGAAATTCGAGGGTGGTGTCGGCCGCTAGCACCGGGCGCATCGGCAAACGGCGCTCCTGAACGATCTTCAGGCCATGCAGCGCCTTGGCGCGGGCGATGCGCTCGACGTACACCACGGGATCTTCGTTGAACAACGGGGTTTCGTCGGTCTCCAGATCGGCCCGCATACCGTCACGGAAGACGACGGTATCGAAATCAATGCCGATCTGATGCAGGAGTTCGCGGCGACGGGGGCTACGTGAGGCTAGGTAAAGGCGCATATCATCCCTCCCTGTGATACGGATGGTTCTTCAGGACGCTGACAGCGCGATAAAGCTGTTCGCACAAGAGTAGGCGGGCCATGCCGTGCGGCAGGGTCAGGCTCGACAGGCGCAGCCGGTCGTCGGCCTGCTGCTTGAATTCCTCATCCAGACCATCGGCGCCGCCGATGAGCAGGGCGACATCGCGCCCGTCCTGCATCCAGACTTCAAGGCGTTTAGCCAGCTTCAGGGTGGTCAGGTCATCGCCTTTTTCATCAAGCACGACAATCCGGCAACTGGCGGGCAGCATCTCGCGAATACGCGATTTCTCGGCCGCCAACAGCTGTTCGCGCGTTTTCGAGCCGCGCGGCTCGGGCTTGATTTCGGTGACGCTGGCCGGCAGTTCGCGCGGCATGCGCTTGAGGTACTCGGCGCAGCCTTCGCTCACCCAGCCGGGCTGGCGATGGCCGACGGCGAGGATAGCCAGCTTCATTCGCCGGCAGCCTGCTCCGCCTGCTGCTTGCGACGCTGGGCCGGGGTGAGCTGCCACAGCTCTTCAAGGTTGTAGTACTGGCGGACCATGGGCTGCATGACATGGACGACAACGTCGCCGATATCGACCAGCACCCATTCGCCGGCATCCTCGCCCTCGACCGAGACGATCTCGCCGCCGGCTTCGCGCACCTTGTCCTGGACGTTGCGCGCCAAGGCCTTGACCTGGCGGTTGGAGTCGCCGGTGGCGATGACCAGGCGGTCGAACAATGAGGTGAGCTTGGTGGTGTTGATGACTTCAATGTCTTTGCCCTTGATGTCTTCGAGGGCATTGACGACGATTTTTTGCAGCTTGCGGATGTCCATCAGGTGCTTCTATAGAGAGAATGGAGTTGAATATAGTCGAGAACGCCGTCCGGCAGCAAATAACGAGCGGAAAGTCCGTTAGCCAGCAGCTTGCGAATCTGGGTCGCCGAAATGGCCAGCTGGGTCATCGCGAAGGTGACGATGCCGCCGGCCGGCGATAGCCGCAACGCACCGCTATCGGTCAGCCGACGATTGTTGAATTCGGTTGCCAACTCGTGCGGCAGGCTGGCGGTTTCGACCGGGAAACCCGGGCGGTGCGAGACGGCGACATGGGCCAGCGCGAAAATGTCGCGCCAGCGGTGCCAGGTCGCCAGCCCGGCGAAGGCATCGGCACCGACCAGCAGCACCAGTGATTGTTGATCGCCCAATTCGGCCCGCAGGCGCTCCAGCGTATGCACGGTGTAACTCGGCGCGGCTGCCTCGACCTCGCCGGCATCGACCGAGAAGCGCGGATTTCCCGTCGTCGCCCGGCGCACCATCTCCAGCCGCTGTCTGGCCGTGACCCGTGGCGGGCCGCGATGCGGCGGCTGGCCGGCCGGAATCCAGCGCACACCGCCCAGCGCCAGATGCGCGATGGCTTCCTCGGCCAGACGCAGATGGCCGTAATGCACGGGGTCGAACGTCCCGCCGAACAGCCCCAGGGGTTCAGACAATTTCGGAAATGCCGAAGATGTCGCGGTAGCTGGCATAAAAGCTGGCGAAGACGGTCGGCGCGACAACCAGCACCATGGGCAGCGTCAGGATGGCCGTCGCCAGATTGGCCGCGCCGGGCAGGATCAGGAGCAGGATGCCGAGAAGCAGGCCGGGCACGATGCCGGCCACGATGAGCAGTGCGATTCCGTAAGTCAGAAAAGGCCGCCAGTTCATCCAGCAAGCCATGAAGCTGAAGAACAGCGCACGGCCCACGCTGAGGCGATGCCAGGAAGCGAGCACCGGCGCAAACCACCAGGCCATGAGCACGGGAACCATCAGCGTCATCACGCACAGGGCCGACAATAGAAAATCGGAATCCTCGACCGCCGCGCGCTCAGCGCGGTTGCTGGCAAGCATGAAACGCATCAAGTCGCCGCCATCGAGCAGGGACGACAGGCCAAGCACGCCAAGCGTGGCGCACAAATAAAGCGCACCGAGCGCGACAAGCGTTCGCCCATTGTCTTTAAGGCTGCCGTACAAGGTCTGCAGGCCGATTGGCTGGCCGCGTTCCAGATTGCGCGCGGCCTGCATCAGACCGACCGAAAGACCGGGAATGGCGAGCGACGCCACCAGCACGCCGACGAAGGGCACCACGTTCAGGAAAAGCACGGTGAACCAGTAGGCGACGACCAGCATGCCGAGCATGACAGGATTGCGCCTGAAGAGGGCGAAGCCGCCCATGAGCCATTGCCAGCCGGCTGCCGGCGGAAGTGTTTGCGCCCGCACGGTCAGCTACCCATGAAAATGTCGCGATAGGACGCGTAAACCGCGCCGGAAAAAACCGGTAACAGCAGCAGGAGCCCCATCCCGACCGGCAACATGGCGAAAAACAGGGCAACGACCAGGAAAACCCCGAAGATGCACATCGGCAGCCAATTCCGGGCACCAGCCGTAAAGCTGGCCTTCATGGCATCGATGGGTTTCATGCCGTGGAATAGCACGAGCACCGGTGCATACCAGGTGGCCATGATCACGGGAATCGACAGTACGAGCACCAGCAGGCCGGCCAGCATGACGCCGCCCAGGGCGATGCCGAATCCCGCCACCTTGCCGGTCACCACGCCGCCCAGTACACCGCCGCTGACCAGCAGGAAGGCGATGAAGGCGATCCCGAAGATGCCGGCGGCAAAGAAAACGCCGACCATGACCAGATCCCCCGCTCCGCGGCGGAAACCGGCGAACAGGTCGGCGATCTCGGGCTCCTCGCTGTCGGCGATGCGACGGCAAATGCGGAACATGCCGGCGCCGAACAGCGGTACCAGCAGATGGGCAGCGATCTGGCCGAACAGGGGAACAATGGAAATGGCCATCAGCATGACCAGCAACAAAACAGTCGTGCCGATCCAGATACCGGGATTGACCAGGAACATGGCCCACCCCTGGCGCAGCCAATCGAAACAGGCACCGGGATCGACCTCGCGGCTGTCGCCGGTAAACGGAGCCGGGACCATCGGAAATGCAGGAGTTTCGTTCATGCGCGGATGCTAACGGGGGAGCGCTGCCGGAGCAAGGCGAAAACGCGTCAAAAGTCGACGAAAATAATCAGGATTCTTGATCGTTACCACTTCGCCTTGGCGGGGACGGTGCCGCACCTCCAAACGCAACAGCCAGAAGCGCAACGCCGCCGCCCGCCGCATGGCAGGCCAGGCTTGCCTTTCCGCCTCCAGCAGGGGACGAACGCCGGTATAGCCGTCGATCAGGGCGGCCAATGCCAGATCGTCCGAACACCAGTCGTTGGCGACAACGGCCAGATCGAACAGCCAGGCATCCTCACCGGCAAAATAGAAGTCGAGCACGCCGCTCAGCTGTCCAGAGACATCCCACAGTACGTTGTCGCGGAAAAGGTCGGCATGGATCACACCACGCGGCAGGTCCTTCCAGTCCTGCGCCGACTGGAAGGCCAGCTCGTCAGCCAGGACGAGACGCTCTTCGACATCGACGAGCGGCAGCAGGCTTTCGCCGACGCGCTGGCGCCACGCTGCGCCGCAGGGGTTGGGCAGCGCATCGGGCATGTCGGCGGCGGCCAGATGCAGGCGTGCCAGCAGTACGCCGACCACCCGGCACTGCTCGACGCTCACCGCATCGGCCGTTGCGCCAGGCAGGCAGGAGAGCAGGGCGGCCGGCTTGCCAGCCAGTACGCGCCAACGGTGGCCCTGGCCGTCGGCCACAGGCTGGGGGCAAGGCAGGCCGCTGTGCGCCAGGCGATCCTGCAGGGCGAGGTAGAAATCGAGCGCGGCCGGCTCAAGGTGTTCAAACAACGTGAGCACGAACCGGCCCGCCGTGGTCGTCACGAAGTAATTCGAATTCTGCATGCCGGCGGCGATACCGGCATGATCGATCAATTCACCCAGCCCGAGCGGCTGGAGCCAGGCAGCGAGTTCGGCCCGCCCGACCGAGGTATAGACAGACAAGACTTACCAGCTATGAATGACCCACATCGGCGGCCGGGTCGGATGCTGGTCGGGACCGACATCGACCATGACGCCGTCGCCCTGGCGGTCGACCAGATAGTACGGCTTGCCCGCGGCCGGTGTGACCTTGACCATGTACAGCTTGCCTTTGACGCGAAACTCCTCACGCGTCTCTGTCTCGCTCTTGACGATGGTGACCTGCGGCTCAAGCGCTTCGTCGAAGGCCTCCATGCCCGGCGGCGGCGGCGGCACGGCGGGCAACGGCTGGAGGTCGCCCTTCTGCGCCCAGACAGGCAATGCGGCAAGCAGCAGGATGGGGAGAAGACGGCGCATGGTGAAATCCTCGGAATCGGTAAGCCAATTTTACAGGTTGAGCAGCATCTCGTGTTCGTTCGGCAACGGACCGAAGGGGCGCGCCTCGTAGTGCTTGAAGATGGCCTCGACGACCTTTTCCGGCTCGTCGATGAGCTGGATCAGGTTCATGTCCTCGGCATCGACCATGCCTTCGGCGACCAGCCGATCCTTGAACCAGCCGATCATGCCGCCCCAGAACTCCGAGCAGACCAGGATGAGCGGAATCTTGCGCGCCTTGCCGGTCTGGATCAGGGTCAGCGCTTCCATCAACTCGTCCAGCGTGCCGAAGCCGCCCGGCATCACCACGTAGGCGCTGGCGAAGCGGACGAACATGTACTTGCGGGCGAAGAAGTGGCGGAAGGTCTGCGAGATATCCTGATATGGGTTGGATTTCTGTTCGTGCGGCAGCTGGATGTTGAGACCGACCGATGGCGACTTGCCGAAGAAGGCGCCCTTGTTGGCAGCCTCCATGATGCCGGGACCACCGCCCGAGATCACCGAGAAGCCCGAGTCGGAGAGCAGGCGGGCCAGTTGCTCGGTCAGCATGTAGTACTTCGAGTCGGGCCGCACGCGCGCCGAGCCGAACATCGTCACGGCCGGTTTGATCGCCGCCAGACGTTCGGTGGCCTCGACGAACTCTGACATAATGCCGAAAATCCGCCAGGACTCGCGGGCCGTCGTATTTTTCAACAGCGCCTCGGTCTCCACACCCATCACCAGCTTATCGCTTTCCGTCACTTCGTATGCCTCTCTTGTTGTTGGTGGACGGTTCGTCCTATCTCTATCGCGCTTTCCACGCCCTGCCCGACCTGCGCAACAAGGCCGGCGAACCTACAGGCGCCATCTACGGCGTCCTGAACATGCTACGTCGTCTGGAAAGCGACCACAAGGCGGACTACAAGGCCGTCGTCTTCGATCCCAAGGGCAAGACCTTCCGCGACGACTGGTATCCCGAGTACAAATCGCACCGTCCGCCCATGCCCGACGACCTGCGCGCCCAGATCGAACCGATCCATGCCGCGATCAAGGCGGCCGGCTGGCCGGTGATCATGATCGACGGCGTCGAGGCCGACGACGTGATCGGCACCCTGGCCACGCAAGCAGCCGCCATCGACATCGATACCTTGATCTCCACCGGCGACAAGGATTTGACCCAGCTGGTCGGCCCAAAGATCCGCTGGTACAACACGATGAGCAACGAAATGCTCGACTCGGCCGGTGTCGCGGCCAAGTTCGGCGTGCCGCCGGAACGCATCATCGATTACCTGGCGCTGGTCGGCGACACCGTCGACGGCGTGCCCGGCGTTCAGAAATGCGGCCCGAAGACGGCCGTCAAATGGCTGACCCAGTACGGTACACTGGACAATCTGGTGGCCAATGCCGACGCCGTATCCGGCGTCGTCGGACAAAATCTGCGCAACCACCTCGGCTTCCTGCCACTGGGCAAGAAGCTGGTTACCGTCGTCTGCGACCTGCCCGACCTGCCGGCGCCGACGGCTTTAACGGCTACGCCGCGCGACGTGCCGACCCTGCGCGAGTTGTATACCCGCTACCAGTTCCGCACCTGGCTGGGCGAACTCGATGGGCCGGATGCCGTCGCCGACATGCCGGCACAAACCGTTGGTACAGCCCCGCCTGTTCCGCCCCCCCCTAAACTCAACGTTCATTACGAGACCGTGCTGACGTGGGATCAGTTCGCTGCCTGGCTGGCCAAGGTGGAAGCGGCCCCGCTCACGGCCCTCGATACCGAAACCAACAGTCTCGATTCGTTCGCGGCCCGCATCGTCGGGATTTCGCTGTCGGTTAAGCCGGGCGAAGCCTGCTATATCCCGCTTGCCCACACTGCGCCCGGCGTCGCCGACCAACTACCGCGTGACGAAATGCTCGCCAAGCTCAAGCCCTGGCTGGAATCGACCACGCACGCCAAGGTGCTGCAGAATGCCAAGTACGACCAGCACGTGTTCGCCAACCACGGCATTACGCTGGCCGGCATCGCCCACGACACCATGCTGCAGAGCTACGTCATCGAGTCCGACAAGGGCCACGACCTCGGCCAGCTATGCAGCCGCCACCTCGGCCTCGACACCATCGCCTACGAAGACCTGTGCGGCAAGGGCGCCAAGCAGATCACCTTCGATCAGGTCGATATCGAACGGGCCGCGACCTACGCCGCCGAGGATGCCGACGTCACCCTGCGCGTCCATGACGTGCTGCATCCGCAATTTGCCAGCGAACCTGGCCTCAACCACATCTACCACGACATCGAGATGCCGGCACGGCAGGTCATCTGGCGGATTGAGCGCAACGGCATCCTGATCGACCCTGATCTGCTGGCGCGGCAAAGCCACGAGATGGGCCAGAAGATCATGGCGCTGGAAAGCCAGGCCTACGAACTGGCCGGCCAGCCGTTCAACCTGGCTTCGCCCAAGCAACTCGGCGACATCCTGTTCAACAAGCTCGGCCTGCCGGTCAAGAAAAAAACCGCCACCGGTGGCCCGTCGACCGACGAGGAAGTGCTGACCGAACTGGCGCTCGACTACCCGCTGCCGAAGTTACTGCTCGAGCACCGCAGCCTGTCGAAACTGAAAGGCACCTACACCGACAAGCTGCCGCGCATGGTCAACGCACAGACCGGGAGAGTACATACTCACTTCTCACAAGCAGCCGTGGTCACCGGGCGTCTCGCCTCCAGTGACCCCAACCTGCAGAATATCCCGGTACGCACCGAGGAAGGCCGGCGCATCCGCACCGCCTTCATTGCCCCACAGGGCAGCAGCATCGTGTCGGCCGACTATTCGCAGATCGAATTGCGGATCATGGCCCACCTGTCCGGCGATGAACGACTGCGCGAGGCCTTTGCGCACGGCGAGGATGTACACCGCGCAACCGCTGCCGAAATCTTTGGCGTCACGCCGCTCGAAGTCGGGCCCGACCAGCGCCGCGTCGCCAAGAGCATCAATTTCGGCCTGATCTACGGCATGAGCGCCTTCGGCCTGGCCCGCCAGCTTGGGCTGGAGCGCAGTGCCGCACAGACCTACATCGACCGCTATTTCGCCCGCTACCCCGGCGTTGCCCAGTACATGGAAGAAGCTCGCCAGACGGCGCGCGACAAGGGCTATGTCGAAACTGCCTTCGGCCGCCGCCTGTGGTTCCCGGAAATCCGCTCCAGCCAGGCCATGCGCCGCCAGGGCGCTGAGCGCGCCGCGATCAACGCGCCGATGCAGGGCACCGCCGCCGACCTGATCAAGCTGGCCATGGTCGCCGTGCAGAACTGGCTGGAGGCGAACCGCATGCAATCAAAAGTGGTGCTACAGGTGCACGACGAACTGCTGCTCGAAGTGCCGGATGGCGAACTGATGGAGGTCCGCACCCACCTGCCGAAGCTGATGAGCCAGGTGGCTGAACTGAAGGTGCCGCTGGTCGTCGAGGTCGGCGTTGGGCCGAACTGGGAAGCGGCGCATTAAGCTGCAAAACAGCGCCGTGGAAAGTCTTGCTTGAGCAGGGGGGCACAAGCCCCTGCTCGGTGACGCGGGCGCCGAGAAAGCTTCGTTATCTTTCGGAAGTTCGCCGATTCAATTCTCTGGCCCGGTGTCTTCCGCCAGAGCGATTGCAGCCACCAACTCCCCGTAAGCCTGGCAGGCCTCATCCACGCTGATATCGCCGACATCCTCCGATGGCTTTTGCAGCAGCCGATAGGGCACGCCCCAAGGATGCCAGCGGTAGGCCGGCGAGTTGCCGAAGAAACAGACCAAGGGTTTCCCCAACCCCGCAGCCAGATGCATCGCACCGCCATCCGACAAGACGGCATGGTCGGCCAGCGACAAACCGGCAATCAGTTCGGCCAGGGCTTCAGTACGAACCGGAGCCACCGGAAGATCGGCGATTTCGATCAACAGGCGTGCAGCCTTGCCGTCATCGCCAGGATGAAAGGGATTGTTCTCGTCGCCCGGCGACCAGAACACCAGGAAACGCACTCCATACGCTGCATGCAGGCGATGCGCCAATTCTGCAAAGCGCTCCACCGGCCAGCGCTGTTTTTCCTTGCGCGCACTCAAATGCAAGGCAACAACCGGCCCGGACGCCTGGGTGAAGGTAGCAGGAAAGCCGGCGGATATTCTTGCCGCCAGCGCCTTGTCCGCCACCACGGTCAAACCGGGGATCGGCTCCGTCACATCCAGCGGAGCAAGCAGGCGGCAGATATCTTCTGTTTCATGCAAATGTTCGCCGCCCGCATGAGCAATCGGCAGACTGAGTCCGCTGGGAGCTTCGCCCGAAACGAACCCGACGATCCGCCGAGGCTTGAGTAAACGAGCGAAACTCAAGGCACGGGCAGCAAAGCCGCCGTTGGGCAGGATCACGAAATCGAAGCGGCACTGCCGCAAACGCCAGATCAGCTTCAGCCGCTGCCAATGGGCATGCAGAATGGAAGCCCCGGCGGCATGCTTGCCCTTGGTATAGGAAAACACATCGTCGACAAAGGGATTTCCGGCGATTGCCGGCGCATTGTAGCTATTCACCAGGACGGCGATATAGGCCTCGGGGTAACGTTTCCGAATGGCTTCGAGCATCGGCGTCGTCAGCACCAGGTCGCCAATGTTATCGCGTCGGATGATCAGGAAGGACTGTCGATTCTCCATCATGATCACCTTTGCCCTGTACGCCGTCCGAGCCCGACCATTGTGCCGATCAGCAACCACATCACAATACCGGCCGGCCCCCAGAAGAAATCATCTGTCATCGACTTTGCCAAACCACCAATCAATACGGAAATAGCCGCCAAGCGCCACTTTCTCGCCACATCGTCGGCCGGCGAACTCTCTCCACCTATCCAGCGCCAGACACCGAACAAAAGGAGCAGAAAAGCTGCTAACCCGACGAATCCGGTCTGTACCACGGTATTGAACAGAACATTGTGGGTATGGTGCTTGATTACTTCGTCGGGCTCGGAATTGCCAATGGAGGAAACGTGGGCCGCCCCAACCAAGGGCAACACACGACTGCCATAACCGAAGCCAAGCAAGGGGCGCTCAGCGATGACCGGCACCCAGCTTTGCCAGAGCAGCCAGCGCGGATCGCTGGCATAACTGGCGCCGATCTGCGTAACGACAGCATTCGCAGGCGAATCGGATTGTGCCTTGGCAAAATAACTGGAATACGCCATCCCGCCCATGAACAAGAGCAGCAAGGCTCCCCCGGCCGCAAGTTGGCACTTTCGCGAAATCTGCCCGGCCAAAACCAGCCACGGCAACGCACCGACCAGCAGCGCAAACCAGAACATCCGGTTATGTCCCAGCATTCCCAGCAACATGCCAACCAGCAACAGACCGCCGCCCAGCAAAAGCATACCGCGCGTGCCAACCGACAGCGCAGCCCGGTTGACTACAAGCAAGCCCCCCCCGGCCAGCACCAGAAATACGCCCAGCGTGCTCGCCACCCCACGACCCGCATAGGCCCCACGCAGCCATGCCGGTGCAGTCGGCCAGAAACCGGTATGGACATGAAGCGCACCGAGAGCGGCCAACAGCCCTCCCAGTGCCAACACCCCAAACAACCACCCGACATGACGCCATTCGAGGCGGGATGCCACTGAGGCTGCGAGCAAGCCGGCAGCCAACGGGGAAACGACTTCTTGCAGGGCATCCACCAGGGTGACAGTCGGTGCGGGCGACCATGCGGCAGAAAGCAGCACCACCGCAAGCCACGGCAAGAACAGCAGCGCAACAGGGCGTATCCGTATCTGGCGAATGCAGTCGATTGCGCACGCCACCAAGGCCAGCAACAGAAATATACGGCGGGGTGCCGGTGCGTTGGCCAGCAAGGCAAAAACACCGAGCAGTGAAATCCCGCCCCAGGCAAACAAGGCGAAGCGCTTATCGCGGTCGGCAGAAGCGAACGACATGCAAGAACTCACGAGCGTTCGAAAAAGAACACTTTTCCGGAAGAAGAAAGAAAGTCGCAGACGAAACCCTCTGCGAGCAAACGCCCCACAATTTCACTGGTGGCCGTGTTGCCGATCACATGGGGATGCAACTCGATACACAGTTTCTTGACCCCGGTCAGGGGCATATAGGCCAACAATTCACGCTCGCCACCTTCAATATCGCAAATCAGGAAGGTCGGCTTGCACTGCGCAATGAATGCCCGCGCATCATAGCGCCGGGTCTTGACCGGTTGTGCTGAAGTACTGCGCTGATGGGTCGAGGATGAAATGAAGTCGCCCTCAACGAAAAAGGTTTCCTCCCCGTCGCCGCATCCCAGCAGGCCGCAGGTCAATGTCGGAGCGACACCGTTCAGGCGATAGGTTTCGCGTATCGTTTCCGCCATTACCGGATTGGCCTCGACCGCAAAGACACGCTCGCTGCCGATGCGCTTGGCGCAGAACGTCGAGATGAAGCCGATTCCGGCTCCGAGTTCGAGCACCACATCGTCAGCGCCCAGTTTTTTCTCGATTACCCCACGCTCATGTGCCTCGTATGGGTCCAGGTAGATTGCCCGTCGCAACGACGCTGAAATACCCCGCGCCCCAACCGGCAGGAAAACGCCGCTGTTCTCTGCCGTTTTCGGTTTGCTCAGCGCAAAACGCAGCTTGCGCAAGCGACGCATGGTACGACCGTCTTTTCTGATCACATGGGCCTCTGGGGTGAGCGATAAGGACGCCTGGCGGCGACTATCGAAAATCGTCTACACGAAAGCCAGGCACCGGGCATGGCGACAACATTATAGCGATCTACGCGCTCCGGAACGTTCGTCAGGAGTCAGCCCAACTCGGCGAGCAGACGCCCCAGTCGCGAGGCAAACGCCTCCTTGGAGAATTTCTGCATGTGCCCGACGGACCGGCGGGGGTCGAGCCAGCTATCGCCAGCACGTTGCTCGGCAATGCTCTTGAGCAGCACGGCGAATTCGGGGTAAAGCCCGTTTTGGTCATGCCGCCTGGGATCGGCGTACAACCAACCCGTTTCGCCAGGAACCACGGTTTCAGTGAATGGTGGCGCGCCCGGCGCCAGGACCGGTATGCCGCAGGCCTGCGCCTCGATAACGTTCAAGCCCAGCGCCTCGCGCTCCGGCAGGCCGGTAAGCAGTACATCGATACCGGCGTAGGCCTGGGCAACGTCGCGCTGGTGCCCCCAGAAACGCACGCGATCGCCCAGCGGCCTGAGTGCCCGCCGCAAATCGCGCACAGCGGCATAGCCGCCGGCCCCGAATATTTCCAGATTAATGTCTGGTCGACGGACCAGATGCGGTGCCAACAAGCCCATCAGCAAGGGAAACTGCTTGATCGGCGCCAGTCGCGAGACAATGCCCAAGGTCAGGCCATCACGTTTCCGGTAAGCAGCCCGGCGGCGCAGTTTGGACCAGACCGGCTCGCTCAACCCGAGCAGGCGGTCGCGAAACTTTCGCTTGTCCCATTCGAACTCGGACGCGGAAACGATGCCCAGCCCATCTCCCGACCGCTTGGTACTGGCCACCCCATAGAACGGCTCCTGCCAGGGTTCGACACCCAACCCGCGTATGGTTTCGAGAACATAGTTCGATACTCCGACCACCCGCGTACAAGCCGCATAGGCGTGGCGGCTCTCGGCATAAAAATGGTTCAGCGGCATATGGACGAAACCGATCAGAGGTCGGGTCGCCGTAATCTCGCGAGCAATCGCCTCCGGCGGTGCCGCATGGACAATCACCGGAATTCCCGGGGGCAGTTTGACCACGGCCTCCGCCCAGTCGTGCGCTTCGATCAACCGGGTCTGCGGCAAATGCATGTCGGCCCAATGCCGGGCGGCCGGATGTACGACCAGTACCGAGTTGCCCCCGAGATTGGAGGCTGCTTCAGCAAGATGGGCGGCGAAGACCTCGCCGCCTCCGAAATAGGTATGCAGCTTGATCTGGACAAACAGCGGCGTGCTCATGCCAGCCCCTTCGCAATCAACGCCTCGCTATGGGCGATATAGGTGCGTATGGTGTTTTCGGCGCGAAAACGCTCGATATGCCGCTCGGTAATCGGCGGATAGCTTTCCAGCGCCGCGCGGATGTTGGCCGCCAGTGACGGCGCATCGCCGACCGGTGACAGGTAGCGCGCCAGATCACCGGTGAGGATTTCCGACGGGCCGGTCGGACAATCGGTGCTGACCACTGGCGTGCCGAGAATCAGCGATTCGATCAACACCGTGGGCAGCCCTTCGCTGTCCGAAGACATTGCGACCAAGGCTGCCCCCTTGATCCACGGATACGGATTCTGCTCAAAGCCCTGAAAACGGACGCGCCCTGAGATACCGAGTTGGTCGGCCAGTGCCTTCATTTCCACTTCGTAACGCTCGCCTTCGGCGCCACTGACCCCACCCAGCAAGACCAGCGGCAGCGTCACGCCCGATTGGGCATAGGCACGCAATAGCAGATCCTGACGCTTGCGCGGCGTCAGGCGCGCCGGATACAGGATGTAAGGTTCGTTCGGCAGGTCGCGTGGCTCGGCAGCCCGACGGCGCAGCAGCTCGAAATCGAAAGGGTTGTAGATGGTCTTGATCGACTGCGGCTTCAACCCGACCTCGTTGACCAGCTCGTCCTGTAGCGCCTGCGACACGGTGACAAGATGCCCGCTGTAGAGGCGGCGGAATTTGTTCAGCCAGCGCAGGTGGCGAATACGCCGCTTGATCCCCCGCGTATCGCCAACCTTGGCATCGAGGAAATGCAGCAGCGAGTTGCGGTAGCGGATAAAAACCGGGCGCAAGCCAGCCATTCGCGTCAAACGATCTGAATCTTCTGCATTGGAAATGAAGAAATCGAAGGGTTTGCCGTCGGCCTCTATCTCAAGCACCAATTGCCGGATGCGCCGGGCGTACAGCCACTTGTTCAATGGTCGCCAATTAGCCAGTTTGAAGTGCTCGCTGACCAGATGGATCGGCACATTACCGGTCTGGTGCTCGATCGGCGGATGTAGCACGAAGACCCGTGCGTCGTGGCCCAGCTCGATGAATTTCTCGGCAAAATTGAGCGCCACACGCTCGGCTCCGCCCCCCATCAGCGAATCGACAAACAGGCCGACTCGTTTCTTGTTTTCCGGACTCATGCCCGCTCCCCGACCAGTTTGATGTCAGTCACTTGTTCAATGGCCCGCATAACCCGTTGATTGTCGATTTCCCACATGCAGCGCGGACGACCGCATTCGGCGACACCACGCCAGCAATGGCGCACCCACGGCAAGGGGCGCTCGAACAACAGATTCTGGTTACGACAGTCGATCTGCTCTTCCCACACCACCGCGAAAGGGCTGTCCTGCCAGAAACGGCCCGGTCCGGAAACAACGGGCGAACCCGGCCCGAAAAGCACCACGGCCGGCGTGCCGGTCAGCCGAGCCAGATGGGCCACGCCGGTATCCGGGCTGACCAGCAAGGCGGCACCGGCGATCAGGTGCCAGAGTCCGGCCACGTCGAATTGCCCGGCAAGATTGGCAAAACGCCCCTGCGGATCGGCCACCTCGGCCAAGCCTCGCTCATTGGGACCACCCGACCAAACCACCGTCAGGCCAGCCGCGCTCAAGGTATCGGCCAAAGCCAGCCAGCGCTCCGGCAGCCACAGTTTGTGCGGACTGGAGGCGCCAAGATGCAGAACGACGTATGGCTTTAGCGGCAAGGCCGGCGCGTGCGCCGGCAAAGGCGGCGCCGGCCATTCGCCAAGGGTGAACGGTGCCGGTTCCAGCCCCGGCGCCAAGCGACCTGCGATATCGCCCCAGGCTTCCGGCATGAGCGGCCAGTCGATGAATTCATCCACCGGCCAATCCTTGACACCTCCGCCACCTCCAGCGAAGGCGCTCACCCAACGTGCCCCCATGGCACGGGCGATCCATGCCCAGCGGTTATCGGCCGGTACCAGCGCCCAATCGTACGGGCCTTCCGAAATCAGTTTCCTTTGGCCATCCAGGACGCGCGGGTTGTAAGCCAGGCCACGCACGCCGTAAGGCCGGCCGGCAAAGATCGGCAGCCAGGCCGCCGGCACCAGCACATCGATTTGCGCCTCCGGGTAATCGCGGCGCAATTTCTTGAACAAGCCGGCGAGCATGATCGTGTCGCCGAGCAGCAAATGATGGGCGATAAGGATGCGCTGCGGACGGCCCGGCTTGGTCCGGCCGAATATCAGGCGCGGCAAGGCATGCGACACGACCAGAAGACGCGACCATAAACGGCTTTTCTTAGCCATGGGCGGCCTCGGCCAGCACCTTGAGTTGGCCCAGCGATTCGTCAAGGATCAACAGTTGCAGCAGTTGCTCGCCATACGATTTGTCGCCACGCCATTGCACCAGTGCCTCATGCAAGGCGGCGGCGGATAGCTGGCCCCGGGTCTGTTTTTCCAGACGCTCCGGCAAACCGTGGAACCGGCCTTGCAGCGATTGCAACAAACCGGCGACCGGCGGATTGAAACCCATTTTCTTGCGCGAGAAAAAGGCGAATTCGTCAGCCTGCGGGCAAACGCCGGCCAGTGCCTGCTTTGCGGGGTCGGTAAAGCGCTCGGCAGCGGGCATGGCGCGAACCCGACGCACGAACAGTTGGTCGAGCAGCGGCGCACGCCCTTCGAGACCGTGGGCCATGGTCAACAGGTCGCCCTTGCGCAGAATGTATTCCGGCAAGTAATTCTCGCCGTCGATGGCCAGTAACTGTTCGATCGCTGTCTGTTCGTCCAGATTCTCGGGTATTCGCCAATAATGGGCATTGATGGCAAAGGCCGGCTGCAAGGCGGCGCGCTCGCTCATGCCGATACCGGAAAAGCGCAATGGGTAGGCATCGATCCAACTCAACGATGCTTCGAGTGCGAGGCGGCCGGACTTGGCAGGGCGGACAGAGGGCGCCGGGCGCAGCACCCCGATGGCAGGCAGATGCCGCCGCCAGGCCGAGCGCAAATGCTGGCGATATCGCTTGTAGCCGGCGAACATCTCATCGCCGCCATCGCCGCACAGCACGACCTTGACGGTCTCCACCGCTGCCCGCGCCAGATACCAGGTCGGGAAGCTCGACGGGTCGGCGAACGGCTCGTCGAGATCGGCGACAATCCGCGCAAAATCGGCCACCGTATCAGCCGGCATGGCGACACGCTCGTTCTCCATGCCCAGGCGCCGGGCAATGGCGGCGGCATCGCGGCTTTCATCCATGGCCGGATTGTCGAATGCCGCGGTGAAAGTCTTGATGTTGCGATATCCCTGCTCGACCAGACGGCTGGCGATCACGGTCGAATCGATACCGCTGGAGAGAAACAGGCCGACCGGACGATCGGCTGCGGTACGCAGCGCAATCGCCCGATCAAGTTCGGCCTGCCACGTGCATTCGCTGTCGTCCAAAGGATCGGGCGACCAGTAGCGGTGCTTCTTCAGCGTACCGCTGGCGAGATCGAACTCCAGCGCATGGGCATTTTCCAGACGGCGGATATGCGTGAAAACGGTATGCGGCGCCGGGATCGTGCGGTGCGCTAGGTAGGCGTCTATGCCCGCCGGCGAGAATTCGCGCTTATCGGCCGGCAAGTAAGGCAGGACACCGCGCACCAGCGAGGCGAAAGCGAATTCGCCGCTGGCCGGATCGTGGTAGTAGACTAGGGGCTTGAGGCCCATGCGGTCACGGGCGGCAAACACCTTTCCGAGCTTGCGGTCCACTATCACCAGGGCAAACATGCCGCGCAGGCGGGGCAGGAGGCCATCCCAACCCCATTGCCGATAGGCGCGCAGGATGAATTCGGTATCCGACGTCGTGTTGAAGACGTGACCAGCGACTTGCAGTTCCGCCTTGTCAGCCTCCCAGCCGTAGACCTCGCCGTTGTAGCACAGCCAGATATCGCCATCCTCGCTGCGCATCGGCTGATCAGCCGCCGGACGCGGATCGCGGATCGACAGGCGGGCGTGCAACAGGGCGCGCTGCAGGCCACCGAACTCCGCCTGCTCGATAAAGTCTGCGTCCAGGTCGCGTACTCCGGCAACATGGAAGGCATCCGGACCGCGACGGGCAATGGCCGCGCGCATGGCATCGACAGCCTGTGCGGCGAGCGGACGGTGGCCAAAAAATCCGGCGATGCCGCACATGGATCAGCGAGCTCCGGGGCGCCCGAAACGGCGGAAAATAGCTTCCATGCGGTCGAGCATTAGGGCTTCGCCACAACGGGAAACAGCCAGTTCGCGGGCCGCCTCCCCCAGACGTGCCGCCCGCGCCGGATCGTCGAGCAGACGGGCAATGGCACCCGCCAGCGCATGGGCATCGCGCGGCGGCACGATCAGTCCGGTTTCGCCATCGAGAATGACCTCGGTCAGGCTACCGACGGGCGTGGTGACGATAGGCAGGGCGCAGGCCATGGCCTGCATCAGCGCCTGCGATACGCCTTCGTCGCCCCAGGATGGCAGGGCGAATACATCGATGGCCGGAAGCCAGCGCTCGGCATCGCTGCGATGGCCGACAAAATCGAGCTTGTCGGCGATACCCAGCAGCGCAGCACGAGCATCGAGGCGGTCGCGGTAAGGCCCGTCGCCGATGATCAGCACGCGCAAGCCGGGGCGTTGCGGCAACAGCTCGACCAGCGCATCGAACAGGACGGTGTGCCCCTTCCAGTCGCGCAGCGTGGCCAGGATGCCGATATAGGTGACGTCGGTGCGCAGGCCGAGTTCGGCACGCGCCTGCACACACGGCTGCGGACGAAAACGTTCGAGGTCGATGCCGGTCGGCACCGAGGTCAATTGCGCTGCCGGGAAGCCATTGTCGCGAATCAACTGCGCCTTGAGGGCTTCACCGGTCACCACCACATGGGCGCAACCTTTTTCGTACAACCAGCGCGTCGAGCTCGAACGATTGACCGCCGTGGACAAATGCCGGGTGCGCACGATGGGCGGCGCATCGGCCAGGGTCCGGCAAGCCAGCGCGGCCAGCCAGGAGTCAGTTGAACTGTGCGTATTGATGACATCGAAACGGTTGTCGCGAAGAAAGGCACGCATTGCCATGAGCGGCCCGAGGCGCTTCTTGCCGATAGGCAACGCCCTTACCGGCACGCCGTAATCCGGCGCCGCAGCAAAAATCTGGGCCTCGGCCGGGCAAACCAGTTCGACCTGATGACCACGCCGAATCAAACCACGCGCCTCGGTCAGGATACGGATTTCCTGGCCGCCCCAGCCGCACGAGGCTTCGGTATGTAGAATTTTCATGCTTCTTCCCGCATCGATTCGGTCTGCATTTGCAGGCTGTGCAAACGGGCATACGCACCATTCATGGCCAACAGATCGCCGTGGCGACCGGACTCCAGGATTCGCCCCTCGCCCAGCACAACAATCAGGTCGGCTTTCTCGATGGTCGACAAACGATGGGCGATGACGAGCGTGGTTCGTTTCTTCATCAGGTTTTCCAGTGCTCCCTGCACCAGGCGCTCCGATTCGTTATCGAGCGCAGAAGTCGCTTCATCGAGGATCAGGATCGGCGCATCCTTGAGAATGGCGCGTGCAATCGCCAGGCGCTGACGCTGGCCGCCGGAGAGGTTGTTGCCGTTTTCACCGATCACGGTATCGAAACCATTGGGCAAGGCGCGAATGAAATCCAGCGCGTTGGCCGCAGCAGCAGCGGCCTCGATGGCCTCAAGCGGCGCCCCGGCCATGTCGCCATAGGCAATATTGGCCGCAACACTATCGTTGAACAGCAGAACGTCCTGGCTGACATACGCGATATTGCGGCGCAGGCTATGCATGCTCAAGGTCCGCACATCGTTGCCATCGATCAGGATGGCGCCGCCATCCGGGTTGTGAAAACGCGGGACCAGCGCCGCCAGCGTCGACTTACCCCCCCCCGACTGACCGACCAGCGCGACGGTCTGGCCCGGCGCGATATCGAGGTTGATGCCGGACAGTGCATTACGTTCCGCACGCGGATAACGGAAGGTCACATCGCGGAAGAGCAGGTGTCCGGAGACATGACCGGCATCAAGCTTACCGTCGTCGCTCTCGGGTACCTCGTCGAGCAGTTGGAAAACGCTTTCAGCTGCCGCCAGTCCCCGTTGCAGCGGCGCATTGATATCGGCCAGGTGGCGCAACGGAGAAAGCAGCATCAATAGCGCGGTGATAAACGAAACGAAACTGCCCACCGTGATCTGCCCCGATGCCGACTGTACCTGCGCGACATAGATAACCACCGCCACCGCCATCGCCGCAAACATCTGGACAATCGGGTTGGTCGCCGCAGCAGCCACCGCCTGACGCATGTTCTGGCGGCGCACCTCATCATTGGTCCGGTGAAAACGCTCCGCCTCCTGCGACTCGCCGCCGAAAACCTTGATCACCCGCTCGCAATGCGCGGTTTCCTGCAGCACCTGAACCATGTGCGCGGTGCTGACCTGAGCCGCTCGGCTGGCCTTGCGCAGGCGCCCGGAAAAAGTCCGCATCGCCCACGCCACCGCCGGAATCAGCGCGAAGCAGATAAGCGTCAACTGCCAGTTCAGCCACAACAGCCAGCACAGCAGGCCGATCACGACCAAACCGTCCTTGAGCACCGTGACGATAACGTTGGTGGCCGCCGAGGCCACCCCGTTGACGTCGTAGGCGATCTTGGTCAGCGGCACGCTGGAAGCGTTTTTCTGGAAATAGCTATTGGGCAGGCGAACCATTCGGCCGTACATCTCGGCACGAATATCCGAAATGACCCGGTTCGACACCCACGAAAACCCATACGACGACAAGTAGTTGAAAACGCCGCGCAAAATGAACACGCCGACAATGCCGAGCGGAATGAGCAAGGGATTGCCAACGCCTCCGCCCTGACTGGCGAATCCCTCGTCCAGCAGCGGCTTCAACAAGGCCGGAAACATCGGCTCAGTTGCCGCCATGATGGCGGTTGCCCCCAAGGAAAGCAGGATGGCCTTCCAGTAGGGACGAACGTACTGGAGAAGGCGCAGGTAAAGCTCTCGACTGCTCGCGGATTTAGTCATGGGCGCAGGACGGTTAAACAAGCATTATACCGTTTCACCAACCCGCCTCAGAGCAGGCTCCGATAAAGCCCCAGCAATCGCTCCGACATCGCCGCCAGGCCAAGATGCCCGACTGCCGCGCGCGCAGCCTCGCGCATGCCGGCAGCCACTCCCGGCTGGGCCAGCCGGTCGAGATGCGCGCTCAAGGCCGCCACGTCGAGCGCATCGCAAACATGCCCGTTGACACCCGGTTCGATCAGCTCGGCCGCGCCGCAATGGTCGCTGACGATACACGGCAAACCGCAGGCCAACGCTTCGAGCACCGCATTCGAGAGAGGCTCGTACAGTGTTGGCAAAACGAATGCGTCGGCCGCACCGTAGTAGGGCAGCACATTCTTGATCCCGCCGGTAAAGACGACACGCTCCGCCAAACCGAGACGTTCCGCCTGCTGGCGATAGGATTCCAGCTTCTTGTCGGCGCCGACAACCACCAGATGGCTGTCCGTCGCCTGGGCGCGAGACAAGGCGGCAAGCAGCGGAGCAACCCCCTTGCGCTCGAAACCGGAGCCAACATAAACAAACAGTGGCGCGGCCTCGGGAATGCCGTGCTGCCGCCGCACCTCGGCCCGGTGCTCAAGCGCCAGCCCCGGGTGGTAGCGCTCGAGATCGATCCCGTTATAAATCACGTGCAGCTTCTGCTCGGGCACCCCGTAGAAGCGCCGAATGTCGTCGCGAACGAGCTCGGAAATACAGATCACCGCCCGCAAACGCGGATCGGCAAACATCGCCCGCTCCGCCGCCAAGGTATAGCGATGCCACGGTGACAAGGCCGTACCGATACGGCCAAGCAGGCTCTGCTGGCGACTTCGCTGCTCCAGCCAGGCGGCATGCACGCCGTCGCCGGCGCGAAAGATGTCGCACCCGGCAATCCGCTCATGCGACTGCACGAGATCGAAACGTTCGCGCGCCAGCGTCCGCTGCACGCAGCGGGCAAACGAGCGATCGCGCCCAAGGCGGCCAAGGTACGGCGGCGCACACTCGATCACCCCATGCTTGAGCTCGCCCCCCGACCATTTGCGGGTAATCAGCGTCAGCGACAAATCGTCATTCTTGCGCATCAATGCTTCCAGGGTCGTCGCAACGAAGCGCTCCGCCCCCCCGAACGGGTTATAACGCTGGCGAACCAACGCAAGCCTGATGGTCATTCCCCACCCCCGCCCGCTTGATGCAGCATCGCCTGCGCCGCCAGGAATACCTGATCGACGGGCAACGAGACCAGGCAATCGCTGACCTTGCCGCCGCCGCAGCCATCCACGCCGCAGGGGCGGCACGGATGCGCCGTGCTGGCCACGACGCGGCTATTCGCACTCCACGGCCCCCACTGCTTGTCGCCGGATGGCCCGAACAGCGCCACGGTCGGCGTACCCACCGCCGCCGCGATGTGCATGGGTGCCGAATCGACGCCGATGAACAGTTTGGCCGCCTGGGTCAGTGCCGCCAGCTCCTTCAGCGATAACTGGCCGGACAGGCTTAACGCCGGCTTGGCCAGCTTCGCCTGGATGGCATCCAGCATCTTCTTCTCATCGTTGCTCGGCGCCGCCGTCAGCACCACCGTGTGGCCCGCCGCCTGCAGCCGCTCGACCAGCGCCGCCATGCGCTCGACCGGCCAGCATTTGAAGAACCAGCGCGAAGCCGGATGAAGATGAATGAAATCCTTGCCCTGCAGGCCAAAGCCGGCCAGATGCGCCGCCACGCTTGCCTCGGCTGGAGCCCCCGGCACCAGCGTCAGACGCCGCTCATCCGCCCCCGGCTGGATGCCCAGCCGGCGCAACGCATCGAGATTGGTCTCGACCATGTGGCGCAGCGGGTTGTGCATCGCCTGAATGTGCGTGAAGCTCTGCTTCCAGCGCTTGCTCCGCCCGCGCACCGCCGGACCGACCGCCCAGCGTGGCTTCAACAGCCGGCACAGCCAGGCACCGCGCCAATGCTCGGTGAGATGGATGATCAGGTCGTAACCCCGAGCCTTCAAGGCGTTATACAGCGCCAGCTCGGCCTTGAGCTGGCCCATCGCCCCCAACTGCTTCCACTTGCGGTCGATGGTATGCACCTGCGCGATGGCCGGATGCAGCGTCACCATCTCGGCCGTATCGGCATAGACCAGCGCGTCGATCTCGGCCTGCGGCGCACGCGCCTTGAGCACCGAGAACACCGGCGAACTGACCAGCACGTCGCCGTGATGGCGCAGCTTGATGACCAGCGCCCGACGGATTTCGCCGACCGGGATGGCGTCGCGCAAGGGATTGAAGTTTTCCATGGCCGGCATTCTACTAGCTCGCGGCCTTGTAGCCATTCACGCCGCTTCAGCGCGGCACATCGACCACCGTGCACGAACCGTAGGCAAAGTTCAGTTCCGTCCAGCGTTCCGGCGGCAGCCCCTGCCAGTGGGCGAGCAAGGTGCGGATCACCCCGGCATGGGTGACGATCACCGCCTCCGGCACGTCCAGCGACGCCACGAAATCGAGCGCCCGCCGCTGCAAATCGCGCGGCGACTCCCCGCCCGGCGGCGTATACCCAGCCACATCGGCCGCCCAGGCATCGAGTTCGGCGCGCGGAATATCCTCCCAGCGCTGGCCCTCCCAATCACCGAAATGCATCTCGGCGAGGCGGTGGTCGATGATGGGTTGCGGGTGAAGTTTTGCGGCTAGGGCGCGGCAGCGGATCAGGGGGCTGGTCCACACTGGCAGTCCGGCCGGTAGCTTAGCCAGCAGCATGGCGGCCGCCGAAACCGCATTTTCCGCCGGACAATCGACCCGGCCATAGCAGATACCGGTATCGATCAAGGGCGTGGGATGGCGGATTAGGTGGAGGTGCATCGAAGTAATTTACAAACTATTGAGTCGGTTTTCGCCCCAATACCGACGGTCAAGCCTTTGGGAAACTGACCTTCAACTAAATATGTCTCATCAAAATAGACCAAAGAAGGGTGGCGACAATGCCGAATATGCTGATTGCTACCATCCAATTGATCTTGCTTATGGTGCGCCGACGTTCCGAATTTACGGTACCCATATCCTGACGAAATTGTTCCACTTCCTTAAGTGCCTTTTCAGGGTTGCTGAGAATGCCACCTGCGGATGAATTTGGGTCTTTATAGTGATCGAGAAATTCATGAACTCGCCGGGCAGCCTGATTAAACTCATTTGAGAACATCGGGTTCCATTCATGGCTCATGCCAGTATTTTGTTGCCAAAGGAGCCTAGCGATTGCGTAAACAGTCTCTGGCTCTTCACTTGCCCCATTCAACGGTATGGGAATTACTTTTCGTTTTAGAACGCCAAGCCCAAAAACAGCCAATACCCTATCCGTCCAATGGATGTGGCCAACTCCTTTGGCGTAGTTCTCAACTTGAAAATTCAGCGTATTAGTTGTAGTGCCTCGAAGCGTGATCTGTTGAAGATTTATTCCACCAACTTCGCACCATGGAACAATTCCGTGTAATGGCGTTTGAAAGCCACGGATACTGAGCACCAGAGCTGGTTTTCCCATGCCGGGGAATATTCGAAATAAAGCAAGAAAAACAAATGTGGCCAATAAGACGCTACCAACAAACATTCCCCATCTGGGTTCGGCGGCAGAAGCGGAAGAGTAAGCAAACAAAACGCTCGCGATTAGCATTAGAAATGTAATCAGAACATTTGTGCTGCTGGTTTTCACCTCCAGGGATTTTCCATTTTCCCAAGGAGCTTTCGCCAGAGCTTCGACCCGAAATTTTATTTCCTTGGCATGTTTCTCTTGGAGTAATTTCTCTCGACGCTTATCTAAAGAGTACGCAAAATAGCTAATGGCAGCTCCGGCAAGCCCAATTGCCAACATAGCGGGATACTCGCGTGCTAAGGCTATCCCTATCCCGAGCAATAACAATCCGATGACAGCTAAGAGAAGCGCGAAAAATTTGATCATATACAGGACATTGCTTACGGGTTGGGTAGCCGCAAAAGTTGAGGTTACAGATTGATACCAAAGTCATGCATTAAATCACATGGGATACCAACTGCTTTTCTTCTCGTTCGAGTTAATTGTGGCTGTCTGCCGTGAAGCAGACTTCTGGATGGCTGATTGTGGCCGAATCTCGACATCCGCTATACAACGGCGTTAAGACGCAAACGCCACCCAGTTCGCCACCAAACCCAGATAAAACCCGATCTCGGCCACCTGCTGCACCGCCCCCAGGCAGTCCCCGGTATACCCCCCCAGCCAGCGCCGGAATTTCCCGACCAGCCATAGCGTCGCCACGGCAGCCAACGCAACACCGGCCAGCACTTTCCACCACGGCAACAACACCAGCGGCGCTGCGGCGAAACACAACGCGACGAGCAGATTGCCGCCGGACATCCGCGTCGCCAGCGGTCTGGCCTTGCTCGACGCGTCTTCGCGCACGTAGTCCATGGTCGCCAGCAGCATCGTCGCGCAGAAGCGGGAGACGGCGTGGCCGGCAAGCAGGGCGACGGGGACCAGCGCCGGGTCGAGCGACGTGAGCAGCACGAACTTGCCGAGCAAGGCCAGCACCAGCGCGACGACGCCGTAGCTGCCGACGCGGGAGTCCTTCATGATGTCGAGGATGCGTTGTTTTTCCCAGCCGCCGCCGAGGCCGTCGGCGGTGTCCGACAAGCCGTCTTCGTGGAAGGCTCCGGTCGCGTACAGCGTCGCCGCCATCGACAGCAGGACGGCGACAGACTGAGGCCACAGGTGCAGGGCCAGCCAATAGACGAGCGCGCCGATGCCACCGACCAGCAGGCCGACAGCCGGGAAGTAGCGGGCCGAGTGGTTGAGCGCCTCGGCCGAATGCCCGACCCAGCCGGGTACCGGCAGCCGCGTGAAGAAGCGGATGGCACCGAAGAAATATTCCAGTTCGCGACGGATCATGTTGCAGCCCTCGATTCCCGCCCACGCCTCAGGCAAGCCTTGAGACGGGCGGGGGTTTGCCTGGGTAAGCGGCTTATTCCTTGTCCGAGACGCCGGCCGATTCGAAGCTGGCCATCTCGTTGAGGAAATTCACCGCCGCCTGGACCAGCGGGTAGGCCAGCGCGGCGCCGGTGCCTTCGCCGAGGCGCAGGCCGAGATCGAGCAGCGGTTCGGCGCCCATGGCGAGCAGTTGCGTGCGGTGGCCGGCTTCGGCGGAGCGGTGACAGAAGACGCAGTAGTCGAGCAGGGCCTGGGCGAGGCGCGAGGCGACGAGCGCCGCCGAGCCGACGATGAAGCCGTCGATGAGCAGGACCATCTTCGCTTCGGCAGCAGCGAGCATGGCGCCGACCATGGTGGCGATCTCGAAGCCGCCGAATTCGGCGAGCACGGCGAACGGATCGTTGTCGCCGCCGCCGTTGCGGTAGCGCAGCAGCGCCTGTTCGAGCAGGTCCTGCTTGCGGGCGAGGCCGGCGTCATCCAGACCGGTACCGCGCCCGACGCATTCGGCCAACGGCAGGCCGGTCAGGCAGTGGGTGAGCAGCGAGGCGGAGGCGGTGTTGCCGATGCCCATTTCACCGAAGCCGACGACGTTGCAGCCGGCCGCTGCCAATCCGAGGACGATGCCGGCGCCCTGCTCGATGGCTTGGGCGCACTGGGCGACGGTCATCGCCGGTTGCTCGATGTAGTTGGCGGTACCCGGTGCGATCTTCAGATCGATGAGCCCTTCGCGCTCGCCGCCGAAATCGTGCGCCACGCCGGCATCGACCACCGACAGCCCGAAGCCGTTCTGGCGGGCGAAGACGTTGATCGCCGCGCCGCCGGCCAGGAAGTTCTCGACCATCTGCCAGGTCACGTCCTGCGGGTAGGCCGACACGCCGGCCTTGGCAGCACCATGATCGCCGGCGAAGACGAGCATCTGCGGGTTGTTCAGGCTGGGGGTCAGCGTCTGCTGGATCAGACCGATTTTCTTGGCCGTCTTTTCGAGCAGGCCGAGCGCGCCGAGCGGCTTGGTCTTGCGGTCGATCTTGTGCTGCAGGGCGGTGTCGATGTCGCGGTTCGGGGCCGCGATGTTGAACTGGTGGTCAAACGAATGCATCCGATTCTCCAAAAGCAAAAGGGCCTCGCGGCGACGTTGTCCAAACGCTGCCGCGAAGCCCTGTCCACAGGCTTCCATTTTCAAGAAACGCCAACAACATGAAGCGAAGCGTTCCTGGCTAGGCGCGCCGCTGAAGGCAGTACAAAAAGTACGGCAAGGCAGCACAACGACGCCAGGATCATTTTGTTGGCGTTTTCGACACGTCTTCTGGCTCTCGGATCGTCCGTTCGCCGCGCCTTCCCGCCGGGTCTGTTTCCCCTTGGCAGTGACATCTTGCAGCGACCGTCCCCGATTACAGCGGCGGGCCCGCCCCGGAATTGAGTCCAACTCGCACCGGGTTCCGTATTGTCGAAGCGGCGATTATAGCGGTTGCCGCCCTGCCCGCCTTCACCCACAATGCCGCCCATGAAAGAACTGATCCTCGGCGGCGCGCGCTCGGGCAAAAGCCTGCTCGCTGAAAAGCGCGCCCAAGCATCCGGACTCAAGGTCATCTACCTTGCCACCGCCCAGGCCCTGGACGGCGAGATGGCACGCCGCGTCGCCCACCATCGCGAACGGCGACCGGCCGAATGGGGCTGCGTCGAGGAAACCCTGCACCTGACCGACCGCCTGCACGACCTGGCCGCGCCGGATACCTGCATCCTGGTCGATTGCCTGACGCTGTGGCTGTCCAACCTGCTGTTTGCCGGAAAGGCCGCCGCGCAGGCCGAAGCCGGCGAGGCCATCGACTGCCCGCTGTTCCGCACGCAGACCGCAAACCTGATCGAAGCGCTACCAACGCTGCCGGGGCACATCATCCTCGTGTCGAACGAAGTCGGCTGGGGCATCGTGCCCATGCACCCGGTTTCCCGCCTGTTTGCCGACGAACAAGGCCGTTTGAACCAGCGCGTCGCCGCCGTCTGCGACCAGGTAACGCTGGTCAGCGCCGGACTGCCGCTGCAGCTGAAACCCCGCTGAGATACCGGCTTGTACCGCCGGTCACCCGACCGGCGGCAACGGTTCCCTCCTCCCGCCGGCCGGCGTATGCTTGCGCGCAAAGGGACAACCGCCATCGGCAATATAACGATATGCAAAAGCTGCTCGACATTCTGGCGTCAGGCATCCACGACGCAAAAAATCAGCTGTTCCAGGCCGAGTCGACGCTGATCGAGGCGGAAAGCAAACACGGCATCGATCTCGGCGAAGCGCGCTACGCCATCGAGGCCGCTGCCCAGCGCCTGTCGCGCACGCTGACCGCCTACCGGCTCGGGCGCCACGACCAGGCGCTGGCCGTCGTGCCGACCGTGGTCTGCGACCTTTGCGACGAGGTTGCCCTGGCCCAGCGCCATCACCTTGCCGCCGCGCAGATCCGGCTCGAAATCGACTGCCAGGCCTTCGACGAATGGCCGCTCGACCGCGACCTGCTGACCGACATTCTCAACAATGCTGTCCAGAACGCCGGGCGTTTCGCCAAGAGTTGCGTCCGCCTCAGCGCGGCGATGGACAACGGCGGCTTGCTGCTGCGCGTCGAGGATGACGGCCCGGGCTACGCGGAACTGCCACCGGCCGGCGGCACCGGGCTCAAGCTGGCCAAGACGCTGGCCGCCCTGCATGCGCGCAAGGAGCGGCACGGCCACCTGCATCTGGACAACGGCGGTCCGCTTGGCGGTGCTCGCTTCACGTTGTGGCTGCCATGAGCAACCTCTACGCCAAGAAACGCTTCCTGGTCGTCGACGACATGCCGACGGCCCGCGATGCCCTGCGCACGGTCGCGCAGAACATCGGCGCCTTTTCGGTCGAGTTCGCCGCCAATTATCAGGACGCGCTCTATCGCATCCGCAACAATACGCCGGACGTGATCCTGTGCGACTACATGCTGGGCGAAGGCCGCTCCGGCCAGCAACTGCTGGAGGAACTGCGCCGCTTCAACCTGCTCGCCGACGAAAACATCTTCATGATGGTGACCGGCGAGCAGTCTTACGAGCAGGTCGTTTCGGCCGTCGAACTGGTGCCGGACGACTACATCATCAAGCCTTTCTCGCCGGAGAAACTGCTCCTGCGCCTGGACCGCATCGTCGCCAAGAAAGAGTTCTTCAAGGATTACTACCAGGCCAAGCGCAAGCAGGAATATGCCGAGGCGCTGGCCATGCTCGCCCAGAAGCGCGACAGCGAGGCGGGCCGCCCCTATCGCTTCGAGATTCTCCGCCAGCAGGCGGAAACGGAAATGGCCAGCGGCGATGCCAAGACCGCCGAAGAGACCTACCGCGCCATCCTCAACAACTACGAATTTCCCTGGGCCCGCGCCGGCGTGGCGCGCAGCCTGCACAAGCAGGAGCGCCTGAGCGAGGCACGCGAGGAAATCGAGCGCGTGGTCAGCAACACGCCAACGTTCTTCGATGCCGCCGATCTCAAGGCCAGCATCTGCATGGCCCAAGGCGAAGCCGAAGAGGCGCAGCGCGTACTCGACGAGGTAGCCAAGAAGACCCCGCGCAACTACTTGCGCAAGCGCCTGCTGGCCGAAGCCGCGACCCTCAATGGCGACGATGAGGCTGCGCGCGCCGCGATGGCCGACGTCATCGCCAACGACACCATGCCCGGCGCCGTACAGCCGGAAGACCGGCTCGCCCTGGCGCGCAGCCAGGTCAACGCCAACGACCTGATATCGGCGGAAAAAACGCTGGTCGGCCTGAAGGAGTCGGAACTGCAGAACCTGACACTCGATCTGCAGGCCAGCTATGCGGCGCTGCTGGCGATCTCTTCGCCCGGCAAAGGCAAGCCGCGCTTTGCCGGCCTGCGCCCGGCGCTGATGTCGGCCGCACTGGAATCCACGCCGCGCCTGGACATCCTGCGCGCCGCGCTGACGCTAAGCGACCATGAGTTGGCCGACCATCAGGCCGAAACCCTGATGGAGGCCGACGACGCCAAGAAGACCTTTGGCAGCACGCGCAAGCTCTACGCCCTGCACGGACGGGAAATGGATTTCCGCAACATCCAGAAGCAGGTCGCGCTCAAGCGCATCAAGCACGAGACACCCGCCGCCTGAACGGCGGCACCCTTCAGCGCGGCAGCCAGGGGGCCAGCTTCGACCAGTCGAGCGCCGCCTCAACCGAATCGGCCAGCCGATCCAGATCGGCCTCGCGCCGGGCGGCGAAATCGACGGATTGACTTTCGGTCATGCCGGCCCAGGCGAGCAGGGCGCCGAGTGCTTCCGGATGGTCGAACACGCCGTGGCAATAGGTGCCGAGTACCTGGCCGTCATCGGAAATGGCGCCATCTTGCCGGCCATCGGCCAGTTCGACGGCGGCAGCAGCCAGCCCCGCGCCGCGCGTCACGCCGAGATGGATTTCGTAGCCGGTCATGGCCGGATTTCCGGGCAGGGCCAGGCGACCGCTCACGTTGCGCAACTGCTTTTCGCTTTCCAGCGTCGTTTCAACGTCGAGTACCGCGAGGCCCGGCGTGCTGCCGGCCCCTCCCTCCAGGCCAAGCGGGTCGTGAATCGTCCGGCCGAGCATCTGGTAGCCGCCGCACAGACCGATGACCTTGCCGCCATAACGCAGGTGCTTGCGGATCGCCCGATCCCAGCCCTGCGTGCGCAGCCAGTCGATGTCGGCCCGCACCGCCTTGGAGCCGGGCAAGACGATCAGGTCGGCCGCCGGCGGCGCTTCGCCCGGCCCGACCCAGCGGAAGTCGACTTCCGGATGCAGGCGCAGCGGGTCGAGATCGTTGTGGTTCGAGGTACGCGGATAAGCGGGCGCAACGACCTTCAGTTTCGCGCCGCGCTTGTCGCCGATGGCTGACGTGGCAATAGCGTCCTCGGCGTCGAGCATCAAGCCGTGCAGGTAGGGCAGGACGCCGAGCACCGGCTTGCCGGTACGCTCCTCCAGCCAGGTCAGGCCGGATTCGAGCAGGCTGATGTCGCCGCGAAAGCGGTTGATGACGAAACCGACGACCCGGTTCTGCTCGGATGGCGACAACAGTTCGAGCGTGCCGACCAGATGGGCGAACACGCCCCCCCGGTCGATGTCGGCGACGATGATCACCGGACAATCCACCGCCTCGGCGAAGCCCATGTTGGCAATATCGCGGGCGCGCAGGTTGATCTCGGCCGGGGAGCCGGCGCCTTCGACCAGCACGCAGTCGTAGCCTGCCATCAGGCGCTCCCAGGATTCGAGCACGGCCTTCATCGCCCGCGGCTTGTATTCCTGATAGTCGCGCGCGTTCAGGTCGGCCGCCACCTTGCCGTGGATAACGACCTGCGCCTTCTTGTCGGTGGTCGGCTTCAACAGCACCGGGTTGAAATCGGTATGCGGCGCCAATCCGCAGGCCAGCGCCTGCAGCGCCTGCGCCCGACCGATCTCGCCCCCGTCGACGGTCACCGCCGAATTGAGGGCCATGTTCTGCGGCTTGAACGGCGCGACGCGCACGCCCCGGCGCTTGAGAATGCGGCATAGCGCAGCGACCAGCGTGGATTTTCCGGCATCGGAAGTGGTCCCCTGGACCATCAGGGCAGAACGGAGCATGGCGAGCCAAATAGACAAAAACGTGGATTATCGCGGAAATGGGATGGGCTGGACCGGCAATACGCGATAAAGCGCGCGGTGCGCCACGGCGATAAAATCCCGAATCGACGGCGGTGCGACGATCCGCACCGGCAGCCCCGTTCAAAAACCGAAAACCATGACGACCGCCATCTCAAACCTCGCCACCTTGATCCGTTCGATGGAACCGGTGCTCCATGCCGGCACCTATGCCTACTGCGTCGTTCCGCACGGCAGCGACATGGCGGGTCTCAAGCCCGTGGCGACGATTGTCGAGAGCGAAGGCATCACGGTGATCCTGCCCGAGGAACAGGCCGTCGAAGCCGGGCTGGCCATTGTGTTTCGCGCGGCATGGATCACCCTGACGGTTCATTCGGACCTCCAGGCTGTCGGCCTGACTGCGGCCTTTGCCGGCGCGCTGGGGCAGGCGGACATCAGCTGCAACGTGGTTGCCGGCACCTTTCACGACCACCTCTTCGTTCCGGTCGAGCGCGGAGAGCAGGCACTGGCCACGCTGATCATGCTGCAGCAGGGCATTGCGATCCGGCCTGCCGCGATACCGGCCGATCTTGAGGCAGTGACCGCCATCTTCCGGGAATACGTCGCCAGCCCGACGGTCAGTCTGGCGTACCAGGACTACGCAGCGGAATTCGCCGACTTGCCCGGAAAATACGCCGAACCCGATGGCCGCATCCTCCTCGCCTGGCACGATGGCGCGGTCGTCGGCTGCGCCGCGCTGCGTCGGGTCGATGGCCGGCGCTGCGAATTGAAACGGGTATACGTCCGCCCCGCCGCCCGAGGTCGCCACATCGGCCGGATGCTGGTCGAACGGATGATCGACGAAGCGAAGAAGGCCGCTTATGCGACGATGTGCCTCGATGTGCTGCCCGAGTTCGCGGCCGCGCGACAATTGTATGAAACGCTGGGCTTCGCGCCGGCGCCGCCGGTCAGCTACAACCCCGTTCCCGGCACCGCCTTCCTCGCTCTCGACCTGTCGTAAGACCGCCGTCGCGCGACCCCGCCTCGACCTGTTATCCTTCGCACTTCAAGTCTCTCGGTGCCGCTTGTTCATGCAGGCGGAGAATCGGGAAGGCGGTGCGATTCCGCCACGTGCCCAACGCTGTAAGGAGGACGTTTGCCGCACATTGCCACTGGCTTCGGCCGGGAAGGCGCGGCAACGGATGAATCCAAGTCAGAAGACCGGCCGGGGGACGAAACAAGGCTGCATGGACAGGCAGCCAGCGTTTTTCCACAAGGGGAATTCATGGAAAACCAGAACGACCACGCCTTTTCGGACGCCGAGCGCGCCGCCGTCTATCGCACCATTTTCAACCGTCGCGACGTGCGCGGCCAGTTCCTGCCCGACCCCGTGCCCGACGAGGTGCTCGCCCGCGTCATGCTGGCCGCCCACCATGCCCCCTCGGTCGGCTTCATGCAGCCGTGGAACTTCCTGCTCGTCCGTTCGCCCGAGGTCAAGCAGCGGGTGCGCGACGTCTTCGCCAAGGCCCATGCCGAAGCAGCGATGATGTTCCCGGAGGGCAAACGGGAAACCTACAGCAAGCTCAAGCTGGAAGGCATCGTCGAATCGCCGGTCAACCTGTGCATCACCTGCGACCGCGAACGCACCGGCCCGGTCGTCGTCGGCCGTACCCACATCAAGACCATGGATCTGTACAGCAGCGTGTGCGCCGTGCAGAACCTGTGGCTGGCGGCCCGCGCCGAGGGGCTGGGGGTCGGCTGGGTCAGCATCTTCAACCAGCCGGAATTGCAGGAAGCGCTGGGCATGCCGGCCGACATCGTACCCATCGCCTACCTGTGCATCGGCTACGTCAGCCACTTCCACGACAAGCCGGAGTTGGAAAAAGCCGGCTGGCTGCCGCGCCTGCCGATTGCCGACCTGCTTTATTACGACCAGTGGGGCCAGGCCGACGCCACCCGGCAGGAATCGCTGACCGGGGCGCTGGCCGCCATGCAGGACGATATCCAGCAGCGGGGCATCTTCCCGAAATGATGCCGGACGGCGCGCTCGCCATGCCGCTGGCCGCCCTCGCGGCGGTGGTGCTCGACCGCCTGCTCGGCGAGCCGCGCCGTTTTCACCCGCTGGTCGGTTTCGGCAAACTGGCCGGCGCCGTCGAGAAACGTTTCAACCGACGCAGCCGCCTGACCGGCATCGCCGCCTGGGCGCTCGTCGTGCTGCCTTTCGTCGCCTTGGCCGCCGTGCTGCGCCCGCACGCAGCGTTCGCCGTCGATGTCGCGCTGCTCTATTTCGCGCTCGGCGCCCGCAGCCTGGCCGAACATGCCGAGGCGGTCGCCCGCCCGCTGCGCGCAGGGCGACTCGACGAGGCGCGTCAGCGTGTCGGCTGGATGGTGTCGCGGGATACGACGCAACTCGACGAGTCCGGCGTCGCCAAGGCCGGCATGGAATCGGTACTGGAAAACGGCAACGACGCCATCTTCGGCGCCCTGTTCTGGTTCGCGCTGCTCGGCGGCCCCGGCGCCCTGCTGTTCCGGCTGGCCAACACGCTGGATGCGATGTGGGGCTACCGAACCGAGCGTTTCAATCGCTTCGGCTGGGCGGCGGCTCGCATCGACGACCTTTTGAACTGGATACCCGCTCGCCTGACAGCGCTGACCTACGCCCTGCTCGGCAAGACGCGGCAGGCGCTGGCCTGCTGGCGCGCCCAGGCACCGGGCTGGGAAAGCCCGAATGCCGGGCCGGTGATGTCGGCCGGTGCCGGCAGCCTCGGTGTCCTGCTCGGCGGTGCCGCCATCTACCACGGGCAGGAGGAAATCCGCCCGCCGCTCGGCACCGGCCCCGCCCCGGTAGCGGCCGACCTCGACCGGGCCATCGCCCTGATCCGGCACAGCCTGTGGCTATGGCTGGCCGTCTTTTTCGTGATTGGATTCCTGCATGCTTGAACACGGTGGCCGCCTGCGCGCAGCCGCAGCGCACTACGACATTCCGCTCGACCGTTGGCTCGACTTGTCTACCGGCATCAATCCGGAGGGCTGGCCGGTCCCTGCCCTGCCTGCCTCGGTCTGGCAGCGCCTGCCGGAAACCGGCGATGGCCTGGAGTCGGCCGCCACGGCCTATTACGGCAACGCCAATCTGTTGCCGCTGGCCGGCTCCCAGGCCGGCATCCAGTGCCTCCCGGCCCTGCTGCCCAAGGCCGCGGTCGCCTGCATCGCTCCCATCTATGCCGAGCATCCGCAAGCATGGCACCAGGCCGGCCACAAGCTCCGCTTCCTGCAGAATGCCACGCTGCCCCGCGCGCTGGCGGCGATCACGCCCTACGTCCTGCTGTGCAATCCGAACAACCCGACCGCCGACCGCCATCCGGTCGAGGTGGTGATCGACGCCGCCCGGCAGCTGAAAAAACGCGGCGGCTGGCTGATCGTCGACGAAGCCTTCATCGATGCCACGCCCGAACAAAGCCTGACGCCGCTGGCCGGCACCGACGAGGCGCCCAACCTCGTCGTCTTCCGCTCGCTCGGCAAATTCTTCGGCCTGGCCGGGGCGCGGGTCGGCTTCGTGTTCGCCGCCCCCGAGTTGCTGAACCGCATGCAGGAATCCATGGGCCCGTGGACAATCCCCGGCCCATCCCGCGAGGTAGCCCGCCAGGCGCTGCTCGACACGACATGGCAAAACGCCACCCGCAGCCGTCTGCAGACACAGGCCGACCGCCTGCAGGCTTTGCTATCGCCGCTCGGCGAGGTCAAGGCGACTTCGCTGTTCGCCACGCTGAACTCGGCCCAGGCCGGCGAACTCCACGAACACCTGGCCAGCCGCGCCATCCTGACCCGCCGCTTCGACCAGCAACCCTTGCTCCGCTTCGGCCTGCCCGGCGATGCGACCGAATGGCAGCGCCTGGCAGACGCCCTGAACGAATGGCAGCCCGCATGACCATCGGCCAGCTCGCAATCCTGCTCTCGGGTTTTGCCCTGGCCGGCCTGGCTCGCGCCGACCTCAACCTCAAGGACGATACTGGCCAGGAAGTCCGCCTCAAGGTCCCCGCCAAGCGCATCGTCGCCCTCGCCCCGCATATCGCGGAAAGCCTCTATGCAGCGGGTGCCGGGGACAAGCTGGTGGGCACCGTGGACTACAGTGACTACCCGCCGGAAGCGAAAAAACTCGCCCGGGTCGGCGGTTATTCCCGCATCGACCTTGAAGCCGTCGCCGCACTCAGGCCCGACCTGGTGCTGGCCTGGGAGAGCGGCAACAACATGACCCAGGTCAACAAGCTGAAGGCGCTGGGGCTGACCGTCTACGTTTCCCAACCGAACAAGATGGAGAACATCGCCGATCAACTGGAACGCCTCGGTCAGCTGGCCGGTACCGAAGCGGTTGCCAAGCCGGCAGCCGAGCGCTTCCGGCAAAAACTGGAGAGCTTGCGCAAGGCCAATGCGGCCAAGCCCAAGGTGCGCGTTTTCTACCAGATCTGGAAAGCCCCGCTGATGACGGTCGGCGGACCGCAGATCATCAGCGACGCCATCAAGCTGTGCGGCGGGGAAAATGTTTTCGGCCATCTCGGCAAGATGGCGCCGACCGTCAGCGTCGAGGCGGTGCTCGAAGCCGACCCGGAGGCCATCGTCGCCACCGGCATGGGCGACTCGAAGCCGGAATGGCTGCACGACTGGGACAAATGGACCCAATTGACGGCCGTCAAGCGTGACAACCTGTTCCATATCAACCCGGACATCATGCAACGCCATACGCCGCGTATTCTCGACGGCGCCGAGAAACTTTGCGCCCACCTCGATGTCGCAAGAAGCCGTCGTCCCGCCAAATAAAACATGCCCCGCCTGCCCCAACGCATCGTCTGCCTGACCACCGAAACCGTCGAAGTTCTCTACGCCCTCGGCGAACAGGACCGCATCGTCGGCATTTCCGGGTATACCGTCCGACCACCCGAGGCGCGCAAGGAAAAGCCCAAGGTCTTCGCCTTCACCAGCGGCGACATCGAGAAAATCCTCGCCACCCGGCCCGACCTGGTGCTGACCTTCTCCGACCTGCAGAGCGAGATTTCGCGCGACCTGATCAAGGCCGGCGTGCCGGTCTACGCCCTCAACATGCGCAGCGTCGACGACATCCTGGCCATGATCGAAACCGTCGGCCGCCTGGTCGGCGCCGAAGCCAGGGCGCTGGCCATGGTTGCCGAACTGGAAGCCGAGATCGACAAGACCCGACGCATCGCCGCCGAGCGCTTCGCCCGCACCGGCCGCAGGCCGCGCGTCTATTTCGAGGAATGGGACGAACCGCTGATCAGCGGCATCCGCTGGGCCTCGGAGCTGATCGAAATCGCCGGCGGCGAGGATGTCTTCGCCGAACAGGCCCACTCCCCACTGGCCAAGGATCGCCGGCCGACAGCGGAGCAGGTCATCGCCATGGCCCCGGACATCATCATCGGATCGTGGTGCGGCAAGCATTTCCGCCCCGAGCGCGTGGCCGCCCGCCCGGGTTGGGAAAACATCCCGGCGGTTCGCGACGGCCGGATGCATGAAATCAAGTCGGCAGTCATCCTGACCCCGGGGCCGGTCGCCATCAGCGAAGGCCTTCCGGCACTGCTCGACATTTTTGATCTGTGAAAAGGTCGCTCTCGACCGAGCGCCTATAATCGGCGGCCAGACTTGAGGAGATACCCCATGAAGATCGTTGCCCCGCTGCTGTTCCTGTCCCTGGCCGCCCTGTGCAATCCGGGATATGCCGCCGACGACGGCGCTGCCGCCGTTACCGAGCTCGGCCAGTTGAACGGCATCGCCCTCGCCTGCCAGCAGCCGGCTCTGGTCACCCGCGCCCGCAACGCCATCGTCACCACCGCCCCCAAGACCCGCGACATCGGCGAGATTTTCGAAAATGCGACCAATGCCGCCTATCTCGAGCAAGGCAAGGGCAAGACCCCTTGCCCGGACGGGGCCACGCTGTCCAGCCGGATCGCCGCCGGTGAAAAGCGCCTGCAGGCCGCCTTCCCCAAGGCCCCATGATCCGCCTGGGAATACTTTGCCTCGCGCTGCTGCTTGCCGGCCCGGCTGCCGCCCAGGCGGGCCACAGCCTGGAATTGCTGCGCGGGGAAAACAGCGGCATCAACCCGCGCTATCTGCTGCAGGACCCCAATGGCCGCGCCGTCTCCAGCGAGGATTTTCGCGGCCGCTTCCAGCTGATTTCGTTCGGCTACACCTACTGTCCGGATGTCTGCCCGACCACCCTGGTCGAAATGGCGGAAATCCTGAAGCAATTGGGGGAGCAGGCCGACCGCTTCCAGGCCATTTTCATCTCTGTCGATCCGGAGCGCGACAGCGGCCAGGTCCTGAAGACCTACACCGAATTTTTCGATCCGCGCATTCTCGGCCTGACCGGTTCTCCCGCCCTGGTTCGCCGCGCTGCCGACAATTTCAAGATTCGCTACGCCAAGGTCCGCCAACCCGGTGCAGACCCCGGTCGTTATGCCGTCGATCACTCGGCAGGAATGATCCTGCTGGGTCCCGATGGTGAATTCATCAAGAAATTCGCCTTCTCGACGCCCGTCATTGAAGTGACGAAACAACTTGGCCAACTGTTAAATAGTCGCTGATTTGCCGAAATCCCTCATTGCCTTGGCATACTGGGCATGCGATATTTTCCAAATGCGCAAGCTGGCGTCATTTTTCCTCTTTTTTCTGCTTTCCCTGGCCACTCAAGCCTGGGGCGGTAGCGTTGCGCTCATTCTCAGCGAAAGCGGGGGTGCCTACGGCGAATTTGCCGGCGTCCTCGAGGATGCGCTGAGCGGCTCGTCCTGGAACATCAATTCGACAATCCAGGCCGATGGCGGCCAACCGCCCCCTTCCGACCTGGTCGTTACAGCCGGCAGCGATGCCTTGCGCAAGGCGCTCACGCGCGGCGACAGCCCACCGATCATCGCCACGCTGCTGCCTCGTCAAAGCTATGAACGCATTCTGGCCGAGCATCGTCGGCCTGGCCGCATCACCGCTATCTACCTCGATCAGCCGGCGGCTCGCCAGGCGGCCTTCCTGCGCCACCTGTTCCCGGACCAGAAACGCTTTGGCATGCTGGTCAGCGCCGAAAGCCGCGGGATGCTGCCCCAGTTCAGGCAAGCCTTCGGTAACGCCGGGCTCAATCTCGACGTCGAGGATGCCGATACCGACCGCGCCTTGCTCCCCGCACTCAATTCGGTCCTGGAACGCTCCACCGCCCTGATTGCCATTCCGGACAACAGCATCTACCGCCGTAACAACATCAAGGCCATCCTGATTACTGCCTTCCGCCAACAGCGTCCCGTGATCGGCTACTCGCCAGCCTTCGTGACCGCCGGCGCACTGGCCGCACTGCACACCACGCCGACACAAATTGCACGCCAGACAGCGGATTTGATCCTCTCCAATGGAACCAGCCTTCCCCCGCCGAGCGGGCCGAACCAGTTCGCCGTTGCGATCAATGCCAACGTCGCACAGTCGCTTGGCCTGAAAATTTCAGACGAAGCTGCCATCCGGCGCGCCATGAACGCCGACAGGGAGTCGCGATGAACCATCTGACCCTGCGCCATCGATTGCTTTTTCTGACGCTGCTCCCCAGTGCGTTGATCGCAGTCGTTCTGGTCGTTTATTTCACCTTGAGCGGCATCCAGGCCCTCGAAGGCGAACTACGGCTCAAGGGCCTGGCCACTGTCCGCTACCTTGCGCCGATCAGCGAATACGGGATCATCGCCGGCCAGGTCGAAAGCCTGCATGGGCTCGCCCAGGCCACCGTCCAGGAATCGGGGGTCAAGGCGGCCGTTGTCGTCAATCAGAAAGGCCGGACCATCGCCGTCAGCGGGCGGGTCTCCCTGTCCGCCGAGGAGCTCCGCAATACACTGAGCGAACCACGACTGGTGGCCGAAACCAAGCATTGGATCGCGTTCGGCGCCCCGGTCAAGCGCTCGACTACCGATACGGACCTATTCTTCGATCCGCCGTCAAACCCCGGAAAAACCTCGACCCCCGAGATCATCGGCTACATTTTTGTCGAACTGGACAAGACGGAGCTCGCCGACAAGCAGCGGGAGCTGGTCATGCGCGGCCTGATGATCGTTCTCTTCGGCATGCTGGTGCTGGCGGCGCTCGCCATCGCCATGGCCGACAACCTGGCCCGCCCGGTCATGCGCCTGGTCCAGGCGGTAAATGGTATGTCGTCGGGCAAGCTGGAAACCCGTGTACCCACGACCTCCAGCGGTGAACTCGGCGTTCTCGAAAACGGCTTCAACCAGATGGCCGCGCGCATCGAGGAGGTCCACCTATCGATGCAGGCACGCATCGAGGAAGCGACAGCCCAGCTCGCCTTCCAGGCTCGTCACGACGCACTGACCGGCCTGCTCAACCGGCGCGAATTCGAACACCGACTGGAAAAGGCGCTGGCCAGCGTTCAAGCGGGGGACGAGGAGTTCACCGTCATTTTTGCCGACCTGGACCGCTTCAAGCAGGTCAACGACACCTGCGGCTATCTCGCTGGCGACGAACTGTTACGCCAGATTGCGCTGCTGTTCCAGGGACGCCTGCGTGAAGACGATACGCTCGCCCGCCTCGGTGGCGATGAATTCAGCATCATCCTGGCCAACTGCACCGGAGCCCGGGCGCGTCAGGTCGCCGAGGATCTTTGCGGACTGGCCTCCGCCTATCGCTTCATCTGGCAGGACAAGGTCTTCGCCATCGGAGCCAGTATCGGCGTCACGACGGTCACCCGCAAGGTCCGGAACATCAACGAGATTCTCGCCGCCGGAGATGCCGCCTGCCACCGGGCCAAGGAAAGCGGCCGCAACCGGGTTTGCGAGCAGGAAGTTGCTCAGACGCAGGACAGGCGCCAGGAAAGCAGTAACTGGGCAAGCCGGATCGCCATTGCCCTCTCCGAAGATCGCCTGCTGATCGAAGCCATTCCCCTGCGTTCCCTGCAGGTATCCTCCGGCGGCCACACCGTGTCTTTGACCGCCCGCCTCAACGAGCCGGGGCAACCCCCCGTCACCCTGGCCGCGCTGATCGATGCGGCCGAGCGCTACGATCTGGCACCCGCCATCGACCGCCGTCTGATCGACTGCGCCATCGCCGCCCAAGCCCGGGCAAGGCTGCAGCAGCGCTCGCTGTATTGCCTGGTACCCCTGTCCCGCGGGTCGATCAGCAGCCGCGAAACCGTCGATTACATTGCGCATAGCCTGACCGCCCATAACCTCTCTGGAGAAGGGCTATGCTTCGTATTCTCCGAAGACATCCTCACGCACCAGACCAGTCAGGCCATCGAATTCTCCCGCCAGATGAAGAACCTGCGCTGCCAGATCGGTCTTGAAGACTTTGGCGGCGGGCTGTCTTCCTTCAGCCACCTGCGCAGCATCTATCCCGGTTACGTCAAGCTCAGCCACAGCCTGACCCGCGACCTGGGCGGCAGCCGCGCCTCCACGGCCCTCCTGCGCGCCGTGCAGGAAATCACCGCCGACCAGCATATTCGTTCAATAGCCGAAGACATCGACGATCTGGAAACGCTGGAACAATTGCGCGACCTGGGAATCGATTTTGCGCAGGGCAAGGCCATCGCCCCGAACGAGCCGTTCGATGTCTGGTTTGAAGGCGCTGTCATGCGCTCCGTCTGATTGAAACGCCCAGGCCGCAGCGGCAAATCAGAAATCGAGACGCAGGCTGATCCACTGGCGGCGGTCGACGATTCTCCCGAAACCACCGGGGTCGCTGCCTGATCCATCGAAGGTCTTGTATTCACTATGCGCCCCGTTGATCGACTGAACCACGTAGGCCAGTTCGGCACTGACCCCGCCCAAGCGAAACGGATAGGCCAACCGGCCGTCGAATCGACGATATTTTGCCGACCAGGAGTTGGACGACCATTTCATCTTGTCCTGCCAATACCCGGCCAGCGAGAACTGTATTCCGTAGGGCAGGCTCTGCATCCACAGCAAGGAAGTCGCGCGACGCGGCATTGAGCGTTCGGTCAGGTCTTCGATGTTCCGATAATCTTCCGGGCGGCTCAACGTACCGTTTGGATAGCTCAGCGCCGAAGCCAGATAGTCGCTGTCGATCTTTGCAAATGACTGGGTAAGTGCAAGCCGTGTTTGTTCAAGCGGCTGCCATTTGAATTGGTACTCGATGCCACGAATCACGACATCCTGTATCGGTGTCGTCAATCCGGGAACGAGATTGTTGTTGGCATTTCGATCTATCGTGTAGAGCCTGTCCGTTACCTTTTCGTGGAACAGGCGCACATCCAGGCTGGCGCGCCAATTACGCCAGTTGCCGAGATATCCGAGCTCCCAGGTATCCATGCTTTCGGGCTGCAGATTTCTGTCGGCTGAATAGGGATAGCGGTCATACACGGTCATGCCGCCGCTCTTCACCGTCAACCTGTAGTCAGCCCGGTAATCATAGATACTGCCTGTCCGATGCGCTCGCGAATAGCCTAGGCGGAATGTGTTTTCGGCACCCAGATGAAAATTGGCACTGAGGCGCGGCGACCACAGGAAGCCAGCCATTGAATCATTCTCGCCGGCCAGGCCCATATTGGTGGTCAACCACGAAGCGGGTTTGGCTTCCCAGTTACCAAACACCCGAGCCGTCTCGCGATGAACAGTACCTTGCGCGGGCAAGACCCATGCCGATCGCATCGAATCGTCCCGCCAACTCCCCCCCCAGGAGAGGCGCCCGACGGATGCAAACTGAACGTTGTTCTGGAATTCGAGCTCGTGCCGTACACCCTCGTCACCTGATTGATTGATGTAAAAGGTCTGCGGAGGAACGGTAGGAAATACAAAATTGAATGCATCGTTCGCGCGGTCCACCACATAGGCATATCGCAGCTGGAAATCCGCTGACGGAGAAACCACATGCCGCCAAATCAGTTGGGCATAGGTATCGCTCTGGTGCAGGCCGCGAATCGGATTGTCCGGCTTGCCGGTGCCGGTCAGCTGATTCAGGCGACCGACCCCGGTCACCGCTTCGGCTCGCCCGGCATTCAACTGCAGGGCATTCCGGTCGTCAATGGCGACATCAGCGCGAAAATCAAACAAGCGCGACTGGAAATCGTCTATCCAATCCCCTCGGTTCGCGAGGGCGTCGTCATTCTGCTGGCGATAGGTGAAGCGAAAATCCCCAACATCGCCGATCCGCCCCCCGACGCGCAGACCGTAATCGCGGACATTCTGGCTGCCGTGGCTGGCCGATACCGAGAATCCCCGCGTCAGCGACGGATCGACAGTGATGATGTTGATGACGCCGAGAAAAGCATTGCTGCCATACGATACGCTGTTGGTTCCACGCACAACCTCGATACGCTCGATATCTTCCAGCGCCACCGGCAAGGTCGCCCAGTTGACGCCGCTCCCGAACAAGGGGGAATACATCGAGCGGCCGTCGATCAAGACCTGCACGCGCGGCGAGTAATCCTCGTCGCTCAATCCGTGGTAGCTCACGCGTGCCGGCTCGGTGCTGTGCGGATAGGTCTGGAACCCAGGCACCAGCCGGAACACGTCGTTCAGGCTGCGCGCACCGGAAGCCCTGATCGTCGACTGATCGATAACCGTCACCGCAGCCGGCGCATCGGCCAGACGCTGCGGCAGGCGGCTGACCGATGCTACCACCGGAAAATCGCTGAAATAGGCCTCTTCATCCGCCGCCAGAGCGATCCCGCCCCAGGTCAAAGCCATCCAGGCGGTCAGCATCCGCCGACCGCTCCCCCCCCGGGATTCGCTCACCCGCCGACGTCCAAGCGCTCTAGGTTGCCAGGGGCCGCCAGCGCCAGTGCCCAAGCCTCGGCAAAACAAGCGGACTGGTCGCCGATCGTCACGCCATGCCTTTTCGTGGCAACCAGGCACAGTGCCAGCCCCGCCTGCTCCACCGCCGTCACGCCCTCCAGGTCGATTTCATCGACGCCCATGCGCGTCAAGGCATGCATGAAATCGCTGCGCAAGACGGCCGACAGGCCGCCGGTAATGCGCATCGTCTTGCGCCCGCCCAGTTCGTGGACGGAGAGGATGGAAGCCTTGCCACAGGCCAGCGCCGCATTGATCGCATCCTCGATGATGATCTGACTGATCGGCCCTTGCTGAAAGCGCACCCCGTACAAATCGCAGACACGACTAACCACCACGGCCGGAACGTCAATCACCGGCGAATCGAAAACGCTGAATTCGCATCCGATGTTATGGGAAATCTCGAGCGGCATCGGCGTCCGCAGCATCAGTCCCGATAGCGAGAGATTCTCGATCACCCCCTCGCCCACCTGCCCGCCAAAGCCGATACTGATCGTCTGCGGCGTGCCAAAGCGAATGCGCTGATGCCTTCGTTGATCCAACATGGGCCAGATTCTTTCCAAAGGTTCAAGCGGTGGATTCTAACAAAACTTGACCATCCAAAAGGCTTAAGCGCCTCGTTTCATTGACATTTCGATGCACCGCCGGTATCGTCCGTGAACGTCGAATGCAAGTTCGGCCGCGCCGATTTGAGCTCTGATTGCGGGCGCTTATAAATACTGCTAAAACGGGAACCACCCAGTTCGCGTTTTCGGCCAACTGGGTTTTTTGTTTTCAGGAACAGCATGCCAGGACAATCCGTCGGCGTCGTCACGTCGCAACGCGCCCACTTCGACCAGCCGCTGCAACTGCGCAGCGGCGGCGTTCTGCCGGCCTACGATCTGGTCTACGAGACCTACGGCACGCTCAATGCCGCCAAGTCGAACGCCATACTCGTCTGCCACGCCCTCTCCGGCCACCACCACGTCGCCGGCCATTATGCCGACGCCCCGAACAATATCGGCTGGTGGGACAACATCGTCGGACCCGGCCGGCCGCTCGACACCGACCGTTATTTTATCGTCGGCCTGAACAACCCCGGCGGTTGCCATGGATCGACCGGCCCGTCGTCGATCAATCCGGGCACCGGCAAACCGTGGGGCGCCGATTTCCCCATCGTCGCGGTCAGCGACTGGGTCGAAGCTCAAGCACGGCTGGCCGATCGGCTTGGCATCGACGCCTGGGCGGCTGTCATCGGCGGCAGCCTCGGCGGCATGCAGGCCATGCGGTGGACGATCAGCCAGCCGGAGCGCGTACGCAACGCCATCATCATCGCCTCGGCACCCAAACTGTCGGCGCAGAACATCGCTTTCAACGACGTCGCCCGCCAGGCCATCCTGACCGATCCCGATTTCCACGGCGGCAACTACTACGAACACAATACCCGCCCGGTGCGCGGCCTGCGCCTGGCGCGCATGCTCGGCCACATCACCTACCTGTCCGACGATCAGATGGGCGAGAAATTCGGCCGAGAACTGCGCAATGGCTCGTTCGGCTTCGATTTCGACGTCGAATTCGAAGTCGAATCCTATCTGCGCTATCAGGGCGATAAATTCGCCGGCTATTTCGACGCCAATACCTACCTGCTGATGACCAAGGCACTCGACTACTTCGATCCGGCCCGCCTCGATGGTGGCGACCTGACCAAGGCGATGAGCCGCAGCAATCCGAATACCGGCTTCCTGATCGCATCCTTCACCACCGACTGGCGCTTTACCCCAGCACGCTCGAAGGAAATCGTCGCCGCCCTGCTCGCCTGCAACCGCAATGTGTCGTATGCCGAAATCGACCTCAACTTCGGCCACGACTCCTTCCTGATGGACGATGCCCACTATCACGGCATCGTCGATGCCTACCTGCGGAACATCAAGCTATGACGGCGCACACGCTGGGACGTCCCGACTTCGACATCATCTCCGCCTGGATCGAACCGGGCCACCGCGTACTCGACCTCGGCTGCGGCGATGGTACGTTGCTCAAGCACCTGATAGACACCCGCGGCGTGCAAGGCGTCGGCGTCGAGATCGACGACGCCAACATCCTCGCCGCCATCAAGAACGGCATCAATGTGCTGCAGGGCAACCTGGAAAAGGGCCTCGACGAATTCACCGACCAGTCCTTCGACCACGTCGTACTGTCGCGTACCCTGCAGACCGTGCGCCATACCGAGGGCGTCCTGCGCGAAATGCTGCGCGTCGGCCGCGAAGCAGTCGTCTCCTTCCCCAACTTTGCCTACTGGAAGAACCTCCGGTCAGTCCTCGACGGCCGCATGCCGGTATCGGAAGACCTACCCTACCAGTGGTACGACTCGCCGAACGTACGCTTTTTCACGCTGCTCGACTTCGAAGCGCTGTGCGCGCAAATGGGCCTTATCATCCGCGAACGCCACGTCCTCGATGAGCAGGGCAATATGGTCACCAACGACGATGAACGCGAACTCAACTTCCTCGGCAGCCTGGCGGTCTATCGCCTGACCCAGCAGCGCTGATGCCGGCCTGGCTCGCGGCCCTGCTCACCCGGAAGATGCTGATCTGCATCTTCACGGGCTTTTCCTCCGGCCTTCCCCTCTACCTGCTGCTCAACCTGCTCCCCGCCTGGTTGAAGAGCGAAGGTATTAGTCTAAAAGCAATCGGCCTATTCGCCCTGATCCAGCTTCCCTACACTTGGAAGTTTTTGTGGTCTCCACTTCTCGACCGCTTCTCTATACCTGGTTTTGGTCGTCGTAGAGGTTGGATGATCCTGACTGCTGGCATGCTTCTACTTGCCATTGCCGGCCTCGGCACAATTTCGCCCGCAGGGCTGGTTGCGCCTGTCATCGAATGGCGTTCGGTCTGGGGCTTTCAAATCATTCCCGTCCCAGATTGGTCGTCAGTAACTGCTTTCGTAACTCATCCAATAACAGTCACCTGCTTTTGCGTAGCGCTTTTTTCCGCCACACAGGATATCGCGCTTGACGCCTTCCGCCGTGAAATCCTGAGCGACAATGAGTTGGGGCTCGGCAATGCCGTCCATGTGAACGCCTACCGCATCGCCGGCCTCATTCCCGGCTCCTTGTCGCTGATCCTGGCGGACCGCCTGCCGTGGAACGAGGTGTTCTGGATTACCGGCGCCTTCATGCTGCCTGGCATGGCGATGGCCTGGCTGGTCAGCGAACCGACCGTCACAGGGGTACCGAAAACCTTGCGTCAGGCTGTTACGGAACCCTTCCATGAATTCATGGGCCGCCAAGGCTGGCGCGGCGCCGCCATGGTCCTTGGTTTCATCTTTCTCTACAAATTGGGCGACAGCCTGTGCACCGCACTAGCCACCCCCTTCTATCTCGACATGGGTTTCACCAAGACCGATATCGGCCTGATCGCCAAGCATGCAGGCCTGTGGCCGGCGGTCATCGGTGCCCTGCTCGGTGGCCTGTGGATGGTCAAACTGGGCATCAACCGGGCGCTATGGCTGTTCGGTGTGGTCCAACTGGTGTCGATTTTCGGTTTCGCCTGGCTGGCCGCGCAAGGCCACTACGATAGTATTGGTGCCGGCGAGCGTGTGGCACTGGCCTTCGTCATCGGCCTCGAAGCCCTCGGCGTCGGCCTGGGTACAGCAGCCTTCGTCGCCTTCATCGCCCGTGCCACGCATCCCGCCTACACGGCGACGCAGATGGCGCTCTTCACCAGCCTGGCCGCCGTACCGCGTACCTTCATCAACGCTTCAGCCGGTTGGCTGGTCGAGCAATTGGGCTGGCTAAATTTCTTCTGGTTGTGTTCCGCCCTGGCTGTACCGGGCATGGTGCTGCTACTGAAAGTAGCCCCGTGGAACGAAACGGCAGCAGAGGCTAATCGCCCCGCCTGAGACGTCGTCGGTCCAACCACCAAGCGTAGACCGGCAGCTACAGCACCGAACCGGGCAGCAGCAAGGCGATCAAATAAGGCGACAGGTGGGCCATACGACGCAGGTGGGCTAGCAGTAGGGCCTTTTCGCTTGCATTCCAGGATTGCCCATTACGTGCCTTCATCAGCAAGGGCATGATGCCGCGCGTTTCCATCAATTCGGACAGGATGCGGCCGGCTTCACGCCGCTGCGACAAGACCATCTGGCGCCACCAGCCCGGTAGCGCAGCATCCTTGACCCCGCCTCCAGGCACGCTCAGCCCCCCCCGGCCAGGCGACTCTTGACGGCCTGCCAGCCGCGCCACAGGAAAACCCCCTGGCGAGCCCAGCGCCACGCTCTTTTCGGACGCACAACAGCCACGGCGGCGGCGGCGACGCCAACGGCAGCCGGATGCTGCTTGAGCCAGTCGACGCCGTCGAGCACGACGTCTCCTTTGGCCAACGCGGCTTCCAGCGGTACCGCATGGCGTGCCAACTGGCGGCGCTGCTCGGCGATACGCGCCTGCAGCACAGCATGACGAGTAGCCAGTTCGAATAGCTTGGGGTTCATTCCGACCGGTTGCGGTAACGGCGCAACTGGGCCATGTCGGTTTCAAGCTCCGCCAAACTGGCCTTGAACATCTTGCTCGGCTGGCTGGCCTGACGCTGGAGTGATCTGAGTAACAGGAATCCGCCACCTACAAACACGACAGCAAAAATGCCGAAGACGATGACACGTTGCTCCCAGAACGCCAAGGCAATGCTACAAACGAGCATCACGACCCCCAGAGCGAGCAGGAAAGCCGCGCCGATTGCCCTCGCCCAGAGCGACATGAGGCGAAACTTTTCCTCCTCTAGCTCTGTAATCAGCAGTTCGGCGCGCGTCTTCCCGATCGCGAGCAAGGTCGCGAGGAGGTTTTTCAAGGAGGAAAAAAGGCCTTCGCGGCCTTCCTCGCCCCCTGTGGACTGCGTCATTCGCTTAGCGACGGCCGATCAGAACGCCAAGGGCCAGGCCCAGTGCAGCCGCCACGCCGACCGCCTTCCACGGCTGCTCGTGCACGAAATCGTCAGTAGCGCGAGCAGCAGCCTTGGTCTTGTCGACAACGGCGGCTTCCAGATCGAGCACACGCTCCTTGGCATCACGCAGACGGACACCCAGACGTTCGCGCAGTTCGCCAACTTTTTCGCCTGCAGCGCCTGCCGTGGCACGCAGCAATTCTTCGGTATCGGAGATGACGACCTTGAGGTCGGAGACCAGTTTTTCCTTGTTGGCTACGGACAATTGTTCAGACATTTTCAAACCTCGTTGTGAATCGTGTTGATCGGAACGTTTCAAGGGTATCCCTAGCGTGCTGCGAAAGCAATTCACTCCGGATACTTATTTGGCGTCGTAGTCGACGCTGAGGGGAGCATGATCGGAAAAACGCTCGGCCTTGTATACCCCTGCGGCCACCGCTTTCCCCGCGATTCCAGGGGTGGCGATCTGGTAATCGATCCGCCAACCGACATTTTTGGCCCAAGCCTGACCGCGGTTGCTCCACCATGTATAAGCCTCGCCAGTGGTATCGGGATACAGACGGCGATAGACATCGATCCAGCCCTGCTCGTCAAAGACCTTGCTCAACCAGGCTCGCTCCTCGGGCAGGAAACCCGAATTTTTCTGGTTCGACTTCCAATTCTTAAGGTCGGCTTCCTTGTGGGCGATATTCCAGTCCCCGCACAACACAATCTCGCGTCCTTCGGCACGTAATGCCTGCATGTGCGGGAAAAACACGTCGAGAAAACGGAATTTTGCCTCCTGGCGCTCCGGCGACGACGACCCGGAAGGAAGATAGAGTGAAATCACGGACAAATTGCCAAAATCCGCCCTGATGTAGCGTCCTTCGGCATCGAACTCACCACCATCGAAGCCCTCGACGACACGATCCGGCGCGTGCCGACTCCAGATACCGACACCGCTATAACCTTTTTTCTCGGCACAATGATAGTACGCATGCATACCGTCGGGGGCCAACATTTCAGCCGTCAGATCGGGGCGCTGAGCCTTCAACTCCTGCAGGCATATAACATCAGCGTTTTGAGCGATCACCCAAGGCAGTACATTTTTACTCCAGGCAGAGCGGATACCATTGAGGTTCAGGGATATGATGCGTAACATTGTGCTTAAACTAGGCCGTATTTTGGGTCGTTTGTAATTAGGAAACCATGGATTTTCGTCAAGACTTCATCGAATTCGCGCTCGCTTGCCAAGTTCTGCGCTTTGGCGAATTCAAGACCAAGGCGGGGCGCATGTCGCCCTATTTTTTCAATGCCGGGCTATTTAATGACGGCAATTCGCTCGGTCAACTCGCTGAATTCTACGCCAAAGCCGCCGAAGCCGGCGGCGTTCAGTTCGACATGTTGTTCGGCCCGGCATACAAAGGGATTCCGCTGGTTGCCACAATCACCATGGCCCTCGCCCAGCGCGGCCGCAACTTCCCCTTTGCCTACAATCGCAAGGAAGCCAAGGATCACGGCGAAGGCGGCAGCATTGTCGGCGCCCCGCTGCAAGGTCGCGTCCTCATCGTGGACGACGTCATTTCTGCCGGCACCTCGGTGCGCGAATCGGTCGAATTGATCCGTGCCGCCGGCGCCACGCCGGCCGGCGTACTGATTGCCCTCGACCGCCAGGAACGCGGCCAGGGCGAACTCTCGGCCGTGCAGGAAGTACAACGCGATTACGGTATTCCGGTCGTTGCCGTCGCCGGGCTGAAGGACTTGATGGCCTTTTTGACCGAGCGCCCCGAGTTTTCCACCCACCGCGAAGCAGTTGCCCGTTACCGGGAAAAGTACGGGGTCGATGCGTAAGGTCGCTGCCCTTCCTTTTCTCGCCTTGCTGCTGGCCTCCACGGTCCAGGCAGGGGGCGAGTTCTATTGTTGCCAGGATGCGGCCAGCGGCCGCCGCGTCTGCGGTGACACCTTGCCCGAGCAATGTCGCGGGCGAGCTTACCGGGTTCTGGACAACGGTGGGAATACCATCAAGGAGGTCGGTGCACCGCTGACACCCGAACAAAGAGCCGAGCAGATACTGGAAAACAAGCGACGCAAGCAGATGGAAGATGCCGGCCGCGAGCAAAGACGACGCGACCAGGCATTGCTGGATACCTATTCAACGCCGGAAGACATCGACATCGCCCAGAAAAAGGCTGAGGCCGACGTTAATTTCACAATACAGGCAGCCAACGAACGTATCGCAACCGCCCAGAAAAAGCGCAACAAACTGGCCGATGAAGCAGAGTTCTACAAGAAAAAGACCATGCCACCCGAATTGGACAAGGATTTGCGCGCCATCGACCATGAGATCCGGCTGCAACAGGAACTGGTCGAACTCAAGAAAAAGGAGTTCGACACCATCAAAGCCAAGTACGACGCGGATCGCAAGCGCTATTTCGAACTGACCCGTCGCTCGCCGGCCGCGCCGCCAGGCAGCGCGACCACGCCGATGCGCTGATCAGCTGGCCAGTTTCTTCTTCAGCAGGTCGTTGACCTGTTGCGGGTTAGCCTTGCCCTTGGCGGCCTTCATCACCTGCCCCACCAAGGCGTTGAAAGCCTTTTCCTTGCCAGCCTTGAATTCCGCCACATTGGCGGCATTGGCGGCGAGCACCTCATCAACCAGCGCTTCGATGGCGCCGGTATCGGTAATCTGCTTCAGCCCCTGCTTGTCGATAACTTCGTCAGCCGTCGCGCCTTCGCCATTCCACAGCGCCTCAAAAACCCTCTTGGCGATATTGTTGGAAATGGTGTTGTCGGCGATGCGCTGTATCAAGCCGCCGAGTTGCTGGGCCGAAACCGGAGATTCGACAATCTCCTTGCCTTCCTTATTCAGGCGGGCGGCCAGATCAACCATCACCCAGTTGGCGCAGGGTTTGGCGTGAGCTTGGCCTGCCACGTCAACCGTCGCCTCGAAATAGGCAGCGATTTCCTGACTGGCTGTCAACGTGCTGGCGTCATAGGCCGACAGGCCGAGCGTGTTCATGAAACGCTCGCGCTTTTGCCCCGGCAGTTCAGGCAACTCGCCCTCGATACGGGCAATCCAGTCGGCACCGATAAGCAGCGGCAGCAGGTCGGGATCAGGGAAGTAGCGATAGTCGTGCGCATCCTCCTTGGTTCGCATGGTGCGGGTTTCGCCGGTATCCGGGTCGAACAGCACGGTGGCCTGCTGGATTTTGCGGCCTTCCTCGATCTCGTTGATCTGCCACTGGACCTCGTAGTCGATGGCTTCCTTGAGGAAGCGGAAGGAGTTCAGGTTTTTTATTTCGCGGCGGGTGCCGAACTCGGCCTGGCCCTTAGGACGAACCGACACGTTAGCGTCGCAGCGGAAGGAGCCTTCCTGCATGTTACCGTCGCAGATGCCGATCCAGCGCACCAGGCCGTGCAAAGCCTTGGCGTAAGCCACGGCTTCGTCGGAGGAACGCATGTCAGGCTCGGAAACGATCTCGAGCAGCGGCGTTCCGGCGCGATTCAGGTCAATGCCGGACTTGCCGTGAAAATCCTCGTGCAGCGACTTACCGGCATCTTCTTCCAGATGGGCACGCGTCAGACGGACGACTTTCTCGTAAGCCTTGTCACCAGCGCCGATCTGCAGGGTCAGGTTGCCACCGACCACCACTGGCAGTTCGAACTGGCTGATCTGGTAGCCCTTGGGCAGGTCGGGGTAAAAGTAGTTCTTGCGGGCGAAAACCGATTTTCTTGTTACTTCGGCGCCAATCGCCAAGCCGAAACGGATGGCACAATCGACAGCCTTTTTATTGAGCACCGGCAGCACGCCAGGTAGTGCAAGGTCGACCGCGCAGGCCTGGGTATTTGGTTCGGCGCCAAAGGCGGTCGAAGCACCCGAGAAAATTTTCGAAACCGTCGCCAGTTGCGCGTGTGTTTCGATGCCAATGACGACTTCCCACTGATTCATAGCTTCATCCGTTTCACGAACATTGGCCGGTCTTCGACTCGACGAGTATCGGCCACAAATAATCAAATGCCTTGCCTTCGCAGGATTTCTGACAACCGGTGAAGGCGATGGTGACCCGCTCGGCCTGCTCGCGCCACATGCGCACGGTGCATTTCTGGTCGCGGGCATGACGCAACAGGACTTGCGGCTCACGCGACTCCTGGCGGAAATTGGCCAAGTCAAAACGGCAACGCCCGCGCCCCTTGATCAGGATATCAGCACTGAAATCACTGACCTCGCCATCACCCACAGCCAATTTGAGCTTGGTCGCAGTACCAATTTCGTCCACACGCGAACACTGCGACTTGACGCTAACCGGGCTAGTGTCGTGCGGCTTGATACCGTGCTTGGCCAAGGCGCGCTGCGCTGCGGGCGACAGACTGGGCCGGGTTGATGACGGCCGACTGGCCGGCTGAACAGCTTCCGGGTGTTCGGACCGGGCTGGCGTTTCCGGCTCGCTCGCGCAACCCGCCAACACCAGCAGCACCCCAATCGGCGCCAGCCAGCGCATCATCAGTCGATCGCCCCCGGGCGGCGAGCATGCCAATCCGTTGCCAATTGAAAGCGATGGGCAACATTGAGCAGCTGGTTTTCAGCAAAGTAGTTGCCGATCAACTGCAAGCCGACCGGCAGGCCCCCGGCAAAACCACAGGGAATCGACATACCGGGCAAGCCGGCCAGGTTCACAGCAATGGTGTAGATATCCGACAGGTACATCTGGACCGGATCAGCCGCCTTTTCGCCCAGCTTGAACGCGGTCGACGGGGAGGTCGGCCCCATGATCACGTCGCACTGCTTGAATGCTTCGACGAAGTCGTTGGCGATCAGGCGGCGGATGCGCTGCGCCTGCAGGTAGTAGGCATCGTAGTAGCCGTGCGACAGCACGTATGCGCCGATCAGGATACGGCGCTTGACCTCGGCACCGAAACCCTGGGCACGCGTCTTCATGTACATGTCGTCGAGGTTGCCGTATTCCGGAGCGCGATAGCCGTAGCGCACGCCGTCGAAGCGGCTCAGGTTGGAGCTGGCCTCGGCCGGTGCGATGACGTAGTAGGCCGGCACCGACAGGTGGGAGTTGGGTAGCGACACTTCGACGCAGGTAGCGCCAAGTTTTTCATATTCCGCGATGGCAGCGCGCACGGCTGCCATCACCTCGGGATCGCAGCCTTCACCGAAGAATTCCTTGGGCAGGCCGATGCGCAGGCCGTTCAACGGCTTGTCCAGATCGCGGGTGTAGTCCTCGGTCGGGCGATCGAGCGATGTCGAATCGCGCTCGTCAAAGCCGACCATGGTGTTGAGCAGCAGCGCACAGTCCTCGGCGCTGGCTGCCATCGGGCCGCCCTGGTCGAGCGACGAGGCGAAGGCAATCATGCCATAGCGAGAAACCACACCGTAGGTCGGTTTCAGGCCGGTCAGGTTGCACAGCGCGGCCGGCTGGCGGATCGATCCACCGGTGTCGGTGCCAGTTGCTGCCGGAGCCAGGCGCGCCGCCACGGCTGCCGCCGAGCCTCCTGACGAGCCACCCGGCACACGGGCGCGGTCCCACGGGTTTTTGACCGGGCCGAAGTACGAGGTTTCGTTGGAGGAGCCCATAGCGAACTCGTCCATGTTGGTCTTGCCCAGCGACACCAGGCCGGCTTCCGTGTGCATCTTGCGGATCACCGTCGCATCGTAGGGCGAGACGAAGTTGGCCAGCATCTTCGAGCCACACGTCGTCGTCCAACCCTCGGCGCAGAAAATATCCTTCTGGGCGACCGGAATGCCGGTCAGCGGACCGGCTGTGCCGGAGGCAATGCGGGCATCGGCGGCACGCGCCATGGCCAGGCTCTTGTCGCGGTCGACGGTAACGAAGGCGTTGATATCCGGATTCAGGCGCTCGATACGGTCGAGGAACAGCGTCGATAATTCAACGCTGGAAATCTTCTTCGCGGTCAGTGCCTGCGACAATTCCTTGAGGCTGGCGTGGATCATTCGATTACCTTCGGCACAAGATAGAGACCCGCTTCGGTTTCCGGGGCAACGGACTGGTAAGCAGCGCGGCGATCGGCTTCACTCACCGTGTCTTCACGCAGGCGCTGACCGAGATCCTGAGCGTGCGCCATCGGCTCGACGCCGGTGGTATCCACCGCCTGCATTTGTTCAATTAACTGGAAGATTCCGTTGAGGTGGCCCTGTGTGGAAAGTGCCTCGGCATCGCTGGTCTCGATACGAGCCAAATGGGCGATGCGCTTAACCTGTTCTAATGTGAGCGACATGGGAGCCAAAGACTTTTTGCAGTGCACAAAGTCTTAAAATGGAAAGCGTTATAAGGTATCATAAAAGTTTTCCCTACCGCACCCCCCCAACGCGGAGCTATTGATGTTCGGTTTCCTCAGCAAATATTTTTCAAACGACCTCGCCATCGACCTCGGCACGGCCAATACGCTCATTTATGTGCGCGGCCGCTCGATCGTTCTCGATGAGCCTTCGGTCGTCGCCATCCGCCTCGAAGGCGGCCCCAACGCCAAAAAAACCATCCAGGCTGTCGGCAAGGAAGCCAAGGAGATGCTCGGCAAGGCACCGGGCACCATCACCGTCATCCGCCCGATGAAGGACGGCGTGATCGCCGACTTCACCGTCACCGAGCAAATGCTCAAGCAGTTCATCAAGAAGGTGCATGACTCGAAGCTGTTCTCGCCGAGCCCGCGCATCATCATCTGCGTGCCGTCCGGTTCGACCCAGGTCGAACGCCGCGCCATTCGTGAATCCGCCCTCGGCGCCGGCGCCAGCCAGGTGTACCTGATCGAGGAACCGATGGCTGCCGCCATCGGTGCCGGCCTGCCGGTGGCCGACGCGACGGGTTCCATGGTCGTCGATATCGGCGGCGGCACGACCGAAGTCGGCGTCATCTCGCTCGGCGGCATGGTCTATGCCGGCTCCGTGCGTGTCGGCGGGGACAAGCTGGACGAAGCGATCATCAACTACATCAGCCGCAACTACGGCATGATGATCGGCGAGAACACTGCCGAGAATATCAAGAAGAACATCGGTTCCGCTTTCCCGGGCGCCGAGGTCAAGGAAATGGAAGTCTCCGGCATCAACAAGGCCGAAGGTATCCCGCGCAAGTTCACGATTTCCTCCAACGAAATCCTCGAAGCGCTGACCGACCCGCTGAACCAGATCGTTTCCGCCGTGAAATCCGCGCTGGAAAAGACGCCACCCGAACTCGGTGCCGACATTGCCGAAAAGGGCATGGTCCTGACCGGCGGCGGTGCCCTGCTGCGCGACCTCGACCGTCTGCTGATGGAAGAAACCGGCCTGCCGGTGATCGTCGCCGACGAGCCGCTGACCTGCGTTGCCCGCGGCTGCGGCATGGCGCTGGAAAAGATGGACAAGCTGGGCAGCATTTTTGCCTCGGACTAAACCTTGACCGCTGCAAGGCAGGAGTGAGCGATGGCCGGCATGGATCACGCGCCACCACCGTTCTTCAAGCGAGGGCCAGCACCGCTGGCCCTTCTGACTTTCTACATCGCCGTTTCGCTGGCGATTTTTGTCGTCGACCTGCGTTTCAAGAGCCTCGAATTGCTGCGCCAGAGCATCGCACTGGTCGTCGACCCGGTTCAGCGCGTGGCCCAGACGCCGGGCAGCCTGGTTGATTACGCCGGACAATACTTGCAGGGCATGCGCTCTTTGCAGGTCGAAAACGACGAACTCAAGCATGCCAAGCTAACCACTGCTCCGGACCTGCAGCGCCTCGCTCAACTGGAGGCGGAGAATACCCGCCTGCGCAAGCTGCTCGACGTCAAGGAACGCGAAAAAGCCAACGGCCAGGTCGCCCAGATCATGTACACAGCTCGCGACCCGTTCTCCCGCAAGGTGATTGTCGATAAAGGCCAACAAGCCGACATCGCGGCAGGGCTCCCGGCCATCGACGAGGCTGGCGTCGTCGGTCAGGTCACCCGTGTCTTCCCGTTCTCCGCCGAAATCACCCTGATCACCGACAAGGATCAGGTTGTCCCGGTGCAGGTAGTACGTACCGGCCAACGTTCCGTGGTCTTCGGTCTCGGCAACGGCCAGCTCGAACTGCGCTACATGCCAGCCAACGCCGACATCCAGGTCGGCGACCTGCTGGTCACCTCGGGCCTCGACGATATCTACCTACCCGGCTTCCCGGTTGCCAAGGTGATCAACATCGAGCGCGACAGCGCCTACTCTTTTGCCCGCGTGTTCTGCGTACCGATCGCCGGTGTCGAAAACTTCGGCGAGGTGATGATCCTCGCGCCCCGCCAGGCGAGACCGGAGCGCCCCCCGGAAAGCGCGGGTCGGGCTGCGCCCAATGACGGGCAGCGCGTCAAGAAAAAACGGATGACCAAGAACTGATGCAACCGACCTTTTCTTCATCGCGCATCCTGCTACCGGTTCGCCCCTGGTTCATTTTCCTGAGCCTGATCGCGGCGGCCGTGCTCAATTTCCTGCCCACCGCGCACTGGCCCGGCATGCCGGACTGGGTAGCGCTGGTCCTGTGCTTTTGGAGCGTACGCGAATTCCGCCGCGTCGGCATGGGCTGGGGCTTCGTTCTCGGCCTGCTGATGGACGTCGCCGACGGTGCCGTCCTCGGCCAGCACTGTTTTGCTTATGTGCTGCTCGCCTACACCGCCTCGTCGCTGTCGCGCCGCATCCTGTGGTTCCCGCTTGCCCAACAGGCCCTGCAGATCATGCCGCTGCTCGTCGGTACCCAAGTTATCCAGGCGCTGATGCGCCTGGCCGTCGGCGCCGACTTTCCGGGCTGGGGCTACTTCATCGGCCCCTTCGTGGCGACACTGCTGTGGATTCCCGCCACCTTCATCCTGCTGCTGCCGCAATACCGCCCGGTCGAGCAGGATCCCAACCGTCCAATCTGAGGCAAGTGGTCTGCTCCGCCATTAACCGAACATGACAGCCTGCCTTTGCCTCCCTGGCGTTGTTGCCCACCCTCGCGATAGAAATTCCTATCGCCACGGTTCGCGCCCAGCGATCGGGATGAATCCGCTACTTCCATACTGCCCGGCCACTTACGGAGCGGATCACTAGTGGGTGATTTCAACAATCCGGAAGCCGACCTCGACCGCTTCCGATTCCGACTCGGTTTTGCGGCTGTCTTCGTCCTTGTCTGTTTTGGCATCCTGATCGGCCGCTTCGTCTGGCTGCAGGTGATCCAGCACGACTTCTACCAGACCCGTGCCGAAGACAACCGGATTGCGTTGATCCCCATCGTTCCCAACCGGGGAGTGATCACCGACCGCAATGGCGTCGTGCTGGCCCACAATTACTCCGCGTTCACGTTGGAAATCACGCCCTCGCAAGCGGGAAACCTCGAACAAACCATCGATGCGCTGGCCGAAGTGATCGACATCCAGCCCAAGGATCGCAAACGCTTCAAACGCCTGATGGACGAAGCCAAGAACTTCGAATCCATTCCTATCCGCACCCGCTTGAGCGACGCCGAAGTCGCCAAGTTCTCAGCCCATCGCTATCGTTTCCCTGGCGTCGAAGTCAAGGCTCGCCTGTTCCGTCAGTACCCGCTTGGCAGCGTGGCCTCTCACGCCATCGGCTATATCGGCCGGATCACCGAACGCGACCTGAAGTGGATCGAGGAGGCCGAGCGGCAAGCCAACTACAAGGGCACCGACCATATCGGCAAAACCGGGCTGGAACAGCACTACGAATTCGAACTGCACGGCGAGACCGGTTACGAGCAGGTCGAGATTGACGCCGGCGGCCGCGCCCTGCGCAGCCTGAAACGCATCCCCCCGGTTTCGGGCAATAACCTGCAACTGACGCTGGACATCAAACTGCAGGAAATCACCGAGAAGGCTTTTGGCGATCGCAAGGGCGCCCTGGTCGCCATCGACCCGGCGACCGGTGGCGTGCTGGCGTTGGTGTCCACACCGACTTACGACCCAAACCTTTTCGTCGATGGCATCACACCGGAAAACTGGAAGGAACTGAACGACCATCCGGACAAACCGATGGTCAACCGCACCATCAACGGCGCCTACCCTCCGGGATCGACGTTCAAGCCCTTCATGGCCCTGGCCGCGCTGGAAATGGGCAAACGCACGGCACAGCAGGCCATCAGCGACCCGGGATTCTTCACCTTCGGCAACCATACCTTCCGCGACGACAAGAAGGGCGGACACGGCATCGTGGACATGTACAAGTCCATCGTCCATTCCTGCGATACCTATTACTACATCCTGGCCAACGACATGGGGATCGATAATATCGCCAAGTTCATGGGTAGCATCGGCCTGGGTCAGCGTACCGGGATCGATTTGGGGAAGGACGATGCCGGCGAATCGAAGGGCGTGCTTCCCTCGCAGGAATGGAAGAAACAACGCTTCAAGAAGCCGGAACAGCAGAAATGGTACGCCGGCGAGACCATCTCCATCGGCATCGGCCAGGGCTACAACGCCTATACGCCGATCCAGCTGGCCCAGGCGACCGCTACGCTGGCCAACAATGGCGTCATGTTCCGCCCCCATCTGGTTCAAAACATCGTCGACACCAAGACCGGTGACAAAAGGCCGGTCGAACCCAAGCCCCTGCGCGATCTTGGCTGGAAACAAAAGAATCTGGAAGTCATCCACCGCGCCATGATCGGGGTAAACAAGGAAGGTACTGGCACGCGAGCCTTCGCCGGCGTTCCCTACAGTGTCGGCGGCAAGACCGGCACGGCTCAGGTCTTCTCGCTGAAAGGTGCTCAGTACAAAGAGTCGGCCGTCAAGAAAAACCTGCGCGACCACGCCCTGTTCATCGCCTACGCCCCGGTCGAAAATCCGAAGATCGCCCTCGCCGTACTGGTTGAGAACGGCGGCTTCGGAGCCCAATCGGCGGCACCGATCGCCCGCATGGTGCTCGACTACTACCTGCTTGGCAAACTGCCGGCCGGCGCCGCCAAGGAAGACAGCGACGCCATCGAAGAGGAACACGACGAATGATGGATATCGCCGGAACCTTGCGTCGTGCCTGGGCCAACGCCATCGCCCATATCGACTTCCCGTTGCTGCTGATTACCGCTGCCATCATGGCGGTCGGCCTCGGTACGGTGTATTCCGCCACCTACGACAGCACCCACCGCATGATGTCGCAGGCTGCCAACATGGGTATCGCCATGGTCGTCATGTGGGTGATCTCCCGCATTCCGCCGCAAAAGCTGATGAGCTTCGCGATTCCACTGTATATCGTTGGCATCATCCTGTTGATTGCCGTCTTCCTCTTCGGCATCAAGGTCAACGGCGCCCGACGCTGGCTCTCCATCGGTTTTACACGGGTACAACCGTCGGAAATCATGAAGATCGCCATGCCACTGATGCTGGCCTGGTATTTCCACAAATACGAGGCCACCCTGAAACTCAAGCACTATGGCATCGCAGCGCTCTTGCTTCTCGTGCCATTCGGCCTCGTCGCCAAGCAGCCCGACCTCGGCACCGCGCTGCTCATCGGTGCCGCCGGCTTCTATGTGATCTTCTTCGCCGGCCTGCCATGGAAGATCATCGTCGGCCTCATCGCCGCGGCTGGTGCCGCCGCCCCCGTGCTGTGGAACATGCTGCACGACTACCAGCAGAAGCGCATCCTGACCCTCATCGACCCGACGACCGATCCGCTCGGGTCCGGCTACCACATCATCCAGGCGACGATCGCCATCGGTTCAGGTGGAGCCTTCGGCAAGGGCTTCCTGAACGGCACACAAACTCACCTCGAGTTCATTCCGGAAAAGCACACCGACTTCATCTTCGCCGTCTATTCCGAGGAATGGGGGCTGCTCGGCAACGCCACGCTGCTCTTTCTTTACACCCTGCTCATCGGCCGCGGCCTGATGATCGCCTCGGCCGCACCGACCACTTTTTCCCGCCTGCTGGCCGGCGCCATCACCCTCGGCTTCTTTACCTATGCTTTCATCAACATGGGCATGGTCAGCGGCATCCTGCCCGTGGTCGGCGTCCCACTGCCCTTCATGAGCTATGGCGGCACGGCGCTGGTCACCCTGTTCCTGGGCATCGGCATCCTGATGTCGATTCATACGCACCGGATGCTGGTCAAGAAATGAGACGACTACTCGCCCCCCTCGTGGCAGCATTGCTCATGGCTGCCTGCGGAGGCCCTGGGCCGGTTCGCGAGCCAGGTGCTGAAGCGCCCAAGGCACCGGCAGCCAAGACACCGACCAGGAAACCGACTGCGGTACTCAAGCGGGGAGGCGGTTTCTACAAGGACGACGGCCCGGCCGACGAAATTCCCGATGGCCTGGAAGACATTCCGGACGCCGAGCCCAAATGGGAACCGTTGCACAAACCAGCGACCAAGCCCTATGTCGTTCTTGGCAAGGAATACGTTCCCAACACCGCGCTCAAACCGTACAAGGCACGTGGTATCGCCAGTTGGTACGGGAAGAAGTTCCATGGTCAGAAAACGTCGATTGGCGAGCCTTACGACATGTTCGCGATGACCGCTGCACACACCACGCTGGCCCTGCCCTCCTACGCGCGCGTCACCAACGTGCAGACCGGCAAATCGGTCATCGTGCGCATCACCGACCGTGGGCCGTTCCACGCCGACCGCGTCATCGATCTGTCCTACACGGCAGCCTACAAGCTTGGATTGATCAACGGTGGCAGTGGTCAGGTTGAGGTCGAGGCGATCATTCCGGGTGAGGCAAGCGGGACGACCTACGCCCAAGTCACACCACCCTCTCGCCCAAGTGCCAGCGAGAGCGACGACATCGCCCAACTCGCCCGACGCATGGCACTTGAGGAGAAGCCGCAGCAAACCGCCACCATGGCGGGAATGAGCGGCGAAGCGGATATCCCCAAAGGGGTGTATCTGCAACTAGGGGCCTTCTCCAGCGTCGACAATGCCGAAAATCTGAAAAACCACCTGACACGCGAACTGGACTGGCTGGTCGAGCCGATGCGGATCAATCCGGCAGGCGGCATTCACCGCCTGCACTTGGGCCCTTATGCCAATCGCGGCGACGCGGAAAAAGTCGCGGACAAAATTCGCACCGTGCTCGGCTTCAAGCCGACTTTCGTCACCCGCTGATCGAGTTCAGAGCATGACCTTGGCAACCACTACGTTGCCCTTGCCCTGATATTCGAGCGACGCAAAACTCATCATCCTGGCCATCGCGATACCGCGGCCGTTGGGATCGAACGCCCGATCGGGATCGAAGCTCAGGAATTTCTCCCACACGAAGCCGGCCCCTTGATAGGCAATCGTGAACGTCAAACACTCGACGTTGCGTTCAACCCGCACCGTGGCGAAGCGCCCCAGGAACTGAGGCAAAGCCAAGCGCCGCTGGATTTCCCCCTCCCAGTCGCCTTCCCATTTGAGCAGGGACTTTTCCTGGTAGGTCACGCCCAGATTCCCGTGCTCCACAGCATTGATCATCAGGTCCGACAAGCCTGGCGCGACCACATCCGGAACCGGGCACATATCGGCCAGCACAGGAACCAGCGAGGTAATATCCTCAAGTGTCGTGAAACGGTACTCGACATTCCGGATCAGCGCCTGCGCTTCCTCCAGGCGCGCCGCACGGCTGCGCAGTTGGCGGCGACCACGCCTGTCCTCCAGTGCGGCCCGCACAATGGAGATCAGCGCTTCCGGCTCATAGGGCTTGGTCAGGTAGTAATAAGCCCCCGCTTCAAGCCCCTCTCGCACCTGATCGGGCGACGAAGCCGCCGTCTGCATGATGACCGGAACGTCGGCAAAACGCGCTTCGCGCTTCATCCGGCGCAGCAGTTCCATGCCATCGAGTTCCGGCATCATGCGGTCCAGCACAACCAGCGAAAAATTGCTCTCCGGAGCGCTCAGGCTCGCCCAGGCATCCAACGGATTACTGTGCATCTCGAGCTCGATGTCTTCCTGTTCGAGAAACTCCTCGATGATGAACAGGTTCAATTGTTCATCATCGACAACGAGAACACGTTCCTTATCCATTGCTCAGTCTCTCTCCTTCGCCAAGGGCCAGATGCCGAATCGGTAGCTGCACGGTCAAGCATGCTCCGCCATCCTGGCGATTCTGTGCATAGATCATACCGCAATGCAGACGAATAATTTCCCGACACAACGCGAGTCCCAGACCCGAACCCCCAGCCCCGCGATTTGTCTGCGAGCTTTGGGCAAAATTATCGAAGATACTCTCCAGTTCGTCCGCCGGGATGCCTGCCCCACGGTCTTCAACGACCAACCTAAGGGCCGCCACCCCATCACCGCCCAACACCATGCTGTCAGGGCTTAGTCGGACGGAGACCACACTCCCCTGAGGAGCAAACTTCCCGGCATTTGAAAGCAGGTTGCGAACGACCTGGGCGAGGCGTTCGGGATCGCCATGCATATGCGCATCCCCTTCGCAGAAAAAGGCAATCCGTTGTCCGCGGAGCGCGAACAAGGCATTCAACTCAAAAGTCACGCTACGCACGATCTCGGCAAGATCAAGCTCAACCGGGTGCGTCAACATCCTTCCGGCCTCCAGCCGGGAAAGATCGAGCAGATCGTTGAGCAATACAAGCAAGCGCTTTCCACTATCCTGGATCAACTGGAAATAGCCACGCAGACGCTCGTCATCGACTTTACCCACCCTGTCTGCTCCAAGGCGAGCGCATGAAAGAATGCCATGCATCGGGGTCCTGAGTTCGTGCGACATGTTCGACAGGAATTCCGATTTCGCCCGGCTGGCCGACTCGGCTTCCTCCTTGGCGTGCAGGAGGTCGGTCGTGCGACTATCTACCAAGGCTTGCAAATGCTCCCCGCGCTCGCGCAACGCCGCCTCGGCAGCCTTGGCACGGGTAATCTCCCGGCCCGTGCCCCGATAGCCGACGAAGCGCCCCGCCTCGTCAAAAATGGGATTGCCTGACACCGAATACCAGTGGAGAAGCCCATCGTCTCCGCGGATGGGATACTCGAAGTCGGCAAATGGCCGGCGCTCCGCCAACAATGCCTTGTGTGCCGCCCAATCCGCCTCGGCAAGCAAGATCGGTAATTCCCAGCGTCGCTTGCCATGGGTACCACGGATACACATGCCTGCCCGGCTCAATCCGGACGAGAGCTCGCAAAAACGAAGATCGGCATCCAGAGGTGGCCCCGCGCAGTTGGACAGAAATTTGGTTTTCTTAAGTGAGTTCTCTGCGGGTTAAGCCGCTGCGGCGAGCAGCGGCTGGTTGAAGTAAGCCGTATCCGGGGTTTGCCCGTCAAGCGTTGAGTGCGGGCGACGACGATTGTAAAAATCGAAGTAGCGGGCCAGCGCCTGTCGGACCTCGGAAACGGTGTCGTAGCCGTGCAGGTAAATCTCCTCGTACTTGACCGATTTCCAGAGGCGTTCGACGAATACGTTATCGCGCCAGCAGCCCTTGCCATCCATGCTGACCTGAATGCTGTGCTCCTGAAGCAAGCCAATGAAGGCCGAACTGGTGAATTGGCTGCCCTGGTCTGTGTTCATGATTTCCGGTCGGCCATACTTCATGATGGCCTCTTCCAGAGCATCGACGCAGGGATCAGCCGTCAGGCTGTTCGACAGGCGCCAACTCAGCACCCGACGGGTTGCCCAATCAAGCACCGCGCTCAGATAGACGAAGCCCCGGCGCATCGGGATGTAGGTCGTATCCATGGCCCAGACCTGATTCGGACGCTCGATGGCAAGGCCGCGCAGCAGGTAGGGATAGATGCGGTGTGCCTGGTTGCGCCGACTGGTGTTGGCCTTGCGGTAGATGGCCTGGATATCGAGCTTCTTCATCAGCGTACCGACATGTTTGCGACCGATTTCATGGCCTTCGAGCTTGAGCATATCGCGCAACATCCGCGCACCGGCAAAGGGATGCTCCAGGTGCAGTTCATCAATCCGCCGCATCAGCATCAAATCGATTTCGGATGTGGGCTGCGGCTGGTAATAGACAGAAGAACGCGAAAGCTCAAGTAACTGGACTTGCCTGACGACAGGCAGATCGTGGGCCTTGTCGATCATCGTTTTGCGCTCGCATCGCCGATGCGACCGAGCGCGACGGCCAAAAAATCAATCTCCAACGCCTGCTGGCCTATCTTTGCATGCAAATCCTTCAGGTCCGGCGTGGCCGCCTGCTTCTCGGCAGCCGTCGCAAAGACACCCGAGGCGTTCTCGAGCAATTGTGTCTTCCATTGCGTAATCTGATTCGGATGAACGTCAAACTTCTCTGCTAACGCAGCCAGCGTCTCATCGCCCTTGAGGGCGGCAATCGCCACTTTGGCCTTGAAGGCGGCTGTGTGGTTACGGCGGGGTCTTCTCATTGCTTCTGCTCCTAGGCAGGCGATTTCCATCGCCCATTGAAGCAGAGATTTCACTTAACTCGATGTCCGGATTCGCGGAACCACCTCTTCCTGCTCCCACAACCAATCCGAAGAAAGTGTCGCCAGATCGCGAAACCGCGCCTCACTCCGCGCCAGGGCGGCGTTCACCTGGCGCAGGCTGGCCAGGTGCCAATTATAGAGAGGCCACAGAATGAGTACCGCAAGCACCGCACTGACTAGCGAAGCAAACAAGGTATCGTGGATTTCATCGCGCAGGCTGCTCTCGACCTTCAGCAGCCCAACGGTACGCTCATCGAGCTTGATCGGCGCGCTCCCGGAAACACTGGGCCAGGAAGGTGGATCGCTGAGTGCGGCGATAGTCGAGCCCAATGAATCCTCGAGCGTGGTTCGGTGCTCGGGATAAATACGCTCGGCAATCGCGTCGAGCATCTCTCCCGGTGCCCAACGCCAAGCCCCCGGCGCCTCGGCTGCGAAACGCGCCGCAATTTCAGCCTGGGCGTTGGCCTGCGTCGCCATATCCTCGGAGAGACGCAAATACTCAAGCAGCAGATGCACGCCAGGCATTACCAGGCTCAGGATCAGCAACAGCACGCCCCACGCCACCGCAGGTCGCGCGGCTCGCACCGAAAGACCCTCCGGGTCCGCATGAATCGCTTGCCGAGATTGTGCGCACATTTTACTTACCCTCCGTTTTGATTCTGATCTTCGCATCGCCAAGGTGTTTGACGAGGATCAATGGCGTGCAATTTGGTGTGGCTATACTCCGGCGCTTGATATTCTGGAGTCCTCCCATGAGCTCCTTGCCCGATCTCGTCTGTCCCGCTGGCAGCCTGCCTGGCCTCAAGGCAGCCGTCGACAACGGCGCCGACACCGTCTATCTCGGCTACAAAAACGACACCAACGCCCGCAATTTCGCCGGCCTCAACTTCGACGCCAAAACCATGGCCGAAGGCATCCGCTACGCGCACGCCAAGGGGCGCGAAGTTCTGATGGCGATCAACACTTTCCCGCAGGCCGGCCGCACGGGCGACTGGCACAAGGCTGTCGATGGCGCAGTCGACCAAGGTGTCGATGCCATCATCCTGGCCGACATCGGCCTGCTTGACTATGCCCGCAACAAGTACCCGCAACAGCGGCTGCATCTGTCGGTTCAGGGATCGGCCACCAGCTACGAGGCAATCAACTTCTGCCAGCGCGAATTCGGCGTCCGCCGCGCCGTGCTGCCGCGGGTACTGACCCTGGCGCAAGTCGAGCATGTCATCAAGAACACCAGCGTCGAGATCGAGGTATTCGGCTTCGGCAGCCTGTGCGTCATGAACGAGGGGCGCTGCTGGCTATCCTCTTACGCCTGCGGCGAATCGCCCAATACGGTCGGCGCCTGCTCGCCGGCCAAGTACGTCAAATGGGACAAGAAGCCGGGCGCCATGGAAACCCGCCTCAACGGCATCCTGATCGACCGCTTCGGCGACGATGAGCCGGCGGGCTACCCGACGCTGTGCAAGGGGCGCTTCGAAGTCCAGGGCGAAACCTATTACGCGCTGGAGGAGCCGACCAGCCTGAACGTGCTGGAGTTGCTGCCCGACATCATCAAGATCGGCGTCAAGGCGATCAAGGTCGAAGGCCGCCAGCGCAGCCCGACCTATGTCGCCCAGGTCACCCGCACCTTGCGCGCCGCCCTCGACGCAGCCCGCGACAGCGCCGAACGCTTCCACGTCAAGCCGGCCTGGCAGGCCGAACTGGCCAAGGTTTCCGAAGGCAGCCAGGCTACCCTTGGTGCCTACAACCGGCCGTGGCGCTGAAGGATCACCCATGAAACTGTCTCTCGGACCCCTGCTCTATTTTTGGCCCAAGGCCGAACTCATGGCGTTCTACGCCGACATGGCGCAGAACCCGGCCATCGACATCATCTACGTTGGCGAGGTCGTCTGCTCGCGCCGCCAACAACTTCGCACCGCCGATTGGATCGGCCTGGCGCGCGACCTGACCGATGCTGGCAAGGAAGTCGTCGTCTCCGCCCAGGCACTGCTCGAATCGGAAAGCGATCTGAAGGCGTTGCGCCGATTGGTCGATGAGGCCGGCTGCAAGCTCGAAGCCAACGATCTAGGCGCGGTCAATCTGACCGCCGGCAAGGACTTTGTCGCCGGACCGCACCTCAATATCTACAACGAGGAAACCCTGGCCACCTTCGCCCGCTTCGGCCTGAAGCGCTGGGTGCCTCCACTTGAGGCCACCCGAACCCTGGTCGACACCCTGCACCGCAGCCGTCCAGCCGGGGTCGAAACAGAGGTATTCGCCTTTGGCAAGATTCCGCTCGCCTTCTCGGCTCGCTGCTTTACGGCCCGCCATTACAACCTGAACAAGGACGACTGCCAGTTCAAGTGCCTCGACCACGCCGAAGGCCTGACGCTGAAAACCCGCGAGGGGCAGGATTTCCTGACCATCAACGGCATCCAGACCATGTCGGCGCAGAGCTACAATTTACTGCACGAGATTCCCGACATGCTCGCCATGGGCATCGACATCGTCCGCCTCAGCCCGCAGCAACAGCACATGAACGACATCATCGCCGCCTTCGATACCGCGCGGCGCGGACTGCCGGTCGTGGCCGACAGCCGGAACTGGAGCACCAGCGGTCAGGTCGACGGTTACTGGTTTGGCGATGCGGGCATCCGCCAACACCATACGCAAGCCCTCGCAACCCTGGGAGCATGACCATGAACGGCAACTTCACCATCCCCAAATTCAAGCTGCCCGACTTCTTCGCCAGCCTCGGGCAGAAACTCCCGCAATGGCCGCACGCGCTGGTTCTGGTCGGTGCGCTCAACGCGGCGCTCAAAATGAAACTGCTGCCGGAAAGCGAACTGGCGATGCTGGAAGACAAGTTGTTCCGTGTCCGCGTCCTGGATACCGGTGGCGAGGCGTCTTACACCTACCGCAATGGCCTGTTCCGCCCGGTGTTCAGGCCCGAACGCGAACCCGACCTGGCCTTCGCCGCCAACCTGTCGGCTTTCCTGCAGTTGCTCGCCCGTCAGGAAGATCCGGATACGCTGTTCTTCAATCGCGAACTGGAAATCACCGGCGACACCGAACTCGGGCTGATCGTCAAGAACATGCTCGACGCCGTCGAGTGGCCCAAGCTGCCGCGCATCCCGCTAGCCAGCAGCTAACACGTTGGCCGGGTTTGACCCCGGCCTGGCGGATCAATCGCCGATTGAAATCAGTGTCTCGGGCGGTGAAGTCGCGCGCCCACCCGTTCGCGAGCCGGGAACGACGCAGGCCACGTCACCTGTTGCAATGATGCTGAGCACTTCTTCCTGCTCGACCGGCGCCATCAAATCCTTTGGCTGAGCGCAGGCTCCCAGATAGACCTTCAGGCTATCAGCCAGTTGGCCATCAGCACACAGCACCCGCATCGCAAAATCGGGATAGGCATGACCAACGGCACGGAGTACCTCACCGACCGTCTCGCCGCTCGCCATTACTTCGTCGTGACCTCCCGCCAGCGCACGCAGCTCCATCGGGATATGAACCGAAACCACGGGATACTCGCTCATCAACATGGCGTACCTCCTTGCTTGCTGTGTACGTTGGACAAGCGGCGTAACGGAAGTTCGCCAAAAAGAAAGGGAGGCCACAGCCTCCCTTTGCTTAAAACCGATCGCTAGGGCGATTAGTTCTTCTTCTGGGCATCCAGGCGGAACTTGACATAAGCGCCCGGTGCATCCTCGATGACCTTCAGCTTGCCATCGGCCGGCTGACGCGCCTTGACCTTGGCGGAACCGCCCGGCAGGCTGGTCACCCACTGATCCCAGTGCGTCCACCACGAACCGGCATTCTGCGTGGCGCCGGCCAGGAAGTCGTCCGGGCTTTCCGGCAGGTCGCCGTCGGTGGCATCATTGGTCCAGAAGCCGTACTTGTTGGCAACTGGAGGATTAACGATACCAGCGATGTGGCCGGAGCCGCCGAGCACGAACTTGGTCTTGCCAGTCGGCAGGCGGGCGCCCATGTAGGTGCTCTTCCACGGGGCGATGTGGTCTTCGATCGTCGAGATGAAGTAGCACGGCGTCTTGACCTTGGAGATATCGATCTTGACACCACCGAGGGTGATGCCGCCCGGATCCTTCAGCTTGTTGCCGAGGTACATGTTGCGCAGGTAGAAGCTGTGCATCGCGGCCGGCATGCGGGTGGAGTCGGAGTTCCAGTAAAGCAGGTCGAACGGGAACGGATCCTTGCCCATCAGGTAGTTGTTGACCACGAAGGACCAGATCAGGTCGTTGGCGCGCAGCATGTTGAAGGTGCCGGCCATTTCCGACCCTTCGAGGAAGCCACGCTCGGCCATCTTCTTTTCCAAACCGGCGACAGCGCCTTCGTCGAGGAAGACGCCCAGTTCGCCCGGCTCGGAGAAATCGAGCATGGTGGTGAAGAAGGTGGCGGAATTGGCGCGCTTGTCCTTCTTGGCCGCCATGTAGGCCAGCGTGGTCATGGTCAGCGTGCCGCCCAGGCAGTAGCCGGCCAGGTTGACGCTGTCCTCGCCGGTATGGGCACAGACCTGGTTGATGGCTTCCAGCGAACCTTCAAGCAGGTAGTTTTCAAAGGACTTCTGGGCCAGCTTCTCGTCCGGATTGACCCAGGACATGATAAAGGTGGTGTGGCCTTGGCTGGTTGCCCAGTTGACCATCGAATTCTTCTCGCGCAGGTCGAGGATGTAGTATTTGTTGATCCACGGCGGCACGATCAGGAAGGGCTTCTTGTACTGGTCCGGGGTCTTCGGATCGTACTGGATCAGCTGGAACAGATCGTTCTGGAAGATGACCTTGCCCGGCGTCGTGGCGACGTTCTTGCCCATTTCGAAGGCCGAGGTGTCGGTCATGCGGATGCGCAGCTGGCCGTCGCCGGCTTCGACATCGTGCAACAGGTTGTTCAGGCCCTTGATCAGGTTCTGGCCGTGCGACTTGACGGTCTCGCGGAAGACTTCCGGATTGGTCAGCGCGAAGTTGGACGGCGACAGGGCATCGATGTACTGGCGGGTGAAGAAATTGACCTTCTGCTGTGTCGCTTCGTCCAGGCCTTCGGTGCCAGCCACGGTGTCATGGATGTGACGGGCGGCGATGAGATAGGACTGCTTGACGAAGTCGAACAGGAAATGCTGTTCCCAATCCTCGTCCTTGAAGCGGTTGTCGCCCTTCTTCGGGGCGGCGACCGGAGCGGCGCCGGGCATGCCCATCATCTTCATCATGGAACCCTGCCACAGCGAGAAGTAGTCCCACATCATGTTCATCTGGGTCTGGGCCATCTTGTACGGATTGGCCATCAGGCGGGCCGACAGGTCCATGAAGGCCTTGGCCACGCCCAGTTCGTCGGCCGGGGCGTCAACGCCATCCTTGGCCTTCTTTTCCATGTACTGGGTGATCACGCGGGAGGCGCGCTGGGCGACTTCGGCGTAGGTCTTTGCCATTTCGGCCGGATTGGGCAAATTCATGCCCTGGTTTTCGGTTTGCTGCGACATCTTCAAACTCCCTCTCTGTCAGTGCGCGGTGGCTCAGTGTCCCGTCCGCGTATAGCGAATCACCCCTTCGGCATCGCAATGACGCGACAGCCGACCAGCTTGTTCAAGGTAGTTCAGATGAGCGATCGCTTCGCCCATCGCGAACATGGTTTGGTGTGTATCGAGTTGCCGGTTGAACAACGTATCCAGCAATTCGGCTGCGCTCTTCGGCGCTTGTTCACAGCTTGTCTCCAGGGCTCGCAGTCGCTCCTCGTGGTGCGCATGTAAATCCCCAACCCTCTCCTGCACCCCTGTGAAGGGGAGCCCGTGCGAAGGCAGCACGAGCGTTTCCGCCGGAATTTCCTGCGCCATCACATCCAGCGACGCCAAGTACCAGCGCAGTGCATCGGCTTGCGGCGTTGCTGCAAATACGCTGATATTGGTGGAAATTCTCGGCAAAAGCATGTCTCCGGAAATTAACACGCCGAGTTCTGCGCAGTAAAGCGCCACATGTTCCGGGGCGTGACCATGGCCGATCATGAGTTGCCAGCTCCGTCCATCGATGACGACTGAATCGCCGGCCATCAGGCGATGGTAGTAATCCGGCAAGGCGGGAACCGCCTTGCGGTAACCGGAACCGCGCTTTTCGAACTTGGCGAGATGTTCGGCATCCAGACCGTGCTGGCGGAACTGCTCGACCATGAAGCGCGCACCGTGCCCCCCCACTTCGTTCCAGACGACGTGGGCGGTCAGGAATTCGCCCGTGCTCATCCACAGCGACGCCCCGGTTTTTTCCATCAACCAAGTGGCCAGGCCGAGATGATCGGGATGGAAGTGCGTGACGATCAACTTGTTTACCGGCCCATCCAGGCGGTCGAGGATCAGGGACCAGGTTTCGCGCACGTGCTCGTCGGGAAACCCGGTGTCGACAACGACCCAGGCGTCGCCGTCACGCAGCAGCCAAAGGTTGATGTGATCCAGCTGAAAGGGCAGCGGCATGCGCAGCCAGAAGACGCCGGGCGCGACCTCGGTCAATTCGCCGGCGGCAGGCGGATGGGCGTGGGGAAAATGCAGGGCCATGATGTGTTCTTGTCTGATGAAACGGCAACTTACCATACGGTGGCGGATTGAAAAAAGACCCCGCATCTGTTTTACTCTGCCGCTCCAACAGGAGACAAAATGAGCCAGGCAGGCCCCACCTTCGCGATTTCCGACCTCGCCCGCGAGTTCGACATCACGCCGCGCACGATCCGCTTCTGGGAAGACCAGGGCATCCTGGCGCCGGAGCGCGAAGGCAGCAAACGCGTATTCACCCGCCGCGACCGGGCCCGGCTGAAGATGGCCTTGCGCGGCAAGCGCCTCGGCTTGTCGCTGGCCGAAATCAAGGACCTGATCGGCATGTACGCGTCGACCGAGGACGAAACGCCGCAATTGCTCGAATGCCTGCGCATCATGGAAAAGCGCCGGGCGGCGCTGCAGCAGCAGCGCGAGGATATCGAAGCCATGCTCGGCGAGATCGCCCAGTTCGAGACGCTGTGCCAGGACGAGTTGACGCGCCGCGGCGCAAAATGACCTAGCACACCTCGCGGGCGTCGCGATGCGAGATTTCCACGACGCGGGCACGCGCCGCCAGTTGCCCGACCAATTCCCGCGCTGCCTGGCGATTGGCGGCATCCAGATTGGCATCCCATTCGTCAAGCAGATAAATCGGTTGCGCCGTCTCCGTCGCAATCTCGCGCAACACTTGCAACTGGCGCTCGCCTGAGGAATAACCGGTTTTTTCCTGCGCCGCTTCTTCGGCACTGAACGCTTCCGGCTCCTCGGCTTCGTCGTCCGGATCGATTTCCGGCATCGGCAGGCCGCCCCGGGTGTTGAAGCGGAAATTCAGGCGATCGTGGGCTGGCCAGTAATACGCTCGCCCCCCGACGCACGCCTTCAGAGAGGTGGTTCCGCGAATCCGGACATCGAGTTAAGTGAAATCTCTGCTTCAATGGGCGATGGAAATCGCCTGCCTAGGAGCAGAAGCAATGAGAAGACCCCGCCGTAACCACACAGCCGCCTTCAAGGCCAAAGTGGCGATTGCCGCCCTCAAGGGCGATGAGACGCTGGCTGCGTTAGCAGAGAAGTTTGACGTTCATCCGAATCAGATTACGCAATGGAAGACACAATTGCTCGAGAACGCCTCGGGTGTCTTTGCGACGGCTGCCGAGAAGCAGGCGGCCACGCCGGACCTGAAGGATTTGCATGCAAAGATAGGCCAGCAGGCGTTGGAGATTGATTTTTTGGCCGTCGCGCTCGGTCGCATCGGCGATGCGAGCGCAAAACGATGATCGACAAGGCCCACGATCTGCCTGTCGTCAGGCAAGTCCAGTTACTTGAGCTTTCGCGTTCTTCTGTCTATTACCAGCCGCAGCCCACATCCGAAATCGATTTGATGCTGATGCGGCGGATTGATGAACTGCACCTGGAGCATCCCTTTGCCGGTGCGCGGATGTTGCGCGATATGCTCAAGCTCGAAGGCCATGAAATCGGTCGCAAACATGTCGGTACGCTGATGAAGAAGCTCGATATCCAGGCCATCTACCGCAAGGCCAACACCAGTCGGCGCAACCAGGCACACCGCATCTATCCCTACCTGCTGCGCGGCCTTGCCATCGAGCGTCCGAATCAGGTCTGGGCCATGGATACGACCTACATCCCGATGCGCCGGGGCTTCGTCTATCTGAGCGCGGTGCTTGATTGGGCAACCCGTCGGGTGCTGAGTTGGCGCCTGTCGAACAGCCTGACGGCTGATCCCTGCGTCGATGCTCTGGAAGAGGCCATCATGAAGTATGGCCGACCGGAAATCATGAACACAGACCAGGGCAGCCAATTCACCAGTTCGGCCTTCATTGGCTTGCTTCAGGAGCACAGCATTCAGGTCAGCATGGATGGCAAGGGCTGCTGGCGCGATAACGTATTCGTCGAACGCCTCTGGAAATCGGTCAAGTACGAGGAGATTTACCTGCACGGCTACGACACCGTTTCCGAGGTCCGACAGGCGCTGGCCCGCTACTTCGATTTTTACAATCGTCGTCGCCCGCACTCAACGCTTGACGGGCAAACCCCGGATACGGCTTACTTCAACCAGCCGCTGCTCGCCGCAGCGGCTTAACCCGCAGAGAACTCACTTAAGAAAACCAAATTTCTGTCCAACTGCGCGGGGCCACCTCTCAGGGCGACCAGCAGGGTCGACTTGCCAGCCCCGTTGCCGCCACGCACAGACACGAGCCCGGTCGGCTCGGCGAATACCACCCTGAGCGTCTCGGCCAAGCTGCCGCATCTTTCTTCGCGATCTCCGGTCTTGAGAACAAGGCGGCCGAAATCGATGCGCTCTTCAATGCGCTCCTCGCCGGCTGGTTGCATGTGTTCGCAAATTCCCTTGATGCGCGTCCAGATAGCCAGCAAGTCGGTCATGCCGGCAGTCAGCTGATGCATGTCCAGCGTCATCTCGATCTGCCGCGGCAAGGTTGCAGCCAGGGCGACAAGCAAGGCGATGTTCCCAGACTCATGGACAGCAACCCAGGCGGTGGCGGCCAACACAATGATCAGCGCGATGATGCCGCTGATCGCGCTCCAGCCCTCGCGCGCCAGAATGGCCCGAATCTGGGCGTTCAACGCCGCCCCCAAGCGGTCGCGGAGATCGCCATGCCATAGCCGGAAGTTGTAGCGATTGCCTGAAAAGATGTTGTCCCAGGCGTTATAGGTGCGCGCCATCATGCGATTGGTCATGCGCTGGTTGTGCAGGTAGGCAGCGGCCAGCGGCTTGCGCAGGGTCCATTGCAGGATGACCAGCAAAGCGAAGGCGAGGACGTAGGCGAGCGGCAGCCCACCGTCGATTTCCATACCAAGGACGGCGGCATTGAAGACGATGTTGAAGAAGAGCCGCAGGTAGAACTGCAGGTCGTACATCAAGTCGAAGCAGACCCGGAAGCCTTCGTTGGTCAAGAAAGGCTCGGTGCTTTCCCGCGCCGGGGCATCGCCAAGCAAGGCCGTCCGGAAACGGTTGCTGCGGGCAAAGTGCAGCAGGTACTTGCCGAACGCGGTAAAACCGGTGCGTTCGGCATAAATCCAGCTTGCTGCGCCGGCCAGGTAGGAAAAGGTTTGCGTGACGACGATCCAGACGAAATCGCCGGCCGTCACATGAGCCTCGGTGATGTCCCGAGCCACCCGGATAACCAGCCAGGTCGTCCCGGCCCCGAGCAATTCCTGCAGCATGACCAGGAGCAGCATGGCCGCCAGCGAAGGGCCGAGCAGGAAGCGCAGGAAATCCCGGCGCTGGAATGATGAGTGGGCAGACATAAACAGATTTTGAAGCGGAAATGAAAAAAGCAGACTTGCGCCTGCTTTTTTGTCGAACACGATACAGCGATTACTTTTTCTTTTTCTTCTTGGCCATTTGAATTCTCCTCGTGAGCGGTTGGTTGAAGGCGGCGCGATGCCGCAGTGCTCAGTCTATTCCATAAATCCTGACGCGAAACTGTCAAAGTGCATAATTTCACTTCAGCAGTTGACGTTAACGTAAACGTCAATACAATCACCCCCACACGCCCATTTCCGAGCCCCTTCATGAGCTTGCACGCCCACGACCCTGCTTTCGCCGACCGCGTCCGCGTCAGCTTCGCCAAGCAGCACGCCATGGAACTGATCCGGGCCACGCTGCCGGTGGTCGAGCCCGGGTACACGGAAATCCACCTGCCGCACTGGGAAGGCGTCGAGCAGCAGCATGGTTTCGTGCATGGCGGCGTCGTCGGCATGATTGCCGATTCGGCAGCCGGTTACGCGGCGATGACCTTGGTTGCAGCCTCGGCATCGGTCCTGACCGTGGAATACAAGATGAATCTGGTCGCCCCGGCCGACGGCGAGAAACTGATTGCCCGTGGCAAGGTGGTGCGCCCCGGCAGGACGCTGGTCGTCACGCAGGCCGAGGTATTCGCCGTCAAGGACGGCAAGGAAACGCTGTGCGCACTGATGCAGCAGACCATCATGGTCATGCACGGCAAGAGCGAAAAGTAGTTCACAACAAATCTGATAACGGAGACAAAACCATGAACATTCCCAGCCTCGACTTCGGCCTCGGCGAAGACATCAACCTGCTGCGCGACGCGGTGAAGGCCTTCGCCGACGCCGAAATCGCGCCGCGCGCCGCCGAAATCGACCGCATCAACGAATTCCCGGCCGACCTGTGGAAGAAATTCGGCGACATGGGCCTGCTCGGCATGACCGCCGGCGAGGAGTACGGTGGCACCAACATGGGCTACCTGGCCCACATCGTCGCCCTGGAGGAAATCTCCCGCGCTTCGGCATCGGTCGGCCTGTCGTACGGCGCCCACTCCAACCTGTGCGTCAACCAGATCCGCCGCAACGGCACGGAAGCCCAGAAACAGAAATACCTGCCCAAGCTGATCTCCGGCGAGCATGTCGGCGCGCTGGCCATGTCCGAGCCGAATGCCGGTTCCGACGTCGTGTCGATGAAGCTCAAGGCCGAGAAGAAGGGCGACCGCTACGTGCTGAACGGCGCCAAGATGTGGATCACCAACGGCGGCGATGCCGATACGCTGGTCGTCTACGCCAAGACCGACCCGGACGCCGGCGCCAAGGGTATGACCGCTTTCATCGTCGAGAAGGGCATGAAGGGCTTCACCCACGGCACCCACCTCGACAAACTGGGCATGCGCGGCTCCAACACCTTCCCGCTATTCTTCGACGATTGCGAAGTGCCGGAAGAAAACGTCCTCGGCGGCGTCGGCAACGGCACCAAGGTGCTGATGTCCGGCCTCGACTACGAGCGCGCCGTACTCTGTGGCGGCCCGCTCGGCATCATGGCAGCGTGCATGGACATCGTCGTACCCTACCTGCACGAGCGCAAGCAGTTCGGCCAGTCGATCGGCGAATTCCAGCTGATGCAGGGCAAGGTCGCCGACATGTATTCGACGTGGATGGCCAACCGCGCCTATGTCTATGCACTGGGCCGCGCCTGCGACAACGCCGACCATGCCCGCACCCTGCGCAAGGATGCGGCCGGCGCCATTCTGTACTCGGCCGAGAAGGCGACCTGGATGGCCGGCGAGGCGATTCAGACCCTGGGCGGCGTCGGCTACACCAACGAATACGCCACCGGCCGCCTGTGGCGCGATGCGAAACTCTACGAAATTGGGGCTGGCACCAGCGAGATTCGCCGCATGCTGATCGGTCGCGAACTGATGGCGGAGACACGCTGAATCCATAATTACCGGCACAGGTAGAATGAAGGGTTCGCGCCAAACGCATGGACCCTTCCAACCCGCAGCAGCCTACCCGCTGCTGCGACTACCAGGAGCCCCGCTCAATGACCATCACTATCCGCACACTCACTGCCGACGATACCGAAGCCCTTGAACAGGTTCGTCAGTACTTCCGCAATTACGCGGCATGGCTGGGCGTTGACCTGTGCTTCCAGAACTTCGACCAGGAAATGGCATCCTTGCCGGGCGCCTATTCGGCACCGCAGGGCCGGCTGTTCTTTGCCGAGGTCGATGGGCATCCGGCCGGCTGTGTCGGCGTCCGCCCCCTGCCCGAGAGCGAGGGGCTGTGCGAAATGAAGCGCCTCTATGTGTCGCCGGAGGCACGCGGTCACGGTGTCGGTGCCGCACTGGCCATGGCCGCGATCAAGGCGGCCAAGGAAATCGGCTACAAGAAGCTGATGCTCGACACCCTGCCCAACATGCGCATGGCGGTGAAGCTGTACCGCGAACTGGGTTTCACCGAGGCCCCCTCCTATTACCAGACGCCGGTCGAAGGCACGATGTTCCTCACCCTCGACCTGGAAAACTGGTCGGAAGAGGAAGTGCGTAGCGAGAACCTGTCGCACCTCTTCGACTTCAACCGCGCCTGGGCGCGCAAGATGCAGGAAGTCGATGCCGATTACTTCAACCGGCTGGCCAAGATCCAGACACCGGAGCTACTGTGGATCGGCTGTTCCGATTCGCGCGTGCCGGCCAACGAAATCGTCGGCCTGCTACCGGGCGAAGTCTTCGTCCATCGCAACGTCGCCAACCTCGTGCTGCACACCGACCTCAACTGCCTGTCGGTGATCCAGTACGCTGTGGATGTGCTCAAGGTCAAGCACATCACCGTCGTCGGCCATTATGGCTGCGGCGGCGTGCTCGCCGCGCTGAACAAGACGCGTGTCGGCATTGTCGATTTTTGGCTGGATAACGTGCAGCAAGTCCATAACAAGCACCTGGCGCAGGTTGACAGCCTGCCGGTGGAGCAACGCCATGCCCGCCTGTGCGAGCTGAACGTGCTGGAGCAAGTGGTCAGCCTGGTCAATACCCCGGTCGTCAAGGACGCCTGGGCACGCGGCCAGGACCTGACCATCCACGGCTGGATCTACGGCCTGCAGGACGGCCTGATGCACGACCTCGGCATCACCGTCGACTGCCCGGCCGACCTGCCCGTGCGCTACGACGCCGCATTGAAAGCCCTCGAGGCCTGAACCGATTTATTCATAAAAACCGTCAAGGAGAGATCAGCATGAATGACCCGATCGTTATCGTTTCCGCCGCCCGTACCCCGATGGGTACCTTCCAGGGTGCTTTCGCGGGCCTGACCGCACCGCAGCTCGGCGCCGCCGCCATCAAGGCCGCCGTCGAGCGCGCCGGCATCGATGCCGCACTGGTCGAGGAAGTGCTGATGGGCTGCGTGCTGCCGGCCGGTCTCGGCCAGGCGCCGGTCCGCCAGGCTTCCCTGCTCGCCGGCCTGCCGCTGTCTGCCGGTTGCGCCATGGTCAGCAAGGTCTGCGGCTCCGGCATGAAGGCGACCATGGTCGGCCACGACGGCATCCTCGCCGGCTCGTCGGCGATCACCGTCGTCGGCGGCATGGAATCGATGACCAACGCCCCGTACATGCTGCCCAAGGCGCGCGGCGGCTACCGCCTCGGCCACGGCCAGATGCTCGACCACATGTTCTTCGACGGCCTGGAAGATTCGTACAGCAAGGAAACCAAGGGCCGCCTGATGGGCACCTTCGCCGAAGACTGCGCCGGCAGCTACGGTTTCACCCGTGAAGACCAGGATGCCTACGCCATCCGCTCGACGACCCGCGCCATCGAGGCCTCCAACAACGGCGCCTTTGCCTGGGAAATTACCCCGGTCACCGTCGCCGGTCGCAAGGGCGACGTTGTCGTCGACAAGGACGAAGGCCCGTTCGCCGTCAACGTAGACAAGATCCCGACCCTGAAGCCGGCCTTCAAGAAGGACGGCACGGTCACCGCTGCCAACTCGTCGTCGATCTCCGACGGCGCCGCCGCGCTGGTCCTGATGCGCGCCTCCAAGGCCGCCGAACTGGGTCTCAAGCCGATCGCCAAGATCGTCGGCCACACCACCAATGCCAACACCCCGGCCCTGTTCCCGACCGCCCCGGTCGGCGCCATGCAGAAGATGCTGGCCAAGGCTGGCTGGACGGTGAACGATGTCGACCTGTGGGAAATCAACGAAGCCTTCGCCGTCGTGACCATGGCCGGCATCCACGACATGAAGCTTGACCCGGCCAAGGTCAACGTCAATGGCGGCGCCTGTGCGCTGGGCCACCCGATCGGCGCTTCCGGCGCCCGTATCCTGGTCACCCTGCTCGGTGCACTCAAGGCCCGCGGTGGCAAGCGCGGCATCGCCTCGCTGTGCATCGGCGGCGGCGAAGCCACGGCCATGGCGGTCGAGATGCTCTAAGTGCCGCAACAGGCTGTCACCCTGACCTATCTGAAGCTGATCGGTGCCATGTTCATGTGGGGCGGAACCTGGATTGCGGGCCGGATCGTGGCGCAGGAGCTCCCTACGCCGCTGTCCGCCGCGGCCGTGCGGTTCCTGCTCGCCGGACTGGCGCTGGGCGGTGTTGCCCTGCTCACGGAAGGCCGCCTGCCGCGGCCGACGACGAGCCGGGAATGGGGCTCGGTGACCGGCCTGGCCATGACCGGCATTTTCATTTACGCCCTGTGCTTCTTCTACGGACTGAAGCACATTCCGGCCGGGCGCGGCGCGCTGGTGGTGGCCCTGAATCCGGTGGTGGCCGCTCTGGCTGCCTGGTTTCTCGGCCAGGAACGCATGAACGGCATCAAGTGGACCGGCATCGGCCTCGCCCTCGCCGGCTGCCTGACCGTGATCGGCAACGGCGATCCGTTCGCCCTGCTGCACGGTGCAGTGGGCATCGGCGAATGGCTGATTGTCGGCTGCGTCCTGTGCTGGACGGTGTACACCTTCATTGGCCGCCATGCCACGCGCACGCTGAGCCCACTTGCTTCAACGCTGTGGGCCAGCCTGATCGGCGCCGCCCTGCTTGGCCTGACCTCGCTCGTGCAGGGCGCGAGTCATCCGGCCGACTGGTCTGCCGCCGTCTGGGCCAGCGTGGTGTTTCTGGCCATCGGCGGTACCGCCCTCGGCTTCACCTGGTTTGCCGATGGCGTCAAGCAACTGGGGGCCGCCAAAGCGTCGGCCTTCGTCAATCTCGTGCCGGTGTTTGCCGTGCTGCAGGCCGTCGTCCTGCTCGGCGAACACCTGGCCATGCCCGTCCTCGCCGGTGGCCTGCTGGTCATCGTCGGCGTCTGGCTGACTACACATATTTCGGAGAGAACAGCATGATCCTCACACAAGAACAGGAAATGATCCGCGACTCGATGCGCGCTTTCGCGCAGGAGCGCCTCGCCCCCTTCGCCGCCGAATGGGACAAGAACCACACCTTCCCGGCCGAAGCCCTCAAGGAACTGGGCGAACTGGGCGCCATGGGCATGTGCGTCCCCGAGGAATGGGACGGCGCCGGCATGGATTACATGTCGCTGGTGCTGACGCTGGAAGAAATCGCCGCCGGTGACGGCGCCACCTCGACCATCGTCTCGGTGCAGAACTCGCTGGCCTGCGGCATCACGCAGAAGTACGGCACCGATGCGCAGAAGGAAGAATGGCTGAAGCCGCTTGCCCGCGGTGAAAAGCTCGGCTGCTTCTGCCTGACCGAGCCGCACACCGGCTCCGACGCCGCCGCCATCACCACCCGTGCCGACCGCGACGGCGACCATTTCGTGCTGAACGGCGTCAAGCAGTTCATCACCACCGGCAAGCACGCCCACATGGCCATCGTCTTCGCCGTCACCGACAAGGCTGCCGGCAAGAAGGGCATCTCCTGCTTCCTGGTGCCGACCAGCACGCCGGGCTTCATCGTCGGCCGCACCGAAGACAAGATGGGCCAGCACGCTTCCGACACCGTGCAGATCATTTTCGAAAACTGCCGCGTGCCGGCTTCCGCGCTGCTCGGCAAGGAAGGCGAAGGCTACAAGATCGCCCTCTCCAACCTCGAAGCCGGCCGTATCGGCATCGCCGCGCAGAGCATCGGCATGGCCCGCGCCGCCTTCGAGGCTGCCGTCCGTTACGCCAAGGAGCGCGTCACCTTCGGTCAGCCGATCATCGAGCACCAGGCCGTCAATTTCCGCCTGGCCGACATGAACACCCTGCTCGATGCCGCCCGCCTGATGGTCTGGCGTGCCGCGCAGCTGAAGGACGCCGGCAAGCCCTGCCTGAAGGAAGCCTCAATGGCCAAGATGTTCGCCTCGGAAGCCGCCGAGAAGATCGCTTCCGACGCCATCCAGATCCACGGCGGCGTCGGCTACACCAGCGACTTCCCGGTCGAGCGCATCTACCGCGACGTGCGCATCAGCCAGATCTACGAAGGCGCCAACGACATCCAGCGCCTGGTGATCGGGCGCAGCATCGCCGCCGAGTAAGCATTCATTCATGGCACCACCGACGATCCGCCGCGCCGTCGAAGCCGATTTCGGCGACCTCTGGCCAATCTTCCAGGCCGTGGTAGCGACGGGAACGACGTATGTCTTCGCAGCCGACACACCGGAAGCAGACGCCTTTGCCTATTGGTTCGGGCCGGGCGTTCACACCTGGGTGGCGGAGGTCGAAGGGCGGATCGTCGGCATGTACAAAATCGTCGCCAACCAGCGCGACCGCGGAGCGCATGTCGCCAACGCGTCGTTCATGGTCGCCCCCGAGGGGGCCGGCCGGGGTATCGGTCGGGCGATGGGCGAGGACTGCCTGCGCCAGGCGCGGGCCCTTGGCTTTCACGCCATGCAGTTCAACTTCGTCGTCAGCACCAATCGACCGGCGGTAGACCTCTGGCTAAGCCTGGGCTTCCGCATCGTCGGCACGCTGCCCGGCGCTTTCCTGCACGATAGCCAGGGTTACGTCGATGCCTACGTGATGTTCCGCACGCTGAACGATATTCCCGCCACCGAATAAAACCGCATACCGGCTCGAAAACGACAAATCAAGGAGACAAGACATGACCGACAGCGACAAGGCACCGATCGATTTCTGGTTCGATTTTTCCAGCCCCTACGGCTACCTGATGGCGGAGAAAATCGACGCCGTCGCCGCAAAATATGGCCGCAAGGTGCGCTGGCATCCGATCCTGCTCGGCGTCATCTTCCAGGCAACCGGATCGCGTCCGCCGGCCGACGGCGTGTCGAGCAAGGGCACGTACATGATGCACGACTTCCACCGCTCGGCACGCTTCATGGGGATTCCGTACAACCCGCCGAGCCGCTTCCCGCTGCCGACCCAGAACGCCGCCCGCGCCTACTACTGGCTGCACGGGCAGGATTGCGGGCTGGCCCGCCGCTTCGCCCGCGCCGTCTATCGCGCTTTCTTCGTAGACGATCTGGACATCTCCTCGCCCGACACGGTGCTCGATATCGCTGCCGGCCTCGGCGTCGATCGCCAGCAATTGGCCGCGGCGCTGCAAGCCCCCGAGGTCAAGGCTCGCCTCAAGGACGAGGTCGATGCCGCACTGGCCGCCGGCGTCTTCGGCTCGCCGCACGTCATCATCGACGGCGAGGCCTTCTTCGGCGCCGACCGCCTGCCCCAGATCGAACGCTGGCTGGAAACCGGCGGATTCTAAGCGCGCCATGAAACGACTCTGCGTCTTTTGCGGTTCGAATGCCGGCACCAACCCGCTCTATCGGGCCGAGGCCGAGAAGCTCGGCCGCCTGCTCGCCGCACGCGGTGTCGAACTGGTCTACGGCGCCGGCAATATCGGTTTGATGGGCGCCGTCGCCGATGCCTGCCTGGAAGCCGGCGGCACGGTCATCGGCGTTATCCCGGAAGCCTTGATGGGCAAGGAAGTCGCCGGGCGCAACGTCGATCACCGGGCGCTGACGCGGATCGAGGTGGTTGATTCGATGCATACCCGCAAGGCGCGCATGGCCGAGTTGTCCGACGGCTTCGTCGCCCTGCCCGGTGGCTTCGGCACCTTCGAGGAATTCTGCGAAATCCTCACTTGGGGGCAGTTGGGCTTTCACGTCAAACCGATGGGGCTGCTCAATGTGAATGGCTTCTACGACCCGCTGCTGGCCATGTTCGACCGCGCCGTGGACGACGGCTTCCTGCGCCCACAGAACCGCGCGATGGCGCTGGCGGATACGGAAATTGAAAGCCTTCTGGCGCAGATGGACGCCTATCGCGCCGAGCCGGTGAGCAAATGGCTGAAAGAGGAAAAGCAGTTGTAGCACCGCAAAACACAATTCATTCGATTCAGGACACATAAGCGAAAAAAGCGAGGAGACATGACTACCCTGAAAACCCAACTGAATCCGCGTTCGGCCGATTTCCAGGCCAATGCGGCGGCCATGGAAGCGGTTGTTGCCGACCTGCACGAGAAGGTCGACAAGATCGCCCTCGGCGGCCCGGAAGCGGCCCGCCAGAAACACCTGGCGCGCGGCAAGCTGCTCCCCCGCGAGCGCGTCAACGGCCTGCTCGACCCCGGCACGCCCTTCCTTGAAATCGGCCAGTTCGCCGCCTATGGCATGTACGGCGGCGATGTGCCGGCGGCCTCGGTCATTGCCGGCATCGGCCGCGTCGAGGGCGTCGAGTGCATGATCGTCGCCAACGATGCCACCGTGAAGGGTGGCACCTACTACCCGATGACGGTCAAGAAGCACCTGCGCGCCCAGGAAATCGCCCTGGAAAACCGCCTGCCCTGCGTCTATCTGGTCGATTCCGGCGGCGCCTTCCTGCCCATGCAGGACGAGGTCTTCCCGGACAAGGAGCACTTCGGGCGCATCTTCTTCAACCAGGCCAACCTGTCGGCGCAAGGCATCCCGCAGATCGCCGCCGTGCTCGGCTCGTGCACCGCCGGCGGCGCCTACGTCCCGGCCATGTGCGACGAGTCGATCATCGTCAAGAACCAGGGCACCATCTTCCTCGGCGGCCCGCCACTGGTGAAGGCCGCCACCGGTGAAGTGGTGTCGGCCGAAGACCTCGGTGGGGCCGACGTGCATACCCGCATCTCCGGCGTCGTCGACCATCTGGCCGAGAACGATGCCCACGCCCTGGCCATCGCCCGCCGCATCATCAAGGACCTGAACTGGAAGAAGGCGCCGCCGGTCACCCTGACCCCGCCGCTCGAGCCGCGTTATCCGACGCAGGAGCTATACGGGGTCATCCCGACCGACTCGAAGAAGCCCTTCGATGTGCGCGAAATCATCGCCCGCATCGTCGACGACTCCGATTTTGACGAGTTCAAGGCCCGCTACGGCACCACGCTGGTCTGCGGCTTCGCCCGCATCTGGGGCTATCCGGTCGGCATCGTCGCCAACAACGGCATCCTGTTCTCGGAATCCGCGCTGAAGGGCGCCCATTTCATCGAACTGTGTGCCCAGCGCGGCATTCCGCTCGTCTTCCTGCAGAACATCACCGGCTTCATGGTCGGCCGCAAGTACGAAAACGGCGGCATCGCCCGCGACGGCGCCAAGATGGTCACCGCCGTCGCCACCGCCAAGGTGCCGAAATTCACCGTCGTCATCGGCGGCTCGTTCGGCGCCGGCAACTACGGCATGTGCGGCCGCGCCTACTCGCCGCGCTTCCTGTGGATGTGGCCAAATGCCCGCATTTCGGTGATGGGCGGCGAACAAGCGGCTGGCGTGCTGGCCACGGTCAAGCGCGACGGCCTCGAAGCCGCCGGCAAGACCTGGAGCGCCGAGGAAGAAGCCGCCTTCAAGGCGCCGATCCGCGAGCAGTACGAGACGCAGGGCCACCCCTACTACGCCTCGGCCCGCCTGTGGGACGACGGTATCATCGACCCGGCCGATACCCGCCGCGTGCTGGGCCTCGGGCTATCGGCGTCGATGAACGCGCCGGCCGAAGACACCAAGTTCGGCATCTTCCGGATGTAAGGCCATGTACCTGCCCAAACACTTTGCCGAGGATGACGTTGCCGAGATGCATGCGCTGATGCGGGCCAACCCGCTCGCCACGCTGATCAGCCACGGCCCGGACGGCCTGAACGCCAATCACATCCCCTTGCTGCTGAGCGATGCGGAACCCTGCGGCAAGTTGCAGGGCCACGTCGCCCGCGCCAACCCGTTGTGGAAGCCGGGCCAGGTGGCAGGGGAAGTGCTGGTGGTCTTCCAGGGCGAGGAGAGCTATATCAGCCCGTCCGGCTACGCCACCAAGGCCGAGCACGGCAAGGTAGTGCCAACCTGGAACTACACGGCCGTCCACGCCTATGGCCAACTGACCGTGATCGACGACCCGGCCTGGGTGCTCAAGCAGGTTTCCGCGCTGACCGCCGTCCATGAAGCCGACTTCCCGCAGCCGTGGGCGGTCAGCGATGCCCCCGCCGACTACATCGAGAAGATGCTCGGCGCCATTGTCGGCATCGAAATCACCCTCACCCGCCTGGTCGGCAAGTGGAAGGTCAGCCAGAACCAGCCGGCGGACAACCGGGCCAGCCTGATCGCGGCGCTGGAGAAAGCCGGCAACCCGGCAATGGCCGGATTGATCCGCGCCCGACAACAATAATTGGAGCGAGACATGTTTACCACGCTGGAAATTGAACTGAAGGGGCCGGTGGCCACGGTCTGGATGAACCGTCCCGACCTGCACAACGCCTTTGACGAAACCCTGATCACCGAACTGACCGCAGCCTTCATGGCGCTCGACGACGACGCCGATATCCGCGCCGTCGTGCTCGCCGGCCGCGGCAAGAGCTTCTCGGCCGGGGCCGACCTCAACTGGATGCGCCGCGCCGCCAACAACGGCATCGACGAGAACCTCAACGATGCACGGGCACTGGCCCACATGCTGCGCACCATTGCCGAGATGAAGAAACCGACCATCGCCCGCGTCCAGGGCGCCGCGCTGGGCGGCGGCATGGGCCTGGCCTCGGCCTGCGACATCGCCGTGGCCTCGACCAAGGCGGTTTTCGCCACCTCCGAGGTCAAGTTCGGCATCATCCCGTCGGCCATTTCCCCCTATGTGCTGCGCGCCATCGGCGCCCGCCAAGCCTACCGCTACTTCCAGTCGGCCGAACGCATCGATGCCGCCCGTGCCCGCGAGATCGGCCTCGTCCATGAAGCCGTCGAACCGGAACAGCTCGACGCCAAGGTGCAGGAAATCGTCGACGCCCTCCAGATCGGCGGGCCCGCTGCCCAAGCAGCGGCCAAGGCGTTGATCCGGGCGGTCAATAACCAGCCGATCAACGACCACGTCGTCGAAGACACCGCGCACCGCATCGCGCATCTGCGCGCCACGCCGGAAGCGCGCGAAGGCATTTCCGCCTTCCTCGACAAACGCCAGCCCAACTGGATGGGGGAGTAATCGCCATGTTTACCAAGATTCTGATTGCCAACCGCGGAGAAATAGCCTGCCGCGTCATCAAGACCGCCCGCCGCATGGGCATCCGCACCGTCGCCGTCTATTCCGAGGCCGACGCCAACGCTCGCCATGTCCGCCTCGCCGACGAGGCCGTGCTGCTCGGCCCGGCCGCCGCCCGTGAGTCCTACCTCGTCGCCGACAAGATCATCGATGCCTGCAAGCGCACCGGCGCCCAGGCCGTGCATCCGGGCTACGGTTTCCTGTCCGAGAACGAGGACTTCGCCGAGGCGCTGGCCGCCAACGGCATCACCTTCATCGGCCCGCCGGCTTCCGCGATCCGCGCCATGGGCTCCAAGTCGGAAGCCAAGAAGCTGATGGGCGCCGCCGCCGTGCCGCTGACCCCGGGCTACCACGGCGACGACCAGACGCCGGAACTGCTGCACAAGGAAGCCGACGGCATCGGCTACCCGGTGCTGATCAAGGCCGCCGCCGGCGGTGGCGGCAAGGGCATGCGCCTGGTCGAGCAATCGGCCGACTTCCCGGATGCGCTGGCTTCCTGCAAGCGTGAAGCCATCTCCAGCTTCGGCGACGACCATGTGCTGATCGAGAAGTACATCACCAAGCCGCGCCACATCGAAATCCAGGTCTTCGCCGACATGCTCGGCAATTGCGTCTACCTGTTCGAGCGCGACTGTTCGGTGCAGCGCCGTCACCAGAAGGTGCTGGAAGAGGCGCCCGCCCCCGGCATGCCGGAAGAACGCCGCCGCCAGATGGGCGAAGCCGCCGTCGCCGCCGCCAAGGCGGTCGGTTATGTCGGCGCCGGCACGGTCGAGTTCATCGCCATGCAGGACGGGACTTTCTACTTCATGGAGATGAACACCCGCCTGCAGGTCGAGCACCCGGTCACCGAAATGATCACCGGGCAGGATCTGGTCGAATGGCAACTGCGCGTCGCCGCCGGCCAGCCGCTGCCGCTCAGGCAGGAACAACTGGCCATCCGCGGCCATGCCCTAGAAGCCCGCATCTATGCCGAGGACGCCAACAAGGGCTTCCTGCCGGCCACCGGCAAGCTGATCCGCCTCGCCCCGCCGGCCGAGTCGATCAACGTGCGCGTCGACACCGGCGTCGAGGAGGGCGACGAGATCACCCCCTTCTACGACCCGATGATCGCCAAGCTGATCGTCTGGGACGAGACGCGCGACGGCGCCCTGGCCCGCATGCGCAAGGCGCTGGCCGACTATCAGGTGGCCGGCCTGACCACCAACATCGATTTCCTGTCGCGCCTCGTCGCCTGCCCGGCCTTCGCCGGCGCCGACCTCGACACCGGCCTGATCGAACGCCAGAAGGAATTCCTCTTCCCCGAAGCTCAGGCCATGCCGCGCGATGCGCTGCTCGTTGCCACCGTCGGCGAACTGCTCTGGGAACAGCATGAAGCCAAGCTGGCCGCCAAAAACAGCGGCGATCCCTGGTCGCCGTGGCACGCCCGCGATGGCTGGCGGATGAACCTGTCGTCGGCACGCACCATCAGCTTCCGTGATGGCGAGGCACTGGTCGACGCCCATGTCCGCTACCAGGGCGACCAGTGGCAGATCACGCTGGCCGGCCAGAGCACCCTGGCGCGCGGCAAGAAACTGGAAGGCGACCGTTTCGCCGTCGAGCTCGACGACCGCCGGCTGATCGCTTCCGTGGTGGCTGTAGACGACAAGCGCAGCATCTTCCTGCAGGGCAGCACCTACACCCTGCTACGCGACGATCCGCTGCACCGCGTCGATGCCGGCGACAGCCACGGCGGTGGCCTGACCGCGCCGATGCCCGGCAAGGTCGTCGCGCTGCTCGCCCAGCCCGGACAGGCCGTCGAGAAAGGCACGCCACTGCTCATCCTCGAAGCGATGAAGATGGAACATACCATCACCGCGCCGGCCGCCGGCATCGTCAAGGCCTTCTGCTACGCCGCCGGCGAGCAGGTCAGCGACGGTGCGCCGCTGGTCGAATTCGAAACGGCGAACTGATCCCCGCCCCCGGCAGGCGCCGGGGGTTTTCATTGCTGCAACCACACGACTCCGGAAGAGAGTTGGAGGAGACATCCATGCAAGAACAGACCAGCTACGTCCACGGGGCGAGCGAAAAACCGTTGATCGGCGAAACCATCGGCGATCATTTCGATGCCATCTGCCGGCGTTTCAGCGAGCGAACAGCGCTCGTCGTCCGCCACCAGAACCAGCGCCTGACCTACGGCCAGTTGCAGGAAGCCGTCGACAACCTGGCCTGCGGTCTGCGCCGGCTCGGGCTGCACCCCGGTGACCGCATCGGCATCTGGTCGCAGAACAACGTCGAGTGGGTACTCACCCAGTTCGCCACAGCCAAGGCAGGGCTGATCCAGGTGAATATCAATCCGGCCTACCGGCGCTCCGAACTGGAATACGCGCTGAACAAGGTCGGCTGCAAGGCACTGATCCTGGCGTCCAGCTTCAAGAGCAGCGACTACCTTGCCATGGTGCAGGATCTGGCGCCGGAATTGGCGGGCAGCCAGCCGGGACAATTAAAGAGCCAGCGCCTGCCGGAACTGCAATGGGTCATCCGCCTGGGCGACGAAAAAACCCCAGGCATGCTCAATTTCGGCGAACTGACCCACCCGGCCAGCCGTGCCGAACTCAATGAACTGGCCGATATCGGCCTGCAGCTGCAGTTCGACGACGCCATCAATATCCAGTTCACCTCGGGCACGACCGGCGCGCCGAAAGGGGCGACGCTGACCCACCACAACGTGCTCAACAACGGTTTCTTCGTCGGCGAGGCCATGCGCCTGACGCCGGACGACCGCCTGTGCATCCCGGTCCCCTTCTACCATTGCTTCGGTATGGTGCTCGGCAACCTGGCTGCCGTGACCCACGGCGCGACGATGGTCATCCCGGCCGAAGGCTTCGACCCGCTGAGTACCTTGCAGGCGGTCTCCGAGGAAAAATGCACGGCGCTGCATGGCGTACCGACCATGTTCATCGCCGCGCTCGACCATCCCGACTTCAAGTCCTTCGACCTATCCGCGCTGCGCACCGGCATCATGGCCGGCAGTCCGTGCCCGATCGAGGTGATGAAGCGGGTGATCAGCGAAATGCACATGGAACAGGTGACCATCGCCTACGGCATGACCGAGACCTCGCCGGTGTCCTTCCAGAGTTCCACCGATGACCCGCTCGACCGTCGCGTCTCCACCGTCGGCCGCGTCCAGCCGCACGTCGAGGTCAAGATCGTCGATACCGACGGCCGCATCGTGCCGCGCGGCCAGCCCGGCGAACTGCTGACCCGGGGCTATTCGGTGATGCTCGGCTACTGGGGCGATGAAGCGAAGACCGCCGAAGCCATCGACCGCGCCGGCTGGATGCACACCGGCGACCTGGCCGTGATCGACGACGCGGGCTACTGCAACATCGTCGGCCGCCTCAAGGACATGGTGATCCGTGGCGGCGAGAACATCTACCCGCGCGAAATCGAGGAATTCCTCTACCGCCACCCGAAAATCCAGGACGTGCAGGTCGTTGGCGTGCCCGACCCCAAGTACGGCGAAGAGCTCTGCGCCTGGATCATCCTCAAGGCAGGACAGAGCTGCAGCGAACAGGAAATCCGCGACTTCTGCCAGGGCCAGATCGCCCACTACAAGGTGCCGCGCTACCTGCGCTTCGTTGAAAGCTTCCCGATGACCATCACCGGCAAGATCCAGAAGTTCATGATCCGCCAGGCCATGAAGGACGAACTCAAGCTCGAGGAAGCCCGGCATGCCTGAGGTCAACTCACCCGCAGTCATGGCCGAGGCATAGAATGACGTCCATCTATTACGGATTGTTCACGCGACCATGAATACCACACGCAGGGCCCTGATCCTCCTCGGCGGCGCGGCCGCCATCCCGATGTCCTTGGGTTGTGTCACCGCGGCCGTGATGTCGGGGGGCGACCGCGAGACCTACAGCGAAACGGTCGATTCGGTACTCGTTTCCGCCGACGGCAAAACGCTGGCCGTGATTGGCAAGGACTTCCATTATCTTTTCGAGGCACCGGAAGCCATCAAGGCCATTCTGCTCTCGGAACTGCGCGACATCGTCGATGTCAGCTTCCATACCTTCGTGGTCGATGCCGAACAGCGTATTTCCGGCAGCTATTTCCTGCGTATCGGCAAATCGGCCACGGCCGAGCAAAAGGAAAAGGCGCTGGCCGCCGGTTTCAGGGCTTTGCCATCGGGCGATCTCAATGCCAATGGCACCCTCACGGGCACCCGTTACGCAGCCAACGGCGTGCAGGCGACCAGCCCGACGCAAAAGCTGCGCAAGCCCTATACCGTGAATGTCTCCGCCGAAAAATCGGCCGGCTCCAAGGCTGCGTCGACGGCCGGCAAGCTGCTGCTCACCCCCATCACCCTGGCGGCGGATGGCGTTCTCATCCTCGTCGCCGTTCCCCTGCTGCTGATTGTCGCAATCGGCGCATCCGCCTCCCGCTGAACCGGACTGTCCACACCATGACCCTACCCTCCCGCGTCAAAATCGTCGAAGTCGGCCCGCGCGACGGGCTGCAGAATGAAAAGCAGGTCGTTCCGACCGAGATCAAGATCGAGCTGATCGAACGCCTGGCCTATGCCGGCGTGCGTGTCATCGAAGCCACCTCCTTCGTGTCGCCCAAGTGGGTGCCGCAAATGGGCGACAACACGGCCGTACTGCAAGGCATCAAGCGCCATCCGCAAACGATTTACACGGCCCTGACCCCCAATTTGCAGGGATTTGACGGCGCGGTACAGGCTGGCGCCAACGAAGTCGCCATTTTTGGCGCTGCATCGGAGAGTTTTTCGCGTAAAAACATCAATTGCAGCATCGCCGAGAGCCTGAAGCGCTTCGAACCGGTCGTTTCCGCCGCCTCGGCGCTGGAAATCCCGGTCCGCGGCTATGTTTCCTGCGTCGTCGGCTGCCCCTACGAGGGCGCCATCGCTCCGGAACAGGTGGCCAGCGTGGCGAAAACACTGTTCGACATGGGCTGCTACGAGGTGTCGCTCGGCGACACCACAGGCGTCGGCAACCCGGCCTCGGTGCACCGCATGATCGAAGCCTGCGCCAAGCTCGTGCCAATCGACCGGCTGGCCGGCCACTACCACGACACCTACGGCATGGCCATCGCCAACATCCACGCCTCGCTGCAGGCTGGCATGGCGGTCTTCGACGCCTCGGTCGCCGGCCTCGGAGGCTGCCCCTACGCCAAGGGCGCCTCCGGCAACGTGGCAACCGAGGACGTGGTCTACCTGCTCGACGGCCTGGGCATTGAAACCGGCATCGATCTGGCTAAACTGGCACGTATCGGCGACTGGATTTCCACCGCCATCAACCGCCCGAACGGCGCCAAGGCCGGCCGGGCCATTTGCGCCAGCACACCTGAGTGAGCCTTCTTTCCGCCATCGCCGATTTTCTCAAGCCTGCACCGCCGCTGGACAAGAGCGTCGAGCAGGCGCTGACGCGGATCACCGACACGGTCGATCCGCTGCTTTGCCATGCCCCTGGTTTCGAGAGGCGCTTGAGCGGCCCGGTTGGACACGCCCTCGGTTACTGTGACAGATTGGTCGCCGCCCTGCCGGGGCCGCTGGACATCAACCGCCACGCCTTCGCCAACGATCCGCTGGTTCATTCGCTGTTCGCCACGGCCGACGACATCGACCAAATGCTCGGCCGCAGCCAGGCAGTGCGCGACTTCCTGGCCGAACCGTGCAGTTGGGAAAGCGACCACTTCTACGCCATGTTCGCGGCGCGCCGCCAGCAGAAGAAGCAACTGGGGATGGAGCAGCAGGGGGACGTCATCCGCAACGACGTGCCGCAACTGGTCCTCTATTTTTCCGGCCAGACGCTGATCGAACCGAGCTGCCAGCTCGAAACCACCCTGCACGGCCTGCGCTGCAAGGCCTTCGAAAGCCTGTTGCACACCTTTCATTCGCATCTCGAAGCCTTGCGCCAAGAGCGGGAAGGTCTACGCACCGACGCCTCGGTCGAACGCGCCCACCTGACGGTGCTGCGCGGCAGCAGCGGCGGCCGCGAATACCAGGTGCACACGCGCCACCTGGCAGAACTCGATGCCCGGCTGCGCGAGAACAACGAGGCCCTGATGCCGGACCACCTGATTGCCGCCCTGGCCGATTACCTGCAGGCGCCCGAGCCGGCCCTGCACCTGACGCCGGTGACGATCACCGTCGACCGCCTGGGCATCGTCCGCGATGCGGCGACCGACGACATCAGCGTCCACACCTTGAACTTCCCGGAACTGACCGCCCGCGACCGTCGTCTACATCTCGCCATGCTGGCCCGGATCAGTCGCGACGAGGCGCTCGAAGCCGTCGAGATGGTCCGCGACCAGGAACACCGCTTCATGCTCATCTGAGTGCGGAAGCCCCCATCGACTGCCGCCATGAGTGCCATGCTCCAATCCCCCTGTATCAATATCTGCAAGATGGATGCCGCCAGCGGCCTGTGTATCGGCTGCTGGCGCACCATCGACGAAATCACCGTCTGGTCGCGCAGCGACGACGCGGCGCGGAGCCACATCCTCGCCGCCGTCGCCCGCCGCCGCATGGAAAACGAGCCGGAAACCGGCCACCCGACCAAGAACAGCACCGATCATGACTGACCAATACGAAGACCTCTACCAATGCGTCGGCGTCTGCATGTCCGACCCCGACTCCGGCGTCTGCATGGGCTGCGGCCGTCCCCCGCTGGGCGGCCCCGACGTTGCCATCGAAATCGTTCCCGCATCGCGGGAAGTGCAGAAGCCTGCCGGCGACCCGGACACGCCGGAATGACCCCCATCCTCCCCGACAGCCTGCTCGTTCTCGAACGCGGCTGGCTGTCGGCCAACAACATACTGTTCTTCGAAGGCGAGCAGGCAACGCTGGTCGACAGCGGCTACGTCACCCACGCCGGGCAGACGGTCGCCCTGGTGGGCAACGCCCTGGCCGGTCGGCAGCTGACGCGCCTGGTCAACACGCATTCCCACTCCGACCACATCGGCGGCAATGCCGCGCTGAAAGCGGCCTACGATTGCGAGATCATCGTCCCCGCCGGCCTGCACGCCGCCATCGCCGACTGGGACGAAGACGCCCTGCTGCTCTCGCCGCTCGGCCAGCAGAGCGCCCGCTTCCAGCATGACAGCCTGATCAGCGCCGGTGCCGAGATCGCGATGGGCGGACTGAACTGGCAGGCGCTCGCCGTGCCCGGCCACGACATGGAAGCACTGGCTTATTACTGCCCGGAAAAGCGCATCCTGATCTCCGGCGACGCGCTGTGGGAAAACGGCTTCGGCGTGATTTTCCCCGAACTGTTCGGCGAGGCCGACGGCCTGCTCCACACCCGGCAGACGCTGGAAATGCTCTCCCGCCTGCCCATCGACGCGATCATTCCCGGCCACGGACGCCCCTTCGCCAGCATCGACGAAGCCTTCGAGCGCGCTTTCCGGCGCATCGCCCAGTTCGAGAACAATATCGAGCAGCTGGCCTGGCACGCCATCAAGGTCGGTGTTTCCTTCGCCATGCTGGAAAGACGCAGCATTCCGCGCGAGCGATTCACCGACTTCGTTTTCAGCCTGCCCTTCGCTGTCGATGTCAACGCCCGCTTTCTGGGCATGGCGCCCGACGCCCTGGTCGCCAAGGTCGAGCGCGAACTGCTGCTGGTCAACGCCCTGCAGCTGGAAGACGGGATGTTCGTCGCCGGCTAGCGCCGCTTACGGGAAGGCGGCTCTCAGGCCGGTGCCAGCCAGCGGCGGACGAGGTGCACCCAGTAGCTGGCGCCGAGCGTCAGCAGCTCGTCGTTGAAATCGTAGTGCGGGTTGTGCAGCGTGCAGCCGCCGGTACCCGGCCCGTTGCCGAGCCAGACGTAGCAGCCGGGCTTCTCGTTGAGCATGTAGGCGAAATCCTCGGCGCCCATCGACGGCAAGATGTCGGTCAGCACCTTGTCTGTGCCAAACACCTCGGCCGCGACCTGCTGGCAGAATTTCGCCTCGGCGACGCTATTCACGGTCGGTGGATAGCGGTGGTCGAAATGGACGCTGATCTGCGCCCCGTTCGCCGCCGCGATGCCGCTGCACAGGCGTTCGATGGCGCGCTCGACGGTTTCCTGGATTTCCGGCTTGAAGCTGCGGATCGTGCCGCGTAGCACCACCTCTTCCGGAATGATGTTCCACGCCTCGCCGCCATGAAATTGCGTGACGCTGACCACCGCAGACTCGCAGGGGTGCAAGGTCCGGCTGGTCACCGTCTGCAGGGCCTGCACCAGCTGCGCCCCGGCGACGATGGAATCGACGCCCTGGTGCGGCATGGCGGCGTGGCAGCCATGGCCGCGCACGATGATCTCGAAGGCGCAGGTGCCGGCCATCACCGACCCCGGCATGGCCATCATCTCGCCGACCGGGATGCCCGGCCAGTTGTGCAGCCCGAACACGGCCTCGACCGGGAAGCGCTCGAACAGGCCGTCCTCGATCATCACCGCCGCACCGCCCTCCGACTCCTCGGCTGGCTGGAAGATGAACACGGCGATGCCGTCGAAATCCGGGTTGCCGGCCAGGTGGCGGGCGGCGCCGAGCAACATGGCGGTGTGCCCGTCGTGGCCGCAGGCGTGCATCTTCCCCTGGTGCCTGGAGTGGTGCGGGAATTCGTTCAGCTCGGCCAGCGGCAGGGCGTCCATGTCGGCGCGCAGGCCGATCATGCGTGACGAGGTCCCGGCGCGCAGCACGCCGACGACGCCGGTCTTGGCGATGCCGCGATGCACCTCCAGCCCGTAGCGCTCCAGTTCGCGGGCGACGATGTCGGCTGTGCGATGCTCGTCGAAGGCAAGCTCCGGATGGGCGTGGATATCGCGGCGCAGGGCCGTCAGTTCGGAGAGAAAGGGCAGGTTGAGCAGTGGTAGGGTCGGGGGCATGAAAGTCTCCTGCTTTTGTCGTTGGACCGGCGATTTCGGCTGTGCGCCCGGGATGGGGTCACCGTTGGAATGCCGCGCATGCCGGGCCGGACAACCAGATTGCCGACCTCCTATTATGCCGTGGGTTGCCGGCTTGCGCCGCCTTGATTATCCTCCCGTCCATGGAACTCATTCTCATTAGCGGCCTGTCCGGCTCGGGCAAGTCGGTCGCCCTGAACCTCCTGGAAGATTCAGGCTACTACTGCGTCGACAACCTGCCGGTGGTGATGCTGACCGTGCTCACCCGCATGCTGCAGGAGGACGGCGTCCACAAGGTCGCCGTCGCCATCGACGCGCGGGCCGCCCACGGCATCGACCTGTTGCCGGAAAAGCTCGAGAAACTGAAGTCCGGCAACATCAACGTCACCTTCCTGTTCCTGCACTCGACCGAGGAAACCCTGCTCAAGCGCTATTCGGAATCGCGCCGCCGCCATCCGCTGGCCAGTGCCGAGCAGACGCTGATCGAAGCCATCCGCGCCGAGCGCGAGCTGCTGGAGCCGATATCGGGCCTCGGCCACCGCATCGACACCAGCGGCATGAAGGCCAACGGCCTGCGCGATTGGGTGCGCCAGTTCATCGAGGCCGCCCCCGGGTTGGGCCTGACCCTGATGTTCGAATCGTTCGGCTTCAAGCACGGCATCCCGCTCGACGCCGATTTCGTCTTCGACGTGCGCTGCCTGCCCAACCCGCACTACGATCCCGATCTGCGCCCGCTGACCGGACGCGACCGACCGGTCATCGACTTTCTCGAAAACCAGGCCGAGGTCGCCCTGATGCGCGAGGATATACACCGCTTCGTCGCCACCTGGCTGCCCTGCTTCATCCGCGACAACCGCAATTACCTGACGGTGGCCATCGGCTGCACCGGTGGCCAGCACCGCTCGGTCTACATCGCCGAATGGCTGGCCCGCGAATTCGCCGACCGCGTCCGCGTGCTGGTCCGCCATCGCACGCTGGCCGGGGCATGACCCCCTGGCTGGCCCTGATCAGGCCCGGCGACTGGCTGCTCATGCTTGTCGGCGCTGCGCTAGTCGGCGCCAGCATCCCGGTTTTCTGGCAAGGCGGCCTTGCCGACCGGGCCATCATCCGCCAGGAAGGCAAGGTGTTTGCCGAAGTCGATCTCAAGGCGCGCAAGCAGTTCGCGGTCAACGGCCCGCTCGGCACCACGCTGATCGCCGTCGAACCCGGCCGCGCCCGCGTCGTTTCGGACCCCAGCCCGCGCCAGTATTGCGTCAAGCAGGGCTGGCTGATGCGCCCGGGCGAAATCGCCATCTGCGCCCCCAATCGCGTCAGCGTGCAAATCGCCGGGCGAACCAAGGTCTATGACTCGATCAGCTATTGAGCACGGCACCGAAGGGCCACTGCCCCCGGCACGGGATGGCCGTCGGGCGACCCAGCTCACCGTAACCGAGGAGGATCGCCGCGTCGCCTGGCTGGCCACCGCCGCCGTCGGCCTGTCGCTGGTCGATGCCGCCATTCCGTCGCCGCTGCCCGGCGTCAAGCCGGGGCTGGCCAATATCGTCACGCTGGTCGTCCTCGCCCGCTACGGCTGGGCCACCGCCGTCTGGGTCAGCGGCCTGCGCGTGCTGGCCGGCAGCCTGCTGCTCGGCTACTTCCTCGCCCCCGGCTTCTTCCTGTCGCTGACCGGCACCACGCTCAGCCTGCTCACCCTGGGCCTCGCCCGCCATCTGCCGTCCCGCTGGTTCGGCCCGGTCAGCCTCTCCATCCTCGCCGCCTTCGCCCATATCGGCGGCCAGTTGCTGCTCGCCCGGGCCTGGCTGATCCCGCACGACGGCGTCTTCCTGCTCACCCCGGTGTTCGCCGGCGCGGCACTCGTCTTCGGCACCATCAACGGCCTGATCGCGGCTAAACTGCTCGCTGAAACCCCTCCTTCGGATTCTGCCGATGTCTAAGACCATCTGCCTCGCGCTGACCGGCGCCTCCGGCATGCCCTACGGCCTGCGCCTACTCGACTGCCTGCTGGCCGCCGGCTGCCGGGTCCAGCTCCTCTACTCGCAGGCCGCCCAGGTCGTCGCCAAGCAGGAAATGAATGTCGAGCTGCCGTCGCGCCCGGCCGAAGCCAAGGCCGCCCTGCTCGCCCGCCTGCCCGCTGCCGATCCGGAGATGCTGGCCGTCTATGGCCGCGAGGAATGGTTCGCCCCGGTCGCCTCCGGCTCCAATCCGCCGGACGCCATGATCATCTGCCCGTGCTCGATGGGCACGCTGGCCGCCATCGCCCAGGGGCTGGCCGACAACCTGATCGAACGCGCCGCCGACGTGGTGCTCAAGGAAGGCCGCAAACTGGTGCTGGTACCGCGCGAAACGCCGTTCTCGGCCATCCACCTCGAAAACATGCTGCTCCTGAGCCGGGCCGGCGCCGTCATCCTGCCGCCCAGCCCCGGTTTCTACCAGCACCCGCAAAACGTGCAGGATATCGTCGACTTCGTCGTCGCCCGCGTCCTCGACCAGGTTGCCGTACCACACACCCTGATGCAGCGCTGGGGCGAGGGGCGCTGACATGGGCTGGTTCGATTTCGTTCGCTCGCCCGGCGGCACCTCGGTCGAAACCCTGCGCATCCCGCTCTTTCCGCTCAACGCCGTGCTCTTCCCCGGCGGCCTGCAGCCGCTCAAGATTTTCGAGCAGCGCTACCTCGACATGGCCGCCGCCTGCATGAAGGACAGCACGCCGTTCGGCATCTGCCTCATCGACAAGGGCGGCGAAGTCGGCAGCGCCGCCGTCCCCCACCCGGTCGGCACGCTGGCCACCATCGCCCGCTGGGAAATGGAACAGCTCGGCATCCTGATGATCGATGCGCTCGGCGGCCGGCGCTTTCGCATCATCGAAACCCAAGTCGGCGCCAACAACCTGCTCGAAGGCACGGTCGAACTGCTGGCCGAATTGCCGCCGACCCCGCTGCCGCAGGAACGCGAACGCCTGCTGCCCCTCCTCCAGCGCATCGTCAGTGACCTCGGCCCGGAACGCATCCCCGAACCGCACCGGTTCGACAGCGCCGAGTGGGTGGGCTACCGGATCACCGAAGTGCTGCCCATCCAGAACCTTGCCAAGCAGAAACTGCTCGAACTCGACGACCCGCTGACGAGCCTAGAAATCCTGGAAAAGTACCTGAATCAGCGCAAATTGCTCGGCTGATACGGCAAGCGGCGGCGCGTCAGAACTTGTCCGAGCGCAGCACCGACACGTCGCTCAAATAGCAGACCATCGCGTAGGCGGCGAAGTAGGTTTTCTGCAGGTGCGCCGCAATAGCATCGGCCACCGCAGCCTCGCACAGGATCTCGATACGCACGTTGCCGCTCATCGGCCAGCCGCCATCCCGCTCGCCATGCTGGCCGCCGCCGCGCGCCTCGCTGGCGGTGTAGCCGTGGGCGCCAAGGCGCTTGGCATCGGCCACCACGCGGGCCTCGATGGACGATTCGCAGACGACCGTCAGCAGGGTTCGCCGGGTATAGCTCGCTGCCATCACACCACTCCTTCAAGCCGGCTTGCCAGCCAGTAATAGGTTGGAATCCCGATCACCAGATTGAACGGGAAGGTAATCCCCAGCGCCGCGCCGATGGACAGGGCCGGATTGGCCTCGGGGACGGCGATGCGCATGGCCGCCGGCGCCGCGATGTAGGAGGCGCTGGCGTACAGCGTGGCGAGCAGTGCGGCACCGCCGACGCTCAAGCCGATCAGGCTGGCGGTCAGCACACCGAGCGCGCCGGCGAACAGCGGCATGGCCACGGCAAAACCGAGCAGAAAGGCGCCGGCCCGCTTGAGGTCGCCGATCCGGCCCGCCGCCACCAGGCCCATTTCGAGCAGGAAAATCGCCAGCAAGCCCTTGAACAGGTCGAAGAACACGTTGTCGAGCGGCTTCAGGCCGTCGGCGCCCGCCATCCAGCCGATAAGCAGGCCCCCCACCAGCAGCACGATGCTCTTGCCGGCGAATACCTCGTGCAGAACCTTGCCCATGTTCGAGCCACCCTGGCCGCGCTTGGCCAGCCAGACGCCGATCATCAGCGCCGGGAATTCGAGCAGCACCAGGAAAACCACCATGTAGCCCTCGTAGTCCTGGCCCAGATTCGCCAGGTAGGCCGCGCCCACGGCGAAGGTGACGACGCTGACCGAGCCGTAATGCGCCGCCACCGATGCGGCGTCGGCGCGCGACAGCTTGCCCAGGCGCTGCAGCACCGGAAAGGCAATCAAGGGCAGCAGGGCACCGATGGCGACAACGACCAACGCCGGCACGAGCAGTTCGGACAAGGATTGGCGGGCCAGCTCGACACCGCCCTTGAGGCCGATGGCGAGCAACAGGAAGATGCTCAGAGACTCGTACAACACCGCCGGTATCTTCAGGTCGGAACGCGCCAGCCCGGCGATTGCGCCGAGCAGGAAAAACAGGATCACGGGTTCAAAAGGCATGGGACTCACCGGAAATCGAAACGGCGCGAACTATCCCACCCGGAATCCATTAAATCCAATTAAACTTTATCGACACAACCATTTATAAAAACTTATATGTCGCGCCGACACCTGACCTTTCGCCAACTGGAAACCTTCGCCACGGTTGCCCGCTTCGGTAGTTTCTCGCGCGCCGCCGAGGCCCTGCATCTGACGCAGCCAGCCGTCTCCATCCAGATTCGGCAGATCGCCGACCTGGTCGGCCTGCCGCTGTTCGAACAGACCGGGCGCGACATCCAGCTCACCGCCGCCGGGCAGGAACTGCTGCAGACCGCACGCGAACTGGACGACAGCTGGAGCCGCTTCGAATCAGCCATCGACGCGCTCAAAGGCCTGAAAAAAGGCCGCCTGCGCGTCGCCCTCGTCACCACCGCCAAGTATTTCCTGCCGCGCATGCTCGGGGCTTTCTGCCAACGCTATCCGGACATCGACATCGAGCTTGAGGTCGGCAACCGCGCCCGCATCGTCGACCGCCTGCGTGCCAACGAAGACGACCTCTACATCATGTCCTTCCCGCCCGAGGAACTCGACGTCGTCGCCACGCCCTTCCTCGACAATCCCCTCGTCGTCGTCGCCCCGGCCAGCTATGCGCTCCCCGCCGGGCCACTGGGCCTGGCCGAGCTGACGCCCTATCCGTTCCTGATGCGTGAAGCCGGCTCCGGCACGCGCCGGGCCGTTGACCGCCACCTGGCCAAAGCCGGGCACGCGCTGAACGTCAAGCTTTCACTGGGCAGCAACGAAGCCATCCGCGACCTGGTCGCCAGCGGCATGGGGCTGGCCATCCTCTCCCGCCACGTGGTCGGCGACAACCCGGAGCAGGAGGGCCTGCGCATCCTCGACGTCGCCGGTTTCCCGCTGCAACAACCATGGTCCATCGTGCATCTGCGGCGCAAGGTACTCTCCCTGCCGGCCCGGGCCTTCATCGACGAACTGCTGGAACACGCGGCAGAGCCAATCCCCGCTTAACTTGCCCTGACTTCCACCGTCGCCCGTATCGTCAGGGGAACGCCATCGCGTAGCGAGGCGACACCGATGACCGAGCGCACATGCACGCCGGCTGCGCCAAAAACCGCTACCAGCAGGTCCGAGGCGCCATCCAGCACCTCGGCGTGGGCTTCGAATTCGGGGGTCGAGGCGATGGCGCCGTGGATTTCGACAAAACGGGAAATCCGCTCCAGCGACCCCAGTTCGTGGCGCAGGACGGCCAGCAGGTCGATGCACGCCGAACGCGCCAGGTCGTAACCATCGGCCATCGTGTATTCCCTGTGCCGTTAAGCATAAAGTGGCCTCCCGGCCACTAATTGCTTTATTTCACGATAGGACACATTTTGTTTTATCGGGATTGATGAAGTAGAGTAGAAAGTTTTGCTTTCCTGACTGTATAAATCAGGACGCAAAAAAAACGGGACCAGCGGTCCCGTTTTGCTTTTGTGGGGTTTGAGTTACTTGGGGTCGTTCGCGGCGATAGCCTTGGCAACCTGCCGATAAGTGTGGCGAACCGTTTTCAAGTCGCTGTCCAAAGTCTGCCAAACTTCGCGGGCACTCATTCCTTCGAAGCCGGCGTCAAATCGTTCCCGAATCAGCTCACCGACTTGCGCCTGGAGCCTTATTTCTTTTGCTTCCCGTGACGCGGCTTGGTGTCGCTGATAGCGGTCGACGATGGCGCGGGCTTCAGTATTGGCGCGTAAGTAGAGCAGCTTATGGTCAAGTCCGGTACGTAGGCAGGCATCGGCCAGAGAAATCGGAGCTTCTTCCACAAGCATGGCCCGCAACTGTTGCCGAAGGTCCTCCCAAATTAATTTGCGTGACTGAATTCCTTTCCTGGGTGATGCTGACAGGGACATCGAGAACTGCACCGGTTCAGTCGGAAGCTGCCAGTTAGAGAGTTCTCCAGCAAAGAGCCTTTCCAAGCCAATACGACCGTGGAGTGCAATGCCAAGCCAGGCTGGTAGGGTAGGCAGTCCACCTTTGCGTACCCAATGCCAAACCCCACTCTTGGACAGCCCAAGCTGCTGAGCGAAGGCTGCGACATTGCCTTGAGCCATGCGCTCGATGATGGTTTCAAGCAGCGTGGCTACGCCATCGCTAGCAATACGTGGCAGGGTTGCCAACATCAGCCCAACTTGGCGAGCAACCCACAGTGCCTGCGGGGTAGCCGGGGCTGCCTTGGCATTTCCCAAGAAACCCCCACAGGAGGTGCAATAGCCGATTACGACGGTGGATGCTCGATTGCGCACATTCGATTTGCCGCAATGAGGGCATTTGGACACCAGTTCGACCTTGTGGCGCAGGCAGGCGGCGACCGGCGCTAAATCCCAAGTGAGTCGAAGATAAGGAAATTGCTCCCGTTCACGGTCCTCTGACAGGCAGCAAGGACACCACCGGTCTGATACGGACGTCAAGCTCGGGTTGGAAATCAGGTGGCGCCACGGGGCAAGCGTGAGATGGTCAAGGTTGGCCACGCCCGTCAACTCCGCCAGCCAAGCTGCCCATTGCTCCGTTTCCATCGACATACCAGCGAAGGAACGCCGAAACCATTTGAAATCATCGGGAACTGGCTGCTCGTAATGGTCGAGCGTCCAGGCCGCCAGGTTGCGCGCGGTCATCCCGTGGGAGTGGGCCAGGCGGCAGAAATAGCTGGAGAGGCTTTCGACATCGGCCATCCCTTGCCCCATCGGCACCAGAGCATGGAGAGTTGAGCGAGGGTTGTTCAGGTTGGTCATCAGGCAGCTTTCTGGGCTTGGTTGGTCTGGATGGACAGGGAATTGCGATGCAGCCCGGGAGCAATGCGTTCCTCGCCCTCAAGCACCTCTAGGGTTATTTGGGTCACCTGAGCTTCGGTCAGCAGCGCCGTACAGAGTGCCTCCTCCGACCAGCCTTTGCTGGCGACGAGGCGCTCGAGGCGCATCAACACCGTACGCAGCGTTCCCACGCATCCCAAGGTGGTCTGCTGTAATACCTCGGCGTAACAAACCACATCAACGCTTTGAAGCGCCGACATACCTTTGGCCAACTGCCTGATGCAGCCGCTGAACCAGCGCACGTCGCTTTCTTGGTCAAGGCGATAGCGACTGAAGTGAATGACGTGAGTACGGCGCGCCAATTGGCCACTCAGGCTCATCAGGTCAAAAAGGTCATATGAACCCAGCAGCACCCATTGAACTCCGTATTCATTTGACAGCGATTTCAATGTGTCCAGCTGTTGTGCCAGTCGAGATGGCGGGCACTGACTAATCATGTGGACCGCTTCGTCGACCACGATGAAGCGGGTGCCGCGGCTGCGCAGGGAACGCTCCACAGCGGTCCGGAGCCCGGACAGACGATTCGTGTTATTGCCGCGGGGACGCACTACACGGCCGCTTTCCGGGTCTACCCCGTATGCCGACCGAGGTGCATCCAGTTCGCCCTCCAGTGCGTGCAGGATGCGCTGGTAGAACAGGCGCCAGGAGAACTCTTTCTCGCCCGAGGCCGGCGCTTCGACGCGTATGGCCGGGATGAATCCTGGCTGCCCGGCCATAGCTTCGGCCTGTTGCTTGAGTTCCTCCTCGACCAGAAAATGGCCGAGGGTGCTTTTGCCAACGCCGGTCGGTCCACAGACGAGAATCAGGTCGGCGCTGGCGCCAGCCGTGAGCATCAGTTGGCATTCTTCGATGGTGCTGGCAATACGCGGGTGGCGGATGCGCCCTCCCTGCTTTGTGGGGTCAGAAGTTGTTGTCGGGATAGGGGTATTCATGTACATGGGTTGTTTCATAATTAAAAGGTGTCGAATTCCAGGTCATCCGCCTGCCCAGGCTGGGCGGCGGGCGAGGCGATGGGGGTATAGCTCGTCCCGAGTACGGGGTTAATGTCGATGATGGGTGTGGCACCCAGATGGCTCAATTGCGGCTGGTGGGTGGGCGGCGTTATGGCTCCGAGACGAAGGTGCTCGTAAAGCTCTCGGTTTTCCTGCTGACGCTCGAATTCCAGTTGGGCGGCCCCCTCCGGTGTAAAGACACGCAAGAATTCCTTCAGCTTCTGCTGCGACGGTTCTTCGTCCTCGCGCAGACGGAAGCGGCGGCATACCTCAGCCGAGATGAGTTGGCGCTCCTTTTCCGTCAATTGCCCCAGCCCAATGAGGGCTTTGCAGTGGGCGGCAATCCAGCGTTTGTTTATCTGGATGTAGACGGTCGCCCCGTCCCACGGGTCGTAGCGGACCGGTAGATACTTTTTGTGCAGCTTGGGGTCGCGCAACTCCGGACACCAGTAATAGAAATGGTTATGCACCTTGACGCCCCGCTGCCGGTCGACCTTGCGCACGCCGCGCCGGCCGACGGTTGGGCTGGTCAGGATGAGGAAGTCGCGGGTCAAAGTGACAATCCGGTGGGAACGTAAACCTGTATTGGCAAAGCTGCGCTCACGGGCTTCGCTGGGCGCCATGCCCAAGGCAGGATGGACTTCCGTGTCGTAATACTCGAAGGCCCAGTATTCAAGCCCGTAGTACAGATATTCGAGGCACCATTCGGCTAGACGGGATGGCAGAAACTTCCCCGTGGTTTGCCGAACCTTTTTGGTGGCCTTGGTGTTGCCAGCCAAGTTGTGTACGTACGCGCTATGGGCATGTCCGAAGATGCGTTCCATGACTGCGCCATGGCGTGGACGACCCGCCGGCCGGTAGCGGACATGAATGCGTAGCAGGCGGGTCGTATTGTCAAAGTCCTGGCTGCGGAAATCGGAACCGTTGTCGACCACAATGAATTGTGGGAGCCGACGATGACGACGTACGATGTCACGCAATAACATCATGTTCGAGCGATAGGACGGCGGGTCATAGGTCAGATATATGCCGACGATGCTCCGGGTGTAGGCATCAATGGCTAGCGATAGCCAGGGGCGGCCAAGACATCTTCCGGTCTTGAGGGAAATGAGCTCGAGGTCCAACTCGGTGTGGTCCATATGCACGTATTGCAGGAAGCGAGACCCGTGAACCGGAGTATCGGCATACAAGACGGGGACGAATTCTGAGTTCTGATAGGCAACTCGATTGCCATGGCGAGCTCGGTCGGCCTTCTGCTGGGGAATGGCTTTGATGCGGGCAATCAGCGTCGGATAGGATGGTGTCTTAATGCTGCGTTCGGCACAAAGGACTTTCAGACGTTCATGGACATGTCGATGGTTGGCGGCAACGCTGTTCAGATGAAACTCGTCGATAACATCGTTGATAGCTGCCTCCTGTGCTTCACTCAGGCGCGGCTTGCGGTTGCCCCTGTCGCGTAAGCGCGGAACCAGTGCGACCAGCTCATCGGTACCGGCCAATTTGGCCAAGAGCAGCGCTTTGAGATGGCGGCGCTGACTACGATTCGGCTTAGAGATGTTTTCCAAATTCTCCAGGCGCTGGAGGGCGATATTCAGTTCCTCCTCGGTGAAATCCGAGAGGCGAAGCGGTTCTGATTGCCCGGCCTCACCACCAGCCACCATCAGGTCCTGGCGGAAAGCAAGGTTCTCCAGTGTGTCCAAGGCAACCTCGACGCTATTGCCATTATCGGATTGCAACAAAGTCTTTCTATCACCGACCATGACGACCGTGTAGGGCTGATGGTCATACACCATCCGGGCGCCGACCCTGATGTCCACAACTCCTGGAATGGCTTGCGGTGCAGGTCGTAGGCGAGCGTGCTCGAATGCACGAACCGCTGTGTCGCGGAATACCCGACAACTGTACGGGTCTTCGAGAGGTGCGACGTCGATGTCGGAGACCAGCAAGCCGTCAGCAATCAGTTTGAAGACATCATCCGCCCGACAGTCGAGTTTTTTGTATAACTCGGCCAGGTACAGGACGGCATCCTCAGCCAGGGCTTCGTGGACGCGTTGAGCAACATCGACGGGACAGGGGGGGGCGGCTGGATGCAGGTAGTCTTCCAGCATGAGGATGTTTTCAATCCGGCGCTGAGGAACATCGCGGTCGGTTCGAATGCGGTAGTCAATACCACGGTCCGCTAGCCATTTCTCGATGAGCGGGGCATGCCAGTAACCATCGGGACCAAACTGATAGCGCCAGGGATGACGTCGGGCTAGCCCTTCCAGTTTGCTCCATGGCTTTCGTTCTTCCAGTACGACCGAACGCTCGCCGATAACCATAAAATCCGGCGTATGGTCGACTGCGTGGATTTCGCCGTCGGCATCGATGACCTCGAATTTCAGCTGACAGGGCTGAGGATAGTATTCCAGGACATCGGGGTCGTACTCATGGCTGACCGCGGCCGGAAACTCGATATGGCGGCTCTCGGTTTCGACCGTCCGCTGCATTTTGTGGCTCTGGTATGGCGTGATGACATTGCCGCCGCCTTTCGAACTGACCTTGCGCACAGGGGCATATTTGACCGCGTCAAGAACCAAACGGCGGCCGGTTATAGGTAGCCCAAGGCGCTCAAGCAATTGCTCCCGCTGGAGGTTATCAAGCATGAATTCGTGGTTTTCGTTTGGCCTAGAAGGTAAGCTCCAATCATTGTGCTAAGTTAACATCATGGCAAGTTGGAATAGAAATTGTTTTTCGTTACTCACTATTTATTATAGGTTCATGCAAAAGTATGGGGAGACATCCAAAACATAGTTCGGACTACTACCGATCAAAAATATGGTTTTCAATAATTTCGGATTCAATTGGGTCGTCATCACCTCGCCATCTGGAACGGCTGTTTCAGCCATATAATTTAAGGAAAAACTCAGATGGGAAAATTGTTGATTCCCGTTCTTGGGATAAATATAAAAGAGGCTTATTGGTGCCAAAGTACGGCCTTAATCAGAAAGGGCTCCCCCATGCGGCACTAGCTGCAGAGTCTGATGTTCCAGATTCTGCCTACATTCTTCGTCACCCATTCTGGGATTTGTTGCGACTTGGCGGACAAAGTTACTTGCAGACCGCTGAAACGATTTTTGGTTTTAAGAATTACGTCCGACGTTTTTATTTTGAATTAGATTTTTTGTCTGATATTGAAATTATTGATTCATTTGGGAGATCAATTGGTGAGCCGATAGTTATTGGCACCGAAGACAACTTTGTAGATGGTTTTGATCATTTATATGCTCAGGCGGCAATTTTGAAAATTTTGAATTTTCGTCATCGTGAGGAGCATTATTTTGTGATTACAGAAAATTTGGCCGCTGTACTTCGTAATTTGGCTGGAGCACCTTGGCTTCGCAAAATTTATGAGGGGTTCTTTGATTATCTAGAGGTTATTTTGTTTGATGGCTTGTTCGATAAATATTATCAAGTTGATATTGTTTCTAGGTCCGGCTGGAGAAAAGCATTTCCATAGATTTTAATTAGCGCTAGCCACAATGGAATCAGCCGTCAAATGGCCGCTTTTCCCGACCAAGGGGAGCCATCGACGCTGCTTAGGCTGCTTAGCAGGCTGCTGAAATACCGCCCTGCAACTGCAGACGGTGGCATGGAACGGAGTCGTTTTTCGTAAGGCGAAGCGGATTTTCGGTCGTTCGCACGTGTTTTACAGGGATTCCGAGGTGTTTTCCTATCATATTGCCCCCAGCGGACGGATTGCTCCCAAGGAGCGCATGCGCGTCAGGTTGTAGGCGGCCATGGTCAGCACGAACAACTGATCGACCTTCTCCAGTCCGCGCACCATCACCTGGCGTATCGGCCCAATGAACTTGGCCCAGCCGAATCCCTGTTCGATGAGTTTGCGCTTTTGCTGGGAGATCGCGTAACCGTCACTGCCGGCAATGTCGTCCGGCACGGCAGAACGGCGATGGCTGGTGTTCTGCGCCACATGGGGAATGACATTCAGTTCGATGAGTGCCGCAATGAATTCCTGGGCATCGTAGCCCTTGTCCGCGCCGAGGGTGATTTCAGCCGTTTCGCCGGCGACTTGGCGGGCATCGGCGATCAGGGCCTTGGCAACTTCCCGCTCGGCATAGCCATCGGCCGTGGTCACGACCGCACTGGCAATGAGTCCGTGGCGGTTGTCGCTCAAGGTGTGTCCCATGTAGCGCAACTCACTGGCGGTATTGCCCTTGCGGTACAGTCGGGCATCCGGGTCGGTACGTGAGGCGTGGGTGTCATTGCTGCGTGACTGGCCCTTGAAATTGCCGCCGCCTTCATCATCTCCGCCGTCCTTGCGCAGGAAACTCTTGTGTCCCGCCCAAGCCTGGATGAGCGTGCCGTCGACACTGAAATGTTCGCCTGATAGCCAGTTCTGCTTCTCGGCAATGGCCAGTACCGCATTGAAGAGTTCGATCACGGCATCGTGGGCAATCAGGCGTTCGCGATTCTTGGTGAAGACGGTGGGCACCCAGACTGCATCGTCCATCGATAGGCCGATGAACCAGCGAAAGAGCAGGTTGTACTGGGTCTGCTCCATCAATTGCCGTTCCGAGCGAATGCTGTAGAAGATTTGCAGCAGCATGGCACGCAGGAGTTTCTCCGGGGCAATGCTGGGGCGACCGCCTTTGACGTCGGCGGCATACATGCCGCTGAGCAGGGGTTCGATATCCTTGAGCGCCCGATTCACCATCGCCCGGATCGGCCGCAACGGGTGCTGCGCCGGCACAAAGTCGTCCAGGCGACGCATCGTAAACAAACTCTCGGTGAAGGTGTCGGCTCCGCGCATGATCCGCTTTGTGCTCTCGGTAATCTCGGTGAATCTCTATAACGATCAAACCCGCTGTTTCGTCGACAGGATGGGGAAGTATTTCAGCAGCCTGTTAGGCTGCTTGGGATATGCTTCGCTTCTAGATCGGACAACATTCGCGAGTATCAGCTGACGGGGGGGACCGAATAGGAGCGCTAGATTCTCTTTAGCCTATAGAGGCAGGAGTTTCCATTGATGGATAGGGTTTTCCGCACTGGAAACCGAGCCCCTGTTTATCGGCGACTGTTTTCCTGTGCCATAAACTAGCGAGAGCAGGGAGGAGTGCACTACCACCTGAGGCGCATTTGCTGCACTATCGTTCGGTGCGAGGCAGATCAAACGGGATCTGCCCCTTTTTGTTTAGAATTTCCCCATCACAAAGACCACGTCACCCGCCACGTCGGAGCCTAACCGACTACGTGCCGCTGCTGCCCTGCTTGCCAGCATCGAGTCGGGTCTCGACGATGGCAAGTCGCCGAGAAATTTGTTGTCTTGAATTAAGCTACTTGGAATGGAGTTGCAAAACATGATCATCATGTTGGACTTCGATGGGGTATTGCACCCAGAGCCAGCAACAGTAGAACAGTTGTTTTGTTCACTTCCGATATTGCATGAGATTCTTCTTGCACGCCCCGCCGCTCGCGTCGTAGTGACATCGGATTGGCGCTTGACGCACTCGGTAGCACAATTGAGGGAGAAGCTATTTGGTGGTTTTCCTGAGCTTCGAAGTCGTATTGTTGGGGTGACACCAACATTTCCGGTGCATCGGTTTGAGTACAGAGGGCGAGAACGTGAGGTCGAGGCTTGGATGCGGATGCACGGAGAAACTGACTGGATTGCTCTCGACGATGTCGCTGGCAACTATACTTATGGCTCCTCGCGAGTCGTGTTGACCAGTTACCGGACGGGATTGATCAGTGAAGATATTGAGCGGGTACTTGAACGCATACCTCGCAACTGATCTCCGCCGACTGTGGCCATTGATGGTCCCCGCCGATAACCAGCGTACTGGTCAAATCATGGATCCGCTCGATCCAGATATATTGCAGTAGGCTGAACAGGCAGTCTTCTTCCGTGAATGCAATCAAGCAATTTGGCGAGCCGTGATTGAATGCGGCGCACAACAATTTCCAGATGATTTGGGGCAGATCAAAATGAACGCGACCCGGTTCGTTACACTGCCGCCATGATTAAAACGACACCGCCGCCCACTCCCGCACGCAACCGTTTGCGTGCCGCTGCCGCCTTGATCCCGATTGTTGAGTCTGGACTCCTCGACGGTAAGTTAAGCGAAGAGAGGGCCAGACAAATGATCATGTTTTGCGAATGGGCTGCAACCAGCAACGCGCTGGAGCAGGACGAAGTTGCATTGAAATCCGCGGTGGCCGACGGATTGTCTCGTCTGAAAATGCGTTTGGATACGGGGCTGCCGCTGGCGAGCGCTAAGGGTTAGGCAGCTTCTTTTAAAGCAGGGCGGGCGGCCAGATCAACGCGGTCGCGCAACTCCTTGCCAGCCTTGAAATGCGGGGCATATTTACCGGCTACGGAAACCTTCTCGCCGGTCTTCGGGTTTCTTCCGATACGTGGAGGACGATGATTCAATGAAAACGTCCCGAATCCGCGAATTTCGACCCGCCCGCCATCAACGAGCGTTTCGCCGATCTTGTCGAGCGTCTCAGCGACCGAAATACTGACGTCCTTGAGAACAAGCTGGGGAAATCGTTCGGCCAGGCGCAAAATCAGTTCAGAACGGGGCATTAATAAAAAGAACTAATTGAATCATATAGATGGATTTTGCCAGAAGGAGTGCATGCTGGGCTATATGCACTTTCTAATGGATCGATTGGCGAATGAATATCTGAGGTCTCGTCCATAACGAGAGAATATTCACAGCGCATCGATTAGGCGGCTCGCATGGATTTCAACTTCTGGATCACTGCCTCGACATCAGCCTCGGTAAGACCCTTCTGATAGTCGGTCAGGTGCAACTCGAAACACGGCAGTCCATACCAGTACGCCACGTCATCGAGTGCCATCCAGGGGATGTCTTTTTTCCAGTAGGGAAATCGAGAGCGATTCTCTTGAATCCATTGCAGGCATTCTTCACGGCGATGGCCTAAATCCCTTTGCTCTCGCGACGCCTTGTCGACGACAGGATTAACGCCGACGAAACGGTGCGCCAGCTCATCACTTCCAGGCTCCGCAACCATAGCTCGACTCGCGGCACCTACAACGCCTCGCCATAAACCCCAGGCAACATGGTAAGGGCGGTAATGCCCAATTGTGTGGTGCCGAGCAGCCGGCTGGCATTCTAGCGAAACCCAATGACGACAGATGCGGCTGACTTGCCCTGCTCAGCGCGAATTGCCAGATGGGTATTATTACTGGCACCGATGGCCATCTCGGCCATGGTCAGAAGACCGCAGCCCAAAATCAGAAAACCAAAATCCAGATATCCATCTTGCACCACATGAGCACCGCATGCCCGGGGCTGTAAATTAATTGTCATCGAATAGAAACAATCAAACGATATAAATCGTTTACATTCTTTAGCGAAACTCTACTACAACCAACACGACTGATTTCGGACATGGACAACGGATATAGCCAACCGGGTGCCTGGGCTGTCATTTACTGTGCGGCCACCAGCAAATTTCTGATGGGGAAACGCTCCGCCAAGGTCAATAAGGGCGGGGCATGGAACCTGTTTGGCGGGCGGGTCGATAGTGGCGAGCGACCCAAAAAGGCTCTTGCCCGTGAGTTAGGTGAAGAGGCGGGATTAAACGTCAAGCCACGGCACCTGGCGAAACTGCATACGCTCACTCGAAAGTTCCACAGCAGGCAGAACGATCGGGATATGCATTACTATGTGATGATAGCCGAGCGCGAGTTTTCACCACGGCTGAACAGAGAACACAGCGACTTCCGGTGGTTCTCAGCCAAACAACTACCATCCCGGTTTAACGGGCCGACCTCGATTGCCATCAAGAAGGGGCTGCTTGAGAAAGCGGCTGGTCAATAGGGGCTCTCTCCGGCCTCTCGCAGACAGCGCATTTCAGGCCCCGGACGTCAATAGGTTGTTGGTTGCCCGAAGGCGCTCCGCCATCAGGCGCATGACTTGGATGGCGAAATAGGGCGTTTGCTGTACCAAAAACTGAAAACGCTTCTCATCGACAACGACGAATTCGCAATCGGTTTTGGCAATCACGCTGGCCGAATGCGGTCCAGGCGATACCAAGCCCATTTCGCCCACAATGCTGCCATGTTCAAGTGTCTCGACGACTCGGCCCTGAACGAGAACTTCGGCTGTGCCGGTTTCAAGGACGTACATCTGGTTGCCCTTATCGCCTTCCCGGAAAAGAGCTTGGCCAGCCGGCGTCTTAATTTTTGCCGTGTTGTGAGAAAAGATTTCAACGGGAATCATGATGGTCTGTCTCCTGATTATTTCTATCGTGAAATCCTAGCAAGCCTGATGCTCAGTGGCGGCTGACCAGCCAGTTCAGCAAAGGACGCCACTGAATGTCTATGGCCGTCGAAGCGCCACTGTCAAAAAGCGTTACGCCAGTGTCGGCGGCCTGAAGATAGCGTTGCGACTGGGCAATGCACGTTACCATTGGCAGGTGGAATTCTTTCAGAAACTCAAGTAATTGCGCATAGGCATGCGTCCGAACATCGATACGCATTCCGACAATGCCAATATCAACGCGTTCCTTCCGGACCGCCTTGGTGGCGGAAAGTTCTTCAAAAAACTCGCGCGTAGCGAGCATGTCGAAACGCGACGCAGATACCGGCACGACAACTTTATCGACGATGTTCAGTGCGTCTTTCAAGCGCTTCCCATGCAGACCGGCTGGTGTGTCCAGGATGGCAAAGTTGCAGTGTTTGGGTGGTAGATGAAAATCGTCTCCCGAAATATCCCAGTGCAGAATGGGAGAGAGATTGTCGGGGCGCGCTTCCAGCCAGTGTCGGCTTGATTGTTGCCGGTCCAGGTCTCCCAGATAAACAATTTCATCATGCCGGGCAAACCAGCTGGCAATATGAACTGACAGGGTTGATTTGCCGCATCCACCTTTGGGATTGGCCACCATGATTTTGCGCATCTGAATTGCTTAACTTTCAGTTAGTGTATAAAGTGTTTATATAGTTTATACCTTTGAAGCAAGTTCAGGAGAGCAAAATGAGCAAGAGCACCGCCGTTCCGCCAGAAAAGAAAGAAATTAAGGCAACCGAAGTCGCCGCAGTGGTTGTCCAAGCAAAGGCTCCAGTTATAGCCGAGTCCGTGCCCTCCGAAGCCAAGCAGCCACTTGCCACAGCGGCTGCAGTAGAAAAATTGGCTACCAAGCCGAAGGTCATCAAGAAGACTGTTGCAGCAAAGCAGGCCAATATGGAAGTGGCGGTAAAGCAACCTCCTGCACCGAAGGCAGCAGCAACCAAAGCGGTGAAGAAGCCCCCCGTTGCTGCTAAGGAAAAGGTCGCTGATACGCCCAAAGCAGAGAAGGCGGCAAAGGTAGCCAAGGTGAAGAAGCCGAAACTGGTTCGCGACAGCTTTACCATTCCGGAAACCGACTACGCGCTGTTTGCAACCCTCAAGCAACGCGCACTGGCGGCTGGTGTCGAGGTGAAAAAGAGCGAAATTCTGCGCGCAGCAGTGGTTGTACTTGCCAATCTGACTGACGCTGAACTGGTTAAAGCGATTGGCTTGGTAGAGCGCATCAAGACTGGCCGCCCGAAGAAATAAGGCGAATACACTCGATTAACGCTTACTGACCGCTCTTGTCGCCCGTTTCTGCGCTCGGGAATGCCTGCGCGTCTCGAATGCAGGAACGTGAACAGGCCTAGTCAGACAACCATTGACCCACCCAATCAGTCAGATGATGCAAGTGGCGAAAGTGCTCATGGTGCGGAGCAATCCATTGGCTGGGTTTTTCCTGCACTATTGCAGCCAAATTCTTCCTGCAAAGGAAGTTGAACTTCACTGTGTCTAAACTCAGGTTTGTCTTGAGCCGCAAAACCTTGGAACGCGGTGGGTTCGGTTAGCCTGCTAGGCTAACGAGCAGTCGGCCCGACCTTGTCGGGTGGAGTTTGGGTAGTTCCAAATTTGTGGATGAATATACCGACGACTGTAACTAGAAAAAGACTGCCTACGGCGATGAACTTGTCAGGCATTGGCACCAAGATTGCAATCAGAAGCCATGTGGCAACGTAGATGCTTGCCATTGTCGTTATACCTGCTTGCGAGCAGAGTTTCGTTTTCATGGCCTAGAGAGCGGCGCGGTCTTCGAGCTGCGCAACGGTAGACATGTCGTCACTGTCTTCCTGTTGAACGATAACGTGATTGCATTCGGGATACAGAATCGACAGGCGTCCGCCCTACATCTCCGCTTCAATTGAATCCGCGCCATGGGCGACAAAACAGAACGGACATGTAATTCGATTCATTGGTAGTACCTAAAGTCCGGCAAGTTCCATGGCCGGCATAGCGACTCCGGAAAGCACCAGAAGAAGCATTCCAAACAGTAATCCGGCCATCGTCAGCACTCGACGTAGGCAGGGGTCTGCTAGCCAATTTAGTGTCGATGTAGCAGGCAAGCCTGTCGAATTGAGCTGAATGGGTGATTTAGTCATGGGCCCGGGTATTTTTGCAAATAGCCCGTGACTATGAATCTTGATTATTTCAGCGGCGTGACAAGAAACTGCAGGGTTGATTATTTTTCAGTAAATTCATACCCATGAAACACTCCATCGCCATAGTTTTGGCATCTGCTAATGGCAATCTGTTTCAAGCAAATACTGCGTCGAACCGTGATGAGCGGGATTGGCTGCCGATAACCGAAAACCCTGTGATGACTATCAACAAGCCACACGAAAATAACACCTGTAGCCTGTGTAAATTTTTCCATGCGCATGACCAGAACGGTCATGGCGACTGCCATCGACACCCTCCGGTATTTGCGGGCGACGCCTCACCCAACGAACGCCACCGCTGGCGCCACCCAATAGTTGTATCGCACGACTGGTGTGGCGAGTTCTTAAATCGTTCGCAGGCGACAACTATCCATTCAGCCCGCATCAAAGAACTGACACTGGATGAGTAATTCAGGGAAAGCAAGCAATCCACTATTTTTATAGGTGACGACATGTATCTCACAACCCAAGAAATTCACGATACCAGGACGAAGTATTTCAACAATGTATTTAGTGCATCAAACGCAGCGCTCGTTGCAACGGAGCAATTGTTAGACATTTTTTCTAGTAGTGGGCGCGAATCGTTGAGAGCCAGTGAAAGTCATTTCACCGTGTTGAAAACAAGCCAGCTTTCGTTCATGCCGCAATTGCCGATGATTGTCTGGCTGGATGAGTGCGCTCGTAGCGGTCGAGTTTTTCACAAGACGATAGATGTCATGGCCAATGTGCACAAATCGTTGATGCAGACGGCTGAAACCCAGGTTCATATTTTCGATAAAGCGCTGATGTCGCTCATTCGTAGAACATCCAATACAAGCCCAGCAGAGGTCGTACCTGTCCTGTCTATCATGGAAATCACAATTGAAACCACTGAGCAGACATTGCATGGCGTCACAAATGCAGCGATTCAAGTGGTTGAATCGTTCGACACCGAGGCTAGTGAAGATATTGACGTAATAGACAAGTAACGAATTTATTGACTCCCTTGTATATGAAGAGGGAAAGTGCCAGACAGCGCGCTGATAAAATTGTCATACGGTTAGCCTGCTTGAGCACGCGAACGGGGTAAGGACCCTATAGGTCGTTGCCCCATTTCATTATTCAACTTACGATAACCTGTTTATGCCCCGAGGCCTTGGCTTCGTACAACGCTACATCCACACGTTTGCGGTCGTTTCGTCTTAAGAAAGCTGGGCGACATCGACGCTGACTGTAATGCTTGGCAGGTCGGGAGTCTGTATCCCGGCGATAGATACCTACGGCACTCTGCGAGGTGAGCAGCGCTCTCGATGTCAGTTTGGGGCAGGAGGATAACGAACTCCTCGCCGCCCCTTCGGCACACTGAGTCGGTTTTCCTGACCCGGCTAAGGCATTTAGCACTTGGTATTCAGTTAACACCAAGGTACTGACCTTTTCCATCTATTCGACTAATAACCTGATGTCGTGCTTCATACGACGGCGAATCGTTGTGAGTCCTCTTCGTTCGCATTCGGTACACCAAGGCTGACAGCGACTCATCACCGACTCGGCGAGATGCAGGGCATCTGACAACACCTGCTGTGCATGCGGGGTGTGCCACTCGGCGATGGCCTCGCGGGTTTCCTTGGTGATTGCCCCTCGCTCAACCCAGTCTTGCAATCTGGAAAGCGCCACATGGAAATCGTTGATGAACCCGAATGCATCCTGCAAGCCAGCAATTGCTTTGGCGTACTCCACCATTTCAGCATTGTCGAAGAGAGGCGCAAAAAAATCACACGAGTATCGCAAATGCTTCAAGGCGATGCGGAAGCGATGTGCATGCTCTGGCGTTGGCGCTTTTAGCGTCCTGGTGAGGCGCTTGACCGCATTGCGATGTAAACCTGCGAGTTGCTTTTCCGCAAAACGGGGCAAGTTATTCGGGAAGTCATCGGTATCCAGGTCTTGCAAGTCGCGCGCAAACAAGAGGACGGAACTGTTGACGCTCGTTGAAAACTGACCAGAAAAGTGGGGGTGTGCGCGCTGAAAATTGACCAGGGTGATTAACTCGTCCGCTCATTTTTTGAGCAGGATTTTAGGAGATGATCACCATGAAGGATCTGGGAAGGATTCGGCGGTTGTTTTATCGGGATGGCCTATCGCTGTCCGAGATTTCGCGGAAGACGGGGTATAGCCGGAACACCGTCAAACGTTGGTTACGGACACCGGAAGGGGCGGAGCCGAAGTACGAACGGCAGAACCCGAACATCAAGATTGCCCCGTATGCGGCGCGCCTGATCAAGGCACTGGAGGCGGATGCCCGCCGTCCGAAACGGGATCGGCGCACAGCACTGAAACTGTTTGGCGAATTGCAGGCCGCCGGATTCACCGGTACCTACTGCCGGGTCACCGAATTCATCCGGCGCTGGCGGGCCGATGGCGGTGCAGCCGTCAGTAAAGCCTTCGTTCCGCTCCACTTCGAGTTGGGCGAAGCCTTCCAGTTCGACTGGAGCGAAGAGCATCTGGTCATTGGCGGGGTCTGGCGCAAGATTCTCGCCTCACATCTGAAACTCTGCGCCAGTCGGGCCTTTGTCGTTCAAGCCTATCCGACGCAAGGTCACGAGATGCTGTTCGATGCCCATACCCGCTCGTTTGCGGCGCTGGGTGGCATTCCCCGGCGCGGCATCTACGACAATATGAAGACGGCCGTGGATAAGGTGCAGAAAGGCAAATCCCGCATCGTCAATTCGCGCTTCTCGGCGATGGCCTCCCACTACCTGTTTGATCCGGATTTCTGCAATGTCGCCAGCGGCTGGGAGAAAGGCGTCGTCGAGAAGAACGTCCAGGATAGTCGGCTCCGTCTCTGGCAGGATGCCGGCAAGGAGCGATTCAGTTCATTCACCGAACTGAACGTCTGGCTGCTCGAGCGCTGCCGGGGGCTGTGGCAGGAATTGCGTCATCCCGAGTACGCTGACCTGACAGTGGCCGAGATGCTCGAACACGAACAACCGAGCCTGATGCCGATGGTCGCATCCTTCGATGGCTACGTCGAAACCTTGGGCAAGGTATCGAGCACCTGCCTGGTGACGCTGGATCGCAACCGCTACTCGGTACCGTGCGAACTGGTGGGCCAAGCCGTCAGCCTGCGTCTTTATCCGGAACGGATCGACATTGTGGCGCACGATACTCGGGTGGCCAGTCATCCCCGCAACTTCAGTCGGCAGCAAACCCTCTACGACTGGCAGCACTACATCCCGCTGATCGAACGCAAGCCAGGGGCCTTGAGAAATGGCGCGCCGTTTGCCGACATGCCGGAGCCATTGCAACGATTACGCAGCTTGCTCCTGCGCCGGGAAGGTGGTGATCGGGTGATGGCCAAAGTGCTATCGGCAATTTCGCAGTTTGATCTGGAAGCGGTGCTGGTTGCCGTCGATCTGGTGCTGGAGTCCGGCCTACCCAGTGCCGAGCACATCGAGAACATGCTCAACCGCCTGAAGTCGGGTCCCATGCCGCCACCGGTGGAAACGCCACTCACCCTCAGCGAAGTACCGATTGCCGATACCGGCCGCTATGACCGCTTGCGTACCGAGGTGACTGATCATGCGTGAGCTGATGAGCGAGTTCAAGGAACTGCGTTTGCACGGCATGGCCGGTGCCTGGGAGGAGCTGACAGCCAACGGTAGCAGCCGTGTCGAAGCCTCACGTTGGCTGATCGAACATCTACTGCAAGCCGAGCATACTGATCGAGTGATGCGTTCGATTGGCTATCAGATGCATGCGGCCCGCTTCCCGGTACATCGTGATCTGGCCGGATTCGACTTCGAACAATCGAAGGTGGATCAGAAGCTGATCCGGCAACTGGCCGACCTCTCCTTTGCCGAGGAAGCCCAGAACGTCGTGTTCATTGGTGGCACGGGCACTGGCAAGACCCACCTCGCGACGGCGCTGGGTGTCTCGGGCATTACCCATCACAGCAAGCGGGTGCGTTTCTTCTCGACGGTTGATCTGGTCAATGCGCTGGAACAGGAGAAGGCTGCTGGCAAAGCCGGGCGGATTGCCTTGGGGCTGCTGCGCATGGATCTGGTCATCCTCGATGAGTTGGGCTATTTGCCGTTCAGTCAGGCCGGTGGCGCCTTGCTGTTCCACTTGCTGTCGAAACTCTACGAGCACACCAGTGTGATGATCACGACCAATCTGACCTTCGCCGAATGGCCGAGCGTCTTTGGCGATGCCAAGATGACCACTGCCTTGCTCGACCGGCTGACGCATCACTGCCATATCGTCGAGACCGGGAATGAGTCGTTTCGCTTCCGGCACAGCACGGCAACGGCCAAGTCGAGGATCAAGGCGCGGGAGCAGAGCAAGCGGGGAAATCCACCCGAAGCAGATCCGTTCTGATCGAGGCCGCGTTGGGAAATCCGTTCCGGACTCCGTCCTCCACGGCTTTCCCAACGCATTCGTCGTGGCTCGGAAATCAGTTGTTCTGAGCTACACTTATCCACAAGCCCACCTATGTCAGGTGGCTATCACACCTGGTCAAAATTCAACGCGCACAGGTGGTCAAATTTAAACGCGCGCCGACACTTTAGGCTCGTTTCGGAGCCAAGGAGTGGTGTTGAGGGCCCCAACAACAACGACATGAGTCCAGATGAATTGTTCGCTTTGCCAATCGAATACGATTGCTGTGGGGCGAATACTCTCTGATGCTTCAGAGGATAGCGCTACGCTCCGATGTCTCCCTCCGGCTTGAAGCGATTCTGGCGCCGCCGATCCGTTACCTAAGCGCATAGCCTCATTATCGATTTAAGGCAGACTGAGGGTGTGGAGGTATTTCCATACTAAAACAAGCGCCGCCATTTGGATTGTTTCTGGCGGTAATACCTCCTCCGTGCAACTCCAGCAATTCTCGAGCAATAGCCAGTCCCAAGCCTTTTCCTCCAGCGCCAGTTTTGGTCAGGCTTGATTGCGTAAACCGCTCGAAAATACTATCAATTTCGTTATTCGGGATACCCGGCCCGCGATCAATGACCTGAACAATGGCTGCAGCTGGTGCGCTACTTTCGCTGGCGCCGGCCCGAAGTTTCCAACGGAACCGGATCGTAACAATGGAATCGTTGGGTGAATATTTGATTGCATTGGAAATAACGTTTCGTAATGCTTGGCTGATACGCAAGGGATCGCAGAATATAGGGGCGCTCTCGATTGGCTTGTCGAAAAATAGCTCAATACCTTTATTGGCCGCAGACTCCCTCAAGTCATTCGTGATCTTGTGCAGAAGTTTGAGCAGATCTGCTTCAACTGGCTTGAGCCGTATCGTCCCAGCATCCAAGGCACCAAGCTCTAATAGCTCACTGACCAGATCCGATAAACGGGCGGCACATTCCGAGATTTCGGAAAAGTAACGTCGGATCTTGTCACGCGGTGCGGTATCAAGGCGGTCACTACCGAGCCTGGAAAGCGTCAGCACACCATGGAGTGGAGTTCTGAGCTCATGGGAAATATTGGCCACAAATTCACTTTTTGCTTTATTGGCCCGCTCGGCTGACTGTTTCGCCGTCAGTAATTCGACCGTTCTCTCAGAGACCAATTGCTCAAGATGATCACGATGGCGTCTAAGCTCTTCGGCATTCTCACGTTCCTGCACAAGAAGTGTGGCCATGACGTCGGCAGCATGACCGATACCCATTAACTCTCCGTTGTCCGTAATGATGAAGCTGTCGGCAAGGATAGACGGGCTGCCTGTAGCGACCAGGATTCGCGCTATTTCTGGAATGGTCGTATCAGCCTCAACGACCAAAGGGGACTCTTCCATCAATTTCGAACAGCGCTTTTTTCCATATATCTCCCAGTGAAAGCGTCCTGCCAACTGGGACATGAAACGCTCTCTATTGATGAGTCCGACGACCGTTTTCTTTTTTACAACAGGCAAGCTCGACAGCGCCGGATGCCTATCGAAAATCTTCCAAACTTCATTGTTTAGATCGTCCTCGTCAACACAGCGCGTCTCATGGCAGAGATCCGCGGCGTACTTCGCATCACTTCGCGCATCGAAAGGATCCGTCTTTTTTTGATGTTTCGACATAAAGGGGGGCGCTTGGCTTGTCAGGGAGTTCCTTTGACTTTGACGGCAAAATGTGACTAACACGTGACTTACTCAGAAGGGGGGGGGCAGTGTGGCAATGCAAAGGTAGTGACTATCTGGGCGCACCACCAGTGGTAGTCATGTGTTGAACATCTGTTGGCGCGATCAATTCTTCAACCATGTGCCAGAAGCTGAGAGGATTTTGGCTCACCTTTAAGGTCATCTAACGCAAGCAACCCCCCGATACATAAAGGGTTTATACGGTTATCCCCAAATCCTGTGGATAACTGTGTGGAAAAGTCCTGTAGAAGCTCGCTAAGTAGTCGTTCCATAAGGACTTTACTTACGTCGCACCAATAATAATCAAGCGTCTAACCAGTTGATTATATTGATGTATCCGGTTATTGAAATAAATTTGAAATAAATATCATGCTGCGTTGCACAAAGTTGGCTGAGAAAATCGATGTTGTGAACAAGTCAAGTCTTGACAAGAAAATAGTTGCTGTTTTTGAAGGGGATTTGCCGCGATCACGAAAATCGAATAGCGCCCATTAGCTGGAGCCCCCTCGCTATCAGGTTAAGCCTGGACACCCCGCATCAGGTTGCACTTCGGCCAAAGCCGCTGGTAGCGTCCCTTAATTCATGACCACGATATGACATTCCATCGGATTGTCGAATTTTGAATTAACACGGATTTATCCGTTTAATCAGACTTCTACCGAGAAAAGATTTCTCAGGGTCAGCGTTGCTCTAGTGCAATATCCCGTCTGATATTGCGGTTAGTGGGTCGATGGATTGGGGGATGGCGATACGCCGTGCGAGGCTTTTTTCCATCCTATGCATGTGGGTGTAATCGGATATTTTGCCCTGATGAGACTTGTTTGGTGGATTGTGATTCGATCTTGGAGCGCTAAAACCAATAGGCTCCGATTAATCGGAGCCTATTTTCATGGCGATCTCTGGCAGTTTAGACGTGTTGAAAACTGCATACGGGTAAAGGCCGCACTGATGCTTCCTTAGATCATCGGGCAGGTTCGGATGTGCCTTTGTTATTCAGTTTTGATCGCCCAAATTGCATGTAATACGGGAGCCTGGTTAGCAAAATGGTCAGAACTGAAGCGCATTGGCATAGACATCTGCACATTTGATGTTCTTCAGCACCACAATGTTTCTGACGGTAGCTGGGCCGGTTGCATCTGGATCGATTCCGATGACGGCATCGTTGCCAACGACCTTGCAGGTTACGTATCCGTCCTGAAAGGGATCGGAACTGGAGATGCCGACTGAATGCATCAGCTGAGACATGTCGATCCGATCCTTGCCCACCTCGAAATCGGTGATGGTGTCCATGGCGTCGCGCAAATTGGTAAAAACGAATTGGTCAGCGCCGGTGCCACCGGTTAGCGTGTCGGTACCCGGGCCGCCAGTGATGACATCATCGCCGGCAGTGCCAACGATATTGTCACGGCCGGCAGTGCCATTGATCGTCTTAAGCAAGTTGATGCCGACGATGACCGGATCGTGGTCGGAAGAACGGTACGGTGTGGCACTGTACAGGTCCTGCGGTTTGAACTCGGTGTTGTAGTCGATGACGGAGGGCTCGTCGGTATTGATGTGCCATTCGGTGACGCCGGTGATCTGAGCAGACAAGCTGGTGCTGGCCAAAGCATGGTCGAGATAGCCGCTCTCGCTGTCGAAGGTGTAGGAGTACGGCTCGGCAATGCGGGCAGCAATTTCGTTGACCAGGCCGCCGTCGGTCAGGCGCCGGATGGGATCTTCCATGCCGTAGCTGTTGAGATCGCCGATAACCAGTACATCGTTGTCGCCGGCCTGTGACTTGACCGTATCGATGAAGCCGAGCAGTGCCGTGGATTGTTGCTGACGACGGCCGTTGTAACAGCTCTGGCCATCACCTTGGTCGGCATCGGCACCGCTGGCATCGGAACAACTCTTCGATTTGAAGTGATTGACGACAACCGAGAATTTCTCGCCGTTGGCCGCTCGGAAGGTCTGGGCGAGCGGCGGGCGGTTGTGGATCGCATCGCTGTCGGCAATTGCTGCGCCATCAAGCATTAGGGTGGTCGGCTTGTAGATCATCGCAACGCGGATGGCGTCGGTACCGGTCGGGCCGTTCAGGTTGCTTACAGCGGCGTAGACGTTGCTGCCGTAGGCCGTGTTGAGGGCATTGACCAGATTCTGGACGGCAGTCGTTCCGTTGTTCTGAATTTCCATAAGACCGACGACATCGGCGTTGATTGCCTTGATGGCAGCGACGATCTTGGCCTGCTGTCGAACGAATTCGGCGGCGTTATTGGCGCCGCGGCAGTTGCTGGCGGCAGTCGAACCACCCAGCGTGCAGCCCTGGCCGGTCTGGCCGCTGGCGGTGGTGCCATCGGTAAAGGTGGTGAAGTAGTTCAGCACGTTGAAGCTGGCCACCTTGACGTTGCCACCGACGGAATTCGGCACGGCGGTACGCGGATGGGTCCGCGAGAAGACAGGCGAAACAGTAGGGTGTAGTTTGTAGTCGCGCGGGCCGGTGCCGTTCGAGGTGATCAGGCCATGGTCGATTACCCCGACCAACTGGGAAACCGTGTCGCCGGCGCGTAGCGTGCCGTCGAGGCCCATGAAGGGGATGGGGTTCGGATTCTGCGCACTGGAACCGTCGTCGAGCACGATCCGGCGGCGGGCGTTTTCGTCAGCCAGCGCGAGCGCATCCGACGAACCAGGCGGGTAACGATTGGTCGGAATCTCCAGCCGGCCGTCTGCCGACAGCGTAACCTGGCCGTAGCGCCCCTGGAAATAGTTCTGCGAAACGGTCAGCGGCGTGGTGATGCGAACCAGCATGCCCTCGTAGCGTTCCAGGTCGCCTTCGACACTTTCCGGTAGCGTGATGGGGGTCGGCGCAATGGTGAAACCGCTGCCCAGCACCTGCACGTTGCTCGGGTTGGTCAGTTCGGTGACGGTGTTGAATTCGGCGACGCTTGCGTTCAGGCGCAGCTTCTGACCTACGACGACACTGGCCCCGGGGGCGTAGACGAAAATACCGTCCGACGTCTGGAGATTGTTGTCACCGTTCTCGTCTTGCAGGTAATAGCCGTTCAGGTTGGGGAAAACGGCAGTGACGACGCCTTCGGTGGTAACGGAATTTCCGGTCAGCGGGCTGGCGGTGCCGCTGCCTTGAATGTCGTAGATGCGGGTAATGCCGGCGGCGGTCTGAACGGTGACCGTTGCCGTGCAACTGGCGCTCTGGGCATCATCGTTGCTGAAGTTGATGGGAATGCTGTAGTTGCCGATGGCGGTGCCGGCTGCAACATTGAGCGTGGCGCTGGCGGTGCCGCCATCGCCCGAAGCGGGAGTGATCCTGTCGAGCGTGATGCCGCTGGGCAGGGTGCCGGCGGCGATGCTGTTGACCGTACTGTCGCTATCGGTAGCGCTGATGACGATGCTGCCGGCCGTGCCAGCATCGATGGTGAGGGGCGGGCAAGAGGGGGCAATGAGGGTATTCACTGTGCCGCCACCACACGGAGAGAGCGGCGTGGCACTATTGCGCGGGTTGGGGGCGACGGCGCCGAAATCGGATGCATTGTTGTCGGTGTCGATACAGACGTTGCTTCGAACGGCGGCGGTGGTGTTGGTCAGTGCCGGAGCTGCGCTACCTTCGGCGTGATTGGCGGTGCCGTAGCCGACCAGGTCGACGTAGCCGGTTGGGTTGGTGCCGGTGAGTGCGATCGTCGAAGCGACCAAAGCGACCTTACCGTTAGTGCCGCTCAAGGCGATGCTCCCCAAGGCATCGGGGGCCGGCAGGCTGACGGTGCCACCTGTGCCGGCTGCCTGCTGGATCAGGAAATACTGGCCCGGTTGCAACGATATAGCGGGTAGATCGGTCTTGTTGCTCCAGGATGAGCCCGTTGCCGAGGCGTATTGCACCGACCAGCCGGCCAGGCTGACCGGAGCGGTGCCACGGTTGAACAGTTCAATGAAATCGTTCTTGTAGGTGGCGCCGCTATTGCCGCCGCCGCCATAGACCTGCGAGATGACGACGTCCGATGCGGCGAAGGCGGGGGCGGCTGCCAGCAGGCTGGCGGCGATGATGGAGAGGCGGAGGCTGGGAGTGTGGCGCGTTTTCATGGCTTGCTCTGCTTTGGTTATGCGGCAGTGGGCTGGGCCGGCAAAATCGCAGATAAGCCAACCCCTACCGGCGCCCTGGCGGGCTGGTAAAAGAAGAGATGGCTGAGTGAGCCATCTCGTTGTTTGTGCTTCCGCTTTGTCTAGCGTTGCTGGCGACGACGCAGGGCCAGCAAACCGAGGCCGGCCAGGAACATGGCGTAGGTTTCGGGTTCCGGAACAGCGGCGTAAATGACGTTGGCCGTATTCAGGCCGTCGGTAACGTAGGCGTCGCTGGCATTGCTCAAGCCGGGAACGAATGTCATGGCGTCATTCGATAGCGACAGGCCGAGGAATGCGCCGTTGTAGTAGGAAACATCGGGGGCGGCCCAAGCGTCACCCAACGAATAGCCGACATCGTTGTAGGTCATAGAAAAATTGATTAGCGGGGCGACGGTCAGCAGCGGCTCGGCTGCATCGAAAACCGCCAGCAGGGAGTCGTCGAAGCTGAAACTGCCGGAGAACTGAATGGTGTTCAGCGTACCCAAGAACGAATAGTTTTGGGTCGCGGCCTGGGCAGCGGGCAGGGCGGCCAGCAGCGCGGCGGCCAAGGCGGTGGTGCGGAGGATGTTGCGCATGGAAAATCTCCTGAATGGGGTCGATATGAGTTACAGGCCGAGGTCGCGTGCCGGGATGATCTGCTTGGCTGTCAGGCCCTTGAGCGTGACCAGCGGGAAGGGAGCGGCCGGGCCATTGCCGTCGATGTCAATTTGCAGGTTAGCGCCGCCGGTGACGTCCTTGATCACTATGTGGCCGTTGGCGACTGCTTGCGCTGGGACGATGCCGAGGCTGTTGAGCAGGGGGCTCAGGTCGATGCTGTCGGCGTAGGGGGTGAAGTCGGTGATCACGTCGCCTGCATCGCGCAAGCTGTTATAGACGAACTTGTCGCCGCCGGCACCGCCGGTCAGGATGTCTGCTCCCGGGCCGCCGGTGATGACATCGTCGCCAGCCGTGCCGATGAGTTTGTCGCGGCCGGCTGTGCCGTTTTTCATGATCCCCGGGGTCACCACGGCAATGGCTTGGTCAACCAGACGACCGTAGGCGTCGTACGGGTTTTCAAGGCCATAGAGGTTGACAGTGATCTCGTCACCTTCGGTTGCGTCATCCCGCTGCAGGCCGCCATTGGCCTTCGGGGCCTTGATGTAGTTGGCCAAGGCTTCCTGATAGGTGATGGTGAATGGATCGTTCTCGAACATCACGCCATTGGCGGCGAACGGGTAGTTGTCGCCGCCGTTGGCCGTGAAGTCGATGGTGGTGAAGGAGAAGTTGCGTGTCCCGTTGACCACTGCGCCGTTATCGATCAGCACTGTACCGTCGTCGAGTACAACACGGCGAACACGGTCCCCGGTGCCTACGTTGGCAACGATGGAACTGCGCGCCGTCCTGCTGGTGTCGTAGAACACCTTCATGCCTGAAACCTGAGCGAATTTGCCATTGACCGCACCATTCGGGCTGGCTGAGCTGACGGAGTGCTCCAGGATGTCCTTGAGCTGGGCGGCATTCATGGCCGGTGCGCGTTTGACCAGGTTGGTGAAGGGCAGGATGTTGAAGGTGTCGCCCATCGTGACGTTGCCGGCTGCGGAAATGTTGGTGCGGATGCCACCGCCGTTCTGGATCGCCACGTCGGTCTTGCCGGCAAAGCGCATGGCGTCGGCAACCAAGTTGCCGAGGCCGGTTTCGGCATTGCGCACACCAGCGGTGAAGGTGCAGCGAGTAGCCGGGGCTACAGGCGTACAGGCAGCGTGGGTCGGGCCATTCAACTTGGTCGCGGTGGTGCCGATCACTTGGGCGTTGAGGGCCGAAATGTAGTTCAGCACCGGGGTCACGACTGTCGCGTTGAGTGTGGCATCGCCGGTCACCCTATCAGCGTCGGCGGTAGCGCCGGAGACGCGGATCATGCGGGTGCTGTCGAGGCTTGTGACACGACCGCTCGCGTCATCGATGGTCAGGTTGACTTCGCCTACATAGCGGTTGCCGAAGTGACCGGTAACGACCGGAACAGCCTTGCCTGCAGCATCGTTGGCATAAACCGGGTGCGTCTTGTAGGACGGGGCGACACCACCATTGATCAGCAGGTCGTCGGGGTCGCTCATAAGTTCGTGACCGCCGCCGGAGATGACGAGGTCTACGCCGCTCAGGCCGGGGATCATCTTGGTGATCTCGTTCTGCGCGCTCTGCAGGTGGCTCATGACGATGACGACTGTCACGCTTTCGTCGTTACGCAAGCGGTCAATCTCTGCCTGAACGAGCGGCAGCATGGCCTGGATGTTCTGGTCTTCGGTATTGCTTGCGCTCCAACTCTTCATGATGCCGTCAGGCGGCGAGGAAATGCCTGGCAATAGCGGCGTCGTCGCACCGATGATGCCGATTTTCTTGCCACCCTTTGTGGTGATGATCTTGGACTTGGCGACCTTGCCGGAGGCTTCCAGGTCGGCGAGTTCGGGAGTGACGCCGAAGTCGAGGTTGACCGACAGGTAGGTGGAACCGGAAACCTTGGCGAAGCGGGCAGCGACCGGGCCGGTGTTGTCGAGGTCAAACTCGTGGTTGCCGAAGGTAGTGGCGTCGAAACCGATCTGCCGGGCGGCAATGGCATCGTAGAAATCCTGACCACCATCTTCCGGGTGAGCGTTGGCCAGGTTGGCGAAGCTCGCCGTCAGGCGCGGGCCGGGCAGGAAGGAGTCGCCGGCATTCAGCGTGACGACGGATTTCCCGGTTGCGGTGGCGGCAGCCTTGGTGTTGGCGATCACGCTGGCGAGGCGATCGACGCCGCCATAGAAGGAAATGGGCTGGCCGGCGTTGTCGCGCAGGTTGCCCTGGGCGGAAATGAGCCAGGATTCCTGGTCGCCGACGTGCAGGACAGTGAGGCTTTCAGCCAGGGCGTAGCCCGGCAGGGCCAGAGCAAGGGCCAGGGTGAGCGGTTTGAGCATGGGGCGCATGAGTGTTTTCTCCGTTGTCGATCAGCGGCTGCGACGGCGGGCCATGAAGCCCATCAGGCCGATACCGGCAAGGAACATGGCGTAGTTCTTGGGTTCTGGAACCGTGGTGACGGTGAAGGCAGTAGTGTCAGGAACGGCACTGGCATAGGAACCGTTTGTCGTGTCCACCATCCAGTTGGACGGATTGGCTAGCGCCGGCAGATAGGAACCAAAGTTCGCCTCACCGGTACGGCTGCCGGTGTATTCAGCGTAATCCGGGGTAGCGCTGGGCGCATTGGCGTTCAGGCGGATGGCATTGACGCCTTCAGTCAGGCCGGTCCCAATCAGGGAACCATCAACCGAAAAGCTGCCATTGGTGATGGCGGCCAGGAAGGTGGTCGGTGTCGATGCATTGCTGCCAAGGTAGGCATAGATGGTTTCGTTGGAGTTGGCGATGCCCCAGTTGCTGCTACCGGAAACCGTTTCGCGGGACAGGGTGCCGACTGATGCCGACAAGGTGGTCTTGTCGTAGGCGCTGAGGCGAATGACGGTACCGGCTGCGACAGCAACGTTACCGGAGGTCCACTTGTTGTAGCTTTCGCCTGTGTTGAATGCTGCGCCACTCCATTCGTTGTCCGAGAAATAGATCGCAGTGTTTGCTTCGATGCTGGCGAGGGCGACGAAGGAGAGACCATCCTCGTCTGCATTGAAGGCAGTGAAGGCAATATCGCCGGCCGAGAGCGCCGCATGGGCATTGACACCAGCCGCGGCCAGCAATAGTGCGAGAGCAGTCTTGCGAATCATGTTTTAACCCCTGTTGAAGTGTTGGACCCGGGATCGCCTAGCGTGGCGATCATGGGTTCAGATTAGGGGCTGGATATGACATTGGTTACTGTTTGGAAAGGCGCAGGAATGGTCCGAATGGACTAGTTTGGGGGCGCACTCTGTAACAACCTGGCCTCAGGCGTTTCTGCGGGTATGAGCATCGATGATTTCGCCATGTTGCCGCCACAGGCGTTGCAGGCCGTCGATGCCAATGTCTTCGCTAGTGCTGTCCTCCAGGCGGTACAGCAGGGAAAGCATGGTGCGTAATTCGATGTAATTCGGCGAGTCGGCATCCGGCAAGGCGGCGAGGTCGCCGGCGAGCAGGGCACGGATGCTGGCTCGGTCAGCAATGTCGATGCCGCAGCGGACGGCAAGATGCTTTATGGCCTGGCGCAGGGCGGCCAGTTCATGGCGGGCTGGGTCGATGGCAAGGAGGGTATCGTTCATTGGATCATTCACAACCGTTGCGGCGGGCAACCGCCGATGCAGGCGGAGCATGCCGGGTTCCTGTTGCGCTTGTGTGAACGCGGTGCCTACTTTGGTGGCTGGTTGTCGTAGAGCTGGCGGATATCCCGGTAACGCTCATCATCGACCGGGATGAATCCGGTCATCTGCAGATTGTGGAACATCCCGCTCAGGGCCTCGTTATTGTTCAGGAAGGCTTGACGGATTTTTGCTGCCAGCGGTGCGCAGAGGCGCCCGCGATGAACGAAGGGATCGTATGGAATGGGATCGGATTTCCACAGTACCGCGATCTCGCCGGGGGCTACGCTGCCCTTGCGCATCGCTTCGTCCAGACGGCTGCTGGAAACGAAGGCGGCATCGACCTGGCGTCGCTGTACGGAGAGGATGGCACGGTCGTGGGAGCCGGCGTAGCTGACGCGTTTGAAATGGCTGTGCAGTGGCATTCCCAGGCGTTGTGCGAATATCTGGGATGGAATCAATGCCCCGGAGGTGCTGGCCGGATCGGTCAGACTCAGGGTGGCGCCACGCAGGTCTTCCGGCTTCTTGAAGGGCCGTTCCTGGCGGACGATGAGCAGGGCTTGGTAGTGGTTACCGGAAGGGGTGTGCGGACCGTGCTGCAATGAAAAGGAAGCGAAGGCAACGGTTTCCGGTGCCCGCTTCTTGACCATGGCGTAGGCAGCCGGGCCGAGTTCGGCCAGGTCGGCCCGACCGGCGAGGAGTGCCTCGATGACTGTGCCGTAAGAGGGCGCCGACTGCAGGAGGACTGGCCGGGCCAGTTTTTTTTCCAGAAGCTGGATCAGGGGTTGGTATTCTGCAGCAAGGGTTTCCGGATTTTTCTTGGGAATCAGGGCCAGGCGGAGTGGGTTGGGGTCGTCGCACTCCTCGGCGTATGCCGGCAGAGCGGTATGCAGAATTAGGCCAAGCAGGGGGAGCAGGAAACGGCGCAGCGAGAGAAAGGTACGAGTCATGGCTGTAGTAGCCCTCCTTTGAGGAGCTGCTGGCGGGCAGTTTCGGCGGGGGCTGGGCGGCTAAGGTAGAAGCCCTGGACTTCATCGCAGCCAACGGTCTTCAAATGGATCAGTTGGTCGATGAGTTCCACACCTTCCGCAACGACGCGCATCTTGAGATTGTGGGCGAGGGTAACGATGGTGCCAACGATGATTTCGTCATCCGGGCTGTTGCGGATGTCGTTGATGAAGGATCGATCGATCTTGATGGTGTGGATCGGCAAGGTCCGGACGTAGCCGAGGCTGGAATAGCCGTTTCCGAAGTCATCAAGGGCGATGCCGATGCCCATGGCCTCAAGCTCCCGCAGGATCTGCCCCGCGACTTCGATGGATTCGACCAGGCTGCTTTCAGTTATTTCGATTTCGAGGAGTGAGGACGGCACGTCGTATGCACGGAGCAGGGTCGCAATGCGCCGGGGAAGTTCGATGTCAGCCAGTTGTCGGGCGGTTACGTTCATGGCTAGCGGCACCATCGCCAACCCTTCGGCACGCCACTCGGCCAGTTGCCGGCAGCAGGCTTCGGCAACCCAATCGCCGATAGGAACTGTCAGGCCAGTAGTTTCCGCCAATCCGATGAATTCCTGTGGATAGACCAGACCAAACTCTGGATGTTGCCACCGCAGCAAGACCTCGAATCCGGTGATCCGGAAATCGGCCAGACTGACCTTCGGCTGGTAATGGAGAACCAGTTCGTTCTCGATAATGGCCTTGGGCAACCCCTGCTCCAATTCGAATTGGCGCTCGCAGGCAGGGTTGAGGGTTGGATCGTAGAAAGTATAGCGCCCCTTGCCGGCACGCTTGGACTGGTACATGGCGGCATCGGCGTGGCGGCTCAGGGACTCGATGTCGTGTCCGTCGCGCGGGAACACGGCAATGCCGATGCTGGGACTGACCTGAATGTCGTGGCCATCCAGATTATGGCAGGGCCGGCCTACAATCTCGATCAGCTTGTCGGCGACGATGGCAAGGTCCTCGCGCCGTTCCAGGCCGGTGAGCAGCGCGACAAATTCGTCGCCGCCAAGACGAGCGACGACATCGGAGTCGCGCAGCACGGAGCGCAGGCGCGCTGCAACGGTCTGCAACAACAGATCGCCGATATGGTGGCCGAGCGAATCGTTGATGGTCTTGAAGCGATCCAGGTCCACGTACATCAGGCCATAGTGCTTGCGGCTGCGTTTGGCACGGGCGAGGTGGCTGGCGCCCAGTTCGAAGAACATCCTCCGGTTGGGCAGGCCGGTCAGGTGATCGTGGGAGGCGAGCTCGTAGGCCCGGTGCTTCTCGTCCTGCAATTGTAGAATCAGGCGATGCTTGTCAGCATCGGCCCTGGCCAGGCGGGCTACCAGGCGCTGGCCACGGTGCATGGCGGCGGCAATCCACAGCGTGGCGCCGATGACGACGGCGCTGAGCAAAAGCAGCATGGACAGGAAACGGCCGCGGGCGGTGAAATAGCCGTCATGGAGTTCATTGATCTCGCGGCTGACGGCAACGACCAGCGGATAGTCGTCGAGGTGGCGAAAACTGGCCTGAAGCGCCGGCGCTTCCGCTTCGGCGGGAATGACGATCGAGCCACGCGTGCCGGCCGGCGACAGATACTTTGCCGAGCGATATTCCGTCTCCAGCGAATCCATGCCACTCGGGCGAGCACGGGCGATGAGCAGCCCGGTACTGTCCAGCAGTTCGATAGCGCCCGAGGCGCCAATGTCGATTTCCTGGTACAGGCTGAGAAAGTAACCGAGGTCCAGCACGGTGATCAGGATTCCGCAAGGTGTACCGCCGGTTCCGAATACCGGGTAGAGCAGGGGAACCTCCCATGCCTGTTCGGCGGTTGCTGGGCGGGGGGCGACTCGGGGTGTCGGACGGGGTGTGTTGCGCGAGGCGGTGGATAGGTTGTGTAGCGCTTCGACGAGCGCGGCGTCCGCGGGCATGGATGAAGAAGCGTAGATTGGACGCAGGCCCATGTCGTAAAGAGCAACCCGCAGGAATGCCCGGTCAGCTGTCCGCAAAGCGCCGAGCAGTGGGGCAGATGATTCTGCACTGCAGTCGGCTACCTGACCGGCAGCGAGGGCGAGAAGATGCCCGCGATCCAGGACTTGGTTGAGGTTCTCGGAGATCGTGGCGGTCAGGCTTTCCTGCTGCATGCGTGCACTTTCGCCGACCACCCGGCGATCGCCCTCCAGCTTTTGCCAGACAATGGCCCAGGTTATTCCCAGCAGGGCTAGCGAAAGAAGGATGCTGGCCAACAGCGCGCCATTCCACCCCCTGCGAAAACGGCGCCTTAGCCAGATGCGGCCGCGGATCACGATGCCCGGTTGCCTCATGGGCAAAGTGTGCAAGCGATGCCGGCAGGGGGGAGGATGGGCCGTCGAGTCATTCCATGGAGCGAGGGGCGGGGATGGGGCGGATTATGTTGCCAATTTGTTGCCACGATGTTTCAGGTACTGGAAAGCACTTTGTAACATCAGGCGGCTACGCTCGCTCCTCGTAATACCGACCAACCAACTATTCACTATTGCCATGACTACCGATGAGCGTCGCCGTTTTCCCCGCTTTCCCTTCCATTCGCGAGGCTTTTTGGCCATTGGCGAACGGCAGCACCTGGGCAGCATTCTCGATGTGTCGCTCAAGGGGGCGCTGTTTTCTTCGGCGGAGCCGCTGGAACTCCCACCGGGGACGGTCTGCCGCCTTGAAATTTATCATGCCGGACAAGAGGAGGTCGGAGCTGCAGCAGCCGTCGTCGTCTACTGTCGGGAAGGGCTGGTCGGTCTCGAGTTGCACGATATCGATGCGGCAACCAGCGGCGTACTGGCCCGGGTGGTGGCGATGAATCTCGGAGTGAGTAGTCTGCTGGAGCGTAAATTGCCGGACATGCTTGGGGCCGGAGAGGCCGTAGCCTGAAGGTAATTGTGAGGCGCTTCGCCGCGGTGCAAATCGGCGGCCTTGTCTTGATTCCGCAACACAAGGGTAAACAAGGGTTGATACAGTCGTCATCTTTCCCCGGTTACTGAATCTTCACTATGCCCCTAAAAATGATCGCCCAGGTTTCCCTGTTTGTCCTCATTCCCGGGGTTGCCATGGCATTCGAGGAGTCGGGCGCGGTCTATCCGCGTGTCGCTGGCGGCGAGATACGACAACGCTCGCTGCCGGAGCAGATGGCTGCTGTCAGCAACCCGGTGTGGAGTGATACGCTGCCCGTGGTGCCTTCTGTCACAGTCGAGTTGATTGCGGCCTGCCGGACGGGAGATGCCGAGCAGGTGAAACGCCTGCTCAATGCCGGCGCACTGGCCAACGGAAGCGATGCGAACGGAGAGCGGCCGCTGGTTGCTGCAGTGGCGGCGGGCAGTGCGGAATCGGTGCGCCTGTTGTTGCAGCGCGGGGCCAGCCCCGATGTCAAGGGCGCCATCGGCCTCACCCCGCTTGGTATGGCGGCCGCCGAGGGGCGTAACGACCTGGTGACCATTCTGTTACGTGGCGGCGCTCGGCCCGACATGGCCGGCGACAATCGCGGCACGCCGCTTCATGACGCGGTGCGTTACGACCATGCGCTTGTTGTGGAATCCTTGCTCAAGGCCGAGCCAGCGGTTGCCCGCTATGACCGGGAAGGAATGCACCCTCTGGCATTGGCGGCAGCGCGCGGTAGCCATGGGTCGCTGCAAGCCTTGCTGGCGGCTGGGGTCGATCCCGACTTACCTGATCGCAAGGGGCTGACAGCTCTCTACTGGGCTCGCCGCTTCGACCGTCCCTTGGCCGAGGAAATTCTTCTCCGGCACGGCGCCGTGCGTGAGGCATGGCCGATCGACGTCGATTAGAGCACGGCGAACATGGATACCCTGGTTACTCTTAGCCCGCTGGAGGTGGAGCGGTTGCTCATCACTATCGAGTCATCGCAGCAAGTTCATCGTCGCCACCAATATTTTCTTTGGTCGCAGGGTGCGCTGCAGGGATTTTTGCCCCATGACATTCTTATTGTCGGCTATGGTGAGTACGACACGCCCGGCTTTCGCTGCGAAGTCCTGGCTCGGGCGAATATCTATGAAGACCGGGCGATGCTGCGCGAAATCGATGAACTGGTACAGGCCATGGTCGACGACTGGCAAAATGCCGGCGGCACGCCGCGCATGTACGCTGCCGAGCAGGGCGGAGGCAAAATCGGAACTCGCCTGGCGAGTTTGGGATTCGGTAACGCGCTGGCCCATGGCGTGCGGGAATTTACCCGCGTCAATGCCGGGTTCTTCGTCTTCCTGCGCATGCCGCAGCCACCAAACCGGCGGCACGCCTACTTTGCCGAAGTCCTGATGCCTTACCTCTATGTCACCCTCTATCGCATGCTGCAGTCCGAGCACGATGCCCCCGGGCGTCGCCTGCGTCCCGGTGTCAAGCTGAGCGGCCGGGAAGCCGAGGTTATTTCCCTGATCCGCGACGGCAAGACCAACCAGCAAATCGCCCTGACGCTGGAACTCAGCCCTCTGACGGTCAAAAACCACGTCCAGAACATCCTGCGCAAGCTCGAAGTGGCCAACCGCGCCCAGGCCGTTGCCAAGGCTGTCAAGGCCAGGCTGATCGGGGATTCGGCAGCGAACTGAAGCTGCTTGGCAGGCACGTTCGGACAGGGTCACGGCGCGATATTTCGTCGGCGCATCCTGGTCTCCCGTATCCGTGCCGACAGCCTTGCCCGAGAGCGCAAGTGCCTAGCTTGTAGGCATGTTTGTTCATGTCCGCGCTTGTGTTACAGAGTATGACAAAGCGCCCCGGCTGGCATGAGCCGAACGGACCTGCAACGTGGTTCCATCGGCCGATTAAATTCTCCCTTTTCCTGCTAATGGACGTCATTTCCGGCTTCTAAAGTACCCCCTGACGACATGGCGGCGGAATCCTCTGTCCGGCGAAAAATATGCCATCCGCGGTTCGTGTGAGCGGGCGCCCAAGCCAGATGCCACTGCCGAACATGTCGCGCTTTCCCCGCAAGGGGGGTCGTTCAACTATTTTTGGTTAGGGGTAATTCAATGAAGTTTTCTCTCAAGACTCTCGCTGCGGCCGTCGCGCTGGTCGCTGTTGCTGGTACCGCCAGCGCTGCGATCGACAACGGTGCTGGTGGTAACGGCGGCTTGTTCTTCAACGCCTGGGATGGCCAGACCTCATACAACTATGACATGGCCATGTCCATTGATGCCTATGAAGCCAACCTGGCTGCTGCTGGCAATCAGAACCTGATTTGGGGTAGTGATTTCAATTCCTCGTTCACCTCCTGGCTGGCTACCGCCAATACGACGACGCTGCAGTGGAGCATCCTCGCCACCGATACCGTCGCGCAGCGTCGTATCTTGACCACTGTGGGCGCTGCCGTTCTTCCCGCGACCAACAGCAATAGCGACGTGCTGCGCACCGGCGCCGGCAATATCCAGACCTACCTTAACAACGTCAACCCGATCCTGACCGGCAATTTCGCTGTGACTACGTCGAATACTGCCGATTCCTATACCGGTAAGCTGATTGGCGACAAGATCAACAACAAGTTCAATTTCGATACCTCGGGATCTTTTGCCAACAACAGCTATGACAATGGCGTGGTGTTCCAGAAGACTCTTGCCGCCGCTTCCGGCATCACCAAGGGCACCAACAACGCCTATGACGACGGTGGTGTTGCCGTTCGTTCTTGGGTTGACGCCGCTGGCTTGCACATCGCCGCCGTTCAGGCCGTTCCGGAACCGTCTGAGTACGCCATGCTGCTGGCTGGTCTGGGCCTGATTGGCGCGGTCGCTCGCCGCCGTTCGCAGAAGCAGGCTTGATTCATCCACACTTCAAGGAACAATCCCATGCAAATCAAGAAACTCTCCGCTCTTTGCGCGCTCGCGCTCGCCTCCATGGCAGGTTCCGCTCACGCTGCCCTGACCGCCGCGCAGACGACCATCCTCAACGATGCCAATAGCAACGGCCGCGTCGTCTTCATTTCCGGCGCTTCCGCCGTTCAGAAGGGCTTCGCCGCCGGTGTGGCGTCCCTGTTCTCCGGCACGCCGTTCTTCCTGGGCGTCGATAACACCAAGAACATCGATTCGAACGACCACCTCGCCGTCGCCGGCACCCTGGCTGTTGCCGCGGGCGGCTGGCCTGCCGGTTCCAACGTGGTTGTGGTGTACCGCGTCAAGGGCGGCTCGGTCATGGGCGTCAATCCGGTTGCCCGCGCCGAATCGATCGAAGCGCTGGATGTTCTCGCCGCCAACTGCGGTTCGCTGGGTTCCGGTACTGCGGCGGCGCCGTACAAGTGCTCGACCACCACTCGCATCCCGGATGCCGGTGTTTCCGATGTCGCTCCGGCGCTGTTCAAGAATCCGGTCAACACCGAGGGTGAAACCGCTGCGGCTGAACTTAACGCCGCCGAACTTGCCGACCTTGCTGCCCGTCCGATCTATGGCTTGGCCTTCGGTATTCCGGTGACCAAAACCGTTGGCTCCAACGTGAAGTTCACGCGCTCGACTGTCGCGGCAATCATGTCCGGTAACGTCGGTACTTGGAATCAGGTCGACGCCGCCGAATCGGGCGATATCGTCATCTGCCGTCGTGTTCCGGGTTCGGGTACGCAGGCTGTCATGAACCTGTGGGCCGGCAGCTATCCGTGCAGCGGCGACGCGAATACCCCGGCGGACCGCGATACCTCCGGCAACTACGACGGTACCGACTTCAGCGAAACTGTTGCTGGCGTTACGAAGAACTACACCGGCCAGTACACGATCAATGCCGGCACCGGTGGTGTCGTCGTCGTCGAGAACTCGACTTCCGGTCAGGTCCGCGACTGCCTGAACAAGGCTGTCACCGGCGGTAGCTACGATACCGCCGACCGCGACGGCAACCTCGTCAAGGTTACCTTCAACGGCGCCGGCCACAAGGCGATCGGCGTTCTGTCGATGGACAGCCTTTCCTCCTCGACGGCGGCCGGCAACTGGCAGTTCCGCTCGCTCGACGGCGCCGGCAAGATGACGGCTGACCTGCAGGCTGGCGGTACGGCGGTGGTCGATGGCTCCTCGCTGACCGGTACCGGCAAGTTCCCGACCAAGACCGCCTACGAAAATGGCGACTGGGATCTGCAAGGCTGGGTGTCGTTCAACCTGCCGAGCCGCACCACGGGCAACAAGAAGGCGCTGCTCGAGAACTTCGCTGCCAAGGTCAGCGATCCGGCCGTTCTCGCCGTCGTTTCAAGCCTGAAGAACGTCGCCATGGCCATCCCGGGTCAGGACGCACCGTTTGACTTCCCGGCCGGCCCGGGTTCGCAGATGCTCGACGCCGCCTACCTCGGCAACAACCAGTGCGCGCCGTACAACCGCAACTACAACGACTGATTCTCTCGCAGACTCATCCCGCCGCCGCAATGGCGGCACAGCAGCAATTTCGGCCCGCTTCGGCGGGCCGTTTTTTTTGGGGGTGGGTAATGTTAAATGTCGGCGTCGTTTGCTAGTCCGATCGGACTACGTTTCTAGTGCCCCGATGTCACGGGTGGGTAAACGCAGGACCGCATACTCCTCAAGCTATGCACACGCTCCGACTCCTTCTCCCTGCCGCCGCGGCGTTCCTCTGCGGCATCTCCACCGCGGCAACGCCGACCGGCCAGCCTGGCTTCGATCTCGTCGAGTTTTCGGTGGAGGGCAATACGGTCCTGGCCGATATCGATATTGAAAATGCCGTCTATCCCTCGCTGGGGCCAGGGCGAACGCCGGCTGACGTCGAGAAGGCACGCGCGGCGCTGGAGGCGGCCTACCACCAGAACGGATACCTCTCGGTGTCGGTGAGCGTGCCGGTGCAAAGCGTTGCCGACGGCGTGGTACGCCTGCAGGTAATCGAAGGGCAGGTCGAGCGGCTGAAGGTGAGCGGAAACCAATACACGTCGCGTCAGGATCTTCGTAGCGAAGTGCCGGAACTGGCGCCGGGCAAGGTGCCGCATTTTCCGACCATGCAGGCCGAACTGGCGCAGGCCGGCCGCTCGCCGGATCGCCGGGTGACGCCGCTGCTGCGGCCGGGTACCCGCCTGGGCACCATGGAGGTGGAACTGGCGGTGGAGGATGGACTTCCGCTGCACGGCAACATCGAACTGAACAACCGGCAGAGCCCCGATACGTCGAGTACACGCCTGGAAGCCGGTATCCGCTACGAGAACCTGTTCCAGAAGCAGCACAGCGCCGGCCTGAACTACGTGGTTTCTCCCGAGAGTCTTGACGAGGTGAATGTCCTCGCCGGTTTCTACAATGCGCCGCTGGGCAATGGACGTAGCCTTTCAGCATTTGCCCAGCACTCCAACAGCAATATCGGTTCGGCTGTTGGCAGCACTGTGCTCGGCAAGGGCACCACGCTGGGGGCGCGCTATTCCCTGACGCTGCCGCAGGCGGCCGGTGTCGGCGGGTTCTTCCATTCGCTGTCCATCGGCATGGACTACAAGGATTTGCAGGAAAACCAGAATGTGCTGGGAGCCGACACCAAGGAAGCGCCTCTGCGCTACACCCCGCTGGTCGCGCAGTATTCGGCCGGCCATTTCGGCGAGAAGGGCAGTTTGGCCGCCAATCTGACGCTGGTCGCGAATATCGATACCGGCTCCCGCGAGGTGGACTGCCAGGGCGTACAGATGGATCAATTCGCGTGCCGGCGCCATGGGGCTCGGCCCGGTTTTTCGGTGTTGCGCGGCGATCTGGCCTATACCCTTCGCCTGAGCGGCTGGGAGGCCTTCGCCAAGTTCGATTTCCAGGCCAGTGGTCAGGCGCTGGTGTCACCCGAGCAGTTCATCGGCGGCGGTATGGATACCGTGCGCGGTTACCTTGAAGGCGAGGCGGCCGGCGACGCGGGCTGGCGCCTGCGTACCGAGCTGCGCTCGCCGACCCTCGCCGAATGGGGGGGCAGCGGCTTGCGCGCCATCGGCTTCGTGGAAGGTGCCAGTCTCTGGCTGCACGACCCGTTGCCTGGGCAGAAGGGCAATTTTTCCCTGGCCGGGGCGGGTATCGGCTTGCGCCTGAAGGGCGAGCGGGGCGGTCCGTTGTTTGTTGTCGACCTGGCGCAGGCCCTCACTGACGGACCGCGCACAGCGTCAGGCAAGAACCGGGTGCATATGCGCCTGGGTTACGAATTCTGAGCGGCTAACGCCTACGGAACGGAGACATCATGAACCGCGACATCTACCGAGTGGTATTCAATGCCGAGCGCAATGCCTGGATGGCTGTGGCGGAAATCGCACGCGGCCATGGCAAGTCTTCTTCCCGTCGGCGGCGATTGGCGCGCACGCTGGCGCTTGCCAGTGTGGCGGCAGCCATCGGCCCGACCCTCGCCGCGCCGCCCATCCCGCCATCGCTGTCGGCATTGCCGGTTCCATCCAGCGGGGCGCGTCCCTTCGTCTTTCACGGTGCGGTTACCGGCGGGGCGCCAAGCACCGCCATGATCAACGGCATCAATACCATGCGGGTGCCCACCGCCAGCCAGACGGTAGGCCTCAATTGGGACAGCTTCAACATCGGTGCCAAGGCGATGGTGGAATACACCGGCGAGGCGGCGCGCGTGCTCAATCGCATCTGGAGCAATGATCCGAGCCAGATCATGGGGCGCCTGTCGGCGCCCGGCAAGGAGCTGTATTTCATCAACCAGAATGGCATCCTGTTCGGTAACGGAGCGCAGGTGAACGTCGGTGGCCTGGTCGCTTCCTCACTCAACATGACAGACGCCATGGCCGCCAAACTGCTCAACTACGGCTTGCCGAGGGCGCGAGGCGACAGCCTGGAATTTGTCTGGAGCGGTAGTGCCGCGGGCTTCGATACCGGTTTCGTAACGGTGGATGCGGGTGCCCGGATCACCACGCCTTCTGGTGGCAAGGTCGTGCTGATCGCCCCGAAAACGGTGGAAAACCTGGGGTTGATCGAAAGCGGCGGCGGGGGCGAGGCCATTCTGGCGGCAGGCGGGAAGGTTATTCTGACCGCACCGGAAGATCCGAATCTGCGCGGCCTGCTGGTGGAAACGCGCGCCTTCACGGGGCGTGATGCGCTGGGCAACACGGTGACGCTCGATGGCACTGTCACCAACCGGAGCGACGGTACGGCGGACAACGGCCGCATCGCGATGGGCGACGGCGGCGTGGTAAGCCTGGCGGCCTTGGCGGTGAACCAACAAGGCGTGGTCAACGCCACCAAGGCGGTCAACCTGAACGGCACGACCATGCTGGTCGATGGCAGCATTGACGCCGATCGCCTGACAGTGAACCAGCGTGGCGACAAGGCCGAGATCGACTGGGTCAGCGGTTTCAATATCGCTGCCGGCAAAACGGTGGAGTTCGTGCAGCCGAGTTCGGGCGCGGTGACCTACAACTTCGTTCACGTCAACGATACAGGCCGCGCCAGCAGCAACAGCAATGCCGGCCGTTCGCAAATCGACGGCACGCTAAAAGCCAACGGACAGTTTTTCCTGATCAACCAACTGGGTATCGATGTCGGCGGCAGCGCCTCGCTCTTCGCCAATAATATGGTGCTGTCTGCGTTGAATGTGCATGACGATGTGCTGACCGGTGGCCTGTTGATGCAAAACAACCCCGCATCGCGCTCCTTTTTCCTGCGCAAGGCTCAATGGAGTGCCGATGCCGCGAGCTTGGCGGCAACCAAGGCTCAGGCGCTGGCTGAATTCAACCGGGCGACAGTCAATGTCGCCGCGGGCGCCAGGATACGCAGCGCTGACAACGGCTACGCCATCCTGGCCGGTGGTAAGGTAAACAATGCCGGTACGATCAGCACTCCGAAGGGGCAGGCGATTCTTGCCGCCGGTGCCGATGTCTACCTCAAGCCGCCGTTCGCTCAGGCGCTGCGCGGATTTACGGCGGAAGTGAATCCGCTCTACGTCGTGCGCAGCGATGCCGGAAGCGCCTGGGAGGCCCTGTCGCGCGGCGCGGATGCCAATGCCGTGAAGAACACCGGTCGCGTCGAGGCGGCGCTCGGCAACATAACCCTGGTCGGCCACGAGGTCGTGCAAGCCGGCGTGCTGGCCAGTTCGACTTCGGCCACCGCCAACGGGTCGATCCGCCTGCTGGCGCGTGACCAGATGGCGCTCGCCGGCACACCGGGAGATGCCGATTCGGTGGTGGACAGCAATTCGCTGGGCGAGCGCAAGATCGACGTGGCGACCGGCGAAATCGTGCCGTCCGACGCCAAAGATCCGGCCAAGTTCGACAAGCAGAACTTCGTCGTTGGCCAGGTCGGCGGAAAGCTGACCCTGGCCGAAGGCAGCACCACCGCGGTCGCTATCGACGGCAGCAGCGGCAGGATGATTTCGCCCGATCAGACCTTCCTCGCCTCGTCGATCGAAGGCGCGGGGGCGAAGATCGCCATTGACGGCAGTGTCCTCGCCTCGGGGGGCAAGATCCAGTTCCAGGCGCGCGATGTGTTCGTGGCCGAAAGCGCCGCCTTCGCGGGCGACCCGGTCAGGCCTGCTCAGACGGCCGGCGCGGACGGAAAGATCGGCCTGTACGTTGGCGATCACGCGAAAATCGATGTCTCGGGCAGCGTTGCCAGCAAGTCAGTCAACGATCTCTTCATCGAAGTCGAATTGCGCGGCGACGAGTTTGCCGCCAACCCGGTGCAGCGCAATAGTGTGTTGCGCGGCCAGAAGGCCTGGGTGGACGTGCGCGACCCCATCGCCATCGCCGACCTCGGCGGGTGGACCGGCAAGGTCGGCCAGACGGTGGAAGAGAAGGCTGCGGCCGGCGGCACTATCTCACTGCGCAGCGGTGGCAGCGTGATCGTCAAGTCCGGCGCCGAGATTGACGTTTCCGGTGGGCGCGTCGATTATGCAGGCGGAACGGTCAAGGAATCGCGGGCGATTACCCGTGCCGGCCAGGTGTATCGCCTCAATGACGCCCCAGCCGACGCACAGTACGCCGCGCTGATCACGGTGAGTCGCCAGGAGGCGGCCTACAGCGAGGGTAAGAGTGCCGGAACGGTCGAGGTCGTCGGCCACAGCATCGCGCTGGATGGCCAACTCAAAGCGACCACGACACCGGGCACGAGACAGCGCAAGGTGGGAGATCCGGACAGCGATCGCTACGCGCGCCCGTTCGGAGGGCGACTGATCGTTCAGGATGCAGGCCAGCACTATGTCGTCGCTGATCGTCTCAATGCCAGCGATGTGGAAAAGCAGGCGGCCTACACGCAAGCCCAGATGGTGTTCGTGCGCGGAGCCGCTGCCGCGTCTGTCGGACTCGGTGAAGGGGATAGCGCCGGGCCGCGCCTGGAACTCTCCGACAACCTGGTGGGCAGCGGCTTCACGCGCTTCGACCTGAAGAGCGACGGGCGCATCGAGATACCGTCTGACGTCGCGCTGAATCTGGGGCCGGGGGGCAGTTTCAAGGCCAGCGGCCGGCAGGTAGTGGTTGGTGGCGATATCGCTGCTGCCGGCGGCAAGATCGAGCTGTCAACGCGTGACATGAGCGCTGCGGCCGGCAATTATCCAACTGCAGACGATGCACAGTATTCCACGCTGATGTTGGAGAATGGGGCGACCCTGTCCACCGCCGGCAACTGGGTGAACGATTTCCTGGACGGGCGCCTGTCCACCCGGGCCAAGGCAACGAACGGCGGCAGTATCACGCTTGATTCCGCCTACGATCTCGATCTGCGTACCGGCAGCGTGGTCGATGTATCCGGTGGTGGATACGTCGGCAGCGATGGCAAGCTGAGTGGTGGCAATGCCGGCAGCGTCGTGCTGAAAACCGGCCGTTATGGCGATCCCGGTAGCGATTCTTACTCGAGCTCGTCGCTGTTTGCGAATGGCCAACTGCGCGGCTACGCGCTCGGCAAGGGTGGTACGCTCGATATCACCAGCCCCTTCATTCGCGTCGGCGATGCCCTGGTGGCGGCCGGGCACGAGCAATCGGCCAAGGATCGTCTGGCGGCTGGCACCGCCGGTGCTAGCCTGGCCAGCAGTCGTTTCGCCGACGGCGGCTTTTCGAATTTCAAATTGACGGCATTCAACAGCCTGAGCGTCGCGGCGAAGACCGTTGTCCAGCCGTCGCCGAGTTCGTGGTGGCTGGCTTCGCCCCTTGCCTATCGCTACGTCCCCAGCGGTGCCGATCTGGCCAGCTTTGCTCCGCTCCGGCCATTGCATGCCGATGTGCGCAATGCGCCGACGACACTGGAGCTTAGCGCCGGCCGCGATCTGAGCATCGGCGAAGATGCCTACCTCGGGGTCGATCCGGGGGGAGCAATCAGCCTCAACGTCGGTCCAGGCGTCAGCGGACAGTTCGGTCCTGGCCAGCTCAGCGTACTGGGTACGCTGGAAGCGCCGGGCGGCACCATCAGCCTGACGCGCAGTATGCCCTCACAGGTTGACTACAGCGATGCGCAGCAGTCGAAATCGATTTATCTCGGCCCCAAGGCGAAGCTGCTCGCCGCAGGCACCACCCGCCTCGACAAGGCGACCCGCCTCGCGCTGGAAGGCGGTGCCAGCATCGAACAATTGCTGGCGATGGGCAAATACACTGGCAGGGTCAGCGATGGCGGTCGTGTCGAGATCGATGCCGGCCTCGGCTACCTGATCACCCGCGCCGGGTCGGAAATCGACGCTCGTGGGGCGACCGATAGCTTGAACCAGTCGACCGTCACGGGCGGCGCGTCGGCAGCCATGCAGCCCCTTCGCATCGGCAGCAGTGGCGGTCGCGTCGCGCTGACGGCGCGGGAGGGCATGTTCCTCGATGGCGATTTCAAGGCGACCGGCGGGGAAGGTGCCTTGGGTGGCATCTTCTCGCTGCGCTTTGCCAATGATGCTGTGACCAACTGGTATCTGCAGAGCGGTACGCTGCCTAGCGAGCTCAATGCGGTGCGCACGCTCTCCCTCCATGACGGGGGGAGCAAGCATGAAGCGCAATGGGCGCTCGATGACGCGGCAACGGCCAAGTATTTGAATGGGACACAAACGCTGGCCCCGGCGACCTACAACGGCAAGGCCAAGCTCGATACCGCCCAGCTCGCGCGCGGCGGATTCGGCTCCTGGTACCTGGGTAGCGAAGGTGAAATCAATTTCGCCGGCACGCAGACTGTCAGCGTCGCCAACCAGTTGCGCCTTGATGCGAATACCTTCGCCGCCGCGCCGGCCGCAACTGTTACGCTCAACGCAGCTGCCGTCGAACTCGGCAACTTCGCGCTTAACGCCGGTACGCCGGCTGCCGCGGCCAGCGGCACGGCCACGGCCACAGTCAATGCGCAGGACATCGCGCTGGTCGGCAGCTTTGCGTGGAACGGTTTCGCGACCACAACTCTGAGCAGTAGCGGCGATATTCACATGGCCGGCGTGCAAAACAACGTTGCCCTGCCCGGTAGTACGCGCAAGTACAACGGCCGGATGAATGCCACTGGGACCCTAAAGCTGACCGCTGCACGCGTCGAGCCAACGGCCTACAGCGATTTCCGCGTCGATATGCTCGCCGACCATAACGGCAAGATAGAGATCAGACGACCGGCCGGTTCGGTTGCCGGCGATACCCTGTCGGTGGGCGGCCGGGTCGAATTTGCGGCGAACACCATTGATCATTACGGCACAGTAGCCGCACCGCTCGGCGAGATCGCCTTCAGCGCGCCGGCCAGCGGCGGCAAGGTCACGCTGCACGACGGCAGCGTGAGCTCCGTCGCAGCCACGCGGACTAGCCTGCTCGGTCAGACCAGCCAGTCCGGACGGTACTGGAATGTCGAAACCTCGACCTGGGAGAATGGCAGCCTGTCGAGCACCGTGGGCGAAATCGCCGCAGCTCCGGAAAAACGCATTCGTATCGATGCCGGCGACAGCAAGGTGGCAAACGGCGCGGTCCTTGATCTATCGGCCGGGGGGCAGGCGGTGGCCTGGGAGTTCAGCCCAGGGGCTAGCGGCAAGAACGACCCGTTGCTCTCTGCCGAGGGGGGCAATCCGACCCTCTTCGCCGTGCTGCCCAACTGGGTCGGCGCGTTCTCGGGGCTGGACGCGTCGGCGCTGGGGTTGTACGGGGTTTCTGCGCCAAAGGCCACGGGCAAGGACAGCAGCGGGAAGACTACTTACAGCTACGATTTCGTCCCCTCGCTCAAGTCGGGCGACCAGATTCGCATCGACAGTACCGGCAGCGGTCTTGAGACCGGCGTATACACCTTGCTGCCGGCACGCTATGCGCTGTTGCCCGGCGCCTACCTGATCAGCGTCAAGTACGGCACTGGCAGCGCCCTGTCCCGGGCGCTCCAACAGGCTGACGGTTCCGCGCTGGTCAACGCGACCCGCCTCGCCGCCAGCGGCTTGAACGGCAGTACGGTCTCTTCCCGGCAACTGCTGACTGTCGAAGTGGCCAGTCCAACCGTGGTGGCAGGGCGCGGAAAGTTCACGCTGACCAGCGCCACCGACTATTTCTTCGACACCGCCGGCGCGCGTCTTGCCGCCGATGCCGGCCAGTTGTCGGTCGTCGGTCGCGAACGGCTGTTCTTCGATCCGAGCATCATCGCGACGAAGGCGGCCATGGTGGCTGCATCCGACGGTCGCAAGCGTGACGGCATCGGTCTGGAGCTGGATCTGGCAGCGCCAAAGTTGCTGGTCAGCGACGGTACGGCTGTTGCAGCCGACAGCACCTGGTCGACGATCGACCAGGATAAACTGGTGGCGCTCGGCGCCTCGAGCCTGCTGCTCGGCGGTACGCGCGGCAACAAAACGGGAAGCACGGCGATTGAAACGATCGCCGGCGAGGTCAGCATCGCGAACGCGGGCAATGCCGCCGGGGTGCGCGATATCGGCAAGGCGCTGACGGCGGCAGAAGTGATGCTGACCGCACAGGATGCAGTGATGGTGACATCCGGCAGTCGCGTCGAGTCGACGGGCAACGCGGCAGACCGCAGCCTGGCGCTGGCTGGCGATGGTGCTTTCCTGCGCGTCGCCGAGGGCGGCCAGGCAGCTCCCAAGCGCATTGGCGCCAGCCGGAGCACGGGGCGCCTTCATGTCGAGGCCGATGCGGCGGTGGCCGGCCGTTCGGTGGTGGTCGATGCGACGAAGGAAACCATCGTAGACGGCGCGCTCGAAGTCGGAAGGCGCCAGACCGATGGCAGCCGCAGCGGCGGATCGCTCGCCATCGGCGCCGGGCGCATCAACGTGATCGGCAACGCACCGGCGCCGACCGATGGCTTCAACCTGCGTCCGAGCGATATCGAGCGCCTGGTGGCGGTCGACCAACTGCGCCTGACCAGCTACAGCACGCTCGATTTCTACGATAACGCGACGCTCGGCGCGGCCACGCTCAAGGAACTGATTGTCAGTGCCGGCGGCATCGCCGGGCATGGCACTTCAGCCGATACGGCGCACATCGCTGCACAGCAGGTCCGCTTCGAGAATACCGGCGGCGTCGCCACAGGTTTTGTCGCGGGCGGCGAGGGCAAGCTCCAGGTCAATGCCGGGCAGATTGTTTTCGGCGACAACGTCGCCGACCAGGCGACGCGCGATGCCGGCAGCATCGGCTTTGCCATGCGCGGTTTCGACGCGGTCGATCTCGTGGCCAGTGGCGACATCCGCTTCGCCGGCCGCGGCGTGACCAGCATCGACAACCACAGCATCAAGGACGGCGGCAGCGGCAATGCCGCGCAGTTGACGCTGGATGCCGGCCGGGTGACCACGGTCGGTACCGACGATCACCTGCTGGCGGCGAGCGGCAAGACCGCAGTGCGTGGCGGCAGCGCCACTGCTGGCGAGGATACCGGCCTTGGCGGCGCACTCGAACTGCGTGGCAAGTCGGTCGAGGTAGCGGCGCTCAAGGATGCCGACGGCAAGGTGCTCAAGGGCGCCGGCCGAATCGACAGTACGGCCGGCCGCATCACGCTGGCTGCGACCGGCGGTGACGCCGGCGACGGCGTGGTCATCGGCGACGGCGCACGCGTTTCCGCCGACGGCAAGCGGGTCGTTTTCGCCGATACGGCGGCCTATGCGTCCGCCGGTACGATCACGCTGAGTGCCGCCAAGGGCGATGTCGCCGTCGGCAGTGGCGTGACGATTTCGGTTTCGGCGGCGACCGGTGGCGGCGATGCCGGCACGCTGAACCTGGTGGCCCGGGAAGGCGACGTCAGCGCCGCCGCCGGCACGCTGCGCGGCAAGGCCAGCGCCGGCGAGGGAGGCAGCTTGCGGGCCGACGCCAAGACACTGCGCCTGGACAACCTGGCCGACGCCGTCACCGAAACGCTGGATAACGGCGGCACCCAGCCGCATTTCACCGGGCAATGGGACATTCGCCGCCGCAGCGGCAGCCTGGCCCTGAGCGAGAGTGCCGGGGCGACGAAGACGATACGCGCCAGCGAGGTGAGCATCGCCGCCGACAACGGGGGCATTGCCATCAACGCCGGCGGTACCATCGATGCCTCCGGCAGCAAGGGCGGCCGCATCGCCCTGGAGGCGCGCAATGGTGACGTCGTGCTGGGGGGCAATCTCGTCGCGCGCGGCGAGGAAGTAGTCGACAATATCAATAATGCTGGTACCCGCGGCCAGGGCGGCGACGTGCTGTTCGGCACGACCGGCGGCAAGGTGAAGACGCTGGCCGGTAGCAGCATCGATGTCGGCACAGCCGTCGGTAGTGCTGCACAGGGCGGGCGCGTCACCTTTCGCGCCGACAAATCGGCCGGTATCGCCAACGCGACCGATCTGAATATCCAGTTGGCCGGCACGGTCAGCGGCGCCCGTGATGTCGGGGCCGAGATCGTCAGCCGCTACAGCGGCAACTACACGGCCCTGAACGCCGGCACGAGCAGCGGCACGACGCTCGGCCTGACGACGTTCAAGAATGACCTGAGCACGCTCTATTCGAGCGCCAACATGAGCAAGTTGCGCGGCCACCTCGGCTTCGGCACCAATCCGGTTTTCCACGTACGGCCAGGGGTCGAGATCGTCAGCGCGGCGAGCGGCGATTTCACCATTGCCGCCGACCTCGATTTCAGCACCCTGCGTTTTGCCGGCGAAGCGGGGGTGCTGACTCTGCGCGCGCAGAACAACCTGAAGATCAATAATTCGATCAGCGATGGGTTTGGTACAGTCGGCAGTTTCAGTGCAAGCAGCCGCGACGCGAAGATCGGTACCAGCGACGCGAGCTGGAGCTACCGACTGGTTGCCGGTGCAGCTACCGATGCCGCCTCGGCGACGGCAGTGAAGGCGACGGCCAGCGGCGGCAACCTGGATATCGCGGCCGGCAAGCTGGTACGTACCGGTACCGGCGACATCACGCTGGCAGCGCAGGGCAACGTCAAGCTGGCCGACAAGGCGGTGGTCTATACCGCGGGTCGCGACGACACGACGAACCCTGCCAACTTTACATCGGCTGGCCTTCCCCAGGATCAGTCCGACACCGGGCAGCGCAACCACTTCATGAAGAATGGTGGCGATCTCCACATCAGCGCCGGCGGCGACATCATGCAAACGAAGACCGGCACTGTCAGCGACTGGCTGATCTCTTACAGCAAGGGCTTCGACAGCACCCAATGGTGGGCGCGCATCGCCTCGATGCAACAAGGGTTCGCCACCTTCGGCGGTGGTGATCTCACGCTCTACGCGGGCGGTACGATCGGAAAGGTCAATGCCGCTGTCGCCACCAACGGTCGAGTCCCGGGTGTCGACGGGGCGGCGCGTGCCGATCAGGCGGTGATCCAGGGTGGCGGTGACCTCAAGGTGATGGCGAAGACGATCAGCGGCGGGCAGTTCTACGCCGAAACCGGCCGCCTGATACTCGCCGCCGCCCGCGACATCGTCAGCGACACCGAAATGGCGCTCGGCAATACCGCAGCGAACGCAAGCGCGGGTGGTTCGGCCAGCATCGGCAGCGTCTACAACCCGCTTTCGTTCCGCCGCAACCAGCCGAAGAACACGCTCGGTAACTCGGTGTCGACGGGCTACGGCAACACAACGATCGGCTATGGACGGCGCATCGGCACCTACGGCCCGGACAGCAGGCTGGCGATCACGGCACTGACCGGCGACGCCAGCCTCACGATGTTGGGCTACTCTGGGGTGAGTCCCGTCGACATGGCGCCGGAAAGGGTGTCGGTCGTCGCACTCAATGGCGATATCCGCGCCAACATCATGCAGATGCCAGGTAGCAACGGGCAGTTGGATCTGCTGGCGGCCGGGGGCGTGACGGTCGATTCGATCAGTCAGTTCGACCTCCCGGCATCGCGTCTGCCCAGTCTGACCAACACCTTCGCCATCAATCCTTTCGCTTCGGACATCACCGCCGCGAGCCTGGTGCACAGCGCCACGCCATGGCATGCCGATGACCGCGAAGCAAGCCGCATCATTGCGCTCGACGGCGACATCGTTGGTCTCTCGGCCGCCTCGGCGGCTAACCTGAACGAGTCCGCCACCGTCAAGGCGGCGGGTGACATTCGCGACCTCAGCATCGTCACGCAGCATGCCAAGGCAAGTGACGTGACGCATATCGAGGCCGGCGGCAAGCTCGAGATGCCGGCCAACATCCTGGCCTCCGGCGCACTGGAAAGCCGTATCCAGACGAACGGCCCTGGCCGCCTGGAAGTGCTCGCCGCTGAAGGCGTCAATCTCGGCGTTTCGGCCGGGATCGTCAGTCGCGGCAATCTCGAGAACCCCTACCTTCCGGAGGGTGGTGCCGACATCAGCGTGATCGCCGGCACGACGCAGCCGGACTATGCGGGCTTCCGTGCCTGGCTGCAGGCGAATGGATTGGCCGTCGGCGACACCTCTGAAGCAGGCTTGCGCGCCCGGCTCTTCGAGATATTGCGTGATGCCGGTACGGCGGCGCAGGGCGGGGCCGGCGAGGCTGCCTATGCCGAAGGGCGTGCCGCCATCGCCGCGCTGTTCCCCAAAGCCGCGCTGAAGCCGGCGAACATCGATCTCTTCTACAGCGCTGTGAAGACGGAGCAGGAAGGCAATATCGAATTGCTCGCCCCGGCCGGCGGCGTGACGGTCGGCCTGGCGACACCGGACAAGGCCTCGCTGGCCAAAAAGAAGCCTTCCGAACAGGGTTTGTTCACCTTCCGTGGCGGCAGCATGCAGGCGCTGGTGCAGGACAGCTTCCTGGTCAACCAGTCACGCGTGTTCACGCTCGATGGCGGCGACATCCTGGTCTGGGCCGACCAGGGCAGCATCGACGCCGGCAGCGGTGCCAAGACGGTGAGCGCCACGCCGCCGCCGGTACTGGTCATCCGTAATGGCCAGATTGTGCTCGATGCCTCGAACTCGGTGGCCGGTTCCGGCATTGGTGCGCTCGCCTCGCGCGACGATACGCCGGTGAGCAACGTTTACCTGTTTGCACCGCAAGGGGCCATCGATGCGGGCGATGCCGGCCTGCGCAGTACCGGCAACGTGACGCTGGGGGCGCAGCAGGTGCTCAACGCCAACAACATCCAGGCGGCAGGAACTGTTTCCGGCGCTCCGGCCGCTACGGCAGCGGCGCCGGTGGCTTCGGTGTCCACGCCCAAGAGCGATCTCGACAAGATGCTGGAAGAAGCTGCACCGGCCGCCGGCAAACGCGGCGAAGGGGCGCTCGGCATCCTGACCGTCGAGGTCCTTGCCGGCGAGGAATGCGAAACCCGGGACGGCAAGGACAAGAAATGCAACCCGGGGTAACACGCCTGCAAAAACCCGTTTTCATAATTGCTCAATCCGACGAATCACCCACCAATCACGACATGATGAAAAAAATTGCACACTGGGCTGCCGCCGCCGCAGCCGTCATTGCCTTCGCCGCCCACGCGGCTGACGGATTCGATGCCGGCGACTGGAAACATCGGCAGAAAATGCAGATTGACACGACCGCCGAGGGCGTCGAACTGAAGCAGGGCGTCGCCAATGTGCCGCTCGCCCTGCGCCTGCACACCGGCAATTTCCCCTTTGCCGAAGCCAAGCCGGACGGCAGCGATTTGCGCGTGGTATCCGGTGACGGCAAGACGCCGCTGCGCTTCCATATTGAAAAATACGATGCGGCCAACGAACTGGCGGTGATCTGGGTGCAGCAGTCGAAGCTGTCGCCGTCGGCCAAGGCTGATGCGCTCACCCTGCTGTGGGGTAACGACAAGGCGGCTAGTGCAGCCGATGCCAAGGCAAGCTACGACGGACAACAGTCGCTGGTGTTGCACTTCTCCGATGAAGGCACTGTCCGCGATGCGACCGGAAACGCCAACCACCCGCGCGATTTCACCGCACGCCGCATTGCCGGCCCGCTGGGCGATGCTGCAAGTCTCGACGGTACGGCAGTCCTCACCGTACCGGCCTCGCCTTCGCTGAAGCTGGTCGCGGCTAATGGCCTGACTTTCACGGCCTGGATCAAGCCTTCCGCCAACGCGAACGGCACGCTCTTCCACCAAGGCGAGGGTAACAAGGGGCTGGCGCTGGCGGTCAAGGGCAGCAAACTGCTGGCCATGGTCGACGGCAAGGAAGTCGCGTCGAAAGCCACGCTGCTGGCGGATACCTGGCAGCATGTTGCGATGACCCTGATCGGCGGCCGGCTGAGCTTCTACCTCGAAGGCGTCGAGGCGGGCGTGGCCGACGTTTCCGTTGCCGACAGCACGGCCGACATTCGTCTCGGTGCTGGTTTCGCCGGTGAGCTGGACGAGGTGACCCTCGCCGCTACGTCACGCTCGGCCGACTACATCAAGGCCCTGCACGGCAGCCAGCAGCCTGATTCGCCGCTATTCGTCAGTGGGGAGGGCGGTGGTGGTGAATCCGAATCCTATATCGGCATCCTGCTTGGTGCGCTGACCCTCGATGGCTGGATCGTCATCGGTATTCTGGCTGTGATGGGCGTCATCAGCTTCAGCGTGATGATCGGCAAGACGCTGTTCCTGGGGCGCGCCGACAAGGCCAACATCGCCTTTCTTAACCGTTTCCGCGATAACCCGCGCAAACTGCTGCGCCCTGATTCGACGGATACCAAGGCCATCGAGGAAGACTCGGCCATGCGCCATTCGACCTTGTTCCGCCTCTACAGGATCGGTATCGAGGAAATGCGCCATCGCTTCGTGGATCAGGAGAAGGCCGCTACCGAGGCCAACCTGTCGGCCGCCGCGCTCAATTCGATTCGAGCAGCGATGGATGCAGCGCTGGTGCGCGAGAACCAGCGCCTGAACAGCCAGATCGTTCTGCTCACCATCGCTATTTCAGGCGGCCCCTTCCTCGGCCTGCTGGGCACGGTGGTTGGCGTCATGATCACCTTCGCCGCCATCGCGGCGGCGGGCGACGTCAACGTCAACTCCATTGCGCCGGGTATTGCAGCCGCGCTGGTGGCCACCGTCGCCGGCCTGGCCGTGGCGATTCCGGCCCTTTTCGGCTACAACTGGCTGGCCATCCGCATCAAGAACGTGTCGGCCGACACGCAGGTCTTCGCCGACGAGTTCCTGACCCGCTCCGCCGAGCTCTACTCGGCCTGATCGCAGGGAAGCGGCCATGCAAGTCCAGGAAGGCAACCAGCCCTACGATGAAATCAACGTCACGCCCATGCTCGACCTGGCGTACGTGCTGCTGGTCATCTTCATCATCATGACCACGGCGTCCGTGCAGGGGGTCAAGGTGGCGCTGCCGAAAACCGTCGCCAGCGCCAGCCTTGCCAAGCCGGGAACCAAGGCGGTCACGGTCGCCCAGAACGGCGACGTCTTCATCGACGCATATCCGGTCACTATGGAGCAGCTCGACCTGCGGCTCGCCCAGTACCAGGCGGCCAATCCGTCGCTGTCCATCGTCATCAAGGGTGACGCCCATGTCCAGTACGCCAAGGTGATGGAGGTCATGGAGTTGCTCAAGCGCAACGGCATTACCGACCTTGGCCTGGCCACCACGCGGGCAACGAGGTAGCGATGCACGTCCAGGCAGAAACCAAACCCTACGACAGCATCAACGTGACGCCGATGCTCGATCTGGCTTACGTGTTGCTCGTCATCTTCATCCTGATGACGACGGCCTCGGTATCGGGGCTGTCTATCAATCTCCCCAAGCCGTCCAACAAGCCTAGTACCGAAAAGCACGAAATCAAGGTCATCCAGATCTTGCCTGACGGCTCGCTGCACTTGAACGGCGTTGGGGTCAGCGTCCGCGAACTGGAAAACCAGCTCAAGGCGACCATGGCACGCGACCCGAAAGCCTCCGTCGTCCTCAAGGGCGATCCGGCGGTCAATTACGCCCGCGTCGTCGAGGTGCTCGACCTGACCGGGGCGATGGGCATCGGCTCGGTCGGCCTGGTGACGGCACGGATCGGAAACTGAGCGCCATGGATACTCAAATCAAGCCGCCCCGGCGCTGGTTGAACATCGTCGTCATCGTCGTCGCCGGGGCCGCCGTCATCGCGCTGCTCGCCTGGGGAATCACTACCCTGATGGGCGGAAAATCGCAAAAGCCGCGCAAGCCGCCAACCGTCACCCTGCTGCCTGACAAGCCGCCACCGCCTCCGCCGCCGCCCAAGGAAGAGAAGAAGCCGGAGCCGCCCAAGGAAGAAAAACGGGAAATGAAGGTCGAACCGCCCAAGGAAGCGGTGCAGGCCCAGAACGAGCCACTGAAGATGGAAGGCATGGCCGGCGAGGGCGGCAGCCCGTTCGCCTCGGGCTCCGTGGGCCGTGACTACACCGGCGGTGCCATTGGCGGCACCGGTGCTGCCATGCAGGGCATGTTCGCGGCGCGGCTGCAGCGCCACCTGCAGGATCAGCTCAACCGCAGCCGCAAGCTGCGCGAAGCCGATTATCGCGTTGGCCTGCGCCTGTGGTTGCGCCGCGATGGCTCCGTCGAGCGGGTAGAGCTGGCCCAGAGCACCGGCAATGAAGACCTGGATCAGCAGTTGCGGGACGCCATCCTGCAGGCGGGTGCCATGCGCGAGCCGCCGCCGGACAACCTGAGCATGCCCTTGCGTATCCGGGTCACCGCCCGGGGCGCCGCCTGATCCCACCCCATTCGGAAAAACAGAGAGATATTCATGATGTTCAAACGCAAACCCCTGCAGCATGCGGTCGCCGTGGCGCTGCTCGTGGCATCGACCGGTGGGCAGTCCGCCTTTGCCGATGATCGGGAGTCGCTGGAAGTCCTGCGCGAAACGACGCTTAACCTGATCGATGCGCTGGTTGACCAGGGTGTGTTCAGTCGCGAGAAAGCCGATGCGATGGTCAAGGCCGCCCAGGTCAAGGCCGCGCGGGCGGCCACCAAGGAAAAGCCCAAGGCTGGCGCACCGGTCCGCGTGCAGTACGTGCCGGAAACAGTGAAGAACGAAATCCGCGAGCAACTGCGCCAGGAAGTCCTCGCCCAGGCCAAGACCGAGCGCTGGGCCGAGCCGAATGCGGTGCCGGCCTGGGTGGATCGGGTCAAGATCGAGGGTGACATGCGGGTGCGCTACCAGTCGGAGTTCGCGGACGACAAGAATACCGCTCCATTCGATTACATCGTCGCCGCTGCCGGCAGCAATCCGACCGGGGGAGAGGTCACGCGTGCCGCCGGTTTCCTTTCCAACAATGGCTCGGTGGCGACGGGCAATACGCGCGAAGACCGGGATCGTTTCCGCCTGCGCGCCAGGTTGGGTATCCTGGCGCGGGTTTCCGACAGCTGGAGTGCCGGCCTGCGCCTGGCCACCGGCAACACCACCGATCGCGTGTCGACTAACCAGAGCATGGGCCAGGAGTTCAACAAATATTCTTTCCTGGTCGACCGCGCCTACATCAAGTACGACCCGTCCGAGTGGCTGACGATCAGTGGTGGACGTATCCCCAACCCGTGGTTCTCAACCGATCTGGTCTGGGACGAGGATCTCAATTTCGAAGGCTTTGCGGCCACCCTCAAGCCGACGCTGGGCGAGGGCAGCTTCCGGCCCTTCCTGACGGTCGGCGCCTTCCCCTTGCGCGAGGACAACCCGCCGACGCGCGACAACCGTTGGGTGAAAGGGATGCAGCTGGGCGCCAAGTGGGATTTCGCACAGAACAGCCGCCTGACGGTCGGGGCTGCCTGGTACAAGTTCAACAATCTGGAAGGGCGAGTCGAGGACGATACGGCGTTTCTCGCCGGAAACCCATCATATGGTCAGTATGAATATAGTTCCAGCTTACGCCAAAAGGGTAATACGCTCTTTCGGACAAACGCATCATCAGATCGTACTCCGGTCGTTACGAATCCAAATCCAACCATTTGGGGCCTTGCCTCCCGCTTTGAGCCGGTCAACCTCACCGCTTCGCTCGACCTCGCTCATTTCGACCCAGTCCACGTCGTGCTGACCGCCGACTACGTCAAGAACACTGCCTTCGACCGCAGCGAAATTCGGCGGCGCACCGGACTCAACATGGCCGATGGCAAGGATTACGGGTATCTCTACAAGATCATGGTCGGCATGCCCAAACTGGCGCAGCGCCACGACTGGAATGCCGCCTTCACCTACCGCTACCTGGGTTCCGACGCCGTTGTCGACGCTTTCACCGATTCCGACTTCGGTCTGGGGGGCACCAACCTGAAGGGCTATATCCTGGGCTTCAATTACGGTCTCGACCCCAATGCCCATCTGGGGCTGCGCTGGATGTCCGCCGAATCGATCGAATCGTTCTCCCTCAATCCCAACCATCGCTTTGCGGTGAATGTTCTGCAGGCTGACGTCAATGTTCGCTTCTAAGACCACCCTCGCGATGTGTGCCGTGCTCGGCCTGCTGGTCGCCATGCCGGCCGTTGCCAGCGACGCCAAGAAGGCCGATCCGAACAAGGAGCAGGTCAAGCGTCTGCAGCAGGCTCAGCGCAAGCTCGAACAGGAAAAGACCCAGTTGGCGCAGGAAAAGGCCTCGGTCGAAGCAGAGCGCGATGTTGCCCGCAAGAAAGCAGAAGGCGAGGCACAGCGCGTGGCTGCTCTGGGGCGGGAACTCGGTAGCTTACGCAAGGCGAAGGAAGATCTGGCTGCCCGCCTTGCTCAGGTCGAGGTCGAATTGAAGCAGGCGCGGGAGCAGATCGCCAATCTGGAGGGCGAGGGAAGGCGTTTGCAGGCCACCCTCGGTGGCGAGAAGCAGCAGCATGCTGCCTGCGTTGCGCGCAATCAAGAAATGCACAAGACCGGGCTGGACATCCTGGCGCGTTACCAGACCAAGGGGTGTTCCGACAGCGTGCTGCAGGCTGAGCCCTTTACCGGCCTGAAACGGGTCGAAATCGAAAACACCGCCGAGGATATGAAGGAGCGGCTGGATAGTCAGAAGATCGGTTCGTGAAAAAACTGGTTCTCGAATTCCGGCGCGGACTGATAAGTCCCGATATCCTCCGTATCCTACCGTTCGCCGCCTTTATTGTTCTCATGGCGCTGACCCCAAGGCTGTCGGGCGCCGTCGCCCAAGCGTTCGATCCCCGTTGGCTCTATGCGCTGCGAGCAGGGGTGGCTGGCGCCTTGCTGATCTGGCTGTGGCCGCGCCTGAGCGAATTGGCTGCCATGCGCCTGCCAGGGCGGCGGCAGCTTGCCTTGGCCGTTGCTGTCGGTGGCGGCGTGCTCGCTGTGTGGTTGTTCCTCGACGGTGGGGTTTTCATTGTTGGCCAATCCGGCCCGGGCTTTGACCCACGGCATGCCGATGGCAGCCTCGACTGGGCGCTGGTTGCAGTGCGTCTGGCAGGCGCGGCGCTTGTAGTTCCGGTCATGGAAGAACTGTTCTGGCGTTCCTGGCTGATGCGCAGGATTCAGGAAAGCGACTGGCTGATGCTCGAACCGGGGGACGTGGCGCTGCCTGCCGTGCTGATGTCCAGCATCGTTTTCGGTATCGAGCATCAGCAATGGGCTGCCGGGATTGTCGCCGGATTGGCCTACGCCTGGCTCTTCATCGCGACCCGCAATCTGTGGGTGGCGGTCGTCGCTCACGCTGTCACCAATGCCGGGCTCGGTATCGTGGTTCTGCTTACCGGCGCCTGGCATTTCTGGTGAATTGATCCGAACCGCAAGATTTCTATCATCTGCTCGTAATGTCAGGCGAATATCCTGCTGATTGGTTCAATGGACAAGCTGGGTAGGGGATGTCAGGGAGGGTACTTGTCGTCGAGGACGAGCCGGCCGTTGCCGAGTTGATCGTCGTGAATATGAGCCATGCCGGCTTCGCCGTCTCGGTAGCGGACGGTGCCGAGTCAGCGTGGCAGCTTCTGGTCGCCAACAAGCCGGATGTCGTCCTGCTCGACTGGATGCTGCCGGACCTTTCCGGCTTCCAGTTCATTCGTCACATGCGGGCCGATTGCAGGGTTCGCGACGTGCCGGTGATCATGGTGACGGCACGGCACGACGAAGTGGACAAGATCTCCGCGCTCGAAGCCGGGGCTGACGATTACATCACCAAGCCATTTTCACCGCGGGAGCTGGTTGCACGCACCAAGGCTGTGCTCCGCCGGCGTCATCCGCAGATCGTCGATGACGCCATCGAACTGGGTGGCCTGCGCCTGGTGCCGGTGATGCGCAAGGCCCTGGCGCGCGGTCAAAGCATCAACCTGGGGCCTACCGAGTTTCGCCTGCTGCACTTCCTGATGACGCATTCCGAGCGGGTGCATAGCCGTAGCCAGTTGCTCGATCATGTATGGGGGGATGCCAACTACGTCGAGGAGCGGACTGTCGATGTCCATATCCGTCGCCTGCGCAGCGTGCTCGAAAACCATGCACTGGAAAATCTGCTGCAGACAGTCAGGGGGGTGGGCTATCGCTTCTCGACGCGGATGGAGAGCTGAAGCGCTCTCCTGTCAGAAGACGGCCCGGCCAGACCCCGAGGCCATTTTCTACGCCCCGATGCCGGCCTTGATCCGACCTTCAATCCTTATTTTCATGCCGAAAAAAAAACTCGATCGTTTGCTGTTCGCCCTGCTGCTGGCGGTTATTTTCAACCCGCAGGCACATGCCGATGCACAAGACAGCGTGACCTTCTCGGTTGGCCTTGGCGCGGTGCGCGATAGCAATTTGTTCCGCCAGACCAATGGCAACGAGCAGTCCGACACGCTGAGTACAGCTGCTTTTACTCTGGGTTTCAACAAGGCGTGGGGCTTGCAGCGGATTCGAGCCAACGCGACGCTTATCGACTACAGCTATCAGGAAAACGACTACCTCAGCTACCAAGCCAGGAACTACGATGCCGCCTGGAACTGGTCGTTCACGCCACGCCTGCACGGTTTGCTCAGTCTCGATCAAGTTGAGCAGCAGAACAGTTTCGTGGACTACTCTGCCAGCACACCCGCGCAGCGCAAAAACGTGCGTCGTACCGAGAACCAGCGCTTCTCTCTGGAGTGGGAAGCGACCGGCGGCTGGCTGGCCCTGGGTGGGCTCAGCCGGATCACGCAAACCAATAGCCAGAGCTTTCTGGAACAGGGAAGCTACGAACTGAACAACCTTGAATTCGGTGGGCGCTATGTCTGGCCGTCCGGCAATTACCTGCAGATTCTGCGAAAGAAGGGCGAGGGCGAATACAAGGAACGGCGGTTGATCGGCTTTTCCGAGGTGCCAGCGCCGTTCAATTCGCAAATCGATACCGGCTTTAGCCAGGACGAAAGCGAATTCAAGCTCTACCTGCCACTCACCGGAAAATCCACCGTCAATGCCCGCGTGGCGCGGCAGGAGCGGCGGCATGAGCATTTTTCGGACCGCGATTACGCGGCCACTGTCGGCCGCCTCGAATACATCTGGCAGCCCAGCGGAAAACTGAGCCTGAACGCCGCGTTGCGCCGCGATATCGCTGCTTTCCAGAACTTTGCCAGCAGTTACTACCTGACCGACGGTATGAGCTTGCAGCCGGCTTGGCAGATTTCGGCGCGGACCGCATTGCGCTTCAAATATGACTGGGAAAGGCGGCGCTACGAGGGGGGTATTTTCCCGGGACTGCCCGAGCGGCGGGATACCTTGCAGGTGGTCCGCCTCTCCCTGGAGTGGATGCCGGCCGAGTGGAGTTCACTCTCCCTTGCGCTACAACAGGATCGTCGCAACTCCAACCAGGACAATTGGGACTACAAGGCCAACTTGCTGACGTTGAATGCCCAGTTTCTGTTCTGAGGGGGCGCTGGAAGCAGCCGCTCAGTTGCTGGCTGATTGCCGGCTAAGCTGGTTGTAGTGGGCCACCACCATCGGCACGTAGCGACGGGTTTCGGCATACGGAGGAAGCTTCCGGCCGTGGCGCAGGACGGCGTTCTCACCGGCGTTATAGGCGGCCAAAGCCAGTTCCAGATTGTTGTCGAACAAGGCCAGCAGGTCGCGCAGGTAGCGTGCCCCGGCGCGCACGTTTTCCTCCGGGTCGAACGGGTTTCCCGTCCCGTAGCGGCGGGCGGTAGCCGGCATCAACTGCATCAGCCCACGGGCTCCCTTGGGGGATATCGCGGCCTGGTTGTAACCGGATTCGACCGTCACCACGGCATGCAGTAATGCCGGGTCGAGGCCCGTATCCTGGCTCACCCGATGAATTTCCGCATGAAATGGCCGGCGAACCAGTGGCAAGGCAAGCAAGCCCCTGGCGGGGCGGCCTAGAGGGGTACGTGCTTCGCCGCCATCGCGCCAGATCAGGCGATAGCGGCGGTCGTCAGGTACATTGGAAAGATACTCCACCCCTTCATCGTCGGTGAATGCAAAAATCCCATTGGCCTGGGTGCAGGTTACCCACGTCAGGCACACCAGTTGGGCCAGGCGGCGGCCGCTGGCCGGCCACCGCCAAAGCTTTTCAGTCAGCACGCCGGCGTCGGGCGGCGAAGCCAACCAAGCCCAGGCCGGCCATCAACATCGCCCAGCTTTCCGGCTCGGGAACCGGAGCCGTGTAAGCAGCCAGTTCTGCGGCCGAGACCTTGTAGGAATGCAGCACGCCAGGCAGCAGTCGGTAGCTGCCATCGCCGGGTACGCTAGTGGCGGCACCGGTACAGCCGGTCGTGGTGCCGAGCGGGCACTGGATCGACGAGGCGTATGGGTCGGCGTCGCTAAAGCGGAAATAGACGTCAAACTGCGTACCGGTGCCATTCTGCGTCACGCTGTAGTCGTTGTCGGTGCCGGCCAGCATCATGAAGCTACCGTCGGCCAGTTTGGGACCGATGGCCAGGCCTTCCCATTTTTCCGGTGACTTGTTGCCCAGTGCGGCCAGCGTGTTGGCGTCGAGGTCGAGAATCTGGCCCGACTTGGTGACCTTGGTATAAGCGGCGCCGGAATCGAGGTCAATGTTGGAAACGTCCGTGGCACCGGAGATGTCGATCTTGTAGACCTCCTTGTCGGCTGTCGCCAGGGTGGCACCGACGCCGATACCGCGATTGTTGCGCTCGAGCACGTAGAACTCGTGATTGTTGATGGCGACCAGCGCCGAGATGCCTTGCCCTTGGCTGGAGCGCTTCATCTCGTAGGCATACTGCCCGACGGCGTTTCCGGTGGCGGTGTCGAACTTGACGATGCGATTCACGCTGCCGTTGCCACCGCCTTCGTCGAGAGTTGCACTCTGCAGCATGGCGTAGGCGTACTTGCCGTCCGGGCTGATTGCCAGGCCCTCGAAGCCGCGGTTGGTTCGCTTGCCCGCATCGTTGCCGGTGTCGCCAGCGTAATTGGCAATGCCGCTGGCCGCATTGCGCGGGATCAGATTGGCCGGGGTGGCGAAGGTGCGGAGCAAGTTGCCGCTGCGGTCGTATTCATACAGCGACGGGCCATATTCGTCGGAAACCAGGAAATTGCCTGTCTTCGGGTTGACCACGAAGCCTTCCGGGTCGAAGGCGTTACCCAGGGTGCTGCTGGGGCTGGGGGCCAGGCCGTTCATCGCGCTGCCGGCATTGCTGAACTTGACCGTCTCGAGAATCTTGAAATTCGAGATGGCGCCGGTGTTCTGGTCGATATCGAGCGAGAAGCGCTGTACGCGGGTGTCGTAGCTCAGCGTACCGCCGCCCGGGCCGCGGTCGGAGAGGCCCCACCATTGGTTGCGGTTGGTGTCGTAGTAAATGTCGGAGAAATAGCCAACCCGGCCGTTATTGGCCGTGGTGCCGCTCGAAAGGTCGAGCATGCCACCATCAAGGGCGAGGCCGTTGACGAAGGAGGGGGCCGCCTGGGCGGCGCCTGCAGTCAGCATCGCCAGCAGGGCGATGGCTATCTTGGACTTGTTCTTGTTCACGTCGGGGTTCCTGTTCCTGGGGTTCGTTCGGCACCGGCGGTTGGGCGCGGCGAGTCGGGAAGTGGTCGCGTGTGGCAGGCAACCGCGCAAGCCGACAGCCATCGATCAGCCACTTCCCGAACCCATTATCGGGACCCGCTGTTACATCAATTTGTCATTCCTGGGGGCTGGGTATGAGCCGAACGGCTCATGCGGCTGGCGTAATGCTGCGTCAGCAATATGGCCAAAAGGCCGCAGGCAATGCCCAGTGCCGGTCGGCCGCCGCGCGTCAGAAACTGCATCCATAGCGTCCAGGCTGAGGTGTCGCCGGGATTGGCGGCGTACTGCCAGAAATCCCAGGTCAGGGCGACCAGCACCAGGGGAGCGTCCGCCAGCAGAACGGGAGGGAGAAGCAGGGCGAGGACCGGCAAGCGGAGCAGTACCCGCGGCCAGCGGTCCGGCCAGGCCAGCGCGGTAACCAGCGCGGTGACGACCGGAACCAGTGGCGCCAGGATATTGATCGTGGCATTGATCGATCGCCCGGGGGCGATCAGGTGCTTGCCAAGGTGGAGGTGGTGGCGGTTGGCAATGTCGAGGCGCAGCACGCGGTCGGCATTCAGACCGGCGATGGACAGGTTTTCGACGACGAAATCCGGCGCCAGCCAGGTGATGACCGCGCGCATCGCCGGCAGGCAGGTTTGGATCACGCTTTCGCCAAACAGCACGGTAGCCGGCAGCACGATGGCGATGGCGAGCAGTGTTCGCCATGCCAGGATCGCCGGCTCAGCTTGCTGCATCAGCCGGTGCCAGGCGCAGCCAGGCGAGGAAGAACAATGTGGCCAGCGCGACAACCAGCAGCGGGGCGATGGCGCCGTGAATGCTGGCGAACCACTCGCGGCGCAGAACCAGAACATGCACCAGCGCCACCAGTCGCATCTGGTTGAGAAGCCAGATGACGGCGATGCCGGTGAGCAGGCCGGCCAGCCGCCAGCGCCAGCCAGCACGGGCGGCAAACATGGCAGCAACGAGCAGGAATACTACTTCGGTACCCTCACAGCCATAGCGCACGTTGATGCGCTTTCCAAGCACTATAAGGCGTGGCCCGTCTGCACGCACCTGCCATTCCGGCTGGAGCAGCGCCACTGCCCCTGCAGCCGGTATCACGGTCGCCTTTTCGACGACCCAGTTTTCCACGGCAGAGCCTCCAGCCAGCCCATAGAGGCCTTGCAGGGCGACAAACACAGCCAGAAAGACAGCGATGCCGAACCAGCCCGGCCGAGGTGGGGGCAACGCAGGGGCGAGGTGAGCGTCCGCCGACCAGCCCGGTGTTGGCGCAGAGGTCGGGGAGTGGTCGGTGGGCATCCAGTTTTTAGTGATGGAGGAGGCAGATGGAGGATGCTGGCGATGATGGAGCGCAAATATTTCGACAGTGTGGCGGGGAGTGTGTTGCACGGTCATGTTTTTGTCATGATCTGGCAACCTGTGGCTGCCAGCATGGTCGTTTCACCTAACAGCACGTCGTGCCCACATCATGAACAAGGCCCTCGCATACCTCAGTCGCCGCTCGCTACGGGTGACGGCATGGATGCCAGGGCGAGCCAGGGTGATGCTGGATGCTCCAAGCCGTGCCGGACGCTCGGTGAAAATGTCCCTGTTCATCGCCGGGGCCATACTGCCTCTCGGGTCGCTGATCTGGGCTGGCCTGCTCTGGCACGGATTGCGCCAGGGAAAGGGCAGGGCAGCAATTCAGGAAATGCCTTAGGGATCAGTGTCGCCATGGTTCTCCCTCTTGTGCCGATGAGCTGTTCGGCTCATGTTGGCGCGCACGACTTGTAACAATTGGCGTTGAATATGGCTCCTGCCGGATATCCGGATGGCATCGCATGCAATGCATGCCAATACCAACGACAGGAGACAATTCATGCACGATTACCGCAGAACCGCTCGCCACACGCTTTGCCGCGGGTTGCTGGCAACCATCCTCGCTGCCACGGCCGGCATGGCTTATGCAGACCGCTGCAGCACGCTGGTAGAGGCCTTCGGCAGCCAGCTGGCTGATGTCAGTTGTACCGACAGCGCCGACCTGACCACCGCCAACATGGCGACCACACCGGCCAACAATTCCCTGCCCGGCCTGCCACCGCTTGCCTTCACCCCGCAGACCGACCGTGCCACCATCGCCCCCGATGCCGCCAACCGGACGCCCATCGTCAAGGTGGTGCCAGGCATTCAGCTCAATGCCCGCATTGCCAGCGATCCGACCGGCCAGGCGCGTTTCCTGTTACGCCTGCCAAACGACTGGAACGGCCGCCTGGTAGTCGCTGGTGCCTCGGGCACACGTAGCGAATTCAATGGCGACTTCGCCTGGAGTGACTACGTCGTGCAAAAAGGCTATGCCTACGCCTCGCAGAACAAAGGCACGCTCAACCTCAAGCTGAGCGATCCGTCGGACCCGCTGGCATGCCGCCTCAATCCCGCATCCTCCACCTGGGTGCATTTCTACGATAACGATCCTGGTCAGGAATTCACCCGCTGGCGCGACTACATGGTGCTCGCCTCACGGTTGGCCCACCAGGGCAGTCGTGCCCACTATGGCAAAAAGCCGCGCTATACCTATGCGGTCGGCACCTCCAACGGTGGCTATCAGGTTCGACGTGCCATCGAGACGGCACCGGAGTGGTTCGATGGCGGCGTGGACTGGGAAGGTACTTTCGTCGATGCCGTCGCCCCCAACTTGCTGAGCGATCTGCCGGCCGCCGTCCTCAACTACCCCGACTACGCCGCCGGGGGTAGAGATCCGGTCGGAACCGCAGCCAGGAACATACGCGCCGCCGGCTTCCCGCCCGACATCGGCAGCGGGGCCACCAGCCTTTGGGCGATGAACAACGCCTCATTCTGGGAGGTTACCCTTTGCCAATGGCAGAAGCGCCTTGACCCCGCCTACGACACCTACGGTGCGGGCCCGGCCAACTACAACGTCGTCGCCCGCCAGGCGGTGTCCGAGGTGGCCGACAACATTGCCGACTTTGCGACCAGCGGCCGCATCCAGCGCCCGCTTGTCACGGTGGCCGGCACCATGGACGCATTGCTGCCCATCGACCGCCACGCCCGCGCTTACGCCCGCAAGGTTGCCCAGGCGCACGATGACGGAGTGCACCATGAGCGCCACAGCGGCTGGCGTCGCCACCACCATGGCGAGCCGGCCTATCGCCTCTATGAAGTGCAGAACGGCAACCACATCGAGACCTACAAGGCGCTCCTGCCGCAATTGGAGCTGATCCAGCCGCATGCCCAGCATGCCTTCGACCTGCTGGTCGGCCATGTTGAAAAGGGACTGGAACTGCCCCCGGATCAGTGCATCGCACGCGGCGGCAATATCGCCGAGCTGCCTGACCAGCCCGGCCACTGCACCGTACTGCTCGCACCCTGAGCGCGCCAGCCGCTCCCGGGCATGCCCAGGAGCGGCTCATGAGCTGCCGGCAATACCGGTTAAACCTGGGTGAAATGCCAATGTAATTGCACGTGTCTATCGTCCGGACATTACGTTATTCAACAGGGAGTCCGCCATGTCCAGCCAGCCGCGCCGTCATCGTCGTCAATTCCTAAAGCGCGTCGCTGCCGGTGGTGCCACGCTCGGGGCTCTTTCCATTTCCGGGAAGGTACTGGCACATGGTGCGGCCATCGATCCGATGGTGGATGCCCGGCATGTCCTGGGCCAGCGCTTCGATGTCAGCTTCGCGCATGGTGTGGCCAGTGGCGATCCGCTGGCTCGCAAGGTCATCATCTGGACTCGTGTCACCACCGACCGCCAGGGCCGGATACCCGTTCTCTGGGAGGTTGCCACCGATGCAGCCTGCCGCCGGGTCGTGCGTGCAGGTGTCGCTTTCACCGGGGAAGAGCAGGACTACACCGTCAAGGTTGATGTGACGGGCCTGCGTCCGGACAGCATCTATTACTACCGCTTCCGCATCGGTCGCCATGTCTCGCCGATTGGCCGCACCCGCACTTTGCCTGTCGGCACCATAGAGCAGGTTCGGCTGGCAGTCTTCACTTGTTCCAACTATCCGGCCGGCTATTTCCACGCCTACGGCGAGGCCGCCCGCCGCGACGACATTCATGCCGCCATCCACCTTGGCGACTACATATATGAGTATGGTCGCGACGGCTACGCCTCGGGCGATGCCGCCGAACTCGGCCGCGAAGTTGAACCGGCGGGCGAACTGCTCAGCCTCGTCGACTACCGCCAGCGCTACGCTCAATACCGTACCGATCCAGACCTGCAGGCCGTGCACGCCGCCATGCCCTTCATCAACGTCTGGGATGACCACGAAATCGCCAACGACACCTGGAAGAACGGTGCCGAAAACCACGACATGGCCAGCGAAGGCGAATTCAGTGTCCGTCGTGCCGCTGCGCTGCAGGCCTTCCACGAATGGCTTCCGATCCGCAGTCCCGATCCGCAGCGCAAGGAAAAGATATTCCGTTCCTTCCAGTTCGGTAACCTTGTCTCGCTGCACATGCTCGACACCCGCGTCATCGCCCGCGACCTGCAACTTGACTATGCCACTTACTTCGGCAGCGACGGCAGTTTCGATAGCGCCCGCTTTGCTGCCGACATGGCTGATCCGGCCCGCCAGTTGCTTGGTGCCGAACAGATGCTCTGGCTGCATCGGCAACTGCGCGAATCGTCCGCCACCTGGCAGGTGCTCGGTCAGCAGGTGCTGATGGGCCGCATGAATATCCCGGCACCGCTCGTGCTCGGCCAGATCAGCTTCTCGGCCTACAGCGCGCTGCTCGTCAAGGCACAGACGGCCCCCGGCAGCCTCACCGCGCAGGAGCAAGCCATTCTCGCCATGCCGGCCATTCCTTATAATCTTGATGCTTGGGATGGCTACACCGTCGCCCGGGAAACCGTGTTCGGCATGGCACGCTTTCTCGACAAGAACCTCGTCGTGCTCGCCGGCGACACCCACAATGCCTGGGCCAGCGACTTGCAGGACATGCACGGTAACGCGGTCGGCGTCGAATATGCCGTCGCCTCGGTTTCCTCGCCTGGGCTGGAGGAATATTTCCCGACCGAGAGCCCGCTGGCTGTCGCTGCCGGGCTGGAAGCCCTCATCGGGCCGCTCCGCTACGCCAACACCGGCGATCGCGGCTACATGGTCGTTACAGCCACGGCGGAAGAATGCCGTTGCGACTGGCATTATGTCAGCACCGTCAAGAGCACCGACTACACGGCGTTTGACGGCAGGTCGCTGCGCACGCTGCCGGGAGTCGGCCAGCGCAGGCTGCAGTCAGTGTGATTTCGCTGCGGCCGGCTGCGCTGCTCGTTGCCTCGTGTGTGTGCGGCGGTACGCTGGCCAGCGAAGGCAAGATACCCCGTGCCGTCTTGGCCGGGGTGGAAAAGGGGGAGGCAACGGTGCTGCTGGTTCGCCTGGCGGAGCCGGATGTCCTTCTGCCCCAATCTGCTTCGATAGCCGAAGCAGTGCGGCGCGTGGCCCGCAATACGGTCAAGGATCGTCTGGAAGCGAGCGTTGCCGACAGCGGTGTCGAGCGCATCCGCCGCTACGAGCAACTGCCCATGCTGGCTGTTCGCGTTCGCAGCGCCGATGCCTTGCGCCGCCTTGCTGCCAGCGAGGATGTGCTGGAGATTTATGAGGATGTCCGGCTTTACCCCATTCTCGAGCAAAGTCTGCCGCAAATCGGCCGGCCAGTCGCTATAGCAAAGGGGCAACTGGGAGCAGGCACTGCTGTTGCCGTCATCGACACCGGTGTGGACTACACGCGCAGCGAATTCGGCGGTTGCACGGCACCGGGCGTGCCGGCCGGTTGCCGCGTCGCCTACGCGGGCGATTTTGCTACCGACGATGGTGTCCGAGATGCCAACGGGCACGGCACCGTGGTCGCCGCCATCGCCGCCAGCACGGCGCCGGGCGCAGCAATCCTTGCGCTCGATGTCTTCGATGGCGGCAGTGCATCCAGCGTCGATGTTGTCGAAGCCATCGACTGGGCTATTGGCAATCGCACCACCTACAACATCGTTGCCCTCAACCTCAGCCTGGGCGGGACGGCCAAGTTCACCAGCCCCTGCACCACCGGCAATCCTTTCCGGGCTGCCCTGCAGGGTGCGCGCTCGGTCGGCATCGTCGCCTACGTGGCCAGCGGCAACAGTGCATACAGCGACGGCCTGGCCATGCCCGCCTGCACGCCGGAAGCGGAATCGGTCGGTGCTGTCTATGACGCCAATGTCGGCGGCGTGACGTGGAGCGCCTGCACCGACAGCACGACTACGGCAGACAAGGTTGCATGTTTTTCCAACAGCGCCAGCTTTCTCGACCTGCTGGCGCCTGGGGCGCTGATCACGGCAGGCGGATCAACGGGGGGTGGAACTTCCTACGCGGCACCGCATGCCGCCGGTGCGCATGCCGTGCTGCGAGCGGCGCGCCCCGCCGAGGGGGCGGAAGGAGCAGCGGGTCGCTTGGCCAGCTACGGCGTGGCAGTGACCGATGTGCGTAACGGCTTGTCCCGGCCACGCATCAATCTTGCTGCTGCCCTCGACTTCCCGGGCAACGACGATTTTATTGCCGCGTTGACGCTGGTCGGAACAAGCGGCAGTGTCAACGGTAGCAACGTACTCGCTACGGTCGAGAGTGGCGAGCCGAGTCATGCGGGAGCCAGCCCGGTTCGCTCGGTATGGTGGACATGGACTGCTCCCACCGGGGGAGATGCCGTTTTCGAAACGACGGGCAGCGGTTTCGATACGGTACTCGCCGCGTATACCGGCAACAGCGTTGGCGGGCTGACGCTGGTGAAGGCCAACAATAATGCCGCAACAGGCCAGACTGCCAGTCGCATCGCCTTTCGGGCCAGTGCCGGAATGACCTATCGCCTGGCCGTGGCCGGCAGTGGCGGCGCAACGGGCAGCATTGCGCTCGCCTGGAGCCTGAGCCAACCGGTTGCCGACCTTGCCGTTACCTTGGTCGATAGCCCGGATCCGGTGGTGGCCGGAAGCGATGTCACTTATACCGCCACCGTGCTGAACAATGGTCCGAGTGTCGCTGAATCCGTGCTGCTCAACTTCACTATTCCGAGTGGTGTCAGCGTTCGCTCCGCCAGCGATGGCTGCACCATCGCCGTCACGGCGGTAGCGTGCCCGCTGGGTGACCTCACCGTCGGGCAAAGCCTGGTCCGGCAGGTTGTTGTTACGACCGGCGCTGCAGGTAGCGCCACGGTTGTTGCCAACACAGCCGGCACTTGGAGCGATCCTCAGGGAAGCAACGACAGCGCGGCTGCAGCTACCACGATCACCATGCTTGCCGCTGACGGAGCCAGCGAAGAGGTGCCGCTCCCGGCCTGGAGCCTGCTCCTGTTGGCACTTGCGCTAGGGCGCGGAATTTCTGGTCGGCGCAACTGACACGCGGGAATCCCCTTGACGCAACGCGTTCGAATTAACCGTGGCTTGCGGTCGGGATAGCGTCCGGACTAGGGGCTCTCGTGTTCGGCAGGGTAGTAGCCCCTCCGCGGCCAGTGCAGTTCGCTATTTCAGCAGATTTGCCCACAAGGTGAGGCCGAGGGCGGCACCGAGTAGGTCGGCTATGCCATCGTTCCAATCCGGCTGCCGGGTTGGTACCCAGAGCTGATGCAGTTCGTCGGCCAATGCAATCACGATTGCCAGGCCGAACAGCACCCAGCCGGGCAGACCAGGCATCAGCATGCGCAGGCCAATGGCCAGTATCGCGAAAACGGCGATGTGCACGCCCTTGTCCCAAGGATTGGGTAGCAGATTGCCGGAACCCGGCGTACTGCCGAAGCCGAAAAGCAGGAAAAATATACCTACTACCACTGCCGTGCCCAGCACCGTCAAAAGGGTGCGGCGCCTCAACGCATCAGTAGGCATGCTGGTCTTTGATAACGACCGCGACGGTCTTGAAGATGATGTAAATATCCAGGCCTAGCGACCAGTTGCGCAGGTAATCCAGGTCGCAATCGACGCGTGCCTTCATCTTGTCCAATGTTTCCGTCTCTCCGCGCAGGCCGTTTACCTGAGCCCAGCCGGTGATTCCGGGTTTGACCTTGTGGCGCACCATGTAGCCCTTGATCAGCTTGCGGTACATTTCGTTGTGGGCAACGGCATGGGGACGGGGTCCGACGATGCTCATGCGGCCCTGCAATACGTTGATGAATTGCGGCAATTCGTCGAGCGAGGTTTTGCGCAGAATACGACCCAGGGGCGTCACGCGCTGGTCGCCCTTGCGGGCCTGGGCGATCTGGCGGCCGTCTTCGCAGACCGTCATCGAGCGAAACTTGTAGACGATGATTTCCTTGCCGTCGAGGCCGTAGCGACGCTGCTTGAAAATCACCGGCCCCGGAGACGACAGCTTGACTCCGGCTGCAATGGTCAGCAGTAGCGGTGAAATGAGCGCCAGTATGAGCATGCTGAGCACAATATCCGACAGGCGCTTCAGGATGCCGTTGCTGCCCGTGAATGGCGTTTCGCAAACCGAAACGACCGGCATCTCGCACACCGTTTCCATGCGGCTCTGAATCAAGTCGGTTACGAACAGGTCTGGCACGAAATAGACGGAAGCGGTCGTGTCGCGCAGTGCGTCGAGCAGGCGCATGATGCGTGGCTGCGTTGCCATGGGGAGTGAAATGTAAATCAGGTGTACTCCCTCTCGCTTCACGAAATCTGCCACATCGTCGATTCGTCCGAGCAGCGGGGCGGCATGCCGACCGCTGTTGTGCAAGCGTTCCGGGTTGCGGTCGTCGAAAAAGCCGAGCAGACGCAGATCGGTGTAGGGGCTGTGGGTCAGACGGGTGGTCAATTCTGCTCCCTGTTCGTTCATGCCTATGACAACCGCCTGCTTGCTGCCCTGCGCCTTGAGGAGTATGGGGGCAGCCAGGCGGAAGAGGCCATGCGTCGTCACCAGGGCGAGCGGGATGGACCACAGGCCGGTAATCACGGCATGAGCGGAAAAAAGCGTAAGGCTTTGCGTGGCATATCCGAAAAGCAGCATCAAACTCGATAGCAGCAGCCAGCCGATCAAGATCTCCACGGTGCTGCGGGCAAATGATTCCTGGAGTCGCTGCTTGGCGGGAAAGGTCAGCGAAAAAGACATCAGCGACAGGATGAGGTAGGGCAGGGTGAGTTCGCCTTCCTCGAGAAACGCGATGAGCCAGATCGTCAGTGTCAGCACTGCGGGTTCGAGAATAACCTCGACCAGATTGATCAGGTCGTCACGTCCAATATGCAGGCTCGCGGCACGTCGGAAGCGTGTGATGCTCCCGAGGTGGGGTGGTGATACCGAGTTCTGGATTTCCGTATCGGGTTGGGAGGTGATTGCAGTCATCGAGTTCCGGATTGCTCGGGTACCCGGTCGGGTACGGACTGTCCAGAATATTCACAGTTCATTAAGCTTGTGTGAAACAGGCATGGCGATTTGCCGCACCTCCCCGTCGCTACCCGACGTGTGAGCGGCTTTGTTGTTGGCATCACGTTATTGGGTATTACTAAGGCAATAATTTCGTCATGAGATAGCCGTAGTCTGCTCTTCCGAATTCACTATTCCACCCGAGAGCCATGGATAGAGCCAAACTGCCGGAAGAATGTCTCGACAACAATGCAGAGCAAGCGCCGGAGCGATTCCTCGGGCAGATGCTCTTCATCAAAGACGATCATCTGCAGGAAGCCCCTACGGTGCGCAGCCTGGTACGCTGGATGTCCCCGGTGGAGCAGTTTTCGCCCTGCGAGCACCTGATCCAGCGCTTTCTCGCCGAGTCCGCCGTCTATGCACTGCCCATCGTGGATGGCAAAGGCTGTCCGGTGGCACTGGTCGACCGCAAGCGCTTCGTTGAATTCTTTACCAAACCCTACAGCAAGGAACTCTTCGGCAGGCAGGGCATCGTCGATTTCCTGAACGGCAACCACTATCTCGCGCCAGCTCCAGTCATCGTCGAAGAGACTTGCAGTATCGAGGATGTGGCACAGATCATTATCTCCTCCGGTATCGAGCACATGGTTACCGGTTTCATCGTTACCCATGCCGGACAGTACGTCGGGGTCGCCAACGGCCACGACCTGCTCAGCCTGATCACCCAGCGCAAGCAGGCCGAACTCTATTACCTGGCACACTACGATCACCTGACGGGCGTTCCTAATCGCGTGCTGCTCGCCGACCGTATCGGCCAAGCATGCCGTGAGGCAGAGCGCAATGACGGTATGGTGGCGCTGCTCTTCATCGATGTGGACCGTTTCAAGCAAATCAACGATTCGCTTGGCCATCGGGTTGGCGATGCCGTGTTGCGCGCCCTGGTCAGCCGCTTCAAGTCGGTAGCCCGCAAGATGGATACCGTTGCCCGCATCGGTGGCGACGAGTTCATGATCCTCATGGAAAACCTCGCCACGCCCGAATCGGCCGACCTACTCGCCGGTCGCCTGGTCGATGCCATGCGTGCTCCGATCGAAGTGCTTGGCCATTCGCTGGTTGTCACCGTCAGCATCGGTGTCGCCATTTACCCGCGTGACGACCGCGACTTCAGCCGCTTGATGGCTAAGGCTGATGCCGCCATGTACGAGGCCAAGGCCAAGGGACGCAACGGCTTCCGCATGTACACCGAAGCTACTGCCACCTTCAACCCATCCCGCCTCTCCCTGGAAAACGACTTGCGCCATGCCTTGGCGCGTAACGAATTCAGCCTCGTGTTCCAGCCTCAGGTCGAGATTGCCAGTGGTTTGCCGCGCGGTGTCGAAGCCTTGTTGCGCTGGAACCATCCACAGCGCGGGCTTATTTCACCGCTCGAGTTCATCCCGCTGGCTGAAGAAACCGGGTTGATCGTTCAGGTCGGTGCCTGGGTGATGCGTCAGGCATTTGCCCAAATGGCAGCCTGGAAAACTGCCGGACTGCCAGCATTGCGCATGGCCATCAATATCTCGGCCGTTCAGTTTCACCACGGCGACTTTGCCGACCTCTTGGCGCGTGCTCTGGCTGAATTCGACATCGATCCGACGCTGGTTGAACTGGAACTGACCGAAAGCGTGCTCATGCACAACGTAGAGGAGGTCCTCGACAATCTACGCCGCATCAAGAGTCATGGTGTCATGCTCGCCATCGACGATTTTGGTACTGGCTTCTCCAGTCTCAACTACCTGCGACGCTTTCCCATCGACCGATTGAAAATAGACCAGTCCTTCATCCGCGGCATTACCCGGACTCCGGCCAACGCCTCCATTACCAAGGCTATCATCGCTCTGGCCGATAGCCTGTCGCTCGACGTGGTTGCAGAAGGGATCGAGGAGTCTGTCGAGAACGATTTCCTCAACAGCCTGGGGTGCAAGGAAGGACAGGGCTATTTTTTCGCCCGGCCACTCAACACCAGCCAGGTCGAACAGTGGCTGGGCGGAGTTGGCGCTACCTGAAGTTCAGTTGGCTGTCAGGCAGGACTCGGGCTCCAGGAAGCTGTTCAACTGCTCGGCGGGCATCGGCTGGCAGAAGAAATAGCCCTGCATTTCGTTGCAGCCGAGTTGGCGAAGCACGGCAACCTGATGCTTGGTCTCGACACCTTCGACCATCACCTGCAGGTTGAAGTTGCGGGCGAGGCCGACGATGGCCTGGATAATCGCGCAGGAGTCCTGCGGTGCTTGCAGATCGCGGACGAAACACTGGTCGATCTTGATCCGGCTGACAGAAAATCGACGTAAGTAATTCAGGGACGAATAGCGTGTGCCGAAATCGTCGATCGAGATATGCACGCCAGTGCTGCGCAAGCGCTTGACCCTGGCGACGATATTCTCGACATCCCGCATCAGCAGGCTTTCAGTAATCTCGATTTCCAGCGACTCGGGCGAGATGCCGAAGCGGGCGAGTGGTGCTGCAATGCGTTCCAGCAGGTCTTCCCGCTCGAACTCCCGGGGCGACAGATTGACGCCCATGCGCAAATGCCCGAATCCACGTTGCCGGAGATCGTTCAGTCTTGCGCACGCCTCGTATAGCACCCAGTCGCTGATCGCCACGATCAGCCCGGATTCTTCGGCAATCGGAATGAACACATCGGGCCTGATCAAGCCTGCACTTGGGTGATGCCAGCGGATCAGCGCTTCCAGGCCGACTACGCGCCCCGAGATGGCATCGATCTGCGGCTGGAAGTGGAGCTCGAACTGGTCGCCGGCCTTGACCGCGTTGCGCAGATCGTTTTCGATGGACAAACGATCCAGCTGAGCATCGTGCATATAAGGCTCAAAGGCTACGTAACCGTTCTTTCCCTGCGCCTTGACCTGGTACATCGCCATGTCGGCACAGCGAACCAGATCCTGGGCGCTGGAAGCATCGTCAGGGAAAACAGCGATACCAATGCTCGCCGTGGCCAAAAACTCGGTATCACCAACCAGAAATGGCTTGCGCAGTTCGGCGAGGATTTTCTCGGCAACGATATTGATGTCATCGTGGGTCGTCAGGTTGGGCAACAACGCCGTGAATTCGTCGCCACCTTGGCGGGCCAGGGTATCGCCTGTCCTCAGGCAGCGGCGAAGGCGGGCGGAAAATTCCCGCAGAAGCTGGTCTCCTGCTTGGTGTCCGTAGGTATCGTTCACCAGCTTGAAGCGGTCTAGGTCGAGAAACATCACGGCCAGCTTTTCCTCGCGGCGCGCTGCCTGCTTGATGGCCATTTCCAGGCGATCGGTGAACAGGATACGGTTCGGCAAGCGGGTCAGCTGATCGTGAAATGCCTGGAAGGCGATTGTTTCCTCGGCCTGTTTCCGTTCCGTGATATCCCTTGCGACGCCGGTCGTGCCGAGGAAAACAGGCGATTGACCAAGTTCCGCAGTTTTGTACAAGCCCTGCGAACTCAGGATGACCGTGATACACGTGCCATTCAGTGCCGTTGAGGCCGAAGGCTTGTACTTGAAGCGGACCTCGATGTTATTGGTCGAGCGCGTGCCCGCACGCCGCTCGGTAAATGCATACTGGGCATGCTCGTGGTCCCGCGAATCGACGATGACCGTGTAGTGCTGGCCGGCCAGTTCCTCGGGTGTATAGCCCAGCAGTGACTGAATCCGGTTGTTGGTGAAGATGAACCTCCCCTCACTATCCAGCGTGAAGATCAGGTCCGGCGACTCCTCCACCAGAAAGCGATGCAGTCTCTCCGAATGCCGCAATCGGGCAGCGATGGCCGTGAGTTCCCTCTCCCTGCTGCGCTGGCTCAAGGCACGCTCGACGGCGATGATCATGTCGTCCGGGTCGCAATCCTTGCGCAGAAACTCGAAGGCACGATGGCGAAGGGCATGGATCGCTGAATTGATCGACTTGTCGGCACTGAATACGATCACCGAAGTGTCAATTTTGTGTGCTGTCAGCCATGCCATGATTTCCAGCCCGGAAACATCCGGCAGCATCAGATCGAGGATGACGAGATCGACATGGCCATGCTTGAGCTTGTCGATCGCTTCGCGGCCCGTGCCGGCTTCGCCGATCTTGCGATCATCGGCCGCGAGCAGGGTACGGTAGGCATGGCGGAAACGCGGCTCGTCATCGACGATCAGTATGTTTTGCTCAGTCGGAACATCCGGGGTTCTTGCCAGTTCATACAGCGCATTGATCGCATTCATGAGTCGCTATCCAAGGTTCGGTCGCGGCTTTCGTCGGGGCCGGGGATCAACGAGGCAGTGCTCGTTTCAACGCCCAGGGAGCTGCGGCAAGAGATCTGGATGCGCTCCTGTCGAGTCAGGCCGCCAGCCAACGGATTGACGATGCCGCGAAACCGGCCGGCCAGCCTGGAATTCCTCTCGACGATGATCCCCAGAGACGTTATCGCCACCGGCTCGCTATCCTGCGCACGCATCAAGATTTCCGACAGCGACTGAATCTGCCTGCTTTCGATCGACTTTCGGACGGCTTCGGGGAGAGGGAGCATGTCAGCAGAATGGCCTGGTGATGAAAAGGCGGGCCCGATGAATTGCCGCAAGATTGCGCTAAATCCTGTCAAGTTACAGCATCAATAAGTAAGCAATATGAAAATCGTGAGACAAGTTCCGTGTATGGCAAACAAGTATTTTTGGGTGGGCGAAAATTGGAAGCGTCGCTTCAGGGCAAATGTCGTAGGAATCTGGACTCAGCGATGCGCGACCGATGAGTAGGTGAATGCCAACCCTGCCGACTGCCTTCCGCTGGCATCTCGGTTTGAAGGCGAGGTCGGCATCCGAAATACATTGTCTGTAGTGGGGATCGAATGGAGCTAGTAAGCACCGCCTATGTGACAAAATGCCAGAAAACCCGCGCTAATCGCTCCAGTTTGATCGGTTAGTGCCATTCAGCCTCGGGCGTCACCCCAGCGCAGCCGACACTGATCATCACCCACATAGGTGGTATTGCCCTCACGATCAACACAGTAGCGAGGCGACACGATCATCTCCGAGAACTCCATACCCTCGCCGATCCGCGTGTATTCGAAAAGTACGCTGCGAATCACCTTGGCACCTTTTCGCAGATGGCTGCCATGGCCAATCCAGGCCGGACCAATGACGGAACTTCCCGTTTCGATCCTCACGCCGGACCCGATGTAGACGGGGCCGATGATCTTGCTGCTTTCCCAGGCAATCGAGGTATTGGGGCCAACCCAAATACCCGGTTGAACTTCCTTGCCCGGCATTTTTATGTCGGCGACCTCACCGCGCAGCACGCGTTGCAGCACCGACCAATAATCAGTCAGCCGGCCAATGTCGATCCAGTTAAAAAACCGGTTTTGTGCGTAGAAGGGGAGGCCGCGTTCTGCCAGGAGTGGAAACAGCTGGCTACCGATGTCGAATTCGACTCCCGAGGGTATCAAATCCAGAACGGACGGTTCAAACAGATAAATACCGGTACTCGCCAAGGTGGATTTGGCGTCAGTGGGCTTGGGTTTTTCCTGGAAGGACGCCACCCGGCCGTTTTCATCGGTCACGACTATGCCGTAGTTCTGTACCTGTTCCCGAGGAACGTCCAGCGCAACTACGCTGGCCAATGCGCCTTTCTCATGGTGTTCCTGCAGGGCAGCCCCAATGTCGAGGTCGATGATCGCATCACCGCAAATGACCAGTGTCGTTTCATCAAAGAAGCCGCCAAAGTCCTGAATGGCTTTCATGCCACCGGCAGATCCTTTGGGCTGTCGGCGCGCGTTTAAATTTGACCACCTGTGCGCGTTGAATTTTGACCAGGTGTGATAGCCACCTGACATAGGTGGGCTTGTGGATAAGTGTAGCTCAGAACAACTGATTTCCGAGCCACGACGAATGCGTTGGGAAAGCCGTGGAGGACGGAGTCCGGAACGGATTTCCCAACGCGGCCTCGATCAGAACGGATCTGCTTCGGGTGGATTTCCCCGCTTGCTCTGCTCCCGCGCCTTGATCCTCGACTTGGCCGTTGCCGTGCTGTGCCGGAAGCGAAACGACTCATTCCCGGTCTCGACGATATGGCAGTGATGCGTCAGCCGGTCGAGCAAGGCAGTGGTCATCTTGGCATCGCCAAAGACGCTCGGCCATTCGGCGAAGGTCAGATTGGTCGTGATCATCACACTGGTGTGCTCGTAGAGTTTCGACAGCAAGTGGAACAGCAAGGCGCCACCGGCCTGACTGAACGGCAAATAGCCCAACTCATCGAGGATGACCAGATCCATGCGCAGCAGCCCCAAGGCAATCCGCCCGGCTTTGCCAGCAGCCTTCTCCTGTTCCAGCGCATTGACCAGATCAACCGTCGAGAAGAAACGCACCCGCTTGCTGTGATGGGTAATGCCCGAGACACCCAGCGCCGTCGCGAGGTGGGTCTTGCCAGTGCCCGTGCCACCAATGAACACGACGTTCTGGGCTTCCTCGGCAAAGGAGAGGTCGGCCAGTTGCCGGATCAGCTTCTGATCCACCTTCGATTGTTCGAAGTCGAATCCGGCCAGATCACGATGTACCGGGAAGCGGGCCGCATGCATCTGATAGCCAATCGAACGCATCACTCGATCAGTATGCTCGGCTTGCAGTAGATGTTCGATCAGCCAACGTGAGGCTTCGACACGGCTGCTACCGTTGGCTGTCAGCTCCTCCCAGGCACCGGCCATGCCGTGCAAACGCAGTTCCTTGAACTCGCTCATCAGCTCACGCATGATCAGTCACCTCGGTACGCAAGCGGTCATAGCGGCCGGTATCGGCAATCGGTACTTCGCTGAGGGTGAGTGGCGTTTCCACCGGTGGCGGCATGGGACCCGACTTCAGGCGGTTGAGCATGTTCTCGATGTGCTCGGCACTGGGTAGGCCGGACTCCAGCACCAGATCGACGGCAACCAGCACCGCTTCCAGATCAAACTGCGAAATTGCCGATAGCACTTTGGCCATCACCCGATCACCACCTTCCCGGCGCAGGAGCAAGCTGCGTAATCGTTGCAATGGCTCCGGCATGTCGGCAAACGGCGCGCCATTTCTCAAGGCCCCTGGCTTGCGTTCGATCAGCGGGATGTAGTGCTGCCAGTCGTAGAGGGTTTGCTGCCGACTGAAGTTGCGGGGATGACTGGCCACCCGAGTATCGTGCGCCACAATGTCGATCCGTTCCGGATAAAGACGCAGGCTGACGGCTTGGCCCACCAGTTCGCACGGTACCGAGTAGCGGTTGCGATCCAGCGTCACCAGGCAGGTGCTCGATACCTTGCCCAAGGTTTCGACGTAGCCATCGAAGGATGCGACCATCGGCATCAGGCTCGGTTGTTCGTGTTCGAGCATCTCGGCCACTGTCAGGTCAGCGTACTCGGGATGACGCAATTCCTGCCACAGCCCCCGGCAGCGCTCGAGCAGCCAGACGTTCAGTTCGGTGAATGAACTGAATCGCTCCTTGCCGGCATCCTGCCAGAGACGGAGCCGACTATCCTGGACGTTCTTCTCGACGACGCCTTTCTCCCAGCCGCTGGCGACATTGCAGAAATCCGGATCAAACAGGTAGTGGGAGGCCATCGCCGAGAAGCGCGAATTGACGATGCGGGATTTGCCTTTCTGCACCTTATCCACGGCCGTCTTCATATTGTCGTAGATGCCGCGCCGGGGAATGCCACCCAGCGCCGCAAACGAGCGGGTATGGGCATCGAACAGCATCTCGTGACCTTGCGTCGGATAGGCTTGAACGACAAAGGCCCGACTGGCGCAGAGTTTCAGATGTGAGGCGAGAATCTTGCGCCAGACCCCGCCAATGACCAGATGCTCTTCGCTCCAGTCGAACTGGAAGGCTTCGCCCAACTCGAAGTGGAGCGGAACGAAGGCTTTACTGACGGCTGCACCGCCATCGGCCCGCCAGCGCCGGATGAATTCGGTGACCCGGCAGTAGGTACCGGTGAATCCGGCGGCCTGCAATTCGCCAAACAGTTTCAGTGCTGTGCGCCGATCCCGTTTCGGACGGCGGGCATCCGCCTCCAGTGCCTTGATCAGGCGCGCCGCATACGGGGCAATCTTGATGTTCGGGTTCTGCCGTTCGTACTTCGGCTCCGCCCCTTCCGGTGTCCGTAACCAACGTTTGACGGTGTTCCGGCTATACCCCGTCTTCCGCGAAATCTCGGACAGCGATAGGCCATCCCGATAAAACAACCGCCGAATCCTTCCCAGATCCTTCATGGTGATCATCTCCTAAAATCCTGCTCAAAAAATGAGCGGACGAGTTAATCACCCTGGTCAATTTTCAGCGCGCACACCCCCACTTTTCTGGTCAGTTTTCAACGAGCGTCAACACCTTTGGGCTTTGGCACGATATCGCCATGATCGTGTATGCCCTCATAAGCGTAGCCAATCGAAGCACCCCAGCGCCGGCCATCGCCGAAGTATTCCTCGATTTTTTTATGGTGATAAGCCACATTCACCATGATTTCCGTGATGCCGTAGCGAACCAGATGCTCAATCAGGTACTCCATGACCGGTTTTCCCAGGATGGGAACCATCGGCTTGGGCCAATCCTTGGTCAACGGACGAACGCGAGTTCCCTGGCCGGCTGCCAGAATCATGCCTTTTGCCATGTTGAATTCCTTGATAGGGCGCCGTCAGGCAGTGCTGATCATGGCCCGTAGTAACGTAATCTTGAAGAAACTGAAATGACATTGTGATCGACGATTGTTTGGGAATTGTTAAACCCCTTTCGCACCATGAGGAAAGCCATTTCAGTCGTGCAATCTCCCGAATCCGGTCGGTGTCTTCGTGTCCGACTGTGACAGGCCAATGAGCCGTTCGGCGGATGGTATGAACAACGGGCGCGAACTAGACTTGATTAATTCAATTTTCATAAGCCTGCCATGAAAACGCTCTCGCTGCTGACTCTGCTTGTTGTGCTACCGTTGATTTGCCATGCCACCATCGATGCGACAGAAGTTCCGCTGGAAGCTGGCATGCAGATCAGGCTGCCGGGTCTGGATGGCCGGTTAGCACTCTCATCTGACTGCTGCGTTCTGATGCGGCCACCGAATGATGAACTCGGTGCAGGTGCCGGTGCTGTGATCACCTCGCCCGGGGGCGACCTCGTGCCCGGTCTTGGGAATAGAATTCCCTACCCCTCCATAATCCAGCCCGCGCCCGGCGGGCAGATCGTGATTCGTGGCGGAGAAATCGGATTGAGTGCTGGCGATGGTGTTTTGCAGCCGTCGGTATCTGCTGTTCCCGAGCCCCAAGCCTATTACATGCTGCTGAGCGGCATCGTCGTCATATCGGGCTTGATGGCACGTCGAAAATAGAATTTCCCTCTGCATCAGTTTGGGCGGCTTCGGCCGCCTTGTTTTCCTTTGGGCTGAGAAACTGCGGAGGGAGGGCGGTGCTCGCCGTGAGCCGTTGGGCAAAGACATTTTTTGCGGCCGGGGGGCACTCAGGCTCGCCCATAGGTGTCCTCGAAGCGCACGATGTCATCCTCGCCCAGGTAGCTGCCGGACTGTACCTCGATCATCTCCAGCGGGATCACACCAGGGTTTTCCAAGCGGTGGGTGACGCCAAGCGGAATGTAGGTGGACTGGTTTTCGCTCACCAGGAAGGTTTCCTCGCCGCGCGTGACGCGGGCGGTGCCAGTGACCACGATCCAGTGCTCGGCCCGGTGGTGGTGCATCTGCAGCGACAGCGTGCCGCCTGGCTTGACGCCGATGCGCTTTACCTGGAAACGCTCCCCGGCATCGACGCCATCGTACCAGCCCCAGGGCCGGAACACCTTGCGGTGCCATTGCGTCACGCTGCGCTGCTCGGCCTTAAGGCGATCCACCACCTTCTTCACATCCTGCGTTGCGGTGTGATCGACCACCAGCACGGCATCGTCGGTTTCCACCACCACCAGGCTGCTAATGCCAACACAGGCTACCAGGCGACCTTCCGAGATTGCCAGTGTGTTGCGGCAGTTTTCCAGCAGCACGTCGCCCCGGCTGGCGTTTCCCTCGCCACATTTGGGCAGGACCTTCCACAAGGCATCCCAGGCGCCGACATCCGACCAGCCAGCGGCCAGCGGGATGACAACGCCCTGGGGCAAGCCGGGGCTGCCGGCAGTCAGCCGTTCCATCACCGCATAGTCGATCGAATCAGCAGGGCAGGCCACGAAGGCTTCGCGCGCCAGGCGTACGAAATCGCCGTCGTTGCACGCTCCGGCCGTGGCAGCCTCGCACGCCGCCAGGATGTCCGGCCGGCTTACGGCCAGCGCGGCCAGCCAGACCGAGGCACGAATTACGAAAATTCCGCTGTTCCATAGGTAGTCGCCGGCATCGAGATAGCCCTCGGCCGTGGCGCGATCCGGTTTTTCGACAAAGCGGGCGAGGGCAAAGGCACCGGAGCCATCGTCCAGCGCCGGACCCTGCTGGATGTAGCCGTAACCCGTTTCCGGGCAATCCGGCGTAATGCCGAAAGTCACCGCCATGCCCTGTTCGGCCAGCTTCACCGCCCGTTCCACGGCAGCGCGGAACACCGCGCCTTCGGCTATCACATGGTCCGCCGGCATCACCACCAACACCGGGTCGTCGCCGGCACGCCGCGCCCACAAGGCAGCCAGTGTCATGGCGGGGGCCGTGTTGCGGCCCACCGGCTCAAGCAGTACCGTACCTTGCCTGCCCTGCACGCGCACCTGCTCGGCTACCGCAAATCGATGTTCCTCATTGCAGATCAACAAGGGCTGCGCCAGGCCGCACAGACCATCGAGCCGGGCTACCGTCGATTGCAGCATCGACAGGTCATCGACCAGCGGCAGCAACTGCTTGGGGTATTTCTCGCGGGAGAGCGGCCACAGGCGGGTGCCGGAGCCACCGGAGAGGATGACGGGGAGAACGGATGAAATCATGGGTTCGGAAAGTCGGAAACGGCAACAGGGGAGTGGGCGGCAAGCTTCGGCAAATGTTTCAAATCCAAATACGCCGACACCAGATAATCCTTCGTGTACTGATGAACATCTCTGGCGGCCGCAGCCTCCTCGATCGGCCACCAACGAAACGTGGCATGTTGGGTATCTGCTGCCGGCAGCCTGAAGTCGTGTGGTACTTCGACAAGATGCCCAAGGACGACGTAATGGGTCGAGATACGAGGCTCCTCGGCAAAGCAGTCCGGGTAGAAGTGCTCGAAACAGCCGATCGGTTTGGGATGAATCGTGCCGTGGCGGATTTCTTCTCCCAGGCCAAGTTCGCTTCCGGCAACCCGAATCAGGGCATCGGCGATTTTTTCATTCTTGAATATCCGCCCACCGGGAACAAACCAGACATCCTTTGCAGGGCGGTTCTTGCGCAATCCCAGCAAGACCTCACTGGCATCGCGCACCACAATGAGGTCCACTGAAACAAGTGCGGTCCGATCGACCACGGAGAGAAAAGCCTGTCTATCGAGCATGGCCAAATACCAGTTGTCTTATCGCACCAACAACAAACAGGGAGTTCGTCACCAGATATCGCTTCCACAAGCGGCGCGGCTCCGATGCCAGGCGGTGCAGCCATTCCAGACCGTTGTTGCGCATCCAGGCCGGGGCGCGTGACACCGTGCCGGCGTGGAAATCGAAAGCCGCACCCACTCCGATCATTACCGCCCGCACCCGGCCCCGGTGCTCTGCCATCCAGCGCTCCTGCTTGGGGCAACCGAGCCCGACAAAGACAATGCCTGCACCGCTAGCATTCATGCGTTCAACCGCCTCTGCATCCTCTTCCGCGTTCAAGTGCCGAAAAGGCGGCGACTCCATCCCGGCGATCCGCAAGGCCGGAAAAGCCGCCAACAACCGTTGGCGAAGTTTTGCGAGCGTTTCGGCGGTGCTGCCGTAGAAATAGACAGAAACGCCTTCCGCCTCGCAAGAGCGGGCCAGCGCCCAGGTCAGGTCTGGGCCGTTGATCCGCTGCTGCCTGGCAAAGCCCTGACGGCGCAGCATCCAGGCCACCGGCGCACCATCCGGCGTGGCCATGTCCGAAGACTCGATCACCGCACGGTAAGCGCTATCCTGCGACGCCGTGACGACCACATGCGCATTGCAGATCGTCACATAGCGGCTCTCGTTTTGCCGCGCCCACTGAAGCAGGCGGGAGATGGCTTCGTTCCAGCCAAGGGCATCGATAGGCACCTCGAGAACGCGGGCTGTTTTGCGTGGCACGGGGCTGTTCCTAATGTAAGGTCTGCAGCTCGGCAGCCAGAATCTCCACAATCCGCTTTGCCGCCTTGCCGTCCCACAAATATGGCCGGCGACCCTGCTTGCCATCACCCTGCAAGACCTTACGTGCTTCAATGACGATGCGAACCGGGTCCGTTCCGGCCAGCACGTTCGAACCTTCAACTACCGTGACAGGCCGCTCCGTGTTCTCACGGATGGTGATGCAGGGCACCCCCAGCGCCGTGGTTTCCTCCTGCAGGCCGCCGCTGTCTGTCAGCACCACGACGGCATCCTTCCACAAGTTGAGGAAGGCCATGTAAGCCTGCGGGCCAAGCAGCGTCACATTCGGCCCAAGATCGACCCCGAATTTCTCCAGATTGGCCCGTGTGCGCGGGTGTACCGGAAATATCAGCGGTAACTCGGCAGCTATCTCCCGAAGCGCCCCGCCAATGCGCGCCATCATCTCAGCGCTATCCACATTGCTTGGGCGGTGAAGTGTTACCACGCCATAGCGCTGGATGGCCGCTTTGAATACAGAGGTTTCAAGGCTTGAGGTATCGGCATTCTTCAGGTTTTCGGCCTGAAACAGGACATTATCAACCATCACATGGCCAACATAATGGATCGCCGACTCTGCCTTGCCTTCACGGAGCAAATGCTCGACACCGCTGGGCTCAGTTACAAAGAACCAATCCGAAATGCTGTCTGTAACCAGACGGTTGATCTCTTCAGGCATCGTCATGTCACCACTGCGCAAACCGGCTTCCACGTGTGCCACAGGGATGTTCAGTTTCTTGGCAACAATCGAGCAGGCCAGTGTCGAATTCACATCACCGACCACCAGCACCGCATCCGGCCGCTGTGCCTGGCAAAGCTCCTCGAAAGCCACCATGATCTTCGCCGTCTGCTGCGCATGGCTGCCGCCGCCAGCGGCCATGAAAACATCCGGCTCCGGAATACCTAGTTCCTCGAAAAACACCTCGTTCATCTCCCGGTCGTAATGCTGGCCGGTGTGAATGATGCGGAACTCAAGGCCGCCATGTGCCTGGATCGCGCGCACGATGGGCGCGATTTTCATGAAATTCGGCCGGGCGCCGGCAACGAGGTAAAGGGTAGTCATCAGGCAAATTCCACTAGCTTGTTGTTGATTCGGGCGATAAATTCCCGGAAGGCAAATCGGCCGGTAATCAGTTCCCGAGAGCGGGCCCCCATTGACTCGCTCATGCCTGGCGTGTCCAGTATTTGGGTGATTTTTCCTGCCATTTCAGAGGCTGATCCTTCCTGCAGGCGGAAGCCACTTACACCGTCGATCACCAGATCGTCGGCACTACCATCGGCATAGCCGGAGACGATGGGCAAGCTGTGAGCCATCGCCTCGTTGATGCCGAGTCCTCCGGTGCCCGGCAAAAGGTACATTTCCGCTGCATCGAAATATGGGCCGACTCCCTCGACAATGGCGCCAGTTATAACGACATCGTCCCGTTCGGCACAGGCTGCACGGATTACGGGCAGATGGTCGCCATTCCCCACCAGTAACAGCACAATGTCCTTGCGCTTCAATTCATCCATTGCTGCGAGGATCGTCTCGACGCGCTTTTCAGCGAGGACAGCACCCACAAACAGAAGAATACGGCGGTTGCCAATTTCAGGATGGCGTGCCAGCAACAGGGCTCGTGCCTCCTCCTTGGGCAGGCAGGCAATGCGCTCCTCGTTGATGGTGTTGTGGATCACCGTGACCTGATCATCCCTCGCTCCATGGCTCAGGGCATAGCGACGGGCATTCGAGTGATAGGCGAAATGGTGGTCGAACTTGGGGATAAAACGTCGCAGCAATGCTTGTTTCAAGCGACCCGGATTGTATTCGTAGCCACACTGCCAGGCCATCAACTTGAAACCGAGCTTTTCCTTGAGACCCATGAGCTGCCAGTGTGAGAGATTCCCGACGTGGCTAAGCAGAACCACTACATCCGGCTTCAGTAACTTGATTTCTTCGATTACTCCAATATGTCGGCGAAAGACATAGCTGCCGACCTGATATTCGCGAAACTGATACTTCTGCTCCCTTGCGACAATTTGCCTTTCTAACCCTATGCGTCCCTTGCTCCCTGCTGTGGTTTGCCCGGAAAACAGGTGAAGTTCAATCGCCTGCTCTGCAAATCGGGATTCAAGGGTACGAAACAACTCTTGGTGGTAGTGCGCAACTCGGTCAAATACAAAAGCAATTTTTTTCATGGCGAATGGGTTCCGATACCTGGTTCCACAGTCCAGTAGTCATAACCGCGCTCCGAAAAAACGAAGCGACCACAACGAATCCCGTTCTCGTGGTTTTTGATGGTTTCCGGGTTTGCAAAACGCTGCCCTACGATCCTGGCCGGATTGCCGGCAACTATTGCATAGGCAGGTGTACTCTTTGTTACGACGGAACCGGCTGCGACAATGGTGCCATTCCCGAGGGTTACGCCCGAAAGCACTGTGGCGCCGTAGCCAATCCAGACATCTGATTCGACGACGACTTTCGATCCACGATGAGGACTGATTTTTTTTCGGCTACCAATCCAGGGCGAGAAGCGGACCGGGACGCCAATAGTCCGAAAATCATGGTCGTGACGACCGACGAAAGCGACGCGATTTGCGATCAGGACGTAGTCGCCAATCTCGGCATTGCATTCAATCAGGACCTCTTTGCCGATGTACACACTGTTGCCGATAGCAATTCTTTCAGGAGCCCAGAGGCGAGATCCTCGACCAACGTGCAGATCCTTGCCGCAGGAGAGAAATGCGGATTTTCCGGCGACAAGAAGACGGGTTTGCATTTGGCGGGCGAAAGCGAACAAAAATGAGATCATGGCTTTTCCGGGTCAGGTTTTTTCCAGTGATCGTTGTCCGTTAACTTCGGCGGAATGTGCGGAAAGGGTCTTCAACGCACCGAGGGCGCGGTCGTTCCAAGCAAAGGATGCCGCGTGGAGAATGGCGGCTTTTGCCATTTCCAACCGTTGGCCTTCGTTTTCGAAAAACTTCTGAAGTGCCCCTGCGAGTCCCTCAATAACGGATGTCTCGTCACCATTGATCGAAATTACGATTGCAGACTCATCTGTTACCAGTGTGGCTGGACCGCCAACCTCAAGGCAAATTACCGGAAGCCCGTTGGCCTGGGCTTCCAGAACAACGTTTCCGCTTGAGTCATGCAGACTGGGGAAAAGAAAACAATGCATTGTTCCATATAGAGCGAACAATTCCTGCTGGGGGATCTGGCTGATCCAATTAACGTTCCCGTGCTCTCCGAGTGATTCACTCAGGCGGTGAAGCTCCTGTTCGCAGGGGCCGCGCCCGACCAAGGTAAAGTCGACCGGAATGCCACGGGCGCGAGCCAGTGCTACCGCACGAATTGCGAGGTGTGCGCCTTTCCAGCCAAGAAGGCGTCCGGCAAACAAAACCCGCAACGGTTGGTCTGCAGATCTCGTGCAGGGAACGACAGTTGGTGAGGTATCAATCCCGATCTCGGGGTACACCAGGGCTCGACGGCGAAATGGCCAGGGAAGGGCGTTTTGCGTGTCCTGCGTCTTGACCAGAATCGACGACGCTCCCGCAAACGCGATCCAGAGAAATGGGTCCACGAGTGAGACCTTGTTCAAAGCGGCACGAAGCAGCTCCTTGATTTTCTCCCGGCCACGGATTGAACGCTTGAGGCGCCAAGGAGCATCTTCACCGCCGCCCAGCGGGCCGAACACGAAAGGAATGCCCAGGTAACCGAGAAAGGAAGGGTGCCGGAAGACGCCGTAAGTGACGTGCATGGCAACATCGAATTTCTCTACGCGGTGGAGGCGCTTGGCGAACTCCCAAAGTCCGAATTGCCAGGCCGTATACAGCAACTGTGCGGTCCACGAATTAAGCGGAGTGGAGCGCAAGCAAGAGGGACGGAAATACAGAACCCGCAAACTGGTGACGGGATGCTCGGCAAGAAAGGGCTCAATAAGGTGGCGCCGTGTGGCATCGGTCACAACAACGACTTCGTGCTGTTTCGCCAGTTCGATGGCCCAGCGCCAACCGACGCCGGGTTCGCTGCCAGTATTGGGGGCGCAGGCGAAGGCTGAAAGGAGAATTTTCATGTCTGCTCTCCGCTGGCTAGCTCCGGAGAAATTTCAGCTTGCCCAGCAATCGATTGCCGGGCGAATCTTCCGATAAATCGTCGGCAAACTATTGATAGGGCCCAAGCCGAGATGAAGACCAGGGGCCATACCAGCAAGGCCCCTACGGGAAAAACCAATCCACTGCTCGAGAGTGCCTTGATCCAATAAACCTGGACCAGGTAGACCTCCAGCGACAGTTCGCCGAGGAGAGCAATCCAGAAATAGAGTCGCCACTGCTTCAGGGCTGCCAGCACCTGCGGATGGGCGAGTAGGCGGAATGCATAAAAAACAAAGGGGAAGGTCAAGAGGTGAAGAATGAGCTGCCATTCCCCAAAAAGCCCCCTATTTAGCATGACCTTCAGGCCGAAGTAGCTTGCAATGATCAGAATAAGCAGGATTGCGTCCCGGAGCTTGTGCTCTAGAAGGGCCGGAGTGGACGCCAGGTAGGCGCCGAACAGCATCATCGGAAAATAGAAAAGCCAGCGAAAATATTCCCCTTCCACTGCCCACCGATCGAGCTCAAGCGCAGTGAAATAGAACCAGAGGTACGGTATTGCCGACAGGGCAAGGAGAATGGGGATGTGTGCAGGCACAAACCGCAAGACCAGATAGAACGGAGCGTAAAAGACTACGATTGCCGCTACAAACCAGTAAGGTGTGGGCCAGATAAACTGCTGAATAACTTCTTCCAATAGCCACCAACTGGGCGTGCTGGTTATCAGACCACCAACTAGCAGTACGACGATGACTTGCGGGTAAATCCGGAGTAAGCGGCGGCCGATCCATGAGCCGAACTTGGGCAGATGCTTGTTGGAGCTCAATGCCAAACCGAACCCGGACAGTGCAAAGAAAAGGGCATTGCCCAGACTTCCGCCGGTAGCAAAGCGTGGGTCCGAGTAAAGGAGGTCCAAGTGGGAATTGGTGATCAGCACTATCGCCAGAAAGCGCACCAACGATGTGTCGAATTGATATCGAAGCATGGGATGTCAACTCCCGCGCGCCGACATGAGGATCCGAAGATATCCCCAAATAAAATGGATGGGCCAAAGCACGTTGCCATGTCGTGAACACATCGCAAGCCAGGATCGCCATGGCAAGCCCTTGCGTGAGAGCGCAAATCTAACTCTCGCGGCGACTGAGGCAGTTTTGTCGTGAAATGTTCCGGCGAGAGGATTCCGGCTACACATTCCAATGTATTCAGGTGTCAGAACGATCCTCCTGCCGCTCCGCCGTGCCCGAAGCGAGTAGTCGGTGTCACCCATGCCATGCTCAAAAACAGGGTCCAGATTGCCCAGCGCCTGAGCCGCGCAGTGCGGAATCAACACCACGTTACCGTTCATCACGTCGACTTCCTGAGGCGTGCCGTTGGGTGTTAGCAGTCGGTAGAAGAAGGGGCGAAGAACCGGGTTCGGTCGTTTTCCTCCGCCGTAAGTCAGTAAGTCTTGTTGAGGATCGCAGATGGCGCCAACGACGATAGGCCGGTTGTCTTGCGTATCGGTCTGCGCAAGCGATGTTTCCATCAGAATGCCGAGTGCGTTGGCGGTCAGCATCGTATCGTCGTTAAGCCACAGATATAGTTGGTGGCCGTTGCGCAATGCCTCCGCAAATGCATGATGCATGCTTCTGTTCCAGAACTGGTTGCCGTCTCCATGCAGAATCCTGGCCAATGGCACGGCGCTTCTAACCGCCTCGGCAGTGCCGTCGGTTGAGCCATCATCGAATAGATAAAGGGCAAACTCCAACCCGCCATTTTGGGCGGACTCCGTGAGGCGGCGCAGACACTCAACGGTTTTTTCCCGCCGATTGTGACAGGCCATCAGAACTGCCAAGGCAGGTTGGGGATTTTGATTTTGGGCGGCTACCACAGTGTTGTCTCTTGTCTAAGTAAGATGGGCAATTCGCCAGCGTCGACGTTGGTAGCGAAGTTTCGAGCGATGTAACTACCGCTCAGTGTTTCGTAACCGGTGAGGCGGAAAGGGGTAGGAACGGCGTAATTTCGCGTTCCACTTACCGACCACACCAACATGCCTTTGTGACCCGATTTGGAAGTTACGTTGCAGCTGACAATACCGTCCGCAGTTTTCAGGTTGCTGAGTGTCGAACCGCGAAGCCAGCGCAGTGTTTGCGCATAACCCAAGCTGGCGGGGGTGGGTTCGGTCCCGTTTTTCCACATGACATGCATCGTCGGGATATCCCACGAAAAGTGGTAGTAGCGTTTTACGCCGCTGGTCGCCGCGAAAACCATTGCTTTCAATACCTGTCCAGGTAACTGTTCTTCGCTGAGGACATATGCGAAGGATTCTCCGAGTTGGGGCTGCGGGTTCGTCGCTTGGTCCGTGCCGTGGACGAGATAGCCGGACTCCGTGTTCCAGATGGGCAGCTTCTGCGCCCCATACTTGCTGGCGATAGCCTGGAGCGCCTGGGCCTTGGCGGGTATCAGTTGAGGGGAAGCGTAGAAATGAAAGGCGATGATGTCGATGTGGGCACCTCCGCCAGCCTTCAGAAAGGCCTCGATACATTCAACACGGCCGACACAAGCCGGGCCCACGAGCTTTGCGGAAGGGTCCAACTCGTTAATGACGCGCTTGGCGATGCGGGCCATTTCTGCCATGACCGCAGCGCTGCCGGTGAAATGTCCACGGCCGGTCACACCGAATACTTCGGTGAAGTAAGGCTCGTTCCAGAGTTCGTAATACTTGATCCGGCCGCGATAGCGAGCGACGACCACGCGAATGTAGTTTTCCCAATCGGCCATATTCGCCGGTTCTGCAGAAGCTCCCGGCCCATTGGGAACGATTTCCTGCGGTCTGGAGGAGGCCCAGGTCGGGGTTTGTCCAAGAGAGAGCAGTACATCGGCGCCATGTAGAGCAGCGCGTTGGACGGCGCTATCCAAATGTGAAAAGCGCCATTGCCCACGCTGTGGTTCAACGCCTCGCCATTCCGTTTCAGCAGTTATGACCCGCCAACTGCCAACATGGACAAAAGGCCAAGGAGTTGTCGTTGCTCCCCAGCGCATATGCATGCCGAAGAAGTCATCTTGCAATTGCACTGAAGAGCCGGAGGCTGTCTCCGCTCCTGCCTCATTCAGAGATCCAAACATCGTCAATGCGGCGACGAGCATGGCGACGACGATGCGGCGGGAGCCGTTATTCATGGCGGTAGACCGGGATGGTTGGCGAATACCTCTGGTTCAGCGCCGCAGATTCCATTGGCGATTTTTTCCCGAGTTCAATGGCCATGCGCAACCCCAACCCGATCACGATTGCTTGTACGAATCCGGGGTTGTAGGAGACAAAGAAGACCAGTTGGCCGAACAGGAGGACCATGACCGTACGGCAGCCCCAATGCTCCCCCCAAGGATTCGTTGCCGCCTTGGTTAGTCTGAAGCCGGCCATGTAGTAAGCCGATAGCAGGGTGAATATGCCGAGGAGGCCTGCACGAAGCAGGGTTGTTACGTAGTAGCTGTGTGGGTAGGCATCGACGTACGTGCGCTTGAACTCGAGGTAGCGATAGAACCCTTTGCCAAAGGGAAAGCCGATAAGCCATTCCTTGGGGCCAGCCCGCATCCATTCCAATACCGAGGTAAGCCAGCTTTCGACCCGCCACACGAGCGTACTGTCGCGCGAAAACGGTTCTACGACCGCAGCATGATAGAGGGTGTCCGATACCTTGGAAAAGAGAGCAATTGGAACAGCAACTGCAATCAGAAACAGCAGCATCAGCGAATACTTGCCGGCTTTGCTTCGAACTTCGGCGTCGACCAGGGCCAGAACGCCAAAACTCACGATCGTTACCAGCCAGACAGTCCGGTGCTGAAGGACAAGTATGCACAAGGCCAAAAGAGCCAGTTTCCAGTTGCCGGCAAGCGAGAGCCCGCTACTCTTGAGATGGAAAACCGCCCCGAGCACGAGAACCTGGGCAAGGAAGACCGCCTGGTTTGCGTTTAGCACTCGAAATCGACTGTTCTCCGAAGATTCGAGCCAGGGCTGGCTACCTATGCCAAAGGCACCGACCGCCCAGCGATACAGGGCGATTGCAACCAAAAGCGCGGCCGCCCATCCCATTGCCTGACGGAGAAAACGCCACTCCTTTTCTCCCATGGGCATGACCAGCAGGTAGAGAGCGCCGACCCAGATATAAAAATATTGTCTGAACTCGACGCCTGCCGTGGTCTTGTACGTGGGCAATCCAATAATGAATGACGCAAACAATACCGCTCCGAATGCCAGCCAAAGCCAGTGAATCGGGTCGGAATGTCGGTGGAAAGCGGTTCTCGCTAGCGCTGCAAAGGCGATGCTCAGGAACACAAGATCAGTGGTGAAGAGATTTACCCCCAAGCCGATCCCCAAAGGCGCAAGCGACCAGGTTTCAAGGACAAATTCGCCAAGTATCAGGGCGATCCCCAGCCTGGTATCCCGAGTTACCCCGAACAGGAGGAATACGACACAAATGGCCATGACAAGGACTGTACCGAAAAGGATCGGGAGGACTAGCATGGAATCTCCCGTATGACTCTTGCGGGATTTCCGGCGGCAATGACGTTGCTAGGAATGTCTTGTACAACGACTGAGCCGGCGCCGACGATTGAGTTGTCGCCGATTGCAACTCCTTTGGTGACTATGGCCCCAGCCCCGATGAAGACATTGTTGCCGATGTTTACCGGGGCCGCCTGAATGTCTTCTGGATTGTTGTTGTACCGTCGGTTGGTAGGGGCGAGTGAATGAAAGTCCGTGTCGAAGATCATCGAATTGGCACCGAGGAGACAGTTCGAACCGATCCGAACGGAGCGGGCTGCGCAAATTACGCTGCCACTGATGCCGGTGTCTTCGCCAATGTCGATGAGGGCATCCTGCCGCAGTGTGCGGAGGATTACCGGATGGTTTACGCCCAGGGCGGTATGGCGAGCGCAGGATATTAACGAACAGCGTGCGCCAATTACGATCTCCGAGCCGGAAGCCAATGAGACGATGGGCATCCCGGTAAATGACGCCTTGTGGCGTATCGTGACCCCGCCATGCTTGAGGCGGGCCGGAATGGCGGTACGCCACCACAATAATTGGATAATTGCAGCGGGGGATTTCATGAGAAGACCCGGGATGAAGAGGGGGGGGCTTGGGTGCCCAAGGCTTTCAGATACTCGGTTTCGTAGAGTGAAGCCACACGGGATGCAGAGAACAACGCTCTGGCACGGTTGACAATGTGGCTTCGAATGTCGGCGCCTGAAGCGATGGTGTCGATACAGCTCTGAACTGTATCGGCGATGGCCTGGGGAGATTCGATGTCTGTAAGGAAACCCGCTTTCCCGTAGTCCAGTTGCCAGGGCACACCACCGCTGGCGTTTCCTCCGATGACTGGTACCCCTAGGGACATCGCTTCTGCTATGGCCATGCTGCAGGCCTCGGTCCGTGAAGGATGAACCAACGCATCGGCGGTGCTCAATCCTTCCAGGACTTCAGAGTACGGGCGGCGGCCATGGAGATGCACTCCTTCCAATGAAGTGTTTTGCTTCAGCCATCGGAAGGCTCGCTCACCTGCGCCGAAATCGGCTCCATAGCAGTGCAATTGCCAGCCGGGGTTTCGCTTTTTAAGGAGGGCAAAAGCTGCCAACGCCGGTTTTGGATTCTTCAGATCCGACCATCCGTTGATGATCATGACGATTTTTATGGATCCCGTTTCTGCCGATCCCTTCTGGCGATGCTCAGTAAACATGCTGTCCGGGATCGGATTTGGGACAACGGATATCGGCTCGTTTGTCATTTTTGCCAGTCGCGCACTGATGACCGGCGATACGGCGGTCAAATTCGTGGCACGTCTCAAGACGGTTCTGGCCATTAGGTAGCGGCCTGCCCGATAGATATCCTTGGTGTGGAGCAATACATCCCAAGGCGAGTCATGGGCAGTGATGAGGTTGGGGACCGTGGAGTCCAAGGCTGCCCAAGCGAACTCATAAGTCCAGTGCGCATGAATGATGTCGGGATTGAAGCCTTTGAGTGCCTTTATGAGACCTTTGCGCTCATAGGCGAACAAATCGAGCATGCGTCCCAGTCTTCCGCTTTCCGGGCGAAACGAGCGCGGGCGAGAAGGGATAAAGTGAAGCGCAAAGCGTGGTCCGTTAATGACCACCGGTTGATTGCCGCTTCGATAAAGCGAGCTATCCGTAGTAAATGCCTGGACTTCATGCCCGCGATTGACAAGCGCCGTTGCCAGAACGCCGAATAGTGGTGCACCCGGATAACCTCTCGGTAGAGGCTGTGATGGATTCCCCAGCAGTTCCATGACACTCGATGTCTCGATTGGAGCCAACAAAGCGATTTTCATTGCACCCCCAGCCACTTGCGCATCTTGTCGGGGAAATAATTGCTCGAAGCAATTGCCGAGGCCAGTCTGGCGGGGATGAGGAAGCGCAACAGGAGCGCCATTGAGAGCAGGCCAAGGACGGAACAGATTGCCGCAGCACCCATGCGGGTAAGGGCGCCCTGATGGGCTACAGATATGGAACTGTCAAGCCAACGGAAGGTGATTAGGCTAATCAGGCCAACAACCAAGCCGGGAAAGACTGCTCGGATGATGTCGCCCGTTCGTATGGATAGCGTCGACATCACCTGGAGTTGAAGCGCCAGGCAGCGCAAGACGTACATGCCCGCCACCCCCCACGCCATCACGGCGGCGCTGGTACTGGCCAAGACCAGCAACAAGGAGAGAAAAACAGCGGCAATGGCAAGCTGGATGCGCATTTCCTGGGCTGCTTTGCCGCGGCCCCATAGTATTGGTCCGCCAATCGCCATGAGTGCATGAAAGGGCATGGCGATGGCCAGTGGTGCCAGAATCAGCGCTGTCTCGGCCCAGGTTTCTCCATAGATCAGGAGAACGAGCGGTTGTGCCAGGGCGGCCACTGAAAAGAACAGCGGGAACACAAGCAGCGAGAGAACCCAGATCAACGCGAGATAAGCATTCCGGTAGGAGTCGTCAATTTCGCCGGCTTTGGCGCTGCCGGGAAACAGAACCTGCTGAATCGAGGTGACCAGATGATTCGTCGGTGTTCTGACCAGGTTGTAGGCCACCGTGTAGCTTCCCAGGGCTGTCGTACCGAACGAGCGTCCGACCAGCAGGTTGTCCAGGTTTTCGATCGCCCAGTTGGCAAGATTGGTGAGAAATATCTTGTGGCCGTAGCGGGGTAGATTTCGGTTCGGGCAGGTGATGCCCGGTAGTAAACTGGCCGGGTGCCGCGTCTTGAAGTACAACATGGACGAAAAAATCGCGCTCTGCACGACCCAGGCCAATACTAGGCTCCAAGCGCCGGCACCCAGGTAGGCGGCGGTGATGCCGGTGCATACGAAGCCTAGAAAATAAGAGATTGTTTGGGTTATCTGGATTGTCTTGAAGTCAAGTTCTCGCCTCAACAAGGCCAACGAAATCAGGCCGCAGCCCTGCGCCAGTATGGATAGCGACATCCCGCGCAGTAAATCTGCTACCCCTGAGTCCTGCCATGCCGTTTCGGCAATCCATGGTGCTATCAACTGCAGCACGCCCATGACCAGAACCGACGCCTCGATCGTTCGGGTAAATGTAAAACGGATATCCGAATGTGTGATGGCTTTTGCCTGGACCAGGGAGGAAGAGAGCCCCATCTCGACGAACAGCATGCAGAAGGCCGATATGAAAATTGCCGCGCTGGCAGCGCCGAATTCAGCGACACCGATAATCCGGGCGATGGCGATCTGGGCAACAAGCTGCATAACGACACGGGCAATCGTCCCCGCATAGTTCCACTTGAGCCCAGCCAAACTTTTGGACAGCAAACCGCGATCAGAATTGCTTGCCAAAGGGAACTCCCTGTTCTCAGTATTTCGCCTGGTTCAGGCGGGCGAAATAGTCTTCGTAGGCGAGTTTGATACCAGTCGCCAGCTTTTGTTTTGCAGTCCATCCAGTTGCTGCGATGCGGGATACATCCAGCATTTTTCTCGGTGTTCCATCCGGTTTTGCAGTGTCAAAAACCATCTCGCCGCCGAAGCCGACGGTCCTCATGACGGTTTCCGCAAGTTCACGGATGGTCACGTCAGTACCCGTTCCAACGTTCATCAGCGGTCCGTCATACGCTTGTTCCATGAGGTGCAAGCAGGCATCGGCCAGATCATCGACGTAGAGGAATTCACGGCGTGGGGTACCGCTCCCCCAGACCAGCAAGGTGTCTTTCGGCAGGTAGGCCGGCGATTTGATAATGCGGCCGGCGTCGTCCCGTTCGCAGCCGAGCCGGGCAAGGACGTCGTCGGGAACGTAGCCGTAGATTTTTTCATCGCGGCGGATGCCGTCGATATCGCCAGCCTTGCCCAGCTTGGCCAGGTGAACCTTGCGGATTAGCGCCGGCAGGACGTGGCTGTTGGCCAGGTCGTAGCTGTCGTTTGGACCATAGAGGTTTGTCGGCATGACCGAGACGTACTGCCGTCCATATTGCCGGTTGTAACTCTCGCACAGCTTGATGCCGGCAATCTTGGCGATGGCGTAGGGCTCATTGGTCTGTTCCAGCGGCCCGGTCAGGAGGTATTCCTCCGTGATCGGTTGCGGGCAGTCGCGTGGGTAGATGCAGCTGGAACCAAGAAACAGCATACGGTTCACGTCGGCCTTATGGGCCGCATGGATGATGTTCGCTTCGATCATCAGGTTCTGATAGATGAAGTCGGCGCGGTAGATGTTGTTTGCCTGAATTCCCCCCACCTTGGCTGCCGCCAGAAAAACATAGTCGGGTTTTTCCTGCTCAAAAAACAGGTCAACCGCAGCTTGATTGATCAGGTCGAGTTCCTGGTGCGTGCGGGTGACGATATGGGTGTAACCCTTGGCCTGCAGTTTACGGACAATGGCGGAACCCACCATGCCACGATGGCCTGCTACGAAGATTCTTGCGTTTTTGTCGATGACGCTCATGTCGGTTCTTACTCGTGGTAGTCGAAAGCCGCGTAGCCGTTTTTCTTGACCAGCTCATCGCGCTCTGCGCTCTTTAGGTCTTCGAGGACCATTTCGGAAACCAGCTCCTGGAAGCTGGTGCGCGGCGTCCAGCCCAGTTTTTCGCGGGCCTTGGTCGGGTCGCCGAGCAGGGTTTCGACTTCGGTGGGGCGGAAGTAGCGCGGGTCAACGCGGACGATGACGTTGCCGTGCTGGTCGGTCCCGGTTTCTTCGACGCCCTTGCCTTGCCAAGTGATTTGAATGCCGAGCTCGTGGGCGGCGGCATCGACGAATTCGCGCACGCTGAACTGGATGCCGGTGGCGATGACGAAGTCTTCCGGCTGCTCCTGCTGCAGCATCAGCCACTGCATTTCAACGTAATCGCGGGCGTGGCCCCAGTCTCGCAGCGAATCCATGTTGCCGAGGTAAAGGCAGTCCTGAAGGTTGAGCTTGATGCGGGCGAGAGCGCGGGTGATCTTGCGGGTGACGAAGGTTTCGCCGCGCAGCGGGGATTCGTGGTTGAAGAGGATGCCGTTGCAGGCATACATGCCATAGGCTTCGCGGTAATTGACGGTGATCCAGTAGCCGTACATCTTGGCCACGGCGTAAGGGCTGCGCGGGTAGAATGGGGTGGTTTCCTTCTGCGGGATTTCCTGAACCAGGCCGTAGAGCTCGGAGGTGGAGGCCTGGTAGAAGCGGGTCTTCTTTTCGAGGCCGAGGATGCGGATGGCTTCGAGCAGGCGCAGGGTGCCGATGCCGTCGGCATTGGCGGTGTATTCCGGGGTTTCGAAGCTCACCGCCACATGGCTCATGGCGGCCAGGTTGTAGATTTCGTCGGGTTGCACCAACTGGACGATGCGGATCAGGTTGGTGGAATCGGTCAGGTCGCCGTAGTGCAGCACGAAGTTGCGGTGGCTGACGTGCGGATCCTGATAGAGGTGGTCGATGCGATCGGTATTGAAGAGCGAGGCGCGGCGCTTGATGCCGTGAACTTCGTAGCCTTTGCTGAGGAGGAATTCGGCGAGGTAGGCACCGTCTTGGCCGGTGATGCCGGTTATCAAGGCAACTTTGTTTTTGGACATGATTTCAATACCTGGAAGCGTTAGTTGGGCAGGGTGCCGAGTAGCCTGCTTTGATCCTTTTGGGACAAGGCTGAAAGCATGGCGTTAATGAACTTGTCTTGTAGGCGGTAGGCCTGTTGTTCGTCGCGATCTATTGATGAAACTCGAATCAGCATGCCGTCTGGAATTCGGCCGGAGATGCCGTATTTCAGTGTGGTGAGTTTATGTTTCAGGCCGAATTCGGTGAGTTCGTCTCCCACCACAACCCAATAGGAAATGGGCTCATTGCGTTGGCTCATTTTGGCTATCACGCGATGCAACGGAAGCGCTCTGCCTAGCACCATCAAGGTGTCAGGTCGGGAAGATATAAGTTCAAAGCCCTGAGCTGGGTAACAGATTTCGGGGCGATGCGTATTCATCCCCTCGTGCTGGTTTCCACCATAGGCAATCGACAGCATGATGCGGTTGCCCGAGGCATCGATGAAAGTCCGAGAAAGGGTTTGGTCGTAAGTTTTATCGATGACCGCTTTTAGTTCAGGGGCCGGTTCGATGGGAACTATGGACTTGTCTTCCCGCCACTCGCCAAATTGGGGCGGTATCATTTCTTCGAGACTGATTCGCTCTGCATGATCGGCAATTCGCTCGGTTGGGCGCAAGGCAATCGCCAGCCCCGAGGCACTGACCATCGAGATCACCAGAATAAGGTTGCGGAACAATGGCTTCATCGTTCGGCTCCGGCGGCCAACCGGCGTTCACGTAGCCGTACACCTATCTGCAACAGGCCATCTACCCCCATGATCAGCAGCAGGGCGCTAACAAATAGCACCATGCCGGCAAAACCGTGCAGGAAGCCTTGCCCGGCTTCGTCACCGAAGTGGTAGGTAATCAGGGTGAGCACCATTACGCGGATGACGTTGGCCGTGAAGGAGATGGGGACGATCAGCGTGGCCAGCGCGATGTTGCGGATCACCGAATCGTGGCGGACGATGTTGAGGTAGAGCAGGCCAAGTGCTTCGAGGGTGAACAGGGTGTGCAGCCCAGCGCAGGCATCGGCGACCAGCAGCTTGTACTGGCCGATCTGGAGGATGACGCCCTGGCGGGCGATGGGGTAGCCCATGCCGTAAAGCACGGTTTCAGCCACGTAGGAGACGGCCATCTTCATCGGCATGGTCAGGGCGTCTACGAAAGGGCCGGGCAGCGGGATCATGAACAGCATGAAGAAAAGCGGAAACCATTGCGCCTTGAGAGCCTGGCTGCCGTGCTGGAGCAGAATCAGGGCAGCCAGTATCCAGATCAGCGAGCCAACCTCGAAGAGCAGGATGCCCTGTGAGCGGCCGATGATGTAGAGCAGCTGGCCGATGACGAAAATTGGCCAGCCCCAAGCCGAGGGGGCTTGGCCGGCTGCGGCTTCGCGCATTGCGGCCCATTTGCGGTAGAACAACCAGCACGCGATGGCGAGCACGATGGGGCCGTGGGCCTGGGCGTCGCTGCTCCATAGACCGCGAAAGAGGTCCACAAAACTGGGTACGTACATCGCCACCAGGCCGAAGGCGACGATGTGCCAGCCGCCCAAGGGCGAGCGGTGTCGGGCTTCGGTGCTGGGAAGGGCGTTGTCGAGGACTGCCATGGCTTGCGTGATCAGAATTGGTTGAGTACGGCGCCGACCACGAAGGTGCCGGTGTGGCGCAAGGACTCCACCAGCGTCTGCAGGCGCGGGGTGGCGGTGTAGTGCTTGCGGCCAACGACGATGGCGGCACCAGCGCGTGCGGCGATGGTGGTGGCATCGGCGCTTCGCTGGCCAGCCGGGGTGTCGATGAGTACGACATCGAAACGCTCGCGCAACTCTTGCAGCAATTTCCCGAAAGCGGGGCGGCTAAGCAGTTCCTGCGGGTTGGGCGGTACGGCACCAGCCGTCATGACGGAAAGCCCAAGCAGCGAGGAAATCCGGTTGAGCGCGTCGTTGGAGTCGCAGCGGCCGGCTAGCACGGAGGAAAGCCCAGCCTGATTGTCGAGGCGGAACAGGGTGTGCTGGCGCGGGCTGCGCAGGTTGGCGTCAATCAGCAGGGTACGCTCGCCCAATTGCGAAAAAACGACAGCCAGGTTGGCGGCGAGCCAGCTGCGGCCTTCGCCCTGGTCGGGGCTGGCCACGGCCAGGCTGCGCAGCTGGGGCTGCCCGGCTTCCTGGTCGAACAGGCGCAGCATCAACTGGCTGCGCAGGGCGCGGAGGCGCTCCACAGTGGGTGAGAAGGGCTTGAAGGCGGCGATCACTTCTTCATCGACGCTTTCGTCGCCGGCCAGTAGGTAGGGGTAATCGAATTGGCGCGAGAGGGCGTGCTGGATGTCGGCTTCGGTGACTAGCCCGAGTTGGATAGCGGCTTCGCCGAAGCGCAGGCCGCTTTCCCTTTGCAGTTTGATGACGCGCTCGGCGGCTTCCGGCGTCAATTGCCCGGCATCCATCAGCATGGCGCCGATGGAACTGCTCATATTATTGGCATGGAACGCGCGAGTGATCACGGTGTCAGGCATGGCGGCAATATTCATGGTGTCCTCGCTCAGACAGTACGGGGGCGGAAGGGAAGGATGCGTGGCAGGCGTCCCGGAAGACGCTGCCAGAACTGCAGCCAGTTGCCCGCGGTTTCCAGCTCGATGACGGCAAGCACGGGTAGTTCGATGCATTGCGCGATGTCGTCGGCGGAGCGCACCCGGCGTTGCATCAGTTCCAGCATCAGTGCGGCACCGACGCCAAGCAGGGTGCCGAGGAAGATGGAAACCAGGATATTGAGCAGCACCTTCGGCTTGGCCGGTTTGATCGGTTCGGTCGCCGGGTTCAGGATGGACAGGTTGGTCTGGATGCTCTGGGATTCCAGGCGGGTTTGCGTGGTGCGCTGGCTGACGGCGTCGAAGGCGCGCTGGGCGGATTCCACTTCTCGCACCAGCAGGCTGATCTCGTCGCGCTGTTTCTTGAGTTCGAGGATCTTCAGTTTCTGGGCATTGACCGAAGCAACCAGCTCGGATTCCTTTTGCTTGCTGATGGTGCCGGCAGTGCCGATGGAGCTGCTGATACGACCGATTTCTGCGCCTAGTTTGGCTTTCAGTTCGGCCAGTTCGGCCGAGGCACGCAGGTATTGCGGGTGGTTCTGGCCATAATTGCCGGCCAGTTCCTTGAGGCGGGCTTCGCGGATGGCAACCTCGCTCTTCAACTGGTTGACCAGGCCGCTTTGCATGACTTCTGGCAAGGTGTCGGCTTGTCCGCTCTTGCGCTTACTGCTGGAGTCCGTGCTCTGGGCCTGGGCCACGGTGAGCTGGGTGGAGAGTTCGTTCAGCTTTTGCGTTTCGTAGTCTAGGCGCTCATCTGTGGCGACGATGCCGCTTTTCTGTTGCTGCTCGGAGAGGGCGGCCTGGGCTTTGTCGAGGCGTTCGCGGTATTGCTGCATCTGGCTGTCGAACCATTGGGCGCTCTGACGGGCGGGTTCGAGGCGCAGTTCCAGGTTTACGTCGATGTAGGCCTGGGCGAAGGCGTTGGCCATGGTGGCGGCAAATCCGGGGTTGGCGCCGGCGTAGCCGATGGTGATGACGTTGCTCTCACGGGACGGCTTGACGTCCAGTTTCTTCTGCAGAAGGTCGACCAGCCAGGGGGTGAGCTGTCCCTTGCCTTCCGTCGCTTCCTGCCATTGCTCCCGGATGTTGGGGTTTTCGTCGAGCTTGAGGTTTTTGACGACACGCATCGCGACGCGGTCACTGTTGATGATGTCGACTTGGGTGGCCATGTACCCCGGTGCCATCAGGCCCGGCAGCACCACACCGGCAATCGGATCGGGCGATTTGACGTCAACTACGACTGCAGTGCTGGCACTGTACTCTTCGGGGAGCAGCAGGCTGACCAAGGTAGCGGTGAGCACGGTCGCCAGAAATGTAAAAAACACTAGCCGGCGGCGGGCCCAGAGGATGAGCAGGAATTGTTGCAAGGTCATGGTCGACTGGCTTTTAGAAGAGGCTTTCGCGGACGTAGATCACGTCGTCCGGATGAACGAGATCGCTGAGTTCGGGTGTGATGCGGGCGATCTGCCCGTCACTGTTGCGGCGATGGACGCGGACACGCTCGTCAGTGCCACGCAGGGTGGGGCCACCAGCCTGGGCCAGCGCCTGGCGGACGGTCATGCCGCGCTCGATGCGGTAGGAGCCGGAGCGCTGCGCTTCGCCATAAACGTAGAACATCGGGGCACGATGGACGTAGATGACATCGCCACCCGTGATGAACAGATCGTCTTCGGCCCGGTTTCCGATGTAGATGGCGGGGAAGTCGATTTCGCGGCGGAAGGGCTTGCCCTCGCGGATACCGGTGACGATGACGCTATCGGCACCCGTCGGCGTCGCACCGCCGGCCATGGCCAGTACGTCGGAAAGCCGGGTGTTGCCAGTTTCAAGGGGGAAGCGGCCGGGCCGGTTGACCTGGCCGAGCACGGAAACCTGGTTGCCGCGTACCTGCATGAGGGCGATGTTGACCTGCGGCTTCTGGACGTAACCGCCATCCTTGAGGCCGGCAGCGATGCGGGCTTCGGCATGGGCGATGGTCAGGCCGCCAATGGCGACGGTGCCGATCAGCGGGTAGGTGATGGTGCCGCTTTCCGAAACCCGTGTATCGAGGGTGAGGTCGGGGTTCTGGAAAACGACGATACGGATCGTGTCGCCCTGGCCTAGCTTGTAGTCCGTATCGGCGGCAAGGCCGGCGGCAGCGTTGACGAGTAGGCAGGCGAGAGCGAGCAGGCGGAAGAAGACCTTAGCCATAGAGTTTCCTGTATCTGGTGCGCTGGGCTTACTTGAGGCCGGCGACGCCCTTTTCGATGGCGCTGGCAGCAGGGTTGGACGGTTCCTTCGGGGCTTCAGCAACGGGGGCGTTGATCGGTTGAGCAGCCGTTGGTGTTTCGGAGAGCTTGGCGAAGTCGCCGACAAATTCGATCTTGGCGGCGTCCTTCAGCTTCTTCATTTCTTCGGCTACGGCCTTGCTGTTGCGCTCGTTGAGCAGGAACTGCTGGATGCGTGGCTTGGCGTTAACTTCGTCGATGGGGGCGTTCTGCGATGCAACCAGGCGCATGATCATGATGCCTTGTGGCGATTCGAGCATGGCGGTCTGGCCATCCTTGAGCTGGGCGACTCTGGGCAGCAGCTCGAGCGGCAGCTGCTCGGCCGGGCGGCTGCCCTGGCTGGCGCGGGCGGGAATCTTGCGTTCCTTAAGCCAGTTCACGATGTCGTCGAGGGACTTGCCACTGCCAATGTATTCCTTGAGTCCGTCGAGCGAACCGGCATTTTTCGGGATAGCCAGTTCCTGCAGGGCGTAGATGCGGCGCTTGGCGAACAGGTCGGGATGCTCGTCGAAGTAGCGCTTGACCTCTTCGTCGGTCGGCTTGGCATTGTTCGCCGTGAGTTGTTCCAGGTAGGTGCGGGCCAGGATCTCCCGGCGGGCAGCCTCGATGTTGAGCAGCACATCCGGGTTGCGGTCCAGTTTCTTGGCCATGGCCTGTTCGACGGCGAGTTGCTGGTTGACCAAGCGATCAAGGATTTCCTTGCGGGCTTGCGGCGCATTCTCGCTATTGACCCCACCGGTCTTGGCGAGCAAGGCGTTGATCTGGTGCACCGAAATTTCCGCGCCGTTGACCTTGGCCGCGACTTGGCTGGCCGGTGCCTTGCTATCGGCATTGCCGCACCCGGTTGTAATGACAGCGCTGCCAAAGGCGGCGATGAGAACGAGTGAAAGCTGGGTGGAACGGGGCATCCGCATCGGTATCGATTCCTGAAATGTGAGGGAAGGTCAGCAAGACCGGAAGCCGATTGTGCGAATGCAATATGTCATTTTGATGAATGGGCGCTCGCGGCATTGGAATTGTCTGACTGACATGCCTGTTGTTAATCCTCCTCTCTGTCAAATACTTCACGCGCTGGGGAAATCCCCGGAGGGAGGGCGTTTCACTAATAAAGCGCCGCCTTTTGAAGGGGGCTAGGACTGGCCGCAGGAGGGGGTTAATAGTCCAATCGGACTATTGAATTGCTGTTCGAATGAAATGCAAGGGCAATAAAGGCAGCGTAACTTTCCTTTCAGCGGTCAGGTTGCGCTGGCGTCATTGCGACCCCGTTTCGACTTAAATTACAGACACCCTAGCGAGAGATAGCCCCATGAAAGGTAATAGTCACCCCAGCAACGACCTGACGGTCAATCCGTCGGGTAATGAATCCATCTATGACGTGATCGGTCGTGTGGAAGTCAGCCGTCGTCGCTTCGTCCAGGGTACCGCCAGTGCCGGTATGCTGGCTGCAGCCGGTGGCGTCACGCTATCCGGTCTGGTCAATACGGTCCATGCCGCCACGCCGCTGGCAACTCCGGGCATCAATTTCGAAGGCGTTGCGGCCGATACTGCGCCGGTGGCCGATGCGGTCATCGTGCCGGATGGCTACACCGTCAACTGCCTGGTTGCCTGGGGCGACCCGATCATGCCAGGCGGCGTCGCATACAAGGCCGATGCCAGCAACACGGCCGCCGAGCAGATGAAGCAATACGGCATGCATACCGACGGCATGCATTTCTTCCCGTTCCCGAGCCGTGGCCAGGTATTGAGTGATCGAGGCATCCTGTGCGCCAACAACGAATATACGCACGAGGATGTTTTGTTCCCGGACGGCCAGGTTGGCGCGGGTTACACCATCGAGAAGTGCCGCAAGTCGCAATCTGCTCATGGCGTTTCGATTCTGGAAGTGCGTCTGATCAATGGCAAGTGGTCCGTCGTTCCGGGCTCGGTCTATGGTCGCCGCCTCACTGCCAATACGCCGATGCGTATTGCTGGCCCGGCTGCCGGCCATCCCCTGATGCAGACCAAGGAATACGATATCAAGGGCAGCGGCTCGGTCGCCACCGGCAAGACCACCGACGGCTACAGCGCACACGGTACGATCAACAACTGCGCCAACGGCATTACCCCATGGGGAACCTACCTGACCTGCGAGGAAAACTGGAACGGCAACTTCGGTTCCACCGCTGCCTTGCCTGCCAGCAGCACCGAAACCGGTAAGCTGTACAACCGCTATGGCGTTACCGCCAGCGGTTTTGGCTATCGCTGGCATACCGTCGACCCGCGCTTCGATCTGGCGGTGAATCCGAACGAAACCAACCATTTTGGCTGGGTGGTCGAGGTTGATCCGACTGATCCGAAAAGCGTGCCCGTCAAGCGTACCGCGCTTGGCCGTATCAAACACGAGAGTGCCCAGTACGTGGTGGACCGCGCCAATCACCTGGCCTTCTACATGGGCGACGACGAGCGCAATGAATACATCTACAAGTTCGTCTGTGCGGACAAGTACAACCCGGGCAACCGTGCTGCCAACCGCAATCTGCTTGACCAGGGCATACTTTATGTTGCCCGTTTCGATGCCAGCATGACGGGTGTGTGGCTGCCGCTGACGCCGGACAGCGTTGGCCTGGATGGTGTGGCCCTGCGTGACAACCCGAATTTTTCCGGCGCCGACGATGCCGATGTGCAGGCCAAAATTCTGATCAAGACCCGCATGGCAGCCGACGCTGTGGGCGCGACGATGATGGACCGCCCTGAATGGACCGGCGCGCGTCCGCGCATCAATGGCAACGACGACATCGAGGTCTATTGCACGCTGACCAACAATAACCGCCGTGGCAGCAGCGCCACACCGTCGGCGAACAAGGCCGATGGTTCGACTACCGCCGCCTCCGCCCGCCCGGCGGTCGATGCCGCCAACCCGCGCCAGGACAATATCTACGGCCACATCATTCGTTGGCGTGAGGACGAAAAGTCGGTGCAGGCTACTACCTTCACATGGGATATTTTCGTTCAGGCTGGTGACAGCAAGACCGCGAAAGTTGCCAAGCCGACCAACGACTACAAGGGCGACATCAACGGTGCCGACGGTAGCTGCGACTTTGGTGCCCCGGATGGTCTGTGGTTCGACTGGTTCGGCCGCCTGTGGGTGCAGACCGACCAGGTCGGTGATGCTTCGGGCGACTGGGTGAATATCGGCGCTAACAGCCTTTCCTGTGCCGATCCGGTTACCAAGCAGTTCAAGCGCTTCCTGACCGGCCCGAACAAGTGTGAAGTCACCGGTATCACCATGACCCCGGATGGCAAGACCCTGTTCGTCGGTATCCAGCATCCGGGCGAAGATGCTACTGCCGCCAATCCGACCCAGTTCTCCAACTGGCCGGCCAGCCAGTGGGCAACCCGTGCCGACGGCACTCCCTTGCCGGGTGGCCGTCCGCGCTCCAGCGTGGTGGTCATCACCAAGAACGACGGCGGCATCATCGGCGCCTGATCCCTCAACAACCCCCCGGCCAGCGCTGGGGGCAATGGAGAATATTATGTCCAAACTGAATCTGATCGCCGGCGCCTTGATCGCCGCATCTGCTTTCTCGGTTCAGGCTGCCGTTATTGTCGACCGTAACGACGTGCCGGGACCGCAGAAGGTCATCGATTTCGAGAGCTTCGACGGCTATGTCGTTAATAACGGCTCGCTAAACATCGGTGGCGTCACCTTCTCATCCACCGACGAATTCGTCGTTGGCCAGAGCATGGCTGATCTGGCGGAAAATGGTGCCTGGGGTGGCAATGGCAACCATTTCTTCTCCTTCGAAAAGATTGGCAGCATGACGCTGAACCTCAGCTTTGCGCAGCCGACCAAAGGTGTTGCCTTCGACTACAGCATCTGGGATACCGACCCGGATGGCTCGGCCATGCTCACCGCCCGCTACTTCGACAGCGCCAACAACCTGATCAAATCGACCAAGTTCATTTTCTCGGCATTCGGTAACTCGACTTACAACGCCTTCCAGAGCTTTGGTTTCGTCAGCGAAGGCGCCGGTATCGCCCGCATGACGCTGAGCGGCGACGGTGTCGTTTTCGATAACCTGACGATGACGGCTGCCGTACCGGAGCCGGGGCAGTACGCCATGCTGCTGGCCGGTCTCGGCCTGATGGGTACGATTGCCCGCCGCCGCAGCCGTTGATTTTTCCCCCGGCAACCCCGGGAAATCGAGGCGACAGAGTATTCGGAAATTCCGGTACTCCTGTCGCCTTTTTTTGTGCAATCTTTGCCGAAACTTTCTTGTGGCATGGGCTTAACACCACTGTAACGGGGCCTTCATACGATGCGAGACTTTCCATCTGGATAAGTTCGATGTCGATGAAATCGCTGCGCCGGGTTGAGGGCGGGTCGCTGTTGCTGCTGGCTGTTGTGCTGGTCTCCGGGTGTTCCCACCCGGCATTTCGGGAAGGCATGAACGCCATTGCCGAAGGACGGCGCGAGCAGGGTATAGCCTCTCTTGAAGAGGCGGTGCGTGACCGGCCGCGAGATGCTGAGATGAAGGCTACCCTGGTCCGCCAGAAGGGCGATACCGTGGAAGACTATCTGCGCAGCGCCGACCGCCAGCGGCAGGGCGGTCAACTGGATGCAGCAGAGGTTTATTACGTGGCCGTGTTGCGTGTTGACCCGGTCAACGCCCGGGCCAATCAGGGCTTGCAGCAGATTGCAGCCGACCGCCGTAACCGCGGGCTGTTGCAGCAGGCAGCACAGGTCTTGCAGAAGGGCGATCTGCTGGCTGCCGAGCGCTTGGTACGTACCGTGCGCAATCAGGATCCGGTCAACGGCGACGCCCGTGAGTTGCAACGGCGCATTGATGAGTTGCGGGCCAAGGAGCAGATGCCGGCAGCCAATCCGGCGGTCAAGGCGGCGCTCGCCAAGCCGGTTGCTCTGGAATTTCGCGATGCGACGCTGAAATCGGTTTTTGAGGTGCTCTCCCGTTCTTCAGGGCTCAATTTCGTCTTCGACAAGGACGTCAAGGGCGATGGCAAGGTCACTCTTTTCGTGCGCAACAGCCCGCTCGAGGACATCATCAAGCTGATCCTGAGCACCAATCAGCTCGAGAAGCGCCAGTTGAACGACAACAGCTTCCTGATCTACCCCAACACTCCTGCCAAGGCCAAGGAGTATCAGGAACTGGTGGTGCGCAGTTTTTACCTGGCCAATACCGATGTGAAGCAGGCCCAGAACCTGGTCAAGACGGTGGCCAAGAGCAAGGATGTTTTTGCCGACGAGAAGCTGAATCTGCTGATCGTCAAGGACACTCCTGATGCCATCCGCCTGGTCGAGCGCCTGATTGATTCGCTAGATTTGGCCGAGCCGGAGGTGATGCTGGAGGTCGAGGTGCTGGAAGTGACGCGCAGCCGTTTGATGGAACTGGGTGTGGATTGGCCGGATTCAGTGGGCTATGGCTTGCTGCAGAATCAGGCCACCACGACCACCATCGTGAATGGCGTTACCCAGAGCGTGACGACGCCCGGCGGTTCTCTGGCGGCCGGCTACATGAGCCTGAAAAACCGCAGCGGCCTGACCAGCTTTGTCGCCAATCCCGGCCTTACGCTCAACATCAAGGGCCAGAATGGCGATACCAACGTGCTGGCCAATCCTCGCATTCGCGTCAAGAACAAGGAAAAAGCCAAGATTCACATCGGCGAGAAGCTGCCGGTATTCACCACGACCTCGACGGCCAACGTCGGCGTCTCGGCTTCGGTCAATTATCTCGATGTCGGTCTCAAGCTCGATGTCGAGCCTAATGTGTCGCTCGACGACGAGGTGTCGATCAAGGTTGGCCTGGAGGTGAGCAGCATCGTCAAGGAAGTGAGCGGGCCATCCAGTTCGCTGGCCTATCAGGTCGGTACACGTAGCGCGAGCACCGTGTTGCGTCTGAAGAACGGCGAGACGCAGGTACTTGCTGGTCTGATCAGCGATGAGGAACGCAAGAGCACTAGCCATATCCCGGGATTCGGCGAGGTGCCGATCATCGGCCGCCTGTTCGGCAGCCAGCGCGATACCTCTTCGAAGACCGAGATCATGCTGCTCATCACGCCGCGCATCATGCGTAACGTGACGCGTCCGGAATTTGGGGTGCCGGCAATCGGATCCGGTACGGAATCGGCCGTCGGTGCCCCTTCGCTGTCCGTCCGCACGCCGGGGCCGAAATCTTTGGCGTTGAGTTCGAAGGGGGCGGGTCCGGGAACGCGCGAACCAATCGTCACCGAGGCCGTGGCGAGGCCGCCCGAGGAGATGCAGGGGGCACCGGAGGGCATGCAGATACAGGGGCCGGGCGAGGCGGCTGGCGGCAGCGATATCGCCTTGAGCCTGCTCATTCCTGGCCTGGTTGGTGGGGCAAGCGTCGATATCAGTTTCGATCCAGCGCTGATCGAGGCCGTGGCACCAGCCGCCAGCGGTAGCGGCCGTATGACGGTACATGTTGATCCGGGGGGCGGTACGCTCCGCCTGCGTGCGCTGGCCGGGGCCAGCGGCGAGACACGTATCGCGGTGGTAGGAGCGATTTCCGACAATGGCGAGGCGATTCCGGGCGTTGCGGCAAGCCATGCAGTCAGGTTGCTTTCTCCATGAGATATTGGGGTGAGCTGGGGTTTTCGCTGATTGAACTGGTGGTCAGCGTGGCGATTGTCGGCACCCTGGCACTGGTGGCTGTACCCTTGCTGGAGACGAATGCCAAGCGGCTGAAGGAAGGTGAACTGCGCGCCGCGCTGCGCGAGATACGTGCCGGCATAGACGCCTACAAGAGAGCCGCAGACGAGGGCAAGGTGGAGAAGAAAAGCGACGAGAGCGGCTACCCGCGGCGTCTGGAGGATCTGGTTCAGGGCGTGGCCAATATCCAGGATCCGGCTCATCCCAAGATCTATCTCATGCGTCGCCTGCCGCGCGACCCATTCAACGGCGATACCACCTTGAGTCCGGCACAGAGCTGGGGCAAGCGCAGCTATGCCAGCCCACCGGATGCACCGGCGGAGGGGGCGGATGTCTATGACGTCTATTCCCTGTCGACGGGAATCGGGATGAATGGCATTCCGTACCGGGAGTGGTGAGCATGACGAAGCGCGGCGGATTTACGCTCATCGAATTATTGGTGGTCATGGCGGTCATCGCCACCTTGCTCACCATAGCCCTGCCACGCTATTTCACGCATCTAGACCGGGCGCGTGAGGTCACGCTCAAGGAATCGCTGGCTGTCATGCGCGAGGCCATCGACAAATTTCAGGGCGACAACGGGCGTTATCCGGAAAATCTGGAGGAGTTGGTTACCCGGCGCTATCTGCGCAAGTTGCCGCCGGATCCGCTGACCGAGGCGACCGATACCTGGATCCTGGTGCCCCCACCCGACGAGCCGGGTTCGCGCCGGGTATGGGATGTGAAAAGCGGGGCCGAAGGACAAGGGCTCGACGGGTCCGACTACGCGACATGGTGATCGGTGGTCGCCGCCGGCAGAGCGGTGTGACTTATCTGGGGTTGTTGTTCGCGGTCGCACTGGCCGGCATCGCCCTGGCCGGTGCGGGGACGCTGTGGTCGCTGGAAAGCCGACGAGATAAGGAAAGGGAGCTGCTGTTCATCGGCGAGGAATATCGCCGCGCCATTGCCAGCTATTACAGCAAGGGGCCGAACGGTGTGCGAGAGTATCCGCAGAAGCTGGAGGACCTGCTGCAGGACAGGCGTTTCCCGATGCCGGTGCACCACTTGCGCCGCCTCTATCGAGACCCGATGACCAACAACATGGACTGGGAACTGCTTCGCTTGCAGGGGGGTATTTCAGGCATTGCCAGCCGCGCTCCCGGCAAGCCGATCAAGGTGGCTGGGTTTGCCTCGCAGCAGGAGGGATTCGAGAGCGCTGCCAGCTACCAGGGCTGGCAATTCACCCATGGAGGAAGCGGTGCGGGTGGTATGGTCGGTATTCAGGCGGTCCCGGCGGAGACGCCTGATCGTTGAATGGCGTAACGGTCCTGTAACGCGAAATGCATACGATGGGACTCTTCTGCAACCTTCAACAAGCTCATCCGTGCCTTCTTCCGCTTCTGTTCCCCGTTCCACTTCCTGCTTGCTGCAGCGCGGCTTTACGCTGCTCGAACTGCTTGTGGTCATGGTCATTATCGGCCTGCTGGCCGGTTACGTCGGGCCCAAGTATTTCTCGCAGATCGGGAAATCCGAGGTAAAGGCGGCGCGTGCCCAGATCGATGCGCTGGAAAAAGCACTCGACCAGTACCGCCTTGACGTGGGGCGCTATCCCAACGCCGAGCAGGGCCTGGCTTCGCTGATGAAGAATCCCGGCGGCGAGAAGCGTTGGCAGGGGCCGTACCTGAAGAAGGATGTTCCAGCCGATCCCTGGGGTAATGCCTACCAGTACCGCCAGCCGGGCGAACATGGCGAGTTCGACCTCTTCTCCTACGGCAAGGACGGCAAGCCCGGCGGCGAGGAAGAAAACGCCGATATTACCAACTGGTGAGCCTCGACACGATGGAGTTCGAAGTCACTGCTGTCTTTCCCGGTCGCGGCATCACCCGGTTACGGGTGGTTGCGGATTCGGCCGAACAGGTAGCCGCGACACCGGCTCTGGCCGGCGGTGTCGTGGTGTCGCTGAAAAGCCTGGGGGCACGGCGCGCAACCGGCGGCAAGTTTCCGTTGCCATTGTTCACTCGCCAGTTGCTCGCCCTGCTGCAGGCTGGCCTGACCGTGCTCGAAGGCCTGGAGACCCTGGCTGCACAGGATAAGGGGTCGGTGACCGCGCAGGTGCTGGACCGCCTCATCGGCCACTTGCGCGAGGGGCTTTCGTTGTCAGCGGCTCTCCAGCGCCACCCGGAGGCTTTTCCAGAGCTTTATGTGGCGACGGTCAAGGCCAGTGAGCGCACCGGCGACATGCCGGAAGCGCTGCAGCGTTATCTCGTATTCCACGAAAAGTTGGCAGAACTGAAGAAGAAGATTGTCAGTGCAGCCATTTACCCAGCCATGCTGATGTCGGTGGGTACCTTGGTCACCCTTTTCTTGCTCGGTTATGTGGTGCCGCGATTTTCCCTGGTTTTCGCCGACAGCGGTCGCGAGCCGGAAGGCTTGTCCAGTCTGCTCTTCGCTTGGGGCGGCTTCATTAACGGCCACGCCCTGGAATTGGTCATCGGCCTGGCTGTGGCCGGGGTGGCCATTGCCAGCCTGCTCTCGCTGCCGCCGGTCCGCGCCGCGCTGGCCCGCACGGCCTGGCGCATTCCCGCCCTAGGCGAGCGCATCCGGCTGGTCTACCTGGCACGTTTCTACCGTACGTCCGGCATGCTGCTGCGCGCCGGCATTCCGCTCAAGACAACGCTCGGCATGGTTGCAGACATATTGCCTGCCGCCCTGCGCGACGGCCTGCGGCAGGCGGTGGTCGACATCGAACAGGGGCAGCCGTTCTCGCGTGCGGTGGAAGGCGGTGGCCTGACGACGCCAGTCGCCTTGCGCATGATCGCCGTTGGAGAACGCAGCGGCCAACTCGGCGACATGCTCGAGTCAGTCGCCACATTTTACGACGAGGAAATAAATCGCCTCGTGGATACCTTTACCCGGCTCTTCGAACCACTGCTGATGACGTTCATCGGCGGAGTCATCGGTGGCATTGTGCTCCTGCTCTACATGCCGATTTTCGATCTGGCTGGCAATTTTCAGTAGGAGGCGCCCATGAACATGTTGGTCGACGAGCGCGTCATTCGTGGTCATCTGGATCGTGCTGGCCTGGTCGCTCACGCCCGCCGGGCTGCTGCCGAGGGCGGTTTGCCAGCAGCGCTGGCTGCGCTGCAGGCCGATTTCGGGTTGGGCGAAGATGCTGCTGCCGAACGGCTGGCCGAGACCTTCGGGTTGACGGCCGTATCGTTGGCGACGCTTTCCATTTATCCGTTGGCCCTGTCCATCGCGCCTTTTGGGGAGTTCGTCCGCCGCCAGGCCTTGATTCTGGAGAACAACGACGGCTATCTGGTCGCTGCCGCCGATCCACTGGATGGGCAGTTGCGCGACTGGCTGGAGTCCCTGGTTCCGCTCGGTAAGCCGATTGTCTGGCAACTGGCGACGCCTGGCAGCATTGCCGCTTTCCTGGCCCGCGAGGAGTCACGGGTACGCACGCTGGATTCCAGCCTGGGTGGAGAGGAGGCGGTAATGGCGATTGGCTCCGATGCCGAAGACCTCTCGCTACAGCGCATTTCGGAGGATGGCAGCGCTGTTGTACGGCTGGTGCGCTCGACGCTGCACGATGGTCTCAAGGCTGAAGCCAGCGACATCCATATCGAGTCCAACGCCCGTGGACTAACCGTCAAGTATCGCATCGATGGCGTGCTCAATTTCGCCGGCTCGATCGATGGCTGCGATACGGCCGAACAGATGATTTCGCGTATCAAGGTCCTCTCAGACCTCGACATCTCGGAGCGCCGGGTGCCGCAGGATGGCCGCTTCAAGGTCAACTGGCAGGGGCGGGAGATCGACATCCGCGTTTCGATCATGCCCAGCATTTGGGGCGAGGATGCCGTGCTGCGGGTGCTCGACAAGCAGGCGCTGACAGACCACCTGAAGGGGCTTTCGCTCGATGCCATGGGCTTTGACGCCGACATCATGGCGCGCATTCGGCGGCTGGCCTCCGAGCCCTACGGCATGGTGCTTGTTACCGGACCAACAGGTTCCGGAAAGACCACCACGCTCTATGGTGCGCTGTCCGAGATCAATAGCGGTGAGGATAAGATCATCACCATCGAGGATCCGGTCGAGTATCAGCTGAACGGCGTGCTGCAGATTCCCGTCAACGAGAAGAAAGGGCTCACTTTCGCCCGCGGCCTGCGTTCCATCCTGCGCCACGACCCGGATAAGATCATGGTCGGCGAGATACGCGATGCTGAAACGGCGCAGATCGCCGTCCAGGCCGCACTGACCGGCCACCTGGTATTCACTACGGTGCACGCCAACAACGTTTTCGACGTCATCGGTCGTTTCCTGCACATGGAGGTCGACCCTTACAACCTCGTTTCGGCCTTGAATGGCGTCGTCGCCCAGCGCCTTATCCGCACGCTGTGCCCAGTCTGCGCTCGCCCGCTGGAGCAGGGTATGCAGGAACTCGCCGATACCGAGCTCGATGCCGCCGCTACTGCCAGCTGGCATTTTCATCGTGCTGTGGGCTGTGGAAGTTGTCGCGGTACCGGCTATCGTGGCCGGCGGGCGATTGCCGAATTGCTCGTCCTCAATGACGAGATTCGCGAACTGATCATTGGCCGCGCCCCTATTCGGCAGTTGAAGGAAGCTGCCCGTCGTGGCGGTACCCGTTCATTGCGTGAAAATGCCCTGGACATGGTGCGGGCAGGAACGACCAGCCTGGAGGAGGCCAATCGTGTCACTTTCGTGGCTTGACCGTCTCAATCTTTACGTTCATCCGCGGCGGGTGGTGCTCGAGCATCGTTCCTGGCGCGGTGCTGTCCGTCGGCGGGAGGTAGTCGTGCCCCCCCCCGCACCCGGTGAGAGCGACTGGCAGCCGGCGCTGGCTGCCGTTGCCGAAATGCTGGCTGACGACAATCGGCGAGGCGGGCGGGTCGAAATCATTGTTGCCGATCATTTCGTGCGCTATGTCGTGCTGCCCTGGAGCGACGGCATCACTGGGTCACGGGCGCGGCAGGCGCTAGCTTATGCTTTGTTGCGCAATACGCTGGGCGAACGGGTCGACGCTTTGGAGATTGCGCTAGACCGCGCGCGCTTTCGCCGTCCTGGACTGGCAGCGGGTATCGAACGTCGTTTTGTTGACGAATTGCGCGGAGCGTTTCGCCGCAGACGTATTGCCGTATCCAGCCTGCAGCCGCGCCTGGTCCGCGAACTTGCATCCGGAAGCAGGAGGTTGGCCGATTTCGACGGCTGGTTCGTTAGTGCCGACCCGGAGCGTCTGACGCTGGCTAGACTGGAGCGCGGCAGCTTGGTCGCTCTTCGAAACCAGCGTTCTACGCCCGATAGCCTGGGTAGCGAACTCGGTGCGCTACTGGCGGCGGATTGCCAGCGTGAACCCGGTGGTAAATTGCTCGTCTGCCCCGACGGACTGATGCTGCCGTCGATCCTGCCGCCGTGGGAGGTGACGGCATGGCCGTCGGTATTGCCTGGAGGTACGCATGCCTGATCTTGATTTCCAGCCGCGTCGGCCGGGACTGTTGGTGTTCTGTCTGTTGCTTGCCGGTGGCTTGCTGGCCGCCGATGTTGTCATGGAGGAGAGGGAGCGGCGTGAGCGCCTGGACGATTTGTCCGGGCAGGTCGCCCAAGCCAAACGGCGACTGGAAAAGCGGCTGGATGCTGAGCGCTGGCGCCGCCCGGAGAATGTCTTCAGTCCCGAGGAGACGGCCGCACTGCGGCAGGCCTACGCCGCAATTGGCGTGGAATGGGAACGCCTGTTCGGGACCATTGATGCTGCGGTGAGCGAGGATGTTGCCTTGGTCGCCATTCGCCCCAGTATTTCCGGCAAGAGCGTACAGATTAGCGGGGAGGCACGTAACCTCGGTGCAGCCTTAGCCTTTGTCGAGGCGCTGCGGCGCGAACCATTGAGTCAGGTTGTTCTGGTTTCGCATCAATTGAAGCAGACTGATCCACAACGTCCCTATGTTTTTGAGATTGCCGCTGCATGGCTGCCCGCTTCTTGACCACTTCTCTTGCATGGCTGCGCCATGAGGCTGCCCATGTTCAGCCCTTGCCGCTTCTTGCATTGCTATTGGTGGCCGGTTCGTTAATTGCCCATGTGGTTTTGCTGCCCGGTCGGGATGCGGCCATTGACGAGTCTGAGCGAGAACTGGCGCGGGCCGAGAAAGCCCTGAGGCGAGCAGCTATGGCCAATGAAACTCAGGATCAACGGCCGGAGGAAGCAAGGGCCAGCCTGCTTGACCACTTCCAGAGCGAGTCGCAGCGGAATGCGACGCTCGGTCGGCTGCTTGACATCGCGAGTGAGCAGGGCTTGCAGATTCCCATCGGCGAGTACCGCTTGGTTGCCGCCAAGGGTGGGCCGCTTGAACGCTACGTGCTGACCTTGCCGCTACGTGGCCACTATCTCTCAATTCGCCGTTACGTGGCGGCGGTACGGGCTGAATTCGCCGACTTGGCGGTCGACGATCTCACCCTGAGGCGCGAGAACATCGTCACCAATGAGGTCGAGGCACAACTGCGCTTCATCGTTTTCGCTCGCCGCGGGGTGGCTTCGTGAAACTGAAACCGCGGCAGCGCTGGCTGATCCTGGGTTTTCTGCTGATGACCACCTTGCTCGCCGGCTATTTCGCCGAAGACGAGCCGGAAAATGTGCATAAGAAGCAACGGCCAGTACGTGCTGCGTCGTCCTCTGTGGCCGGCAAGCCATCCAACCAGCCAGCTTTGGCTGTCCCAGCGTTACAGGCCCCCGTACCGCAAGGCATTCCGCCGGATCGCCTGGAAATCGACCCGTTCCGCAATAAGAGCTGGTACGTCGCACCGCCACCCCCTCCACCGCCGAAGCCCAAGGCGCCACCGCTGCCTTTCCAGTATTTGGGCAAGGTGGTCGAGGAAGGCAGGGCCAAGGTTTTTCTAGCGCGACAAGGGCAGCACCTGATCGTGCATGAAGGCGATGTGGTGGACGACAACTACACCGTACTACAGATCGCCGGTGGCCAGATGGTCATCGAATATCGTCCGTTACAGGAGAAGCAGTCACTGGCCATCGGTAGCGCGCAGTAGCAGATCGCCCGGCCGTTCAATGGTTTGCTCGAAGCGCGATATCGGCGAGCGTGGTGTGGGCTATATTGGGGGAAAGATCGAGTGCGTGCAGCAGGCGTTCGATCAGTTCGGCCGGGGTGCGCGAAATAATGTCTTCCAGTACGTCAAAATCGTCAGTCAGCCGAGTGTGATCTTCGAAACCATAGGATACGATCAGAGGGTGCAGGCCGGCATTCAGGGCGGCGGCGTAATCCTGGTATTCGTCGCCGCAGGCGAATGCGCGCGCCGGATTGATGCCAAATCCTTGGCGCAAGCTACGGAAATGCCCCGCTTTTCCCTCGCCAAGAGGAATGCAGCGCAGGAAATCGAGTTGCCCAACATCGATATCGTGGCGCTGGAGAACGAGGGATAATGTGGTTTCTGGTTCGATGGTAACGTTGCGCGAAACGATGCCGACCCGGATGTCGGGCGTGGCGATCAGACGCCTGAGCAGGTTCGCCATGCCGGGAAAGAGCTTGGCCTCGCCCCGGTAGATTTCGGTCAGCGAATGCTTGAAGCGCTTGCGGTTTTCCTTGTTCAATTGACGTCGTAGATTGTGCGGAAACTCGCGCAGTCCGCCCAGATATTTCAGTAGTTTGCGCCGGCGCTGGAAACGCTGGTAATCCCCGATGTCCATGCCGTGATGCGCAAAGGCAGCCTCAACGGCGCGAAAGGCATCTACCAGCGTGCCGTCGGCATCGAAAATCACTAGGTGTTTAGTCCCACGGTGTGCTGGATCGGATTGATCCTGAAGCGCTCAGGCTCATTTGTCCAGGTTTTGCAGACGAACTCATAGGGCGTCAGGCCCTTCAGCGTCTTCAATCGCCGGGCGAAGTTGTAAGCCATCAGGAAGGTCTGTAAATGGGCTTTCAACTGGTCATGCGTCTGGTAGTAGTAGCGTTTTACCGTGGCGTCTTTGATGGTTCGATTCATGCGTTCAACCTGTCCATTCGTCCATGGGTGACACACTTGAGTCAGGCGATGCTCGATTCCATGGGCATTACAGAGACGATCAAACGGAATGCACCAATTCCCTTCTGTTCCCTTGCGCACGGCAAATTGGATGCCGTTGTCCGTGAGGATGGTGTGGATTGCATAGGGCACTACTTCAACCAAGCTGGACAGGAAATCACGAGCAATCAAGCGCGTCGCTCGTGGATGTAGTTCGGCGTAGGCAAACTTTGATGTTCTGTCGATGGCCACAAACAGGTAGAGCCTGCCCTCATCGGTCTGTACTTCCGCAATGTCGATATGAAAGTAGCCGATCGGGTAGCTCTTGAATTTCTTCTTCTGCGGCTTATCGCCCTCAACATCCTGCAATCGTGAAATGCCATGCCGTTGTAAGCATCGATGCAGGGAGGAGCGCGTCAAATGGGGAATGCTTGACTGCAAGGAGTAAAGACAATCATCCAGAGGCAAGAGCGTATAGCGGCGAAACGCCACGATTGCTGCTTCCTCTTCTGGGGTCAGCACGGAGGACCGGACCTGCTTTGGTCCCATGGGCGAATCCTGGACAGTCTGGCGCTGACGCCATTTGGCTACCGTCTTTGGATTGATCCCATACTGCGCTGCCAGTACGTTCAGGCTCGTTTGACTATGTTGTATCGCTCGACGCACTGCCTCTGTTGTGCGGGCGCATCCGTGTAGTACCTGTCCCATAGCTCATCCCTCCGTAGCTGGCTATAAATTACACCAGCACACTGTGGGACTAAACAACTAGGCGGTCATTGCTGGCGAACATGGTCAATCCGTGCGTTCTCCGACGAAGATATAGTAGGGCGCCCGCAGCCCGGGCAGGTAGGGAACAGCGGCCCATCTTTCGCTACTCTGGCGTTCGGTGAATAGCTGGCGTAGTGCCGGCAGGTGCTTGTCCGAGAGGTGTACGCCATCATGGCCGAACCAGCTACGCCAGAAGCGCATGCCGAGAGGGTTTCCATCTGTCGGTAGGTGAAAGTCAACGATGCCGATTCGCCCACCGGGGCGCAGCATGGCGTGTGCGTTGGCGATGGCCGACGCCCAGTCGGGAATCATGGTCAGCGCGTACGACAGGAACACAACATCCACGGGTATCCCGGGTTGCCAGCGCGTGGCGTCGGCTTCGATCACACGCACATTGGCCTGCCCGGCTGCACGTTGCCTTGTCTGCTCAAGCAGGGCGGGGCAAAGATCGACCAAATCCAGGCTGGCGAATTCGGGTGTTCGGCGCCCTAGTCGTTCCAGGCTGCTGCCAGTGCCGCAGCCGAGTTCGACGATGCGTTCGCCAGGAGCGATGGCGAGTTCTTCGATCAGTTCCTCACGGCCGTGCAGAAGCCGGGCGCGGAAGGCATCGTAGCGCTCAGCTTGCGGCGCGTAGAACGCCTGCAACCGCTCCGCATGGCTACCTTCCTTGGGCTGGCCGCGCAACAGGCGCCACAGGACGCGCGCATCAGCGGTGAAGTCAGCAACCGGCATGTTGTTTCATTTGTGCGATGACGAAGCCGGCATAGGTGTGCACCCGGTCGGACTGCTGCAGTTGATCGGCCAATGCTGTATCGAATTCGACCACCTCGGCCAACGGTCGGCAATTTTTTCCGACCGTGATCCATTCAAGAAAGGGAGGCTTTGCGTGAGCGCTACGTAGCAGTATGCGGGCGGCCGGTGCAGCCCGCTCTGTGATCGCCTGCCATTCCTCGATCAGTGCGTCGGGGTGGTAGCTGCTCATCCAGTCCATGTGATCGAGCAGTACGAAGCGGCTGATCGGCTCACTGCCCCGTTCCAGGAACTCCGTGACGGTACAGGTATGGGTTTCGATGGAATCGACCAACCCGCTTTTGAGCGCGAGGAAATTGGCTTTCTGAAGATAGGATGGGCAGCAGTCGCGCGTGTAGCTTCCAGTGAGATAGACGCGCCAGAAATAGTTGTTTCTTACGGGCAGGTTGCGGAAGACGTACTCGATGGCGTGGCGGATGAAACCGGATACGCCTTCCGGATGCTGCGCCTCGACTAGTCGTCGCTGAGGGTGCGGCACACCGAGAAGGCTCATGGTCAGTTGCCGGTTTAATACCCAGTTGATGAGCGGCGTCCATAATTCGCCAGCGATCTTTTCGTCGTAAATTCGACGTTGGTCATCCAAAGATTGCGAGTCGAGCAGTTTGAGGATTTGCTGTGCCAGTTCGGGCCGCAGACGGAAATAGGTTCGAAAGCTGCGGGCGACAAAACCGGCCAGGCCGTGGAAATAGAAGCTACCGTGCCGGCTGCGGAACCATTCGATGCGGTGGTCCCAGTAGGCCTGAGCAAATGATGACAGGCCGCTGCGTAGATGCTGGCGGTAGAGAAGGCGGGCATCGGGATGGAAACCGTTGCCAAAGAATGCGAAGAAGTCTTCGAAACCGAGATGGCGAATGCCGGAAATTTTCAGTTCCAGAAGGGCATTCTGGCGCGGATTGGCGTCTATGGCATAGACCTTCGATGGTCCCTGCAGGGCGTAATCGAGGGCGTTACAACCGGCGCTGGTAATGACCAGAACTCGGTCATCAGCACCGAGGTGTAGCGCCTGACGATCGACTTCCGGATCCTCCCAGCAGGTGTTGTAAACAAGTGACCGCGAGTACAGGCCATTGAATATCTTCTGATCCAGGCGGTCTTGCAACGTTAAATTGGTGGCTGGAAAGGCCAGATTCGGTGGGGCTGGTGCGTTCATGGGCGCTTGTCGAGTGAGAACTGGCGACAAGCTAAGACGATGAGATTACGAAATCATGTCAGATCGTAGGCAAACCTGTTGCAGACGCTTAGACAAAAAGCTCAAACCGCCTAAATTGCTCCGGGAATTGGTATTACGAATGACACGGTTGGTGTTGGGCGCTGCATAGGTGCCATATTCGGTTTTGATCAGGTCGATAACGCATGCTTCAGTGCGCATGGCGGTTTGTTCCTCCAGTACTAGGTGGCGTCGCTGTGTGTCGGGGGGCGTTACCAAGAAATCAAACAGTTTCTGAATGGCGTTTCGAAAAAATCGGATCGATGCCCGGTTTTGGTGAGGTTTTATTGGTCTTCTACTTACCCATGCCACTCTTCAAGTGCTTCGTTGCCGAAATGCCGTTAAATTTTTAGGGACGTTTTTTGGCCAAGAATTGCTATATTTCGCAACGGTTGGCCAAGATATGCTTTTCAGTACCCAGGAATCCATCGTTTTCAGCCAGTTTTACGGCGTTTCTGCGGGGCAAGAGGTATGCTCCAAGGGGCTTCTCGGCCAGTTAATGCTTTATTTCGAGACAACAAACGCTTAACGGCACAAGGTAACTGTGCCGTAAAGCATAAAGTGGCCACCAGGCCAGTAAATGCTTTATTTCACGATAGGACACATTTTGGTTTATCGGGTTTCCCGATGTAGAGTCGAAAGTTTTGCTTCGATTTCTACAAAATCAAGATGCAAAAAAACGGAACCAATTTGGTTCCGTTTTGCTTTTGAACTGCCGAATTTGTTTAGTCGTTCGCCGCGATGGCTTTGGCTACTTGCCGGTAGGTATGGCGAATGGTCTTCAAGTCGCCAACCAGCTGCTGCCAGACCTCCCGAGCACTAATGCCTTCGTATCCAGCATCCAGTCGCTCTCGAATCAGCTCACCTACTTCGGCCTGTAGACGGGCTTCCTTAGCTTCCTTCAGGGCTGCTTGGTGACGACGATAACGGTCTGCAATGGCTCGAGCTTCGGAATTGGCTCGCAGATAAAGCAGCTTGTGTTCAACACCGGTACGCTGGCACGCTTCTGCCAAGGTAATCGGCACCTCCTCTGCCAGTATCCTGTGCAATTGTTGGCGAATAGCCTCCCAGTCCAATTCACGAGACTGAATACCCTTGCGTGGCGACGTGGCTAGTTGCATTGCAAACTGCACCGGTTCGGTTGGCAATTTCCAGTTTGCGAGCTCGCCGGCGTAGAGCTTTTCTAGGCTAATTCCACCATGAAGCGCAATGCTGAGCCAGGCCGGTAGCGTCGGCAGTCCGCCTTTCCGGAGCCAATACCAAACGCCGCTTTTGGAGAGGTTGAGCTCCTGAGCAAAGGCCGCCGCATTGCCGTCGGCCATTTTTTCGATGATGGTTTCAAGCAGTTTGGTAACGCCGTCGGTGGCAATTCGCGGTGGTGTGGCCAGCATCTGCCCTACTTGCCGGGCACTCCAGAGCGCTTGTGGCGTGGCCGCTTCTGTTTCGGCATCCCCCAAAAATCCGCCGCACGAAGTGCAATAGCCCACAACCACAGTGGTGGCGCGATTGCGCACATTCGATTTGACACAATGCGGGCACTCAGAACGCAGCCCAACCTTGTGGCGAAGGCAGGCGGTTACCGGCGCAAAATCCCAGCTGAGGCGCAGATATGGCGATTGCTGTTGTGCCCGGTCTTCAGTCAGGCAGCAGGGACACCAGCGGTCAGAGGCCGGGGGCAAACCCGGATTGGAAATCAGATGGCGCCATGGCACCAAGGTGAGATGGTCCAGGTTGGCAATGCCGGTCAGCTCCGCCAGCCATACTGCCCACTGTTCTGTTTCAGTGGACATCCCGCCGAACGAGCGGCGGAACCACTTGAAATCGTCAGGAATCGGCTGCTCGTAATGTTCAAGCGTCCAGGCCGCCAGGTTACGCGCAGTCATTCCGTGTGAGTGAGCCAGGCGGCAGAAGTAGCTGGTCAGGCTTTCGACTTCAGTCGTGCCTTGCCCCATCGGCACTAGGGCATGGAGAGTCGTACGGGGATTGTTCATGGTACTCATCAGGCAGCTTTGGGGGTACGGACGGTATCCATGGACAGTGAATTACGGTGTAGGCCGGGAGCAATCCGCTCCTCCCCCTCAAGGACTTCACGTGTAATCTGGGTAACTTGTGCATCGGTCAGCAATGCGGTGCACAAAGCGTCCTCGGACCAACCTTTGCTGGCTACGAGGCGGTCTAGGCGCATCAAAACCGCACGCAGGGTGCCGATACAGCCCAGCGTGGTTTGATGAAATGCCTCGGCGTAGCGCACCAAGTCGAGGTTTTGCAGTGCCGGCATGCCTTTGGCCAATTGCTTGAGGCAACCGTTGAAGCAGCGGACGTCGACATCCTGGTCGTGGCGATAGCGGCTGAAATGAACCACGTGAGCCCGCCGTGCCAATTGACCGCTCAGGCTCATCAGGTCGAACAGGTCGTAGGAGCCAAGCAGAACCCATTGCACGCCATATTCGTTGGAGAGGGACTTTAGCGTATCCAGCTGCTGGGCCAGCCGCGCAGGCGGGCATTGATTGATGATGTGGGCCGCCTCGTCGACGACGATAAAACGGGTTCCCCGATTGCGCAGCGAGCGCTCCACGGCCGTACGCAGGCCGGACAGGCGGTTGGTATTGTTGCCGCGCGGGCGCACGACCTTACCGGTTTCGGGGTCGACGCCATATGCAGTGCGTGGCGCGTCCAATTCGCCCTCCAGTTCATGCAGGATGCGCTGGTAGAACAAACGCCAGGAGAACTCCTTTTCTCCAGATGCAGGTGCTTCGACGCGGATGGCCGGCATGAATCCCGGATTGGTGGCCATCTCCCCTGCTTGTAGTTTCAGTTCTTCTGTGACCAGAAAATGACCCAGCGTACTTTTACCGACGCCGGTCGGACCACAGACAAGAATCAGGTCCGCACTGGAGCCGGCGGTCAGCATCAGTTGGCATTCCTCGATGGTGCAGGCAATCCGAGGATGGCGGATGCGGGCGCCCAGCGTCGGGGTGTTGGCGGTTGAGGTCGGATGGGTGTTTTGAGTAGTCGTGTTCATGGCGTGATGCAAAATTAGAAAGTCTCGAATTCCAGGTCGTCCGGTTGCTCAGGGTGGCAAACAGATGACGGGAGCGGTGTATAGCTCCCTCGTGGTTCGATGTCGGTAACGGTCGCAGAAGTCTGATGGCGGAGCTGCGGTTGATACGTCGGGGGCGTGATGGCGCCCAGGCCGATGTGCTCGTAGAGCTCGCGGTTCTCCTGTTGGCGCTCGAAGGCCAACTTGGCGGCCCCCGCCGGCGTGAAGATGCGCAGAAATTCCTTGAGCCTCTGGGGTGACGGTTCTTCGTCATCCGCCAGGGGCAAACGGCCGCACAGTTCGTCCGCAATGAGCTCACGCTCCTTTTCTGTCATCTGGCCGTGACCGACCAGGGCCTTGCACTGGGCGGCAAACCAGCGCTTGTTAATCTGGACATAAACGGTCGACGCATCCCAGGGGTCATAGCGCACAGGGACGTATTTGCCGTGCAGCTTCGGGTCGCGCAGTTCCGGGCACCAATAGTGGAAATGGTTGTGAACCTTGATGCCCCGCTGCCGGTCGACTTTCCGCTCTCCGCGGCGACCTACCGTTGGGCAAGTCAGGATGAGGAAGTCACGGGTCAGCGTAACAATCCGGTGGGAGCGCTGACCAGCATTGAGCAAACTGCGCTCACAGGCCTCACGTGGTGTCATGCCCAAGGCTGAATGGATTTCCGTGTCGTAATACTCGAACGCCCAGTATTCCAGGCCGTAATACAGATACTCGAGACACCATTCGGCGAGTCGGGACGGCAGAAATTTGCCTGTGGTCTGGCGAACCTTCTTGGTAGCCTTGGTGTTCCCGGCCAGGTTGTGCACATACTCAGTGTGCGCATGCCCGAAGATTCGCTCCATCACCGCACCATGGCGGGGACGGCCGGCAGGCCGATAGCGCACATGGATACGCATCAACTCGGCAAAGCGGGCAAAATCCTGGCTGCGGAAATCGGCGCCGTTGTCGACCACGATAAACTGTGGCAACCGGCGATTGCGTCGAACAATGTCGCGCAAAAGCATCATGTTCGAACGATACGATGGCGGGTCAAAGCTCAGGTACATGCCGACGATGCGGCGGGTGTAGGCATCAATCGCCAGCGACAGCCAAGGACGGCCCAGGCATTTGCCGGTTTTGAGCGAAATCAGCTCAATGTCCAGTTCTGTATGGTCCATATGCACGTACTGCAAGAATCTGGAACCGTGCGCCGGCGTGTCGGCATACAGAATATGGACAAACTCCCCGTTTTGATAGGCGACGCGATTGCCATGGCGAGCCTTGTCTGCGGTTTCCTGTGACAGCCCCTTAATGCGGGCAATCAGCGTCGGATACGACGGTGACTCAATTCCTCGTTCTGCACACAAAACCTTGAGCTGAAGATGCGTGTGCTTAGCATTGCGGGCGGCGCTGGTGAGATAGTGTTCCCGGATGACGTCTTGCATTGCCACTTCTTGGGCCTCGTCGAGGCGTGGAATGCGGTTGCCCCGATGGCGCAACCGTGGAACCAGTGCAACCAGTTCGTCGGTCCCTGTCAGTTTGGCTATGGCCAGGGCCTTCAAGTGACGACGCTGTGAGCGGTTCGGATTGGTGACGTTTGCCAAACCATTCATCCGGCTCAAGGCAATTTTGAGTTCCTCCTCCGTGAAATCAGAGAGGCGGATGGGTTCCGACTGCTCAGCGCTGCTGGCTACTAGGTCCAGGTTCAAGGCCAGGCGCTCCAGAGTGTCCATCGCAATTTCGACACTGTTGCCATCATCGGATTGCAAAACGGCTTTGCTGCCACCCACCATCACGATGGTGAAGGCCTGTTGGTCATAGACCACTCGTGCGCCGACACGGATGTCGACGACGCCGGGAATGGCTTGGGGAACTGGGCGCAAACGCGCGTGCTCGAACTCCCTCACAGCCGCGTCACGGAAAACCCGGCAACGGTGTGGGTCTTCAAGCGGAGCGACATCGATGTCGGAGACCAGGAGTCCGTCGGTAATCAGCTTGAAGACATCGTCCGAACGGCAATTGAGTTTCTCGTACAGTTCGGCCAGATAGAGGACTGCATCCTCGGCCAGTGCGGCATGGATGCTTTGTGCGACATCAACCGGACATGGCGGCGCTGCCGGGTCGAGGTAATCCTCCAGGAGTAGGATGTTCTCGATGCGGCGTTGCGGAATATCGCGCTCGGTTCGGATGCGATAACCGATGCCACGCTCTGCCAGCCACTGCTCAATCAGCGGTGCTACCCACTGGCCATCCGGGTCGAGTTGATAACGCCAAGGATAGCGAGCCGCAAGGCGCTCCATCTTGCTCCATGGTTTGCGTTCCTCGAGCACGACCGAACGCTCGCCAATGATAAGGAAGTCCGGTATGTGGTCGATTTGGTGGATTTCCCCGTCTGCATCGATAACCTCGAACTTCAGCTGGCAAGGCTGTGGGTAGTATTCCAGTACGTCCTGCTCGTATTCAAAGCTGACAGCCGCCGGGAACTCGAAATGCCGGCTTTCGGTTTCGACCGTCCGCTGCATTTTTTGGCTCTGGTATGGCGTGATGACATTACCGCCGCCTTTCGAACTCACCTGGCGTACAGGTGCATATTTGGCCGCATCAAGGACCAAACGCCGTCCGGCAATAGGAAGCCCAAGGCGGTCAAGCAGTTGCTCCCGCTGGGAATTCTCAAGCATTTACTGTTACCTCAAAGTAGTTGGGGCTGAGGTATAGGTAGCTTGAGGTGACGTGTGACAAAATTGACTTTAATTGGTCATCCACGTAACCCATCAAGTCATGCCGTTGAAAATGAGTATAGGTAAAGGACGCCCGCTGTCGCTTGATGCCAAGGCCGGCGACGTAAAACCCCAGTCCCAAGTAATGGACGAATGGGGTTTCAAGGCTGAGCTGCTGATTAAGCGGGGTATGCAGCAGCGTGCATGGGGCTACCGGGAGTTGGCCGAAGCCCTGAATGAGGTGGGTATCAGAGGGAATGGGCCTACCATCAACCGGCGCATCAATCGCGGCAATTTCAATGCAGGATTTTTGCTGGCCTGCCTGTCGGTTTTGGGAAACGGAGCGGACGTTGCTGAGGCGACCAAGCTGCTTCCAGCTTCTGGCAGCAAGTCCAGCGTTTAGCTGGCAAAAATGCCAAGTAAAATATCCGGAGAAGCCTGTGCAGCAATGATTTTGAAGCGTTTTTATGTGCTTCGGCGCTGATTTTTTACAGCTATCCATCCCCTGGCCTCCATTTTGTGGTCCGTTCACAAAATGGCGCCCTGGAGACCATGCTCTCCATCAACAGGCTTAAAACGTATACTCGGTCGGCCTATGCCGTGGGTCCACGATATAACAACAATCGCGGAATTGGAAAGTGATAACCCACTGTTTTTCTTGGTGACAATTCGATGCTTACGGCTTCCGCTCCGCTTTCCCTTCGGTATTTCGCATTCCTTTTGGGATAATGCCTACGGTCTACATATGCAAAAGTTCAGGGTTCTGTGATGGATGTATTTGAATTTCGTACCAAGCTGGTATCCGAATATGCGGCCTTTACCCGCAGCTTCACTCGCATCCAAGCGCCTGACATCCAGGCTTTTGTCGACGAGGCCTACAACTCCGGACGTTATTGGCCTGCTCCCCTTGTTCAGGTCAATCCCAATTTCAAGACAGGCGCCACGGTCGAAACGCTAATCCAGCAGGGTGGCTTGCATGCTGAGTGCAGCCGCATCTTCCGAGCTGGCAAATCCACTTCCAGCGCAGGCGTCTCGCTAAGCCTATTCAAACACCAGGAAGAAGCCATCAGCTTCGCCCAAGGCGGCGAAAGCTACGTTCTGACCACCGGGACGGGTTCAGGTAAGTCACTGGCTTATTTCATACCGGTAGTTGACGCCATTCTCAAGGCGAAGGCTGCTGACCCCACGCCACGGACTCGAGCCATTGTCATCTACCCAATGAACGCCTTGGCCAATAGCCAGCTCGAAGAACTTGGCAAATTCCTGGCGGACTACGGTGAGCATAAGCCGGTGACCTATGGTCGTTATACCGGCCAGGAGGATGAAGAAGAGCGCCAGCGCCTCGCATCCAATCCGCCAGACATCTTGCTGACCAACTTCATGATGCTTGAACTCCTGATGACTCGTCAGGACGATAAAGACAAAGCTGTCATCCGTAATGCCAAGGGATTGCGTTTCCTGGTCTTGGACGAGCTGCACACCTATCGGGGGCGACAAGGGGCGGATGTGGCATTGCTGGTCCGGCGCGTTCGTGAGGCATTGGCCGACAAGCTCCAATGCATAGGCACCTCGGCCACCATGGCAACCGAGGGTAGTGAGCAGGAGAAAAACACCAAGGTCGCTGAAGTGGCCAGCCGCTTGTTCGGCGTACCTCTGACGGCCGCTAACGTCATTACCGAAACCCTTCAGCGCGTTACACCGGAAGACCTGTTGGTGGACCATATCCGGTCACAATTGGGTCAAGCAATTCGTGCGGGACTCCCTTCGGGTGCATCGTTCTTGGAGTTGGCTCGCCATCCTCTGGCTATCTGGGTAGAGCTCACGCTGGGATTGACACGCAATGAAGGCAAGTGGCGCCGAGCTCAGCCGATTACGCTGGAGGCAGCTGCCGACCAGCTGGCAGCAGACAGCGGTGTCGAGGTTGAAGTGGCCAAGCAGGTGCTGGCAGATTTTCTGTTACTTGCCTACCGCACGACCGATAAGCCCGCTGAAGAGGGTGGCCGGAGCCTCTTCGCCTTCAAGCTGCACCAATTTATCTCGGGCGGTAGCAAGGTCTACGGCTCGCTGGAACCGGAAGGCAAACGCTACCTGACGCTTGAAGGGAGCCAGTTTGTTCCGGGCGACCGGTCCCGCCGCCTCTATGCACTGCATTTCTGTCGTGAGTGTGGGCAAGAATATGTTCCCGTCTGGGATGAAAACTCCGCAAGCGGCCGCACCTTCAGTCCGCGCAATATCGAAGAGCGCAACCACGACGACGAAGACATCAAGAGCGGCTACTACATGCCGGATACCAGCGGTATCTGGGAGGACACCCTCGACCGTTATCCGGAGACGTGGCTCGAGCAACGCCAGAATGGCGACCTAAAGCTGAAATCCAACTATAAAAAGCGCCAGCCGTATCACGTCAGGCTCAATGCCGAAGGGGGGCATACTGCCGATGGCACGCCGGGCTGGTACATTCCGGGCAGCTTCGGCTTCTGCCTACGCTGTGGCGTTGTGCATCAGACGGCCGGCAAGGAGTCTTTGCGACTGACCGGGCTTTCCGGCGAGGGGCGTAGTTCCGCCACGACCATGCTGACCCTCTCGGCCTTGCGCTATCTCTACGAAGAGGATGAGCAGCTCAAGGCGGAGGCCAAGAAGGTTCTCGGGTTTACAGACAACCGCCAGGATGCGGCCCTTCAGGTCGGCCATTTCAACGATTTCCTTCAGGTTCTTCTGCAACGCGCAGCCCTGCTGGCGGCAGTGCAGAAAGCCGGCGGTAGCTTGACCGAGGCAGAGGTATCTGACGCGGTCTTTAAATCCCTTGGGTTCGACCGAGACGACCCCGGTGTGCGCGCCGAGTACATGCAGGACCCCGACATCAAGGGCAATGCCCGTCGCCAGGTGCAGGACATCATGCGCGCTATTCTGGGCTACAGGGTGTATTTCGACCTGCGCCGCGGGTGGCGTTTCAATAACCCGAACCTTGAGCAACTCGGCCTCGTTCATATCGAATATCAGGACCTCGACGACCTGGTGTCCGACAAGGAATCCTGGGCCGATGCGCCGCTGATTCTGCTGGCCGCCTCGCCTGATGTTCGCAAGCGTCTGCTCATCAAGCTTTTTGATGCCATGCGACAAGGGCTTTGCCTGGCCTCCCGCTTCCTTGACCGCACGGAATTGGACCGCCTCAAGACGTCCAGCTATGCGAACCTGCGCGAACCTTGGGGCTTTACCGAGGACGAAAACCCCATTTCCTCGAACTGGTTCATCACCACCGGCAAGCCCCGCGATGAGGACCGTCGTAACGTCGATTACCTGGTGTCGGGCAGTGCCCGCTCCAAGCTCGGCAAGGACATCAAGAAGAGCAGTGTCTGGCGGGAATTGGATGGCAGCGACAACCCCCACGCCGCCAAAATCAAGGACGAGCATTACGAGGAAATCGTCCGAGCACTGCTCAAGGCCGCTAAATCTTATGGACTGGTCGTGGCCGAAGAAACAGAATTCGGCATGACTGGGTATCAGTTGAACGGCACCAGCCTGCTTTGGACCGTTGGGGACGGGCAAAGCAAACGAGGCGCTGATGACAACGCCTTCTTCCGCAGTCTCTACGGCAATATCGCCGGCTTGCTCGCCAATCCAGTTCATCGTCTCTACGACTTCGAGGCTCGGGAACATACAGCGCAGGTCGAGCAAGACGACCGCCTGGAGCGCGAGGCCCGTTTCCGCTTCACGCCAAAAGACAAGGCCGACTGGCTGACTGCGAAAGGCAAGCCCTTGGAGTGGCTGCCGGTTCTGTTCTGCTCGCCCACGATGGAACTCGGGGTCGACATCTCGTCGCTCAATACGGTCTATCTGCGTAACGTCCCGCCGACACCGGCTAACTATGCCCAGCGCAGTGGTCGTGCAGGTCGTGCCGGGCAGCCGGCGCTGGTCATTACCTATTGCGCTGCCCAGTCGCCGCATGACCAGTATTTCTTCCGTGCCCCAGTACGAATGGTTCATGGCCAAGTGAATCCGCCCACACTAGACCTGGCAAACCGCGAACTTATACAGAGCCACCTGCATGCGGTCTGGCTGGCGGAGACGGGGAAAAAACTCGACAACAGCGTGCGCGGCCTGCTCGACATGAACGACCCGGCGGCACCGCTGACCGACGAGTACAAACAGCAGATGGATGCTGATGGGCCCCAGAAGCGGGCTCATGTCCGAGGGCTGCGTATCCTATCTATGCTGTCCGGGGAACTGACTCCACAGAAAGCGCCTTGGTACACAGAGCACTTTGCCGAGCAGGTCTTCCGCCAGGCCTTTACCTCCTTCGACAAGGCGCTCGACCGCTGGCGCGACCTCTTCGCCGCCACCAAGCGGCAGATGGAAATCAACCAGAAGGTCATGAACAACCCGGCGGCCAGCGAACGCGACCGGCGCGATGCCAAACAGCGTCACGACGAGGCTTTCCGGCAGCAGTCCCTGTTGCTCCAGGAATCCGGCTCGGCCAATTCGGACTTCTACACGTACCGCTATCTGGCCAGCCAAGGTTTTCTGCCCGGCTACAACTTCCCGCGCCTACCGCTGATGGCCTACATTCCGGCACGAAAGGGCAAGATTGGTCGCGAGAATTTCCTCTCCCGTCCGCGCTTCCTGGCGCTGTCGGAGTTCGGCCCCTACAGCCTCATCTATCACGAGGGCAGTCAGTATCGAGTCACCCGAGCCATGCTCTCCGTCGGCTCGGATGACCAGGTTTCCATCGGTGCCAAACTCACGACCGATGTGGCGCGTATCTGCCCGGTCTGCGGCTACGGCCATTTCCGCAATCAGCGCGATGCTGACCGCTGTGTTTCCTGCAATGCGCCACTTGCTGATGCCGTGGCCGTTCAGAATCTTTACCGCATCGAGAACGTATCCACTAAGCGGGCGGAACGCATCACAGCCAATGAGGAAGAGCGGGTGCGCCAAGGCTATGAGATGCAGACCACCATTCAGTTCGGCGAGCAGGATGGCAAGCTCCAGGTGATGCATGCGCTCCTGAAGGACGGCGACACCCCGGTGCTGGAGTTGCAATATGGCTCAGCCGCCACCGTCTGGCGCATGAATCTGGGTTGGCGGCGCCGTAAGGAAAAGAGCTTGCTCGGTTTCATGATTAACCCGGTGACAGGCCATTGGATGGGCGGGGCTGAAGAAGCTGGCGAGCCAGACCCGGAAACGCCTCCTGATAAGACGCCACCGCAGCGCATCGTTCCCTACGTGGAGGACCGCCGCAACGTGCTCATCGTGCGTCCGCTTGAAGAGCTAGACATCAAGACCATGGCGACCTTGCAGTACGCGCTCAAGCGCGGCATCGAAGCGGTCTACCAGCTCGAGGAGAGCGAATTGATGGCCGAGCCGCTCCCTAAAGCCGACCTGCGTCGCGCCATCTTGTTCTACGAGTCGGCCGAGGGCGGTGCGGGTGTGCTCACTCGTATTGCCACGGAACCGGACGCGCTCGCCCAGGTAGCCGCTGAAGCGCTGTCCATCATGCATTACCAGCGGCCAGCCAATGGACGCTGGGAGCAGGCCCACCTAACTGATGACCTAGGGCCGAATGGCCAGCCTATCTGCGAAGCTGGCTGCTACAAATGCCTGCTCTCGTACTACAACCAGCCGGACCACCTTCACATCGACCGCCAGGATGCGGACAACGAAGGCAAGGCGCTGGATATTCTTTGTCAATTGACACGTTCCCACGGCGAGGTTGGCAGCTTTGGCCGTACTCCCGAGCAGCAGCAGGGCGAACTCCAACGCATTGCTGGCAGTTCGTTGGAGCAAGCCTGGCTGGATTTCGTGCAGGCCAACGGCTATCGCGCGCCCGATTCTGGGCAGCACACGATTGAACGCTGCCAGACAACCGCCGATTTTTACTACGCCGACTGGAAGGCTGCCATATTCATTGATGGCCCCCACCATGAAGCGCCGGCGCAGGCTGGCAAGGACCAATCCATCAATGCTTGCCTGGAAGCAGGTGGCTATTACGTTGTTCGCTTCCCTAAGGAAATTGATGCTTGGGCTGGCATCTTCAAAGCACATGCCGACCTGTTCGGCGCAGGAAATGGCACAGGAAATAACGCATGATGCAGCAAACCTCGTTTCAACCCGGTAGCCTTGTCTCGGCTCGTGGCCGCGAATGGATTGTCTTGCCGCAATCTTCGGACGATACGTTGCACCTGCGTCCGTTGGGCGCGGCGGAGGATGATGCGACGCTCATCTACTTGCCAATCGAACCCGGCCCTGTTGGGCCTGCAACCTTTCCGAAGCCATCCGTCCAGCAAGCCGCCAATTTTGCGGCCGGCCAACTGCTGCGTGATGCCTTGCAATTGAAACTTCGCACCGGCGCCGGCCCCTTCCGTAGTTTCGGCAACATCGCCGTTGAGCCGCGCGCCTACCAACTTGTGCCACTGCTGATGGCCTTGAAGCAGGATGTTGTTCGCCTGTTGATTGCTGACGACGTCGGTATCGGCAAGACCATCGAGGCTGCCCTTATTGTCAGGGAATTACTCGACCGCGGCGAAATCAGCCGTCTGGCGGTCTTGTGCCCACCCCACCTGTGCGAGCAGTGGCAGCGCGAATTGAAACAGCGCTTCCACATTAACGCCGTGGTGGTCCGCAACACCACTGCTAACCGGCTGGAGCGAGGGCTTCCTGCCAACCAGTCCGTATTCGAAGCCTACCCCTTTACCGTTGTCAGTCTGGACTACATCAAGTCCGACCGCCGGCGGGATGAATTCCAGCGTGCCTGCCCCGAATGCGTCATCGTCGACGAAGCGCACACCTGTACCTATAGTGGCCAGGGTAAGCAGCAGCGTTACACCCTGCTCAAAGGTCTGGTCGAGAATCCCGAGCGTCACCTGGTAATGCTCACTGCGACTCCGCATTCCGGAGATGAAGAAGCCTTTTACAACCTACTCGGTCTGCTCAATCCGGAATTCAAGGAACTGAAGGACATTCCTTCAGATAACCGTCGCCCCTTGCGCGAACAACTGGCAAATCATTTCGTCCAGCGCCGCCGGCCCGACATCGAAGAATGGCAGGACAGTAGCGTCTTCCCCGAGCGCTTCTCCACCGAAGTGACCTACAAGCTCACTGGTGAGTGGGGCCGGTTGTTCGATGACGTGCTCGAATATGCGCGCACCCTGGTAGTTCGTGCCGAAGGCCAGGGCCTGCTTCAGCAGCGTATGAGCTGGTGGGCGGCGTTGGCCTTACTGCGCTGTATCTCCTCATCGCCGGCAGCAGCCATCAACGCCTTACGTACTCGGCTCTCAGGCACCGCGCTCACCGAGGGCGCGGCCGTGGTTGAGGAGCTGACGTTGGAGGAGGCCGAGGAGCAGGGCCGGGAACGGGTTCTCGATGGCCTGGAAGACAACCTCTCGACGCAGGATATTGAACCCGGCGCCCGCACCGAGGATACTGAGTGGCTTAGCGACCTGATTGGCCGTGCCGAGGGCCTGACGGGGGCCGCCAAGGACCCCAAGCTCAAGCGCCTTATCGAGCACCTCAAGGAACTCACTGAGGCAGGCTTTCAGCCAGTCGTATTCTGCCGCTATATTGCGACGGCGCATTACGTTGCCGACCAGTTGCGCCCAGTATTCAAAAACCATCAGGTAACCCCAATTACAGGCGATTTTGCACCGGCGGAGCGGGAGGCGATGGTTGAAGCGATGGGCGAGGCCGAGCAGCGCATCCTGGTCGCCACCGACTGCTTGTCGGAAGGTATCAACCTCCAGAACCTCTTCACCGCGGTCGTTCATTACGACCTATCCTGGAACCCGACTCGCCACGAACAGCGGGAAGGTCGCGTCGACCGTTTTGGTCAGAAGGCCCGGGAAGTGCGCACCACGATGCTCTACGGCCAGGACAACCCGGTTGATGGCGCCGTACTGCAAGTCATCCTGCGCAAGGCCGAGAGTATTCGCAAGGAGCTCGGTGTGCTGGTGCCTATGCCCGATGACGAGGGCAAGCTAACACAGGCGCTGGTCGGTGCCGTGCTGTTGCGCAAAGGGACCACGGCCAGCAAGATGCCCCAAATGGGCCTGGACTTCGGTGAGCCCGAGGCAGCCATCGACACTGCCTGGCAATCGGCTCGAGACAAAGCGTCTAAGAACCGTACACTGTTCGCCCAACGTCGTCTGAAACCCGAGGACGTCCTGCCTGAGTGGCAGAAAACCCTGGCGGTCCTGGGCGGCGAAGATGATGTCGAACGCTTTGTCAGACGTGCTGCTTTGCAACTCGGCGCACCGCTGGAAGCCGCGAGCAAGGCGGGAGCCATCCACTGGAAGCTCCATGCCGGTAGTTTGCCGGGGGCCGTGCGCGAGCGGCTTGAAGGCGAAGGCCTGGCAGGCACGTTGCGCGTCGATTTCCATCAGCCTATCGCGACGGGAGCACAGTTCATTCATCGAACCCATCCCTTGGTTTCCGTGCTTGCCGACTACCTGCTCGAGTCAGCGCTGGAGAATTCGGCCTCTAATGACAATGCCTTGGATGCTGTGGCACGGGCCGGTGCAATTTTTACTGAGGCGGTTCAGGTGAAAACCACCGTGCTGCTGGTGCGTTTGCGTCACCAGTTGACCGTGACCCATCGCGGTGAATCGCGCTTGCTGTTATGTGAAGAAACACTGACTGTTGGCGTTCCAGCGGATGAAGCAGTGCCTCTGCTCGAGGATGCTGCTGCCCGTGCTCTGATGGCTGCCGAACCAGCCCGGAACATGCCACCACCACTGCGCGACCAGCATATCCAGCGTTCCCTCGACCAGCTGGATACTCAGCAACCAACCCTGGAGGCTTTGGCTCGCAAGCGTGCGCAGTTGCTTTTGGATGACCATCGGCGTGTTCGTGAAGCAGCGCAAGGGCGCGGTGAATATCGCGTGACGCCCAGTCTGCCCGTCGACGTCATGGGCGTATTCGTCCTTATTCCGGCCTAAAACAGGAGTTCAAAAGAATATGGCTCGCCGTAACAATCAGGAACTCGCCTTTCCCGCCCTCAGCATCGAAGGTGGCTTGCTCGCCCCGGACTTTCTCAACAAGGTTGCACATCTCGAAGCCAGCGAGCAGACGGAGGCGGATTACGACATCCCGCGCGGCTTCAAGCTCCGTGACGAAATTGGCCGCCACTGGAAAATTGCCCAAAACCTCTGGCAGGACTTCGCCGCCAAGCGCGCCCGCACCGACTTCAACAGCCATGCGCTGACCGTTAAGGAACTGCTCGAACCGCTGCTGCGTCACGTATTCTGCTTTGGCGACCTTAAGGCGGTTGGCCAGGTCACGCTCGGGGAGCGTGTTTTCCCCATTGGGTTCGCCGCCGGCGAGGGGAAGATTCCCGTCGTTCTGGCTGCACACGACCAACTTCTCGACAAGCCCGATACCCGCTTCGGTGACGGTGTGCGCCGCCGCTCGCCTTTCCTGCTCGCCCAAGAATACCTCAACGCCAGCGATGGCGCCCTCTGGGCTGTCGTCGGCAACGGCCTCAAGCTGCGCATCCTGCGCGACAACCCCAGCCTGACGCGGCCCGCCTACATCGAGGCTGACCTCGAAGCCATTTTCAGCGAAGGCCTCTACCCAGACTTCACCGCCCTTTGGTTGTTGGCCCATGCGTCCCGTTTCGGCAAGGTCGGCGCCGAACCTGCGAATTGCCCGCTGGAGCGCTGGCGCAACACCGCGCAGGAGGACGGCATCCGCGCCCGCGACCGACTGCGTGTCGGCGTCACCGAAGCCCTGCGTGCTCTTGGCTCCGGCTTCCTCGCGCATCCCGCCAACACGGAACTGCGCCGCCACCTCGAAGCCGGCGAGCTCAGCACGCAAGCCTATTTCGAGCAGCTGCTGCGCCTCATCTACCGCTTCATCTTTCTTGCCACCATCGAGGACCGCGACCTGGTCTTTGCACCGGAGGCCATGCCGGAGGCCCGCGAACGCTACCTCGCCGGCTACAGCCTGACGCGGCTACGCCAGTTGGCTGCCCGCCGCCGTAGCTACGACCGCCATGCCGACCTCTGGCAGGCCCTGAGCATCACCTTCAAGGGGCTCGGCCAAGGTCAGCCGGCACTTGGCTTACCAGCCCTGGGCGGCCTCTTCGCCACCAGCCACTGTCCTGACCTCGATACAGCACAACTCGACAACAGCGCGCTGCTCTCGGCGCTGTTCAGCCTCTGTTTCTTCCGCGATGGTGCCGCGCTCTCCCGCGTCAATTACCGCGACATGGATTCCGAGGAGCTGGGCAGCGTCTATGAAAGCCTGCTGGAATTGGTGCCGAATGTGGTGTTGACCGCAGGGGTTCGCCGCTTCGGCTTCATTGGCGACGAGGACGAAGGCTCGAACCGCGGCAACGCCCGCAAGCTCACCGGCTCCTACTACACCCCGGACAGCCTGGTGCAGGAACTCATCAAGAGCGCGCTGGAGCCGGTCATCGCCCGCACCCTAGCGGAAAACCCGCAGGAGCCGGTCAAGGCCCTGCTGGCCCTCTCGGTCTGCGACCCCGCCTGTGGCTCCGGCCATTTTCTTCTTGCCGCTGCTCGCCGTATTGCGGAAGAAGTGGCGCGCCTCAATGCGACCGATGGCAATCCACTGCCCGCCGATTACCGCCGAGCCCTGCGCGACGTGGTGGCCCACTGCATCTATGGTGCGGACAAGAACCCGATGGCCGTGGAACTTGCCCGCACCGCGCTGTGGCTGGAAGCCTATACCCCGGAACGCCCGCTCACCTTCCTCGATGCCCATCTGCGATGCGGTGATGCGCTGCTCGGCATCCTCGACCCGGCCGTACTCGACGCCGGGATTCCGGACAAAGCCTTCAATGCCCTGTCCGGTGACGACAAGGAAGTGGTCAAACGCCTCAAGAAGGCTAACCGCGATGCCTTGAAAGCCATCGAAAAGGCCAAGGCGCCAGGCGGCCAGTTCAGCCTCGGGCTGGAAGCCGAGCAGGATGCCGATGCCTTCGAGCATCTGCCCGATGACACGCTGGCAGCGATTGAAGCCAAGCGCGCCGCCTTCGCCGCCTTGCAGGAAAAGTTAGCCAATTCCCGCGCTCGGCTGGCCGCCGACCTCTTCGTGGCCGCCTTCGTGCTGCCCAAAACGACGGAAACGGAAGCCCGCGTGCCCACCAGTCAGGACCTGTGGCTGGTGTTGAACGGCGACACCCCGCGCCCCGGCCTCGCCGACTCTGCCCATGCTGCCGCCCAGGCCGCGCAGACCTTCCACTGGTGGCAGGCGTTTCCGCAGGTCAAGGCCAAAGGTGGTTTTGATGTGCTGCTGGGCAACCCACCGTGGGAACGTATCAAGTTGCAGGAGGAAGAATTCTTCGCCACCCGCAGCCCGCTGGTGGCCCAGGCGCAGCACAAGGCCGAACGCGGTCGGCGTATCGCCCTGCTGGCCGAGGGCATGCTGCTGCACACCCTCTACCCGGAGGTGGAGGCGGCGCAGGGCCTGGTGCCGCCCAATGGCGCGGAGCAGGCGCTGTATGCGGACTTCCTCGCCGCCCGGCGCAACGCCGAGGCCGCTAGCCTGTTTGCCCACGATGCCGGGCGTTACCCGCTCACCGGCGTCGGCGATGTGAATACCTATGCGCTATTTGCCGAAACCTTTGCCCAGTTGATGGCAGACCAAGGTAGGGCGGGTTTCATCGTACCCACCGGCATCGCCACCGACGACAGCACCAAGGCTTTCTTTGCCGGGCTGACCCAGGCCGGAAGGCTCGCCAGCCTGTACGACATCGAGAATCGGGAGCGCCTGTTCCCGGCCGTGGATAGCCGCATGAAATTCTGTCTGCTGACCCTGGGCCGCGCCGAGGCCGCCGAGTTCGTCTGCTTTGCCACCCAGACTCACCAACTGGCCGACCCGCGCCGTCGCTTCACTTTGACCCCGGACGAATTCCGCCTCATCAACCCCAACACCCTCACCTGCCCGGTGTTCCGCAGCGAGCGCGATGCGGCGCTGACCAAGAAGCTCTACCGCGCCGCGCCGGTGCTGATTCTCGAAGGCGGGCGCGTGGAAAACCTTTGGTCAGTTCGATTTCACACACGATTCTTTCATATGGCAGAGGATAGCCATCATTTTGTGAATGAGCCAAGTGAGGGTGATGTACCTGTCTATGAAGCTAAGATGATGCATCTTTACGAGCATCGATGGGCGACCTACGATTCGTCGTCGGACTCTAGTCGGGATTCATTAGACATAGAAAAAACTAGTCCTAGTTACAGTCCAAAACCTCGTTATTGGGTTAAATCGTCCGAGTTCTCTCAACGAGTTTCGGACGCGGGAATTAGCGGAAATTACTTCATCTCGTGGCGGTGGATTACTAACGCGACGAACGAGCGGACATACATAGCTACGGTTTTGCCACGGGTTGCTGTATCAAATAGTTTGCCGACGATATTTTTTGATGGACGAACAACGGCCTCACAAGTTGCCTGTTGCTTAGCGAATTTTTCGTCACTAACCCTCGATTACTGTGCCCGCCAGAAAATTGGGGGAACCAATATGACGCTCGGGATTGTGAAGCAGTTGCCGGTTTTCGCCCCCAGTAATTACTGCGACTCAGACCTCGCCTTCATTGTCCCCCGCGTCCTCGAACTCACCTACACCGCTCACGACCTGAAACCCTGGGCCGCAGACCTCGGCTACGCCGGCGAACCCTTCCCCTGGAACCCGGAACGCCGGGCCATTCTCCGCGCCGAACTCGACGCCTACTACGCCCGCCTCTACGGCCTGACCCGCGACGAACTCCGCTACATCCTCGACCCCGCCGATGTGATGGGTGAGGACTACCCCTCCGAGACCTTCCGCGTGCTCAAGAACAACGAGCTGCGCGAGTTTGGCGAATACCGCACCCGGCGGCTGGTTCTGGAAGCGTGGGACCGCTTGAATGGCTGCTGACCTCGGCGCAAGTCGCCCCAAAATTTACTGACCACCAGATTGAGAATGAGGATATGAGTTTTGAACGACCAGCACAGAATTGACGTTGAGCAGAACAAGCCGGAACGCCTTGAATTGCTGCGCGCACAGCGGCTCTTCTATTCCCGAGCAAAGCTATATCAAAACCTGTTTGCGGTGATGGCACTCCTCCTGCCAGCCGTCGGTGTTCTCTTCGGCGCTAGCTACCCGGATATTCGGCCATTCCTTGGTTTTGGTTCGATTGTGGTTCTGCTGCTTGATGTGGGAGTCATTTCGCGCAAACAGCGTGAGGACTGCAAGCGCGGCGCCAAAGTACAAGAGCAATTTGACACTGAGGTGTTGAAGCTGGATTGGAACCGGTTGGTCGCAGGCGGAAAGGTCGATGCAGAAGATGTGCGCGCGATTACTTCGAAGCCAATAACAGATGTCGATAGGCAATACCTAGAAAACTGGTATGAGGTGGCCATTGCCAAACTTCCGTTGCCTGTGGGGCGAATCATCTGCCAACGTACGAATGTCACCTACGATATGCGGGTACGCAAAACGTACGCCGGAGTCTTGCTTGGTGCCGCCGTTCTCCTCTTTGTGGGCCTGACGCTGCTGGGCCTGTATCAAGGTGTGAAGGTGAACGACCTCATCCTGACGATGTATCTTCCGGCGTTGCCGTTGGCCACTTTTTTGCTGCGGGAACACCGCAAACATGGCGACACCATCGAGACGTTGACGACGATAAAGGCCGAGGTCGAAAAGGTCTGGGAGCAGGCTATTACTGGCACATCGTTCGAGGACCTGACCAGGAGCTCGCGGGCACTACAGGACGCCATCTACCGACACCGTGCCAGCAATCCCCTCGTATTTGATTGGCTCTACGACTGGATACGCCAGCGACAGGAAGACCTCACCAGGCACGCGGTAGAAAAGCTGGTTGCGGAGGCACAAAAGAAATTGAATATCCTGGAGGCCCAATGAAGCTGCATGAACACTTCAAGGTGTTTCTTGACGACCATGTGAACTTGAACAGCACGCGGTTGAGCTTGCTCGAAGACAGCATTGTTGCTGTTGAGAATGCGGTTCGTGCGCTTGATTGGGGCCCAAGGGTAATTTCGTTCGCACCGCAAGGCTCGTGGGCCCACGAGACCATTATCAAGCCCCAATCAGAACAACCATTCGACGCCGATTTACTTGTATTTGTCGAGGCCGTGGATGGCTGGGCGCCCAAGGACTACGTGAATAGCCTTGCCACCGGCTTGGGAAATCTTCCCGTTTACAAAGAGAAGGTTCGCCGTTATTCCCACTGCGCCACCATTGAATACGCAGGGGAGCGCAAAATTGACGTTGCTCCATGTGTGGTCAACCGCCTTTACGCGGGTCAGTACGAGGTTTGTAATCGCATCGCTGACCAATTCGAGGCGTCATCCCCCTTGGCCTACACGGAGTGGGTGAAAGGGAAGAACAGCGTGGCAGGGGGAAATGACCTGAAAAAGGTTACCCGCCTGCTGAAGTACATGCGGGACATAAAAGGCAACTTCACTTGCCCTTCGTTCCTGCTCACGACGCTAATGGGACTCCAGGTCTACGAAAGCGATAGAGGCAGCGCACAGTTCGCAGACTTGACTACGACGCTTAAAACGCTTGTTGGGCGTCTGGATGATTGGCTTCAGGTTCGACCAACTGTCCCAGAGGTGCCTAACCCGAAACTGCCGCAGGAGGACCAGGCAAGCGGTTGGGACCAGACCAAGTATTCCAACTTTCGGGACAAGGTAAACCTCTATCGAGGCTGGATTGACGATGCGTTCAACGAGGCGGACCGCGACGAAAGCATTGGCAAGTGGCAGCGAGTCTTCGGCGAGAATTTTGCTGCCGGTGAGGCGAAGCGGGCAGCCGAGCAGGTTAGCGAAGCTGCAACTGCTGGAGCCCTCGTGCTCGGGGGGCACTTCCAGGACTTGGTCGAAAAGGTGAAGGCTTTGGGTGCCGCAGCTGTTCCGGCGAAGTTGCTCCGCTTGCCTCATATCCGTCGGCCGACGTGGCGAAAAGCGAACGAGCAGTACAAGGTGAAAATTGCGGCTGAGCTTCGAACGGGAAAGTACGAAAGAGCCTTTCGTTCGGTCCGCTCTGCTGAGCCGCTACAACCTGGCTACTGGGTCAGATTTACAGCGGCCAATGCCATGGGTGTTCCTTTTGCGGAAGACTACAAGGTCCAATGGCGCGTGACGAACACCGACAAAGTGGCTGCCCGCGCTGGCGCATTGCGCGGGGAGTTCTATCCCTCTGATGACGGCTCAAGCCGCGCTGAGCAGTTGTCATATCGCGGTGTGCACTTCGTCGAGGCGTTCTTGATTCGAAAGCGGGACAACCGTCAGGTGGGACAGTCAGAGCCCTTCTATGTGGTCATCGAGTAAATTTTCTCTGCATTATGACTATTCCTGCAAAGCTTCCGAGTGAGCGAGCTCTTGAAATCATCACGGTTGGGCTGTCGCCTGAACTGGCGATTCATCATTGCGACAACGCTGACCGCAGCAAAGCCCATCTGTTTGAAGTCGGCGGCCCGGGCGGACGTCAGTTCGCATTAGTTGTCGGGGATATGTATGCGGCCAAGGGCCCCAAGCCATCCCAGCAGACCCGAATTTTGCTGGAGAAGTGCAAGGTGCCGGAGATGGCCGGAGTTTCACCTTGTGATGACGATTACAGCGGCTCTCGCATCAAGCAGGCTGATTCACGCATTGCTCCGCCGAATCAGTCCTCCTGCCTAGTTGCAGACGAATCGGCACTTCGGGGTTTGCTGCGCTGGTATGCCCAATATCGGGGGGCATCGGACGATTACGATGCGGCATCGCTGGGCTCCCTTGAGCGAACTCGACTGGAAAAAGCTGCGCAGGACGCGGGCTTTGACCTTTCTCCAACAGTGGAGCGAGACTGGCTTGTTTTTCGGTCGACGGCTTTCCCGGGCACAGTAGGGGTTGCCTCTGAGATTGCGGGGTACCGTGTCGTAGTCAGTGATGCTGGCCTGGCTCGCCGGGTTGCCACCGAGTTCACAGCGGTAGCAGCCGATGCCAGCCCACCGTGGGCGGTGTACCTGAATAACATTCAGGATTATCCAACGCTGCATCGTTTGTTCGGTCGTATTGCTGCGGTGAGCCGTGTGCTGGCGGGCGAAGGGTTACGAGCCTTCGAGGAAAGCCGCCGCCACCCACCGGATACGACGGAAGCGACTCGACTCGTTGTACAGCGGGTGGGGCAGGATATATTCCGCGCTTCGTTGCTTGCTTACTGGGGGCAGCGATGCGCGGTCAGTGGGCTTGCTGTACCTGGGCTTCTCCGCGCCTCCCATATCAAACCCTGGGCAGACTGCGCCTCCGACGCAGAGCGGCTCGATGTATTCAACGGCTTGCTGTTGGCGCCGCACCTTGATGCCTTGTTCGATGGTGGATGGGTGACCTTCCTGGATTCTGGACAAATAAGAATTTCCGATGCCCTGGATGCTGCTAGTCGCACCCGCCTGGGGCTCACAGGGGCCGAAGCCATCATTGGCCTGACTGAACGCCACCAAGCGTATTTGGCATGGCATCGGGAGCATTGCTTCGACCGGAAAAAGTAGTCTGCGTTTTTGTTTTTGCTAAGCTAGGCTAGTTTGCGCTTTGAAACTAGCCTACTCACCTGCTGGTGTTACTACCGAAGACTCCCGTTAGGTCATCTGCCATCTCAAAAGCTCGACGGTGAGATGCGTATCGGTGAGCTCAAATGCAACCACCCTCTCGCTGTCTGACACATCAGCCCGCTGAAGCCGCCCCAGAGCTCGCTTCAGCCGTCGGCGAAACTCGCGGAGTTCGCAGACGACACCGCTCCACTTGAAAAGGTCTTCAACTTTCACCGGGTACGGCTTCGCATGCGTGCTGTAGTAGCTCGCCAGCCAGGCCGGCAGGCCGGAGTATTCGTGCAAGGCGGAGTGGCTGACCGCACTCCAGTTTTCGGGCCCAAAAAGCCTGGCCATCGAGTCCAGCACGCGAAAGGAAATGAGGTCACTGCCCTTCAGCAAACGCTCAGGCGTATCTCTGCCTTGGTAGCCGTCATCGAATAAGACATCCAATAAGCGCGGCATCGGGATGTCCACGCGCTTCACCCGGATACGCAGGTGGGCAGCGTTGAGCCGAATGAGGCTGTCGCGGATGGCCCGGTGGGTATTAGCGCAGTAGGACACATTCAGGTCACGGGCCAGTTGCCAAAAAGTCACGCTCACCCAGCGCAATTCCCCTCCTGGACAGAGGGGCCGCTCGTCACGGTAGTAGTTCAGACAGGCAGCAAAAACACGTCGGTCGTAATCACCCAAGGGGTGGCCCGTCAGCGTCAGGGACGTATCGCCCTGTACGCTTATCTCGACGTTCATCAGCGGCTTGTCGGTCACTTCGGATGCACCGAACAAGGAGGAGCGCAGTAAGGTATTCGGGATACCAACCGTCGCTTCACGCCAGGTCGGCAGGTAAACATCGTCACCACGCCGAACTGCCCGACGCTGCCTGGCCTGTCGAACCTCCGTTACTGAAGCGTTGTCGGGTAGCACGAGGACGGGCTCTTCCTCGGCAGCCATCTGCCTTAGCTGACTGCGTGCGACAGACTCGAGTGTTGCGGCGGCCGCGCAGATAAGGTCTTGGGTAAGGACGTCCGCTGCCGACTCCGCTGCGCATCGCGTAGCCGCAGCCTGGGCCTGAAGTGCGGCAATCTGCTCAGCGCTGCACCGCTTGGCCATGTCGGGCTCCTGACGCGCGTTGCACATAGGCGGCAAGGAGACCGCGAAGAACGACCGATGCACAGAGGCCTTGCACCGCGCACAGCGAAGCAAATTCGTTCTTCAGGTCATCCGGAACCCAGACTTTCATCTGGACCGAGCCGGCACGATGCCGGTCGCCAGGTTTTTCGATTTTGGTTTTCATGTGTCTTCTCCACTGGGACCCAATGGGGCCCCACATGAATCGGTATAGCGCGCTGGAGAAGCATGACGAACGGCAGGTGGTACCCAGAATGAATTCAACGCTGCCTGAAAACACGTTTTACTTGGCGTCGAAACACACGCTGCTTGTCGTGGCCCCACATTTCGCTTGGCCTCAAAACACGCCATGGCGCCCCTGCCAACAAAATCTCCCCAGCAGGCAAGGTGTTTTCATGGGTATCCACCCCCGTAATCCTTAATCCTTTAATCACCACCCCCGCCTGACTCTCACAGGGTGTGCTCCTCCCGACGTCGCAAAGCAGCTTGAACGTCAGCGCCTGAAAATGGGTTCAGCATCTTTCCGGTGAGCAACCTGCTTCTGGCAACCAGGTGGCTGGTCAGGTCGCTCTTCAGTGGGCAGCGATTACTCTAACTGGCAAGGCGGATTGGTATGCCATCACACAACAGCCCTGGCAGCCCTCATGCAGCCTGTGGAGCGCGATGCCAGTTCCCTCGACTGTGGCCATTAGCCAAGTAGAAGGTAGCCAACCCCGATGACGATACGGTTTAGACCGCCAAGGGGTACGCAACCCCGATACCCTGCGCAGCCCAACAGGAGCGATGCCGACATGAGTATCGCTACGCGTCGCTTCACTGGAGCGTAGCTGGCTTAACCGATGGGTTCGCAGTAGCAGCATCTCACTGCCTTGGTTAAGCCATGCCCAGTGAGGATGTTTGCTGGTCCCATCAGCCGGGTTTTCGGTATCCAACGTCAGCGGAGAGAGGCATCAACAAGGACGCCCGAAATGTCCTGCGCCTCTCCCCGCGACAATAGTTCCGAATTGTTAATGAGCGAGCAAAATGCCTACTGGTCGAGCGACGCCACCGAAATGATGTGCTTGAGCTGTTCCAGCAGTTCCGGGTGCCGCTGCTGGATAAATCGTTCAACGGCTTCGTTCTCGAGCAGCTTGGCGACGTACCCGCGCGCCAGTACCAGATTCAGCACATCGTCAGCGTAATTCCGTTCAATCAGTTCGTACTGTCCTTGCAGCTTGGCCATTTCTCGCTCCATTCGCAGCATTTGCTCGGCTGACACGCCGGCCAGTTTCTTGGCCTTCTGCCCATCGTAGAGTTGCTCGGACGGCGTCGCTGCTAACAGCGCCTCGGCATAGGGAATGGTCAGGTTATTCGCCAGCAGCATGAGGTCAACGCATTCGACTTGCCGTGTTGGTTTCATCTTTCGCAGCAGCCGGGAAATCTCCGCAGAAAACTGTCTATCCTTCAACAGCTCGACCGCCTCGGGGCAAATGCCATCAAGCAATTTGACCTTCTTGAGGATTTGCGAGACATCGACATTGAGTGTACGGGCCAGTCGCGCCGCCGGAACCCCGCGCTGAACGGCCTTGCGCAACATGCGATGCTCGCCAATGGTCGCCAGGCGGTTGATTTTGGTGTTGTAGGTGTAGGTCTCGTCATCGGTGGCCACCAGGCAAAGTGCTTCTGCGTATCCGAGCTCCCGTAAGGCCAGTAGTCGCGCATGGCCATCGAGCACCAGATGATTACCATCGGCCTGCATCGGGGAAATCGACAGCGGTTCGATGAGCCCCACCTCCTCGAGAGAACTGACGATTTGTTTGTACTTGACCGAGGCAACCAGGCCGGCCGGGATTTTTTTGGAAGGCAGCAGCTTGTCGAGTGGCACCAGGCAGGTTTCGGGGATAAATCCCAACAGGGGGCCATTCACACAGGACCTCCGTTCGGCCAGACACGGTTCGCTAGGTAATTGGGCATGGTGTCCAGGTGCTCCGCACGCAACAGGGTGACGAAGTTCTCGTCGGCGAGGAGTTGGCGCAGTGCGCTGACGACAAACAGTAGGCGCTGCTGGGTCAGCTCTGCCTTTTTTACGACGAGTTTTTGTCGTTCGACCTCACGCTGATAGGTGCGCACCAGGCTTGAGGCAGTGACATCTGCTTTTCCGCTGGGGGCTCGTTTGGCGCCACTACGTCCCAAGGTTTGGCGGCGTTCGATGACCTTGCGCGTCTCCAGTAGTTGTTTGCCCCGCAAGCGCCCGGATTCGTAGGCCTCCTGCATGGCGGCCTGTAATGCCTTGTCGTCGTCCCCTGCGCCGACGATGTCCAGCGCTGTGTTCAGCGGCACCTTGCCGGTTTCCACGGCGACCAAAAGTCGTTCCTCGCCGTGGTCGAGCAGCTTCAGAACGCCGGAGACGTAGGTCTGCGTCAGTCCGGTCTTGGTCGCAATGTCCTTGGCCGCATAGCCAAGGTCACCCAGGCGCTTGATGCTCGACAGGATTTCGAGCGGCCGGTACTGTCGGCGGGCCATGTTTTCCGCCAGGCTGATGATGTACGCCGCTTCGTCATCGACCTCCACGACCAAGGCCGGGATTTCCGTATGCCCGAGCGCACGGAAGGCGTTCAGTCGCCCTTCACCACAAACCAGCAGGTATCGTTCGGTGCCGTCTTCGCCGGTTCGAGGCGTGACCGTCACAGGCTTTTTGAGGCCGACCTTCTGGATGTTGCCGACGATGTCCTCATAGACCCGTTTATTCCGTTCACGAGGATTGATGACCTCGATGCGGTCTATGGCGATGGTTTTGAGGGGGCGTTTTTTCAGGGGCGAGGTCATGCCGCCCTCCGAATCCGCCGGCGCTCGGCCATCCCATACAAGTAATCCAGGGTGTCGAAACGGTAGCAATCAAACTCCACCGCATTGACCTCGGCCAGACGAAGATTCGATTCGCCGAAGTCGAGCCGTGGCAACAGGTAGTAGTCGTAGGCGGCATCATTGTCCGGTGTCAGGCGAACGGCGACGGTGACATCGGGGCAGAGGCTGGTATCCAGCCGAATTTTCCAGCGGCGACTGCCGGTACTGGTTGTCAGGCAGCGGGCCAGTACCAGCGACACCGTGAATTCGTGATTGACGGTCAGCAGGTCCGTGGCGGGGTCCCGATGCACCTCGCCACCAATGGCCTGGATGGCCGCTTCTGTCTCGCCAACAATCGTCGGATGCAACTGGCGCAGAAAGCGGTTGGTTTCCAGGAAGCGATAGTCGCGGTCAGGCATGAAGCCTACCTTCTGGTAGGCGCGTATCAAGCTGCCAAACCGATGGGCATAGGCTGCGGCCGACGGCATGCCCTCGGTCTCGTTGATGATGAGCCCGGAGAGCAGACCGCGCGTCTCATACAGCTGACGCAGACGCTCAAGCAATTCGTCGTCACTGTAGCGTCGTGCTCGCGCCCGAAGAATGCCCTGGGCCGTGAAAAACAACTCCGGCGAGACGATGGCCTCAAACGCACCTTCCTTGCGAACCCACATCTCGCCCGGGTTGGTCACCCGGGTTTTCTTGAGCTTGAAGGAGATGCGGTTGTAGACGTTGTTGCCGATGTATTTTTCGTTGCTCAGCACCTCGTTTACCGTCCCCCGTGTCCAAGCCCGGTCCAGGTCGGTAAGGATGCCTTCGGCGTTGAGGCGTCCCGCAATCTGCGATTCCGACAGATTGTCATCGATGAACCAACGGTAGATGCGGTTGACCACCGCCACTTCCTCTGGAGGGCCGGGGACCAGGATGACCCGGTCGGTTTGCAGGCTTTTATGCTCGCCGCGGGTCAGCATGCTCTTCACCAAGCCATGCTGGTCGATGAGCACCCGGCGCAGACCATACCCCGCAGGACCACCTTGCCGATAACCGAGTTCGATGAGTCGGCATTGGCCGGCAAATACCTTGGCTGATAGCTCACGACTGTATTCGCCGGCCATGGCACGTTTGACCCCTTTGACGATGGTCGATACCGGCGAACCGTCGTTGTCGAATTGCTCGGCGACGTAGGTGACGGTGATGCCTTTACGCTTGCAGATGTACTCGTAGTAGGCGCTCTCATCAGCATCCTGAAAACGCCCCCAGCGGCTGACGTCGTACACCAGGATGACCTGAAAATCCGCCTGACCGGTTTCCACATCGCGAATCAGCCGTTGCAGTGCTTCCCGGCCATCGATGCGCAAACCGCTCTTGCCCGCGTCGGCGTAGGTGCGAACTATCTGGATGCCGTGACGGGAGGCGTATTCCCGGATGCGGTCAGACTGGTTCTCAGTGGAGTATTGCTGATGTTCGGTCGACATGCGGACATACTCCGCCGCCCGAAACTGGGAAAACTGACTGGCGCCATGGGGCTGGTCTTCTGGGGATGGCATACGACATTGCTCCCTTCCTCGTGGCAAGTGCGCATTTGCCGTTTCATGCAAAAGGTCCCGCCACTGGTTGTTGGTGACGGGGACCCTATCAAGGAATATTCCGCTCGAACATCACAGACTCATTTGCAATACAGCGCCTCAATGTCTGAAGGTCCTTGCAGCACGGTGATTTCGACGAGCCACACCGTATCCTTTGCAATCATTTCGGCCGTCGCTGGAATCAGTTGGTAAAGCCCAGAGGGCAAGGGATTGAGCGAGGACGGAGCATCTTTTGCAATTCGCGCCTGATTTCGCGTTTGTTGCTGTGTCCGATTGCGTTCGGCGTAGGTGGCATGCTTAGCGCGGTATTTTTGCCAGTAGCCGGGATTTTTGGCCGCCCAGTCCTTCAGGTACTGGGCATCGCTCTCCCGCATGGCCAGGCTCTCCTGGCGTCGCTTGGCTTGCTTGCGCCGGCGCCGCTCGTTTTGGCAGGCCGGGTTTGAACAGAATTGCTGGTTTTTTGCTTGAGGCCACGGCGTAAATGAATTGCCGCAGGCCTTGCATCGTCTGAATGTCACTGCTTTCTCCGAGTATTAAGGAGGCTGCAATGCACTACCACTGGGAGTTTCGGGCAAACGCACTCGGCACTAAAGCCCGAAATCGATGCTTGCCGTTGGCATTCCACAGGATGCAAAATGCATCCTTTATCTCAAAACAACAAACCGCATGGCCCGCAAAAAATCATCTGTTCTCGATGACCTGGTCGATATTGCCGCTCAACTTCCGTGGAAGGCAGGTGTTGGATTGGCCGTTGTCGCCTATTTCATCCTGCACTACTTTGCGACCCGGGCACCGCTCACCATGAACCCGGCGGAGCTGAAAGCATTGGGCAAAACAGTGGGCGACTCGGTCACGCACGGGCTAGGAACCATGCTGGCCAGCGTATTCCAATACATTGTCCCATTCGCTTTTCTGGTCGGCGCATTTATCTCGTTTTCGCGGCGCCGTCGCCAGTCAGAGCTGCATGCCCAGGTCGCGACTGACCCGGCAGCCGATGCCCTGGAGAAGATGAGCTGGCGAGAATTTGAAGGGCTGGTAGCCGAAACCTTCCGTCGGCAAGGCTATCGCGTGGTGGAACGCGGTGGCGATGGTCCGGATGGCGGTGTCGACGTCGAGCTCCACATGGGAAGCGACAAATATCTGGTGCAGTGCAAGCAATGGAAATCGCAGAAGGTTGGCGTGGCCACGGTTCGTGAGCTTTATGGCGTGATGACGGCCGAACGCGCTGTCGGCGCATTTGTAGTGGCCTCCGGTGCCTTCACGGACGAGGCAAAGAGCTTTGCTGATGGCCGAGCCATCAAATTATTCGATGCCAGAAAACTTCGTTCCATGATTGGCCAGGTTCCCAGTCCCATCATCGCACCGGAACAGACAATGCCGGCCTGTCCGAAGTGTGGCAGTGAGATGGTGCGGCGGACTGCCAAGAAGGGGGCCAACGCCGGCAATCAGTTTTGGGGGTGTTCGCGGTTTCCCAGTTGCACTGGGATTCGGAGCTAGGAGTATCGATGAAGCCTAGGTCCAGAAATCTCCTGAGCAAGGCAGTAGATGCGCTGATTGCAGCGATAGAAATCTACAACAAGCCTGTGTTCCAGTATCGAGAAGAAACCTTTGCCATTCTCGCCATCAATGCGTGGGAGCTTCTAGTCAAGGCACGTTTGCTGCAATTGGCTGGCAACAAAATGGCTGCCATCTTGGAGTACGAGCGCCGCAAAAAGGCTGATGGTGAATATTCGGAAAAGGCGTACCGGCGTCGGAACAAGGCTGGCAATGTGGTCACCGTCGGCCTATTCAAGGCCATCGAGCGTCTGAATTCAAGCTATGGTGCTGCCGTCGAATTGCCAATCCGTCAGAATTTGGAGGCCTTGTCGGAGATTCGGGACAATGCGGTGCATTTCGCTAACAAGGACCTAGCATTTGCTAAAGCATTCCATGAAATTAGCTCGGCTACCGTAGCAAATTTCGTGCAGGCCGCACGAATCTGGTTTGGAGATGACCTATCCGGACAACGCATGTTTTTAATGCCATTAGCGTTTGTCTCAGGCGTGAACACTGTCCCAGGCCTCTGTATGAATGGAGAAGAGCGTCATCTGGCAAAGTATCTTGAAGCGATGAAGGCTAACGATTCCGGCCATGATGGTGATTTTTCTGTGGCATTGACTGTTGAAGTTGCTTTGAAGCGGAGCAAGGATGGGGCTAGTAATGTATTCAGTGTTTCTAATCATCCATCAGCATTGCCGATACGACTGGATGAGGCTGATATTCGAGAGACTTACCCTTGGGAGTACAAGACCCTGACCCAACGTCTCCGCCTGCGGTATGAAAACTTCAAGGAAAACGTTCGCTACCACCAAATCCGTAAGGCGCTTGAGGGCGATAGTCGTTTCTGTAGGGAGCGCCTACTTGACCCGCTCAAGCCAGATGGTACGAAGAAAAAATTCTACAACTCAAACATATTGCGGGAATTTGACCCTCATTACGTCAGGCGCAAAAAGCCAGTGAATCCAGAAACGGCATAGGACCTGAGGGTAAAAGCATGAAGCCCATGTCGCTGAACATGGGCTTCGTAAATCTTGAACCTTGGCACTCACGGCCATGGTGACCGGCTTCTCGCTGTTTGGGTGCTACTCGGTCATCTTGTCGAACTGCGGCGGATTTTCAGTCATGCTGCCTCCAATCGCGTTGTTCCTGTAGGGCCTGACCAACTGCCCGTCAGGCTTCGATTCCAGATTACTCCTCCGAGCAAAAAAGTCCACCAGCGGTACAGAAAAACGGCCCGCCGACTGGCGAGCCGTTGTGGCACCGGTCTGTATCGGGCTGGTGGGGTTAGTCGTTGCTGGAGAATCCAAGCAGTTGCAGCACCGACAGGAAGAGGTTCAGCACATTCAGGTACATGCTGACCGCAGCCATCACATAGTTGGTTTCTTCACCGCGCACCAGACGGCTGGTGTCGTACAGAATGAAGCCGGAGAACAGGAGCGCGGCAACAGCCGATACGCCAGCCTGCATGGCCGGGACAAACATCGCAGCAATGCTGGCCAGGATGACGACAATCAAGCCGGCGAACAGGAACCCGCCCATGCGGGAGAAATCCTTGCCGGTCTTATAAACATAAGCTGTCAGCGCCAAGGTAACCGCAGTGGTTATCACGGCTGCGGTCAGCACCGTGCTGCTGCCTCCTGGCATGTTGATGTAGTGGGTCAGCGTCGGGCCGATACCCATACCGCTGAGGGCGGTAAAGGTGAGCATGGCCGGCACGGCTGCCGCGGTATCCCGCTTCTTGTGCAGATAGAACAGCGGAACCAGGCCCAGCAGGGTAAATACGATACCGGCCACCGGACCAAAACCCGCCAGCATGCTGATACCTGCGCCTATGCCGGCAACAGCCGTTGAAAGGGCGAGCAGTTGGTAGGTATTGCGAATGACACGGTTGGTGTCGGGCGCCGCAAACGTGCCATATTCGGTTCTGCTCAGGTCGATAACACGTGCTTCAGTGCGCATGGTGGATAACTCCTCCAGTGGTTGGTGACGTCACTGTAAGTCGTAGCGCGTTACCAAAAAATCAATCCGCCATTGAGTTATTGTTCGAAAAAACCGAATCTAAAGCAACCTTTGATAAGGTTTTGCTGGGTGCCAGGTAGTCAATGGCTCAGTCCGCATGCTTCAAGGCTGAAAACCCATTGAATTTTCGAGGGGAGTTTTTTGGCCAAAAATTGCTTTATTTCATCACCTTTGGCCACGATATGCTTTTCAATGACTGAAAGAGGCGTCTCTTGGACGAGGTTTGAGGCAGATTATTGGTAAAATCGAAGGCTTATGACTGCTTCTTGGTCAATTTATGCTTTATTGCAGGCCAAGAAACGCTTAAAGGCACATTCCCGCCCAAGCTTTCCTTTGGCGGGCCTGCCATCCACCGATTGGGGCGCCCGCCCCGAGGTGAAGAGCAGATTGCCGACCTGCATGGCGGATACATAGTTGCCTGCGGGAGGTTTGGGCTTGGCTAGTTGAATGCCCAATTCCACGATTCGTTGTTCGGCGCTCATCGCGGCTTTTCTCCTTTCTCGATACGACGGAGCACCCGGCAGCCCGGGCGCTTTGCAAACACGCCCCCGCTCAGTACCCGACATAGCGTGGCGTGGTCTTGTCCACGAACGCCCGGGTGCCGATACGAAAATCCTCCGTCGCGGCGACCAGCCCGAAGAAATCGGCACCGAGCGCGGCGGACTCCTCCAGTGTCATGTTCAGGCCGCGATGCAGGGCTTCCCAGGTCAGCCTGACCGCGCTCGGTGACTTGGCGAGGATGTCGCCGACAATGGCCTGCGTCTCCGCCATCAGCTGCTCATCGTCGACGACGAATTGCACGAGGCCGATCTGCAGCGCCTCGTCGGCCGTGACGTTGCGCCCGCGCAGCAGCATCTCGGCCGCCCGCCCCCGGCCGACCAGGCGCGCCAGGCGGGTTGTTCCGCCGAAGCCGGCGACGGCGCCGATGCTCACCTCGGGGTGGCCCAGCAGGCTCGACTTGGCGGCCACGCGGATCATGCAGGCCTCGGCGATTTCCAGCCCGCCGCCGAAGGTATAGCCGTTCAACGCGGCCACCACCACCTTGCCCAGGCTCTCGATCTGGTTGGTCACCAGGACGGCAAGCCGGGAAAACTCGCGCACCGCCATCGGCGTCGAGCGGCTCAGGTACTTGATGTCGGCACCGGCCGAGAAGGCTTTGTCGCCGGCACCGGTGACGATCACCGCGCGGACGCTTTCATCCCGCTTGATGTCATCGAGCAGGGCCGACAGGCGGGTCAGGATGTCCAGACTCAGCGCGTTCAGCGCCTCCGGACGGTTCAGGGTCAAATAGGCGACGCTGTCGCGCTTTTCGTACAGCAGGATTGAATTGCCGTTCATCGGTCTTCCTCCATCCACAAAGTGATTTTCGGGTTGTTGCCGATGAACAGCTTAGGCAGTTGGTCGCGGGTGGCGATGAAAGATTCGCAAGGCGGCATGAGCGAAGTTGAAGCCGCTGCAGCGCCACCTCGCGCTTCAGCTCGCCGGCATCTGGATCGCCTTCAGCTCGGTAAATTCCTCGATGCCATAGATACCCATCTCGCGGCCGTTTCCGGACTGTCGGAAGCCGCCGAACGGCGCCCGGATATTGAAGGCCGCCCCGTTGATATCGATCTGCCCGGCGCGCATCTTTCCGGCAACGCGGGCCGCCCGCCCGGCATCCTGCGACCACACCGCGCCGGCCAGACCGTAGATCGTGCCGTTGGCGATGGCCAGCGCCGCCGCATCGTCGCCGTCGGGATAGGTGAGTATCGACAGCACGGGCCCGAATATCTCCTCCTGATCGAGCACGCTGCCCGGCGCCACCCGCCCGAAAACGGTGGGCAGGCAGAAATAGCCGCGCGCCGGCAGTGGTGCCTCCGCCCCGCCCAGCAGCAACTCGGCCCCTGAAGCGATGCCCCGGCGGATCAGTGCATGCACCCGTTCCTGTTGCGCCCGCGAAACCAGGGGGCCCAGCCGCGTCGCGTCGTCGTTCGGGTCGCCGAGCGTGAACCGTTCCGCCGCCTCGACCGCCAGGCGGGCCGCCTCCTCGTAGCGGCTGTGCGGCACGACCAGCCGGGTCAGCGCCGTGCAGGTCTGGCCGGAATTGAGGAAACAGGAGCTCACCGTTGCCCGTACCGCTGTCGGCAAATCCGCATCGTCGAGCACGACGGCGGCCGATTTGCCACCGAGCTCAAGGGCGACGCGCTTGATCGTCGCGCTCGCCGCCTGGCCGATGGCGCGCCCCGCCGCCGTCGAGCCGGTGAAGGAAACCATGTCGACATCCGGATGCGACACCAGCCGCTGGCCGACGGATGCGCCATAACCCGTTACCAGGTTGAAAACCCCGGGCGGCAAGCCGGCCTCGTCGAACACCTCGGCGAGCAGGAAGGCGTTCAGCGGCGCGACTTCCGAAGGCTTGAGGACCACGGTGCATCCCGCCACGATCGCCGGCACCACCTTGGCGACGATCTGGTGCAAGGGGTAATTCCACGGCGTGATGCAGGCAACGACGCCGATCGGCTCGCGCAGCACCCGCGAATGGCCGATCTGCCTTTCCGCCAGGGCCGTCGGCAACAGATCGGCGAAAATGTCGAACTGCTGCATCGGCAGGCCGACCTGAATGCGCCGGGTGAGCTTGGCCGGCATGCCCACTTCCGACACCAGGGTAGCGGTAAAGGCATCGCGCTTCGCGGTAAAGATTTCGTGGCAGCGTTTCAGCAGCGCAACCCGTTCGTCGACCGATGTCGCCGACCACACCGGAAAGGCGCGCCGCGCCGCCTCGACCGCACTGTCTGCATCGCCACTGTCGGCATCCGGGACATGCCCGACGGGCTGCTCGGTGTACGGGTTGATCACCGCGATGCGCCGGGGCGACGCCGGGCTCACCCAACGGCCGTCGATATACAGCTGATCGTGTTTGTGCATGTTGTCTCCATTCGTCCTTGTCGATCACCAAGCACTATACGAATGCCTCGCCATCGGTCAATGAAAGCGGCACATGCTTCGATGAAACCCACGCCCCGATGAGCCCCGCTCATCGTGCGCATGAAAAATCGTCATTCCGCGGCGGAGACCGCTGACTAGAGTTGGCGCAGGGAATCACCCCTTAACGAATGAGGTAAAACCATGCCCAGCGCCACCGTAGTCCTTTGTGGCAAAAAGCCGGAACCCGCCAGGATCGCCGCCCTGCACCGGGAAATGGCCAGCATCATCGAACGCGATCTGGGGGCGGTCAAAGCCCTGATCGCCGTTCGCATCCTGTGGGACGAGCCGGACACCTGGTCGGTCGCCGGCAAGCCGCTCGATGCCGCCATTGAAGGCAGCGGTTGCTACGTCGATATCCGGGTATCCGAGGATGCCGTCGACGAAGCCAAGATGGCGGCCGCCATGAAAGCGATCCAGAAAAGCACGACCAGCCTGCTCGGCAAGAACGTCCTGCCGCCCTACGTTGTGTTCACCCGTGTGCCGACCACCGACTGGGGCTACAAGGGGCGGTCCATCCAGCAGATCAAGGCGGCCGCCGCTGCCTGAGCGCCCCGAATGCCACCGGCTGGCTGCTGGCCGGCCATGTCCCGTCCGGAGAGCGCTCATGCCGATGACCTTCCTGCGAACTGCCGCCCGCAACGATGCCCTGGTCGGCATTGCCGCCGGCCTGGCGGTAGCCGTCATCACCGCGATCTGGTCGGTGGCCACGCGGGCGGCGGTGACCGGTTCGCTGCTGCCGCACGACGTGACGCTGATCCGCTTTTCGGTCGCCGCGCTTTTCCTGTGGCCGGTATTTCTCGTCAGCCTCCCGCGCTACCGGCAAACGCGAAAGCGCTCGCTCCTGCTCATGCTGGCCGGTGCCGGCGTGCCCTTCATGTGGATCGCCTCGACCGGCCTGACCTTTGCGCCGGTCACCCATATCGCCACGCTGATGATCGTCATGATGCCCATCTTCGTCAGCCTGATCTCCTGGTTCGTCTTTCGCGAAAACCTGGCCCGACGCCAGATTGGCGGCATCGCCACCGTCGTCGCCGGTGTCCTGCTCATTGCCGGCAGCGCCCTGTTCCTGAACCGCCACGCCGGCGCCTGGATCGGCGACCTGATGTTCCTGTGCTCCGGACTGCTGTTCGCCACCTTCACCGTCACCCAGCGCCGCTCCGGCCTGAGCCCGTGGCAGGCCACCGCGCTGGTCAATGTCGGTTCGACCCTCGTCTTCCTTCCCGTGCATCTGGCCCTGCCGACATCCGGCATTCCCCATGCCGGCCTGCGCGAACTGCTCGTCCAAGCGCTGGCCCAAGGCATGGGCATGGCCCTGCTCGGCCTCTATTGCTACACCGTTGCCGTTGCCCGCCTGGGCGCGCCGCGAGCGGCCATCTTCCTGGCGCTGGTGCCGCCCTTCTCGACCGTGCTCGGCATCGTCTTTCTCGACGAGCACCCGACCGGCTTCGCGCTGGCGGGAATCGCGCTGGTCATGGCGGGCGTCGTCGCCGTCGTTTTCGGTGCCCGGCCGGGCGTTGCGGCGAACCGGAGCTGAGGCCGGCGGCATGGTAGAGTTTTCGCTCGCCGGGGCAACACCGATGGCCGCGCGAGCGCCCCTTCAGACGACGGATGACAGTCATGGACAAGCACGGATACGGCAGCAACAACCTGCGCATTCCCCCGATCACCGGCCTGATGGCCTTTGAGTCGGTCGCCCGCAACGGCAGTTTCTCCAAGGCCGCCGATGAACTGTCGATCACCCAGAGCGCCGTCAGCCATCGCATCAGCCAGCTCGAATCGCTGGTCGGCGCCTCGCTGCTCATCCGCATCGGCCACTCGGTCAGCCTGGCGCCGGCCGGCAAGGAACTGCTGCCCTATGTCCGCGAGGGGCTGGGCAGCCTGCGCGACGGGCTGGCCAATATTTCCACCGAAGGCAAACCCAGCCTCAAGCTCAGCCTCGCCCCGGCTGTTGCCGCCAACTGGCTGATCCAGCGCCTGTCCGGCTTCCACCGCAAGCATCCGGACATCAACCTGGAAATCAACGTCACCTCCAAGAACATCAACCTGCGCTCCGGCGAGGCCGATGTCGCGATCCGCTGCGGCGACGGGCGCTGGGACGGCCTCGACGCCATCGAGCTGATCCCGCTCAGGGAAGTCGCCGTGTGCAGCCCGGCCTACCAGAAGGCGCATCCCTGGCTGCGACGGCTGGAGGACATGGAGCGCGCCACGCTGCTGCGCCACAACCTCGCTTCGTGGAAAAACTGGTTCGCCGGCCAGGGTATCGACATGAAGACGCAACCGTCCGGCGTCTCGTTCAGCGAAGTCTCGCTGCTCATCACGGCCGCGGAGTGTTCGCAAGGCATGGCGCTGGTCTACGACGTGCTGGTCGAACGCCAGTTACAGGACGGCACCCTCGTCCAGCCCGTACCGCACAGCCTCGTATCGGAGCGCTCGTACCACATCGTGACGCCGACCGGCGCGCCACGCAGCCCGGCCTTGCAGGCTTTCATCGACTGGCTGCTGACCCTGAAGCCCGAGCCGAAGGCCCGCTGAATCCGGGGCTGCCTGCCCCATGAGGGATTTCGATCCTGTCCATGAACAAGTCGCATGGCATGCCGTTTCCACGCCCCTATGATGGCCTGACCCAGTCACGCATCGCGAGGTGGACATATGGAAACGCTCGGCTTCATCGGCACCGGCGTCATGGGCTTTCCCATGGCGCGCAATCTGGCCCGGCACTTCGGGCAACTCGTCGTCTGGAACCGCTCGCCCGAGAAGTCGGCGGCGCTCGTTCCGTTTGGCGCTCAGATCGCGGCCAGCCCCGGCGAACTCCTTGATCGCTGCCGCATCGTCATCATGATGCTGGCCACCGAGGACGCCATCGACGACGTCCTCCGCCAGGCCGGCGCCGACCGCCCCGGCGCGCTAAAGGGCCACATCGTCGTGCACATGGGTACCACCTCGCCGGCCTATTCCGCCGCGCTCAACGAACGCATCTGCGCCGCCGGCGGCCAGTACGTCGAGGCACCCGTTTCCGGCTCCCGCCTGCCCGCCGAAAACGGGCAGCTGGTCGGCATGCTGGCCGGCGACCCCGATGCCGTGGCCGAGGTGCGCCCCTGGCTCGCCCCGGTGTGCAAGGAAACCTTCGTCTGCGGCCCGGTGCCGTCGGCGCTGCAGATGAAGCTGGCGGTCAATCTCTTCCTCATCACGCTGGTCAGCGGCCTGGTCGAATCACACCACTTCGCCCGCGAACTCGGCCTCGACACCGCGCTGCACCGCGCCATCCTCGATGCCGGCCCGATGGCCAGCGCCGTGTCGAAAATAAAGCTGGAAAAACTCGTCGCCGACGATTTCTCGGTGCAGGCCTCGATTGCCGACGTCCAGAAGAACAGCCGCCTGGTCGCCGAGGAAGCCCGACGCGGCGGCATCGTCAGCCCGCTGATCGAGGAGTGCTACCGGCTGTTCAGCGAAACCCTGGCCGGCGGCCACGGCGGGCTGGACATGATCGGCGTGCTGCGCGGCATCGAGGGGCGCAACCGCTGAACGCCCTACGCCACTACCATCCTTTCCCGAGGCCATCGCCATGTTCGTACTCGACCACGTCTCCATCTCCGTTCCCGACCTCGACCAGGCGCGCCCCTTCTACGACGCGGTGATGGCCGCGTTGGGCGTCGCGCAGGTTTACGACCGCCCCGACGCCATCGGCTACGGCGTGCGCTGCGACAGCATCGAGGACTTCCACACCTGCCTGGCGATCTACGCCTCGGCCAACGCCAATGTCGACGACAAGCGCCACTGGTGCTTCAAGGCCACCACCCGCCAGCAGGTCGTCGAGTTTCACCGCGCCGGGCTGGCCCACGGCGGCCGCGACAACGGCGCGCCGGCCCTGCGCCACTACCACCCGACCTATTTCGGCGCCTTCCTCCACGACCCCTTCGGCAACCGCATCGAAGCGGTCTGCCATCGGGCCGAATGACGATTCCCTCAACCCAGCAAAGGAAAAGAAGCATGCGACACCCTCTGTTCGCCATCTGCGCCGCCACGCTGCTGAGCACCGCGTACGCCGCCGAGCCCTTCGCGCTCAAGAGCCCCGACTTCGCCCCCAAAGGCAAGCTGAGCGACAAGCATGTCTACACCGGCTTTGGCTGCACCGGCGGCAACACCTCGCCGGCCCTCGCCTGGAGCAACCCGCCGGCCGGTACCAAGAGCTTCGCTTTGATGGTGCATGACCCCGACGCCCCGACCGGCGGCAGCGGCTGGTGGCACTGGGTTGTCCTTGACATTCCCGCCACCGCCCGGCAATTGCCCGCCGGTGCCGGCAAGGCCGATGCCTCGGCGCTGCCGGCTGGCGCCAGCCAGTGGAAGACCGACTTCGGCGGCCCCGGCTGGGGCGGCCCCTGCCCGCCGGTCGGCAACCGCCCGCACAACTACCACTTCACGCTGCACGCGCTCAAGGTCGACAAACTTGAGCTGCCCGCCGACGGCAGCACCGCACTGGTCGGCTACATGGTCAATGCCAACAGCCTCGGCAAGGCCACGCTGACCGGCACCTACGGCCGGTAACTCGCCGGGCCGGGCGTCGCCCGCCGACGCCTGCCCCTGCTGGGTGGCCCGCTCCGGGTACCCGGCCCTTTCCCGCTCCGTTTGACGCGCCCCGCCGGGCCGGTACGCGCTCGCCCTGCCCACTCCGCGCGACAATGAAACCCCTTCATGGCGGCGCGAAAAATGTTTCATCGCCGCCCGGCGGCATTTCTCTACGCTTCAAGACATGCGGCACGGAAGCACGCTTCCACCTGCCGGGCGCTTGAAAACCGGAGACCGCCATGCGCGCCAGCCATTCCGTCCTGTTCGACATTCGCGAATCCATCGCGCTCCTCACCATCAACCGGCCGGAAGCCATGAACGCCCTCGACCCCGGCGTGCTCAGCTGCCTCGCCCGGCAGCTCGACCGCGTCAAGGCCGACCCGCGCATCGCCGCCGTCATCGTCACCGGGGCCGGCGGCAAGGCTTTCTCCAGCGGCGCCGACATCAAGTACCTCAGCGCCGCCACGCCCTCGGCCATCCACGCCTTTTCGCGCCAGGCTGGCGCGCTGGCCAACCGCATCGAAACGCTGGGCAAGATCGTCGTCGCCGCCATCAACGGCCACGCCTACGGCAACGGGCTGGAACTCGCCCTCTCCTGCGCCCTGCGCGTCGCCGGCCGGTCCAGCCGCTTCGGGCATCCCGACATCCGCCACGGCGTCGTTGCCGGCTCGGTCGGCATCAGCCGCCTGGCCCGCCTCGTCGGCCGGGGCCGGGCCACCGAACTGCTGCTGTGCGGGCACATCCTGCTCGCCGAGGAGGCCTGCCAGATAGGCCTGATCAACGCCGTGGTCGACGACGACCGGCTGATCGCCGAAGCCGAGGCCATGACTCGCGACATCCTCGCCCTGTCGCCCGCCGCCCTGCGCTACACCTGGGAAGCCTGCTGCCGGGGCTTCGACCTGCCGCCCGCCGAATCCGCCGAACTCGGCGCCGACCTGCTCGGCCGCTGCGCCACTACCGAGGACTTCCGCATCGGCACCCAGGCCTTCGTCGACAAGACCAAGCCGGTCTTCGTCGGTCATTAGTGGTCTGCTCAAGGAGAACGCCATGCCCGCATCCCCCCGCGATTTCCAGGTCGTCACCGCCGACCACCTGCTCATCGGCGCCAGCGAATGGCGCCACGACGGCGAGGCCGGCGACCGCAACGTCGTCGTCATCGCCCCCGCCACCTCGGTCAAGGCGCGCTACTACTACCGCTTCGCCGACTACCTCCACGCCAGCGGCTGCGATGTCGTCACCTTCGACTATCGCGGCATCGGCGCCTCGCGCCCGCCGGGCGGCCTGCGCCGCTTCAACGCCAGCTATGTCGACTGGGGCCGGCACGATCTCGAAGCCGTTCTCCAGTACGTCAGCACCCACTATCCCGGCCAGCCCATCGACGTCGTCGCCCACAGCATCGGCGGCTTCACCCTCGGCCTCGCCGCCTCCAGCCATCGCGTGCGCCGCGCCCTGACCGTCGGCGCCCAGATCGCCTACTGGCCCGACTACAACCCGCGCAAACGCCTGCAGATGCTGCTCCGCTGGCACCTCTTCATGCCGCTCGTGGCGCGGCTGTTCGGCTACTTTCCTGGCGCCCGCCTCGGCTGGCTCGAAGACACCCCGCTCGGCATCGTCCGCCAATGGAGCGCCCTGCACCGCGATTTCGAAAAACACCCCTGGAAAACCCACCGCTCCGACCCGCCGCTGCCCCTGCAGTTCGAACTCTTCCGGGGCGAAACCCTGGCCATCAGCCTCGCCGACGACGACTGGGGCACCCCGGCCGCCATCCGCCGTTTGCTCGGTCTCTACAAACACGCCCGGCGCCACCACCTGCACCTTGCCCCCACCGACATCGGCGTCAGCCAGATCGGTCACTTCGCCTACTTCAACAGCAAGTTTGCCGACTCGCTGTGGCCGGCGGCGCTGCAATGGATACAAACCGGCGCCATGCCCGCCCCCTTCCAGTCACGCTTGCTCAAGGTCGTCTGAACCCGGCCAGCCCGAACAACCAAGGAGAACCCCATGCCCGACCAGAACCTGCTGCACGACGACCCGCTGAACGACTTCCTGCGCCGCCAAATCGCCTTCGACGGCCAGAGCAAGAACGTCTACGTTGCCGGCAACGGCCCGGCCGTCATCGTCATGGCCGAAATTCCGGGCATCGGCCCTCACGTCGCCCGCTTTGCCCGCTGGGTGCGCGACGCCGGCTTCACCGTCTACCTGCCCTCGCTGTTCGGCCGCGACGGCGCAATTGTTTCCGCCGACGAAGGCGCCGCCGTCTTCCGCAAGGCCTGCGTCAGCGCCGAATTCCGTGCCCTGGCCGCCGGGCAGAGCAGCCCCGTCACCCACTGGCTGCGCCAGCTCGCCCGGCAAGCCCACGCCGAATGCGGCGGCAAGGGCGTCGGCGCCATCGGCATGTGCTTCACCGGCAACTTCGCCCTCTCGATGATGCTCGAACCCGCGATGCTCGCACCCGTTCTCTGCCAGCCCGCGCTACCGCTCAACGATCCGGCCGGCCTCGAAATTTCCCCGGAAGACCTCGCCGCCGTCAAAGCCCGCCTCGACAAGGAAAACCTCGACGTCCTCGCCTACCGCTTCGCCGGCGACAAGTTCTGCCAGGCCCAACGCTTCGCCGCCTACGAACAGGCCCTCGGCCCCCGCTTCAAGGCCCGCGTACTACCCGACTCCGCCGCCAACTTCGCCGACGCCCCACCCTTCTTCCAGACACACGTCCCCTTCGCACATAGCGTGGTGACAGTGCATCTGGTGGACAAGGCGGGGGAACCGACGGTAGCGGCTAGGGAGGAGATACTTGGGTTCTTTGCAGGGCGGCTAATGTAAGAATGGCAGTCGGGTCGCAAGTTGCTTTTCTAGCTCCGATAGTCATAGACCAGTCCAGCAATCCAATCCGTCGTCAACGAGCCGCAGGTTTCGGTTAGTAGCTGTACTCGCGACTGGTTTGACGACGACGATTCCTATCGGCGAACTCATGTCAGCGCGCCCCAAAATCGCCACATGAATGTCACCGTGATGGGCGCCCTAACCTCCACCGTCAGACAATATAGGAGGGAGCTGTTGATGCAGCCGCCTTCCGTGTTTATCTTGCGGTTGTGCAGCTCCCCTGCAGCAGTCGGGCGAGGTAGCAACACTGGCGCCCCGAATCCCAAGCGCCGCCAAGCGCGACTGCTGCATTGCAAGCATAGCCATGCAATAGCACCGGCTGACTGAATATGATCAGTATTCAATGCAAAAATCAAATACCGCAAAATCGCTAATTCAAACTACCGACCACCTGTTTTACTAACCGCTTTTTATTCAAATGTTTCATCATCTGCACTTTTATACTATCGCTTGCTTGCTGAGTTTTTGCTTCGCTTAAACGGGCAAAGATATCCCCAAGCATCGGCCTGAGTTTTGCCTCTTCATTCCCGCTGAGCCTCCTAAACATAAAAAGATGAAGTAATTTAAAAAACACTATCTCTAGCAGAAAACGACTGGCTTCTGCTCTATCGGTAAGTGCTTTAATAACGCTCAGTCGATCATTCAATTCCAAATCAACATATAAAACAGTACTCAGCAGTTTGCAAATTGTTTGAGGAACTTCGTCAATGCCACTACGTATCATTAGCTCAAGCTTTGAAGTACCAATAGATTCTAACGCCATAGCAAATATAGCATTAGGAACAAGGAGTTTTAAAATATAAATACTGAACTCTTTCGGAATCTCAGGCACAGCCTCTTTTACAGCTGCCTTTTCTTGCTCATCCGCATAAAGCTCAACGGATGCCAAGATAACCATCAAAATACGAGACCAATATTCAACAAGTTTAATATAAGAAGAACGCTTTAACTCAACATCATCTATTAATTCTGAATTTCGTAGAATGGCTGATGCAGTCTGCAGTGCCGCGAAAAAATTTGACATGTTACTTTCCGGGGCTGCTAGCAGGCTGCTGAAATACTTCCCCATCCTGTCGACGAAACAGCGGGTTTGATCGTTATAGAGATTCACCGAGATTACCGAGAGCACAAAGCGGATCATGCGCGGAGCCGACACCTTCACCGAGAGTTTGTTTACGATGCGTCGCCTGGACGACTTTGTGCCGGCGCAGCACCCGTTGCGGCCGATCCGGGCGATGGTGAATCGGGCGCTCAAGGATATCGAACCCCTGCTCAGCGGCATGTATGCCGCCGACGTCAAAGGCGGTCGCCCCAGCATTGCCCCGGAGAAACTCCTGCGTGCCATGCTGCTGCAAATCTTCTACAGCATTCGCTCGGAACGGCAATTGATGGAGCAGACCCAGTACAACCTGCTCTTTCGCTGGTTCATCGGCCTATCGATGGACGATGCAGTCTGGGTGCCCACCGTCTTCACCAAGAATCGCGAACGCCTGATTGCCCACGATGCCGTGATCGAACTCTTCAATGCGGTACTGGCCATTGCCGAGAAGCAGAACTGGCTATCAGGCGAACATTTCAGTGTCGACGGCACGCTCATCCAGGCTTGGGCGGGACACAAGAGTTTCCTGCGCAAGGACGGCGGAGATGATGAAGGCGGCGGCAATTTCAAGGGCCAGTCACGCAGCAATGACACCCACGCCTCACGTACCGACCCGGATGCCCGACTGTACCGCAAGGGCAATACCGCCAGTGAGTTGCGCTACATGGGACACACCTTGAGCGACAACCGCCACGGACTCATTGCCAGTGCGGTCGTGACCACGGCCGATGGCTATGCCGAGCGGGAAGTTGCCAAGGCCCTGATCGCCGATGCCCGCCAAGTCGCCGGCGAAACGGCTGAAATCACCCTCGGCGCGGACAAGGGCTACGATGCCCAGGAATTCATTGCGGCACTCATCGAACTGAATGTCATTCCCCATGTGGCGCAGAACACCAGCCATCGCCGTTCTGCCGTGCCGGACGACATTGCCGGCAGTGACGGTTACGCGATCTCCCAGCAAAAGCGCAAACTCATCGAACAGGGATTCGGCTGGGCCAAGTTCATTGGGCCGATACGCCAGGTGATGGTGCGCGGACTGGAGAAGGTCGATCAGTTGTTCGTGCTGACCATGGCCGCCTACAACCTGACGCGCATGCGCTCCTTGGGAGCAATCCGTCCGCTGGGGGCAATATGATAGGAAAACACCTCGGAATCCCTGTAAAACACGTGCGAACGACCGAAAATCCGCTTCGCCTTACGAAAAACGACTCCGTTCCATGCCACCGTCTGCAGTTGCAGGGCGGTATTTCAGCAGCCTGCTAGGGGAATCTCAATCACTGGAATACTGCAATACGGCTCGTCCATTTCATCCAGCAACTCCTCTTGCTTTTCGAACGTCGGGCGTTCTCCTAGCAACTTTTTCTCCAAAGCAACCTTACGCTCCGCAGTAATTGGGCTCTCACTCAATGAAATTTGATCGAATAACTCGAGATCAATATCAATTTCTGCATTTTTATAGAATGTATCAATTACTTTCATTGCTCCGATAAGGGCGTCCTTCTCCGCACGATTCTTTCCGGTAAAGTAATTGAGCTCCTCACTCAAACGCACAAACCCCTCAGGAGTAAACGAATAGTCACGTAATTCAGATGACTCCTTTATTTTTATTGATAAGAAAAACGCTCTTAGACAATCAAACTTGAAACCAATCTGATCCCCAAAATCAACGATAATGCCCTTTCGCTTTAGCTCGTCGATAAATGGACCACTGGCAGACGGCAGTCCTTTATTTGAGAAATAGTCCACAACCAACTGATCTAATTCGTTATGCGTACACATTTTTCTGTTGGTTTTATGCAGCGCGTAAGAAAACTCCGTCAAAAAATGACGCTTAACAGTCGAATCATATCCGCTGCGCTCTTTTGTTTCGCGCAATTTATCCAAAATCCCATCAACCAGAATATCAATAATCTCAGCCTGATTTACAGGATTAAACGCAATATTCTTTTCCTGTATCCACAATAATGCAGATATCAAAAATGGGGTTCGTGGTATATTGAGCCTTCTAACAGGCTGCTGAAATACCGCCCTGCAACTGCAGACGGTGGCATGGAACGGAGTCGTTTTTCGTAAGGCGAAGCGGATTTTCGGTCGTTCGCACGTGTTTTACAGGGATTCCGAGGTGTTTTCCTATCATATTGCCCCCAGCGGACGGATTGCTCCCAAGGAGCGCATGCGCGTCAGGTTGTAGGCGGCCATGGTCAGCACGAACAACTGATCGACCTTCTCCAGTCCGCGCACCATCACCTGGCGTATCGGCCCAATGAACTTGGCCCAGCCGAATCCCTGTTCGATGAGTTTGCGCTTTTGCTGGGAGATCGCGTAACCGTCACTGCCGGCAATGTCGTCCGGCACGGCAGAACGGCGATGGCTGGTGTTCTGCGCCACATGGGGAATGACATTCAGTTCGATGAGTGCCGCAATGAATTCCTGGGCATCGTAGCCCTTGTCCGCGCCGAGGGTGATTTCAGCCGTTTCGCCGGCGACTTGGCGGGCATCGGCGATCAGGGCCTTGGCAACTTCCCGCTCGGCATAGCCATCGGCCGTGGTCACGACCGCACTGGCAATGAGTCCGTGGCGGTTGTCGCTCAAGGTGTGTCCCATGTAGCGCAACTCACTGGCGGTATTGCCCTTGCGGTACAGTCGGGCATCCGGGTCGGTACGTGAGGCGTGGGTGTCATTGCTGCGTGACTGGCCCTTGAAATTGCCGCCGCCTTCATCATCTCCGCCGTCCTTGCGCAGGAAACTCTTGTGTCCCGCCCAAGCCTGGATGAGCGTGCCGTCGACACTGAAATGTTCGCCTGATAGCCAGTTCTGCTTCTCGGCAATGGCCAGTACCGCATTGAAGAGTTCGATCACGGCATCGTGGGCAATCAGGCGTTCGCGATTCTTGGTGAAGACGGTGGGCACCCAGACTGCATCGTCCATCGATAGGCCGATGAACCAGCGAAAGAGCAGGTTGTACTGGGTCTGCTCCATCAATTGCCGTTCCGAGCGAATGCTGTAGAAGATTTGCAGCAGCATGGCACGCAGGAGTTTCTCCGGGGCAATGCTGGGGCGACCGCCTTTGACGTCGGCGGCATACATGCCGCTGAGCAGGGGTTCGATATCCTTGAGCGCCCGATTCACCATCGCCCGGATCGGCCGCAACGGGTGCTGCGCCGGCACAAAGTCGTCCAGGCGACGCATCGTAAACAAACTCTCGGTGAAGGTGTCGGCTCCGCGCATGATCCGCTTTGTGCTCTCGGTAATCTCGGTGAATCTCTATAACGATCAAACCCGCTGTTTCGTCGACAGGATGGGGAAGTATTTCAGCAGCCTGTTAAGTCCCAGCCTAGGTATAACTCGCTGGGAAATAGAGGATTGAAATGTTTCGCTTACGGAAAAATAGAAGTTATTCGAAGAATACTCTTCGACGAAGGACTTAATCGCCCCAAGAAGTTTATCGTCATGAACAGGAAGATTATCAAAGCAGATAACCATCCGACCCGCCTTCAGCAAATCAACAAACTCAGCTCGTCTATAAGCTCCCTTGGAAAAATGTACTATCGCCTCCAAAATTCCTGCAACCGTCGCCTTAACAGAATCAAGGTTAACGTAACACCCAAACAGCGGAACCCCACTTATTCTAGAATCTTCCAGTTCAGCACATATGTAGTGGAGCAAGGTAGTTTTTCCGGACTCTTTTTGTCCAACAAAAAATACCGATTTATTACTCAACAGCACCGCCCCTAGATCAAGGTAGTTTATCTCACCGCCATTTGAATTATCCTCATTCAACTGTCGCTCTGAAATATGGCTTAGCAGGCTGCTGAAATACTTCCCCATCCTGTCGACGAAACAGCGGGTTTGATCGTTATAGAGATTCACCGAGATTACCGAGAGCACAAAGCGGATCATGCGCGGAGCCGACACCTTCACCGAGAGTTTGTTTACGATGCGTCGCCTGGACGACTTTGTGCCGGCGCAGCACCCGTTGCGGCCGATCCGGGCGATGGTGAATCGGGCGCTCAAGGATATCGAACCCCTGCTCAGCGGCATGTATGCCGCCGACGTCAAAGGCGGTCGCCCCAGCATTGCCCCGGAGAAACTCCTGCGTGCCATGCTGCTGCAAATCTTCTACAGCATTCGCTCGGAACGGCAATTGATGGAGCAGACCCAGTACAACCTGCTCTTTCGCTGGTTCATCGGCCTATCGATGGACGATGCAGTCTGGGTGCCCACCGTCTTCACCAAGAATCGCGAACGCCTGATTGCCCACGATGCCGTGATCGAACTCTTCAATGCGGTACTGGCCATTGCCGAGAAGCAGAACTGGCTATCAGGCGAACATTTCAGTGTCGACGGCACGCTCATCCAGGCTTGGGCGGGACACAAGAGTTTCCTGCGCAAGGACGGCGGAGATGATGAAGGCGGCGGCAATTTCAAGGGCCAGTCACGCAGCAATGACACCCACGCCTCACGTACCGACCCGGATGCCCGACTGTACCGCAAGGGCAATACCGCCAGTGAGTTGCGCTACATGGGACACACCTTGAGCGACAACCGCCACGGACTCATTGCCAGTGCGGTCGTGACCACGGCCGATGGCTATGCCGAGCGGGAAGTTGCCAAGGCCCTGATCGCCGATGCCCGCCAAGTCGCCGGCGAAACGGCTGAAATCACCCTCGGCGCGGACAAGGGCTACGATGCCCAGGAATTCATTGCGGCACTCATCGAACTGAATGTCATTCCCCATGTGGCGCAGAACACCAGCCATCGCCGTTCTGCCGTGCCGGACGACATTGCCGGCAGTGACGGTTACGCGATCTCCCAGCAAAAGCGCAAACTCATCGAACAGGGATTCGGCTGGGCCAAGTTCATTGGGCCGATACGCCAGGTGATGGTGCGCGGACTGGAGAAGGTCGATCAGTTGTTCGTGCTGACCATGGCCGCCTACAACCTGACGCGCATGCGCTCCTTGGGAGCAATCCGTCCGCTGGGGGCAATATGATAGGAAAACACCTCGGAATCCCTGTAAAACACGTGCGAACGACCGAAAATCCGCTTCGCCTTACGAAAAACGACTCCGTTCCATGCCACCGTCTGCAGTTGCAGGGCGGTATTTCAGCAGCCTGTTAGGGGCGGTTCAACAAAAATTGACCGTAGATTCTTTGGGGCAATATCAGATATTGAGCTAGTTAAAAGATGCCCATTAACAGAGTCTTGCACTGCGCTTATGTAATCAGACGATGGGAATGATATTAACTTCACCCCTGATCTGTCTCGCGACACTACGAATGTGGATTCGCCATTCTCACAGAAACGCGTTGAGACATCAAAGACGTTACGATTCCCATAATATTCGCGAACGCGCACATTCCATGTCAAATCGTCGGTTTCATATTTTATGATTGAGTATCCATTGAACCACTCTCTAGATTGATACAAACACCCAGAATTACTAACAAATGTGCTGTATTGTGGCCCTGCAATATGCAAACTGTCCGCTGAATGATTATGGCCATAAAAAACCCCATCAAATTCGCGAAAAATCTGTTGCTGAACAGAAGTTTGATCAAATGGTGCCAACCAATTTAACGGGTGATGAAGAACCGCAATTTTTATTTCGCAGTCAGCTATTGCAGAAAGCAATCCATCGATTTGTCTCTGCCCAACCAATAACCGGCCGTAATCACCATTATTTTGAGCACCTGTCGCTCTCCACGCAGAATTAATACAGCAAACCCCAACCTTAATACCGTTCACAGTTACCGAATATGCGCCAAATAGGTCATTTTTTATTATCGGTACGGAACCGCAAACCTTTGCCAACATGGAATTATACGAAGAAAAACCACTCCAAAAAAATGGCGATGACTCAATGCCGTCAATCATATTATTAACTTGCTCTACGCTATTCAAAGCCTCAAATGATGGCTTAACAGGCTGCTGAAATACTTCCCCATCCTGTCGACGAAACAGCGGGTTTGATCGTTATAGAGATTCACCGAGATTACCGAGAGCACAAAGCGGATCATGCGCGGAGCCGACACCTTCACCGAGAGTTTGTTTACGATGCGTCGCCTGGACGACTTTGTGCCGGCGCAGCACCCGTTGCGGCCGATCCGGGCGATGGTGAATCGGGCGCTCAAGGATATCGAACCCCTGCTCAGCGGCATGTATGCCGCCGACGTCAAAGGCGGTCGCCCCAGCATTGCCCCGGAGAAACTCCTGCGTGCCATGCTGCTGCAAATCTTCTACAGCATTCGCTCGGAACGGCAATTGATGGAGCAGACCCAGTACAACCTGCTCTTTCGCTGGTTCATCGGCCTATCGATGGACGATGCAGTCTGGGTGCCCACCGTCTTCACCAAGAATCGCGAACGCCTGATTGCCCACGATGCCGTGATCGAACTCTTCAATGCGGTACTGGCCATTGCCGAGAAGCAGAACTGGCTATCAGGCGAACATTTCAGTGTCGACGGCACGCTCATCCAGGCTTGGGCGGGACACAAGAGTTTCCTGCGCAAGGACGGCGGAGATGATGAAGGCGGCGGCAATTTCAAGGGCCAGTCACGCAGCAATGACACCCACGCCTCACGTACCGACCCGGATGCCCGACTGTACCGCAAGGGCAATACCGCCAGTGAGTTGCGCTACATGGGACACACCTTGAGCGACAACCGCCACGGACTCATTGCCAGTGCGGTCGTGACCACGGCCGATGGCTATGCCGAGCGGGAAGTTGCCAAGGCCCTGATCGCCGATGCCCGCCAAGTCGCCGGCGAAACGGCTGAAATCACCCTCGGCGCGGACAAGGGCTACGATGCCCAGGAATTCATTGCGGCACTCATCGAACTGAATGTCATTCCCCATGTGGCGCAGAACACCAGCCATCGCCGTTCTGCCGTGCCGGACGACATTGCCGGCAGTGACGGTTACGCGATCTCCCAGCAAAAGCGCAAACTCATCGAACAGGGATTCGGCTGGGCCAAGTTCATTGGGCCGATACGCCAGGTGATGGTGCGCGGACTGGAGAAGGTCGATCAGTTGTTCGTGCTGACCATGGCCGCCTACAACCTGACGCGCATGCGCTCCTTGGGAGCAATCCGTCCGCTGGGGGCAATATGATAGGAAAACACCTCGGAATCCCTGTAAAACACGTGCGAACGACCGAAAATCCGCTTCGCCTTACGAAAAACGACTCCGTTCCATGCCACCGTCTGCAGTTGCAGGGCGGTATTTCAGCAGCCTGTTAAGCGTACTGGGTATTTTATTCGTTTCTAGGTCATGGTTTCCCGGAACCATAAATAAGCGGTCATTTTTAATTGATGCTGCCTTTAGTAGTGGCGCAAAAAATTCGTTCTCTGCCAAATTTCGATTTGCATCAGTGTAAGAACCTTTAGCTATCAAATCTCCAGAAAAAACCACCAAGTCGTAGGCTACACCCTTATTTTTTTCCGCTTCGATATCCTTAAATAGCGCATCAAGAATTACTTTCTGATCGGCAAAGAGTTGTTCAGAGATATGTAGATCAGAAAGATGCAAAATTGTTAGCGTAGCCATAGATATTTGTTAGCCTTAGTTTTGATGATTAGACAAATTCACCCCATAGCTATCAATTATTTCATATTCCACCAAAATTTGCATTTGACATATCGTAAGTTTCAGTTTTGCGTCAGCTAGTCATATGATCTCCTCCTTCCTCTAAGTTATTCGCGATGATGTTTCCATCATCTGAAGTCCCGACATCGAACTTCTGATGGCTCCGATTAGTCTGCATGATGTTCAACGCACATTGATTGCAGCGCCCCCTAGAACGGCACGGAAATTTAGTAAGTATTCTCTGGCGATCATGGATACAACGTTAGTCATCTCACAACACAGAACAACAACAAGGTGTCCGATTCCGGCGTGATTTGATCAATCTGGGCAATGGCCAATTTGGCTGACAAGCACCCCCTCCTCTCACCCCCTCACCCTCCCCAAACCAGTTGCAACCTAACCCGGCACCCGGAGTCTGACTTGAGTGGCCATCTTTAGTCACTGGCAAGTGAGAGGAACAGCAATGCCGAACCGCCGGGTATCTGAAGTCCTTGGCCAGCGAACCTTCCCCTATATCAAGGGCAGCACGTCCGTTCGGGATGCGTCAATCATCATGAAGGAGTGGCACTCGTCGGCCATTCTGGTTCTCGAGAACAATGTCCTGGCGGGTATTTGCACCGAGCGCGACATTGTTTTCCGCGTGCTGGCTCAGGGTTGCGATCCGCGCCACACGCAGCTTGGCAGCGTGATGACCCGCGAGGTGCAGACCGTACTGCCCAGCAAAAACAGGGGACAGACCAAGATTTCACCTTTAGTCTCCCCTCCTCTACCCAACGAGAATGGCCGGCCTACAATCAGAACCGGCCATTTTCATTGGGGAGGCTTAGCAGAAGCACACTGGCGCAACTCCGCGTTGCGCCAGCAACTCACTCCCCAATCCCCTCCCACCCATCAAACCGTACCTGCCGCTCCTTGCGGAAATTCGACAACTCCAGCCGTATCCCGTCCGGGTCGTTGAGGAAGGTGGCGTAGTAGTCCTCGGCGTATTGTGCGTAGCACTGCACCGGCGAGGCGTTGATGCCGCGTTCGTGCAGGGCCGACCAGGCGCGGCGGAGGTCGTCTTCGGTGGCCACGCGCAGGCAGAGGTGATGCAGGCCCGGCGCGTAGTTGTCGTGCGGGGTGGCGCTGCGGGCCGGGCGCAGGACGAGGCCGAAGTGGCGGTTGTAGTAGTTGATGTGCGGCTCGTCGCCGAGGATGAATTGGCTCTTGCGAAAGCCAAGGACGTCGACCAGCAGGGTGTCGTAGAAGGCTTCGGAAACGGCCGGCGAACTGACCGTGAGGTAGATGTGCTCGAGGCCGAGCACTTCGACGGGTTCGTTCATGCCGCTTCCTCCGAGGGCTGTGCGGCGATTGTAGGCTGGCCGGTGGTGGCGTTGGCACGGGACGGTTCGGCCCAGCGGACATCCTTCTGCAGGTAAGCGATGGTCGATGCAGCGGCGAGGATGGCGGCCGAAGTGGCAATGGGCAGCGACAGCGAGCCGGTGACATCGCCCAGCCACCCGGAAAACACCGGCCCGGCGGCCTGCCCGATGCCGAAGGCGGTGGTGAAGGCGGCAATGCCCGCGCCCCAGGCACCTTGCGGCGAGCCGTTGCGGACCATGACGGTGATGGCGGCGGGGCCGATGAACATGGAAACGCCGAACATCAGCGCCGAGACGGTCATGGTCGGGCTGCTGGCGTCGAGATAAGGCAGGAAGGCGGCCACGGCGAGCACGGCGCAGGCCAGCCCAAGCGAGTTGCCGCCCTGGTTGCGGGCGAGCCGTGTTTTCCAGACATAGGGCGAGGCCATGACGGCCAGCCCGAGCAGGCCCCAGAAGCCGGCGATCTGCAGCACGCCGGCCTGATGGCTACGCATCCAGGCGATGATGAAGGTCATGTAGGTGATGTAGCCGCCGCCATAAACAAAGTAGGCGAGCACGCCGAGGCTGAAGTCGCGCCAGTTCCAGCGCCCGGCCACGCTGGCGCCAGAGGGGTCGTGGCTGTTGAGCGCGGCGGCCACCGAGAACAGGCTGAAGAGCAGCGCCAGCCCGCCCATGGCGATCCACGCCTCGCGCCAGGCACCCTGCCCCTGCCATTCGAGCACGACCGGGATGCCTATGCCCGAGAGCAGCATGCCGATGCCGGCACCGCCGAAGTAGCCGGGAATGGCGAAGGGCTGGACGCGCGGATGCAGGGCGCCCTGCGCGCTGACCAGCGCACTGCCGCAGATGAACACGGCCGCGCCGACCACACCGGCCACGAAGCGCCAGGCCATCAGCGCCGGCAGGCTGTCGCAGAAACCGGTGGCGACCAGCGACAGCGCGGTGAGCACGATGCCGGCGATGTACAGCCGCCGGTTGCCGAGGCGGCCGACCACGAAGAACACGGCCAGCGCACCGAGGATGTAGCCGATGCCGTTGGCGGTGTTGAGCGAGCCGGCGGTGGAATAGCTCCAGCCGAAGGCATCGCGCATTGACGGCAGCAGCAGGGCATAGGCAAAGCGGGCGAAGCCGTTGGCAATGGCCGGCCCGAGCGACAGCGACAGGATCACCAGCAGCGAGAGCACGATCCCGTAGGTGGGGGTATTGCGGCCGGTGATCATGTCAGGCCCTCTCTTCGCGTCATGCGGCGGCCGTGCTGGGTTTTGCGGAGGGCGGCGGCGTAGAGGGTGAAGGCGGCGGTTGGGGCAAGGCGGGCGGACATGGGGCGTTCCTGGGTGGGCAGCGGGCGGCCATCGCACACCCATGCGCGACGGCACCCGCTGCGGGTTGCTTGGGTGTGTCGATTGTTGCCGCTGACCCGCGCAGGTGCATGAGTCTCTTTCATGCATTCCATGTGAATTGTTCATTACCCGGCCGGGCGGTTTTTCTATAGTCGAAATCACTCACGGTCGCTACCGGAAGGCCATGGCCCGGCTGAACGAGTCTCCTGTCGTCGCACTCTCCTCGTGGCGACGCTTTTGACCTCCGGGGCAATTCCCGGAGGTATTTTTATGCCATTTACCGGAGGTAACATGACACCCCATCCGCTCGCCACCTACCCGCTGCAAACCTACGACAAGCTCCGTTATGCCGATACCGACCGGCAGGGGCACGTGAATAACGCCGTTTTTTCCACGCTGTTCGAAACCGGCCGCGTCGAGTTGCTGTACGCGCCGGAGGCGCCACTCTGGGCACCGGGCTGCACCTTCGTCATCGCCAGCCTGCAGCTCGACTTCCTGGGCGAGATCACCTGGCCGGGGCGGGTGGAGATCGGAACCCGCGTACTGTCGGTCGGCCGCTCATCGCTGACGCTGGAACAAGGTTTGTTCCAGCACGGCAACTGCTGCGCATTGGCAAGAACGGTGATCGTGCAAATGGATGAAAGCAGCCGCCGCGCTTCACCGCTCGCCCCGGAGACGAGCGAACGCCTCAAGGCCTTGATGCCTCCGCCGCAGGACATCACCCCCTGAACCCGCATCGCTCACGTCACGCAAGACGCCGGCGGGTTACGCCGTCTCGCAACTGGCCAACGTATTGCGCCGCGATTGCAAGCGGGCGCTCTTTGTCGTGATGGGGGCGGGAACAACAAAAAAGCCAACCTCGATCGGCTGGCTTTTCGGAAATTCATGGAGCGGGCGAAGGGAATCGAACCCTCGGCATCAGCTTGGGAAGCTGAGGTATTACCATTATACGACGCCCGCTCTGGGCAAGAGGCTGCATTCTAAGCGCAGAAGGCAGCCGGTTCAATCATTCCTGATCGGCAGCGAGGCGGCCATAGCGGCCGGCATGAAAAAGCAGCGGCGCGAGATCGGGCGTTTCGGCGAAGCGTTCGACGCGGCCGATGAAGATGGTGTGGTCGCCGCCGGCATGGGCGGTTTCATTGACGACTTCGAAACTGGCGCAGCAACCGGGGAACAGCGGAGCACCGCCGAGCCCGGCGTGCCAGGGCAGACCGGCAAAGCGGTCGGTCGGCCAGGTGGCGAAGCGGTTGGAGAGGTTTTCCTGATCGGCCGACAGGATGCTGATGGCGTGGTGACTGGCTTTCCGGAAGGCGGCCAGGCTGTGCGAATTGTTGTCGAGGCACCAGAGGACCAGCGCCGGTTCGAGCGAGACCGCCGAGAAGGAGTTGATGGTCAGGCCGATGGGGTGGCCGTCCGGGTCGATGGCCGTGACGACGGCAACGCCGGTGGCGAAACGACCAAGGGCATTGCGCAGGGCGCGGCTATCGGGTAGGGCTTGGGTCATCGGGCGAAACGAGTAGGCCGGGGAAAAAAGAGGCCGTATTATCCGTGCTCCCGTAGCCTGAGTCGAGGCAGAATTTGACCGCCCCCCACCGCTTTACCGAACAGTTGATCGCCTGGCAGAAGGTGTCCGGACGCCACGACCTGCCCTGGCAAAACACCCGCGACGCTTACCGGATCTGGCTTTCGGAGATCATGCTGCAGCAGACGCAAGTCGGCACGGTGATCCCTTATTACCTGCGCTTTCTCGATAGTTTCCCAACAGTCGAGGCACTGGCGGCGGCGCCTATCGAGGCGGTGATCGAACATTGGGCCGGTCTCGGCTACTACGCCCGCGCCCGCAACCTGCACCGATGTGCGCAGCAGGTCGCGACGCGCTTCGGCGGCAAGTTTCCAGCCAACGCCGACGAACTGGCAGAACTGCCGGGCATCGGCCGTTCGACGGCGGCGGCCGTAGCGGCCTTTGCGTTCGGGCAGCGGGCGGCGATTCTCGACGGCAACGTCAAGCGGGTATTGTGCCGGCAGTTCGGCATCGACGGATTCCCGGGGCAGGCGACGATCAACCGGCAGTTGTGGGAGCTGGCGGAAAGCCTGCTGCCGGAGAATGACATCGAACGCTACACACAGGGCCTGATGGACCTCGGCGCTACGCTGTGCACGCGCAGCCGGCCGCGTTGTGGCGACTGCCCGGTGGCCGCCGCTTGCGTGGCCCGCCGCGACGGGCGACAGGGCGAGCTGCCGGCGAGCAAGCCACGCGCGGCGGTGCCGGAACGGACCGCCACCTTCGTGCTGCTGACCGACGGCAACCGGTTACTGCTCGAACGCCGCCCGCCCAGCGGCCTGTGGGGCGGCCTGCTGGTGCCGCCGGAGGGCGAACCGGCCGGCGTGGCGGCGCGCTTCGGCCTGACGCTGGGCGAGCCGCAGGCGCTGCCGCCCTTCAAGCACAGCTTTACGCACTTTCGCCTGACGCTGGAGCCGGTTTTGTGCGCCGTCACGGGCGCGGCCGGCCTTGCCGAGCCGGGGCTGGAATGGGTGGAACTCGAACGAGCCGCCGACGCCGGGGTGCCGGCACCGATTCGCAAGCTGATCAGGCAGGTTGCCAGCGCAAGGCGCTGATGCCCCAGCGCTCGTAGCTTTCGGCACGCACGATCTGGCCGTAATGGTTGCCGACCTTGCGTGACAGGTCGACCTGGGCCGGCGTGGTCAGGTACTGCTTGCGGCCGGTGTGGTAGATGACCAGCACGATGGGCGTCAGCATGTTGTCCGGGTGCAGTTGTTCGACCACGGCGAGGTGGCCGCTTTCGAGCAGGACCAGCGTGCCGACCGGGTAGATGCCGACCGTTTTGACGAAGGCGGCGACCAGTGCCGGGTCGTACTGCTTGCCGCCCTCTTCGTAGAGCTGGCGCAGCGCGTGCGATGGCGACATCGCTGCACGGTAGGGGCGGGCCGAGGTCATCGCATCGTAGGTGTCGACGATGGCGGCCATGCGCCCGGCAAGCGAGATTTCGTCGCCGGCCATGCGGTAGGGGTAGCCGCAGCCGTTGTAGCGCTCGTGATGTTCGAGCACTACGGCAACCGAGGTTTCGGATAGCCGCGAGGTCGCTTCCAGCACGGCCAGTCCTTCCTCGACATGGCTCTGGACGATCGAGAACTCAGCCTTCGACAGCATGCCGGGCTTGGTGATCAGCCGGGCGTCGATGGCGGCATGGCCGACGTCCTTGACCATGGTACCGAGTGCCAGTTTCTCGATTTCCGGCTCCGCCAGGCCTTGTTGGCGGCCGAAGGCGATGATCAGCGCGGCCGTGGCGACGGCGTGCTCGGTGGCGTAGGTGTCCTCGCTTTTCAGGCGGGCGAGCGGCACCAGCGCGTCGGGATTGCGCGATACCGATTCGAGCATCTTGGCCACCACCGGTTCGAGCCGGGCGGCGTCGACGCTGTGGCCGGCCTTGGCCGATAGCATCAGGCCGGTGACGGTATCGGAAGCTTCGCGCAGCAGCTTGGTCGCCCGCCGCCGCTCCTCGCCCAGCGAGACGGTATGCGGCATTTCGGCCTTGATCTCGGCGAGCGACCTGATGCGCTTCTCGACGGCATTGATGCGGGCAATCGGCGACGGCGGCAGATCGATGCCCTTGGCGGTATCGATGCTGATCTCGGTGATGCCATCGTCCTTGAGCTTCCAGACATGATCCTCGTCGCGTACCTTGAAACGCTTGATCCAGATCGAATGATCGAGCCAGCGCTTGTGCAGGTCCACGACATACATGCCGGGCAGCAACTGGTCGATGGAAATCTTGCGGATCATGGCCGACGGCGGGCTATTTTTTAGCCCCCTCCCGTTCGCGTTGCTCGGCCTCGCGCATTTTCTCGGCCACCTTGCGCTCGTGCGCCTCCTGCTTCTGGCGCAGCCGTTCGGCGTCGGCCGCCTTGCGCGCCTTGCCGGCCTGGGTCGCCTCAATCCGGGCGGCCGACTCCTGGCGTGCCGCCTCGGTATCGGCTTCCCGGGCCTTGAGCTCGGCCTCGCGCTGCGGCGCCTCTTCGGCTCGCTGTTTGTCGCGCTCGGCGATCTGCTCCTTTTTCACCGCGCGCTCGATGGCCTTGCCTTCGCTCTCCAGGCGATGCGATTCGTGGGTCGATTTCTGGTAATCCCGGCGCGCCTCGTCGCGGCAGGCATTGACCAGAAACTTCGAGGCGCAGACGGCATTCCGCTCTTCCATCAGTTTCCGGGCAGCATCCATCTTCGCCCGGCTTTCATCGAGCAGGGCCGACGCCCGGGCCAGCCGGGCATCCCAGTCCGCCTGCCGGGCAGCATCGCCACCGCTGTCGGCCAGGGCGGCCAGCGGCAGGAGCAGCGCGGCGATCAGGCCGGCAACCACTGATGGGGATCGATTTTCCATTTTTCAAAACTCTCGCAACTGGTGATGCGGTCCTGCACCTTGCCCAGATCGACAATCTCCGGTGGCAGGTAATGCAGTTTTCCGGCGTGATAGAAGACGCGCACCACCGGTTCGAGCAGCTTGCCTTCGTTTTGTTCGATGACGACGCCCAGGCGGTTGCTCTCCAGCCGGACCAGCGCCCCGGTCGGATAGATGCCGATGGCACGGATGAAGGTCTGCACCAGTTGCGGATCGAAGTGGTGCTTGCTCCATTCGAGCAGCTTCTTCAGCGCCTGGGTCGGCGGCATGCCGCGGTTGTAGACCTTGTCGGAGGTCATCGCGTCGTACACATCGGCGATAGCGGCCATCTGCCCGTAGAGGGAAATGGCGTGACCCTGCAGGCGGTTCGGGTAGCCGCTGCCATCGATGCGTTCGTGGTGCTCGGCAATGACCTGGCGGGCGATCTTTCCGATGCCTGGCACGCCGTCGATCAGGCGCAGGCTTTCGTTGACATGCGACTGCATCCGGGCGAATTCGTCGTCGGTTAGCTTGGCCGGCTTGTTGAGGATGGATTCCGGCACGCTGGCCTTGCCGATATCGTGCAGCAGGCCGCCGAGCGCCAGTTCCTGGATGACTTCCTTGGGCTGCTTCATGGCCCGGCCGAAGGCGATGAGCAGCGCGGCGACGCCGACCGAATGCTCGAAATTGTAGTCGTCCAGGTTCTTCAGGCGCGCCAGCGGCAGCAGCGCATCCTGATGGCGGAAGACCGATTCGACCATGCTGTCGAACAGCGGCTCGACCCGCTCCATGCGGATCGTCTGGCCGAGACGCACATCGTCCAGCACCAGGCGGGCCAGCTTGTTGGCCTCGCCGTGCAGACGCCGGGCGCGTACCGCTTCGTCCCTGAGTTCGACGACGACCGGCTTCTCGGCCTGTTTCCGGGCGATTTCCTGCAGCCGGTGTTCGAGATCGGCATTGACCTCGGCCTGGGTCCGCCCGGTGAACACGTCGGCGCCCTTGAGTGTATCGATATACAGCTCGCGAATACCGAGATTGACGATCTTGTCGCAGGTCGCCTGATCCTTCACATAAAACGCATTGGACATGAAGGGATGATCGAGCCAGCCACAATTCAGGTCGTGGATATACATGCCCGGCAAGAGCTGTTCGGTGCGAATCTGCTTGATCATGAAGGGAATTCTAGCAGGCTGTCGGAATGCGTTGCGAAAATGCAGTGGAAATTGAGGAACCTCGTGCAAGTTGCAGAATATTCGCGACTTTTCCGGCCTCGACGAGACAAGCCGCTGCCTGCTGGCCACGCCCCTGCCGGCTTACCCCGAATCGGCAGCCCGGCTCGCTCGGCTTATAATTCGCCCCCTCATGATCGCCCTACGCCAAGTCACCTTCGCCCGCGCCGGCCGCCCGCTGGTTGTCGATGCCTCCGTCCAGATTCACCCAGGCTGGAAAGTCGGCGTCGTCGGCGCCAACGGCTGCGGCAAGTCCAGCCTGTTCGCGCTGCTCGCCAACGAACTGCATGCCGAAGCCGGCGATGTCGAAATCCCGGCCAGCTGGCACATCGCCCGCGTCGCCCAGGAGACCCCGGCCCTGCCCGACGCCGCCATCGACTTCGTACTCGACGGCGACACCGAGCTGCGCCGCATCGAGCGCGAACTGGTCGAGGCTGAAGCGAAGGGCGACGGAGAGGCCATCGGCCACCTGCATGCCCGCTATGGCGAAATCGGCGGTTATTCGGCCAAGGCCCGCGTCGCCGAAGTACTGCATGGCCTGGGCTTTTCCGATGCCGATTTCCAGCGTCCAGTGGCCGACTTCTCCGGCGGCTGGCGGGTCCGCCTCAACCTGGCCCGCGCCCTGTCCTGCCGCGCCGACCTGTTGCTGCTCGACGAGCCGACCAACCACCTCGACCTCGACGCCGTGTTCTGGCTGGAAAGCTGGCTGAAGAACACGCCGGCCACCCTGCTCCTCATTTCGCACGACCGCGACTTCCTCGACGCCGTGGTCGGCCAGATTATCGCCATCGACCTGCAGCGCCTTAACCTGACGAGCGGCGGCTATTCCGACTACGAGCGCGCCCGCGCCGCCCGCCTGGCCACCCAGCAGGCGAGCTACGAGGCGCAGCAGCGCGAAATCGCCCACCTGACGCGCTTCATCGAACGCTTCAAGGCCAAGGCCACCAAGGCGCGCCAGGCACAAAGCCGGGTCAAGATGCTGGAGCGCATGGAAATCGTCGCCGCCGCCCACGTCGACTCGCCCTTCCATTTCAGCTTCCGCCAACCCGCAGCCCTGCCCGACCCGCTGCTGGCCGTCGAAAACGCTTCGGCCAGCTACGGTGAACGGAAGATTCTCGACCGCATCGGCATGGTGCTCCGCCCCGGCTGCCGAATCGGCCTGCTCGGCCGCAACGGCGCCGGCAAATCGACGCTGATCAAGCTGCTGGCCGGCGCCGTCGCCCAGCAAGGCGGCGAGCGCAAGGAAGCCAAGGCGCTGAACATCGGCTATTTCGCCCAGCACCAGCTCGAACAGCTGCGTCCGGACGAGTCGCCGCTGCAGCACATGAACCGACTCGAACCGCTGACCCCGGAACAGGAGCTGCGCGACTACCTCGGCGGCTTCGATTTCCGCGGCGACATGGCGACACGCGCCATCGAGCCCTTCTCCGGCGGCGAAAAGACCCGCCTGGCGCTGGCCCTGCTCATCCGCACCAAGCCCAACCTGCTGCTGCTCGACGAGCCGACCAACCACCTCGACCTCGAAATGCGCGAGGCGCTGACCTTCGCCATGCAGGATTTCGAGGGCGGCATGGTCTTCGTCTCGCACGACCGCCACCTGCTGCGCACCTGCGCCGACGAACTGCTGCTCGTCGCCGATGGCAAGGTGACCGAGTTCGACGGCGACCTCGACGACTACGCCGCCTGGCTGGCTGCCCAGCGCAGCGCCGAAAAAGCACCGGAGCCCGATGTCGCCGCCGAGAAGGCCGAACGCCTCAACCAGCGTGCCGAAGCCAAGGCCAACCGGCAGGCGGTGCTTGCCCAGCGCCGCCCGCTGCTCAAGGAAATCGAGCAACTGGAGAAGAAACTGGCCAAGTGGAACGAGGAAAAGGCCGCGCTCGACGCCCAATTTGCCGACCCCGACTTCTACACCACGGTTGACCGGGCGAAGAGCGAGGAAATGCACAAGCAGGCCGGCCTGCTCGGCGAGCAGATCGAGGAAGCTGAACTACGCTGGCTGGAAGTGCACGAGGCGCTGGAGCAACTGCCCCAACCCGACTGAAGATTTGCCGGATCGACTGATCCGGCGGGCTCAGGCAATCAGCAGGCGACGGCCAGCACGTGATCGCTCCCGGACCGGCCACGCCCCGATGAACGCCCCAGGCGGTTGACGCCATGGCCTTCGCCCGAGGCCAGATACTGACGCATGCGATGAACGTCCGGAATCTGGATCTGCCGCCCGTCGACGGCGATCATTCCGCTGTCGCTCAACTGGCGCAGCAAACGGGAGAAATGCTCCTGCGTCAGGCTCAGGCGCGAGGCGATGACCGACTTGGCCATGCTCAGCTCGATCACGGCCGCCCCCTGCACTGAGGCGTCCAGGTCGCGTATCAGGTATTCGACGACGCGCTCGCTGCCGGTGAGCAGGGAAGCGGCTTCAACATCGAGCAGCAGGTGATGGAATTTCTCGGCGATGCACTTCATCAGGCGCTGCACGAAATGCCGGCTGTTTTCCAGGCATTCGATCAGTATCTGGCGGGGCAGAAACACCAGCGTCGAGTCGATCAGGGCATCGGCATGGAACGGGTAGTCCTGCGCCAGCGATAGGCATTCTTCACCCACGCCCTGACGCTCTGCCGCGATGGCGACAATCTTTTCGGCGCCATGCGGCGAGTAGAAGGCCAGCTTGATCTACCCCGAGACAACGACATGAACGCCGGTGCAGGGCTGTCCCTGTTCGAAAAGCGGCATGCCGCGCTCAAGATGGACGATGCGGGCGGCATCGACCAATCGCGAGAACGCCTCGGAATCCAGGCCGGCATACGGCTCAATACCGGACAAAAAGGCCTTCAGGTCGATCGCTTGGGTAATCAGCACAGACAGCTCCTTTACCGTGCCAGGCAAGAAGCTGCCTATTTGCTCAGATACCGGCAGCGAGTTTTTGATCCATGTCAAAACCATCCGAACGATGACATGGAAATACAACCAAAGAACTATATCCGCATATTCCGAATTGATAGCGCCCATGCTTGCAGGCTGACTCCACCCGCTCGCATCGACTTGTCGGCAACAACTGCAGCAATCCGCCGTTTCGACGAAAAACCCTGCACATTCAGGTAAAATCCCGCTCTTTCCGTATCTGTCGCTGGAGCCAACCGTGCAAATCGTCTGCCTTGACCTCGAAGGGGTCCTCGTCCCTGAAATCTGGATCGAATTCTCCAAGCGCACGGGCATTCCCGAACTGATGCGCACCACCCGCGACGAGCCGGACTACGACAAGCTGATGAACTACCGCCTGAACATCCTGCGCGAGCACAAACTCGGCCTGCCGGACATCCAGAAGGTCATCGCCGAAATGGGCCCGATGGAAGGCGCCCGCGCTTTCCTCGACAAGCTGCGTGAGGATTACCAGGTCGTCATCCTGTCCGACACCTTCTACGAATTCGCCCACCCGCTGATGCGCCAGCTCGGCTGGCCGACGCTGTTCTGCCACTCGCTGGAAGCCGACGCCGACGGCATGCTGGTCAATTACCACCTGCGCATGCCGGACCAGAAGCGCGAAGCCGTCAAGCGCTTCAAGGAACTGAACTTCACCATCGTTGCCGCCGGCGATTCGTACAACGATACGGCCATGCTCGGCGAAGCCCACGGCGGCATCCTGTTCCATCCGCCGGAAAACGTCATCCGCGAATTCCCGCAGTTCCCGGTCACGCTGAACTACGACCAACTGCGCACCGAAATCGACAAGGCCTTCGCCAAAGCTTAATCGCCCAGGCGCAAGCCTTCAAGCAAGCGCCCCCCTTGGGGGGCTTGGGCTCTCCGCACAACGACCGCTTAATACCTCATGCATCGCGACCGTTTCTACACCCTGTCAGCATCCTGTCCCGACCAGGTGGGCATCATCGCCCGCGTTTCCGGCTTCATCGCCCAGAACGGCGGCTGGATACTCGAATCGAGCTTCCACGCTGACGCGCTGACCGGTCGCTATTTCATGCGCATCGAGATCAAGGCTGATTCGCTGCCCTTCCTGCTCGCCGAGTTCCGCGAGCGTTTCCGCAGCGAAGTCGCCGAACCGTTGTCGATGACCTGGACGATCAACGACAGCGCCGTCAAGAAGCGTGTCGTCGTGCTGGTTTCCAAGCAGGAGCACTGCCTGTACGACCTGCTCGCCCGCTGGCAGGCCAAGGAACTGGATATCGAAATTCCGTGCGTCATTTCCAATCACGATACCTTCCGCGGTTTCGTCGAGTGGCACGGCATTCCGTTCATCCACGTCCCGGTGACGCCGGACAACAAGCTGGCCGCCTACGCCGAAATCGCCCGCATCTTCGACGACGTGCGCGGCGATACCATGGTCCTCGCCCGCTACATGCAGATTCTGTCGCCCGAGTTGTGCGACGCGCTGGCCGGCCGGATCATCAACATCCACCACAGCTTCCTGCCCAGCTTCGCCGGTGCCAAGCCTTACCACCAGGCCTATACGCGCGGCGTCAAGCTGATCGGTGCCACTTGCCACTACGTGACCAGCGAACTCGACGCCGGTCCGATCATCGAACAGGACGTGATCCGCATCGACCACTCCGACTCGCCGGAAGACATGGTCCGCTACGGCAAGGATATCGAGAAAACCGTACTTGCCCGCGGCCTGCGCTACCACCTGGAAGACCGCGTATTGGTGCACGGCAACAAGACGGTGGTCTTCCGCTAAAAAACACAGGACGGAGAGGTTCGACATGATTACCCTCGCACCTCCCCGCCTGCTGTTCGTCGATCTGCGCCGCGAGCGCAGCGGTCGAATGCCTCTGCTGGCCGGCGTGGAGCCGGTCAATCCACTCCTCGCTAGCAAGTGCAATGCCCCGTCTGGCGCGCTGGCCGTCCTTGTCGCCGTCGACAGCGAAGCTGCCTACGCCGACTGGCGTGCGCGCCTGCACCCGCTCTGCCCGCGTGCTGTCCCGCACATCATCCTGCTCGATCCGTTCGACATGGTCTTGGCGCGCAAGGTCATGGCCGACGATGCCGCCGACTGCTGCGCCATCGACGATCTCGAGCGACTGGAGCTGATTGTCGCCCGTCTCGAGCAACGCCAGAACCCGCACTCCGAAGCCGGGCGCGAAGCCAGCGAAGCGGCGCTCTACCTACGCATGCAGACTGCCGTCGACATGCTGCCCAGCCCTCTGTTCATCAAGGATCGCCACGGGCGCTACATCGCCTGCAACAAGGCGTTCGAGGATTACATCGGACTCCCCCGCGATGCCATCGTCGGGGCGACGGTATTCGATGTGGCTCCGGTCGAACTGGCACGCATCTACGAGAAAGCCGATCAGGACCTGATGCTCAAGGGGGGCAAGCAGACCTATGAAGCCCAGGTGCGCTTCGCCGACGACAGCTATCACGACGTGATTTTCTACAAATCGGTTTTCTACGCGGCAAACGGCGAGGCCGACGGTATTTCCGGAACGATGCTCGATATCAGCGACCGCAAGTTGCTGGAAAAGCGACTGAAAATTGCCGCGGCAACCGACTTCCTGACCGGTATCAACAATCTGCGCACCTTCTACGAGCGCGCAGAACAAGAATTCCGGCGCTTCTGCCGCAATGGCGGCGACTTGTCGCTGGTGGTCATCGACCTCGACGATTTCAAGCAAATCAACGACCAACTCGGGCATGCCGCTGGTGACGATGCCTTGCGCGCCTTCGTTGCCGCCGTACAGGCCAAGCTGCGCGAACAGGACGTTTTCGCACGTGCCGGCGGCGACGAGTTCCGCCTGCTGCTGCCGGACACCGATCTTGCCGGCGCCATTCTTGTTGCCGAACGCATCCGCAAGGCAGTCGCCCTACTCACGGTTGCGGGCGCCAGCGGCACGCGCTCCCTGTCGATCAGTGCCGGCGTATGCGTCTGCCAGCCCGGCGACGACAATCTCGACATCGTCACCCGACGCGCCGATGCCCAGTTGTACGCCGCCAAGGCGGGCGGCCGTAATCGCGTCTGCCCGCTGCCCGCCATCCCATAAAAAATGGGCACCCGAAGGTGCCCAAAGGGAGAGAGAGGGTAATTTCCGGCTTAGTGGTGGTAGGCACTTTCGCCGTGCGAGGTAAGATCCAGGCCTTCACGCTCTTCTTCTTCCGGCACGCGCAGACCGATCACGATATCGACCAGCTTGTAGGTCACGATGGAGACGACACCCGACCACACAACCACGGTACCGACACCCCACAGCTGGCTGATCACCTGCGCGGTCATGTCGTAGGCACCGACGGCGTTGGCGACATAGTCATAGACGCCAGTACCGCCGAGGGCCGGGTCGGCAAAGACACCGGTCAGGATGGCACCGAGGATGCCGCCGACACCATGCACACCGAACACGTCGAGCGAGTCGTCGGCACCGAGTAGCTTCTTCAGGCCATTGACGCCCCACAGGCAGACCACGCCGGCCAGCAGGCCGATAACGATCGAGCCCATGACACCGACGAAGCCCGCCGCCGGCGTGATGGCGACCAGACCGGCGACGGCGCCGGAGGCAGCGCCCAGCATGGACGGCTTGCCCTTGAGGACCCATTCGGCAAACATCCAGGAGAGCGCGGCGCAAGACGTGGCGACCCAGGTGTTGACCATGGCCAGCGCGGCACCGCCGGAGGCTTCGAGGGCGGAGCCGGCGTTGAAGCCGAACCAGCCGAACCACAGCAGGGAGGCACCGATCATGGTGAAGGTGAGGGAGTGCGGGGCCATGGCGACATTGCCCAGGCCAGTACGCTTGCCAACCATGTAGGCACCGACCAGACCGGCGATGGCAGCGTTGATATGCACGACAGTACCGCCGGCGAAGTCAAGTGCACCCTTCTGGAACAGGAAGCCGGCGGTCTTGCCAGCAGCTTCGCCGGCAGCGGCGTCGATGTAGGCATCCGGACCCGCCCAGTACCAGACCATGTGGGCCATCGGGATGTAGGACAGGGTGAACCAGATCACCATGAAGACCAGGATGGCGGCAAACTTGGCACGCTCGGCGAAGGCGCCGACGATCAGGCCACAGGTGATGGCGGCGAAGGCGCCCTGGAAGACGACGTAGGCCAGCTCGGAGATGTTGACGCCCTTGCTGAAGGTGGCAGCAACGGAATCGACGGTGACGCCCTTCAGGAACATCTTGTCGAGCACACCGAAGAACTGGTTGCCCTCGGTGAAGGCAGCCGAGTAACCGTAAACCACCCAGAGAACCGAGATCAGCGAGAAAGTGACAAAAACCTGCATGAGCACCGACAACATGTTCTTGGTACGGACCAGGCCGCCGTAGAACAGCGCCAGACCGGGGATCGACATCAGGATGACCAGTGCGGCACTGACCATCACCCAGGCGTTGTCACCCTTGTTCGGCGGAATCGGGGCGACGGCGGGAGCCGACGCTGCGGCTTCTGCGGCGGCCGGAGCAACTGCAGCCGGAGCAGCAACGGCCGGGGCTGCTTCTGCAGCGGCGGCAACCGGTGCCGCAGCCTTTTCCTCGGCCCAGGCCGGGGCGCCGAAAGCGACGGCGCCGAGCAGAGCTAGCAATGCGAATACGCGTTTCATGGTGGGGCTCCTCAGAGGGCGTCAGTACCGGTTTCGCCGGTACGGATACGAATGACTTGCTCGACGTCGAAGACGAAAATCTTGCCGTCGCCGATCTTGCCGGTTGAAGCCGACTTCTCGATGGCCTCGATGACCTGATCGAGTTGCTCGTCCTTGATGGCGGCCTCGATCTTCACCTTAGGCAGGAAGTCGACGACATATTCAGCGCCCCGATACAGCTCGGTATGCCCCTTTTGCCGGCCGAAACCCTTCACTTCAGTGACCGTGATGCCTTGCACGCCGATGGCGGACAGGGCTTCACGCACTTCGTCAAGCTTGAACGGCTTGATGATGGCGGTAACGAATTTCATGATGAATATTCCCCGTTTAGGTTGAAATCTGTTTTCCCCCACCGGCGCCGGCCGGGTCGCCGGCAGGGGAAGCTTCTGTTTCTTTAGAAAGTCTTGGTGACGGACAGGACAGCGATACCGCGGCCGGCATCCTTTGCCCTGGACCCGGTGTTGCCCGACTCGTTCAGGGAGTTCGTGAAGCAGTAGAACTCGCCCTTGCTGCAGCTACCCTTGGCGTTGGTGCCGACATAGGAAAGGCCGACCACCCAGCCGCTCAGATCCTTGGTCACGCCGAACTTCCAATCGGTGTAGCTGATGCTGTCGGAGCCAGTCAGGCTGGCCGAGGCATACTTGTAGTCCTTGGCGAATAGATGGCCAACGTGACCATTCACCCCCCAGCCGTCGCCCAGATCGTAGTTGCCGTTGAATTCGAGATAGCTGGTGCCCTTGGATTCCGGCAGATCGAAGTAATCGCTGACTGCATAGGAGTACTTCAGGGTCAGGAACTTCCAGCTACCGGCAACGTACAACTCCAGGTTATCCACGGTGCCGGAGGCGTTGGCCGACGGATGCTTGGCATTGGTACCCGACAGCGGACGGGCACGGGAACCCGGATAACGGTAGTAGAGGGCGCCGACGTCAATACCGAAGTCTTCGGCAAAGGTCGTCTTCCAACCGCCGTAGAAGTCCATTTCGATGTTGCCTTCCGGATAACCGGCGCCCGACGAAATGGTGGAGTTCCAGTTACCGATGTACAGGCCGGTAGCCGCGTGCGAATAGTCGAAGCCACCCTGGATGGCCGGCTTGCCGAAGGTCTGGTCAATGCCGCGGAAGCGGTAGCTGGAAGCAAGCGTCATGTTGCCGGTCAATGCCGGGGTTTCAGCGGCCGGTGCGGCAGCCTCCTCGGCGAAGGCCGGTGCGGTGAAGGCGCCGACGAGGGCCAGGGCGATCAGGGACTTCTTCATGGTTTCTCTCCTACGGATTGGTCAATGCAAAAACAAAAACTGTTCGAGACAGCATTAGCAGAACACGTGCCAGGCAATATTTTTGATAAAAATCGAACAGTTAGGGCATTCAAACAAAGCAAGGCACCAAGGTAGCGCACCAAAACCGTGCGGTTACAGTGTGTTACGCACCAAGCCCGAGCGACCATCGGAAAAGAGGAGGAATTCCGCTGTGATAAACTGCCCGGTCACGGAGGACACCCATGCTCGACCCCAAGACTCTTGAAGATTTCGGCGCCAAAATGAGCGCGCTGCTGGCCAACACCCCTGCCAAGGACATCGAAAAGAACGCCAAGGCCATGATGAGCGGCTTCTTTAGCAAGCTCGATCTGGTTACCCGCGAGGAATTCGATATCCAGGCCCAGGTTCTGGCCCGTACCCGCGAGAAACTGCAGGCGCTCGAAGCGCGCGTCGACGCGCTGGAAAAAGCCCGCTCCGGCCAGTAATACAAGCCGCATGGCGCTGGCCATCGCCCACAGTCGCGGACTGGATGGCCTGAACGCCCCGCCGGTCGTCGTCGAAGCCCACCTGGCCAGCGGCCTGCCCAGCTTCACGCTGGTTGGGCTGCCCGATACCGAGGTCAAGGAAGCACGCGACCGGGTACGCGCCGCCATAGTCAATTCCGGCTTCGAATTTCCCAACAAACGCATCACTGTCAATCTGGCGCCGGCCGATCTGCCCAAGGAATCCGGGCGCTTCGACCTGCCCATCGCGCTCGGCATCCTGGCCGCCAGTGGACAGATCCCGGCCACCGACCTGGCCTCCTACGAATTCGCCGGCGAGTTATCGCTATCCGGTGAACTGCGTCCGATCCGCGGGGCGCTGGCCATGGCGCTGCAGACCCAGGAGGAAGGCAAAGCCTTCATCCTGCCCGAGGAAAGCGCCCGCGAAGCGGCGCTGACCGGCGCCGCCCGCATCCTGGCCGCCCGCTCGCTGCTCGGCGTCTGTGCCCACCTGGCGGACCGCGAACATCTGCCGACGGCCGTGGCGGCCGGTTCACCGAACTATCGCCCGGCCATCCACGATCTTGCCGATGTGCGCGGCCAGGCGCAAGCCAAGCGGGCGCTCGAGATCGCCGCCGCCGGTTCGCATTCGCTCCTGATGCTCGGCCCGCCCGGTTCGGGAAAATCGATGCTCGCCGCACGCCTGCCCGGCCTGATGCCGGACCTCGACAACGCGGCGGCCAAGAGTTCGGCGGCCGTCCTGTCGCTGGTCGGCCAGTTCCGCCCCGAGGCTTTCGGCCTGCGCCCCTATCGCCAGCCGCACCACACGGCCTCGGCCGTTGCCCTGGTCGGCGGCGGCAATCCGCCGCGCCCAGGCGAAATCAGCCTGGCCCATCAAGGCATCCTTTTTCTCGATGAACCCGTCGTTTAGCTTTTTTTGCAATGTTGTCTATAACTCAATATATGTATGAATTATTGATGGAACATAGACAACATGACTGCTCCGATTTCACAGCCAATCGTCCAAAAATTTGCGAGGCATAGTCAATTGCCGTTCGTCGCCCTAAGCGGAGGGGCACGAAAGCTATTAGAGACGGCAGCCCAGCAGATTCCGCAGCACGAGCAGAAGGAGGTACCCAAGCTATTGAGGTGGCTCGAATGCTATTTGCAGATTACCGACCAACGGTTATCCATCCGCCACGTCAACGCTCCACTGTTCCACAATATTTGCGTCCGCTTCTATGGAGCGCTCTATTCCAGGCGATTTCTTGAAATCCGTAGTGAAGCACGTTACGTAGTAGCAAAAGCATTCTCGTCGCTACTAGAAGCCGTCAGGTCTCTTGCTCCGTTAACGCAAGTACCAACCCCACAATTATCAACCACAGGCCCTTCTCAAGAAATCCTGCAGTGTGTTGACGCTCGTTGAAAACTGACCAGAAAAGTGGGGGTGTGCGCGCTGAAAATTGACCAGGGTGATTAACTCGTCCGCTCATTTTTTGAGCAGGATTTTAGGAGATGATCACCATGAAGGATCTGGGAAGGATTCGGCGGTTGTTTTATCGGGATGGCCTATCGCTGTCCGAGATTTCGCGGAAGACGGGGTATAGCCGGAACACCGTCAAACGTTGGTTACGGACACCGGAAGGGGCGGAGCCGAAGTACGAACGGCAGAACCCGAACATCAAGATTGCCCCGTATGCGGCGCGCCTGATCAAGGCACTGGAGGCGGATGCCCGCCGTCCGAAACGGGATCGGCGCACAGCACTGAAACTGTTTGGCGAATTGCAGGCCGCCGGATTCACCGGTACCTACTGCCGGGTCACCGAATTCATCCGGCGCTGGCGGGCCGATGGCGGTGCAGCCGTCAGTAAAGCCTTCGTTCCGCTCCACTTCGAGTTGGGCGAAGCCTTCCAGTTCGACTGGAGCGAAGAGCATCTGGTCATTGGCGGGGTCTGGCGCAAGATTCTCGCCTCACATCTGAAACTCTGCGCCAGTCGGGCCTTTGTCGTTCAAGCCTATCCGACGCAAGGTCACGAGATGCTGTTCGATGCCCATACCCGCTCGTTTGCGGCGCTGGGTGGCATTCCCCGGCGCGGCATCTACGACAATATGAAGACGGCCGTGGATAAGGTGCAGAAAGGCAAATCCCGCATCGTCAATTCGCGCTTCTCGGCGATGGCCTCCCACTACCTGTTTGATCCGGATTTCTGCAATGTCGCCAGCGGCTGGGAGAAAGGCGTCGTCGAGAAGAACGTCCAGGATAGTCGGCTCCGTCTCTGGCAGGATGCCGGCAAGGAGCGATTCAGTTCATTCACCGAACTGAACGTCTGGCTGCTCGAGCGCTGCCGGGGGCTGTGGCAGGAATTGCGTCATCCCGAGTACGCTGACCTGACAGTGGCCGAGATGCTCGAACACGAACAACCGAGCCTGATGCCGATGGTCGCATCCTTCGATGGCTACGTCGAAACCTTGGGCAAGGTATCGAGCACCTGCCTGGTGACGCTGGATCGCAACCGCTACTCGGTACCGTGCGAACTGGTGGGCCAAGCCGTCAGCCTGCGTCTTTATCCGGAACGGATCGACATTGTGGCGCACGATACTCGGGTGGCCAGTCATCCCCGCAACTTCAGTCGGCAGCAAACCCTCTACGACTGGCAGCACTACATCCCGCTGATCGAACGCAAGCCAGGGGCCTTGAGAAATGGCGCGCCGTTTGCCGACATGCCGGAGCCATTGCAACGATTACGCAGCTTGCTCCTGCGCCGGGAAGGTGGTGATCGGGTGATGGCCAAAGTGCTATCGGCAATTTCGCAGTTTGATCTGGAAGCGGTGCTGGTTGCCGTCGATCTGGTGCTGGAGTCCGGCCTACCCAGTGCCGAGCACATCGAGAACATGCTCAACCGCCTGAAGTCGGGTCCCATGCCGCCACCGGTGGAAACGCCACTCACCCTCAGCGAAGTACCGATTGCCGATACCGGCCGCTATGACCGCTTGCGTACCGAGGTGACTGATCATGCGTGAGCTGATGAGCGAGTTCAAGGAACTGCGTTTGCACGGCATGGCCGGTGCCTGGGAGGAGCTGACAGCCAACGGTAGCAGCCGTGTCGAAGCCTCACGTTGGCTGATCGAACATCTACTGCAAGCCGAGCATACTGATCGAGTGATGCGTTCGATTGGCTATCAGATGCATGCGGCCCGCTTCCCGGTACATCGTGATCTGGCCGGATTCGACTTCGAACAATCGAAGGTGGATCAGAAGCTGATCCGGCAACTGGCCGACCTCTCCTTTGCCGAGGAAGCCCAGAACGTCGTGTTCATTGGTGGCACGGGCACTGGCAAGACCCACCTCGCGACGGCGCTGGGTGTCTCGGGCATTACCCATCACAGCAAGCGGGTGCGTTTCTTCTCGACGGTTGATCTGGTCAATGCGCTGGAACAGGAGAAGGCTGCTGGCAAAGCCGGGCGGATTGCCTTGGGGCTGCTGCGCATGGATCTGGTCATCCTCGATGAGTTGGGCTATTTGCCGTTCAGTCAGGCCGGTGGCGCCTTGCTGTTCCACTTGCTGTCGAAACTCTACGAGCACACCAGTGTGATGATCACGACCAATCTGACCTTCGCCGAATGGCCGAGCGTCTTTGGCGATGCCAAGATGACCACTGCCTTGCTCGACCGGCTGACGCATCACTGCCATATCGTCGAGACCGGGAATGAGTCGTTTCGCTTCCGGCACAGCACGGCAACGGCCAAGTCGAGGATCAAGGCGCGGGAGCAGAGCAAGCGGGGAAATCCACCCGAAGCAGATCCGTTCTGATCGAGGCCGCGTTGGGAAATCCGTTCCGGACTCCGTCCTCCACGGCTTTCCCAACGCATTCGTCGTGGCTCGGAAATCAGTTGTTCTGAGCTACACTTATCCACAAGCCCACCTATGTCAGGTGGCTATCACACCTGGTCAAAATTCAACGCGCACAGGTGGTCAAATTTAAACGCGCGCCGACACTGCAGTGGATCGATAGCTTCCACCAACTACCTTTGAACTAGGAAAAGGTATGGCTATGGACTGGCTGGCGAACAGAAAATCGAAAAGGGAAGGTCATATGGCTATCGCTCTAAGAGGTGGTTCCGCGAATCCGGACATCGAGTTAAGTGAAATCTCTGCTTCAATGGGCGATGGAAATCGCCTGCCTAGGAGCAGAAGCAATGAGAAGACCCCGCCGTAACCACACAGCCGCCTTCAAGGCCAAAGTGGCGATTGCCGCCCTCAAGGGCGATGAGACGCTGGCTGCGTTAGCAGAGAAGTTTGACGTTCATCCGAATCAGATTACGCAATGGAAGACACAATTGCTCGAGAACGCCTCGGGTGTCTTTGCGACGGCTGCCGAGAAGCAGGCGGCCACGCCGGACCTGAAGGATTTGCATGCAAAGATAGGCCAGCAGGCGTTGGAGATTGATTTTTTGGCCGTCGCGCTCGGTCGCATCGGCGATGCGAGCGCAAAACGATGATCGACAAGGCCCACGATCTGCCTGTCGTCAGGCAAGTCCAGTTACTTGAGCTTTCGCGTTCTTCTGTCTATTACCAGCCGCAGCCCACATCCGAAATCGATTTGATGCTGATGCGGCGGATTGATGAACTGCACCTGGAGCATCCCTTTGCCGGTGCGCGGATGTTGCGCGATATGCTCAAGCTCGAAGGCCATGAAATCGGTCGCAAACATGTCGGTACGCTGATGAAGAAGCTCGATATCCAGGCCATCTACCGCAAGGCCAACACCAGTCGGCGCAACCAGGCACACCGCATCTATCCCTACCTGCTGCGCGGCCTTGCCATCGAGCGTCCGAATCAGGTCTGGGCCATGGATACGACCTACATCCCGATGCGCCGGGGCTTCGTCTATCTGAGCGCGGTGCTTGATTGGGCAACCCGTCGGGTGCTGAGTTGGCGCCTGTCGAACAGCCTGACGGCTGATCCCTGCGTCGATGCTCTGGAAGAGGCCATCATGAAGTATGGCCGACCGGAAATCATGAACACAGACCAGGGCAGCCAATTCACCAGTTCGGCCTTCATTGGCTTGCTTCAGGAGCACAGCATTCAGGTCAGCATGGATGGCAAGGGCTGCTGGCGCGATAACGTATTCGTCGAACGCCTCTGGAAATCGGTCAAGTACGAGGAGATTTACCTGCACGGCTACGACACCGTTTCCGAGGTCCGACAGGCGCTGGCCCGCTACTTCGATTTTTACAATCGTCGTCGCCCGCACTCAACGCTTGACGGGCAAACCCCGGATACGGCTTACTTCAACCAGCCGCTGCTCGCCGCAGCGGCTTAACCCGCAGAGAACTCACTTAAGAAAACCAAATTTCTGTCCAACTGCGCGGGGCCACCTCTCCGTTTCTGTTTTGAAGTACCGCTTGACGACCGAGTTCAATTCGGCCGCCCACTGATTCCTTTCCCAAGTACGGCTCTTGGCATACAGGCCTGGTGCAAGCTCGAAGAATGTTGCGAATACTTCCGGGTCAAAATGAGTGCCACTTTCCTGCTCCATGACGGACAACGTTTCCTCCAGTGATATTGCCTCCTTGTAAGGGCGCACCGAGGTCAGCGCATCGAATACGTCGACCACCGCAAAAATCCGGGCAGCTAAAGGAATACCGGTTCCGGATAATCCATCCGGGTAGCCGCTGCCATCAAAACGCTCATGGTGGTGACGGATCGTTTGTTCGGCACCGGTCAGCCAGGGATTGCCAGCAACGATCTCCACGCCAAGCACAGCATGGGTCTGCATGACCTTGAACTCATCCCGATCTAATCTGCCGGGCTTGAGCAGGATTCTATCGGGAATCCCGATCTTGCCCACATCATGTAAAAAAGCACCCAACACCAGACTGGAAATCGTTTCTGTTGGAACCTTCAAGGCCTCGGCAACGGCCACCGAGAACAAGGTGACCCGATAATTGTGCGCATCGGTGTCGGCGTCACGCTTGGCAATTGCATTCCCCAACGAACGAATCAGCGACAGGTTGGCATCGAGCAGTTGCCGCGACAGAAAATTGGAACGCCGTAGCATGGCCAGCATAAGGGGGTACAACAACAATGCCGCTGTTGGCACCGACAAACTTGCTGCCAGTGCCACATGCCGGATTGATCGCCGCCTGGCCTCGATTTCCTTTTCAGATATTCGACTGATCCCTTCGACATAGCCTATCAGGTGGCCATTTTCGGTAGTCATGGGGAGCAAGACCTGAATCAACTCGTCAGCCCCAACACGAACACTCCGTGTGTGATTTTCACCCTGTTTCGGCCAAGTAGGTACGATGCCACTGAACGGGGCGAGTGCTGCCTCAGGGAGTCCCCCTAATGTCTCGAAGAGCACACGCCCATCGACTCCAAAAACACGCATGCCCACAAGTTCCTCACGCAGGAGTCGGGCAAGCTCTTGATGGTCGCTCGCATCCTGCCCTTCGGCCAATTGCATCGCCGGCGACTCGAAGTGACGTACGCCGGCAATCGCCAGCTCCTTGACGCGTAACTCGGCTTCGTAGGATGCCAACCAGTAGGCCACACCACCGGCCAGTATCCCGACTACTGCGGCGCCAATGCCGAGCCGCAGGGCCAAAGCAAGACGTAACCGGCGAGGCGTGTCAGGCAGTGAAAAGCGATTCATTTGAGGTTCTGCAACAGCTCCATGAAGTGCTTGAAGTGGCCGCTGACACGATCTAGGGAAAACTGGTGCATCAGCGAGTTTTCAGCCATCTTCTGTCGCTCAACGTCCATTTCGACCGTATTGCCGTCAGCAGCGGCTTGGTACGGCACATGGTACTTCAGCGGAAACGGCGGTGTCTGCGCACTTCCTGACTGATGGCCGGCGGCAGTGGTCGCCAGCGGTAGCGATGCCGATGCCCCCTTGACGATTTGGGCGGCCTCTTCAATGTCAATATCGACAGCCTTATAACCAGGCGTATCAGCATTGGCGATGTTCGAGGCTATAAGTTGCTGCCGATAGATCCGAACCCCTAGCATTTTCTGCTGGAAGTCGTGACCCGCATGCCCGCCCTGTCCAATGGAAAAGTGATTTGGGTGGGCTGTTGCCGTAGTGGGCGCCATTCCGGAAGCGTGCCCGCCACCATGTCCTCCCCCCTGACCTGATCCACTCCCTCCTTGTCCGCCATGGGCGCCATGGCCGGCCACCGGATTATTCGCCTGTTGGGCCATCGCCTGATTCAGTGCTTCAGAAAACGTACCATTGTTGGCATTGGCAGGCGAAGCACCGTGCCCTTCGTGACCACCTTGAACCGGAGGAGGTGAACTGTTGCCGACAGGAGGAACTGACGAAGCACCTGCCATGACGATGACTATTCGTTCATGATCAGAATGGCTCTCACCGGGTCGATCTCACCGAGGTCGTGCCATTTCAGTTCGCTATCCGGCATGACCGGTGCGGCCAGACAACCATGATTGCATTCGACAAGCCAACGTTTCTGGAGCACCTCCCGGCAGTAGTTGTAGCTCAGCAGCTTGGGGTCGCTACCAACCGCCAGCGCCAGTGCGCGACAAACACACCGATCACCGTGTTCTGCTGGTTTGCGAATATCCATGGCTGAAATGATGAGGCCCCGATATCGGGGCCTTTGCTGAACAGTTACTTCCCATCCCGCGGATGGTAGTGCTTGCCCTGATCCTTGCCGGCCTTGGATTTTTCAGCCTTGGCATCCGGCATACTTTGCGCCATACCGGTCTTCTCCTGGACGTGGGAATGCGGTTTGACAGCAGCCTTGTCAGCCTGAGCTTCGGCAGCTTTCGGGGCGGCTGCCTTCTCATCGGCATAGACGATACCCGTTGTGGCGGCGCTGGCGAACAGAACGGCGGCAATAAGGGAAGAGATTTTCATGATCGGGGCTCCTAGGGTTTGAGGAAATCAACAGTCCGAATCGCATGGACAAGTGCAGTTTCTACCTTTTTGACTGTCAACAAAGTGACTTGTTGATTACATATTTGTCAGGAAGTATTGCTGGACAGGGAGCCAAGGAAGTCATGAGCACCAAAGCGGTCGATTCATTTTCGAGACAAGGCTGCTAGCACTTGTTTCTGGTAATTCAGGCCATCTTGTAGACAGGACTTGCAATAATCAGTCAGAACACTTCCTTTCTCGCTCAGAGCGTTCCAAGCACCTTCACTACTGTAGCTCTCCGGGGCCTGATCCTTTTGCAGTAGCGCCTGCAACATCGCGAAATGCGCAGCCACGGCTTTTTCAGCGTACTCCCCGTTCGCCTGAACAATGCGAAGGGTGAGATCCAGCTGTGAGCCAGCTTGATTTTTCAAGTTTTCAAGGGATAGGGACATATCAAACTCCTGATTCATGGAAAACTGCTGCTTGGTTTAGGGTTCGAACTTGGTTGAGATATAGCAGGGTAATCATCAATCTCCTCGCTACCTCATCTGCCCGTTTTCCAAATGCATGAAACTCCTCTTGGCAACAATGGACACCACAATCTCGAATTATCGAATTCCAGTTGGATGGCCACTGATCATAGGCAGTGAGCCAGGAAGCGACGGCCAAGCCATTGTCTGTAGCCTGCCAGATGCATTGATTTTCATCCCATACTGCAATAACGTCGAAGCATGCAAAAGGAACCTCGTAATAACGAATGTCTTCCATAGTTCCAACGCTATCCTGCGTCATAGTGCTTATTTCGGAAGACACCTGAAACACTTCAAGCGTTGATATTGATCAACGTACCAGTCAACTGCCCTTGGGCGTTGATTGCCGGTTGTGGAATGGCCTGCTCAATCTGACGCTGCCGTGATAGTTCCTCTGCTTGACGGGCCTGAATCTCGGCCCGTTTGACGTTGTAGGCGTCCTGATTCTGGGGTACGGTGGTGGAATTACGGCTAATCGCATCCATGGTCATGGAAATCTCCTTGTTGAGTAATGCAGTATCAATGACTTTCAATCTTCGCCATCGTCCTTGTATTCCTTGGGTAACTTATGCGCGATCCCCTTGTGGCAATCGATGCAGGTCTGCCCCTCGTCCTTGGCTTTCATGTGCTTCTTGAAGACGGTCTGTTTCTGGATGTCTCCGCTCATGGCTTCGAAACTGTGGCAGTTTCTGCATTCGCGTGATCCGACCGCCTTCATTCGTTCCCACTCATGGGTAGCCAAGGTCATGCGTTTGGCTTCGAATTTCTCCGGGGTATCGATGCTGCCAGTGAGCTTGCCCCATATTTCGAAGCTCGCCTTGGCCTTTCGCACCATCTTGTGCGTCCAGTCCTTGGGTACATGACAATCGGAGCAGATGGCACGCACGCCGGTACGGTTGCTGTAGTGAATCGTTTGTTTGTATTCCTGATAGACAGTGTCCCGCATCTCGTGGCACGTGGTACAGAACTCCAGCGTGTTGGTCGCCTCAAGAGCGGTATTGAATCCGCCCCAGAATATGATTCCGGACGCAAAACCGATCGCCAACAGGGACAGCAGAGAATACTTAACGCTGGGTCGTCGAAGCACCTTCCACCAACGTTTTACGAATCCCCTGCTCATGTCTTCCATGGTGTGCTCCCTGAGTTATTTGCCTGATCAAATGGCATCGGGGGAAGCAAACGGCCAGTGGGCCGATGCCGCCGCCGAAGGTATGGCTGGCCGGCTTAGCGCGACAGAATGAAGTCCACCAGGTTCTTGACCTGGGCAGGATCCTTCGACTTGACGACCTTGTGTTCCTCTTCGTGCCCATCCTCAAACTTGACCTTCTCACCGCTGGTGATGTGCTGGGTCAGCTTGGCTTCAGCATCGGGTTTGCCCTTGTATTTGGCGGCCACTTCTTTCCAGGCGGGGCCATCGCCTTTCTTGCTGATCGAATGGCACTTGAAGCAATTACTTTCGCGGGCCAATACCCGCGCAGCTTCCTCATCGACGGCCTGTGCGCCAGTTGCCGAGAACATGGCGACCGATAGGGCGCAAGCAATAAGCAAGCGCTTGAAAAGTGTATTCATGGCAATCTCCAGAATTGATTGAATCGAGCAAATGAGGGGTATGAGGGATCCGGCCCGCCGGGCCGAATCCAATGAGTGCTAGAACAACACCCAGCCCATCAGGAAAACGTTGTTGTTGTCCGCGGCATTACGTCCCAGTCCGTTGTAATTGTCCGAGGCGCCATTGAACTGGTTGTATTTGGTATAGCGCAGCGCAAACTTCACGTTCTGCCACGGCAGGTAATTCAGTTCCGCGATCCAGCCCTTGGTATTGGGACTGCCGCTGGCACTTCCCATCAATGCATCACCGGTGTTGTAACGCAAATCATCCGAGGTGCCGGTGGTTCTGAAATACTGCAATCCACCGCCCCATTGACGCTGGAAGTAGTAGTGGAAGTCCGTTCGGAAGGTTTTCAGGGTGGTTGCAGCATTCGAGACTGCTGAGCCGACCAGGCCGTTATCCCATGTCTGCTTCTCGTTGATCCAGTTCGCACGTGCCGAGGCAGTATGGTTGCCCTGAATGAACTGATAATTCAGGTCGAATGCAATATCCCGGAAACGATTGCTCCCCAGTGATTTGTCGTTCGTGTCCTGCCATACCCTGGCATTCAGACCATAAGTCCCGATCGCGAGGTTATGCGCTCCCCAGTCCTGTTGGAGCGCGACCCGCCAATAGGGTGCATTGCCATTGATGACACTGCCGGCCAACTCCTCCGTTCCCCAAGGCTGTCCCCAACTCATGAAGCGGAAGGCCCCACTCTTGGCGGAACGATAATTGGCAACCTCGACGTAAATCAGGTTGTTCCACATGCCGTACAGGCCAACGCCGCCGACCTTGCTGGCCAGCGTCATGTCGACCAGTGAGGCAGCAGGCATCTGCAAGGCAGCAGTACCGATATGGGGAAATCCCCAGGCAGGCGTGCTGTTATAGATATCTGAAACGGTCGGGCTATTGTTCAACGTCACGCCGTAGGCCAGTTCCTCCCCGGCCAGCGTCAGGCTGTTGCCGTAGCGGGCATCAAACATTTCCATGCCCCAACGCTTCTCAAGGCCATCGTAGTTGTACTGGATCAAGGCACCGGAATTGTCCGTAATTTTGCCGCCATAGTAGAGCGCTGCTGTCTCGGCAACGATTTTCCGATCTTTCGGAAAGTCCTCCGGTGTCGTTCCGCCGGCATTGGTATCACTGGTGTTTGTCTGGGAGGCCAGCAATGCGGCAGACACGGGTATCCGCTCAAGTAATGGCTTGGCATCCCACTTGTCAGAACTCATGGCAAAGGCACCCAGCTTGAACTGCCGTCCAAACGGGGTAAGTTCCGGAAATACCGTGTGGCATTTTCCGCATTCATAGCCGGTTTGCCGGGCCATGCTGGGAACCGCCTGGGCCGTTTGTGTTGCGAAAACCCCCGTGACCAACGCCAACGTGGCCAGTAACGCTGACTTCCACCTCCTGGATTGTTTGCCGTTCATTTTGACCCCTCCTGGTAGATAGGGCTTACAACTGCTCATCGGCACCTTGGTGCAGAAACCGTGACAACAACATCTTTCCTACGGTTAGCAGATGCAATTACCCTGTTATCGACGATGTCATCTTGAAGTTGTTAGCCTGTCTAACCAGTGACTGCCAAATTACAAATTAAATGGGAAGCTGTAATGATCCTGACTAAAAACTGACCTGGCGATCAAACCAGGTTTTTCCCCGAGGAAGTCAAAAAGGAGGTTCGTAAAATATGAAGCCCAGTATTTTCCTACTGGGCTTTGCTGTGACACATAGAAGGGAGCCTAATTACCTCGGGCCGTTCACGGCCGTTAGGCTATGCTGTTTCATTTTGTGGTGGACGCCAGCTGACGGTGAGCCTCGGCTAACTCCCTGGATTCCTTGGCGGCCGCATTCAACCGTTCCTTCAAAGCGAGGCAATGTTCCCGCATGGCGACAGGATCGCCCTTGGGCCGTTGCGCGTAGTAAATGCTGGCGGCCTTCTCATGCCATGCCGCATCCGCCTCGTATTTGGCGGCTCTCTCCATATAGAAATCAGCGATCCGCTGATGGTCGGATGCACTGGAAGCATTGGCAATACTTTCGGGAAGATTGCTGACTGGCACTGCGGTACATGCCGCAAGACTGACTAAGGCAAGGCCGCCAAGAAAAATTCGAAATTTCATTACATACCCTCCTGTAGCAAGAATTATGGTACGTCGGAACGTAACTCTCTTTGTAACCAAAAATCCTCTGATGGCATCCATTACGCAAATCATTAAGCGCTGCGCGCACTGACCAATAGATGACCGACTGATTACAATTTCGTCAGCGTGGCGAAAGGAATACATCGACATCAGCCTCAAAAATCGAGAGGGGACTTGAATTTGCTTGAGAGAAAAGAGGAGGCCTTGTCTGGTGACAAGGCCGTCCACAACAGCCGGCTAGGAGAGATGGCGGCTGCGGGGAATTTGGTCAAAGTTGCACGGGCTCCAACCAAGACTCCCCCGGGGATTGCTTTTGTTTGCGTTGCGCGATCCTAGAACGATTTGCTCACCGAAGCGACCACGCGGTCGCGTCCGATGTTCCGACCAAACGCATTCATGTAGGCCGTCGTGTTTCCGTCGGGTGCCGTATGACGGGTATTGGCATAGGACCAGGCTAGGCCAAAGTTGAACCCGTAGTATTCCTTGGTCAGCCCGAGCCGGTAATCCGTATAATCAAAATAATTGTTGTTACCGCCAGATGCTCCCCAGTACCCGGTATTCGCATTGCCGGAGTAATTTTGTCGCCCGATATGGGCTTGCAGGCCGAAACCGCTTTCGCCTAGCGGAATCTGCGCCGTCAGATCCAGATAACTGGCACCGCGTGACTCATTTACCCCAAACGTATAGGTGCTGATACCTCGAGAATATTTCAGGGTCAGCCATTTGTAGCCAATTGCGCCGTAAACCTCTGTCGTATCCGGTTGACGATAGGCACCCAGATTATCGAAGCGCCCCGGATAATAGTAGCGAATCAGCCCGACGTCGTAGGTCCACTCGTCGGCGAAGCTGCTTTTGTAACCACCATAGAAGTCCCATTCCAGACTGGCAGAGTTGCTGGCTCCGGCAGTGTACGGAGCACCGACACTCCCTGGGGAGGCAAGGGATACTGGTGCGTTCTTTACGCCGGCATTCTGGTCGGTAAACCAGGAAATGTTGGATAGCCACGTACCAAGATAGAACCCGGATGAATGAACGTAGTCGATCCCGCCCTGTACGGCGGGCTTGCCATCGGTTTGCGACAGCCCACGAAATACATACTGACTGACTACACCCAGATTGCCGGTTACGGAATGTTCCGGCGTTGGTGCCGGACTTACGGTTTGCGCAAATGCCGACGACACACCGAAGAGAGCGACGGCGATAGCTATTCCTTTCATTTACAACTCCCTGAGAAAAATGCAGGCACACCCCTGCCTGCCGAGGGCTCTCTCTTTTCGGCCGTGATCATTCAGGCTCGTTATTTAACTGGGGTTCCTGCAAGCTGGCGATGGGCGTCAGCGAGCTGGCGTGCTTCCTTGGCCGCGTTAGTAAACTGGTCACGCAGGGAACGACAATGCGCAGCCATCGCAGGTAGATCGAACTTGGGACGACCGGCGTAGGAGGCGGCCATTTTTTCGTGCTGCGCGGCTTCGCTCTCGTAACTGGCTGCTTTCTGCGTGAAGTAATCCGCTATTTTTTGATGATCAGCAGGCGTCGAAGCGTTGGCAATACTCGCCGGAATCTCACTGGCCGTGGGTACGGAACTACAAGCAGCCAGGGTTGCCAAGGATAAACTGATGATAAGAATACCAAGTCTTGATTTCATGTTCACTCTCCTATGAGTAACCAAATGAGATAGAGCATGAACCTTGCTAGCTGTCGAGAACATGACCAGCGGATTACGGCTTGGTTGGAAAAAAGTCAGGTGATTTCGGAGAAGGCATAGACAGAAATTTGGCTTGGCGAGATCCAATCGATCAATCGCAGCCCCATCTGCAGCGATTTTTATGATATTTCCGATAACGACGATGATGAATTTGTAATCAGCCGGTTAGGGAGATGTCAGCTACCTGGTCGCATACTTGATACTGCAAGCGATGGCTTAGCTTAGCGATGCACTACTTCAGACATACTGGGAAACGGCCACGGACAGCAAAGTGAAGGATGACACGCAGCTGGGGTTGTTCCGAGCGGACCAGAAAACCGCGTTTGAGCGGGATGGCGACCCCAAGCGGAGTCCTGAATACCACTGGTATGACGGTGTGGCGAACTATCTGGTCGACGTCTATGACTGGGCTTATGTCAATCCGAAGTGGGTCAAGTGGCTAGACCATTGCATGGTAGTTCGTCTCCTGCTTTTCGGTAATGATGCGCGGCTGATGCAACTCTATCTCGACGCGATACGACCGGGCATGAAAGTGTGGCAGGTGGCACATGTCTATGGTGATCTGGTGCAGCGTGTCGCGGCCCGGGTCGGCCCACAGGGCAAATTTCATCTGACCGATGTGACCCCCATCCAGATTGAACACGGGCGCAATAAGCTGGCGGATTTCCCTTGGAGCCGGGTCATCCGGGCAGATGCAGGAACCTTTGATCCGGAATCCGACTACGACCTCATTTGCTGCTTCTTCCTTTTGCATGAAGTGCCTGAAGAAAAGAAGCGCCAGGTCGTCGCGCACATGTTGGAATGCCTGACTACAAATGGCAAATTGCTATTCGTCGACTATCATCGACCGGCATGGTGGCAACCGGTGCGTTGGATACTGATGGGTGTGAATGCTTGGCTGGAACCTTTTGCTGATGCGCTGTGGCAACATGACATCAGAGATTATTCCAGCCATCCGGAACATTTTACTTGGCGCAAGCAAACGCTCTTTGGTGGAACTTATCAAGCTGCATGGGTCGAGCGCAGAAGCTAAGAATTATCGGCTGCAATTTTGGCGATTATCCAATTGGCACTTCTCAGGCAAGGCTACCGTTAATATTGAGCATTCTGGAAATGCTCAAGATGGGTTTCAGTCCCGATCCAAAACGAATGATTGCATCCTGCTGCGCCCGGAGTTCACCATAAGGCAGATACCTGAAATTCAGTTTCCCAATTTTTGAAAATGCCGGCCGCCGAATCTGTTGTCTGACATCATTTTCACGACCATCGGGGGCTACTAGAAACAGGGCATCGCAAGAATCGAGGCCACTGCCGTAGGCAAGATCGAGAAGGCGGACAATTCCCGAATAAATTGAGGTCGTATGTTCGACCTCGAATGCGGCAACAACCTTTCCGCTGCCAGGCTCCAACCAGACGACATCGATCAATCTGATGGAGTCCGCGCCCGGCTGGCCGGCCAAGCCATCAGGGAGCATCGCCAGGCAACCGTCCCCCAGGACACCATTGCCATGTGGGCGATTGCGGTCATTGGCGGCGATCCAGACGGAAAACCCCAAGGCCATTCCGATGTCGCGCAGGCTTCCTTGTACCTGGGTATGGGTTTGGTCATTCCCTTCGGCTGAGGCAATGGCTTTTTGCTGCGCTGCAGTCTCTTCGCGAACCCAGGCCAAATCCTGTCGCCAAATTCGCTCTGCCTCCGCGTTTCCATCGATGGGTGGCGCCGTATAGCGTCCCGAACCGATATCGAACAGCAGACCGGCAACCGCTCCAAGATCATTCGACAGGAGCTGACGGTGCTCGGCATTGAGCGCGATGATGCCTTGGCGCATGGTCAAGTAGTGATCCCACCTGCCCAATTTGACCTTGGAACCGGTCAAGGCGTTGTAACCATTGACGATGGCGGTATTGAAGGGCGGGACCAGGGTGGGATGGATGAAATACAGCAGATTGGCGACCGCCGGACCCAGTCCCTTAATGTTCAAGGCATCGATATCATTGATGGCCTGGATGATCCCATCGACGCTGTCACAACAGTTGCACGAGTGCAGCAGGCGAGCAAACGCTCGTTGGTTCTCCCGGTGCTCATAGATATCGGGAATGCGCAGTTTGGGCTTCCACAGGAAGGCATGCTCAGCCCCCTTAAAAATCTGCCGCTGTTCGGCCACGGAGGCAACGACGGTTTCCAGGGACGATCCGCGATAGGCATTGCCAAAGCTACCAGCCTCGATGTCTCGGACGACCTCCGCGATGCCACGACGGATGGAGCGAAAATTCTTCAGGCGCTCCGTCCATAGAAACCAGGTTGAATAAGTGCTGTGCGGATCGTCCTTCCACCGCGCAATCAGGTCGCTGATCTGGCTATTCATGGTCATGGCCATCTATGAAAACAGCAACTCTATCGGCGAAATCCTCACCAGCAAAGAGGCTGTCTTTATCCGACGACACTAAGTCGTTCAATGACCCGGTGCAGCGACTAGCGAAGCCTTACTGGTGGGCGATTACAGCAGGCCCCCGTTGCCGGATGAGCGGCGTTTTCCAGTTCGTTGGATTCGGCACTTTTCCAGAGCCATCGCCTCAAAGCATGGACTCCTTCCTTGAAGTGCACGTCTTCAGTTGCAGCCACGGCTTCGATCTGCGTGAGAACCGTTAGCCGCAGATCGTATTCGACGATCAAGCGATCGTTTTCGCAAGTGACGGATGAAACACCGATCATTTCCTGGAGCCGTTGGCACACAAGTGGCAGATTCGCCTGATTTCCATCCACCACCCTCAACTTTCGGCGTTTCAGAATTGGTCGAATATCCGCCAACCGCTGTGGCCCGGTATATAACGCAGGGATGTCAACAAAACGCTCTTGGCAATGCCCCGAGCAAAAGTGATAGGTGACGCCGTGGTAGACAAGGGAACGGGAATTCTGAGCTAGCTCCACCTGCTTGCCACAGACGGGGTCGCGTCCCGTCGTCATCCTTAGGTTTTGCATTTGCTCCTCTATTTTGCTCATTGCGATACTTCTGTTTCCGCGACAGTAGGACCAGTTTGCACTTGTTCGAATACTGGACGCCCCTCTGCCAACGCACTAGTCTTGCAGACGATCACGGTATCGACTTCGCGCAGGTACTCAAAATGATTGTTGTGCAGTCAGTATGCTGCCCATAGGCTGTCGTCTGCATAACATGAGGATTACAAATTGGTCACCGCAATGCCGGTTTGGAACTGGCTTATACACTTAATTTTCGCATACTGCATGACACTGAACCCCAGGGCCAGGCGGAAGGAAAACGCCCCGACCCAGGTCCGCAATATGGCCTGCATGCCAGCTCTTTCAGACGGGGTTCAGAAAGTGCTGCGTACCCCAACCAGGATGCCGCGTCCCGGCAACGGCGCGATATCTTTCAGGAAGGAGGTATGCACCCGCGCTTCCTGATTGAACAGGTTGTTGCCCTTGAGGAACATCTCCAGGTTCATCGCCTGCGCCTTAATGCGGTAGGTTAGCGCTGCATTGACCAACGTGTAGCTGTCGGTTGGCAATTCGTTGGCAGCGACACGGCTCTGTTTGAAGACATGATTGACATCGAGTCGGGCACCGAAGCTGCCGCGCTGGTAGTCGAGACCGACGCCCAGACGGAGCGGCGAGATACGCGGCAGTGGCTCGCCCGTATCGCGGTTCGTCGCCCTAACGTAGTCGCCACGCAGGTTGAGATCGAGGTTCCCGGTCCCTTCGTACACCCGGAATTTGCCTTCCGTTTCGAGACCGCGGAACTCGGCCTTGACAGTGCGATAAAGCCCTTCCGGGAGAATTTTGTCGCCTGCCGCGGTTACGCCGCCGCCAACATCCGCGGGGTTGAGTTCGCCGTCCGTAGCTCGCGTATTGCCGCTGCTCATCACCGTGATGTAATTCTCAAACCGATTGTAGAAGCCGCCGATGCTTGCCGAATGCTGACCCGAACGCCAGCGCAGTTGAACATCGAGGCCGTTCGACTTCTCCTTGTTCAGAGACGTATCGCCGATCTCATACTGTCCGGTAGCGGTATGGGGGCCGTTGGAGAAAAGCTCGGCGTAGGTCGGTGCCCGCTCGGTGTGCGCCAGATTGGCGGCCAGATTCAAACTCTGTGTCAGGCTGTAGAGGATGCCGACGGCACCACTCTGGTCGAAAAAACTGCGGGTCTGGTCCGAGCCGAAACGGGGCAGATCGGTATTTGGGTCGAGCGGTCCACCGCCGGCCGAAGCCACCTTGGCTCGTTCGAGGCGCCCGCCGAAGGTGAATTTGGTGCGGCCGACTGTCGTTTCTTCGTAGAGGAAAAGCGCCGCGCTGTCGGTATCGATTTTAGGTAAGAGGGCTTCTTCTCCGAGGGCCGAGAAATTGACGCTGGAAAGCTGCACCCCGAAGGCGCCGGTGAGCGGCCCCAGCTTGGCGTGGGTCGCCTCGATCCGGCCTTCATAGCCTTTGTTTTTGAAGGTGGTCGCCACGGTACCACTCTCCAGTTCCTGATGCTGGTAATCGGTGTAGCCGTACTTGAACTTCACGGCTTCGATGAAGGAGCCCAGTTCACGCATTTCCCCGGCGGCATCCCAACGGGAACTCTGCATATCGAGACGGACGTTCGGTTCGGCCACCGAGCCGTAATTGGTCTTGAAGTCGGCATAGGAGACGCCCACATACCCGTTGTCGAAAGTGAGCGATGAGCCCAGCGCTCCGCTGTCCCCATGCGCCGAGCTGTTCGGCAGGCGGTCCCGGGGCTGATCCTGGCCAGGGCCGTCCAGGGCACGCTGGCTGCTAGAACGGGCGAAGCCGGGAATCTGCACATCGTCATTGCGGCGCGAGCTGATGTCGGCATGGAAGGCGATCCGGCCATTGCCGCCTTCGAGTACCGCAGCGCCGCTCTGCTCGTTGTCGGCACCACCGAAGCGCGGCTCAAAGCGTCCGCTGACGCCCTGAACGGCCTCCTGGGGGATGCGGTTGTCGAGGACATTGACCACGCCGCCGACTGCGGTCCCGCCATAGAGCAAGGCCGCGGGACCGCGGACGACCTCGATACGGTCCACCACCAGCGGATCGACGGTGGAGGCATGGTCGGGACTCAAGGCCGACACGTCCAGCATACCGGTGCCGTTCTGCAGGATCCGGATACGGTCTGAGTCGAGGCCGCGGATCACCGGACGGCTCGCGCTGGGGCCGAAGTAGGTAGAACTGACGCCCGGCAGGTTGGCGACGGTTTCTCCCAGGGTACTCTCCCGGCGCAAGGTCAGGTCCCGCCCGCCCAGGACAGAAACCGGGGCGGCCAGGTCAAACAAGGCGCTTCCCAGCGGATTGGCGGTGACAACGACCGGAGCCAATTCAGTAGGTTGGTCGGAGGGAGTCGCTCCTTGGGCGAGAGCGGCGGGTGCGGTAAACGCGAGGGCAGCCGCAGCAGCGGCCTTTTTGGTAACAATCATGATCTTCTCCGAAAAGCGATAACTGCCCTCCCGGTCGGAAAGGCTCATTAACAAGGTGAATCGTTCAGAGAAGAATTACGGGCGGTGCGCGCTGACTGGTGATGGGCGCCGGCAGGTGGCTGCGGGCGAAGAACGATAAGGCTTCCGGGATCAGCACCAAGCTGACCACCGGCGGCAACGATGCCACTCCAGGCAGTGCGGACCCGAGGTCGTGCGCCGCCAGACAGAGCTCGCAAGCGTGGGCTGGCAAGGCGCCATCTTTCGCCACCGCATGCTCGACCGCATGCGCCCCAGCCGCCCATTGGGCAAAAACCAGGGCGACAACGAACAGGAGGTGGCGCAGGGGATTCATCAGATGCAGTTTCGTTACGGCATATTCATCGCAGGGTGCATGGAAATTTCGTCCTGCGAGCGAGCGAGCGTGCGTGCGGGTTGGGCAAGATCCACCTGCTTGCCGCAGACGGGATTAAGGGCAGTAGTCATCCGTTGATTTTGCATCTGCTAAATTTCGCCGTTCTACTGGCCAGCATTCGCCTGTTCAGTTGGACAAACCGGCGGCCATCTGGCGGTGTGCCTTTTCCAGGGAACGCGCTTCCTTAGCCGCGGCAGTGAAACCTTCCTGCAGCGAATGGCAATGGGATACGAATGAAACAGGCCCTCGTGGGTAACCTCCGTAGGAGTTGGCGTTCTTCTCGTGCCAAGAGGCCTCTTCTTCGTGGCCGGAGGCTTTCTGGCCGTAAAAATCTGCGATCCGCCGATGGTCGGCTGCTGTCGAAGCGCTGGCGACAGCAGCCGAAAAATCCGGGGCCGGTATCATGGTACATGCAGCAAGCACTAGCGGGAGCAAGCTCAACAGGCCGGTGGCTATTCGGTTGGCACGCATGTTTACCTCCAATCAGGACGGTGTGATGGCGGAAGTATGCAGCCGGAACACTGACGCGCTCATGGCTTTGACATGACAAATATGTCACCGCAATGTCATCAAGAAGGACGGTGCTCAATCCGTTTCGATCAACGGCTCGACACTTGTTTACCGATGTTAACGCTTCTCCAAACCCATTGAACCGATCTTCCCACCTGATCGCTCATCGCAAACGCAAAGCGTTGCCAAGTACGCTGACCGACGACAAGGTCATGGGAAGTCATAGCAACTCCTGTCTTATTGAATACCTACCTTGCGCTGTTCGGCACGTACATAGGCAGTAATGTGCGCGACATCATCCGGTGTCACCTTGGGGACTGGGGCCATGTCACCATAAGGCCAGTGGTGGGCTCGAACACCATTCTTCGCAGCGAGTTGGAAAGCGGCGTTGCCATGGTGCGAGGGTTCATAAATCTTGTGCAAAAGTGGCGGCCCCTTCTTGTCGCCTTTATCCACGCCTTTCATATCTGCACCGTGGCAGCTTGCACAATTCTGTAAAAACAGGGTTTTCCCTTGAGCCGGATTTGGCATCAACCCGGGACTTGGCTGCGGCACCTGCCAGCCCTGAGCGAAGGACAGGCTAGCCATCAGCGAGAGCAACGCGCCGCAACCGACTTTGTTATAGCGTTTAATCATTCGAATCTCCCGACTTTCCACGATGACCATGTCCCCCATGCCCAAACAGATGCATCAATGGGCAAAGCAGGAGCAACAAGTAAATCCAGCGGCCGGCAAGATGTTCCCAGTGTTCGCGGATCAGGAAAAAAACGAGAATCACCGCCAGCATAGCGATAGCGATTGAGGCGCTGGAGCGGTACCAAGGCCTTGTATGTGAATGGGTGTCCGCAGACATGTTGAACCCTCTTGGCATGGTGTATTCAGTGAAAGCTCAGGTTAGTGACCATGCCCGGCGTGAGATTCGGGAGCGCCGCCCGAATATCCCGTGCCGGCACATCCCGCCAATAGAACAACGACTGCTGTCGTAGCAACGATCAAACATTTTTTCAGCATGACAACCTTCCTTTTCTGTAAAGAATCATTTTGGGTTTCCCGCCAGGTTTTCCAGAATCGGGCAATCCGGGCGTTCATCACCGTGGCAGCAACTGACCAGGTGGGAGAGCGCGTTCTTCATCGACAGTAATTCCTCAAGCTTCCTGTCCAGATAATCCAGGTGCTGCCTGGCCAACACCTTGACCTCGCGGCTGGAACGGGCCTGGTCTTGCCACAAACTTACCAAGTTCCGGATTTCTTCAATCGAAAAACCCAAATCACGGGAGCGCCGGATAAACAGCAAGGTACGAACATCCTTTTCACTATACTGACGATAGCCAGCGTCCGAGCGACTAGCGGGAGGCAACAGGCCCACGCTCTCGTAATGCCGGATCATCTTGGCCGAAACGCCGGAAGCTTTCGCTGCATCGCCAATGTTCATCTCGCGCTCCTTGCTTACGCCGTCGCCGCCCCACGCCAGCGGCGCAGCAGCAATGCATTGGTAACAACGCTGACACTACTGAAAGCCATCGCCGCGCCGGCAACGACTGGATTGAGCATGCCCAGCGCGGCGAGCGGGATGCCCAGCACGTTGTAGGCAAACGCCCAGAACAAGCCTTGCTTGATCTTGGCGTAGGTCCGACGCGAGACGTCGAACGAGTCCGCGACCAGTCGCGGGTCGCCTCGCATCAGGGTGATACCGGCGGCTTCCATGGCGACATCCGTACCCGTCGACATGCTCAGACCGACATCGGCGGCGACCAGGCTCGGCGCATCATTCAGCCCATCGCCGACCATCGCCACGATGTATCCCTGGTCGCGAAGCTCCTGGACGATGCTTGCCTTGTCACCGGGCAGCAACTCGGCGCGCACTTCGTCGATGCCCAATTCCTCGGCTACCGCATGGGCGCTGCCCGGATTGTCTCCGGTGAGCATCACCGTCTTGATGCCCAGTCCATGGAGTCTCGCCATCGCCTGGTAGGAAGCAGGTTTGATGGTGTCGCCAAAGGCCAGCAACCCCAGCAACTCGGTTGATACCGCGTCCAGCCGAAGCAACCACGATACGGTTCGGCCTTCACCGGCTAAATGCGCAGCACGATCCGCCAAGGCACCTGAAGTGATCCCTTGTTCCTGAAGCAGGCGCGTGCTACCCAAGAGATAGCGTCGGCCCTCGACCGTCCCTTGAATCCCCCTGCCGGGAAGTGCCTTGGCTTCCCCGGCATCCGGAACCGCAACGCCGCATTGCCTGGCCACCTCGATGACGGCATGCGCCAACGGATGGTCGCTGGTCTTCTGGAGCGCTGCCGAGATGCGTAAGACCTCGCTGCTGCCAACGCCATCAGCAGCTTCATAGGCGACCAAGGCCGGCTTGCCTTCGGTCAGCGTTCCGGTTTTGTCGAAGGCAACGGCGGTCACCGAGTGAGCCAGTTCGAGCGCTTCGGCATCCTTGATCAGAATACCTTGGCGAGCGGCAACACCGGTCCCGGCCATGATCGCGGTCGGTGTCGCCAGCCCCAGCGCACAGGGACAGGCAATGACCAGTACCGCTACCGCATTGATCAGGGATTCCTCCCAATTTCCCGTGGCCAGCATCCACCCGGCAAAAGTAGCCAGGGCGATGACCAGAACGACTGGAACAAAGACTGCGCTGACCTGGTCGACAATACGCTGGATCGGCGCCTTCGCGGCCTGCGCCGATTCGACCATCCGAATGATGCGGGCTAGGGTGGTTTCAGTGCCGACAGCCATCGTTTTTACCCGAACCAGTCCTTCGCCATTGACGGAGCCGCCCGTGACCCGGTCACCGACATTCTTCGAGACCGGAAGGCTCTCGCCGGTAATCAGGGATTCATCGACGTGACTTTGACCATCCAGGATTTCGCCATCAACCGGCATGCGCTCGCCGGGTCGGATGACAACGACGTCACCGATCGCGACTTGCTCAATCGGCGTGCTGACTTCGTGATCCTCGACCCAAACCCGGGCAACCGTTGGGCGTAGCGCATTCAGCGCCCGAATGGCGTCGGCAGTCTGCCTTTTGGCCCGGGCTTCGAGCCACTTGCCCAACAGGACAAGCGTGATCACTGCGGCCGATGCTTCGAAATACAAATGATGAATTGCCTGGTCACCATTTCTGACCAGGAGATAGAGCGATAGTCCATACGCGGCGGAGGTGCCTAGGGCAATCAGCAAATCCATGTTCCCGGAACGGGCCTTGAGCGCACCCCAGCCCGCCCGGTAAAAGCGCCAGCCCAGCCAGAATTGAACCGGTGTCGCCAAGGCCCATTGCAGCCATCCGGCCACCATCCACTCAATGGAGAAAAGCTTCAGTACCATGGGCGTAACGAGCGGGAGCGTCAGCAGCGTGCTGAGCAGCACCGGCCACCACTCCGGCAATCCGTGTTTCGCCTGAGCTTGCAATGGGGTAGCCTCGACGGCTTTAGCGGTATATCCGGCTTTTTGCACGGCAGCGACTAGCGTTGCGAACGACACGCCTGAAAGCGCCTCGATCGTGGCTTGTTCGGTAGCTAGGTTGACTGAAGCTCGGAGGACTCCGGGGAGTTTGAGCAGTGCCTTTTCAATCCTCCCGGCGCAGGATGCACAACTCATCCCTTCGATCTGAAGTTCAAAGGACGAGGTTTTGGCTTTGTAGCCAGCAGACTTTATAGCTTCCACCAAGCTGCTGGCGCTCACCTCGCTGGATGCCCGAATTGCAGCCACTTCCGTGGCAAGGTTCACGCTGACATCGTACACGCCAGGTAGCTGACTGATCGCCTTCTCAACCCGTGAAACGCAGGATGCGCAACTCATACCCCCCACACTCAAGTGGAGGTCGTGGACGGCGATATTTGAAACGTTGTCGGTCATTGGAATCTCCATCGGTCTAAGCATGGGATCCATCCTGAAGCTTCCAACAATGGGAAGGTCAAGCACTTTCGAACACTTTTCCAGATAGAGGAGCCATCCGCATTTCTTTGTTTCATATGGATGGCTCCTTTTCTGTAGGCACTGACTCAAGCAATGCACAGGTGAGGCAGCGGTAGATGTCCTCAGCTTTCCAGATTCCGGTTGAGCCGCCACTGCTTGACCAAGGCATAGATCGCCGGAATGACGGCCAGGGTCAGCACCGTCGAGGAAATCATGCCGCCGACCATTGGCGCTGCGATACGACTCATGACCTCGGATCCGGTGCCGGTTCCCCACATGATGGGCAGAAGGCCGGCCATGATGGCGACCACCGTCATCATCTTGGGTCGAACCCGCTCAACAGCGCCTTCCATGATGGCCTCGTAGAGATCGTGCACGCTGGGCGTCTGCCCCTCGGTGCGGCGCTTGGCTTTCAGTTCCTCCCAGGCGTGGTCGAGGTAGATCAGCATCACGACGCCGGTCTCGGCGGCAACCCCTGCCAGCGCGATGAAGCCGACGGCAACAGCAACCGACAGGTTGTACCCAAGCAGCCACATCAGCCAGACGCCGCCGACCAGTGCGAACGGTACGGAAAGCATGACGATGATGGTCTCGGTCAGGCGCTTGAAATTGAGGTAGAGCAGCAGGAAGATGATGAGCAGTGTGACCGGCACGACGACCTTCATTTTCTCGATGGCCCGCTCCATCGACTCGAACTGGCCGCTCCAGGTCGCGTAGTAACCCGGCGGGAACTTGACCTTCTCGGCAACTGCCTTCTTGGCATCGGCCACATAGCCGCCGATATCGCGGTCACGGATGTCGACAAAGATATAGGCCGAGAGCAGTGCATTCTCGGTGCGGATGCCCGGTGTGCCCTTGGCGACCTCGACCTTGGCCAGTTGGCCGAGCGGAATCATCGCACCCTCCATGGTCGGTACCAGCACTTCACGGGCGATTTGCTGGGGATCGGCACGCAACTCACGCGGATAGCGTACGGTCACGCCGAAACGCTCGCGGCCTTCAACTGTCGTGGTCACCATCTCGCCACCCAAGGCCTGACCGATGATCTCCTGCAGGTCGCCGACCGCCAGCCCGTAACGAGCCAACTGGGCGCGATCCGGCTCGATGTTGAGGTAGAAACCGCCAGTGATGCGCTCGGCAAAGGCCGAGGTTGTTCCGGGCACCGTTTTGACCACGGTTTCGATTTCACGGGCCAGTTTTTCCATCTCGCCGAGATCCTTGCCGAAGACCTTGATGCCGATCGGCGTGCGGATACCGGTGGACAGCATGTCGATACGGGCCTTGATCGGCATCGTCCAGGCGTTCGACACGCCGGGGAACTGCAGTGCCTTGTCCATCTCGGCGATCAGCTTGTCGGTGGTCATCCCCGGTCGCCATTCGGATTCCGGCTTGAGGTTGATCACCGTCTCGAACATCTCGGTCGGCGCCGGGTCGGTGGCGGTGTTGGCGCGGCCGGCCTTGCCGTAGACCGAGGCAACTTCCGGGAAGCTCTTGATGATCTTGTTCTGTGTCTGCAGCAGCTCGGCAGCCTTGGTGATCGACATGCCGGGCAAGGAAGCTGGCATGTAGAACAAGGTGCCTTCGTTGAGCGTCGGCATGAACTCCGAACCCAGCTTGCTGGCGGGGTAGATCGAGACGGCCAGTGCGATCAAGGCGGCGACGATGGTCGTTTTCTTCCACTGCATGACACCGGCGATGATCGGCCGATAAGCCCAGATCAATGCACGATTTACCGGGTTCTTCGCCTCCGGCATGATCTTGCCGCGAATGAAGATCATCATCAGCACTGGTACCAAGGTAACCGACAGCAGCGCCGCACCCGCCATGGCGAAAGTCTTGGTGAAGGCGAGCGGTGCGAACAGGCGACCCTCCTGGGCTTCCAGCGTAAAGACGGGCAGGAAGGACACGGTGATGATGAGCAGAGAGAAGAACAGCGCCGGCCCAACTTCCTTACAAGCGGCGATCATCGCCTCGATTCGCTCGCCGTGCGTATGATCTTCCGGCAAGCGCTCGATGTGCTTGTGCGCATTCTCGATCATCACGATCGCCGCATCGATCATCGCGCCGATGGCGATGGCGATGCCGCCCAGGCTCATCAGGTTGGAGTTCATGCCGAGCAGACGCATCGAAATGAAGGCGATCAGGACGCCGACCGGCAGCATCAGGATGGCAACCAGCGCACTACGGAAATGCAGCAGGAAAACAATACAGACCAGCGCGACGATCAGGCTTTCCTCGATCAGCGTGCGCTTTAGGGTATCGATGGCGCGGTGGATCAGTTCGGAGCGGTCGTAGACCGTCTCGATGGTCACGCCCTCGGGCAGGCCGGCCGAGATTTCGCCGATCTTGTCCTTGAGGTTGTGGATGACCTCCAGTGCATTCTGTCCGTAACGCGCCATGGCGATCCCGGAGACGACTTCACCTTCGCCGTTGAGTTCGGTCAGACCGCGCCGCTCGTCGGGCGCCAGTTCGACGCGGGCAATGTCGCGGACTAGAACCGGCGTTCCGCCTTGTGCCTTGACGACGAGATTCTCGATATCGGCGGTGCCGCGCAGATAGCCCTTGCCGCGCACCATGTATTCGGTTTCGGCCATTTCGACCACACGACCGCCAACATCTCGGTTCGAGTCGCGGATCACTTTGGAAACGGCGGCCAGCGGAATGCCATAGGCACGCAGTTTCACCGGATCGACGGTGACCTGGTAGGTCTGTACGAAACCGCCGATCGAGGCGACTTCGGCGACGCCATGAGCCTTGGTCAGCTGGTAGCGCAGATACCAATCCTGCAGCGTGCGCAGTTCGGCCAGCGTCTTGTCCTTGGCCAGCACGGCATATTGATAGACCCAACCGACCCCGGTTGCATCCGGGCCGATCTGCGGCGTCACGCCCTTGGGCATGCGGCCGGCGGCGAAATTGAGGTATTCCAGCACCCGCGAGCGGGCCCAGTAGATATCGGTGCCGTCCTCGAAAATGATGTAGACGAAGGAGGCGCCGAAGAAGGAGAAGCCGCGCACGACCTTCGATTTCGGCACCGACAGCATCGCCGTGGTCAACGGATAGGTCACCTGGTCCTCGACCACCTGCGGCGCCTGGCCGGGGTACTCGGTATAGACGATGACCTGAACATCAGAGAGATCGGGCAGCGCGTCGAGCGGCGTCTTCATGACAGCGACGACACCGCCGACAACGACGAACAACGTGGCGAGCAGGACGAGGAAGCGGTTGCGCCCCGACCATTCAATGATTTTGGCGAGCATGACGACCCCTATCAGTGTCCGGCGTGAGGATTCGCGGTCTTGCTGGCACCAGGTTTGATCGCGGTGACCACCCATTCACCCGGCTTGCGTTCGACGAACTCGAAGTTGATCGCTAATCCCGGCTTAATCCCGGAAAGCAACCCGGGGTTAGCCAGAGTGAACTCCATGGTCATCCCCGGCCACTTGAGGCTGGGAATCGGCCCGTGGGCAATGGAGATCGTGGTGGCCTTGACATCGAATCCCTCGACCGTACCTTCTGCCTGATGGCCGACGACTGCTGGCTTGCTTTCCTGGTGGCCGGCGTGTTCTCCGGCCGGTGCTGCTGCGGCAGCATCCTGTTTGGGTGCGCTGCCACCATGGCTGGCATGGCCAAAGCCACCGACGGCTGCCTTGAGGTTGCTTTCCGCATCGATCAGGAAATTGGCAGCGACCACCACCGGTTCCCCGTTCTTGACGCCTTCCTGCACCTCGACGTAGTTGTCGCTACGCTGCCCGAGCTTGACTTCACGCGGCTCGAATCGTCCTTCCTTGGCCTGGACCAGTACGATACGGCGGGTACCGCTGTCGATGACCGCTGAGGTCGGTACGGTCACGACCTCCCCCTTGCCGCCCACCGGCAGTTCAACCTGGGCGAACATCGCCGGTTTCAGAAGTTGTCCCGGATTCTGCAATTCGACGCGCACCGGCACCGTGCGCGTTTCCGACTTCAGGGTCGGATAGACGTAGGTGATCGTGCCTTCGAAAGTCTTGTCCGGGTAGGCATTGATGCGCACCTTCGCCTTGGCCCCTGTTTTGACTTGTCCGATGTCCTGTTCAAACACATCGGCAACGACCCAGACGGCAGACAGATCAGCCACCTGATAAAGGGCTTCGCCTGGCATGAAACGCACGCCTTGCAACGCCTTCTTCTCGGTCACGATGCCAGCGACCGGGGAGCGGAAGGTCAGCGTCCGGCGGGCCTCGCCCGACTTGGCCAGCGCCTTGACCTGCTCTTCCGAAATATCCCAGTTCTTGAGGCGTAGCAGACTGGAATCGGCCAGTTGCTTCATGCCGTCCTGGGCGGAGCCGCCAGCCCCCTTGAGGGATTCGACCCCTTGGGCGGCAATCGCGTATTCGCGCTGGGCCGAAACCAGTTCAGGGCTATAGACCTCGAACAGCGGTTGTCCCTTGCCGACCGGCTGGCCGGTGACGTTGACGTGCAAGCGTTCGACATAGCCCTCGAATTTGGGGGAAATCGCATAGATACGGCGCTCGTCGGGTTCGACCCGACCTGCCGCCCGCACGACCTTGTCGAGTGCGCGCAATTGCGCGGCTTCGGTGCGCACCCCAAGTTTCTGCACTTTCTCGACACTGATCTTGATCTGGTTGGCCGCTGCCGGTTCGTCGTCCTGTTCGCCTTCGTAGACCGGGATATAGTCCATCCCCATCGGGTCTTTCTTGGGTACCGGCGAGGTGTCGGGCAAGCCCATCGGATTGCGATAGTAGAGAAGCTTACGTTCTTTTTTGGCCGATTCACTGGCTGCCACGGCCGCGGGCGCGCCGGAAGCCTGATGCGTTGCGTTCTTGCTGCCTCCCAGCCAATATCCGCCACCCGCCGCGATGGCAACCGCCAATACCCCGAGGCTCAGTCCAGCACTCTTGTTCATAGTTCTTCCCCTAGCAGTCGTTCGATTTCGGCCAGTCGCACCTGGGCGTCGACCTGAGCCTTGAATTGATTTTGTTTGGCCTGACGGATTTGCCGCTGGGCGTCGAGCAAGGTGGCGAAGTCCACCTTGCCGGTCTCATAGCCGGCCAGCGCCGCCTGGAAGGTCAGTTCCGATTGCGGAATCAGGCTGCTGGCCAGCAGGTTCTCGGTGCGGCGAGCCGCCTCCAGGCCTGCCAGGCTTTCCGCCAGATCGGCAGTCACCTGGTTGGTCGTGGCTTCCTTGCGGGCGCGGGCGGCATTCAGCATCGACTCCGATTCGCGCTCCTGGGAGCGACGCGACGCCTGTTGCAGCGGGATATTCAGTTCGACCATCAATTCCCATTCCCTGATGGTGTTTTGATACTGGATGGGCGATACACCCAGCGTGAAATCGGGGTAGCGGTTCTTGAAGGTCAGGTCGCGTGTTTTTTCGGCTGCCTTGATTTTCGATTCATCGGCAAAAAGCTGTGGGTTCTTGGCGCGAACCCGCTCTTCAAGCCCAGCGAAATCGAGCATGGCCGGTGCCGGCAGTTTGCGTAACTGGCTCGGTTCGGCCAGTTGGGCGGTAGTCGGGCGGGACAGCAAGGCGTTCAAGCGAGCCCGCAAATATTGTTGTTCGGATTCCAGACCGATCAATTCGTTGCGCATATTGGTCTGTTCGACCTGAGCGCGAATGACGTCCTGCTGAGCGGCCAGCCCGCCGGCGTAGCGAACCTGGGCAACCTTCTCCAGGCGCATCATCAAATCGAGGATTTCCCGAGTCAGACGCTCGTTTTGCCGCAGGTAATAAAGTTGGGAAAAATTGACCTTGATGCGCCCGGCAATATCGGCCCAAGCCCCCAACGCACGCCCTTTGGCACCGTCCGCTTCCAGTTCGGCAATCTCGCGCTTGAGATCGCGCTTGCCATACCAAGGGATGTCCTGCATCAGGAGGTAGCGGGTGCTCCCGACACGGCTTGGCGAGAGCGTTGCGTTTTGCTCGCCAAAACGGGTGATGTCGCGCAACTCGGTGCGGAACTTGGGGTCGGGCAAGGCGCCGGCCGGCACCACACGTTCCGCCGAAGCATCCGCTTCCGCCTGCATCGCGGCAAATTCCGGGTTGCGTGACTTGGCGTAGCTCAGCAGGCTATCGACGTTAGCACCCGGCGCGACTTCCTGCGCCAGGACGGGCGCCCCGAAGCCGATCGCGCTGAATAGCGTGATGATGGTTAGGTGTCGGAACCGACGCATGCGACCTCCCTCAGATACTCGATGTCAAGGAACGGTACGGATCGCCAGGCAATCCAGTACCGCTCCGGATTTTTTGTTATTTGGCCGCTTCGAAGTGGACAACGGTGATCGCACCATTGACGTTATCAGCCATGAAACGGATTTTATCCCCGGTTTTCATCTGGTCGAGCCATGCGGCATTACTGACCTTGAAGACCATGGTCATGGCCGGCATGTTCAGGTTGGTCAGCGGGCCATGGGAGAGCGTGACCTTGCCGGCCGCCTTGTCGACTTTCTTGACCTGGCCGTCGACCATCTGCATTTCTGCTGCACCGGCTTGCGCCACACCATGACCGGCATGGTCACCGGCCGCATAGGCAGGCAGTCCGGCAAGCGAAGCAAAGGCAATCAGGGCGGTGGCGATAAGGTTCTTGTTCATGGGGTTTCTCCTGTTGGGTGTGAATCAGTGCTTGGCAAAAATAGTAGCTTCTCCGCCGGCCTGAACCAGCAGCGTGTTGTAAGGAACCGGTCGGACGCTTTCCATGCCGGGGGATCCGGGGGGCATCGACGGTACCGCGATGCCGACGGCCTTGGGCTTTTCCTTGAGCAGGCGCTGGACATCGGCCGCCGGGACATGCCCCTCGACGACATAGCCGCCTACCTTGGCCGTATGGCAGGAACCGAAGCGCTCCGGCATGCCCAATGTCTTGCGGGCCAAGGGGATATTCATGACGCTGTGGGTGCGGACTTCGAAGCCAGCATCCTTCATGTGATCGACCCACTTGCCGCAACAGCCGCAATTCGGGCTCTTGTAGACATCAATGACCTCTGCCGCCGAAGCGGTAGTCGCGCCAACCCCAAAAAGGGCGAGCATTGCAAGAGCTAAGAGGGATCGATTCATGACATCTGCTCCGTTTCGATGAGGTGAGCGCAGTATGCCGATCCCAGACCAACAAACAGCTGACCTGCGGATTACATTTATGTAATCTTTGGCACCCGTTTAATGCTTGTGGTTACCATGGTCGTGGCTGCCATGGTCATGATTTTTCTTTGCCTTGGCGGCAGGCGGAGGCTGTACTGGCTCGGCATGGTGATCCTCATGGCCTCCCGCATGATCGTGGTCCGCCAATCCGCCATGGGAATGGCCATCGCTGGCCGCCACCAGTTGCTCGTAATCCGCTTTTGCCATCAGCGGCATTTTTTGCAGGAAGGCCGCCAGATCCCAAATCGCGGCATCCTCCATCCCGCCTGACGACCAGGACGGCATGCCGGAAGCCTTGATGCCGTTCTTGATGATCCAGAAGTCGCGGGCGGCATTGCGGGATGTCTCGGATTTGGCCGACAGATTCGGTGGCTTCGGGTAGAGACCCTTACGGATTTCCGAATCGGTCACTTCCGGCGTCAGGTGGCAATTCACGCACATGGCCGCGTAGTTTCCGGCACCACGCCGTACGCGCTCGGGGTCGGCAAAATCATCAGGAACCTTGATGTCGGATACGCGACTGGCAATCGAACGTTCGCGGGCAAAAGCCAGGGCCTGATAGACGAATGGGCTATGCGGCTCATTTGCTGCCACGTTGACGATGCCCGAGGCGGCGACGATGCCACCGGTTGCAGCACCGACACTCAGGGTAGCCAGGGCACCGATTAAGAATTTATTCATGATTGATCTCCGTGGGTGTGATTGTGGTTTTAGTGCTGTCCATGCCCGCCAGCGGGTTTGCGAACCTGCACTTCCTGCTCGACGACAGGTCCGCGCACGGGCATCGCACCCGATCCAGGGTGATTCGTGCGCGAGATGTCGCCAACCGGTCCTGTCCATTCATAGGCCTGCGTTCCTTTGGGTTGTTTGTACCAGCCCGGATCCTTGTAATCGCCGGGTTTCTGATCGCGACGCACCTTGAGAACGGAGAACATGCCGCCCATCTCGACCGCACCATAAGGCCCCTGGCCGGTCATCATCGGCAGGGTATTGTCGGGTATCGGCATTTCCATTTCCCCCATGTCGGCCATGCCGCGTTCGCCCATCACCATGTAGTCGGGAATCAGATCGGTAATCTGCTTGACGACGCCCCGGTGGTCCACGCCGATCATGGTCGGCACGTCGTGCCCCATGGCGTTCATCGTGTGGTGGCTCTTGTGACAATGAACCGCCCAGTCGCCTTCCTCATCGGCCAGGAACTCGATCTGGCGCATCTGGCCGACTGCGACATCCGTCGTTACCTCGGGCCAGCGCGACCCAACCGGCGTCGGACCGCCATCGGTACCGCTGACGACGAACTCGTGCCCGTGCAAGTGGATCGGGTGGTTGGTCATGGTCAGATTGCCGATGCGCATGCGCACCTTGTCCCCCTTGCGGACGTTGAACGAGTCGATGCCGGGAAAGGCGCGACTGTTCCAGGTCCACAGGTTGAAATCGAGCATGGTATTGACCTTGGGCGTATAGCTGCCCGGATCGATGTCGTAGGCGTTCAGAAGGAAGCAGAAATCCCGGTCGACCGTATCGATCAGTGGATGATTGCTCTTGGGGTGAGTCACCCAGAAGCCCATCATGCCCATGGCCATCTGCGTCATTTCGTCGGCATGCGGGTGGTACATGAAGGTTCCCGGTCGCCGGGCAACGAACTCATAAACGAAGGTTTTACCGACGGGAATCTGCTTCTGATTGAGACCGCCCACACCATCCATGCCATTCGGCAGGCGCTGCCCATGCCAGTGGATGGTCGTGTGTTCCGGCAGGCGGTTGGTGACAAAAATGCGTACCCGGTCGCCCTCGACGACCTCGATGGTCGGCCCCGGACTCTGGCCGTTGTAGCCCCAGAGATGCGCCTTCATGCCCGGTGCAATTTCGCGAACGACCGGCTCGGCAACCAGATGAAACTCCTTGACGCCATTCTTCATGCGCCAGGGCAATGTCCAGCCGTTCAGCGTAACGACCGGGTTGTAGGGACGACCGCCGGGCGGCTGCCACGGTGGTGCGGTATCCGGCTTGTCCATGCTGATCAGTTCGGGCAAGGCAGCCATGGCCACGGAACTCACTGAAGCGGCAGCGACTGCGCCGCCAGCAATACCCAGATTCTTGAAAAAATCGCGACGAGAAGTCATGTTTCTGTCCTTCGGATTCAATGGTCGGCCCGGCCGCTAGCGGCGATGCTGGCGCGGGTGGCGGCATTCAGGGAGGGCTTGCCGATCAGCGACATCTCCAGATCCCCTTGGGCAATCCAGAAATCGCGCAGGGTTTCGATATAGCTGTTCACGCTACCAATCTGCGACCGCGCATCGGCCAGGAGATCGAAGACACCGATCAGCATGCCGTTGTAGCGCAGCATGCTCTCGTCGGAAATGCGCTTGTTGAGCGGAACGATCTCATCGCGGTAATGCCGTGCGATGTCGTAATTGGTACGATAGGCGTGATAGGCCTCACGTACCTCCGAGCGGACGTTGGTGGCGACCTCGGCAGCGCGCTCGATAGCCTGCATGTATACGGATTCGGCCTTGGCCACCTTGGCGCCACCCCAATCGAAGATCGGCAACTCGAAGCTGATCTCGTAGCCTTTCTTATAGCCACTGTTCCGTTCACCTTCGAGAACACGGGCAGGGCCAACTTCCAGGACATTGATCAAACGGGTCGCTTGGGTCAACCCCAGGTTCTTGGCCAGCGCTTCCGTTTCCAAGCGAATCGCCTGCAAATCGAGACGCTGGTCGAGTGCCTGCTGTTCAAGGCCGCCAAGCTCGTTGGGTTCTTTCGGCAAATCGGGGAGCCGGTCAGGCAATTTGATCTGGCTGCGGTCCGCCACGCCGAGTACACGGGCCAGGCGCTCGCGGGCAGCAACGGCCGATTGTTCGGCTCGCGCCAGGTTCAGGGCAGCATCGGCGTAAAAAGCCTGTTCCCGTGCCTGCCGCAATTTGCTGAAGTTGCCGACCTGCGCCATGCGTCGGGCCAGTTCAGCGCCAGCTTCGGCAGCTTGTTTGACCTTCCTCATGTAGCGCACCGACTCGTCGGCGGCAACGGCCGTAAAGTAGGCTTGGCGAGTTTCGGAGGCCAGTCGCGCCACCTCGATCACGACCAAACGCTGCGTCTGCTCAAAATTGCGCTTTTCCACTTCGACCGCCAGCGGCATGGTGATCAGCGCGAAGATATTGAAGGTCAGCGCCTGCTCGATCTTGTATTCCCGTATCCCGTTCTCGGGTTTGCTGGCCCGTAACATGGAAAAATGCGGATTGGGCAGGCGTCCGGCTTGCACCAGTTCCGCCTCGCTGATGCCGAGATCGAAGAAGGCGGCTTGCAGCCCACGGTTGTTGTAGAGCGCCACCTGGATGGCGTCGTCTATGGTCAGTGGCTTGGCCAACAGTTCACCGACACGGACTTGCAATGCGGATTTCTCGGCATCGCTCCGCGCCCACTTCACGTCCTTGTTCAGTCGCTCACGGGTGGCTTGTTCCACGCTAGCGAATCCGCCGTCGTTGGAGAATGTGGCACAACCGGCCAGCGTCGTGACGACCAGGATGGATGCCAGCAGCTTGATAGGTGGTCTCTGGGCAGAAGGCAGATGTTTGCTCATGGTTTTGCCTTCCCTTCCTGAGATGACTGTGCGCCATGATGAACATGCTCGATTCCGCCATCCTGCTGAGTCGGCGTTACTTCCAGATGTCCCATATGACCGCGCAGGCGGCCCATTTCATCGTTGGTTGCCCGCCAGTCCAGAACAGCCTCGTCCTGCATGGGCCGATAATCGGCAAATGCCGATTGGTATGCCTTGGCCGGAGTCGGTTCGGGTGGGGTTGGACTTTCCGCCCATACCGGCCCGGCAGCGATGGCCAGGCTCAGCGCCAGTGTTTTCATGATGCCTCCATTGGGGTATGCGGAGTCTGATGCTCCTATGGTCGACATCTTGCTTTCGCGAAACCAACAATCGGCTGACTCGCGGATTACATTTACGTAATCTTCGAAGTTGAGCGTTAAAACCGATAGAGAATTCACCATCAATAAAAAGCAGTTGATGGAGAGACCGATGAAAATACTGGTTGTCGAAGACGAACTAAAGACCGGAACCTACTTGAAACAAGGCCTTCTTGAGGCAGGGTTCGTGGTCGACTTGGCGGCCAATGGCCTGGACGGTCTCCATCTTGCGTTGACCGAGGCCTACGATCTGGCGGTACTCGACGTGATGCTGCCCGGCATCGACGGGTGGCAGGTTCTGCAGGGAATTCGCCGGGCGGGCAAGGACATGCCGGTACTTTTCCTGACCGCTCGCGATCAGGTCGAGGACCGGGTCAAGGGACTGGAACTTGGCGCCGATGATTACTTGGTGAAACCGTTCGCCTTCTCCGAATTGCTGGCTCGTGTCCGAACCCTGTTGCGACGCGGCGGCAAAGCGAAAGAGTCGGAATTCCTGCGCGCCGCCGACCTTGAACTCGACTTGCTGCGCCGCCGCGTTAACCGCGCCGGCAAACGGATTGATCTGACCGTCAAGGAGTTTTCCTTGCTCGAATTGCTGTTGCGGCGCCAGGGAGAGGTCTTGCCACGCTCGCTGATCGCCTCGCAGGTCTGGGACATGAACTTCGACAGCGATACAAATGTGATCGAGGTGGCAATCAAACGCCTCCGGGTCAAGATCGATGAGGGTTTTGAACCTAAACTGATTCGCACCGTGCGCGGCATGGGCTATGTCTTGGAGATTACCGATTGATATCCACTCGCGCTCCTTCGCTCACACTTAGACTGACCCTGCTGTTCGCACTGGCCTCGGCCTTCGTACTGTTCTTGCTTGGCCTGCTGATTGGCAACGCCGTCGAGCGCCACTTCGAAGAACAAGATTTGGAAGTGCTGAGCGGCAAAATGCAGTTGGTAAAGCATATCCTGGAGCGGTATCCGCCCCCCCCGCCGAAAGAGACGCTAACCCAGCAGTTCGACGATGCACTGACAGGACACCACGGGCTGATCGTGACGGTCTACGGTGCCAATGGCGAAATACTGTATGCCAATGAATCCCTGGTGTTTCCACTGGATTTGCTGAGCAAGAGCATGTTGCCAGGGCAAGCGCGGCCAGTCAAGTGGTCAAGCACCGATGGCCATCCACGGCGGGGAATTTCGTCGGTCGTCAAGTTTGGTGCCGATAGCGGCGGTCGCTATACCGTGGCAATTTCCACCGAGATCGACCATCACGAAAATTTCATGACTTCGTTTCGGCAAACCTTGTGGGGGTTCATGGGCTTGGCGACCCTGGCGATGGGCGTGCTCGGCTGGTTCGCCGTGCGGCGCGGACTCTTACCCTTGCAAGCCATCAAGCATCAGGCCGCAGAGATCACTGCCAATCGTCTGGATACCCGCCTACCAGTCGAGTCGATCCCCGTTGAGTTGGCAGACCTAGCCGACACCTTGAATGGCATGCTCTCGCGCCTGGAAGAATCCTTTCAGCGGCTATCGGACTTTTCGTCGGATCTGGCTCATGAGTTGAGAACACCGGTCAGTAACCTACTCACACAAACCCAGGTCACGCTGTCGAAAGCACGCTCGGCAGACGACTATCGGGACATCCTGGCCTCGAATGCTGAAGAATTCGAACGCCTGTCGCGCACTATTTCCGACATGCTTTTCCTGGCCAAGGCCGACAACAAGCAGATCATGCCTAATCAGGAGCCGATCGATCTTGCCGAGGAAATTGGCGACTTGCTGGAGTATTACGACGTGCTAGCCGAGGAGAAGTCAATTGCCTTGTCGCTCTCCGGTAGTGGCCAAGTAATCGGCGACCGACTGATGCTACGCCGTGCGGTCAGCAATCTGCTTTCCAACGCGTTGCGCCATACGCCAAATGGCGGGGCAGTCACGGTAAAAATCAACGAAACGGATGGTGGCATGACGCATATTGCTGTCGAGAACACTGGAAGCGAGATTCCGGCAGAACATCTGCCACGCCTGTTCGACCGGTTTTATCGGGTTGATAGTTCACGTCTACGAACCACGGAAAGTTCAGGGCTCGGGCTGGCCATAACTCGATCCATTGTTCTTGCGCATGGTGGTGGAGTTGATGTTTGTTCAGGCAATGGATTGACCTGCTTTACGCTGTTGCTTCCCAAGTCGGCAATTACCGCTTAGGGTCGGGAGCACCTGTTCGAAAAATAAAGAAGCTATCGTTCGATGAGATATATGGCTGAATGACCGCTGACGGGCATACTACTGCCCGACATCGTCCACCGGGCCAATGGCCGTTTTGGCCGAGGTGCCGCCGGTTGCCAATGGCATGAGGCAGAAGTTCGGCCATTGCAGCCATTAGTTTACCTCCCAAGCTACGTCAGTAATGTGGCCGGGTGCAGCCTGTGGCAGTACCGCACTACCAAAACGCACCAAACCGCACTTTTGGAAATCAGCCCTACTCGACCGAGTAGATGCGTGACGACTCACCTGCTTTGGGCAAGGTGTACACCTTGAGCGTTCCCTCACGGTGCTGCCCCATTCCTGGCGCGTTCGCCGGCATTCCAGGAATAGTCAGGCCCTGTATCGACGGCTTTTCGGCCAGCATTTTCTTGACGGCGGAGGCCGGCACATGGCCCTCCACGGTATAGCCGCCAACTTTCGCAGTATGGCAACTGGCCAAATGCGGGGGCACCCCAAACCGTTGCCGTTCCACGTCCATGGCTTGGGAATTGACCTGCTTCACCGTGAAGCCCGACGCTTGCATGTGCTTGGCCCACTCGGTGCAGCAACCGCAATTGGGATCCTTATAGACGGTCACTTCGGGCAGTGTTGCCGCCAGCACACTCTGTAGCGCCAAGGCCGCCAGCAGGCCAGTAATCAGTTTTCGCATCAAAATGTTCTCCATTATGTTGTTGCCAGTTTGGCATCATCCGCTGAAACACGCCGTCCTTGTCTCGCTACAGGTGCTTCAGCGCCGCCGCGATGTGAACCGCAATCAGCACGGCAAAGACCAGAGCGGCTACCTACCTGCCACCAGAAGTCTCACCGAATCTCCTCCGCCCGCTGAACTTCGCTCACGACGACCCACCCTGCCTCGGGCTGCCCCGTGTGCGCCGCCTTCGCGATGAGGTCCACCAGGGAGTCGGCCAGATCGTCCGCGCACAGGAGTTCCAGCTTGTATTCGGCCACCACGGGTTCGGCCAAGTCCATCGAATAATGCTGCTGCGTCGGGTCGGCATCCGCGAGCGGACGTTGCACGCGGGATACCGTGAGGCAGCCGGCGCCCGCGCCGGCATGACATAGTCCCGAATCCCGCAACGCTTCGAGCACGTCGGCGATGCGGTGCTGACGGATGAATGCCTTGATTTCTTTCATGTTGGTTCTCCATGCCGCGGCCCCAAGGGGACCGCAGCGTCGGGTTAAGTGGATGTCTTGTTGCGTTCCTGCCGACCTTCCGCCCATTCGTACATGAGCGGCAGCAGGAGCAGGGTCAATGCGGTGGAAGTGAACAGCCCGCCCACCACGACGGTGGCCAGTGGCCGCTGGGTTTCGGCGCCCACCCCTTGCGAGAGCAGCATGGGGATGAGGCCCAGGATGGCCACGGAAGCGGTCATCAGTACCGGCCGCAGGCGCAGGGCAGCGCCCTGGCGTACCGCCTCGCGGATGGACAAGCCTCGTCGTCGCTGGTCGTTGAGGAAGGACACCAGCACGATGCCGTTCAACATCGCCACGCCGAAGACGGCGATGAAGCCGATGGCGGAAGGTACCGACACATACTGGCCGGTTAGCGCCAGCCCGAAGACGCCGCCAATGACGGCGAAGGGCACGTTGGCGATGATCAGCGTGGCGTGGGTGAGCGAGTTGAAAGCGGTGTACAGCAGGATGAAGATGAGCCCGATGGTCAGCGGCACGATCACTGCCAGCCGGGCCATGGCCCGCTGCTGGTTCTCGAAGGCGCCGCCCCACTCGATCCAGTAGCCGGCCGGTAGTTTCACCTGCTGCTGCAGTTTCGCCTCGGCTTCCTGCACGAAGCCGTCCACGTCCCGGCCCTTCACGTCCATCTGGATCACCGCGTAGCGCTGCAGTTGCTCGCGTCGCACGAAGGAGTAGCCTTCGTCCGTCTCCACCGTGGCTACCCGGGACAAGGGCACCAGCGCCCCGGACTGGGTGCGAATGGGGAGGTCGGCGATCGCCTGCTGGCTGTCGCGGAAGGCTGCATCCAGCCGGACCTGAAGATCGAAGCGCTTGACGCCGTCGATGATGGTCGACACCGTCTTGCCGCCGATGCCGGCCTGCACCACCTCCAGTATCTCGTCAGCATTGATGCCGTAGCGGGCCGCCTCGTCGCGATTGACTTTGATCACCATCTGCGGCTTGCCTTTGTTCGCTTCCAGGGACAGATCGGCGGCACCGGGCACTTGGTTGAGCACGGCCTTCATCTGGCCGGCCAGACGGTCCAGGGTAGCGAGATCCTCGCCGTAGATCTTGAGGGCCAGGGTCGCCCGCACGCCGGAGATAAGTTCCTCGACCCGCATCTGGATGGGCTGAGTGGAGGCAAACACCACCGTGGGAATGGCCTTTTCCAGGGACTCCTGCATTTCATGGGCGAGTTGCGGCATGGGCATGCGTTCGGGCCACTCGTCCGCCGGTTTCAGGTCCACCAGCACTTCCATGTAATTCACGTCCGCCGTCTCGCCCTTCTCGGCGCGGCCGATGGTGGCGAGGGTGGACGTCACCTGGGGGAAGTGCTGTTTCAGGGCGGTGTCGATGCGCTTGGCGACGCCGAGGCTCTCTTCCAGCGAAGTGGAGGGAATGCCGGTGACGCGGAAGATGAGCGTGCCTTCCTGCAGGGTGGGCATGAACTCCTTGCCGAGGAAGGGGAAGATGGCGAGCGCCGCTACCAGCAGCGCCAGGGCGCCGCCGATCACCTGCTTCTTCCGGTCGAGAGCCCAGTCCAGCAGCGGCAGGTACAGCCGCTTGGCGTGGCGCAGGATGAAGGTGTCCTTCTCTTCCTTCGGTTTCAGGATCAGCGCCGCCAGCACCGGGACCAAGGTGAGCGTCAGGATGAGCGAGCCGACCATGGCGAAGGCGATGGTGAGCGCCATGGGCTTGAACAGCTTGCCCTCCAGGCCGGTCAGGGAGAAGAGCGGCAGGAACACGACGATGATAATGAGGATGGCGAAGGCAATGGGGTTGATCACCTCCCGCGCCGCTTCAAGCATTACGTGCGTCTTGTTCACCGCTTTGCCGGCCCGGTGGGAGAGCAGGCGGAAGCTGTTTTCCACCATCACCACCGCGCCATCCACCATCATGCCGATGCCGATGGCGAGACCGGCCAGCGACATCAGGTTGGCCGACATCCCGAAGAACTGCATGAGGATGAAGGCGATCAGCATGGCGAGCGGCAGGGTAACGACCACGACGACGGCCGAGCGGATTTCCCCGAGGAAGAGGAAGAGGACCACCGCCACCAGGATCGACCCTTCCAGCAGTGCACTCTCCGCGGTCTTGAGGGCCTTCTCGACCAGTTCCGTGCGGTCGTACTCCGGGGTGATGGTCACGCCCGCCGGCAATGCCTGCTGGGCCACCTTGAGCTTGGTTTTTACCGCATCGACGACGCTCTTGGCATTTTCGTTGATACGGGCCAGTGCCTGTCCCAGCACCACTTCCCGGCCGTCCTTGGTCACCGCGCCAAAACGCAGGCCGGGCGCTTCCTTCACTTCAGCCACGTCGCGCACATAGATCGGCACGCCCTCGTGCTGGGTGATCACGATGTTGCCGATGTCGCGGCTATTGGTGACCAATCCCAGGCCGCGCACCAGGTACTGCTCCTGGCCGAGATTCACGTACTGGCCACCGACCTGGCGATTGTTGGCAGTCAGCGCCTCCATCACCGCCTTGAAGCTGAGGCCGTACTTGATCAGTTTCTGCGGCTGGATGAGCACCTGGAACTGCTTCTCGTCCCCGCCCCAGGAAACCACATCATCGACGCCGGAGGCGGTGCGCAGCATGAGCCGCACGTTCCAGTCCTGGAGGGTGCGCAGGTCCATGGTCGAGAGTTTCTTATCAGCGGATTCGACGGTGTACCAGAACACCTGGCCTAATCCGGAGCTATTCGGCCCCAGAGATGGTTCGCCATAGCCCTCGGGAATCCGCTCTTTCGCTTCCAGGAGTTTTTCGCCGGCCAGGCGGCGGGCGAAATAGATATCCACGTTGTCCTTGAAATAGACGCTCACATAGGAGAGCCCGAACAGAGACACCGAGCGGATTTCCTCGACCCCGGGCAGGCCGGCCATGGCGGTTTCCACCGGGAAAGTGAGGAGTTTCTCGACGTCCTCGGCGGCCAGTCCTGGCGATTCGGTATAGATATTGACCTGTACCGGCGTTACGTCCGGGAAGGCATCCACTGGCACCGTGCGGAATGCCTGAATGCCGAAGACCACGACAAGCAGGAAACCCACCAGGACCAGCACCTTGTAGCGCAGCGAGATATCGACAATGTTATTGAGCATGACGACCCCTTAGTCCGCGTCGCCGATTTGCGACTTGAGGAGGCGGGCCTTGAGCGCATAGGCGCCAGCCACAACCACCGACTCGCCGGCCTTGACGCCGCTCGTGAGGACAATGCGCTTGCCGACCTTGTCGCCCACTTCGACGGCACGGGGTTCGAAGCCACCCGCTTCGCGGACAAAGGCCGTGGGCTGGCCGTTCACCAGCAACACCGCCGCCTGCGGCAGGGTCAGCGCCTCGGTCGTGGCGGCCGTGGCGATGGCCGCTGTCGCAAACATCTCGGGCTTCAGGCGCCGGTCCGGGTTGGGGACCTCGACCCGCGCCTGCACCGCCCGGGTTTCCCTGTCCACGGTGCTGCTGATATAGGTCAGCCGGCCCTGGAACGCTTCACCGGGATAGGCGCTCACCGTCACCGTGGCCGGCGCTCCCACTCGCACCCGGCCAAGGTCTTTCTCGAACAGGTTGGCTTCGATCCACAGGGTCGACAGGTCGGCTACGGTAAAGAGGCTCTTGTCCGGTTGGGCGAGTTCGCCCAATACCGCGCTCTTCTCGATCACCGTGCCGGCAAACGGCGCCTTGACCGGAAACACCGAGACCGGGCCGGCCTCCGACTCGTCGTGCGCGGCATCGAGGAGCCGCAGGCGGTCGTCGGCAGCGCGCAGACTGGCGCGGGCCTTTTCGTATTCGCTGCGGGCGCGCAGGAAATCCTTGTCGGAGATGATTTCCTCGGCCTTGAGCTTCTGGGCCCGCTCGAAATCGGCCTTGGCCAGCGCCAACTGACTTTGCGCCTGCCGGTAGGCGGAGTGGGCCTCGCCCAGCTCCATGCTATCCAGGAGCGCCAGGGGCTGGCCGGCCTTCACGTTGTCGCCGAGCTTGGCCTTGACTTGTGTGATGCGCGCCGACACCCGCGGTGCGACATGGGCGATGCGCTCCTGGTTGGCGCGGATGGTGGCGGTCAGCACCACCTGGTCGGCGACCGATTGCGCCGCCAGCGCTTCGACCTGGATGCCGGCGGTCTCAATTTCCTCGGCGGACAACTTCAATTGTCCTGCTTCAGCAGCTTCGGCCGGCTTGTCGTCGCCCTCCTTGTCCTCCGGGTTCTTGGCAGGGACCGTTTCTTCCTTGGCGACGGGCGCCGGCTTTGCCTCGGCCGGCGCAGGATCAGGCTTGTTGCAGGCGGCCAGGACGAACGCCCCGGCCAGGCAGGCGAGCCAGGCGGCGCGCCGAAGGGAAAATACTGGCATGGATTGCCTTTTGGAAGAATTCTTGCGGTTGGAAATCATCGACTGCGGATTCATCGGGCTTCTCCGGCCCCTGGCCAGCCGGCCGCGGCTTCGAGGGCGATGGTGGCCAGCCGCAGTTCACTGCGGGCATCGACCAGGTCGCGGCGCCCGTCGAGCACCTGCCGATTCACCACGATGAGCTGCAGGAGGCCGATCTCGCCGGCGCGATAGGCGGTGGCCGACAGGCGCTGGTTTTGATCAAGGCTGGCCTGCACCTTCTCCTCCAGGCGCTTCACCCGGGCCCGCAGGCTGTCGACGTTGAGCCACAGGGCGCGTACCTGGGCGGGGATATCGCGGCCGACAACCTGCCGCTCGATCTGCACCTGGGCAAGTTCGCTGCTGGCCCGGCCAATGCCCGCGGCGTTGCGGCGAAAGAGCGGTAGCGGCAACGACAGGCTGAGGCCGACCACCTTTTCCCGGGCGTCATTGGGCCCTTCGCGGCCGGCCGTCAAGCCAAGGGTGATGTCCGGGTAGACCGCGGCCCGCTCCAGGCCAAGGCGGCTGGCCGCCGCCGCTTCCCGTCGTTCCAGGGCCTGCAACTGCGGCCGCGAGCGCGCCGTCGCGAGCAACTGATCGAGGGTGTAGCTCGGGGCCGCGGGTGTCAGCTCGCCGGCGACCTCGGGCAGGCTGTCGGGCGCCTGTTGTAGGGCGCTGGCCAGCTCGGCCCGGGCCTCGGTGAGCCGTTCCCGCAGGGAGGCAAGCTGGTTGCGTCCGCGCTCCGCCTCTACCGCTGCCAGGTTGCCGTCGAGGCGGCTGTCCTCGCCCGCCGCCACCCGCTTCTGCACGGCCGCTGCGGCGTTGTCGACCAACCTGAGCGCTTCTTCCTCGGTGGCAATGCGCAGCTGCAAGGCCAGCACCTGCACAAAGCGCTGTTCGATGTCGACGCGGACTTGGCGACGCGCCTCCCGCAGCGCTGCCTGCAAGGCCTCCAGTTCCTGGCTGGCCGCCTCACGGCGGTAAGCTTGCTGCCCGGCGATTTCGAAGGTCTGCGCAATGCCGGCGTTCCACTCCCGCTGCTTGTCGGCGGCGAGGCCCGGCTGCGGGACTTTTCGCCGTGCCTGCTCAAGGGCGAGCTGAGGATTGTTCCAGAGAAGACTGCGCGCATCGATCGGTGAGTTCGCCCTCGGCTGCCGCCAGCCTGGCCTGCGCTGTGCGCAGGGTCGGGTTGGCGGTTTCGGCCAGGCGCCAGGCTTCGTCGAGGGTCAGGGAAGCGGCCGCTCGGGCCGACGCCAGGGGGAGGGCCAGGGCAAGGCATGCCCCGGCCAGGATACTGACGGCGCGCCGCGACGGGCGCACCGCGGCAAGATAGCCGCAAAATTGCATGGATAATACCTTTCAAGCACTGGCAGGCGCGACGGCGCCCGCCGTGGGTCAAGACAAATGACGGAATTCAGGCTTGAAAGGAGGTTCGCGGGGGACGGAAGGGTCCGTCGCTCGGGCGGCTCGGGACTCGCGCCCGGTCCGGCCCGCTCAGGTGTTGTTGGGCAGTGAAGAGTATCGGGAAGTGTGGTGCATGACCGCACTCCGTCCCGGTCAGATGGGACTGCGCATGGCAACCTTGGTTGCAATGCTGGTCGGCAAAGCCTGAATCAGGTAAATCACCCGGCATGGGGGAAAAGTGGGCGATTTCGTACGACACCGCATCGGCGGTCGCTTCCGCCCCATAGCTCCACAGCGACACACTGACCAGGCAAAAGGCCAGCAATGTCGCGAGGAAGGAGCGGAAGCGGGGATGGCGAAGCATGGATGGGAATTATTCGTATTTTGGCATTAGCCGTCAATTAGACCGGAAGCTCTGCCGGCTACTGGGGGAATTTCATATCAACGGTTTTCTCGATGGGCGGATAACAGACGCCGAGTTTCTCATTGCACCCTTGATAAGACGCATAAAGGGTGATCGTTTTGGCCTTTGGCGCGCGCTCCAGCATGATTTCCGCGACGACGGGCGATTTATAGACTTCGATCAGCCCAAAATAGGGATCGTTCTTCATCTCGCCGGAAGGTAGCTTGACCTCCTTGATGAGGACGCCGCTGGCGTTCTTCAAGGCAAAGCGGACCTTGTTCTTGTAGAGGTAGTGCTTCTTGGCAGGAATGATCTCAGCCACCACCGTATCGCTACCCTTCAGGGACGCATTGAACCGAAAGGCCTGATCGGGAGGCAAGGGTTCCTCGGCGGCCGAAGCGCAATGAACCACGCTCATGAGCATCAAGGCAGACAAGGTGCGACGGTCAAACAGGGAGAAAGATCGTTGAGCCAATTTGTGTTCCTCGTTTCGGTTTGTGGCCAGGGGTTGCATCGAAATTTCCTCCGATCTCGCTAAAGGGTCGCCTTGCGTTGAGCTGAAGACAGCAAGGCCCCCCAAAGAAGAATCACGGCGCTCAGACAAAGCGCCGTATCGGCGAGATTGAAGGCTGGCCAGTGCCAGGCGCCGGCATGGAAGTCCAGATAATCCACGACCGCTCCCTGGAACAGGCGATCTACCAGGTTGCCGACGGCACCGCCGAGGAGCAGGCTATACCCCCAGCCTTCCCAACGGTTCGCCACCCCTTTGAACAACATGACGGTTAAGCCCCCCGAGACGGCCAAGGCGAGAGCAATGAAGGCATAGCGTTGCCAACCGCCGGCATCAGCAAGAAAACTGAAGGCTGCACCGCTATTCAGGATGTGAACGAGGTTGAAAAACGGCAATACTGTTGCGCCTGTGCCCAAAGGGAAGGTCGCCGCGATCCAATGCTTGACCCCTTGGTCCGCCAAGGCCACACCGATGGCCAACCCCAGCCAGCGGTACTGATCCGTCATGGGCTTATCCAGGATCATTTGCGGAGCAGGCGCAGGCCGTTGAAAACTACCAGCAGGCTCGCGCCCATGTCCGCGAACACCGCCATCCACATGGTGGCATTACCCAAAATGGCCAATCCGAGAAAGATCGCCTTGATCCCCAAGGCCATCCCGATGTTTTGCCAGAGCACCGCATGGGTGCTCCGGGACAGGCGAATGGTCTCGGGAATGCGCCGCAGATCGTCGTTCATGATGACCACGTCGGCCGCCTCCATTGCTGTGTCTGTTCCGGCCGCACCCATCGCCACGCCGATGTTGGCACGCGCCAGCGCCGGTGCGTCGTTGATGCCGTCGCCGGTCATCGCGGTCGGGCCATGGCGACGTTGCAAGTCTTCGATAGCCGCCAGTTTGTCCTCAGGGAGCAGATTGCCTCGGGCGTCGTCGATGCCTGCTTCCTTGGCGATGCTGGCGGCCGTCGCTGCATTGTCGCCGGTCAGCATGACTGAGACGACACCGAGACGGTGCAGATCGGCCACTGCCTCCCGCGAGCTTTCCTTGATGGTGTCCGCCACCGCAAAAATTGCCAGCAATTGCTGTGCCGTCGCCAGCATGGTCACCGTCCGGCCTTGCGTCTCGTGCGCCTGAAGGCGAGCCTCGATTTCGGCACTACACAGCCCGCGCTCCTCGATCAGGCGATGATTGCCGAGGATCAGCAGTTGGCCATCTGCCCGCGCTTCCACGCCCCGTCCGGCAAGGGCGACAAAATCGGTCAAACCAGTTTCCGGAAGCTTGAGACCGGTTGCAATCGCCTTGGAAACTGGATGGTCCGAGTGCCCGGCCAGGCTGGCCGCCCAGGCAAGCACCTGGGATTCTGGGACCGTCGAAGGCAGCATTTCAGTGGCGACCAGATGGGGTTTGCCTTCGGTAATGGTGCCGGTCTTGTCGAGGGCAATGACCCGGAGTTTACGGGCCTCCTCAAGATAGACACCGCCCTTGATCAGGATGCCGCGTCGGGCCGCCGCCGCCAGCCCACTCACGACCGTCACCGGCGTGGCGATCACCAGCGCGCAGGGGCAAGCAATAACCAGCAGCACCAGGGCTTTGTAGAGCGCCTGCGTCCAGGTCCAGCCGAGGAGCCAGGGCGTCAGTACAGCCACGGCAACGGCGATGCCGAACACGGTCGGCGTGTAGATTGCGGCAAACCGGTCAACGAAGCGTTGGGTCGGCGCTTGCGTCCCCTGCGCCTGTTCGACCGCGTGGATGATGCGGGCCAGCGTGGTGTTGTCGGCAGCGGCCGTCACACGAAACTCCAGAGTGCCGGTTTCGTTGATCGTGCCAGCAAACACCGGATCGCCTGCCGCCTTGTCAATCGGGATGCTTTCGCCGGTGACCGGCGCCTGATTGACCGCACTGCTTCCGGCCGTCACTTGACCATCGAGCGGTATCCGGGCGCCGGGTTTGACCCGAACGCAGGATTCCAGCTTTACCTCCGCCGCCGGTACTTCCCGCCACGTCCCATCGGCCTGCCGAACTTCCGCCGTCTCCGGCGTCAGGTCGAGCAGGCCCTTGATGGCGTTACGCGCCCGATCCACCGAGCGGGCTTCGATCAGTTCGGCAATGGCATACAAGGCCATGACCATCGCCGCCTCGGGCCATTGTCCAATGAGGAAGGCGCCGGTCACGGCAACGCCCATCAGCGCGTTCATGTTCAATTGCCCGCGCCGTAATGCCGCCACGCCTTTGGTATAGGTAGAAATGCCGGACAGCCAGATGGCGACGATGGCCAATGCCATACCGAAGCCCTTGAAAGGCAATGTATCGGGCGCGAAGAAAGCCAGCGCTTCGGCGCCGACGGCCAGCCCTAGCGCCAGAACACTTCGCCAGAGATCACTGACGCCGACGTTCTTTGTTGCAGCCTGAGCTGCAGACACCGGCTTGGGCGTAAAGCCGGCTTTACGGATGGCAGCCAAGGCTGCATCAAGGGCTTCCGTCGTCGCATCAATCGCAACCGTGCGCGCCGACAGTTGGAAACGCAGGGAACGGACGCCCTCGATACCGGCCACCGCACGACGGATGTCATTCTCCTCGTTCGGGCAGTCCATGGTGGGAATCACGAAGACGGGCACGCCATCGCTTGGAGCAAGATCTGAGGCTGCCGGAATTTCTGCGACTGCGGGCGCTGCCGCTGAACAGCCGCCCGCACATCCGCAATGGGCAGCTTTCTGAAGGGGCTTCGGGTTGGCATCAAGACTCATGGCGTTTCTCCTTGTTTCCCGCATTAGAAACCCTTGAGTGACTACAGAGTCAAGCGATTGCAATAAGGGAAACCGGTTGGAGCGGAAGGGGCACCCGAGTTCTTCAAGTATTGGAATTGCCAGCTTGCCTCAACCTTGGTGCAAATTCCGGCAAATCCAGTACCTGACCAGAAAGGTCATAAAGAGAAGTGAGTAAATGCTGGCACGGTTTCGAAGAGGTCAGCGACCAGCCCGTAATCCGCCACCTGGAAGATCGGCGCATCGGGATCCTTGTTGATAGCGACGATGATCTTCGACTCCTTCATGCCGGCCAGATGCTGGATGGCCCCGGAGATGCCGACCGCAATGTAAAGCTGCGGGGCGACGATCTTGCCGGTCTGTCCAACCTGGTAGTCGTTCGGCACGAAACCGGCATCGACCGCTGCACGCGATGCACCGAGGGCGGCACCGAGCTTGTCGGCGAGCGGTTCGAGCAGCTTGTGGTAGTTCTCGCCGCTGCCCAGGCCACGACCACCGGAGACGATGATCTTGGCGGCGCCGAGTTCGGGACGCTCGGACTTGGTCAGTTCGCGGTTGGTCAGCGTGCTTTGGGCGGTATCGTTGGCTGCGGCGATGGTTTCGATTTTTGCGGCATTTTCCCGGTTGACCGCATCAAAGGCGGTCGTGCGCACGGTGATGACTTTGACCTTGTCGGCGCTCTGCACGGTAGCCAGGGCATTGCCGGCGTAGGTCGGACGGACGAAGGTGTCGGCGGACTCAACGCCGATGATTTCGGAGATCTGGGCGACGTCGAGCAATGCGGCGACGCGCGGCATGAGGTTCTTGCCGAAGGTGCTGGCCGGGGCGAGGATGTGGCTGTAACCCGATGCGTTGGCGATGACTAGTGCGGTCAGATTCTCGGCCGTCTGGCTCTGGTAGTGGGCGGCGTCGGCGACTTTGACGGTGCTCACGCCGCTGAGGGTGGCGGCTTCCTGGGCGGCGCGGGCGCAGTTGCAGCCGGCAACGAGGACATGGATGTCGCCACCGATTTTCGCTGCCGCAGCGACGGTGTTGAGGGTGGCGGCCTTAAGGGACTGGTTGTCGTGTTCGGCAATGACGAGAATGGTCATGATCAGATCACCTTGGCTTCGTTCTTGAGTTTGTTGACGAGTTCGGCGACGTCGGCAACGCGGATGCCGGCACTGCGCTTGGCGGGTTCGGCGACCTTGAGGGTGGTCAGGCGCGGGGTAACGTCGACGCCAAGGTCGGCCGGCTTGACGGTGTCGAGCGGCTTTTTCTTGGCTTTCATGATGTTGGGCAGGGTGGCGTAGCGCGGTTCGTTCAAACGCAAGTCGGTGGAAACGACAGCCGGCAGGGAAAGTTCGAGGGTTTCGAGGCCGCCGTCGATTTCGCGGGTAACGGTCGCTTTGCCGTTGCCAATGACGACCTTGGAGGCGAAGGTGGCTTGTGGCCAGTTCTGCAGGGCGGCGAGCATCTGGCCGGTCTGGTTGGCGTCGTCGTCGATGGCTTGTTTGCCGCAGATGACGAGTTGCGGTTGTTCCTTGTCGCAGAGGGCCTTCAAGAGCTTGGCGACGGCCAGCGGTTGCAGGTCGACATCGGTTTCGACCAGGATGCCGCGGTCGGCACCGATGGCCATGGCGGTGCGCAGGGTTTCCTGGCAGGCGGCGACGCCGCAGGAGACGGCGATGACCTCCGTGGCGATGCCGGCTTCTTTGAGACGGACGGCTTCTTCAACGGCGATTTCGTCAAAGGGGTTCATGCTCATCTTGACGTTGGCCAGATCGACACCGGAACCATCGGCCTTGACGCGGACTTTGACGTTGTAATCAACAACCCGCTTCACGGGAACCAAAATTCTCACAAACACTCTCCAGAGATAGTTATGGGGTTTGACTTTGAGTCGGTCCCCCGTTGCTTACTGCTCGACGAATGCACGCTCAATCACATAATCACCGGCTTCGCCGATATGCTGCGAAATCGTCAAACCGAAGCCATCAAGCATGGCCGAAATTTCCTTGAGCATGGCCGGGCTGCCGCAAATCATGCCGCGGTCGGTAGCTGGGTCGATGGGCGGCTCGCCCAGGTCGGCAAATAACTTACCGGAGAGGATCAGGTCAGTCTGACGCCCCTCGTTGCGAAATGGCTCACGAGTCACCGTCGGGTAATAGACCAACTTTTCACGGATCAGATCGCCGAGGTATTCGTGTTCCTTCAGATCCTCCTCAATGTAGTCGTGGTAAGCCAGCTCGTTAGTCCAGCGAACACCATGGATGAGGATGACCTTCTCGAAACGCTCATAGGTTTCCGGATCGTGAATCAGGCTCATGAACGGGGCCAGGCCGGTTCCGGTGGCAAACATGAATAAGCGACGCCCCGGCTTGAGGTCGCGCAGAACCAAGGTGCCGGTAGGCTTTTTGCTGACCAGGAGAGGATCGCCCGGCTTCAGGTGTTGCAGACGCGAGGTCAGAGGACCATCCTGAACTTTGATGCTGAAGAACTCCAGGTGCTCTTCGTAATTCGCACTGGCAATGCTATAGGCGCGCATCAGCGGGCGGCCATTGACTTCCATGCCGATCATCACGAACTGGCCATTGATGAAGCGCAGGGCAGGATTGCGCGTGGTCCTAAAACTGAACAGGCTGTCATTCCAGTGATGAACGGAGAGAACGGTTTCGGTGATAAAAGAACTCATGATTGCTGTACTTGGAAAAGTGAAGGCGGCATTTTATGCCGCCAGTTAATCGATAAAATGCGATATTCTTGTTATCGCTTATCGACGCAGTGAATATGTAGCCGAAGCATTTCGTGGAAAATCGCAGAAAAGTTGGCTCATGCAGATTGCATTGCTGTTCATTGTGCTGGCGGCATCCACCTGTAATTTTGTTGTTGCATCATCTGATCCATCATTTGCTGTTGCATCCCCATGCAGCTTCCCATCATCTGCTGACGGCGGTTCATGGCTTGCGAAGAGGTGTCTTGTGGATTCCACCATCCCTTCCCATGCATGCCTCCACCCATACCCTGCCGGTGACCGCCGCTACAGCACCCCATGTTGTCGCTCATTGAACCCATCATCATCCCGCAACCGGGCATGCTGTCGGAACCATGCATCATGCGCATGCCGTCTTGCATGGCAGTCCAGTGTTCCTGCATCAGTTTCTGACGCAGGGCAGGATCGTTGGTTTGCCGCATTTTCTGCATCTGATCCTGCATCAGTTTCATGTGCGCCTGCATTTGAACCACATATTCCTGGAAGGCTTTGTCGTCGGGAGCAGGTTTAGGGTCTGCACTGTAAGCAACAGGCGACGTCCCCCCGGAATTGAGTAGCGCCTGACTTTAGAGTCCAATCCACCACGACAAGGAGATTGGACATGAAGAAGCGATTCACTGAAGAACAGATCATTGGCTTCCTGCGGGAAGCTGAATCGGGGATGCCGGTTGCCGAGTTGTGCCGTAAGCACGCTTTCTCGGAAGCCAGCTACTACCTCTGGCGCAGCAAGTTTGGCGGGATGAGCGTCTCGGACGCGAAGCGCCTAAAGGAGCTGGAAGCAGAGAACACCCGGCTGAAGAAACTGTTAGCCGAGTCGCTCTTGGAGAATGAGATCGCGAAAGAGGCCCTGAGAAAAAAGTGGTGAGCGCACCGTCACGGCGTGATCTGGTGCGCTACCTGATCGACAAGGGGCTCAGCGAGCGGAGGTCACTGCGTTTAATCGGCATGAGTCCGAGTTCATTCCGTTACCGGCCGGCGACGGATCGCAATGCTGTCTTGAAAGAGAAGATCATCGGACTCGCTCAACGTCATCGGCGCTACGGGGCCGGGATGATCTACCTAAAGCTGCGGCAGGCCGGCATGGTGGTGAATCACAAGCATGTGGATCGACTCTACGCCGAGGCCGGTCTGCAAGTCAGAAGGCGAAAGCGCAAAAAGATTCCGATGGCTGACCGTCATCCTCTGGAACGCCCGCTGGCCGCCAATCAGGTCTGGTCGATGGATTTCGTGTTCGACCGGACGGCGGAAGGGCGAGTCATCAAGAGCCTGACCATCGTCGATGACGCCACGCATGAAGCGGTAGCAATTGTTCCGGAGCGAGCGATGGGCGGCATGCAACTCACGCGAACCCTCGATCAGTTGGCCAAAATACGCGGGCTGCCCAAGGCGATCAGAACGGATAACGGCAAGGAATTCTGTAGCCGGGCCATGCTGACCTGGGCACATGCCCGCGGGGTTCAACTCTTCCTCATTGAACCCGGCAAGCCCAATCAGAATGCATACATCGAATCATTCAACGGGCGATTCCGGGACGAGTGCCTGAACGAGCATTGGTTCACCAGTCTGCGACACGCACAGGTCGTCATTGAAGCCTGGCGCCGGGAATACAACGAGGAGCGACCAAAGAAATCTCTAGGCGGTTTGACTCCCGCCGCCTATGCCAAATCACTCACCCAGAAATCAGGTAAATTAACTCTGGACTCTAAAGCCCTGTGCTACTGAAAACGGGGGGACGTCGCAGGAAGGCCAAGGACACTCAAGGCAATCAAGCCAACCATCAATCTATTTTTCATGATCACTTACTCCTTAGTGAGGTTCGGGGGTAACCGTCCAACCAGGCAGGACGGCTGGTGGTAAAAACGTATGCTTACACTTCATCAGAATAGACTTTCAACTCAGCAATTTCATGATCGTTTTAGACGGTCAGTTACGTGGAGCGTGCGACTGGCTGCTAGTGATTAGCGTCAGGAATTGCTTCTGGTTCATGACTTTTTCAGCTACCTGTATTAGAAACCCTTGAGTGGCTACAGAGTCAAGGGCTTACAATAAAAGAGAATGGTCGAAGCGAAAGAGATGCTTGAGTTCGTCAAAGCTCAGGGATTGTTCGCCATCACGGTGCAGGACGAGATTCTCGGCTGTCTACGTGGCGATTGCCCTGATCTGGCTATGGCAGATCGATGGCGTTGTCCCAACTCGATGCGATCTTGTCGGCAGTGTGCTCACGCTGGCCGGTATGGCAATCATCATGCTCCAACCGACTCGGTCCGTATAAACATCAGGAGATGAAGATGAAAATCGGCGAACTGTCCCGCCTTACCGGGACGAATGTGGAAACGATCCGCTATTACGAGCGCGATGGGCTGCTGCCAATACCTGCCCGCAGCGAAGGCAACTACCGCATTTATGGAGATGCCCATGTACAGCGACTATCTTTTATTCGGCGCTGTCGCAGTTTGGATATGACGCTGGATGAAATTCGAGTCTTGCAGCACTTCAAGGAATCACCACAGGAGAACTGCGCGGATGTGAATCGACTGCTTGACCGGCACATTGGACATGTTGCTCAACGGATGCAAGAACTCCAGGAACTGGAGAGGCAACTGAAAGGCCTGCGCGAGCGGTGTGGCGAGGCGCGTGATGCTGCCCACTGTGGCATTCTTGACGGGTTGTCTCAAGCGATTGTGCCTAGCGGCAAGACGGCATCCCACGTTCAGGGAGCGCATCGGCATGCTGCAAACCCCAACTCGGCGAAGGGCATTCAAGGCAACCAAGTTTGATGGCATTGGTTAGCTGTACGATTTATCCGTTATCTGTGATTCTCCTTGATGTAATCAAGCATTCCATCAACGACGGCAACCTTGGCAATAACGGCCATTCAATCCAGCCAACGTCACAGGCAGCAATGGCCGAGCAGTGTAAATTTCCCCTTCGGCAGGTTCCGAGGTAGACCGGTCATCGAAATGACGGCTTCGTGGATCGAATGACGGTCAGAAGTTGGCCGGTTGGGTGAGTTCGCCAATGGCGGCTTCAGAGCAATCCAGTCCGCTAAACCTAGTTTTTGATGACGGGCAGCTTTCTGGAAACCGCTACGGCCGCTTTGGGTCGGGACACGACTATCTGCTTTTCGAGTTCGCCGCCGGAAAGCGCTCGTTGAGGTTTCGCTTCCGGAAAGGAGTCATACGTCCCTTCCCACATCCGGCATAGCCTTCAATTCCTCTGCGAACGAGTCTTCGCCTATCGGAACAGACTGCTCGTACAGCAACTCAGGGGCGATGTCGGCGCCCAGAGGTGGCCCCGCGCAGTTGGACAGAAATTTGGTTTTCTTAAGTGAGTTCTCTGCGGGTTAAGCCGCTGCGGCGAGCAGCGGCTGGTTGAAGTAAGCCGTATCCGGGGTTTGCCCGTCAAGCGTTGAGTGCGGGCGACGACGATTGTAAAAATCGAAGTAGCGGGCCAGCGCCTGTCGGACCTCGGAAACGGTGTCGTAGCCGTGCAGGTAAATCTCCTCGTACTTGACCGATTTCCAGAGGCGTTCGACGAATACGTTATCGCGCCAGCAGCCCTTGCCATCCATGCTGACCTGAATGCTGTGCTCCTGAAGCAAGCCAATGAAGGCCGAACTGGTGAATTGGCTGCCCTGGTCTGTGTTCATGATTTCCGGTCGGCCATACTTCATGATGGCCTCTTCCAGAGCATCGACGCAGGGATCAGCCGTCAGGCTGTTCGACAGGCGCCAACTCAGCACCCGACGGGTTGCCCAATCAAGCACCGCGCTCAGATAGACGAAGCCCCGGCGCATCGGGATGTAGGTCGTATCCATGGCCCAGACCTGATTCGGACGCTCGATGGCAAGGCCGCGCAGCAGGTAGGGATAGATGCGGTGTGCCTGGTTGCGCCGACTGGTGTTGGCCTTGCGGTAGATGGCCTGGATATCGAGCTTCTTCATCAGCGTACCGACATGTTTGCGACCGATTTCATGGCCTTCGAGCTTGAGCATATCGCGCAACATCCGCGCACCGGCAAAGGGATGCTCCAGGTGCAGTTCATCAATCCGCCGCATCAGCATCAAATCGATTTCGGATGTGGGCTGCGGCTGGTAATAGACAGAAGAACGCGAAAGCTCAAGTAACTGGACTTGCCTGACGACAGGCAGATCGTGGGCCTTGTCGATCATCGTTTTGCGCTCGCATCGCCGATGCGACCGAGCGCGACGGCCAAAAAATCAATCTCCAACGCCTGCTGGCCTATCTTTGCATGCAAATCCTTCAGGTCCGGCGTGGCCGCCTGCTTCTCGGCAGCCGTCGCAAAGACACCCGAGGCGTTCTCGAGCAATTGTGTCTTCCATTGCGTAATCTGATTCGGATGAACGTCAAACTTCTCTGCTAACGCAGCCAGCGTCTCATCGCCCTTGAGGGCGGCAATCGCCACTTTGGCCTTGAAGGCGGCTGTGTGGTTACGGCGGGGTCTTCTCATTGCTTCTGCTCCTAGCAGGCTGCTGAAATACCGCCCTGCAACTGCAGACGGTGGCATGGAACGGAGTCGTTTTTCGTAAGGCGAAGCGGATTTTCGGTCGTTCGCACGTGTTTTACAGGGATTCCGAGGTGTTTTCCTATCATATTGCCCCCAGCGGACGGATTGCTCCCAAGGAGCGCATGCGCGTCAGGTTGTAGGCGGCCATGGTCAGCACGAACAACTGATCGACCTTCTCCAGTCCGCGCACCATCACCTGGCGTATCGGCCCAATGAACTTGGCCCAGCCGAATCCCTGTTCGATGAGTTTGCGCTTTTGCTGGGAGATCGCGTAACCGTCACTGCCGGCAATGTCGTCCGGCACGGCAGAACGGCGATGGCTGGTGTTCTGCGCCACATGGGGAATGACATTCAGTTCGATGAGTGCCGCAATGAATTCCTGGGCATCGTAGCCCTTGTCCGCGCCGAGGGTGATTTCAGCCGTTTCGCCGGCGACTTGGCGGGCATCGGCGATCAGGGCCTTGGCAACTTCCCGCTCGGCATAGCCATCGGCCGTGGTCACGACCGCACTGGCAATGAGTCCGTGGCGGTTGTCGCTCAAGGTGTGTCCCATGTAGCGCAACTCACTGGCGGTATTGCCCTTGCGGTACAGTCGGGCATCCGGGTCGGTACGTGAGGCGTGGGTGTCATTGCTGCGTGACTGGCCCTTGAAATTGCCGCCGCCTTCATCATCTCCGCCGTCCTTGCGCAGGAAACTCTTGTGTCCCGCCCAAGCCTGGATGAGCGTGCCGTCGACACTGAAATGTTCGCCTGATAGCCAGTTCTGCTTCTCGGCAATGGCCAGTACCGCATTGAAGAGTTCGATCACGGCATCGTGGGCAATCAGGCGTTCGCGATTCTTGGTGAAGACGGTGGGCACCCAGACTGCATCGTCCATCGATAGGCCGATGAACCAGCGAAAGAGCAGGTTGTACTGGGTCTGCTCCATCAATTGCCGTTCCGAGCGAATGCTGTAGAAGATTTGCAGCAGCATGGCACGCAGGAGTTTCTCCGGGGCAATGCTGGGGCGACCGCCTTTGACGTCGGCGGCATACATGCCGCTGAGCAGGGGTTCGATATCCTTGAGCGCCCGATTCACCATCGCCCGGATCGGCCGCAACGGGTGCTGCGCCGGCACAAAGTCGTCCAGGCGACGCATCGTAAACAAACTCTCGGTGAAGGTGTCGGCTCCGCGCATGATCCGCTTTGTGCTCTCGGTAATCTCGGTGAATCTCTATAACGATCAAACCCGCTGTTTCGTCGACAGGATGGGGAAGTATTTCAGCAGCCTGCTAGGCAGGCGATTTCCATCGCCCATTGAAGCAGAGATTTCACTTAACTCGATGTCCGGATTCGCGGAACCACCTCTGACAGCCGCTTCCGAGGGAACGTCTCTTCGTCGTACCAGGAAATCACGATGTAAACCGAGATGCAGTCAATTCGGATGCGCAAACTACGCTGGTCGCACTGAGGTGCCCCCGGTTTTAGTGCCAAGGGCGTTTTAGTAAAAGTCCTTGGGTTGTACCGTTAAAGACATTCTTCGGCGGCTGGCTGGGCAGAGGTGGTTGCCCGATGCTCGGCCGCGAACTCTGCCGGGGTTTGATAATTCAATGCGCTGTGCGGCCGATGCTGGTTGTAGTCCCGGCGCCAGGCGGCGATCAGGATACGAGCCTGTGGCAAGCTCGTAAACCAATAGTCATTCAGGCACTCATCTCGGAAGCGTCCGTTGAAGCTCTCGATGAACGCGTTCTGCGTGGGTTTCCCGGCCTGGATCAGTTTGAGCTGAACGCCATGCTGGCAGGCCCACTGGTCGAGCGCTTTGCCGGTAAATTCTGGTCCCTGGTCAGTTCGAATGGCCTTGGGGTAGCCCCGGAAGCGAGCCGCCTGATCAAGAACACGCGTAACGTAATGGCCTGAAATGCCGAAGTCGACCGCGAGATCGATGGCCTCCTTGCTGAAATCATCGACGATGGTCAGCACCTTGATCCGGCGGCCATTGGCCAGCGCGTCACTGACAAAATCCATCGACCAAACTTGGTTGGGCTCGGTAGGGCGTTCCAGTGCCTGCCGCTCAACAGCCACACCATGTCGCTTTTTGCGGCGCCGAACTGACAGACCGGCATCACTGTAGAGCCGATAAATCCGTTTGTGATTGGCTCGAACGCCCTCTCGCCGAACCAGCGCATGCAAGCGGCGATAGCCGAACCGGCGGCGCTCGCCGGCCAGTTCGACCAGCCTGGCTTGCAACTGCTCGTTCTCCGGCTGCGCCTTCGATACGTAATGCAGGACCGTGCGTGACAAACCCACCAGCTGGCAGGCACGGCGTTGGGAAATTGCTGTCGCTTTCCGCATCACCATGACTGACTCACGCTTTTGCTGGGGGCTCAGCGCTTTCGGCCCAAGGCCGCTTTGAGAGCTTCGGCATCAAGGATCGATTCGGCCAGTAGGCGTTTGAGCTTGGCGTTCTCGGCTTCCAGTTCCTTCAGGCGCTTCGCATCCGGAACTGACATGCCGCCGAATTTCGCCCGCCAGTTGTAGAACGAGGCGTCACTGAAGCCGTGTTGCCGGCACAGTTCCTTGATCGCCACGCCGGCTTCCGCCTGCTGCAAAAAACCGATGATCTGCTCTTCTGAAAACCGCTTCTTCAAGTCCATTCTCCTTCTCGAAAACGGACTTTACTAAATTGCCGGTGGCACTGATTACGGGGGGCACCTCAGTTCGACCAGATTCACGCGTTCACCGTCGAGTTCGAAGAAGCTGCGGGTAAAGACTACTCTCCAAAACCTATCCAAAAAAGAAGCTAGCGGCTAAACGACCCACGAAAAAGTAGCTCAACCATCTTCGTGATCAAACTACCGCGCTTCGCTTGCTTCCTGGCTTGTTTGGCTTCGCCAGCCCAAGCCCAAGCTCTGTTCTTTCTACCCCCTGTAAAATAGAAGCTAACAACCAAGGCAAGGCACGAGCAGTGAACCGTAGGGGATTATTAGAAAGGCGGAGGAGAATTGGAGTATCCCAGTCTACAAACTTACCAGTTTCTTGAGTCTCAAACTGCGCCTCGCTTTTGTTACCACGCGGTCAGTTGGGTAACATTCTTTGTAATGGCATCAGACAACTTCACGCTTGGAATCCAAAATGACCTGAATTTCCATCAGCATGGAAAGCCTCAGCGATCCATCCTGGCTATGGATTTGTGGACAATTCGCCTACGGCGAACCGGGGAGCTTGCCGTGGATAACCCAGCGGGTTATCCACCGCGCCCCCCGTTACCCACAGCCTCCACAGCCCAATCCCGCAGCCTGCCGTGGAAAACGCTTCGCGTTTCCCACCGCGCTGCGGCCGAAACATGCATAGATAAATCCCCTAAAGCAAAACATCTTCAACGCGCTCGTGTTACTCGCCACCGCCAAATGCTCGTAAAACCCATGGAGTTGTCAGTGTGCGGTAAAGTACGAGGGCCAGACCAACCTCTTCCGAGTTTTGGACAACATTTCACGAATTCTGGTACAAAAAGCAAAATGCCGGAATTCGACCGCAAGGTGCTCGAAACCCTGCGCGAGCCGCTCGAAACCGGGCGCGTCCACATTGCCCGCGCTGCCCGTCACGCCGAATTTCCGGCCGAATTCCAGCTGATCGCGGCAATGAATCCGTGCCCCTGTGGTTTTTTGGGACACGGCAACAACAAATGCCGCTGTACCCCGGACCAGATCGCCCGCTATCGCGGCAAGCTGTCCGGACCCTTCCTCGACCGCATCGACCTGATCATCGAAGTGCCGGCGCTGCCTGCCGACGCGCTGGCCGACAAGGCCGACGGGGAATCGTCCGCCGTCGTTCGCGCCAGGGTCGAAGCCGCCCTGGCCCGGCAGACCGCCCGCCAGGCCAAACCCAACGCCCGCCTCGACACACGGGAAATCGACAGCTGCTGCCAGCCGGATGAAGCGGGCAGCAAACTGCTCAAGCAGGCCACGGCGCAACTCGACCTGTCGGCCCGCGCCTGGCACCGTATCCTCAAAGTCGCCCGGACCATTGCCGACCTTGCCGGCAGCGACGATATCCGCGCAGCGCACGTCGCCGAGGCCATCCAGTACCGGCGTTTCGCGCGTGGCTGACGAAAACCGGCGCAGCACCCGGAGCATCGCCACGCTGCTGGCGTCGCTGTCGGCACTCGGCCCCTTTTCCATCGACACCTATCTGCCCTCCTTCCACGAGATCGGCGAAAAGCTGCACGCCACCCCGCTGGAGGTGCAGCAGACGTTGTCGGCCTACCTGTTCTCCTTCGCCTTGATGACGCTGTGGCACGGCGCGATCTCCGACCGCTTCGGGCGACGCAAGGTGATCCTGGTGGCCGTCGGCCTGTTCGCCATCGCCTCGGCTGGCTGCATGCTGGCCACGCGCATCGAGCACCTGTGGTTCTGGCGGGCCATGCAAGGGATTACCGCCGGCGCCGGGATCGTGATCAGCCGGGCCATCGTCCGCGACCTGTTCGACGGCGCCGAGGCCCAGAAGCTGATGTCGCAGATCACCATGATGTTCGCGCTGGCTCCGGCCATCGCACCGGTCATCGGCGGCTGGCTGCAAACCCTGTTCGGCTGGCGCTCGGTATTCGCCTTCCTCGTCCTCGCCACCGGTGCCCTGTGGCTGGCCTGCTGGAAGCTGATGCCGGAAACGCTGCCGCCGGACAAGCGCCAGTCGCTGCGCCCGACCTATCTGGCGACCACCTACTGGAAGGTCATGACCTCGCCGGCTTTCCTCACCGCCTGCGCTGCGCTGGCACTCAATTTTGCCGGTTTCTTCCTCTATATCCTGTCGGCGCCGGTTTTCCTGATGACTCACCTCGGTGTTCCGGAAACCGGCTTTCTCTGGCTCTTTGGGCCGGCCATGGCCGGGTTGATCGGCGGCTCATGGCTCTCCGGCCGTCTCGCCGGCAAGGTTTCGCTGCCGCGCAGCATCGCCCTGGGCTACGCGCTGATGGGCAGCGCCGCCGGAACCAATCTGCTGCTCAACGTCTCCGTCCCGCCGGGGTTGCCGTGGAGCGTCCTGCCCATTTTCGGCTACACGCTGGGCATGTCGCTGGCCATGCCCTGCCTGAGTATCTTCGCGCTCGACCCTTTCCCTGCCCAGCGCGGACTGGCCGCTTCGTGCCAGACCTTCTTCCAGTCCGGCTTCAACGGCATCACCGCGGCACTGATCGCCCCGGCCCTGTGGGGTTCGACGCTGACGCTGTCGCTCGGCATGGCCGGCCTGATGCTGATCGGCGGCAGCGCCGCCCTGCTGCACCAGCGGTTACGTCTGGTACCACGGTAGGCCGCGAAAACGCCAGCCGCCCAGCGTGCCGCGATGGTAGTTCTCGTCGAGCGGGCCTTCGAACCCTTCGAGCACGTTGATCACCTGCGTAAACCCGGCCGCTTCCAGCGCCTGCCCGGCATCGACCGAACGATTGCCGCTGCGGCAGATGAGCAGGACCGGGCGCGCCAGATCACCTTTCACCACCCGTGCCACCTTGGCGGCAAACTGCGGGTCGATTTCCCAATCCGGCCCCTCTTGCCAGGCTACATGCTCGGCCCCGACAGGAAAGCCGACATACAGGAACTCGGTTTCCGCCCGGCAGTCGATCAAGACGGCTTGCGCGTCTTGCTGGAGAAATTCGTAGGCGGATCGGGGATCGAGGTGCTGCATCGGCATATCCGAAAATTAGGGAGGATGGATATTATGAAAGAGAGCCCGCCAAGGCGTAAACTTGCCTTTCCTCATCGACCGGAGTTCGCATGAAACTGCCTGCCTGGATATCCGCCGCCGCCTCGGCCGTCATCGCCGCGGCCCTGCCGGCCTGCGACTTCGTCAATCTTCAGGAGATCAAGCCGGGCGTCACGACGCAGGCCGAGGTCCGCGCGCGCATGGGCGAGCCCGGCTTCATCCACTGGAACGACGACGGCACGGCAACCTGGGAATACGCCCGCCAGCCGAACGGCAGCAGTTGCTACATGATCACCTTCGGCCAGGATCACGTCGTCGCCAAGGTCGAACAGGTACTCAACGATGCCAATTACGCCAAGGTGCGCGTCGGCATGAGCAAGGACGATATCCGCCGCCTGCTCGGCGCGCCGGGCAGCAAGCAGACCTTCAACAACCTGCGCGAGGAAATCTGGGAGTGGCGCATCGAAGGCATGCCGCCGATGGACGAAACCTACTTCATGGTGCATTTCGACATCGACAACGGCGGGGTCAAAAAAACCTCGAAACGCGTCGCAGTAAAAGGCTAGGGACGTTTTCCCGTTATCGGCGGGACGGCGGAGAAAAAAACGCCCCCAAAATCAAGACCCTTGGCAGTCCGACCTACCCCCTGTAAACTAGCGCCTCTGCCGAGGAGCGCTGCGACCCTTCCATTCAAGGGGCCAGGCTCGGCAACGATCAACGGCGCTCGCAAACCCCTAGCTTCTCCTAGTCCCGGTTTGTGGCGCCGTTTGCTATTGCGGCGTCCCCGGTGCGAATTCTGGTAACAAACCGCTTTGCCGAGGTGATCCATGCAGCCCGATCGTACGTCCGAACTCTCCACCCTGCTCCAGCAACGCCTGCTCGTCCTCGACGGTGCCATGGGCACGATGATCCAGCGCCACGGCCTGCAGGAAGCGGACTACCGGGGCACGCGCTTTGCCGATCACGCGCACGATCTCAAGGGTAACAACGACCTGCTGGTGCTGACGCGCCCCGACATCATCGCCGGCATCCACCGCGAATATCTCGAAGCTGGCGCCGACATCCTCGAAACCTGCACTTTCAATTCGACCGCGGTATCGCAGGCCGACTACAAGCTGGAGAGCCTGGTCTACGAACTGAACAAGGAAGGCGCCGCACTCGCCCGCCGCCTGTGCGACGAATTCACTGCCGCCAACCCGGCCAAGCCGCGCTTCGTCGCCGGCGTGCTCGGCCCGACCAGCCGCACGGCGTCGATCTCGCCGGACGTGAACGACCCCGGCTACCGCAACGTCAGCTTCGACGAACTGGTCGCCGACTACGTCGAAGCGATCACCGGGCTGGTCGACGGCGGCGTCGACATCCTGCTCGTCGAAACCGTCTTCGACACGCTGAACGCCAAGGCGGCGCTGTTCGCCATCGAGCAATTCTTCGATGCCGCCGGTCGCCGCTGGCCGGTGATGATTTCCGGCACCATCACCGATGCCTCCGGCCGCACCCTGTCCGGCCAGACCGCCGAGGCGTTCTGGAATTCGCTGCGCCACGTCCGGCCGCTGAGTTTCGGCCTGAACTGCGCGCTCGGTGCCAAGGAACTGCGCCAGTACGTCGAGGAACTGTCCCGCGTCTGTGACTGCTACGTCTCGGCCCACCCCAACGCCGGCCTGCCCAACGCTTTCGGCGGCTACGACGAAACGGCCGACATGCTGGCCGACGAAATCGAAAGCTGGGCCAAGAGCGGCATCGTCAACATCGTCGGCGGCTGCTGCGGCACCTCGCCGGAACACATCGCCGCCATCGCCCGCCGCGTCGCGCCGGTCACCCCGCGCACCCTGCCCAGCATCGAGCCGGCGCTGCGCCTGTCCGGCCTGGAAGCCTTCAACGTCACCCACAACTCGCTATACGTCAACGTCGGCGAACGCACCAACGTCACCGGCTCCAAGGCCTTCGCCCGGATGATCCTCGAAGGCCGCTTCGATGATGCGCTGGCTGTCGCCCGCCAGCAGGTGGAAAACGGCGCGCAGGTCATCGACATCAACATGGACGAGGCGATGCTCGACTCGATCGCCGCCATGGACAAGTTCCTCAAGCTGATCGCCTCGGAACCGGACATCTCCCGCGTGCCAATCATGATCGACTCGTCGAAGTGGGAAGTCATCGAAGCCGGCCTGAAGTGCATCCAGGGCAAGGGCATCGTCAATTCGATCTCGATGAAGGAAGGCGAAGCCAAATTCCTCGAACAGGCCAAGCTGGCCCGTCGCTACGGCGCGGCCGTGATCGTCATGGCCTTCGACGAGAAGGGCCAGGCCGACACCTACGCCCGCAAGATCGAGATTTGTGGCAAGGCGTACGAACTGCTGACCGGCATGGGTTTCCCGGCCGAAGACATCATCTTCGACCCGAACATCTTTGCTATCGCCACCGGCATTCCCGAGCACGACAACTACGCCGTCGATTTCATCGAGGCCACCCGCTGGATCAAGGACAACCTGCCGCACGCCCACATTTCCGGCGGCGTCTCCAACGTCTCGTTCTCGTTCCGCGGCAATGACCCGGTACGCGAGGCGATCCACACCGTCTTCCTCTACCACGCCATCCAGAACGGCATGACCATGGGCATCGTCAATGCCGGCATGCTCGGCGTGTACGACGACCTGGAGCCGGAACTGCGCGCCAAGGTCGAGGACGTGGTGCTCAATCGCCACCCCGGCGCCGGCGAGGCACTGGTCGATTTCGCCCAGACCGTCAAGGAAGGCAAGAGCAAGGACAGCGGCCCGGATCTGTCATGGCGCGAGCAATCGGTCGAAAAACGCCTGGAACACGCGCTGATCAAGGGCATCACCGACTTCGTCGTGGCCGATACCGAGGAGGTTCGCGCCAAGCTGGAGAGCGAAGGCAAGCCGCCGCTCGCCGTCATCGAAGGCCCGCTGATGGCCGGCATGAACCACGTCGGCGACCTGTTCGGCGCCGGCAAGATGTTCCTGCCGCAAGTGGTCAAATCGGCCCGCGTCATGAAGCAGGCGGTCGCCCACCTGCTGCCCTTCATCGAAGCCGAGAAATCCCGCACCGGCCTGGGCAGCAAGGGCAAGATCCTGATGGCCACGGTCAAGGGCGACGTGCACGACATCGGCAAGAACATCGTCGGCGTCGTGCTCGGCTGCAACGGCTACGACGTGGTCGACCTTGGCGTCATGGTCAGCTGCGACAACATCCTGAAGGCGGCGCTCGAACATCGCGTCGACATCATCGGCCTGTCCGGCCTGATCACCCCGTCGCTGGAAGAAATGGCGCACGTCGCCAGCGAGATGAAACGCCAGGGCATGAGCCAGCCGCTGCTCATCGGCGGCGCGACGACCAGCCGCGCCCACACCGCGATCAAGATCGCCACCAACACCGACAGCCCGGTGGTTTACGTGCCGGACGCCTCGCGCGCCGTCGGCGTCGCCACCAAGCTGCTGTCGGCCGAGCAGAAGGCCGGCTACGTCGCCGAAATCGCCGCCGAATACGAAACCGTGCGCGCCGAACATGCCGGCCGCAAGGGCGCCACGCTGGTGACGCTGGCCGAAGCGCGCGCCAATCGTTTTGTTTCCGGCGCGGATTTCACCCCGCTCGCCCCCAGGGAACTGGGCTTGCAGACGCTCAACCTCGACCTCGACACGCTGTCGCTGTTCATCGACTGGTCACCCTTCTTCCAGAGCTGGGACCTGGCCGGCCGCTACCCGGCCATCCTCAACAACGAGACGGTCGGTGAAACCGCCCGCCAGTTGTTTGCCGACGCCAAGGACATGCTGGGCAAGATCATCAGCGAGGAATGGCTGACCGCCCGCGCTGTCTTCGGGCTGTACCCGGCACGCGGCGACAATGAAGACGTGATCATCTACGCCGACGAGTCCCGCACGCAGGAAATCGCCCGTTGGGTAGGCCTGCGCCAGCAGCACAAGCAACCGCAAGGACGTTTCAACGTCGCGCTGGCCGATTATGTCGGCGAGAACGACTATGTCGGGGCCTTCGCCGTTACCGCCGGCCTGGGTATCGACGCCAGGGTCGCCGAGTTCGAGGCGGCCAACGACGACTACTCGGCAATCATGCTCAAGGCCCTGGCCGACCGGCTGGCCGAGGCCGCCGCCGAGTGGCTGCACATGCGCGTGCGCACCCACTACTGGGGCTATGCCGCCGACGAAGCGCTCGACAACGACGCGCTGATTGCCGAGGAATACCAGGGCATCCGCCCCGCCCCCGGCTACGCGGCCTGCCCGGATCACACCGCCAAGCGCGACCTGTTCGCCCTGCTCGACGCGCCGGCCAACGCCGGCATGGGCCTCACCGAATCCTGCGCCATGACCCCGGCGGCGGCCGTTTCCGGCTTCTACATCGGCCACCCGGCAGCCAGCTACTTCGCCATCCCCAAGATCGGCCGCGACCAGCTTGAAGACTGGGCCACGCGCAAAGGCCTGTCGATCAAGGATGCCGAATACTGGCTGGCGCCCTTGTTGTGATCCTGCACAGCCAGCGCGAACTCGGGCCGCTCAACACCCTGGCCCTGCCCGGCCGGGCGGCCCGCTTCGCCCGCATCGATAGCGCCGAGGCCTTGCGCGACCCGCAGCTCAGTGAGGGGCCGCGCTTCATCCTCGGTGGCGGCAGCAATCTGGTGCTGACCGGCGACATCGACCGTTTGGTGCTCCACATGGCGATTTCCGGCAGACGGCTGATCGGGGAGGATACCGAGGCCGTCTATATCGAGGCTGGCGCCGGCGAGAACTGGCACGATTTCGTGCAATGGACGCTGGCTCAAGGCTGGCCGGGACTGGAAAACCTGTCGTTGATCCCGGGCACGGTCGGTGCCGCACCGATCCAGAACATCGGCGCCTACGGCCTCGAAGTCGGCGAACGCCTGCATTCGGTGACCGCCTGGGATTTCGACAAGCAGGCCGACGTCAATTTCAGCCGCGATGACTGCCGCTTCGCCTATCGCGACAGCCTGTTCAAGCAGGAAGGCTGGCACCTGAGCGGGCGCATGGCGATTACCTCGGTCCGCTTCCGGCTGCCCAAAGCCTGGCAGCCCAACTGCCGTTACGCCGACGTCGCGCAGGAGCTGGCCGCCCGCGGCATCGGCGACCCGACGGCACGCGATATCGCCGATGCCGTCATCGCCGTTCGCCGGCGCAAGCTGCCCGATCCCGCCCACATTCCGAATGCCGGGAGTTTTTTCCACAACCCGGTGCTCGATGCCGCCCAGGCGGACGTGCTGAAGCGTGCCCATCCCGGCCTGCCCTGCTACCCGCAGTCCGACGGCCACGTCAAGTTGGCCGCCGGCTGGCTGATCGAACAGGCCGGCTGGAAAGGCCGCTCGCTCGGCCCGGTCGGCATGTATGAGAAACAGGCGCTGGTGCTGGTCAATCACGGCGGCGCCACCGGCGGCGATGTCAGGCGGACCATGGCCGCCGTGCAGGCGTCCGTCAGGGAAAAATTCGGCGTCGCACTGACCCCGGAGCCGATCTTCCTCTGACCGCTATTCTGCCGACTGGACGTAAAGGCAGGCGGCAATCCCGGTCGCCACGGCATCGGCCATGCGCGCCTGGCGCACGGGGTCGAGCAATTCCAGTTCCTCGTCGCGATGCTTGATCACCCCGGCCTCGAACAGCACGGCGGGCAATGTGGTCCGATAGAGCACGACCAGATTGTCGTAGTACCAGACGCCGTTTTCGGCATCGGCCGGAACATGCTTGCGGGCGTGCCATGTCGAGGGCTCGAAGCCGGCGCGGCGCATCATCGCGCCGATGGTGGAAGCGCAACGCAGGCTGGTCGCCAAGTCCGGATTCTGTGCCGACACGAAGATGCCGTAGCCGCGCTTGACCTCGGTATAGCGCTGCGGCTTGCCCTCCCACTCCCAGTCGAGCAGCCAGGCTTCGCCGATCGAGTCGTGGTGGATGGAAATGAAGAAATCGCTGCCCTCGGCAGCCTGCGGCCGGGCGTGCAGGCTGCCGATCCGGCCGTCGAAATTAACCTCCCGAACGCCGACCGCACGCTGGCGAAGGGTCTGCGCCAGGAGGCCGGCGAAATCCTGGTTGAATGCGAACTCCGTGCGTCCCCGGGCACTGATCGCGCCGCTATCCACCACGCCGTGTCCGACATCGACGGCCACCAGCGGCGCGGCGACAGCGATCGACGAAAGGGCCAGGACGACAAGCGACAGGATGGTTTTCATGCACGAATTATCGCGGCAAATTAACATGTCGCCTCTATCTGCTGAAAGGAAAGCAATGCGCCCGACCTTGTTGCTGCTGGCTACGCTGTCACTGCCGGCATTCGCCGCCGAAATGACGGGCGCCGAGGTGTATGAGAGCACTTGCCAGGAATGCCACGGCAGCGGCAAGCACCGAGCCCCGGTATTCGGCGATGCGAAACGCTGGGGCAAGCTGGTCCGTGAAGGATTGAACGACCTGGTGCCGAGCGCGCTGGCCGGCATGCGCAAGATGCCCGCCAAAGGGGGCAACCCAGCCTTGAGCGACGCCGAGGTCGCCCGGGCGGTCATCTACATGGCCAACGCCGGCGGTGGCCGCTTCGACGAACCCAGTGAGGCCGACATTACCCGCTGGCGCAAGAAAGCCGACAAACGAACGAAAAAATGACATGCCGAAACTGACTATCTTCTCCGGCCGCACACCCGAGCCCACCTACGACCATCCCCGTCCGGATCGACTGGTCAGCGGGAATCCGCGACGCACCACCTGGGAACACTTCATGAGCGCCAACGGCGACCTTTCCGCCGGTATCTGGGCATGCGAGCCCGGCGCCTGGAACATTGCCTTCGCACCCGGCAAGGACGAGTTCTTCTGCGTGATCGAAGGCCGGCTTCGCATTTCCGATAGCGAGGGAAATGCCGCCGAGTTCGGGCCGGGAGATGCCTGCGTCATTCCATCCGGATTCACCGGAACCTTCGAAGTCCTTGAATCGGTTCGCAAACACTATGTGTTGATGGATCGGCCCGCGTGAATTGCGTTATAGTTTGCCGACGCAAGGGGGAAAAATGACAAAAGAAACAAAGCAGCCGCAAGGTACCAGTGCCCACATGCCGGACCTCAACTGGAGCCAGGTCCGGGAAACCGTATTGATGCTCGAATTGGCCGCCGTACAGATCGAATCGGCGATGAAGGACAGCAATGCCTCGGTCGAGGTATTGACCGATTCGTTCACGACCATGGCCAACTACATGGGAAAGATCGCCGCTACCGTCGACACGCTTCCCGACGAAGGCGAAGTCGGCATCGCCAAGCAGAGCCTGAGTGGCGTTTCCGAACACGTTGCGGGCATGGTGCATCAAGCCATCATCGCCTTTCAGTTCTACGACAAACTGGTTCAGCGCCTGGCGCATGTCGGCCTCAGCCTCGGCGACCTCAGCGACCTGGTCTCCGATCCGCGCCGCCTGTTCAATCCCGGCGAGTGGGTTGGGCTGCAGGACAAGATCAAGACCAAATACACGACCCGCGAGGAAATCGCCATGTTCGACGCTGTCATGCAAGGGGTACCCGTCCATGAAGCAGTAGAGAAGTTCATGGCCGACATGAAAGACAAGAGCGACGACATCGAGCTCTTCTAGTTAATCCACGCGCAATCCCGTCAGATGCGGACCCGCTCCGCAAGACAACCGCAGGAGGCCTCCCCCAATGACAGAAGCCATCGACGCACTGCCGGACCTGCCGGGTATCGACAAGGCCGCGGGCTTGCGACGCCTGATGAACAAGCCGAAGCTGTACGAGAAAGTCCTGTGCGATTTTCACGCCCGCTTCCGCAATGAAACGCAGACACTGCGTGCCGTCATCGACAGCGGCGACCTGGCCACCGCCGAACGGATGGCCCACAGCGCCAAGGGGCTGGCCGGAACGATCGGCGCCGGCGGCCTGCAGGAAATTGCCCGCCTTCTGGAATTCGCCCTGCATGACAGCGATCCGCTGTGGGAGGATTATTTCAGCAGCTTCGAACAGGAGCTCGGCCAGGTGCTTACCGGCATCGCCCAAGGCTTCGGGATCGTTGACGACAACTGACGCCGCTCAGAACGCGGCGGGAGCCTCCCAGACGATATTGGCCTTGCGACCGCCCTTCGCTGTCCGTTCCAGCATGTCGATCAACGGCCAGGCGCGCTGACCCAGCGCAACGACCGGCTCTTTTTTTCTACCATCGGCGTCAACCTCATCCTCTTGGGGAGGCGCCTCCGCCCGACTCACCGCCTCACGCAGCGTGTGTGCGGCAGCCAGCATTTCATCGGGCAGAAAAGCCCCCTTGGCCTTTGTTTCCTTGCCAAGTACCTGCAGCAAGCTCCTGGCCGCTTCGGCGAACATCAGAATTTCGCCGGTTTCGCTGGAGATGAAGCGAACCAACATGATTTTTCCTTTCGATCGATAACTTGCCCGTTGTCACCTGAACCAGCATTCGGGTAAATTGAAACGGAGGGAGACGACAACCATGACGGTACATATTAACGCCAATCCCTGGGACAACGGGAACGACGAGCTGGAGCGCTTCGCGCTGGAAGAATGCGTGAAGCGCCAACGTATCGATCATCGTGTCTCCACCCTCATCGTTTCCGACAAGCGCTGCGAACTGGCGCCCAAACTGGCCAACCTCGGCGCCCAGGTGCTCGTTGTTGACCATCCGGCATGTCAGCAGGAAATCGAAGGCCGCATCCTCGCCTCCGGCTTCGGCGACCAGATTTCCTTTCTGGCCTCGGAACTGAATGCGCTACCCGAGGTTTTCCCGGGCCAACCCTTCGACATGATCATCGTCCGTCGCGGCCTGTGCGGCCTGCCCTACGAGGAAGCCCGGAAAACCGTCCGCCGCCTGCTTCTGCAATTACGCATCGGCGGCAAGCTCTACGTGTCAGTTCTCGGACTGCACTCCGAGCTGGGCGAGGACTATGCCGGAAGCGACGAACGGATCGAGCGGCGCTTTGCATCGCTGGCCAGCCCCCTTGCCGACAAATACGGCATCCGCCATCCGGTCTGCCTGTACACCGAGCGCAACCTGTTCATGCTGCTGCTCGACGCGGGCGCCAGCGTCCTGCGCACGCTGACCACCACCCACGGCAGCATCAAGGGCGTCGCCGTCCGCGTCTGATGCGCCTGGGAATCGACCTCGGCGGCACGAAGATCGAGATCATCGCCCTCGACGAACAGGGTAGCGAACTGCTGCGCCGACGCGTCTACACGCCGCAAGGCGACTATCTCGGCACGGTGATGGCCGTGGCCGGGCTGGTGGAGGCGGCCGAAGACGAACTGGGACGGCGAGGGAGCGTCGGCATCGGCATACCGGGTGCCGAATCGCTGGCCACGGGCCTGATCAAGAACGCCAACTCGACCTGCCTGATCGGCAAGCCCCTGCGCCGCGACCTGCAGGCCCTGCTCCAGCGCGAGGTGCGCCTGGCCAACGATGCCAACTGCTTTGCCCTGTCGGAGGCTATCGACGGCAGCGGCCGCGACGCCGCGACCGTGTTTGGTGTCATTCTCGGCACCGGCGTCGGCGGCGGTATCGTGGTGCAGCAGCAGGTATTGGTCGGGGCCAATGCCATCGCCGGCGAGTGGGGACACAATCCCCTGCCCGGCCTGGATGAGCGGGACCTTCCCGCACCCGAGTGCTATTGCGGACGCCAGGGTTGCGTCGAGGCCTACCTTTCCGGCCCCGCGCTGAGCGCCGACCATGCCCGGCATACCGGCACCCAGCTCGATGCCGCGACGATCGCCCGGCGCGCCGCCCAGGACGATGCGGCCTGCTTGGCAACGCTGGAGCGTTATGAAAAACGCCTCGCCCGGGCCCTGGCCGGGGTGATCAACATCCTTGATCCCGAGGTCATCGTCTTCGGTGGCGGCCTTTCCAACATGCAGCGCCTCTATCGCAACCTGCCCGAACGCTGTGCGCCGCATGTTTTTTCCGATACCTTCGCCACCCGCTTCCTGCCGCCCACGCACGGCGATTCGTCCGGTGTTCGCGGCGCGGCCTGGCTGTGGCACTGACCACGCCGGCAGCCCCTCCCGGCAAGGGTTTTCCTGTGCTTACATTTGCCGGACGGGATGGCAAAATCGCATGATGAAGGCAAATATCTCCCTCTTTGTCGGCGGCATTCGCCCCTTGCCCGAGTCCGGACGGCCGACCGGCATGTACAAGCAGGCCGTCGTCGCCCCGATCGAACTCGGCCCTGAAGGCTTCATTGGCGACCAGCAGGCCGACCAGCGGGTACATGGCGGACCCGACAAGGCCGTACACCTTTATCCCGCCGCGCATTACGCCAAACTGGCCGCCCGCTTTCCGGAAATTGCCGGGCAGCTGGTCGTCGGCAGCATCGGTGAAAATATCTCGACCGGCGATCTCGACGAAAACGATGTCCGTCTCGGCGATATCTGGCAACTCGGCTCGGCCCGCCTGCAAGTCTGCCAGCCGCGCAGCCCGTGCTGGAAAATCGACGAGCGCTACGCCTGCGACGGCATGGCGCAATTCATTGCCGAACAACGGCTGACCGGATGGTACTGGCGGGTCGTCACCCCCGGTGTCGTCAGCCCCGGCGACGCCCTGCTCCTGGAACAGAGCGACCCGGCAGCCTTCTCCCTGGCCGAAGCCATGCGCCTTTGGCAGGAACATCGTCCGCCGCTGGCCGCGATGGAAAGGCTTTTTGCCACGCCGGGCATCGCCGATAATTGGCGGCAAAAAATCGCCAACCGGCTCACCTGGCTGCGCAAGCATGCAGACCAGACGCCACCGCCCGTCACGACATTCCACGCGAAACCGGAGAATCCGTGAGCAATCCCCCGCATCAGGCCAACTGGCTCAGGCTTTTCCTGCCTTTTGCCGCCGGCTACTTCCTTTCCTACCTGTTCCGCACGGTCAATGCCGTCATCGGCCCTGTCCTGGCACGCGAACTCAACCTCGCCGACAATGCCCTCGGCCTGCTGACCAGCACTTATTTCCTCGCCTTCGGCGCCGCCCAGCTGCCGCTGGGCATGCTGCTCGACCGCTACGGCCCGCGTCGCGTCGAATCGGCGCTGCTGCTGCTCGCCGGCACCGGCGTCGCGGTATTTGCGATGAGCGATACGCTGGGCGGTCTGGCCATCGGTCGCGCCCTGATCGGCCTCGGCGTTTCGGCTTGCCTGATGGCCTCCTTCAAGGCCTTTGCCCTGTGGTTCCCGCCCGAACGCCAGGCCTCGCTGACCGGCTGGGTCATGGCGGCCGGCGGCCTGGGCGCGCTGGCCGCCTCCAAGCCGCTGGAAATCGCCATCGGCTTCACCAGTTGGCGCGTGATCGCCCTCGGGTTTGCCGTGGCGACGGTGATCGTCGCCGCCGTCATCTGGTTCCGCGTGCCGGACGCACACGGCGAGCACAAGGGTGCCGGCTTCGCCGAACAGCTGGCCGGCGTGAAGACGGTGTTTTCGAGCCGCCATTTCTGGCGCTACGCGCCGATGGGCCTGATGATGACCGGCGGCTTCATGGCCGTGCAGGGCCTGTGGGCCTCGCGCTGGATGATGGTGCTGGAACACATGGACCGCGCAGCCGTGGCCGTGCGCCTGACCTGGATCAGCGGCGCCATGCTGGCCGGCTTCCTGTTCATGGGCTTCTTTGCGACCGGTCTGGTCCGGCGCGGCGTCAAGCTGGAAAAGGTCTACATCGGTTCGATGGTCGCAGCGCTGATCAGCTTTGCCTTGATCAGCCTGCAGCCAGGCTTTGCCGGCGACCTGCTGTGGCCGATCCTCGGCATCTGTTTCTCGCTGTCGAACATTGCCTATTCGCTGGTTTCCCAGGCTTTCCCGCCAAGCTTGTCGGGGCGCGCCAACACCGCCTTGAACCTGCTGGTCTTCGCCGGCGCCTTCGGGCTGCAATGGGGCATCGGCGGCTTTGTGGACCTGCTGCAGGCGCAGGGTTGGGCCAGCGAGGCGGCATTCCGTGCCGCCTTCTTGTCGTTGCTAGGCGGTCAGGCGCTGGCGCTCGTCTGGCTCGTGCTCCCGCACCGCCGGACTTGAAACGGCGAGGTCGACCTGCTGCAGGTGGCCGACCTCGCCCGACTCCATCAGATAGACCCCGGCCGCGCGAATCTGCCCGAGCAATGCGTTGTCGGCTGTTTTCAGCGTAAACGGGGCATCGACCGCCCCGGTGTATAGCGCGCCGACACCGCGCTGCGCCAGCGATGTCAGGCCGTCGCCGGACCACACGGACAGCTGCCGGTAGACGGCATCGTTCTCGTCGATCCAGCCGTTGCGGTCGTCATCGAGCGTGGCCAGGTCGGCAAAGCCGTTGCCGCTGGCGACGCCGAACAGTTCGCGCCCGTCGTCGGCCTTGCCGTTGCCGTTGCGGTCGAAGACGAGAAAACCGCTGTTCTTGCCCGGCCCCGGTATCTCTTCTGCCTTGCCGTCGGCATCGAGATCGAAGCGGATGCTTTCGGCCGATAGTTCGGCGGCATTGCCGTCGAAACTGAGGATCAGCGGATCCTTCAAGGTCACGCTGCCGCTGTCGACCAGCGTCGACGTGCGCTCATAGTCACGGGCCATACGCAACGAAAAATCGAATGCAATCTGCCGGCCATCCTGCGTCCGAACACAGCCCTTGCCGCAGACATCGGTACGCTCGCTTTCCTTCACCGTCTCGACAATCCGGTTCGTCCAGGTCATTTCCCGCGTTCGCCCGGCGGGAATGGCCTCGGCCGGCAAGGATTCGCTGGCGGCAAAGTTTTCCTTGCTCTTCTTGCCGTCGAGCGCCGCCAGAATGGCGTCGACCAGGGATTGCAGCATTTTCTGCAGGCGCTTGCGCGCCTCGCCTTCGTTGTCCGCCGGCATCCCGGACAGTTGCTGGAAAACCTGCCGGAAGCCCGTCGTGCTCGTCATCTCGAGACTGCGACTGGCGCTGGCTTCATGGCTGGCCGTGAGCTGTACCGTCGATTCCACGATTTTCATGATGCGCTCCTTGCGATGGATGGGATGCCATCTCTGCAAGGGTCGTGCCGATCAGAACTCCAGCGGGTCCACCTCGATGTGCCAGCGCAGGCGGGACGGCGCCTTGAGGCCTTCGATGGCTTCGCGCCAGTGCGGCAGAAAGGCCTGCAAGGCCGGGCGGGAATGCGATTCGGCCAGGAGCTGGCCGCGTTCGAGATTGGCCAGGCGGGCCATTTTCATCGGCACCGGATCGTAGATCAGCACGTTGTCGTGCTCGGCGATCACCGGCAAGGCCGCCGCCGCTTTCAGGAAGGCAATGGCATCCGCCATGTCGGGTGCCTCGGCGCGCAGCATAGCCTGGAAGGCGTAGGGTGGAAAACCGGCCTGCTCGCGCTCGGTCAGCTGGCCGGCGGCGAACCCGGGGTAGTCGTGGGCGACCAGCGAAGCGAACAGAGGATGATCCGGATACTGCGTCTGGATCAGCACCTCGCCCTTCAGTTCGGCCCGTCCGGCCCGGCCGGCAACCTGCATCAACTGGGCGAACAGCCGCTCCGGCGCCCGGCAGTCGGCGGCGAACAAGGCCGAATCGGCACCCAGGATGCCGACCAGGGTCAGCTTGGGGAAATCGTGCCCCTTGGCCAGCATCTGCGTGCCGACCAGGATGTCGGCCTCGCCGCCGTGGATGCGTTCGAGGACGGCCTCCCACTGTTTGCGGCTCTTCACCGCATCGCGGTCGACGCGCAGGATGCGGGCCTCCGGAAACTGCTCCTGCAGCCAGCCCTCGAGGCGTTGCGTGCCGCGCCCGAAGGGGTGGATGTCCTGGTTGCCGCAGGTCGGACAGGCTTTCGGGATGCGATATTCGAAGCCGCAGTGATGGCAGCGCAAGCGCCGGTCGGCCAGGTGCAGCACCATGTTGGCCGCGCAGCGCTTGCAACGGGATACCCAGCCGCAGGGCGGACAGGCCAGAACCGGCGCATAACCCCGCCTATTGAGGAAAACGAGGCTTTGCTCGCCGCGCTCCAGTCGCGCCCGGATGGCGGCAATCAAGGGCTCGCTGACGCCTTCTTTCAACACCATGCGCCGCGTGTCGAGCACCTTCACCGTCGGCAGCGTGGCTTCCGGGTTGGCCCGCTCGCGCAGGCTCAGCATCCGGTAGCGCTTCGTCTGGGCATTCGACCATGACTCCAGCGAGGGCGTCGCCGAGCCCAGGAGAACGGGTATCTTTAATTGGTTGGCACGGAACACCGCGATATCGCGCGCCGAATAACGCATGCCGTCCTGCTGCTTGAACGAGGCGTCGTGCTCCTCGTCGACGACGATCAGACCGAGTCGCGGCATGGGCGTGAAGATCGCCAGGCGGGTGCCGAGAACGATGCTCGCCTCGCCGGAAAACGCCGCCCGCCAGTTGCGCTCGCGCGCCGCCTCGGCCAGTTCGCTGTGCAGGGAAACCACCGTTCGCTCAGGGAAGCGAGCACGCACCCGGCCTTCGAGCTGGGGTGTCAGGTTGATCTCCGGAACGAGCAGCAGTACCTGCCGGCCGGCGTTCAGCGCCTTGTCGATCAGCCGCAGGTAAACCTCGGTCTTGCCGCTGCCGGTGACGCCGTGCAGCAGGTAGGCGGCGAAGCCGGCGGCCGGGTCGACAGCGGCCACGGCCGCCGCCTGCTCGCCGGTCAGTTCGGGTGCGGCCAGCGCAGCCGGTGGCTTGGCGACTCGTCCATTGCGTCGGTCCGGCGGGTCGAGACGCTTGAGGCCAGCCGGCAACGCCTGCATGACAACCTCGCCGAACGCAGCCTGGTAGTAGGTGCTCGCAAATTCGCAAAGCCCAAGGAAATCGCGGGGCAACGGTGGCAGATCGCGAAGAATTTCGCCGGCTACCTTGAGTTGCTCGACCGGCCAGTCGCTGGCGTCGGCGACCTCCACAATGACCCCCAGCTTTTCGCCGCGCCCGAACGGCACCCGGACACGCCGGCCGATATCGTCCGAGCTGGCCGACTCGCTGACATAGTCGAAGAAGCGATGCAGCGGCAAATCGAGGGCAACGCGCAAAACAGGCATCGTTTCAGCGGCCGAAGCCGTCATTTCTCCGAAAAAACGGGCAAGTTCGATTCAAAATCGACGGCTTTTGGAGTTGTCCACAAAAACTGTGGATAACTTTGTGAATTACTTCGGGAGCCAGCAGCTAAGTCACGGTCCGGTAAGGATTTTGTCACTCTGCCGAAATATTGAGCAGAACACAAAACACTTTAAATTCAATCACTTGGCGAATACGGTAACAGTCAAGGATTTTCAGGAGGATTTTTTTGGCAGGTGGCAAAACTCTGTGCATAAGTCAAGCTTTGCCACCCCCTTATGGATATTACTTACGTAATAAACGGCTATGGGAATGTACGGTTTCGACCAGGGCCGTGACGCTCTCGGGCGGCGTGAACTGGGAGATACCGTGGCCGAGGTTGAAGACATGGCCGGTATTGCCCGTTCCGTAGCTGTCGAGCACCTTCTTCGCCTCTGCCGCAACGATTTCCGGTTGGGCGAACAGGACGTTCGGATCGAGGTTGCCTTGCAGGGCGACCTTGTCGCCCACCCGGCGACGGGCCTCGCCGATGTCGATGGTCCAGTCCAGGCCGACCGCATCGCAGCCGATGGCGGCGATCTTCTCCAGCCACAGGCCACCATTCTTGGTGAATACGATGCTGGGAATGCGCTGGCCGTCCTTTTCCTTCTTCAGGCCGGCGACGATGCGCTGCATGTAGGCCAGCGAGAATTCCTCGTAGGCGGCATTGGACAGCGAACCACCCCAGGTGTCGAAGATCATCACGGCCTGGGCGCCGGAGTCGATCTGCGCGTTGAGGTAGGAAATGACCGACTCGGTGGTGACCGACAGGATCTTGTGTAGCAGGTCCGGGCGGTTGTAGAGCATGCCCTTGATGTTGCGGAAATCGCTCGAACCCTGACCCTCGACCATGTAGCAGGCCAAGGTGTAGGGACTGCCGGAGAAGCCGATCAGCGGCACGGAGTTATCCAGCGCGCGGCGGATTTCCGACACGGCATCCATCACGTAGCCGAGGTGTTCGTAGGGGTCGGGTGCGGTCAGGTTGTTGATCGCCCATTCCTCGCGCAGCGGGCGCTCGAAACGCGGTCCCTCGCCTTCGGCGAAGTACAGGCCGAGGCCCATCGCATCCGGCACGGTGAGGATGTCGGAGAACAGGATGGCGGCATCGAGGTCGTAGCGGGCCAGCGGCTGCAGCGTGACTTCGCAGGCCATGGTCGGCGACTTGCACAGGTTCAGGAAATTCCCCGCCCGCTTGCGGGTTTCGCAATACTCAGGCAGGTAGCGGCCCGCCTGGCGCATCAGCCACAGCGGGGTATATTCGGTCGGCTCCTTGAGAAGGGCGCGCAGGAAGGTATCGTTCTTGGGTCGGCTCACGTCGGACTCCGCCAGAAAATCGGAAAAGCGGCATTATCCGCCTTTCCCTGCTCGCGGTCACTTGCGATAAATCAGGAAAAGGCGGCCTGATGCTATTTACGCCAGAAGGCCGGCGTCAGCACCACCAGCAGGGTGAAGATTTCCAGGCGCCCGAGCAACATTGCGAAGGTGCACACCCAGGTCTGGAAATCGCCAAGTACCTCGTAGGTCGTCGACGGCCCGACCAGCCCCAGCCCCGGTCCCGTATTGTTGACGCTGGCAACGATGGCGGTGAAAGCCGAGACGATGTCCAGCCCGGTGAATGCCAGGATGAGGGTGAGCGATACGATGCTGACCATGTACATGAAAGCAAAGGAAAGCACGGCGAAAAGAATGGGTTGCGGAGCGACCTGGCCGCCAATCCGGATGTTGTATACCGCACTGGGATGCATGGCACGCACCAGTTCGCGATAGACCTGCTTGTAAAGCAGCAAGGCCCGCATCATCTTGATGCCGCCCCCGGTCGACCCGGCGCTGGTCGCGAAACTGGATAGAAAAAGCATCCATAGCGGCGCAAAAATCGGCCACTGAGCATAGTCGACGCTGGACAGCCCGGTCGTCGTGGCAATCGAGACCAGGTTGAACGCGACATGGCGCATCGCCGTATCGAGATCGGGGTATGCGCCGTCCTTCCAGATATAGACGGCGACGACAAAAATGCTCAGCAAGGTCACGCCGAGGAACCAGCGCGCTTCCGGGTCGAGCAGATAGGGACGCAGCGAGCGGCCGGTCACGGCCAGGAAAAGAGTCCCGAAATTCATGCCGGCGATGAGCATGAAAACGATGGCGACAAATTCCATGGTCGGCGAATCGAAAAACCCGAAGCTGGCATCGTGTGTCGAGAATCCACCCAGGCCCATGATCGAGAAGGTGTGGCACGTGGCATCGAACCAGCTCATGCCGGCAATGCGTAGCGAGATAGCACAGGCGACGGTTACTCCGAGATACACCAGATACAGCCCCTTGGCCGTTTCGGCGATACGCGGCGTCATCTTGGCATCCTTCATCGGCCCCGGCGTCTCGGCCTTGAACATCTGGCGACCGCCGATACCGAGCAGGGGAAGGATGGCGATGGCCAGCACGATGAGGCCCATGCCACCGACCCAGACCAATTGGTGCCGCCACAGGTTGATCGACATCGGCAACTGGTCGATGTTCGAGAGCACGGTTGATCCGGTGGTAGTCAGGCCGGACATCGTCTCGAAATAGGCATCGGTATGGCTGATACCGAGTTGCAGCATCAAGGGAATCGCTGCGAAAGCCGGCAGGACCGTCCACACCAGCACCACCATCAGGAATCCGTCGCGGATGCTCAGCTCACGCTTGCAGCGGCGATAGCGATACCAGAGGAAGGCCCCGCACAACATGGTGAGGGCGAAGGATTCGTCATAGACAGCCTGGGCGCCGTCATCGACCGCGTAGGAGAGGATCAGCGGTGCCAGCATGGTCAGGCCGAAGAGCATGATGATCATGCCCAGCGCACGGTAAACCGGGGCAAATCGGGTCATGGCAATGGCCCCTACAGAAAGTGGAATCCGACCTGGAAGAGCTTCTCGACCTTCTTGACCAGCTTCTTGCTGGTGCAGAAGACGATCACGTGATCACCGGCTTCGATCACCGTATCGTGATGGGCAATGACCACTTCGCCATGCCGGGTAATCGAGGTCCATTCGTCGGTCTGTCCGATCACCACGGCCTTGTCGAAATTGCGGACCAGTGCGGCCACGGTCACGCCATGCGGCCAGTCGATCTGGTCGATGCGCTTGCCGATGATCTTGGAGGTCTTGGCATCGCCATGAGCAACCAGTTCCAACGCCTCGGCAGCCCCCCGGCGCAGCGAATGAACTTCCGCCACATCGCCTTGCCGGACGTGGGCCAGCAATGTCCCGATGGAAACCTGCGCCGGCGAAATCCCGATATCGATCGGTCCGCCCTCGATCATGTCGGCGTAGGCCCGACGGTTGATCAGCGCCACCACACGCTTGCTGCCGAGCCGCTTGGCCAGGCTGCCAGCCATGATGTTGTCTTCGTCGTCATTGGTGACGGCAAGGAACAGGTCCATTTCGCCGATGTTTTCCTGTTCGAGCAGTTCTTCGTCGGTTGCATCGCCAAGCAGGACCAGCGCGCTGTCCAGTTCGTTGGCGATGAGCTCGGCCCGCTCCTTGTGCCCCTCGATGAGCTTGATCTCGTAGCGCTTCTCCAGCGCCTTGGCGAGACGCAGGCCGATATTGCCGCCGCCGGCGATCATGATGCGCTCGACAGGCGTCATCATCCGCCGCAACTGACGCAGCACCGGTCGGATATGTTCAGCGGCCGCGAGCAGGAACACCTCGTCTCCGGCCTCGACAACCGTGTCCCCTTCCGGGAAGACGGGCTGATCGCGCCGGAAGATGGCTGCGATGCGGGCATCCATGTCCGGCGGCAGCAGCGAGCGCATCTCCTTGATCTGCCGGCCCACCAACAAACCGCCTTCGTAGGCCCGGACCGCCACGAGGCACACGCGCCCTTTGGCAAAATTGAGTACCTGCAAGGCTTCCGGAAATTCGATCAGGCGGCGGATGTAGTCGGTAATGACCTGCTCCGGACACAACACAAAATCGACGGCGAAATTTTCCGTGGAGAGTAGCGTTTCGTCCTCAAGAAAGTCCCGTGAACGCAGGCGGGCAATGCGGGTCGGCACATTGAACACGCTCTGCGCCAGCTTGCAGGCGACCAGATTGGTCTGGTCGCTCTGCGTCAGGGCGATGACCATGTCGGCATCGGCGGCGCCCGCATCGCGCAGGGTGCTCGGGATGGCGGCATTGCCGACCACGGCACGCAGGTCGAACCTGTCCTGCAACTGCATCAGCCGGGCACCGTCGGTATCGATGATGGTGATGTCGTTTTCTTCCGAAACCAGGCCTTCGGCCACGCTGGCGCCGACCTGCCCGGCACCGAGAATGATGACTTTCATGTCCCCTCCCCTCCTTATCGCTGGCGACCCCAGCTGCCTACCCACCCGATCCTGAAATCCCCCGATTTACAGGAAGGGCTCCTATTCCTCGCCCCGCTTGCCGAGCTTGACGTCCAGCTGCTTGAGCTTGCGATACAAATGTGTGCGCTCCAGCCCCGAACGCTCGGCCAGTTTCGTCATGTTCCCGCCTTCGAGGCGCAGATGGTGCTCGAAATAGAGCTTTTCGAAGGCATCCCGCGCCTCGCGCAAAGGTTGATCGAAGAGCGGCTGCAGCGACTGCATTTCCGGACGTTCCCCGCCGTCCTGGGGCATCACCCGTAGCACGTCCTCGGCACTGATCTCCTCGTCGAGCGAGGTCAGCGCCAGGTTGCGTACCAGCACGTAGAGATCGCTCCAGCTCGAATCCGGCTGCCGCTTCCACGGCAGCGACCGTAGCGCATTCAGGGCGGCCGTCGAAAAGCGGCGCTGCGGCACTTCGCCACGCTCGACAAAATTGGTCAACAACAGACCGGCGATTTCCGGCAGTTCATCTCCATGACCCGCCAGCGACGGCATGGCCACCCAAACCTCCCCTATCCGCGACAGCAGCTTGCCGTCCCAACCGGCTTCGGCCAGCGCCGACAACGGTGCGACCGTCGCCGCGACCAACTGCAGGCTCAGCTTTTCCAGGCGCTCCATGGCAAAGGCAAGGTTCATCTGCTGCATCTTGCCGAGCACCGCGAGATTGGGCACGAACAGGATGCCGCCGGTGATTTTTTCGAGCATCTCCTGCGTCAGCGCGCTGCTCACCTCGCTCAGGTCGAGCCAGGGTGCACGCGGCAACTGCAGGGTGCGCGCGCAGATTTCCGCCATGCCGCCATTGGCTCCCTTGATCAGCAGCGCGGGCGATTTGGCCGCAGCCTGCTCGAGGCGCCGCTTGAAGTCCTTGACGAAGGCCGAGCGCGTAAAGGATTCCAGCGTCAGCGCCGGCCGTGCTGGCGGCTTGTCGTGCTTGAGCGCTTTTTGCACGGTGGACAGCAGTTTCTGCAGGGCGATCGGCTTCTCGAGGAAATCGAAGGCGCCGAAGCGCGTGGCTTCGACCGCCGTATCGATGGTGCCATGCCCCGACATCATGACAACCGGCATGTTGAGATGCCCGGCGGCGTGCCACTCCTTGAGCAGGGATATACCGTCGGTATCCGGCATCCAGATGTCGAGCAAGACGAGATCCGGGCGCAGTTCGTTGCGAATCTGCCGCGCTGCCGTCGCGTTTTCAGCGAGCCGAACGTCGTAACCTTCGTCGATCAGTATTTCCGAGAGCAGCTCGCGGATACCCACTTCGTCGTCAACGACCAGAATGATGGCCATTTTTGGCTTCCTCCTCTTTCACCAGGGGCAGGCAGATGTCGATCCGCGCACCACCCTCCGGTGCATTACTGATTTCGATACTGCCCTGATGTTCGTCGACGATCTTCCTGACGATGGGCAAGCCAAGGCCGGTTCCCCTGGCCTTGGTGGTGACATAAGGCTCGAAGATGCGCGGCAGCAGCTCGACCGGAAACCCCGGGCCGTTGTCGGCAATCGACAGGTGCGCATGGCGAACACCGTGTTCGGTGCGCAGAATGATGCGCCCCCCATCCCGCCCTTCCAGCGCATCCTCGGCATTGCGCAGCAGGTTGTGGATGATCTGCCGCAGCTGCGTCGCATCCCCCAGGACGCTGCCGAGATCGTCGGCCAGCTCGGCTTCGATGATCGCCGACGAGCCTTCGTAAAGACCCAGTACTTCGCGGATCAAGCCGTTGAGATCGAGCGGCGCCACTTCCGGAGCCGGCAGACGGGCGTAATCGCGGAAATCGTCGACCATGCGCTTCATGGCCTGTACCTGCTTGATGATCGTCTGCGTCCCCCGTGCCAGCATGTCGGCATCACCGTTGGCCAGCTTGTCGGCGAGTTTGAACTGCAGGCGCTCGGCCGACAGCTGAATCGGCGTCAGCGGGTTCTTGATCTCGTGCGCCAGGCGGCGCGCCACTTCGCCCCAGGCCGCGCTGCGCTGTGCAGCGATCAGCCGGGTCACGTCGTCGAACACCACCACGTCGCCACCGCCACTCGCTTCCGGCAGACGGGAACCACGCAGCAACAATACCTGCGGCATGCCGTTCGGGCGCTCCAGTTCGAGCTGGGCCTGCCACTCCGGCTCCCCGGTCGCCGCAAATTGCTCGCGGATGAAGCTGCCGAGCACCTGCTGGCGCGGCCACTCATCGACGGCGACACTGACCACGCCATCGAAGTCGTCGCCGAGGATGGTCAGCGCCCCCTCATTCACCGTGCGCAGCACGAAGCGGCGATCGAAAACCAGCACGCCGGTAGACAGGTTGGCGAGGATCGATTCGAGGTAGCCGCGCGCCGACTCCAGCTCCGCCCGGTGACGCTCGGTCTCGCGGCGCGCCTCGTCGAGCTGTCGCGTCATGCGATTGAACGACTGGGTCAGCACGCCGAGTTCGTCGCCGCTGTAGATCGCCTGGCGTGGCGAGAAGTCACCCTGCGCCACGGCCTGCGTCCCTTCGGCCAGGATATGCAGCGGCGCCGCCAGCCTTCGCGCCATCAGGTAGGCCAACGCAAAGGCACCGAACAGCGCGACCAGTACCGTCAGCGTCAGCGTCAGCGCGTAGATGCGGGTCAGGCCGTCGCGCGCCAGCTGCAATTCCTGGTAATCGCGGTACACCCCCTGCACCGCATCGGCATCGTGCGCCAGCGCCGTCGGGACCGGCTGCGTCAATTGCAGGATGCGCGGCTCCTCGAACATGTCGCGCGCCGAAACCGAAACCAGAACGCGCAGGAAAAGCTTGCCGTCGTCGCCCTCAACGGTGCCGATCGAACGGGAATTCCGCGCCTGCTTGAGTTGGGCCTGGCTGGGCAATTCGGGCATCAGGGTGGACAACTCGCTGGTCGCGCTGGACAGCAGCTGGCCACCGACCGAAAACAGGGCCGCCGTCTGCACCCCTTTTTCCTCGCGCAGGCGCAACAGGGCTGAACGGCGCGAGGCTTCCTGGATATCGGACAATTCGCTGGCCATGCTGCGTCCTTTCTCCACCACATCGGCGAGCAGGGAGTCCAGCGCCGAGCGCCCGAGATGCAGGCCGGATTCGAGCGCCTTCTCGACCCGTACGTCGAACCAGCTTTCGATGGAGCGGGTGACGAACTGGACCGAAACGCCATAGACCAACGCGCCGGGCAACACCGCGATGATGCCGAACATCAACATCAGGCGCAGTTTTAGCCGAGCTCCGAAGACCTGCGCCTGGTAATCGCGCCACAAGGTGCGCAGTTGCCAGCCGACCAGGCCGACCATGCCCAGCGCCAGAATCACGTTGAGCGCGATCAACAGCGGATAGTTGCGCGAGAAAATCACCGTATCGGCCGCAGTCGACATCAGCAGCAGGAACCACAGGATGCCCCCGACTGCTGCCGCGAAAGCCCCGCCGGCGGCGACGAATCGTTTCATTTCGCCTCCGGTACCGGCAAGGGCGGCGGCGTCGCCTGCCAGGTCTTCCAGTCGGAAGCCAGGCTCCAGTCCCGATTGCCCAGCGCCGTGATCTGGAACGGGCGTGGCAATTGCGTCATGTCGAGACGCAGGCGCAAAGCGGCTTCATAGCTTTCGCCCGGACGCACAACCTTGTCCCCGCGCTCGACGACTACCCAGTTACGCAGTCGAGCGAGGACCTGAACGGCTTCCGACAAGGTGCCGAAGGATTGATGCAGACCGCCGGTGGACAAGCGATATTGCCGGGTCAGCGCATGGTAGGAGAGGCGATAGGTCTGGCTGCGCGTCACCAGCTTTTCGTCCAGCCAATACCAGCGCGCCTTGGTCAGTTCGAAATCGGCGACCAGATGCAGCACGACACCCTTGGTCACTGCCTCCTCCAGGCGCGGATTCAATTCGAACTTGAAATCGGCCGCCACCACGTAACCGTCCTCGGTAGCCTGCAGTTGCGGATTGGCGACCTCGATTTCCGCCGCCCAGACCATGGCCGGCAACAGGGCAGCCGCCAACAGCCATCCGCCCAGGCGGCGCATCGCGCCCAGCAGTCGACGGAGGGACGTTGGCGAAGAATCAGGCACGCTTTTCAAGCAGGCAGTAGAAGAAGCCATCGTGATCGGCAGTCGGTAGTAGCTGTTCCTCTTTGCAGCGCAGGGCCTGCGGCTGGCGTTCGATGAAACGTCTGATCTGCTCGCCGTTTTCATCCGGGAATACCGAGCAGGTTGCGTAGAGCAGTTTACCTCCCGGCCGAACGACCTGCCACAGGGCATCCAGAATCCGGGCCTGCGCCCTGGCGAAGCTGGCGATGTCCTCCTCCCGGCGCAGCCACTTGGCATCCGGATTGCGGCGCACCACGCCGCTGGCCGTACAGGGTACGTCGGCGAGCACGGCATCGAATGGCTGCCCGTCCCACCACGCATTCAGCTTGGCACAATCGGCCGCCGCGACTTCCGCCCGCAGCTGTAATCGGCCCAGGTTTTCCTCGATGCGACGGCAGCGAGAAGCTTTCAGATCGAGCGCCAGCAAGGCCAGATCGCTCCGCTCCAGCAGGTGGGCCGTCTTGCCGCCCGGAGCGGCGCAGGCGTCGAGCACGCGGCTGCCTGGCGCCGGATCGAGCAGGCCGGCCGCCAACTGGGCGCCCGGGTCCTGGACCGACACAAGGCCTTCGGCAAAACCCGGCAGCGCCTCGATCGCCGCCGGCCGGGCCAGAGCCAGGCCGCTTTCGCCGACCGGCGACGCTTCGATGCCGACCGCCCGCAAGCGGGCCAGATAAGCGTCGCGCGTCGTCTGCCGGACATTCACCCGCAAGCCCATGGGCGGCGGCGCGTTGCCGGCTGCCACGATGCCTTGCCAAGCGTCCGGATAAGCGGCCTGCAATCGCGCCAGCCACCAATCGGGATGCTGCGCCGAAACCAGGGGATCAGCGGCGGCAGCGGCCGTGAGTTCAGCCTGCTGACGCAGGAAATTGCGCAGCACGCCGTTGACCAGGCCGCGGAATTTGCCGCCGATCAGTTCGCCGGCGGCGAAAACTGCCTGATCGACCACAGTGTGCACCGCCTCCGGTCGTGTCTCGATGCGGTAGAGCGAAACCAGCAGCAAAGCCCGGATTTCGTCAGTCGCCAACGGCCGCTCAAGCAAACGAGACAAGAAGTAATCGCCCCGGCCATAGGCGCGCAGGCTGCCATAGACGAGATCCTGCACGGCCGGTCGGGCGACCGGATCGACCCGGCCGAGCAGGCCGTCGGCCAGGCTCTGCCCGGCGAAAACGGCAGCATCGATACGGGCGGCCTGGAGCAGGGCGTAGGCGAGTGAAGTGAACGGCAATCTGGACATAGGCCGCGATTATCGCACGCGGCATAATGGACCAATGCGCCCTTTCCTCCCCGCCCTGCTTTTCCTTTGCCTCACCCAGCCCGCCCTGGCCTGGAATGCCGCCGGCCACCGGCTGGTTGCGGCCATTGCCTGGCAACAGCTATCGCCGCCGGCACGCGATGCCATCAGTGCCGTGCTCGCCCGCCATCCCGACCACGGGCGCTGGATCGACAAGGCCCGCTCGTCCGATCCCGCCGACCTGTTTGCCGAAGCATCGACATGGCCGGACGACATCCGCAGCGACCCGCGCTTCCATGATGAGGAGCGCGAACCGCCGACACCGCCACTACCCGGCTTGCCCGACACGGCACGCCACAAGCGCTGGCATTACGTCGACCTCGACGCCGATGGCCAGGTTCGCCAAGGCGAAGTGGACACCCGGATCGCAGAGCTGACCCGGCTGTTGAAATCCGGCAGCCCGCCCGAACAGACCGCCTACGCCCTGCCCTGGCTGCTGCACCTGGTCGCCGACATCCACCAGCCCCTGCATGTCGGACGTCATGGTGATGACGGCGGCAATCTGGTCGAAATCGAGAACCCCCACAACAAGCGCCTGCCCTTCAGCAGCCTGCATCTTTATTGGGACGACCTGCCCGGCCCCCCCTGGCTGCGCGGCAAGCGACTCGACGACAACGCCCGCCGCCTGCTTGAGCGGCACCCACCGCCGGAACAAGGCAGTATCGGCATTTGGCGTGACGAAAGCCACCGCCTGCTCGCCACGGCTTATCCGAGCGAAGCCGGCAGCCTGCTCCCCATCGTCGACGACGAATTCCATCGGCGCAGCCGCGAAACGGCCAACCGACGCATCGCCGAGGCCGGCTATCGGCTCGGTCGCCTGCTCGACGGGCTCTTTGACCATACCGTTTCACGTGGAACGCAATAGAATCACGTCATGAACGGATTGCACCTGATCGCCGACCTGCACGACTGCCGCTGCACCCCGTCGCTGCTGCTCGACACACCGAGCCTGGAGGCCTATTGCGTGGACGCCTGTCGGCGCCATGGCCTGACGGTCGTCGGCAAGCAATTCCATGCCTTTCGCGATGAGGCCGGGCAAGCGGCAGGCGTAACCGGCACGGTCATCCTGGCCGAGTCGCACCTGGCGATACACACTTGGCCGGAAATCGGCGCCGTGACGCTCGATGTCTACGTCTGCAACTTCAGCGGCGACAACAGTGCTCGGGCGCAAGCCCTGTTCGCCGAAGTCCTTGCCCGCTTCGAGCCGGCTCGCATCGAACGCCATGCGGTTCGCCGCGGCCAACTCGTGGCCCCGTAGCAGCCGGCTGCTACCCGGCATCCGTCAAATCTCTCCACAATGCGTTGCACGGCACCGGCGATTTTGCTGGTGCCGATCATACAAATGGAGACAAACATGGCTGCCAAGAAAATCCTGATGCTGACCGGTGACTACACCGAAGATTACGAAACCATGGTGCCCTTCCAGGCGCTACTGATGGTCGGGCACACCGTGCACGCCGCCTGCCCGGGCAAGAAGGCCGGCGAACAGGTACGCACGGCGGTACACGACTTCGAGGGCGACCAGACCTATAGCGAGAAGCCCGGCCACAATTTCACCCTGAACGCCGACTTTTCCGCCATCAAGGTCGAGGAATACGACGCGCTGGTCATCCCCGGCGGTCGCGCCCCGGAATACCTGCGCCTCAACCCCGAGGTGCTGGCGATGATCCGGCATTTTGCCGATGCGCAAAAACCGATTGCCGCGATCTGCCACGGTGCACAACTGTTGACCGCCGCCGGCGTCCTGGACGGCCGTTCGTGCAGCGCTTACCCCGCTTGCGCCCCCGAAGTGCGAGCCGCCAGCGGCCGCTATGCCGACATCCCGGTCGACCAGGCCCACGTCGACGGCAATCTGGTTACCGCCCCGGCCTGGCCGGCGCATCCGGATTGGCTGGCCAAATTCCTGGCCCTGCTCGGCACACGGATCGCCCTCTGATAATCTGAACGGGCAGGCAAGCCGCCTGCCCCAGCCGGAGTTCACCCATGTGCGAAATTTACGTCAAGGCCGACCCGATGCTGTACGAATCCCGGGCCCGCTCGATACGCATTCACGGTTTCGTCACCAAGATCCGCCTGGAAAATCTGTTCTGGGACATCCTCGCCGAGCTGGCCGGCAACGAGGGCATGACGACCAACCAGTTGATCGCCAAGCTCCATGGCGAGATCGAGGAACTCCGCGGCGAGGTCGAGAATTTCGCCTCTTTCCTGCGCGTCACCTGCCTGCGCTACCTGACGCTGCGCCACCAGAAGGCCGGTGAAAAACCCAGCCTGGCCGTTGTCGGAACCCTCCCGCCGCTGCGTCTGGCAACGGCCTGAGGGCCGCTCAACTCAGCGCATCGCGCGCAAACGGGCAATCCGCTCCTCGGTTGCCGGGTGGGTCGAGAACAGGCCGCGCAGACCGCCGCCCGACAGGGGATTCATGATCATCATCTGCGCCGTCTCCGGATGCGCCTCGGCCGGCCCCATGGGAATGCGGCCCTCGGCGTACATCTGTATCTTGCCCAGCGCGTTGGCCAGCGCATGCGGATCGCCGCTGATTTCTGCCCCCCCGCGGTCTGCTTCGAATTCGCGCGCCCGCGAAATCGCCATCTGGATCAGGCTGGCAGCCAGAGGCGCCAGGATCGCCACCAGAATGCCGACCAGCGGATTGACCGCGCGACCGTTTTCATCGCGACCACCAAAGAACATGGCGAAATTGGCCAGCGCGGAGATGGCACCCGCCATGGTCGCCGAAATGGTCGAAATCAGGATGTCGCGATGCTGGACATGAGCCAGTTCATGCGCCATCACGCCGCGCAGTTCGCGTGCCGACAGCAGCTGGATGATGCCGGTGGTCGCCGCCACCGCCGCGTGCTCCGGATTGCGCCCGGTGGCGAAGGCATTCGGTTGCGCCTCGTCGATGATGTACACCTTGGGCATCGGCAGGCCGGCCTGGTTTGCCAGCTCGCGGACCATGGCGTAGAACTGCGGCGCACTGGTCTCGTCGACCTGCCGGGCGTTGTACATCTTCAGCACCATGCTGTCCGAGAACCAGTACGAGAACAGGTTCATCGCGCCACCGAAAACCAGCGCCAGCAACATGCCCGACTTGCCGCCGATCATCCCGCCGACAATACCGAACAAGGCCATGATGGCGGCCATCAACATGGCAGTCTTGACCCAGTTGAACATGGCATTACCTCCGCAAAACGATTGGTCCGGTCGGTAAACTATGTCCGCCGGACAAAAAATCAAGCGGGCAGGTCGAAGCGATCGCCTTCCTTGAGCGGATGTCCGGCCAGGAACTGCTGTACCGGCAGGCGCTTGCCACCGGCCTTCTGCAATTCGCTCACGGCGAGGGCTCCTTCACCGCAAGCGACGATCACTTCCCGCTTGTCCACCGACAAGATGCAGCCCGCCCGACCGCTACCCGCTACCGGTCGTGCCTGCCACAACTTGACCGTCTGTCCGGCAAACAGGGCCTGCGCGCCCGGAAATGGGTTGAAGGCACGAATATGACGATCCAGCTCGGCCGCCGGCCGGGTCCAGTCGATCTGTGCCTCGGCCTTCTCTATCTTGTGCGCGTAGGTGATGCCGTCGACCGGTTGTGCCGTAGCCGGCAGGGGCAGTTGGGCCAACGTCTCAACACACAGGCTCGCCCCCAGGCCGGCCAGGCGATCGTGTAGCGTGGCCGTGGTGTCGTTCGCTTCGATCGGGAAGGCACCGCGCAGCAGTACCGGGCCGGTATCCAGGCCGGCTTCCATCTGCATGATGCAAACGCCGGTTTCCGCGTCGCCGGCCAGCAATGCGCGCTGGATCGGTGCCGCCCCGCGCCAACGGGGCAACAACGAGGCGTGAATGTTGATACAGCCGAAGCGCGACATGTCGAGCACCGCCTGAGGCAAGATCAATCCGTAAGCGGCTACGACCATCACCTCGGCGCCGACGGCGGCAACCCTAGCCTGCGCCTCGGCATCCTTCAGGGTTAGCGGCTGGAAGACCTCGATGTCGTGTTCCAGCGCCACTTTCTTGACGGCGGACGGCTGCAGGCTCATGCCCCGACCTGCGGGACGATCCGGCTGGGTCAGCACCAGCGCAACCTCGTGGCCGGCGGCGATGATGGCCGACAACGCCTGTGCCGCAAACTCCGGCGTTCCCGCGAAGATCAGCTTCATGCGGTAACGCGCGCCTGCTTGGCCAGCTTGCTCTTGATACGACCCTGCTTCAGTTGCGACAAATGATCGACAAAAACGATACCGTCCAGATGGTCAATTTCGTGCTGGATGCAGACAGCCAGCAAACCGTCGGCCTCCATGGTCTGCTCCTTGCCGTCGAGGTCCAGATAATTGATGCTGACCCTTTCGGCACGCTCGACCTTGTCGTAGATGCCGGGAACCGACAGGCACCCTTCCTCGCCCACCTGCTGCCCTTCACAACGCGACAGTGTCGGATTGATGAAGACAAGCAAATTGTTCTTCTCTTCCGAAGTATCGATCACGACCAGCCGCTGATGCACGTCAACCTGCGTCGCCGCCAGGCCGATGCCGGGTGCCTCGTACATGGTCTCGGCCATGTCTGCCGCCAGTTTTCGAATGCCATCATCGATTTTGGCAACGGGTTGGGCAACCTTTTTCAGGCGCGGATCGGGGAAACGCAAAATGGGTAGAAGAGCCATGTCAAAAATGGAATAAAAGCTTGCTCGCTTAGGTTATTACGTGCAGAATCTAAAGCAATTCCGAGGTAAGAAAACGCAAAATCGCGTGACGTTACTGAGACCGCTTCGGTGGCATTGCGTTCCACCGGCACGAGAGGTGTTACGACTATGGTTCGCATTATATCCGCGCTCATCTTGGCCGTGACGGCCGTCTGCGCATCCGCCGCCGACCCGCTGCAGCTCGTCGACAACCCGCCGGACCGCCATGTCGTCGTCAAGGGCGATACCTTGTGGGATATCTCCGGCAAGTTCCTGAAGCAACCGTGGCGCTGGCCGGAAATCTGGCAGATGAACAAGGATCAGATCAAGAATCCGCACCTGATCTATCCGGGCGATGTCGTCATGCTCGACATGTCGAGCGGCTCGCCCCGCCTCAAGCTGGGCAAGCGGGTCGGCGGCGCAGCGGGCGGCCCCGGCAAGCTGCAACCGAGCGTGCACAGCGCCCCAGTACAGCAAGTCATTCCCAGCATACCGGCGGGCGCTATCGAGCCCTTCCTCTCGCAGCCGCTGGTCATCGAGGACAGCGAACTCAATACCGGCGTCAAGATCGTTGCCATGCAGGAAGACCGCATGCTGGTCGGTACCGGCGATACTTTCTACGCCAGCGGAATTCCCGACACTGCCATTACGAAATGGCACGTTTTCCGCAAGGGCAAGCCGCTGAAAGACCCAGAAACCGGCAAGGTCATCGCCTACGAAGCCTTCTTCCTCGGCAATGCCCGTCTGGTCAAGCCCGGCGAACCGTCCATGCTGCGCGTTTCCCTCGCCAAGGAAGAAATCGCCCGCGGTGACCGCCTGGTTCCGGCGCCGGAACCGCAGATCATTTCCTATGTGCCGCATCGTCCGGAACAGGATGTATCGGCCCGCGTGATCGGGATCTACGGCGGCCTGCGTGAAGGCGGTGCCAATTCGGTCATTGCGCTGAACGTCGGCAAGAACAATGGCATGGAAATCGGCCATGTCGTTGCGCTCTACCGCAAACGCGTCTCGCTCGACGTCGATCAGGACGGCCGCCGTACAAGCACTCCGGTGCCCGACGAACGCTACGGCCTGGCCTTCGTCTTCCGCGTCTTCAACGGCGTCAGCTACGCGCTGGTCGTCGAATCATCGAAGGCGGTCATTGCCGGAGATTCGGCAAGGAATCCGTGAGCGACACCAATGCCCTGGCCGCCTGGCTGCGGCTGACCCTGATTCCCGGCATCGGCGGCGAGACGCAACGAAAGCTTCTCGCCGCTTTCGGTTTACCCGAAGCCATTTTCGCGGCTGGTCGCCTCGCGGCACGCAGCATTGTCGGCGACCGTGCCGACCTGCTGTTCGATACCGACCCCACCGATGCCATTGAGCACGCCCTCGAATGGGCCGAGCAACCGGGACAAACCATCCTGACCCTGGCCGACCCCGGCTATCCGCCAGCCTTGCTCGAAATTGCCGACCCACCCAATATTCTCTACGTACGCGGCAAGCCGGAGTTGCTGAACCGGCGCGGACTCGCCGTTGTAGGCAGCCGCAATGCCACGCCGCAAGGCGCCCTGACCGCCGAGAGCTTTGCCCGGCACCTGGCAGCCCGGGGCTGGAGCATTGTCAGCGGCCTAGCGCTCGGTATTGATGCCGCCGCCCATCGCGGTGCCCTGGCGGCCAGTGGCGGTACGGTTGCCGTCATCGGTACCGGCGCCGACCGCATCTATCCGGCACGCAACAAGGAGCTGGCACGCGCCATTGCCGAGCGCGGCACCATCGTTTCCGAATTTCCCCTCGGCACCCCGGCCGTCGCTCACAATTTTCCGCGCCGCAACCGGATCATTTCCGGGCTGGCGCGAGGCGTGCTCGTCGTCGAAGCAGCCCCCGAAAGCGGCTCACTGATTACCGCGCGTCTAGCAGCCGAGCAAGGCCGCGAAGTCTTCGCCATCCCTGGCTCCATTCATTCGCCCGTTGCCCGCGGTTGCCACAAGCTGATCAAACAGGGCGCCAAGCTGGTGGAAGCGGCCGGCGACATCCTCGAGGAACTTGGCGACGTTTGCCAACCTCCTGCCAGCGAGCCGACGGTTAGCGCTGCGCCCGGCGAAACCTCCCCACTTCTCACCGCCCTTGGCCACGCCCCCTGCAGCCTGGACGAACTCGTCGAGCGCACCGGGCAGAGCGCCGACACCCTTCTCCCCGAATTACTGACACTCGAACTCGGCGGCATCCTGGGAACGCTTCCGGGCAACCGCTACCAGCGACTCGTCTAGACACTCTCTATATATAGACGGCTTGCCAAGCCGCTCGCGGGGCACTTATCATGCCCCGGCACTCCAACAGGTCGAACCATGTCCAAAAAGCTGATCATTGCCGAAAAACCTTCTGTCGCCGCCGATATCGCGCGGGCGCTGGGCGGATTCACCAAACACGACGATTACTTCGAAAGCGAAGCGTACGTGCTTTCCTCGGCCGTCGGTCACCTGCTCGAACTGGCCTGCCCCGAGGAATTCGAGGTCAAGCGCGGCAAATGGTCTTTCGCCCACCTGCCGGTGATTCCGCCCCACTTCGCACTGAAGCCGATCGAGAAAACCGAATCACGCCTCAAGGTGCTCAACAAGCTGATCAAGCGCAAGGATGTCGAAGGCCTGGTGAACGCCTGTGACGCGGGGCGCGAGGGTGAGCTGATCTTTAATTACATTGCCCAGAACGCCAAGTCCGGCAAGCCGGTACAGCGCCTGTGGCTGCAATCCATGACCCAAGGCGCCATTCGCGATGGCTTTGCCCGCCTGCGTCCGGGGCGTGAGATGGAAGGCCTGGGCGACGCCGCCGTCTGCCGCTCCGAATCCGACTGGCTGGTCGGCATCAACGGAACGCGGGCAATGACCGCCTTCAACTCGAAGACGGGTGGCTTCCACCTGACCACCGTCGGCCGTGTGCAGACACCGACGCTGGCCATCGTTGTCGAACGCGAAAAGAAAATCCGCGAATTCAAGCCGCGCGACTACTGGGAAGTCGAAGCCGAATTCAGCGCCAAGGCCGGCAGCTATAAAGGCAAGTGGTTCGACGAAGCCTACAAGGGTAAAAACGACGACGAACACGCCCGCGCCGACCGCCTGTGGGAAGTCTCCCGCGCCGAAGCCATTCGCGCCGCCACACTGGGAAAGCCCGGCGAAGTGACCGAGGAATCCAAGCCGGAAACCCGCCTGTCGCCGGGCCTCTTCGATCTGACCACGCTGCAGCGCGAAGCCAACGCCCGCTTCGGCTTCTCGGCCAAGACCACGCTGTCGCTGGCCCAGGCGTTGTACGAAAAACACAAGGTCCTGACCTACCCGCGTACCGATTCCCGCTGCCTGCCGGAAGACTACCTGCCGACGGTCAAGGAAACGCTGGCCGTACTGACCGGCCAGGGCGCCGGCAAGGGCCACGACGAAGTGCTGCTCTCGCGCTATTCGCCCTTTGCCCACCAGATCCTGGCTCGCAACTGGGTGCTGCCCAACAAGCGCATCTTCAACAACGCCAAGATCAGCGACCACTTCGCCATCATCCCGACGCCGCAGGCCCCGAAGAACCTGAACGAGATGGAGCAGAAGCTGTACGACTTCGTCGTCCGCCGCTTCCTGTCCGTCTTCTTCCCGGCCGCCGAATACCTGGTCACCACCCGTATCACCCGCGTCGAAGGCCACCCCTTCAAGACCGAGGGCAAGGTGCTGGTCAATCCGGGCTGGCTCGCAGTCCATGGCAAGGAAAGCCAGGAAGGCGACGACGGCAATCTGGTCGCCGTCGAGCCCAAGGAAAAGGTCAAGACCGACGAAGTCACCGTCAAGGCCAACGCCACCAAGCCGCCGCCGCGCTACTCGGAAGCCACGCTGCTCTCCGCCATGGAAGGCGCCGGCAAGATGGTCGACGACGAGGAACTGAAGGCCGCCATGGCCGGCCGTGGCCTCGGCACCCCGGCGACCCGCGCCCAGATCATCGAGAACCTGCTCGGCGAGCAGTACATGCACCGCGAAGGCCGCGAACTAATCCCGACCGCTAAGGCCTTCTCGCTGATGACGCTGTTGAACGGCCTCGGCATCAACGAACTGACCCAGCCGGAACTGACCGGCGATTGGGAATGGAAGCTCGGCCGCATCGAAAAGGGCGAATTCACGCGCGAGGAATTCATGCGCGAGATCGCTGAGATGACCCGCCACATGGTCGAACGCGCCAAGCAGTACGAAGCCGACACCATCCCCGGCGATTTCGGCGTGCTGACCGCCCCCTGCCCGAAGTGCGGCGGCCAGATTCGCGAGACCTACAAGAAATTCCAGTGCGGCGGTTGCGACTACGCGCTGTGGAAGATCGTTGCCGGCCGCCAGTACGAACCGGCCGAAATCGAGCAACTGCTGACCGAAAAGCAGGTCGGCCCGCTGACCGGCTTCCGCAACAAGATGGGCCGCAGTTTCGCCGCCGCCATCAAGCTCAACGACGACCTGCAACCGGAATTCGATTTCGGCCAGGACAAGACGAGCGATGGCAGCGAAGGAGAAGCGGTCGATTTCTCCGGTCAGGAGGCCCTGGGCAAATGCCCGAAATGCGCGGCCAACGTCTACGACAACGGCGCCAACTACGTCTGCGAGAAATCGGTCGGCACCGACAAAACCTGCGACTTCCGTTCCGGCAAGATCATCCTGCAGCAGCCGATCGACGCGGCACAAATGAGGAAACTGCTCACCGACGGCAAAACCGACCTGCTCAAGGAATTCGTCTCGAACCGCACCCGCCGCAAGTTCTCGGCCTATCTGGTCAACCAGAGCGGCAAGGTCGGCTTTGAGTTCGAGAAAAAGGTCGCCAAACCCAAGGCACCAGCCAAGAAAAAAGTAGCTGAATCCTGAGGAAGTACAGGATGAGCCCGTCCAAGCGTGCGAACGCTGCCTGGCTCCCCAGCCTGTCGCTCATCACCCACCGCGAGGACTAAGCCCGGTGAGCAATGATATGCCGTCTGCGGAGTTCAGGGCTTCCGTGGCCAATGCGCTGTTCGACAGTTCACCGGACGGCATTCTGGTCGTCGACCAAAACGATCGGATTGTGGCGGTCAACAAGCAATTCTTCGCTGCCTGGGAGATTCCCGAGCCCTCTCCGACATCGATCTATGGCCAGGCAGATATCGCGGACAGCCATCTCCTGTCCATCGCGTTGCCCCGGGTTGTCAACCCGGATGATTTCCTGGCCCGCATTCGCGAGCTATATGCCGATCCATCGCTCACCGATAATCGGCATATAGCGCTGAAAGACGGACGCACGCTGCACCGCCAGTCCCAGGTACTGCGCGATGCCAGTGGCCGCTACCTCGGACGTGTCTGGTATTTCCGCGACATCACAGAATCTCTCCGTGCCCAGGCCGCGCTGAGGGACAGTGAAATGCGTTATGCAGCAGCCTTCCGGACCACTCATGACGCGATCGCCATTACCTCCCTGACGGACGGCCGCTATCTCGATGTCAATGATGCCTTCCTTGGCATGTCAGGCTATCCGCGCGACGAAATCATCGGGCGAACCGCGAGCGACCTGAATATCTGGGCAGATACAGAAGACCGCGCCCATATCGTTCAGTACCTTGCAACGAGCGACGCACACGGATCTTTCGAAGCCCGCTTTCGCCGCAAGGATGGAAGCCTGCTCTGGGGCGTTTTCTCCGTATCGCGCCTGACCATCGAGGGCCTTCCCTGCTTGTTCTCGATCACGCGCGACATCACCAACCTGAAGGAAGCACACGCCGAATTGGCGCGTCACCATGCTCATCTTGAAGAGCTGGTCGTGGCGCGTACCGCTGAATTGTTGCAGGCCAAGGAAGCCGCAGAATCAGCCAATCGCGCCAAGAGCGCATTCCTGGCCAACATGAGCCACGAAATCCGGACGCCACTCAATGCCATTTCCGGCATGGCCCATCTGATCCGCCGTGGCGGGCTCTCGGAAAAACAGCAAAGCCAACTCAACAAGTTGGAGGCCGCCAGTTCCCATCTCCTCAACCTGATCAATGCCGTCCTCGAACTCTCCAAGATTGACGCAGGCAAGCTGACCTTGCGGAACAGTCCGCTCGCGGTCCCGGAAATAGTCGATAACGTCATCGCCATCCTCCAGCCGAAAGCCGAAGCGAAGAATCTGCCTCTGCGCGTCGTCAATCACGTTCAACCCTGTCACCTGCTTGGCGACGCCACGGCCTTGCAGCAAGCCTTGATCAACTACGTCGGGAACGCCATCAAATTTGCCGACACGGGACAGATCGAAATTCGCATAGCCGTTGCACACGAAGACGCCGAGCACGTAACGCTGCGCTTTGAAGTTGAAGACAGCGGTATCGGCATAGCGCCCGATGTCCTGCCCAAGCTCTTCAATGTCTTCGAGCAAGCCGACAACTCGACAACCCGAAAATACGGAGGAACGGGGCTGGGACTCGCCATTACGCAACGCCTGGCAAATCTCATGGATGGCCAGGCCGGGGCCTCCAGCACACCGGGACATGGCAGCATTTTCTGGTTCACCGCCCGCCTGCAGCGATGCCCCGCGGCAGCCGGCCTCATCGCCGCGTTCGATGAAACCCCGACAGACGATCTGAACTGGCTGCTGGAACGTCCATGCTTACGCGTCCTGGTTGCCGAGGATGAACCGACCAATCGGGATATCGTCGCCGCCATCCTCGAAGAAGCCGGCCTCCACGTTGATCTCGCGGAAGATGGCGTACAGGCGGTGGAGCGCTTCCAACAGTCATCCTACGACCTGATCCTGATGGACATGCAGATGCCCAACATGGACGGCCTGTCAGCAAGCCGCGCGATTCGGGCCTTACCCAACGGCCGTCAGATACCGATCATCGCCACTACGGCCAATGCCTTCACGGAAGATAAGGAACGCTGCCTGGCTGTCGGCATGAATGATTTCATCAGCAAGCCGATTGACCCCGACCATCTGATCAAGTCGGTTGTGCACTGGCTAAGATTCAAGCACGGCAACTGAAGCTGCTGTTCCACGTGGAACGACATCCCTTTCGGAAACGCGCCGATACGGGGCTCAATTACCTACCGATGTCGCACCGGCGAGTGAGCACGACAGCAGCGCGGCACGTACCGCGTCGATAGCTTGCGGACGGGGGAAGGTGACGCGCCAGACCAACCCAACCGTGCGCTTGGGCTGCACACCGGCAAAGGGCAAGACCTTGACCAGCGGCTCCTTGGTCGTCAGCGGGTCGGCTGCCGTGCTGGGCATGACAGCCACGCCAGCGCCGCTGGCGACCATGTAGCGGATGGTTTCCAGCGAGCTGCCTTCGAGCGAGTGTTCGAGCGCATCCGGTGCGCTCAGGCGGGGGCAGGATTCCAGCACTTGATCGCGGAAGCAGTTGCCCTGGCCGAGCAGGAGCAGGTTCTGTCCATCGAGCTCGTCGCCATTCACCGCATCGCGCGCCGCCCAGGGGTGCGACCCCGGAACGACGACGCGGAAGGGTTCGTCGTAGACCGGCTGGGCGACCAGCCCCGGTTCGGCAAAAGGCAGCGCGATGACGATGACGTCGAGCTCGCCGGCCTTCAGCGCCGGAATCAGGTTGCCGGTGAAATCCTCCTTGAGGAACAGCGGCATCTTCGGCGCCTGGCGGTTCAGTGCGGGAATCAGTTGCGGCAGCAGATAGGGTGCGATGGTGTAGATGATGCCGACACGCAGCTGGCCGGTCATCGGATCGCCTGTGGCATCGGCGATTTCCTCCAGCTTGACCGCCTCGTCGAGCACCCGGCGCGCCTGGGCAACAATGCGCTCGCCAAGCGGCGTGATGCGGACATCGCTGGCACCGCGCTCGAACAAGGGTGCGCCGATCTGCCCCTCGACCTTCTTGAGTGCCACCGACAAGGTCGGCTGGCTGACATGGCAGGCATCGGCCGCGCGACCGAAATGACGCTCGCGCGCCAAGGCCACGACATAGCGCATTTCGGTCAGAGTCATTTCACGTATCCCAGTTTTTTCAAATCATCGGCCGACAGCCAGCGCCACTCGCCCGGCTTGATATCCGCCGGCAGGGCCAGTTCGCCAACCGCCTCGCGATGCAGGGCCTCGACCCGGTTGCCGGCGGCGGCGACCATGCGTTTCACCTGATGGTATTTGCCTTCGGTAACGGTCAGTCGCAGCAGGTTTTCTCCGACGATCTCGGCCCCGGCAGCGGCAATCGGCTCCGGTTCGTCGTTGAGCAACACGCCAGCGAGCAGTTGATCGATCTGCGCCTGATCGAGCGGATGCTTGGTCATTGCCAGATAGACCTTCGGCACCTTGCGCTTGGCCGACGACAGCTGGTGGTTCAACTGTCCATCGTCGGTGATCAGCAGCAGGCCGGTCGTGTCTTCATCGAGGCGTCCGATCGGTTGCACCTCGCGCTCGCGCAGCGGAACCGGCAGCAGTTCGAGCACCGACGGATGATGCTGCGGTTTGCGCGAACATTCGTATCCGGCCGGCTTGTTGAGCATCAGGCAGGCGTACTCGGCGTAGGGCCAATCGACGCCATCGACCGAGAAAACCAGGCCATCGGTGGGGATGTCGGCAAACGGGTCGTCGCAGATTTCGCCATTGACGGCGACGCGTTCGTTGCGGATCAGCGCCCGGCAGCCCTTGCGCGTACCGAAGCCGTGTTTCTGGAGGAGTCGTTCAAGTTGCATGGCTGGAATGCTAACATCGGGCCATGAATTTCGAACACCTCATCCAGATCAACGACCTGCAGAATCCGCTGGTCGAAACCCTGACCCGCGACCAGCTCTGGCAAGGCCTGTTGCATCGCGTCGAAGACGCCACCCCGTTCCTGCCCGGGCTGGAAAGCTGCACCATCGTCGAGCGCCACGCCGATCACCTGTTGCGCAAACTCGATTTTGGCGCAGCCGTCATCCACGACCGGGTCACCCTGCATGAACTGCATTGGGTCCGCTTCGACATTCTGCCCGGCGAACAACATGCCGGCGGCAGCCTGACCATTTCCATCGAGGAGCCCGAGCCGGCAGTCCTCTTCCTGCGCTTCGCCTATACGACCACCTTCGCTGCCAACCCGAATTCAGAAGAACGGGCCTACATCGACTACATCAAATCGGCCTACCATCAGTCCGACGTCGACTGCGTGCGTGTCATCCGCACGCTGGCAACCAGCAGTACGCAGCAATAGCCGTAACTCGCGAGGGGCGTGCCCCGGGCAGCACCGGTCCTCCGCTATGTAGACAGCCACCGGCACGACTTGTGCCGAACCACCATCAAGCCGGGGGCATTTCCCGGCTTGATGGCTGAAACCGGCATTAGCTGCCGGAATATTCCAGCGAGGAATGGTGCACGACGATACGCAGATTGCCGGCATCGTCCTTGACGAACTTCCAGGTCTTGTCGACCGTGGTGACCTTGCCCTCCTTGCCGGTAAAGCTCACCTTGCCCATGGTCGTTGCGCTGTCCCCGGCAATGAAAATGGCGTTGTTGGCCACTTCGCACTTGGTCCAGCCTTTGAGCGCGAAACCGCTATCCTTGGGGAAGGCCGGGTCGCCACCAACGAAATAGGACAAGGCACCGGCCCGGGTCGGACGGAAAGTCTGCGGATTCACCGTCAGCGTCGGCTTGAACAGCACGGCACCCATCTGGTAGCCGTAGGCGCTGTCGATCACCTTCTCGGCCAGCGCCTTGGCGGCCGGTTGGCCGGACTTGGCATAAGTGGCGCCAATGTCGAGCAGCGCCTGGCACCAGCCCTGCTGGGCGGCTTGCACTTCGGCTTGGGTGATGGCCTGATTGACGACGATAGTCTGAGATTGGGCCAGGGCGGCGCCACCGAAACAGAGCATCGCTATGGCAATTGACGTACGCTTCATGTTGCAAACTCCTCTAGGGGTTACGGTTGCTTCAACAGGCATGACACCGCATGCCGACACCCCTATTTCAAACGACGCAGTTGAATCCAGCCTGAGCGAAAGATGAGAAATACTGATCGCCTTGATGAACGCCAGATGAACGGTTGTGGGCACCGCAACCGATGCGGAGAATAGACCGATGTTTCGACTCCGCCTTACCTTCGTTCTCGGCCTGATTGCCGCAGTCATCGTCCTCGCGGCCCTGCTTGCCGCGTTGTCGCTCGTCGCCATCGAACGCCAGGTCGTACGCGGCCGCGTCGCCAGCGACATTGCTACCAGCTTCATTCAGCTATCCGCCCAGAAACAGCGCCTACGTACGTGGGTCGCCCAGATGCAGCAGGGCACGCAAGCCGACCTGGCGCAGCGCGATGAACTCGAGACCGCCATGCAGGGGACGGTCCAGCGTCTGTAAGTGCTGGTCGAACAGGCCATACAGCTCGACGGCAGCGTCGAAGCCCGCGAGGAACACCTGCGGCGCGCCGAAGCGCTGACGGTCCTGGAACGCAGCGTCACCGCCTTGATCAAGTCGGTCGACGAAGCCAGGCCGCTGGCCCACAACACCGACTGGCGTTCCGCCTGGGATGCCCATTCACGGGTATTCGACATTGCCGACGGATACGATGTACGCCGACTGGTCGCCGAGAACATTGCCCGCGAATCGGCTGCCGTCCAGCGCGAACGCGCCGCGGCGGATGCCCGTCTCGCGGTCGTGCGCTGGTTATGGCTTGGCGTCGCCGGAGCGCTGGGTGTCGTGACCCTGTTCGCCCTCTTCTACTTCGGCCGCGAGTTGAGGCGGCCGCTGCAACTACTCAGCGAGGGGGCCGATGCCCTTCAGGCGGGAAAGCTGAGTCACCGCATCCCGCTCTCGGGAAATGACGAGTTCTCCGAAGTGGCACGCAGCGTCAACGCGCTGGCCGCCGAACTCGAAGAGCACCGGCAACGCGAATCTGCCCAGCGCCAGCAGCTGGAAGAACAGGTGGCCGCACGCACCGGCGAACTGGCCGATGCCCTGACCGCACTGCGCGAGGCCGATAGCCGGCGGCGACGACTGTTTGCCGATATCAGCCACGAACTCCGCACCCCGACCACGGTCATCCGCGGCGAGGCGGAAATCACCTTGCGCGGCGTCGATAAACCGGCCGTCGAATACCGCCAGGCGCTGGCTCGTATCGTCGATACCGCGCGCCAGCTTGGCTCGGTCATCGATGACCTGCTCAGCATGGCCCGCAACGACATCGACTCCCTGTCGCTGCGTCGCATACCCGTGGATATAGACGAACTGGCCGGCGAAGCCGTTACACAGGCCCGCCCGCTGGCCGAACAACAAGGCGTAAGCCTGATCGGGCCGCCCCGCGTGACGGGTGGCCACGTGGTGCAGGGCGACCCACTGAGGCTGCGCCAGCTCCTGGGCATCCTGCTCGACAACGCAACGCGTTACTCCCGCACCGGCGGCTGTGTCCGGGTCGAAGTGCTGACCCAGGAACGCGAGGCGCACCATCCGGCTCGTGTGCTGCTGACCATCGAAGACCAGGGTATCGGCATTCCAAGGGAAGAACTGCCTCATGTATTCGACCGACATTTCCGGGGCACGCAGGCCCGCCAACACAGTGCCGAGGGCAGCGGGCTCGGCCTCAGCATCGCCCAGGCACTGGCCCAGGCTCACGGCGGCAGCTTGATACTGGAGAGCGGCGCCAGCGGTACGCGTGCCATGCTGAGTCTCCCCGTTGCGCAACAAGACATGCTCGAAGGAGAGGTTGCATGAACATCCTGGTCATCGAGGACGATCCTCGCATCGCCGACTTTCTCGGCCGTGGCCTGCGCGCGGAAGGACATCGGGTGGAAACGGCCGGGGACGGTGTCAGTGGCCTGAGCTCGGCGCGAAGACTGGCGCGGGAATGCGCCACGGAAAGGCAATCCGCCGTCATCGTCCTTGACCTGATGCTCCCCGGAACCAGCGGCCTGGAGATATGCCAGACCTTGCGTGCCGAGGGCGTGGCCCTGCCCATCCTCATTCTCTCCGCGCTCGGAGCTGTGGAAGACCGTGTCGCCGGTTTGCGCCTGGGCGCCGATGACTACCTGCCCAAACCCTTCGATTTCGAAGAACTGCTCGCCCGCCTGGAATCGCTGGCCCGACGCGGCAGGGATGTCCAGCGCACCACCCCCAACCGCTTGCAGGTAGCCGACCTGGTGTTCGACCGCGAACGCATGCAGGCCACCCGTGGTGGCCGCATACTGCAGCTGACGGCCAAGGAATTGGCGCTGCTCGAACTGATGATGAGCGCACCGGGTCGCCTCTTCAGCCGTGAACGCATCCTGGCCAATGTCTGGGGTGTCAGCGAGGACCCACTGACCAATGTCGTGGATGTCTACATCCGCCGCCTGCGCGCCAAAATCGATGCAGAAAGCAGCGATCCGCTGATTCATACCGTACGCGGCCTCGGCTACCGCCTCGAAAGCATCGCGCATCGATAATCGTGCAAAAGCCGGCCGCACCGTACAATCGCCGGCAAACGACCCAAAGAGATCATGGACAAACTCAATTTCCAGCTCAACCGCCTTTTCGGCCTGCCGGGGCCGGGCAAGCACGCGGCGACCGATGTTCAGGACAGCTGTCGCCGACTCTGCCTTGCCATCCGTCGGCCAGCCGATTGGGAACATGCGGCAACCCTCTTGCGCGGCGTCCAGGAAGATATGGAGCTCCCCGCCCCTCTCGTATCGGTTGATGGACGAGGCTTCCGCCTGTGGTTCACGCTGGCTGAACCGGTCTCGCGGGAAAACGGAATTGCCTTCCTGACACAACTGATCGCCCGCTACGCCTCCGAACTCCCCGTTGACCGCATTCAGGCAGAAGCAGCTGACACGATCGAACTGCCTCCGGCACGACTGGGCGACGATGAACGCTGGAGCGCCTTCATCGATCCGAGCATGGGCAGCATGTTCATCGACGAACCCTGGCTGGGCATGGTACCGACTCCGGACAAGCAGGCCGACTTGCTGGCCGGCTTTGAGCGCATCGAACGCGTGGCCTTCGAAGGTGCCCTTTGCCGGCTCGCATCTCCCCAAACACAGGCCGCAGGCGGCGATACGCCTCCTCCGGAAAGCGCCGCCGTGGCTCACGGCAAGCTGCACCTGAGCGGCCCCCATGCCGATCCGCAGAGCTTCCTGCTCGCCGTCATGAACGACCCGAACGCCAGCCCGGCGCTGCGGGTCGATGCGGCCAAAGCCTTGTTGCCCTACGTCTTGCCGGCTAAACAGCCCACCGCCTGATCCGCCGTCGCCGCAGGAGACCGACGGAAAGCGGCTGCCTCATGAACGATAAAGGGGGTACAGTGCGCAGCCTGATTTGTCTTCCTTCATCGCGACCATGATGCTCTTCGCCAAAAGCCTGCTCGGTGCGCTGGCAGTCCTCATCATCGCCCTGCTCGCCGGCAGCCGCCACTTCTACATCGCCGGTCTGGTGCCGCTGTTTCCGACCTTCGCACTGATTGCCCACGCCCTCGTCGGGCAGGAGCGCGGCCCGGAGGCGCTACGAGAAACCGCCCTGTTCGGCCTGTACGCCCTCCTGCCCTATGCGGCCTACCTGCTCGCTGTCTATCTTCTGGCCCCCCGCCTCGGCCTGACCCATACCCTGCTTGCCGCCACCCTGCTCTGGGTAGCCGCGGCAGCGCTGTTGCTGGTCCTCTGGACACGCCTGCACGGCGCATGAAAAAAGCCGAAGGCTTCCGCCTTCGGCTTTCGGGAACAACACCCCAGCGGGGGCAGTCCGGTCTTATTCGACGCCCAGCGAAGCTAGGTAGTCCTCGTAACCGCCCAGATAATCGACGATGCTGCCATCGCCCTTCACTTCGAGGACGCGCGTGGCCAGCGATGACACGAACTCGCGGTCGTGCGACACGAAGACCAGGGTGCCGGGGAATTTTTCCAGCCCGGAGTTCAGGGCCTCGATGGATTCCATGTCGAGGTGGTTGGTTGGTTCGTCGAGTACCAGCACGTTGGGCTTTTGCAGCATCAGCTTGCCGAACAGCATGCGGCCCTGTTCGCCCCCGGAAATGACGTTCACCGGCTTCTTCTGCTCGTCGCCGGAGAAGAGCAGACGGCCCAGCGTGCCGCGAATCAGGGTTTCCAGGTCGCCACCGTCCTCGATGGTGGCGCGGGCATAGCCGGCGATCCAGTCGGTCAGGCTTTGCTCGCCGGCGAATTCGGCGCTGTGATCCTGCGCGTAGTAACCGGTACGCGCCTTTTCCGCCCACTTGAGCGTACCGTACTGCGGCTGCAATTCGCCCATCAGCAGTTTCAGGAGGGTGGTCTTGCCGACGCCGTTTTCACCGATCACGGCAATCTTTTCGCCGCCATTGATGGTCAGGGTCAGATTGTTGAAAATTTTCCGGTCGCTGCCTTCGTAGGCGAAGGAGAGGTTCTCGATCTCCACTGCCTGGCGGTGCAGCTTGAGCTTCTCGTCGTACTCGAAGCGAATCCACGGATATTGGCGCGACGACGGCTTGACGTCTTCCGGCTTCAGCTTGTCGATCAGCTTGAGACGGCTGGTCGCCTGCTTGGCCTTGGAGGCGTTGGCCGAGAAGCGGCGCACGAAGGTCTGCAATTCGGCGATGCGTTCCTTGGCCTTGGCGTTGGCCTGCGACTGGCGTTCGCGGGCCTGCTGCGCGGCTTCCATGAAGTCGTCGTAATTGCCGGCGTAGGTGGTGATCTTGCCGTAGTCCAGGTCGGCCATGTGGGTACAGACCTGGTTCAGGAAGTGACGGTCGTGCGAGATGATGATCATCGTCGAGTCACGGCCGTTCAACACGTCTTCCAGCCAGCGGATGGTGTTGATGTCGAGGTTGTTGGTCGGTTCGTCGAGCAGCAGGATGTCCGGGTTGGCGAACAGGGCCTGGCAGAGCAGCACGCGCAGCTTCCAGCCGGGCGCCACTTCGCTCATCGGGCCGTTGTGCTGTTCGGTCGGAATGCCGACGCCGAGCAGCAACTCACCGGCGCGCGACTCGGCGGTGTAGCCGTCGTATTCGCCGACCTTGCCTTCGAGTTCGGCGGCGCGCATGTAGTCGTCTTCGGTGGCTTCCGGGTTGGCGTAGATGGCGTCGCGTTCCTGGATGGCGGTCCACAGTTCCTCGTGGCCCATCATCACGACGTCGAGGACGCGCATGTCTTCGTAGGCGAACTGATCCTGGCGCAGGTAGGCCATGCGCTCATGGACATCCTTCGACACGTTGCCGGCCGACGGTTCGAGCGCACCGCACAGGATCTTCATGAAGGTCGACTTGCCCGCCCCGTTGGCGCCGATCAGGCCGTAGCGGTAGCCCTCGCCGAACTTGACGTTGACGTTCTCGAACAGGGGTTTGACCCCAAACTGCATGGTGATGTTGGCGGCGACGAGCACAGCGGTTCCGATCTCAAAATAACGGTAAAACGAAGGGGCGAATTTTACCTGTTTTCAACGGGTTGACCGCGCACGGATGCCCCCTATTTGTGCACTGCGGTGTAAGATTTGCGGCCACAATAAAAATTTCCCGGGAAAGAGACAGCACATGGTTCCCCACCTCACCACCGCCCTCACCGGGCCGCTCCTCGAACTGGAACGCCGCTTCCTGGCCGCCAGTCCGCAAATCGAGCACTGGCTGCGCGGCCAGTGGCTGGAACACACGCCGCCGTTTTATTCCTCGGTTGATCTGCGCAATTCCGGCTTCAAGCTGGCGCCGGTGGACACCAACCTCTTCCCCGGCGGCTTCAACAACCTCAATCCGGCCTTCCTGCCGCTGTGCGTGCAGGCGGCGATGAGTGCCATCGAGAAATTCTGCCCGGATGCGCGCAGCCTGCTGCTGATTCCGGAAAACCACACACGCAACCAGTTCTACCTGCAGAACGTTGCGCAGATCGCCGCCATCCTCAAGCAGACGGGGCTGAACGTGCGCATCGGCACGCTGCTGCCGGATATCGACAAACCGACGACCATCGACCTGCCCAACGGCCACAGCCTGCTGCTCGAACCGCTGGTGCGTACCCCCTACCGCCTCGGGCTGGACGGCTTCGACCCCTGCGCCATCCTGCTCAACAACGACCTGTCGGCCGGCATCCCGCCCATCCTGCAAGGTCTCAACGAGCAGGTCGTTCTGCCGCCGGTGCACGCCGGCTGGGCCGTGCGCCGCAAGTCCAACCACTTCGCCGCCTACGACCAGGTTGCCAACGACTTCGCCAAGGCCATCGGCATCGATCCCTGGCGCATCAACCCGGCCTTCTCGGTGTGTCGCAGCATCAACTTCCACGAGCGGCAGGGCGAGGAATGCCTGGCCGCCAACGTCGCCGCCGTGCTCGACCTGGTCAAGGAAAAGTACCGCGAGTACGACATCGATGAGACGCCCTACGTGGTTGTCAAGGCCGATGCCGGCACCTACGGCATGGGTGTGATGACCGTGCGCGATGCCGACGAGGTAATCGCGCTCAACCGCAAGCAGCGCAACAAGATGAGCGTGATCAAGGAAGGCCTCGAAGTCTCCGAGGTGCTGATCCAGGAAGGCGTCCACTCCTTCGAGACGCTGAACGAGGCAGTGGCGGAGCCGGTGATCTACATGATCGACCGTTATGTCGTCGGCGGCTTCTACCGCGTGCATACCGGGCGCGGCAAGGACGAGAACCTCAACGCGCCGGGCATGCATTTCGAGCCGCTAGCCTTCGAAACCGGCTGCAACCTCCCCGACTACCGCTGCGGCAACCCGGATTCGCCGCCCAATCGCTTCTACGCGTACGGTGTGGTCGGTCGCCTGGCCTGCCTGGCCGCCGCCATCGAGCTCGAGCGCACGGCGCCCGAGACCGACGAGGACTGATGGCGCAACAGCTGCATTTCGAGAAGCATCTGCTCGGCGGCAGCAGCCGGTCGCTGAAACTGGCGTTCATCCTCGATCCGCTGCCCGAGCTGAAGGCGTGGAAGGACTCGTCGGTAGCCATGATGCGTGCCGCCGAGAAGCATGGCCACGAGGTCTATGCCATCGAGGCCCGGACGCTGGGCTGGCGCAAGCCGGACGGCGCCCACCCCGGCGGCGTCTCCGGCGAAACCCTGCACCTGCATCTGCGCCCTGACGACCACGACTGGTACCGCGAAACCGGCCGCGAATGGATGCCGCTAACCGCCTTCGACGCAGTGGTCATGCGCAAGGACCCGCCCTTCGATTTCGAGTACCTGACCGCCACCTGGCTGCTCGAACGGGCCGAAGCCGACGGCGTACGCGTCTTCAACCGGCCGCGCGCCCTGCGCGACCACTCCGAAAAGCTGGCGATCATGGAGTTTCCGGACTTCGCGCCGCCCACCCTGGTCAGCCGCGACATGGCGCAACTCCAACATTTCGTCGACGCGGAACGCGACGTCATCCTCAAGCCGCTCGACGGCATGGGCGGCAGCCAGATTTTCCGCGTGCACCGCAACGACCCCAACCGCAACGTCATTCTCGAAACGCTGACCCACACGGGCGCGCGCACCGTCATGGCGCAGCGCTACCTGCCGGAGATCGCCCACGGCGACAAACGCATCCTGCTCATCGGCGGCCAAGCGGTACCCTGGTGCCTGGCGCGCATCCCCAAGGCCGGCGAGACGCGCGGCAACCTGGCCGCCGGTGGCACCGGCGTCGCCCAGGAATTGTCAGGGCGCGACCGGCAGATCGCCGAAGCGCTCGGCCCCATCCTCTTCAAGCGCGGCCTGATGCTGGTCGGCATCGACGTCATCGGCAACTACCTCACCGAAATCAACGTCACCAGCCCGACCTGCATGGTCGAGATTCGCCAGCAATCGGGCTTCGACGCGGCCGGCGCCTTCATCACCGCCATCGAACACGCATGCGGCCTGGCCTGAGGCGCTTTCTGGTCGGGCTCTGCGCGCTGCTGCTGGCCGCCTGCAGCCGTACGCCGCTACAGGAACAGCAGGCCTACGTTTTCGGCACCCGTGTCGAAGTCATCGTCGTCGGCGACGACCCCGCCCAGGGTCGCCAGGCCATTGCCGCCGTGCTGCGCGAATTCGACCGCCTGCACCACGCCTATCACGCCTGGCAGCCCTCCGAACTAAGTGCCCTCAACGACGCCATCGCCGCCGGCAAGCCGCAGACGGTGACGCCCGAACTGGCCGGCTTCATTCGTGAGGCCCAGGCGCTGTCAAAGCAGGGCGAGCACCTGTTCGACCCTGGCATCGGCCGGCTGATCAAGCTGTGGGGTTTCCAGGCCGACGAATTCAGGGCTGACTTGCCGCCCGAAGCCGACATCAAGGCCTGGCTGGCCGGCAAGCCGTCGATCGCCGACATCGTCATCGACGGCAATACGGTTAAAAGCCGCAACCGCCAGGTCGCCCTCGATTTCGGCGGTTATCTGAAGGGCGTCGCCCTCGACCGGGCAGCGGGCATCCTGCGCGACATGGGCATCCGCAACGCACTGATCAACATCGGCGGCAATGTCATGGCGCTGGGCAGCAAGGAAGGCAAGAAATGGCGCGTCGGCATCCAGCACCCGCGCCAGCCCGGCCCTCTCGCCACCGTGACGCTCGCCGACGGCGAAGCGATCGGCACCTCCGGCGATTATCAGCGCTTTTTCGAGGTTGCCGGCCAGCGTTACCCGCACCTGCTCGACCCGCGCAGCGGCTATCCAGCCGCCCACACGCAGGCGGTGACCGTGCTGATTCCCGCCGACGCCGGGTCCGGTACCCGCTCCGATGCCGCCTCGAAGCCGATTTTCATCGCCGGCCCAGAGGCCTGGCGCGACATGGCGCGCAAAATGGCGGTCGGCCTCGTCCTGCGTGTCGACCGCGACGGCCGCATCTTCGTCACCGAGGCCCTGAGCCAGCGCCTGGAATTCGTCGGGAAAATCCCCGAAATAATCGTCGTCCACTAGCACGCCCCCCCAACACTGGCTTTCCCGTTCGCGCATCCAGGGCAACACCACCTACGCCCATCACATAATTTGTTGACACGGGAATACGCCAGCCGTATATCTCGACACAAAGTCGCCACAGAATGAAATTGAGGCCTCCAGCGATGGGCCGTCATCGGGAATATGACCAGAGGGGGGAGAAGGGATGCTACGCAGCGTTTCCTTCAGGATGCCGGGGTTCGCCAACAGCCTGATCGTGCGTATCGGGCTGCTCATTCTGCTGGCGCTGATGGCATTCGCGGCCTCTGTTTACCACCTGATCGGCCGGCCGACCGTCGACCGCCTGGCCAGGTCGCAGATGGAACTCGCCGCCGAACAGCTCGAGGCCCGCTACACCCGCCTCCTCAAGACGGTCGAGGTCACCCTGCGCAGCAGCCAGGGCTGGGGCAAGAACGGCAATCTCGATTTCGACGAACTGTTGCGCTTCAACGAGTTCTTTTTCCCGATCATCGCCCATCACGGCGAAATCGCCTCGGTTGTTTTCGCGCACGAATCCGGGCGCGAAATCCTGTTGCTGATGACCGAGGAAGGCCACTGGATCAACCGGATTTCCAATCCGGAGGCGTGGGGAAGCCAGACCTACTGGATCACCTGGAATGCCAATCGGCAGATCACGCAGGTCGACATGCGCGAGCGCCATTACGACGCCCGCGAACGGCCATGGTTCAAGGGTGCGCAGGCGCTAACCGACGACGATGCGGTGTTCTGGACCGAGCCCTACATTTTTTTCACCACCCGCGCCCCCGGCATCACCGCGAGCATGCGCTGGCAAGCCGCCGATGGCTCGCGCTATGTGATCGCCCACGACGTCCGGCTGATCGACATCGCCGAATTCACCACCCACATGGCGATCAGCCCCCATGGCAAGGCTGCCCTCTTTCTCAAGGAAGGGCGGATGATCGCCCTGCCCAGTGATCCGCGCTTCACGGACCGCCAGGCCATGCAGGATGCCTTGCTGAAGACCCCGGAAGACCTCGGCCTCCCCGAACTGGCGAGTGCCTTCCAGGCATGGCAGGCCGAACCCGATCCCGCCCAGGGCGTGCATCGCATCGCGCATGCGGACGGCCTCTGGATCAGCCTCTTCAGGCCGATCAAGGATACCGGGGTATGGCTCGGCGCGACGGCGCCGGAAAGCGATTTTGTCCCCATCACCCGGCAGGATCTGCTCCTGCTCGGCCTGATCACCCTGGCGGCCTTGGCGCTGGGGATGGTGGTCGCCATCCGGATCGCCAAGCGCTTCGGCGAACCCCTGATCGCCCTGGCCAACGACAGCGCGCGCATCGGCGACATGAACCTGGACGCCCCCGTCACCACCGATGCCCGCTGGCGGGAGGTTGTCCGCCTCGCCAACGCCCTCGACGCCATGCGCCAACACCTGCAGGATGCCCGCCGGAAGCTGGAAGACGCCAACAGCGCGCTGGAACAGAAGGTTTCCGCCCGCACCCTGGCCCTGCGCCAGAACCAGGACATCCTGCAGAAACGGGAAGCCTTCTTCCGCGCCATTTTCGACAATGCGGCGGTCGGCATCGTCAGCCTCGACCGGGAACGCAAACCGACGCTGGTCAACCCGGCATTCGCCCGCTTCATCGACCAACCGATAGCGCAGTTGCTCGCCCGGCCGGACAGCATCGCGCTACCTGCCGATGTCCTGGGCCGCATGGACGATCTGCTGGCGCAGGATCAAACAGCCGGCAAGCAAAGCCTGCGCAACGAATTCGAATTCGTTACTCCGGGAAGTGAATCGCGCTGGGGCGACGTGCAGCTCACCGCCATCCGCAACGGCAATCACGAACTCGACTCCATCCTGATCACGGTACTCGACGTGTCCGACCGGCGCGAGATCGAAGCCGAACTGATCCGCCAGTTCGCGCTACTGCAAGCGCTCCTCGATACCATCCCCAACCCCATTTTCTACAAGGGCGCCAACACCCGCTTCCTGGGCTGCAACCAGGCTTATGAGTCGTTTTTCGGCATCCGGCGCCAGGAATTCGTCGGCAAGCGCGTACTGGACCTGACCTATATCCCGGAAGAAGCACGCCAGGCCTACCAGGCAGAGGACGAACGGATCATCGCCGAGTGCGACCGGGTGACCCACGAAGTCCAGCTGGTCGATGCCGAAGGGCGGCGACGCGACGTCCTCTACTCGGTCAGCGGTTTCAGCACACCGGACGGCCGGCCGGATGGGCTGGTCGGCGTCATCGTCGACATCTCCGCCCAGAAGGAGGCCGAGCGGGAAGCCGGCCGGGCCCGCGAGGCGGCCGAGGCGGCCGCGGCGGCGAAAGCCGATTTCCTGGCCAATATGAGCCACGAAATCCGCACCCCGATGAACGCCATCATCGGCATGACCCACCTCGCCCTGCGCACCGAGCTGGATACGCGCCAGCGCAATTATCTGAACAAGGTCGACAGCGCCGCCAAGGGGCTGCTCGGCATCATCAACGACATTCTCGATCTGTCCAAGATCGAGGCGGGGAAGATGCATTTCGAGCACGTGCCTTTCAGCCTCGATGCCGTCCTGCGCAATCTCGGCGACCTATGCGGCATGAAGGCGCGCGACCGTGGGCTGGAGCTGATCTATGACATCGCCCCCGAGCTTCCCGACCACCTGCTGGGCGACCCGCTGCGCCTCGGGCAGATACTGCTCAATCTGGTCGGCAATGCCATCAAGTTCACCGAGGTCGGGGAAATCAAGGTGGCTGTCTCCATCGCATCGCGGCGTGAACAAGGCATCGAACTCGCCTTCGAGATCATCGACAGCGGCATCGGCATGAATGCCGAGCAACAGGAAGGGCTGTTTGCCGCGTTTTCCCAGGCCGATGCGTCGACCACGCGCAAATACGGCGGCACCGGACTGGGATTGTCGATCTGCAAGCGCATCGTCGACCTGCAGGGCGGCAGTATCGGCGTCCGCAGTCAGCCCGGAGTCGGCAGCTGCTTCACCTTCCGCCTTCCATTCGGCCTCCCGGCCGGAGAGGCCGAAACGTCCCGGCGAGTCGGATTACCGAACGGCCTGCGGGCCTTGGTCGTCGACGACAGCCCCGGCGCCTGCGATGTGTTCCTGCACATGCTGGACATGCTGGGGATCGAAGGACAGGCCGAATTCGGCGCGGCGCCGGCCCTTGCCGCCATCGCCACGGCACAGGCGGCGCATCGTGCCTACGGCCTGCTCATCGTCGACTGGAAGATGCCCGGCATGGACGGCGTCGAACTACTCCGCGAAATCGACCACCAGTACCCCGATCTCTCGCCAGCGGTCGTCATGGCGACTGCCTACGACCCGGAGGAACTGCAGATCGCGCTGGGCGAATGCCAGGTCGGCGCCATTCTGGTCAAACCGGCAACCCCTTCAGCGCTGTTCGACGCCATCATGCAGGCCCTGCATCGCGACGCCGCCCACCGCGACGTTGCCGGCCGCAAGCCACACGGCCCGGGTCGCCGCTTCTCCGGCCAACGCGTGCTGCTCGTCGAAGACAACGAGGTCAACCGCGAACTGGCCGAGGAAATGCTGACCGGCATCGGCCTCAATGTCGACACCGCGGAAAACGGCGAGATTGCGCTTCGGAAAGTAGGCGCCACCGCCTACGATCTGGTCCTGATGGATTGCCACATGCCGGTCATGGACGGCTACACCGCAACCGAAGCCATCCGCCGCTTGCCGGGCTGCGAGCAACTGCCTATCGTCGCCATGACCGCCAATGCCCTGACCAGCGACCGGGAGCGCTGCCTGGCCATCGGCATGAACGACCACATACCGAAACCCATCGACATCGCCGTTCTCCACGATACCCTGGGGCGCTGGCTGGGCGAACCCTCATCCGCCGACGACGCTCCCCCAGCCGAAGCCGATGCATCCGGGACGGATCTCCCCTCGGCCAACGGCGAGATCGATTCCACCGCCGCCCTCTCCCGGCTCGGCGGTAACCGCGCCCTGTACGACCGCTTGCTCGTCCGCTTCTGCGAAAACCAGGCAGATGCGACCAGCCAATTGCTGGCCGACCAGGCCCGCCGCGATAGCGGCGCAATGCTGTTGCGCGCGCACACGCTGCGGGGCTTGGCCGCCAACATCGGGGCCGACGGACTTGCCAAACAGGCAGGCAAACTTGAAGAGTTGCTCAAAAGCGACCTCGCCGCCATGCATCCGGGCATCGATGCCCTGCTGGAAACCCTGGGCAGGACACTGCCCGCCGTTATCGCCCGGGCGCGCGAAATCCACGACGAGGCGCCATCCGCCGAAATGCGGCCGATTGACGCAATGTCGGCCGGCGCCATATCCAATCTGCATATCCTGCTTGATAATGACGACGCCGCCGCCGTGCGGGCCTTCGATGAAATTGCCAGTCAGCTCAGGCAATCATTCGACCCCCGGCAGGTTGAACGGCTCGCCCGCCAGATCAATCAGTACGCCTTTGACGATGCAAAAGAAACCCTGCATCAGATGACCACCGAACGAAACAACACCTGACCTGCGAAAAGAGAGCCGCCAGCCATGTCCCCCCTTCTGCCCAAACAATGCGTGCTGGTTGTCGACGACAGCCCTGAAAACATAGAGCTTCTGAGCGAAGTGCTGCGCGACGACTATCGTGTCCGGGTCGCCACCTCCGGCGAAAAAGCCCTGAAGATCGTCTATTCCGACGAACCGCCAGACCTGATTCTGCTCGACATCATGATGCCCGGGATCAGCGGCCTGGAAATCTGCCGCCGCCTGAAGGCGAACCCCGACCGGCGGCGCATTCCGATCATCTTCGTCACCGCCATGAGCAGCACCGAGGATGAGCAGCGCGGCCTGGACACCGGCGCCGTCGACTACATCACCAAGCCGATCAGCCCGCCCATCGTCAAGGCACGGGTACGCACCCACCTGGCTCTCTATGACCAGTCGCGGGAACTGGAACGCATGGTCCGCCAGCGCACCCTCGAACTGCTCACCACCCGCCAGCAGATCATCAGGCGCCTCGGCCGCGCCGCCGAGTTCAAGGACAACGAGACCGGCAACCACGTGCTGCGCATGAGCCACTACGCCCGCCTCATCGCCCTGGCGCACGGGCTGGGGGAAGAAGCGGCCAACATCATCTTCAACACGGCGCCGATGCACGATATCGGCAAGATCGGCATTCCCGACGCCATCCTGCTCAAGCCCGGCAAACTCGATGCCGCCGAATGGCAAGTCATGCACCAACACCCCATCATGGGTGCCGAGATCATCGGCAAGCACGACAACGAACTGCTCGAAACCGCCCGCATCATCGCCCTCACCCACCATGAAAAATGGGATGGCAGCGGCTACCCGCAGCAATTGGCCGGCGAAGCCATCCCCCTCGAAGGACGTATCGTCGCCATCGCCGACGTCTTCGATGCCCTGGTGTCGGTTCGCCCCTACAAGGCCGCAGTCAGCCTCGAAGCCGCCTTGCAGTACTTCGACGAACAAACCGGCCGCCATTTCGACCCCACCCTGATCGCCGCCTTCAAGTCGGCATTGCCTGAAATCCTGCGCATCAAGGAAATCTACGCCGACGAAAACGGCGCCCTGACCGATCTGGAATTCCACATCAAGGAAATCTACGACCACAAGGACAACCCGCAGGGTTATCCAGCCATCATCGCCAGTACCGAAAGCGGTCTCTAAGCGCTTGCCGGCATCCCGTCGGGCTAACGCCGCCCACCCGGTGGGATGCCGACCCTGGCCCTAGCCGCCTGACACCGGCCCGGCACCCAGATCTTCATAGTGGAAGACCTTGGAAATGATCTGCCAGCGTCCATCGAGTTTGACGAGTGTGAGACGGTCATCGAATCGCCGGGGCGGAATGGTGCACTCGAAATGCACCCAGGCCGTCACCGGCCCGGCAAACTCGATGCGGACGATGCGGCTGGATTTCGCCAGACCCTGGCTGGCCGCCGACCGGCGCTGGGCAACGACCGAGAAGTACGTGGCCATATCGTAGGTGAGCAGCTTGCCGTCGCTGGCGCAGGCATACAACGCGGAGGGATGGAGAACCTGGCGTAGGCGCTCGATATCGCAGTGGTAGAGCCCGTCGTAGTAGGTATCGAGCAGCCCGGCGATGGCGTTGAAGTCCTCGGTGCTCATTGCCCGGCCTCCTGCGCGCGGCGCCGGGTCACGGTTTCGCCGGCAATGCCCCAGTTGTCGGTATCGACCTCCTCGATCACGACAAAGGTCGTCGCCGGGTTCTTGTTCAGCGTATCGACCAGTAATTGCGTGGTGCCGCGGATCAGTTCGGCTTTCTGCTCGGGCGTGACGCCTTCGCGGGTAATCTGGATATGAACGTAGGGCATGCTGGGCTCCTGTGGTTGAAAGTGACGACTGCAATCGGGCAGTTGCAAGCATTTTGTTTTATTGCCCACAGCGCATAAATAGACCAATATTCACATTTCTATTTACACAATGTGATGCAATGAGCCGTACGCTTGAAGGACTGAACCTCGGCAGCCTCGAACTGTTCTGCCTCACCGCCGAGCACGAAAGTTTTTCTGGCGCCGCAGCGGCGGCCGGGCTGACCCCGCCAGCCGCCAGCCGTACCATCGCCCGCCTTGAAGAGCGGCTGGGCGTCCGGCTTTTTGCCCGCACCACGCGCCAGGTAAAGCTCACCGAGCAAGGGCGCGCCTTCTATGTCCAATGCCGACAGGCGCTGACGCAACTGGCCGAGGCCGAGCGCATGCTAAACGGCACCCAGACGGCAGCCAGCGGCACGGTCCGCATCAGCTTGCCGACCTCCTACGGCCACTATCGCATCCTGCCCCTGCTCGGCGAATTCCGCCGACTCTATCCCGGCGTGACGCTTGACGTGCAGCTGAGCAATCGCAGCATCGACTTCATCGCCGACGGCTTCGACCTGTCTATCCGGGCACGGCCCCAACCCGATTCCGGGCTGGTGGTCAGGCCCATCGAGGAAGCGGTGCTGGTCATCGTGGCCGCCCCGGAATACCTGGCGCAACGCGGCACGCCGCAAGTACCCGACGATCTCGAAAACCACGAGCTGATCGAATTCGTGCTGCCCATGAGCGGCCAACTGGTGCCCTGGGTGTTCAGGCATGAGGGCGAAACGCGGGAGCGGCTCTTCGCCGGGCCGCTACGCTGCGCCGAAGACATCATCGCCCCGGTGACGCTGGCCCGCCACGGCGCGGGAATCGCCCAAACCTACCGCTTCATGGTCGAGGAAGACCTGCGCAGCGGCCGGCTGGTCGAGTTGCTGCCGAAGTATGCCGGCGCATGGCGGCCGTTTTCGCTGGTCTACCCGGCCAACCGGCACATGCCGCAACGGGTCAGGGTGCTCGTCGATTTCCTGATCGAGCGCCTGACCCGCCGTAATCCACGCACCTGAGAAACTAATGGGGGCTTCCCGCCCCCAGCTCGCGCAAGCGCGCAATCAGCGCCTCGGCATCGAGAAAACCGCTCACCGTTTCCAGCGCACCTCCCCGATCCACCAGCAAGGTCGGGAAACTGCGCGCACCCAGGGCACGCGCCCGGCGGATTTCCGCCTGGGTTTCGTCGATGATGGCCGGGTCACGCATCAGCGCCAGCATTGCCTCCGTTGGCGCCGGATACTGCATGGACTGCAACGCCATCGCGGCCACTTCCGACAAGGTCAGGATATCCGTCGTATCCCGGCCATCGACGTAGAAGGCATGTTGCAAGGCACGAAAAACCGACAACAACGGCTCCGCGCCGGCCAAACGACGCGCCGCAACCACCGCCCGACACACCGGCTCGGTGTCGTAGACGAAGCCCTCGCGCGCCAGAAAGGCCGTTCGGTTGAACGTCAAGCCGCTGAGCGCCTTGACCCGCTCCCAGTGCGCGAGGCGGAACTGCTTGCCGGCTTCGTCGAGCAGCTCCGTCGACCGATTGCGCACCCCGCCCACGACGATTTCCAGCTCCAGGCCTGGCAGCGCCGCCAGGGCGGCGGCCAGCGACTTGCCAAAGCCGTAGCACCAGGAACACATCGGGTCGCCGATATAGATCAGCTTCATGGCTGCGCTACCAGCGCCCGGCGCTCATGCCGCCATCGACCGGCAGAATGGCCCCGGTGGTGAAATCCGAGTCGGCCAGATACACCACCGCATCGACGATATCGTCGGGACGGCCGATGCGCCCCAGCGGCTGCATGCCGGCAAGAAAGCCGTGATTCTCGGGCAGGTGCAGCGGCGTATCGATGATCCCCGGCGCCACCGCATTGACGCGCACGTTCGCCGCAGCCAGTTCGATGGCCAGCGCCCGCGTCGCGTGGTTGATGCCGCCCTTGATCAGGATCGGCAAGGTCGCCGGAACCGCCGTATAAGGCTGCTCGGCGATACTCGCCGTAATGCTGATGATCTGGCCGGATTTCTGCGCCGACATGACCCGGGCAGCCTCCTGGGCCGGATAGAGAAACCCCTTGAGATTGGTGTCGAGCAAGGCGGCAATATCCTCGGCCCCATAGTCGGCAAACGGTTTCACGACGAATATCCCGGCATTGTTGATCAGCGTATCGACGCGCCCGAAGCTGTCGACCGCCGTGCGGAACAAACGCGTCGCGGTTGCCGGGTCGCCGATGTCGCCGGCCACCAGGCGCAGCGCCGTCGACTGGCTCCATGTTCCGAAAGCCGCCTGCAGGCGCGGTAAGGTGCGGGCATTGGCCACCACGTTGTCGCCGCGTTCCAGAAAACGTCGGGCGATGGCAAAACCGATACCGCTGGAAGCACCGGTCACGATGACCGTTTTACGAGACTGGGAATTCATGGCTGTACTCCTTTAGTGTTGAGGAGAGCCCAGTCTATTAATGCCTCATCAGTGAATAAATGCAGGCAATATCAAATGACTTATACCGATCGGTAACTAATCAGGGCTACGTGAATCCAGCGTAAGAGTCACCGGCCCGTCATTGACCAGCGCCACCTGCATATCGGCACCGAAAACACCGGTCGACACCGGCTTGCCCAGTTCGGCGGAAAGCTTGGCGGCAAAGCGCTCGAACAGCGGCCCCGACACCTCGCCCCGCGCCGCCCGGCTCCACGAAGGCCGGTTTCCCTTCTTCACCGAGGCATAGAGTGTGAATTGCGAAACCGCCAGAATCTCGCCATCAATTTCCTGCACGCTGCGGTTCATCACCCCGGCCTCGTCGGAAAACAGGCGCAGGCGCACCAGCTTGCCGGCCATCCAGTCGAGATCGCTCTCCGTATCGTCAGCCTCAAAACCGGCCAGAACGAGCAGCCCGGGACCGATTTCGGCCACGACTTGTGCATCAACCGTAACCGAGGCCACCTTCACCCTTTGGACGATTACTCGCATAGATATTTGCTCCCCAAAATAGAAAAGGCTCCGTTGGGAGCCCTTTCACTATGAACCGAAGTTGTTGGGTGCCAAGGAAAGTGAACTCACCCCACTGGCAGCACTTAGGAAATTTCACATACCTTGGCATGGCTATCCAAGCAAGGTGTCAAAGAAACTGCATATTTCCTGCAATTTTGCCACTGCAAATGGAGAATTTGCTATAAATTTGCACAGCGTTTTCGACGTTAAACATTAGGCTTTATTAAGAACTTGAGGTGCCCCCCGTAATCAGTGCCACCGGCAATTTAGTAAAGTCCGTTTTCGAGAAGGAGAATGGACTTGAAGAAGCGGTTTTCAGAAGAGCAGATCATCGGTTTTTTGCAGCAGGCGGAAGCCGGCGTGGCGATCAAGGAACTGTGCCGGCAACACGGCTTCAGTGACGCCTCGTTCTACAACTGGCGGGCGAAATTCGGCGGCATGTCAGTTCCGGATGCGAAGCTGTTGACGCTCGTTGAAAACTGACCAGAAAAGTGGGGGTGTGCGCGCTGAAAATTGACCAGGGTGATTAACTCGTCCGCTCATTTTTTGAGCAGGATTTTAGGAGATGATCACCATGAAGGATCTGGGAAGGATTCGGCGGTTGTTTTATCGGGATGGCCTATCGCTGTCCGAGATTTCGCGGAAGACGGGGTATAGCCGGAACACCGTCAAACGTTGGTTACGGACACCGGAAGGGGCGGAGCCGAAGTACGAACGGCAGAACCCGAACATCAAGATTGCCCCGTATGCGGCGCGCCTGATCAAGGCACTGGAGGCGGATGCCCGCCGTCCGAAACGGGATCGGCGCACAGCACTGAAACTGTTTGGCGAATTGCAGGCCGCCGGATTCACCGGTACCTACTGCCGGGTCACCGAATTCATCCGGCGCTGGCGGGCCGATGGCGGTGCAGCCGTCAGTAAAGCCTTCGTTCCGCTCCACTTCGAGTTGGGCGAAGCCTTCCAGTTCGACTGGAGCGAAGAGCATCTGGTCATTGGCGGGGTCTGGCGCAAGATTCTCGCCTCACATCTGAAACTCTGCGCCAGTCGGGCCTTTGTCGTTCAAGCCTATCCGACGCAAGGTCACGAGATGCTGTTCGATGCCCATACCCGCTCGTTTGCGGCGCTGGGTGGCATTCCCCGGCGCGGCATCTACGACAATATGAAGACGGCCGTGGATAAGGTGCAGAAAGGCAAATCCCGCATCGTCAATTCGCGCTTCTCGGCGATGGCCTCCCACTACCTGTTTGATCCGGATTTCTGCAATGTCGCCAGCGGCTGGGAGAAAGGCGTCGTCGAGAAGAACGTCCAGGATAGTCGGCTCCGTCTCTGGCAGGATGCCGGCAAGGAGCGATTCAGTTCATTCACCGAACTGAACGTCTGGCTGCTCGAGCGCTGCCGGGGGCTGTGGCAGGAATTGCGTCATCCCGAGTACGCTGACCTGACAGTGGCCGAGATGCTCGAACACGAACAACCGAGCCTGATGCCGATGGTCGCATCCTTCGATGGCTACGTCGAAACCTTGGGCAAGGTATCGAGCACCTGCCTGGTGACGCTGGATCGCAACCGCTACTCGGTACCGTGCGAACTGGTGGGCCAAGCCGTCAGCCTGCGTCTTTATCCGGAACGGATCGACATTGTGGCGCACGATACTCGGGTGGCCAGTCATCCCCGCAACTTCAGTCGGCAGCAAACCCTCTACGACTGGCAGCACTACATCCCGCTGATCGAACGCAAGCCAGGGGCCTTGAGAAATGGCGCGCCGTTTGCCGACATGCCGGAGCCATTGCAACGATTACGCAGCTTGCTCCTGCGCCGGGAAGGTGGTGATCGGGTGATGGCCAAAGTGCTATCGGCAATTTCGCAGTTTGATCTGGAAGCGGTGCTGGTTGCCGTCGATCTGGTGCTGGAGTCCGGCCTACCCAGTGCCGAGCACATCGAGAACATGCTCAACCGCCTGAAGTCGGGTCCCATGCCGCCACCGGTGGAAACGCCACTCACCCTCAGCGAAGTACCGATTGCCGATACCGGCCGCTATGACCGCTTGCGTACCGAGGTGACTGATCATGCGTGAGCTGATGAGCGAGTTCAAGGAACTGCGTTTGCACGGCATGGCCGGTGCCTGGGAGGAGCTGACAGCCAACGGTAGCAGCCGTGTCGAAGCCTCACGTTGGCTGATCGAACATCTACTGCAAGCCGAGCATACTGATCGAGTGATGCGTTCGATTGGCTATCAGATGCATGCGGCCCGCTTCCCGGTACATCGTGATCTGGCCGGATTCGACTTCGAACAATCGAAGGTGGATCAGAAGCTGATCCGGCAACTGGCCGACCTCTCCTTTGCCGAGGAAGCCCAGAACGTCGTGTTCATTGGTGGCACGGGCACTGGCAAGACCCACCTCGCGACGGCGCTGGGTGTCTCGGGCATTACCCATCACAGCAAGCGGGTGCGTTTCTTCTCGACGGTTGATCTGGTCAATGCGCTGGAACAGGAGAAGGCTGCTGGCAAAGCCGGGCGGATTGCCTTGGGGCTGCTGCGCATGGATCTGGTCATCCTCGATGAGTTGGGCTATTTGCCGTTCAGTCAGGCCGGTGGCGCCTTGCTGTTCCACTTGCTGTCGAAACTCTACGAGCACACCAGTGTGATGATCACGACCAATCTGACCTTCGCCGAATGGCCGAGCGTCTTTGGCGATGCCAAGATGACCACTGCCTTGCTCGACCGGCTGACGCATCACTGCCATATCGTCGAGACCGGGAATGAGTCGTTTCGCTTCCGGCACAGCACGGCAACGGCCAAGTCGAGGATCAAGGCGCGGGAGCAGAGCAAGCGGGGAAATCCACCCGAAGCAGATCCGTTCTGATCGAGGCCGCGTTGGGAAATCCGTTCCGGACTCCGTCCTCCACGGCTTTCCCAACGCATTCGTCGTGGCTCGGAAATCAGTTGTTCTGAGCTACACTTATCCACAAGCCCACCTATGTCAGGTGGCTATCACACCTGGTCAAAATTCAACGCGCACAGGTGGTCAAATTTAAACGCGCGCCGACACCCGAAGGAGCTTTTCGTCAGTTTCTGTGACATTTTTTCTGCACTAACTTGGCAGAAAATTCACTTTCTGTGGCATCCGACAACCGTGTTAGATGTCGATACGCGCATTCAACGCATTGGTTTCAATGAATTCCCGACGCGGTTCGACATTTTCGCCCATCAGCGTGGTGAAGATTTCGTCGGCAGCGATGGCGTCATCGATCTGTACGCGCAGCAAACGGCGAACCTTCGGGTCCATGGTCGTTTCCCATAGCTGCTCGGGGTTCATTTCGCCCAGACCTTTGTAGCGCTGCTTGCTGATCCCGCGCTCGACTTCGTTGAGCAGCCACTTCATGGCGTCGCCGAAGTTGGTGACGACCTGTTTCTTCTCGCCACGCGCCATCACGGCACCCGCGCCGAAGAGATCGGAGAGGGTTTCCGCCGTGCGCTTGAGTTGCATGAAATCACCGGAGAGCAGCAGATCCTCGTCGATTAGACCGACCTTCAGGTTGCCGTGGTGCATGCGCTCGATGCGCAGGATCCAGCGTTCCTGAATGTCGTCGAACTTGGGAACGATGCGTGTTCCGGCAGCAATCTTGCCGGCGATCAGGTCGGCGCTGGTCCGTGCCTTGTCCTCCGACGAGAGATCGATTGCCAGATTGTGGCGAACGATGGACTGCAGGACTTCCGGGTTGATGATGTGCGACAGGCGTTCGATGACCGCCTCGGTGGCCAGCCAGGAGCGGGCCAGGGCTTCCAGCGCCGGGCCGCTGATGCCTTCGGCACCGGCGCGCGGCGTGAGGACGGCTTCGTCGAGCGCCATGTTGAGCAGGAACTGGTTGTATTCTTGATCGTCCTTGAGGTAGCGCTCGGTCTTGCCGTGCTTGACCTTGTAGAGTGGCGGCTGGGCGATGTAGATGTAGCCGCGGTCGACCAGTTCCGGCATCTGGCGGTAGAGCAGCGTCAGCAGCAAAGTACGGATGTGCGCACCGTCGACGTCCGCGTCGGTCATGATGATGATGCGGTGGTAGCGCAGCTTCTCGACGTTGAAATCGTCCTTGCCGATGCCGGTACCGAGCGCGGTGATCAGCGTGACGATCTGCTCCGAAGAGATCAGCTTGTCGAAACGTGCCTTCTCGACGTTGAGCACCTTGCCGCGCAGCGGCAGGATGGCCTGGAACTTGCGGTCGCGGCCCTGCTTGGCGGAGCCGCCGGCGGAGTCACCCTCGACGATGTAGATTTCGGAAAGCGCCGGGTCTTTTTCCTGGCAGTCGGCCAGCTTGCCGGGCAGGCCGACGCCGTCCAGCACGCCCTTGCGGCGGGTCATTTCACGCGCCTTGCGGGCGGCTTCACGGGCCCGGGATGCTTCGACAATCTTGCCGCAAATGGTCTTGGCGTCGATCGGATTCTCGAGCAGGAAGTCGGCGAGCTTCTGGGCGACGACTTCCTCGACGGCCGGTCGTGCTTCGGACGACACCAGTTTCATCTTGGTCTGCGAGGCGAACTTGGGGTCAGGCATCTTGACCGACAGCACACAGGCCAAGCCTTCGCGCATGTCGTCGCCGCTGATGTCGACCTTGGCCTTCTTGGCGATTTCGTTTTCGTCGATGTACTTGTTGATGACGCGGGTCATTGCGGCGCGCAGGCCGGTCAAATGGGTGCCACCATCGGACTGCGGGATGTTGTTGGTGAAGCAGAGCACCTGTTCCTGGTAGGAGTCGTTCCACTGCATTGCCACTTCGACGCCGATGGTGACGCCGGTATCGCCTACTTTGGCCTCGCCGGCCGAGTAGAAAATCTTGGGATGCAAGACCGACTTGGTGCGGTTCACGTATTCGACAAAGCTCTGCACACCACCGGCGAAGGCGAACAGCTCTTCCTTGCCGGTACGCTGGTCGACCAGCTTGATCGACACGCCGTTGTTCAGGAAGGACAGTTCGCGCAGGCGCTTGGCGAGGATTTCGTAATGGAATTCGACGTGGCCGAAGATTTCCTCATCGGCAAGGAAGTGCACCTCGGTACCGCGCTTTTCGGTATCGCCGATGATCTTCAGGGGTGAAATTTCGAAGCCGTCGCGGGTTTCGATAACGCGGTCCACCGGCACGCCACGGCAGAACTCCATGAAATGCTTCTTGCCATCACGACGGATGGTCAGGCGCAGGAACTTGGATAGCGCATTCACACACGAAACGCCCACACCGTGCAGGCCGCCCGAAACCTTGTAGGAGTTCTGGTTGAACTTGCCGCCAGCGTGCAGTTCGGTCAGCGCAATTTCGGCAGCCGAGCGCTTCGGCTCGTGCTTGTCATCCATCTTGACGCCTGTCGGGATGCCGCGGCCGTTGTCAATGACGGAAATCGAGTTGTCGGTGTGAATGGTGACGATGATGTCGTCGCAATGACCGGCCAGCGCTTCGTCGATGGAGTTGTCGACGACTTCGAAGACCAGGTGGTGCAGGCCGGTACCGTCGGACGTATCGCCGATGTACATGCCGGGACGCTTGCGCACGGCCTCCAGACCTTCAAGGATCTGGATGCTGGATTCGCCGTAGGCCGGCGAGGCGCTTTGCGGGACGTTCTCTTCACTCATTGTTTTGGTTCCACGTGAAACTACAAAAGGTCTGCCCGGCTGGACAGACCTTCCTTCGGGTTACTGCTGGAAAAATCAGATGCGCATCGGCATCACGACGTACTTGAAGCGGTCGTTACCCGGCAAGGTAATCAGCGCGCTCGAATTGGCGTCGTTGAAACTCCACTGGATTTCATCGGCATGGACGTTGTTTAGCACATCCAGCAGGTAACCGACGTTAAAGCCGACATCGATGGCATCGCCGGTGTAATCGACTTCGATTTCTTCCTGCGCTTCTTCCTGCTCGGCGTTGGCTGCGATCAGCTTCAAGCTGTTTTCACCCAACACGACGCGGACGCCACGGAATTTTTCGTTGGTCAGGATCGCGGCACGCTGCATGGCTTGCATCAGCGTCTGGCGCCCGACCTTCATGTGGTTCTTCAGGGTGGCCGGAACGACACGCTCGTAATCCGGGAACTTGCCGTCGATGAGCTTTGAAACCAGAACGACGGAACCGAAAGCGAAACGAACCTGGTTAGGGGTCAGCGTAATGTTCAGCGCATCGTCGGTATCGACCAGCAGACGGTTCAGTTCGAGAACCGTCTTGCGAGGCAGGATCATTTCCTGGCGCGGCAGTTCGGTTTCGATCTCGACGCTGGCAAAGGCCAGACGATGACCATCGGTGGCCACGGCACGCAGTTCCTTGCCTTCGACCAGCAACAACAGACCATTCAGGTAGTAGCGCACGTCCTGAGCCGCCATCGAATACTGGGTCTTGCTGATCAGCTGGCGGAAAGCCTTCTGCGAAATCGAGAATTGCTTGGTTTCGCCTTCGCTGATGGTCATGCGTGGGAAGTCATCGGCCGGCAGCGTCTGCAGGCTGAAACGGCTTTTGCCGCCGCGTACCTGCAGGCGCTTGTCTTCGAGGACCAAACTGACTTCGGTGGTATCCGGCAGCGAACGCAGAATTTCCTGCAGCTTACGGGCACCGACTGTAACAGCACCATCGCCATCGCCACCTGCACCTTCGGTAGCGGTGGTGATCTGAATTTCGATATCGGTCGCCAGCAGCGTCAGGCGATCGCCTTTCTTTTCCAACAGAACATTGGACAGGATAGGCAGCGTATGACGACGTTCGACAATTCCCGACACAGACTGCAGCGGGGCAAGAAGCGTGTCTCTTTGGGTTTTAATAAGAACCATAAATTAAATTCCTTTATAGACTATATCGGGAACAATTCTGTGGACAACTGAAAATTTATCTTTTATTTCAAAAAATTAAACTTGATTTGGCAGTCTGCGAAAGTCTCTGGATTGGCTGTGGATGAAATCCGGATAATTTTCCCACAAAGCGGGTTTCACCTGATGACTCACAAAGCGTCGACAACTTGTTCACAGGATTATCGACAGCCTCATCCTTTCAATACTTGCAGCAAGACATGCAGATCGTGGTTCAACTCGTTTTCCTTGGTACGCAGGCTGTCGATGGTCTTCACCGCATGAATGACCGTCGTGTGGTCGCGCCCCCCGAAGGCATCGCCGATCTCCGGGAAGCTGTGCGAGGTTACTTCGCGGCATAGCCACATCGCCGCCTGACGCGGACGGGCAATGGCGCGCGTCCGCTTCTTGGAGAACAGGTCAGCGACCTTGATCTTGTAGTAATCGGCAACCGTTTTCTGGATGTTGTCGATGCCGACGTTGCGCACCGAGCCGATGACATCCTTCAGCGCTTCCTTGGCCAGGTCCAGCGCAATGGCGCGGCCATGGAAGGACGAATAGGCCAGTACCTTCTTCAAGGCCCCTTCCAGCTCGCGCACATTGGAGCGCAGATGCTTGGCAATGAAGAAAGCGACTTCGTCGTCGAGCTGGATACCTTCCGCCTCGGCCTTCTTCTTCAGAATGGCGACGCGCATCTCCAGTTCCGGCGGCTCGATCTGCACGGTCAGGCCCCAATCGAAGCGGGTGACCAGCCGGTCGTCCAGGCCGTTGATGTCCTTCGGATAGGTATCGCAGGTGATGATGATTTGCTTGCGCGCCTCGATCAGTGCGTTGAACAGGAAGAAGAACTCCTCCTGTGAACGGTTCTTGCCGTTGAAGAACTGCACGTCGTCGAGCAGCAGCACATCGAGCGAGCGGTACATGCGCTTGAAAGTGTCGAACGATTTCTGCTGGTAGGCACGCACGACGTCGGAGTAATAGTCCTCGGCATGCACATAGCGGACGACCTTTTCCGGATTTTCGGCAAGGATGGTATTGCCGATAGCGTGGATCAGGTGGGTCTTGCCGAGGCCGGCGCCGCCGTAGATGAACAACGGGTTATAGGCGCCACCCGGATTGTGGGCGACCTGCACGGCCGCCGCGCGCGCCAGATCGTTGGCCTTGCCAACGACAAGATTGTCAAAGGTGAAGGTTGGGAACAGGCGCGACTTTTCGTAGTTGTTCTTGCGCGTCCCCGGTTTTTCCTGGGCGCTGCCCTTGCGTTCGACCGGGCCGCTCGGCTTGGCAGGCTTGCTTTCAATGGTTTCGGCTGTTGCCTCGACACGGGCCGGGGCGACCTTGCCTGAACCGATGACCAAGGCAATGGTGACTGGGCCTGAAAAAAAGTTGCGGCTGTAATCTTCGATACGCGATAGATAGCGATCACGTACCCACTTCAGAATAAATCCGTTGGGCGCGATCAGGCGCAAACCATTTTCCAGGGCCGTGGTTTCACCTTCGAGCCGAAGCGGCCTGATCCAGGTGTTGAATTGCTGCGCGGGCAGTTCCTGCTCGAAGCGTTGCAAACAGGATTCCCAAAAACCGGCCATTGACGAAAACACTCCTCCCCGCGCATTCGAGCAATGACTCGATGGCGGTTATTAGATATATGATTTATTTGCAATTTTCTGGATACGCCAAAAACCGGTCCGGTTGCTGACGAACGGGCAATTTTACCCGCCCTCAAACAAGTTATCCACAGCTTTGAAAAATAATTGATCTTGACAAACCCCCTGCCAACGGAGTCTAATCGCGTGTTTTTCTTAGCACATCAAGGGATTACGACATGAAACGCACGTATCAACCGTCGGTCGTGCGCCGCAAGCGCACCCATGGCTTCCTGGTCCGTTCGCGCACCAAGGGCGGCCGTGCCGTTCTCGCCGCTCGCCGCGCCAAGGGCCGCAAGCGTCTGGCTGTTTAAGCCGGACACGGCGAGGTGAATCAAAGCTTCGCCAGACGCTATCGCCTGACCAAAACGGATGAATTTTCATCCGTTTTTGGTTTCAGGAGGGCGATTCGTGGCAAATGGCTGATGTTGCACTACCAGCCACGTGCCGAAGGCAATACCGAAGCGCGCCTGGGTCTGGTCGTCGGCAAGAAGCAATTGAAGCGGGCGGTAGACCGCAATCGTGTCAAGCGCATTGTTCGTGAACAGTTCCGCTTGCGTTGCTCCTCATTGCCGGCCGTCGATCTGGTCGTTCGGCTTGCTACAAAACCGTCCCCGCTTGATGGCAAAATGCTGGCCGATGATTTCCTCGTTCTGCTCGACAAGCTGCAAAGACCCCGGCCAAAGCGGGAAACATCATGAGGCGTCTGTTGATCGGCCTGGTCCGCATCTACCAATATGCGATCAGCCCCTTCCTCGGACGACGTTGCCGCTATTTTCCTAGCTGTTCGGAATATACGGTGGAAGCAGTACAGAAATACGGCGCCATCCGCGGCGGCTGGTTGGGTGCAAAACGCATCTGCCGCTGTCACCCGTGGCATCCCGGCGGGTATGATCCCGTACCCTGACGAACAATTTTTTGTAGGCAGTTCATGGACACTCGACGCCTTATTCTGGTTCTGATCTTCACCTTCTCCAGCTTCATGCTGTGGGAAAACTGGCAGAAGCACAACCAGCCGAAACCTGCCGTGGAAACCGCATCGGCCAATCAGGCCGCCAGTGGCGCCCCCACTCCCTCTGCCGCATTGCAAGGCAAGGCAGCTCCGCCGACCCCGGCCGCCGCTACGCCGGCTCCCACTGCCGAAACCTTCACGATCAGCACCGATCTGCTTAAGGTGACCATTTCCGCCCAAGGTGGTGATCTGGTCAGCCTGGAACTGCTGAAATACAAGGAACACGACAATAAGGACAAGAATTTCGTCCTGTTCGATGCCAAGCATCACTACATGGCCCAGGCTGGCCTGATTGGCGAAGGCTTGCCAACTCACCGCACGATTTTCAAGCGCGTTGCCGGAGCATCGGAGCTGACCGAAGGCAGCAATGAACTCAAGGTTCGCCTCGAAGCCGAGCAGAACGGCGTCAAGGTTGCCAAGATTCTGACCTTCAAGCGCGGTTCCTACTTGATTGACGTCAACTGGGAAATCGCCAACAACGGCGATAAGGCAATCGCCCCGCATGCCTACTTCCAACTACAGCGCAACGATGTTTCGCCCGCTGGCGAAACGGCCATGGTGTCCACCTTCACCGGGCCGGCTGTGTACACCGAAGCCGACAAGTACCAGAAGGTCGAGTTCAGCGCGATTGCCGACAACAAGGCCAAGTTTGCCAAGACGGCCGACAACGGCTGGCTGGCCATGGTTCAGCACTACTTCGTCGCCGCTCTGGTGCCGAAGGACAAGACCCAGCGCGAGTTCTACATGCGCAAGCTCGAAGGCGGCAACATTTTCCAGGCCGGTGTGATCGTTCCGGTCGCCGAAATCGCGCCAGGCGCCAAGGGCGAAACCTCGATCGGCCTTTATGCCGGCCCGCAGGAGCAGTCTTCCCTCAAGCAGGTTGCCAACGGTCTCGACCTGGTGGTCGACTACGGCTGGCTGACCGTCGTTGCCGCGCCGATCTTCTGGGCGCTGGAAGCCATCCACAAGTTGGTCGGCAACTGGGGCTGGGCGATCGTGATCCTGACTATCGGGATCAAGGCCGTGTTCTATCCGCTATCCGCTGCGTCGTACAAGTCGATGGCCAAGATGAAGGTGCTCACGCCGCGCCTGATGCAGCTCAAGGAACGTTTCGGCGACGATAAGCAGCGCCTGAATCAGGAGATGATGAAGCTGTATCAGACAGAGAAGGTCAATCCGCTCGGTGGCTGCCTGCCCATCCTGGTTCAGATTCCGGTCTTCATCGCACTGTACTGGGTTCTGCTCGGTGCTGTGGAAATGCGCGACGCACCGTGGATCGGCTGGATCACCGACCTGGCCTCGGCCGACCCCTACTACATCCTGCCGGTCATCATGATGGTGTCGATGTTCGTGCAGACCAAGCTGAACCCGACGCCGCCGGACCCGATCCAGGCCAAGGTCATGATGATGATGCCGCTGATCTTCGGCGTGATGTTCTTCTGGTTCCCGGCCGGTCTGGTCCTCTACTGGGTGGTCAACAACGTGCTGTCCATCGCCCAGCAGTGGCAGATCACCCGCATGATCGACGCCGGCGGCAAGGCCGCCAACGATGCGAAAGCCTAAGGTGTGAATAAAGGCACCATCGCCGCCATCGCCACGGCCCCCGGCCGTGGGGGTGTCGGCGTCATCCGCATCTCGGGCAGCAATTTGCTGCCCTTTGCTTTTGCGCTGACCGGAAAGACGCCTCGGCCGCGCTACGCGACGCTGGCCGACTTCCGGGCCGCCGACGGCAGCAGCATCGATACCGGCCTGCTGCTCTACTTCCAGAATCCGCAATCGTTTACCGGTGAAGACGTGCTCGAATTGCAGGGTCACGGTGGCCCGGTAGTCATGCAGATGCTGCTTGCCCGCTGTCTTGATCTTGGTGCCCGTTTGGCCGAGCCCGGCGAATTCAGTCGTCGCGCCTTCCTCAACGGCAAGATGGACCTTGCCCAGGCCGAAGCCGTTGCCGACCTGATCGACGCCGCCACTGCCAGCGCCGCACGTTCGGCAGTGCGTTCGCTGCAGGGCGAGTTCTCACGTGCCATCGGCGACTTAAACGAAGAACTGATCAATCTGCGCATGCTGGTCGAGGCAACACTCGATTTTCCCGAAGAAGACATCGATTTCCTGAAGGCCGCCGATGCCTTCGGGCGTCTTGAGCGTCTGCAACTGAAACTGGCCGAAATTTTCGACCGGGCGGGGCAAGGCAAACTGCTGCAATCAGGCCTGCACGTCGTTCTGGCGGGGCAGCCCAACGTCGGCAAGTCATCCCTGCTCAATCGCCTGGCTGGTGACGACCTGGCCATCGTCACGCCGATTGCCGGTACCACGCGCGATGCCCTGCGCTCGACTATCCAGATCGAAGGCATTCCGTTGCATATCATCGATACAGCCGGTTTACGCGAAACCGACGACGAGGTCGAGCGTATTGGTATCGAGCGCAGTTGGAAGGAAATCGAACGCTCCGATGTCGTTCTTCTCCTGGTTGATGCGCGAACGGGTGTCACCGATACGGACCGGGAAATCCTGAAACGGCTACCGAAAACCTTGCAACGGATTACCCTCTACAACAAGATCGATCTCGCCGACCGTGAAGCAGAAAGACACGACGAAGCAGATGGCGTGGCGATTTCCCTGTCAGCCAAGGCTAATCAAGGCATCGATTTGCTGCGTCGAGAGTTGTTGAGAATCGCCGGCTGGCATCAGGCCGAAGATGTGTTCATCGCCCGTGAACGCCATCTGCGCGCCCTCGCCATGGCGCAGGAACATGTTGCTGCGGCTCGGAGCGTCGTCGAAGGCATCCTTCCGGCGCTTGAAATTTTTGCCGAGGAACTCCGCTTGGCTCAACATGCACTCGGGGAAATTACCGGCGAATTTACTGCTGATGACCTGCTGGGCGTCATTTTTAGCCGTTTCTGCATCGGAAAATAAGTACCGTCCAGACTGTCAATAAAGCTGTGAACAAGTTGTCCAGGTAATGTGGGTAAATCAGGTTTTCCGGAATTTCCAAAAACTATCCCGATTTCATCCACAGGCAATCCAGAGGGTTTACCGAGCCCGATTTTTCAATACAACTATATGATTTTAAAAGTAAAAATAGTTTTATCCACAGAGTTGTCGTCGATATATTCTCAGTAGTAACTGTTTACACAGTTTTAATATGTAAACCCCAAGGAAACGCCTGCTGGCTTATTGCAGCGAACTACGTTCGTCTTCAAGGTGCTTTCGATGCACGATTGCATTGGTCACCTCTTTGCTGAGCGTTTCGGGGTCCGGCAACTGATTGGGACGATAGACAATCAGCGGAATACCCAGGCTTTGCAAGGCACGCCGTTTTTCTTCCTCTGGCGAATTTTGTCCGCCGTCGTTGCCAAGCCAGGCCAGGTCGATCGCCGCCATAATTCTGAAATCGCTGCCACAAACAACGAAATCAACCCCTCTGCCCAGCATCGTACTCAATTTTCGGGCTTCCCGACGACCTCTCAATTGCGCCAGTTGGGCCACACCAACCTGAGCGAATATCAGCATCCTGGGCATGGCTTCGCATAGACGGAAATAGAGAATCTGTTCAGCATCGTTAAGGAGGCGATACGGCTTTTGTATCGGCGCATCGCCAGCGCGCGTTTGAGGACCAAACTCAAGCGTTGACATGGGCCATACGGGATTTCTGGAGCGTGTGACGGGAGGCATCAAGGATTCTTCTCTTTTACCGTCAGGCGAATACCGGTCGCGACCTCGCAGCAGCACATAGACCAGAATGGCTGATGCGATGAGGATGGCAACGATCAACAGATCCATGAGTACACGATCGATAATTCGGCAACCAGTATGATGGCATAAATTTTTTGCCCGGGTTATGCAAATGTTTTTGCGGAAAGCGATTTCTCCCGGAGAGAGCGATGGCGTCTTCGATCACGGGATATCCACCGGAGTGAGGAAGCGGTGTATTGATGGCATCGCGTTGTTGAACTGCTGAAGAGCAGGACATTTCTAATAAAATCCAGCCACTTCGTCCGGGGAAGGTTCATGCGCGTCACACTTGTTCATCCTGCTGGTTTCAATTTTGTGCCAGGACAACCCGATTTTTCAGTACTGGCCAACCGAATGCCGCCCATCGGCATCATGCAACTGGCTTCGTGGCTGGAAAAATTTGGTCATTCGGTGCAACTACACGATTGTCTCGGACCCTACGCTCCGCCGACCACGGCAGAGAATGCCGAAATCGTGCTGGCGACTGATCCCGAGATGGTTGGCTTTTCGGCCACGACATCCGGTTTCATGGACGCATTCGAAATTGCTGCTTACATCCGTGAGCGGCGTCCGGATATCCGGATCGTTTTCGGCAATGTGCATGTTTCCTCGCTTGGCGCGCCTATTCTGGAAAAGTTTCCGGAAATCGATTGCCTGATCATGGGCGAGGGCGAAGGTGCCATGCTCGAACTGGCTGACGGCAAACCGATGGCTGAAATCGGCAACCTGATCTGGCGCAACGAAGCCGACTGCATCATCGTTAATCCCCGGCGCAACCGCATTGTCGACCTCGATGAACTCCCCTTCCCGGCCTACGAAAAGCTGGCTGGCTTCCCGCACGACTACCATCTACCGCTCTTTGCCTACGAAAAGAAGCATGGCGCGACGATGATCACCTCGCGCGGCTGTCCCTACACCTGTTCCTTCTGCGACCGCACCGTATTCGAACGCCAATACAAGACCAATTCGCCGCAATACATCTACGATCACATGAAGTACTTGCGGGACAGGTTCGGCGTGTGGCACATCAACATGTACGACGATCTGTTTACCGCCAAGAAACAGCGCGTCTTCGACCTGTGCGCATTGCTGATCGAAAAACCGCTCGGCATGCAATTCAATTGTGCCATCCGGGCCGGGCATACCTCCGATGAAATGCTCATCCAGTTGAAGAAAGCCGGTGCATTGATGGTATCGATCGGTATCGAGTCAGCCGACCCGATGATGATGGAGCGTCACAAGGCAGGTGTCACACTGGATGCGGTACGCGATACGGTGCGGCAGATTCACGCGGCCGGCTTGCGCGCCAAGGGCCTGTTCATTTTCGGCATGCCGGGCGAGACGCCGGACACCGTGCGCACGACCAGCGACTTCATCCTCTCGCTCGGCCTCGATGAAATGAACATGACCAAATTCAGCCCCTTGCACGGCGCGCCGATCTGGGACGAATGCGTCAACGACCCGACCGGCGATTTCATCGAGGACTGGCGCCTGATGAATTGCCTGAATTTCGTCTACAAGCCGGAAGGTTTTGAGACGCGCGAGGAAATGGATGCGCTGTACAACTGGCACATCAAGCGTTTCTATGACAGCAAGGGTTACCGCCGACGCTTTGCCAGACGCCTGTGGCAGCACCGCTGGAGCCTGTGGCACATTCTCAAGCACCTGCCGGAAACCATCGCCGCTGCGCGCTACTTCAGCTCCAACAAGGAGCAGCTGGAAAAGGCCAAGCGCGAATTCAAGCTGCATCCGCGTCAGCCGGTCGGACTCAAGCCGCAACTGTCAACGGATCTGCAGATCGACAACATCGTGTCGATGTCCGGAATCAAGATGAAACGGCGCGACGCCGCCAAGCTTATTATTCCGGTCGTCTACGAAGGCAATGCGTGCGGCACGCCGTCGCCCGTGACGGCAGCGGTATAATTGCCGGTCTTTCGTACAGGAATGGGGACCGGTGATGAAGGAATTCGCGAAATTCGGAAGCGTCCGTCTGCTGGTTGCCTGCTTCGGCATGGCACTCGCGCTGGCGGCCTGCAAGAGCAACGAAAGCAAACCGGAAGAAGGTAAACCGGCCACTGCTGCATCCGAACCTGCGAAGAAGGAATCCGGGATTCGCAACGGCTATGCCTGCTGCAACCTGCACTATTCCGGCGACTGGATCAGCGATTCGAATCTGGCTCAACTGCCCTTCATCGCGGCCGGTACGCCGATCAGTGTCAAGAAGATCGACGGCTACCGGGTCTACGCCGAGGTCGACGGCAAGCCGATGCGCCTGGGACATGACTACGGCCGGGCCGAGGAAACGACCGAGCAATGGGTGGGCAAGATCGTCGTACTCGACGACCCCAAGCCGAAAATCGCCAAATTCGCACCAGCCGTGCGCAACGCCATCGCCAAGGGCCAGCTGATGAAAGGAATGACCAAGGAACAGGTCATCATGTCGGTCGGTCACCCGCAGACCAACGAGAATCCGAAACTGGACGGTCCGTACTGGCGTTACTGGTGGTCGAGCTTCGGCCCGTACTACGTGTATTGGGCCAAGGGAACGGTCAGCAAGATCGAAGGCCATTCCGAAACCGTGGGTTACATGACCTACAAAGGCAAGTAAGCATTCTTCGCCGCCGCAGAGATCGATAGAAGGTTGTAATCATGGAACAGCAGGCACAGACGATTGAACGTCGGCAATGCGACGTGCTGGTCATTGGCGGCGGACCGGCGGGGACGACGGTGGCACCGATGCTGGCAGAAAAAGGCCATCGGGTGGTGATCCTGGAAAAAGCGCACCACCCGCGCTTTCACATTGGCGAGTCCCTCTTGCCGGCCAACCTGCCGCTGTTCGAACGCATGGGCATCGCCGACGAGGTGAAGGCCATCGGGATGCACAAGCCGGGCGCCGAGTTCGTCTCGCCAAACCACGACCAGTCGTCGGTTTTCTGGTTTGCCGAGGCCTGGAACAAGTCGATGCCGCACGCTTACCAGGTCAAGCGCGACCAGTTCGATACCATCCTGATCCGCAACGCGGCGCGCAAGGGGGTCGAGGTCCACGAAGGCTGCAAGGCAAAGGCGGTGGAATCCAGCCCGACAACTCGGTCATCATCCGCGCCCAGCACGACGACGGCCGTGAAACCGAATGGCACGCCCGTTTCCTGGTCGATGCCTCGGGGCGCGATACCTTCCTGGCCAACCGTTTCCAGATCAAGCACCGCAATCCGAAGCACAACAGCTCGGCAATCTACGGCCATTTCACCGGCGCCCGCCGCAATCCGGGGCAGGAAGCCGGCAATATCACCATCTTCTGGTTTGATCACGGCTGGTTCTGGTTCATTCCGATGCAGAACGATATCACCAGCATCGGCATGGTGACCTGGCCGTACTACATGAAGACCAAGGGTGAGCGCAGCCTCGAACAATTTCTGCGTGACGGCATCGCCATGTGCCCGAAACTGACCGAGCGCCTGACCGACGCAAAGCTGATCAACGAGGTCGAAGCGACCGGCAACTTCTCCTACGTCTCGGAGCGCAATCACGGCGACAACTACGTCATGCTCGGCGACGCCTATGCCTTCATTGATCCCGTGTTCTCGTCCGGCGTGTTGCTGGCCATGAATAGCGGCGTCATTGCTGCCGAAGCGATCGATACCTGCCTGAAGACGCCGGCCAAGGCACCTGCTGCATTGAAGAAGTTCGATACCCTGATGAAACACGGGCCGAAGGAATTTTCGTGGTTCATCTATCGGGTGACCAATCCGATCATGCGTGATTTTTTCATGGGGCCGCGCAATCTGTTCCGGACCAAGGAAGCCGTGCTGTCCATGCTGGCTGGTGACATTTTTGGCAAGACGCCGATCTGGTCGTCGATCCGGGCCTTCAAGATGCTCTACTACATCGCCAACATTACCCAGCCGAAGCGTGCCTTCATGGGCTGGAAACGTCGCAAGTTCAATATTCGCAAGGTCGACGACAACGTCGTCTATAACGCCTGACAATGCTTCGATTTGTCTCATCAGCCTCTGAGGTTTCACGTGAAACCAGCGGAGAATTGGGTGGCGCCGTGGTCGGCGAACCATCGAGCGGTGTCCTGCCTGCCTGGCCGGTACAACGGATTTTCGCGCCCCTGCTCGGTTCCACATCGGCGGTTATCCATGAAACCTGGCTGACCGATCTACCGGTGCAGACGGGCTGCAGCGAAGACATCGACTGGCGTCGGGCCGACGGTGTGCTCTATGGGGTCGTCGCGCTGAACGAGGCCGATTTTCCGGCGGTGCCCGGTAGTTCTCCATTGCAGGCGGCAAGCGCCGAGGCCTATCGCCGGATTTTCCGGCTGCTCGACGAGCAAGGCATGCCGCATCTGTGGCGGGTATGGAATTACCTGGCCAACATCAACCTGGAAACCGGCGGCCTGGAGCGTTATCGGCAGTTCAACATCGGCCGCCAGGACGCCTTCATCGAATGCCAGCGGGGGGCTACCGGCAACGTGCCGGCAGCCTGTGCCATCGGCTTGACCGGCGGCTCGTTGAACATCGCCTTCATGGCCGGTACGATGCCGGCCGTTCCGGTCGAAAATCCGCGTCAGGTTAGTGCCTACAACTATCCCGCCGACTACGGTCCGCGTAGCCCGACCTTCTCGCGTGCTGTGCTGGTCCATCCCGAAGGACAGGAAATACTGTTCATCTCTGGCACGGCAAGCATCGTCGGCCATCAGACGGTACATCCCGGCGATGTCGTCGGGCAGACGCGCGAATCCATGGCCAACATTGGCGCAGTGGTCGGCGAGGCCGCTCGCCTGTGCCGCTCGCCGGCCTTTGCCCTGGGCGAACTGTCGTACCGCGTTTACGTTCGCCACGCCCGGGACTTCCACAAGGTTCGCGATACGCTGAGGCCGCTGATCGGCGACGCCGAGGTCGTCTATCTGCAGGCCGACATCTGCCGGCATGACTTGTTGCTCGAAATCGAGGCCTTTGCCTCACACGCGCTGGAGAACTGAAATGGCCATGAAGCGTTTTGCAGGCAACTGGAACTGGGCGGTTGCGGCCGTGCTGGGCCTGGCAGGCACGGCACAGGCCGCCGAAGACAAGCCGCTGTGGGAATTGGGCGCCGGCGTCGCCGCGTTCAGCTTTCCCTCCTACCGTGGTTCGGACCAGACTAACAATTTCCTGATGCCGGTACCGCATTTCACCTATCACGGCGATTTCCTGAAGGCCGACCGCCATGGCATCCGCGGCAGTTTCTTCGATTCTGACCGCATCGACCTGACGGTGTCCGCCGCCCTGTCGCCGCCGGCGAATAGCGACGATATCGCCGCACGCAGCGGCATGCCCGATCTCAAGGCAACGTTCGAGATCGGCCCGCAGATCGACCTGACCCTGTGGCGCTCGGCGAACCGGGCCCGTTTCGTCAAGCTGCTGCTGCCTCTGCGCGCAGCCTTCACGGTCGAGGGCTCGCCCAAGGATATCGGCTGGGTTTTTCATCCCAAGCTGAACGTGGACGTCACCGACATTCCCGGCATGGCCGGCTGGAACCTCGGCCTGCTCGCCGGCCCGCTGTTCGGCGACAAGCGCCAGCACGCCTACTATTACGCGGTGGCACCACAATATGCGACCGCCGCGCGACCGGCCTACGAGGCGGGTTCCGGCTATGCCGGCATGCAATATTTGGCTGCCGTCTCCAAGCGCTTCCCGAAATACTGGGTCGGCGCCTTCGTCCGTTATGACAACCTGAGCGGCGCTACTTTTGAAAACAGCCCGCTGGTGCGTCAGAAAGACTATGTTGCCGGCGGCATCGCCATCACCTGGATTCTTGGAGAATCGTCGACCCGCGTTAAGGTCGATGACTGATCGCCATCGTTCCGGCAATCCGCTGTGGATTGCCTACGAAACCCTCGCCATGGTCGTCGGCCTGGGCACGCTGGCGCTCATCTGCCTCGGCTGGTTGCCCTTCGCGCTGATCTTCAAGCCCCTGCTGCCCCAGGCCTGGGGCCAGCCGATCGGGCGCGGCTTCATTTCCAACGGCTTCCGCTTTTACCTGCGCATCCTTGAAATCTTTTGTGCCTGCCGCTTTGATCTGCAGGAACTCGACAAACTGCGCGATGCCGGGCCGTTGATCGTTGCTGCCAATCACCCGTCGCTGCTCGACGCGGTGATGATCGTTTCCCGCCTGCCCAATGCTGTCTGCGTCATGAAGGCTTCGTTGATGGACAACCTGCTGTTCGGTGCCGCCGCCCGCCTGGCGCGCTACATTCGCAACGATGCACCGCTCGAGATGATCCTCAATTCGCGTCAGGCCCTGCAGGACGGCGCCCGCCTGGTGATCTTTCCGGAAGGCACGCGAACCGGGAATTTCCCGCTCGATCCCTGCTCGCCGAGCACCGGCCTGGTTGCCAACCGCGCCAAGGTGCCGGTGCAGACCGTGTTGATCGAATTCTCGACGCCCTATCTGGGCAAGGCCTGGCCGCTTCTCCGCCGCCCGACTCTGCCGCTGCGTTGCCGTATCCGTTTGGGTCGGCGCTTCGATCCGCCGAGCAATGTCCAAACCTTCACGGCGGAGATCGAAGCCTATTTCCGTAGCGAACTGGGCAAAACGGCTGCCTCCCCGGCCTCCTCCGTTCAAGTATCCGCCTGAGTCCTTTCATGCCGTCCCCCTCGTCGACCCATCTTGTTCTGATTCCCAGCTACAACCCCGGCCCCGGGGTGCTCGACACGGTGCGCGCCGCCCGGGCGCAGTGGGCGCCGGTATGGGTCGTCGTCGACGGCAGTACCGACGGTACGGCCGAGCTACTCCAGGCGCTGGCAGCCGGCGACGAGGGGCTGACGGTCATCGTACTGCCCGAGAATCGCGGCAAGGGGTCGGCGGTGCTCGAAGGCATCAGCCGGGCCGCAGCGCAGGGTTATACCCACGCGCTGACCATGGATTCCGACGGCCAGCACCCGGCGGACCTGATCCCGGCCTTCATGGCTGCCTCGCAGGCCGAAGCGCAGAAGATGGTGCTCGGCAAGCCGGTCTTCGGTCCCGAGGCCCCGGCCCTGCGTGTCAATGGCCGCAAGGTGTCGAACGGCTGGGCCAACCTGGAAACCCTGTGGATGGGCATCGGCGATTCGCTGTATGGTTTTCGCGTGTATCCCATCGCTCCGTTGATCAAGATCATGCGGGCCAACCGCTTCATGCGCCGTTTCGATTTCGACCCCGAGGCCGTGGTCCGGCTCTGCTGGGCCGGCGTTCGCCCGATCAACATCGACGCGCCGGTACGCTATCTGTCCGCCGAGGAAGGCGGCGTCTCGCACTTCAAATACCTGCGCGACAACACGCTGCTGACCTGGATGCACACCCGCCTGTTCATCGGCTTCGTGCTCCGCCTGCCAATGCTCCTCGTCCGTTACCTGAGATCCTGACGAGATGCATCTCCTCCGGTTCGCAACTCAGCCCTGATGCTGGGCCCCGAAGTCATGGAAGCCTTGCGCCGTTTTGCCGCCCGTTACCTGATCGCCGATGCCGTGCCGCTGTCGGCGCGCGAACGCTGGATCAGCGCGCTGGCCGGTTGTCTGGGCATCCTGCTCATGCAGGGCATCCTGGCCGTGCTGCCGGCCGGGGCGAATGTCGCCTACCTGCTCGCACCGCTCGGCGCCAGCACGGTGATCCTGTTCGCCCTGCCGCACAGCCCGCTGGCCCAGCCGTGGTCGTTGGCCGGAGGGTTGCTCATCTCCGCGCTGGTCGGCTACGGTGTCGGCCTGTGGGTACAGCCGGCCTGGCTGGCGATCGGGCTCGCCCTCGGATTGGCCATCTGGCTAACCGCCCTGCTCCGCTGCCTGCATCCGCCGGGTGGAGCGATGGCCGTGGTCTTCGCCGTTGCCGTCCAGCAGCACACGGTGTCGCTGCTCACCGCGCTGCTCAATACCGTCGCTGCGCTGATTGCCGTGCTGGCTATCAACAACCTGCTGCCCGGCCGGCGCTATCCACAATGCGTGCCGGTGCGTCAGGCAACGACCAGACCGCCACGGCGCAGCATCCGCCACGACGATCTGCAGTACGCACTGGAAAAGCTCGACACCTATCTCGATGTCAGCGAAGACGATTTGGTCAGCATCTACGACCTGGCGACGGCACATGCGCATCGCCGGCACGAACGGCGGACCTGCGGTGAAGTGATGTCGACGCCGGCCTTGTCCGTCACCTTTGCCACCGAATTGAACGAGGCCTGGGCGCTGATGCAGGAGCATCACTTGCACGGCCTGCCGGTAGTCGATCCGGCCCACCGGGTGATCGGCGTACTGACCCTGGAGAACTACCTGCGCCATGTCGTTCCCGACAACGGCCAGAGCATCGGCGAGAACATCCGTCGGCTACTGCGGCCGACGCCGAGCGCCTATTCCGACAAACCGGAAGTAGTTGGCCAGATCATGAGCCTGCGCTTCGCTACGGCATCGGTTTCAACACCGCTTGGCGACATGCTGTCCCTGCTGTCCAGCCAGGACCATCCGGTCATCGTGCCGGTGGTCGATACCGAGCGGCGCCTGGCCGGTGTCTTGACGCAGACCGATTTACTGGCGGCGTTCTATCACCGCCAGGCGGCATCGGCTGCCCGCCACTGAGGATTTCATGAATACCAGCGAAATTTTCCTGATCGCGATGGCGATCATTTTCACCGTACCCTACCTGATCTGGCGCCTCGGCAAGACCGACTATTTCGCGCCGCTGGTCGTCGTCCAGATCATCACCGGCATCCTGCTCGGGCCGGGCATCCTCGGCAAGGCATTCCCCGACTACTATGCCTTCGTCTTCAATCCGGCCGTGATCCAGTCACTGAACGGCATCGCCTGGTGGGCGGTCATGCTGTTCGTGATGATCGCCGGGGTCGAGCTCGACCTGAAAAAGGCTTGGGCGCATCGCCGGGAAAGCGGCATCACCGCCGGGCTGGCGCTGGGCGTCCCGCTGCTCTTCGGCTGCGCGGCGGCAACGCTGATGCTCGGTTTCGACGGTTGGATGGGGCCGAAGGCACTGACCTGGCAGTTCGTCGTCGGTGTCGGCATGGCCTGCGCGGTGACCGCACTGCCCATCCTGATCCTGCTCATGGAAAAACTGGACGTGTTGCGCCAGCCCATCGGCCAGCGCATCCTGCGTTACGCCAGCCTGGACGACATCGCCATCTGGGGCGTTCTGGCCTTGATCCTGATGGATTGGGAGCGCATCGGGCGCCAGGGCGCCTTCCTGGTCGGCTTCGGCATCGCCGCCTGGCTGTTCCACAAGCTGATGGCGCGCCTGCTTGAGCGCGACCGCTGGTATGTCGCGCTGATCTGGTTGGCCGTCGTTTCCTTTGCTGCCGACTGGGCCGGCCTGCATTTCATGGTCGGCGCCTTCCTCGCCGGGGCGAGCATGGAGGCCGCATGGTTCGATCAGGAAAAGATGGACCTGCTGCGCCATCACGTGCTGCTCGTCATCATGCCGGTCTTCTTCCTGTCCACCGGTCTGCGCACCAACTGGAATGTCGGCGGATCGGCCGTCTTCATTGCCGCCGCCCTGCTCCTGCTGGCGTCGATCGTCGGCAAGCTGCTGGGCGTTCGTCTCGCTGGCCGCATCCTCAACTGGGCGCCGGGCGAGGCGCGCATCATCGGCTGGCTGCTGCAGACCAAGGCGCTGATCATGATCATTTTCGCCAACATCCTGCTCGACAAGCAGATCATCACCAGCGAAACCTTTACCGCCCTGCTGCTGATGGCGGTGGCCAGCACCATGCTCACCGTGCCGATGGTGGCGCCGCAGCTGGCCCGCATGAAATCGCTGGTTCAGCGCGCCGCCTGAGGAGACAGCCATGGTCTACGTTTCGACCTATTCCGCGCAAGCGCCTTCGCGCGACGACATCGATAGCCGCAGCGGCCCGGCGTTGCTCGAATTCGGCGCTGACTGGTGCGGTCATTGCCAGGCCGCGCAGCCGGCCATTGCCGCCGCCATGACGGCACATTCCGATCTGGCCCACCTCAAGATCGAGGATGGCCCGGGCCGTCGCCTCGGGCGCTCGTATCGGGTCAAACTGTGGCCGACGCTGATCTTCCTGTGCGATGGTCAGGAGGTCGAACGGCTGGTCCGGCCGAGCGCCGAGGCCGAGGTTGCGGCGGCCCTCAGGCGATTGCTGGCCGGCTGAGGATCAGGCCGATGCTCAGGCCGGCTGGCGTTTTTTTCGCCAGGCGTCGAGTTCGGAACGGTCGATCCAGGTTTCCAAGCGGTTGATGTTGCCGGGCAGCTGTTTGCTTTCCCACTGCTCGGTTGCCCAGCGCTTGACGTTGGCGCGGAGGTCGCCGTGTTCGATGGCGTGCGCCAGCTCGATTTCCAGGGCATGCGGGTCACTGCCTGCAGCGCCCAGTGCTAGTGCCGCGTCGTGCAGGGTCAGCATGGATTTCTCGCTCATGATCGTCTCCGTGGCGGTGTTGTGCTGCCAATGTAGCAGATACGCCGCCGCCCCTGCCCCGGTTTGCCCGGATACTTCGGGATTTCAATAATAGCGACGGGCGTTCTCGGCTTCCATCCGGCGCAGGGTCGCCTTGTCCTGGGCCAGTCGGCGTTCGGCTTCGTTCTGGCGCTGCTGTTCCTCGCGCACCTTGCGTTGCTCATCACGCTGCTTTTCGTATTGCGCTGCCGCTTCCTGGCGCTGCAAGTCGCGGGATACCTGTCGTCCGTATTCCTGATCGCGTTCCCGCTCGTATCGGGCGCGACGCTCGTCCTGCTCGCGCTGGCTTTCAGCTTGGCGGGCGGCGTAGCGTTCGCGTTCCAGTCGTTCCCGCTCGCGTTGCGCCTCGATTTCGGCAAGGCGCACCTCGGCGGCGGCCTTCTCCCGTTCAAGCACTGCCTGCTGTGCCAGGTTGGATTGATAGCGAGCGTAGCCGAATCCGCAGGCACCAATCAGGGCGAGCAGCACCAGCAACTTGGCATGCGAACGCGGTTCGCTCATCTGCGCCTGTTCGGCGATGGCCCGGGAGGCCAGTTTTTCGTCGTAGGCTGCCCGCCGTTCGGGATTGGAGAGCGTCGAATAGGCTTCGCGGAGTGCGATCAGCTGGTTGGTGGCATCTTCCCCCTCGCTGCCGCCCTGCAACTCGGCAAACCGGGCGTGCAGGCGGCGGTAGCTGGCGGCGATGCTATCCGGGCTGGCTGTGGCGCTTACTTCGAGCAGATCGTAGAGGTTCTTTTGCATGCTCAATCCTCAACGGCTGCGACGCGGTGTATCGGCGGGACTGGTCGGGCCGGGGAGGATTTGTATGCCGCCCGGCACTGAACGATCATGCCGGGCCTTCCATTCCAGCTCGTTCAGCTGCGCGCTGTTGCGGACATGCGTCGATTCGGCTTGCCGTTGCTGGCTGCGATCGACCTTGTCGTGCTGCTGGTCGACGCGGTTGGCGTTGGGCGCGCACGGGGCATCGGAGATCAGTGTTTTACCGTTCTGCGTGCATTTATAGGTTTCGGCGATGACGCTGCCCGAACAAGCGATCAGCAGCGCCGATCCTGTCAGCCATTTTCCGGCATTCATTATTTTGTGTTTCCCCCAGAGTTACCGGCGCATTCTAGGGATTGAATAATTCCGTGTAAATACGGTGCGCGCTCAGACCATCCCGCCATTGATCGACACGATTTGCCCCGAGATATAGGCCGCGCTGTCCGAGGCGAGAAAGGCGACGAGGTCGGCGACTTCCTCCGGCTTGCCGGCGCGTTTCATCGGTACCAGCTGCTTGATGGTATCGGCGTCGAAGGCGCCTTCGATCATGTCGGTGGCGATGATGCCGGGGGCCACGGCGTTGACCGTAATGCCACGACTGGCCAGCTCCAGCGCCAGCGACTTGCTGGCGGCGTGCAGCGCGCCCTTGGCTGCCGAGTAATTGACCTGGCCGCGATTGCCGGCGATACCGGCTACGGACGAAATGGTGACGATGCGGCCCCAGCGGGTGCGGATCATCGGCAGGGTCAGCGGCTGCGTGACGTTGTAGAAGCCGTTCAGCGACACGGCGATGACCGAATCCCACTGTTCGCCAGACATGCCGGGGAAGACCGCATCGGCATGAATGCCGGCGTTGTTGATCAGAATCTGGATAGGGCCGGCTTCAAGCAGTTTTTCCAGTGACGTAGCCGTGGCGGCGCGATCGGTGACGTCGAAGGCAACAGCCTCGGCGCTACCGCCGGCGGCGTGGATGGCGGCGACGACGGCTTCGGCCTTGTCCAGGCTGCGGTTGGCGTGGACGATGACGTGGTGGCCGTCGGCGGCGAGGCGCCGGCTGATGGCGGCCCCGATGCCGCCGCTGCCGCCGGTGACGAGGGCGCGTTTCATGGCTGTTCCTTGCTCAAAACACTGGCGTCGATGACCACGGCGGCGCGGCCTTCGAGCAGGCAGCGGTCGGCGTGGCTGACGGCAAACTGGTAGAGGATGTTGTTGGCGTCGCCGGACAGGCGCTCGGCACGAACCGTCAATGGTCCCGGCAGGTTGTCGAGGCGGGCAGCGTGCAGGGTCACGCCGCGCACGCTGGTCAGGTAGCCCTGGCGCGGCTGGCCCTCGCTTCCCGCGAGCAATGCACCGTGGATGGCCATGGCCTGGGCCGCGTACTCGATGCCGTTGGCAGCACCGAGGCGACCTCCGGTACGCAGCGGGTTGGCCGGGTCGGTGTGGCTGGTCGCCGCGCAGGTGATAGCCTCGGCCGACCAGTCATGCACCGCATCGAGCAGGCACATGTCGCCCTGGTGCGGGATGTGGGCGGCGATCCAGGCGCGGTCTAGCACGGCTGAATGGCGGCGCCCAGTTGCATCGGCGGCAGGTAGTCGAGGCAGATATCCCCAGCCTCGCCCAGCGCCAGGCGGCGTAGCAGCGGCAAGGCGCGCATGGCCGGGATGGCGGTACGCAGGATTTCCAGCGCGGTATCGGCCAGAGGTTCGGCGGCGGACGCGGTGGGCGAGATGGTGATCCGGGCCAGCGAGCGTTCCGTGCGTTCCGGGGTCAGCAGCAGCCCGACCCCTGCCACGTCCGGCACCGGGCGCTTGGCGAACAGCGGCTCCGGGTACTCGCTGTCGTAGGCGATGAGCAGTGTCGCCTGGCGGTCGAGGACGACCTGGCCCAAGGCGTCGATCAGCCCGGCGCCGAAGCTGGCGTCGTAGGCGCAGAGAACCTGGCACGGCGCCATGGCTCCGGTGGCGATACCCCAGTAGCCGGCGGCGGCATTATGGACGGAATTGTGGAAGCGGGTCGGCGAAATCTGGCGATCCTCGCCGGCCAGCTGCTCGCACAGGGCGTGGCAGTTGTGGCCGTCGGCGCCGGAAGCGGAAAACACGGTGGCCAGTTGTGCCACATCGGCGCCGGCATGCGCGGCGGCTTCGAGGCCGATGGCCAGCGTCAGCTTGACGACGCGGCTGGCCCGGCGGCGTTCGGCCGGCGGCAGGATGGCCGGTGCGGGCAGTATCGACGGCGCATTTTCGTAGGGCTGCTCGCCGCGCAGCACGGCGCGGGCGGTCTGCCAATCCGGCAGGCCGGGGGCGAGGAAGCCGATGCCTTCGATCCAGGCAGTCAGGGGGGTAGTCATGGGGCGACTCCGAGGATCAGGCTGCAGTTGCTGCCGCCGAAGCCGAAGGAATTGGTCAGGGCGCGGCGCACGGTGCCGGGTCTGCCCTGCTTCAGGTAATCGATCGGGATGACCGGGTCGAGGTTCTGCGTACCTGGGCTGCCGGGCAGGAAGCCGTCGGTGATCGCCAGCGCGCAGATGATCGCCTCGACGGCACCGGCGGCGCCCAGCGTGTGGCCGGTGGCGCCCTTGGTCGAGCTGCACGCGACAGTCTGGCCGAAAAGCGCGGCGACCGCTTTGCCTTCGGCGGCATCGTTGGCCGGGGTCGCGGTGCCGTGCAGGTTGATGTAGTCGATATCGGTAATGCCCAGGCCGGCCGAGCGTAGTGCGGCCTCCATGGCCTGCCTGGCGCCCAGCCCTTCCGGGTGCGGCGAGGACATGTGGTAGGCGTCGCTCGATTCGCCAGTGCCGAGCAGCAGTACCGATCCGGCGGCCGGTGTGTTGGCAACCCGGTCGCAGCGTTCAAGCAGCGCGAAGGCGGCGCCCTCGCCGACCGAGATGCCGTTGCGCTCGGCATCGTAGGGGCGGCACGGCTGGGCCGAGGTCAGTTGCAACGAGGCGAAGCCGTACAGCGTGGTCAGGCACAGCGTATCGACGCCGCCGACGATGGCTGCGTCGATGGTGCCGAGTTCGAGCTGGCGGGCGGCGGCGGCGAATACCTTGGCGCTCGACGAACAGGCCGTCGAAATGGCCATCGCCATGCCTTCCAGGCCGAAGTAGTCGCGGGTGAATTCGGCCAGCGAGAAGGAGTTGTGCGTCGTGCGGTAGTGAAAATCGTCGGGCAGCACGCCGGTTTGCGGATCGCGCCGGCGGTAGGCCAGTTCGGTTTGCAGGATGCCGGCCGTGCTGGTGCCGAGGAAGACGCCGACGCGTGTCTTGCCGTAGCGGGCGATGGCCGTGCGCGCGCGGTCGGCGAAGCCGTCGGTCTCCAGCGCCATCCGGGTCAGGCGGTTGTTGCGGCAATCGTAGGCAGCCAGTGCGGCGGGTAGTTTTTCGTCGTCGACACTCGCAACTTCGCCGAGCCAGGTGTCGAGCTGCACCGTTTCGAAAGCGCAAGGGGCCAGCCCGCTGCGGCCGGTGCGCAAGGCTGATCGCGTGGCGTCCAGGCCGCGCCCGAGACAGGTCGTGGCGGTATAGGCGGAAAGTAGCAGCGGAATCACGATTTTGCAGTCTGTATCGGCAAAAGCCGATTTTAGCAGAGGCCCCCGAAAAGCCTCCGTTTGTCATCCGGATGACAATGCCTTGCGGGGGGTGCGACCTAGACTGCGGATTCAAAAAAAACGATTCGAGGAGACAAAATGTTTGCAACCCTGAAACAATGGCTGGCGCTGGCCGCCCTGTCGCTGGCCGCGCTGACCAGCCAAGCCCAGAGCGGGCCGATCCGCCTCGGCCAGTCGTTGCCGCTGAGTGGCCCGCTGGCCGAACTCGGCAGCGAGTACCGCGACGGCATGCTCGCCTATTTCAATGCCCTGAACGCCAAGGGGGGCATCAACGGGCGCCGCGTCGAACTGGTCACCCTGGATGACGGCTATGTTGTCGAGCGCAGCGTCGAGAACGCGAAGAAGCTGCTCGATCAGGAGGACGTTCTTGCCTTCCTCGGCATGTTCGGCTCGGCCAACTACGGCGCCCTGCTGCCGCTGATCAACGAACGGGCCATTCCTTCGCTGGCGCCCTATACCGGCTCCGACGACCTGCGTGCCCAGAAATCGCCGACCACCTTCTGGCTGCGCGCCAGTTATGGCGACGAAACCGAAAAGATCATCGACCAGTTGACTACCTTGGGCATCAACAAGATCGCCGTCTTCTACCAGGACGACGCCTTCGGCAAATCCGGCCTGTCCGGAGTTGAAAAGGCCCTCGCCAAGCGCAACCTGAAAATGGTCGCCGTCGGTACTTTCGACAAGACCAAGAACGACGTGCGCGACGCGGTCAAGGCCATCGGTGCCGCCGACCCGCAAGGCGTCGTCATGATCAGCACCTACAAGCCGACCGCCGCCTTCGTCCGCGAAATGCGTCAGGCCGGCAAGCAATCGCAGTTCTTCGCCCTGTCGGTCGTCGGCTACAAGGCACTGCAGGCCGAAATGGGCCAGTCGGCGGCCGGCATCGCCATCGCCCAGGTTGTGCCCTACCCGTGGAGCGGCGTCACCACCATCGTCCGCGAATTCCAGGCCCTGCCGGCCGAATTCGCCCCGAAGAGCGGTCCGACCTACACCGTCCTCGAAGGCTATATCGCTGCCAAGGTCATGACCGAAGGCCTGCGCCGGGTGGGCCCGCAACTCACCCGTGACAAACTGGTCACCGCTCTCGCCAGCCTGCAGAAATACGACGTCGGCAACTTCATCGTGGACTACAGCAAGAATCGCCTCGGCTCGCACTTCGTCGAAGTCACCATCGTCGGCAGTTCCGGACGGCTGATGCGCTGAGCGATCGACGTTTCACCCTTAACAGACCCGCCAGGAATGACCGGCGGGTCTGTTGTTGCTCATGTCATGCTTCGGCAGTAAGCTCATGAGCATGGTTGATAAGCCCGCCTCTCATCCTCCTGACAGCGCTGTTCGATGGCGCGCCCGCTACTGCCCTCGAAGCCGCCCCGCTCTCATGCGCTCGAGCGCCGAACCGATATGGCATAACAATGCTCGGTCGATATGCTGTAGCGCTTATGGCAAATCACATTCCCGAGCGTGCCCAAGCGAGATCGAGGATTGGTTTTTTTCCATGCCGTACCTGCCAACGAAAATACATGGTGCATAAACACAGAAATTTATCTTTAACCTTACGGCAAGTGCCTTTGGAGCCGCCATGTTCGCCAGCGTAGACGGCGCGAATCGGGGATACACGGCGTTTGCGCCGCATATCTTGGCACCGCGCCATGTTTTCGTGCCATCCATCCCAGGAAATAATCTGTCCACCCAGCCGAAAACCCTTTTAAATAGGCCATCTTCAGCTGAAGCGCTGGACAGGATGGACGGCGGTTTTCCAGAATGGATGGCGAAATCGCCATCGACTTTACGTTAGCCATCTCTTTAGCCTGACACCACCATGAAGAAACAAACCATTTTAGGAATATTGGGTACTTTGGTACTGGGTGCCCTCGGATCCGGATTGTGGGAACTGATTAAGCCAGGAATTTCATTTTTGGGTTCTGCTGCTCTTACGGTTATATCGCTTGGATTTGACAGTGTTGTAAATGACATCTACAGCCGCGTTGGCCGCGCAAACCTTCCAGCCACTTGGGTAAAAGCTACAGCACTTCTAATTCTCGCGCTAATGCTTTATGCCATTACTGGCATCCAGACACTGTGAGGTGCCCCCGGTTTTAGTGCCAAGGGCGTTTTAGTAAAAGTCCTTGGGTTGTACCGTTAAAGACATTCTTCGGCGGCTGGCTGGGCAGAGGTGGTTGCCCGATGCTCGGCCGCGAACTCTGCCGGGGTTTGATAATTCAATGCGCTGTGCGGCCGATGCTGGTTGTAGTCCCGGCGCCAGGCGGCGATCAGGATACGAGCCTGTGGCAAGCTCGTAAACCAATAGTCATTCAGGCACTCATCTCGGAAGCGTCCGTTGAAGCTCTCGATGAACGCGTTCTGCGTGGGTTTCCCGGCCTGGATCAGTTTGAGCTGAACGCCATGCTGGCAGGCCCACTGGTCGAGCGCTTTGCCGGTAAATTCTGGTCCCTGGTCAGTTCGAATGGCCTTGGGGTAGCCCCGGAAGCGAGCCGCCTGATCAAGAACACGCGTAACGTAATGGCCTGAAATGCCGAAGTCGACCGCGAGATCGATGGCCTCCTTGCTGAAATCATCGACGATGGTCAGCACCTTGATCCGGCGGCCATTGGCCAGCGCGTCACTGACAAAATCCATCGACCAAACTTGGTTGGGCTCGGTAGGGCGTTCCAGTGCCTGCCGCTCAACAGCCACACCATGTCGCTTTTTGCGGCGCCGAACTGACAGACCGGCATCACTGTAGAGCCGATAAATCCGTTTGTGATTGGCTCGAACGCCCTCTCGCCGAACCAGCGCATGCAAGCGGCGATAGCCGAACCGGCGGCGCTCGCCGGCCAGTTCGACCAGCCTGGCTTGCAACTGCTCGTTCTCCGGCTGCGCCTTCGATACGTAATGCAGGACCGTGCGTGACAAACCCACCAGCTGGCAGGCACGGCGTTGGGAAATTGCTGTCGCTTTCCGCATCACCATGACTGACTCACGCTTTTGCTGGGGGCTCAGCGCTTTCGGCCCAAGGCCGCTTTGAGAGCTTCGGCATCAAGGATCGATTCGGCCAGTAGGCGTTTGAGCTTGGCGTTCTCGGCTTCCAGTTCCTTCAGGCGCTTCGCATCCGGAACTGACATGCCGCCGAATTTCGCCCGCCAGTTGTAGAACGAGGCGTCACTGAAGCCGTGTTGCCGGCACAGTTCCTTGATCGCCACGCCGGCTTCCGCCTGCTGCAAAAAACCGATGATCTGCTCTTCTGAAAACCGCTTCTTCAAGTCCATTCTCCTTCTCGAAAACGGACTTTACTAAATTGCCGGTGGCACTGATTACGGGGGGCACCTCACAGGCTCTTGATGAGCTTGATGCAGAATCAAAAGGGTTGGTTAGTCCGCGTTTGATCCGGGCTTTGGTGTATTTGGCTCAAGGCGATCTTGAGAAACTGAAGAAGGCCATCGCCTTGGCGAGGACAGATTGGCGAGATGTCCTTCTCCAAGCCGAGTACTCGTATCCGGAAACTGTCCGAGTTCGAGATTTTGATAAAACATTCCATGAGTTGGGTCTGCTTGGGAAGAAGCAGCTCAGCCAAAATTAAAGAGGCAAGGCCAAGGCTGTGCGGCAAATTTCGCCTAACAATTCCGTCGAGAGGGACCGCCCACAAGCTGCGCTTGTGGGTTTCCTTCGCGGCTTCGCCGCTACGGCGGCCCCTCACGTCAAACGTTAGGCATCCATGTCCGATATCAACTCAATTCGTGCTGCCATTGACTCGCAAGACATTGATGCGTTGTGGCCCGCTTTGGCGAAGGTTAGCAAGCGCGAGAGCGCTCCATTTCTCGCAGAAATATTGCTAGCGGAATGGCATGAATCACACGAGGACATCGTTTTTGAATTGGGTCTTATCGGTGAGCCAAGCACAACCGACGCCATTGCCAAGGCAGCGGAAACAACCTTCGGATATCTGGTTGAGTGGGACAATCTCCACGCATTTCAGCGTAAGTGCGCTTATGCGTTGGCCCGAATTGGTAGTTCTGAATCTCGCGTAGCACTTGAGGCTCTTGCGAAGCACGCAGACCCACACTTGAGCAAGTACGGCAAAGAAGGGCTGGAGCATTGGCCGCTGCCATACAGGGAGGGAGAATATGCCTAACAATTCCGTCGAGAGGGACGTCCGCAAGCTGCGCTTGCGGTTCCCTTCGCCTGCGGCTCCGGCCGCCCCTCACGTCAAACGTTGGGCGTCATGAGAACCACGGAGTTTGTCGCCTTTGTCGGATTAGCGGGGCTGCTGTTCCTGTACAAGCAGGGAGTGTCTTCCGGTACGGTAACCGCTGTTGCAGTCATTGCTGCTCTTGCCGCTATTCCTTGGTACTTCGGTACACGCAATCGCTCCACTGAGCCGAGCCGATCTGAGCGTTTCTTTGCGACCCTTTGGGTATGGTTTCGGCGAGTCGTTGGCGTATGTGCTGGAGTGATTTTTCTCTGGGCCGGCTGGGGAATCGCACATTCACGCGCAAATCTATTCGCTGGTATCACTATCGCAAGCCTAGGTTTGTTTTGCTTCTACATCGGCATAGTCGGCCAAGGAAGAAATCGCGCCGACTGGCGCGATGATCTTGCACTTCATCAGAGCAACAAGCAGCGTTATAAGTGGTGGCTCTAGTTGTGACATCCAACATCCCAGTCAAACCGCGCCTTGCAGGTGCTTGGACGTGCAGCAAGCGGCACGCCATTTACTTTGCACGTTGAGCCCCATGGCGTCCCTGATCACTGTTCGCTATCTTCATGACGATGTGCTCCGTTGGCGAACGCATACCGAGCATCAGGAAACGCTCTTTCTGAATTTCCTATTGCCATCGATCGCGCAACACCTGCCAAAATCTGATGGCGATCTGTCCTTCCTTGAAGAGTCATTCGGCACTTGGGCGGAAGATGAATTGCTTCTGTTGGGGTATGTGAGTTGAGAGGTGGTTCCGCGAATCCGGACATCGAGTTAAGTGAAATCTCTGCTTCAATGGGCGATGGAAATCGCCTGCCTAGGAGCAGAAGCAATGAGAAGACCCCGCCGTAACCACACAGCCGCCTTCAAGGCCAAAGTGGCGATTGCCGCCCTCAAGGGCGATGAGACGCTGGCTGCGTTAGCAGAGAAGTTTGACGTTCATCCGAATCAGATTACGCAATGGAAGACACAATTGCTCGAGAACGCCTCGGGTGTCTTTGCGACGGCTGCCGAGAAGCAGGCGGCCACGCCGGACCTGAAGGATTTGCATGCAAAGATAGGCCAGCAGGCGTTGGAGATTGATTTTTTGGCCGTCGCGCTCGGTCGCATCGGCGATGCGAGCGCAAAACGATGATCGACAAGGCCCACGATCTGCCTGTCGTCAGGCAAGTCCAGTTACTTGAGCTTTCGCGTTCTTCTGTCTATTACCAGCCGCAGCCCACATCCGAAATCGATTTGATGCTGATGCGGCGGATTGATGAACTGCACCTGGAGCATCCCTTTGCCGGTGCGCGGATGTTGCGCGATATGCTCAAGCTCGAAGGCCATGAAATCGGTCGCAAACATGTCGGTACGCTGATGAAGAAGCTCGATATCCAGGCCATCTACCGCAAGGCCAACACCAGTCGGCGCAACCAGGCACACCGCATCTATCCCTACCTGCTGCGCGGCCTTGCCATCGAGCGTCCGAATCAGGTCTGGGCCATGGATACGACCTACATCCCGATGCGCCGGGGCTTCGTCTATCTGAGCGCGGTGCTTGATTGGGCAACCCGTCGGGTGCTGAGTTGGCGCCTGTCGAACAGCCTGACGGCTGATCCCTGCGTCGATGCTCTGGAAGAGGCCATCATGAAGTATGGCCGACCGGAAATCATGAACACAGACCAGGGCAGCCAATTCACCAGTTCGGCCTTCATTGGCTTGCTTCAGGAGCACAGCATTCAGGTCAGCATGGATGGCAAGGGCTGCTGGCGCGATAACGTATTCGTCGAACGCCTCTGGAAATCGGTCAAGTACGAGGAGATTTACCTGCACGGCTACGACACCGTTTCCGAGGTCCGACAGGCGCTGGCCCGCTACTTCGATTTTTACAATCGTCGTCGCCCGCACTCAACGCTTGACGGGCAAACCCCGGATACGGCTTACTTCAACCAGCCGCTGCTCGCCGCAGCGGCTTAACCCGCAGAGAACTCACTTAAGAAAACCAAATTTCTGTCCAACTGCGCGGGGCCACCTCTCTCCCTGCATCACCACAACGAAAGTTGAGGAATCCCGTAGTTTCTACGTCAAGTATTTGGGCGCAAAGGTTACGTTCGACTGCGGTTGGTACGTCAACCTCGAATTTGGAAAAGGCGCATCGCTTCAGTTCATGGCGCCACAGCCGGATCAGCCGGCCTGCAATCCTGTCGGCTTGACGTACAGCTTCAGCGTACCCGATGTCGATGCCGAGTTCCTATTGCTTACCGCAGCGGGGCTGGTTCCGGTCATGCCACTCTAAGACCACCCGTGGGGCGATCGTGGCTTCGCCGTCCAGGACCCCAATGGCGTTGTTCTCTACATTTACTCGGAGCGAGAGCCCAGCGCCGAGTTCAAGCCATACTACAAGTCCTGACGCCATGCCTGCCGAGCGCATCGCCAACCTTCTCGAAGACATACGCTTCCTCGATCAAGCCCGATTCGAGCTGGTTCAGTCGCTACGGGAAATTATCCTGGGTTTGGCGCCTTCCATCTCCGAGGAGGTGAAGTATGGCGGTATCTTGTTTGCTTCAGCGGGGCAGCCTTTCTGTGGCGTTTTCTCCTACGCCAGGCACGTTTCGCTGGAGTTTGGCGCGGGCGCATCCTTGCCGGACGAATACAGGGTGCTTGAGGGTGAAGGCAAGTTGCGCCGCCATATCAAGCTTTTGTCGGCCGGGGATATCGTAGGGAAGCATGTGCGCGAGTATCTGGCCCTGGCGCTCCAGGCATCCTCCAAGCCATGAGACCCAATCCATGAGTCCACCGGGCCTTGAGGCTGTGGGAAAACCTGGTTTGGCGAAACGGCCCCTATTCCTGGAGCCCATCGTTAACGCTACGAGTGTGCTGCCGTCTGCCTGATTCTTTTTTCCTTACTTTTACGACACCATGAACAAAAAATCCCTCGCCATTGCCTTATGCACGCTCTTCACCACCCTGCCCGCGCTGGCCGGCCCGGATGCCGTTGCGCTGACCAGCTGCCTGACCGACAACACCAGCGGCAAGGACCGCAAGAACCTCGCCAAGTGGGTGTTCGCGGCCATGTCGACGCACCCGGAGATTCGCGAGTTTGCCGTGGTGACGGACAAGGTGCGCGACCAGACGTCGAATACCATGGGGGTGCTGGTTACCCGCTTGCTGAGCGAAGATTGTGCGAAGCAGGCGCAGGCCGCGATACGGAACGAGGGGCAGGTGGCCATGCAGACGGCGTTTCGCGCGCTGGGCGGGCTGGCGATGCAGGAGCTGATGTCCAACCCCGAGGTGACGGCCTCGTTCAGTACTTTCGAGAGGTATCTGGACCGCCGAAAGATCGAGGCGGCCGTTCCGAGCCGCTGAGGCGCTCGCGGCGGAGCAGCCTGCCCTACGACGCGCCGCGTGCCAGGCAGGTTTTGTAGCGGCCTTCCACCCGCTTGGCGAACCATTCGGTGGTCAGCTTGCGGGTGATCTTCGGGCTTTTCAGGTCGATCTGCGGCATGGCCTGGCGGGGCATGGGCTTGCCCTGCTTGTCGGCGAGTTCGAAGACGCGGGTGAATAGCGGGCTGCGGCTGAAGGAAGCGGTCTTTTCCAGCAGCAGGTCGCGGCGAATCTGCGGGCGGCTCATGTCCAGCTTGTAGGCGATGCTCAGCGCGGCATCCTCGACACTGCTCGCGACGTTGGCCGGCAGGCCGTTTTCGTAGCGCAGCAGGTCGCCATCCGGCGCCAGCGGCTTGCCACTGATGCGGGCGAGCGCCAGCTGGAAGGCAGCGTTGCGGCTGCTGTAGCGGCCGGCGTTGAAGTCGGCGAAGCGATAGACGACCTGGTCGTAGGGGACTTCGTAATCGAGCAGGATGGCGCTGCCGAAGTAGACGCCGCCACGCCGGGTGAACACCTCGTCGCGCAGCTTCCGGGCGATCGGGTACGGGTAGTTGCGTTCCTTGACGTGCTGGTTGGCGAATTCGATGCTGACCTGCATCGGGCCGCCGGTGCGTACCGGGTTGTAGTCGGCGAACAGCTGGCGACCGAAGGGCAGCTCGCCGATCATGTCTTCGAACAGGGTGTTGAGCTGCTTTTCGGTTTTCAGGGCATCGATGCGCTCGTTGTAGCTCTTGCCGTCGGGCGAACTCTTGCTCAGCGCGGCGGTGATGATCAGCGACGGTACGCCGTAGCGTCCGGCCCGCGTTTCCAGCTCCTTGCGTACGATGCCGGGCAGGCCGGGCACCACCGGGTCGGCCTGGAAGCTCGATTCCTGCTCAATGACGGCCATGACGCTGCAGTAGGTCTGCGCGGCGTGCGGCACAGCCAGCGTCTTGAAGGCGGTATGCAGGTCTTCGGCCCAGCCCGCCCTGTCTTTCACGTAGCCGGGCAGCAACTGGGCGATGCGCTTGCGGACTTCGGCGTCGCCCAGTGAGGTGGGCCAGGCGGTGGCGGTCTTGCCGTCGGCGCGGCGGGCCATGTCGGGCGGTAGTGCCGGGCCATCGCCCTCGCCTTCGTCGAAGGTCGAGCAGCCGGCCAGGGTGGCGAGCAACGCAACAGCCGGGAGCGCGAGGCGATAGGCGGGGAACATGGCGTGGCGTCAGCCGGGAACGCGGCAAACCAGCATGACGTTGGCGAAGGGCTTGCCTTCGTTCATCGGGTCGCTCTCGACCGTGAAACCGAGGCTTTGCAGCAGCGCGACCCATTCGGCGAGGGGCCGGCAGTAGAGGCGTGGCAGGCGGTGGCCGCGTACGAAGGTGACGGCGTGGTCGACCCAGTTGCAGATGTGATACGGCAGGCCGGCCGAGGCGTCGCCGACGCGGGTCAGGAACAGGCCGCCCGGCGGCAATGCGGCGCGGATGCGCTTGAGCACGTCCTTCTGGTGGGCGTGGTCGAAGTAATGCAGGGCGTCGAGGATGGTGATGACGTCAACCTGGCCGAAGTCGGCCCGGGTCATGTCGCCCTGCTCGATGTGGACAACCGGGTGGTCGGTACCGAAGGCCCGGGCGGCGCGGTCCACGTCTTTCTGCATCAGCTCGATGCCGCGCAGGTGCAGGGGTTTCGGCGCGGCCGGCCAGTCCTTGGGCCAGTGGCCGGCCTCGTAGAGCTTGCGGGCGGCGAGCAGCCAGGCGAACAGGCTGCCCTGGCCGCAACCGAGGTCGAGGTAGCGGCCTTCGGCGGGCAACAGGCCGCGCTTGAGGATTTCGCGGAAGATGCTGTCGGAGGAGAGTTTGCCGCGCGCGTAGCGGTAGGCGAAATGGCCGCCGCCGATGAATGGGCGGCTGGCGTCGTCGAGCAGGGTTCTCAGGAAACGCTTGGTCATGTGGTGGCGTCGTTCAGCGTGACGGGGTTGAGGTTTTGTTCGTGCAGCGTGGCGAGCAGGCGTGGCAAGACGGCGAGGATAACTGCTTGGCCGTCCGCCGTGCGGGCGGCGTGGCCGTCATGCATGAGCAGGATGTCGCCGGGGGCCAGGCCGCGGGTCAGGCGGGTGAGGACGGTATCCGGGTCGCCGCAGCGGGTGTCGTAGGGGCGGCGCGTCCAGGCGGCGAGCTTGATGCCGAGGCGGTGCAGCACGGGGTCGAGGAAGGGGTTGCGCAGGCCGGCCGTGGCGCGGAAGTAGCGCGGTGTGCGGCCGGTGATATCGGCCAGGGTCGCCTGCCCGGCGGCGATGTCGGCTTGCATGCGCCGGGGGCCGAAGAAGGCGAAGGCCTTGGAATGGCTGTCGCCGTGGTTTTCGACCTGGTGGCCCCGGGTGACGATTTCCCGGCACAGCGCCGGGTTTTCGCGGGCGCGCCAGCCGATGCAGAAGAAGGTGGCCTTGGCGCCGGCGGCGTCGAGCAGATCGAGCACCTGCGGCGTGACTTCGGGATCGGGGCCGTCGTCGATGGTGATCGCCACCTCGCGGTGGGCGATGGCCGCGGGCGGCAAGCGGGTCAGGTTGGGGCCGAGCAGCGTCGAGCGCGGCAGCAGGCCGGCGGTGGTGATTACCGCGTGATTGATGACCAGCGCACCGAGCGCCCAGGGCCAGAATGCCGGGGCCAGCAGGCAGCCGACCGCGGCACCGGCGTGGATGGCCAGCGTGGCGCGGATGGCGGGAGTGGGCTTCCAGGGGGGCGGCATGGTCAGGTGGAATTAGGCGGAAACAAGGCCGGAATCCAGAAAATATTCCCACAATTCGCACCAGGCCGGCCAGTCGTGGTTGCCGGGGACGGTGCGGCGTGCCGTGGGCGGAAAGCGTTCGGCAATGGCGCGCATGCCGTCGGCGAAGCGGTCTTCGCTGGCGTAGCCGACGAAGCTGGGCAGACCGGCCGGCGGTGCCTTGAGCCAGTTGTAGACCCGGTATTCCGGGTCGTCCAGTTGCTCCGCCGTGGGTTGCCAGGCATCGAGGCCGCCGGCACGGGCGATGGCGTTGGTCGTCAGCCGGCTGCCCGGGTAGGGCGCGATCAGGCACAGGCCGTCGATGGCCTCGCGGTGGTCGGCGGCGAGGCTCAGCGCCAACAGGCCGCCGAGCGAGATGCCGCCAAGCCAGACCCACCGATAAGTCTGACGTGCCGGGCGGAGAATCTGGTCGCGAACGGCCGGCAAGGCGTCGCCGGCCGAGACGGCATCGAGGCCGAGATCGACTGCAAGCACATCGAGCGCGAGAGCGCGCTGGTCGAGCAGCGGAAAGAAGCGGGCTGCATAATCCTCGGCCGTCATGTAGGCGCCGGGTAGCATGACGAGCAGTGTGTCGGCGCCACGGTGGCGGCGGACTGTGCGCAAACCTTCAGTCATGCCGTGGTTCCACGTGAAACGGGCGCCGTCATGCCTCGCCCTTCCGGCTGACAAAGCAAGCCGAGAGCAGCAGCGCGAGGATCGCGCCCGGCCCGACCGTGATGCCGACGGCGTGCAGCACCGGCACCTTGGACAGGGCGAGCGTGCCGAAGCCGATGGCGGTGGTCAGGTTGGCGACGGCCATCGAGACCAGCGTGGCGTCGTCGAAATCCTCGAAGCCTCGGGCCGACTGGCTGGCATCGTCGAAAAACAGCGCGTAGTTGGAGCCGACGGCAACGATCAGCAGCATGCCGATCAGGTGCAACAGATGCAGTTGCTGACCGGCCAGGTGCAAGCCGGCGATGACGAGCACGACCGAGAGCAGCAGTGGCAGCAGCAGCCGGGCCAGGCGGCGCGGCGAGCGCAGCGTGACGGCGAGCAGGCCGACGATGGCGACGAAGCCGGCCAGCGACAGCAGCGTGGCTTCGTGCAGGTAATCGTTGTACAGCGTGTCGAATTCGTTCTTCATGTCGACGAAGAGCGCGCCGGAGCCGGCCAGCGCGGCACGCACCGGTTCGATGGCGATATCGACGCCCTTGTCGCCTCCCGGCGGGCGCAGCGGCAGCAGCACGCTCCAGCCAGCCGGGCGCTGGACCAGCAGCGAATCGACAACCAGCGCGAGGGCGGTGCCGTTCAGCGATTCGCGACTGACCTGGCCCTGGCGGCGGGTGGTTTCGACATCGTCGAGGAAGCCGGCGAGCTTGTTGGCGGCCAGCGGCGAGTCGGTCAATGCCGTCTGCAGGCGTGCCTGCAACGCGTCCGGGGGCGGCAGGCTGGCGCGGCGGCTGGCCTGCATGGCTTCGCTGGGCAGGAAGCGGGCCGGGCTGTCGTAGCCGCCGATGACCCCTTCCGCGATCAGCCGGTCGAGCTTCTGCCCCGCCCGCTCGGCAGCCTGTAGCGCCGATTCGCGGTCGGGTGCGGTGATTACCGCCATGTAGCGGGCGTCGGGTGCCGAGATGTCGGCGCGCAAGGCTTGGTCGATTTCGCCGTCGGCCGCGCTGACCGTGCTCAGCGCCGACAGGTTGGGGTGCCACAGGCGCTCGCGATTGACCGTGAGCAGGACGGCCGCGGCCAGCGACAACATCAGGATGGGCCAGCGCAGCCCCTGCAGGAGGGCGACACCGCGCTTCAGACGGGGGCCGATGTGGCTCAGGTCGCGCATGCCCAGGTTGCTGCCGGCCAGCGGCGGCAGGATGAAGCGGGTGACCAGCGCAGCGACGACAACGCCGCTCAGCGAGTAAAGGCCGAGTTGGGCGAGGCCAGGGAAGCCGGAGAAAAGCAGCGCGCCGAAGCCGCAGGCCGAGGTCAGCACGCCGAGGCGGATGGTCGGCCAGAAACGGGCGCGCCAGTGATCGACGCCGAGCCGGCCGGATTGCACGAAGTAATAGATCGAGTAATCGACGGCCTCGCCGATCAAGGCCGAGCCGAAGCCGACGGTGATGCCGAAGACGGTGCCGTAGGCGAGGCTGACCGCCACCACGCCGGCCAGCGCACCGCTGACAACCGGCAGCAGGCCGAGGGTCATCAGGCGCAGCGAACGGTAGACGAAGAACAGCACGGCGACGATGGCGACGGTGCTGAGCGTGGATAACAGGCTGACCTCGTGCTTGATCGTCGCTCGTGATTTGACCGCGAAAAGGCCGGGGCCGGAGAGTTGCAGGCTCAACCGACCATCCGCTGCCGCTTCGGCGAACTGGCTATGGATCAGGCCGATGGCGCGTTCCTGGCCGTCGGTGTCGGAGCCGAGGGCGGCGGTCTGGATCAGCAGCATGGCGCGTTCGCCGTCGCGCGAGGCCCATACGCCGTCGCGGACGTTGGGCTGGGCGCCGGTGTTGAGGCCGGCAAGCAGCGCGACCAGTTCGCCGGTCGGGTCGCGCGGCAGCAGCGGCTTGAGCATCATGCCGGCCGGCGAGGCGAGCAGGTCGATGCTGTCGCCGACGGCCTGGCGCAGGCCATCGACCGTGAAGCGCTCGGGCGTGACGGCCGGGCTGAGCAGGTAACGGTGCTTGAACAGGTAGTCGCGGTCGGCGTCCGTGCTGCCGGCTTCGCCGTTCTGGATCGAGACGAATTCCGGCAATTTTTCCAGACGGGCGCGCAGCGCGCGCGAGGCCGTCGCACGGTCGGCCGCGTCGCCACCGGCGATGGCGACCATCAGCAGGCGCGAGACGACGCCTTCCTTCAATTGGTCGACCAGAACCTGCTGCTCGGCGCTTGGCTTGGCCGGCAGGAAGAAAGACATGTCGGCCGAGAAGCGGCTGTTCCAGACAATGACGGCGCCGGCCAGCATGGCCAGCAACCACAGGGCGAGCGCGCGGCCGGCTGGACGGGTCATTTGCCGCTACCGGGATCGACGGGGTCGATATTGAGCACTGCGCGGTCGCCGTCGGCCTGCAGGTATTCGATGATGCGCACCTGGTTCTTGTTGCCGGTCACCGTGATGCGCTGGACCATGCTGGCGATTTTCTGGTCGCTGGGCAGGAGTGTGAGCACCCACTTGTCCGAGTTGCCGGCCAGATGCAGGGCGTAGTTTTTCTCCAGCGCTGCCCGGTTGCCGGACAGCGTGCCGCGTATGCTGTCCACGAAGGCCAGCGCTTCGGGCTGGTTGGCGAGGTTGATGCTCAGTTTCTGCTTGTCGCGCTCGATCGACAGGATGTCCTTGTCGAGGAGCAGGGTTTCCACCTTCGGCGTCAGCGTGCGCTTTTCCAGGCGGTCCGGCGCGGTGTAGGTCATTTCCCCGGTCGACACCACGGGCTTGTCGAGAATGGCGAGGTATTTCCTTTCGACGAACTTGGCGCGGCCGCCCTTGTGCTTGGCGAGGTCGCCCATCAATTGGGCGATGTCGAAGGCGGCGCTGGCCGGCAGCGCGACGGCGAGGTATAGCAGGCAGGCGAGTAGGCGCTTGGTCATTTTTTCTGCCAGAAATCGAAGAAGTTGAACCAGTTGTACGGGGCCGAACGGCAATAATGCGTCAAACGGTCGGCGTAATGCTGCATGGCGACGCGGATCGCGGCGTCGCGTTCGGCGCGCGGCGTCTGCGTGAAATCGGCCAGCGGCTCGAAGTGCAGCCGGTAGCGGTTGCCGCCCAGGTAGAGCCCGGTCATGAAGAAGACCGGCCGGCGCAGCATGGCGGCCATGCGCCACGGGCCGAGCGGAAAGGGCGCGGGCTGGCCGAGGAAGTCGCAATCGACGGTCGCATCGTCGCTCAGGCTGCGGTCGGCCAGCATGCCCACCGCGTAGCCGGCGTCGAGCTTGTCGCGGGCCTGCAGCATCGAATCCATGCGGCCAAGCGGGATGACATCCCGGCTGGCGGCCGGGTTGATCGCTTCCAGCGTGGCGTTGAGCTTGCGGGCGTTTTCCTCGTACATCAGCATCGCCACCGGCAGCCCCTCCCGGCCTCGCCCGACGGCGCGCAGCACTTCGAAGCTGCCGAGGTGGGCGCCGATGAGCAGCGCGCCGGGATGGCTGCGGGCCGCCTCGGTAACCGCTTCGGCGCCGATCACCTCGATGTCGAACAAGTCGAAGCGGTCGTTGAGCAGGTAGATGCGGTCGTGGATGGTGCTCGCGAAGGAAAAGACATGGCGGATGCCGTCCGACCATTCGGCCCAGCGGCCCAGCGCCCGGTGCAGGTAATGGCGGCTGAAGCGGCGGGCCTTGGGCGAAAACAGCACGAAGTAGGCGGCGATGCCGTGCAGCACGATGCGACCGACGGCGCGGCCGAAGGTCAGCGAAATCCACACCATCAGCTTGAGGATGGCCAGGTTGCTGCGTTCCTGCTGGCGCCGCCACTCGGCTTCGGTCGGTTTGTCCTGGCTCATGGCACGGGTGGCGTCAGGCTGCCGGTCGCGACCTCGCGATTCGTTGCGCGTACCGCGAGGGCAATCGCGCCGCTCGGTTTTTGTACCAAGGCGAAAGTAAGCGCTTCCTCCGGGGCGACCGGGCTGAAGAATTTGGCATTGCCGATCTGCCAGGCCAGGCCCGGGCGGCCGAGCATTTCCTCGGCGAACAGGATGGCGCGGTCGAGCAGCACGACGCCGGGCACGATGGGGCGTCCGGGGAAATGGCCGGGAAAAGCCGGGTGGTCGGCCGGCACGGTCCAGTGGAATTCAGCCTCGGCCATGCCCTGCCCTTTCCACCTTTTCGGCGTATAGCGCCTGCAGGTCGCCGCGTGGCAGCTTGCCGGTGCTGTTGCGCGGCAATGCATCGACCAGTACCAGCGGCCGGGGCAGGAAGATGGCCTCGATGCGTTCGCGCAGCGCCACGGTGATCTGGCGGGCCGTCAGGCCGGGGGCGACGACGAAGGCGGTCAGGCGGGTGATGCCGTCCGGGCCTTCCTCGTCGGGCAGGAAGAAGGCGCCATCGACAACGCCGGGTACGGCGCCGAGCTGGTGGTTGAGGTAGGCCAGCGAGGTGCGTTTGCCGGCGATGTTGATCAGGTCGGCGTGGCGGCCATGGAGCAGGAAACGATTGTCAGGCAGCAGCTCGATGACGTCGGAGAGTACGATGCGGCCCTCGACGTGGCCGTCGCAGGCTGCCGTTTCGTCGCCCGCCTGTTCCAGGCGCACGCCGGGCAACAGCGTCCACGCCGCGCCGTCGGTGGTGCGCCGGCTGGCCAACTGGCCGGATTCGGTGGAGCCGTAGATTTCCAGCATCGGCGCCCCGGTGCGGGCTTCGGCCTCGGCGGCCAGCGTTGTGGACAGTGGCGCGGTGGCCGAGAGCAGGATGTCGATGGCCGGTAGTTCGATGCCCGACGCGAGCAGCGCCGACAGGTGAAAGGGGGTGGTCACCAGTAGGCGGGGCTGCGGCACGGCAGCCAGTGCGCTGGCGATGTCCTGCGGGTAGAAGGGCTTGCCGGCCCAGAAGGCGCAGCCACCGTGCAGGGCCAGCAGGAAGGTCGATTCGAAGCCGTAGCTGTGCTGAACCGGGACGGTACCGACCAGGACATGCGGTTTGATGGCGAGCCCCAGGGCGACGGCTTCCGCCCGGCCGTTCTGCGCCAGCTTGCCCCAGGTTTTGCGTTGTGCCTGTGGCTGGCCGGTCGAGCCGGAGGTGAACAGGATCGCCGCCGGATGATCGGCCGGAATCGACGGGATGCCTTCGGCGAACGGCGTTTTCGCAGCCCTGTCGAGGCTGGGGAAGGCAAAGCGCGGCAGGTCGGGTACGTCGGTGTCGCTGTCGCACAGCGCGATCAGGTCAGGATATTCGTCCTGCAGGCGGCGGAAGGTTTCCGGCGACTGCGACGACGGCTGCAGGCTGGTCATGCCGCGCAGCAGGCCGGCGGCGAAACCGACGGCAAAGCGGTAGCGGTCGTGGCACAGGTTGAGCAGATAGCCGGTGGCGGGAAGTCGCGCGGCCAGGGCGCGGACATCGGCCAGATAATCGCCGACCGTCACCGGTCCATCCGGGCGCCAGGCGAACACGGCAGCCGAATCGCCATGCACGAGTAGCGGAACGGCATTCATGAGGGGTTGGCCGGCGGCGGGCTTTGTTTGCTGTGCAGGCGATAGGCGCTGACGACCTGGGCGATGCTCGGGCGTTCTTCCGGCGGCAGCGCGCAGAGCCGCCAGATGTGTTCAGCGACGAACATGCAGACGAGCAGCGGGAAGGACAGCAGGTTGGCAAAGACCGACCATGCAGCCTGCGGAGCGAGTAGCCACAGGATGGCGGAAATGAACGCGTTGCCCAGGAAGAACAGCGTCCAGGCCAGCGTGGCGCGGCGGGTGTAAACGCGTTTTCGCTCGGAAATTTTGCCGTGGTACACCGCACGGGCCAGTTGGGTGATCAGCGCCTCGCCATCCCCCAGCAGGCTGCGCCCGAACAGCGTGGCGAGCGCCAGATTGGTGCCGAGGTGCTGGATGAAAAAGACCAGCGGGACGTTCTGGCGCAGGGTCGGCCACAGCCAGATCAGGCTGCCGAGCAGCAGCAGGTTGCCACCACCGGCCAGCAGCGGGTGCCGGGTGCGCCAAAGCAGCAGGCCAACCGCCGCAATGATCGGCGATACGCCGAGGAGGACGGACAAATCCGGCGAACTGTCACCGGCGGTGCCGTAATGGGCGAGCAGTGCCCAGGCGATGAGAAAGACGACCACGGCCAGGCCGCGCAGCAGCTGGACCGGGGTGAGGGTCATTGGGTTCGCTGGCTGACGATGTAGGCGGTCAGGGCGCGCAGCGACGAGAAGATACGGACGTTGTCTTCGTTGTCCGACTTGAGCTGGATGCCGTATTTCTTGGAAATGACCAGCGCGATTTCGAGGACGTCGATCGAGTCGAGACCCAGCCCATCGCCGAACAGCGGCGCATCGGCCTCGATTTCGGCTGGGGCGATGTCGAGATTGAGGGCCGAAACGATCAATTCGGCGACTTCCGGCAACAGGGCTTCGATGGCTGCTTGCGACATGACGGAACTTCCGGGAATTTACGGGGCGATGGCGCGGAAGGCGAGAACCGCGTTGCTGCCGCCAAAGGCGAAGGAATTGGAGAGCGCGATGCGCAGAGACTGCCGGCGGCCGGCAGTCACATGGTCGACGCCGACGCAGGCCGGATCGAGGTTGCTTTCCAGATTGGCCGTCGGCGGGACGACCTGCTCGCGCAGGGCGAGCACGGTGGCAATGGCCTCGATGGCGCCGGCGGCACCCAGCAGGTGGCCGTGCATGGACTTGGTGGCGCTGACCGCCAGTTGCCCGGCGCGCTCGCCGAACACCGCCTTCAGCGCGCCGACCTCGACCGGGTCGCCTTCGGTCGTTGCCGTGCCGTGGGCGTTGATGTGGTCGATGTCGTCGGGCGTCAATCCGGCATCGGCCAGCGTCAGCTTCAGGGCGCGGACCTGGCCTTCGACTTCCGGGCGAACCAGGTGGCTGTGGTCGCAGCTCGTGCCGTAGCCGACGATTTCGCCGTGGATGCGGGCGCCGCGGGCGACGGCGTGATCCCAGTCCTCGAGTACCAGCGATGCACCGCCCTCGCCCAGTACCAGGCCGCGGCGGTCGGCGGCGAATGGGCGGCAGGCCGCCGGGGAGGTATCGGCATCGCCAGGCGCCATGACGCGCAGGGCTTCCCAGGCGCGGGCGACACCGTAGGCCTGCGGGACGTCGGAGCCGCCGGTGACCATGATCGTTGCTTCGCCCGAACGCACGCGGCGGAACGCTTCGCCGATGGCGATGGCCGACGAGGCGCAGGCCACCGTGTGGCTCATGCTGATGCCGCCGAGGCCAAGCTGGATCGAGATGTGGGCATTGGCGGCGTTGTTCATGCCGAGCACGACGGCGAGCGGCGACAGGCGCTCGCGGCCCTTCTGCCACAGTTCGCGGTAGCCCTTCTCATAGGCCAGCGTGCCGCCCAGCGCGGTGCCCCAGGAGACACCCCAGGTGTCGCGCGATTCGGCATCATCGTCGCGCTTGCGCGGCAGGCCGGCATCATCCCAGGCGCTGAACGCGGCGGCCATGCCGAGCTGGGCGAAGCGGTCCATCATCGAGGCCAGGGGTTTGCCGAGGGCGGCGTCCGGGTCGAAGGCGGGGCAACTGACGAAGGGAATGGAGAGCGGACGCGGCAGGTCGTCGGTCAGCAGGTAGCGGATGGCCGATTCGCCGGCACTCAGGCGGGCGAAGAAATCGGCGAGGTCGCCGCCATAAGGACTGACCAGCCCGAGGCCAGTGATTGCAACCCGCCGTTCCGTCATGGCTCAGTTCTTTTGGCTGGCGATCAGGCCGTCCATGAGGGCGACCATTTCGCCGACGGTCTGGGGCGTCTTCAGGTCGCTGGAGAGCTTGATGTTGAATTGATCTTCGAATTCGAACATCAGTTCAAGCATCATCAGCGAGTCGACGCCGAGGTCGGCCAAAGGCGCTTCCGGCACGACGGTGTCGGGCTCGACGCCAAGGCGGTCTTTGAGAAATTCGCGAATCAGGCCAATGGAATCCATAGGTCGGCAATTTTAGCCGAAAGCCCATGTTTTCCAAAGACTTGCCCCGGTATGTCGGGTTTTGTCGATGGGTCCGGCGATTGGGCGTTCGATTTGCTACCATACTGCCGCACTTCCCCCTTCCCGACCGCCGCCGAGCCACCGATGCAACTGTTTCGCGAATCGCCCTGGTATCGCCAGATAGCCGCCCGGATGTATACCCTGTGGCCGCTCAAGGCATTGGGCACGGCGGCATTCATGATCGTCTTTTTCTGGGCCTATTTCGCCGTTCTGCGCAACCCGCTGAGCCCGGTTACGGTGATGCCGCTGACCTGGCTCGATACCGCGATACCGGTCACCTCGCTGGCTTTTCCGTTCTATGCCTCGCTCTGGGTCTATGTCTCGCTGCCAGTCGCTTTCATGAAGGATATCCGCGCCATGTTGGCATTTGGGGCGTGGATGGCGCTGATGTGCCTGCTTTGCCTGGGCATTTTCTGGTTATTGCCCACCGGCGTGCCGCCAGCCGGCATCGACTGGCGGCTGTATCCGGAAATGGCAGTCATCAAGGATGTCGATACCGGCGGCAACGCCTGCCCGTCGCTGCATGTCGCCTCGGCGGTATTCGCTGCGGTCTGGCTGGGGCGGATATTCGACTGCGTCGGTGCACCGCCATTCGTGCGCTGGCTGAGCTGGCTGCATTGCCTGGCCATCCTGTGGTCGACCGTCGCCACGCGCCAGCATGTCGTCCTCGATGTACTGGCCGGTACCGTGGTCGGCGTGATTTTCGGTCTGGCGGGTTTGTACCACGCCTTACGTACGGCGCCGGAGCGCCGAATCTAGCCGGCAGCGCCGGTTTTCTGCAGCGATTTCACGAAGTACTCAGCATTTTGGAAGCCGACAACGCGAACGGCCTTGTTTTCCCGGCCCTCGGCATCGAAAAAGATGATGCCGGGCGGGCCGAACAAGTCAAAGCGGGCCAGCAAGGCCTTGTCGTCATCCGAATTGGCGGTCACGTCGGCCTGCAGCAGGGTGTACGCCGCCAGTCTTGCCTGGACGGTCGGGTCGGAGAAGGTGAATTTCTCCATTTCCTTGCACGACACGCACCAGTCGGCATAGAAATCGAGCATGACCGGTTTGCCGGCGGCGGCGATTTTCGCCTCCAGGTCAGCCACCGAGGTGACGCGCGTGAAAGGCAGGTGCTTGGTTTCGGCGGCGACCGCGGTGCCGCGCAGGCCGGCCAGCGGCTGCAGCGGATCGCGGCTGCCGGCCAGGGCGCCGATCAGCAGGGCCGCGCCGGTGAGCAGCATGACGATGCCGATACCTTTCCAGAAGCGTTGCCAGCCCTTGGCGTGCGGTGGCAGCGGGTCGAGGGCATGCAGGTAGATGGCCGGCACGATGAGCAGCAGCGCCCAGCCGAGCATGGGGACGACCGGCGGTACGACCGGCGACACCAGCCAGACGGCGGTCGCCAGCAGCAGCACGCCGAACGCCTTCTTGACGCCTTCCATCCACGGCCCGGTCTTGGGTAGCAGTGAACCGCCGGCCACGCCGACGGCGATCAGCGGCGCGCCCATGCCGAGCGCCATGACGAACAGCGCGGTGCCGCCGAGCACGGCATCGCCGGTCTGCCCGATATAGAGCAGCGCACCGGCTAGCGGTGCGGCAACGCAGGGACCGACGATCAGCGCCGACAGCGCGCCCATCAGGAAAACGCCGACTCCGCGTCCGCCCTGCAGGTGGCCGGACTCTTCCGACAGCTTGCTTTGCAGCGCGGTGGGCAACTGCAGTTCGTAGAAGCCGAACATCGAGAACGACAGCACCACGAAGACCAGCGCGAAGCCGCCGAGCACCCAGGCATTCTGCAGGGCGCTGGAAATCAGCGTACCGGTCAGGCCGGCGGCGACCCCGGCGGCGGCGTAGGTGACTGCCATGCCCAGCACGTAGGCCAGCGCCAGCGCGAAGCCGCGAGCGTGCGACGCCTTGTGACCCTGCCCGGCAATGATCCCGGAGAGGATGGGAATCATCGGGAAGACACAGGGCGTCAGCGACAGGCCGAGGCCGGCGACGAAGAAGAAGGCGAGAATGGCCCAGAAGCCGGCGTTCTTGAGGGTGGCGGCGATCATCCCGCTTTCGTCGCCCTCCCCGGCTTCGGCGGCGGCCGCCGCGCTCGGCGTGGTGGCCGGATCGGGCAGCTGGACACTGAGCGGCTGGGTTTGCGGCGGGTAGCAGACGCCGGCGTCTGCGCAACCTTGTGACGTGACCTTGAGATTCAGCGTCAGCGGCCCCGAGGCGCTGCGCTCGACCGGCACGCGGATGGCGACCGACTTGTAATAGACCTCGACCTTGCCGAAGGTGTCGTCATCCTTTTCCTTGCCCTTGGGGTAGATCGCCGACCCCGCCTTGGCGGCATCGCCGTCGATGACGAAGCGGAACTTGTCGCGATAGAGGTAGTAGCCCTTGGCGATGTCGTAGCGGACTTCCAGGGTCTGCCCGTCGAGGGCGCGTACCGACGGTTTGAAGGCGACGGCGGGATCGAGGAACTCTTCGGCATGAGCCAGCGAAACGAGCAGGGAAAACAGGAAGAGGACAATACGCATGGTCATTGGAGCGTCTCGGTGGCTACCCAGTTCAAATAGGCCGGCAGGCCGCGGGCGATCGGCAGGGCGATGATTTCCGGCACATCGTAGGGATGCAGGGTCGTGATCCGGGCTTCGAGGGCCGGGTAGTTGTCGGCGGTCGTCTTGATCAGCAGCGGAATCTCGGCCGCCGACTCGACGCTGCCCTGCCAGCGGTAGATGGATTGCACGCGCGGCAGGATATTCACGCAGGCGGCGAGCTTTTCCTCGACGATGGCCAGCGCGATGGCGTTGGCGGTTTCCTCGTCGGGGCAGTTGGTGATGACGGTCAGTGTTTCCATGGGGAAATTCTATTTGAGGAGTCGGCGGCGGGTCAGATGCAGGGCGATGGCGAAGGCTACCGCCGCAGTCGCGACGAGCGCCATGACGTGGATCAGGGCATCGGCGGGTACCTGGCCGGCGAGCAGCGGACGAACCAGCGCCACCCCCTGGGCCAGCGGCAGCCAGCCGCCGATGGCGGCCAGCCAGGCGGGGAGCTGGTCAGTCGGGAAGAAAACGCCGGAAATCAGTGTCATCGGGGTGATGAACAGCGTGAAGTAGTACATGAAAAAGTCGTAGCTCGGCGCCAGTGCGTTCCAGATCAGGCCCAGCGCAGCGAAGGCGAGGCCGGTGAGGACGATGGCCGGCAGTGCCCACAGCATCAGCGGGCCGTTGGTAAGCCCCATGGCGGTGATGACGACGAGGATGGCGGCGCCGGAGAACAGCGATTTGGTTGCCGCCCAGAACAGTTCGCCGGCGACCACGTCGGCGAGGCCGAGCGGCGTGTTGAGAATGGCGTCCCAGGTCTTTTGCACGTGCATTCGGGAAAACGCCGAATACAGGGCTTCGAAGGTGGCGGCATTCATGGTCGAGGCGCAAACGGTGCCGGCGGCCAGGAAGGCGACGTAGGGTTGCCCCTCGATCGTCGGCAGCATGGCACCCAGGCCGTAGCCCAGGCCAAGCATGTAGATCAGCGGATCGGCCAGGTTGCCAAGAATCGACGGCAGCGCCAGCTTGCGCCAGACGAGGAAATTGCGTTGCCACACCGGCAGGAAGCCGGTCAGGCTTGGGCGATGGGCGGGCAAGGTGGCGTGCATCGGGTTTGCTTGGCTATTCGGTAATGGGTAGCAAACAGGCAACAAGAGGAAGTGCCATTCTAGAGGCGCAATGCCCCGCCGCGCGTAATGCTTTGTGACAGCGCCGGGATGGCTGCCGGCAAGCGCCTTTCAGCCGGCTGCTTCCGGTACGCAGGTGCGGGCCAGTTCGGGCAGTTGTTCCTGCCCCAGATTCAGGCAGTGGAGGCAGGCATCGCCCAGCTTCACCCATTCGCAGGTCTGCGACTGGGACGTCTTTTGCTGGATCAGGTATTCGGCCAGCTGGGCAACCGCGATCAGGTGGCGGGTACGCTCGGTCAGCGCCAATTCACCTTCGAGGGCGCTGCGGTCATGGTGATGGCGGATGGCCTGGCAGGTTTCCTCGGGCAGCAACCAGTCTTCGGCGAGTTGGGCGCCGAGCGCGGCATGGTTGAGACCGATGGCTTCTTCCTCGACAGCGGTGAAACTCGCCGTTTCCTCGTGATTGGCCTTGATCAGGATGTCGCGGTATTCCGGGAAAGGGATCATCAGCATCGGGATGCCGCAGTCGCGGAATAGCGCGAAGGTATGGGCATCTTCGGGGCGTATGCCGATCCCGTTGCCAATTTGTCTGACCAGCATGGCCGAGACGTTGGCTGTCGTTGCCGAGGCATCCCAGAAGCGGTCCATGTTCGGAACGTGTTTGAACACCTGCTGCAGGGACAAGCCGGCAATGGTTCTCAGCACCTGTTTCAATCCGAGGACGAGCAGGGCTTCCTGGACGGTGGGTACCTTTTTGCCGAAAGAGAAAAATGGCGAATTGGCGATCTTGATCACACCGGCCGACAGCGCGACATCCTGACCGAGGAGCTTGGCCAGGTAGATGAAATCGGGGTCGTCCTTGGCCGTCTCCTGTTCGATCTGGGTCAGGATGAGTGGACGTGGCGGAATGCCGATATCCCGAAGTTCGATCTTCATCCGGGATTCGACGGCATCGGCGGCCGGCTTGTTCTGGCGTTCTTCCACGCGTGGCTCGGTCAAGGTCATGAGCCTGCGATTATATGCCGTTGGTCATACACGCAACAGGGTCTTGCTTGGTCATTGCCCCACGAAAATGCAGGCACGCCAATCCGTCCGGCCTCCGTTGGGGAGCGGGACGGCATATGCCGCCGATGAGCGTAGTGTCTGGCCACGCTCGGCGGCGATAGCGGGATGAGGCCTTAGCAGCCGGCTGTTTTCTTGAACGACTTACTCTTGTTGCCGTTGTTGTCGAACTTGGCGCGGATTTCGTCGCCGTCCTGGATGCGCTTGTCCTTGAACTTGTCGAGCGTTTCGTCATCGGTGATGTTGATGGTGACGGATTCGCCCGACTTGACGTCCTTCAGGGTGGCCTGGGCAGACTTGCCGTCGCCCGCCATCTTGATCTTGGTCACGACACCGACCATCTTCACGTCGTCGGCCAGGGCTGGCGGGGAAACGGTCAGTGCGGTGGCGGCCAGGGCCAGGGAAACAAGCAGTTGAGTGAATTGGGTGCGCATGGTGTGCTCCTGTTTGGCGAGATGTCAGAATTTCACTTCGAAGGTGGCATAGGCGTTGTAGGCCTTGGATAGCGGCGCGGTGGTCATCATGTTGCCGTTGACGTCGGAAAGGCGGACCGGGGCGCCGACCCAGTTGTTGCTGCCGGTGTATTGGAAGTCGTAGTACTGGAAGCCGAGGCGGAAAAAGGACTTGGCGAAGCGCGAAGAGATCGGCTTGCTGTCGAGCTCCTGGATGGCGTAGATCTCATAGACGTTGCCGCGGGTACCGACCTTGGAGGTCCACGAATCGCCAGAGGCCGGGGCGAAGGTGATCCAGTTCTTCGAGCCATGGTTGTATTCGAAACCGAGCTTGGTCTTCGACGGCAGGTCATAGCGCAAGCCGAGGTAGAGAGCGTTGCCGGTCTTGCTGGTCGGTGCTTCCGGATTGAAGAAAGCGCCGGTCATCAGGCCTTGGAAGCCGAACTGCGACGACACCTTGTCGTTCGGGTGGGTGATGCTCAGGCCAACATCGGCAAACCAGTTCAGTTCGCCCGGCCCGACACGCTTGATCGTGCCCATGGCGCCGAGGCCGTACCAGTCGATATCGCCCAGATTGGTCTTGGGCATCGTCGTGCCGAAGTAGGTGTTGGCCATCTTCGGCGCGTCGAAGATGTTCATGCCGCGGTTGTACTGGGCCCAGACGCGCAGCGCATCGGTGTCGATGGGAACCAGCGAGATGCCGATCATATCGGTATCTTCCAGCGAGTTGGTGAGCGCTCTACTGAAGCCGGCCTCGTAGCCCCGGCCATAGCAGAGCTTGGCGTAGGCGCCGGGGAGCGCATCGATGTCCGGTGCCCAGCCGACGGTCATGCCGTCGAAGGCGTAATCGACCAGCAGGGCGGGCGTGCCGCCAGTACCCGGACGCGGGGTGTTGCTGCGCAGGTTGCTCGGTGCGCCGTGGGTGGACGGGCGGCGTCCGACGGAGAACCAGATATCCTGATCGGCAATGTTGTTCCACGTCGCATAGACACGGTCGACATTGAGATAGCTGCTCGACGGGATGTGGCCGAGCGTGCCGTCGAAGACCCCCACCCGGTCGGCGAAGAAGGGCGTTGCGCCGCCGTTGGTGATGGCGCTGTCGTCGTTGGCGCCGAAGGTCTTGTACATCAGCAGGCGGGCGGTGACCGAGACGTCCTGTGTTGCCTTGGCGTTCAGGTCGAGTCCGAAGCGATTGGTGTACAGCGTGGCGTTCTCAGGCTTGTAGGCGGGAACGGAGGCGGCGAAATTGTTCAGGCCGCCCATGATGGCCTGGTTGCCCGGGTTGCTCATGAAGGCCCGCGCCTGCTGGTAAGTCTGAACGGCAGCCATGTTCTGCGAGAAGCCCATCAGCGTTCCCAGCGGCGGTACGCCGCTACTCATCGCCGAGGTTTGGGCGGCCTGGAAGGTACCCTGGACATCGGTGAAGGGCTTGGTTTCTCCGCGTAGGCTGTCGACGCGGAACTGATAGTCGCCGCCGACCGTCAGCCACTTGTCGAGCGCCCTGTCCTCATTCTTCTGCACCTTTTCCTTGATGTCGCTGACTGCCGCGGCAGCCTGCTTGCTGGTTTCCTGGTTGGCCTGGACCAGTGCCCTGAGGGTCTCGATTTCCTTGGCCATTGCCTCGACCTTTTTGAGCAGTTCAGCATCGGTGGCTTGGGCGCCCAGCGGAATGAACAGGCCGGCAACCAGCGTGGCGAGTAGGCGGCGTGTGGTTTTTGCGTGAGTCATGATGGGTGATCTCCCTGAAACGAGTTCTTATTGCGCCTTGGCGGGCTGGGTTTCTTCGTGGACATCGTCGTCCCAGCCGGTGACCATGGCCTTGAAGTGGGCGGTCGGCGTGTGACCGGCGGTGCCCAGATAGACGTGGACGATCAGGAAGAGCAGCAGCAGGAAGGCGGCGAAGGTGTGCGCCAGGGCGATGGCGCCCAGGCTCAGCCCGTCGAAACCGGCGGCGCCGAGCTGGTTGTAGAACAGATAGAACAATCCGGTGATCCAGATCAGCGGGTTGATGAACAGCTTGACGCCGAGGTAGGCGACTCGCTGCAAGGGGTTGTGCTTGCGGTTTTTTGTCTTCAGGTAGGGGTGATGCTCGCCCTTGAAGATCCCGAAGGCGTAGAACAACGCGACATCGAGCATCTTGTTCGTGGTGGGGATGTACTGGCGCCATTCGCCGGTAGTGAAATGCCAGAAGATGGCGAAGACCCACAGGCCCATGAGCAGCCAGGCAGCCGTGGTATGGGTTTCGGCGGCCTTTTCCCAGCCGAACAGCTGGTAGCTGCCATGCACCTCGAAGCCGGTGAGCAGCATGGTGATGATCAGGGCGGCTTGAGCCCAGTGCCAGAAGCGTTCGAAACGCTTGAATACGTATACGCGTGCCATGTTGTTCCCCTTATTGCTTCTTCGACGCGGCGATGCGGCCGATGCCATGTCCGGCTACGCCCAGAACGGTCAGTCCGACCAGTGCCCAGCCGGCGGTGTCGAGCAGGCCGAGGTGGTCGCGGCTGCGGCCCGGGATGTAGATGCCGTCCACCTTTTCCAGGCGACCGTTGCTGGTATGGCATTCGGCACAACCGACGGCCTTGTCCTTCGGTGCGACCATGTGGGTGATCGGCCACATCGCAGCGGTTTCGATGAAGTCGTACTTGCCCGAATACGGCTTGCCGGCGGCGGCCATGCCGGCGGCGATGGCACGGTCCCAGTTCATGTTCTTCCAATAGGCATCGTCGTCCTGGCCGGCCAAATGGTTGATGGTCAGCGTCTTGTTCTCGGCATCGAAGGGCTGCTTGCCGCGGAAGAGCTTCACCGGCCAGATCATCGACTTGCCGTCGCTGGCGCTGCCTTCGAACTTGCTGATCCACACCGGCTGGTTGGCCTTGTCGATCTTGTCGTCGGCCAGGGTGTATTTGACGGTGCCGTTGAACCAGTAGTACTCGGGCTTGACGTTGTCTTCATAGACGAAGTCGCCCTTGATGCCGAGGTAGATGTCGTGGCCTTCGTCGTTCTTGATGACCAGCGGCTTGCCGTTCTTGTCGCGCTTGCCGGCGGTGGACCAGTCCCAGGACATCTTGGTCGGCAGGTCGCCACGGGCGAAGGCCGGGATGTGACAGGTCTGGCAGGCCAGCTTGTCGGTGTGGTCGTTCAGCTTCGCCGTTTTCTTGTGCGGTGTCTGGCCGTGGCAGGCTTGGCAGGTTGTCGGATTGCTGCCGTCGGCCTTGCCGCGCATGTGGGCGCCCTCCTTGTCCTGGGCGGTCGGCGCATAGCGGCTGCCCGGAACCTGGTGGCCCTTGGTCATGTGGCAGGTGGCGCAGGTGAAGTTAAGGCCATCTGCCGCCATGTGCACGTCGAGCGCCTTTTCCGGCTTTTCCAGAGAGCTGTCGAGGTCGCCGTGCTTGACGCCGTCGCCGCCGCCACCGTAGAAGTGGCAGGCGCCGCAGGTCGACCGCTTGGTCGGGCCGACCTTCTGCGCGATTTCGCTCAGGTTGATGCCGCGGACGATCTTGCCGGATCCGGGCGGGAACTCGGTGTCCTTGGTCACCGGGTTGCCGGCGAAGCCGGAGGGTTTCTTGTACTTGCCGGTCTGGTCATGGCAGACCAGACAGTCGACATTGCTTTCCGAGGTCAGGTCGAATTTCGGTCCGTCGGTGTTGTAGCCGATGTGGCAACTGGCACAGGCCTTGTAATTCGAGGTCACCGAGGTGCAGAAATTGTTCACCACGTGCTTCTTGCCGAGCAACTGCTGGGTGTCCGGATTGCGGTACTCCCACTTCCAGTGCTGGGTCAGGTGTATCTGCTTGGCGGCTTCGGTGTGGCAGCCCAGGCAGGTCTTGGTGACTTCCGGGCCCGAGGAAAACCCCTGCTGGAGCTCCTTGAACTTGCTGTGGTCGGCGGTCGACTTGAGCAACTAGGGTGTTGGTTGCGATGCGGCCGGGTCATTGCTGGACATGGCCGGTCCCGTGAGCGCCAGAGCGGCGATCACGACCAGTGCTTGCTTGATCAGTTTCATGATTCCCCCTGTTAAGAGCCGGTGGGCTCAGGAATCCGCTCGCCCCGCAGACGACGGATCCTTGAAGGAATATTAGGCCTCCCTGATGCTCGAATATTGATATTCATCAATATTCGATAAGTCTTCTATTCTAATTTTGCTTGGTGCTCAGTCGCGCAACTCGCGGCCGGTCAATTTGATGAAGACGTCTTCGAGGTTGGAGGCGCGGTGTACGTAGCGCAGGCCGTCGACCTCGGCCAGTTGGGCAAGCAAGGGGCGCGGATCGCGGCAGTAGAAGAAGGCGGTTTCGCCGCTGGTTTCGACTCGTTCGCACAGACCACGATGGCGCTCGACGAAGGGCGGCAACTGGCCGCGCGCTTCGTCGAAGACTTCGACGACCTGCGGCTCGATGTGTTCGGCGATCAGGGTGCGCGGACTACCTTCGGCGATCTTGCGGCCATGGTCGATGACAATCAGTGAGTCGCACAGGCGCTCGGCTTCGTCCATGAAATGGGTGGTCAGGATCAGCGTCTTGCCGGCGGACTTGAGCTGTTTCAAGCGGTCCCAGATCAGGTGGCGGGCCTGCGGGTCGAGACCGGTGGTCGGTTCGTCGAGAAAGACGATATCGGGGTCGTTGACCAGTGCCCGAGCCAGGGTCAGCCGCCGTTTCATGCCGCCGGAGAGTGTGGCGATGCGGGCGTCGGCCTTGTTGCCGAGGCCGGCGAACTCGAGCAGTTGCGGAATACGGCTGCGGATATCCGCATCCTTCATGCCAAAGTAGCGACCGAAGACGAGCAGGTTCTCGGCGCAGCTGAAATCGGGGTCGAGGTTGTCGAATTGCGGTACGACACCGACCCGTGCCCTCGCCTGCTGCGCTTGGGCGGGGATCGGGTAGCCATTCAGGGCGATGCTGCCGCCGGCGGGGGCGGTCAGACCAAGACAGAGGCGTAGCGTGGTGGTCTTGCCAGCGCCGTTCGGGCCAAGCAGGCCGAAGCAGGTTCCGGCATCGACGGCGAAGGAGAGGCCGGCGACCACCTCCTGATCGCCGTAGGCCTTGCGCAGGTCGCGGACGTCTAGTGTCGCCACGCTTGGGTGATGATGTCGCGGATAACGTGCAGGCGGCGGTGGAAGAAGTGATCGGCGCCGGGCACCACGACTACCGGCAGATCCAGCGGCAAGGCCCATTCGAAGACGTTGCTCAAGGGGACCAGCGTATCGTCGGAGCCGTGGATGACGATGGTGTCGTGCGGCACGGCCTCGGTGTCGTAGTGGCGGGTGCTTTCCACGTAGCCAGCCGCCGTGCCGACCAGCACCAGGCGCTGGGCCGGGTGGCCGGCTTCCTTGAGGCGTTTGGCGACCCGGCTCTGGCAATAGGCGCCGAAGGAGAAGCCGGTAAGGACGACCGGCAGGTTGCCGCAGCGGCGCCTGGCTTCGTCGAGCACGGCGAGCAGGTCGTCGGTTTCGCCGACGCCTTCGTCATGCACGCCGTCGGTACCGCCGACGCCGCGGAAATTCGGGCGGAAGGACGCATAGCCGAGGCTGACGAAGGTGCGTGCCAGGGTGTAGGCCACCTTGTTGGTATTGGCCCCGCCGCCAAGCGGATGCGGGTGGGCGACCAGCGCGATGCCCTTGGGGGCATCCGGCCGTTCCATGATGACCTCGATCTTGCCTGCGGGGCCATCGATCAGGAGTTTCTCTTCAGGGGCTTTCATGGTGTCAGATCTTCAAACGGTCGACGACCTTGCCGCCGATCAGGTGTTCCTGAATGATTTCCTCGACATCTTCCTTGTCGATGAACGAGTACCACGTCTCCTCGGGATAGACGACCATTACCGGGCCGTTGTCGCAGCGACCGAGACAGCCAGCCTTGTTGATGCGGATGGCGCCGGGGCCGTTCTTTTTCAGCGCGCCGACGCGGTCCTTGGCGTAGGCGAACAGGTCGGAACCGCCCAGGTTGTTGCAGCATTGCTCGCCGCCTTCGCGCTGGTTGGTGCAGAAAAAAACGTGGTGTTGGAAATAGCTCATGCGGGTCTCCTGTGCAGACCCGCATTATAGGCGAGGGGTTTTGGGGTGTGGGCGCTCAGGCGTTGGCCTGTTCCGGCGAGCGGGGGCGTGGCTGTGACAGGCTGGTCAGCAGCAGCTTGAGAAAGACCGCCGGGTCGATGGGCTTGGTGGCGAAGTGGTTCATGCCGGCCGCCAGGCAGTGCTCCCGGTCTTCTGCGAAGGCGTTGGCGGTCATGGCGATGATCTGCACGTCGCTACCGGCGGGTAGCGCCCGGATGCGGCGGGTTGCTTCGAGGCCGTCCATTTCGGGCATCTGCATATCCATCAGGATCAGGTCGTAGCGGCGTTCGCCGGCCATCCGCACCGCCTCGACCCCGTTTTCGGCGGTGTCCACGCGGAAACCGATATCTTCGAGGAGGATCTGGGCGACTTCGCGGTTAACCGGTTCATCTTCCACCAGCAGGATGGGTCTTCCGGAATACATCTGGCGCAGCAAGGCTTCGCAATCATCGGGATGTGCCGTGTCGGGCAAGGCAGCGTCGGGCGATTTCTTGAGGCGGGCGGTGAACCAGAAGATACTGCCTTTCCCGGGTTCGCTACGGACGCCCACCTCACCGCCCATCGCCGTGGCGATGTGGGCGGTAATGGCGAGCCCCAGGCCGGTGCCGCCATATTTGCGGGTAGTCGAGCCGTCAGCCTGCTCGAAGGCATTGAACAGACGTGCCTGGGCATCGGGTGCGATGCCGATGCCGGTATCCTCGACCTCGAAACGCAGGGTGACGTGTTCGGCCTCGTCCGCCTCAACGCGCATGCGCAAGGCCACGCTACCCTGCTCGGTGAATTTCACGGCATTCGACGCATAGTTGAGCAGGCATTGCTGCAGGCGTGTCTGGTCGCCGATCAGATGCACCGGTAGGTTGTCGGGCAAGGTGCAGGTCAGTTGCAGGTGTTTTTTGAGCACGCGCTCGTGCAGCATGGAGCGGATGTTCTCGAAGAGCGTGGCGGGTTCGAATGCCGTTTCCTCCAGCACCAGCTTGCCGGCCTCGATCTTGGAGAGGTCGAGCACCATGTTGATGACTTCGAGCAGATGTTCGCTGGCGGCTTCCAGCTTGCCGAGGCGGCCGCTCTGCTCCGGAGCCAGCCCGGCACGCCGGATCAGCAGTGCCATGCCGTTGATGGCATTGAGCGGAGTGCGGATTTCATGACTCATGTTGGCCAGGAAGATGCTCTTGGCACGATTGGCCTGCTCCGCGGTTTCCTTGGCCTTGGACAGGGCCACGGTACGTTCGGTGACGCGCGCCTCGAGCTGGGTATTAAGGTCGCGCAGCTCCTGTTCGCGGGTCAGGATGGCGTCGGCCATGTGGCCGATGTCGGAAGAGAGTCGGTTGAATTCCACGATCCGTCCCCGTGGCCACTGTTTGGCCGTTTGTCCTAGCAGGCTGCTGAAATACTTCCCCATCCTGTCGACGAAACAGCGGGTTTGATCGTTATAGAGATTCACCGAGATTACCGAGAGCACAAAGCGGATCATGCGCGGAGCCGACACCTTCACCGAGAGTTTGTTTACGATGCGTCGCCTGGACGACTTTGTGCCGGCGCAGCACCCGTTGCGGCCGATCCGGGCGATGGTGAATCGGGCGCTCAAGGATATCGAACCCCTGCTCAGCGGCATGTATGCCGCCGACGTCAAAGGCGGTCGCCCCAGCATTGCCCCGGAGAAACTCCTGCGTGCCATGCTGCTGCAAATCTTCTACAGCATTCGCTCGGAACGGCAATTGATGGAGCAGACCCAGTACAACCTGCTCTTTCGCTGGTTCATCGGCCTATCGATGGACGATGCAGTCTGGGTGCCCACCGTCTTCACCAAGAATCGCGAACGCCTGATTGCCCACGATGCCGTGATCGAACTCTTCAATGCGGTACTGGCCATTGCCGAGAAGCAGAACTGGCTATCAGGCGAACATTTCAGTGTCGACGGCACGCTCATCCAGGCTTGGGCGGGACACAAGAGTTTCCTGCGCAAGGACGGCGGAGATGATGAAGGCGGCGGCAATTTCAAGGGCCAGTCACGCAGCAATGACACCCACGCCTCACGTACCGACCCGGATGCCCGACTGTACCGCAAGGGCAATACCGCCAGTGAGTTGCGCTACATGGGACACACCTTGAGCGACAACCGCCACGGACTCATTGCCAGTGCGGTCGTGACCACGGCCGATGGCTATGCCGAGCGGGAAGTTGCCAAGGCCCTGATCGCCGATGCCCGCCAAGTCGCCGGCGAAACGGCTGAAATCACCCTCGGCGCGGACAAGGGCTACGATGCCCAGGAATTCATTGCGGCACTCATCGAACTGAATGTCATTCCCCATGTGGCGCAGAACACCAGCCATCGCCGTTCTGCCGTGCCGGACGACATTGCCGGCAGTGACGGTTACGCGATCTCCCAGCAAAAGCGCAAACTCATCGAACAGGGATTCGGCTGGGCCAAGTTCATTGGGCCGATACGCCAGGTGATGGTGCGCGGACTGGAGAAGGTCGATCAGTTGTTCGTGCTGACCATGGCCGCCTACAACCTGACGCGCATGCGCTCCTTGGGAGCAATCCGTCCGCTGGGGGCAATATGATAGGAAAACACCTCGGAATCCCTGTAAAACACGTGCGAACGACCGAAAATCCGCTTCGCCTTACGAAAAACGACTCCGTTCCATGCCACCGTCTGCAGTTGCAGGGCGGTATTTCAGCAGCCTGCTAGGGCAACCTGGTGTGCCCGCTGGACGATACCCGACAGCGGCCGCAGCAGGCGTCTGGCCGCGTATAGCGAGAGCAATGCGCCGATGGCCAGCGAGGCGAGGAAGCCGCCGACCACGATCAGCACCGTCATGCGGATTTCCGGGTTGGCGAAACCGGCTGGCAGGCGGGCGATGAACGACCAGCCGAGCGCTTGCGAGCGCGCGCCGCCGACGTAGTACTGCCGATCGGCAAAACTGAACTGGGTGGGGAGCTCCGTGCCCTTGAGGACGGCGTTGAGTATGGGCGAGTTGTAGAGGTTGAGGCCGCCGAGTAGCTTGGTCGATTCCGTGTCGGCCAGCAGTTCGCCCCGTTGATCGATAACCCAGATAGCCCGATGTTTGTCGGCCGGATTGCGGTCGAGGATGTTGAGCAGGTAATCGAGCGGTATTTCGGCGAGCAGGACGCGGCCGCCGCTGGCCGGCATGGCCAGGCCGACGGTGACGACACCGCTCAGCGACGAGAGGTACTTGTCGCTCCACACCGGCGCGACCCGTTGGCGGGCTTCGCGGAAGAGCGGTGTCGCCGACAGGTCGCTGCCGAGCACTTCGCGTTCAAGATGGCGATACTCGGGGGTCAGTCCGGCATTGATCACCTCGCCCTGCGGCGAGAGCAGGTACAGCGCCCGGAACACCTTGCCGCCTACCACTGCCTGACTGATCAGGGTGGCCGGTGCTTCGCTGTTAAGCAAGGCGGTGGCGACCAGGGCCAGCTGTTCCTGTTGCGCCAGCATCTGCATTTCGATGCGGAAGGCCAGTTCGCGGGCATCGCTTTCGGCGCGGGTGCGAATTTCTGATTCCAGTTGTGGAATCCGGATCAGCAGGAAGATCGAGCCGACGATGAGGAAGGTCAGCATCGACGTGACGGCGAGTAGCACCCCCAAGTAAGCATGCAAGGGCCATTCACGCAGTTGGGTTTTCATCACTTCACCTGTACCGGAGCATCGCCGCGAATCTCGGTGAAATAAACCTTGCGGGTCGCATCGCCATTGGCGTCGAAGCGGATTTCCTGCTGCACGCCCTGATACGGCCCGTATGTGAGCAGCGCCCGTTTCATGCCTTCGCCGGCCTGCCGTTTTTTCATGGCGGCGAACACGATGTTGGCCGTATCGTAGGCGAGCAGCGAAAATGAGCCGAACTCGCGCTGGAAGCGTTGCTTGAAGGCATTCCGGAAGTTCTGGTAGGCCGCGCTGTCGTCGCTGCGGTTGTAGGCGTGGGTCATCAGCAGGCCATCGACGGCGCTGCCGCCCATTTCGATCAGCGCCTCGGCCGAGGCCGCCCATTCGGACGAGCTGAGCGGCAAGCCGGGAGCCTGCCGCCGGGCCTGCTGGGCCAGGCGCGCGGTATCGAGCGTGCTGGCCACCAGCACGAGGGCATCGGGTTTCGCTGCGAGCAGGCGGGCGACGACATCCGAAAAGCGGGTGCTGCCGGCCGACTCGAACCCGGCGGTCGCGCTGGTGCTACCGCCCAGTTTCTCGAACTCGGCCGAGAAAGCCTCGACCCAGGTGCCGCTGAAGGGCAGGTTCGAGGCATCGAACGCCAGCCCGGCCCGCCGCGCGCCACGTTCGTAAAGCACCCGGGCATGCTGGATGGCGGCTTCGCGGGTGGTGCAATTGACCCGAAAGAAGTTGTCGTCCTTGCCGTAAAAATTGGTCGATGCGACCGTCGGGCTGATCATGATCTGGCCGGCCTTGTCCATCAGCGGAATGACGACGGTGGCCATTGAACTGGTGACCGGGCCGATGATGATGTCGGGGTGCAGGGCGATCAGCTCCCGGGCGGCCAGCTCGGCCTTTGCCTTGTCTTGCCCGTCGTCACGGACGATCAGTTCGATCTTGCGGCCATTGATGCCGCCCGCCTCGTTTTGCTGCTCGATGGCGAGAATCACCCCGTTGCGGACACTCTCGCCGAAGTCGGAGCCACGGTCGGAGAGACCGGCCAAGAGGGCGATGCGTATGGGTTCGGGAGGGGTGCAGGCAGTCAGTGCCCAGCCCAGGGCAAGCGACCCCGCGAGCAAGGATGTTTTTCCCAAGGTATCTCCTCCGCAGTGCCGGTTATTCTTGTTTCATGTTTGTTACAAGCTTACGCCATTCTAAGCCAGGCCTCTGCGCCGAAACGTGTCCATTTCCGCAGTTTCCGGTGATCAGGAGGGCGATCAAGGCTTGCGTGTGGTGATCGCCTTTTCCAGTCCGATCAGCAGCGAACTGACGATTGCGATAGCAAGGATCTTCAGCCATTCCTCCATTCCGATCGGCGCCGTCTGAAACAGCGCATTCATGAATGGCAGGTAAGTCAGTGCCATCTGCAGCGCGACCATGGTGCCGATGCCGGCCCAGATCCACGGGTTCGAGAACAGCCCCTGCTTCCAGAAACCCTGGGTCAGCGAGCGGCAATTGAACAGGTAGGCCGCTTCGACCATCACGAAGACATTGACGGCGACCGTGCGCGCTTCGGCCAGGGTATGTCCTTGCTCCAGTTCGTACAGGAAGAGGCCGAAGGCACCCGTCAGCAAAAGCAGCGACACGAGCACGATGCGCCGGATCAGGGCGGCGTCGAGCACCGGCTGGTCGAGCCGCCGGGGCGGGCGACGCATGATGCCGCGTTCGATCGGCTCGAAGGCGAGCGGCAGGCCGAGCAGCACGGCGGTGGTCATGTTGATCCACAGTATCTGCAGCGGCGTGATCGGCAGCGTCGCCCCGAACAGGATGGCGACGACAATGACCAGGCCTTCGCCAAAATTGGTCGGCAGCGTCCAGGTGATGAATTTGACCAGGTTGTCCCAGACACCCCTGCCCTCCTCGACGGCGGCCTCGATGCTGGCGAAATTGTCGTCGGTGAGCACCATGGCGGCGGCTTCCTTGGCGACCTCGGTACCGGCCAGGCCCATGGCGACGCCGATGTCGGCCTGTTTCAGGGCGGGGCCGTCGTTGACGCCGTCGCCGGTCATGGCGACAACTTCGCCCCGGTCTTGCAGGGCGCGCACTAGGCGCAGTTTTTGTTCCGGTTCGACGCGGGCGAACACGTCGGTTGCGTGCGCCGCTTCGGCCAGGGCGGCATCGTCGAGTACCGCCAGTTCGCGGCCGGTCAGCGCCCTGCCGGCGTCGATGCCGATCTGGCGGGCGATGGCGAGCGCGGTGACGGCGTGGTCTCCGGTGATCATCTTGACCCGGATTCCGGCCGAATGGCAGTTGCGGATGGCGCCGATGACAGCCTTTCGGGGCGGGTCGATCATGCCGACCAGGCCGACCAGGGTCAGTCCGGCAACCGACGCATCGCTCAGCTCGTCGGCAGTCGCCAGCGCGCGGCGGGCGATGAGCAGCAGGCGCATGCCCTGCTCGGCATAGGCTTGGGCAGCGCGTTCGACGGCCGCCGTATCGAGCGGCTGGCGGCTGCTGCCGTCGGTAGCCAACTGGTCGACGCAACGCGGCAGCAGCTTCTCGAGCGCGCCTTTGACGTGGAGCACGCATTCCGTATCGCCGCCATTGGCGGTGGCCATGTATTGCCGGCTGGCGTCGAAGGGCAACTCGTTCCGGCGGGGATGGGCGAGGCGCAAGGCATGTTCGTCCTCCCCTCCCTTGCGGGCCGCGACGAGCAGCGCGGCTTCGGTCGGGTCGCCGGTGATCAGCCAGCGGCCGTGCTCCTGGCGCAGCGAGGCATCGTTGCACAAGGCGCCGGTGATCAGGCATTCGCGGATAGCGCCGGTCATGGCGGCGGGCATTTCGTCATGGCGGATGTCGCCTGTCGGCGCATAGCCCTGACCACTGAGCGCATAGCCTTTGCCGCCGCACCACAGCACCCGGACGGTCATGGCATTTTCGGTCAGCGTGCCGGTCTTGTCGGAACAGATCACCGTCGTGCTGCCCAGCGTTTCGACCGCCGGCAGATGGCGGATGATCGCCCGGCGCCTCGCCATGCGGGCGACGCCGATGGCCAGGGTGACGGTCACCGCGGCCGGCAAGCCTTCCGGTATGGCGCCAACGGCCAACGCGACGGCGGCCATGAACATGTCGAAACCCGTTTCGCCGCGGGCTAGCCCAACGGCAAAGGTCAGCCCGGCCAGCGCCGTGATGGCCCACAGCAGCCAACTGGAAAAGCGCGCCATCTTGCGCGTCAGCGGGGTAACCAAGTCGGGGGCGGCGGCGATCAGCCCGGCGATGCGTCCGGTTTCGGTGGCATCCCCGGTTGCGACAACCAGTCCGCAGCCTTGCCCCATCACCACCGTGGAGCCGGCCCATGCCATGTTGGTGCGCTCGGCTAGAACGGTATCGGCCGGCAGGGCCTGGATATGCTTGTTGATCGGCTGCGATTCACCGGTCAGCATCGAGTCATCGGTGTGCAGTTCATGTTGCTGCAAGAGGCGCAGGTCGGCCGGAATCCGGTCGCCAGCCGCCAGCATGACGATGTCGCCCGGCACCAGCTTGCTGGCATCCAGCTGTCGACGATGTCCGTCGCGCCGGACGATGACCGGCGTGGTCACGCTGCGCGCCAGCGCGGCGAGCGCCCCCTCGGCCTTGGCCTCTTGCCAGTAACCGATCAGGGCGTTGACCAGGACGACACCGAAAATGACGCTGGCGTCGACTGTTTCGCCCAAGGCGGCGGTAATCACGCCAGCCGCGAGCAGAACCAGTACCAGCGGCTGTCCGAGTTGGGCGGCGAAGCGTTGCCAAGCGGGTTTGCCCGGGCGTTCGGTCAGCCGGTTGGGGCCGTGGCGGGTGAGACGATCAGCCGCTTCCGCTTCGGAAAGTCCTTGGGTGCCATCAACGTCCATTTCCCGTGTTGCCGACTCGGGGGAGTGGGCGTGCCACGCCACCTTTCGGGAAGCAGGGTCGTCCCTGCGTCTGTCGCTGTCATGAACAAGCATGGCTGTCCTGTCGTGCAAAGGCTTCCTCGCCAGTCTAGCGCAGCCCGGCCGGCAGGGGGGGATTAACCGCGCCGGCTGGCCAGGAACAGGAAAGGGAGCGTAAGGAAGGGCCAGGCCGTGGCGACCAGGCGGGTCAAGCCGTTGAAGTTGAGGAAGTGTCCCTGGCGCCAGGTCGCCAGGGCGGCAGCTGAATAGGGATTGGGCGGGGCCAGGTTGACCAGCACGGTTCCCGCCATCAGCGAGAGGGCGACAATCATCAGGCGCGGTGTCGGTGGCAGGGCGATGGCGATGGCGAGAATGGCCACGCCAAGCATCAGCCCGAGGCGGGAACCCTGTGTCAGCCAGGAAAAGGCATCGGCGGGGCTGACCAGAATGGCGGTGGCGAGCGTGGCGACGATCAGGCTGAGCAGCAGGAAGAGCGGTACGACGGCGTAGGCCACCGCCAGGCGGGCGCTCAGCATGCGCACGATGAGCCCCACCGCTACCGTATTGAAGGCGGTAATGCTGGCTTCGATCATGACGAAGCTTTCGGCGGCGAAGGGGACGGCACCGGTCAGCCCGAATAGCTGGCGGACATCGCCGGCGCCAAAGAGGAGTGTTTCGGGTGACAGCGGAACGAGCAGCCACAGCCCGAGCAGGGTCAGGCCAAGCTCGGCGTGCGGGATCGGGGCGATCAGGCGGTGCTCGAGGGCGATGACGCGGGCGAAGAAACGCGGACCGACCGCTTTCGCCCAGCATGCACCGAGCAGTCCGCCCAGACTGTTACAGGCGAGGTCGAGGTTCGAAGGCACGCGCGACGGCAGCCAGGTCTGCACGGTTTCCAGTCCGAAACTGACGCTGGCTGCAAGCAGCGTGGCAACGACCGGGGCCGTGAAGCGAGCGGGCAGGCGGCTCAGCGCCAACGTCAGGAAAAAGCCGAGCGGCAGGTAGACGGCCACGTTGGCGGCTAGGTCGAAAGTTGTCCAGTAGCGCGGCCAGCCGCCTTCGAGAAAGGCGATCGGCGAGACGCCGGTGTCGCGCCAGCCGCTGAACGGGTGCAGGCTGCCATAGACGACCAGGCCACACCAGGCGAGTGCGAGATAAGTGGCAAAACGGACGGGGCCGAGGCTGGAATGGGGCATGCCCCGATTTTATGGGCTTTCCGGCAGGGCGTCAGCTTTGCTGTCTCGAAACATTGATTTGCGGCCGGTGGCCAAATGTCCGTGTTTTGGCCACAGTGTGAATGAGGTTAGTGGCGATGCGGTTGCTCGGCGACGTGGTGCGTTTCGGCAGCAGCCCGGTGATGCAAGGCCTCGTGAATATCTTCGGCTGCTTGCTTGTGGCCGACCCATTGCGGCAGCAGCGAGCCGACGAGCATGCCGACGATGCTGATGCCGAGGCCGATCAACTGGGGCGGGACCAGGCTGGCTTCGCCGATCAGCGTTTCGACCAGCAGCCAGGAGATCAGTCCGCCGAAAATGGCAGCCAGCGCGCCCTGTGTCGTCGCCCGTTTCCAGAAGGCACCGAAGAACAGCGGCACGAAGGCGCCGGCCAGCGTTACCTTGTAGGCGTTTTCGACCATTTTGAAGATGCTGGCGTTGGAATACAGCGCAAAACCGAGCACGACCATGGCGAAACAGACGATGGAGGTTCGCATGACCTTCAGGAACTGGTGGTCGCCCATGTTGGGGTAGAAGCCGCGCACGATGTTTTCCGAGAAGGCCACCGACGGCGCCAGCAGCGTGGCCGACGAGCAACTCATGATGGCCGACAGCACGGCACCGAAGAAGATGGCCTGGGCAAAAACCGGGGTGTGCTGCAGGACCAGCGTCGGCAACACCAGTTGCGAATCGGTCTTGAGCAGGCCGTTGAACAGTTCGGGGTCGATCAGCGTCGCCGAATAGGCGATGAACATCGGCACGAAGGCGAAGCAGAAGTAGATCGTCGCGCCGATGACCGAACCCCACAGCGCGATCTTCTGGGTCCGGGCCGAGGTGATGCGCTGGAAGACGTCCTGCTGCGGGATGGAGCCGAGCATCATGGTGATCCAGGCGCCAAGGAAGGTCAGCCACAGCCACGGGTCGGGCGGCGGGAAGAAATCGAGCTTGCCAGCAGCAGAAGCGTGCTGGATCACGGTTTCGACACCGCCGGCAGGCACGGCGACGACGCTGGCGATGTAGAGCATGCCGCCCATGATGACGCCCATCTGCACGAAATCGAGGATGGCCACCGAGAGCATGCCGCCGAAGGTGGTGTAGGTGAGCACGATGGCGGCACCGAGGATCATGCCGGCCGTCTGGCTGATGTAATCGTTGGTCACGACGTTGAAGACCAGGCCGAGCGCCTTGATCTGGGCCGATACCCAGCCCAGGTAGGAGGCGACGATGCACAGCGTGGTCAGCACTTCGACGCTGCGGTTGTAACGCATGCGGAAGTAGTCGCCCAGCGTCAGGATATTGAGCTTGTAGAGTTTCTTGGCGAAAAAGAAGCCGGCGATGATCAGGCACATCGACGAGCCGAAGGGGTCGGCGACGACGCCGGTCAGCCCTTCCTTGACGAAGGTGGCGGAGACGCCGAACACGGCCTCGGCGCCGAACCAGGTGGCGAACACGGTGGCGGTGACCACCGGTAGCGGCAGGTGGCGGCCGGCGACGGCGAAGTCCTTGGCGCTATGAACGCGGGTGGCCGCGTAGAGGCCGATGCCGATGGAAAGAAGCAGGTAGAGAACGACGAACCAGATCAGCATGGGCGCGCAACCGACAAGCTAAGGGGTTGAAATTGCGCGGATTATAAGGTTATTGCGCGTTTTCGCGACGTCAAAAAGGTGGCTCGCTGTGAAAATCCATGCGCTCGCCGGTTGCCGGATGCGCAAAGCCCAGATTCATCGCATGCAGCAGCAGGCGATCGGCCATTTTTTCCGCTACACCACCGTACAGATCGTCGCCGAGAATGGGGTGTTGCAAGGACATCATATGCACCCGCAACTGGTGCGAACGGCCGGTGACCGGTTCCAGTGCGACGCGGGTCGTCTGCTTCTCGATATCGCGGCCGAGCACACGGAAGCGCGTTTGCGAGGGGCGGCCGAGATCGAAATCGACTTTCTGCTTCGGCCGGTTCGGCCAGTCCACGATCAGCGGCAGGTCCACGCCGCCTTCGTCGTAGGGCAGCAGGCCGGCTAGCACGGCGACGTAGAGCTTGTCCACCTGGCGGTCCTGGAACATCTTGGAGAGACGGCGGTGCATGTCGGCGCCGCGGGCAAAGACCAGGATGCCGGAGGTCGACATGTCCAGTCGATGCACGGTCAGCGCATCCGGGTACTCCTGTTGCACCCGGCTGAGCAGGCAATCCGCCTTGTGCTCGCCACGGCCGGGAACCGACAAGAGACCGCAGGGTTTTTCGGCAATGATCAGGAAATCGTCGGCAAAAACAACGGGCGAAGCGCCAGGGGGTGGGGGCAGATAGGCAGTCATCGGGGGGCGAGGCGAATTCGGCAGCGGGCATCCTTGAAAGCCATCGGTTCCTGGCTCCAGCCCGGTCCCGGCGAGGTCTGCATGCAGCCCCGGGCACCGTCCACCTTGCTTGTCCACCAGTACCAGGGCGCCGGCGCACCGCTGGCGGCCGTGCCGGCCAGTAGCAGGAGAAGGATGGGTAAGCGTCTGATCGACATGAAGAATTTTCTTGCCAAGAAAAGGCGGGTCAATGTACTGTACGTATACACAGTATCCGGTTGGCCGTTATCGGGGGCGAATATACCGCGTTTGGGCCGGGCCGGATAAACGGTTTCCTGCAATTTCTATTCCATCTTTGGCCCCTGTGCCATAATCCGCTCAAATTTTCGAGGTCACACCATGGACGACAACAAGGCAAAGGCGCTCGCCGCAGCGCTGCAACAAATCGAAAAGCAATTCGGCAAAGGCTCCATCATGAAGATGGGCGACGCCGAAATCGACGAAGGCATTCAAGTCGTGTCGACCGGTTCGCTTGGCCTCGACATCGCGCTTGGTGTCGGTGGCCTGCCGCGCGGCCGCGTCGTCGAAATCTACGGCCCGGAATCGTCCGGCAAGACCACGCTCTGTCTGCAGGTCGTCGCCGAAATGCAGAAGCTCGGCGGCACGGCGGCCTTCATCGACGCCGAACACGCGCTCGATCCGCAATACGCCCAGAAGCTCGGCGTCAATGTCTCCGACCTGCTGATTTCGCAGCCGGACACCGGCGAACAGGCGCTGGAAATCGCCGACATGCTGGTCCGCTCCGGCTCGGTGGACATCATCATCGTCGACTCGGTCGCCGCCCTCACCCCGCGTGCCGAAATCGAAGGCGAAATGGGCGACCAGATGGTCGGCCTGCACGCCCGCCTGATGTCGCAGGCGCTGCGCAAGTTGACTGCCAATATCAAGAAGACCAACACGCTGGTTATCTTCATCAACCAGATCCGCATGAAGATCGGCGTCATGTTCGGTTCGCCGGAAACCACCACCGGCGGCAACGCGCTGAAGTTCTATGCTTCCGTCCGCCTCGACATCCGCCGCATCGGTTCGATCAAGAAGGGCGACGAGGTCATCGGTAGCGAAACCAAGGTCAAGGTTGTCAAAAACAAGGTTTCTCCTCCGTTCCGCGAAGCCATCTTCGACATCCTCTACGGCGAAGGTATTTCCCGCCAGGGCGAAGTCGTCGAAATGGGCGTCGCCCACAAGTTGGTCGACAAATCAGGTGCCTGGTACGCCTACAAGGGCGAGAAAATCGGCCAGGGCAAGGACAATGCCCGCGAATTCCTAAAGGCCAACCCGGAAATCGCCGCCGAAATCGAAGCCGGCATCCGCGAGGCCGCCAGCACCACCGTGATCAAGCCGACCAAAGCCAAGGCCGATGCCTGACCTGCGCGTGCGGGCCCTGCAACTACTCACCCGGCGCGATTACAGCCGGGCCGAGTTGAAGACCAAGCTCGCATCGCATGCCGAATCCGAGGAAGAACTCGACGCCGTGCTCGACACCCTGCAAAGCGAACGCCTGCTGTCCGATACCCGCTATGCCGCCCAGCGCGTCGTGGCGCGCGCCGGGCGTTACGGCAATGCGCGGCTGAAGCAGGAATTACGGCAGAAAGGCGTTGCTGACGAAGAAATCGCTGCCGCGCTTCCGGAGGGGGGCGATGAAACCGAACGCTGCCGCAGCGTCTGGCAGCGCAAGTTCAGGGAATTGCCGCAATCGCCGGAAGAGCGTGCCAAACAGCAGCGTTTCCTGCAATATCGCGGTTTTTCCAGCGAAGCCATCCGCCGCGTCCTGCGCGGTCTCGAGCAATGACCACGTCTGCCGCCAAACTGACCGCCAACAACCTGAAGAAGCGCTACAAGGCGAGGACCGTCGTCGAGGACGTTTCCTTCGAGGTCAAGTCGGGCGAGGTGGTCGGCCTGCTCGGTCCGAACGGCGCAGGCAAGACCACCTGTTTCTACATGATCGTCGGCCTGGTCGCGGCCGATGGCGGTGAAGTCCATATCGACGACAACCGCCTGACGCACCAGCCGATGCACAGCCGGGCGCGCCTCGGACTGTCGTATCTGCCGCAGGAAGCCTCGGTCTTCCGCAAGCTCAACGTCGAGGAAAACATCCGCGCCGTCCTCGAACTGCAGAAGCTGCCCGAAGCCGAACTGAACGACCGCCTGGAAGGCCTGCTCAAGGAGTTGCATGTCGACCACGTGCGCCACGTCAATGCGGCCGCCCTCTCCGGTGGTGAGCGGCGCCGCGTCGAAATCGCCCGGGCGCTGGCCACCAGCCCGCGCTTCATCCTGCTTGACGAACCGTTCGCCGGGGTCGATCCAATCGCCGTGCTGGAAATCCAGAAGATCATCCGCTTCCTGAAGGAGCGCGGCATTGGTGTGCTGATCACCGACCACAACGTCCGTGAGACCCTCGGCATCTGCGATCACGCCTACATCATCAATGCCGGTAATGTACTTGCTGCTGGACGGCCAGCTGAAATCGTGGAGAATGAAAGCGTGCGCAAGGTATATCTCGGCGAGCACTTCAAGCTCTGACCGAGCCGCACCAGACCCCAACCGATGAAGCCGGCACTCCAACTCAAACTATCCCAGCATCTGGCGCTGACCCCGCAGTTGCAGCAGTCGATCAAGCTGCTGCAGTTGTCGACCATCGAGATGCAGCAGGAAATCGAGCGCTACCTGCTCGAAAATCCCATGCTGGAACGCGAGGACGAGGGGCCGGAGTCGTTCGCCAACGCCCAGCAGTTTGATTCCCCGCGCAACGAGGAGTCGCGCAGCGAGAGCAGTGAAGAGCGCGAGCCGCGCGAGGACCGCGAAACCGAACCGCCGAGTTCGCCTTCCGAGGTCGATGACGACCGCTGGGCTTCCGATGCTGGCACTTTTACCGGAGCCGGCCGCGACGAAGACGATGACAGCGACAGCCAGGATATTCATGCTGCCAACGTCAGCCTGCGCGAGCATCTTGGCTGGCAACTCGGGATGACCCAGCTGAATGAGCGCGACCGCAGTCTGGTTCGCTTCCTGATCGAAGCGCTCGACGACGACGGCTACCTCTCGGCGTCCCTGCAGGAGCTGTGGGAAACCCTGCCGCCGGAATACGAGATCGAGCTCGAAGAGCTCGAAATCGCGCTGCGTCACATCCAGAACTTCGACCCGACCGGAATCGGTGCGCGCAATCTGCAGGAATGCTTGCGCCTGCAACTGAAGGCCTTGCCGGACGAGTACGATCGCAACGTGGCGCTGGTCATCGTCGAGAAACACCTTGAATTGCTGGCGGCCCGCGATTTCGCCAAGTTGCGTCGAGTCACCGGCTATGACGACGAGGATCTGAAGGCCGCCCAATCCCTGATCACCAGCCTGAACCCGCGTCCGGCTGCTGGCTATGCTCAGGTCGAGGCACGCTACATCACGCCTGACGTGATTGTGAAAAAGCTCAAGGGCAAGTGGACGGCCTACATCAACCCGGACGCCTATCCCCGTCTGCGCATCAACCGTTTGTATGCCGAGATTCTCGCCAAGCAGCGGCGCGGCAACGGCAACATGTCCACCCAGTTGCAGGAGGCTCGTTGGCTGATCAAGAACGTCCAGCAGCGCTTCGATACCATCCATCGCGTCACGCAGGCCATTGTCGACCGCCAGCGCCAGTTCTTCGAGCATGGCGAAGTCGCCATGCGGCCACTGGTCCTGCGTGAAATCGCCGACATCCTCGGCCTGCACGAATCGACGGTGTCGCGCGTGACCAGCCAGAAATACATGGCCACGCCGCGCGGCATTTTCGAACTGAAATACTTCTTCGGCAGCCATGTCGCCACCGATACCGGTGGGGCTTGTTCTGCCACGGCCATCCGGGCCTTGATCAAGCAATTGATCGGAGCCGAGGAAGGCAAGAAGCCCTTGTCGGATAGCCAATTATCCGAAATACTAGGCCAGCAGGGAATCGTAGTTGCCCGACGTACGGTAGCCAAATACCGCGAGTCGCTCAACATCCCACCGGTCAATTTACGCAAGACCCTGTAGAGAGAGGAGAAAAAAGTGAATCTGCAGATCAGTGGTCATCACATCGAAGTAACCCCCGCACTGCGCGAATACGTGGAAAACAAGCTGGATCCCGTGGTCCGTCACTTCGATAAAGTGACCGGCGTCAACGTGGTGCTGTCTGTCGAAAAGCTGAAGCAGAAGGCTGAAGTCACCGTGCACGTTCCGGGCAAGGACATGCATGTCGAAGAGTCCGGCGACGATCTCTATGCCGCCATCGATTCGATGTTCGACAAGCTTGACCGACAGGTCCAGAAGCACAAGCAAAAGGTCCAGGATCACCATCGCGGTGAAAAGCCCGGGCTGCATGCCGCCGAATAAGCGCCCAATGGCCGCAGCGTAAGCTGCGGCTTTGTTTTATCCACTCTTATGAACCCTCTCAACAATCTACTGAGTGCCGATCAGGTGCTGCTGAATCTCGAAGCCAGCAGCAAGAAACGCGTTTTCGAACAAGCCGGCATCCTGTTCGAAACCCGTCTGGGTCTGGCCCGCTCGACCATTTTTGACAGCCTGTTTGCCCGTGAAAAACTCGGTTCCACCGGTTTGGGTCAAGGCGTCGCCATTCCGCATGGGCGCATCAAGGGCCTCAAGCAGGCTGCCGGCGCATTCATGCGCCTGACAACACCGGTGCCCTTCGACTCTCCGGACGGCAGGCCGGTCGACCTGTTGTTTGTCCTGCTCGTTCCCGAGCAGGCGACCGAGCAGCACCTCCAGATCCTCTCGGAACTGGCCCAGCGTTTTTCGGACCGGGGATTCCGGGAGAAGCTGCAGACGGCCGCCGATTCGACCGCGGTTTTAGCGCTATTTCAGTCCTGAGTTCCAGTCGTGCGTCACGTCAGTCTGGTTCAGCTATACAAGGATAATCGGGAAAAGTTGCTGCTGAACTGGCATATTGGTCAGAACGCAGACCGTCGCATCGAAATCAAGGGCTCCAACAGCTACGGGGCCGATTTGGTTGGTCATATCAACATCATTCACCCAGAGCGTGTGCAGGTGCTTGGCCTGGCCGAGTATGACTGGGCGATGCACATTGGCGAGCGGCGTTTCGGCCAGATGTTTGTCGACCTGCTCAGTGCTCAGCCGCCAGCCGTCATTGTCGCCGATGGCCTGACGCCGCCGTCCCAAGTGGTGGAAACCTGTACCCAGACAGGTACGCCGTTGATCAACTCGCCCAAGCCCTGCTCGGCAGTCATCGACCTGCTGCGTATCTATCTATCGGCCCGCCTCGCCGACACCGTCAGCCTCCATGGCGTCTTCATGGATGTCCTGGGGATGGGCGTACTGATTACCGGCGATTCGGGGGTCGGCAAGTCGGAACTGGCACTCGAACTCATCTCCCGGGGGCATGGCTTGGTCGCCGACGATGTGGTCGAGATGGCACGAATTGCGCCGACCACCATCGAAGGCCGCTGCCCCGGCATGCTGCGGGATTTCCTCGAGGTGCGTGGGCTCGGGCTGCTCAATATCCGGACCATCTTCGGCGAAACCGCCTCGCGCCGGAAAATGAAGCTCAAGCTGATTGTTCATCTGCAAAAGACGGCTGCCGCAGCCGATGCGCCCCGTCTCCCCCTGGATGCCCAGACCCAGGAGGTGTTGGGGGTTCCGGTGCGCAAGGTCGTCATTCCCGTGGCGGCCGGTCGCAACCTGGCGGTCCTGCTCGAGGCGGCGGTACGCAACACCATCCTGCAATTGCGGGGCATCGATAGCCTGCAGGATTTCATGGATCGCCAGCAGCGCATGATGCTTGACGATGACGCATGAATCGCTGATAGTACGTCGGCGTTTTTGCACACTACGGGGGACATCCACCATGAAAAAACTGATCGCGCTGCTGCTTGTCGCGTTTTCCGCCAATGCCGTTTATGCCGCCGACGATTGTGCTGCCCGCGCAGCCGAAAAGAAGCTGGCTGGCGCTGCCAAGAACAGTTTCATGAAGAAATGCCAAGCCGACGCCGGGGCTCCCGCCGAAAACGCCGAGTGCGCCGCAAAGGCCAAGGAAAAGAAACTGGCCGGTGCCGCCAAGAACAGCTTCATGAAGAAATGCTCGGCTGACGCTGCCGCAAAGTAATCCGAACCGAGAAGAAATATATCCGACGTCGGCCGCCTTCAGGCGGCCGATTGCCGTTTACAGATGCTCGAAGTCGGCGAGGTCCGACTGTGGGTCGTTGGCGGAGCTGCCGAACCCGAATTTGCCTTTGCCGTCGAGTTGCATCTCATTGCGGCGAACCATGACTTCCTGGCGGCCGGACAAGGTCACGAAAGTGCCATTGGTACTGGTATCGATCAGGTAGAAGCCGTCGTTGCGGCGTTCGACGCGGGCATGTTGGCGCGAAGCCTTGCGGTCGTCGATGGTCAGTTTGCAGCCGAGGTCGCGGCCGATTGTGAGGACCGGGGTCTTTTCATCGACCAGAAAGGCCTTGCCGCGATAACGGATGCACAGGCGTTCGACTGGAAGACGGCTGACTTCGCCGAAAGTCGAGAGGGGTGATGAGGTTCCTTGGTAGCTGGGCCAGTGCACCTGAAAGAGCGATAGTTCGGTTCCGTTTTCGGCAACGGTGCCCAGCTTGGGCATGGGATCGACGGTGATGATCCCGGGTTGAGGCAGCTCCCCGACCAGCTCCGAACTACACAGGATCTGGTCGCGTCGGGCAATGCCGGCGATGCGTGCCGCCGTGCTGACAGCCGCCCCACTCAGCTTGCCCTCGCTTTCCTGCACGACCCCGCTGTGGAGACCGATACGGATAGTCAGCTTCAGGCCGGAAACCGGTGGCAGGTCGGCGATGCGTTGTTGCATGTCGATTGCAGCCTGGCAGGCCTCTTCGGCAGTCTCGAAGGCGGCCAGTAATTCGTCGCCGACAATCTGGACCGTCTTTCCCTTGTAGCCGTCGATGGAGCGCTTCATGCGCTTCAGGCAGCGCTCGACGGCATGCATGGCTTCCCGGTCGCCTAGTTTTTCGAAAAGCGCCGTACTGCCGGAAACGTCGGCGAACATGACCGTCAATCTGCGTTGCGTAGCGCTCATTGCTTAGCCAGGACCGGAAATGGAAATGGAAAAATTATCGAAAGCAGATTATATGCTGCTCTGCCCTCATTATGCATTATGCCTTTAGACTTATAGGGATGGTTCCACTGATAGGCATTTCGGGGCTATCGAAGGCGATATCGCCCTCGTCGACCGGGGTGTCGAGGGTCAGGCCATGGAAGTCGAAGAGGTCCAGATCGGCCAGGTGCGATGGAACAACATTCTGCATGGCGGTGAATACCGATTCGGTACGTCCCGGGTAGCGTTTATCCCATTCCTGCATCATTTCACGAATCTTCTGGCGCTGCAGATTGTCCTGAGAGCCACACAGGTTGCAGGGAATGATCGGAAACTCCATGCCACGGGCGAATTTGGCGATATCGACCTCGGCGCAATAGGCGAGCGGGCGGATCACGACATGGGCCTTGTCGTCGGTGACCAGCTTGGGGGGCATGGCTTTGATCTTGCCGCCGAACAGCAGGTTCAGGAAGAGCGTATGTACCATGTCGTCCCGGTGATGGCCGAGGGCGATCTTGTTGGCCCCCAACTCCTTCGCGGTACGGTAGATGATGCCCCGGCGCAGGCGGGAACAGAGCGAGCAGGTGGTCTTGCCTTCGGGAATCTTGTCCTTGACGATGGAGTAGGTGTCGGATTCGATGATGCGATAGTCGATGCCGATCGATTTGAAGTAATTCGGCAGGACATCGGCCGGAAAGCCGGGCTGTTTCTGATCGAGATTCATGGCGATCAGGCGGAACTTGACCGGGGCGCGCTGCTGCAGGGCCATCAGCATGGCGAGCAGGGTATAGGAATCCTTGCCGCCGGAAACGCAGACGAGCACGGTATCGCCGTCCTCGATCATGTTGTAGTCGATGATCGCCTTGCCGGTGCGACCTTCGAGGAACTTGCGGAGTTTTTGCAGGGTGTTGGAGCTGTTCATTGTGACTGACGGAGTGACCCGACCCGCGATTGCGAAAAGCCGCAAGTTTACTCTCTGGATAAGCTGTCGGACAGGTAATTTTCGATGTCTAATCAGACAGTTCGGGCATAGGCGGCAAGTTTTTGCTGGAATTCCCTGACCTTGATTGGCTTGGATAGGTAGTCGTCCATACCTGCGGTAATGCAGGCCTCCCTGTCGTCATGCATGGCGGCGGCGGTCATGGCAATGATCGGTGTCCGGGGCAGGCCCTGCGAGGTTTCGCGCGCCCGTATGTGTTGCGTGGCCTCGATGCCGCCCATGACCGGCATCTGCATATCCATCAGGATGACGTCGAAGCGGTGGTTGCTGAGAATATCCAGCGCCTCCTGGCCGTTTTGCGCCAGCGTGGCTTCGTGTCCCCATTTGGCGAGCAGTCCCAGGGCGAGTTTTTGGTTTGTGTGATGATCTTCAACCAGCAGGACTCGCAGTGATTGCTGGGATTCGCGCAGGGCGTGGCGGGTGAGCAGGGGATTACCCTCCGGCGGGAGCGCCGGGGCCGCGAACAGGCGTCCGAGGGTGGTCATCAACGCGTCATTAGAAATCGGCTTGGCGAAGAATCCGGCGATTCCGGATTCCTCGCAGCGCAGGGCGTCGCCCCGTGAGGCACCGGAAGAAAGCATGAGCATCGGCGGGAGCACCTTGTGCTCGGCACGTAGTCGGCTGGCGAGTTCGTAGCCGTTCATTTCCGGCATCTGCGCATCGAGCAGGATGCAGTCGATTGGCTTGTCAGTGTTTCGCATCGCCCTCAGTGCGGCGGCACCAGAGTCGACGCATTGCGCGGTGACCTGCATGGTGGCCAGCATGCCTTTCAGAATCCGACGATTGGTTGCGTTGTCATCGACCACCAGCAGATGGTGCCCTTTTACATCGACGACAGGTGGCGCATCAAATCCCTTGCTGTCGGCTAGCCGGAGTTGCAGGGAGAAATGAAAGGTGCTTCCCTCGCCGACTTTGCTGTGCAGCCACATCGATCCTCGCATCAATTCGACGAGGCGCCGGCAGATTGATAGGCCGAGCCCAGTCCCACCGTATTTCCGGGTCGTTGACGTGTCCTCCTGAGCGAAGGCGTCGAAAATGACCTCCTGCTTGTCCGGTGCGATGCCAATACCGGTGTCGTGGACCGCAAAATGGAGAACGGCATACTGTTCTTGCTGCTGCATGAACTCGGCAGTCAGGGATATTTCGCCCTGCGTGGTGAACTTGATGGCGTTGCCGATCAGATTGACCAGTACCTGCCGCAGGCGGCCGGGGTCGCCCCGGACAAAGCGCGGGATATCCGCCGGCAGGTCGCTCAGTAGCTCGAGCCGCTTTTCGTGGGCCTTCAGGGCCAGCGGCTTCAGCGTGTCGGTAATCAGGCGATGCAGATCGAAAGGGATATCCTCGACGATCATCTTGCCGGCTTCGATCTTCGAAAAATCGAGGATGTCGTTGATGACGGTCAGCAAGGATTCGGCCGACGATTTGACGATGGTCAGATACTCCCGCTGCTCCGGATTGAGGGGGGTTTCGAGTGCGAGATCGGTCATGCCGATCACCCCGTTCATTGGCGTCCGGATTTCATGGCTCATGTTGGCCAGAAAATCGCTCTTGGACTTGCTGGCGGCCTCTGCAATTTCCTTGGCGCGCAGCATGTCGGCTTCAGCCTGCTTGCGGTCGGTAATGTCGATGATCGTGCCGATCAAGCCGGAAATACTGCCGTCGGGGCGGGTCAGCACTGCCTTGTTGTAGATGGTGTTATGGGACCCGTCCTTGAGGTGGATCTGCGCCTCATAGGATTGAGTTCCACCTTTGGTGAACAGTTCGGCATCCTTGGCGACATGCACTCTAGCATCCTCGGGGCGGAGCAGGTCGTGCAGCGTGCGCCCCAGCACGGATTCGCGGGGTATCTGGGAGAACGCTTCGAAAGCCCGGTTGACGCGCACGTAGCGTCCTTCGGCATTCTTGATGTAGATCGGCAAGGGAACGGTTTCGATCAGCTCCTCGACCAGATGCAATTGTTCGGAGAGCTGCGCCTCGATGCGTTTTCGATCGGAAATGTCGGTCCGGATACCGATGTAGCGTTCGGGGATACCTTGCGGGCCAAGCAGGGGCACGATGGTGGCGTTGACCCAGTAGGTACTCCCTTGGCGGGTGCGGTTGCACATTTCGCCTCGCCACACGCGGCCTTCCGAGATGGTTGTCCATAGGTCGCGATACAGTTCGGAGGGGTGATGCCCTGATTTGATGATCCGGTGGTTCTGCCCCAGCAACTCCTCGCGTGGATAGCCGCTGATCTCGCAGAAACGGTCGTTGGCATACAGGATGGTTCCCTGGGTATCGGTGATGCTGACGATGGCGTGCTGATCAAGTGCGAATTTCTGGTTGGCGAGCTCGTGTCGACTCAACTCGTTTTCCGCAACAACGGCAGCGATGCGCTCGGAAAGTACTCCAATTTCTTCGTCGGCCAGTTGCTCAGAATCACTCCCTGCACCTCCCGGAAGCAGTTCGTTCATGGTCTGACGGAGCGAGCGCAGTGCGTTTTCCCGGCCGGCTAGCGACTGGCGAAGCCTCTCGTTGGCGGTACTCAGCTCGAAGGATGAAATTTCCAGGCTGCGTGTCCGCAATTCAAGGTCGCGTTCGTATTGTTCGTACGTGGCATCGACCTTTGCCAAAAAATCGCCCAATCCCTTCAGAAGCGGACGTAGTGCCGGGTCGGCATTGGTCATGGCGGCTGGCATGTCGGCCAGCAAAGCCGTCAAAGCCGCTTCGTCCGTGATGCCAAGGCTGCGTTTCAGTTGCCGCAGGAGGGTTTTCTGCATGTCGAATCGGTTCAGGTTTCACCGAGGCAGGTGATGGTCATCGTTTGATTGTGTAATTTGCAGGACGATCCCGGAGTAAAGGGGCTGATCTCGCCATAGGAATAGAATCCGCTCAGGGTTGCCTTGCTGCGGAATACATCGCCTACGGCCTCGACCTCCTCGTCGACCCGGCTTCCCATGACCAGCTTGCGACCGACGCAGCTGACCAGGATGGCGAGCGTCTTTTCCGTTGACTGGAACACGCCGGCCGCTGCCTCGGCGGCTGCTTCGGCGCCATTCACCAGCTTGTCGGTGCTGGCATGCATCAGGCGAAGGTAGCCGTTGGCATCGATTTCGCCGGCCAGGATCAGGCTGCCCGAGGCTTCATCGACCCCGAGGATGGTACGAATCAAGCCGATGGCGTTGTGGTCGTCGCCGAGCATCGCGAAGGGAAATAGCAGGCCCGAGGCTGGCAGGCTGCGGGCATGGTCGCCGAGGTAACGCTTGTAGATTTCCAGCGCCGGTTCGCCGTCGAGTTCGTACAAGATGTTGCCCTCGCAGCGCGTTACTTTGCGGGCCGGTCCGAAAGGCTCCCAGCCGCCGAAGGAGCCGTGCCCGAAACGGAGGCTGTCACCGCTCAGGCCGACGGCTACCACGGCATCGTTGCTGATGCCGTCCAGGCCAAGGGTGAAGGTTTCCTTGAACGCGCCGCCATCACCGGCCAGGCCGCCGGTGATGGGAACAGCGAGGCCAATAATGCTGGAGATACCGTCGACCAAGGCGCTGCCGTTGATCCGGACCCCGGGGCCAAAGACCAGAACAGCCTTGAGGTCAGGTGCCTGGATTTGCCGGCCGATACGTTCGCCGGCGGCAAACGAGTCGTCCATGCCATTTAGAGTCGTGCTGGCGGGCTTCAGCCCAACCTTGTCGAAGGTGACTGCCGTGATGCAGCAGGTTCCATCATCGACGCCGGCGGCTGAAATTTCGCCGGCGGTGGAGCAGCCGAGCAAGCAAGCTTGCGGGGCAATGTCTGCCAAGGACTGGTGAAGGCCAGGATGGGTAAAATGATTGATCGCTCCGAAGACCAGGAGCAGATCGCTCCGTTGACCGGCCAGGGGCGCGAGGGCGCGACCGAGCTCGCTCGGTTTGCGGCTGATGACTTGATTGATCTGCACGGGTGCTCTCCCCTGTATGATCTGATGACAAAAATAACATAGAGCGCTTGTGTTGCGCTTATCTTAAAATCGATATTTTTTTCAATTACGATGAATAATCTTCCAGCTCCTCCTCCCGATGCGATCGCCCATAGCCAGCGTCTGACCCAGGCTATCGAGAACGACATCGTGGCTGCCGGCGGCTGGATTTCGTTCGCGTGCTTCATGGAGCAGGTGCTCTATCGCCCGGGGTTGGGCTATTACGCGGCCGGTGCACGCAAATTCGGTGCCGCCGGCGATTTCGTGACGGCACCGGAGATTTCTGCCTTGTTTGGACGGGCGCTGGCCCGCCAGGTCATGCAGGTAATGACCCTGTCGTCGCCGTACGTGCTCGAAGTCGGTGCCGGCTCCGGTCAACTCGCGGCAGATCTCCTGCTCGAACTGGAGCATCTGGGACGGTTGCCGGAGCGCTATTTCATCCTCGATCTATCCGCCGACCTGCGCGAACGGCAGCAACAAACCCTGGCGGCGGCGGTCCCCCATCTACTGCCACGGGTGAGTTGGCTGGATCGATTGCCGGATCACTTTTCCGGCGCGGTGGTCGCCAACGAACTGCTCGACGCCATGCCGGCCCATGTCGTGGCCTGGCGAGAAAATGGCATTTTCGATCGCGGTGTCGCGCTTGATGGGGATGCGGGCTTTGTCTGGGAGGAGCGTCCGGCAAGCGGTGCCCTGCTTGCCGCTGCCCGGCAAATCGGCGAGCAATGTCAGCTGCCGCCGGGTTTTGAGAGTGAAATCAGCCTGGCGGTGTCGTCCTGGGCGGCCGAATGGGGGCACCGTCTCGATCGGGGCGCCCTGCTCCTGATCGACTACGGCTTTCCGCGTCGTGAGTTTTATCACCAACAGCGCGGTCGCGGCACCTTGATGTGCCACTACCGGCATCATGCCCATCCCGATCCGTTCTATTTGCCGGGGCTGCAGGATGTCACGGTCCATGTCGATTTCACGGCGGTGATCGCCGGGGCGCATGGCGCGGGGCTGGACCTGCTCGGCTATGCCAGCCAGGGGCAATTCCTGCTGAATTGCGGCATCCTCGATTTGCTGGGCGAAATACCCGGCGGCACGCCGGAGTACATCCGGGCGAGCGGAGCCGTCAATACGCTCCTGATGCCGCACGAGATGGGAGAACTGTTCAAGGTCATCGCCATCGGACGCGGCATCGACGATGCCCTCCTCGGCTTTGCCAGCGGCGACCAAGGCTGGCGGCTTTAGTAGCCAGTCACGCAGGTTCGGCTATGTTCGGCACGCGCCGCATCCCTGCGCGCTTTGTCGCTCATCCTCGCCATGGCTGCGGCCATGACTGCAGTTCGCTTCGCGCGACCGGGGCGCGGATGCGTGCCTCGGCATCGACCCAAACCTGCGTGACTGGCTACTAGGCCTGTTCAGCGCTTGGCCAGCTCCCGGAAGCGGTTGGGCTGGCCGAGGACGAGGTGTCCGAAGTCGTCCAGCAAGGCCTGGTCGATGGCCTCGGGGCGCAAGGTGTGGACCGTGCTGCCCAGGCGTTCGAGGTTGCGTGCTTCGACGATGATGGCGCCCTTGGTGAAATCGGCACGCCAGCGAACACTGACACTGACATCGCTGCGAATCTCGAATTCGGCATGTTCGACATACCGGCGTTCGTTCTTGAATTCCTTGCAGGTGAACGGCAGGCCGAAATCGAAGAGCATGGTTCGGAAACGCTCGACAGCCGGACCATCGCGCCCGATTACCAGTAAGCCGGGCCCGTTCAGGCGGTATGAAAAGGTGACCAGCTCGACCAATGCGCCAGCACTCTGACTTTGCGTCCGGTAGTCGGCGAATCCTTCCTGCCAGGCCAGGCGGCTCAGCTGGTATTTTTCGAGCAGCGGATAGTCGCGCGGGATGCCCGGCTTGACGATGTTCAACTGCTGGACGAGTTCATGCAGGAAAAAAAAGAGGTGCTTCAAGGCCTGGTCGATTGCCTCGTTGGTGGCTGTTCGCTCGGCCAGCGCGCTGTGGATTTCCCGCTGGCGGATTTCCGCCTGGCGTCGCAACTGGTCGAGCAGGCCACCCGTCGCGACCGCCGGCGCCGGAGCATCGGCAAGGTTTTGCGCGGTAGGGGGCGGCTCGACCAATGCTGTGGGTTGCGATATGGGCGGCGATGCGGGCGGGGCCTCGGATGATTTCCGGGGGGCGATTTCAGGAAATACCAGTTCCGAGTCGGCCATTCCGGCGCCGCTGCTGGCGAGATATTCCCGGCGGGCCCGGCGTTCGGCCGCGTCCAGGTCGAAGGCTTCGATATCCGCGACGAGCGCCGCTTCCAATGCCTCGATGTCTTGCGTGGTCGGGTTCTTGCGTTCGCGCTTGGCACGAATGGCCTGGCTGATTGCTGAAAGTTGGCCGGTCGGGTCGAAATCGCTCATTGAACTTGTCGCAGGCTCGGATACACTGAAGGGATAATGTGTCCTAAACGGAGGTAGCGCAAGATGGACATTGCATCAATTTCCGGTCAAGCCTCGACGCTGACTCCGACGCAACTGTCGGATGCGGTCAGTACCGCGGTGCTCCGCAAGGCCATCGATATCGAGGCGCAAGGGGCCTTGCAACTGTTGCAAGCCTTGCCGCAGGTCGCCAGCAACCCGCCCAACCTCGGCAACAACATCGACGTCAGGGCTTGAGTTCTTCCAGCCAGTCGCGCAAACAGGCCGCCACGAGCGGCCATTCTTTTTCGTGGGTTACGGCATGCCCCATGCGACGGAAAATGTGGGGGCGCTGGCCGTAGGTGCTGGCTGTCGTCTGGACCAGGAAAGCGGGAACCAGTACGTCGTCTTCTGCGCCCACGATCAGCATCGGCGGGCGGTGCATCGAGAAGAGATTGGGCAGGTTGAACATCGTCATGTCGAGGATGGCGCGCTGCGATTCGTTCTGCATCTTGGTCATCCAGGCCGCCAGCATGGCCTCGTCAACATCGCCGGCGAACAAGGCTTCGCGCAGCGTTGCCGTGTCGGTGTATTCGCCGCTCAGGATGCGGTTGAGTTCGAGGAACAGGTGCGGCTTGCTGAACAGCAGGTGAAACTGGGAGGCGATCAGGCCTTGCGGCGGCACCGAGCAGATCAGTGCGACAGCTTGGGCCGGGCGATGTTCGAGATACTTCTGCACGATGAAGCCGCCCATCGAGTGGCCGATCAGGACGGGCTCTTCTCCCAGCCAGTCGGTCACGGTCTTCAGGTCGTCTACGTAATCGGCGACCGAGTGCCAGTTGATATGCTCTCGGCCCTCGCTGCCACCGTGGCCGCGCAGCGAGAGCGCATGGCAGGGGTAGCCGGCCTGGGCGAGGAAGGGCATGAAGGTTTCGGTCCACATCCAGCCGCCAGCGAAAGCACCGTGCACGAACAGTAAGGACGGCTTGTCGGTTTCACGGTCGGGCAGGCAGGAGAAAATTTCGAGGCCGGCGATGGTCTGTGTTTTTAGCATGAGGTCGGTTGGTGCCGTGTTCTAATAGGGTTTTTAGGGTAAAGCCGGGCAACGATGCTGAAGTGGTTATTGACGCTGGTGGTGGCGATTTTCCTGTTGGGCATCATCGCGCCGCATCTGGCGCGCTTCATTCGCTTCGGCCAGCTGCCGGGTGATTTCGCCTTCCGCTTCCGCGGCCGGAACTATGCGTTTCCGGTTGCCACGACGATCATTTTTTCGCTATTGCTCTGGCTGCTCTCCCGGCTCATTTAAGGCCTGCTTGACGGCGAGCACCCGGGCCATGTGGATGCGTTCGGGTATCCGTCCCTTGTCGGCGCAGGCGGTAGCGATCTCCCCGGCCGGTACGGCCTGGACGGCAGCGAGTGCCGCCAGCAAGCGCTGCGGGCTGTCGTAGGCCCTGTTTTCCCAGCCCAGGCGGCCGGTATAGTCGCACAGACAGGTATCGAGCAGCTGTTGGAAGCGCTCCGGCCGACGCAGGGCGTCGGTTTTCTCGAATAGCGTGACCAGGGTGCTTGCCTTGAGATCCGCTGCACGATGCACGTTACCGTGGTAGCGGGCCATCAGCAGAGCCAGGTCGCGGCAGTCGTTGGGCACACGCAGCCGGGCGCAAAGCTGCTCGGTCAGGCGCACGCTGCGTTCCTCGTGGCCGAGGTGGCGCGGCAGGATGTCGGCCGGCGTTTCCGCCTTGCCGAGGTCGTGAGTCAGCGCCGAGAAACGGACCGGCAGAGCGAAGCCGCGCCGGGCTGACTGGTCGATGACCATCAGCGTATGAATGCCGGTATCGATCTCCGGGTGGTAATCGGCGCGTTGCGGCACGCCGAACAGCTTGTCGACCTCCGGCAGCAGGCGAGCCAAGGCGCCGCAATCGCGCAGCACCTCGATCATCCGCGACGGCTTCTCTTCCATCAGTCCCTTGGCCAGTTCCTGCCAGACGCGCTCGGCGACCAGGTGATCGACTTCGCCGTCGGCGACCATGCCGCGCATCAATTCGAGCGTTTCCGGCGCGACGGAGAAGTCGCTGAAGCGGGCCGCAAAGCGGGCAAGACGCAGGATGCGCACCGGGTCTTCGGCAAAGGTCGGGCCGACATGGCGCAATACCTTGGCCTGCAGGTCGGCTTGGCCGCGGAAGGGGTCGATCAGGCTGCCGTCGGCGGCCCTGGCCATGGCGTTGATGGTCAGGTCGCGGCGGGTGAGGTCCTCTTCGAGCGTGACATCGGGGGCCGCATGGAAGGCAAAGCCGTGATAGCCGCGGCCGGTCTTGCGCTCGGTGCGAGCCAGCGCATATTCCTCGTGTGTCTCGGGGTGCAGGAAGACCGGGAAATCCTTGCCCACCGGCCGGAAGCCCTTGTCGAGCATGGCTTCCGGGGTGGTGCCGACGACCACGTAGTCGCGGTCGGCGTTGGGCCGGCCGAGCAGTTCGTCACGGACGGCACCGCCGACGAGGTAAATCTGCACAGCTGGCGAGGCGGGCCGCCTGTTCAGCGGCCGGCGCGGTAGCGGAAGCTGTCCAGCTTGCCTTTCGGCGTCTTCAACGCGATATAGGTCGGCGCAATGGCTTCCAGCGCGGTCGGGCGCCAGTTGGCCGGTGCCTTGGAGGCGCCTTCGCAGACGCTGTCCTTTTCCATCGAGCGCAGATTGTCGGGCGACAACATCGGACTCGGGGCCAGCCACATCAGGCCGGCCTGCAGGTAGGCCCAACCTTCCGACAGCGGCACGATGGTAGCGGTGCTGCCGGTCAGTTCCTTGGTGTAGTCGACCAGTTCGCGCAGGGTGTAAACCTTCGGACCGGCCAACTCATAGGTTTGGCCATAGGTATTCACGTCGCCCAGTGCATCGACGAAGGCGTCGGCGACATCGGCAGCCCACACCGGCTGGAAGCGGGCATGGCCGAAACCGAGGGGGAAGAACGGCACTTTTTTCAGGATGTTGGCGAACATCGACAGGAAGGAGTCGCCGAGGCCGAAGATGACGGACGGACGGAAGACGGTGACGTCCAGGTCACCCTTGGCGGCGAGCACCACGGCTTCGCCATCACCTTTGGAGCGCAGGTATTCGGACGGGCCCTTGGGGTCGGCATTCAGCGCGCTCATGTGCACCAGGCGGCGGACGCCGGTGGCCTTGCAGGCAGCAACGATTTTCTTCGGCAGTTCGACGTGGGCTTCGGCGAAGTCGCGGCTGTAGGGCAGCACGACGTCGCGGCTGTGCAGGATGCCGACCAGATTGATCACGGCATCGTGGCCGCGCATCAGTTCGGTCAAGGTCTTTTCGCAGCCGATGTTGGCTTCCGGCATGTCGACGCCCGGCTGGATGATCAGCGCTTTGTTGCGTTCGCGGCGGCGCGTCGGGATGGTGACTTCGATACCGCGTTGCGACAGGCGATTGGCGATGTAGGTGCCGATGAAACCGCTACCCCCCAGCAGCAAGACCTTTTTGATGTCCATGTGGAACCCCGGAAACTTGTATCGTTCGTAAAAGTCGGATTTTAAGGCAATTTGACCATTTTCGGGCGGCCGGATGGCTTGGTAGGCGGCTATGCATCGCCGGCCTGCTTGCCCGCCTGACCGAGGGCGCGTTGTGCCGCAAGGTCGAACAAGGAACGGCTGGAGCGGATTTCGGCGCTGCCGTCGCGGAACTGATGGTCGAGGATGGCCGGGTGAACGGCGGCCGCGAGCCCGGTTTCCGGATTGAGCAGGAGAACGCGTCGCGTGTCGGGACTGATGCGGCCAACCATCCCGGTGCGCGGCTCGCCATCGCCGAGCACCGCGGCGATCCAGTCGCCCGGCGCATAGGCCGGTACGCGAGCCGGTGGCGATTGAGGTTCCGGGAAATCGAAGCTGAGCAGAACGAGGTCACCAGACCGCAGCTGGCTGCTTACCGGCTCGCCTGGGGCCCTGTCTGATGGCTCGACCGACGGACTGCCGGCATTTTCTGTGCTGGTGCCGGAAGTGGCACGCAGGGCCTGGGTCTGCAGTTGGAAGCAGGTATCGAGAAAGGCTTCCTGCTCGCTGTTCGGCAAGCCGGCACGCTCCATCCCCGCTTTCAGCGTCCTGAGCATGGGCGGCACGCGCTGGGCCAGTTGTTTGCGCTCTTCGGCGGCCGTCTTGGGCAGAAGGGACCACAACAGTTCGTCGATGGCAGCGGCGTACTCCTGCCATGGCGGGCTGTCCGGGCCGGCCTCGCGACCGATGTGCAGCAGTGCCTGGCGCCAGGTCCGGTCGAGAAAGTGGCGGACGGGTTCGGGCGGGCTTTTCTGCAGCGCGGCGCGGATGATCTGCGTCACGCGGCTCGCCAGCACGTCCTGCCGGTCCAGCTGTTCGAGCAAGGGCTGGTAGCGTGCCGCGTCGGCGGCGATCTGCTCACGGCGACGGGTGATCAGGGCGTCGAGGTCACCCAGCGTGGTGGCGAACGCCTCCTTGTCGCTTCCCGGCTCCAGACGCAGGTGGGAAGCCAGTTCGAACAGGCGGACGCAAACCGGGTGGCGCGGCGAGACGTCGAGAGGCAGCCCCTGCGCGGCTTCAGCCATGCGATCGAGGACCAGACGGGCCGGATGCGCTGTGTCGGTGAACAACGTGCTGTCCTTCATCGCCATCTTGAGCAGCTTGATCTGCAGGCTGGAGATGATGGCCTTCAGCGCGTCGGGCAGTTCCGGGTCGGCGAAGATGGCTTCGAAGATCATCGCCAGGGTGTCGATGGCAACGCTTTCGGTGGTCGTTTTCGGGATGCCGAGTTCACCCGAGCGGATGATTTTCGGTGCCTCGGGGGCGGCGCCCTCCGCAAACAGCGCAGGCATCATGGGTTCGTTGGCGGGCTTGCTGCCGGGAATCACCGGCGGGCCGAAGCGCCCTATCCGTTCAAGTGCTTCGAGCCGGAACATCAGCTGTTCAAGGGCCGACTGGCTGAGCAGACTGGCCGCCGCGCCGGATGGCAAGGCCGCACCTTGCGGGGTGGCTGGCAGGCGGGCCGTCAGCAGTTGCTGCAAGCTTTGGAGGGCGCTGCCAGAGGCGGTGGCGGGCGTTTCCCGGGGCTGCATCGTGCCGTCAGCGGCGGTGATGATGGCCGGCTGGGCGGTATCGATGCCGGCATTCTCGAGAAAGGCGTTCAGCTCCGCGTACAGACCGGGCAGGTTCCGACGCAGATGGGTTTCGAACTGGTCGAGCAGGTTGAGCTTGTCGTCGAGGCTGCCGGCACCGGCAGCGGCGAACAAGGCATCGAGCCCCCGGCAGATGCTTTTCGGCCCGACCGGGTTGTCGCTTTTCGGCAAATCGGGGCGGCGCAGCAGCGTGACGAAGCGCAGATGCAGCTTCCACAGGCTGTCCCCCGAGTTCTCGAACAGCCGGGCGGTCAGGTTGTCGAGGCGGATGCCCAGTTCGAGGTCATCCTCGGCGAGCAGGGTGATGCGCGAGGCGGTCAGGCCGTCGACTTCGTCGGCAAAACTGCCCCGCTTGTCGGTGGCGATGACTTCGTCGAAGTAGGCTGCCGCTCCATCCTGAATAGCGGCGACGGCCGGGGCGGAAACCAGATGGCTATCCTGCAGCAGGGCGCCGAGATGCTTGATGAACAGTGCCCGGCAGTTGCGCAGTACCTCGAAGGAGTCGGAATGTATGGCCATGGCGGATCAGGGGAGGTCGGAATCCTTGGGAACATCCGCCGTGCGAGCGCCGATGGTGCCGAGGCGGGCTTTCAGCGAATCGGGTTTGCCATTGAAGATAGCTGAATAATAGACCGCGTTGCTCATTACTTTCTTGACGTAATCGCGCGTTTCACTGAACGGGATGGTCTCGGCGTAGATCGCGCCTTCCAGCGGGCGGTCGGCGCGCCACTTGCGGGCACGGCCGGGGCCGGCGTTGTAGGCCGCGGAGGCGAGCACCGGGTGGTTGTCGAGGTTTTCCATGACCAGGCGCATGTAGGTGGTGCCGAGCAGAACGTTGGTTTCGGTATCGTTGACCCGCCCATGGCTGAAGTCGCGCAGGCCGATTTTCCTGGCCACCCACTTGGCGGTGGCCGGCATCAGCTGCATCAGGCCGGAGGCGCCGACATTGGACTTGGCGTTGGTGATGAAGCGGCTTTCCTGGCGCATCAGGCCGTACACCCAGGCGTCGTCGAGCGACTGGTTCTGGGCGGCCGGGCGTACCGTTTCGCCGTAGGGAGCGAGGAAACGCAGCGTGTAGTCATGCTCGTTCTTGGTCCGGTCGGCGGTGTTGATGGCGCGGTCCCAGATCTGGTTACGTTTTGCGAGATCGGCGGCGGCGAGCAGTTCGCGGTCATCCATGCCGCGCAGCGACCAGTTCCATTCCTTGACCGCCTCGGTGCGCATATCGTTGCGGAAGAAGGCCAGGGCACGACGGATGCCCGGATTGTCGCGGGCGACGCGCTGTTCCTCGGCGGTCGGCGCCTTGGCCTTGGGGGGCGGCAGAACGGTGTGGCCGAGTTCCTCGTCGGCGAGGTTGCCGTAGAAATTGGGCTGTCCGGCGATTTTCTCGAATAGCGCGTTGCCTTCGCTGGTGCGACCACCGGCATGCAGTGCCCGGCCCAGCCAGTAGATCCATTCAGGCTTGGCTGCCAGTTCGGCCGGCATGGCCTCGATGGTGTTGCGGACGACGCCCCATTCCTGAGCGCGTAGCGCGGCCCGCACCTTCCATTGGGCAGCGTCTTCCGAGAGCGGGGTCTTGCCGGCCTGGTTGTACCAGCCGACTGCTTCCGGGGCGTGCTTCTTGGCCGCCTGCAGGGCGATCTGGCTCCACGCCCACTGGCGTTCGCTGTCGTGCAGCTTGCCCTTGAGCCGTTCCAGCTCGTCGGCGGCGGTGCGCGGGTCGTTGGCGGCAACGCGGGCGATGGCGAAGGCGGCCAGTTCGCGGCCGGCGCGGCTGCCGTTGCCGGTGCCCTGCTTGATCAGGTAGCCCATGGCGCTGCTGAGGGCGTTGTCGAGCTGCCGGTTGTCCGGCATCTGGCTGTCGGGCAGATAATTCAGCGTCGTCCGGACCCAGCCCGGGCGGTTGGCCTCGACCTGGCGGCGAGCCCGCGCCCAGACGTCGTCGGTACTCATCTTCTGGCTGGCGACGAGGGCATCGAAAATGGGGCGGCAGGGCTCGGGTGGCTCCAGCATGGTCAGCCACTGTTTTTCCGCTTCGGCCAGCACGCTGCGATCGTCGCGGGCGAGGCGGGCCTGCTGGCTGTAACAGCTGACGTCGGGTTCGGGGGCGAGCAAGCGGGGGAATTCGGCATCGACCTCGTTCCAGGCCGAACGCTTGCCCAGCCAGCGTATCCAGTCGGCCCGCAGTTTTTCGGCGACGTAGCTGCCTTCGTAACGTTGCAGGAAGTCGCGCAGATTGCCCGGGTCGCCCTTGTCCATCCACATGCGCAGCCGGTAGTTCTCGGCATAGGGCGTGAGTTCGTGGTTGCCGAGTTGGCCGATGGCTTGTTCCAGCTTGTTCAGGTTGCCGGCGCGGAAGGCGTCGCGGGCAGTCAGGAAGGCCATGTCGCCATTCTGGGCGAAGGCGGACAGCGAGAGCGCAAGGCCCAGTGCCAAGGGGGTAAGGCGGGCGTGAAACTTCATGCTAGATTATGGCGATGCAAGAATCGAACGAGGATAACACGGCCTGGCGCCGGGCATTGCGGCGCGACATGGTGGCCCGACGGGCGGCATTGAGTGATGCCGGACACGAAGCCCTGTCGGCCCGCATCGTGGACCATCTGCTGACGGCTCTGCCGCTGCCGCGCATCGTGGCGTTCTGCTGGCCGATCAAGCACGAACCCGATGTGCGGGCGGCCATTCCCCGCTGGGCAGCACAAGGGGTATCGGCCGCCTTGCCGGTTGTGGTTCGGGAAGGCGCACCGCTGGCCTTCCGGTTGTGGACGCCCGATACGCAGCTGGCCGCCGATCGTTACGGTATTCCGACGCCGACCGCCGGCGAATTCGTGCAGCCCGACATGTTGTTGCTGCCGCTCAACGGCTTTGACGCGGATGGTTATCGGCTGGGGTACGGCGGCGGCTATTTCGACCGCACGCTGGCCGCCCTCTCCCCTCGCCCGCTGGCGGTGGGGGTCGGATTCGAGATCAATCGCTTGCCGACCATCCGTCCGGAAGCGCATGACCAGCGCCTCGACTGGCTGGTGACCGAAGCCGGAGCGGTCAGGCTTCCCGCCGTCTGAAGCCGTGGATGGCGTAGGCCATCGTCAGTGCGGCGAGACCGACCAGGATGGCTTGGCGCTGGTCGTAGATGCCGGTGCGCAGGGCAAGTTCGAGCGCATAGCCGTCGTGCAGCGCGAACAGCATGGCGGTGCCGGCGACGGCCAGCCAGATGCGGCGCAGGCCACTGGGTTGCTGGCGACGCAGGACGCTCTCGATGGCCAGCGCGCTGGTCCAGATTTGCAGGATGGAGGCGGCGAGCAAGATGGCCAGGGTCAGCGTGTAGCTATTCATACGGCGCGGCAGGCTTGCTCGAAACGGCGCAGGGCTTCGTCCAGCGTCGCTCGCGGGCAGCCGAAATTGAGACGCAGCCAACCGGGGCAGCCGAACGCGGCGCCGTCTGATAGGCCGAGGCCGTGGGCTTCGAAGTGGGCGGCAGGATCGTTCAGCTGCAGGTCGCGGATGTCGAGCCAGGCCAGGTAGGTGGCTTCGACGGGGGCCGTGCGCACGCCGGGCAAGCCGGACATCGCTTCGGCGACGCGGTCGCGGTTGCCGCGCAGGTAGACGATCAGGTCGCGGTGCCAGTCGCCGCTGTCGCGGAAAGCCGCTTCGCAGGCGGCGAGGCCGAGCACGTTCACATGCGGGACGATGCCGAGCATGGTGCGTTCGAAGCGGCGGCGCAGGGCGGGGTCGGAAATGACTGCGAAGGCACAGCCGAGGCCGGGAATGTTGAAGGTCTTGGACGGCGCCATCAGGGTGATGGTGCGTTGGGCGATGGTCGGCGACAGGCTGGCGAACGGGATGTGCCGCTTGTCCTCGTCGAGGATCAGCCCGCAGTGGATTTCGTCGGAGCAGACGATCAGGTCGTTGGCTTCGACATGCCCGGCCAGGGCCAGCAGCTCATCCCGGCTCCAGCAGCGGCCGACCGGGTTGTGCGGGTGGCAGAGCAGGAAGAGGCGGGTTGCAGGTGTCGTGGCTTGTTGCAGTACATCCATGTCCCAGTGCCAGCGGGTGCCGGTGCAGCTCAGGTCGATCCGGTTCAGCTTGTGGCCGGAAAGATGGGGGGCGGACAGGAAGGGCGGGTAGATCGGCGCGGCCGTCAGCACCTCGCCGTCGATGCTGCGGCAGGCGACGTTAAGCCCGTTGACCAGGCCCGGCAGCCAGATGATCCACTCCGGCTCGATGCGCCACGCGTACTCGTTTTCAAGGTGAGTAAGTACCGACTCCGTCAGCGACGACCAAGGGCCGCCATAGCCCAACACGCCATGTTCCAGGCGCCGGTGCAGCGCGGCGAGGACTGCTGGTGGTGCCGCGAAATCCATGTCGGCGACCCACAGCGGGAGGATGTCACGGCCGGCGTATTTCCGCCACTTCTCGGAATCCGAGTCGCGGCGGTCGATGACAGTATCGAAGGGGCTCAAGCGCAGCGCCTCAGACCTCGAGGTGCTGGTAGAGCGCCGTCGACAGGTAGCGCTCGCCGAAGGAAGGGATGATCACGACGATCAGTTTGCCGGCGTTTTCGGGCCGCTTGGCCAGTTCCAGCGCGGCCCAGGTGGCGGCGCCGGAAGAAATGCCGACGAGCAGGCCTTCTTCGGTCGCCATCCGGCGGGCGGTGGCGAAGGCGTTGTCGTTGGTGACGCGGATCACCTCGTCGTAGACACCGGTGTTCAGCACGCCCGGCACGAAACCGGCGCCGATGCCCTGGATCGGGTGCGGGCCCTTCTGGCCGCCGGACAGCACCGGCGAGGCATCGGGTTCGACGGCGACGATCTTGACGCCCGGCTTGCGCGCCTTCAGCACTTCGCCGACGCCGGTCACAGTGCCACCGGTGCCGACGCCCGATACGAAGATGTCGACCTGGCCGTCGGTATCGCGCCAGACTTCCTCGGCCGTCGTGTTGCGGTGAATCTCCGGGTTGGCCGGGTTCTCGAACTGCTGCGGGATGAAATATTTTGCGTCGCTTTCAGCCAGTGCCTTGGCCTTGGCGATGGCGCCGCCCATGCCTTCGGGCCCCGGGGTCAGGATCAGTTCGGCGCCGTAGGCCTTGAGCAGCAGCTTGCGCTCGCGGCTCATGGTTTCGGGCATCGTGAAGGCGCACTTGATGCCCCGCGCGGCACAGACCATGGCCAGGCCGATGCCGGTGTTGCCCGAGGTCGGTTCCAGCACGACGGTATCGGGGCCGATCTTGCCGGCGGCGATGGCGGCGTCGAGCATGGCAACGGCGATGCGGTCCTTGACGCTGTGGCCGGGATTGACGAATTCCAGCTTGGCGACGACGGTGGCGCCGCCGCCGGCGGTCACGCGGTTGAGCTTGACGAGCGGCGTGTTGCCGACGAGTTCGGTGACGTTGTTGGCGATTTTCATGGTCGGGCTCCGTACGAAGAAGGGGGATTGTAGGGGTTTCTCGCCCCGGTGTGTGTGGCTCGGCAGGCCGTGGACGGTTCGCCGAACAGGCGGCCGGTGCCAAGATCGGCTCCGTTGCTCAGCGCATTCCCGAGTGCCTCGCCGTCGTCGATGCCGGCGATCTCGATCCGCATTGCCGAGCGCGGTACGGTGGCGCAGGCGGAGGGGTCGGCTGCCGCGATGCGCAGGATGTCGGGTCGTAATGCCAGCACGGCCGGCAGGGCCAGGGCTTGTTCCGGCCCGTGCAGGGCCAGCCGGTAGCCGCGCAGGCGGTAGCTGGCCAGGGCATGGGCACCGTGGCTGCCCAGTTCGCTGGTGTCGGCGTCGATGTCGAGCACGATATCGGCCGGTCCCAGGCCGCATCGTTTCAGGATGGCCTCGTAGACCAGCCCATGCTGGTTGCTGACGGCATGCAGGTGGCGCGGATGGACCCCGACCTGCAGATAGCCGCCGGTGGATCGGTGTTGGGCCAGGAAGTTGAGGGCGTGCAAGGTGCGGCACAGGCGGTCGAGATACACCACGGCCGGCCCGTCGGCACAGCTGTCGAAGAGGGTTTCGGGCGGCAGGTAGGCGCCGTCGGTGCGGCGCACGGTCAGGCTGGCCTGATGCCCAAGCACGCATTCGCTGCGCAAGTCAGCAATGGGCTGGAACAGCGAACCGAGATGCAGGCCGCCATGCCAGGCTTCGACGCGGTCGCCGGCGACGTACAGCGTGCTGTCGCTGCTGGCGTCGGCGGCATTGAAGTAGCGGATCAGGTCTTCGACGGGCATGGCGCGGGTTATTTCTTCAGGTAGATCTGGTCAAAGGTGCCACCGTCGGCGAAGTGCGTCTTTTGTGCCTTCTGCCAGCCGCCGAAGGTGTCGTCGATGGTCACCAACTTGAGCTTGGGAAACTGTTTGGCGTGTTGTGCCGCAACCTTGGGGTGAGTGGGGCGGTAGTAGTGTTTGGCGGCAATCTGCTGGCCTTCCTCCGAATACAGGTAGTCGAGGTAGGCCTGTGCCGTCAGTCGCGTACCGCGCTTTTCGACCACCTTGTCCACCACCGCGACCGGTGGCTCGGCGAGGATGGAGAGGCTGGGATAGACGATGTCGAACTTGTCCTTGCCCAGTTCGTTGACGGCGAGGATACCTTCGTTCTCCCAGGTCACCAGCACGTCGCCCAGGCCGCGCTCGACGAAGGTCGTGGTCGAGCCGCGGGCGCCGGAATCGAGCACTGGCACGTTCTTGAAGATGGCGGTGACCAGTTCCTTGGCCTTCTGCTCGTTGCCGCCCGGCTGCTTGAGCGCCCAGGCCCAGGCCGCCAGATAGTTCCAGCGGGCGCCGCCGGAGGTTTTGGGGTTGGGGGTGATGACCCCGACGCCCGGTTTGGCCAGGTCGTTCCAGTCCTTGATGGCCTTCGGGTTGCCCTTGCGGACAAGGAAGACGACCGTCGAGGTGTAGGGCGAGGAATTGTTCGGGAAGCGTTTCTGCCAGTCGGTCGGAATCAGTTTCCGCTCGGCCAGCGCATCGATGTCGTAGCCCAGTGCCAGCGTCACGACATCGGCTTCGAGGCCGTCGGCCACCGAGCGGGCCTGCTTGCCGGAACCGCCGTGTGACTGGCGGACCTGAACGTTCTGGCCGGTCTTGCCCTGCCAGTGCTTGTTGAAAGCAGCGTTGAACTCCTTGTAGAGCTCGCGGGTGGGGTCATAGGAGACGTTGAGCAGCGTGGTCTGGGCGATGGCCGAGCCGATGCCGAAAGCGAGGGTCAGGGCCGATAACAGGGCAATCTTGCGCATGAGGGACTCCAATCAATCGATAAAAATTTCGTATGACCGGAGTCTAGTCAGGTTGTGATATTTCCAGAAAGAATGATTTTTTACATAAATATAACCAACGGAAATTTATGTCACCGTCTGTCGACGGTACAAAGACAGGACGCTCCAGCGAGAGCGACACCGAAAAAACACAATCCGCGACGCCCTATGCGTCCTCGGAGGGGACATGACCGATATCCACAACCAACCCATCGGCCAGCGGATCGACTGGCTGTTCGATCTCGCCCGTCGACATGGCGAGACGTTTCGCAGCCCCGAGGCCTGGCTGGGGCGGCAGCGCTATCTGGCCGAGCATCCGACAGCTATCGCCGTGCTCAAATGCATGGACGGGCGGATCAATATTCCGGTCGCCACCAACACGCCCGCCGGCATCCTGATGCCCTTCCGCAACCTGGGCGGCATGTTCGATCTCGGCTGGCCGCACCTTGGCGAAGTGGTTGTCCATCACACCCTGCGCATGACCGCTGCCGGGCGTCGCGTATTGTTCCTGATCACCTACCATTGGTCGCGCGGCAACCCGAAACGCGGCTGCGCCGGTTTCGCCTACGACACGGCCGCCGCCATTGCGCATACCCAGCAGATCCGCAGCCAGATGACCCAGCTTTTCGGCGCCGGACACGGTACCGTCTATCCGCTGGTCTGCGGTTTCGAAACCGACGAGGAGGCATTGTCGGTCCACGGCACGCATGGCGAGGTGCTTGATCTGGCGGTCTTGGACGATGCCGACCGGGATGCGCTCGAACCTCGCCTGACCGCCCTGCTCCCCGATATGCCGGCCCAGATGCGCCAGGATCTGCTTCCCCTGCTGCGCGGCAACCTCGACCATATCGCCGAAATCCGAAGTCAGACGGCGCACCGCGAACGTCTACTCGATATCGAGCATCGCGAATGGGTGATCTGCGTGGGGCGTGGCTTCGATTTCCTGCATACCCCCAACCTGGCGCTGATCATCGGGCCTTACAGCCCCGATCTGGCCGACCCGGTGCGCAAGGCTGCCGGCATTATCGAGAACAACATGAAGGCCGGGCGTATTCCATCCGACGGGTTCCTGTTACTGGCCTCGGTTCCATTCGATGAAATCGGCGTCGACCGGGCACGGGCCGAGCTGAAATCTCGTTTTCTGTCCGCCTTCGCCGCCGATGTCGTCCGTCGGGAATATCCCGCGTTGGCGGCGAAAATGAGCACGCGCACAGCCGTACTCGACTGGCAGGCGCGGCACATGACCTTGTTGGACAACTGAATAGCCATGCCTTGCCAGCCGGGGCTGGCATCTCGCCTCGTTCCTTGCCGATTGTTGACCAAACGCAAACCGGCACGCTGCAAAACGGCTTAGATTGGTTGGCAGCGGTGCCGGTCAGGCATTTGCCGGTGCCAATCAATCGCCTATCCGGCGTATTCCAGACTCTCACAAGGAGTAGATCATGGCAGCAACAATGAAAGCGGCCGTCGTCCATGCTTACGGCCAGCCCTTGGTCATCGAAGAGGTGGCCGTTCCCGAGGTTCCCGCGGGCAGGATTCTGGTCAAGATCGAAGCCTCCGGCGTTTGCCATACCGATTTGCACGCCGCCGATGGCGACTGGCCGGTCAAGCCACCGTTGCCCTTCATCCCCGGCCATGAAGGCGTCGGCTATGTCGCCAAGGTCGGGGCGGGCGTCACCTGGGTCAAGGAAGGCGACCGCGTCGGCGTGCCGTGGCTGCATACGGCCTGCGGTCATTGCGAGCACTGCATCACCGGCTGGGAAACCTTGTGCGACAGCCAGCAGATGACGGGTTATTCGGTGAACGGCGGTTACGCCGAGTACGTGCTGGCCGACCCGGCCTATGTTGGCAAACTGCCTGATAGCCTTGAATTCGCGCCGGCTGCCCCGGTGCTGTGCGCCGGTGTGACGGTTTACAAGGGCCTCAAGGTACTCGACTGCAAGCCTGGCGACTGGGTGGTCATTTCCGGCATCGGCGGTCTGGGCCACATGGCGGTGCAATACGCCAAGGCAATGGGCTTCCACGTCATCGCCGTCGATGTGGCCGACGACAAGCTGGCCCTGGCGCGCAGCCTGGGGGCCGACGAGGTCATCAATGCCGCGAGCAGCGATCCGGTGCAGCTGGTGCAGAGCCAGATTCGCGGCGCCCACGGCGCGCTGGTAACCGCCGTTTCACGGCCCGCTTTCAGCCAGGCGTTGGGCATGCTGCACAAGCGAGGCACCATGTCATTGGTCGGCCTGCCGCCCGGTAGCTTCGACCTGCCGATCTTCGACGTCGTCCTCAATGCCAAGACGGTACGCGGCTCGATTGTCGGCACCCGCAAGGATTTGCAGGAATCACTGGAATTCGCCGGCGAAGGCAAGGTTGCTGCCCACTACAGCATGGACAAGCTGGACAACATCAATGCCATCTTCAGCCGTATGAAAACGGGCGGTATTGACGGGCGCATCGTCGTGACCGTGTGAGTGTCGGCGACTGCCGCGTTCAGCGCAGGCAGTCGTCGAGCAAGTCGCACAGTTCGGCGTGAGCGGCAGCCTCAGCCACGAGTGCGAGGCGCAAGGAGCGAATCGGCTCGGTCAGCGTGGCGGGGGCCTTTTCCCAGGCGGTGAGGAGCGCCCACGGGTCGTGTTCGATCAGCGCCGCCGCCAGGGCCAGCACTTGGGCGCGGACCGGCGCCGCCCGCTCGGTGGCGGCAGCGGACGCGCAGTCGAACAGCGTGTGCCAGACCAGTCGCCCTGCGGATGGCAGGAGCACCGGAATGCAATGGCCGCCGGCGAGCATGGCAGCTGATTCCGGCGCTTCGAGCAGATAATCGTAAGCCGTTGCCGCGCGGGCCATCCAGCCCCGACTCGCTACCGTGGGCTCGACGTTCTGACCGGCGAAGCCGAGCCAAACACGAAGCGTGTCGAGGCCAGCTAGGCCTGTTCCTATCGCTGATCCATCATCGACCGGCACGAATGGCAGTCGGGGGACGATCGGCAAATCGAGAAATGCGGGCTGGGCGCCCAGCTGCAGGCAGGTGATGGTCGAGGCCGCTCGGCGCCCCGAACGGGGGGTGACGCCCAGCTCGTTCAGCCAGGCCTGTATGGCCAATTCGCCCACAACGAGCAGACCGGCGGAGAAGGCGGCGAGATTGTGCAACTCGACCAGCAGTCGGGCCATGCGCTTGTCGGCAACCTGAAATCCGGCCTTGCGCAGGGCGGCGACCTGTCTGGCTGCCCACGCGGCATCTGTCATCCGTTGGCCCATGGCGGCGACGGCTGCCCGGTCGTCGGCGCGTCCGACCAGCGTTTCAGCCTGTATGCCGGGCACCGGATAAAAGACGCGATAGCAGTAGGCGTATCCGGTTCCGTTACGCCGGTGCAGGGTTCCCGGAGTGCCGGGCAGAAAGGCATCGGCGGTGAGCGACCGCTCTTTCAGTTCCCGGTATTGGGCGCAATACAAGGCCTCGTGACGGTGGAAGAGCGGCTTGGTGAGCATGGGTTACCCAACGAAATGCACTAGCATTGGGTAACTATACGCTGGCGTTGAGAATTACCCAACGAATATTAATATTGTTGGGTAATTTAGACTGAAAACGCCCTGTAGCAGTTGTCGAATCAGCCGAGAAAGAGCTTGTAGGCCGGATTCTCGCTCTCGTCCCAATGAGCGTAGCCGAGATTCTTCAGGAAGTGCTTGAATTCGGTCATATCCTTCGGCGGCACCTGGATGCCAACCAGTACGCGGCCATAGTCGGCGCCATGGTTGCGGTAGTGGAACAGGCTGATGTTCCAGCCGGCGCTCATCTGGGTCAGGAAGTTCATCAACGCGCCCGGCCGTTCGGGGAACTCGAAACGGTAGACCCGTTCCTTCATGCCCCCATTCTTCTCCTGCTCGCAGACTGCCGGCGCATGGCCGCCGACCATGTGGCGAACATGGTTCTTCGCCATCTCGTCCTCGGTCAGATCGAGCGTCGGGTAGCCGTGCTTCTGCAGGTTTTCGAGCAGCTTCAGCGATTCCTTGCGGTCGGCCACCTGAACGCCGACATAGACGTGCGCCTCGCGGTCGGTATGGTAGCGATAGTTGAATTCGGTAACGTTACGGTTGCCGATCAGCGCCAGGAATTTCTTGTAGGCACCGGGCTTCTCCGGCAGCGTCACGGCGAAAACTGCCTCGCGGCGCTCGCCGAACTCGGCGCGTTCGGAAACGAAGCGCAGGCGGTCGAAGTTCATGTTGGCACCGGACGTCACGGCGACCAGGTTCTTGTCCTTGAGCTTGTTCTGGCGGGCGTATTCCTTGGCGCCGGCCACGGCCAGCGCGCCGGAGGGTTCGAGGATGGAGCGAGTGTCCTCGAAAACATCCTTGATCGCCGCGCAGATGGCGTCGGTATCGACCAGGATGACTTCGTCGAGATATTCCTTGCAGACGCGGAAGGTTTCCTCGCCGACGAACTTGACCGCCGTGCCGTCGGCGAACAGCCCAACCTGGTTGAGGCGCACGCGCTTGCCGGCGGCCAGCGATTGCTTCATCGCGTCGGCGTCGTAGGTCTCGACGCCGATGACCTTGATCTCGGGGCGCAGGCGCTTGATGTAGGCGGCCACCCCGGCGGCAAGCCCGCCGCCGCCGATGGCGCAGAATACGGCATGGATCGGCCCGTTGTGGCGCGAATGCTGGCGCAGGATTTCCATGGCGACCGTGCCCTGCCCGGCGATCACTTCCGGATCATCGAAAGGGTGCACGAAAGTCAGCTTCTCGGATTTTTCCAGCTCCAGCGCCTTGGCATAGGCGTCGTCATACGACGAGCCGGCGAGCACGACCTCGCCGCCGCGGCGGCGAACCGCGTCGATCTTGATGCCCGGCGTCGACTCCGGCATGACGATCACCGCCCGGCAGCCTAGCTTGGCCGCCGACAGGGCGACGCCCTGGGCGTGGTTGCCGGCGGATGCACAGATGACGCCCCGCTTCAGTTTTTCCGCCGACAGGCTGGCGATCTTGTTGTAGGCACCGCGCAGCTTGAACGAGAAAACCGGCTGCATGTCCTCTCGCTTGAGCAGAATCTTGTTGCCAACCCGGGCGGAAAGGTTGCCGGCCAGGTCGAGCGGCGTTTCGACGGCCACGTCATAAACCTGTGCATTGAGAACTTTTTCGAGATAATCCGGGTGCATTGGGCGCAACTCATTCAGGCAAAAGGGAGATTCTACGGGTGGAGTGGCTAAACGTCACGGCGGAAAGCGGGTTGTGGGGCCTGCTACTGACCAGTTTCCTGTCGGCGACCGTGCTACCCGGCGGTTCGGAGGCCCTGCTCTGGGGATTCCTGAAACTCCATCCGGGCGAAGTCGCTCCGGCCCTGGCACTGACCACGCTGGGCAACACGGCGGGCGGCATGACCTCGTGGTGGTGTGGCCGCTTCCTGCCGCGCTGGCAAAGGCTGGAAAAACTGCCGCACAAGGACAAGCTCGAAAAATGGGGCAGCCCGGCCCTGCTGCTCGCCTGGGCGCCGCTGATCGGCGACGCGCTATGTGTCGCCGCCGGCTGGCTGCGCCTGCACTGGCTGCCTTGCTGCCTGTTCATGGCGGCGGGCAAGTTCGCCCGTTACTGGCTGGTTGCGCAAAGCACCCTGCTGAACTGAACCGAAGCAGCCTTTTGGGGTCTACCGGCCCCTCGTGTTGTGCCGCAATACGCTAAAATCCACCTTTTGATAGACCCCGGCTGCTTCCATGACTGCCCGCCTGCGCGAAATCCCCTACAACTACACCTCGTTTTCCGATCGCGAGATCGTCATTCGTCTGCTCGGCGCCGATAACTGGGCGGTGCTCGACGAATTGCGCGGCGAGCGCGTCACCGGCCGTTCGGCGCGCATGCTCTACGAGGTGTTGGGCGACATCTGGGTCGTGCAGCGCAACCCGTATCTGGAAGACGATCTGCTCGACAACCGCGAGCGGCGCGACGCCTTGGTCAATGCCCTGCGCCATCGCCTGAAGGAAGTCGAGAAGCGCCGCGCCGAGAGCGAGTCGGAAGACCCGGAGCGTTCGGCCAAGGTCAAGCGCCTGGTCGAGGCGGCGCAGGTTGCTGTCGACCGCTTCGCCGCACGTTTTTCCGAAACCTACGACCTGCGTCGCAAGGTCCAGAAGATTCTCGGCAAGCACACGCGCAAGGACAATATCGCCTTCGACGGGCTGGCCCGCGTCTCGCACGTCACCGACGCCACCGACTGGCGTGTCGAATACCCCTTCGTCGTTCTCTACCCGGATACCGAGGAAGAAATTGGCCACCTCGTGCGCGGCTGCTTCGAAGCCGGCCTGACCATCATCCCGCGTGGGGGCGGCACCGGCTACACTGGCGGCGCCGTGCCGCTGACGCCTTACTCGGCGGTGATCAACACCGAGAAGCTGATCGACATGAGCCCGGTCGAGAACATCGTTCTCCCCGGCCATAGCGAACCTTACGCCACCATTCGCACCGGGGCCGGCGTGGTTACCGACCGCGTCTCCGAAGCCGCCTCGCTGGCTGGCCGCGTCTTCGCCGTTGACCCGACCTCGGCCTCGGCGTCCTGCATCGGCGGCAACATCGCCATGAACGCCGGCGGCAAGAAAGCCGTGCTGTGGGGCACCGCGCTCGACAACCTGGCGTGGTGGAAGATGGTTGATCCGGACGGCAACTGGCTGGAAGTCGAACGCCTCAACCACAACTACGGCAAGATTCACGAGCAGGAACTGGTCGAATTCCGCCTCAAGCGCTTCGACCCGAGCGGCAAGAAGCTGCTCAAGGAAGAAATCCTGAGCATGCCGGGCGCGGCCTGCCGTAAGGTCGGCCTGGGCAAGGACGTGACCGACAAGTTCCTCGGCGGTGTGCCGGGCGTGCAGAAGGAAGGCACCGACGGCATTATCGTCGCCGCCCGCTGGGTGCTGCACAAGATGCCGCCGGTGGCACGTACCGTCTGCCTCGAATTCTTTGGACAAGTGCGCGAAGCCGTGCCGGCCATCGTCGAGATCACCGATTACTTCAAGCCGGGCGGTGCCGCTCATGCGGCCGGCGTCCAGCTGGCCGGCCTCGAACACCTCGACGAGCGTTATGTGAAGGCCGTCGGCTATGCGACCAAGGCCAAGCGCCATGGCCGCCCGAAAATGGTGCTAATCGGCGACATCGTCGGCCACGACGAAAAGGCCGTGATGGCCGCCGCTTCGGAAGTGGTCCGCATGTGCAACCTGCGTGCCGCCGAAGGCTTCATCGCCGTCGATGCCGAGACGCGCAAGAAATTCTGGCTCGACCGGTCGCGTACCGCCGCCATCTCGCGCCACACCAACGCCTTCAAGGTCAATGAAGACGTGGTGATCCCGCTGCCGCGCATGGGCGAGTACTGCGATGGTATCGAACGTATCAACATCGAGCTGTCGACGCAGAACAAGCTGGCCCTGTGCGACGCGCTGTCCGAATTCCTGCAGGGCGATCTGCCGCTGCACGAAGGTGATGCCAACGTCGATAAGGCCGTGCTGATCGGCGACCGCCGACAAGCCGCGCTCGATTACGTGGCCTCGGTGCGCCGTCGCTGGGCCTGGCTGCTGGATAACCTGGACATGCCGCTGGCCGAAGCCGAGGCGCACTTTGCCGAATACGGCGTGGTAGCCGGCGAGCTGACCAACAGGGCGGCCAATCCGGTTCTTTTTCACCGCCTGCAGGACTTCTCGGTCCGCACTTCGTGGAAGCAGGAGCTGAAGGCGCGCCTGAGCAAGATTTTCGACGGCACGTTGTACCGGCCGATCATTGAGCGTGTTGAGGGCATCCACAAGGAGGTGCTGCGCGGCCGCGTCTTCGTCGCGTTGCACATGCACGCCGGCGACGGCAACGTGCACACCAACATCCCGGTCAACTCCGACAATTACGAGATGCTGCAGACGGCGCACAAGGCCGTTGAACGCATCATGCACCTGGCGCGCGGGCTGGATGGCGTCATTTCCGGCGAGCACGGCATCGGCATCACCAAGCTGGAGTTCCTGTCCGACGACGAAATCGGCCCCTTCCGTGCCTACAAGCAGAAGGTCGATCCGCAAGGCCGCTTCAACAAGGGCAAGCTGATGCCCGGCGGCGACATGGGCAACGCCTACACGCCGTCATTCAGCCTGCTCGGTACCGAGTCGCTGATCATGGAACAGTCCGAGATCGGCAAGATTTCGGACATGGTCAAGAACTGCCTGCGCTGCGGCAAGTGCAAGCCGGTCTGCTCGACCCACGTGCCACGCGCCAACCTGCTCTACAGCCCGCGCAACAAAATTCTCGGCACTTCGCTGCTAGTCGAGGCCTTCCTGTACGAGGAACAGACCCGGCGCGGCATTTCGCTGAAGCATTTCGATGAATTCAATGACGTCGCCGACCACTGCACGGTTTGCCATCGCTGCGTGAAGCCCTGCCCGGTCGATATCGACTTCGGCGACGTCTCGGTCGCCATGCGCAATTTCCTGCGCAAGCAGGACAAGAAGCGTTTCAGCCCCGGTACGGCCGCGTCGATGGCCTTCCTGAGCATCAAGGACCCGGCGACGCTGAAGCTGATGCGCGGCGTGATGATGGATTTCGGCTTCAAGGCCCAGCGGTTGGCCCATAAGGCGGCCAAGGCCGTCGGCCTGGTGCAGGACAATCGCGCCCATCCGCCGGCCACCGTGGGGGCGCCGACGGTCAAGACACAGGTCATCCACTTCCTCAACCGGCCGATGCCGGGCAACCTGCCCAAGCGCACCTCGCGCGGTCTGCTCGACATCGAGGACGACAAGGTGATCCCGGTCATCCGCAACCCGCAGAAGACGACCGAGGAGTCGGATGCCGTCTTCTACTTTCCGGGCTGCGGTTCCGAGCGTCTGTTCTCGCAGGTCGGCCTGGCTACGCAGGCGATGCTCTACGAAGTCGGCGCCACCACCGTGCTGCCGCCGGGCTACCTGTGCTGCGGCTACCCGCAGACTTCGTCCGGCGATGAGGATACCGGCCAGAAGATCACCACCGACAACCGCGTGCTCTTCCACCGCGTCGCCAACACGCTGAACTACCTCGACATCAAGACGGTGATCGTGTCCTGCGGCACCTGCATGGACCAGCTGCAGAAGTACCAGTTCGAAAAGATCTTCCCGGGCTGCCGCCTGCTCGACATCCACGAATACCTGATGGAAAAGGGCGTCAAGCTGGAAGGCGTCGAGGGTACGCGCTACATGTACCACGACCCCTGCCACACGCCGATGAAGGCCTATAACCCGCTGGCGGTGACCAAGTCGCTGATGGGCCAGGAGGTTCCGCTGTCCGACCGCTGCTGCGGCGACTCCGGTTCCTTTGCCTATTCGCGGCCGGATATCGCCACCCAGGTGAAGTTCCGCAAGCAGCAGGAAATCGAGAAGGGTGCCGAGAAGTTGCGCGCCGACGGCTTCAAGGGCGACGTCAAAATTCTGACCTCCTGCCCGGCCTGTCTGCAGGGCCTGTCGCGCTATGATGACGACGCCGATACCAAGGCCGACTACATCGTGGTCGAAATGGCCAAGCACCTGCTCGGTAACAACTGGATGGCGGATTACGTCGGCAAGGCGAACAACGGCGGTATCGAGCGCGTCCTCCTCTGATCATTGCACCTGTCGGCTGTTGTCCGTGAAATAGTTGTTTCGTTTACGGCAGCTGTCCGTGATATTTAACTCCTGTATACATCCAATTGTTACTGGAGCGCGAAAACGTGGAAGCCGGCAGCCCATCCTGCGAACTTTGTGTCCAATCCGGAGGAACGCTCCTCTGGCAATCCGGGGCCTGTCGGGTCATTCGGGTCGATGATCCGTTTTATCCGGGCTTTTGCCGGGTGATCTGGAAGGATCATGTGCGTGAAATGACCGACCTGCCGGAGAGTGCCCGCAATTATCTGATGCAGGTGGTTTTCGCTGTCGAGGCGGTGATTAGGCAGTTGTATTCCCCAGACAAGATTAATCTGGCCAGTTTCGGCAATGTCGTGCCGCACATGCACTGGCACGTCATCCCCCGCTGGCGGGATGACCGGCATTTTCCCGAGCCGGTTTGGGGAAGCGTGCGGCGCGAAAGCGCTGTACAACGCACCATCGTTGGTGATGCCGAGCTTGCTGCCGCGTTGTCGCACGCGCTGCGGCATCTTGAAGGGGGGCAATGACAATGAACACGACCGGTAGCGAGCTTCCCCTGACGATCACCGACCTGCGCAGCGGTTCGGACTATCTCGCCCAACTGGCCTTGGCCAATCCGCTGCTGAGCGAACGGCAGTTGATGCGCTTTCTCGACGCCTTGCTGCTATCGCCGCCCGACCCGGGCATTATGCTCGCGTTGCTGGAGCAGGCGCGCGCACCGCTGTGTTTCGTCGAGGAAGAAATGGCGCGGCGGTATCACAACCGGGCCATCCCCTTTGGTAACGAGGAGGAAAGCTACTTCCAGCAGGTGGTGGCTGCCTGGCGCAAGATGGGCAAGGCCTACGCGATGTGCGCCCGGCTCGAACGGCCGGATGCGCAGAATCCGCAATACGTGAATTTGGTGGCGACCATCCTGCATCGTTGCCTGTACTACACCGGCATGGTCATCCTCGAGCATTACCGCGCACGGCGCGAACTGCCACCTGGCATCTGGCTCGACATGCATGGCTACTACGCAAGCGCCGAGGAGTGGGGCGTTGCTTATACGCCAGTCGAAGACGTGCTCGAGAGCAGCCTGCAAGCCACCCATTGCGCGGCGGCATACGCCACGCTGCTGTTGATCGAAATCGCCAGTCCGTACAGCAATAGTGTGCGCAATCTGAATCTGATCCGGCGCTGGGCCGGCATGTGGGCACCGCTGGTTTCCATCCATAAACTCGACGACGATCTGGAGGTTCCGCCCTATCTGATCGAGTTAATGAAGGATGTACCGCTGCATCCAACGACCTATAGCGAGGAACCGAGCGCGGATGCGCGGCGCCTGGATACCTCGCGGCTTGCGCTGCAGGTTGCGCATATGCTGAGCCAGCTCAGGCAGCGCGTGACACCGTCGCAGCTGGGATTGGGAGAAGAAACTTCGGGGCATGTGGTCGCCCTGCTCGAACATTTGGTGCGTCCATGGAGTCAGGCGGCGTCACCGCGCCGATTCCGCCGTTTCGCGACCGAAGGGATTGCGCGCGTGGCGGTAGGTTTCGAAGCGATGCATTATTGTCTGACCGGCAGCGAGTTTACGCAGCCGGATTCCGCATCCAGTTACTCCCGTAGCGAATTCGATCAGCTATTCACCTTCCGCGATCGGGTCGAGCCGGGGCAGATGCTGGCCATCAAGCCACAAATCAGTTTTCCGGTGGATGAGTGGCACGTCATCAACCATTCGGCTAACGGCTTTCGCCTGACGCGCAGCTGTGCCGGTCAGCGGATCATGCACGGGCAGTTGATGGCGCTCCATCCCCATGACGGTGATCACTTCCTGCTGGCGCAGGCAACGTGGTTGATGCAGGACGAAGCTGGAGGATTAGTGGTCGGCCTTGCCACGCTTCCCGGAATGCCGACGGGGATTGGCATACGCCAGGCGATCCAGGGTGGTGGCAACGCCGAGCGTTATGTACAGGCCTTCCTGCTGCCGGCCCTTCCGGCCATCGGCGAGGAGGCCTCGATCGTTCTTCCTTCGGGTTTGTACCAAGCCAGCCGGATGCTCGATTTCTTCACTGAAGGCGGCGAATCGGGGCAACTGCGCATGAACCACATGCTGCAGTGCGGTACTGATTTCGATCGAATCAGCTTCCAGCGACTTTGACCTATCTTCGCGCTTCCGGGGAGTGAGTGCGCTAAACTATCGCCCTTACTCCCGGAGGACACCATGGCGGGTATAGACCGCGATACGCCGATACCGAGCGAAATCAAACTGCACCAGAAATCCCGGCGCCTCGAGCTGATCTACGAAGGCGGCGAGGCCTATGCGCTGGACTTCGAATATCTGCGCGTCTACACGCCCTCAGCTGAAGCGCGCGGCCACGGGCCGGGGCAGGAAACCCTGCAAACTGGCAAGCGCAACGTCGATATCGAACGTATCGAACCAGTCGGTACCTATGCGCTGCGCCTAGTATTTTCCGACGGGCACGACAGCGGACTGTATTCGTGGGACATGCTCTACAACCTGGGTAAGCACCATGACGAGCTGTGGCAGGAATACCTGAAACAGATCGAGGATCAAGGCCTGTCCCGCGATATCGATACCACCTCGCGCCCCGCTTCGGGCGGCGGTTGCGGCCATCACCATTAAAGTCATGAGCAACGAAACCACACATTTTGGCTACGAAACCGTCGCCGAGCAGGAAAAAGCCCGTCGCGTCGCCGATGTCTTCGATTCAGTCGCCAGCCGTTACGACTTGATGAATGATCTGATGTCAGCAGGCATGCACCGTCTGTGGAAAGCGTTCACCATTCAGCGCAGCGGCGTGCGCGAAGGCTCGCGTGTTCTGGACGTTGCCGGTGGCACCGGCGATCTGTCGCTGGCCTTTGCCAAGAAAGTCGGGAAAAGCGGGCAGGTCTGGCTAACGGACATCAACAATGCCATGCTGGCCCACGGTCGGGATCGTCTGCTCGACAAGGGACACCTGCTCCCGGTTGCCCAGTGCGACGCCGAAAAGCTTCCTTTCCCCGACGATTGGTTCGATTGCGTCACCGTCGCATTCGGTTTGCGCAACATGACCCACAAGGATTTGGCGCTGGCCGAAATGCGTCGTGTTCTGCGTCCGGGTGGGCGCTTGCTGGTACTCGAATTTTCACAAATCTGGAAACCGCTGGCGCCGGCCTACGATTTCTATTCGTTCCAGGTCATTCCACGTGTTGGCAAGCTGGTTACCAACGATGCCGACAGCTATCGCTATCTCTCCGAATCGATCCGCATGCATCCGAGCCAGGAAGAGTTGAAAACCATGATGGAAAATGTCGGCCTCGAAAAGGTCGAGTACTTCAATCTCGCCCTGGGTGTCGTTGCCCTGCATCGCGGTTACAAGTTCTAAGGCACACACGCGGCATGGATTTCGTCAGGCACCTCGGGGTTCGTGGCCTGAACCACTTGATTGCTAGCGCACCATGGGCTCAGGAGCGCTTGAGAAAGCATGCCGGTGCGCAATTGCTGGTTGTGGCCGGGCCGTTGTTCTCGATTCGGCTCGCTCTGGACCACGCCGGCATGTTTCATCTTGCCACTGGAAGCGATGATCCAGATGTGCGACTGACGTTGCCGCCGGATGCCCCCGTTCGCGTGCTACTCGAGCGCGACCAGCTGTTTTCGTCGGTTAAGCTGGAAGGTTCCGTTGACGTTGCGGAGAGTCTTGCATTTGTCTTTCGCAATCTTGAATGGGATATTGAAGCTGACTTGGCCGCCGTGATCGGCGATATACCTGCATATCGACTCGTCCGTATCGGACGCTCCGTTGCCGGCAGCTTGCGTCAGGGCGCCGCTAATGCCCTGACAAATCTCCATGAATATGCTGTCGAGGAATCCGGGCTATTGCCAGGAAAAGCCGATGCCGCAGCATTCGGTAATGCGGTGAATGCCTTGCGTGATGACGTGGCGCGTCTGGAAAAACGTCTCTCCCGCATTTAGACGGGAAAAGCAGGCCAATAAAAAAGGCAGCCTAGGCTGCCTTTTTTGTCCGTTGTTATCGGATCAGTGCGTGTGCTTGCGCAGACGCTGAATTGCTTGCAACTGAGCGACAGCTTGTGCCAGCTCTGCTTCGGCTGCCGCGTAGTCCATCTCGGCATTCCGATTGGCGAGCGCTTCCTCGGCACGCTTCTTGGCGTCGAGTGCCTTGGCTTCGTCAAGGTCGTGGGCGCGGATCGCGGTATCAGCCAACACGGTAATCATGTCGGGCTGAACCTCGAGCATGCCACCGGACACATACACCAGCTCGAACTCGCTCTGGTCGGGCACCTTCAGACGAATGGTGCCCGGCTTGATGCGGGTCAGCAGCGGCGTGTGACGCGGCAGGATGCCGAGCTCCCCGGATTCACCCGGGAATACTGCGATTTCAACCAGGCCGGAGAAGATTGATTCCTCAGCGCTGACGACATCACAATGAACAGTCATAGCCATTACTAGCTCCTTTTAGACGTTGCGTTACTGCAGCGTCTTGGCCTTTTCGATGACTTCCTCGATACCGCCGACCATGTAGAACGCTTGTTCCGGCAGGTGATCGTATTCGCCAGCACAGATGCCCTTGAAGCCCTTGATCGTGTCCTTGAGGGAAACGAACTTGCCCGGCGAGCCGGTGAAGACTTCAGCAACGTGGAACGGCTGCGACAGGAAGCGCTGAATCTTACGAGCACGGGACACGGCCAGCTTGTCTTCAGGAGACAGTTCGTCCATACCCAGAATCGCGATGATGTCACGCAGTTCCTTGTAGCGCTGCAGGTTCATCTGCACGGCACGGGCAACGGCGTAATGCTCTTCGCCCACGATCTGCGGGTCGAGCTGGCGGGAGGTGGAGTCGAGCGGATCAACGGCCGGGTAGATACCCAGCGAGGCGATGTCACGCGACAGCACGACCGTGGAGTCGAGGTGCAGGAAGGTGGTGGCCGGAGACGGGTCGGTCAAGTCGTCAGCAGGGACGTAAACGGCCTGGATCGAGGTGATCGAGCCAACCTTGGTCGAGGTGATACGCTCTTGCAGACGGCCCATTTCTTCGGCCAGCGTCGGCTGGTAGCCCACGGCGGAAGGCATACGGCCCAGCAGCGCGGACACTTCGGTACCGGCCAGGGTGTAGCGATAGATGTTGTCGACGAAGAACAGGATGTCACGACCGTCGTCACGGAAACGCTCGGCCATGGTCAGGCCGGTCAGGGCGACGCGCAGACGGTTGCCCGGCGGCTCGTTCATCTGACCGAACACCATCGCGACCTTGTCGAGAACGTTGGAGTCCTTCATTTCGTGGTAGAAGTCGTTACCTTCACGGGTACGCTCGCCCACGCCAGCAAACACGGACAAGCCGGAGTGCTGCTTCGCGATGTTGTTGATCAGTTCCATCATGTTGACGGTCTTGCCGACGCCGGCACCACCGAACAGGCCGACCTTGCCGCCCTTGGCGAACGGGCAGATCAGGTCGATAACCTTGATGCCGGTTTCGAGCAGATCGACGGAGGAGGACAGTTCGTCGAACTTCGGAGCGGGCTGGTGAATAACACGCAGCTCGTTGGTGTCGATTGGGCCGGCTTCGTCGATCGGACGACCGAGAACGTCCATGATGCGGCCCAGGGTGCCCATGCCGACCGGCACGGAGATGCCGGCGCCGGTGTTGTTCACCTTCATGCCGCGACGCAGACCGTCGGACGAACCCATGGCGATGGTACGGACAACGCCGTCACCCAGTTGTTGTTGCACTTCGAAGGTCAGGCCGTCTTCAGCCATGCCGTTTGCTTCGGAAGCATCCAGCTTGAGCGCGTCGTAGACCTTCGGCATCGCGTCGCGCGGGAAGTGGATGTCCACAACGGCGCCGATGCACTGAACGATTGAACCTTGACTCATATTCAAATCCCCAAAAATAAAAATCTACGCGTCACACCGCGGCGGCGCCGCTGACGATTTCCGAGAGTTCCTTGGTAATCGCAGCCTGACGGGCCTTGTTGTAAACCAGCTTCAAATCGCCGATTACGGTCTTGGCGTTGTCCGAAGCAGACTTCATGGCAACCATCCGGGCGGACTGCTCGGAGGCCATATTTTCTGCGACGGCCTGATAAATCAATGCTTCGACATAGCGGATCAGCAGATCGTCGATGACCGACTTGGCTTCCGGTTCGTACACATAGTCCCACTTGTGCGAGGCGCTACCGACGGTATCGCCGGCAAGCGGGAGCAATTGTTCGAACACCGGTTCTTGCTTCATCGTGTTGATGAAGCGGGTATAGCCGATATACAACGCGTCGATCTCGCCTTTCATGTAGGCGTCGAGTTGAACCTTGACCGGCCCAATCAGCTTTTCCAGATGAGGCGTGTCGCCCAGACCGGTCACGTGCGAGACGATCTTGGCACCGGAGCGCTGCATGAAGCCGAAGCCCTTGTTGCCGATGCAGGTTGCCTGAAGCTTCTTGCCCTGAGACTCGAATTCCTTCATCTTCGCCACAGCGACGCGAAGGAGGTTGGAGTTCAAGCCACCGCACAGGCCCTTGTCCGAGGTGACCAGAACGAGGCCGACATTGGCCTGTTCGCGGTTCACCAGGAACGGGTGGCGGTATTCGGTCAAAGCATGAGACAGGTTGCCTGCAACGCGCCGGATCTTCTCGCCGTAGGGACGGGCAGCACGCATCCGGTCCTGCGCCTTGCGCATTTTGGATGCAGCCACCATCTCCATGGCCTTGGTGATCTTGCGCGTGTTTTCGACGCTCTTGATCTTGTTGCGAATTTCCTTGCCGCTAGGCATGGCGTTCTCCTAGATCAGACCCAGCTGCTCTTGAAAGCCTGGATGCCGGCAGCAAGTGCCTTCTCGGAATCGGCGCTCAGATCAGCGGTCGACTCCATGGTCTTCATGAGGTCGGCACAGTTGGTCTTCAGGTAACCGATCATGGCCTTTTCGCATTCCAGAGCACGCTTGACTTCGACATCGTCGAAGTAGCCCTTGTCAGCTGCGTACAGCGTGACGGCCATTTCGGAGATGCTCATCGGCGAGTATTGCGGCTGCTTCATCAGCTCGGTAACCAGACGGCCACGCTCCAGCTGCTTGCGGGTCGCTTCGTCGAGATCGGAAGCGAACTGGGCGAAGGCAGCGAGTTCGCGGTACTGGGCCAGGGCCAGACGGACACCGCCACCGAGCTTCTTGATCAGCTTGGTCTGGGCAGCGCCACCGACGCGGGACACGGAGATACCGGCGTTGATCGCGGGACGGATACCAGCGTTGAAGAGGTCGGTTTCCAGGAAGATCTGACCGTCGGTGATGGAAATCACGTTGGTCGGAACGAAAGCGGAAACGTCACCAGCCTGGGTTTCGATAACCGGCAGGGCGGTCAGCGAACCAGTCTTGCCCTTGATGGCGCCATTGCTGAGCTTCTCGACCCAGGCGGCGGAAACGCGAGCGGCGCGCTCCAGCAGACGGGAGTGGAGATAGAACACGTCGCCCGGGTAGGCTTCGCGGCCCGGCGGACGGCGCAGCAGCAGGGAAACCTGACGGTAGCCCCAAGCCTGCTTGGTCAAATCGTCATAAATGATCAGGGCGTCTTCACCGGTGTCGCGGAAGTATTCGCCCATCGTGCAGCCGGCGTAGGGAGCCAGATACTGCAGCGCGGCGGATTCCGAAGCCGGAGCGGCGACAACGATGGTGTATTCCATCGCGCCATGCTCTTCCAGCTTGCGAACGACGTTGGCGATGGTGGAGGCCTTCTGACCGACGGCGACATAAACACAGAACAGGCCCTTGCCCTTCTGGTTGATGATGGCGTCGACAGCGACGGCGGTCTTGCCGGTCTGGCGGTCGCCGATGATCAGCTCGCGCTGGCCACGGCCGACCGGCACCATGGAGTCAACGCACTTCAGACCGGTCTGCACCGGCTGGGAAACGGACTGACGCCAAATAACGCCCGGCGCGACCTTTTCGATCTTGTCGGTCAGCTTGGCATTGATCGGGCCCTTGCCGTCGATCGGCTGGCCGAGGGAGTTGACCACGCGACCCAGCAGTTCCGGGCCAACGGGGACTTCCAGAATGCGACCGGTGGTCTTGACCACGTCGCCTTCGGAAATGTGCTCGTATTCACCAAGAACAACGGCGCCGACAGAGTCGCGCTCGAGGTTGAGCGCCATGCCGAACGTGTTGCCGGGGAATTCCAGCATTTCGCCCTGCATAACGTCTTGCAGGCCGTGCACACGGCAGATACCGTCGGTGACGGACACCACCGTGCCCTGCGTGCGCACTTCCGATGCGCCTTGCAGGTTCTGGATCTTGCTCTTGATCAGTTCAGAAATTTCGGAAGGATTCAACTGCATGAAATTCTCCTAGTTGTTCAGCGCCGTAGCCATGGCGTCAAGCTTGCCGCGGACTGAAGCATCCAGCATCTGGTCGCCAACGATTACCTTGATACCGCCGATCAGGGTCGGGTCAACCGACACTGCTGCTTCGAGCTTGGTCTTGAAGACGGCTTCGAGTTGCGGTACCAGGGCTTTCACCTGGTTATCATCGATCGGGAAGGCCGAAACGATTTCGGCCTGCTTGGTGCCTTCCTCGGCCTGCTTGTAGCTTTCGTACAAGCCGGCGATTTCCGGCAACAGCCCCAGACGGTCGTTGTTGGACAGCAGCTGGATGAAGTTCGCCAGCTCCGTACCTACCGCCGTACCGCAGGCAGACCGGAAAAGGTCGACCAGTTGCGGGGCTGCCACGTTCGGATCGCCGACTGCCGCACGGGCTTCGGGATTGGCAGCCACCTGCCCCAGCAGGGCGATCTGCTCGGACCACTTGGCCAGATTGCCGCTTTCCTTGGCAGCGCGAAACAGCGCTTCGGCGTAAGGACGGGCGATAGTGACGGATTCAGCCATTGCTTACAGGTCCTGTTTCAGGGCGCCCAGCATGTCTGCATGCACGGACGCATTGATTTCCTTGCGCAGGATCTTCTCGGCACCGGCAACCGCCAGTTCGGCGACGCGCTCACGCAGTTGCTGCTTGGCACGTTCGACTTCCTGTTCGATTTCTGCCTTGGCGCCGGCGACAATCTTGTCGGCCTCAACCTTGGCATTGCCCTTGGCTTCTTCGACGATCTGTTGCGCACGCTTTTCGGCTTGAGCCACGAATTCCGCGGATTTCTCCTTGGCTTCACGCAGCGCATCAGCGGAACGCTTGGCAGCGAGCTCTTGCTCGTGCTTGCCGCGCTCGGCTGCAGCCAGGCCTTCAGCGATCTGTGCCTGACGGTCCGCCATTGCCTTTTGCAGCGGCGGCCAGACGTACTTCATCGTGATCCAGATGAAGAGAGCAAACCAGATTGCCTGGCCAATCAGTGTAGCGTTGATGTTCACGCTAACCTCCTGGTGATAAGGGTTTCAGGGGCGTGAATGATTACTTCAGCAGAGCCAGGAACGGGTTTGCGAAGAGCAGGAACAGAGCGATACCAACACCGATCATGGTCACGGCGTCGAGCAGACCGGCGACGATGAACATCTTGACTTGCAGGGTGGGGATCATTTCCGGCTGACGGGCAGCGCCTTCCAGGAAGCGGCCGCCGAGAATACCGAAGCCGATAGCGGTGCCCAGAGCGCCGGCGCCGATCAGGATGGCAACAGCGATAGCGGTGTTGGAGAGAACGGTTGCGAGTTCCATGTTTACTCCTCAGTAAGGTAGGTTAATGCGGGGTTAAAAGTAAAAACTACGGGAAAACAAAAACGACTTAGTGCGACTCGGAAGCCATGGACATGTACACGATGGTCAGCATCATGAACACGAAGGCTTGCAGCGTGATGATCAGAATGTGGAACAGGGCCCAGGGCAAAGCCAGCGGGAGCTGCCAGATGCCGAGCAAGGCGATCAGGATGAAGACCATTTCGCCGGCATACATGTTGCCGAAGAGACGCAGTGCCAGCGAGATCGGCTTGGCGATGTCTTCGACGACGCGGAAGATGAAGTTGACCGGGGCGAGCTTGGCGCCGAACGGTGCGGAGAAGACTTCGTGCATGAAGCCGCCGAAACCCTTCACCTTGACGTTCATCCACAGCATGATGAAAAACACGGTGATGGACATCGCGAAAGTCAGGTTGGGGTCGGTGGTCGGCACTGCCTTCAAGTAGTGCACGCCGACGGCGCTGGCAGCGACCGGCAGGAAGTCGACCGGAATCAAGTCCATGGCGTTCATGACGAACACCCAGACGAAGATGGTGATGGCCAGCGGAGTGACCAGGGCGCTCTTGCCGTGGAAGGTGTCGCGCACCTGCTGGTCGACGAGGCCGACGACCATTTCGACGAAGTTCTGCAGCTTGCCCGGAACGCCGGCGCTGGCATTGCCTGCGGCCTTGGCCATCAGGCCGAAGACGATCAGGCCGAGGAGGCCGGAAACCAGCAGGGTGTCGAGGTGGAAGGTCCAGAAGCCGTGGCAGTGGCCAGCGGCATCCTTGGCTGCGTCGGAACAGACGGCCAAGTTGGTCAGGTGGTGTTGGATATAACCTGTTGTGGTCAGGCCGCCTTCAGCGCTCATGATTTCTCCAGTCAGCTCAACGTTGCTTCAAGAGTGCCACCCAGAAGATGACAATCGTCGATCCGTATCCAAGAAAGAGCGGAACGACCGCCACCTCCTTGAACTTCAAAAACACAAGGGCGAAGCCGATGAGCGTGAGAAGAAACTTGAACCCCTCGCCCGCAGTCTGCGCCCGGTAAGCTTTTACCGGGTCCAGTCCGACATTCAGTCGCATGGCCCGGAGTACATAACCCAGGTTGGCGACGATGCCGATTGATCCCCCGATCAGTGTCGAGATGCCTGCAAGATCACCGAACGCCAGCCATGCCGCAAGGGCGAGAACGACGATCAATGCCGCTTGGCGACTGAGAATCCAGCTTACCTGCGGGTGCAAGACATACCTCGATCAAAAACCCCGAGAGTGTAACCAAGTCTTACATAAGAGTCAATTTCCGCGGCGCACAAATTAGGGGTTTTCCCGTAGAGACAGTGCGTTACGTTTAGTGACATCGGTTACGTGGATAGGCGGGCGAGGAGGCCGTCGAGCTGTTCGAGGCTGCCGAATTCGATGGTCACCTTGCCGGCCCCTTTCTTGTTGGTCTTGATCTGCACGTTGGCGCCGAGGCCGTCGGCCAGCTCTTCCTGCAGGCGCAGGAGGTCGCGGTCGACCGGCTGTTCGGCCGGCTTCCTGGCCGGATTCGTGATTTGCTGAACCAGGCGTTCTGCCTCGCGGACCGACAGGCCTTTCTGGACGATGCGCTGGGCGGCGGCGATCTGCTGGGCGCCGGTGAGCGGCAGCAAGGCGCGGGCGTGGCCCATATCGAGCTTGCCGGTCATCAGCAGTTCCTGAACTGGAGGGCTCAGTTGCAGCAGGCGCAGCAGGTTCGATGCGGCCGGGCGGGAGCGGCCGACCGCGTCGGCGGCTTGCTGGTGGGTCAGCCCGAATTCGTCGATCAGGCGCTGCAGCCCTTGGGCCTCCTCCAGTGGATTGAGATTCTCGCGCTGGATGTTCTCGATCAGCGCCATGGCCAGCGCCTGCTCGTCCGGGATGTCGCGGACGAGGACCGGCACTTCGCTCAGCTCGGCGAGCTGCGAGGCGCGCCAGCGGCGTTCGCCGGCAACGATTTCGTAGCGTTCGGCCCCCGGCGTCTTGTCGACGGCGCGGACCAGGATGGGTTGCATGACGCCCTGGGCCTTGATCGAGGCGGCCAGTTCGCCGAGCGACTCCTGGTCCATGCGGGTGCGCGGCTGATATTTGCCGGGCCTCAGGCGTTCGATGGGCAGGCTGCGCTGTTCGTCGGCGCGTTTTTCGTCGGTGCCGGCCAGCAAGGCGTCGAGGCCGCGGCCGAGTCCTTTCATCTTGATCATGCTGGAGTCCTTTCGAGGATTTCCCTGGCCAGGGCGGCATAGGCCTGCGCGCCCCGGGAGTTCTTGTCGAAGGCGATGACCGGCTTGCCATAGGAGGGCGCTTCGGCCAGGCGGACGTTGCGCGGCACGATGGTCCGGTAAACCTTGTTGCCGAAGTGCGTTTCCAGCTCGTTCGACACCTGCTGGGTCAGCGTGCTCTGGCCGTTGTACATGGTACGCAGCAGGCCTTCGATTTCGAGGCGGGAATTCAGGCCGTGGCGCACCTTGCGCAGGGTTTCGACGAGATCGGACAGGCCTTCCAGTGCGTAGTACTCGCACTGCATCGGGATCAGCACCGAGTCGGCGGCGACCAGCGCATTGACGGTCAGCATGTTGAGCGCCGGCGGGCAGTCGATGAGGACGAAGTCGTATTCGTCGTGGTTCTGCTGCAACGCAGCCTTGAGGCGGAATTCGCGCTTGTCGAGCTCGATCAGTTCGACCTCGGCGCCAGCCAATTCGCGGTTGGCCGGCAGGATGTCGAAGGCGAAGTCGGTCTTGATGCAGACCTCGACCAGCGAGGCGGCGCCGATCAGCAATTGGTAGACGGTCGGCAGCGCTTCCTTCTTGGTGATCCCGGAGCCGGTGGTGGCGTTGCCCTGCGGGTCCATGTCGATGAGCAGGACGCGCTTGCCCTCGGCGCCGAGCGAGGCGGCGAGGTTGACGGCCGTTGTCGTCTTGCCGACGCCGCCCTTCTGGTTGGTGATGGCGAGTACTTTCATGAGCCCGCTTTCAGGATGATGAGATGTCTTTCGGCGTCGAGGCCGGGCACGTGCAGCGGAATGATGTGCTCGACGACGATGTCGCTTGCCAGCGCGGCGATTTCGTCATCGGGGCGGACGCCCTTCATGGCCAGCCAGCGCCCGCCGGGAGCGAGCAGGTGACGGGTCAGGTCGGTGAAGAGCTTGAGCTCGGCGAAAGCGCGCGAACTGATCTGTTCATACTGGCCGGGCAATTGTTCGACGCGGGCGTGGTGCGCCGCAACATTCCTTAGGCCGAGCTGGATGGCGGCCTGTTGCAGGAAGGTCGCCTTTTTTTGCACGGTGTCGACCATGCTGACCGACAGTTCCGGCCGGGCAATGGCCAGCGGGATGCCGGGCAGACCGCCGCCGGAGCCGACATCAAGCAGCGGACCGGAGCCGACATGCGGCAGGATCGCCAGCGAATCGAGCAGATGGTGAGAAATGGCCTGTTCCGGATCGCGCAGCGCGGTCAGGTTGTAGGTCTTGTTCCACTTGAGCAGCAGGTCGCGAAAGGCGAGCAGCTTGTCCTGCTGGCCAGCGGACAGTTCGATGCCAAGCTCGGCGAGGCCTGCCGCCAGTGCGCTCATGCGGCCGCTCCGATCGCAGGATGAGGGTCGCGGCCGATTGGCAGCGGCGACACGGCGAGTGCTTTTTCTTGAGCGGCCGGGGCGGCACTCGCGGGCGGTCGCATTCCACGCTGTGCCTCGCTCGTCGCGGAAGCTTGCTTCCTGCTCATGCCGCCGCCTGCGACAGGTTGTGCCGCTTGAGGTGGATCAGCAGCAGCGAGATGGCGGCCGGGGTGATGCCCTGGATGCGCGAGGCCTGGCCGATGGTCTGCGGCTTGTGCTGGGCCAGCTTTTGCTTGACCTCGTTGGACAGGCCAGCCACGGCGTTGTAGTCGAGATCGGCTGGCAGCGCGGTGTTCTCGTAGCTGGCCGACTTGGCGACTTCCTCGGCCTGGCGGTCGATGTAGCCCTGGTACTTGGCTGAAATCTCGAGCTGCTCGACGACCAGCGGGTCGCCTTGGGCTTCGCCGGCTCCGGGCAGGGTGAGCAGGCTGGCGTAGCTGACTTCCGGGCGGCGCAGCAATTCGAACAGGTTGTATTCGTGCTCGATGGCCTTGCCCAGCACGCGCAGGCAATCTTCGGCCGGCGTGATCTTCGGGTTGATCCACGTCGATTTCAGGCGCTCCTGCTCGGCGGCGATGGCGTCGCGCTTGCGGCAGAAGGCTTCCCAGCGGATATCGTCGACCAGGCCGAGGGCGCGGCCCTGTTCGGTCAGGCGCAGGTCGGCGTTGTCCTCGCGCAGGCTGAGGCGGTACTCGGCGCGGCTGGTGAACATCCGGTAGGGGTCGGAGACGCCGCGCGTGATCAGGTCGTCGACCAGTACGCCGAGATAGGCCTCGTTGCGCTTCGGGCACCAGCCTGCTTCGCCCTTCACGTGGCGCACGGCGTTGATACCGGCGAGTAGTCCTTGGGCGGCAGCTTCTTCATAACCGGTGGTGCCATTGATCTGGCCGGCGAAGAACAGGCCGTTGATGGCTTTTGTTTCCAGCGTGTCCTTGAGGCCGCGCGGGTCGTAGAAGTCGTATTCAATGGCGTAGCCGGGGCGCAGGATGTGCACGTTTTCCATGCCGCGGATCGAGCGCACCAGGGCGAGCTGAATGTCGAAAGGCAGGCTGGTCGACACGCCGTTCGGGTAGATCTCGTGTGTGGTCAGGCCTTCCGGTTCGAGGAAGACGTTGTGCTGGTTGCGGTCGGCGAAGCGGTGGATCTTGTCCTCGATCGAGGGGCAGTAGCGCGGGCCGACGCCTTCGATGACGCCGGTGTACATCGGCGAGCGGTCGAGGCCGCTGCGGATGATGTCGTGCGTGCGCTCGTTGGTCTCGGTGATCCAGCACGGCAGCTGCCTCGGGTGCTGCACGGCGTTGCCGAGGAAAGAGAAGACGGGCAGCGGATCGTCCGAGCGCTGTTCCTCCATCACCGAAAAATCGATGGTCTTGCCGTCCAGACGCGGCGGCGTGCCGGTCTTCAGGCGGCCTTGCGGCAGGTTCAGCTCCTTCAGGCGGGCCGCCAGCGAGACCGACGGGGGGTCGCCCATGCGGCCGCCGGTGTAGTTTTCCAGCCCGACGTGGATCTTGCCGTTGAGGAAGGTGCCGGCGGTCAGCACCACCGCCTGCGCCATGAAGCGGATGCCGAGCTGGGTGACGGCGCCTGCAACGCGGTCGCCTTCGATGATCAGGTCGTCGCAGGCTTGGGCGAAGATAGTCAGGTTAGGCTGGTTTTCCAGGCGCGTACGGATGGCCTGCTTGTACAGCACGCGGTCGGCCTGGGCGCGGGTGGCGCGCACGGCCGGGCCTTTCGAGGCGTTGAGGATGCGGAACTGGATGCCGGATTCATCCGTGGCGGCTGCCATGGCGCCGCCCAGCGCATCGACCTCGCGCACCAGATGGCCCTTGCCGATGCCGCCGATCGACGGGTTGCAGCTCATCGCCCCGAGGGTGTCGAGGTTGTGGGTGAGCAGCAGCGTGTTCGCTCCCGTCCGCGCTGCGGCGAGCGCAGCTTCGGTGCCGGCGTGACCGCCGCCGACGACGATGACATCGAAACGGGTGGGATAGAGCATCGGGATGGGGTTGTTGCAGCGCAGTATCGGACCGCGGATTTTACGTCAGGTGGCTGAAAAAACACAGGTTTATCGCGCCTGAAGCGGCCCGCTGGCGATCAGTTTTCAGTGGATAGAATCCAAGTCGCGATCTGTGCGACGACCTCTTTTTCCAGGCCGTTGAAGCCGTGGTGGGCATAGGCTTCGCACGGGTCGCCCCGATTGGCGCCGCCCTGGAAGCTCAACAAGCCGGTGCGCGGCAGGTGGCGGAGTTTTTCCTGCAAGCCCGGGATGTCGGCGTAGGCGCAGTGGCTGCAGCCGTCCTGCTCATGATGGACAAGCAGCACGGGAATGCGCAGTTTATCCAGCGCCATTGCCGGAACGGCGCGTCCCTTGTTGTCGCTCAGGATGGTCGCGGTCAACACCAGGCCGTCCGGCCCATCCGGGCCTTGCAGCTGTGTTCCGATGAAGGCTGCCGATTGCGTGCCGCGACTGGTTCCGACCAGCCACACCGGGCCGGGGTATTGAACCCGTGCCCAGGCGATGACCGCCTTGATGTCGGCGGCGTGCTCCGCCGTCTGGCGGAATCCGGCCAGATAGGGCGCGTTCTGCCGGTCGGACGGGGCGTCGACGATCACCACATTCAGCCCCTGCTCGGCGAACATCTGGCGGCTGCGGATCAGGAAGTTGCCTTCCCCCCAGCGGAAGGAACCATTGGCGAAAATGCCCAGTCCGCCGTGTCCCCCGGCCAGCAGGATGACGGTTGCGCGGGGGCTGGCGGCGGGAATGACCAGCAGGCGCTGGCTTACCTCGGGACGCGTCGGGATGTCCACGACCGTCTGCCCGAAAGCGGCCGGGCAAAGTGTCAGCCACAGCCAGGCCAGCAGGATGTTCCGTACAGCTTTCATGATCGTCGCTCCTTTGGCGAATACCGGTTCGGCGAGTATTCCAGACTCTGCTTGCAGAATATATCCCGGCCTGCGCTGAATGGCGCCGGCTGGCCGTGGGGCGGCCGAATGGCTTGCCGCGTCTGGCGATCTCAAGTAATTTGATGCCATGAGCACGAGCCAAACCAAGGGAGCGAGCCCGCTGGACAACGACGAGATGCTGCTGGTCCTGCAGCAGTCCTTGTCCAAGAAGCGCGTTCTGATCGTCGACCGCCATCCGCCGGCGCGGGATGCGTTGCGCCTGATGCTGGGGGCATTGGGCGTCACGGCCGTGCATGGCGCCGGCAACTCGGCGGAGGTGATTCGCCAGGTCAAGAGCAACCGCTTCGACATCATCCTGTCCGATTTCGTCCTCGACGACGGGCGCGACGGCCAGCAATTGCTCGAGGAGTTGCGGCACGCCCACCTGATCCCGTTGTCTACGGTGTACATGATCATCACCAGCGAGCGCAGCTACACCAATGTCGTGGCGCTGGCCGAACTGGCGCCCGACGATTACCTGATCAAGCCGTTCACCGCCGAGCAGTTGCAGGGCCGGCTGGTCAAGGTGATCTACAAGAAGCACGTGCTGGGGCGTATTTACACGCAGATCGAGAATGGCTCGCTGGAAGAGGCGATTGCCGCCTGCGACCGGGTGATCCAGCAGCAGCCGTTGTACATGTACGACGCCTTGCGCTTCAAGGGCGAACTACTGCACCAGTTGGGGCGGACGCGTGAGGCCGAAGAGGTGTTCCGCCGCGTGCTCGAGGGGCGGGTCGTGCCGTGGGCCAAGATGGGATTGGCGACGGCCTTGCGTGACCGTGGGGCGCTCGACGAGGCCGAGCAGCTGGCCGAGCAGGTGACGCAGGAAACGCCGGAATTCCTCTCGGCCTACGATTTCCTGGCGTCGGTTCACGAGGCGCAGGGGCGATTGGCCGATGCCCAGCAGTCCTTGCAGCGGGCAGCCGATGCCTCGCCGCACAACACCCTGCGCCAGCGCATGGTGGGCGATGTGGCCGCCCGCAACAAGGATCTGCTGACTGCCGAGAAGGCCTACGGCAAGGTCATCGAGCGCAGCAAGGGTTCCAGCCTGCGCACCGTGGACGACTTTGCCAACCTGTCGCGCGTGCTGGTCGAGCGCGGACATGTTGAAGCATCGCGCAAGATCGCGGCGGAAATGAAACGGGAGTGGCGTGGCGACAAGCAGGCTGAACTGGCCGCCCTGCTTACCGAAAGCCTGTGCCTGCATGCCGAAGGGGCCGAGGAAAAGGCCAAGGGGCTGGTCGATCAGGCGCTGGGTTTGCAACGCCAGATTCGGGCCGAAGCGGCCGAAAAGGGCAAGCATGTCTCGCAGCGCCTGGCCGTCGACCTGGCCCACGCCTGCTTCGCGACGGGCAAGGAAAGCGAGGCGAACCAGATCATGCGTCAGGTGGCCGCCGAGAACCACGAGGATTCCCACCTGATCAACCACATCACCAACGTTTTCGAGAAAACCGGGCAGGCCGAGGCGGGCAAGGCCATTCTCGATCAGGTCGGCAAGGAAATCGTCGACCTGAACAACCGCGGGGTCATGGCCGCCCGCAGCGGCGATCTCGAAGGCGCTGTCCAACTGCTGATCCAGGCTGTCGAACAGGTGCCCAACCTGCAGTTCCTGGTCAATGCGGCCAAGGCCATCTATACGCTGATGGAGAAGAAGGGCTGGGATGCCGTGCTGGCCGAAAGGGCGCTCGACTACCTGCAGCGAGCGCAGCGCAAGGACCGCAAGAACCCGAAGGTCGCCTCGGCACGGCAGTTGTATATGTCGGTCGCCAAGAAATACGGCATCGCCATCGACAACAGCTGAGTCCTGCGCCCCGTCGGGGGCGCAACATTTTGAAACCATTTACCGCTGGCAGTCGATCATCCGTTTGCCGAAGTGATGCGTTGATTGCTTGTCGCCTGCCGCGTGCGCAGGCCTTCCCCATTCCGGGAGTCCGAGATGCTGCAGTCCCTCCGCCGCCTTTTCCTTGCCATCCTGCTGCTCATCGCCTGGCCAGCGCTGGCCCAGCTTGACCCACCGGGCCGTGTCGGCCGGCTGTCCTACCTTGAGGGCGATGTCGGCTTCAAGGTCGACCGGAAGGAGCAAGGCGGAGCGGCCACCCTCAACTGGCCGGTCAGCAGCGGCGCTGTGCTCGACAGTGGCCGCAATGGGCGCGCCGAAGTGTGGATCGGCTCGACCGCCTACCGCCTCAGCCGCGACAGCGAGGTCGAGTTTCCGGTTGTCGACGACCACCGCGTCGATGTCCGCCTCAGCGGCGGCACGCTGGCAGTCACCGTGCTCGACCGCGATCAGGCCGACGACGTGGAGGTCATGACGCCAGACGGCAACGTGCGTTTCCTGACGCCGGGCCGCTATCGCATCAATGTGTATGCCGAGCGCAGCGAATTGACGGTCCTGGCCGGCCGTGCCACCTTCGAAAATGGCCGGCGGACCCTGCCCGTGGCGGCAGGCCAGATGGCCGTGCTGGACAGCGATGGTGGCGAACGACTGGAAGCCGCCCGCGCCTACGACGGCTTCGACCAATGGGTGGCGCAGCGCGAGAACGCCACCCTGGCGGACACGGCCCGCCGCCACGTCTCGCCGCATATGACCGGCTACCAGGATCTCGACGCCTACGGCGACTGGCGAACGACCAGCGACTACGGCACCGTCTGGTACCCGCGCGGCGTCGCCAGCGACTGGGCACCCTATCGTCACGGCCGCTGGGCATGGGTCGCGCCCTGGGGCTGGACGTGGATCGACCAGGCACCATGGGGCTTCGCACCCTTCCATTACGGGCGCTGGGCCTTGATCGCCGGGCGCTGGGGCTGGGTTCCGGGGCGTATTGTTGCCCGCCCGGTCTATGCGCCGGCGCTGGTCGGCTGGGTCGGCAACCCGGGCTGGAACGTCAGCTTCAGCTTCGGCTCGGCGCCCGCCGTCGGCTGGTTCCCCCTCGCCCCGCGCGAAGTCTATGTCCCGGCCTATCGCTACAGCCCGACCTATGTGCGGCAGATCAACATCACCCACGTCACCAACGTTACCCATATCGAACGGGTCGTGCGCGGTGCTCCGCCAGCCTACACCCACCATGCCTCGCCACAGGCGGTTACCGTCGTGCCGGCGCGGCAGATGCAGGAAGGTCGTCCGATCTCGGCCAGCGAGATACGCCACCGCGAACGCCGCGACCTCGACCGGGCACCACTCGCCCGGCAGGCCCCCAGCGCCCAGTGGGTAGCCCCCGCCCCGGCCGCCATGCATCCGCAGGGACGGGAATTCGATGCCCAGCGCAATCCGAGGGCGGAGCGCCGGCCATTGCGCGATGGCGAACTGCCGTCGCCGCGCCAGGCCATCCCCGAGGGCACCCGCGGCGATCGACCCCATACTCCGGAGGGAATGCCGCTCATGGACAGGCGAGGCCGCGAGGCTGAAAGCACAGCCCAACCTCGGCATCGGGAAATCTTGCCGCCGGGTGCCGCGCCGGTTCAAACAGGGCGTCCGCCGGCAATCGGCCCGGCTCGCGAGGGCATCGGCGAGTCCCGCCGCGACGAGCGTTCGCAACCCGCCTTCACGCAGCAGGAACGTCAGCCACGCAGGGAAATGCGCGAAATGCAGCGCCAGGACAGAGAGTTACGGTCGCCGGAGGGCGCTGCGCAGCCCGCCGGGCCGCGCGACACCCCTCGCCGGCAGGAGGCAATGCCCCCGAGTTCCCCGGTCTATCGGGAAGTACCGGCCGCCGAGGTACGCAGGAATGAGCGGTCGCATCCGGCATTTTCCCCGCAGGAGCGCGAGCAGCGCCGCGAAATGCGCGAGATGTCCCGCCCCCAGGAAACCCAATCGGCTCCGGTGCCGCTTCGCCGGGAGATGCCAGCGCCAGGCATGCGCCGGGAAGAGCGTGCGCAACCCGCCGTTCAGATGCAGGAACGTGAGCAGCGTAGGGAAGCGCCACGTGAAGCACCTCGGGAGATGCCGCGCATGGAGCGCCCTCCCCAGCCGCAACCGAGCGCTCCGCCTCCTCCCCGAGTCGACCCGCCGCGTCAGCAGCCCACCTCACCGGATGGCCACGAAGCACCGCGGCGTCGCGATGAGGAACGGGGACAACGCTGAAATCTTGTGTTTGCGGGCTATCGCCCGGGAGGTCAACGCTGCGTTGGCCGGTTAAGGGGGCGATGCCTTCCCCACCGGCCACTATCCGCTTCATCGCCTGTCCAGCCAAGCCAGCAACTCATCCTTGCTGGGCATCCGCCCTGAAACCAGCACCTGTTCGTCGACCACGAGTGCCGGCGTTGTCATGATCGGATAGGCCATGATTTTGTCCATCTCCTTCACATGCTCGAAGGTGAATCGCCCCGGGAATTGAGGAGGCTCCATTACCTGAGAGAATGGAGCCATGATGAGCAAATCAAACAGATATTCCCCTGAAGTCAGAGAACGTGCGGTGAGGCTGGTACAAGAAGCCCGCAAAGAACATCCGTCGCAATGGGCAGCCATTGAATCGATAGCCCCGAAGATTGGTTGCGCAGCCCAGACGTTGCATGACTGGGTCAAGCGACATGAAGTGGATACGGGCCGGCGCGATGGGATAACCACCGATGAGCGTGAGCGTATGAAAGCCTTGGAGCGGGAGAACAAGGAGCTCCGTCAGGCCAACGAAATTCTGCGGCTAGCCAGTGCGTTTTTCGCGCAGGCGGAGCTCGACCGCCTCAAGAAGAAGTGAGGACATTTATTGACCGGCACCGGGAGACATATGGGGTCGAGCCGCTCTGCAAGCTATTGCAGGTTGCCCCGTCTGGCTATTGGCGTCACGCTGCCCGGCAACGCAATCCTTCCCTGCGGAGCGCCAGGGCGCAACGGGATGAATTGCTGATTCCTCAGATTCAACGGGTTTGGCAGGCCAATTTCCAAGTCTATGGTGTCCGCAAGGTTTGGCGGCAATTGCTCCGTGAGGGAACGCCCGTGGCGCGTTGCACGGTCGAACGGCTGATGAAGCATCTTGGCCTGGAAGGCGTCAGGCGCGGCAAGATCATGCAAACGACCTTCAGCGACACCCGTACGCCTTGCCCGCTGGATCGGGTGAATCGCCAGTTCAAGGCCGAGCGCCCGAACCAACTGTGGGTCTCTGATTTTACGTATGTCTCTACTTGGCAGGGATTTGTCTATGTCGCCTTTGTGATTGATGTCTTCGCTCGTCGTATCGTCGGCTGGCGTGTCAGCAGGTCAATGCGTACCGATTTTGTCCTCGATGCGCTTGAGCAGGCGCTGTATGACCGACAGCCCAAGCGTGACGGGGCACTGATTCATCACTCAGACAGGGGAAGCCAGTACGTTTCCATCCGCTACACCGAGCGGCTGGCCGAAGCAGGCATCGAGCCCTCTGTCGGCAGCAAAGGCGACTCTTACGATAATGCCCTGGCTGAAACCATCAACGGCCTCTACAAAGCCGAATTGGTTTATCACCGGGGCCCCTGGAAAACCATCGAGTCCCTGGAGCTGGCCACCCTGACTTGGGTGACTTGGTTCAATCACACTCGACTCCTCGAGCCCATCGGAAACATCCCGCCCGCCGAGGCGGAGGAACGGTACTATTCACAATCCCTTGTGCAGGCAACGACCGCCTGCACTTAAACCTCGGAGCCTCTACGAAACCCGGGGCGATTCAAGGAGGCTTCCACCCCGAGTTCGGCTACCGCATCGCGGGTCAGCTGTTCCAGACGATTGCATTTGGCGCAGCCACTTCCCAGTATCTTGATGAGCATCATGCCCTCCTTGATTTTCCCTGGCGACAGGATTCAACCCACTGCAACGAGCCGATGATGAGGGCGATGAAGCTGCCAACGAAACCGGCCAGCATCCATGGCGACATGCCATTGACCCAGGCGCCGTAGGCTAATCCCGAGATGGTTGAAAACAGGGCAACCAGCCCGACGTAAGTCCAAGCCCGCAGCTTGCCGATGATGGCTGCGGTAATCAGGATACTTTGCAAGGATAGCTCCGGGTCGGCCATCAGATAGGCAATCAGCGGGCCCGGGTGCATGCCGAGCGACAGGAACATCTTGGCAATCGGGACTTCGACCAGTGTCGGGAAATACATGAAGACCCCGAAAACCACGCCTGCCAGATTGGCCAACAAGGTGTTCTCGCCGGCTATTGCCCGAATCCACTCGGGCTGGATGAAAACCCGGATGACGCCAACCGCGAACACGCCCACGACCAACAAGGGAAAAATCATCTTCACGAATCGCCAGGTTTCCCATAGCCATTGCTGCACATCCCAGTCATCAAAGCGGCGAGCCAATGGCACGAGCGCGAGACAGAACAATGTCACTGCCACGGTCCTGCCGGTGACCACCAGCGTAACGCCCGCGTTGCCCACCGTGAAGCCCAGCGCAGCGAACATGAGGGTCAGCAGGGTCAATCCCAGCGCGATCGGGGTGAAACGATTGAAGCCTTCGTCGACCTTGCCCAGTCCTCGCCAGGCGAAAATGCCGATGCCCGCCAGCAGGACAATCAGGAGCGCGCCCTGCAGACTCAGCCCTTCGGCACCGATACTCTCGTTGACCGGCACCCACCGGTCGAGCGTTTGTTGAATGGCGGAAGCACCCTGCCAAGGCAGTTCTGCGCTGAACAAAACAGCCTTGAGGAAATCCAGCTTCAAGGTGCCGGAAATCAACAAGGCAACCAAGGCACCGACAAAAAGCAGCGTTTTACCGGGAATGTCGCCCCCTTCGGCAAACGTTCGGGCATCAGCGACACGGGCAACATCCGTCTCGCGGAAAATGATGGCCATGATCATCCCGATGCCGACCCCGAATGACAGTGCCAACAGGATGCGGGCGATGGCGAACTCGGCGCCCAGCGCGACGCCGGTATAGGCCAGGGCCAGAATGTTGGCCGCCGGCGCGAAGAACAGGAAGGTAATGGCCGGGCCAAGGCCGGCGCCTTTCTTGTAGATACCGGCGAACAAGGGCTGGATGGTGCACGAGCAAACGGCCAGCAAGCTCCCGGCGCCAGCGGCGGCGGAATAGGATTTCCACTTGGGCGCATCCGGCCCGAGAAAACGGATGATCGACTGCTGTGGCACCAAGGCCGACAACGCCCCGGCGATGAAGAAAGCCGGCACCAGGCAAAGCAGCACATGGGCGGCGAGATAGGCGGCCAGGCTATCGAGCCCTCCTTGAAACGCGGTCATCATCCAGTTCATGTTTGACTCCCTGTTGCGCGGCTTGGCTACGCCGTTTCGTACCACCCCTTCGAGGCGTTCACGACCTTGACCACCAGCAACATGACCGGCACCTCGATGAGAACACCGACGACGGTAGCCAGAGCCGCTCCCGATTCGAACCCGAACAGGCTGATGGCGGCAGCGACGGCGAGTTCAAAGAAATTGGAAGCCCCGATCAGCGCGGATGGGCAGGCGACGTTATGCTTTTCGCCCACCGTCTTGTTCAGCCAATAGGCCAGTGCCGAATTGAAGAACACCTGAATCAGGATGGGCACCGCCAGCAGCGCAATGACCAGCGGCTGCCTGAGGATGGCTTCGCCCTGGAAGGCAAACAACAGCACCAGCGTTGCCAGCAACGCCGAGATGGACCACGGGCCGATCCTGGCCATGGCGGCGTCGAATGCGGCCTGCCCTTTGGCAAGCAGGGATCTGCGCCAGAGTTGAGCCAGCGCAACCGGGATCACGATATAGAGTACAACCGAGGTCAGTAGCGTGTTCCAGGGCACGGTAATCGACGAAATCCCGAGCAGGAAAGCGACCAGTGGTGCAAACGCAAAGACCATGATGGTGTCGTTGATTGCGACCTGCGACAGCGTGAACAGCGGGTGTCCGTTGGTCAGCCGGCTCCACACAAAAACCATGGCGGTGCACGGTGCGGCAGCCAGCAGGATGAGACCGGCAATGTAGCTGTCCAGCTGTTCGGCCGGCAACAGGGGCGCGAACAGATTGCGGATGAACAACCAGCCGAGAAAAGCCATCGAGAACGGCTTCACCAGCCAGTTGACGAACAGCGTGACGCCAATGCCGCGCACGTGCTGCTTGATCTCGGCCAAGGCACCGAAATCAACCTTCACCAGCATTGGGATGATCATCACCCAGATGAGCAAGCCGACGGGCAGATTGACCCGGGCAACTTCCAGCCGGCCGATGGCCTGAAATACCTCGGGTGCCAACTGACCGGCAGCGATACCGATGACGATGCACAGGAACACCCAGACGGTCAGGAAACGCTCGAAAACGCTCATCGGAGCGCAGTCCGCCCGTTTTGCCGTCATTTCACATTGTGCGGACATCGCGCCCCCTCAAACGCCCAAGGCTTCGCGAACGGCTGGCACCAGCCGGGCGCGGATGTCATCACGGACAGCGATGAAGCGCTCCAGCGGCTCGCCATGCGGATCATGGAAAGCAAGATGGATTCGCTTCACCGGGCGGGGAAAGACGGGGCAGGTTTCCTTGGCGTTGTCGCAGACGCTGACGATCAGGTCGATGTCTTCCGTCATCACCGCCTCAACGCGCTTGGGCATCAACGTCTCGGTGGGCAGACCGGCCAGCTTGAGCGCCGCAATGGCGCCATCCGCGACCTTGGGTTGCGGATCGGTTCCCGCTGAAATGCCCCGTACGAGGCCGGCAAGGTCATGGTTCAGGATGGCCTCGCCCATCTGGGAGCGGCAGGAGTTGCCGGTACATAACACCAGCACGGTCTTGAGGTTCGGCATCATGCTTTCTTTCCAGTTTTGGCGCGGCGCTTCTCGGTGGTGTCGCAACAGGCGGTTTGGGGAAGACAGGCGTTTCCCTGGCAGCAGTTGTGCGTGAGAAAGGCGATAAGGTCATCCATCGTGCCGTAGTTGGCTGAGTAATGGATGAAGCGGCTTTCCCGCTCGCCCGTAATCAAGCCCACACGGCTCAGATGCGCCAGGTGGAACGACAGCGTGGCCGGCGCCATGCCCAATTGCTCGCCAATCGCGCTGGCGTTGATCCCATCCGGACCCGCCTCGACCAGCAGTCGGAAGATGGCCAGGCGGGATTCATGACCCAGTGCAGCAAGCAGTTCGGCAGCGTTTAAGGTTTCCATGATTCGAGTATTGTCGAATCATGTAGCAAAGTCCAGTGGGTCTTGTGGCACGAATGGCGGTGCAGATTGAGGTGTTTATAAAAAACGTACCGAGTTAGTGAAGGGCTGCTGCCGTATGGAATGAAAAATCTGTGGCAGGGTGGCAGTCGGCTTGTCGGCCTTTGCGACCGGACAACGAAAATGTCTAGACCGTTTCAGCGTCCGCTTCTGGGAATATCGGTATATGTTGCAGGTCGGTTGCTCAAGATTGTCCGATACGAATATCTAATGAAGCTTACGTCATAAACTAGCGTGTATTCGGAACAAGTGGATGCATGCATTCCAACAGGAGTCAGTAGATGAGCATCGCGGGCATACGCTCAAACCGTGGTGACGGTTATCAGACGTTAGTGGCATTTGATTGGGCATTGACAGTCCTGTCCGATCCGGACTGTCTTTGGCTTGAAATCGATTCGATAGCGTATTCGGTAGACGACGTGGTGGTCGGCAAAGCCGACGGCACACTGATTGCCTGTCAGTGCAAAAAGAATCAGACCGATTTCAGGGCATGGTCAATAGCCGACCTCGCGGATGAGCTGGACAAAGCCTCCAGCTTGCTGGGCAAAAATCAGAATGCCAAGGTGCACTTCTATTCACGCAACGACTTTGGCGACCTCGCGAAATTGAGAGAGCACAGCTCGACTCAGAATGATGAGGCCAGCTACCAATCAAGTTTAGGCAAGGAGCACCAAGCAACAAATGCAAATTTGGTGGGACGTCTCGCCACGTGCGCTCCCAATCTTTCAGCCTACGAATTCCTGCGCCGCACAGAGTTTGTGACCACTGATGGACTGGAGCGCCTGGCCAATCTGCGACAGGAACGCTTGCGCTATATGGCAAGCAATCCTGGTGCCGCATTCAATGCTCTTTGGAAGCACCTCGATCAACTCGGGATGCGCATGGGGGGTGATAGCACATCCGCTGCTCGGTTCCGATTAACCAAAGACGACCTCAAGGCCATTCTTCATGAGGCTGGAGCAATGCTGGTCCCCACCATGGATCTTGCCGAGGTACGTTTGTCGTTTGCCGGCACCTCGACGATCGGCAGAGCATGGCGGAGAGATATTGCGGGGCAGTGCATTTCCAGCCCGCTAGTGAACGAGCTACTTGCCGCCATTGATGCAAAGAAGCGTGCCATCTTGCTCACCGGGCTGCCCGGCTCAGGAAAGACTTGCGTAATGCTCGCGTTGCAAGAGGCACTGGAGCAACGCGTACAAACCCATTCAGACATTGCGCCGCTGTTCATTCAATCGCGCGAATTCGCCGACTTGGGTACGGCGCAAGATCGACAGGCGCAGGGGCTGTCGTCGGATTGGGTCGAGAAAGCTGCCCGTCTGGCAGAAAAAACGCATGTGGTTGTGGTCATAGACTCGCTGGATGTGCTCTCCATCGCTCGCGATCATCGCGTGCTGACCTACTTTTTGGCGCAGATAGACCGCTTGCTGTTGATTCCCAATGTCTCCGTGGTTACAGCGTGCCGCGACTTTGATAGGCATTACGACCGTCGAATTGCCGAACGGAAATGGGATTGCGAGTTGAAGTGCCAACCTTTGGACTGGGATGCCGAAGTAGCGCCGCTGCTCGATAAGTTGGGGATTGCAACGTTCTCCATCGACGCGGTTACTCGTGAGCTGATAAGGAATCCTCGCGAACTGGCATTGTTCGTCGAGTTGGCACAACGAGGAGGCAGCTTCAACGTGGTGACCAGTCAAGCCTTGGCGCAACGCTATCTCGATATTATCGTGCGGACCAATGACGCATTGGGGGATGCTGCAATACAGGCTATAGAAGCCATTGCATCAGACATGCTGAATTCACGCAGTTTAGTCGTGCCGCATCAGCGTTTCGGCGCATCACATGAAGTTCGCAGGGTGCTATGCAGCCTTAACGTTCTTCAGGAAACCATGGATGGCAAACTGGCGTTCGGGCATCAAACCTTGCTAGACGTTCTGGTCATTAGCGGGGCCGTGCGCCGTGGCGCTACGCTGAACGAATTCATTCAGGGCCTCCCCCCTGTTCCTTTTGTTCGTCCCAGCATTCGCAGTTTTGTCGCCCAGTTGGCGCTGGGCGAGCGTCGCGAATTCAGGAAGCAGCTACGTACCGTGTTGACGGGCAATGCGGCCTTCCACATCAGACGTTTGGTTGCCGAATCATTTGCGGAGCAGAAACCGCAGGATGAGGACTGGCCATTGATCCGCGATCTGCGCGAACACCACCGCGACGTGTTTCAGGTGATCTATGGTGCCAGGGCAATTGAGTGGCACTACTTCTGGTTAAAGCATCTAGTTCCCGACTTGAGGAGGGCACGGGATGCCGAGGGGATGACAAGCCATATTTATCGAATAGCGCAGTGGGGAAACGAAGATGCCGCTAGCGTGCTCGAGCTATGGATGGAGGCGCTATCACTGGATTGGCTGGACGGCAATGGTATTGCAGAGCAGCTTGGGTTCCATCTATCTGACATAAAACTCAAGAATGTTGCACTAATTGTTCCGCTACTTGAACGGTTGCTCGATCTGCCGCGCTCCAAGCACAGTTCCCTTGGGAGAGCCATCGCACGTTGTGTGGCGGCAGGTGTGGCGGATGATGTTCTGCTTTGGCGATATATCGCAGATGGCGTAAGCGACGAGGACTTACTTGAGTACAGCTTCGACAGCAAATTGCGTTGCCATGCCCATGAGTTCGGCGACAGTGAGGAAAATTTGCTTCGGCAACGCATGGAGAAATCCACAGCGTTACTTGATTTGGCATTGAATTCGATTGAACGCTGGAGCAACGTTCGCTTATCGCGCTATGGCGAAACCCGCATCGGCTACCGATATGGTTTCTTGAGTGAAACCTCATACGAAGATACGCATAGTTTTAGAGATACTCGGAACTCGGGCAGTATGAATGCCCTGCTAGAAGCGGTTGAGATGGCCATCCTCCATCACGCAAGAACAAACTCGAATTGGTGGCAAAACAACCGTGAACGCCTGTGTTTCAACCGCGAAGGGGCGCTGATCTACTTCGCCGTCCTCGCTTGCACTGCATTACCTGAAGCCAACGTTGATTTAATTGGACGCATGTTGTGCGATAGCAGTTTGCTGGAGTTTGAGCTTTCCTACGAACTAGGGACATTGATTCATTCGGCATTTACCTTCCTTGATATCCCAACGCAAGATGCTGTAATGGCAAGCATCTTGCGTATTTGGGAGAAGGAGCTTGCTGATGAACATCGCAGTTTCTGGTTACTGAAGGAACAAGCAGAACTGATTGTCACGATTCCGAGCTATCTGCGTTCGCCCGCATCGCAAGCGGTGATGGATGAATATGAGAAAAAGGCAGGAGCGTTGATTCGGCAGCCAGATATTCGTTCGCGTGGCGGCTGGGTAAGCGCACCGTTTTCATACGAGGTATTCCTCAGTTCAGATGATGACGTAGTGTTGCGCTTGTTGTCGCACTACTCAGGGCATAAAAGCAATTTTGATGACTTTCTGGTTGGCGGTGAGAGCCAGGTTGGCTGGCAACTACGAGAGGCCTCCTCTCGCCATCCAATGCGGTTCCTGGGCTTTTTGCCTACCCATTGGGGAGACATTCCTGAAAGGTTTCGGGACGACATCATGGACGGCGTCGCCACTTACTTGGCTTATCGTCATGGCAACCTGCAAACCAACGGCACATGGGAACCCATCGAAGAATCCGATGCTTCTGTCTTGGCAGGGTTGATTCTTGACGAACTGGATAGGCATCCTAGGCATTGGCAATGCCGACGCTCCGCAGCCAATGCGCTGGAAGCCTGTTCCAACGTTATATACGATGCGCAAAACGCCGAGCGGCTGATTTTTCTTGCCATAGGCTATGAAAGCCTGCATGAAAACGATCCCATCAAGGGAGATAATGTTGGGTTGATCTCCATGGGCATCAATATGGTGAAGGGTGACGTTGCCGAAGCCTTGATGATCGTGGCGAATAACCTGCACGAGCGCGGTAGTGAATTTCCTGAATTGCTGGCACCTGCCTTGCGCCGTTTTGCCCGTGACGAACACCCTGCGGTTCGTTCGCTGATCCTGCGGCGCTTGCCATATTTGCAGAGCAAAGCTTTTGATTTTGGATGGGATTTGCTCCATCTCGCCATGCAGGATGCGGACAGGCTTTGGGAAATCGCGGAGCCCTGCCTTTATTACGCCTACCACAGTCATTTCGAAGTAGTAAGGCCTTTGCTGGCGCGTCTTCGTAACGAAGGAAGCGGCAAAGACCTAGAAACATGGGGGCGCATTTCGGCGCTGGCGACCATGGCTCGGCAAATCGACTTAGCAGAGTTGTTGGAGGACTTGAAAGCCTTGGATAAAACAGAGGCATGGCAGGGGGCAGCCACCGTTTGGACAAACTATGAAAATATCCAGCAGCACCGGGAGCAATGCCTTTCCGGTTTGGATGCTGGTTTGAATGCTGGCGCTACTCATGCCGAAGCGGTTGCGGAGCAGTTGGGGCATCTTTTCCATGACAAGTCAGCAGTGATTTCTGTTCCGATCGAGCTGATTCGACGTTGTTTTGAGGTATTCAAAAGCGATAGCGACAAAGAGAAAAAGCATCATCGTCTCTTCGGGTTTCATGAATGGCTTAATGCAATCTCGCAGCTTGATCCCGAACAAGCGCTGGCTGCAACTGAGATTTATCTGGCCTATGTCAGCCAGTCCAAACCATATCTATATGACCACCAGGATAGCCTCACCCAGCTAATGACCCGTCTCTTTGCTGAAGCAGAAGAACGAGAAGAGTCTGACAATGGAGCGATGCTGCAGCGTGTGGTCGTCGCACAAGACACCCTACTTTCGCTGGGAGTCAATGGCTTAGGTGATTGGTTGAAGGCTGCCGAGCGACCGTGACTGCAAACAAGTACCTCGATACTGACCTTAATACAAACTATGCGACATGACGAGTCATTCGTCTGGGGGCATTCATGCAAAAGTGCCCTAGTAAAAAGCGGACATTCAAAATTAAGAATGTGTTGATTCTGTGACCGGCCGCTCGGGCCGAAACACGGTCACACGCTGATGCCAAGAAGGTAACTGCTGCCCATCCAAAAAAAGGAACCCATCGGGTTCCTTTTTTTGGATCATGGGTGTGCCAAGCTTGGCATCCCAGGCGGTGGCGGCTCAGTGTTTTTGGCCGAGCCCAAGATACGCCTCGATGACGCGCGGATCAGCTGCCAGTTCGGCGCTTGGCCCGGCGAGCGATACCTCGCCAGTCTCCAGCACGTAGCCGTAGTCCGAGACCTGAAGCGCGGCGCGGGCGTTTTGTTCGACGAGCAGGATGGCGACACCGGTTTCCTTGAGCGCCGAGATGGTGCGGAAGATTTCCTTGATGATCAGCGGCGCCAGGCCGAGGCTGGGTTCGTCGAGCATCAGCAGCTTGGGTTTGGCCATCAGGGCGCGGCCCATGGCCAGCATCTGGCGCTCGCCGCCGGAGAGGGTGCCGGCCAGTTGGGCACGGCGCTCCTGCAGGCGCGGGAAGAGTTCGAAGACCTCGTCCATGGTCTCCATCTCGTCGCGGTGGCCGGTGCGGTAGCGGTCGAAGGCGCCGAGCAGCAGGTTGTCCTCGACGCTCATTTCGGCGAACAGCTCACGCTTTTCGGGTACGAGTGTCATGCCGTGGCGTACCAGATGCTCGACCGAGCGATCCTGCTTTTGCGGATGCCCCATGTATACGATGTCGCCGTTGGAGGGCAGCAGGCCCATCAGGGCCGAGAGCAGGGTCGTCTTGCCGGCGCCATTGGGGCCGATGACGGTGACGATCTCGCCCCGGCGGATGGTCAGGCTGACTTCGTGCAGGGCTTCGACCTTGCCGTAGGCAACACGCAGGTTCTTGACGTCGAGGATAACCTCGTTGTCGTGCAGGTGGGTCATGCTCATTATTCGACCCCTCCCAGATAGGCTTCAAGTACTTTCGGGTCCTTCTGAACCTGCTCGGGCAGGCCTTCTGCGATCTTTTCGCCGAATTCCATGACCACGATGCGGTCTGCCAGGCCCATGACGAAATCCATGTCGTGTTCGACGAGCAGGATGCCCATGCCTTCGGCGCGCAGCTTTTGAAGCAGGTCGGACAGCGCCAGCTTTTCGCGGTAGCGCAGGCCGGCGGCGGGTTCGTCGAGGAGCAGCAGGCAGGGGTCGGAGGCCAGCGCGCGGGCGATCTCGACAATGCGTTGCTGGCCGAGCGCCAGGCTGCCGGCCGGGTCGAACATGTGCTCGGCGAGGCCGACGCGCTCGATCTGGCGGGCAGCTTCGGCAAGCAGGCGGTTTTCCTCGGCGCGGTCGAGGCGCAGAGCCGACGACAGCACGCCCTTGCCACCGCGCAGGTGGGCGCCGATGGCGACGTTTTCCAGCACGCTCATGTTGCCGAGCAGGCGCACGTGCTGGAAGGTTCGGCTCATGCCGCGCTTGGCGATGTCGCGGGCCTGCAGGTCGGCCGTCGATTCGCCGAGGAAGGCGATCTTGCCTTCGGTGGCCGGATTCACCGCCGAAATGCAGTTGAACATCGTGCTCTTGCCGGCGCCGTTCGGGCCGATCAGCGCCATGACCTCGCCGGCCTTCACGCTCAGGCTCATGTTGTTGTTGGCGACCAGGCCGCCGAAGCGCTTGGTGACTTCGCTGGCTTCGAGCAGCACGGTGCCGCTGGCGGCCGGCTGGCGGCGCGGCAGCGGTTCGGCCTGCGGCACTTCGCGGTGAATCGCGCGGGCCGGCAGCAGGCGCAGGATCACCGGCCACAGCCCTGCCCTCGCCTTTTGCAGCACCAGCACCATGGCGATGCCGAAGACGATGATTTCGAAATTGCCGCTCTGGCCGAGCAGTTGCGGCAGCCAGTCCTGCAGCCACTGCTTGAGGATGGTGATGACGCCGGCGCCGAGTACCGCACCCCAGACATGGCCGATGCCGCCGACCACGGCCATGAACAGGTATTCGATACCCTGGTTCAGCGCGAAGGGCGTTGGATTGACGAAGCGTTGCAGGTGGGCGTACAGCCAGCCGGAGACGCAGGCCAGCAGGGCCGCGATGAGGAAGATGACGATCTTTTCGCGAGCGGTGTTCACGCCCATTGCCTCGGCCATCACGGTGCCGCCCTTGAGGGCGCGGATGGCGCGGCCGACGCGCGAGTCGAGCAGGTTGCTGATGCTGACGATGGCAAGCAGCAGGATCAGCCAGATGAGGTAGAAGAATTCGCGGCCTGACTTCAGTTCCCAGCCGGCCAGAGAGACGGCCGGGATGCCGGTGATGCCGGTGTGGCCGCCGAGGAATTCGACGTTGCCGAACAGGAAGTACAGGCTGATGCCCCAGGCGATGGTGCCCAGCGGCAGGTAGTGCCCGCCCATGCGCAGGGTGATGAAGCCGAGCGATAGCGCAACGGCGGCGGTCAGCGCCAGGCCGACGAGCAGCGTGAGCCAGGGCGACACACCGTGCACGGTGGTCAGCCAGGCCGTGGTGTACGCGCCGAGGCCGACGAAGGCGGCCTGGCCGAAGGAGGTCAAGCCGCCGACGCCGGTCAGCAGCACGAGGCCGACCGCAACGATGGCGTAGAGACCGATGTAGTTGAGCAGGGTGACCGAGAACTCGGGCAGTACCTGCGGGGCGACGGCGAGCACGGCAACGAAGGCAAGCAGCGGGGCGTGACGGCGTAGCGCGCCAGCTGCAGCGGCCTTGCCGGGGGCGTTGCCGCCGGTCACCTCGTCGCCCTTTTCCTCTTCTTCCTCGATGTGGTGCGCGGTCAGCGAGCGCCAGAGCAGGACGGGGATGATCAGCGTGAAGACGATGACTTCCTTGAAGGCGCTGGCGTGGAAGGAGGAGAAGGATTCGAGCAGGCCGACCAGGATGGCACCCAGCGCGGCGATGGGGTACGAAGCCAGGCCGCCGATGATGGCGCCGACGAAACCCTTGAGGCCGATCAGGAAGCCGGAGTCGTAGTAGATGGTGGTGATCGGCGCGATCAGGATGCCGGAGAAGGCGCCGATGGCGGCGGCCAGCGTGAAGCACAGCTTGCCGGCGAGGATGGGCGGAATGCCCATCAGCCGGGCGCCGGTGCGGTTCATGGCAGTGGCGCGCAGGGCCTTGCCGTAGATGGTGCGCTCGAAGAAGAAATAGAGGCCGATGATGAGCAGGGCCGAGGCGACGACGACGAGGATGGTCTGCCCCTGCAGCGGCGCGCCGGCCAGTTCGAAGCTGAGGTCGGTGAAGGCCGGGGTGCGCCATCCTTCGGCACCGAAGAAGAGCAGGCCGAGGCCGATCAGGGCCAGGTGCACGGCCACCGAGACGATGAGCAGGACGAGCACCGAGGCGCTGGCCAGCGGCTGGTAGGCGATGCGGTAGATCATCGGGCCGAGCGGCACGACCAGCAACATGGCGAGGATGACCTGTCCCCACAGCGGCAACTGGCTGGGCGGCATGGCGAACAGGCCGGCCGCCGCCAGCAGCGGGATGCCGACGTTGGTGATGAGCAGCGTCGGCAGCTTGGCGAATTGGCCGTCGCGGACCAGCCGATAGCCGTCGAGCAAGGCTACCGCGGAGCCGAGCCCGAGGAGCAGCCAGACCGTTCCCGGTACCTGCCCGGCCTGCAGCGAGGCCAGCGTCAGCGCGCCGAAGGCGACGAACTCGCCTTGCGGAATGAAAATGATGCGGGTGACGGCGAAAACAAGAACCAGTGCGAGGGCGAGCAGCGCGTAGATGGCGCCGTTGGTAATGCCGTCCTGGCCGAGGAGAAGGAGAATCTGGAGGTCCATCAGCGACCCAACAAAAAGAGAAAAAGCGCGTCAGGCGCGCCGGGGGTTCGATAAATCAGGGACATCGGGCCTGGCGACCGCCGGGTCGCTCCGCTACCCGCCAGTGGCAGGCATGCGGAGCGACGCCGGGGGCGCGTGACCGATTACTTCAGGAGCTTCCAGGTGCCGTTTTCGATGGTGACCATGACGCGGGCGCGCTGGTCGAAGCCCTGGTGGTCGTTCGGCGTCAGGTTGAAGATGCCGTGGGCGCCAGCAACGTTCTTGGTGCCTTCGAGCGCGTCGCGCAGGGCGCGGCGGAACTCGACGGTGCCCGGCTTGGCTTTCTTGAGCGCGACCGGAACGGCGTTCTGCAGCAGCACGCCGGCATCCCAGGCGTGGCCGCCGAAGGAGCTGACGCTACCCTTGCCGTGGGCTGCTTCGTACTTGGTGACGTATTCCATGGCCGACTTCTTGACCGGGTGATCGGCCGGCAACTGGGCGGCAACGACCATCGGGCCGACCGGCAGGAAGGCGCCTTCGACATCCTTGCCGCCGACGCGCAGGAAGTCATTGTTGGCAACGCCGTGCGTCTGGTAGATCAGGCCCTTGTAGCCTTTTTCCTTGAGTACCTTCTGCGGCAGGGCGGCCGGGGTGCCGGCGCCGCCGATCAGCACGGCATCCGGCTTGGCGGCGATGATCTTGAGAATCTGGCCGGTCACCGAGGTGTCGTTGCGCTGGTAGCGCTCGCTGGCCACGATCTTCAGCTTGCGGGCTTCGGCGATCTTGGCGAATTCCTTGTACCAGCCTTCGCCGTAGGCATCGGCAAAGCCGACGAAGGCGACGGTCTGCACGTTCTTGTCGGTCATGTGCTGGACCAGCGCGGTGGCCATGTGGGCATCGTTCTGGGCGGTCTTGAACACCCACTTGCGCTTGTCGTCCATGGGTTCGACGACGATGGCCGAGCCGGCCATGGAGATCAACGGCGTTTCGTTCTCGACGGCGACGTCCATCATCGCCAGCGAGCTCGGGGTGGTGGTCGAACCGACGACGACGTCGACCTTGTTTTCACTGATCAGCTTCTTGATGTTCTTGGTCGCGGCGGTCGGGTCGGTCGCATCGTCGAGGACGATGTAATTGACCTTTTCACCGCCGATGGTTGCCGGCAGCAGGGCGAAGGTGTTTTTCTCCGGGATGCCGAGCGAGGCGGCCGGGCCGGTAGCGGCGACGGAAACGCCGACGTTGATGTCGGCCAGAGCAGCGGTGGACAAGGTGGCGAGAACGGCGACGGTCAGTTTTTTAATCATGATTTCACCCCGGAAAAGGAAAGAATGGAGTCTATCACGCGTCGTCGCCCCATTTCGGGGCAGAGCGTCTCTTGAATGCAGGGTGGGCGTGTTTCCTGTTTTCGCTCTCGGGCAGGGCCATGACACGGGCGTGATTGGCGGGGCCGAGGCGGTCGTTGGCCCTCGGGTTGCAGAGGCCTTGGCCGGGTGTGCTTTCGTACCCGGCAAGGGCTCAATTCGGCGTGATAAAGTGTTCGCTTTGTATCAACAGGGTCTCTCATGTTCTCTGGAATCATTGCGGCAGTTGGCCGCATTACCGAAATCACGCCTCGCGAAGTGGGCTGCCGCCTGCATGTCGACGCCGGCAAACTCGACCTGAGCGATGTCGCGCTCGGTGACTCCATCGCCCACAACGGCGTCTGCCTCACCGTGGTGGCCAGGGAAGGCAATACCTTCGCCGTCGATGTCTCCCCGGAAACCCTGTCGTGTACCGTCGGTCTTGCCGAGCCGGGGCCGGTCAATCTGGAGAAGGCCCTGCGTCTGTCCGACGTGATTGGCGGCCACCTCGTATCCGGCCACGTCGATGGGGTTGGCGAAGTGCTGCGTTTCGATGCGATCGGCGACAACCGCCTGCTTGAAATCCGCGCGCCGAAGGAAATCGCCCGCTACATCGCCCGCAAGGGGTCGATCGTCGTCGACGGCACCAGCCTTACCACTAATGCAGTCAACGGCACCGATTTCACCATCAACCTGATCCCGCACACGCTGGAAAATACCACCCTGAATCGCCTGCAGCCCGGTAGCAAGGTCAATCTGGAGGTGGATCTCATCGCCCGCTATTGCGAGCGCCTGTTGAGCGCCGAGCGAGAGTAAGCGTTTGCCATGAGTATTCGCGCCGCCCTCTGCTTCCTGGCAATCAGCCTGCTGGCCGGTTGCGCTGGCTACGATGCAGCCGGACGGGTTCCGGTCGACGCCCAGCTGGTCGATGTCGAACGGACCATGGGCATTCCATCCATCCGCTGGCGTGAGGCCGATGGCGGCGAAACGCTGGTCTATCCCTTCGGGCCCATGGGATATCACACCTTTTTCGTGCGGGGCGATGCGCAAGGGCGTTTCGTGTCGCGCGAAAACGTGCTGACCATGAAGCACTTCGCGCGCATTCAGGCCGGCATGACCCAGGAGGATGTCGTCCGTACCATCGGCCCGCCCGTGCAGCCCTGGACTATCTATTTCAAGGCGCGCGATGAACTGGTCTGGGAGTGGCGCTACTGCGACGACTGGAACGAGCCGGCACGCTTCAACGTGCTGTTCGACGGGACCAGCCTGCGCGTGCGTTCGACGCTGTCGGCAACCGAGCGGTCGCGTGCTGTCTTTGGTGGGGGCGGCATGCGGATGTGGTGCGGCCACTGATTTTTATCGGCAGCGGCTTGAAAAACCCCTACCCCACCCCCATAATTCGAAGCATGGTTGTAATTCCGGCAATCTGGAGGCGTTCTGGACAGGGGTTCTTATCTAAGGGTGTGTTTTGTGCACTTTTAATCCGACCGAAGGGTGGATAACTCCCTAGATTTTTCTAAGTTTTTAAGGCGCTTGCCTTGTGCACCTTTATCTGCGTAAGATAACGGTGCACAAGGGAGCGCTTTATGTCTTTAAAGAATGTAAAAAGGGAAGAGGTTGTTGTCGTCGGCAAAGTAAGCTGGCGCCTCACGGATTGTGATGGGTTTCCCGTTCCCGTCTTTGACGAGTTTTGTCGCTCGATAGCAGGCGATGCCTTTGCAACAAGACGGCGTTATGCCATTGTTGTATCCAGGTTTATAGACTACCTCTACGAGGTTGAAATTCTCGGCAAGGGGCCTGTGACGCGAAGTGCAGTCAACCAGGCCATCGACTACTACCTTCTGCTCCTTTCGCATGGAGAGAACATCTCTCTGGGGGCCACTGCTATCGAGCGGGATGTAACGGGCGTGGCAGACGAGCTTAGGCAACGAGAAGCCGCACTGAAGCGAGTCGCTAATCGATTGGAGATTCGTGCGCTCCAGCCCGGCAGTTGGGACAACACCTTGGCTGCCCTTAATCGCTTCTTGCGGTTATGTGCCATGCTGGAAAACGAAGCCCGCGAAATCGCGATGCTGCGCGGTGGTGTGACCAAAGAGCTGGTCGAGGCCAGCACACTCGATTACACCCCCTTGCTTGAAGCCATTGACGGCGCATCAATGCTGTCTCGAGCCGAGGTTCAACACATCAAGCAATCGTCAATGTTAGGCGGTGTAATTCGTTTTAGAGGAAGTGAATTGTCGCGCCCAAGAGGATTGTCGGGCGGGCGCAAGCGGAAAAAGCAGGCGGACCTCGAGCTGCTTGAGTTTCCGATGGCGCAGTTTCCTAAGCTTCTGGAGGCGACCTTCTCTTGGCGAGATAAGGCCTTGTGGACGTTGTTGGCCGCTAGCGGCATACGTCGCTCGGAGGCACTCAATCTCGAGTGGGAGCACATCGATTTTGAGAACGAAACGGTTTACGTGCTCGACCCAGATTACACGCGATATGGCCGAGATTTGCCTGAAGACGAGAGATTCTCAAGGTTCAAGGGCCGCGTAGTTTCTTGGACCTACCTTCGGCAGCCCTATCGTAGTTGGTTCTTCGAGTTTTTGCTGCAATACCGACAGCAAGAATATGTGTTGCCAGTGGATGGGAATAATTTTGTGTTCCAGTATCTTCGTGGCCAGCATGCGGGAAAGCCGTTGCGCGAGGCGGCTGATTCAACTCTGAATGAAGCTTTTACGGCGGCAGTTATTCGTGCCGGAATCAAGGGGCCTCCATTTGCCCCTGAACATGTCATGACAGTGCACTCCCTTCGACATGCCTACGGGATGCATATGCTGAACGATTTCAATGTGCCTGGTCAGCTTATGCCTGGCTTGACTGAGGCTGAAGTGCAACTTTTGATGGGCCATGAAGACATCAATTCAACAAGAAAATACGCTCGTCCAAGACCAGCTAAGCTCATGGAAAAGCTTGTTCGACATGACCAAGCAATGCTGGCGCATCAAGATTCGATGACAGGGTTGCCGCCGGCAATCGCATCCCGGTTGCTTACGGATGGTCAAATCACATCGAGAGCGCGCCGGTGATAAACGAATCGAGTGAAATTCAACTAGCTATTAAGCCCGAGAAGTTTTTTCCATTGGCTACATCTGCATTACGCGCAGCAGCCTCTGAAATGGCCCTCTCGGCATATCCATCATGGCCGCAGCCACAACCGCTGTGTTCCTTGGAAAGCCAGTTAATAGATGTACAGGGGTTGGTTTGGGGTAAGGTTAAGAAGGCCATATTTAACCCCTCTGAGGACTTGTTCGCACTGGCAGCAACTCTTGGGTTCCCGCATACAACAAATTATCGAGAATGGGCACGGATACGCGAAGCAGTTAATCTTGCGTTACTAGATTTGTCCTACAACGCAGCAATATTGCTGCCGGCACATCAAGACTATTCCAAAGAAGAGTTTCCTGAATTCCAGGCAGTTCGAGTGCGGCCTCTCGTCTTGCAAGCATACAAGGCTCTTCGCGACGACCCAGATTTACCTGAACGAGGCTCCCGGCGAATCGCCTCCTTGGTTTCTGCTACGGATTGGAGGGAGGTGAGCGATGTTTCCATTGATGACTTGGCGCGAGTAACCCAATCAGTTGTCCGTCATGCCCCGGAACTCGCTGCAACGGGAAGTGCGTTGGCTGTGTTGCCATTCCTATATGCTCTTGAGTCATTGGCACCGAACCTTCTGCCCCGGGAGCTACGGCATCAGTTTATGATGTGGCAAGCTTCTTCGCAGTTTTTACTGATGCCGTTTGATGAATTTAGGCGTGACCCGAAAAACTTTGCCGGGATGCGAGTACATGGACATAAACGGGAGCGAGTTGAGACTCCGGAACTGATTGCGATACGGCGGCAAAAGAACAATCAGATGGCCCAAAATCGAAGAGCAGAACGGGGTGAGCCGCCGTTCATCTTGAATTTGCGGGAAATCGCAGCTAGCGGAGACTCTGATGCTCCGGAGCGCTACTTTGAGTCATTGGCGGGGAGTCGTAACTCCGATTTTCGTAAGGAAAATTGGCTACAAACCCCAACTCCCTACCCAGGCCGTGAGCACATCCCAATTCAAGAAATGGGCCGGTTATGGTTCGCGGCCATGAATGCTTGGATTGCGCACCGAGAAGCCAATTACGAGACCGATAAAGAGGTCCGCATGAGTCTGCACATGTTGGTTGACTATGTGCTGATGTACTTGCCTTGGTGGAATGAGACTCACATAGAAAATTCCGTTGAGTTGCCATCGGCGCCTAAGCACTTTGCTCGATACCTTTTCGTATCGCGAACGGTTTTTCACAGTGAGCAAGGCGGCCATGATGTGGTGCTGCCCAAAACCCTGGTTGAGTTACTGCATTTACGTCGGCCACTGCCTGATGGGAAAAACATCATGCTTGGGCATTGGCAGCGCTTCTTTCAGTTTGTTATCACCGCATTTGAGGATAACGACCTGATTGCTGGAAAGAAGATGGTGAACCCAATTCGCCTCGACTTTGACCGTGTTAAGTCCTCAGCAAGAACCAAAACCAATAAAGTACCTTTTGCAGAGGACGTGTTCCCACTCTTAGTATTCTATTGCCAAGCCCTAGAAGCTTTTGGTGAATACCTGCAACAAAGTGCCTATAGCACCGATAGATTTAAGAATTTGCCCTTTGGTGAGGTGTATGGCTATAACACTGCTGCCTGGGGGTATGTTCCGTACGTGCGCTACCGAGGAGAGGTGCTACCTATTCGTTGGATTCCGAGCATCTATCCGGTAGCCAGACGCTCAATTCAGGCGAATCCAGAAGGGCTTGCTGGTATCTATGTGAAGGGATGCCGGCTGAATTATGGCGAAAATCGGGTCATGGTGCTGAATATGCCGCATCTCAGTAAGCGTCGTCCCGAAGCCGTCTTGAAATCAGATTTTCAGGTCGTGTAAAGCGAGGCTAATGGCGACGACGTCCACGAATGCGGGATCGAAGGCATCGCCGTGCCATTCGGACATCGACTGGTGCTCGGGATGGTTGGGGTCGGTCATGGCTGCCACGAAGTCTGCGTAACCGGGCGCGCCACCGACATCTTCCGGAGGTGTGGCATTCGCGGCTTTCAGGAGCATGGCACGGTGGCTCAATTCGGGATCGCCTGGCAATTTCTTCTCGACCTTGACCCGGTGTTCCCAGTGATCGCCGAAGTCGTAGATGTACTTGAACGAACTCATGCCGCCCAAGGCGGTTTTGAGCTGGACTCGTGTCTCCGGGCGAACTGGCTCCCAATCGAATTCGGGGTCGGGAATGCCGAAGCGCTTGCCACCAAAGTCGAACTCGTGCAAGTGGTAATCGCACCAGCCGAAGGTGACTTGCAGGACCTGATGTAGATTGCCCAGCGTGATCGACTCCGGCACCAGGATGCGCCGCCAGATGGTCGGCTTGATCCAGGCCAGCTCAATCTTCAGTTGCAGCAGATCGGGAATCTTCTTGGCTCTGGGCTTCTTCAGCGCAATGACGTTACTCATTTCAGGCAGCTTTCTGTTCAACGGTGGCGTGATCGGGGTAAAGATTCCACGGGAGTAGCTCATGAATCCGATTGATCGGATGCTCGGCAATCCGGGTCAGGACTGTCCGCAAGTAAGCCTCGGGATCAATCCCATTGAGTTTCGCGCTACCGATCAGGCAATACATGCTGGCTGCGCGCTCGCCGCCGACATCCGAGCCGCCGAACAGGTAGTTCTTTCGCCCCAAAGCGACTCCGCGTAATGCACGCTCTGCCGCATTGTTATCGATCTCGATTCGGCCATCTGCGGCATAGCGGATCAACGCAGACCAGTGATTGAGCGCATAGCTGATTGCATCGGCAAGGCCGGATTTGCGTGATATCCGCTGGCGCTGAGCGTCGAGCCAGGCATGCATGATCTTGAGCAAGGGATAGGCTTGCACTTGACGAATGACCTGCCGCTCACCGGGCGATCGGCCACGGATTTGACTTTCGACGGCATACAGCTCGGCAATCTGGGCAATGGCCTCGGCCGCGATGGGCGAAGCCTGGGCCCGATAGACATCGACGAATTTGCGCCGGACGTGCGCCCAGCAGGCGGCTTCCTGAATCTTGCCAATCTCGTACAAGGCATCGAACCCGCTATAAGCATCGGCTTGCAGGATGCCGCGGAAGGATTTCAGATGATCACGGGGATGTTGTCCCTTGCGATCTTCCGAGTAGGCAAACCAGACTGCTGGCGGATCGCCACTTCCCGCTGGGCGATCATCCCGCACATACGTCCACAGCCTTGCGGTCTTGGTTCGCCCCTTGCCCGGCGCGAGCACTGGTAACGGTGTGTCATCGGCATGTACCTTGCTGCCGCCCAGGACATAACGCCGGATCGCATCCACCAGCGGCGAGAGCAAGTCATGGCAATGTCCAACCCATTCGGCCAGGAGTGCCCTGTCCAGGTCCAGACCGCTGCGTGCATAAATGGCGCTTTGCCGATACAGCGGCAAGTGATCGCAGAACTTACCGACCAGCACGTGAGCCAACAGGGCAGGACCGGCAAAGCCGCGGGGAATCGGACGGGCGGGGGCCGCCGCTTGGGCAATGTGATCACACCGGGTGCAGGCCAGTTTCGGCCGCACATGGCGAATCACTTTGAAACTGGCTGGCACGTACTCGAGCATTTCCGAAACGTCCTCACCGAGGTGCGTAAATTGCCCGCCACAATCCGGACAGCACTCTGCCGTCGGCATATGCGTCACCGTTTCGCGGGGCGCTGTTTCCGGGAAGGGCTTGCGGTTCCTGATTCGCGGCGTGTCGGCCGGTTTATCCGGCGCGGACGATATCGGCGAAGCCGGCGTGAGCGGCAGTGGCTCGAACGCCAGCCCAAGATCGAGTTGCCCCAATTGCGCCAGCGTTTCCGATTTCTGGCCAAAGTGCAGGCGACGATACTTGGCGACGAGCAGCTTCAGACGGGCGTTCTCCTCAAGCAGCCTTTCAACCTGCTGGCGCAGCTTATCGACTTCGCAGGAAGCCTGGCTGGTAGAGGATTGGTCTGGCTTGGGCATGACCGAAGTCTACGGGAATTCAGGGGCAGTGAACAGCCCCCGCAGGCCGGCTTTACGCCGCCCGCTCGGGCTGCCAGGTACGCGCAGGACGCCGCCAGTCGATCCCTTCCAGGAGCATGGCAAGTTGGGCTTTGCTCAGATGAACTCGCCCATCGGTGGCATTCGGCCAGATGAAGCGCCCGCGTTCGAGCCGCTTGGCAAACAGGCACAGACCATCGCCATCCCACCAGAGCAGTTTGACGAGGTCGCCGCGCCGGCCACGAAACACGAAGACGTGACCGCTGAATGGGTCTGCCGCCAATTGCTCCTGGGCAATGGCAGCCAGTCCATCAAAGCCACGGCGCATATCAGTCACGCCGGCCGCCAGCCAGATCTGCGTTCCTACCGGCAGTCCGATCATTCCCTGGACGCCAGGCAATCCAGTACCAGATGCAGTGCCGAGGCCGTGACATCGCCACACACACGAACGCTGGTCTGGCCCCGGACGATCTCGATATATCCCGCCGCCGCGGTGATCGTCGCCTTGGTGGCCTTTGTGTCGCCCGCCGGTTCTGCAATTACGGGCAGGAACAGGGGCTGAGGCTGTATCCCAACGGCCTTGGAGTCGCCCTGTATCTCGAACTGCCCCGCCCGATATTGCCGCCGCCACTTGAACACCATGTTCGTGTTCAGCCCGTACCGCAGCGCTAGCTTCGCCACCGACACCCCGGGCTCGCAAGCTTCCACGGCCAATCGGCGCTTGAATTCAAGCGGATAATTCGGCCGGCCACGCCGTCCGCCGCTAACAACCTCTGCTGTCTCCAAAATGATCCCCGCTACTTTGTTTGGCGGGCACCACTTTCTCTCTGTTTCAAACTATTCGCCAGACGGCCATGAAAGGACGCTTACGCATCTCACCATCGTTCGAATGCTTCTCACCATGGTGGAGACAGGGCTCCGCGGACAGAATGTACAGTGGCTAGACAGGTTTGCCTGGGATTCAGTAAGTAGAGTGGATACGCAAATAGGTCTTCTACATACTTGGGAGCCGCCTGAGAGCTTCACCCTTCTTCTGGTCAATACCGACAAATCTCGTGATGAACCTTGGACAACGTATGTCTCGTGGCGGGTGCGGCGTAGCCTTCTCGCTGAATCTTATTTTCAGGCAGCAGTTGCCGATTTGGATGTAGATGAGGCAGTTCTGTATGAAGGTAGGAAAAACTCCAGATTCGACCCAATTGTGCCCTTGTTTCGCTCATATAAAGGCATGATGCCATTTGGCGACAACACCTACAGCGTGAGGTGGCTCCAGTTACTGACAGGGTTTGAGGATTTTTATAACAATGCTTTCCGGGGTGTAGATGGTTACCGGGAGAAGCTTGGTTTGGTTACGATTGAGCCCGCAGTTGATGCAAGCGGCTCATTTTTGGATACCACTCGCGACAAGGATGCGCTTCAATTCTGTAAGGTAAAGTTTGTCACGGTACATACGCCGCATGCGACGCGGTCCACCTATGCAACCTTGAAGGACGGTGACCTTGAGGTTTCCGAAATCGCCGAACAGTTAGGACATACCCAAACGGTAACCACCAACCACTACCAAGTTCCTTCTAAAGCTCGGATTGTCGGTAAGTTGGAGAGAATTGAGGCAAGGCTAAAAGATGTTGCCTATGACGTCGACGGTAGTGGAGCGGGGTACATCGATAACGAAGGCGCTGATAGCTCAGTACGCGCGGCATTTTCAATTGACCGTGATAAGGCGATTCATGAATTCGGATTTATGCCCGGGGTCGCGCTGTGGTCCTTAAATGACCTGACATCCGATGAAGAAAGCAGTATTGAATTGCTGCGCCGGAGTCCATCCAGTGTCATACGTTGGCACCCGACCCATGTCTGCCCGGTAGGCAATCAGTGTCCATCGGAAATAATAGTTAGGACTGGGGGATTGCAACGCTGTGGCTTGTGTCCCCTCGCGGTTAAGTGCATCGACCATTTGCCGGCCATCGCAGCCAAGAAAAATGAGTTAAAGGAGCGCATTCGGATGACTGCTCTGCAAATCCAAGCCTTGGCAACCCGAAAAGGTGCGACGCAAAGTCAGAAAGATGCATTGCATCGCACCCAAAGTCTGGATGCAAAAGAGCTTATAGGCTGGCAACTATCTTCCCAGATTTTGCATGACAAGATGCAAAGTATGGGGCCCCATCATGAGGGCTATCATGCAGACCAACCAGAAATGGTGAAACGCCACCTTCAACTTATAACTCGAGACTCGACTACGGCAGAGTTCTTCCTTCAGCGGATTGCGGACTCGAACGCCTACCCATCGCTGGAATCACCCGAGGTCAGAGCTCGCGCAACCAAGTATGTGCAAATCATCATGGCCCGCGCCGGCCGCGAAGATGATGCCGCGCTTCTGGACCTCGAGCCTTACAGCGAATTGGCTGCTTTTGCGAGCCTCATCAAGCCAATGGCCGATGCCAAGGGGGTTGGAATTCCTGCAGTTGCCGAAATGCTGTCAGGCGGCAAACGAAACGAACTTGGGGTCGTTTCCGGACCTAGTCTGCTCGGGAGAATCCGTTAATGGGGGCCCCGAAAGGTACTGATAATTTCTCCGGGTATCGAGAAGCCCAGCTAAATAGCAATTTGCGACTCATTGAGGATGCTCTGAGTATTCTACGGAAGCGAAAGCTGCGATTTGAGGGGTTGCAGCCTCTGGCTACCGAGGTGGCCGAGCGGACAGGTGTCCATCGAACTACTTTGTGTCGCAATTCCGCTTACAAGCGCCTTATGCTGAACCATCTAGCCTCTCAGCCCGGCGCAAGCGCCTTGGTTGGTGATGATGACGCGACGCCTGAGTTGCTGAAGGCAAAGCTCTTCGATGCACGACTAGAAGCAAAAACTCTCAGGGGCCGCGTTGCCGCCTTGGAAAATAGGCTATCGGCATCAACGGTAGCGTTGACTGAAGAAGAGCATCCGGTTCCTTCAGGGGGGGCAAGCCTGCATGTCGACTTCAGTAATACAGTCATGGCTCTCAAGCTGATACTGGAAAGAATCAATGCTGAATTTGAGGTTGTCCAGGTCGATTTTGAAAAAGAGGAAATACGTGACCTAGCGGCTCCAGTTGGTCGCCAAGTCATCGTGAGTGGGCAACGTGCTCGGGCATTTTTGCAGGCATATCGCACCCTTCTTGAGCAGGAAAGAAAGCTTGGGAGGAAGGCATGAAAAGCGGGAAGGTGGTTGGTGCCGAGTACGTACAGACGTTTCGGACCTATCTGGAATCTGTTGATGCGCTGCCTCGCAACGAAGATGGGGCGCTCAGCATCAGTGCCATTGCAGAGGCCTCTGGAATACCACGACAGTCGTTTTACAAGAATCCTCAACTGAAAGCGCTTCTGGCTGACGTCAAGGTTGACTTGCCTGTTAAGGCATTTCAAGAGGGCGCTACATCGAATAGTCGCCGTGTGCGTAGCGAGGGTGGGCTTGACACAAAAGCGAAGCTTCTGGAAAGACGCGTTCACCAACTAGAACAGCAAAATGCTGCCTTGGTGGCCGAAAATGCGGAGCTACGCCGTCAGCTGAAAGCGCTGAGGCTACAAGCTGCTCGTGAGGACATGATGATTGAAACGGGGCGGCGAATTCCAGCGCCTCCGGAGCGTGTTGACGCTCGTTGAAAACTGACCAGAAAAGTGGGGGTGTGCGCGCTGAAAATTGACCAGGGTGATTAACTCGTCCGCTCATTTTTTGAGCAGGATTTTAGGAGATGATCACCATGAAGGATCTGGGAAGGATTCGGCGGTTGTTTTATCGGGATGGCCTATCGCTGTCCGAGATTTCGCGGAAGACGGGGTATAGCCGGAACACCGTCAAACGTTGGTTACGGACACCGGAAGGGGCGGAGCCGAAGTACGAACGGCAGAACCCGAACATCAAGATTGCCCCGTATGCGGCGCGCCTGATCAAGGCACTGGAGGCGGATGCCCGCCGTCCGAAACGGGATCGGCGCACAGCACTGAAACTGTTTGGCGAATTGCAGGCCGCCTGAGGTGCCCCCGGTTTTAGTGCCAAGGGCGTTTTAGTAAAAGTCCTTGGGTTGTACCGTTAAAGACATTCTTCGGCGGCTGGCTGGGCAGAGGTGGTTGCCCGATGCTCGGCCGCGAACTCTGCCGGGGTTTGATAATTCAATGCGCTGTGCGGCCGATGCTGGTTGTAGTCCCGGCGCCAGGCGGCGATCAGGATACGAGCCTGTGGCAAGCTCGTAAACCAATAGTCATTCAGGCACTCATCTCGGAAGCGTCCGTTGAAGCTCTCGATGAACGCGTTCTGCGTGGGTTTCCCGGCCTGGATCAGTTTGAGCTGAACGCCATGCTGGCAGGCCCACTGGTCGAGCGCTTTGCCGGTAAATTCTGGTCCCTGGTCAGTTCGAATGGCCTTGGGGTAGCCCCGGAAGCGAGCCGCCTGATCAAGAACACGCGTAACGTAATGGCCTGAAATGCCGAAGTCGACCGCGAGATCGATGGCCTCCTTGCTGAAATCATCGACGATGGTCAGCACCTTGATCCGGCGGCCATTGGCCAGCGCGTCACTGACAAAATCCATCGACCAAACTTGGTTGGGCTCGGTAGGGCGTTCCAGTGCCTGCCGCTCAACAGCCACACCATGTCGCTTTTTGCGGCGCCGAACTGACAGACCGGCATCACTGTAGAGCCGATAAATCCGTTTGTGATTGGCTCGAACGCCCTCTCGCCGAACCAGCGCATGCAAGCGGCGATAGCCGAACCGGCGGCGCTCGCCGGCCAGTTCGACCAGCCTGGCTTGCAACTGCTCGTTCTCCGGCTGCGCCTTCGATACGTAATGCAGGACCGTGCGTGACAAACCCACCAGCTGGCAGGCACGGCGTTGGGAAATTGCTGTCGCTTTCCGCATCACCATGACTGACTCACGCTTTTGCTGGGGGCTCAGCGCTTTCGGCCCAAGGCCGCTTTGAGAGCTTCGGCATCAAGGATCGATTCGGCCAGTAGGCGTTTGAGCTTGGCGTTCTCGGCTTCCAGTTCCTTCAGGCGCTTCGCATCCGGAACTGACATGCCGCCGAATTTCGCCCGCCAGTTGTAGAACGAGGCGTCACTGAAGCCGTGTTGCCGGCACAGTTCCTTGATCGCCACGCCGGCTTCCGCCTGCTGCAAAAAACCGATGATCTGCTCTTCTGAAAACCGCTTCTTCAAGTCCATTCTCCTTCTCGAAAACGGACTTTACTAAATTGCCGGTGGCACTGATTACGGGGGGCACCTCACAACGAACATGCTCCACAGCAGGCGTCTGGCATCAGCCGGGAACACATGCCTTAATCTTCATGGATATGCAGATGCCGAAAATGGACGGCTTGACGGCAACCAAGCTCATTCGACAATTGGAAACAGGTAAGGACATTCCCATTGTGGCAATGACCGCAAACGCCTTCAACGAAGATGAGGAACGCTGTATTGCGGCTGGCATGAATGACTTTGTATCGAAACCTGTTGACCCTGACAGGCTATACAGCACGTTACTAAAGTGGCTTGAGAGATAATTTATGATTCGGTACAGCGCAATCGACGAAGCCAACGCTGATTGTCGATTTGCTAGCCATGAACCCTCGGTAAGTTCGAGATGCAAATGAGGTCTGGGGTAACTGGATGTCGATTGATAGTCACATTGCGGTCGTTTGAAGTTAGGTTCTCGAGAGGCTGCTTAGGGTCGGTGGCTGTCCTTTAATACGTCAGCCAGGTGGCATCAGGGAACCGTTAAATGCGCTCGTGGAAGCACATAGCTTAGACGTGACGACGGGGACCGAAGTCCCCGCCGGCTATCTTTGGTAACAAGGCTCTAGCAGCCCCGGCTAGCCGTTTTTAGGCGGCAATAGCGAATTGCTCATCGTTGGCAATTATGGATTTGCGCGGATTACGTCCGTCGCCTCTCGAGCTGCCTGCTTCTCTTCTTTCACCCTGTCGAAACCAGTACACCCCCACCTAAGCCAACAGCTTGGTATATTCCCAGCCTGTACCCCTATGGGCTTAGGTGGAGGTGAGGGGAATCGAACCCCTGTCCAGAGCGTTTCCGAGTCACCGGAATAACAGCCATAAGTTGATTATGGGGTTGGTCACCTCAAAAAACAACTGCTCACCACTGTCAGGTTGTCACTAAGTGTAACAACGACTGCTTTTTACAATAGTGCACGGTTGTGCATGCTTTAGTATAGACTATTCTGCGGTGCATGTGACTAACACACACAGTCAAAATTCAAACTTTTTCCTTAGATAAGGGTTCGATTCCCCTCACCTCCACCCAAGGGCATTTGTCTGAGTGCGTTTGGATGGGGGTGTACTGGCTTCGACAGGGCGGGCAAAGGTGCGCAGGCAACTCGTCAGGCGATCGACGTTAATGAAGCAAATCCATAATTGCCAATGATGAGCAATTCGCTATCGCCGCCTAATAACGGCTAGCTGGGGCCGCTGAAGCCTTATTACCCAAGACAGCCGGCGGGGACTTCGGTCCCCGCCGTCACGTCCACGTTTCCAGACCCCGTTGTCCAGGCCTACACCGTCTTGCCAAGTCTTTCCCAAACCGTTCCATTCAGGGCACGCAATGCCGATATTTTCATGATTTCAGCCGGTCCATTGAACCGGGCGGATTGGGGGCGAGTTTTGCGTGTCCGCCTTGATCCTGGCACTCTGCTTTGGATCTGCCGCTACTTGCTGGTAATCGCCTGCGCTGCCTGGGCTGGCACGGTGCCGGCTCTCGAGCGTGTTTCAGTGCAATTGCCCTGGAAGCATCAGTTCGAATTTGCGGCTTTCTATGCCGCCGAGGCCAAGGGCTATTACCGCGATGCCGGCCTCGCGGTCGATATTCTCGAAGGCGATCCGGGCGTCGATACCGTGTCGACGGTGCTTTCCGGAAAGGCGGATTTCGGCGTCGGTACGTCATCGCTGGTCATCGACCGCTATCATGGCAAGCCGGTAGTCGCTCTGGCGGCCCTGATGCAGCATTCGCCGATCGGGCTGCTGGCCCGGCGGGCGAACGGTATCAATAGCGTGACTGACCTGGCCGACCGGCCGGTTGCCGTCGATGTGCATAGCCGCGACGAAATCGAGGCCTATCTGAAAGCGTCGGGCTTGCCGGCGAACCGGTTGAAGCTGGTGCCGCAAACCGACTGGACGTTGGCTTCGGTCGATCACGGCGAGCATGCAGCCAAGGCGGTCTATCTCTCGAACGAGCCTTTCCTGGTACGTGGACGCGAGCACGAGTATCTGCTGCTCACGCCGCGTTCGGCGGGGATAGACCTGTTTGGCAACATGTTGTTCACCGTCGAGCCGACCTTGGACAAGCGTCCCGAGCTGGTCCGGGCTTTCCGTGAGGCGACGCTGAAAGGGTTGGTCTATGCGTTGGACCATTCGGATGAAATCGCGCAGCTGATCGTCGACCGCTACAACACGCAGGGCAAATCGCTGGAGCACTTGCGTTTCGAGGCCGAGCAGATTCGCGAATTGACACGACCGGATATCGTCGAGGCCGGCTACATGAATCCTGGGCGCTGGCGGCACGTGGTTGCGGTCTATGCCAGCCAGAAGCTGATACCCGGGGATTTCGAGATCGAATCCTTCCTCTACGCCCCGGATCGGCGTCAGACGATTCCGGCCTGGTTGCTGTGGTCGATGGCGATCACGCTGTTCCTGCTGGTGGTCGCGCTGATGGTGGCCGCACGCATGCGTCGCATCAACCTCGCGCTGAAGCGCGAGGCGAGCGAGCGGCAACGCGCCGAACGCAAGTACCGCGAGCTGGTCGAGAACGCCAACGCCATCATTCTCCGGCTGTCGCCGTCGGGCGAGGTGAAGTACTTCAACGAAGTGGCCGAACGGGTGTTCGGTTTCCATGCCGACGAAGTGATCGGCAGACCCATCGTCGAGACTATCGTTCCGGTGTCGGAGAGCGTGACGGAGCGCGATTTGCCAGGGGTGATCTCGGCTATTCTCGATCATCCCGATGCGTATGCCGAGCACGAGAACGAAAACGTGACCCGGGATGGACGGCGAATCTGGGTGCGCTGGTTCAATCGCGCCATCCTCGGGACCAACGGACATTTTGAAGGCTTGTTGTGTATCGGGCACGACATTACCGAGCAGCGTGCCCTCGAGATCGAGCTGGCGCAGTATCGTGACCATCTTGAAGACCAGGTGAGCGAACGCACGCGCGAGCTATCGCTGGCGCGCGAGGCTGCCGAGCGGCTGTCGGAGGTGAAAAGCCGCTTTCTGACCAACATGAGCCATGAGATGCGAACACCCTTGCACCAGATCAACGGCCTGTTGCAGATCTTCAAGCGTCAGGAAATGACCGACAAGCAGACGCAATTGACGGAGCGGCTTCAAGCGGCGACTCAGGGGCTGACGCGGACCATCGATACCATCCTTGAAATGAGCTGGATCGACTCCGGCCGACTCGAGTTGAAGCGGCAGGTGTTTACCCTGTCGATGCTGATCGACGACATGGCGGGTCTGGCTGCCGATCAAGCCAGTGCCAAGGGCCTGGAGTTCGTGCTCGAGACGGACGTGAGCGATACCCAGGTGGTGGGTGACCCCATGCTCATTCGGCGGGCAATTGCCAATTACATCGATAACGCCGTTCGGTTTACGCCGACCGGCAGGATCACGTTGCGCACGAAGGTCGAATCGCTTTCAGGGAACGAGTTGGTATTGCATCTGGAGGTCGAGGATACGGGGGTGGGTATTGCCGCCGAGGATATCGGCCGGCTGTTCTCGATTTTCGAGCAGGGCGACAATTCGCAGAGCCGCATCTACAGCGGCCTCGGCGTCGGCCTGGCGATGTCCCGGCGGATTGCCCAGGCGATGGGGGGCGATGCTGGCTGCCGCAGTGTGCTCGGCGAAGGTAGCGTCTTCTGGCTGACTTTCCGGCTGGCGTGTATCGGCCGGCAATGAACGCCTCATTGCGTTACGCTGACATGCAGGCAACGTGGTGGAACACACATCGGCAGAGAAGTGCTAACTTCAATCTGCGACAATATGCCGCATCGGCATTGCGACATCACTCGATTACAATGTGTTTCATCGTAAGCGGCTGTTTTATATATGTATTTTGATATGGATCAAGGCTTGTGAGCGAGGCGCTGGTCTTGCCGCCTCTGGATCTGGTCGAGCCCCATTCCTCGCCAGCGGAGCGGGCTGTCAACCTTCTGGCCGTCGTCCTGTTGCATGCCGTGCTGGCCTATGCCCTGCTTTTCTTTTCGGTCAAGAACGAGCTTATTGCCCTGCCGTCCAGCATCAGCGTCCGGCTATTGCCCATGATCGAGGAGCCGCCGGCTACAGCGAAGCCTCTGCCGCCCCCGCCGCCAAAAGCACCAGTGCGCAAGCCGCCGCCCGTTCAGCCGCAACCGGTTCTGGCAGTACCCGCCCCGGCGGCCCCCAGCAGCTTTATCGTGGCCCCGCAACCGCCGGTTCCCCCGGTGCCGCAGCCCGTCGCACCACCGGTGCCGGCACCGGTCGCCGTGGTGGCCGCGCGCTTCGATGCCGACTACCTGCATAACCCGAAGCCGGTCTATCCGGCGCTTTCCCGTCGCCTGAACGAGGAGGGCAAGGTGCTGCTGAAGGTGCGTGTCAGCGCCCAGGGCGCCGCGTTGGACGTGGTCGTTTCGAAGTCGAGCGGTTTTCCACGTCTCGATGCCGCGGCCATGGATGCCGTGGGGCGCTGGCGCTTTGTTCCGGCCCGGCGCGGTGATGAGCCGATTGATTCGTCGGTGGTCGTCCCGATCGCCTTTGCGCTTGACTGATTCACAAAGGAAATTTCATGCATTCATCCATGGGCCTGGCCCACTTCTGGAGCCAGGGCGACCTGGTGACACATACCACCGCCGTGATACTGGCGCTGCTTTCGGTCGCTTCGTGGACGGTCATTCTCGGCAAGCTGCTGTCGGCCTGGCGGGCCTCGCGGTCGCCGGATCGCGTGCTGAACTCCTTCTGGAGCGCCAATTCGCTGCCCGAGGCGCTTGAGGCCCTGCGCCGCGACGATCCGTCCGGTGTCTTCGCCGGTTTGGCGCTGACTGGAGCCCATGCCGCGCAGGCGCATCAGCAGAATGCGGCACGCGGTATTGGTGCCGGGGTCAACGCCAGCGAATTCGTCACTCGGGCCATGCGTTCGCACATCGTCAATACCCAGGCGCGTATCGAGCGCGGGCTGACCTTTCTTGCCTCGGTGGGGTCGACGGCGCCATTCATCGGCCTGTTCGGAACGGTCTGGGGCATTTATCACGCGCTGGTCGGGCTTTCCGGCGCCACCCAAGTGGTCCTCGACAAGGTGGCCGGTCCGGTGGGCGAGGCCCTGATCATGACGGCCGCCGGCCTCTTCGTCGCCATTCCTGCCGTGTTGGCCTACAATGCCTTCACGCGTTCGAACCGGCTCCTGGCCGTGCAGCTCGACGGCTTCGCTCATGACCTGCACGCCTACCTGACAACCGGCGTCCGGGTCGGCGGCAATACCCAGCTGGTCGACATTGCTGCTGCGCGCGCCAAGCAGGTGGTCTGATCATGGCGTTCGGGAGTTTCGACGAAGGTGGAGCCGGCCAGCCAATGGCCGAAATCAACACCACGCCGTTGGTGGATGTGATGCTCGTGCTGCTGGTCATCTTCATTATCACCGCCCCGCTTTTCCAGCAGGCGGTGCCGATCGACCTGCCCCAGGTTTCGGCCACCAAGCTGGACGAAAAGCCGGAGGTGATCCAGTTGGCGATCGACATCGACGGGCGGATTTTCTGGAACGGTGAAGCGCTGGCCCGCGATGCGCTGGATGGCCGTTTCGCAGCCTCCAGCAGCCGGCAACCGGAGCTGCATCTGCGTGCCGATCGCAAGGTGCCCTACGAAAAAGTCGCCGACGTGATGGCGGCAGCCCAGCGAGCCAACATCGTCAAGATCGCTTTTCTGACCGAACCGGCGCGCTAGCCCGCCAGGCTTGCCAGCGCGAAACTGCGCGTGGCATGAACGCCGTCGAGGCGTATGGGGCGAATGACCGCGCTGCGTTCGAGTTGCTTGACGATGCGGGAAATGGTTTCGAAGCGCAGGGCGGTGATGTCGGCGATGTCCTGGCGCGTGGGCAACACGACGCGACCGTTTGGGTCAGTGAGCAGGCGGATCAGTCCCAGGACGCGGTCGCTGGCTTGGCCACCGCGTAGCGCCACCAGATCGGCCGCCCGCTGCTGCGCCCGGCTCAGCGAGGCGAGCAGGGTCGCGTTGTCGGCGCTCCCGCCTTCCGGCCACGGATCGAGGCGGCAATGGGTCAGCGCCGTGGCCCGGAAGGTATAGCAGCCCAGCAGCAACGTCTCGCAGCCGATGATGTCGCCGGCAATGGCCAGGCTGGCAAAGGCGGCATGGCCATCGGCTGCAACGTGGTCGAAGCGGATGACCCCTTCGCTCACGCGCCATGCCTTGCCCTCGCTGCCGGCGGCGTGGATTTCGGCGCCGGGGTCGGCCTGGCGTGCTTGGCGCGGTCTGTTGTGCGGGCTCGGCATGCGAAATCTCCGATATAGATGGCAAAAACCCCGGCACCGGGCCGGGGTTGATCGCTGGCGGTAGTGATCTAGAACTTCAGGTTGAGGCCGGCGTAGAACGAGCGGCCCATGCCCGGGACGGCAATGCCCCAGGGCATGCTGCCGTCGGCCGGGTTGAGGCTCATCGTCCGGCCTTGGCCGGTATAGGCACCACCGGTGGGCAGGGCGTAGTAGCGGTCGAAGAGGTTTTCGACGCCGAAATCGACGCGTACGTTCTTCCAGGTGTAGCTGCCGCGCAGGTGGGTCAGGCTGTAGCCTGCAGTGGCGATTTCGTTGCGCACCCCCGATACGTCCTGCTTGCCCTGAACGCCAACAAATTCGATGGCATTCGCCCAGCCGCCCAATTGGTGGGTCAGGCTGAATTTGCCGTTGAGCGGCATGATGTTGTACAGGTTGTCGCCGGTGTCGCGGTTTTCGCCCTTGGTGTAATTGACCAGGCCCTTGACGCCAAACTCGCCGAACCCGGTCCTGGCCAGCGGCGCGCGACCGGAGAGGTCGAGGCCGTACAGGCGGGCGGACTGGTTGGCGTACTGCAGCACCACGAACTGGTTGCGCGTACTGTTGTTGGCGGCCGTGCAGGCCGAGCCGGCGGTACAGCGGACGGCATCGATATAGTCGTCGACATGGGTGTAGTACGGCGTGGCCTTGAGTTCCCAGCTACGGTCGGCGGCGTGCCAGTCGAAGGTGAAGGAGGCGGTGTAGGCCTTTTCCGGCTTCAGGTCGAGGTTGCCGATATAGCCGTTGCCGTCGCCGACGAAATTGTTCATGACTGCCGCCATGCTCCAGGTGGACCAGGTGTAGCGCTCGTACAGGTTGGGTGAGCGGACCTTGCGGGCCAGGCCGAATTCGATGTCGGCAGTCTGGCTCGGCGTATAGCGGGCCAGTGCGGTCAGGTCGAGGTTGTCGTCGCTGCGGTTGTGGCTGCGGCGGTTGAAGGCGGCGGTATCGACCTGCTGGTTGCCCATGGCCGTGCCGTAGCCGCGAACGTTGCCGGCGTCGCTCTCGACCCGCTCGTAGCGGGCGCCGAGCAGGGTTGTCCATTGCGGCCCGAAGCGTTTCTCCCATTCGGAGAAGATGCCCAGGCGATTGCGCTTGCCGTTGTTGATATTCTCGAAGGTGCCCGGCCACATGCCGGAACCGGAAGGCGGCCACCAGTCGTTCAGCGTGTAATGCTGGTAGATGGCGCCCAGGCGCAGCAGGTCGCCCTGGCCGAGCTCGATGTCACCCTTGAGGTTGATGCCGGTGGTCCGCCCGGCGGAGTACATCGGCATGCCGTAGGCGCAGGTGCTGCTGATCGGCGAACACGGCGAGCCGTTCGCTCCGCTGCCTGATGACGCGCCATACCAGATCCGCTTGTCGGCACCGAAGTCCATGAAGTGATCGACGCGTTCGTGATAGGCGCGGGCCTCGAACAGACCCCAGTCGAACTGGCCGAGGTAACGCAGGTTGACGCGTTTCTGCTCGTTGCCGAGCATGTCCATGCGTTGGTTGGGGTAGAGCTGATACGGGACATCCTGGTAGCCGAACTTGGCTTCAACCAGGTGATTGCCGCCGCGCAGGGCGAAGCCGAGGGTATGGGTACGGCTTTCGTAAGCGGTGGAGCCGACTTCATCGCGCGCCACCGTATGGCCGATGCGGCCGGTTACCGTGTTTTGCCGGAAATCGCCGCCAGCCTTGTAGTTGTCGGCCTTGGCCAGCGCGCCGGTGTAGCTGATGCTGAGGCTCTCGGTGGCCAGCGTGGCCGCCAGGTTGCCGCCGATGGCATTGTTGTTGCTGCGGGCGAAAGCACCGATCTCGCCCTTGGTCAGCGTGCCCTGGCCGGGGGCGGCAAACTGCGGCGGCGCGGTTTCGGCGACGATGGCGCCGCCAATGCTGTCACCGCCCACGCTGACGGGCGCGATGCCGGCGAAGACCTTGATCTTGGCGACGTTGGCCGGGTCCAGGTAGGACAGCGGCGGGTTCATGTGGTTGGGGCAGGAGGCGATGAAATCCATCCCGTCCACGGTGATGCGCAGGCGATCGTCAGCCAGGCCGTGGATCGCAGGCAGGCTGGAAACGCCGCCAGCGCCGTAAAGGCTGACACCCGGTACATCGCGCAGCAGCGCCGCCGTGTCGCGGGTAATGGCGTGTTGGGCGGAAATCTCCGCCGAGCCGATCTGCTGCGGTGTCGCTGCATCGCGTATCTTGCCGGCGTTGACGACGACCTCGTTGAGCGTCGTCTGGGCATGGGCCTGTTGCCAGGCCATGGCGGTACAGGCGAGCGCAACGGCGGTCGCCAATGGACGGAGTTGATACCTCATGTGGTTCTCCCTGAACTTTATTGGTATGTAAGTGGGCGGGATTCTCCTCTCTCAGCCGGAACGCGGGAATGTGACAAATTGTCGCGCGACAATTTGTCTAATTCCAAAGCACGGGGGGGAAGACATAGCATTCAAGGCGATAATCCCGCCGTGGCTGATTCTCAGTCGTCATGGCGGCCTGGACGACTGGAGACCAAACATGCGCCGACTGCTGTACCGTCATATCCTGATGGCTTGTCTGTCCCTGTACGGGGTTACCGTATCGGCGACACCGGCCGACGATGATTTGCGTCTTGCCGCCATGGCGCACAAGGCTGGAGAAACGCAACGGGCGGTAGCGATATGGCGCTCCTGGGCCGACCAGGGCAATGTCGATGCTGCCTATAACCTGGCCGTCATTCACCAGTACGGTGATGGAGTGCCTCTGGATTATGCGAAGGCCTTGCAGTGGTATCGACAGGCTGCCGAACAGGGCGACAAGGTATCGCAATTACAGATCGGGCTGATGTACCAGACAGGGCAAGGCGTCGTGGTGGATGAAACCGAGGCGCATCGGTGGTTTACGATGCACCGCCGACACCACCTGCACCATGCGCATGAGCCAAAGATGCTGGCCTGGTGCCAGCAGGCGCGGGCCTTGATCGACGAGCGGGATCGCCGCGAACAACTGGCCGCCTCGCGCGCGACATCCGTGCAAGTGCTGGCGGAACTGAAGCGGCGGGCCGGTCTGTCCGCCGAACCGCCGCTGGCAACGGCAGCCTTGGCGGGATCAATGCAGGTTCGCTGAGCCCGGCGGCTTGCCGAGAGGGCCGGCATGCCGACCGGTTTCTCGCGGACCTCAGCCGTTCAGCTTCTCCAGCGCCTCGCGCAGCTTGCCCGGCTCGTCCAGGCGGAGGATCTTGCGGACGTTGGGGGCGAGGTCGTTGACCTCCGACTTCAGCACGTGCTGCTTGACCTTCAGTATCTGCGAAGGATGCATCGAGAAGATGCGCAGTCCCATGCCGAGCAGCAGGCGGGTCAGTTCCGGGTCGCCGGCCATTTCGCCGCAGACCGATACAGGGACGTTGACCTTCTCGGCGCTGGCCAGCGTATGGGCGATCAGCATCAGCACGGCCGGGTGCAGCGGGTCGTAGAGGGCGGCGACCTGCTCGTCGGTGCGGTCGATGGCCAGCGTGTACTGGATCAGGTCGTTGGTGCCGATGGAGAGGAAGTCGAGGCGCCGTAGAAACAGGCCGACGGCCAGCGCGGCAGCGGGAATCTCGATCATGCCGCCGACTTCGATTTTTTCGTCGAAAGCCACCTTTTCACCGCGCAGGCTGGACTTGGCCTGTTCCAGCGCGGCCAGCGTTTGGTCGATTTCGTGGGCATGCGCCAGCATCGGGATGAGCAGCTTGATCGGGCCGTACTTGGAGGCGCGTAGGATGGCGCGCAGTTGGGTCTGGAACATGCGCGGTTCGGCCAGCGACAGGCGGATGGCGCGGCGGCCGAGCGCCGGGTTGGTCTTGACGCGGTCGCCGGCGCTGGCGTTCGGGTTCAGATCCTTGTCAGCACCGAGGTCGAAGGTGCGGATGGTGACCGGCCGGCCGCCCATGCCCTTGACCACTTTCTTGTAGGCCTCGTACTGCTCCTGCTCGTCGGGCATGTCGCCACGGTCGAGGAAGAGGAATTCGGTACGGAACAGGCCGATGCCTTCGGCACCGCAGTCGAGGGCGACCGGGACATCGCCCGGCAGCTCGATATTGGCGAACAACTGCACCTCAACGCCGTCGATCGTCTCCGATTTGGCGGTCTTCAGGCGCTTGAGCTTGGATTTCTCCAGCTCGATCTGTTCCTTGCGCAGCTGGTATTCGTCGAGGATGCGTTGATCCGGATTGACGATGACGACGCCGCGCAGGCCGTCGACAATCAGCAGTTCGCCGTCACGGATCAGGCCGCGGGCGTTTTCCAGGCCGAGGACGGCAGGAGTTGCCATCGAGCGGGCAAGGATGGCGGTATGCGAAGTCGCGCCGCCGACATCGGTGATGAACGAGGCGAAGCGGTGTTCCTTGAAGGCGATGGTGTCGGCCGGAGACAGGTCGTGGGCGACGACGATCAGGCTTTCTTCCTTGGACTTCTTGGCATTCTTCAGCGCGGCGCGACCGGGGTGGCCGAGCAGTTCCTTGACCACGCGCTCGACGACCTGCACCACGTCGAACTTGCGCTCGCGCAGGTAGGTGTCTTCGAACTGATCGAACTGGTCGACCAGATGCTCCATTTGCTGGACCAACGCCCATTCGGCATTGCAGCGTCGCTCGCGGATGATGTCGCGCGGCTTTTCGGCCAGTTCCGGGTCTTCCAGGAACATGGTGTGGATGTCGATGAAGGCGTTGAGCTCGGCCGGCGCGTGCTCGGTATTTTCCTTCATCAGGATCAGTTCTTCCTTGACCGCCTTGATGGCTGCGTCGAAGCGCTCGATTTCCTTGTCGATCAGGCGCGGCGCCAGTGTCAGGTGGGCGACCTCGAGGGTCGCGTGCGACATCAGCATGGCTCGCCCGATGGCGATGCCGCCGGAAACGCCCAGGCCGTGTAGCGTGAAGCTCATCGAGTCTATTCCCCTTCGCCAAAGTAGTCGGCGATCAGCGCGAGCAGGGCCTCCATGGCCTCGGCTTCGTCGGCGCCGTCAGTCTCCAGGGTCACCTTCGAGCCCTTGCCGGCGGCCAGCATCATGACGCCCATGATGCTCTTGGCGTTGATGCGGCGCGTTCCCTTGGTCATCCACACTTCGCACTTGTACTTGCCGGCGAGCTGGGTGAGTTTGGCCGAGGCGCGGGCGTGCAGGCCAAGTTTGTTGATGATTTCGGTTTCCTGGGTCAGCATGAATCGTTTCCGGTTAATGGTCTTGCATGTTGAGAATGCCGTCGCGGCCACCATCGCGGGCGCGGACAAGCAGGGTCTCCAAGTCCTTGTCGCGATAGTTCAGGGCGCGCAGCAGCATGGGCAGATTGACGCCAGCCAAGCCTTCGATACGGCCCGGATCGAGCAACTTGAGGGCAAGGTTGGCCGGCGAGGCGCCGAAGATGTCGGTCAGCACCAGCACGCCCCGGCCGCTATCGACCAGGCGCAACATCTGGCGGGCCAGCGGCAGCAGGTCGAGCGGGTCGTCCTGCGCGGAGAGGCCGAGCTGGTTCAGTTGCAGCGGGCGCTTGTTCAGCACGTGGCAGGCGTTCTGAACGAGCGCCTCGCCATAGCTTCCATGCGTGATGAGAAGAATGCCGATCATGCTCCGGATTCTAACCGAAGCGACTACTTGCGGCTGACGATCAGGATACCGACGACAACAAAGACGGCGCCCGCGGTCTGCGCGGCGGAAATGTGCTCACCGAGCAGCCACCAGCCGAAACCGATGGTCAGGATGGGGCCGACCATGCCATACAGGGAGGCGCGCCCGGCGCCGATGCGGCGGATTGCCGCCGACTGGGCGAATACCGGCACGATGGTTGAAAACAGGGCCATGGCCAGCCCCCAGCCGTAGACCGGCAGCGGCTGGATGAAAGCCGAGAACGGCTGGGCGGCCATGAAATGCAGCAGCGTCATGGCTGACGACATCAGCATGGCCAGCGCCGAGAAGCGCATGGCGCCAAGGCGGGTGATCATTGGGCCGCTTCCGGAGAGATACACGGCGTAAAGAATGCTGGATCCGAAGACCAGGGCGCCGCCGATCACCACGCTGCGCGTATCGCCGAAATTGAGGTCATGCACGAAGGCGAATCCGATGCCGGTGTAGCACAGTGCCACGGCAATACCTTCGCGCCGGGTGAGGGGCTTGCCCTGGAATAGGACGCCGATCAGGATGGTCAGCGTCGGATAGGTGAATAGAATCAGCCGTTCAAGCCCGGCCGAAATGTATTCCAGTCCCCAGAAATCGAGCAGACTCGATCCGTAGTAGCCGCAGAAGGCCAGCAGCAGGAGCTTTCCCCAATCCTCGCGGCTCAGGCTGTCGCCAGCCTTTTGACTGGACAGGCCGACCCATAGAAAGACAGGGAGCGCAAAGCCGAGACGCAAGGCGAGCAAGGTGATTGCATCGATGCCGTAGGGATAGGCCAACTTGACGAATATTGCCTTGAGCGAGAAGCCAAGTGCGGCAATAAGGGCCAGGCCAGTGCCGTAAGCGTTCGATGGTTGCAATTCGGGTCCGGAGAAAGTGACGTGATATCGAGAACCCCGGATGGAGGTCTGAGCACGCGCCGACAATTGTCAGACAGCCGTTCTTTCGATCTCGACGACGGGTTGTCCAAACCATGCTTCGGCGCGACCTCTCCAGAGAGTGCTTGATCTTACCAAGCTTCGGCGATTTCGATCAGATTGAGATCGGGGTCGCGCACATAGATGGATCGGATGGGGCCGAGCGCGCCGGTCCGTTTGACCGGGCCTTCGACAATGGGGACACCATGTGCATGCAGGTGGGCGATGACTTCGTCCAGCGGTCGACTGGCGATGAAGCACAGATCGAGCGCACCGGGAACCGGCAGGTGCGCCTTGGGCAGGAATTCCTTGCCGTATTCGTGCAGGTTGATCTTTTGTCGGCCAAAAACAAAGGCCGTGCGGTTGTCGCCGAAGGTTTCACACCGCATGCCGAGCACCGTTTCGTAGAAATGGATGCAGGCGGCGGTGTCGCGCGTGGTCAATACGAGGTGATCCAGGTGGTCGAGCATGGGGACTTCTCCGGGAGGGGAGGCGGGGTCGCCGCCTATGGTGGTTTATTTTCCGCCGATTTCCTTGCGGATGGCCTCGACCAGCGTTTTCGGCAGACGCGATTCGACCTGCCCATAGGTGGGGAGCAGGGCTTGCCGCCAGGCATCCCGCTGCTGGGCCGTGAGCTGGGTGACGCTGGCCTTGCCGGAGGCGGCGATACGCTTGAGGTCGTCCTCGTTTTCCTTCTCGGTCAGCTGGTTCACGAAGACGGTGGCATCGCGCATGGCGCTGTCCAGCGCGCTGCGGACATCCGGCGGCAGGCCATCCCAGAACTTCTTGTTGACCACGACGGCGTAGCCGAGATAACCGTGATTGGTGGCCGTATAGTGTTTCTGGACTTCATGGAAACGCTGGCTGTAGCTTTGTGTCGGCGTTTGCTCGGTGCCGTCGATGACGCCGGTTTGCAGTGCCTGGTAAACCTCGGAGAAGGCCATGGTCTGCGGCAGGGCGCCCAGCGTGCGCATCTGCGCTTCGAGCACCTTCGACGACTGGATGCGCAGCTTCAAGCCCTTGGCGTCGCTCGACAGCGTCAACGGCTTGTTGGCCGACATCACCTTGAAACCGTTGTCCCAGAAGGCCAGGCCTTTGATGCCGCGAGGTTCAAGCTTGTCGAGCATCTGCCGGCCGAGGGGGCCGTCGGTGATTTTGTGCACCTCGGCAAAGCCGGGGAAGAGAAAGGGCAGATCGAAGACCTCGAATTCCTTGACGCCGAGCGGCCCGAACTTGGAGAGCGACGGAATCAGCATGTGCACCGAACCGAGTTGCAGTGCTTCCAGTTCTTCCTTGTCCTTGTAGAGCTGGCTGTTCGGATAGACCAGCACCTGCACGCGGCCCTTCGTTCGTTCCTCGGCCAGCTTCTTGAACTGTTCGGCGCCACGGCCTTTGGATGTGTCGACCGAGACGACGTGGCTGAGCTTGATGACGATGGGGTCCGCTGCCAGCGCCGGCCCGACGGCAAGAATGCCGAGGGCCAGGGGCAGTGCAAAACGGAGTGCGGTTGCGAGTTTTTTCATGATGTCTCTTCCTGTTATGGGTGTGGGTACTGCGGGCAGCCCCGGGGGGCGGTCTTACTGGATCGCGCCGGCAGCCCGCAAGGCGGCGCGTTCGGCGGCATCAATGCCGAGCGTGTCGAGAATGCGGTCGGTGTGTTCGCCGAGCGCCGGTACCGGGTCGAGGCGGGGGGCTTCCGGCCAGCTCCCGGGTGGCAGCAGTGTCGGCACCGGCCCGGCTGGCGTGCCTACACTGCGCCAGCGCTGGCGGGCAGCCAGTTGCGGATGCGACCACAATTCGTGCACGCTATTGACGCGGGCATTGGCGATTTGCGCCTGATCAAGCCGTCGGCGTATTTCGTCCGGCGGGAGTTGGCGCAGGATGTCGCGAATCATCGGCTCCAGCGTCGGCCGCGCGGCTTGCCGGCCGGCGTTGTCGGCGTAGGCCGGGTCGTTGGCGAGATCGTCGCGCTGCAGGACGAGGCGGCAGAAACTGACCCACTCGCGGTTGTTCTGCAGACCGAACATGAGGCGATTGCCGTCGGACGCCTCGAATGGGCCGTAGGGGAAAATCGTCGCGTGCGCGGCGCCGGCGCGGGGCGGTGGCGGCTGGTCGTCGATGGCGTAGTAGAGCGGGTAGCTCATCCACTCGCCGAGCGATTCGAGCATTGAAATATCGATGTGCCGGCCCTTGCCGGTGCGCCCGCGTTCGAGCAGCGCCGCCAGGATGTTGCTGTAGGCGTACATGCCGGCCGAGATGTCGGCAATCGACGGCCCGGCCTTGCACATTTCTTCGGGCGTGCCGGTTACCGAGAGAAAACCCGACTCGCTCTGGATCAGCAGGTCGTACGCCTTGCGGTCACGGTCGGGACCGTCCGAACCGTAGCCGGAAATGTCGCAGACGATGATGCCGGGGTTGATCGCCGCCAGCGTCTCGTAACCCAGACCAAGCCGGTCGGCTGCGCCGGGGGCGAGGTTCTGGACCAGCACGTCGGCCCCGGCCACCAGACGGAACAGCGCATCGGCCAGCCGCGGGTGCTTGACGTCAATCGACAGGCTTTCCTTGGAACGGTTGGTCCACACGAAATGCGAAGCCAGGCCGCGCACCCGCTTGTCGTAGCCGCGGGCGAAATCGCCACTGCCCGGCCGTTCGACCTTGATCACACGGGCGCCGAGATCTGCAAGTTGGCGCGTGGCGAACGGGCCGGCGATGGCGTGTTCGAGCGAAACAACGGTAATACCTTGCAAGGGTTGCATCGTCGCTCTACCTCAGGCCAGGGTGGCGGTGGCGTCCATGGTCAGCCAACCCTCATGGTCGCTGGCCCACAGGCGGATAGTCTTGCCGTCGGCCGAAGGCTGGCCATTGACGTGGAAGTGGTGCGTATCGAAGGTCGGTCGCACGGCGCGGAATTCGAAGCCGGTCAGCGCGACGCCAGGCATTTCCCGTTGCAGCAGGTCGAGTAGTAGCGTGGCGATCAGCGGCCCATGCACGATCAGGCCGGGATAGCCTTCGACTTCGGTGACGTAGCGGCGGTCGTAGTGGATGCGGTGGCCGTTGAAGGTGAGCGCCGAATAGCGGAAAAGCAGCACGTCGTCGGGCACAATTTCGCGCCGCCAGGCACCGCTTTCGGCCTTGACTGGCGGCACGATCGGCGCATCGGCAGCGGGTGCATCGCGGTAAACAATGTCGTGCTCTTCCCACAGGCGGGGCTGCCCGGCAACTGCGATGTCGTGGCGCACGGTGACGAAGACCAGTTGGCCGCTGCGCCCTTCCTTGACCTTGATTGAAGCGATGGTCGAGGTCTTTTGCATGGGGTCGCCGATGCGCAGCGGGGTGCTGAAACCAAAGCGGCCGCCCGCCCACATCCGGCGCGGCAGCGGCACCGGCGGCAGGAAGCCGCCTTTTTTGGCATGGCCATCCGCGCCCAGCGCCGATTGGGCATGCAGCGGCAGAAAATAGAGCCAGTGCCAGAGCGGCGGCAAGGTTTCGCCCATGTTGCTGGATTGGACGTAAGGCGCTTCCAGCGTCGCCTTCAGGGCGCGCAGCGGAAAGGCGGTGGCGGTGTCAAAAAGGACTTCCTGGCGGCCCTGCCACTGTTGCAGCAGGGCGGTATCGATTGTTCCGGACATCTTGTTTGCTCCTCTGGTTCGTCTCGGGAAGCAGATTAGGGGCAGGCCAACTCTTTGTTAATCGGCGATTTTTCGGTATATCCTTCGCTGATTGCGAAGGGAGGGGCGAGCATGCATTTCGATACCAGCGACCTGAAAATATTCGTCGCGGCGGCCGAACAAGGTTCGCTGACCGCCGCCAGTCAGCATTGCCATCTGGCGCTGGCCGCCGTCAGCAAACGCATCGGCAAGCTCGAAGAGCAAACCGGCAGCGTTCTCTTCAGCCGCAGCAAGGCCGGCGTCGAATTGACCCCGGCCGGGCGTGTCTTCCTGCGTCACGCCCGGAGCTGGCTTTACGACTTCCAGTTGCTTAATGCTGAGCTGCAGGAACATGCGCGCGGCTTTCGCGGCCTGGTGCGCTTGGCTGCCAACACCAATGCCATGCTCGGCTTCCTGCCCGAAACGGTCGGTGCCTACCTGCGTCAGCACCAGCAGGTCGATATCCGCATTGAGGAAGTGTTGTCGGTCGAAGTGATTCGCCGCGTCGCCGAAGGGCGGGCCGACGTTGGTATCTTCGCGGCCAGCGTCGACGCCGGCCGGCTCGAATGTTTCCCCTTCCGCGACGACCTGCTGGTTGTCGTCATGGCGCGTGATCACCCCCTGGCCGGGGCGACAGCGCTGCATTTCGAAGCGGTGGTCGAAGAGGATTTCATCGCCCTCGACCAGCAGGCGGCGATCCAGTCGTTTCTCGACGAAAAAGCGCAGCATCTGGGCAAGAGCATGCACATCCGCGTCGAAACCCGCAGTTTCGACGCGGTCTGTCGTTTCGCCCAATGCGGTTTCGGTATCGGCATCGTGCCGCGCTCGTCGGCCGAACGTTTCGGTGATGCCAACTCACTCGCCGTCGTGCCGCTGGCCGACGACTGGGCCGAGCGCCGGCTGCAGATCGCAGTCCGTTCGCTCGACGCGCTGCCCAGCTATGCGCGGCAGCTGGTCGAACACCTGCGGCGCGCCGATTGAGGATGGCGGTGAGCCAAGGTTCAGCTGGTCAGGCCGTGTCGGTGGAATATTTTCAAGCCGCTCCGGCACGCTGGAGAATGCGTTGGGCGCGGGTGACGACGGGGGCGTCGACCATGCTTCCGTCGAGCGTGGTGGCGCTCCCGGCGGCGCTCTCGGTGGCTGCGACGATGCGGGTGGCCCAGTCGATTTGTGCCGGGCTCGGGGTGTTGGCGCTGCGTACCGGGTCGATTTGCCGGGGATGAATCAGCAACATGCCGGCAAAGCCGAGACGGGCGCCGCGCCTGGCGTAACGGATCAGGCCGTCGGGATCGTCGAGGGGGGTGTAGACGCCGTCGACAGGTGGGGCGAGGCTGGCGTTGCGTGAGGCTAGGACGAGCTGGCTGCGGGCGAAGAGAAAGACGTTTTCTTCCGGGTCTTCGCCGGGCGGTGGCGGATAGTCGAGGCCGAGGTCGATGGCGAGATCAAGTTTCCCGAAGAGTAGTCGGGCGACGTGCGGGCTGCCGGCCAGGGCGTTCAGCGCGGCCAGCCCGGCAGCGCTCTCGATGATGGGCATCAGCGGCTTGCCGGCGAATTCGCCGATGTCGGCGAGCGCCTGCGCGTTTTCGACCTTGGGCAAGACGATGCCGGCGACGGCAGGGGCCCGGCAGAGTTCGAGGTCGCTGGCGAACCAGGGGGTGTCGATGGCGTTGATGCGGACTAGCACGCATTTGGCGGGCTGGGTTGCCAGCCAGTCGGCTAGCATGTGGCGGGCCTTGTCCTTGGCGGCGGTGGCAACGGCATCTTCGAGGTCGATGATGATTGCGTCGGCGCCGCTCACCAAGGCCTTGGCGTAGCGTTCCGGGCGGTCGGCAGGAACGAAGAGCAGGGTTTGCAGCGTGGTGATGTCCATGGCGGCTCCTGAATGTGTGTTTGTGGCACACCTTATGCGACCGGGCCTTGGACTCACAATCGGCAAGTTTTCGAGTCATCCTTTCCTGATCGCGAATTTTGGCATTGCTGCCCACGCGTTGGCGTTGGGCCTAGGGAGGCAGACGGTTTCGCGCGGGGTGCCGGATGCCGACTCACGGGCAATTCGTCGGCGTGCTGATGGGCGCCTGGGGCAGGCCGCGCGCCACCACCTCCGGCATCGGCTGCAGGCAATGCTGTCGGCCATTGGAGGTCGTGACGCGAACCGAACCGTCAGCCAATTGTTCGACACGTTGCGTGCCGGTCCCCAAGGCACGCTCAAATGCATCAGTCCGACGCACGCGAGCAGATACTTCGGGGGGCGAAAACATGGGGTCGAGCATCCGCCTGCGGCTTTCGCTGTCGAGTTGTCGCCGAGCGGCGTCGAGCAAGCCGGCGGCATCCGGAAGGTAAGACGCCGTGCTTCCGGCCCCGGCTTGGTGAGTTTCTTCTGGCGTTGTTGCGGATGGCGCTCGGGCTGCGGATGGCGTAGTCCGCCGTGGCGGGGGGGACACGATCGGGGAGCTGCCAGCCCCTAACGGAGCGATTTTCGATACCGGATTCGTGGCCTTTCCCGGTTGCAAAGCGACGATCAGCGGCAATGCTGCGCGCGGAGCATGCGCTATCCGACGGTGCTCAGCCAGGCCGAAGAACAACAAATGGCATGACAGAGATAGCGCCAACCCGATGAGGAGTCGGCGTCGCTCAGTCGGCCGCAAGCCTGCGGCCGGGAAGTCCAGCGGGCAGTGCGTCGCTGCTGCCGGCCAGCGGCAGCAGGCGCTGTAGGGCGCGGACGTAGTCGTTGAGTGCGGCCAAGCCTCGTGGTGTGAGTACGAAGAACGACTGCGGCCGGCCGTTTCCGGACTCCTTGCGCACCGCAACGTAATCGGCAGCCAGCAGTTTTTTCAGGTGGGCATCCAGGTTGCCATCCGATACGCCGAGTTGGCGCTTGAGGTCGGAAAAGGTCTGTTCGCCGGCACCCGCCAGGAAAGCTACCAGTTGCGTGCGGAGTGGCTGATGGAGCAGGGGATCGAGTTCTTCCATGGGGAATCAGTCGCTATTTCAGGTTGAATTCGGCACCGATCTCACCGGCGCTGACGGCATCCAGTTTTTGATCCTTGTGGCCCGGCAGCGTCATCCATACACGCCCACCGACAACCTGGTTGCCGGGTTGCCAGGATTTTCCGTCGAGGCTGGCCAGCTCCCGATAGACGTATACATCGCGCTTGATACGCACTGTCATTATTGCCCGGTCGGTTTTTTCCAGCAGCGAGCCTTCGAAGCGGGCGATGACCGGCAGGTCGGTGCCCGCTGGGTAGCGCAGCACAAACTCGTCGGCGGGTGGGTTCTGGCCATAGTCAACGACCGGCAGACGGGCAATGTCGGCCGCCGAAGGTGCGGATAGGTTGGCACAGGCGCCGAGCGCGAGGGTAACGACCACAAGCAAGGTGGGGCGGCAGGTTTTCATGAGCGACTCCAGGAGCGAAAGAGAATTCAGCGGGCGCCAATCTGCACGATCAGGCTACCGGTCACGAGTGGCCCCTGGGCGGGCGTCAGCGTTGCTTTCAGCCAGGGAATGGAAATCCAGCGTACGCGGCGCGATTGCTGCCAGTCGCCGCCGGCCAGGCGCACGTCACCGGTCAGTTCGCCATCGCGGACGAGCAGTTCGATGTCTTGCGCGGTGTTCAGCGTCATCCCGGATTTGCCGACGTTGCCAACGAACAGGTCGCCACCCAGTTCCAGCTCGATCGGAACGGCGGTACCGGCCGGAATGGCGACAATGCGGCTACCTTCCCGGGCCTGCGGGTCAGCCCGAAATTCGGCAAGCGGCACTGCCCGGGTGTCGGGAATCCCCTCGCGGTGGGCAGTCGTTTCGATGAGCAGCGGGCCGATCAGCACGGCCGAAAGCCAGAGCAACATCTGGCCGAGTCGGAACAAGGCAGGACGATGCCGACCATGGTCCAGCATCAGGCCCAGCAGCGGCAGACCGATGCCGAAGACGGCGGCGGCTATCCAGCGCATGGTTTCGTAAGGGAATTGAGCGACCAGCCCGCCTATCCCGATCAGCATGGCAAGCAGGCCCGCCCACTCCAGCAGTTCCTCGGAAAACAAGCCGTGCACATACAGGCCGATACCCAGGCAGACCAGCCAGACGGCGCACACCATGTAAGCTCCGCCGTAGAAAAACATGGCGAAGGTGGCCAGCGTGGCCAAGCCCATCATCAACCACCAGATCTTGATTACCTGGCGATGAATGAAAGACCAGGCCTCGTCGCGCGCCGCCTTGGTCTGCCGCGTCCAGTACCAGTCGAGCGTACCGACCGTGGCCAGCACGGTTGCCATCAGCATGAGCCAGGCGAGCGCACGCTGGGTTAGATCGGGCAATTGTTCCGGCGTCAGGATGAATTCCGACAGTGCCCACAGCAGGCCGGCTGGAATGCCCCATAGGGGCAGGCTGTGCCGCTCGATGCGCAGGTTGCGATGGCCGGCGGCGAGCATGGATTGAATGGCGGCGAGTTGCTGGGCTGGAACGGTCATGAGCTTGCGGATTGGTAACTCTATATTGCAGAGCTTATAACTCTGAATTGCAGAGTGTCAACCGTTCGTTTTGCACATGGCATGTGACCGTCGGTCGGTACGCGGCCATATTGCCGGATTCAGGCCGCCGGCCACCCCGGCTCCTGATTGCTTGTTGCAGCAGGTGCTTGACCGTCAGCGCATCGCGAATCAGTCGCTTGGCGTATCCGGCGGCCAGGTTGTGCGGTCAGGTGGTGGTCGGCCGGTTTTTAACAGCGCTATCGAGTGCGTCGGCCGGGCTATTGTCCGCTCTGGCCATTCTGAGCACTTCTCAAAGTGTTTTGCACATGGTGGTCAGCGGGATTTGTCGCTCAACATCAGCCCGAGAATACCGGTCAGGAGCGCGATGACGATGGCACCGACCAGTCCTATTGCACCCATGGAGCCGGCCGCGAGTATGTCGTTTAACAGGCTTTCGATTTGTTTGTCCTGCAGATAGACGAGCACAACGATCAACACCGGAAAGAAAGGCAGCAAAAAGCCGATTACCTTGACGCCCCATTTGGGCTGCATCAGCAAGAAACCGCTGACCAGCGTGAGCAAGGCTGTGACTACCGCGAACGTAGCTCTTTCCAGTTGTGTGGAAAAAGCAATTTCCTTGGTCATGTCGACAAAGAATACGGCCAAGGCGGTCAGTGCTGGCAGGCTCCACTCATATGGTTGCTTTTTTCCCGACTCGACAACCTTGCCGACCACAAATACGCACAGGCTGGCCCCGCCAGCCGCGACGCCGATACTGGTGGCGGCCGGCATCCAACTGGCTACGGCGCCAGCTGTGGCAAATCCTGTTGTGGCGACGGCGATCATCAGGCCGACCCCGGTCAGGATGGCGGTGGCGATATGGGCGAGCGCCCAGCCGCAGGCGACGATCCCGGCGACGACAAGGATCGCCAGCACGATTCGTTCGGCGGGGCTGGCGGCGTGGTGGAAGAAATTCATCGAGGGGTATCTGCCTTTTGTTGCGGAAAATGGATCGGAAAGCGGTCGGAGAGAAAATAGGCGCGCGGAAGGATACTTATCCGGCAAGGATATGTCCATGGCGTGCTGGATGTGTTTGACGACGTACCCTGTTGCGTTCCTCAAGCCGTCTCGGCGTGCAGGATTGCCAGCCAGCCGGCGAGCGTATTCCGGGTGATATTCAGGGCGAGTCCTGGCTGAGTCCCTGGGGCATACCTTGTGCCCCCGGGGCGGGGGAGCAATCAGCAAGTTTGCCGGTCATCCTTTCCCGATTCTCCCGATTGCGAAGCACGAAATTCGCGCCAAGCGCGGGTATCGAGCGATGTCTCGGTTCTTCGATACCGGGGCATGGCATGAAGAAATGACATATGGAAATAATTCGGTTTCCATGGCGGCTCCCATTCACAACAGGAGTCTGCAATGCTCAAAACATTTTACGACACGCTACGCAATGTTCCCGGCCTGCTGGTTATCGATGAACCGGGTGCGCTCGAACCGTATCGCCCGGATACCGGTGCGGCGACACGCTATCCGGCCGGGGCGCTGGTGGTTACCGACGTGGCCGCGGTACCGCGCATTCTGGTGGCGGCCAATGCCCATCGCGTGCCGTTGTGGCCGATCAGCGGCGGCCGCAATTTCGGCTACGGTACCGCCCAGCCTGTGCATGCCGGCAGCGTGCTGGTCGATCTGTCGCTGCTCAAGCAGATCGAGATCGACAGTGAAGCGGCCGTGGCACGCATCCAGCCGGGGGTCACCCAGCACGATCTCGAACAGGCCATTCGTCGCGCCGGTGCCCGCCTGCTGGTGCCGACCACCGGGGTCGGGCCGAACGGCAACATCCTCGGCAACGCGCTCGACGGCGGCTACGGCCTGACGCCGGTGGTCGACCACTTCGAGGCGATCTCCGAGCTGCGCGGTTTCTGGGGTAGCGGCCTGCCTTTCCGCCACGTCTATCAGGCGCTCGATTGCAAGGATCTGGCCGAGCGCTGGCGGATGGGAACCGGTCCTTATTGGGCGGGCTTGTTGCGCCAGGGCAGCTTCGGTATCGCTACGCAGGCGACAGTGCAACTGGCGCGCATGCCCGAGGATTGCCGCATCCTGGTCTTCGAATGGGCTTCCGACGCGCGCTTCGAGGCCAGCCAGGCGGCGCTGAGCGGCATCGTCGAGGAAATCCCCGGCATCGGCGGCATCATCATGATGAACGACAGCCGCATCCTGGCGACCCAGCCGGACGCACCGCTCGCCACGACACGACGCGGCGCCGAACGGGCCGAATACCTGGCAGGCGAAGCGCTTCGCCGCAAAATATCGAGCTGGACGGCGCTGGGTACGCTCTACGGCTCGAAAGCCTCGGTGCGCGGTGCGGTGCGCGATATTCGCCGGCGTGTGGACGGATGCCGCATCTGGAGTTTCAGCACCGGGCAGGTACGTCTGCTGCAGCGGCTTTTCCGGCTGTTGCCCGGTAGCTTCTTTCCCAGCCTGCGGCGCCATCTCGGTTCGCTGGTCAATGCGCTGGGAACCGTCGAGGGCGTGCCGATCACCGCCTTCCTGAAAATCGCCTACGCCCTCGAATCGTCCAGCCGCCTGCTCGATACCTCGGCCCATCCGGCACGCGACGGGCAGGGTATCCTCTGGTACGCGCCGCTGCTACCGTTTACACCGCAGTCGGTACGGCGCTACCGGGAGATCATGGGCGAAGTGCTGGCCCGCCACGGCTTCGACCCACTGCTGGCGGTCACTTCCCGCTCGTCCCGCGTACTGTCGGCGACCATCCCGCTGCTCTTTGATCGGAGGCTGCCGGACGAGGTGCGGCGGGCCAAGGCCTGCTATCGCGATCTGGTGCAGTCCGGCCTGCGTCAGGGCTGGCCTCCGTATCGTCTGGGAGTCGACTACATGGATCTGATCGGCCATGAGGAGGGTTCGGAGCAGGCAGAACTGCACCGGCACCTGAAAACCGCCCTCGATCCGAACGGCATCATCGCGCCGGGGCGCTATTCAGCGTGCCAGGTTTAGTGCGACAAGGGCGTCGGCATGTTTGTCTGGTCGGCTGGCACGCTGTCTAGCAGATAGGGGGGGCCAGCTGAGCAGTCGCGGCGTGAGCGGCAAGATGATCAATATCGGCCAGGTAATCGAGGAGGCGATAGCTGATGAGGATGCATCTGCTCATGAGCACTCTCCGCTCGCACGCGGCGACATGCTCAGGGTTGCTTTGAACCCGGGCATGTCGCTGCATCATGACCTTGGCGCGCCAGCGCGGTGCCGGTGCGTGGGGCTGGATGCTACAGCGGGCGCTTGACCGTCAGCGCACCGCGAATCTGTCCCTTGGCATAGCCGGTGGCCTGATCGTGCGGGTAGGTGGTCGTCAGCACGTTTTTCAGTCCGCTATCGAGCGTCTCGGCCGGGCCGTGGCATTTGAGGCAGACATCGCCGACCGGCAGCGCCTTCATGTAACGGAATACCGGTTTGCCATCGACGGTTGTGATCTCGCTTTTTTCCAGGCTGTCGATCTTCTCGCCCAGGGCTGCGCGAATGTTGAAATCGGCCAACTGGCGGGCTTCCCAGAGATCGGGGGTGGCGCGCTCGGCATTGCGTGTCTTGAGACTGACGCGGCGGATGTCCCAGCCGGTTTCCTGGTGTTTTTCCTTGATCAGTTCGGGCGCCTGTTCCTTGCAGACGGGAATGGCACCGGCCACGCCCTTGTCCGCTACGGCTTCCTGCATGGCGTTGACTACCTTGGGGACGACTGGCAGAACGATCTTCTTCGTCTCGGCGGTCAGCGCGACGATATCCTGGGCGAAGCTGGGCAATGCGGAAATCAGCAGTGCGACGGAAAGGAGGGATTTCATGGCGTGCTCCGATAAATTAGATAACTCTAATATTAAACTCTTTCCTCGGCGGCGGGCTGTTTTTCCCCTCGGGATATCCTGCCCCCAACCGGCACCGAGTGCGGCTTGACGCACTGCACAATATGCCGCCAAAATAAAGCCATGACTCGACTACCCGTCACCTTCTCCCTGCATCAACTGCCCTGCCGCGCCCTGCGCGCGTGGCGCGTTGTCGTTTGCCCGGGGCCTGTGGTGTATTAGTCGTCGATTCATCCCGATTTCATTCCAAGGCCGCGGCATCGAAACCCGCGGCCTTTTTGTTTTCCGTCGTTCCATTCATCACAAGGAGTCGCCATGATCCCCGTTACCCCCTGCACCTCGCTGGCCGAGGTTCGTCGCCACATCGATCGCGTGGATAGCCAGCTGGTCGCGCTGATTGCCGAGCGTGGTGCCTATGTGCGCCAGGCCGCCGCTTTCAAGCAGACGGCCGATGAGATTCCGGCGCCGCAGCGCGTTGCCCAAGTACTGGCCAAGGTGAATGCCCTGGCGCTGGAAAGCGGTGCCGACCCCGATGTGGTCGAGGCCACCTGGCGGGCCATGATCGCCGCCTTCATCGAGCGCGAGCACCAACATCACGCAGCCTTGCATCCCCCGTCACCCCCCGCGAACTAAACCTGGAGAATCGCATGTCCGTTCCGCTCGCCTATCTCGGCATCATCGTCATCTGGTCCACCACCCCGCTGGCCATCCAGTGGAGCACGCAAGGCATCGGTTTTGCGCTGGCCGTGCTGGCCCGCATGGCGATTGGTGTCGTCGTCGCCAGCTTGGTCATTGCGCTGTGGCGTATTCGCATTCCGCTGCATGCGCGGGCGCGTCGTGCTTATCTGGTCGGCGGCCTGGCCTTGTTCGGGGCGATGGCGCTGACCTATTGGGGCGCCCGTTACGTGCATTCCGGCCTGATTTCGGTTCTCTTCGGTTTGTCGCCGCTCGCTGCCGCCATTCTCGGCGCGCTATTCGTCGGCGAGCGCTCGCTGACGCCGATGAAATTGCTTGGCATGTTGCTCGGCGCAGCCGGGTTGGCGACCATCTTCATCCATGGCGACAGCCTTGGCCACGCCTCGGCGCTGATGGGTTTGGCGGCCATCCTGTCGGCCGTGGCAATTTATTCGGGTGGGATGGTTTGGCTGAAGGAGATCGGCGACGACAGCCCGCCGCTGGCAACAACGCTAGGGACGCTGACGGTTTCGCTGCCGCTGTTCGGGATGGTGTGGTGGTTCGGCGACGGCCAGTTGCCAGCCGTCGTGCCGCCGCGTGCCGGGGCGGCCATCGCCTATCTCGGCGTTTTCGGTTCGGTAATCGGCTTCGCCATGTACTACTACGTGATCAAGCATCTCGAGACCGCGAAAGTGGCGCTGATCACGTTGATCACCCCGGTCATCGCCCTCTTCCTGGGGCACTGGTTCAACGGCGAGACGATCGGGCTGCGCCTGTGGGCCGGTACGGCGCTCATCCTGCTTGGCTTGAGCGCGCACCAGTGGGAGATGCTGCGCGGCTTCCGGCGTCGTGCCTGAAACCCTTGCCCGGGGTCCGTGTTGGTGGCCCCGGCAGGCATCAGATGGGCGTTAGCCAAGCGGTGTGGCTGGCATCCTCGCCCCTGACGCAGGCGAAGTAACGCTGTTGCAGCAGGCGAGTCACTGGCCCCGGCTGGCCGGTCCCGATGCGCCGGCGATCCACCTCGATCACCGGCGTGATTTCGGCGGCCGTGCCGGTCAGGAAGACCTCGTCGGCGCAAACCACCTCGTCACGCGTGATGCGCTTGGCGCGCACGGTCAGCCCGGCCTCGCGGGCCAGCGTTTCCACCGTACGTCGGGTAATGCCGTCGAGCGCCGAGGTGGTTTCCGGTTGCAACACTTCGCCATCGCGCACGATGAACACGTTCTCGCTCGATCCTTCGGCCACATAGCCTTCCGTGTCGAGCAACAGCGCCTCATCGTAGCCGTCGCGCCGCGCTTCGCGCACGGCCAGGATGGAATTCGCGTAGGTGGAAATCGCCTTGGCCCGGCACATCTGGACGTTCGGGTGATGACGGGCATACGACGAGACGCGGACGCGGATGCCGTCCTTGATGGCATTGCCGCCCAGGTAGGCGCCCCAAGGCCAGGCGGCCACCATGACGTGAGTGTCGGCGCCGGCCGGATCGACGCCGAGCTTTTCGGCACCGAGGAAAACCAGCGGGCGGATGTAGCCGCTGCGCAGCTCGTTGCGGCGAATCGCTTCGCAGCAGAGGCTGCTCAGGGTGGCACGGTCGACCGGCAGGTCGATGGCGAGGATATGGGCCGAATCCACCAGCCGGCGCACATGCTCGTCAAGCCTGAAGATGGCTGGGCCGTTGGCCGTTTCGTAGGCGCGGATGCCCTCGAAGCAACCGTAGCCGTAATGCAGGGTATGGGTCAGTGCGTGCACCTTTGCTTCGCGCCAGGGCAGCCATTGGCCGTCGAGCCAGATATAACCGTCGCGGTCTTGCATGATCGTTCTCCAGAAATCCGTGAAATGGCCGCGGGGGCGGCCCTGGAGCGCACCGGGGTGAGGTGGCGTTTTCCGTGGCGGCCGGTGCCGGGTAGGCGAGGCGCGGACGGAAGTCGGCGGTGAATGAAGCATGCCGGGGCATTCAGGCGTGCTCAAACGAATTGATTTGGGTTTGGATGAATTCAATTCATGCGTATTCCGGTGCCAGCGCTTGCTACCGCGAAACCAGGTAGGCACGCTATGAACCTGTCGTCGATCAGCCGCCCATCCCTGAGCGGGTAGTCACCCTGCCGCTGCAAACGGCAACTGCCCCGGTTCTGTCTTCAGCGTGTCGAGCGCTGCAGCCAGCGAATGAAGGCGACGACCGCCGGCTTGTCCTGCGCGGCCGGTGGCGCGACAACATAGAAGCTGCGGTCAGGGCAATCCTCGGCGAAGGGCCTGACCAATTGCCCGGCATCCAGATAAGGCTGGGCCAGCGTTGCCGCCATCAGCGCCACGCCGTGCCCGGCAACAGCGCCTTCGAGCATGAGCAGGGCATCCTCGTAGATCGGGCCGGTGGCCGGTTCGGGGCGATCCAGCCCGGCGACCGCGAACCAGCGCTGCCAGGAGAGCAGGGGATGACGCAACAGGTGTACGCAATCAAGGTCGACGGGTGACTTGAGCCCGCTGGACAGGGCTGGCGAACACACCGGAAACACCCGTTCCTCGAACAGCTTCCAGGCGAGAAGTCCCGGCCATTCCTCCTCGCCGTAGCGCAGGCCGATGTCCGCCTCGCCATTGAGCAAGGGGCCGAGGCCGGTGGCGGTGGCCAGGCTGAATTCGAGGTCGGGATGCGCTTCCTGGTACTGGGCAATACGGGAGACCAGCCATTTGCTGCCCAAGGCCGGCGCCACCGAAATGCGCAGGCGTTCCCGACGCGGCGCGCGCAGCACGGCGCTGGCTTCGTCGAGGCGAACCAGGGCATCGCGCACCACCGCCAGGTAACGCCGCCCAGTGGCCGTCAACACGATGGCCCGATGCCGCCGCTCGAACAGGTCCTGTCCGAGGTGCGCCTCCAACTGGCGAATGCGATGGCTGATCGCCGATGGCGTCAGGTGCAGGGTTGTGGCCGCCGCCTGAAAGCTGCCCAGGCGGGCCGCAGCTTCAAAAGCAGGCAAGGCGTGGAGTGGGGGCAGGTCGTGCATGGCTGCGCGTTGAGTCGGCGATCAGCTGTGCACGGCGAGCGCGCCGTCGAGATTCATGATGGTCTGGGTATGGGTGGGCATGGGGCGTTGTCGGTTGCATCCGGAGACGATAGCAGGCGGATGCCTTGCGGTGTGGCGATGTGGGCGACGAGCCGTGCGACAGGGGCTGGGCGGATCGATACCGGAGCATCGACTCCCAGTGCCCGGAGCAGGTGTTCGAGGCGTTCGGGGTGCGGTGAAAACAGCTCCAGCTTCATGAGATGCAGGTTGTGGTCGATGAGCTTGGCGGCGGGGTGCGCGGCGGACGACCATTCGATCAGCGCAGGGGCAAGGCCGGCCAGCGGTAACGAACCGTCTTCGGGGATGGTGATCAACCAGTCGAGCGTACCGCGACGCATCGGTTCGATACGGCCCAGGTGCTCTGATGAAGCCGTCAAGGCACGCCGAATGTCCGTGGTGCGGACGACCCAGGTCGACAGCGTCGGCAGCGCGTGCGGACTCAGCGTATCGAGTGCGAACCAACGGGGGCGATCGGGGCCGACGGCTGACGGGTTGATCGCGATCACTTCGAGAAACATCGATTCGCCGAGGCGCAAAAGGTGATTGTGCGTTCCCATGCGCGGGTGCTCTCCGCCCTCTTGTGGCGCGACCCCCAGCACCTCGCGCACGAATGCGCTACCTGCTTCCAGGGTGGGGGCGGTGACCGTGATGTGATCGAGGAGGGGTGGGAAGGTCGTGATCTTCATCCGAACTATTTTGACAGGCCGCCTGTGTCGTGGGGTGGCGGAGCACAGGCGGGCCGGGGCTTGTCAGGCGTTTGGGTCGCTTGCCTGCCTTTTCCAGTCGTCGGTCAGCAGACCGGCAAATCCCCAGTCTTCTTCGTTTATTTCCTGGATGACGATATGTGTATGCTCGGGCTTCTTGCCAAGAATACGGGCCAGGGAGCCGGTGACCTCCCGGACCAGTTCCGCTTTTTGTTCACGGCTTGCGCCCTTGGTGATTTGAATATTGACGTAGGGCATGGTGTCTGCATCGCTCACGGTTTGTCGGGAGGAATATGCTGCATGGGTCCGCGTGCTCGGGTTTCGGGAAAGACTGCGCTCTCGGCCAAATGGGACGGGGCAACATGGGCAAGGAAAACTTTCGCAAGAATGATTGAGGCGCCGCCAATGGGCGATGCTCCACGCAGCTACTGCTTTTGCGCCGCACGTTCCTTTTCGTAGTCGGAATAGCTGGTCTTGTTGAGTTGTTCCAGACACTTCTGGCTTTCGTCGGGCGGCTGCTTGCGACAGTGATGCTCGAAAGACTGATTGTAGCCCTTGTACCACGCTTCGGTCGTGCAGCCCTGGAGCGCCAGCAGCAGGCCTGCCAGCGGAATGGTGGCAAAGCGGATGCGTTGGGAATTTGTCATCTTGTAAACTTTCGGAGGAATGGATGCGGAATGATAGGCGCATTTCTATCCCGGGGTGGCGATTGCCTTCCCCGGCGATATGGCAATCATGGGAGTCGATAGCGCTACTGCGGGATTTCCGGTTCGACCAGTGCCGCCAGCTGCGCCAGCGATTCCTGCCAGCCGAGATAGCACATCTCGACTGGGATTGCGTCGGGAATGCCTTCCTGCACGATGTTCAACTCGGTGCCGCACAGCACCGGCGTCAGCATCACGGTCACATTCAGGACGCCCGGCAAGCTGGGGTCGTCGAAGCGGTCGGTGTAGCGCAGCAAGCTGTAGGGAACGAGTTCGAGGTATTCACCGCCGAAGCTGTGTTCCTGCTGGGTCGAAAAGCTGGTGAAGGACATGCGGAAGCTGCCGCCGACCCGTGCATCGAGATGATGGACGGTGCACGTGAAGCCATGCGGCGGCAGCCACTTGGCCATCGCCTCGGCTGTCGTGAAGGCTCGGTACAAGCGTTCGGCAGGCGCTTTCAAGACACGGTGAAGACGAACGGTTCCTGGCATGGCGTCGCACTCCTCTCGGGGAATGGTTTTTCGACACCGGTTTCAGCAATGGGTTCTCGATCAGCGGCGAACAAATCCCGCTGCGGAATCAGCCAGGTATGCCCGTTCGCCCGGCGGCGAAATCAAGGCATCATGCTAGGCGGCCAGCGGCTTGCCGTCGGCAGTGACTGTCAGGCGGTTTTGCCCGTCGAAATGCAGCGCTATGGTAGAGGGCGTGGTCTGGCCGTCGAGCAAGGCTCGGTACTTGGCAATCACCGCCTGAATTTCGGACGGGCTGCGGGCGGCACGGTATTCGGTATCGAACTTCAATGCCTTGTTCATCTCTGTCATCTGCGACGACAGGGCGCTCACGGTGCTCAGTTGGCGGGCGAGCACCGGATCGTCGGCTAGGGCTTCGCGAAACTGTGTCGCATAGGCGTAATTGCCGGGAAATTGAATCTGGCCGTAGGCATCGTAGGTAATGCTCGCTGGCGCTTCGGGAATACCGTGTTTTGCCAGAAAGCCCGGCATCTTGGCCGATACCTGTTGGCTCAAGGCGTTGATATTGTTCTGCGTCGGCATCAACAGCGGTATCGACATCAGCGAGCGCGACGGATCGGGTGTGAAATAGGCGTCGATATCGAGTGCCTGGCTGCCTTGCGAGGTGTCGTAGGTTGCCCCGTTCTTGCCCCCGGAGGTGTTTGCCTCGGCCGCCAGCCGTGCCAGCCCGGCCTCGGAGATTTTTACGGCGGCAGAATTTTCCACCCCAGCGGCTGATGTTGCCGCCGGTTGACTGGGTGAAATCAGGCTCTTGGCGACCGATCCAACCAGCGAAAGCGCCGCCGATGCGGCCAGAGAGGCAATTGCCATGGTGCAACCCCGAAAAAATCATGGTGACGGGGGCTACTATGCAAGGGGTATGCCGGGTTGATTATTCTTGAGAATTGCTGCTATTCGACGCGCGCGATGTGCTTCCTGGAGGATTCGTCTCGAGCAAGCTTACCTTCACGCATCAAAATCCCGATGACGCTGTACGAAAGATAATCCTTCGAGCCACCGCCATAGTCGCTACGAAGTCCCAGAAGGCTTGCTGCGTCAGAATTTGAAATCCCTTTCGGATTTGCTTTTGCTAATTCAAGTACTGATTCCTTGAGCAGAGCAAGGCCAAGCTGGGCTTTTTCTTTGGTTCCTGATGGCAGAACAACTGATTTGCGGGCTTTCTTGCCAAGTCCGGACGGTAGGACCGAGTTGGTAAGCAAGCCACCCGTGTCGATCGTTCCAAATGAGGCAATCAACTCAGCTTCCAACTTCATGGCCTGTTGTTCAGTCAGTGAGTCGACGAGGCGAGAAACGAGCACATTGGCACCGGAAGCCTGAATCTCCTGAATGCGAAGTCCTTTGCGGGTGCTATCGGGTTTGGTCAGGTGGTCGAAGGAGCGCGTACCTGTACCTTTGCCAATGTAGAAAGGCAATGCTGGAGAACTGCGAGGGTCTTTAAGTGCGTAGACGTAGAAGGAGGAGTCAACGGACACTGAAAATTCCTCGAGAAACGAAAAGTCGGTGTGGCATGGTGGCGACGGAGGTCTTGTTAGCGCCGCCCACCCAAAATCGACCCCAGCACCCCGCGCAGAATCTGCTTGCCGATTTCGCGACCAACTGTTCCGGCGACGCCGCGTGCGGCGCTCTTGGCGGCGCTTTCGAGCACGCCTTCGCGCTTGCCGCCGCGCGGACCGGTGCTGCCCATCAGGATGTCGCCGAGGCCGCCGAGGATGCCGCCGCCGGGTTCAGCCTGGGCTTCGGGGGCGGGTTGGCGTTGTGGGGCCTGTTCGTAGCGCGGCTGCGGTTGCGACTGGCCGGCGTGGTTGCCCCAGTCGTTGGCGTTCATGCCGCCACCCTTGGGGGCGGGAATGGCGCCCGGTGCCGTGGGTGCTTGGGCGGTCGGTTTGCCCTTGAGGACTTCGTAGGCTGATTCGCGGTCCACGCCCTGGCCGTAGGCGGCAAGCATCGGCGAGGCGGCGATCATGGCCTTGCGCTCATCGGCGGTCAGCGGGCCGAGGCGCGAGGCGGGCGGGAAGATGATGCTGCGTTCGACGACGTTGGGGCGGCCTTTCTCGTCGAGGAAGGAAACCAGCGCTTCGCCGACGCCGAGTTCGGTGATGACGGTGGCGGCGTCGAACTTGGGGTTGGCGCGCATGGTTTGCGCAGCGGCCTGCACGGCCTTCTGGTCGCGCGGCGTGAAGGCACGCAGGGCGTGCTGGACGCGGTTGCCGAGCTGGCCGAGGATTTTTTCCGGGACGTCGAGCGGGTTCTGCGTGACGAAATAGACGCCGACGCCCTTGGAGCGGATCAGGCGGACGACCTGCTCGACCTTGTCGGTCAGGGCTTGCGGGGCATCGCTGAAGAGCAGGTGGGCTTCGTCGAAGAAGAAGACGAGCTTGGGCTTGTCGAGGTCGCCGGCTTCCGGCAACTGCTCGAACAGTTCGGAGAGCAGCCAGAGCAGGAAGGTGGAGTAGAGCGCCGGGGCCTGCACCAGCTTTTCGGCGGCGAGGATGTTGATGACGCCGCGCCCGTTGCTGTCGACCTGCATCAGGTCGTTGATGTTGAGCATCGGTTCGCCGAAGAAGCTGTCGCCGCCTTGCTGTTCGAGGGTGAGCAGACCGCGCTGGATGGCGCCGATGGAGGCGGAGGCGATGTTGCCGTATTCGGTGGTGTAGCTCTTGGCGTTGTCGCCGACGTTCTGGACCATGGCGCGCAGGTCCTTGAGGTCGAGCAGGAGCAGGCCCTGGTCGTCGGCGATCTTGAAGACCAGTTGCAGCACGCCGGCCTGGGTGTCGTTGAGGTTGAGCAGGCGGGCGAGCAGCAGCGGGCCCATGTCGGAAATCGTGGCGCGTACCGGCACGCCGTTTTCGCCGAAGACATCCCAGAAGGCGACGGAATTGGCGTAGGGCTGGAAGCCTTCGAGGCCGAGCTCAGCGACGCGCTTCAACAGCTTTTCGGAGGGATTGCCGGGGGCGCCCATGCCCGAGAGATCACCCTTCACATCGGCCATGAAGACCGGCACGCCAGCGTAGGAAAGGCGCTCGGCGATGGATTGCAGGGTGACCGTCTTGCCGGTTCCTGTCGCGCCGGTGATCAGGCCATGACGATTGGCCATTTGCGGCAGCAGGGCAGGATAACCGTCTTCGGACTTGGCGAGATACAGGGGATCGGACATGGCGGCGGGTTCCTCGGGAAAATTATCCAAACATTCTAGCAACGCCGGGCTGCGGCTTTGTGAAATAGCGTAAGCCGCCGACCTGACGAGAAAGCTTGCGGCGGGTAAAATCTCGCCTTCTTTGTTTATTGCAGTGGGACATCATCATGGCTGGTCATTCCAAATGGGCCAATATTCAGCACCGTAAAGGTCGCCAGGACGAGAAGCGCGGCGCCGCCTTCTCCAAGATCGCCAAGGAAATCACCGTGGCTGCCAAGATGGGCGGCGGCGACATCAGCTTCAATCCGCGCCTGCGCGTGGCCGTGGACAAGGGCAAGGCCGTCAATATGCCCAAGGACAAGATCGATACCGCGATCAAGAAGGGCACCGGCGAACTCGAAGGCGTCGATTACGTCGAGGTTCGTTACGAAGGCTACGGTATCGGCGGCGCGGCGATCATGGTCGACTGCCTGACCGACAACAAGACCCGCACCGTCGCCGAAGTGCGCCATGCCTTCTCCAAGCACGGCGGCAACATGGGTACCGACGGCTGCGTGGCTTTCCAGTTCAAGCACTGCGGCCAGATGCTGTTTGCCCCGGGCACCGACGAAGGCGCGCTGATGGATGCCGCCATCGAAGCCGGTGCCGAGGACGTGGCGACCAATGACGACGGTTCGATCGAGGTGATCACCGCGCCGACCGAGTTCATTGCCGTCAAGGATGCACTGGAAGCCGCTGGCTTTACGCCGGAATTCAGCGAAGTGACGATGAAGCCGGAGGGCGAGAACGTGTTCACCGGCGACGACGCCGTGAAGATGCAGAAGCTGCTCGACGCCCTGGAAGGCCTCGACGACGTGCAGGAAATCTATACGACGGCGGTTATCGAAGAATAAGCCGATTGCCGGTAATTCGCCGTTGTTGGGTGACGATGCCGGCTTTTTGATTGCATATCGCGTTATAAAGGATCGTTTGTGAAATTCCGCCGGATTCTCCCCGCCCTGTTTTTGCTTGTTCTGTCCTTGTCCGCCGGTGCGGCACAGTTCAGCTGTCCGGACCTGGCTGCGGCAAAGCAGGTCAATGCCTGCCCGAGCGAGGAGGAGTTGAAGCACACCTACAGCGGCTTCTGTAGCGACGACAAGAAGGCGTATGCCGGCGAAACGGACAACTGCATGCGCTACGACGACTACCGGGCGATGAAGAACACCGCCCTGTGGGAGTCGGCGGATGGTGCCTTCGACGGCTATGTTTCCTGCGACCTGCCGCCGGGCAAGCTCAAGGCGCTGTCGGCGACCGGCATGAAGGTCGCGAAACAGGGGTCGATCACCAAGGTCGTGTGCAATTATCCGAACGGGGTCAGTTTTACCCATCGGACCAAGGTCGCCTGCAAGGTTGAAGATGACAAGGCCTGCGCGGCCAATTCGGCTGCCTGCCGGGCGCGTTGCGACTGAGGCGCGCGGCGGCTGAATGATCCAGCCGGCCATCATCGATATCGAGGCCTCCGGGTTCGGGAAGGGCAGTTATCCGATCGAGGTCGGGCTGTATCTGCCGGACGGCCGGGCCTATTGCACACTGATCGCGCCGGAGCCGGCGTGGAGCCATTGGGACGAATCGGCCGAGAAGGTTCACGGTATCCGGCGCGAGCTGCTGTTTGACAAGGGGCGTCGGGTGCGCGATGTCTGCCACGAGCTCAATGAAAAACTGCGCGGCCAATACGTTTACTGCGATGCCTGGGCGTACGACTATGTCTGGCTCAGCAAACTGTTCGATGCGGCGGAGCAGGTGCCGCTCTTCCAGCTGAAGGATATCCGTGACCTGCTCGGCGAGTGTGAGCAGAAGCTGTGGCATGCCACGCGCGCTGCGGTGGAGCTGCGCTTGCAGCTGCGTCGCCATCGTGCCAGCAGCGACGCGCGCATGCTTTTCGAAACCCTGCTCGAGGCCCGCAAGCACTGCACGCCGGACTGAACCTGATGCAACGACTCTACCCCTTGCTGTTCGTCTTTCTGTGGAGTACCGGCTTCATCGGCGCGAAGTACGGCCTGCCCTATGCCGAACCCCTGTCTTTCCTGCTTACCCGCTACGGCCTGGTTATCGCCCTGATGCTGGTCATCGCTCTGGCGACGCGTGCGCCATGGCCGGCCCGGCGCAGCGATTGGCTGCATATCGGCATCTCTGGCAGCCTGGTGCATGCGGTGTATCTCGGCGGCGTGTTCGTGGCGATCAAGCATGGCCTGTCGGCGGGCATAACCGCGCTGGTCGTCGGCATGCAGCCGCTGCTGACGGGACTCGGTTCCGGCTGGCTGCTCGGCGAAAAGGTGACGGCGCGCCAATGGGGCGGACTGGCCCTGGGCTTTGTCGGTGTCGGCATGGTTGTGTCGGGCAAGCTGGGCGATGGGGCGCTGGGGCCGATGCTGATTCCGGCAGTCGTCGCGTTGCTCGGCATCACCGCCGGTACGCTGTACCAGAAGCGCTTCTGTCCGAAATTCGACCTGCGCAGCGGCTCGGTGATCCAGTTTGTGCCGACGGCCATTGTTACGGCCATCGCCGTCGCCCTGTTCGAGGATTACCGTATCGACTGGAGCGGCCATTTCCTGTTCGCGCTGGGCTGGCTGGTGCTGGTGCTGTCGCTCGGGGCGATCAGCCTGCTCAACCTGCTGATCCGTAGTGGCAGCGCGGTCAATGTTGCCAGCCTGTTCTACCTGACGCCGCCGACCACGGCGTTGATCGCATTCGTCGTCTTCGGTGAAACGCTCACCCTGACGGCCATCATCGGCATGCTGGTGGCGGTTGGCGGGGTCTATCTGGTGGCGCGGGTAAAATGAGTGTGCCACGCATACTGGGCATCGATCCGGGGCTCCGGGTAACGGGCTTTGGTGTCATCGAGAAGCATGGCAACCAGCTGGTTTACGTGGCCAGCGGCTGCATCAAGTCGAACGACAAGCAGGCCCTGCCCGAGCGCATCGCCACGCTGTTTGCCGGGATCAGCGAGGTGATAGCCACCTACCGGCCCGATCAGGCGGCGGTGGAAAAGGTCTTCGTCAACGTCAATCCGCAATCGACGCTGCTGCTCGGCCAGGCGCGCGGTGCGGCGATCAGCGCGCTGGTGCACGGCGGGCTGCCGGTGGCCGAATACACGGCGTTGCAGGTCAAGCAGGCCGTGGTCGGCCACGGCAAGGCGGCCAAGGAGCAGGTGCAGGACATGGTGGTGCGGCTTTTGTCGCTGGCCGGGTCGCCGACCGCCGACGCCGCCGACGCGCTGGCCTGCGCCATTTGTCATGCCCACGGCGGGCAAGGTCTGGGTGCCTTGGCGACAGCCGGGTATCGCGTTCGTGGCGGCCGCCTGATAGGATGATGACTGTTTGAACATACAGTATCTGGAATCCCCATGATCGGAAGACTCACCGGCATCCTTGCCGAAAAAAATCCGCCGCAGATCGTGCTCGACGTGAACGGCGTCGGCTACGAGCTCGACGTGCCGATGAGCACTTTCTACAACCTGCCGGCAGCGGGTGAAAAGACGAAGTTGCTGACGCATTTCGCCGTGCGTGAGGACGGCCATTTCCTCTACGGTTTCCAGACCGAGGCCGAACGTTTCGCCTTCCGCCAACTGCTCAAGGTGTCCGGTATCGGCGCGCGGACTGCGTTGTCGGTGCTGTCGGGCCTATCGGTCAATGATCTCTCGGCCGCCGTGGCGCAGCAGGAACTGGGCCGCCTGATCAAGATTCCCGGCATCGGCAAGAAGACGGCAGAGCGCCTGCTCCTCGAACTGAAGGGCAAGCTGGCCGATGCCACTGGCGTGTCGCTGCATGCGCCGGTCGACGATACCAAGCAGGACATCGCCAATGCCCTGCTCGCCCTCGGCTACAACGAGAAGGAAGCGACCGCGGCGATGAAGCAATTGCCGGCCGACGTGACCACGTCCGACGGTATCCGCCAGGCGCTCAAATTGCTCTCCAAGGCCTGATGATCGAGGAACAAGACCCCAAGCGCATGGCGCAAATTGCGCTGGTGGTGCTGCTCATTGTCGGCTGCATCGCTGTGTTGCTGCCCTTCATCGGCGCGGTGCTGTTTGCCTTCGTGGTCTGGGTGTGTACCTGGCGTCTCTACGCCGACCGCCTGCTGCCCGCGATCGGCGGGCGCAACACCCTGGGTGCCTCGCTGATGACGCTGGCGCTGGTATTGGTCATGCTGCTGCCCACGCTGTTCCTGGCCGGTTCGCTGGCCAATGGCGCGGACAAGCTGATCGAGTTCATCAAGCCCCACGTCAATCAGGGCCTGCCGGCGAATTCACCGGACTGGTTGAGGGGCCTGCCTTTCATCGGCACCGAGATCGACGCGACCTGGCATCGCCTCGCCGTCGACCGCGAGGAGCTCAACGGCGCCATCCGGCAATTGATCGCGCCCGCCCGCCGGTTGGCGCTGGCGCTCGCCGGTATTGCCGCGAACGGCTTGTTACAGATGGCGCTCGTGCTCTTTGTGGTTTTTTTCCTGTATCGCGATGGGGCCGCGTTGAGCCACGCCTTGCTGGTCGGCTCACGCAAGCTGGGTGGCGACCTTGGCGAGAACATGCTCGAAAAGGCCCGTGGCACGGTCGTCGGGGTCATGCTCGGCATCGTCGGCACGGCGGCGGCGCAAGGCACCGTGGCGATGCTCGGCTTCCTGATCGCCGGCGTACCTGCCGCCGTTCTGCTCGGCTTCGCTACCTTCTTCCTGTCGATGATTCCGGTCGGGCCGCCGTTGATCTGGGGCGGCGCAGCGGCCTGGCTGTACAGCGAAGGGCAGACCGGCTGGGCCGTCTTCATGGTGCTCTACGGTCTGTTCGTGATCAGCAGCATCGACAATTTCGTCAAGCCGATCCTGATGGCGCGCGGCGCCGGGTTGTCCATCCTGCTCATTGCGCTGGGCGTGCTTGGCGGCGTGCTGGTCTTCGGCTTCATCGGCATCTTCCTCGGGCCGGTGTTGCTGGCACTGGGCGAGATGCTGCTTCGCCGCTGGATTCGCGAGGAACACGTCACATGATCGAAACCGACAAGCTGGTCGCCAGCGACCGCATCATTGCCCCGCAAAGCAAATCGGCTCAGGAGGAAGCGCTGGAGCGCGCCCTGCGCCCCAAGCGCTTGGCCGACTACACCGGTCAGGTGAAAATCCGTGAACAGTTGGAAATCTTTATCCAGGCGGCGAAAAAACGCAGCGAATCGCTCGACCACGTGCTGCTTTTCGGTCCTCCGGGGCTGGGCAAGACCACGCTGGCCCACATCGTCGCGGCCGAAATGGGCGTCAACCTGCGCCAGACCTCGGGTCCGGTGCTCGAACGTGCTGGCGACCTTGCCGCCATCCTGACCAACCTCGAACCGCACGACGTGCTATTCATCGATGAAATCCATCGCCTCAGCCCGGTGGTCGAGGAAATCCTCTATCCGGCGCTGGAGGATTTCCAGATCGACATCATGATCGGCGAAGGTCCGGCGGCCCGCTCGGTGAAGCTGGATCTGCCGCCTTTTACGCTGGTCGGCGCCACCACGCGCGCCGGTATGCTGACCAACCCGCTGCGCGACCGTTTCGGCATCGTCGCCCGCCTGGAGTTCTACACGGCGGATGAGCTGAAAAGCATCGTCAGTCGCTCGGCTTCGCTGCTGGGGGCGCCGATCGACGCAGAAGGAGCGCTGGAAATCGCCAGGCGCTCGCGCGGCACGCCGCGTATCGCCAACCGCCTGCTGCGTCGTGTGCGCGACTACGCCGAGGTCAAGGCTGATGGCAACATTTCCCGTGTTGTCGCCGACAAGGCATTGCACATGCTCGATGTCGATCCGGCCGGGCTCGACTTGATGGACAGGAAGCTGCTGTCGGCGGTGATCGACAAGTTCGGCGGCGGGCCGGTCGGCGTCGACAACCTGGCTGCGGCCATCGGCGAGGCGCGCGACACCATCGAAGACGTGCTGGAGCCGTACCTGATCCAGCAAGGCTATTTGCAGCGCACCCTGCGCGGCCGCATCGCCACACCGGCGATTTACCGCCATCTTGGGCTGGCCGAGCCGGCCAGCGCCGTCGTCCGCGATTTGCTGGCCGACGAATAGCTTGTGTCAGCCGAACGGCGCGGCGGGCGTTAAGCTTCAGGATGTCGTCAATTTTCAGCGAATGGTTGCAATCGTCGCAGAAACAGACCGTTACAAAACAATGTTGCGATGCAAGGTAAAATCCCGGGATGAAATTTGAGCCCAGCCCCAATGCCTTCACCATTCCGGTGCGCGTCTATTACGAAGACACCGATGCGGGCGGGGTCGTTTATTACGCTAATTACCTGAAGTTCTTCGAACGCTGTCGTACCGAGTGGATGCGTGTGGCCGGCTACGACCAGCGCCAGTTGGTGCTCGAATCGGGCATCGGCTTCGTCGCCCGTAAGGCCAATTGCGAGTACCTGCGGCCGGCGCATCTCGACGATCAACTGACGGTGGGCCTCGAAGTCGAAAAACTGACCCGCGTGCGGGTGGTCTTTCGCCAGCACGTTCGTCGCGGCGACGACGAACTGGTCACCGGTACCGTCGAGATCGCCTGTGTCGAGATGGCAAGCATGAAACCCGCACCGATTCCCGATTTTCTGTATTCCAAGCTGGAAGCGCTTAAATGAACGTCACCCAGGACCTCTCCATCCTCCACCTCATCCTGCAGGCCAGCGCGGTCGTGCAAATCGTCATGGCGCTGCTCGCCGGCGTTTCGCTGATGTCGTGGTACTACATCTTCATGAAGCTCTTTGCCGTCAAGCAGGCGCGCGAAAAGACCGAGACCTTCGAGCGCGATTTCTGGTCTGGCGGTGACCTCAACAACTTGTTCAACAGCGCAGTCAACGACCGCCACCACGCCGGTTCGATGGAGCGTATCTTCGAAGCCGGCTTCCGCGAATTCACCAAGCTGCGCGGCCAGAAGAACCTCGATCCCAAGGACATCGTCGACGGTTCCCGCCGCGCCATGCGCGCTACCTACCAGCGCGAGATGGATGGTCTGGAGTCGCACCTCGCTTTCCTCGCCTCGGTCGGTTCGGTGTCCCCCTACATCGGTCTGTTCGGCACCGTCTGGGGCATCATGCATGCCTTCCGTGGGCTCTCCAACGTCGGCCAGGCGACCCTCGCCTCGGTCGCCCCCGGCATTGCCGAGGCGCTGGTCGCTACCGCCATCGGCCTGTTCGCGGCGATTCCGGCCGTGCTCGCCTATAACCGCTTTTCGCACGATATCGACCGTCTCGCCGTGCGCTACGAAAGCTTCATGGAAGAGTTCTCCAACATCATCCAGCGGCAGATGCGGTAATAATGGCCACGCTTGCGATGACTTCGTTGGCTCTTTCGCCGTGCAATCCGCACTGTCTCATTCGCCGCCTCGTCCTCGCGGCGCGTGACCCATTTTTGCGGAGGGCTTGATGCGCCAACGCCGCCTGAAAAACGAAATCAACGTCGTGCCCTACATCGACGTCATGCTGGTGCTGCTCGTCATCTTCATGGTGGCGACGCCGATGATGACCACCGGTTCGGTCAATCTACCCGAATCGGGAACGGCGCCGGGCAAGCCGGACAAGTACCTCAAGGTCGAGGTCAAGCCGGACGGTCATTTGTCGGTTTTCGATACCAACGGCAAGGAAACCAAGGTCGCTAGCCTGCGTGAGTTGAAAAGCGTCCTTGGCCCGCTGAAGGGCGATGGCGAACAGGCGCCGGCCGTGCTCGTCGCCGGCGATGGCGATGCACCCTACAAGAACGTGATCGAGGTCCTGGACGAGGTGAAGAAATTGCGCTTCGACAAGGTTGGCCTGGAAACGCGCAGCAAGTAAGCGATGATCCTCGAGCGGCCCGACGAACCTGGAAAGAAATATGCGCTGGCACTGACCGTGCTGGTGCATCTGCTGCTGGTCGTAGTGCTGTTCTTCGGTGTCCAGTGGAAACGCAGCAAGCCGGAGGTATACGAGGTCGAGTTGTGGTCGCCGACGTCGCGGCCGGCCACGCAGGTTGCGCCGCCTCCGCCACCGCCCGAACCGGAAGTGAAGCCCCAACCGAAACCCGAGCCGAAGCCGGAGCCCAAGGTCGAACCCCCGCCGCCGAAAAAGCCGGACATCGTGGTCAAGGAAGAGAAAAAAAAGCCCGAGCCGCCCAAGCCGGAGCCCAAGAAGCCGGAGCCGCCGAAACCCGAACCGAAAAAGCCGGAGCCACCCAAACCGGAACCCAAGCCGCAACCGAAATTCGATTTCAGCAAGGAACTGGCCAGCGAGACCTCGCAGCTGAAATCCTCGGCCAAGGCACAGGCCTCTGCCCAGCAGATGGCCAATGCGGCTGCCGCCGAAGCCGAGCAGCGCGCGTCGTCGAACAAGCGCGGCAAGGCCGACTACGCCAACAAGATTCGCGGCAAGATTCGTGGCAATATCGTCCTGCCGCAGGCTATCCAGGGGAATCCGGAAGCCGTCTTCATGGTCGATCAGTTGCCGGGTGGCGAGGTTCTTGAGGTCCGCCTCAAGCGCTCAAGCGGTAATGGTGCGCTTGATGCCGCCATCGAGCGGGCGATCCGCAAATCCTCTCCGCTACCCAAGCCGGACGATCCCTCATTGTTCGAGCGGACGCTGGAAATCAAATACCGCCCGTTTGAAGAGTAAAATCGCGCGAAACTTTTGAAAATGAACGCAATGTCCCGAATTTCCCGCCGAGTTTTCCTTGCCTTCGCCCTGCTCGCCACGGGGCTGGCCCAGGCCCAGCTATCCATCGAGATCACCGGTGCAGGTGCCAACCGTATCCCGGTGGCCATTGTCGATTTCCCGGGCGATTTCGCCGCGTCCCGCGTCATCACCGCCACCGTGCGCAGCGACCTGGAGCGTAGCGGTTTGTTCAAGTTGGTCGACCACAACGGCCTCGCCTTCGACGAAAATGCACCGATCAACCATGCCGACTGGAAGGGCAAGGGCGCCGACGCACTGGCCGCCGGTAGCATCGCACGCAGTGCCGATGGCCGCATGGAAGCGCGTTTCCGCCTGTATGACTCGCAAAAAGGCGTGTCGCTGGGCGGCGCTGCCTACGTCACCAGCAACACCCAGTTACGCGCCGCTGGCCATCGCATCGCCGACTATATCTACGAAAAGCTGACCGGCGAAAAGGGCGTCTTCTCGACGCGCATCGCCTACGTCGTCAAATCGCGTGGCCAGTTCCTGCTGCAGATCGCCGATTCCGACGGTCAGAATGCAGCTACCGCGCTGACCTCGACCGAGCCGATCATTTCCCCGGTGTGGTCCCCGGACGGCGGCAAGCTGGCCTACGTGTCGTTCGAGAAGAAGAAACCGGTCATCTACGTGCATTCCCTATCTTCCGGCCAGCGCATCATCGTCGCCAACTTCAAGGGCTCCAATTCGGCGCCGGCCTGGTCGCCGGACGGCCGCAAGCTCGCCGTCGTACTGTCCAAGGACGGCAATTCTCAGATCTATACGGTCAATGCCGACGGTAGCGGCTTGCAGCGCATCACCCAGTCTTCAGGTATCGATACCGAGCCGCGCTACGCGGCCGATGGCGGCAGCATTTTCTTCACCTCGGACCGGGGCGGCAGCCCGCAAATCTATCAGGTGGGTACCAATGGCGGCGACTCCCGCCGCGTCACCTTCGAAGGCAGCTACAACGTGTCGCCGCGCCCGTCGCCGGATGGCAAGAGCCTTGCCTTCATTACGCGTCGCGAGGGCCGCTTCCAGCTTGCCGTCATGGATCTGGCCAGCCGCCAGGTCCAGGTGCTGAGCGATTCGAACAAGGATGAGTCCCCCAGTTTCGCTCCCAACAGCCGCATGATCCTGATCGCCACGGAAGTTGGCGGTCGCGGCGTACTATCGGCTGTGTCCAGCGATGGCAGGATCAAACAACGCCTCACGGTCGCGGCCGGCGATGTCCGCGAACCGGCCTGGGGTCCCTACTATCAATAATCCACACCGGAGAACACCGTGAAAAAACTGCTGATCCCTGCCTTGCTGTCGGCCCTGCTGGCTGCCTGTTCCACCACCCCGCTGCCGGAAGACGGCGCCGGCGCCCCTGTCGAGTCGCGTACCGGCGGCTCCTCCTCCACCGGCGTGACTCCGGTGACTGCCAGCGGCCTCGATGCCAGCGGCCTGCCGCGCGAACTGACCGATCCGAAGAGCAAGCTGTCGCAGCGCAGCATCTATTTCGATCTCGACAGCTACGAAGTCAAGGATGAGTACAAGGATCTGGTCGCCGCCCATGCCAAGTACCTGACCGCCAACAAGGGCTACAAGGTTCTGCTCCAGGGCAATACCGATGAGCGCGGCAGCCGCGAATACAACCTGTCGCTCGGCCAGAAGCGTGCCGAAGCGGTGAAGCGTTCGCTGACCCTGCTCGGCGTCAAGGATGACCAGATCGAATCTGTCAGCCTGGGCGAGGAAAAGCCGAAGAACCCGGGGCATGATGAAGCCGCCTGGGCAGAGAACCGTCGCGCCGACATCCTCTACAAGGCCCCGGACGGCCGCGGCGAGTTCTAAGCCATGCGCCCGGTTCGAATCGCCCTTCTGATTGCCGCCCTGGGTGCTGCACAAGCCCAGGCCGGCGTCTTCGATGACGACGAAGCGCGTCGCCAGATTTCCGATCTGCGCATCAAGACCGAGGCGCGATTCGACCAGCAGGCCAAGGCCCAGTTGGATCTGTCCGCGCAGATCCAGCGCCAGGCCGAAGAGATCGCCCGCTTGCGCGGGCAGATCGAAACCTTGAACTACGAGCTGGAAACGGCCAAGAAACGCCAGCAGGATTTTTACCTCGATCTAGATACGCGTCTGCGCAAGTTCGAGACCCCGGTTGCTGCTGCCGGAGCCGATCCGGCGGCCGCAACGCCGGCCAAGCCGGTTGGCGATCCGGTCAAGGAGGGGCAGGAGTACGAAGCTGCCCTGAACCAGTTCAAGGCCGCCAAGTACAAGGAGGCGGCAGCGGGATTCGGCGCCTTCGTGCAGAAGTATCCGGATAGCCAGCTGGCGCCCAATGCCCAGTACTGGCTGGGCAATGCCTGGTATGCACAGCGCGACTGCAAGCGCGCCATCGAGGCACAGAGCGTGGTGACCACCAAGTATGCCGACAGTGCGAAGGCCCCTGATGCCTGGCTGGCGATGGCTACTTGCCAGCAAGAAATGGGGGGCGCAGGCGCCGCCCGGCGCTCGCTGGAAACCCTGGTCGCCAAATACCCGAGTGCTCCGGCCGCCGAGGCGGCCCGCGAAAGACTGAAGAAGAAGTAATTGGCGTTGCGCATCACCGAAATTTTCTATTCGCTGCAGGGTGAGGCGTCACGCGTCGGCCTGCCGACCGTTTTCGTCCGCCTGACTGGTTGTCCCTTGCGCTGTACTTGGTGCGATACCACCTACAGCTTTACCGGCGGCGAGGCGGCGACCATTGAATCCGTGCTGGCCGAGGTGGGCAAGTATCCGGCCCGGCAAGTCTGCGTGACCGGTGGCGAGCCATTGTCTCAGAAGGAATGCCTGCCGCTGCTGAGTGCCCTGTGCGATGCGGGTTACGACGTGTCGCTGGAAACGTCCGGTGCGCTCGATGTGGCCGGTGTCGATCCGCGCGTGTCGCGCATCATGGACCTCAAGGCGCCGGGCTCCGGCGAGGTCGAGCGTAACCTGTGGAGCAACCTGGATTGCCTGAATGCCCGCGATGAGATCAAGGTGGTCATCGCCTCGCGCGACGACTACGAATGGGCGCGTGAGGCGATTCGTCAGCGCCATCTCGACCGTCTGTGCCCGGTTCTGCTCTCGCCTGCCCAGGGCCTGCTCGAAGCCCGGTCGCTGGCGGAGTGGATTCTCGCCGACGGCCTGAATGTGCGGTTCCAGCTGCAACTGCACAAGCTGCTTTGGGGTAACATGCAGGGAAAGTAAAACGACGGAGGCAAGCTTGAACCAGAATCGTCGCCGGTTTTCCCGCATCCCTTTTCACTGTGAAGCCAGGCTGTTCCTGCCGGATGGCGAGCATGTCGTCGAGGTGCTCGATCTCTCGCTGCAGGGGGCGTTGATTTCGCCGACCACCCCGATGTACGTAACCGTCGGCAGCCAGGGAACGTTGAAAATCCGTCTCGATGATCTCGGTGCCGGTATTCGCATGGATGTAGCCGTCGTGCATCACGTTGCCAGCTATTACGGGCTGCTATGCCGCGAGATCGACCTGGACAGTGTGACGCACCTGCGTCGTCTGGTTGAGTTGAATCTCGGCGACGAGAAACTCGCCGAACGCGAGTTTGCACTGTTGACGAACGGATAATTTTCGCCACTGAGTGTGAAATAACCGGCGAAACCTGGCTCGGGGCTTGCTACCCTGCTGTCATTGTGTTCATAATCTTCCCATAATATTGCCGCAGCCCGCGCTGGGCGGGGCTCAGAGGCAGGAGCTTGGGGAGGATGTATGGTTGCACGAGGTACTTCATTTCGTGCGGCAGGTTCGCCGCCGGAAAGCCGTCTGTTGGCCGGGTGCTGGCCATGACTTCCTTGCCCGTACCCCCGGAGCCATGCGGATTGAACGGGCCATGGCAGCAGACCGGTCTGCTGCAACCCCAACTCTGTGCCTTCCAGCAAGCCATTTTCGAGCATGCCGGACGTGCAATTGTCCTGACCGATACGCAGGGGATGATCCTCTATTTCAACCCGGAGGCCCAGAAAATGCTGGGTTACACATGGGAGGAGGTCGTTTGCCGGGAAACACCCCTGATTTTTCACCTGGCCGAAGAGGTCTGCGAGCGTGCCCGGGGCTTGTCGCATCCGCCCGGTACGGCAGCGCCCGAGGGTTTTTCCGTTTTCGTGGCGGGGCTCGGTCCGGACAGGCCGGCTATCGAAGCCGACTGGACCTATGTCCGAAAGGATGGCTCGAGTTTTCCCGTCAGTCTGTGCATCAGCCTGTTGCGCGACGCGTGTGGAAATGTACTTGGTTATCTCGGGATCGCCACGGACATCTCCGAGCGCCACCGTCATGAGCAGGATTTGCGGATTGCGGCGATTGCATTCGAATCGCAAGCGGCGATCATGGTCACCAACGCTGAGCAGCGCATCCTCCAAGTTAACCAGGCCTTTTCAAAACTGACAGGCTATCCGGCCGAAGAGGCGATCGGTGCCACGCCCAGCATACTCAAGTCCGGTCGACAGGATGCCGCGTTCTATACCGAAATGTGGCGCATGCTCGCCGAGACGGGGCATTGGCAGGGGGAAATCTGGAACCGCCGCAAGAGTGGAGAAATTTTTCCGGAATGGCTGACGATCACCAGCGTACGCGACGTCGGGGGCACGGTGACCCACTTCGTTAGTACCTTTTCGGATATCAGCAACCTGAAGGTCGCCGAGTCGGAGATTCATCACCTGGCCTATTACGATCCGCTGACTGCCATGCCGAATCGTCGCATGCTGCTCAATCGGCTGGAGAAATCGTGCCTTGCCAGCAAACGCGATGGGCATTACGGGGCGCTGCTGATGATCGATCTCGATCACTTCAAGACGCTGAACGATACGCTGGGCCACGACGTTGGCGACCGCCTGCTGACCGAGGTCGCCAACCGCTTGACGGCATGCATACGCGAAGGAGACACGGCGGCCCGCCTGGGCGGCGACGAATTCGTGGTCATGCTCGAAAACCTGGGCAGCGATACCGAGGGAGCCGCACTCCAGGCCGAGGCTGTTGCCGAGAAGGCTCGTTTTGAGTTGGCGCGCCCCTATCTGCTGAGCGGCGATACCGAGTATTTCCGTTCGGCGAGCATCGGGATCAGTCTCTATCGAGGCTGCGAAAAAACCGTCGATGTGTTGCTCAAGCAGGCGGATATTGCGCTGTACAAGTCCAAGGATGCCGGCCGTAACGCGATCCGCTTTTTTGACAACGCGATGCAGGTCGCGCTGGACGAACGGGCTGCGCTGGAATCGGGCCTACGCCGGGCCTTGTCGCGAAATGAGTTCGTGCTCTATCTGCAGCCGCAGGTCAATGCGGCAAGCCGCCTGGTCGGCGTCGAGGTTCTGCTGCGCTGGAAGCCTCCGGGGCAGGCGACGGTTCCGCCGGCCGATTTTATCCCGCTGGCCGAAGACACCGGCCTGATCGTTCCGATCGGCCTGTGTGTTCTTGACCAGGCTTGTGCGGAACTGCGCCGCTGGGCTGAGGATCCGGCGACCGCGAGCCTGACCATGGCGGTCAATGTCAGCGCTCGTCAGTTCCGCCAGGGTGATTTCGTCAGTCAGGTCGGCGACGCCCTGTCGCGATACAGGGTCAATCCGGGGTTGCTCAAGCTCGAACTGACCGAGAGTCTGCTGCTCGATAAGGTCGACGATGTCGTCGCCAAGATGCAGGCGCTGCGCCGCATGGGCGTGCGTTTTTCACTCGACGATTTCGGTACCGGTTATGCCTCGCTGTCCTACCTGAAGCGTTTTCCGTTCGAGCAGCTCAAGGTCGATCGTTCCTTCATCAGCGACATCATGCGCAACAGCGACGACGCCGGCATCGTGCGGGCTATCCTGGCAATGGGCAATACGCTGCGCCTGAACGTTGTTGCGGAGGGCGTGGAGGACACCGAACAGCATGCCTATCTGGTCCGGCACGGGTGTGCCCTCTTTCAGGGCTATCTGTTCGGCAAGCCGATGTCCTGCGCCGAGTTTCGCCAGACCCTGGGCGGCTATCGTGGAACGGCACCAGCGGCCTCGTTCGATGACTGGATGATCTAGCGCGCTGCTCAGTTGTTGGTGCGGCAGACTACGAGACTTCAGATGCCCAAGTAGCGGTGCCAGATGCCGTGGTCGGCACCGAGGGCGCCTGAACTGCCCTGCCAGACGACTTGTCCGCGCTCGACGATGGTGTGGTGATCGGCCAGTTCGATCAGTTTCTCGACGTATTTGTCGACCACGAGGACACTCTGCCCCTCGCTGCGCAGGCGGGCCAGGCAAGCCCATATTTCGTCACGGATCAGCGGCGCGAGGCCTTCCGTGGCCTCGTCGAGGATCAGCAGCCGCGGATTGGTGACCAAGGCCCGGCCAATGGCCAGCATCTGCTGTTCGCCGCCGGAGAGTTGATTGCCCAGGTTTTTCCGGCGTTCCACCAGGCGCGGAAACAGGGCGTAGACGCGGGCCGGCGTCCACGCTTCGGGATTACCGTGGCGATTGGCGAAGAAAGCCACCAGATGCTCGTCGACGGTCAGGTTGGGGAAGCACTGGCGGCCTTCCGGCACCAGGGCGATACCGGCGCGGCCGATGCGGTCGGGGCGCCAACCGGCGATTTCCTCGCCGGCAAAGCGGATGCTCCCGGCCTTCACCGGTTCCAGCCCGCAGATGGCGCGCAATGTCGTCGTCTTGCCCATGCCGTTGCGGCCGAGCAGCGTGCTGGCCTCGCCCTGCGCCATGCTCAGATTGACACCGAACAGTACCTGGCTTGCCCCGTAGGCGACTTCCAGTCCGGAGATTTCCAGCAGGGTGCTCACAGATGGTCTCCCAGGTAGGCGCGGCGCACGGCGGCGTCGTTGCGGACGTCTTCCGGCGTACCGGTGCAGATCAGCTGGCCGTTCACCAATACCGAGATGCGGTCGGCCAGCCGGAAAACGGCGGCCATGTCGTGCTCGACGAGCAGAATGGTGACGTGGCGGGCCAGATGCTCGATCAGTTCGACCATGCGTGCCGATTCCTCGGGGCCGGTGCCGGCCATCGGTTCGTCGAGCAGCAGCAGTTTGGGCCGGGTGGCCAGCGCCATGGCCAGTTCGAGCGCCCGCTGTTCCCCGTGCGACAGCATGCCGGCAGGCGTCGTAGCCTTGCCCGCCAGGCCAACCTGTTCGAGATAGACCTGCGCGTCATCGAAGAGGGCGGTCTCCGTGCCGACGGGGCGCCAGAAACGGAAGCTGCTGCCGGCGTCGGCGCGTCCCTGGACGGCCAGCGCGACGTTATCGTGCGCGGAGAGGCCGGGGAAGATGTTGGTGATCTGGTAGGAGCGCGCCATGCCGGCGCTTACCCGGCGGTGCATGGACAAGGTCGTTACGTCGCGCCCGGCAAAGCGGATGCGGCCGCTGTCCGGTTGCAGCGCGCCGGAAATGTGGTGGATGAAGGTCGTCTTGCCGGCGCCGTTCGGACCGATCAAGGCATGGACCTCGCCGGCGCTGACGTTGAAATCGACTTCCTTCAACGCATCGACCGCGCCAAAGCGGCGCGACAGCCGGCTAACCTCCAGCAGGGCTTCAGTCATGGCTGGTACCCCGTGTCCCCCCGAACAGGGCGGCAACTCCCCGGGGGGCGAAGAGCACGACCGCGAGTAGCAACAGGCCGAGCGCGATGTGCCAGTGCGCCGTGAAGCCGACCAGCGTTTCTTCCAGTATCAGCAGCACCGCAGCCCCGACCACCCCGCCATACAGGTAGCCGACGCCGCCGATGATGACCATGACGAGCAGGGTGCCGGATTGCGTCCATTGCAGCAGGTTGGGGCTGGCCAGCCCGGTCAGGTTGGCGAGCAGCGCCCCGGCCAGCCCGGCGACCATGCCGCCGAGAACGAAGGCGACGAGGCGGAAGCGGAATACCGGGTAACCGAGCGCCTCCATGCGCGTTTCGTTCTCGCGAATGGCTTGCAGGGTACGTCCGAAGCGGGCATCGACGAGCCGGCCGAAGAAAAGCATGGCGACGACCAGCGCACCGAGGGCGGCATAGTACAGGGCATCGTCGGCAGCCAGGGGCCATCCACCCAGGGTCATCCGGCCGTTCAGCGGCAACCCGTCGTCGCCGCCCCAACTGCGTGCCGAAACAAACAGGTAGTACGCCATCTGGGCGAAAGCGAGCGTGATCATGATGAAATAGACGCCCCGGGTGCGCAGGCTGATGGCGCCGACGACGAGGGCGAACAGGCCGGCGACGCCCATGGCGAGCGGGAAGGCGATCAAGGCTTCGTTGATCCCCGCTTGTTGGCAAATCGCGGCAACATAGGCACCGGCCCCCAGGAAGGCGGCATGCCCAAGGGAGACCATGCCGCCGAAACCGAGCACCAAGTTGAGGCTGGAGGCGGCCAGCGCGAAGATCAGCACGCGGCTGGCGAAGCCGATGTAGAACGTCTGGTCGAGCGCCGTGAGAACGCTTGGCAAGGCGAGGGCCGCGAGCAGCAAGGCCAAGGACAGCGGTTTCTGCCAGGGGGCTGGGCGGTAGAAAGCCATTCAGGTGATCCTTGGCACGAATGCCGCCGGGTGCAGGCGCGGAGCGGAAGACATGGTTTCAGGCCCGTGCCGGGAAAAGGCCTTGCGGCTTGAAGAAGAGGATGGCGGCCATCAGCAGGTAAATGAGGATGGAAGCCAGCGCCGGACCGAGCGTTGACGCTGCATCCGCCGGCAGCAGGGCGCGCAGCAGGCTGGGCAGCAGCGCGCGGCCGAGCGTGTCGACGGTGCCGACGATCAGGCTGCCGACCAGCGCGCCACGGATTGAGCCGATGCCGCCGATGATGATGACGACGAAGGCGAGAATCAGCACGCTTTCGCCCATGCCGACCTGCACGGCAAGCAGCGGCCCGAGCAGCCCGCCAGCCAGGGCGCACAGGGCCGCGCCGAAGACGAAGACAGCCGTGAACAGCGCCCGCACGTTGATGCCCAGCGCCTCGGTCATCTCCCGGTTGGCGGCGCCGGCGCGTACCCACATGCCGATCCGGCTCCTGGCCACCAGCAGGTAGAGCAGGAGGGCGACCGCCATGCCGAAGGCGATGATGAGCAGGCGGTAGGCGGGGTAGAAAAAGCCGCCGATCTCGACCGGTCCGGCCAGCGCCTCGGGCGGATTGAGCAGCAGGGCAGCCGGGCCCCAGATGACCCGGACCGCTTCGTTGGCGATCAGGATCAGGGCGAAGGTGGCGAGCACCTGCGACAGGTGGTCGCGCTGGTAGAGGCGGCGGAACAGCGTCAGTTCGAGCAGCAGGCCGAGTACGGCCGCACCGGCTACCCCGACGCCGAGCCCGATCCAGAACGAATCGGCAGCCTGGGTGGCTGCGGCGACGAAGTAGGCGCCCACCATGTACAGCGATCCGTGGGCCAGGTTGATGCAGTCCATGATGCCGAAAACCAGCGTCAATCCGGCGGCGAGCAGGAACAGCATGAGGCCGAACTGGAGGCCGTTGAGAGTCTGTTCGAGGATGAGCTGGAGCATGCGTGATGGGGCGGCAGTGGGTGGCGCGGGCTTCCGGCCGGGATGGGGCGAGATTATCCGGCAAAAACGAGCGGGCGAAGCAAGGTTTGTAATTTTGGATGGCGAGGGGATGGGTGGATTGTTTTGGCATAAGTTTCCAAAATGATAAAATTGACACCGCGACTGTTGTGTGTTTCCATGCGCGCTACTTGAGGGGGAGTCATGAGGTTCCGCGTGCTGAAATCGGTGTTCGTCTGGATCGGCTTGCAGATGGTCGCCGGGCTGACATGCGCCGAAACCGCACGCGACCTGTCGACGACGCCGTTCGAGCAACTGGTGCAGCAGGAGGTCGTGCCGGCCTCGCGGCTTGCCCAGCAGATCAGCGATTCGCCCTCGGCCGTCGCCATCGTCACGGCAGACGACATCCGGGCCTACGGCTACCGTACGCTGGCCGACGTGATCAACGGCATGCGCGGCCTGTACACCACCTACGACTACCGCTATCAATACATGGGCGGGCGCAGCTTCGGTGTACCGGGTGACTACGCTGGCCGCATCATGCTGATGATCGACGGTTATGCGACGCAGGACAGCCTCTTCAACCAGGCCTATATCGACAACTCCGGCCTGATCGATCTCGATCTGGTCGAGCGGGTCGAATATGTCCCGGGTACCGGTTCGGTGACCTACGGCAGCAATGCGATGCTCGGCATCATCAACATCGTCACGCGCCAAGGCCGCTCGTTCAATGGCACGCAGGTGGCGGGCGAAGTTTTCAGTCACGGCGGCAGGAAGGAGCGGCTGACCTATGGCAAACGCTTCGAAAACGGCGCCGATGTGCTGTTCTCGGTGTCGGCCCTCGACGTCAATGGCCGGAATCGCTATTTCCCAGCCTACGATTCACCATCGACCAATAACGGCATCGCCGAAGCCAGGGACTGGGAGCGCAACCAGCGCCTGTTCGGAAAATTCTCGTATCAGGGCCTGACGCTCGAAGGGGCTTATGTCGACCGCAACAAGGCGGTGCCGACCAATCCCAGTTACTACACGGCGTTCAATTCGCTGTTTGCGATCCGCGATGAAAACGCCTTCCTGAATGCCCGCTACGAAACCGATCTGGGTCTGAGCCTCTATTCCTCGACGCGTTTTTACTACGGTCAGTATGTCTATGACACTTTCCGGGAATTTGCCGACGATAGCGATGGCGAAAAATACGGGCAGCGTCGTTTTGAAGGGAAATGGTGGGGGCTGGACCAGAAATTTGTTGGCAACTGGTTCCAGGATCATGCTCTCGTCTTCGGTGTCGAGTATCGCAACGATTTTCGCCAGAATTTTCACTGGCGTTATCTTTCGGCTGCGCACGAGACCGTGCGCACGGTGCAGGAGGACTACGCCAGACGCACGATCAGCCTGTATTTGACCGACGAGATACGCCTCAGCGACCAGTGGTCGCTCAATATAGGCGCCCGCTACGACGATGCCAGCGATCTGGCGCCCACCTGGAGCCCGCGCCTGGCGGCCATTTATCGACCCACCGCCGGGACGACATGGAAGGCTTCGTACAGTGAAGCCTTCCGCATGCCGAATGCCAACGATCGCTCGACCTACGGGGTGATGGCAGCGCCGGAATATGTGGCGGCCAGCGAACTGGTCTTCCAGCACGAATTCACCCCGCGCATGCGCTTCACCGGCTCGTTGTATCGCTACAAGCGGAGCCGGCAACTGGTGTACAACGCCGTAGTTGACGATTACCTGCCGGAAGGCTCCAGCACCAGCCGGGGGCTAGAGGTCGAGTTGGAGCGTTCGTGGGAAAGCGGAGTCCGGGTCCGCGGCAGCATGGCCTGGCAGGATGCGAGCAATGTGCAGGGCGCGCAACTGGCCAACTCGCCGCATGTGCTGGGTAAGCTCAACCTGACTTTTCCGGTGCTGGCCGATCAGTGGCGGGTCGGTTTCGAGGGGCAGTACCTGGGAGCGCGCCTGGCACTGGTTCAGGAGGAAATGGGCGGCACCGTTCCCGATCAGAAACGGTTGGGGGCGATGGCCTTGGCCAATCTGACGTTGTCCAGCCAGCGCACGTGGTACGGTTTTTCGGCCTCGTTCAGCATCCGCAACCTGTTCGACAGGCGCTACGAAGCGGTTTCGCCTTTTGACTGGCGCCCGGCCAGCGATATCCCGCAGGAAACCCTGCGCATGGACGGCCGGACCTACTGGTTCCAGCTGCGCTGCGATTTCTGAGGCGACAGCCATGCGGATATTCTTCCTCCTCGCCTCATTCTGGCTCGCCGGGACCGTGCTGGCCGATTCTCCGGGTGAGCGGACAGACCCGGTGGCCGAGGCCGATATGAAGGCCGCCTACATCTATAACTTCGGCGCGTTTACGGAATGGCCGGAGTCGAACCGGATCAGCTTCAATATCTGTGTCCTGGGTGACGACAAGATCGGCCGTTCGCTGAAGCGTTACGAAGGCAAGCTGATCAGCAACCGGCGGGTGGTCGTGGCGCGTCTCTCGTCGCTGGCGGCCATTGCCGATTGCCAGCTCCTTTTCATTGGCGATTCCGAGGTGCACAACCTGGGGCGTATTGCCCATGAACTGGGCCATCAGCCGGTATTGACCGTGACCGATGCCCCGGTCCTACCGCAGGTTGGGGTGGTCATCTCGCTGGTCGGGCAACGCCTCGCCTTCGAGGTCAATCTGGACTACTGCAAGCGCGCCAATCTGAAGCCGCAATCGAATCTGCTGCGCCTGGCAAAAAGCATCCGCAAGAGCGACTAGCCGCCCCGGGCCTCACCCGGGGCCTGCCGTCGCCAAGGCTCACTTCATCTTGCACTGGCCGACATAGGCGTCGGCGTGGTTGGCGAAGATGGTGCCCATGGTCTTGTTGGTGATGCGACCGCTGGCATCCTTGCCGATGGCGCGCAGATAGTAGTTCTGCACCGGGTAGTGGTTGGCGTTGAACTTGAAGTCGCCGCGCACGGACTTGAAGCGCTTGGCTTCCAGCACCTTCTGCAGTGCCTTCTTGTCGTCGACATTGCCCTTCACGTCGCGCACGGCGGCGTCCATCATCAGGGCGGCATCGTAGCCTTGCGAGGCGTAGAGCGACGGCAGGCGCCCGTATTCCTTCTGGAAATCGGCGACGAAGCGCTTGTTCTCGGCGTTGTCCATGTCGTGCGCCCAGTGCGACGAGTTGAACATGCCAAGCATGGAGCCGCCGACGGCCTTGATCACGTCCTCGTCGGCCGAGAAGCCGGGGGCGAAGAGTTGCGTGTCGCGCGACAGACCGGCCGAGACGAACTGTTTGACGAAGTTGATGCCCATGCCGCCCGGCAGGAAGAAGAACAGCGCATCCGGCTTCAGGCTGCGGATCTGCGCCAGTTCGGCGGCATAGTCGAGCTGGCCGAGCTTGGTGTAGATCTCTTCGGAAACCTGGCCCTTGTAGTAGCGCTTAAAGCCGGATACCGCGTCCTTGCCGCCCGGATAGTTCGGGGTGACGATCACGACGTTCTTGTAGCCCTTGTCCTGTACTACCTTGCCGACGGCTTCATGCAGGTTGTCGTTCTGCCAGGCGACGTTGAAGAAGAACGGGTTGCATTGCTCACCGGCATATTGCGACGGGCCGGCGTTGGCCGAGATGTAGAAGGTCTGGTTCTGGAAGACGGCCGGACCGACGGCGAGCATGATGTTGGAGAAGACGATGCCGGTCATGAAATCGACCTTGTCCTTCTTCAGCATCTTGTCGGCGGCCTGCTTGGCGATGTCCGGGTTCTGCTGGTCGTCGGCGACGATCACTTCGGCCGGCAGGTTGCCCAGCTTGCCGTTGAGGTGCTTCATGCCGAGCTGGAAACCGTCGCGGATATCGACGCCGAGGCCAGCGCCGGGGCCGGACAGGGTGGATACCAGGCCGACCTTGATCTTGTCGGCGGCGTGGACGGAACCGGCAAGCAGCAAGGCGGCGGCGAGAGCGGTCAGGCGGGGCATCATCGGAATCTCCGGGCTAGTGGGCTAAAGCGGGAAATTGTAGCGCAGGAACAAACAGATACCGTCGCGGTCCATGGGCATTTTCGGGTATATTCGCGCCCCATGATGAAGCCAGCCGTCGTACTCCTTTCCGGTGGACTCGATTCCGCCACTTGCCTTGCCATCGCCCGTTCGCAGGGCTTTGATTGTTATTGCCTCTCCTTCGACTACGGCCAGCGCCACAACGCCGAGCTGAAGGCGGCCGAGCGGGTCGTCCAGGCGCTGGGCGCCCGCGAGCACCGCGTCGTCAATTTCGGCATCGCCCAGTTCGGCGGCTCGGCGCTGACCGATACCTCGATCGCCGTGCCGACCGGCGGCGTGCAGCCGGGCATTCCGGTCACCTACGTGCCGGCCCGCAACACCATCATGCTGTCGCTGGCGCTCGCCTGGGCCGAAGTGCTGGGCAGCGACGACATCTTCGTCGGCGTCAATGCAGTCGATTACTCGGGTTACCCCGACTGCCGGCCGGAATACATCGCCGCTTTCGAAAAGATGGCCAACCTGGCCACCAAATCTGGCGTCGAAGGCCATAAATTGTCCATTCATGCCCCCCTGATCAACCTCTCCAAGGCCGAGATCATCCGTGCCGGAGCGGCGCTCGGTATCGATTACGGCCTGACCGTGTCGTGCTACCAGGCTGACAGCGAAGGCCGCGCCTGCGGCGCTTGCGATTCCTGCCGGCTGCGTGCCGAAGGCTTTGCTGCGGCAGGCATTCCGGACCCCACCCAGTACCGTTGCTGATCATGGAAACTGTTGCCCCCAACACCGTCGTCTGGCTGGCCTTTGCCGTTGCCTTCGTTTTCGGCGCCATCGGCCAGAAGACCCATTTCTGCACCATGGGAGCGGTCTCCGACATCGTGAACATGGGTGACTGGAGCCGCATGCGCATGTGGCTGCTGGCCATCGGCGTCGCCATCCTGGGAGCCGGTTTCCTGCATGCGAGCGGCCAGATCGACCTCGGCAAGACCATCTACCGAACGCCGACCTTCGCCTGGCTGTCCTACCTGCTCGGTGGCGCCTGCTTCGGCATCGGCATGGTGCTGGCCTCGGGCTGCGGCGGCAAGACCTTGATCCGCATCGGCAGCGGCAATCTGAAATCGGTGGTCGTTTTCATCGTGCTGGGTTTGGTGGCCTACATGACCATGCGCGGCATCTTCGGCATTTTCCGTGTGAACGTGCTGGAAAAGGCGGCAATCACCTTGCCGGGCGGGCAGGATATTCCCGCGCTGCTGACGGCAGCCGGTATCGAGGCGAAGACGGCCTTCTGGCTGGCTGTGCTGGGCATCGGCGGCGGATTGACGGCCTTCTGCCTGCTCAAGCGTGATTTCTGGACCCTGGATAACCTGCTTGGCGGCCTTGGGGTCGGCCTGACGGTCGTTGCCGCATGGTATGTCAGCGGCCACATCGGCTACCTCGCCGAGCATCCGGAAACGCTCGAAGAAGCCTTTATCGCCACCAACAGCGGGCGCATGGAGTCGCTGAGCTTCGTTGCGCCGCAGGCCTATACGCTTGAATTGCTGATGCTGTGGTCCGATGCCAGCCGCACGATAACTTTTGCCATCGCCACGGCGCTTGGTGTGATCGCCGGCTCCTTCGCCTGGAGCGTGCTGACGCGCAGTTTCCGCTGGGAAGGCTTTGCCAGTGTCGAGGATACGGCCAGCCACCTGATTGGCGCCGCCTTGATGGGTTTCGGCGGCGTCGTTGCCATGGGCTGCACGGTCGGCCAAGGCATCAGCGGCTTCTCGACGCTGGCGCTGGGTTCGCTGCTGACTTTCGGCGCCATCGTCGCGGCCGCTGCAGCGACGCTCAAGTTCCAGTACTGGCGCTTGATGCGCGCCGACTGAGCGCGCCGCTGCCGAATCGACCGGGGGGCTCAGGCCCCCTCGTTTTCCTTCAGCTTCTCGATTACCAGCGGAAAAGCGCCCGAGCCGAACAAGGCCACGGCGGAGATGATGAAGGCCAGCCCGGCCATCGGGTCATCCAGTACCGGGTGAAGCAGCCCGCCAAAGCCGGCCAGGCCGATTGCGCCGGGAAGCGTGCAGAGCGCACCCAGCGCGGTCAGGATGATGAAGGAGCGAGGGTAGCGGCGCATGATCGGTGCGGGTGTTGTCGTTACCGGGGCATTTTACTCGACGAACCGTTGGCGGATCGCGCCATCCGCTATCGTCGGCAAGGAAGAAATTCCGGGCGAAAAAAAGCCGGCGGAAGTGTGCCGCCGGCTCTTCGGGGAAGCGCCCTGGCGCTTACTGGACTTGCTGGATGCCGGACAGAACCCAGCCACGGGAGCCGTCGCGCGGCTTGGTCATGTGCCACATTTCGGCAAAGGCCTCGGCCGGAGCGTGGTCATCTTCGCGGATCAGGCCGGAGAAATGCACGGTCACGATGTAACGGCTGGCTTCTTCGGCGACATCGATCACTTCAGCGTTGAGCTGGACGACATCGGTCGTCTGCTTGGCGCCCTTGCGTTCGTCGATGGCCAGCTTGATCTCGGCGAACATTTCCGGCGCGGTGAATTCGCGGATGTCGTCGACGTTACCGGCGTCGTTGGCGGCCTGCAGGCGAATGAAGTTCACCTTGGCATTGCGCACGAAACCCTCGACATCGAAATCAGCCGGGATGTTAGCCATGCCCGCAGCGGCCGGAGCGGCGGAGGAACCACCGGCCGGCGTGAATTCAGGCTGCGCGGCATTGCTGCCGTAGGGCGCGCCGGCACCGGCGTACTGCATGCCCTGATGCCCCTGGGCGGCCGCCTTCTTGCGCATGAAGAAGGCAATCGCGCCGATCACGACCATGGCGAGCAGGGCGATCATCATGAAGTTGGCCAGTTCTTCACCGAAGCCAAAGTGGGAAGCCAGTGCGGCGAGGCCGAGACCGGCGGCGAGGCCGGCGAGCGGACCCATCCACGAGCGCTTCGGTTGCGCGGCGGGTGCCGGAGCAGCTGCCTGGCGCGGAGCCTGGGCCGGCGTGGCCTGATGCGTGTTGTTCGGGGCGACCGACTGGCGCTGCATGCCGGACGAGCTGCCGCCGCCCAGGCGCTTGGCCTCGGCGTCGTTGATTTGCAGGGTGAAGCCGAGCACCAGGGCGGCGGCCATCATTACGAAGTTTTTCATGCATTGTCTCCTGTCTGTGGAAAGCGACCGAGGTAGTGTAACCGCTTAGTTGCTTTGAATTTAGCAGTGTATTCAGTTGCTACTCTTCGGTATTTTCGAAGTGTCGGCCGAGCAACGCCGCGATGGCTGCTGGATTGGAGGGGAAAAAGATGTGGACATACGAGGCGGTCAGTCGGTTCAGCCGGTAGATGGCCTCGCCTTCGCGCCCGTCGGCGGTGCGCGCGCGGGCCAGCGGGGCCAGCGGCGACTCGCTTTTCGAGTAGTGGAAGGTGTGCCCGGACAGCGCGCCTTCCGGCAGGTCGACGAACTGTGTGCCGAGGGCGGCCAGGCGTTTCTGCATGACCGAACGGCCGGGCACCAGGCCGCCGAAGCGATGGGCGACACCGGTTTTGTCCACGACCTCGCCGAACAGGCTCATCATGCCGCCGCATTCGGCGAGCAGCGGTTTGCCGGCCTCGACGTGGGTACGCAGTTGCGCCCAGAGCCACGCGTTGCCGCCGATGGCCGGGGCGTGCAGTTCCGGGTAGCCACCGGGCAGCCACACCGCATCGCAGACGGGCAAGGCGTCGCCGGCGATAGGCGAGAAGAAGGCGAGCTTCGCGCCGAGGCGGCGCAGGGTGTCTAGGTTGGCCGGATAGATGAAGCCGTAGGCGGCATCGTGGGCGATGGCGACGGTCCGGCCGGCGAGCAGCGGCGGGATGGCCGGCGCATCGGCCTCCGGGAATTCGACTGGCGCAGGCAGGTCGATGCTGGCGCTGGCGGCTAGCGCGTCGGCCAGCTTGTCGAGGCGTTGGCCGAGGTCGTCGATCTCGGCTGCCTGCAGGAGACCGAGATGGCGCTCGGGCAGGCTGTCGTCGCTTTTCGGCAGGGCGCCGAACCAGCCCATGCCGGGCGACAGGCTGTCCTTCAGCATGGCGGCATGGCGCGGGCTGCCGACGCGGTTGGCGAGCACGCCGGCGAAGGGCAGGCCGGCTCGGTAGCTGGCCAGGCCGTGGGCGACGGCGCCGAAGGTCTGCGCCATCTTGCCGGCGTCGATCAGCGCCATGACCGGGATGGCGAAACGTTCGGCGATGTCGGCAGCCGAGGGCTGGCCGTCGAACAGGCCCATGACGCCCTCGATCAGGATCAGGTCGGAATCGGCGGCGGCCTGCGCCAGGCGCCAGCGCGCATCGGCCTCGCCGCACATGCCGAGATCGAGGTTCTGGCAGGGGCGGCCACTGGCGAAGGCGTGGATCTGCGGGTCGAGGAAGTCGGGGCCGCACTTGAAGACGGTGACGCGGCGGCCTTGCCGGGTGTGCAAGCGGGCAAGGGCAGCGGTGACGGTGGTCTTGCCCTGGCCGGAGGCGGGGGCGGCGATGAGAAGGGCGGGACAGGTGGGCATGGAAATAGGTTTAATGGCTATCGCAAGCCTTTGGCTTTTGCATCAAGGAAAGATGTGTATGTGAATTCTTGAAATTCCACACGGAAATTAGTTGCGCTTCTGGTGCCGTTCCAGAAGCGCACGTGCTCGTTTTGCCCTTGTAAGATGAGGCAAACGATCTCTTTGGACTCAATGTCAATGTCTGGGCCAAAATAAACGCCAGACAGTGAGTCTGCAGGATATGTGAACGAAGTCCCTGCTTGACGATGAAAACAGCGCCATTCCTGTTCGTGTTGCCAAGGTAGAGATTTAGTGCAAAACAGCTCCTGAACAATATCTAGTTGTATATCTGGAAGCAACTTCTCGATATCAATTGATGGCGGGGTAGTAACGTAACGAACCTTTTTCGCCAGTGAGAACAATTCCGCTGAGGTTGAAAATTCCAAACAAAACCCTTTGTAGCGTCCACCGTAATGGGACCACATAAGAAGGTCGCGATTGGTCTCTGAAAAGCAGGTAACCCCTTTAGTTGTCACGAAATCGGAGATAGATCTATTTAGTACATCTCTCGCCGAGTTCGTAAGCACTTCGCGAAGATGTTTAGGACTTACGTGGGTGAATTGCTCACGTATATTCGTCGGTAACTCAGCGGTCGCGAGGTACTTTTCGCGGATTTTCTCTATGCTAGAGTCTTTGGGGGCGACAATGGTGGGAGTTATCGCGCAGTCGTATGGATCGTTAAAGCCGCTGGGTGGGCCAAAATAAACCGACTGTTTTTTCAGATTGGTGAGCGCGTTAATGGAAAAAGGCTCGTACTTGTAGAGTTTCTCTGGAAGTTGTGCGCTTGTTGCGTTCATCCAAGTACCTTTGATAGTAGTTCAGCCAATTATCGCTAATTGCATCAATTAATGCGTTTTGATTAGAAGTTGGCGCGCAGGCCGACGCGGAAGGTGCGGGGTTCCAGCGGGTGCACCAGACGGCCGTCAATCGCCGTGCCCGAGCCGCAGCCGCCAGTTGCGTTGACCGCCTCGTTGCGGGTACAGGCGCCGCCCCAGTACTCGATGTCGTTGGCCTTCTTGTCGAACAGGTTGAGGACATCGAGCGTCAGTTGCAGCTGGGGCGTGATGCGGTAGCCGGCTTTCAGGTTGGCCATCCAGAATGGCGCTGATTTTCGCTCGCCGGTTTCCTCCAGCGCGTAGGCGCCGAGGTAGCGCAGGCGCAGGCCGCCGAACCACGGGCCTCCGCTGTCGGCAATGAGTCCAAGCGAGGCGGTGAGTGGAATGGCGTTGGGTACGCGGCGACCGCCGTTGTCCGGGTTGGCTTCGATAAAGCGGGCTTGCGACCAGGCGAGGTCGGCGTCGATGATCCAGCCGTCGGCCGGCGTGATGTAGTTGGACCATTCGATGCCATGCCGGCGCGAGGCGCCCTTGGGTTCGGTGATGCCTTCGTCGCCGACGAAGACCAGTTCCGAGGCAAGCGCCATCTGCCACACCGACAGGCTGCTATGCCAGCCCTTGAGCGGCGTGGTGCGTATGCCCACTTCGCTGCCCTTGGCCTTGACGATCAGCGGCACCGCATCGGCGCTGCTGCCGTCTTGCGGATTGCTCCGCGCCGTGGCGCCGCGCGCGTCGTTGCTGTGGAAACCTCTCCCCCAGTTGGCGTAGAACTCGGTCGGGCCGAGCAGGTCGAAGGGGCCGAAGACCAGGCCGAGCTTGGGGCTGGTCTGCCCGGCCGAGGTGTCGCCGCCATTGCGCATGTTGAACTGGCCGGCCAGCGGCGTGACGCGGGCGTCGATCTGATCGCGGCGCAGGCCGAGCGTGCTGCGCAGCCAGCCCGTCCATTGCGTGCGGGCTTCGAGCAGGAAGGCGAGTGCCGTTTCGCGGATGCGGTCCTCGCGGATGGTGTTGGTCCGTTGCCGGTTCTCGGTGGCGTACAGGCCGACCGACGATATCCGGTCCTGGCGCAACTGGGCGCCGACGCTCAGCTCGGTGTCCTTCCATTGCGGGCCGAGGAACCAGCTGTGCCTGACCTGGCCGCCCCACAGGGTGCGCTCGTCGGCCTGTTCGTGCTGGTCGCCCTGCACGCCGCCGATGTAGCCGGAAGGATTGGCAAAGTAGTTCAGGCCGTAGTCGACGACGTAGAGATTGAGCTTGCTGGCGCCGGCATCGGTGGTGCGCGTCCAGTCGCCGGACAGGCTGTGGCGGTGCGTGCGGCCGCCATCCTTGGCGGACAGGGCGCCGTAGCGGCCGATTTCGCCGCGGCTGATGGCGCGTTCCGGTACGTGTTCGGTGGCCGTCCAATCGGCCTTGTAGGCCATGCCGGTCAGGCTGAAGCCGTTGGCTGCGGTGCCCGAGGTCAGGCGCAGCACGCCGTTGTATTTCTGCAGGTTCTGCGGCTGCTCCCAGGGGCCATCGTAGCCGCTCGTTTCAAAGGCGCCGAGCAGGTTGATATCCCCCAGGCTGTGCCCGCCGGCGGCCAGCAGGCGGCGGAAATTGCGCTGGCCCATGCCGAGTTCGACGAAGCTGTGGTCGAGCTTGCGCAGATAGTCGATGCGGGCGCCGCCGGTGGTGGCGAAGTCGCCGTCCTCGGCGGCATAGACCCCCTTGCGGTACTGGATGCCGCCGATCAGCTCGGGAATCAGGAAATTGAGATCCATGTAGCCCTGGCCGTGGGCGTGGCTGACCATGTTGACCGGCATGCCCATGACGTGGGTGGCGAAATCGCTGCCGTGGTCGAGATTGAAGCCGCGCAGGAAATACTGGTTGGCCTTGCCGTCGCCGGAGTGCTGGGTGACGATCATGCCGGGCACCGTTTCCAGCGCCTCGGCCGGGCGTAGCAAGGGGCGGTTGGCGAGTTGCCGGGCGGTGACGGTGCCTTCGGTCGCCGAATCGGCAACGCCGGTCAGGTCCTGGCGGCCACTGCTGACGGTGATTTCCTGCAAGATCGGCGCGCCGGCGGCGTGGGCGGTGCCGAAGCCGGCCAGGGCGGCCAGGGTGGTGGGAAGCAACAAGGGATGCTGCATGGTGAAACTCCATCGAACGACCGCCCGCATTCCCGCAGACGGTCCGTTGCATTCGCTGCCGCACGGGGCGGACAGCACGAAGCGACAGGCCGGTCTCCGGGCTGGCAAGTCTTGACGCACCGCCTTCCCAGGTTTTCACCCAGTGGCCTGATGGTGCATCCGCACTCGCTTACCGTTGCGGGGGCAGCCGGGGCATTGCGATCGCATGGATCGCGCACCCCGTTCCCGTTTCACCCGACACCATATGGCGGCGGGCACCTGTTGCGTGTTTCCGGCTGACTGCGCGTCGCGTCCTGCCGCCGGAAGGGCAGGCGCTGAAGAATTACGATTTGCTAGCTTCGCTCAACACCGCCTTGCCGGTCTTCGGGTTGTGGAAGCTTTGCCGACCCGGTCGTGGCCACTGCCGGCCTGTTGTGCGCCGTCAGTAAGGCCAGCTTCGACAGGTGCACCGCAGCACGTTCGATGCCAAGGCCGAGCAGCATGCCGGCTGGGCAAATGTGTCATGGCCTTGCCTGGCGGAAGCCTTGTCGGCGATCCCAGTCGACGTAGAACAGGCGTGTCTGCTCGGCGGCAAAAACAAAACGTCGCTCCCCGCCCACGGCGACGACGCTTTCGCCGTTTGTGAAATCGAGTTCCGGTTCGCGGCCGGTGCGGTTGTTCACCACCAGCGGCACGCCGGTTTCTGCACTGCGTTCTTCCCACGCGCTACCCGGCCCCATGCCATCCACCGGCGGCCAGTTGCTGGGCGCGAGCAGGATGGCGGCACCTTGCTCGCGCAGGCGGGCCGCTGGTTCGGGTTTGTAGGTATCGGCACAGATCAGTACGCCGACGGGGATGCCATCGATGATGAAGGGCGCTGCATCGCTACCCGCCGTCGACCAGCTTTCAACGCTGCCGACCGGGCGCTGCTTGCGATAGGTGCCGCGCAGCTTGCCATCGCGGTCGATGACGGCGACGCTGTTGTGCAGCTTGTCGCTTTTGGCATCGCGCTCGGCAAAGCCGATGAACAGTGCTATCCGGTTGTCGCGGGCGATGGCGGCCAGCTTGCCCATCCAGGCGTCGGGATAGGGCGCGATCCAGTCGGTGCCGATGCGCTTGGCGAAGTTGTAGCCGGTTTCGGCCAGTTCGGGCGTGACAATCCAGTCGGCTCCTTGGCCAATCGCCTCGCGGATGCCGGCTTCGATGCGGCGGCGGTTGTCGGCGATGTCACCCGGGACCGGATCGAGGTGGAGCAGGGCGAGGCGCAGGGATTCCCCGGCTTTGGCCGGTGCCGTGTCGGTCGCGGCGAAGCGCTGGCTGCCGGGCAGGAAGAAACCGTTCTGCTTGCCCAGCGCGGCGACGACGGCCTCGTAGCTGGCCTTGCCGATCAGTTCCCCGATCCGGCTGTGGCCGCCGGTGTAGCTGGCCTGAGGCCCCTGGGTACCGGAAACGACGATGATGCTGTCGGTGCCGGTTCCGGTCGCCTGCGCCGTCGGCGTATAGGTGCTGGGCACCTGCAGGTCTTGCAGGGCGGCCGTCTTGCCCTCGGTGATCGTGATCAGGGCGCGGGACAGCGCAGCGTCGGTGAGGCGGATGTTGGTCAGGACCAACAGGTTGATGGTGCCGGCCGGTTCGCTGCCTTCGATGTAGGTGCCGGCATCGACGCCCGTGCGGATGGCATTGGACTTGGTGCCGGCCGTGGCCAGTACGGTGACGGTCAGCGGGCCGTGGCGCCGGGTCACAACCGCCAGATTGTCCATGTCGGCGGCGGTAGCCATGTGGGCGACGGCCGATTTATCCAGGTGCAGGCGGCGCGCCGTCCCGGCATGGATGTATTCGCTGTAAGCCTTGCCCCCGCGGCCATCGCGGCCCATGAACTCAATGCCCAGCTTGTGCCAAAGTTGCGGGTGGCCGGCGTGGTTGATCGCGGCGCGGGCATCAAGCAGGCCGTCGGACGTGGAGAGCGTTCGGCGTGCCTCGGGGAGGCGGACGATCAGCACTTTTTCCCAGTAACCATCGCGTTCGCCGCGTTGAATACTGGCTTCGGCCCGGACTTCGGACGGCAGGTCGATGTCGCCGGCCCTGGCCGTGACGATCAGGCAGAGCAGGCCGTACAGGGCCAGGCGGCACAGGGTTTTCATCGGACTGGCTTCAGAATTCGAGGCCGGGCATGGCCTTGATGCCGCTTTGGAAGGCATGCTTTTCCATGCCGATGTCGCTTACCGTGTCGGCGGCATCGCGCAGGGCTTGGGGAGCGGCGCGGCCGGTGATGACGACGTGCTGCATCAGGGGGCGCGCCAGCAGCTTGGCGATGACGGCCTCGAGATCGAGCCAGCTGTACTTGAAGGCGTAGGTCATTTCGTCGAGCACGACGAGGCCGATCTCCGGATTGCTCAAATGGCCGCAGGCCACTTCCCAGGCGGCCTGTGCGGCCCGCGCATCGCGCTCCTTGTCCTGGGTTTCCCAAGTGAAGCCCTCGCCGCCGACGTGCCATTGCACATCCGGCTGGCGGCGGAAGAACGCTTCCTCGCCCGTATCCGAGCGGCCCTTGACGAACTGGACGACGCCGACTTTCAGGCCATGGCCCAAGGCGCGGGCGACGACGCCGAAGGCCGCGCTCGACTTGCCCTTGCCGTTGCCGGTGTTGATCACCAGCACGCCGCGCTCTTCCTGCGCTGCCGCGATCTTGTCATCGACGACGGCTTTCTTTTTCTGCATGCGTTGTTCGTGGGTCACGGTCATTTTTCTATTCCGGGATGAAGCAGCGATGGCCGCGATCTTCGATCTGCCGCAGGCCGTAGCCGTAGAGTTCGGACAGCGTTGCCGCCGTCAGGATGTTGTCGACGGTACCCAGGCTGGTTTGTCCATCGCCATAAACGAGCAGGGCACGGTCGCAGAAGCGGTGGGCCAGTGCCGGGTCGTGCAGGACCATGACGACGCCGGCTCCGCCGTCGCGCGCCGCGCCGGCAAACAGTTCGAGGGCGGCCATCTGGTGGTTGAGGTCGAGGTGGGACAGCGGTTCGTCGAGCAGGTAGAGCGGCGCCGCCTGGGTCAGCAATGTAGCGATGGCCAGGCGCTGGCGCTCGCCGCCGGACAAGGTATGGATCTGGCGCCCTTCCATGCCGGCCAGGCCGACCGCCCGCAAGGCGCTGCGGGCGAGGTCTGCGTCCTTCGTGCTTTCCCAATCCCAACGCCCGAGATGCGGATGGCGCCCGGTCAGTGCGGTTTCCAGCACGGTCGAGCCGAACGGGTCGTTCTGGAACTGGCCGAGCCAGGCCCGGCGCAACGCCGCCTGGCGCGGATGCAGCAAAGCCGCATCTTCGCCGTCGAGCAGCACCGCCCCACCGGCGGGTTTGCGCAGGCCGGCCAGCGTCGACAGCAGGGTGGACTTGCCGGCCCCGTTGCGGCCGAGGATGGCCAGGCGTTCGCCAGCCGCGAGACTGAGGTCGAGGTGGTCGATGATCGTCTTGTCGCCGACTGCGACGCGCAGTTGCCGGGCTTCGAGCAGTGGGGCGCTCATTTCGGCTGCCTCGACAGCAGGAAGAGGAAGACCGGCACGCCGATCAGTGCCGTCAAGACGCCGACAGGCAGCTGCTGCGGGGCGATCAGCGTGCGGGCCAGCGTATCGGCGAGCACCAGCAGCGAGCCGCCGGCCAGCACCGAGGCCGGCAGCAGCAGGCGTTGGTCGTTGCCGGTGGCCAGGCGCACCAGATGCGGTACGACCAGGCCGACGAAACCGATCGAACCGGCCGTGGTGACCGATGCGGCGGTTGCCAATGAGGCGAGCAGGTAGATCGCGTAGCGCAGCCGGTCTACCGCGACGCCCAGCGCCTGCGCCTGCATCATGCCGCGCGACAGCAGGTTCAGCTCGCGGGCGAAAGGCATGGCCAGCCCCAGCGCGACGCCCAGTGTGAGCAGGGCCGGCCACCACTGCGCGCTCTGGCCAAGGTCGCCCATCAGCCAGAACAGCATGCCGCGCAGCTTGTGCTCCTCGGCGATGGCCAGCATCAACGCGACCAGCGCACCGCAGCCGGCGGCGACAATGACGCCGGTCAGCAGCAGGCGCGTCTGCGTCCAGCTGCCGTCGCCGTGCGCCAGCCCGAAGACGACGAACATCGCGCCGAGGGCACCGACGAAAGCCAGCCCATCGATGCCGAGCAGCGGCAGACCGATCATGATGGCGAACATCGCACCTACCCCGGCACCACCGGAAATACCCAGCACGTAAGGGTCGGCCAGCGGGTTGCGCAACAGCACCTGCATCAGCGCCCCGGCCAGCGCCAGCAAGCCTCCGCAGGCAAAGCCGGCAATGGCACGCGGCAGGCGCAGCTGCAATACGATCTCGCTACCGCCGCCGTCACCGCCCAGCAGCGCGGCGAGCACGTCGGCGCAGGAAACCTTGAAACTACCCGCCGTCAGCGCAAATCCGAAACTCACGCCTGCCAACAGCACGAGGCTGGCGAGAATCAGGGTGGCGCGTTGGCGGGTGGGCATTGCGTCAGTGTCAGAAGGCGTATCGGCCGGTTACGAACAAGGCCCGGCCATCTGCTGGGTAGTAGTACGTATCGCTTCTGAATGCAGAATAGCCGGCAAACGGAGAGTACTTTTTATCGGTAGCGTTCATCAGCTTGGCGCTGACTTGCCAGGGTTTGAAGTCCCAGGTGGCTTGCAAATCCAGTGTTGTGTATCCGCCGAGGGTGCCGTGGGTATTGTCGAAGTCACTTCCGTAACGGCGTTCGCCCGTGTGATGGACTATTGCGGAGTAAGTCCCGAAGCTGCCGGTTTTCAGTATGGCTTGAACGTTGCCCTGATGGCGCGCGACGAGCGGAATGGCCTTCTCCATGTAGGCACCTTCACGGAATTTCGCATCAATATAGGCGTAGTTTGCCTTCAGGGTCAGCAGGCCGTTGACTTGCCAATCACCCTCGACTTCCATTCCGTCACGGCGGGTGGGTGCGAAGTTGGTGTTGGCGAAAAGGGCTCCGTCGTAGCCGATTTCATCTTTCAGGTCGAGGCGGTAAAGGGATGCCCTGAGCGATGTTGTCGAGCCACGGATTTGTCCGCCGATTTCATGGATGGTGCCGTGTTGAGGGCGCAGATCACCTGCAAAAACAGGCGTGCCAAAGGCATCGGAGCCGAAAAGCTCATCGGTGTTGGCGAAACGGAAGGTTTTGCCGGTCTTGCCAAAGACGCGCCAGGTTTCCTTCGCATAGGTGATCCCGACGTCGTAGGCGCTGCGCGTGCGTGTCGAGTTGCCTGACATGGTTGGCGAGAACCAGGGAGCGTAGGCATCCTGGTAGGCGGATTGCCGGACGGTTTGCTCACGATAGCCGGTTGTCAGGTTGAGATTGGAGGTCAGGCTCGTGATGTTCTGGAAATACCAGGCCGCGCTCGTTTGCGCAGCCCCTTGGTTGGGGCTTCCTCGGTTGATCGAACTGACGCTGCTGTCGTAGTAGTCATATCCGAATACGGTTTCGCTCTGTTGTCCCATCAGGCCGTGTTGCCAACGGACTCGAGGCGTAAACGAAACGGTGTCGCGAGTACGGTCGCTGAAATAAGACGATTTCACATAGCTCGACTTGAGATTCTGGTGATCGACGCCCACTTCGGCTTCGATAGTTACGTCTTTGCCCAAGCGATAGCTGACACCCGGACGAATCTTGTAGCCATCACGCTCCTGCGTGTCATACGGTGTTGCTGTGCCGCGAGGATCGTTCCGGTAGGCGGCGCTCAGACGATTGCCGGGCAGTCCTGCCGATTCCTGATAGGCGGCATAGTCGACGAATAGTTCCCCGTTGCCCAGCCAGAGACCCGCCCGGCCATTGGCCACCTTTTGATCTTGTTGGCTGTTCTGGCGGTAGCCATCGGTCGATGCTTCGCTGGCGAAAAGATTGAAGTATCCCCTTTCACCACCGGTGCCGAATTCGCCGGACAGGCTTTGGAAGTGCCTGCTGCCCATCGTGGCGGCGATATTTGCCCGCGGCTTTGCCGATTTGTTGGTGACGATGTTGATGACACCTCCGGTGGCGCCGTCGCCATACAGTACCGAACCCGATCCCCGCATGATTTCGATGCGCTCGATGCCGGATAGTGGAATGGCCGACCAGATGATGCTGCCCATGTCGGCTGGGTTCATGCGCATCCCATCGACCAGAATCAGCGTGTTACTGGTTGCGGTCGAACCGAATCCTCGCATGTCCACAGTGGCGTCCATGCCCAAGGGGCCATAAAGAGGGCGGCTTTCGATGCCGGCAACCGATTTAAGCAGTTCCGGGAGGTTTGTGGCGGGAATATTACGCAGATCGTCGCGAGTCAGGACGGATACGTTGGCTGGAATCTTGGGATCAGCTTCAGCAAAACGGGTTGCAGTGACAACCACGGTGTCAAGTTCGCTGGATTGTGCCTGAGCTTGGCCGGCAAGTACGGAAATGGCGGCTGCAACGGCAGCACGATGACGAATCGGATGCATGACTTTCCTTTCCCGGCAGGCGTCCCCGCATACCGGATCAGTATTGAACGGAAAGCGCGAGGGGATGGCCGAGGGCGGGCACAAGCCACTTCCCCGTGGCGCTTCCAATGGGCGTGTCAGGCCGGTATCCGGGCTTGCAAGTCTTGACGTATCGCCTTCCCAGGAAAACCCCAGTGGCCTCGTGATACGCCCGCACTTGCTTACCGTTGCGGGGGCAGCAGCGGAATGGTCTGTTATGAGACGCACCGCTTTCCCGTTTAACTGCAGTTGGAGAATCCTCCTGCAGCACCTGAGACGGCGAGCATTTTACATTTATCTTGGCGCCGAGGCATCTGCCGATTTGCGGCACAGTGCTATAAACCACTTTGAGAATAAAGGCTTAGTCCTTGACCATGCGGCGTTTTAGCCTCTATAGTGCGCGCCATGAACGCTGAAATTGAATCGCTTGAAGCCAAGATCGAGCAGGTAATCGCCCTGGTTCACCAGTTGCGTGCCGAGAACGAGGTTTTGCGAAACCAGATGGTCGCTGCCGAGGCCGAGCGGTTGCATTTGCGTCAGACCATGACCGCTGCGCGCGAGCGTCTCGAAGGCCTGATGGACAAGATTCCCGAGGATGCCTGAGATGAGTCTGGAGCCGAATTTCCTCGACGTGAAGATCATGGGGCGCGAGTACCGTGTCGCCTGCGCACCCGAAGAGCGCGATGCACTGCTTGCTGCGGTCGATCTGGTTGACGACAAGATGCGCGAGATCGCCCAGCGTACCAAGAACACCATCGCTGAACGCGTTGCCGTCATGGCTGCGCTCAACATCGCCCACGAGCATCTTTCGGGAGCCGCAACGGGTGAGCAAAAAGAGTTTGCGGAAGCGGTTGATACTTCCGAAACGAAGCGTAGAATCGGAGACATGGGAGCGCGGCTGGATGCCGTGCTGGCGCCTCAGCAACGTCTGGACATCTGATTCCCGGCGTTTCTGGCGTCACCCGCCGAGTGTTCCCTGCGGTGTTTGTTAAGGCCATACATTCCTTGAACCAATGCTGATTGGCATCGGTTGCGGACCGTTGAAACCGCTGTTGTGCGCGCTCTTTATCGAGTGTGCCTGATGCGGGAGGAAAGCAGCCACTCTGAACCCAGGTTCAGGATGCCGGCCTGACGGCACTCGCGGGGGCCTGTATTTGCAGTAAGAGAAACGGGTGGCAGATTCGTCTGCCGCCCGTTTTCATTTCCGGGATTCAAGCAATGCAGTACTGGTTGATGAAGTCAGAACCTGATGAAGTTTCCATCGACGATCTGGCACGTCTGGGCACTGTTCCATGGTTCGGGGTGCGCAATTATCAGGCGCGCAATTTCATGCGCGATGCGATGAGAATCGGCGATCTGGCGCTCTTCTATCATTCGGGTTGCGCCGAGCCCGGTATTGCCGGTATTTGCGAGGTATGTTCGGAGCCTTATCCGGATGCGACCCAGTTCGATCCATCCAGCCCTTACCATGACCCGAAATCCCCGCCGGAGAAGCCTCGCTGGTTGTTGCGCGATGTCCGTTTCGTGCGCAAGACACGCTATCTGTCACTGGGCGAACTGCGTGCGCATGCGGAACTTGCTAACATGCGCCTCCTTGCCCGCGGTAACCGTTTGTCGATCACGCCGGTCGCTGCAGACGAGTGGGCTTTCATTACCGAACAATTGATGGGATTGCGATGACGATCTGGTGGCTGGCTTACATTGCCCTTGGCGCATTCGCCGGTTTTTTTGCCGGCCTGCTCGGTATCGGCGGCGGGTCCTTGATGGTGCCGGTGCTCGTCATGGTGTTCACCGCCCAGGCGTTTCCGGTGGGCGAAGTCATGCATCTGGCACTCGGCACATCGATGGCGACCATCTTCTTCACCTCGATTTCTAGTGTCCGTACGCACCATGCCCACGGCGCCGTGCTGTGGCCCATCGTGCTGCGCATTACGCCGGGCATCATCGCTGGTACGTTGATTGGCACGCATGTGGCCAGCCTGGTGCCGACCAAGGCGCTGGCCCTGATTTTCACCCTGTTCATTTGCTACGTCTCGGTGCAGATGATCATCAACCTCAAGCCGCAGCCGCACCGCGAATTGCCGGGTGCCCTTGCCACCGGCGCAGTGGGGGCCGGGATCGGCTTCATTTCCTGCTTGGTAGCCATCGGGGGCGGTGTACTGTCGGTGCCGTTCATGACTTGGTGCAACGTCAAAATGCAGAACGCTATCGGTACCTCGGCGGCGATCGGATTTCCGATCGCGCTGGGCGGTGCGCTGGGGTATATCTGGAATGGTTGGGCGGTGAGTGGTCTGCCGTCGGGCAGTATGGGCTTCGTCTATGTTCCGGCGGTAGTCGGCGTGGCGGCGGTCAGCATGCTGACCGCGCCGATCGGAGCCCGCCTGACCCATCAGTTGCCGGTGAAGACGCTGAAGCGCGTGTTCGCGGGCATTCTGCTTGCCCTGGCCGGCAAGATGATGTGGGGCTTGTTCAGCGCGCCTTGAACACCGGCTTGCGCTTTTCCAGGAAAGCGGCGAGTCCTTCCTTGTAGTCCTCGGTGTCGAGGAAGGCGAAGGATTCGGCCTTTTCCGCATCGGTCAGCGGTTTGCCGTCCAGCAGGCGGCGTATCCACTGCTTGTGCCAGCCGGCGACCAGCGGGGCGCCGGCGCAGATACGCCGGGCGGTGGCGTAGGCTTCGTCGATTACTTCGCTGTCGGCGACAACCCGTGTCAGCAGGCCTTTTTCATACGCTTCCCGGGCGTGCATGATGCGCCCTTCGAGGAGGATTTCCTTGACCACGGTCGGCCCGAGCAGGCGGAGCAGACCTTCCATTTCGCCCGGATACATCGAGAATCCCAGGCGGTTGATCGGCGCCCCGAAGCGGGCGCTTTCACCTGCGATCCGGAAGTCGCAGACGCCGGCGATTTCTAGTCCGCCGCCGATACAGGCGCCGCTGATCAGTGCCACGGTCGGATGTGGGCAATCGGCAATGGCGTTGAGGGCCTTGGCGACCTCGCCGTGATAGTCGATTGCCTGTTCCAGGGTAGCGCGGCCGGTCACGAATTCCTCGAGGTCGCCGCCAGCGGCAAAAGCCTGATCGCCGGCGCCGCGCAGAACGATGCAGCGGATTTCGGGGTCGGCGCTGAGGTGTGAGACTTGCTCGGATAGCTGCTGCCACATGGCCCGATTGATGGCGTTCAGCTTGTCGGGGTTGTTCAAGGTCAGGGTCGCGATTTCGCCCTGAAGGTCGAGGTCGATCTTACTCATGTGCTTGCTTTCTTTCGGTTTAATTCGAAATAGGGGGGCAAGGTTATGCCTGTTACAGTCTTCTATAAGATATAATTATTGATGCAGTTTGTACTAATTATTAATAAGGGAGATAACGATGAGCAGCGCTATGTATGAGCGGATGCGGGCAAATCCGAAATTCCAGGACCTGGTTGCACGTCGGGGGAGGTTTGCGTGGACCCTGGCCTTCATTGTCCTGGCCATGTTCTATGGTTTCGTGATGGTTGTTGCCTTCAATCCGTTGTCCTTGGGGCAGCCGATTGCCGAAGGATCGAAGGTGACGGTGGGGGTTGCCGTCGAGCTTTTCATGTTCATTTTCTTCTGGGTGCTGACCGCAGTTTACGTCAAGCGCGCCAATAGCGAATTCGACGCCTTGACGCAGGAAATCGTCAAGGAAGCCTGGAAGGAGAACAAATAATGTTGCGTCAACTGATTACCGCGCTCAGCCTGCTCTGCCTGAGCACTCTGGCGCTGGCGGCCGATGCGGTTGCCCAGACTGAAAAACAGGCGACCAACTGGCACGCCATCATCATGTTCTGCATCTTCGTCGCCATGACGATGGGCATTACCTACTGGGCGGCATCGCGCACCAAGTCGACGTCCGACTTCTACACCGCTGGTGGCGGCATCACCGGTTTCCAGAACGGCCTGGCCATTGCCGGCGACTACATGTCGGCAGCCACCCTGCTCGGCCTGACCGCGATGGTCTACACCCAGGGTTACGACGGCTACATCTACATGTTGTGCTTCTTCGCCGGCTGGCCGGTCATCCTGTTTCTGATGGCCGAACGCCTGCGCAACCTGGGCAAGTTCACCTTCTCCGACATTACCGCCTATCGTCTTGACCAAGGCAAGGTGCGTACGATGGCCGCGATTTCCTCGCTGACCGTCGTCTGCTTCTACCTGATCGCCCAGATGGTCGGTGCCGGCCAGTTGATCAAGCTGCTCTTCGGTTTGGAGTACAACACCGCGATCTTCGCCGTCGGTATCCTGATGATGGTCTACGTCACTTTTGGCGGTATGGTCGCCACGACCTGGGTGCAGATCATCAAGGCCTGCATGCTGCTCTCGGGCGGCACGCTGGTCATGTTCCTGGCGATGAGTGAGTTCGGTTTCTCCTTCACCAATCTGCTGGAAAAGGCGACTGCTGTCCACAAGTTGGGCGACAAGCTGATGTATCCGGGCGCCCTGCTCAAGGATCCGGTGACCGCGATTTCGCTAGGCCTCGGCCTGATGTTCGGTACGGCTGGCCTGCCGCACATCCTGATGCGTTTCTTCACCGTGACCGATGCCAAGGAAGCGCGCAAGTCAGTGCTCTACGCCTCCGGTTTCGTGGCCTACTTCTTCAACGTCATCTTCCTGATGGGCCTCGCCGGCATCCTGATCGTCGGCCAGAACCCCGAGTTCTTCGAAGGTGGTACGGTCGGTGGCAAGCTGATCGGCGGCGGCAACATGGTCGCCATGCACCTGGCCAAGGCCGTCGGCGGCAACATGCTCCTCGGCTTCCTGGCTGCCGTCGCCTTCGCCACCATCCTGGCCGTGGTTTCCGGCCTGGCGCTGGCCGGTGCCTCGGCGATCTCGCATGACATCTACGCCCGCGTCATCATGAAGGGCCAGGCTTCGGAAGCGACCGAAATCCGCGTTTCCAAGATCGCCACCATCTGCCTCGGCGCCGTTGCCATCGTGCTCGGCATCCTGTTCGAGAAGCAGAACATTGCCTTCATGGTCGGCTTGGCCTTCGGCGTGGCGGCTGCCGCCAACTTCCCGGTGCTCATCCTGTCGATGTACTGGAAGGGCCTGACGACGCGCGGTGCACTGTTCGGCGGCTACGGCGGTCTGGTTTCCGCTGTGCTGTTCGTGCTCTTCTCGAAGTCGGTGTGGGTCGATGTGCTGGGTAACAAGGCGGCACTCTTCCCCTACACCCAGCCAGCGTTGTTCGCGATGCCGATTGCCTTCCTGCTCGCCTACGTTTTCTCGAAGAGCGATTCCAGCGTGCGCGCCGGACAGGAAATCGAAGCCTTCGAAGACCAGTATGTCCGAGCCCAGACTGGTTTTGGTGCGGCGTCGGCCAGCAATCACTAAGCCGCTCAGGTTTCACCGAACCCCGGTAGCACAGGCTGCCGGGGTTTTTTTTCGCCTCGCTTCCGATGATATGTTGGAAAATTGTAATCTATAATAAATTCGCAAGAATCGGAGGGCGCAATGAAGAGAGCCATAGAACCAAGCAACGTCGAACGCAAGATGCGGGAAAACGATTTCATCGTTTCCAAAACCAACCCCAAGGGCCTCATTACCTATGGAAACCCGATATTCATCGAGTTTTCCGGATATTCCGAAGAGGAATTGCTCGGTTCTCAGCACAACATCATCCGTCATCCCGACATGCCTCGTGCAGCCTTCAAGTTGGCTTGGGACACCATACAGTCTGGCAAGGAGTTCTTCGCTTACGTCAAGAACATGTCCAAGGATGGTGGTTTCTACTGGGTGTTTACCCACATCACCCCGGATTTCGATCCCAATGGAAACATCGTGGGCTATACCTCGGTGCGTCGCTGTCCGTCAGCCGAGGCCGTTGCCAAGATCGAGCCGGTTTATCGGAGCATGCTGGCCGCAGAAAAGGCAGCCGGATCGCGTTCGGCCATCGAGGCTGGTGCGGCGGTCCTGGTCGACATCATGAAACAGACCGGAATGAGCTATGAAGAACTGGTTTTCTCCCTTTAAGCGCAAGTTGCTGGTGCTCTTCCTCATGGTGCTGGCCGGGGGAATGGCTTTTGTATCAGCCTGGGTGGTGATCGGGGCCGTGGTCGCCGCATTGCTGCTCTTGTTGTTACCGGGCTCGGAGTCGCGCTCGGATCTCGCCAAGGTTGACGAATTGTTGCGCAAGGTTGGTAGCGGCCAACTGGTTGCACGTTTGCCCCATACCCTTGACGATCCCATGCTGGAAGGTATCCGGGTGAACCTGAATTCCGCGCTCGATCAAACCGAAACCGCGTTTCGTGAGATTCTGGGCGCAATGCAGGCTTCGTCGAGTGGAAATACTGCGCGGCGTCTGCAATTACCCGGATTGCACGGGACGTTTCGCAGCGTTCTTGAGCAGATGCAGAGCCTGCTCGATCATCTCGAAGAAGCACAGGAGTCAATTGCCCGCGAAGCCCTGCTGTCGCGGATTTTTCTGCGCTCAGAGCGCGGTCTGTCGCTGGCGATAGAGCACGTCGAACTCGCTCTGGGCGAGGTTGGCCGAAATTCGCGCAGTTCGCGAACCTTGGCGGCCAGTTTCGGGGAGTCGGCCAGCGGCATGTCGGCAGCTGCCCAGCGCATGTCGGAAGCCTTGGGTGGGGCGCAACAAGCGGCGGAAGGGGGCGTTGGGGCACTCGATGACCTGAATGCAAAAACAGCCGATATTCAATTGTTGACGACCCGAATCGACGGCGTTGCCAAGCAGACCAATCTGCTGGCCCTGAATGCGGCTATCGAAGCGGCTCGGGCAGGGGAGGCGGGGCGGGGGTTTGCGGTGGTCGCCGATGAGGTGCGTAAGCTCGCAGATCAGGCCCAGCACTCGGCGGAGGAGATATCGGCCGCCATTGCGGCGATCATGCTGTCGATGCAGTCGGCAACAACGCAAATCGGCGTGCTGAAGGCCTCGGTATCCGAAGCGCGGCAGACCGCGTTCGAGTTCAGCAACGAGTTGGCCGATTCGGCGTCGTCAGCCGATAAGGTCTGTGAATTGGTGACAACAATCGAGGCGGGCGCCAGCGCCATGGAGTCCTCAATGGGGCTCGTGGCCACTGCGCAAAGGGCCAGGGCCGACGCCGCGTCGATTCTGCACGGTCAGGATGTAAATATCACCTCGCTGTCGGAGATGGAGCGGGAGGCTGTCAAGATTGCCCGCTCACGCCGTTGGGTCAAGGGCAGCAACGATCGCGAGGCGCTGGTGGCAATCTACGACAGGTTGTTTGCTGGCATCGAAAGTCGGATGCGCTGATCGACAGGGCCTACTTAGGCGGCCTTGGGTGTTTTTGCATCCATCTTTGCCAGTGCTTCGCGACCGGATAGCAAGTGATCGTGCATCAGCTTCTCCGCCTTCGGCGCATCGCTGGCAGCCAGGGCTGCCATGATCAGGCGATGCTCGTCGAGCGATTGCTGCAAGCGCCCTTCGAGCGATAGCGAATGGAGGCGGGAAAGCTTCAGGACTTTACGCAGATCCTGGATGACCGATAGCAGCCAGCGATTTCCGGACAATTCCTGAATTTTTTTGTGGAATTCCTGATTTGCCTCGAAAAAGGCATCGATGCGCCCATCGCGGGCTGCGCTTTCGAGGCGGCCATGGATATCCTGCAAGGCCGCAATATCGCCCGATTTGGCATTGCGGACCGCCTCGGCGGCGCAACGCCCTTCAAGCATTGCCATCAGTGGGAAGATATCGTCCAGATCCTGCCGGGAAATTTCGGTGACATAGCAACCACGGCGGGGGCGCAACTCGACGAGGCCCTCTGAGGCGAGAACCTTGAGCGCCTCGCGCAACGGCGTGCGCGAAATGCCGTACTGTTCGGCCAGTTTCTGTTCGTCGATCCAGGTGCCCGGGGTGAGTTCATGGGCAAATATGCGCTGGCGGAGACGTTCAGCGACTTCCTGGTACAGTGCGGTGGGTGCGATGCGGGTCATTGTGATGTGGTCTCGGTGGACAATTCGGTACTTTGCCGACTTGATTTCATAATTATGGATACAGTATTATGTAGGGCTTGGTATGTCAAGCTTGGCCCAAAAGCGTAGAATTTTGAATTCTGCATGATCGGCCGAAAAAAATCGACTCGACGAGGGGTGTTTCATGTCCGAAAAGTTCTTTGATTCCAATAACCTGGACGTTTGGGAAAAGGCTGCAGCGAAGCAGTCGCCCGGCGGTGACGTTAACAATCTGGTTTGGAATACGCCGGAAGGCTTGGCCGTCAAGGCGCTGTATACGAAGAAGGACACCGAGAACCTCGAGTTTGCCGACACCCTGCCGGGGGTCGCTCCTTTCCTGCGTGGCCCGCAACCGACCATGTACGCAGTCAAGCCGTGGACCATCCGGCAGTACGCCGGCTTCTCCACCGCCGAAGCGTCCAACGCTTTCTACCGCAAGGCGCTGGCTGCCGGTGGGCAGGGGGTTTCGGTCGCCTTCGACCTGGCAACTCACCGTGGCTACGATTCCGATAACGCCCGCGTCACCGGCGACGTCGGCAAGGCCGGCGTGGCGATTGACTCCGTGGAAGACATGAAGATCCTGTTCGATGGCATACCGCTCGACAAGATTTCCGTCTCGATGACCATGAACGGCGCCGTGCTGCCGATCCTGGCCGGCTACATCGTGGCTGCCGAAGAGCAGGGCGTGAAGCAGGAGCAGTTGTCTGGCACGATCCAGAACGATATCCTCAAGGAATTCATGGTGCGGAATACCTATATTTATCCGCCCAAGCCGTCGATGAAGATCATTGCCGACATCTTCAGCTACACGGCGCAGAACATGCCGAAATTCAACTCGATCTCGATTTCGGGTTACCACATCCAGGAAGCCGGGGCCAACCAGGCCATCGAGCTGGCCTTCACGCTGGCCGACGGCATGGAATATGTGCGCACCGGTATCGCTTCCGGCATGGACGTCGATACCTTCGCCGGCCGCCTGTCCTTTTTCTGGGCGGTGGGCATGAACTTCTATCTTGAAATCGCCAAGATGCGCGCTGCGCGCCTGCTGTGGCACCGCATCATGTCCGGCTTCAATGCCAAGAGCCCGAAGTCGATGATGCTGCGCACGCACAGCCAGACCTCCGGCTGGTCGCTGACCGAGCAGGACCCGTACAACAACGTCGTGCGTACCACCATCGAAGCGATGGCCGCGGTTTTCGGCGGTACCCAGTCGCTGCACACCAATGCGCTGGATGAAGCCATCGCGCTGCCGACCGAGTTCTCGGCGCGTATCGCCCGCAACACCCAGCTGATCATCCAGGAAGAAACCCACATCACCAACGTGATCGACCCGTGGGCCGGTTCCTACATGATGGAAAAGCTGACCCAGGACATGGCCGACAAGGCTTGGGGCATCATCCAGGAAATCGAAGCCATGGGCGGCATGACCAAGGCCGTCGAATCCGGCTGGGCCAAGATGCAGGTCGAAACCTGCGCGGCCGACAAGCAGGCGCGCATCGACTCGGGCAAGGACGTCATCGTCGGCGTCAACAAATACAAGCTGGCCAAGGAAGACGCGATCGACATCCTCGATATCGACAACCACGCCGTGCGTGAAGCCCAGGTGGCCCGCCTCAAGCAGATTCGCGCCACGCGCGACAGCGCCGCCGTCAATGCCGCACTGGATGCGCTGACCAAGGCCGCCGAGAGCGGCGAAGGCAACCTGCTCGACCTGACCGTCAAGGCGATCCGCCTGCGCGCCACGGTCGGCGAAGTGTCCGACGCGCTGGAAAAGATCTTCGGTCGCTTCCGCGCCAACAACCAGACCATTTCGGGGGTTTACGGAGGCGTTGTGGAAGGTCAGGAAAGCTGGGAACAAATCAAGGCCGATGTCGCCAAGTTCGCCGAAGAAGAAGGCCGTCGCCCGCGCATCATGATCGCCAAGCTTGGCCAGGACGGCCATGACCGGGGCGCCAAGGTGGTCGCGACCGCCTACGCCGACCTCGGCTTCGACATCGACATGGGCCCACTCTTCCAGACTCCGGAAGAAGCCGCCCGCCAGGCCATCGAAAACGACGTGCATGCCATCGGCTGCTCGTCGTTGGCGGCCGGCCACAAGACCCTGGTGCCACAGATTATCCAGTCGCTGAAGGCCCAAGGCGCCGACGACATCATCGTCTTTGCCGGCGGCGTCATCCCCGCCCAGGATTACGATGCGCTCTATGCCGCTGGTGCCAAGGCCATCTTCGGCCCGGGTACCCGCATCGAGGATTCCGCCAAGCGCGTGCTCGAAGAAATCCGCAAGGCCCGCGCCTAAGCCCGGATGAAGCTGGACGAAGCGCCGGTGCGTGCCAATCTCCTGTCTGCGCCTGACCAGTCGCTGGTCGATGGCGTGCTGGCGGGTCAGCGTCGCTCGCTGGCCAAGGCCATCACGCTGATCGAATCGACCCGTGCCGATCACCAGCAGCGGGCGCAGCAGGTATTGACCGCGCTGTTGCCGAAAACCGGCAATGCGATCCGCATCGGCATCTCCGGCGTGCCGGGGGCGGGCAAGTCCACCTTCATCGAGGCGCTCGGTGTCTGGCTGATCGAGCAGGGCAAGAAACTGGCCGTGCTGGCCATCGATCCCTCGTCGTCGGTCACCGGCGGTTCCATCCTCGGCGACAAGACGCGCATGGAGTTGCTGAGCCAGCGCGAGGAAGCCTTCATCCGTCCCAGCCCGTCGGCCGGCTCCCTCGGCGGTGTTGCCGAAAAGACGCGCGAAGCCATGCTGCTCTGCGAAGCGGCCGGCTACGACGTGATCATCATCGAGACAGTCGGCGTCGGTCAGTCGGAAACGACGGTTGCCGGCATGGTCGACATGTTCTGCCTGCTGCAGTTGCCGAATGCCGGCGACGACCTGCAGGCCATCAAGAAAGGCATCGTCGAGATCGCCGATCTGGTGGTCATCAACAAGGCCGACATCGACAAGCAGGCGACGGCCGTCGTTCGCGCCCAGTGGCGCAATGCGCTGCACATGCTGCGGCCGGCCTCGCCGAACTGGGCGCCGCCGGTCATCGCGCTGTCTGCCCTGCACAAGGAAGGTATCGTCGATTTCTGGGAGCAGGTCGAGAAATACCAGAGTGCGCTGAAACCGACCGGCGAGTTCGCCACCAAGCGCCAGCATCAGGCGCTGAGCTGGATGTGGCAATTGATCGACTCCGGCCTGCGCCAGCATTTCCGTCATCACCCGCGCGTGCAGGAAAACCTGCCCGCTTTCACCCGATCCGTCGAGGAGGGCCATACGACCCCGGCTGCTGCCGCGTATGCGCTGCTCGACTACCTGAAACACTAATTAGTCGTAACTCAGAGGGAGTTTTTTATGCACGACATCATCCGCCAGCTGGAAAAAAAGCGTGAACTGGCCCGCCTCGGCGGTGGCCAGAAGCGTATCGACAGCCAGCACAAGAAGGGCAAGCTGACGGCCCGCGAACGCCTCGAGCTGTTGCTCGATCCGGGTTCTTTCGAAGAATGGGACATGTTCAAGGAGCATCGCTGCGTCGATTTCGGCATGGATCAGGCCGAAAAGACTCCGGGCGACGGCGTCGTGATCGGCTATGGCACCATCAACGGCCGTCTGGTCTTCGTTTTCTCGCAAGACTTCACGGTGTTCGGCGGCTCGCTGTCGGAAACCCATGCCGAGAAGATCTGCAAGGTCATGGACCAGGCGATGAAGGTCGGTGCCCCGGTGATCGGCCTGAACGATTCGGGTGGTGCGCGTATCCAGGAAGGTGTTGCCTCCCTGGGCGGCTACGCCGACGTGTTCCAGCGCAACGTGATGGCCTCCGGCGTCGTGCCGCAGATCTCGATGATCATGGGCCCCTGTGCCGGCGGCGCGGTGTATTCGCCGTCGATGACCGACTTCATCTTCATGGTCAAGGATTCGTCCTACATGTTCGTGACCGGTCCGGAAGTCGTCAAGACCGTGACCCACGAAGACGTGACCGCCGAGGAGCTGGGCGGTGCCGTGACCCACACCAGCAAGTCAGGCGTCGCCGACCTGGCTTTCGAGAACGACGTCGAAGCGCTGTCGATGCTGCGCCGCTTCATGAACTTCGTGCCGGCCAACAACCGCGAGAAGCCGCCGGTCACGCCGACCAACGATCCGGCCGACCGCATGGACCATTCGCTCGACACCTTGGTGCCGGACAACGCGAACAAGCCGTACGACATGAAGGAACTGATTATCAAGGTGGTCGATGACAGCGACTTCTTCGAGCTGCAGCCGGATTACGCCAAGAACATCATCATCGGTTTCGGCCGCATCGACGGCCATCCGGTCGGCATCGTCGCCAACCAGCCGCTGGTGCTGGCTGGCTGCCTGGATATCAAGTCCTCGATCAAGGCTGCCCGCTTTGTCCGCTTCTGCGACGCCTTCAACATTCCGGTCGTTACCTTCGTCGACGTCCCGGGCTTCATGCCGGGTACCACGCAGGAATACGGCGGCATCATCAAGCACGGCGCCAAGCTGCTCTACGCCTACGCCGAATGCACCGTGCCGAAAGTGACCGTGATCACCCGCAAGGCCTACGGCGGTGCTTATGACGTGATGTCGTCCAAGCACCTGCGCGGCGACGTTAACCTCGCTTGGCCGTCGGCCGAAATCGCCGTCATGGGCCCGAAGGGGGCGGTGGAGATCATCTTCCGCGAGGAAAAGAACGATCCGGAAAAGCTGGCCCAGCGCGAAGCCGAGTACAAGGAAAAGTTCGCCAACCCGTTCGTCGCCGGCGCTCGTGGCTTCATCGACGACGTCATCATGCCGCACGCCACCCGCAAGCGCATTGCCCGCTCGCTGGCCATGTTGCGCGACAAGAAACTCGACAATCCGTGGCGCAAGCACGGCAACATTCCTCTGTAAGCGTCAGGGAGAAAAAGGAAAATGTTCACCAAGATTCTGATCGCAAACCGCGGCGAAATCGCCTGTCGCGTCATCAAGACCGCCCGCAAGATGGGTATCAAGACGGTTGCCGTCTATTCGGAAGCCGACAAGGATGCGCTGCACGTCGACCTGGCTGACGAAGCCGTCTGTATCGGCCCGGCCGCCTCGAAAGAGTCCTATCTGGTCATGGACAAGATCATCGCTGCCTGCAAGCAGACCGGTGCTCAGGCTGTCCACCCGGGTTACGGCTTCCTGTCCGAGAACGCCACCTTCTCCCGTCGTCTGGAAGAGGAAGGCATCAAGTTCATCGGTCCGAAGCACTACTCCGTCGCCAAGATGGGCGACAAGATCGAGTCCAAGAAGCTGGCCATCGAAGCCAAGGTCAACACCATCCCGGGTTACAACGATGCCATCGCCGGTCCGGACGAAGCCGTCAAGATCGCCCAGAGCATCGGCTATCCGGTGATGATCAAGGCTTCCGCCGGCGGCGGCGGCAAGGGTCTGCGCGTTGCCTACAACGATGCCGAAGCCCACGAAGGCTTCTCCTCCTGCGTCAACGAAGCCCGCAACTCCTTCGGGGACGACCGCGTCTTCATCGAAAAGTACGTGCTCGAGCCGCGTCACATCGAAATTCAGGTGCTGGGCGATTCGCACGGCAACTACGTGTACCTGAACGAGCGCGACTGCTCGATCCAGCGTCGCCACCAGAAGGTCATCGAGGAGGCGCCGAGCCCCTTCGTCGATCCCGAGATGCGCAAGGCGATGGGCGAACAGGCCGTGGCGCTGGCCCGTGCCGTGAATTACGAATCGGCCGGCACGGTCGAGTTCGTCGTGTCCGGTGCGACCAAGGAGTTCTACTTCCTGGAAATGAACACACGTCTGCAGGTCGAGCACCCGGTCACCGAACTGATCACCGGCCTCGATCTCGTCGAGCAGATGATCCGCGTCGCCTACGGCGAAAAGCTGCCGCTGACCCAGGCTGATGTGACGATCAACGGCTGGTCGATGGAGTGCCGGATCAACGCCGAAGACCCGTTCCGCGGCTTCCTGCCGTCCACCGGCCGTCTGGTGAAGTTCCAGCCGCCGAAGGAAACCAGCGACGCCAACGGCACGACGCGCGTCGATACCGGTGTTTACGACGGTGGCGAAATTTCGATGTTCTACGACTCGATGATCGCCAAGCTGATCGTGCACGGCAAGGACCGCGCGACCGCCATCGCTCGCATGCGCGACGCGCTGAACGCCTTCGTCATCCGCGGTATTTCGTCGAATATCCCGTTCCAGGCCGCGCTGATGCAGCACCCGGTTTTCCATTCGGGCATTTTCGACACCGGCTTCATTCCCAAGCACTACCCGACGGGCTTCGATGCCTCGATGGTGCCGCATGATGATCCGGCGCTGCTGGTCTCCGTCGCTGCCTATGTCTATCGTGCCTACACCGACCGCTCGGCTTCGATTACCGGCCAGATGCAGGGCCATGAGCGTATCGTGGGCGACCAGTGGATGGTGGTTCGTCTCAATGGCGACAAGAAGGAGAATCACCCTGTGACGGCACGCCCGGTTCCGGGCGGCTACCATGTCGAGTACGACGGCAAGTCCTACGAACTGCTGTCTGACTGGAAACTGGGCGAATCGCTGTTCAACGGTACCTGCAACGGGGTTCCGTTCACCCTGCAGGTCGAGCGGCACAAGACCAAGTACAGCCTGTTCCACTGGGGTAATCGTGCCGACTTCATGATCATGAGCGCCCGTGCAGCCGAACTGCTGGCCCTGATGCCCGAGAAGCCGGCCCCCGACCTCTCCAAGTTCCTGCTTTCTCCGATGCCGGGCCTGCTGCGCGAAGTCGCGGTCAAGGTCGGTCAGGAAGTGAAGGCTGGCGAGAAGCTGGCCGTCATCGAAGCCATGAAGATGGAAAACATCCTCAAGGCCGAGCAGGACTGCAAGGTGAAGAAAATTTCCGCTGCCGTCGGCGAAAGCCTGTCGGTGGATCAGGTCATCATCGAGTTCGAGTGATCGTCCGGTCCGGGGCGCTGCCAGCTGCCAGGGTTTCACCGCGCAAGCCCGCCAACCGGCGGGCTTTTTATTGCCAATTGACTGCGTAGCGAACGAAGTCGATACCGCGTTCCAGTACCTCGGTGGGGAGCAGGCGGCTTGGCGGCGTTCCGGCGGTACTCTGAAAACCGAGTCCGATATTCAGGCGTACGGCTGCGTTGGCGGGAGCGAGCAAGGAGTAGCACTCGCCATCGTGCATCAGGAAGGCCGGTGTCAGTGCCTGGGTTCGTTCCTGGGCGCTCGAACGGACGAGTCTGCCGGCTTCGATCGGTTCGGGAAACCAGCTTAGCTCGGCACTCAGCGCTCCGCTGGACAGGGCCTGAAGCGCGTAAAGGACACCGAGGCAGGGTTTTTCGGCGCGTACTGCGGCAACGAGGCACGGTGCCAGGCGACGTCCGCCTTCGACGTCCTGGGCACGAACCGCCTTGCCGTCCACCAAGGTCCACTTTTCGCTCGGTACATTCAGCTTTTTGACGGTGGTAGGCAGTGTCGATGCGCGATCAAAGCCAAACATGGCCACGCGCTGATGGGCCAGGTTGGCACCGCCGCTTTCCAGCGAGCCGCTGGGATTGAGGGATTCTCCGGTCAGGATGGAGAAGGCATTTTCAGGGCCGAAAGCCAGTTCGATTTCGCCGATTTCCGTTGATGCTGTCCTGATGGTGCTTTCGAGGCTGGATTCGAGTTCATGGAGCAGCCGTATGCAAGCGCTCCCCGACAATTCACGCCCCAGTTTCAGCGATTCCGGGTTCTCGCCGGCCTGGAGCGCGACAATGCGTTGCGCGATCTTTCGCTCGACCTTGCGTACCTCCATCCAGCGCGGCACGCTTTCTGGAAGCGGGCCACCAAATAACGACGCCAGGTCGACCGAATGGGCCTTCGGGTCGTCATCGGGCGTCCGTTGAAAAACCACCAGTTCGCGCCATCGGCTGATGGCTCGGTTGGCAACGACAAGTTGCGCAGCCGATAGGCGATAGGGATCGATCAGGCGCAGCATGAAGGCCCAGGCCAGGTGTCCGCCAATATGGGATTCGCCGAGGTGACGAAAATCGGGATCGGGCAGCGGGTGGAGCAGAACACCGCTGCTTTCGGCTTGATCGAGGACGGCGAACAGCAGGCGGTCAATCAGTTGCGGACATTGTCGCGCCGCCTGGAAATAACAGTATTGCGCCATCCTGAACGCGCAGGCGGCACGGAGCAGTGGCAGGCACTTGCCGTTCGGAGGGAAGTGTGGGGCCAGGCGCAGATAGGCGATGCCAAGATTGAGCCACAATTTTTGCGCCAGCTCGAATGAGCGTTCGTCTTCAGCGGCCATCGGCAGGGGTTTGCGGACAAAGCGCACCTCGATGGTATCCTGCCCCGGGACGGCCGCCGAGCGGAGCAGATTGAGCAAGTCGACGGCCAAGGCGGGGGACAGGGTCGATGCTTCGATGGCATTGATCTGTTCACCGATGGCATTCAGTATGTGGGCTGGCTGGGCCTGGGGTTGATTGGCCAGCCAGGTCTTGGCGGAAGGCAGGTCATGAAAGGCCAGCTTGAGGTCGGCGCGGGGCTCGGGCAGCTTGAACCAGGTCATGGATATTCTCCGGAAAGCGGAAAAATGAGCGGATTTGAACATTATGATCGCGAATTGCGCGATCTGGACAACGAAATTCGGCGCTATGCCGCACTATGTCGTGTGGATTTGAGCAAGCACCATGAAATCGAGGCTTGCCTCAAGCAGCATCACGATGACTGGGCCGCGGACAAGGCGCGGGAAAGCCTGCAAGGTCTTCTGATCCTGCGCATCAAGCTGGAAACCGAAATGATCGAGCTGGGGTTTTCCCCCCCGCCGCTGGTTCAAACGCCCGGAATCAACCCGCAGGAGGAAGCTTGACCGTCATGGCAAGCGTCGGGCAGGGCGCGACGCAGGCGCCGCAGCCAGTGCATCTTTCGCTGGTGATCTCGGGGAGCGGGCTACCGCCCAGTCGTGGCGGGAAGCGAATGGCGCGGGCATCGCAGAAGTCGCCGCAGACCCGGCATTCGACACCCTGCCTCGGCAGACAGTCTTCGCTGACAATGGCCTTGTAAGGCCAGGCCGGCTGATCCTCGGTACGATGCAGGGCATTGGGCTGGCAGACGGCGACGCAATCGCCGCAGAAGGTGCATTCGCCTTCGCGGAATTCGACGCTCGGGTAGCCGCCGTCGCCGGCAATCAGGATGTGCGTCGGGCAAGCCGCGACGCAGTCGTTGCAGCGGGTGCAGGCATCGATGAAATCGCCCTCGGCCAAAGCCCAGGGCGGACGCAGTTCGGATTTAGGGCGCGGCCGGCCGCGGAAAAAAGCCCGGCGGGACAGGTCGACCACGCCCGTGGCCTCCCTACTTGCCGGCCTTCATCTTGTCGATGCCGCTACGCAGCATCTGGTCGATGTCGGAGCCCGGTTCGACTTGCGGCAACAAGGCTTCCCAGTAGGCAATGCCTTGCTTGCTATCGCCCCGCTCCATGGCCGCGGCACCCGCCAGGAATAGGCTGTGCGCGTGCTTGGGGTCAAGCTTGAGTGCCTTTTCGACCAACTGGGTCGGCTTGCCTTTGAGTCCCTTGCCTGCCGCCATGGCGATGGTTTCGGCGTAGGCAGCCAGCAGGTCGGGCTCCTCGTTCACCACGGCTTCGGCTTTGTCGAAGGCTTCCACGGCTTCAGCGTAGCGGCCCATGGACTTGTACGAGCGGGCCAGCATCAGCCAACCCTTCGGATCGTCCGGATTGGCCTTCAGGCGCTCGGCCAGCTTGGCGACCATGCCTTCGATCTGTTCCTGCGTCATTTGCGGCTTGGGCGCGGTCTGTTCGGGGTCGAGGGCTTGCGGGTTGCCGAGGATGGAATAGCCGGTCAGGCCCAGGATGGGCAGCAGCAGGAGAAGGGCAATAGCGGTCTTGCGACTGGGTGCATGCGAAGCCGTGGCGCTTTCGCTGGCGGCGGGCTCGACTTCGTCGAGCAAGCGGCGCTGCAGCTCTTGCCGGGCCTGCTCGAAATCGCCGTCGGCCAGCGAGCCTTCGGCCTTCTCTCGTTCGAGTTCCGCCAGCTGGTCGCGGAAGATGGCGAGGTTGGCTGTCTTGCGATCGGCCCTGGCTTTGGGGGCGCGCAGGCCAAGCCACAGCGGCGGCAGGATGAAGGCGGCAACCACCACGATGAGCAGGGTGGCAAACAGGGCGAACTGAGTCATTTGTTGTCGAGTTCCTTGAGCAGCGCTTCGGCGCGGCTGGCTTCATCGGCTGAGAGCGGTTTGTCTTCGGCGGCGACGCGTTCGGCGCGGCGGCGCTGGTAGGCGATCAGGGCGGCCAGACCGAAGACGAGCAGGGCGATCGGGCCGATCCAGAGGAGCAGGGTGTTGCCCTGCACCGGCGGGCGGTAGAGGACAAAGTCGCCGTAGCGGGCAACCATGAAATCGATGATTTCCTTGTCGCTCTTGCCTTCCTTGATCATGCCGCGAATCTCACGGCGCAAGTCCTGGGCGAGCTCGGCGTTCGAATCAGCAATGTTCTGGTTCTGGCAGACCAGACAGCGCAATTCCTCAGACAGCTTGGTCAGGCGCTTTTCTGCCACCGGGTCGTCAGCCAGGGCGGCTTCCGTCGCGCTGGAGGCCAGCGCGGGCGTGGCGTTCAAATGCAGGCTGAAGGCCAGGATGGTGGCCAGTATGGCGAACAGGCGCTTCATTTGTTCAGCTCGGCAAGTAGCGGCATGATCTTCTTGGCCAGAATTTCCGGCGTGATCGGACCGGTATGCTTCATGCGGATGACGCCGGCCTTGTCGATGACGTAGGTTTCCGGCACGCCATAGACGCCGTAATCAATGCCAACGCGGCCATCAAGGTCCATCACTGTCAGCGTGTAGGGATTGCCGTGCTGCGACAGCCACTGGTTGGCGCGCTGCCAGGCCAGCTTCTTTTCCTCGTCGGCCGGCATCTTGCTCATGTCGAAACCGCCATCGCCGCGCACTTCCTTGTAATTCAGGCCGATCAACGGCACGTCGACCTTCTTCGAGAACTCGACGAGGATCGGGTGTTCCTGGCGGCAGGAGACACACCACGATGCCCAGACGTTGAACAGCCAGGCCTTGCCTTGCATGTCCTTGGGCGACAAGGTCTTTTCCGGCTCGGCGAGCTGGAACAGCGTAAAGGCGGGCGCTGGTTTGCCGACCAGTGGCGACGGTACGTCGCGCGGATTCAGGTTGAGTCCGACGGCGAGCAGGGCGACGAGGGCGGCAAAGCCGCCGAGAATCCAGTAGTAACGGTTCATGCTTGTTGGGTTCCGGCAGAAACGGGGGCTGCGGCGCGAGCCCTGACGCGATAGCGACGGTCGAGCATGGCGATCAAGCCGCCGAGCGACATCAGAACGCAGCCGCCCCAGATCCAGTCGACAAAAGGTTTGTAATAGACGCGGACGGCCCACTCGCCTTCCGGCTTGTCGCGGTCGATCGGTTCGCCGAGCGAGACGTAGACGTCACGCAGGAAGCCGGCGTCAATCGAGGCTTCGGTCATCGGCATGGCCGACGAGTGATAGTTGCGTTTTTCCGGATTCATCTTGCGGACGAACTTGCCGTCCACCGCCAGATCGAAATCGCCCTGAGCTGCCACGTAATTCGGACCTTCGACGGCCTTCACGCCATTGAAGGTGAAGTGGTAGCCAGCGACGTCGACCGATTGGCCGGGTGCCAACTTGATGTCCTTTTCGTCCTGGTAGCTGCCGACCATGGTGACGCCGACGACGAAGACGGCGATGCCGATGTGGGCGAGGTGCATGCCGACGAAGGTGCGCGGTTGGCTCAGTGCTGTGGCGACGAAACTGCGGCCGGCGCGCGTGTGGCGAACGCGTTCGACGAAATTGAGGATGGCGGTGGCGACGATCCAGGCGGCCAGCAACAGGCCGAGGGCGGTCATCGCATGCCACTGGCCGTAAAGGAGCGGCAGCACGATGGCGACGAGCGCGCCGACGACCAGCGCCCATTTGACGGTCTTGGCGATCTCGGGAATGGAGGCTTCCTTCCAGCGGGCAAAGGGGCCGACCCCCATCAGGAACAGGATCGGCGTCATGACCGGTACGAAAACCGCGTTGAAATACGGCGGGCCGACCGAAATCTTGCCGACCCCGAGCGCGTCGATGAGCAGCGGATACAGCGTGCCGAGCAGCACCGTGGCGCAGGCGACGACGAGCAGCACGTTGTTGGTGAGCAGCAGCGATTCGCGCGAAACCAGCCCGAAACGTCCGCCGAGGCCGACCTTGGGCGCACGGGCGGCGAACAGCGCGAGCGACGAGCCGATCACGGCCACCAGAAATATCAGGATGAAGATGCCGCGGCGCGGATCGGTCGCGAAGGCGTGCACGGAGGTGAGTACGCCGGAGCGAACCAGAAAGGTGCCGAGCAGCGACAGCGAAAAGGCGGAGATGGCGAGCAGCACGGTCCAGTTCTTGAAGCTGCCGCGTTTTTCAGTGACAGCGAGCGAATGGATCAGCGCCGTACCGATCAGCCAAGGCATGAATGAGGCGTTTTCGACCGGATCCCAGAACCACCAGCCGCCCCAACCCAGTTCGTAATAGGCCCACCATGAACCCATGGCAATGCCCAGGGTCAGGAAGATCCAGGCGGCCATGGTCCACGGGCGCGACCAGCGCGCCCAGGCGGCGTCAAGCTTGCCGGAGAGCAGCGCGGCGATGGCGAAGGCAAAGGCCACCGAGAAACCGACGTAGCCCATGTACAGCAAGGGCGGATGAATGACCAGGCCGGGGTCCTGCAGCAGGGGGTTCAGGTCGCGCCCTTCGGCGGCCGCAGGCAGCAAGCGTTCGAACGGATTGGAGGTGAGCAGGATGAAGAGCAGGAAGCCGAAGCCGACCAGGCCGAGCGTACCGAGGACGCGGGCGACCATGGCTTCCGGCAGCTGGCGCGACAGCATGGCGACCAGGAAGGCCCACCAGGTGAGCATCAGAATCCACAGCAGCAGTGAGCCTTCGTGGCCGCCCCAGACGCCGGCGATGCGGTATTGAATGGGGAGCAGCGAGTTGGAGTGCTGGGCGACGTAGACCACCGAGAAATCGTTGGCGACGAAGGCTTGGGTCAGGCAGGCAAAGGAAAAGGTGACCAGCAATGCCATGGCCGTGGCAGCCGGGCGGGCAACGGCGACCCAGGCCATGCGGTTGGTGTGGGCGCCGATCAACGGCAGGGTGCCGAGGATCAGGGCAACCAGTGCGGAAAGAATGAGGGCGAAATGGCCGAGTTCAGGGATCATTCAGTAGCTCGCTTTCGGCTGGCCGAGCGATGACGGCGAAACATGCTTGTTCGCCGCCTTCTGGGCGTCGTCGACCGCCTTGGCGGCTTCCGGCGGCATGTAGTTCTCGTCGTGCTTGGCGAGCACTTCGCTGGCGCTGAAGGTGCCGGCATCGGTCATCTTGCCCTGGGCAACGACGCCTTTGCCTTCCTTGAACAGGTCCGGCAGGATGCCCTTGTAATTGACCGTGATGTCCTTGGCAGTATCGGTGACGATGAAGCGAACGGTCACGCCGTCGGCCTCGCGGGCCACGCTGCCCTCCTTGACCAGTCCGCCGATGCGGAAGGGCTTGCCGACGGGCGCTTTGCCGGCGGCGACATCGGTTGGCGAGATGTACAGGGCGATGTTGCTGTTCAGGGCATTGAGGACCAGGGCGGCGATGATGCCGAGAATGGCCAGGGCGCCGCCGATCAGCGCGAGTTTCTTGTGACGGGTCTTCATTCTGTGCTTCTGCTTTCTGCGCGGATCTGGCGCTTCAGACGGGATTTGGTGGCCTTTTGATTGCGGGCGACGACGATCGGTTCAACCGCCATGATCAACACGGTGACGCCGAAGGAACCCCAGACGTAGAGGCCATAGCCGCCCATGGCCAGGAAATCGGAAAAACTGTTCCAGTAGATCATTGGCCTGCCCCTTCCAGTTCGGCCTTGACCCAGTCGGTGTGCCGCTCGCGTTCGAGCATGATGGTGCGCGCCCGCATCAGGGCGACGGCGATCGAATACATCCAGAAGCACAGGGCCATGAGCAGCATGCCGTAGAGCATGGTGGTGGCCATCGACGACTTGGTGAGATTGACGCTGGAGCCTTGGTGCAGGGTGTTCCACCATTTGACCGAGAAGTAGATGATCGGCACGTTGACGACGCCGACGAGCAGCAGCAGGCCGCCGGCCTTGTCGGCGCGGCGCGGGTCGTCGATGGCGGCGGTGAGCGCCATGTAGCCGATGTAGAGGAAGAGGAGGATCAGTTCGGAGGTCAGGCGGGCATCCCACACCCACCACGTGCCCCACATCGGTTTGCCCCACAGGGCGCCGGTCCACAGGGACAGGAAGGCCATCAGGGCGCCGGTCGGGGCCAGGGCCTGGGCCATCATGCCCGACAGGCGGGTGTTGAAGGCCAGCCCGATGGCAGCCCAGAAGGCCATGACGAGATAGATGAACATCGACATCCAGGAGGCCGGGACGTGGATGAAGATGATGCGGTAGCCCTCGCCCTGCTGGAAGTCGGTGGGGGCAACGAGCATGCCGAGGTAGAGCCCGGCCAGTCCGAACAGCACCGAGGCGGCGATGAACCACGGGATCGCCTTGCCGGCCAGCGGGTAGAACGTGACCGGCGAGGCAAAGCGGTAGAGATTGAAGCGATCTTTCATTCGAGGGCGATCTTCAGGGCGGCGGCCGAGGCCCAGGGGGCGAAGCCGAGTGAGGCAAAGGTCATGGCGGCGAGCAATGACAGGTGTCCTTCTCCCCCGAGCCCGGACACCGTCGCGTCAACCGCACCAGCGCCGAATATTAACACCGGTATGTAGAGCGGTAGAACCAGTAGCGACAGCAGGACGCCGCCGCCGCGCAGGCCGAGGGTCAGTGCCGCGCCGATGGCGCCGATGCCGGAGAGTGCCGGCGTGCCGAGCAGGATGGCGCCGGTGAGGACGAGGAGTGCGTCGGTCGACAAGTCGAACTGGATACCGAGCACGGGGGCGATCAGCGCCAGCGGCAGGCCGGAAACCAGCCAGTGAGCAATCACTTTGCCGGTAACGACCAGGCCGAGCGGGTGCGGAGCAAGGGCCAATTGTTCGAGCGTACCGTCGCGGTGATCGTCGGCGAACAGGCGGGGGAGCGACAGCATGGTGGCGAGAAGGGCGGCAACCCACAGGACGCCGGGTGCCAATTTGCGCAGCAGGTCGGGTTCCGGGCCGATGCCGAGCGGGAAGAGGCTGACCACAATGACGAAGAAGAAGAGCGCGGAGACGATGTCCGCCTGGCGGCGCATGGCCAGCTTGAGGTCTCGGCCGACGACGGCGAGGATGATTTTCAGCATCGCGGTATCAGCTCAGTTTCAGTTCGCGTACGGTGCCGGCCGGGATGGCGACCAGCTGGTGCGTCGTCATCACCGCAAGGCCGCCGCGTTGCAGGTGGGCGGAGATGATGCCGGCCAGCCAGTCGACGGCGGCGACGTCGAGGGCGACGAAGGGTTCGTCGAGCACCCATAGCGGACGACGCTCCTTGACCAGGCGGGCCAGCGCGACACGGCGCTTCTGGCCCTGCGACAGGTATTTGCAGGCGAGATCCTCGCGGCCGGCGAGTCCGACCTGTTCCAGCGCATCGAGGGCGTCGTCCTCGGATAGCGCTTCATCGGCCAGATGGGCCGAGGCGAGCAGATTTTCGAGCGGGGTCAGCTCTTCCTTGATGGCATTCAGGTGGCCGAGATAGCAGAGATCGGCACGGAATTCGTCACCATTGCGGCGGATGGATTTCCCTTTCCAGCGAATTTCACCGGTTTCGGGTGGCAAAAGGCCGATGATCATGCGCAGCAAGCTGGTCTTGCCGGCCCCATTCTTGCCTTGCAGATAGAGCAGTTCCCCTGCTTCCAGTTTGAAGCCAAGGCCTGCGAACAGGCGGCGCTCGCCGCGCACGCATTCCAGATTGTCAGCTTCAAGCATCAGGGGAAAAACCGAAAGAAATCAGGCCCAAATTATGAACGCGCAAGTGTAGCGGCAGATTGATGATCATCAAACAAAAACGGACGGAAAAAACGGGGGCATGGCCCCCGTTTCCTGGTGTGGATGCGGATCACTTTTTCTCGAACGGCGTCGGGCGCGGCGTGGCGTCGGAGGACGGCGGCAAGATGGGCAACTTGAAGCTCGGCTGGTCGCCGGTCAGCGTTTTCAGGAAGGCAACGACCTTGGCGTTTTCTTCCGCCGTGAACTTCTTGCCGAGTTGGATGCGGGCCATGGTGTCGACAGCTTCCGGCAGGGTGTTGGCGGCACCGTCATGGAAGTACGGATAGGTCATTTCGACATTGCGCAAGGTCGGTACCTTGAAGTTGAAGCGGTCGGCGTCCTTGCCGGTAACCGCCGAGCGTCCCTCGGCCGGGCTGGAGGCCTTGTACGGTTCGACCTGACCCATCTTCTGGAAGGAGTTGCCGCCGACGGCCGGGCCGTTGTGACAGGCGACGCAGCCCGTCTCCTTGAATAGCTTGTAGCCTTCCAGTTCGTTCTTGCTCAGGGCTTTCTTGTCGCCCTTGAGCCATTTGTCGAAACGGGAGTTCGGGGTGACCAGCGTTTCCTCGAAGGCGGCGATGGCCTTGGTGACCATGTCGATGTCGATCTGTTTCTTGCCGAAGGCCTTGTCGAAGTCGGTGACATAAGCCGGGATGGATTGCAGTACGTTGATTGCCAGCGTGTGGGTAAATGCCATTTCGCCCGGATTGGCGATGGGGCCACCGGCCTGTGCCTTGAGGTCGGCGGCACGGCCATCCCAGAACTGGGCAAGGTTGAGGCTGGAATTGAGTACGGTCGGGGCGTTGATCGGGCCTTCCTGCCAGTTGTGACCGATCGATGTCTTGATGTTGTCGGTGCCGCCCATCGACAGGTTGTGGCAGGAGTTACACGAAATGAAGCCGGATTTGGACAGGCGCGGATCGAAATAGAGTTTCTTTCCCAGTTCGACCAAGGCCGGGTTGGTCACCTTGGCCGGCTGGATTGGCTGGATCGGTTCCTGGTTGGCAGCCTGGGCGGAAAGGTGCAGGCTGAGTCCGGCCAGCACGATCAGGACGCTGCATTTGACGCGATGTTTCATGGCTTGTTCTCCCTTGTTTGAAAACTTGATGTCCGGATTCTCCCCTTGTGAGTTATGATCAAGTTGACATAAGTCAATGATTTTTATATGTATTTATAATAGAGGCTATAGTTTAACCCTATAGTAAAAGTGGATTTTGCAAAGTCCGCACTTTTGGAGAACCGCATGACACTGACCGAATTGCGCTACATCGTGGCCCTGGCACAGGATGGAAACTTCAGTCGGGCGGCAGAACGTTGTTCCGTCAGCCAGCCGACCTTGAGTGTCGCCATTGCGCGCCTTGAGGATGAATTGGGCGTGCAGTTGTTCGAGCGCGGCAAGGGTTTTGTCAGCCCGAGCGCGGTGGGTATCAGAGTGGTCGAGCAGGCGCAGCGGACGCTCGAGGAAGCGGAGCAGGTGCGCCAGATTGCGATGTGGGGGCGCAACCAGTTGCAGGGGCCGCTGCGCCTCGGGGTCATCCATACGATCGGACCCTACCTGCTCCCCTTGTTGATTCAGTCGTTGCGCCGCCTGGCTCCCGAGATGCCGCTGGCCATCGAGGAGAACATGACCGCCAGCCTGGCCGAGATGTTGCGCGACAACGAAATCGATGTCGCCATCCTGGCGCTTCCGTTCGACATGCCCGGCGTTGTCACCCGTGCGGTGTACGACGAAGCCTTCAAGGTCATCGTGCCGCGCGGTCACGCCTGGGAGCGCAAGCAAGTGATCCTGCCGGAGGAGGTCGCAGGTGACGAAGTCTTGTTGCTCAAGGCCGGCAACTGTTTCCGTGATCAGGTGTTGGGGGCTTGTCCTCAGGTCAGCAGCCCGGAAACCGGGGTTCGTCTCGGGCACTCGATCGGAACCATACGTTGCATGGTTGCCTCGGGCCTGGGGGTTTCCGTGCTCCCCGACAGCGCTTTGCAATACCCGTATAGCAACGATTTGATCAGCGTGATTCCGTTTGCGCCGCCTGCGCCGTCGCGTCGTGTCGCGCTTGCCTGGCGTGCTGGTTTTGTCCGACCGCGCGCTATCGATGCCTTGTTGGCTGCTTTCCGTCAGCTTGAATCGTCGGCTTATCGTCTTCTGGATTGAGCGGAAATCAGAACCTCGGCCTGGGTTTGCTGAATGCGTTCGTTCAATTCCGCCGAGCTGGCGCAGAATTCCTGACGCAGCGCGTCGCGTGCCGGGATATCGTCGGCTTGGTGCAGGTTGATCAGTTGACGCCCGATGGCATGGACGCGGGCGTGGATCTCGGGGATCGCCCTGAAGGCTTCGATCGCAGCGTAGCGCTGACTTCCCGCACTGTTGTACCAGCGTGCAAAGCGGCAAGTCGTATGCTCCGTGGCCGGAGGTGGGGCGTTTCCCGTGGTGTCGTCCAGGTAGGCGTGGAGGGAGCGGGTCCAGCGCTTGTGGTCCACTTCGGCGATCAGCATGGGCAGGTCTTCGCGCGACCAGTTGAAGGCATTGCCCAGATTCCACAATTCATCCGGCTGGAACCTGGCGATCCACGTTGGCAACTCCTCGGCGGGCATCGGGCGGGCGATGCCGAAGCCTTGGGCCATGTCGCAGCCAAGCAAGAGGAGCACCAGGCCGTGCTCGACGGTTTCGACCCCTTCGGCAATGACCGAGCGGCGGAAGGCCTGGGTCAGACCGATGACGCCTTCGACGATGGCGAGATCGTCCGGATTGTCGAGCATGTCACGGACGAAGGATTGGTCGATTTTCAGGATGTCGGCGGGCAGGCGCCGGAAATAAGTCAGTGAGGAATAGCCGGTGCCGAAGTCGTCCAGCGCGAAGCTGACGCCGAGGTTGCGGCACTCGGTAAACAGGGCGGCCGTGGTGCCGACGTCGGCAAGGGCTGCCGTTTCGAGGATTTCGAGTTCGATCTGGGAGGGAAAGACTGCAGGATAGCAGGTCAGCAATTCGCCTAGGCGCTGCGAGAAGCCCGGGTTCTGCAGGTGATTGCCGGCGATGTTGATGCTGACCGAAACCCGGAGGCCCGATTCGCTTAGCCATATATCGAGCTGCTTCAGGGTTTCGTTGATTACCCAGTCGCCGATTTCGATGGCGGTTTCGGTTCCTTCGACAACGGGCAGGAAACTGGCCGGCAGGAGAATGCCGCGCTCGGGGTGCTGCCAGCGAATCAGCGCTTCGGCCCCGACGACCGTTCCCTGACGCATGTCAACCTTGGGTTGAAAGTACAGCCGGAATTCATTGTTGGCCAGGGCTTCGCGTATGCGGCCGATTTCCTCCCGGCGAATCCGGGCGCGACGGTCATTTTCGGGATCGAACAGGTGATAGCGGTTGCGACCCGCCTGCTTGGCGGCGTACATCGCCTGATCGGCATGACGGAGCAGGGTGTCGGAGTCGGCGCCGTCATGCGGATAGAGTGTCACGCCGATACTGGCGGCAATGGAGACTTGGCGTTGCGAGACGCGGAAAGGCTGCGCCAGTGCATTGATGATGCGCCCCATGGCAAGTTCGCATTCGTGCAGGTCTTCGAGGTTGGCGATGAGCAGCACGAATTCGTCGCCGCCCAGGCGGGCGACGGTATCCCCGGCCCGGACGCAGGTCTTCAGGCGCTGGGCGACATCGATCAAGAGGTAGTCACCGACCGAATGGCCGAACTCGTCGTTGATCGGTTTGAAGTTGTCGAGGTCGAGGTAGCAGACGGCCAGCATCTTGCTGCTGCGTTCGGTCTGGGCCATGGCCAGTTGCATGCGGTCGCCGAGCAGCATGCGGTTGGGTAACTGGGTCAGGGCATCGAAATGAGCAAGGTGTTCGAGGCGTTGCTGGTGCTGCTTGATGACCGTGATGTCCGAGAAGATGGCGACGTAGTGGGAGATCACGCCGCTCCGATCACGTACGGCGGAAACGGTCAGTTGTTCGACAAAAATTTCACCGGATTTCTTCCTGTTCCAGATTTCTCCCTGCCAGTAGCCATCCTGTGCGATGGTGTTCCACATGTCGCTGTAAAAGGCGGCATCGTGGTGGCCGGACTTGAGCAGGTCCGGTGTCTGGCCGATGGCTTCGGCACGGCTGTAACCGGTCAGCTCGGTAAAGGTACTGTTGACCTCGACGATTCTGCCTTTTTCGTTGGTGATCATGATGCCTTCGTGGGCATTGTCGAATACGCTGGCAGCCAGGCGCTGTCGTTCCTCTGCGCGCAAACGTTCGCTGATGTCCTGAGAGACGGCGATCAAGGCTGGCTTCCCATCCCAGTAACCGCGGGTTACCCGGGTTTCGATCTGGATTTCAGTACCGTTGGCGCACAGAATCGGCAGTGGGCAACTGCAGGTACGGCCGGCAACGATGTCGGCCATGCGCTCTTCGGCCTGCTCCCGCAGGTTGGCTGGGTGTACGGTCAGAACCGGCTTGCCTTTGAGTTGATTCTGGTCGTAGCCGAGGGTTTCGGTTACCGCCCGGTTGTGATGCAGGATGGCACCCTCGCCGTCGAGAACGAATATGAAGTCGCTCAACGCATCGAAAATGCCGCTCAGGTTCTGCTGCAGGCGCCGGGATTCATCCAGGGCATTCAGGCGCTGCAGGGTCTGGCCAACGGTCTGGCAGAGGATTTCCAGCGAGTGCAGCGTGGCCTGGGAAATGCACGAACTCAGCTTTCCCCCGAGAACCAGGCAGGCAATGGTGCGCTCGTCGATCAGGATCGGCAGTTGTACCAGGCTGCGCAATCCTTCGGCGCGCAGGATCGCTGGTTCCAGTGGATTGATTCCGGGCTGGTCATCGAAGTCGGCTTCCCGCATGCAGACCGGCTTGCCCCCGGCGGCCTGGCGAGCAAAGGGAGTGCTGGCCGGGAAGCTGAGTGTATTTCCGAGGAACTCGAGGGAGAGTCCTTCATGAGCGAGAAGTTGGTAGCTATCGTCCGGATGGAGGAGGTAGGCGCTGCCGACGCTCAATTCGGGGAAGCGCAACATGGCCTTGAGCACGGAGGCCATGACGACATCGCGGCTCGGCTCGGTGGCAAGGCTTTGCGCCAGATCATGTTCGATCTCCAGGCGCAAGGCGGCATTTTTTCGTTCCGAGATGTCGACGGCGGAAGCGATCACGACGGTCCGGCCAAAATAGCTGGCCGTGCGCAGACGTACCTCAATCGGAAAGACCTGGTCCCGGGCGTTACGGGCCAGCGTTTCGAATACTTGCGGCATGCCGGCCAAGGCGGCATTAATTTTGTTATCGATGGCCGGCAGGTCGCACAGGCCGGGCAGGACCAGAAATTCGTGAGTCTGTCCGAGCAGTTCGCTGCGCGGAAAGCCGAAGAGCTGCTCGGCGCTGCTGTTGGCGTCGAGAAAGCATCGGTCGTCCGCCTGGATGAACAGGGCCTCGCCAATGCTGTCGAAAATACCGCGAAAGGTATTCAGGCTGCTGCTGAGGCCTTGGGCATTACGCCCGTGCTCGATGACCAGTGCGGTCATTTGTGCCGCCTGGGCAATCAGGCCGAGATGGACCTCTGCGGGATTCGTCGGTGTGCGGTAGTAAGCGGTGAACGTGCCGAGCAACTGCCCGCGAGAGCCAATGACCGGTTCGGACCAGCAAGCCGAGAAATCCCCTGCTTTGGCAAGGTCGCGGTACCTGACCCAGTTCGGATGTTCGAATACATTGTCCACGATGACCCGCTGGCGCAGTGCGGCGGCGGCGCCGGACGAGCCTGAATCGGGGGCAATAATCAGTCCGTCGATTGCCTGGTGATACGCCGCCGGCATGCTGGGTGCGGCGCCGATGTGCAGGGATGTGCCTTGGTTGTCGGCGAGCATCACCGAGCACCTCCACCCGGGAATTTCAGCTTCGAACGAGCGGGCGATGAGTTCGAGAACCTTTTCCAGGCTGTCGCCGCCGATCAGCGCCGACAAGGCCGTATTGCGCAGGTGCATCGCCTCTGCGGCGCGTTTGCACGCCGAAATGTCCTGGGCGAATCCGACGGTGCCCAGCAAGGTGCCGTCGTCGTCGACCACGGGCGCCTTGTAGGTCTCGTGCCAGACAGCGGCATGGCCGACCATGATGGGTTCGACGAAGACCTTCTTTTGTCGCGATGCCATGACCGAGCGATCGTCGGCGCGATAGTGTTCGGCTAGCGCTGGCGGCCAGAGATCGAGGTCTTTTTTGCCGATCAGGCTATCTGTCTGGTCGCATTCCGCAGCTTCGGAGAACGCGCGATTGACGCTCAGGAAGCGCGACTCGGTATCCTTGAGCCAGACCGGGAAAGGAAAGTTGTCGAGCAGTGCGCGCTGACAGCGCTCCTTGCGTGTGGTGTCTTCCAGCAGTTTATCGCGGGCCTGCTCCAAGGCCTGTCGCTCGCAAATGGCATGGTCCAGCAACTCGTGCTTGAGCGGGGTCATCAGCGCGTGCTCCGAGAGCAGGCCGACCAGATGGCCGCCGCGATCGACGACGGCCAGGTGGCGAATGTCGTGATCGAGCATGCGTTGGGCTGCCTCGGCCAGCGGTCGGTCGCTGTCGATGGTGATCGTCGGGCTGGTCATGACGGTACCCAATGGCGCCGCGCCTTCGCCGCGCAGGAAAAGCCGGACCACATCACGTTCGGTCAAGATGCCTAGCGGCTTGCGCCCGTCGGCGACGATGGCGCAGCTGCAGCGAACCGCTTCCATGGCAGTCAGCGCATCGCCGAGCGCGGCATCCGGCGGCAGGCGTGGAAAGCGCGTCTCCATCAATGTATCGACGCTGTTCAAATGCATGAAGAAATCGGGGCCGAGGTGCTTGCGGAAATCGGATTCGGTGACCGTACCGACCGGGAGTCCGGCCTGGTCGGTCACGACAATGCGACGAATGCCGAGATTCGCTGCCTCCCGATAAGCTTCGCGGAAATCCGTGTTAGCCGTAACAGTGTGAACCGGGCTGCTCATCGCTTCCCGGGCGGGCTGGTCCGGCGATCCTCCACGACGCATGATGCGCAACAGGTCGCTTTCGGTCACGATGCCGACGGCAGCTCCGTTGTCGGTGATGATGACCGACGAGACGCCGCGCGAGAGCATCCGCGCAGCAAGCTCACGCAAGCTGGTCTCCGGTGACATGCGGTCGCTGTGATCCTTAACCAGCTCGATAATTGTGGGCACGCGTTCCTCCTTTCGCGAATTTTAGAACGAGTCCACCGAGCCCGTGCTGATGCTGATCAATTGTGACGAACAGCTTCATATTTGATGTGGAATTAATTCTTCCACTTTGGATACTTGTTTTTCAGTTGTCTCGCAGCGAGTGGTGTTGGGTGTTTGATTGCTTGTTGGTAAATGCCTTGATTTTCATCAAGAAAACGCGTCTTGTTCGAGCGTGGCACACGCCTTGCGTTGGTTGCTCCGGAGACAAAACAACCAACGGGGGATTGCCAAGTGACAGAAACATTCTATGAAGTGCTGCGCCGCCAGGGCATCACCCGGCGCAGTTTCCTGAAATTCTGCAGCCTGACCGCGACTTCGCTCGGCTTGGGTTCCGCGGCAGCACCGCGCATTGCCCATGCGCTGGAAACCAAGCCGCGTACGCCGGTGATCTGGCTGCACGGCCTGGAGTGCACCTGCTGTTCCGAATCCTTCATCCGCTCGGCGCACCCGCTGACCAAGGATGTCGTGCTCTCCATGCTCTCCCTCGACTACGACGACACCCTGATGGCCGCTGCCGGCCACCAGGCCGAGGCGATCATCGAGGAGGTCAAGAAGAAGTACAAGGGCAACTACATCGTGGCGGTGGAAGGCAATCCGCCGCTCAACGAAGACGGCATGTTCTGCATCCATGGCGGTCGCCCCTTCGTCGAAGTACTGAAGGAAACCTGTGCCGACGCCAAGGCGATCATCAGCTGGGGCGCCTGCGCCTCCTACGGTTGCGTGCAGGCCGCCAAGCCGAATCCGACGCGCGCCACGCCGGTGCACAAGGTCATTTCCGGCAAGCCGATCATCAACGTGCCGGGGTGCCCGCCGATTGCGGAAGTCATGACCGGCGTCGTCACCTACATGCTGACCTTCGACCGCATTCCCGAGCTGGATCGCCAGGGCCGCCCGAAGATGTTCTACGGCCAGCGCATCCATGACAAGTGCTACCGCCGTGGCCATTTCGACGCCGGCCAGTTCGCCGAAGCCTGGGATGACGAGGGGGCGCGCAAGGGTTACTGCCTGTACAAGATGGGCTGCAAGGGCCCGACCACCTACAACGCCTGTTCGTCCATGCGCTGGAACGGCGGCGTCAGCTGGCCGGTGCAATCCGGCCACGGCTGTATCGGCTGCTCGGAAGAAGGCTTCTGGGACAAGGGCAGCTTCTACGACCGCGTGACCTCGATCACGCCGTTCGGCGCCGAAGCGAATGCCGACTCTATCGGCAAGGCTGCCGCCGGTACCGTCGGCGCCGCGATTGCCGCCCATGCCGCCGTGACGGCACTGGCCCGCGCCCGCCAGAAGGCCGGCGAATCTGCCAGCACCAGTGAAGAACAGAAGGGGGAATAATTAGATGGCTGCCTACGAAACCCAAGGCTTCAAGCTCGACAACTCCGGCAAGCGCGTCGTCGTCGACCCGGTCTGCCGTATCGAGGGCCACCTGCGCGTGGAAGTGAACCTCGACGACAAGAACGTCATCCGCAACGCCGTCTCCACCGGTACCATGTGGCGCGGTCTGGAAGTCATCCTCAAGGGCCGCGACCCGCGCGACGCCTGGGCCTTCACCGAACGTATCTGCGGCGTGTGTACCGGCACCCACGCGCTGACCTCGGTGCGCGCCGTCGAGGACGCGCTGAAGATCCAGATTCCGGAAAACGCCAACACTATCCGCAATCTGATGCAGCTGAATTTGTACATTCACGATCATCTGGTGCACTTCTACCATCTGCATGCGCTGGACTGGGTCGATGTCGTGTCGGCGCTGAAGGCCGATCCGAAGGCGACCTCGACGCTGGCACAGAGCATTTCGTCGTGGCCGCTGTCGTCGCCGGGCTATTTCCGCGACATCCAGAACCGCCTGAAGAAATTCGTCGAATCGGGCCAGCTCGGCCCCTTCATGAACGGCTACTGGGGCAACCCGGCCTACAAGCTGCCGCCGGAAGCCAACCTGATGGCCGTGGCGCACTATCTCGAAGCCCTCGACTTCCAGAAGGACCTGGTCAAGGTCCACACCATTTTCGGCGGCAAGAACCCGCACCCGAACTGGCTGGTCGGCGGCGTGCCCTGCGCCATCAACCTCGAAGGCGTCGGTGCCGTCGGGGCGGTGAACATGGAGCGCCTGAACCTGGTCAAGAGCATCATCGACCGCGCTACCGAATTCGTCGAGCAGGTGTACATTCCCGACCTGCTGGCCATCGGCTCCTTCTACAAGGGCTGGCTGTACGGCGGCGGTTTGTCGTCCAAGAACCTGCTGTCCTACGGCGACATTCCGCAGAAGGCCAACGACTACACCTCGGGTAACCTGCTGCTGCCGCGCGGCGCGATCATCAACGGCAAGCTGGACGAAATCCACCCGGTCGACCTGAAGGACCCGGAGCAGGTGCAGGAATTCGTCGCCCACTCCTGGTACAAGTACCCGGACGAGACCAAGGGCCTGCACCCGTTCGACGGCGTTACCGAGCCCAGTTTCGTGCTCGGCCCCAACACCAAGGGCACCAAGACCAACATCAAGGAACTGGATGAAGGCGGCAAGTATTCGTGGATCAAGGCACCGCGCTGGCGCGGTCACGCCATGGAAGTCGGCTGCCTGCCGCGCATGGTGCTCGGCTACCTGCAGCCCAAGCAGTATCCGGAAATCCACGGTCTGGTCGAAGGTGCGCTGAAGAAGCTCGACGTACCGGTTACCGCGCTGTTCTCGACGCTCGGCCGCACTGCGGCGCGCGGTCTGGAAACGGCGTATTGCGTCAAGCTGCAGAGCCAGCAATTCGACAAGCTGATGGCCAACCTGAAGGCGGGCGATCTGAATACCGCCAATATCGAGAAATGGGAACCGAGCACCTGGCCGAAGGAAGCCATGGGCGCCGGCTTCACCGAAGCCCCGCGTGGTGCGCTCGGCCACTGGATCAAGATCAAGGACACCAAGATCGACAACTACCAGTGCGTCGTGCCGACTACCTGGAACGGCGGTCCGCGCGACCACAAGGGCCAGATCGGTGCCTTCGAGGCCTCGCTGATGGATACCCCGGTAGCCAAGGCGGACGAGCCGCTCGAAATCCTGCGCACGCTGCATTCCTTCGATCCCTGCCTGGCCTGCTCGACGCACGTGATGAGTCCGGACGGCCAGGAAATGACGTCGGTCAAGGTCCGCTGAGCGGTCCGGAAAGGAGGCAATCATGCTCTCTCAACAGGACATGCTGGAGGCCGAACGGCACGGTAAACAGGTTCGTTCGATCTACGTCTACGAAGCGCCGGTGCGGCTCTGGCACTGGATCAATGCCTTGTGCATGGTGATTCTCGCGGTGACCGGCTACTTCATCGGCAAACCCTTGCCGACCGTGCCCGGCGAAGCCGCGGAGAATTTCCTGATGGGCTATATCCGCTTCGCCCATTTCGCCGCGGCTTACATCTTTGCCATTGGCCTGCTCGGCCGCATTTACTGGGCCATTGTCGGCAACCACCACGCCAAGCAGATTTTCAAGCTGCCGATCACCAATCCGCAGTGGTGGAGCGAAGTGTTTTTCGAGTTGCGCTGGTACATGTTCCTCGAAAAGACGCCCAAGAAATACGTCGGTCACAACCCGATGGCCCAGCTGATGATGTTCTTCTTCTTCACCGTACTGGCGGTCGGCATGGTGTTTACCGGCTTCGCGCTGTACAGCGAAGGCGCCGGGCTCGGCCATTGGAGCGACGTGCTGTTCGGCTGGCTCATTCCGCTGTTCGGCGGTTCGATGCAGGTGCACAGCCTGCATCGCCTGGGCATGTGGATCATGATGACCTTCGTGCTGGTGCATGTCTATGCAGCCATCCGCGAAGACATCATGAGTCGCCAATCGTTGATCTCCACGATGATCAGCGGCTGGCGGATGTTCAAGGACTGATGCCCGTGTCGGCTGAGGCCGCGTGGTCGGTGCGTACCGCGCAGCGCTGCTGCCGGCGCAGTCTCGCCAGCGCTCAGGTTTAAGGTTTACCTTGCGTTTGCCCCGGCTCGCACCCTCACGCGACCGGGGCGTTTTTTTCGGAAGATGACGATGGATTCCAAACGCATTCTGGTTCTCGGTATCGGCAACCTGCTGTGGGCCGATGAAGGCTTCGGCGTGCGTTGCGTCGAAGCAATCAATGCCGGCTGGACGTTTCCGCCGCAGGTGACGCTGATGGATGGCGGCACGCAGGGTCTCTACCTGTTGCCCTATGTGCAGGAAGCGGATTGTCTGCTGGTCTTCGATGCCGTCGATTACGGCGACGCGCCGGGGACGATGCGCGAAGTGATCGGCGATCAGGTGCCGCGCTTCATGGGCGCGAAAAAGATGAGCCTGCACCAGACCGGTTTCCAGGAAGTTCTGATGGCCGCCGAGCTGACCGGCAAACTGCCGAAAGAACTGGTGCTGATCGGCGTGCAGCCCGAGGAGCTCGAGGACTATGGCGGTAGCTTGCGCGATGTGGTCAAGGCGCAGATGGCGCCGGCGCTCGCCAAGGCGCTCGACTGGCTTGCGCGTTGGGGTGCGCCGGGGGGCACTCGTGACGAGGTTGCCGAACCGATTACCGATACGGCCCTGGCGATCGACGTCTACGAGGGCGAGCGCCCGCCGGCCGACCAGGCCTATCGCCTGGGCGATGCCCGTTTCCTGAACATGGGGGCGGCATGATCGCCGGGCACTCCTGGCTCGCTCGCCCCTTGTCGCGCTGCCGGGTTGCAGGAGCGGCCTGACATGTGCCTTGGCATTCCCGCACAGGTGATCGAGTCCGGTGAGCACTTCGCCCGCTGCCGCAGCCGTAACGGCGAACTGCGGGTCGATCTCAGCCTGGTTGGCGCGCAGCCGCCGGGAACCTGGCTGCTCACCTTTCTCGATGCCGCGCGCGAGATCATACCGGCCGAGCGGGCTGCGGCCATCGATGCGGCACTCGATGCGCTGGCAGCCGCCCAGTCCGGCGCTACCGATTTTTCCGCGTTTTTCGCAGATCTCGACCGCGAACCCCAACTACCCGATTTTCTGAGGACACAACAATCATGAGCCTCCAGCTTTCTCCCGGCCCGACCTCGCTCGACCGGTTGCAGTCGGCGATTGCCCGCATGCAGAGCAAGCACGCCTTCCGCCGCCTCGAAGGTGACAGCCCCGAGTTCCCGGCCGGCCTCGCGGCTGTACTGATCACCGATGACCCGCAGCGCAATCTCGAGGTGCTCGACGCCTGCGTCATTTTGCCCGAGGCCCTCAAGCCGCTGGGCGACCAGGTTTCCCGCCATGTCGCGGGGCCCGATACGGCGCCTGCCCTGATGCAGCAATTCGGCATCGCGCGCGCGCCTGCCGTCGTTTTCCTGCGCGATGGCGAGTTCGTCGGTTCCCTGAACGGCATTCGTGACTGGGGCGAATACCAGTCCGAAGTTACCCGCCTGCTCAGCGGTCCGGCCCAGCCGAAGCCGATCGGTATTCCTGTTCGTGTTGCCGCGCAAGGAGGTTGCGTATGAATCCGTCGACGATGCGTCCCTTCCCGATTTCCGTCGTTGCCATGGGGCCGGGGTCCCAGGGCGAGGAAGCGCCGGACTACCTGCCCATGCCCAAGGGGATGGAAACCTTCCATCAGCCGCGACTGCCTGACAACGCCTCGCCGGAATCCGTCGACCAGGCGGCCCGCCTGCTCGGGGTCTTCCTTGAGGGGGCGACGCATGCGGGTATGGCCGGAGGAGCGAAACTCGACCTGCTCGGGTTGGAGGCCGGGGTGCGCGATGTGATCAACCAGTCGATGGGTTTTGGCGAGGTCAGTGCCTTTACCACCGCGCCGGAGCATTGGCGCGTGCAGGAGACGGCTTTCGCCGGCATCTGGCGCGTACTCAAAATGGCCGACGATGGCGCGATGCTGGTCGACAGACTGGAAACGGGCGCCATTCCAGAAGTTCTCACCGATGCCATGCTGAGGGCGGCCGAGGCGACGCTTCCGCCTCCCGACTATCCGGTCGGCTGCATGAACGCCCAGGCCTTGGTCGAGGAAATCCGCATGCAGGCCGCCGCGTTCAAACCGGGCCAGCCGGCGCACATCATCAACCTGACCCTGTTGCCGGTTTCCGACGCCGATCTCGATACCCTTTACGGTTGGCTGGGGCACCGAGAGGTATCGCTGCTGTCGCGTGGCTACGGCAATTGCCGCATCACCAGCACGCGGCTGCGGAACGTCTGGTGGGTGCAGTACTTCAACAGCATGGACACCCTGATCCTGAACTCCATCGAAATCGTCGGCATGCCCGACGTGGCGCTGGCGGCGGACGAAGACTTCGGCGATTCGGTTGAGCGCCTGCGTGAATACCTCGACATGATGGTCGAACCCGTCTGATACGGCATCGCGGAATAGTTGCGTCGAAACCGAAAGCGAGCGTTCGCGCCGCTGGCGCAGTCGCTCGTACTCGCGTTAGCATGGGCGTGCCCCGGCATGCAATTGGGGGCGAAATGCAATCGAGGCGTGCACGTCCTTTCGCCAATCACGAAGCTGATCACTGACCATGCGATTCGAAGGTTCACATCACGGCGTCAAGCCGGAAGACAAACTGGAATGCGGTATCTGCTGGTGGGTCTACGACCCCGAGCAGGGCGACGACGTGCGCGGTATTCCCCCCGGCGTGCCGTTCGCCGACCTGCCGGACGACTGGTGCTGCCCGGGCTGCGATGCGCCCAAGCACAAGTTCATGGTGACCGAATGAGCAGGGAGCAAGGTTCCAAGGCTTGCCTTGGAATGCGACCGACCGCGAATGAGGTCCGAGCCCTCCCTAGGCAGCTGGGGTCGGCAGCGGGTTCACTTGGGGTGTCGCTTGTTCTGTGTTTTTGGAGGGCGGAATGAGCCGAGGGTTGGCCGCGTGAAAGTCTGGGCGAACGATCCGTCGGCCGAACTGGTGTCGGTGTTCACGGACATCGCGCGCACCCGGATGGCCGACCTGCCGATCTGCAATGCAGCGCTGAGCGTCGAGGCGGTCGGTTTCGCGCGTACGCTACAAGGCCATTGGGCGGGCGTGATGATCACCCCTTGGGCCATCAACCTGCTGTGCCTGCCCGGCCAGGAAGCGGATTGGCCTGTCCTGGCCGCCTGCAGCAAGCACGACTGGCGCTTTCCGTCCGGAGATTACGAATTTACTGTCGCCGAGGAGGCGCGCATCGGTGTCTATCACCTCTGCTCGCTGTTCTCGCCCGCCTTCGAGTTTCCGACGCAGGAACAGGCCCGGCTGACCGCGTTGGCGGTGAGCCATGCCTTGCATGCCGGACCGATGGCGGCGCCGGAAGCTGCGCCGGCCAGGCCGGCTTCCGGGCGACGGGCCTTTCTCGGGTTGAGCCAATGACTTCGGCCGGCCAGCTGGTCGTGCGCGCCACTCACGATGGAGAGGTATTGCGCGATATCGCCGTCGATCTCCAGCGGCCATCGGTGACCCGCCTGTTCATAGGCCAGTTGCCCGATGTCGTGATCAAGACCGTGCCTTACCTGTTCACGCTCTGCGCCCACGCCCAGCGCGTGGCGGCGCAGGCGGCGGTCAATGTGGCGCTGGGCGAGACGCCGCGCACACCGGAGCACGCCGAACTGTGGATCGAAACGCTGCACGAGAACCTGTGGCGGCTGCTGCTGGACTGGCCGGTCGCCGTCGGCCTGCTGCCGGCCAAGGAGGCATTCATCGCGTGGCGTTCCGGACGCAATGGCGATGCGGTCGTCGCATCGACGGCAGAGCTGCGCGATACTGTCCTCAAGCCCCTGGCCGAGACCTGCCTGGAGCGTCTGGCGGCAGCGGGTGGCGATGCATCCCATGAGCAGCATGCCTTACCAGCGCTGGCGCCCGATGCCTGGCTGGATTATTGGCAAGGCATGCAGGCGCAGATGCCCGCGCAGCCCTTGCCGGAGTCGGTATCGGCCATCTACAGTGCCCGGCTGCGCGAAGTCGATGCCGCCCTGAACGCGCTGGAAACCGGCCGCCCCTTCCCGATCGCCTCCGCCGGCGGGGCGGGGTGGGGGGTAGGCCAGACGCTGACCGCACGTGGCGTACTAACGCACGCCGTCCATGTCGAGGACGGCAAGGTCGTCCGCTATCGCGTCCAGGCGCCAACCGACAGCTTGTTTGGCGATGCGCGGGCACTGACCGCCCTGCTTGCCAATCGTCGTTTTATTACCCTGGATCAAGCCCGCCAGGGGCTGGATCAGGCGATACTTGCCGCCGATCCCTGTCTGCCCTACGTCGTGGAACTGCAAGATGCATGAAATGTCGCTCGCCGAAGGCGTGCTCCAACTCGTTGAAGACACCGCGCTGCGCGAGCGGGCCCTGCGCGTGAAACTGGTGGTGCTGGAAATCGGCCGCATGTCGTCGGTGCAGCCCGATGCCCTGCGTTTTTGCTTCGATGCAGTCACCCGGGGCAGCATCGCCGACGGCGCGGCGCTGGAGATCGTCGACGTGCCGGGCAGCGGATGGTGCATGAAATGCGCGGCGACCGTGCCGATGGAAGCGCTTTACGGTGCCTGCCCGACTTGCGGCAGTCATCAGGTGCAGGCGACAGGCGGCACCGAAATGCGGGTCAAGGAAATTGAGATCGAGTGATCGAGGTCGAAAAAGGAGACAAGGATGTGTACGGTTTGCGGTTGCGGGGCGGGTGAAGTGAAGATCGAGGGCGGGGCGCATGAACATACCCACGTGCACGCCGACGGCACGGTGCATACGCATAGCCATGACCATGCGCACGATCACGCGCACGATCACGCCGAGGCAATGCCGGCCGGGGTGCATGCCCATTCGCATACGCACGTCGACGGCACGATGCATGTTCACGAGCATGTGCACCAGGGCGAGCACGCCCACGTGCATGGCCACACGCACGACCACGTGCATGCCGACGGTACGACGCACAGCCATGCGCATGACCATGCTCACGGCCATGTGCATGGCGGCGACCACGATCACCCGCACCACCATCACGAACACGCCATCGGCGGCGATCTCGACTACGGCACCGGCCCCGCGCGCGCCCACGTGCCGGGCATGAGCCAAGCGCGCATGGTGCAGATCGAGCAGGACATCCTTTCCAAGAACAACACCTACGCCGCCGCCAACCGCAGTTGGTTCGACGAGCGCGGCATCTTCGCGCTCAACCTTGTGTCCAGCCCCGGTTCGGGCAAGACCACGCTGCTCTGCAAGACCATCGAACTGTTGAAGGACAAGGTTGCCATCAACGTTGTCGAGGGCGACCAGCAGACCGCCAACGACGCCGAGCGCATCCGCGCCACCGGCGTGCCGGCGCTGCAGATCAACACCGGCAAGGGCTGCCACCTGGATGGACACATGGTTGGCCATGCCATGCAGCGCCTGCAGCCCAAGGATGAATCGTTGTTCCTGATCGAAAATGTCGGCAACCTCGTCTGTCCGGCGGCTTTCGACCTCGGCGAGCACCACAAGGTGGCGATCCTGTCGGTCACCGAAGGCGAGGACAAGCCACTCAAGTACCCGGATATGTTTGCCGCTGCCGACGTGATGCTGCTCAACAAGTGCGACTTGCTGCCCTACCTGAGCTTCGATGCCGATCTCGCCGAAGCCAACGCCCGTCGCGTCAATCCGAACCTGACCATCTTCCGTGTGTCGGCCACCAGCGGCGACGGCATGGGTGCCTGGCTGGACTGGATCGAGGCCGGGCTGGAAACGCAGCGCGCCAGGCACGGTGACAGCGTGGATGCGTTGAAGGCGCGGATTGCCGAACTGGAACGCCGGTTGGCAGCAAAATAGACCAATGCGAGTCGGTGGTTTTGCCCCACTTGATGTCGCTGGAGCCGTTGTGCTTTCAGTGCTGCTCTTGCTCCTTGCCGTGCTCGGCTTTTGGGTATTTGGCTTTGGTCGAGCAAGCGTATTTCTGTTCGGATTGCTGCCTGGCTTGGCTGTCTGGGGTATTTTGCGGTTGATAGGGAAAAAAACAGCTAACGAAGCATCGCAATGAGATGCCTTGGGTACCTGTTCCGTATCGGCGGGATTGTTCAGGGGGTCGGTTTTCGGCCCCACGTCTGGCGTATTGCCAATGAACTTGGCCTGGCCGGTTGGGTTCGTAACGACGGCAACGGTGTCACAGTATTTGTCTGTGGCCCGAGTTGGATGGAATTCGAACGACGCTTGCGTGACGACGCGCCCAGGCTGGCGCGTATCGATACTGTTACGGTCGAAGCCGTCTCCGGCGATCTGCCGGAAACGGGTTTCGTTATTCTCGACAGCGTTGCAGGCAAGATTAGGACTGCCATCGGTCCCGATGCGGCGATCTGCACGGCGTGCTTGGCCGACATCTGCGATCCGGCCAGCCGGCGCTGGCGCTACGCCTTTACCACCTGCACGCATTGCGGGCCGCGTTACACGGTCAGCCGGCGCATTCCTTACGACCGGGCGCAGACCAGCCTGAGCGGTTTTCCGTTGTGCGCGCCCTGCGCCGCCGAATATGTCGATCCGGCGGATCGCCGCTTCCACGCCGAAACTACCTGCTGCCCCGATTGCGGGCCGCAATTGTGGCTGCTCGATGCCGCCGGGCCGCCGCTGGCCGGCGACCCGCTGGGCGAAACACTGCGCCGTCTGCAAGCCGGGCATATCGTCGCGATCAAGGGCCTGGGCGGCTTTCACCTCGCCTGCGACGCACGCAACCCCGTGGCGGTGGCCGAGTTGCGCCAGCGCAAGCAACGCGAGGCCAAGCCTTTCGCCGTGATGGGGCTCAATCCGGCTTCGCTGACCAGTGTCGCGCTGGTGGGCGAGGACGAATGCGAGCTGTTGCGCAGCCTTGCCGCGCCCATCGTGCTGTGTCCGAAGGGGGCGGAGGAGTTGCCGGGCGTTGCGCCCGGCCTGGCCTGGCTCGGCGCCATGTTGCCAGCCACGCCGCTGCATTTGCTGCTCTGGCACGAAGCGGCCGGCCGGCCGGCTGGCACGGCCTGGCTGCAGGAGCGTGCCGAGCTGTTGCTGGTGATGACCAGTGCCAATCCGCATGGCGAACCGCTGGTCATCGGCAACGATGAAGCGCTGGAGCGCCTGAACGGCATCGCCGACGCCGTCCTGCTGCATGACCGGGAAATCGTGACGCGCTGCGACGATTCGGTCGTCCGCGCCGCGCCGCAAGGGCCCGCTTTCATCCGCCGGTCGCGCGGTTACGTGCCGGTGCCCATCGCGTTAAATTCGTCCCGGGCCGACGACGGGCCGACGGTACTGGCGCTGGGCGGCTACCTGAAGAACACGATTTGCGTGATGAAGGGACGCGAAGCCTTCCTGTCGCAGCACATCGGCGGGCTCGACAATGCGGCGGCCATTGCTTTCCTGGAAGAGAGCGTCGACCACCTGCTGGGCATTCTCGATGTTCGGCCGGACATCGTTGCCCACGATCTGCATCCGGATTTTCCGTCCACGCATCTCGCCCTGCGACTGGCGGAGGAATTCAATGTCCCGGCACAGGCGGTTGGGCATCATCATGCGCATATTGCGGCGATTTGCGCCGAACAGGATGACAACGGGCCGGTTCTCGGTCTGGCCATCGACGGTGTCGGCCTTGGCCCGGATGGTACGGCCTGGGGCGGGGAATTGTTGCGTCTCGACGGCGCCAGCTGCGAGCGTATCGGCCATCTGCACCCCCTGGCCATGCCGGGCGGCGACCGGGCGGCCAGGGAGCCGTGGCGGATGGCCGTTTCCGCCCTGCACGGAGCCGGCCTGGGGTATCGGGTCGGCGGCTGGATTCACCAATACTATCCGGGGCGCGACCCCGGTCCGCTGTTGACCATGCTCGATCGCAAGCTGCGCAGTCCGCCAACGACCAGTCTCGGCCGCTGGTTCGATGTGGCGGCCGGCCTGCTCGGCCTGCGCGACCTGATGCAGTTCGAGGGCCAGGCGGCCATGGAACTCGAAGGCTTGGCGGCCCGGCATGGTCCCGTTGCACCGTTGTCCGGCGGCTATGTGCTGCGCGACAATGGCTGTGTTCTTGATTTCTCTCCCCTGTTGCCGGCCTTGATGGGGTGCAAGAACGATGCAGCTTATGGGGCCGCGCTGTTCCATGCCACCCTGGCCGCCGGCCTCGCCGCCTTCGTCGCTGCCGCGCTCGGGCGTGTGGGTGGTGCACGTGTCGCCGTGGGCGGCGGCTGCGCCATGAATGCCGTATTGATGGCGGGCTTGCGTGGTCACTTGCGGGCCATCGGTGTCGACTTGCTGGAGGCCCGCCTGGCGCCCCCCAACGATGGCGGGCTGGCCCTGGGCCAGGCCTGGGTGGCGCGACGCCTGGGCGAGGCCGGATACCGATAGCCGTCCGGCTGCGCCGGAGTGTCCGCTGCACTCTTTGTGCCGAGCGTGATGTAAGCCACGTTCGCCGCTATCCCGTCTGGTTTACCCTGATACTGAATTCGGAACGAATCGGTATGATCAACACGACACAATGTTGCCGCCGTTCCATGGGGGGATGGATGATCCGTCGCAGTCTGATCGCATCGTTGCTGGCCTGCATACTCGTCTCCCCCGCCGGGGCGGTCGGTTTCGACTGCACGCGTCCCTACAGCCTGGCTTTGCACGAGCACGGCCTGCTCTATACGGTGGCGACCGATACCGGCATCGACAAGGATGTGGCTGACGAGTTGCTCCGCCGTTCGGGCTGCAAGGTTGTCGTCAGCGTGATGCCAAGGGCGCGGATCTGGCAACTGATCGAGTCCGGGGCGCTGGATTTCAGCCTCTCCGGCATCACCAACGCCGAGCGGGAGCGCTTCGCTTCGTTTGCCTGGTATTTTTCCAATAAGTACTAGTTGTTGGTCCGCAGGGATAGTGGCGCTGCTACGCATGCTGACTTCGAGCGCAATCCCCGGTTGCAACTTGGCGTGATTCGCAGCTTTCGCTACAGCGAATCCGCCAACCGGCTGGTCGACCGCCTGCTCCTGGCTAATCGGGTCAGCCAGGCCGGTGGTCTCGAACCGCTCTACCAGACCCTGATGCTGAATCACATCCAGGGGATGATCATCGAGCCCTTCGATTACCCGGCGCTGGATGAAAAAAAGATTCGCGAAGCGACCAATGTCATCGAATTCAACGATCCGCCAGTGCTGCACGGGCTGATCATGTCGAAGGCCGCGCTCTCGCCCGGCGAGCAGGAAAAATGGCGGGCGCTGTTGAGCGAGATGCGGAGGGATGGAACCATACGACGTATCTTCGAAAAATACTTCAAGCCGGAGATGGCGGCCGGTATGGTCAATATTAAGGGGGGGCAGTGACGATCGGCCACTCCTTCCGGATCTCCAGATTGTCGCATTTGCTGCCCTGGATGATCCTGAGCGTTACCCTCACGCTCACCTGGTTGCTCTGGCGGCACGAATCGCAGACCAGCCGCAAGGAGGTTCGGGCGCAATTCGATTTTGCCTTGCGCGACACGGTGAGTCGGGTCGAGCAGCGGCTGGCCGCGCATGAACAGATGCTGCGTGGATTGCAGGGCTTGTTTGCGACTACCGGCCTGAAAAACCGTGCGGCCTTTCGCGACTATGTCGAGACCTTGCAACTTGATGCCAATTTCTCGGGAATACAGATTGTCGGGGTGGTCGATCTTGTTCCGGGCAATCAGAAAAAAGCTCACGAGGAGGTCATGCGCGGACTGGGTGTGGCGAATTATGCGGTTTATCCGGAGGGTGAGCGCGAACTCTATACGCCGATCATCCAGCGCGAGCCGCAGGTGGGACGCAATCGGTTGCCTCCGGGGCTCGATACCTGGGCAGATCCGGCTCGACGCCTGGCGATGGAGAGCGCGCGCGATTCGGGTAGAGCCGCGATTACCGCCAAGGTTCGCCTGGCTGTCGACAAGAAACCGGAGGCACAACCGGGATTCATCATGTACCTGCCCGTCTATGCTTACGGCCAGCCACGCGATACGGTTGCCCAGCGGCGCGAGCATCTGATCGGCTGGATTTACGCGGCTTTCTACATCGAAGACTTCATGGCCAGCCTGTACGGCAACCGCTTGCCCGGTATCGTCCTCGAAATCTACGATGGCGTGGAGCCGACGGCCAATTCGCTGATGTACAGCGTTGGCAAGCCTTCCGAACCCGACGGGTATGACGGGCTGCACGCCAATGAATACATGGTGGTGGCCGGTCGCGCCTGGACGCTGTCGCTCAGCAGTCTTCGCGAATTCGATGTGCGTTATGGTCGCGATGTGGCGAGCCTCATTGCAGCAACCGGATTCGGCCTGAGTCTTTCCCTGGCGCTCCTTTCGTGGTTCATGGTCAACGGGCGTGAGCGCGCCCTGCGGCTGGCTGCCGGGATGACCGAAGAGTTGCGCCATATGGCCCAGCACGACCCGCTGACCGGATTGCCAAATCGGGCATTGTTCAGTGACCGCCTGGGTAATGAGCTTGCCAGGGCAAAGCGGAATGGCGGAAATTTTGGATTGATTTTCGTCGATCTGGATTACTTCAAGCCGATAAATGACAATTTCGGTCATGCGACTGGCGATCTCCTGCTGCGCCAGGTCGCACAGAGGATGAAGGAAACGGTACGCGCCTCCGATACGGTCGGTCGTATTGGGGGCGATGAATTCGTGGTGCTCATGCCCATGCTGGCCGATGTCGAGGCAGCGCGCTTGCTGGCCGAAAAGTTACGCCATGCGATTGCCCAGCCGTTCGTTCTGGATGGTCGCGAACTGACCGTTTCATGCAGCCTGGGGGTGGCGCTCTATCCCGATGATGGCACCGATGAAATAACACTCGCCAAGAGCGCCGACGAGGCGATGTATCAGGCCAAGCAAAGCGGCAGGGACAGGGTTTGGCTGGCAAGCTGAGGTGTGCGTGGGACAGCCTGTTTTGCAAGCTGTTTGCGTGTCCCTCTCAAAGGGCGTAGTACAAAGGTCTGATAAGCCACTGATCACATTGTTTCCAGAAGTGGACGTTTTTCCCTTGTTTTTCAGCTTTTGGCAAACTTTCGATCTGGCAACTTGCTGAATTGTATGGCTTTTGAAATCTGGCCTACCTGTTGCTATGTTGAGTATCAATAAAAGCATTCACTAAATATCAATCAGGCCCTCCCAGCAGAGAAAGATCGTCGGTCAGCGGTGACCGCGATGAAACAACAAGGGGAGAAAAATGGCCAATCAAAATCTGATTTCGCTGGAACAGGATGAGCGTATCGAGGCGGCAGCCAGGCGGCTGTCGATGACGCGCCGCGAGTTCCTGCAGTTCTGCGCCGCCATGGCGACCACGCTCGGTCTTCCGCAAGGGGCGGATGCCGCTGTTGCCGAAGCAGTCGCCGCGAAAAAGCGGCCAAGCGTCATCTGGCTGCATTTCCAGGAATGCACCGGCTGTACCGAGTCCATGCTGCGCGCCGAGCATCCGACGCTGGAGAAGCTGATTCTCGACGTCATCTCGCTTGACTACCACGAGACCCTGTTCGCTGCAGCCGGTCATCAGGTCGAAGCAGCTCGGAAGACGGCGATGGCCGAGAACAAGGGCAAGTACATCCTGGTCATCGAAGGGGCGATTCCGACCAAGGATGGCGGCGTTTACTGCAAGATCGGCGGCAAGACGGCCATCGAGCTGACCAAGGAATGTGCGGCCGACGCGGCGGCGGTCATCGCCATCGGCTCGTGCGCCTCGTGGGGCGGCATGCCGTCGACGATCCCCTCGATTCCCGGAGCGACCTCCAGCCCCACCGGGTCCAGCGGCGTGGCCGAGGTGCTCGGCAAGCCGGTGGTGACCATTCCCGGTTGCCCGCCCAATCCGTACAACTTCCTGTCGACGGTCGTGCATTTCCTGACCTTCGGCAAGTTGCCGGAAGTCGATCACCTCGGCCGCCCGAAATTCGCCTACTCCCGCCTGATCCATGAAAACTGCGAGCGTCGCGCCCACTTCGATGCCGGTCGCTTCGCCATGGATTTCGGCGATGACGGCCACCGCAAGGGCTACTGCCTGTACAAGCTCGGCTGCAAGGGACCGGAAACCTACGCCAACTGCTCGGTCATCATGTTCGGCGATGCCGGCGCCGGCACTTGGCCGGTGGCCTGCGGTCACCCCTGCATCGGCTGCACCGAGCAGGGTGTCGGCTTCGCCAAGCCCATCCATACCGTGGCCAAGCTGAAAAACATCGAGCCGTCGGCTTTCCTGCCCCGTATCGTCGAGGAAAAGGGTGTCGGCGCCTCGCTCGGGTCGGCCGCCGTGCTGGCCGCCGTGGCCGGTGCCGCCGCCGGGGCAGGCGCCATGCTGGCCAGGAACCTCGGTCTGTCGCACAAGGCGGAAGAGCTGGAAGCAGCGAAAAAGCAGGAGCAGGCCAACCGGGACGGCAGCAAAGCCACCGAATCGACGGAGGTCTGAGATGACCACGAGACGCGATTTTCTGCGCGGCTGCCTGGCCGGCGGCGCGGCTGCGGCGACTGCCGTGCTGCCCGAGACGGCCTGTGCCCGCGATACGCTGCAGCGCCCGCCCGAGGCTTTGGGGCTGCTCTACGACGCCACCCTGTGCGTCGGCTGCCAGGCTTGTGTGGCAGCCTGCAAGCAGGTCAACGAAAACCCGGCTGAATTTACCGCCGTGGACAAGTTGTGGGATACGCCGCTCGACACCAGCGGCCACACCTTCAACCTGATCAAGATGTACCGCAACGGTACGATGGAAAAGAAGGATAGCGAGCTGAATGGCTTTTCCTTCATGAAGACCTCGTGCATGCATTGCGCCGACCCATCCTGCGTGTCGGCCTGCCCGGTGTCGGCGATGATCAAGGATCCGGTCACCGGCGTCGTCGGCTACGACCCGGATGCCTGCATCGGCTGCCGCTACTGCGTCGCCGCCTGCCCGTTCGGCATTCCCAAGTACCAGTACGACTCGCCGACCGGCAAGATCGGCAAGTGCGAACTGTGCCGGCATCGCCACAAGGACGGCCATTATTCGGCCTGTGCCGAGGTTTGCCCGACGGGCGCCACGCTGTTCGGCCGTACCGAGGATCTGCTGGCAGAAGCCAAGCGCCGCCTGGCGCTGAAGCCGGGCGAATGGACGAGCATTCCGCGCGGCCGCCTGCGCCATGCCGAGGAAAAAGTGCTGGCCGGCGGCGAAGACGGCAAGGGGCGGAAGCATCGCCATGGCTGGCGCGACGAGCCGGACCAGAGTTACCAGGCACAGGTCGGCCACTACCTGCAGCACGTCTATGGCGAGCAGGAATATGGTGGCACGCAGGTGCTCAAGCTGTCGGCAGTGAATTTCCAGAAGGTCGGCATGCCTGACCTGCCGCCGAAATCCTCGGCCGCCACGTCGGAAACCATCCAGCACACGCTGTACGGCGGCCTGATGATGCCGATCGCCGTGCTCGCCGGTCTGACCTGGGTCGCCAAGCGCAATGTGGTGCCGGAAGACGAGCCGGCCAAGGAAAGCCAGAAGGGAGGGCAATCATGAGCGCCCATCATCCTGCCGCCCCGGTCGGCGGCAAGTTGTTCAACTTGCCGGTGATGATCTGCAGCCTGCTGATCGCCGCGATGATCGCCGTGCTTTTCGTCCGGTTCATTTTCGGGCTGGGGGCAGTCACCAACCTCAATGACGGCTACCCGTGGGGCATCTGGGTGGTGTTCGACGTGGTCATCGGTTCAGCCTTCGCCTGCGGCGGCTTTTCGGTGGCCATGCTGGTCTACATCTTCAATCGTGGCCAGTATCACCCGATGGTGCGTCCGGCACTGCTGGCCTCGCTGTTCGGCTATACGCTGGCCGGCGTCGGCGTGCTGTTCGACCTCGGCCGCTGGTGGAATTTCTGGCACATCCTGTGGCCGGGCTACGCCAATCCCAATTCGGTGATGTTCGAGGTGGCGGTCTGCATCTCGGCCTATATCACCGTGATGTGGATCGAGTTCTCACCGGTCTTCATGGAGCAGTGGGGCTTGAAGGTGCAGAAGAAGAAACTGGAAAAGGTGTTGTTCTTCTTCATCGCCCTCGGCACCTTGCTGCCGATGATGCACCAGTCTTCGCTCGGCACGCTGCTCGTGGTCATGGGGCCGCAGGTCAATCCATTGTGGCAGACGCCGGCCGTGCCGCTGCTCTACCTGCTGTCGGCGGTGACCATCGGCTACGGCATCGTGCTCTTCGAGTCCTGCGTGGCATCGTCGGCCTACCGTCGTGAAATCGAGCTGCACCTGCTGCAGCCCATGGCCAAGATCATGCTCGGCCTGTTGTCGGTTTTCCTGGTTGTCCGCTTCGGCGATCTGGTCGTTCGCGGGGCGCTGGGGCACGCACTGAAGCCGAGCCTCGAAGCCTTCTTCTTCTGGCTGGAAATCGGCTGCTTCTCGCTGCCTTACCTGCTGGTTGGTACCCACGGCGCACGCCGTAACCCGGCCCGGCTGTTCCTGGCCGGCTGCGCCATCATGATGGGTGGCATCCTGCTGCGCGTGAATGGCTTCCTGATCGGCTACGACACCGGCCTGGGCGTGGACCACGGCTGGAACTATTTCCCGAGCATCGCCGAAATGCTGGTCACCATCGGCATGTTCGCGCTCGAAGTGCTCGGTTACATCATCATCACCCGCCGCTTCCCGGTTCTGCCCCGGGAAAGCGCGGCACACTGAATTCAGGGATAGGAGAACAATATGAACAAACGTGTCACCATCGACCCGGTTACCCGCATCGAGGGCCACCTGCGCGTCGACGTCGAAGTGGACGGCGGCCGCGTCAAGAAGGCCTGGGCGTCTGGACAGATGTGGCGGGGCGTCGAGAACATCCTGATCGGCCGCGACCCGCGTGACGCCTGGGCGATCACCCAGCGCATCTGCGGCGTGTGCACCACCGTGCATGCCATGGCTTCGGTACGCGCCGTCGAGAACGCGCTGCAGCTGGAAATTCCGGTCAACGCCCAGTACATCCGCAACATGATCATGCTGGCCCATGCCGTGCATGACCATATCGTCCATTTCTACCACCTGTCGGCACTCGACTGGGTCGACGTGGTCAGTGCGCTGAAGGCGGACCCAGCCAAGACGGCAAGCCTGGCCGAAAGCCTGTCCAACTGGAGCGGCAATTCCAAGGCCGAGTTCGTTAAGGTGCAGGAGCGCCTGAAGGGCTTCGTCGGTACCGGCCAGCTCGGCATCTTCACCAACGGCTACTGGGGCCACCCGGCCATGAAGCTGACGCCGGAAGTGAACCTGCTCGCCGTTTCGCACTACCTGCAGGCGCTGGAAGTACAGCGCTATGCGAGCAAGATCGTTTCCGTGCTCGGCTCCAAGTCGCCGCACATCCAGAACGTCGCGGTCGGCGGCGTGGCCAATCCGCTGTCGGTCGATTCGCAGTCGGTGCTGACCATCGAGCGTCTGCTGGCGATCAAGGAATGGATGCTCAAGCTGGAAGACTTCGTCAAGAATGTCTACCTGATCGACGTCGGCGCCATCGGCGGGTTCTATGCCGACTGGACCAAGCATGGCCGCGGCATCACCGATTACCTGTGCGTGCCGGACATTCCCCTGGACGGCAAGGGTACGCAGTTTGCCCTGCCCGGCGGCTATATCGAAGGTGGCAAGCTGGAAAGCTACAAGCCGATCTCCAGCTTCAACGACAAGTATTTCACTGACGGCGTGTCCGAGGCGATCAAGCACTCCTGGTACGACTACAGCGGCGGCAACGACAAGTCGCTGCATCCGTACAAGGGGGAAACGACGCCGAACTACACCGATTTCCAGGACGACGGAAAGTACAGCTGGCTGAAGTCGCCGACCTTCTACGGCAAGCCGATGCAGGTCGGGCCGCTGCCGCGCGTGCTCAACATGCTGGCCGCCGGCCACGAGCCGACCAAGAAGTACGCCACGGCAGCACTCGACCTCGTCTCCAAGGTGGCCGGCGCCAAGGTGGGCGTCGAGGCGCTGCATTCGACCATCGGCCGTCATGCGGCCCGTGCCGTCGGCTGCGCGGTACAGGTCGACGAGCTGATCAACCAGTGGGATCTGCTGCTCGCCAACATGGCCAAGGGCGACCTGAAGACCTTCAACAGGCCGGTCTTCCCCAAGGGCGAGCAGATGGGCGTCGGCTTCCACGAGGCGCCGCGCGGCGTGCTGTCGCACTGGATCGTCATCGAATCCGGCAAGATCAAGAACTACCAGTGCGTCGTGCCGACGACCTGGAATGCCGCGCCGCGCAACGAGAAGGATCAGCCGGGTGCGTACGAGGCCTGCCTGCTCGACAACCCGGTGGCCGATCCCGAGAAGCCGCTGGAGGTGCTGCGCACCGTGCATTCCTTCGATCCCTGCCTGGCCTGCGCCGTGCATGTGGTCGATCAGGAGAACAACCCGGTCGTCACCGTGAAGGCGGCTTGATCGACAACAAACCAACTCTGCGGTCAGGGTATGTTCGCGGTAATCGGCGGGACTGCGTTTGTCGGGGCGGGAGGGGCGGCAAGGCACGAGGCGCAGGGAATGGTTGCTCCATTCCCCAGCCGAGCAACGCTGGCGACTGCACGCCCCGACAAACCCGAAGGGCAAGGTTCTGGCAGGGCGCATTGCTGCGTTGCCGGTCGCTTGTGCAGATGACTGCACCGCGCAACCGGTGCCTTGCCCTGCCTCCCCGCCAGAGCCTTGCGCAGCCCGTCGCTTACCGCGAACATACCCCGTGGCGCGACAATGCTCGCGCCCTCTTTTTTGGATAGCAACATGCGCATCGTCGTACTCGGTATCGGCAACATTCTTCTCACCGACGAAGGTGTCGGCGTACGGACCATCGAAGCGCTGGAACGTGACTACGTGCTGCCGCCCGAAGTCGAGGTCATCGACGGCGGCACCTGCGGCATGGAAATGCTGGAGCAGCTGGAAAACCTCGACGGCCTGATCGTCGTCGATTGCGTGCGCGCCAAGCAGCCGCCGGCGACGCCGATCCTGCTCAAGGGCGAGGATGTGCCGGTCTTCTTCAAGACCAAGCTGTCGCCGCACCAGGTCAGCCTCTCCGACGTGCTGGCCAGCCTGGAATTCACTGGTCGGGCACCGAAATCAATCGCCATCGTCGGCATGCAGCCGGTGTCGATGTCGCTCGGGATGGAGTTGTCACCGGAAGTCGAAGCCCGGGTTCCGGAGTTGGTGGCGATGACGGTGTCCGAACTGGCTGCCCTGGGCATCGCAGCGGAGGCACGCGACTGATGTGCCTGTCGATTCCGAAGCGCGTTGTCGAATGGGAAGGCAGCGGCGACAATGCCGGTGATTTCGCCTGGGTCGAGCGCGATGGCCAGCGCGAGCGCATCAACATGATGCTGATCGGGCCGCAGCCGGTTGGTAGCTGGGTGCTGACTTCGCTCGGCCTGGCCAAGGAGGTGGTCGAGGACGAGCAGCGGCTGTTGATCGAGGATGCGCTCTCGGCCCTGGCGGCGTCGCTCGACGGCGATTTCGACCCGAGCCAGCACTTTCAGGATTTGAACCGACCGCATGACTGAACGCATTCGCCAGCCCGCGCTGAAGCCACCTCCCATTCGCCCGGCCGTCCCGCGCGAAGACGACCCGACGGCTTTTCTCGAAGCCCACTATCGGCACGTGTGGGAAACGCGCATGCACGATTTGCCCTTCGTGAATACGGCCCTGTCCGTCGAAGCGATCGGCTTTCAACGCTTGGACGGTGATTGGCTGGGCGTGGTCATCACGCCCTGGTTTCTCAACCTGCTGCTGGTTTCCGGAGGTGGCGAACTATGGGGCGATATTCCAGCCGGCGAGCGGCGCTATCTGAGCCTGCCCTGCGGAACGATGCAGTTCATCGCCGACGACGATCCCGACATCGGGCCTTACCAGTATTGCCCGCTGATTGCGCCGGTCAGCAATCTGCCGGACATGGCAACGGCGCGCCATGTTGCGGTCGATGCGATCAAGACCGTTTTTTCGGTTCCGGCGACTGTGCCGGAAGCCGTGCCGCAAGCGCCTGTAGTCGAAAAAACCGAAGTCTCCCGCCGCGGCTTTTTCCGTCGTCTCGCCGGCAAGCGAAATTGAACGCGGCAGGTTAGACTCTGCCTTAATAAAAACGATATCGAGGAGCAACGCGGATGTGTCTCGCGATCCCCGCGCAGGTGGTCGAACTGCGCCCCGACGACAATGCCCTGGTCGATCTGGCCGGGGTCAAGAAGGAAATCTCGCTGGCCTTGCTCGAAGGTGTGGCGGTGGGCGACTACGTGATCGTCCATGTCGGCTATGCGCTGAACAAGCTGGACCCCGATGAGGCCGCCAGGACGCTTAAGCTGTTCGCCGAAATGGGCACGTTGACGCCTGATGGCGACGGCTTCACGGTCCACTGAGCCATGAAGTACATCGACGAATACCGCGACGGCGAGGTTGCGCAGACGCTGGCGGCCGCCATTCGCGCCGAGGCCGACCCGGCGCGCAGCTACCACTTCATGGAATTCTGTGGTGGCCATACCCACGCCATTTCGCGTTATGGCGTCTCCGATTTGCTGCCGGCCAACGTCAAGATGATCCATGGTCCCGGCTGCCCGGTCTGCGTGCTGCCCATCGGCCGTGTCGACCAGGCGATTCGCCTGGCGCTGGAGCAGGGCGTCACCTTGTGCACCTATGGCGACTGCCTGCGCGTGCCGGCATCCGATGCCCTGTCGCTGATGAAGGCCAAGGCGAAGGGCGGCGACATCCGCATGGTCTATTCGAGCGCCGATGCGGTGGCGCTGGCGCAAAAGAACCCGGACAAGCAGGTCGTCTTCTTCGCTATCGGCTTCGAGACGACGACGCCGCCGACGGCGGTTGCGATCAAGCAGGCTGCCGCGCTGGGGCTCAAGAATTTCTCGGTGCTGTGTTGTCACGTACTGACGCCATCGGCCATCTCCAGCATTCTCGAGTCGCCGGAAGTGCGCCAGTGGGGCACAGTGCCGCTCGACGGCTTCATCGGCCCGGCCCACGTGTCGACGATCATCGGCAGCCGTCCCTACGAGTTCTTCGCCGAGGAATATCGCAAGCCGGTGGTCATTGCCGGTTTCGAGCCGCTCGACGTGATGCAGGCGATCAAGATGCTGATCCGTCAGGTCAACGAAGGCCGGGCCGAGGTCGAGAACGAATTCGCCCGCGCCGTCAGCCGCGACGGCAACCTCAAGGCGCAGCAACTGGTTGCCGAGGTGTTCGAAATGCGCAAGCATTTCGAGTGGCGCGGTTTGAACGTGCTTCCCTATTCCGCGCTGCGCATTCGCAGCCAGTTCGCCGAATTTGACGCCGAAAAGCGTTTTCCGCTCGCTTATGCCTCGGTTCCGGACCACAAGGCTTGCGAGTGTGGGGCGATCCTGCGCGGCGTCAAGCGGCCGCAAGACTGCAAGATCTTTGGGACGGTGTGTACGCCGGAGAATCCGGTGGGGTCGTGCATGGTGTCGTCGGAAGGGGCGTGTGCGGCGCACTATACCTATGGGCGGTATAAGGATGTGGCCTGAGGTGGTTCTCTCGCTTGATGCGTGGGCGGGGTTTCAACTGCAGTTTTCCGCCTTGAGGGCGGGCGTACTTTCTTTTGCTTCGCCAAAAGAAAGTAGCCAAAGAAAAGGCGACCCCAGCTTACGCGGTCGGCTTACGCCGACTTCCCTGTGCTACTCGCTGCCGGCGGGGGCTGCGGAACTCGGGCTGCGCCCTCAGACAGTCCTCGCCCTTTTCCCGCCGGCAGCTGCGTTGCTCGGCGCTGCAGATGGGGACCCGAAAGGCGTCGCGGGAACGGGCATCGTCCGCCAACATGAATGCTCTCGTCGATTACTGAAAAACTCAAATTCCAGGCACTACCGGTCGAACCTGGACGTTTTTCCGGGCCCCTTGAGAGGTGCCGAGCAACGCAGAAATGCCGGGGGCCTTCGGCTTGCCTTGTTTGAGCCGCAGGCGAGTTCAGGCAAGCCTCCCGGCGTTTCGAGTAGCACAGGGAACCCGCGCAGCGGGCACCGACCCAGGGGTGACCTTTTCTTTGGCTACTTTCTTTTGGGCAAACAAAAGAAAGTACGCCCGCCCTCAAGGCGGAAAGCAGCGGCTGCTAAGCGAAACCAATGTCGGCATAGTCTGAATCTGCCCAAATCTTCACTACACCACCCATGACCCAAACCCGCAAAAACTACGTCCGTCCCCTCGACATCAAGCACGGCCAGGTCGACATGGCCCACGGCTCAGGCGGCCGGGCGATGGCACAGCTGATCGAGGAGCTGTTCGCCAAGCACCTCGGCAACGAATACCTGGCCCAGGGCGACGACGGCGCCTTGCTGCCGCATCCCGGCGAGGGTCGGCTGGTCATGGCGACCGACTCGCACGTCGTGTCGCCGCTGTTTTTCCCGGGTGGTGATATCGGCTGCCTGTCGGTGCATGGCACGATCAACGACGTGGCGGTCATGGGTGCGAAGCCGCTGTATTTATCAGCCGGCTTCATCCTTGAAGAGGGCTTCAAGCTCGCCGATCTGGCGCGCATCGTGCAAAGCATGGCGGCTGCGGCCAAGGAGGCCGGCGTGCCGGTCGTTACCGGCGATACCAAGGTGGTCGAGCATGGCAAGGGCGACGGGGTGTTCATCACGACGACCGGCGTCGGTGTCGTGGCGCCGGGTCGGGAGTTGTCCGGCCGCCATGCGAAACCGGGTGATGCGATCCTGGTGTCCGGCACGCTGGGCGATCACGGCATGGCGATCATGGCCGAGCGCGAGAGCCTGGGGTTCGAGTCGCCCATCGTGTCCGATACGGCGGCCCTGCATGGACTGATCGAAGCGATGCGGGCGAGCGGTGCTGATATTCATGTGTTGCGCGACCCGACACGAGGCGGGCTGGCGACGACCTTGAACGAGATCGCCAAGCAGTCGGGCGTTGGCATGATGTTGCTGGAGAAGGATTTGCCGGTGACGCCAGCAGTCAATGCCGCCTGCGAATTTCTCGGGCTGGACCCGCTATATGTCGCCAACGAAGGGAAACTGGTGGCGATCTGCGCCGAACGGGATGCGGAGAAGCTGCTGGTGGCGATGCGGCGTCATCCGCTCGGGGCGGACGCCGCCATTGTCGGCAGCGTCCATGAAGATCCCCATCATTTCGTCCAGATGACTACTGCCTTTGGTGGCAGGCGCATTGTGGACTGGCTGAGCGGCGAACAGTTGCCGCGAATCTGCTGATAATTCAGTTACGCAGGGCAATCATGATCGAGCGGAAATCGCCTACTTCAGAAATGACCAGTTCGCGCGCGTCGGCAAGATTGTCGGCATTGCGGACATGAAATTTCTCATGGCGTCCATCGAGGTAGCGGACAGCTGCGATGTACTCCGGGCGCGGCGCACGAATGCGCTGAGGTGCGCGTGTTTTGACCGGTTTGCGTTGTGCTTGCATGGCTCTTCCCTTGGTTTTTTTGTGGCAGCCATCGTAGCCAGCGTGTGTTACAGAACAAATATCGCCAAAGTTATAGCGATATGCTTCTCGAAAAATCAGTGCCTTGGAAGCCGCTAATTTGCTTGGTGGATGCGTTTGGCATGTTTTGTAAAGAAATGTAAAGATGAGAATTTTATTCGTCACGCATAGCTTCAACAGTCTTGCTCAGCGTCTCTATTGCGAGCTGACGGCTCGCGGTCACTTCGTCAGTATCGAGTTCGATATTTCCGATTCGGTGACCGAGGAGGCCGTCGCCCTGTTCAAGCCGGATCTGGTCATTGCCCCCTTTCTGAAGCGTGCCATCCCGGAATCGGTCTGGTCGCGCTTGCCTTGCTTCGTGGTTCATCCCGGAATTCCCGGCGATCGCGGTCCCTCCGCGCTTGATTGGGCGATCCAGCGCGGGCTGGATACATGGGGCGTGACCGTTCTGCAAGCCGAGTCGGAGATGGATGCCGGGCCGGTATGGGCCTCGGTCGTCTTTCCGGTGGGGATCGAGCGCAAGGCTTCGCTATACCGCAACCAGGTAACCGAGGCGGCCGTTCTGGCAGTGTTACAGGCTGTAGAGCGATTCGTGGCCGGCGATTTCGTGCCGCAGCGGGTTCCGGGGGCGGCCCATGCCTTGATGAGGCAGGTCGACCGTGCAATTGACTGGCAGGCGGACAGCACCCACTACGTGCTGGCGAAACTGAATGCAGCCGATGGTTTTCCGGGCGTTGCGGATGCCTTGTTCGGCGAGCCTTGCCATCTCTTCGATGCCTGCCCGGAAGCCAGCCTTAGAGGGGCGCCGGGCGAGCTGATCGGACGGCGCGAGACGGCCGTCTGCCGGGCCACCGTCGATGGTGCGGTATGGATAGGGCACGTCAGGCGGGCCGGCGGCATCAAGTTGCCGGCAACGATGGCTTTTCCCGAAGCCCTGGCGCTACCGGAACTTCCCCTCGCTGATGTGTGGAAAGCCCCGGCCTCGACCTGGCAGGACATCGCCTACGAAGAGGCCGGTGGTGTCGGCTTTCTCGGCTTCGAGTTCTATAACGGTGCCATGAGCACCGGGCAGTGCCAGCGACTGAAGGAGGCCTTCCTGTGGGCGGCTCGGCGTCCGACGAAAGTCATCGTGCTGCGCGGCGGGCGCGATTTCTGGTCGAACGGCATCCACCTGAATACCATCGAAGCCGCCGAAAGTCCGGCCGACGAGTCGTGGGCCAACATCAATGCCATCGATGACCTCGCCGAGGCGATCCTGTGCTGCGACACGCAAGTGACGGTGGCGGCGCTGGCCGGCAATGCCGGGGCTGGCGGCTGTTTCCTGGCGCGTGCTGCCGATTTCGTGTGGGCACGCGAAGGTGCGATGCTCAACCCGCATTACAAGAACATGGGCAACCTGTTCGGTTCGGAATTCTGGACCTATCTGCTGCCGCCACGGGTGGGCGAGGCGGGGGCGAAGGCGATCATGCGCCATCGTTTGCCGATGACAGCCCGGGAGTCCGTCCAGCTGGGCTTCTACGATGCCTGCCTGCCCGGGCCGGGGTTTGCCGTCGATGTGGCGCGCCGGGCGGCCGAACTGGCCGCGGCGGCGGATATCGACGAACGCCTGGCCGCCAAGCGAAACAAGCGCCAGGCCGACGAAGCCGTCAAGCCGCTGGCGGCCTATCGTGCCGAGGAATTGAAGGAGATGCGCCGCAATTTCTACGGGTTCGATCCGTCATACCACGTCGCGCGCTATCATTTCGTCTCCCGTTCGCCGCACTCGTGGACGCCGCGCCATCTGGCCCGGCACCGTGACATCGACTGGAAGATTCCCGAATGAACCACACTGCTTCGAGCAGCAGCCTGCGCCGATTGCCCGCCATTCTCGTTGTCGACGACGAGGTGCGTTCGCAGGAGGCGCTACGCCGGACGCTGGAGGAAGATTTCGACGTGCTGTGCGCCGCCGATGCCGACGAGGGCATGGAGATACTCGAGCGTGAGCAGGCGATTACCGGCATTCGCATCGTGCTCTGCGACCAGCGCATGCCGGGCACCACCGGGGTTCAGTTCCTGAAGGAAGTACGCAGCCGCTGGCCGGATATCGTGCGCATCATCCTCTCCGGCTACACCGATGCAGAAGACATCATTACCGGCGTCAACGAAGCGGGCATCTGGCAATACCTGCTCAAGCCCTGGCAGCCGGAGCAGCTGTTGCTGACCCTGCAGCGGGCAGCCGAGGTGTGGCGCCTGCAGCAGGAAAACCAGCGTCTCTCGGTCGACTTGCGCACCGCCGAACCGGTTCTCAAGCGCCATGTCGAGACGAAGCAGGAAAAGGCGAAGAACAGTTTCGGTTTGGCAGCGCTGATCCGTGCTCCGGGCAGCCCGATCAATGCGGTGTGCGAACTGGTCGAGCGGGTTGCTCCCTACGACCTGTCGGTGATGGTCACCGGCGAATCCGGCACCGGCAAGGAAATGATCGCCCGGGCCATCCACTATGAAAGCCGCCGGGCCAGCAAGGCCTTTATCACCGAGAACTGCGGCGCCTTGCCCGATACCCTGCTCGAATCGGAGCTGTTCGGCTACAAGCGCGGCGCCTTTACCGGTGCCGTCGAGGATCGGGTCGGCCTTTTCCAGCAGGCCGATGGCGGCACGCTGTTCCTCGATGAAATCGGCGAAACCAGCCCGGCCTTCCAGGTTAAGCTGCTGCGCGTGTTGCAGGAGGGCGAGTTCAGGCCCTTGGGCAGCAACCGCGCGGTTCATGTTGACGTGCGGGTCATCGCCGCGACCAATCGCGATCTCGAAGAGGACGTGCGCACCGGCCGTTTCCGCGAGGATCTCTACTACCGCTTGGCGACGATCTCGCTGCACGTGCCGCCGCTTCGCGAACGGCCGATGGATCTGCCGCTGCTTGCCCGGCGGCTGCTCGAATCGAGCAGCAAGGCATTGGACAAGCCGGTCGAGGGTTTCACCAAGGAAGCCTTGGCTTGCATCGCCGCCTATCGCTGGCCGGGGAACGTCCGCGAGCTGCAAAACGAAATCCTGCGCATGGTGGCTCTGGCGACAGGCCCGCAGCTCGGTGCCGACCTGCTGTCGCCCCGGGTACTGCGCACGCCGGTCGGCGAATTCGACGAGGCCCGGCCCAGCGACGATCTGGTTTGGGCGGCCGGCCTCACCGGCGGCCTCAAGGAGCGTATGGATCAACTGGAAAAGCATGTTCTCAAGGAGGCGATGATCCGTCTGCGCTGGAACAAGTCGCGGGTAGCCCGCGAACTCGGCCTGTCGCGCGTCGGGCTGCGTGCCAAGCTGGTGCGCTACGGGCTGGAGCAGGCCGAATGAAAGTGCTGTGGCTGCAAAGCGGCGGCTGTGGCGGATGTACGCAGTCCATGCTCTGTTCCGACCCGCGCCCGCTGTTTGACGAACTGCGCGATGCCGGCATCACGTTTCTCTGGCACCCGGCCCTGTCGCTGGAAAGCGGCGAAGAGGCGCTGGCCGTTTTGGAAGACTGTGCCGAAGGGCGCCTGACCTTCGATGCCCTGTGCGTCGAAGGGGCCATGCTGCGCGGCCCGAACGGCACCGGCAAGTTCCACCTGATGGCCGGCAGCGGCCGGCCGCTGACAGAATGGGTCGAACGCCTGGCGAAGCGGGCGAAATGGGTCTTCGCCATTGGCTCGTGCACGGCCTACGGCGGTTTCTCTGCCAACACGCCGGGCAATCCGCTGGAAGCCTGCGGCCTGCAGTTCGACGAACAGACGCCGGGAGGCCTGCTCGGCGCCGAATTCCGTTCGCCGGAAGGCTTGCCGGTGGTCAACATCGCCGGCTGCCCGACGCATCCGGGCTGGGTGGTCGATACGCTGGAAAAGGCTGCCCTCGAAGGCCTGAAGCCGGAGGATCTCGACGAATTCGGGCGGCCGCTGCTTTACGCCGGCGGGCTGGTCCATCACGGCTGCGCCCGCAACGAGTATTACGAATTCAAGGCCAGTGCCGAAAAGCAGTCCGACCTCGGCTGCCTGATGGAAAACCTCGGTTGCAAGGGCACGCAGGCCCACGCCGATTGCAACATCCGGCCGTGGAACGGCAACGGCTCCTGCCTGCGCGGCGGTTTTGCCTGCATCGCCTGTACCGAACCGGGCTTCGAATCGCCCGGCCATGCCTTCCAGGAAACGCCCAAGCTGGCCGGTATTCCCATCGGCTTGCCGACCGACATGCCGAAAGCCTGGTTCGTTGCGCTCGCCGCCTTGTCCAAGTCGGCAACGCCCAAGCGCGTGCGCAACAACGCGGTGGCCGACCATCCGGTCATCCTGCCGGCCATCCGCAAGAAGGGGGGCGGCAAGTGACGCGCATCGTCGTCGGGCCGTTCAACCGTGTCGAGGGCGATCTCGAGGTCAGCCTCGATCTGGCCGACGGCCGGGTGCAGGCTGCTTATGTCAATTCACCGCTATTCCGGGGGTTCGAGCAGATCATGATCGGCCGTGCGCCGCTCGATGCGTTGGCCATCGTGCCGCGCATCTGCGGCATTTGCTCGGTCGCCCAGTCGGCGGCGGCGGCCTCGGCGCTGGCCGACGCCATGGGCATCGTGCCAACCCCGAACGGTGTGCTGGCGCGCCATCTGATCCAGGCTACCGAAAACCTGGCCGATCACCTGACGCACTTCTACCTCTTTTTCATGCCCGACTTCGCCCGCTCTGCCTATGCCGGGCGGCCCTGGCACGAAGCCGTGGCGCACCGTTTCGCGGCAGTGCGGGGCGAGGCATCAGCCGACATGCTGCCGGCCCGCGCTGGCTTTCTCAAACTGATGGGCTTCCTGGCCGGGCGCTGGCCGCATACCCTGACCATCCAGCCCGGTGGCAGCACCCGCGCCATCACGGCCGGCGAGCGTATCCGCCTGCTGGCTCAATTGCGGGAGTTTCGTGGCTTTCTGGAAAAGCATCTGTTCGGCGACACACTGGCCAATGTGGCGCAATTGGCCAGCAAGGCGCAACTGCTTGCTTGGGCCGACGGACGATCGGCGGACTTCCCTGCCTTCCTGGCGGCGGCCAGCGATCTCGGGCTGGACAAGCTAGGAAGGGCGAGCGATGCCTTCTTGTCGCATGGCGCCTACGGAATCCTTCCTGCTGGTAGCTGGCAGGCTGGTAAATCGGCCGCATTCGATCCTGTCGCGATCGACGAGGACACCTCCCGCGCCTGGCTGGCCCAGGGTAACCCTCGCCATCCCGCGCAAGGCGAAACCATTGTCGATGCGAACAAGGCCGCTGCCTACACCTGGTGCAAGGCGCCGCGCTATGCCGGCCAAGTCTACGAAGTCGGCGCGCTGGCGCGGCAGATCGTTGCCGGACACCCTTTGTTGCTCGATTTTGTGGCACGTGACGGCGGCAGCGTCATGGCCCGTGTTGTCGCCCGGTTGCTTGAACTGGCGCTGATCGTGCCGGAAATGGAGCGCTGGGTGCACGCGTTGCAGCCCGGAGAAGCCTTCTGTACCCATGGCGACATGCCCGACGAAGCCAGCGGTGCCGGCCTCGTCGAAGCCGCTCGCGGCAGCCTCGGGCATTGGCTGAGCATTCGTCGTGGTCGTATCGAACGCTACCAGATCATCGCCCCAACCACCTGGAATTTCTCCCCCCGTGATAGCAACGAACAGCCCGGCCCGCTGGAGCAAGCACTGGTCGGCCTGCCTGCCGGCGACGGCGCCTTGCCCACCGTACAGCACGTCGTGCGCTCGTTCGATCCGTGCATGGTGTGTACTGTCCATTGATCTAGAAAGTCCCATTTGAGGGTGGCTCAGGTGCTTCACCCGGAACTCTCCAAATGGTTGGCTTTTTTGGAGGGACTTCGAACGATTCGGACGAGTAGCTAAAGCAAGTCGACTCAACTACGCTAATTCCTCGGCTAGAAAAACATTCTCTGCTGGACCGTTACGAACGCTGCACGGTCTTATCCATCAAGCCGCCGTGGATGATGCGCCTCTTGTCTTGTTGCTGGCTACCCCAGCCTGGCAATTTTTCCGACCAAGGTGTCGATGTGGCAAGCCAGTGCAGCGATGCAGGGCTGAAATGCTGCCGAGAATCTGGAATCGTTGCGCAGACGGTCGAGATAGAGCAGGGCGACCCGGCTGGCACGTTGCCATATCTCCGGCGGGATGTCGGCGTGCGGGGTGATGTCGTTGAGTTCTGACGGCAGGGCGCCCCCCGACCTGGGAGCAAATCCCATGGGCAGCATGTCGTAGGCAGGGGCGAGGCTATAGGGTCGGCCTTGGTCGGAGATGAAGGACAGGTTCCCGGTGTGCATGTCGGTATTGCCAATCAATGCCCCAAAGGCTTGCAGCAGTGAGGTGCCGGCAACGGCTTCACGGGTGATCTGGCCATCCTTGGCCAGCGCGTTGGCGATCAGCGGCCAGCCAGCTGAACCGGCGCCGACAAATTCCGCATCGAGTGCCTTCATGCTGATGAGGGCATGCCGGCCAAGCTCGCCTTCGCGGTCGAAGCGTTCGACTTCAAGGAAGCGCTGGTTGCCGAAATCCTTGATGTGCGTATGCACGGCGGCAATGCCTTCGCTATCGAGGGTATCGAGGGCTAGATGCTCGGCCAGCAGCAGGTCGCTCCAGCGCTGTGTCACCGGGTTGCTTTCAGGAAGGCTGAACTTGACGATGAGATGGCGTGGGCCGTTCGGGGTATGGGCGTAGGTAACGAACTTGGGTTGTTCGCCGCCGGCCGACGAGCCGGGGATTTCCCCTCGAGCGGATTCTCCGGCCAGCTGGATATAGGCGCTTGCCTTGTCGGCTTCATCGATTGGGCGATGGTTGGTCGACAGGAAGCGTTCGCGCGCGGCGTCGCCGAGCAGCAGGTTTCCTACGGCATCGTGGCCTTGTACGAGCAAGGCACGCAGGGCATGGGTGTCATCCCAATCGTTGAGTTGGCTGGGCAGTCCGAGAGAGGCGGCATGGCACGATGCGTATGCCCGGCCAAGGTAGCCTTGCGGCCGCATGTCGAACAGCCACCACGGGAGCGAGTCGCTGTGCAGTGTCTTTCCGCCGCTTTGCTGCATCACAAAGCCATCGGGGCGCACCGGAATCAGGGTGCCAAGTGGCTTGATGGTGGCTTCCGGGGTGACGCGGTAGATCGGTATATCGCCAATGCCTCGCCTGGTGTCTCGCAGGGCGTATTGAATGGTTCGACCGGTCTCGATGCGTACGATTTCATCCCCTAGCGCATTGATCGCCCGGGAGATTGTCGGCTGGCTTAAGCCAAGGCTGCCAACGAGTTGGCGGACTGGCTGGGGGCCTCGGCCTAGCTGAAGGCGGATCGCATCGGCATGGGTAGACATGATCGTGAATAGTGCTTTGAATAGTAATTTGAATAGATGTGTGAATCACATTTTAGAGCAACAGGCGTTGTTTGTGTAGGTAAACGTACAGCGGTGTGTTTACAAAATTGCGATGTAACTATCTGATTTTACGTTGCCGAAATGGCATATTCCGGCAGCTTGGGGCGTGTCGGTGGTGTTCAAAAGTTGTTGAGCGTGAATAGCTAAGATTGAATGCTCCGGCGACGCATGATGTGCGCCGGATATCGATGAATTGACCGGCAGGCTTTTCCGTCTGGCTACGACTTTGCTATCCTCGGTAGCTGTTTCGGTCGGAAGCATTACCGGTATGACGCAGAGGACGACGTATTACGATTTGCTGGGGCTTGCCCCGGAGGCTGATCTGGAGCGGATCGGCGCGGCCTATCTACGGTTGTCGCGGGAATTGGCGGAGCGCGAGGACGATGATGTCGAGCTGCGCCAGAAGGTGCTCAAGCAGGCCTTCGACGTTCTGTCCGATCCGGTGCGCCGGGCCGCCTACGATGCAGGGCTGAACGGCCAGAGCACCTTGAGTTTTCGTGGGGAATCGCCACTTCCACTTAATGTCGCGCTTGGCGGAACGAAGCGCAACCCGGTGCGCGTCCTGCTGACCATTATTGCGACGCTGATGATTGTCGGTCTGGTGATTCAGGTCGGGGTGATGTTCAGTACGTACAAGCGAGTTAACGAAGTCGCAGCGCCCAATGTCGCCTCGCCGGCTGCCGAAAAGGCCTATCTGCAAGATTTTTATCAAACCTACGGTATCCGGGCGGCAAGCCGCGAGGAGGCGGATCTACTGTTGGCCGACATGCGGCGCAAGGAGGCTGCCGAGGGCGAGAAGCGTATGCAGGAACGCCAGCAGGAGGAGCAGGAGCGCGCGCAGCGGCGTTTCGAGGAAGATTCCCGGCGTCTGGGTGCGCAGGTGACGGCCGACAATCTGCGCGCCGAAGAGGAGGCGCGTCGTGTCCGGGAGGATGAGGAGCGACGCAAGGAAGCACAGGAGAAGGCCCAGCAGGAAGCGGAGCGCATGAAGCGCGAGGCGGAGATCGCCCGTTTCCGTTCTCGCTCGGGCGTGGGCGGCGAGTGAGTCGCGATGGGATGCTGCGCCGGCTTTTTGCCGGTTTTTTCGGAACGCTGGTTGCCAGCGCCTTGTTGGTCGGTCTAGTGGGGTGCAAGCGCTATAGCGAGCGTGATTTCGTTGGCAAATGGCGGTCGTCACGCACGCTGACCCCGATACATCTTGCGGTGAACGGCGAATGGGAAATCCGCAAGGACGACGGTGCAGTCCTCCAGTACGGCATCTGGCACTATGAAGACAAAAAGCTGATCTGGAGCTTCAAGCAGGGCGATCGCGTCATCGATGATCCGACTGTCGTGCTCTCGGTCGAAGCCGCCAGGTTCAGCATTCGCGAGCGGGACGGTGCGACAACCGTGTTCGAACGCCTGCCTTGAATGGCGGCATCCGCGTTTCAGTGTTCCGGATAGAGCAGGGTTTGGGCGATTTCGAACAGTTCCCGTTCCTCGAAGCGGACATGGTCGTGCAACAAGGTGGAAAACGCCGATAGCGTAGCCGCATCGGTCGGCTCGGTTGCCAGCTTGCGGTTCAACTCGCGAAGGCGGGCATGCTCGTCGAGCGTGCGCAGGACGAGCGCGTTCTGCCCGACCGCTGCCAACTGCGGGAGCAGGCCTGCTTCTTCGTCTTGAAAGTGCGGCTCCAGTGCGCGCGGGAATTGTTCGGCAATGGTTCGGGCGGCCTGCCCAATAGCTTCCGGGGAGCCTGAATCGGCGGCGAAGCGCGCCAACCGGGCCAGCTTGAGGGCGTGGTGATGGTCGCGTGAATGTTGGATCAGGGCGGCGTGGCGTTTCATGGCGTACCTCTCGGGGCTTTGCGGCGTACCAATGTCACCATCGTAGCGATGAAGACGAGCAGCACCAGCCCGTTCGTCAGCGCAGCGTACTGCCGGAGCGCGAAAATGTCACCCAGGCCGCCGACGAGGCGCACGGCGAGCGTCAGGTGCAGCAGTGCCAGCGGCAGGTAGAGCGCCGGATGGTAGGGAATCTTGATCCGGGTGACGGCCGGGAAAATGATCGGTGCGTGGCCGAAGACCATCGCGAAGACGAAGCCGAGACTGATGGTGTGGAGGCCGGCGTCGCGCCATGGGTGGCCGGGCGCGAAGGCGCCGGCGAGACCGAGCAGGCCCGATATGGCCAGCCAGGCGTAGCCGGAGAGCAGGCAACTGGCGATGAAGCGGGGGAGCCCCTCGGTGCGGACATTGCGCCGGGCGATGTCGTAGCGCAACAGCCATCCGGCGAGGGCGAGGAGCCCGCCGGCAAACAGCCGGTCGCTGCCGAGTGCAGCCGCCACGAGCAGGCAACCGACGATGGCGATGAACAACCGGCGGGCCATGGGCGGTGTCGGCAGGAAGCGGGTCAGTTCGAGGCGCTCTCCGGCAATGGTGAGGATCAGGAAAAGCAGCCACCAGGGGACGGCGGGTCCGATGGCGCCGGTGCCGACCCAGAGCAGGTTGCCGATCAGCCAGCATGCGGCGCCCAGGCCGAGGACGACGGTGTATACGGCTTTCTGGCGGCGCCAGGCGACGCTGCTGGCGGCGATCAATCCGAGCGCCGCCAGTGTGCCGAGAGCCTGGCCGATGCCCAGGGGGGCGCCGGCGAGCAGCGCAATGCCGCCCGAGCCGGCCGCGAGCGGCGCCAAGTAGGCCCAGCGTTGCCCGATGGCAACGGCGCGTTCAAGGCTGATCACGGTGCCGAAAAAGGCAGCGATCATCAGCGGGCCGTGCAGCCCGGCCGCATGGGCAGCCGGTGCCGGCACGTCCCAGCCGAGGCGGGCGAGGCCGGCAAGCACGCCGCCCAGCAGCGAGAGCATGCCGAAGAACAGCAATGGCAGGCGGTGGCGCGGCGTCAGGTCGGACATGCCTAGTCGGGGCCGGTGTCGTGCCAGCCGAGGCGCAGCCGGCACTGCTCGCTCATCATCTCCGGCGTCCAGGGCGGCTCCCAGACGACGCGGATTTCAGCTTCCAGGCCCGCAGGCAGCACGCGTTCCAGCTCGGCATAGGCATCGTCGACGATCATGCCGCCCATCGGGCAGGCCGGCGAGGTCATGGTCATGTCCACCCACAGCTTCCCTTCCTCGAAAGCGATGCGGTAGACCAGGCCGAGGTCGACGATATTGGCGCCGATTTCGGGATCGGCCACCTTGCGCAGGGCATCGCGGATTACTTCGGTATCGGGGGCGGCGGTCATCGGGGTGGGAAACGTTAGAATGCGGTGAAGGCCATCCTAGCAGCGGCAAAGCTGCGGGTATTTAGCAGGGAGCAAATTTCCATGGAACGTTTCACCATTTCGCTCGACGAGTCGCTGGCCAGCCAGTTCGACCAACTGATCGCCGAGCGCGGCTACAGCAACCGTTCGGAAGCCGTGCGCGACCTGATTCGCGGCGCCATCGAGAGCGATCGCCAGCGCGCAACCCCGGCTGGTCATTGCGTCGCCAACCTGTCCTACGTCTACAACCACCACGAGCGCGAACTGGCCGAGCGCCTGACCGGGCTGCAGCACGACCATCACGACCTGACCGTGGCCGCCATGCACAGCCATCTCGATCACGACAATTGCCTGGAAAGCGTCATCCTGAAGGGGGCGACCGCCGATGTCCGGCAATTTGCCGACGCGCTGATGGCCGAGCGCGGCGTCCGTCACGGCAAGCTCAACGTGATCGCACTCGAAGCCGAGCATCACCACGCCCACGACGAACACGGCGAAGCCCATGTCCATTACCGTCCCGCCCGCTGACCCCGTTCCTGAGTCGCCGCTGCCGCCGGGCGGTGAAACGGCGTGGATCGAAGTCATCCAGAAGATGGACGAGGTCTATAACGACCTCCTGCAGTACGAGGTCGCCCTCGAAGAAAAAAACGCCGCGCTCGAAGAGTCGCACCAGTTCATCGAAAGCGTCCTGGCCTCGATGTCGGACATCCTGATCGTCTGCGACCGCAACGGCAGCATCGAGGAAGTGAATCCCTCGCTGCGCCACATTTCGGGCAAGACGGCGGAGGAACTGGTGCATACCCCGCTCTTCGAGCTTTTTGCCGACGACGGCGAAAAGGCCAAGGCGCGCGACGTGTTCACCCGATACGCCCGGGAAGGGGTGCATGACTGCGAATTCTTCCTGCGTGCCGGCGACGGTTCGACCGTGCCGGTATCGATGAACTGCACCCCGCGCGTGTCGCAGACCGGCAAGCTGATGGGCATGGTGGTTACCGGTCGCCCGGTCGGCGAACTGCGCAAGGCCTATTCGGCGCTGCGCCAGGCGCACGACGACCTGAAGCGCACGCAGGGCCAACTGCTGCATGCCGAGAAGATGGTCTCGCTCGGTCGGCTGGTGGCCGGTGTGGCACACGAACTGAACAACCCGATCAGCTTCGTGCTTGGCAACGTGTTGTCGCTCAAACGCTACGCCAGTCGGCTGGAAAGCTACCTGGCGTCTGTGCATGCCAGCGATGCCGCCGAGGATGGTGCCCTGCAGGCCATGCGCCAGGAGCTGCGCATCGACCGCATTCTCGCCGACATGCCGCACCTGATCGACGGCATGATCGAAGGCGCCGAGCGCACGCGCGACATTGTCGACGCCCTCAAGCGCTTTTCGGCGGTGGACAAGGCGACACCCGAACAGGTCAATCTCAACGACGTGGTCGAGCGCTCGGTGCGCTGGGTGGTGCAGAGCGCCTCGGCCAAGTTCGCCGTCGATATCGATTTGCCACCCGATCTGGTGTGTTCCGGATCGTCCGGCCAGTTGCAGCAGGTGGTCATGAACCTCGTCCAGAACGCCTGCGACGCCACCGCCCGGCAGCCGGAACCCTCCCTGAGGATTTGCGGCTGCCTTGAGCAGGGGATGGCCGTGCTGCGCTTCATCGACAACGGCCCGGGCATCCCGGCCGAGCACCTCAACTGCCTGTTCGAACCGTTCTTCACCACCAAACCGGTGGGGCAGGGGACCGGGCTGGGCCTGTCGATCAGCTACGGCATCGTCGACCGTCATGGCGGCAAGCTCAGCGCCAGCAACATCGCAGGCGGCGGGGCGGAATTCATCCTTGCACTTCCGGTGGATAATCGCTAACCACTTGGTGGCTCTGCATGCGGTGCTGGACAGCATGAGGTCAATACGAACAATGACTTATTGATCTGGCACGCTCCTTGTATGAAGATTGATAAATCCTTCTTACGAGGTGCTCATGGACACGCTGCCCACTGACTGGTTGTCGTTGCTGATTCTGACCTTCGTGCTCGGTATGAAGCACGGCTTTGATGCCGATCACCTGGCGACCATCGACGGCCTTACCCGTTACAACGCCCGCACCCGGCCGGGGCTGGCGCGTTATTGCGGCACGCTGTTTTCGCTCGGGCATGGTGCCGTGGTCATGGCCATCGCTCTCGGCGTGTCGGCGCTGGCCGGCGAGTGGGATGTGCCGGCGTGGTTCGGCACGCTGGGTGCCGTCATTTCCATCGCTTTTCTCGTCGCGCTGGGCAGCATGAATCTTGCTGCCGTGCTGCGCGCCGAGCCGCACGAAATCGTCCAGCCGGTCGGCGTCAAGGGCCGCCTGCTCGGCAGCCTGCGCCATGTCTCGCATCCTGGCCTGGTGGCACTGGTCGGCGCGTTGTTCGCGTTGTCCTTCGACACCTTGTCGCAAGCCGCCTTTTTCGCGCTGACCGCCACGCAGTTCGGTGGCTGGCAGCATGCCCTGCTGCTTGCCGTGCTGTTCATGTTCGGCATGCTGCTCACCGACGGCATCAATGGCCTGTGGATCGCCCGGCTGATCGCCCGTGCCGACCAGGTGGCCTTGGTCGCCTCGCGCGTCATGGGCCTGGTCGTCTCAGGCATCAGCCTGCTGGTTGCCGCCTTCGGCGCCGCCAAGATGCTGTCGCCGGCCGTCGACGCGTGGAGCGAGGGGAAGGAACTGGTATTCGGATTCACGCTGGTGGCGATCATCGCCATCAGTTTCGTCGTCGCCGTGCGTCTGACGCGGCGGCCTGTCATGGTCTAACCACAACTGTGGAGGAGAGCCGGGCAACCGGCTTTTTTCAGCGATGAGTGTAAGAAAAAAACTTATTAGTTCATATCTGTTGCTGGCAATGAGCGGCGTCGGGGCGCACGAATCGGCCGAGTTGTCCCCTGTCGAGGTGCGGGCCAGGGCGGAGAACCTCGAGGGGATCGCCGCATCCGGCAGCGAGGGCGTGGTTTCCAGTCAGCGCTTGGCCGCCGTGCCCATCCTGCGCCCTGCCGAAGCGCTGGAAATGGTGCCCGGGCTGATCGTCACGCAGCATGCCGGTGACGGCAAAGCCAACCAGTATTTCATGCGCGGCTTCAACCTCGATCACGGCACCGATTTCGCCACCTACGTCGGCGGCGTGCCGGTCAATATGCCGACGCATGCCCATGGGCAGGGTTATACCGACCTCAACTTCCTGATTCCCGAACTGGTCGACCAAATCCGTTTTCGCAAGGGACCGTACTATGCCGAGGAGGGTGATTTCTCGTCGGCCGGGTCGGCCCGTATTGAATATTTCCGCAAGCTTGACCAGTCGTTGGCGCAATTGACCCTGGGGCGAAACGGCTATGCACGCAGCTTGTTGGTCGGGTCGCCTCAACTGGGGGGAGGCAATCTGCTCTACGGCCTGGAGTTGTTTCATAACGACGGTCCGTGGGAAGTCGCGGAAAACTACCGCAAGTTCAACGGGGTGTTGCGTTACAGCCAGGGCAGCCGAAACGACGGCTTTTCGCTGACCGGCATGGCCTACCGCGGAAAGTGGACCTCCACTGACCAGGTTGCCCAACGCGCAATCGACAGCGGCCTGGTTGGTCGCTTCGGTACGCTGGACCCGACCACCGGTGGCGAAACCAGTCGTTACAGCCTGTCTGGCGAATGGGCCAGGCGCTGGGACAACGCGCAAAGCAGGGCCAATATCTGGTGGCTCCAGTCGAGTCTCGACCTGTGGTCGAATTTCCAGTATTGCCTCAACGATTACGCCAACAGCGGAACATGCGCCAACGGAGACCAGTTCAAACAGGACGAGCGCCGGCAGGCAGGCGGTTTCGCGGCATCGCATGCGGTCTTTGACCGCTGGGGCGGCTTCGAAGTCGAGAACAGCATTGGCGTGCAGGGCCGAATCGATCAATTGAATCCCGTCGGCTTGTACACGTCCAAGGCACGCCAAACGCAATCGACAGTGCGCCAGGACAAGGTTACCCAGCGCAGCCTGTCGCTGTGGGCGCAGAACGAAACGCGGTGGACCGACTGGTTCCGCTCGGTGCAAGGCCTGCGTGCCGATGCATACGATTTCAACGTCGATGCCTGCCTGATGGCCAATTCCGGCAAGGCCGGCGACCAGATGGTAACGCCCAAGCTGGCCCTGATTTTCGGGCCGTGGAAGAAAACCGAGCTGTACCTGAACTACGGCCACGGTTTTCATTCCAACGACGCGCGCGGCACCACCATCACGGTCGATCCGAACGACGGCGTCACGCCGGTCCAGCGTGTCAAGCCCTTGGTGCGCACCAAGGGCTACGAGTTCGGCGTGCGTTCCGAGGTGCTGCCCGGCTGGCAATCGACACTCTCCTTGTGGAATCTTGATATCGCGTCGGAATTGCTCTTCGTCGGCGATGCCGGCACCACCGAAGCGTCACGCCCGTCGCGCCGCTACGGTGTCGAATGGAACAACCTCTACGTGCTGTCCGACTGGCTGGCCTTCGATGCCGATCTCGCCTGGTCGCATGCCCGCTTCCGCGATCGCGATCCGGGCGCGGGCGACTACATTCCCGGGGCGGTGGCGACGACCGCCAATATCGGCCTGACGCTCGATCACCTCGGCCCCTGGTTTGGTGCCCTGCGGCTGCGCTATTTTGGGCCGCGTCCGTTGATCGAAGACAACTCGGTCCGTTCCAGCGCTTCGGCCCTGACCAATCTTCGTGTCGGCTATAAATTCGACAAGCGCACGCAGTTGGCGCTAGACGTCTACAACCTGCTTGATCGCAAGGTGAATGATATTGAATACTGGTACGACTCGCAGTTGCGAGGCGAGGCGACATCGACCGGCGACCGCCATATCCACCCGACCGAGCCGCGTAGCCTGCGTCTTAGCATTTCCCATCGCTTCTGAATGGCCGTATCTGTGACAAGGCGCCACCAGGGCGTCTTGTTGCTTGGGGTGCTTGCGGATTACACGTAGAGTTTTCTGTAATTCATAATTACGCTTCCGAATCGTTTCCCTTTGGAGTAATCTTTAGGGTTTTCCCTATACTCGAACGCCAAGGAGATTTCGTGGAAAAGGATTTGCGCGAAGCAGCACTCGAATACCATCGCTGGCCCACGCCCGGCAAGATTTCTGTCCGCCCGACCAAGGGCCTGACCAACCAGCGCGACCTGGCGCTGGCCTACTCTCCGGGTGTTGCCGCCGCCTGTGACCTGATCGTCGAAGATCCGGCCACGGCTGCCGAGATGACTTCGCGCGCCAACCTTGTTGGCGTCATCACCAACGGTACTGCCGTCCTCGGCCTCGGCAACATCGGCCCGCTCGCCGCCAAGCCGGTTATGGAAGGCAAGGGCTGCCTGTTCAAGAAATTCGCCGGCATCGACGTTTTCGATATCGAACTGGCTGAGAACGATCCGGACAAGCTGATCGACATGATCGCCGCCATGGAGCCAACGCTCGGCGGTATCAACCTGGAAGACATCAAGGCGCCGGAGTGCTTCTACATCGAGCAGAAGCTGAAGGAGCGGATGAATATTCCGGTCTTCCACGACGACCAGCACGGCACCGCGATCATTTCCGCCGCCGCCATGCTCAATGGCCTGAAGATCGTCGGCAAGAAAATCGATGAAATCAAGGTCGTTTGCTCCGGCGCCGGCGCCGCCGCCATTTCCTGCCTGAACCTGTGGTGCGATCTCGGCGTCCAGCGCCAGAACATCACCGTCTGCGACTCCAAGGGCGTCATCTATGTCGGCCGTCCGGGCGGCATGGACGAAACCAAGGCGCGCTACGCTCAGAATACCGAGCAGCGTACCCTGGCCGATGCCATGGTCGGCGCCGACATCTTCCTCGGTCTGTCCACCGCCGGCGTCGTCAGCCAGGACATGATTAAGTCGATGGCCAAGCGTCCGATGGTCTTCGCGCTGGCCAACCCGACCCCGGAAATCATGCCGGAACTGGTCAAGGAAGTCTGTCCGGACGCCATCATCGCGACCGGCCGTTCCGACTACGTGAACCAGGTCAACAACGTGCTGTGCTTCCCCTTCATCTTCCGCGGTGCGCTCGACGTCGGCGCCACCCGCATCACCGAAGAAATGAAGATGGCCTCGGTGCGCGCCATCGCCGAACTGGCCGAAGCCGAAGTCACCGACGAAGTGGCCATGGCCTATCCCGGCCATGACCTGAACTTTGGCCCGGAATACCTGATTCCCAAGCCGTTCGACCCGCGCCTGATCGTCAAGATTGCGCCGGCCGTGGCCCAAGCCGCCATCGACTCCGGTGTCGCGACGCGCCCGATCACCGACTGGGCGGCCTACCGGAACAAACTGTCCGAGTTCGTCTATCACACCGGCGTTGGCATGCGCGCCATCTTCCAGGCCGCCCGCCAGGCCAAGGGCAAGCGCATCATCTACGCCGAGGGCGAGGAAGAGCGCGTCCTGCGTGCCGCGCAGGTCGTCATTGAAGAACGTTTCGCCCGTCCGATCCTGATCGGACGCCCGGAGGTGATTGCTCATCGTCTGCAAAAGGCCAACCTGCGGATCAAGCCGGGTGTCGATTTCGATGTCGTCAATCCGGAGTCCGACGAGCGCTATCGCGAGTGCTGGCAGGCCTATCACAAGCTGATGTCGCGCCGTGGCGTGACGCCGGCCATCGCCAAGGAAGCGATGCGTCGCAAACCGACGGTCATCGGTGCCATGCTGCTCAAGCTCGGCTACGCCGACGGTATGATCTGCGGCACGACCGGCCAGTACAGTCATCACCTCGGCGTGATCAGCCAGATCATCGGCAAGCGCAACGGCGTCAATACCATGGCAGCCATGAACTACCTGATGCTGCCGGGGCGTTCGCTGTTCATTTGCGATACCCACGTCAACGAAAACCCGAACGCACAGGAAATCGCCGAAATGACCCTGCTGGCGGCGGAACAGGTCAAGCGCTTCGGCAGCCAGCCGAAGGTGGCCCTGCTTTCCCACTCCAACTTCGGTTCGTCGACCTCGGAGTCGGCCCGCAAGATGGGCGTTGCGGCCGGCCTGATCAGTGCCATGTCGGCGGGCGAGCTGGAAGTCGACGGCGAAATGCATGGCGACTCCGCTTTGAGCGAAGCCATTCGTCGCGAGGCCAATCCGGATTCTCCGCTCAAGGGCGAAGCCAATCTGCTGATCATGCCGAACATCGACGCGGCCAACATCTCCTACAACCTGATCAAGATGACCGGCGGCGAAGGTGTGACCATCGGTCCCATCCTGCTAGGCGTTGAAAAACCGGTACATGTCCTGACCTCGACGACGACGGTGCGTCGCCTGGTCAACATGACTGCCTTGGCGGTCGTCGAATCGACCGAGCGCTGATTTCGCTGTCGGTACACAAAAAAGCCGCCGGGCAGCTGTCCGGCGGCTTTTTTCATTGTGTGGTGGCGCTACTCAGTCGGCCAGGGCGTTCAGCAGCTTGCCGTGTATGCCGCCAAATCCCCCGTTGCTCATGACCAGGATGTGGTCGCCGGGTTGTGCGGCCAGGCAGACCTGGTCGACCAAGCGGTCGATATCGTCCTCGACAACGGCCTGCGCTCCCATTGGGGCCAGCGCTTCACGGGCATTCCAGCCCAGGTTGGCGCCGTAGCAGAAGGTGGCGTCGGCTTCGCTCAGGCTATCCGGGAGCTGCGATTTCATCGTGCCCAGCTTCATCGTGTTCGAACGCGGCTCGAGCACGGCAAGAATGCGGCCGCGCCCGATCTTGCGGCGCAGGCCGGCAACGGTGGTGGCAATGGCGGTCGGATGGTGGGCGAAATCGTCGTAAACCGTGATGCCCCGTACGACGCCCCTGACCTCCATGCGTCGTTTGACGTTCTCGAAGCGCGACAAGGCATCCAGGCCTTGTGCCGGCGTCACGCCGACGTGGCGGGCAGCCAGCAGGGCGGCACAGGCATTGGCGCGATTGTGGTCGCCCGATAGCTCCCAGCGCGAGCGGCCGATCAGGCCGTCCGGGCCATGCAAGACCAGCTCGCCGCGCGCATCGTCGCCGCTCACACGGTAGCCGTTCGGATCGTTGAAGCGTTCGACCGGCGTCCAGCAGCCGCGTTGCAGTACGCGCTCCAGGCTGGCTTCGGCAGCGTTCGAGACGATCAACCCGGACTGGGGAAGGGTGCGGACAAGGTGGTGGAACTGCGTTTCGATAGCCGCAAGATCGCTGAAAATGTCGGCATGATCGAATTCCAGGTTGTTCAGGATGGCCGTCCGCGGGCGGTAATGAACGAATTTCGATCGCTTGTCGCAGAAAGCCGTGTCGTATTCGTCGGCCTCAATGACAAAGAACGGCGTGCTGCCGAGGCGGGCCGAGACACCGAAATTGAGCGGTACGCCACCGATCAGGAAACCCGGTGCCATGTTGGCGTCTTCGAGTATCCAGGCCAGCATCGAGCTGGTGGTCGTCTTGCCGTGCGTGCCGGCGACGCCGAGCACCCAGCGGCCCTGCAGCACGTTCTCGGCCAGCCATTGCGGACCGGAAACATAGGGCAAGCCCTTGTCGAGAATGGCCTCGAGCAGTGGGTTGCCGCGCGATACGGCGTTGCCGATGACGAAAATGTCCGGCTTGAGAGCCAGTTGGTCCGCAGCGAACCCCTCGATCAGCTCAATGCCTGCGTCCCGCAGCAGGTCGCTCATCGGCGGATAGACGTTGGCGTCGCAGCCGGTGACCTTGTGTCCCGCGTCGACGGCCAGTTGTGCGATGCCGCCCATGAAAGTGCCGCAGATACCCAGAATATGAATGTGCATGTCACAGAGACCCGTTAGAATGGGGGCGATTTTACCTTGATCGAGTCCCCATGACCCGTCATGAACGGCAACGCCCGAGTCACGCCACCCGGGCCAGTATCGCCAGTGCCGCAGCCCGCCTGATGGCTGAGGATGGCATTACCGACTTTCATCTCGCCAAGAAGAAGGCTGCCCGCCAGCTAGGGCTGCCCGAGCATACGCGGTTCCCCGATAACGCCGAAGTCGAGGCCGAGCTACGCGCCTATCGCAGTCTTTATCAGGGTGACGGGCATGCCGCGATGCTAAAGGCGATGCGCCAATCGGCGCTCGAGTTGCTCGAACTGCTGGCCCCGTTCAATCCCTATCTGGCCGGCTCCGTTCTCGAAGGGACGGCCGGCGAACATTCGCGCATCGATATCCTGTTGTTTGCCGACAGCGCAAAAGAAGTCGAAATCTTCCTGCTCAATCGTGGTATCGATGTCGATCATGTCGAGCCGCGAAATGAGCGTGTCGAAGCCGTTCTGGTGATGGAAACGGACACAGTCGACGCCAATCTTGTTATTATGCCGCCGCATCTTGAGCGGGTGAGCTTGAAGTATCGCGATGGAAGGTCGCGCGAGCGTATTCGCGCCGATGCCCTCAGGGTCTTGATTTCCGAGTAAACTGGACAAAATGCTGCGATTTGCGGCAAACTTGCTGCCATGACGAAGCGAAAAGCATCTTCCAAGTCAGCTGACAAGATTCGCATCCTGGTCATTCACGGACCCAATCTGAACCTGCTGGGTACCCGCGAGCCGGAGCATTACGGTCGTGTCACCCTCTCCGACATCAACATGGCGCTTGCCCGGATGGCCGAGGGGGCAAGTGTCGATCTGGAAACATTTCAAAGCAACCATGAAGGTGCGTTGATCGAACGCATTCATGCCGCCCGTGAACAGGGCGTGCGGGCGATCATCATCAATCCGGCGGCCTACACGCACACCAGCGTGGCGCTGCGCGACGCACTTTCCGCCGTTGCCATTCCCTTTGTCGAAGTGCATTTGTCCAACGTGCATGCCCGCGAGCCTTTCCGGCATCACTCGTATTTTTCCGACCTGGCCATCGGCGTCATCTGCGGCCTGGGTCATGAGGGCTACCTGCTCGCCCTCGAATACCTGCTCAACAAGCTTCATATCGAATAGCCTGGCTTCGGCCGGCTGCATTTTTGCGTTCTGTGAACGCAACAAAAGGAGTACTTCATGGATCTGCGCAAACTCAAAAAACTCATCGACCTCGTTCAGGAATCCGGCATCTCGGAACTGGAAGTCACCGAAGGCGAAGAGAAAGTGCGTATCGCCAAGCACTACGGTGCTGTTTCCGCCGCCCCGGTACAGCAATACATGATGCCGGCCGCCATGCCGGTTGCCGGTTCGGCGCCTGCCGCCTCGGCAGTCAATCTGGACGATGAAGACGAACTGCCGGAAGGCCACGTCGTCAAGTCGCCGATGGTCGGCACCTTCTACCGTTCCCCGTCGCCGGGCGCCGATGCGTTCGTGCAGGTCGGCCAGACCGTCAAGCAGGGCGAAACCCTGTGCATCATCGAGGCCATGAAGCTGCTCAACGAAATCGAAGCCGATGCTTCCGGCGTCATCAAGGCCATCCTCGTCGATAATGGCGAACCGGTCGAGTTCGGCGAACCGCTGTTCGTGATCGGCTGAGATAGCCATCATGTTCGAGAAAGTTCTTATCGCCAACCGGGGGGAGATTGCCCTCCGCATCCAGCGCGCTTGCCGCGAGCTGGGTATCAAGACCGTCGTCGTGCATTCCGAGGCTGACCGCGAAGCCAAGTACGTCAAGCTGGCCGACGAATCGGTCTGTATCGGCCCGGCCGCCTCGTCGCTGAGCTACCTGAACGTGCCGGCGATCATTTCGGCGGCCGAAGTGACTGACGCCCAGGCTATTCACCCGGGCTACGGATTCCTGTCCGAAAACGCCGATTTTGCCGAGCGTGTCGAAACCTCCGGCTTCGTCTTCATCGGACCGAAAGCGGAAACCATCCGCCTGATGGGCGACAAGGTGTCGGCCAAGGATGCCATGAAGGCGGCCGGCGTGCCCTGCGTGCCAGGCTCCGACGGTGCCTTGCCGGAAGATCCCAAGGAGATCGTCAAGATCGCCCGTGCCGTCGGCTACCCGGTGATCATCAAGGCCGCCGGTGGTGGCGGCGGTCGCGGCATGCGCGTCGTGCATACCGAAGCGGCGCTGGTCAATGCCGTTCAGCTGACCCGTCAGGAAGCCAACAGCTTCTTCGGTAACCCGGCGGTGTACATGGAAAAGTATCTGGAAAATCCGCGTCACGTGGAAATCCAGGTGCTGGCCGACGAATTCAAGAACGCCATCTACCTTGGCGAGCGCGATTGCTCCATGCAGCGCCGCCACCAGAAGGTGATCGAGGAAGCGCCGGCGCCGCACATCCCGGCCCGCCTGATCACCCGCATCGGCGAGCGTTGTGCCGAGGCCTGCCGCAAGATCGGCTACCGCGGTGCCGGTACTTTCGAGTTCCTGTACGAGAACGGTGAGTTCTACTTCATTGAAATGAACACCCGCGTCCAGGTTGAGCACCCGGTGACCGAAATGATCACCGGTGTTGATATCGTGCAGGAGCAGATTCGCGTCGCGGCCGGCGAAAAGCTGCGCTACAAGCAGAAGGACATCGCGTTCCGTGGTCACGCCATCGAATGCCGCATCAACGCCGAAGATCCCTTCACGTTCGTGCCGTCTCCCGGCAATATCGAGTTCTATCATCCGCCGGGCGGTCCGGGTATCCGCGTCGATTCGCACATCTATCAGGGCTACCGCGTCCCGCCGCACTATGATTCGATGGTCGCCAAGGTGATTTCCTACGGCGACACTCGCGAACAGGCCATCCGCCGCATGCGTATCGCGCTATCGGAAATGAGCATTCAGGGCATCAAGACCAACATTCCGCTGCACCAAGAGCTGATGCTCGATGCCCGCTTCGTCGAGGGCGGCACCAGCATCCACTATCTGGAGCACAAGCTGGCGGATAAGAGCGAGGTTAAGGCGTAAGCGATGTCCTGGCAAAATGTCAGCTTCCTGACCGACGCGTCGCACGCCGAGCCGATGTGCGACGCCCTGCTCGAGGCGGGCGCCTTGTCAGCCAGCATCGAGGATGCGGATGCCGGCACACCGGACGAACAGCCGCAGTTCGGCGAGCCCGGGTCGGTCAATACGCCGGGCTGGAATCATTCCAAGGTCGTCGTGTTGCTCGAGCCGGATGCCGATGCGGCGACCATACTTGGCGAGGCAGCCAGGGCGATTGGTCTGGCGGAAGTTCCGGCTTTTTCCGTCGAACCGGTGGCCGAGCAGAACTGGGTGCAGCTGACCCAGTCGCAGTTTGATCCGATCCGGGTCTCGGAACGCTTGTGGATCGTTCCCTCCTGGCATGAGTCGCCCGATCCGGCGGCGATCAACCTGATTCTCGATCCGGGGATGGCGTTCGGGACCGGCTCGCATCCGACGACGCGACTCTGCCTCGAGTGGCTTGAGCGCAATGTATCGGCGGGCAATACCGTGCTCGACTACGGCTGCGGCTCCGGAATTCTGGCCATTGCGGCAGCGCGCCTCGGTGCCGGGCATGTCGCTGGCGTCGATATCGACCCGCAGGCTGTCGATGCGGCCAAGGCCAATGCCGAACGCAATGGCGTCACTGCCCTTTTCGTTGATTCGGCCGCCCCGGTGGCTGGCGAGTACGATGTGGTCGTTGCCAACATCCTCTCCAATCCCTTGCGCGTGCTGGCGCCGGCGATCTGCGCCCATGTCCGCTCTGGCGGGCGGCTGGCGTTGTCGGGCATTCTTCGTGAGCAGGCGGACGAAATCGTGGCCATCTATGCGCAGTGGATTCCGATGCAGGTGGCCGATGTACGCGAGGATTGGGTATGTCTGGCGGGAACCAAACCCTGATGCGCACCCGCTGTCCGGAGTGTGGCACGGTCTTCCGTGTCACCTCCGAGCAGTTGCGGCGCAAGGCCGGCAAGGTACGTTGCGGGCATTGCCAAGTGGTATTCAACGCCTTCGATCAATGGCAGTCTGACACCGATGAGCTCAAGATCGGCTCGCCGGTTGATGCATCGCTACCGCATTCGACCGATGAAGCGCCCGCCGAATTGACAATAACGGCAGACACTGTGGTCGAAATGGCTGACGAATCCGCGCCGGACCTGTCAGCAGAAGTGCAACCGCAGTCCCCTCCCGCAGCCGAGCCAGAGCCGGCGGTATTCGATCCGGCAGCAACGATCGTGGCAGGACCCGAGTGGATGGAGAACGAGTCCATTGAGCCTCTGGTCATGCCTGACGAACCGCTTCCTCAGCTTAAGCCGCTCGCAGTTGCCATCCCTCCGCGGCCCGATGACCGCGAAGCGCCAGCGGCGCCTGAGCTTGCGACGGAGGTGGACGTGCTGGAGGCGGTTCGCTTCGATGCAGCCGAAACCCTGGTTGCCACGCCCGCAGATCGTGAAGAAACGCCCGAGCAGTCGACACTGGCGGCCCGTGAAGCGGGGCTTGTTGCGGCGCGTGAGCTGGTCGAAACCGGTTCCTACAATCGCTGGTCGGCTGGGACCTTGACCAGCGATGGTCGAGGTGCCTTCGATAGCGAGCCACCGGCCAGGGCCAACTGGCCGTTCGTCGTGGGTTTTTTACTGCTGCTGGTCGCCTTGCTCGGCCAGTTGGCGTATCACTACCGCACCGACGTTGTGCTGCGCCTGCCGTCGCTTCAGCCACTTTATGCATCGCTGGGAGTCGATATTCCGCTGCCCAGGAATCCGGGCCTGGTTTCGATTGAAACCTCCGACCTGCAGTCGGACAACGCGCGCGGACTATTCGTGCTGCAGGCCACACTGAAGAACCGTGCAACTCATCCGCAAGCATGGCCTGCCCTCGAATTGAGTCTGACCGATACCAACGACGCTGTCGTTGCCCGGCGCGTCATGTACGCCGCCGAATACCTTCCGCCGGGTACGACTTCCGATGCTTTCCCGGCCAATGGCGATGTTGCCGTCCGGCTGTGGATCGAAGCGAAGGACGTGGGTGCCTCCGGCTACCGCCTTTACATCTTCTATCCCTGATACATCATGACGACACTGATTTGCGGTTCGCTGGCTTTCGACAACATCATGGTCTTCCCGGACCGTTTCAAGAATCACATCCTGCCCGAGCAGATCCACATTCTCAACGTCGCTTTCCTGGTGCCGGAAATGCGCCGCGAATTCGGGGGCTGCGCCGGCAATATCGCCTACAACCTGATGTTGCTGGGCGGTGATCCGACCATCATGGCGACCGTCGGCGATGATGCCGTGCCCTATCTCGACCGTCTGGACAAACTCGGCTTGCCGCGTGCGCACGTGCGCCAGATTCCCGGCAGCTTCACGGCCCAGGCCTTCATTACCACCGATCTCGACGACAACCAGATCACGGCATTCCACCCCGGAGCGATGAGCTTTTCGCACCTGAACAAGGTTGAGAAAGCCAATGCCCAGCTTGGCATTGTGGCTCCCGACGGTCGCGAAGGCATGATGCAGCATGCCCGCGATTTCTCGGCCGCCGGTGTGCCGTTCATTTTTGATCCGGGCCAGGGCATGCCGATGTTTAATGGCGACGAACTGCTCGATTTCATGCGCCTGGCCGACTACGCCTGTTTCAACGACTACGAAGCCAAGCTGCTGTGCGACCGTACCGGACGCAGCCTAGAGCAATTGGCCGGCGAGGTCAGGGCATTGATCGTGACGCGTGGCGGAGAGGGATCGGAAATTTATGCCGATGGTCAGCGCCACGACATTCCGTGTGTTGCAGCTGATCAGATCGTTGATCCGACCGGTTGTGGTGACGCCTATCGTTCCGGTCTGCTCTACGGCATCGCCAACGGTTTTGATTGGCCGACCACCGGCCGCCTGGCAGCGGTCATGGGCGCGATCAAGATCGCCCATCGTGGTGGTCAGAACCACCAACCCAGCCGCGAGGAGATCGGCGAACGCTATCGCAAAGCTTTCGGTGCGCTGCCCTGGTAATCCCCAAAGGGTGAAACAGGGGCGTCATTTTCGGGCAACGCGCGTGTAACAAGCGTCATCCAGACTTGTTCTCCAGGAATAAAGGAGAACAAAATGGAAAATATCCAGAAGCATGCCGGGCGTTCTCGCCCCGGAAAAAGAAGCCTGGCGGTCGGATTCGCGCGCAGCGCGAGTGACATCCTCGATGCACAGCGCCTGCGCCATCGTGTGTTTGCTGGTGAAATGGGCGCCAACCTGCCTAGCCGGACGCCGGGTGTCGATCACGACATCTACGATCCGTATTGCGAGCATCTCGTCGTGCGCGACACGCAATCCGGCGAGATCGTCGGTACTTATCGCATCCTGTCGCCGGACAACGCGCGCCAGGTCGGTTATTACTCCGAGAACGAATTCGACCTGACCCGTCTGCAACACCTGCGTTCGCGCCTGGTCGAAATCGGCCGCTCCTGCGTCCATCCGGATTACCGGACCGGTGCCACCATTACCTTGCTGTGGTCCGGTTTGGCCCAGTACATGGTCGAGCGCGGCCACGACTACCTGATGGGGTGTGCTTCGATCAGCATGGCCGATGGCGGTCATGCCGCAGCCAGCTTGTATAATCGGCTGGCTGCGGATCACTTGGGGCCGCAGGAGTATCGCGTTTTCCCGCGCTGCCCGCTGCCCTTGGCCGCCTTGCAGCAGGATCGTCCGGCCGAAGTGCCGCCACTGATCAAGGGCTACTTGCGTGCCGGTGCCTGGATTTGTGGTGAACCGGCCTGGGACCCCGATTTCAACACAGCCGACCTCCCTATCCTGATGCCGATGGCCAAGGTGGCCGGACGTTACGCCAAGCACTATCTCGGACAAGCAGACTGAACGAAACCAATTTTGCGCTTCGCGCCTTCCGGATTATTCGCCTGATCCTGCTGGTTTTCAGCGGTGTGATCGTCACGTGGCTGGTTTTTCCTGTCTGCGGCGATGCTGCTCGGCTGCGACTGAAAGCAAGTTGGGCTGGCGCGCTGCTTGATGCGCTCGGCGTCGAGGTCGAGGCTGATCTGACGCATGCGGTTCCGGGCGCACTGATCGTGGCCAACCACATTTCGTGGATCGACATTTATGTGATCAATTCCGCCTTGCCGTCCGCCTTCGTCTCCAAGGCGGAGGTTCGGAACTGGCCGCTGATCGGTTGGCTGGCTGCGAGGAACGATACCGTTTTTTTGCGGCGTGGCAGCCGCGGGCACGCCAAGATCGTCAATCAGGAGATTGCCGGACTGCTTGACAAGGGGCGTCACGTGGCCGTTTTCCCCGAAGGCACGACGACCGATGGGCGGAGTCTGTTGCACTTCCACGCCGCCTTGTTGCAGCCGGCGCTGAGCGCCGGACACCCGGTTCTGCCGCTGGCCATTTCCTACTGGGAACTGGATGGCCAGCGCAGTCTGGCTCCCCGCTACGATGGTGATATTTCCCTGGGACAATGCACGCGGAGCATTCTGGGCCGCAAGCGCCTGATCGCCCGGCTCGTGACGACACCTTTGCGTGGGCTGAATGGCGAAGACAGGAAGCTGGTGGCCGCTCAAGCCCGCGACGCTATTGCTTTAGGGGCAGGGCTTCCGATGGTGAACAATCCACCTGAAACACCCGGCGATCTTCCAGGCGAACCGCGGTCAGATGACCGCCCCACAGGCAGCCCGAGTCGAGCGCCAGCAGGTTTGGCGTAACCTTCAGACCGAGTGCCGACCAGTGGCCGGTTACCAGTACCGTATCGGCGTGCTGGCGATTGGGCAGGTCGAACCAGGGGATGTGGTTGGCCGGCGCATTGCTCAGCTTGCCCTTGGCCTTGAATTCCATGACCCCCTCGGGGGTACAGAAACGCATGCGGGTCATGGCGTTGACGATCACCCGCAAGCGAGCCCAGCCGCTCAGGTCATCCGACCAAGCAGCCGGTTCGCTGCCCCACAAGTTCAGGATGAATTCGCGGAAGTCCGGGCCTTGCAGCGCGGCCTCGACTTCTTTCGAAAGTTCGCGGGCACGGGCAGCAGTCCACTGCGGCAGCAGCCCGGCATGCACCAGGCAGTAGGTGCCCTCGGTATGGCACAGCGGTTGATGGCGCAGCCAGTTGAGCAGTTCGGCGCAATCCGGCGCGTCGAAAATTTCCTGCAGCGTATCGTCCTTGCCGCGGAACTTGGCCCCCCCTTCGGCAACCATCAGCAGGTAGAGGTCGTGGTTGCCCAGCACCGTCGTGGCTGAATTGCCGAGCGATTTGATCAGGCGTAGCGTTTCCAGCGACTTCGGGCCGCGGTTGACCAGGTCCCCAACCAGCCATAGGCGATCGTGGGCCGGGTCGAAGTCGCACAGCGCCAGCAGGCGCTGCAGCGAGTCGTAACAACCCTGAATGTCGCCGATCGCGTAGGTGGACATCGCGGTAGCAGACGGTTAGCGCGGTGCTTGCGTCATTCGACCGTGACCGACTTGGCCAGATTGCGCGGCTTGTCGACGTCGGTACCCTTGACCAGGGCGGCGTGATACGACAGTAGTTGCAACGGAATGACGTGCAGGATGGGCGACAACTCACCGTAATGTTCCGGCAGGCGCAGGATATGCACGCCCTCCGATTCCGGGATCTCCGAGTCGGCATCGGCGAATACGTACAGCTCGCCGCCCCGGGCCTGGACTTCCTTGAGGTTGGACTTCAGCTTGTCAAGCAACTGGTCGTTGGGTGCGACGGAGATCACCGGCATGTTGGCATCAACGAGCGCCAGCGGGCCATGCTTCAATTCGCCAGCCGGGTATGCCTCAGCGTGAATGTAGGAGATTTCCTTGAGCTTGAGTGCACCTTCGAGGGCAATCGGATAGTGGCGGCCACGTCCGAGGAAAAGGGCATGGTGCTTGTCGGCAAAGCGCTTGGCCCAGGTTTCGATGTCGCTTTCCAGTTCCAGAACCTTGTGTACGGCGACCGGCAGGTGGCGGAGTTGGTCGATGTAGGCAGTTTCCTGATCGGCACTCAGGCGATGGCGAACCTTGGCCATGACCAGCGTGAGCAGGAAGAGGGCCGCCAACTGGGTGGTGAAGGCCTTGGTCGAGGCGACACCGATTTCCGGGCCGGCCCGGGTGATGAAGCGCAGCGCGGATTCGCGGACAATGGCCGACTCGGGCACGTTGCAGATGGCCAGGGTTTTGTTCTGGCCGAGGCTTTTGGCGTGACGCAGGGCGGCGAGCGTATCCGCCGTTTCGCCGGACTGCGAAATGGCGACGATCAATTGGCGCGGGTTGGCGACCGAGGCGCGATAGCGGTATTCGCTGGCGATTTCGACCGTGCATGGAACCCCGGCAATGGCCTCCAGCCAGTAACGGGCCGTATAGCCTGAGTGGGCGCTGGTGCCACAGGCGAGGATGAGGATGGTGTCGACGTCTTCCAGTAGCTGGGCGGCTTCGGCGCCAAAAATGCCTGGCTGGATGGTCTTGCTGCCGCCGACGATCTCCAGGGTGTTGGCGAGGGCATCCGGTTGCTCGAAGATTTCCTTCTGCATGTAGTGCTTGAAATGGCCGAGTTCGACGGCGGCGGCGGAAAGCTGCGAGACGTTGACCGGGCGGTCGACCGGCGTGCCGTCAAGGCGGGCGATACGGACGGTATCCGCGGTCAGCTCGGCGATGTCGCCGTTTTCAAGATAGACCATGTTGCGCGTTACCTGCAGCAGTGCCGACGCGTCGGAGGCGGCGTAGTTGCCGGTATCCGACAGGCCGAGCAGCAGCGGTGAGCCTTCGCGGGAGACGATGATCCTGCCTGCCTGCTTGCGGTCGATGACGGCAATGGCGTAAGCACCGACGAGGCGTTGGCAGGCGAGGCGGACGGCGGTGAACAGGTCGGATTCGGACTTCAGGGTGTCCTGGATCAGGTGGGCAATGCTCTCGGTATCGGTGTCCGATGTAAATACATAGCCCTTGGCGCTGAGTTCGCCGCGCAGGCTTTCGTAGTTCTCGATGATGCCGTTATGCACCACGGCGATATCGCCGGAGACGTGCGGGTGCGCATTGCGCTCGGCCGGAACGCCGTGCGTGGCCCAGCGTGTGTGGGCGATACCGGTCACCGAAGCGGTGCTGGCCGACGCGGCTTCGAGTTCGGCAACACGACCGACGGCACGGACGCGCTCGATGGCGCTATCGCCGATCACCGCGATGCCGGCGGAGTCATAACCACGGTATTCGAGTTTCTTCAGGCCCTCGATCAGGACGGGGACGATGTTCTTGCCGGCTGCTGCCGCAACGATGCCACACATGATTGTTCCTTAAACCTTGTAGTAATCGCGATACCAGGCGACGAAGCGGCCGACGCCTTCCTGGACGGTGGTGTCCGGCACGAAGCCGACCCAGTCGTTGAGTTGATCGGTGTTGGCGTAGGTGGCCGGTACGTCGCCATCCTGCAGGGGGAGCAGGCGTTTCTCGGCCTTCTGGCCGAGGGCTTCTTCGATGGCACCGATGAAATCGAGCAGTTGCACCGGGTTGTTGTTGCCGATGTTGAACACGCGATAGGGCACGTTGCTGGTTGCCGGGTCGGCGGCAATCGGATCGTAGTCCGGGTTGGCGGCAGCGTTGCGGTCGAGCACGCGAATTACGCCTTCGACGATATCGTCCACGTAGGTGAAGTCGCGCTTCATGTTGCCGTGGTTGAATACGTCGATCGGCCGGCCTTCGAGGATGGCCTTGGTGAACAGGAAGAGCGCCATGTCCGGGCGGCCCCACGGGCCATACACCGTGAAGAAGCGCAGGCCGGTGGTCGGCAGGCCATACAGGTGACTGTAGGTGTGCGCCATCAGCTCGTTGGCCTTCTTGGTCGCGGCGTACAGGCTGACCGGGTGGTCGACGCTGTCGTGTTCCGAGAAGGGCATCTTGGTGTTGCCGCCGTAGACACTGGAACTGGAGGCGTAGACCAGGTGCTGGACCTGGTGGTGGCGGCAGCCCTCAAGGACGTTGATGAAGCCGACCAGATTGCTGTCGACATAGGCGTGTGGGTTCTGTATCGAGTAGCGCACCCCGGCCTGGGCGGCCAGGTGGATGACCTTGTCGAATTTTTCCTCGGCGAACAGCTTTTCCATACCGGCGCGGTCGCCGACGTCGAGCTTGACGAAGCGGAAGCCGGGTAGCGCGGTCAGGCGCTTCAGGCGATTTTCCTTGAGCGAGACCTCGTAATAGTCGTTGAGATTGTCGAGGCCGACGACTTCGTCGCCGCGCGCCAGCAGGCGCAGGGAGGTAGTCATGCCGATGAATCCGGCGGCGCCGGTAACGAGAACTTTCACGAAATTACCTCGAGGAAATGATCATGCGATTTTACCGTAGCGCAGCATCGGATTTCTGTCGCTCGAGCATCTTGGCATATTTGAAGAAGCTGTTCGAACAACCAATGGCAATATGAACCAGTCCGGGCAGGCCGTCGCGGAAGCCCTGGCGGATCAGGTAGAACTTGATGAAGCGGACGATGGGGCTGAAGGCGATTCGCCCGAAAGTCGCCCGCTTGCCTGCCTGCAGCGCCATGTCGGCGGCCAGTGAGGTGTAGCGATTCTGCTTGGTCAGGTAGGCGGCCAGCGACTCTGCCGAGTCGTGCAGCAGGTCGCCCTTCAGGGTGCCGATGGCGGTATCGGTGACAACCTTTTCGTGCACGGCGTCGTCGGACCAGTGCGCTCGGCGGCGGTCGAACAGGCGCAGGGACCAGTCGGGATAGCCTTCGCCATGCTTCAGGTAGCGGCCGAGAAAGCGGTTGCAGCGGGCAAAGCGATAGGCACCGTCAGCGGGCTCTTGCAGGGTCTGTTCGATTGCTTTCCGCAACTCCGGTGAAACACGTTCGTCGGCATCCAGACAGAGCACCCAGTCGTGGCGGGCGGCGTCGACCGCAAACTGTTTCTGGGGGCCGAAGCCAAGCCAGGTCTGGTCGATGAGCCGGGCGCCGTAGCGCATGGCCAGCGCCTGCGTGCCGTCGGTGCTGCCGGAGTCGACAACCACGATGTCGTCGGCAAAGCAGGCGCTTTTCAGGCAGTCTTCCAATTGGGAGGCGGCATTGAGTGTGATGATCGCAACGGAGAGCGGCTGACGCGTGGCTGGCATTTATAATTGCGGCTTCGAAAGCCGTGATTTTATCCGCCGATGCGCATCTTGATCGTGAAAACTTCCTCGCTCGGCGATGTCATCCACAACCTCCCGGTGATCGGCGACATCCGTCGGCATTTTCCGCAGGCGCTGATCGATTGGTGTGTGGAGGAAAGCTTCTCGGCTATTCCGCGCTTGCATCCCGGGGTCGGCAAGGTGATTCCCGTAGCCGTTCGCCGCTGGCGCAAGAAGCTGCTGCAGTCTGCGACCTGGAAGGAAATGGCCGCATTCCGCCGGCAGATTTCAAGCGAGACCTACGATGCGATCATCGATACGCAGGGCCTGCTGAAAAGTGCACTGATCGCAAGCCGGGCACAGGGTCCGTGTTTCGGCTACGCAGCCGATTCGGCACGCGAGCCGACGGCGGCCCGCTGGTACGACCGGCATTTTCATGTGTCGCGCGATTTGCATGCGGTCGTCCGCAATCGCCGTCTGGCGGCTGCAGCACTCGGCTATCAGGCCGAGTGCGGGCCGGATTACGGCATCGAAGCACCCCCCGCCGGTTTTTCATGGTTGCCGCATCGTCCCTACGTCGTTTTTCTGACGGCGACCAGCCGTGACGACAAGCTGTGGCCGGAGGCCAACTGGCTGACCCTCGGACGCACGCTCAACAGCCAAGGGATCAGCGCCATCCTTCCCGGCGGCAGCGCTATCGAGCGTGGGAGGGCAGCACGTCTGGCAGCCGGCATTCCGGGTGCGCTGGCGGCGCCTCCAATGGACATTCCGGCGCTGGCATCGCTACTGTCCGGCGCTCGCGCGGCGATTGGCGTCGATACCGGCCTGACGCACTTGGCCGTTGCCCTGAAAACGCCGACCGTGGCGATATACACTGCCACCGATCCTGGCCTGACCGGCGTTCTGGGGACGGGATTCCACCGCAATCTTGGGGGCAAGGCGCAAACGCCTTCTCCCGACGCTGTGCTTGGCGAGCTGCAGGCGGTACTCGCCTGATGGCGCGTCTGGCCTATTCGTTGCTGTTGTATGTTGGCGCGCCATTGATCTGGCTGCGCTTGGCGTGGCGCAGCCGCAAACAGCCGGAATACCTGAGCCATCTCGGCGAGCGCTATGGCTTTTATCCGGGTTCGGCGCCGACGAAGCTGATCTGGGTGCATGCCGTTTCGGTCGGCGAGACGCGTGCCGCGCAGCCGCTCATCGAGGGGCTACTGGCGCGCTGGCCCGATCACCGCATCCTGCTTACTGGCATGACACCGACCGGGCGGGCTGCCGGCCGCGAGCTCTATGGCGACCGTGTCATTCAGGCTTACCTGCCCTATGACTATCCTGGTGCAGTTGCGCGCTTCTTCCGCCATTTTTCGCCAGCTTTCGGCATTTTGATGGAAACCGAGATCTGGCCGAACCTGCTGCGTGCCGCCCGGGGTGCCGGGGTGCCGGTGGTGCTCGCCAATGCCCGCCTGTCGGCGCGTTCGGCACGCGGCTACGGCCGTTTCCGGCGCTTGGTGGAGCCCGCCTTTGCGACGCTTGCCGGGGTGGCGGCCCAGACCCAGGGGGATGCGGAGCGCCTGCATGCTTTGGGCGCAAGGACGATCAAGGTTTCCGGCAACCTTAAGTTCGATGTCCTCCCGCCGGCAGACAAGATCGCATTGGGGAGACAGTGGCGACAGGCGATTGGTTCGCGCCCAGTGTGGTTGGCGGCGAGCACCCGTGAAGGTGAGGAAGCTCTGGTGCTTGAGGCATGGCGTCGGGTGGCGCTGGCTGGTGCCTTGCTGGTCCTGGTGCCACGACATCCGCAGCGTTTCGACGAGGTGGCCGCGCTCCTACGGCAACAGGGCTGGCATGCGGTGCGCCGCAGCGAGGCGTTGCCGAACGGCAACACCGAGGTTTGGCTGGGCGACAGCATGGGTGAAATGGCCGCCTATTTCAGCCTCGCCGACCTGGCTTTCGTGGGTGGCAGTCTTTTGCCTCTGGGTGGGCAGAACCTGATCGAGGCAGCCGCTTGCGGGTGTCCGGTGTTGGTTGGTCCGCATACCTTCAATTTTCTGCAAGCGACCGAGGATGCCATCGCCGCTGGTGCGGCGCAGCGCGTCGCCGATGCCGATGGATTGGGGGCGTGTGTTGTCGGCCTGTTGTGCGATGCTGAACGCCTTGCGGCGATGCGTCTGGCTTCGAGCGATTTCGCCCGCGCCCATCAGGGCGCGGCGGAGCGCATGCTGGGGTTTATTGCGCGGTGGACGGGTCGAGCAGTGCGTTGATCTGGGCGATGTCGTCATCGCCTAGCGCACCAGTGGTCGATTTAAGGCGCAGTTGCGCCATCAGCGTGTCGAGCGTGGCCTTGGCCAAGTCGCGGCGGGTGACGTAGACCTGATTCTCGGCATTCAGGACATCGATGTTGATGCGTACGCCGACTTCGTAGCCCAGCTTGTTCGATTCCAGCGCCGACTGCGACGAGACGAGTGCTGCCTTCAAGGCCTTGACCTGGGCCAGGCCATTGACGACGCCGAGATAGGATTGTCTGGCACCCAGTGCCGCGCCGCGCTTGGCCGCTTCCAGCGCCGATTCGGATGCGGCACGGTTGGCGCTGGCTTCGCGCTGGCGGGACGAGACAAAACCGCCCTGGAAGAGTGGGATCGTGAGCTGAATGCCAACGTTCTGGTAATCCGTGTCGTAAGTGCCGAAGGCAGGCGTATAGCTTTTGGAATGGCCGACGTTGGCGACCGCGTCGAGGGTTGGATAATGTCCTGCGCGCTGCTTGTCGACCTCGCGGGCGGCAATGTTCGCGTTGTACTGCTGGACCTGTACGTTCAGGCTGCCGCTTTCGGCGGCATTGACCCATTCCGCCATGTTGCCCGGTTGCGGAGCCGTCAGTTCCGCCGCCTTGCGCAGTTGGGCGAGGGGTCCAGGTTCCTGGCCGATGATGGCCTGCAGGGCGCGCAGCTTGACTTCGAGGTCGCTGTCGGCAGCGATTTCCTGGGCGCTGGCCAAGTCGTAACGGGCTTGTGCCTCGTGTGTGTCGGTGATTGTCGCCGTGCCGACCTCAAAGCTCTTCTTGGCGAGTTCCAGTTGTTGGGCAATGGCCTGCTTGTTGGCTTTGACGGCTGCCAGGCTTTCCTGGGCGTAAAGCACGTCGAAGTAAGCCTGGGCCACGCGCAGGATCAGGTCCTGGCGGGCCAGACCGAAATTGGCTTCGGCCTGCGCAACCTGCATCTTGGACTGGTCGTAGGCAATCCAGTTCTGCCAGCGGAACAAGGGCTGCGAGAGGGTGAGTTGGTAACCGTTGGCGTTGTATTTCGGCTTGGCGATCGTCGGGCCGTTGTGGGTCGACAGCTCGTTTTCATTCCACGTCGTATTGCCTGAAAGCGAGAGGCTCGGCAGCAGGCCGGCGCGCGCTTGCGGCTGTTTTTCCTGCCCGGCGTCGAGCGTGGCGCGGGCTGCTGCGAAAGTCGGGTCGTTGGTTTTTGCCTGGCGATAGACCTGCATCAGGTCAGCGGCGCAGAGCGGTGTGGCGATCAGAGGAGAGAGGAAAAGCCAGACTAGTTTTTTCATGACATCCTCAGTAGCGACGCATATTCGGATCAATCTCTCCAGCCCATGCATCGACGCCGCCCATCAGGTTGAGCACCGAGCCGAAGCCCTTCCGTTCGAGGAACATGGCAACCTGCAAGCTGCGACTGCCGTGGTGGCAGATCACCACGACATCGCGGCCGGTATCGATTTCCCCGCAACGAATCGGAACAAGATGCATCGGGATGTGCAAAGAGCCCGCCAACCGGCAGAGTTCAGTTTCCCACGGCTCGCGTACATCAAGCAGGACAGGGTCGGGCCGATTTGCGTCGGCCAGCCATTCGGCCAGTTGTTGTACGCGTAGTTGTTGCATCAGAAGGAGAATTGATCCTTGGCGCCAGTTCCATCGAGCACCGGAACGACGGTTTCGAAGAGATTGACGGTGTTATAGGTTCCCTCGGCCGTGCAGGTGATCAGCTGAGCTTCCATCACCGGCGCTTCGCCGGTGATGACGGCGAGACGGCCACCGACGCGCAGTTGCTTGAGCAGGGAGGGAGAGACGCTGGGAACCGAGCCGGAAACGACGATGGCATCGTAGGGGCCGCGCTGCGACCAGCCGTCAACACCGTTGCCTACTTCGATCGAAACGTTGCCGACGCCGGCGCGCGCCAGGTTTTCCTTGGCGGCGGCAGCGATTTCCGGGCGGATCTCAACCGTTACCACGTGTTCGGCGCGCGCAGCGAGTAAGGCAGCCATGTAGCCGCTGCCGGTGCCGATTTCGAGTACCTTGTCGGTTTTCTTGATGCCGAGTTCCTGCAGCATCTTGGCTTCGATCTTCGGAGCCAGCATGGTCTGGCCATCACCGATCGGGATTTCCATATCGGCGAATGCCAGGTTGCGATAGGCGGCCGGCGCGAAGTCCTCGCGCTTGACGACGAAAAGAAGGTCGAGAACTTGCGGATCCAGAACATCCCAGGGACGGATCTGCTGTTCGATCATGTTGAAGCGCGCTTGCTCGATGTTCATTGGGGTCTCCGCAGGCATAATATTAGCACAGGCTAATATATTGATTCCGACAAATCGAAATTATACCCGACTCTCCTTTTCCATCCGGCACAAACCGTGGCGCAAGAGATCCATGTGAATCTGCAGATATTGCTGCGGATTACCTTCGCTTTCGACGCAGCAACTCATCGAATGGTGCCATATCAGCAGCATCAGGATGGGCGCGATCACCACATCAATGGTCGTTTCGACATCCATCTCCCGGAATTCACCGCTCGCCATGCCGCGTTTCAGCGCGCTACCAACCAGAGCGCGGCCACGGTTGATGACATTCTCGACGTAATAACATCCAAGTTCCGGGAAGTTCCGGGCTTCGGCTACCATCAGTTTTGGTATCCCGGCGAAGGCTGTCAGACCGATTTTGACCCACCAGTTGGCGAGCAGCTTTTCCATCAGGTCGAAGCTGCTGCCCGTGTGCTGGGCCGCGATGGCCTCGTTTTCGGCAATCACCGGAATGATGCCTTCTTGAATGACGGCCTTGAACAGCGCTTCCTTGTTTTCGTAGTACAGGTAGAGCGTACCCTTCGAAACACCGGCACGGGAGGCGACGTCTTCCAGGCGCGTGGCGGCGTAACCTTTCTCCACGAAGAGGTCGAGAGCGGCCGCAAGCAACTCTGATGGGCGGGCTTCCTTGCGGCGTTTGCGGGGAGGAGGGGGCAACGACATGGTAATTTAATGACTCTTTGGTCATTAAATTACCATCGCGTTTTACCTCAGGTCAACGGCCTTCCTTGATCAGACGGCCGCTGGTGGATTGAATGGGGCGGGCGTTGTTGCGATACAGGCGGCTGAAGATATTGATCTGCTCCTGGGAGACTTGCACCGGTTGCTTCATGACCAGCCAAAGCACGCCTTCGGAACAAGGAGGTGTGGTCAGTGACCCCATGTAGGTGTAGTAGTTGCGCGAGGTCGGGAGGAGGGCGTTCAAGTCAACGCTGGCGCTCGGCGGGGCGACCGGCATGTTCCGCTCGAGCGGCATATGGTTCCACAGGGTCTGGATGAACGGGTTTTCGGTGCCGCGTTCGAGGAGTACCGCAACTACAGCCAGTTGACCATCGTCGGCCCTGTGCACCAGGTGGGCGACCATGTCGAAGCGCTGGCCATTGATCTTTTCTTCCGACGGACGATGGAAGTGGAACTGGACCAGCTCGTAGGTCTTGCCGGTCAGCGAGATCGAGCCCTCGCCAACCTGCACCTGTACGGTGTGGCCGTTGTCGACGATGCGGAAGGTGGAGGATTGGTACTTGAACGCAATCGGCTCGACGTCGACCTTGATGCCATCCTTGATGTCGATAGGCGACTGGCGTTCGCCGGTGGCGCACAGTTTGTTGCGTGGGTCCAGCCTGCTCCAGTTGTCCGGGCCGCCCGGACCTTCGTAGTCCCAGTGGATATTGGCATGTTGGACAACCGCTTCGGTGTGGGCGAGTTCCAGCATGTAGCCTTCGGGTTTGATTGTTTTCTTAGGCCTGGCCGCAGGCGTCGGTGAGGTGTGGACGATAACGGTTTGCGCCTTGGGCGCCGCGACGGCCGGGGGCTTGGGGGAGGGCTTGGCGACCGGTGCGCTGGCTGTTGGCACGGGTTCCTTGGCGGCCTCCTTCGTAGGCTCGCGAGAGGCTTCTAGCGCCGCTTTCAGATTTGGGCGAATCGATGGAATGGCCGAATGCTCGGCTTCCTTGGCGGTGGTGTCGGCCGCCTTGATGGGGGCGGGCTTTTCGGCCTTGGCCATTTCCGTCTTGAGTACGGCCTCGTTGGCTGCTTTTAGTTCGGTGCCAGCCTCATTTGCCTTCTTGGCGAGTTCGGCGGGCGTGTCTTTCGGCGGGCGGCATACTTCGCGCAGTACCTTGTCATCCAGCGTACCGGAGCGGACGGGGAGCTCTGCGCCCTTGATGTCCTCCTCGCGGATGACCTCGGATTCGTTTTTCTTGAAGATGCGCTTGATGGTGTTGGCATTGCGCGTGCTGCAATCGTAGCGGGTGACGGCTTCGATGACGCGGTAGCCGGCGCCGGATTTTGAGTCAGTGAGTTCCTTTTCGAGAACAACGCGGCCCTGGGCTTGTACCGTGTTGCCGTCGCGCTTCAGGCTGGTCCGGTCAAGTTCGATGCGCTTCCCGGGTTCGGACGAAATCACTTGCCATGTCGGCGCAGCCGACACGCTCCAGGGCAGGGGGGCCAGTAGGCTGGCAATGATCAGGTAGCGCATCTTGTTTCCCTTGGTTTTTCTTTGAATTCCGCATCTTGTCGAAGATATTTCGGCTGATTTCTGAAAATCTTGAGCGGAATTTGTCGTTCCTTGCATTTTGCCTGTATTTCCAGTAACTTGCAGCCCACTCGTTAGGGGTGCCGGCGGATAAGCAGGCTGAGAAATACCCTTCGAACCTGACCGGGTCATGCCGTCGTAGGGAAACGAACGCTGTGGTGGAACCCAGCCCGCTCCTTGCGCGTCTTACCAGGCTGTATTCACGCACGGAGCTTCCATGAACGCCAAAGACACCTTCCTCGCCGCCAATGCCCATGTCGACGAGGCCGCCATCCAGCCGCTGCCGAACTCGCGCAAGATCTACGTCGAGGGTTCGCGCCCGGATATCCAGGTGCCGATGCGGGAAATTTCGCAGGCTGACACGCCGACCGGCATGGGCGGGGAAAAAAATCCGCCGATTTTTGTCTACGACTGCTCCGGCGGCTATTCCGATCCGGCCGCCAAGATCGATATCCGTTCCGGCCTGCCGGCGCTGCGCGCCCAGTGGATTGCCGAACGTGGCGACACCGAGGAACTGCCGGACCTGACCTCCGACTACGGTCGCCAGCGGGCCGCCGACAAGGCGCTCGAAGAACTGCGTTTTCCCGGCCTGCATCGCAAGCCGCGCCGTGCCAAGGCCGGCGCCAACGTGTCGCAGATGCACTATGCGCGTAAGGGCATCGTCACGCCGGAAATGGAATACGTCGCGATTCGCGAGAACCTGAACCGCCGTGCCTACATCGACTCGCTAAAGGCCACCGGCCCGATGGGCGACAAGATGGCCAAGCTGCTCGGTCGCCAGCATCCCGGCCAGAATTTCGGCGCCAGCATTCCGGAAGAAATCACTCCGGAGTTCGTGCGCAGCGAAGTCGCCCGTGGCCGCGCCATCATCCCGAACAACATCAACCACCCGGAAAGCGAGCCGATGATCATCGGCCGCAACTTCCTCACCAAGATCAACGCCAACATCGGCAACTCGGCGCTCGGCTCATCCATTCAGGAAGAAGTCGAGAAAATGACCTGGTCGATCCGCTGGGGCGGCGACACGGTGATGGATCTGTCCACCGGCAAGAACATCCACGAAACCCGCGAGTGGATCATCCGCAACAGCCCGGTGCCGATCGGCACCGTGCCGATCTACCAGGCGCTGGAAAAGGTCAATGGCAAGGCCGAAGACCTGACCTGGGAAATCTTCCGCGACACGCTGATCGAACAGGCCGAGCAGGGCGTCGACTACTTCACCATCCACGCCGGCGTGCTGCTGCGCTACATCCCGATGACCGCCAACCGGATGACCGGCATCGTTTCGCGCGGCGGCTCGATCATGGCCAAGTGGTGCCTGGCGCACCACAAGGAGAGCTTCCTCTACACGCATTTCGAGGAAATCTGCGAAATCATGAAGGCCTACGACGTCGCCTTCAGCCTCGGCGACGGCCTGCGTCCAGGCTCGATCTACGACGCCAACGACGAAGCGCAGCTCGGCGAACTGAAGACGCTGGGCGAGCTGACCGAGATCGCCTGGAAGCACGACGTGCAGACCATCATCGAAGGCCCGGGCCATGTGCCGATGCACCTGATCAAGGAGAACATGGATCTGCAGCTCGAATACTGCAAGGAAGCCCCGTTCTACACCCTTGGTCCGCTGACCACCGACATCGCCCCGGGCTACGACCACATCACCAGCGGCATCGGCGCCGCGATGATCGGCTGGTACGGCACGGCCATGCTCTGCTACGTCACGCCCAAGGAGCACCTGGGCCTGCCGGACAAGGATGACGTCAAGGAAGGCATCATCACCTACAAGCTCGCCGCGCACGCCGCCGACCTCGCTAAGGGCCATCCCGGCGCGCAGATCCGCGACAACGCGTTGTCCAAGGCGCGCTACGAGTTCCGCTGGGAAGACCAGTTCAACCTCGGCCTCGACCCGGACAAGGCGCGCGAATTCCACGACGAGACCCTGCCCAAGGAATCGGCCAAGGTCGCTCATTTCTGCTCGATGTGCGGCCCGCACTTCTGCTCGATGAAGATCACCCAGGACGTACGCGACTTCGCGGCAGCGCAGGGCTTGAACGAAGGTGAGGCGCTGGAGAAGGGAATGGCGGCCAAGGCGGTCGAGTTCGTGAAGAGTGGCGCCGAGGTCTACCGCAAGGTGTAAAGCCGGCGATTGATTTCGGCTAATCCGTAACGAAAAACGGCGGGAGGGTTCCCGCCGTTTTTCATTTAACCTTGCGCCATGGATGTCTTTCTCTCTTCTTCCCAGCTGCTTCCCTTTGTTGCCGCGTCGGTATTGCTGACGCTGGCACCGGGGCCTGACAATCTGCTCGTGCTGGCCTTGGGCATGGCGCGCGGTCGCCGGCAAGGCGTGGCGTTTGGCCTGGGGTGTGCGGCGGGGTGCCTGAATCACACCGCGCTGGCCGCGCTCGGGGTTGGGGCGCTGATCGTCGCTTCCGAACTGGCATTCGGCGCCTTGCGCGTGGCGGGGGGCGTGTACCTGATCTGGCTCGGCATTCAGGCGCTACGTCATGCGGCACCGACCGACGCGCGACGCCTGGTCATTCCCACCGACAGTTGTGCAAGCTTGTTTCGGCGCGGGTTGCTGGCCAATGCCATCAATCCCAAGGTGGTGCTGTTCTTTCTCGCCTTCCTTCCTCAATTCGTGCAAGCGGAACTGGGTGCCGCGGCGTGGCAGATCGTGCAGTTGGGTGTGATCTTTACGGTGCAGGCGGCCGTGGTGTTCGCGCTGATCGGTTTCTTTGCCGGCGCCTTGGGCGAGCGGCTGGCACGGCATCCCGCCGTCACGGCATGGCTGGATCGTCTCGCCGGCGGGCTGTTCCTGTTGCTGGGCCTGCGTCTCCTGAGCGGGCGTTGATCGCGATGGAGTGTCGTCCTGGCTGTGGCGCCTGCTGCGTTGCGCCGTCGATTTCTTCGCTGGACAAACCGGCGGGGCAGCCTTGCGCGCATCTCGATGATCAGTATCGGTGCACCATTTTCGGTCGTCCCGAACGGCCGGATTGCTGCGGCGGCCTGCAGCCGTCGCCGGAAATGTGCGGCGCGACACGCGAGCAGGCGCTGATCTGGCTGGCGAATCTGGAAGCGGCTACCCGGCCGGGATAGTAGAATGCGGCCTCCTCTATCAGGCTGTATTCCATGGACCCGATCCTCCTGCTCAAGGCGCTCATTCTCGGCATTGTCGAGGGGCTGACCGAATTTCTCCCCATTTCGTCGACCGGGCATCTGATTCTGGCTGGCGATTTGTTGAATTTCAACGACGATCGCGGCAAATTGTTCGAAATTGTGATTCAGTCCGGGGCGATTCTTGCCGTCGTCTGGGAATATCGCGAGCGCCTGCTGGTGGTGGCGCGCGGTGCGTTCAGCGACAAGGCAGCGCAGAAATTCATCCTCAACCTGTTCGTCGCCTTCCTGCCGCTGGCCATCCTCGGGCTGGCTTTCGGCAAGGCGATCAAGGCCAATCTGTTCAACCCGATTGCCGTGGCGACGACCTTCATCCTGGGCGCCTTCGTTATCCTGTGGGCTGAAAAGCGAGAGCACAAGATCCGTGTCGAAAGAGTCGAGGATATGACGCTGGTCGATGCGTTGAAGCTTGGCATCGCTCAGGCCTTTGCGCTGATTCCCGGCACCTCGCGTTCCGGGGCGACGATCATCGGCGGTCTGCTGTTCGGCCTTTCGCGCAAGGCGGCGACCGAATTTTCATTCTTTCTCGCCATTCCTACGCTGGGCGTGGCGACGGTCTACCAGTTGTACAAGGAGCGGGCCCTGCTCAGCGCCGACGATATCGGCATGTGGGTGGTGGGCTTCATTTCCGCCTTCATTTCGGCCTTCCTGTGCGTTCGCTGGCTGCTGCGCTTCATTTCCAGCCATGATTTCGTGCCCTTTGCCTGGTATCGCATCGTCTTCGGCATCGTCGTGCTGACCACGGCCCATTTCGGCTGGGTGCAATGGACCGCCCACTGATCCTCTATTTACACGGCTTCTGCTCGTCGCCGGCTTCGTGGAAATCGCGGCTGCTCGGCGAGGAGATGGCGCGCCGCGGGCTGGCGGAGCATTTTGCCTGTCCGCAACTGTCGCCGGTGCCGGACGAGGCGGTTGTCTGCGCTGAAACATTGATCGAGCAGTCGGGCGGCGAGGTCGTGCTGGTGGGATCGTCGCTGGGCGGCCACTACGCCAACCATCTGGCTGAAAAGCACGATCTCCGGGCCGTGTTGATCAATCCGGCGGTGATCGATCGGCTTGATCTCGGTCTTTTCGTTGGCGATCACACCAATTTCCATTCTGGCGAGGCCTTTGCCTTCACCGCGGCGCATGCTGCGCAACTGCGGTCGCAGGTTCGTGTTCCCAGTCCGGGCCGCTATTGGTTGCTGGCCGAAACGGACGACGAGGTGCTCGACGTGAGGCTGGCGGAAGCCTTCTACGCCGGCTGTCGGCAAACCATCCTGCCGGGGGGCGATCACAGCTTCACCAAGTTTCCCGATTTCGTATCGCAAATCATTGAATTCGCTGGGCTATAATCCGCCGATGAACGTATTGTTTGAAGAAGATGGCGGCTTCAAGGCCGGCGGTATCATGGCCGACAACGACAGCTCGTTGCAGGTCGAAATGCCTACCGGCAAGCGGAGCAAGATCAAGGCAGCAACCGTGCTGCTGCGTTTCGATAAGCCCTCGGCGGGCGCCCTGCTGGAGCAGGCGACGCCGTTGGCCGAAGCGGTCGAAGCAGATTTCCTGTGGGAGTGCGTCAGCGATGGCGAATTTTCGTTTCTGGATTTTGCCCGTGATTACTACGGGCACGACCCCGCCCCGGTCGAAGCGACGGCGGTGCTGCTTGCCCTGCACGCCGCGCCCGTCTATTTCCACCGCAAAGGCAAGGGCCGCTTCCGCAAGGCGCCTCCCGACATTCTCGCAGCTGCTCTGGCCAGTCTTGAAAAAAAGCGTCAGCAAGCGCTCGCCATCGAAGGCTGGATAAACGAACTCAAGGCATTCCGCCTGCCGCCGGAAATCGGCGCGCTGACCGATACGCTGCTTTACGCGCCGGATCGCAACAAGCCGGAAACCAAGGCTTTCGAGACGGCTTGTGCCGAAACCGGCCTGACAGCGGCGCAACTGCTGTTCAAGTGCGGTGCGATCAAGTCGGCCTACCATCTGCACTACAAGCGTTTCCTGCATGAGCAGTTCCCGAAAGGCATCGCCTTTCCGGCACTGGAGGCGCCCGGTCTGCCGGCCGACCTGCCGAAGGCCGATGTGCGGGCCTTCTCGATCGACGATGCCAATACCACCGAGATCGACGATGCGCTCTCCGTCGTCAAATTGCCCGGCATCGGTTCGCGCATCGGTATTCATATCGCTGCGCCAGGGCTGGCCATCGCCCATGGCTCGCCGCTCGACGGCGTGGCGCGTGCCCGTCTGTCGACGGTCTACATGCCGGGCAACAAGATCACCATGCTGCCCGATGCCGTGGTCCAGAACTACACGCTGGCCGGCGGTGTCGACTGCCCGGCGGTATCGCTCTACCTGACGGTCAATGAATCGCTGGAAATCCTCAGCCACGAATCGCGGCTGGAGATGGTCCACATCGCGGCCAACCTGCGTCACCACGAAGTCGAGCCCTGGTTCAATGCCGAGACGGTCGGCGGCCCGTTGGCGGACGAGCCTTTCGCTCAGGAACTGCTCCATCTGTGGCACTTCGCCAATGCCTGCGAAGGCCGGCGCGGCAAGCCGTCCGCCGTGCAGGGCATCAACGACTACAACTTCGCCATCGTCGGCGATCTGGCCGATCCGGATGCGTGCACTGTCGAAATTTCCGAGCGCAAGCGTGGCAGTCCGCTCGACAAGCTGGTTGCCGAGTTGATGATCGTCGCCAATTCGACTTGGGGTGGGCTGCTGGCCGACAAGAACGTGGCCTGCATGTACCGGGCGCAGACGCAGGGCAAGGTGCGCATGACCACCTCGCCGCTGCCGCACGAAGGCCTCGGCGTGCCGCAATACGCGTGGATGACCTCGCCGCTGCGTCGTTATTGCGATCTGGTTAACCAATGGCAGCTGATCGCCTGCATCAAGGGCGAAACACCGGCATTTGCGCAGAAATCGGCGGAGTTGTTCGGTGCGATGCGCGATTTCGAGGTGACTTACGGTGCGTATGCCGATTTCCAGCGCCAGATGGAACGTTACTGGTGCTTGCGCTGGTTGCAGCAGCATGGGGTGGCCGAGATTGACGCCACCGTGCGCCGCGAGCAACTGGTCAAGCTCGATCACCTGCCCTTGATGTTGCGTGTGCCGTCCCTGCCGGCTGACCTTCTGCCCGGCCAGCGCGTACATCTGGCGGTCGAGAGCATAGACCTGCTGGCTCCGGAGCTGACTTGCCGCTTCCTGAATCTCCTGGGCGACAGCGATGCCGCAGAAGCCGTGGAGGAAGAAGAGGCGTGAAGCCGGCAGTCAGCCCTCGCCGCGCGCGCGTTGCCGAACAGGATCGGCGGCTGTGGATCGCGCTCGCCATCTCGCTGGTCGTGCATGGCCTGCTGCTGACTCTGCATTTCAAGTTTCCCGAAGCGTCGAAGGCCATGCAGGAAAAGGCCATGGACATCATCCTGGTCAATGCCAGGTCGGCACGCAAGCCCTCCGATGCCCAGGCACTGGCGCAGGCGAATCTCGACGGCGGCGGCAACACCGACGAGAATCGCCGGGCCAAGACGCCCTTGCCGTCGACCCAGAAGCAAACCGAGGGCAACGACCTCCAGCAGATGCAGCGGCGCGTGCAGGAGCTGGAAACGGCGCAGCAGAAGCTGCTGACCCAGGCGAAGAGCCTGCGCACGGTGGCCACCGAGAAGATGGTCAGCGAGCAGCCGGCTCCGGTTCCCAGTGTCAGCGGACTCGACCTGGCCGAGTCGGCGCGGGCGATGGCTCGCCTGGAGGGGGAAATAGCCAAGACGGCGGACGAGTACAGCAAGAAGCCGCGCAAGAAATTCGTCGGAGCGCGTACTGAGGAATATGCACTGGCCGCCTACCTCGATGCGTGGAAACAGAAGATCGAGCGTATCGGCACCCTGAACTATCCGCCCGAGGCGCGTGGCAAGCTGTACGGTGCGGTGGTGATCTTCGTCGAACTGCGCGCTGAGGACGGCAGCCTGTACAACGCGGAAATTTCCAGATCTTCCGGCCATAAGGTGCTCGATCAGGCTGCCTTGCGCATCCTGCGCATGTCGGCGCCTTTTGGTGCCATCCCAGCTCAGGGCTTGGGCGGTGCGACCATCTTGTCTTTCGCGCGGACCTGGTATTTCACGCAGGGTGATTCCCTGAATACGGCCAGCAAATAGGCTGCTGTGGCGAATACCGGGGGCCGTGGTAGCCTTCAGCCACTTTTCCGTTCCCTCTCTTCCTGCTGAACCATGTCTGACCTCTACGCCGTTTTTGGCAATCCGATTGCCCACTCCAAGTCGCCGCTCATCCACGCCGCTTTCGCCGCGGCCCTCGGGCAGGATATGCGTTACGAGGCAAGGCTGGCGCCGGTTGACGGCTTTGCGTCAGCGGTCGCCGAATTCGTCGCTGCCGGTGGCAAGGGAGCCAATGTGACTGTGCCCTTCAAGGAGGATGCCTTCCGGCTGGCTACTCGCCTCTCCGAACGGGCGGCGCGGGCCGGCGCGGTGAATACGCTGGGCTTCGCCGGCAACGAGGTGTTCGGCGATAACACCGATGGTGCCGGGCTGGTTCGCGATATAACCCATAACGTCGGTTGTGCGCTGGCTGGCAAGCGCATCCTGTTGCTCGGTGCCGGAGGCGCTTCGCGTGGCGTGATCGCCCCGCTGCTCGCCGAAGGGCCGGCTGCGCTGGCCATTGCCAATCGCACTGCCACCAAGGCAGCAACACTGGCTGCCGGATTCGCCGATCTCGCCCCGGTCGAGGGCGGGGATTTCGGTCGCTATGCCGGGCGCCGTTTCGACGTGGTGATCAATGCCACCTCCGCCAGCCTGTCGGGTGAAGGCCTGCCCCTGCCGACCGGCGTTTTCGCGCCGGGTAGCCTGGCTTACGACATGATGTACGGCAAGGGCGAAACGCCCTTTCTGCGCCTGGCGCGCGAGCAGGGCGCCGGGCGCTGTGCCGATGGTCTGGGCATGCTGGTTGAACAGGCGGCCGAGGCCTTTTTTGTCTGGCGCGGTGTCCGTCCCCAGACAGCTGCCGTGCTGGCCGACCTGCGCAGCGGGCTGGCCGGATGAAAACCCTGGGCCGTTGGCTTAAATGGTGCCTGCTCGGCTTGGTTGTTATTTTCCTGTTATGGCAGTTATGGCTGCTTGGCTGGGTTTTGCTGTGGGGCTGGATCAATCCGGGCGAAACCAAATTCATGGAAATTCGCCTGGCCGAATTGCGGGTGAAGAATCCGCAGGCGCAGTTGAAGCAGCAATGGGTGCCCTATGACCGGATTTCGATCCATCTGAAGCGGGCGATCATCGCGGCGGAGGATGCCAAGTTCGTCGATCACGAGGGCTTCGACTGGGAAGGGATGCAAAAAGCCCTGGAAAAGAACCAGAAGAAGGGGCGCTTCGTGGCTGGCGGTTCGACCATCAGCCAGCAATTGGCCAAGAACCTCTTCCTGACGCCGAACAAGTCGTATTTCCGTAAGGCCGAGGAGGCGATCATCACGCTGATGCTCGAGAATCTGTGGAGCAAGCGACGCATCTTCGAGGTCTACCTGAACGTGATCGAGTGGGGTAACGGCGTCTTTGGCGCCGAGGCCGCGGCGCGTCACTACTATAACGTCGGGGCAGCCCAGCTTGGGCCGGAACAGGCGGCGCGGCTGGCCGGCATGGTACCCAACCCCCGCTATTACGACCGTAATCGGGCGGCACCGGGATTGGGGCGCAAGATGACGATCATCCTCGGGCGCATGGCAAGTGCCGATGTGCCGTGAAATATTCCCCGGATAAGGGGTTTCCAGCGTGATTTTGTAGGAACCCGGTCATCTGCCCGGTGCTAAAATGGCAGACCTTTTGCCGCACCGCACCATGAGCGAAGAAGCCCAGCTGACCGACACCGAAGACTTGCAGGAGCGCCTCGCCGAGGTGCAGACCCTGCTCGCCCGGCACAAGCTGGTCGAAGAGCTGGTGCATCGTCAGGAAGGGCCGCGCCACGACCTCGTTGAGGAGGTCGTGCACAAGCAGCATCTGCATGAATTACAGGCCAGGCTGGAGCCGATGCATCCGGCGGATATCGCCTATGTGCTCGAGGCATTGCCGACCGACGAACGACTGATCGTCTGGGGGCTGGTCAATCCGGAACTCGAGGGCGAGGTGCTGCTCGAAGTCTCGGACGCCGTCCGAGAAAGCCTCATCGAGTCGATGGAGCGTACCGAACTGGTCGCCGCCGCCGAAACGCTCGATGCCGACGAACTGGCCGATCTTGCCCCCGACCTGCCGCAGGGGGTCATCGATGACGTTTTCCTCGGCCTCTCGGTCGAGGAGCGCGAGCAATTGCGCGCCGCGATGTCCTATCCCGAGGATTCGGTCGGCTCGATCATGGACTTCGACATGGTGACCGTGCGCGAGGACGTCACCCTCGAAGTGGTATTGCGTTACCTGCGCCGCTTCGATGAACTGCCTGACCACACCGACCAATTGTTCGTGGTCGATCGCGATGAACGCCTGAAGGGGGTTCTGCCGCTCAATATCCTGCTGGTCAATGAGGTCGATGTCGAGGTCGGCACGCTGATGCAGACCGACTTCGTCGAGCTGGAGCCCGACGATTTCGCCGAGGAGGCCGCCAAGGCCTTCGAGCGCTACGATCTGGTGTCGGCCCCGGTGGTGGACCCTGAAGGCAAGTTGGTTGGGCGGGTAACGGTTAACGAGGTCGTCGACTACATCCGCGAAGAAGCCGAACACGAGCAGCTGGCCGCTGCCGGTCTGAAGGAAGAGGAAGACATCTTCGCCTCGGTCTGGGACTCGGTGAAAAACCGTTGGGCGTGGCTGGCCATCAATCTGGTGACCGCCTTCGTCGCGTCGCGCGTGATCGGTGCCTTCGAGGATTCCATCGAGAAACTGGTGGCACTGGCGGCGCTAATGCCCATCGTCGCCGGAATCGGCGGCAACTCGGGCAACCAGACGATCACCATGATTGTTCGTGCCATCGCCATGGGCCAGGTTCAACCGGATGCCATGCGCCGCCTGTTGCGCAAGGAACTCGGCGTGGCAACCATCAATGGTCTGATCTGGGGCGGGCTGCTGGGTATCGCGGCGTGGTGGCTCTACGGTAGCGTCAAGCTCGGTGTCGTCATGACGGCCGCGATGACACTCAATCTGCTGCTCGCCGCGTCAGCCGGCGTCGGTATCCCCTTGCTGCGCCAGAAATTCGGCGCCGACCCGGCGGTCGGCGGCTCGGTGATGATTACCGCGCTGACCGACTCGGGGGGCTTCTTCATCTTTCTCGGCCTGGCGACGTTGTTCCTGATGTAAGCCGCCGGCGGCTTGCCGATCAATGACTGTCGGGGGTGACCAGCTTGAGCCCGACAATGCCGGCCACGATCAGGCCGATGCAGACAAAGCGCAGGGCTTCGCGCGATTCGCCGAACAGGATCATGCCGAGGATGGCCGTGCCGACCGCGCCAACACCGGTCCATACCGCATAGGCGGTACCCAGCGGCAGTACCTTCAACGACCAGCCAAGCAGCACGACGCTCAACACCATTGCTGCCAGCGTTGCAACCGAAGGCAACAGACGGCTGAATCCTTCGGTGTATTTGAGCCCGACCGCCCAGCCGATCTCGCAGAGCCCGGCGACCAGCAGTACCAGCCAGGCTTGCAGCGAACTCATGTCAGGCTCGCGAACCAGGCGTCGGCGGCGGCGACCGTGCCGGCAATGTCGGCGTCGGTATGGGCGGCCGAGACGAAACCGGCTTCGAAGGCCGACGGCGCGAAGTAATGGCCGGCGGCTATCATGGCGTGGAAGAAGCTATTGAAGGCTTCCTTGTCGCAGGCCAGTACGGCATCGTAGGTGGCCGGGCAGGTGTCGGCGAAATAGAGCCCGAACATGCCGCCGATGTTCTGTGCCGAGAAGGCGACGCCATGTTTCTTCGCTGCGGCAACCAGCCCGTCGCACAGCGACTTCGTCTTCGCGGTCAGCGATTCGTAGAAGCCGGGTGCCTGAATCAGCTTCAGGGTGGCGAGACCGGCTGCGGTGGCGATCGGATTGCCCGACAAGGTGCCGGCCTGATAGACCGGCCCGAGCGGGGCGATCTTTTCCATAATCTCGCGCTTGCCGCCAAAGGCACCCATCGGCATGCCGCCACCGACGACCTTGCCGAAGGTGGACAGGTCCGGGGTGATGCCGAACAGGCCTTGCGCGCTCTTCAGGCCGACGCGGAAGCCGGTCATCACTTCGTCGAAAATCAGCACGGCGCCGTACTGTGCGGTCAGGTCGCGCATCGCCTTGAGGAACTCGGCGGTCGGCGCGATCAGATTCATGTTGCCGACCACCGGTTCGACGATCACGGCGGCGATCTTGTCGCCATGCGCCTTGAAGGCTTCGGCCAGACCCTGCGGATCGTTGTAGGTGAGCACCATGGTCGTTTCGGCGGTGCCGGCCGGGACGCCGCCCGACGACGGATTGCCGAAGGTGAGCAGGCCGGAACCGGCCTTGACCAGCAAGTGGTCGGCGTGGCCGTGGTAGCAGCCCTCGAACTTGACCAGAATGTCGCGGCCGGTGAAACCGCGCGCCAGGCGGATGGCGCTCATCGTCGCCTCGGTGCCGGAAGAAACGAGGCGGACCATGTCCATCGACGGCACCATCTCGCAGAGCAGGTCGGCGATCTCGACCTCCTTCTCGGTCGGCGCGCCGAAGGACAGGCCGTCGACGACAGCGGCCTGCACGGCGGCGATCACCTCGGGGTGAGCGTGACCGAGGATCATCGGACCCCAGGAGCCGACGTAGTCGGTGTACCACTTGCCATCGGCGTCCTGCACCTTGGCCCCGGCACCCTTCTGGAAGAACAGCGGCGTGCCGCCGACCGAGCGGAAGGCGCGCACCGGCGAATTGACGCCGCCGGGAATGTGTTTCTGGGCGCGGGCAAAGAGGGTTTCGTTGCGCGAGTTTGCATGCAGGGTCATGGTCGGATTCTCTCGAAAAGTTTCTGGAATTGGGCAGCGCGGGCGGCGATGTCCGGCGCCGAGAAAAGGTCGGTGATGACCGCGATCAGGTCGGTTCCGGCCTCGATCAGCGGCGGCGCGTTGTCGAGCGTAATGCCACCGATGGCGCAAACCGCTACGGGCAGTTCACCGGCGGCCCGGCTAAACAGTGCCGGCTCGGCGCGCGGCGCATCCGGCTTGGTCGGGGATGGGTAGGCGGCGCCAAAGGCAATGTAGTCGACGCCGGCGGCACTGGCTGCGGCAGCGGCCTGAAAATCGGCGTAACACGAGGCACCCAGAATTTTGTCGGGGCCGAGAATGGCGCGTGCGGCGCGCAGGTTGCCGTCGTCCCTGCCCAGGTGGAGGCCATCGGCGTCAATCAGGGAGGCCAGGGCAATGTCGTCATTGACCAGCAGCGTGGCGCCGAAGCGCCGGGTCAGCGCGCGCAAGGCCTTGGCGCGCGCAAGCTGTTCCGGCTTGTCGCTGATCTTGTCGCGATATTGAAGGATGCGGCACCCTCCGCTCAGTACCGCCTCGGTCCGGGCAAGTAGCAGGGCGCCGTCGGCCATGTCCGGCGTGACGGCATACAGGCCGCGCAGCTTACTTGGGCTCATCGGCCTTGTCATCCGGGGTGTCATTGTCGTCATTCCGGGCCCAGAAGAATCGATCCGGAATGAATTGGCCCATGCCGGCGCGAAAGCCGTTTTTCAGGGTTTGCCACGTATAGTCCTGAGCGTCGCGTACGGCGTCTTCGATGCTGGCACCACCGGCGATGCAGCCGGTGATCGCCGAGGCGAGCGTACAGCCCGAGCCGTGGTAGCTGCCCGGTAGGCGCTCCCAATGGTCACGGCGGATGACACCATCGGGGCCGTACAGCGTGTTGACGACCTGTGGCGTATTTTCGTGCGTCCCGGTGATGAGCACGTACTGGGCACCCATCTCGATCAGGCGCTGGGCGCAGATATCAATCGACGGTTCGCTGTCGTCTTCGTCGCTTTCCGCGAGGCGGCGCGCTTCAGGGGCGTTGGGCGTGATCAGGGTCGTTTGCGGCAGGAGCATCTCGCGCATGGCAGAGATGATTTCCTCGCCGGACAAGTCGTCTCCGCGCCCGGAAGCAAGTACCGGATCAAGGATCAGCGGAATGTCCGGATAGTCGGAAACGATTTCGGCGACAGCCAGCACGTTCTCGACGCTGCCGAGAACACCAACCTTGAAAGCGGCGACCGGCATGTCCTCAAGAATGGTTCGGGCCTGTTGTTCGACCGTTTCGGCGGAAAGCGCCTGAACACTCTGAACGCCGACGGTATCCTGGACGGTGATGGCCGTCAGGGCGGTCAGCGGGTGACAGCCCAGGCTGGCCAGCGTCAGGAGATCGGCCTGGATGCCGGCGCCGGATGACGGGTCGCTGGCCGCAAAGACGAGGACCAGTGGCGGACAGGGGGCTTGGGTATGAGTCATTGAAGCGCGCGCCCTTGGCGGGTGCGACGGGAATTGGGTAAGATGGTCCGGATTTTATCCGAATCTTGGCGTTGCCGAAGTCGCCAGCTGACCGATGTGACAGTGTTGCCGCGTTTGATCCCGGGCATTACTTCCGTAGTATGATGCAGCGATAGTGAAAGTGCCTCATCAAGAGGCCGAGGGGACAGGTAAATTGACTGATTTGTCGAGACTGCGTGGCGTCAAGGTCATGGTTATAGACGACAGCAACACAATACGGCGCAGCGCCGAGATATTTCTCGTCCAGGCCGGGTGTCAGGTTGTCCTCGCCGAGGATGGGTTCGATGCGCTGGCCAAGATTGCCGACCACCAGCCCAGTGTGATCTTCTGCGACATCATGATGCCGCGCCTCGATGGCTACCAGACCTGCTCCTTGATCAAGAAGAATGCACGCTTCAAGGCAACGCCAGTCATCATGCTCTCCTCCAAGGATGGTTTGTTTGATCGGGCGCGGGGGCGTATGGTCGGCTCCGATCAATACCTCACCAAACCATTTACCAAAGACAGTCTGTTGCAGACAGTGGCGTCATTTGCGCTGTCGGCCGAAACTGCATCCAATTCGTAGCTCAGGAAGAAGAAATGCCCGTCAAGAATATTCTCGTTGTCGATGATTCGCCCACCGAGCGCTTTTTTACGGTCGATGTGCTGACCAAGGCCGGTTATCAGGTCAGTACTGCGGAGAATGGCGAGGAGGGAATCGCCAAGGCCAAGGCCAACAAGCCGGACCTCATCCTCATGGATGTCGTGATGCCCGGACTGAACGGCTACCAGGCCACGCGTACTCTGACTCGTGACGAAGACACCAAGTCGATCCCCATCATCGTCTGCACCTCGAAGGGGCAGGAAACCGACAAAATCTGGGGCTTGCGGCAAGGGGCGATCGACTATCTGGTCAAACCGCTGAATCCGGAAGAGTTGTTGCAACGCATCGCGGCCTTGCCATAAGCGATGGCGCGGAAGACAAGTCTTCGGGACTTTCAGGCGTACTTGGCGACCCGCCTGAGTCAGGCGGCCCAAGGTAGGGGGGCTGCTTCCTGGTTGGGCGTGGAGTCGGGCGGCGAGGCTTGGCTCGTCGATTTGTCCGACGGCGGCGAAATCGTTCAGGCGTCACAGGTTACACCGGTTCCGCTGACCCGTCCGTGGTTTGTCGGGATTTCCAATATTCGCGGCAATCTCCATGCGGTCAGTGATTTTTCGGTATTCCGTGGCGGTCCTCCGATTGTCCAGAACGCCAATGCCCGCTTGTTGTTGATCGGTTCGCGCTATGGCACCAATGCGGCCTTGCTGGTGTCGCGCATGCTGGGGCTGAAAAAACCGGAAGACTTTACGCCCGAGGCGCCTGACGCTTCGATGCCCGCCTGGGGGCGACAGCGTTTTGCCGATTCGCACGGAAAAATCTGGCACAAATTGTCGGTACGCGAACTGCTGGCCGATCAGGATTTCATGAATATCGGGGTCTGATAGAGGGTAGTAGCCTCATCCCCATTGGAGGCGTTCCATGGCTTTTGGCTTCAAATTTCCGAAGATTGGTGCATCCGGCAATACCGGCGCGCCGATGACCGTTTCCGCCGACATGACGCCGGCGAGCAAGATACCTCTGCCGTCCTTCCTGGCGGGCCAGCCGGTTATCCAGCAGATGAAGACGCTGGGCGGTATTTTCGTGCTGCTGCTGTTGCTGATTGCCGTTCTGGTATTTCGCGATAACCGCGAATCGGCTTACAACACGGCTTATGTCGCGGCGGCCGGTGAAATGCGGATGCTCTCCCAGCGTCTGGCGAAGGCCTCCTCGCTTGCCCTGCAGGGCAATGCTGTCGCATTCGCCCAATTGAAGGATTCCCGGGAGACTTTTGGCAAGCTGCTGACTCAGTTGACCAGCGGCGGCGAAATCGGTGCCGTGAGTGTTCCGGCTTCTCCGGACTCCGTACGGCCGCAACTTGAGGCGCTGACCAACCTGTGGATGCCGAACGACAAGAATGCCGAAACCGTGATCGGCCAGGAGAAAAACCTGGTTGAGTTGGGCAAGAACGTGGCGACCATCGACAACAACAACGCAGCGATGTTGGAACTGACCGAACAGGTCGCGACGCTCAAGCTCCAGTCCGGCGCCAGTGCCCGTGAGATCGCCAACGCCAACCAGTTGGTGATGCTGACCCAGCGGATCGCCAAGAATGCCTCGGCCCTGCTCGTCGGTGACGAAATCAACCCCGAGGTGGCCTTCCTGCTTGGCAAGGATACCAACGCCTTCCGTGACATCCTAGCCGGCCTCGGCAAGACGGGGAGTGATGCCGATACCCGTGCCAAGCTGGATGAGCTGAATGCGGCGTTCAAGGATTATCAGGGCGCGATTGCCAGCATTCTCGGCAATATGCAGCCGTTGGTGTTGTCCAAGCAGGCCGGTTCGAAGATTTTCCGGGGGAGTGAAGAGCTGCTCAAAGCCACCGACGATCTGGCGCTCGGCTATCAGGAAGGCTCGGCTGGCCGAGGCATGTACATCGTCTTCCTGATCGTGCTTATCGTTGCCGCAGTCGCCACGCTGGCCCTGCTGGCCAAGGTCTACCTCGACGATACCGAGCGCCGTGCGGCAGCGGCCGAACAGCAGCGCCAGGCCTCGGACCAGACCAACCGCGACAACCAGGACGCCATTCTGCGTCTGATGAACGAACTGGGCGATCTGGCCGACGGCGACCTGACCGTGACCGCAACCGTGAGCGAGAACATTACCGGCGCTATCGCCGACTCGATCAACTACACGATTGAAGAACTGCGCGTGCTGGTCGGCCGTATCAATGACGCGGCGAACCGCGTGACAGCCGCCACTGAAATCGCCCGCTTGAACTCCGCACAACTGCTCGACGCCGCCGAACGCCAATCCATCGAGATCAAGGAAGCCGGTCAGTCGGCTCTGGAAATGGCCCGCTCGATGACGGAAGTGTCGAGCAACGCCACGCAGTCCGCTCAGGTTGCCCGCCAGTCGCTGATGGCCGCCGAAAAAGGTACGCAGGCCGTGGAAGACTCGATCAAGGGCATGAACGAAATTCGCAACCAGATCCAGGAAACCTCGAAACGAATCAAGCGCCTCGGTGAAAGCTCGCAGGAGATCGGTGAAATCGTGGAACTGATTTCCGATATTACCGAACAGACCAACGTTCTGGCCCTGAACGCTGCCATCCAGGCAGCTTCCGCCGGCGACGCGGGGCGCGGCTTCACGGTGGTTGCCGAGGAAGTGCAGCGACTGGCCGAACGTTCGGCCGAAGCAACGAAACAGATTGCGGCGATTGTGAAAACCATTCAGACCGACACGCAGGATGCTGTGTCCGCCATGGAACAATCGACCCGCGGTGTGGTCGAGGGGGCGAAGCTCTCCGACGCGGCAGGTCAGGCGCTGTCCGAAATCGGCCAAGTGTCGCGCGATCTGGCCGAACTGATTCAGGACATTTCCAGTTCGACGCAGAGCCAGGCCGACTCCGCCAGCCAGGTGGCGCGCCTGATGCAGGATATCCTGAACGTTACGGAGCAAACCACGGCCGGTACGCAGCGTACTGCCGAAGCCGTTGACGAACTGACCGCACTGGCATCCGAACTCAAGGGTTCCGTAGCCGGCTTCAAGGTGGATTGACGAAAATCGATCGCGAGAGACTATGAACGCGGCAACTGAATTCGATTTGGGCCCCCTGACCTGGGTCAAGGGTGAAATTGACCTGGCTATCGAGCGTGCGGAAGAGGCGTTGGGTCATTACGTTGCCAATGCGGACGTTACCCAGCTCAAGTTCTGCCGCACTCATGTGCACCAGGTGCACGGGGCTTTGTCCATGGTTGGCCTGGATGGCGTCACGCAGGTGACCGAGTCCCTGGAAAGCCTCCTCGAAGCTGTCGAGGATGGTCGCATTGCTGCCGGCGAGCCCGTTTTTGAGGCTACGCGTTCGGCAATGGCAGGCATCCGCGCTTACCTTGATGAACTGATGGCCGGCGAGCCCAATCAGCCGCTTCGCTTACTGCCCGTTTATCTGGAACTGGCGGCTGTTCGAGGAATAAAGACGGCGCGGGCCAGCGATCTTTTTTTCCCCGACCTCTCGTTGCGCCCTCCCAAGCGGGTGGGTGCCGTAGAGAAATTGACGCCGGATGCGCTGCGGCAATTGCTCAAGGTCGAACGGGCACGTTATCAGAAAGGCTTGCTCGCTTGGCTTACCAAGCCGGAGCAGGCCGAGGCGGGGCGTCAATTGATGCTTTCGGCGCTGGCCAACATCGAAGCCACTCAGGAAACCCAGTCGGCGCGCTCCTTCTGGTGGACCGCGCTGGCTTTTGTCGAATCCCTGAAGGATCCGGCGGTCAACGCCGATGGCGCCGTGCGTCAGGTCAGTGCCCGGATCGATCAGCAGATCCGTCGCCTGCTCGAAGGATCGAATAGCTTGGCCGAGCGCCTGATGCGCGAAGCCCTCTATCACGTTGCGCAGGCCGGCAGCGACGTCGGCGGCGTCGTCTCCCAGGTCCAGTCCGCGTTCGATTTGCCCGCGCAATTGCCTGATCCTGGAGCAGCGGCCGGCAGCCAGCCACAGGATGCCGTCCTGCGCCGCTTGCGCGAAATCCTCTCCAGTACCGAAGAGCATTGGAACCGGGTCTGTTCGTCCGGTAGTACGGCCGGCCTGTCGGCATTTGTCGATCAGGCCCGCTCGGTCGCGACGATAACCGAAGAGATCGCGCAAACCGATCTCAAGCGTCTGGGACAGGGGTTGGGTGCCATCGCCAACTGGTTGATCGAGGATGCCTCGCGCTTCGGCGAAACAGTCGCCATGGAAGTGGCAACCGCCATTTTGCTGCTGCAGAACGCGCAGGAGAGCTTCAAGCGTCTGGGGACCGACTTTGCCCAGCAGGTCGACCTCATGGTCGCTCGTTTGTATGCCTGCATCGCCGGAAGGCCGGCGGCCGATTCCGCATTGCCGCTGCTCGACGAAATGACCCGGCGGGCGCAGGAAAAACTTCTGATCAGTCAAGTTGCCCGGGAAATCCAGAACAACCTGGCCCAGGTCGAACAATCTCTCGACGCCTTCTTCCGCGACCCGACGGGCGAGCATGATCTGGCTCTCCTTGATGGGCCGCTCAAACAAACCGCCGGTGCATTGGCGATGTTGGGGCATTTGAGTGCCGCTTCAAATGTGACTGCGTGCGTCCAGCAGATTCATGCGCTGGCGCAGCCCGGTGCCGCACATGCTGCGGAAGATTTTGAAAATATCGCCCATCAGCTGTCGACCCTTGGCTTCTTTGTCGATGCGCTGCCTAGCGGTGAGACCGATTTCGATGCCTTCGAGGCCCGCATGCGAGGAGAAACGGAAGCATCGGTCGACGACGAGGAATCCGCAGTACCGGAGCCGACGGTGAGCGTCGAGTCCGAACTGGCGCAACAGACCCGCGAGACCCATGCCCTGGTTGAGGCGCTCAAGGAGGCGCCTCAGGACGAGCGCCTGCAGGCCGAACTCAAACAGAATCTCAAGGCCATCCAGCAGGATGCCGATCTGGTCGCCAATCACGAACTAGGCGAAAGCGCAAAGGCGGCGCTCGAGGCCCTGAAATCCGGCGATCTCGAGCGCAGTGACGTCGATGCGGCGCTGGCAGCGCTCAAGTCCCAGGAGCCGGAGCTGCTCGAACCGTCGGCGGAAACGCAGCAATTGGCTGATTCCTCTCATGAGGAAATCGACGCCGAACTGCTCTCTATCTTCCTCGAAGAGGCGCAGGAAGTCCTGCAGACGATGGACGAACAGCTGGCACTGTTGCAGGCCGATCCGCACAATGTCGAGGCGCTGACGACAATCCGCCGCAATACCCATACGCTTAAGGGGAGCGGCCGCATGGTCGGTCTCAACGATCTGGGCGAAACCGCCTGGGAACTCGAGCAGACGCTCAATTTGTGGTTGCGCCAGGACCAGTGGGCTACGCCCGAGTTGATGGAGATGATCGGCGGAGAGCACGCCTTGTTCTCGGCCTGGGTCGAGCACTTGGCGAGTGGGCAAGGGCAGGCACCGAATCCCTCGGTGCTGGTTGCCCTCGCCGGTCGACTGCGGGGTGTTGAACCGCTTGCGCCGCTGGCCGTTGTCGAGCCGGTGGTTGCGCCCGCCCTGGAGCCTTTGCCGACATTACCGGAGGAAGCTGTTTCCGAACCTGCTAAGGTCGTGGATACCGAGCCGGAGGCGCTAGCCGACGTCATTGAAATCGTTTCACCAGCACCAGAAATCGAGGACATTGACTTTTCGCTGCCGGCATTCTTCGATGAACCGGTATTGCTTGAAGAGGAGGCGCCGCTGCCGTCGGCGCCTGCCGAAGAGTCGCTTCCCTTGGTTGATGCTGTCATGGATGGGGGCGAGCCAGGCGTCGACGAAATCGTCGAGGAACTGCCGCCTGTTGTCACGGCGTCGCCGACGCTTTACGACATTTTTCGCGAAGAGGCGCGAGGGCATTTGCAGATGCTGGTCGACAGCTATGCTGCACTGGAGAGCAACCCCGGCGCACCCACAACCTTCGAGATGACAAGGGCGGCCCATACGTTGGGCGGGATAGCGGCAACGGTTGGTCTGATGCCGATTCACCATCTGGCCATCGCGCTGGAGCACGCCTTGCTGCGTCGCGACGGCTCGGCTCAGCCAGCCAGTATCGAAGGCCTGGAAACAGTGCGGCAAAGCATCATCACGCTTGAGGAAATGTTTGTCGGGCTTGCTCGCCAGGAGTCGCCTGCCGAACAATTGCAATTGATCGATGCGCTGAATGACATTTTCCATCCCGCGCCGGTTGCCGAAGAGCTTGCTGAACCGGTCAGCGCGGAAATCATTCAACTGCCGGGTACGCTCAGCACGATGCCGGCCAGCGAACCGGAATCTGGGGGTGAGCCGGAGATTTCTGCGGCTCCCGTTGCTGCACTACCGCAGCTCACCGACGAACTCGACGAACAATTGCTACCGATCTTCCTCGAGGAAGCGGTGGACCTGACGCGCGACTTGACCACGCAACTGCGCGCCTGGCGCAATGACCCGTCCAGTGGCGTCGCCGCCCATGGTATTTCCCGTCTCTTGCACACCTTCAAGGGTAGTGCACGCATGGCCGGTGCGATGAATCTGGGCGAAGCGACGCACATGCTGGAGACGCGCGTCGAGGAGGCCATGCGTGCCGGTCCGGCGTCACCCGCATTCATCGAGGATATCGAATCCGGCTGCGACATGCTGGCACAGGCCGTCGAGCGTTTGCGCGAAGGGCCGCAGGAACCGGCACCTGTCGCCGAAAGCTCTGTTCTCGGCGACCCCGGGCAAGACGAGGTGCTTGTGCCGGAGGCGAAACAGGCCGCTCCGAGTGACCACGAGGCTGAATCCGACGCTACCGGCCAGCGGGCCAGCCTGCGGGTACGTCCGGAACTGATCGATCGCCTGGTTAACGAAGCTGGCGAGTTGTCCATCGCCCGCGCGCGGATCGAAGGCGAGATGCGTAGCCTGAAAGGCTCGCTGCTTGAACTGACGGAAAACGTGATTCGTCTGCGCCGCCAGTTGCGCGAAATCGAAATTCAGGCCGAAACGCAAATTCAGGCCAAGGTGGCGCATACACCAGGTGGCGAGCTCGAGTTCGATCCGCTGGAGCTGGACCGCTTTACCCGTTTCCAGGAACTGACCCGCTTCATGGCCGAATCGGTTAACGACGTGGCAACCGTCCAGCAAAGTCTGCTGAAGAACCTCGACGATGCCAACGCTGCCATTCTTGCGCAGTCGCGCCTGAACCGCAGTCTGCAGCAGGAGCTGATGGGTGTGCGCATGTTGCCGTTCGCCAGCCAGACCGAGCGTCTCTACCGCATCGTTCGCCAAACTGCGAAGGAAATGGGCAAGCGTGCCAACCTCGATATTGTGGGCGGGCAGGTCGATATCGACCGTTCGGTGCTCGACAAGATGCTGGCACCGCTTGAGCATATGCTGCGCAACGCAGTTGCGCACGGTATCGAGGACAGGGAGCAGCGTATCGCCGCCGGCAAGCCGGAAGTGGGTGAAATCACTGTCAAACTGGCACAGGAAGGCAATGAAATCATTCTCGCCATGTCCGACGATGGCAAGGGGCTGGATGCGGAACGTATCCGCGCCCGGGCCGAAGCCATGGGCCTGCTGCAGCCGGGACAGGTGGCCGACGAGGCTGTCTTGTACGACTTCATCTTCCAGCCCGGGTTTTCGACGGCGGCCGAACTGACCCAGCTCGCCGGTCGCGGCGTCGGTATGGACGTCGTGAAGACCGAAGTGTCGGAACTTGGTGGCCGTATCGAAATCGTTTCCGAGGCCGGCAAGGGAACGACCTTCCGCCTCTATCTGCCGCTCACCCTGGCGGTTACGCAGACCCTGTTGATCCGCGCCGGCAGCCATCTCTATGCCGTGCCGTCGACCATGATCGAGCAGGTCATGGAAATGAAGGAAAAAGGCCTGACCAGCATTCGCGAGCAGGGCGAGGTCAACTGGCAGGGGCATCGCTATCCCTTCCATTATTTGCCGCATCTGTTGGGCAACGCCGAGGCGATGCCCGAAGCTCACCGGCAATACTGGGTGCTGCTGTTACGTTCCGGTACGCAGCGGGTCTCGGTTCTGGTCGATGAGCTCAAGGGCAACCAGGAAGTCGTGGTCAAGAATATCGGCGCCCAGCTGGCTCGCGTGGTGGGTATTGCCGGAGCCACCGTGCTCGGCGACGGTCGGGTCGTGCTGATCCTGAATCCGGTGGCGCTGTCGAGCCGGACGCCGGTGGTCAGCGTGCAGGCGGCGATTCCCGTCGCGCCGGAGCCGGCCGCGGCGGAGCTGGAAAACCTGCCGACGGTGATGGTGGTCGACGACTCGCTGACCGTGCGCAAGATCACCAGCCGCTTGCTGATGCGCGAAGGCTATCAGGTCATCCTGGCCAAGGATGGTGTCGACGCGCTGGAGCAATTGATCGATGTGATGCCGGATGTCATCCTGTCCGATATCGAAATGCCGCGTATGGACGGTTTCGACCTGGTGCGGAATGTTCGTGCCGACGAACGCTTGCGCAAGCTGCCGATCATCATGATCACCTCACGGACGGCCGATAAGCACCGCAACTATGCATTGGAGATCGGCGCCAACCATTATCTGGGCAAGCCCTACGACGAAGACGAGTTGCTCAAGCTGGTCGCCGGCTACACCCAGGCGCGCCGTCCACACTAAATCGGCTTTTTGACTATCACGTAACGGGCCAGGGTTTCTTCCCTGGCCTGGGCGTGATCGACGATCGGTGCCGGGTAGTCCCGGCCGATGATCACCCCGATCGCCTCCTGTTCGAGTCGCCCCATCCGCCACGGCGCGTGAATGAACTTGTCGGGAACGGCCGCCAGTTCCGGAACATAGCGGCGAATGAATTTTCCTTCCGGGTCAAAATTTTCCGATTGCGTGACCGGGTTGAAAATGCGGAAGTAGGGTTGGGCGTCGCAGCCGGTCGAGGCGGCCCATTGCCACCCACCGTTGTTCGCCGACAGGTCAAAGTCGTTGAGTTGCTCGGCAAAATGGCGTTCGCCCAAGCGCCAGTCGATGCCGAGATCCTTGGTCAGGAAGGAGGCGACGATCATGCGCAGCCGGTTGTGCATCCATCCACTGTGCTTGAGCTGGCGCATGGCGGCATCGACGAGTGGATAGCCGGTGCGCCCCTCCTGCCAGGCAGACAGCCCGGTGGGCCACTCTTTCCAGCGAATTGCCCCGTATTCCGGCTTGAAAGCCTGGCCGACAACATGCGGAAAACGGTCGAGGATCATGAAGTAAAAGTCCCGCCAGATCAGTTCGTTGAGCCAGGTGTCGGCCCCTTCGGCCAGTGTCGTGCGGACCAGTTCGCGGATCGACACGGTACCGAAGCGCAGATGGACGGACAGATAGGAGACACCCTTGATTGCCGGGAAGTCGCGCAGCGCCCCATAACGCGTGAGGCGCCCGTTGCGGAAATCGTCCCACAAGGCACGGGCGCCGGACATGCCGGGCCGGACGCCGATTGTGTCGAGATCAGTTGTGCCGAAACCGATGTGCTCCAGTGCCGGTACGCCGATCTTTTCGCTTGCCGCGTATTGGCCGGTACAGCGCCATTCGGCATGGTCGGCAGGGGTGAGCCGCTTCAGCCAGGCGTTTTTGTAGGGCGTGAAAACCGAAAAAGGCTTACCGGCTTGGGTCAGCACCTCGTCTCCGTCGAAAATCGCCTGATCCTTGCTGGTGTGGAAGGCGATGCCCTGTTGTCGCAGCGATGCGGCGACCGCCGCATCACGTGCCTTGGCCTCTGGCTCGTAGTCGCAATTGGCAAAAACGGCCGCCACGCCAAGCTGGGCAGCTAGAGCAGGGATTTCCTCGACCGCCCGGCCATGGCGGACGATTAATCCACCGCCTCGGGAACGCAGTGCAGCGTCGAGTTCGATCAGCGAGGCGTGGATGAAATGGACGCGCCGGTCCCGGCGGGATGGTAGCGCATCAAGAATGTCGGTATCGAAGACGAAGGTGCAGTAGATGTGGCGGGCATTGCTCAAGGCTGCACTGAGGGCGGCGTGGTCGTGATCGCGCAGGTCGCGGCGGAACCAGACCAGGGCTTTTTCGTGGTTCATGGTTGGTTTGTACCTCCCCGGCGATTAAAATTCCACTTATGGACAACGTCAACCTGACAGACCACTTCCTGATCGCCATGCCGGCGCTGGAGGATCCTTATTTTTCCAACGCGCTGGTCTATGTTTGCGAACATAACGAGAACGGAGCGTTGGGCATCATCGTCAATCGGCCGATCGACATGAACGTGGCCGGCTTGTTCGAAAAAATCGACATCAAGCTGGAGGCTGAAAGCCTGGCCAACCTGCCGGTCTATTTTGGCGGGCCGGTGCAGCTGGATCGCGGCTTCGTGCTGCATCGCCCGGTCGGGCATTGGCAATCGACACTGGCGGTCAACGGAGATGTCGGGCTGACCAGTTCGCGTGATGTGCTTAGTTCAGTCGGCAAGGATGGCCTGCCTTGCGAAATCCTGATCTCGCTCGGTTATGCGGGTTGGGATGCCGGACAACTTGAAGACGAACTGGCGCAGAACTCCTGGCTGACGGTGCCGGCCAAAGCCAGCATCCTGTTCGATCTGCCGCCGGAGGAGCGCCTGCCGGCCGCCATGCAGAAACTGGGTATCAGCTTTACCCAGCTTTCCGACGTGGCCGGACACGCCTGACCCCGTGGGCACCGTTCTCGCCTTCGACTTCGGCGAAAAGCGTATCGGCGTCGCCACGGGCGAAACATTGCTGGGCAGCGCCCACCCGTTGACCGTGATCCACGCCGAATCGAACGATGACCGTTTTGCCGCCATCGGCAAACTGATCGCCGAGTGGCAGCCGGAGTGCCTGGTCGTCGGCCTGCCTACCCACGCCGATGGCACGCCGCACGAAATGACCCGTCTCGCCGGCAAGTTCGGCGAACGTTTGGTCAGGCGCTTCAATTTGCCGGTTTCCTATGCCGACGAGCGCTTGACCTCGCTCGATGCCGAGGCGCGCCTGCGCGAAACCGGCCGCAACAGCAAGACCGCCAAGCCGCTGCTTGATGCCGTGGCGGCGCAACTCATTCTCCAAACCTGGTTCGAAAGCCCGCAGCATGTCATCCCTACCCAACCCCCTGCCTGATGCCGAGGCCCAGTGTCGCCAGCTGGCCGACCTGATTCGTCCGCAACTGTCCAAGAACCCGGCGCTGGTCGGCATCTACAGCGGTGGCGCATGGGTCGCCGAGCGCCTGAAGGAGTTGCTCGGCCTGTCGGAAGATATCGGCTTGATCGACGTTTCCTTCTATCGCGACGATTTTTCCGAAAAGGGCCTGCATCCGCAGTGCCGCCCGACGGTAATTCCATTCGACGTCGAAGGTCGCCACATCATCCTGGTCGATGACGTGCTGTACACCGGCCGTACGACGCGCGCCGCCATCAACGAACTGTTCGACTATGGGCGTCCAGCCGTCGTTGAGCTGGCCGTGCTGGCCGACCGTGGGGGCCGCGAACTGCCGGTGGCGGCGACCTACGGAATCTGGGATGTTCCGCTCGGCGATGGCCAGAATCTGGTGCTCGAGCGTAACGATGGCGCACAACTCGCCTGGAGGCTGGAACATGTATAACCCGCAGTTGAATAAGGATGGCGAGCTGACGCACCTGCTGTCGATCGAAGGCCTGCCGCAACGTATCCTGACCCAGATCCTCGACACCGCCGCTTCCTTCATGGAGGTGTCGGCCCGCGACGTGAAGAAGGTGCCTCTGCTGCGTGGCAAGAGCGTCTTCAACCTGTTCTTCGAGAACTCGACGCGCACGCGAACCACCTTCGAGATCGCCGCCAAGCGCCTGTCGGCCGACGTAATCAATCTCGACATCAACAAGTCGTCGACGGCCAAGGGCGAAACCCTGCTCGACACCATCGACAATCTGGTGGCCATGCACGCCAACCTGTTCGTCGTGCGCCATGCCTCGAGCGGCGCCCCCTTCCTGATCACCGAGCACCTGCGCCGTATCGGCCGCGACGACGTGCATGTCGTCAATGCCGGCGACGGCCGCCATGCCCATCCGACGCAGGGCCTGCTCGACATGTACACCATCCGTCATTACAAGAAGGACTTCACGCAACTGCGCGTCGCCATTGTCGGCGACATCCTGCACTCGCGCGTCGCCCGTTCAGACATCCATGCGCTGACCACGCTGGGGGTGCCGGAAGTTCGCGCCATCGGCCCGGAAACCCTGCTGCCCAAGCATCTCGACAAGCTCGGCGTGCATGTCTTCCACGACATGAACGAAGGCCTCAAGGACTGCGACGTGATCATCATGCTGCGCCTGCAGAACGAACGGATGAACGGTGCGCTGTTGCCTTCTGCCGGCGAATATTTCCGCCACTACGGCCTGACGCCGCAGAAGCTGGCGCTGGCCAAGCCGGACGCCATCGTGATGCATCCGGGTCCGATGAACCGAGGCGTCGAAATCCACTCCGCCGTGGCCGACGGCGCGCAGGCCGTCATCCTGCCCCAGGTCACCTTCGGCATCGCGGTTCGTATGGCCGTCATGAGCATCGTTGCAGGGAACTGAACATGAACATCGTTATTGAAAACGGCCGCGTCATCGATCCGAAAAACGGTGTCGACCGCGGCAATACTTCGCTGTTCGTTGCCGAGGGGACTGTCATCGGCTTGGGTGAAACGCCGGCTGGTTTCGTTGCCGATCAGACCATCGATGCGGCTGGTTGCGTCGTCTGCCCCGGTCTGATCGACCTCGGTGCTCGTCTCAATTCGATCGAGGCGGAGCTGGCCGCTGCCGTTGCCGGTGGGGTGACCAGCGTCGTCGTGCCGCCCGATGCCGATCCGCCGCTCGACGAACCGGAACTGGCCGATCGCCTCGTCCATCGCGGCGAAGAGATTGGCAAGGCCCGCGTCCTGCCGCTCGGTGCGCTGACCTTGGGGCTCAATGGCGAGCGCCTGGCCGAACTGGCTGGCCTCAAGAAGGCTGGTTGTATTGCCTTCTCGCAGGCGAACAGGACAGTGGTCGATACCGAAGCCCTGCTCCGTGCCATGGAGTATGCGGCAACCTTCGGCTTTGCCGTCTGGCTGCAGCCCCAGGACTACTGGCTGTCGCGCAACGGCATCGCGCACGAAGGCGAGGTTGCCAGTCGTCTTGGCCTGGCGGGCATCCCGGTCGCTGCCGAAACCATCGCCATCGGCACCATCATCCAGCTGGTGCGGATCACCGGTTGCCGCGTGCATCTCACCCGTATCTCGTCGGCGGCCGGCATGCAGCTGGTGCATCGCGCCCAGCACGACAATCTGCCGATTACCTGCGATGTCGGCGTGCACCACCTGCTGCTCACCGAAAACGACATCGGCTACTTCAATACGCACGCCCGATTTTCCCCGCCGCTGCGCACCCAGAACGATCGGCAGGCACTGTCCGACGCCGTCGTGGCAGGCTGGGCATCCATCTGCTCTGACCACACGCCGGTCGGTGCCGACGACAAACTTTTGCCCTTTGGCGAGGCCAAGCCCGGTGCCACTGGCCTTGAACTCCTGCTGCCGCTGACTTTGCGATGGGCTGAGGCCGCCAAGGTCGATCTGCCCGCCGCGCTGGCGCGTATTACCTCCGCACCGGCCGAGGTTCTGGGGTTGAGCGCCGGCCATCTGGCCATTGGGGCAACGGCCGACGTCTGCGTTTTCGATCCGGAGGCCACGTGGCAGCTGATACCCGAATCCTTGAAGAGTCGCGGGAAAAACTCGCCTTGGTTGGGTTACATGATGACCGGTAAGGTCGAGGCCACGCTGGTTGGCGGGCGCGTGGTTTATCGCGCCTGATCGCAGCAGAGCTTTCGAATGCAAAACGGCGGGATTTCCCGCCGTTTTGCATTCGATGCAGCCGTTCGTTTGTGGGAAGGCCGGATGTTGCAAAAAGAAAACCCCACAAGAGGTTAATCCTGTGGGGCAAAAAAGTTCTGGAAGAGACAAACTCAATTACAAGCTTGCACCGCCTGATTATCCATATGAACCTGCCATGAAGCTGACGGGCGGGGCGATGGGGGCGGGCAAATTGCTTGGAACTGGGGTAGCGTCGTAGCCGGTTTCAGCCTTGCGCTGCGAGCGCCGCGATGGCGATGCGGTCTGCCCCTTTGATTTCCAGCACCTTGCGGCGCGATGTGTGGCCGCTTTTCAGGGTGATTGCCGTTTTGGCCATGCCCAACGTTTCGGCGATGAACTTCAACAAGGCCTCATTGGCCTTGCCGTCAACTGGAGGCGCGGCGAGGCGGATTTTGAGCGCATCGCCGTGCAGCCCGGCCAACTCAGTCTTTTTCGCGCCGGGTTGGATGTGCAGGGTCAGGGTGACGCAGCCATCGGCGGTGACTCGATACCACTCGCTCACAGGAACATCAACACCACCTGGAGCAACAGGATGGCGATCAGCGGCGACAGATCGATCCCCGAAATGGTGGGTACGATGCGGCGGATCGGGTCGAGGATGGGGCGGGTCAACTGATAGGCTGGCGCCGCTAGCGGTGAATACGGGTTGATCCACGACAGCACGGCTTGCAGAATCAGGGCACCGATCAGGATATAGACCGCAAGGCGGAGTATGGCCTTGACGGCGAACCACAGGACCATCAGAGCTAGCGTCCCAGCATCGTTGCCGATCGATGGCCCGGCGAGGCCGATCAGAATGCCCGAAAGCAGCAGTTGCACGGCCAGCGCAGCGATCAGGCTGGCCCAGTCGAAACCGGCAAAGCCCGGAACGATGTTGCGCAGCGGTTTGACCGCCCAGTTGGTCAGTTTGACGACGAAATCGCCGATCTGCCCGGCAAACGACACGCGCATCGCCTGCATCATGAAGCGCAGCAGAAAGAGGGTACAGAAGAAGCTGGCGATAGCATCAAGCAGGAAGGCGATGGCTTGCATCAGCTGGCTCCAAGCATCTTGCCGAGCTCCTGGCCGCGGGCCTCGGCGGCTTTACAACCTGCGACGATGCCTTCCTTGACGCCCTTTTCGGCCATGACCTTGAGTGCGGCCTCGGTGGTGCCGCCCTTGGAGGTGACACGCTCGCGCAGGGTCGAGGCGGCCTCGCTCGATTGAGCGGCGAGGGCGGCAGCACCCTGAACAGTTTCGATGGCTAGTTGGCGCCCCTGCTCAGGCGTGAAACCAAGGTCGGCCGCAGCCTGCTGCAGCGCTTCGATGAACAGGAAGACGTAGGCCGGGCCGCTGCCGGAAATGGCGGTCACCCCATCAATTTTTGCTTCGTCATCGATCCACACGGTGGTGCCGACGGCTTTCAAAACGCGGTCGGCGGCAGCGCGTTGGCCAGCGCTCACTTCGGGCAGGGCGCACAGGCCGGTGATGCCGGCGCCGATCAGGGCAGGGGTGTTGGGCATGCAGCGGACGATCTGCCGATGGCCGCCCAGCCAGCGCGATAGTGCGGACATGTCGAGGCCGGCGGCGATGCTGATGACCAGTGCGTTGCCGAGCTTGGCGACGAGCGGAGCGACGGCTTCCTTCATCTGCTGCGGCTTGACGGCCAGCACCAGGATATCGGGGCTATCCGGCGCGCTGTCGGCGCTGGCGTGGCAGGTGACGCCATAGCTGGCGGCCAGCTTGGTGCGGGCTTCTGCTCCAAGGTCGATGACGTCGATGTCGGGGGCAGCGAAGCCCTGTTTGAGCATGCCGCCGATCAGGGCGTTGGCCATGTTGCCACCGCCGAGGAAAATGATTTTCATGCGTAGTTTCTTTCACCAAAAATGGCCGTGCCGATGCGGACGATGGTCGCCCCTTCGGCCACGGCGGCTTCAAGATCGTGGGACATGCCCATGGACAGGGTGTCGAGCGGCAGGCCGGCTGCCTGAATCCGTTCGCTGAGCTGGCGCAAGTGGCGAAACGGCAGGCGCTGCGCCTGCACGTCGTCGACTGGCTCGGGAATGGCCATCAGGCCGCGCAACTGCAGGCCGGGCAAGGCAGCTACAGCGCGGCAGAGTTCGAGGGTCGCGTCGGGGGGGCAACCGCTCTTGGTTGCTTCGCCGGAGACATTGACCTGTACACAGACCTGTAGCGGGGGAAGGTAGGTGGGGCGCTGCGCGGACAGGCGTTCGGCAACCCTCAGTCGGTCGATCGAATGCACCCAGTCGAAATGCTCGGCGACCGGCTTGGTCTTGTTGCTTTGCAGCGGGCCGATGAAGTGCCATTCCAGGTTGCGTCCGGAGATCGAGGCGATCTTGTCGATGCCTTCCTGAACGTAGTTCTCACCAAAGGCGCGTTGCCCGGCCTCGGCGGCATCGACCACGCAGGAAAGCGGCCAGGTCTTGCTTACCGCAAGCAGGCGAACCGACTCCGGCGAACGGCCGACAGCCGCTGCAGCGTTGGAAATACGGGCCTGGACGGCTTGCAGGTTGTCGGCGATTGCGCTCATAATCCATTAGGAATTAACAACAATTCAAAGTATACACGCGCGCCGAGGACGATCCGCATGGACATCACCGAACTGCTGGCCTTCAGTGTCAAGAACAAGGCTTCCGACCTTCACCTGTCTTCCGGCTTGCCGCCGATGATTCGCGTGCACGGCGACGTCCGCCGCATCAACCTGCCGGCGATGGAGCACAAGGACGTGCACGGCATGGTGTACGACATCATGAACGACGGCCAGCGCAAGGTGTATGAGGAAACGCTGGAGTGCGACTTCTCCTTCGAAATTCCCAACCTGGCGCGCTTCCGCGTCAATGCCTTCAACCAGCATCGCGGCGCTGGCGCAGTGTTTCGGACCATCCCCTCGAAGGTTCTGACGCTGGAGGAACTGAACGCACCGAAGATCTTCAGGGAAATCTGCGAGTATCCGCGCGGTATCGTGCTGGTCACCGGGCCGACCGGCTCGGGCAAGTCGACGACACTGGCCGGCATGGTCAACCACATCAATGAGAACGACTACGGCCATATCCTGACTGTCGAGGATCCGATCGAGTTCGTGCATGAGGCCAAGAAGTGCCTGATCAACCAGCGCGAAGTCGGTCCGCATACACTGTCCTTCGCCAACGCGCTGCGTTCGGCACTGCGCGAAGACCCTGACGTGATTCTGGTCGGCGAAATGCGCGACCTGGAAACCATCCGCCTGGCACTGACCGCGGCCGAGACCGGCCACTTGGTGTTCGGCACGCTGCATACATCGTCCGCCGCCAAGACGGTCGACCGCGTGGTCGACGTTTTCCCGGCAGCTGAAAAGGAAATGGTCCGTGCCATGTTGTCGGAATCGCTGCGTGCGGTCATTTCGCAGACCCTGCTCAAGACCAAGGATGGCACCGGCCGGGTCGCGGCGCACGAAATCCTGATCGGCACGCCGGCGATCCGCAACCTGATCCGCGAAAACAAGATCGCGCAGATGTACTCGGCGATCCAGACCGGCCAGAATTTCGGCATGCAGACGCTGGACCAGAACCTGATCGATCTGGTACGGCGCAATATCGTGTCGAGTGCCGAGGCGCGTTTCCGGGCCGCCAACAAGGATTCATTCCCGGCTTGATCCGGGGGCTTGAAAGAACAAACGAGGGGAAGTAGGAAGTATGGAACGCGACCAGGCAATGAAATTCATGCACGATCTTCTGCGCCTGATGGCGCAGAAGAAGGGCTCCGACCTCTTTATCACCGCCGGTTTTCCGCCGGCGATCAAGATCGACGGCAAGATCACGCCGGTTTCCAATCAGGTATTGACCTCGCAGCACACAGCCGAGCTCGCCCGCTCGATCATGAACGACCGCCAGGCGGCGGAGTTCGAAGCGACCAAGGAGTGCAACTTCGCCATCTCGCCACAAGGCATCGGGCGCTTCCGGGTCAACGCCCTGGTTCAGCAGGGACGTGTCGGGGTCGTCTGCCGGACGATCAACATGACTATCCCGAGCCTTGACGAGCTGCAGTTGCCGCCGGTGTTGAAAGACTTGGCGATGACCAAGCGCGGCCTGATCATCTTTGTCGGCGGTACCGGCACCGGTAAGACGACATCGCTGGCCGCATTGGTCGATTACCGCAACGAGAACTCGTACGGTCATATCATCACCATCGAGGATCCGATCGAGTACGTGCACGAACACAAGAACTGCATCGTCACCCAGCGCGAAGTCGGCGTCGATACCGACGACTGGGGGCCGGCATTGAAGAATACGTTGCGTCAGGCACCGGACGTCATCCTAATGGGGGAAATCCGCGACCGGGATACCATGGATTACGCCATCGCCTTCGCCGAAACCGGCCACCTGGCCCTGGCCACCTTGCATGCCAACAGCGCCAACCAGGCCATCGACCGTATCATCAACTTCTTCCCGGAAGAGCGTCGCCAGCAATTGCTGATGGACTTGTCGCTGAACCTGCGCGCCATGGTCTCGCAGCGCTTGATTCCCAAGAAGGACGGTAAAGGCCGTGTCGCCGCTATCGAGGTTATGCTCAACTCGCCGCTGATTTCCGACCTGATCTTCAAGGGTGACATCCACGAGATCAAGGAAATCATGAAGAAATCCCGCGAGCTCGGCATGCAGACTTTCGACCAGGCGCTGTTCGATCTCTACGAGGCCGGCAAGGTCACTTACGAGGATGCGCTGCGCAATGCCGATTCCCTGAATGACCTGCGTCTGCAGATCAAGCTGCACGGCAAGGAGTCCAAGGATCGTGACCTGAGCACCGGCATCGGTCATCTCGATATCGTCTGATGTCATTGGGGAGCGTGTCGTGCGTTGTCTGATCAAAATTCTATTCACCCTGTTCGTGAGTGCGACCGCCATGCTGGCGCAGGCGGGGGCGCTGGATGCCATTTCGGCCGGTGACGCTTCGGCGGGCGTCAAGGAGGCGCTGAGCAAGGGAGCCGACTATGCAGTGGCTTCTCTCGGCAAGAGCGGCGGCTTTCTCGGCAACGACAAGGTGAAAATCCACTTGCCCGGTTACCTGCAAAAGGCTGACTCGGCACTGCGCATGTTCGGCATGGGCAAGCAAGCCGACCAGTTGGTCGAAACCATGAATCATGCTGCCGAGAATGCGGTGGCGGTGGCCAAGCCGGTACTGGTCGATGCGATCAAGAAAATGAGCGTGCAGGACGCCAAGGGTATCCTGACGGGTGGCGATGACAGTGTGACGCAGTACTTCAAGCGGACTTCGACCGAGCAGTTGACGGCGAAGTTCATGCCTATCGTCAAGAAGGAAACCGGTAAGCTGCAACTGGCCGAGCAGTACAATCAATTTGCAGGCAAGGTAGCCAATGCCGGCCTGGTCGACAAGAAGGACGCCGACATCGACAGCTATGTGACGCAGAAGGCAATGGATGGTCTGTTCCTGATGATCGCCGAGGAAGAGAAGAAGCTGCGCGCAAACCCGGTCGGAGCTGGTAGTGATTTGCTGAAAAAGGTTTTCGGCGCGCTCTGAGTTTTCGGGAGACGGCCCGGGCTAAAGCTTTGCTTGACGGTGTCGTAAATGGGGCTAGGAGGTCCCATGAAACTGCATCGTCTGTCCTCTACCACGCAGCGCATTTCGCAGGAGTCGGTTGATCGTGTCCGTCAGGCTGCGGGCGAGGGTGTGCGTCGCGTCGAGATGCTCGAAGGCATCGAAGGGGACCGGCAGCGCAGCCTGCGTCAGGAGTTGGCTGAAATCGACCCGAATGCCATCGGCGAATTCAATGGTGGCGAGCAACTCATGCAGGAGGCCCGCGAGGTCGCTTCCCAACTGGCGGAGCTCGGGGAATCGTTCGAAGATCTGGTCAAATCCGATGTCGTACCCCGGAAGCTGTGTGGTGTGGATGACAAGGCCTGAGTAGATGCTTGCCGCCATCAGCCGACAGGGTGAAATCACCTCGCCTTTCCGGCTAGGGTAAAATCCGGCATTGCCTACTGTCTGCCCCGCTCCGGCGGGGCTCTGTTTTTCCAGGAACCATGTCCGGCCTCAATCCCCAGCAGCGCGAAGCGATCCACTACCTCGACGGTCCCTTGCTGGTCCTGGCCGGGGCTGGCTCGGGCAAGACGCGGGTGATCACGCAGAAAATCGCCTACCTGGTTCAGGATTGTGGCTTCCAGCCGCGCAACATTGCGGCCATTACCTTCACCAACAAGGCGGCGAAGGAAATGCAGGAGCGCATTGGCAAGATTTTGTCGCCGGCACAGGCCAACGACTTGCAGATTTCCACCTTCCACTCGCTCGGTGTGCGCATCCTGCGCGAGGAAGCCAAGGCGCTGGGTTACAAGCCGCGCTTTTCCATCTTCGACTCGGCCGACTGCGCGGGCATCCTGAGCGAGGCGGCGGGGACGGTGGACAAGGCGACGGTGCGCATCCTGCAGTCGCTGATTTCCAACTGGAAGAACGCGCTGGTCGCTCCGGAGGCAGCCCGCCATCTGGCTACCGACGAGCATCAAAAGCTCGCGGCGCACGCCTATCTGAGCTACGAGGCGACGCTGAAGGCCTACCAGGCGGTCGATTTCGACGACCTGATCGGCCTGCCGGTCAAGCTGTTCAGCGAGCATCCGGAAATCGCCGACAAGTGGCAGAATCGCCTGCGCTACCTGCTGGTCGACGAATACCAGGATACCAACGCCTGCCAATACCAGCTTTTGAAGCTGTTGACTGGTGTCCGTGCCCAGTTCACGGCTGTGGGTGACGATGACCAGGCTATTTACGGTTGGCGCGGTGCCGACATCGACAATCTGCGCAAACTGCCGGCTGAATTCCCCGCACTGAAGGTCATCAAGCTCGAACAGAATTACCGGTCGACGGTGCGTATCCTGAAGGCGGCCAACAACGTCATCGCCAACAACGAGAAGCTGTTCGACAAGAAGCTGTGGTCCGAGCACGGCCACGGCGAGCAGATCGCCGTCACGGCTTACCGCGACAACGATGCCGAGGCTGAAGGCGTGGTCATGAAGCTGCAGGCGCATCGCTTCGAGCAGCGCAGCCAGTTCAAGGACTACGCCATCCTCTACCGCTCCAACCACCAGGCACGGATTTTCGAGGAATACCTGCGCGACCACCGTATCCCCTACCTGCTGTCCGGCGGCAAGTCCTTCTTCGACAAGGCCGAGATCAAGGACATCATCGCCTACTTGCGCTTGCTGGCTAACGAGGACGACGACCCGGCCTTCATTCGCGCCGCCACCACGCCCAAGCGCGGTATCGGGGCGGCGACGCTGCAGGTGCTCGGTACCTACGCCGGTGAGCGGCACATCTCGCTGTTCGCGGCAGCGTTCGAGGAAGGCTTCGCGCACCGTGTTGCGACGCGCCAACTCGAACCACTGCTCGAATTCGGCCACTTCATCAACCGCATGCAGGAGCGGGCTGGGCGCGAGTCAGCCAACCTCGTGCTGCCCGATCTGATCAAGGCCATCGACTACGAGACCTACCTCTACGACCACGAGGAAGAACGCGCGGCGCAAACACGGTGGGCCAATGTCTGCGAATTCGCTAACTGGATCAACAAAAAGGGCGAACTCGATGGCAAGACGCTGATCGAGCTGACCCAGAGCATCGCCCTGATCAACATGCTCGACAAGCAGAACGAAGAGGAGGTCGACGCCGTGCAGCTATCAACTCTGCATGCCTCCAAGGGGCTGGAATATCCGCATGTCTTCCTGGTCGGTGTCGAGGAAGGCATCCTGCCGCATCGTGAGTCGACCGAGCCATCCAAAATCGAGGAAGAGCGCCGCCTGATGTACGTTGGCATCACCCGCGCCCAGCGCACCCTGAATATTTCCTATTGCGAGCGGCGCAAGCAGGCTCGTGAATTTATTCCCTGCGAACCGTCACGCTTCATCGACGAAATGGGTCGTGATGACGTGCGCTTCGCCGGTGGCAAGGATGCCAAGCCGGTGGACAAGGTAACCGGCAGCGCCCGGCTCGACGCCATGAAGGCCATGCTGGCTGGAAACAAGCGCTAACCGCCCGGTAACAGGGCGTTACAACGGGTTACTTTCCTTCTGACATCCGGGCTGCACTGGCTCGCGTTATTCGGCACAAGGCAGCGCAATCTTGCAAAGCCGGATCAACAACCGAACAAACAACATCAGGAGAATCAACATGATCAAGCAACTCGTCGCCATCGCTATCGCCGCTTCCTTCGGCATCGCCCATGCAGCCGACGTCAAACCGGCCGCCACCGAAGTGAAGGCCGCTGCCGCACCGACTGCAGCAGTCGTCAAGACGGAACCGCCGAAAGTCGCCGAAGCCGTGAAGGCTGCGGAAACCAAGTCGGCTGCTGCTGCGCCGGAAATGAAGAAGGAAGAAGTGAAGCCGGCTGCCACACCGGCCAAGAAGGCGAAGAAGCATGCCAAGAAGGCCGCCGCCCAGCCGGCCACGGCTGCTGCCGCGGCCGAGCCGGCCAAGAAGTAAGGATTGCTTCTCCAAGCCGGGCGCGGTCCTCCAAAAACCGCGCCGGACGGGGCGCCCAGTCGGGCGCTCTTTTTTCGTCCACGAAAAAGGGAGGCCGCAGCCTCCCTTGGTATGACATGGAAAGGCCTTACTTGGCCTTGCTCATCACGTATTCGACAACATTCTTGATCTCGACGTCGGACAGCGTGGCACCACCCTTCGGCGGCATGGCACCCTTGCCGTTGGTCACACTTTTGATCAGACCATCCTTGCCTTGGGCCAGACGCGGCGCCCAAGCGCCCTTGTCGTCGATCTTCGGTGCGCCGGCGGCACCGGAGTTGTGGCAGGCACCGCAAACCGAGTTGTAGATGGTCGCGCCGTCGCGTGGACCGCTGGCTGCTGCTGCTTCGGCCTTGGCCAGCTCGAACTTGGCAACCGGCTGGATGCGAACGTCGGATTCGTCGGTGCCCTTGGCGGCGTCGGCGGCCGAGTTGAAGGTTCTGTTGGTGAGCGGGTAGATGATGGCGATCAGAACAACCGCTACGCCGATCGTTTTCCACATCATGCTCTTGGAAGAATATTGTTCAGCCATGCCGAAGACCCCAGTGCGTTAGATATAAAACCTCGATTATAACGGCCCGGAGAAACTGAGCAAAAAAAACCCCGCCAGCGGCGGGGTGTAAATTTCTCGAAAGGGGGAATTTCGAGAGGAGGGGTTCAATGCACGATTGCATTCTAAGGTCGCAGCCCCGCGCCGTCTGTCGTCCTTTCGTAGCCTTCTGTAACAGAATGTTGCGGAAGGGGTTGTTCTTTGGTTGGGCTTCCGATTAATTCTTTTGGAATATGCCTTGGGGATTTGCGTGACCCTTGGGAGGCTATGCGCGGGTGACTGTCGATTTGGCGGACGCGATCGTAGCTTCGCCATGCTAGGATGAACATCATGCGTGAACTTGATAAATTGGCTGAATGTCTTGGGAAAAAGCTCCTTGAACGGGGCGAATTGGTGGCGGCCGCGGAATCCTGTACCGGTGGTTGGGTTGCCCAGGTGCTGACGGCGATTGCCGGCAGTTCAGCGTGGTTCGACCGGGGTTTTGTCACCTATTCGAATGCCGCCAAGATCGACATGCTCGGCGTACCGGACACGACCCTGGCTCGGCATGGTGCAGTTTCTGAAGCGACGGCGAGAGCGATGGCACAAGGCGCGCTCGACCACAGTCTTGCCGATTGGGTGCTGGCCATTACCGGTATTGCCGGACCAACCGGTGGTTCTCCGGAAAAGCCGGTGGGTACGGTCTGCTTTGCCTGGGCGGCGCGCGATGGGGGCTGCGAGGCGCAGACCCGGCATTTCGTCGGGGACCGTGCTGCGGTGCGCGAGCAGTCGGTGCATCACGCCCTGGACGGGCTATTGTCGAGGATCGCCGCGTCGACGGTAGTGGCCTGAACGGTCTCTGGGCGGGGGCGGCTGTGCCGCACCCCGTCATTGCGTGGCTTCGTTGGCGATTGCCTTGAGCAGCGGCTCGGCCAGTTCGGCCGCTGCGCCGCTGGGGCGGCGATAGGAAACCCAGGTGCCCGGCTCACCGGGCAGAGTGTAGACCGAAATGGCGAAGGGGCAGAACACGATATTGTGCGGGTCGCGCTCGACCATCTGGCGCGAAAGGCGGGCCGAGCAGAATTCGACGATCTGTGCCTGGCCATATACCTGGCGTGACGCACCCACGTCGACACCGGTCCGTTCCAGCATGTCGCCGATGTGGGATATGTAACTGATGACCAGCCCGCGATTCTCGATAGCCATGACGACCGCGTCGCGGGTGTCCTCGAAGCTGGCGGCTGTTTTTTTCTTTTCCAGCCAGGGCTCGGCACGGACACCGACGGCTAACAGCATCAGGATCGCCAGGAGCAGGAAGCGATGCATGAACGGCCTCATATCGGAAAAGTCTGATTGCGGATTGTAATGGATGGATGTCGTCGCGCTATCAGTCGGGCAGCGGCTCGAACAGGGCGGCGAGATCGTCGGTGCCGAACTTGATGTCGACCTGATGATCCTCGGAGAGAATACCGGCGGCGAGTTCGGCCTTGCGCTCCTGCAGGGCGAGGATTTTTTCCTCGATGCTGCCGCTGACGATCAGCTTGTAGACGAAAACCGGCTTGTTCTGGCCGAGGCGGTGGGCGCGGTCGGTGGCCTGGTTTTCGACGGCTGGGTTCCACCACGGGTCGTAGTGGATGACGGTGTCGGCCGTCGTCAGGTTCAGGCCGACACCGCCGGCTTTCAGGCTGATCAGGAAGACCGGCACCTGGCCCTCCTGGAAGCGGCGGATCGGTGTTTCGCGGTCGTTGGTATCGCCAGTCAGCGTGACGTAGGCGATGTTGGCCTTGTCGAGTTCATGCTCGATCAGCGCCAGCATGCTGGTGAATTGCGAGAAGACCAGTACGCGGCGGCCTTCGTCGACCAGTTCAGGCAGCATGGCCATCAGCAGGTCGAGCTTGGCCCGCTCGGTTACCTTGCGGGCGGCACTGGCCTTGACCAGGCGCGGGTCGCAGCAGACTTGGCGTAGCTTGAGCAGGGCATCGAGGATGACGATCTGGCTGCGCGCGAAACCCATGCGGGCGATCTCGTCGCGGACCTTGGCATCCATCGCTGCGCGTACCGTTTCGTAGAGGTCACGCTGGGCGCCTTCGAGTTCGACGCTGCGCACGATGATGGTCTTGGGCGGCAGTTCCTGGGCCACGTCCTCCTTTTTGCGGCGCAGGATGAAGGGGCGGATGCGGCGGGCGAGCAGGCTGCGGCGGGCGATATCGCCCTGCTTTTCGATCGGCGTTCGCCAATGACGGGTGAACTGCTTGCTCGTGCCGAGGAAGCCGGGGAGCAGGAAGTCGAACTGGCTCCACAGTTCGCCGAGGTGGTTTTCCAGTGGAGTACCGGTCAGGCACAGCCGGTGTCGTGCGTCGACCTTGCGCACGGCCTCGGCGCTCTGGCTCTGCGCATTCTTGACCGTCTGCGCCTCGTCGAGGATGAGCAGGTGATAGCTGTGCTGCATCAGGTCGTCGGCGTCGCGCCAGAGTAGCGGATAGGTGGTCAGCACCACGTCATGGGTCGCAATGTCGGCGAAGCGGCTCTTGCGTTCCGGGCCGTGCAGCGACAGCACCTTGAGATCCGGGGCGAAGCGGGCGGCTTCGTTTTTCCAGTTGAATATCAGCGAGGTGGGCAGGATGACCAGCGCCGGCTTGTCGAGGCGGCCGCTTTCCTTTTCCAACAACAGGTGGGCCAGCGTCTGGGCGGTCTTGCCGAGGCCCATGTCGTCGGCCAGGATGCCCGACAGGGCGTTGGCGCGCAGGAACTGCAGCCAGGCGAGGCCTTCGCGCTGGTAGGGACGCAGGTCGAGATGGAAGCCAGCAGGCGGCTCGACGTCGGAAATGCCCTGGGCGGCGAGCAGCCGTTCAGCCAGCGCCATGATGTCGTTCTGGCCGCGGAACTGCCAGCGGCTGAGGTCGGACAACTCGGCGAGGCGTGGTGCGTCGAAGCGCGACAGACGCAGCACGTCACCGCCGGAAAAGCCATCGAACAGGTCGATCAGCGTCGCTGCCAGTGGCTTGATACGGCCGGCCGGCACGCGCAGGCGTTTGCCGCGGGCGGTGTAGAGATCGATGCCTTCGTCGTCGGGGACGCGTTCCAGCTCGGCAACCTCCAGCCAACGCGGGTCGCTGCGGAACAAGTTGGCGAGCAGCGGTGCCAGCGGCAGGCGTTCGCCTTCGACGATGATCCCCATGTCGAGGTTGAACCAGCCGTTGTCGGATTCATAGAGCTCGGCATCCCAGCCGTCCACCTCGATGACGTGGTGGCGGAAATCCTCGGGAAACTCGATCTGCCAACCGGCATCCTTCAGGCGCAGCGAGCCGTCCTGCATGAAAGGCACCCACAGCGTTTCATCGGCCAGGCCGTAGATGCCTTCCGGCGGGCTGCCGAAGGTATGCAGGGTATGGCTCGGAATTTTCTGCAGGCCGCTGCCGGCCAATGCTTCCAGCGCCTTCGCTTCGGCCTCGGGGCGGCGTTTCAGACGAATTGTCTCGCCTTCCGGAAGCGTAATGAACTCGCTTTTCTCTTCGGGCCGGATATCGGCATCACCGTAGCGGAAAATGACCTTGGCGACATCGAACTCGCCGCCGGCGAAATTCTGCGGATAGCTCCGCCATGCCCGATGACCATGCGTATGCAGCGTCTCCAGCTGCAGGATGGGAATCAGCGGCGCGTCGACGAGGCGCAGGCGGGCGCCGGCATCGTTGCCCGGAAGCGGCAGGTCGGGTGCCTGCTCGGAGAGCGCTTCGGCGACCAGGGCGGCTTCTTCGGCCGATAGTGGGGGCAGCGAAAAGAGGCGACTGACCACGTCCGGATTGCCGGAAACCTCCAGCGGACCGATTTCCCCTTCGGCAAGGTCGACATACCAGGGCGGATCGACGGCGATGATCATTTCGGCCGACGGTTGGGGCTTCAGGTAGGGGCGCTGAAACCCCATGCCATCGATGTTCCAGCCGATGGTGGCGGGGCGGGGGGCGCCGGCATTGAGCGGCAGGCCGAGATCATCCTCGGGGTAGAGGCGATGGCTGGCGGCCATGCGCTGCAGGATTTCGCCGCCCCGCTCCGGACCGAGCCCAAAGGCGCGCAGGCCGTTTTCGTGGCCGCGGTCGGCCCAGATCAGGCGCAGGATGCCGACATCTTCCTCACTGACGAATTGCGGTGGCGTGACCAGGGCGCGGTCTACCTTCCACCACTCTTCGGCGCTTTCCGGATACTTCCCCTTGCGAATCTCGATGCCGAACTGGCGTTTGTCGGTCGTCCATTTCAGGATGTAGAAGAGTTGCTGGCGCGCGCTGCTCGGCCGGGCCTTTTTCTTGGCAACGGCAATGGAAGTGCGGCGCAGGTCTTCAATCCACGACAGGGCACTGCCGCTCGGCTGTGCGGCCGGGGTGCGCGCCTCGATGGCCCTGAGCAGCGTGGCGGCAACGTGCTTGCAGTGGCGGCCGACTTGGCAGGTGCAACGACTGACGACGCCCATTTCGCCGCTCTGGTCCTGGCTCAGGTAGGCCTGAACCTTGTAGGGCTGCGGCGCCGAGCCGGGGACCAGCGCGCTCAACATGTTGCCGTCGATGTTCAGGTCGCGGACCAGGTCGACGTAAGGTTTGGCCTTGTTGATGTCGCGCGTGGCGAACCATTCGGCGACATGCTCTTCGGTAAACGTGGATAGCGTGATGACGGCCATCGACGGTCAGGCGAAGAGGGCGCCGACGAGCAGGGCGAGCAGCAGGGCGATGACGGCCAGCCAGCGGTTCTGCTGGCGCTGGGCGGCAATCAGCTGCTCGATCTGCGGCTGCAAATCGGCCTTGGCCGGTTGCGCGAGCGCCTGATGGACGAGACGCGGCAGCTGAGGGATGCTGCGTGCCAGATAGGGGGCTTCCTGTTTGAAGGTCTTGAGCAGACCGCGCCAGCCGATCTGTTCGCTCATCCAGCGCTCGAGGAAAGGCTTGGCGGTCTTCCACAAGTCGAGTTCGGGATCGAGCTGACGGCCGAGGCCCTCGATGTTGAGCAGGGTCTTCTGCAGCATCACGAGTTGGGGCTGGATCTCGACATTGAAGCGGCGTGAGGTCTGGAACAGGCGCAGCAGGACCTTGCCGAAGGAGATGTCCTTCAGCGGGCGGTCGAAGATCGGCTCGCAGACCGCGCGGATAGCGGCTTCGAACTCGTCGACGCGCGTATCTTTCGGTGCCCAGCCCGATTCGATGTGGGCTTCGGCGACACGCTTGTAATCGCGGCGGAAGAAGGCCAGGAAATTCTGCGCCAGATAGTTTTTGTCGGTATCGGTCAGCGTGCCGACGATGCCGAAGTCGAGCGCGATGTAGCGGCCGTCCGGGGCGACGAAGATGTTGCCGGGGTGCATGTCGGCATGGAAGAAGCCGTCGCGGAAGACCTGCGTGAAGAAGATTTCAACACCGGCGGCGGAGAGCTTCTTGAGGTCGATGCCCTCACTGCGCAGGCAGTCGATCTGCGAAATCGGAACCCCCTTCATGCGTTCCATGACCATGACCGTCGAGGTGCAGAAATCCCAATGCACTTCCGGGACGATCAGCAGTTTCGAGTCGGTGAAATTGCGGCGCAGTTGCGAGGCATTGGCCGCTTCGCGCATCAGGTCGAGTTCGTCGCGCAGGTATTTGGCGAATTCGGCGACCACCTCGCGCGGCTTCAGGCGCTTGCCGTCCGACCACAGCTTTTCGAGCAACATGGCCAGGTTGTCCATCAGCGCCAGGTCGTGCTCGATGACCGACAGCATGTTGGGGCGCAGGACCTTCACGGCGACGTCATGGCCGCCATCTTCCTCGCGCAGACGCGCGAAGTGCACCTGTGCGATCGAGGCCGAGGCGATCGGCGTCGGGTCGAATTCGGCGAAAACCTCGTGGGCGGGGCGACCGTAGGCTTTTTTGATTTCGGCCAGGGCGAGGCCGGAGTCGAAAGGTGGGACGCGATCCTGCAGGCGGGCCAATTCGTCCGCGATGTCCGGCGGCATCAGGTCGCGGCGGGTGGACAGCACCTGGCCGAACTTGACGAAGATGGGGCCAAGCGCTTCGAGGGCGAGGCGCAGGCGGACGGCGCGTGGCGTGCTCAGGTCACGCCAGAACTGCAGGGCGTTGGCGATGCGTACCAAGCGGCCGCTCGGCTCGTGTTCGAGCACCATTTCGTCGAGGCCGAAACGGCTGGCGACGGAGGCGATCTTGAGCAGGCGAAAAAGGCGCATGGGGCGGTGAACGACCGGCGAAGTCAAACGAGCATGCTAACACGCCTACGCGGGTTGCTGTCCTACAAATTCGGACTGGGCCGCCCGCTATTTGAGGTGCATCGTTGCTTATCCGAAGGGTGGATGCGATAAACTGCTATTTCATTGTTTCAGTATTGTTGTCGCCCGCCGCCCATATTCCACGACCGAAAAACGCGTCCATGAACGAGTTGAAAAATCCGACCGATATCGCTCGGGAAGCCCTCAAGCGTCTGGCGGCAAAACATTTGGAGCCGACTCCGGCCAACTTTCAGGTTTGTTACAACGAGATCGCCGGCTTGCCGGATATTTCGCCCTTTCCCGAAAGGCCCTTGCGCCAGTTGGCCGCCGCTCTGGTTCCGCATGATTCGCAGCAGGAGGCGCATCTCGATGCTCTGGGACAGGCGATTGTGAAGCGAAGCTGGCAGGGGGTGATCGATGCCGTTACCGGCTTCTCTCAGGCTGGTTTGGCCCGCCAACCGGCGGTTCCAGTTGGCATGCTGCCGGATTTGCTGCCGGCTGATCTGGCGATTAGCTTGGCCCGTGTCGTCGAGAGTTTTTCGCCGTTCTTCGGGGGCGACAGCCCGCGTTCGGTGGCTGCCGCCGATGAACTGGTACGCCTGCTCAAACAGCCGAAAGTCGAGATGGGGGCTGTACGGAATGCATTGGACGTGATGGCCTGCCATGTGCGCTCCGGTGTTGAGGAGCAGTTGGAGATTCGGGATTCGCTGCTCAAGCTGCTCCAGCTCATCATACGGAACATCGGCGAACTGGGTGTCGATGACCGTTGGCTGAAGGGCCAGATCGATGGCCTGCTGGCCAGTATCGCGCCGCCGCTGACCTTGCGCCATCTCGACGAGATGGAGCGCCGCATGCGCGACGTTCTGGAGAAGCAGGGGCGTGCCCGAATTCGTTCCGTGGCGGCACAGCAGGAAATGCGCGAGATGCTCTCGGAGTTCATCAAGAGTCTCGCCCAGATGAATCGCTCGAGCAGCGAATTCGAGGTGCGCATCGAGGAGACGGCGCGCCAGGTGGAGAAGGTCACTACACCGGATGAGCTAAAGCCTTTGCTGGCCGGCGTGATTTCGGCGACGCATGCCATGGCGGAGGAGTCGGCGCATTCTCGCGAGCAACTCAGGAACTTGCAGGAAAAGGTCGAAGTGACCGAAGCCGAACTCCTCCAGTTGCATCACGAACTCGATAACGCCAGCGCCCTGGCTCGTCACGATCCGCTGACCGATGCCTTGAACCGCAAGGGACTGGATGAGGCGTTGTTGCGCGAGATGGCCAGCATGCGGCGCAAGGAGACGCCGCTGTCGGTCAGCTTGCTCGATATCGACAATTTCAAGAAGCTCAACGACAGCCTGGGCCACGATGCGGGTGACGGTGCGTTGATTCATCTGGCCAACGTGACGCGCGGCAACATCCGGCCCAGCGATACCCTGGCACGCTACGGTGGCGAGGAGTTCGTCATCCTGATGCCGGATACGGCGCTGGATGAGGGGGTCGAGGTGATTACCCGCCTGCAGCGCGAGTTGACCAAGGCCATCTACATGTCGGGCAGTCAGCGGGTGTTGATCACCTTCAGCGCCGGCGTGGCGCAGGTTGGTCCCGACGAGGCCGGCGGCGATGCCATCCGACGGGCGGATCAGGCGATGTACCTGGCCAAGCGGGCGGGCAAGAACCGGGTATTTGGCGGCTGAAGTGTGATGGCGGCGGTTCGGAGTTTTGCCCCCGTGGTTTCGGAGGGTGCGAGCGTGCTCATTCTCGGCAGTATGCCGGGCGAGGCTTCGTTGCGCGCAGGGCAGTACTATGCCCATGAACGCAATGCCTTCTGGCGCATCATGGGCGATCTGCTGGGGGCGGGGCCGTCCCTGTCGTATCGGGAACGCCTTGATCGGATTTCCGCTGCCGGAATCGCCTTGTGGGATGTCATCGCCGATTGCGAGCGCAATGGCAGCCTGGATGCCGATATTGTCGGCGCTTCGGTGCATGTCAACGATTTCGCCTGGTTTTTCGCGGCATATCCGGGGGTTCGGCGGGTCTACTTCAATGGGGCTGCAGCGGAAACCCACTTCCGTCGTCATGTTCTGCCAAAGCTGTCAGGGCTGAATATCAGGCTCGTCCGCCTGCCGTCGACCAGTCCGGCCCATGCAGCGAAAGGCTATAGCGAGAAACTTGCCGCGTGGTCGTCGATTGTTGCCGGCTGAATTACGAGCGGTACCGTCGTCATGGGCCTGGCCGACACCTGTTCCGGCATGCAATCTTGTACCGCGTCGGCTTGTGCCAATTGCCAAGCAGAGCACTAGCGACAGCGTATAATCGATCTTTTGCTTTTTAGCCGCGAATCAATGGCCCACGATGTCAAATCCCAGCTGACCGCCCTGTTGCAACAGGCGCTGGCCAGCGTTGCCCCCAGCGCAACCGATAGCACGATCCAGCTCGAACGTCCGCGTGATCCGACGCATGGCGATTGGTCGACCAATCTGGCCATGCAGTTGGCCAAGGCGCTGAAGAAGAATCCGCGCGAAATCGCCAACCAACTGCTGAACGAACTGCCGCCGTCGATTCTGGTTGCCAAGGCCGAGGTGGCCGGCGCCGGTTTCATCAACTTTACGCTCGATGCACGTGCCAAGATCAACGTGGTCCGCGCGGTACTGACCGAAGGTGCCGATTTTGGTCGCTCCATGGCGGGCGGGCGGCAAAAGGTGCAGGTCGAGTTCGTTTCGGCCAACCCGACCGGCCCCTTGCATGTCGGCCACGGTCGCGGCGCCGCCTATGGCGCCTCGCTGTCCAGCCTGCTGTCCTTCGCCGGCTGGGATGTGACCCGCGAGTACTACGTCAATGACGCCGGCCGCCAGATGGATATCCTCGGCCTGTCGACCTGGTTGCGTTATCTCGATCAGCATGGTCAGGCAGTTCAGTTCCCGCCCAACGCCTACCAGGGCGACTACGTGCGCGAAATGGCCAGGCAGATGACGGTTGCCCACGCCGACAAGTTCGTCCGCTTCGCGGCCGATGTCGTCGCCGGCACGCCGGGCCTGCCGGATGCCGGTCGCGCCGACGACGAAGCCAAGCAGCAGCGCGAACTGCATCTCGATGCCCTGATTGCCAAGGCCAAGGAACTGCTCGGTGGCGATTGGCATTACGTGCACCAGCATGCGCTGAACGAGCAACTCGAGGACTGCCGCGACGACCTCAAGGAATTCGGCGTCGAATTCGAGGTCTGGTATTCCGAGAAGTCGCTCTACGACACTGGCCTGGTTGCCCGCTGCGTCGCACTGCTCGAAGAGAAGGGGCATATCTATGTGCAGAATGGCGCCAAGTGGTTCAAATCCACGGCCTTTGGCGATGAGAAGGACCGCGTCGTCCAGCGCGAAAACGGCCTGTATACGTACTTTGCGTCCGACATCGCCTACCACCTGAACAAGTTCGAACGTGGTTTCGACAAGGTCATCAACATCTGGGGCGCCGACCACCACGGCTACATCCCGCGCGTCACCGGCGCCATCAAGGCGCTCGACCTGAACAGCGACAAGCTGCACGTCGCGCTGGTCCAGTTCGCCGTACTCTACCGCAACGGACAGAAAGCCTCGATGTCGACCCGTTCCGGCGAGTTCGTCACGCTGCGTGAGTTGCGTAAGGAGGTCGGCAACGATGCCTGCCGCTTCTTCTACGCCCTGCGCAAATCGGACCAGCATCTCGATTTCGATCTTGATCTGGCCAAGAGCCAGACCAACGAAAACCCGGTGTATTACATCCAGTACGCCTATGCCCGTGTCTGCTCGGTGATCAACCAGTGGTCGGGCGATCTGGCCGACCTGGCCGAAGCAGACCTGACGTTGCTGAGCAATCCGCGTGAATTGGCCATCGCCAACCAGCTGGCCCAGTTCCGCGAAGTGATCGAAACAGCAGCGCGCGACTTGGCGCCACACATGGTCGCCTTCTATCTCAAGGACCTGGCCGGCGAATTCCACGGCTGGTACAACGCCGAACGCATGCTGGTGGACGACGAGAAGCTGCGCGACGCCCGCGTCGCATTGGCGGCCGCTGTGCGCCAGACCATCCGCAATGGCATGGCCATTCTCGGTGTCGGCTGTCCGGAATCGATGTAAGGAATCCTCATGAGTCGCGATATGAAGCCCCGCAAGAGCCAGCTGGCAAAAAAGAAGTCCGGCGGCGGCACCTTGGTCGGCATGTTTATCGGGCTGGTCCTCGGTGTCGGCATCGCTGCCGGGGTGGTCTGGTATCTGAACAAGTCGCCACTGCCCTTCGTCGAACGCGCCCAGCCGCCGGTCCGTACCGAGCCCGCTGCCAGGAACGGCCAGCCGTCGCAGCCGCTCGCCTTGCCGGGCAAGCCGGGCGATCCGCTCCCCGAGAAGCGCTTCCAGTTCTACGACATCCTGCCGGGCAAGGCCGATGCCGTTCCGGACAAGGCACCGAAACCGGATGCCAAGCCGGTCGAGACGAAGAAGGACGAGAAAAAGGAAGAGAAAAAAGAGGACAAGAAGGAAGAGGCCAAGGAATCGAAGACGCCGCTCTTCCTGCAGGCCGGTTCCTTCAGTACAGCTCAGGATGCTGACAACCAAAAGGCCAAGCTTGCATTCATGGGGATGGAGGCCGTCGTCCAGCAGGTCATGGTTCAGGACAAGACCTTCTACCGTGTGCGCGTGGGCCCTTACATGAAGATCGATGAATTGAACAAAGTGCGTGCCGAGCTTGCCAAATCCGGCATCGAAGCCCAACTTGCCAAATAGGAGTCACGAATGAAATTTTCCCGCCGTGCTTTTGTCGCTGCCGCCGTTGCCTTCGGGGCAGCGGTTTCCCTGCCATCCTTTGCGCAGAATGCACCGTACACTGCGATTGTTCCGGTCCAGCCGACCGAGGATGCCGCCAAGGTCGAGGTCGTTGAGTTCTTCAGCTACGGCTGCCCGCATTGTGCCGATTTCAATCCCTTGCTGACTTCTTGGGTCGCCAAACAACAGGGCGACGTCGTGGTCAAGAAGGTGCCGATCACCTTTGGACGCGCAGCCTGGGCCAATATTGCCAAGCTGTACTACACGCTGGAAATCACGGGTGACCTGCATCGCCTCGAAAGCGACGTCTTCAAGGCCATCCACGTCGAGCGGCAGAACTTGTTCGAGGAAAAGGCGCTCACCGAGTGGGCGGTCAAAAAAGGTGTCGATGCCAAAAAATTCACCGAAACCTTCAATTCCTTCGGTGTCATGAGCAAAGTCAAGCGTGGCGACCAGATGGCGCAAGCCTACAAGATTCAGGGGGTACCGGCCCTGGCGGTGGATGGCAAATACCTGGTTGGCGGCAAGGATTTCAACGATACGCTGGCTATCACCGACAGCCTGATCGCCAAGGTGCGCGGCGAGAAATCGGGTAAGGGACCGGCCAAAAAGTAGTTGTCCTTGAAGGTCTTCATCACGGGCGCCTCGTCGGGTATCGGCGAGGCGCTTGCCGTTTACTACGCCGCACAGGGGGCGACGCTGGGCCTGGTCGCCCGGCGGGCCGACTTCCTGCGCGGCCTGAACGAACGTTTGGGCGGCCACCATGCCTGCTACCCGCTCGACGTCACCGATGCGCCCGCCCTGCATAACGCGGCCGGGGATTTCATGCGGCGCTTCGGCGCCCCGGACATCGTCATCGCCAATGCCGGTGTATCGGCCGGGACGCTCACCGAATACGAGGAGGATCTGCTGGTCTTCCGGCGGGTGATGGATATCAACGTCTTCGGTATGGCAGCGACCTTTGCGCCTTTCATTCCTGCCATGAAGGCCGCCGGCGGCGGCGAGAGGCGACTGGTTGGCATCGCCTCGGTGGCGGGCATTCGCGGCTTGCCGGGGGCGGAGGCCTACTCGGCCTCGAAGGCAGCGGCCATCGCCTATCTGGAAAGCTTGCGTCTCGAGATGCGGCCCGCCAACATCAAAGTGGTGACGATTGCCCCGGGCTACATCGAAACACCGATGACGGCAGTCAATCCGTACCGGATGCCTTTCCTGATCCCGGTTGACCAGGCAGCTTCCCGCTTTGCCGCGGCGATTGAACGGGGCGTCAGCTATACCGTTATCCCTTGGCCCATGGGGCTGGTCGCCAAATGTCTGCGCCTGCTGCCCAACTGGCTGTACGACCGCCTTTTCGCCCATGCTCCGCGTAAGCCGCGCGGGCTGTTGAAATAACACGCCCTGTTGCTCCAGAGGTAGAATCCGCCTATAACCAAAGTTAGGGGTGTGTGGTGGGGGCGTGTGGTATCGCCGATCTTCGGCGGAGACATCATGAACTTGACTAAGGGTACCGCCGAAGTGGTTCTGCCCGATGATCCGGAGCACCTGGATAAGATTCTAGCCAGCACGCCCGTCCCCATTTTTGTGATCGACTGCGATCATCGCGTCAGCCATTGGAACCGTGCGTGCGAGGTGGTCATGGGGTATTCGGCCGCGCAGATCGTCGGTACCCGGGATCAGTGGAAGCCCTTCTATCCGAGCGCGCGGCCGGTCATGGCCGATTTGGTGGTCTCGGGCGACCTCAATGCCGGCGTCGAAACCTACTACGCCAACAAATTCCGGCGCTCGGAACTGTTGCCCGGTTCGTTCGAGGCTGAGGATTTTTTCCCGCAGATGGGGCCGTTGGGAACCTGGCTTTATTTCACGGCTGCCCCCTTGTACAACCAGGCTGGGGAATTGATCGGCGCCATCGAAACACTGCAGGATATTTCCGGACAAAGGCGGGCCGACGAGGCATTGCGACGCGAGCACCAGATCATGAATACCATGATCGAGCATTTTCCGAGCGGCATTACGGTGATGGATGCGAGCCTGGAGATAATCAAGTTCAACCGGCGTTTCAAGAGCATGCTGGATTTTCCCGATTCGCTGGTGGTGCCGCCGAATCCGCTGCAGAAATTTATCCGCTTTAACGCCGAACGTGGCGAGTACGGGGTGGTGGACGTCGAGGCGACCGTGCGGGACGGCATGGCCCGGGCGCGGCTTGGCGAGGCGCATTGCTTCGAGCGTATGCGGCCCGACGGTAGCGTTCTGGAGGTCAAAGGCTCGCCGCTGCCGGACGGAGGGTTCGTGACCTCCTATACCGATATCACCGACCGCAAACGAGCCGAGGCGGAAATCCTGCGGCTGCTCGCGGAGCAGCAGCTGATCTTCGATAATGCCCATGTCGGCATCGCCTGGGTCAGGCAGCGGACGATCATCCGCTGCAACCAGCGTCTGGCCGAAATATTCCTGTTCAAGGATCCGGCCGATCTGGTCGGGTTGCCGACCCGGGCTTTGTACCAGTCCGACGCGCAGTGGGATGATATTGGCACTCGTATGTATGCCGAGCTGGCGCAGCAGGGATCGTCTCAGTCGGAGTACAGCATGAAGCGTCTCGACGGTTCGAGCATTCGCGTCATGCTGACCGGCCGGCCACTCGATCAAAACCAGGTTGATCAAGGTTCCATCTGGGTCTATACCGATGTGACCACTCGCTATCGCCAGGAGGCGGAGTTGCGCCTCGCTGAGCGTGTCTTCGCCCATACCTCTGAGGCCCTGATGGTGACCGACAGCGATGGCATCATCGTCAATGTCAATCAGGCCTTTACCGATATCACCGGATACGTGCGGGAGGAGGTCGTGGGGCAGACGCCCCGTATCCTGAAGTCCGGTCGCCACGACGAAGTCTTCTATGTCGAGATGTGGCGCAAGGTCATTAAACAAGGGCGCTGGGAAGGCGAAGTCTGGGATCGCCGCAAGGACGGTTCGGTGTATCCGAAATGGCTGTCGATCACGACTGTGCGGGATACCGACGGCGGGATCGTCAATTACATCAGCTCCTTCGACGACATCACGGAGCGCAAGGCGGCGCAGGAAAAAATCCAGTATCTTGCCCACCACGATCCGCTGACCAGCCTGCCCAACCGCCTGTTGCTGCGCGACCGCTTCAGTCATGTCATGGAGCAGAGCCGTCGCAAGCAGCGTTGCGTCGCGCTGATGTTCCTCGATCTCGATCACTTCAAGCGCATCAACGATTCGTTGGGGCATCGTGTCGGCGATCGCCTGCTCATTGCCGTGGTGCGCCGCCTGCGGGCTTGTCTGCGCGAGTCGGATACGCTCAGTCGCCAAGGGGGCGACGAATTCATCCTGTTGCTCGACGATGTTGGCGGGCGCGACGCGGCGGCACATATCGCTGACAAGATCATCACCGCGCTGGTCGATCCGTTCCAGATCGGCGCACACCAGTTGACGACTTCAGTATCGATCGGGATCGTCGTTGCACCGGAGGATGGCAGCGATTTCGACACGCTGATGCAGAAAGCCGATACCGCCATGTATGCCTCGAAGGAAAAGGCCCGCGGCACTTGGCGCTTTTTCCATCCGAGTATGGACGAGCAGGCGCGACGTCGTCTCGATCTCGCTAATAGCCTCCGCCAGGCCTTGCCGCGCAACGAATTTCACCTCGTCTATCAGCCGCAGGTTTATGCCGACAGTGGCCGGGTATTCGGCGCCGAGGCGCTCCTGCGCTGGCAGCCGAAGGATGAAGCGGCGATTTCGCCGAGCGAATTCATCCCGGTGGCCGAGGAAATCGGCCTCATTCTCCCGCTTGGCGAATGGGTCATGCAGCAGGCCTGTGAACAGGCGCGCCGCTGGCAGGATGCCGGTCTCGACTGCCGGGTCGCGGTCAACGTCTCCGGTGTACAGATCTACCGTTCGGACGTGGTCGCCATCTTGCAGCATGCCGCCTGCCAGGCCGGTATTTCGCCGGCGCTGATTCAGGTCGAACTGACCGAGTCTACGCTGATCGACGACAGTGCCCTGATCCAGGATGTGATCGGCGGCCTGAAGGCGATCGGCGCCAGTGTGGCCATCGACGATTTCGGGACAGGTTATTCCAGTCTGGCCTACCTGAAGCGCTTCCGGGTCGACAAGCTGAAAATCGACCGCAGCTTCATTGCCGATGCGGCCAGCAACGAGGAGGGAGCGGCCCTGTCTCGGGCTGTGATCGGCATTGCCCGTTCGCTCAACATGCGGGCCATCGCCGAAGGCGTCGAGACGGCGGATCAGCTGGCTTTCCTGCAGGAGGCTGGTTGCAATGAGATTCAGGGCTACTATTTCAGCAGGCCCTTGTTGCCGGACGACTTTGCAGAGTACGCGCTACGTCATCGATGAGGAATTTCGGGCGTCGGCTTCGGCTAAAATAGCGCGATGCTTACCCTCAAGATCAATGGCGAAAATCGCCAGTTTCCTGAAGCGTTGACCGTTGCCGGCCTGATCGATCAGCTTGGCTACACGGGCAAGCGCATCGCCGTCGAGAAAAACGGCGAGATCGTCCCGAAAAGCCAGCATGCCAGTACGCCATTGGTTGCCGGTGATCAGCTTGAAATCGTCGTCGCTGTCGGCGGCGGCTAAAGGTGCCTGTTCGTTGCTGGTTGTTCGTCATAAGCAAAAAAACAACCGGTGCTCCATGGCTAATAGACTAACGACCAATGACTAGCGACCCAAAAACCATGCATCAACTGACTCTCGCCGGCAAGGCCTACCGTTCCCGCTTGCTGGTCGGCACCGGCAAGTACAAGGACTTCGCCGAGACACGTGCGGCCATCGACGCCTCGGGGGCCGAGATCGTTACTGTCGCCGTGCGCCGCGTCAATATCGGCCAGGATGCTACCCAGCCCAGCCTGCTCGACGCCATTCCGCCGTCACAATTCACTATCCTACCCAATACCGCCGGCTGTTACACCGCCGACGATGCCGTGCGTACCCTGCGCCTGGCGCGGGAACTGCTTGATGGCCATCCGCTGTGCAAGCTGGAAGTGCTGGGCGATCCGACCAACCTCTTTCCAAACATGCCGGAAACGCTGAAGGCCGCTGAAACCTTGGTCAAGGAAGGCTTCCAGGTCATGGTCTACTGCGCCGACGACCCCATCCAGTGCAAGATGCTTGAAGAGATCGGCTGCATCGCGGTCATGCCGCTCGCCTCGCTGATCGGCTCAGGCATGGGCATTGTCAACCCGTGGAACCTGCGCCTGATCATCGACAACGCCAAGGTGCCGATCATTGTCGATGCCGGCGTCGGCACCGCGTCGGATGCGACCGTCGCCATGGAACTCGGTTGCGACGGTGTATTGATGAACACCGCCATTGCCCATGCGAAAGACCCGGTGCTCATGGCCAGCGCCATGAAGAAGGGCATCGAGGCCGGGCGCGAGGCCTTCCTGGCCGGCCGTATGGCCCGCAAATACTATTCGGCCGATCCGTCGTCGCCGACTACGGGGCTGATCGGATCATGAGCGGCGCACCGTTGATCCAATCCGGCGCCGCGCACGATGACGGCGTTTATACGGAGGGCCGCGAAGGCCACGACGGGCACGGCCACATCAAGAGCTTCGTGCGTCGTGCCGGCCGCATGTCCGATGCCCAGCACCGCTATTTCGATGAGATGATGCCGAAGATCGGCATCGCCTATCAGCCGGCAAACATCGACCTGAATGCCGTGTTCGGCCGCAATAATCCGAAGATCCTCGAAATCGGCTGCGGCATGGGCGAGACAACGGCGCGCATCGCCGAAGCCAATCCGGACAATGACTACTTCGGCCTGGAGGTGCATATGCCGGGCGTCGGCGCGCTGTGCAAGCTGATTGCCGAGAAAGGCCTCGCCAACCTGCGCATCGGCAACCACGATGCCGTGGAGGTGGTGCGCGACATGCTGCCGGAAAGTTCGCTGGCTGGCATCCATGTTTTTTTCCCGGATCCCTGGCACAAGACACGACACAAGAAGCGCCGTCTGATCCAGTCGCCTTTTGTCGAACTGCTGGCCTCGCGCCTCAAGCCGGGGGGCTACTTCCATTGCGCCACCGACTGGGAAAATTACGCCTTGCAGATGCTGGATGTGTTGGGTCGGGAACCCAGCTTGCGTAATAGTGTTGCTGGCCCGACCGATGCCGCGCTGGCTGCGGCGCTTGAGGCAGACAGCAGTGCCGGCCTTGCCGGCTTTGCGCCGCGTCCCGATTATCGACCGCTGACCAAGTTCGAAAATCGTGGTTTGCGCCTTGGGCACGGCGTTTGGGACATCATCTTCGAGAAAAAATAGCTGGCACGCGGACGACTCCTGCGTAAAATGTGATTTGTAATTAATCATAAAAATAGGGGTTGTCATGAAAAATGTTAAAACATTTTGCGGCGCTGTACTGTTTCCGCTGAGCGTGCTCGTTGTGTCATCCGGGTCGGCCCTGGCGGCCGAACGCTCCGGCAAGGAAGTCGTCGAGGCGGTATGTGCCGGCTGCCATGCCTCCGGCAAGGACGGCGCACCAAAATTCGATGACAAGGCAGCCTGGGCGCAGCGCGCCTCGAAAGGTCTGGACAAGCTGACCCAGAACGCCATTACCGGCGTGCGCAACATGCCGGCCCACGGTGGCCAGGCGGCGCTCTCCGATCTTGAAATGAGCCGTGCCGTCGGCTATATGGTGAGTTCGGGTCATGCTGCCGATACCAACAAGGCCTACAGCTCCCCGAAGACGCGCAGCGGCGATCAGGTGGTTCAGGAGCGCTGCCAGGAATGCCACGCTACCGGCAAGAATGGCGCGCCCAAGCTCGGCGAAATGGCCGACTGGAAGCCCCGCCTCAAGAACGGTGTCGATCCGCTGGTCAAGTCGGCGATCAGCGGCCACAACGCCATGCCGGCCCGTGGTGGCCTGGCGAATCTGAGCCATGCCGAAATGAAGGCAGCCGTCGAATACATGCTGAGCCGGGCCGGTTCCGCTCCCAGCAAATAGTACGTGTCGCCGGCCCCTGGGACGGCTAGGCATCGCCAAGCAGACCCCGCCTTGATCGGCGGGGTTTTTTGTTGCCCTTTGTTATGACGCGGCAGAACTTGCGTCAGCCTACGACGAGTGGGCTGATAAAATCCGCTCCTCGACCGGAGCCCCGATTGTGCTCCGCACCGTTTTCAGGAAAACAGAAACATGTGGTTCAAGAATCTGCAAATCTATCGGCTGGAAACGCCGTGGAATATCGATCTCGTCAAACTCGAGGAGCAACTCGCTCGCGGCACCTTCGCCCGCTGCGCCAGCCATGAGCCGATGTCGCGCGGCTGGGTGCCGCCGCGCAAGGATGGCGGCCTGATTTATGCGAACAATCGCCAGTGGCTGATCGCCCTGGCCGTCGAGCAGCGTCTGCTGCCGTCGTCGGTCGTCAATGACGAAGTCCGCGAGCGCGCCGAGAAACTCACCGAGGAACAGGGCTATGCGCCGGGCCGCAAGGCCTTGCGCGAGTTGAAGGAGCGCGTTACCGAGGAGTTGATGCCGCGCGCCTTCACCAAGAAGCGCTCGACTTTCATCTGGATCGACCCGCAGAACGGCTGGTTCGTTGTTGACGCCGGCAGCCCCGGCAAGGCCGAGGAGGCAATCGAGCACCTGCGGCATTGTCTCGACGAATTCCCGCTGACCCCGGTGCATACCCAGTTGTCGCCGCAGTCGGCGATGGCCGACTGGCTGGCCGGCGGCGATGCGCCACACGGGTTCACCATCGACCGCGATTGCGAGCTGAAGGCGGTCGGCGAAGAAAAATCGGCGGTCCGCTATGTGCGCCATCCGCTGGGCGACGAGGTGAGCGGGGAAATCAAGGCGCATCTGGCGGCCGGCAAGCTGCCGACCAAGCTGGCCTTGACGTGGGACGACCGGATTTCCTTCGTGCTGGGCGAGAAAATGGAGGTCAAGCGCCTCGCCTTCCTCGACTTGCTCAAGGAAGAGGCGGAAAAGAGCGCCGAGCATGCCGACGAGCAATTCGATGCCGATTTCGCCCTGATGACGGGGGAGCTGACCCGCTTCCTGCCGCAGCTGATCGAGGCATTGGGTGGCGAGAAAGTCGAGGCGGCCGAGGTGCCTGCCAGTCCGGCGCAATCGGGCGGTGCCGCGGTGCCGCCCTGGGAGGCATGAAACAGCCGGATGTCTGTCCGTGTGGCAGCGGCCGGCGCTACGCCGCCTGCTGCCATCCCCTGCATGCCGGTGAAAACCCAGCCGCCAGCGCAGAGGCGCTGATGCGTTCGCGCTATAGCGCTTATGTGCTGAAGCTGGGCGACTATCTGCTGGCGACCTGGCATGCCTCGACCCGGCCGAGCGAACTCGATCTTGATGCCGATTCGAGCAAGTGGCTCGGCCTCACCGTCAGGTCTCACCAGCAACTGGACGAACACCACTCCACGGTCGAGTTCGTTGCCCGCTATCGCATTGCCGGCCGCGGACATCGGCTCCACGAATTGAGCCGTTTCGTCCGCGAAGATGGCCGGTGGTACTACGTCGACGGGGAGATGCTGGCCTGAGCGCCGGCCACCGAAGGGTTCGCAAATCTTCACATAAGCGCCATGGCGATGGCGTAGGATGAAAGGCCCAACTTCATCGGAGCAGTCATCATGGGTCTTCTCGATTCCGTCGTCGGTGCCTTGGCCGGCGGGCAGTCCGGCGGCGACAATCCGCTGCTCGGCATCGTCATGCAGTTGCTCAACAACCAACCGGGTGGGTTGGCCGGGCTCGTCCAGTCCTTTCAACAGGGTGGGTTGGGCGAGATCGTCAATTCCTGGGTGTCGACCGGGCAGAACCTGCCGATTTCAGCGGAGCAGCTGCAATCCGTCCTCGGTTCCGGTCAACTGCAGCAAATTGCCGCCCAGCTTGGCGTGTCGCCGGAACAGGCTTCCGGCAACCTGGCTGACCTGCTGCCGAAGGTAGTCGACCAGCTGACGCCGAACGGCCAGTTGCCGCAAGGGGGCGACCTGCTGTCGCAAGGGTTGGACATGCTCAGGAAGGGCGGGCTTTTCGGTTGATGCGCGCCCGGCTTTTTTCGCTTGATCGAGGAGTGCGAACCATGAAAAACAGCGTGAACGGTTTTCTTGCCCTTGCCGTCTTGTCGACCGCCCTGGGTGGATGTGCCAATCTGGATGAAACCCAGCGCACGACAGCGACCGGAGCGACCATCGGCGCCGTTGCCGGCGCCGTGTTGGGCGGTGTGACTGCCGGTGGCAACAAGACCAAGAGCGCAGCGACAGGTGCCGCGATTGGCGCTGCGCTGGGCGCCGGCGGCGGTTATTTGTGGTCGCGGCATATGCAGGAACAGAAGGCGGCGATGGAGCAGGCGACGCAGGGGACCGGCATCGCAGTCAGCCAGACGGCCGACAACCAGCTCAAGCTCGATATCCCCAGCGATCTGTCCTTCGATTCGGGGCAATACCACATCAAGCCGGGGCTGCATGCCGTGCTCGACCGTTTTGCCACAACGTTGAACCAGAACCCGGTGACGACCCTGCGCATCGTCGGGCATACCGACAACGTTGGCAGTGACGCGACAAACAATCCGCTGTCGGTCAATCGGGCGGCCGCGACCCGGGATTACCTGGTGTCGCGCGGCGTGGCGAGCAAGCGGATCAGCATCGACGGTCGTGGCGAGCAGGAGCCGATCGCCGACAATGCCACGGCGGCCGGCCGGGCAAAGAATCGGCGCGTCGAAATCTTCGTTGCCGAAGCGACGCACTGATTTTTATAGAAAACGTTCGAGCAGGACGTTCAGGAAGCGCCGGCCCTTCGCGGTCGGCGCAATTTTTTCGGGACCGACTTCGAGCAGCCCCTCGGCTTCGGCAGCCTTCAGTTGCGGCAGGATGCCGTTGAGCGAGCGGGCCGTGCGCGCCTCGAACAGCGACGGATGAAAGCCGTCAGCCAGGCGCAGGGCATTCATCATGAACTCGAAGGGTAGGCTGGTTGCCTCGACTTCGTTGTGTTCCTGAACCGCGTTGCCACTGCGGATGTTGTCCAGATAGGCCTTGGGGTGTTTTTGGCGCATCTGGCGCAGCACCCGGTCGTGCAGGGTCAGTTTCGAATGGGCGCCGGCACCGATGCCAAGGTAGTCGCCAAAGTACCAGTAATTCAGGTTGTGCTTGCACTGGCGGCCGGGCAGGGCAAAGGCCGAGGTTTCGTAGTTGGTGAAGCCGGCCGTTGCCAGTCGTGCCTCGATGGCTTCCTGCATGTCGGCACAAACGTCGCCCTCTGGCAGTTCTGGCGGAAAGGCCGCAAAGCGGGTGTTCGGCTCCAGGGTCAGTTGGTAGCAGGAGAGGTGGGTCGGCGAGAAACTCAGTGCCGTTTCGACATCCGTGAGTGCTTGCTCGTGCGTCTGGCCGGGCAGGCCGTACATCAGGTCGAGGTTGAAGGTCTCGAAATGCTGGCCGGCGAGCTGCGCCGCACGCTTGGCTTCGGCTGCGCCATGGATGCGCCCGAGGGCCTTCAGGTGGTCGTCGTTGAAACTCTGGATGCCGAGCGACAGGCGATTCACGCCGGCCGCGCGGAAACCGGCGAATTTCTCGGCTTCGACCGTGCCCGGGTTGGCTTCCAGCGTGATTTCGGCATCCGGCGCCAGCATGGCCAGGGCGCGGAAGGCGGCGAGCAATTCGTCGATGGCGGTTGGCGAGAGGAGGCTGGGCGTGCCGCCGCCGAAGAAGACGCTGACCACCGGCCGGCCCCAGATGAGCGGGAGCGCCGATTGCAGATCGGCAATGAGCGCGTCGACGTATTCGCGTTCGGGAATGGTCTCCCCGGCCTCGTGCGAATTGAAGTCGCAGTACGGGCATTTCTGCACGCACCACGGCACATGGACGTAGAGGGCGAGCGGCGGCGAGACGCGGAATTCGAGGGGAGCCTTGGCGGAGGGTGCCTTGCCGGCGGCGAAGATTGGAATGGTGCGGGCCATGGGTGTTTCCGGCTGTAGGGTGGAGCGCCCAAGCCCGGCGGCGAAGCGCTCGGGCGGGGCGCCGAATTCGACCTACAGCGACGGCAGGCGTTCGATCAATTTCTGCATGGCACGCCCGCGGTGCGAGACGGCGTTCTTGGTATCGGCATCGAGCTCGGCGGCGGTCTTGCCGAATTCCGGGACGAAGAACAGCGGGTCGTAGCCGAAGCCGCCATCACCGCGATACTGGTCGACGATCTCGCCGTGCCATTCGCCTTCGGCGATGATCGGTTGGGGATCGTCGGCGCTGCGGCAGAGCACCAGGCAACTGACGAAGTGGGCCCGCCGGTCGGATTGCGTGGACAGGTCGGCGAGGAGCTTCTCGTTGTTGCGGGCATCCGATTTCGGCTCACCGGCGTAGCGCGCGGAGATGACGCCGGGGGCGCCGCCCAGTGACTTGACGCATAGCCCGGAGTCGTCGGCCAGCGCCGGCAGGCCGGAGAGTCGGGCGGCGTGGCGGGCCTTGGCCAGCGCGTTCTCGACAAAGGTACCGTGCGGCTCTTCGGCCTCCGGGATGCCAAGCTGGCCCTGCGGGATGACTTCGAAGCCGAGCGGCGCCAGCAGCGCATTCAGTTCCTTCATCTTCTTGGCGTTGTTCGACGCGAGGACGAGTTTTTTCATGAGGCGAGGGCGCTTTCCTGGGCGGCGACGAGCTGCCGGATGCCCATCTCGGCGAGGTCCATCAGCACATTCATCTGCTGGCGGGTGAAGGGTTCGCCTTCGGCTGTCCCCTGAACCTCGACGATGCCGCCCTGGCCGGTCATGATGACGTTCATGTCGGTGTCGCAGTTCGAGTCTTCCGGGTAGTCGAGGTCGAGCACGGGGCTGCCTTCAAAGATGCCGACCGAAATGGCGGCGACATGGTCGCGCACCGGGGTGGCCGGCAGTTTGCCGGCCTGGACCAGCTTGTCGCAGGCTTCATAAAGCGCGATCCAGGCGCCGGTGATCGAGGCGCAGCGGGTGCCGCCATCGGCTTGCAATACATCGCAATCGAGCGTGATCTGGCGTTCGCCAAGCGCCTTGAGGTCGGTGACGGCGCGCAGGCTGCGGCCGATCAGGCGCTGGATTTCCTGGGTGCGGCCAGTCTGTTTTCCCTTCGCTGCCTCGCGGGCGCTGCGGGTGTGCGTCGAGCGGGGCAGCATGCCGTATTCGGCGGTCACCCAGCCCTGGCCTTTACCGCGCAGGAAGGGCGGCACGTTTTCCTCGACCGAGGCGGTGCATAGCACGCGGGTATCGCCCATTTCGATGAGCACCGAGCCTTCGGCGTGGCGGGTGAAATTACGGGTGATGCGGACGCTACGGAGCTGGTCCGGCTGGCGTTGGCTGGGGCGCATGGCTTTCCTTATTTCTTCGGGTTGTATTTTTCGATGGCGGCGCGGATTTCCTCGATCGCATCCTCGATCTCGACCTCGCTCAGCTCGCTCTTGTAGGCCGGATTACGGCCGAATTCCTCGAGCCGGGTGGTGACTTCGTCCTGGGTCATGGTCTGTGTCGAGATGGAACTGCTTGCTTCTTCGACATAGGCATCCTCCCAGCGCACGGCAACCACCGACAGGTTGTCGCGATGCGGGCCTCCCTTGGCATCTGCCTGATTGAGCACCATCGGGATCGTCTGCAGTAGATTGGTGCCCTTTAGGGCGACGGCCATCATTTCGCCGGAAATTTCGCCCCACAGGCCATCGGTGCACAGCAACAGGATGTCGCCGTGGTCGAGTGGCGTCTTGCGCGAAAACTCGATTTCCGGCGGCGTCGGGCTGCCCAGGCAACTGTAGATCTTGTTGCGGTCCGGGTGAAAGACGGCCTGCGCTTCGGTGATCATGCCTTCCTCGACGAGCAGGCGAATGCGCGAGTGGTCCTTGGTCTGGGCGATGACCCGGCCGTCGCGCATCAGGAAGAGGCGCGAATCGCCGGCGTGCGCCCAGTAGGCGACATTGTCCTGTACCACGCAGGCAACGCAGGTGGTGCGCGGGGTGTCGCTCAGTTTGTGGCGCGCGGTGTAGTCAAGGATGGCGTGATGGGCGTTGGTCATGCCCTTGAGCAGGAAGCGGAAGGGGTCGGCCAGTAGCGGGCGGGCCTCGCGCTGGAAGGCGTCGGCCAGCGTCTGGACGGCGATTTGTGCCGCGATCTCACCGTAATGGTGGCCACCCATGCCATCGGCGACGACCATCAGCAGGGCATCGCGAGAGTAGCAGTAGGTTGTCCGGTCTTCGTTGTTGGCGCGGCCGCCAACGCGGCTTTCCTGGTAGATGGTGAATCTCATCGCGTCGGATTCCTGAATTTATCCACGAAGCGACCAAGCCAGGTCGGGTTGGGCTTCGGGCGGGGCGGTGTGATGGCTTCGACAAGCGCCTTCTGCAAGGCGAAAACGCTTTGCGGCCGGTACAGATGATTGAGGTTCAGACACCAGTCGATAATCTCGAGCAGGCGGTCGGAGTACTGGCCATCCCAGCGCACCATGGCCGGGGCCAGCGAGTCCTTTTTCATGCGGCTGTCGGCCGCTTGCGGGGCGACGCCGGCCAGGCAGGCGTACATTGAGGCGCCGACGCTGTAAATGTCGCTCCACGGGCCGAGATCCTTGCGTGTGCCGTAGTGCTCGGGCGACGCAAAACCCGGGGTGTACATCGGCTTGAGGACGGGCTGGTCGGTGATCAGCGTTTGGCGGGCAGCGCCGAAGTCGATCAGCACCGGCGTGTTGTCGCCACGCAGATAGATGTTCGATGGCTTCAGGTCGAGGTGCAGCAGCTTGTTGGAGTGCACCTCGCGCAGGCCGTTCAGCATGCGGGTGAAGACGCCGCGGATGAAGCGCTCCGAAATGTGTCCCTGGTGTTTCTGGATGAATTCCTGCAGCGTCCGGCCATGCTCGTACTCCATGACCATGTACACCGTGTCGTTGGCGCGAAAGAAGTTCAACACGCGGATCACGTTCGGGTGTGACAGGCGGGCCAGTGCGCGGCCTTCCTCGAAGAAGCACTTCATGCCGTAGCGGAAGGCGCCCAGGTGTTCCGCCGTGATGACCGGGTTGATCTCGCCGCGGCTGCGCAACGCCAGACTGTTGGGCAGATACTCCTTGATGGCAACCTGTCGCCCCTCGGGGTCGGTCGCGAGATACACGATGGAAAAACCGCCGAGCGAAAGCTGGCGGTCTATCGTGTATTCCTCAAGTTGGTGACCGTTGGGTAACGGTTGATTGGCTTGTTGCGCCATGGAGCTCGCGGTTATGATGCAATTTCAGGCATTTTCGGGCGTGTCGTCCGGCCTGTAAAGCTGGAGAGCCCCCGACAATGATTTGTAGTATGACTGGTTATGCAGTGAAAACCCGTGATGTAGATCGCGGTTCACTGCAAATAGAGCTGAAAAGCGTCAATTCCCGCTATCTCGATTTCCACTTCCGGGTTACCGAGGATTTGCGGGCGCTGGAAATGCCGCTGCGCGAACTGCTTTCGGCCCGCCTGTCGCGCGGCAAGGTCGAATGCCGCCTGTCCTTCAATGCGGCGGCGGCCCGCGCCGAGCAGCTTCAGCTCAACGTTGAGTTGCTCGCCAACCTGCAGGCGCTGAGCGCCCAGGTGCGTGCGCAGTTGCCCGAGGCGGCGCCCCTGAGCGTGAATGAAACCCTGCGTTGGCCCGGCATGTTCGGCGACCAGAGCGTAGATTTTGCAGCGCTTGGGCCCGAGGTCATGGCGCTCGCCCGCGAGGCGCTCGACGACTTCACGGCCAGCCGGGGGCGCGAAGGCGCCAAACTGGCGGCCATGATTGTCGAACGGGTCAACGGCATGCGCGATATTGTGCGTCGTGTCGCCCCCCGCATTCCCGAGGCGCAGGCCCTGTTTACGGAAAAGTTGCGTCAGCGCCTGACCGAGGCCTTGGGCAATGCCAGCGACGATCGCATCCTTCAGGAGGTTGCGGTGTTCGCCACGCGCATTGACGTGGCGGAGGAACTGAGCCGCCTGACGACGCATCTCGACGAAGTCGAACGCGTGCTCAAGCAGGGTGGCGCCTGTGGTAAGCGGCTGGATTTCCTGATGCAGGAGTTGAATCGTGAGGCCAATACGCTAGGCTCCAAGTCGGCGATTACCGAGGTGTCCCAGGCCTCGATGGATCTCAAACTGCTCATCGAGCAGATGCGCGAGCAAATTCAGAATCTGGAATAAAAGCCAGCCACCATGCAGACCGTCGGCGCCGCTCCTCCACTGTCTCCGACGGCGCTGACGCAACGCTTCATCCTGGGCTGGCTGGTGGTGATCCTGTTGGCCATAGCCTTGGGCGCCTACCTGCTGACGACGAGCCTCCGCCAGCATCGCAGCCAGACACAGCAGACGACCGAAAACCTCGCCATGCTGGTCGAGCGCGATGTGGCTGCGTCGCTGGAAATGGTCGACCTGTTGCTGCAGGATGCTATCGATCTCTACGTGGAGCGTGTCGTTAACGCTCATGGTTCCCCCGAGGCCATGGAAGGCTTCCTCCGTCGCCAGAGAGAGCGTTTGCCGCAACTGGGGGTGCTGCGTATTGCCGATGCCGAAGGCGTATCCCTTGTCGGATTTGGCGGCGGAGCCAGGGGCGGCCTGAAGGTCGACGACCGGGATTACTTCCGGCGCTTGCGGGATGACCCGAGGCTCGAATGGGTCATGTCCAAGCCGCTGGTGGGTCGGCTCACCGGCAAATCGCTGGTCGTCATCGCGCGGCGCTTACCCGACGAGGATGGCAAATTTTCCGGGATCGCCTACGCCGGCATTGATCTGGACTATTTTCAGCAAGGATTTTCCGGGCTGCGTATCGGCGATGCCGGTTCGATTTCCTGGCGCGACCAGGAGATGGTCTTGCTGGTTCAGGTTCCGGCCAGCGATGCAGCTGATGAACGCGGCTCCTCGACGGTATCCGACGAATTTGACGCAGCGTTGTCGAGCAATCCGCGTGAAGGCACTTACGTAGCCGGTGCCAACGCCAATGGCGTCAGTCGGCTGCATGCTTATCGCTTCAATCCGGACTACCGCTTCTACATTGATGTCGGCATTCCCGAGGCGCACTACCTGCAGCCCTGGCAGGGGCAGCGTCGGGTCATCCTGGCCATGCTGATCTTGTTCATCGCCCTGAGCGGTGGCGCGCTCTTCATGATGCATCGCTATGCCAGCCGTCTCGGCGAGCGCGAGCAGATATTGCGGACACTCTTCGATACCTCCGATGGCGCGATTTTTCTGGTCGATCCGGATGGGCGCATCGTGATGGCCAACGAACGGATGTCGGCCATGTGGGGGATTCCCATGGCCGAGCTGATCGGCGATGAGTATGTTTCGCTGGTCCATCCCAACGAGAGGGAGGTGGGGCGCGAAAAAATGCGCAAGCTGATGGCATCCGAAATTCCCTTCGTCAGGCTGGAGCGGGAATATGTGCGGCGCGACGGGTCGATGTTCTGGGGTTTCCTGTGCGGGCGGCGCCTGGTTGACGAGCAAGGCGATTTGGTCGGCCTGGTCGGGCTTGTCACGGATATCGACGAACCGAAACGCAATGCGCAGGAGCTGGAGATTTATCGCCAGCATCTCGAGGTGCTGGTGCGGGAACGGACGGCGGAGCTCGAGCAGGCCAAGGATGTCGCCGAGTCGGCGAACCTGGCCAAGAGCGCGTTCCTGGCCAACATGAGCCATGAAATCCGGACGCCGATGAATGCCATCGTTGGTCTGGCGCATCTGCTCAAGCGTGACGAGCTGGCGCCGCGGCAGGCTGACCGGCTCGACAAACTGATGGCGTCGGCAGATCACCTGTTGTCGATCATCAATGACGTGCTCGATATTTCCAAGATCGAATCTGGGAAGCTGGTGCTCGAACAGGCTACCTTCCGAGTTGCCGATGTCGTTCAGCGGGTTGTCGGGTTGAATATCGACAAGGCCGCGGCCAAGGGGGTGTCTTTCCAGGTCGCAATGGATGGGCTGCCAACCTGCATGGTTGGCGACTACACGCGGACCAGTCAAGCCTTGCTGAACTATGTTGGCAATGCGATCAAGTTTACTGACGCCGGCAGCATCATTCTGCGCGGGGCGGTGGTGGGCGAGGACGAAGGCAGTCTGTGGGTACGTTTTGAGGTTCAGGATAGCGGAATCGGCATTCCTGAGGACGTCCGGCAGCGCCTGTTCCGTCCCTTCGAGCAAGCCGACAACTCGACAACCCGGAAGTATGGCGGAACCGGCCTGGGGCTGGTCATTACCCAGCGTCTGGCCGAGCTAATGGGCGGCCAGACCGGGGTCGACAGCGTGCCGGGAGAGGGGAGTACTTTCTGGATGACGGCCCGTTTCGGGAAGGCGGCACCCTGCACTGTGGAAGCGCCGGTACCCGAGCAGGAGGCATCGATCCAGCACAATCCGGCCGCACGCCTGCTGCTCGTCGAGGACGAGCCCTTGAATCGCGAAGTGGCGAGCGAACTGATTCGCGAAATTTCCGGGCTGCCGCTGGATATGGCCGAGGATGGCGAGCAGGCTATTGCCATGGTGCGGACTGTTCGTTATGACCTGATCCTGATGGACCTGCAGATGCCGGGCATTGATGGTCTCGAGGTGACGCGCCGTATCAGGGGGATGGCGGATTACGTAACGACCCCGATCATTGCCATGACGGCCAATGCCTTTGCCGAGGATCGTCAGCGCTGCCTGGCTGCCGGGATGAACGACCATATCGCCAAACCGGTCGATCCGGAACGCTTGAATCAGATCCTGCAACGCTGGTTGCCGAAGCCGCCGCTACAATGACGGCTTTGGCGCACGGCGCCAGTCCGCACGGGAAACAAACGCATGGCCGGAAATCTCTTTGTCGTTGCCGCTCCGTCGGGGGCGGGCAAGACCACCTTGGTGCGCATGCTGCTGGAACAGGAAAGCAGCGTGCATCTGTCGATCTCCTTCACGACGCGTGGCCCGCGTCCAGGTGAGGAGAACGGGCGCGCGTATCATTTCGTAGACACGGTCGAGTTCCAGGCCATGATCGCTCGCCAGGAGTTTCTGGAGTGGGCCGAGGTGCACGGAAATTTTTACGGCACGTCGAAAAAATGGATCGCCGACCAGTTGGCGGCAGGCCACGATGTATTGCTGGAAATCGACTGGCAGGGGGCGCAACAGGTACGCAAGCAGTTCCCCGAGGCGATCGGGATTTTCATCCTGCCGCCGTCGATGGAAGAGTTGACCAGCCGCCTGACCGGCCGAGGCACCGACAGCGCCGACGTCATCGCCCGCCGTCTGGCTGCGGCGCAGGCCGAGATGCGCCATGTCGGCGAATTCGACTATGTTATTATTAACGACCAGTTAGCGCAGGCGCTGGAAGATTTGCGTGCCGTCGTGCGCGCCTCCCGCCTGAGCGTCGGGGTTCAGCGTGTCCGTCACGCCGCCCTGTTCGAAAGATTGATTTGAAATTAGAGGTTTAGCATGGCCCGCGTTACCGTTGATGACTGCCTGAAGAGAATTCCGAACCGTTTCCAGATGACCCTTGCCGCCGCACACCGCGCCCGTCAATTGGCCAATGGCGCCACGCCGCTGGTGGACCCGGAAAAGCACAAGCCGACGGTTGTCGCGCTGAAGGAAATGGGTTCTGGCAAGGTTGGTCTGGAAGTGCTGAACCGCGGTCAGGCCTGAGTCATGGGGCGGTGAAGACCTATGGATCCTGCGCCGCCATCCTGTGTGGAACCCGCCTACCGGGTTTTCCTCGATAGTCTCGACTATCTCCCTACCGCCGATGTAACGAGAATCCAGGCCGCGTACGCTTTCGCGGCCAAGGCCCACGCGCATCAGAAGCGCATGTCGGGCGAGCCCTACATCACCCATCCGCTGGCCGTTGCCGGCGCCGTGGTGGAGTGGCGCATGGACGCCGACGCGATCTGCGCGGCGCTGATGCACGATGTGCTGGAGGATACCGGCACTACCAAGCACGAACTGGCCGAGAAATTCGGCAAGGAAGTCGCCGAGCTGGTCGATGGCCTCTCCAAGCTCGATAAGATGGAGTTCGCTTCCTATCAGGAGGCGCAGGCCGAGAATTTCCGCAAGATGCTGATGGCCATGGCGCGCGATTTGCGCGTCGTGCTCATCAAGCTGGCCGACCGCCAGCACAACCTACAGACGATGTCGGCGATGCGTGCCGACAAGCGTGCCCGCATCGCCCGCGAAACGCTGGAAATCTACGCTCCGATCGCCTTGCGCCTGGGCCTGAACAAGCTGTACCGCGAACTGCAGGATCTGTCGTTCTCGCTGATTCACCCGCATCGCGCCCAGGTCTTGTCCAAGGCGCTCAACGCCGCGCGGGGTAATCGCAAGGAACTGCTCACCCGCATCCTCGACGGGATTCGCGACAAGCTGATGCATGCCGGCCTGAGGGCCGAGGTCTTCGGGCGCGAAAAGAGCCTGTATTCGATCTTCCGCAAGATGAAGGACAAGCACCTGTCCTTCTCGCAGGTGCTCGACATCTACGGTTTCCGTGTCGTCGTCGACAACGTGCCGACCTGCTACCTGGCGCTCGGCGCCCTGCACAGCCTGTTCAAACCGGTACCCGGCAAGTTCAAGGATTACATCGCCATTCCCAAGGCCAACGGCTACCAGTCGCTGCACACGACGTTGATTGGCCCCTACGGCACGCCGGTCGAGGTGCAAATCCGCACCCGCGAGATGCACAACGTCGCGCAGGAAGGTGTGGCGGCGCACTGGTTGTACAAGGACATGGACGAGTCGAGCGCCGATCTGCAGATCAAGACGCACAAGTGGTTGCAGTCGCTGCTTGAGATGCAGACCAGCGATTCGTCGGAGTTCTTCGAGAACGTCAAGATCGACCTTTTCCCGGATGAGGTCTATGTGTTCACGCCCAAGGGCAAGATACTGGCCATGCCGCGCGGTGCGACGGTGGTCGATTTTGCCTATGCCGTGCACACCGATGTCGGTCATCACTGTTCGGCGGCGCGGGTCAATCACGAACTGGCGCCGCTGCGCAGCGAATTGCGCAATGGCGATCTCGTCGAAATCATCACATCGCCGCAGGCCAGCCCCAACCCTGTATGGCTGACCTATGTGAAAACCGGCCGCGCACGCAGCAAAATCCGTCATTTCCTGCGCACTATGCAGAACGAGGAGTCGGCACGTCTTGGCGAGCGCCTGTTGCGCCAGGAACTGCTGTCGCTCGGTGTAGTGCCCATCTCGATCCCGGCAGAAGCCTGGGATTCGCTGGTCAAGGCGGGCGGGCAGAAGTCGATGGAGGATGTCTATACCGAAATCGGCCTTGGCAAGCGCCTGCCGTCGGTTGTTGCCCGTCGCTTGCTGGCGCGGGAAGACCTGTCGGCCGATTCGCCGAGCAACATGACCCTGGCCATCCACGGCACCGAAGGCATGGCCATCCAGTTGGCGCGTTGCTGCCAGCCCATTCCTGGCGACCCGATCATCGGGTCGATCCGCAAGGGGAGCGGCTTGATCATCCATACGCACGATTGCCCGACCATTCGTAAGTCGCGCTCGGCGGAGCCGCAAAAATGGATCGACGTCGAATGGGAGCCGGAAGAGGGCAAGCTGTTCGATATCCGCATCAATGTCGAGGTCAAGAACGCACGCGGCGTTCTCGCCCAGGTCGCCTCCGCCATTGCCGAGGCCGGGTCGAATATTGAACATGTCGCGATGGATACCGATCCGGAGCGCCTGTACAACACCCTGCGCTTCACCGTCCAGGTTGCTCACCGCAATCACCTCGCCGCCGTGATGCGCGGCATCCGTCATATTCCCGAGGTCATTCGTATCGCCCGCGAACGGGGAGGGGAGGCTTGAGGATACTCGTGCTGGGCGCCGGCGTCGTCGGCACAACGAGTGCGTGGTATCTCGCCCGGGCCGGGCATCAGGTGACAGTTGTCGATCGTCAGCCGGTGGCCGGCAATGAAACCAGCTTTGCCAACGGCGGCCAGATTTCCGTTTCCCATGCCGAGCCGTGGGCCAATCCGCACGTCCTGCCGCGTGTCCTGAAATGGCTGGGGCGCGAGGACGCCCCCTTGCTCTGGCGCTGGCGTGCCGACCCGGCACAACTGGCATGGGGGCTGCGTTTTCTCGTCGAATGCCTGCCCGGCCGGACGCAGCAGAACATCGCCGCCATCGTCAGTCTCGCACTGTACAGCCGGCGCTGTCTGCAGACCTTGCGCGCCGAGCTCGACTTGCAGTACGACCACCTCGAGCGCGGCATCCTGCACATCTACACCGACCGCCGGGATTTTGCCCTGGCGGCCGAAGCCGCCCGGTTGATGCGTCAGCTGGGACTCGATCGCGATACGGTCGATGTCGAGCGTTGTCTCCAGTTGGAGCCGGCCCTCGTCGATGCCCGCCATTTGCTCGTCGGTGGCGACTACACGCGCTCGGACGAGTCGGGCGATGCCCATCGCTTCACGCAGGACCTGGCCGGGCATGCGCAAGCGGCGGGCGTTGAATTCCGCATGGAAACGACGATCGAGCGGATTGCCACGCGTGCCGGCAAAGTGGCTGGCATGGTCGTGCACAACGGCAATGCACCCGAATTGCTGACGGCCGATGCCTACGTCGTCGCATTGGGCAGCTATTCGCCGCTTCTGCTGCGGCCCATCGGCGTTTCCGTGCCGGTTTATCCGGCCAAGGGTTATTCGGCGACGCTGACGTTGGACGATGACAGCCATGCGCCGTCGGTCAGCCTGACCGATGACGAGCGCAAGCTGGTCTTCTCGCGGCTGGGGAATCGCTTGCGGGTCGCCGGGACAGCCGAGTTCAACGGTTACAACCTCGACCTCAACCCGGTGCGTTGCCAGGCTTTGATCGACCGGACAAGACAACTGTTTCCACACCTGCGGACCGTGGGCGAGCCGGCTTTCTGGTGCGGCCTGCGCCCGGCGACCCCTTCCAACGTCCCGCTGATCGGGCGGACGCGTTTCGCCAACCTGTGGCTCAATACCGGTCACGGTACGCTGGGCTGGACGATGGCTTGCGGCTCGGCGGCGGCGCTGGCCGAGATGATGAGCGGCACGCTGCCCGACCCCGATTTTCCCTTCCTGCGCGGATGATCGATACCCACTGCCATCTCGACGCAGCCGAATTCGACGGCGACCGGCGCGAGGTGCATGCAGCGGCCCTGGCGGCCGGCGTGACGAAGCTGGTCGTGCCGGCGGTGACGGTCGCCGGCTTCGGCAAGACACGGCAGACCGTGGCGCAATACGCCGGTTGCGCGGCGGCCTACGGCATTCATCCCCTTTACGTGATGCAGGCGGCGGAGGGCGATCTGGCGACGCTGCGCCGTTGGCTGGCGGACGAAAACCCCGTCGCGGTCGGCGAGATCGGTCTCGATCATTACGTTACCGACAGCGATCCCCTGCGCCAGGAGTTCTTCTTTGTCGAACAGCTGAAACTGGCCCGCGAATTCGATTTGCCGGTCGTCCTGCATGTGCGGCGGGCGGTCGATCCGGTCCTGAAGCAATTGCGCCGTTTCCGGGTGCGCAGCGGCATCGCCCACGCTTTCAACGGCAGCCGTCAGCAAGCCGAAGCCTTCATCCAGCTCGGCTTCGTCCTCGGTTTTGGCGGCGCGATGACGTATAGCGGTTCGACCCGCATCCGGGCACTGGCTGCCGAGTTGCCGCTGGAATCCATCGTCCTTGAAACCGATGCCCCGGATATTCCCCCCGCCTGGCTGAACGGCGGCCGCAATGCCCCGTCCGAATTGCCCACGATCGCCGATGTGCTGGCCGATTTGCGCGGCATCACCCGCCCCGCTGTCGTTGCTGCAACGACAGCCAACGCGCGACGCGTATTGCCCCGTATTTGATCCCCGTCAACATTTCATTAGAAGTTGCAGGGGTATTTTGCCGGATTTGATCTGCGCTAAAGAAGCATGCCCTGAGGAGCGTAGCCTGCCCGAGCTGACATCAAACTGACTGGGCGTAGCATGGACATGAAAGCCTCCCAAGGCATCAATATTTCCAGCGTCATCATCGGTGCCTTGCCGGATGACGCAACACAGGTGGCCGAACAACTCCGGCTACTCGAAGGCGTGGAGGTTCATGTCGTCAATGAAGATGGGCGCATCATCGTGTCCATCGAAAGCGCATCTGAAGGCGCCACGGTCACCACATTTGAAGCGATACACCGGATGCCGGGCGTGCTCTCGGCTTCGTTGGTGTACCACCAGTACGAATCCGATCCAGACGAGGAGGCCTGAGATGATGCAAGTAAAACTGACCCGGCGTGATTTCATCAAGAGCAACGCGGTGGCGGCGGCTGCCGTAACTGCCGGCATTACCGTTCCCGGCTTGGCTGTGGCCCAGCAGAAAGCGGGGGACGGGGTACGCTGGGACAAGGGGGTTTGTCGCTACTGCGGTACCGGTTGCGGCGTGCTGGTCGGGGTCAAGGACGGCCGTGTCGTTGCGACCCAGGGCGATCCGGAGGCGCCGGTGAATCGCGGCCTGAATTGCATCAAGGGCTATTTCCTTTCCAAGATCATGTATGGCAAGGACCGCCTGCAGACGCCGATGTTGCGGATGAAGGATGGCAAGTACGACAAGAACGGCGACTTCAAGCCAATTTCCTGGAAGCAGGCCTTCGACATCATGGAAGAGAAGTGCAAGGCCGCGCTCAAGGAAGGCGGGCCGCGCAACATCGCGATGTTCGGCTCGGGCCAGTGGACGGTGTGGGAGGGCTACGCCGCCGCCAAGCTGTTCAAGGCCGGTTTCCGCTCCAATAACATCGACCCGAACGCCCGCCACTGCATGGCCTCGGCCGTGGCCGGCTTCATGCGTACTTTCGGCATCGACGAGCCGATGGGCTGTTACGACGACGCCGAGCATGCCGACGTTTTTGCGCTGTGGGGTTCGAACATGGCCGAGATGCACCCGATACTCTGGGCGCGCATCACCGACCGTCGGCTGAGCGCCAAGCACGTCAAGATTCACGTGCTGTCGACCTTTAGCCACCGCTCCTGCGAGCTGGCCGACAACACGCTGATCTTCAAGCCGCAGTCCGACCTGGCCATCCTCAACTACATTGCCAACCACATCATCACGACTGGTGCGGTGAACAAGGATTTTGTCGCCAAGCACGTGAAGTTCGCCAAGGGCGTCACCGATATCGGCTACGGTCTGCGCCCGAATCACCCGCTGGAAAAGGTGGCGATGAACAACGGCTACCCGGGCGAGGACGGCAAACCGAAGGGCAATCCGAACAACTCGACGCCGATGACCTTCGACGAGTTCGCCGCCTTCGTGTCCGAATACACGCTCGACAAGGCGCACGAGATTTCCGGCGTGCCAAAGGAAAACCTCGAAGCGCTGGCCAAGGCCTACGCCGACCCGAAGGTCAAGATCGTTTCCTATTGGACGATGGGCTTCAACCAGCACACCCGTGGTACCTGGGTGAACAACATGATGTACAACGTGCACCTGCTGGTCGGCAAGATTTCCGAGCCGGGCAACGGGCCGTTCTCGCTGACCGGCCAGCCGTCCGCCTGCGGCACGGCACGCGAGGTAGGCACCTTTGCCCACCGTCTGCCGGCCGACATGGTGGTGATGAATCCCAAGCACCGCGAGTTGTCGGAAAAGCTGTGGAAGTTGCCGGCCGGAACGATTCCCGACTGGATCGGCCTGCACGCCGTGGCCCAGAGCCGCGCGCTGAAGGACGGCAAGCTCGGCTTCTACTGGACGTCGACGACCAACAACATGCAGGCCGGCCCGAACGTCAATGATGAAATCTATCCGGGCTGGCGCAATCCCAAGGCGTTCGTGGTGGTGTCCGACGTCTACCCGACGGTTTCGGCGATGTCGTCCGACCTGATCCTGCCTTGCGCCATGTGGATGGAAAAGGAAGGCATGTACGGCAACGCCGAGCGGCGTGGCCAGATGTGGCGCCAGCAGGTCAAGGCGCCGGGTGAGGGCAAGTCCGATCTGTGGCAGTACATGGAGTTCTCGAAGCGCTTCAAGATCGAGGAGGTCTGGCCGGCCGAACTGCTCGACAAGAATCCGGAATACAAGGGCAAGACGATGTTCGATGTCCTTTTTGCCAACGGTCAGGTCAACAAGTTCGGTCTCGACGAGGTGAAGAAGGTTAACGCCCACGGCATCAAGGACTACATGAACGACGAGTCCCAGTCCTTCGGCTTCTACGTTCAGAAAGGCCTGTTCGAGGAATACGCCGCCTTTGGTCGTGGCAAGGCCCACGATCTGGCCCCGTTTGACGTCTATCACAAGGCGCGCGGCCTACGCTGGCCGGTGGTTGACGGCAAGGAAACGCTGTGGCGCTTCCGCGAGGGTTACGATACCTATGTTCCGAAGGGCGAGGGCGTGCGTTTCTATGGCTATCCGGACGGCAAGGCCATCGCCTTCGCGCTGCCCTACCAGCCGGCGGCCGAAATGCCGGACGCGGAATTCGACCTCTGGCTGTGTACTGGCCGCGTGCTGGAGCACTGGCATACCGGATCGATGACGCGCCGCGTGCCGGAGCTGTACAAGGCGATGCCGGATGCGGTGCTCTACATGCATCCCGAAGACGCCAAGAAGCGAGGGCTGGCCCGCAACGATGTGGTCAAGCTGGCTACCCGGCGCGGCGAGGTCCAGTTGCGCGTCGAAACCAAGGGGCGCAACAAGCCGCCGCTCGGCTTGGTCTTCGCGCCCTTCTTCGACGAACATCGCCTGATCAACAAACTGACGCTGGATGCGACCTGTCCGATCTCGAAAGAGACGGACTACAAGAAGTGCGCCTGCAAGGTGGTGAAGGCGTAAGGGAACAACAAGGCAATCAGGGAGCGCCGGTACCGGACGGGAAAAGGGGCCCGTCCGGCGCTGGCTGAACTGCAGAGTAGATGAGAGATGACGGCAATACCCCCAAAAAATAGCGCGGCCCGCCGCCAGTTCCTGTTCGATTCCGCCAAGATGGCATGCGGCGTCGGCATGTTGGGACTGGGGCTTGGCCTTTATGCCAAACAGTCGAAGGCACTGCCCGCCCTGGCTCTGCGCCCGCCCGGCGCCTTGGCCGAGGCGGATTTTCTCGGTGCCTGCATACGCTGTGGCCTGTGCGTGCGCGACTGCCCCTACAACACGCTGGAACTCGCCAAGCCGGAGGCGCCGGTAGCGACCGGCACACCGTATTTCACCGCTCGCAATATTCCTTGTGAAATGTGCGAGGACATCCCTTGCGTCAAGGCCTGCCCGACCAAGGCGCTGGATCATGACCTGACCGACATCAACAAGGCGAAAATGGGCGTGGCGGTACTCATCGACCACGAAACCTGTCTCAACTTCCTCGGCCTGCGTTGCGATGTCTGTTACCGCGTCTGCCCGGTCATCGACAAGGCGATCACGCTCGACATGCAGCCCAATACGCGCACCGGGCGCCATGCCATGTTCCTGCCGACCGTGCATTCTGAACACTGCACCGGCTGCGGCAAGTGCGAGAAATCCTGTGTGCTGGAAGAGGCCGCCATCCGCATCCTGCCGCCCAAGCTGGCCAAGGGCGAACTTGGCAAGCACTACCGACTGGGCTGGGAAGAGCAGAAGAAGGCCGGACATTCGCTGATCGACGAATCGAAGATGGTCGATCTGCCGGACCGTTTGCCGGAAGGGGCGCGGCTCCCCGGCCACTACGATCCGGCATCGGGGCAGACCGAGGCCATGCGCGGTATGTCGGGCCAGGAGGTGGTGACCATTCCCAGCCTGCCGCCTGGCCTGGGGGGCAAGCCATGAGCCGGGCCGCCCACAAGAAACGTATCGGTGCCGAAGCGATCGAGGAGAAGGGCTGGCTGGGTGCCCACAAATGGCTGCTCCTGCGCCGTGTGTCACAACTTTCCATTCTCGCGCTGTTCCTGCTCGGGCCCTTGGCTGGACTCTGGATCGTCAAGGGCAACCTGAACTACAGTTATACCCTGAACGTGCTGCCGCTGACCGATCCCTATGTCGCGCTGCAATCGCTGGCGGCCGGCAACGTGCCGGAAAAGCTGGGGGTGATCGGCGTCGCGATTGCCATCACCTTCTATTTACTGGTTGGTGGCCGCGTCTATTGCAGCTGGGTATGTCCGATCAACATGGTGACCGATGCCGCCGGTTGGCTGCGCGACCGGCTCGGCATCAAGGGAGCGAGCAGCCTGTCGGCCAAGACGCGCTACTGGATACTGGGCATGACCCTGCTGGGTTCGGCTCTGACCGGTATCGTGCTGTGGGAGCTGATCAACCCGGTTTCCATGCTGCATCGCGGCTTGATATTCGGGATCGGAACGGCCTGGATGGTCGTTCTGGCCATTTTCCTGTTCGACCTGTTTGTGATGAATCGCGGCTGGTGCGGACGGCTTTGCCCGGTGGGCGCCTTTTACGGCCTGCTCGGCAAGTGGAGCCCGGTACGGGTTTCGGCCAGCAAGCGCAGTGCTTGCAATGATTGCATGGACTGTTTCGAAGTCTGCCCGGAACCGCAAGTCATCCGTCCCGCCCTTAAGGGCGAGGGCAAGGGTGTCGGCCCGGTGATTCTGGCTGCCAATTGCACCAATTGTGGACGTTGTATCGATGTCTGTTCGAAGGATGTATTCAACTTCGGATTACGCGGCAATAACCCGGCTTCAACTGCTTCCATCAGGGTGCAGTCCGGAGCCAAGTGATGATCGAGTCTTAGAGGAGGAGCGCCCATCATGAAACACACCCTGAAGCTGTCCTGCGCCGTTCTGGCGTCCGTCGCCTGCTGGGCGTTCGTATCACCGACTTTTGCCCAGGAAGCGCCGAAACCGATGCGTGGCAGCGATGTCGCTTCCGTCGATCAGGCACCTGAGGCCAAAAAATACCTGGGGGGCAAACCGGGCGGACAGGAAAAGGTGGCGCGGACCTTCAAGGAGCAGCCGCCGGTCATCCCGCATGCTGTCGAGAACTTCGACGAGATCACGCTGGAGGAAAACCAGTGCATGACCTGCCATAGCGCGGCGAATTACCAGAAGAAGAAGGCGCCGAAAGTCGGTGACAGCCACTTCCGCGACCGTGAAGGCAGGGTCTTGCCGGAAGCCTCGGCTGCCCGTCATAACTGCGTCCAGTGCCACGTGCCGCAGGTTGACGCACCGCCGCTGGTCGACAACGACTTCAAGGGCAATCTGGCCGAGAGCAAAGGCAAGGCGGCCAAGAAAAAGAACTGAAGCGACGGACGTTAAAAAAGGGAGCCTCGGCTCCCTTTTTGCTATCGGGCTATGCCCCCGCTTCAGTCGGCCGTCAGCAAGCCGCGCATCTTCTGCAGGGCCTTGGCCTCGATCTGGCGAATGCGCTCGGCCGATACGTCGAATTCGGCGGCCAGTTCATGCAAGGTCGCCGCCTCGCCTTCGTTCAGCCAGCGTGCCTCGACGATGCGGCGGCTGCGAGGATCAAGTCCTTCCAGCGCTGCGTGGAGGCCTTCGTTCTGTTGATAGGCCTGCGCCTTGTTTTCCAGTACCCGCGTCGGCTCGTAGCGCGAGTCAGCGAGGTAGTCGATCGGCGCGAAGGCTTCCTCGCTGTCGTCCGGGTTGCCCTCCAACGCCAGGTCGCGTCCGGATAGACGGGTTTCCATCTCGACGACCTCTTCGCGCTTGACGCCCAGGCGGGTGGCCACTTCGGCAGCTTGCGAACCTGACAGCGTATCGACGCCTTCGTACTCGTTCTTCAGGCTGCGCAGGTTGAAGAACAGCTTGCGCTGCGCCTTGGTCGTGGCGACCTTGACTAGGCGCCAGTTCTTCAAGATGTATTCGTGAATCTCGGCCTTGATCCAGTGCATGGCGAAGGACACCAAGCGCACGCCACGTGTCGGGTCGTAGCGCTTGACTGCCTTCATCAGGCCGATATTGCCTTCCTGGATCAGATCGGCGTGCGGCAGGCCATAGCCAAGGTAGCCGCGTGCAATGGAGATGACGAGGCGCAAGTGAGAAAGCACAAGCTGACGCGCCGCCTCCACATCGCCTTCGTTGTGGAAACGCTCGGCCAGTCGGACTTCCTCTGCTTCGGACAGCATCGGGTAACGATTCGCTGCCTGGATGTAGGCGTCGATATTCCCGACAGTCGATGGGATGGGAAGAGCCAAGGCATGGGTCATAGCGTTAAGTCCTCCTTCAAGGTTCACACTTATTTTAGCACTCGCTGACTAAGAGTGCTAAATCCCTGAAAAAGTTTCAGTGCACCGCGCATGAGCCGGTTAGCTAACATCAAAAGTGGGTAGGTAAAGTCGAAAACACTTAACCGAAAGAGGCACCGAGGGGCTAATTCCAAAGAGCTACGTTTACGAAGGAATTGTCTATTCGATTGGAATGGTTGTATCAGCAAATAGAGTCTCCTCTATTGCCAGCGACGTCCCCCCGGAATTGAGTAGCGCCTGACTTTAGAGTCCAATCCACCACGACAAGGAGATTGGACATGAAGAAGCGATTCACTGAAGAACAGATCATTGGCTTCCTGCGGGAAGCTGAATCGGGGATGCCGGTTGCCGAGTTGTGCCGTAAGCACGCTTTCTCGGAAGCCAGCTACTACCTCTGGCGCAGCAAGTTTGGCGGGATGAGCGTCTCGGACGCGAAGCGCCTAAAGGAGCTGGAAGCAGAGAACACCCGGCTGAAGAGTAAGCGTCGTCCCGAAGCCGTCTTGAAATCAGATTTTCAGGTCGTGTAAAGCGAGGCTAATGGCGACGACGTCCACGAATGCGGGATCGAAGGCATCGCCGTGCCATTCGGACATCGACTGGTGCTCGGGATGGTTGGGGTCGGTCATGGCTGCCACGAAGTCTGCGTAACCGGGCGCGCCACCGACATCTTCCGGAGGTGTGGCATTCGCGGCTTTCAGGAGCATGGCACGGTGGCTCAATTCGGGATCGCCTGGCAATTTCTTCTCGACCTTGACCCGGTGTTCCCAGTGATCGCCGAAGTCGTAGATGTACTTGAACGAACTCATGCCGCCCAAGGCGGTTTTGAGCTGGACTCGTGTCTCCGGGCGAACTGGCTCCCAATCGAATTCGGGGTCGGGAATGCCGAAGCGCTTGCCACCAAAGTCGAACTCGTGCAAGTGGTAATCGCACCAGCCGAAGGTGACTTGCAGGACCTGATGTAGATTGCCCAGCGTGATCGACTCCGGCACCAGGATGCGCCGCCAGATGGTCGGCTTGATCCAGGCCAGCTCAATCTTCAGTTGCAGCAGATCGGGAATCTTCTTGGCTCTGGGCTTCTTCAGCGCAATGACGTTACTCATTTCAGGCAGCTTTCTGTTCAACGGTGGCGTGATCGGGGTAAAGATTCCACGGGAGTAGCTCATGAATCCGATTGATCGGATGCTCGGCAATCCGGGTCAGGACTGTCCGCAAGTAAGCCTCGGGATCAATCCCATTGAGTTTCGCGCTACCGATCAGGCAATACATGCTGGCTGCGCGCTCGCCGCCGACATCCGAGCCGCCGAACAGGTAGTTCTTTCGCCCCAAAGCGACTCCGCGTAATGCACGCTCTGCCGCATTGTTATCGATCTCGATTCGGCCATCTGCGGCATAGCGGATCAACGCAGACCAGTGATTGAGCGCATAGCTGATTGCATCGGCAAGGCCGGATTTGCGTGATATCCGCTGGCGCTGAGCGTCGAGCCAGGCATGCATGATCTTGAGCAAGGGATAGGCTTGCACTTGACGAATGACCTGCCGCTCACCGGGCGATCGGCCACGGATTTGACTTTCGACGGCATACAGCTCGGCAATCTGGGCAATGGCCTCGGCCGCGATGGGCGAAGCCTGGGCCCGATAGACATCGACGAATTTGCGCCGGACGTGCGCCCAGCAGGCGGCTTCCTGAATCTTGCCAATCTCGTACAAGGCATCGAACCCGCTATAAGCATCGGCTTGCAGGATGCCGCGGAAGGATTTCAGATGATCACGGGGATGTTGTCCCTTGCGATCTTCCGAGTAGGCAAACCAGACTGCTGGCGGATCGCCACTTCCCGCTGGGCGATCATCCCGCACATACGTCCACAGCCTTGCGGTCTTGGTTCGCCCCTTGCCCGGCGCGAGCACTGGTAACGGTGTGTCATCGGCATGTACCTTGCTGCCGCCCAGGACATAACGCCGGATCGCATCCACCAGCGGCGAGAGCAAGTCATGGCAATGTCCAACCCATTCGGCCAGGAGTGCCCTGTCCAGGTCCAGACCGCTGCGTGCATAAATGGCGCTTTGCCGATACAGCGGCAAGTGATCGCAGAACTTACCGACCAGCACGTGAGCCAACAGGGCAGGACCGGCAAAGCCGCGGGGAATCGGACGGGCGGGGGCCGCCGCTTGGGCAATGTGATCACACCGGGTGCAGGCCAGTTTCGGCCGCACATGGCGAATCACTTTGAAACTGGCTGGCACGTACTCGAGCATTTCCGAAACGTCCTCACCGAGGTGCGTAAATTGCCCGCCACAATCCGGACAGCACTCTGCCGTCGGCATATGCGTCACCGTTTCGCGGGGCGCTGTTTCCGGGAAGGGCTTGCGGTTCCTGATTCGCGGCGTGTCGGCCGGTTTATCCGGCGCGGACGATATCGGCGAAGCCGGCGTGAGCGGCAGTGGCTCGAACGCCAGCCCAAGATCGAGTTGCCCCAATTGCGCCAGCGTTTCCGATTTCTGGCCAAAGTGCAGGCGACGATACTTGGCGACGAGCAGCTTCAGACGGGCGTTCTCCTCAAGCAGCCTTTCAACCTGCTGGCGCAGCTTATCGACTTCGCAGGAAGCCTGGCTGGTAGAGGATTGGTCTGGCTTGGGCATGACCGAAGTCTACGGGAATTCAGGGGCAGTGAACAGCCCCCGCAGGCCGGCTTTACGCCGCCCGCTCGGGCTGCCAGGTACGCGCAGGACGCCGCCAGTCGATCCCTTCCAGGAGCATGGCAAGTTGGGCTTTGCTCAGATGAACTCGCCCATCGGTGGCATTCGGCCAGATGAAGCGCCCGCGTTCGAGCCGCTTGGCAAACAGGCACAGACCATCGCCATCCCACCAGAGCAGTTTGACGAGGTCGCCGCGCCGGCCACGAAACACGAAGACGTGACCGCTGAATGGGTCTGCCGCCAATTGCTCCTGGGCAATGGCAGCCAGTCCATCAAAGCCACGGCGCATATCAGTCACGCCGGCCGCCAGCCAGATCTGCGTTCCTACCGGCAGTCCGATCATTCCCTGGACGCCAGGCAATCCAGTACCAGATGCAGTGCCGAGGCCGTGACATCGCCACACACACGAACGCTGGTCTGGCCCCGGACGATCTCGATATATCCCGCCGCCGCGGTGATCGTCGCCTTGGTGGCCTTTGTGTCGCCCGCCGGTTCTGCAATTACGGGCAGGAACAGGGGCTGAGGCTGTATCCCAACGGCCTTGGAGTCGCCCTGTATCTCGAACTGCCCCGCCCGATATTGCCGCCGCCACTTGAACACCATGTTCGTGTTCAGCCCGTACCGCAGCGCTAGCTTCGCCACCGACACCCCGGGCTCGCAAGCTTCCACGGCCAATCGGCGCTTGAATTCAAGCGGATAATTCGGCCGGCCACGCCGTCCGCCGCTAACAACCTCTGCTGTCTCCAAAATGATCCCCGCTACTTTGTTTGGCGGGCACCACTTTCTCTCTGTTTCAAACTATTCGCCAGACGGCCATGAAAGGACGCTTACGCTGAAGAAACTGTTAGCCGAGTCGCTCTTGGAGAATGAGATCGCGAAAGAGGCCCTGAGAAAAAAGTGGTGAGCGCACCGTCACGGCGTGATCTGGTGCGCTACCTGATCGACAAGGGGCTCAGCGAGCGGAGGTCACTGCGTTTAATCGGCATGAGTCCGAGTTCATTCCGTTACCGGCCGGCGACGGATCGCAATGCTGTCTTGAAAGAGAAGATCATCGGACTCGCTCAACGTCATCGGCGCTACGGGGCCGGGATGATCTACCTAAAGCTGCGGCAGGCCGGCATGGTGGTGAATCACAAGCGTGTGGATCGACTCTACGCCGAGGCCGGTCTGCAAGTCAGAAGGCGAAAGCGCAAAAAGATTCCGATGGCTGACCGTCATCCTCTGGAACGCCCGCTGGCCGCCAATCAGGTCTGGTCGATGGATTTCGTGTTCGACCGGACGGCGGAAGGGCGAGTCATCAAGAGCCTGACCATCGTCGATGACGCCACGCATGAAGCGGTAGCAATTGTTCCGGAGCGAGCGATGGGCGGCATGCAACTCACGCGAACCCTCGATCAGTTGGCCAAAATACGCGGGCTGCCCAAGGCGATCAGAACGGATAACGGCAAGGAATTCTGTAGCCGGGCCATGCTGACCTGGGCACATGCCCGCGGGGTTCAACTCTTCCTCATTGAACCCGGCAAGCCCAATCAGAATGCATACATCGAATCATTCAACGGGCGATTCCGGGACGAGTGCCTGAACGAGCATTGGTTCACCAGTCTGCGACACGCACAGGTCGTCATTGAAGCCTGGCGCCGGGAATACAACGAGGAGCGACCAAAGAAATCTCTAGGCGGTTTGACTCCCGCCGCCTATGCCAAATCACTCACCCAGAAATCAGGTAAATTAACTCTGGACTCTAAAGCCCTGTGCTACTGAAAACGGGGGGACGTCGCCAGGACGATTCAGTTTATCGAATGGTGGGACAAATCAGGAGTTCAGTCGATCATCGTTTTTTGCACCAGCAAAAATCGACCTACAGGGGCTGCTGCGCGATCTTCGTGTGCAGGTTTTTTAGGCACGGCTACTGCTTTGCAGTAGCCGTAGCAACCTGTTAAAGGTGTTATTCGGTCGTTACGTGTTTTGCTGCCTGACTTGAATCGTTAGAACGTCACACTTCTTCGCTAACGGAGCCCGCCTCACATCGCCGTTGTGTGCGGTAACCGCCGCCTTCGGCTGGAAGGCCTATGTTGCATCCCCAATAGGGGGGCGCATGCAAGTGCTTCTAGAGAGTCGGTTCCGATTGAGTATTTTCCAATCGATTGCCGGCGAAAATTTTAATACTTCATCTCTGCCGGTCACCGTAAGCGGAGGAGAGGCGCCAGAGAGTCAGAAATTATCAGAACCTCGCTGCCACAAGCCAATAACATCGTTTTGAAAACCTGATGAAATTCTGCATGGCTACTGAGGCTTGTTGCTAATCCTCGAACTGAAAATGAGTGATCTTTCAATGTTGTCACAATTAATCCGTGCAGCGTGCTTGGTGTATCGCTGTCCGTTTTGCGAAACAGAAGAGCGACTATTACTTGGTATATTGCTTGATTATGATGGAAAAGTTAATTGTCCTGAATGCGGTGCTGCGCTTGTTGTTTCGGAAGATTTGCTGAATAGTGCGGTTGTTGTGATTGAACAGAAGTATCGAGATTCTTCGTTGGTGTCTTGGTGGTGACACAGGGTTTTGTGGCTATGGTAATGACCTAGTGCCGAATTTATCTGCGATTCTGTTGGGTTTTTGGATAATTGCGTACTCGTTGATTCATGGGCACCATATCCCCATGGCTATGATTGCTATGCGTGAATGATGGCACAGCGGGGGGTGAAAATTCGGCGACTTTTGGCACAAATTAGGCTCTGTGTTTTTTGTGCAAGAGTTATGAGTGGCCAAAGGTATATTAAATGATTAAACAAAAAAACTGGCCGCAGGTTAATTTTGATTGGCCCAATGAGATGGGTTTCACTGCCGGCTAAGATAATAATTTCCGACAATGTTCTTGCGGGCCTTGTTTTGCTCTTGTCTTCTTAAAATTTCACCGATCGCCTCGGATGCCTTTAGTCTAAAAAACTCTATTGAGATAAAATCAATTCCTCTTAGGTCGGAAATTGCCTTAAAGCACAATGAGATATTCTGTTCCTCTGTTCTTCCGATTCTCAAAAACACCCATCTGTCATGGGTTAAATAAGTGCCATACTCCACCGAGTAAATATGAGGAATGACTTTGTTGGCAAGTTCGCCAAAATGTTGCTCATAGATACCTGCTGCTGCCAGGATTGTTCCAATGGGTGCACTCTCTAGAGGGAGATTATTCACCCAAGCAACGGCATCGACCTCTTCATCCGTTGATACGCCGGATAGTGATTTTACAACAGCAATAAGCGACGATGAAAAATCATAAAGATCTTCGCATTTAAATAAGTTGCTGGATGCCACCCGCAATGTATCGAGAAGGCCCTCGGTTTTTCCAATAAGTACAAGGTCACGGTAGTTTCTCAGTGCGGTTAAAACAGTTACGTATAGGGTAACTGATGACAACTCCGATTTTATTTTGAAATCATTTATTTCATATTGATCAACAATTTTCTTCGGTGGATATGAATCGGACTCCCCTGTTCGTATTACTAGCAGGCTGCTGAAATACCGCCCTGCAACTGCAGACGGTGGCATGGAACGGAGTCGTTTTTCGTAAGGCGAAGCGGATTTTCGGTCGTTCGCACGTGTTTTACAGGGATTCCGAGGTGTTTTCCTATCATATTGCCCCCAGCGGACGGATTGCTCCCAAGGAGCGCATGCGCGTCAGGTTGTAGGCGGCCATGGTCAGCACGAACAACTGATCGACCTTCTCCAGTCCGCGCACCATCACCTGGCGTATCGGCCCAATGAACTTGGCCCAGCCGAATCCCTGTTCGATGAGTTTGCGCTTTTGCTGGGAGATCGCGTAACCGTCACTGCCGGCAATGTCGTCCGGCACGGCAGAACGGCGATGGCTGGTGTTCTGCGCCACATGGGGAATGACATTCAGTTCGATGAGTGCCGCAATGAATTCCTGGGCATCGTAGCCCTTGTCCGCGCCGAGGGTGATTTCAGCCGTTTCGCCGGCGACTTGGCGGGCATCGGCGATCAGGGCCTTGGCAACTTCCCGCTCGGCATAGCCATCGGCCGTGGTCACGACCGCACTGGCAATGAGTCCGTGGCGGTTGTCGCTCAAGGTGTGTCCCATGTAGCGCAACTCACTGGCGGTATTGCCCTTGCGGTACAGTCGGGCATCCGGGTCGGTACGTGAGGCGTGGGTGTCATTGCTGCGTGACTGGCCCTTGAAATTGCCGCCGCCTTCATCATCTCCGCCGTCCTTGCGCAGGAAACTCTTGTGTCCCGCCCAAGCCTGGATGAGCGTGCCGTCGACACTGAAATGTTCGCCTGATAGCCAGTTCTGCTTCTCGGCAATGGCCAGTACCGCATTGAAGAGTTCGATCACGGCATCGTGGGCAATCAGGCGTTCGCGATTCTTGGTGAAGACGGTGGGCACCCAGACTGCATCGTCCATCGATAGGCCGATGAACCAGCGAAAGAGCAGGTTGTACTGGGTCTGCTCCATCAATTGCCGTTCCGAGCGAATGCTGTAGAAGATTTGCAGCAGCATGGCACGCAGGAGTTTCTCCGGGGCAATGCTGGGGCGACCGCCTTTGACGTCGGCGGCATACATGCCGCTGAGCAGGGGTTCGATATCCTTGAGCGCCCGATTCACCATCGCCCGGATCGGCCGCAACGGGTGCTGCGCCGGCACAAAGTCGTCCAGGCGACGCATCGTAAACAAACTCTCGGTGAAGGTGTCGGCTCCGCGCATGATCCGCTTTGTGCTCTCGGTAATCTCGGTGAATCTCTATAACGATCAAACCCGCTGTTTCGTCGACAGGATGGGGAAGTATTTCAGCAGCCTGCTAGGCGAACTTTTTTGTTTTTCAAAACTTCACGTACAAACTGAACCAGTCTAAGGCCAGCGTCGGTGGTTTCCATTGCAACATCTATTAATGCAACAGCAAAATCATCGTGGTTAACAAATAACTTCGCTGCTTCAATCATGGAATTGGCTGAATAGAAATCAACAGAACGCCCATCAAGCGACATTCCTCCGAGAACGATGCGGCTAACCGAGTGCACATCCTCTTCATCATCTACGATAAGAATTTTCCAGGCCTTTTTCTCGAAACGATTCACATTTATCCTTGCAATGGCTGTGGATTATCAGTCGAAAGGCTGACTGGCCAAATATGGCGATTTTCGTCGCTGCCGTAGCTAAATTCTGACGCTCACTGACAAATGGAGTGGTGTCATCTCTATGGATTCGTTCTCTTAAGATAATGGAGGTTAATTGAACTGCTTGTAACGAAATTTTGTCTAAAAGAGTGTCGGGGGTATGCTGGTTGGCTATTTTTTCGTGCCAGTTGTTTGTTGAAAATCGGCATCGCAGCGAACAAACCATGAGTTCTTGAATAATAGTTAAGATAATCCTGATCATTCTTGGTTGGTTTGGTTAATTCCGAGGTTATAATTTATTTAGCGAATGGGGGGATTCAATCCGCCAAGTGAGGATGCTCTTAAGAGGTAGTGAAAAATTGAACGTTTCGAGGGGTAGCTACCAAAGGCAGGCTGTTTTTGTTGTTAAACAATTGGCTTGGCATATTTTTCTGAGCGCCTCGTCCCTATTCAAAATGTCATTGCAGTAATTGCTCACCTATTTGGCATCGGAGTCCAAGAGTCAGCATTTGTCAGCCATAAAACGCTGCATTCTTTAGCCTAGGCAACAGCATAAATAGCCTCATGAGTCGTTAAAATCATGCGATTCAAGTGCCACTGACTAGTTTTACAGGTTTAAAGGAATGCCAACATGGCTGATAGCGCACAAAAACCACTGTTTGGCAGGCCTTCAGCCGCTCGTACAAGTTCTCCGGTTTTGGCACCTGGTGACTATTGGAAGGTTCTCGTCATTGATGATGAACAAGAGGTGCACGACGTTACCGAACTCGTTCTTCGCAATTTCGAATTTGAAGGCAAGTCATTGAAATTGCTTCATGCCTACTCTGCAACGGAAGGAATTCGTGTATTTGGAGAGCATGAAGACATTGCTGTAGCCCTTGTCGATGTCGTCATGGATGGAGACGATGCTGGATTGAGGCTTATCCGGCATGTCAGGCAGTCCATGGGAAACCAGTTCGTGCGCATCATTCTCCGCACCGGACAGCCTGGATTAGCTCCGGAGCGCGAGGTGATCAGTCGCTATGAAATCAATGATTACAAGGCAAAAACCGAGCTATCGGCACAAAAGCTATTTTCGGTAATGGTCTCAGCCTTGCGTGGCTACAGGGATATAAAAGCGCTTGATGACACGCGCAAAGGACTTGAGCGCATGCTTGAAACGGCTACCGCGTTGTTTCGGGCAAGAACTATTCCCCGATTTGCAGAAATTGCCCTCGGCAAACTCGTTTCTCTCTTCAATCAGGAGCGAGCTATCCTTCAGGACAAACAAGGAGGGGGGGTTTTTGTTGCTCAGTCCAGTCAAATATTTCCCCGCGGTGAAGTTCTCGCATTCATTGGATCACCGGCGATGGTCTCTCAAGGAATGCACACAATACTGCTTCGTCAAGGGGCCAACATTGAACGATCAATCCAAACAATTTCGATTGCGATTTCCACCCGTTACAACGAAGACTTCCTCATCCGTATCACATTAAGACGTCAAATAACCCAACTTGACCATACACTAGCCGAGTTATTTCGCCTGAAAGCCACCCTTGCGTTAGAGCACCTTCTTGTTCTTCAAAAGAGCCAGGATGCACAACGGCAGGCAATAAACGCGTTGGCACGCATTGTTCACGATCGGACTCCACCATCTTCCCCTCAACATCCGGACAGCGGCCACGAGTTATCGGAGTCCGATGCATACAATACCTTGGCCGACTCCGTTTCCGAGATTTACACCCGCCATAACATGGTCGGCACAACGGGATTTGTGGACTTTCTATATCAATTGACCACGCAAGCGGAGATCGGAACTTGGGGATCCGCGGAGCGAGCAGCCGGGCACATTATCCGCATTGGAAGTTATGCTGAATTTATTTCCCAGCAAGCTGGTTTGGATCGTGAGTTTTGCAACGCGATCAAATTTGCCGCAGGACTTCATGACATTGGCAATTTATTTGCCCCGTCCTATTCGAGCAGTGCTTGGTATTTAACAGACTCCATTTCGCGTCGCATAGCGTCTGGGCATACCTGCAGCGGAAAAGATTTCCTCCTGTGCAGTTCAAAGACAACATTGTCTCCCCCAATCCTTCGCATGGCTGCAGATATTGCCATGCACCACCACGAGACTTGGGCTGGCAGCGGATACCCTAACGGCCTGAGTGGACAAACGATCCCAATCGCGGCGCGGATAGTAGCCATCGTAGATTTTTTTGATACCCACACCCATGCCCAAGTTGATGGGGAAACCACCCCTCTTTCGGATAAAGAGGTCTATGAATTGATTGCAGCAAGTATGAGGTGCCCCCGGTTTTAGTGCCAAGGGCGTTTTAGTAAAAGTCCTTGGGTTGTACCGTTAAAGACATTCTTCGGCGGCTGGCTGGGCAGAGGTGGTTGCCCGATGCTCGGCCGCGAACTCTGCCGGGGTTTGATAATTCAATGCGCTGTGCGGCCGATGCTGGTTGTAGTCCCGGCGCCAGGCGGCGATCAGGATACGAGCCTGTGGCAAGCTCGTAAACCAATAGTCATTCAGGCACTCATCTCGGAAGCGTCCGTTGAAGCTCTCGATGAACGCGTTCTGCGTGGGTTTCCCGGCCTGGATCAGTTTGAGCTGAACGCCATGCTGGCAGGCCCACTGGTCGAGCGCTTTGCCGGTAAATTCTGGTCCCTGGTCAGTTCGAATGGCCTTGGGGTAGCCCCGGAAGCGAGCCGCCTGATCAAGAACACGCGTAACGTAATGGCCTGAAATGCCGAAGTCGACCGCGAGATCGATGGCCTCCTTGCTGAAATCATCGACGATGGTCAGCACCTTGATCCGGCGGCCATTGGCCAGCGCGTCACTGACAAAATCAGAGGTGGCCCCGCGCAGTTGGACAGAAATTTGGTTTTCTTAAGTGAGTTCTCTGCGGGTTAAGCCGCTGCGGCGAGCAGCGGCTGGTTGAAGTAAGCCGTATCCGGGGTTTGCCCGTCAAGCGTTGAGTGCGGGCGACGACGATTGTAAAAATCGAAGTAGCGGGCCAGCGCCTGTCGGACCTCGGAAACGGTGTCGTAGCCGTGCAGGTAAATCTCCTCGTACTTGACCGATTTCCAGAGGCGTTCGACGAATACGTTATCGCGCCAGCAGCCCTTGCCATCCATGCTGACCTGAATGCTGTGCTCCTGAAGCAAGCCAATGAAGGCCGAACTGGTGAATTGGCTGCCCTGGTCTGTGTTCATGATTTCCGGTCGGCCATACTTCATGATGGCCTCTTCCAGAGCATCGACGCAGGGATCAGCCGTCAGGCTGTTCGACAGGCGCCAACTCAGCACCCGACGGGTTGCCCAATCAAGCACCGCGCTCAGATAGACGAAGCCCCGGCGCATCGGGATGTAGGTCGTATCCATGGCCCAGACCTGATTCGGACGCTCGATGGCAAGGCCGCGCAGCAGGTAGGGATAGATGCGGTGTGCCTGGTTGCGCCGACTGGTGTTGGCCTTGCGGTAGATGGCCTGGATATCGAGCTTCTTCATCAGCGTACCGACATGTTTGCGACCGATTTCATGGCCTTCGAGCTTGAGCATATCGCGCAACATCCGCGCACCGGCAAAGGGATGCTCCAGGTGCAGTTCATCAATCCGCCGCATCAGCATCAAATCGATTTCGGATGTGGGCTGCGGCTGGTAATAGACAGAAGAACGCGAAAGCTCAAGTAACTGGACTTGCCTGACGACAGGCAGATCGTGGGCCTTGTCGATCATCGTTTTGCGCTCGCATCGCCGATGCGACCGAGCGCGACGGCCAAAAAATCAATCTCCAACGCCTGCTGGCCTATCTTTGCATGCAAATCCTTCAGGTCCGGCGTGGCCGCCTGCTTCTCGGCAGCCGTCGCAAAGACACCCGAGGCGTTCTCGAGCAATTGTGTCTTCCATTGCGTAATCTGATTCGGATGAACGTCAAACTTCTCTGCTAACGCAGCCAGCGTCTCATCGCCCTTGAGGGCGGCAATCGCCACTTTGGCCTTGAAGGCGGCTGTGTGGTTACGGCGGGGTCTTCTCATTGCTTCTGCTCCTAGGCAGGCGATTTCCATCGCCCATTGAAGCAGAGATTTCACTTAACTCGATGTCCGGATTCGCGGAACCACCTCTATCCATCGACCAAACTTGGTTGGGCTCGGTAGGGCGTTCCAGTGCCTGCCGCTCAACAGCCACACCATGTCGCTTTTTGCGGCGCCGAACTGACAGACCGGCATCACTGTAGAGCCGATAAATCCGTTTGTGATTGGCTCGAACGCCCTCTCGCCGAACCAGCGCATGCAAGCGGTGTCGGCGCGCGTTTAAATTTGACCACCTGTGCGCGTTGAATTTTGACCAGGTGTGATAGCCACCTGACATAGGTGGGCTTGTGGATAAGTGTAGCTCAGAACAACTGATTTCCGAGCCACGACGAATGCGTTGGGAAAGCCGTGGAGGACGGAGTCCGGAACGGATTTCCCAACGCGGCCTCGATCAGAACGGATCTGCTTCGGGTGGATTTCCCCGCTTGCTCTGCTCCCGCGCCTTGATCCTCGACTTGGCCGTTGCCGTGCTGTGCCGGAAGCGAAACGACTCATTCCCGGTCTCGACGATATGGCAGTGATGCGTCAGCCGGTCGAGCAAGGCAGTGGTCATCTTGGCATCGCCAAAGACGCTCGGCCATTCGGCGAAGGTCAGATTGGTCGTGATCATCACACTGGTGTGCTCGTAGAGTTTCGACAGCAAGTGGAACAGCAAGGCGCCACCGGCCTGACTGAACGGCAAATAGCCCAACTCATCGAGGATGACCAGATCCATGCGCAGCAGCCCCAAGGCAATCCGCCCGGCTTTGCCAGCAGCCTTCTCCTGTTCCAGCGCATTGACCAGATCAACCGTCGAGAAGAAACGCACCCGCTTGCTGTGATGGGTAATGCCCGAGACACCCAGCGCCGTCGCGAGGTGGGTCTTGCCAGTGCCCGTGCCACCAATGAACACGACGTTCTGGGCTTCCTCGGCAAAGGAGAGGTCGGCCAGTTGCCGGATCAGCTTCTGATCCACCTTCGATTGTTCGAAGTCGAATCCGGCCAGATCACGATGTACCGGGAAGCGGGCCGCATGCATCTGATAGCCAATCGAACGCATCACTCGATCAGTATGCTCGGCTTGCAGTAGATGTTCGATCAGCCAACGTGAGGCTTCGACACGGCTGCTACCGTTGGCTGTCAGCTCCTCCCAGGCACCGGCCATGCCGTGCAAACGCAGTTCCTTGAACTCGCTCATCAGCTCACGCATGATCAGTCACCTCGGTACGCAAGCGGTCATAGCGGCCGGTATCGGCAATCGGTACTTCGCTGAGGGTGAGTGGCGTTTCCACCGGTGGCGGCATGGGACCCGACTTCAGGCGGTTGAGCATGTTCTCGATGTGCTCGGCACTGGGTAGGCCGGACTCCAGCACCAGATCGACGGCAACCAGCACCGCTTCCAGATCAAACTGCGAAATTGCCGATAGCACTTTGGCCATCACCCGATCACCACCTTCCCGGCGCAGGAGCAAGCTGCGTAATCGTTGCAATGGCTCCGGCATGTCGGCAAACGGCGCGCCATTTCTCAAGGCCCCTGGCTTGCGTTCGATCAGCGGGATGTAGTGCTGCCAGTCGTAGAGGGTTTGCTGCCGACTGAAGTTGCGGGGATGACTGGCCACCCGAGTATCGTGCGCCACAATGTCGATCCGTTCCGGATAAAGACGCAGGCTGACGGCTTGGCCCACCAGTTCGCACGGTACCGAGTAGCGGTTGCGATCCAGCGTCACCAGGCAGGTGCTCGATACCTTGCCCAAGGTTTCGACGTAGCCATCGAAGGATGCGACCATCGGCATCAGGCTCGGTTGTTCGTGTTCGAGCATCTCGGCCACTGTCAGGTCAGCGTACTCGGGATGACGCAATTCCTGCCACAGCCCCCGGCAGCGCTCGAGCAGCCAGACGTTCAGTTCGGTGAATGAACTGAATCGCTCCTTGCCGGCATCCTGCCAGAGACGGAGCCGACTATCCTGGACGTTCTTCTCGACGACGCCTTTCTCCCAGCCGCTGGCGACATTGCAGAAATCCGGATCAAACAGGTAGTGGGAGGCCATCGCCGAGAAGCGCGAATTGACGATGCGGGATTTGCCTTTCTGCACCTTATCCACGGCCGTCTTCATATTGTCGTAGATGCCGCGCCGGGGAATGCCACCCAGCGCCGCAAACGAGCGGGTATGGGCATCGAACAGCATCTCGTGACCTTGCGTCGGATAGGCTTGAACGACAAAGGCCCGACTGGCGCAGAGTTTCAGATGTGAGGCGAGAATCTTGCGCCAGACCCCGCCAATGACCAGATGCTCTTCGCTCCAGTCGAACTGGAAGGCTTCGCCCAACTCGAAGTGGAGCGGAACGAAGGCTTTACTGACGGCTGCACCGCCATCGGCCCGCCAGCGCCGGATGAATTCGGTGACCCGGCAGTAGGTACCGGTGAATCCGGCGGCCTGCAATTCGCCAAACAGTTTCAGTGCTGTGCGCCGATCCCGTTTCGGACGGCGGGCATCCGCCTCCAGTGCCTTGATCAGGCGCGCCGCATACGGGGCAATCTTGATGTTCGGGTTCTGCCGTTCGTACTTCGGCTCCGCCCCTTCCGGTGTCCGTAACCAACGTTTGACGGTGTTCCGGCTATACCCCGTCTTCCGCGAAATCTCGGACAGCGATAGGCCATCCCGATAAAACAACCGCCGAATCCTTCCCAGATCCTTCATGGTGATCATCTCCTAAAATCCTGCTCAAAAAATGAGCGGACGAGTTAATCACCCTGGTCAATTTTCAGCGCGCACACCCCCACTTTTCTGGTCAGTTTTCAACGAGCGTCAACACGCTGCCACCACTTCCACGTTTAGTGGTGAAGAATGGCTCAAACACCCGCGACACGACATCAGGAGACATCCCCCTTCCGTTATCTGTCACGGTGAGCAAGCATCCCCCTTTTTCTGCCTTTTCCGCACGAATGACAATCTCCCCCTGCAACCTGTTCTCAAAACCGTGTACCACGGCATTCACTATCAGGTTCGTGATCACCTGTCCAAATGCACCAGGAGAGCTGTTCAAGCTGATAGGTTCTCGTACATCGACGGTTACCAGGTGTGCGCCTTTGCGAAGAAGTGCATTCAGGCTACGAACAACCTCGCCAAGGTAAGCCGACACTTCAAATACCCGCTCGACGTCGCTGCTACGGTCGACTGCCACCTGTTTGAAGCTCTGAATTAGCGATGTGGCTCGCTCAAGGTTTCGGCTTGCATAAGCAGCACTTTCGAGCGCGGTCTTTAGAAAAGATTCCAAGTCGGGAGCAGTCAAAATGCCATTCATGTAGCGCATTTCAAGATTCCTAATCTGGTCATCCAGATGGGTAACCATGGTGTACGCCAACCCCAAAGGTGTATTCACCTCGTGTGCAACTCCAGCAACCAGGGCGCCGAGAGCTGCCATCTTTTCCGCCTGAATCAGTTCAGCCTGCATGTATTTCAACGAAAGCAGGGTTTCCCGCAAATTGTGATTTGCACTCTCTAACTCTTGAGTACGCTCGGCAACAATAAATTCCAGATTTTTCTGCTCCTGCGCACTGCGCTGCCGTAGCTCACCGAGTAGTCCGCTACATTGATCTGCCACTTGATTAAAATTGATCGCCAGCAAGGCGAATTCATCACGACTCGTGACCGTGACACGACTTTCAAGGTTTCCGGCGCAAAAGTCGTTTGACCCCTTTGATAATTGGGTAATGGAGGCGCGAATCGCCATTGACGTTGCAACAGCAATATAGGCCAACACCAACATGACGCTGAGAAGTGTCGCTACAACGATCACCCTGCGCTCCCGCTCGGCCTTGAGACTTACGGCGATCCTTTCCTCCAATTTATAAGCAAGCGAAGCCCACAATTCGCTCATTGCGGCTATTGTTCGCATGGAGGCTATCGACGGATCGTTTCCATCATCAAAATTGACCGGAAGGGTAGAAATACCCGAAGACCTATCAATGGACTCTGCAAGCTTTTCGAAGCGTGCCAATATGTCGCCCCCGCTAGGATTCGTTGCCGCAAAGTTCCGCAGTGCTGTACGAATTCTATCGCTGCTGTCATCCACGAAGAGTTGAGCGCCCGATGCGTAGGCTGCCAATTCCCTTGTCGGCAGCTTAGCAGGCTGCTGAAATACCGCCCTGCAACTGCAGACGGTGGCATGGAACGGAGTCGTTTTTCGTAAGGCGAAGCGGATTTTCGGTCGTTCGCACGTGTTTTACAGGGATTCCGAGGTGTTTTCCTATCATATTGCCCCCAGCGGACGGATTGCTCCCAAGGAGCGCATGCGCGTCAGGTTGTAGGCGGCCATGGTCAGCACGAACAACTGATCGACCTTCTCCAGTCCGCGCACCATCACCTGGCGTATCGGCCCAATGAACTTGGCCCAGCCGAATCCCTGTTCGATGAGTTTGCGCTTTTGCTGGGAGATCGCGTAACCGTCACTGCCGGCAATGTCGTCCGGCACGGCAGAACGGCGATGGCTGGTGTTCTGCGCCACATGGGGAATGACATTCAGTTCGATGAGTGCCGCAATGAATTCCTGGGCATCGTAGCCCTTGTCCGCGCCGAGGGTGATTTCAGCCGTTTCGCCGGCGACTTGGCGGGCATCGGCGATCAGGGCCTTGGCAACTTCCCGCTCGGCATAGCCATCGGCCGTGGTCACGACCGCACTGGCAATGAGTCCGTGGCGGTTGTCGCTCAAGGTGTGTCCCATGTAGCGCAACTCACTGGCGGTATTGCCCTTGCGGTACAGTCGGGCATCCGGGTCGGTACGTGAGGCGTGGGTGTCATTGCTGCGTGACTGGCCCTTGAAATTGCCGCCGCCTTCATCATCTCCGCCGTCCTTGCGCAGGAAACTCTTGTGTCCCGCCCAAGCCTGGATGAGCGTGCCGTCGACACTGAAATGTTCGCCTGATAGCCAGTTCTGCTTCTCGGCAATGGCCAGTACCGCATTGAAGAGTTCGATCACGGCATCGTGGGCAATCAGGCGTTCGCGATTCTTGGTGAAGACGGTGGGCACCCAGACTGCATCGTCCATCGATAGGCCGATGAACCAGCGAAAGAGCAGGTTGTACTGGGTCTGCTCCATCAATTGCCGTTCCGAGCGAATGCTGTAGAAGATTTGCAGCAGCATGGCACGCAGGAGTTTCTCCGGGGCAATGCTGGGGCGACCGCCTTTGACGTCGGCGGCATACATGCCGCTGAGCAGGGGTTCGATATCCTTGAGCGCCCGATTCACCATCGCCCGGATCGGCCGCAACGGGTGCTGCGCCGGCACAAAGTCGTCCAGGCGACGCATCGTAAACAAACTCTCGGTGAAGGTGTCGGCTCCGCGCATGATCCGCTTTGTGCTCTCGGTAATCTCGGTGAATCTCTATAACGATCAAACCCGCTGTTTCGTCGACAGGATGGGGAAGTATTTCAGCAGCCTGTTAGGGGCGAGAATCTGCTTTGCAGCATTGTCGATCAGCAAAGGAAAGTGTCGGGTAATGACATCTCCTGTAGCTCCATAAACAGGATCCCCGAGGATCCCCGCGCTTCGCAAGTCCTCCTCAAGTAGCGATAGTACGATGCGCAATAACCCGGTATACCCGGCAAACAACGACATTGCACGTCCAGGAGTGTCCTGGGCAGATAACTGGCGGACGGCTATATCAAAACGCTGCTTAGGATAGGAAGATTCATCGGGAAACAAATTGCCAAATTCCTTGGCAATTAAAATGGGATTGCTGGCATTGCCATTTTCGCGAGGGCTCGATAGCACATCGTAGAAGCGTCCTTCCACCAAGCGGCTAACGAACTTGAATTTTGGCTGAGCGCCGGCAAGTCCCCGCTGCGCCCTCTCCAGTCGCGCAATCTGTGCCGATTGTAATTCCATGTAGAAGTAGGCAACAGCGCCGAGCGCGACATTAAATACAAGAACGCTAACCAGGGCTTTACTGGAATAACTGAATACACCGGCAAAAGCTATTCCCGGTTGGAAAAGTCCTTTAATCAACAAGCGAAACTTGGAAAAGTCTCGTAACAAAAAGAACCTCGCTAGACCACATCGTTTGATAGGACATAACCGATACCCGGTGCAGCCTTGACCACTGCCGCCCCAGGGTACGCCAGATTGATTTTTCTCCTCAACCGGCTCACGATGGCTTCCAGCGCATTTCCTGAATAGCGATGCAGTTCGCCTAACAGGCTGCTGAAATACTTCCCCATCCTGTCGACGAAACAGCGGGTTTGATCGTTATAGAGATTCACCGAGATTACCGAGAGCACAAAGCGGATCATGCGCGGAGCCGACACCTTCACCGAGAGTTTGTTTACGATGCGTCGCCTGGACGACTTTGTGCCGGCGCAGCACCCGTTGCGGCCGATCCGGGCGATGGTGAATCGGGCGCTCAAGGATATCGAACCCCTGCTCAGCGGCATGTATGCCGCCGACGTCAAAGGCGGTCGCCCCAGCATTGCCCCGGAGAAACTCCTGCGTGCCATGCTGCTGCAAATCTTCTACAGCATTCGCTCGGAACGGCAATTGATGGAGCAGACCCAGTACAACCTGCTCTTTCGCTGGTTCATCGGCCTATCGATGGACGATGCAGTCTGGGTGCCCACCGTCTTCACCAAGAATCGCGAACGCCTGATTGCCCACGATGCCGTGATCGAACTCTTCAATGCGGTACTGGCCATTGCCGAGAAGCAGAACTGGCTATCAGGCGAACATTTCAGTGTCGACGGCACGCTCATCCAGGCTTGGGCGGGACACAAGAGTTTCCTGCGCAAGGACGGCGGAGATGATGAAGGCGGCGGCAATTTCAAGGGCCAGTCACGCAGCAATGACACCCACGCCTCACGTACCGACCCGGATGCCCGACTGTACCGCAAGGGCAATACCGCCAGTGAGTTGCGCTACATGGGACACACCTTGAGCGACAACCGCCACGGACTCATTGCCAGTGCGGTCGTGACCACGGCCGATGGCTATGCCGAGCGGGAAGTTGCCAAGGCCCTGATCGCCGATGCCCGCCAAGTCGCCGGCGAAACGGCTGAAATCACCCTCGGCGCGGACAAGGGCTACGATGCCCAGGAATTCATTGCGGCACTCATCGAACTGAATGTCATTCCCCATGTGGCGCAGAACACCAGCCATCGCCGTTCTGCCGTGCCGGACGACATTGCCGGCAGTGACGGTTACGCGATCTCCCAGCAAAAGCGCAAACTCATCGAACAGGGATTCGGCTGGGCCAAGTTCATTGGGCCGATACGCCAGGTGATGGTGCGCGGACTGGAGAAGGTCGATCAGTTGTTCGTGCTGACCATGGCCGCCTACAACCTGACGCGCATGCGCTCCTTGGGAGCAATCCGTCCGCTGGGGGCAATATGATAGGAAAACACCTCGGAATCCCTGTAAAACACGTGCGAACGACCGAAAATCCGCTTCGCCTTACGAAAAACGACTCCGTTCCATGCCACCGTCTGCAGTTGCAGGGCGGTATTTCAGCAGCCTGCTAACGCCTCTCCAATTTTCAGGCGAGAAACTGCCTTGCCACGATTACGCTGCAAGATATCAAGGAGCTGCGTTTCAATAACCGTGAGACCAATCGTCTCTCCATTAGGTGCAATCAGCATCCACTCGCGTGGTACAAATCGCCACTGGGTTACCTTTGTCAAATGCTCAAGTCGGAATACGCGACGGCATACCGCCTGTACAGTGAGTACCAATTCTCGTGGATCAAAAGGCTTCGTAATAAAAGCGTCCGCTCCAATCTCCAGAAGGTTGAATTTAATCCTTCGATCGATCCGAGCTGTCACAACAACAATCCCCACAGTCGAACGACGAGAAATCTGCGCTGCTATTTGATCACCCTCAATATCAGGCAATCCCAGATCGAGGATCACTACAACTGGGTCTGCCCCCAGTTGTTCCATATAATCAAGAGCTGCCTTGCCAGTGGAAACGCCAAACGTCTCATAACCAATAGCTCCCCAGAACGCTTCTTTGATTTCAGACATCATCAAAGGATCGTCCTCAATTACCAGAATTCGAATTGCGTTCATTTTCCCATTTTTTGCCAATTAGTCTTTGGCTACATCGCTCATTTCTGCTTTAAAAAGCAATTGTCAGCCCTGTCAGTTTGAGACCTTATAAAATCCATTCATAGCATATTTTATTAAAAACCATCATGGATCATCTTGACCGCCTCGAGGAAATCGCCAAATTCTGCAAACATATGGTGTCTATTATTTCGCACGATCTTCGCTCTCCCTTGACAAGTATTGTGATGTCAATTCGCAGGCTTCAGATTGATGGTGTAAACATACGGTCAGAAGATGCGAAAAATACATTGGGTCAAATTGAGCGCTCGGTAAACGGGATGCTTGAAATGATTGATTATATCCTTGACATTGAAAAACTATCCACTGGGAGTATTGAGCTTTACCGAGAGCAATTCAATCTCAACGTATTAACTGAAGAAGTGATCGCTAAAATTGCAGAGGTCGGACGCCTAAAAGGTATTCTCCTTCACAATACAGTTCCTGCCGCCACCTATATATTTGGAGACCGCGTACTGCTAAGTCGAGTACTTCACAATCTTCTGAGCAACGCGCTGAAGTTCTGCACCCAAGGGGATATCGTTACAGTTAGCATTGACTGCGATGGGGGGGTTGTCGTGAGCGATACTGGTCCTGGCATTGATAAAGAACTTCAAAGCAAGCTGTTTCAAGGGCACCCCTCTGTGCGACGAGGAACCTCGGGCGAATGCGGTTTTGGTTTGGGTCTTCCAAGTGCCTACAAGATCGTTGAAGCCCATGGAGGAAGCCTTTCCGTTTCCTCAGCGCCAGAGCAAGGGGCAAAATTCAATATCAAACTCCCTCCCTTTGTTCCGCATGTGGTTATCGTGTCTTCCAACCCTGAATTTGAAAGCCATATCAGCGGCACAATGAAAACTGTGCACTCGGAAAAACTCCAACTCAGCACTTACAAATCGATCGCGGATTGCTCGCTGGCACTGGATCAACTGCACAAAATTCCTCCTGATATCCTAGTTGTGGACGCCACGGGCTCCGAAAACGAAGGTATAGCCCTATGTCACAAAATTAGGAGCCTCTTTCTGGGGGGGGACGCCACCATCATCCTTTGCCTGACCAAAACAAATCCCGACGACAACATTGCCTGGCTGCACAAAGAGGCAATAACTGCCGGTGCTGACGGATTTTTCACAAAAATCCCCGAAGTCGACCAACTTGCTAAATTTTTTCATTTTATTAGAAACGATTTTGCGAAGATAACAGGCGAAATCAGACCGGGCTGACAAATGCTGACAAGTATTGTCCCCTTCTTACAAAAACTGATCCCATTGGTGGGCGATTGCTTCCAGTCCTCCCTTTGTAAGCCGCTTTCTTCAAGAGAAGTCATTGCCAAGTCAGCCTGATCGAATGAACGCTGCGCTATGCCCTTGATGCCAACCCACTAGCAGGCTGCTGAAATACCGCCCTGCAACTGCAGACGGTGGCATGGAACGGAGTCGTTTTTCGTAAGGCGAAGCGGATTTTCGGTCGTTCGCACGTGTTTTACAGGGATTCCGAGGTGTTTTCCTATCATATTGCCCCCAGCGGACGGATTGCTCCCAAGGAGCGCATGCGCGTCAGGTTGTAGGCGGCCATGGTCAGCACGAACAACTGATCGACCTTCTCCAGTCCGCGCACCATCACCTGGCGTATCGGCCCAATGAACTTGGCCCAGCCGAATCCCTGTTCGATGAGTTTGCGCTTTTGCTGGGAGATCGCGTAACCGTCACTGCCGGCAATGTCGTCCGGCACGGCAGAACGGCGATGGCTGGTGTTCTGCGCCACATGGGGAATGACATTCAGTTCGATGAGTGCCGCAATGAATTCCTGGGCATCGTAGCCCTTGTCCGCGCCGAGGGTGATTTCAGCCGTTTCGCCGGCGACTTGGCGGGCATCGGCGATCAGGGCCTTGGCAACTTCCCGCTCGGCATAGCCATCGGCCGTGGTCACGACCGCACTGGCAATGAGTCCGTGGCGGTTGTCGCTCAAGGTGTGTCCCATGTAGCGCAACTCACTGGCGGTATTGCCCTTGCGGTACAGTCGGGCATCCGGGTCGGTACGTGAGGCGTGGGTGTCATTGCTGCGTGACTGGCCCTTGAAATTGCCGCCGCCTTCATCATCTCCGCCGTCCTTGCGCAGGAAACTCTTGTGTCCCGCCCAAGCCTGGATGAGCGTGCCGTCGACACTGAAATGTTCGCCTGATAGCCAGTTCTGCTTCTCGGCAATGGCCAGTACCGCATTGAAGAGTTCGATCACGGCATCGTGGGCAATCAGGCGTTCGCGATTCTTGGTGAAGACGGTGGGCACCCAGACTGCATCGTCCATCGATAGGCCGATGAACCAGCGAAAGAGCAGGTTGTACTGGGTCTGCTCCATCAATTGCCGTTCCGAGCGAATGCTGTAGAAGATTTGCAGCAGCATGGCACGCAGGAGTTTCTCCGGGGCAATGCTGGGGCGACCGCCTTTGACGTCGGCGGCATACATGCCGCTGAGCAGGGGTTCGATATCCTTGAGCGCCCGATTCACCATCGCCCGGATCGGCCGCAACGGGTGCTGCGCCGGCACAAAGTCGTCCAGGCGACGCATCGTAAACAAACTCTCGGTGAAGGTGTCGGCTGCGCATGATCCGCTTTGTGCTCTCGGTAATCTCGGTGAATCTCTATAACGATCAAACCCGCTGTTTCGTCGACAGGATGGGGAAGTATTTCAGCAGCCTGCTAGGGAAAGTCTGCATAAGTGACCGTTATGCAGCGTGATTTGAGAAAATGACGGCATTGTCATTGCGTTGATGAGACAGATGAAATCGATGAAGCAACTGAGCCTGGCTGAGACGGGTTTCCTGCCGAAAGCGGGCAAGCAAACCCGAAAGGCGGTGTTCCTGGCGGAGATGGAAACGGTTGTTCCATGGTCTCGCCTGGAAGCACTGATCGAACCGTTCTACCCAAAGAAGGGAAACGGTCGGCCACCGATGCCGTTGGGCACGATGTTGCGGATTCACTTCATGCAGCAATGGTTTGGCTACTCTGATCCGGCGATGGAAGAGGCGCTGCACGACGTTCCGCTGTTGCGGCGCTTTGCTGGGTTGGATGCCTTCGAAGACGTGATGCCGGACGAAAGCACGATTCTGCGCTTCCGGCATCTGCTGGAGAAGCATGATCTGGCGGTCGCGATTTTCGCTGAGGTCAATGCTGTATTGTCGGAGAAAGGCCTGTCGATGAAGCGCGGTACGGTCGTCGATGCCACGCTGATTGCGGCGCCCAGTTCGACCAAGAACGAGGACAAGAAACGCGATCCGGAAATGACGCAGACCAAGAAGGGCAATCAGTGGCACTTCGGCATGAAGGCGCACATTGGCGTCGATGCTGAGAGCGGCTTGATTCACACCGTGGAATGCACGACGGCAAAGGTCGCGGACATCACGATGATGGAAGCCTGCCTGCACGGGGAAGAAACGCTGGTCTTGGGCGATCGTGGCTATCACAAGAAGAATCGAACCCTCGACGACTTCGAGAAGGAGGGCGATCTGTCTGTCCTGACGCCGACCAAGAAGCCGGCGGGTGGTGCGCTGAGCAAAGAGCAGAAGGCTTTCAACCGGATGCTGTCGGCGGCACGGGCGATTGTTGAACACCCCTTCCGGGTGGTGAAGCGGCAGTTTGGCTTTGTGAAGGTTCGCTATCGTGGTCTGGCGAAGAATACCGGGCAGATTGTCACCCTGTTTGCGCTGACCAATCTGTGGCTGGCACGCAAGCGATTGATGCCTTTGATGGGCGAGGTGCGCCCGTGAAGCGCGAAATGCAGAGGAGAACCTCTGCATTTCATGGCCAACGGTCGAAAATCGCCTGTTTTTCATGTTTTTTTTATGACAGCCTGCGCCAAAGCAGTGGGTTGTTCAGAGAATCCCTAGGGGCCTCCTTCTATAGTGCTCCCAATTAGATGGGTAGATTATCGATTTGGGCTTGCAGCAGCCGAGTCACGTCATCGTTCAGTTCTGTATTCAGGCCGTCAGTGCCTGTCAGGACAAACGGATACACCGAGATAAGCTGAAAATATATTCAATGGTGTGTCAAATATGCTCTTCGCGCGATCGGATTTGTTTTTTTGGGGGAGTCTATTATTCTATTCCCAAGGCGCTTTAGCATTCGGCAGTGTATCGATTGATCACATAATGTTGAAAATTCACCAGCAGGCTCTCTCTGAGAAGGGGCCGCGGCGCTGCATCCCTGGTTGTTTGATTCAAGTTCCACTTGGCCGATTGCTGAATGGAACTGCCTCCCATAAAGCAAATGTTGATCTTTACTTTGCGGCGAGTAAAACAACTGGGTTAACTCAGGTGGTTATGCGAACCAATGCTCAGCACTACGATATCATTCATAACCTTATTTTTCGTCATCTGGGTCAGCCGACAGTGAGCAGGGAACGGATGGTTTTATCCCAACATGTGCGGCGCATGGATGAATGGCTGAGAGACGGCGCAAGCGCTCTGCTGTATCAGCCGATTTCGAATAATGACATTATTCTTCATCTTGGGAAAGATTGATGGCAAAATGGGTTGCTGGCAATCCTTCAAAGACGAGGAGTATTATTGATTTTTAGTAATAACGACCGATGGTTATGCTTGAGGGGGCTAACCTCTTTGCATGTAATCCATTGGCGTAAAATGGCAGTTTCTCTGCCGTAATACTAAAATAAATCAGCCAAGTCAATTGGCGTGTTTTCAATGTCAGCCAGGATGATTTTCCCCGGAATTGATTTGCGGCCGTCTTTAGAGTCATAATCCGCGATGACAGTTTTCAGCGCCAATTACTCGGAACAGCGCATTACGCAGGTAGAATTTTCTTTTGCGTGCCATGTGGATTGGATTCGACCATGAAGAAAATCATGTTGACCGGCTTGTCTCCGGAGGTGACCGAGGAGTCTGTCCGGGTGTCGCTGGAAAAACTGGGGCCGGTCCGTTCGGTTTCCATCATCCGGGACGGCGATGCCCGGTCGCCCGTGGTTGTCGTCCTGATGGACATCAGTGATGAGCAGGCTTTCAGCCTGATTTCCCGTGTCACCGATTACTGGCACGACGGCCACATGATTAACGCCCGTCTGCTTTTGCATTAAGCGTTTCTCCTCGGCGCGCCGTCGCCGGCTGTCGGTCAGGCTTTCCTGGCTAGTATCAGCGAGCCTTTTTCCAGCGGATCGAGGTCGAGGCGCTTGATGTCGCCAAAGCCGGCTGTTTCTAACCAATCGCGATACTGCGCGTAGCGATAGGTCTGGGTGCCGGTTTCGTAGAGTAGGGTCAGCCGGAAGGCGGCCATGAAGGCGTTGCCGGGCGTGTCGGCGAGGTATTCGTGGATGACCAGCAGGCCGCCGGGATTGAGTGCGTCGTAAATCTGCTGGATGGCCAGGCCGTTTTCATCGGCCGTGTGGTTGTGGGCGACTGACAGGTAGAACACCACGTCGTGCTGGCCGTGCCAGTCGTGCACCAGCAGTTCGCCGGGACTGACGTGGATGCGCTCCGAGAGGCCGTGGCGGGCGATGGTGGTATCGGTTTCGCTCAGCGCGCTAGGCAGGTCGACGATCAGCGCCTGGAGTTGCGGATAGCGCTGGCAGAAGCGGATCGAATGCATGCCGTGCGAGCCGCCAAGGTCGAGTAGGCGGCGGTGTTCGGGCGACACGGGCACATGGGCGAGGAGGTCGGGGCCAAGGTCGCCGGCAAAGGCGTCCATGTAGGCGGAGAAGGCGGTGCCGAGTTGCGGCTTCGCTTCCATGGCTTGCCACAAGGTCGTTTCCGGTCCGCCACGGCGGACGGCCGCCGTCAGGTCGCCCATCATCGGCCAGGCTTCGAGGGTCCAGTGCAGGCCAGGGGTGTAGTCGACTTGCCCGGCCGAGGTGAACCAGCGCTGCGTGCCGGGGGCGTTAGCAAAGCGCTCGCCCTCTCTGTGCAGGTAGCCGATGGCGACGAGAAAATCGGCCAGGTCACGGATGCCCCGCGTGCTGGATTGCAGGGCGTCGGCCAGGGTGGCGATGTCGAGCGGGCCGTTGGCCAGGGCCTCGAACAGGCCCAGTTTGCCCGCTGACAGGATGGCGGCCGATTTCATCATCGGCATGTAGACGTCGAGCATGGCCAGGTCGGCCGAGCCCGTCGGTTGGCAAACGTCGGGCCGGGCCGGCGGGGGCGGCGGGGTGTAGCGTGTGTTCATGCAGATTCAGGCCTGGGCGAGGGCGGCTTCGATGGCGGCGACGAGCGCGGCATCATCCGGCGGGGTATCGGGCGAGAAGCGTTGCAATATCGTTCCGTCGCGGCCGATCAGGAATTTTTCGAAATTCCACAGCACGTCGTCCGGCTGCGTGGGCAGCATGTCGTACTGACCAAGCTTTTCAACGAAGTCGCTGGCTGCCGGGAAACTGATCTCTGGCCGGGCGGCAATCAGGTGAGCGTAGAGCGGATGGCGCGGTGCGCTGTTGATGGCGACCTTTTCGAACATCGGAAAGCCGACGTGATATTGAGTCGCGCAGAAGGTGGCGATCTCGTCGGCGCTGCCCGGTTCCTGGCCAGCGAAGTCGTTGCACGGAAAGCCGAGTACTTGCAGGCCGCGACTGCGATAGGTCTCGAACAGTGTTTCCAGTCCGGCGTATTGGGGCGTCAGACCGCATTTTGAGGCGACGTTGACAATGAGCAGGACCTGGCCGCGGTACTGGCCGAGGTCGGTGGCTTGCCCGCTCAAGGTTTTGAGCGGAATGGCGTAGAGCGGTGCGTTCATGGATGGGGTCTCTGAGTGGGGCCGGGTGAGCCCTGGGCTGGTGTTTTTTGTGGATGATACCCGCGATGTGGCCTAGCTTTGGCAGCGGGTAGCCTGGCGGCCCGGTAAAATGCCGCTTTTTACGTTTGCCTGCCTTCGACATGACGACTGCCGCACAAATTCCCGCCGATCAACTGGCCGCCCTGGCCAATGCCGATATCCAGCGCCTGGCCGCGCGCATGGCGCAGGATGTGTTTGCCGGGGTATTCCGCCAGGCCGTGTCGAACGATGGGGCTCCCGATGTGGGTGTGCTGGGCGAGGTAGCGTCGCAGTGTGCCAACTGGTGCCGGGCCGGCGGCGATGACGATGCCCGCGCCTTGCGCCTGGCCCTGTTGATCAGCGGCCTCGACCAGTGGGGCCTGGCTTATACGCAGGCTTTTGGGTTGACTGCCATCCATCCGCTGACGGCCTTGATCGGTGGCTTGCGCACGCGTCTCGATGCGCGCGAGGAAAGCCGTTTCCAGAAATATTTCGAGCAGATCGAGGCTGTCGAAAGCGATGCCATCGATTTCAAGGTCGATCTGCGGCGTGGCATCCACATGGCGCTGTGGCATGCCATGGCGGCATCCGAGTCGGCGGAGCAGGTCGAGGCCATCGTGCAGACGCTGGGCAGCCTGATGGTGGCGCTCGACCGGAAAATGCCGGAACTGGGCTGGCGCCTGGTGGCCGACGCGCTGGCTAATATCCAGGTTTGCCTGCTTTCCGACAAGGCGCCCGAATCACCACTGGCGCAGGACGGCACGCAGCAACTGTTCGCCTCGTTGCGCCATGCGCTGCCGGAAGCGCACTATCAGGCCATTCTCGCCCATTCCGGGCAGGCCGTGGTGGCCTGGCAGCAGGCCCGCCGTCAGACGGCGCAATGAGTATGCGGCCCCGCGATAGAATCCAAAGATGAACTGGACTGCGCTCAAGGAAAAACTCGACCTGTACGAAAAGCTGATGCGGCTCGACAAGCCGATCGGCATCATGCTCCTGCTCTGGCCGACGCTGTGGGCCCTGTGGCTGTCAGCCCTGGGGCGTCCGGATTTCATGGTGCTCTGGGTGTTCGTGCTCGGCACCGTGCTGATGCGCTCTGCCGGCTGCGTGATCAACGACTTCGCCGACCGCGATTTCGACAAGCACGTCGAACGCACCAAGGAGCGGCCACTGACGGCGGGCAAGGTGAGTACCCGCGAGGCGCTGTGGCTCTTCTCAGGATTGTGCGTCGCCTCCTTCGTACTGGTGCTGCTGCTCGGCAAGCCGCTGGTCATCTGGCTGTCCGTACCGGCCCTCTTTCTCGCCGCCAGCTACCCCTTCACCAAGCGTTTTCTGGCCATTCCGCAGGCCTATCTGGGCATCGCCTTCGGCTTTGGCATCCCGATGGCCTATGCAGCGCATCAGGGCGGCGTTCCAGCCGAGGCGTGGTGGCTGCTGCTCGCCAACGTTTTCTGGGCGGTCGCCTACGATACCGAATACGCCATGGTCGACCGCGATGACGACCTGAAGATCGGCATCAAGACCTCGGCCATCACCTTCGGCCGCTACGACGTGGCGGCGGTAATGGCATGCTATGCGGTGACGCTGGGCGTCATCGGCTGGGTCGGCTACAGCCTGCATCTGGGCTGGGCCTTTCATGCCGGGCTGGCCGTTGCGGCCGGCATCATGGGCGTGCATTACACCTGGATCAGGGGCCGCGAGCGCATGCCGTGCTTCAAGGCTTTCCTGCACAACAATTGGGTCGGTGCCGCCATCTTCGCCGGTATCGCGCTCGATTTCCTGATTTCCGGAAGGAGTCTCTGATGAAAGCCCTGTTTTCCCTGTTGGCCCTGGCCTCGACGCTAGCCATGGCCGAAGATGCGCGCCAACTGGCCAAGCTGCCCGAGCCGGCGCAGGAGGTCTTGCGTCAGGAAATGCTCGACAACCTGGTAGCCGTCAACGAGGTGCTGACGCTGATGGCCGAAGGAAAGGTGCGCGAGGCCGGCGAGGTGGCGGAAGCCAAGCTCGGCGTCTCGGCCATGGGCAAGCACCGCAGCAAGCCTTTCGACGCTCGTCCCGGTCCGCACATGCCGCCGGCCATGCACGGTATCGGCATGGATGGTCACAAGGCGGTCAGCGAATTTGCCGCCGTCGCCAAGACCGGCGATCGCGACAAGGCGCTGGCCCAGTTACCCAAACTGACCGCGGCCTGTGTCGGCTGCCATTTTTCGTACCGTACGCGATGAAATACCATGATCTGCGCGACTTCATGTCGCAACTGGAAAAGACCGGCGATCTGAAGCGTATCGGCATGCCGGTCGATACCCATCTCGAAATGACCGAGATCGGCGACCGCGTGCTGCGCGCCGGCGGGCCGGCGCTGCTGTTCGAGAAGCCGACGACGCAGGGCCGGGCGCATGATATTCCGGTGCTCGCCAACCTGTTCGGCACGCCGCAGCGCGTGGCGCTGGGCATGGGCGAGGAATCGGTGCTGGCGCTGCGCGAGGTCGGCAAGTTGCTGGCCTATCTCAAGGAGCCGGAACCACCCAAGGGCCTGAAGGACGCCTGGGAGAAGCTGCCCATCCTCAAGCAGGTGCTCAACATGGCGCCGAAGAGGGTGTCGAATGCGCCGTGCCAGGAGGTGGTGTGGGAGGGCAAGGACGTCGACTTGTCGCGCCTGCCCATCCAGCACTGCTGGCCGGGCGACATCGCGCCGCTGATCACCTGGGGCCTGGTCGTCACGCGCGGGCCGCACAAGACCCGCCAGAACCTCGGCATCTACCGCCAGCAGGTGTTGGGGCCGAACAAGGTGATCATGCGCTGGCTGGCGCATCGCGGCGGCGCGCTCGATTTCCGCGACCACCAGCTGGCCAACCCGGGGCAACCGTTCCCGGTGGCCGTGGTGCTTGGTTGCGATCCGGCGACCATCCTCGGTGCCGTGACGCCGGTGCCAGATTCGCTGTCCGAATACCAGTTCGCTGGCCTGTTGCGCGGCGGCAAGACAGAGCTCACCCAGTGTCTCGGCTCGACCTTGCAGGTGCCGGCCTCGGCCGAGATCGTCCTCGAAGGCGTGATCAACCCCGGCGAGATGGCCATGGAAGGCCCTTATGGCGACCACACCGGCTACTACAACGAGCAGGCCGAGTTCCCGGTATTCACCATCGAGCGCATCACCATGCGCCGCAATCCGATCTACCACAGCACCTACACCGGCAAGCCGCCCGACGAGCCGGCCGTGCTCGGCGTCGCGCTCAACGAGGTCTTCGTGCCGCTGTTGCAGAAGCAGTACCCGGAAATTGTCGATTTCTACCTGCCGCCCGAGGGCTGCTCGTACCGCATGGCCATCGTCAGTATCAAGAAGCAGTACCCCGGCCACGCCAAGCGCATCATGTTCGGCATCTGGAGCTTCCTGCGCCAGTTCATGTACACCAAGACCATCATCGTCGTGGACGACGACATCGACATCCGTGACTGGAAGGAAGTGGTCTGGGCGATGACGACGCGCATGGACGCGACGCGCGACACGACGCTGGTCGACAACACGCCCATCGACTACCTCGACTTCGCTTCGCCGGTCGCCGGTCTCGGCTCCAAGATGGGGCTGGATGCGACCAACAAGTGGCCGGGTGAGACGAATCGCGAGTGGGGGCGGCCCATTGTCATGGATGACGACGTCAAAAAACGCGTCGATGCCATGTGGCAGGAACTAGATATTTAGGACGAATTGACCCGCTGTTCGGGGCTTTGAGAGAATCCGCCCTCCTGTTGGAATCGAAATACGGAACACGGTGCGAATCCGTGGCGGGCCCGCCGCTGTAACCGGGGACGAAGACTGCACGGTCGCCAGACCAGCCACTTGCGAGGCTTACCTCGCCGGGAAGGCGCAGCGCTTCGGCTGATCCGGAAGCCAGAAGACGATTCGATTCCTGACTGGAGCCAAGGCAAGGGCTCCGGCTGAGCGCATGTGACAAGCGTGTACTCAGCCGGGGCCCTTTTTGTTTTTGTCTTCCCGAGGAGTGGAAAATGTCCCAGATCGTTTCTCAAGTCGCACCCGGCACCATTGAAACCCAGGCCAGCGCCACGCTGCAGGCACAGCCGGCCATCCCGACCATCGCCATTCGCAAGCGCTGCAATCCGGATGGTATCGGCCTCTCGCACTATGTGCTGATGGACCGGAAGGCGGCTAAATGACCGCGGCACTGCCCCAGGGGGCGACGCGCCCCCCGCATTTCCAGCCCGTGGACATCGGGCACGCGACCTACGCCGCGCTGACCGACCCGGATACCGCATTCTGGGCGCTGGTCGACAAGAACAAGGTCGGTGCGGGACTCGATCCGGCGACGCTCGCCGCCTATCGCGAAAAAGCCGAGGGATTCCGCCAGGAACTGCATGCCCTGCGCTTCGCCCTGAAGCCCTCCGGCGTTTATTTGAACCCGACCGAGCGCTGCAATCTCGACTGCACCTACTGCTACTTGCCCGATAGCCAGCGCAGCGCCGGCAGGCACATGCCGGTCGGCACCCTGCTCACCTCGCTGGGCAAGTTGCGCGACTACTTCCGCTCGGTGATGCCGGAAGGCCGCAAGCCGCGCGCCATCTTCCACGGCGCCGAGCCGCTGATGAATCGGGCCGCCGTTTTCGCAGCGATCGATGTTTTCAGGGACGATTTCGTCTTCGGCGTGCAGACCAACGGCACCTTGCTCGACGACGCGGCGCTCGATTTCCTGACTTCGCGCAATGTCAGCATCGGCCTGTCGCTCGACGGCCCGGCGGCGGAGATCACCGACGCCACCCGGCTGACCTGGGGCGGCAAGAGCGTGCACGCCAAGGTGCTGCGGGCGATGGAAAAATTGCGCGGTTACGGCTCGTGGAGCGTCATCACGACCTGCACGACCGAGAACCTGCCTTACCTGACCGATATGGTCGAGTTGTTCCACGCCCATGAAGTACCGACCTGCATGCTCAACACCGTACGCTGCACGCTGCCCGGGGCACGCGGTGTCAAGCCGGCCGACGGTGAATTGGCCAAGGCCTTCTTTGCCGCGCTGGACCGCACCCACGCCTTGTACCGGGAAACCGGCCGCAAACTGATGGTCGCCAACTTCGCCAATATCCTGATCGGTATCCTGGCCCCGACGGCGCGTCGCCTGATGTGCGACATTTCGCCCTGCGGCGGTGGTCGTGCCTTTTTCGCACTGGCTGCCGACGGCAGCCTCTATCCGTGCAGCGAGTTCATCGGCCTGCCGCGCTTCAACGGCGGCAACCTGCTGACCGGTGGCGTCGAGGCGGCATTGGATTCAGCTGCCTTCCGCGAAGTGACGAGCCGTGATGTCGACCGTTTCAGCCCCTGCGGCGATTGCGCGATCCGTCATTTCTGCGGTTCGCCGTGCCCGGCTGAAGCCTTCGAGATGAACGGCGGCATGGACAGGACCGGCGCCTTCTGCGAGTTCTACAAGGAGCAGGTCAATTACGCCCTGCGCCTGATCGCCGACGCCAGGGCCGACGATTTTCTGTGGGATGGCTGGGACGAGGGAACGGAGACCGTTTTCGCGATGGGTTGAGCCGTGGCGGGCGGGCGCTTAATATGGTGCTTTTCTCAGCCATCTGGCATCACCCACCATGCATGCCCGTCTTGTCATCACCCCGACTGATCTGACCGACCTGAGCCACGTCGAGGCCTTTCTCGACCTGCTCGATCACTACGCTCGTGATCCGATGGGTGGCGGCGATGGTCTTTCAGCGTACGCCAAGATCCATCTGGTCGACACCCTGAAGGCGGTGCCCGGCTTCCATGGCGCGTTGGCCTGGCTGGATGGCGAGGCAGTCGGCATGATCGACTGCTTTGCCGGCTTTTCCACCTTCGCGGCCATGCCGCTGCTCAATGTTCACGATCTCATCGTGCGCGCAGGACACCGTGGGCGCGGGATCGGCCAGGCTTTGCTGGCCTGGGCCGAAACGCGCGCCCGGGAACTCAGTTGCTGCAAGCTGACGCTGGAGGTTCTTTCCAGCAACATGCGGGCGATGGCCTCCTATCGGCGGGCGGGTTTCGCGCCCTACGTGCTTGATCCGGCAGCCGGCAACGCGCTGCTCATGCAAAAGAAACTGGCGGAGTAATCGTTATGAACGAGCCTGTCCCCTCTCCCGATCTGCGTGGTGTTCGCCCGTCTCTGGTCCAGTTGACCCATGTCATCTACGGTTTGCATGCCGTGGCCGTGGTCATCGGCGTCACCTCGTCGGCAACCGTCGCCGGCGGTTTCGTCTTCGGCCTGCCATCGCTGGTCGCCGTCTTCCTCAATTACCTGAAGCGCAGCGACGTCGCCGGCACGTGGCTGGAAAGCCACTTCGTCTGGCAGATTCGCACCTTCTGGTTCACGCTGCTCTGGTTGGTGGTTTATGGTTTGCTGATCATCACCATCATCGGCATTCCCATCGCCTGGATCCTGATCGTCCTGCTCGGCCTGTGGGTCGGCTATCGTGTGCTACGTGGCTGGCTGGCGCTGGGTGGCGTACGACAGGTTGCCTGAGCGAAGTATTTCTGGTTTTGCGATTGGCATAGAATCGAAACCGCCCCCGGGCTTGAGGGGCGCCATTGAATCAACCACAAGAGGACATTCATGTCTCACGATCTGTTGTTGCGGCCCGCTTTTGGGGAGGCGGACCGGAAATTGTCGTTCGAAGAACGTCTTCGCCTGATTTGCATCGGCACGTTTTTCGATCACGCCGCCGGAAACATGCTCAGCATTGCCGCCTCCTCGGGCCTGTTCGTTGTCGTCCTGGTGCATGCCGGCCTGGCGCGGGACTGGGCGGTCGGCTGGATGATCTTCGTGCTGTTGGTCACGCTGGCGATGTCCCGTTACGAGGCGCATATCAAACGGGTCGGGCTGACTTCCGACAACGCCGAGCGCTACCTGCATCGGCGCTACGCCTTCGGGCTGCTGGTCGGTGGCAGTTGTGCCCTGGCCACCTTTCTGGTGCCGGCGACGGCAGGGTTTTTCGAGCACGGCATGGCATTCACGCTGATCGTGGCGATCGTCACGATAGCGACCTTGTCCTACGCCGCCATGCCGTCCTATTTCCTGACGCTCGGGCTGTCGATCACCATCCCGCTCGGCTTGCGCTATTTGTACCTGGCGGTCCAAACCGGCGAGGTCATGTTCCTGTGGCTGGCCGTCGCACTATTTCTACTGGTGGGCGCCATCTTGCGCAAGGGAACGATCAATGCCAATTGGGCCATGCAGGCTATCGCCGCCAATATGCGCCTGGAGGATGAGATGGCGGAGCGCCGCCTCGCCGATGCGGCCTTGCGCGAGAGCGAAGCCAGCGCCACCGGCCTGGCCAACCTGCTGCGCCTGATGTGCGACAACGTGCCGGACATGATCTGGGCAAAGGGGCTGGATGGGCGCTATCTTTTCGTCAACAAGGCCATGGCCGAGCAGTTGCTGTGTGCCCGGGATACCGACGAACCGATTGGGCGAACCGACCTGTACTTTGCCGAACGGGAGCGTGAGCGCCATCCCGAAGACCCCGAGCGGCACACCTTTGGCGAATTGTGCGTCGATACCGACCAGGTGACCTTGGCGCGGGGGCTCGCCGCCTCGTTCGAGGAGTCGGGCACGGTGCGCGGGCGCTTCCTCTGTCTCGAAGTGCACAAGGCCCCGTTTGTCGATGCCGATGGCAAGGTGATCGGTACGGTTGGCTGCGCACGCGATATCACCGAGCGCAAGCAGGTCGAGCAGGAACTGGCCAGCCATCGCGAGAATCTCGAAGATCTGGTGCGCGACCGGACGCAGGCGCTGTCGGTCGCCAAGGAGGTCGCCGAGGCGGCCAATCGCGCCAAGAGTGCTTTCCTGGCCAACATGAGCCATGAAATCCGGACCCCCTTGAATGCCATTACCGGCATGGCTTACCTGATGCGCCGCGAGGGTGTCAGCGACAAGCAGCGTGAGCGACTGGAAAAAATCGATGGCGCCAGTCGTCACCTGCTCGACATGATCCACGATGTGCTGAGCCTGTCGCAGATCGAAGCCGGCCGCCTGCAACTTGAGCTCAAACCGGTCGATCCGCCGGCGATTTGCGCCGACGCAATCAGCGTTCTGGCGGAGGAGGCTCGGCGCAAAGGCCTGGAGTTGCGTTGCGAATGCGCGGTCTTCCCGGGGCGCTTGCGTGGCGATCCGACCCGGCTGCGCCAGGCGCTGCTCAACTACCTGGGTAATGCGCTCAAATTCACCGAGCGGGGGACGGTCACCTTGCGCTGCCGGGCAATGGACAGTGATGAACTCGGCGTTATGGTGCTTTTCGAGGTGATCGACAGCGGTGCCGGCTTGACGCCCGAGGTCGCGGCCAGCCTCTTCCAGCCGTTCCAGCAGGGCGACAGCTCGATCACGCGGGTCCATGGCGGGAGCGGTCTGGGGTTGGTCATCACCCGACGCCTGGCCCGCTTGATGGGGGGCGATGCCGGGTGCGATAGCACGCCAGGGGTGGGTAGCCGCTTCTGGTTTTCGGTCCGCCTGGCGCAAGGCGATGACGAGACGGCACGGGCTGTCGAGACGGCCGATTCCGACTCTGCGGCGACTTTGTTGCGCCGCCATTTCGCCGGCTACTCGGTGCTGTTGGTGGAGGACAACTGGGTCAATCGCGAGGTCGTTGTCGAAATGCTCGCGGGGGCGTTGATAGCGGTCGATGTGGCGGAAGATGGCGCAGAGGCGCTCTCTCGGCTACGTGAATACCGTTATGACCTGGTGCTGATGGATGTCCAGATGCCGACCATGGACGGTATCGAGGCGACGCGGCAGTTGCGCCGTATTCCCGGTCTGGAGGCATTGCCGGTTATCGCGCTGACCGGCAATGCCTTTGCCGAGGACCGGCAAGCTTGCCTGGAGGCAGGGATGAGCGATTACCTGGCGAAGCCGGTCAGTCCCGAACTGCTGTTCGAAAAATTGCTGTTCTGGTTGACGACGCGCGAAACCGACCGGGCGGCTCAGGTGCCCATGTAGCGCCCGGCTTTGTGATTGACGGCGATAACCAGGTTCAAGGCCAGCGCACCGACGATCGATAGCCCGACGCTGAGCGGATCGCGAATGAAGGCAGCGGCGAGCAGGATGGCGCAGTCGGCCGCCATCTGCAGCTTGCCGGCACGCCAGCCGCGTGTGTTCTGCAAGTGAATTACCAGAATGCCAAGGCCGCCCAGGCTGGCCTTGTGGCGGATCAGTATGAGCAGGCTGATGCCGGCCAGAAAGCCCCCCATGACGGCCGCGAACCAGCGGTTGAGGCCCTGCACCTGGATCATTCCGGGCAATAGCTCACTGTAGAGTGCCAGCAGGCCGACCGAGAGGAAGGTCTTGATCGTGAAAGCCCTGCCCATGGCGCGCAGCGCAAGTCCATAGAAAGGCAGGTTGATGGCGATGAGCAGCGGACCGATGGACCAGCCGCTCAGGTAGTGGGCCAGAAAGGCGAGGCCGACCGTGCCGCCGGTCAGCAAACCGGCTTCACGAAAGAGCAGGACGGCGAAGGCGAATATCAATGGTGCCACCAGAATGGCTTGCGCGTCTTCGAAGAAATTGTGGTGAAGGAGCTTGGTGTGGGTCATTGCTGTTCAGGAGCCTGGACTTCATTGGCGTAGTACTGCCGGATGACGGCCAGCGAGCGTGCGTAGCTATGCCGGATCTGGGCTTCGTCGTAGCGATGCTCGCTGCCAACCGGACAGGCTTGTCGCGCCAGGCAACCCGTGGCGCAGGGGGAGTCCGGTTGCAGGCGGTAGCGACTGCAAGCTTCGAGGCTGAATCGTCCGTCATCCAGCGCGTGGGCCGGACAGCTGCGAATGCAGGGGGGGGCAATGCAGCTTGGGCATGGGCTGCTTCCCTCTTGTCTAAGGGAGGGGGCGAAAGCGGTATCGGCAACGACAACGGCGCGGTAGGCATACCAGCTTCCCCATTCGGTATCGACGCCGATCATCAGCGGCGACGGGCGGTGCCAACCGGCCAACGCGCCCAAGGTCTGCAGGCCGATGAGGTGCGGGCCGGGATACAGGATGCGATAGCGGTGCTCCGGCAGTGCCTGGGCGAACCAGCGCCGGATCGTCTGGATGCTGTAGTCGTCAATCGGATCGTCACCTGCCGTTCCGCTGGCCCGGATGTGCTCCCACAGTCGTCGTCCGCCATGGCCGAGCAGAATCAGTTGCCGCTCGCCGCCCTGGATGTCGAGCGTGGCCAGCACTGCTTCGGGTAGGCCGGCCAGATCGAAGACGTGCTGCCGGTTCAAGCCCGCTTCGTCGAGAAACCCGGCGGGAAGCGGTTGCGCCTTACTCATTTTCCAGTGCTGGGGTTTTTTCGCCGATGCGCCGCTGGGCCACCCAGTCGATCAGCGCATCGATAGCCGCTGCGCCGGCCTGGGCCTTGGGATGGTTAATGAAAAAGCTTACCGCGTAGCGTCGTCCCTGGGCATCGAGGGCATAGCCGGCAGCCGTCTTGACGCCGTCCAGCGTGCCAGTCTTGATATGCGCCCGACCGGTTGCCGTGGTGTCCTTCAGACGCTTTTTCATGGTGCCGTCGATACCGACGATCGGCATGCTGGAGACGAACTCGGGCATAACCGGGTTTTTCCACGCATCCAGCAGCAGGCGGTTCATGCTGGCGGCGCTGATGCGCTCGCTGCGCGACAGGCCTGAGCCGTTGTCGAGCACCAGTTCGGCGAAACGCAGCTGGCGGCCGGCCAGCCACTCGGCAATGCGCTGTTTCGAGCGCTCGGCTGTGGCGGAGCCATCATTGCCCAGGCTCAGGAAGACCTGGCGGGCCATGACGTTGTTGCTGAACTTGTTGATATCGCGCACGGCGTCGGCCAGCGGCGCCGATTCATGCTGGGTGAGCAGCTTGGCGCCGAGCGGCACGGCGCCGGCGCGAACCTGGCCATCGATGCCGCCGCCCAGTTCCTTCCACAGTGCGCGGATCAGTCCGCCGGCCTGGGCATCGGCCGGCAGCGGCGCGAGATTAAGCGTCTTTTCGCCGCACAGCGCCGGGTAGATGCCGGTGAATTCGAGGCGGTTTCCGTTGTTTTCGGGGATCAGGCGCGTACCGATCGCATCTTTCCAGTTGCTGCCGCATTCGCTGTTGCCGGCGCGCAGCTGGTTATCGATGCGTAGCCCTTCGCTCGGGGTTTCCATCAGCACACGCGGCTTGCCGTTGTCGGGCAGGAGCGTGAAGCGCAGGGCACGGAAATTGAGCAGCAGGCCATCGGGGCCGACGTTGTATGGGCGCATCGGCTTGTCGTCGAAGGCGCCGGGGTCGATGGCCGGCACATTGAACGCGCTGCGGTCGAGCACGACATCGCCGGCAACCTGCCGGATGCCGCGCACACGCAGCTGGCGCAAAAGGCTCCACAGATGTTCGATGGCGAAACGCGGGTCGCCACTGCCCCGGATGTAAACGTTGCCGTCAAGCACGCCATCGAGCGGTGCCTGCTCCGTCCATACCGTGGTCTTCCACGTGTGGGCAGGCCCCAGCAGGTCGAGCGCTGCATAGGTGGTGAGCAGTTTCATGACCGAGGCCGGATTCATCGGCTGACCGGCGTTGTGGGCGACCAGGGGGGCTGATCCATCGACCGGCTGGACCACGACGGCAACCTGCGAGGCCGGAATCTGGGCTGCTTTCAGCGATTTCAGCACGCTCGGCGGCAGGCCGTCGGCGCGCGCTGGAAGCGCCAGGCAGAGTAGGGCGAGCGCAGGAAGGAGCTTGGCGGACATGGACGATTATCTGGGTGTTGCGAAAGGGGGCAAGCGTACCATCGGATGCGGTGCGCGATGTAGCGCTTAGGACTGTTGCATGCGTGAATTTGGTGATATTGTAAATGTTGATAATTTATTTTCGGAGCGCCGTCGCCTTTCATGGGTAAAGTTTTGCCGCTTCTCCGCGTGTCACGATTCGGTTCGCTGGTTCATCTCGGTTACCGGGGGTGGGTTGCCATGGCCTATCTTTTGGTTGCCTTGTTGGCTGGCAGCTTGCTGTATGTCGAATTCAGGGGAATCGATGAGCAGATGAGTACGCTGGCCCGTGAGCGTGGGGCCATCTTGTTCCGTCTGGTTGAACTGACCCGAGATTGGAATGCCCGGCATGGCGGTGTATATGTGCCGATAACCGAGGCAACTCAGCCTAACCCCTATCTGAAGCATCCGCGGCGCGACCTGGAGACGCTTGATGGCAAGCACCTGACCATGGTCAATCCCGCCTTCATGACCCGGCAGATCGCCGAAATTGCCGAACAGGCTGATGGCGTACGTTTCCACCTCACCAGTCTCAATCTGATTCGCCCGGCCAACGCTGCGGACGCTTGGGAGCGCGAGGCGCTGCGCAGCTTTGAGCAGGGGAGGACGGAAGTCCTGGATCTGGTGGTCGACGAGCGCGGACCGCAGCACCGCTACATGGCGCCGCTACTGGTCAAGCAAGCCTGCTTGGGCTGCCATGCCGAGCAAGGGTACAAGATCGGCGATATCCGCGGCGGAATCAGTGTCACCATGCCGGCTGGCAAAATACTGGCCGTTCGCGAAGCACAGCGTTTTCGCGCCGCCTCGGTTTTTGGCGGAGGTGCCTTGTGCCTGGCCTTGCTGATTCATTTCGTCATCTGGGTGTCGCGCCAGAATTTTCTGCGCTTGCAGGAAATTTCGGCAGGCCAGGAGCGACTGATCGCAGAGCGCACGGCCGATCTTTCGACCCTCAACGGCCAGCTGCTGGAGGAGGTCGCCGAGCGCAAGCACAAGGAAGTGCTGATCTCGGAGAGCGAGGCGCGCTATCGCTCGGTCCTGGAGACCAGCCAGGATGCCATCGTGATTGTCGAGGCCCCCTGTTTCAAAATTGCCTATGCCAATGAGCAGATGGCGGTGTTGATGGGCATGGAACTGTCCCGGATTCTTGGTGAACCCTTGCTGAATTTTGTCTCGGCATCGGAGCGTTCCGCTGTCGAGGGCAATCTGGTGCGGCGCCTGCAAGGCGGGCCGGTCTCGGCTACGTCGCGGGTGCGCTTTGCGCGACCGGATGGCGGCCATCTGCGGGTCGGCGATGTTCATGTCGCCCGTATCGACAGGGCTGCCCAGGATGGCCAGTGGGTCGTCAGTATCAAGGACGTGACCGAACGACTGGCCGACGAAAGGGCTCTCCAGATATCGGCGGCGGTGATGGAAAGCGCCTCCGAAGGGATTATCGTGACCGATGCGAAAAATCACATCATGCAGGTCAACCCCGCCTTTACCGCGATTACCGGATACCGACCGTGCGATGTGCTGGGCAAGAATCCGAGTTGCCTGGGTTCCGGTCGTCATGATCCGGGGTTTTTCCAGGCCCTGTGGCAGCAACTTGGCAGCGAAGGTCGCTGGGCAGGAGAGGTCTGGAATCGCCGCCCGGATGGCACGGTGTACGTCGTCTGGTTATCCATTTCCACCATCAGCGAGGAAGGCGTGGAAAGTGGCGGCCGTCATGTGGCAACCTTCATCGACATTACGCAGCGCAAGGAAGTCGAGGAACTGCTTCGCCACCGCGCCCAGAGTGATCCCTTGACGGACCTTCCCAATCGCACCGTGTTTTACGACCGCTTGCAGATGGCGCTGGTGCAGGCACGACGGTATGGCAACGAATTCGCCCTGCTCTATATAGACCTTGACCACTTCAAGGAGGTCAACGACAGCATGGGCCATGCGGCCGGGGACGAACTCCTGGTTGAAGCCGCGCGCCGCATGAAACAAGTGGTTCGCGATTCGGATACCGTGGCTCGCCTCGGAGGCGACGAATTTGCCGTCATCCTGCCGCAGTTGCGTGGACGGGATGAGGTCGGAGAGATCGCGCGGCGGATCGTTGCCGCCCTGCTCGAACCGTTCAATGTGTCCGGAGGGGAGGCACGGGTGTCGGCCAGTGTCGGTGTGGCGATTTATCCGGAACACGGGTGCGATCTGGAGAGCATCCGGGGCAGTGCCGATGCCGCCCTCTATGCGGCCAAGGATGCCGGTCGCAATGGGTATCGGCTGGCAGTGCCGAGAGCAGCCTGAGCAAAAACGGCTGTGCCAAAGCCTTCCGCGCAAAGCAAGGCGCTGCGCGATGCTTTTTTCGGGATGGCTCTTGAAATCTACTTGTCTCGTCCCTATTATTAGCACTCACCCTTGGCGAGTGCTAATAAATTGCCTGCCGGGTTCCCGGTTCCGTACATGACGCGGCCGGCCAATTTCAGTTTTGTTGCAACTCATTTTCAGGAGTCTGTTTTATGAATATCCGTCCTTTGCACGACCGCGTGATCGTCAAGCGCGTTGAAGCCGAACGCACCACCGCTTCCGGTATCGTCCTGCCGGATTCCGCTGGCGAAAAGCCGGATCAAGGCGAAGTCCTGGCCGTTGGCCCGGGCAAGCGCGACGAGAACGGCAAGCATGCCGCCCTCGACGTCAAGGTCGGCGACCGTGTCCTGTTCGGCAAGTACGCTGGCCAGGCCGTCAAGGTCGATGGTCAGGAAGTCCTGGTCATGCGTGAAGAAGACATCATGGGCGTCATCCAGGCCTAAGCGGTCGGACGACTTTCCAAACAGATTAATTCAGGAGTTTTAAATGGCAGCTAAAGAAGTCAAATTCGGCGATTCCGCCCGTGCCCGCATGGTCGAAGGCATCAACATCCTGGCCGATGCCGTCAAGGTCACCCTCGGCCCCAAGGGCCGCAACGTTGTGCTCGAGCGTTCCTTCGGCGGCCCGACCGTCACCAAGGACGGCGTTTCCGTCGCCAAGGAAATCGAACTGAAGGACAAGTTCGCCAACATGGGCGCCCAGATGGTCAAGGAAGTCGCTTCCAAGACCTCCGACATCGCCGGTGACGGCACCACCACCGCCACCGTGCTGGCCCAGGCCATCGTTCGCGAAGGCATGAAGTACGTTGCCGCCGGCATGAACCCGATGGATCTCAAGCGCGGCATCGACAAGGCCGTCGCCGCCACTATCGCCGAACTGAAGAGCATTTCCAAGCCGTGCACCACGACCAAGGAAATCGCCCAAGTCGGTTCCATCTCCGCCAACTCCGACGCCGATATCGGTGACATCATCGCCAACGCGATGGAAAAGGTCGGCAAGGAAGGCGTCATCACCGTTGAAGACGGCAAGTCCCTGAACAACGAACTCGACGTCGTCGAAGGCATGCAGTTCGACCGCGGCTACCTGTCCCCGTACTTCATCAACAATCCGGACAAGCAGATCGCCCTCCTCGACAATCCGTTCGTCCTGCTCTTCGACAAGAAGATCTCGAACATCCGCGACCTGCTGCCGGTGCTGGAACAAGTCGCCAAGGCCGGCCGTCCGCTGCTGATCATCGCCGAAGACGTCGATGGCGAAGCCCTGGCTACCCTGGTCGTCAACAACATCCGTGGCATCCTGAAGACCGTTGCCGTCAAGGCTCCGGGCTTCGGCGACCGTCGCAAGGCCATGCTGGAAGACATCGCCATCCTGACCGGCGGTACCGTCATCTCCGAAGAGACCGGCCTGTCCCTGGAAAAGGCTACCCTGAAGGATCTGGGCCAAGCCAAGCGCGTCGAAATCGGCAAGGAAAACACCACCCTGATCGACGGTGCCGGCGAAGCCGTTTCCATCGAAGCCCGCGTCAAGCAGATCCGTATCCAGATCGAGGAAGCCACCTCCGATTACGACCGTGAAAAGCTGCAGGAGCGCGTTGCCAAGCTGGCTGGCGGCGTTGCCGTCATCAAGGTTGGTGCTGCCACCGAAGTCGAAATGAAAGAAAAGAAGGCCCGCGTCGAAGACGCGCTGCACGCTACCCGTGCCGCCGTTGAAGAAGGCATCGTCGCCGGCGGCGGCGTCGCCCTGCTGCGCGCCCGTGCCAACATCGCCAAGCTGAAGGGCGACAACCACGACCAGGACGCCGGCATCAAGTTGATCCTGAAGGCCATCGAAGCCCCGCTGCGCGAAATCGTCGGCAACGCCGGCGACGAGCCGTCCGTCGTGGTCGACAAGGTCGTTCGCGGCAAGGGCAACTACGGCTACAACGCTGCTACCGGCGAGTACGGCGACATGGTCGAAATGGGCGTGCTGGACCCGACCAAGGTCACCCGCACCGCGCTGCAAAACGCTGCTTCCGTTGCCGGCCTGATGCTGACGACCGAGTGCATGGTTGCTGAACTGGCTGAAGACAAGCCGGCCGGCGGCATGCCTGACATGGGCGGCATGGGTGGTATGGGCGGCATGGGCGGCATGGGTATGTAATGTCCTGCTGAGCCTTTGCGCTTACGCAAAAAGCCTCGCCTCGTGCGGGGCTTTTTCTTTTTGTGCTGACGAAATCCCGAGCTCTCCCAAGGTTTTTTGGCCTTGAATTAACTTTTGAGAAACGCGTTACGCCCTGTAAGTTAGGCGTAAGACGCCAAGCCTAAATTACGCTCCGCAGCAATGCCTCTATAAACAAAATCTGAGGAGCAAATCAATGCAAGACGTACTTGATCGGATTACCAAGAATCCGAAATTCCACGAGTTCATTGCCATGCGCAATCGATACTCGATCATCATGGCCATCATCAGCGCTGCTGCCTACTACGGCTTCATCCTGCTGGTCGCCTTCGATAAGGAACTGCTGGCACAGAAGATCGGCGCCGGTGTGACCACCCTCGGCGTTCCGCTGGGCGTTGGCGTTATCGTTTTCACCATCGTCCTGACCTGGATCTACGTCCGTCGCGCCAACACCGAGTTCGATGCGACCAACGAAGCCATCATCAAGGAGGCGCAGAAGTAACATGTCCATCAAGCACATTCTCTCCGCTGTAGCCGCACTGGCGCTTGCCGGCGGTGCCTATGCTGCCGGCGCCGATCTCGGCCAGGCTCAGAAGCAGGCAACCAACTGGACGGCCATCGTCATGTTCGGCCTGTTCGTCGGCTTCACCCTGTACATCACCAAGGTTGCCGCAGCCCGCACCAAGTCGGCTGCCGACTTCTACACCGGTGGCGGTGGCATCACCGGCTTCCAGAACGGTCTGGCCATCGCCGGCGACTACATGTCGGCCGCTTCCTTCCTCGGTATTTCCGGTCTCGTGTTCGCCAACGGCTTTGACGGCCTGATCTTCTCGATCGGCTGGCTGGTCGGCTGGCCGGTCATCACCTTCCTGATGGCCGAGCGTCTGCGCAACCTGGGCAAGTTCACGTTTGCCGACGTGGCTTCCTACCGTTTCGCCCAGACTCCGGTTCGCGTCTTCGCGGCTTCCGCTTCCCTGGTCATCGTCGCCTTCTACATGATTGCGCAGATGGTCGGTGCCGGTCAGCTGATCAAGATTCTCTTCGGTCTCGAATATCTCTACGCTGAAATCCTCGTCGGCTGCATCATGCTGGCCTACGTCCTGTTCGGCGGCATGACCGCGACGACCTGGGTGCAGATCATCAAGGCCGTCATGCTGCTCGGTGGTGCCACCTTCATGGCCGTGGCCGTTCTGCTGCAATTCGGTTTCTCGCCGGAAGCCCTGTTCGCCAAGGCGGTCGACGTGCATACCAAGAAGGAAGCCATCATGGCGCCGGGCGCCCTGATCAAGGATCCGATCTCCGCCATCTCTGTCGGCATGGCGCTGATGTTCGGTACCGCTGGCCTGCCGCACATTCTGATGCGCTTCTTCACCGTGCCGAACGCCAAGGAAGCCCGCAAGTCGGTTGCCTGGGCGACCACCTGGATCGGCTACTTCTACATCCTGACCTTCATCATCGGTTTCGGCGCCATTACCAACCTGGTTCAGAACCCGGGCGATTTCTACGTTGGCGGCGAACTGGCCAAGGGCCTGAAAGGCGGCGGTAACATGGCTGCCGTGCATCTGTCCAAGGCAGTTGGCGGCGACTTGTTCCTCGGCTTCATCTCCGCCGTGGCCTTCGCCACCATTCTGGCCGTGGTTGCTGGTCTGACCCTGTCCGGTGCTTCCGCCGTGTCGCACGACTTGTACGCTTCCGTGTTCAACAAGAACTGCTCGTCCGAACAGGAACTGCGCGTCTCCAAGATGGCTACCCTGGCTCTGGGTGCTCTCGCCATCGTTCTCGGCATCATGTTCGAGAAGGAAAACGTTGCCTACATGGTCATGCTGGCCTTCACCATCGCCTGTTCCTCCAACTTCCCGGTCCTCTTCATGTCCGTGCTGTGGAAGAACTGCACCACCCGTGGTGCCGTGGTCGGCGGTTTCGTTGGTCTGATCCTGGCTGCCGTGCTGACCATCGGTTCTGCATCGGTCTGGGAGGCTGTCCTCCACAACCCGAAGGGCTCCGCCTGGTTCCCGTACAACTCCGCTGCCATCTTCTCGATGACCGCTGCCTTCTTCACGATCTGGCTGGTGTCCATTCTGGACAACTCCGAACAGGCCAAGAAGGAACGTGCTCTGTATCCGTCGCAACAGCTGCGTTCGGAAACCGGTCTGGGTGCTGCCGCCGCTTCGGCTCACTAAGCGAGACTGCAACAAACAAAAAGCCCGGGGTTTCCCGGGCTTTTTTTCGTTCTCTTTTTGCGGTGCGCGCATATTGACGCTCGCTTTTTCAGATTGTGGGCGTGCTTGTGCGCTGCGGAATTGGAAGCGCAGTTTCTTTGTTAGACTGTAGGGGTTTTGCAGGGGAAAAAAACGGTAGGGGGTTGCCCAGTGCAGGATCGGGCGACCCCCTGAGCAGCGGTGAAACCGCATACTCCGAAGACCATAAAAGGAGAACAGCCCGGTCAGAATAGGCGGGCTGCCTTACAGAAATCTTACGCCGTCAAGGGCGAGTATCGAAAATGCGCATTCTTATCGCTGAAGACGACACCATCATTGCTGACGGTCTTTCCCGCTCGTTGCGCCAGGGCGGCTATGCCGTCGATTGGGCGGCCAATGGGGTCGATGCCGATACCGCTTTGGTGACGGTGTCCTATGATCTGTTGATTCTCGATCTGGGTTTGCCCAAACTCTCGGGCCTGGAGGTGCTCAAGCGCCTGCGCTCGCGTAACTCCCAGGTGCCGGTGCTGATCCTGACTGCGCTTGACGGAACCGGTGACCGCGTCAAGGGGCTTGATCTGGGTGCCGACGACTACATGGTCAAGCCATTCGAGTTGGCGGAACTGGAGGCCCGGGTACGGGCGCTGACCCGCCGCTCGGCCGGTACTTCTCCAACTATCCAGTGCGGTGCACTGACCTACGATCAGGTCGGTCGGGTGGCGCAGATTCAGGGGCAGGCGCTCGACCTTTCGGCGCGCGAGGTCGGCCTACTGGAAGTCCTGCTCAGCCGGATGGGGCGCCTGGTCAGCAAGGACCAACTGGTCGACCATCTTTGCGGTTGGGGCGAGGAAGTCAGTCATAACGCAATCGAAGTCTACGTCCATCGGTTACGCAAAAAAATCGAACCCGGCGGCGTGAAGATCGCAACCGTCCGTGGCCTGGGCTACTGCCTTGAGCGACCGCAAGGCGAATAACCCCTCGTCATCCACGTCGGAAACCGAGAGGTCGCTGTTTGGCGAGATTCTCGACTGGATGCTCGCCCCCCTGCTTTTTGTCTGGCCGCTGAGCATCGCGTTTACGCACTACTTTGCCAACAACGTCGCCAACTATCCGTATGACCAGGCCTTGCGCGAGCATGTCTCGGCGATAGCGCGCCAAGTCAAGCTGGTGGGCGGTAAGGCGCAATTGTCGTTGCCGGCGTCCGCACGCGCACTGCTCCGGGCGGACGAGACGGACAGTGTCTATTTCCGGGTCAGCACCATGGATGGCAAATTGCTGGCGGGCGACAAGGATTTGCCGGCCATCGTGCCCGTGCCTTCCGGAGAGGCAGGCTATGGGGAGATTTTCCTGCGCGACGCGGATTACAAGGGGCAGGATTTACGGCTGGCCTACACTTATCTGAGCGAGCCGGGCATGCCGAGGGCGCAGTGGGTTGTCGTCGAGGTGGGCGAGACAACGGAAAAACGAAGTCAGTTGGCCAACAAGATCGTCGCCAGTGTCATCCTGCCGCAGTTCATCATCATTCCGCTGGCCGTGATGCTGGTCTGGTTCGGCCTGTCTCGTGGCTTGCGACCGCTGACCCGGCTCCGCCAGACAATCGATGCCCGCGAGCCGGACGATCTGTCGCCCATTGCGACGCGCCGGGTGCCCGAAGAACTGGAGCCTCTAGTCGAAGCGTTCAACGAAATGCTGGCCCGCATGCAGCGCAACGTCGAAGCGCAACAGCGTTTCGTTGCGGATGCCGCGCACCAGATGCGAACCCCGTTGACCGGCCTTAAGACTCAGGCCCAATTCGCCATTCGCGAAACTGATCCCGAGGCCCTGCGCCATGCCCTGCGCCAAATTGCTACCGGTGTGGATCGTGCCGGACGGCTGGTCAACCAGCTGCTGACGCTGGCGAGGACGGAGGGCGGGGAACTGGCCCAACGAAAACACGAAGTGCTGGATCTCTCCGCCTTGATTCGCGATGTGGTGGCCGACTGGGTGATGATCGCCATCGAAAAAAACATCGATTTAGGTTACGAATCACCAGGGCCGGCCATGATCATGGGCAATCCCTTCATGCTGAGCGAACTGGCCAAGAACCTCATCGACAACGCGCTGCGGTATACCCAATCCGGAGGGCACGTCACCTGCCGTATCATCGCCAATCAGAACATGGTATTGCTTGAGGTCGAGGACGATGGGATCGGCATCAGCGAAGAGCAGGCGGAAATGGTGTTCGAGCGCTTCTACCGGGTTGACGATGCCGGAACGGAAGGAAGTGGTCTGGGTCTGGCCATCGTTCAGGAAATTGCCATGCAGCATGACACCAAGGCCAGCCTGCTACCCAATCCCACTGGAAAAGGCGCCATCGCCCGCGTTTCGTTCGCCGTCTGGCACCCGCCGGCAGCACCCCCGCCGCTGCCTGATGACTTTTCCGAGCTATACCGTCAGTCTCCTCCCATCGGCACCTGAGCGCCATGGATAGCGAAGCGCATGAAAAATGCGCGCAAGTGTTGCGGAAGCAGCGTCTCCCCGCTATAATGCGCCCTCTCTTGGCCTGGTAGCTCAGTTGGTAGAGCAGCGGATTGAAAATCCGCGTGTCGGTGGTTCGATTCCGCCCCAGGCCACCAAATTCGAGCAAAAAGCCCGGTTATCAAGACCGGGCTTTTTGCTTTCTGATTGGGCGCTTCGGGGCAACGCCTTGTGACGATGAGCCTAGAAAGGCATGTCAGGCGACCCGGTTGAGCGGTTTTCCGGCAGCAAACGCTTCGATATTGTCGATCAGTTGATCGGCCAGACGCTGCATCGAGCCGCGGCTGGCGAAAGCGATATGCGGCGTCAGCAGGAAATTCGGCCGGCCGAGGAGGCTGGGCGAGAGCATGGGGTGGCCTGCCGGTGGTGGTTCGACGGTAACGACATCGAAGCCGGCGCCGGCGATCCACTTTTCGTCCAGCGCCCGGATCAGGGCTGCCTCGTCGACCAGGCCGCCGCGCGCGGTATTGATCAGCAGCGCCGAGCGGCGCATCGCCCACAGTTCCTCTTCGCCGATCAGACCGCGAGTTTCGTCGCTCAACGGGCAGTGCAGCGTGACCACGTCGGCTTCGCGCAGCACGGTGTCGAACGCCGTGTAACCGGGACGAACGATAGGCGCGCCCTTGCGTTCGGCGAGCAGCACGCGCATGCCGAACGCCCCGGCCAGCTTGGCGACGCTGCGGCCGAGGCTGCCATGGCCGATGATGCCGAGCGTCGCGCCGTCGAGGTCGCTGATCGGATGAGCGAACAGGCAGAACTGGTCGGAACGCTGCCACCCACCTTCGGATAGCGTTTGCCGATAGGCGAGCAGGTTGCGCGACAGGGCAAACATCATCATGAAAACATGTTCGGCAATGGCGCTGCCGGCATAGTCACGCACGTTGGATACGACGATGCCGCGTTCGCGGCAGGCATCCAGGTCGATGTGATTGGTGCCGGTGGCGGGCGCGGCGACCATCTGCAATCCTGGCAGGGCAGAGATCAGCGTGCGCGTCAGCGGCAACTTGTTGACGATCGCAATCGTGCAAGCGCTCAGACGTTCGAGCATGTCGCCAGGGCTGGTCATGGCATGTTCCGACCAACTGTGGGGGAAGTTGGGACGGCGTACATCGGCGATGATGGTGCTGCGTTCGAGATAAACGATGTGGTGCATGGGCTTGCTTTCTGCGCGCTATGCGGCGTTTCCGGTGTGATGAATTGCCGGTTCGACAAAAAAGGAGCGACGGCGCTAGCCGTCGCCCAAACCTTGCGCCAGGAGACCCCGTGGCGCATCGCAGAGGCTCTGTACGCTTACTTCTTGCGCGGCGGCGGCACATCCGTGCAAGTGCCGTGAGCAACCTCGGCGGCCATGCCGACGGTTTCGCCCAAGGTCGGGTGCGGGTGGATGGTCTTGCCGATATCGACGGCATCGCAGCCCATCTCGATAGCCAGGCAGACCTCGCCGATCATGTCGCCGGCCGACGGGCCGACGATGGCGCCGCCGATGACGCGATGCGTCTCGGCATCGAAGATCAGCTTGGTGAAACCGTAGTCGGCGCCGTTGGCGATGGCACGGCCGGAAGCTGCCCACGGGAACTTGGACGTCTCGACCTTGCGGCCTTCCTTCTTCGCCTGCTCCTCGGTATAGCCGACCCACGCCACTTCCGGATGGGTATAGGCGACGCCGGGGATGACCTGCGCATCGAAGGCCGCCTTGTGGCCAGCCGCGACTTCGGCCGCGACGTGGGCTTCATGCACCGCCTTGTGGGCGAGCATGGGCTGACCGACCAGGTCGCCGATGGCGAAGATATGCGGCACGTTGGTGCGCATCTGGGCATCGACATTGATGAAGCCACGGTCGGTGACGATCACGCCCGCCTTCTCGGCGCCGATCTTCTTGCCGTTCGGCGCACGGCCGGCGGCCTGCAGGATCATGTCGTACTTGACCGGTTCCGGTGAGACGCCTTCGCCTTCGAAGGTGACATAGAGGCCATCTTCCTTGGCATCGACGGCAACCGTCTTGGTCTTCAGCATGATCTTGTCGAAACGGCTGGCGTTCTGCTTTTCCCAGACCTTGACCGCATCGCGGTCGGGGCCTTGCATCAGGCCGTCCATCATTTCCACGACATCGACGCGGGCGCCTAGGGTGGAATAGACGGTGGCCATCTCCAGGCCGATGATGCCGCCGCCGATGACCAGCATCTTCTGCGGCACGAAGCGCAGTTCAAGGGCGCCGGTCGAATCGACGATGCGCGGGTCGCGCGGGATGAAGGGCAGATGCACGGCCGCCGAACCGGCGGCGATGATGCACTTCTGGAACTTGATGACCTTCTTGGCACCCGTCTTGTCTTGGCCCGAGCCATCGGTGACTTCGACCTCGATGTGGTTCGGATCGAGGAAGGAACCATAGCCGCGCACGATGTCGACCTTGCGGCCCTTGGCCATGCCGGCCAGACCGCCGGTTAGCTTGCCGACGACCTTGTCCTTGTGGGCGCGCAGCTTGTCGATATCGACTTGCGGCGCGGCGAAGGTGACGCCGAGGTCGCTGGCGTGTTGCGCTTCCTCAATGACCTCGGCGACGTGCAGCAGTGCCTTGGACGGAATGCAACCGACGTTGAGGCAGACGCCGCCCAGGGTGGCGTAGCGCTCGACGATGATGGTCTTCATGCCGAGGTCGGCCGAGCGGAAGGCAGCGGAGTAGCCGCCGGGACCGGCACCGAGGACGAGCATGTCGCACTCGAGATCGGCCGTACCGCTGTGGCTGGCTGCGGTCGGCGCGGCAACCGGGGCTGCAGCAGGCGCCGGGGCAGCAGCAGGCGCCGCGGCCGGAGCCGGCGCCGCCGCAGCGGCACCCGCTTCGACCTTGATCAGCAGCGCACCTTCGCTGACCTTGGAGCCGAGCTGGACCAGCACTTCCTTGACGGTGCCTTCGACTGGCGAAGGTACATCCATCGTGGCCTTGTCGGATTCCAGTGTGGCGATGGCATCGTCGACCTTGATGGGGTCGCCGACCTTGACGAACAGGTCGATGACCGGCACATCGGAAAAATCGCCAATATCCGGGACTTTGACTTCGATAATCTGGCTCATCGGGCTGTCCTTACAGCAGGACGCGGCGGAAATCCGCCAGCAGCTTGCCCAAATGCACGAGGAAGCGGGCTGCCGCTGCGCCGTCCACGGCGCGGTGATCCCACGACAGGCAGAGCGGCAGGGTCAGGCGCGGCACGAATTGCTGGCCGTCCCACACGGGCTTCATCGCCGCCCGGGTGACGCCGAGGATGGCGACTTCCGGTGCATTGATGATCGGCGTGAAGCCGGTGCCACCGATGCCGCCGAGACTGGAAATCGTGAAGGTGCCGCCCTGCATCTGCTCGGGCTTGAGCTTGCCTTCGCGGGCCAGGCGCGCCAGCTCGGAACTCTCGGCGGCGATCTGCAGCACGCTCTTCTGGTCGGCGTTCCTGATCACCGGAACGACCAGGCCGTTTGGCGTATCGGCGGCGAAGCCGATGTGCCAGTAGCGCTTTTTCACCACGTCCTCGCCATCCAGCGAACAGTTGAACGTCGGATGGGCCTGCAGCGTGTGCACCGCCGCCTTGATCAGGAAGGCGAGCAGGGTGACCTTGGCGGCCTCCTTGCCGAGTTCGCCATTGATTTTTTGCCGGAAGGCTTCGAGGTCGGAGATGTCGGCTTCGTCGAAATTGGTGACGTGCGGCATCATCACCCAGTTGCGGTGCAGGTTGGCGGCCGAAATCTTCTGGATGCGCGATTTCGGGCGGCGCTCGACCGGGCCGAATTTCTCGAAGTCGATCTTCGGCCAGGGAAGCAGATCGAGGCCGGGGCCGGCAGTGGCCGGGCGACTTTCGCTTGCGCCGGACGTCATCACCCGTTTGACGTGGGCGATGACGTCCTTCTGGGAAATGCGTCCCTTGTTGCCGCTGCCGACGACCTTGGCGAGATCGACGCCCAATTGGCGGGCCAGGCGGCGCACCGACGGGCCGCAGGGGCCGTTGGCCGGACCGCTCGGCGCCAGCACGGTACTCGCTGCCGGTGCGGGGGCGGCAGGTGCGTCGGCAACCGGGGCCGGGGTGGCGGGAGCAGCGGCTGGCGCGGTCGCGGCGACTGCCACGCTGCTCACGGCGGCAGGCGCAGCTGTCGCATCGGCTGCTTCCAGCCGGGCGATGACGCTGCCTTCGCCGACCCGGTCGCCGGTCTTGATCAGGATTTCGGTGATCCGCCCGGCGGCGGTCGATGGCACGTCCATCGTCGCCTTGTCCGATTCCAGCGTCACCAGCGCCGTATCGACGGCAATGGTGTCGCCGACGGCGACGAGCAGTTCGATCACCGGCACGTCCTTGTAATCGCCGATGTCCGGCACGCGCAATTCAATCATCTGGCTCATGGCTTACTCCCCGTGGCCGAGCGGCGTCGGCTTGTCGGCATCGATGGCGAACTGCGCCATGGCATCGACCAGCACCGTGCGCGGGATCGTGCCTTCGTCGGCCAGGCTCTTCAGCGCGGCAAGGGCGATGTAACGTTCGTCGATCTCGAAGAAATCGCGCAGCGCGACACGGGTGTCGGAGCGGCCGAAACCGTCGGTGCCGAGCACGGTGTAGCGTTGCGGCACCCAGTTGCGGATCAGGTCCGGGTAGGCGCGCATGAAATCGCTGACGCCGATCACCGGGCCGTTGCGGCTGGCCAGTTGTTCGGTCACATACGGTGTGCGCGGCGTTTCGGCCGGGTGCAGCAGGTTCCAGCGGTCGCAGGCGATGCCGTCCTTGCGCAATTCCCCGAAGCTGGTCGCGCTCCACACATCCACCGCGAGGCCGAAGCGGCTTTCGAGCAGGTCGGCGGCGGCGAGCACCAGGCGCAGCACGCTGCCGCTGCCGATCAGTTGCACACGCGGCTGGTGATCGAGCGGTGCCGAACGCAGCAGGTAAATGCCGCGGCGGATGCCTTCCTCGGCGCCGGCCGGCATCGACGGATGCACGTAGTTCTCGTTGTAGAGCGTGACGTAATAGAAGCAGTGCTCGTTGTCGGTCATCATCCGGCGCACGCCGTCCTCGGCGATCACCGCCACTTCGTAGGAGAAGGCCGGGTCGTAGGCGCGGCAGGTGGGGATGGTGGCGGCGTAGATCTGGCTCTGGCCATCCTCGTGCTGCAAACCTTCGCCGGAAAGCGTGGTGCGCCCGGCGGTGGCGCCGAGCAGGAATCCGCGTGCCTGACAGTCGGCGGCGTTCCACATCAGGTCGGCGACGCGCTGGAAGCCGAACATCGAGTAGAAGATATAGCACGGCAGCATCGGCTGGTTGCTGTGCGACCAGGCGGTACCGGCGGCGATCCACGAACCCATCGAACCGGCTTCGGAAATGCCTTCCTCGAGAATCTGGCCCTTGATGTCCTCGCGGTAGAAGGCCAGCTGGTCGGAATCCTGCGGCGTGTAGCGCTGACCCCAGGGCGAGTAGATGCCGAACTGGCGGAACATGTCCTGCATGCCGAAGGTGCGCGCCTCGTCGGCGACGATGGGCACGACGCGCTGGCCGAGCGTGCTGTCGCGCATCAGCTTGGTGAGCAGGCGGACGAAGCTCATCGTCGTCGAAATGGTCCGCTCGCCGGAATCGGCGTGGAAGGCGGTGTACAGGTCGGGCGTGGCCGGGGCGAGCGGCGTCGCCTGCTGGCGGCGTTGCGGCAGGTAGCCGCCCAACGTGGCGCGACGCTGTTGCAGGTAACGCACTTCCGGACTGTCCTCGCCCGGGTGGTAGAGGCGGGCGTTGTCGAGGTCGTCGTCGGACAGCGGCAGGCCGAAACGCTCGCGGAAGTGGCGCAGGTCGTCATGCGCCAGCTTCTTGGTCTGGTGCGAGGTGTTGGCGCCCTGGCCAGAAGCGCCCATGCCGTAACCCTTGGTCGTCTGCGCCAGGATCACCGTCGGCTGGCCGCGATGATTCACGGCGGCAGCGTAGGCGGCGTAAATCTTCACTGGATCGTGGCCGCCGCGAATCAGGGCGTCGATGTCCTTGTCCGACATGTTGGCGACCAGCGCTGCCAGTTCCGGGTAGCGCGAGAAGAAGTGCTGGCGGTTGTAATGGCCATCGGTGGCCGACAGCTTCTGGAATTCGCCGTCTACCGCCTCAGCCATGCGCTTGAGGATCCAACCTTCGGTGTCGCGGGCGAAGAGCACGTCCCAGTTGCTGCCCCACAGGCACTTGACGACGTTCCAGCCGGCCCCGGCGAACAGGGTTTCCAGTTCCTGCACGATGTTGCCGTTGCCGCGCACCGGGCCGTCGAGGCGCTGCAGGTTGCAATTGACCACTAGCACGAGGTTGTCGAGCTGTTCGCGGGCGGCCAGCGAAATGCCGGCCAGCGATTCCGGCTCGTCCATTTCACCGTCGCCGACATAGACCCAGACCTTGCGGTCGTTGGCCGGCATGATCTCGCGGTGCTGCAGGTAACGCTGAAAGCGCGCCTGATAGATGGCGGTGAGCAGGCCGAGGCCCATCGAGCCGGTCGGGAATTGCCAGAAGCCCGGCATCAGCGTCGGGTGCGGATAGGACGACAGGCCCTTGCCGATGCCGCCGGACACTTCGCGGCGGAAGTGCATCATGTTTTCTTCCGACAGGCGGCCTTCGAGGAAGGCGCGGGCATAGACGCCCGGCGCGGCGTGCGGCTGGAAGTAGACCAGATCGCCCGGATGCTCGTCGCTCGGCGCCCGGAAAAAGTGGTTGAAGCCCACCTCGAAAATGTCGGCAATCGAGGCATAGGTGGCGATGTGGCCGCCCAGTTCGGGGTGCGCCTGGTTGGCCCGCATCACCATGGCCAGCGCGTTCCAGCGGTGGATGGCGGTGATGCGGGCTTCCAGATCAATATCGCCCGGGTAGGGCGGTTGGGCCTCGACCGGAATGGTGTTCCGGTAGGGCGTCGTGTGGCGGGTGTGGAATCGGCCACCCGCCCGGCGGCCCGACTCGATAAGCCGGTCCACCAAAAACTCGGCGCGCGGCACCCCGGCGCGCTCGATCACTTCCTGCAGGCTGGCCTGCCAATCCTGCGTTTCCTCGGTGTCATGGTCCACCTGTGCGTTGGCCAGGGGCTGCGTCGAATCCGTGCTCATGCTTTCTCTCCTCGTTGTCCGTTTTCGGTGTGTCGATGGAGAAAACTATAGGCCGTAAGGCACTTTGGGATATTGCTATATGGGTTGCTATATCGTTGTTTTTGGCAATATAAAATAAAAAAATACTGCGTGTCGGCAATAAATAGAATTCCACGGCCTGGATTTTTGCTGATTGCCGATTGTCGGCGCCGTTGCCGGCCCGATGCGCGTATCGGCCTTGGCTGCATAGAGCGGGGATGTCGGTTGCCAGGCGAAGGTTTGTCTGTGAGCGGAGCAACGGATTCCAAAAGCCGGCAAAGCGGCGTTGTTCTGCCCTCGCGGCAAGGGCGGCCTGCAGGCGGATTCTGCTTAAAAACCCCCGCCATGGGGGCGGGGGAAAGTTGCGGCAGGAAAAAGATTATTGGAAACGAACGCTGACCGATGGCGTGCCCGGCAGGCCTTCGTAGATTGCCTTGGCACTGCCTCCGGACTTGGGGGCCATCGGTTTGGAAAAGGAGCCCAGGCTGAGCAGGTCGCCTTTTTTCAGCACGATGCCTGCGCGTTTGAGGTCCTGGATCAGCCACAGTACGGCGTCAATCGGGTGGCCGAGTATCGCCGACCCTTTGGCGGAGTCGAGTTCCTTGCCGCTCTCGTCGACGAGGCGAACGGTCATGTTGGCCAGCGTATCGAGAGGGGATGGCAAGGTGCCCATATCAAGCGGCTTGCCCAGTACGCCAAGGCGTGCGACGACATTGAGGTAGACCAGTGAGGCGCCGGTAAGGCGGGAGGGGTCGTCGACCATCAGGTCAGGCAACTCGATGAACGGATAGATGCGCGACAGGTGGCGTATGGCATCGGCGCGCGTCAGCGCCTGATTGATCCGGGCATCGCCGACTTCAACGACCAAGTCGGCCTCGAAAATCGGCTTTGCACCGTATCGTGCCGGAATTTCCGCGCCATCCTTGAGCATCATTCCCGAGAATAGCGTGCCGCGGATCGGGGCGTCATGAACGAATCGCTTCTGCACCGCCGGATTGGTCAAGCCAGCTTTGTAGCCGACGATTCCGCCTTGTGATTGAGCCAGGAAGCGCGTCAGTTTTTCGCGGCCGCACTCGGCATCTGACATGCTCATCGGTGGTGGTGGCGTAATGGCCTCACGTGCTGCATGCCGGGCTGCGATGCCTGCTGCGTCGAGATCGCTCGGGCAATTGCCCTGGGCCAAGACGCCGCCTGCCTGTAACGCGAGCAATGTCGCGCCGGCAATTATCGGGATCAAACGGGGTGGTGTTTTCATGTTGTCATCCTCAAACGGTTGGTGGGGTTCCTTTGGTCTGGCGCTTTGTTTCGCTCATTGTGAAGCAGACCGCCAAGTGTCGGGTACATCCTTTTTCGACATGGCAACCATACTATCGGCGATAGCGTTCGGTGGTTGCGAACTGCCTCCTTGGTACGTATCGTTGAGCAATAAATTTATGGAAAGTGATTTTCATGAGCAATGACCGAATCGGTTTCAAGCTGGATCAGACAGATATCCGCTTGCTGGAGTGCTTGCAGGCAGATGCACGGATCACCAATGTGGCACTGGCCGAGCGTTGTCATTTATCGCCGGCTCCCTGTCTGCGTCGCGTGCGCGACCTCGAAGCCGCCGGGGTCATTCGGGAATATGTCACCCTGCTCGATCCCGAGGCCGTCGGCCTGATGGTTTCGGTTTTCATTCAGGTCAGTCTGGAAAAGCAGATGGGGCAGGCGCTGCATCTGTTCGAAGATGCCATCGCCAACTGCCCGGAGGTCATGGAGTGCTACCTGATGACCGGGGATTCGGATTACCTGCTGCGGGTTGTGATTGCCGATCTCAAGGCGTTGCAGCGCTTTATCGTCGACCGCCTGGCGCGCATTCCCCATGTGGCCAACATCCGTTCCAGCGTCACCCTCAAGCAAGTCAAATACAAGACGAGTCTGCCGATCGGGTGATCCTGATTCGCGGCACCTGCTACCAGGCTCGGATCGCCTCCGGGCTCAGGCTTTAATGTCGATGAAGCGGGGGGGAGACGGTTCGCGTAAGGGCAGGGCGTAGGTTGTGCCGATGCCGGCCTGGCTGGCGAGGCTGTCGATGGCGCGTAGATCCGCCTCGACACGGTCATGATCGGCGGGGGGCAGTCGTTGCACTTTTGCCTTGAGCAAGGCGACTGCGCTTTTCAATTCCGCCCAGGCTTCCTTGAGCACACTGCGCAGGGCTTTCTCGATCGTGTTCTCGTCGGAGGACTGACTGTTTTCCCGAGGGTTGTCATCCGTTCGGGCAGTAGTTGCCGCGCGTGGGCTGTCGCTGGCCGTCGCCATTGCCTGGGCCGCTTCGTCAGCAGAAGCCGGGTTGGTTTGCCCGGCGGCCGTCGTTGCCCTTTCCTCCGGGAGGTTTGCCTCAACGGCTGTCGATGCTTCGGCGACGGGCGTTGAGGCACTTGTATTTTCCGGTGTGCCGACTGCTGCGGCATCCGCAGATGGGCTATCCCCTCCCGAGGAGGACCCCGCGTTCGGCAGCGACAGCCCGCCGCTGCCACCCTTGCCCAGACTGGCCAACTGCCCTGCCAGTTGACGCAATTGCGCTGCCAGTGCCGCGGCATGCTCCGGCGTGGCGAGGGCGATTGCCTGCTTGAGCGCACGAATTTGCTGCAATAGCTGCTGTGCCTTGTTCAGACGCTGGGCTGCCGCCGATTCCCTGGCGGAGGGCAGTTCGCGCAGACGCTTGAGCGCGGCCTGCATGTCGGCCAGGCGTTTGGCTTCCCGCTCGGACGGGGACTCGGCAATGCGCGCTGCAGCCCTTTCCGTCTCTCCGGAAAGGGCGCGCTTCCAGTCGTCCCGAAAGGAGAGTGCCGACGGCAGTGCTTGGAGTTTCATGGGCTTTCCCTTCTGCATGGCGCCTGCTGTCGATAACGACATGCTATCGGGATTCTTGAGGTTTTTTCCCGAGAAATCAGAGAGTCGCGGCGTAGCGCGCAACATCGGCGGTGAATAAATAACGTTGATAAATAATCAACCGGTTGTGGAAAATAAAATATTTCTTGCCTTGAGGTTTTGAATCTTCTATAAAGACGTCGTTACTAATAAATCAACCAATTGATTAATTATCAACCAACGACAGGAGACAAAAGTGAAAGCCATCGACCTTAACCATTTCACGTTGCGCACCCCGAAGCTGGAAGAAAGCCGCCACTTTTTCGAGGAGGTGGTCGGCTTGCAGGTCGGCAACCGTCCCGATTTCAAGTTTGCCGGTTACTGGATGTACTCGGCGGCCGGTTTGCCGGTGGTTCATATGATGGCGCTCGATACCGGCGATGCCGAACTGGTGCGCTATCTCGGCGACCGCGGCCAGACGGCCGGCAGCGGCGTGGTCGATCACATTTCGTTCAACTGCGAGGGCCTGCCCGGTTTCGAGGAGCGCCTGAAGAAGGCCGGCTACCCGTACAACCCGCGCACGGTGCCGGGCGAGGGTCTGCATCAGGTGTTCGTCGTCGATCCGAACGGCATCACCTTTGAATTCATGTTCAAGCAAAGCGAAAAGGCCAGCTGGATCGCCGACGAAGCCGGTGTCGCCATCGGAGGCGTCCGGTGAGTCTGTTCCTGACGGTAACCCTGAACGGGCTGACCGTGGCCGCGCTGTATTTCCTGGTGGCAGTCGGCTTCACGCTGATCTTCGGCCTGATGCGCTCGGTCAACCTGGCGCACGGTTCGCTCTACCTGCTCGGCGGCTATCTTGGCTACCAGGTCGGCGAGTGGAGCGGCAACTGGTATCTGGCGCTGCTGGCCGGGGCCTTGATCGTCGCCGTGCTCGGCATGGCGATGCATCTCTTCTTCCTCGACTGGATGCAGGGCGAGGACTTGCGCCAGGCGCTGGTCAGCATCGGCCTGTCGGTCGTCATCGCCGACCTGCTGCTCGCCAAGTTCGGCAGCCTGACCTTGCAGTTCCAGCCGCCCGAGTTCCTGCAGGACAGCATCGAACTGCCGCTGATCGGCGGGTATCCGCTGCTGCGCCTGAGTTTGCTGCTGGTGGCGCTGGGCATCGGCATCGTGCTCTGGCTGGGCCTGAACCGGACGCGCTTCGGGGCGGCCATCCGGGCCGGTGTCGACGACCGCGAAATGCTCTCGGCGCTCGGCATCAACACCTCGCGCCTGTTCGTCCTCGTCTTCGCCGTCGGGGCCGGGCTGGCCGGCCTGTCCGGCGTGCTCGGCGGCACCGTGCTCTCGGTATCGCCGGGCGAGGATGCGCGCTACCTGCTCTCGTCGCTGGTCGTCACCATCGTCGGCGGCATGGGCAGCATCGTCGGCGCGGCGGTCGGCGCGGTGCTGGTCGGGCTGGTCGAGCAGTGGGGCATGGCCTACCTGCCGACTTACGCTTACATGCTGATCTACGTCTTGATGACCGCCGTGCTCGCCTGGCGCCCGGCCGGCCTGTTCGGGAGGAAAGCCTGATGTCCACACCGCTCGAAACCCGCCTCATCCGCTACGACTTGGCGCTGCTCTGCTGGGCCGTGCTCTATCCCTTCCTGGTCCCGAATTTCTGGGTGCTCAACATCGGCGCGCCCAGCCTGTTCTTCGGCCTGGTCGCACTGTCGCTGAGCTTTCTCGCCGGCTACGGCGGCATGGTGTCGCTGGCCCAGATGACGGTGGCCGGCGTCGCCGGCTACGCGCTGGCGCTGACCAGCGTCAATGCCGAAGCGATGGGGGTGCCGCTGCCCTGGCCGCTGGCGGTTGCCTTTGCCGTGCTCGTCGCGGTGCTGTTCTCGATTTTCGTCGGCTTTCTCGCGGCGCGCACCGAGGGCATCTACCTGCTGATGATCACGCTCGCCATCGGCATGGGCTTCTTTTTCCTGGTCCAGCAGAACGATACCGTGTTCAACGCCTTCAACGGCTTGCAGGGGGTGGCGGTGCCGCAGCTCTTCGAGCGGCCGATCCGCGACGAGGCGCACGTTTTCTACTTCATCTGCCTGGGTGTCGCGGCGGTGTTCTACGCCGGCATCCGCTACCTTGTCGCGACGCCGGCCGGGCTGGCCTTGCAGGCGGTGCGCGACGACCCGCGCAAGGCGGCGGCGCTCGGCTATTCGGTGACGGCGATCAAGGTCGCCGCCTTTGCCGCGGCCGGCGTACCGGCGGCACTCGGCGGCGTGCTGATGGTCTGGTACAACCAGCGCATTTCGCCGGGCACGGTCGATCTCGGCGGCATCAACGCCATCCTGATCATGGCCGTCGTCGGCGGCCTGCGCCACCCGGTCGGCGCCTTCATCGGGGCCGTCCTCTACGTCCTGCTTCAGAACTTCGCCGGAACGATCGTTGGCGCCGATCGTTTCAACCTGTTGATCGGCTCGATATTCCTCGCGGTCGTCCTGTTTTCCCCGGACGGTCTGCTCGGCATCGCGCGCCGTCTGCAGGCGGCGATGCAAAGCCGTCGCGCCGCTTGACCCGGCTGCATTGGCCGGTCGGCCGACGCAGCCGCTGCCGTACCTACAAAAATCATGGAGACATTGAAATGAAAAAACTGCAACCAACCCGACTCGCCGGCGCCATTGCCGCCATCGGCCTGCTGCTGGCCGGCGGTGTCGCACAGGCCCAACAGACGTTGAAAATCGGCACCCTGGTCGTTCTCGAAGGCCCGCTCGCGGCGCTTGGCCAGGATGCCAATCGCGGGATCGACCTGGCGCTCGAAGAATTCAAGAACGGCATCGCCGGCAAGAAGATCGAGGTCATTCGCGAATCGACCAACGCCAAGGGCGATGTCGCCGTGACCAAGGCGCGCAAGCTGCTCGACCAGGACAAGGTTGACCTGATCGTCGGCCCCTTGTCGGGTGGCGAAGGGCTGGCCATCAAGGAGCTGGCCAAGACCATTCCGGCCAGGACTTTCGTGAACGGCACTGCGGCGGCGCAGGAAACGACCTTGCGCGATCCGGCCCCGAATTTCTTCAGCTTCAGCATGGACGGCGCGCAGCGCGTCGCCGGCCTGGGCAACTATGTCTACGACGAGAAGAAGTATCGCAATGTCGCCGTCGTGGCCGAGGACTACGGCTTCCCCTATGCCCAGGTCGCCGGTTTCGTCACCGAATTCTGCCGCAAGGGCGGCAAGGTGCCGAGCCGCTTCTGGGTGCCGCTCGGCACCAAGGATTACAGCACGGTGATCGCCCGCATTCCCAAGGATGTCGATGCCGTTTTCGTCGTGCTCGGCGCGGCCGACGCGGTCAATTTCCTTAGCCAGTACTACCAGGCCGGCGGCAAGGCGCCGCTGATCGGCGGCTCGATCACCGTCGACTCGATCGTCCTGAATAGCCGCGGGCCGTTCCAGCAGCGCGTCGTCGGCATTCCGTCGGCCAGTTCCAGCGCCGACGAGAACGAAGATCCGAAGTGGAAGGAATTCGTCCGTCGCTATCGCGCCAAGTTCCCCGATGCGCTGCCGGCTCCGTCGAGCATGGCGCACGGCTACTACATCAGCATGAAGGCGGCGCTGCTCGGTCTGGAAAAGGCGGGCGGCGACGTCTCTGGCAACCAGGAGAAGCTGAAGGCGGCGCTGCGCCAGCTCAAGTTCGAGACGCCGACCGGCACCTACAGCCTTGACCAGAACCGCCAGGTGATCGCCGATGCCTTCGTCACCGAAGTCGCCAAGCGTCCGGACGGCAGCCTGTACAACAAGGTGGTCAAGGTCAGCCAGCAGGTGAACCAGACGCTGGGTGTGCCGCGCGAGGAATTCCTCGCCGCCGGCCCGGCTTCGCGCGACAACCCGGTCTGCAAGTGAGCAGCGCGGCATGAGCGTGTTGGCACTGCATGTCGACGCGGTCGAACGCCGCTTTGGCGCCTTGCGCGCCATTGCCGGCGTCGATTTGCGGATCGCCCCCGGGGAGCGGCGGGTTTTGCTCGGTACCAACGGTGCCGGCAAGACGACGCTGTTCAATATCATCGCCGGCGATTTTCCGCCCAGCGCCGGGCGCATCGTCTTTCACGGCGCGGATGTCACGGCGCTGCCGGCGCATCGCCGGGCGCGCCTGGGCATTGCCCGCACCTACCAGACCTCGTCGCTGTTCAAGGGCATCAGCATCGAACAGAACCTGAGCGTCGCCTGGCGCGGCAGCCGGCCCGGCCGTTTCGGCGTGCTGCGGCCGAACCGTTTCGACGAGGGGGCGCGCAAGGTACGCCAGGTGCTGGCGGCGGTCGGGTTGGAGCACAGCGTGCACCGACCGGTGGCCGAGTTGTCGCACGGCGAGCAGCGTCAACTCGAACTGGGCATGGCGCTGATGCAGTCGCCGCGCCTGCTGCTGCTCGACGAGCCGGCAGCCGGGCTGAGTCCGGCCGAGCGGCCGCTGCTGCTGGAATTGATCCGCAACCTGTCGCGCGACATCACGCTGATCATGATCGAGCACGACATGGACGTTGCCTTGCAGGTCGCCGACGAAGTGACGGTGATGAAGGATGGCGAAATCGTCGCTTCCGGCAAGCCGGACGAAATCCGCGTCAATCCGCTGGTGCGCAAGATTTATCTGGGAGAGGGCTGATGGAGGCACTGCTCAAGTTCGATAACGTCACCGCCTGGCTGGGCGGCATGCCGATTTTGCACGGCATCGATTTCAGCATCGGCAACGAGGCGCTGGCCATCGTCGGGCGCAACGGCGTCGGCAAGACAACGCTGTGCAAATCGCTGTTCGGCATGGTCGACCGCGTCGAAGGCTCGATCCGCTTCGAAGGCAGCGAGGTGGCCGGGGCGCAGCCTTTCGAAATGGCTCGCCTGGGCGTGGCGCTGGTGCCGCAGGGGCGGCGGGTTTTTCCCTCGCTCTCGGTGCACGAGCATTTCACGCTGACCGCCGGCATCCGGCCCGGCGCGTGGACGGTGGAGCGGGTGTACGACACCTTTCCCCGCCTCGCCGAGCGTCGGCAGAACCGCGGCAACCAGTTGTCGGGCGGCGAACAGCAGATGCTGGCGATCGGCCGCGCCCTGCTGCTCAACCCCAGCCTGCTGGTTCTCGACGAACCGTCGGAAGGCTTGTCGCCGCTGGTCGTCGAGCAGTTGCAGGGGGTCTTGCGCCGGCTGGTCGACGAAGAAGGGATGTCGCTGCTCGTCGTCGAGCAGAATTTCCGGCTTGCCGTCGCGCTCTCGGAACGCATGCTGGTGATGGTCTCGGGCGAGATCGTGCTCGATCTGCCGTCGTGCGAATTCGCCGCCAATGCCGAGTTGCAGGAACGCTACCTCGGGGTCGGCCACTGAGGCCGCCGATTTTGAAAGGATCACGAAGTCGATGAAACGCATCCTGCTGCTGGTCGGCGATTTTTCGGAAGACTACGAGGTCATGGTCCCCTTCCAGGCCCTGCTCGCCCAGGGGCACGCGGTTCATGCCGTGTGTCCGGGCAAGGCGGCGGGACAGAGCATCGCCACCGCCGTGCATGATTTCGGCGGCTACCAGACCTACACCGAAACCCAGGGCCACCGCTTCACGCTGACCCATGATTTTGCCGGCCTCGACCCGGCCGGCTACGACGCGCTGCTCATTCCCGGTGGCCGGGCTGCCGAGTACCAGCGGCTGGATCCGGCGGTACAGGCGCTGGTGGCGCATTTCGTCGCGGCCGACAAGATCATCGCGGCGATTTGCCACGGCGTGCAGTTGTTGACCGCGACCGGCGTCGTGCGCGGCCGGCGGGCCACGGCCTACCCGGCTTGCCGGCCCGAGGTCGAGCAGGCCGGCGGCACGTGGGTGGAAACCCCGCTCGACGGCGTCTGCGTCGACGGCAAGCTGATCACCATTCCCGCTTGGCCAGCGCACCCGGTCTTGCTGCGCGAACTTTACAAGGCACTGGCCTGAAGCCGGTCGCCATTTCCCCAAGGAGCACACCATGAATCCCAATCGTCGTCATTTTCTCGCCGCTTCCGCCGGCGTCATTGCCGCTACCGCCTCCGGCTGCGGCAGCATGGCCCGGTCCGCCCCGGCCAAACGCAAGCCGGTCGTCGGCCAGATCGCGCTCTCCTTCCATGCCGCCAGCGGCTCCATCGTCCGCCAGCTGCTGGCGGCGCAGGGCATCGAAACGGAGGTCAAGGAAGCGCCGCACGAAAAGATGTTCGAAATGCTCGGCAAGGGCGAGGTCGACCTGCTCGCCTCGGCTTGGCTGCCGGGCAGTCACGGCGGCTATCTGGCGCCGATGGCCTCGGAAGTCGAAAAGCTGACCGTGCTGTACGAGCCGTACACGCTGTGGGGCGTGCCGGATTACGTGCCGGCCGGCGAAGTGGCGGCCGTTGCCGATCTGAAGAAGCCGGAAGTCGCGGCGCGGATGACCAAGCTGATCCAGGGCATCGCGCCGGGGGCGGGGATCAGCCGCTTCTCCCGCGAGATCATCAAGGAATACGGCCTCGATGCCCTCGGCTACGAGTTCCGCAACGGCACCCAGGCCGATATGGAGCAGGCCTTCGAAAGCGCGGTTGCCGAAAAACGCTGGGTGGTCGTGCCGCTCTGGCAGCCGCAGCATTTGCACCACCGCTACAAGATCCGCGAACTGGCCGAGCCGAAAGGGCTGTTGCGTGGCAAGGATCAGGCGACGCTGCTCATTCGCAACGATGCCCGCCACCTGCTGCCCGCCAGCGCGCTGGCCAGCCTGCGCCGGGTGACGCTGGGCAATGCGGCGATGACCGAGCTCGACTACCTGATCAACGTCCGCAAGCTCAGCCCGATGGCGGCGGCGGCCGACTGGATGGAGCGCAATCCGGCCATCGTCGCCGGCTGGCGAGGCTGAAAACAACTCAAACAAGGAGACAATCGATGTACCCCGAAAATCACCCCGAAACCCGTCTGGCCGCGCTCGGCTACAGCTTGCTGCCAGCCCACCCCGGCGTCGGCATGTACGTGTCCTGGGCGCGCACCGGCAATCTGGTCACCACCTCGTTCCAGTTTCCCTGGCGCGACGGCAAGCTGGCCTACACCGGCCGCGTCGGCGCCGAAGTGAGTACCGAGCAGGCGGTCGATGCCGCGCGCCTGGCGGCGCTGGCCGGCCTGGCCCAGCTGAAGGAGGCGGCCGGCGGCGACCTTGCCAGGGTGCGGCTGGTCCGTCTCGACGGCCATGTCGGCTGCGCCATGGATTTCAAGGACATCCCGCACGTCCTCAACGGCGCCTCCGAACTGCTCACCAAGGTGCTCGGCGTGGCGCATTGCCGCACCGCGCTCGGCCACATGGTGATGCCGCTCGATTCGCCGGTGATGCTTGGCTTCCTGGCCGAAATCAACGATGCCCCGGCCTGATGCCGGCGTCCTGCCCGTCTGCTCCCGCGGGCGGGTTTTTGCCGCGGAGCGCCGCCGTTGTCGGTTAAAATGCCGGCCATCCGATAGCGATGGCGCCGTCGCAACCGACTCTTGAATCCGTTCATGCCTGCCCTTCCCAACCCAGCCCCGCCCAGCGCTGGCGAAGCGGCCCCGATCAAGTCGGGGGCCAACGCCATCATCGGCTCCTTCGACAAGGGGCTGAACATTTTCGAATTCCTGATCCATGCCGACGAGCCGATCCGCATCATCGACGTGGCGCGCGAATTCGCCATCGACAAAAGCTCGGCGCTGCGCTTTCTCAACACGCTGGAGCGGCACGGCCTGGCCCAGAAGAACCCGCTCGACAAAACCTACACCGTCGGCGCGCGCATCGAATACTGGGCCAAAAGCCTGCGCCAGCCCAGGGCGCTGGTCGACATCGCCCGGCCCTACCTGCGCCGGCTGTCCGAAATCACCGGTCAGACCTCGCACCTGGCGATTGTCGAGGACGACCGGGCAATTCTCATCGAAGTCATGCCCAGCGACAGCGTCGTTTCGGTGCGTCAGACCGCCGGCGACTGGGAGCCGCTCTATTGCACCGCAGTCGGCAAGGCCATCCTGGCCCACATGTCGCCCGTCGAACAGGACAAACTCATCGCCCAGATGCATTTTCGCCGCCTGACGGAGAAGACCATTACCTCGGCGAAGCAGTTGCGTCGCGAGCTCGACCGCGTTCTCGAGGAGCGGGTTGCTTTCGACGATGCGGAAAACAACCCGCAGGTTTCATGCATTGCGGCGCCCTTGCTCGACCGTCAAGGATTCCCGCTGGCCTCCGTCGGGATTTCCATGGTCACCTCGCTCTACGAGGGCGGGCCACGCCAGCAGGTGTCGATGATTGCCGCGGTAAGGCGCATCGCCGACGAGATTACCGGCTCCCTGTTGTAAGAGCCGGCGACAAGCGGCCATCAGTCGAAGCGGTGCATGATCCGGGCGCCAGTATCCGGCCCATCCTCGTACAGCACATTGATTCGCGCGACATACTTCGCCACCGTGCCGACGACCGGACGGCCTTCGTGGAGTACCGAGCCGGGGCCCATGCCGTGGCGAAAAAAGAGTGCCGAACCCTTCTTGGGTGAGACTTCCTCGAAACGCCTGTCGTGCCGGTAGAGGCGGGTATTGCCGCCAACAATGCCGTCCTCGGTGCCGTTCAAGTAAAGCAGCAGGCTTAGCCGGGAGCGAACGCCCGGCCACTCGACCATCTCCCGCCGATCCTCCGACAGGCCGTAGCCCGGCCAGTCGCCATCGACGTGCAGGTTGAACGTATCGCCCTGGCGATAACGATAGACGTTGAGCCGCCGGCTCAATTGCCGGTGGAGTTTCGCACCGTCGACCTGCTCCGGCAACAAGTGGGCGATGCGCCCGAACAGGGTCGTCAGCAGGACGTCGTCGGCCAGCCAGTGCACAGACATGTTCATGCGCATGCCGGGTGGCGTCGCGATGCCCGGCGCTTCGTCGCGGAAACCGAAATGCTCGCTGGCGGCAATCAGGCTGTCGGCTTCTTCCGCCGTGATCACATCGTCGATGACGAAGGCGGTCAGGCCGCCGAGGTCGATGTCATGGCGCCGCGGAATGCGTCCGTGGTCGCTTGGCCAGGCATGGGCTGCAGGCAGGGCGGCAAAGGCGTGTACCGGGGTGCCCTGCACGACCCCACCCATCGGCAGGGAGCCGGGCAGGCGGGCGACGACGCGGTTTTCCGGCCAGTCGCCGGGGGCGGGGTGGGGCATGTCGGTTCCTTTCCTTACCATTGGCCCTGATTGGGCATGTCGACCCAAGGCGTACGCGGTGGCAGCGCTGCACCGGCCTGCAGCAGTTCGATCGAGATACCGTCCGGCGAGCGCACGAAAGCCATGAAACCGTCGCGTGGCGGGCGGTTGATGGTCACGCCGTGGGCAACCAGGCGCTCGCAGGCGGCGTAGATGTCGGGCACCTGATAGGCGATGTGCCCGAAATTGCGCCCGCCGGTATAAGTCTCCGAGTCCCAGTTGTGGGTTAGCTCGATCTGCGCCTCCCGGTCGCCCGGCGCTGCCAGGAAGGCGAGCGTGAAGCGGCCGCCCGGGAAGTCGCGGACGCTGAGTACTTCCAGCCCGAGGGCATCGCGGTAGAAGGCCAGCGACGTTCCCAGGTCGGTGACGCGCACCATGGTGTGCAGGTATTTCATGGCCTTCTCCGGATGATTATTGACGCTGGTTGCCCACTGTGCCGGTCCACACGCGCATGACGCGATAAGGTGGCTTGCCGGTGTCTTCGCCGCCCGTGAAGGCGCTGGTGCGGTGCAACTGGTTGACCGACATGTACAGCCAGGAATCCGGGCCGAACTGGGCGTTGTCGGGCCACGACAGACGAGCATCGCGGACCAGCGGGCGCAACTTGCCCTTGCTGTCGAGCATATCGATACCGTTGTCGTTGAGGTTGGTGAAGAAGTGATTCCCCGCATCGTCGGTAGCAACGCCGTCGGAAACCGGCTTCTTGCCGACGACGCGGATGGCCGCGGCCGTCGCGCTGTCATTGCCATCGCGCAGATGGCGGGTTGGTACGGCGTACCACTTCAGGCCGTTCATGGCGCCGAAATACAGGGTTTGGCCGTCCTTGGACAGGGTGACCGGATTGACGCCGACGCTGGCTGGTTTGCCGCCGAAATGCGTCGGCGTGCCGTCCACCCGCATGATGGCCTTGGGGTCGGCCTGCAGCGCGGCGTGGCCGGAGAAGCGGTGCGCCTTGCCGGTGGCGATTTCAACGGCGATCAGAGCCGGTGGCGCGATGTCGGCGAGATAGACCCAGCCGCGTTCGGCGTCCACCGCGAGATCCTGGACGAAGGCGCCTTTCGGTGCGACATCGGCCGGTAACTCGATCTTGTGTACGCGTTGGCCACTGGCAATGTCGAAAGCCCACAGGCGGGTCTTGCCGAGATTGAGACCCATGTCGGTGATCCGCAGGCGGCCCTTGGTGTCCTGAGCGATGCCCAGCGGCGTGTCAATACGCTCATCGGAGCGGTTGCCGGCGTCGCTTTGGTAGCTGCCGTCGGGCCACGGACGATAGCGGTCGGGGGCGATCACTTCCATGAGCTGGATTCCGGATGGCTTGTCCAGCGGGTGTACCGTCGCAAAGACGCGACCATCGCGCGTGGCGGTTACGTTGCCGGGACGAATGGGCAGTTCGGCGACGACTTCCAGGGTGCCGACGGCGGGCGCTGCTGCGAAGGCAGGCACCGTAGCCATGGACACGACTATCGAAAGCAGGGCACCAGGGATGTGTTTGAGCAGAGGGCGGGACATGACGAATTCCTTGGTAATGGGAGAGGCAAATGTTGACTTAAATAAAATTGCAGATAAATATCTTCTTTTCTGAATTTATTTCATTGAATTTATGAAAATAAACCGCCTCGACGACCTGCAGGTATTTGTGTCTGCTGCCGAAGCCGGGAGTTTTTCGGTGGCCGCGCGTCGCTTGGGGATTTCTCCGGTGGTGGCGAGTGCCGTTATCAAGCGGTTGGAGGCGGGGGTAGGCCAGCGTCTGTTCGAGCGGTCGACCAGACGTGTGCGTCTTTCCGAGGCCGGCGAGCGCTTGTTGCCGCATGCTCGTGACGTCGTTCACGCGATTGCCGCTGGAGAGGCGGCAATCGGCGACGATGCGGCAAATGGATTGAGCGGCCCTATCCGCCTGAGCATGCCTAGCGATCTGGCGCGTAGCTGCCTGATTACCTGGGTCGAGGATTTTCTGGCGAGCTATCCTGCCCGAGAAGGAGATTTGCTGCTCGATTTACGTGTAACCGACCGTCCGGCGGACATGTTCGAGCAGCCGGTGGATTTCGCGTTGCGCTATGGCATGCCGGAGGATTCGGGCATGGTGGCCTTGCCGGTGGCACCGACAAACACACGGGTTCTTTGTGCCGCGCCGAGCTACCTGGCGCGGTGCGGTGTGCCGGAGAGCCTGAGCGATTTGCGCCGACACAACTGCTTGCGTTTCGTGCGCGGCGATTTGCCATACAACCGCTGGCGATTCGGGCGCAATGGCGAACAAGCGATTGAAGTGGGTGGTGACCGTATCGCCGACGACGGGGGCGTGGTGCGTCAATGGGCCTTGGCTGGGCTGGGCATTGCCTACAAGAGTCAGCTCGACATCGCCGACGACCTGATCAGCGGCCGGTTGCGACAACTGTTGCCTGAGTGGTCTGGCGAGGCGACCCCGTTGAACCTTCTGGCCGTGAGCCGGGGCCGGATCACGCCGCCGATTCGACGGCTGGCGGACTATCTCGCATCGTGCTGCAGCGCCCGGCTGGCTGGCGTTTGAACCAGGCCGGCCGGGCCGCCAAAGCGCGAATGCAGCCGCTGACCGGGTGCCGGCTGACGTGGGGGCGCTATTGCCACCCCTGCCACACCTTTCGAACTCGTCTTGGCATGCTTTGTTTTCACCCAATCCCGACAGGGCAATGAAGCCGAGATCGTTCTGGTTTAACGATTGACGTCCACGATAATGCGACCGCGAATCTCGCCGTTGATCAGTTTCGTGGCGGCTGGAATCGCCTCCGCCAGCGATATTTCCGAACTGATCATGTCCAGCTTGGTGATGTCGAGATCGGCGCCAAGGCGGCGCCAGGCTTCAAGGCGATCGGCGCGCGGACACATGACGCTGTCGATACCGGCCAAGGTGACGCCACGCAGAATGAACGGCGCGACGGTGGCGGGAAAATCCATGCCGCCGGCCAGGCCGCAGGCCGTCACCACGCCGCGATACTTCATGCTGGCGCAGATGTTGGCCAATGTGTGGCTGCCGACGACGTCGACTGCGCCCGCCCAGCGTTCCTTGGCCAGCGGTTTTCCCGGCGAGGCGAATTCCGAGCGCGGCCGCACCTCGCTGGCGCCCAGGCGCTTGATGTAATCGTGTTCCTCGCTGCGGCCGCTGATGGCGACCACGGCATAGCCCAGCTTGGCCAGAATCGCCGTCGCCACGCTGCCGACCCCGCCCGCTGCCCCGGAAACCAGAATTTCGCCGTGCGCCGGGGTGATGCCGTGCCGTTCGAGCGCGAGGATGCACAGCATGGCCGTATAGCCGGCGGTGCCGATCGCCATCGCCTGCTGTGGCGAAAACTGCCGGGGCAGCGGGACGAGCCAGTCGCCCTTGAGGCGAGCCTTCTGGGCCAGCCCGCCCCAATGGCCTTCGCCGACGCCCCAGCCATTCAGGAGAACCTGGTCGCCGGCGGCGAAATCCGGGTGTACGCTCGTTTCCACGGTGCCCACGAGATCGATGCCGGGCACCATCGGGAAACGCCTTACCACGGGGCCTTTGCCGGTGATTGCCAACCCGTCCTTGTAATTGAGCGTCGAATGGCTGACGCGGACGGTCACCTCGCCATCCGGCAGGTTTGCTTCATCGATTGTCTGGATGGCTGCTCGATAACCGGCATCGTCCTTCTCGATCAAAATACCTTTAAACATGCAAAATCCTTTTCAAAAGTGCTGTCCTGGCGAGGGCGGGGCAATGTCTCAGCGGTCGTTACGCGGACGATTTCCGTGTTCCCATGGTTTCCCGGCTTACCAGTCCATGGCCGGCGCGGGAGCCTGCGGAGCGGGCGAGGGTATCCATGCGCCGCTGGCTGCGCCGGTGACCCCGAGCGCGATGATCAGCGCACAAACGAAGGCAAGACGACCGCCGCCCCGGCTCTCGTGTTCGGCCGCGCCTTCGTGCCACCCGGTGATCATGGGCCGGACGAGGTTCTGACGCTTGATGCGGGCATAGAACGCAATGGCCGCGACATGCAGGGCGAGCACCAGGTAAAGGGCATTGACGGCCAGGCGATGCCAGCCGGTGGCGGCATCGCTCAGCGCCTTGTCGATCAGTGGATAAAGCGGGCCGTTGAAGGCAATGTCGTCGTTGGCGATCAAGCCGCTGGCGGCTTGAAAGGTCAGCAAGCCGAGCAAGGCGAAGACGGAAAGCGCGCCCAGCGGATTGTGGCCGACACCGTGCCATTGGCCGCGCAGGTAGGCCGCGATCTTGCCCGGGGTAGGCAAAAAGGCGGCGAAGCGCGAGTGGGTGGAGCCGATAAAGCCCCAAACCAGCCGGAAGGCAAGGAGCCCGACCACCGCCAGCCCCAGGCGCCCGTGCCAGACCATCCAGCCGCCGCCGATCAGCCCGGTGATCATGGCGCCCGGCACCGTAGCGACGAGGCTCCAGTGAAAGAGGCGAAGGGGAAGGTCCCACAGGCGGATGCGGATGGCGGTCATGGCGGGCCTCCTGGGTCAGTCCTTGCGGAACGCGTCGTGGCAGCCCTTGCAGGCCTTGCCCATGTCGTCGAAAGCCGGCTTGATCTGGGCGGGGTCGCCGGTGGCAGCGGTCGCAGCCAGTTTCATGCCGGCAGTCCGGTAGGCGCCGGCCACTTCCTTGACCTTGTCGGGTTGGGTAAAGAACTCCGGTTTCAGGCGCGTCTTTTCATTGCCGGCATCCTTGTCCGAACCCGGCGTGTAAAGCGCGCCCATGCCGGAATTCACGGTGCTGTTGATCGACGTGGCCGCAGCCAGCGCCTGGTCCTTGTTGAAGGGGACGCTGCCGTCGAGCATGGCCTTGAGCTTGGCCATGTTCCAGTTCATGAAGGCGTAGCCGGCCTTGCGGTAGCGAATCACCTCGTCGGGCTTGAGTTGCGGCAGTTGCTGGGCAAGAACGCTGCCGGAGAGCAGGAGCAATACGGCGGTGCTCAGGGCGCGGGTTGTTTTGCGGGACATGTTCATTTCCTTCCTGAATTATTTGCGCGGGCCGGCGGTGACGGTCACCGAAGCTTCGCCGAGACGGTTCTGCCAGAGGTAGAAGCCGACCAGGGCAGGGCTGGCGTTCTTGTCTACGGGCAGGGCATCGGTCTTCAAGGCATGCACGGTCCACACGTAGTTGTGCTTGCGGCCGACCGGCGGGCAGGGGCCGAAGAAGCCCGGCTTGCCGAGATCCGTATTGCCTTCGACGGCGCCGGCGGGCAGGCTGCCGCCGTTGGCGCCACCGGCCAGACCCTGCGTGTCGGCCGGGATGTTGTAGGCAACCCAGTGCCAGAAACCGCTACCGGTCGGGGCATCCTTGTCGTAGAAAGTCACGGCAAAGCTCTTGGTGCCCGCCGGGGCGTTCTTCCACTCCAGCTTGGGCATGACGTTGCCGCCGGTGCAGCCGAAGTTGTTCCAGTAATTCTCGGCGGCGATGGACTGGCCGTTCTTGATGCCGGAGACCGTCAGCGAGAAGTCTGCGGCGAAGGTCGGCATCGTGGCGAGGGCAAAAAGCAGGGCGACCGGGGTCGCCCGCGCGGCGAAAGATTTCATGGCGGTTCCTTGATAAGGTTGCGAATACGAGGGAGGAGCGGCGTTCAGGCCCCCCCCGAGGTTAGATGTCGGTGAAGACGGTGCTCTCCGGCAGGCGAGACTTGGGCAGCTTGGCGTTGAAGTCTTCCGGGCTGCGGTAGCCAAGCGACAGGATGACGATGCCGGTGTAGCCCTTGGCGCGCAGGCCCAGTTCCTCGTCGAGGATGCGGGCGTCGAAGCCTTCCATCGGGCAGGCATCCAGTCCCAGCGTCGAGGCGCCGAGCAGGGCGGTGCCGAGGGCAAGGTAGACCTGCTTCTCCATCCAGTGCTGGGCATCCTTGGCGTCGAAGCGATGGAGGTTCACATAAAAGCTGCGCCCGTTATGTTGCCCGGTCTTGGCTTCCGGCGTGGCGAAGCGGCCGTCCTTGTCTTCCTGTTCGAGCAGACTGGCCAAGTGGGCGTCGTCGAAAGCAGCGCGGGCACAGAAGACGATGACGTGCGAGGCATTTTTGATTTTTGCTTCGTTGTAGGCGTAGCCGGGCTGGGTGGCCTTGGCGATGCGCGCCTTGGCTTCGTCGCTGCTGGCAACGACGAAGTGCCAGGGTTGCGAGTTCACCGATGACGGCGCAAAGCGCAGCAGCTTGCGGATTTCCTCGAAAGTCTCGGCCGGAATCTTGCGGCTGGCGTCGAAAGCCTTGGTGGTGTAGCGGGTTTGGGCGTGGTGGACGATGTTCATGCGTATTGATCTCCGGATTTAGTTGTTGAACGAGATTGCTTCAAGCTGTAATAGCAAGCTGAGGTTGTCTTCGAGATGCCAATTGGTTTTGATTTTTCCATTCACCACTTGGTAGATGTCGACTGCCTGAAAATCAACTTTTTGGCCTTTGCCTTGCTTGCCTTTGAAAATGCCTGAGTAGGTGCCCGTAAAGCGCAGGTGGACGACGACCTGGTCGTCGGTGGCAATTAGCCGTTCAATCTTCGCCTTCAGATCAGGCACAGCCTGCCGGAATGCCTGCGATGCGGCCAGCGGACCTTTGGGGCCCTGAATCCGGCCGGGCGGCAGGTTCAGATCGGTAAAGTCATCGGCCAGCGCTTGCTCGGCAAAGCGAGCTTCACCGGTATTCCAGAAAGCGGCATAGCGCTGAGCAGCCAGCACCACACCCGCCTCGACTTTCCCAATCACCGTTTGGGAGGGTACGGGCAGAGAGCGATCGATTTCCGGCGATCGTTCAGCGGCTTGAGCAGTCAGTAAAAAGCTTAAGCTCAGGGCGAGAAGCGTTTTTTTCATAGGGTATCCAGTGGGGGGAGGAGGCTTAGAAACCTTCGAGAACGACCTTGCCGCGGGCCTTGCCACTTTCGATATGGGCATGGGCGCGTTTCAGGTTGGCTGCGTTGATGCTGCCGAAATGCTCGCCGAGGGTGGTCCGGATGACACCTTCGTCAACCAGGGCGGCGACTTCGTTGAGCAGGCGGTGCTGGGCGATCATGTCGTCGGTCTGGAACAGCGAGCGGGTGAACATCAACTCCCAGTGCAGCGAAATGCTCTTGCCCTTCAGCTTCATGATGTTGAGCGGTGCAGCAGGATCGTCGATCAGGGCAAAGCGGCCTTGCGGCGCAATGATGTCGGCGATCTGTGCGAAGTGGCCTTCGGTATTGTTGAGGCTGGCGACCATGGTGACGTGCTTCAGGCCGATGCGTTCTAGTTCCTCGGCGAAAGGCTTGCTGTGGTCGATGACGTGGTGCGCGCCAAGCTCCCGTACCCAGGCCTGGGTCTCGGGGCGGGAAGCCGTCCCGATGATCGTCAGCGAAGTCAGGCGGCTGGCCAGTTGGGTCAGGATGGAACCGACGCCGCCGGCTGCGCCGACGATGAGCAGCGAATCCTTGCTCGGGCGCTTGCCGGGGGCGACGCCGAGGCGGTCGAAGAGCAATTCCCAGGCGGTGATGGCGGTCAGCGGCAGGGCTGCGGCTTCGGCAAAACCCAGGCGGGCCGGCATGCGGCCGACGATGCGTTCGTCGACCAGTTGCAGCTCCGCATTGCTGCCCGGGCGGGTGATGTCGCCGGCGTACCAGACGCGGTCGCCCGGCTTGAACAGCGTGACATCAGGGCCGACGGCGCGGACGATGCCCGCGGCATCCCAGCCCAGCACGCCCCACTGGCCCGCGGCGGGCTGGCGTCCGGCGCGAATCTTGGTGTCGACCGGATTAACGGAAATCCCTTTGACTTCAACCAGCAGGTCACGCCCGGTTGCGATGGGATCGGGCAATTCGATGTCCTGCAGGGCGGCAGGATTGTCGATGGGCAGGGTGTTTTGGTAGGCAACGGCTTTCATGGAAATTCCTTGCTTGGGGCGTCGTCAGGCTAGGTAGGTGAGGCGCTGGATGTCGATGCCGGATGTCTTGTCGGCGATGACCGCCTTGAGCTGCGCCATATGCGGTGTGGCGATGTGGGCGTCGAGTGCGGCATCGTCGGTCCAGCGTTCGATCATCACCAGGCGGTTCGGATCGCTTTGGTCGACGTGCAGGTCGTATTGCTGGCACCCGGCTTCGGCACGGGTGGGCGCCAGCATGGCGGTCAATGCCTGGGTGACCGTTTCGCGGTGTTCCGGGTGGGCGACGATGGTGGCGATATTGCTTAAGGGCATGTCGATTTTCCTTTGGATTCTTACTGGTTCACGGCATGGGCCGGGTAGTCGACATAGCCGCGTGCGTCTCCGCCAAACAGCGTGCTGGCATCGAAATCGGCGAGCGGCCAGCTGTTTGCCATGCGGGCGGGCAGATCGGGGTTGGCGATGAAGGGGCGACCGAAAGCGACGACGTCGGCGAGGCCGGCACCGATGATTTCTTCGGCGCGGGGCTGGTCGTAGCGTCCGGCAACGATGATCGCCCCGCCGAATTGGCGGCGCAGATCATGGCGGAAGTGGAGCGGTATCTGCGGCGCGTCGTCCCAGTCGGCTTCCGAGAGGTGGATATAGGCGATGTGCTTGGCTTCGGCCAGGCGCGCGACCTCGAGGATGCTTGGAATGATCTCCGGGCAGGCCATGCCGCGGGCGGTGATGTAGGGCGACAGGCGAATGCCGACGCGCTGCGGGCCGACTTCGTCGGCAACGGCGGCGATAACTTCTTCGGCGAAGCGGACGCGGTTGGCGATGCTGCCGCCGTAGCCATCGGTACGGTGGTTGGAGGTGCTGCGCAGGAACTGGTCGATCAGGTAGCCGTTGGCGCCGTGGATTTCGACGCCGTCGAAACCGGCGGCCATGGCATTGGCGGCGGCACGGCGGAAGTCGCCGACGACGGCGGCGATTTCCTCAATGCCAAGGGCGCGCGGCAATGGGCAGTCGACCATGCGACCGATTCCGTCTTCCCCCACAACCCAGACCTGGGCGTCGGGTGCCAGGGCGGAGGGCGCGACGGGCGGCTGGCCACCGTGGAAACTGGCGTGCGACATGCGGCCGACATGCCAGAGCTGGAGGAAGATACGCCCTCCTGCCGCATGCACGGCATCGGTAACCAGGCGCCATCCTGCGACCTGTTCGGCCGAATAAATGCCGGGCGTGAAACTGTAGCCCTGTCCCTGGGGCGAGATCTGCGTGGCCTCGCTGATCATCAGGCCGGCGCTGGCACGCTGGGCGTAGTACTCGGCCATCAAGGCGTTGGGTATGTCGCCTGGCTGGGTGGTCCGGCAGCGGGTCATCGGTGCCAGGGCGATGCGGTTGGGCAGTATCAAACCACCCAACTGCTCGGCGGAAAAAAGAGGGGAGGCAATCTGCTTATCGTTCATGATCGTGGGCATCCTGAGGTGATCTGTAGTCGGTGGGGGAGGGATCATCGGCACGTGCCGGGACATCCAGTTCGATGAGTAAGGCCGTGTTCATCTGCACGAAAATCTGGATGGTCTGCTCTTCCGGCACGCGCATGACGCGATAGGGCAGCCCGCTGGCGTTGAGGCGAGGCAGCAGCGATTTGAGCGAGGCGTTGCTGCGGAAAGCGATATGGCTGATGACGGTACTCGGCGCGTGTCGAGAGTGCCCTGCCGGTGCGTCGATGACATGCAGGCTCGCCTGATCGCCGTTGTAGAACCAGCGCCCGGGGAAGGGAAACGGCGGGCGATAGCCCGAACTCAGGCCCAGAAGATCAGCCAACGTCTCAACGGTACGGTCGGCGGGCGATGAGGTCACCAGGCTGAGGTGATCGAATTGCCAAGGGTCGGTGGTAGTCGGGGCGGCGTCCATGGCGTTGCGCGTGAGGGGCGAATGACGATGGATGCATGATGCAATCGATCAATCTATTGAAAAAGTGGGTAATTCTGAATTTACTTTCAACAATAAATTGAAAATTGGATTCCGGCGGATTAGCATGGCGCCATGCGAATGTTGCGTGACATGGAGGTTTTCATTCTGGCGGCCGATACCGGCAGCCTGTCGGCGGCTGCACGGCGCCTGGACATGAGTCCGGCGGCGGCCAGCCTGGCGGTGAAGCGGCTGGAGGCCGAGATCGACGCCCCGCTTTTTCTGCGTACGACCCGCAGCCTGCGCCTGACGCACGAAGGGCTGGCCTTTCTGGAGCCTTGCCGGCAGGCGCTGCAGTTGCTGGCTGACGGGCGGGATGCGACGCTGATGGGGAGCGCGGCCCTGCGCGGCGTTTTACAGTTGTCGCTCCCATCCGATCTCGGGCGCAATGCCGTGCTGAATTGGCTGGACGACTTTCAAGCGCTTTATCCGCGCATCCAACTGCGCCTGCTGCTCTCCGACCGCTTGGCCGACATCTATCGCCAGCCCGTGGACCTCGCCCTGCGTTACGGAAGCCTGCCCGATTCCAATCTGGTGGCCCTGCCGGTTGCACCGCAAAACCGCCGTATTCTGTGCGCAGCTCCGGCTTATCTGATGCGGGCAGGGGTGCCGACTTCTCCGGAAGCGCTGATCGAGCACAATTGCCTGTGCTTTACGCTAGGCGATACCGTCCATGATCGCTGGCGGTTTTTTCGTGAAGGACGGGAAATTCCCGTTCAGGTACGTGGCAACCGTGTTTCCGACGATGGCGATGTCGTGCGTCGCTGGGCCCTGGCCGGTCATGGCGTCGCTTACAAATCGGCGCTCGATGTTGCCGATGATTTGCGTTCTGGCCGACTGGTGCGCCTGTGTGCGGAATGGTTTGGCGAGTCGGTACCGCTCAACCTGATCTGTGCCGACCGGCGTCAGATCAGCCCGGTGGTGCAGGAGTTACGGGGATTCTTGGCAGAGTGTTGCGCTAAATTGCTGTTGGCGATCGATATCAAGGAGTGAGTCGAGCATGGAGAAAGCCGTCGTGCGCGGTGGCCGGTTTTTCGCGATAGATGCGGATGGTCTGCGCACGCCACTCGCCGCGGACAGCCTCTTGGTGGTGTTGGCGGATGGTCGGGAACTGGAAATTTTTCTCGATGAGGTGCCGGGGCAGTCTCCGGGTATTGCTGTCAGTGCCCCAAATCGTGAAGAGACCAGGCCAGCCAAGGGTTATGCGCTGTTGTTGCGGCCCGCTGCCAGTAATGCGCTGCGGATTGCTGTCGAGGAGTATGCTGTACCACCTGACGGCGACGGACTTTGAGAGCGTAGTTATCCGACCTCCGGCGACGATTTTTCCGACAAACGCGAATTGGTGATTCCATGACTCGGTACGATGAGGCATTTATCGATGGGCTGCTTGCCTTGGGGCGCTTGGCTGTCGGTCGGTATTTTTGGCTCTCTGCGCTTCTGACGGTGATTCCAACTGCGGTGATTTTCAAGATCGATAGCGCTGCGTTGTTTGTTCTCTATTTTGTCGCCGCATGCACCTTTACGCGCAACGTCAAAATGGGGGGGCTGATCGGTTGGTTCATCGCCGCCCAGACAATTTTCATGTATTACAACGACCCGCTGGCTGAACATTTCATCGAGATACTGCTGCGTGCGCCGGCTCGTTCCGGTGGCACCATTCCGTCCTCGGAGCAGGTTCTGGCAAATATCCCCGAGACTTTTTCCGGGCAACTGTTTCTCAGTTTGGGTCTTGGAATCCGGGCGGGCATTGTCGGTCTCGGCCTCGGTTTTCTAGGGCGAAAATTCTGGCCTGCCCGTTCGACGGAGTAATCCGGTAGCGAAACCGATTCGCGTGTGTTGCAGCCGATCAAGCAAAAATGCAATAGCCTGCGCGTGGCGAAAAAAAGGGCGACGGGGTTAACCGTCGCCCAAACCGAACGCTAATTACTTAGCGTAACGCAGAGGACTTTACTTCTTGCGCGGCGGCGGCACGTCCGTGCAAGTGCCGTGGGCGACCTCGGCGGCCATGCCGACGGTTTCGCCCAAGGTCGGGTGCGGGTGGATGGTCTTGCCGATATCGACGGCATCGCAGCCCATCTCGATAGCCAGGCAGACCTCGCCGATCATGTCGCCGGCCGACGGGCCGACGATGGCGCCGCCGATGACGCGATGCGTCTCGGCATCGAAGATCAGCTTGGTGAAACCGTAGTCGGCGCCGTTGGCGATGGCACGGCCGGAAGCTGCCCACGGGAACTTGGACGTCTCGACCTTGCGGCCTTCCTTCTTCGCCTGCTCCTCGGTATAGCCGACCCACGCCACTTCCGGATGGGTATAGGCGACGCCGGGGATGACCTGCGCATCGAAGGCCGCCTTGTGGCCAGCCGCGACTTCGGCCGCGACGTGGGCTTCATGCACCGCCTTGTGGGCGAGCATGGGCTGACCGACCAGGTCGCCGATGGCGAAGATATGCGGCACGTTGGTGCGCATCTGGGCATCGACATTGATGAAGCCACGGTCGGTGACGATCACGCCCGCCTTCTCGGCGCCGATCTTCTTGCCGTTCGGCGCACGGCCGGCGGCCTGCAGGATCATGTCGTACTTGACCGGTTCCGGTGAGACGCCTTCGCCTTCGAAGGTGACATAGAGGCCATCTTCCTTGGCATCGACGGCAACCGTCTTGGTCTTCAGCATGATCTTGTCGAAACGGCTGGCGTTCTGCTTTTCCCAGACCTTGACCGCATCGCGGTCGGGGCCTTGCATCAGGCCGTCCATCATTTCCACGACATCGACGCGGGCGCCTAGGGTGGAATAGACGGTGGCCATCTCCAGGCCGATGATGCCGCCGCCGATGACCAGCATCTTCTGCGGCACGAAGCGCAGTTCAAGGGCGCCGGTCGAATCGACGATGCGCGGGTCGCGCGGGATGAAGGGCAGATGCACGGCCGCCGAACCGGCGGCGATGATGCACTTCTGGAACTTGATGACCTTCTTGGCACCCGTCTTGTCTTGGCCCGAGCCATCGGTGACTTCGACCTCGATGTGGTTCGGATCGAGGAAGGAACCATAGCCGCGCACGATGTCGACCTTGCGGCCCTTGGCCATGCCGGCCAGACCGCCGGTTAGCTTGCCGACGACCTTGTCCTTGTGGGCGCGCAGCTTGTCGATATCGACTTGCGGCGCGGCGAAGGTGACGCCGAGGTCGCTGGCGTGTTGCGCTTCCTCAATGACCTCGGCGACGTGCAGCAGTGCCTTGGACGGAATGCAACCGACGTTGAGGCAGACGCCGCCCAGGGTGGCGTAGCGCTCGACGATGATGGTCTTCATGCCGAGGTCGGCCGAGCGGAAGGCAGCGGAGTAGCCGCCGGGACCGGCACCGAGGACGAGCATGTCGCACTCGAGATCGGCCGTACCGCTGTGGCTGGCTGCAGCCGGGGCAGCGACCGGGGCCGCCGCCGGAGCGGGGGTACCCGCCTGCGGCGAAGGAGCAGCCGCAGCGGCACCCGCTTCAACCTTGATCAGCACGGCGCCTTCGCTGACGCGGGAGCCGAGCTGGATCAGCACTTCCTTGACGGTGCCTTCAACTGGCGAAGGTACATCCATCGTGGCCTTGTCGGATTCGAGGGTGGCGATGGCATCGTCGATCTTGATGCTGTCGCCGACCTTGACGAACAGGTCGATGACCGGAACGTCCGAGAAGTCGCCGATGTCCGGGACTTTGACTTCAACCAGATTGCTCATGGTCATTCTCCCTTAGACGATCATGCGACGCATGTCGGCCAGCAGTTCGGCGACATAGACGTTGAAGCGGGTGGCCAGCGCACCGTCGATGACGCGGTGGTCGGCGGTCAGCGACAGCGGCAGGGTCAGGCGCGGCACGAACTGCTTGCCGTCCCACACCGGCTTCATGGCCGACTTGTTGACACCGAGGATGGCAACTTCCGGCGCATTGACGATCGGCGCGAAGTAGGTGCCGCCGATGCCGCCCAGGCTGGAAATGGTGAAGCAGGCGCCGGACATGTCGGCCGGCTTGAGCTTGCCGTCACGGGCCAGCTTGGCCAGTTCGCCGGTTTCCTTGGCGATCTCGAAGACGCCCTTCTTGTCGGCGTTCTTGACCACCGGAACGACCAGGCCGTTCGGGGTGTCGGCCGCGAAGCCGATGTTGAAGTACTTCTTCAGCACCAGGTTGTCGCCGTCGAGCGAGGAATTGAATTCCGGGAAGCGCTGCATGGCCTTGACGCAAGCCTTGATCAGGAAGGCGAGCATGGTCAGCTTGTTGCCGGACTTCTCGTTTTCCTTGTTCAACTGAACGCGGAAGGCTTCGAGGTCGGTGATGTCGGCATCCTCGTGATAGGTCACGGCCGGGATCATCACCCAGTTGCGGGAGAGATTCTGGCCGGAAATCTTCTTGATGCGCGACAGCGGCTTGACCTCGATCTCGCCGAACTTGCTGAAATCGACCTTCGGCCACGGCAGCAGATCGAGCGTGCCACCACCGCTGATACCACCGCCGGCGGCAGCAACCGGGCCGGAGATGGCGCCGGAGAGCACACCCTTGACGTACTTGGTCAGGTCTTCCTTGACGATGCGACCCTTGGGGCCGGTGGCGGTGACCTTGCTCAGGTCGATGCCCAGTTCGCGGGCATAGGCACGAACGGACGGCGAGGCGTGAACCTTGGAGCCGATCGGCAGGGCCGGGGCCAGTGCGGCGGCAGCGGCAGGCGCGGCAGCCGGAGCGGCAGCAACCGGAGCCGGTGCAGCAGCGGCCGGGGCGGCGGCTTGCGGGGCCGGGGCGGCTGCCGGAGCAGCGGCGCCAGCGCCGGTTTCCACCTTGATCAGCAGTGCGCCTTCGCTGACCTTGGAGCCGAGCTGGACGAGGACTTCCTTGACGGTGCCGGCAACGGTGCTCGGCACATCCATGGTGGCCTTGTCGGATTCGAGCGTGGCGATGGCGTCGTCGACCTTGATGCTGTCGCCGACCTTGACGAACAGGTCGATGACCGGCACGTCGGAGAAATCGCCGATGTCCGGCACCTTGACTTCGACCACGCCGCCACCGGCGGCGGGGGCGGCAGCCGGAGCAGCAGCGGCCGGGGCCGGTGCGGCAGCGGGGGCTGCTACCGGGGCAGCTTCAGCGGCGGCGCCACCGGTTTCGACCTTGATCAGCAGTGCGCCTTCGCTGACCTTGGAGCCGAGCTGGACGAGGACTTCCTTGACGGTGCCGGCAACGGTGCTCGGTACGTCCATGGTCGCCTTGTCGGATTCGAGGGTGGCGATGGCGTCGTCGACCTTGATGCTGTCGCCGACCTTGACGAACAGGTCGATGACCGGCACGTCGGAAAAATCGCCGATATCCGGGACTTTGACTTCGATGATTTGGCTCATTGTCGTCTCCTCCCGATTAAACCGACATCGGATTCGGCTTGGCCGGATCCAGGTTGTACTTGACCAGGGCGGCGGCAACCTTCTCGCGCTCGATCTTGCCTTCGTCGGCCAGCGCCTTCAGGGCAGCCAGGGTGACCCAGTGGCGATCGACCTCGAAGTGGTGACGCAGCTTCTCGCGGGTGTCGGAGCGACCGAAACCGTCGGTGCCGAGCGTGATGTAGGTGTTCTTGACGAACGGACGAATCTGCTCGGAGAACAGCTTGATGTAGTCGGTCGCGGCAACCACCGGGCCTTCGGCGCCGGCCAGCTTCTGCTCGACGTGCGACAGCTTCGGCGCTTCGAGCGGGTGCAGCAGGTTCCAGCGGGCGGCGTCCTGGCCGTCGCGGGCCAGTTCGTTGAAGGACGGGCAGCCCCAGATGTCGGCTTCGACGCCCCAGTCGGCCTTGAGCAGGTCGGCGGCGGCGATGACTTCGCGGAAGATGGTGCCGGAACCCAGCAGCTGGACGCGCAGCTTGCCTTCGCCGCCCTTCTTGAAGGCGTACATGCCCTTGATGATGTCAGCCTCGGCACCTGCCGGCATTTCCGGGTGCTCGTAGTTCTCGTTCATCACGGTCAGGTAGTAGAAGACGTCTTCCTGCTCCTGGAACATGCGGCGCATGCCGTCCTGGGTGACGACGGCGACTTCGTACTGGAATGTCGGGTCGTAGGAAACGCAGTTCGGAACCAGTTGCGACAGGATCAGGCTGTGGCCGTCTTCGTGCTGGAGGCCTTCGCCATTCAGCGTGGTGCGGCCGGCGGTGCCGCCGATCAGGAAGCCACGGGCGCGCTGGTCACCCGCTGCCCAGACGAGGTCGAGGGTGCGTTGCAGGCCGAACATCGAGTAGCAGATGTAGAACGGAATGGTCTGCACGCCATGCACCGAGTATGAGGTGGCGGCGGCGATCCAGTCGCTCATGGCGCCGGCTTCGTTGATGCCTTCCTGGAGTACCTGACCGGTCTTCGATTCCTTGTAGAACATCAGCTGGTCATGGTCTTCCGGCACGTAGTTCTGGCCTTCCTGGTTCCAGATGCCGACCGAGCGGAACATGCCTTCCATGCCGAAGGTGCGGGACTCGTCCGGCACGATGGGCACGACGTTCTTGCCGACCTGCTTGTCCTTGAGCAGCATGTTCATGATGCGGACGATGGCCATGGTGGTCGACAGTTCGCGGCCTTCGCCGGAAGCCTTCAACAGCGCGGCGTAGGTGTCGAGGGCCGGCACGGCCAGCGAGGCGGCCTTGCGGCGGCGCGACGGCAGGAAGCCGCCGAGGTCCATGCGGCGTTGGCGCATGTACTGGTATTCCGGCGAATCTTCGGCGAACTTCAGGTAGGGCAGTTCCTCCAGCTTGTCGTCCGGAATCGGCAGGCTGAAACGGTCGCGGAAGCGGGCGATCTGCTCCTTGTCCATCTTCTTCTGCTGGTGGGAAATGTTCATGGCCTCGCCGGCTTGGCCCATGCCGAAGCCCTTGATGGTCTTGGCCAGGATCAGGGTCGGGGCGCCCTTGTGGGTGACGGCGGCGTTGTAGGCGGCGAAGATCTTGAAGATGTCGTGGCCGCCACGGTTCAGGTTCCAGACGTCATCGTCGGTCCAGTCGGCGACCAGTGCCTTCAGTTCCGGCGTATTGAAGAAATGCTCGCGGACGTAGGCGCCATTCTTGGCCTTGAAGGTCTGGTACTCGCCGTCGCACAGTTCCATCATGCGCTTCTTCAGGATGCCGGTCTTGTCGCGGGCAAACAGGGCATCCCAGTGGGTGCCCCAGATCAGCTTGATGACGTTCCAGCCGGCACCGCGGAATTCGGATTCGAGTTCCTGGATGATCTTGCCGTTGCCGCGCACCGGGCCGTCCAGACGCTGCAGGTTGCAGTTGATGACGAAAATCAGGTTGTCCAGCTTTTCGCGACCGGCCATGCCGATGGCGCCGAGCGATTCGACCTCGTCGGTCTCGCCGTCGCCGAGGAAGGCCCAGACCTTGCGCTTTTCCGCCTTGGCGGCATCGATCAGGCCGCGCGAGGCCAGGTACTTCATGAAGCGGGCCTGGTAGATCGCCTGGATCGGGCCGAGGCCCATGGAAACAGTCGGGAACTGCCAGAAATCCGGCATCAGCCACGGGTGCGGGTAGGACGAAATGCCGGTACCGCCGGTTTCCTGGCGGAAGCTGTCCATCTGCTCCTCGGTGAAACGGCCGAGCATGAAGGCGCGCGAATAGACGCCCGGGACCGAGTGGCCCTGGAAGAAGATCAGGTCGCCGTCATGGTCGGCGGACGGGGCGTGCCAGAAATGCGAGAAGCCGACGTCGTAGAGGGCGGCGGCGGATGCGAAGGAGGCGATGTGGCCGCCGACGTTGGTGTCCTTGTTGGCGCGGACGACCATGGCCATCGCGTTCCAGCGGATGTACGAGTGAATCTTGATTTCCATGTCGGCATTGCCCGGGTACTTGGGCTGCTGCTCGGCAGGGATGGTGTTGATGTATTCGGTATTGGCCGAGTAGGGAATATCGACGCCGTTCAGGCGGGCCTGGCCGATGACTTTCTCGATCAGGTAATGCGCGCGGGTCGGACCTTCGACGTTGATGACGCCTTCGAGGGCATCAATCCATTCTTTTGTTTCCTGCGGATCGAGGTCGGCAGGATCAGGCAGTGCATTCGGCTGGTTGGCCATGTTTGTCTCCACGGTTGGTGTTCATTCTGTTTTGCCTGTGTCTAGCAAAACAACTTTACTCCTTGCGGACCGGTTCGCGAGTCCGTACTTTCCCTAATGCGTGTTTCGTATTGTAAAAACAAAATTCGCATCGTGCAATAAAGGCGGGCGCGTTTTTTAGCCGTTTTGGGTTAGGGAAAATACGTAGGACGGAAGGCTCGCGAGGAGCTTTCCGCGTATTTCAGTTGCGACCGAGCGGGGTTAGAGGGTGGCCCAGCGGGCCACGGTGTTGCCGAAGAAGGCGGTGATGACCAGGGCGATCGGCGCGAGGGCGATGAAGACCTGCAGCACGCGGGCAATGAAGGGGTGGGCGACGTGCGATTCGATGAAATAACGGGCGACGACGGCCCCCTTGATCCACATGATGGCGGCAACGACCAGCGGCAGCCAGGACAGCTCGCGGAACCATTCGCCGAGACCGAGACTGGCCAGGGTCAGGGCGATCAGCGCCAGCCAGGCGCCGGTGAGCAGGGCGAAGTGGTCTTTGGCGGGCATGTTCAGGCGAGAACGTAGAAGAAGGGAAAGATGACCAGCCAGATGATGTCGGTGGCGTGCCAATAGCTGGCCAGGGCCTCCAGCCCGACGTAGTCGTCGGCCGTGTAGCCGTGGAAGAGCAGGCGGGCCAGCACCCACAGGATGCCGAGGATGCCCCAGGTGGCATGGACCAGGTGGTTGAAGGTCAGGTAGTAATAGACGGTGAAGAAGATGCCCGATTCGCCGTTGATGCCATGGGCCAGGTTCCAGCTGATTTCCAGGATTTTCACGACGGGGTAGCCGAGGGCGATCACCAGCCCGGCGATCAGCCAGATCACGGCGCTGCGGTGCTTGTTTTGGCGTATGGCGTTGACCGAGCAGGCGATGCAATAGCTGCTGGTGATCATCAGCAGGGTGATACCGGTGCCGGCCAGGATGTTCAGGCGCTGGGCGCCCTCGTGGAAGGCTTCGGGAAAATGGGCGCGGGCGATGAAATACACCGCGAACAGCACGGCGAACTCGACGAATTCGCAGGTGATGCCGACCCAGATGCCCTTGTTGCCGGGGATGCGCCGGCCGGCGGTTTCTGACGGGGTGAGTTCGAGCGTGGCGGTGTTCATGGCGGTGCGGTTGAGGTGATGTCGCCATTGTTCCGCTCATGCCGGTGCCGGGCATTGATGTCCATCAATGGTGTTCTTGTCATGACACCGAATGAAAAGGTTGTTTGCCTTGCGTTGTATCAAATCGGTGTGGATAGGCCTTCCTATAATCATGGGTTTTCGAATTGATTTCCGAGGAGTCGATATGGCGGCAGTCATGCCCGCGCCGGCAGCCAGCCGGATTCTGATGTCCGGCAACGAAGCGGTCGCCCGCGCCGTGTGGGAGGCCGGCGTCAAGGTCGCCGCCGCCTATCCCGGCACGCCGTCGACCGAAATGCTCGAGGTCATCTCGACCTATCCGGATATCTACGCCGAATGGTCGGTCAATGAAAAGGTGTCGCTGGAGGTCGCCATTGGTGCCGCCTATGCCGGGTCGCGGGCCTTCTGCTGCATGAAGCATGTGGGCATGAACGTCGCCTCCGATGCGTTGATGACGCTGACCCTGACCGGCGTGGATGGCGGCCTGGTCATCGCCATCGCCGATGACGTCGGCCTGTCGTCGTCGCAGAACGAACAGGATTCCCGCTACTGGGGCCGCTTCGCGCATGTGCCGGTGTTCGAGCCGGCCGATTCGCAGGAGGCCTACGACATGACGCTGGCTGCCTACGCATTGTCCGAGAAATACCAGGTACCGGTCATCCTGCGCATGACGACCCGCATCAACCACGTCAAGGCGCTGGTCACCGTGGGCGAGCGCCAGGCGCATGTCGGTGCCGGCTTCAAGAAGGATCCCTCGCGTTACGTCATGGTGCCGGGCAATGCCGGCAAGCGCATTCCGCTGATGTTCAAGCGCGATGGTGCCTTGCGCGCCGAGGCCGAGCAGTCGCCGCTCAATTTCATCGAAGCCGGAAGCGACCGCCGCGTCGGGTTCATCGCCTCGGGGCCGGCCTACATGCATGTTCGCGAGTCCTTCCCGAATGCGCCGGTCCTCAAGCTCGGCTTCTCCTGTCCGCTGCCGCTTGAAAAATGCCGCGAACTGGCGGCGATGGTCGATCAGGTCGTCGTTGTCGAGGAAGTCGAACCGCTGGTCGAAACCGAACTGAAGGCACAGGGCATCCCGGTTGTCGGCAAGGACATCCTGCCGCTGCAGGGCGAATTGGCGCCGCCGGTGCTCAAGCCGGCCATTGCCCGCCTGCTCGGCGAGCCGGTCGACGCGTCGGCCATCACCATTCGTCCCGCCCAGATCTTCCCGAGGCCGCCGACGATGTGCGTGGCCTGTCCGCACCTTGGTGTCTATTACACGCTGTCCCAGGTACGCAACCTCAATATTTCCGGCGACATCGGCTGCTATACGCTGGGCGCCGGCCACCCGTGGCAGGCGATGGATACCTGCGTGTCGATGGGGGCCTCGATGGGCATCGCCCTCGGCATGGACAAGGGGCGTGGCGAAGCCGACAAGGACAAGCGCATCGTTGCCGTCATCGGTGACTCGACCTTCCTGCACATGGGCATGCAAGGCCTGCTCGACATGGTTTACAACAAGGCCAACGTCACGGTCATGCTGCTCGACAATCGCGCCGTCGGCATGACCGGCGGGCAGGACAATCCGGGCAATGGCCGCGACATCTACGGTGAGGATGCGCCGCGCATCGACTTCGCCAAGTTGTGCGAAGCGCTGGGCGTCAAGAAGGAGCGCATCCACGTCGTCAATCCCTACGAGTTGCCGACCCTGTTCAAGACGGTGCGCGACGAGGTCAAGATTCCCGAAGTATCGGTCATCATCACCGACCAGCCGTGCGTGCTGATCAAGGACTACCACAAGCTCAAGCCCTACGAAGTGCATGAGGACAAGTGCACGGGTTGCGGCAACTGTCTCGACGTCGGCTGTCCGGCCATCCATGTCACCCGGCGCGGCAAGGAAGTGAAGGCTTCCGGACGCGAGGTCGATCTGGCCTTCGTGCGTATCGAGTCGTCGGTGTGCACCGGTTGCGGCCTGTGCCTGCAGCCCTGTGCGCCCAAGGCAATCCAGCATTACGCGCCGGTATCGCCCATTACCCTGGTCAAGAAAGGATGTTCGGCATGAGCGGCACGACCAATATTCTCGTCGTTGGCATTGGTGGTCAGGGCGTCATGACGGCGACCGAAATTCTCGCCGAGGCGGCCATTGCGCTCGGTCACGATGCGAAGAAGACCGAAGTCGCCGGCATGGCGCAGCGCGGCGGCGTGGTTTCGTCGCACCTGCGTTTCGGCCCGCGTGTCCTGTCGCCGCAGATCGCCCCGGGGGAGGCCGATGTGCTGCTCGCCTTCGAGGCGGCCGAAGGTTTGCGCTGGATGCACATGCTGCGCCCGGGAGCGGCGGCGTTGGTCAACGACTCGCGTTTCGTGCCGCCGGTGGTCGAGCTGGGCCTGTATGACTACCCGGCCGACCCGGTCGGCCAGATGAAGGCGGCTGGCACCAAGGTCGTCGCCTTCGATGCGACGACCATCGCCCAGGAGCTGGGCGATATTCGCCTCGGCAATACCGTCATGCTGGGGGCGATTGCCGACCAGTTGCCGTTCTCGGCCGACATTCTGCTCGAATGCGTACTCAAGCGTTTCCAGCGCAAGGGCGAGAAGGTGGTGGCGTTGAACCGGCAGGCGTTCGCGGCCGGCCGCGCGGCAGTTGGCACTGCCGAAGCAGCCGCCGCCTGATTCTGGTAAAATTCGCGCCAAATCAAGGGGAAAGGCAGCCGCCTTTCCCGTTTTCTTTTTGTTGGATGCGACGATGACGGCACAAATTATCGACGGCAAGGCGCTGGCTGAAGAGCTGCGCCAAAGCTTCAAGGCCCGCGTGGAAACCCTGACCGCCAAGGGACACAAGCCTGGCCTGGTGGTCATTCTGGTCGGCGAAGACCCGGCCTCCCAGGTTTACGTGAAGAACAAGGTCAATGGCTGTCTGGCCATCGGCATGCATTCCGAAAAGATTGTCTATGACCGCGATGTCGACCAGCAGGTCGTGCTCGACAAGATCGCCGAGTTGAACGCCGATCCGGCCATCCACGGCATTCTGGTGCAACTGCCGCTGCCCAAGCATTTTGACGAAGAGAAGGTGCTTGAAGCCATTTCCGCCGAGAAGGACGTCGATGGTTTCCATGCCGAAAACGTCGGCGCCCTGTCGCAAGGCGCACCGCGTTTCATCCCGTGCACCCCGTACGGCGTCATGAAGATGTTCGAGAAGGGCGGCGTCGACCTGACCGGCAAGGAAGCCGTGGTCATCGGCCGCTCCAACATCGTCGGCAAGCCGATGGCGATGCTGTTGATCAACGCCGGCGCCACCGTTACCGTCTGCCATTCCAAGACCCGTGATTTGAACTTCCATACGAAGCGCGCCGACATCGTCGTCGCTGCCGTCGGCAAGCCGAAGTTCGTCAAGGGCGACATGATCAAGCCGGGCGCCGTGGTCATCGACGTCGGCATCAACCGTCTGCCGGACGGCAAGCTGTGCGGCGATGTTGATTACGAAGACTGCCTCCAGGTTGCCGGCCAGATCACGCCGGTCCCGGGCGGCGTTGGTCCGATGACCATCACCATGTTGCTGGCCAATACCATCGAGGCCGCTGAACGCAAGGCAGGAATCCGCTAAATGAACGCAGTTCACCAACCCGTCGTCGGCGTCGTCATGGGCTCCGACTCCGACTGGCCGACCATGCAGGCCGCTGCCGTGATCCTCAAGGAATTCGGCGTTCCCTTCGAAGCACGTGTCGTTTCCGCACATCGCACCCCGGACCTGCTGTTCGATTACGCCGCGATGGCTGGCGAGCGCGGCATCAAGGCAATCATTGCCGGTGCCGGCGGCGCCGCCCACCTGCCGGGCATGCTGGCCGCCAAGACCACGGTGCCGGTGCTGGGCGTGCCGGTCCAGTCGAAAGCGCTGTCCGGCGTCGATTCGCTGCACTCCATCGTGCAGATGCCGAAGGGCATTCCGGTCGCCACTTTCGCCATCGGCGAGGCCGGCGCCGCCAATGCCGCGCTCTTCGCTGTCGCCATGCTGGCCAACGACAATCCGGCGCTGAACGCGAAGCTGCAGGCATTCCGCCAGGCACAGACCGAGAAGGTGCTGGCCATGAAGCTGCCGGAAGTATGATCGGGTCGCAAATTGCGGTCACTATTTATTGCGCTGCGCCGATGAGGTCTCTGTCTTGAGCAATGCCATGATTCTCCCGCCCGCCACGCTGGGCATGCTCGGTGGCGGCCAGCTCGGCCGCTTCTTCGTTTCTGCCGCCCACGAAATGGGCTATCAGGTCTGGGTTCTCGATCCGGACAAGAACAGCCCGGCCGGCCGGATCGCCGAGCGCCATTTCTGCGTCGATTACGACGACTACGCAGCGCTGGACGAATTCGCCAACGGCTGCGCGGCAATCACCACCGAATTCGAGAACGTTCCCGCCGATACGCTGGACTACCTCGCCAAGTTCGTGCCGGTGCGTCCGCACGCGGCAGCCGTCGCCGTCTGCCAGAACCGCATTGCCGAAAAGTCCTTCCTGCGCGACAACGGCTTTCCGCACGGCCCCTTCGCCGCGATCAATTGCGAAGACGACATCCGCAACGCCGACACGTCGCTGTACCCGGCCATCCTGAAAGTGGCCCGCTTCGGCTACGACGGCAAGGGGCAGGCGACGGTGAACAGTCGTGAAGAAGCGTTGATCGCCTTCGGTCATTTCAAAGGCGAGCATTGCGTGCTCGAACAGCGCCTGACGCTCGACTACGAAGTGTCGGTCGTGCTGGCCCGCGACGAAAACGGCAAAGTCGCCTGCTTCCCGACCGGCGAGAACCAGCATACCAAGGGCATCCTCGATGTCTCCATCGTGCCGGCGCGGACCACCGGCTGCGTCAAGAGCGACGCCGAGGACATCGCTGCCCGTATCGCCGAAAAGCTCGGCTACATCGGCACCATGGCCGTTGAGTTCTTCGTCAGCCGCGGCCAGCTGATCGTCAACGAAATGGCGCCGCGCCCGCACAACAGCGGCCACGCCACCATTGATGCCTGTGTCACCAGCCAGTTCGAACAGCAGGTGCGCGCCTTGTGCGGCCTGCCGCTGGGCGAAGCACGGGCGCACTCGGCGTCGGTGATGGTCAATCTGCTCGGCGACTTGTGGTACGACGGTGAGTCCTACCGCGAACCGGATTGGGCGAAGCTCTATGCCATCCCCAACCTGAAGCTGCACCTCTACGGCAAGCACCACGCTCGCCCGGGGCGCAAGATGGGGCACTTTACAGTCATCGGTGACAATGCCGAGCAGGTGCAGAAGGCGGCCTTGGCTGCTCGCGCCGCTATCGGTATCAAGGACTGATGACGCCGTCAGACGCCGATTACCAGCACGCCGTCGACCTGCTGCTTGGCGGCGAACTGGTCGGCTTGCCGACCGAGACGGTTTACGGCCTGGGGGCGGATGCCGCCAACCCGGCTGCCGTGGCCAAGATTTTTGCCGCCAAGGGGCGGCCGGCCGATCATCCGCTGATCGTCCATCTGGCCGGTCACGATGCGGTCGACCATTGGGCCGAGCAGGTGCCCGACGTCGCCTGGGAACTGATGGAAACCTTCTGGCCCGGCCCGCTGACGCTGATCCTGAAGAAGCAGGCCTGGGTGCCCGACGCCGTCACCGGCGGCCAGGATACCGTCGGCCTGCGCGTGCCGGGGCATCCGGTGGCGCTCGAACTGCTGCGCCGTTTCGCCCGTGCCAAGGGCGAAACGGGAGAAATGCGTGCCGGCATCGCCGCGCCGTCGGCCAACCGTTTCGGGCGCATCAGCCCGACCACCGCCGGGCACGTCGCTGAAGAGCTTGGCGACCGCGTGCCGCTGATCCTCGACGGCGGCCCGTGCAAGGTCGGCATCGAGTCGACCATCATCGACTGCTCGCGCGGTGAGCCGGTCATCCTGCGTCCTGGCCATATTTCGCCCATCCATCTCGAAGCGGTGCTCGGCCGCCAGCCGGCCGTTGAAACCGCAGCTGGCGCGCCCCGCGTTTCCGGCTCGCTCGAAGCCCATTACGCGCCGGTAACCCCGTTGCGCATGGTGGCCGGCGAACGCCTGCTCGACTTCATCAATGCCCAGCGCCATCGCGGTGGCAAGTGCGCGGTGATCAGCGCCAATCAGCCGCCGCAGGCCGGCATGCCGCACGCCTGGCGCCTGATGCCGGCCGATCCGGTCGGCTATGCGCATGATCTCTACGCCGCGCTGCGCGACATGGACCATGCCGGAGTCGACCTGATCGTCGTCGAAGCGCTGCCCGGCGGCGCCGACTGGGCCGCCGTCGCCGACCGTCTGCGCCGTGCGGTGGCAGGTGCCGGGCAATCCTGACCAAACCCTAGATCGTCAGCAGTTTTTCCAGCTTGGCGGCACAGATGAAGTCGTTTTCCGATAGACCGTCGATGGCGTGCGTCCAGTAGCGGACACGAACGTCCTTGTAGTCGACCGTCAGTTCCGGATGGTGATTCTCGCGATGCGAGAGCCAGGCGATGGCATTGACGAAGGCCATTGCCTCGTAATGATTGCGGAAGGCAAAAGTCTTCTCCAGGCGCTCCCCGTTCAACGCCCACCCCGCCAGAGTGTGCAACATTTCGCTCGCCATCGCCGCGTCCAGCGGCGCGATGCCGCCTTCGCAGGGGCGGCACTGCCGATCGGCCAGATTGCAGCTCGTCGCCATGGGGATCGCTCCGGTTGTCGCTACAGAAATCAGACGGCCGGACCGCCCGCTTGGTTCCGCCGTGGCGGCCGGCTTTGATAAGCGAAATGGAGTGCGCTAGAATCGCAGGACGTTGGGGGGGTAGCTCAGCTGGGAGAGCGCCGCGTTCGCAATGCGGAGGTCGGGAGTTCGATCCTCCTCCTCTCCACCATTTTCAAAGCCCAACCCTTCTCGGTTGGGCTTTTTCACATCTGGGTTTCCCCAGACTGTGCGCGGTTTCTGTCGATTCTGCGTGTGCTACAGCCCCCGGCAGGCCAGCCACAAGGCGCCTACTTACCCGCCCAGTTTGACCCTTTTTCAAAAGCCCAACCCTTCTCGGTTGGGCTTTTTCACATCTGGGTTTCCCCAGACTGTGCGCGGTTTCTGTCGATTCTGCGTGTGCTACAGGCCGGCAGCCAGCCACAAGGCGCCTACTTACCCGCCCAGTTTGACCCTTTTCCGCTCTCGGTTCTCAAAAAATATCCGAGAACTTCGCCAGCCGAGCACACGCAGAAACCCTTTCACAACAAGCGCTTGCTACCGAAGTGCTGCACCGGGTTCGACGCATGGACCACCTGCCGCCAATAGTCGAACCCGATGCCTGCATGGCGGCGATCGTCAGCCCTTGGGCGGGTGGGGATCATTGCCGTAGCTGTTGCGCTCCCGGATACGACCATCCTCACCATGAATCAGCACTTCGCTGCGCTGGTTGATGGCGATGTCGCGGGCGACACGTTCGGCCTCGGACTGGGTGCGATGATGCGAAGTGTCTCGCTGATTGCCTGCGCCACGTACGGCCCAGCCCGTCGTCGCGTTTCACTACATGTTGGTTTTTGCCGGCCATTTTCAAATTCCTTTCAAGGTTGGGTGGAAGGTGTAAGTCGGGCGTGAGGAGGTGTCTGTTCAGTCACCCCCTTTCCAGAATCACGAACTCAGGCTTGAGCAGGTAGTGCCCCTTGTCGTCCTTGCCGACGAAGGTGGTGTAGACCTGCTTATGCCGTTTGAAAATATCCGCTGTTCGGAAGGTGGCGCCAGGCTCAAACCAAGCCTTCAGCGATGCGCCGCTTGTGCACCTCATCGCCATCGGCGTCTTCCAGAATCTTCAGGAACAGATAGACCTGAGGCGACAGATCGATTGCCTGACCATCAATCAGCGCGACACGCTGCGTGTGCATCAGACGCAGGGAGGTCTCCGCCGATTCCTGCACCGGTGCCGGACGAGTCAGGTACGCCTCCAGGTTCTCGATCACCAGACCAGCCTTGCGGATGTGGGCGATGGCCCGCAGCGGTATCAGCAGGCGATCGCTTAAGGCAGTCCCGGCCGGGGATGCCGGATCATCCGATGTGATGATGACCTCGGCACCGGGTGCGACCAGTTGCGTCAGCTTGGCCACCACCTGTTCGGACATCGCATTCAAGCGCCGCGCAAAGAACACCGTGTGTCTGCGGCGCCGATGTTCTATTTCGCCCAGGCGCCACAAGACGTTGTCTACAACCGTTTCGACGGCATAGCGCGGCACCAGCCCAAGCCGACCGACAACCACTTGGCGAGCTTGGCGGGTTGTACCTGCCAGTAGTGCGCTTGCTCATTCGTGAGCTCGACCCATCCACACTCCGGACAGTGACCTCGATAAGGTTGCGACGCTGGCGCAGAGTATGGCTGTGGGCGCATGGACTCGGTACCGCAGTCTGGGCAAAGGATATCCAGGGCTCGCTGGCGGCTGACGGCGATGGCATCCAGCACCAGCAGATGGCCGTAGAAACCTGGCCGGCTTGAAAGCCAGATCGCATCGGGCGAAATCAGCATGTCGTTGCGCTCCAGCAGCCGACAGATTTCTGCCAGCCCCTGGTCGTTCATGACCGCGACTGGTTCATTCATGCATTGCCCCCACTGATTCCTCGACCACCTTGATTGCTGCTGGCGACTGCATGACGCCGAGTGCCCGCAGCAGCGATTCCACCAGACGGGCATCGGCCTCTTCCATGTCGCGCAGATTGCTGATCCCGCTTTGCTTCAGATCGACGTGCAGCACGCGGCTGGCTTTGCCAGGCTGTACCGGTTCGAAGTAAAGCAACACCACGGCATCGATGATGTTGAAGCCCTGGCCCATCAGGATGGGACTGATCTGCTGGGCAGTGAGGCAGGCCAGTACGTCAGGCGCATCCTTCTCGCCGGGTGGCTTGATCAGGTAGTCACAGATCGGCGGGTGAATGGCACGGACCTTGGCCTGCAACAAGCGGATATGCTCCACCCGGTTGGCGGCCAGATCACATTCACTGTTATTGAAGAGCTCAAAACCGTCCCGCAGACGGTTGAGGAAGAACATCGGCTTCTCGACATCCTTGGGCTGCAGCACTGCCTTGAAAACATGCTTGCCGAGGTGCTCCAGCAAGGTCTTCTGTGTCTTGCTACCGCCAGGAGCCAGCACGTCGATCACACCGCTGGCCGGGTAGATGACGACGTCCATGGCCATCGGTGGTCGGATGTCGCGCCAGTGGGCGCGGTTGTCGTCGCCGAACTCCAGTTGGCGCTGGGCGTTGTCCTCGATGAGGATACCCAGCTGCACGCCGCCATCCAGATGTCGGTCCAGGGTATCGATCTGGCAGGCGCGCGGCGTGCCCTTACGCGGCGTGAATGCCGTGGCCAGAGCGACTTCGAGGGCGTGAACGTCCTCTTGTCCCCGGAACAACGCGTCGACCGGTGGCACATGAAAGCGTTTCCAGCCGCGTTTGCCGATGCGCAGGCTGACCGCATAAATGGCCTCGGCGGTGGCAAACTGATCCGGCCAATTGGCCATGACCCACAAGGCCCGCTCCGCATCACTGGAGAACTTCGTGAAATCCTCGTGGATCGCGGAGTCCGGTGGTGCGGTGTTGCGCAGGGCATCGACACCGCGTTGATTGGCCAGTTCATGGACGCGCCGCATCTCGGCGTACAGCGCCTCACTCTGGGCAGCAGGCAGCGCATCGAAAATCTCGGTGACAGTGTCGACCAGCTTGTCATCAGCAAGCTCAGTGGGCAGGTCCAGCTTGCGGGACTGGAGATAGAACTTCCAGGCGTGGACAGGCACCTGGCGGATGAGTTGGCGGTAGTTGAAGGCGGCCATATTGTTTTCCTTTTTGTTGGGCCGCCGTGCCGATGACTTCTTGTGTGCGCGAGAGGCCTGGGTTGTTTACACTGTTCTCAACACCAGATTGCACAACAAAGCAAAATGTATTTGTTCGCTATATCGGGTGTTTAATGGAATTTAACGGCGCATGATTGTGTTGTCAAGCCGGTGCGGATTCGTTCGAAATAACGTAATATCTCGGTCTGTGCAAAACGCTACTAAGTCCCTGATTGACGGGGCTGAGAACACAGGAGAAACCGTGGCAACCCCACTGGGTGACAAAATTCGCAGGTTGCGCCGAGAGCAGAAGATGAGTCTCGACGCACTGGCCGCCGCCGCCGGCATGAGCAAGAGCTATCTGTGGGAGTTGGAAAACAATGACAACGCCAACCCCACCATGGAAAAACTGGCCAGCATCGCCGCCGCCCTTCACGTGACGCCGGAGTTCCTGGCCCACATTGAGCAGGCCAACCAGCCCGAGGATGCCTTCGACAAGGCGTTCTTCCGGAACTACAAGACGCTGAAACCCGAGACCAAGCATCAGCTCCTTGAAATCCTCAAGACGCTGAAGAAAACCCAAGGATGAGTGCGCCGCCAAATAAGCCGGCGCCTTGGGCCAATCGGCTGAACAAACTCCTGGACCAGTTCCATGCCGTACATGGCGGCGACCGTTTTCCGGTTGATGTCGAAGCGCTGATTCTTGAAGTGCCAGCCACTTTCCAGACCGGGGAGCCGATCACCATCCAGGGTGAAGCGATGGACCCGGAGTTTGAGGGCGCGCTGTTCAACCTGAACGCCAATAAGACCGGCAAGGGCAACTGGGCCATCATCTTCAATCAGGCGATCAGCTCCCCTGGGCGGATCCGGTTCACGCTGGCACACGAACTCGGGCATTACCTGGTGCATCGCCATCTGCAGCCATCCTTCAACTGCAGTGAAGTCAACACCACCCAATGGGACAGCAAAGAGCGCCAGATTGAATTTGAGGCGAACACGTTTGCGTCCTACCTGCTGATGCCTGCCGACGATTACCGTCGACAGATCCAGGGGGCAACAATAAGACCTGGATGTGCTCGGTGCATGCGCGGATCGGTATGGCGTGTCCATGACGTCGGCCATACTGAAGTGGCTTAAGCTCACGCCCAGCGTGCGGTGCTGGTCATGTCCCAGAACGGGGTCGTCCAGTGGGCCTGCGGCAGTGAGTCAGGCAAGTGGCTCTCCATCCATCTGAACAAGCGGCTGGCCAATGGTCAGCGCCGGCCGTTGCCCGCCAGGAGTGCCACCCGCTTGGGCACCGAAACCAATGTCGATCGGCTGGGCACCCCGATCGATGCACGCATCTGGTTCCCGCTGGAGCCCGAGGGCATGGTCGCGCGGGAGATGCGCATCGCATCGGGTATCTCTATCGTCAAACGATGACCCTGCTGGTCCTACCGCCTGAGGTCAAGCCTTGGGAGCGCGACAAGACGGACGATGACGACGATGGCCTTGAAAGCACCATCGACCGTTTCGAGCGTAACGGTCAGCCGCCGGTCCGCTGACGGCACTCCCGGTCGGTTCGGTGGCGTTTGTCACCCGCACGCACCTACCCGCAACCGATAACTTCCGTCCGCAATCACCCGAATCGGGCTGCAATTCCCTGCTCGGAAATCCGGTGGCCACCCGGTGAAATGGTGGCGCCGCTGCCCTCGGTCGACGGCTATGGCCTCACACCCCAAGAGGCCGTGCTGCGCACCGACATGGAGTCCGGTCCTGCGCGTCAACGGCGTCGATTTCGGCAAACGCCCACGCGCATCACCGTGCGCTGGCTCTTCAGCGAGTTCGAGTTTGCCCTGTTCGAGGCTTGGTACAAGTACCACGCCGACGAGGGCGGGCAGTGGTTCGAGATCACCTTGCTCGGCGGTCTCGGTTTGCTGCCACACGAAGCCCGTTTCACCCGCCAGTTCGAAGCCCAGTTGCGTTCGGCCCGGCGCTGGGATGTCAAGGGCGAGTTGGAAATCCGCGAGCGGCCCACGCTCGATGAGGGCGCGCTCAACCTGATGCTGGAACTCTCCGCCGACGACCTCTTTGCCATGGGTCGCGACTTGCACCAACTGGTGCACGGCACCTTGCCGGTTCGCTGGCCGGCTTGAGCCTTCCGATCCCCAGCCTATCCCACCTGTTTCCGGAAAAAATCTCCATGAGTCTGCAAACCGATCTGCACCAGGCGGTCGCGCAGGTCACGGCCGACAGCGCGCTGCTGCACACCGTCGTGCACGGCACGGCGCTGCAAACCGTGACCACCGAGGGCGGCGATGTCGCCACCGTCGCCAAGCTGCTGGCCGACGCCAATGTCCGCATCAACCTCGCCGCCGAAGGCATCCTGGCCCAAAGCCAGACCGCCGCCCAGGACGCACTGACCTCGGCCGAACTCGCCTCCAGCGAAGCCAACCGGGCCCAAACCACGGCCGATCAAGGCGTGGCCGACACCACGACGGTGCTGAACCAGGTGCAGACCAGTGGCAACCAGATCCTGGTGGACGCGGAAGCCGTGCTGCAGCAAGTCATCGCCCGGCTGCTCGCCGTGGGGTTGCCCGATGCGCTCGCCGGTGCGCAAGGCATGCTGCTCAGGGTCAAGGCTGATGAAACCGGCTACGAACTCGTGCCCACCGTGGCCTCGCCCCGGTTCTACGGTTTTGCCTTGTCAGGCGATGGCAGTGAACTGCTGCTGACCGAAGGACGCGACCAAACCTTTGAGGCCGACGCGTTCGATGCCTGGACCGTCACCGAGGGCGTGCACTTCGCCCTTGAGAACAACGCGCTGGTGATGAAGCTGGGGACGGTGCTGGAGGCGCATCCATGAATCTGGATATCTCGACCCTGGGCTACCGCTGGTGTGGCATCCACTCGCCGTATCTCTCCTACCGCGACGGCGACGTGGTCTTCAAGGAGGGAGGGGCCTGGGTCATCCGTCACGGCCAGCCGCAGCCCTTTGCCCTGGGCCAGCAGGATGCGGTGCTCAAAGGCCACCTGCTCACCGGCGGTGTCTCGGTGGGCGGCATCGGCAGCATGGTGCTGCACTCTAACGGTACGGACGGCGTGGAATTCCGCTTCATGGCCGATCGCAACGGCACGGTGGCCACGGCACTCATGAACACCGACCGGGCAGCGGCGGACTACCACAGTGCCAACTTCTTCATGGCCGCGCTCATGAACGACGGTTCGGTGCGCGCTTGGGGCCGTGCGCTCACCGGGCAGCAGGGCACCGGCAGCACGGGGGATATCAGCCGCACCTTCCCGGCGCGGGTGGCGTTTCCCCCGGGCACGCCGCGCATCGTGTCCATCACCTGCATGTGGGACGAGACCTTCTTCATCGATGCCAGCGGTGGCCTGTGGCACGCCGGGGCCAACAGCGACGGGGGCTCGCCCACGGCCACCGCCAACCCGGTGCCCCGACGGGTCAATGGCGTCGGCCAGTTGCCCGCCAACTCGGTGGTCAAACGCGTCTTCACGGGCCACGACTGGCACGGCTATCGCATGTTCGCCTGCCTGGACGATGCCGGTCGCGTTTATGTCTGGGGCAACAACCGCTACGGCAGCCTGGGGCTGGGGCACAGCACCAACGTCTCCACACCCACCCTGGTGCCCTTCACGGCCGACACGCCGATCCGGGAGGTATTTCTGTCCGGGGGCTTTCATGCGGCCAGTTACCTGGTGGACACCCAGGGCAAGCTGTGGGTGGCTGGCGAAGCGAACGCCTCTGGCTTTGGCAGCGACCAATCCACCCACCGCCTGCTCATGCCCTGGGGCACGGAGAAGCGCGTCAAAAAAGTCTTCTGCTCCGAGTCTGACGGCCATTGGGTCGCGGGCGCCCAGTATTACCGCGCCTACGGCGTGGTGCTCGAAGACGGGTCGCTCTACCGCTGGGGACATGACAGCGGTCAGGTCGGCGGCAGTTGGGGCACAGGGTTCACGGGCGATATCTGGACCGGGCACGCGTTGTTCCCGTACAAGGTGCTCGATGGGGTGGTCGACGCGTACGCCATCGCCGGCGGTTATGGCAGGACGCTCGCGCTCATGCAGGACGGCACGGTGCGCCATACCGGATACAACGGCTACAGCATCGGTGGCGGCGGCAGCGACCGCAGCACCTGGGCCACCATCGGCGGCGAGTTCCTCTCCCAGGTCACCAAGCTGCGCGTGTACGGCAGCAGCTATGGCTCGTCGGCCATGGCGCTGCGATCCGACGGCAAGGCGGTGGGTTGGGGCATGGGGGCGGCCGGACAGTGCGGAAACGGCTACGCCGACACCGCCAATACCCCGTCGCGCTTCGTGCTGATCGACCGGCCCATCGTGGACTTCTCGCGCTCCGGGACCATGGGCTGCGGCGAAGGCGGGGAGTATCACAACGGCGCTTACCACTTCCTCACGGTCGACGGCCAGGTCATGAGCACCGGCAACGGCACCTATGCGCAGACGGGTGATGACGACCACGACCACCGCTACGCCCCGTCACCGATCCTGTTCTGAATCCTTCCAAATTCCACTCTTCAAGGACTGTTCATGGGAACCGTTACTCTGGGCAAGATTGCCTTTACCTGGCGCGGCGGGTATGACGCCAGCGCCATCTATGCCCGCCAGGATGTGGTGGGACACAACGGCGACAGCTTTGTCTGCTTGGCAGATGCCACGTCGGGTGTGGCACCGCATCTGAATTCCCCGGTCTGGGACCTATTCGCCCAAGGCACGCAAGGGGTGTCGAACCTACCCGGTGAAGTCATTTACTTCGATGGCAATCAGCTGGTGGCCTTGCCGGTGGGCCAAGCCGGGCAGGTGCTGACCATCGGCGCGCAAGGCGTACCGGTTTGGGCGACACCTGATGTGCGCTCGGGCACCAAAGCGCTCAAGCTGCCCGAGAACGCCAGCAACGCGCAGCCCAACAGCTACCGCCAGTTCGGCCTCATCATGACCGATGGCAGCATCCGGGCCTGGGGCCGCAACGTCAACTTCAAACTGGGGGACGGCACCACCTTTGCCCGTTCCTACCCGGCACGCACCGCGTTCCCGCCGGGGTTTCCGGGGGCGGACAAGCTTTATTACAGCCATGACACCAACGGCTACTGCATCGACAAGAACGGCCAGCTCTGGGGTTGGGGTTTCAACGGCTACGGGCAGCTCGGCACCGGCACCACGGCCAATCAGCCCGTGCCTTACAACATGAGCGCCAACGCCAGCAATTCCATTGCCGGCAAAACCGTGGTGCAAGTCGCACAAAACTGTGGTGTCGAAGGGTTCAACAGCACCCTGGTGCTGTGCAGCGACGGCACGGTGCACGCGTGTGGCTATAACGCCCACGGCCAGCTGGGCCTGGGTGATGTCACCCAGCGCAATAATTTTGTGCAGTTGCCCGTGCTCTCCGGCATCACCCAGATTGCGGCCGGCCGCGAGCGCTACACCGCATGCTACGCGGTCAAGAACGACGGCACGCTGTACTCGTGGGGCTACAACGGCAATGGGCAGCTGGGCGACGGCACCGCCAACCAGGCCAACGTCGCCATGCCGCGCGCCGGTGGCAGTCTCGTCGGCAAAACCCTCGTCAAGGTCTTCGGTGGTTACGTGCATGCTTTCGCGCTGGACAGTACCGGTGCCCTGCATGCCTGGGGCACCAACGACTATGGCCAACTGGGCAATGGGAATCTGGCCAACCAGTTCACCCCGGTGCAGGTCGCGACCAACGTGGTCGATGTCTACGCCGGCAGTTACGACTACCCGCTCACCTTTCTCAAGAAAACCGACAAGACGCTGTGGGCCTGCGGCGCCGGCGCCTATTGGGGCAATGCCAACGGCAGCAACAGTGGCAACTTCGTACAGGTGCCGGTAGGCAACACCGTGGTCAAGGCCGTGCATGGCGGTACCGGGTCCTACAACTACGGCGCGGCCTTACTCGAAAACGGCACCGTCTACGCCTGGGGTTACAACGGCAACGGTGCGCTGGGGTTGGGGGATGCCACCAATCGCAGCAGCGTCGAACTGGTCCGCATCGCCCAGCGCCGGGTGGTGGACATCTCGTCTTACGGGTCGAGCTCCGAGCAGGGTCTGGTGTTTCTGCTGGATGACGGTCAGGTGTTGGCCAGCGGCTATGCGGGCGAAGCGCAATTGCCCGAGGACGACAGCGAAACCAGCTACGTCCCGTACCCCGTCATTCTGTAAACGGTGACTTGATGCCCAACGCTGCTTTGTCTGAAGCGATCAAGGAAGCCTACGCCAGCGCCCCGTCCGAGCAGATCATCCTGCACACGCTGGAATTGCGCCATCCGGCCTTCGTCGATGACGCGGGTGAGCCGGTCGCCATCCGCGTGGTGCGTGACACCGGCGACCTGTGGGCCCGGCTGGAATCGCAAGCGCCGCTGCAAGCCGGCGAGCGCGTGCAGTTCGTGGCCATGGGCTTTGAGCTGGACCTGCCGCCGGTCGACACCATGCCCGTGCCGGAAATCACCGTCACCCTGGACAACGTCTCGCGTGAAATCGTGCGGCACCTGGATGCGGCGGCCGAATCGCAGTCGGTGATCGAGGTGACCTATCGGCCGTATCTGTCCACCGATCTGGACGGTCCGCAGATGGACCCGCCCATCCACCTGGTCCTGACCGAGGTGGAAGCCGACATCTTCCGGGTGACCGGTCGCGCGCGCATGCTCGATGTCGGCAACAAGGCGTTTCCGGGTATCAGCTACACCGCCAAGACGTTTCCCGGGCTGACCCGATGAGCGCCACCCAGCACTGGGCGACCGAGCTCATCGGTCGGCCCTGGCACGCCGGCGCGCGTGGCCCGGATGCGTTTGACTGCTGGGGCCTGTTCTTGGCCATCCAGCGCGTGCACTTTGGTCGCGATTTGCCGGAAATTCCGGTGGATGCCAACGACCTGCGCACCGTGATGACCACCTTCCGCGACCATCCGGAGCGACAACGTTGGTCCATGGTGGTGCAACCCGCCGAGGGCGATGCCGTCCTGCTGCGCCAATCTCGCCACCCGGTGCATGTCGGTGTCTGGCTGCCCGTCGATGGTGGTGGCGTGCTCCATGCGGTCAAGGACGCGGGCGTTGTCTTCCAAAAACTGCCCGAACTCCTGCTGCACGGATGGCGGGTGGAGGGCTATTACCGATTTGTGGAGAGCAAGTGATTCACGCTGAGCAAAGCGCCGTGATCCTGCTGCGCAACCCTTTCCAGCCCAGCCAGCGCGAGGTGATGGTGGCCCACCCGAGCCAAACTATCCGCCAGTGGCTCGGCACCCAGGGTATCACCGAGTTCGAGCAGCCGACCGTCTGTATCAAGAACGGCACGCCGGTGCTGCGCGCCGATTGGGCGGTCACGCCCATCGATGGCGTTGTGCTCTTCGTCGCCTTGCCGCAGGGCGGGGGAGGTGGTGGCGGTGGCAAGAACCCCTTGCGCACGGTCCTGATGATTGCGGTGATGGTGGTGGCCACCGTGTATGGCGGCCCCTTGGGCGCGAGCCTGGGGTTCTCAGGCAACCTGGCCACGGCCGTCGGTTCGGCCATCATCATGACGGCGGGTTCCGCCTTGGTCAGTGCGCTGGTACCGCTGCCAACGCCCAACATGCCGTCCTTTGCCGCCGGTGGGGGCAACCTGGCGCAGCCGTCTCCCACTTACAGCCTGCAAGGCCAGGGCAACTACGCGCGGCTGGCCCAACCCATCCCGGTCGTCTACGGTCGCCATCTGGTCTATCCGGACCTGGCCGCCACGCCCTATGGCGAATACCAGGGTAACGAACAATACCTGCACCAACTGCATTGCATCGGCTTGGGCGAATACGACATCGAGCAGCTGCGCATCGAAGACACGCCCATCGCCTCGTTCGAGGAAGTGACCTACCAGATCGTCCCTCCCGGCAGTCCGGTCACGCTGTTCAACCCGGATGTGGTGACTGCGCCTGAGGTCGCGGGGCAGGAACTGCTGGTCGGCACCTGGACCGGGGGCTTTGCGATCAACCCGGCCGACAGCGATGTCACGCACATCGGCATCGACATTCTGCTGCCGCGCGGTCTGTATTACGCCAACGATGCCGGCGGGCTGGATAGCCGCAGTGCCAGTTGGAAGGTCGAAGCACGGGCTATCGATGCCGAGGGCGACCCTCTGAGGAATTGGTTCACGCTGGGGAGTGAAAGCCTGACCGCTGCCACAACCACGCCGCAGCGCCTGTCCTACAAATACTCAGTCAGCCCAGGACGCTACGAAGTACGCGCCACGCGGCTGGATGGCAAGGACAGCAGTTCACGTGCCGGGCATGAAGTGCGCTGGGGCGAGGCGCGAGGCTATCTCGCCGGTGGTTTCACGTTTCCTGACAACGTCACGCTACTGGCCATCCGCATGCGCGCCACCGACAACCTGTCGCAGCGCTCCAGCCGTCTGATCAACTGCATCGTCACGCGCAAGCTGCCGGTCTGGTCGTCCGCATCAGGGTGGTCAACACCAGTCCCGACCAGATCGATCGCCTGGGTCTTCGCCGATATCCTGCGCGCCAGCTACGGTGCCAAGCTGCCGGATGCTCGGATCGATCTGGCTGCCTTGGCGCAACTCGATCAGGTCTGGACCAGCCGGGGTGATCAGTTCGATGGTGTCTTCGATCAGCAGGTCACGGTATGGGAAGCCCTGACTCGGGTGGCCCGCTGTGGCCGGGCCGTGCCTTTCCTGCAAGGCGGCATTGTGCGCCTGGTGCGCGATGAAGCCCGGCTATTGCCGGTGGCGCTCTTCAGTCCCCGCAACATCGTCAAGAACAGCCTCAAGATCCAGTATGTGATGCCCGGCGAGGAAACGGCGGACGCGGTGACGGTGGAATTCTTCAGCAGCCGCACTTGGAAGCCGGATGAAGTGACCGTGAGCCTGCCGGGGTCTAGCAGCACCAATCCGGCCAAGCTGCGCCTCTTCGGTTGCACGACCGAAGCCCATGCGGTACGTGAAGGGCTGTACCTGGCTGCAGCCAATCGTTACCGGCGTCGCATCATCACCTTGCGCACCGAGTTGGAAGGCCTGATTCCCACCTATGGCGACTTGATCGCCATCGCCCACGACATGCCCAGTTGGGGTACCGGTGGCGAGATCGTCGCCTGGGATATCGACACCTACACCGTTACATTGTCCGAGCTGGTCCATTTCACGGATGCTCAGCCGCATGTGATGGCCTTGCGCCGTCGTGACGGCGGGGTCAGTGGTCCGCACGTCGTGACACCGGGCAGCGATGCGCAGCAGGTGGTCTTTACCGATCTGCCTGACATCTCCATTGAAACCGGCCTGTCGGCCGAGCGCACCCATTTCGCCTTCGGCATCGCCGAGCAGTGGAGCTTGCTGGCGCGAGTCATTGCGGTGCGCCCGCGTGGCGAGCAGGTCGAAATTACCTGCGTGGCCGAACACCCCGCCGTGCACACGGCCGATCAGATTTGAAAGGAATCGCCCATGAACGAACCCCACCTGATGGATGGCATGGTGGTCATGCCCCATGACGAATTCGAAACGCTGCTGGAGCGAGCGGCCGAGCGGGGCGCTCGTCACGCCTTGTCCGATGTCGGTCTGGACGGGCCGGACGCCGCCCGCGACATTCGCGAGCTGCGCAGCTTGCTCGATGCCTTCAACGAGGCTAAGAAAACCGCCGGCCTCACGCTCGTCAAGATGCTGGTAACCGGTCTCGTGCTGGCCCTCTTGGCCGGCACCATCGTCAAAATCAAACTGTTCGGAGGCCCGCAATGAGCCCGATCTTCACCACCCTGGCGCCCGGCCTCTTCGAAGCCGGCGCCAAACTCATCGACCGGCTGATTCCCGATCCGGCCCAGCGCGAGCAGGCCAAGCTCGCCTTGTTCCAGGCCGAGGGTCAGCAGGCCTTGCAGGAAATGCAGGTCAGCCTCTCGGCCATCCTGGCCGAAGCCAATTCGGCCGACCCGTGGACCAGCCGAGCCCGCCCGACCTTCCTGTACGTGATCTACGGCGTGATCCTGCTGTCGGTGATCGGCAGCATCATCGGCATCTGGTGGCCCGCCGAGGTGTTCCAGGCCGCCGAAAACCTGTCCAAGCTGCTCAATGCAGTGCCGGAGAGCCTGTGGTGGCTCTTCGGTGCCGGCTACCTCGGCTACACCGGCGCGCGCAGTTTCGACAAGTGGCGAGGCGTGCCCAGATAGACCCCGCCACCGACCGCAGCAAACATCATCCATAGACCCCGTCTTCATCGGCTTCCCTTCCCGGGCAGTAGGTGAAGGCGGGGTCTTTTGTCGTTTGTACGCACGAACCAGCGCGAACCATTAAACATTGTCTGTAAGCAATGGGGAGGTTATACTTGTCATAATAATTTTGAAGCAACGGCAGGGTGTTTGCGGTCTTTTAGGGAGGCTGCGATGTACCCCCCCCCCCCCCCGAATTCGGGTGCCTCAGATGACTTTCTGGGCGCTACGAGCGGGGGTTTTCACAGGTGGAGGCGGGTTGATGAATCAACTCATCGGTCAGGCAGGTACTGGCGAAGCATCAAGAATTGACTTGTTAAAAAGTCCTTTCAACCACGAGACCGGTTTCGTGGGAGCGGTAGCCATGCCCAAAATGGGCGCGCCAAGCGGTTCCGGCGTTGCCCAATCCAAGGTGGCGATTCTGCTGTGCACCTATCACGGCCAGCACTATCTCGCAGAACAACTCGATTCATTTGCAGCGCAATCCCACAGTAACTGGGAAGTCTGGGCTTCTGATGACGGCTCCAAGGATGACACGCACGCCATTCTTGAAGCCTATCAACAGAAGTGGCCAGACGGCCGATTGTCGATTCACTTCGGTCCAGCGGAAGGTTTTGCGGCGAATTTCCTGTCGTTGACGTGCAAAGCCAGCATCGACGCGGATTACTACGCCTATTCAGACCAAGACGACATTTGGGAGCCCAACAAGCTGGCCCGTGCAGTGGAATGGCTGAATACTCTGCCTGAAGACATTCCCGCGTTGTACTGCTCGCGTACCCGCTTGGTGGACTCCAATAACAACGAAATCGGCGTCTCACCGCTTTTTACCAAGCCGCCAAGCTTTGCCAATGCGTTGATGCAAAACATTGGCGGCGGCAACACCATGGTTTTCAATAACGCCGCGCGCAACCTCCTGCGCGAAGCGGGTGAAAACCTGCCTGTGATCACCCACGACTGGTGGGCATACATGGTGGTCACCGGTTGTGGCGGTCAGGTTTTTTACGACGCCGAGCCCACGCTCCGCTATCGCCAGCACGATGGCAACTTGGTAGGCATGAACGCGACCTGGCCGGCTCGTTTCAAGCGCATTCGCATGCTGTGGCAAGGCCGCTTTCGGGGTTGGAACGACAGCAACATCGCTGCCTTGCGCGCTCTGAGCCATCGGCTTACTCCAGAAAATTTGGAAATACTGGAGCGTTTCGCCAGAGCCCGCGAAATGAGCCTGATCCCTCGTCTTATCCATCTCAAACGCAGTGGCATTTACCGTCAGACACTCCTCGGAAACCTTGGACTGGTTGCAGCTGCGGTTTTCAGGAAACTTTGACACATGGCAATTCTGGTCACCGGCGGTGCAGGCTTCATTGGCAGCAACTTCGTGCTCGACTGGCTGGGCGTATCGGACGAGTCCGTCGTCAACCTCGACAAGCTCACCTACGCGGGCAACCTGGAGAATCTGGCTAGCCTGCAGGGCGACGCGCGTCACATCTTTGTGCAGGGAGACTTGGGTGACCGCACCCTGGTGGACGGCCTGCTGGCCCAGCACAAACCGCGCGCCGTGTTGCACTTCGCCGCCGAAAGCCACGTCGACCGTTCCATCCACGGCCCCGAAGACTTCATCCAGACCAACATCGTCGGCACCTTCCGCCTGTTGGAAGCCGTGCGGGCCTACTGGTCGGCCTTGCCCGAGGCCGAACAAGCTGCCTTCCGCTTCCTACACGTCAGCACCGACGAGGTCTACGGCACCCTGTCGAAAAACGATCCGCCGTTTGCCGAAGACAACGCCTACGAGCCCAACAGCCCCTACAGCGCCAGCAAAGCCGCCAGCGACCACCTGGTGCGTGCCTGGCACCACACCTACGGCTTGCCGGTGCTCACCACCAACTGCAGCAACAACTACGGGCCCTTCCACTTCCCGGAAAAACTCATCCCGCTCATGATCGTCAACGCCCTGGCTGGCAAACCCTTGCCGGTCTACGGCGACGGCCTGCAGGTGCGCGACTGGCTCTACGTGAAAGACCACTGCAGCGCCATCCGCCGTGTGCTCGAAGCCGGCCAACTGGGTGAAACCTACAACGTCGGCGGCTGGAACGAAAAGACCAACATCGAGATCGTGCACACCGTCTGCGCGCTGCTCGACGAGTTGCGCCCCAAGGCCGACGGGCGCAGCTACAAAACGCAGATCACCCACGTGCAAGACCGCCCCGGCCACGACCGGCGCTACGCCATCGACGCGCGCAAGATCGAGCGCGAACTGGGCTGGAAGCCCGCCGAAACCTTCGAGACTGGCATCCGCAAGACGGTGCAGTGGTACCTGGAAAACCACGATTGGGTTCAGCACGTACAAAACGGCTCCTACCGCGACTGGGTCAGCCAGCACTACGGCGAAGAGGTGGCTGCATGAGTCGCAAAGGGATCATCCTTGCCGGCGGTTCCGGAACGCGTCTACATCCGGCCACGCTGGCCATCAGCAAGCAACTGCTGCCCGTTTTCGACAAGCCCATGATCTACTACCCGCTCAGCACACTGATGCTGGCGGGGATCCGTGACATCCTCATCATCAGCACCCCGCAGGATACGCCGCGTTTCACTCAACTGTTGGGCGACGGCAGCCAATGGGGGCTCAACCTGCAATATGCCGTGCAGCCCAGCCCGGACGGCCTGGCCCAGGCCTTTCTGATTGGCAGGGAATTCATCGGCAAACACCCATCCGCGCTCGTGCTGGGTGACAACATCTTCTACGGCCACGACTTTCACCACCTGCTGGCCAACGCCATGGCCCGTAACGTGGGTGCCAGCGTGTTTGCGTACCACGTGCATGATCCGGAGCGTTACGGCGTGGCGGAGTTCGATGCGTATGGCAAGGTACTGTCTCTAGAAGAAAAGCCTAGACAACCCAAGTCCAACTATGCCGTTACCGGGCTCTATTTTTACGACGATCAAGTGGTTGATTTGGCCAAGACCCTCAAGCCCTCACCGCGCGGCGAACTGGAAATCACCGATCTCAATAGGCTGTATCTGGGACAGGAACAACTCAGCGTGGAGATCATGGGCCGTGGCTATGCCTGGCTCGACACTGGAACCCACGAATCTCTGCTCGATGCCAGCCAGTTCATTGCTACCCTCGAAAACCGCCAGGGCCTGAAGGTCGCCTGCCCCGAGGAGATCGCTTACCGAAAAGGCTGGATCAGTGCCGGGCAGCTCGAGGCACTGGCCCAGCCCCTGACCAAGAACGGCTATGGCCAGTATCTGCTGAGAATCCTCAAGGAAAACGTATTCTGATGAAGGCAATACCACTCGCCATCCCTGATGTCGTACTCATCGAGCCCCAAGTGTTCGGTGACGAGCGCGGCTTCTTTTTTGAAAGCTTCAACCAAGCGCAATTTGAAGCAGCTGTCGGCAAGCCGGTACAGTTTGTGCAAGATAACCACAGCCGCAGCGTGAAGAACGTCTTGCGCGGGTTGCATTACCAAATCCAGCACCCCCAAGGCAAACTGGTCAGGGTTGTGCAAGGCGAAGTTTTCGACGTTGCGGTTGACCTCAGAAAAAGCAGCGAAACCTTTGGTCAGTGGGTGGGGGAAATCCTCTCGGCTGAAAACAAGCGGCAACTCTGGGTTCCGGAAGGTTTTGCTCATGGCTTTGTCGTGCTCTCGGATACTGCCGAGTTTCTCTACAAAACCACGGACTATTACGCGCCCGCTTATGAGCGTTGCATTCTCTGGTATGACCCCACACTCCGTATCCAGTGGCCTGATGGAATTCAGCCCATCCTCTCTGCGAAGGATGCCCAAGGCAAGGGATTAACCGAGGCCGAGGTGTTTGCCTGATGCGCGATTTTCTCGTCACTCCTGTCGAAATGGTGGCCAGCCTCTGGAGTAATCGCAGCCTCATCCATGCGTCGGCCAAGCGCGAGGTATTAGGCCGCTATCGGGGTTCTGCACTCGGTCTGCTTTGGTCTCTCTTCAACCCGTTGTTCATGCTGACGGTCTACACCTTTGTATTCAGTGTGGTCTTCAACGCCCGGTGGGGCGGCGGCGGCAGTTCCAAAGTTGAATTTGCGCTAGTGCTCTTTGCTGGCTTGATCGTCTTCAACCTGTTTGCTGAATGTATTGGCCGCGCACCCAGCCTGATTCTCTCGAATCCCAACTACGTCAAGAAAGTAGTATTCCCGCTGGAGATTCTGCCGTTTGTCGTCCTACTAGCAGCGCTTTATCACGCCCTGATCAGCCTGGGAGTCTGGCTTGCTGCGTACATCGTGCTGTTCGGTGTGCCCCATGCCACCGTTTTTGTGTTGCCGATGGTCATCCTGCCGTTCACATTGTTCATCATGGGGTTGAGTTGGGCCTTGGCCTCACTCGGGGTCTTTCTGCGAGATGTCTCGCAGTTCATCGGTGTTGTTGTCACTACGCTGATGTTTCTGAGCCCAGTCTTTTACCCGGCCAGCGCTCTGCCCGAAAGTTTCCGCCACCTTCTGTACATCAACCCGCTCACTCCTGTGATCGAGATGACAAGGGATGTGCTTTTCTGGGGCAACATGCCGAACTTCACTATGCTGGCCATCTATTGGCTGGCGACAGGGTTCATCGCTTGGCTGGGCTTTGCATGGTTCCAGAAGACCAGAAAGGGCTTTGCCGATGTCCTCTGAAATCGCTATCAAGGTCGAGGGCTTGAGCAAGTGCTTCCAGATCTACGATACCCCCCGAGATCGCCTTAAGCAGTTTGTCATGCCGCGCCTTCAACGCATGCTTGGCTTCTCGCCCAAGCAGCATTACCGAGAGTTCTGGGCTCTGAAGGACGTCTCGTTCCAGGTAAAGAAGGGAGAGACCGTTGGGATCGTCGGCCGTAACGGGAGTGGCAAATCCACGCTGCTGCAGATTATTTGCGGCACGCTCAATCCGACCGAAGGTATGGTCACCGCGCATGGTCGAATTGCTGCTCTACTGGAGCTGGGGTCGGGATTCAACCCCGAGTTCACGGGGCGTGAAAACATCCACATGAATGCAGCGGTTCTCGGGTTGTCCGAGGAGGAAATTGACGCCCGGTTTGATGAAATTGTCTCCTTCGCTGACATCGGCGATTTCATCGATCAGCCAGTCAAAGCCTACTCCAGCGGGATGGTCGTGCGGCTCGCCTTCGCCGTGGCCATCAATGTGGCCCCCGAAATCCTGATTGTCGACGAGGCGCTTGCCGTGGGCGATGCTGCATTTCAACGCAAATGCATGCGAAAGATCAGCGAGCTGAGTGACGCCGGCGTCACCTTGCTGTTCGTCAGTCACGACATGGAAACCGTGAAGAAGATCTGCAGCGAGGCCCTCTATCTGGCCCGAGGTTCAGTGATCGAGTTTGGCGCTGCCAAGCAGGTCTGCATCTCGTATGAGCGCGATCTGTTCGGAGCATCCAGAAAGGCGGAAACGACGCAGGCCGAGGCTCTGGTCGATTCGGCTGAACTGGATCAGGCAATCCTGGATGAGGATTTGCTCCAAACCAATGAAAAGACTTACGGGGACGGCCGGGCGCAGATCATCGACGTCGCCATCACGAATCAACATCAGCAACGAACGAACATTCTGGCTCCGAACGCCTCTTACGTCTTCTCTTACCGAGCGGTATTTTCGGCGCCGGTTGCCCTGCCTGTATTCGGGATGATGATCACGAATCGAGAGGGCGTGTGTATCTTTGGCGCCAACACGCAAAATCATTCCGTATCCCGACGTCACTTCGACGAAGGTGACGAGGTACGAATCGAGTTTCACATTACGAATCACCTTGGGCCAGGAATTTTTTACCTCACCTGCGGAATTCATGCGCCGGACAGTAGCGATGGACTGATCTACTTGCAGCGCCGTATGGATGTACTCATATTCAAGGTCGGCTCGGACGATGGCTTGTCCATCGGGGGCGTGGTGAACCTCAATCCAAGGATTGAAGTAATTGAGAAAGTTTTATGATGTTAAGCGAGAAAATAGAAATGGCCGCACCGGATTTGACCTTCGTGCATTCGCTTTTCCGTTCCGGCAGCACCTACTTCTACAATGCACTGAAGCGAACCGGCAAGTTCCACATCTATCATGAGCCGATGCATGAAGTCATTGCATCGCTTGCAACCGCTTGGAATGAACTAAGTGGTCGCAAGGATCAACTGAAGTCAACGCTACGACATGATTTTTTGATTGGCGGCTACTTCGACGAGTTTTCTCATTTGCTACCCAGCATAAAAAAGACCTTCGATCAGAAGTTCAGCTTCGACTATTACTTCATTGATGCCGGCGACAAAGCATCTGATCTGAAGGCTTATATTGATTTGTTGGTCGACGGCGCATCACAGTTCCCAGTTCTTCAGTGCACACGTACTTGTGGACGAATTGGTTGGCTAAAAAAGAACTACAAGTCCAGCCATATCTACCTACTTCGAAATCCCTGGGATCAATGGTATTCCTACAAGGTTGACCCTTACATTGCTAACACCCCCCGCTTAACTTACTCATTAAGCAATGTCCCTGCACCGCTGAAGTCCGTGTTTGAGGCGAGCGGCGCCTGTCCATTGATTGGCCACAACACACAGGAAAAGGTTGCATACAGCTTCGGGCATCCCCTCACGCCCGAGCAGGATTACTTTCTGTTCTTCGGTTTATGGCTGCACTCCTTTGTTTGTTGCCAGCAAGACTGCGATGTATTCATTGATATGGACGAGCTGAGTGCATCCGAAGGTTACCGGGTCAAATGTCTTGCCCAACTGGAAGATATTGGTATTCGGTCGATTGATTTTTCTGACGCTAAGTTACATCGCGCTATTTTCGATTACCGAGAGAGGGCGGGCTTCCGTATAGTGGAAGAGCAAGTCCTAGAGATTTATCGGCAACATGGAGTGCCTACTGGATTGGCACGTGAGTATTTGGAAAAGGCAGGTCAAGAATCCTTTGTTTCGATCAACAAATTGGATGCTCCTCCTACAGGAATTCTGGAAGACGCATACCGGATGCGAGAGCTGCTGTCGGCCCGCGACGGCCAGATCGCCAGTCTGAGCCAAGCGGTCAGCGAGCGCGACGAGTTGCTATCGGCCCGCGACGGCCAGATCGCCAGTCTGAGCCAAGCGGTCAGCGAGCGCGACGAGTTGCTATCGGCCCGCGACGGCCAGATCGCCAGTCTGACTGATGAGACAGTGCGTCGTGGAGAATGGGCCTTAGGGTTGGATGCTGAACTGAGAGATGTGCGAGCAAAGCTTTTAGCCGTGACAAGCAGCAATTCCTGGCGCTTGACTCTCCCCTTGCGTGAGGCGCGGCGTTGGATTTCGTCTCCAGCGCAGCAAGCAAAACGCTACACAAAAGCCACACTAAGGCTGGCGAAGCGCGTGTACCAATCCTTGCCGCTAGGCTATCAGACCAAAGCTAACCATCGACAACTTCTTGCCAAGTTCTTCCCACGTCTGCTACTTGCAACTGGTACGCCAGCGGCGACTATTCCTATGCTTGCAGGCACTCATGTGTCACCGCAGCATGGTTCCGTAGCCAAGTTGACAGAAGCTGCAACAGATCCAGTAACTCCCGCAGCCAGCTTTGTAATTCCTGCTTCGGATCGTCCGGAGGTCTCGGTCATCATCCCTGTATATGGGAAAGTTGATTACACATTGCGATGCCTTGTGTCAATTGCAGGCAATCAACCAAAAACTGCCTTTGAGGTGATCGTGGTGGATGACTGTTCTCCCGATGACTCTTTTGATGTCCTGTTCAAAGTCCAGGGCATTCGGTTGCTGCGCAACGAGCAGAATCAGGGCTTCATCCGTTCATGCAACAACGGTGCAAAGGCAGCGCGTGGTGATTACCTGTATTTCCTGAATAACGATACCGAAGTCACTTCTGGCTGGCTGGACGAACTACTTCGCACCTTCCGCGAATTTCCGGGCACGGGGCTCGCAGGGTCAAAACTGGTCTATCCCGATGGGCGCCTCCAAGAAGCGGGGGGCATCATCTGGCAGGACGGCAGTGCCTGGAATTTCGGGCGTTTTCAAAATCCTCAGCTACCTATTTACAACTACGCCAGAGAGGTTGACTACTGTTCCGGTGCCTCCATCATGGTCCCTAAGTCGTTGTTTGATGAGTTAAACGGCTTTGATGAACACTATGCCCCAGCATACTGCGAAGATTCCGACCTTGCCTTGAAGATTCGCGACAAGGGCTATCGAGTCATCTATCAACCCCTGTCCATCGTCATTCACTTTGAAGGGATAACTTCGGGGACGGATACCACCCTGGGCGTAAAGGCCCACCAAATCGAAAATACAAGGAAGCTGTTCGAACGCTGGCAAGAGCGGCTCAAAGCCCATCAAGCATCTGGGACTGATGTAGACAATGCCAAAGACCGCAGGGCGAAGCGCCGCGTGCTGGTGCTCGACCACTGCACCCCCACGCCCGACCAAGATGCTGGCTCGGTAACGGTATTTAATCTACTGCTGTTGTTAAGGGAGATGGACTTCCAAGTCACGTTTATCCCTGAAGACAATTTTCTTTACATGCCCGAGTACACCACCGCATTGCAGCGGGCAGGTATTGAAGTGCTCTACGCCCCTTATGTCACCAATGTGGAGCAGCACCTGAAAGAGTACGGTGCACGATATGACCTAGCATTCCTTTTCAGGCCGGGGGTCGTCGAGCGCCACCTAAAAATCGTTCGCCAATACTGCACTAAAGCCAAGGTGCTCTTCCATACCGTGGACTTGCACTTCTTGCGCATGTCGCGCGAAGCTGAGCTTCAATCAGACAATGCCAAACAAAAGGCAGCAGACGAAATGCGGCAGCGCGAGCTGGCAGCGATCCGTGCCGTCGATGCCACCATCGTACACAGCACAGCCGAACTGGAAATCCTTTGGCCTCTGTTGCCCGAGGCCAAGCTTCATGTGTTCCCCTTGATCATGGATGTCAAAGGGTCGAGCAAGATCTTTGCAGAGCGCAGAGATATTGTCTTTGTCGGCGGCTATCAACATACTCCTAACGTCGATGCGGTGAAATATTTTGTAGAAGATGTCATGCCTTTGCTGCGCAAAAAACTCACTGGCGTGCACTTTTACGCAGTTGGCAGCAAGCCACCTGCCGCTATACAAGCGCTGGCAGCGGAAGACGTCATTGTTACGGGCTTTGTAGAAGACCTGACGCCACTGCTCGACAGGATGCGTGTATCGGTTGCCCCTTGCGCTATGGAGCTGGTATTAAGGGCAAGATCGGCACCGCAATGGCCGTTGGGTTGCCCGTTGTAGCCACCTCACTAGCGGCAGAGGGAATGTCGCTCACCGATGGTGAAAATATTTTGGTGGCTGACGATGCAGAAGCCCTTGCTGCTGCGATTGCCAGAATCTACCAAGATGAAGCGCTGTGGAACCGTATTAGCGAAAATGGAGTGGATTTTGCTGAGCAATCGTGGGGAGCCGAGGCAGCTTGGAATAAACTTGCGAGAATTCTTTGTGAGTTGGGTTTTTTATTACAGCGCGGAAACAGACAGTTAATTCTTTATGGGGCCGATCGTAGTGATGGAAAAAAGTTGCGACGACAAATCTTAAGTCGCCAGCCTTGAAGGCGGGTGTTGCTGATGATGAGTATCGTAAAAAAGTCCAACAAGAACTGGCCATCTATGAAAAGCAGGTAAATGTTCAGCGATCTTCCAGATATTTACCATTATTGGTCCAATAAATACTTGGCTCCAATTTTTCGTGATGCTGGATTTTCGACGATTGCCGAATTTTTCTCATCTAATCTTCTAGTCGCTGCAACAAGAACAGGTTGTACAAAAGCCTATTTTGTTAGCGTAGGGGCGGGAAATTGTGATTTGGAGGTCTCTATTGCCAAAAACCTACTCCAAGCTGGCTTGAGTGAATTTGTATTGGAGTGTCTTGAGATAAATCCTGTGATGCTTGAACGGGGTAAGCAGATAGCCAAAGAAAATGGTGTCTTGAGTAAGATGGTTTTTGTTGAGGCTGACTTCAATACGTGGCAAGCAAGCCGTGAATACCATGGGGTAATGGCAAATCAATCACTGCATCACGTAACCCAACTCGAAAATTTATTTGATCAAGTAAGAAATGCTCTGCATAGAGATGGAAGCTTTGTGATTAGTGACATGATTGGTCGAAACGGCCACCAGAGATGGCCGGAAGCATTGGAGATCGTTCAAAGGTATTGGAAGGAATTGCCGGATACAAAGAAATATAATCATCTTCTTAATAGATTTGAGGCTGAGTACGACAACTGGGATTGTAGTATAGAAGGCTTTGAGGGGATTCGTGCAGAAGATATTCTGCCCTTGCTTGTTCAAAGATTTCAGTGCGAAAAGTTTGTCGGTTTTGGGAATGTCATTGATATTTTTGTTGACAGATGTTTTGGTCACAACTTCAGCCGTGAATCCGAAGAAGATAAGGCCCTTATAGATAAAGTTCATGCAGAAGATGAAGCGGGATTTGCTGCTGGTACATTAACTCCGACGCACATGATGGCAGTTTTTTGTAAAACATTGCATTGTGAGTCATTTTATTCGCGAGGAATTAAGCCGCATGCCGTATTAAAATTCAGAGGGTTGGCGTGATGAGAACCAAATCGACCTTCTTTATAGTAGGTGCTACAGGCTACGTTGGTAGCGTCTTGTTAGCGAATGCCAACAAGTCGGGCTCTGCTCTTGGCACATCATCCTCTGGCGGAAAAGGCCTTCTGCCGCTCCGCCTGGATGCGCCTGCTGATTTTGATTACGGCAAGGTCCGTTCCGGTGATGTCGCGCTGCTAACAGCCGCCATTTCAGCGCCCGACATCTGCGCTCGTGAGCACGATCGTGCGTGGGCGGTGAACGTTACCGGAACGTCGAGCTTTATCCAGAGCGTTATCGATCGCGGTGCCCGCGTACTCTTTTTTTCCAGCGATACCGTCTATGGCGAGCGCGAAGATTCGTTCGACGAGTCAGCAGCGTGCAATCCGACAGGCGAGTATGCGGAAATGAAACGCGAGGTCGAACAACGCTTTTCGGGCAACGCATCATTCAAGGCGATTCGTCTTTCATACGTGTTCTCTCGCGAAGACAAGTTTCACCCGCTACCTAGCCGGATGCGCCACGCGTCACGAGGAAGCCGATCTATTCCATCCGTTTTTCCGTGCCATCGTGCATCGCGATGATGTCGTCGAGGGCGCGTTGGCGCTGGCGGCTCGCTGGAATGACGTGCCTGAGCAGGTCATCAACTTCGGCGGCCCGCAGGTGCTTTCTCGGATCGAGTTCGCCGAATGCCTTCGAGAGACTCATCTCCATGACCTGCGCTTCAAGGTGACAGAACCCGGCGCAGACTTCTTCAAGAATCGCCCCCGTGTCATTGCGATGACGTCCCCAGTTTTATCCAGACTGCTTGGACGGCCGCCTCGCACGCTTCGCGAGGCTGCTCGTCTGGAGTTTGCGGCGTCTTCAAATACTGAGAGATTTTTATGAGCAAAAAAGTATTAATCACTGGAATCACCGGACAGGTGGGCTCGCAGTTGGCTGACTTCGTACTCGAGAACACGTCGTACGATGTCGTCGGCATGATGCGATGGCAGGAGCCGATGGATAACCTCTATCACCTGACTGACCGGATCAATCGTAAAGACCGTATCAGCCTGCACTACGCCGATCTGAATGACTACTCGGCCCTTGCGCGCATGCTCAAGGCCGTTCGGCCAGATTACGTCTCGCACTTGGCCGCGCAGTCATATCCGAAGACCTCGTTCGACATTCCGATCGAGACCTTACAGACCAACATCATCGGTACCGCCAATTTGCTCGAAGCCATCCGCCAGCAAAAGGAGGCTGACGGTTACGACCCGGTCGTGCATGTTTGTTCTTCAAGTGAAGTTTATGGGCGCGCCAAGCCTGGGATGCCGCTTGCGGAAGACACGCCCTTTCATGGAGCGAGCCCCTACAGCATCAGCAAGATCGGCACGGATTATCTGGGCCGCTTTTACGGCGAAGCGTATCGCTTGCGCACCTTCGTTACCCGCATGGGTACGCATTCCGGCCCCCGGCGCAGCGACGTGTTCTTTGAGAGCACTGTGGCAAAACAGATCGCACTGATCGAGGCTGGATATCAGACGCCGGAGATCCGCGTTGGGAATCTTTCCAGCACCCGAACGTTCCAGGATGCGCGAGATGCGGTCAGGGCCTACTTCCTTTTGTTGGAAGCGAGCGCTCAAGGCAAGATAGCCTGCGGAGAATATTTCAACATCGCTGGTGAAGAAGCTTTCCAACTGCCTGAGGTGATCGATATCCTCCTTGGATTCAGCACCCGTACCGACATCAAGGTTGTGACCGATCAGGACCGGTTAAGGCCGATCGATGCTGACTATCAAATGTTCGATAACACCAAGATTCGTGCAGCGATCGATTGGAAGCCCGAAATTCCGGCCAGAAAGATGTTTGAAGACTTGTTGAACCACTGGCGCAGCGAAATTGCCAAGGGACGCATTCCACTGAATCGCTAAACGGAGAGATAAGATGCCTGTAGTTCGAGCCCGTGCACCTCTTCGCCTTGGACTGGCTGGTGGCGGCACCGACGTGTCTCCGTATTGCGATATCTATGGTGGTTTTGTGCTCAATGCGGCCATTGACCGCTACGCCTATGCGGTGATCAAAACCCTGGACGAGCCAGTGGTCCGCTTTATTGCTACCGACCAGCAGGTGGAGAAGGTTAGGCCGGCGGAAGTGCCGTTACCGCTTGATGGCAATCTGGATTTGCACAAGTCGGTGTACAACCACATCGTGCAAAACTTCAATGGCGGCAAGCCTATCCCGTTGGAATTGAGTACGTTCTGCGATGCGCCGGCCGGTTCTGGTTTAGGGTCATCCTCGACGTTGGTGGTGACCATGATCCGCGCCTTTGCGGAATTGCTGAACCTGCCCCTGGATGACTACACCATCGCCCACATGGCTTACCAAATCGAACGGGTGGATTGTGGGCTGCAAGGAGGCCGGCAAGATCAGTATTCGGCGACGTTCGGTGGTTTCAACTTCATGGAGTTTTACGCTGACGAGCGGGCAGTTATTAATCCGCTGCGCGTCAAGAACTGGATCCTGTGCGAGCTTGAGGCCTCCTTGGTGCTGTACTTCACCGGAGTGTCGCGTGAGTCGGCGCACATCATCGCGGACCAGAGTAGCAATGTGAAGTCCGGTGCGGCAGATGCGCTGGAGGCGATGCATGGCATCAAGCGTGAGGCCCTTGCGATGAAAGAATGCTTGTTGCGGGGGGACTTTGAGGGCTTGGTGGAGTCTATGCGCCTAGGCTGGGAAAACAAGAAACGTTCGGCTAAAACGGTATCCAATCCGCACATCGATGCAATCTACGATTCGGCCCTTCAGGCCGGTGCCTTAGCCGGAAAAGTATCCGGTGCAGGCGGCGGTGGCTTCATGTGGTTCTTTGTGCCCACAGAAAAGCGCATGGATGTGATCCGCACCCTGAGTGGCTTTGGTGGGCAGGTAAGTAACTGTCACTTCACGAAACACGGTACGCAGGCATGGAGAATTTCATGAGAGATTACATCACTGGTCAGATTCAGGAGACCCAGCGGGTCATGTCGGCCATGTTGGCGGACGATTCGCTACTGGCGCGGGTGGCGGCGGCGGCCGAGGCTTGCGTCGCGTCCATGAACAACGGCGGCAAGATTTTGCTTGCCGGAAATGGCGGTAGCGCCGCCGATGCACAACACATTGCCGGTGAATTTGTCAGCCGGTTTGCTTTTGATCGTCCTGGTCTGCCTGCCATCGCGTTGACCACAGACACGTCCATTCTTACGGCGATTGGCAATGACTACGGCTATGACAAGCTGTTTGCTCGTCAGGTGCAGGCACATGCCCAAAAGGGCGATGTCTTCATCGCCTATTCGACCTCTGGAAAGTCTCCCAATGTGATTGCTGCGCTCCAGGAGGCGAAAAGCCGTGGCGTCGTATGCATTGGCATGACAGGTAACCGTGGAGGTCCGATGAAGGAGCTGTGCGAATACTACCTAGACGTTCCTTCGGCTGACACGCCAAAGATCCAGGAAGGGCATGCCGTGCTGGGCCATATCCTGTGCGGCTTGGTCGAACAGGCACTGTTCAAGGCGCCCGCCTGATGGAGGCAATTGTTCTGGCCGGCGGGTTTGGCACACGGTTGCGCCAAGTGGTGGCAGATGTGCCCAAGCCGATGGCGCCTATTGCTGGTCGCCCGTTTTTGGAGATTTTGCTTGGCTCGCTCGCGAAAAAGGGCTTTTCGCGAGCGGTTCTCTCGCTGGGGTTCATGGCTGAAAAGATCAGCGGCCATTTTGGTTCCCGGTTCGCTGGGCTGGACATCGCATACGTTGTGGAAGACACACCCCTTGGCACCGGGGGCGCAACTCGGCTTGCCGCCGAGGCATGCACCCAAGACCATGTATATGTCTTTAACGGCGACACCTATCTCGACCTTGAGGTCGAACTGCTCGAACAGCAATGGCAGGTCAGGCGGCATCCGATCGTTGTCGGTAGGCAGGTGTCGGATACCGCACGCTATGGGCGTTTGGTTGTAGATGGCGATCGGATAACCAGTTTTGAAGAAAAGGGAATCACGGGCCAAGGCTTAATCAATGCGGGTTGCTATGTGCTGTCAAGAGATGCGCTGGCGAGATTCCCTCTGAACCAGGCCTTCTCCATCGAGACCGACTACCTTGTACCAGAGGTTGCGCGTGAAATGGTTGAGGTATTTGTGACCAAGGGAGTGTTCATCGACATTGGAATCCCCGCAGACTATGCGCGGGCGCAGACACTCCTTGCAGATCTATGAAGAGACCCGCGCTGTTTCTGGATCGGGATGGCGTGATCAATGTGGATCACGGGTATGTGCACACGCCAGAAGAGTTTCACTTCATCGACGGTATTTTTGACCTTGTGTCCGCCGCCAATCGGTCGGGCTACCTCGTTGTCGTGGTGACGAACCAGGCCGGTATTGGACGTGGCTACTACAGTGAGGCGCAGTTTCATAACTTGACTCATTGGATGAAGTGCAGATTCGCCGAGCATGGTGGACGAATCGACGGTGTCTACTTCTGCCCCTATCATCCGGAACACGGTATCGGTAAGTACCGCCGGGAGAGTGAATTCCGCAAGCCAGCTCCAGGCATGTTGCTGCAAGCCCAAAGTGAACTAGGGATCGACCTGGAGCGATCGATTCTTGTTGGCGACAAGCTGAGTGACATGGCGGCAGGCCGCTCAGCGGGAGTGGGGACGCTCTTGCATTTCGGCGGCGAGCATGTCGGGGGCGACACCATCGCCATCAGTCAACTTTCCGAGGCGATGCGTTATGTGTGTGCGCCTGCAAGATAAAGGCTTATTTGTTTCACGCAGTCCTCTGTGTTCGTAACAGTTGAGTTAATCACCAAATCTGGGTTCGAAGGTCGTTCGTAGGGGCTGTTGATCCCCGTCATGTTTGGCAACTGACCACTACGGGCCTTTTTGTACAGCCCCTTGGGATCACGCTGCTCGCATACTTCCAGCGGCGTGTCCACGAACACTTCGATGAAGTTTTCAGCACCGATCAACTCCCGTGCCATTTCGCGTTCGGCCCTAAAGGGACTGATGAAGGCGGTCATCACAATCAGGCCTGCATCCATCATCAACTTGGCGACTTCCGCCACACGGCGAATGTTTTCGACCCTATCGGCGTCGGTAAACCCCAGGTCTTTGTTCAGTCCTTGCCGTATGTTGTCACCGTCCAGAATGTAAGTACGCTTGCCCTGGGCGTGAAGTTCCTTCTCCAGGACGTTGGCAAGGGTGGACTTGCCGGAACCGGACAGGCCGGTGAACCAGATGACTTTGCCTTTGTGGCCATTGAGGCGTTCGCGGTCTTCATGGGTGATGCTGAGTGCCTGCCGGTGCACGTTCTGCGCACGGCGCAGGTTGTGGCGGATCATGCCGGCGGCCACCGTGGCGTGGGTGAACTTGTCTACCAGGATGAAGCCGCCCAACGTGCGGTTGTCGTCGTAAGGGGCAAACACTACCGGCTTGCTCAGCGCCAGGTTGGCCACGGCAATGTCGTTGAGTGTGAGCTGTTTGCACGACTCATGCGCCTGTGTGTTCACGTTGACCTGATATTTCAGGCTGGTGAGGCTGGCGCTGGCCCACTGGTTGGCAAGCTTCATCTCGTAGGCCCGCCCCATATGACCGGGTTCATCGTGCATCCACACGAGCGTGGCCTCGAACTGGTCGGTCATCTCCAGCGGTTGTTCGGCCAGGGCCAACACGTCGCCGCGCGAGGCGTCGACTTCTCTGTCGAGCACCAAGGTGACGGCGTCGCCAGCATGGGCAATTGGCAAATCACCGTCTGCGGTGACCATCCGTGACAGAGTCGCCGTCTGACCAGACGCGGTGACTCGGATTAGATCGCCAACCTTCAATTGACCTGCTGCCAGGGTGCCACTGAAGCCCCGGAAGCTGGCATTAGGCCGATTCACCCACTGCACCGGGAACACAACTTTGTTGTGAACGGGTTGGGTGATGGGAAGTGTCCCCAGGCAACCCATCAAGGTGGGACCCTGATACCAGGGGGTGTGCCGGGAGCGCTCGGTGATGTTGTCGCCTTTCAGGGCCGATAGCGGAATGGGCGTGATGCTCGTGAAGCCGAGCGGCTGGGCCAGTATGTGGAAGTCGGCCACGATGGCGTCGAAGACCGCTTGCTGGTAGCCCACCAGGTCCAGCTTGTTGACAGCCAGGATGACCTGCTTGATGCCCACCAGCGACACCAGGTAGGCATGGCGCCGGGTTTGCGTGAGCACGCCTTGGCGGGCATCGATCAGCAGCACCGCCACATCGGCTGTGGAGGCACCCGTCACCATGTTGCGGGTGTATTGCTCGTGCCCGGGTGTGTCGGCCACGATGAACTTGCGCCGGGGCGTGGCGAAGAAGCGGTAGGCCACGTCGATCGTGATGCCTTGCTCACGCTCAGCCGCCAGGCCATCGACCAGCAAAGCGAAGTCAATGTCCTGCCCTTGGGTGCCGTGCCGCTTGGAGTCGGCCTGCAAGGCAGTGAGTTGGTCGTCGAACACCTGTTGTGATTCCCACAGCAAGCGACCAATCAGGGTGCTCTTGCCATCGTCCACGCTGCCGCAGGTGATGAAGCGCAGCAAGTCCTGTTGGGCTTGCTGGACCATCCAATCGTGGATGGTGGCGGTCTTGGGGCACCGATCCATCGACGGGTGTTTGCTTGCCGTGGGTGCTTTGGGTTGGCGTGTGGCTTTGGAAGGGGCTTTGTTCATGGCAGATGCAGCAGGGTTTGTGCAAGATGTTGGGCATGCAGGCGCAACTCGGGTACAGCGGTCGCTTCCCAGAGCGTTCCCTTGAGCAGCGGGCCCACGTACCACAGGCCCTCGACGGGATTCTGGTGGGTGTCTATGACCTGAAGGTCTGGTGTGACCCTCAGGCCCAGGCCATGGGTATCCGGTGCTATCCAGCCCTTTTTGAGTAGCTGAGCCATCAGTGGATTGGCGTGGCGTTGTATGTCGGTATTGGGTCCGATGCAGTTGACGATAGCGCAGACCTGCAGGGTGTTCACTTGCTGCGATCCCCTGCGCCGATACGCCACTTCAACCCCATCGGAAAGTTGCCGCAGGGTGGTGATTCGCCCTGCGATGACCTGAGCTCGACGCTCTGCCAGCAGTTGATCCAGCCGCTGGGCGGCCATGGGTGCGAGCCGATGGCGATGCACATCCCAGTGCGCCTGTAGATGGCGCAAGAATCGCCGTTGCTCATTTGCTGGCAGCGATTGCCAGAGTTGAGGCGTGTGCGGGCGCAGTTCATTCAAGGCATCGCGCCAATCACCCCCCTGTTGGGCCAGTGCTTTCAGGTGTTGGCGCAAGACCCGGGTGTAGGCCCGAACCGTGGGTGGCACATCGCGCAGATATTCTGGGAATGACTGAGGCTTGGGCGCGGTCGTCGATAGCCGGTGGCGATGCGGTAGCAGACCATGGCGAGACAGCAGGTAGATGGATCCTCGGTGCGGAGATTGCGCCAGGCAGAACAAGGCATCGACCGCTGTATGGCCGGTGCCCACGATCAACACCGGCTGATCGTTGGGCAGGCGGTGCATGTCGTCAAAGTTCCACGGGTCGATCACGTGCGCACCAACCTCTGGGTCCAATGGAATGGGGAATCGAGGCCGCTGGTGGCCCAGGGCCAGGACCACCTGGTCAGCAATCAATTGTTCTCCGCTGGCCAGTGCCACCTGCCATGTGGACTCGCCAGACTCCCCGATGGCGCGGTTCAATGCCACTGCTTCATCCACCCGCAGTTCGATCAGGCCCGGGCTGGCGACTTGGGTTTGCGACCACAGGCTTCGCAGGTACTGACCATAGAGCCGACGCGAGACAAAGGAGCCTGGCGACAGAGAAGGGTCGATGCGCTGGCAATACGCCACGAAGTGCCCAGGCTCATTGGCCAGGGCGCTCATGTTGCCCGCAGGGACGTTGAGCAACAGGTTGTCGTCGTCAAACCGATACGCCAGGCCGCGACCGATGTCTGGGGTGGGGTTAACGAGTGTGATTCGCAGGCGATTCGGTGTGCAGCTGCGCGCCAGATGGATGGCCGTGAGCGTGCCACTGAAGCCGCCACCGATGATGACCACGTGTTTGGGGCGAGCCATCAGAAGTAGCCTTCCTGTTTTTTCTTTTCCATGGAGCCAGCGCTGTCGGTGTCGATCTTGCGCCCCTGGCGCTCGGACTGGCGAGCGTGAATGATCTCCAGCAGGATGTCTTCCAGCGTCTCGGCTTCGGACTCCACCGCCCCGGTGAGCGGGTAGCAGCCCAGGGTTCGAAAGCGGACCTTCTTGATCTGCACCTCTTCGCCAGGCAGCAAGCGGCAGCGCTCGTCGTCCACCATCATGATCATCTCGGGCCGTACCACCACGGGCCGGGGCTTGGCAAAGTACAGCGGGACCATGGGGATGTTCTCCTGGTAGATGTACTGCCAGATGTCGAGCTCGGTCCAATTGCTCAAAGGAAAGACCCGGATGCTTTCGCCCGGACTCTTGCGGGTGTTGTAGAGGTTCCAGAGTTCTGGGCGCTGGTTCTTCGGGTCCCAACGGTGGGTGGACGTGCGGAAGGAGAAGACGCGTTCCTTGGCGCGGGACTTTTCTTCGTCGCGACGGGCACCGCCAAACACCACGTCGAATTTGTAATGGTCCAGCGCCTGCTTGAGGCCTTCGGTCTTGGTGATGTCGGTGTGCAGCGCCGAGCCATGGTCGAAGGGGTTGATATTTTTTTCGACGGCTTCGGGGTTGGTGTGCACCAGCAGGTCCATGCCGCTTTCGCGGGCCATGAAGTCCCGAAACAGGTACATTTCCTGAAATTTCCAGCGCGTGTCGATGTGCAGCAGCGGAAACGGCGGCGGTGCGGGGTAAAAGGCCTTTCGCGCCAAGTGCAGCATGACGCCACTGTCTTTGCCGATGGAGTACATCATCACCGGGTTCTGCGCTTCGGCCACCGCTTCGCGGATGATGTGGATGCTCTCGGCCTCCAGCCGCTTGAGGTGGGGGGACGGTGCCAGATCGGTTTTGGCGTTGCCGCTCAAGCTTAAGCCCGCAGGCAATACCGGGCGGTAGGCTTGCGGGCAGAGGTGGATGTCGGCGGTGCTGTTCATGTGACGCAGATGCGCCACCAAAGCACCATGGGGGAACACGGCAATGGGTTTGCCGATGTGGCGTTGCAGGTCGGCCAACGCTTGATGAACGGCTGCATCGTTCAGGTTAGCCAACGGCACCCAGAAACGGGCGCCGCGCGCGTCGTTGGCGTGCAGGCAGGGTTGGCCGCCAGGCAGGGGATTCAGTTGAACAAACAGTACCCGGTCGCGCCGCTTGCGCGCTTGCTCGATGGCCCAGTCCAGCACCAGCCGGTTGGTTGATCGATCGCGCTCGTCCAGTAGCAACTCGGGCGCCAGTTCCTGCGGCAGCAAGTCCATGGCGTTCAGGCGCCGCTCGGCCGTGCGTTTGGTATCGGCTTCGCCCAGCGATTGGAGGTGGGCGAAGGCGAGTTCGGTGTCCCACACCTGGGGGGCATCGAGGCCAAGCAGATTGGCATCTAGGTCTGTCGCAGATTGCTTTTTATTCATGTGCTTTATAGAAAATCGCTTGTGATACGATCGACATTCGTATTAAATCACAAACAAACACATAATGCGACAAGTGGATCGAGCCATATTGTTGGACAAGCTGCTGCCCGTTGTGCGCGCTGCGGGCGATGCCGTCATGGCGATCTACCAAGAGGGTGGGTCCCAAGTGGTATACAAAGCCGATGCCAGCCCGGTGACTGAGGCCGACCTGGCTGCCCATCGGGTGTTGGCAGCAGGGCTGGCGCCTCTGTTGCCGGATTGCCCAGTGGTATCCGAGGAGGATTCGGCTTCACTGGCAGCGAATGCTCCTTCGTACCGCTTCTGGCTGGTGGACCCGCTGGATGGCACCAAGGAGTTCATCGCCCGCAACGGCGAGTTCACGGTGAACATTGCCTTGATTGAAGATGCCCGATCTGTGTTTGGCGTGGTGTATGCGCCAGCCATTGATGCAATGTACTGGGGAGGCGCAGGCATGGGGGCATTTCGATGCATGGGTGCCCAAACTGTTGCGATCAAAGTGGCGGCTGCCGAGGCAGGGGGTGCATGCCGGGTTGTGGCAAGTAAGAGCCATCTCAATGAGGCAACGCGATCCTTGATAGATCGCTTGGGTGATGTCAGCCTGGTCCAGGCTGGCAGCTCGCTCAAGTTCTGCCGGGTGGCTGAGGGCGAGGCCGACATCTATCCTCGGTTGGCGCCGACTTGCGAATGGAACACGGCGGCAGCCCAGGCGGTGCTGGAGGGTGCAGGTGGGGTGGTCGTAGACCCTCAGGGCATTCCCTTGCTGTACGGCAAGCCCGACGTGCTCAATCCCTCATTCATCGCCACTCGTGATACAGCGCTGATCCCGGCATGATCGATACCGCGTATGCCCTGGCCGGTGCGTTTACTGGCTTTGTTGTAGGCTTAACCAGCGTCGGTGGCGGTGCATTGATGACACCGATCCTGCTGATCTTTTTTGGCGTGTCGCCGACCACGGCCATTGCGACCGATTTATGGTTTGCAGCTATCACCAAGCTGGTTGGAGCCAGGGTGCATCACACCAACGGCAATGTCGACTGGCAGGTCGCCAAACGCCTGTGGTTGGGCAGTTTGCCCATGGCTTTGCTGATTGTGGTCATCGTCAGCCTGGGGGCGCAGGTTGCGAAGGTGGACTGGTTGACGAAGGCGATTGGCGTGGTGGTGTTGATCACTGCCGTCGGGTTGCTTGTTGCTCCAAGGCTGGTGGCTTATGCCCGGTGGCGGCGGATTGGGCAGCCAGAACGTTTCAAGGCAATTCAACCAGCGCTTACGGTGATATCTGGCGGGGTGTTGGGTCTGTGCGTCGCCCTCACCTCGGTGGGTGCCGGTGCGCTGGGTAGTGTGATGTTGCTCTACCTGTATCCGCTGCGGATGATGCCGCATCGGCTGGTGGCAACCGACATCGTGCATGCCATTCCCTTGGCGGTGGTGGCCGGGTTGGGCTATCTGTTCGCGGGCATGGTGGATTGGTGGATGCTGGCCAGTTTGTTGGTGGGCTCTATACCCACCGTGCTTCTGGGAAGTTTGTTGGCCGGGAAGATAACTGGCCGAGGGGTTCAGATCGCCTTGGCGTTAGTGCTGCTTGCAGCGGGGGTGAAGGTGCTAATGTGAGAGGGAGGGAAGATGGATAGTCAGATCATCGCGGCGGCAATCGCCGTCGTTGGAACACTTGGTGGTGGATTGGTAACCGTTTGGGCTCAGCGCGAATCTAAAAGGATGGCCTCACTGGAAAAGCGAATCCAGCGATACAGCAGTGAGATCCGGGCACGGCAGGCCCAAGAAGATATTGCGGCTGAGTGGTTGTACGAGTTGGGAGTGGCGAATTCGGCGCGAGCCGCGAAGCTCTTGTTGCGGGATCGTACCGAGGAACGACGTGGGCTACGCCCGGAGATCGGCCCCGCTGGAGTTCGGGAGCGATAGTAGTTTCCTCCGCGTGCTTCCGCACCAACCCGCAGGCGTTATTGAGGAAAGTTCGATGGAGTGTTAAACTCCACCACCATCGACAACTTTCAGGTAGTCCGAAGAAGGCCAGAAAACCACGGTGTATCTAGGTTTCTGGCTTTTTTTATCCTGCTTTTAAATGCTAGGATGGCTGAAGGTACGCCCGCTACGCCTGTTTTCCCGTTAAACGCTTAAGAGGTTGCCCTAGTGCTTTTTGGGGGCAAGAAACTCGTATAGGCCTGCGGTGCATCCGTTTTAGTTAAATGGCATTAATCATATTTCCTTGCCAAGTTTTATCAATCGATATCTTTGACTCGGTATCAATAAAACCCAATTAACATCTTGATTCAAGAAACGTATGATGGCTGGGCACTTTTGCCCAACTAATGGATAGCATTCGTTCACATGTTAATCAGACGGTTTTATTACCCCGAAATTAAATCAGAGGCCTTTGGCCTGAAGGAAATCAATATGTCTCGCCTGGGGCGCATCGTTGCGCTGAGAGGTGGCCCCGCGCAGTTGGACAGAAATTTGGTTTTCTTAAGTGAGTTCTCTGCGGGTTAAGCCGCTGCGGCGAGCAGCGGCTGGTTGAAGTAAGCCGTATCCGGGGTTTGCCCGTCAAGCGTTGAGTGCGGGCGACGACGATTGTAAAAATCGAAGTAGCGGGCCAGCGCCTGTCGGACCTCGGAAACGGTGTCGTAGCCGTGCAGGTAAATCTCCTCGTACTTGACCGATTTCCAGAGGCGTTCGACGAATACGTTATCGCGCCAGCAGCCCTTGCCATCCATGCTGACCTGAATGCTGTGCTCCTGAAGCAAGCCAATGAAGGCCGAACTGGTGAATTGGCTGCCCTGGTCTGTGTTCATGATTTCCGGTCGGCCATACTTCATGATGGCCTCTTCCAGAGCATCGACGCAGGGATCAGCCGTCAGGCTGTTCGACAGGCGCCAACTCAGCACCCGACGGGTTGCCCAATCAAGCACCGCGCTCAGATAGACGAAGCCCCGGCGCATCGGGATGTAGGTCGTATCCATGGCCCAGACCTGATTCGGACGCTCGATGGCAAGGCCGCGCAGCAGGTAGGGATAGATGCGGTGTGCCTGGTTGCGCCGACTGGTGTTGGCCTTGCGGTAGATGGCCTGGATATCGAGCTTCTTCATCAGCGTACCGACATGTTTGCGACCGATTTCATGGCCTTCGAGCTTGAGCATATCGCGCAACATCCGCGCACCGGCAAAGGGATGCTCCAGGTGCAGTTCATCAATCCGCCGCATCAGCATCAAATCGATTTCGGATGTGGGCTGCGGCTGGTAATAGACAGAAGAACGCGAAAGCTCAAGTAACTGGACTTGCCTGACGACAGGCAGATCGTGGGCCTTGTCGATCATCGTTTTGCGCTCGCATCGCCGATGCGACCGAGCGCGACGGCCAAAAAATCAATCTCCAACGCCTGCTGGCCTATCTTTGCATGCAAATCCTTCAGGTCCGGCGTGGCCGCCTGCTTCTCGGCAGCCGTCGCAAAGACACCCGAGGCGTTCTCGAGCAATTGTGTCTTCCATTGCGTAATCTGATTCGGATGAACGTCAAACTTCTCTGCTAACGCAGCCAGCGTCTCATCGCCCTTGAGGGCGGCAATCGCCACTTTGGCCTTGAAGGCGGCTGTGTGGTTACGGCGGGGTCTTCTCATTGCTTCTGCTCCTAGGCAGGCGATTTCCATCGCCCATTGAAGCAGAGATTTCACTTAACTCGATGTCCGGATTCGCGGAACCACCTCTCTGGCCGGGAAAAATGGCTCGGGTAAAAGCCGTCTATTGAATGCCCTTGAGGATTGCGCCAAAGATCATTTCAATACCCGCAAAGAGCGGGAAAATCTCCAATACAACATTGGGATTTGGCAAAAGGAAATTGAGAATAGACCCGATAGCCCAAGCAGAATCATGTATGAGCATGGGGTTAAGGTGGCCAGGGAGAATCGGGAGCGTCTGAATGGAGGGTTGGAGGTTGAAGGCGCTGGTTCGGCCATAAAAACACTCCGATTTGTGCCGAAAGGATTGGATTTGGAAGATCCGCGGGGCCTGACCAAATCAATACTGGAATTGCGATTTTCCGAAGCAAAAAATGCACCGGTAGAGAACTACCAGCATCATTGTCTTCATTACATTCAGAAAGTTCAGGACAAGCGCTGGGCAGCCACGCATCAAGAGTATGCCGGGACCGATACTGATCGAGCTTCGGCGATAGCAAGTTATGAGTCCTTGAATGCGTTGATTTCGACGTTTCTTGGGGTGCCTCTCGGACGCAGTACTGAAGACGAAGCAACGCTGTTCAACGAGCCACTGGCAGAAGCGGGACTGTCAGAAGGACAAAAAATAATACTGCAACTGGCGGTGGCGCTGCATGCACAGAGCCAGGAGTTGGCCGATACGGTTTTTATTCTCGATGAGCTGGAAAACCATCTGCATCCTTCTGCCGTCATCGAGTTTCTGGAGAGGCTGCAATTGGCAGCACCGAGTTCGCAAATCTGGATTGCAACGCATTCGGTTCCGCTTCTTGCACATATAGCGCACATTGAACCGATGGCGATTTGGTGCATGGATGCGGGGCAAGCGACCCATGCCGGAAGAAAACCCGAGAAAATTTTGCAGGCATTGCTGGGAGGGGATGATCGTGTTGGTCAGCTACACGCATTTTCCGGAATGCCGTCGGTTCTGGCGGCAACGACATATGCCATAGAAAGCTTGCTGCCGCCGAAGGTTGTTTCTGCTGGGGAGCATGATCCGCAAGTTAGTCAGATATCGCAGATGCTGAGTCGTCATTTCCCCTCTGGTGCTTTAAAAATTCTTGATTTCGGCGCTGGGAAGGGGCGTCTGTTGGAGGGGATTGCCGAAGAGCTTGGCGGGGATGAGGTTGCAAGGCGTATCCAGTATTTTGCTCATGATGCTTATCCGAGTGACAGAGAGATTTGCTGTGCCGTTATTCGGGAGTTGTACGGTAATGCGGAGGGGCGCTACTTTGGCTCGGAAGAGGAATTTTTCGAGTCGTCAGACGATGAGTCGATAGATGTCATTGTGATGTGTAACGTACTCCATGAAATTCCGCCCAACCAATGGTTGCCGATGTTCGCTTCAGGTTCCATGATCATGCGGGGACTCAGACCGGATGGATTTTTGCTGCTGGTCGAAGACCAGCGAATTCCGGTTGGCGAGAAGGCGCACGAATACGGGTTTCTGGTGCTGGATACTGCACAGTTGAAAACACTGTTCCGGATAAGGCAGACGGATATCGACCAAGGTTATTTTTTGTTTGATGATTGCCGCAATGATGGGCGCTTGAAGGCACATCTGATTTCGAAAAAGCTGTTGTGCCGGATGGATAAAGATTCAAGAGCAGAGGCAATTGGACAGCTTCTGAACACCGCGATGGCCAAAGTAAAGGATCTTCGAGGTAGTGCGGCAAGTTATGCCAATGGTCAAATGCACGGGTTTTGGACGCAGCAATTGGCGAATGCCTATATGTATTGCCAGGAAAATCGGTAGTTGAAGGGGATGGCTGCTTCCTCACCGTATAGGCAGGCGGTATCTGGGTTTTTACTGCGGGTGTGATTGTGCCGAGATAGTCTTGAGAGCAGGGTTCACGTGCATTCAAGACCTGTCGTTTAGAAGTAAAGGTCTATTGCTGCCATTGGCTAATCGATTGAACGGACGTTATGTTGACTTAGGGATTTCCCTTGGGGTGCTTGTCTTGCGGGGCGATTCGCAGAATACTGACCTTTCGCCGGTAATGACCAGCTATGGCTTGGACGGGCCGGCTCCGCTGTGCTGTTTTGCCTGCAAAACACTAACCAGTAGGAGGATCGAGACATGACTTTGGCTGCCAAAGTGCGCACGCACAAGATTTCCAAGAACGTTACCCTGAGTGCTTCCGGCTACAACCTGGTCGGTGCCGAATCGCCGGCCATCGAGGCGATGACCGACTTCCTGCGCGTCAACGTGGTCATGATCGGCGCCGACGAATCGGTGGTCGAGGCCAATGCGCGGATGATTTCGCGGGGTGTTCGCATGTTGATCGTCAATGGCGTCGGCGATTCGGTGCTCGGCCTGATCACGGCACGCGACATTCTCGGCGAAAAGCCGATCCAGGTGGCGCAGGCCCGCGGCTGCAAGCGTGACGAGCTGCTGGTGGCCGACCTGATGACGCCGATCGGCAGTGTCGACACGCTGTACCTGAACGAGGTGCTGCACGCCAAGGTGGTTGATATTCTCGATGCCCTGAAGCATCTGGGGCGCCAGCATATCCTGGTCGAGGACGTCGACCCGACTTCCGGCCAGCCCCGGGTGCGCGGTGTGTTCTCGGCCACCCATATCGGGCGCCTGCTCGGTGTGCCGGTTCTCGGTTTTGAACTGGCACGCACCTTTGCCGAAATCGAGGCGGCGCTTGCTGACTGACATGTTCGCATGGGCATGACTTCTGCCGAGGAATTGCGGCAGCTGGCTTCCGAATCGCTGCTCGCGCACTACGCCGAGTATTGCGAAGGGGCGGTCATCGTCGATGCCGAGGCGCGTATCGTCTGGATGAACGAGCGTTATCCGGAGCGCCTGGGAATTGCCATGCCCGAGTGCGTGGTTGGCCAGGAGATCGAGAAGGTTATTCCCAATAGCCTGATGCGCCAGGTGGTGGAAACCGGGCGGCCGATCATGCTCGATATCATGGAGTATGGCGAAGCCGCCTTCGTGGTGACCCGGCTGCCCCTGCACGACAAGGCCGGCAAGGTGCTCGGCGCGGTCGGCTTCATGCTGTACGACGATCCGGGGCATGTGGTGTCGTTGACGGCGCGATACCAGCGTTTGCGCCGCGACCTTGCGGAAACCCGGAAAAAACTGGCCGAGGCGCGCAAGACGAAGTACACCTTCGCCAGTTTCGTCGGCGCCGGAACAGCCAGTAGCGTCGTCAAGCAGGCCGCCCGGCGGGCGGCGCGAACGGCAGCGCCCGTGCTCATCCTCGGCGAAACGGGTACTGGCAAGGAACTGCTGGCGCAATCGATCCATGCCGCCAGCGTGCGCGCCGAGGCGCCCTTCGTCGCCGTCAATATCGCGGCGGTGCCGGAAACGCTGCTCGAAGCCGAATTTTTCGGCGTTGCGCCGGGCGCCTATACCGGCGCCGAGCGCAACGGGCGGGACGGCAAGTTCAAGCTGGCCGACGGCGGGACGCTCTTCCTGGACGAAATCGGCGACATGTCGCCGGCGCTCCAGGCCAAGTTGCTGCGCACCCTGCAAGAGGGCGAATTCGAGCCGGTGGGCTCGAATCGCTTGCTGTCGGTCGATGTCCGGGTCATTGCGGCGACCAGCCGCGATCTGGAAGGGATGGTCGCCGATGGCAGCTTTCGGGCCGACCTCTATTACCGGCTCAACGTCATTACCTTGCGTACGCCGCCATTGCGCGAGCGGCTTGAGGATATCGCCCTGCTCGCCGATTATCTGGTCGATGCCATTTGCCGCAACCAGGGCATGCCGCCGCGCGGGATCGCTACCGGTGCCATCAACCGCCTGTGCCGGCACGATTGGCCCGGCAATGTCAGGGAGCTGGCCAATGTGCTGGAGCGGGCATTGTTGATGTCGGATAGTGACACGCTGGAGGCCGACGACATGGAAAGTGTCATGCCGACGGCGCCTGCTGTCGCACTACCCAAGGTGGTTGGCCTGCGTCCGCTGGGCATGGCCGAGGCCGTGGCGCAGGCGGAGCGTGAGGCAATCCGTCTGGCGCTGCTCAGTTCCCGGGGTAACAAGGCCGAAGCGGCGCGCCAGCTCGGGATTTCACGGGCTGCCCTATACGAGAAAATGGCCGCGCTCGACGTGGATGCCCGCTCGGCCTGACCTGTCTGCCGATCCGGACACCCTGTCCTGAATCGCGAACAGGGTAACTTGCGCCGGGGCTTTCCGGGTTTCGAGAATTCCCTATTGATCAATTGCTTGCGCGTTATGGCACGAGGCGTGCATATAGGCCGCCTTTACAACAACGGATCAAGGAGACAGTCGTGGATTTTCTGATCGTGCTGGCATCGCTGGCTTTCCTGATGTTCGTGGCCTATCGCGGCTACAGCGTCATCCTGTTTGCCCCCATCGCCGCTCTCGGCGCCGTGCTGTTCGTCGATCCGAACTTGGTCGCGCCGATGTTCACCGGCTTGTTCATGGACAAGATGGTCGGCTTCGTCAAGAACTTCTTCCCGGTCTTCCTGCTCGGTGCGGTGTTCGGCAAGGTGATCGAACTGTCCGGCTTCTCCAAGTCGATCGTCGCGGCGGTGATCAAGCTGATCGGCCGCGAACGGGCCATGCTGGCCATCGTTGTCGTCTGCGCCCTGCTGACCTACGGCGGCGTGTCGCTGTTCGTCGTTGTCTTCGCGGTGTATCCGTTCGCGGCGGAAATGTTCCGCCAGGGCGGCATTCCGAAACGCCTGATTCCGGGCACCATCGCGCTCGGCGCCTTCACCTTCACGATGGATTCGCTGCCCGGCACGCCGCAGATCCAGAACATCATCCCGACCACTTTCTTCAAAACCGACATCTACGCCGCGCCGTGGCTGGGCATCATCGGTGGCCTGTTCATCCTCGTTTGCGGCCTGAGCTACCTCGAATGGTGCCGTCGTCGTGCCGCCGCTGCCGGTGAAGGGTATGGCGAAGGTCACAGCAACGAGCCGGAGCCGATCGACAGCAGCAACCTGGCCCATCCGTTGATCGCCATCCTGCCGCTGGTCATGGTCGGTGTCATGAACAAGGTGTTCACCGCTGCCATTCCTGCACTCTACGGCGAGAAGGTGTCGTTCATCCCGGCGGTGATCGGCAAGGCCACGCCGGTGGTCCAGCAAACCAAGGCGGTGGCGGCCATCTGGGCGGTCGAGGGAGCGCTGCTGATCGGCATTGCGACCGTTTTCCTGTTTGCCTGGAAGATGGTGTTCACCAAATTCGCCGAAGGCAGCAAGACGGCCATCGGCGGCGCCCTGCTGGCGACCATGAACACGGCCTCCGAATACGGCTTCGGTGCCGTCATTGCGGCATTGCCGGGCTTCCTGGTTGTTGCCAATGCCCTGTCGGCGATTCCCAATCCCTTGGTCAATGAAGCGATCACGGTCACGGCGCTGGCCGGTATTACCGGTTCGGCTTCCGGCGGCATGGGCATCGCGCTCGCCGCAATGGCCGATACCTTCATCGCCAATGCCCAGGCTGCCGGCATTCCGCTCGAAGTATTCCATCGCGTCGCGTCGATGGCTTCCGGCGGCATGGATACCTTGCCACACAACGGCGCGGTGATCACGCTGCTGGCGGTGACCGGCCTGACCCATCGCCAGTCGTACAAGGACATCTTCGCCATCACCTGCATCAAGACGCTGGCGGTGTTCGTGGTCATTGCGGTTTTCTACGCCACGGGTATCGTCTAGTCCAACAAAAATAGCGAGGAGATGAACATGCCAATTACCCGTCACCCCATGGCGAATTCACTGCGCGCTTCCGACACCGGCAAGGTGGTGTCGGCGCGCGACGCGGTGCGCCTGATCCGCGATGGCGATACGGTCGCCACCGGCGGCTTCGTCGGCATCGGCTTTGCCGAGAATATCGCCGTGGCCATCGAGCAGCGTTTCGTTGAAAGCCAGGCGGCCGATGCGCAAGGCCAGGGGAGTCCGCGCAACCTGACCCTGGTCTATGCGGCCGGGCAGGGCGACGGCAAGGAACGCGGCCTCAACCACCTCGGGCACGACGGCCTGGTTTCCCGCGTCATCGGCGGGCACTGGGGGCTGGTGCCGAAAGTGCAGGCGCTGGCCGTGGCCAACCGCATCGAGGCCTATAACTTGCCGCAGGGGGTGATCACCCACTTGTTCCGCGACATTGCCGCGGCCAAGCCGGGGACGATCACCCGGGTCGGCCTCGGCACTTTCGTCGATCCGCGTTTCGGCGGCGGCAAGCTGAACGCCATGACGACCAAGGACATCGTCCGCCTGATGGAGATCGATGGCGAGGAATACCTGTTCTACAAGGCTTTCCCCATCCACGTTGGCATCATTCGCGGCACGACGGCCGACCCGGACGGCAACATCACGATGGAGAAGGAGGCGCTGACGCTGGAGGCCCAGGCCATCGCGATGGCCGCCAAGAACTCGGGCGGCATCGTCATCGTCCAGGTCGAGCGGGTGGCCGAGCGCGGCACGCTGAATCCGCGCCAGGTCAAGATCCCGGGCATCCTGGTCGATTGCGTGGTGGTCGCCGAGAAGCCCGAGTACCACATGCAGACCTTCATCGAGCAGTACAGCCCGGCTTTTTCGGGCGAGATCAAGGTGCCGATGTCGGCCATTCCGGCCATGGAAATGAGCGAGCGCAAGATCATCGCCCGCAGGGCCGCCATGGAACTCAAGGCCAATGCCGTGGTGAACCTCGGCATCGGCATGCCGGAAGGCGTCGCCAACGTGGCGGCCGAGGAGCACATCATCGACCTGCTGACCCTGACCGCCGAGCCGGGCGTGGTCGGCGGCGTGCCGGCAGGCGGTCTCAATTTCGGCGCGGCGACCAACACCCAGGCCATCATCGACCAGCCCAGCCAGTTCGATTTCTACCAGGGCGGCGGTCTGGACATCGCCTTCCTCGGGCTGGCCCAGGCCGATAAGCAGGGTAACCTCAACGTCTCGAAGTTCGGACCGCGCCTGGCTGGCTCGGGCGGTTTCATCGATATCTCCCAGAACGCCAAGAAGGTCGTCTTCGTCGGCACCTTCACCGCCGGCAACCTGGAGGTGGCGATCGAGGCCGGAAAGCTGCACATCCGGGAAGACGGCAAGTCGGTCAAGTTCGTCGACGAGGTCGAGCACCGCACCTTCAGCGGCCCGGAGGCGGCGCGGCGTGGCAAGGAGGTGGTCTATGTCACCGAGCGCTGCGTATTCCGGCTGACGGCGCAGGGTTTGCAGCTGACCGAAATTGCACCCGGCGTCGACCTGCAAAAGGACATCCTCGATAAGATGGCCTTCCGGCCGATCATCGACGGTGAACCGGCGATCATGGACGCGCGCATCTTCGCCGATGGCCCGATGGGCATCCGTCCTGAACTGCTCGACGTGCCGCTACCCGAGCGCCTTTCCTACGATGCGGCGCAAAACCTGTTCTTCCTCGACTTTTCGGGTCTCAACGTGCGCAGCGCTGACGACATCCGGCGCATCGAGGCAGCGGTTGACGCAGCGCTCGACCCGGTCGGCCACAAGGTCAACGCCATCGTCAATTACGACCGTTTCAACATCTCGCCGGAGCTGGTCGATGCCTACATCGACATGGTGAAAGGCGTTGTCGAGCGCCACTACCACGACGTGACGCGCTACACCGCCAGCACCTTCCTGCGCATGAAGCTGGGCGAGGCGCTGGCCAAGCGGCAGATCGCGCCGAAGATCAGCGGAACGGAGGCCGAGGCCAAGGCCGAGCTGGCGAAACCTTGATGACCAAGGGGTCATTACGGCGCTGACATAAGCGCCGAACGCGGTATCATTGGCCGTTTTTTTCGTCCCCCGCAAGGGGGACTTCTCTTTGCATGCGGTCGATACAGGTTTAGGCATGAGTGAAAAGACATCGGGTCTGCTCCGCGGGCGCAAATCCCGCTTATTGGTGCTGGCTACCCTGGGGGTGGTGGGCATGGCCTTCGTTTTGCTGCGCCCGGATGCCTCGCCGCCCGACGAGGCGGCCAGGCCGCCCGCAGCCCGTCCGGCGCTGACTGTCGGCCTGACTTTGCCGCAAACGCTGGACTGGCCGAAACTGCTATCGGCCAACGGCAATATCGTGGCTTGGCAGGAGGCGGTGATCGGCGCGGAAATCGCGAACTACCGGATCACCGAGGTGCGGGTGCAGGTGGGCGATGTCGTCCGGAAAGGCCAGGTTCTGGCCCGTATCGCCAATGACACGGTGGCCAGCGAACTGGCCGAGGCCAGGGCGGCGGTTGCCGAGCTGGAAGCCAGCGCCGGCGAGGCGAAGGCCAATGCCGAACGCGCCAGGGAACTGCGCGAGAAGGGTTTCTACAGCTCGCAGCTCAACACCCAGTACCAGACCGCCTTGCATACGGCACAGGCGCGCCTTGCCGCTGGGCAGGCCCGCTTGCAGTCAGCCCAATTGAAAATGGACAAGACCGGTGTGCTGGCGCCGGACGATGGTGTGATCTCGGCGCGCAATGCGACCGTCGGTTCGCTGACCCAGTCGGGCCAGGAGCTGTTCCGTCTGATTCGCGGCGGTCGCCTGGAATGGCGCGCCGAGGTTCCATCGGCCGATCTGGGCCAGGTCAAGCCCGGCATCGCCGCTGTTCTGACCGCACCGGGCGGCGAGACGGTGAAGGGGACGGTGCGGGCCGTGGCGCCGAGCATCGACCCGCAGACGCGCAACGGCTTGGTCTATGTCGATTTGCCGCCGTCGCCGGCAGTGCGTGCCGGCATGTTCGCGCGCGGCGCCTTCGAACTCGGGCGTGCGCCGGCCTTAACGCTCCCGCAGAGCGCCATCGTGCTGCGCGAAGGCTTTGCCTACCTGTTCCGCCTGGAGGGCGAGGACCGCGTGGTGCAGGTCAAGGTTGTGCTCGACCGGCGCTCGGGCGACCGGGTCGAGGTGGTTTCCGGGCTGCAGCCGGGTATGCGCGTCGTCGAATCGGGGGCCGGCTTCCTGGCTGACGGCGATGCCGTCAAGGTCGCGCCGGACGCCAAGCCATGAACGTTTCGTCCTGGTCGATCCGGAATCCGACGCCGGCCATCCTGTTCTTCCTGCTGCTCACCCTGGCCGGGTTGATGGGCTTCAAGGGCATGAAGATCCAGCAATTCATGGACATCGAATTGCCGACCGTGACGGTCACCGCCACCTTGCCCGGCGCGGCGCCGGCACAGATGGAGACCGAGGTGGCGCGCAAGATCGAGAATTCGGTGGCGACGCTGCAGGGCATTAAGCATATCTATACCAAGGTGCAGGATGGCACGGCCATCGTGACCGTCGAGTTCCGCCTGGAAAAGCCGACGCAGGAAGCGCTGGACGACGTGCGCGATGCCGTGTCGCGCATCCGCGCCGACCTGCCGGGCGACCTCAAGGATCCGGTGGTTAGCAAGGTTAACCTGTCCGGGGCGCCGATCCTGACCTATACCGTGGCATCGAAGCGCATGGACGACGAGGCGCTGTCGTGGTTCGTCGACAATACGGTGAGCAAGGCGCTGCTCTCGGCGCGCGGCGTCGGGGCCGTGTCGCGGGTCGGCGGCGTGACCCGCGAGATACGCATCGAGCTCGATCCGGCCCGCATGCTGGCGCTGAATGCCACGGCCGCCGATATTTCGCGGCAGTTGCGTCGTATCCAGCAGGAGGCTTCCGGCGGCAAGTCGGATATCGGCGGCGTCGAGCAGTCGGTGCGCACCCTGGCGACGGTACGTAGCGCCGACGAGTTGGGCGGCATGGACATCGTGCTCTCCGATGGTCGGCGCATCCGCCTCGATCAGGTGGCGAGGGTCAGCGATACCGTAGGGGAACGCCGGACGGCGGCCCTGCTCAACGGCAAGCCGGTGGTCGGCTTCGAGGTCACGCGCAGCAAGGGGGCGGGCGAGATCGAGGTGCGCGATGCCGTGCTCGTCGCGCTGGACAAGCTGAAGGCCGAGCATCCGGACATCGAGATCACGGAGGCCTTCAATTTCGTCGATCCGGTCGTCGAGAACTACGAAGGTTCGATGAAGCTGCTCATCGAAGGGGCGCTGCTCGCCGTGCTCGTCGTCTGGCTCTTCCTGCGCGATGGGCGGGCCACCTTCGTGTCGGCCGCCGCCTTGCCGTTGTCGGCGATCCCGACTTTCTTCGTCATGTGGCAGATGGGCTTCACCCTCAATGTCGTGACCCTGCTCTCGATGTCGCTGGTGGTCGGCATATTGGTTGACGACGCCATCGTCGAGATCGAGAACATCATGCGCCACCTGCGCATGGGCAAGACGCCCTACCAGGCGGCCATGGAGGCGGCCGACGAAATCGGCCTGGCGGTCATCGCCACCACCTTCACGCTGATCGCCGTCTTCCTGCCAACGGCCTTCATGAGCGGCGTGGCCGGCAAGTTCTTCGTGCAATTCGGGTGGACGGCGGCCATCGCCGTCTTCTTCTCGCTGGTTGTCGCCCGTATGCTGACGCCGATGATGGCGGCCTACATCCTCAAGCCGGTCGCCGACGAGCACCGGCCGCCACGCTGGCTACAGGTCTATGAAGGCTGGGCGGCCTGGTGCCTGCGCCATCGCGTCGTAACCCTGCTGGCTGCGGCGGTCTTTTTCTTCGGCTCCTTCATGCTGGTGCCGCTGCTGCCCAAGGGCTTCCTGCCGCCGGACGACCTGTCGCAGACGCAGATCTACCTGACCCTGCAGCCCGGCGTCACCTTCAAGGACAGCTTTGCCGCCGCCGAGCAGGCGCGCGCCATCGCCCAGGCCAATCCGCACGTCAAGCTGGTTTATACCGCCGTCGGCGGCGGCAAGGCGGGCAGCGACCCGTTCGCGCCGCAAGGTGCGGCCGAGGTGCGCAAGGCGACGCTGACGTTGAACCTGACGCCGCGCCAGGAGCGCCCGGGGACAACCAAGCAGGATATCGAGGCTCAGCTGCGCGATGGTTTGTCGGCGATTCCCGGCGCCCAGGTCAAGGTCGGCCTCGGATCGGCCAACGAGAAATACATCCTGGTTCTGGCCAGCGAAAACGGCCCGCTGCTCTCCGAACATGCCCGCCAGGTGGAGCGGGAGCTACGGGGGATTCCGGGTATCGGCAACGTGACGACCACCGCCAGCCTGGTTCGCCCGGAGCTGGTGATTCGCCCCGATTTCGCGCGCATGGCCGACCTTGGCGTTACCTCGCAGGCCATCGCCGATACGCTGCGCATTGCCACTGCCGGCGACTACGATCAAGGCTTGGCCAAACTCAATCTGGCGCAACGCCAGGTGCCCATCGTCGTCAAGCTGCCGCCCGAGGCGCGCACCGACCTGGCCTTGCTCGAACGGCTGACCGTGCCCGGCGCGCGCGGGCCGGTGACGCTGGCCAACGTGGCGTCGATCGGTATTGCCGGCGGCCCGGCCGAGATCGACCGCTACGACCGCTTGCGCAACATCAATTTCGAGATCGAGCTGAACGGTGTGCCGCTCGGCGAGGTCGAGGCCAAGGCATTGGCCCTGCCGAGCATCGCCAACCTGCCGCCGGGCATCATCCAGACCACGATCGGCGATGCCGAGGCGATGGGCGAGCTGTTCGCCAGTTTCGGTCTGGCCATGGCCACCGGCGTGCTGTGCATCTACATCGTGCTGGTGCTGCTGTTCAAGGATTTCGTGCAGCCCGTGACCATCCTGGCGGCCCTGGTGCTGTCGGTGCCGGGGGCCTTCCTGGCGCTCTTCGTGGCGCAGAAGGCGCTGTCGATGCCGTCGATGATCGGCCTGATCATGCTGATGGGCATCGCCACCAAGAATTCCATCCTGCTCATCGACTACGTGGTGCTGGCCCGCCGCGAGCATGGGCTGAGCCGTTGGGATGCCCTGCTCGATGCCTGCCGCAAGCGGGCACGGCCGATCGTCATGACGACGGTGGCGATGGGGGCCGGCATGATGCCAATTGCGATCGGCATCGGCGTCGATCCGAGTTTCCGGGCGCCGATGGCGATTGTCGTGATCGGCGGACTGATCACTTCCACCTTCCTCAGCCTGCTGGTCATCCCGGTGGTGTTTACCTATGTCGACGACCTGATCGAACGTTGCGTGGCGCTATTCAATCGAAAAACCGACGATAGCGCCGTGTGAAAAGGCTGAATCAGGCGGTCCTGAAGCGCGAAACGGCGTTTACAAGACAGTCGGAGAGCGCGCTCAGATCGGTGGCGGATTGAGCAACCGAACCGACGGCCATCGTGTTTTCCTCGACCATGTGTACGATCTTTTCGACGCGGTTGGCCAGTTCCTGGCTGGCGCTCGATTGCTCTTCGAGCGCCACGCTGACATCGTCGATCACCCCAGCCACTTGCTTGGCTCCATCGTTGATTGCCGCGATGGATTCGCCAGCAGATTTCGCCCGTTCCATGCCGTCGCGCATTTGTGTGACGGTGTTCTCCATGTTGCCGGTCATCTGGCGACTGCGCTCCTGGATCGCATGAACCATGTTGGTGATTTCCTGGGCGGAACTGGCTGAACGCTCGGCCAGTTTCCTCACCTCGTCGGCAACGACGGCGAAGCCACGGCCCATTTCCCCGGCCCGCGCCGCTTCGATGGCGGCGTTCAGCGCCAGCAGGTTGGTCTGGTCGGCCACATCCTTGATCACGCTGACGATGCTGGAGATGCGTTCGGACTCCTTGTCCAGCTCATGAGCGCTGGCGGCGCTTCCTTCCAGGCTGTGCGACAGGCTGTCCAGCTCCCTGATCATGGCGGCAATCTCCCTCGCCCCCAGGTCGGCGCCATCGCTGGCGGCCAGCGCCTGACTACGGGCGTCGTTGGACAGGCTGGCAACATGGCTGATGCTGGTGGACATTTCCTCCAGCGCCGCAGCCATGGCCGAAGCCGATTCGGATTGCTCCTCGGAGCCGTTGCGGACTTGTTGCGCCGATGTGCTCAGGGAGCCTGAGGTCTGCGCCACGCTCTCGGCGTTGCGGCGAACCTCGCCGATAGCCTTGAGCAAGGATTCGCTCATGGTGGCGACGCCGGTTTCGAGGCGGGCCATCTCGTCGTTGCCTTGAGGCGCGAGCTTGACTGTCAGGTCGCCGGCGGCGATTGTCTCCACGGAGCGCAAGACGCGATTGACCGGGCCGGTGATCGAGCGGGTGATCAGGAGGGCTGCTGCGACAGCGATGACCATGCCGGCGAGCACCAGTCCGATGAGCAGGGTTCTGGCGCTGGCATAGGCATCGTTGGCATTCTTGATTTCCTGTTCGTTGAGCTCGTCCTCGATCTTGGCGAGTGCTTCGATCTCGGTGCGGAGCTTGCCAAAAAAAGTGCGAACGGTCAGGGCTGTTTCCCGGGCCTCGGCTTCTTTGCCCGCCTTGATTAGCGCGACCAGCTTGTCGCCTTGCTCGCGGGCCGCAGCATTAGCCGCCATGATCTTTTCCAGCGCTTGGAATTCGCGCGGTTCGCCGTCCGTTGCCTTGAGTAGGTCGAGTAGCTTGTTGTGCTCAGCATTGAACTGGCCGCGCATCTCGTTCAGGCGAGCCAGGACGGCATCGCGTCCGGCCTGATCCTTTTCCAGTGCCAGGTCGCGGTTGGCTATGGCGCGACTATCGGCGATGATCCGCATCCTCAGCACCATGTCTTTCTCCGGTCCGTTGACCTGGGTGATGTTGTACAGATGCGTATCGATGCGCGACAGTTGCATGATGCCGGCGATGGCCATCACGATGGCGATCAGGATGATGATCCCGAAGCCGATCAATAGCCGCGAAGCAATACCAAAGCGATTTAACATTGTGATGCCTCCGTAAATTTGTCAATTTTGTTTTTTTTGATTGTCGTTCTATTGTTTGTCTTTTGTCAATAAATACTGCGAAGCGCAATCAATACGGTTATTGTTGAGGGGGCGACTTTCAGAGAGCAAGGCCATCTTGGCTGTATCGATTGTTTTCCGGTAAGTGCCGGGAGCGCGTCTGGGAGAGTGGAGAGATGGGGTGTATTCATTACTTTGGTCATAGCTGGATGAAAATGCCATGTCTGGGATTTACCATATTTCCCTGAGCAGCGGTCAGGTCACCCCCCTGTAATAAACGAAGAAGACCATGGCTAAATCGACTCTTTCCTACGGGGGCGAGCAGTCTCGCCGGCTGATTCTTGGCCTGGCTATTCTGGTCTGCCTGGCAATGATCTGGGGCGGCGCGCTCCACGAGCTCGAGCGCCGCCAGAGTGGCGATCTGCACGAAATGGAGCGCGTTACCGAATTCCAGGCTCAGGCCTCGGCAGAGAATGCCGCGTCGCTCATCAAGCGCCTGAATGCGGCGCTGATCGACCTGCGTATGCACTGGATGGAAGGGCCGGCCCAATTCGACATGCAGGTCGGCCGTCGCCAGAAATACATGGAAGACACGACTTTCCAGATTGCGGTAATCGATGCGCAGGGGTGGTTGGTCTATTCCAACCTGGGTCTGCCGAAAGAGCCGTTGTTCCTTGGCGAGCGCGAGCATTTTCGGGCTCATGTCGATGGCGGTGACCGCTTGGTGATCAGTAAACCGGTTGAGGGCAAGCGCTCCGGCAAGTGGTCCATCCAGATCACGCGACCCCTGTTGTCCGAAAAAGGCTTCATGGGGGTTCTGGTGCTTTCGGTCAGTCCGGATGCCTTGACCGCCTTCCGGGGCAAGCTGGGCGAGAACGCGGTGGTGTCGGTCGTTGCCGACAGCGGGGATATCATGGCGCGTTATCCGGACGGTGAGCGGGTCATGGGGCAGAAACTGCAGGGGGTGCCCTATCTGGCAGCGGGCGCACCCCTGTCCGGTAGCTTTGCGCAGCTTGATCCGGTTGACGGTATCGATCGTGTTTACGGTTTCGAGCGCCTGCCGGAGTACGGCTTGAGCTTTATCGTCGGACATCCTAAGGACGAGGTACTTGCCAGTTATCGCGATTACCGAACCCGGGTCGTGCTCGTGGCGATATTGCTCTCAGTGCTTGTCCTTGCGCTTCTTCTCACCTTGTTCCGGACCTTTGCGCAGCATCTGGCCATGAAGGGCCGCCTGCAGGAAAGCCAGGCCATGCTGCAATCCTCAATCGAGACTATCGGGGAAGCCTTTGTCATCTATGACCAGGAGGACAGGCTGGCCTATTGCAACGAGCGCTATCGCGAGTATTACCAGTCATCGGCAGATCTGCTGGTGCCGGGACGGCGCTTCGAGGACATTATCCGGATAGGGGCGGAACGGGGGCAGTACGAGCAGGCGAGCGGGCGGCTCGATGCCTGGGTGGCCGAGCGGCTGGCGGCTCATCGCAGCGGGCAAAGCGATCTCATTCAGCGGCTTGATGACGGCCGCTGGTTGAGAATTCGCGAGCGCAAGACGCCGGAAGGCTTTATCGTCGGTTTTCGCATCGACATTACCGAGCTTTACGAAGCCAAAGAGGCGGCGGAGGCGGCAAACCGTGCCAAGAGCGACTTCCTCGCTGTCATGTCGCATGAAATTCGTACACCCATGAATGCGGTTCTTGGCATGGCTCAACTACTGTTAATGCCCAACCTGACGGAGGAGGAGCGGCAGGATTTTGCGCGAACCATCCTCAATTCCGGCCAGACCCTGCTGAACGATGTGCTGGACCTGTCAAAAATCGAGGCCGGCAAGCTGGATATCAGCAGCGCGCCCTTTGATCCCGCGCAGATTCTCCACGAGGCCGCCACCTTGTTTGCCGGTAGCGTGCAGGAAAAAGGCATCGATCTGCAGTTGGCTTGGCACGGGAGTGCGGGCGCACGCTACATGGCCGATCCGATCCGTATTCGGCAGATGCTGACCAATCTACTCAGCAACGCGCTCAAATTTACTGACAATGGTTTTGTGCGTATCGAAGCCAACGAGGTCGTCAATGCCCAGGGGCACCTCCTGATGGAGTTTTCGGTTACCGACAGTGGCATCGGTATCGCGGAAGACAAGCTTGTGCTGCTGTTTCAGCCATTTTCACAAGCCGACAGCTCGACGACCCGGGAGTATGGCGGGACCGGCCTTGGCCTGTCCATCGTTCGTCGCCTAGCTGAATTGATGGGGGGCGAGGCGGGGGTCGAAAGCGAGATGGGCAAGGGCTCGCGCTTCTGGTTCCGGATTCGTGTCGAGGCGCTCGACAGCCATGCGGACAGCCGGCAAATGGTACGCCAGGCAGCCGGCGATCTTGTGGCGATGTCTGGTCGCGTGCTGGTCGTCGATGACAATCCGATCAATCGCAAGGTCGCCCAGACCATGCTCTCCCGCCTGGGGCTGAGCATCGATCAGGCGGCCAACGGTAGCGAGGCCGTGGTCGCGGCGACCAGCATTCCGCGTCCCGACCTGGTTCTCATGGATGTGCAGATGCCGGTCATGGATGGCCTGGAGGCAACTCGCCGCATACGTGCCTGGGAAATGGAACAGGGGGCCGGGCGTTTGCCGGTTGTCGCCCTGAGTGCCGGAGTTTTCGCCGAGGATGCCGAGCATACTCGTGTTGCCGGCATGGATGATTTCCTGTCCAAGCCGCTCAGGCAGGATGCCTTGCTGGCTGTCGTGGTCAGCCACCTGGGGCGAAAAGAGGGGGCACAGCCTCGGGATGGCGAGCCGCTTCAAGAAGCGCTAACAAAATGATCCTGGGGTTGTTGTGCCGCCTTGCCGTACGCGTTGTACTGTCTGCGTCGGCACGCTTGGCCAGGACCGCTGCGCTTCGTTTTATTACCGCTTCCAAGGCGGTTTGCCTTATCGGCATCGCCTACTGTTTGGTGCCGTCCTTTATCCCGTCGCGACCGAAGGTCAGCGTGTAGAACACATCCAGCGCATTGTCGCTGCCGGCCCGACCGATGACGGCGATTCGACGGCTGAGGTTGACGGTCAGCTTGACGATGCCTTCCGCCCTGCCCAGTGTTTGTTCATAGGAGAGCAGGGCGTTCGACGACAGGCGCTTGCCGACCGAGAATATCTGCTGGCCGGTGCTGCCTGTCGTATCGACGCTGCTGCCGGCGACCCGGCTGCTTTGCTGCCGCCCGCCGCTGTCGCCGAGGTTGCCCTGGCGGACACCGAGTTCGTCGAAGCCGAAGGTTTTCTTGATCTGCTGGACGACATTGCCGGAATCGTTGCCGAGCAGGCCGCTGGCGGCGGCCAGCAGGGTGGTCGCATCGCCTGCGCCGGTCTGTTCCGGGCCGTGGCCGAGAACCAGCCAGGCGAGCTTTTCGGCATCCGGCCGCTCCGGGTCGGAAACCAGTTTGACGACAGGCTTCTGCGCCGTACCGCCGATGTGAACGCCCGGTTCGACTGCCAGCCCCTTGCGGACGGCCCGGACATCGAGTCCCGGATTGTCGAGCAAGCCGTTGAAGCTGAGGATGCCTCGTTCGATATCGAGTTTCTGCCCGTAGGCCTCGAAGCGGCCACTGCGGGTCCGGATGGTGCCGTTGGCCCGCGGCAGGTCCCGACCCTTGGCGGTGATGCGTATTTCACCGCCGAGGCGGCTGGTGAGGCCGGCGCCATTGAACAGGAAGGCGTTGCCGAGGTCGGCGCTGAGGTCAAGATCCAGTTTTGGGCGCGGTGCGGCAGCGGTTTTTTCGCTGCCGGGGCGCCTGACCACCACATCGTCTGACAGGCGCGGGGTGCCGCTCTTGGCCAATTGCCAGTAGCCGGCATCGACTGCCAGCTTGCCCTGCGCGCCGAGGGTGCCATTCTGCCAGCTCAGTCGGCCGTTGCCCGATACGGCAACCCATTGATCGGGTAGTTGGAAGGCGCCGAGTCTGTCCAGTCGCACATCGAGAAAGGCGCTGTCGTTGCTGCGCTCGTCGGCGACGCTTCCCAGGCGTCGGTCGAGCCGCATCTCGCCGCTGATTTCGAGTCGCCCTGGCGTCTTGTCGAGCCCGGCCAGTGCTTTGTCGGATTCGAGGCGGAGCGCGCGCGGCATGGGTTGGAGGATGCTGTCGAATCCCAGCCGCGTGATGTGCAACAGGTTGTCGCGCAGATCGATATCGAGTTCGCCCCGGGTGAGATTCAGTCCTTGCGTGGCCAGGCGCAGCGCCAGTTGGTCGCCGCGCAGCCGGCCACCGAGCAGCGGTCGGTTGGGCGTACCGGAGAGCCGAAGTTCGCCGTTGAGCCTGCCCTCGCTTTGCCAGCCTTCGCCGATCAGCTCGCCGAGCCAGCCGAGGCTGGCGACATCCGCCTGCAGCGTGCCCTGCCAGCGGCTGTCGCGGGCCAGCGACCAGGCACCCCGCATGGCGGCATCGGCGCGACCGTCGATCTGCCCGATACGGCTGCCCCGCGCCGCGAGCGAAGCGGTGAATGCCTTGTCGTCGGCACTCGCCTGTAGTGTCGCTTGCCAGTCCAGCGGGTCGCCACCCAGGCGCAGTGGGCCGATTCGCCATGCCGTAGCGGATAGCAGCAAGGGTGCCGGGGCTCGCAGCCGGATGTTACGTGCTGGATCGCCGCTGTCGAGGCGCGCCTCGTCGAGCTGCCCGCTCCAGGTTGCGCGGGTGTCGTTCCAGCCGCCTGCCACAGCGAGGGCAAGCCGATTCTGGCCGGCGATATCGGTTTGTGCTGTCAGGCGATGGGCCAGTTTGTTGCCTTCGCCACGCAGGCGCAGGGCGCGCAGCAGGGCGGGTTGATCGGCACTGTCGAGGGCTGCGACACTCAGGTCGAGCGCCAGGGGCGAGGAGGCGTCGCTGCCCAGGGTGGCGCTCAGTTTGAGTCCGTTCAGCCTGCCATGGCCGGGCCAACCGAGCCTGTCGGCCTGCAGTGATCCGCTGAGGATGGGGGCCTGCGGTGTTCCGGACAATTCCCAGTGGCCTTGCACGCCCCCTTCGAGGCCAAAGGGAGCGAGTTGCCGGGCGTCGATGTCGAGCTTGAGCAAGTCGCCGGCCTGTCCGTAGGCACCTTGTGCTGTCAGGCGGTTGTTGCCGGCCAGCAGTTCGATGTCGGCGCGCGGAATACGCGGCCAGGCGATGGCGAGCTGCCCCCTGCCGCTGACGGACTGGCCGGCTATCCGGCTATCCTGCAAGGTGAAGCCGGCATCGACGACGGCTTGGGGTGCAAGGCGCCCGCTGGCCTGCAACTGGGCGTTGATGCGCGCCGCCGGCAGGCTGCCAAAGCGGCTGGGGTCGAAGTGCCGCAGTTCCCCGTTGATCGAGAACGTACGCGGCGAGGCAAGGCTTAATTCGCCTTGCGCCTCCAGGCGTGCTTCGCCGGCCGCGAGCAGGACCCGGGGGATTTGCAGGTGCTGCCGGGCCAGGTTGGCTTCGGCGAGCAGGCTGAAGGCCGGGTCGCGCAGATCGACGCGCAGGCTTTGACGTTCGGCCGCCAGCGTCGCTGCCAGGGGGCCGGCCAGCCGGGTGGACTGGAGGGGGGAGGCGAGCTGCCGGGCATCGAGGCGTCGGGCTTGCAAGTCGAGCGACAAGGTGGCGTCGCGCCATTCGCCATGGCCGTTGAGTTCGCCGCCGCCGGGCAGGGCGGCGTGCAGGTCGCTGAGCCGCAACAGCTTGTCCTGCCAGTTCAGGGTGCCGGCCAGGGTCTGCAGCGGAAGTCGCTGGCGGTCGATCGGTCCGGGGCGCTGGTTGGTCAGCCCGAAACTGCCGACAACCCCCGGGGGCTGAGGCACGATGTCGGCGACTACGTTGAGGTCGGCACGCGGGGCGTCGGCTACCCAGCTGGCCGGATCGATATGGTCGAGTTGCAGGCGGGCGCGGGCGAACGGTGCCGTGGCAAAGGGCGTCAGCGACACGTCGGCATGGCCGTCGATGCCCTGGGTGGCAACGATGGCCAGTTCGATCCGCTCCAGTTCGCCGCCGGCGGTTGCGGCCAGGGCGAGTGGGCGCTGCTCGAGCTGGCCGCTGAGCGTGAGCGTGCCGGACAGCGGGAAGGGGGCCTGGCCATCAAGGCGAGCCTGCGCTTCGACGGCCACATCGGCCAGGCGCAAGGCCAGCTGCTCGACATGGTGTTGGCGCCCATCGCTCGCCAGGCGAGCGCTGACGCCTTCGGCGAGTCGATTGCCGTTGACGCTCAACATGCCCAGGGTTACGCGCTCGATGGCGATGGTAAGCGGGAGCGTCAGCTTGTCCGGTGGCAGCAACGGAGCATCGCTGGCGGGCTGCTGGATTTCCAGGCTCTCCGCCTTCAGTTCGGTTATCCGCAGTTGGCCGTAGAGCAAGGCGCTTGGCGACCAGTCGAGGTGAATGTCGGTGATGGCGATTCGCTGACCGCCGTCTTGCCAGCTTAGCCCGGCGATGTCGAGGGGGCCGCTCAGGCTGCCTCGCGCGTCCTCAGCCTGCAAGCGCCCGGAACTGGCTTGCGCAGCTAAACGAAGGGTCGTTTGCAGGCCGCTTTCGCTGCCCGCCAGCCAGGCGGCGGCAGCAAACAGGAAAACGCTGGCGAGGAGGGCGAGAAGGACAATGCGGCGCAACATGTCAGAACGGGATGGCCAGTGCGAAATGGAGCTGGAAGCCGCGGACACGCTCGCCGTAGGCCAGGTCGACGCCGATCGGGCCGGCCGGACTGCGCCAGCGGGCGCCCAGTCCGTAGCCGACGGCCAGGCGGACATCCTGTCGCGAATCGAAGGCGTCGCCGGCATCGATGAAGGCGGCGATGCCCCAGTCCTCGTCCAGCCAGTGTGTTATTTCGGCACTGGCGATACCGAGGTAGCGGCCGCCGACCGTCGCTGCGCCTTCCTTGACGCCCAGGCTCTGGTAGGCGTATCCGCGTACCGAACTGGCTCCGCCGGTCCGGAACAGGTAGTCCTGCGGGATATGGCGGCGGGAATCGGCCAGCGTGGTGCCGATTTCCCCGCGCAGGGTCAGCGTGTTGTGTTGTCCGAGCGGAATGTAGTGCTGGATGCGGCCGTGGAGGCGGACGAAATCCTTGTCGGACAGTGCGGCGCGGGCGCCGCCGCCGATTTGCATCTGCAGAACCGTTCCCCGGCGCGGATCGAGCAGGTTGTCGACGCGCCGCCAGGTCCACATCGCGTTGGGCACCAGCGCCCGGCTGGTTTCTGGCAGGGCGCCATCGGGTTCGCGCAATTCGTTTTGCCAGTTCAGTGACAGGCGCTGTTCGACGCTGCCGCGTTGCTGCACGGTTTGCGCCCCAAAGGCATAGCGCTCCGTCTTCAGGCCGGCGATGTCGGTGGTTTCGACCATTGCGCCCACGCTGTTGCGGCGGAAGCGCTCGTCCGGCGGCAGGAAGATGTCGGTGTAGGCAGTCTGTTTCTTCTGCTCCAGGCGCAGGCCGCTGTTGAGTTCCCAGGCCTGGCCCAGCAGGTCGGACGAGTGATAGTTGAGTTCGACGCGGGCGCCGGTGTTCGAACTGGCGCCCGCCCCGAAGGCGACCCGGTGCGGAGCCCGTTCGCGGACGCGGACCACGACGGGAACGGTCAACGTGCCGTCGCTGTTCAGCTCCGCAGCCTCGCGATCGAGCACCGTCTGCACGGAAGCGAAATAGGGTGTTGCCTGCAAGGTGCTCCGCAGGGCGTTCAGGCTTTCCTCGCGATAGGGTTGCCCGACCGCCACGACCCGGTTATAGCGATCGACCAGCGAAGGCTCATGACGTTGCAGGCCTTCGACGCGCAAAGGGCCGAAGCGGTAGCGCGGCCCAGTGTCGTAGTGGGCACTCAGGCGAGCGCTGTGTGTTTCGACATCGATCGTCGCCTCGCTGTCGACCAGGCGGGCGTCGGCGTGCTCGACAGCGAGCAGGCGAGCGAGCACTTGCTGCTTGGCCTCGTTCCAGTCCTCCTGGCGAAAGGGCTGGCCGACTGGCAGGCGCCAGTCGCGCTGCAGTTCTTCACGGGTCGATGCGGCGAGCGGGCCGTCGAGGCTCAGGGCGACGTTTTTGATCAGCGTGCGCGGGCCGGGGTCGAGGTTCAGTTGCAGCCCGTTGTCGCTGTCCTTGAATTCGAAATTCGGCGAAAAATAACCTTCGGTGGCCAGGATCTCGCTGAGCGTAGCTTGCAGCCGCAGCGGATTGCCGGCTTCCTCGGGCAAGTAGGGTGCCAGCAGTTCATCGATATCGTCCGGCGCCTGCAGGCGCAGCTCGCCGGCGGCCAGCGGGGGGGCGACGGCAAGCAGCAGGGCGGACAGGAAGAGGGGGAGCGGACGGGCGAACACGCTGTCATTTTACGCGTCGTCGACCGGCTGGCGGGGCGGCATGACGAAGGTGGCGGGTTGCTGGCGCAAGCGGCGCCACAAAGCCTTGAGCAGCGGGCCGTGGTGGGTGAACTGGACGCCCCGGGCGCGCATGGCCGTGCGCAGGGCAAGCAGGAAGCTCACCGCTAGGTTGACGAAGCCGATGGCGGCAACACCCAGCGCGGCCCAGACGATGACCTTGAACGGCAGGTCGAACTGGAAGCCGACCAGGGCGTAGCCCAGGTTGGCCGACGAGAAGGCGATATGGCGAATATCCAGCGGCAGGCCGAGAATGGTGCCGATGACGCCGGTCGAGCCGAGCATGCAGCCGAACAGGAAGTTGCCCATGATGCCGCCCAGTCGGTCCTGAATATAGACACCGATGCGTCCGGCACGCCGGCTTCCGAAAACGGCCTGCAGCCAGCCGAGGCGGGCGATGCGCGGGCCGATCCCGGCATAGGCCGCGCGGTTGTCGAAATAGCCGGTGATCAGGCCCGAGAGGAAGAGGTAGCAACCGGCGATCGCCGCATGGGGCAGTGCCCAGGACAGCAGGTCAAGGCTGGCGACCAGATGGGCGCCTTTCCCGGCATCGATGACCGGGGCGCCGTTGAGGTAGCCCAGGCCTGCGCCGACGGCAATGGCGACCGGCAGGGCGAGCATTACGTTGCCGCCGATGGCAGCCAACTGGCTGCGGCAGACGGCGGCGATGACGTCGACCAGGTGTTCGAGATCGGCGCTGCGGTTCAGGCGCAGGTCGCCGAGCAGGCCGGCCAGCGTCTGGGCAGTCATCGCCGGCTGCTTGGTGGCCACCGTCATGCCGAGCAGGTAGATGGCGACAAAGCCCAGGCCGTAGATCATGCTGAACAGGAAGGCCTCGCCGAACAGCGGGGCGTGCAGCGCTGCGGCCTTGATCTTGAGCAGGGCCATGATGCCGATCAGTACGCCGGCGCCGGCCGCCGAACGCCACATTTGGCGATAGTCGCTGGCTGAGTCGCAGATATAGTGCTCGCCGGAGCGGGCTGCGTTTTCGGTCACCCGCACGGCGAGCAGGCTGGATAACTGGCCGAGGTAGAAGCGGAGGCTGTTGCGGCGGTTCTCGGCGATGAAGGCAGCGTGGGCGAAGGCGCCCCAGGCGCGGATCGCTCCGGCATGCGTCTCGGCCTGCTGGCCGGCGCCGAGGATGGCGACCAGCTCGCGCAGGCGTTCGATGCTCTGTTCGCTGCGTGTCAATACATAAGACAAATGGAGGCTTGTGCCGACAGTGAGCGCCCGCTTGCGTATTTTTTGCAGCGTTTCGGCGCACTGGTCGGCGATGACCAGCAACTGGCTGCCGTCGTCGGCCGACTGTGCGTTGTCGTTCAGTGCGCTGCGGAAGGTGGTGACGTAGTCGAGGGCTTCTGCCGACAGTGCGACGAAGCGCGGCGTGTCGTCGTCGAAATTGGTCGAGGCGCGCATCAACTCGCTTTCCACGCCGAGGCCACTGACACGGTGGGCGAGCAGCAGCACGGCATCGAGCATCTGCTCCTGGATACCGCGCCAGTCGATGTTGCGCAATGCCATGTCCGGGGTCATCAGTTCCCAGAAGCGCAGCGAGAGTTCCTGTGGAATTTCCTGCAGCCAGCGCCAGTCGCCGGCGTGGGGGAAAACGACGTGCAAGCAATCCTTCAGGCGGCGTTCGTCGGGAACTTCCGGCAACAGGCGGTTGCCGATGATGCGCCCCCATTCGGAGAAGAAACCGGTACCGGGCAGGATGCCGCTGTCGGTGAAGAAGGTTACCAGGCGGCGAGTTGCCAGAAAGTGCACGACATGGCCGCAGAACGCGGCGCGCAGCTCGGCATCGGCCTCGATGCGGTCGAGCATGGCGCGGTAGCGCTCGACATAAGCGTCGTCGCGCCGATTCGCCGGGCGCAGCACGGCAACCAGGCGGCGGATCAACTCCAGCGTATCGGCCTCCGGGTTACGGAAGCGGTCGAGTGCTTTGATCAGCGGGTCGGACAAGGACGCCGGCTTGCCCAGCAGCCAGCGGAATAGGGCTCGGATTGTTGTCATCGTTTTTTGATGATCCCCAGGATGGCGCGCAATGGCCCGATCCGCCTATGTTACCGGATGTGCTGCGGGCGAACTGCCCCGGATTGTGTGTGACAAGTGGTTGAAAGGTGACGATTCGTAATAGAATTGGGTAGCTTCAAACTACAAGTACCTACGCAAAACTTTTCCTGGGACTCCCGACTATGAACATGATTAAGAAATCGCTGGTTCTGGCCCTGCTGGCCGGTATCGGTTTCTCCGCTGTTGCGCAAGAGCGCGTTTACCTGATCGACCAGCGTGACGTCGTCGCCAAGAGCGGCTTCGGCCTGTGCTGGCGCGACGGCTACTGGACCCCGGCTGCTGCTGCCGCCGACAAGGCCGGTTGCGAATGCGACAAGGACCTGCTGCCGAAGGAAACCTGCGAGCCGAAGGCCGCTGCCGCTCCGGCTGGCGCCGCTGCCGCCCCGGCTGGCGTGAAGCCGTCCGGTGAAAAGATCACCGTCGCTGCTGACGCCCTGTTCGACTTCAACAAGGCTGTCCTGCGTCCGGAAGGCAAGGCTAAGCTCGACGATCTGGTCTCCAAGGCCAAGGCCATCAAGCTGGAAGTGATCCTCGCTGTCGGCCACACCGACCGCATCGGCAACGACGCCTACAACCAGAAGCTGTCCGAGAAGCGCGCTGCCGCCGTCAAGGAATACCTGGTTGCCAAGGGCATCGAAGCCAACCGCGTCTACACCGAAGGCAAGGGCGAGAAGCAGCCGGTTACCGGCGACAAGTGCAAGGGCGACAAGAAGACCGCCGCGCTGATCTCCTGCCTGCAGCCGGATCGTCGTGTCGATATCGAAGTCATCGGCACCAAGTAAGCCGACCGAACTTCAACGAAAAGCCCCGCCCAGCGGGGCTTTTTTTCGCTTGGAACAAACATGTCCCGATACGCCCGAATTGTCTGCTGGCTGCTTCCCGCCCTGCTCTCCGTCGCCACTCTGGCACAAGCCGCCGAGCTTGCCCGTCCCCGGGTCGGCCTGGTTCTCGGTGGCGGAGGCGCACGCGGCGCGGCGCATATCGGCATCCTCGAAACCCTGCAGCAGCATCGCGTGCCCGTCGATTGCGTTGCCGGGACCAGCATGGGGGCACTGGTTGCCGGTGCGTGGGCGGCCGGCATGTCGCCTGCAGCGATGCGCGAGAGCCTGGGCGCGGCGGACTGGGGCGACATGTTTATCGATAATCCGGACTATGCGGAACTGAGTCATCGCAACAAGATGCTGGCCCGGCGCTTTCTGGCGGGATCGGAAAGCGGCGTGATGACCGATGGGGTCAAGTACCAGGCAGGCGTCGTCAACGGCCAGAAGATCAAGCTGTTTTTCAACCAGCTGGTGCGGGCCAACCAGGGGGAACGCAATATCGAGGACCTGCCGCTGCCCATTTCCATCGTCGCTACCGACATTGGTACAGGCGAACGCGTGGTCTTCCGCGATGGCCCGCTGACCCAGGCCATGCGGGCCAGCATGTCGGTGCCCGGCCTGCTGGCACCGGTTGATTTTCGGGGGTACAAGCTGGTCGACGGCGGCCTGGTCGACAACCTGCCGATTGCCGAGGTGCGCCAGCGCTGCAATGCGGACGTCGTGATCGCCGTGAACGTTGGCTCCCCGTTGCTCAAAGCCGAGGAAGTTGGCTCGCTGATCACCGTTTCGGCACAGATGATCGCCATCTTGACCGAACAGAATGTCAGCCGGTCGGTAGCCCTGTTGCGCGAGGGCGACATCTACATCAAGCCTGATCTGAACGGCATCACGGCCGGCGATTTTTCACGGCATGCAGAAGCCGCCGATCGAGGAAGGGCCGCCGGCGAAACGGTGAGCGACCGCTTGGCGGCGCTATCCCTGCCGCCCGAAGTTTATGCGGCCTGGTGGCAGGGTATCGAAGTCAAGCGCCGTACCTCGCCGCGCATCGACAAGATCGAAATTGCCGGACTGAATAAGGTCGATCCGGCGGTGATTGAGCGCCACCTGCATGTCGAACCGGGGCAAGGCATCAAGCCGGCCGAAATTAACCGCGATTTGTTGCGCATGTATGGCGACGGCTGGTACGAGAGTGTTGATTACACGGTACTCACGCAGCGCGACAAGAACATCTTGCGCATCACCCCGCTGGAAAAGCGTTGGGGGCCTGATTACCTGCGCTTCGGCCTCAACCTGCAGGCCGACAACAGTCAGGGAACCTCGTTCGGGTTGCGCGCCGCCTATCATTCCACCTGGCTCAATCGCCTTGGCGGCGAACTGATCGTGACCGGCGACGTCGGCTCGACCAACCGTCTCGGCGCCAATTTCTACCAGCCGCTCGATCCTGCGCAGCGCTTTTTTGTCGAGGGGACCGCCGGGATCGAGCAGGGCCGTCTGAACATCTACCAGAACGATACCCGCATCGCGCAATACAAGGTCACCGAGAGCGGCTATGCCGCCTATCTTGGCGCCAACGTCGGCGTTCTCGGGCCGGTGCGCCTGGGTTGGGTGCAGCGCCATCGCTATTACGATCTCGATATTGGTTCGCCGTCACTGCCCAGTGCCGATGCGGCCTTTGGTGGATGGAAGGCCAGCATCGATTTCGACCAGTTCGACCGCATGCATTTCCCGACCCGCGGCTGGGCGGCGCAACTCTCCTATTTCGATTCGCCGGAAGTAGGCTATTCGAAAGCCGAGGCCAATCTGCAGGGCGCCTTTTCGCTGGGCGGCACGGTCTTCAATGCCCGCTTCCGCTACACCGGATCCCCGCGTGGCGTGCTGCCGGTCTACGACGCCGGTAATCTGGGTGGTTTCCTGAACATGACCGCCTTCGCACCCAACCAGTTGATCGGTGACAACATCCGCTATATCGGCCTCCGCACCGAGCAGATCATCGGCCACCTGCCGCTCGGCCTGAGCGGCGACATGCGCCTGGGGTTCGCCCTCGAAGCCGCCAAGGTCGGGATGCGCTACAGCGAGTCGAATCGTGACGGTCTGATCGATTCGGCGGCCATCTATTTGGGCGGGCAGACACCGTTCGGTCCGGCCTATGTCGGCTTCGGCTACTCGACAAGTGGCGTTTCCAACCTCTTCCTGTTCGTTGGCACGCCTTGAGCCAGCGGGCAGTGGCATACTTGGACGATCAATTTACCGGGAGTGAGACCATGAAAGCCCGTTTCCTGTCGTTTGCGATGGCCACCCTGCTATGTTCGGGCCTGGCCTGGGCCAAGGTGAACGTCAATACCGCCTCCGCGGAAGAGTTGGACACCCTGTATGGCATCGGTGAAACCCGTGCCCAGGCAATCATCGACTACCGGCGACAGAACGGACCTTTCAAGTCGCTACGCGACCTGAAGAAGGTGCCGGGTTTGCACGAAAACGTGATCGAAGGCTTGAAGGGCAAGGTTTCATTCAGCGGGCCAACCAGGATAGAGGCGGCGGATAGCGCGGCAACGAGGGCAAGCGACAAGAAAGCTGCCTCGGAAAAAGCCCCCCGGGCGGAGGGCGCAGCCAGCCCGGCCAAGCCGAGGAGCTTGCCTGCGCCAACCCGTAACGCAATGGCGCCAGCCGCGCCTGCCAAGCCAGCCGTTTCCGCACCGGCGGCTGTGGCTGCGGAAAAGCCCATGACGCCGGCCTCGCCTCTCCAGCCAGCCCAACCGGCCAGGCCGATGCTCGACCACAAGCCGGCAGCGCCGGCTGTTGTGTCTGAGGTGGAGGGGGTGCCGGCAAAGCCTGCGGCACCGGCTGTTCCCGGCATGCCGGCGAAACCCGCCGCTCCGGTCGTCAAGCCGGCCGGTCCCGCCATCATTCCGGCGCCGGCTGCTCCGGCAAAACCTGCGGGCCCGGCCAAACCGGCCGTTCCGGCAGCGTCGTATTGATCGTGTGGCGTTCTCGGGGCGCTGATTGAACGCCATCCTGACCCTGTGCGCGACGACGCGCCTTGCCCAGACACTGCGCGGCGAGGTGCCGGCCGGCCGGCGCGTGTGGCAGACGCGGCGGGCGCTGACGCTCGCCCAGTGGCTGAGCGGACTGGCCGAGGAGGCCGCCCTGAGCGGCGTTGCCGAGCTGCCGACAGCGCTCGATCCCTTTGCCGAGCGCTTGCTCTGGGAGAAGGTGATCGCCGGTTCGCTGACCGAAGCGGCGCCCCTGTTCGATATCCAGGGCATGGCGGCTTCCGCTGCGGAGGCTCAGGCATTGTGCCGCGTCTGGCAGCTCAAGCCGGGCGGCCAGCAATTGTCCGACGAGGCGCGCCTGTTCATCGGCTGGCAGACCGAGTTCGAGCGGCGTTGCCGGACGGATGGCTGGATCGACGCGGCCGGGCTGCACCGGCAACTGATTGGCCTGATCGAGGCCGGCCATTTCGCCTTGCCGGCGACGGTTCTTTTTGCCGGCTTCGATCGCTTCACGCCGCTGGAGCGTGATCTGATGGCTGTGCTGGCTACGCGCGGCGTTGAAGTCGGGCAGGAAAGCATGACTTTTTGCGAGGCGCCCCGGCAAACGGTGCATGCCTGTGCCGATCTTGACGCCGAATGTGCGCTGGTCGTGGCTTGGGCGCAGCAAATCCTGGCGGATAGCCCGAATGCCCGGCTCGGCATCGTCGCCCCCAACCTGGCCGGTGTACGCGATCGCCTGGAATTTTTGCTCGACGATGTCCTGCATCCGCTGCTGATCCGCTCCGACGCGGCCGAGCATCCGCGCTGCTTCAACTTCTCGCTCGGGCGCGCGCTGGCGGATATCCCGCTGGTCCGCGTGGCCCTCGACTTGCTGTCGCTCGGCGGCAGTCGAGCCAAGATCGAGCAGGGCCGCCTGTCGGCCCTGTTGCTCGCGGGCGGCTGGTCGGCCGCCGAGGCGGAGGCCGATGGCCGGGCGCAACTGGATGCCGCCGTGCGTCGCAGTTTGCCGTATTTCACCACGCCGCGCGCCATTCTGGGCTTGGCCGAACGCTTGTCGGCCGATGCGCCGTCTCTTTGTCCGCGAAGCATGGCGGCATTGTCGGTGTTTGTCGAAGCGAGCGAGCGGGCGCCGCGCAAGCAGCTACCCGGCCGTTGGACCGGTGTTTTCCGCGCCGTGCTGGCAGCGGCCGGCTGGCCGGGCGATCGCCCCTTGTCCAGCCACGAATATCAAGCCCGTCGGGCTTTCGGCGAAGTTCTCGATAGTTTCGGGCGTTTCGATACGCTGTTGGGGCCGCTGGGTTTTGCCGAGGCGGTGCGCCGCCTTTCCCAGTTGTGCCGCCAGCGCCTGTTCCAGCCGGAAACGCGGGGCAAGCCGGCGATTCAGGTGCTGGGCGTGCTGGAGAGTGCCGGCCTGTCCTTCGATGCGCTGTGGGTGATGGGTCTGAACGACGATCAGTGGCCCCCACCGCCACGCCCCAATCCGCTACTGCCGGCGGAACTGCTGCGTGCGGCTGGGGCCAGCCACGCCAGCGCCGAGGTCGAACTCGATTTTGCCCGCCGCGTCCATGCGCGGCTGTCGCAGGCGGCACCGGAAGTGCGCTATTCCTATGCGCTGGCCGACGGCAATCGCTTGCTGCGCCCCAGTCCTCTGCTGGCGAAACTGCCGGTTCAGCCGGTCGAGCCGGCCGCATTGGCGACTGTGGCCCGGCAGTTGGCCGCCGAGGCGGGGGGCGTCGTTGAGCAGATCGACGATGCCGTCGCGCCGCCGGTGTCCGATGGCGAGAAGGTTTCGGGCGGCAGCTGGCTGTTGCGTGCGCAGGCGATTTGCCCGGCGTGGGCCTATTACCAGTACCGCCTGGGTGGCGAGGCCATGGAAGTGCCGGTCGAGGGCCTCGATCCAGCCGCCCGTGGCACCCTGGTGCATGCGGCACTGGAAGCCTTCTGGCGCACGGTGCAGACCTCGGCCGCGCTTGCGGCCCTCTCCGGCGAGGCGTGCCGGAAAGTCATCGAGAGCGCGGTGGCGGTGGCCATTCAGACATTCGAAACGGAGCGCCGGATGACGCTGCCGGCGCGTTTCCGGGTGCTGGAAGCAGCGCGGCTGCACAAGCTGCTCGATGTCTGGCTGCAGGTTGAAAGGCAGCGTGGTCAGGCTTTTTCGGTCATTGCCTGCGAGCAGCCGGCCGAGGTCGAGATCGATGGCATCAAGGTCAAGATGGTCGTCGACCGTATTGATCGCCTCGACGACGGGCGGCAACTGATCATCGATTACAAGACCGGGGCCGGCATCGACACGAAGAACTGGGCCGGTCAGCGGATCACCGAACCGCAGTTGCCGATCTATGCCGCCCTGGTCAACGACGAGGTCGCCGCCGTGGTTTTTGCCAAGGTGTTGCTCGACAAGCCGGCATTTGCCGGCGTTGCCGACGAGAAGGATATCCTCCCCGGCGTGCAGGGGGTCGGCGATGAGCGCCAGAAAATATTCGATCCGGCCGAATTTCCCGACTGGATTGCGGTCATTACCCACTGGCGGGAGCGGTTGCATGCCGTGGCGGGCGAAGTGAAGGCCGGGGTGGCCGGTGTCAGCTTTGCCGATGAAAAAGGGCTGCAGTATTGCGAAGTGCTGCCGCTGCTGCGTTTGCCGGAGCGTCGCCGCCTGCTGGCGGCGGCCGCCGGAAAGATGGCCGGCCCCGAGGCCGGCGCCCCTATCCATTGAACGGGAGAAAAAGCATGCGTGAACTGAAATTTCTGGGCATTTGCGGCAGCCTGCGCCGTCAATCCACCAACGCCGGTCTGTTGCGGGCGGCGATGGCCGAACTGCCGGAAGGGGTGAGCATGGAAATCGCCGATCTGTCGGCCGTGCCGCTATACAACGCCGACCTGACCGAAAAACCGGCCGCCGTCCAGGCCCTGCTGGCGCAAATGCAAGCAGCCGATGCGCTGGTCCTCGCCTGCCCCGAATACAACTACTCGATCGCTCCGGCGCTCAAGAACGCCCTCGACTGGGCCTCGCGCGAGCCCAACAACGCCCTGCTCGCCGGCAAGGCCGTGGCCATCCTGGGGGCCGGGGGCGGCATGGGGACATCGCGGGCGCAATACCATCTGCGTCAGGTCTGCGTCTTTCTCGACCTGCATCCGCTCAACAAGCCGGAAGTCTTCGCCAATGCGTTCGCAGGCGCCTTCGATGCCGACGGCAATCTCACCGATGCCAAGCTGATCCAGCAAGTTGCCGCCCAGATGCAGGCGCTGGCGACCTGGAGTAGACGCCTAGGCGGCTGAGGGCGTCGGCAAAAAACAATCAGGGAGAATTCATGAATATCCAGCCGTCCCAAACCAACGAACGCGTCACACTCCGACTGAGCGGTCGATTCCAGTTCGATTCGCACCGCGCGTTCCGGAGCGCCTACGAGGTATTTCTCGCCGACGCCGGGGTGAAAGTCATCGTCCTTGATTTTGCCGACGTGGACTACCTCGACAGTTCGGCGCTGGGCATGTTGCTGCTGCTGCGGGAAAAACTGGGAGCGCTCGGCAAGGAGGTCGAACTCGCCAATCCCCGGGGGGCGGTCAAGCAGGTTCTGGAGGTGGCCAACTTCGCCCGCCTGTTCCGGATTTCCTGAGTCCGGGCCGATGTCGCTGAACGACCGTCTGGCCGAGGATCGGCAGGCCCGCGAGCGGGCGCTGGAGGTCGCCTCGTTCATCGTCGAGGCGCCTGCCGGCGCCGGCAAGACGGAACTGCTCACCCAGCGCTACCTGCGCCTGCTTGCCGTAGTCGACCACCCGGAGGAGGTCCTGGCACTGACCTTCACCAACAAGGCGGCGACCGAGATGCGCGACCGCATCCTGCGCAGCCTGGAAACGGCGGCGAGTGGGGTACTGCCCGTCGAGCCGCACAAGCAGTTGACCTTCAGGCTGGCTGGCGCGGCACTGCTCCGCGACGGCGAGCGGGGCTGGGGGCTGCTCGATCATCCGGGGCGGCTGCGCATCACCACCCTCGACGCGCTGTGCGCCAGCCTGGCGCGCCAGATGCCTTACCTCAGCCGCTTCGGCAGCCAGCCGGCGGTCAGCGAGGATGCCGCGGCCCACTATGCCACGGCGGCCCGTCGCACGCTGGAGATGGTCGAGTCCGAAGGCAGCGATGCCGAGGTGGTGGCCGCCGCGCTGGATTTCATGGACAACAACGCCGGGCGCCTGGAAAGCCTGCTCATTGCAATGCTCGGTAAGCGTGACCAATGGCTGGCGTATACCGCACGTATCGAAAGCGGCGAGATGAAAGCCGAGGTCGAGGCCGGCTTCGCGGGGCTGATCGAGCGTGACCTTCGGTCGGTCAGCGATGTGCTGGACGGGCGGATGCAGTCGCTGCTCATGCCGTTGGCCCGTTTCGCGGCGGCCAACGCGGCGGGGAATTTCGCTGCACTGCTCGATTGGGCCGAACCGCTGCACGCCCGCATCGACGATCTGGCGCGCTGGCAGGCGTTGGCCGGCCTGCTGCTGACCGGCACGGGAACGTTGCGCAAGACGGTCGACAAGCGCTGCGGCTTCCCGGCTGACAAGCCATTCGCCGAGCAGAAAAAGGCCATGCTCGAACTGCTGGCCGATCTGCGGGCGACCCCCGGCGTCGAGGCGGCGCTGGGCGGCTTGGGCAGTCTGCCGCAGCCGCGCCTGAGCGATGCCGAGTGGGCGACGGTGGCGTGCTTTTCGCGCCTGCTGCGCCTGGTCGCTGGGCAACTGTGGCTGGCCTTCCAGGAAGCAGGAGAGGTCGACTTCATCGAAATCGCCGCCCGTGCCGGCCTGGCACTGGGCGACGACGAGGCACCGACCGACCTGGCGCAGGCGCTTGACTACCGTATTCGCCATTTGCTGGTCGATGAATTCCAGGACACCAGCCCGACCCAGGTCGATCTGCTCAAGCAGCTGATGCGCGGTTGGATGCCCGACGATGGTCGTACTTTATTTGTGGTTGGCGACCCGATGCAGTCGATCTACCGTTTCCGCAAGGCCGACGTCGGCCTGTTCCTGCGTGTCCGCGAACGCGGCATCGGTGATGTCCGCCTCGAACATCTGCGCTTGTTCCGCAACAACCGGTCTTATCCGGGGATTGTCGATTGGGTCAACGCCGCCTTTCCCGGCATCTTCCCGGCCGAGGACTGGCCGGAAACCGGCGCCGTGCGTTACGCCGAATCGGCGGCCACCCGGGAGGCAAGGGCGGATAGCGCCGTGGTCGTGCACCCGGTCATCGAGCGGGATGGGGACGATGGCGCCGCCGAGGAGGCGCGGCAGGTGCTGGCGCTGATCCGCCAGGCGCGGCGGGAGGCGCCGGAACAGCGCGTCGCCGTGCTGGTCCGGGCGCGCAGCCACCTCGATGCGCTGGTCGCGGAGATTCGGCGCAGCGCGCCCGAGCTGCGTTTCCAGGCGGTCGATATCGAAGGGCTGGACGGGCGGCAGCACATCCAGGATCTGCTGACCCTGTTCCGTGCCCTGCACCACCGGGCCGACCGCGTGCATTGGCTGGCCTTGCTGCGGGCGCCATGGTGCGGCCTGACGCTGGCTGATCTGCATGCGCTGGCCGCCGACGAGCGCCAGAAAACGATCTGGCAGCTGATGCGGGACGATGAGCGCGTGCTGCGCCTCTCCGCCGATGGCCGCAGCCGCCTGCTGCACGTGCGCGGGGTGCTGGCGAGCGCTTTCGCAGCCCGCGACCGGCAGCATCCGCGACGCTGGCTGGAGGGCGTCTGGTTGATGCTGGGCGGCCCGCGCTGCCTGGAGGCGCCGGAAGCGCTCAACGACGTGGCTGCCTTCTTCGCGCTGGTCGATCGCCTGGTCGCCGCCCGCAATCTCGATGCCGACACGCTGGCCGAACAGGCGGCCGAGTTGTTTGCACCGGCCGACCCGCAGGGCGAGGCGGTGCAGATGATGACCATCCACAAATCGAAGGGGCTGGAATTCGATACGGTGATCCTGCCCGGCCTGCACCGCGATACGGGAGGCAACGAAAGCAGCCTGCTGCTCTGGGACCTGTTCCCGGCTGCCGACGGGCGCGAGCATCTGTTGGTCGCGCCCATGCGCCAGAAAGGGGCCGGTGATGACGAACCGACTGCCTATGATTACCTGCGTCGCGTCGAGGCCGAACGCGCCGCGCACGAAACGGAGCGCCTACTCTATGTAGCTGCGACGCGGGCGATTCGCTGCCTGCATCTGGTCGGTATCGCCAAGGCGGACGAGCGCAAGGATGACGGCCTTAAACCGCCGGCTGCCGGCACCCTGCTCAAGCTGCTCTGGTCGGGCATCGCCCAGCCGGCGTGCCTTGCGGCGCTGGCAGAAGAGGCGCCGCAAGGCGGTGGCAAGGGTTTTGATTCGGCCGCTTTCGTTCCGCCGCTGTTGCGTCTTCGCCAGGTCGGCATGGCGGACGCCCTGCAAGTCCTTCCTGCCGATCGGCCAGCGGCCGACAATCCGCTCGAACTCGACGATGCCGATGGCGCGCTGTCGCTGGAGGCCTCGGTTGGAACGCTGGTCCATCGTTGCCTGGAGATCATCGCGCTGCAGGGCGTGGAGGCCTGGTCGTCCGAGCGCGTGGCCGCTTGCGAACCAACCTATCGACGCTGGCTGGAAGGGCGGGGCCATCCCCCCGAAGCAGCCGGGCCTGGCGCTACCGACGTGGTGGCGGCACTCGCCTGCACCCTGAACAGCGAAGCGGGGCGCTGGGTGCTTGCCGCCCATGCCGAAGGTGCCGCCGAGCAGGCGTGGAGCAGCCTGCGGGACATGCAGGCCAGTCATCACGTGATAGACCGCTGTTTTGTCGCCGAGGGGTGCCGCTGGATCATCGACTACAAGACGGCCCGCCTGCCGGAGCCGGAGTTGCGGCAGAGAGCGGAAATCCACCGGCCGCAATTGGAGCGTTATGCCGCGCTGTTCGCCAGCGATCCGCTGCCGGTACGGGCGGCGATTTTCTTTCCCATGCAGGGCTTGCTGGTCGAGTTGCCACTAGGTGATCCACTAGGGAAATAAGCCCTCACGCCGTCGCGTATCTCGTCATATAATTACCGATTGTCATAATATTGCCATGGGATGCGGCTCTTCCTCGTTCTCCTGCTGACGTTCTTCCTTCCGTTCGGGGCTGGAGCAGAAGGAGGGCGTCCCATCGAATTGCGCGTCGTCGTTGCCGACGATGCCGCGCCGCTGGCCTATCGGGACGAGTCGGGGCAACTGACCGGCTTCAGTGTCGAGATCGCCCGGGCCTTGTGCGGCGAGATCGGTGCCAACTGCGTATTCGAAGTCGTTGCCCAGGGCGATGCCCTCCCGCGATTGTTGCAGGGCAAGGCCGATATCGCCGCAACCGGTCTTTTCGAAAACAGGGAGCAGCGGGTCAAGCTGATCCAGGCTGATCCGTACTTTCGCTCGTTCAGTCTGTGGCTAGGGCCTGCCGATGCCTCGCCGGGGCGCAAAGGGGTACGCGTCGCCGTGGTTGGTGGTTCGATTCAGGAGGATTACGCGCGCCGCCAGGGCTGGGATGTCAAGGCTGCGCGCGGCAGCGGCGAACTGACGCGCATGCTGATCGCCGGCGAAGCGCAGGCGGCGCTGGTGCCCATGATCGCCGCGCTGCAGATGCAGAAGAATCGAGCCTTTCGCGGGTTGGGCCTGGCACCGACCGTTTTGCGTGCGCCCGAGTTGAGCGGCGATATCGCGTTCGGCATCTCGCCCCATAGAGCGCACTTGAAAAACGACATTAACGCGGCACTCGCGCGCATCAAACGGAATGGGACGTATGATCGTATCAACTCCCGCTTTCTCCCTTTTCGGGTGAGTTGATGCCGTCGTCGATTTTCCATCCCCCCTCGGCGCACCGCCATGCCTGAAGCCGCGGTCAGTCGCCGCGGCTTTCATGCCGGCCGGGCCTTCGGCCTGCTGGCCGCCGTTTTCGTCATTGCCTTCGGCTTGGCGGTGTTGCTGCTCGCCGAGGATCAGCAGCGGGTGATCGAGGTTAATGACCGCCTGCAGGAGCGGACTTTCCCCGAAATCATTCGCTACCAGCGCCTGGCGCGAAATCTGGAGCAGTTGAGGCAGGAGGGGGAGCGTATCTTTGCTGTCAGCTCACACGCATCGCGGCAGCAGTCGATGTTCGTCGTGACGCTCATCGCCAGCCATCCCAGCGTGCTGGAGCATCCTGAGGCGGCCGGATTGGCGCGGGAAGCCGAGCTGTTTCTCGGTAAGGTGGTCAGCCAATCAGTACGGGATAACCAGCGGCCGGCAGCCCATTACGATGCGTGGCAACGCATTGCCGGCCGGCTGGGCGCTCAGGTCGACGATGTGTCGATGGAGGGCGTCAACCTGGCCGGCAACGACCTGCAACAGGTGTCGGCGGTCATGAGTCTGGCGCGCTACAAGCTGGTGGCGGTGTTGCTTCTGGTTACCGTGTTCCTCGTTGTTCTCGTTGTGCTGGTGCGCCGCCACCTGATCGATCCGCTGCAGCGCATCGATCATGCCTTGTCGGGTCTCAGCGCGGAGCAACCGGCGCCGCTGTTCAATACCTCGCGGCTGCTCGAGATTCAGGCGGTCGAGGAGGCCATCCGCGATCACCACGGCCTGTTGGTCCAGAATGAAGAAATTCGGCGCGGCCTGGAATCGCTGGCCAACAAGGATGGCCTGACCGGCCTGACGAACCGCCGCCATTTCATGCAGTCGGCCGAGATGGAGCTGCAGCGGGCTCAGCGCTATCGCCGGCCGGTCACGGTGGCGATGGCTGATCTCGATTTCTTCAAGAAGCTGAACGACACCTATGGCCACGCTGCAGGCGATGTCGTATTGAAGGCGTTTGCCGAGCGGGTTCGCGAGGCGCTGCGCCAGTCCGATCTCGTCTGCCGTTACGGGGGCGAGGAGTTCGCCTTCCTGTTTCCCGAGATTTCTACCGTGGAAACCGTCAAGTTGGCTGAACGCCTGCGCGCCGGTTGTGCCGATAACGCGGTGTTGCTGCCCGATGGGCGACGGGTGACGGTAACCGTCAGCATCGGCCTGGCCGACGCCAGCGAATGTTCGATCGAGGCCGCCCTGCGGCATGCCGACGAAGCGCTGTATGCCGCCAAGCGGCAGGGGCGCAACCGGGTGGTGATCGATGACGCCAAGGCCGTCACAAATCCGATACAAGAAAATCCCTGAGCGGGTCGTGTCGGGCAGTAAAATCCCGGGCTGAAATTTTCGGGAATTTCCAATGCGTCGACCGCTGGCGGCATTTTTCTCCTTCGTTCAACGCCTCGTTGCGGGGCAGGTCGTTCTCTCCATCGAGAGCGTGCTGCTGCTGGCCAGCCTTTTCTTCGCGCTGTTCTGCAATACCTTGTTCCTGTCCGGCATGCTGTCCGGCTACGACATGGCGCAGCCGGACAGCTGGCTGCTCGGTGCCTCGCTGTTGATCGTGCTGCTTGCTTTGCATTTCGCACTGCTCGGCCTGGTCGCCACACGCTGGACGACCAAGCCGCTGCTGGCCTTGCTCTTTGTGGCAACGGCCTTTGCCGTGCATTTCATGAACCGCTACAAGGTCTATCTCGATACCGCCATGCTGCGTAACGTGATGGCGACCGATGTGCGCGAGGCGCGCGACCTGCTGACCTGGTCGCTGATCCCGCAACTGGCGCTGTATGCCGCACTTCCTCTCTGGGTGCTGAGTCGCATTGAGCTGCGGCAGCGCGTATTTTGGCGCGCCCTGGTCGTTCGTGCCGGTGCGCTGCTGCTGGCGCTGCTTGCGGCGGGCGGCGCTATTTTCGCCAATTTCCAGGATATCGCTTCGCTGATGCGCAACAACCGGGAGCTGCGCTTTCTGGTTACGCCGGCCAACTATATCTATTCGCTGGCCCAGGTGGCGCGCAGCCAGGCCAAGGAGGCCGATCAGCCGCGCGAACCGGTTGGCGTCGACGCTGTCCGGGGCGCCGCCTGGAACGAGCGTACAAAACCGGTGGTCATGGTCATGGTGCTCGGTGAGACGGCGCGCGCCGCCAACTGGGGCCTGTCCGGCTACGCCCGGCAGACAACGCCGGAACTGGCGGCGGAAGCCGGCATCATCAATTTCGCCGACGTGACCAGTTGCGGTACCGATACCGAAACCTCCCTGCCCTGCATCTTCTCTCCGTGGGGGCGGCGCGCCTACGACGAAACGCGCATCCGGCGCAGCGAATCGGTTCTCGATGTCGTTGCCCGGGCGGGTTTCCGCGTCGTCTGGGTCGACAACCAGTCCGGTTGCAAGGGGGTGTGCGATGGCGTCGAATCGATTCGCCCCGACCCGGCCAGGTCGCCAGCGGCGTGTACTGGCGGCGAGTGCCAGGATGGCGCGCTGGTCGATTCGCTCAAGCAGTTGATCGGCGAGACTCCAGGTAACCTGCTCATCGTCCTGCACCAGATGGGCAATCACGGCCCGGCCTACTTCAAGCGCTATCCGGATGCCTTCAAGCATTTCACCCCGGCCTGCGAGGACCCCGACCTGCCCAAATGCAGCAACGAGAGCATCGTGAACGCCTACGATAATGCGATCCGCTACACCGACCACGTCGTCGCTTCGCTGGTGCGCACATTGCGCGACCATGCCGCACACGACTCGGCGTTGCTCTATGTGTCGGACCATGGCGAATCGCTGGGCGAGAAGGGACTTTTCCTCCACGGCGTACCTTACAAGATCGCCCCGGACGTGCAGACCAAAGTGCCGATGGTGATGTGGTTCTCAGCGGGCTTCCCGGCGCGCTTTGCGCTCGACGACGGCTGCATCGGCAAGGTCGCTGCCACGCCGCTCAGCCATGATCACATCTTCCATAGCCTGCTCGGGCTGCTCGATGTGAAGACCTCGGTCTACACCCGGGAAATGGATTTTTCGGCCGGGTGCCGCAAGCCCTGAGCGCCGGGCGAGGCTAGAGCAGAACGCAGGCCCAGATCACCGCCGCATTGAGCAGCGACAGAAGCACCGCCGCGCTGCCCATGTCCTTGGCCCGCTTGGCCAATTCGTGCTTTTCCGGCGAGGCTTTGTCGACCACGGCCTCGACTGCCGAATTGAGGATTTCGACGATCAGGATGACGATGATGCTGCCGGCGAGCAGGGCGCGCTCAATGCCGGTCTTGCCCAGGTAGAAGGCCAGCGGCAGGGCGACCGCCGCCAGCATGACTTCTTCGCGAAAGGCGGCCTCGTTCTTCCAGGCAGCGCACAGGCCGTCCCTGGAGTAGCCGAGCGCATTGATCAACCGGGTCAGGCCCTGCTTGCCCTTGAATTCTTCGAAGTCATTCATTGCGTGCTTTTCTCGGCAGGCTTCGGTTTTTGGCTTTTTTTGCCGGTTGAGCGAAGCTGCATATGGTTATGGTTGTCCCGGCGCAACTCGAAAAGCTCACTGGCGATGACCAGATCGCCGAGTTTGGCGTACCCATAGTTCCGTTGGTCGAAAGCGGGCCAGCTTTTGTTGATGTGCGAGCCTACGCCGCCCAGGGCGGCCCAGCCTTCCTCATCTGAAATGGCGGCAACGGCGTTGCGCAACGCGTTAACCAAGCGTGTATCGCAACGTAGTTCGTTGGTGGTCTTGCGTTGGGGCATGGCTGGCGATGGTACCGGCGCGGCCTCTGTCGTTGCAGGCTGACCAAGGCTTTCGAGAAACAGGAACTTGGTGCACGCATTGACGAATGGCGGCGGGGTCTTCTTTTCGCCGAACCCGAAAACCTTGTGGCCGGCAGCACGCAGGCGCATGGCAAGCGGCGTGAAGTCCGAGTCGCTGGAGGCAATGCCGAATGCGCTTAGTTTCTGCCCATGCAGCAAGTCCATCGCATCGATGATGATGGCGCTGTCTGTCGCATTCTTGCCCTTGGTGTAGGCAAACTGCTGAACCGGCTGGATGGCGTGGTCATGCAGGATTTCCGCCCAGCCGTTCAGGTTCTGGCTCTTCCAGTCGCCATAGGCGCGGCGGATGTTGATCACCCCATACTTCGACAATTCGTCGAGGATGTCGGTGATCTTGCCGGCCGGGCAGTTGTCCGCATCGATGAGCAGGGCGATACCGTTGTGTTCCATATTCCGTCAGCTTTTTCCCAGTAGCGGTTTGAGGAAGCGGCCAGTATGGCTGGTTTTGTGTTTCGCCACGATTTCAGGCGTCCCGGAAATCAAGATGCGGCCGCCGCCGCCGCCGCCTTCGGGGCCGAGGTCGACGATCCAGTCTGCGGTCTTGATGACGTCGAGGTTATGCTCGATGACGACGATGGTGTTGCCGTGGTCGGCCAGGCGGTGGAGGACGGCCAGCAGCATCTCGATGTCCTGGAAATGCAGGCCGGTGGTCGGCTCGTCGAGGATGTAGAGCGTGCGGCCGGTGTCGCGCTTGGAGAGTTCGAGGGCCAGCTTGACCCGCTGCGCCTCGCCGCCGGAAAGCGTGGTCGCGCTCTGGCCGAGGGTGATGTAGCTGAGGCCGACATCGACCAGCGTCTGCAGCTTGCGGGCGACGACGGGCACGGCATCGAAGAACTCGCGGGCCTGCTCGACGGTCATGCCGAGGATGTCGTGGATGTTCCTGCCCTTGTACTGGATTTCCAGCGTCTCGCGGTTGTAGCGCTTGCCGTGGCAGACGTCGCACGGGACGTAGATGTCGGGCAGGAAGTGCATCTCGACCTTGATCATGCCGTCGCCCTGGCAGGCCTCGCAGCGGCCTCCCTTGACGTTGAAGCTGAAGCGGCCGGGGCCGTAGCCGCGCGCCCGGGATTCCGGCACCTGCGAAAACAGCTCCCGGATCGGTGTCAGCAGCCCGGTGTAGGTGGCCGGGTTGGAGCGCGGGGTGCGGCCGATGGGGGACTGGTCGACGTTGATGACCTTGTCGAACAGGTCGAGGCCGACGATTTCCTTGTGCGGTGCCGGTTCGGTGGTCGAGCCGTAGAGGTGCTTGGCAGCAGCAGCATAGAGGGTGTCGTTGATCAGCGTCGATTTGCCAGAGCCGGAAACGCCGGTGATGCAGGTGAGCAGCCCACCGGGAATTTCAAGGGTGACGTCGCGCAGGTTGTTGCCGTAGGCGCCGACCACCTTGAGCTGCTTGTCCGGGTTGGCCTGGCGGCGCTTCTTCGGGACGACGATGGCCTTGCGTCCGGACAGGTAGTCGCCGGTCATCGAAGCCGGGTTGGCGGCGACCTGGGCGGGGGTGCCTTCGGCAACGATGCTGCCGCCATGCACGCCAGCGCCGGGGCCGATATCGACCACGTAGTCGGCGCTGCGGATGGCATCCTCGTCGTGTTCGACGACGAGCACGGTGTTGCCCATGTCGCGCAGGTTCTTCAGCGTTTCGAGCAGGCGGTCGTTATCGCGCTGATGCAGGCCGATGGAGGGCTCGTCGAGTACGTACATGACGCCGGTCAGGCCCGAGCCGATCTGCGAGGCCAGCCGGATGCGCTGCGCTTCGCCGCCGGAGAGCGTCTCGGCCGAACGTTCCAGGCACAGGTAGTCGAGGCCGACGTTGATCAGGAAGGTGAGGCGGGCGGTGATTTCCTTGAGGATTTTCTCGGCTACCTGCGCCTTGGCGCCGGCCAGCGTCAGGCAATTAAAGTAATTGCGCGCCTCGCCAAGCGGCAGGCGGCTGAGTTCGTGCAAGGTCTTGTCGCCGACCCGGACATGGCGTGCCTCGATGCGTAGGCGGGTGCCGCTGCAGCTCGGGCAGGCCGAGTTGCTGACGTACTTCGACAGCTCCTCGCGCACCGCATTGGAGTCGCTGCTCCGGTAGCGCCGTTCGAGATTGGGGATGATGCCCTCGAAGGTGTGTGTGCGGTCGAACCGGGTACCCTTCTCATTCAGGTAACGGATGGCGATGGCCTGGCTACCCGAGCCGTAGAGGACGACCTGGCGCACCGCTTCAGGCAGTTCCTGCCATGGCGTATCGACCGAGAAATCGTAATGCGCGGCGAGCGATTCGATGATCTGGAAGTAGAACTGGTTCTTCTTGTCCCAGCCGCGAATGGCGCCGGCGGCCAGTGACGCGGCGGGGTTGGTGACGACGCGCTTGGGGTCGAAGAACTGGATGACGCCGAGGCCGTCGCACTTCGGACAGGCGCCCATCGGGTTGTTGAAGGAGAACAGGCGGGGTTCCAGCTCCTGCAAGGCATACGAGCAGACCGGGCAGGCGAACTTGGCCGAAAAAAGATGCTCGGTGCCGGAATCCATTTCCAGCGCAATGGCCCGGCCGTCGGCGTGGCGGAGCGCCGTCTCGAAGGATTCGGCCAGGCGCTGGCGCATGTCGTCGCGCACCTTCAGACGGTCGACAACGACATCGACGGTGTGCTTCTGCGTCTTGGCCAGCTTGGGCACGGCATCAATTTCATAGACCGTGCCGTCGACACGGACGCGGGCGAAGCCCTGGGCACGTAGCTCGGTGAACAGGTCGAGCTGTTCGCCCTTGCGATTGGCGACCACCGGGGCGAGGATCATCAGCTTGGTTTCGGCAGGCAGCGCCAGCACCGTATCGACCATCTGCGACACCGTCTGCGCTTCCAGCGGCTGGTTGTGGTCCGGGCAATACGGTGTGCCGGCGCGGGCGTAGAGCAGGCGCAGGTAATCGTGGATTTCGGTGACTGTGCCGACGGTCGAGCGCGGGTTGTGCGAGGTCGCCTTCTGCTCGATGGAAATGGCCGGGCTCAAACCCTCGATCAGGTCGACATCCGGTTTTTCCATCAACTGCAGGAACTGGCGGGCATACGCCGACAACGATTCGACATAGCGGCGCTGGCCTTCGGCATACAGCGTGTCGAAGGCCAGCGAGGATTTGCCGGAACCGGACAGGCCGGTGATGACGATGAGCTGGTCGCGCGGCAGATCGAGGTTGATGTTCTTCAGATTGTGGGTGCGCGCACCACGGATGCGGATGGTTTCCATCGCTGTATCAGGCTGGGCTGGGGAGGAGGAAACTATACGCAAAAGCGGCCCATCTTGCACGATGTGCTGTATTTAAATACAGCACATCGCATGCTTCTCCTTGGCGCTCTATGCGGTTGGTTGCCCTCAGATGTGGAAGCGACTGAGCGTCTGGCGCGTATCGGCGGCCAGTTTCTCCAGCCGTATGGCAATTTCGGCCACGGTATGTATGGCACTGCTGTTTTCTTCAGAGCGTCGCGCGATGTTCTCGACGTTTGCGGCGATTTCGTTACTGGCCACGCCTTGTTCCCGTAGTGCATTGGAAATGTCGGTTACCGTATCCATCACCTGTTGGGAGCCTTGGTTGATACTGAGCATCGATTCGCTGGTCTTGCGTGCCAGATTGACGCCTTCCGTCACGCACGCAACGGTCTCATCCATGGTGCCGACAGCCAAATCGGCATTGCCCTGAACCGTGGCGACCATGTCGGAGATTTCGGTCGTTGCCTTGGCCGTTCGTTCGGCCAGTTTCCGGACTTCGTCGGCCACCACGGCGAATCCGCGTCCGGCCTCGCCGGCACGGGCGGCCTCGATGGCTGCGTTGAGGGCCAGCAGGTTGGTCTTCTCGGCGACATCCTTGATGACGCCGACAATGCTGCTGATCCGTTGCGAACTCTCGCCCATGTCGCGGATCGTGCTCGATGCCTGATGCACGGTTGTCGAGATGCGTTGCATTTCGGCAACCGTGTCTTCGATCGCCTGGTTGCCTGCATTCGATAGCTCTCCTGTTTGCGTCGTCACGCTATGGGCGTGCAGGGAGCTTTCCGAAACGTGGTTGATGGATACCGTCATTTCTTCCACGGCCGCTGCCATCGACGCGGCAGCCTCCGATTGTAGTGCCGAGGCGCTGGCGACTTGCTGGGAGGTGGTAGCCATTTCATGTGCCGCGTTGGCGACACCGTCGGCGTTTTGACGTAGGTCGTCGAGCATTTGCCGAAGGTTGGCTTGCATTTTCCGTGTCGCCGCCATCAGGCTGCGCGTGTCCTGGTCACGAACCGGGATTACTCTCGTCAGATCGCCTTCGGCGATCCGTTCGATTGCTGCTTGGGCGGCAGCCGGTTCGCCGCCGAGGGGCCCTGTTACAGAACGGATTACCCACATGGCCATGACGGCCGATACAGCGAGGGCGATGATGACAATCCCGATACAGAGATTGCGAGCGATTGTGTGTTCTTTGTGTGCTTCGGTACCGGCGGCGGATACAAGCCCGCTCTGGAAGGTGGTGAACTCGGCAAGTGCATTCTGGTACTGGAGCAGAATGGGACGGAGTTCGGTGTTCAAGTAACGCCGCGACTCTTCGGATGATCCCGATTCGATCAGGGCTATCAGCTTTTCCTGGCCTTCGATGTAGCGGGCGCGTTGCATCTTTGCCCGTTCGAGGATTTCACGGGCGCGCGGATCAGTGATCAGAGGCCATAGCTGTTCGACATCCTTCAGGATGGAAGCCCGCTGCTCGAGCACGATCTGCTTCTGGCGGGTCTGATCGTCACGTGCTTCAGCCAGCATCATGTTGCGCAGGGCGATGGCGATCTGGTTTGTCTTGCTGATGATATCGGTGCTGAGATTCATCATCTGGACCTGTCTCTCGATGGTCCGGGTATTGTTGTCGAGCAGGGCGAGGCGGGAAATACCGATGACAGCGACGATCACCATAAGAGCGATGATGACACTGAAGCCAATCCCGAGGCGGGCGGCGATGCTAAGGCTTTTCATTATGTATTTTTATGGGAAATGGCGGGATTTGTAAGACGGCGCTATCTGAAGCGTGTGCTGCTATTCAAGCGTTAGCGGTGGACGTTTCGGGCGCCAGGCGGGCGAGAAGATAGCTGGCTGTTGCACACCTGTAGTTGATGCGTGTCAAGAACGCAATCGGGTTGGAAATCTTCCTCTGGTAGTGGATTTTCCCCGGCCTCGCGAGGGGGTTTGGCGCCTGTATCCAAAGCAAACGAAGCGATGCGGGCTGGAGATTGCCTGAGCGCAAAGGCGAACAAATTCCCGGTGCATAAAAATGAATTTCGAATTATGTCAAGGTGATAAAATTTCGGTTCGGCCTCCGATGCGTGGCCAATCTTGCAAACGAAATAGGATTCCAGTCATGAAAATTGCACCATCTTTCTCAAATATCTCACCTGTGCTTGTCCGGAATGGTCGTTGTGTTGTAGGTGCTCTGTTGGCGAGCCTTTTCCTCGGTGCGTGCAGCAATACCGGTTCCACTTCCACTGTCTCCGCCGCCAATGCCGAAGGCTTGATCACGGCCGGCAAGTCTGCCGTCCAGGCGGCCACGCTGAGCGATGCCGATGTAATGCAGTTGTCCGATAAATCCTGTGCCGAACTCGACGGCAGATCGAAAATCGCCGCCCCGAAGAGCAAGTACGCGCTACGCCTGGCCAGGATCGTCAAGAGCATGCCCAAGACAGTCGAGGGCGTAACCATCAGCTACAAGGTCTATGAGACCAAGGAAGTGAATGCCTGGGCCATGAACAACGGCTGCGTGCGCGTCTATTCCGGCCTGATGGACCTGATGACCGACGACGAGGTGCGCGGTGTGGTCGGCCACGAAATCGGCCACGTTGCCCTGGGGCATTCCAAGAAGTCGATGCAGGTCGCCTACGCCGCCGGTGCTGCCCGCCAGGTCGCTGCCGCCTCCGGCAATTCCGCCGTCGCCGCGCTGAGTTCCTCCGACATCGGCGCTATCGCCGAAAAATTGGTCAACGCCCAGTTCTCGCAAGCCCAGGAAACCGATGCCGACGATTACTCCTTCGACCTGCTGACCGCCGCCAAGCTGAAGCGCGAAGGCCTGATCACCGCCTTCGAAAAGCTCGCCAAGCTGGGCGACAGCAATAGCATGCTCAGCTCGCACCCGTCATCTTCGGGGCGTGCACAGCACATCCGCGACCGCATCGCTGCCAAGAAGTAAAAGTATCCCACCCTCAGCCATCCAACCCCGATGGCCGCTTGCCCGACGGTTTAGCGCCGTCGGGCTTTTTTTGACTAAATCGGCTGGGCCGGCCAGGTTGACATGGTGAGGGGGAATTATTGTCCCGTAAAAGTCGGTTATCTGTCCAACTCAGAAATTGCCAACGCGGAGAAGTGGACTTTCAGGAAATGTTGAGTTCAGGTTTGTGCTGGATCGTCCCGAGTTTCGTAGTGGTTCCGAGGTTTAAGTGTAGGCGTGTTCGGTTTGTACAGGAAGTTGCTGATGATGCCGATCCTCTGCCTCAGTGGGGGGCTCAAGTGGCTATCGAAGGCAGGCAGCGTGAGTGCAACGAGGGGCGATCGAAAAAATCCTTGAGTGGTCTGATGTCCGCAGTCTATGCCAAATCACTCACCTGGAAATCGGGTGAATTACCCCCGGACGCTAAAGCTCATTGCTACTAAAACGAGGGCGCTGCTCCGTAGCTGGCAATAAATTGCACCAGCCAAGCGCCTATTAGTTGCCCAAAGGAAAAATTGATTGACGAAGATGTTTATCGTGTTCATAATCTCGCCTCTCTGCTGCTGACGAATCGAACGAAACGGCGCGGCACTGATCTTTAACAAATTGGACAACCGATAAGTGTGGGTGTCTTGATGCGAAGCGACGCAAGTTGCAAAAGAGTATTAAGGCAAACGCACTGGTGAAAAAAGATGGAGCAATCCATCGAGGTAGAGAAATCTACCGTCAGTGAATTTGCGAGTTTGTTGGATTGAACTGAAGAGTTTGATCCTGGCTCAGATTGAACGCTGGCGGCATGCCTTACACATGCAAGTCGAACGGCAGCGGGGACTTCGGTCCGCCGGCGAGTGGCGAACGGGTGAGTAAAGTATCGGAACGTACCTTTCAGTGGGGGATAACGTAGCGAAAGTTACGCTAATACCGCATATTCTGTGAGCAGGAAAGCAGGGGATCGCAAGACCTTGCGCTGATTGAGCGGCCGATATCAGATTAGCTAGTTGGTGGGGTAAAGGCCTACCAAGGCGACGATCTGTAGCGGGTCTGAGAGGATGATCCGCCACACTGGAACTGAGACACGGTCCAGACTCCTACGGGAGGCAGCAGTGGGGAATTTTGGACAATGGGGGCAACCCTGATCCAGCCATGCCGCGTGAGTGAAGAAGGCCTTCGGGTTGTAAAGCTCTTTCGGCCGGGAAGAAATCGCATAGGTTAATACCCTGTGTGGATGACGGTACCGGAATAAGAAGCACCGGCTAACTACGTGCCAGCAGCCGCGGTAATACGTAGGGTGCGAGCGTTAATCGGAATTACTGGGCGTAAAGCGTGCGCAGGCGGTTTCGTAAGACAGAGGTGAAATCCCCGGGCTCAACCTGGGAACTGCCTTTGTGACTGCGAAGCTAGAGTACGGCAGAGGGGGGTGGAATTCCACGTGTAGCAGTGAAATGCGTAGAGATGTGGAGGAACACCGATGGCGAAGGCAGCCCCCTGGGCCGATACTGACGCTCATGCACGAAAGCGTGGGTAGCAAACAGGATTAGATACCCTGGTAGTCCACGCCCTAAACGATGTCAACTAGGTGTTGGGTGGGTAAAACCATTTAGTACCGTAGCTAACGCGTGAAGTTGACCGCCTGGGGAGTACGGCCGCAAGGTTAAAACTCAAAGGAATTGACGGGGACCCGCACAAGCGGTGGATGATGTGGATTAATTCGATGCAACGCGAAAAACCTTACCTACCCTTGACATGTTCAGAATCCTGGAGAGATTTGGGAGTGCCCGAAAGGGAGCTGGAACACAGGTGCTGCATGGCTGTCGTCAGCTCGTGTCGTGAGATGTTGGGTTAAGTCCCGCAACGAGCGCAACCCTTGTCGTTAATTGCCATCATTTAGTTGGGCACTTTAACGAGACTGCCGGTGACAAACCGGAGGAAGGTGGGGATGACGTCAAGTCCTCATGGCCCTTATGGGTAGGGCTTCACACGTCATACAATGGTCGGTACAGAGGGTTGCCAAGCCGCGAGGTGGAGCCAATCCCAGAAAGCCGATCGTAGTCCGGATTGCAGGCTGCAACTCGCCTGCATGAAGTCGGAATCGCTAGTAATCGCGGATCAGCATGTCGCGGTGAATACGTTCCCGGGTCTTGTACACACCGCCCGTCACACCATGGGAGCGGGTTCCGCCAGAAGTAGGTAGCCTAACCGCAAGGGGGGCGCTTACCACGGCGGGGTTCGTGACTGGGGTGAAGTCGTAACAAGGTAGCCGTAGGGGAACCTGCGGCTGGATCACCTCCTTTCTAGAGAAGCATCCTGGCACCCACAACTTATCGGTTGTTCAGAAGTAGCAAACAGACGAGGGTCTGTAGCTCAGTCGGTTAGAGCACCGTCTTGATAAGGCGGGGGTCGTTGGTTCGATTCCAACCAGACCCACCAACGTCATCAAGAAAGCTTGCAGTACGAGGCGCAAGGAAAGGCCGCATAGCAGCGCTATGCAACTGACCGAGCAACAAAGTAATGCATGCTTTACGGGGGATTAGCTCAGCTGGGAGAGCACCTGCTTTGCAAGCAGGGGGTCGTCGGTTCGATCCCGTCATCCTCCACCAAAACCCAAAGATAAGCAGCGATGTTTATCTTTGGCTTTTGAGAAATCAAATTGCTACGCTCTTTAACAAAACGGAAGAAGGTTGTGTATCGCAGTGATGAGCTGCTGATACACGTTGTGATTGCATCTGTTCTCGTATTACAGCTAGTACGAGACAGCACAAATGAGTTGCCTGTAGCCGCTCTCTAACGAGAGCACAAGGTTATAGGATCAAGCGACTAAGTGCATGTGGTGGATGCCTTGGCGATCACAGGCGATGAAGGACGTGCAAGCCTGCGAAAAGCGGGGGGGAGCTGGCAATGAAGCTTTGATCCCCCGATGTCCGAATGGGGAAACCCACTCAGCAATGAGTATCCTGATCTGAATACATAGGGTCAGGAGGCGAACCCGGTGAACTGAAACATCTAAGTAGCCGGAGGAAAAGAAATCAACCGAGATTCCCCAAGTAGTGGCGAGCGAACGGGGAAGAGCCTGCTAGTGATAGCGGAACTGTTAAGAGAACGGAATGGAAAGTCCGGCCGTAGTGGGTGATAGCCCCGTATTTGAAAACAGATCCGTGGTACTAAGTTAGCGAAAAGTAGGGCGGGGCACGTGAAACCTTGTCTGAACATGGGGGGACCATCCTCCAAGGCTAAATACTCGTGATCGACCGATAGTGAACCAGTACCGTGAGGGAAAGGCGAAAAGAACCCCGGGAGGGGAGTGAAATAGAACCTGAAACCGCATGCATACAAACAGTGGGAGCCTCCTTGTGGGGTGACTGCGTACCTTTTGTATAATGGGTCAGCGACTTACGTTATGTTGCGAGCTTAACCGAATAGGGGAGGCGTAGCGAAAGCGAGTCTGATAAGGGCGTTTAGTAGCATGGCGTAGACCCGAAACCGGATGATCTATCCATGGCCAGGATGAAGGTGCCGTAACAGGTACTGGAGGTCCGAACCCACTAACGTTGAAAAGTTAGGGGATGAGCTGTGGATAGGGGTGAAAGGCTAAACAAATCCGGAAATAGCTGGTTCTCCCCGAAAACTATTTAGGTAGTGCGTCACATATCACTTCCGGGGGTAAAGCACTGTTATGGCTAGGGGGTCATCGCGACTTACCAAACCATGGCAAACTCTGAATACCGGAAAGTGCGAGTGTGGCAGACAGACAGTGGGTGCTAACGTCCATTGTCAAGAGGGAAACAACCCAGACCGCCAGCTAAGGTCCCCAAGACACAGTTAAGTGGGAAACGAGGTGGGAAGGCATAGACAGCTAGGAGGTTGGCTTAGAAGCAGCCACCCTTTAAAGAAAGCGTAATAGCTCACTAGTCGAGTCGTCCTGCGCGGAAGATGTAACGGGGCTCAAACTGTGCACCGAAGCTGCGGATATCGAAAGATATGGTAGGGGAGCGTTCTGTAGGTCTGTGAAGGTGTCTTGTAAAGGATGCTGGAGATATCAGAAGTGCGAATGCTGACATGAGTAGCGATAAAGGGAGTGAAAAGCTCCCTCGCCGAAAGCCCAAGGTTTCCTACGCAACGTTCATCGGCGTAGGGTGAGTCGGCCCCTAAGGCGAGGCTGAAAAGCGTAGTCGATGGGAAACAGGTCAATATTCCTGTACCGATTCTAGATGCGATGTGGGGACGGAGAAGGTTAGGTCAGCCAACTGTTGGAATAGTTGGTTTAAGCGTGTAGGCGTGCCCCTTAGGCAAATCCGGGGGGCTAAGCTGAGGCGTGACGACGAGGCACTACGGTGCTGAAGTGATTGATACCAAGCTTCCAGGAAAAGCCACTAAGCTTCAGTCTAGAGTCGACCGTACCGCAAACCGACACAGGTGGGCAGGATGAAAATTCTAAGGCGCTTGAGAGAACTCAGGAGAAGGAACTCGGCAAATTGACACCGTAACTTCGGGAGAAGGTGTGCCCCGGTAGGTTGTAGAGATTTACTCTCGAAGGCCGATGGGGTTGCAGTGAAATGGTGGCTGCGACTGTTTAATAAAAACACAGCACTCTGCAAACACGAAAGTGGACGTATAGGGTGTGACGCCTGCCCGGTGCTGGAAGATTAAGTGATGGGGTGCAAGCTCTTGATCGAAGTCCCAGTAAACGGCGGCCGTAACTATAACGGTCCTAAGGTAGCGAAATTCCTTGTCGGGTAAGTTCCGACCTGCACGAATGGCGTAACGATGGCCACACTGTCTCCTCCTGAGACTCAGCGAAGTTGAAATGTTTGTGAAGATGCAATCTCCCCGCGGCAAGACGGAAAGACCCCATGAACCTTTACTGCAGCTTTGCATTGGACTTTGAACCGGTTTGTGTAGGATAGGTGGGAGACTGTGAAACCGGGACGCTAGTCTCGGTGGAGTCGTCCTTGAAATACCACCCTGATTTGTTTGAGGTTCTAACCTTGGTCAGTGAATCCTGACCGGGGACCGTGCATGGTAGGCAGTTTGACTGGGGCGGTCTCCTCCCAAAAGGTAACGGAGGAGTACGAAGGTACGCTTAGGGCGGTCGGACATCGCCCATAAAGTGCAATGGCAAAAGCGTGCTTGACTGCGAGACCCACAAGTCGAGCAGGTGCGAAAGCAGGTCATAGTGATCCGGTGGTTCTGTATGGAAGGGCCATCGCTCAACGGATAAAAGGTACTCTGGGGATAACAGGCTGATACCGCCCAAGAGTTCATATCGACGGCGGTGTTTGGCACCTCGATGTCGGCTCATCTCATCCTGGGGCTGTAGCCGGTCCCAAGGGTATGGCTGTTCGCCATTTAAAGAGGTACGTGAGCTGGGTTTAAAACGTCGTGAGACAGTTTGGTCCCTATCTGCCGTGGGCGCTGGATATTTGAAGGGGGCTGCTCCTAGTACGAGAGGACCGGAGTGGACGAACCTCTGGTGTACCGGTTATGACGCCAGTCGTATCGCCGGGTAGCTATGTTCGGAAGAGATAAACGCTGAAAGCATCTAAGCGTGAAACTTGCCTTAAGATGAGATATCCCGGAGTCTTGAACTCCTTGAAGGGTCGTCGAAGACCACGACGTTGATAGGTCAGGTGTGGAAGCGCAGTAATGCGTTAAGCTAACTGATACTAATTGCCCGTACGGCTTGATCCTATAACCTTGGATCTCTACAACAACTCATACCAACAATCACAACACCTTCTTCCAGTTTTGCGCTGCAACCGCAGCGTTACAAGTTACGTCTGGCGTCAATAGCCTGCTGGTACCACCCCTTCCCATCCCGAACAGGACCGTGAAACAGCATCGCGCCAATGATAGTGAGCTTCCGCTCGCGAAAGTAGGTCAACGCCAGACTCCCCATTCAAAGCCCCAGCCGGTCAGCCGTCTGGGGCTTTGTGCTTTCAGCTTCTAGAACGCTTACTCCAAAAACATCAAGAAAGTCCCCTCCCCCCAGAACACAGGACAACTTGCTTTGAAGCGCTTGAGTCAATAAACGTCACTAGATCTCGCGCAAAACGCCCTCGATACCAGTGATGGCCTCCAATTATCCGGCCTCCCCCGTGTGAACGCCCTACAGAGAGATCTCAGCAAGGCACGGTGCAATATCGTTCAAAGGATCGCACCTGTCGGGATTGACTGATGGATTATGTCGAATGGTTTTCGGAAGATGCGGAGCTTGTTGTAGAGTGCGGGTTCATAGGGTTCCACGTAACGGAGTGCGGGGAGGTGCCCTGTGGATGGGGAGCCGATTTCATGCGGTAGCCGGCTTGCTTTCGCCGCTTGGACAAGCGGCGCTCACGTGGAGCGTGGTGAAGTGAAGGTAGTGATCGTTGATGACAGCGAGGCGATACGCAAGGTGTTGCGTGCGATCTGCGAGGGCGAGGGGCACGAGATCGTTGCCGAGTTTCCCGATGGGGAGGGGCTTCTTGACTGCGTCAGGGGGGCTCGTCCGGATGTCGTGTGCCTGGATTACGAGTTGCCGGGGCGGAACGGTTTCGAATTGCTGGCAGAGATGGATCATGCAGTCAATCAGGTGGCGGTGGTAGTGATCACCGGTTCCGATGAGCCGGAGTTGAAGGGGCATGCTGCCGACCTGGGCGCTGCGGGTTTCATTCGTAAGCCTTTCGAGAGTGCTCAGGTCATCGAGGAATTGCGGGAAATTGCCAAGGCGCGTGCGATTGCAGCGCGCGCGGCAGCGGCGTCTGTGGTCGAGCTGGCGGCGCCTCCGATTGTGCGGACCGAAGCGAAGGCAGCGGGTACACAGGCCTCAGCAGGTATTGTGCAGGCTGCCGTGGTGTCTCGGACTGCGGTGGTGGTCGATGATAGCGGTTCGATCCGCCTCCTGCTCAAGGGAATTCTTGAGGAGGTGGGGATCAAGGTGGTTGGCATGGCCACAAGCGGCAAGGATGCCATCGAATTGGTCAGACGGTTGCGGCCCGCAGTGGTTTGTCTCGATGTCGACATGCCGGGTATGAGCGGTCTTGAGGCTTTGCCGCATATCGGACTCGCTAGCCCCCAGACCCGGGTCGTCATGGTGACTGGCAACGCTACCCGGCAAGTTGTTGCTGAGGCGGTGGCCGGTGGTGCCAAGGGATATTTCCTCAAGCCGGTGCGGCCGGCCAAGGTCGAGGAATTCATGCGGAAGCTGCTGCGCATCTGATCGCGTGAGGTGATTGGGTGTTGACGCTCGTTGAAAACTGACCAGAAAAGTGGGGGTGTGCGCGCTGAAAATTGACCAGGGTGATTAACTCGTCCGCTCATTTTTTGAGCAGGATTTTAGGAGATGATCACCATGAAGGATCTGGGAAGGATTCGGCGGTTGTTTTATCGGGATGGCCTATCGCTGTCCGAGATTTCGCGGAAGACGGGGTATAGCCGGAACACCGTCAAACGTTGGTTACGGACACCGGAAGGGGCGGAGCCGAAGTACGAACGGCAGAACCCGAACATCAAGATTGCCCCGTATGCGGCGCGCCTGATCAAGGCACTGGAGGCGGATGCCCGCCGTCCGAAACGGGATCGGCGCACAGCACTGAAACTGTTTGGCGAATTGCAGGCCGCCGGATTCACCGGTACCTACTGCCGGGTCACCGAATTCATCCGGCGCTGGCGGGCCGATGGCGGTGCAGCCGTCAGTAAAGCCTTCGTTCCGCTCCACTTCGAGTTGGGCGAAGCCTTCCAGTTCGACTGGAGCGAAGAGCATCTGGTCATTGGCGGGGTCTGGCGCAAGATTCTCGCCTCACATCTGAAACTCTGCGCCAGTCGGGCCTTTGTCGTTCAAGCCTATCCGACGCAAGGTCACGAGATGCTGTTCGATGCCCATACCCGCTCGTTTGCGGCGCTGGGTGGCATTCCCCGGCGCGGCATCTACGACAATATGAAGACGGCCGTGGATAAGGTGCAGAAAGGCAAATCCCGCATCGTCAATTCGCGCTTCTCGGCGATGGCCTCCCACTACCTGTTTGATCCGGATTTCTGCAATGTCGCCAGCGGCTGGGAGAAAGGCGTCGTCGAGAAGAACGTCCAGGATAGTCGGCTCCGTCTCTGGCAGGATGCCGGCAAGGAGCGATTCAGTTCATTCACCGAACTGAACGTCTGGCTGCTCGAGCGCTGCCGGGGGCTGTGGCAGGAATTGCGTCATCCCGAGTACGCTGACCTGACAGTGGCCGAGATGCTCGAACACGAACAACCGAGCCTGATGCCGATGGTCGCATCCTTCGATGGCTACGTCGAAACCTTGGGCAAGGTATCGAGCACCTGCCTGGTGACGCTGGATCGCAACCGCTACTCGGTACCGTGCGAACTGGTGGGCCAAGCCGTCAGCCTGCGTCTTTATCCGGAACGGATCGACATTGTGGCGCACGATACTCGGGTGGCCAGTCATCCCCGCAACTTCAGTCGGCAGCAAACCCTCTACGACTGGCAGCACTACATCCCGCTGATCGAACGCAAGCCAGGGGCCTTGAGAAATGGCGCGCCGTTTGCCGACATGCCGGAGCCATTGCAACGATTACGCAGCTTGCTCCTGCGCCGGGAAGGTGGTGATCGGGTGATGGCCAAAGTGCTATCGGCAATTTCGCAGTTTGATCTGGAAGCGGTGCTGGTTGCCGTCGATCTGGTGCTGGAGTCCGGCCTACCCAGTGCCGAGCACATCGAGAACATGCTCAACCGCCTGAAGTCGGGTCCCATGCCGCCACCGGTGGAAACGCCACTCACCCTCAGCGAAGTACCGATTGCCGATACCGGCCGCTATGACCGCTTGCGTACCGAGGTGACTGATCATGCGTGAGCTGATGAGCGAGTTCAAGGAACTGCGTTTGCACGGCATGGCCGGTGCCTGGGAGGAGCTGACAGCCAACGGTAGCAGCCGTGTCGAAGCCTCACGTTGGCTGATCGAACATCTACTGCAAGCCGAGCATACTGATCGAGTGATGCGTTCGATTGGCTATCAGATGCATGCGGCCCGCTTCCCGGTACATCGTGATCTGGCCGGATTCGACTTCGAACAATCGAAGGTGGATCAGAAGCTGATCCGGCAACTGGCCGACCTCTCCTTTGCCGAGGAAGCCCAGAACGTCGTGTTCATTGGTGGCACGGGCACTGGCAAGACCCACCTCGCGACGGCGCTGGGTGTCTCGGGCATTACCCATCACAGCAAGCGGGTGCGTTTCTTCTCGACGGTTGATCTGGTCAATGCGCTGGAACAGGAGAAGGCTGCTGGCAAAGCCGGGCGGATTGCCTTGGGGCTGCTGCGCATGGATCTGGTCATCCTCGATGAGTTGGGCTATTTGCCGTTCAGTCAGGCCGGTGGCGCCTTGCTGTTCCACTTGCTGTCGAAACTCTACGAGCACACCAGTGTGATGATCACGACCAATCTGACCTTCGCCGAATGGCCGAGCGTCTTTGGCGATGCCAAGATGACCACTGCCTTGCTCGACCGGCTGACGCATCACTGCCATATCGTCGAGACCGGGAATGAGTCGTTTCGCTTCCGGCACAGCACGGCAACGGCCAAGTCGAGGATCAAGGCGCGGGAGCAGAGCAAGCGGGGAAATCCACCCGAAGCAGATCCGTTCTGATCGAGGCCGCGTTGGGAAATCCGTTCCGGACTCCGTCCTCCACGGCTTTCCCAACGCATTCGTCGTGGCTCGGAAATCAGTTGTTCTGAGCTACACTTATCCACAAGCCCACCTATGTCAGGTGGCTATCACACCTGGTCAAAATTCAACGCGCACAGGTGGTCAAATTTAAACGCGCGCCGACAATTGGGGCGAGCGAGAGCGGCTTGATTGGCTTCGGTGTTTGCGATACAAAATTAATAAATTATTGTTATTAATGGTATCGTATTGCTAGCCTTTCCCTGGAGCACGGCCAGTCATGCAGAACACCCATTACCTCAAACCCTTGTTGGAGCCGCTGTCGGTGGCCGTGATCGGTGCCTCGGAAAAGGAAGGCGCCATCGGCCAGGTGATTTTCCGCAATATCCTGAATGGTGGCTACAAGGGCCGGCTGTGGGCAGTGAATCCAAAGTACGCGCAGGTTCTGGGGCAGCCTTGCCTGGCATCGCTCGAGCAGATCGGCACAAAAATCGATTTGGCCATCGTGACGACAGCACCGAGAACGATTCCGCAGCTGATCGAGCAATGCGGCAAGATCGGCATTCGTTACGTGACTATCGTGACCAATCCGTCAGGTGCCGGCAGCCAGACCGCTGAGCGTCGTATCCGGGAGGCAGCGCGCAATCATGGGGTACGGATTCTTGGTCCCAAATCCGTGGGTCTGCTGCGTCCATCGCTATCGCTTAACGCAACCTTTACAGAAACGCAGCCGCTGGTCGGCGAGCTGGCCTTGGTTACCCAGTCGGGGGCCATGTGTGCCGCCGTGCTCGATTGGGCGACGATGAACCGGATTGGCGTGTCGTCTGTCGTGGCGCTGGGGAACACGCAGGATGTCGATTTTGGCGAGGTGCTGGATTACCTCGTATACGACGAACAGACACGCTACATCCTGCTGCATGTGGAGAAGGTCGGGAACGCGCGGCGCTTTCTCAGCGGATTACGTTCGGCGGCGCGGGTCAAGCCCGTCATCCTTTTCAAATCGAGCGATCAGGTCGTTTCGGGGTTGTCCGAGGCCGGGGCGCCCGAGACGGCGAGCCTGGACGATGCGGTCTTCGATGCGGCGGTACGGCGAGCCGGGGCGATCCGGGTCAGCGGCATCAGCCAGTTGTTCCATGCGGCAAGAGCCTTGGCCGCTGGCTTCCGGCCGCGTGGCAAGCGCCTGGCCGTGATTAGCAACGGTACTGGGCCGGCAGCCATGGCAGCGGATTCGGCGCGTGCATTCGGCGTACCCATGGCCGGGCTGTCGGACGATACGGTGGTGGCATTGCGGCGCGTCCTGGCTTCCGACTGGAAAGGCGTCAATCCGGTCGATCTGGGCGGGGATGCGACGCCGGAGCGCTACCTGCAGAGCATCGAAGCCGTGCGCATGGACGAGGGCGTCGATGCCGTCCTGGTTATTCTGTCACCGTTGGCGATGGCGCAGCCCAGCGTAGTCGCTCGGGGTATTGCTGCCATGGGGGGCAGCCAGCGGGTACCGCTCTGTTGCTGTTTCATGGGCGGCGATCTCATCGTCGAGGCACGAAAGATTCTTGAAGATGCCGGGGTGCCGATTTTCCGGACACCGGAGACCGTAATCGAGCTGTTCCACAATATTTCGCAGTACTACGATAACCAGAAGCTGCTGTTGCAAACGCCCAGCCCGGATCAGGGAGCGGGCGGGGCAGCGGGCAACAATGGCCGGCTGCTGATGGATACGCTGCTGGGCGAACATCGGCGCATTCCTTCAGGTGTTGAGGTGCGCTCGCTACTGCGCAGCTACGGGTTGGGCGTGAAGCCCGCGATGCTGGCACACTCGGCCAAGGAGGCCATGTTCCTGGCCGAGCAGGTGGGTTTGCCGGTCGACATGCGCATCGATTTCCATGATCAGGATGTCGGCTGCGCCAGCCTGTCCGGTCGCAGCAATCTGAACAGTCTCGAATCGGTTCGTCTGGCCTATCAGGACATTCTCGAGATGGCTGCCGAGACCTTGTCGGGGCTGACGGTGGACGGGATTGCCATCGAGGCCAGTCGCATTCGTCCGCATGCCCGCAAGCTGACGCTGGGCGTTTTCCGCGATCCGGTATTCGGGCCGGTGATTAGCTTCGGCGCCGGTGGTGAGCAGATGGAGGTCTTCCAGGACCGCGCTGTCGCACTGCCGCCCCTGAACCGTTTCCTGGCTCGAAAGCTGATCGAGTCGACGCGGGTTTCGCGAACGCTGGGTGAGTTTCGTCAGTTGCCGCCGGTTGACGAAGCAGCGCTGGAGGATGCGCTCCTTAGCTTGTCGAACATGGTGTGCGACCTGCCGTGGGTGCGCGAATTATCGATTGATCCCCTGATTGTCGATGAAAACGGCGTGACGGTCGGTGCCGCCCGAATGGTGATCGATCATACCCTAGGCACCGGCAAGGCCCGTTATGCCCACATGGCCATCCATCCTTACCCGGCCTATCTGGAAAGAACGTGGCCGATGCGCGACGGGCAGGCAGTGACGGTGCGGCCGATCCGCCCCGAGGATGCCGCGCTGACCCTCGATTTCTTCAAGCGCCTAAGTCCCGAATCGCGTTATTTCCGGTTCATGGAAAATCTGCGCGAATTGCCGCCGAGCCTGGTGAATCGCTTCACGCAGGTCGATTATGACCGGGAAATGGCCTTGATCGCGCTGGTCGCCAAGGATGGTGTCGAGCAGCAAGTGGGAAGCGTTCGCTATACGCTGACGGCCGATGGTGAGTCAGTCGAGTTCGCGTTGGTGGTCGATGATCACTGGCAGCGCAGCGGCCTCGGCCGACGCCTGATGGGGGCACTGATCGATTGTGCGCGCGAAAAATCCTATCGGACCATGGTTGGCGATGTGCTGGCCGACAACCAGAAAATGCTGCGCCTGATGAGCAGCCTCGGGTTTGCCTTCCTGCCGCATCCGGACAGCCAGGAGATCAAACGGGTGGTCCGCCAGTTGTCGGACTGAGTTCCGGCTTGTTCTCTGTTGCGAAGCTTGCCCAAGCGTGAGGAATCTCACGCCTGCGCTGCAATTTTCCATCTTTCCGCCCGATTCGTGAGCTTTTTCACTGCCTGTGCCGCGCGCTGTCGATATAGTGAAACCGTAAGCAGCCAGTATGGAAATCGGGAACTGACATGGTCTTCAAGAATGACAAACGCTCCGGATCGGATCGCCGCCAGAAAGAAATCGGGCCGCCGAGCGGCTGGCGCGAACGGCGCCGGACGGTTGAACGACGTGTCCCGGAAGTCAGTGAAATCCCATTTTCCGAATGGCTGGCCCACATGCCGGGCAAAACGGAGTTGGCGCACCAGTAAACGGATAACCGTGATGTCGATGTGGCGGGCAGAAACAAGAACCCCCGGACAGGTGCCGGGGGTTTTGTTTTGGGGTAAGTCAGCGGAGCTGGGCGCCTATTTCGGGAAATACATCCGGGTCTTGTCGAGTTTGTAGGTCCACGGCAGGTTGGCGTTCTTCCACCCGTTCACCGCGCGCTGCCCACTGCGCGCGCCTTCCTTGACCGTGTCGCCCTCGAAGCCTTCGGCGACGCTATAGACATTGCTGTAGCCAGACATCTGCAAGCGGTCGGCAGCCTTCGAGCTGCGGTCGCCGGAACGGCAGATCAGGATGATGGGGGAATCCTTGCCCAGCCCCATCTGCGTGAGGCGACGTTCGAGCTCAGGAACGAAATCGACGTTCGGTTCGAGCATGTACATGAAGCGTTTGTCGTCCCACTCGCCCATGATTTCCGCGTGCTCGACATAGGGAACGAGCGCATCAGCATCGCCTGGCCAGCCGACATACATGGCCTCGGCGCGGGTGCGGATGTCGAAGAAGGCGACGCCCTTCGGGTCTTTTTTCTTCATGTCGTAGGCTTGCTGCGGCGTCAGGTAGAGCCCCAGCTTGCTGCGCTTGATTTCCGGCAGTTGTTCCCACGTCGTCGTGCCCGGTGTCCAGTCGGCCGCCCAAGCGCTCACCGAGAGGGCGATCAAGGCTGTCGCCAGCAGCTGTGTGCTGATTTTTTTCATCATTTATGCAATCCCCGGATTGTTCGCTGACCCCTTCAGCGTTGGAAGATTGAGTTTAACCGGCTTGACGGTCTTTATGTCGCGCAGATAGGTGGCAACGACCTCCCAGATCGGCGCGCCGGCGTTCTTCGCCTCTTCCGAGACTGGCGCCCAGCCGGCCACCTTGTAGGTCTTGGCCGGGTCAATGAGCTTGCCTTTGAGCATCATGTTCTGGATTCGGCTGCCCATTTTGGCGGTGGGGTCGCAGGTCCATTGCAGGCCGCCGACGCGCACCATGTCGCCGCCTTGCTGGTAGTAGGGGTCCGGGTTGAACAGGTTGTCGCAGACATCTTCGAGTACGGTCTTGATCATCTCGCCGCTCATGTTGCTGACCGTGGTCCACGGGTAGGTGATCGCCGTCTGGTCGAGCACGTGTTCCATCAGGATCGGTTGGCCGGGCAACAGCGAGTTGCCCCAGCGGAAGCCAGGCGAGAAGGCGATTTCGGCATCCTTGACCTGCATCAGCGCATCGAGGATGACCTGATCGAAGGTACCGTTGAAGTTGCCGCGGCGATACAGTGTGCCTTCACTGACGGCCAGCTTTTCGTTGAGTTTGGACAGGTAAGGAGCGCGCGCCTTATCGATCAGGGCCTGCATCTCCTTGTCGGCCGGCAGCAGGTTGGCAAAGACGGGCAACAGCTTGTAGCGGAAGTCGGCGATCTTGCCGTTCTTCACATCGAAATCGAGCACACCGAGATATTTGCCGTTGGAGCCGGCGTTGGTGACCAGGGTCTGGCCGCCAGCGTTCTTGACAACGACCGGGGCCGGCATGCCGTCGTGGGTGTGGCCGCCCATGATGGCGTCGATGCCGCGCACGCGCGAGGCCATCTTGAGGTCGACGTCCATGCCGTTGTGCGACAGCACGACGACGACCTGCGCACCGGCGGCACGAGCCTCGTCAACGGTCTTCTGCATGTTGTCTTCCTGGATGCCGAAGCTCCAGTTCGGGGTCTGCCAGCGCGGGTTGGCGATCGGCGTGTAGGGGAAGGCCTGGCCTATGATGGCGACCGGCACGCCGTTGATGTTCTTCATCACGAAGGGCTTGAAGACGGCATCGCCGAAGTCGGTGGTCTTGACGTTCTGGGCGACGATGTCGACGTGGCCGGAAAAATCCTTTTCCTCGATTTCCTTGACCCGCGCCTCGCCATAGGTCGATTCCCAGTGCAGGGTCATGACATTGACGCTGAGCGCCTTGCAGGCATCGACCATGTCCTGGGCGTTCGACCACAGCGCGGTGCCGGAGCCTTGCCAGGTGTCGCCGCCATCGAGCAGCAGCGCGCCGGGGCGGGTTGCCTTCATGCGCTTGACGAGGGTGGCGAGGTGGGCGAAACCGCCGACCTTGCCGTAGGTTTGGGCTGCCTTTTCGAAATTCAGGTAGGTGTAGGCGTGGGCCTCGATGGTGTTCGGCTTGAAGCCGAAATGCTTGAGCAGGTGGTCACCGACGAGATGGGGGACTTTGCCGTACTGGTCGCCGAAGCCGAGGTTGACGTTGGGCTCGCGGAAGTAGATCGGCAGCAGCTGAGCATGGCAGTCGGTGATGTGCAGCAGGCTGACGTTGCCGAATTTAGGCAGGTCGTACAGCTTGGCGGCGCCCTTCTCGGCCAGTGCAAAATCGCTGTGCAGGCTCATGCCACCCGCTGCGGCAACGGCCATCACCTGCAAAAATTCACGACGATTCATGCTCATGTTGTTTTTTCCTTGGAAATGGTGTCAGGCGTAAAAAATCCCGGCGGGTGGCCCCGGCCGGGCTAAACACGCAAGTTAATCTTTGTTGACCGGTGATTCTGGATCCATCAGGAATGCCACGATATGGGTGATCTGCTCCGGGGTCAGCCAGCTGTGCAGGCCGAAGCGCGGCATATTGGTACAGGCCGTGAAGGCATTGGAGTTGTAGATCTTGTCGTAGGCATACTTGATGATCTCTTCCGAGTTGCCACGAATCTTGCCGAAGTGCTGCAGGCTCGGACCGATGGTGCCGTAGGCGACTTCCTTCTTGGCCAGTTCATGGCAGGCGTAGCAGTTGCCGCCGCGCACGCGCCCCGCCGGGTCGGGCTGGATGAAGCCGATGTGGCCGCCGGTGCCGACCGCGGCAAGCTTCTCGCCCTCCTTCCAGTCGCCGATCAGCTTGCCGTCAACCGGGTAGCGGATGGTGGCGGCATTCAGTTTTTCCAGCTTCTGACCGATCGCGCGCGGCGGGTTGTCGCGGTACTGCTGGCAGGTTTTCATTGTTTCGTCCTGTTCCAGGCGTGTCATCCAGTACTTCGGATTGTCGGCGCGGAACGAGGTGCGGAACATCTGCTCGGCTTCCTTGGCATATTTGCCGCCGGGTGCTTCAACTGCTTTCTGGGCGAAGGCGGAAGCGGCGAGGGCAAGGCTCAGGGTGCCGAAGAGGGCTGATTTCAGTTTCATGATCCATTCCCCCTTAGCGCTTGATGCCCGGCGTTTCCATCACGGTGCCGGTCGCGGTTTTTTGCAGATAGGTTTCCAGCGCGATGATCGAGTCGGCCAGATAATTCGGCTCGGGCCAACGGGCCTGGCGCATGCAGTCGATCAGGCGGCGCTGCATGGTCCATACCGCACCTTGCGAGACGCGGTACGAGGGCCAGGTTTTCATCGCCGTGCCGGCCCCGTCCTTGGTGGTCAGGTTGCCCAGTTCCTGCAGGCGGATGCGCTTGCCGTCCTGGCCGTGGCAGATCGAGCATGAGAAGTCTTGCGGGCCGGAGCGACGATAGAAGATGTACTCGCCCATCTTCACCAGCTTCGCTTCCTCGGGGTGCGTCGCCGGTACGTTGATCGGCTTGCCGTTCGACTTGGCGCCGATGAAGGTGACCAAGGCCTCGATGTCGGACTCGGTGCCCGGCTTCGAGTACCAGTTCTTCGTTGCCTCGGCGGCCGTGAAACCCTGCAAGGTCACCATGCAATGAACGAGTCGGGACTCCACATCCATGACCTTGCCGGTGTCCTTGAAATATTTCGGCAGGCTGGCGTAGGCGCCTTCGAGCTTGCCCGGGCCAAGGCCCAGGTCGCATTGCTCAAGAGAGGCCTTCTTCGGGCCGCGCTTCTCTGCCCACAGGCCTTCGCCCTTGACTTCGAGCAGGTCGGCGGGATTGCCGTCGGCCAGGGCTTCGCGGTACTTGGCCAGTTCATCGGCGACCTTGCTGTCCTGCGCGATGGCAAAGCCACCGAACGCGCAGGCCATAGTCAGGCCAAGCGCGGTTTTCAACATGCGTTGAAGCATACGGATACTCCTCCAGGGGAAGTGATAATCGGCAGCGGCGGTCTGTGCCACCTTGCTGCCGTACTACGGGGTGAATCAGGCGATGGCGGCTTCGTCGGTACGGCTGTCGCCCTTGTTGTCCTTCCAGCTGACCGTGACCTTGTCACCCTTGGCGCCGCCCTTGAACTTGAAGGCGAGGTAGGGATTCTTGGAGACGGACGGGCCGAACTCGGCGCTCAGTACTGTCTTGTCGCCGTGCTTGGCGACCAGTTCGGTAATGAACCAGGCCGGCACGATGGCGCCGGCTGCGTCCTTGCGCTGGCCGGTTTCCATTTCGTGGCTGACCAGCACCTTCACTTCGGTAACGCCGTCCTTGTTGGCGGCGCGGATTTTCATCGGATTACCCATGTTTCTATCTCCTAAACTCTGTAAGTGTGAAAACGGGAGGAAAGGCGTAGCGAGCGCAGTAGCCTTGCCCCCGTTTTAGCCGCCGCAGCCACCTAGCGTGACCTTGATCTCTTTCGTGGCCATGAAGAACTTGTCGCCGGACTTGACGAGGGCGTAGATGTTCGAGGTCTGGCCCATTTTGATACGGGTCTGAACATTGGCTTCGGTGTCGGCCGGTAGCGTGAAGGTGGCGGCCAGGGCATTCGGGTTCTTCTCGACCAGGATGGCGAGCATCGATACGTTGGGCAGCGAGGTGGCGACACCGACCGGGACGACAGCGCCGTTTTCGGCGATGTCCGGGCCGGTGACCTGGACGTCCTTGCTGTCGGCCGGAGAGCCGGCGCCGAGCGCCTTCAGCGTATCGGCCATGCTCTTGGCGTCGAAGGCCGCCTTGTTCCAGTCGGCCAGGGCCATGCCCGGGGTGATGATGCCGGCGGCGGCCAGCATGCCCAGCAGGGCGGCGCCGGAGCCGGATTTGAGTACGGTGCGACGTTGATTGTTCATGACTTCTCCTCTGTAGAAATGGGAATTACTTGGAACCGGCCAGAATCCACTGGACCAGGGTCTTCAGGTCTTCATCCTTGATATGCGCGTTGGGTGGCATCGGGATCGATCCCCAGACCCCCTGGCCGCCGGCCTTGACCTTGGCGATCAGGCGCGACTCGGCGTCGGGCTGGCCCTGGTAGCGGGTGACGATTTCGTTGTAGCCGGGGCCGACGATCTTGTTCTTGAGGCCATGGCAGGCCATGCAGCCGCTCTTTGTCGCCAGTTCCAGCGTGCCGGCATCGGCAGCCTTCTTCGCTGCTTCCGGGCCGAGCGTGCGGGTGCCGCGGATCGGGCCGAAGTTGCGGTTCTGGTCTGCCAGTTCGCCATGGGCGGTGCGGGCATACTCGGGCAGGGTCGAACCGATCAGCACCTCGGGCTTGCAATTCTTCATGCAGGCCACGTTCTTGATGTCCGGCACGCCGCCGTTGCCGATGCCGCCTTTCTTGGCTGGAGCGCCGGGCCACATGCCGTGGTCGGTGGTCATGCCGTTGCGGTTGGGCAGCAATTTCTGAATGTCGGCAATGTTCTTGTCGGACAGTTCGAAATCAGCCGGCACGATTTCCTGCAGGTTGAGCAGGTAGGCGAGAATGGCATAGACATCATCCGGCTTCAGCGACTTGGGGGCAGTCCACGGCATGGCGCGCTGGATGTAGTCGAATACCGTTGAAATGGTGGCCACCTTGGTGAAAGTGGTGCGTTGTGGCAGTTCGCCGGACGACAGGCCCTTGACCCGCCCGGTCTTGATGTCATCCTTGGTCGTGCCGCCGGCCAGCGGCGTGAACACCTCGTTCGATTCACCGAAGGAGCCGTGGCAGGAAGCGCACTTTTCCTCAAACAATTCGTTGCCGCGCTCTACATTGCCCTTGCCCTTGGGCAGGCCCTTGAAGTCCGGACGGACGTCGATGTCCCATGCCTTGACTTCGGCAGGCGTGGCTTGGCGACCGATGCTCTTGAAATTGTCGAATGCCGAGGCGCTGCCGAGTACGCTGAAGCCGAGGGCCGCAGCCAGAATTGATTTAGAGAACCTGGACATTGGTGACCTCCCCGCTTTCGACCACTTTCCAGGACTGGATCGCGTTGTTGTGATAGATCGACTTGGTGCCGCGTACCTTGCGCAGCTGGCCGTAACTCGGCTGCACGTAGCCGGTCTCGTCCATGGCACGCGATTGCAGGATGGCCGGCTTGCCGTCCCACACCCAGTTGATGTTGAAGCGGGTCAGCGCCTTGTTCTGGATCGGCCCTTCGAGGCGGGCGGTCTGCCAGTTGATGCCGCCATCGAAGGAGACATCCACTTGCTTGATGCGGCCACGGCCGGACCAGGCCAGGCCGGAGACGTTGAAGAATCCCTTCTCGACGAGCGTCTGGCCGCCCGACGGGGTGGTGATCACCGACTTGCATTCCTGGATCGAGCTGTACTGGCGATGCAGCCCGTTCGGCAACAGGTCGATGTAGTGCACCGCCTCGTCCTTGGTGGCGTAGGGCTGGTCGCCGACTTCGATGCGGCGCAGCCACTTGACCCACGACACACCCTGTACGCCCGGTACCACCAGGCGTAGCGGGTAACCGTTTTCCGGGCGCAGCATTTCGCCGTTCTGTCCATAGGCGACGAAGACCTCGCCGGATTCGACCATTTCCATCGGGATGGTGCGCGTCATCGAGGAACCGTCGGCGCCTTCGGCCAGCACGTAGCGGGCCTTCTTGTAATCGACGCCGCAGTCCTCGAGCAGGGCCTTCAGCGGCACGCCGGTGAATTCCGAGCAGGACAGCATGCCGTGCGTGTATTGCACGGTCGGCACGGCGACGTTGCCCCATTCGAGGCCGGTATTGGCGCCGCATTCGATGAAGTGGATGCGCGATACCGAGGGTAGGCGCATCAGCTCGTCCATGGTGTAGACCTTGGGCTTCTTGAGCAGCGTGTCGTCCGAGCCGTTGATCATCAGGCGGTGGCGGGTCGGATCGACATCCTGCCAACCCTGGTGATGGCGCTCGAAGTGCAGACCGGACGGCGTGATGATGCCGAACAGGCCCTGTAGCGGGGCAAACGATACCGAGGCGCCGCCGACGCGGGCGAGGCCCGGCGATTCGCGGCGTACCAGCTGGCTTTCGAATTTCGACGGCATGCCGTACGGGTTGGTGGCCACCGGTTGGCCCAGCGACGTGCTCCACGCCGGCAGGTTGAGAATGTTCGGATCGCCCTCGCTGGCACGGGCGGCTAAAGGTGCCGCCATGGCTGCGCTGGCCGCCAGGAAACTCTTGCGCAGGAAGTCGCGGCGCCCGGCCGCAACGGCCTGTACCTGTTCTGCCGACAGGAAGCTTTCCGGCGCATGCCGCAAACGCCCCGGCTGTTGTGTGATATCACCCATCTGGAAACACCCCTCCAATATTTTTGAGTCTTTGCTGCGAATTACTTGCCGACACCCAACTCGTCGCCCAGGTCGCGGCTTGCCACCGTGATGCTGACCGTCCGGCAGATGTCGACGAAATTGGGGTCGACGACCCGGTAGTAGACCGAACTTCCATCCCGGCGACGTTCGACGACGCCGGCCCGATACAGGATGTTCAGATGTCGCGAGATGTTGGCTTGGGTCAGTCCAATCTTTTCCACGACTTCGTGTACGGGACGCTCCTCGGCGCAAAGGCAGGAAAGAATGCGCAAACGGGTCGGATCGGCCAACAATCCGAAGTACTGCGCTACCTGCTCGAAGACCTGCAAAGTTTCGTCCATGCTGTTCTTTTGATTTCGATCAAGAATCAATGTATAACTGCGTACTTATATAGTCAACTACTAATATTGTTGCGACGCAGCATGCTTTTTGTGCGAAAGGCTCATAACCTTTGTACGATGCTGGTTACGGCAAAAATAAGCACTCCGGCTATATGACAAACAACATCACGATGAGGAAGGAGATGTCCCGATGAAAATGTTCGTACCTCTTGCCACCGCCTGCCTGCTGGCGGCCGCCGGTGCAGCGCATGCCGCTGACCCCAACCTCGGCCGCAACCTGGCCGCCACCTGCGCCAACTGCCACGGCACCAACGGCAATGCCGTCAAAGGCTCCGGAATCGATGGCCTGGCCGGCATTCCCAAGGACAAGACGATGCAGAAGCTGGCCGATTTCAAGAGCGGGGACAAGCCGGCTTCGATCATGCATCAGATCGTCAAGGGCTATACCGATGCCCAGCTTGACCTGATCGCGACTTATTTCGCCGCACAAAAGTAAGGGGAGACGAAGATGATGCTGATGAAACGACGAGATTTCCTCAAGGTCGGTGCGGCAGCCGGCGCGATGGCTTCGCTTTACGGCTGTGCCGGGGGCGGCAAGGCCAGCGGCCATGTTGTGGTGGTTGGTGGCGGCTACGGTGGCGCCACGGTCGCCAAATACCTGCGCATGTGGAGCGAAGGCGGTGTTCAGGTGACGTTGATCGAGCGCAACCCGACCTTCATCTCTTGCCCGATCTCCAATCTGGTTATCGGTGGCACCAAGACCATGGAGGACATCACGGTCAGCTACGAAGGCCTGCGCAACAAGTGGGGCGTGCGCGTCATTCAGGATGATGTGGTCGCTGTCGATGCCGCCAAGAAAACGGTATCGCTCAAAGGCGGCAGTGCCTTGAGTTACGACCGTCTGGTGTTGTCGCCGGGTGTCGATTTCATGTGGGACGAGATTCCCGCGCTGAAATCCACCGAGGCCCAGGGCAATATCCTGCACGCGTGGAAGGCCGGTCCGCAAACCGTTGCCCTGCGCAAGCAGCTGGAATCGATGAAGGATGGCGGTGTCTATGCGATCTCCATTCCCAAGGCCCCGTATCGTTGCCCGCCGGGGCCGTACGAGCGCGCCTGCCTGGTCGCCAACTATTTCAAGCAGAGCAAGCCGAAATCGAAGGTTGTCATCCTCGATGCCAACGAAGATGTGATGTCGAAGAAGGGCTTGTTCACCAAGGCGTGGAGCGATCTCTACAAGGGCATCGTTGAATATCGCAACAACAGCGAGGTCAAGGATGTCGAGGTCGGCACCAATACCGCCGTGCTTGAATTCGACAAGTTCAAGGCCGACGTGCTCAATGTCATCCCGCCGCATCGTGCCGGCGACATCGCGCACAAGTCGGGCATCAAGCTGGTCAACAACCGCTGGGTGGACATCAACTGGCTGAGTATGGAATCAACCAGTACACCGGGTATCCACGTCCTGGGCGATGCCATCTTCCCGGCCCCGACCATGCCCAAGTCCGGTCACATGGCCAACCAGCACGGCAAGCTGGCCGCAGCCGCCATCCTGAATATGCTGTCCGGCCTGGAGCCAAACCCGGAGCCGGTGGTGATGAATACCTGCTACAGTTTTGTCGATAGCAAGAACGTCATCCACGTCTCGTCCGTTCATCAGTACGATGCCGCGACCAAGACCGTGCAGCCGGTCAAGGGCGCCGGTGGCGTGTCGGCCGCGCGCAATGAGTTGGAAGGCAAGATCGCTTTGGGCTGGGCTCAGAACATCTGGGCTGATATGCTGACTTGAGAGGTTGCGGTTGTCTGCGAGAAAGAGGCCGTGATGACGGCCTCTTTTTTTTGAAGGTCGAATCGCAATGGCGCGTCGCGGCTCATTCCGTTGGATGACTGCCTGAATAGGGGCGGTTTTCAATGCGTTGCAGGTGGGCATTGCTTTTTTTATGTTTTGGTTAGTAAAATCAATTTTGTAATTTTGGTGACCTGCTTTTGCGAGAGACCGATGAAAAATAATCAGCCTGTGACCCAGCGGGAAATCCCCTTTCCTCCAAACAGCTATCTGGTTTCGAAAACAGACTTGAAAGGCGTCATTACGCACGCCAACGATCCTTTCGTCGAGATCAGCGGCTTTACACGTAGCGAGTTGATCGGTCGCAGTCACAACATCGTCCGCCACCCAGATATGCCTCAGGCGGCTTTTGAGGATCTCTGGCGAACGGTGAAATCCGGTTTACCATGGCGCGGGGCGGTCAAGAACCGCTGCAAGAATGGTGATTTCTATTGGGTGGAGGCTTTTGTCGTTCCTCTCAAAAAGAACGGGCAAACCACAGGTTACATGTCGGTCCGCACGCCGCTATCGGCTGAGAAAAAAGCCGCTGCCGAGGCGCTTTACCGCAAGACCGGCGTTTCGGGGAAATTGCCGGCGATAGGTCGGCGAACCTTGGAGATCGGCCCGCGTCTGTGGGCGGCTCTGGGAGTCCTGTTGGTCTTGATGAGTCTCGTGGGGTTTGTCGGCCTGCGTAGTCTGGCAACGTCGAATGACCAATTGAATGCGGTCTATCGCGGGAACCTGCTGCCCTCGAACAGCGTCAACAAAATCCTGTTCCTGCTCGCCGACAACCGCTCGCAGATCATGTTGGGTTTGCAGCATGATGCGGCCAATCCGAATGCCAAGCTGCATGATCACCCGCTCGACGTGCATATCGAAAACACCCTGAAAAATCGCGAGGCGATCAATGCAGAACTGGATACGCTAAAAAAACTCAATCTGCCCGAGCGAGAGAAAGTACTGCTCGAAAAACTAGGTCAAACGCGCGAGCGTTTCTCAAGCGAAGGCGTCAATGTTGCACGCGGTTTGCTGAAGGAGGGCAAGTTCAACGAAGCCAATTCTGTCCTGTTGCTCAAGATCAATCCGCTCTATCTTGAGCTCAAGCGCGATGGGGATGCGCTGATACAGCAATTGGCAGCTGATGCCGAGGCGCGACATGCCGAGGCGAGGGTGCATTACGAATCCGTGCGTAATTTCAGTATTGGATTGCTGCTTCTGGCTGCTGTGGTTGCCGTGGTGGGCGGCGCCTTGTTGGTGTCGGCCATCGTCAAGCCGCTGCGCCGTGCGATTTCGCACTTTGAGCACATTGCCGAAGGCAGGCTCACCGAGGAAATCGATATTTCGGGGCGCGATGAGGCGGGGCGCCTGATGTGCAACCTGGCAACGATGCAGGGAACGCTCAAGGCGATGCTGGACGAGGTCAGCACGGCCTCGCGGGCGATCGAGCAGCGCAGTCATCTGCTTGAGGCGCAGATGCGGGATGTTTCGGCGCAATCCGAGCGGCAGCAAGCCAGCGTCGAAGGTGTTGCCGCTGCGACCGAGCAGTTCAGCCAGTCGGTCCAGGAGGTTGCGGCCAATGCAGCCGATACCGCCTCTGCGGCCCGCGACTCGCAGTCCCAGGTAGTGGCGAGCAATAGCAACATCAGCCAGAGCATGGCAGCGACTACACGCGTCGTCGAGGCGGTGACTCACTCCAACCAGACCATTGCCCAGCTGAACTTGTCCATTGCGAAGATTGGCGACATCACCGGCGTCATTGCCGACATAGCCAACCAGACCAACCTGCTGGCGCTGAATGCAGCCATTGAAGCTGCGCGCGCCGGGGAGCAAGGGCGAGGCTTTGCCGTGGTGGCTGACGAGGTGCGCAAGCTGGCAGAGAGGACGACAACCTCGACGCGCGATATCAATGCGACGGTGAATGAAATTCAGAGCGTTACCGCGCAAGCAGTATCAAGCATGGATCTGGCCGCAAATGAAGTCGAGAACGGGATTGCCAAGTTGCGTGACAGCGTTGCAGGCCTGGAGGGGATTACGCAGTCCTCGACGACCGTGTCGCAGATGGCGGGGCAGATTTCCGACGCAGCGCGCCAACAAGGTGTTGCCAGCGAAGAGGTGGCAGTCAGCATGCAGCAGATTACTGACCTGATCGAACAGAACGCCAGTTCCGCCAGTTCGGCAAGACAGGCGGCCGATGAGTTGCTGCTTACCTCTCGCCAGCTGGAGGCGGTGATTTCCGGGTTCGAGCTGTATCGACGCGTGTAATCGCTTGCCTGGTTGGTGCTCGGGTCTGCCGAAGCAGTTAAAAGGCCGCCAATTGGCGGCCTTTTGCATGGGGTGTGAGGACCGCTAATCCAGCGTTGCGATGTATTCCGCGACGGCGTGCGTTTCCAGTTCGCTCAGCTTCGAGGCGATGGTGTGCATGATCGCGTTGTCGTTGGTCCGCTCGCGCTTGTTGAACTGCTTGAGCTGATCTTCGATGTAGCGCGGATGCTGGCCGGCCAGGCGGGGCAGCTGCGGGGTGCCGAGCCCCTTGGCGCCATGACAGCTGCCACAGGCCGGCAGGCCGCTGAACTGGTTGCCACGGTCGAAAATGTACTTGCCGACGGCGAGCAGCTCCTTGTCACGCGCCGGGCGCGGGCCGACAACCTTGCTCTGGAAAAAACTTCCCAGGGCCTTCATCTCCGCCGGGGTGAGTTCCTCCGCCTGCGGCTTCATGGTATCGCTGGCGCGCTTGCCGGATTTGAAGTCGGCAAGTTGCCGGGCGATGTATTCGGCGTGTTGCCCGGCCAGGCGCGGGAACACGGCGCTGGCCGATTCGCCGTTCATGCCATGGCACAGAAAGCAGCGGCCACTGACGATTTCCTCCGCGCGTGCCTGGTCGTTGGCGAGAACGGGAGTGCTCAGGCAAATTCCGAGCAGGCCTGCTCCCAGCAGGCGGCAGATGAAGGTTCCCAAAATATTCCCCGTGTTGATGATTGTAAATATATTATCAAATAATAATTAGCTTACACTTGCCTTGCAAACAACGGCGTGTTGCCCCGCTGGCGCCGGTATTTTCCTGTGCAGGCGGATGGGGTGCAACGCAAAAGAGGAGACATTCATGGAACGTCGCGGTTTCATCAAGGCTGCTACTGCGCTGGCCGGGTTGTTGGCGGCCGAATTTGCGCCCTGGCAGGGTGTCGGCGCCTTGGCCAGGGAAGTGGACGATTTTGTGCGCGGACCGGCGGTGCGTGACCATCCCCTGCGTCGGGTATCGCCTCATGTCTGGATGATCTTCTCCCCGGACGGTTTTCCGACGCCGGAGAACCAGGGAATGATGTGCAACCTGACCTTTGTCGATACCGCCAAGGGGCTGGTGGTCATCGACTCTGGCGCTTCGGTGCAGATCGGCGAAATGGCCATCCGCCAGATCGGCAGGCAATGGAAGAAGCCCGTGGTGGCCATCGTCAATACCCATTATCACGGCGATCACTGGTTGGGAAACCATGCCTTTGTCGACGCCTATGGCAAGGACCTGCCGATCTACGCTCACCCGGGGACAATTCGCGAAATCGAGGGGGTTCAGGGCAAGATGTGGCGGACCCTGCTCGAGCAATGGACGAATCAGGCAACGATGGGCACGCGCGTGGTTCCCCCGCGTCTGCCAATGGAGGATGGCGCCGAATTGCGTTTCGGCGATGTGACGCTGCGCATGCATCACTACGGGACGGCGCATACGCCATACGACCTGTGTGTCGAAGTGCTCGAAGACAAGCTGACCTGCGTAGGCGATGTGGCCATGGACCGGCGCATCGCCAATATGGACGATGGCTCCTTCCTTGGTACGTTCAAGGCCTACGAGCGTCTGGAACGCGAGGTGGCAAGCAAGATCTGGTTGCCCGGACATGGCGAGCCCGGGGCTGGTGTGCTGGCCTGGAACAAGGCCTTGTTCGAAGGCATCTACCGGCCCTGCGAACAGGCGGTCAAGGAGGGTCTGCCGCTCGAGGCAGCCAAGGAACTGATCCTGCGCGACCCGCGGGTGGCCTCGCGCGCCAAGGAAACGCGGGGTTTCGAGACGAACATCGGCAAGTACGTCAGTCTTGCCTATCTGGAAGCCGAAGCGGCCAGTTTCTGAACGACGACATAGCGCTCAAGGATATGCCATGACCCTCTATCGCACGCTACCCTGGCTGTTGCTCGCCCCTCTTGTCGCTGCGGCTGAAGAGCCTTGGGGCAAGGTTGACCTGAAGGTGGCGCCCGAAATGCACCAGAAAAGTTGCGTCGGTTGCCATGCCCGGATGTATGGTGGCGACGGGAGCAAGATGTATTCACGCGACGGCCGGATGCTGTCCAACAAGCTGGAGTTGCTGCAGCGGGTGTCGGCATGCAACGCCCAAGTCAGCGCCGGCTGGTTTCCCGAGGAAGAGGGAAGTGTCGCGGCCTGGCTGAACCAGCGTTATTACCACTTCGACAACTGAGCGGCGGTCCGGGCTGAACCGCCGCAACGCGGATCAGTTCTCGATTTCGTAAACCACGTCGGCACGGCGATTCTCGGCCCATGAGCTTTCGTCGTGGCCGGTCAGCTTGGGGCGGGCTTCGCCCAGCGTCTTGATACTCACCTGCTTTTCGCCGGCGCCGTGGGAGATCAGTGTCGAACGCACGTTCTCGGCACGCTTCAAACCCAGTTTGCGGTTGTAATCGGCGCTGCCGCGCTCGTCGGCATTGCCTTCCACGCGCACGCGGGATTTCGGGTGTTCGGCCAGGTAGCGGGCGTGGGCGCGCAGGGCGGGATCGTAGTCCGCCTTGATGTCGGCGCTGTTCAGATCGAAATAGACGCTGCGTTGCGTGCGCAGGCCTACGGGATCAATCCTGATTGGCTTCTCGGCCGCGACCGGGGTGGTACTGGCTATCTTGAGCATCTGTCCATCCTGCTGCAGTTCCGCCGGCACGGGCTGGCCGAGCAGGCCGGGATGCACACGTAGCTGGCCGCTTTGCGAAATGTGCGTGCTCGGCGGAATGGTGCCCTTGGCCGAGCAAGCGGCGAGCAGGGCGGAGAGCAGGAGAGTGGCTGGCAGGGTGGCGCGCATCGTGGTTTGGGGCGGCTTGATAATCCCCAATGATAGCCGCTCGCATGAGTGACGAATAGAGGCCTCGGATGAAGTAGATCTCGCTCTACTGTCTGGTAATAAGCAAATTCAAAAATTGTCTTTGTGGTTATATGTGGCTTCGCTAAATTAGCGCTTATCCAAAGCGAGGTGACCCATGACTCATTTCCGTAAATCAATTGCCGCCGTTCTGTTCAGCCTGGTTGCCGGTAGCGCCCTGGCCGATGCGACGTTGCTCAATGCTTCCTACGATGTCGCTCGCGATGTCTACAAGGATTACAACCCGATGTTCCAGAAGCACTGGAAGGCGAAGACCGGTGAAAGTCTCGAACTGAAACAGTCGCACGGTGGTTCGTCCAAGCAGGTACGCGCCGTCGCCGATGGCCTGGAGGCCGATGTGGTGACCATGAACCAGGCCAACGATGTCGAATTCCTGGCCGACAAGGGGCTGGTCGCCAAGGATTGGGCCAAGAAATTCCCGAATAATGCTTCGCCCTACACCTCGGCGATGGTGTTCATCGTGCGCAAGGGCAACCCGAAGGCACTGAAGGATTGGTCCGATCTGGCCGCGCCCGGCATCCAGGTCATCCTGCCGCACCCGAAGAATACCGGCAACGGCCGCAACACCTATCTGTCGGCTTGGGCCTGGGCGTTGAAACAGCCGGGCGGCAGCGATGCCAAGGCCCAGGAATTCGTCGGCAAGTTGCTGAAGAATGCGCCGCTGTTTGCTGCTGGCGGCCGCGACGCGACGACCACTTTCATGCAGCGGGGGCTGGGCGACGTACTGGTGACCTTCGAGTCCGAGGCCGAAATGATCGCCAAGGAATTCGGCAAGGGTAATTTCGAGGTGGTCTATCCCAGCCTGACGATGCAAACCGAGTTCCCGGTCGCTGTCGTCGACAAGGTGGTGGACAAGAAAGGCACGCGCAAGCAGGCGACGGCTTATCTGGAATACCTGTGGTCCAAGGAGGGCCAGGAGAATGCCGCGCAGAACTACCTGCGTCCGCGTGATGCCGAACTGCTGAAGAAATATGCCCATTTCTTCCCGGCGGTGAAGACTTTCACCGTGGATGAGGTGTTTGGTGGTGCCAACAAGGCCTTCGCCACGCACTTCAAGGACGGCGGCACCTTCGATCAAATTTATGTCGCCAAGTAAGCCTGCGATTTAGAATCATTGGCGGCCGGGGGTGCCCGGCCGTTGCTTTTGCGGCATCCAATCAGAACAATCGGTCAAAAAATGAGTTCCCATGTCTGCTAAAACCCAACGCGTGTTGCCCGGCTTCGGCCTGGCGCTGGGTTACACGTTGGTCTATCTCTCGCTGCTCATCCTGCTGCCCTTGGGCGGCATGATCCTCAAGGCGTCCGAGCTCGGTTTCGGCCAGATTCTCGACATTGCGCTCGGCGAGCGGTCGCTGGCCGCCTTTCGTGTCACCTTCGTATCGTCGCTGCTGGCCGCTTCGATCAATGCCTTCTTTGGCCTGATCGTCGCCTGGATTCTCGTGCGCTACCCCTTCCCCGGAAAGCGTTTCGTCGATGCGCTGGTCGACCTGCCCTTCGCGCTGCCGACGGCGGTAGCCGGTATCACGCTGGCCACGCTGTACGCCGGCAACGGCTGGCTGGGCAGCCATCTCGAGCCGCTTGGCTTCAAGGTCGCCTACACCCCGCTGGGTATCGTCGTCGCGCTGACCTTCATCACCCTGCCTTTCGTCGTGCGCACGCTGCAGCCGGTGATCGAGGATATCGAAACCGAGGTCGAGGAGGCCGCCGCCTCGCTCGGTGCGTCGCGTTGGCAGACCTTCGTCAAGGTGATTTTCCCGGCCATCGGCCCGGCGCTGCTTACCGGCTTCGCGCTGGCCTTCGCCCGGGCGCTCGGCGAATTCGGTTCGGTCATCTTCATCGCCGGCAACCTGCCGCTGATTTCCGAAATCGTGCCGCTGCTGATCATCTCCAAGCTGGAGCAGTACGACGTGCTCGGCGCCACCGCGTTGGCCGTGGTCATGCTGGCTATTTCCTTCGTGCTGCTGCTGGTCATCAACGCCTTGCAGTGGTGGGCTGCCAACCGGCACAAGAACAGCGAGCCGCTGGAAGTCGCTGCCGGCAAGGCAAAGGCAGGTGAAGCATGAGTGCCAACAAACTGACCCGTGCGACGCAGGAACCGACCTGGGTGCGCTACACGCTGCTTGCCGTCGGTCTCGGCTTCCTGTTCTTCTTCCTCGGCCTGCCGCTGATCGCCGTCTTCGTCGAAGCACTGGCGCAGGGCTTGCCGATCTATCTTGAGGCGTTGAAGGACTCGGAAACCCGCTCGGCGATCTGGCTGACCATCGTCATCGCGCTGGCCGTGCTGCCCTTCAATATCCTGTTCGGTGTGGCGGCGGCATGGGCCATCGCCAAGTTCGACTTCCGGGGCAAGAGCCTACTGATTACGCTGATCGACCTGCCGTTCGCGGTGTCGCCGGTGGTCGCCGGCCTGATCTTCATCCTGATGTTCGGCTCACAGGGGTATTTCGGCGATTGGCTGGCGGCGCACGACCTGAAAATCATCTTCGCCGTGCCGGGCATGATCCTCGCCACCTTGTTCATCACCTTCCCCTTCATTGCCCGCGAACTGATTCCGCTGATGCAGTCGCAGGGCAAGGACGAGGAGGAGGCGGCGATCTCCCTCGGCGCGTCCGGCTGGCAGATGTTCTGGCGCGTCACGCTGCCCAACATCAAGTGGGGCCTGCTCTACGGTGTGATCCTGTCGAATGCCCGGGCGATGGGCGAATTCGGCGCGGTGAGCGTGGTTTCCGGCCACATCCGCGGCGAAACCAACACCCTGCCGCTGCACGTCGAAATCCTCTACAACGAATACAACGCGATCGGCGCCTTTGCCGCCGCCTCGGTGCTGGCGCTGCTGGCGCTGGTGACGCTGGTGGCCAAGACTGTCGTCGAATGGCGCATGAAGGCCGAGACCGACATGCTGAACGCTGAACTCCCCGGCGAGAAAACCTCATGAGTATCGAAATCCGCAACATCTCCAAGCGCTTCGGCAACTTCGTCGCGCTCGACAACATCAACCTCGACATCCCGACTGGCGAACTGGTTGCCCTGCTCGGCCCTTCCGGCTGCGGCAAGACCACGTTGCTGCGCATCATCGCCGGCATGGAGACCGCTGATGAAGGCGAGATCCTGTTCTCCGGTGCCGAGGCCACCCACCTGCATGCCCGCGACCGCAACGTCGGCTTCGTCTTTCAGCATTACGCGCTGTTCCGCCACATGACGGTCTTCGAGAACGTTGCCTTCGGCCTGCGCGTCAAACCGCGCAAGGAGCGCCCGAGCGATGCCGAGATCAAGCGCCGGGTCATGGAACTGCTCGGCCTGGTCCAGCTCGATTGGCTGGCCGACCGCTATCCCTCGCAGCTCTCCGGCGGCCAGCGCCAGCGTATCGCGCTGGCCCGGGCACTCGCCGTCGAGCCGAAGGTGCTGCTACTCGACGAACCCTTCGGCGCACTCGACACCAAGGTGCGCAAGGAACTGCGCCGCTGGCTGCGACGCCTGCACGACGACATGCACATCTCGTCGGTGTTCGTGACGCACGACCAGGAAGAGGCGCTGGAGGTCGCCGATCGCGTTGTGGTGATGAACCACGGCAAGATCGAGCAGATCGGCTCGCCCGACGAGGTGTATTCCGCGCCGGCCTCGCCCTTTGTCTACCAGTTCCTGGGCAACGTTAACGTCTTCCACAGCCGGGTTCAGGGTGGCTATGCCGAGGTCGAGCGCTGCGAAGCCCCGGAGAAGGCGACGGCCTTTGTCCGTCCGCACGATATCGACATCTCGCACGTCGTCAGCGAGGGCGGTTTGGAGGCGACGGTGCAGCACGTGCATCCGATCGGGCCGGTGGTTCGCGTCGAATTGCTGCATGGACAGGAAATCGTCGAGGTCGAACTGTCGCGCGAGCGCCACGAGGCGCTGCAGCTGGCGGTCGGTCAGTCGGTCTGGTTCAGGCCCCGCCAGATGCGCGTCTTCGGCGGCGACATGCAAGTGCAGTCCAGTCCCGACAAGCAGCCGTTCCTGTTCTGATCCGGGGCAAATCGGGTGGCCGGGGGCCGGTGCTATAATCGGCCCCCACTCCGTTCGCACAACAACCGTACCCGGTGATATTTACCCTCGGCATCAACCACCATTCCGCCCCGCTCGCCATTCGTGAGCGGGTGGCGTTCGGCGCCGACAAGCTGGGACACGCGCTCTCCGACCTGACCAGCGAGCGGCCGGTGCGCGAGGTGGCCATCCTGTCTACCTGCAATCGGACGGAAATCTACTGTGCCGCCGAATCGCCCGATGTGGTGATCGATTGGCTGGCGCACTACCATCAGGTCCCGCGTCACGAACTGACGCCCTATATCTACACCCACGATCAGCCGGAAGCCATCCGCCACGCCTTCCGCGTTGCAAGCGGCCTCGATTCGATGGTCATTGGCGAACCGCAGATCCTGGGCCAGATGAAGGATGCGGTACGTGCCGCCGAGGAAAACGGCACGTTGGGCACCCAATTGCACAAGCTCTTCCAGCGCTCCTTTTCGGTTGCCAAGGAGGTACGCAGCACGACGGCCATCGGCGCCAACATCGTGTCGATGGCGGCGGCCGGCGTACACCTGGCGGAGCGGATTTTCGAATCCATTTCCGAACAGCGCATCCTGTTCATCGGTGCCGGCGAGATGATCGAATTGTGCGCCGCCCATTTCTGCGCCCAGAAACCGAAGCAGGTCACCATCGCCAACCGCACCATCGAGCGCGGCCGCGCGCTGGCCGAACAGTATGGGGGCACTGCGATTCGTCTCGACGAACTGGGCGAGCATCTCGCCGCCCACGACATCGTCGTGTCCTGCACTGCCAGCCCCTTGCCGATCATCGGCCTGGGCATGGTCGAGCGGGCCATCAAGGCACGTCGCCACCGGCCGATGTTCATGGTCGACCTGGCCGTGCCGCGCGACATCGAGGAAGAGGTCGGCCGGCTCGACGACATCTTCCTCTACACCGTTGACGATCTGGCACAGGTGGTCGAGAGCGGTCTGGAGTCGCGTCAGGCGGCCGTGGTCGAGGCCGAGGACATCATCGCCAACCGGGTACGGGATTTTCTCGGCTGGCTGGAGTCGCGCGATACCGTGCCGGTCATCCGCTCATTGCGTGATTCGGCCGAACGCATGCGCCGCCACGAGATGGAGCATGCGCTGAAACTCCTGGCCAAGGGCGAAAATCCCGAGAAGGTGCTCGATCACCTGTCGCATCGCCTGACCAACAAGTTCCTGCATGCCCCGACACAGACACTGAACGTGGCCAATGCCGGCGAGCGTGCCGAACTCCAGGCGGCGGCGGCCCGCCTGTTCCACCTGCACGCAGGCGATTAGTTAGCGGCTATTGTTCCTGCTGCTGGCGGCCGGCTGCGACAATCCGGTTGCGCCCGTCGCGTTTGGCCTGCAACAGCGCCTCGTCGGCCGCTTCGATCAACGAACTGCCGGTGACGTGATCGGGCAGGGCGGCAACACCGCAACTGAAGCTGGCGCGCAACGCGCCGCGCCCGTGGGCATGCGGCAGGCGGGCGAAATCCTCGCGAATGCGATTGAGCAGGGTGGTCGCCAGGTCGGCATCGACGCCGCTCAGCGCGACAATGAACTCCTCTCCACCGTAGCGGCCAATCAGGTCGGTATTGCGCAGACGTCCGCGCAGCAGCCAGGCCAGGCTGCGGATGACCTGATCGCCGACCGGATGTCCGTAGTTGTCGTTGATCGACTTGAAGCGGTCGATGTCGATCATCGCTACCGTCAGATGTCCGGCCGGCAGGGCGCGGCGCAGCATCTGCTCCAGTTGCTCCTTGGAGGCGGAGTGGTTGAGCAGGCCGGTCAGGCCGTCGTGGCGTCCTGAGCGCAACATGTCGCGATAACGGTCGATCTTGGTCTTGACCACGGCACCAAGGATGATCGGGTTGGCCGGCTTGGTCAGGAACTGGTCGCCGCCCAGGCGCAAGGCTTCCACCTGCTGCCCGATGTCGGTTTCCCCGGAGAGGTAGATGACCGGGACAGCGTGGTATTCGGGAATCTGGCGCAGGGCGCGTGTCACCTCGACACCGGTGCAGAACGGCATGTACATATCCATCAGGATGGCGTGCGGGCGGTAGTCGGCGCAGGCCTGCAGCAGCGACAGCGGCGTGTTGATGGCGCGGCTGTCGATGCTGTGCAGTTTCAGCGCGCGCTGGATGTGGGCGGTGGCGGTTTTCGAATCCTCGACGATCAGGACGCGATATGTTTCCTGTTCGCGGCTTTCGACCAGGTCGAGAATGCGTGAAAGCATGTCGCTCAGCTTGTATTCGGCGGGGATGCAGACGTTGGCACCGGCCCGCTGCAGGGTGACAATGGCTTCCAGCGATGCCGGCACCGAGAGGCAATAGACGTAGCTGGCCAGGTGGCGGGCGCGCAACTTCTGCAGGGCGGCCAGCGTATGCTGCGGATAGATGCTGTTTTCCTGATCGGGAACGACGATGATGGCCAGTGGTTCCTCGTCCGCCTCGGGCGTCTCCTCCCAGTCGATGCCGTGGGGGCGAAAACCGTAGAACGAAAGCTGTTCGATCAATGCAGCGCGCCAGGCGTGGCCGGGGCGGGAGACGATCAGGACGTTGCGCTGGCGTACCCAGGGGTCGCGCTCTTCGTCCGTTGCGTCGGAGAGACGCTTGGCCATGACGGCTGGCATTTCGTGCCGGTGCAGCAATTGCAGGATGACGTTCAGCTGCTGGCTGATGCCCTCCGCCTGTTCGTCGGATACCGGGCGCAGGGTGTGGTCGGTGAAGAAGGCCAGGGCACGGTTTTCCAGTTCCTGGCAGGCGCCGGCCAGCCCCGGCAGGTGGTGTTGGTTCAGGCGCTCAGTCAGGCCGTTCAGCAACAGCGTGAATTCCACGAACTGGTCGAATTCGCCGCTGCTGCGGTAGTTTTGCCAGCGGAGATCGAGGGTTTTCGCCAGGGCGATGAGGGAATGGGAGACTTCGTTCATGGGGAGGTGCCTGAAGGTGGGCCATTATCACGTCATGGCGCGCAGCAGGCAATCTCCTTTCGTCGCCGACGAATGATGATCTCGGTTAGAATTTCGCCCCCTGAATCAATTACCTGGCAGACTTTTCCGATGAAATCGAGCATTCGCCAAAAACTGGAGTTGCTGGTCGATCGCCTCGACGAAATCGACCGTATGCTGGCATCGCCCGACGCAGCCAACGACATGGAGCAGTTCCGCAGGTTGTCGCGCGAACGGGCCGAGGTCGAGCCGGTGGCCATCCAGTTCAACGCCTTCCGGCAGGCCGAAAACGATCTGGCGGAAGCCGAAGCCATGCTTGCCGACCCCGATATGCGTGAATTCGCCGAGGAGGAAATGGCGGCAGCCAAGGCGCGGCTGCCCGAACTCGAGGTCGAATTGCAAAAGCTGCTGCTGCCGAAGGATCCCAACGACGAGAAGAGCGTCCTGCTTGAAATCCGGGCCGGAACTGGCGGTGACGAGTCGGCACTGTTCGCCGGCGACCTCTTCCGCATGTATTCGCGCTATGCCGAGCGCCAGCGCTGGCAGGTCGAGATCATGTCGGCCAGCGAATCGGAACTTGGCGGCTATCGCGAGATCATCTGCCGCCTGGCCGGCAATGGCGCCTATTCGCGCCTGAAATTCGAATCCGGCGGCCATCGTGTGCAGCGCGTGCCGGAAACCGAAACCCAGGGGCGCATCCATACTTCGGCGTGCACCGTCGCGGTGATGCCGGAAGCCGACGAGGTCGAGGACGTTAACCTTAATCCGGCCGACCTGCGTATCGACACCTTCCGCGCGTCCGGCGCCGGCGGCCAGCACATCAACAAGACCGATTCGGCCGTGCGCATCACGCACATCCCAACCGGCATCGTCGCCGAGTGCCAGGATGGCCGCTCGCAGCATGCCAACAAGGCTTCGGCCATGCGCGTGCTGGCCGCGCGCATCAAGGACGTCCAGGTACGCGCCCAGCAAAGCGCCATCGCCAGTACCCGCAAGAGCCTGATCGGCTCCGGCGACCGTTCCGAGCGCATCCGCACCTACAACTTCCCGCAGGGGCGCATCACCGACCACCGCATCAACCTGACGCTGTACAAGATCGCCGCCATCATGGACGGCGACATGGACGAATTGCTCGGTGCGCTGGCTTCGGAGCACCAGGCCGACCAGTTGGCCGAACTGGCGGAGCAGAACTGAGCATGACCCTGGGCGAGGCTTTGGCCTGGGCACGCCAGAAGATCGATCGGCTCGACGCCCGGCTTCTGCTGCAATACGCCACCGGCTGCACGCATGCCGACCTGTTGGCGCGCCCGGAAACGCCGGTCGTCGCGCCGGCGTTCGACCAGTTCGCCGAATGGGTGGCGCGCCGCGCCGCCGGTGAACCGCTGGCCTATCTGGTCGGCGAGGCCGAATTCCGCGGGCGGATCTTCCAGGTCTCGCCCGATGTTCTGATTCCGCGTCCGGAAACCGAAGTGCTCATTGATCTGGCCCTGGACAGGCTGGCGGGCAGGGTGTCTGCGGCGGTCGTTGATCTTGGTACCGGCTCCGGCATCGTCGCCGTTTCGCTGGCGCTGGAATGTCCGGGAACCGTCGTCTCGGCGGTCGACCTGTCGCCCGGCGCGCTGGCCGTGGCCCGCAACAACGCCGGTCGCCTCGGGGCGCGCGTAGATTTCCATGCCGGCGACTGGTTCGCGCCGCTGGCCGGCCGACGTTTCGACCTCATCGTATCCAACCCGCCCTATGTGGCCGATGGCGATCCGCATCTCGAACAGGACGGTCTGCCGCATGAGCCACGCATGGCGCTGAGCGATCAGGAGCCCGGCGGCAACGGCCTGGCCTGCATCCGGCGCATCGTGGCTGCCGCTGCCGCCCACTTGAATCCCGGCGGCTGGCTATTATTCGAGCATGGCTACGATCAAGGTGCCGCCAGCCGGAACTTATTGGCCGAGGCCGGGTTCAAAGCCCCATTCACTCATCCCGACCTGGCCGGCATCGACCGCGTATCAGGCGCCCAACTGTAATCTGGAGATTCCATGTCCGACGTTCAGCAACGCATCCGCGAAACCGTGACCGGCAACCCGGTCGTCCTTTATATGAAAGGCGATGCCCGCTTCCCACAGTGCGGCTTTTCGGCCACTGCCGTACAGATCCTGAAGGTCTGCGGTGTCAACGATTTCGTCACTGTCAATGTGTTGGCCGACGAGGAAATCCGCCAGGGCGTCAAGGAATACGCCAATTGGCCGACCATCCCGCAGCTCTATATCAAGGGCGAATTTATCGGCGGCTGCGACATCATGAAGGAGATGTACCACTCCGGCGAGTTGCAGCAACTGCTCGAGGGTATTGCGCAAGCCTGATCGCTTCGTTTGCTCAATTCCCAGGGCCGGCCGCTGAGCCGGCCTTGTCATTTGTATGGCGCAGCCACCTGAGGATGCTCTGGAAAAGCATGTCGGGCGCCACCGGTTTGCCGATGTGGTCGTTCATGCCGGCTTCCAGGCAGCGCTGGCGGTCCTCGGCGAAGGCATTGGCCGTCATGGCCAGAACGGGAACCCGCGCGTAGCCGGGGAGGGCGCGAATGGCCCGGGTGGCGTCGATGCCGTTCATGACGGGCATCTGCATGTCCATCAGGATCAGAGCGTACGGCTTGCGGCCTGCCAGGGTGACGGCGGTCGCACCATCATCGGCAACGTCGACCTTGAGGCCACTGTCGATCAGTAGTTCGCAGGTGACCTCCTGATTGATCGGCTCGTCCTCGGCGAGCAGGATGGTCCACCCCGAAAACTCCCGGGCGATGGCGGCACAGGCATCCTCGCTGATCGTGCCGGTATTATCCGCCTCGGTCGTTGCCTTGCGCTGTTGGAGGGAGAACCAGAAAGTGGTGCCCGATCCCTCAAGGCTGCTGACGCCGATGTCGCCACCCATCAGCGCAATCAAGCGTTTGCAGATGGCCAGTCCCAGCCCCGTGCCGCCATACTTGCGGGTCATCGTGTTGTCGCTCTGCTCGAAAGTGTTGAACAGGCGAGGCAGGCTGGATTCGGCAATGCCAATACCGGTATCGATCACCTCGATACGGTAGTGCAAATCGGTCTCGCTTTCGTCAAGGAGCGTGATACGGACATCGACACGGCCGCCTTGCGGCGTGAATTTGATGGCGTTCCCGACAAGGTTGATCATGATCTGGCGCAAGCGGACCGGATCGCCGCACAGGTGTTGTGTGCCGAGTTCGGCGGGCAAGTCGATGTTCAGGTTCAGCCCTTTTTCGTGGGCCTTGCCTCCGAGCAAAGCATCCATGTCACGCAGAATGCCCTCGAGCGTAAATGCCGTCTGCTCGAGCGTCATTCGCTCGGCTTCTATTTTCGACAGGTCGAGAATGTCGCTGATGACCGCGAGAAGATGGCGCGAGGCGTGCATGACCTTGCTGAGCCGTTCTTTTTGCTGGGGGTCGTTGCTTCGCTGCAAGGCGCTCTCGGTCATGCCCATGATGGCATTCATCGGCGTGCGCAATTCGTGGCTCATGTTGGCCAGGAAGGTGCTTTTCGCCTGGTTGGCCGCTTCCGCCTGCTCCTTGGCCTGGCGTAACTCCATCGTGCGCGCGCCAACCAGAGTTTCGAGTTGTTGGCGATGCCTTTCCAGCTCGGCTTCGTTGCGCTTGCGTTCGGAGATGTCGTGCCCGATGCCCAGTACGCCGATCAACTTGCCCTGTCCGTCGATGACCGGCACCTTAGTTGTTTCCAGCAATTCGCTATGCCCGTCGTTGGCGAAGGTGATCCATTCCTCGTTCACGCTGGGGAGGCCGCGCTGCATGGCCTTGCGGTCGTGCTCCCGGAAAAAATCGGCCAGTTCCTTGTCGACAAAATCGTAATCGGTACGGCCGAGGATATTTTCCTTGGAGGTGCCGAAGAAAGCCTCGAAGCGAGGATTGCAGGCGAGATACACCCCATCCGGATCTTTCAGCCACAACAGGTCGGGCAGGTATTCGATGAGTGCATTGAGGTGGGCGTTGACCTGGGCAAGCTCGCCCGCCGTCTTTTTCGAAACTGCTTGTTCGGAGCGCAGCGCCTCGGTTTGCTTGCCGAGCAGCGCCTCGCGGTTGCGCGAGGTGGCAAGCAGCCGGTTGAAGGCGACGACCAGTTCGCCGATTTCGTCAGCACACAGAATGGGCAGATTGTCCGGCAACGCCGGGTCGTAAACGGGCGAGTTCAGGGCGTGTGTGGCGGCGATCAGAGGGGCGAGTCGTTTGCGCAACAAATGCGTCGTGATCCACCAGGTCAGCAGGCAGGCGAGCAGGGACAAGGCCAGTGTGGCGAACAGCATTTTTTTCCAGATCGATGCGATCGGCGCGAAGGCTGTGCTGGTCGGCAAGGTGGTGACGACAAACCAGTCGGCGACAGGAATGCGCCGGCCGGCCGAGATTTCCTCTACCCCGCGCGAATTGACGGCGACGCCGTAGCCTTCATAGCCCTGCATGTAGCGATCATGCATGGCGTTGAGGCCGGGGGCGGGGGCTGCTTGCATGATGCGCGTCTTGTCGGTGGCCGTGATGATCATTTGATGCTTTGGGGATATCAGCAGGAAGCCGCTGTGGGATCCGATCCGGGTTTCGATGCTACGCTCGATGAATGTTGGTCGCCCCAGATTGATGATTCCGGCGAGCGCACCAATGATTTTTCCTTGCGAGTCGCGGATAGGGACGGCGAGGCCGATGACCGGTGCGTGAGATACCTTGCCGACAACGGGGCGCCCAAAGCCTCGCTGACCGTGCTTCAGCGCCGCAATCAGGTAGTCTCGGTCGGCGTAGCTGGTTGTCAGGCGCTCGGGGGATCGCGGTGCCAAGGCGAGGGGGACGGCATCGGTGCCGGTGATCCGGATGCCTGCATTGTAGAGTTCAAGCAGCAGCGGCTGGCTTTCCAGCAGCGTGTGAAGTTGGTCTGGGCGTTGGAGCGCCTCGGGTGTGACTTGCTTGGCCAGCAATTCGAGCGCAACAAAGCGTTGTTCGATTTCTTCATTGATGCTTGCGGCAACAACGGATACGGTGGCGAATTGTTGGTCCCCCAACAGTTTCTCGGTGTCCTGACGAAGAATGCGATAGCTGTAGTACGAGAGTGACCAGAGGGCAATCAGGAAAATGGCGAGCGTGACAAGCGCCAGTTGAGTTTTCAGGGATTGCCAGGAGTAAGGCCCTGGTCGCATGCGAAAAACTCCGTGCAAGAATCGTTTCGCATACTGTAGCGGGCACCGGTAGGCGACACAAGGCCGCGCAACCGGTAACCGAGCGGCAACGCCGGTGTTGGGCTGCCGTCTGTCCGAAAAAAAAGATTCAATTTACACTGGCAAAATGCCCGCGGCCTCGTTGGGTCTCCTTGCCTTACTGCTCGTACTGCCTTTGCCAGCCTGCCTTGCCCGGGCAGCTCCGCTTGATTTTGTCAGCGCTTCTAAACTTCGCTGACCTGAAAATCGATGCTTGGGCCGTCGACGACGATTTCCTTGACCGCGCAGTGGGCGATGCTGTCGAGGATCACCGCCTTCTGTTCGGCTGTGAAATCGGCCGGGAAGCGGACTTCTGTCCTGAACTTGCTCAGCGTCAGCGGGCCGCCGGGGCCGGCGAAGGGCTTGCATTCGACGGCGATGCCTTCCGCCTTGATGCCCAGGCCCTTGCAGGCCTTCTTGGCGAAGACAATGGCGCACGCGGCCAGCGCGGCATAAAAGGCTTCGAGAGGGTTCATCAGCGAGCCGTCCAGTGCGTAACTGGCTTCGTGCTTGCCTGTTGTGACCTTGATGAGCGGGGTGTTATCGGCAATGGATGCGTACATGCTGTTTCTTCCTTGGGTGATCGTTGTGCGTTTGTTATGTAAATCAGAATGTGCTTATATATTACCCCGTGAAAGCGATGGGCGCAAAAAAACCGCCGGGGTTGCCGGCGGTTTTCGGATGCGAGGTGTACCTTTAGCCGAGGCGTTGGCGGGCTCGAACGATTGCGGCCTTGACCTGTTCCGGCGCGGTGCCGCCGATGTGGTTGCGGCTGGCCAGTGAGCCTTCGACGGTCAATACGGCGAAAACGTCCGATTCCACCTGCGGGCAGAAGGCGCGGATCTCGTCGAGCGTCAGTTGCGGCAGATCGACGCCCTTGGCTTCTGCCGCCTTGACGGCGTGGCCGACGGCTTCGTGCGCGTCGCGGAAGGGCAGGCCCTTCTTGACCAGATAGTCGGCAAGGTCGGTCGCGGTGGCGAAGCCCTGGGTCAGCGCGGCCTTCATGTTCTCGGCGCGGACGGTGATGCCACCGGCCATGTCGGCGAAGATGCGCAGGGTGTCGGTGACGGTGTCGACGGCGTCGAACAGCGGTTCCTTGTCTTCCTGATTATCCTTGTTGTAGGCCAGCGGTTGCGACTTCATCAGGGTCAGGAGGCTCATCAGCTGGCCGTAGACGCGGCCGGTCTTGCCACGGGCGAGCTCAGGCACATCCGGGTTCTTCTTCTGCGGCATGATCGAGGAGCCGGTGCAGAAACGGTCGGCGATCTGGATGAAGCCGACGCGCGGGCTCATCCACATGACCAGTTCTTCGGACAGGCGGCTGATGTGCATCATCAGCAGGGCGCAGGCCGAGGTGAATTCGATGGCGAAGTCGCGGTCGGAGACAGCATCGAGCGAGTTTTCGCAGACATCTTCGAAACCCAGTTCGGCGGCGACGAATGCGCGGTCGATCGGGTAGGTCGTGCCGGCCAGTGCGGCAGAACCCAGCGGCAGGCGGTTGGTGCGTTTGCGGGCGTCGGCGAAGCGCTCGGCGTCGCGGCCGAACATCTCGAAGTAGGCCAGCATGTGGTGGCCGAAGGTGACCGGCTGCGCCACCTGCAGGTGCGTGAAGCCCGGCATCGGGGTTGCCGCTTCCTTTTCGGCCAGATCGACCAGCGCGCTGCGGAAGGCCTTGAGCAGGACCTGGATGTCGTCGATCGAGTCGCGCAGATAGAGGCGGATGTCGGTGGCCACCTGGTCGTTCCGGGAGCGGCCGGTGTGCAGCCGTTTACCGGCATCGCCGACGAGGGCGGTCAGGCGCTTTTCGACGTTGAGGTGCACGTCTTCCAGGTCGATCGACCATTCCAGTTGGCCGGATTCGATTTCGGCGGAGACCTGCGCCATGCCGCGCTCGATGTCGGCAAGATCCTGGGCGCTGATGATGCCTTGCTTGGCCAGCATCTTGGCGTGCGCGAGCGAGCCGCGGATGTCCTGGCGCCACATGCGCTTGTCGAAGTCGACGGAAGCAGTGTAGCGCTTGACGAGGTCGGAAACCGGCTCGGAGAAACGGCCGGCCCAGGTGTATTGATTGGCGTTGGAAGTCATGGCTCTGGTCTAAAATGGGGCAGGTTGGCGACGAATTTCGAAGAAACCCGCACAAAGATGGCAAGTATACGGCACTTTCCCGCGACACACCCCTTGCCCGACTGGCGCAATTTTGGCGTGATGCTGCGCGCACTGCTCGGCGTCAACGGACTGGCGGCGCTGGCCGCCCTGGTCCAGGCGGGCGATATCGGGAAATGGCTGGAGAGCTATCTGCAACTGGCTGCCGTCGTCGAGCCTCTGCTGTTGATCGAGCTGGGCCTGCTCTCTCTGGTGCGCGATGTCCTGTGGCGCTTGCCGCTGCGTCTTGGCCAGGCATGCGTCGTCGGATTGGCCGGAGGGCTGGCGGCTGCCATGTTCCTGTACGCCCGCAGCCTGGCGCTGATCGAGGCTGGAGCGGCCTTGCGTGCCGTGCTGCTCGCCATGGCCACCGCCGCCCTGCTGCTCGCCTATTTCGAATTGCGTTCGCGGGCGCTGTCTCCGGCCCAGGCGGAGGCTCGGCTGGCGGCGCTGAACGCCCGTATCCGGCCGCACTTCCTGTTCAACACGTTGAATGCCGTCCTGTCGCTGATCCGGGCACGTCCCCAGCAGGCCGAGGAGGCGCTGGAGTCCTTGTCCGATCTGTTCCGTGCCGCCATGCGGGATCCGGGCGAACTGGTCAGCCTGGCAGACGAAATCTCCCTGGGACGACAGTATCTCGACTTGGAGAAGCTGCGGCTCGGCGAGCGCCTGGCGGTCGACTGGCAACTGGACGAAGTCGACATGAGCCTGCCGATTCCGCCATTGATGTTGCAGCCGTTACTGGAGAACGCCGTTTACCATGGTATCGAACCGTCGCCGGACGGTGGCGTGGTGAGCGTGGCAATCCAGCAAGGGAGCGATACCTTGCACATCGTTATCGCCAATCCGACCGCCGGTCAGCCCCAGCATGCCGTCGGCAACCACATGGCCTTGGCGAATATTCGCGAACGTCTGCTCCTGTATTACGATCTCGAAGCTCGTCTGGAAACTGAAATCAGTGAGCATCGCTACGAGGTCCGCATCACGCTGCCATGTCAAACGAAAGCCCGCTGAGAATTCTCATTGTCGATGACGAGCCGCTGGCTCGCGACCGCCTGCGCACGCTGCTCGGCGACCTCGCCGTCCAGTTGCCGAGCACGGTGGTGGGCGAAGCGGCCAACGGCCTGCTGGCGCTCGAATTCCTGCGTGCCAATGCCGTCGATATCGTGCTGGCGGATATCCGCATGCCGGTCATGGATGGCATCGAGTTGGCGACCCATCTCGGTCGCCTCGAAAAACCGCCAGCCGTGATCTTCACGACGGCTTACGACAACTACGCAGTGCAGGCTTTCGATCTGAACGCCGTCGACTACCTCCTCAAGCCGGTACGTGCCCAGCGCCTGCTGGCCGCCTTGCAGAAAGTACCGGCGCTGCATCCCGACCCTGTCCTGTTGACCAGCATCGGCAACGAAATACGAGGTGGTGGGCGGACGCACCTATCCTGCCACGAACGGGGCAGGCTGCTGCTGGTTCCGGTTGGCGAGGTGCTGTATTTCAAGGCTGACCTCAAGTATGTGACCGCGCGCACCGCCGAACGTGAATACCTGCTCGACGAGGCGCTGACCCACCTGGAGCACGAGTTTGCCGAGCGATTCATGCGTCTGCACCGTGCCGTGCTGGTGGCCAAAAATGCCCTGGCCGGCTTCGAGAAGGCGGCGGGCGACGATATCGAAGCCTATGGCTGGGCCTTGCTGCGCGGTGTTCCGGAAAAACTCCCGGTCAGTCGTCGCCAGTGGGCACCGGCCAAGGCACTGATCAAGCATTCCTGAACCCTTCTGCGAAAGATTACGACGTGTCCCGCATTTGCCCTCACTGCAACCATGCCCGCAAGGCCGACGAAACGGCGCCGGACTGGCAATGCCCTGCCTGTGAAAAAGCTTACGACAAGGCGAGCAGTTCGTTGCCACCACAAGGACTGCGCGAGTATGGCCCCAACGTGCAACCGGCGAGGCGTGCCGGCACTGGGCGCTGGTTCCTCGTGCTGCTCGCGTTCGGCGCGGCCTTCTGGTTTGGCCGCCCGCTGCTCCCGTCGGGGGCGGCACCGATTGCGGCAGCCTCGGCGAGCCAGCCCGAAGTCCGCCTGTATGCAACCGAATGGTGCGGATACTGCAAGATGACCCGCGAGTTCTTTGCGGCCAATGGCATTCGCTATACCGAGTACGACATCGAAAAAAGTTCCGAGGCACTCAAGGAGCATCGCAAGCTTGGCGGCAACGGCGTGCCGTTGATCGTGGTCGGCGACGATGTGATCAAGGGCTGGAACGAAGGGGCGCTGCGCCAGTTGCTGCAGCCCTGGGTCAAGGACTGAACGGATCATCCGGCGGCGGGGTGCCGCCAGCCGCCAGCCGGGCATGCCAATCGGCCAGCGCATTCCCGCGGCAGCGGCCATGGCCCTGAACCCAGACGGGCGTGGCGTATTGCAACAAGGCATCGAGGTCCACACCGGGAAACAGCAGGCCGAGTTGCTCGTCCTGGGGGGCGTCCAGCCGCTTGGCTCGGGTCAGGCGGGTGATGGCATCCTGATTGTCCGAGAAGAGGGCAAAGTACGTGTCGGGGATGTGCAAGGCGGCTAGCTCCAGCCCGAAGATGGCTGCCTGAAGCTCCAGCTCATTGCTGCCGGTCAGTGCCACGCTGCGCGTGAAGACTTGTACCGTGGCGTCGGCCGTGCGATAGAGGGCTGCGGCCAGCCCGCCGTGGCGCAGGCGACTGGCGTCGGTGAAGAGTAGCGCCTGGTTGGCAAAGCGTGGTGCATGACGTTCCGGCAACGGTCCGGCGGACAGGTGGACGATGCGCTCGGGCTTCTTCTTTCTACGTTTTGCCATGTCGCTAGCCTAGCTGGAAAAGGATTCCTTCGCCAGAAAGGCGAAAGCCTCGTACCGGGGGGAGTACGAGGCTTTCTGGACGGCCCTTGGGGGTCAGGGGAGGGTTGGGCCGTCATGGCTGATGTCTGTTCAGCGCATGTGTCCAAGATAAGGGCTGGGCCGCGCGGTTTCAAGTAACCGTTTGCAACAGTGCGTATCGTACTGTATGTCGCGTTGCCAAGCATGCGCTGCATTCGGCAGGCCGATGGCGCGGAGCTTCCGGCCAATGGAGCAAAAACAGTGGTCGGGTCGGGGTCATTCGCTGCGCTTGATCAGATAGGCCAGCATTTCTGGTTTCGGTAGCGGGCGGCTGAAGTAATAACCTTGTCCGATTTCGCAATTCAGGCTGCGCGCCAGGCGCCAGTCTTCGAAGTCCTCGACGCCTTCGGCAACCGAGGTCAGCTTGAGTTCCTGGGAGATATTGATTGCCGCGGTCAGGATGGAGAGGAGTTTCTGATCTGACGACGCGGCATGGACAAAGGAGCGGTCGATCTTGAGCTCGGTAAAGGGGCACTTGGCCAATTGCTTCATCGATGAATAACCGGTGCCGTAGTCGTCCATGGCGATGCCGAAGCCCTTGATGCGCAAGCGTGTCAGCGTACTGAGGCAGGCTTTGAGGTTGGACATGACCGAGGTTTCGGTGACTTCGAAGGTGAGTTGCGCAGCGGAAATATCCGTTCGTTCGACCAGAGAGGCGATTTTGTCGACCAGTTCATGTTCGCTCAGCAGCGGGACGGGGAGGTTCATGCTGGCGCAGAATCCGGGGTGGTAGGCGCTTGCTTCCTTGAGAAAATCCAGCGTGGTGGCGAGCTGGAAAAGAAAGTGCGGAAGTGCCAGCGGGCCGTTTTCGATATGTTCGAGGAAGGCGGCCGGTGGTACCAGGCCGTGCTTTGGGTGCTGCCAGCGAGCCAGGACTTCGACGCCGACAATCTGATCATCGGTCAGCGAGATTTTCGGTTGGTAATAGGCCAGGATTTCGCCCGATTGCATGGCGTTGGCAAACTCGTCGCTGAACAAGGGGGGGAAGGTGCCGTGCTGGCGGGAAATGAACTGATGGTGACTCGGGTCGTGGGGCTTGAGGGCGCGGTACAGGCAGTCGCTCGTGATCGGCTTGGGCAGGATGGCGACCAATTCAAGCTCGCTGCCGGTCACGATTTCCCGTACTGAAGACAGCAAACTGCTGTCGAGTCCGCTCATCACGCCAACATACAGTTTGCCGCTGAAGGATTTCTCGACGGCGTCCAGCAGTTCGACCCCGTCAAGTACCGGCATGTTGAGGTCGGTCAGCAGGAAGTCGATCAACTGTCCTTGCATCAGCTGATTCAGGGCATGTTGTCCGTTTTCTGCCAGCAGGATGTTGGCGAAGCCGAGTTCCCGCAGTATTCGAGAGCACTCAAGGCGCATGCTGGGCGAATCGTCGACCACCATCGCTGTACGTCCTTGCCATTGGGTGAGAGGTGGATTCATGGGGTGCTCCTTAAGCCTCGCAGATCAACGAGGGAATATCTTTCAACGAAACCACTCTTTGTGCGGAACCAAGCTCAATCGCAACCTTGGGCATGCCGAAGACGACACAGGTCTTTTCGTCCTGAGCGATGGTGCGGGCGCCGTTGGCGAGCATTTCGCCGAGGCCGCGGGCACCGTCGTCGCCCATGCCGGTCATGATGATTCCCGTGGCGTTGCTGCCGGCGCTGATGGCGACGGAGCGGAACAGGACGTCGACCGACGGTTTGTGCCGGGAGACCAGGGGGCCGTCACGTACTTCGGCGATGTACTGCGTGCCGCTGCGGTTGAGCATCAGGTGCTTGCCGCCGGGAGCGATCAGGGCCAGCCCGGCGACCAGGCGGTCGCCATTGCTGGCCTCCTTGACTTCAATCTGGCTCAGTTGGTCGAGGCGACGGGCAAACGAGGCGGTAAACGCTTCCGGCATGTGCTGCACCACGACGATGCCTGGGCAGTCACGGGGCAGCCGGGGCAGAACATACTCAAGCGCCTGGGTGCCGCCGGTCGAGGTGCCGAGCGCAACGATGCGCTCCGTAGTGCGAAACATGTTGCGACCGGTCGGCGCCGAGAGCATCGCATCTGCGCTGAGTTTTTGCGGAGTTGTGATCTGAGGGGGCTCGGTCGTTCTCAGGTTGCCCAGGCGGGCGCCTGCCGCGGCGCGCACTTCATCGATCAACTGGCGGGCGGCATCGCCGAGAAAGTCGCGCAGGCCGACCTTGGGCTTGGTGACGATGGATACCGCGCCGGCCGCCATTGCATCCAGCGTCACCGGCATCCCGGCTTCGGCCAGCGACGAGCAGATGATCACCGGTGTTGGATGTTCCTTCATAATCTTGCGCAGGAAGCTGAGGCCATCCATGCGCGGCATCTCGATATCGAGGATGATCACGTCGGGCCAGCGACGGTTGAGTTTTTCGATCGCGAACAAGGGGTCGGGCGATGCCGCGATGACCTCGATATCGGGTGCCTTGCCCAGAATGGTGCTGAGCACCTCGCGAACAACCGCTGAGTCGTCGACGATATGGACGGTGATGGTTTTATTCATTGTTGTTTCTCTTGCGATACAACGATGGACGGATCTGAACCAAGGGGGTGTTCAGGCCGGTAATGGTTTCCGCGTGGCTGATGACCAGTACGCCGTTGTCTTTCAGCTTGTCGCAAATCTGCGCCAGAAGGCTTTCCTTGGTCGACGGGTTGAAATAGATCATCACATTGCGCAGGAAGATCACGTCGAACAGGCCGATCGCGCTGCGTTCGCACTGGTTCAGGTTGAGTTGCTGGAAACGCACTCGTCGACTGACTTCGGGGGCGACCATCAGCATGCCGCGGTATTCGTCGCGTCCCCACAGGAAGTAGCGTTGTATGAAATTGGGGGGAAGCTTGCGCACCTCGTCGCGCGGGTAGATCGCGCTGCGGGCTTCTTTCAGTACCTCGGTATTGATATCGGTGGCCAGAATCTCGAAGGCGCCTTTTTCACCGAGCGCCTCGGTCAGGGAAATGGCTGCCGAATAAGCCTCCTCTCCGCTGGAGGCTGCAGCGGACCACACGCGGAAGGGTTGCCCCGGTGTTTGATTGGCGCGGGCGAATTCAGCCAGCCAGCTGAAGTGGTCGGGTTCGCGGAAAAAATAGGTTTCGTTGGTCGATAAGGCGTTGATGACGTGTTGCCGCTCAGCTTCGGATTCCGGTGCGCTGACCACATTCCAGTATTCGGAAAACCCCCTGAGCCCGAGTTGGCTGACCCGCTTCGTCAGGCGCGCCTCGACCATCGCATGCTTGCTGGGTGACAAATCGACGCCGGACGCTTCGTACATGAAGCGGCGTATGCGTAGAAAGTCGGCTTGGGTCAGCGGGGTGGGCATGGGGAGCGCTTCAGGTTGATGCCCGGGCGGATTCACCGAGCAGCGAATCGCTGCAATGGGCTCTTGCCACTTCGTCGGCGAGTTCGCTCAATTCGGTGACCGATAGTGCTTTTTGGACGTCGAGCAGGATGACAAAGCGGCCGGCGACGGTCGTTATGCCCTGGATGAATTCGCTGCGCAGGCGGGTGCCGAATGAGGGCGGCGGCTCGATTGCATGAAGCGGAATCTCGACCACCTCGCGCACGCCGTCGAGCAGGATGCCGAGCAGGGAGAATTCGTCGTCACCCTCGATGCTGAGGATGGCGATGCAGGTCCCCGGCTTGATCTCGCTCAATGGACGCCCGAAGCGCGACGAGAGGTCAATTACCGGGACGACCGCGCCGCGCAGGTTGATGATGCCGCGAACGAACACCGGCATCATCGGAACGGTGGTGATTTCTTCGTATTCGATGATTTCGCGGATATGGTGGATGCCGATCGCGAACATCTCGTCGCCGAGAACGAAGGTGACGCAATGCGCGACGCCTTCGTCGCCATCGCTGGCGGGCGTGGGGCGATTTTCGTGCATGCTCATGGCCGGGCTCCTTTCAGAAGCGGGAGAATTTGCTAGCGACGCCGGCATCTCCGCCTTCTCCTACCGGTTCGAGCGCGCGCAGCGGGCCGCCGGGTTTCGTGCTGGACTGGAAGCGATTGCCACCGGCCTCTCGCGGCGAGCCGCTGGCCAGTTTGAACTGTTCCATCAAGTCCCTTAGCTGCATGGCCGAGGAACTGACCTCTTCGGCCGTAGCGCTCAGTTCCTCGGCGGAGGACGAGGTGGTCTGCATCGTCGCGCTGATTTGCGTCATTGCCTGGTTGATCTGGCGGATTCCGGTAGCCTGCTCGCGCGAGCCGGCGGCGATTTCCTGGACCAGCGTGGCGGTTTGCTGGATGCCGGGCAGCATTTCGCCAAGTTGCCCACCCGCCTTTTCGGCCAGCCCGACCGAGCGGCCGGCCAGGTCGCCGATTTCGCGGGCGGCAACCTGCGAGCGTTCGGCCAGTTTGCGCACCTCGACGGCCACGGTGGCAAAACCCTTGCCGTGTTCGCCGGCGCGGGCCGCCTCGATGGCGGCGTTGATCGCCAGCAGGTCGGTCTTGTTGGCGATGTCGTTGATGACGGTGATGCGGCCGGCGATTTCCTTCATCGCATGCACCATGTTGTCGACCGCCTGGCCGGTTTCGTTTGCATTGCCTGCCGTCTTGCTGGCGATGCCGTCGGCGATCTTGGCGTTGTCGGTATTCTGGCTGACGGTGGCCGACATCTCCTCGACCGAGGCGCTGGTCTGTTCGACGCTGGCGGCCTGCTGTACGGCGCTGGAGGACAGCGAGGTGGCCGTGAGGGCCAGTTGCTCCGAGGCCGAGCTGAGGTTGGACGACATGAAGCGGACCTCGTTGAGCACGCCGGCCAGACGCTGGACCATGCTGGAAAAGGCATACATCAGGCTGTTCTGGTCGTTTTGCCTGAGCGCGATCTGCAGGCTGAAGTCGCCCTGGGCCACTTTCTCGACGATGGTTTTCACTTCGCTGGGGTCGCCGCCGAGCGTGTTCAGGATGGCGCGGATAATGGCCCAGGCGATCAGTACGAGCAGGATGATCGAAATTGCTGCCACCGTCGTCAAGGTCGTGCGCATCGACATGGCGCTGGCTTTCAGATCGGCCGCGGCCTGGTTGTTCAGTTCCTCTTCTTCCTTGGCCACCTCGCGCAGGATGCTGTTGAGCTTGGCGTTGGCCGGCGAGGTGGTCGAATCCAGATAAAGCTTGGCTTCTTCGATCTTGCCTTCCTGGTTGAGTTGCAGCACGCGCTCGGTGGCGGCGAAGGCGATCGGCCGTTGCTGGGCGATCTGGGCGATCAGTTCGCGTTCCTTGGGCGAGGTCAGGTAGGCGTATTTATCGAAGAGCTTGATCAGTTCGTTTTCCGCCCGCATGTAGCTTGCTTCGGCGGCCTTGAGCTTCTCCATGGCACTCGAGCGCTTGGCTGGGTCGTCGTTGTCGAGCATGGCTTGACGGTACTGGATGCGCATTTCCTGTACGGAGTCCAGCATGCGGGCAGCAGCCGTCGCTTCCGGGGAATTGACTTCGACGATACTGGTCAGCGAAGTGGTCAGGTTGGCGACGCCTATGATCGCGGCCACGCTGAGGCCGATCAGGGCGGCGATAGCCAGGCCGAATCCCAGCATCAGGCGATGGGCGACTTTCATGTTGCTGGCGATATTCATGATGACCTCCAGGGGGTGAGCGGTTGAGTGGCGCGTGTTTCGGGATGAGTGGGGGTGATGCCGTGTTCGGTCAGCTCGGCCTGGCGTTGTTCGACCAGGCGATGCTCCCGATTGAGGGCGAGCTGGATCAGTTGCGGTATGTCGAGAATGAGGGCGAGGCGGCCGTTACCCATGATGGTCGAGCCGCTGACGCCGCGTAGCGAGCGAAAGAGGCTGCCCAGCGGCTTGATCACGGCCTGGATGTCGCCGATCAGCCGGTCGACGATGATGCCGGCCGTGGTTTGCCCGAACTGGGCGACGACAACGTATTCCGGGCCGTCGCAAGGGGGCAGGGCGAACAGTTCGCGCAGGCTGACGTAGGGAATCCACGCGTCGCGCAGCCAGATCTGCCGGGTTTCACGCGAAATCTGTTCGGTCGGCATGTCCATGCATTCGGCCATCATGTCGAGCGGCAGGACCAGGGAGGAGCCGGCGACCTCGACATGGAAGCCATCGATGATGGCCAGGGTCAGCGGTAGCCGAATGCGCAGTGTGCTGCCCAGGCCCGGCTTGCTCAGGACTTCGATTTCGCCGCGCAGGGCGTCGATATTGCGGCGCACGACATCCATGCCGACGCCGCGTCCGGAAATGTCGCTGACTTGCTCGGCGGTGGAAAAGCCGGGCAGGAAGATCAGCTTGTATATTTCCTGGTCGCTCAGTTGCCGCCCTTCCGGCAGCAAGCCGCGCTCCTGTGCCTTGGCCAGGATGGCCGCCTTGTTCATGCCGCGCCCGTCGTCGCTGACATCGACCACGATGGCGCCAGTGTCGTGATAGGCCTTGAGGCGGAGCAGCCCGCGCGCCGGCTTGCCCTGCGCGATACGGCTGGCGGCATCCTCGATGCCGTGGTCGATGGCGTTGCGGACGATGTGCATCAACGGATCGGTGAGCTTTTCGATCATCGATTTGTCGATCTCGGTGTCGGCACCGACGAGGTCCAGCTCGATTTCCTTGCCGAGGCGCCCGGAAACGTCGTGCACCATGCGCGGAAAGCGATTGAATATCTCGCTGATCGGGACCATGCGCAGGTTCAAGGCATCGTCCCGTATGCCTTCGACCAACTGGCTCAGCACTTCGACCGCCTGGATCATGTCGCTGTCGTCGGTTTCCTTGGCGCGCATGCGCGAACTGGCGGCAGAAATGACCAGTTCACCGACCCGGTTGATCAGGGCGTCGAGCTTGGCGGCTTCGATGCGGATGAAACGACTGCCTTCGACGCGGTCGGCGCCCCGGCGTTTTTCCGGCACAGCGCTCGGTTTTGCCGTGCTTTCGCTGGTCGGCACCTGCACTTGAGGAGCGGTCGGCTGTGGGGTGTTGGCCGGCAGGTAGCCGGCTTCCTGCCAGCGTGCCAGGTGGCTTTCCGCCGAGCCGCCATAGCGGGCGGCCAACGCGGCGAACACGTCGTAGCCGCTGGCGGGCGGCAGGATGTCGATTTCGCTCTCGTCCTGGATGAATTCAAAGGCGGAGGCGATTTCGGCCGCCGTGGCCGGGCTGCGAAAAGCCAGTTCGTTGCTCAGGCGGCAGGTGGTTGGGTCAAGTTCGAGCAGCGTGTCGGGTGTTTCGAGACGGGTATGGATGTGGACGATTTCGCCCAGCTTCCCGAGATAGCGCAGGAAGGACGCGGGATCGAAGCCATGCCGGAACAAATCCGGGTGGTAGCGCAAAAACAGGTGCCAGGTTCCGCACGCCGTGCTTTCCGGTGCGGCGGCTGGCGGCGTGGATGCGCCCGAATGCTCGAATTGCGTGTGTTCCTCCAGCGCGGCCAGCAGGCGGCGGTGCTCCGCATCTTCCGGGAAGGGCTCGGAGGGGGCGTTCCGGTAGTGCACCAGCATTTGCTGCAGATGGTCGTTGCAGGCGAGCAGGAGTGCGACCAGCGGTTTGTCGATGGCGAGCTCGCCGTTGCGCAAGCGATCCAGCACGTTTTCCATCACGTGGGTGAAGGCGATCAGACCGTCCAGCGCGAACAGGCCGGCAGACCCCTTGATGGTGTGGGCGCTGCGAAACATGGCACTGAGGTCTTCGGCGTTGCTTTCCGGCTGCTCGTCGAGCGAAAGCAGCAGGCTTTCGAGCAGATTGCTTTGCTCGAAGGCTTCTTCGAAAAAAAGCGCCAGGGCGGATTCGCTGTTCATGGCGTGCTTTCCTCGGCGGCGGTTGACGGGAGGTCGAGTCCGTAGAGCGCCAGCAAGGCATCGGCTTCCGGGTGACGCTCGCTGAGCGCGAAATCGCGACCCAGGTGCTGTGCTTGCTGCGCCAGCAGGAGCAACAACTGCAATCCGCAGCTGTCGATGTCGGTTACGCCGCTGAGCGAGACACGTATGCGTGGGCAGTTGAGCGCCAGGAAGACATCGTCCTTCAGCGCATCGACCGTGAAGATGGTCAGGTCGCCCTGCAGGGTCAATGTGGCCTCGTGGCCGTCGAGATGGAGCGGGGATTCGATATCTGCATCAAGCATGTTTCGTCCTCCGGTGGAAAGGGGCGGTGGCGCGCGGGTTCAGGCCTGGACCAGCTTGGAGACCGCGTCGAGCAGCACCGGCGGCTGGAATGGCTTGACCACCCAGGCGCGCACGCCGGCGGCCTTGCCTTCTGCCTTCTTGCTTTCGCCTGCCTCGGTGGTCAGCATGATGATCGGCGTGAAGCGGTAGGCGGCGAGTTGCTTGGCGGCCTTGACGAAGCTGAGACCGTCCATCACCGGCATATTGACGTCGGAGATGATCAGGTTGATTTTCTTGCCGTCCAGTTTGCCCAGGGCATCCTTGCCGTCGCAGGCTTGAATGACCTGGTATCCGGCATCCTTGAGCGCGATGGAGACGACGTTGCGGAAGCTCGACGAGTCGTCCACAACCAGAATGGTTTTATCCACGCTGTTTTCCTTTCCTAGAAAAAGGTGATTTCGCTGGTTTGCTGTTGCGTTTTGCCCTGCGCTGTCGGGAGAGTCCCCGGTTTGCCGTGCAGGGCGTGCTGCTCGTCCGTTGTATAGGTTTGCTTCAGGTTCTGAAGCCAGCTTTCCTGATCAAGCGGCTGGCCCTGTTTCAAGGTGTGGCAGAGCCTGTCGGCATCGGCCTGGATGTGTCCGAGGATTTGCGAAATGCGATCCTGGAACTGCAGTTCGACGAGTACCTGGTTCAGGGTGGCATCGACGTTGCTGCTGATGCCGCGCATGGTGTCGAGGCGCGTTTCCAGTTCTTGAGCATTGCCGCCCAGGCGCTGCAGGACATCGCGGACCACGTTCTCGGCATCGCTGATCAGGCGATTGGCATCGCTGCTGCTCGCGGTAGCCGCCTGGATAACGTGCTGGATCGTCTGCGTCACGGAGTTCACCTGCTCGGTAATCCGTTTGCCGGTGTTGCCCGAGGCTGTCGATAGCTTGCGTACCTCGTCCGCGACGACGGCGAAGCCTCGCCCCGCTTCACCGGCCCGGGCTGCCTCGATGGCAGCGTTGAGCGCCAGCAGATTGGTCTGGCTGGCAAGCTCGCCCACATCCTTGGCCATGTTGGAGAGGTCGCCGACCAGCTTGGTCATCGTGTGCAATTCGGCAAGCAGGCCGCTTCTTCGTTTCTGGCTTTCCTCAAGCGCGGTGAATACCTTCGGCAATTCGCACTCCGCTTCGTGTATCAGGCTGATGACGCTGTTGTCGCCGCTGATGCCGGAAAGCGCGATGGTTTCCTCAAGCTCCTGCTTCATCCTGAGAAACTGCTCGCCCAGGCCGTCTGCCGCCTCGCTGGTTTGTGTTTTTGCCAGCTCGATATGGCGGTTCCACAGCGGTAGTAGCTCTTCCAGAAAATCGTCCAGTTTGGATGAGGATGGGATATCTGCTGGGTTGTCGAGGGTTGGCGTGGCGACGACATCCTCCGGGGAGAGGATGGGGGCGATGCGGAAGACCAGTAAGGCAGCATGAATCAACAACGCGGCAGCGACGAGCCAGAATGGCCATGCGCCACCACCAAGCCAGACGAGCAGGCCGGAGAGCAGCAAGCTTGCTGAAAGATGCGCAATACGAAAGCCGAGCATTGAGTCGCCTCTCCGATATGAGAAGGGAGGTTGCGGTGACGAAAACTGCTATAACCACAATAAGTGTGTTGGCTATCAGTATTGCGGAATATTTAGTTTTTGTGGATTCTTTTTTGTGGTTTTTGGTCTTTTTGTGGTGTTGTGCAGGCGTGCTGGGGCTTTTGGCGGTTCAAGGTGAAGCTGCTTTGCTTGATGGTGGCGGCGGGCTGGCGTGGAAATTTCCGGCTTTCTCACCTTCCGCGAAACGCAGGCGGCTCACGCCGAGGTGTCGGGCGGATAGGGGCGCGCGGGGCGGCCTGTCGCCCCTGGATTTTGTTCGCGAGGGGGCGCGGCCTACGCTGTTTGTGGCGGTAACCACCCCTGGCGGCCGACATGAATCCGTGGCCGCACTTTGAGGTGCGTGCTTCGTGCTTGGGCGCCGGAATCTTCCGGTTCAGCCCTGGGGTGAGGCGACCACCTTGAGGTGAGGAAAGGGAATTTCGATGTTGTTGCGGTCGAAGGCGTGCTTGGCCTGGCGCAGAAACTCCCGTCGCACGCTCCATTGCTCGTTGGGCATGACCTGAAAGCGGCAGCGGATGATCACCGACGAATCGGCCCACTGGTCGATGCCGGCGATTTCGAGGTCGCCGAATATGCGCGGGCCGAAGTTCGCGTCCTTGCGCATCTCCTTCCCGACTTCCTTGATGACTTCGACGACCCGGTCGGTATCCTCGCTGTAGGCGATGCTCAGGTCGATGACGGCGTAGGCGAAGCCGACGCTCATGTTGGTGACGATGCTGATCTGGCCGTTGGGGATGAAGTGCACGTTGCCGCTGTAGTCGCGCAGGCGCAGGTAGCGCAGGGTGAGTTCCTCGACGGCGCCTACCTTGCCACCCGCCTCGATGACGTCGCCAATGCTGATCTGGTTTTCCAGGAGAAGGAAGAAGCCGGTGAAGTAGTCCTTGACCAGGCTTTGGGCGCCAAAGCCTATGGCGATGCCGGCGACGCCGGCGGCGCCGAGAAGTGGCGCGACGGAAATGCCGAACTCGCCAAGAATGAGCAGGGTGGAAATAACTGTCAGGGCCACGGTCAGGGCGTAGCGCAGGACGCGCGACAGGGTGCGGACGCGCTGTGCCCCGGCGGTCGACTCCTGGCGGCTGGCGATCGCTTCGCGGAAGCGAGGGGCGAAACGGTTGATCAGGTGCTGGGCGAGGAGTGTGAGCATCAGAATCAGGGCGATGCGGAAGAGTGGGGTGAATCGTTGGGCGAAGTTTTGGATGGCTGCAGTATCAATTTCCATTGGCCTCATTCCTACTTTCATTGAAATTAAATGAATATTTCGTCTTGTTAATTCAGATTAACAAAAAACAATATTGAAAATCAATGATATAAATTGGTATTATCCGTAGTTCGCGTGGTAATTTGCATTGATTATCAATTTATATGTGAGGCCATAGTCGCCTCCTGATCAGGCATCCATGGCGGCAGGCGTCGCCTTTGAACGATGTCAGGGAGTTCTCCATGCTGTTGGCAACCGATCTCGACGGAACCTTTCTCGGCGGGCTGGCGGAGCATCGCCAGAATCTTTATCAACTGATTTCAGGCAGCCAGGACATCAGGCTTGTCTTCGTCACCGGGCGTGGCCTGGAAGCGGTCATGCCCATCCTCTCCGATCCGGCGGTGCCGGTTCCCGACTACATCATCTGCGACGTCGGCGGGACCGTTGTCGAAGGCGGCACCTTGCAGCCGGTGCAACCTCTGCAGGCGGATATGGATAGGCGCTGGCCCGGCGAGCGGGTGGTGGCCGAGGCGATGCTGCCCTTTGCCGAACTGGAGCGGCAGAATGTTCCGCAGCAGCGCCGATGTTCGTATTTCTGCCGCCACGATGCGCTGACACCGGCTTTGGCGGAGGCGGCTGCCGCGCTGGATTGCGATGTCCTGTATTCCGACAGCCGCTACCTGGATATCCTGCCCAAGGGGGTCAGTAAAGGCAGTACCTTGGCGGCACTGGTCGACCTGCTCGGCGTGCCGCGCGACGAGGTTCTGGTGGCTGGCGATACCTTGAATGATCTGTCCATGTACGAGGCTGGGTTCCAGGGGGTCTGCGTCGGCGATTCGGAGCCGGCCCTGCTCGGCGCCACGGCCGAGCTCGAACATGTCTTGCATGCCGAGGAGGCCGGTTGCGGCGGTATTCTGCAGGCCATCGTGCACTTCGGATTGCTCGCCCCCGAATACCTGGAAATCGGCACGGCGGCCAGCGTCTGCGGCGCGGCCGACCTGGTCATGGTCTATCATCGCCTGCCCTATGAGGAGCAGCGGATCAAGGGGCGCATCGTCCAGCGTCGCCCGAAATCGCCGAATGGCATCATTCCCAGTCTGCTTTCCTTCTTTGCCGCCGGTCAGCGAGGTTCCTGGGTGGCCTGGAGTATTCACGACGAGGGCAGCGATCCGCCCTTCGAGGTGCATTCGACAGTGGATGCGCAGCGCTATCCGGGGTTGGTCGCGGTGCGGGTAGCCCTGGCCAAGGAAGAGGTGGATATCTTCTACAAGCGCTTTTCCAAGGAAGCGTTCTGGCCAACCTTGCATACTTTCTGGGAACGAGCAGTCTTTCGCGAGGAGGATTGGACGATATTCCTGTCGGTCAATCGAAAGTTCGCCGAGCGGGTTGCCGCCGAGGCGGCCGAGGGGGCCACGGTCTGGTTGCATGACTACAACCTGTGGATGGTGCCGGCGGTCCTGCGCGAATTGCGCCCGGACCTGCGGATCGCCTTTTTCCACCACACGTATTTCCCGTCAGCCGATGCCTTCAACGTCCTGCCCTGGCGCAGGGAAATCGTCGGCAGCCTGCTGCAGTGCGACTACATCGGCTTCCACATTCCCCGCCAGGCCGAGAACTTCGTCGACGTGGCACGCGGCGTCGTGCCGATCGAGATCGTCGAGCGCAAGGGCTGCGCGCCCCGCTTCCTGAGCTACGGTTGCGCCGTCGGCCTGGAAAGCATGACGACGCAGATCGAGGTGCACGGGCGGCGCATCGGTCTCGGCGCGCACCCGGTCGGTCTCGATCTCGGGCGGATATCCCAGTCACTCGAGCATGCCAAGACGGCGGGCAGGCGCCAGGCGATCCGCGACGAATTCGCCGGCAAGCAACTGGTCCTGTCGGTCGAGCGTCTCGACTACACCAAGGGTACGCTGGAGAAAATCCGTGCCTTCGGCGATCTGCTCGAACGGACGCCGGCCTTGCGCGGCAAGGTCTCGCTGGTCGTGGTCTGTGTTCCGGCGGCCAAGGAAATGACGGTTTACGACGAACTGCAGCAGCAGATCGAGCAGGCGGTAGGCCGGGTCAACGGGCAGTTCAGCGAAGTAGGCTGGTCGCCGATCCGCTTCTTCTTCCGGCCCTTGCCGTTCGAAGAGGTCGTGGCGTGGTATGCCGAAGCCGACATCTGCTGGATTACGCCACTGCGCGATGGACTCAATCTGGTATGCAAGGAATACGTTGCCACCCAGGGGGCGATTACCGGAGAGGGGGTGCTGGTTCTTTCGGAATTCGCCGGGGCGGCAGCGGAACTGCATGGTGCGGTGTTGACCAATCCGCACGACCCGAAAGATCTGCGCGAGCGCTTGCAGCAGGCACTGGTCATGGATACCGAAGAGCGTTCGGCGCGTCTGCGCGGTCTCTACGAGATCGTCGCACACAACGACATCGGACGCTGGGGGCGCGATTTCCTCGATGCGGTCCGCGCCAGGGCGCCTGAGCGTGCCTGAGTGTGCTGCTCGGCATGCGGCGCGTGCCCGGAGGGCGCATCTCGAAGGCGCTCGGCGAGGCCCGCATCCTCGGCGTGAAGTTCCTCCGATGTGCAATGTCGGCCGGCGCCCTCGGGATAGCAGTCCGTTGCCGAGGCACCGGGAGCATGCAGGATGATCCGGGGCTTCGGCGAGTCAGTCCAGTGCCCGGGTGACCACTTCGAGCACGTCGCGCGACAGGCCTTGGTGGTCGCGCACCCGCTCCAGCGCGGCGCGGGCATGGTCTTGGCGTTGGCCGTCGAATTTCTTCCAGCGATCGAAACAGCGTGCCAGGCGCGAGGCAACTTGCGGGTTCTTGTCGTGCAGGTCGATGATGCGGTCGGCCATGAAGGCGTAGCCGCTGCCGTCGGCGGCGTTGAAGCGGACGAGATTGGCGCCGAAGGCGCGGATCAGGGAATAGATCTTGTTCGGATTGCCGGCGTCGAAGGCCGGGTGTGTCGTCAGCGCCTTGACGGTGGCCAGCGTGTCCGGCCGGCGGCTGGTCGATTGCGCTTGCAGCCACTTGTCGACGACCAGAGCTTCGTCCCTCCACTGGGCATAGAAGGCGGCGAGCGCCTCATCGCGTTGCGGGCAGACGGCGGCAGTGACGTTGGCCAGCGCGGCGAGGGCGGCGAACTGGTCGGTCATGTTGTCGGCCGACTTGAACTGCGCGGCGGCGAGCTGGCGGGCGGCATCGGTGTCGAGTTCGAGCAGATAGCCGAGGCAGAGGTTGCGTAGCGCGCGGCGGCCGGCTTGTTCGCTGCTCGGGGCGTAGGCTTCCTTGACGGTGAGCGCGGCATAGAGTCCGGAAAATTCGCCTTCCAGCTCTTCCGCCAGATGCCGGCGCAGGCCGTTGCGGGCGGCATGCAGGGCGTCGGGGTCGACCACGTCGAGCAGTTCGGCCAGCGTGCCTTCGCCGGGCAGGGTCAGGGCTTCGGCGACGAAGGCAACGCCGCGTTGGGCTTGCGTCTGCAGCAGGCGGCGGCAGGCGGCGGTGAAGGTGTCGGGCCAGACTGGGGCATGGCCGGCGGCGATGGCCTGTGCGGCGTCGAGGATCAGCGTCGTGGCCAGTCGCTGGCCAGCTTCCCAGGCGTTGAACGGGTCGGACTCGTGGGCGAGGAGCAGGGCCAATTGCTCCGGCGTGTAGTCGAAATCGAGATAGACCGGCGCCGAGAAATCGCGCAGCAGCGACGGTACCGGTTCGGCAGCGATGTCGTTGAAGACGAAGGATTGGCTGGCGGCCGTGAGTTGCAGCGTGCGCGCGCTGTTGGCCAGCTGTTCGCCGGTCTCCGAGAAGAGGGCGACGCGGATCGGGATCAGGGTGGGCTCATTGTCCGATGCGCGCGGATTCGACTGCGTGCAGGTCAGCGTGTAGGTTCGCGATTCGGCGTCGTAGTGGCCATCGACGGCGACGTGCGGCGTGCCCGGCTGGTTGTACCAGCGCATGAATTGTGTGAAGTCGAAGCCACTGGCGGCGTTCATCGCAGCAACAAAGTCCTCGCAGGTCACGGCCTGGCCGTCGTGGCGGCGGAAATATTCGTCCATGCCCTTGCGGAAAGCGTCGCGGCCGATCAGCGTCTGGATCATGCGGATGACCTCGGCGCCTTTTTCATAGACGGTGGCGGTGTAGAAGTTGTTGATCTCGACGAAGCTGGCCGGACGGATCGGGTGCGCCATCGGGCCGGCATCCTCCGGGAACTGGGCGGCGCGCAGGCCGCGTACTTCCCGGATGCGGGCGGTCTGGCGGTTGTGCAGGTCGGCGCCGAATTCCTGGTCGCGGAAGACGGTCAGGCCTTCCTTCAGCGAGAGCTGGAACCAGTCACGGCAGGTGACGCGGTTGCCGGTCCAGTTATGGAAATACTCGTGGGCAACGACGCGGTCGATGTTCTCGAAATCGACATCGGTGGCGACATCGGGGCGGGCCAGCACGTACTTGGTGTTGAAGATGTTGAGGCCCTTGTTTTCCATGGCGCCCATGTTGAAGTCGCCAACGGCGACGATCATGTAATGGTCGAGGTCGCATTCGAGGCCGAAGCGTTCCTCGTCCCATTTCATCGATTTCTTCAGCGCTTCCATGGCGTGCGGGCACTGGTCGAGCTTGCCCGGCTCGACGTAGATGGCGAGCTGTACGTCGCGGCCGGAGGCGGTGCGGAAGCGGTCGCGCAATACATCGAGCTTGCCGGCGACCAGCGCGAACAGGTAGGCGGGTTTCTTGAACGGGTCTTCCCACTTGGCCCAATGCCGGCCATTGGGCTCGTCGCCGGCGGCGACCGGGTTGCCGTTGGCGAGCAGCACCGGGAAGGTGGCCTTATCGGCGTGCAGGGTGACCGTGTAGATGGCCATCACGTCCGGCCGGTCGAGGAACCAGGTGATGCGGCGGAAGCCCTGTGCCTCGCACTGGGTGAAATAGCCGTCCGTGGAGCGGTAGAGGCCGGACAGGCAGGTGTTCTTGTCCGGCTGGATGCGGACGACGGTTTGCAGCGTGAAGCGGTCGGGCAGGTCGCTGAGGGTCAGCGTCGTCGGCGTTTCCGTTGTCGGCCAGGGGTTGCCGTCGACCGTCACGGCCAGGGTTTCGAGTTCATCGCCGTCGAGCACCAGCGGCAGGCCGGGACGCTCGGCGTTACGGCGCATCGCCAGCGTCGCGCTGACGGTGGTGTGGCCGGCTTCGATGGCGAAATCGAGATCGACCGTATCGATCCAGAAGGCGGGCGGGGTGTAGTCCTTGAGGTGGATGGTCTGGGGCGTATCGGTTTTCATTGTTCGGGGCGCTGGTGTCGTACAAGCGCCCGATGATACGCCAAGCGGCCGTGGCGGAGCGCCTTGCCGCCTGCTGTTCAGTCTCTTCCCGGCTCAGTCACGGTCGTGGCCGCGACCATGGCCATGACCGCGCCCGCGGCCGCGGTGGTCGTCGTCACGGTCGCCGTCGCGGTAGCCATCCCGGTAGCCGTGGCGGTATTCGCGACGATCATGGTGAGGGTGGCGCTCGCGGTAGACCGGTGCGTATTCGTTGCGGTACCAGTCATCCTGCACAAAGTAGACCGGTCGACCACAGGCGCTGTAGCGGTCGCAGTAACGGTGCCATTTCTTGGCATGACCGGGCGGTACGCGCAGATAGAGCGGCGGATAGTCGACGCGGGCCGGACGGATGATCATCGGCTCGGCGTAAATCAAGGGCGGCGGGGGATAGCCGCCAATATCGATACGGCCGTAGAAGCCCGGCTGGCCGATGCTGACGGATACCTGGGCGGACGCCGACGCGCAGAGTACCAGGGCAAGCAGCGTCGTGGAGAGAATGTGGCGTAAAGACATGGTGCTGTTTCCATAGGGGAGATATCGATTTAACGACAGAGGGGACAAACCGGGGGACAGGGGGCGCAAAAAAAGATGTCGCCTATTCCCGACAGAAGTGCTTGCCGCCGAGCTTTGGCGCACTGAAAGATGGAGGCGTGGGTGTGACAATATGACGCACCAAAATGGTGCATTTGTTTGATCTGTCGCAAGCGGCCTGCCGGTCTCGCCTCGGTAGCATTTGCGTCCTGGCCCCGCTCAGGGGTTCATCGAACGGGATAGATCAATGGATGCCGCTATGTATACTGCCGAACCACCGCTTTTTGCGATGCGCCCGCTTGCGCTCGCCCTGCTTTCCCTGGTTGCGACATCGGCCTGGGCGGAGGGTGAGGGCAAGGTGCCGACCCTGGCCGATGTCGTGGTGCGGGACAGCGTCGGGATCGACCCGGCCGGCCTGGCACGGAAATCGACGACCGGGAGCCGACTCGAACTCAGCGTCAAGGAAACGCCGGCCTCGGTGACGGTCATCGACCGCGAGCTGATCGAGGCGCGGGGTGCCGAGAATACGCAGGACATCATCAAGGGCATTCCCGGGGTCACCGCGTCCTCGGCGCCGGGCAGCCCCGGCCAGGTGTTCTACCGAGGCTTCACTGCGGGGAGCGTGACCCAGTTGTTCAACGGCATCACCGTGCAGTACGACGTGATCGCGGCGCGGCCGGTCGATAGCTGGATCTACGAACGTGTCGAGGCCATCGGCGGTCCGTCCAGCTTCCTGTTCGGCGCCGGCGCCATCGGCGGCTCGATCAACTACGTCACCAAGCTGGCCAGTCGCGACGGCAACTTTTCCGAGGCGCGCCTCGGCGTCGGCAGCTACAAGGCGCTGCAGATGGCGGCGGGCTTCAACCGGAAACTGGGCGACAGCAACGTGCTGCGCCTGGACGTCAGCCGCAACACCGGGGGGGCGTGGAGCGACCACACCGACCGCGAGGCGGTGCAACTGGCCGGTTCGTGGCTGGTCGACCTGGCGCCCGGTCTGAGCCATACCCTGGCGCTCGAATACCAGAAGGAAACGGTCGACCGTCCGTACTGGGGAACGCCGGTGCTCAAGCCGCTCGGCGGCCGCATCGCCATCGACGAGGGGACGCGCTTCAAGAACTACAACTCGAACGATGGCATCTACGAGCAAACCGTGCGCTGGGCGCGCTCGATCATCGATTACCGCGCCTCGGACAAGCTCAGCCTGCGCAACACCGTCTATCACTACGATGCCTTGCGCGATTATCGCAACGTTGAAATCTACGAGTTCAATGCCACCAACACCCTGGTTGCCCGCAAGGAAGCACTGTTGCAACGCCACGACCAGAGCGTCAACGGCAATCGCCTCGAGTTCTCGCTCGACCAGCCCATCGGTTCGCTGAAGAGCAACTGGGCTGGCGGCGTCGACTACAGCGTCAACAAGCAGACACGCTTCCCGCGTTCGGTGGCCGGGCCGTTCGGCAACGTCGATCCGTATGCCTTCAATACCGAGAGTTTCTTCAGCCTGCCCGGCATGACCCCCGGCTTTACACCCAATCGCACCAACGAGGTGACGACGCTGGCCGTTTTTGTCGAGAATCGCACCTTCCTGACGCCTGCCCTCTCTTTATTGAGCGGTCTGCGCCAGGAGCGCATCGATCTCGAGGTGACCAACCACCAGGCGGCGAGCGCCAGCAACCCGGCCTATTTCGAGCGCCGTTACACGCCGCTCACCGGCCGCCTGGCGCTGAACTACGATGTCACGCCGAACGTCAGCGCCTACGCGCAATACAGCACGGCAGCCGATCCGCCGGCCGGCGTGTTGAGCACGGCGAGTTTCGGCCAGGTGCGGGATTTCGACCTGACCACCGGCAAGCAGATCGAGGCCGGCAGCAAGTTGTTCTTCGATGAACGCAAGGGAACGGCGACCTTCGCCGTCTATGAAATCACGCGCAACAATTTCGCGGTGGCCAATCCGGGCCAGCCGGGTGTGACCGTGCCGGTCGGCCAGCAGACCTCGCAAGGTATCGAGCTGAGCGCATCGTGGCGCGTGGCACCGGGCGTGCAACTGGCCGGCAACTACGGCCTGGTCAAGGCGCGCTACGACGACTTCACGGAAAACGTGGGCGGCGTCGCGGTTTCCCGCGCGGGCAAGCAGCCGACCAACACGCCGCGCCAGGTCGGCAACCTGTGGCTGACCTGGTCGCCGATGACCAACGTGCAGGTCGGCGGCGACGTGCGTCATGTGGGCGCCCGCTTCGCCGACAGCGCCAATACGATCAGCGAGGGCAGCTATAACCTGTTCGGCGCCTTCGCATCGTACAAGCTGGACCGGAACACGACGCTGACCCTGCGTGCCCGCAACCTGACCGACAAGATCTATTCCGAGTTCCTGAGCGGAACTGGGGCCATGGCCTACCTGGGGGCGCCGCGCACCGTCGACCTGTCGATCCATGCCCGGTTCTAATTCGGCGCACCCTCGCGCCGCAAGGCACCTGCCCGACTGCATGGCGGGCAGGCGGTGAAGCGCTGGGTATACCTGGTGCATCGCTGGCTGGGCATCGCCTTGTGCTGGCTGATGGCGCTCTGGTTCGTCTCCGGGGTGGTCATGATGTATGTCGGCTATCCCAAGCTGACCCCGGGCGAGCGTCTGCGTGCCCTGCCGAGGCTGGTCGAGGACTGCTGCCCGGTGCCGCCGGAGGAGGTGTTCGCGCTGGCTGGCCCGGACGCCCGCATCCAGTCGCTGCGGCTGACCAGCATCGGCGAGCGGGCCGTTTACGTGGCGACCTTGCCGGGGCAGCGTTACCTGACGGTCGATGCCGGGAGCGGCGAGGCGCTGGCCAGCGTCGACGCGGCGCAGGCGCTACGTTCGGCCGCCCCCTTTGCGCCGGGCCGGACGCTGGCCTACGAAGGCGTGCTGGCAGAGGATGCGTGGACGCATTCCAAGGCGCTGGCTGGGCATCGTCCGCTACATCGTCTGGCCGACAATGCCGGTTGGCTGTATTACGTTTCGTCCGCGTCGGGCGAAGTGGTCCGCGATGTCAGCCCGGTCGAGCGCAGCTGGGGCTGGGTCGGCGCCTGGCTGCACTGGATTTATCCCTTGCGCGGCGGCAGCATCGATTTCGCCTGGAGCGATCTCGTCATCTACAGCAGCCTGGCCGGTTCGCTGCTCGCCTTGTTCGGCATTCTGATCGGGCTTTGGCGCTGGCGACGGGCCGCCTACGCCAACGGCCGGCATACGCCCTATCGCTCGGCCATGCTGCGCTGGCACCATTACCTTGGCCTGGTCGGTGGCCTGTTCGTGCTGACCTGGGTACTCAGCGGCCTGTTTTCGATGAATCCCTGGCGCATGTTCGACTCGGGTGCGCCGGCCTTGCGTCAGTCGCCGCTGCTGGCCAAGGAGCTGACAGGGCTCTCCCCGGCGGTTGCCTTGCACCGCTTCGGTGACGCCGGGCAGCGCAGCGTCGAATTGCGCTGGCAGCCGCTGGCCGGGCAGCTGTATGCGGTTGCGTACGATGCACAAGGCAGGCAACGCCTGATCCGCTGGCAAGCCGACGGTACGGTGTCGCCCGGGCATCCGCTGCCCCTGCTCGCCGAGGCGGGTCGGACGATGCTGCCCGATGCCCGGCTGGTCGACGAGTTGCTGCAAACCGAATACGACTGGCATTACTTCGCGCGTGCCGAGCACACCATGGGCGGTCACCTGGAGCGGCCGCTGCCGGTGTTGCGCCTGCGTTTCGCCGATCCGGCAGGAACCTGGCTCTACCTCGACCCGGCCAGCGGGCGCGTCGTCCAGCGCCTGGATGCCCACCGCCGGGTACAGCGCGTGCTGTTCGCCTTCCTGCACAGCTGGGACTGGCGTTTCCTGCTGGAAAACCGGCCGCTCTGGGACGTGCTGCTCATTGCGGCCAGCCTGCTGGGCCTCCTGCTCAGCGCCAGCGGCGCGGTGATCGGCTGGCGGCGCCTGAGGCGCCGCTGGTAGTCAGTCACGCAGGTTTGTGTGGATGCCGAGGCACGCATCCGCGCCCCGGTCGCGCGAAGCGAACCGCAGTCATGGTCGCAGCCATGGCGAGGATGAGCGAAAAAGCGAGCGGGGATACGGCGCGTGCCGAACATAGCAGAACCTGCGTGACTGGCTACTAGTGGTCTGCTTCGCAATTAGGCGGACACGAAAGCTTGTCTTTGTCCCTCTGGCGTTGTTGTGCCTACTTGCCGTACGCGTTGAACTGTCTGCGTCGGCACGCTTGGCCAGGCGTGCCGCGCTTCATTTTGTCACCGCTTCTAAAGCGGCTTGACTGGAATGCAGAGCTGGCAGGTGAATATCCCGGTCGCCGGATCGTACTCGGCGTCGACCGAGTAGTGCTCGAAGAACGGGCGGCTGTCGATCTGCAGGCCGCTGCCGGGCAGCCAGTCGCGCAGGAACTCGGTCCACGCCCGGCCGATGCCCGGGCCGTCGCCGCGGTAGGCGGCGAGCGCGTAGCGTCCGCCGGGCAACTGGGCGACGCCGGCCTGGCCGCGCGGGTGGAAATCGGCGGGAATCTCGACGCAGGCATCGTAGCGGCAGTTTGCGGCGGCGGTGATGCCCGGGTCGTCGTGGCCGATGCCGTAGCACGGGCGGCCCTCAAGCTGGTTGGCGCGCATCCAGGGCATGAACTGCTGCTGCCAGAAGGCGGCGACCGACGGGCCGTAGGGGCCGATATGCCGCAGGTAGGCGACGCGGGCCGGGGGCAGGGTGGCGAGGGTGACTTGCATGGTGAACTCCTCAACGGGCGTGTTGGTGAGTTCGGGATTGTCATGTCCTGCCACGTTTATATCCTGATCCGGCTTGCGCAAGAGCTGATCGGGATTGCTGCGGCGGCGGACGTTCAGCAGTTCGGTGTTCCAGCGGCTGGCCGTGGTCGCCCGCCAGGCGCTCGGCGTTTGCCCGAAGTGCGTCTTGAAGGCACGGGCGAAGGCTTCGCCGGAGCCAAAGCCGACGCTCAGTGCAATGTGCAGGATCGGTTGCTGCTGGCCGGCCAGCCGGACAGCAGCAATTTCGAGACGGCGGCGGCGCACGTAGTCGCCCAGCGTCTCGCCCATCCAGGCCGTAAAAACCCGGTGAAAGTGGTACGGCGAGAAATGGGCAACCGCTGCCAGCGGTGCAACCTCCAGCGTTTCGTCGAGGTGGGCGTCGATATGGTCGAGGACGCTGTTCATCCGCTGCGTATAGGCAGCCAGTGGTGCCGGGCGCTCAGGGCGGACGCTCTCGGCGCGGACGCGGCGACCGAGGCGGCGGGGCGTTACGGGCATGTCAGCTGCGTGTGGCGGGGCTGTCGAAAAGCATGCTTACCCCTTGCGCCGCCAGACTTGCCAGCGCTCGCGGCCGGCGAAGACGGGGATCGAGTCGGCTACCGGGCGGTCTTCAATACGTTCGAAGGCCGGCTGCAGCAGGGCGTCGAGCTGCTCCGGCAGGATGCCGAAAGGCGGCCCCTTGAGCTGGTCGCAAACGAAGAAGTAGCCGGCCAGCAGCCCGCCGGTCGGCAGCAGTTCGGCGACGCGCCGGCCCCAGTCGTCCCACAGCTTGCGCGGCAGGGCGCAGAGGAAGGCGCGTTCGTAGATCAGGTCGAGTGGCTTTGGCGCCTGCCACTGGAAAAAATCGGCGCACACCAGATCGACCGGGGCGTTGCCGAGGATGTCGCGGGCCGTTTCGATGGCTACCGGAGAGAAGTCAAGGGCGGTAACCGGCCAGCGGAGGGCGGCGAGACGAGCGGCTTCCCAGGCGCTGCCGCAGCCTGGGATGAGCGTGCGTAGCGGTGCTGTCTGGCGATCGACGAAGGCGGAAAAATCACCGGGTACCTTGCCTGCGTCCCAGGGCGTGGTGCCGGCGCCGAAGCGCTTGCACCAGAAGTCCGGGTGTTCCGGGCGCTGGTCGGCGGATTTTTCGGCGGGAGAGGTCTCGATGTTTTGGGTCATTTCCGCAGTTTCTTGCTGGCGTTGTCGATGCCATCGTCGAGATAGCTTTGGTAGAAATCGGGCAGGCGGGCACCGACGATGGGATCGGCGAGTTGTCGGCCGTCCGGTCCGTAGAAGGCGACTACCGGCACCAACTTGATCTTTGCGTTGCGGGCGAAGTCGGCATGGGTGGTTTTTTCCCCGCCGAAGCCGGTCAGGGCGGCATCGCTGTCCTGGCGGATTTCGCGAATGACCGGGCGGTTGCCATTGCGTGCCTGGCCGGCCATCGGCTGCAGGTAGTCGCGCTTGATGGCCGTGCAGAACTTGCAGTCGTCGCGGCTGAAAATGACGATCAGCGGCAAGCCGGCCCTGGCCGCCGCAGCTGACTCGGCGCGCAGGTCGCGTGCTGGCGGAACACCGGATGGATCAAGAGCGGCAGCGGGGGCGCATGCTAGAATCAGCCCTCCCAACAGCCCTGCCAAGTGACGCACCATGTCCGTTCCTTCCAAAATCGTCATTGCCTCTCGCGAATCCCGTCTTGCCATGTGGCAGGCCGTTCATGTCCAAGGCCGCCTGTCCGAACTCAATCCGGGGGCCGAGGTTGTCATTCTAGGCATGACCACCAAGGGTGACCAGATTCTTGATCGTCCGCTCGCCGAAATCGGCGGCAAGGGGCTGTTCATCAAGGAACTCGAAGTCGCCATGCAGGAAGGCAAGGCCCACCTCGCCGTGCATTCGATGAAGGACGTGCCGATGGTCATGCCGGAGGGCTTCGTGCTGGCCGCCATCTCGGCCCGCGAGAATCCGCGCGATGCTTTCGTCTCTAACAAGTACGCCGGCCTCGACGAACTGCCGGCCGGCGCCGTCGTCGGTACCTCCAGCCTGCGCCGCGAGGCCATCCTGCGCGCCAAGTATCCGCAGCTGGTGATCAAGAGCCTGCGCGGCAACCTCGATACCCGCCTGCGCAAGCTGGATGCCGGCGAGTACGACGCGATCATCCTCGCCGCCGCCGGCCTGATCCGCCTCGGCCTCAAGGAGCGCATCAAGGCCGTGCTGACGCCTGAGCAGTCGCTGCCTGCACCGGGGCAGGGCGCGCTGGGTATCGAACTGGTCGATGGCGATGCCGCCATGGCCGGCATCGTGGCACCGCTCAACGATGCCGAGACGGCCCACTGCGTCAAGGCCGAACGCGCCTTCTCGCGCGCCCTTGGCGGTTCCTGCCAGGTGCCGCTGGGCGGCTACGCCGTGATCGACAACGGCCAGCTGTGGCTGCGCGGGTTTGTCGCAACGGCCGACGGCAAGGAAATGGTCAGCGCCGAGTTGCGCGGCAATCCTGCCGACGATGAAGCGCTGGGCCTCAAGCTGGCTGCCGAGCTGCGCGCCCAGGGCGCCGACGCCATCCTGGAAAAACTCGCCCTCTGCAAATGAGTTGAGTGCCGTGTTGCGCGCTATTCGGGCCATAAAACCGCGGTGTCGCCTCCGTGATGGCGTTGCAAGTTCTCGCGACACCACGGGGTATCGCTGCGGCTTGCGCCTTGCCGCGAGCCGAACTGCATCGGTTTTATCCGGCGCTTCATAGCATGCAATACAACACTGGCGGTCCGCTGGCTGGCCGAACCATCGTCGTGACCCGGCCGCAGGCACAGGCAGCGCCGCTGGCCGAGGCCATCGCTGAGTCCGGCGGTGCGCCGCTGATTTTTCCCCTGCTCGAAATCGCCCCAGCGAGCGATCCGCAGCCATTGGTCGATGCGGTGCAGCGGCTGGCCGATTATTCACTGGCCGTTTTCATCAGCCCGAATGCGGTCGATTACGCCGTGCCGGCAATTCTTGCCTCTGGGCAGTGGCCTGCAGCGCTGGTGCCGGCAGCCGTCGGCCAGGGAACCGTCAAGGCGCTGGCGGCGCACGGCGTTTCGGGCTGCGTCGCGCCGACCCGGCGTTTCGATTCGGAAGCCTTGCTCGAACTGCCCGAACTGGCTGCCGAACGGGTCGGCGGTCGCCGTGTCGCCATCTTTCGTGGCGACGGCGGCCGCGAACTGCTGGCGGATACCCTGCGCGCGCGTGGCGCAACGGTCGATTGCGTTACTTGCTATCGCCGCTCCGGACCTTCCGGAGGCCTGGAGCCGCTGCTGGCGGCATGGCGTGAAAGCCGTCTCGATGCATTGACGGTGTCGAGCAGCGAAGGCATGCGCTATCTATTCGACCTGCTCGACGACGAAGGCCGGGCGTTCCTCAAGCGCACCCCGCTGTTTGTGCCGCATGGCCGGATCGCCGATAACGCCCGGGCTTTGGGTTTAAGCAACATTATCCTTACCGATGCCGCCGATGCCGGCATTCTTGCCGGCTTACGTGCTTATAATTGGCCGAAATGATGCCAGATAACGATACTTCCCCCACTCAGAATCCTGCTCCCTCGCCGCTTCCGACGCGCCGTTCCGGCCGTTTCGGATTGAGCTTGGCCGTTGCCGTCGCTGCCTTGGCCCTGGCCGGCTGGCAATGGTTCGAAACACGCCAGAAACTCGCCGACCTGCAGCAGGAGGTCAGCCGCCAGTTGAGCGACTTTGACACCGGTAACAAGGAAGAGCGCGGCGCGCAGAAACAGACGCGTGAGCAGCTTGAGGCCCTGCAGGCCAAATTGGGCGCCTTTGAAGGTCGCTTTACCGAATTCCAGGCACAGACCGAGGCACTCAAAGCGCTGAACCAGGACATTGCCCGCGGTCGCGAGGAAGCGACCTTGCTTGAGGTCGAGCAGGCGATTACGCTGGCCGGACAGCAATTGCAACTGGCCGGCAATGTGCCGGTCGCGGTGCTCGCGCTGCAGACGGCCGATTCGCGCCTGGCGCGCCTCGACCGTCCGGCCCATCTGCCGTTGCGCAAGGCGCTGGCCAGGGATCTCGAGCGCCTGAATGCGCTGCCGTTCGTCGATATACCCGGTGTCAGCCTGCGTCTCGAGCAGTTGATCCATGGCATCGACAAGCTGCCGCTGACGGCCTATGGGCGTCCGGTGGAAAAAGTGGAGCCCCTGAAGTCTGCCCCCGTGGTTCCCTGGTGGCAGCGCACCGGCGGCGAGGTCTGGCAGGAATTGAAGGGCTTGGTCCGCATTCAGCGTTTCGACCGCGAGGATCCCGCGCTTCTGGCGCCCGGTCAGGGCTATTTCCTGCGCGAGAACCTCAAGCTGCGCCTGCTCAATGCACGCTTGGCCTTGTTTTCACGCGACCAATGGACCTACCGCAACGAGCTGAAGGTCGCCCAGGAGTGGCTGAGCAAGTATTTCGACACCAACGACAAGGCTGTGGCGACGGAGCAGGCGATGCTGCGCCAGATGTCGGCGGCCGAGATCAATGTCGAGCTTCCGAATTTGAACGAAACCCAGGCCGCATTGCGTAGCCTGCGCCAGGGCAGGGACAAGCGGTGAGAGGGCTGTTCTGGGTCGTTACCCTGTTCGGAGTGGCTGTTGCGGTCGCCCTCGGCGCCCGCTTGAACGATGGTTACCTGCTGCTCGTGGTCCCGCCGTGGCGCGTCGAGATTTCGCTGAACCTGTTCATTGTCGCGCTGCTGGTGCTGTTCACCGCTTTCTACGCAGCAATGCGCGTTACGTCAGCGACCTTCGGACTGCCGAAGCGGGTTCGCGCCTATCGCGCCCGTCGCCAACGCGATCAGGCCGGGTTGGTTTTCCAGGACGCCGTGCGCCTGCTCTTCGAGGGGCGTTTCGGTCAAGCCATGAAAAAGGCCAGCGAAGCCCACGGTGCCGGTACGGCCCCCGGCTTGTCGGCACTGATTGCCGCCCGTGCCGCACAACGCATGCGCGAGCCGGAAAAGCAGCAATATTGGCTCGAACACGCCAAGACCGACGATCCGCGCACCGAGGCGGCGACCTTGATGCTCGATGCCGAAATGGCCAACGAGGAACGCCGTTTCTCCGATGCCTTGGATGCCCTGGGGCGTCTGCAGGGCAAGCAGGGGCGGCATATCGCAGCCTTGCGCCTGGAGTTGCGGGCGCGTCAGGGGAGTGGCGACTGGGATGGCGTACTCAAGCTGGTGCGCCAACTGGCCAAGCGCGATGCGCTGCCACCGGAAGTCGTCGTGGAAATCCGTACCCAGGCGCATCTGGCCAATATCGGCAAGCGCCGTGGTGATCAGGGGCAACTGGTTGTCTACCTGCGCGGCCTGCCGGAAGAGGAGCGAGGCCGGCGCGTGTCGCTGGCGGCAGCCAAGGCGCTGACTGCACTGCATGTCGAGGGCGAGGCCCAGAAGCTGATCGAGGCATCGCTCGACAAGGCAGGTAGCGATACCTGGCAATCCGAGCTGGCTGCCATCTATGGGCGTTTGTCGGGCGGCGACCAGACAGCACGCATCGCCAAGGCAGAGGGCTGGCTACTCCGTCATCCGGACGATGCCGTGCTGCTCCTCGCACTGGGCCGGATGTGCCAGCGCCAGCGCCTGTGGGGCAAGGCGCAGAGCTACCTGGAGGCGTCGCTGTCGGTCAGGGCGACACAGGAAGCGCATCTCGCGCTGGCACGCTTGCTTGACGAACTCGACAAGGCTGACGAGGCCAACAAACACTACCGGGCCAGCGCACAGCTCAACGCAAGCTAGGCGTGCCCATAACGAGGAGAGGGGAAGTGCTGAATATCGATCTGCGGAAAATCTACAACTTCTACCCGGTCGAGCCGGCTCCCAATCCGAATGCACTGCCGACCGGTGGCGACGTGTATTACGAATGTCTGGAGTGCTCGGTAATCGTCAATTCGGTGCCACACATCAAGGCTGCTTGCGCCTGCGGTAACCTTGAGGGCGGCGGCGGGAAAATGGGCGTCAAGGATCCAACGCGCGTCCGCGTGGTCAAGGGCAAGCTGAAGTAGTTATTAGTCATGAGCTGTCGGTAAAGTTAAAGGGGCGCCGTGGCGCCCCTTTGTTTGCTAATGACCGGTAACTAACAACGCGTAACTAGCCCAGCCAATCCTGCGGCTTCAGGAAAACCTCGTACAGCTCGGCTTCGGGCGTCCCGGCTTCCGGTTTCCAGTCATAGCGCCATTTGACGATGGGCGGCAGCGACATCAGGATGGATTCGGTGCGTCCGCCGGATTGCAGGCCGAACAGCGTGCCACGGTCCCAGACCAGGTTGAATTCGACGTAGCGGCCCCGGCGGTAGGCTTGGAAGTCGCGCTCGCGCTCGCCGTAGGGCGTGTCACAGCGCTTGGCCAGCACCGGCAGGTAAGCCTGGGTGAAGGCGTCGCCGACGGATTGCGTCAGGCTGAAACAGCGCTCGAAACCGCCATCGTTCAAGTCGTCGAAGAAGACGCCGCCGACGCCGCGCGGTTCGTTGCGGTGCTTGAGGAAGAAGTAGTCGTCGCACCACGCCTTGTACTTCGGGTAGACCTCGTCCCCGAACGGAGCGAGCGCATCGCGGCAGGTGCGATGGAAATGCTGCACATCCTCACGCTGGCCGTAATAGGGCGTCATGTCCATGCCGCCTCCGAACCACCAGACGGGCTCCTCGCCTTCCTTGCTGGCGATGAAGCAGCGCACGTTCATGTGCGCCGTCGGGCAGTAGGGATTGCGCGGATGCAGGACCAGCGAGACGCCCATTGCTTCCCAGGAGCGGCCAGCCAGTTGGGGACGCACGGCGGTGGCCGAGGCGGGTAACGATTTCCCGGTGACGTGCGAGAAATTGACGCCGCCGCGCTCGAAGAAGTCGCCCTCCTCGATCAGCCGCGAAATGCCACCGCCGCCTTCCGGGCGTTGCCAGCTGTCGGTACGGAAGGGCTGGCCGTCGAAGGCTTCCAGTTCGGCGACGATGCGCGATTGGAGTCCGGTGAAGTAGCGGGCGATTTGATCTGCAGGAAGCATGGTGTGGTGTTTAAACGCGAGGTTTCGGTGCGGAGACGTTGGGGGTGAAGGGCGGCTGCTCCTTGAACAGAAGCATGCCTTTTTCCAGGGAAATGTCCGCGATGTTGGGGAGGATGACCGGGGTGACTTGGCCGGCCTCGTTGATGTTGATCACCAGCCCGCCGATCGGGGTGGTCGAGCCGGCAAGGGCGGTGCGCAGGAAGCTCAGGTAAAGCTCGAAGTCTGGGCCGCTGGCTCCGTTCATGGCCTGCCCGGCGGTATTTTCGCTGGCGAACAGGTGGCTCTGGATAAAGCGGTCGAGTCGGCAGGGAGGTTGCGTTTGGGCCGTTGCCTCGCCCTCGGCAAGGTTCGGGGCCGCGAAGCGTTGCAGATAAGGTTGGAAATTCCACGGTGGCGGGGACTTTCTTTCCCAGGTGATACCGGATTCGGAAAACAGGTGGCAGCTTTTTGAAATGGCGAGCATGGCGTCGCGTTGCAGTCCGCCGGGGAGCAAGTCCCTAGCGAGCGTCGTCCACAGCGCGGCGCTTTTTACCGCCTCCTTGTCGAGGCCTTCCGTGTTGCCCTGGCGCTTGAACTCGAACAGATAGTTGCGTCCGCTCAGGCCCAGCGCCAGGTCGCCGGTCCATGGATCGGCGCCGGTTTGCTGGAGCAGCGCACTGACTGGCGCCTCCCGGTTATTCTTGGCCGCGTAATAGCCTATGCCGACCAGGAACGCGCCAATGTAGGTGTTTTCGGCGAGTGGCGGGTATTTCACGGCTTCGGCGGTCGCTTGTTCGCCCGCCATCGCTTAGCGGGAAATGGCCCGGTAGCCGATGTCCTTGCGGTACTGCATGCCATTCCACGTGATCTGGGCCGCAGCCTCGTAGGCGGCCTTCTGAGCCAGCTTGACGTTTTCACCCAGTGCGGTGACGCACAGCACGCGGCCGCCGGCGGTGGTCACTTGGCCGTCCTTGTCGGCGGTGCCGGCGTGGAAGACGTGGCAGTCGTCGCCGAAGCTGTTGGCCTTGGGCAGGCCGCCGATCACGTCACCCTTCTTCGGGGTGTCCGGATAGTTAGCGGCGGCGAGGACGACGCCGAGCGCGATGCGGCGGTCCCATTCGGCCTCGATCTGGTCGAGCGTGCCGTCGATACCGTGTTCGATCAGGTCGACGAAGTCGGACTTCAGGCGCATCAGGATCGGCTGGGTTTCCGGGTCGCCCATGCGGCAGTTGAATTCCAGCGTCTTGACCGAGCCGTCCTTGCCGATCATCAGGCCGGCGTAGAGGAAGCCGGTGAAGGGGATGCCGTCGGCCGCCATGCCGCGCACCGTCGGCAGGATGATTTCGCGCATCGCCTTGGCATGCACTTCCGGGGTGACGCACGGAGCCGGGGAGTAGGCGCCCATGCCGCCGGTGTTCGGGCCCTGGTCGCCGTCGAAGATGCGCTTGTGGTCCTGGCTGGAGGCCAGGGCGAGCACGTTCTTGCCGTCGACCATGACGATGAAGCTGGCTTCCTCGCCGTCGAGGAAGTCCTCGATGACGACGCGGGCACCGGCATCGCCCAGCTTGTTGCCGGACAGCATGTCGTCGATGGCGGCGTGCGCTTCGTCGAGGTTCATGGCGACGACGACGCCCTTGCCGGCGGCCAGGCCGTCGGCCTTGATGACGATGGGGGCGCCCTGGCGGTCGATGTAGGCGTGGGCCGCGGCAGCATCGGAGAAGGTCTCGAAGCCGGCGGTCGGGATGTTGTGGCGGGCCATGAAGCGCTTGGCGAAGTCCTTGGAGGACTCGAGCTGGGCGGCTTCCTTGGTCGGGCCGAAGATTTTCAGGCCGCGGGCGCGGAAGACGTTGACCACACCAGCCGCCAGCGGGGCTTCCGGGCCGACCAGGGTGAGGTGAATCTTGTTCTGCTCGGCAAAATCAGCCAGGGCTTCCGGATCGGTGATGTTGATGTTTTCCAGCTCGTGCTCGCGGGCCGTGCCGGCGTTGCCCGGGGCAACGTACACCTTCTGCAGGCCGGGGGTCTGGGCCAGCTTCCAGGCCATGGCGTGCTCGCGGCCGCCGGAACCGATTACCAGTAGTTTCATGGCTGATCTCTTGTTGAAATGTTGTCGTGCTGTCCGTTGCGGCATCCGCGCCCCGAGAGGCGCGCGGACGCGGGGAGAGGCTTAGTGTCGGAAATGGCGGGCGCCGGTGAAGACCATGGCGATGCCATGCTCGTCGGCTGCCGCGATGACTTCCTCGTCGCGCATCGAGCCGCCCGGCTGGATGACGGCGACGGCACCGGCTTCGGCCAGCACATCGAGACCGTCGCGGAACGGGAAGAAGGCGTCGGAGGCGACGACCGAGCCCTTGAGCGGCAGGCCGGCATTGGTGGCCTTGATGCTGGCGATCTTGGTCGAATCGACGCGGCTCATCTGGCCGGCGCCGACGCCGAGGGTCATGCCGCCGCCGCAGAAGACGATGGCGTTGGACTTGACGAACTTGGCGACGCGCTCGGCGAAGAGCAGGTCTTCGATCTGCTGGGCGGTCGGCTGCACCTTGGTGACAACCTTCAGGCCGGACGCCTGGGCGGTGAAATCGTCAGCGGTTTGCACCAGCAGGCCGCCGCCCACGCGCTTCAGTTCGAGCTTGTTCAGGTCACGGCCGAGCGGCACAACCAGCACGCGCAGGTTGGTCTTCGAGGCCAGTGCAGCCTTGGCTTCGGCGGTGAAAGAGGGGGCGATCAGCACTTCGACGAAGTGCTTGCGCGCGTTCATGGCTTCAACGACGTCAATGCCGACTTCGCCGTTGAAGGCGATGATGCCGCCGAAGGCCGAGGTCGAATCGGTTTTGAAAGCCTTTTCGTAGGCACCGAGCAGGGTGCCGTCGATGGCGACGCCGCACGGGTTGGCGTGCTTGATGATGACGCAGGCCGGGGCCTCGAAGGCCTTGACGCATTCCCAGGCGGCATCGGAGTCGGCGATGTTGTTGTAGGACAGTTCCTTGCCCTGCAACTGCGTGTAAGCGGCGATGCTGCCCGGCAGGGCGACGGTATCGCGGTAGAAAGCGGCTTGTTGGTGCGAATTCTCGCCGTAGCGCAGAATTTCGGTGCGGTCGAAAGCCAGTTGCAGCTTGGCCGGGAAGATCGACGGGACTGGCGCGGCCTCGGCCGGCTTGGCTTCGGCGCCTTCGTCGAGGCCGGTCAGCCAGTTGGCGATCATGCTGTCGTAACGGGCGGTATGGGTGAAGGCCTTCTTGGCCAGGTTGAAGCGGGTAGCGAGTTGGAGCGCGCCGCCATTGGCCTGCATTTCGGCGAGCAGCGGGGCGTAGTCTTCCGGATCGGTGACGATGGCAACGCCGTTGTAGTTCTTGGCCGAGGAGCGAACCATGGCCGGGCCGCCGATGTCGATGTTCTCAATGGCGTCTTCCAGCGTCACGCCAGCTTTGGCGATGGTGGCGGCAAACGGGTAGAGGTTCACGCAGACCAGATCGATCATCGGGATGCCGTGCTGGTCGATGGTGGCCATGTGTTCTGCCAGGTCGCGCCGGGCGAGGATTCCGCCGTGCACCTTCGGGTGCAGGGTCTTGACGCGGCCATCGAGCATTTCCGGGAAGCCGGTGTAGTCGCCGATTTCGGTGACGGCGAGACCTGCGTCACGCAGCATCTTGGCGGTGCCGCCGGTGGACAGGAGCTTGACGCCTTGCGCGGCGAGGCCTTGGGCGAATTCGAGTACACCCGTCTTGTCGGAGACGGAAATCAGCGCTTGCTTGATGGACATGTTAGTAGCTAGTGATTAGTAATGAGTGGTTTGCGGCTAGGTGCAAGGTTTTGCCGTTAGCCAACGACTAACGACTAATGACCAGCAACTAGAGCAACTGGTGTTCAGTGAGTTTCTTGCGCAGCGTGTTGCGGTTGATGCCGAGCATTTCCGCAGCGACGGTCTGGTTGCTGCCGGCCTTGGCCAGCACGACTTCCAGCATCGGCTTTTCCACGCTCTTCAGGACCATGTCATAGATGGCGGCCGGTTTTTCACCGTCCAGGTCCCGAAAGTATTGTTCCAGTGCGGTTACGACGCACTTCCCCAGATCATGTTGGCTCATGCTGCCAACGCCTCCTCTTGTGTTTTGTTTTCTTCGTATTGCAGGTGGTCGTGCTCTTCCGCATAACGCAGGAAAAAGTCGTTCACCGCTTGGTGCTGCAACTCTACAGTTGGCAGCGTATTCATCACCTTGCGGAACGCCGCCGAGCCGATCAGGCCTTTGGTGTACCAGGAGATGTGTTTTCTGGCGACCTTGACCCCCGTGTCCAGGCCGTAGAAATCGTAAAGGTCGACGAGATGCGCCATCAGGATGGCGTGAATCTCGGCAACCGGGGCCGGCGCCATTTTTTCGCCGGTCTTCAGATAGTGTTCGATCTCGCGGAACAGCCAGGGGCGGCCCTGGGCGGCGCGGCCGATCATGACGCCGTCGGCGCCGGTCACGTCGAGGACGTGCTTGGCCTTTTCCGGCGTGGTGATGTCGCCGTTGGCGATGACCGGAATCTTCACCAGCGTCTTCACATAGGCGATGGTGTCGTACTCGGCCTCGCCGGTGTATTGCTGGCAGCGTGTGCGACCGTGGATGGCGACGGCGCGGATGCCAGCGGATTCGGCAATGCGCGCGATATTCGGCGCGTTCTTGTTGGCGATGTTCCAGCCGGTGCGGAATTTCAGCGTTACCGGCGTATTGGGCACGGCGGTAACGACGGCGTCGAGAATCTCGCCGACCAGTTGCTCGTGCTGCATCAGCGCCGATCCGGCCATCACATTGCACACCTTCTTGGCCGGGCAGCCCATGTTGATATCGATGATCTGGGCGCCGTTATCGACATTGTGCTTGGCGGCTTCAGCCATCATCTTCGGGTCGGCGCCGGCGATCTGCACCGAGATCGGCTCGACTTCGCCCGTGTGGTTGGCCCGGCGCAGGGTCTTGGCGCTGCCGTAGAGCAGCGAGTTCGATGTCACCATCTCGGAAACGGCCAGTCCGGCGCCCATCTTCTTGCACAACTGGCGGAACGGACGATCCGTGACGCCCGCCATCGGTGCGACGAAGAGATTGTTGCGCAAGGTGAAACCGGCAAATTCCATGGGCGAGCGGGGGCGTTGGAGCAAATTTGGGGAAGCGGCGGATTGTAGCGCAATCACCGCCTAAAAAATAGTCAGGTGCGCATCGATTTTTGTCCTGACCTCCCGGCTTGACGATTGATTTTTAATGACCTTTGAGCGCGTAGATGCCCGGCGCGTTGCGCCAGTAGCCCTTGTAGTCCATGCCGCAGCCAAACAGGAATCGATCGGGAATGTCGAGACCGGTGAAGTCGGCGCGCATGCCGGGCTCGGCCTTACGCTGGTGCTCCTTGTGCACCAGCACGGCGGTCAGTACACGGGCCGCGCCTTCTTCATCCAGGTGCTGGCAAATGGCTTTCAGGGTATGACCCTCGTCGAGAATGTCGTCAATGACCAGAACCGTGCGCCCCTTCAGTTCCTGCGCCGGGCGCACTCGCCAGTCGAGCAGACTGTTGCCCTGCAGTTGCATGCCGTAGCGGCTGGCGTGCAGGTAGCCTACTTCCAAAGGAAAGTTGAGGCGGGCGAGCAGTTGGCCAGCGACGACCAAGCCGCCGTTCATCACGGTATAGACCAGCGGCGCACTGTCGGCGAGTTCGGCGGTGATGGCGGCGGCCATGCGGTCGAGGGCGGCATTGACCTGCTGCGGCGTGGCGAGGCAGTCGGCCTCGGCCATCGCGCGCTTGATTTCGTTGATGTCGACGGTCATTTCAGTGTCCTTCAAATTCGCAAACGGTAAAGACGGGCAGGCCGGCGGCCTTGAGCAACCGGGAGCCACCGAGTTCGGGCAGGTCGACGATGGCGGCGGCTTCGACGATGACACCGCCCAGGCGCTGGATCAGCCGGGCGCCAGCCATCATCGTGCCGCCGGTGGCGACCAGATCGTCGATGAGCAGGACACGGTCGCCGGCCTTGATCGCATCGGTGTGGATCTCGACGGCGGCGTTGCCGTATTCCAGTTCGTATTCCTCGCTGACCGTCGAGAAGGGCAGCTTGCCCTTCTTGCGTACCGGTACGAAACCCTTGTTCAACTGGTGGGCCACGACGGCGCCCAGGATGAAACCGCGGGCGTCGATGCCGGCGACGATATCGATCTGTTCTTCCATGTAGCGCAGCACAAAGGCGTCGACGAGCACGCAGAAGGCGCGCGGGTCCTGCAGCAGTGGGGTGATGTCGCGAAACTGCACCCCTGGCTCGGGCCAGTCCGGAACGGTGCGGATGCGGGATTTCAGGTAGCCGGTGTCGGGCAACGGAGCGCGGTTCATGTCGACTTCAGAGCAGGGCGAATTTGGCGATGAAGGCGGCGGCGATCAGGGCTACGGTCGGCGATACGTCGCGAGGACGACCGGCGAGTACCTTGATGGCGACATAGGAAATGAAGCCGAAGGAAATGCCGTGCGCGATCGAAAAAGTGAACGGGATGGTGATTGCCGTGACGACGGCAGGTGTCGCCTCGGTCAGGTCGTCCCAATGGATCTCGGCGAGGCCGCGCGACATCAGGATGGCGACATAGCACAGTGCCGGCGCCGTGGCATAGGCCGGCACGGTGCCGGCGAGCGGTGCGAAGACGATGCAGCACAGGAAGAGCACGGCGACGACCACAGCGGTCAGGCCAGTTCGCCCCCCGGCGGCAGTGCCGGCCGCCGATTCAATGTAGGCGGTGGTCGATGAGGTGCCGAGCACGGCGCCGGCGCTGATGGCGACCGAGTCGGCGAGCAGGGCCTTCTTCAGGCGCGGCAGCTTGCCGTCTTTGTCGAGCAGGCCGGCCCGGTGGCAGACGCCGACCAGGGTCCCGGAGGCGTCGAAGAGTTCGACCATGAAGAAGGTCAGCACCACGGCGAGCAGGCCGGCATTCAACGCGCCAGCCAGGTCGAGCTGCATGAAGGTCGGCGCCAGCGATGGCGGCGCGGCGACGATGCCCTTGAACTCGGTGAGGCCGAGCGCGACCGAGGCGCCGGTGACGGCAAGGATGGCGATGATGATGGCGCCCGGAACCTTGCGGTATTCCAGCGCGGCGATCAGCATGAAACCGGCGGCGGCGAGCAACGGGCCGGGGCTGTGGATATTCCCGAGGGTGAGCAGGGTGGCCGGGTGGGCGGTGATCAGGCCGGCATTCTTCAGGCCGATGATGGCGAGAAAGAGGCCGATGCCGGCGGATATCGAATATTTGAGCGAGGTCGGAATGGCGTTGACGATCCATTCGCGCACCTTGAACAGGCTGAGCAGGATGAACAGTCCGCCGGAAATCAGGACGGCGCCGAGGGCGGCCTGCCAGGTGTAGCCCATGCCCTGAACGACGGTGAAGGCGAAGTAGGCGTTGAGCCCCATGGCCGGGGCGAGGGCGACCGGGTAGTTGGCGTAGAGGCCCATGATCGCCGTGCCGATGGCGGCGGCGAGGCAGGTGGCGACGAATACGGCATCGCGCGGCATGCCGGCGGCGGAGAGGATGTCCGGGTTGACGAAGACGATGTAGGCCATCGTCAGGAAGGTGGTCAGGCCGGCGATGACTTCGGTGCGGACCGTTGTGCCGTGGGCCTGCAGCTGGAAAAATCGTTCGAGCATGCGCAGCTCCCGGAAAAAGCAAGGCACTCTATAGCAACTCGCGGCTCCCCGCGATTGTGGTTTACACCAACGGGAAGGCCAGGGCGAGCAGGCAGGCGAAGACCATCTGCAAGCCGGCCGTGGCGGCGAGAATCGTGTTGAACACCGGACCGGGCTGCTCGCGATGGAAGCGGGCGATCAGGCGCAGGGCCAGCGGGAGCGACAGCAACGGCAGGGCGGCTGGCCACCCGAGGTCGCTGAGTGCCGGCAGCAGGGCGTAGGGGGCGAGCATCTCCAGCACGTAGAGGCGTCGGGTAGCGGGGCGGCCGAGGCGGACGGCCAGCGTATTCTTCCCATGGGCCTTGTCGCCATCGTGGTCGCGGTAGTTGTTGACGGTGATGACGGCGGCGGCGTGGCTGCCTACCAGCGCCGCGGCGATCAGCGCCATGGCTGTCAGGCTCAGCGTCTGCAGGTAGTAGCTGCCGCCGACAGCCGCCAGGCCAAAGAAGATAAAAACGAAAAGCTCGCCGAGCGGCCCGTAGGCGATAGGTTTCGGGCCGCCGGTGTAGGCCCAGCCGGCGGCCAGCGAGGCAAGGCCGATGGCGACGATGGGCCAGCCGCCGTGCCACACCAGATAGATGCCGCATAGGAAGGCGAGTGCGAAGCTGAGCCAGGCGCCGCCCTTGACCATGCCGGGCGTCAGCCAGCCTTCGGCGGTGGCGCGCCGGGGGCCGAGGCGGCCGGGGGTGTCGGTGCCGCGCAGGAAGTCGCCGACGTCGTTGAACAGGTTGGTGCCGATCTGAATGAAGGCGGCGCCGAGCGCGGCGGCCAGCAGAGGCAGCCAGAGCACGGCGTGCGCGTCATGCCAGGCGATGGCCGTGCCAACGAGCACGGGCGACAGCGAGACCGTGAGCGTTTTGGGACGGCAGGCGAGGAACCAGGCGGTGGTTTTGTTCATGCGTTTGGGAAGGGGGCGGGTGGCGCCACTTTAATCGGGCGTCGCGTCCTTGCCCTTGGTGCAGATCAAGGCCAGGCGCGGGCGCCCCAGATCATCCGCTTGGCAACGAAGTGGCGGGCCGGCGGACAGATGTCGAGGGCGAGCAGGCCGAGGCCGCGCGCCAGCTTGAGCGGGGCGATGTCGTTGGAGAAGGCCTTGACGATCTTGTCGGTGAAGAAGGCGCCGCCTTGACGGTCGAGGTGGCGGCTGGCTGCGTAATCGGCCAGCGTTGCCGGCGTTGCTCTGTTCCTGAGCAGCCGTTCGGCCAGTTGCCAGGCGTCGCGCAGGCCGAGGTTGAAGCCTTGGCCGGAGACCGGATGCAACGTCTGGGCCGTGTTGCCGATCCAGACTTCGCTGCCCTTGACCAGGGTGTCGCGCATCCGTAGCGCCAACGGGAAACGGCTGCGCTTGCCGGGGTTGGCGAAGGTCATGCGGCGGCCGAATTGGTTCTGCAGTGCGGCGACGAAGGCGTCGTCGTCAAGTGCCATGACGGCATCGGCCTTGCTCGGCGGCAGCGTGAATACGATGGAGTATTCGTCACCGAGCGGTAGCAGGGCGAGCGGGCCGTCGGGGGTGAAGCGCTCCCAGGCGCGGTTATCGTGCCCCGGCGTCGGGCGGACTTCGCAGATCACCGCATGCTGGCCATAGTCGCTGACCGAGATGGCCGGGTCGTCGCCCGGCGTGCCTTCGGCATGAACCAGCAGCTTGCAGCGGAGGATGCGCAGTTGGCCGCCATGGCGCAGCGACACCGTGGCGCCGTCGGCGTCGGCTTCGATGTTCAGGATTTCCGCTTCGGGCAAGAGGCTGTCGGCTTGCAGGTTGCCGGCGAGCGCCGTGGCGAGGTCACGGTAGCGGACGACGTAACCGAGTGCCGGCAATCGATAGTCGGTGCGGTCGATCAGGGTGCGACCGAAACCGTCTTTCTGCGAGATATGGATGGTTTCGATCGGTGTCGCGGCGCGCGACGGCCAGCTCCGGATTTGTTCCAACAACTCGCGTGCGCCGTGGGAGAGGGCCAAGGCGCGCGGATCGGCTTGCAGGGCGGCGGGCGGGCGGCGGTCGAGCAGCAGTGAGGTCTGCCCGCCGGCGGCGAGCGCCAGGTGCAGCGTCATGCCGACCGGGCCGGCACCGATGATCAGGATGTCGACGCTTTCGACGGCGGAATCAGTCACGGCGCATGACCTCCTCGATCTCGGCCACTGTTTTTGGTGCGCTAGTGTAGATGTGGCAGCCCGTTTCCGTGACGCGCACATCGTCCTCGATGCGGATGCCGATGCCGGCCAGTGCAGGCGGGATGTCGTCGGCCGGGCGAATGTAGAGGCCGGGTTCGACGGTGACGGTCATGCCAGGCTGCAGCGTGGTCCACTGGTCGCCGACCTTGTATTCGCCGGCATCGTGCACATCGAGCCCGAGCCAGTGGCCGGTACGGTGCATGTAGAAACGGCGGAAATCGCCCTTTTCGATCAGCGTATCGACACTCCCCTTGAGCAGCTTGAGATCGACCAGGCCCTCGGTCAGCACACGCACGGCGGCATCGTGAGCTTCCATGAAATGACGTCCGGGGGCGGTGGCGGCGAAGGCGGCATCCTGTGCGGCGAGGACGATTTCGTACACATCTTTCTGCGCCCCATTGAAGCGGCCGTTGACCGGGAAGGTCCGGGTGATGTCGGCGGCGTAGCCCTCGACTTCGCAGCCGGCGTCGATCAGGACCAGCGTATGGTCATTGAGCAGCTTGTTGTTCTCGACGTAGTGCAGCACGCAGGCATTGCTCCCGCAGGCGACGATGGGTGTATAGGCATGGGCGTCGGCGCCGCGCTTGCGGAACTCGTAGGTCAGTTCGGCTTCCAGTTCGTACTCGGCCATGCCGGGGCGGCAGGCGCGCATGGCACGAGCGTGACCGGCGCTGGCGATGTCGGCGGCGCGCTGCTGGATGGCGGCTTCGGTACTGTCCTTGACCAGGCGCATGGCGTCGAGTTCGGCGCGCAGGTCGTGGATGGCTCGCGGCGCCCGTTTGCCGGCCCGGGTCTGGGCGCGCACGGCGTTCAGGGCCTTGGCGATGCGGCTGTCCCACTCGGCATCGTGCCCGATGGCATGCCAGAGGGTGTCGCGGTCGACCAGCAGTTCGGGCAGTTTCTTGTCGAGTTGCTCGATGGGGTAGGCGGCATCAAAGCCGAAAGCGGCCTTGGCGGCTTTCGGGCCGTAGCGGTAGCCGTCCCATATCTCGCGTTCTTCATGCTTCTCGCGACAGAACAGGATGGACTTCGGCCGCTTGCCGCCAACCAGAACGACGACCGCTTCCGGCTCGGGGAAGCCGGTCAGGTACCAGAAATAGCTGTCGAAGCGATAGGGATGGTGCGCGTCGCGGTTGCGGATGACCTCGGGCGCAGTTGGCACGATGGCGACCCCTTCGCCGATGGTTTTCAGCAGGCGTTTGCGGCGGGTGAGAAAGTGGGCGTGGGTCATGACACCTCAAGAATAGATGAATCCCAATGCAACGATCAATGTGGCCAACCCGCAGACTGCAACGAACTCTTCGTTGTGCTTGGAGCCTTTGTGAGGCGGATAGCGTCCAAACGTCACAATGCGCAGAACAAGCCAGCCTGGCCAGTAGAAGACAGCGACAAGTACAAGCTGCGCGACAAAATCAAACACTACTGACTCTGCTTCTGGAGTTCGGAGTCCAGTTCAGCCAGACGTTGCGGTGTTCCTACATCGACCCAGCGGCCGGTGAAGCGTTCCCCGGTCATCGTGCCGGCAGCGATGGCGGCGTCGAGCAGGGGGCGGAGCTTCATTGGTTGGCCGAGCGGCACGTCGCAGAACAGGGCTGGCGAGAAAATGCCGATGCCAGCGTAGGTGAGCGTTTGCTCACCGTTGGCGTAAACGACGCGTTCGCCATCGAGACTGAAATCGCCGCCAGCGTGGTGCGCCGGGTTGGCGACAAGCAGCAGGTGGGCCGTTACTGCGGTGTAGGGGCGAAAATGGGCAAAATCCACGTCGCACCAGACATCGCCGTTAACGACGAGAAAGGGCTCGTCACCGAGCAAGGGCAGTGCCTGGGCGATACCGCCAGCGGTCTCCAGCGCACCCGGCGGTTCGGGCGAGTAGGCGATGCATAGGCCCCACCGCGAACCGTCGCCGAGCGCCAGCTCGATCTGTGTGCCGAGGTGGGCGTGGTTGATGACGATTTCGCGGAAGCCGGCGGCGGCCAGGCGTTCCAGGTGCCAGACGATGAGCGGCTTGCCGCCGGCGACCAGCAGCGGCTTGGGGGTGTGGTCGGTCAGCGGCCGCATGCGTTCGCCGCGGCCGGCGGCGAGGATCATCGCCTTCATTACTTGTAGCGGTAGCCGATTTGCTCGGTATTGCCTTCCAGGCGGTCGAGCAGGTTCTGCAGCGGTTTGAGCTGCAGGTAGCGGCTGGCTGTCTTGCGGGCGTAGTTGACGAAGCGCGGCAGGTCTTCGGCGTATTTGTCCTTGCCGTCGCGATACTTGAGGCGGCAGAAGATGCCGAGCACCTTGAGGTGACGCTGCAGGCCCATCAGTTCGTACTCGCGCCAGAAGGCGCCGAAATCCTCGCGTACCGGCAGGCCGGCGGCGCGGGCCTTTTCCCAGTAGCGGACGACCCAGTCGATTTCCTGCTCTTCATCCCACGAGATGAAAGCGTCGCGGAAGAGCGAGACGACGTCGTAGGTGATCGGCCCCATGACTGCATCCTGGAAATCGATGATGCCGGGCGTCAGGCGTTCGGCGCTTTCGACGACCATCAGGTTGCGCGGCATGAAGTCGCGGTGCACGAAGACCTTGGGCTGGCCGAGCGCTGAGTTGATCAGGAACTTGAAGGTCCGGTCGAGCATGATCCGGTCTTCGTCGGCGAGTTCGATACCGAGGTGGCGGCCGATGAACCATTCCGGGAAGAGGTCGAGTTCGCGGCGCAGCAGGGTGCCGTCGTAGGGTGGAAGCGTGGCGGCGCTGGACGAGAGTTGCCATTTGACCAGCACGTCGAGCACCGGCCGGATCAGCATGTCGGCCATGCTGAGGTCGGCGTTCAGTGCATCGAGATAACCGATGCGGCCGAGGTCGGTGAGGACCAGGAAACCGTTGTCGAGATCCTTGTCGAGGATGCGCGGCGCTGCCAGGTCGGCTTTGGCGAGCAGGCCGGCGACGTGGATGAAGGGCTTGCAGTTCTCCTTGTCGGGCGGCGCGTCCATCAGGATGCGCGTGCTGCCGTCCGGCCAGGTCAGGCGGAAATAGCGGCGGAAGCTGGCATCGGCCGAAGCCGGGGTGATCTGGACGGATTGGTTCGGGAAGCGCTCGGCTACCCAGTCTGTAACAAGTTGATCGCGCGACATCGGTCGGGTGTGGGTTCGTTGTAAAATGACGTGATTTTAACACTCGGGTTCCGGTCGTTCCGGTCCTCGCTTTTCCTCGAACGCCTGAATGCCCGGTTTTTCCCGTCGCCCGCTCGCCGTCCTCGTTTGCTGCCTGTTTTCCGGCACGCAGACCGGTTATGCGGCCATCGAGACCGAACGTGCCTCGCTGCAGGTCACCGGTTCAGCCTCGGATGAGGCACGGGAGCCGCTGATGCTGGCGGCCAATGACGTCCCGCTGAATTTGCGCAAGGAGCGCAAGTTCGACATCCTCAAGAAAAAAAAGGCGCCGGTGGAGAAGGTGCAGGAGCCCAAGGCGCCAGTGCCGGAAACCCCGGCGGTGCTTAAGCGGGACGATAGCTATCCGCTATTCATCGTCGCCGATCAGATCGAGGGGCAGGCCGACGAAGTCACGGAAGCCGAAGGCGACGTCGAACTGCGCAAGGTAGGCAGCCTGCTCTACGCTGACCGCCTCACCTATCGGCCGCTTGAGGATGAGGTCGATGCTACCGGATCGGTTCGCCTGTTGCAGGATGGCTCGGAAATCAGCGGCCCGCATTTGCGCATGCGCCTGTCCGACCGGATAGGCTCGGCCGAGCAGGCTACCTACCGCATCGTGCGCGATCTGCCGAGCCGTTTCTATGCCCAGCAGCAGACGGTGGTCACAGTGGCGAGCAGCAACGCGAATACCTCGGGGGCGCCGATGATGCTCAATGTCGCCAACAGCTACGGGCTGCCGACGCAGTTGCCGCCGCCGCGACAGTCGGAAGCCAACGGTTATGCCGAACGGATCGATTTTGAGGGTGAGAACCAGATATCGCTGTTCACCAATACCTATTCGACGTGCAAGCCGGGCAGCGCCGATTGGTATCTGAAGACCGACGAAACGCATCTCGATTATGACGAGGGCAAGGGGACGGCCAAGGATGCCACGCTGTGGTTCCACGGCGCCCCCATTCTTTACACGCCGTTGGCCTCTTTCCCGCTGAACAACCAGCGGCGATCGGGTATCCTGCACCCGCATTTCTCGACGTCGACCCGTAGCGGTCTCGATCTGACGGTTCCTTACTACCTCAATCTGGCACCAAACTACGACGTGACGCTGATGCCGCGTTACCTGTCGAAGCGTGGTGTGCAGATCGGGGCAGATGCGCGCTATGTCAGTTATTACTACGACGGCCAGGCTCGCTTCGAGTACATGCCGAATGACGAGGTGTTGAACCGCAGCCGCTATGCCTATCGTTTCGATCATCGGCACAACCTGGGCGGCGGTCTTTCGGCAGTGGTCAACTGGAACGGCGTTTCCGACGACTTTTACTGGCAGGACCTGACCTCGCGCCTGTTGCAGACGTCGCAGACCCAGTTGCCGCGTCAGGTCGTGCTCGGCTATGCGCCCGCGCCCTGGCTGCAGACCAATATGCAGGTTCTGCGCTACCAAACCCTGCAGATCGATCCGACCAATCCGATTGCCCGCCCGTACTTCCTGGAGCCGCAACTCAATCTGCTGGCGTACAAGCCGAACGTGCTCAAGACCGACTTTGCCGCGGTTGGGCAATATTCGCGCTTCACCCATGTCGATGCCACGAAGGTCCAGGGTGACCGGGTGGTGTTCTATCCGCAGTTTTCCCTGCCCATCGTTCACCCGGCGTTCCAGATCACGCCCAAGGTCGGCCTGCACCTGACCAAGTATTCGCTGGACCAACAGGCATCGGGCCTGCCCAATACCTTCAGCCGCGCGCTGCCGACCTTCTCGCTCGATTCGACGGTGGTTTTCGAGCGCGAGGGTAGCTGGTTGGGCAAGAGCTATATCCAGACGCTGGAGCCGCGGCTCTACTACGTCAATATCCCGTACAAGGATCAGAGCCAGATTCCGCTGTTCGATACCGGCCTGTCAGATTTTAATTTTGCCCAGATATTCTCCGAGAATCGCTACAGCGGCTACGACCGCATCAACGATGCCAATCAGCTGACGGCTGGTCTGACTACCCGATTGCTCGATGGCGAGACGGGTGTCGAGCGTTTCAAGGCGATGCTGGGGCAGCGCTATTACTTCAAGCCGCAGCGTGTCTCGATTTCTGGAGAAACGACCCGGCAGGACGATTTCTCCAACATCGTCGCCGCCTTCAATGGGCTGGTTGCTCCCAAGACCTACGCCGACCTCGCGACCGAGTACAACTACCGCGAAAATGTCATCGAGCGTTTCTCGGCCGGCACGCGCTTCCAGCCGGAGTACGGCAAGGTCCTGTCGGCCAGCTATCGCTACACGCGTGACGCGCTGACCGGAAATTCCACGGTCGATCAGGTCGATTTCGCTGGCCAATGGCCAATTTCGGCCAATTGGTACGCGGTCGGCCGTTACAACTATTCGCTGCGCGACAGTCGAGCGCTCGAAGTCATCGCTGGCGTCGAGTATAACGCCAGCTGCTGGTCGGTCCGCCTGGTCGGCCAACGGCTGTCGGCGATTGCCGGCGCACCCAACGAGACGCTATTCCTGCAACTCGAACTCAACGATTTCGGCAGTATCGGCTCCAACCCGATCGGTTTGCTCCGGCGCAGCATCCCGGGTTATGGCAAGATCAACGAACTGCCAACCGATAGCAGACTGCTTACTCCTTAGTGAATTCCATGACCAAATTCGTTCGTACCCTTGTTGCACTGATCGCCTGCTTGGGCAGCCTGTTTTTCCTGGCTCCGCTTGCCGCGGCACAAGAACCGGTCGAGGCAGACCGCATTGTTGCCGTCGTTGGGTCCGATGTCATTACTTATGTCGAGTTGCGCAGTCGTCTCGCGGCGGCGCTCAAGCAACTGCAAAAACAGGGAACCCCCCTGCCGCCGCAGGATGCCTTGGAGCGCCAGATGCTCGAGCGTCTGATCATGGACCGCGCACAACTGCAGTACGCCAAAGATTCGGGCATGCGGGTCGACGATATCCAGCTCGACCAGGCTATTGGCCGTATCGCGGCAGGAAACCGAATGACCGTTCAGGAATTCCGGGCAGCCCTGGAGAAGGATGGCATCCAGTACGCTAGCTTTCGAGAAGACATTCGCAATGAAATGATCTCGGTTCGCCTGCGCGAACGCGAGGTCGATAGCAAGCTGGTCATTTCCGACGGCGAAATCGACAATTACATCGCCAATCAGGCGGCTGCCGGCAACAACGAGGAATATCAGCTGGCCCACATCCTGCTGCGCGCGCCGGAGTCGGCCAGCCCGGAACAGCTGCAAAAGCTGCGCCTGCGTGGTGAGCAGGCGCTCAAGCGGGCGCGGGCCGGCGAAAACTTTGCCGAACTGACCGCCGCTTTTTCCGATGCGCCGGATGCTCTGCAGGGCGGCGACCTCGGCTGGCGTCCACTGAGCCGTCTGCCCAGCCTGTATGCCGAGGTGGCGGGGCGCCTCCAGCAGGGTGAGGTCAGCGAATTGCTGCGCTCCTCGGCCGGTTTTCACGTCGTCAAGCTGCTTGGCAAGCGGGGCGGCAGCATGCAGGCCTCGGTCCAGCAGAGCAAGGCCCGCCATATCCTGATCCGCGTGAACGAAGTCGTGTCCGAGACCGAGGCGCGTCGCAAGCTGGAGGTCGTCCGCGAACGGATCGCCAATGGCGTCGATTTCGCCGAGCAGGCCCGCCTCTATTCGCAGGACGGTTCGGCAGCCAAGGGGGGAGACCTGGGCTGGCTTAATCCCGGCGATACGGTTCCGGAGTTTGAGCGGGCCATGGATGCCTTGAAGCTTAACGAGGTGAGCCCCGTGGTCCAGTCGCCTTTCGGCATGCACCTGATCCAGGTCTTGGAGCGCCGCGAGCGCGATGTCTCGGTCGAGCGCCAGCGGACCGTTGCCCGCCAGGCGCTGCGTGAACGCAAAATGGACGAAGCCTATCAGGACTGGCTGCGTCAGCTGCGTGACCGGACCTACGTCGAAAATCGTCTCGACGAAAAGTGATGCATCCCCGCATAGCCGTCACCAGCGGCGAACCGGCCGGTATCGGGCCGGAACTGTGCCTGCAGTTGGCCAACTGGAGCGGCGCGGCCCACCCGGTCGTGCTGGCTGATCGCGGCCTGCTCGAAGAGCGGGCAAGGCAACTCGGGAGGAACGTTGCCATGCGCGACTACCAAGCCGGGAATCCGCCGCAGCCGGGCGTGATCGACGTGCTGCATCTGCCGCTGGCGGCAGCTGCTGTTGCTGGTCGCCTCGACCCGGCCAACGCCCGTCATGTCCTCGATCTGCTTGACCGGGCACTGGCCGGCTGCGTTTCCGGCGAATTTGCCGCGATGGCGACAGCCCCGGTGCACAAGGGCGTTATCAATCAGGCCGGCGTGCCTTTCACTGGCCACACCGAATACCTGGCCGAGAAGACCGGTACGCCGCTGGTCGTGATGATGCTGGCGGGGGGCACGGCGCATGGCCCGCTACGTGTCGCCTTGGTTACCACCCACCTGCCGCTCAGGGATGTTCCGGCGGCCATCACACCGTCGGTGCTGGAAGAGACGCTGCGCATCCTGCATGCCGACATGCGCCGCAAGTACGGCCTGGCCCGGCCCCGTATCCTGGTGGCCGGCCTCAACCCACATGCCGGCGAGGGCGGTTACCTCGGCATGGAGGAAATAGAAGTCATCACGCCGGTGCTCGACAAACTGCGTGCCGAGGGCATGCAGCTCAGCGGGCCGCATCCGGCCGACACGATGTTTACGCCGCCGGTGCTCGCCCAGGGAGATGCCGTGCTCGCGATGTACCATGACCAGGGGCTGACAGCGCTCAAATATGCGACTTTCGGTCGCGGCATCAATGTCACGCTTGGCCTGCCGATCATCCGTACCTCGGTCGATCACGGCACCGCGCTTGAACTGGCCGGTACGGGCAAGGCCGATCATGGCAGCCTGTTCGAGTCCGTTGCCGAAGCGGCCCGCATGGCGGTTGCCGCGGCCCGTGCCTAGCCTCGGTGCAGGCAAAGCGGTACGCCCATTACCCAGCAGAACACGGAAGGAACGCAACATGAAAGGCCACGTCGCCCGCAAACGCTTCGGCCAGAACTTTCTGATCGATAGCGGCATCATCTCCGCCATCGTGTCGGCGATCAATCCACAACGCAGCGATACCGTCGTCGAGATCGGCCCTGGTCTGGGGGCGATTACCGAGCCCTTGCTGGCGCGCGTCGACCACCTGCATGTGGTTGAAATCGACCGTGACCTGATTGCCCGCCTCAAAAAGCAGCACAGCCGCGAACGCCTGACCATCCATGAGGGGGATGCGCTCGCTTTCGATTTTGCCAGTATCGGCTCCAATCTGCATCTGGTCGGCAACCTGCCGTACAACATCTCGACGCCGCTGCTTTTCCATCTGGCCGACTATGCTGGAAATGTCTACGACATGCATTTCATGTTGCAGAAGGAGGTTGTCGAGCGCATGGTTGCCGAACCGGGTGATGCCGATTTCGGACGCCTATCGGTGATGTTGCAATACCGTTTTTATATGGAATGGCTGATCGATGTGCCGCCGGAGAGCTTCGATCCAGCGCCCAAGGTCGATTCTGCCGTCGTCCGTCTGATTCCCAAGCCGGCTGCTGAACTGAATGCCAAGTCGCCGGAAAAGCTGGCACAAATTGTCCTGCAGGCTTTCGCGCAGCGCCGGAAAATGTTGCGCAATACACTCAAGGGAACCCTGGACGACGCCGGCTTCGCGGCACTCGGTATCGATCCGACTCGGCGTCCCGAGGATATTTCGGTCGAAGACTACGTCAGGATTGCCAACTTCCTGAGTTGATCCGGCAGCGATATCGCGTGCAGTCGAACCTTCCTCGTATCCGTTTTCCTTAAGTTCTTTTTAAGGTTTCCTGAGTAAATTTCTCGGGATTCGTTAACGGCCAAGGGGCTGGACGAAACCATTCAGGGAGGAAGCGATGAAAGCGATACGTTTGTTTTGTGTCGCCGTGCTGGGGGTGTGCCTGGAGGGCATTGCGCGGGCGGAACACGATCATCGTCATGACCACGAGACTGAGGCGCCGCGGCAACTGCAGCTTAATGCCGGTAAGAAATGGGCGACGGATGCCTCGCTGCGGCAGTCGATGTCGGGCATCAACCAAGCGATGGCCAAGGCACTCCCGCTTATCCATCGCCAGCAATTCAGCGATGCGCAGTATCAATCATTGGCGGGAAGCATCAATCGACAACTCGCCTTTGCCATCGAGAATTGCAAGCTTGAGTCCAGGGCCGACGCCATGCTGCACCTGGTCATGGCTGATTTGCAGGGAGGTGTCGAGGCAATGGCGGGGAAGACGGCGGGAGGTCGTCACGACGGTGCGGTACAGGTACTGCATGCCCTCAAGGCTTATGGACAATATTTCCAGCATCCGGGCTGGCGTCTCGCCAGAGGGTGATAGTGTTCCTGCGTTTGTGGCGGGGAGCAATAGCGGTGGAGTGAGCGGACAAAAAAGACGGCGGGCTTAAACCCGGCCGCCTTCAGCGAAAAAGCTTGGAAAGCCTTGTGCTGTCTCGTTATTTCTTGGTTGGGCAGGTGTTCAGCCCGAGCAGCGGGTAGATCGGGCACCAGCCGATCAGGCCGGTAGCCAGGGGAACGATGCCGATGTAGCCCCAGACCGGCAACAGGCCGGCCACGGTGGCACCGACCAGGCCGGCGCCGGCAACGATACGCAGGGTTTTGTCGATTCCGCCAACATTTGCCATGGTGTTTTCTCCGTCAGGTTGTGTTTGGACGGTGTCACTTTATTGCCGCCAAGTTGTCCCGTATGTAACCACGGTCACACAGAAGCGATTTTTTGCAGGCCGGGGCGATCGATGATGCTCAACTGTTCGCGGCCGAGCGTGACAAGGCCCTGCGCAGAAAATCCCTTGAGCAAGCGGCTGATGATTTCGCGCACGCTGCCCAATTCGTCGGCAAGCTGCTGATGGGTAACATTCAATGAATTTTCGTTACGCGCCAGGAGCAGCTTGGCCAGGCGTTGGTCGAGCCGGGCGAACGCAACTTCCTCGACCAATTGCATCAGTTCGGCGATGCGGTCGGTGAATAGGTGGAAGACAAAGTCGCGGAATGGCGCATGCTCGACCAGCAGGCGGGAAAACTCGCCGACCGGCAAGGCAAGCAGCGTCAGCGGCGTTTCGGCGATACCTCGGGCGTTATAGTCGGTGTGCGCCAGCAGGCAGCTGGAACTGATGATGCAGGAGCCCCCCGGCGCGACGCGGTAGAGCATCAGTTCGCGCCCGCTGGTCGCCAGCTTGATGACCTTGATGCTGCCTTCGAGCAGCAGCGGGAAGCCCTGGCAAGGCTGGTGTTCGGCAAAGACCTGGCTTCCCGCTGGCAGGTGCATGACGGCCTGGGGGTGTGTCAGTGCGGCCAGGCGTTCTGCCGGCAAGGTCGCGAGGGCTGGATAGAGTGCGAGCAGGCGTTCGGCGGCAGTGGTCGTTGGCATGGCTTCTCAATCAATCGTTGCCCACACGGGTGCGTGATCGGATGGACGCTCCAGCTTGCGCGGGGCACGGTCGATGCCGGCGGCGGAGCAATTCTCGGTCAGGGGGGGCGAGAGCAGGATATGGTCGATACGCAGGCCGAGGTTTTTCTGAAAGCCGAGCATACGATAATCCCACCAGGAGAACGTTTTTTCCGGCTGCTCGAACAGCCGGAAACTGTCGCTCAGGCCGAGGCCGATCAAGCGCTGAAAAGCGGCGCGCTCGGGTTCGGAGCATAGAATTTCGCCAGACCAGCGCTTGGGGTCGTGCACGTCCCGGTCGTCGGGGGCGATGTTGTAGTCGCCGCACAGCGCCAGTTTCGGGTATTTGACGATTTCCTCGCCCAGCCAGGTGGCCAGGGCATCGAGCCAGCGTAGCTTGTAGTCGTACTTGTCGCTGCCGACTGCCTGTCCGTTGGGCATGTAGGCACAGACGATCCGGGTGTCGCCGACGGTGCCGCTGATCAGGCGTTTCTGTTCGTCGGGGAAGTGCGGATTGCCGCAGACCACGTCATGAATCGGCGTGCGCGCCAACAACGCCACCCCGTTGTACGTTTTTTGGCCGGAGAAGGCAGCATGGTAGCCGGCCGCCTCGATCTCGGCTTTCGGGAAATTGTGGTCTTCGAGCTTCAATTCCTGCAGGCACAGCGCATCGGGCGCGGCGGTGGCAAGCCAGTCGAGCAGATGCGGCAGGCGGACTTTTAGGGAATTGACGTTCCAGGCGGCAATCTTCATGAGTTGAATAAGGTTTTGAATGTTGGAATGTTTGTACGTTGCTGCTTGATGCGGCGACCTACGGAGCGAGATGAAACAAGGTTGTTGGAGGCTATTCTGCCAGCCATCCCTCGAAACGGAAAATTGGGCGCAGTGCCAGTCATTACCCGTGCTTCCCAGCCGCTGGGGTCAAGATGGCCCTTTCCCGGTACTCGGCGAACCCTGAACACCTAACAGCAGTTGGTCGCTTGTCTAGGCTTTGAAAACTTCATGCACATGGGTTTTATTTGTTGACGAAGACTCACGTAAGCAGTGGGTCCGCTACACACCTGCCGACACGGCCGGTTTGGTCGTTGGTTTTGTTTAATCGTCGCTGCCTTTCGAGGTGGCTAAAGAGCATGCCGTCGGGTTTCGAATTCCTTGCGCAGCTCACGGCGAATCTGGGCGGCCTTGTAGCGACGGATTTCGTCTTGAGTTTGGGCGACCAGCGGCGGGACTGTTGTGGTTTGGCCCCTGTCGTCTACGGCGACCATGGTGAAGAAACAGCTGTTGGCGTGACGGACGACTTGATCGCGGATGCTTTCGGCCAGTACCTTGACGCCAATTTCCATCGAGGTGTTGCCGGTATAGTTCACCGAGGCAAGGAAGGTGACCAGTTCGCCGACGTGGATGGGCTGGCGGAACATGACCTGGTCGACCGACAGCGTGACGACGTACTGGCTGGCGTAGCGACTGGCGCAGGCGTAGGCGACCTGATCGAGCAGCTTGAGGATGCTGCCGCCGTGGACGTTGCCGGAGAAATTGGCCATGTCCGGGGTCATCAGCACGGTCATGGCGAGTTGGTGCTTAGGTAGGTCCATTTGCGGTTCCTGAAAGAAAAACGGCCAGGGACGGATTGCCGTCGCTGGCCGTGGTTTGAGAGATGGGCAAATCAGGCCGGAGCCGAGCTGCGGATCAGGTGATCGAAGGCCGACAGAGACGCCGTTGCGCCGGCGCCCATGGCGATGATGATCTGCTTGTACGGCACGGTCGTGCAGTCGCCGGCGGCGAAAACGCCGGGAACCGAGGTGTGGCCCTTGGCGTCGATCTCGATTTCGCCGAAACGGCTCAGCTTGACGCTGCCCTTCAACCAGTCGGTGTTGGGCAGCAGGCCGATCTGGACGAAGATGCCTTCCAGTTCGATATGCCGGACTTCCTCGCTGACGCGGTCCTTGTAGGTGATGCCGTTTACTTTCTGGCCGTCGCCGGTCACTTCGGTCGTTTGGGCCGACTTGATGACCGTGACGTTGGGCAGGCTGTTGAGTTTGCTCTGCAACACGGCATCGGCACGCAGGGTATCGGCGAATTCGAGCAGCGTGACGTGGGCGACAATGCCGGCCAAATCAATGGCCGCCTCGACCCCCGAATTCCCGCCGCCGATGACGGCGACGCGCTTGCCCTTGAACAGCGGGCCGTCGCAGTGCGGGCAGAAGCAGACGCCCTTGGCCTTGTATTCCTTTTCGCCGGGTACGTTCATCTCGCGCCAGCGGGCGCCGGTGGCGAGGATGACGGACTTGCTCTTCAGCGTGGCGCCATTTTCCAGTTCCACCTCGATCAGTTCGCCCGGGGTAAGTTTGGCGGCACGCTGCAGGTTCATGACGTCGACTTCATAGTCCTTGACGTGCTGTTCCAGCGCGGCGACCAGCTTGGGACCTTCGGTGTGGCTGACCGAAATGAAATTCTCGATGCCCAGCGTGTCCATGACCTGGCCACCGAAGCGCTCGGCGACGATGCCAGTCCGGATGCCCTTGCGGGCAGCGTAGATGGCCGCCGCCGCACCAGCAGGTCCACCACCGACGACGAGGACATCGAAGGCATCCTTCTTGCCGAGTTCTTCCGCTGCACGGGCAGCGGCACCGGTGTCGACCTTGGCGAGGATTTCTTCGATCAGCATGCGCCCGGCGCCGAATTCGGCACCGTTCAGGTAGGTGGTCGGCACGGCCATGATCTGGCGGGCGTTTACTTCGTCCTGGAACATCGCGCCGTCGATCATCGTGCTGGTAATCCCGGGGTTGAGCACGGCCATCAGGTTGAGCGCCTGAACGACATCCGGGCAGTTATGGCAGGACAGCGAGATGTAGGTTTCGAAATCGAAGCCGCCAGGCAAGGCCTTGATCTGGTCAATGACCGACTGCTCGACCTTGGGCGGATGGCCGCCGGTCTGCAGCAGCGCAAGGACGAGCGAGGTGAATTCATGGCCCATCGGGATGCCGGCAAAATGGATGCGCGGCGCCTCGCCCGGCAGGCCGATGGCGAAGGAGGGGCGGCGGGCGGCGTTACCGTTTTCGCGCAGGCTGACCTTGGCGGAGAGGTTGGCGATGTCGATCAGCAGGTCACGCATTTCCATGGCCTTGGCGCTGTCGTCGAAGGAGGCGACGAGTTCGATCGGGCGTTGCAGCTTTTCGAGGTAGGCCGACAACTGGGCCTTGATGTTGGCGTCGAGCATGGGGTATCTCCCTTTCTGAATTTCACTGCAATGGCCCGCTGAGCGAGGCATTGCGCTGAAATCCCGCCGCCGGGATGACGGCGGGTTTCTCTTTTATATGATTCTCTGTTGGCGGTTGGGGCTTAGATCTTGCCGACCAGGTCCAGCGACGGAGCCAGGGTCTTTTCGCCTTCTTTCCACTTGGCCGGGCACACTTCGTTCGGGTGGCTGGCGGTGTATTGGGCGGCCTTCAGCTTGCGCAGCGTTTCGGACACGTCACGGGCGATTTCGTTGGAGTGGATTTCAACGGTCTTGATGACGCCGTCCGGATTGATTACGAAGGTGCCGCGCAGGGCCAGGCCTTCTTCCGGGATGTGGACGCCGAAAGCGTTGGTCAGGGCATGCGTCGGGTCGCCGACCAGCGGGAACTGGGCCTTGCCGACGGCCGGCGAGGTTTCGTGCCAGACCTTGTGCGAGAAGTGGGTGTCGGTGGTGACGATGTACACCTCGGCACCGGCCTTCTGGAATTCGGCGTAGTTGTTGGCGGCATCCTCGATTTCGGTCGGGCAGTTGAAGGTGAAGGCAGCCGGCATGAAGATCATGACCGACCACTTGCCCTTCAGGCTGGCGTCGGTGACTTCGATGAACTTGCCGTTGTGGAAAGCCTGGGCCTTGAACGGTTGAACCTGAGTGTTGATGAGCGACATTGCGTTTCTCCTTGCTTGGGTTGGGTACGTTGTTACGTTTGGGACAGGACGAATCTTAGGTAAGTCTTTTGCATTGATCCAATTGATTGCTTCAATGCTGGTGATAGCGGTTGAGAATCGTCTGGGGCACAATGGTCTTTTGGATAATTTAGTTCTAAAGAACTAGTATTTTTTCGGCGTTAGTACTAGTTTGAATCTGTCGTCCGGGTGGAATTGACTCAAATCAAGTGAATAGCCCTACTATTCGGAGAGATTACGCCCCGTGGCAGCGGATGCTGCCGTTTGCATTTCAGGAGCTTGTTCAACATGAATATTTCCAGTGCCATTCTGCACATCGCACCAGCCCGTTTGGAGGAGGCGCGCAAAGCATTGCTGGCGCTTTCGGGGCTGGAAATTCATGCCGAATCTCCGGACGGAAAAATGGTCGTCGTGCTCGAAGACAACGATCTGGAATCGGCTGCCAATAAATATGTAGCCCTGCATGGTGTTCCCGGCGTCGCATCGGTGGCCATGGTTTATCAGTACAGCGACGACGAATCAGTAGAAACCGAGGAGGTACAGGCGTGAAACTCAATCGACGCGATTTCATCAAGGCCAACGCGGCCGCGGCGGCCATGTCGGCAGCCGGGATGGCCGCTCCGGGAACGGTGCTGGCGCAGGGCAAGGACGATATCCGCTGGGACAAGGCAGCATGCCGCTTCTGTGGCACCGGCTGCGGCGTATTGGTGGGCACCCAGGACGGCCGCGTGGTGGCCACCCAGGGCGATCCGGATGCACCGGTCAACCGTGGCCTAAACTGTATCAAGGGCTATTTCCTGTCCAAGATCATGTACGGCGCCGACCGCGTGAAGACGCCAATGCTGCGCATGAAGGAGGGCAAGTTCGACAAGAATGGCGACTTCAAGCCGATCTCCTGGAAGCAGGCCTTCGACATCATGGAAGAGAAGTGCAAGGCGACACTCAAGGCCAAGGGGCCGAACGGTATCGCCATGTTCGGTTCCGGCCAATGGACCGTGTGGGAAGGCTATGCCGCCGCCAAGCTGTGGAAGGCTGGTTTCCGCTCTAACAACCTCGACCCCAATGCCCGTCACTGCATGGCTTCCGCCGTTGCGGGCTTCATGCGCACTTTCGGCATCGACGAGCCGATGGGCTGCTACGATGACATCGAGCATGGCGACGCCTTCTTCCTGTGGGGCTCGAACATGGCCGAGATGCATCCGATCCTGTGGACGCGCATCACCGACCGCAAGCTCTCCAACAAGAACGTCAAGGTTGGCGTGCTGTCTACCTTCGAGCATCGTTCCTTCGAGTTGGCCGACATTCCGATGGTATTCAAGCCGAATACCGATCTGGCCATTCTCAACTTCATCTGCCACCACATCATCTCGACCGGCAAGGTGAACCAGGATTTCGTCAGTAAGCACGTCAAGTTCAAGAAGGGCGAAACCGACATCGGTTTCGGTCTGCGCCCGAACCACGATCTGGAAAAGAAGGCCACCAACAACGGTTATCCGGGTGAAGATGGCAAGCCGAAGGGCAATCCGGGCAAGGCCGACGACATGACCTTCGACGACTTCAAGAAGTATGTCGCGGATTATCCGGCCGACAAGGTCGCCAAGATTTCGGGCGTGCCGGCCAAGGACCTGATCGCCATGGCCGAGCTCTATGCCGACCCGAAGGTCAAGTGCGTCTCCTTCTGGACCATGGGCTTCAACCAGCACACGCGCGGCACCTGGGTCAATAACATGATCTACAACGTGCACCTGCTGGTCGGCAAGATTTCCGAGCCGGGCAACAGCCCGTTCTCGTTGACCGGTCAGCCATCCGCCTGCGGCACGGCGCGCGAAGTGGGTACTTTTGCCCACCGTCTGCCGGCCGACATGGTGGTTACCAACCCGGAGCACCGCAAGCATACCGAGGAACTCTGGCAACTGCCGGACGGGACCATCCCCGACAAGATCGGCCTGCACGCCGTGGCCATGGCTCGTGCGCTGAAGGACGGCAAGGTCAATTTCTACTGGCAGCAGTGCAACAACAACATGCAGGCTGGTCCGAACATCAACCAGGAGCTGTATCCGGGTTGGCGCAATCCGGACAATTTCATCGTCGTTTCCGACCCCTACCCGACCGTCTCGGCGATGGCGGCCGACCTCATCCTGCCGACCGCCATGTGGGTCGAGAAGGAAGGTGCCTACGGCAATGCCGAGCGCCGCACCCAAATGTGGCGCCAGCAGGTCAAGGCGCCGGGCGAAGCCCGTTCTGATTTGTGGCAGGTCATGGAATTCGCCAAGCGCTTCAAGATGGAAGAGGTCTGGCCGGCCGAACTGCTCGCCAAGGCGCCCAAGCTCAAGGGCAAGACCCTGTTCGATGCCCTGTTCGCCAACGGGACGGTCAACAAGTTCCCGGCCAAGGACACGCAGGCAGGCTTCGACAACGACGAATCGAAGCACTTCGGCTTCTATGTCCAGAAAGGCCTGTTCGAGGAATATGCGGCTTTCGGTCGCGGCCATGGTCACGATCTGGCGCCGTTCGACACCTACCACAAGGCTCGTGGCCTGCGCTGGCCGGTCGTCGAGGGCAAGGAAACCCTGTGGCGCTTCCGCGAGGGTTACGACCCGTATGTCAAGAAGGGCGAGGGCGTCAAGTTCTACGGCCACAAGGACGGTAAGGCGATCATCTTTGCCCTGCCGTATCAGGATCCCCCGGAAATGCCGGATGCCGAGTACAACCTGTGGCTGTCCACCGGTCGCGTGCTGGAGCACTGGCATACCGGTTCGATGACCCGTCGCGTCCCGGAACTCTACAAGTCCTTCCCCGATGCAGTGGTCTTCATGCACCCCGACGACGCCCGCGACCGCGGTCTGCAGCGCGGCATGGAGGTCAAGATTGCCTCTCGCCGCGGCGAAGTGACAATGCGGGTCGAAACGCGCGGTCGCAACAAACCGCCGCGTGGCTTGGTCTTCATCCCGTTCTTCGATGCCGGTCGTCTGGTCAACAAGTTGACGCTGGATGCGACTTGCCCGATTTCCAAGGAAACGGACTACAAGAAGTGCGCGGTCAAGGTGACCAAGGCCTGATATCCGCAACGACAATAACGAACAGCGACCGGCGGCATCTGCCGGTCGCCACTCGGAGGTGAAAAGATGAAATTGATTACCACGCTGGCGCTGGCTGCCGGCATCGCCTTGGGCGGCATCGGCATGGCCAGTGCGCAGGAATTGGTCAACGAAATTGGCGGTGTGACGATCGAGGGTAACTCGAAGGTCAACATGTTCAAGCCAGAGCGAGATCAGTCCAATATCCAGCGCAACTTCCAGAAGCAGCCACCGCTGATCCCGCACAGCGTTAAGGGTTATAACATTACCCAGAACTTCAACAAGTGCATGGACTGCCACTCAAAGGAACGCGCTGAGGAAACCGGTGCCACCAAGGTCGCCAAGTCGCACTACCTCGATCGCGAGGATAACAAGTTGAAGAACATCTCGCCGCGCCGCTATTTCTGCATGCAGTGTCACGTGCCGCAGTTCGACGCCAAGCCGCTGGTCGAGAACACCTATACACCAGCCGCCAAGAAGGGGGAATGATGAGTCTCGAAAAATACATGCCCGCCTGGGTCAAGCGCATCGGCTTGGTGACGGTCCTGCTGATCTTCGTCGCCGGCATTGTCTTCTGGGGCGGCTTCAACTGGGCGCTGGAGGCAACCAACAAGGAGTCTTTCTGCATCTCCTGCCACGAAATGGAGGAGAACGTGTTCCGCGAATATCAGAACACCGTTCACTACACCAACCGGACCGGCGTGCGTGCGACTTGCCCGGATTGCCACGTGCCCAAGGAATGGGGGCCGAAGATGATCCGCAAGATCCAGGCTTCCAACGAAGTTCTGCACAAGATCCTCGGAACCATCGACACACCGGAGAAGTTCAACAAGAAGCGTCATGAGCTGGCGCAGCATGAATGGGATCGCATGAAGGCCAGTGATTCCCGCGAGTGCCGCAACTGCCACAACTATTCCTATATGGACTATATGGAGCAGGGCGATCGTCCAGCCCGCATGCACCCGAAAGCATTTGACGAAGGCAAGACCTGTATCGATTGCCACAAGGGTATTGCTCACCAGTTGCCACAGATCGACCAGCATATTGGCAAGCAAAACGAAGGTGCGCTGGAGATTTCGCACGGCGAAAAGCCGAAGGCGGCTGAGGAGGCTTCCGAGAAAAAGTAAGCTTCACTGCAAAGGCATAAAGGAGCCCCGGTCTCAAGCCGGGGTTCTTGTTTCCGAAGGGGCGATATGACGTGTCCAAATTACAAAAATTCACGTCGAAACCGCCATAAACCCGCACTGGGACAACACTTATTCAAAAAGGTGTGCTACTTTTACCGTGCTGCCGTCAAGACGGCCAGTTTTCTTAAACGTTAGTAGGTAACAGGAGGCACTTAGATGAATAAATCCGAGCTGGTCGAAGTTGCTGCAAAAGAAGCTGGTATCACCAAGGCTGCTGCTGACAAGGCGTTGTCCGCCATCATCGGCGCAGTGGTCAAGACCGTATCCAAGGGCGAATCTGTTACGCTCGTGGGTTTCGGAACCTTCAAGTCCGCAAAGCGCGCAGCGCGCACCGGCAAGAACCCGAAAACCGGCGCCACGCTCAAGATTCCCGCTACCACAGTGCCGAAATTCACGGCTGGTACGGCTTTCAAGGCTTCTGTTGCCGCCAAAAAAACCGCTGCCAAGAAAAAGTAATCTCGGCGTTTTTCGAATGCGGGGTTCACCATCGGTGAGCTCCGCTTTTTAGTTTCCAATGAACGATTCCAATTCTGAAAATATCCCTGAAAATCCTCCCGAGAACCAGCCTGCGGTAACTCCGCAGATTGATTCACGGCGTCGCCTTCGCGAGTTGCTATCGGTTCCCGAGCGCGACCGTACCGATGAGCAGTGGGATGAAATCATCGAGCTGGAAATCCAGCTTGCCCCGGGTAACCGTATCTCAGGCAGCGAGCAGCATGGTGGTGGCACGCAGGGGCGTGGCAACGCACAGCATGGCAAGCAAGGAGCTGGGGGCGGCGGTGGTCAGCAGCAAAAAAAGCATCGGCCACGCAGCAATAACAACCGTCGTCCGCGTCAAAATAAACCGCAATCCGGCGGTGGCGGCAGCAATCCAGCCTGATCCGCTTGTCTCATTCTCCTGAACCGGCATAATCGCCGTTATGCAGCAGTTCGATTTGATCATTGTGGGCGGCGGCCTTGCCGGCGCGAGCTTGGCTCTTGCGCTGCGTGATACCCGGTTACGCATTGCGCTGGTGGAGAATCAGCGGCCGACACGCGTGGAGGGCTGGGATGCCCGCATATACGCGATTAGTCCGACGAATATCGATTTTTTGAGCCGCATAGGTGCCTGGCGCCATCTAGACACTGCGCGCATTGCACCTATTCGGACGATGGAGATTTTCGGCGACAGTGGCGGAAGGCTAGGGTTTTCAGCGTACGAAACCGGTGTGCCCGAACTGGGTAGTATTCTGGAATCTTCGCTGATGGCCTGCGAGTTCTGGGAGAGCGCCAAGCGGCAGGGCAATCTTGCGCTTTTCTGCCCGGTTCGCTCCGAGGCAATCGAATTTCGCCATGATGCCGCCGTATTGAGACTGAGCGATGGAACCCTACTTGCAGCCCCCTTGTTGGTTGGTGCCGACGGTCGCGATTCATGGGTGCGGCAGTCAGCCGGGCTGCAGGCGGTCAATACGCCGTATGGCGAAAAGGGCGTGGTTGCAAATTTCGCGATAGAGAAACCGCATCGGAACTGCGCCTATCAATGGTTCAGGGATGATGGCGTATTGGCTTATTTGCCGCTGCCGGGAAACCGAATGTCGATTGTCTGGTCTACCCCAGATGCCCATGCTGACGAGTTGTGTTCCCTTGAGTCAAATCGCTTCTGCGAGCGCGTTGCCGAGGCGGGGGGGCGAACTCTCGGAGATTTGCAGTTGTTGACGTTGCCTGCCGCCTTTCCTTTGCGCTTGATGCGGGTTCCGCAGACGGTGGCGCCGCGCCTGGCTTTGGTTGGTGATGCGGCGCACGGCATTCATCCGCTTTCGGGGCATGGGATAAATCTCGGTTTTCAGGATGCGAGCGCGCTGGCCTCCCTGCTTTCGGCTGCGCAACCATGGCAGGATATTGGCGAGATGCGCTTCTTGCAGCGCTATCAGCGGGTCAGGCGCGAAGAGACGGTCTTGATGCAGTCCGCCACGGATACCCTGCGCCGCTTGTTCCGCGCCTCTGCTCCCGGCATGAGGTCTTTGCGAAATTTGGGCCTGACACTCACGAATGGCCTTCCGTTTATCAAGAATACGCTGGCGCGCTATGCGTTGGGCGGGATTTAGGAGCTTTCATGTTGAAATTGGTCTTTTCCCTGACGTTGGCCATGGCCTGCGCTTCGTTTGCCGTGGCCGATGAAGCGGATATCCGGAAAGTCATGGAGGCCAAGCTCGGCACGAAAGTGGATAGCGTGGCGAAATCGGGCTATCTGGGGCTTTACGAGGTGTATGCGGATGGCACGATCTTCTACACCGACGAAAAGGTTTCCGCCATCGTGGTCGGCGGCCAGCTTGTCGACGCGAAGAGCATGAAGAACGTGACCGACGAGCGCATGCGGAAGCTTACGGCAATTCGTTTCGGCGACCTGCCGCTGGATCGCGCCATCAAGCAGGTTCGCGGTGACGGGAAGCGGGTTCTTGCGACATTCGAGGATCCCAATTGCGGTTATTGCAAGCGCTTGGCCAAGGAAATGCAGAAGCTCGACAATGTCACGATCTATACCTTCCTGCTGCCCATTCTCTCCGAGGATTCGGTTCGCAAGTCGCGGCAGATCTGGTGCTCATCCGATCGGGCCAAGGCTTGGAATGACTGGATGATTGACGGCAAAGCACCGGCCGGGCGCGAGGATTGCGATACGTCGGCGATTACCAAAAATCAGGATTTTGGCCGCAAGCTGAACATATCCGGTACGCCAACCTTGTTCTTTGGCGATGGAGAGCGTATTCCGGGGGCTGTGCCCTTGGCGCGGATCGAGCAGAAGCTGAATCAGGTCAAGTAAGCATGCGGGTTTGCCACACATTTAAAATGACGTGTGGCAAGGCCTTGTCGAGCCGGCTCGAGGGGCGTGCCTGATGGAAAAAGAGGCGGCCGCCCAGCTTTTGCTGCGGGCGTATCGCTCATCCAGTGTCCGGCTGGTACTTTTCTGCATCCTCACGTGGTTGGGGGTGGCTTCTCTGGTGCTGTTTCTGCTTCAGGAGGGACGGCAGCAGGTCGAGCGCAAGGCCGAGATCGAGATGCAGGGCGTGGTTTCCGTTCTGGAGGCTCGATTGTTGGGGGTGCTCCAGCGCGTTCAGTCCGATCTTGAGCAATTGGCCGCAACATTGCCGGCGGAGATTTATGCGCCGAGTACGGCGCCGGCTTTTCGGGGCGATGTCGCCCGAACCCTGCGCTTCCACTCCAGACAGTTTTCCGAAGTGGCGGGCTTTCGTGTGCTTGATGCGAGTGGCGTCCTGATTTACGACGCCAGGGGGGCGGTGGCGGGAGAGAGTTTTTCCCAGCGTGACTACTTCAAGGTTTTTACCCGGGGTGCGGGAAATGGACTTTTCTTTTCCGAAGTGCATACCGATCCTTTAATCGGACATTGGGTGCTCGGGGTGTCGGTGGCTGTTCGTCGCGAGAATGGTGATCTGGCCGGTGTGATTGTCGCGCTCCTCGATCTCTCCCATCTCTCGTCGTGGTTTGAAAGCGTTGCCGTTGGAGAGAGAGGTGTCGTGTCGCTGCGCCGGGTAGAGAATGGTGAAGTGCTCTTGCGGCGGCCATTCGTGTTCGAGCAGGTCAACAAGCCCCTGTTAGGCAACCCCTTGCAGAAGCAGGTGGAAGCAGGGGGGCGCTCTGGCCTTATGCGCTTTCATGGAGCGATGGACGGTGTTGAGCGGATTTTTAGTTATCGACGACTTGCCGATTATCCATTGTATGTAACCGCCGGCTTGGCGATTGACGACTATTTGGTCGAATGGCGGCGTACCCGGTTGTTTGGATGCCTGGCTGGTTTGGCACTATTCCTGGCCTTGGCTTTGCTTTTGACGCGCGTTCTCAAGGCTGGCGGACGGGAGGCGCAAACTGCTGGGCAGTTGCGCGAAAGCGAAGCACGCTATCGCATGCTGGCGGAAAACAGTCACGACGTGATCTGGACGGTTGATATTCCCTCCCGTTGCTACACCTATGTCAGCCCGTCGGTTGGTGGAATGACCGGCTTTACGCCGGATGAACTGGTTGGACAGCCTTTCGATGTGCACCTGACGCCGGATTCCGCGTTACGTCTGGCGCGCGAAATCGATCTTCGCTTGCGCCGCATTGCTTCCGGCGATCGGGCAGCCAGCGTGGTGGTGAGCGAATTTGAACTGGTTTGCAAGGACGGGGCACAGATCTCTACCGAGGTGGTATCGAGCTATTTACTGGATGCGGATGGCGTGGCGAGAACGATTTTGGGGATCACTCGCAATATCAGTGAGCGCAAAGCTGCCGAGCATGCGCTCAAGGAAAGCAACCGTCAGCTGCATGCTCGTATCGAGGAAATTGGCCGACTGCAGGTTGCCCTTCAGGAATTAGCTGTTCGCGATAGTCTCACTGGGCTCTATAACCGCCGCTATCTCGACGAAACCCTGGATCGCGAAGTGTCGCGGGCACGGCGCGAAGGCAATCCGTTGTCTCTGGTCATGCTCGACATCGATTATTTCAAGCGGGTCAACGATACCTACGGGCATCAGGTGGGCGATGAGGTTCTGCGCACACTTGCCGCCACCTTGTCGGCCGACATACGGGCCGAGGACGTGCCTTGCCGTTACGGTGGGGAGGAGTTCCTCATCCTGCTTCCCAATATGCCGCTCGAAACAGCGATGATGCGCGCCGAGGCTTGGCGGGCCGCAGTCGAGAAGTTGTCCATCGCACATGGGAATTTCCAGCTGACCTTCACCATTTCGCTCGGTGTCTCTGCCTATCCGGATCATGGTAAGACGCCAGATGAGCTGACGCGTTGTGCAGACCAGGCGCTTTACCAGGCCAAGCACGACGGCCGCAATAGGGTCTCCATTCATAGTCTCTGAGCGGTGACGGGGGCTCGACGCGCTGCGTCCGGGGAATCTCCATGCTCCACTATTTACCACGCCGGCATGTTGGGTGGTGGTGTCTTTTTGATCCCGATCAACTCCTGATAAGTCACTTTAACTGTCTATTTTCTCGTGTTGATTTTTAAGGGAAAATTTTTCCGGAAATGATTGTCAAAACACTTCTAAGTCCTTGTTGCATAAGAAAAAATCCGAGGTTTTTCTATTGACGGAGGTGGTTTGTTGTTTTAAAGTGGGTAAACGTGTTGAAAAGTGGGTAAACGGGGAGCGAGACGAAGGATGTTCGAGGGGGCTGCAGCACTCAGTCTGGATGCGAAGGGGCGACTTGCCATTCCGGCAAGGCATCGCGAAGCCCTGCTTGCCGCCAGCGAAGGCTCGCTCGTTCTGACGGCGCACCCGCATCGCTGCCTGCTGCTTTATCCATCGCCTGCTTGGCAGCCGATTCGTGACCAAATCCTCAAAGCGTCCAGCCTCGACCCGCGTGCCGCATCGATCAAGCGCGTGCTGGTCGGTAATGCGCGTACCGAGGAGCCGGATTCGGCCGGTCGTATCCTGATTGCACCGGAGCTGCGCGATTACGCCCAGTTCGAAAAGACCGTTTATCTGGTTGGGATGGGGTCGCATTTCGAGATCTGGAGCGAGGCCGGCTGGAAGCAGCAGAACGACCTGGCGGCGGAGGCCTTGTCGGGCGACATGCCGCCCGGCTTCGGAGATCTGGTGCTGTGACGCAGGGCAGCGCCCACGTCACGGTGCTGCTCGATGAGGCGGTAGAGTCCCTGGCGATCAAGGCTGACGGCGTCTACGTTGACGCCACGTTCGGTCGCGGCGGCCACAGTCGTCGCATTCTTTCCGTGCTGAATGAGCTAGGGCGCCTGGTGGCACTCGATCGCGATCCGCAAGCGATTGCTGCGGGGGCGGCCATCGGTGATTCCCGTTTTCGTTTGGTGCATCGCGCTTTCGGCGAATTGGCCGAGGCCGCGCAGGAGGCAGGGATTTTTGGTGTCGATGGAATTTTGTTTGATGTAGGGGTGTCGTCGCCGCAAATCGACGACGGGGAACGCGGCTTCAGCTTCCGCTACGACGCGCCGCTCGATATGCGTATGGATACGACGCAGGGTGAGACGGCGGCCGAGTGGCTGGCGCGGGCCGAGGTGAGGGACATAACGGAGGTCATTAGAAACTATGGCGAAGAACGGTTTGCTTTCCAGATTGCAAAGAAGGTTGTGGCTGCTCGGGTCGAACAACCTATTGTCACAACAGGTCAGTTCGCGGCCCTCGTACGCGAGGCCGTGCGCACCCGTGAACCAGGGCAGGACCCGGCGACGCGCAGCTTTCAAGCTCTACGGATTCATATCAACCAGGAGCTCCGCCAGCTGGAAGTAGCCCTGCCGCAGGCGCTCGACTTGCTGAAGCCGGGCGGGCGGCTGGCCGTGATTTCCTTCCACTCGCTCGAAGATCGCATCGTCAAGAACTTCATGCGTGCTCAATCGACGCCGGATTCCCTGCCCAAGAATCTGCCCTTGCGCGCCGATCAGTTGCCGAAGCCGAAACTGCGCCTGGTTGGCAAGGCGATCAAGCCGTCGGTAGCTGAAATCGAAGCCAATCCGCGGGCGCGCAGTGCCGTGATGCGCGTGGCCGAGAAGCTGTGATGCTGCGGTTCAATATGATCCTCCTCTTGATCGTCGTTGTTTGTGCGCTGGGTGCGGTGACCTCCCAGCATCGTGCGCGCAAGTTGTTCCAGTCCCTGGAGGCGGAGCAGGAGAGGGCGCGTCAGCTGGATATCGAATACGGCCAGTTGCAACTGGAAATGTCGACTTGGGCGAATCATCCGCGTATCGAAAAGATCGCCCGTGAGCGCCTGCACATGGTGGCGCCGGACGCACTGGGGCGTGTCGTGCAGCCTCAGGTTGCCAGGAAGGGCGGTCGCTGATGGTGGTGCGTCGTCGCCCGCAGCGCGGTCATCGTTTTACCGAAAGCCCGGTCCTGCAATTGGCCCTGCAGGGCTGGCGTTCGCGTATGGTGGGGCTGCTGCTAATGGGCGCCTTCCTGGCTTTGGTGATGCGCGGCTTCTATTTGCAGGTGATCCACAACGACTTCCTCCAGCAGAAGGGCGACTCGCGCTACCTGCGCGACATCGAGATTTCGGCCTCGCGCGGCAAGATCGTCGATCGGAATGGCGACATGCTGGCCGTGTCGACCCCGATGAAAACGATCTGGGCGATTCCCGGCGATGCGCGGACCATGAACGGCGAACAGAAACGCCAGTTGGCCGCACTGCTCGATATGGGCGTCCGCGAACTGGATGGCAAGATCGCCAGCGAAAAAACCTTCACCTTCATCAAGCGCCAGGTATCGCCGGAAACGGCCGAGCGCATCGCTGCGCAGAAATTTCCGGGCATCCATCAGGAGCGCGAGTACCGCCGCTTCTATCCGACTGGCGACATGACGGCGCATATCGTCGGTTTCACGGGTGTGGACGACAAGGGTCTGGAGGGGGTCGAGCTCGCCTTCCAGAATAGCCTGCTCGGTCGCTCCGGCAGCCGCACGGTGATCCGTGACCGCCGGGGTAGTATCGTCGAGGACGTTGGCGCGACCAAGCCGCCGCAGGATGGCAAGGATGTCCGTCTGGCACTCGACTCGAAAATCCAGTACCTGGCCTACAGCCAACTGAAGGAGGCGGTGGAGAAGCACAGTGCCAAGGCGGGCGGCGCTGTAGTCATCGATGCGCGAAACGGTGAAGTGCTTGCCTTGGTGAATTGGCCAACCTACAACCCGAATAACCGGGAAAGGCTCTCCGGCGCGCAGTTGCGCAACCGCGCCATCACCGATACCTACGAACCGGGGTCGGTGATGAAGCCGTTTACGGCCGCGCTGGCGCTGGAGCGCGGCAAGGTTCGATTCGATACGGTCATCAACTGCGCCCCGGGCAGGATGACCATCGGTCCGGCGACCATCTCCGACGCACACCCGCACGGCGCGCTGACTGTCGCCCAGGTGATCCAGAAATCTTCGAACGTCGGTACCGCCAAAATCGCGCTGGGTTTCTCGCCCAAGGAAATGTGGGACATGTTCGATAGTGTTGGTTTCGGTCAGGCGCCGAATCTCGGGTTCCCGGGCGAGGTGAACGGTCGTTTGCGTCCCTGGAAGAACTGGCGCCCGATCGAACAGGCGACCATGTCCTACGGGCATGGTATCGCCGTGAGCCTGATCCAGATGGCACGGGCCTATACGGTTTTTGCCCGCGACGGCGAATTGATGCCCTTGTCGCTCCTCAAGGTCGAAGACGCGCCGCCGCGGGGCGTGCGTGTCTTTTCGCCGCAAACGGTCAAGGAGTTGCGGGCCATGCTCGAAATGGCCGCCGGCCCCGAAGGTACGGCGCCCAAGGCGCGCGTCCCGGGCTATCGCGTCGGCGGAAAGACGGGCACCGCCCACAAGATCGAAGGCGGCGTCTATGCCAAGAAATACGTGGCCTCGTTTGTCGGCATCGCGCCGATCAGCGATCCGCGCCTAGTTGTCGCCGTGATGATCGACGAGCCGAGCGCCGGCGGACACTACGGCGGCGATGTGGCCGGTCCCGCATTTTCACAGATCATGGGCGGCGCCTTGCGTACCATGGGTATCCCTCCGGATGCGCCGATCCAGGTGGCGACCGCCGAGCAGGGAAAGGGAAAGCTGTGAGCACGCCGCGCGAAATTCTCGACCACTTCGAATCCTTGGGCGTATTTCCGAGCGGCGCGGCTGACGACAGCCGCCAGGTCCGTCCGGGCGACCTGTTCCTTGCCTATCCCGGCGATCTCTCCGACGGCCGCCGATACATTGCCGATGCTTTGGAGAAGGGCGCGGTTGCCGTGATCTGGCAGCCGGGTGGCGATTTCTCCTGGGATGCGGCATGGCGCGTTCCGCATCTGGCTCATGACGCCTTGCGTTCCCTGGCTGGCCCTCTCGCCCACGCCGTCTACGGTCACCCCAGCGAAGCCTTGTCGCTGATCGCCATTACCGGCACCAACGGCAAGACGACGATCAGCCAGTGCCTGGCTCGCGTCTATCCCAAGCCCTGCGCGATCATCGGCACGTTGGGGGCGGGGTTCCCCGATGCCATGGCCGAAACCGGTTTCACGACGCCAGAGGCGACCACCTTGATGCGCTACCTGGCTGAGTTCCGTGAGCAGCAGGCGGCGGCTTGCGCGTTGGAAGCCAGCTCCATCGGCATCGAGGAGGGGCGCATGAACGGTGCGCGCGTCGATGTGGCGGTATTCACGAACATTACCCGCGATCACCTTGATTATCACGGGACGATGGATGCCTATGCAGCGGCCAAGGCAAAGCTGTTCCATTGGCCACGTCTGCGGACGGCCATCGTCAATCTGGACGACGCGTTCGGCCTGCGCCTGATGCGCGAAACGTCGGCCATGCGGGTTCTGGGTTACTGCATTGGTGAACCGCGCCGTGATTTCCATGCCGTGGTGCGGGCCGAGGAGCTGGTCGATACGCCGTTTGGCCAGCGTTTCAATCTTGTATTGCCGAATGGCAGAGCCATGGTCGATACCGCCCTGGTCGGGCGTTATAACGTATCGAATCTGCTGGCGATTGCCGGCGTGCTGTTCGATGCCGGTTTGACGGCCGAGGAGGTGGCACTGCGCTTGTCCGAAATCAAGGCTCCGCCGGGGCGGATGGAGCGTGTCGGTGGCAACGGCGAGCCCTTGGTGGCAGTGGATTATGCGCATACGCCGGATGCACTGGATAACGCCCTGACGGCGCTGCGCGACGTGGCTACGGCGCGGGGTGGTCGCTTGAGCGTGGTCTTCGGTTGCGGTGGCGACCGCGATAAGGGCAAGCGCCCGCAAATGGGGGCGGTGGCCGAGCGTCTCGCCGACCGTGTGCTGGTTACCAGCGATAACCCGCGCAGCGAGGTGCCGCAATCGATTCTCGACGACATCGCCGCCGGCATGGTGCACGCCGATATGGAAGTCGACCGTGCCGCGGCCATCCGTAGGGCGATTCTCGAAGCCGGCAACGGTGATGTGGTCCTGCTCGCCGGCAAGGGCCACGAACCTTATCAGGACATGGGAGGCGTTCGTCTGGCTTTCTCCGATATCGAACAGGCCGAGGCTGCTTTGGCCCTGCGGCGCAGCAAACAGGAGGACGCAGCATGAACTGGCTGCTCTCGCAAGTCGCCAACGCCGTACAGGGGCGTCTGACCGGTAGCGATGCTGCCGTCAAGGGCGTGTCGACGGATACCCGTGCCATCGCCGAGGGCGCCTTGTTCATCGCGCTTGCGGGAGAGCGTTTCGATGCCCACGATTTTCTGGCTCAGGCCGTTGCCGGTGGTGCTGCAGCGCTGCTGGTTTCGGATGGCGGCAAGGTGCCGGAAGGTATTTCTGCTGTCGTTGTTGACGATACCCGTTTGGCGCTGGGACGCCTGGCTGCTGCATGGCGTGCCCAATTCAAGCTGCCGGTCATCGCCGTTACCGGTTCAAATGGCAAGACGACGACCAAGGAAATGGTTGCCTCCATTCTCAAGGCCGCATTCGGCGCTGCCGTGCTATCGACGCGCGGCAACCTGAACAACGATATCGGGCTGCCGCTCACGCTGCTCGGCTTGAGCGCCTCGCATCGTGCCGCCGTGATCGAGATGGGCATGAACCATCCTGGCGAGATCGCCTACCTGACGCATATCGGTGCCCCCACGGTGGCCATGGTCACCAACGCCCAGCGCGCCCACCTCGAAGGTATGGGCGATCTCGACGAAGTGGCTCGCGAGAAGGGTTCGATCTTCGATGGCCTGAGCGCCGACGGCGTTGCCGTGGTCAACGCAGATGATGTCTACGCAGCAGCATGGCGTGGCATGGCGAGCGGTCGCCCGGTACGTACCTTTGCCATTGATGGTGCAGCCGATGTGCGTGGCGCTGTTCGTCAGCATGGACTGGAAACCGAACTTGACCTGCATGCTCCCGAGGGCGATATAACGGTGACGCTGTCTATCCCCGGTCGCCACAACGCACGCAACGCCGTTGCCGCAGCAGCAGCCTGTCTGGCTGCCGGTGTCCCGCTTGTAGCCGTTAGCGAAGGGCTGGCTGCGTTTTCCGGGGTCAAGGGGCGCCTGCAGCGCAGAGCTGGAAGGCAAGGGGCCGAGATTCTCGACGACACCTACAACGCCAATCCGGACTCGGTGCGCGCCGGTATCGACGTGCTCGCCTCGACCATCGGCCGCAAGCTGCTGGTGCTCGGCGACATGGGCGAAATCGGCGAAGCCAGCGGCCAGTATCACGACGAGATCGGCGGTTATGCCAAGAGTCAGGGCATAGACCGCCTGTTCGCGCTGGGCGATGCGTCGCAACTGGCCGTCCGTAATTTCGGCGAAGGTGCCAAACACTTTTGCACGATCGAGAAGCTGATTACCGCTGTCGACAAGGAGCTGGGTCCGGACACCACCGTACTGGTGAAGGGGTCGCGCTTCATGAAAATGGAAAGAGTGGCCGACGCCTTGGCCGCCGAGGAGAATCAATAATGCTGCTTGCCTTGGCCCAATGGCTCGCCCAGGACGTTCGCTTCTTCAACGTCTTCAACTACATCACGCTGCGCGCCGTATTGGCGGCGATGACGGCGCTGCTCATTTCGCTGGCCGCCGGACCGCGCGTCATCCGCTGGCTAGCGGCCAAGAAGATCGGTCAGGCAGTGCGCACCGACGGGCCGCAGACCCACCTCGTCAAGTCGGGGACGCCGACCATGGGTGGCGTGCTGATCCTGATCGCCATCGGCATCACCACGCTGCTGTGGGGCGACCTGACCAATAAGTATGTGTGGACGGTACTGGTCGTCACGCTCGGTTACGGCATCGTCGGCTGGTACGACGACTGGAAGAAGGTCGTCTACCGTGACCCGAACGGGCTGGCCAGCCGCTGGAAGTTCTTCTGGCAGTCGGTGCTCGGCATCGGCGCCGCGCTGTTCATTGCCTTCTCGGCCAAAACGCCGGCACAGACCGAACTGATCATCCCGTTCATCAAAACGATCAGCTATCCCCTGGGCGTCGTTGGCTTCATCACGCTGACCTATTTCGTCATCGTCGGCACCAGCAACGCGGTGAACCTGACTGATGGCCTGGACGGCCTGGCGATCATGCCGACCGTGATGATCGCCTCTGCCTTCGCGCTGATCGCCTATGTCACCGGCCACGCCGTGTATGCCAAGTACCTGCTGATTCCCTACGTGCCGGGCGCCGGCGAGTTGTGCATCCTGCTCGGCGCCATTGCCGGAGCCGGGCTCGGCTTCCTGTGGTTCAACGCCTATCCGGCCGAGGTGTTCATGGGCGACGTCGGCGCGCTGGCCCTCGGTGCGGCACTCGGCACCGTCGCCGTCATCGTCCGTCAGGAAATCGTCCTGCTCATTATGGGTGGCGTCTTCGTCATCGAAACGCTTTCAGTGATGCTGCAGGTCAGCTACTTCAAATACACCAAGAAAAAGTACGGCGAAGGCCGGCGCATCCTGCGCATGGCACCGCTGCACCACCACTTCGAACAAACCGGCTGGAAGGAGACGCAGGTTGTCGTCCGCTTCTGGATCATCACCATCATGCTCGTGTTGATCGGGCTCTCTACCTTGAAGCTGCGCTGAGAACATGGAACTCAAGGGCAAACGCGTACTGGTTGTCGGACTCGGCGAGTCCGGGCTGGCGATGGCCAAGTGGCTGCATCGCCAGGGCGCGTTCGTCCGCGTTGCCGATTCGCGCACCAGCCCGCCAAACGTCGATGCCCTGCAACAAGCGGCGCCGGGCGCCGAACTGCTGGCCGGGCCGTTTGCCGCTCAGCCGTTTGCCGAGGCCGACCTGGTCGCCCTGTCGCCGGGCGTGCCCAAGGCGACGCCGGAAATCGCCGCCGTCGCCGACAAGCTGGTCTCCGAGATCGAACTGTTCGCCGCCGGCGTGCGCGAACAGGTACCGGGCTCGCAGATCATCGCCATCACCGGCAGTAATGGCAAGACGACGACCACGGTGCTCACCGCTCACCTGCTGAACGGCGCCGGTGTGCCGGCCATCGCCTGCGGCAACATCTCGCCGTCGGCCCTTGATGCGCTGATGGATGCGCAAGATGCAGGGATGCTCCCCGAGGTCTGGGTGGTCGAGCTGTCCAGCTTCCAGCTTGAAACGACGCATCACCTGAAGGCGGCTGCCGCGACCGTCCTCAACCTGTCCGAGGACCACCTCGACCGCTACGAAGGCAGCCTGGCCAACTACGCCGCTGCCAAGTCGCGCGTCTTCCAGGGTAAGGGCGCGATGATCCTCAATCGCGATGACGATTGGTCGATGGGTAATGGCCGTTGTGGCCGCAAGATGATCACCTTCGGACTCAATCCGGCGCCGCGCGGTGTCGATTATGGCTTTGCCGACGGTGCGATCTGGCGCGGCAAGGAAATGTTGGTTGGCCTCGATGAACTGAAGCTGTCCGGCCTGCACAATGCCGCCAATGCGATGGCCGCCTTGGCGCTGTGCGAGGCGGTCGGTGTCGCACCGCAGCGCCTGATCGCACCGCTCAAGAGCTTCCAGGGCTTGCCGCATCGTGTCGAGACCGTCGCCGAAATCGACGGCGTGCTCTACGTTGATGATTCCAAGGGCACCAACGTTGGTGCCACGCTGGCCGCCATCGAGGGCATGGGCCGCAAGATCGCCATCGTGCTTGGTGGCGACGGCAAGGGGCAGGACTTCTCGCCGCTCAAGCCGGCCCTGGAAAAGCATGGTCGCGCCGTGGCATTGATCGGTCGTGATGCAGCCGCCATCGGCATGGCGCTCGAAGGCAGCGGCGTGCCGACCCGCATCGTCGCCGACATGGAAGCCGCCGTCCGTTGGTTGGCAGCCCAGGCGCAGGCCGGCGATTGCGTGCTGTTGTCGCCGGCCTGCGCCAGCCTCGACATGTACAAGAACTACGCCCACCGGGCGCAGGCCTTCATCGCTGCGGTGGAGGGCTTGAAGCCATGATGATTGGCGCCCTCGACGCTCCGCGCCGCCAAGTGGCCGAAATCGACTACGCCCTGTTGTGGAGCGTGCTGATCCTGCTGTTCACCGGGCTGGTCTTCGTCTATTCGGCGTCCATTGCGATTGCCGAAGGCGGACGTTCGACCGGTCACCAGCCGGCCTATTACCTGATCCGCCAGGGCATCTTCCTGTGCATCGGCCTGGTCGCCGCCGCCGTGACCTTCCAGGTGCCCCTGAAGTTGTGGCAGCGCTACGCGCCTTACCTGTTCATGGCTGGTGTCGTGCTGCTGGCGCTGGTGCTGATCCCCGGTGTCGGGCGCGATGTGAACGGTGCCCGGCGCTGGATTTCGCTGGGCTTCGCCAATCTGCAGCCGTCCGAGCTGATGAAGCTGTTCGCCGTCCTCT